>CBDBCZ010000017.1:1410000-2559317 GCA_965203295.1 Nitrospirales bacterium | reverse complement strand
CCCTTCCTAACTTTCTACGTAGAGAACTGGTTTAAGATTCAATAGCTTGTTTAGTTTGAATGATGTTAGTCAGATACAATACATACTTAGGAAGTAAGGGTTTTGACTGAAAATTATCAGTTTAATTGGTCTCAGGCAAAGACTTTCAGCCAAACTAAGTAGCTACCATTGATCTGACCCTTCCCAAGTGTCTAGGAAAGAAATTGGTGTAAGATTGTTAGTCTCAGGTAAAGACTTTCAGCCAAAGTATCTAGCTACCATTGATCTGACCCCTCCCAACTGTCTTGGAAAGGAACTGGTTTGTGATTCAATCATTTGTTTAGTTTAAATGATGTTTGTCAGATACAATACATACATGCTTAGAAAGTAAGGGTTTTCACTAATAATTGGTTCAATTTTAGCTTTATTGGTCTCAGGAAACTTTCAGTCAAAACAACTAGCTACCATTGATCTGACCCTTCCCAACTGTCTAGGAAAGAAATTGTTTTAAGATTTTATAGCTTGTTTAGTTTGAATGATGTTAGTCGGATACAATACTTGCTTAGGAAGTATCGATGTTCAAGACCGGAACTGGTTATTCAAAGGCTTGTTTAGTTTGGTTGATGTTAGTCTGAAGATTAGGAAAGAAGGATTTCATTGAAAATTGTTAGATTTGTTGGTCTCTGGCAAAGACTTTAAGCCAAAGTCACTAGCTACCATTGATCTGACTCTTCCCAACAGTTTAGAAAAAGAACTGGTTATTCAAAGGCTTGTTTAGTTTGAATGATGTTAGTCAGATACAATACACGCTTAGGAAGTATCGATGTTCAAGAAAGGAACTTGTTATTCAAGGGCTTGTTTAGTTTCGTTGATGTTAGTCTGAAGATTAGGAAAGAAGGATTTTAATGAAAATTATTTGTTTTGTTGGTCTCTAGCAAAGACTTTAAGCCAAAGTTACTAGCTACCTTTAATCTGACCCTTCCCAACTGTTTAGAAAAAGAGCTGGTTATTCAAAAGCTTGTTTAGTTTGAATGATGTTAGTCTGAAGATTAGAAAAGAAGGATTTTATTGAAAATTGATAGTTTTGTTGGTCTCTAGCAAAGACTTTAAGCCAAAGTAACTAGCTACCATTGATCTGACCCTTCCCAACTGTTTAGGAAAAAAATTGGTTATTCAAAGGCTTGTTTAGTTTGAATGATGTTAGTCTGAAGATTAGGAAAGAAGGATTTTATTTAAAATTGTTAGTTTTGTTGGTCTCTAGCAAAGTCTTTAAGCCAAAGTAACTAGCTACCATACCATTTTTCTGACCCTTCCGAACTGTTTAGAAAAAGAACTGGTTATTCAAAGGCCTGTTTAGTTTTGTTGACGTTAGCCTGAAGATTAGGAAAGAAAGATTTTATTGAAAATTGTTAGTTTTGTTGGTCTCTAGCGAAGACTTTAAGCCAAAGTAACTTGCTACCATTTATCTGACCCTTCCCAACTGTTTAGAAAAAGAGCTGGTTATTCAAAGGCCTGTTTAGTTTTGTTGATGTTAGCCTGAAGAATAGGAAAGAAGGATTTTATTGAAAATCGTTAGTTTTGTTGGTCTCATGCAAAGACTTTCAGCCAAAGTAACTGGCTACCATTGATCTGACCCTTCCCAACTGTTTTGGAAAAGAACTGGTTATTCAAAGGCTTGTTTAGTTTGAATGATGTTAGTCAGATATAATACACGCTTAGGAAGTATCGATGTTCAAGAAAGGAACTGTTTATTCAAAGGCTTGTTTAGTTTGGTTGATGTTAGTCTGAAGATTAGGAAAGAAGGATTTTATAGAAAATCGTTAGTTTTGTTGGTCTCTAGCAAAGACTTTAAGCCAAAGTAACTAGCTACCATTGATCTGACCCTTCCCAACTGTTTAGAAAAAGAACTGGTTATTCAAAGGCTAGTTTAGTTTGAATGATGTTAGTCAAATACAATACATGCCTAGGAAGTATCGATGTTCAAGAAAGGAACTTGTTATTCAAAGGCTTGTTCAGTTATGTTGATGTTAGTCTGAAGATTAGGAAAGAAGGATTTATTGAAAATTGTTAGTTTTGTTGGTCTCTGGTAAAGATTTTAAGCCAAAGTAACAAGCTACCATTGATCTTACCCTTCCCAACTGTTTAGGAAAAGAATTGGTTATGCAAAGGCTTGTTTAGTTTGAATGATGTTAGTCAAATACAATACATTCTTAGGAAGAATTTGTTTTTTTTGGTCTCAGGCAAAGACTTTAAGACAAAGTAACTGGCTACCAATGATCTGAACCTTCCCAACTGTTTAGGAAAAGAACTGGTTATTCAAAGGCTTGTTTTGTTTAAATGATGTTAGTCAAATACAATACATGCTTAGGAAGTATTGATGTTCAAGAAAAGAACTTGTTATTCAAAGGCTTGTTTAGTTTTAGTCTGAAGATTAGGAAAGAAGAATATTATTGTTAGTTTTGTTGGTCTCTGGCAAAGACTTTAAGCCAAGGTAACTAGCTACCTTTATATATCTGACCCTTCCCAACTGTTTAGAAAAAGAACTGGTTATTCAAAGGCTTGTTTAGTTTGAATGATGTTAGTCAAATACAATACATGCTAAGGAAGTATCGATGTTCAAGAAAGGAACTGGTTATTCAAAAGCTTGTTTAGTTTGGTTGATGTTAGTCTTAAGATTAGGAAAGAAGGATTTTATTCAAAAATTGTTAATTTTGTTGGTCTCTGGCAAAGACTTTAAGCCAAGGTAACTAGCTACCATTTGTCTGACCCTTCCCAACTGTCTTGGAAAGGAACTGGTTTAAGATTCAATCATTTGTTTAGTTTAAATGATGTTTGTCAGATACAATACATACATGCTTTGAAAGTAAGGGTTTTCACTAATAATTGGTACAATTTTAGCTTTATTGGTCTCAGGAAACTTTCAGTCAAAACAACTAGCTACCATTGATCTGACCCTTCCTAACTTTCTACGTAGAGAACTGGTTTAAGATTCAATAGCTTGTTTAGTTTGAATGATGTTAGTCAGATACAATACATACTTAGGAAGTAAGGGTTTTGACTGAAAATTATCAGTTTAATTGGTCTCAGGCAAAGACTTTCAGCCAAACTAAGTAGCTACCATTGATCTGACCCTTCCCAAGTGTCTAGGAAAGAAATTGGTGTAAGATTTAATAGGTTGTTTAGTTTGAATGATGTTAGTCGGATACAATACATGTTTAGGAAGTATCGATGTTCAAGAAAGGAACTGGTTATTCAAAGGCTTATTTAGTTTTGTTGATGTTAGTCTGAAGATTAGGAAAGGAGGATTTTATTGAAAATTGTTAGTTTTGTTAGTCTCAGGTAAAGACTTTCAGCCAAAGTATCTAGCTACCATTGATCTGACCCCTCCCAACTGTCTTGGAAAGGAACTGGTTTGTGATTCAATCATTTGTTTAGTTTAAATGATGTTTGTCAGATACACAATACATACATGCTTAGAAAGTAAGGGTTTTCACTAATAATTGGTTCAATTTTAGCTTTATTGGTCTGAGGAAACTTTCAGTCAAAACAACTAGCTACCATTGATCTGACCCTTCCCAACTGTCTAGGAAAGAAATTGTTTTAAGATTTTATAGCTTGTTTAGTTTGAATGATGTTAGTCGGATACAATACTTGCTTAGGAAGTATCGATGTTCAAGACCGGAACTGGTTATTCAAAGGCTTGTTTAGTTTGGTTGATGTTAGTCTGAAGATTAGGAAAGAAGGATTTCATTGAAAATTGTTAGATTTGTTGGTCTCTGGCAAAGACTTTAAGCCAAAGTCACTAGCTACCATTGATCTGACTCTTCCCAACTGTTTAGAAAAAGAACTGGTTATTCAAAGGCTTGTTTAGTTTGAATGATGTTAGTCAGATACAATACACGCTTAGGAAGTATCGATGTTCAAGAAAGGAACTTGTTATTCAAGGGCTTGTTTAGTTTCGTTGATGTTAGTCTGAAGATTAGGAAAGAAGGATTTTTATGAAAATTATTTGTTTTGTTGGTCTCTAGCAAAGACTTTAAGCCAAAGTTACTAGCTACCTTTAATCTGACCCTTCCCAACTGTTTAGAAAAAGAGCTGGTTATTCAAAAGCTTGTTTAGTTTGAATGATGTTAGTCTGAAGATTAGAAAAGAAGGATTTTGTTGGTCTCTAGCAAAGTCTTTAAGCCAAAGTAATTAGCTACCATACCATTTTTCTGACCCTTCCGAACTGTTTAGAAAAAGAACTGGTTATTCAAAGGCCTGTTTAGTTTTGTTGACGTTAGCCTGAAGATTAGGAAAGAAGGATTTTATTGAAAATTGTTAGTTTTGTTGGTCTCTAGCAAAGACTTTAAGCCAAAGTCACTAGCTACCATTGATCTGACCCTTCCCAACTGTTTTGGAAAAGAACTGGTTATTCAAAGGCTTATTTAGTTTGAATGATGTTAGTCATATACAATACACGCTTAGGAAGTATCGATGTTCAAGAAAGGAACTTGTTATTCAAAGGCTTGTTTAGTTTGGTTGATGTTAGTCTGAAGATTAGGAAAGAAGGATTTTATTGAAAATTGTTAGTTTTGTTCATCTCAGGCAAAGACTTTCAGCCAAAGTAAATGGCTACCATTGATCTGACCTTTCCCAACTGTTTAGGAAAAGAACCTGTTATTCAAAGGCTTGTTTATTTTGAATGATCTTAGTCAGATACAATACATGCTTAGGAAGTATCGATGTTCAAGAAAGGAACTGGTTATTCAAAGGCTTGTTTAATTTGCTTGATGTTAGTCTGCAGATTAGGAAAGAAGTATTTTATAGAAAATTGTTAGTTTTGTTGGTCTCTAGCAAAAACTTTGAGCCAAAGTAACTAGCTACCATTGATCTGACCCTTCCAAACTGTTTAGGAAAAGAACTGGTTATTCAAAGGCTTGTTTAGTTTAAATGATGTTAGTCGGATACAATACATGCCTAGGAAGTATCGATGTTCAAGAAAGGAACTTGTTATTCAAAGGCTTGTTTAGTTTGGTTGATGTTAGTCTGAAGATTAGGAAAGAAGGATTTATTTAAAATTGTTAGTTTTGTTGGTCTCTAGCAAAGACTTTAAGCCAAAGTAACAAGCTACCATTTATCTGACCCTTCCCAACTGTTTTGAAAAAGAGCTGGTTATTCAAAGGCCTGTTTAGTTTTTTTGATGTTAGCCTGAAGATTAGGAAAGAAGGATTTTATTGAAAATTGTTAGTTTTGTTGGTCTCAGGCAAAGACTTTCAGCCAAAGTAACTGGCTACCATTGATCTGACCCTTAACAACTGTTTTGGAAAAGAACTGGTTATTCAAAGGCTTGTTTAGGTTGAATGATGTTAGTCAGATACAATACACGCTTAGGAAGTATCGATGTTCAAGAAAGGAACTGGTTATTCAAAGGCTTGTTTAGTTTGGTTGATGTTAGTCTGAAGATTAGGAAAGAAGGATTTTATTGAAAATTGTTAGTTTTTGTTGGTATAAGGCAAAGACTTTCAGCCAAAGTAACTGGCTACCATTGATCTGACCCTTCCCAACTGTTTAGGAAAGAACTTGTTATTCAAAGGCTTGTTTAGTTTGAATGATGTTAGTCAGATACAATACATGCTTAGGAAGTATCGATGTTCAAGAAAGGAACTGGTTATTCAAAGGCCGGTTTAGTTTGGTTGATGTTAGTCTGAAGATTAGGAAAGAAGAATTTTACTCAAAAATTGTTATTTTTTTTGTCTCTGGCAAAGACTTTAAGCCAATGTAAGTAGCTACCATTGATCTGACCCTTCCCAACTGTTTAGGAAACGAACTGGTTATTCAAAGGCTTGTTTAGTTTGAATGATGTTAGTCAGATACAATACATGCTTAGGAAGTATCTAAGTTCAAGAAAGGAACTTTTTATTCAAAGGCTTGTTTAGTTCAGTTGATGTTAGTCTGAAGATTAGGAAATAAGGATTATATTGAAAATTGTTAGTTTTGTTGGTCTCAGGCAAAGACTTTCAGCCAAAGTAACTGGCTACCATTGATCTGACCCTTCCCAACTATTTAGGAAAAGAACCTGTTATTCAAAGGCTTGTTTAGTTGGCTTGATGTTAGTCTGCAGATTAGGAAAGAAGTATTTTATAGAAAATCGTTAGTTTTGTTGGTCTCTAGCAAAGACTTTGAGCCAAAGTAACTAGCTACCATTGATGTGCAGTGATACCAATAGACTGATATGCACGTGATAATAATCAATACATGAACAAATAACTCCAAAGCTTCGACGTTGACTTGCTTGGTACATATATTTATAGAACAGTGTACACATGCTGTTGAACAGTCCTCAGATCACAGTAACTGCAAGGACATTAGTTCACTCATCAATGTGAGTACACGTGACATACCTTTACACTTCCCCAAAAAACAACAAAACAAGCACCAGAAGGCATGCACAGACTACGCACATATCACAGTGCGATGCATTTACCGCGTACCTACCATCCCTACATCTTTCCAACCACACCCACCACAAACCGTACCACACCCCCTTACACAACACCCTTCAACACACACCACCATCCACAATCATCACCACCACTCACCATCCCACAACCACCCTCACATCCTCATCCATAACGATCACCGTAAAGTACGTATTATCCGCCCATGGGCGGGCCACTTAAGTGCAAGCTGAAAGAGGGGGGTGGGCGGATAATACATAGTTTTTATAAATACGATGTAGTATCCGCCCACTCGAACGCATTCCAAACGCACGGTATGCAAAGCGAGTATACAAGGTAAGTATAGCTTTTCTAGACAAGTACCGCCCCACAGTGAATGCAAATTGTATTGAACTACCTATTATAGAAGCATGCAGACTACTATTATCCGCTAAAAAGCGAAGTGGCTGACGAACTTACCGTCGGTATTCCAATTAAAGCGCACTGAAGATCGAGTTTTGTCGTTTGATTCTGCTCGTTGTTTTGGAATTTTCAGTTGTTAGTTGCATGTTTAGCTCGCATGGATGGTATTTAAGGGTGGGCGGATACTAAGTACATAAATACCCTCCGACGTAACTTTGACTCAAAAAGGGGGATGGGCGGATAATACATCATGGGCGGATAATACGTAGTTTACGGTACATACTTCACGAAACACAACACCCCACACTACAAACTAACCCAGACCTCCACAGCACCACTGTACTCGGCTAAACCTCACATCAAGCCCTTCTGCCTAAATTTAATAGCTGAGTACGAGGCTAATAGAAATCACTAGTAAGCAAGATGTATACCTCAAAGTACTTCACAGTCTTCGAAGTTGACACCATGGGAATGAATATCCAGCCTGGGGAAGTACAGCAAGCACACAAGCAAAAGCAAGTAAGGGGCAGGTAGTTAACAGGATGCTCGCAAGTACATAATCCGAAAACATACCCACCCACATAAATGTGATATAATACTAATCTAAATATGGTCAGAGAAATTACGTCTCTGAGAATAGGACAGTATTGGATACAAATGTTACTCCTCGGACAGTTGCAAGTTAGTACAGCACTGACTTAGCATACAGAATTGTATGACAAAAGTGTGGTATACCAGCACATAATTTTCGGGACCAACAGCTCCAAGTTCTCCTAGACACCTCCCAAACTCTTCTCGAAGCTCAAAACTAGTGCCTCGCAGACCTTTAGAAACTGAGGACAAAGCAGCAATTTTAAGAACAAAACGTTGAGTATGGACTACGTCAGATAGACATAATTTCACTTCTTCATGAAGCGAAATCAACTTACTGTTGTTGCAATCTCTGTAATGATTGTATCAACAGTGTCACTTCCTACCATGCACTTCTCCAACTCCGCCTGCATAAACAGAGCAGGAATTGTTTTAAAGTTTACATGAACACGAACAGTATGTACAGTTCTCGATTGAATCTCAACAGTCTGTGTAGTGCTTTCAATGCATCCATTCTCACATCAGAAAGCTCATGGCATGACCCTTTTAGGACATGTTGTAGTTGCTGGTGAAGGCTGGAAAAGGAAAATAGTGGCAACTAAGCATCTTTATCCCAGCCATGCATGGTCCCATTACTTTCATCAGCTCAATTAAGCTGCCATTAAATAAGTACAGCCCAAATAATTGTTTAATACATACAGAGTTGCATGTGGTAACACAGTTATGAGATACATCAATATGTAGTTCGCCTGTCCGTCACGGATGTGACGTCACGCGCATGGAATTAGGAAAAAAGATTGTAATGTTATCATGAATACTCAGTTTCAACCGTTGGAACACTCTAACAACTTATTGTTATGATGGCCTCAATGAGCAATTTGAGCGCACTTTATCACAAAGTACCATATATGTAGTAACAACCAGGCTTTTATTAAGCGCTTTTCTATACTTACCTGTTTGTCACACTACCAGAAGTGTGACTCTTCTTGATAAATTGGCTCTGCGTGGGCACGTTGCTATAGTTTCGCCCACATTCAATTAAAGTCTCTCTAAGCTACCCTCTCTCTACCCTCAACGTCATTCACATGATAAAATATTCCAGACCTTCCACGCTTTTTGTACTGCAAGCGATAAAAGCTGTGCGGAGGCCTGGGAATGAGGCTATTCCTACACCACTTCCACTGATGGCATAGTCAAGACAATGCAATGTTATCCTAACTCACCATCTGCTTCTCACTGTCCATTTGCAGTGGCTTCTCCTCTCCAGCCAACTGGTTCATCTCTGCAAGCATCTTTATCCCAGCCAGTACTCTCTCCCTGTGAGTGCTCAAGTGGAGTAGTAGAAGATTGAGGACATTCTTCATATCTGATTGAAGCAGAGTGGTCATCTCAAAGTCTCCCTCAGACTGAAAGTGGAAGATGGGTGTCAAACTATGTTACAAATTAACTTTCCCTTTCTGTATTCAAAACATTTACAATACCTGAGCTCTACTAATATGCTCTGGTTTTATTTATATAACTGATAATCAAAGGCTATACACATACGTACACTCACATACACATATACATGTACACACGTCTGCAAAACCTTCAAAAATCTGGATGCAATGTTGAGGTCTGTTTGCTGCCCATTACAAACGAGATGCAAAAAGATGTATTTAAAACACTCCACAAGTAGTGATCTTGGACTCTGGATAAGAGATTATATTCACTGTCAATATAAGTTCAATAAATGTACTTGATGCAGCACACTAACAGTAAATTTTCAAGATTTAATACCGAGGAAGATTTATTTCAGTATGCTGTCAAGAAGTTACGAAGGTTTACAAAATGGCTATTATCATAGAACAGACTACAAATAGCATAGAAAAAGCAGATTTGGAATATATTGTAGACAGCTAAACCTTGTTATTGATTTGTTACCTGGGGTGTGTGTATCACTGTTTTGTTCGATTACTGCCGCTAATTAATTTATTGTAGTATTCCAATTTCAGATATAACAACCCACGTACAAAAAAAAAATGCCCTAAACCAATTCTAAAAACAAAAACAAGTCTGATAGTTCATGTCTAAAAAAAACAGCCGGACGCCTTTTCCGTACAATACACACAACTCAGCTTAGGCCAAGCTATTTAACTACAGCTGTAGAGCCGGAGATACTATATTCTTAGAGTGGTACAGCGAAAGTGCTGACTCAGCAGTTTCATCATGCACCTCCAGTTAGTAGCTATGTGCCAAGAAACCAGGATCTTTACGGATACCTACCACGTTTTCGCCATCTAGGCAACACAAAACTACCTTCATTTGCTGTAGCTTGGCCTGCAAACCTCCAAAAGCTGCAGTTGAATAGTAACGTATGATGCAATATATGGCGCATGCGATAAGTGCGAACGCACAAACAGACAAACAAACAAACAAACAGACAGAAAACGTAAAGCAATCTTAGTACCAGCCATTCGCGCGCTGTGCATCATGCCATTTCACAACATGAGGAAGTCTACACACGCACCTGAAAGAATGGTCCTTTTTTGTCTGCCTTCAAAATGAAACCCTTCTTCTGATGTAGTACCTCCACAAGAAACTGCAAAACATGTACCAAGATTCCCAGTTAAGGTCATATCCAATAGCAGACAAGGCCTACAAGTTAATGTACCTGACAAACATTGTTCTTGAACAGGGACAGCATCTTCCCAGGGCTTAGTGTATGAGCTTTTGCTATTCCGTGAACCTGTGAAGAAAAACAGCTATAAATAATACACTTGACATTTAAAAGATAAATACCTACAAATAGTTTATAATCCGACAAATATAATTTGTATTAACATTAAAATATTCCATTTCTTGTTATACTGCTACCTTGCAGAATAGTACATACACAGGCTTAGATCAAAAGATACTACGTATGTCAAGTGAAGCTATGATTATGTACATGTAGTACCTGATAGCATTCCGAACTTGCTGACACTCATTGGTGAACAAGGTTATGCAAGGGGAACTAATCACAGAAGAGTCATCTGCAAGGGCATCACATAAATGTAAGGATTATGCAATACTTATGTCACATTTTAAAATTATCAACAGTTACTGTCTCATATTCTATGAGTCTACGTAAACTTGCCAAATTACACTGTCCCTATGGAATAAAATGTGATAACTTGAGAGTGTATAAAGTTTCTGCTTGAATAATGTTAGGGCTCTATGGAGGCAATCACTCACCTACAACCCTATAGTGAACATGACTACAATAAAGTGGCAAGAGAGAGATTAAAAACTCACCCGTTCTAAATTCTAAATTAAAACTACAGCTCTGAAACATCGCACTACACCTCAGTACCGTGGCACATCCTGTCGTGACACTGCAGACACAATGCTGGGTAGCTCCTTGGCTAAAATCAGCTGCAGTTCGCTAGTTTCCTATTTCATATTACTGGAGAGAAAGAAAAATATATATTACGCATACCATCTCAGCAAGGAGCATAAATGGAATGTATCAGACATACGTAGTACAATTGGGCCACCTAAAATAAACTTGAAAACATATGAGTCAAATTACTATTCTCCTGAGAGATTATTCCTATTTTGATGACGTGTCTTGCTCCTAAGTAGGGTCCATGCATGCAGTCACTAACTACACAAGAATTTCCTCTCATCTGCTTCCCATATCAGCTTTACATTACAGATGCAAACAGTGTCGATGTCATTTCTTTCTCTACAGATGTCAGAACAGCAGGAATGGTGGACACTAATGCCACACGTACATTGTCACAGCCATCAACCTATGACAATGAGAAGAACTATGCTTACAGCATAATGAAAATGCCTCCTAAATACATATACGTATATACTGTATAAACCAGATATACACGATGTATGTATAAGAACTGGCCAGCTGGTAAAAATACTAGTGGGAAAATCCATGACTATACAGTAGTTTGCTCAACTGTAGAGCAGTTAGTAGTTGGGAAAAGCATACACGTAGTTACCCCGATTGTACCATCCAATACTGTGCCCTTTGTTCTACACTTATACAGTGATGCTCTTGTTTTGGATTTATGACATGTTTAGTTGTCCTTATCTAGCAATGATTGCAGGAAAAGAGTCTTTTAATCCCACAAAGCCATGTGGTAGTTTGTTTTGCTATCCAGGTTGTGATAGTGCCATTAGCAGCTTTTTCACTGATTGTAAATTAATGTCATCACAGAAACGGTGTTAATTGAAATTTGATTTGGTTGTTTAGATCTTCCAGTTATGCCCTTGTACTGAAAGCATTCTACTGCACAGAACTTAAGACCTCAATAATTATATATCGAATAGTGGGAAAATAAAATAAATCTTCTCGCTATTCAGATATACAATTTGGCAATCAGTGATGGGCACTCACACATGCTTGCTGAAACCCTCTGAGCTTAAGAGTTTTCCCAACGTGTTGAGGAAGTACTGCAAGCACTTTTAAGCTGCAGGTCTTGCTGTATGTGGCTGAAGCAAAAACAAATAAATTGAAAGACACAACCAATAATCTTGAGAACCACAGTATCACAAGTATCAAACAGTGGAGTGGGTATATTTATAATTATGATGAAATAAGTTGCACATGTCAACTCATTTTGATGAAGTTTTTCCATATAGCCAAAAACATTCCTTTTGACAACTTTTGTCAATTGGAATACAATAAAATTTTCTAAGCATTGGGCAAATTAGAGCAGTTTGCTATGGAATGTGTCACATCTACGTAAAAGATCAGCAGCAATCAGCAAGCGAGCGCTGTGTTTAGTTCACAAACAGCTGTGTTCAGTTGGTGAAAGGCTGTGTTTAGTTGGTGACGGTTGTGTTGGGTACATGAACACTGTATTTGGGTGATAAACAGCAGTGTTCCGTCAGCGAACAGCTATGTTTAGTCAGGAAATGGCAGTGCTCAGACAGTGGTTCAATGAGCATTCGTTGCCTCTACTGAATACTTGGTTCAATCAGCGAATGGATGGGTTCACAATGAGTGGACACTGCGCCAAAAGTAGGCAGCGTTCGGTTGAAGTGTTATAGCAATGTCTATTGTGTAATCATAGAATGGTTAAAAAATGATTTATAGGTGAATCAGAGCAAACACAGTAATGCATTCAGATGATTAGAAAAACCGAATAATTAGAGGTAAATGGTTCCACCCTTCATGGTTTAATGTTTGATTCCCAAAGTGGAAAAAATGTACATACATACCTACATGTCTGTTACAATGTACACAAATTAGTGAAAACTTTCAACTCAAAGTGTGAGAGTTTGTAGTATTGATTGCAGGCCTCACCCACTTCCAGTTATATGTATAGCACTAGCACACCCAAACACACATGGCGGCCAATCATCAGCTACTACTTAACATCTCAGTTGTTTACTGAGAGTGTATCTACATCCATCCGGTGATGCTCAAAAATTAGTTCAACTACAGAAACAATGGCATATTTGGGAAACAATCAAAACACGTAGTTTTTTCTATTGACTCATCAGAGGGCCTTGGCAAGGTTGCAATTCATGGGGAGGTATACAAATAACTAGAAGCTGAAAAGGTGAACATTATTCAGCTTAACGCACACGACTGAATTAAACAGTGTTCAAAGGCTTGCTGCAAGCTGCTGCCATAAAGCCCTCTGTTGAGGCCTCAGTGTTTGTAGAGTCTTCAAATTCGTAAAACAATTCCTACACTGTCCTCCATATGACATACAAATGACCACAAACTTTCACATGTGTGCATGTGCTATGTTGTACACAACAGATGGAAGTTGCTAACCTCTGCTGAGGAGTTGTTGGGTAGTCTCTCTTATTAGCTGGCACTGTTCCCGAGTGAGACTGCTACCAGCAACCAGGTCCCCTGTTGAAGGTGTACTTTCATCAATCTACAGAAAGGCAGATTAATCACTACACAGAGTCTAACCTGTATCTCCCTCTAGCAGAGGGACTTAAAAGCACAGAAATGTAATAAGCATGTTTATTGCAGCAGTTATAAAACACCTAACAGATTGCATGTGGCGTGATTATATATATATATAGGCACACACAGCGTAATTAGTCTACAGTGTATGCGAAACGCCTATTTATAGGCTTTTGCGGACTTGCTCGTGTGTGCCGGCCTTTGGCGAAGGGAAAGCCCCTCCCTACAGCTACAGTGTCTTTTGGCCACACCTTTAATCAGTGATGTAACCGTAAAATAACCCCTCATACATGGCAAAATTGGCAGGCAATGAATGATCGCCAACTATGGCAAGCTACATAATTAATTACACAGTTAATTGGACACTAGAGTCAGTGCCAGTGGTAGCTTTGACAATCTTGCTTCTGGAGACAGTCAGGGAGTCAGTTGGACTGTTCTGCTTTGCTGCTAGAGGGCACAGACTTCGTTTTCAATATTGCTGTATTGGAAATATAAATTATCATGAACCTTGTGATCGATCCTGAAGAGGCTTTTATGGTCCAATCAGCAGCCCTTTTGTGCTGAATAGCTGTGGCCAACAGTGTTCGAAAAAATAAACAACAGAGAATCTGCCACTTCCTTGACATGGTTAGCGAAAAAGTTAATCAATTGCTACACTAATACGCTTAGTACACTTTAATAATTTATGACGCGTGCAATGAGTTAATTCTTGAGCAGACATTCACAAAACCTGTATTTAACATAATAGAAACTGACCTGCAGCCACTGTAGTCCAATAAGCCACAGTATGTGATCTAGGATGACCGATGTTGTAGGAATACAATCTGAATATAAAGAGAAAGAGCTTGTGGAGCAATTACTTCTGCACATGGATAGGGGTAAGTAGTAGTGATGATTTAGTTAACTGAAACTGAAAACAAAGGTCGTCTAGTTAAACCAAAACAGACTTAGTTAATTACTAAAACTAATGTAGAATTCAAAAATACTGGGAATAAACTACAACTTATGTTTTTTTTTCAGCAAAATCAACCCATTTATTATGGTAAACTAATACTAACAGTGTTCTATTTTCAATTAAGTTGGCTAACTGAAATTGAAACAAAAGTTTCATTCTTTAATAGCCAGTGAATAGTGCTACATGTGCAATGATACAAAAATAGTGGTAGCAAAGAAAGGATTGAGCATCAGTGGGCGGCAGGACGTCCAGTGACAACTGTCATTCTGGCTGATCAGGAAGACAATGGTTGCTAAGCAGCTTGCACTGGGCAGAGCCTAGCAATGTGCTTGATACATACGCAATATCCCTCAGCAGTTCCCGAGACCCTTTGCATGGAATACCATGCATGTATGCACAAGTGATACAATTAATAGATGTGTCGAACGCAGCTGCAGAGTACGTGTACATGTAACTGGCAGCTGAAGTATATTAATGAATGCAAACATTAACAAGATCCCACCTAACCAAATCCACCACAGAGGCATGCAGTAAAATACGCCTATCAAGGCCATGTATGGATGTGTGTGTGCATTGACAGCACCTGAAATTAATGTACCTGCTCCAGCAGAGTCAATAATTTGGCCAGAACCAAATGCATTCTGCGAACAACTGCTTGTACAGAGTACGACTGTACTACAGTAGCTACCCTTAAACACTCTGCTGGCATTTTCTCATCTCGTGCAATCTACTGCATTATAATAACATAACATGTACATGTTAAGTGGAACAACCTGTCCATGTTAGTCTACAATGCAGAATCAATGACCACAGTAGTAGCTGCGGCTTTTGAAGATAGTGAAATACATGTATGTTGTCATCTATTCCTGAGTGCACTATATCCTGAACTCAAAGGACGCCTAGTATGACACATGATATACACATCAGGAGTTTATGCAAAGACCTTGGTGACGTCACTATAGAGCCAGTGATAGAAAATGCACTAGGGGAACAGGAAGTGACATCAGGCTTGCCATTTGTAAGCTTACAGGCCGGACAAGTACATGCCATGTTGGAGAAATTGGGAGTATCGTTCAGCACTGACGACACAGCGAAAGAACCTGCATCTACGATTGTGCAGAATCATCACTGAATGAGCTCATACCGTCACGGCTGCATAACCACAATGAGCTACGTATGCGGATGATAGTTCACCTAGTCCAAAATTATATCCATCTACATACTTTACTTACTTAGTACATGTACATAACTATTAAGTTAGTAAATGGACATACTCTCAGCCACCATACAAATATTAGGAAAGGGCGAACGTGAATCGCATTGTGAATATGAACATGCACATGAACGCAAATGCGAACACAAACATGAATGTGAATTGCATGGCCACTCTCTGCCAAATAGGTTACCGTTTTTTTCTGCGATGAGTTAATTACGTTGTAACTTGCACTAAGTTAATTGTAAAGCAGTGCTACATGTAGTTCCATATATAAACACTTAACCGATTTAAATTACACACACACTGTCAAGACAATTGACTTACACTAACATGCTGTAAAATGTGTACACACTACATGGCAAGTACAAAGGTATAGTTACCTTTTTGGTTTTCAGCCCTTTGAATGGTATAGAGGAACTCAATGCATGGAAGAGCTGATGTACATCTAGAAGAGGGGCCTGGCAAATCTCATCAACAAAACGTCCAGACAATCTCCTACATTAGAATAAAAAGATGAAATACGAGATTGGGCTATTCCAGTTAATAAGGATCACCCCCATTGATGAGCAATTTTGAGGACCCCCTAGGACAAATCCCTGTATCCTCCGAGTGCACGTCTATGCCTAATGATGAATAGCATCAACAGTGACTTCCAAGAAACTCCCAGTTGCTGACTGAAAGGGTTCATCATGACATTAACATGCATCAGTTTCTTCAGGTGCAGAGTACCATATCTACAAGTGCATGTATTGCTGATGTCATACTACATCACAAAGCTTGACCTGAGACTAGGTATTCTTAGGCTACTTGGTGGTCTGATTTTTACCAGCTGGAGCGCACGCAGCGCGCGAACGGCTGGTCCTAAGATTGCTTTACGTTTTCCGTGTCTGTGTGTTTGTTTGTTTGCGTGTCCACACTTATCACGTATACCGTATAGCCGGAAAATTTGGCAAGAATTAAATTTGGCGAAATGGCCAAGAACGGCTAAAATTAAATATTGGCGAAATTTAAATTTGGCGATTGCGTACGGCGAAGGCTATGACGTAATTTTGAATTAATTTTGGCGCACAGAGTGCAACGCTGCTGAACAGGGAAAGTTTTTTTGTCACTGAGCTCGACAATGGAGACGTTGGATCCGCCGATCTTACTATCCAGAAGCTTCGAGAAGTGTGTAGCGGCCTTTGTCGCTTCGTTGTCAGCGGCATACTTTCCAATTTGTGTCCTTTTTATGCGTATAAGTGTGTATACTTGCCTCGAGGTGACCGTGTGACAGGCTTCAAGTTTCCAGATAGAGAACGCTTTACAGTTTTGTCCGCGAGTTCGATATCCTTCCCGGAGAGAGGAAACGCGTACGTGGAGTAGGAACAGCAACTTTTGTCTTGTAGCTGAATGCGCGCGTGGGTGTTACGTATTACATAATGCGTGAGAATTTAATTTGGCGAGAATTTAATTTGGCGATTTTTTACGATCCGCCAAACCGCCAAATTAAAGTCCTCGCCAAATTTTCCGGCTATACGGTATTACGTCATATGTTACTATGCAACTGCAGTGTATAGCAACTTTTGGAGGATTGCAGACTAAGCTACAGCAAATGAGTTGTGTGTTGCCTAGATGGCGAAAACTTGGTAGGCAGCCTTAAAGATCCCGTTTTCATGGCGTATAGCTACTAACTGGAGGCGTACAACGAAACTGCTGAGTTAGCACTTTTGCTGTACCGCATTCTATAGCAGCAGGTAGCTTGGCCTAAGCTGAGTTGTGTGTACTGTACGGGAAAGGTGCCCGGCTGGTTTTTTAGACATGAAATGTCGGCAATTGACATGTATGTAAGGCAGCCACAACACACCAGAATGAAATAAATGACTGTCTACCATAGATCCCTTCTATTCGTAGTGTACTCATAATCGATAGCACATGTATATTCTTACACTTCTGCTGACAATACAGTGCAGCAGCTATATATGCAACGTCAAAATCCCTTGTGATTCGTGAGCAACTTGATTGTGCCATGTGCTGTCTGTCTTACTAACATACACCTTGTCAAACAACACACGATATTGTACTTTGTGGCCTAGCTCTACATGGGAGAGGAACACACTGCCGTGCCCGCAAAACAACAGGAAGGTTTGTATAAGCATAATTTTTCGAGCCACTGTATGCCACATCTATGTGAATAAATAGACCGTGTGTGATAGAAAACAGGCGTCATACTTGTGGGGCTCAATAAATGCAGCAACTATCTATGCAACCACGCACCACGTATAACCTTCGGTGTATATACGGAAGTTCAGAGACATCACATTTCAAATGCAGTGATGCGATCAATGAGACAGAATAATGTCCGTTTTGTTCATATGGTTGCAAAAAAGGTCTGCATGGAGATCTGGTACAAACCTATATACCTCCCAAAATAGTGAGAAATCAACACTAGTGCTAGCACGTATGATTCATTGGTCTGAGAAACAACAGGCTCACATGACAGACAGGAACAGCAGAGTCACATGTTCAGGTGAGTGGGCCTCCAACAACTGTGGGTCTAGGGCCATAGTACACTGCCTGCTTCTTCATCAGCCTACAGCGGAGGTGGAGGGGGGAACAATTCTAAGACCACCTCCGACACGTCAGCTCATGTACATTATACACGTTACGTAGAATACGTATCAAGCGCCCGCCACGTATTTAGCACACAATCCCCTCTTCAGGGTCAACTTTCTGCAAGGGGTATGTTTATGCACGTAGTATCCGCCCACTGAAGAACGTTACAAAAGCATGATACAAGGTAAATATAGCCTTCTTTTGCCAAGCCTTAGAATGAAAGCATATTTATTAGAATAGCTATACATATTAGCATGCAAGTGGCTAATTAGCTGACTTACCAATTGTATTCCAATTAAAGATAAAATCTTAATTATGGCTTGATTCTGCTCACTACACTTTAGTTATAACTTTAGTAGTACACACAGAGGGTTTTGGTGTACCTTTCTGCAATCATCATCTTGGTCCATCTTCCCCCAAGAGAATTGAAAGTGAGAGAGGTAGACTGGGAACTGTAGCTCATTATCAAGCCACTGTTGGTCTAGCTTGGCAAGGTCTAAAGAACAAAGAGTAAAAGACCAGCACGCTATAGGTACATGTATACCCTTCATATTAATAACCTAATAGTTGAGGGCTTGACCAACACAAGAAGTGCTGCACAGTTACTGCTGCAATAGATACGATTGCCAGCACTGCTGCAGTAGAGGTACACTATAAGGTTTTAACTGTAAGGTTTAAATAATTGTGAATTAGGAGTTCATCTCGAACAAGCAAACATTAGTACACAAACAGGTGGAACGTTACATGCGTATGCAATTATTAAATATCTAATTTGCCTTCAAAACCTGGAAATGCAATGTTTTTACTATGCAACGGCCATAACCCGACATAGAGTATGACTCAACGTACCCACTTTATCCAAGCACAAGATGAGTCACTATACGTACGTACATATATACAAGCGTAAACCAGCGCAGAGCAAGGTTTAAGTATCGACAGCACGTACCTGAGGCTGTTTTTGTAGAGTTTATTCTCGGGTCAAACGCTGACTAGTTGAACTAGCCAGGGACGTATGCTTTCAGTAGATTAACGATGCGCAGAGTAGATAGGTACACCAACTTCTCAGTAACATTCCAATAGTAATCGTGAAGACTGAACAACTGAACAACTACTACACAGTGGCGAAAAGAGACACTATATATAGAAAAGAAGAGAGTTCTAGAATGTTCCATAGACAGGTGGCACAAGAACAGGTGGCAAGGACAAGGGAAAATGAGGAGTCAGAAGTCTATGTACAAGAAAACAGGAAAGGGCCTAAAGCATCTTTGAGCATGGTTGCAACTACAACATGAACAATAGCTAATCATTGTGATAGACTACAAGTATAATCTCGCAGACTACTTTAGCGCGCACCGTTATGGTGTGTGGACAACAGATCTCCGAGGTTCTTCAAAGTATTAATACAGACAAATCGATGTTCTATCTACTGCAACACCCGGTGCTCCTTAAATACTCAAAGGATAAAGATGATATAAAACCAATAAGAATGTAATAAAATATGTTGCAATATTCTAAGAAGATGATCTACAGAAAACAAGCATTAAACAATATCCTCAATAATACTATCCTGTACAGGAAATCAAAAGGAAATTAAACATAGTACAGGGAAAGAAAACCCTAGGTGAATAAGTGTGACTGTGAGGTAGTACCAATCCCAAGAAATAATCATAAACACTTCCTGTACAAAACTCAACCAAATAAGCACATACAGAGGAGCACCAGGTAATACATCATGCAATATAGGATGTGAGGTAAGTCAGTTACCAGCACAACCTCCTACCAACACTAAGAATGCAATAAAGTTCCTATCACAATGCTGGTGTGGCTTCACCACAAGCAGGAAATTATGTTCAATTAGCAGTAGTCTCTCACAATCATTGACATAATATCTCTAACAGAGGCAAAGTGAATAAACTCTTCCATCATGTAGCTAAACAATGGATGACCTCTTCAATTAGCCAACTGCATATATAGAAGTGACAAAAAATTCTTACGTACACTACGCTTACATTGATACATAAATTTGTAATAAAGGATCTCCATACCACCAGCGCTTTGCGGCCCCTCGGTCCCCATATCGCTACAGATTTCGGGGACCCCGGTCCCCATATCTCTAGTGATATGGGGACCGGGGGTCCCCATTTTGGGGGGTCCCAATATTGCGTGTACACCGGTAGGAAGTGCTTGGTGGCTGCGAGTCACCATAAAGAATCCGGCAGTTAGCAATCTCTCTTTTGCACAGGAAGCAGGGACGGAGTACCACAGCATCACCATGAACAACCCCCCGTCCACAGATATCACATATGGTGTATGCAGGCTAACCACGCACTGTCCGACTCGTAAACAAATGAACACATGGTGGCAATTTTTTTTTTACGGAAATTACATCATACTTATTAAAGTACAGATGAAATTTTCAACACTCCAAGGATCCGCGTGAGAAATCCGTGGGGTTCGCGCAGAGGGTCTGGAAACGAGACTATTTTACATCCACCTACGATTTATTATAGTGCAGTCAAAGAAATATTACGGATTGATAGCTGATGAGAGCGCACGTTCATGCAGAAATAAGTCGTACCAATCCCTAAATCTAAGGACTCACTTGCTCGCAGATCTGGCCAAAGACAACTCCATACTACACCTTGTCTTGTTTCCAGATTTCGAATTGCCCACACAGTGCAAGCCACTGCATACCGTCTCTGGTCCTGCAAGTAGTCTGCAAGTTCGATCGACCACGTGGAGGTGTATATGGTTTTACGCAACCGGCGTCGGGTTGCGTTGCGTAACCGGACAAGTACAAGTTGCGCATCGGTACGGAACATTAATTGTTTATCGCCTGGATGATGGCGAAGGGGCGGGTCATCGGTTGTGATGGATGGTGTATGTGGGTGCGGCCTGGCCCTAGTTGTATTGCAGGTAGCTAGTTTCGGGACAAAATTCCTTTGGATCTTCAGGTGACTTACGTACATTTGAGAGCGCTAATTCTAGCACAATTTAGCGATTTTGCAGCACAATTGCCCACTTGCCACTGCTAGTAGTGCTGCACTCAAAAGCAGCTGAGATAGGTCTCCATGATGTCATCATGAGTCTGTGACTCAGTTTCTGAATTTAGGTTCCAACAGTGAAGCTGTTGTTGGTGGCTGGAAAACTCGAGATTAGAGTCGTCTCACAGTTAGCCAGCTTAATTGTTGCTATTGTGAGAACCCATTTAGTATAAATGTCTTATAGGGATCTAAAACCCACAGGCCCTGAGGGTTTGTAATTACAGGGCTGTAAATATGTAGACCCCCTCAATTTCATTGTTTACTTAACATGATATTTAGATCATATATACCTTTCCCAGTTTAAATGATGATATTACAAATAGCTGATACTACTATAATAATGTGTTTTCAGGCAAATAGATTTGCTTATGAATTTGCTGTACTGCTCCACTGTTTGTCCCTAAAGCCCATGGGACCAGGTATGCCTCGAGTCAGATGACATCCTACGCTCTTCTCTTCGCTCGTGTTCATGTCCAAATCCCGGAGCATTTTGTGTGCAGAAGGATCGCAGTAAGTGATACAGGACATTAAATTCTCATATATGAAGCCCCCCACCCTCAAAAAATTTACAAGGCTATAGCAAATAGAGAATTCAAAATCGGTTTTCAGAATCAACCTTAGAACTCGCAAGTAAAAACTATAGTCACTGTCTCCCCTTATAGATTAAGTGGATCCCCTCATAAAGGACATCCCTGAATTATGGACACCTCTATATTGAGGACACTTTGCTATGTCCCATCTTAATAAGAATTTACCCCTGAAATGTGGACACCTATCTATACAGGACACTATACCATGTCCCCAAGGTGTCCACAAAAGAGGGATTTCACTGTTGTCCTTTAAATACATTTGTATCATTTTCTTTTTTGGGGGTTGCCAACTGTTCTTAATTACAACTTTGTAAGCTGTTTTCTTTTCAGACCCTTCCAGGCTGATGTTTGATGACCCAGATTTCGTTGGCACTGTGGAGCAGTTCTCCTCACAGCTTGAAACATATGGGGGACCAGGGAGCCGGCCTTAATTACAGCTCGAGATGGAGACATACAGAGACTTCTACCAGGTTAGTGAGGCTGTGTGGAGGAGAGAGGGAAGAATAATACTGGATGTTAAACAATGGACAAGGATTATATTGTTCCCAGCTAGGCCATGCAGTCAAGTTGATTGTCATACAATGTGCTGCCTGACAGCCTTGATTTTCACAGCTGGACTGCAAACGTGGATACTTATTAAATGTACATTGGCTGGTAAAACTGAATCAGCTAAGAATATCGTCATAGCTAATTCATGGAAATGAGACTGTTATCCTTGTGATCACTATGGCTCCAGAAAGTCTTATCTTGACCCAGTTACAAACCCACAACATTTAAATGCTGTAAAAATTTATTACACTATAAGGCAACCAATCCATTTATCATAAACTCATCCATGCAGGCTCCTCTCCCAGCTTTTAGGCACTGTACAAAAGAGGTGGAGAGGAAGCCTGGGTACAAATCCTTCTCAAAGTAGTAATGTATAGGCTAACTTAGTGAACCACTACATCAATAGGAAAAATATCATCTGTTGAGTTTACATGTACATGAATAGCTCTAGAAGTAGGCTTTTGATGTGGCAAACCACACCCCTTAATGGGTCACGGGGTAGCACGTAGGGCTCTAGCTCTTTACATGACTACACGTGCTTCTATTCTCGAACAGCATTTTTGTGGGTTTGCTTGTAGCAAAACAACATTCTTCTGGCGGTTGTGAGTTTGCTTGTAGCATATTTAATGCCTGTTACTAGGCTATGCCCGCAGTGGTCTGCCTCTGAACAGGCTACTGGTACATCAAACGCTGCATCTCCGTCTGCTCGTGTATATAACTAAGCTGCACAAACTGAGCTGTCGGCCATTATGTACTTCGACCTCTGAATGACATAGTTTTGAATATTGTGCTAGCAATTACCGTTTGCTTGGCGGAACCAATCATATACATCATAAAAGCCACCCCTTTTAGTGGTAGCATACGGGACTAGCCTTTAACCAAAATGTACGTGACATTTATAGTCTAAGAATGCTGGGTGAGGTTTACACTTCAGTGCTTTCATTATTTATTAGTTATGTGCTTGTGTGACACTGCATGTATGCATGAGTTTACTGTGATCAGTATTGGTAATGCATTCATCATTGTAGACTAGTTATCCCCAGCATTAATAAAGGAACTGACATACTAACAGGAAGACTCTGTTTGCACACACACACAACAGGGGTCTGTTGGCATCGTGTGTCAAGATGTTATAACATCCCTACACATCCAAGTACTGTACGCTTATACCGGAGATTTTGATGACCCTAGTGCCGTCATCACTACCTATGGCACTGAAGACATTGCTGCACTGGTAAGTTTGCATTACGAAGTACATGAAAACTAAAAGGGCATCTCTATCCATTCCATACTCAATGCACTCATTACATGTACACTGATTTGCTGTTGACGGATGGGTGTAAATAAAAATACTCTGTGTTGGACATATGTATTCTATTATAGAAGTTGCTCCATTTGGCTTTAGCTAATCAACAGTATGAAAAACTCTCAATAACAACTCACCCTTTCTTCACCAGCGTATGTACATGTACTGCTTTTTCCTCTGATTTGTTGAACTAGGCTGATGCCAGTTGCTTAGGCCATGTGTCTACAGCAACCCATAACGCTATATAGTATTTGCATGCTAACTGAATGTACTAAAACTAGCTTCAGAACTACCTTGTAAAGATAAACGGATACGTTGATATGCAGAAAGCTTCCAGCAACCTTTGCAAGTATACCACAAGTCGTTAACTGTCTGCTGTCTTACCAGGTTGCTAGTCTCCCTGAGATATTCTGTAGCATGTAAGAAAAATAGATTGCTGAACGAATTTTGCACCACGATACATTTATATCTGTCTGCTATCTCCAGTGTCGAGGTACCTACTGCTCTGTTGGGTCTGCTATGGTGCCTGTGAGGCTGCAAACAGTTGTCACCTTCACTGATGTTAGTGAGGGACCAGCTCAGATACTTCAGTCAACTAGTGAGACAGCTGCCACACGACTTCCTATACCCTTTCTTTATATCAAATACAGATAGTCTCTTCTATTATAACAAAAGTGCTTTAAAATTCTTTTGCACATCATTTTCATTGTGTTATGAATAGAGGACTGCAGCCTCCATGTGTTAGTGAGTGATCTCACTACCTATACTGCATATATACAGATCAAAAGTATTTGGAGTTGATTCTTTGTTCACTGTATTATCTTGGCATCTTCTATACACTCTCAAGTATATTCTGGAGTCTATTTCATCTCGGGATGTATAGGTCCTTTCAACCAAACTGTTAATATGACAGTGTGTGTAATAACTGTGTATACATAAAGGCTACAAGACTTGGCCAACAGTAGCTACATTACACTGCATGATGGCTTCGTTGTATTCCTCACCTTTGTGAGAACCAAGTACAGCTACAGCTTTATTCACAGTGACTATTATACGTAGGTACATGTACTGCCTTCATAAGAAGGACTTACAATTATTTACTCACATTAGTCTGTTATAAGATTAAATGTGCAACCTTGCATTCACTTTTTACTTGGGTCACTCCTACTTTTTTAAACCACTCTTCCGCAGTGTAATTAATTAATAATACAACATCGTGTCTGGAGAAAGTGGTTATAGTAGCCTTGTTCTCAGGTGCTCAAAATTTTACACATGGCCTGGAAATGAGGTTGAGTATAGGTTAGTGACCTCAGGCAGGTATCTTAGCTGTTTAGAGACCTTCAGGATGCTCCTATAATCACCTCGAGCTTTGCCCGAGGTGATTATAGGAGCATCCTGAAGGTCTCTAAACAGCTAAGATACCTGCCTGAGATCACTAACTAGCTTAGACTATGGTTTCCAGCTTTCAATTTCTCTATATGAAATATGAATTTTTGATGAGGGGTCTAATGGATTTTAGAGACCTCATTAAAGTCAAAAAATCAAAGTAGATTATGCATACCATAGTCTAAGTATATAGAGTGAGGCATTATGACTTAGGCATATTATGATTATGCCAGTTTTCACTACCTTCGCAAGTAAAGCCTACTACACTAATGGGTGGGTGAGTGATTAATTAGGCTTTGAAGTCCTCTCCTGAAAGGTGATCACTTCTTGAATCAAAGCATTTACCCTAGCAGTCAGTGGTTTTACCATTTCTAGTTTGCTGTTGCAAGTTTTATGAGAACTGGTGTACTATATAAACAGCTCATGGCAAGGCATGCATAATATAATGATGTACAATTAAGTCCTACTTATTCTGTTGCATAATACAATGTGTTCATATCCAGCAATTATTGTACTAAACAGCTCATGTTCCATTGCACAAGAAAAGGTGTAGAATCAGAACATGCAGCTTGCAGATTAAAGCAGTAACTTCCAAGTTTAAAATTCACCTTCGCCTTTTGCTATCCTATTCTGCTGGGACTCATACCACGACTTAGCAATGGTTCTCTTCAGTTCAACATCACCATCTTGATACATCTGCTTCATCATGTTCATCAGGCCTGCTCCAGGGTCGACGTCATCTTCTTTGATTCCCTTGTTTTTTTTTTACTGCAATGACTAAATACAAGCTGACTGAATAATCAGTTTATGTGTTCTAGAGCAAAAGCTGAAATATGAAGTACCTGGCATGCTTCAGCACAGTCTAACATACAGAGGTAAAAAAGTTTATCAAAGAGATGCTAATAACGTAAACTTTGGAGCACAAGTATGGGTACTTCTATTTGGAGCGGGCCATCCGTGGGGACATAGAACTGCCTTGTGAGTATGCACTTCACGGTGCGAAGAGAGACCACCCATGTGTAAGAACAGTAGCCTCGTTCCCAGGCTCTGCCCAGCTTTTTTTTCGCACACTTATTTTACTACGTGCGAAAAAAAAGCTGGGCCTGGGAACGAGGCTATAAGAACAGCACTACATCGGCCACAGAGTACAGTAAGTCGAAAATTGCAAAAGTAACTGTCAAGACAAAAACAGTTTCATTGTGCATGCTGTTGTAATACTGTATTTTTTTTTCATCGTTGAAAAGTATCCTGTGATTATAAGTACACCACACAATCTGCACTGAAAAAATGCACAGAAAACTCTGTTTGCACACACACACACAACAGGGGTCAGTTGGCATCATGTGTCAAAATGTAATAACATCCCTACACAACCGAGACCCTAGTGCCGTCATCACTGGTTTGCAGTATATCTATGGCCCTGAAGACATTGCTGCACTGGTTCATTGGGTACTTTTATTTGCTTGGGTGCTACGATTCAGGAGGTGGATTGTAGCTTGGTACTTGGGTACTTATACTCCAGAGCAGATCTAAATCTGCTTCTCTATGTTGTTGTTAAACCACATTAGTATCAACAGGTACACAGCCCACTTGAATAGCTAGAGCCTGGAAATGAGGGCTCTAACGTACATTATTGGCTGTAGGAAGTTGTGTCCCAGAAACTGCCAAGGAACACTTTCAAGGGCAACTAACTTCCCAAAGGTCAAAGTTGTAGGTAGAGCCAGCTCTAATTCCCACACACACTATAAATCCCACACACACTGTAATAATGTACCACAACATACTCTTTGGCATCCTTTAGCTTTTTTTTCTCGGTGGGTAAGGAACTGCCATCTGTCTTTCTTAATCTTGCGTAAACTGACAATTACTGTTCCACTTTTCACCTGGGTAGGGGAAAGTAATTTGATGACAGGAAGAGCAAATGCCTAAATGAGTCTTAGAATGCTGACATTGTACATGTATATTACGTATCTCTCAAAAACAATGCGTAATGGGTTTATGCCAGGGGTGCAATTGTGTGATGTCCATTCCACCCATGCACCCATGGCTACTAATTGTCTGCTATCAAACATTGAGCACGCATGCACATATTGCTGCTTAATTTTGTCTATCAACGATAGCAAGCTTACTCGCATGACTGAATAGTTTCGTGGGCCATTGCAAATGGTTTGGTCCTGTAAGATTATATGGCCTGCCAAGTTAGTGAGCTCACTGCAACGTGGCTGAATTTGCATGTAGTCAGTAGTCATGAGCTAACCTGATTCGTTTGGCAGAGACTACAATAACACTCTCATCAGCGGGGAAAAAATTCACCAATTAGAACGACCAGTGAAAACCAAGAATACCATTTGTTATTCACTATTATCGTACTGGCTCACCCCAACAATATAGCTTCTGCTATGTAGTTAAATAGCATGGATTGTGCCCAACCAACCTTTCCACTGCTCTGATCAGGAATAATAGTGCCAAACAAATTGTTGATGACAAGACTTTAGTTTTTGCCATTCACTCCCTCTAAGTCCACTTCCATTGACCTAGGCTACATGTACATGTACATATGCATGTACCAGTTAACATTATCTCATATCAATTCACAATCATTAATTTCCTACAAAGTTATGAACAGAAACGTACGTTCTCTTTCTATTCCAGTTGTTGATTGCCAGTGCTAGCTATGTAACTCCATAGCTTCTAGTACTACAGCAAGGCAGCTATCTGACCAGTAAACGCTGCAGTTTCAACTGTTAAACTTCATTTTTATCGCTTCGACACACCAGAAGTGTAGCGTTATTGGTCATGTTCGGTGTTCATAAAAATTAGCGTTTTTTTTTTATTTTCATCGTCGTAGGGTACCGACACAAATGTATTAACAATGAAAATATCCCGATCTACAGTATATCTTCCATGATACAGTATAGGATGAGCTGTTGTACACATACAGTTTAACTCACATCTATCAAATTTCCAAAGTGAGGTAGCTTTTTCCTGCCAAAATAACAAAAATGTAGTCTAGTACAAGTTTGGTCCAGATTTGGCCAAGTCTGTTTTCAATACACAAGATATTCTTGCTTTCTGCTTGTGAAGCGCTTTTGAAAAAGTGAGTCAACCCCATTCAACCCATGCAGTCCCATAAAGAACAAGCTTGAGTCACATTAAAGCTCACATACCGTATAGTCGGAAAATTTGGTGAGGACTTTAATTTGGCGGTTTGGCGAATCATTAAAAATCGCCAAATTAAATTCTCACGCATTATATAATGCGTATTACCCACACGCGCATTCACAAGAAAGAAGTTGTTGTTACCACTCCACGTACGTGTTTCCTCTCTGTCTGGGAAGGATATCGAACTCGCGAACAAAGCTGTAAGGCGCTCTCTATCTGGAGACTTGAAGCCTATCACACGGTCACCTCGAGGCAAGTACATTAAACATTTACACGCAAGAAAGGGTACAAATTGGAAAGTATGCCACTGACAACGGAGCGACAAAGGCCGCTACACACTTCTCAAAGCTTGTGGATAGTAAGATCGGCAAACCCAACATCTCCATTGTCAAGTTCAGTGACAAAAAACTTTACATGTTCAGCAGCGTTGCACGTTGTGCGCCTAGGATTACGTAATACGCCAATATAAATTGCCAAATTAATTGAAGATTACATCATAGTCTTCACCGCACACAATCACCAAATTTAAATTTCGCCAGTATTTAATTTTAGCCATTTTTGGCGATTTCGCCAAATTTAATTCTTTAATTTTTCGACTATACGGTATACGTACGTAATGTACGTACATAGCAGCGCTCATAGACCAAGGTTAACGGTTTGCCTTTTTATCTGTATAATTATAGAGTGAGCACAGCAAGCGAGTTCAACAAGCGCAAGTACTTGCAATGCACAATGCATATAAATGGAACCATAAAGTTGTGCAGATGGGTGATATTGACATTCCTGTGATGATCAAGTATGAAGAGTGTACATGTAGATGGGTATGATTTCCACACAGGCTAGCTGCATATGCATTTCCTAAGTCTCTCACTCAGTTTTTGCCACAACGGCAAGGCTTGCACAATCTCAAAAAAAGTTTGCACAATCCTGCAATTAAATCTATTACAAACCTGATCTAGAAATCAAGTGGCAAGCATTTTCAAACAAAAAATTTTTAAGCTTAAATTGTGACATATGGTTTTAACTTTGCTATGTAGCCTAGCATGCTGAGACCCTGCCCCATGCACAAATATCTGGCACAGAATATTTAGAATTCACTTTTAGTCTGTACTAAGACCTCACAATTGTGTGTGTGTATTTTGTTATTGAACATTTCACATGGTGGCGCCAGCAGAACAAAAGTGTACGATAAATGGTGCTTTTAATAGTGTCTGCATTCATACATTTGGGGGAAAGTATTTCTATGCACAATCTGCCTAGTGTCTGAACCTTGTTAGCTACGATGGTACCCATCACCAGAATGAACGTGGTCTTTTTAAGGCCCTTGAACCACAAAGCAGTTGCCAGACACACGAGTAAGTCTCTTAAAAGAAAGTTGAACACTTCCTATATGCAGGTTTGCTTGCCACTTTTTCAGCATTATGCAATACAAAACTACACTCATCTACTGTAGCTTAGCCTACAAACCCCAAAACATGCCAGTATCACATGTACGTAATAGTAGTAGACTGCAGATACATAGGAACGTGTGATGTAATGCTGTGCACGTGATAAGTGTGGACACACAAACAGACAGACAAACAAACACAGAAAACATAAAGAAATAATAGGACCAGCCATTCGCATGCTTCATGTGTGCCTGGCTGGTAAAAGTACTGCTACAGTCTAAGAGTAGCTACACAGTGGATTATGGCATACACAAGGGTATATATTACCATACCTGCAATAGAATCAGTTCTATTGATTCAAAGTGTTGAAGCCACAGCCAAGCCTACTACACCACATAGTATATCCCTACACCTGAAATTTTATTGTGCCTTACAGATGGGATATAAAGTCCTGATATATAGTGTCTCTTACCCTGATAGAGTGTGCTGATGTGCTTGCTGAGGACCCAGGTGGCATAATGGGTGAAGCATGGCTGCCTACCACATTTTCACTGTCTATAGGCAACACTAAAGTACACGCGCGTGCTACAGCTTGGTCTATAAACCTCCAGAAAGTGCATATAGTATCGTGTGGTATATTATTTTGCGCAGTGTGGACGCACAAACAACAGCTACCAGACAGACAAATATAGAAAAAGCAAAGCAGTCTTGATTAGTACTAGGTGCGCTCATATGCACCCAGCTGGCAAAAAAAAATAAACAATTAAAACTCAAACTGCCTCCTTCGTGTGTCTTATCCATCTTCAACTGTCTAAACCTTCAATATTGGCTAGATATCATATAGGCAAATTTCCCTCAGCTGAGTTACACGCTATGTTTTCTTCTAGGAATCCAGGTACGTGCTGTACTAGTAAGAGCACGAGTGTATGTATGAGTGTTATTTGTATGTTTAGGTGGTATATGTAGCTACTAGCAGTCCTTTACGTCCTTTGCTACACTCGGGAAAGTCACTCAACAAATTCACTCCCAAACTGCTCGGGAAATTCACTCAACAAATTCACTCCCAAACTGCTACAAGGAAGAATCCCTATTCATCCTGCCTTGGCACATGACCCAGCATGGCCACATATGACATGGAAACATTATCCACAGACTCTTGCCTAACAAACAGCACGCTGATAAATTCAGATAGCCACGAGCACAAACATGTGTGTAAACTGTTACACTCTAGAAACTGCTGGCTAATATGTCTTAGACTGGTACATGTGAAAGCTCAATGAGGCCATTGTACACTCTCAGTAGGGACTGGTAGTGCAACACCAACTAACCTTGTACTGCTTCAGGACAGTCTGTGTGTCAAAGTGAGCTGTGTCCTCCATCCACAGTCCAATTAGTAGTAGAGCCTAGATAACAACAATAATGAGGTGAACACAAGTATACAGCATGTAGCCCATGTGCATGTGCAGTTCATCACCGAATGCCCACAGGAATTTACAATACACGTTAGTGTGTACCATGTATAACTTTGTAGGGAAGACTCAGACTGAACTCTCAGCAGAGCTGACGAGAAGAGCTCCCAAGCTTTGATTTGATGTCAGATTCGAGCGTGACTGATCAATTAAGCAGCAGACTTCTAGATACCAAGCAATGACTAACTATCAGACCAATCACAGATTAATAGCACTGTTGTATATGTCTAGTAAACCTCTAGTGCTGTTCAGTGGCCTAGAATTCTGAGCTGTATGTTGTCCGTTCTGATGGCAGGCATTATTCATTACATATTGTGAAAAGCTCGGGGAGGGCCCTGCAAACTGTGCTACATATAATAATAAAAGACTCTACTCACTATGACATCACCATTCACAATGGGGATCTCCCTGAAGCTCGATCTTAGTTCTTGACTTATACAGACATCATTGGGTGCTAACCATACAGTATAAATAGGATCTGATTATGTTTACAGTATCAGGCGTTAATGGGATTTATACAGTATTTGTACATTGTGTTTACTGCGTCATCTACTATATAAAAATACATTTCTGTCCACAACATGTATACCCTCACCTGTACCGGGGTTGGCCCATACCCATACTCACACCCTTACCTACAATGTATGCATAAGCTCATCAAACATAGTTACATACGTATGTACCTCAGCATGGATGATGTTTCTGGTAGTACTCTCACCCGTTCCATCAAGATTTATGACCCCTTGTGGCCACTGCTCACTGGAGAGAAAGACATATGCCAGAAGTCAGTACAACCTACAGCTTATTAATTCAATTTCACTACAATGTCATAAACTTGGGTCACTGGCGACCTTACTCGATTCTCACGTGAATTGCACTGACTCCATATTCATTGCATCCCTGCCCATCAATAAGACAAGCTGAAATGTAGCAGGGCTTTTCTGTTGTTTGTCTGCATAGTGCCTACACTCACTCAAAAGGAGGCCTTTGGAAAGCCAGTAAACCCAAAATCCTGTTTATGTAGTGACTCTAATTATTCCAACCATCTAATTATTCGAAAACCCCCCTTCTTCAAGGGAAACACACATATATACATATCAAACAGCCAATCTGAAATTATTACTCCATTATTTGAACACCCATGTACTGGCTTCCCACAAACTCTAGTTAATTAACTCTCATGTTTTTTCCCCTATATAGTTCTCTGTGAATTATGTATTTTACATCAGGCATTAATACATGCTTTTTTCTACTTTAGGCTGGCAAAGAGTTAAATGAACAAAACTAACCTACAAATATAAGTACCCATCTGACAATGAAGCAAACAACATAAAAGGAAATTTCTACGATAGTGAGCAGAATCAAGTGGCAAAAAAAAATCGATCGTTGTTGAGTTTTAATTGGAGCACGTATGGTAAGTCGGCTACCATTGTAGTTGCCTTTTGCAAATAATAGCAAGTTATATGCCTCTATAATAGCTACTGTAAAATTGTGCATGCACACTTGGACGAAGAAGTCTGTGCTCACCATTCTGTATACTGGCACTGCTACGTTTTTAAACCTCATTGTAAAATAATCCAAGATTGTACTCACCAAATTAGAGCTGTAAAAGTGTTCTTTCAGATCTAGTTTCAAACAAATATGCAAATAATTTGAACGCCCACCACGTTTCCTGCAACAATCATTAACCTTTGGAATTCAAACAGCAGACATGTTATTTTGTTCGAATAATTAGAGTCACCCTCAGGCACTCAAGATTTCGGTGAAGCTGAATTTTTGACAGCACATATATTTAGATTACGAAACAGTTCAAGATCAACAAAGTGTGCTTTATTTTCATGTGCCCAAGCCTATGCTGACTCTACTCCAACCAAAAGCATTGTTTGCCTAACATAATCACATGATAGTCAAAGAATCTTAACAAGTACTTACTACCAAGGAGTTTGTCATCACTCTGAACAGCAACCTTTCCGCGGAATGCACTAAGTAGATATAAGCTTTCCAACACATGTATACAATACCAGCCACAAGTGGTGAAATACTCCCAGAAGCAGTGCTAAGCATGTACAACAGTTAGCTATAGCAGCTGCTCCTCTAGCCCAAGCCTAGCGCCGTTTTGTCAGAAAACAGAGGCTACCTGTGCGTCCATGTAAGCTTACACAATACGGAAATGCAACAAAATATAGCCACGTTATGAAGAGCTGTAGCTTTCCTACATAATTACAACAAGCAAGAAACCACCCCTAGGATCAATAGCTCGCCACAACATCATGTGTAACAGCCAGACACTCTAATGCCTAGGTCAAAGCGAGTTTAAACTAGAAACTATTCAGACTGTCCCAGTGCAAGTTAGCAATGATAAACACCTCCAATTAGCTACTCTGCGTTCGCCATGAATGTCACTAAATTAGTTAAAGCATTGCATATGCTCATGCACTACAGGAATTATTGCACTCAGGTATGGTCTTGCCACTAATAAAAATTTGGCTTTGCCTCATCCTTTATTAGCCTCTTCCCAAACCCCCATGCAATAGTTCTTGTAGTGTACTCACAGCAATGCTTTAACTAGTATGAAAAGGCATACGTATGTATGTACACACATTAGTACACGTTCTAACATACACACAGCTGCATGTGCAAGCATCTCAGTGTATGAGTATTCATACAGTGTGCTTCAACAACTGTGGTCAACAGTACTTACTCCACAGCCTTCTGTAAGCCAAGGAGTGCATCATGAGAATTACCCTGCATAGACAGGTTCATTAAATAAATACCATCTTGTTCTAGCAACACTAAGGCTGCTTGTACCCCAATCACCTTTACTAGTACAATTTTGCATGTAAGGTAGACAGAACCAACTGTCACTACCTATAATATACATAGCTAAATGTAATTCTCAGGTAAATACATACATTAAAGGCTATGTCTGCACACATACACACACGTACGTACCTGCACGATCATTACATTGCCAAGAACATTATGTTGTGTTTGAGTTTCTCACCTGTTTCTGAACCCACTCTGCCTTTTCCATACAAAATGCAGGCAAGGAATAAGCACTGGCACTCAAAAGAAAACTGTGCGCTGTCTGAAAGTGGCCAGCTCTAATGATAAATAAATGGCGGGCAACTATTTACGGGCAACATACAATATACAGGCTGGTTGTAAAGTGCAGTAGTTTTGTTATTGGTACATGGCTAATAAAAATAGCACAAAAAATACATGTAGCCACATACGTATTTACCGGCAAGCTATCTTTGCACTTTGCATCCTGGGTAAATTAGCTGAAATATAATGACAGCACTTTACCGCTATTTAAAATTTCCCACACCTCACAGCCTCTGCCTCCTTGGTCTGTGCATTTGCTCTTGCTTCTTGCATGTGTTCTGCAGGTCATAAAACACCCCCTCCCCCCCCCCCCCCATGCAAAACAAATTCACCATCGCTGTCACACACTGAGACACATAAATGGTAAACAGTTATAATTGTGACTCCGACCAAAAGCATTGTTTGCCTAACATCATCACATGATAGTCCAAGAATCTTAACAAGTACTTACTACCAAGGAGTTTGTCATGACTCTGAACAGCAACCTTTCCGCGGAATGCACTAAGTAGATATAAGCTTTCCAACACATGTATACAATACCAGCCACAAGTGGTGAAATACTCCCAGAAGCAGTGCTAAGCATGTACAACAGTTAGCTATAGCAGCTGCTCCTCTAGCCCAAGCCTAGCGCCGTTTTGTCAGAAAACAGAGGCTACCTGTGCGTCCATGTAAGCTTACACAATACGGAAATGCAACAAAATATAGCCACATGTTATGCAGAGCTGTAGCTTTCCTACATAATTACAACAAGCAAGAAACCACCCCTAGGATCAATAGCTCGCCACAACATCATGTGTAACAGCCAGACACTCTAATGCCTAGGTCAAAGTGAGAAACTACTCAGAGAAACAGAATTTGAATTGCTTTTGTGTGAAGATTGCACAGGCTCGCCTGAATAGGGCGTGTAAATGACATTGCTTACCCCAGCTGTAGTCCAAGAATCACTCTTCTAAGGCTCAGGATAGGTTCCTGAGTTCTAAATGACTCCTAAATCACAAAGAAATATGAATATAATAGACACCTTTAGCTTCATCCCCTGGTGCCACTTCAGGACCCCAGCTTTTACAGAGGGCAGCAGGGAGAAAGCAGAGAGCTATGGAACACAACTATTTTACATAAGGATATACCATGTAAGTATCCATGCTTGAAAACTAGAATGTAGGAATTATAACTGTTACCTGGCTAAGCTCAATCCTTGCTTGCCAACTATTGAGCATACCGTATAGCCGGAAAATTTGGCGAGGACTTTAATTGGGCGGTTTGGCGAATCGTAAAAAATCGCCAAATTAAATTCTCGCCGAATTATATTTTCACGAACAAAGCTGTGAAGCGTTCCCTATCTGGAGACTCAAAGCGGCCTGTCACAGTCACCTCGAGGCAAGTATAGCGCTTACGCGCCAGAAGAAAGGGCACGAATTGGAAAGCGTGCCGCCGACAACAGAGCGACAAAGGCCGCTACACACTTCTCGAAGCTTCTAGCCTGATAGTATCTACAATAGCGCTTATGCGCATCACAGCCACAGCATACGGGTCCTCGCTGTTTGAGGTTCTCGAACGCAGTTCAGCTCTTGAAAAATGATGGCTTCGAACACAGCTTTCTACCTCAAACATCTCCATTCTCGAGCTCAGTAAACCAGCAGCGCAGCAATACACGTTGGGCGCCTAGGATTACGTCGTAGCCTTCGCCGTACACAATCGCCAAATTTAAATTTCGCCAATATTTAATTTTAGCGGTTTTTGGCGATTTCGCCAAATTTAATTCTCGCCAATTTTTCCGGCTATACGGTAGTCTGTGCAGCATCACTTTCGTCTTTGTGTCTCAGCAGTAATCTAACACCTTCTTCCAACTCTTGCAGCATATGCAGTCTGACGTACAGGAGGGAACAGGAAATGATACTCCAAGGTCATATGACAGTAATGCAAGCTAAAGGAGGTCTGCTTGAGAAATCCGGTCAACCCTGACGTACAAGTGGGATAGGAAAATAGTGTGGATATAATAGAAAAAATAAGGAATGCTTGGCTGGAGTACTGTTCACGGCAATGTCTGACTAACTATACTACTCTTCAATCCAGCTGGCAGGCATTGATGTTGGCAGGCTGAGTTTTACACAGAGCTGTGGTTATTATACTAACTGCCATCTATTTTGCTGATAGCCACAAGATCCTTGCTCCAAGCTGGCAGTAGATAGTGGACCCATTTGCCCACTACGCACTTTGCTCAAACGGTTCAAGAAGCCTTCAAAATCCTTTTGTGAAAAAGAGAGTATGAGTTGCATGCATGTTGTATCTGAGCAAATTCTACATCACAGAGAACTATCACTCCTATCGAACAGGTCACGTACTAAATGCAAGACCGGATTTTAGATATGATTATGTTGTAAATGCTAGAGTAACCATACCCATTTTTTAGTATAGGTATTTGAATAATATGTGTGAACATAATACAAAGAGCAAACCTTTGGCTTGGCAGCTAGTAGCAATCTTCAAAGATAGACATCCCACTTCTTACTACTTGAAGACTCCTGGCGGTAATGCAAATATACAAATATTACAAGCGGACAGATGTATACTAAACAGATTATGCTCATGTTTATATGATGTACATAGAATAGAGTATGTGATAATTCTGTCTTTCCCTTGGTCACCCATTATGCTGAAATTTGTTTCCTCTCACGTGTAATTATAACCCTTGTCAGTATGCATACGGCTGAGGATCTATAATTATGTGTCATGGCAGGATCTATTTGTGTCATGGCAGTATAACCTTTTACCAGTTGTGCACATGCAACTCAGGTTACTTTTGTTTTACACACTTGATAATGCCCATATGCATTTATGTTCTATACCTATTTAAGGTGAGATGAGAAATAAGTCAGCAAAGTATGGGCAAATAGAAAATGGATAGAAGTCTTGAGTACAAAAGTCTCTAAGTTAGCCAGTGTCTATGTGGGTCTTAATCAGAGATCACCCCAACAAATCTCTAGTAAACACGACCCACTCATGCACACATAAAGTACTTTGTCCTCTCAGCATGCACTCTTGAGGTAGAGCTCCAGTTCACTCCATTGTCCCAGTCTCCAAGCTGCTTCAACACGAAAAGCATTCAATCTCCTCATCCAGTCTGGCCTGTAGTGGTAGTAATACAAATTCATGATGACTTAACATGATTCCTTTTGCGAACAAGAGAGTGTATGCGTGTTGCATGCACACTTATCTGAGCAAATTTTATTGCACAGAATACTATCACTAATTGAACAATGCATGTGAAAAAATGCTTTGTTGGATTTTAGATATGATTAGGTTTAAATGCTAGAGTGACCAAAAAATCTTAAAATTATTGAAGCATAACCATGCAATAATATATAGAACACAGAATATCTGTCCATATTCGATGATTATTATTGAACGGTTGCAGCTGGACGGGGAATTTTGAACTAAATTGTCTAGGCAGCAGTGGAAATAGTAAACAATTTTCAACCACGCCATAGCTGTACAAGAAACAGTAAGAATGGGGAAGTTATCCAGGCTGGAAGCTTTAGTGCATATACTAAGCGGACAGAAAATGCCAGATCTACAAGTCATGCAACTAATGTGAATCAGAAGGACAGTTTATACATGCCAAATAGCCGATATGGTTCGTTTTTGCTATGATTTTCTGCATAGCAACTCTACAAGTATAGATACCTCATGAAATTGTTGATTTTGAATGTAAGCACTGGTGCTTTCCAAAGTGCGGCAAAAAAATGTAAGTATATGCTGACAGAGATCTATCAATACTTTATTTTCAGTCGGCAAAAACAGACCCACGTGGATGCAGAAATATCATGTGTAACGGTGAATGCAACTAATTGTTGTCTCGTCCTCAGACCATGCAGGATGCGTGAACTCGTTCTCAGACTAGAATAAGGCCGACTAGCGCTCGCCTTGGCAAACGAATCGCAGCATAACTCTTGAACGAAATGTTCTTGGCAAAATCAGCTCAATTTAAACACATCCTCATTAGGTTTGAAGCCTATCTGCAACCAAACTTCAAAGATTTAGCCACCAGGTGAGCCAAGCTAGTTATAACAGACAGACAGACAGACAGACACACAGACAGACAGACAGACAAACGAAGTACTGTAACCTTCCTGCGTATGCGCGCCGAGGGTTAATAACTGCTGACATTGTCTACTTCATGTGTGAACTACCCTTTCACTGGCAGGTAAGTGAGCATAGCACATATGCAGTGGAAGGACTGTCGTTTTTGTTCCAGGGCTTCTTCTCCAGTCCCTCTTCAAACTTTAGCCCTACATAGTTTGTGACCGTAGTTTTTGTGCTATCGAGCTATGAGTGACAAAGCTGTACACAATTGTGAATTTTTCCACTTCTGGCTGGGGGCTAACCTGAAACTATGAGATACTAAACGGATACATGTAGCTCTCCATGTCTTGCAAAATACTAAGAACTATATAATCTGGTGTCCTGAATTTAAGATCATCTAGATTACGTATGACTATGTTGCAAAGAATATATATGACAATATCTGAGCTCTGCAGATGATAAAAACCGTACCATATGAATTGAGGCACAGTTAATTTACCTGCACCGACTGTAGCTAGCTGTGGGCCATATGAGAGCCTGGGGACGAGGCTAAGGGTGCCCAGTAGCCTTGCTACATTGTACCGGCTAAGAGAGTGTGGTAAATGGTACCACACGCCAGCAGTTACAGCCACAACTGTTAGAAATGTACAGATGCACAATAAAGTGCCTTTGTAAATGATTTGTTGCCTTTACTGAAGCTCCACCTCCTTAAACTTGCCTAGTCAATTATACTGGTTTGGTAATCAGTATTTCCAGGCATTCCTCATACCCCACAATATGGGGTGTATGCTCTCCTTCGAGAAATACATGACATCTATAGTCTGTGAAGTTCACGTTTACTTTAACTATCAATCATAAAGCTTCACATACATGTACCTATCCTGTGTGATGAGCGTCACCTTTGCAATGAGCATGCATCGTGAACAGTCACTACAAAAGCGGTCTGACAAAATATTTGTGAGCCTCTCACAAAGATTTAAATTTGTGCAACATACTATATAATGACGGTTAGTTTTATACACTCCTACGAATAAAATTCAATTGTAGGAAGCCAAGGCTCTTTTGAAGAGCATCCAGATTTGTTGACAGGAAGGACTCCAGATACATCAGAGACCTAGTGTAGACCTGGCACCGAAATGCTGACAGAGCCAATTAGAAGGAAATTTACATTTTCACTTCAGTTGTGTATTCTCTTATGAGAGAGAGAGAGCTTTTCTTCTACTGTATCCCTTATTTCTGCAAACAAGTAACTCCTTGCAATGTATGGGACCTTGCTAGTGAGTTATAACTACCTTTACAGAGTGCTTGCATCACTCGTAATTGATGATGTCACAATTCACGTGTAAACAATTTCAGAGGAAAACCTTTAGCTAGCTGGATATGTGAATTTCTGGGAAGTTAAATTTTATGGCCGCAGCCTATCAGGGTAAACATGCAGATATACATTCAACAGTGAGTGTAACTAGGCTAACTGTGTGCATGTGTGTAGCAGGAGATACAGTTGGCAGTGTGAATTAATAGTTCAATCTTGCTACTCAGATTCCACGGGATACCTACCACTTCAGTCCCAACTCGAAGGTAAATTAACTACAGCCCAGTAGGATAGCGCACTACTATTTTGCAGCGGAAGAGTAGGTGAGCTCTATATACATCACAACCTAGCCTCGTTCCCAGGTACTCAAACATCGAAAGTGGTGCTTAGTATCCACTGCTCGCACATGTGCAAAGTTTTACAGGAAAATGTCAGTAAATGTATCCATGAACAAGCCGAGTCACATGCAGGGAGTAGTATATAGGCAGTATATGAGTATAGTAAGCGGAAGGATCTGGAAAGTAACTGATAGTTTTTGTGACTCTGTAATCATCTATGTACGTACTAGTTTATCTTGAAGTTCTCTTGTTTCTCCGAGTAGTGGCTGTAAGCTGCTCCGTGTGCACGATGTGCTTGATTGTCAATCACGGATCTTGCCTTCTATGCCACCCAGGGGGAAAGGGATGGAAGAATCGAACCACCAATCACTTTCTAGCAGCTACCCAGTGACCCTGGTCATGTATGTTCAGATAAGAAGCACGTATACAGCTGAACTGTTAAGTCTAAGGCAATTAACCACTTTTATACACTCCAAAACAAAGACAAACGAGCTTGAGTTATTGTCAAATTTTGCTGTGTGATAGATATGCTCACTTGCAGACCCCTCTGTATTATTTCTTAATAATGAACACATCCACTAGCACTCACCTTGGGAATGCTGTCCAAAAAATTTATAACCTCTTCCACTTCTTCAAAATTGTCTGCAGTGAAGGGATACAGTAGAGGGTGTTATTTTCGTGGAGTGCCAATTTCCATTATTACTGTGGCTAACCTACTACAAGTTGCAATATTTTTTGCCCAGAAGGCTAGGAGAAATAACATGCACTGTACAACATCAAGCAGACTAGGCACTAGCATCTACAGACATTTTAATACTCTTCTTGCCAACCAAAACTCCTCAAAATTAATCAGATCAACCGCACAAAAATTGTACTACAACATCTGCGTATATGCAATAGAATCGTTACAAAGTTTAGAAAACAGTTAATGTACATACATTTAAAGTAAATGTCATACACAGAGCATGTGTTTACCTTTCTGTGTCTGTCCTTTGGCCTTTCTCACAGTAGCAGCTGTGTTTTTTTCCATTGGCCCAAGCAGTGAAGTGGTCCATGGCAGTGAATATAGTCTGGGTACGCATGTTGGTAGAATCTTGAAGGGAACATTACATGATAATCACCCTGCAGTTCAGAGATTTGATTTACTATACATGTACCTCCATAATCCAGATCTTTGCTGGCAGCTGAATGATTCAGAACAGTCATCACTTCAGTGTGTATCTGAATAGTGAAAGCATGATGGACAAAAACGGCAGTTGTTGGTGTGCTCTATACCATTTTAATTGGGATAATCTAATAATTGCGAATACGAGTTTTTAAGGGAGCTCGCAAAAATTAAAACACAATCTTGCATTATGCAGCACGCACGTGCATAATAGACATGCACGCAACAACGTAACTAACAAATACACAATTGTATCGAAACATATACAGTGCTCCAAAGTAAAAATGTCAACTTTAGACTACTGTACTTTTCTTTGTGTGATGAGAAAATTTGAAAGCAGATGTCAATTTTGACCTGGGAAATGTAGACAGCTATTACTTATGCAACTTCAGTGAAAATTGCACCTCATTAACCAGCATACTTGTGCCTGTATGGCTTCTCATACTGAACTGGTTCAGAATTTAGTTTTTAGACAAAAGCTTAAGAACATATACTATTTAAGAACCCAAACCATTGTGTAACATTCTTCTCATAAGGATACATCAATGTTGCAGTTTTGGAAGCCTAACTCAAAAGTACATGGTGATGGTAATACAAAATGAACAGTTTGATAGGCCAGAAGTTTTTAGCGATTAAAACATAAATTACTGATAGTTAAGAGCTCATATTACTCTTACTTGCTAAAAAGGTGTAGTTCTATAAAATATCCAAAATTCACCTTTATAGGGTGAACGGTCTTGTTGCTACGTTCATTTTTGTCTCTTGACAAGACTTTTCAGCGTTTTGATGATGTAATATGACGATTACGCAAACGGGAATCGTATGAAATGCGTCAGCAACCACAAGAATGCAATATCCTTGGCCGGCCAGAAGATGGCGACGATGACTGGAGCGGTGCTGGCTCGCTTTGTTGCCCAGGTCCGTGGCGTTGCGTTTTATAGCTTATCAGTGTATGGATCCAGGGTTGGAGATTGCGTGGAGTTTGTAAGGAGGCCTGACAATCCCTATGACAGTAACTGTGTAGATGTAAGAATAGTGCGTCGTGGTCGAAGTTTACTGCTGGGACATTTTGAGGGATACATAGAGAGAAATACAGAAAGTGCAATACAAAGGGCAATTGGGATTCAAGTGTTTATCAAGGCTGCAACAACATGGGGATACGGTATCCTCCAGGCTCTTCAAATGGCAGCAGATGTGACTGGGGCATCCACGAGGTCCGTGAGAAAGTGGGCAAATGCATTCATCGAGTCAATGGTTGGAATTTCGCCGGATGCTGTGACTGATGAAGCCATCACTGATCTTCTCTCGTTTGAAAGTGGGAGAACCAAAGCATCTTGGCAAAGAAGCTTGATCAATGACGAAGAATTTCGTCTCAAGGCGAGGGAGTACGTCAGATCACGTGCCCACAGACGAGGTGAGCCCAACTTAACGGCCAACATGTTTCTGGGTTGGATCCAAGAAATATACCATGTTGATGTGTGTGCAGAGACCGCACGGGTATGGTTGCATAACCTTGGGTTCTCACAGACACACCACCATAAAGGTATGTATTTTGATGGGCATGAGAGAGACGACATTGTCCAGTATCGCCACAAATTCGTTCAGAAGTTGGACGACCTTGATCGCAGGTGTGAGTATGGCAATCACCCTCCTCAACTGCTCGAGAATGAAAAGCCCATAGTCATCGTTCATCATGACGAGTCGACGTTCTACGCAAACGCAGACCAGTCCTCCTACTGGGGAGACGACACGATCCAAGCGTTAAAGCAGAAGTCACTGGGCCAGGCTATCATGGTCTCTGACTTCATAGAAGAGTCAACAAATGACTATTTGAAGCACGATGGGGATCAGGCCAGGCTACTTCTTGAGACACAGAGTGATGGCTACTTCAACAATGACAAACTCCTGGAGCAAGTAGATGGTGCCATCAATATTTTTGAGAAGAAATTCCCCGATTCGCAGGCATTGTTTCTTTTCGACAACGCTCCATCCCACTGTAAAGTCAGTGACGATGCCCTCAACGCAGAGCGCATGAATGTTGGTCCTGGGGGAAAGCAGCCGATATTTAGAGACACTGTTTTTGATGGGAAACCCCAGACGATGGTATTGGCAGATGGTCGTGCAAAAGGGATGAAAATCGTCCTGCAGGAGAGAGGGATAAATACAGATGGGATGGTTGCGCTCAAGATGAGAGAAATCCTGAACCAGTATGAAGACTTCTCTAACAAAAAAACTATACTTGAGGAAATGATAGAGGCAAGAGGGCATCTGTGCATGTACTACCCAAAGTTTCACTGTGAACTGAACCCTATATATAGGTTAGACATCGAGTCCATGGGATCTACGCGATTTAGAAACCCGAGGGCCCGAGGCTGTAGCGTCCCGAGCGAAGCGAGGGCGCTACTAAGGGCCCGAGGGTTTCTAAATCGCGTAGATCCCATTGGACGAGATATCTAACCAATTTAGAGTATAGCAACGGTAACTACGCTGGCACTATACGCACGGCTGAGAATGGAGTTAGAAGATCTCTTGAGCGACGACTTGTTAGAGTGGCTACAAGTTGACGAGCCAGGCTTTAGCGGCGACCTCGAACGTCTACTAGCAACGAGTGACGTGACCGAGCAGCTCGCTGACTCCACCCCTTCTGGCCCCACCCTACCGGCGTGCGCTAGCGCTATAACCAGCTCCACCCACCCGTCTACGAGCTCATCCCTCCCATGCGTCCGTTTTGCACCCCCAAAAACTGACGCAGAGATAGCAAACGAAAGGCAAAAAGGGATTCCCAAGAAGACTCAAGAGGATACCAAATACTGTTTGAATATATGGGTGGAGTGGAGAAAACATCGCCAACAGACCACAGGAGATACTATAGCTACCCTACAAGAAATGACAAGAGACGAATTGCAGCACTGGTTGACGAGATTCATCCTTGAAGCCAGAAAGAGAGATGGTAGTGTCTATCCTCCCAACACGCTTCATCACATTTGCTCCGGATTGATGCGTCACCTGAGATGGACCGGAAAGCCCCAAATCGACTTCTTCAAAGATGACGAATTTGCGGACTTCAGAGCTTCTTTAGATGCCGAAATGAAGAGGCTGCAGAGTCAGGGCATTGGATCAAAGAAAAGGCAGGCAGAGGTTCTGACGGAGGACGAAGAAGAGTTGCTTTGGAAAAAAGGGCTACTTGGTGATGCTACCCCACAGAGCCTTTTGGACACAATTGTGTTCTACAATGGCCTCTATTTTGCTCTTCGAAGTGGCAAAGAACACCGCCAACTGAGGCGTACCCCATGCCAAATTGAGCTGGTCGAACGTCCTGGTGAGAGGCCATACTTGAAGTACACCGAAGATGTATCCAAAAATCATCCCGGTGGATTGAAGGGGAGAAAGGTGGCACCTAAAGTTGTTACTCACCACGCAAACTTGGACAAACAGAAACGGTGCTTTGTGAGATTGTTCCAGCGCTACCGTGAGTTGTGTCCTGAAGATGCACCACCTCACGCGTTCTACCTACAGCCTTCTCGAACTCCGACATCGAGCTGTTGGTATTCGAAGTGTCCACTGGGGCATACAACTCTTGGTAAAACTGTAGCTCGCCTTTGCAAGTCAGCAGGCATTGAAGGCTACAAAACCAATCACTCCTTACGAGCCACTGCAACCAGCAGACTCTACCAGTCTGGGGTAGATGAGCAGCTTGTCATGGAGCGCACTGGTCACAGAAGTCTGGAGGGCGTCCGCTCCTACAAGAGGACTTCTGATGCACAGCGTGAAGCCCTTTCTGACATTCTCAATGGTGGTACGAAGAAGGCCAAACTGGATGGTACCAGGAGTTCCCACCTTGCTCCCGCTGTGCCTGCACTGCTCGCTGATACGACACCAACTTTCCTCTCTGCCTCTCAGCACAGTCAGCAGCTCCGTACTTTCAACCTCCCATCTGCTACATTCAATCACTGCACCGTGAACTTCTATGTGGGTAAGCCTGCAGCTCCACACACTGAGACACTTCCTAGGAGGAAAAGGGCGATGATCCTCGACTCGGACTCTGACTAGCCTAGTTATCACACCGATCTATATTATCTCGTGTACTATATCTATTCTATACTGTTATGACGACACTATACTCTTACATCATCTGTGACCTTTGGCTACACAATATTATTTGTGGTATTTGCGTATCCTGGGGGCTTCTATAGAGTCCACGTCCTGGGGGCTTCTATAGAGTCCACCAACCGTGGACTCTATGAGATTTAGAGACCATGCATTAACCAATCAAAATGCGAGATTTTGTAACACTATACTCTAAAGAACGATGCTGGTGTCATGCTAAAAAGCACACTAGAGCCCATGCAAATGGTTCCATAGTGCGCTTGAGGAAAATTGTTCCAGAAAGTCTGGACATGTACAGTTGCAGCCAAGAACTAATCATGAAATTTATGAGGAAAGCCAGGGATTATTTGAGAGCATATAGGGAAGGCTCTACATGCTGGAACGTTGATGAAAAGGTGAAATCATACAAATCCCATAGGCGTGTGTTTGATACTGATAAGTAGAAATTTACATTTACCTTTTAATAGCCTTAATTCAATTCCTTTCCAGTAATTTATAGAGATATTTCTGATTTTCTAGTGAACTAAGGATTATGGTATGTTTTACCCCAAGCATGTTTTATTTGCTAACTTTATTTATATTGTACATTTCCTGTACTCCTTAAGCGTTTTCAATTGCATGGGCATTACTTTCTAGCAATTTATAGAAACTGAAATTTAAATATCATTTCTGATAAGTTTTCTAGTGAACTCATAAGGATTATGGTATGTATCACCCCTCCATGCCAATTATATTTGCTTTATATTGTTCACTTCCTTTACTCCTTAAAACCTTTTCACTTCCATGGACATTATTTAATTCCTTTCTAGCAATTTATGTATGACTACTCGTAAGATCTGAATATTGGAACGTATGGTGCTAAACTGCAAACAGGTGAAATCATTTGTAATGGGGTGGTTTTAAGAATAACCGGTTCAGAAAGGTGTGATGATGTGGGGGTGGGGACAGTTTTAAATTTTTGGAGAAGGAGGAGGAGTAGAGATAGGAGAGTCAAGAAAAATAGAGCTATCTGGTATAGCAGAATTTGTAAGAACAGAGGCTGAGTCAAAGGCAAAGCAGTCACATGCAGGAAGAGAAGCAGATGTGGAGACGCAGGAAGGAGAAGAAGGTACAGTAGGAAGGGACACACAAAACAGTTCGTCAAGAGGGTCAGTGGAAGTACGAGTAGGAGGAGGAGATGTGGAGACGCAAGAGGGAGATGTGGGGATGCAGGAAGGTACAGAAGGAAGGGACACACAAAACAGTTCGTCGAGAGGGTCAGGGGAAGTACGAGTACGTTTAGGAGGAGGAGGTGTGGAGATGCAAGAAGATGTGGAGGCGATGAAGGAAGGGACACACAAAACAGTTCGTCGAGAGGGTCAGGGGAAGTACGAGTAGGAGGAGGAGATGTGGAGACTCAAGAGAGAGATGTGGGGATGTAAGAGGGAGATGTGGAGACGCAAGAGAGAGATGTGGAGACGCAAGAGGGAGATGTGGGGATGCAGGAAGGTACAGAAGGAAGGGACACACAAAACAGTTCGTCGAGAGGGTCAGGGGAAGTACGAGTACGTTTAGGAGGAGGAGGTGTGGTGATGCAAGAAGATGTGGAGGCGATGAAGGAAGGGACACACAAAACAGTTCGTCGAGAGGGTCAGGGGAAGTACGAGTAGGAGGAGGAGATGTGGAGACTCAAGAGAGAGATGTGGGGATGTAAGAGGGAGATGTGGAGACGCAAGAGAGAGATGTGGGGATGCAAGAGGGAGGTGTGGGGATGCAAGAGGGAGATGTGGGGATGCAAGAGGGAGGTGTGGGGATGTAAGAGGGAGATGTGGGGATGCAAGAGGGAGGTGTGGGGATGCAAGAGGGAGGGGTGGGGATCCAAGAGGGAGATGTGGGGATGCAAGAGGGAGATGTGGGGATGCAAGAGGGAGGGGTGGGGATCCAAGAGGGAGGTGTGGGGATGCAAGAGGGAGGGGTGGGGATCCAAGAGGGAGATGTGGGGATGCAAGAGGGAGGGGTGGGGATCCAAGAGGGAGGTGTGGGGATCCAAGAGGGAGGGGTGGGGATCCAAGAGGGAGGGGTGGGGATCCAAGAGGGAGGTGTGGGGATGCAAGAGGGAGGTGTGGGGATGCAGGAAGGTACGGTAAGAAGGGAGACACAAAACAGTTCGTCAGGGGAAGTACATGCAGGAGGAGAAGATGTAGAGACGCAGGAAGGAGAAGTGGGTACAGAAGGACTTATCTCAGCAAACCACAGCCTAGGTAAGACAGAGTGGATGCTCTCCAGTGCTGTTCGGACACCTTCCAGCAATAGTACAGAGCCACTGATGGAGATGTTAACATCAATGACCCTGTACCGCCAGCTTCTGTTGCCATCAGTAGCTCTGGAGTACACAGGTGATGCAATTACTCTGTAAAAGAACAGGATAAAAGTTAATGTAGGTCATACTAGCTACATGACATGCATAGATATCTATGCTTCATCCTAGTCTCGTGATCCAGAGAGCACATTCTGGCTCACAAGCCAAACTGATTGCACCCATGATTGCACGCATGCAAACGAACGTTCATTCTACCATACATATCTATGATTCTACGTACACTTACTCTGAAACCTGGAAGGTACCGAGCAGCAAAGGAGAGAGTTGCTCTGCCACGTCAGCCGCCATGCACAGGCTAGCCATTTCAACAGCTGTATGTTCGTGTTTCACCAAGCGTCCAAGGGTTACAGCTTCAACCTCTGGCTCGTTGAGTTGGTGCTGTCGTGGGGACTTCCTAATCACAGGCTCATTCTCTGGCTCTCCGGACTTGTTTGAATGCAATGCCACACTTGAAAGTCCCCTTGGAGCTTTTGCCTGTGGTATTTGCTGTGAGATCTTCTCTCTGGTCTGGGTGATGCAGGCACGCTTTGCTGGCACAGTCTGGTTTGTAACATCTGCCAGCAGGGCTGCTATTCCCCTCTTCCTGGAAGCCTTGGACTGAGGAGTAGTGGAAACATAGTTCTGAGAAGAACTGGTTGTCAGCTCAGTGGCTTCTGTTGAAGTCTGGTTCTGAAAAGAACCGGTTGTTGGTTTAGCAGCTACAGTTGACATAGGAAGAAACTCGATCCGTGGGGAATTTGAACGTGCACGCGTACGCGCAAGGCTAGCGATGACATCATATGAGTGCGCACGCCTCAGCGTGGTTGTGATATCACGATTTTTGCGTGATGTCACAAGAACATGGCGGATTTGTATTAGCGCTATGCGGAGGGTGCGTTTAACTCTTTTATTATCAAGACTTTGTGCAAGAAAAGGTAATGTACTTGTTTAATGAACGATCACAGGTAGAAACATGCCAAAATTTTTAATTCTTGTAAGCAAAATGTCTATAAATCAAAAAGTTGACATTTTTACTTTGGAGCACTGTATATGCAATGTTTTCACTACGCAATTACAACTAGTCCTACGGTAGCTGCTGCAGGGACAGGGCTAAGATGTTTACCACATATGTATGTTGCCTGCTTGTGTGTCAACATTTATCACATGTGCAATATTATGTCACAAACCACTATACAACTGCAGTCTATTAGCAGCTTTTGGAGTTTTGTAGGCCAAGCAACAGCAAGTAAGTATAATAGTTTTGTGCTGTCCAGATGGCAAAAAAGTGGACGATATTCTGCTTTTGCAAGTTACAGCTACCAACTACCGAGCTGCCGAACTGTGTGTTCCATGACCATTACTTATCTGTTTATACAGGATGAGACAGACAGTCTTCTACAGCTGCAATTAGCTTGGCCTACCTGCTGCTAAACTAAGCCCCAGGTGATTACTTTGAAATTTTCAAGCTGGTTTTTCAGATGGAAAATATAAAAACACACTAGATACTACTTCTATGCTAGTGGCACTGAGATATGAGCCAACTGTGGCCTGCAAACTATTGACTACCCAAAATGAATTGGTTTCCAGCCGTATTACATTTGGTTTTAAAAAATCAACCTAAAGTTGTAGCTAAAACTTAAGACCATAATTATTATAATTCAGAGGTGAACAAGCCGCAACAAGTAATGCACAATCCACATGTACATACATGTACTTACGCACCTCTTTAAGTACTGCAGGTGATCCTTGCCTGAGCAGGCATGTTAGGACATGTGGTAACACATACAGAGCAAGGCTGATGTCATGCTGCATATTCAGAGAAAGATTGCTGTCTAGGTTATACATACTTATCCCGTACAACGAGCAGGCATTCAAAAACACAACAAGAAAAGGGAACAACCAGTACACAATATATAGTGCTCCAAGCCTAGAGAAAAGAACTTCTGAAGCTCCATACTACTAGCCAATAGAGAAGAACTCCAAGTTCTAAGTTCAGAGCATTGTGCCTATCATGTTTCATGCGATTAGCTAACCATGCATAAACACAAATTTCTTTCCAAATTCGCGAAATTGGTGAAATTAAAGACCCACGAAATTTAAGCGCTATACAGTATACAAAGCCAGGTGTGAAGCAAAAAGGTTATAGGTATCACAAAGGATCTCCTACTTTCCTTTCTATATTAACATCTTAAATAATCTTAAGGGCCTAGTGGTTTTAAGGTGTTGATACTCTTAGTATACATGTGGTACCTGAGATCTGGTGTCCTTGGCTGCTAGGTATGCTCGGACTAGCTCTCCCAAAAGGTCAACAGCAAATTCTCCGTCAATCTGTAAAAGGCAGCAAGAAACTGATGGCACAAACTCTTACCACGGTTATAAAATATTACATCAAGTTCATGGCATTGTACAAACGTTTTCTATTACTTGTCTCATTTCTATTACGCTGTCATTGGACAGTCCAAGCAGTTACTAAACAGTAAATGCTGTTTAGTGCACAAAGGGTATGAGGGAAGCCCATCAGAAGTACTTGCTTAAGTACATTAGTAAGAAGTGTGACTCTTCTTGATAAATTGGCTCTGCGTGGGCACGTTGCTATAGTTTCGCCCACATTCATTTAAAGTCTCTCTAAGCTACCCTCTCTCTACCCTCAACGTCATTCACATGATAAAATATTCCAGGCCTTCCACGCTTTTTGTACTGCAAGCGATAAAAGCTGTGCGGAGGCCTGGGAATGAGGCTATTCCTACACCACTTCCACTGATGGCATAGTCAAGACAATGCAATGTTATCCTAACTCACCATCTGCTTCTCACTGTCCATTTGCAGTGGTTTCTCCTCTCCAGCCAACTGGTTCATCTCTGCAAGCATCTTTATCCCAGCCAGTACTCTCTCCCTGTGAGTGCTCAAGTGGAGTAGTAGGAGATTGAGGACATTCTTCACATCTGATCGAAGCAGAGTGGTCATCTCAAAGTCTCCCTCAGACTGAAAGTGGAAGATGGGTGTCAAACTATGTTACAAATTAACTTTCCCTTTCTGTATTCAAAACATTTACAATACCTGAGCTCTACTAATATGCTCTGGTTGTATTTATATAACTGATAATCAAAGGCTATACACATACGTACACTCGCATACACATATACATGTACACACGTCTGCAAAACCTTCAAAAATCTGGATGCAATGTTGAGGTCTGTTTGCTGCCCATTACAAACGAGATGCAAAAAGATGTATTTAAAACACTCCACAAGTAGTGATCTTGGACTCTGGATAAGAGATTATATTCACAGTCAATATAACTTCAATAAATGTACTTGATGCAGCACACTAACAGTAAATTTTCAAGATTTAATACCGAGGAAGATTTATTTCAGTATGCTGTCAAGAAGTTACGAAGGTTTACAAAATGGCTATTATCATAGAACAGACTACAAATAGCATAGAAAAAGCAGCTTTGGAATATACTGTAGACAGCTAAACCTTGTTATTGATTTGTTACCTGGGGTGTGTGTATCACTGTTTTGTTCAATTACTGCCGCTAATTAAATAAATAAATATACTCATGTTGCTGCCGTAGCGCATACGCCATTGACCACGCACCCACATACGCAGGCGGAGCTTGAAAGATCTCCAGTCAGAGGACAAGAGCAAGAGCAACCAGATGTCTCACCATTACCATCCTTATCGCCATATAATTAATTTATTGTAGTATTCCAATTTCAGATATAACAACCCACGTACAAAAAAAATGCCCTAAACCAATTCTAAAAACAAAAACAAGTCTGATAGTTCATGTCTAAATAAACCAGCTGGACGCCTTTTCCGTACAATACACACAACTCAGCTTAGGCCAAGCTATTTAACTACAGCTGTAGAGCCGGAGATACTAGAGTGGTACAGCGAAAGTGCTGGCTCAGCAGTTTCATCATGCACCTCCAGTTAGTAGCTATGTGCCAAGAAACCAGGATCTTTACGGATACCCACCACATTTTCGCCATCTAGGCAACACAAAACTACCTCCATTTGCTGTAGCTTGGCCTGCAAACCTCCAAAAGCTGCTATACACTGCAGTTGCATAGTAACGTATGATGCAATATATGGCGCATGTGATAAGTGCGGACGCACAAACAGACAAACAAACAAACAAACAGACAGAAAACGTAAAGCAATCTTAGTACCAGCCATTCGCGCGCTGTGCATCATGCCATTTCACAACATGAGGAAGTCTACACACGCACCTGAAAGAATGGTCCTTTTTTGTCTGCCTTCAAAATGAAACCCTTCTTCTGATGTAGTACCTCCACAAGAAACTGCAAAACATGTACCAAGATTCCCAGTTAAGGCCATATCCAATAGCAGACAAGGCCTACAAGTTAATGCACCTGACAAACATTGTCCTTGAACAGGGACAGCATCTTCCCAGGGGTTAGTGTATGAGCTTTTGCTATTCTGTGAACCTGTGAAGAAAAACAGCTACAAATAATACACTTGACATTTAAAAGATACATACCTACAAATAGTTTAAAATCTGACAAATATAATTTGTATTAACATTAAAATATTCCATTTCTTGTTATACTGCTACCTTGCAGAATGTACATACACAGGCTTAGATCAAAAGATACTACGTATGTCAAGTGAAGCTATGATTATGTACATGTAGTACCTGATAGCATTCCGAACTTGCTGACACTCATTGGTGAACAAGGGTATGCAAGGGGAACTAATCACAGAAGAGTCATCTGCAAGGGCATCACATAAATGAAAGGATTATGCAATACTTATGTCACATTTTAAAATTATCAACAGTTACTGTCTCATATTCTATGAGTCTACGTAAACTTGCCAAATTACACTGTCCCTATGGAATAAAATATGATAACTTGAGAGTGTATAAAGTTTCTGCTTGAATAATGTTAGGGCTCTATGGAGGCAATCACTCACCTACAACCCTATAGTGAACATGACTACAATAAAGTGGCAAGAGAGAGATTAAAAACTCACCCGTTCTAAATTCTAAATTAAAACTACAGCTCTGAAACATTGCACTACACCTCAGTACCGTGGCACATCCTGTCTTGACACTGCAGACACAACGCTGGGTAGCTCCTTGGCTAAAATCAGCTGCAGTTCGCTAGTTTCCTATTTCATATTACATATTACTGGAGAGAAAGAAAATATATATTACGCATACCATCTCAGCAAGGAGCATAAATGGAATGTATCAGACATACATAGTACAATTGGGCCACCTAAAATAAACTTGAAAACATATGAGTCAAATTACTATTCTCCTCAGAGATTATTCATATTTTGATGACGTGTCTTGCTCCTAAGTAGGGTCTATGCATGCAGTCACTAACTACACAAGAATTTCCTCTCATCTGCTTCCCATATCAGCTTTACATTACAGATGCAAACAGTGTCGATGTCATTTCTTTCTCTACAGATGTCAGAACAGCAGGAATGGTGGACACTAATGCCACACGTACATTGTCACAGCCATCAACCTATGACAATGGAGAAAAACTATGCTTACAGCATAATGAAAATGCCTCATAAATACATATACGTATATACTGTATAAACCAGATATACACGATGTATGTATAAGAACTGGCCAGCTGGTAAAAATACTAGTGGGAAAATCCATGACTATACAGTAGATTGCTCAACTGTAGAGCAGTTAGTAGTTGGGAAAAGCATACACGTAGTTACCCTGATTGTACCATCCAATACTGTGCCCTTTGTTCTGCACTTATACAGTGATGCTCTTGTTTTGGATTTATGACATGTTTAGTTGTCCTTATCTAGCAATGATTGCAGGAAAAGAGTCTTTTAATCCCACAAAGCCATGTGGTAGTTTGTTTTGCTATCCAGGTTGTGATAGCGCCATTAGCAGCTTTTTCACTGATTGTAAATTAATGTCATCACAGAAACGGTGTTAATTGAAATTTGATTTGGTTGTTTAGATCAAAGTCTGGCTGTTAACAATTGAGTACATGGAGTATTTTCCAGTTACGCCCTTGTACTGAAAGCATTCTACTGCACAGAACTTAAGACCTCAATAATTATGTATCGAATAGTGGGAAAATAAAATAAATCTTCTCGCTATTCAGATATACAATTTGGCAATCAGTGATGGGCACTCACACATGCTTGCTGAAACCCTCTGAGCTTAAGAGTTTTCCCAACGTGTTGAGGAAGTACTGCAAGCACTTTTAAGCTGCAGGTCTTGCTGTATGTGGCTGAAGCAAAAACAAAAAAATTGAAAGACACAACCAATAATCTTGAGAACCACAGTATCACAAGTATCAAACAGTGGAGTGGGTATATTTATAATTATGATGAAATAAGTTGCACATGTCAACTCATTTTGATGGAAGTTTTTCCATATAGCCAAAAACATTCGTTTTGACAAGTTTTGTAAATTAGAATGCATTGAAAATTTTCTAAGCATTGGGCAAATTAGAGCAGTTTGCTATGGAATGTATCACATCTACGTAAAAGATCAGCAGCAATCAGCAAGCGAGGGCTGTGTTTAGTTCACAAACAGCTGTGTTCAGTTGGTGAAAGGCTGTGTTTAGTTGGTGACGGTTGTGTTGGGTACATGAACACTGTATTTGGGTGATAAACAGCAGTGTTCCGTCAGCGAACAGCTACATGTATGTTCAGTCAGGAAATGGCAGTGCTCAGACAGTGGTTCAATGAGCATTCGTTGCCTCTACTGAATACTTGGTTCAATCAGCGAATGGATGGGTTCACAATGAGTGGACACTGCGACAAAAGTAGGCAGCGTTCGGTTGAAGTGTTATAGCAATGTCTATTGTGTAATTATAGAATGGTTAAAATATGATTTATAGGTGAATCAGAGCAAACACAGTAATGCATTCAGATGATTAGAAAAACCGAATAATTAGAGGTAAATGGTTCTACCCTTCATGGTTTAATGTTTGATTCCCAAAGTGGAAAATGTACATATATACCTACATGTCTGTTACAATGTACACAAATTGGTGAAAACTTTCAACTCAAAGTGTGAAGGGTTTGTAGTATTGATTGCAGGCCTCACCCACTTCCAGTAATATGTATAGCACTAGCACACCCAAACACACATGGCGGCCAATCATCAGCTACTACTTAACATCTCAGTTGTTTACTGAGAGTGTATCTACATCCATCCGGTGATGCTCAAAAATTAGTTCAACTACAGAAACAATGGCATATTTGGGAAACAATCAAAACACGTAGTTTTTTTCTATTGACTCATCAGAGGGCCTTGGCAAGGTTGCAATTCATGGGGAGGTATACAAATAACTAGAAGCTGAAAAGGTGAACATTATTCAGCTTAACGCACACGACTGAATTAAACAGTGTTCAAAGGCTTGCTGCAAGCTGCTGCCATAAAGCCCTCTGTTGAGGCCTCAGTGTTTGTAGAGTCTTCAAATTCGTAAAACAATTCCTACACTGTCCTCCATATGACATAGACCATTTACACATGACCACAAACTTTCACATGTGTGCATGTGCTATGTTGTACACAACAGATGGAAGTTGCTAACCTCTGCTGAGGAGTTGTTGGGTAGTCTCTCTTATTAGCTGGCACTGTTCCCGAGTGAGACTGCTACCAGCAACCAGGTCCCCTGTTGCAGGTGTACTTTCATCAATCTACAGAAAGGCAGATTGATCACTACACAGAGTCTAACCTGTATCTCCCTCTAGCAGAGGGACTTAAAAGCACAGAAATGTAATAAGCATGTTTATTGCAGCAGTTATAAAACACCTAACAGATTGCATGTGGCGTGATTATATATATATATAGGCACACATAGAGTAATTAGTCTACAGTGTATGCGAAACGCCTATTTATAGGCTTTTGCGGACTTGCTCGTGTGTGCCGGCCTTTGGCGAAGGGAAAGCCCCTCCCTACGGCTACAGTGTCTTTTGGCCACACATTTAATCAGTGATGTAACCGTAAAATAACCCCTCATACATGGCAAAATTGGCAGGCAATGAATGATCGCCAACTATGGCAAGCTACATAATTAATTACACAGTTAATTGGACACTAGAGTCAGTGCCAGTGGTAGCTTTGACAATCTTGCTTCTGGAGACAGTCAGGGAGTCAGTTGGACTGTTTTGCTTTGCTGCTAGAGTGCACAGACTTCGTTTTCAATATTGCTGTATTGGAAATATAAATTACCATGAACCTTGTGATCGATCCTGAAGAGGCTTTTATGGTCCAATCAGCAGCCCTTATGTGCTGAATAGCTGTGGCCAACAGTCTTTGAAAAAAAAAAACAGAGAATCTGCCACTTCCTTGACACGGTTAGCGAAAAAGTTAATCAATTGCTACACTAATACGCTTAGTACACTTTAATAATTTATTACGCAAAGGCTAATCTCCCGTGTGAAAACATGGTCGTGTGCAATGAGTTAATTCTTGAGCAGACATTCACAAAACCTGTATTTAACATAATAGAAACTGACCTGCAGCCACTGTAGTCCAATAAGCCACAGTATGTGATCTAGGATGACCGATGTTGTAGGAATACAATCTGAATATAAAGAGAAAGAGCTTGTGGAGCAATTACTTCTGCACATGGATAGGGGTAAGTAGTAGTGATGATTTAGTTAACTGAAACTGAAAACAAAGGTCGTCTAGTTGAACCAAAACAGACTTAGTTAATTACTAAAACTAATGTAGAATTCAAAAGTACTGGGAATAAACTACAACTTATGTTGTTTTTTTCAGCAAAATCAACCCATTTATTATGGTAAACTAATACTAACAGTGTTCTATTTTCAATTAAGTTGGCTAACTGAAATTGAAACAAAAGTTTCATTCTTTAACTCTTTACCAACCAATGACGCATATATGCGTCATGAGCTCCCATAAGCCCATATGAATTTATATGGGGTATTAATACTAGGCGTTAATACTTTGTACAGGCTTTTCTGCTTCTTTAAGCTGTTTCTTATGGTTGGTAAAGGGTTAATAGCCAGTGAATAGTGCTACATGTGCAATGATACAAAAATAGTGGTAGCAAAGAAAAGATTGAGCATCAGTGGGCGGCAGGACGTCCAGTGACAACTGTCATTCTGGCTGATCAGGAAGACAATGGTTGCTAAGCAGCTTGCACTGGGCAGAGCCTAGCAATGTGCTTGATACATACGTAATATCACTCAGCAGTTCCCGAGACCCTTTGCATGGAATACCATGCATGTATGCACAAGTGATATAATTAATAGATGTGTCGAACGCAGCTGCAGAGTACATGTACATGTAACTGGCAGCTGAAGTATATTAATTAATGCAAACATTAACAAGATCCCACCTAACCAAATCCACCACAGAGGCATGCAGTAAAATACGCCTATTAAGGCCATGTATGGATGTGTGTGTGCATTGACAGCACCTGAAATTAATGTACCTGCTCCAGCAGAGTCAATAATTTGGCCAGAACCAAATGCATTCTGCGAACAACTGCTTGTACAGAGTACGATTGTACTACAGTAGCTACCCTTAAACACTCTGCTGGCATTTTCTCACCTCGTGCAATCTACTGCATTATAATAACATAACATGTACATGTTAAGTGGAACAACCTGTCCATGTTAGTCTACAATGCAGAATCAATGACCACAGTAGTAGCTGCGGCTTTTGAAGATAGTGAAATACATGTATGTTGTCATCTATTCCTGAGTGCACTATATCCTGAACTCAAAGGACACCTAGTATGACACATGATATACACATCAGGAGTTTATGCAAAGACCTTGGTGACGTCACTATAGAGCCAGTGATAGAAAATGCACTAGGGGAACAGGAAGTGACATCAGGCTTGCCATTTGTAAGCTTACAGGCCGGACAAGTACATGCCATGTTGGAGAAATTGGGAGTATCTTTCAGCACTGACGACACAGCGAAAGAACCTGCATCTACGATTGTGCAGAATCATCACTGAATGAGCTCATACCGTCACGGCTGCATAACCACAATGAGCTACGTATGCGGATGATAGTTCACCTAGTCCAAAATTATATCCATCTACATACTTTACTTACTTAGTACATGTACATAACTATTAAGTTAGTAAATGGACATACTCTCAGCCACCATACAAATATTAGGAAAGGGCGAACGTGAATCGCATTGTGAATATGAACATGCACATGAACGCAAATGCGAACACAAACATGAATGTAAATTGCATGGCCACTCTCTGCCAAATAGGTTACCGTTTTTTTCTGCGATGTGTTAATTACGTTGTAACTTGCACTAAGTTAATTGTAAAGCAGTGCTACATGTAGTTCCATATATAAACACTTAACCGATTTAAATTACACACACACTGTCAAGACAATTGACTTACACTAACATGCTGTAAAATGTGTACACACTACATGGCAAGTGCAAAGGTATAGTTACCTTTTTGGTTTTCAGCCCAGAGCTGATGTACATCTAGGTAGAAGAGGGGCCTGGCAAATCTCATCAACAAAACGTCCAGACAATCTCCTACATTAGAATAAAAAGATGAATTACAAGATTGGGCTATTCCAGTTAATAAGGATCACCCCCATTGATGAGCAATTTTGAGGACCCCCTAGGACAAATCCCTGTATCCTCTGAGTGCACGTCTATGCCTAATGATGAATAGCATCAACAGTGACTTCCAAGAAACTCCCAGTTGCTGACTGAAGGGGTTCATCATGACATTAACATGCATCAGTTTCTTCAGGTGCAGAGTACCATATCTACATGTGCATGTATTGCTCATGTCATACTACATCACAAAGCTTGACCTGAGACTAGGTATTCTTAGGCTACTTGGTGGTCTAATTTTTACCAGCTGGAGCGCACGCAGCGCACGAACGGCTGGTCCTAAGATTGCTTTACGTTTTCCGTGTCTGTGTGTTTGTTTGTTTGTGTGTCCACACTTATTACGTGCGCAATATATTACGTCATATGTTACTATGCAACTGCAGTGTATAGCAACTTTTGGAGGATTGCAGACTAAGCTACAGCAAATGAGTTGTGTGTTGCCTAGATGGCGAAAACTTGGTAGGCAGCCTTAAAGATCCCGTTTTCATGGGGTATAGCTACTAACTGGAGGCGCACACCGAAACTGCTGAGTCAGCACTTTTGCTGTACCGCATTCTATAGCAGCAGGTAGCTTGGCCTAAGCTGAGTTGCGTGTATTGTACGGGAAAGGTGCCCGGCTGGTTTTTTAGACATGAAATGTCAGCAATTGACATGTATGTAAGGCAGCCACAACACACCAGAATGAAATAAATGACTGTCTACCACAGATCCCTTCTATTCGTAGTGTACTCATAATCGATAGCACATGTATATTCTTACACTTCTGCTGACAATACAGTGCAGCAGCTATATATGCAACGTCAATATCCCTTGCGATTCGTGAGCAACTTGATTGTGCCATGTGCTGTCTGTCTTACTAACATACACCTTGTCAAACAACACATGATATTGTACTTTGCGGCCTAGCTCTACATGGGAGAGGAACACACTGCCGTGCCCGCAAAACAACAGGAAGGTTTGTATAAGCATAATTTTTCGAGCCACTGTATGCCACATCTATGTGAATAAAAAGACCGTGTGTGATAGAGAACAGGCGTCATACTTGTGGGGCTCAATAAATGCAGCAACTATCTATGCAACCACGCACCGCATATAACCTTCGGTGTATATACGGAAGTTCAGAGACATCACATTTCAAATGCAGTGATGCGATCAATGAGACAGAATAATGTTCGTTTTGTTCATATGGTTGCAAAAAAGGTCTGCATGGAGATCTGGTATATACAAACCTATATACCTCCCAAAATAGTGATAACTTTAGTAGTACACACAGAGGGTTTTGGTGTACCTTTCTGCAACCATCATCTTGGTCCATCTTCCCCCAAGAGAATTGAAAGTGAGAGAGGTAGACTGGGAACTGTAGCTCATTATCAAGCCACTGTTGGTCTAGCTTGGCAAGGTCTGAAGAACAAAGAGTAAAAGACCAGCATGCTATAGGTACACGTATACCCTTCATATCAATAACCTAATAGTTGAGGGCTTGACCAACACATGCAAGAAGTGCTGCACAGTTACTGCTGCAATAGATACGATTTCCAGCACTGCTGCAGTAGAGGTACACCATAAGGTTTTAACTGTAAGGTTTAAATAATTGTGAATTAGGAGTTCATCTCGAACAAGCAAACATTAGTACACAAACAGGTGTAACGTTACATGCGTATGCAATTATTAAATATCTAATTTGTCTTCAAAACCTGGAAATGCAATGTTTTTACTATGCAACGGCCATAACCCGACACAGAGTATGACTCAACGTACCCACTTTATCCAAGCACAAGATGAGTCACTATACGTACGTACATATATACAAGCGTAAACCAGCGCAGAGCAAGGTTTAAGTATCGACAGCACGTACCTGAGGCTGTTTTGGTAGAGTTTTTTCTCGGGTCAAACGTTGACTAGTTGAACTAGCCAGGGACGCATGCTTTCAGTAGATTAACGATGCGCAGAGTAGATAGGTACACCAACTTCTCAGTAACATTCCAATAGTAATCGTGAAGACTGAACAACTGAACAACTACACAGTGGCAAAAAGAGACACTATATATAGAAAAGAAGAGAGTTCTAGAATGTTCCATAGACAGGTGGCACAAGAACAGGTGGCAAGGACAAGGGAAAATGAGGAGTCAGAAGTCTATGTACAAGAAAACAGGAAAGGGCCTAAAGCATCTTTGAGCATGGTTACAACTACAACATGAACAATAGCTAATCATTGACATATCTCTAACAGAGGCAAAGTAAATAAACTCTTCCATCATGTAGCTAAACAATGGATGACCTCTTCAATTAGCCAACTGCATATATAGAAGTGACAAAAAATTCTTACGTACACTACGCTTACATTGATACATAAATTTGTAATAAAGGATCTCCATACCACCAGCGCTTTGCGGCCCCTCGGTCCCCATATCGCTAGAGATTTCGGGGACCCCGGTCCCCATATCTCTAGTGATATGGGGACCGGGGGTCCCCATTTTGGGGGGTCCCAATATTGCGTGTACACCGGTAGGAAGTGCTTGGTGGCTGCGAGTCACCATAAAGAATCCGGCAGTTAGCAATCTCTCTTTTGCACAGGAAGCAGGGACGGAGTACCACAGCATCACCATGAACAACCCCCCGTCCACAGATATCACATATGGTGTATGCAGGCTAACCACGCACTGTCCGACTCGTAAACAAATGAACACATGGTGGCAATTTTTTTTTTACGGAAATTACATCATACTTATTAAAGTACAGATGAAATTTTCAACACTCCAAGGATCCGCGTGAGAAATCCGTGGGGTTCTATTTAGCATCCACCTACGATTTATTATAGTGCAGCCAAAGAAATATTACGGATTGATAGCTGATGAGAGCGCACGTTCATGCAGAAATAAGTCGTACCAATCCCTAAATCTAAGGACTCACTTGCTCGCAGATCTGGCCAAAGACAACTCCATACTAAATTGTTTCCTGATTTCGAGTTGCCCACACAGTGCAAGCCACTGCATACCGTCTCTGGTCCTGCAAGTAGTCTGCAAGTTCGATCGACCACGTGGAGGTGTATACGGTTTTACGCAACCGGCGTCGGGTTGCGTTGCGTAACCGGACAAGTACAAGTTGCGCATCGGTACGGAACATTAATTGTTTATCGCCTGGATGATGGCAAAGGGGCGGGTCATCGGTTGTGATGGATGGTGTATGTGGGTGCGGCCTGGCCCTAGTTGTATTGCAGGTAGCTAGTTTCGGGACAAAGTTCCTTTGGATCTTCAGGTGACTTACGTACATTTGAGAGCGCTAATTCTAGCACAATTGCCCACTTGCCACTGCTAGTAGTGCTGCACTCAAAAGCAGCTGAGATAGGTCTCCATGATGTCATGATCAGTCTGTGAATCAGTTTCTGAGTTTAGGTTCCAACAGTGAAGCTGTTGTTGGTTGCTGGAAAACTCGAGATTAGAGTCGTCTCACAGTTAGCCAGCTTAATGGTTGCTATTGTGAGAACCAATTTAGTATAAATGTCTTATAGGGATCTAAAACCAACAGGCCCTGAGGGTTTATAATTACAGGGCTGTAAATATGTAGACCCCCTCAATTTCACTGTTTACGTAACATGATATTTACACCATATATACCTTTCCCAATAGCTGATACTACTGTGATGTGTTTTCGGGCAAATAGATTTGCTTATGAATTTGCTGTACTGCTCCACTGTTTGTCCCTAAAGCCCAGTGGACCAAGTATACCTCGAGTCAGATGACATCCTACGCTCTTCTCTTCACTCGTGTTCATGTCCAAATCCCGGAGCATTTTGTGTGCAGAGGGATCGCAGTAAGTGATACAGGACATTAAATTCTCATATATGAAGCCCCCCACCCTCAAAAAATTTACAAGGCTATAGCAAATAGAGAATTCAAAATCGGTTTTCAAAATCAACCTTAGAACTCGCAAGTAAAAACTATAGTCACTGTCTCCCCTTATAAATTAAGTGGATCCCCTCATAAAGGATATCCCTGAATTATGGACACCTCTATATTAAGGACACTTTGCTATGTCCCATCTTAATAATATGAATTTACCCCTGAAATGTGGACACCTATCTATACCATGTCCCCAAGGTGTCCACAATAGAGGGATTTCACTGTTGTCCTTTAAATACATTTGTATTTTTCTCTTTTTTGGGGGGTTGCAAACTGTTCTTAATTACAACTTTGTAAGCTGTTTTCTTTTCAGACCCTTCCAGGCTGATGTTTGATGACCCAGATTTCGTTGGCACTGTGGAGCAGTTCTCCTCACAGCTTGAAACATATGGGGGACCAGGGAGCCGGCCTCCATTACAGCTCGAGATGGAGACATACAGAGACTTCTACCAGGTTAGTGAGGCTGTGTGGAGGAGAGAGGGAAGAATAATATTGGGTGTTAAACAATGGACAAGGATTATATTGTTCCCAGCTAGGCCATGCAATCAAGTTGATTGTCATACAATGTGCTGCCTGACAGCCTTGATTTTCACAGCTGGACTGCAAATGTGGATACTTATTAAATGTACATTGGCTGGTAAAACTGAATCAGCTAAGAATATCGCCATAGCTAATTCATGGAAATGAGACTGTTATCCTTGTGATCACTATGGCTCCAGAAAGTCTTATCTTGACCCAGTTACAAACCCACAACATTTAAATGCTGTAAAAATTTATTACACTATAAGGCAACCAATCCATTTATCATAAACTCATCCATGCAGGCTCCTCTCCCAGCTTTTAGGCACTGTACAAAAGAGGTGGAGAGGAAGCCTGGGTACAAATCCTTCTCAAAGTAGTAATTATAGGCTAACTTAGTGAACCACTACATCAATAGGAAAAATATCATCTGTTGAGTTTACATGTACATGAATAGCTCTAGAAGTAGGCTCTTGATGTGGCAAACCACACCCCTTAATGGGTCACGGGGTAGCACGTAGGGCTCTAGCTCTTTACATGACTACACGTGCTTCTATTCTCGAACAGCATTTTTGTGGGTTTGCTTGTAGCAAAACAACATTCTTCTGGCGGTTGTGAGTTTGCTTGTAGCATATTTAATGCACAATGCCTGTTACTAGGCTATGCCCGCAGTGGTCTGCTTCTGTACAGGCTACTGGTACATCAAACGCTGCATCTCCGTCTGCTCGTGTATATAACTAAGCTGCACAAACTGAGCTGTCGGCCATTATGTACTTCGACCTCTGAATGACATAGTTTTGAATATTGTGCTAGCAATTACCGTTTGCTTGGCGGAACCAATCATATACATCATAAAAGCCACCACTTTTAGTGGTAGCATACGGGACTAGCCTTTAACCAAAATGTACGTTACATTTATAGTCTAAGAATGCTGGGTGAGGTTTACACTTCAGTGCTTTCATTATTTATTAGTTATGTGCTTGTGTGACACTGCATGTATGCATGAGTTTACTGTGATCAGTATTGGTAATGCATTCATCATTGTAGACTAGTTATCCCCAGCATTAATAAAGGAACTGACATACTAACAGGAAGACTCTGTTTGCACACACACAAAACAGGGGTCTGTTGGCATCGTGTGTCAAGATGTTATAACATCCCTACACATCCAAGTACTGTATGCTTATACCGGAGATTTTGATGACCCTAGTGCCGTCATCACTACCTATGGCACTGAAGACATTGCTGCACTGGTAAGTTTGCATTACGAAGTACATGAAAACTAAAAGGGCATCTCTATCCATTCCATACTCAATGCACTCATTACATGTACACTGATTTGCTGTTGACGGATGGGTGTAAATAAAAATACTCTGTGTTGGACATATGTATTCTATTATAGAAGTTGCTCCATTTGGCTTTAGCTAATCAACAATATGAAAGACTCTCAATAACAACTCACCCTTTCTTCACCAGCGTATGTACATGTACTGCTTTTCCCTCTGATTTGTTGAACTAGGCTGATGCCAGTTGCTTAGGCCATGTGTCTACAGCAACCCATAAAGCTATACAGCATTTGCATGCTAACTGAATGTACTAAAACTAGCTTCAGAACTACCTTGTAAAGATAAATAATACGTTGATATGCAGAAAGCTGCCAGCAACCTTTGCAAGTATACCACAAGTCGGTAACTGTCTGCTGTCTTACCAGGTTGCTAGTCTCCCTGAGATAATCTGTAGCATGTAAGAAAAATAGATTGCTGAACGAATTTTGCACCATGATACATATATATCTGTCTGCTATCTCCAGTGTCGAGGTACCTACTGCTCTGTTGGGTCTGCTATGGTGCCTGTGAGGCTGCAAACAGTTGTCACCTTCACTGATGTTAGTGAGGGACCAGCTCAGATACTTCAGTCAACTAGTGAGACAGCTGCCACATGACTTCCTATACCCTTTCTTTATATCAAATACAGCTAGTCTCTTCTATTATAACAAAAGTGCTTTAAAATTCTTTTGCACATCATTTTCATTATGTTGTGAATAGAGGACTGCAGCCTCCATGTGTTAGTGAGTGATCTCACTACCTATACTGCATATATACAGATCAAAAGTATTTGGAGTTGATTCTTTGTTCACTGTATCATCTTGGCATCTTCTATACACTCTCAAGTATATTCTGGAGTCTATTTCATCTCGGGATGTATAGGTCCTTGAACCATAAATAAAACTGTTAATATGACAGTGTGTGTAATAACTGTGTATACTTAAAGGCTACAAGACTTGGCCAACAGTAGCTACATTACACTGCATGATGGCTTCGTTGTATTCCTCACCTTTGTGAGAACCAAGTACAGCTACAGCTTTATTCACAGTGACTATTATACGTAGGTACATGTACTGCCTTCATAAGAAGGACTTACAATTATTTACTCACATTAGTCTGTTATAAGATTAAATGTGCAACCTTGCATTCACTTTTCACTTGGGTCACTCCTATTTTCTTTAAACCACTCTTCCGCAGTGTAATTAATTAATAATACAGCATCATGTCTGGAGACAGTGGTTACAGTAGCCTTGTTCTCAGGTGCTCAAAATTTTACACATGGCCTGGGAATGAGGTTGAGTATAGGTTAGTGACCTCAGGCAGGTATCTTAGCTGTTTTAGAGACCTGAAGACCTTTGCCCTCGGTGATTATAGGAGCATCCTGAAGGTCTCTAAACAGCTAAGATACCTGTCTGAGATCACTAACTAGCTTAGACTATGGTTTCCAGCTTTCAATTTCTCTATATGAAATATGAATTTTTGATGAGGGGTCTAATGGATTTTAGAGACCTCATTAAAGTCAAAAAATCAAAGTAGATTATGCATACCATAGTCTAAGTATATAGAGTGAGGCATTATGACTTAGGCATATTATGATTACGGCAGTTTTCACTACCTTCGCAAGTAAAGCCTACTACACTAATGGGTGGGTGAGTGATTAATTAGGCTTTGAAGTCCTCTCCTGAAAGGTGATCACTTCTTGAATCAAAGCATTTACCCTAGGAGTCAGTGGTTTTACCATTTCTAGTTTGCTGTCAAGTTTTATGAGAACTGGTGTACTATATAAACAGCTCATGGCAAGGCATGCATAATATAATGATGTACAATTAAGTCCTAATTATCCTGTTGCATAATTTACTTACAATTATTGTACTAAACATCTCATGTTCCATTGCACAAGAAAAAGTGTAGAATCAGAACATGCAGCTTGCAGATTAAAGCAGTAACTTCCAAGTTTAAAATTCACCTTCGCCTTTTGCTATCCTATTCTGCTTGGACTCATACCACGACTTAGCGATGGTTCTCTTCATTTCAACATCACCATCTTGATACCTGCTTCATCATGTTCATCAGGCCTGCTCCAAGGTCTTCTTCGTTGATTCCCTTGGAGGGTTTTTTTTACAGCAATGACAAAATACCAGCTGACTGAATAATCAGTTTATGTGTTCTAGAGCAAAAGCTAAAATATGAAGTCTAACATACAAGAGGTAAAAAAGTTTATCAAAGAGATGCTAATAATGTAAACTTTGGAGCATAAGTACTTCTATTTGGAGCGGGCCATCCGTGGGGACATAGAACTGCCTTGTGAGTATGCACTTCACTGTGCGAAGAGAGACCACCCATGTAATACTGTATTTTTTCATTGTTGAAAAGTATCCTGTGATTATAAGTACACCACACAATCTGCACTGAGAAAATGCACAGAAGACTCTGTTTGCACACACACACACAACAGGGGTCATTTGGCATCATGTGTCAAAATGTAATAACATCCCCACACATCCAAGTACTGTACGCTTATACCGGAGATTTTGATGACCCTAGTGCCGTCATCACTGGTTTGCAGTATATCTATGGCACTGAAGACATTGCTGCACTGGTAAGTTTGCATTTAGTTGTCTGATGGGTACTTATATTCATTGGGTACTTTTATTTGCTTGGGTGCTACGGTTCAGGAGGTGGATTGTAGCTTGGTACTTGGGTACTTATACTCCAGAACAGATCTAAATCTGCTTCTCTATGTTGTTGTTAAACCACATTAGTATCAACAGGTACACAGCCCACTTGAATAGCTAGAGCCTGGAAATGAGGGCTCTAACTTACGTACATTATTGGCTGTAGGAGGTTGTGTCCCAGAAACTGCCAAGGGACACTTTCAAGGGCAACTAACTTCCCAAAGGTCAAAGTTGTAGGTAGAGCCAGCTCTAATTCCCACACACACTATAAATCCCCCACACACTGTAATAATGTACCACAACATATTCTTTGGCATCCTTTAGTTTTTTTTCTCAGTGGGTAAGGAACTGCCACCTGTCTTTCTTATTCTTGCGTAAACTGACAATTACTGTTCCACTTTTCACCTGGGTAGGGGAAAGTAATTTGATGACAGGAAGAGCAAATGCCTAAATGAGTCTTAGAATGCTGACATTGTACATGTATATTACGTTTCTCTCAAAAACAATGCGTAATGGTTTTATGCCAGGGGTGCAATTGTGTGATGTCCATTCCACCCATGCACCCCTGGCTACTAATTGTCTGCTATCAAACATTGAGCACGCATGCACATATTGCTGTCTATCAACGATAGCAAGCTTACTCGCATGACTGAATAGTTTCGTGGGCCATTGCAAATGGTTTGGTCCTGTAAATTATATGGCCTGCCAAGTTAGTGAGCTCACTGCAACGTGGCTGAATTTGCATGTAGTCAGTAGTCATGAGCTAACCTGATTCATTTGTCAGAGACTACAATAACACTCATCAGCGGGAAAAAAATTCACCAATTAGAACGACCAGTAAAAACCAAGAATACCTCTTGTTATTCACTATTATCGTACTGGCTCACCCCAACAATATAGCTTCTGCTATGTAGTTAAATAGCATGTATTGTGCCCATGACTAACAGACTATAGGCACAAGTAAGTTAAACAGGACGCCTCAATGTCACAGTATAGCTATTAGTAAATAATCTGTGTGAACTACGTTGTTGTACACACCCACTATTTAGATGTCACTTGATACATGCCCACTGAAATCCACGTGGAACCCAGACACACATTTCCCAATTTCAATGCGATTGAATACAAGGCTACCCACCTACATGTCTTGACAACAGCCATTTTATCCATTACACTTACAGGTATGTACATAATCAAAGTAAGGCTGTATCCCATTGCATAACTGTAATGGAAACAGCAGCAAAAACACTGGCAGTGTTTTGTAGCATACCTCCCGTAACAACAGCACTAGTACTAAATACTGTTTGAACGAAGTGCAGATACAAATTACACCAACAATATTATACCAGAGCCTGTAAGCTACGTACAAACGTACATGTAAGTTAGTTGTGCTACAATCACACATACTTATATACATGTAATGTCAACAAAGTATATCCTTCATTATATGAACAAACTAAAACAAGAATGCATTGTACTCAGCCTCTGCCTGAATTTATTAGATGAGTACAAGGCTAATAGAAATCACTAGTAAGCAAGTATACGTGTATACCTCAAAGTACTTCACAGTCTTCGAAGTTGGCACCATGGGAATATCCAGCCTGGGGATGTACAGCAGGCATATTATTATACACAAGCACAAGCAAGTAAGGGGCATCATAAGGCAGTTAACAGGATGCTCGCAAGTACATAATCCGAAAACATACCCGCCCCCATAAATGTGACATAACACTAATCTAAATTTGGTCAGTAAAATTACGTCTCCGGTGGGTTCAAGGGTAGGACAGTATTGGGTATGAATGCTACTCCTTGGGCAGCTGCAAGTTAGTACAACACTGACCTAGAATACAGAATTGTATGACAAAAGTGTGGTATACCAGCACATACTTTCCGAGATCAACAGCTCCAAGTTCTCCTAGACACCTCCCAAACTCTTCTCGAAGCTCAAAACTAGTGCCTCGCGGACCTTTTAGAAGCTGAGGACAAAGCAGCAATTTTGAGAACAAAATATTGAGTATGGAATACGTCAGATAGACATAATTTCATTCCTTCATGAAGCGAAATCAACTTACTGTTGTTACAATCTCTGTAATGACTGGATCAACAGTGTCACTTCCTACCATGCACTTCTCCAACTCCACCTGCATAAACAGAACAAGAATTGTTTTAAAGCTTACATGAACATGCACTGTATGTACAGTTCATATATTGATCATAATACAAATAACTAAACTCGATTGGATCTCAACAGTCTGTGTAGTGCTTTCAATGCATCCATTCTCACATCAGAACGCCCATGGCATGCCCCTCTTAGGACATGTTGTAGTTGCTGGTGAAGGCTGGAAAAGGAAAATAGTAGCAACTACGTATATGGGTTAATGCACGACTCAAGTCCAGCCAACTCATTCAGTACATGCTCCTACAATATGATGGGTTCTAGTGCAAGTAATGGTAGTGGTATATAAACAACATCAGCTTACTAAGCTCCATTATACTGTTCCTTCTAGCTTCCCAGTATCAACCTCCAATTAGAATTCATGTATAATTACCAGTTGTACAAACCAGGTGAATGCAAACCATTGCGTAGTCTCGTAAAAGTTTCAAGAGTTGAATTGGATCATGGATATGTCATATGTGAACTGAAATGTTGTATTGAATCATGGATTCAAACAATATGTAGCATGTGGGCCGAAAACATGCATGCACATATGTACGCACACATATGTACACACGTATGTATGCACTGAGAAATTCTCAATTGAACACACTAGTGTGAATAACAACCCGTGACCTCATTTCCTGCTTCTACCTATGACATCCCATTCACATGAACACTTCTGTCCTGGAACAAGATACCTTTTTGGTGTATACGAGTGTTTCCTAAGCTCAGTGTTGATGCAAGCAAGAGACGGCACGTCTGGCATGAAGTAGATCTCATCAAAGAAAGACCCAAGAACCTCTCTGAAAAAAAATTGAAACAACAAATACTGAAACACATACATGACATTGTATCTACTGGTATTTTGGTGGAGTTCTTCACAAATACACAAATCAAGTACTCACTTGTTCTGAATGATAAGAAAGTCAAAGATTTTTGATACAGTTGCTGAGTGGTGATCAGCAAAAGGAGAGAGTGTAACCACTATCTGACCCAGCAAGGGGCCCAAGGATTCCAGCTCCACACTAGAGGGAAACAAAGAACACCATACTCTTAAAATCTTGACGTTATGTATGAAGATCACATATTTAATGTGTGATACAGTAATGTGTCATCGTACCATGGGGAATCCTTTTGGAATAGTTCACATCCTTCTAGGGGAATTTGGGAGCATGCCCCACAGCAAATTATTACAAAACAACTGGCCAGAGATTGAATCTGGTGGGTTTCAGCAGCTTAGCTGACTACCCCCAAGTTTGCGTTCAAACCATTATGACGTGTCAGTACAAACTAAAACTACAAGTATGTACAAAGGTGTTGCAAGTATAATTGATCAGGTCCCATTCCACCTTGTCTTAATGCATCATAATTTTCCCATGTATGAAACCTTGCTAATACTTTGCACAAGATTGACTTATGTAGCTGAGAATGAATCGTACGTTGCTACAATGGGCAAATGAAAGACAAAAAAGGAAATTAATTGAGCTATCTACTTTGTGTTTTCATCTCCACACACACACACACACACACACACACACACACACACACCAATGAGCTAGACTATGTTCTGAGTGTTTCTAAAATGTACTCTCACTGACAGCTTACCTATGGATGAAACAGTTCCAAGCTGAAAGGGTCAATTCAGTTATTTCTTCATCTCCTAGTTGTAGACAGTGCCTATAGCAAGCAGACATGCAGCAAAATACATGTCGTACATATCCATATTGACTACTCTCTTATAACTAATCATCAAAATACTATCCATACAACTGTACCTTATAGGATAGCCAGCACTTTCATTTTCACTTGTGCAATATAACATGGTCCCATTAGCTTCATCAGCTCAATTAAGCTGCCAATAGCCTGCATTAAATAAGTACAGCCCAAACAATATGTATAGAGTTGCATGTGGTACCACAGTTATTTGATACATCAATACTTGGTTTGTCCGTCCGTCCCGGATGTGACATCACGCGCATGCAATTGAGCAAGAAGACTGTGGTGTCATCATATGAGTACTAAATTCTCAGTGTTTCAACTGTTGGAATGCTCTGACAATCTATTGTTATGATGGCCTCAAATGAGCGCACTTCATCACAGAGTACCGGTGAGGCAGAGTGGCCAATGGAGACTATAACTCTTTTGTCAGATAAAACAAGGTACCATGTTATTGCTTCATAAGTTAAATTTTGTGTGCTGTCACAAGGTTTGCTTACATACATACATGTTCTATCTACAGTCACTGCTTGACATGTCACCAATAACAATTTTTTCCAGTTACTCCTAGAAACCGAGAAAAACAACAAGTTACTAACCAGTTTTCCTCTGCTTAGCCTATACTGTTCTCAAAATACTCCAGTCGAATCAGTTAATTCAGGAATGCAACCAAACCATGAAGATGGGGCTGCAAATACTCAGTGCAAATACTCAGCCTGCAAAAAAAGGCAAAGAATTAAATATACACAAGCAACTTACTACACTACTAGATGGAAACACTGGCCTCTCTCAAAGAAACACCAAACGTTTCGATCACTATACAGCAGTCATGTTCAGTGGTAACAAAAGAGACTATAGTGTTTCCATTTAAAAGTAGTAGAAATGAGTAATTCTTAGCCACACAGAACTATACAGAGAACTCACTGCACTTGAACTCGACTTTAGCATCTCAAGGGTAGGTAGCAAGTCTGCCAGATCTGCTACCTACCCTTGAGAAGCTACTTTCTCAGCTGGTTTTGAGTGTTATTTCAGCTGAGAAGTTGAGTGAAACACCCAAGGATCAACAGCTTTACAAACAGGACAGGGCAAACTAATGCAACTGCAGACTAAATGTACATGTACATATAACAGGCTAAGGCTGAGATTTGTTGTACACTTGCAGTTAACAGCTGTAACCTACTAAAACAGGATTAGCATGGCTGTCTAGGACTAAACTTGCTGTAGTTTGGACTACAAACCTTTCAAAACTACTGGTAGACTACGTACATGCACAGTTGCATAGAATGTGTGTTAAGTGCGGAAATACAGACACCAAACAGACAGACAGACAAAAAAATGCAGAAAACTTGAAGGCATCATACGCTTTGAATGCACCCAGCTGGTAAAAAGCACTACAACTTGAAACAATAAAGAGAGAGGACAGTATTAATTAGTTCTGGTCTAGGCACACGATACTAGATGTAGAAAGAAATGTACAGAAATACATGTACATTTATGTAGGAAACCTTGCGAATAGTTGTGATACAGGGATCTCAATCCTTCGTATTGTAAGTCTGAATATTATTGAGAAGTTGAAAATACTTCCGAAAAAGAGCTCCCAGAAATTGAAACTTCCTTGAACTAGCAGCGACTAACCACACAAGACAGCCACTCAGTGCATTGCTAAAACAATATCCCTGTGAGATAATTGAGACCTGTTGTGAAGCTTCGTGTGAAGTTGGCATTCTGAACTTTATATACAATCCACCCATAAAGCTATAAGCACTCATGAGCCTTCATGAAGCTCATGTTAGACACATGCAATTGAGTGCAATGTATACCATCCTTCGAGATTATATGTATGTGTACACATCTCTGAAGTTCATGTACACGTAGAGTAAGTTACTGATGATCAGACACGCTAGCGCTGAGCATGTAAACTATCGGAAGTGGGCTGAGCATTCACTTGACAGTACAGAACCTTCGCACTTCAAGTTGAAATTTTGGTGTTCCTTCGTTGTTTGCCTTCCGAAGTTTGAATTCTGACAAAGCTATGATCAGACAAATGTATGTATTATTGGACTTCGTTCCATGTTTCCTCCCTGAAGTAACTTCCAGTGACCTTTCTTTATATATTGGGAAGCCCCACTACTATGCTGCTGCATGCCAACCTTTCGCCATCGTAGCTGCTTTGAGCACTGAGGGGTGCTGCTGAATGTAGAGACGTACGTGTCACTCTCTCCACTATCGGACAGTGAATTTGTTCCTTTTTCGGTGTAGAGACCCCACAACACTCTCTAATGTTAGGATGGGAATGTACAGACACTTAGCAACACAAAAGTTCAAGTCTATTGTTTATACGTTGTGTCCTTCCTGAGATAGAACTGTTTTATCTGATTTCATCCACTAAAAGCCTTAATTCCTAAAATTTCATCCACTAAAAGCCTTAATTCAGCATCATAAGTTTTAAAATAAATGACTCTATCTCTCTCTATCTCGAGAACCATGCAATGTATAAACATCGGGCTTGCACTGTTGTGATGCTAAGCACCTGTACTTAACAACAATATCCAAATCCTTAGTGTTAGAGAGTGTTTTTGGGTCTCTACACCAAATAAAGACGAAATTCTCTGTCCGACTACAGAGAGGGTGATACGGCTCTACATTCAGCAGCACCCCTCCCTGCTCAAAGCAGATACCATGGCGAAAAGTTGGCATGCAGCAGTATGGTAGTGGGGCTTCCAAATAAGGTCACGCGAAGTTACTTTAGGGAAGAAACATGGAACGGAGTCCGACAATACATACATTTGTCTAATCATAGCTATGTCAGAATTTAAACCTTGGAAGGTTATAGCTCCAGAACCAAGCAAGGCGGAACACCAAACTTTCAATCAAAATGTGAACGGTCTGTACTAGCGATCGAAGCCTCTGCTCACTTCCGGGAATTTATGGATTCAGTGCTAGTGCGTCTCAGTATACATGTACCTGGTGTTATTAACTCTATTATGCAAACTGTTCTGGACTGAAGCTTCACGTACATGGATATAGCTACATGTATCCTTTGTGAAGTTTCAGGAAAGTTCACAAGTGAATATTTGCAATGAGAGTGGTTTGATGAAACGTTGTGAACAGTTTCGTGCAGCTCTCACAAATAATATTTGCTATGAAAGATATTTCTTCAGACTCTGACCTACGCCACTTCCACTGGTGGCACAGTAAAGACAATGCCAACTCACCATCTGCTTCTCACTGTCCATTTGCAGTGGCTTCTCCTCTCCAGCCAACTGGTTCATCTCTGCAAGCATCTTTATCCCAGTCAGTACTCTCTCCCTGTGAGTGCTCAAGTGGAGTAGTAGGAGATTGAGGATATTCTTCATATTTGATCGAAGCAGAGTGGTCATCTCAAAGTCTCCCTCAGACTGAAAGTGCAAAGTGGATGTCAAAAACATGTTACAAATTAACTTTCCCCTTTTCTGTATTCACATCATGCACAATACAGAGCTCTGGCTGTTATTAATACACCCTGGTTTTATTTATATAACTGGTAATCAAATGGCTATACACGTACATGTATGTACACCCACATAAACATATACACACATCTGCAACACCTTCAAATCTGGATGCAATGTTGAGATCTTTCTGCTGCCCATTACGACAATGGTCACAGCTCCACAAAATGCTCACAACTCCAGAAATTGCTCACAACACTGGATATTGCTCACAACTCCAGAAATTGCTCACAACACTGGATATTGCTCATAACCCCTGAAAGTACTCACAACACTGGATATTGCTCACAACTATATCAGAAAATGCTTACAACTCCAGAAAATGCTCACAACTATCAGAAAATGCTCACAACACTGGATAATGGTCACATAGAACGCACCAAACAATAGCAAGCTTATAATACAGAAATCATATAAGACAGAAATACGTATTATATACATAATTATCTATTGTTATCCAGGGCAACTGGAGTCAATATATAAGGAAGCTGATGAATGTCTTGCAAGGTTCTTGCACCAGATCTTGCAGGATTTTTCTATGAGTCACGCAAATTTTAACACAAGGGCTTGCAAGAAATAAAATGCAAGATCATGCAAGAAGCGGCCAAAATCCTTGTGAGTCCTGCAAGAAGTCTGCTAGATAACTTACAAAATTCTGCAAGAAAGCTATGTTAGAACATTGCAAGACCTTGCAAGGAAACTCTGCATTTCACAACATGAGGAAGTCTTCATAGGTCTACACAAGCACCTGATAGAATGGTTCTTTTTTGTCTGCCTTCAAAATGAAACCCTTCTTCTGATGTAGTACCTCCACAAGAAACTACAAAACATGTACCAAGATTCCCAGTTAAGGTCATATCCAATAGCAGACAAGGCCTACAAGTTAATGTACCTGACAAACATTGTCCTTGAACATGGTGTTTTGCTCAGTTAGGACTCTCTAGATTTATTTAGTGTATGTAATGTTTATGTCACTGTCTTTACTTCAATAGTTCTTTGTGCGACACCCGCCGCCATTATGTCATTGGCTTCATTTTGATCTGTGCACTAGTAAGGCCTCTGTTTTTTTTCACACTTGTACCCTCTCACACTTTCAGTCCGCTCAAGTTTTTGCTGTCTATCACTGCTACTGTTGAAGTAAAGTTTTGACTCTGAAACTGTTCAGTTATCCGCATGGTAGATTCAGTCTGCATGCTTCAAGCGTTGTAGTCAGCATAGCGAACCCGAAGTCTAGCCTGTCTAGACCGACACTTACTCTCAAGTATTGATTCCAAGAAAGGCTCAACACATGGACAGCATCTTCCCAGGGGTTAGTGTATGAGCTTTTGCTATTCTGGGAAAATAGCTATAAATAATACACTTGACATTGAAATGATATATACCTACAAATAGTTTACAATCTGACAGCAACTGTACATATTTACAGTTTTTGAAGGAATTAATCACCTTTTTAATACATTCTGTGTTAGTGTATATGGACAATCATGTACATGTGTTTTACACAGTAAGTTAGACACATGTACATGCCCATACACACAACATCGCATATGAAGAGAAGGGAGAGAAATTTTTCTGTGTTGTATGATGAACTTACGTAGACGCGTTTGAATTTGGGAGCGTCTCATCTTTTCAGAGCTTCTGATAAGAGACATAACCAGCATACTTCCAATACTTGTTTCATATCCTAATTTTTGAGTTTCAATTTCGGGAATGATTGTACCTCTTATAAAACTTTCTGATACGATACATGCACTGCATTTTAAAAACCATTATAGGCAAAATTACTGTGTTTGACTTTGGGGAAAGTTTCGCTCTTTGTCAGCGTTTTTTACAGGACAAACACACTGCATTTTATACCATTTTATCCTAAATCTTTGCATTTTAATTTCGGGAATGTTTCTGCTCATTGTGCATGTTTCTGGCGAGATATATACACTTTATTTTCAATACCCTTGTATGCTAAATCATTGCGTTTATACTTTGGGAACGTTTCTGCTCATTTCAAGCGTTTCTAACAAGACTATACACAGCATTTCACTACAATTATATCATGCTGAAGCATTGTGTTTTAAATTTCGGGAACGTTTCTGCTCTTCGTAAGCATTTCTGACAAAACACATGCACTATACATTTGCAATGCCCTACTCTATATCATTGTGTTTGAGTGTTGCTGCTCTTTGTAAGCGTTTGTGACAACATATATACACTGCATTAGCAATAGCATTATATGTTCAATCATTGTGTTTGAATTTTTGGGACGTTTCTACTTGTGATGAACGTTTCTGACAAGTTATGTACACTACATTTTAAATACCCTTATATGGTTTGAAATTCAGTCACGTTGCTGCTCGTTTTCAACGTTTCTGACATGATTATAATGTCCACCGAATCTTCAATACACTTATATTATTATATGCTAAATGATTGTGGTTATATATCGGGAGCATTTCTGCTCTCCGTAAGCGATTCTGACAAGGTATTAACACTGCATTTTCAATGCCATTATATGCTAACTATTGAGTTTGAATTTCGGGAGCATTCCTGCTCTATGTTAGCGTTTGTGACAACATACATAAACTGCATTTTCAATACTTTTATAGGCTAATTAATGTGTTTGGAATTCGGGCACGTTTCTGCTCATTTTGAACCTTTCGGAAAGCTTCTACTATTTGTAAGCGTTTCTGATAGGACATATAAACTGCATTTCAAATGCATGCGTTTTTATGCTATGTCATTGTACTTACATTTCGGGAAGGTTTCTGCTCATCGTGAGCGTTTCTGACGACTGCATTTGCAATAATTACATAGGCGCGCTAAACCATTGTATTTGAAAATTGGGAGCATTTCTGCTATTTGTAAGCGTTCATGACAAGACACATGCATGCTGCATTTTCAAAAGTTTTGTATGCAAATTCATTGTGTTCAAAATTCGGAAGCATTTCTGCTCTTAGTAAGCATTACTGACAATATATATATACACCGTCTTTTATATGCGAAATCATTGAGCTTGAACTTCAGAAAGTTTGTAGTCTTCGTGACCGTTTATGCAAGATATATACACAGCATTTTCAATTTCTTTATGTGCTAAATGATTGTTTTTGAATTTCGAAAGCATTCTGCTCTTTGTAATCATTTATAACATTCAAGGTACATGCACTGCATTTTCAATTCCTTTAATTGCAATTTCGCTATGTTGGAATTTCGAGATCGTTTCTGACAAGATATATACACTGCAGTTTTAATGCCATTATATGCTAAATCATAGTGTTTGAAGTTCGGGAGCGTTTTTGCTCTTTGTAAGCGTTTCTGACCAGATATATCCACTGCACTTTCAGTAGTTTTGTATCCTAAATCATTGCGTTTGAATTTTGGGAACAGTTTAGCTCTTAGAAATTAGTAATCTTTTTCGACTAGATACTTGCACTACATTTTCACTATTACCATTAGAGCCAAAATGATTTCAGGAGCGCTTCTGCACTTTGTGAACATTTTTGACAAGATACATGAAGTGCATTTTCAATTATTCAACTGAATATTTATACATTAGTTTATACTAAAACATTGTGTTTGAATTTTAGGGGCGTTTCAGCTCGTTGTGAGCGTTTCTGATGAGAATATACACTGCATTTTCTATGCCAGGTTATGCTAAGTCATCGTTTTTCGAATTTTGAGCACGTTTATATTCTCTGTAAGTGTTTCTGACAAGATATACACACCGTATTTTCAATATCTTTATATATTATGTCATTGTGTTTGAATTTTTGAAAAGTCTCTGATCTTTGTAACGTTTCTGACAAGAGATATATCCTACATTTTCAATACTTTAATATGCCAAATCATTGTGTTTAAAATTCGGGCACGTTTCTGCTCCTTTTGAAAATTTCTGACAAGACATATACACTGCATTTTCAATACCTTGATATAATCATTTTTTGGGTGAGTTGCTGCTCTTTGCGAGCGTTTGTGTTCATACATATACAGCATTTTCAATACCATTATACATTATACCATTGTGCCTGAATTTTGGAAGCGTTTCAGCTCATTGTGAGCGCTTCTGACAAGATATACAAGGTATAACCACTGCATTTTCAATTGTATTGTAATTATGCTGATCTTTGTTTGAATTTTGGGAGCGTATCTCGGCTGTATCTGTCTGTCAGTTAGTGATAATGCATATGCAAAATCATTGTGTTTGAATTTTGGGAGCGTTTCTGCTCTGTTTAAGTGTTTCTGATCATGACCAAACACATGCACTACATCTCCAATGCCTTTGTATGTGTTTGATTCTCGGGAGAATTCAGGTAATGGTGGCAGATGCCATTGGGTAAATACTATTCAAAATATGCGCAAATTGCAGAGATGACTGTATACTTAATTGCTCACCTCGAGACACAGCCTCAGGGCATTTGATGAGAGGCGGAGAGCTTCTCTGGACTCCAGTAGTCTCCTGGGCCAGTCTCTGTGCTCTCCCGGCTGGCTCGGCGTTATGCCTCTCTGGAGCACGGGCACTCTCCTGCGTCTGACGCCGTCTTCCGCCATGCCGCAGTTCGGCAAATTGTGCTGTCAACAGCTCGATATTTCTCCCCCACTTGTCGCGGGCCGGGTTCTTCGCAAAACTCAACTTCAGTATAATATAGAACTCAACTCCAGTATCCAGTGTAGCACGTATACACATCACATCACTCACATGCACATAATGCAACGGACTATTTATACAGTTTTCCAAACAATGGTGTCTCTGGGTACAAGTCTGACTCTAATATTTTGTAACAATTACAACAATGGCTATCTTTGTTCTATGACTAACATGTGATAGCTGGTAGGTCTGTTACTTTGTAAGCGTTTGTGACAAAGTAGATACTGTAACACTTGTACTGCATTTACAATAACATCAATATTATGCTCAATCGCTGCATGTGCTTGAATTTCGGGGACGTTTGTGCTCGTTGTGAACGTTTCTGACAAATTGTATACACTGCATTTTGTGACCTTAATAATTATTGTTAGTATAATTTCGGGAATGTTTCTGGTCATTGTAAGCGTTTTCGACAACATAGACACTCGTCTACATTTCAATATCTTTATATGCTTAATTTCAACGTGTTAATTAGCATTACATCATACAATACTACCTTGCCTTCAACTTACACCCTTTTCATTCACTCTACACCAATGTACTATACTTTCACCTCTATCCCTACATTTACTTACACCCTGTAGTGTAACAGCTACACCCCAGTTTTAACAGTGCACCTGATATCTTGGCATCGAGATCTTCACTATCCTGGTTAAAGGAGAATTAATGCATGCATGGTGCATACCATCAATACTCTGAAAACTAGTTCAATGTTACTGTCGTGTTTAGCAATCGTTTAACCCCGTAAATCGCGTCCGATTTTTGAGTGGACAGACACCTGACAGACGGACAGACGGACGGACAGACAGAACCAATTGCTTAACCCCGCCGCCGCCTACGCGCCGCGGGGTAATTAAACAGTGGCAATGAAGCTGATTTATTACCCCGCGCGCGTATGCGCAAGCGGGGTTAAGTAATCGGTTTTGTCCGTCTGTTGTCGTCGTTGTCGTTGTCTGTCATAAAAAAATTTGAAAAATCTCTCAAACGGGCGATTTAGAGGCTATAACGACTTCTAAACAAAAGACAAACGCTGAAATCCGTGATACATTAGCCTGTCTGTACCTGATATAGTAGAAAGCGGTTTTATTATCGGCATTTCCACGCTGTTTCTGATTATCGGTGTGTTCCACCATTTTTTAATACGGCAAGTTGGTCACGCCTACAGCTTGAATACGGACATACGCGAGCCCTCGAGTATGGTATGCGAGTCTTTTATTCAACATGGAGCTTAGAAGAGATATTCAGATAGAAAGCATACTGGAGTATACGTAGAGAAACGCATGTATCATTACTACGGCGATCAACCACGCCTACAGCTCGCATACGGCGCTACAGTCTGCAGGGTCCAGGAGCGCGGGGTATGTCTCTGCTAGAGACCTCTAGTGTTTACTTTGTTACTAATTAACCCCCCCGCCCCTCTAGACTTAAAAACTATTAGGGCTTCCCTAGCTTGGTACCCAGGCTTTCCCTCACAGTTTTTTTTCACAGTCATGCTTTTGTTTGGCCTGTAGCTACTGTATTGATGACTGCCCTGATGGAGACAGCAGCACAGCAGTTGAAACGTCAGCATTCCTTTGAAGATGAAAGTTTTGAGACATCGAATTCGTGGTTGTAGAAAGAGAATTCCAATCAATATGAAATTGCTACCTGGCTTATCGTTTGGGTTAATTACAACACAGAATAATAATCTGATACTCTACTGTCTATGCTTGCAAAATAATTTTCCTTTAGAGATGCTCATAGAACCTAGATCTTTGGAAGCCCTTCAATCAATATACCAGTGACTGCTAGCTAATGCTGGAATCAGGTTCATAGTACAATTGTATGAGGAAGACAGCTGCAGGTATCAAAGTGACATGGTTTGCAATCTCCGCTTAGTAAGGAAATCAAGAAGTGCATAGTATCCTATGCAGTCTTATACACTTACTGAAATACTTGCTGAATGGTTAGTAATCCTCCTACCTGAGAAATCATGTCTTTAGTAAGATGATTTGCTTGAGTTCAGGACAGTTCATCAATCCCCATTAAACTGACTCAAGTTGTGCTTTATAGGTATCACACAGACACAGCTAGGATCCTTTCAAGATGGATCCCTCTCAAACCCAGTTTAAATACTGTTGTAGCTAGCTACTTGCAGAAATTTCTGTAGATGTACAGTTGCTCAATCAAGTTCAACTTCAGTTTGAATGGGTGAGTGCAACTATTCTGAAATGATTCTTCCAGTAGCTACAACCGAAGTTCAAGGAGATTATTACGCTAGGCAATACCTCATTCATCTACTTTCTTTGCTGTACGTAGTTAGGGACCCCAAGCAACTACTTGCTAACATTATTGCTAAGGCTAGGGAGTCAAAAGAGGAATTTCAGTCAATATATTATCATGGTACACGATAATCTCTTTCCTTGCTTAAATTTCAGTCTTACTTTTTATTCACTCTCCTAATTTTGCCATTTATATTTCAATATGAGTGCGGAATGTGATACACGGAAGTGGAAAGTAGGTTTAAAATGAGCAGATTGGAAGAGCGCAATTAAGAAAGAGAGGGAAAGGGGTATTCTTTTTTAGTACTTGTGGGTTAGTTTCAATATATCTACCACTCGCTGCCGAGTTCTGATTTTGGGGTAGCTACTGTATTAAAATAGAAGCAGAGTGCTGGCACAGTTAGAATACCACGTGGGTATGTAGTGAGCTACACCGTCATAGGGACTGGTTCATGAAAGCAATATGAATTATTGACTGTTAGGTGAAGAGCTGCATTCACTGCACCAATTCGTTTAATATATATGTTCCGCGCTAACCAGGAATTTGCGCAATCCTAGGATTGCGCTGCGCAAAATAGGAATCCGTACTTTGGCGCGCAATCCCGGGATTGCGCAGTTTTCTGTACGTAGTTAGGGACCCGCGGAACATATACAGTGGAACCTCCGAATAAAGGACACTTTGGGAGCAAGGCTTTTGTCCTTTATTCGGAGGTTGTCCTCTGGTGGGAGGTTCGACTCAATTTGCTATTTCTAGCCACATTTAAGCACTCAAATGCCTACCAGACATGTATTCAAGCATAAACCATGTCATCTACTGTAAGTATCTACCAGGCATAGCTATAGCTAGCTACATGACTGTATAATAATTTAAGCTACATGTATGTTGTCGAAAGAGTTATCGGACGTTAACATTGAGTGGTATAACAAATAGGGTGCCACAATGCCAAAATAACTGTCCAGAATGGTTTGAACTGTGTAAGCATCTCTACACTTGCTAACCGCTTATGGGTATGGACTCGAAATAGAGTTTTCACGTGTCGTCAAAGATCACGTGCTCCAGCTGTATATCCGTGTAACGTTCCGTTTATGCCCGTTTTTGCCCAACTTGCGTGGGCGACTGGATCATGTGGATTGGCACGTTATACAGCGATCTCAGAAACAAGAGCTGCTGGGAACTTACGCGTTCAGGATCTCGACTATCGCTGTGAGTCAGTTTTCAGGCGGGATAAATTGAGTGAATCTGCCATCTAGACTACGAATACGAGAGTAACTTCCGGTCTTTATGCGCGTTTATGCACGAACGATGGGTGTGGCTTCCAATTTGTCCGTTATAAGAGGCAGTTTTCAACGGACTTTTGCAGTCGGGAGCACGCAGTTTGTCCGCTGTCCGGAATCAAGAAGCGTCCGCTCGTGGGAGGTTTCTTATACATTAGCACTATAGTAATTTCAATCGGTGCCACGGCCAGTGTCCTTTATAGGGAGGTTGTCCGCTGGTGGGAGGGTCCGTTATGGGAGGTTCCACTGTACAAGCATAGTCCCTTGCATGGAACTAAAGTTACATTTTTGCCTTTGCTGATCTTAACAACTTCGCTAAAAAGAGAACCTGAGCAATTGCTTTACTAACCTTTATGCAGGTGATCTGTAGTTTAGGCAACTCTAGCTGAGATCCTGATAACAGGATCAGAGTTGTACATGTATTACGCGCCGGCGCCAGAGTCTACGCTTAGTGGGCGGGGCTGGGATTAACTACAGTAGCCGCGGCGTCTGATCGCGGAAATGCGGTATATAAACAGCGTAGCGTGTAGCGCTGAGAGCGCTGCTGCGAGAACTCGAAACTGCATGTAGCTCGCGAAGGGCTAGCTACACCAGACTGCGCTTATATCTACCTTTCAACCACAGTTACGATGTCTGAAAAGTGGGAGTGCGCCCATTGCCGATGTCGAATGCCAGAGACAGTGCTGGAAAAATTCTGCCCTCAGTGACAAGATGAGATGTGCCGTGACAGAGAAGTCCAGTGATCATGCAACCAAAACAGCACCAGCAACCCCACTCAGTGGCGCATGAATATAGTAATTCTGCTCAAGACGAGCAGAAAATCGTAGGTGGGGGTGGGAGTCTGAATTCGGTGGACTGGACTTAGGGTTGGGCGGATTATGCTCAAAAAGTTACCTATAATTCTATTCCCCGATTCTCACAAAACTGCCCTATTATTCCCGAGTGACTGCCTATTATTCTCGCATTATTCCCACTAAAATCGAAAAAAAGCATGTCAGCGACTAGCTTGTGACGCAATTTATTACTATTGAAGCACGTCAGAATAAAACTAATTTGCATGCTGTAGACCAGCCATTCTCCCATCAGAACCACTGCTAGACGCCATAAACGCATGCAGAGTTTGTGGTGGGCGAGATCTATTCCGAATATTTCCGTTCAAGACACGCATTATTCCCGAAAACTTCCCTATTATTCCCGCATTATTCTCGATGCTTCTTCGTGCCTATTATTCCCAAAATTATGCCGGCATAATCCGCCCAAGCCTAACTGGACTGGACTGGACTGGACTGGACTACTGGAATGGAATACTGGAATGGAATACTGGTCCAGGAATAGGCGGTGTCACGGCCGGATGCTTGTCACGAGAGGGCATGATCACAAAGTTTGCAACGTGAACTTTTATGTGATGGTGGAGTGCGAAATTAGTACAGTGTTTCTTTTGTTTTGTGTTTTTTTCATGCATTGTGCGTACTGTAGGTCTCTAACTAGCGGCTATGATTGTGCGGCTGGAAACTGGGGACGTCCGCGGCGGACGTGAGTCGAGAGCAGACAGAGTGGCCCGGAGATATGGCCGGTTCTAGTATGCGTAGTCCTATCGTGATAAGCGATGACGAAGCGCCTTCAAGAGCCAGCACGGCAGGATACTGGGAGACAAGTACAGGTACATTGTCGGTTGTGTCTTCATTCACCGCATGCTGCAGTAGTTTTATTAGCATAGTGCTGCAGTAAATTTATTTTGCACTTGGATGCAGGCATGTTGTGGAATCCGATGTGGAATCCGTCGACTCGGACTCTTAACATACTACATAGCCCTGCAGGTGAGTACAGCTGCATGCTGTTTTTTTGAAAGTATTGTGCTGCTGCAATTGCCATTTCGCTGATAAGAAAGGCTTACCTGCGCTAGTGTCATAGGCTCAAAAGGGGGGGGGGGGGGGGGGGGGTATTTACCATGCAAGTCCGAACTGCGCCCACATTATCTTGTGATGATCGAAAGTGTAGTGAGTGCAATACAGTACATCCCACTTTCTGGAGCTACTCGTAGGTCTGATTCACTGTTAACCTTAGCTTCAAAGGAGCCTACATATCCAGACATCAAGAATAAAGACTTGCAGTCTGGAATTGCGGCCTGTCACTGGAATTTTAGTCCTAGAAAAAAAGTGGTCCTAGGGCCAAAAAATTTTTTGGTCTCCCGGACCATTTTTTCCAGCAAAATTGGTCCTACCCTGAAAATTTTGTTCCCCTCATCACGTTTCCAGCAGAGTTGGTTTTACCTTGAAAATTTGCCTCCCTTCATATATGTAAGCTTACATGTATGGCATAGTTATCATCAACCGTTTAAATTAGTTAGCCATTAGGTCGCTTAATACAAAGGTATGAAACAGTCATCGATATCCTACAAACTGATGCAGTAGCTACACTGGGACTTTGTCAACTGACTGTAAAGTCGATTCTGTGCTGTACGAGTTCATTGACATTTTCCCTCTCTCGAAGCAGTTCCACAAATGGCGACGCATTTTTTCTTGGTCGAAGTGGTACTGGCCTGGGAGCTATACAATGTACAGATCTAGCTTCATGTATACACTCACGCGCACGGTATGATGAGGCTATTGACGGTAGGCGTAGGCTGTGACTAGAAACAAGCCAATACAATACACTCGAACATGTAGCCATCCACCTTAGTGTAACAGTAGTCGTCCACTCTTACTATCAAGTGCGTATTAAAGACAGTAGCGGGCGGAATTCGCTTGTGGCGCAGGTTGCACCATTGTTTTCAGGAGGGTACCAAAATTTTCTGGAAAATAAGTCCACCCGGACTGCTTGGTCCCCCAGACCAATTTTTCCGTGACAGGCCATTACTCTCCATTGAAGGATAATATGTCGTTATAGAACCACTGATACAGCCTAGGCTTAAGCAGCATGATATCTATCTTGGATTTGGAGAGATCTACCGCAAATGTTTCAAGCGGGGTAAAGAAAGCCCAGGGGCAAGATTTTGTTTATGTGTGCAGTCTTCCACCATTGGAACTATTTTTTACTTTAATCCTATATAGTTTTTGTGGCCTTCAGCTGCTCTATTGTTGCACATGCAATGAGTGCAAAAGTGGTCCTTGTCAAGAATTTTCAGTAATTTTGTACTTTTGGTATAGGGCCTAATTAAAATTTGTGGGGAACTTGTGGGTAAGATGAACGCTATATAGCATGAAGAAAACTTCTGGATGGTGTCACTTCTAAATAGTTAGCTGCTTTGTATGGTATTGTGGTATACTTGCCACTAAGGAGAGGGAGCTCTCAAGCTTGAGTTCATTGGTGTGAGAAAGGTGAAAGTGCAAGTTTGTCTGCCACAGTGCCACTGTGGCTTCTAGGGCGGGCCTTACCCAGCCTTAGGGACGAGGCTATTATGCTAAAAAATCTGCCCATTATGCCATCCAATAATGCTCCAGAGATGTCCAATTGTGCTCTTGATGATCCCTATTATGCTCACAAAAATGTCATGTAAAAATGTTTATAGAACATAATGCCAGAGGTTCGATGCTTAATGAAATGTAAATATTTGATGTTAGTTACTAGTGGGGCTGCACTACCACTATCTGAGTCTAAGTCTGTCACTGTTAAATGGGTTTTGCTGGACTACCAGTGCCAATACTGCTGCTGACAGTGCTACTCCATGTGTGAAAGGTCAATTATGCTCATACTGCTGCCGGCGCCGTTTATGCCCACATTATGATGTAACTGTGGGTAATATGGCAGCACATAGTTGTTGCACAGTGGCTTCTAGGGTGGGCCATGGCCTGGCACTAGGCTAGTGATGTAACTCTGTATAATCTGGCTGCCCTAGGTTTGGTGGTGCACTTGCCCGATGGCTTCTAGGGAGGGCCCAGCACCAGCCTAGTGATGTAACTGTCCATAATCTGGCAGCCCTAGGTTGGTGGTGCACTTACACAATGGCATTTTAGGGTGGGCCTGTTAGTGATGTGGTGTGCATACATTTTATGATAAGAAGGGATTCTCTTTTTTCCCTCTCTATCATACTACAGACTGCAGTGATTCTGAAAGCTCTGGTGATGGTGGAGATGGACACGAGATTGTCAAGTAAGCCCTTGGCTATATGCTTATTTGCTCACACCTTTAGTTATTCATTCTACCTACGCCTTTACTTATTCATTCTAGCTACATATATATATATATACAGTAGTGGACAAAAAAAAGTTGCCGTTCCGTTTCTGTAGTACGATCGTAGTATGTTCGATCGTTCCTGAAATACCCGCGGTACACAATCTGCCGACAGTAGCGCGATTACCGTACCGTACCGTAATTACGAATCGCACTTCCGTTTTACACGTGTAGTGTGAACGTTTTTACAGTCGACTACTGCCAGCCATCGAGCGTTTTTACAGTCAACTACTGCCAGCCATCGAACGTTTTTACAGTCAACTACTGCCAGCCATCGAGGATGACTCTAAGAACTGTCTTGAAACGTCAGAAGCCAAACAGTGAGTATTTTCAACATTGGGAACTTGTACGTTTTGTGTGTACGTGTTTTCAATCCTGATAAACAGTCGATAAGCCGTCTGCAGTTAACTAGCTAGCTCTAAGATGTATTTGATGATGCAGAGTAGGCGTTCCAAGCACAGAATAGCGTGTAGCTGTATTAAAACTGGCGCCTGGGAACGAGGATAGGACTAGAGAGCGTTTTAATATACAGTTGAGGGCAGATATTAAGCGGCTATAGTGTGCAAACCAGTTTAGCAAAACCCATATCTCTTTCACAGGGAACTTTTTCCTGATTTACTGGTCGGGAGAAGACTCTGTGACCGCTGTACCTAGTAACAGCATTCTGGAACCTGAAAGCAGTACACTGACTGTTGGAGACTACTGTAAAGTCAAGTACATGCGGACAGTTTACGATGGACGTGTTGCTGCAATTGGTAAATGCCTTTTTTTGAATACACTGCCAGTTCTGCTGGGCTCCTCAGCATACACTACCTACCTCATGTATGCACAATATACTGCACGTAAAACTTTCCTTTCATTACAGGATCAAAAGATGAGATGGAGAAACTCTCGGATGATTTCATTGATGGAGAATACACACCATTTCAACAGGGAGCCAACCCTCTGGTGGAGCTGAAACAAAACACCCCAGTGAAGCCACCAGCCAAGAAGAAAAAGAGAGGTATAATTGTACAGGCTACTACTAGTACTTCATTACTGCTGCCTGTAGCAGTTCTTGTTTGTGTATACTGGTGACACATTAATAAAATTTGATTGATTGATTGTACCATAATTAAATCAGGTCTGGGCCTACACATGTACTTATATTAGATCTAGTGTGTTATTGCATGTATGTTGTGTTTATAATAGATCAAAATGGTGCAGAAGGGAAAGAAAACTGCAAGAAACCACAAAAGAAGCAGCCAGCGGCGAAGAAGACAGCTGCAAAAAAAGGAAAAACTTCAGCTGCAAAAAAACCTGCAAAAGCACCTAAAGGTACATGTATGTCAATTATTTATACATGAGTAGGGCAGGAGACTTTCACTAACACTCAAGGTACCTAATGATTGCATCATCTCCTAATGCTTTATTAGATGAGGGATCAATTATTCGTGTTGTCAAACATTCAACTATTGACCTGACCGAAACACCATCGAAGACCACTGCTGCTGAGACCACTGCTGCTGAGACCACTGCTACCGAGGATGCTACTGCGAAGGGTCCTACTGTCCATCCAGACTACTATTGACGGTGATGGTTCATCAGATGTCTCAATGTATATCAGCAGTTCCAACAGCACCAGTGACCTTTCAGAATTAGGTGAGTAAACTTTTTCATACCCACTAGGATTCAGGAACGGAAGCCCATGAGTAGGCAATCATGTGCAATAGACCCTTTTGCATGTATGGTGTAGTTTGGGGGGGGGGGGGGATAAGTGAGCACTAAATAGAAAATATTCAAGAATATGTTTATTGACCTGACAGGAACCCCCTCTAAGTTTGCCACGATCACTCCTGTCGAGACTGATAGTGCTACTGCTGCTGCTGTCGAGACCGATGACTCGTTTAGTTCTTCAATGGACATCAGCAATTCTAGCAGCACCAGCGACCTATCAGAATCAGGTGAGTTATTCATAGCAAGCAGACCCTGTACATGTAGGGGGGTGAGCACTAAATAGAAACATGTTAGCAAAGAGGTGCTTCTTACATCCCCCCCCCAGATCCCCTGCTTTTTGAGATAGCTGTTCGTGAATTGGAGACCAAAGTCCTAACCATGGAAGCAAAACAGCAAGCGATTGACGATATTCAGCAGACAATTCTAGCTAGACTTGCGGCACTTGAGCAATCTTGGACATCTAGCCACGTACCTCAGCCAAATTGGTCACAACAGCCGCCGTATCCTTATCAAGTCCCCCAACCGTATCAACAGCAGTCATATGTCTATCAATCACCTCAGCCCTATCAACCCGCCCAATCGCCCCAAATGTGTCAACCCCCCCAGACTCCTACCAGTCCGTCAGTCTCCGGCCCTTCTACTGCAGCAAACTCCAGCGGGCCTAAGCCAAAACCAGTTGCCATCAAGAAAGCTGGCAATGCATTATCCAGGTATGGTCGCGTTCCAAAAATGGAAGCTTTGTGGCACCTACAAATCATCCAAATCTGGAAGATTATTGTGAACAAACAATAATCATCCAAATTTGGATGATTTTCGACTGATTTTTCCTCTATAGAGACTGAAAGAACAAATTTCATCCAAATATGGAAGAGGTTTTTCTTCCCATTTTGGAAGTCATTTTAAATCTTCCATTATTGGAAGAACCTTCACATCCAAGTTTGGAACTTTGTATAAATTAATATAGTCTTCCATTATCGGAAGAATGTTCTCATCCAGTTTTGGAACTTTATATAAATTAACATAGTCTTCCATTATCGGAAGAATCTTCTCATCCAGTTTTGGAACCTTCTTTAAAATGATATAGTCTTCCATTATTGGAAGAATCTTCTCATCCAGTTTTGGAACCTTATTTAAATTAATATAGTCTTCCATTATTGGAAGAATCTTCTCATCCAGTTTTGGAACTTTATATAGTCTTCCATTATTGGAAGAATCTTCTCATCCAGTTTTGGAACCTTATTTAAAATAATATAGTCTTCCATTAATGGAAGAATCTTCTCATCCAGTTTTGGAACCTTATTTAAATTAATATAGTCTTCCATTATTGGAAGAATCTTCTCATCCAGTTTTGGAACCTTATTTAAATTAATATAGTCTTCCATTATTGGAAGAATCTTCTCATCTGATATTGGTCATTTAAATTAAATTTGTCATCCAGTGTTGAAACTTTTATAATGTTCACACAACACACATTACCAAACCTATATAAACCACTAAAAACAGGATTAAGACATCATCTACAGATTCCTTCTAGGTCTACGTACAGCCAGTGGAGTGAACTGTTTGGGATTATGTGATAGTTTGGTTCTCTTGAATGGAGGGGACTGTGTTGAAACCTGGCGACATTGTGGTGTTGGTGGTAGAGGACTTAGGGTGGCAGAAGTCGGGCGTCGTGGTGTTGGGGGTAGAGGACTGAGGACGCAGGGAGAAGTCAGAAGGTTGCTCGAATGCCGTGGCGTGGAAGTCCGAAGTGGGGTAATTGGAGGCATGGGTGGGTGACTCAAGTCATCAGGTATAATCTTCCTTTCCCTAGGGTCTTCTAGTTCTGGTAGGACATAGTCACCTACACTGTGGCCATAGTAGCTGTAACATGCTGCAATAATGCGACGCATTCCATTACTCCAGTTGCCTGTAGTTAGGGGAAAAGTTTAATATGGTGACAGTAAATACAAACATAAGCTTTTTAATTAAGTACCTGCGTTGCAGCGCCACTACGGAGGCTATAATTAGAATATAGGCCGCACTTACCACAATTTTCTGGTGGCGTTTTTGGGTGTCGAAAGGGAAACTCAGAAGGCCACCAGCATGGTTTTTCAGACTTCCAAGTTAAGCCCAGATCATTGACGAGACCCGCTATCACTGCCTTGAGCGTCACCCCGTTAAGGGTTTGCAGTTCAGCTGGGAGCGGCGGGAGAATGAAACCTGGATCACGATCCTCGATTCGTTCTGGATCCTCATTCTCGTCGTCAAACCACGCGGTATTTAGCAGGATTTCGTCTTTGTGCATCTCGACAACTGAGGTGATGCGTTGGTCTCCAAAGAAGTGTAGCCCGTTCGTTTTCTTGGATGAGTAAATGACTCCCATTGCTACACCTAGATCTTTCAGTTCGGCGCACGCCTTTTGCACCTTCTCGATCTTCCGCTTGATGTCCCTCGCGTCGTTGGTCCGCTTCCCTGCCATAATACTAGGATCGCCGGTAGTGAGGTGAGTTCGAATTCGGAGATTCTTTAGGGTTCGGAGAATTTGTAGCGCATGTAACAGCTATAGGACTGATGGTAATTGGTTTGCTTATATACCTCTCTTGGTCGCGCGCTTGTCGCTCGAGATTAAAGTCAGCTGTATGGTGACGTCGAGTACGCGCTGGTACAGCAGTACCGGCAGTGCTTGTAAGTATGCAGCGTTAATTGACAACTCTGGAGTAATGATGGTGACGTCAAGGAGAAAGATTGGATATATAAGCAGGTGTAGAGCTTTGTCAAACGGTATCTCGAAGCAGAAACAATGTCAAGCAGAAGAAAAGGAATTCAAGTGAAAACTAGGACGACGAAGAAGAATCCAGCAACAGATGTCAAGCAGAAACACAAGACAACAGTTCAAAGTAATCACACTGCACAACCGGCTAAGGTTTGTCGGACAGTAGCTATATATTAATCCTGTGTAGCTCAGAATTACAATATAATATTATAAATCATTATAGGTTGGGGCTTTCTCCAAAGATGTGGTATATGTCCGCAACTTGAAGGCAGCTGGTCGTTTCTTTTGTCTACACCCGCAAGAAGCATTCATCTTGGCAAACTGTGCTTCCAATGGAGAACTCGTTCGTGACTATTGCCTCCTTCAACCAGTACACTTTCATGACCAGACCTCAGAGATGAAGCTCCTAACCTGCTCATGTCCATCATCTCTTGATCAGAGTGCGCGTCTGCATGCCACCAGTTCTGTAATCACCGAAAACCTACAGCAGTTCAAGGATAGAGAGGTCTCTCTCTACTGCATACACAGGTGAGTACATGATGCATGCATAGCTAGTGCATGGCTGTGGATAACATTAATAATCGTACTATATATTCTGTCCTGCAGGCGTGCATTCCAATACCTTCACTTTTCTAGTGATGTTGGCAGTAGGGAGCATGGAGAAGAGGAGGATGAGGCCCTACAGAACAGTCAGGTTCTCTGCTGATATCCTTACCCTTCAACCGCTTTTAGCTGCTGTATTTGATGGGAGCAGTTATGGACTGATTGGACGGAAGCGTACTCCAAAACTTCAATGCCTTCTGTGTAGTGGGCACTGCAATCACGTCCGAGCATTTGAGGAATGGTGTGAGGAGCAAGATATAGAGCTTGAGAGTGCGCCAGAATCAGATGCAAGCCCAACCTACCATTGCTACTCCTACAAGTAAGTGATGTTTTTGTATACCGTGTACATAACTAGTGAATGCAGAGCATTGTGGGGTGAGCGTGAGCGAGGGCATGTCATTGAAATAGGTATTTGAAGTATTTGCGGTATATAGGACCATGCATCCGTACGGACGGACGGACGGACAGACAAAATTGCCATTCACAGCACTAAGGGGGGGCTCGCTCACGCTTGCCCCAATAATATGATATATAGCATCATGGGTATAGCTAACTACATTCTTTCTATGCTTAGGAAAGTTCCATACCCTCTACCAGGCTATCTCAGGGAGCTGCATGACCTCTATGAAAGTGGAAAGAAGGATATCAACTGGCAAGAGTCATTTGTCTGTCCACTCTGCGGACCCACCCCAAAAGTGGTGGTTTGCGATGGTACCATGATAAGTTTCCGGAAGGACCTTTTGGAACAGTTTCAGGTATGCCAAGAGAAACAATATTACACTTTTACTGCATATCTTCATTTTATGCGCCCTACTACACTGCAGCTGTTAACAGCCGCATGAGTAACACATCTCCCCTTTTCTTCAGGTTGAATCTGGTAGAGCTGCAGAAGAAGAGAAAGCCTATATCTCGGGAAGCCAGCATGCGGAGAGGGTACTCATTAGGAGTCAAAAAGCTCGAGAACTGCTTCTCCAGTTCAGTGGGTATTCAAGGGATAGAAAGCGTTTGAGAAATCCTTCTCAGCTGACTTCTGCTGACCTGCAGCAACTAGACAGGCTGCTACGAGCAGAGGATCTTTCTTCTCTTGCAGAAGTGATACAGAGGCTGGTGCATGAGAATGGAAGGAGTTCTCCAGAACCATACCGGCTCTTTCTTAGTGAGCTGTCTCGAAGCTCACCAATCTGTGGGCTTTTGCAGGTATGAATAATGTTATTGTTATTCTGCAGTAGGTAACCAAACATACTGTAGGACCGTTTGTACCAAGGCAGGAGATGGATAACTAATATATTGCCGAATTCATTTGCAGGTAGCTGGTCACAAGAAAGTACTGCAGATCATCACAGCAGTGGCTGATGGTCAAATAGATCTGAGAAACTCAGTGCACCATACAGAGCTAGGTGAGATTCAGCAGCATGCACCAGTTCTTGCACAGTTCATCAATACATGTCCAACTGAAGATGGGGTGTTACCAGAAGATGTTCGTAAACTCCTTCATCTCCTCCTCCGTACTCTTACTGCACCATTCCAAGGCTCACCACCCCTTACCAGTGTCTACCCTACACCAACAGAACATCCCCTTAGCTTTTTTCCCAGCCTACCAAAGCTCCATGGAGATGCAGCATATGAAGCCGACAGAGTAGCGAGCAGATCGGAGCAAGACTCTTGCCGGAAGAACTCCTACGGCCATCCGACCCTTTCTCCAGGAATTTTTACAATATATTGCCAGCATGGGGTATGCTATGGCTTTGAGATTCTGGAGCGATGTGAATCACCACGACACCCATTTTCAATTTTCAAAACCCGATTCCCACAGCCACCAGACATGATAATCTACGACAATGCCTGCAGACTGCATATGTACTGTCTCAATCGAGAGCCCCGCTTTTTTCAAAAAACTCGGTTTCTTGTTGACCGGTTCCACTGGCGGGGACATGTAGGCTGTTCTAGGGGATACTGCCTTGATGGATATGCCGACAAAAGAGTAAAGGAAATAAACTCGCAAGTCTATGAGCAAGCAAATTCTGGGCTGCAGAAAATTCGTGGACAACTTGCGTGCATATGAGTATTGATAATTTTAAGTTACATTGTGCATTGTTTCTTGCTTTAAAGAACATGGATAAATCATGCAAGCTTAGCCTCAGCCATCTCTCTTTGTAAATGTTTATCTATTATGTATTATTTAAATAAAGTTCCAAAACTGGATGAGAAGATTCTCCAATAACGGAGGACTATATTAACTTATATAAGGTTCCAAAACTGGATGAGAAGATTCTTCCAATAATGGAAGACTATATTAATTTAAATAAGGTTCCAAAACTGGATGAGAAGATTCTTCCAATAATGGAAGACTATGTTAATTTATATAATGCTCCAAAACTGGATGAGAAGATTCTTCCAATAACGGAAGACTATGTTCTTCCAATAATGGAAGACTATATAAAGTTCCAAAACGGGATGAGAAGGTTCTTCCGATAATGGAAGACTATATTAATTTATATAAAGTTCCAAAACTGGATGAGAAGGCTCTTCCAATAATGGAAGACTATAAATAAGGTTCCAAAACTGGATGGGCAAAGTCTTCCAATAATGGAAGATTTAAAATGACTTCCAAAATGGGAAGAAAAACCTCTTCCATATTTGGATGAAATTTGTTCTTTCAGTCTCTATAGAGGAAAAATCAGTCGAAAATCATCCAAATTTGGATGATTATTGTTTGTTCACAATATTCTTCCAGATTTGGATGATTTGTAGGTGCCACAAAGCTTCCATTTTTGGAAGGCGAACATAGCTCGCATTATCGTCTTCTGCTATCAACAAAGAAAAATTGAAGCCAGCCAGTCGTGTCATCCAGGAACACCCCAAATTGCGAGGAGAGTGTAAAGCTGGAACACTAGCAGTGAAGTTAGCCCGTCAAGCCATCTTTGGTGACGCAGTCCTTGCACAGTGCACTCCTGGCGGAAGTAGAGAGCTTCCTGCACTACCAAACGACGAACTAAACTTTCTAAAAGAAGTGATGTTTGACCAATTTTCCCAGTACTGGTCAAACCCAGTCGAGTTCGAAAGCGTTATGGGGTGTTTGCTTCAATGCTGTTGGACAAGCATGCAAGAGACTTCGATAAGCTTGTCTACATTCATTTTGCCTGCTGTTGCTTTTCTTTTACATGCTATTTTTTATTACATGTATCATATTATAAGCCGTATTATATCATAAATGCATTGGACAGTAATATACAGTTTATCTTGTTAGAGAAAATTTACTTGCATAAGAAACAACGTCAATACCCAGTGGCATCTCCATTTAGTTCGATAACGCGTGGAATCACTTTGCGCAGATGCCGTATATAGCGAGCACATTGTGCCTTGTCTACTGTTCTCCAAAAAGTCTCAATGCCGTCAACGAGGGCTTCCTTCGTCCTAGGCTTAATCTCCCGCCTCAGGAACTCCTTGAGCTCGTGCCGAAGGTTCTCGATTGGGTTCAAGTCCGGAGATTCCGCTGGCGTCTTCCACCAGTTCAGACCCTTGCTCTCAATCCATGCCTTGCCATGTCTTGACGTGTGTTTCGGATCATTATCTTGCATGAACCGAAATCCCTCCGGAAACACATCAGCAGCAAACGGAATCAGTGTAGCTTAGCTGCATACGTACATATTACTATCACAAACCTTGGTTTGTTGCGTGGCCATTCTCCTTTCTTTCGGCAACAGAACCTTCGATGGGTCTCAAGCTGAATTGAAGATTCATCCGACCAGACAACATCCTCAAAGGTACCGTTTCTGTTTCGCAGGGCCCACGCGAGACGCTTTTCCTTATTAGCGACTCGAATCAGCTGGCAGTACGAGCTGCCCCTGAATGTCCACCCCAGCTGCGTCCTACAACGAAGGATAGTGCGACTTGTCAAATCGTAGCCCTTCTCTGTTAGCAGTCGGTGGAGCTGTAAGGCTGTAGTTTCATCGTCGAGTCTCATCTGCTCCTCGACGATGGCTTTCACCTCCGCTGTGACCTTCGAAGGCCTTCCCGTGCCGACCCGCCGCAAAATAGTGCCGTCTTCCCGAAACTGCTTGAGAAATTTCGCTACCCCCCATCTGCTTGCTTTCATCTTCTCTTCTAGCAACAATTTCACTATGGTTGGAGGCTTTAAAGCCTCGGAAGTGAAGGTAAAGAATCCTCTGCTTCTTATACGTACTGTAAACCATAGCAGCTGCACTTTCACACGTGTTTGAAATGACGCAAAACGGAACGATTTCGAAACGGAACGCACGGAACATAGTACGATTTTCATACGTATTCCGAACGCTCAATTGATTAACCATTGTACGATCGTACTACGAAAACGGAACGGCAACTTTTTTTTGTCCACTACTGTAGGTTTTCAGTCCTTACCACCCCAACTTTTGCCTTGCGGCCGTGGAGAAAAAGCAAGGGGAAAGGCCTGGTATTAATTGACGTGTGCTGTGATGTGTTTATGTGCCCACGCACTAATTGAGTGCAGGTACATATCAATCAATGTAGCTACTTCAACTAATAGTTTCGGTCTTGTGTACAAGTAGGAGCCTATGATTGATTCATGTGCTCCCGATAGAAGGTAGGGACAGAAATTAGTTGCATCACAGTGTCACAAGCAGTTTGATAGGCAACAGCAGCAGCACAACCCAGAAGAGTGATTTAGGGAATCTTTTGGTGGAGGCTTTGAGAAATGCCAGTTTTTTGTTTTGTTTGTCCCAAGAGATAGACCAAGGTTTCACAAGCATTTTGATAGGCAACAGCAGCAGCACAACCCAGAAGACTCAGAAGAGCCAATTAGTGAAGGCTCAGACCCTATTAAATTTGTGGACTTAGCTGATTAACCCTTTAAACCCCGTAGACGTCTACACACGTCATAAATATTGAACGTGTACATTACCGTAGACGCGTGTACACGTCATTGAATATGATCGAGACTCTACCGGGAAGTGACGCTCCAGGGAGATCCCCACTGTGGTTAGTGACGCTCCAGCGGACAGATTCTTTCATTTTAGCAGTATTTTTAGGGACTTACCCAGGCAGATCACGAGAAAATCCGCAATGAATAACATCTGTTCACGAACCGATAAAATATAGAGCAGAATTCTAGGCTATTGTACGGCAGTATCAGTTCGAAAATATGGCTAGCTGTCTCCTACAATACCGCTGCAAGTCTATGGACGTCTCGCTTGTCCTTCAGGGCGTCATTCCCAGAAAGTAAGTGGCGATGATATTTAATTATCGTTCGGTATCGAAAATCCGCTGCCGCTTGGCACTTTCCTTCCGTCAATCATGCTTGAATCCGACATCAAATGAAAGCTTGGGAGCTCTACTCTTCAGTTCTGTAGAGAGTTTAGTCCAAGTCATCCCCCGTCTTTCGTTACAAAGCCATAAACCGAACATACTACCGTCCTCGTGCCGTAATTAAATTATTCTGGTAATTGACTGACGTAATGCGCATGCGCAATACGGGGTATAAAGGGTTAACAGTTGTTTTAGCTAATAGTCTATAATGCTATTCACCCAATCTGACCTTTAACTATTACTTGCAAAGTATATTTCCTGGAGTTGTAAACCTCTTGTGGATTCAGCTTAAAATAATTAGTCATGGACTTGTGCTAGATTAGACTCATAATAAATTCCTAGAATCACAATTTCTTGTGTTAAATTCTTGCACAATAGTATAATAAAGACAGTGCCTGACATTTAGCTACCACAAGCATGTATTGCTTTATTGGCAAGTGTGACCCCTTGCGGTGTACACCTGCCACGATATGCAGAAGCATTTGCTAGGCATAGGCATACGTATTGATAGCTTATCACACTCAAAGGGATACTATGTACTGTTGGTGCTGAGGCATTATAATAATAATAATACTTTCTGTACTTCTTGTCACACTGTAGGAATGACTTTGGTGTCCCAATATTTGAAACACTACCTCCAAAATATGCCGCAATTCAAATTATGCATACGCTGCTCAATCCAAACATCAACCCAGAGACAATTATAATTTTCTGTATGTGCCTGACAAATTGTCAGACCAGACTGAGGTTTGGTCTGACATGATCAGACATAAACAGACACAATCATTTCTGGGAAAGTAATTGTAGCACACCATTTTGATGAAGTCTGAAAAATATCCATTGCAAGTGCACAGTTACAATCATGATGATGTATGCAGGCATAGAGTGGTAGCAGAAATACTAAATGTCAAAGTCAGAATCAGCGATGGGACTGAACCACCTACAGTAGCGGTCAATAAAAAGTTTACGTTCCGTCTTCGTAGTACGGTCGTTCTACGGTGTGAGCGTTTGCGTTCCGTGTTGCGCGCAACACTAAGAAACCGAAACGGACCGGAACGTAGAACGATAAAATTAAAACGGTACGGAGCGTTTACACGTTGACGTGTCAAAAGTTGTCAAACGATTGGAAAAGCAGACTGTGTGCCATTCTCTCGAGAAGCTACAATTGCGCAATGTCACTGAGACAACAGCTGAAACAGCTTCAAGAGAAGCGCAGTAAGTTTTAATACTGTGTAGCTTTTAACTAAGATGTCTGGCCCTAGCTTGCACATGCGAGCGGCCTGTATTTAATATAGGCTGAGCTTGCTCGCTTGCATGGCCTGATCTTAGCATGAGAGGCAGGCAGCCTAGTTCTTTCACGAGCTAGCGCCTGACTAGCTTCTACTATGCCATAAAAGCTGGGAAATTGAGCCTACAACTAGGTTAGTAGCATGCATACAATGCGGATGTACGTGTAGCTAACTTATATGTTGCTGACTCTTGGCTAATGGCACTGTTACTTACTCTTGACTACTTCATATGTTTATATCTATCATTACATATTACAGGTACTGAGAGTGAGATGAAAGACTACGAAAGAAAGTTTGAAGGAGGACTGGTTGCCTTTTGGTGAGACAGCTACTCTTGAGGACTCAACAAACAAGGCGGACCCTGTGAACACCACAGCAGGTACACACCAGTTTGTATGAAAACAAATGTGCATGTGTACTTTATGCTACTCTCCTCATCTCAGGCCCAAAAACAAAAGCTGGAAAAAGACCTAGGGGGAAGGAGAATGAACCAGGCTCAAAGCCTGGGAAGCGAAGTAGAGGAAAACAGACAGTTTCAAAGACTGCAGAGAAGAAGAAGAAAAGTTCCAAAGGCAAGTACATGTATTATGCCAACACTACTGTACTGCAAATGGATTTTTAAGCCAGTGTTAAAGGTGTTATGTACACAGGGATGGTGTCTAACCAAGAACTTCAAAGCTTCCATGCTTATTGATTATTAATAAGTGGCTAATAAAAGTACACTACTGCAACACTTCCTGTCTAGATGACCTTTAACCATATGTCTCACTGCATTTGCAAAGGACCTACATGTATCAGCATTGTTTACTATCTTGTATCTACATTAATTTCTGTAGCCGAGAAGCCCAGTGGAACGATTATATGTGTTGATGGGCTTAATACTACCCCAGCCACATCCCGAGTCTGACGCTACACCACCAGCCGCATCTGAGTCTGATGCTACACCACCAGCCACATCCGAGTCTGACGCTACGCCACCAGCCACATCCGAGTCTGACGCTACACCACCAGCCACATCCAAGTCTGACGCTACACCACCAGCCACATCCGAGTCTGACGCTACACCACCAGCCACATCCGAGTCTGACGCTACGCCACCAGCCACATCCGAGTCTGACGCTACACCACCAGCCGCATCCAGCAAGTCTGACGCTACACCACCAGCCGCATCCGAGTCTGACGCTACACCACCAGCCGCATCCGAGTCTGACGCTACACCACCAGCCGCATCCGAGTCTGACGCTACACCACCAGCCGCATCCGAGTCTGACGCTACACCACCAGCCGCATCCGAGTCTGACGCTACACCACCAGCCACATCCGAGTCTGACGCTACACCACCAGCCGAATCCGAGTCTGACGCTACACCACCAGCCGCATCCGAGTCTGACGCTACACCACCAGCCGCATCCGAGTCTGACGCTACACCACCAGCCGCATCCAGCAAGTCTGACGCTACACCACCAGCCGCATCCAGCAAGTCTGACGCTACACCACCAGCCGCATCCGAGTCTGACGCTACACCACCAGCCGCATCCGAGTCTGACGCTACACCACCAGCCGCATCCGAGTCTGACGCTACACCACCAGCCACATCCGAGTCTGACGCTACGCCACCAGCCACATCCGAGTCTGACGCTACGCCACCAGCCGCATCCGAGTCTGACGCTACACCACCAGCCGCATCCGAGTCTGACGCTACACCACCAGCCGCATCCGAGTCTGACGCTACACCACCAGCCGCATCCGAGTCTGACGCTACACCACCAGCCGCATCCGAGTCTGACGCTACACCACCAGCCGCATCCGAGTCTGACGCTACACCACCAGCCGCATCCGAGTCTGACGCTACACCACCAGCCGCATCCGAGTCTGACGCTACACCACCAGCTGCATCCGAGTCTGACGCTACACCACCAGCCGCATCCGAGTCTGACGCTACACCACCAGCCGCATCCGAGTCTGACGCTACACCACCAGCCACATCCGAGTCTGACGCTACACCACCAGCCGAATCCGAGTCTGACGCTACACCACCAGCCGCATCCGAGTCTGACGCTACACCACCAGCCGCATCCGAGTCTGACGCTACACCACCAGCCGCATCCAGCAAGTCTGACGCTACACCACCAGCCGCATCCAGCAAGTCTGACGCTACACCACCAGCCGCATCCGAGTCTGACGCTACACCACCAGCCGCATCCGAGTCTGACGCTACACCACCAGCCGCATCCAAGTCTGACGCTACACCACCAGCCACATCCGAGTCTGACGCTACACCACCAGCCACATCCGAGTCTGACGCTACGCCACCAGCCGCATCCGAGTCTGACGCTACACCACCAGCCGCATCCGAGTCTGACGCTACACCACCAGCCGCATCCGAGTCTGACGCTACACCACCAGCCGCATCCGAGTCTGACGCTACACCACCAGCCGCATCCGAGTCTGACGCTACACCACCAGCCGCATCCGAGTCTGACGCTACACCACCAGCCGCATCCGAGTCTGACGCTACATCACCAGCCACATCCGAGTCTGACGCTACACCACCAGCCGAATCCGAGTCTGACGCTACACCACCAGCCGCATCCGAGTCTGAGGCTACACCACCAGCCACATCCGAGTCTGACGCTACACCACCAGCCGCATCCAGCAAGTCTGACGCTACACCACCAGCCGCATCCGAGTCTGACGCTACACCACCAGCCGCATCTGTGTCTGACGCTACACCACCAGCCGCATCCAGCAAGTCTGACGCTACACCACCAGCCGCATCCAAGTCTGACGCTACACCACCAGCCACATCCGAGTCTGACGCTACACCACCAGCCGCATCCAGCAAGTCTGACGCTACACCACCAACCGCATCCGAGTCTGACGCTATACCACCAGCCGCATCCGAGTCCGACGCTACACCACCAGCCACATCCGAGTCTGACGCTACACCACCAGCCGCATCCGAGTCTGACGCTACACCACCAGCCGCATCCGAGTCTGACGCTACACCACCAGCCGCATCCGAGTCTGACGCTACATCACCAGCCACATCCGAGTCGGACGCTACACCACCAGCCGAATCCGAGTCTGACGCTACACCACCAGCCGCATCCGAGTCTGAGGCTACACCACCAGCCACATCCGAGTCTGACGCTACACCACCAGCCGCATCCAGCAAGTCTGACGCTACACCACCAGCCGCATCCGAGTCTGACGCTACACCACCAGCCGCATCCAGCAAGTCTGACGCTACACCACCAGCCGCATCCGAGTCTGACGCTACACCACCAGCCGCATCTGTGTCTGACGCTACACCACCAGCCGCATCCAGCAAGTCTGACGCTACACCACCAGCCGCATCCAAGTCTGACGCTACACCACCAGCCACATCCGAGTCTGACGCTACACCACCAGCCGCATCCAGCAAGTCTGACTCTACACCACCAACCGCATCCGAGTCTGACGCTATACCACCAGCCGCATCCGAGTCCGACGCTACACCACCAGCCACATCCGAGTCTGACGCTACACCACCAGCCGCATCCAGCAAGTGTGACGCTACACCACCAGCCGCATCCGAGTCTGACACTACACCACCAGCCGCATCCAGCAAGTCTGACGCTACACCACCAGCCGCATCCAGCAAGTCTGACGCTACACCACCAGCCGCATCCGAGTCTGACGCTACACCACCAGCCGCATCCGAGTCTGACGCTACACCACCAGCCGCATCCGAGTCTGACGCTACACCACCAGCCACATCCGAGTCTGACGCTACACCACCAGCCGCATCCGAGTCTGACGCTACACCACCAGCCACATCCGAGTCTGACGCTACACCACCAGCCGAATCCGAGTCTGACGCTACACCACCAGCCGCATCCGAGTCTGACACTACACCACCAGCCGCATCCGAGTCTGACGCTACACCACCAGCCGCATCCAGCAAGTCTGACGCTACACCACCAGCCGCATCCGAGTCTGACGCTACACCACCAGCCGCATCTGTGTCTGATGCTACACCACCAGCCGCATCCAGCAAGTCTGACGCTACACCACCAGCCGCATCCGAGTCTGACGCTACACCACCAGCCACATCCGAGTCTGACGCTACACCACCAGCCGCATCCAGCAAGTCTGACGCTACACCACCAACCGCATCCGAGTCTGACGCTATACCACCAGCCGCATCCGAGTCCGACGCTACACCACCAGCCACATCCGAGTCTGACGCTACACCACCAGCCGCATCCAGCAAGTGTGACGCTACACCACCAGCCGCATCCGAGTCTGACACTACACCACCAGCCGCATCCAGCAAGTCTGACGCTACACCACCAGCCACATCCGAGTCTGACGCTACACCACCAGCCGCATCCGAGTCTGACGCTACACCACCAGCCGCATCCGAGTCTGACGCTACACCACCAGCCGCATCCGAGTCTGACGCTACACCACCAGCCGCATCCGAGTCTGACGCTACACCACCAGCCGCATCCGAGTCTGACGCTACACCACCAGCCGCATCTGAGTCTGACGCTACATCACCAGCCGCATCCAGCAAGTCTGACGTTACACCACCAGCCGCATCCGAGTCTGACGCTACACCACCAGCCGCATCCGAGTCTGACGCTACACCACCAGCCGCATCCGAGTCTGACGCTACACCACCAGCCGCATCCGAGTCTGACGCTACACCACCAGCCGCATCCGAGTCTGACGCTACACCACCAGCCGCATCTGAGTCTGACGCTACACCACCAGCCGCATCCAGCAAGTCTGACGTTACACCACCAGCCGCATCCGAGTCTGACGCTACACCACCAGCCGCATCCGAGTCTGACGCTACACCACCAGCCGCATCCGAGTCTGACGCTACACCACAAGCCGCATCCGAGTCTGACGCTACACCACCAGCCGCATCCGAGTCTGACGCTACACCACCAGCCGCATCCGAGTCTGACGCTACACCACCAGCCGAATCCGAGTCTGACGCTACACCACCAGCCGCATCCAGCAAGTCTGATGCTACACCACCAGCCGCATCCGAGTCTGACGCTACACCACCAGCCGCATCCAGCAAGTCTGACGCTACACCACCAGCCGCATCCGAGTCTGACGTTACACCACCACCAGCTTTCACTGCCCTGTCCACCATACACATTGATGACGAGCCTACCCCGGTCCTGCCTACCACGTCCATCCAGGACAACACTCCTGCCATATCCATCCGGGACGACTCTAGCTCTGGGTCAATTCGTAGTCCTGCTTCATTTGATAGAAGATTCCCTCCCTCTGCAACTCCTTCACCCGCGAAGGACATGTCTCTTGACTGCGATCCACTGACACTTGAAGTGGAGGTAGCTGAACTTGCTCAAAAATTGAAGGATGTCGCAGAACGCCAGTCGCTCATAGTCCGTAACTACCAGATGATGCAATCCAGTCAGAAGTCTTTCCTCTCAGCGCAGTATCAGATTCTGAACCGACTGTCTGCTCTTGAAAGGCTTGTCCAGTGCACACCCCAGTGGCAGTGTCAGCATAGTGAAGAACCTTACCGCCAACTGCCACGATTGGATGAAGAAGATTGGGAGAGTTGTCCGCACGCAGAAGACAACTATAGTCCATACAGTTGGGACCCAATTTCATCTGCCACCCCTTCACGCCACCACCGCTTTTCATCCTCTCAGCCAGCAACCAGCGCCTTTGGACAGCCCTCCTCGACTCCGCTTCCACCATCCACACACCACGCCACTGCTGCACAAATGGAACACCCATCTACCGAGTCTTCTGGTGACTGCAAGCCATCACCATTACCATTCCAAAACGTGAACACGAACGTGCTCGACTCATCTAAAATAGTGAAGTCAAAATTATCTTCCATCTCCAGTGTGCTGTCCAGGTACCCCAAACTTCGATGCGAATCTAAGGTTGGAACTCTTGCTGTCAAGTTGGCTAAGGAAGCAATTTTCGGCGAGAACGTTCAGAAGCGCTGCACAGTGATCGGTGAGCGGACGTTTCCTGGACTTCCGATATCCGAGGTCAACACACTCAAGACAGTTCTTTTCCGTCAGTTTCCACAGTATTGGAGATCTAAACATGAGTTTGAATCCGTGTGGAAAAGTTGCGTCGACAGCGTGGGCCAAGCGAGCAAGAGGCTAAGAAGTGCTCGTAAGTAACATAACGTGTACCAGCCCTTCATATTATGCACGCTAACAGTTTTTATTTTCAGTTACTATCATTTTAACAAACATGTACATGTATCTTTGTAATTATGGACAAAACTCTCATGTTTACTCTGATTAGCCATGGTATATCTCAATAAAAACGAGATAGTAGTATAAACGCCTCTATACTCCGCCCTTCATCCAATTGTTGTAATGTGTAATATATGTATAGAGTGTAGCTTCTATATTACACTTACATTTATCCTACTCCTTCACAACTTTAGCTGCTAAAAACCATCCACATCAATACTGCCTAGCAGTTTATTATATACCTGAGGGATTTGAGCCCAAGCCGTTGCCACATGGAAATAGCACCCGTCCCAAACCATTTTTTCCAACTTTGCCAAGCACAATGGAAATGATCAAGGAAGAGTGTGGGAGTAGTGGCCCAAAGAATGTTCTAGCTAAAATTTCCATGAAAGTTGGTGGGGTGTTATCTGCATCTGATGCCTGCGAACTTCCACGAGATGAACAGCAAGTCTCTCAGGTAAAACGGAGATTGAAGTACAAATCACGTTCCCTTGGTGGTCAAATGCAGATCATGGCAGATGGACTCTCCGTAGTGATGCAGAGAGCTTTTATGGAAGATACCTCAAAGCAGTTTGTGAGAGCCATGAAAACACTTCGTGAACCAGCAATAGTCGTGGGTCTTGACCGACAGTTGGATGATTTGGTGCGATTCTGTACCGAAAAGGATAAGTTTGGCATCCTTTCTGTCGATCCTACTTTTTCTTTGGGTGCTTTCAATGTGACTGTAGTGTCGTACCATCACCTACTTCTCCAGAGCAGACGTAGTGACAATCCTCCAGTTTTCATTGGCCCAGTCATGGTCCATTACAAGAAGTCATTTGCTACTTACCTGTTCTTTGCTTCGACTCTGTAGGGCTTCGACCACAGCTAAAAAATTTGAGGTGTTTTGGTACAGACGGGGAAGAGGCTTTGTTTGAGGCATTTCAACGTGCGTTTCCCTCGAGCATTCACCTTACCTGTTGGATCCACATGCGTCGTAACATCCTTGCGAAGGTACAAGAATTGGGCATCAGCCAGAGGGTCATCGTTGCGGATCTCTTTGGAAAGCAAGTTGGTACTCACTATATCGAAGGCCTAGTTGATGCTCGAGAAAAAGCACAATACAGTGAAGGTTTTGCCAAGCTATCAAAGAAGTGGGAAAGCCTAGATGCTTCCAAAAGCGGGCCTGTACATGACTTTGTGCAGTGGTATTCACAATATAAAAGCACAATCATCCAGACTACCATGCTGCAATCAACTCGCAAGGAAGCAGGATTTGGTGATCCACCAGAACTTTTCAGTACTAACGCAAGCGAAAGCATGAATGCAGTTTTGAAGAATAAAGTGTACTACAAAAAGAGCGAGCTGCCAGAGTTTCTAGAAAAGCTGAAGGAAGTCATTAATGAGCAAGAAAGAGAAATTGAGAGGGCAGTTATCAACCGTGGTAAATACAGGCTACTCCCTGAGTTCCAATCATTTGAAAAAACAGAAGAAAAATGGCTTCTGGAGATGACCGTTTTACAGCGACGAAAGCATTTGGAGAAGTTGGCAAAGATCCAAGTGGCAATTTCTCAAGGAGTTAAACGGAAAGAAACTGCAGTTGAGCCTACCCCTACTGCCAAGCGTCCTTGCACACCAGCTGACCTACCGTGTTGTAGTCGACAACTACTTGCTGAACATCCGGATGAAGTGATACTCCCAGTGAAAGTAGAGGAATTTTCTGGCCAAGTACTTACCCCCGCACCTGTCCTTGAAACAATATGGAAGAAAACTTGTTGTCAGAGAAAAATGCTATTTGCGCAGCTCCTGTAAGTACCAACCGGTCGTGCATGGTAAAAAGTTACACTGGTAGTCGTCCACACTTGGTGCTGGCTAAGAAAGGTGGCCAGTATGCATGCGATACTGTCTGTGGAAACTTCAAGTCATTAGGTATTTGTTCTCATGCCGTTGCAACAGCCCAGTACAACGGACCACTTCAGAAGTTTATTGAGTGGTTCTGTCAAGCCAAGCAGTGTCCAAATCTCACAAAACTAGTTACATTACAAATGCCAGCTGGATGTGGACGCAAAGGAGGAAAACCAGCTCGTCGTAGAAAGAAGAAGAGTGATGCTACCTCAAGAGTTGTATTTTCTGATCGATTTTCTGTTCCAAGTACTGAAGCAGCAACAGTATCTACTGAAGCCAGTAGTATTCCTCCTAGCAGCAGTGCATGTAACTTGTCCCCACCGCCACTGGTCCCAATAGCGTCAGCGTATGCAACTGTTGTGACCTCATCCTTTCTTCCTACACAGTCCAAAGTCACCTCCCCTTCAGCTCAAAACTGCTCGCCGTCATATACCAGTCTTCCCCCTGTGCTACCACACATCCGTATTCCGTCTCTCCCTCCTGCATTGGTGCCGTGTTCACCTGCTGTGAATGACAGTCCATTTACCCTCACATTCATTGCTGGAAACGTCCGAGTCTGTCGAGGATGTAGGCAACGGTACACTAAACCTGCAGTTCCCCCTATGGACCTTTGTGTTAGACACAAAGAATGGCAAGAATTTGTACCAAGTGGTTCAGCACTGTTACAAATGTGATTTGGCAATGTGTACTATCATTGCAACATACCTTGTATCCAGGCCCGTTGCCCCTATTTTAAGGCAGAAATGTTGACTGTCCCCACTGAGACAAGTATGCAGCTTTTGCCAGTCCATACTGAGTACTTAGCTCAACACATGGGAAGGATGTGACTACTTATAGTTACATCATCTCTTTCCTCACCATTCTGATAGAAAATTGTATGTCAACATCATGCATGGTCAATAAAACGTTGAACCTTTTGTATCTCGTTCCCCATGCAGTGGTTTTTATATCCGTTTTCCATGCAGTGGTTTTTATATCCTGTTCTCCATGCAGTGGTTTTTATATCCTGTTCTCCATGAGAGGCATTTGTATACTGTTCTCCATACAGTGGCTGTTCTGTTCTCCATGAGAGGCATTTGTGTACTGCAGTGGCTGTGATTGCATTAAAAACATTGACTTTCATACAAAACAGTTATGAGTCCATTCCATTCCAGTATTCCATTCCAGTAGTCCAGTCCAGTCCAGTCCAGTCCAGTCCAGTCTACTGAATTCAGACTCCCGTGGGGGGTAAACGTGGAAAAGAGGAACAGTTGCCTAACAGAATTTAATTGCTCTCATCCCAATGAATTAAGTGTTTCACACAGAGTGAAAATCCAGCTCCCCAAATATAGAGAGCCCACAATCTGGAGACAGAGTAAACGATGAAAATTTTCAAGCAACACCAGCTGTAGGATTCAGTAACTTGTTGCCAAGTGAACACTTTGCTACAGTTCAAAATCAAAATGAGTCTGTATGTGAAAGCAAGGAAGGCCAAAACTCAAGTTTTGCCCCACAAGAGGACCGACAAATACCGGTAACTGGAACACAGCAGCCGCTAAAGTCGGAGGACGAATTGGAATCAACAGCTAAGTACCTAGTGTTCCAGAACAAGACAACTCTGAGGAGAATCAGCTAACAACTCTTGCAAGTGTTTCAGAACAAGGCAACTCCTACAACTATGACAACAGGCTACTATTGCTGGTGGAAGGTCAGGACTGGTGAGCTGTATTTTGTAGCTGCATGAGAACTAAAATGCTTTCGACAGTAAGCATTCTGTCCTCTGTCAGTAAAGTTTCTTCAATATGATTAGTTAGTTCTTGTTGTCAATGCAGCAGTCTGTCCTTTGTCAGTAAAGTAGGCTCAAATACATTTATCTTTCATAGCATTAGTTAGTTCTCGATGTCAGTCTTGAATTTAGGAAACTTTTGCCTTCCAGAGTTGTGGGAGCAGTGCTAATCAGTACAGCATTTCAAGAATGACAGTACAAAGTTATAGGTTAGCCTAGCTCTGCAAGTTTAGAGGCCTATATTGCTAGTCCCCCAACTGTGCTCTAGCCTCATTTCCAGCTCCACTCTGCAGGCTAAGCAGTAGGCTAGTCATGTCTCTCAACATTTTAAAGGCTTCAATTCTGAGGTTATGACTGATAGTCACTTGTTTAGATTGTGTGGAGAACAGTGATTACACGTAGATGGCTAAACACACACAACAAGAACCAACAGCTGATTAGCCAGCCAACAACTATAAACACTTAAGGAGGGGAGTAGGTGTAATTAGGTGTAATTAACTTTAGGCAAAAAATAGTGATTAAAATCTTTGCTATTTTTTCTTGAAGTGCTGGGTGTGAGGGCTAAACATGTATAAGAGGCTGCTATTCTGTAGTCAGTGTTATTTTCCAATAAATAAGGGGCAGTGTGTGAGGTATATGATTCATCTAGCTTTGTTCCCAGCTTTTCTTGCACCTCACACAAAGAGCTGGGGAGTACAGCCTGGGAACGTTTACTAGTATATAGAGCCTGAGAACAAGGCTACGTACGGTTTATCTAGGAATCACCCATTCAAATTTTTGAGGTGGTGGCAAAAGTGTTTTGCATACCACAACACATCGCAGTTATTGTGCCACTCACATACACAATACAGGAGGGTGATAGTGATGGAGGAGACAGGCCCAGAGGAACGTGTGTGCACTTGTCAGGAAATGAAAACAGCGGGGAACAGAGCAAGGGGGAATCTGGAGCAGGCAGTTCAGAGGCAACTTTCGATTATAGAACTGTTCCTAAGCTTAATCCAAAGTAAGTGTTAATAAAAGTGACTGTATACATGTATATTTTCTTTGAGCACTTCACTTCTGTATACATTTGCACACACTTCTCTGGTTTGAATAGGCTCTGGCATATCAGAGGATTCAATCCCCCGAGTGATAAGCAGCTAAAAGTTTGTTCGGTTTGGAAATCCTGAACTGGGTAATTTCCAGTATGACTATGGACCTTTAAAGTAGGCAGGTATGTATAGCATGCTTGTTTATAATGGTGATCTATGTACACAATGAACAGCAGAAGGTCAGGCCATTGAGTATGATTACGTGTGGCACCTGAGAGTCCTGCTGGTGTCCTGTTGGGATGTCCATGGGCTCCTGGCGCTCCAAAGTAGTAGGACAAGTATAGCAGATGTAGTTTTTGGACATCAATACTTTAACGTTAGTTCTGTCCATGTGTAACGGATGTGACGTCCACTAATGAATCTCGATTGCGCGAGAATATGCGAGAAGACCGTGACGTCATCATATGTGTACATAGCTAATTAGTACTTTGACCGCTGCATGCTTTGGGACAATTTCGACCGCTGCGTGCGTTGGGATGCTCTGACAGCCGACGGTATTATCATGATGTTCTCAAATCAGCACTTCGAGCGCGCTCTATTGCGAAGGTTAGTGGCTGTATAGTCCTGTAAGTGCAAACCATGCACAGCTGTAACTGCTACGCTAGACAAACTACGACGATGTGCATTAAATGGAGTCAATTCCATTCGCCTACATGTGCTGTAACTTCCCCCAACAAAAATCGTCTGGCCCGCGAGACTACATGTGCTGATGTGGGTATGGTTTTGTGATTGTTTGCAGTCTCTCCTTTGAATTACTGCCTCCACATGGCTCAGGCAAAAAACTACTGTCAACGCCTCGATCAGGCTACTGCCACTGGCAAATGCTCCACATTAGCTATACTACATGAACATTACATAATACATGCTTTGGCTTCTAAAAGAAGCTTTTAGTGTAGTGTGCACACGTACTATATACTTACCCCCCACTGTGACGAGTCAGTTTTCAACACTGACATGTGGCTTAGTCAAAAGCACTGCTTCAATGGCAGAAGATGCTATACTGTTCCATGCAAATCACATAGAGGTCACACTTTTCATTTTTATCTGTACAGAGTGAGCGAGTTGAACACACAAGTACTTGCGCGAGCAAAGCGAGCGCAAGTACTTGTATTAGTTAATGAAATAAATGGCAGGTCTTGTAAGTTGCAACAGTTTGTATGCAACTTGATAAATTATAAGATTTCTGGTCGGCCACCTTAAGTTATTGATCTATTAGTAGGTGAAAGACGAGACTAAATTTCTAGGATGGCCTCCAAAAAGATGTTACGTTACTCAGGGCCATAAGAAGGTAGTGAGTGGTCGTGTAGGCCACTAATGGGTGAGCGGGCATGCACAGTTCAGCAATGCTGCCTTCATAATTTGTTCGATCGGACACTAGGCATTTTTGGACGTGCTAGTGCTGACTGCATAAATTACCAGAAGTGAATGGGTTTTCAATTTATACTGCAGCCCCTTCACACCTCGGTTTGAAAGTTTGGCGTTCCTCCGTTGCTTGGTTCTGGAGCTATAGCCTTCGATCCAAAGTTAAAATTCAGAAGCAGCTATGACCAGTAGACAAATGTCAAACTGTGTTCCGCGTTTCCTCCCTGAAGTAACTTTCAGTATTAATGGAAGCCCCATAACCATGCTGCTGCAAGCCAACCTTTCACCACTGTAGCTGCTTTGAGCACTGAGGGGTGCTGCTGAACTGTAGAGCCATGCCACCCTCTCTATATAATTGGACAGTGAATTTTGTCTTTTTCTGTGTACAGTCCCCAAAACACTCTCCAAAGCTAGGATTCGAATATCGTTGGGAATCTACGTACAGATACTTAGCAACACAACGGTCCCAGTCTGATGTTTATACGTCGTGTCATTCCTGAGATAGCTTAGACCTATTTTTCCTGATTTCATCCACTGAAAGCTTCAGCAATATGAAGAAATCAAGATGAACAGCTCTATCTCTATCTCGAGAGCCATGCAACGTATAATTATCAGACTTGCACTGTTGTTCTGCTAAATATATATACCTGTACTTACCAATGATATCCGAATACTGCGTAGGAGAGTGTATTGGGAACTCTACACTGAAAAAAAGACAAAATCCACTGTCTGATTATAGAGAGGGTGACAGCAGTGCTCAAACCAGCTTGATGACAAAAGGTTGACGTGTACTAAGATTGCTTTACGTTTTTCGCGTCTGTTTGTTTGTTTGTCTGTTTGTCAGTTGTGCGTCCGCACTTACCACGTGCGCAATATATTACGTCATACGTTACTATGCAACTACGGTGTATAGCAGCTTTTGGAGGTTTGCAGGCCAAGCTACAGCAAATGAAGGTAGTTTGTGTTGCCTAGATGGCGAAAACTTGGTAGGCAGCCGTAAAGATTCTGGTTTCTTGGCATATAGCTACTAACTGGAGGCGCGTGACGAAACTGCTGAGTCAGCACTTTCGCTGTACCGCTCTAAGAATATAGTATCTCCGGCTCTATGGCTGTAGAGTTTAATAGCTTGGCCTAAGCTGAGTTGTGTGTATTGTACGGGAAAGGCGTCCAGCTGGTTTTTTAGGCATGAAATGTCAGACTTGTCCCACTTGTATGGGTGGGACTAAGCAATTTCTGTTTATTTGTCGTCTGTCTGTCCAGTGAACAAAATTAAAATCTTGAGGTTTAAAGTAGTACCGCACTGACATTTGAATCTGTGTGATTCTTCTCATGAATAACTATTGAGATGAAGTCATTCATGTGGTGCTAATTAATAAGTATAAATCTTCCCATGGTGGCAACTGGAATCAGCAGGAGGGGTGTGTCGCTTTGATGTGGAGAGTAGCCCTTTCTTGCGCGATAATGGCCCTTTAATGTGCTTGAGTAACTGGGCACTTATAATTCAAATAAATAGTCCCGGGTTTTTGCCCGAGTACCAGGCTTTCAAGTTAACAATACCTTTAAAATCCGGAAGGTGTGAACATGTACATTGCCCTAGTCCAAACATAGACGTACATGCATACAAGAGCTGTATGTGCACAGAATCACCATACCCAATGTTATGTACATGACACACATATGTATACAGTGTACGTGATGTTGACCTGCTTTTGAAGGGAAGCATTAATAAGATGTACGTCTTTCTCTACACTCTTGTTTCAGTTGAGAGGAGCGCCTTGCAGAAAGTTTGCTCTCCTCCTGTAATCTCCGGTTTTCCTGAGTCAGTGAAGTCACAGTGGCATCCTTGCCCATCAGCTCTTTTCGGAGTGAAGAGCTACGGCTAGTAGCAGACTGCAGTTGGCTCTCAGTGTCAGCTAGCTGTTAAAGATAACAATTCACAAGTTCCATACACTCTTATGGTAATAGAATACTGCCAAGGAAGCATGTTGCGTAGCACGTTTCACATTAAAGCTGAGCCACATCACATGACAGTCAACATGCTGCATGTACAGCAGTGTAGACATAATATGAGACAGTCATACTTGCTCTAACATACTGCATGTATAGCAGTGTATGAATGGTACTGTAGACACAGACGCTCCTTTCTGGATAAACGTGTGGTCTACAGTAGAACGTAGTATGCCACATGCTTTGTATGCAAGTAAGTTTCAACATGCACCGGCCCATGCTGTTGACCAAATGTGTAATTAACATACATGTACGTAAGTACGTACGTACATACAGGCTTATAATGGCAGTCTGAAGTGATGCAGACCTGTTTCTTCAGCATTTCTACACCAGATATCATTTCTTGCAAAAGATTTTCACATGATTCCAGGTGCTCCTCCATAGAAACATAGCTACGTATGCAAAACATTGTATACATTACTTTGAAACTAACTGTGAAAGCACCACAACTACATGTAATATGAACAGTAAACATGAAACGATTAGTCTGCAGCAGAGAGTAACAAACTAGTAAAGTCTATTACAAGCTAAAGATGAAAAATGTGTGTGTGTGTTTCATATGCAGGATGCCCATGCAGCCTTGACAGGGTTAGTTCAGAGCTATACGCAGTCTCTACAATATTTCTGCTCTGCTTTCCAATAATTTATGTACCACAGATCTAGAATAATGGCATTGAATGTCCGACTCAAATGAAACCAATAGTGCACCCTTACATTCCAACAAATTGAACCTACCGTGCCTATTCCTTCCTTGGTGTGGAGAACTGGGATCTGATACAGTTGTATTGAAATGGGCTAAACGAAAAAGAAGGAAATACGTTGTTTGAGACTGCTTCTCTGCTAGCAACTGCATCTAAAAAATACATATCACTGGCTGACGGCAGTTGCCAATACGTATGCATGCGTAACAGACTGTGACTAAGGATTTTGTTAAAAGGTGATAGTCACTGGTATATGTTAGCAGTAGTCGTGTTATAGACGGCTAAAGTAAAGCCAAAAACAGTGATAACTGATGGGGTCTAATAAAGTGTTCAGATGTGCAGGTCTGCTCTGCAACATACTCCATAATGATCTCACACTAAGGCCTAGCCACACTTATCACTCTATGCTAGCTGACCACTCAAGAGTCACTACTCTGGCAATATTGTAATGTTGCTAGCAGTTGCACACAATTTGGAGATCCTGTCCATATCTTTACGGGTGGTCTGACTTGCACAGTGTTTACACACTACATACACGTTCCTGTGACTAACTCTCGCAATTAATTCATCCTCCAGTATAGAATTGACATGTACATGGACATGTCTACTGCTACATCTACTTGTATACGTACATAGCAAGTAGCTCAGCTGAAAGCCCTATGTCTCAGTATTCAGCGCGGGGTATGTCTTCTTGAAGACCTCTAGTTAGCATTAATTCTATTTCAAAGTTACTAGCTCCAAACACCTAGTCTTAATGAAGAAGCCTTTTAAGTAAAGAATGTTACACACTACAAGTTGAGAAACACGCACAGTTGTGCTGATTGCAGTCAGTACTGAGACAGAAATGATATACTTAAAGGTAGATGTGGCTTACCAGCTTCAGTTAAAGAACCTTCCTCCTCACATTCCAATTCCATTTCTTCCTTATCCTGGAAGTGAAATGCAGTATTAATCTTCACTAAATATTGGGATAAATAGCTGCAGTAGTAGACAGCTACTAGGAAAATTGCATACATAACTATGTACAGTCTAAACTACTTACTTCACAAACGTTCTTGCCTTGTATAATGATATTGGGAGAGGTCATGCACTCCAGGTTAATATGCAGTAGTGCAGGCCGGTGTTTGTCTGCACATACTACGAGCTGTGTTGTACCTGTTTTACTTGTTCCAGCTCCTCCATCACAGTAGCTGTATTTCTCTTTTCTTCCTCCAGAGAAACGTCCTTTTCATGCTCCAGTTGTATCTTCATTTCCTCTAATTGCTTTTGATACATCTGCTGCATTGCATACAACAGTCACTCTAAAACTGAGTTCTTCTATAGGTTAATTATACAGCAATAAATATATTCAAATGTGGCAGATTGCTAATCACAACTACATGTGGATGAAGCTCATAGACAGCAGGTTTGTATCCGTAGCACTTGTGATTATAATTAGTAGGTCTGGGCACACGAGATATAAGAACTACTGGTCTGGGAATGGTACACAGGACTTACTATTACATGTAGTATTTGGCTATTGCAGGCAGGTAATTGGGAAGGGGTTTAGAAGAAGATTACACTCTCTAAAAAGTAACACCTTGACTGTGTATCCCTACACTCTTTTCTCCCTTTAATATAAGAGGAAATACCTGCACTGTTTTGACACTGTCGGCTAAAAAATAGGACATTCCTACGTACGTAGCTTCGTTCCTGGCCTCCACCCCAGCTGCTGTGGCTTACAGAATGCCAAAAGGTGCTGTTTTACTACATGTATGTAAATAAAAACAGCGGAGTTGAACCAGGGAATGAGTGCACCCATATGCATTACATTCCATTCTCAAGGTTGCACTCAATTGTTTGGGAAGTGCCATTTTCATTGTAGACTAAGTATCACATATCAGCTGACTATGGTCCTGGATACTGTGTCAATTTAGTGTAGCTGTGATTCACCAGCAGCCTGCCAGGAGAGATCCTTGCTTTCAGATGGAAAAATTCTAGCGTGGCAGGTAAGGTGAGAATGAAGATTGTCCATATACATAAACTACTAGGATCACTAGTAAAGCACTTTGGCCCAGTGGTGGATAAACACTATGATCAAGGGCAACAACACACCGATCATCCAGTCCATTGGGGGAGTAAAAGCCTGTTTTCAACATACACGTATGTATGTATCTATGACTTTTACCAAGATGAGCAGCACTAATCCCTTCATCTTGAAGCCCTCTAACTTGGTTGGCCATGATGCTAGTGTGTGTGTGTGGTGATGGCTGATACGTATACCACACACACACTAGCATCATGGCCAACCAAGTTAGAGGGCTTCAAGATGAAGGGATTAGTGCTGCTCATCTTGGTAACAGACATAGATACATACATACGTGTATGTTGGGGCTGTTCATGATCCCGAGAATATCCTGATGAGAAAAGGAATGCCTAACAGGCTTGAGATTATTGCTATTCTCCGTATTATTCTCCCAGTTTTCTTCTTACATTAGTTATAGAATTAAATTATCTTTGTAACATAAGTGAACATTCTATACAATCCATAAAAGACAAGTAGATATTAACATGTCGACACAACTTTACCAGCCACTTGATCAGACGTTATTGATACCATCACAGAGGGCTTGCTAGCCACTCAACCAAAAAAACCTCAATCTATTGAGTGCCCAGTCCTTGTGAATTGCCGGTCGGAGCACGTGAACTACACTCTCACATTCTTTCCCACATAACCAACACAGCCTATCATCATTTTTATCTTCCTAACTCTTCATTCAGACCATTTGTACCAGACCTCAACTTAAACCCCATATTCCCTTACTGCTTCATTACACGTTTTAGAAGAGCAGCCAAGTATCTTTTTAGATGCTACTAGTCTATCGAGCTAGACCCTCCTCTGCGCTTAGCTAAGCATAGAGGAGGGTCTAGCTCGATAGACTAAGATGCTACTAGCTAAATACGTAGATTCCAAACTGCTATTCTCGACATTAGGAAAGCGGCTTTGAGTTAAGGTTTGGGTAGACAGTTTTGAGAATGTTTGCATGTACATGTAACAGTGACAACACTTTTGTCCAGCACACTAATGCCTTTGATCTACTGGGACAACACTAGTAACACTTGCATGGGTACAAGAAACTCTCGGAAACACAATTAGGCTAAAGAAGATATGCTTATTCTGAATCAGACTTGTAAAAGGCCGAAAAATTCCCTAATATTGGTTATTAATTTTTGTTCTGCAAGCCACACACATTTAATCTACATGTACGTACACACCAAATCTGAGCATCCGTCTATTAACGTTCTGCTTGCATTGTACATGACTCAGTATGCAATATCCAGTCTGAGATATGCTCATATTACAATGATTGTATGTCACTTACTTGCTCCTCCTGTTTAGTCGTCTCTACAACCTTTAGTAGCCTCTGCTCTTCATCCTGTTTCATTGCAGCCACAGCCCCAGAGAGGGCTTCACTGTGCTCTATTTCAATACGAGACAACCTGTAGAAGTATACTTACATATTCACAACTGTTGTGACCAGCATGACCAGGATTACTATGGGTATAATATAGGCGTATTCATTCCAGTTTCTGCACTTTTGATGCATTCTCGACAACCATATCTACTTATTTCCCAGTTTTTTTTTTCGCACATAGTAAAATAATTATTACGTGCGCAAACAAAAAAGCTGGGAAGTAGAGCCTAGGAACGAGGCTACATGTAGTATGTAGCACCTACGTACTCTCATGTTGTGTTGCAGCATGGAACCTCAGTTACATATATATGTAGCTCGTGTATGTGTGTATGTGTATTTTGGCATGGGAACAATACATTTAGTATCCAGCTGTTCTTTTCGTTTGATACATGAAAACATGAAAAATTTCATGTGTCATTCAAAATTTGTTTAAAACTGGTGGAATTTACGATTCTAACCTTCAGTCAATAGCAGAGCCAAACCCATCTCCAGTACGTTGCCAAACCCCAATTGTCAGTTTATTGTGGGGTTAATTGTGGGGTATGTTACGGTGCATGTGGTCTTTAGATGAGAGCACATATGATACTTGTAACAATAAGAATGCCTATAGAAAAATGTCATCTTGACAGTACATAGTTTAACAATATTGGCTTTAAAAAAATTGTAGGGCAGTAATTTTCGATTACGTAGGCTGTGAATAGCAGTGGGCATATGTATGCTCATACATGTATACTCTATGGAAATATGTACGTATGTTCAAGGTAGAGAATTAGAAGCAGTAAAATAAACTGTTTATACCATGAAACCACTATAAAATTATAGGCATTTTATTAGGTTCCTGCTTTAAACAAACTGAATATGTGTATGGTAGAAACGTATCTATCACATAGAAATCTCACCATTCACACACTTTTCATTACTTTACAAGCTAGCTAGCCGGCTCTTAACCAGGCAAGGTTTTCTCCAATATAGTTCAATGTGAATCCATATGGATTTTTGGGTACTAATATAGAATCAGAAAAAGTTCACACTTTTTCTGGGTTCATAAATGTGCCCTTGGCCAGCAAAGAGCCAGATCTTCCTGTTCAACCATATATTATTAAAAACTTTTTACATGCAAGTTACTACTACAATGAAGTGCATCACCTTCATTCCCAGAAAGCACTCAGCAACACTATGAACTCCAGAACACACAGCAGAATGACTGTCTTGCAGCTGTATGAAATACAGGAAGTGGCAATAAACACATTAAACGTATATGTACATATACGCAGTAACTAAAATACATACGTGCCTGTATACGTAGTTACTATAATTATAGTACTGCCATAACATAGGGCCTGGAGTGTATATTATACTAAAGATTAAGGAATATTTCAGTCGTAGATCTCAATATATATGCTGCAGGCTATGGAACCTTTACTTCCCAAAGTGTGTTCGATGATGCATGAATCAGTTTGTTTATGCAGAGAGATTTTCTATTACCACCAGCAACAACAGCAATGATTCTTAACCATATTTCCTGCGTATACACCTGCACCTCTGCTTCTTTGCCATACTTATACACTTATACAGTGTGTTACTGATTTTTTGCAGAACACAGTGCTCCAGAAATGAATGAATGATGTAGGTATATATGTATACAATAAATATGTACACTGTTTTTCTGCGTACATGGTGTATGGAAATGTAGATTACTGGAGTAGCATCAAGAAACACACAACTCTATGTGGCAAGAGTCTAACCTGCTGTAGTTGTTGAGTCACTCTTTCAATGTCCTCTTTCAGATGTGTGTTCTCCTCCACCAGTGTTGTCACAGCACTAGTAGCTGCTTCAGGGCTGATGTCAGTGCTCTGAGACAGCCCGTTGGAGGCTAGGGTAAACAGCTGCTCACATAAAGTGGACATCTGTATGCACAAGAGGCATACACACGCGACAGGGGTATACATAACACCGGCACCCATACACAATGACATATGCATAGCATAAACAAGTTATTCTCAAGCAGCCAGCCTGCGATATAATCTCACACCATGTAGCAATGGGCATGACTGTGGCTCTCAGTAGTGATTCATGAGATTGAAAAGCTGTCATAGAGTATATTTCTTCATTCTATTATCACTGGAGGTCAACATGTTTCTCACCTCGTAATGGACAAACATAGCCTGAAAGCAGTTGGTGAGTACATATTCATACTATCCAACGACCGATCAATGTTATATGATATACGTAACCCGGCCTAGTACATTAGAGTATTTTACAAAAGGATTTTCGCATGTGTACCTTATGTTTCGCATTAGCAAGTACGGTTACTCTCTCTCTCTTTTGCTTCAGAAACTTGGTCTTCTAAAAAATCTTGTGATTTAAGCTGTCAACCTAATGAGAAGATGAGAGCTTGACAGTGTTACATACATGAACGATAAACCTACAAAACAGCCATGTGGTTTCAATTTAATACTACTTACCTGTTTAGCAGTAGCGTCGTCTTTTATCTTCTTGGTAAGTTTTACCGCTGAGCTTCTCTTCATTAGCTTGGCTTTGTTTTAATCTCTAAAGAACAGGAAGCTGAATATCATTCGCAAAATCATATTACAAATATGTATTAATACACAGTCATGTACAGTAGCAAAGAAGACAGTGCACGGTGCATAAATCTAACATCTATTGTTACGTAAGTTTGGACACCCACACATATACATATGCACCGCAGCAGCTGGAAGTATAGCTTTGGAAACCGGTGAAATTGCATTACTGTTCTACTGTACTTTACAAGCTCAAGACATACTCACTGACAGCAAGTGAGAGTGAATCACAGCATATCAAGTGTTGAAAGCATATTAAATGTATTACTAAGTGTGCATCGTAGTGATTCAGAATACTACATATGATTTGAACATCCTGTTTCTCCATACTCCAATAATTGACAGTTACTTTCTACACATTTACCTTTGAAGATCATTATTTAGTTCTGTCAACTTTTCACCTGTTGTATGTATGCAACATGAAACATAATAACAGAAGAGAACAGCAACACATACATGGGTGCTGCATGATACTATCTTAAGAGAGTAATTACAGTTAGAATTGGCAGGTCATATTGGAGAGTGCTTCTAGTGGGTTTAGTAGCAACGTATAAAACTTGCCTATCGACTAACAATCAGAAGGTCTTGGGTTCAACTCCCAGCTGGGCTCTGGTTTTAGGAGGTATGATACAGTAAAGTAGCTTCTTTACTGCTAACACAATCTTCTGGTAAGCGTAACTGGGCACTTATAATTCAAATAAATAGTCCCGGGTTATTGCCCGAGTACCAGGCCTTCAAGTTAACAATACCTTTAAAATCCGGAAGGTGTGAACATGTACATTGCCCTAGTCCAAACATAGACGTACATGCATACAAGAGCTGTATGTGCACAGAATCACCATACCCAATGTTATGTACATGACACACATATGTATACAGTGCACATGATGTTGACCTGCTTTTGAAGGGAAGCATTAATAAGATGTACGTCTTTCTCTACACTCTTGTTTCAGTTGAGAGGAGCGCCTTGAAGAAAGTTTGCTCTCCTCCTGTAATCTCCGGTTTTCCTGAGTCAGTGAAGTCACAGTGGCATCTTTGCCCATCAGCTCTTTCCGGAGTGAGAGCTACGGCAAGTAGCAGACTGCAGTTGGCTCTCAGTGTCAGCTAGCTGTTAAAGATAACATTTCACAAGTTCCATACACTCTTATGGTAATAGAATACTGCCAAGGAAGCATGTTACGTAGTACGTTTCACATTAAAGCTGAGCCACATCACGTGATAGTCATACATGCTGCATGTACAGCAGTGTAGACATAATATGAGACAGTCATACTTGCTCTAACATACTGCATGTATAGCAGTGTATGAATGGTACTGTAGACACAGACGCTCCTTTCTGGATAAACGTGTGGTCTACAGTAGAACGTAGTATGCCACATGCTTTGTATGCAAGTAAGCTTCAACATGCACCTGCCCATGCTGTTGACCAAATGTGTAATTAACATACATACATGTACGTAGGTACTTACATACATACAGGTTTATACTGGCAGTCTGAAGTGATACAGACCTGTTTCTTCAGCATTTCTACACCAGATATCATTTCTTGCAAAAGATTTTCACATGATTCCAGGTGCTCCTCCATAGAAACATAGCTACGTATGCAAAACATTGTATACATTACTTTGAAACTAACTGTGAAAGCACCACAACTACATGTAACATGAACAGTGAAACATGAAACGATTAGTCTGCAGCAGAGAGTAACCCAAACTAGTAAAGTCTATTACAAGCTAAAGATGAAAAATGTGTGTGTGTGTGTCATATGCATGATGCCCATGTAGCCTTGACAGGGTTAGTTCAGAGCTATACACAGTCTCTACAATATTTCTGCTCTGCTTTCCAATAATTTATGTACCACAGATCTAGAATAATGGTATTGAATGTCCGACTCAAATGAAACCAATAGTGCAGACTTACATTCCAACAAATCGAACCTACCGTGCCTATTCCTTCCTTGGTGTGGAGAACTGGGATCTGATACAGTTGTATTGAAATGGGCTAAACGAAAAAGAAGAAGGAAATACGTTGCTTGAGGCTGCTTCTCTGCATGCTAGCAACTGGATCTAAAAAATACATATCACTGGCTGACGGCAGTTGCCAATACGTATGCATGCGTAACAGACTGTGACTATGGATTTTGTTAAAAGGTGATAGTCACTGGTATGTGTTAGCAGTAGTCGTGTTATAGACAGCTAAAGTAAAGTAAAGCCAAAGACAGTGATAACTGATGGGGTCTAATAAAGTGTTCAGATGTGCAGGTCTGCTCTGCAACATACTCCATAATGATCTCACACTAAGGCCTAGCCACACTTATCACTCCATGCTAGCTGACCACTCAAGAGTCACTACTCTGGCAATATTGTAATGTTGCTAGCAGTTGCACACAATTTGGAGATCCTGTCCATATCTTTACATGTGGTCTGACTTGCACAGTGTTTACACACTACATACACGTTCCTGTGACAAACTCTCGCAATTAATTCATCCTCCAGTATAGAATTGACATGTACATGGACATGTCTACAGCTACATCTACCTGTACACGTACATAGCAAGTAGCTCAGCTGAAAGCTGAAGAGTTTGCGATGTACATGTAATACACACTGTGCGTACATGTAATACACACTGTGCATACATGCATATTGAACAAAACTGTACTTTTTAAAAAATTGACACCTGTGTCGTAGGGATACTGCTTCTGCATGGAGCTGAAGGATGAAGCACTGCTGCTGTGAGGCACCTTATCTCCATCTGTGGTCATGGTAGTTGAAAAACATCAATAAAGTTACATTGACCTGCAATAGCAGAATCATATTTATACAGCTAGCTTGTACTTGTCTGCTGTGAATTGTTTGAAAGGAGGCAACTCATGATACAAGAGTTGGCTATGGTATGGCTGAAGCTTAACAAGTAAAGCTGTACGTTAGAGAAATCTATACCCACACAGCAAGTTGCACACTGATCCCCCTCTGAAATATATAATACATGTAGTAAGAAATTTATAGCGGCTAACTGGTTTCCTATATAATATAGTTCCAACAAAATCCAGATGTGTCTGGCATCTTGGTCCTGGAAGAAATGGTCCCAGGACCATTGGAAAATTGACCCCCCCTCCCCCCAGCTACATCTTCCAGCAGATTTGGATGGAGTATGGCATAGTTATTATTGCCGAGCGCCTTAGCGCGAGGAAACTAATCCTGTAACGCATCTCAGCAAGCATTTGTATAATATATATGTTCCGCGCAAACCAGGAAGTTGCGCAAACTTAGGATTGCGCTGCACAAAGTAGGAATGGATATTCAGTTTGGAAAGAAAAATCAGTCACTCAGTACTTACCTGAGTACTTAGTGAAGGAAATACTCATCAAAGACATACAGGCATATTCAATGTACATGTAGTTGGTGTTTTTAGAAGATGTTCAACTACATGTAGCTGCTTTATACTCAATCGAAAGCAGTGCAATAACCTCACGTGATGCAGCATTTTGTGATCAATACAGCTTAACTGGGTGGAGAAGGGTCATTACCCCACATGCGTGTGACAGGGTTAAGCAATTGGGTCTGTCCGTCTATCTGTCTGTCTGCGTCCGTCTGTCTGTCCAGCAGTCCCATTTACAAGAAGAAGTGATTGCTAAACCCAACAGTAGGGATTTAGTTAGTGTGATAATGTGAGAACCTGTTCCAAATTGTTTGTCTCTTCGACTTATATAGAGTCATTCATACACATACGCCACACCAATAGTTTTGTCAGGCCGCTATACTTTCTCAGGTACACATACCAGAGCTGTTCATAAGCATGGGCTCCTCTAGGTGCATGTATATGTACAGTGCTCACAGATGAAGGTCAGTACTACACCCCAGGATTACGTGTTCTTTGTAGGGGGTGGCTGTGCTGTTGTGGGGTCGGGGCAACGATCGATGCATGCATGCATTGGCAGTCTCAGCCATACGTATACTCCCCCAGAAATGTTAATTTGCATGCAATCTGGAGCCATCAAAACCCAAATGTGGTAGCCAAAGTTGATATCCCCACATCATCAATTAAAGAGAACCACAGTAGTCTAACCCAACTGGAAATTGCATGAACTGCACAAGCATGCACTAGGAGTATATATGTGTCCATTCTAAATCTTGAGTAGCTTGGAAAGCAATTATTTCAGGATTCTGAGAGTGCGCAACACAATCTCGAGATTACGCAAATTCCTAGATTGCGCGGAACAAATTTACACCATGCCCTCTGCTTAATAATGCATAAATTTAACATTTGTAGCTAGAATGCAAAATATCTTCATCTGTTAAAGCCCCACCCACACTCTGGCCCCATCACTGATACCCATCCAGGAAACACTAAAAACAGGGATGCTTTTTCACAGGAACACTTCAAACACAGTTTTACAAGCAAAATAAACTGTTGCGATTAAGCTGATGATGTGTAGATAAAATTGTATTTCATGTTGACAAGTTTGGCTTTTTAATGCTGGGAGCTAATGAAGATCACGTCAGTTGAAGGCGTCACTATCTATGATCACACTGATTTGACAATATACCACACATCTACATAATAGCATGCACTGCTGCAAGTTGATCGTGAGTAGATGAGTTTGCTACTGATGAAGTATGAATAGCAAAATGTGATATTAGACTAAGTATTTAAGTGTAACCGTGATATTTAACTTATATTTTCTTCTATTTAACGAAAATTGTGATTTTTCACACACGCACGCACGCACGCACGCACACACACACAAGGCTTTCATACGGGCGAGTATGGCCCCAAGAGAATTTCGAAATAATTTCTTGTAAACCCCCACTCCCCTCTGTACATGTACATGTTATCTGGACTCAGATCCATGGTCACCTCATAACCCACTCTGAGCTACCTAGCTAAAGTAGTGGAACTAGTTAGGCCTTTATTACATGTACATGTATTGTTGTATCTGGGAGATTTTTCACGCATTCAATTAAAACATGCATAGCAAGCTACGCGTACGTGCATCACAAATGACCCAAGTTGAAAACAGAATGTTTGTCTATGGTTACAACTCTGGGCAGTGCGCTGTATGAACATACCTACACGTGTGCAAGGATCAATGGTCCATGATCATGAACGCAAAATGGAGCGTTAGATTCAAGTATCCATACTGCAATGAATGTCTGTATTGGTACCCATAGATGTGTACACATTCATTATTACCTGTACATGTAGCAGTGCCTCTCTTTTCTGAATAACTGGCTTCTTGCTGATGCAAAGCCATTTGCTGTTACAGGCTCTCATTCTTCTTTTCTAACAGTTGGGACTTCTTCATTAGGGTCAGCAGCTTTTCTTCCATTGCAGCTATAGTGACTGCATACTGGTCAGACTGTTCCTGCACATGTAGAACATCCAGACCACAATATGAAAAAGTATGTATGTACATGACTTTACCAATGGAAAGATACGGTCCATGATTTTGACCCGTGTCAACAAACAGCTGCCACCAACAACAACTCTGTTTTCCAATCAGTTGTTAAATTGTGCAGTTAGATTGGACATTGCACACCTTTTCTATTCACTCTACAAGTACACATACATGATACCGGTACACTGCTTACCTCATAGCAAGCGATTTCCGCAAGCAATTTTTCTTTTAATGTAATCTTTTGCATCTCAGCAACGTCAAGAGCTTCTGATTTGCTCACTGCAAGTTCTCTCAGACTTTCCTCCAGATTCTCCTGTGTGGAAACACTTGGTTGGTTAATAAGTGCCCTTAGTACGTACACGTAAAAGTGCACTGTAGCACAAAAAAATGGTATTGTCAGGTGATATATTACGTATTATGTCACATTTAGTCAGAGTGGGTGTCTATTACGCAGCTTTGAAATAAATGTAAGTCCAGGATGCATAATGTGCAAGCTTATATACCCTGTCATGTATGGAAATAATAAAACCCTGCGCCAAACATGCACAAGTGGGGGTTAAGCAATTGGTTTTGTCCATCCGTCTGTCATAAAAATATTAAAATATCTTCATGATATGCGATTTAGAGGCTACATGTATATGATTTCAAAGCATGAATTAACTTAATAAATTCATCATACTTTAGCTTGTATACATCTGGTAAAGCACAAAGTAATTCTATTTTCTGTAGCTTTTATTTTTTCTGATTATCAGTGTTGGCTAATACAGCAATGGGACACACCTACAGCTTGCTGGGCAGATCCAAATATGTGATTGTGTTATTGTGAAATCAATCGTTTAGAGGACTAGTCTCGTGACAAGACCAAGTGACTATCGGAGGCCAGTTTCATAGACTGAGACGGAAGGTTAAATCATACACCAGATCTTGAGTGTCTCTCCAAAGCAATACAGCTTGTGATAAACCTCAAACTTCAGTTACTCTCGCCAACTTCCGCATGTCTGTACCACTAGGGACAGGTCAAAGGGCATGCGCACTATTATTATAATTATCATATACACGTAATTAAGTGTCGACCCATCAATGAGAATAGATATATGCCTACAGCTTCTACAAGTACGTAACTGTTTGCGTCTATCACTCTGTATCTTGCGGCATGTACATATGCTCATTGTCGTTGAAGAGTCCTGTCATTACTGACATTACATAGTGAACAAGATAACAGAAGCTGTAGTACACGTACATGTAGTTCTAGACACTCTGGACACTGAATTAGTAGTGCATAATAACGTAGCTACGTGCAGACACTACTGTAAAACCATTGGAATATTGACTGTAATTCACAGCTAGCCCTATGTCTCAGTATTCAGCGCGGGGTATGTCTTCTTGAAGACCTCTAGTTAGCATTAATTCTATTTCAAAGTTACTAGCTCCAACCACCTAGTCTTAATGAAGAAGCCTTTTAAGTAAAGAATGATACACACTACAAGTTGAGAAACACGCACAGTTGTGCTGATTGCAGTCAGTACTGAGACAGAAGTGATATACTCAAAGGTAGATGTGGCTTACCAGCTTCAGTTGAAGAGCCTTCCTCTCCTCACATTCCAATTCCATTTCTTCCTTATCCTGGAAGTGAAATGAAGTATTAATCTTCACTAAATATTGGGATAAATAGCTGCAGTAGTAGACAGCTGCTAGGAAAATTGCATATATAACTATGTACAGTCTAAACTACTTACTTCACGAACGTTCTTTCCTTGTATAATGATATTGGGAGAGGTCATGCACTCCAGGTTAATATGCAGTAGTGCAGGCCGGTGTTTGTCTGCACATACTACTAGCTGTGTTGTACCTGTTTTACTTGTTCCAGCTCCTCCATCACAGTAGCTGTATTTCTCTTTTCTTCCTCCAGAGAAACGTCCTTTTCATGCTCCAGTTGTATCTTCATTTCCTCTAATTGCTTTTGATACATCTCCTGCATTGCATACAACAGTCACTCTAAAACTGAGTTCTTCTATAGGTTAATTATACAGCAATAAATATATTCAAATGTGGCAGATTGCTAATCACAACTACATGTGGATGAGGCTCATAGACAGCAGGTTTGTATCCGTAGCACTTGTGATTATAATTAGTAGGTCTGGGCACACGAGATATAAGAACTACTGGTCTGGGAATGGTACACAGGACTTACTATTACATGTAGTATTTGGCTATTGCAGGCAGGTAATTGGGAAGGGGTTTAGAAGAAGATTACACTCTCTAAAAAGTAACTCCTTGACTGTGTATCCCTACACTCTTTTCTCCTCTTAATATAAGAGGAAATACCTGCACTGTTTTGACACTGTCTACTAAAAAAAGGACATTCCTACGTAGCTTCGTTCCTGGCCGCCACACCAGCTGCTGTGGCTTACAGAATGCCAAAAGGTGCTGTTTACTACATGTATGTGAATAAAAACAGCGGAGTTGAACCAGGGAATGAGTGCACCCATATGCACTACATTCCATTTTCAAGGTTGCACTCAATTGTTTGGGAAGTGCCATTTTCATTGTAGACTAAGTATCACATATCAGCTGACTATGGTCCTGGATACTGTGTCAATTTAGTGTAGCTGTGATTCACCAGCAGCCTGCCAGGAGAGATCCTTGCTTTCAGATGAAAAAATTCTAGCGTGGCAGGTAAGGTGAGAATGAAGATTGTCCATATACATAACTACTAGGATCACTAGTAAAGCACTTTGGCCCAGTGGTGGATAAACACTATGATCAAGGGCAACAATACACCAATCATCCAGTCCATTGGGGGAGTAAAAGCCTGTTTAATTTCACCTTTCATAATGGAAAATAGGTATACGTATCAGCCATCACCACACACACACACTAGCATCATGGCCAGCCAAGTTAGAGGGCTTCAAGATGAAGGGATTAGTGCTGCTCATCTTGGTAACAGACATAGATACATACATACGTGTATACTACTATGTTGGGGCTGTTCATGATCCTGAGAATATCCTGATGAGAAAAGGAATGCCTAACAGGCTTGAGATTATTGCTATTCTCCATATTATTCTCCTAGTTTTCTTCTTACATTAGTTATAGAATTAAATTATCTTTGTAACATAAGTGAACATTCTATACAATCCATAAAAGACAAGAAGATATTAACATGTCGACACAACTTCACCAGCCACTTGATCAGACGTTATTGATACTATCACAGAGGGCTGGCTAGCCACTCAACCAAAAAAAACTCAATCTATTGAGTGCCCAGTCCTTGTGAATTGCCGGTCGGAGCACGTGAACTACACTCTCACATTCTTTCCCATATAACCAACACTGCCTATCATCATTTTTATCTTCCTATCTCTTCATTCAGACCATTAGTACCAGACCTCAACTTAAACCCCATATTCCCTTACTGCTTCATTACACGTTTCAGAAGAGCAGCCAAGTATCTTTTTAGATGCTACTAGTCTATCGAGCTAGACCCTCCTCTGCGCTTAGCTAAGCATAGAGGAGGGTCTAGCTCGATAGACTAAGATGCTACTAGCTAAATACGTAGATTCCAAACTGCTATTCTCGACATTAGGAAAGCGGCTTTGAGTTAAGGTTTAGGTAGGCAGTTTGGAGAATGTTTGCATGTACATGTAACAGTGACAACACTTTTGTCCAGCACACTAATGCCTTTGATCTACTGGGACAACACTAGTAACACTTGCATGGGTACAAGAAACTCTCGGAAACACAATTAGGCTAAAGAAGATATGCTTATTCTGAATCAGACTTGTAAAAGGCCGAAAAATTCCCTAATATTGGTTATTAATTTTTGTTCTACAAGCCACACACATTTAATCTACATGTACGTACACACCAAATCTGAGCATCCGTCTATTAACGTTCTGCTTGCATTGTACATGACTCAGCATGCAATATCCAGTCTGAGATATGCTCATATTACAATGATTGTATGTCACTTACTTGCTCCTCCTGTTTAGTCGTCTCTACAACCTTTAGTAGCCTCTGCTCTTCATCCTGTTTCATTGCAGCCACAGTCCCAGAGAGGGCTTCACTGTGCACACTGTTTTTCTGCGTACATGGTGTATGGAAATGTAGATTACTGGAGTAGCATCAAGAAACACACAACTCTATGTGGCAAGAGTCTAACCTGCTGTAGTTGTTGAGTCACTCTTTCAATGTCCTCTTTCAGATGTGTGTTCTCCTCCACCAGTGTTGTCACAGCACTAGTAGCTGTTTCAGGGCTAATGTCAGTGCTCTGAGACAGCCCGTTGGAGGCTAGGGTAACCAGCTGCTCACATAAAGTGGACATCTGTATGCACAAGAGGCATACACACGCGACAGGGGTATACATAACACCGGCACCCATACACAATGACATATGCATAGCATAAACAAGTTATTCTCAAGCAGCCAGCCTGCGATATAATCTCACACCATGTAGCAATGGGCATGACTGTGGCTCTCAGTAGTGATTCATGAGATTGAAAAGCTGTCATACAGTATATTTCTTCATTCTATTATCACTGGAGGTCAACATGTTTCTCACCTCGTAATGGACAAACATAGCCTGAAAGCAGTTGGTGAGTACATATTCATACTGTTATCCAACGACCGATCAATGTTATATGATATACGTAACCCGGCCTAGTACATTAGAGTATTTTACAAAAGGATATTCGCATGTATACCTTTATGTTTCGCATTAACAAGTACGGTTACTCTCTCTCTCTTTTGCTTCAGAAACTTGGTCTTCTAAAAAATCTTGTGATTTAAGCTGTCAACCTAATGAGAAGATGAGAGCTTGACAGTGTTACATACATGAACGATAAACCTACAAAACAGCCATGTAGCCATAAATAGTCCCGGGTTTTTGCCCGAGTACCAGGCCTTCAAGTTAACAATACCTTTAAAATCCGGAAGGTGTGAACATGTACATTGCCCCAGTGCAAACATAGACGTACATGCATACAAGAGCTGTATGTGCACAGAATCACCATACCCAATGTTATGTACATGACACACATATGTATACAGTGCACATGATGTTGACCTGCTTTTGAAGGGAAGCATTAATAAGATGTACGTCTTTCTCTACACTCTTGTTTCAGTTGAGAGGAGCGCCTTGAAGAAAGTTTGCTCTCCTCCTGTAATCTCCGGTTTTCCTGAGTCAGTGAAGTCACAGTGGCATCCTTGCCCATCAGCTCTTTCCGGAGTGAAGAGCTACGGCTAGTAGCAGACTGCAGTTGGCTCTCAGTGTCAGCAGGATAACATTTCGCAAGTTCCATACACTCTTATGGTAATAGAATACTGCCAAGGAAGCATGTTGCATAGCACGTTTCACATTAAAGCTGAGCCACATCACATGACAGACAACATGCTGCATGTACAGCAGTGTAGACATAATATGAGACAGTCATACTTGCTCTAACATACTGCATGTATAGCAGTGTATGAATGGTACTGTAGACACAGACTCTCCTTTCTGGATAAACGTGTGGTCTACAGTAGAACGTAGTATGCCACATGCTTTGTATGCAAGTAAGTTTCAACATGCACCTGCCCATGCTGTTGACCAAATGTGTAATTAACATACATACATGTACGTAGTTACATACATACATACAGGCTTATACTGGCAGTCTGAAGGGATACAGACCTGTTTCTTCAGCATTTCTACACCAGATATCATTTCTTGCAAAAGATTTTCACATGATTCCAGGTGCTCCTCCATAGAAACATAGCTACGTATGCAAAACATTGTATACATTACTTTGAAACTAACTGTGAAAGCACCACAACTACATGTAACATGAACAGTTAAACATGCCACGATTAGTATGCAGCAGAGAGTAACCCAAACTAGTAAAGTCTATTACAAGCTAAAGATGAAAAATGTGTGTGTGTGTTTCATATGCATGATGCCCATGCAGCCTTGACAGGGTTAGTTCAGAGCTATACACAGTCTCTACAATATTTTTGCTCTGCTTTCCAATAATTTATGTACCACAGATCTAGAATAACGGTATTGAATGTCCGACTCAAATGAAACCAATGGTGCAGACTTACATTCCAACAAATCGAACCTACCGTGCCTATTCCTTCCTTGTTGTGGAGAACTGGGATCTGATACAGTTGTATTGAAATGGGCTAAACGAAAAAGAAGAAGGAAATACGTTGCTTGAGGCTGCTTCTCTGCTAGCAACTGCATCTAAAAAATACATATCACTGGCTGACGGCAGTTGCCAATACGTATGCATGCGTAACATATTGTGACTATGGATTTTGTTAAAAGGTGATAGTCACTGGTATGTGTTAGCAGTAGTCGTGTTATAGACAGCCAAAGTAAAGTAAAGCCAAAAACAGTGATAACTGATGGGGTCTAATAAAGTGTTCAGATGTGCAGGTCTGCTCTGCAACATACTCCATAATGATCTCACACTAAGGCCTAGCCACACTTATCACTCTATGCTAGTTGACCACTCAAGAGTCACTACTCTGGCAATATTGTAATGTTGCTAGCAGTTGCACACAATTTGGAGATCCTGTCCATATCTTTACAGGTGGTCTGACTTGCACAGTGTTTACACACTACATACACGTTCCTGTGACAAACTCTCGCAATTAATTCATCCTCCAGTATAGAATTGACATGTACATGGACATGTCTACAGCTACATCTACCTGTACACGTACATAGCAAGTAGCTCAGCTGAAAGCTGAAGAGTTTGCGATGTTCATGTAATACACACTGTGCATACATGCATATTGAACAAAACTGTACTTCTTAAAAAATTGACACCTGTGTCATAGGGATACTGCTTCTGCATGGAGCTGCAGGATGAAGCACTGCTGCTGTGAGGCACCTTATCTCCATCTGTGGTCATGGTAGTTGAAAAACATCAATGAAGTTACATTGACCTGCAATAGCAGAATCATATTTATACAGTTAGCTTGTACTTGTCTGCTGTGAATTGTTTGAAAGGAGGCAACTAATGATACAAGAGTTGGCTATGGTATGACTGAAGCTTAACAGGTAAAGCTGTACGTTAGAGAAATCTATACGCACACAGCAAGTTGCACACTGATCCCCCTCTGAAATATATAATACATGTAGTAAGAAATTTATAGCGGCTAACTGGTTTCCTATATAATATAGTTCCAACAAAATCCAGATGTGTCTGGCATCTTGGTCCTGGAAGAAATGGTCCCAGGACCATTGGAAAATTGACCCACCCCCCCAGCTACATCTTCCAGCAGAATTGGCCCAATTTTGGTCCCTTTGGATGTAGTATGGCATAGTCATTATTGCCGAGCGCCTTAGCGCGAGGAAACTAATCCTGTAACGCATCTCAGCAAGCGTTTGTATAATATATATGTTCCGTGCAAACCAGGAAGTTGCGCAAACTTAGGATTACGCTGCGCAAAGTAGGAATCCGTACTTTGACACGCAATCCCAGCATTGCCCAGTTTTTCGCGCAAAGTTGGAATACGTTGCGCAAACCCTGCATTGCGTAGACTAAATTCGTTCGTACAAAGTTCGAATTTTGATATGAAGTGCATGAAGCGTCAAAGTATAGACAGCAAAGGGATAAACAAAGAGTCAAGTGCTGAAAGTAAAAACTACTGGCAGTGGTTACAAAACCAATCGCCAACTATTGATAGTCTGCTATTATATATGTTAAAACCAACACATTAAATTTGTAATGAAACCATTTGTCACAACTATTACATTGTCAAATTATTCTGGCAATCTACAGTTTGCAATAAAGACGGATGAATGAAACTGATGGCTTGCAAGCCACAGAGACGCTGCATTACTGACCGAGCGTGGCATTTTTATAGCTTGCTAAAGAAGTGTCAATATCACATGTGCTCAAAAGTGGAATTGGCTGCGCAATCCTGGGATTGCGCGGCAAAGTATGGATTTCTAGTTTGCATTGCGCGATTCTAGAATTCCTGGTTCGTGCGGAACATATTATAAATGCATGTGTCACGCTTAGGAATGCTGCGTTCTGCGCATGGCGTGGCCGGCGTGTTGCGTCGGCTAAAGTCGAGTCACGGAGTCCGACAACGTTGACGAGACGAGTGGGGAAAGGGCTAGGCATCTTGCTACACTACGCAAAAGAAAGCAACGAGCGGCATACAAAATCGAAGCTAAAAGACCAGAGGTGCGTGCGCTTTTAAGCTAACAACAGTTGCTCTTTTTCGCTGGAGAAACCACCGCGTTAATTTCCACCTTTGGAGAAGGATGAACTCGCCGAATTCTCATGCACGTTTAGCTACCTCTCCTTTCTCTCTGTCAAATTCTCACACATTGTAAACACGTGCTACCAAACCACACCTACTGAATGCTCGTGCGCGAGGCATTATACTGCGTGTACGTATCTCTAGGTAAACCTTTAATTAGTTAGCAATTTAACTGAATATCTGCAAATATACTACTCACATCTGCTACAGTACCATGTAGTGTTGCTAAATAATGCTGTATGTGGTACATCGATGCAGGAATCTTTCTCAGGAATCTTTCTCGACGTCAGAAGCGCATGAACCACTAGACAAATTCATAGTTGCAGTGACATTTCAGTGGCTTTCATTCAGTTGGATACCCACATGAAAAGTATAACATACCATACAAAGGGTGTAAGCGCTTGAGCATAGGACCCCGCACAGCTTGTAAATTGTAACCCACCCACTCAGCTGAAAGGGAACCTTGCCAGTGTGCTCACTCAAGTATAATACGTACATTGTCAAACATGCACCAACAAGCTAATACAATCTTGAGGAGGAATCGGGCTCACTGAATACTGGACTGTTTGCCTAATCTATGAGTGACGACTCTGTAATTTGGTCATTGAGAGGCTGGGTTATGGTGACAGGATGCAATGAACCCTGTAATGGACATTCTGTTTGGAAAGAAAAATCAGTCACTCAGTACTTATCTGAGTATTTAGTGGAGGAAATACTCATCAAAGACATACAGGCATATTCAATGTACATGTAGTTGGTGTTTTTAGAAGATGTTCAACTACATGTAGCTGCTTTATACTCAATCGAAAGCAGTGCAATAACCTCAAGTGATGCAGCGTTTTGTGATCAATACAGCTTAACTGGGTGGAGAAGGGTCATTACCCCACATGCGTGTGGCAGGGTTAAGCAATTGGGTCTGTCCGTCTATCTGTCTGTCTGTGTCTGTCTGTCTGTCCAGCAGTCCCATTTACAAGAAGAAGTGATTGCTAAACCCAACAGTAGGGATTTAGTTAGTGTGCTAATGTGAGAACCTGTTCCAAATTGTTTGTCTCTTCGACTTATATAGAGTCATTCATACACATATAGAGTCACCAATAGTTTTGTCAGGCCGCTATACTTTCTCAGGTACACATACCAGAGCTGTTCATAAGCATGGGCTCGTCTAGGTGCATGTATATGTACAGAGCTCACAGATGAAGGTCAGTACTACACCCCAGGATTACGTGTTCTTTGTAGGGGGTGGCTGTGCTGTTGTGGGGTCGGGGCAACGATCGATGCATGCATGCATTGGCAGTCTCAGCCATACGTATACTCCCCCAGAAATGTTAATTTGCATGCAATCTGGAGCCATCAAAACCCAAATGTGGTAGCCAAAGTTGATATCCCCACATCATCAATTAAAGAGAACCACAGTAGTCTAACCCAACTGGAAATTGCATGAACTGCACTAGCATGCACTAGGGCATAAATGTGTCCATTCTAAATCTTGAGTAGCTTGGAACGCAATTTCAGGATTCCGAGAGTGCGCAACACAATCTCGAGATTACGCAAATTCCTAGATTGCACGGAACAAATATACACCATGCCCTCTGCTTAATAATGCATAAATTTAACATTTGTAGCTAGAATGCAAAATATCTTCATCTGGTAAAGCCCCACCCACACTCTGGCCCCATCACTGATACCCATCCAGGAAACACTAAAAACAGGGATGCCTTTTCACAGGAACACTTCAAACACAGTTTTACAAGCAAAATAAACTGTTGCGATTAAGCTGATGATGTGTACATAAAATTGTATTCAACATGTTGACAAGTTTGGCTTTTTAATGCTGGGAGCTAATGAAGATCACGTCAGTTGAAGACACTATGGTCACACTGATTTGACAATATACCACACATCTACATAATAGCATGCACTGCTGCAAGTTGATCGTGAGTAGATGAGTTTGCTACTGATGAAAAATGAATAGCAAAATGTGATATTAGACTAAGTATTTAAGTATAACCGTGATATTTAACTTATATTTTCTTCTATTTAACGAAAATTGTTTCAAACGAAAATTGTGATTTCACACACACACACACACACACACACACACACACACACACACACACACACACACACACACACACACACACACACACACACACACACACACACACACACACACACACACACACACACACACACACACACACACACACACACACACACACACACACACACACACACACACACACACACACACACACACACACACACACACACACACACACACACACACACACACACACACACACACACACACACACACACACACACACACACACACACACACACACACACTTACATATTGAGTATGTCATAGCCTGTTTAATGTATATGAGAATGGTAATTGGAGGTGTGCATTTCATTTTACTTTGCAGATCAATCCCTGCTGAGAAAACTGCTGGACAATTTCCTGGAACTGCAAAAGACACTCCTGCGCAAGAACAAGGAGACAGCAGCTGATTGCTACTGATGAAGAATGAATAGCAAATTGTGATATTAGACGCACACACACACACACAAAAGGCTTTCATACGGGCGAGTATGCCCCCATGCCAGAGAATTTCGAAATAATTTCTTGTAAACCCCCACTCCCCTCTGTACATGTACATGTTATCTGGACTCAGATCCATGGTCACCTCATAACCCACTCTGAGCTACCTAGCTAAAGTAGTGGAACTAGTTAGGCCTTCATTACATGTACATGTATTGTTGTATCGGGAGATTTTTCACGCATTCAATTAAAACATGCATAGCAAGCTACGCGTACGTGCACCACAAATGACCCAAGTTGAAAACAGAATGTTTGCCTATGGTCACAACTCTGGGCAGTGCGTTCTATGAACATACCTACACATGTGCAAGGATCAATGGTCCATGATCATGAACGCAAAATGGAGCGTTAGATTCAAGAATCCATACTGCAATGAATGTCTGTATTGGTACCCATAGATGTGTACACATTCATTATTACCTGTACATGTAGCAGTGCCTCTCTTTTCTGAATTACTGGCTTCTTGCTGATGCAAAGCCATTTGCTGTTACAGGCTCTCATTCTTCTTTTCTAACAGTTGGGACTTCTTCATTAGGGTCAGTAGCTTTTCTTCCATTGCAGCTATAGTGACTGCATACTGGTCAGACTGTTCCTGCACATGTAAAACATCCAGACCACGATATGAAAAAGTATGTATGTACATGACTTTACCAATGGAAAGATACGGTCCATGATTTTGACCCGTGTCAACCAACAGCTGCCACCAGCAACAACTCTGTTTTCCAATCAGTTGTTAAATTGTGCAGTTAGATTGGACATTGCACACCTTTTCTATTCACTCTACAAGTACACATACATGATACCGGTACACTGCTTACCTCATAGCAAGCGATTTCCGCAAGCAATTTTTCTTTTAATGTAATCTTTTGCATCTCAGCAACGTCAAGAGCTTCTGATTTGCTCACTGCAAGTTCTCTCAGACTTTCCTCCAGATTCTCCTGTGTGGAAACACTTGGTTGGTTAATAAGTGCCCTTAGTACGTACACGTAAAAGTGCACTGTAGCACAAAAAAATGGTATTGTCAGGTGATATATTACGTATTATGTCACATTTAGTCAGAGTGGGTGTCTATTACGCAGCTTTGAAATAAATGTAAGTCCAGGATGCATAATATGCAAGCTTATATACCCTGTCATGTATGGAAATAATAATACCCTGCGCCAAACATGCACAAGTGGGGGTTAAGCAATGACATAAAAATATTAAAATATCTTCATGATATGCGATTTAGAGGCTACATGTATATGATTTCAAAGCATGAATTAACTTAATAAATTCATCATACTTTAGCTTGTATATAATCTGGTAAAGCACAAAGTAATTCTATTTTCTGTAGCTTTTATTTTTTCTGATTATCAGTGTTGGCTAATACAGCAATGGGACACACCTATAGCTTGCTGGGCAGATCCAAATATGTGATTGTGTTATTGTGAAATCAATCGTTTAGAGGACTAGTCTCGTGACAAGACCAAGTGACTATCGGAGGCCAGTTTCATAGACTGAGACGGAAGGTTAAATCATACACCAGATCTTGAGTGTCTCTCCAAAGCAATACAGCTTGTGATAAACCTCAAACTTCAGTTACTCTCGCCAACTTCCGCATGTCTGTACCACTAGGGACAGGTCAAAGAACATGCGCACTATTATTATAATTATCATAGACACGTAATTAAGTGTCGACCCATCAATGAGAATAGATATATGCCCACAGCTTCTACAAGTACGTAACTGTTTACGTCTTTCACTCTGTATCTTGCGGCATGTACATATGCTCATTGTCGTTGAAGAGTCCTGTCATTACTGACATTACATAGTGAACAAGATAACAGAAGCCGTAGTACACGTACATGTAGTTCCAGACACTTTGGACACTGAATTAGTAGTGCATAATAACGTAGCTACGTGCAGACACTACTGTAAAACCATTGGAATATTGACTGTAATTCACAGCTAGCCCTATGTCTCAGTATTCAGCGCGGGGTATGTCTTCTTGAAGACCTCTAGTTAGCATTAATTCTATTTCAAAGTTACTAGCTCCAACCACCTAGTCTTAATGAAGAAGCCTTTTAAGTAAAGAATGGTACACACTACAAGTTGAGAAACACGCACAGTTGTGCTGATTGCAGTCAGTACTGAGACAGAAGTGATATACTCAAAGGTAGATGTGGCTTACCAGCTTCAGTTGAAGAGCCTTCCTCTCCTCACATTTCAATTCCATTTCTTCCTTATCCTGGAAGTGAAATGCAGTATTAATCTTCACTAAATATTGGGATAAATAGCTGGAGTAGTAGACAGCTACTAGGAAAATTGCATACATAACTATGTACAGTCTAAACTACTTACTTCACGAACGTTCTTGCCTTGTATAATGATATTGGGAGAGGTCATGCACTACAGGTTAATATGCAGTAGTGCAGGCCGGTGTTTGTCTGCACATACTACTGGCTGTGTTGTACCTGTTTTACTTGTTCCAGCTCCTCCATCACAGTAGCTGTATTTCTCTTTTCTTCCTCCAGAGAAACGTCCTTGTCATGCTCCAGTTGTATCTTCATTTCCTCTAATTGCTTTTGATACATCTCCTGCATTGCATACAACAGTCACTCTAAAACTGAGTTCTTCTATAGGTTAAATATACAGCAATAAATATATTCAAATGTGGCAGATTGCTAATCACAACTACATGTGGATGAAGCTCATAGACAGCAGGTTTGTATCCGTAGCACTTGTGATTATAATTAGTAGGTCTGGGCACACGAGATATAAGAACTACTGGTCTGGGAATGGTACACAGGACTTACTATTACATGTAGTATTTGGCTATTGCAGGCAGGTAATTGGGAAGGGGTTTAGAAGAAGATTACACTCTCTAAAAAGTAACCCCTTGACTGTGTATCCCTACACTCTTTTCTCCCCTTAATATAAGAGGAAATACCTGCACTGTTTTGACACTGTCGGATAAAAAAAAAGGACATTCCTACGTAGCTTCGTTCCTGGCCTCCACCCCAGCTGCTGTGGCTTACAGAATGCCAAAAGGTGCTGTTTACTACATGTATGTGAATAAAAACAGCGGAGTTGAACCAGGGAATGAGTGCACCCATATGCACTACATTCCATTCTCAAGGTTGCACTCAATTGTTTGGGAAGTGCCATTTTCATTGTAGACTAAGTATCACATATCAGCTGACTATGGTCCTGGATACTGTGTCAATCTAGTGTAGCTGTGATTCACCAGCAGCCTGCCAGGAGAGATCCTTGCTTTGAGATGGAAAAATTCTAGCGTGGCAGGTAAGGTGAGAATGAAGATTGTCCATATACATAAACTACTAGGATCACTAGTAAAGCACTTTGGCCCAGTGGTGGATAAACACTATGATCAAGGGCAACAACACACCGATCATCCAGTCCATTGGGGGAGTAAAAGCCTGTTTTCTCCTTTCATAATGTAAAATAGGTATACGTATCAGCCATCACCACACACACACACTAGCATCATGGCCAACCAAGTTAGAGGGCTTCAAGATGAAGGGATTAGTGCTGCTCATCTTGGTAACAGACATAGACACATACATACGTGTATACTACTATGTTGGGGCTGTTCATGATCCTGAGAATATCCTGATGAGAAAAGGAATGCCTAACAGGCTTGAGATTTTTGCTATTCTCCATATTATTCTCCTAGTTTTCTTCTTACATTAGTTATAGAATTAAATTATCTTTATAACATAAGTGAACATTCTATACAATCCATAAAAGACAAGTAGATATTAACATGTCGACACTACTTCACCAGCCACTTGATCAGACGTTATTGATACCATCACAGAGGGCTGGCTAGCCACTCAACCAAAAAAAAACTCAATCTATTGAGTGCCCAGTCCTTGTGAATTGCCGGTCGGAGCACGTGAACTACACTCTCACATTCTTTCCCACATAACCAACACTGCCTATCATCATTTTTATCTTCCTAACTCTTCATTCAGACCATTAGTACCAGACCTCAACTTAAACCCCATATTCCCTTACTGCTTCATTACACGTTTTAGAAGAGCAGCCAAGTATCTTTTTAGATGCTACTAGTCTATCGAGCTAGACCCTCCTCTGCGCTTAGCTAAGCATAGAGGAGGGTCTAGCTCGATAGACTAAGATGCTACTAGCTAAATACGTAGATTCCAAACTGCTATTCTCGACATTAGGAAAGCGGCTTTGAGTTAAGGTTTGGGTAGGCAGTTTTGAGAATGTTTGCATGTACATGTAACAGTGACAACACTTTTGTCCAGCACACTAATGCCTTTGATCTACTGGGACAACACTAGTAACACTTGCATGGGTACAAGAAACTCTCGGAAACACAATTAGGCTAAAGAAGATATGCTTATTCTGAATCAGACTTGTAAAAGGCCGAAAAATTCCCTAATATTGGTTATTAATTTTTGTTCTGCAAGCCACACACATTTAATCTACATGTACGTACACACCAAATCTGAGCATCCGTCTATTAACGTTCTGCTTGCATTGTACATGACTCAGTATGCAATATCCAGTCTGAGATATGCTCATATTACAATGATTGTATGTCACTTACTTGCTCCTCCTGTTTAGTCGTCTCTACAACCTTTAGTAGCCTCTGCTCTTCATCCTGTTTCATTGCAGCCACAGTCCCAGAGAGGGCTTCACTGTGCTCTATTTCAATACGAGACAACCTGTAGAAGTATACTTACATATTCACAACTGTTGTGACCAGCATGACCAGGATTACTATGGGTATAATATAGGCGTATTCATTCCAGTTTCTGCACTTTTGATGCATTCTCGACAACCATATCTACTTATTTCCCAGTTTTTTTCGCACATAGTAAAATAATTATTACGTGCGAAAACAAAAGCTGGGAAGTAGAGCCTAGGAACGAGGCTACATGTAGTATGTAGCACCTACTCTCATGTTGTGTTGCAGCATGGAACCTCAGTTACATATATATGTAGCTCATGTGTATGTGTGTATGTGTGTATGTGTATTTTGGCCTGGGAACAATACATTTAGTATCCAGCTGTTCTTTTCGTTTGATACATGAAAACATGAAAAATTTCATGTGTCATTCAAAATTTGTTTAAAACTGGTGGAATTTATGATTCTAACCTTCAGTCAATAGCAGAGCCAAACCCATCTCCAGTACGTTGCCAAACTCCAATTGTCAGTTTATTGTGGGGTTAATTGTGGGGTATGTTACGGTGCATGTGGTCTTTAGAAGAGAGCACATATGATACTTGTAACAGAAAGGTGTCATCTTGACAGCACATAGTTTAACAATATTGGCTTAATTTAAAAAAATTGTAGGGCAGTAATTTTCGATTACGTAGGCTGTGAATAGGAGTGGGCATATGTATGCTCATACATGTATACTCTATGGAAATATGTAGGTATGTTCAAGGTAGAGAATTAGAAGCAGTAAAATAAACTGTTTATACCATGAAACCACTATAAAATTAGAGGCCCTTAATTAGGTTGAATAATCTCCTGCTTTAAACAAACTGAATATGTGTATGGTAGAAACGTATCTATCATATAGAAATATCACCATTCACACACTTTTCATTACTTTACAAGCTAGCTAGCCGGCTCTTAACCAGGCAAGGTTTTCTCCAATATAGTTCAATGTGAATGTATATGGATTTTTGGGTACTAATATAGAATCAGAAAAAGTTGACACTTTTTCTGGGTTCATAAATGTGCCCTTGGCTAGCAAAGTACCAGATCTTCTGTTTAACCATATATTATTAAAACTTTTTACATGCAAGTTACTACTACAATGAAGTGCATCACCTTCATTCCCAGAAAGCACTCAACAACACCATGAACTCCAGAACACACAGCAGAATGACTGTCTTGCAGCTGTATGAAATACAGGAAGTGGCAATAAACACATTAAACGTATATGTACATATACGTAGTAACTAAAATACATACGTGCCTGTATAGGTAGTTACTATAATTATAGTACTGCCATAACATAGGGCCTGGAGTGTATATTATACTAAAGATTAAGGAATATTTCAGTCGTAGATCTCAATATATATGCAGCAGGCTATGGAACCTTTACTTCCCAAAGTGTGTTCGATGATGCATGAATCAGTTAGTTTATGCAGAGAGATTTTCTATTACCACCAGCAACAACAGCAATGATTCTTAACCATATTTCCTGCGTATACACCTGCACCTCTGCTTCTTTGCCGTACTTATACACTTATACAGTGTGTTACTGATTTTTTGCAGAACACAGTGCTCCAGAAATGAATGAATGATGTAGGTATATATGTATACAATAAATATGTACACTGTTTTTCTGCGTACATGGTGTATGGAAATGTAGATTACTGGAGTAGCATCAAGAAACACACAACTCTATGTGGCAAGAGTCTAACCTGCTGTAGTTGTTGAGTCACTCTTTCAATGTCCTCTTTCAGATGTGTGTTCTCCTCCACCAGTGTTGTCACAGCACTAGTAGCTGCTTCGGGGCTGATGTCAGTGCTCTGAGACAGCCCGTTGGAGGCTAGGGTAACCAGCTGCTCACATAAAGTGTACATCTGTATGCACAAGAGGCATACACACGCGACAGGGGTATACATAACACCGGCACCCATACACAATGACATATGCATAGCATAAACAAGTTATTCTCAAGCAGCCAGCCTGCGATATAATCTCACACCATGTAGCAATGGGCATGACTGTGGCTCTCAGTAGTGATTCATGAGATTGAAAAGCTGTCATACAGTATATTTCTTCATTCTATTATCACTGGAGGTCAACATGTTTCTCACCTCGTAATGGACAAATATAGCCTGAAAGCAGTTGGTGAGTACATATTCATACTGTTATCCAACGACCGATCAATGTTATATGATGTACGTAACCCGGCCTAGTACATTAGAGTATTTTACAAAAGGATATTCGCATGTGTACTTTATGTTTCACATTGACAAGTACGGTTACTCTCTCTCTCTTTTGCTTCAGAAACTTGGTCTTCTAAAAAATCTTGTGATTTAAGCTGTCAACCTAATGAGAAGATGAGAGCTTGACAGTGTTACATATGTGAACGATAAACCTACAAAACAGCCATGTGGTTTCAATTTAATACTACTTACCTGTTTAGCAGTAGCATCATCTTTTCTCTTCTTGGTAAGTTCAGATTTCCTATTTAATTCATTACCGCTGAGCTTCTTATAGCTTGGCTTTGTTTTAATCTCTAAAGAACAGGAAGCTGAATATCAGCTTATCATTCGCAATATCATGTCTTGTACGTATTAAAAATATGTCAGTCATGTACTTTAACAATTTGAGGACAGTGCACAGTGCATAAATCTAACATCTATTGTTACATAAGTTTGAACACCCACACATATACATATGCACCGCAGCAGCTTGAAGTATAGCTTTGGAAACCGGTGATATTGCATTACTGTTCTACTGTACTTCACAAGCTCAAAACATATTCACTGACAGCAAGTGAGAGTGAATCACAGCATATCAAGTGTTGAAAGCATATTAAATGTATTACTAAGTGTGCATCGTAGTGATTCAGAATACTACATATGATTTGAACATCCTGTTTCTCCATACTCCAATAATTGACAGTTACTTTCTACACATTTACCTTTTGAAGATCATTATTTAGTTTTGTCAACTCTTCAACTGTTGTATGTATGCAACATGAAACATAATAACAGAAGAGAACAGCAACACATACATGGGTGCTGCATGATACTATCTTAAGAGAGTAATTACAGTTAGAATTGGCAGGTCATATTGGCGAGTGCTTCTAGTGGGTTTAGTAGCTACGTATAAAACTTGCCTACTGACTAGCAATCAGAAGGTCCTGCATGGGTTCAACTCCCAGCGTAACTGGGCACTTATAATTCAAATAAATAGTCCCGGGTTTTTGCCCGAGTACCAGGCCTTCAAGTTAACAATACCTTTAAAATCCGGAAGGTGTGAACATGTACATAGCCCCAGTGCAAACATAGACGTACATGCATACAAGAGCTGTAAGTGCACAGAATCACCATACCCAATGTTATGTACATGACACACGTATGTATACAGTGCACATGATGCTGACCTGCTTTTGAAGGGAAGCATTAGATGTACGTCTTTCTCTACACTCTTGTTTCAGTTGAGAGGAGCGCCTTGCAGAAAGTTTGCTCTCCTCCTGTAATCTCCGGTTTTCATGAGTCAGTGAAGTCACAGTGGCATCCTTGCCCATCAGCTCTTTCCGGAGTGAAGAGCTACGGCTAGTAGCAGACTGCAGTTGGCTCTCAGTGTCAGCTAGCTGTTAAAGATAACTATTCACAAGTTCCATACACTCTTATGGTAATAGAATACTGCCAAGGAAGCATGTTGCGTAGCACGTTTCACATTAAAGCTGAGCCACATCACATGACAGTCATACATGCTGCATGTACAGCAGTGTAGACATAATATGAGACAGTCATACTTGCTCTAACATACTGCATGTATAGCAGTGTATGAATGGTACTGTAGACACAGACGCTCCTTTCCGGATAAACGTGTGGTCTACAGTAGAACGTAGTATGCCACATGCTTTGTATGCAAGTAAGTTTCAACATGCACCTGCCCATGCTGTTGACCAAATGTGTAATTAACATACATACATGTACGTAAGTACGTACATACATACAGGTTTATACTGGCAGTCTGAAGTGATACAGACCTGTTTCTTCAGCATTTCTACACCAGATATCATTCCTTGTAAACGACTTTCACATGATTCCAGGTGCTCCTCCATAGAAACATAGCTATGTATGCAAAACATTGTATACATTACTTTGAAACTAACTGTGAAAGCACCACAACTATACGTAACATGAGCAGTTAAACATGCAATGATTAGTATGCAGCAGAGAGTGATCCAAAACTAGTAAAGCCTATTACAAGGTAAGATGGAAAATGTGTGTGTGTGTTTCATACGCATGATGCCCATACGCAGCTTTGACAGAGTATAGGAATAGTTCAGAGCTATATGCAGTCTCTACAATATTTCTGCCTTGCTTTTCACATAATTTACATACCTCAGATCTTTAGCCATTGGGTTCTTCTTGTAAGCAGCCAGTTCTTTCCTTAGTTCAGCTATAATAGCAACTTTTCTTTGGCTCTCAGACTCAAACAGAGCCAGCCTACAGACTCTGTCCGTTAGACACTGCACTTGATAATCCTGTAAAACGTGGCATGTAGTCTGAATATGTATGTAACTGGTAATTTCAGAAACCAGTACCCAAACCTTGAAAAGCAGATACATGTATGTACATAGTCAGCTGTGTACATACATGTACATGTACATGTACATGTAAGTAAGGGCCAATGATCAGAACAGGCTGATGGCCCACTCAGACTAACCATCTTTTCGAGTGTATACAGCAAGTTTGCCAGCAAGGAAAATAAACCACTTAATACAAAATGTGCATCACAATAATGTGTTCTACGACACCAAGAGCAACTATCCTGTGCTATCTATTTTGGCCTGCATGTAGGAGGGCCAGGGATGTAGCTAGAATGAGATTCCATGAGTAAAAATACCTTCTCAATAAGGGCATCATGTATACGTAGCAAAGAGTTGCTTTCAGAATCCTCTCCTGCTCTTGCTCTTTGTTCCACAACATCCTGTCCTAAAACAGGACCAAGAATAACAATATGTACACACATAGACTGTAGTAATCATCGCAGGCTGAATGCAATTAACGAGTGTCACATCAGGGGTGGGTACAGCTACTAAAAGTGTGTGTGTGCGTGTATGGAGACAAGGCTACGTTGCACTAGACACTAGATGGGTATACCAACTGGTGTGAAGGAAATTTTAAAATCAATCCAGGTTGCTTTTGTGTGTGTGTGTGTGGGGGGGGGCTCAACCCTCCTGCACATGTATGCCTAGATTTTGAAAACATAATACTCATATGGCCCACAGAAATTCCTGTAAAAATAATTACATATCATAAAAATTTCAGAAATACTGTAAAAATAATGGTATTGAATGTCCGACTCAAATAAAACCAATAGTGCAGACTTACATTCCAACAAATCGAACCTACCGTGAGTATTCCTTCTTTGGTGTGGAGAACTGGGATCTGATACAGGTGTCTCATCATGTATTGAAATGGGCTAAATGAAAAAGAAGAAGGGAAAACGTTGCTTGAGGTTGCTTCTCTGCTAGCAACTGCATCCAAAAAATACATAGTCTGCTGGCATTGATCCTTTGTTAGCCCATGGCTGCTCCGCATATACAACTCTTTCAAATGCTCAGGGAGGTGTAGCATTTCAGATTCTGCCTTTGCAATTTCCTTTTGTTGCAGAACAACACTTGCAACTTGCTCACATCTTGCAATTTCTGTTCCCTTCTTGACTTTGCGTTTCTGGCCAGTTAGATTCATCATTCTCACGACTGTGGTAGGTTGATGTAGGTCTACCAGAGTTCGGGCAACCAACAAGCCTTCCAGGGCACTTTCTGCTTCCTTGTTTCTGGTTCCAGCTTCCATAATTCCCCACCTTGGCTTGTGCTTCCACTGGTCATCCATTTTTGCAGGTACAACACATTCCGATTGAGGTGGTAAGATCACAGTGGTCTCCAAGACTGCTCTACATGGCGTCAATGTAGTCACCACGGCAGGCTTTTGCAGTGGAATTTCCTCCTCACCCACCTGGAGTGTACCATTCCTCAGGTTCACTAGACATTCATGAGGCTCTAGGAAATCTAAGCCCAGAATACATTCGTCTTGGATGTCAGCAATCCATGTAGCTAGGGTGTACTATTTCTGTGGATCCAATTCTGAGACGAAGATTGCCTTTTCCCCGGGTGGGAGCTTTCTCCCCAGTAACGGTGCGGATGCATTGGTTGATTGGTTGTATTTCGCTCTGCTTTTTCTCGGGTAACACGTCTGGTCTTACAATGGAAATGTTGCTTCCTGTATCAATTGTAATTTGACAATTGCGACCCTCCACTTTCCCTGGTACTGCCAGGTTGTCAGGACCATATAGGGTTCCAGTTTTAAACTATATCAGTTGGGGCTTGGGTAGAATACGTAGCCGAGCTTTGCCCCGCAAGCTCGGCTACTGCTCGTTTCCCTGGTTCTGCTGACCGTCACCCACACCATCAGAAGTCCCACTGCTTGGTCGCTTGCAATCACGTCGCATGTGCCCCTGCTCACCACAATTCCAACAGGTGTATCGCTTTTGGAAGGGATATCGATGATGCTTCACCGAATCCTCGTGATTTCTTTCTCAGTTGAGAACTTCTTGGTCCTTGAAGAAGAACTTCTGTATTCTGTCGCCGAAATTACTCTTTCTTTGTGATGTGGTGGAGTGCCACTGTCATGGTCTGGTAGCAGCTGAACTTCACGAACCGCCCTTGAACGCTGCCTGCTTGCTAACTGGTAGGATTCCAGTTCAAGTGCAGTCTCCAGGGCCTGTCGGAGTGAATCTGGTCGGCTCCAAAGCACTTCTCCATGGCGATGACCAAGGCTCTATAGTCACCGCGACGTTCACTCTTGAGATTGGACAAGACAGTCAGGGCCGCTCCTCTTAGGCTCACCGCCAGTAGTGTGGCCTTCTCTGTCTCTGTCCAGTGGTTCAGCTGGCTCAACATCTCGAATTGGGCCCGGTAGGCCTCCCGAGATGAACGCCCGTCGTACGGTGGTGGTCGCTGCAGAACCCCACCTCCCGTACAGGTTCGATGTATGCCGTCATCTGCCCCTGCAAGGAAAGAATTCACAGTAGGAATAAACTCCACTGCAGATGCCCGCAAGGGAGGAGAGGACGCGCTCCCCGTCGGCTTCTCCTCAGAACTCTCCGGCTTCGTCTGCCGTTCCTGTTTCACAGATGCCTGACTTGTCCGCGTCTCCTCGAGCTCGACTGCAGATGCGCGCAACGACGGAGAGAGCGTTGTTCCTGACGACTTCTTCTCGACGCTCTGAAGGGTCTCCAGCTTTGTCTGTACTTCCTCCCTCAAAGAGGCCTGGCTTTCCCGCATCTCCTCGGCCAGCACTCGATGCGAGGTTTGCAGCTCTGCTAGCCAGCCTTCGGCCGTCTGGAATCTGCCCTCCACGGCATCCTTGGTACGCCCCAGATCGTACTGAAGAGCTTCCACTTGCTGCTCCGCCTCCAGCTGCTTCTTTTCCAGTACTTTCCATTGCTTTTCTACCAGCTGCTCCAGCTGCTGCTCCTGCTGATGGGCCAGCTCCTTTTGCCACTGCCGCTGCTCACTCGCGAGCTGCTCCTGTCGCTCCCGCTGTTGCTCCATCATGCCGATGAGCTTCGCCTCCTGCCGCTCCTGGTGCTGCTCCTGGCGCTCTTGTTGTTGTTCCATCATGCCGATGAGCTTCGCCTCCTGCCGCTCTTGCTGCTGCTCCTGGCGCTCTTGTTGCTGCCCCATCATGCCGATGAGCTTCGCCAGCTGTTCTTCCAGCTCCTGCTGTCTAGTGGCTGCTCTCGTGCTCATCTGCTATCCCACTCCAGGACCTGACACCAATTGTAGCGAACCCCGCGGGTTATAACTTCGCCGTAGCAGCGAGCACGCAGCGCAGAACAGAGATGACAGACTTTTTGGCAACAGTAATGGATCAACAACATCTTACAGAAAAATGGACTGCTTTTATAGAGTTTAGCATGACAACGAAAGAATGTACCAGAAAGAAATGCAGGCTGGTGGACAGAAACACAATGCTGGCAGACATGAACAACAGAAGAATGCCCAGAAACATTGACAACACAAGAATGCACAACAGCTCACAACAGCCATACTGTCTACAATCGAGTCAATCTTCGACTTCAGCCCAAGGCTAAATACTGCTGGAGGAGACCTCCGTTACAATACCGTAACGGTCATTGTAGCTAGCTACTTGTCCCTCAGACTCCCCCTACATTGCCCTGCATTTGCTAGCACTTTGCCAAAAAGTGCAAAAACTAGTCATGTAGGGATGCACTTCCACCAAAAAACGCTTCCCCAAAAACCAATGAAACAAGCAGCAATGCACACCACAACACATGCACATACACCCGCACATCACAGCGCAATGCGTAGCTACCATCCCTACCTGCTTTTTCTGTAACTTGTTTTGGGGCATATTTTGGGAGGTGGCAACAAATGTGTGTGACCAGCAAGTGCTCTGGAAAGTCACATTTGAGATTCCCACTCGGTACTCTGAGAGGACAATGCTGGCGCTAAAGGAGAAACAGCTGAACAGCTTGACCCGGAATGAGATTGTACAGGCGAAGATTTTCAATCACTGCAAATACCCAATAAGTTCACAGGCAACCCCATTTGTCACTAAGTGTTTCTGTTTCTCCCCCCCCCCCCCCCCCCCCCCCCCCCCCCCCCCATGCTGTGTGACCATTCTAAATTGTATACAACAGTCTACGAGATTTCTGTGAACAAACTAGCTCTATAAAGACAGTATTTCTCCAAACAAGCTAGCAGTCTGTCGTGGCTGGCCATGCTGAAATAACGTGAATGCAGCAGAACTTGCTCCTGCAACTACAATTTTTATTGACACAACCTGAACCCCCACCCCCCCCCCCCCCAAAAAAAAAAAAAAAAAAAAAACAGAACAAAAATGAAACTATGATAGGGAGTGTACGGTTATCATTTCGAGATGCCCCAGGCCTACACCCTGGCTATGGTCGTGTGCTATGTGAGAATAAGTTATTTAGTTGAGCCTGGGAACAAGGCTATACCCTTAGCATTGATGCCTCATATGTTACAAAATAAAATAAATCCACCTAAAAATTCATTTGTATATTCCTTTATACAGCTCATCAATGACTTCATCCAGATCACTGGTCTCCGTGGTGATCCTGAAGAAAAATAGGCGGCTGAGTGGATCAAGTAAACCAAGACAAGTCGGAGAACCGCACAGAGCGATATATACTGTAGTACTGTAGCTAAGCGTCGGTTACCATGCACCCAAAGAACCAATCCGCTTAAGAATATAACAGATAAACCGCGGTTGCCAGGGATTTATGGCCATAAACAGCCCTCGTCCTCGGGCTTCGCCCTCGGGCTAGGGCAGTTTATGGACCATAAATCCCTGGCTACCGCGTTTTACCTATTAAGTAACGCTGCATTTACAATAACATCAATATGCTCAATCATTGTGCTTGAATTTCCGGGACGTTTGTGCTCGTTGTGAGCCTTACTGACAAGATGTATACACTGCCTTTTATGACCTTTATGATTATGTTAAATCATTGTAGTATTTGAATTTCGGGAATGTTTCTGGTCATTGTAAGCGTTTTTGACAACATAGACACTCTGTCTACATTTTCAATATCTTTATATGCTTAATCATTGTGTATGAATTTGGGGAGATATTCTATTCATTGTTAGTCTTGAGTTTTAGTATTAAGGCTGTGTTTCTCGACTTCATTTACTGTTAGTTACCCTTTACATGCTAAATCATCGTGTTTAAATTTTGAGAGTGTTTCTGCTCTTTGTAAGCGTTTCTGACAAGACGCATGCACCGGATTTTCAATGCCTTTTTATGCTACGTCATTGTGTTTGAATTTATGAATGCTAGGGTGGCTCCAAAACTAATGCTATAGCGACACCTGTACAGCAATTGCAAATAGCTATACATTACAATTACAAAAGAATGTGTACAGTGCATTTACATGTTAACTAAAGTGTTTCAAACTAAAGATACAAAAGGACTAAGCCGGGTGGCAGGTAAATAAATGGTACAAACTAACATTTGTCAATATCACTGATGGTGCCAACAAGTGTTTTGTTGAATTTTGTCCCAGTTGTTATTCCAAGCAGGAAGCGCTCCATAAAAAAAGTGTGTTCATCATACATGGTGTGGGATAGGCAATGTCGAAAACATAATACACTGCTATAAGGGCAACAATGGCCTTGTACAGCGAAGGCAACTCAGCCAACAGTTCTTTCTCCGCGACAAGGAAGAACTGCATGTCACCACTGCCAAACTGAATCAGGTACGGTGTTGAAATGCCACCTGATATCTTGGTACCGAGATCTTCATTATCCTGGTTAAAGGAGAATTAAAAGCAACACATAATGAAAGTAATTCTGACAGAGAAACTCAAGCCACGCATATACATTGCGAGAGGGCACAGTAAAGATTTGGGGTCATTTACTTATTTTTACTCAGTTCAGAGAGAGCTAATTATTAAAACTCTGATGTACACTGGTAGTTTGACAAATACACAACATGTTTTCTTGTATATCTATTGCTTAACTTTCAGATAACTAATACACAACATTCCAAGGCTCAAAAACACAGATAATCCATTTCATTACGCTTACTTCAAGTTCTGTCAGTAAGTGAACACTGGCATCCATATTTCTCTTGTCGAGAGTACAAGTGTATGGATAAAACTGCTAACTAACCGTCAGCAGCTTCTTCATTCCCATCCAGCAAATGAAGCTGCGTCTGAATAGCTGCACTTCTTTTACTCTTCGCATACGTTATGACTCTTGGTGCCCACTTGATCCACTCAGCCGCCTATTTTTCTTCAGGATCACCACGGAGACCAGTGATCTGGATGAAGTCATTGATGAGCTGTATAAAGGAATATACAAATGAATTTTTAGGTGGATTTATTTTATTTTGTAACATATGAGGCATCAATGCTAAGGGTATAGCCTTGTTCCCAGGCTCAACTAAATAACTTATTCTCACATAGCACACGACCATAGCCAGGGTGTAGGCCTGGGGCATCTCGAAATGATAACCGTACACTCCCTATCATAGTTTCATTTTTGTTCTGTTTTTTTTTTTGGGGGGGGGGGGGGGGGGGGGGGGGGGGGGTTCAGGTTGTGTCAATAAAAATTGTAGTTGCAGGAGCAAGTTCTGCTGCATTCACGTTATTTCAGCATGGCCAGCTACGACAGACTGCTAGCTTGTTTGGAGAAATACTATCGTTATAGAGCTAGTTTGTTCACAGGAATCCCGTAGGTACTATTTAGAATGGTCACACAGCATGGGGGGGGGGGGGGAGAGAAACAGAAAAACTTAGTGACAAATGGGGTTACCTGTGAACTTATTGGGTATTTGCAGTGATTGAAAATCTTCGCAGATATTCCCTGTACAATCTCATTCCGGGTCAAGCTGTTCAGCTGTTTCTCCTTTAGCGCCAGCATTGTCCTCTCAGAGTACCGAGTGGGAATCTCAAATGTGACTTTCCAGAGCACTTGCTGGTCACACACATTTGTTGCCACCTCCCAAAAAATGCCCCAAAACAAGTTACAGAAAAAGCAGGTAGGGATGGTAGCTACGCATTGCGCTGTGATGTGCGGGTGTATGTGCATGTGTTGTGGTGTGCATTGCTTCTTGTTTCATTGGTTTTTGGGGAAGCGTTTTTTGGTGCCCTACATGACTAGTTTTTGCACTTTTTGGCAGTGCTAGCAAATGCAGGGCAATGTAGGGGGAGTCTGAGTGACAAGTAGCTACAATGACCGTTACAGTATAATTGTTGCAGTAGCATCATTGCATCTGGATCCCACATTAAAGAAACGATCTCAGCCTGGTATAATCATAGATGTGCAGTGATACCAATAGACTGATATGCACGTGATAATAATCAATACATGAACAAATAACTTCAAAGCTTCGGCGTTGACTTGCTTGGTACATATATTTATAGCACAGTGTACACATGCTGTTGAACAGTCCTCAGATCACAGTAACTGCAAGGACATTAGTTCACTCATCAATGTGAGTACACGACATACCTTTACACTCCCCCAAAAAACAACAAAACAAACACCAGAAGGCATGCACAGACTACGCACATATCACAGTGCGATGCATTTACCGCATACCTACCATCCCTACATCTTTCCAACCACACCCACCACAAACCGTACCACACCCCCTTACACAACACCCTTCAACACACACCACCATCCACAATCATCACCACCACTCACCATCCCACAACCACCCTCACATCCTCATCCATAACGATTACCGTAAAGTACGTATTATCCGCCCATGGGCGGGCCACTTAAGTGCAAGCTGAAAGAGGGGGGTGGGCGGATAATACATAGTTTTTATAAATACGATGTAGTATCCGCCCACTCGAACGCATTCCAAACGCGCGGTATGCAAAGCGAGTATACAAGGTAAGTATAGCTTTTCTAGACAAGTACCGCCCCACAGTGAATGCAAATTGTATTGAACTACCTATTATAGAAGCATGCAGACTACTATTATCCGCTAAAAAGTGAAGTGGCTGACGGACTTACCGTCGGTATTCCAATTAAAGCGCACTGAAGATCGAGTTTTGTCGTTTGATTCTGCTCGTTGTTTTGGAATTTTCAGTTGTTAGTTGCATGTTTAGCTCGCATGGATGGTGTTTAAGGGTGGGCGGATACTAAGTACATAAATACCCTCCGACGTAACTTTGACTCAAAAAGGGGGATGGGCGGATAATACATCATGGGCGGATAATACGTAGTTTACGGTACATACTTCACAAAACACAACACCCCACACTACAAAATAACCCAGACCTCCACAGCACCACTGTACTCGGCTAAACCTCACATCAAGCCCTTCTGCCTAAATTTAATAGCTGAGTACGAGGCTAATAGAAATCACTAGTAAGCAAGATGTATACCTCAAAGTACTTCACAGTCTTCGAAGTTGACACCATGGGAATGAATATCCAGCCTGGGGAAGTACAGCAAGCACACAAGCAAAAGCAAGTAAGGGGCAGGTAGTTAACAGGATGCTCGCAAGTACATAATCCGAAAACATACCCACCCACATAAATGTGATATAATACTAATCTAAATATGGTCAGAGAAATTACGTCTCTGAGAATAGGACAGTATTGGATACAAATGTTACTCCTCGGACAGTTGCAAGTTAGTACAACACTGACTTAGCATACAGAATTGTATGACAAAAGTGTGGTATACCAGCACATACTTTTCGGGACCAACAGCTCCAAGTTCTCCTAGACACTTCCCAAACTCTTCTCGAAGCTCAAAACTAGTGCCTCGCAGACCTTTAGAAACTGAGGACAAAGCAGCAATTTTAAGAACAAAATGTTGAGTATGGACTACGTCAGATAGACATAATTTCACTTCTTCATGAAGCGAAATCAACTTACTGTTGTTGCAATCTCTGTAATGATTGTATCAACAGTGTCACTTCCTACCATGCACTTCTCCAACTCCGCCTGCATAAACAGAGCAGGAATTGTTTTAAAGTTTACATGAACACGAACAGTATGTACAGTTCACATACAAATAAATAATTACTGCACTAACTCGATTGAATCTCAACAGTCTGTGTAGTGCTTTCAATGCATCCATTCTGACATCAGAAAGCTCATGGCATGACCCTTTTAGGACATGTTGTAGTTGCTGGTGAAGGCTGGAAAAGGAAAATAGTGGCAACTAAGCATCTTTATCCCAGCCATGCATGGTCCCATTACTTTCATCAGCTCAATTAAGCTGCCATTAAATAAGTACAGCCCAAATAATTGTTTAATACATACAGAGTTGCATGTGGTAACACAGTTATGAGATACATCAATATGTAGTTCGCCTGTCCGTCACGGATGTGACGTCACGCGCATGGAATTAGGAAAAAAGATTGCAATGTTATCATGAATACTCAGTTTCAACCGTTGGAACACTCTAACAACTTATTGTTATGATGGCCTCAATGAGCAATTTGAGCGCACTTTATCACAAAGTACCATATATGTAGTAACAACCAGGCTTTTATTAAGCGCTTTTCTATACTTACCTGTTTGTCACACTGCCAGAAGTGTGACTCTTCTTGATAAATTGGCTCTGCGTGGGCACGTTGCTATAGTTTCGCCCACATTCAATTAAAGTCTCTCTAAGCTACCCTCTCTCTACCCTCAACGTCATTCACATGATAAAATATTCCAGACCTTCCACGCTTTTTGTACTGCAAGCGATAAAAGCTGTGCGGAGGCCTGGGAATGAGGCTATTCCTACACCACTTCCACTGATGGCATAGTCAAGACAATGCAATGTTATCCTAACTCACCATCTGCTTCTCACTGTCCATTTGCAGTGGCTTCTCCTCTCTAGCCAACTGGTTAATCTCTGCAAGCATCTTTATCCCAGCCAGTACTCTCTCCCTGTGAGTGCTCAAGTGGAGTAGTAGAAGATTGAGGACATTCTTCATATCTGATCGAAGCAGAGTGGTCATCTCAAAGTCTCCCTCAGACTGAAAGTGGAAGATGGGTGTCAAACTATGTTACAAATTAACTTTCCCTTTCTGTATTCAAAACATTTACAATACCTGAGCTCTACTAATATGCTCTGGTTTTATTTATATAACTGATAATCAAAGGCTATACACATACGTACACTCACATACACATATACATGTACACACGTCTGCAAAACCTTCAAAAATCTGGATGCAATGTTGAGGTCTGTTTGCTGCCCATTACAAACGAGATGCAAAAAGATGTATTTAAAACACTCCACAAGTAGTGATCTTGGACTCTGGATAAGAGATTATATTCACTGTCAATATAAGTTCAATAAATGTACTTGATGCAGCACACTAACAGTAAATTTTCAAGATTTAATACCGAGGAAGATTTATTTCAGTATGCTGTCAAGAAGTTATGAAGGTTTACAAAATGGCTATTATCAAGAACAGACTACAAATAGCATAGAAAAAGCAGCTTTGGAATATAATGTAGACAGCTAAACCTTGTTATTGATTTGTTACCTGGGGTGTGTGTATCACTGTTTTGTTCAATTACTGCCGCTAATTAATTTATTGTAGTATTCCAATTTCAGATATAACAACCCACGTACAAAAAAAATGCCCTAAACCAATTCTAAAAACAAAAACAAGTCTGATAGTTCATGTCTAAAAAAAAACAGCCGGACGCCTTTTCCGTACAATACACACAACTCAGCTTAGGCCAAGCTATTTAACTACAGCTGTAGAGCCGGAGATACTATATTCTTAGAGTGGTACAGTGAAAGTGCTGACTCAGCAGTTTCATCATGCACCTCCAGTTAGTAGCTATGTGCCAAGAAACCAGGATCTTTACGGATACCTACCACGTTTTCACCATCTAGGCAACACAAAACTACCTTCATTTGCTGTAGCTTGGCCTGCAAACCTCCAAAAGCTGCAGTTGCATAGTAACGTATGATGCAATATATGGCGCATGCGATAAGTGCGAACACACAAACAGACAAACAAACAAACAAACAGACAGAAAACGTAAAGCAATCTTAGTACCAGCCATTCGCGCGCTGTGCATCATGCCATTTCACAACATGAGGAAGTCTACACACGCACCTGAAAGAATGGCCCTTTTTTGTCTGCCTTCAAAATGAAACCCTTCTTCTGATGTAGTACCTCCACAAGAAACTGCAAAACATGTACCAAGATTCCCAGTTAAGGTCATATCCAATAGCAGACAAGGCCTACAATTTAATGCACCTGACAAACATTGTCCTTGAACAGGGACAGCATCTTCCCAGGGGTTAGTGTATGAGCTTTTGCTATTCTGTGAACCTGTGAAGAAAAACAGCTATAAATAATACACTTGACATTTAAAAGATACATACCTACAAATAGTTTATAATCCGACAAATATAGTTTGTATTAACATTAAAATATTCCATTTCTTGTTATACTGCTACCTTGCAGAATGTACATACACAGGCTTAGATCAAAAGATACTACGTATGTCAAGTGAAGCTATGATTATGTACATGTAGTACCTGATAGCATTCCGAACTTGCTGACACTCATTGGTGAACAAGGTTATGCAAGGGGAACTAATCACAGAAGAGTCATCTGCAAGGGCATCACATAAATGTAAGGATTATGCAATACTTATGTCACATTTTAAAATTATCAACAGTTACTGTCTCATATTCTATGAGTCTACGTAAACTTGCCAAATTACACTGTCCCTATGGAATAAAATGTGATAACTTGAGAGTGTATAAAGTTTCTGCTTGAATAATGTTAGGGCTCTATGGAGGCAATCACTCACCTACAACCCTATAGTGAACATGACTACAATAAAGTGGCAAGAGAGAGATTAAAAACTCACCCGTTCTAAATTCTAAATTAAAACTACAGCTCTGAAACATTACACTGCACCTCAGTACCGTGGCACATCCTGTCTTGACACTGCAGACACAACGCTGGGTAGCTCCTTGGCTAAAATCAGCTGCAGTTCGCTAGTTTCCTATTTTATATTACTGGAGAGAAAGAAAAATATATATTACGCATACCATCTCAGCAAGGAGCATAAATGGAATGTATCAGATATACGTAGTACAATTGGGCCACCTAAAATAAACTTGAAAACATATGAGTCAAATTACTATTCTCCTGAGAGATTATTCATATTTTGATGACGTGTCTTGCTCCTAAGTAGGGTCCATGCATGCAGTCACTAACTACACAAGAATTTCTTCTCATCTGCTTCCCATATCAGCTTTACATTACAGATGCAAACAGTGTCGATGTCATTTCTTTCTCTACAGATGTCAGAACAGCAGGAATGGTGGACACTAATGCCACACGTACATTGTCACAGCCATCAACCTATGACAATGGAGAAGAACTATGCTTACAGCATAATAAAAATGCCTCATAAATACATATACGTATATACTGTATAAACCAGATATACACGATGTATGTATAAGAACTGGCCAGCTGGTAAAAATACTAGTGGGAAAATCCATGACTATACAGTAGTTTGCTCAACTGTAGAGCAGTTAGTAGTTGGGAAAAGCATACACGTAGTTACCCTGATTGTGCCATCCAATACTGTGCCCTTTGTTCTGCACTTATACAGTGATGCTCTTGTTTTGGATTTATGACATGTTTAGTTGTCCTTATCTAGCAATGATTGCAGGAAAAGAGTCTTTTAATCCCACAAAGCCATGTGGTAGTTTGTTTTGCTATCCAGGTTGTGATAGCGCCATTAGCAGCTTTTTCACTGATTGTAAATTAATGTCATCACAGAAACGGTGTTAATTGAAATTTGATTTGGTTGTTTAGATCAAAGTCTGGCTGTTAACAATTGAGTACATGGAGTATTTTCCAGTTACGCCCTTGTACTGAAAGCATTCTACTGCACAGAACTTAAGACCTCAATGATTATATATCGAATAGTGGGAAAATAAAATAAATCTTCTCGCTATTCAGATATACAATTTGGCAATCAGTGATGGGCACTCACACATGCTTGCTGAAACCCTCTGAGCTTAAGAGTTTTCCCAACGTGTTGAGGAAGTACTGCAAGCACTTTTAAGCTGCAGGTCTTGCTGTATGTGGCTGAAGCAAAAACAAAAAAATTGAAAGACACAACCAATAATCTTGAGAACCACAGTATCACAAGTATCGAACAGTGGAGTGGGTATATTTATAATTATGATGAAATAAGTTGCACATGTCACCTCATTTCGATGAAGTTTTTCCATATAGCCAAAAACATTCCTTTTGACAACTTTTGTCAATTGGAATACAATAAAAATTTTTAAGCATTGGGCAAATTAGAGCAGTTTGCTATGGAATGTGTCACATCTACGTAAAAGATCAGCAGCAATCGGCAAGCGAGCGCTAGTTCACAAACAGCTGTGTTCAGTTGGTGAAAGGCTGTGTTTAGTTGGTGACGGTTGTGTTGGGTACATGAACACTGTATTTGGGTGATAAACAGCAGTGTTCCGTCAGCGAACAGCTATGTTCAGTCAGGAAATGGCAGTGCTCAGACAGTGGTTCAATGAGCATTCGTTGCCTCTACTGAATACTTGGTTCAATCAGCGAATGGATGGGTTCACAATGAGTGGACACTGCGACAAAAGTAGGCAGCGTTCGGTTGAAGTGTTATAGCAATGTCTATTGTGTAATTATAGAATGGTTAAAATATGATTTATAGGTGAATCAGAGCAAACACAGTAATGCATTCAGATGATTAGAAAAACCGAATAATTAGAGGTAAATGGTTCTACCCTTCATGGTTTAATGTTTGATTCCCAAAGTGGAAAATGTACATATAATATATGTACATTTTCCACTTTTAGTTTTCACTAATTTGTGTACATTGTAACAGACATGTAGGTATATTATACCTACATGTCTGTTACAATGTACACAAATTAGTGAAAACTTTCAACTCAAAGTGTGAAGGGTTTGTAGTATTGATTGCAGGCCTCACCCACTTCCAGTAATATGTATAGCACTAGCACACCCAAACACACATGGCGGCCAATCATCAGCTACTACTTAACATCTCAGTTGTTTACTGAGAGTGTATCTACATCCATCCGGTGATGCTCAAAAATTAGTTCAGAAACAATGGCATATTTGGAAAACAATCAAAACACGTAGTTTTTTCTATTGACTCATCAGAGGGCCTTGGCAAGGTTGCAATTCATGAGGAGGTATACAAATAACTAGAAGCTGAAAAGGTGAACATTATTCAGCTTAACGCACACTACTGAATTAAACAGTGTTCAAAGGCTTGCTGCAAGCTGCTGCCATAAAGCCCTCTGTTGAGGCCTCAGTGTTTGTAGAGTTCTCAAATTCGTAAAACAATTCCTACACTGTCCTCCATATGACATAGACCATTTACAAATGACCACAAACTTTCACATGTGTGCATGTGCTATGTTGTACACAACAGATGGAAGTTGCTAACCTCTGCTGAGGAGTTGTTGGGTAGTCTCTCTTATTAGCTGGCACTGTTCCCGAGTGAGACTGCTACCAGCAACCAGGTCCCCTGTTGAAGGTGTACTTTCATCAATCTACAGAAAGGCAGATTGATCACTACACAGAGTCTAACCTGTATCTCCCTCTAGCAGAGGGACTTAAAAGCACAGAAATGTAATAAGCATGTTTATTGCAGCAGTTATAAAACACCTAACAGATTGCATGTGGCGTGATTATATATATATATAGGCACACATAGTGTAATTAGTCTACAATGTAAGCGAAACGCCTATTTATAGGCTTTTGCGGACTTGCTCGTGTGTGCCGGCCTTTGGCGAAGGGAAAGCCCCTCCCTACGGCTACAGTGTCTTTTGGCCACACCTTTAATCAGTGATGTAACCGTAAAATAACCCCATACATGGCAAAATTGGCAGGCAATGAATGATCGCCAACTATGGCAAGCTACATAATTAATTACACAGTTAATTGGACACTAGAGTCAGTGCCAGTGGTAGCTTTGACAATCTTGCTTCTGGAGACAGTCAGGGAGTCAGTTGGACTGTTTTGCTTTGCTGCTAGAGAGCACAGACTTCGTTTTCAATATTGCTGTATTGGAAATATAAATTACCATGAACCTTGTGATCGATCCTGAAGAGGCTTTTATGGTCCAATCAGCAGCCCTTTTGTGCTGAATAGCTGTGGCCAACAGTGTTTGAAAAAATAAACAACAGAGAATCTGCCACTTGCTTGACATGGTTAGCGAAAAAGTTAATCAATTGCTACACTAATACGCTTAGTACACTTTAATAATTTATGACGCAAAGTCCCGTGTGAAATCATGGTCACGTGCAATGAGTTAATTCTTGAGCAGACATTCACAAAACCTGTATTTAACATAATAGAAACTGACCTGCAGCCACTGTAGTCCAATAAGCCACAGTATGTGATCTAGGATGACCGATGTTGTAGGAATACAATCTGAATATAAAGAGAAAGAGCTTGTGGAGCAATTACTTCTGCACATGGATAGGGGTAAGTAGTAGTGATGATTTAGTTAACTGAAACTGAAAACAAAGGTCGTCTAGTTGAACCAAAACAGACTTAGTTAATTACTAAAACTAATGTAGAATTCAAAAGTACTGGGAATAAACTACAACTTATGTTTTTTTTTCAGCAAAATCAACCCATTTATTATGGTAAACTAATACTAACAGTGTTCTATTTTCAATTAAGTTGGCTAACTGAAATTGAAACAAAAGTTTCATTCTTTAATAGCCAGTGAATAGTGCTACATGTGCAATGATACAAAAATAGTGGTAGCAAAGAAAGGATTGAGCATCAGTGGGCGGCAGGACGTCCAGTGACAACTGTCATTCTGGCTGATCAGGAAGACAATGGTTGCTAAGCAGCTTGCACTGGGCAGAGCCTAGCAATGTGTTGATACATACGTAATATCACTCAGCAGTTCCCGAGACCCTTTGCATGGAATACCATGCATGTATGCACAAGTGATACAATTAATAGATGTGTCGAACGCAGCTGCAGAGTACATGTACATGTAACTGGCAGCTGAAGTATATTAATGAATGCAAACATTAACAAGATCCCACCTAACCAAATCCACCACAGAGGCATGCAGTAAAATACGCCTATTAAGGCCATGTATGGATGTGTGTGTGCATTGACAGCACCTGAAATTAATGTACCTGCTCCAGCAGAGTCAATAATTTGGCCAGAACCAAATGCATTCTGCGAACAACTGCTTGTACAGAGTACGATTGTACTACAGTAGCTACCCTTAAACACTCTGCTGGCATTTTCTCACCTCGTGCAATCTACTGCATTATAATAACATAACATGTACACTGTATGCCACATCTATGTGAATAAAAAGACCGTGTGTGATAGAGAACAGGCGTCATACTTGTGGGGCTCAATAAATGCAGCAACTATCTATGCAACCACGCACCGCGTATAACCTTCGGTGTATATACGGAAGTTCAGAGACATCACATTTCAAATGCAGTGATGCGATCAATGAGACAGAATAATGTTCGTTTTGTTCATATGGTTGCAAAAAAGGTCTGCATGGAGATCTGGTACAAACCTATATACCTCCCAAAATAGTGAGAAATCAACACTAGCGCTAGCACGTACGATTCATTGGTCTGAGTAACAACAGGCTCACATGACAGACAGGAACAGCAGAGTCACATGTTCAGGTGAGTGGGCCTCCAACAACTGTGGGTCTAGGGCCATAGTACACTGCCTGCTTCTCCATCAGCCTACAGCGGAGGTGGAGGGGGGAACAATTCTAAGACCACCTCCGACACGTCAGCTCATGTACATTATACACGTTACGTAGAATACGTATCAAGCGCCCGCCACGTATTTAGCACACAATCCCCTCTTCAGGGTCAACTTTCAGCAAGGGGTATGTTTATGCACGTAGTATCCGCCCACTGAAGCACGTTACAAATGCATGATACAAGGTAAATATACCCTTCTTTTGCCAAGCCTTAGAATGAAAGCATATTTATTAGAATAGCTATACATATTAGCATGCAAGTGGCTAATTAGCTGACTTACCATTTGTATTCCAATTAAAGATAAAATCTTAATTATGGCTTGATTCTGCTCACTACACTTTAGTTATAACTTTAGTAGTACACACAGAGGGTTTTGGTGTACCTTTCTGCAATCATCATCTTGGTCCATCTTCCCCCAAGAGAATTGAAAGTGAGAGAGGTAGACTGGGAACTGTAGCTCATTATCAAGCCACTGTTGGTCTAGCTTGGCAAGGTCTGAAGAACAAAGAGTAAAAGACCAGCATGCTATAGGTACACGTATACCCTTCATGTCAATAACCTAATAGTTGAGGGCTTGACCAACACATGCAAGAAGTGCTGCACAGTTACTGCTGCAATAGATACGATTTCCAGCACTGCTGCAGTAGAGGTACACCATAAGGTTTTAACTGTAAGGTTTAAATAATTGTGAATTAGGAGTTCATCTCGAACAAGCAAACATTAGTACACAAACAGGTGTAACGTTACATGCGTATGCAATTATTAAATATCTAATTTGTCTTCAAAACTTGGAAATGCAATGTTTTTACTATGCAACGGCCATAACCCGACATAGAGTATGACTCAACGTACCCACTTTATCCAAGCACAAGATGAGTCACTATACGTACGTACATATATACAAGCGTAAACCAGCGCAGAGCAAGGTTTAAGTATCGACAGCACGTACCTGAGGCTGTTCTTGTAGAGTTTTTTCTCGGGTCAAACGCTGACTAGTTGAACTAGCCAGGGACGCATGCTTTCAGTAGATTAACGATGCGCAGAGTAGATAGGTACACCAACTTCTCAGTAACATTCCAATAGTAATCGTGAAGACTGAACAACTGAACAACTACACAGTGGCAAAAAGAGACACTATATATAGAAAAGAAGAGAGTTCTAGAATGTTCCATAGACAGGTGGCACAAGAACAGGTGGCAAGGACAAGGGAAAATGAGGAGTCAGAAGTCTATGTACAAGAAAACAGGAAAGGGCCTAAAGCATCTTTGAGCATGGTTACAACTACAACATGAACAATAGCTAATCATTGACATATCTCTAACAGAGGCAAAGTGAATAAACTCTTCCATCATGTAGCTAAACAATGGATGACCTCTTCAATTAGCCAACTGCATATATAGAAGTGACAAAAAATTCTTACGTACACTACACTTACATTGATACATAAATTTGTAATAAAGGATCTCCATACCACCAGCGCTTTGCGGCCCCTCGGTCCCCATATCGCTAGAGATTTCGGGGACCCCGGTCCCCACATCTCTAGTGATATGGGGACCGGGGGTCCCCATTTTGGGGGGTCCCAATATTGTGCGTACACCGGTAGGAAGTGCTTGGTGGCATCACCATAAAGAGTCCGGCAGTCACGGCAGTTAGCAATCTCTCTTTTGCACAGGAAGCAGGGACGGAGTACCACAGCATCACCATGAATAACCCCCCGTCCACAGATATCACATATGGTGTATGCAGGCTAACCACGCGCTGTCCGACTCGTAAACAAATGAACACATGGTGGCAATTTTTTTTTACGGAAATTACATCATACTTATTAAAGTACAGATGAAATTTTCAACACTCCAAGGATCCGCGTGAGAAATCCGTGGGGTTCGCGCAGAGGGTCTGGAAACGAGACTATTTTGCATCCACCTACGATTTATTATAGTGCAGCCAAAGAAATATTACGGATTGATAGCTGATGAGAGCGCACGTTCATGCAGAAATAAGTCGTACCAATCCCTAAATCTAAGGACTCACTTGCTCGCAGATCTGGCCAAAGACAAATCCATACTAAATTGTTTCCAGATTTCGAGTTGCCCACACAGTGCAAGCCACTGCATACCGTCTCTAGTAGTCTGCAAGTTCGATCGACCACGTGGAGATGTATATGGTTTTACGCAACCGGCGTCGGGTTGCGTTGCGTAACCGGACAAGTACAAGTTGCGCATCGGTACGGAACATTAATTGTTTATCGCCTGGATGATGGCAAAGGGGCGGGTCATCTGTTGTGATGGATGGTGTATGTGGGTGCGGCCTGGCCCTAGTTGTATTGCAGGTAGCTAGTTTCGGGACAAAGTTCCTTTGGATCTTCAGGTGACTTACGTACATTTGAGAGCGCTAATTCTAGCACAATTTAGCGATTTTGCAGCACAATTGCCCACTTGCCACTGCTAGTAGTGCTAAAGCAGCTGAGATAGGTCTCCATGATGTCATGATCAGTCTGTGACTCAGTTTCTGAATTTAGGTTCCAACAGTGAAGCTGTTGTTGGTGGCTGGAAAACTCGAGATTAGAGTCGTCTCACAGTTAGCCAGCTTAATTGTTGCTATTGTGAGAACCCATTTAGTATAAATGTCTTATAGGGATCTAAAACCCACAGGCCCTGAGGGTTTGTAATTACAGGGCTGTAAATATGTAGACCCCCTCAATTTCATTGTTTACTTAACATGATATTTAGATCATATATACCTTTCCCAGTTTAAATGATGATATTACAAATAGCTGATACTACTATAATAATGTGTTTTCAGGCAAATAGATTTGCTTATGAATTTGCTGTACTGCTCCACTGTTTGTCCCTAAAGCCCATGGGACCAGGTATGCCTCGAGTCAGATGACATCCTACGCTCTTCTCTTCGCTCGTGTTCATGTCCAAATCCCGGAGCATTTTGTGTGCAGAAGGATCGCAGTAAGTGATACAGGACATTAAATTCTCATATATGAAGCCCCCCACCCTCAAAAAATTTACAATGCTATAGCAAATAGAGAATTCAAAATCGGTTTTCAGAATCAACCTTAGAACTCGCAAGTAAAAACTATAGTCACTGTCTCCCCTTATAGATTAAGTGGATCCCCTCATAAAGGACATCCCTGAATTATGGACACCTCTATATTGAGGACACTTTGCTATGTCCCATCTTAATAAGAATTTACCCCTGAAATGTGGACACCTATCTATACAGGACACTATACCATGTCCCCAAGGTGTCCACAATAGAGGGATTTCACTGTTGTTCTTTAAATACATTTGTATCATTTTCTTTTTTGGGGGTTGCCAACTGTTCTTAATTACAACTTTGTAAGCTGTTTTCTTTTCAGACCCTTCCAGGCTGATGTTTGATGACCCAGATTTCGTTGGCACTGTGGAGCAGTTCTCCTCACAGCTTGAAACATATGGGGGACCAGGGAGCCGGCCTTAATTACAGCTCGAGATGGAGACATACAGAGACTTCTACCAGGTTAGTGAGGCTGTGTGGAGGAGAGAGGGAAGAATAATACTGGATGTTAAACAATGGACAAGGATTATATTGTTCCCAGCTAGGCCATGCAGTCAAGTTGATTGTCATACAATGTGCTGCCTGACAGCCTTGATTTTCACAGCTGGACTGCAAACGTGGATACTTATTAAATGTACATTGGCTGGTAAAACTGAATCAGCTAAGAATATCGTCATAGCTAATTCATGGAAATGAGACTGTTATCCTTGTGATCACTATGGCTCCAGAAAGTCTTATCTTGACCCAGTTACAAACCCACAACATTTAAATGCTGTAAAAATTTATGACACTATAAGGCAACCAATCCATTTATCATAAACTCATCCATGCAGGCTCCTCTCCCAGCTTTTAGGCACTGTACAAAAGAGGTGGAGAGGAAGCCTGGGTACAAATCCTTCTCAAAGTAGTAATGTATAGGCTAACTTAGTGAACCACTACATCAATAGGAAAAATATCATCTGTTGAGTTTACATGTACATGAATAGCTCTAGAAGTAGGCTTTTGATGTGGCAAACCACACCCCTTAATGGGTCACGGGGTAGCACGTAGGGCTCTAGCTCTTTACATGACTACACGTGCTTCTATTCTCGAACAGCATTTTTGTGGGTTTGCTTGTAGCAAAACAACATTCTTCTGGCGGTTGTGAGTTTGCTTGTAGCATATTTAATGCCTGTTACTAGGCTATGCCCGCAGTGGTCTGCCTTTGCCCGAGGTGATTATAGGAGCATCCTGAAGGTCTCTAAACAGCTAAGATACCTGCCTGAGATCACTAACTAGCTTAGACTATGGTTTCCAGCTTTCAATTTCTCTATATGAAATATGAATTTTTGATGAGGGGTCTAATGGATTTTAGAGACCTCATTAAAGTCAAAAAATCAAAGTAGATTATGCATACCATAGTCTAAGTATATAGAGTGAGGCATTATGACTTAGGCATATTATGATTATGCCAGTTTTCACTACCTTCGCAAGTAAAGCCTACTACACTAATGGGTGGGTGAGTGATTAATTAGGCTTTGAAGTCCTCTCCTGAAAGGTGATCACTTCTTGAATCAAAGCATTTACCCTAGCAGTCAGTGGTTTTATCATTTCTAGTTTGCTGTTGCAAGTTTTATGAGAACTGGTGTACTATATAAACAGCTCATGGCAAGGCATGCATAATATAATGATGTACAATTAAGTCCTACTTATTCTGTTGCATAATACAATGTGTTCATATCCAGCAATTATTGTACTAAACAGCTCATGTTCCATTGCACAAGAAAAGGTGTAGAATCAGAACATGCAGCTTGCAGATTAAAGCAGTAACTTCCAAGTTTAAAATTCACCTTCGCCTTTTGCTATCCTATTCTGCTGGGACTCGTACCACGACTTAGCAATGGTTCTCTTCAGTTCAACATCACCATCTTGATACATCTGCTTCATCATGTTCATCAGGCCTGCTCCAGGGTCGACGTCATCTTCTTTGATTCCCTTGGTTTTTTTTTACTGCAATGACTAAATACAAGCTGACTGAATAATCAGTTTATGTGTTCTAGAGCAAAAGCTGAAATATGAAGTACCTGGCATGCTTCAGCACAGTCTAACATACAGAGGTAAAAAAGTTTATCAAAGAGATGCTAATAACGTAAACTTTGGAGCACAAGTATGGGTACTTCTATTTGGAGCGGGCCATCCGTGGGGACATAGAACTGCCTTGTGAGTATGCACTTCACGGTGCGAAGAGAGACCACCCATGTGTAAGAACAGTAGCCTCGTTCCCAGGCTCTGCCCAGCTTTTTTTCGCACACTTATTTTACTACGTGCGAAAAAAAAGCTGGGCCTGGGAACGAGGCTATAAGAACAGCACTACATCGGCCACAGAGTACAGTAAGTCGAAAATTGCAAAAGTAACTGTCAAGACAAAAACAGTTTCATTGTGCATGCTGTTGTAATACTGTATTTTTTTTCATCGTTGAAAAGTATCCTGTGATTATAAGTACACCACACAATCTGCACTGAAAAATGCACAGAAAACTCTGTTTGCACAACAGGGGTCAGTTGGCATCATGTGTCAAAATGTAATAACATCCCTACACAACCGAGACCCTAGTGCCGTCATCACTGGTTTGCAGTATATCTATGGCCCTGAAGACATTGCTGCACTGGTTCATTGGGTACTTTTATTTGCTTGGGTGCTACGATTCAGGAGGTGGATTGTAGCTTGGTACTTGGGTACTTATACTCCAGAACAGATCTAAATCTGCTTCTCTATGTTGTTGTTAAACCACATTAGTATCAACAGGTACACAGCCCACTTGAATAGCTAGAGCCTGGAAATGAGGGCTCTAACCTACATTATTGGCTGTAGGAAGTTGTGTCCCAGAAACTGCCAAGGAACACTTTCAAGGGCAACTAACTTCCCAAAGGTCAAAGTTGTAGGTAGAGCCAGCTCTAATTCCCACACACACTATAAATCCCACACACACTGTAATAATGTACCACAACATACTCTTTGGCATCCTTTAGCTTTTTTTTCTCGGTGGGTAAGGAACTGCCATCTGTCTTTCTTAATCTTGCGTAAACTGACAATTACTGTTCCACTTTTCACCTGGGTAGGGGAAAGTAATTTGATGACAGGAAGAGCAAATGCCTAAATGAGTCTTAGAATGCTGACATTGTACATGTACGTATATTACGTATCTCTCAAAAACAATGCGTAATGGTTTTATGCCAGGGGTGCAATTGTGTGATGTCCATTCCACCCATGCACCCATGGCTACTAATTGTCTGCTATCAAACATTGAGCACGCATGCACATATTGCTGCTTAATTTTGTCTATCAACGATAGCAAGCTTACTCGCATGACTGAATAGTTTCGTGGGCCATTGCAAATGGTTTGGTCCTGTAAGATTATATGGCCTGCCAAGTTAGTGAGCTCACTGCAACGTGGCTGAATTTGCATGTAGTCAGTAGTCATGAGCTAACCTGATTCGTTTGGCAGAGACTACAATAACACTCTCATCAGCGGGGAAAAAATTCACCAATTAGAACGACCAGTGAAAACCAAGAATACCATTTGTTATTCACTATTATCGTACTGGCTCACCCCAACAATATAGCTTCTGCTATGTAGTTAAATAGCATGTATTGTGCCCAACCAACCTTTCCACTGCTCTGATCAGGAATAATAGTGCCAAACAAATTGTTGATGACAAGACTTTAGTTTTTGCCATTCACTCCCTCTACGTAAGTCCACTTCCATTGACCTAGGCTACATGTACATGTACATATGCATGTACCAGTTAACATTATCTCATATCAATTCACAATCATTAATTTCCTACAAAGTTATGAACAGAAACGTACGTTCTCTTACTATTCCAGTTGTTGATTGCCAGTGCTAGCTATGTAACTCCATAGCTTCTAGTACTACAGCAAGGCAGCTATCTGACCAGTAAACGCTGCAGTTTCAACTGTTAAACTTCATTTTTATCGCTTCGACACACCAGAAGTGTAGCGTTATTGGTCATGTTCGGTGTTCATAAAAATTAGCGTTTTTTTTTATTTTCATCGTCGTAGGGTACCGACACAAATGTATTAACAATGAAAATATCCCGATCTACAGTATATCTTCCATGATACAGTATAGGATGAGCTGTTGTACACATACAGTTTAACTCACATCTATCAAATTTCCAATGTGAGGTAGCTTTTTCCTGCCAAAATAACAAAAATGTAGTCTAGTACAAGTTTGGTCCAGATTTGGCCAAGTCTGTTTTCAATACACAAGATATTCTTGCTTTCTGCTTGTGAAGCGCTTTTGAAAAAGTGAGTCAACCCCATTCAACCCATGCAGTCCCATAAAGAACAAGCTTGAGTCACATTAAAGCTCACATACCGTATAGTCGGAAAATTTGGCGAGGACTTTAATTTGGCGGTTTGGCGAATCATTAAAAATCGCCAAATTAAATTCTCATGCATTATATAATGCGTATTACCCACATGCGCATTCACAAGAAAGAAGTTGTTGTTACCACTCCACGTACGTGTTTCCTCTCTGTCTGGGAAGGATATCGAACTCGCGAACAAAGCTGTAAAGCGCTCTCTATCTGGAGACTTGAAGCCTATCACACGGTCACCTCGAGGCAAGTACAACATTTACACGCAAGAAAGGGTACAAATTGGAAAGTATGCCACTGACAACGGAGCGACAAAGGCCGCTACACACTTCTCAAAGCTTGTGGATAGTAAGATCGGCAAACCCAACATCTCCATTGTCAAGTTCAGTGACAAAAAACTTTACATGTTCAGCAGCGTTGCACGTTGTGCGCCTAGGATTACGTAATACGCCAATATAAATTGCCAAATTAATTGAAGATTACATCATAGTCTTCACCGCACACAATCACCAAATTTAAATTTCGCCAGGTATTTAATTTTAGCCATTTTTGGCGATTTCGCCAAATTTAATTCTTTAATTTTTCGACTATACGGTATACGTACGTAATGTACGTACATAGCAGCGCTCATAGACTAAGGTTAACGGTTTGCCTTTTTATCTATATAATTATAGAGTGAGCACAGCAAGCGAGTTAAACAAGCGCAAGTACTTGCAATGCACAATGCATATAAATGGAACCATAAAGTTGTGCAGATGGGTGATATTGACATTCCTGTGATGATCAAGTATGAAGAGTGTACATGTAGATGGGTATGATTTCCACACAGGCTAGCTGCATATGCATTTCCTAAGTCTCTCACTCAGTTTTTGCCACAACGGCAAGGCTTGCACAATCTCAAAAAAAGTTTGCACAATCCTGCAATTAAATCTATTACAAACCTGATCTAGAAATCAAGTGGCAAGCATTTTCAAACAAAAATTTTTTAAGCTTAAATTGTGACATATGGTTTTAACTTTGCTATGTAGCCTAGCATGCTGAGACCCTGCCCCATGCACAAATATCTGGCACAGAATATTTAGAATTCACTTTTAGTCTGTACTAAGACCTCACAATTGTGTGTGTGTATTTTGTTATTGAACATTTCACATGGTGGCGCCAGCAGAACAAAAGTGTACGATAAATGGTGCTTTTAATAGTGTCTGCATTCATACATTTGGGGGAAAGTATTTCTATGCACAATCTGCCTAGTGTCTGAACCTTGTTAGCTACGATGGTACCCATCACCAGAATGAACGTGGTCTTTTTAAGGCCCTTGAACCACAAAGCAGTTGCCAGACACACGAGTAAGTCTCTTAAAAGAAAGTTGAACACTTCCTATATGCAGGTTTGCTTGCCACTTTTTCAGCATTATGCAATACAAAACTACACTCATCTACTGTAGCTTAGCCTACAAACCCCAAAACATGCCAGTATCACATGTACGTAATAGTAGTAGACTGCAGATACATAGGAACGTGTGATGTAATGCTGTGCACGTGATAAGTGTGGACACACAAACAGACAGACAAACAAACACAGAAAACATAAAGAAATAATAGGACCAGCCGTTCGCATGCTTCATGTGTGCCTGGCTGGTAAAAGTACTGCTACAGTCTAAGAGTAGCTACACAGTGGATTATGGCATACACAAGGGTATATATTACCATACCTGCAATAGAATCAGTTCTATTGATTCAAAGTGTTGAAGCCACAGCCAAGCCTACTACACCACATAGTATATCCCTACACCTGAAATTTTATTGTGCCTTACAGATGGGATATAAAGTCCTGATATATAGTGTCTCTTACCCTGATAGAGTGTGCTGATGTGCTTGCTGAGGACCCAGGTGGCATAATGGGTGAAGCATGGCTGCCTACCACATTTTCACTGTCTATAGGCAACACTAAAGTACACGCGCGTGCTACAGCTTGGTCTATAAACCTCCAGAAAGTGCATATAGTATCGTGTGGTATATTATTTTGCGCAGTGTGGACGCACAAACAACAGCTACCAGACAGACAAATATAGAAAAAGCAAAGCAGTCTTGATTAGTACTAGGTGCGCTCATATGCACCCAGCTGGCAAAAAAAAATAAACAATTAAAACTCAAACTGCCTCCTTCGTGTGTCTTATCCATCTTCAACTGTCTAAACCTTCAATATTGGCTAGATATCATATAGGCAAATTTCCCTCAGCTGAGTTACACGCTATGTTTTCTTCTAGGAATCCAGGTACGTGCTGTACTAGTAAGAGCACGAGTGTATGTATGAGTGTTATTTGTATGTTTAGGTGGTATATGTAGCTACTAGCAGTCCTTTACGTCCTTTGCTACACTCGGGAAAGTCACTCAACAAATTCACTCCCAAACTGCTCGGGAAATTCACTCAACAAATTCACTCCCAAACTGCTACAAGGAAGAATCCCTATTCATCCTGCCTTGGCACATGACCCAGCATGGCCACATATGACATGGAAACATTATCCACAGACTCTTGCCTAACAAACAGCACGCTGATAAATTCAGATAGCCACGAGCACAAACATGTGTGTAAACTGTTACACTCTAGAAACTGCTGGCTAATATGTCTTAGACTGGTACATGTGAAAGCTCAATGAGGCCATTGTACACTCTCAGTAGGGACTGGTAGTGCAACACCAACTAACCTTGTACTGCTTCAGGACAGTCTGTGTGTCAAAGTGAGCTGTGTCCTCCATCCACTGTCCAATTAGTAGTAGAGCCTAGATAACAACAATAATGAGGTGAACACAAGTATACAGCATGTAGCCCATGTGCATGTGCAGTTCATCACCGAATGCCCACAGGAATTTACAATACACGTTAGTGTGTACCATGTATAGCTTTGTAGGGAAGACTCAGACTGAACTCTCAGCAGAGCTGACGAGAAGAGCTCCCAAGCTTTGATTTGATGTCAGATTCGAGCGTGACTGATCAATTAAGCAGCAGACTTCTAGATACCAAGCAATGACTAACTATCAGACCAATCACAGATTAATAGCACTGTTGTATATGTCTAGTAAACCTCTAGTGCTGTTCAGTGGCCTAGAATTGTGAGCTGTATGTTGTCCGTTCTGATGGCAGGCATTATTCATTACATATTGTGAAAAGCTCGGGGAGGGCCCTGCAAACTGTGCTACATATAATAATAAAAGACTCTACTCACTATGACATCACCATTCACAATGGGGATCTCCCTGAAGCTCGATCTTAGTTCTTGACTTATACAGACATCATTGGGTGCTAACCATACAGTATAAATAGGATCTGATTATGTTTACAGTATCAGGCGTTAATGGGATTTATACAGTATTTGTACATTGTGTTTACTGCGTCATCTACTATATAAAAATACATTTCTGTCCACAACATGTATACCCTCACCTGTACCGGGGTTGGCCCATACCCATACTCACACCCTTACCTACAATGTATGCATAAGCTCATCAAACATAGTTACATACGTATGTACCTCAGCATGGATGATGTTTCTGGTAGTACTCTCACCCGTTCCATCAAGATTTATGACCCCTTGTGGCCACTGCTCACTGGAGAGAAAGACATATGCCAGAAGTCAGTACAACCTACAGCTTATTAATTCAATTTCACTACAATGTCATAAACTTGGGTCACTGGCGACCTTACTCGATTCTCACGTGAATTGCACTGACTCCATATTCATTGCATCCCTGCCCATCAATAAGACAAGCTGAAATGTAGCAGGGCTTTTCTGTTGTTTGTCTGCATAGTGCCTACACTCACTCAAAAGGAGGCCTTTGGAAAGCCAGTAAACCCAAAATCCTGTTTATGTAGTGACTCTAATCATTCCAACCATCTAATTATTCGAAAACCCCCCTTCTTCAAGGGAAACACACATATATACATATCAAACAGCCAATCTGAAATTATTACTCCATTATTTGAACACCCATGTACTGGCTTCCCACAAACTCTAGTTAATTAACTCTCATGTTTTTTCCCCTATATAGTTCTCTGTGAATTATGTATTTTACATCAGGCATTAATACATGCTTTTTTCTACTTTAGGCTGGCAAAGAGTTAAATGAACAAAACTAACCTACAAATATAAGTACCCATCTGACAATGAAGCAAACAACATAAAAGGAAATTTCTACGATAGTGAGCAGAATCAAGTGGCAAAAAAAAATCGATCGTTGTTGAGTTTTAATTGGAACACGTATGGTAAGTCGGCTACCATTGTAGTTGCCTTTTGCAAATAATAGCAAGTTATATGCCTCTATAATAGCTACTGTAAAATTGTGCATGCACACTTGGACGAAGAAGTCTGTGCTCACCATTCTGTATACTGGCACTGCTACGTTTTTAAACCTCATTGTAAAATAATCCAAGATTGTACTCACCAAATTAGAGCTGTAAAAGTGTTCTTTCAGATCTAGTTTCAAACAAATATGCAAATAATTTGAACGCCCACCACGTTTCCTGCAACAATCATTAACCTTTGGAATTCAAACAGCAGACATGTTATTTTGTTCGAATAATTAGAGTCACCCTCAGGCACTCAAGATTTCGGTGAAGCTGAATTTTTGACAGCACATATATTTAGATTACGAAACAGTTCAAGATCAACAAAGTGTGCTTTATTTTCATGTGCCCAAGCCTATGCTGACTCTACTCCAACCAAAAGCATTGTTTGCCTAACATAATCACATGATAGTCAAAGAATCTTAACAAGTACTTACTACCAAGGAGTTTGTCATCACTCTGAACAGCAACCTTTCCGCGGAATGCACTAAGTAGATATAAGCTTTCCAACACATGTATACAATACCAGCCACAAGTGGTGAAATACTCCCAGAAGCAGTGCTAAGCATGTACAACAGTTAGCTATAGCAGCTGCTCCTCTAGCCCAAGCCTAGCGCCGTTTTGTCAGAAAACAGAGGCTACCTGTGCGTCCATGTAAGCTTACACAATACGGAAATGCAACAAAATATAGCCACGTTATGAAGAGCTGTAGCTTTCCTACATAATTACAACAAGCAAGAAACCACCCCTAGGATCAATAGCTCGCCACAACATCATGTGTAACAGCCAGACACTCTAATGCCTAGGTCAAAGCGAGTTTAAACTAGAAACTATTCAGACTGTCCCAGTGCAAGTTAGCAATGATAAACACCTCCAATTAGCTACTCTGCGTTCGCCATGAATGTCACTAAATTAGTTAAAGCATTGCATATGCTCATGCACTACAGGAATTATTGCACTCAGGTATGGTCTTGCCACTAATAAAAATTTGGCTTTGCCTCATCCTTTATTAGCCTCTTCCCAAACCCCCATGCAATAGTTCTTGTAGTGTACTCACAGCAATGCTTTAACTAGTATGAAAAGGCATACGTATGTATGTACACACATTAGTACACGTTCAAACATACACACAGCTGCATGTGCAAGCATCTCAGTGTATGAGTATTCATACAGTGTGCTTCAACAACTGTGGTCAACAGTACTTACCTCACAGCCTTCTGTAAGCCAAGGAGTGTATCATGAGAATTACCCTGCAGAGACAGGTTCATTAAATAAATACCGTCTTGTTCTAGCAACACTAAGGCTGCTTGTACCCCAATCATCTTTACTAGTACAATTTTGCATGTAAGGTAGACAGAACCAACTGGCACTACCTATAATATACATAGCTAAATGTAATTCTCAGGTAAATACATACATTAAAGGCTATGTCTGCACACACACACACACGTACGTACCTGCACGATCATTACATTGCCAAGAACATTATGTTGTGTTTGAGTTTCTCACCTGTTTCTGAACCCACTCTGCCTTTTGCATACAAAATGCAGGCAAGGAATAAGCACTGGCACTCAAAAGAAAACTGTGCGCTGTCTGAAAGTGGCCAGCTCTAATGATAAATAAATGGCGGGCAACTATTTACGGGCAACATGCAATATACAGGCTGGTTGTAAAGTGCAGTAGTTTTGTTATTGGTACATGGCTAATAAAAATAGCACAAAAAATACATGTAGCCACATACGTATTTACCGGCAAGCTATCTTTGCACTTGGATCCTGGGTAAATTAGCTGAAATATAATGACAGCACTTTACCGCTATTTAAAATTTCCCACACCTCACAGCCTCTGCCTCCTTGGTCTGTGCATTTGCTCTTGCTTCTTGCATGTGTTCTGCAGGTCATAAAACACCCCCTCCCCCCCCACCCCCCCATGCAAAACAAATTCACCATCGCTGTCACACACTGAGACACATAAATGGTAAACAGTTATAATTGTGACTCCGACCAAAAGCATTGTTTGCCTAACATCATCACATGATAGTCCAAGAATCTTAACAAGTACTTACTACCAAGGAGTTTGTCATGACTCTGAACAGCAACCTTTCCGCGGAATGCACTAAGTAGATATAAGCTTTCCAACACATGTATACAATACCAGCCACAAGTGGTGAAATACTCCCAGAAGCAGTGCTAAGCATGTACAACAGTTAGCTATAGCAGCTGCTCCTCTAGCCCAAGCCTAGCGCCGTTTTGTCAGAAAACAGAGGCTACCTGTGCGTCCATGTAAGCTTACACAATACGGAAATGCAACAAAATATAGCCACATGTTATGCAGAGCTGTAGCTTTCCTACATAATTACAACAAGCAAGAAACCACCCCTAGGATCAATAGCTCGCCACAACATCATGTGTAACAGCCAGACACTCTAATGCCTAGGTCAAAGTGAGAAACTACTCAGAGAAACAGAATTTGAATTGCTTTTGTGTGAAGATTGCACAGGCTCGCCTGAATAGGGCGTGTAAATGACATTGCTTACCCCAGCTGTAGTCCAAGAATCACTCTTCTAAGGCTCAGGATAGGTTCCTGAGTTCTGAATGACTCCTAAATCACAAAGAAATATGAATATAATAGACACCTTTAGCTTCACCCCCTGGTGCCACTTCAGGACCCCAGCTTTTACAGAGGGCAGCAGGGAGAAAGCAGAGAGCTATGGAACACAACTACTTTACATAAGGATATACCATGTAAGTATCCATGCTTGAAAACTAGAATGTAGGAATTATAACTGTTACCTGGCTAAGCTCAATCCTTGCTTGCCAACTATTGAGCATACCGTATAGCCGGAAAATTTGGCGAGGACTTTAATTGGGCGGTTTGGCGAATCGTAAAAAATCGCCAAATTAAATTCTCGCCGAATTATATTTTCACGAACAAAGCTGTGAAGCGTTCCCTATCTGGAGACTCAAAGCGGCCTGTCACAGTCACCTCGAGGCAAGTATAGCGCTTACGCGCCAGAAGAAAGGGCACGAATTGGAAAGCGTGCCGCCGACAACAGAGCGACAAAGGCCGCTACACACTTCTCGAAGCTTCTAGCCTGATAGTATCTACAATAGCGCTTATGCGCATCACAGCCACAGCATACGGGTCCTCGCTGTTTGAGGTTCTCGAACGCAGTTCAGCTCTTGAAAAATGATGGCTTCGAACACAGCTTTCTACCTCAAACATCTCCATTCTCGAGCTCAGTAAACCAGTAGCGCAGCAATACACGTTGGGCGCCTAGGATTACGTCGTAGCCTTCGCCGTACACAATCGCCAAATTTAAATTTCGCCAATATTTAATTTTAGCGGTTTTTGGCGATTTCGCCAAATTTAATTCTCGCCAATTTTTCCGGCTATACGGTAGTCTGTGCAGCATCACTTTCGTCTTTGTGGCTCAGCAGTAATCTAACACCTTCTTCCAACTCTTGCAGCATATGCAGTCTGACGTACAGGAGGGAACAGGAAATGATACTCCAAGGTCATATGACAGTAATGCAAGCTAAAGGAGGTCTGCTCGAGAAATCCGGTCAACCCTGACGTACAAGTGGGATAGGAAAATAGTGTGGATATAATAGAAAAAATAAGGAATGCTTGGCTGGAGTACTGTTCACGGCAATGTCTGACTAACTATACTACTCTTCAATCCAGCTGGCAGGCATTGATGTTGGCAGGCTGAGTTTTACACAGAGCTGTGGTTATTATACTAACTGCCATCTATTTTGCTGATAGCCACAAGATCCTTGCTCCAAGCTGGCAGTAGATAGTGGACCCATTTGCCCACTACGCACTTTGCTCAAACGGTTCAAGAAGCCTTCAAAATCCTTTTGTGAAAAAGAGAGTATGAGGTGCATGCATGTTGTATCTGAGCAAATTCTACATCACAGAGAACTATCACTCCTATCGAACAGGTCACGTACTAAATGCAAGACCGGATTTTAGATATGATTATGTTGTAAATGCTAGAGTAACCATACCCATTTTTTAGTATAGGTATTTGAATAATATGTGTGAACATAATACAAAGAGCAAACCTTTGGCTTGGCAGCTAGTAGCAATCTTCAAAGATAGACATCCCACTTCTTACTACTTGAAGACTCCTGGCGGTAATGCAAATATACAAATATTACAAGCGGACAGATGTATACTAAACAGATTATGCTCATGTTTATATGATGTACATAGAATAGAGTATGTGATAATTCTGTCTTTCCCTTGGTCACCCATTATGCTGAAATTTGTTTCCTCTCACGTGTAATTATAACCCTTGTCAGTATGCATATGACTGAGGATCTATAATTATGTGTCATGGCAGGATCTATTTGTGTCATGGCAGTATAACGTTTTACCAGTTGTGCACATGCAACTCAGGTTACTTTTGTTTTACACACTTGATAATGCCCATATGCATTTATGTTCTATACCTATTTAAGGTGAGATGAGAAATAAGTCAGCAAAGTATGGGCAAATAGAAAATGGATAGAAGTCTTGAGTACAAAAGTCTCTAAGTTAGCCAGTGTCTATGTGGGTCTTAATCAGAGATCACCCCAACAAATCTCTAGTAAACACGACCCACTCATGCACACATAAAGTACTTTGTCCTCTCAGCATGCACTCTTGAGGTAGAGCTCCAGTTCACTCCATTGTCCCAGTCTCCAAGCTGCTTCAACACGAAAAGCATTCAATCTCCTCATCCAGTCTGGCCTGTAGTGGTAGTAATACAAATTCATGATGACTTAACATGATTCCTTTTGTGAACAAGAGAGTGTATGCGTGTTGCATGCACACTTATCTGAGCAAATTTTATTGCACAGAATACTATCACTAATTGAACAATGCATGTGAAAAAATGCTTTGTTGGATTTTAGATATGATTAGGTTTAAATGCTAGAGTGACCAAAAAATCTTAAAATTATTGAAGCATAACCATGCAATAATATATAGAACACAGAATATCTGTCCATATTCGATGATTATTATTGAACGGTTGCAGCTGGACGGGGAATTTTGAACTAAATTGTCTAGGCAGCAGTGGAAATAGTAAACAATTTTCAACCACGCCATAGCTGTACAAGAAACAGTAAGAATGGGGAAGTTATCCAGGCTGGAAGCTTTAGTGCATATACTAAGCGGACAGAAAATGCCAGATCTACAAGTCATGCAACTAATGTGAATCAGAAGGACAGTTTATACATGCCAAATAGCCGATATGGTTCGTTTTTGCTATGATTTTCTGCATAGCAACTCTACAAGTATAGATACCTCATAAAATTGTTGATTTTGAATGTAAGCACTGGTGCTTTCCAAAGTGCGGCAAAAAAATGTAAGTATATGCTGACAGAGATCTATCAATACTTTATTTTCAGTCGGCAAAAACAGACCCACGTGGATGCAGAAATATCATGTGTAACGGTGAATGCAACTAATTGTTGTCTCGTCCTCAGACCATGCAGGATGCGTGAACTCGTTCTCAGACTAGAATAAGGCCGACTAGCGCTCGCCTTGGCAAACGAATCGCAGCATAACTCTTGAATGAAATGTTCTTGGCAAAATCAGCTCAATTTAAACACATCCTCGTTAGGTTTGAAGCCTATCTGCAACCAAACTTCAAAGATTTAGCCACCAGGTGAGCCAAGCTAGTTATAACAGACAGACAGACAGACAGACAGACAGACAGACAGACAGACAAACAAAGTACTGTAACCTTCCTGCGCATGCGCGCCGAGGGATAATAACTGCTGACATTGTCTACTTCATGTGTGAACTACCCTTTCACTGGCAGGTAAGTGAGCATAGCACATATGCAGTGGAAGGACTGTCGTTTTTGTTCCAGGGCTTCTTCTCCAGTCCCTCTTCAAACTTTAGCCCTACATAGTTTGTGACCGCAGTTTTCGTGCTATCGAGCTATGAGTGACAAAGCTGTATACAATTGTGAATTTTTCCACTTCTGGCTGGGGGCTAACCTCAAACTATGAGATACTAAACGGATACATGTAGCTCTCCATGTCTTGCAAAATACTAAGAACTATATAATCTGGTGTCCTGAATTTAAGATCATCTAGATTACGTATGACTATGTTGCAAAGAATATATATGACAATATCTGAGCTCTGCAGATGATAAAAACCGTACCATATGAATTGAGGCACAGTTAATTTACCTGCACCGACTGTAGCTAGCTGTGGGCCATATGAGAGCCTGGGGACGAGGCTAAGGGTGCCCAGTAGCCTTGCTACATTGTACCGGCTAAGAGAGTGTGGTAAATGGTACCACACGCCAGCAGTTACAGCCACAACTGTTAGAAATGTACAGATGCACAATAAAGTGCCTTTGTAAATGATTTGTTGCCTTTACTGAAGCTCCACCTCCTTAAACTTGCCTAGTCAATTATACTGGTTTGGTAATCAGTATTTCCAGGCATTCCTCATACCCCACAATATGGGGTGTATGCTCTCCTTCGAGAAATACATGACATCTATAGTCTGTGAAGTTCACGTTTACTTTAACTATCAATCATAAAGCTTCACATACATGTACCTATCCTGTGTGATGAGCGTCACCTTTGCAATGAGCATGCATCGTGAACAGTCACTACAAAAGCGGTCTGACAAAATATTTGTGAGCCTCTCACAAAGATTTAAATTTGTGCAACGTACTATATAATGACGGTTAGTTTTATACACTCCTACGAATAAAATTGAATTGTAGGAAGCCAAGGCTCTTTTGAAGAGCATCCAGATTTGTTGACAGGAAGGACTCCAGATACATCAGAGACCTAGTGTAGACCTGGCACCGAAATGCTGACAGAGCCAATGAGAAGGAAATTTACATTTTCACTTCAGTTGTGTATTCTCTTATGAGAGAGAGAGAGCTTTTCTTCTACTGTATCCCTTATTTCTGCAAACAAGTAACTCCTTGCAATGTATGGGACCTTGCTAGTGAGTTATAACTACCTTTACAGAGTGCTTGCATCACTCGTAATTGATGATGTCACAATTCACGTGTAAACAATTTCAGAGGAAAACCTTTAGCTAGCTGGATATGTGAATTTCTGGGAAGTTAAATTTTATGGCCGCAGCCTATCAGGGTAAACATGCAGATATACATTCAACAGTGAGTGTAACTAGGCTAACTGTGTGCATGTGTGTAGCAGGAGATACAGTTGGCAGTGTGAATTAATAGTTCAATCTTGCTACTCAGATTCCACGGGATACCTACCACTTCAGTCCCAACTCGAAGGTGAATTAACTACAGCCCAGTAGGATAGCGCACTACTATTTTGCAGCGGAAGAGTAGGTGAGCTCTATATACATCACAACCTAGCCTCGTTCCCAGGTACTCAAACATCGAAAGTGGTGCTTAGTATCCACTGCTCGCACATGTGCAAAGTTTTACAGGAAAATGTCAGTAAATGTATCCATGAACAAGCCGAGTCACATGCAGGGAGTAGTATATAGGCAGTATATGAGTATAGTAAGCGGAAGGATCTGGAAAGTAACTGATAGTTTTTGTGACTCTGTAATCATCTATGTACGTACTAGTTTATCTTGAAGTTCTCTTGTTTCTCCGAGTAGTGGCTGTAAGCTGCTCCGTGTGCACGATGTGCTTGATTGTCAATCACGGATCTTGCCTTCTATGCCACCCAGGGGGAAAGGGATGGAAGAATCGAACCACCAATCACTTTCTAGCAGCTACCCAGTGACCCTGGTCATGTATGTTCAGATAAGAAGCACGTATACAGCTGAACTGTTAAGTCTAAGGCAATTAACCACTTTTATACACTCCAAAACAAAGACAAACGAGCTTGAGTTATTGTCAAATTTTGCTGTGTGATAGATATGCTCACTTGCAGACCCCTCTGTATTATTTCTTAATAATGAACACATCCACTAGCACTCACCTTGGGAATGCTGTCCAAAAAATTTATAACCTCTTCCACTTCTTCAAAATTGTCTGCAGTGAAGGGATACAGTAGAGGGTGTTATTTTCGTGGAGTGCCAATTTCCATTATTACTGTGGCTAACCTACTACAAGTTGCAATATTTTTTGCCCAGAAGGCTAGGAGAAATAACATGCACTGTACAACATCAAGCAGACTAGGCACTAGCATCTACAGACATTTTAATACTCTTCTTGCCAACCAAAACTCCTCAAAATTAATCAGATCAACCGCACAAAAATTGTACTACAACATCTGCGTATATGCAATAGAATCGTTACAAAGTTTAGAAAACAGTTAATGTACATACATTTAAAGTAAATGTCATACACAGAGCATGTGTTTACCTTTCTGTGTCTGTCCTTTGGCCTTTCTCACAGTAGCAGCTGTGTTTTTTTCCATTGGCCCAAGCAGTGAAGTGGTCCATGGCAGTGAATATAGTCTGGGTACGCATGTTGGTAGAATCTTGAAGGGAACATTACATGATAATCACCCTGCAGTTCAGAGATTTGATTTACTATACATGTACCTCCATAATCCAGATCTTTGCTGGCAGCTGAATGATTCAGAACAGTCATCACTTCAGTGTGTATCTGAATAGTGAAAGCATGATGGACAAAAACGGCAGTTGTTGGTGTGCTCTATACCATTTTAATTGGGATAATCTAATAATTGCGAATACGAGTTTTTAAGGGAGCTCGCAAAAATTAAAACACAATCTTGCATTATGCAGCACGCACGTACATAATAGACATGCACGCAACAACGTAACTAACAAATACACAATTGTATCGAAACATATACAGTGCTCCAAAGTAAAAATGTCAACTTTAGACTACTGTACTTTTCTTTGTGTGATGAGAAAATTTGAAAGCAGATGTCAATTTTGACCTGGGAAATGTAGACAGCTATTACTTATGCAACTTCAGTGAAAATTGCACCTCATTAACCAGCATACTTGTGCCTGTATGGCTTCTCATACTGAACTGGTTCAGAATTTAGTTTTTAGACAAAAGCTTAAGAACATATACTATTTAAGAACCCAAACCATTGTGTAACATTCTTCTCATAAGGATACATCAATGTTGCAGTTTTGGAAGCCTAACTCAAAAGTACATGGTGATGGTAATACAAAATGAACAGTTTGATAGGCCAGAAGTTTTTAGCGATTAAAACATAAATTACTGATAGTTAAGAGCTCATATTACTCTTACTTGCTAAAAAGGTGTAGTTCTATAAAATATCCAAAATTCACCTTTATAGGGTGAACGGTCTTGTTGCTACGTTCATTTTTGTCTCTTGACAAGACTTTTCAGCGTTTTGATGATGTAATATGACGATTACGCAAACGGGAATCGTATGAAATGCGTCAGCAACCACAAGAATGCAATATCCTTGGCCGGCCAGAAGATGGCGACGATGACTGGAGCGGTGCTGGCTCGCTTTGTTGCCCAGGTCCGTGGCGTTGCGTTTTATAGCTTATCAGTGTGTGGATCCAGGGTTGGAGATTGCGTGGAGTTTGTAAGGAGGCCTGACAATCCCTATGACAGTAACTGTGTAGATGTAAGAATAGTGCGTCGTGGTCGAAGTTTACTGCTGGGACATTTTGAGGGATACATAGAGAGAAATACAGAAAATGCAATACAAAGGGCAATTGGGATTCAAGTGTTTATCAAGGCTGCAACAACATGGGGATACGGTATCCTCCAGGCTCTTCAAATGGCAGCAGATGTGACAGGGGCATCCACGAGGTCCGTGAGAAAGTGGGCAAATGCATTCATCGAGTCAATGGTTGGAATTTCGCCGGATGCTGTGACTGATGAAGCCATCACTGATCTTCTCTCGTTTGAAAGTGGGAGAACCAAAGCATCTTGGCAAAGAAGCTTGATCAATGACGAAGAATTTCGTCTCAAGGCGAGGGAGTACGTCAGATCACGTGCCCACAGACGAGGTGAGCCCAACTTAACGGCCAACATGTTTCTGGGTTGGATCCAAGAAATATACCATGTTGATGTGTGTGCAGAGACCGCACGGCTGTGGTTGCATAACCTTGGGTTCTCACAGACACACCACCATAAAGGTATGTATTTTGATGGGCATGAGAGAGACGACATTGTCCAGTATCGCCACAAATTCGTTCAGAAGTTGGACGACCTTGATCGCAGGTGTGAGTATGGCAATCACCCTCCTCAACTGCTCGAGAATGAAAAGCCCATAGTCATCGTTCATCATGACGAGTCGACGTTCTACGCAAACGCAGACCAGTCCTCCTACTGGGGAGACGACACGATCCAAGCGTTAAAGCAGAAGTCACTGGGCCAGGCTATCATGGTCTCTGACTTCATAGAAGAGTCAACAAATGACTATTTGAAGCACGATGGGGATCAGGCCAGGCTACTTCTTGAGACACAGAGTGATGGCTACTTCAACAATGACAAACTCCTGGAGCAAGTAGATGGTGCCATCAATATTTTTGAGAAGAAATTCCCCGATTCTCAGGCATTGTTTCTTTTCGACAACGCTCCATCCCACTGTAAAGTCAGTGACGATGCCCTCAACGCAGAGCGCATGAATGTTGGTCCTGGGGGAAAGCAGCCGATATTTAGAGACACTGTTTTTGATGGGAAACCCCAGACGATGGTATTGGCAGATGGTCGTGCAAAAGGGATGAAAATCGTCCTGCAGGAGAGAGGGATAAATACAGATGGGATGGTTGCGCTCAAGATGAGAGAAATCCTGAACCAGTATGAAGACTTCTCTAACAAAAAAACTATACTTGAGGAAATGATAGAGGCAAGAGGGCATCTGTGCATGTACTACCCAAAGTTTCACTGTGAACTGAACCCTATAGAACGATGCTGGTGTCATGCTAAAAAGCACACTAGAGCCCATGCAAATGGTTCCATAGTGCGCTTGAGGAAAATTGTTCCAGAAAGTCTGGACATGTACAGTTGCAGCCAAGAACTAATCATGAAATTTATGAGGAAAGCCAGGGATTATTTGAGAGCATATAGGGAAGGCTCTACATGCTGGAACGTTGATGAAAAGGTGAAATCATACAAATCCCATAGGCGTGTGTTTGATACTGATAAGTAGAAATTTACATTTACCTTTTAATAGCCTTAATTCAATTCCTTTCCAGTAATTTATAGAGATATTTCTGATTTTCTAGTGAACTAAGGATTATGGTATGTTTTACCCCAAGCATGTTTTATTTGCTAACTTTATTTATATTGTACATTTCCTGTACTCCTTAAGCGTTTTCAATTGCATGGGCATTACTTTCTAGCAATTTATAGAAACTGAAATTTAAATATCATTTCTGATAAGTTTTCTAGTGAACTCATAAGGATTATGGTATGTATCACCCCTCCATGCCAATTATATTTGCTTTATATTGTTCACTTCCTTTACTCCTTAAAACCTTTTCACTTCTATGGACATTATTTAATTCCTTTCTAGCAATTTATGTATGACTACTCGTAAGATCTGAATATTGGAACGTATGGTGCTAAACTGCAAACAGGTGAAATCATTTGTAATGGGGTGGTTTTAAGAATAACCGGTTCAGAAAGGTGTGATGATGTGGGGGTGGGGACAGTTTTAAATTATTGGAGAAGGAGGAGGAGTAGAGATAGGAGAGTCAAGAAAAATAGAGCTATCTGGTATAGCAGAATTTGTAAGAACAGAGGCTGAGTCAAAGGCAAAGCAGTCACATGCAGGAAGAGAAGCAGATGTGGAGTCGCAGGAAGGAGAAGAAGGTACAGTAGGAAGGGACACACAAAACAGTTCGTCGAGAGGGTCAGTGGAAGTACGAGTAGGAGGAGGAGATGTGGAGACGCAAGAGGGAGATGTGGGGATGCAGGAAGGTACAGAAGGAAGGGACACACAAAACAGTTCGTCGAGAGGGTCAGGGGAAGTACGAGTACGTTTAGGAGGAGGAGGTGTGGAGATGCAAGAAGATGTGGAGGCGATGAAGGAAGGGACACACAAAACAGTTCGTCGAGAGGGTCAGGGGAAGTACGAGTAGGAGGAGGAGATGTGGAGACGCAAGAGAGAGATGTGGGGATGTAAGAGGGAGATGTGGAGACGCAAGAGAGAGATGTGGGGATGCAAGAGGGAGGTGTGGGGATGCAAGAGGGAGGTGTGGGGATCCAAGAGGGAGGTGTGGGGATCCAAGAGGGAGGTGTGGGGATGCAAGAGGGAGGTGTGGGGATCCAAGAGGGAGGTGTGGGGATGTAAGAGGGAGGTGTGGGGATGCAAGAGGGAGGTGTGGGGATGCAAGAGGGAGGGGTGGGGATCCAAGAGGGAGGTGTGGGGATGTAAGAGGGAGGTGTGGGGATGCAAGAGGGAGGGGTGGGGATCCAAGAGGGAGGTGTGGGGATGCAAGAGGGAGGTGTGGGGATGCAAGAGGGAGGGGTGGGGATCCAAGAGGGAGGTGTGGGGATGTAAGAGGAAGGTGTGGGGATGCAAGAGGGAGGTGTGGGGATGCAGGAAGGTACGGTAAGAAGGGAGACACAAAACAGTTCGTCAGGGGAAGTACATGCAGGAGGAGAAGATGTAGAGACGCAGGAAGGAGAAGTGGGTACAGAAGGACTTATCTCAGCAAACCACAGCCTAGGTAAGACAGAGTGGATGCTCTCCAGTGCTGTTCGGACACCTTCCAGCAATAGTACAGAGCCACTGATGGAGATGTTAACATCAATGACCCTGTACCGCCAGCTTCTGTTGCCATCAGTAGCTCTGGAGTACACAGGTGATGCAATTACTCTGTAAAAGAACAGGATAAAAGTTACTGTAGGTCATACTAGCTACATGACATGCATAGATATCTATGCTTCATCCTAGTCTCGTGATCCAGAGAGCACATTCTGGCTCACAAGCCAAACTGATTGCACCCATGATTGCACGCATGCAAACGAACGTTCATTCTACCATACATATCTATGATTCTACGTACACTTACTCTGAAACCTGGAAGGTACCGAGCAGCAAAGGAGAGAGTTGCTCTGCCACGTCAGCCGCCATGCACAGGCTAGCCATTTCAACAGCTGTATGTTCGTGTTTCACCAAGCGTCCAAGGGTTACAGCTTCAACCTCTGGCTCGTTGAGTTGGTGCTGTCGTGGGGACTTCCTAATCACAGGCTCATTCTCTGGCTCTCCGGACTTGTTTGAATGCAATGCCACACTTGAAAGTCCCCTTGGAGCTTTTGCCTGTGGTATTTGCTGTGAGATCTTCTCTCTGGTCTGGGTGATGCAGGCACGCTTTGCTGGCACAGTCTGGTTTGTAACATCTGCCAGCAGGGCTGCTATTCCCCTCTTCCTGGAAGCCTTGGACTGAGGAGTAGTGGAAACATAGTTCTGAGAAGAACTGGTTGTCAGCTCAGTGGCTTCTGTTGAAGTCTGGTTCTGAAAAGAACCGGTTGTTGGTTTAGCAGCTACAGTTGACATAGGAAGAAACTCGATCCGTGGGGAATTTGAACGTGCACGCGTACGCGCAAGGCTAGCGATGACATCATATGAGTGCGCGCGCCTCAGCGTGGTTGTGATATCACGATTTTTGCGTGATGTCACAAGAACATGGCGGATTTGTATTAGCGCTATGCGGAGGGTGCGTTTAACTCTTTTATTATCAAGACTTTGTGCAAGGAAAGGTAATGTACTTGTTTAATGAACGATCACAGGTAGAAACATGCCAAAATTTTTAATTCTTGTAAGCAAAATGTCTATAAATCAAAAAGTTGACATTTTTACTTTGGAGCACTGTATATGCAATGTTTTCACTACGCAATTACAACTAGTCCTACGGTAGCTGCTGCAGGGACAGGGCTAAGATGTTTTCCCCATATGTATGTTGCCTGCTTGTGTGTCAACATTTATCACATGTGCAATAGTATGTCACAAACCACTATACAACTGCAGTCTATTAGCAGCTTTTGGAGTTTTGTAGGCCAAGCAACAGCAAGTAAGTATAATAGTTTTGTGCTGTCCAGATGGCGAAAAAGTGGACGATATTCTGCTTTTGCAAGTTACAGCTACCAACTACCGAGCTGCCGAACTGTGTGTTCCATGACCATTATTTATCTGTTTATACAGGATGAGACAGACAGTCTTCTACAGCTGCAATTAGCTTGGCCTACCTGCTGCTAAACTAAGCCCCAGGTGATTAATTTGAAATTTTCAAGCTGGTTTTTCAGATGGAAAATATAAAAACACACTAGATACTACTTCTATGCTAGTGGCACTGAGATATGAGCCAACTGTGGCCTGCAAACTATTGACTACCCAAAATGAATTGGTTTCCAGCCGTATTACATTTGGTTTTAAAAAATCAACCTAAAGTTGTAGCTAAAACTTAGGACCATAATTATTATAATTCAGAGGTGAACAAGCAGCAGCAAGTAATGCACATTCCACATGTACGTACATGTACTTACACACCTCTTTAAGTACTGCAGGTGATCCTTGCCTGAGCAGGCATGTTAGGACATGTGGTAACACATACAGAGCAAGGCTGATGTCATGCTGCATATTCAGAGAAAGATTGCTGTCTAGGTTATACATACTTATCCCGTACAACGAGCAGGCATTCAAAAACACAACAAGAAAAGGGAACAACCAGTACACAATATATAGTGCTCCAAGCCTAGAGAAAAGAACTTCTGAAGCTCCATACTACTAGCCAATAGAGAAGAACTCCAAGTTCTAAGTTCAGAGCATTGTGCCTATCATGTTTCATGCGATTAGCTAACCATGCATAAACACAAATTTCTTTCCAAATTCGCGAAATTGGTGAAATTAAAGACCCACGAAATTTAAGCGCTATACAGTATACAAAGCCAGGTGTGAAGCAAAAAGGTTATAGGTATCACAAAGGATTTCCTACTTTCCTTTCTATATTAACATCTTAAATAATCTTAAGGGCCTAGTGGTTTTAAGGTGTTGATACTCTTAGTATACATGTGGTACCTGAGATCTGGTGTCCTTGGCTGCTAGGTATGCTCGGACTAGCTCTCCCAAAAGGTCAACAGCAAATTCTCCGTCAATCTGTAAAAGGCAGCAAGAAACTGATGGCACAAACTCTTACCACGGTTATAAAATATTACATAAAGTTCATGGCATTGTACAAACGTTTTCTATTACTTGTCTCATTTCTATTACGCTGTCATTGGACAGTCCAAGCAGTTACTAAACAGTAAATGCTGTTTAGTGCACAAAGGGTATGAGGGAAGCCCATCAGAAGTACTTGCTTAAGTACATTAGTAAGAAGTGTGACTCTTCTTGATAAATTGGCTCTGCGTGGGCACGTTGCTATAGTTTCGCCCACATTCATTTAAAGTCTCTCTAAGCTACCCTCTCTCTACCCTCAACGTCATTCACATGATAAAATATTCCAGGCCTTCCACGCTTTTTGTACTGCAAGCGATAAAAGCTGTGCGGAGGCCTGGGAATGAGGCTATTCCTACACCACTTCCACTGATGGCATAGTCAAGACAATGCAATGTTATCCTAACTCACCATCTGCTTCTCACTGTCCATTTGCAGTGGTTTCTCCTCTCCAGCCAACTGGTTCATCTCTGCAAGCATCTTTATCCCAGCCAGTACTCTCTCCCTGTGAGTGCTCAAGTGGAGTAGTAGGAGATTGAGGACATTCTTCACATCTGATCGAAGCAGAGTGGTCATCTCAAAGTCTCCCTCAGACTGAAAGTGGAAGATGGGTGTCAAACTATGTTACAAATTAACTTTCCCTTTCTGTATTCAAAACATTTACAATACCTGAGCTCTACTAATATGCTCTGGTTGTATTTATATAACTGATAATCAAAGGCTATACACATACGTACACTCGCATACACATATACATGTACACACGTCTGCAAAACCTTCAAAAATCTGGATGCAATGTTGAGGTCTGTTTGCTGCCCATTACAAACGAGATGCAAAAAGATGTATTTAAAACACTCCACAAGTAGTGATCTTGGACTCTGGATAAGAGATTATATTCACAGTCAATATAACTTCAATAAATGTACTTGATGCAGCACACTAACAGTAAATTTTCAAGATTTAATACCGAGGAAGATTTATTTCAGTATGCTGTCAAGAAGTTACGAAGGTTTACAAAATGGCTATTATCATAGAACAGACTACAAATAGCATAGAAAAAGCAGCTTTGGAATATACTGTAGACAGCTAAACCTTGTTATTGATTTGTTACCTGGGGTGTGTGTATCACTGTTTTGTTCAATTACTGCCGCTAATTAAATAAATAAATATACTCATGTTGCTGCCGTAGCGCATACGCCATTGACCACGCACCCACATACGCAGGCGGAGCTTGAAAGATCTCCAGTCAGAGGACAAGAGCAAGAGCAACCAGATGTCTCACCATTACCATCCTTATCGCCATATAATTAATTTATTGTAGTATTCCAATTTCAGATATAACAACCCACGTACAAAAAAAATGCCCTAAACCAATTCTAAAAACAAAAACAAGTCTGATAGTTCATGTCTAAATAAACCAGCTGGACGCCTTTTCCGTACAATACACACAACTCAGCTTAGGCCAAGCTATTTAACTACAGCTGTAGAGCCGGAGATACTAGAGTGGTACAGCGAAAGTGCTGGCTCAGCAGTTTCATCATGCACCTCCAGTTAGTAGCTATGTGCCAAGAAACCAGGATCTTTACGGATACCCACCACATTTTCGCCATCTAGGCAACACAAAACTACCTCCATTTGCTGTAGCTTGGCCTGCAAACCTCCAAAAGCTGCTATACACTACAGTTGCATAGTAACGTATGATGCAATATATGGCGCATGTGATAAGTGCGGACGCACAAACAGACAAACAAACAAACAAACAGACAGAAAACGTAAAGCAATCTTAGTACCAGCCATTCGCGCGCTGTGCATCATGCCATTTCACAACATGAGGAAGTCTACACACGCACCTGAAAGAATGGTCCTTTTTTGTCTGCCTTCAAAATGAAACCCTTCTTCTGATGTAGTACCTCCACAAGAAACTGCAAAACATGTACCAAGATTCCCAGTTAAGGCCATATCCAATAGCAGACAAGGCCTACAAGTTAATGCACCTGACAAACATTGTCCTTGAACAGGGACAGCATCTTCCCAGGGGTTAGTGTATGAGCTTTTGCTATTCTGTGAACCTGTGAAGAAAAACAGCTACAAATAATACACTTGACATTTAAAAGATACATACCTACAAATAGTTTATAATCTGACAAATATAATTTGTATTAACATTAAAATATTCCATTTCTTGTTATACTGCTACCTTGCAGAATGTACATACACAGGCTTAGATCAAAAGATACTACGTATGTCAAGTGAAGCTATGATTATGTACATGTAGTACCTGATAGCATTCCGAACTTGCTGACACTCATTGGTGAACAAAGGTATGCAAGGGGAACTAATCACAGAAGAGTCATCTGCAAGGGCATCACATAAATGTAAGGATTATGCAATACTTATGTCACATTTTAAAATTATCAACAGTTACTGTCTCATATTCTATGAGTCTACGTAAACTTGCCAAATTACACTGTCCCTATGGAATAAAATATGATAACTTGAGAGTGTATAAAGTTTCTGCTTGAATAATGTTAGGGCTCTATGGAGGCAATCACTCACCTACAACCCTATAGTGAACATGACTACAATAAAGTGGCAAGAGAGAGATTAAAAACTCACCCGTTCTAAATTCTAAATTAAAACTACAGCTCTGAAACATTGCACTGCACCTCAGTACCGTGGCACATCCTGTCTTGACACTGCAAACACAACGCTGGGTAGCTCCTTGGCTAAAATCAGCTGCAGTTCGCTAGTTTCCTATTTCATATTACATATTACTGGAGAGAAAGAAAAATATATATTACGCATACCATCTCAGCAAGGAGCATAAATGGAATGTATCAGACATACATAGTACAATTGGGCCACCTAAAATAAACTTGAAAACATATGAGTCAAATTACTATTCTCCTCAGAGATTATTCATATTTTGATGACGTGTCTTGCTCCTAAGTAGGGTCTATGCATGCAGTCACTAACTACACAAGAATTTCCTCTCATCTGCTTCCCATATCAGCTTTACATTACAGATGCAAACAGTGTCGATGTCATTTCTTTCTCTACAGATGTCAGAACAGCAGGAATGGTGGACACTAATGCCACACGTACATTGTCACAGCCATCAACCTATGACAATGGAGAAGAACTATGCTTACAGCATAATGAAAATGCCTCATAAATACATATACGTATATACTGTATAAACCAGATATACACGATGTATGTATAAGAACTGGCCAGCTGGTAAAAATACTAGTAGGAAAATCCATGACTATACAGTAGTTTGCTCAACTGTAGAGCAGTTAGTAGTTGGGAAAAGCATACACGTAGTTACCCTGATTGTACCATCCAATACTGTGCCCTTTGTTCTGCACTTATACAGTGATGCTCTTGTTTTGGATTTATGACATGTTTAGTTGTCCTTATCTAGCAATGATTGCAGGAAAAGAGTCTTTTAATCCCACAAAGCCATGTGGTAGTTTGTTTTGCTATCCAGGTTGTGATAGCGCCATTAGCAGCTTTTTCACTGATTGTAAATTAATGTCATCACAGAAACGGTGTTAATTGAAATTTGATTTGGTTGTTTAGATCAAAGTCTGGCTGTTAACAATTGAGTACATGGAGTATTTTCCAGTTACGCCCTTGTACTGAAAGCATTCCACTGCACAGAACTTAAGACCTCAATAATTATGTATCGAATAGTGGGAAAATAAAATAAATCTTCTCGCTATTCAGATATACAATTTGGCAATCAGTGATGGGCACTCACACATGCTTGCTGAAACCCTCTGAGCTTAAGAGTTTTCCCAACGTGTTGAGGAAGTACTGCAAGCACTTTTAAGCTGCAGGTATTGCTGTATGTGGCTGAAGCAAAAACAAAAAAATTGACAGACACAACCAATAATCTTGAGAACCACAGTATCACAAGTATCCAACAGTGGAGTGGGTATATTTATAATTATGATGAAATAAGTTGCACATGTCAACTCATTTTGATGGAAGTTTTTCCATATAGCCAAAAACATTCGTTTTGACAAGTTTTGTAAATTAGAATGCATTGAAAATTTTCTAAGCATTGGGCAAATTAGAGCAGTTTGCTATGGAATGTGTCACATCTACGTAAAAGATCAGCAGCAATCGGCAAGCGAGGGCTGTGTTTAGTTCACAAACAGCTGTGTTCAGTTGGTGAAAGGCTGTGTTTAGTTGGTGACGGTTGTGTTGGGTACATGAACACTGTATTTGGGTGATAAACAGCAGTGTTCCGTCAGCGAACAGCTACATGTATGTTCAGTCAGGAAATGGCAGTGCTCAGACAGTGGTTCAATGAGCATTCGTTGCCTCTACTGAATACTTGGTTCAATCAGCGAATGGATGGGTTCACAATGAGTGGACACTGCGACAAAAGTAGGCAGTGTTCGGTTGAAGTGTTATAGCAATGTCTATTGTGTAATCATAGAATGGTTAAAAAATGATTTATAGGTGAATCAGAGCAAACACAGTAATGCATTCAGATAATTAGAAAAACCGAATAATTAGAGGTAAATGGTTCTACCCTTCATGGTTTAATGTTTGATTCCCAAAGTGGAAAATGTACATACATACCTACATGTCTGTTACAATGTACACAAATTGGTGAAATCTTTCAACTCAAAGTGTGAAGGGTTTGTAGTATTGATTGCAGGCCTCACCCACTTCCAGTAATATGTATAGCACTAGCACACCCAAACACACATGGTGGCCAATCATCAGCTACTACTTAACATCTCAGTTGTTTACTGAGAGTGTATCTACATCCATCCGGTGATGCTCAAAAATTAGTTCAACTACAGAAACAATGGCATATTTGGGAAACAATCAAAACACGTAGTTTTTTCTATTGACTCATCAGAGGGCCTTGGCAAGGTTGCAATTCATGGGGAGGTATACAAATAACTAGAAGCTGAAAAGGTGAACATTATTCAGCTTAACGCACACGACTGAATTAAACAGTGTTCAAAGGCTTGCTGCAAGCTGCTGCCATAAAGCCCTCTGTTGAGGCCTCAGTGTTTGTAGAGTCTTCAAATTCGTAAAACAATTCCTACACTGTCCTCCATATGACATAGACCATTTACACATGACCACAAACTTTCACATGTGTGCATGTGCTATGTTGTACACAACAGATGGAAGTTGCTAACCTCTGCTGAGGAGTTGTTGGGTAGTCTCTCTTATTAGCTGGCACTGTTCCCGAGTGAGACTGCTACCAGCAACCAGGTCCCCTGTTGCAGGTGTACTTTCATCAATCTACAGAAAGGCAGATTGATCACTACACAGAGTCTAACCTGTATCTCCCTCTAGCAGAGGGACTTAAAAGCACAGAAATGTAATAAGCATGTTTATTGCAGCAGTTATAAAGCACCTAACAGATTGCATGTGGCGTGATTATATATATATATATAGGCACACATAGTGTAATTAGTCTACAATGTAAGCGAAACGCCTATTTATAGGTTTTTGCAGACTTGCTCGTGTGTGCCGGCCTTTGGCGAAGGGAAAGCCCCTCCCTACGGCTACAGTGTCTTTTGGCCACACCTTTAATCAGTGATGTAACCGTAAAATAACCCCTCATACATGGCAAAATTGGCAGGCAATGAATGATCGCCAACTATGGCAAGCTACATAATTAATTACAGAGTTAATTGGACACTAGAGTCAGTGCCAGTGGTAGCTTTGACAATCTTGCTTCTGGAGACAGTCAGGGAGTCAGTTGGACTGTTTTGCTTTGCTGCTAGAGTGCACAGACTTCGTTTTCAATATTGCTGTATTGGAAATATAAAATACCATGAACCTTGTGATCGATCCTGAAGAGGCTTTTATGGTCCAATCAGCAGCCCTTATGTGCTGAATAGCTGTGGCCAACAGTCTTTGAAAAAAAAAAAACAGAGAATCTGCCACTTCCTTGACACGGTTAGCGAAAAAGTTAATCAATTGCTACACTAATACGCTTAGTACACTTTAATAATTTATGACGCAAAGGCTAATCTCCCGTGTGAAAACATGGTCGCGTGCAATGAGTTAATTCTTGAGCAGACATTCACAAAACCTGTATTTAACATAATAGAAACTGACCTGCAGCCACTGTAGTCCAATAAGCCACAGTATGTGATCTAGGATGACCGATGTTGGTAGGAATACAATCTGAATATAAAGAGAAAGAGCTTGTGGAGCAATTACTTCTGCACATGGATAGGGGTAAGTAGTAGTGATGATTTAGTTAACTGAAACTGAAAACAAAGGTCGTCTAGTTGAACCAAAACAGACTTAGTTAATTACTAAAACTAATGTAGAATTCAAAAGTACTGGGAATAAACTACAACTTATGTTGTTTTTTTCAGCAAAATCAACCCATTTATTATGGTAAACTAATACTAACAGTGTTCTATTTTCAATTAAGTTGGCTAACTGAAATTGAAACAAAAGTTTCATTCTTTAATAGCCAGTGAATAGTGCTACATGTGCAATGATACAAAAATAGTGGTAGCAAAGAAAGGATTGAGCATCAGTGGGCGGCAGGACGTCCAGTGACAACTGTCATTCTGGCTGATCAGGAAGACAATGGTTGCTAAGCAGCTTGCACTGGGCAGAGCCTAGCAATGTGTTGATACATACGTAATATCACTCAGCAGTTCCCGAGACCCTTTGCATGGAATACCATGCATGTATGCACAAGTGATACAATTAATAGATGTGTCGAACGCAGCTGCAGAGTACATGTACATGTAACTGGCAGCTGAAGTATATTAATGAATGCAAACATTAACGAGATCCCACCCAACTCAATCCACCACAGAGGCATGCAGTAAAATACGCCTATTAAGGCCATGTATGGATGTGTGTGTGCATTGACAGCACCTGAAATTAATGTACCTGCTCCAGCAGAGTCAATAATTTGGCCAGAACCAAATGCATTCTGCGAACAACTGCTTGTACAGAGTACGATTGTACTACAGTAGCTACCCTTAAACACTCTGCTGGCATTTTCTCACCTCGTGCAATCTACTGCATTATAATAACATAACATGTACATGTTAAGTGGAACAACCTGTCCATGTTAGTCTACAATGCAGAATCAATGACCACAGTAGTAGCTGCGGCTTTTGAAGATAGTGAAATACCGTAAAATCTGATAAATAACCGCCCCCTTAAAGGTAACCGCCCCTCTAGTATAACCGATCAATTTACTGCAACAACAGTTTACTCGCGTGTAAAACCGTCTATGTAAACATAACCGCCCCGGCGCCCATAATTTTCACGTGCAGCCCAGGCAGGAAATTGAATCGGTAAAATTAATAGCGCTTACACGTGTGAATGTTTAGCAAGCAGACCTTGCAGCTAATATACAGTGTACGTAGTAGAACAACACGACCGTACAGAATAGCGACGAGAATCAGACTGTGAAAACCAAGAAGTCGGCGTTAGTTGTAGCGAGAAGACTCTAGCTACGGTTAGTGGAGGGTTCTGGGAGCGAGACTAAGCTACGGTAGCTAACGTAAACGCTATGGAGCTCGTTCAGCTTGCCTGCCTGAAGGCTTCCTACCTCACATCTACCGGGCTGATCTCAACGTGGGGGGTGTTTCTGTAAATCTGCCACGCTATTAAACAGTTTTGCAAAAATAACCGATCTGTGATTATAGCCGCCCATGTAAAAGTAACCGCCCATTGAGGCTGCTAATTCTAATTATAACCGCCCCCGGTTATTTATCAGAGTTTACGGTACGTGTATGTTGTCATCTATTCCTGAGTGCACTATATCCTGAACTCAAAGGACGCCTAGTATGACACATGATATACACATCAGGAGTTTATGCAAAGACCTTGGTGACGTCACTATAGAGCCAGTGATAGAAAATGCACTAGGGGAACAGGAAGTGACATCAGGCTTGCCATTTGTAAGCTTACAGGCCGGACAAGTACATGCCATGTTGGAGAAATTGGGAGTATCTTTCAGCACTGACGACACAGCGAAAGAACCTGCATCTACGATTGTGCAGAATCATCACTGAATGAGCTCATACCGTCACGGCTGCATGACCACAATGAGCTACGTATGCGGATGATAGTTCACCTAGTCCAAAATTATATCAATCTACATACTTTACTTACTTAGTACATGTACATAACTATTAAGTTAGTAAATGGACATACTCTCAGCCACCATACAAATATTAGGAAAGGGCGAACGTGAATCGCATTGTGAATATGAACATGCACATGAACGCAAATGCGAACACAAACATGAATGTAAATTGCATGGCCACTCTCTGCCAAATAGGTTACCGTTTTTTTCTGCGATGTGTTAATTACGTTGTAACTTGCACTAAGTTAATTGTAAAGCAGTGCTACATGTAGTTCCATATATAAACACTTAACCGATTTAAATTACACACACACTGTCAAGACAATTGACTTACACTAACATGCTGTAAAATGTGTACACACTACATGGCAAGTGCAAAGGTATAGTTACCTTTTTGGTTTTCAGCCCAGAGCTGATGTACATCTAGGTAGAAGAGGGGCCTGGCAAATCTCATCAACAAAACGTCCAGACAATCTCCTACATTAGAATAAAAAGATGAATTACAAGATTGGGCTGTTCCAGTTAATAAGGATCACCCCCATTGATGAGCAATTTTGAGGACCCCCTAGGACAAATCCCTGTATCCTCTGAGTGCACGTCTATGCCTAATGATGAATAGCATCAACAGTGACTTCCAAGAAACTCCCAGTTGCTGACTGAAGGGGTTCATCATGACATTAACATGCATCAGTTTCTTCAGGTGCAGAGTACCATATCTACAAGTGCATGTATTGCTGATGTCATACTACATCACAAAGCTTGACCTGAGACTAGGTATTCTTAGGCTACTTGGTGGTCTAATTTTTACCAGCTGGAGCGCACGCAGCGCACGAACGGCTGGTCCTAAGATTGCTTTACGTTTTCCGTGTCTGTGTGTTTGTTTGTTTGTGTGTCCACACTTATTACGTGCGCAATATATTACGTCATATGTTACTATGCAACTGCAGTGTATAGCAACTTTTGGAGGATTGCAGACTAAGCTACAGCAAATGAGTTGTGTGTTGCCTAGATGGCGAAAACTTGGTAGGCAGCCTTAAAGATCCCGTTTTCATGGGGTATAGCTACTAACTGGAGGCGCACACCGAAACTGCTGAGTCAGCACTTTTGCTGTACCGCATTCTATAGCAGCAGGTAGCTTGGCCTAAGCTGAGTTGCGTGTATTGTACGGGAAAGGTGCCCGGCTGGTTTTTTAGACATGAAATGTCAGCAATTGACATGTATGTAAGGCAGCCACAACACACCAGAATGAAATAAATGACTGTCTACCACAGATCCCTTCTATTCGTAGTGTACTCATAATCGATAGCACATGTATATTCTTACACTTCTGCTGACAATACAGTGCAGCAGCTATATATGCAACGTCAATATCCCTTGTGATTCGTGAGCAACTTAATTGACCAGAATGAAATAAATGACTGTCTACCACAGATCCCTTCTATTCGTAGTGTACTCATAATCGATAGCACATGTATATTCTTACACTTCTGCTGACAATACAGTGCAGCAGCTATATATGCAACGTCAATATCCCTTGTGATTCGTGAGCAACTTGATTGTGCCATGTGCTGTCTGTCTTACTAACATACACCTTGTCAAACAACACATGATATTGTACTTTGCGGCCTAGCTCTACATGGGAGAGGAACACACTGCCGTGCCCGCAAAACAACAGGAAGGTTTGTATAAACATAATTTTTTGAGCCACTGTATGCCACATCTATGTGAATAAAAAGACCGTGTGTGATAGAGAACAGGTGTCATACTGGTGGGGCTCAATAAATGCAGCAACTATCTATGCAACCACGCACCGCATATAACCTTCGGTGTATATACGGAAGTTCAGAGACATCACATTTCAAATGCAGTGATGCGATCAATGAGACAGAATAATGTTCGTTTTGTTCATATGGTTGCAAAAAAGGTCTGCATGGAGATCTGGTATATACAAACCTATATACCTCCCAAAATAGTGATAACTTTAGTAGTACACACAGAGGGTTTTGGTGTACCTTTCTGCAATCATCATCTTGGTCCATCTTCCCCCAAGAGAATTGAAAGTGAGAGAGGTAGACTGGGAACTGTAGCTCATTATCAAGCCACTGTTGGTCTAGCTTGGCAAGGTCTGAAGAACAAAGAGTAAAAGACCAGCATGCTATAGGTACACGTATACCCTTCATATCAATAACCTAATAGTTGAGGGCTTGACCAACACATGCAAGAAGTACTGCACAGTTACTGCTGCAATAGATACGATTTCCAGCACTGCTGCAGTAGAGGTACACTATAAGGTTTTAACTGTAAGGTTTAAATAATTGTGAATTAGGAGTTCATCTCGAACAAGCAAACATTAGTACACAAACAGGTGTAACGTTACATGCGTATGCAATTATTAAATATCTAATTTGTCTTCAAAACCTGGAAATGCAATGTTTTTACTATGCAACGGCCATAACCCGACATAGAGTATGACTCAACGTACCCACTTTATCCAAGCACAAGATGAGTCACTATACGTACGTACATATATACAAGCGTAAACCAGCGCAGAGCAAGGTTTAAGTATCGACAGCACGTACCTGAGGCTGTTTTGGTAGAGTTTTTTCTCGGGTCAAACGCTGACTAGTTGAATTAGCCAGGGACGCATGCTTTCAGTAGATTAACGATGCGCAGAGTAGATAGGTACACCAACTTCTCAGTAACATTCCAATAGTAATCGTGAAGACTGAACAACTGAACAACTACACAGTGGCAAAAAGAGACACTATATATAGAAAAGAAGAGAGTTCTAGAATGTTCCATAGAAAGGTGGCACAAGAACAGGTGGCAAGGACAAGGGAAAATGAGGAGTCAGAAGTCTATGTACAAGAAAACAGGAAAGGGCCTAAAGCATCTTTGAGCATGGTTACAACTACAACATGAACAATAGCTAATCATTGACATATCTCTAACAGAGGCAAAGTGAATAAACTCTTCCATCATGTAGCTAAACAATGGATGACCTCTTCAATTAGCCAACTGCATATATAGAAGTGACAAAAAATTCTTACGTACACTACGCTTACATTGATACATAAATTTGTAATAAAGGATCTCCATACCACCAGCGCTTTGCGGCCCCTCGGTCCCCATATCGCTAGAAATTTCGGGGACCCCGGTCCCCATATCTCTAGTGATATGGGGACCGGGGGTCCCCATTTTGGGGGGTCCCAATATTGCGCGTACACCGGTAGGAAGTGCTTGGTGGCTGCGAGTCACCATAAAGAATCCGGCAGTCACGGCAGTTAGCAATCTCTCTTTTGCACAGGAAGCAGGGACGGAGTACCACAGCATCACCATGAACAACCCCCCGTCCACAGATATCACATATGGTGTATGCAGGCTAACCACGCACTGTCCGACTCGTAAACAAATGAACACATGGTGGCAATTTTTTTTTTACGGAAATTACATCATACTTATTAAAGTACAGATGAAATTTTCAACACTCCAAGGATCCGCGTGAGAAATCCGTGGGGTTCGCGCAGAGGGTCTGGAAACGAGACTATTTAGCATCCACCTACGATTTATTATAGTGCAGCCAAAGAAATATTACGGATTGATAGCTGATGAGAGCGCACGTTCATGCAGAAATAAGTCGTACCAATCCCTAAATCTAAGGACTCACTTGCTCGCAGATCTGGCCAAAGACAACTCCATACTAAATTGTTTCCTGATTTCGAGTTGCCCACACAGTGCAAGCCACTGCATACCGTCTCTGGTCCTGCAAGTAGTCTGCAAGTTCGATCGACCACGTGGAGGTGTATACGGTTTTACGCAACCGGCGTCGGGTTGCGTTGCGTAACCGGACAAGTACAAGTTGCGCATCGGTACGGAACATTAATTGTTTATCGCCTGGATGATGGCAAAGGGGCGGGTCATCGGTTGTGATGGATGGTGTATGTGGGTGCGGCCTGGCCCTAGTTGTATTGCAGGTAGCTAGTTTCGGGACAAAGTTCCTTTGGATCTTCAGGTGACTTACGTACATTTGAGAGCGCTAATTCTAGCACAATTGCCCACTTGCCACTGCTAGTAGTGCTGCACTCAAAAGCAGCTGAGATAGGTCTCCATGATGTCATGATGAGTCTGTGAATCAGTTTCTGAATTTAGGTTCCAACAGTGAAGCTGTTGTTGGTGGCTGGAAAACTCGAGATTAGAGTCGTCTCACAGTTAGCCAGCTTAATTGTTGCTATTGTGAGAACCAATTTAGTATAAATGTCTTATAGGGATCTAAAACCAACAGGCCCTGAGGGTTTATAATTACAGGGCTGTAAATATGTAGACCCCCTCAATTTCACTGTTTACGTAACATGATATTTACACCATATATACCTTTCCCAGTTTAAATGATGATGTTACAAATAGCTGATACTACTGTGATGTGTTTTCGGGCAAATAGATTTGCTTATGAATTTGCTGTACTGCTCCACTGTTTGTCCCTAAAGCCCAGTGGACCAAGTATACCTCGAGTCAGATGACATCCTACGCTCTTCTCTTCACTCGTGTTCATGTCCAAATCCCGGAGCATTTTGTGTGCAGAGGGATCGCAGTAAGTGATACAGGACATTAAATTCTCATATATGAAGCCCCCCACCCTCAAAAAATTTACAAGGCTATAGCAAATAGAGAATTCAAAATCGGTTTTCAGAATCAACCTTAGAACTCGCAAGTAAAAACTATAGTCACTGTCTCCCCTTATAAATTAAGTGGATCCCCTCATAAAGGATATCCCTGAATTATGGACACCTCTATATTAAGGACACTTTGCTATGTCCCATCTTAATAATATGAATTTACCCCTGAAATGTGGACACCTATCTATACCATGTCCCCAAGGTGTCCACAATAGAGGGATTTCACTGTTGTCCTTTAAATACATTTGTATTTTTCTCTTTTTTGGGGGGTTGCAAACTGTTCTTAATTACAACTTTGTAAGCTGTTTTCTTTTCAGACCCTTCCAGGCTGATGTTTGATGACCCAGATTTCGTTGGCACTGTGGAGCAGTTCTCCTCACAGCTTGAAACATATGGGGGACCAGGGAGCCGGCCTCCATTACAGCTCGAGATGGAGACATACAGAGACTTCTACCAGGTTAGTGAGGCTGTGTGGAGGAGAGAGGGAAGAATAATATTGGGTGTTAAGCAATGGACAAGGATTATATTGTTCCCAGCTAGGCCATGCAGTCAAGTTGATTGTCATACAATGTGCTGCCTGACAGCCTTGATTTTTACAGCTGGACTGCAAATGTGGATACTTATTAAATGTACATTGGCTGGTAAAACTGAATCAGCTAAGAATATCGTCATAGCTAATTCATGGAAATGAGACTGTTATCCTTGTGATCACTATGGCTCCAGAAAGTCTTATCTTGACCCAGTTACAAACCCACAACATTTAAATGCTGTAAAAATTTATTACACTATAAGGCAACCAATCCATTTATCATAAACTCATCCATGCAGGCTCCTCTCCCAGCTTTTAGGCACTGTACAAAAGAGGTGGAGAGGAAGCCTGGGTACAAATCCTTCTCAAAGTAGTAATTATAGGCTAACTTAGTGAACCACTACATCAATAGGAAAAATATCATCTGTTGAGTTTACATGTACATGAATAGCTCTAGAAGTAGGCTTTTGATGTGGCAAACCACACCCCTTAATGGGTCACGGGGTAGCACGTAGGGCTCTAGCTCTTTACATGACTACACGTGCTTCTATTCTCGAACAGCATTTTTGTGGGTTTGCTTGTAGCAAAACAACATTCTTCTGGCGGTTGTGAGTTTGCTTGTAGCATATTTAATGCACAATGCCTGTTACTAGGCTATGCCCGCAGTGGTCTGCTTCTGTACAGGCTACTTTCTGTACAGGCTACTGGTACATCAAACGCTGCATCTCCGTCTGCTCGTGTATATAACTAAGCTGCACAAACTGAGCTGTCGGCCATTATGTACTTCGACCTCTGAATGACATAGTTTTGAATATTGTGCTAGCAATTACCGTTTGCTTGGCGGAACCAATCATATACATCATAAAAGCCACCACTTTTAGTGGTAGCATACGGGACTAGCCTTTAACCAAAATGTACGTGACATTTATAGTCTAAAAATGCTGGGTGAGGTTTACACTTCAGTGCTTTCATTATTTATTAGTTATGTGCTTGTGTGACACTGCATGTATGCATGAGTTTACTGTGATCAGTATTGGTAATGCATTCATCATTGTAGACTAGTTATCCCCAGCATTAATAAAGGAACTGACATACTAACAGGAAGACTCTGTTTGCACACACACAAAACAGGGGTCTGTTGGCATCGTGTGTCAAGATGTTATAACATCCCTACACATCCAAGTACTGTATGCTTATACCGGAGATTTTGATGACCCTAGTGCCGTCATCACTACCTATGGCACTGAAGACATTGCTGCACTGGTAAGTTTGCATTACGAAGTACATGAAAACTAAAAGGGCATCTCTATCCATTCCATACTCAATGCACTCATTACATGTACACTGATTTGCTGTTGACGGATGGGTGTAAATAAAAATACTCTGTGTTGGACATATGTATTCTATTATAGAAGTTGCTCCATTTGGCTTTAGCTAATCAACAATATGAAAGACTCTCAATAACAACTCACCCTTTCTTCACCAGCGTATGTACATGTACTGCTTTTTCCTCTGATTTGTTGAACTAGGCTGATGCCAGTTGCTTAGGCCATGTGTCTACAGCAACCCATAAAGCTATACAGCATTTGCATGCTAACTGAATGTACTAAAACTAGCTTCAGAACTACCTTGTAAAGATAAACAATACGTTGATATGCAGAAAGCTGCCAGCAACCTTTGCAAGTATACCACAAGTCGGTAACTGTCTGCTGTCTTACCAGGTTGCTAGTCTCCCTGAGATAATCTGTAGCATGTAAGAAAAATAGATTGCTGAACGAATTTTGCACCATGATACATATATATCTGTCTGCTATCTCCAGTGTCGAGGTACCTACTGCTCTGTTGGGTCTGCTATGGTGCCTGTGAGGCTGCAAACAGTTGTCACCTTCACTGATGTTAGTGAGGGACCAGCTCAGATACTTCAGTCAACTAGTGAGACAGCTGCCACACGACTTCCTATACCCTTTCTTTATATCAAATACAGCTAGTCTCTTCTATTATAACAAAAGTGCTTTAAAATTCTTTTGCACATCATTTTCATTATGTTGTGAATAGAGGACTGCAGCCTCCATGTGTTAGTGAGTGATCTCACTACCTATACTGCATATATACAGATCAAAAGTATTTGGAGTTGATTCTTTGTTCACTGTATCATCTTGGCATCTTCTATACACTCTCAAGTATATTCTGGAGTCTATTTCATCTCGGGATGTATAGGTCCTTGAACCATAAATAAAACTGTTAATATGACAGTGTGTGTAATAACCGTGTATACTTAAAGGCTACAAGACTTGGCCAACAGTAGCTACATTACACTGCATGATGGCTTCGTTGTATTCCTCACCTTTGTGAGAACCAAGTACAGCTACAGCTTTATTCACAGTGACTATTATACGTAGGTACATGTACTGCCTTCATAAGAAGGACCTACAATTATTTACTCACATTAGTCTGTTATAAGATTAAATGTGCAACCTTGCATTCACTTTTCACTTGGGTCACTCCTATTTTTTTTAAACCACTCTTCCGCAGTGTAATTAATTAATAATACAGCATCATGTCTGGAGACAGTGGTTACAGTAGCCTTGTTCTCAGGTGCTCAAAATTTTACACATGGCCTGGGAATGAGGTTGAGTATAGGTTAGTGACCTCAGGCAGGTATCTTAGCTGTTTTAGAGACCTGAAGACCTTTGCCCTCGGTGATTATAGGAGCATCCTGAAGGTCTCTAAACAGCTAAGATACCTATCTGAGATCACTAACTAGCTTAGACTATGGTTTCCAGCTTTCAATTTCTCTATATGAAATATGAATTTTTGATGAGGGGTCTAATGGATTTTAGAGACCTCATTAAAGTCAAAAAATCAAAGTAGATTATGCATACCATAGTCTAAGTATATAGAGTGAGGCATTATGACTTAGGCATATTATGATTACGGCAGTTTTCACTACCTTCGCAAGTAAAGCCTACTACACTAATGGGTGGGTGAGTGATTAATTAGGCTTTGAAGTCCTCTCCTGAAAGGTGATCACTTCTTGAATCAAAGCATTTACCCTAGGAGTCAGTGGTTTTACCATTTCTAGTTTGCTGTCAAGTTTTATGAGAACTGGTGTACTATATAAACAGCTCATGGCAAGGCATGCATAATATAATAATGTACAATTAAGTCCTAATTATCCTGTTGCATAATTTACTTACAATTATTGTACTAAACAGCTCATGTTCCATTGCACAAGAAAAAGTGTAGAATCAGAACATGCAGCTTGCAGATTAAAGCAGTAACTTCCAAGTTTAAAATTCACCTTCGCCTTTTGCTATCCTATTCTGCTTGGACTCATACCACGACTTAGCGATGGTTCTCTTCATTTCAACATCACCATCTTGATACCTGCTTCATCATGTTCATCAGGCCTGCTCCAGGGTCTTCTTCGTTGATTCCCTTGGAGGGTTTTTTTTACGGCAATGACAAAATACCAGCTGACTGAATAATCAGTTTATGTGTTCTAGAGCAAAAGCTAAAATATGAAGTCTAACATACAAGAGGTAAAAAAGTTTATTAAAGAGATGCTAATAATGTAAACTTTGGAGCATAAGTATGGGTACTTCTATTTGGAGCGGGCCATCCGTGGGGACATAGAACTGCCTTGTGAGTATGCACTTCACGGTGCGAAGAGAGACCACCCATGTGTAAGAACAGTAGCCTCGTTCCCAGGCTCTGCCCAGCTTTTTTTCACACGCATGTTTTACTACGTGTGAAAAAAAGCTGGGCAGAGAGCCTGGGAATGAGGCTATAAGAACAGCACTACATCGGCCACAGTGTACAGTAAGTCGAAAATTGCAAAAGTAACTGTCGAGACAAAAACAGTTTCATTGTGCATGCTGTTGTAATACTGTATTTTTTCATTGTTGAAAAGTATCCTGTGATTATAAGTACACCACACAATCTGCACTGAGAAAATGCACAGTAGACTCTGTTTGCACACACACACACAACAGGGGTCATTTGGCATCATGTGTCAAAATGTAATAACATCCCCACACATCCAAGTACTGTACGCTTATACCGGAGATTTTGATGACCCTAGTGCCGTCATCACTGGTTTGCAGTATATCTATGGCACTGAAGACATTGCTGCACTGGTAAGTTTGCATTTAGTTGTCTGATGGGTACTTATATTCATTGGGTACTTTTATTTGCTTGGGTGCTACGGTTCAGGAGGTGGATTGTAGCTTGGTACTTGGGTACTTATACTCCAGAACAGATCTAAATCTGCTTCTCTATGTTGTTGTTAAACCACATTAGTATCAACAGGTACACAGCCCACTTGAATAGCTAGAGCCTGGAAATGAGGGCTCTAACTTACGTACATTATTGGCTGTAGGGAGTTGTGTCCCAGAAACTGCCAAGGAACACTTTCAAGGGCAACTAACTTCCCTAAGGTCAAAGTTGTAGGTAGAGCCAGCTCTAATTCCCACACACACTATAAATCCCCCACACACTGTAATAATGTACCACAACATATTCTTTGGCATCCTTTAGTTTTTTTTCTCGGTGGGTAAGGAACTGCCACCTGTCTTTCTTATTCTTGCGTAAACTGACAATTACTGTTCCACTTTTCACCTGGGTAGGGGAAAGTAATTTGATGACAGGAAGAGCAAATGCCTAAATGAGTCTTAGAATGCTGACATTGTACTGTATATTACGTTTCTCTCAAAAACAATGCGTAATGGTTTTATGCCAGGGGTGCAATTGTGTGATGTCCATTCCACCCATGCACCCATGGCTACTAATTGTCTGCTATCAAACATTGAGCACGCATGCACATATTGCTGCTTAATTTTGTCTATCAACGATAGCAAGCTTACTCGCATGACTGAATAGTTTCGTGGGCCATTGCAAATGGTTTGGTCCTGTAAAATTATATGGCCTGCCAAGTTAGTGAGCTCACTGCAACGTGGCTGAATTTGCATGTAGTCAGTAGTCATGAGCTAACCTGATTCATTTGTCAGAGACTACAATAACACTCATCAGCGGGAAAAAAATTCACCAATTAGAACGACCAGTAAAAACCAAGAATACCTCTTGTTATTCACTATTATCGTGCTGGCTCACCCCAACAATATAGCTTCTGCTATGTAGTTAAATAGCATGTATTGTGCCCATGACTAACGGACTATAGGCACAAGTAAGTTAAACAGGACGCCTCAATGTCACAGTATAGCTATTAGTAAATAATCTGTGTGAACTACGTTGTTGTACACACCCACTATTTAGATGTCACTTGATACATGCCCACTGAAATCCACGTGGAACCCAGACACACATTTCCCAATTTCAATGCGATTGAATACAAGGCTACCCACCTACATGTCTTGACAACAGCCATTTTATCCATTACACTTACAGGTATGTACATAATCAAAGTAAGGCTGTATCCCATTGCATAACTGTAATGGAAACAGCAGCAAAAACACTGGCAGTGTTTTGTAGCATACCTCCCGTAACAACAGCACTAGTACTAAATACTGTTTGAATGAAGTGCAGATACAAATTACACCAACAATATTATACCAGAGCCTGTAAGCTACGTACAAACGTACATGTAAGTTAGTTGTGCTACAATCACACATACTTATATACATGTAATGTCAACAAAGTATATCCTTCATTATATGAACAAACTAAAACAAGAATGCATTGTACTCAGCCTCTGCCTGAATTTATTAGATGAGTACAAGGCTAATAGAAATCACTAGTAAGCAAGTATACGTGTATACCTCAAAGTACTTCACAGTCTTCGAAGTTGGCACCATGGGAATATCCAGCCTGGGGATGTACAGCAGGCATATTATTATACACAAGCACAAGCAAGTAAGGGGCATCATAAGGCAGTTAACAGGATGCTCGCAAGTACATAATCCGAAAACATACCCGCCCCCATAAATGTGACATAACACTAATCTAAATTTGGTCAGTAAAATTACGTCTCCGGTGGGTTCAAGGGTAGGACAGTATTGGGTATGAATGCTACTCCTTGGGCAGCTGCAAGTTAGTACAACACTGACCTAGAATACAGAATTGTATGACAAAAGTGTGGTATACCAGCACATACTTTCCGAGATCAACAGCTCCAAGTTCTCCTAGACACCTCCCAACTCTTCTCGAAGCTCAAAACTAGTGCCTCGCGGACCTTTTAGAAGCTGAGGACAAAGCAGCAATTTTGAGAACAAAATATTGAGTATGGAATACGTCAGATAGACATAATTTCATTCCTTCATGAAGCGAAATCAACTTACTGTTGTTACAATCTCTGTAATGACTGGATCAACAGTGTCACTTCCTACCATGCACTTCTCCAACTCCACCTGCATAAACAGAACAAGAATTGTTTTAAAGCTTACATGAACATGCACTGTATGTACAGTTCATATATTGATCATAATACAAATAACTAAACTCGATTGGATCTCAACAGTCTGTGTAGTGCTTTCAATGCATCCATTCTCACATCAGAACGCTCATGGCATGCCCCTCTTAGGACATGTTGTAGTTGCTGGTGGAGGCTGGAAGAGGAAAATAGTAGCAACTACGTATATGGGTTAATGCACAACTCAAGTCCAGCCAACTCATTCAGTACATGCTCCTACAATATGATGGGTTCTAGTGCAAGTAATGGTAGTGGTATATAAACAACATCAGCTTACTAAGCTCCATTATACTGTTCCTTCTAGCTTCCCAGTATCAACCTCCAATTAGAATTCATGTATAATTACCAGCTGTACAAACCAGGTGAATGCAAACCATTGCGTAGTCTCGTAAAAGTTTCAAAAGTTGAATTGGATCATGGATATGTCATATGTGAACTGAAATGTTGTATTGAATCATGGATTCAAACAATATGTAGCATGTGGGCCGAAAACATGCATGCACATATGTACGCACACATATGTACACACGTATGTATGCACTGAGAAATTCTCAATTGAACACACTAGTGTGAATAACAACCCGTGACCTCATTTCCTGCTTCTACCTATGACATCCCATTCACATGAACACTTCTGTCCTGGAACAAGATACCTTTTTGATGTATACGAGTGTTTCCTAAGCTCAGTGTTGATGCAAGCAAGAGACGGCACGTCTGGCATGAAGTAGATCTCATCAAAGAAAGACCCAAGAACCTCTCTGAAAAAAATTGAAACAACAAATACTGAAACACATACATGACATTGTATCTACTGGTATTTTGGTGGAGTTCTTCACAAATACACAAATCAAGTACTCACTTGTTCTGAATGATAAGAAAGTCAAAGATTTTTGATACAGTTGCTGAGTGGTGATCAGCAAAAGGAGAGAGTGTAACCACTATCTGACCCAGCAAGGGGCCCAAGGATTCCAGCTCCACACTAGAGGGAAACAAAGAACACCATACTCTTAAAATCTTGACGTTATGTATGAAGATCACATATTTAATGTGTGATACAGTAATGTGTCATCGTACCATGGGGAATCCTTTTGGAATAGTTCACATCCTTCTAGGGGAATTTGGGAGCATGCCCCACAGCAAATTATTACAAAACAACTGGCCAGAGATTGAATCTGGTGGGTTCAGCAGCTTAGCTGACTACCCCCAAGTTTGCGTTCAAACCATTATGACGTGTCAGTACAAACTAAAACTACAAGTATGTACAAAGGTGTTGCAAGTATAATTGATCAGGTCCCATTGCACCTTGTCCTAATGCATCATAATTTTCCCATGTATGAAACCTTGCTAATACTTTGCACAAGATTGACTTATGTAGCTGAGAATGAATCGTACGTTGCTACAATGGGCAAATGAAAGACAAAAAAGGAAATTAATTGAGCTATCTACTTTGTGTTTTCATCTCCACACACACACACACACACACACACCAATGAGCTAGACTATGTTCTGAGTGTTTCTAAAATGTACTCTCACTGACAGCTTACCTATGGATGAAACAGTTCCAAGCTGAAAGGGTCAATTCAGTTATTTCTTCATCTCCTAGTTGTAGACAGTGCCTATAGCAAGCAGACATGCAGCAAAATACATGTCGTACATATCCATATTGACTACTCTCTTATAACTAATCATCAAAATACTATCCATACAACTGTACCTTATAGGATAGCCAGCACTTTCATTTTCACTTGTGCAATATAACATGGTCCCATTAGCTTCATCAGCTCAATTAAGCTGCCAATAGCCTGCATTAAATAAGTACAGCCCAAACAATATGTATAGAGTTGCATGTGGTACCACAGTTATTTGATACATCAATACTTGGTTTGTCCGTCCGTCCCGGATGTGACATCACGCGCATGCAATTGGGCAAGAAGACTGTGGTGTCATCATATGAGTACTAAATTCTCAGTGTTTCAACCGTTGGAATGCTCTGACAATCTATTGTTATGATGGCCTCAAATGAGCGCACTTCATCACAGAGTATCGGTGAGGCAGAGTGGCCAATGGAGACTATAACTCTTTTGTCAGATAAAACAAAGGTACCATGTTATTGCTTCATAAGTTAAATTTTGTGTGCTGTCACAAGGTTTGCTTACATACATACATGTTCTATCTACAGTCACTGCTTGACATGTCACCAATAACAATTTTTTCCAGTTACTCCTAGAAACCGAGAAAAACAACAAGATACTAACCAGTTTTCCTCTGCTTAGCCTATACTGTTCTCAAAATACTCCAGTCGAATCAGTTAATTCAGGAATACAACCAAACCATGAAGATGGGGCTGCAAATACTCAGTGCAAATACTCAGCCTGCAAAAAAAGGCAAAGAATTAAATATACACAAGCAACTTACTACACTACTAGATGGAAACACTGGCCTCTCTCAAACAAACACCAAACGTTTCGATCACAATACAGCAGTCATGTTCAGTGGTAACCGGATGTCTACAAAAGAGACTATAGTGTTTCCATTTAAAAGTAGTAGAAATGAGTAATTCTTAGCCACACAGAACTATACAGAGAACTCACTGCACTTAAACTCGACTTTAGCATCTCAAGGGTAGGTAGCAAGTCTGCCAGATCTGCTACCTACCCTTGAGAAGCTACCTTCTTAGCTGATTTTGAGTGTTATTTCAGCTGAGAAGTTGAGTGAAACACCCAAGGATCAAACAGCTTTACAAACAGGACAGGGCAAACTAATGCAACTGCAGACTAAATGTACATGTACATATAACAGGCTAAGGCTGAGATTTGTTGTACACTTGCAGTTAACAGCTGTAACCTACTAAAACAGGATTAGCATGGCTGTCTAGGACTAAACTTGCTGTAGTTTGGTCTACAAACCTTTCAAAACTACTGGTAGACTACGTACATGCACAGTTGCATAGAATATGTGTTAAGTGCGGAAATACAGACACCAAACAGACAGACAGACAAAAAAATGCAGAAAACTTGAAGGCATCATACGCTTTGAATGCACCCAGCTGGTAAAAAGCACTACAACTTGAAACAATAAAGAGAGAGGACAGTATTAATTAGTTCTGGTCTAGGCACACGATACTAGATGTAGAAAGAAATGTACAGAAATACATGTACATTTATGTAGGAAACCTTGCGAATAGTTGTGATACAGGGATCTCAATCCTTCGTATTGTAAGTCTGAATATTATTGAGAAGTTGAAAATACTTCCGAAAAAGAGCTCCCAGAAATTGAAACTTCCTTGAACTAGCAGCGACTAACCACACAAGACAGCCACTCAGTGCATTGCTAAAACAATATCCCTATGAGATAATTGAGACCTGTTGTGAAGCTTCGTGTGAAGTTGGCATTCTGAACTTTATATACAATCCACCCATAAAGCTATAAGCACTCATGAGCCTTCATGAAGCTCATGTAGACACATGCAATTGAGTGCAATGTATACCATCCTTCGAGATTATATGTATGTGTACACATCTCTGAAGTTCATGTACACGTAGAGTAAGTTACTGATGATCAGACACGCTAGCGCTGAGCATGTAAACTATCGGAAGTGGGCTGAGCATTCACTTGACAGTACAGAACCTTCGCACTTCAAGTTGAAATTTTGGTGTTCCTTCGTTGTTTGCCTTCCAAAGTTTGAATTCTGACAAAGCTATGATCAGACAAATGTATGTATTATTGGACTTCGTTCCATGTTTCCTCCCTGAAGTAACTTCCAGTGACCTTTCTTTATATATTGGGAAGCCCCACTACTATGCTGCTGCATGCCAACCTTTCGCCATCGTAGCTGCTTTGAGCACTGAGGGGTGCTGCTGAATGTAGAGACGTACGTGTCACTCTCTCCACTATCGGACAGTGAATTTGTTTCTTTTTCGGTGTAGAGACCCCACAACACTCTCTAATGTTAGGATGGGAATGTACAGACACTTAGCAACACAAAAGTTCAAGTCTATTGTTTATACGTTGTGTCCTTCCTGAGATAGAACTGTTTTATCTGATTTCATCCACTAAAAGCCTTAATTCAGCATCATAAGTTTTAAAATAAATGACTCTATCTCTCTCTATCTCGAGAACCATGCAATGTATAAACATCGGGCTTGCACTGTTGTGATGCTAAGCACCTGTACTTAACAACAATATCCAAATCCTTAGTGTTAGAGAGTGTTTTTGGGTCTCTACACCAAATAAAGACGAAATTCTCTGACCGACTACAGAGAGGGTGATACGGCTCTACATTCAGCAGCACCCCTCCCTGCTCAAAGCAGATACCATGGCGAAAAGTTGGCATGCAGCAGTATGGTAGTGGGGCTTCCAAATAAGGTCACGCGAAGTTACTTTAGGGAAGAAACATGGAACGGAGTCCGACAATACATACATTTGTCTGATCATAGCTATGTCAGAATTTAAACCTTGGAAGGTTATAGCTCCAGAACCAAGCAAGGCGGAACACCAAACTTTCAATCAAAATGTGAACGGTCTGTACTAGCGATCGAAGCCTCTGCTCACTTCCGGGAATTTATGAATTCAGTGCTAGCGCGTCTCAGTATACATGTACCTGGTGTTATTAACTCTATTATGCAAACTGTTCTGGACTGAAGCTTCACGTACATGGATATAGCTACATGTATCCTTTGTGAAGTTTCAGGAAAGTTCATAAGTGAATATTTGCAATGAGAGTGGTTTGATGAAACGTTGTGAACAGTTTCGTGCAGCTCTCACAAATAATATTTGCTATGAAAGATATTTCTTCAGACTCTGACCTACGCCACTTCCACTGGTGGCACAGTAAAGACAATGCCAACTCACCATCTGCTTCTCACTGTCCATTTGCAGTGGTTTCTCCTCTCCAGCCAACTGGTTCATCTCTGCAAGCATCTTTATCCCAGCCAGTACTCTCTCCCTGTGAGTGCTCAAGTGGAGTAGTAGGAGATTGAGGATATTCTTCATATTTGATCGAAGCAGAGTGGTCATCTCAAAGTCTCCCTCAGACTGAAAGTGCAAAGTGGATGTCAAAAACATGTTACAAATTAACTTTCCCCTTTTCTGTATTCACATCATGCACAATACAGAGCTCTGGCTGTTATTAATACACCCTGGTTTTATTTATATAACTGTTAATCAAATGGCTATACACGTACATGTATGTACACCCACATAAACATATACACACATCTGCAACACCTTCAAATCTGGATGCAATGTTGAGATCTTTCTGCTGCCCATTACGACAATGGTCACAGCTCCACAAAATACTCACAACTCCAGAAATTGCTCACAACACTGGATATTGCTCACAACTCCAGAAATTGCTCACAACACTGGATATTGCTCATAACCCCTGAAAGTACTCACAACACTGGATATTGCTCACAACTATATCAGAAAATGCTTACAACTCCAGAAAATGCTCACAACTATCAGAAAATGCTCACAACGCTGGATAATGGTCACATAGCACGCACCAAACAATAGCAAGCTTATAATACAGAAATCATATAAGACAGAAATACGTATTATATACATAATTATCTATTGTTATCCAGGGCAACTGGAGTCAATATATAAGGAAGCTGATGAATGTCTTGCAAGGTTCTTGCACCAGATCTTGCAGGATTTTTCTATGAGTCATGCAAATTTTAACACAAGATTCTAACACCTTGCAAGATTTTTGTTGCATGATGAGAAGTTTTGCAAGGGCTTGCAAGAAATAAAATGCAAGATCATGCAAGAAGCGGCCAAAATCCTTGTGAGTCCTGCAAGAAGTCTGCTAGATAACTTACAAAATTCTGCAAGAAAGCTATGCTAGAACATTGCAAGACCTTGCAAGGAAACTCTGCATTTCACAACATGAGGAAGTCTTCATAGGTCTACACAAGCACCTGATAGAATGGTTCTTTTTTGTCTGCCTTCAAAATGAAACCCTTCTTCTGATGTAGTACCTCCACAAGAAACTGCAAAACATGTACCAAGATTCCCAGTTAAGGTCATATCCAATAGCAGACAAGGCCTACAAGTTAATGTACATGACAAACATTGTCCTTGAACATGGTGTTTTGCTCAGTTAGGACTCTCTAGATTTATTTAGTGTATGTAATGTTTATGTCACTGTCTTTACTTCAATAGTTCTTTGTGCGACGCCCGCCACCATTATGTCATTGGCTTCATTTTGATCTGTGCACTAGTAAGGCCTCTGTTTTTTTTCACACTTGTACCCTCTCACACTTTCAGTCCGCTCAAGTTTTTGCTGTCTATCACTGCTACTGTTGAAGTAAAGTTTTGACTCTGAAACTGTTCAGTTATCCGCATGGTAGATTCAGTCTGCATGCTTCAAGCGTTGTAGTCAGCATAGCGAACCCGAAGTCTAGCCTGTCTAGACCGACACTTACTCTCAAGTATTGATTCCAAGAAAGGCTCAACACATGGACAGCATCTTCCCAGGGGTTAGTGTATGAGCTTTTGCTATTCTGGGAAAATAGCTATAAATAATACACTTGACATTGAAATGATATATACCTACAAATAGTTTACAATCTGACAGCAACTGTACATATTTACATTTTTTGAAGGAATTAATCACCTTTTTAATACATTCTGTGTTAGTGTATATGGACAATCATGTACATGTGTTTTACACAGTAAGTTAGACACATGTACATGCCCATACACACAACATCGCATATGAAGAGAAGGGAGAGAAATTTTTCTGTGTTGTATGATGAACTTACGTAGACGCGTTTGAATTTGGGAGTGTCTCATCTTTTCAGAGCTTCTGATAAGAGACATAACCAGCATACTTCCAATACTTGTTTCATATCCTAATTTTTGAGTTTCAATTTCGGGAATGATTGTACCTCTTATAAAACTTTCTGATACGATACATGCACTGCATTTTAAAAACCATTATAGGCAAAATTACTGTGTTTGACTTTGGGGAAAGTTTCGCTCTTTGTCAGCGTTTTTTACAGGACAAACACACTACATTTTATACCATTTTATCCTAAATCTTTGCATTTTAATTTCGGGAACGTTTCTGCTCATTGTGCATGTTTCTGTCGAGATATATACACTTTATTTTCAATACCCTTGTATGCTAAATCATTGCGTTTATACTTTGGGAACGTTTCTGCTCATTTCAAGCGTTTCTAACAAGACTATACACAGCATTTCACTACAATTATATCATGCTGAAGCATTGTGTTTTAAATTTCGGGAACGTTTCTGCTCTTCGTAAGCATTTCTGACAAAACACATGCACTATACATTTTCAATGCCCTACTCTATATCATTGTGTTTGAGTGTTGCTGCTCTTTGTAAACGTTTGTGACAACATATATACACTGCATTAGCAATAGCATTATATGTTCAATCATTGTGTTTGAATTTTTGGGACGTTTCTACTTGTGATGAACGTTTCTGACAAGTTATGTACACTACATTTTAAATACCCTTATATGGTTTGAAATTCAGTCACGTTGCTACTCGTTTTCAACGTTTCTGACATGATTATAATGTCCACCGAATCTTCAATACACTTATATTATTATATGCTAAATGATTGTGGTTATATATCGGGAGCATTTCTGCTCTCCGTAAGCGATTCTGACAAGGTATTAACACTGCATTTTCAATGCCATTATATGCTAACTATTGTGTTTGAATTTCGGGAGCGTTCCTGCTCTATGTTAGCGTTTGTGACAACATACATAAACTGCATTTTCAATACTTTTATAGGCTAATTAATGTGTTTGGAATTCGGGCACGTTTCTGCTCATTTTGAACCTTTCGGAAAGCTTCTACTATTTGTAAGCGTTTCTGATAGGACATATAAACTGCATTTCGAATGCATGCGTTTTTATGCTATGTCATTGTACTTACATTTCGGGAAGGTTTCTGCTCATCGTGAGCGTTTCTGACGACTGCATTTTCAATAATTACATAGGCGCGCTAAACCATTGTATTTGAAAATTGGGAGCATTTCTGCTATTTGTAAGCGTTCATGACAAGACACATGCATGCTGCATTTTCAAAAGTTTTGTATGCAAATTCATTGTGTTCAAAATTCGGAAGCATTTCTGCTCTTAGTAAGCATTACTGACAATATATATATACACCGTCTTTTATATGCGAAATCATTGAGCTTGAACTTCAGAAAGTTTGTAGTCTTCGTGACCGTTTATGCAAGATATATACACAGCATTTTCAATTTCTTTATGTGCTAAATGATTGTTTTTGAATTTCGAAAGCATTCTGCTCTTTGTAATCATTTATAGCATTCAAGGTACATGCACTGCATTTTCAATTCCTTTAATTGCAATTTCGCTATGTTGGAATTTCGAGATCGTTTCTGACAAGATATATACACTGCAGTTTTAATGCCATTACCGTATTGTCCCGAGCAAGCGCCCACCCCTGTGTAAGCGCCCACCCCCCAGTTTTGATAAGCCTTTTGTCTGGGAGGCTCCTCCGTGTAAGCGCCCACCTTGTATTCATACCAGTATTACACAATACTATGCAATACACTAACTGGCCATGCAGAGGCTAGGCTTCCTTTGGAGTACTACTGAAGCTTTACAAGGGGTAAGTGCATGCATTCTTTCCAATGGCTTCATGGTAGTAGCTGAAGCAGTACAAGTAAGTGGAGGGTGGGCCCTTACACAGTGGTAACTGAGTAGTTCAAAGGGCTCCTCTGTGTAAGCGCCCACCCATAATTTTTCTAGCGTGAGCTGCAAGCGCCCATGGGCGCTTGCTCGGGACAATACGGTATATGCTAAATCATAGTGTTTGAAGTTCGGGAGCGTTTTTGCTCTTTGTAAGCGTTTCTGACCAGATATATCCACTGCACTTTCAGTAGTTTTGTATCCTAAATCATTGTGTTTGAATTTTGGGAACAGTTTAGCTCTTAGAAATTAGTAATCTTTTTCGACTAGATACTTGCACTACATTTTCACTATTACCATTAGAGCCAAAATGATTTCAGGAGCGTTTCTGCACTTTGTGAACATTTTTGACAAGATACATGAAGTGCATTTTCAATTATTCAACTGAATATTTATACATTAGTTTATACTAAAACATTGTGTTTGAATTTTAGGGGCGTTTCAGCTCGTTGTGAGCGTTTCTGATGAGAATATACACTGCATTTTCTATGCCAGGTTATGCTAAGTCATCGTTTTTCGAATTTTGAGCACGTTTATATTATCTGTAAGTGTTTCTGACAAGATATACACACCGTATTTTCAATATCTTTATATCTTATGTCATTGTGTTTGAATTTTTGAAAAGTCTCTGATCTTTGTAACGTTTCTGACAAGAGATATATCCTACATTTTCAATACTTTAATATGCCAAATCATTGTGTTTAAAATTAGGGCACGTTTCTGCTCCTTTTGAAAATTTCTGACAAGACATATACACTGCATTTTCAATACCTTGATATAATCATTTTTGGGTGAGTTGCTGCTCTTTGCGAGCGTTTGTGTTCATACATATACAGCATTTTCAATACCATTATACATTATACCACTGTGCCTGAATTTTGGAAGCGTTTCAGCTCATTGTGAGCGCTTCTGACAAGATATACAAGGTATAACCACTGCATTTTCAATTGTATTGTAATTATGCTGATCATTGTTTGAATTTTGGGAGCGTATCTCGGCTGTATCTGTCTGTCAGTTAGTGATAATGCATATGCAAAATCATTGTGTTTGAATTTTGGGAGCGTTTCTGCTCTGTTTAAGTGTTTCTGATCATGACCAAACACATGCACTACATCTCCAATGCCTTTGTATGTGTTTGATTTTCGGGAGAATTCAGGTAATGGTGGCAGATGCCATTGGGTAAATACTATTCAAAATATGCGCAAATTGCAGAGATGACTGTATACTTAATTGCTCACCTCGAGACACAGCCTCAGGGCATTTGATGAGAGGCGGAGAGCTTCTCTGGACTCCAGTAGTCTCCTGGGCCAGTCTCTGTGCTCTCCCGGCTGGCTCGGCGTTATGCCTCTCTGGAGCACGGGCACTCTCCTGCGTCTGACGCCGTCTTCCGCCATGCCGCAGTTCGGCAAATTGTGCTGTCAACAGCTCGATATTTCTCCCCCACTTGTCGCGGGCCGGGTTCTTCGCAAAACTCAACTTCAGTATAATATAGAACTCAACTCCAGTATCCAGTGTAGCACGTATACACATCACATCACTCACATGCACAAAATGCAACGGACTATTTATACAGTTTTCCAAACAATGGTGTCTCTGGGTACAAGTCTGACTCTAATATTTTGTAACAATTACAACAATGGCTATCTTTGTTCTATGACTAACATGTGATAGCTGGTAGGTCTGTTACTTTGTAAGCGTTTGTGACAAAGTAGATACTGTAACACTTGTACTGCATTTACAATAACATCAATATTATGCTCAATCGCTGCATGTGCTTGAATTTCGGGGGCGTTTGTGCTCGTTGTGAATGTTTCTGACAAATTGTATACACTGCATTTTGTGACCTTAATAACTAGTGATACACAATGTGCAGGGATGTCCTCGCTTCGCGAGAATTGCTGGGTGTGGCCATATATTTTGCGGCGCGCCTACCAAGCAGAAAAAGGTCAAACGTAACAGGGCACGCCTACAACCCCAAATAAAAAATGGCTACGCGCAATAATGCGCCTGGAAGACCACAGGCTGAAGCAGGCCCGCTGTAATAGTGAGCGCTTCCAAGTCTCTCGTACAGAGTTCTGTAACGAAGGTAAGTGTTCGCTGCGAGTTTGGTAGGCTATATGTCCGGAGAAGTGGCTGGGAGGGACGTGGACCATGACGACGAAAAAGGTCAATGGAACCGGAGTATAGCCTCGCTTCGCTCGGAATTATTGTTAGTATAATTTCGGGAATGTTTCTGGTCATTGTAAGCGTTTTCGACAACATAGACACTCGTCTACATTTCAATATCTTTATATGCTTAATTTCAACGTGTTAATTAGCATTACATCATACAATACTACCTTGCCTTCAACTTACACCCTTTTCATTCACTTTACACCAATGTACTATACTTTCACCTCTATCCCTACATTTACTTACACCCTGTAGTGTAACAGCTACACCCCAGTTTTAACAGTGCACCTGATATCTTGGCATCGAGATCTTCACTATCCTGGTTAAAGGAGAATTAATGCATGCATGGTGCATACCATCAATACTCTGAAAACTAGTTCAATGTTACTGTCGTGTTTAGCAATCGTTTAACCCCGTAAATCGCGTCCGATTTTTGAGTGGACAGACACCTGACAGACGGACAGACGGACGGACAGACAGAACCAATTGCTTAACCAATTGCTTAATCAGGCTTTAGTCCCAGTTCCCCTCTGCGGCAGTGCGGTCGGCCCAGGAGCCCTTAAGCCCTCAGGCGACGGGATAGAGTCCAGGAGGCCGCTCTGTCGCTGAGGGCGGTGACGCTCTCGTTTTCTATTTGGTGCCCACCAATTTGAATTTTTGAGTTTCGAGCTAGCCTGTCCTGGGTACCAACATGACCTGCTGCCGTTGCAACCGTACTGGCACCTGTAGGAATTGCTCCTGTGTAAAGGCTGGCAAGTCCTGTGTCAGTTGTCTGCCTATTCGCCTCGGTAGCTGCCTCAACTCTACCACCACGGGTCCTTCCCAGACGCACGTCCTATCAGGGGTCAGCTCTACCACCACAACACCTCCAGCGGGGTCCTTGCCAGGCTCACTTCCCATTCTGCCGTCCTCCAATCATGCCCTGGCACCCAACATCTCCTCCTCCCCCAGCCAACCTACCCCCAATGCTCAAGCCCTCCCATCATTTGAGTCCATTTTTAGCACAAAATTGCCCACCCTCTTGCACGTCCCCAAAGGAGTCAGAGATGCCTGGGCAGGCGTGTTGGGGGAAGCCTTGGACTCTATCTGCCAGGTGCCATCCGACCAGCTAGCATGGTCAAAGTGCTTCATGCTCCCCCGCTGCATTTTGGCCAACCCTGTGAGAGGTGGGCGTATGCACTGGCGCGAGACTCTAAACCTGGTGAGATCTCGCATTAGGAGGTGGCGCGCCGGTGACTTCGTTGAGCTTTGGTCTGAGATGCTGGCGAAGGGAACCAGGGGCACACGGCGCCGCAGGACACCAAAAGACACCACTCCAGAGCTCCTAAGGAGAACCAATGCCAGACGCGCCAAGCGTGCAGTGGAGGACGGGCAGTATGGGAAGGCCATCCAAGCCCTGTCTTCTGGAGGCCTAGCACCCCCCTCCGCCGAGGTCCTGAAGGAAATGCAGGCCAAACATCCACAGGCCCCCCCTCCTCTCATCCCTCTCGACCCTCCACCCACCTCTGTTGACATCTCTGAGACGGTGGTTTTAAAAGCCCTGAAGTCCTTCCCTAGTGGTTCTGCCCCCGGTCCTTCAAGTCTCAGAGCGAGTCACCTCAGGGAAGCTGTCCAGTGCCCCTCCCCGGATCGAGCTGCTCACGCTCTCCGTGCTCTCACAGGTTTGGTGAAGCTCCTCAGTGCGGGTCAAGCCCCTGCCGATGTTATCCCACACCTCTGTGGTGCTACCCTTCTTGCATGCCAGAAGAAAGGTGGAGGGCTCCGCCCCATTGCTGTGGGAGAGGTTTTACGCCGCCTGACCTCAAAGTGCCTCTCTCGCTGTGTGCAGGATGAGGCCTTCAGATCCCTCACCCCCCTACAAGTCGGGGTGGGAGTAAAGGCAGGCTGCGAAGCGGTTGTCCACTCGGTAGCCAGCACCCTGGTCGACCCAAATACCCCTCCCAATGAGAGTTGGGCCCTTCTACTTGACTTCTCTAATGCTTTCAACAGCATCAGCCGAAGTCACATGTTTGTGGAGACCAGGTCCCGCATCCCAGGCATTTCTGCCTGGATGGAGTGCTGCTATGGCGCCCAGCCGACCCTCCATCTGGGTGATAACACCATCTTAAGTAAGTGCGGTGTGCAACAAGGAGACCCCCTTGGGCCTCTGGGCTTCGCTCTGACCCTACATCCCGTCATAGAGCGCATCCACCAAGAGGTGCCAGGTCTGAGGATCAACGCCTGGTACCTTGATGATGGGACCCTTGTCGGCTCCCCTTCGGATCTCAAGGCCGCCTTGCAGATCATTGAGACCGAAGGCCCCGACCGGGGTCTCCACCTAAATCGTGGTAAGTCCCTCCTTTTCATCCCGGCTGGCTCAGACTCGTCCCTCAATCAGCTTCCATCAGATATCCCCATCACAAGAGAGGGCTTCGTCCTCCTTGGCTCCCCCATTGGGTCCCCCACCTTCTGTGAGGCCGCCGTGGGGAAAAGGGTGGCAAAAGTGAGAGAGACCCTGTCTCGGCTTCCAGATTTGGAGGACTCTCAGATGGAGACAACCCTCCTCCGCTCGTGCCTTGCCCTGCCGAAGATCTCCTTTTCTTTACGTACCTGTCCTCCAGGCCACATCCAGGAAGCCACCGTGGCCTTTGATGACGTCATGAGGGAGGCCCTGTCTGACCTAGCTGGCGGCCCCCTGCCGGAGTGGGCTTGGTTGAAAGCATCTCTCCCTAGCTCCCTCGGTGGCCTGAACATCCGGAGGGCCTCCCAGCATGCTCCAGCAGCCTACATCAGTTCCTTGGTGCAATCAGAAGAGATGGCTTCTAAGATACTTGGGCATGCTCTAGAGGCTCCCCTGGCTATGGGAAATTCCATCTCCATGTTGGCTGAGGCGGCTGAGAGGCCCGACTGGGTTTCCCTGGAGGAGATTGATGTCCCCCTCCGGCAACGTCCCCTCTCCCACTCCATCGATGAGGCCTGTTTTCGTCATCTCCTCACCTCAGCTCCTGACATTCGCTCCAAGGCTCTAGCCCACTCCACTGCCCTCCCTCACGCGGGTGCCTGGCTGAATGTCGTCCCGTCCACCTCGCTAGGACTCCACCTCCAGGACAAAGAGTTCCGCCTATGCCTCCAGTACTGGCTGGGCCTGAGGATGGGGGAAGAGGGGGCACTCTGTCCCATCTGTCTCGGGGCATCAGATGCCTTTGGGGACCATCAAGTTGGCTGTGGCGGGAACGGAGACAGAATCCACAGGCACGACTCCATCCGTGACGCCCTATTCTCAGCGGCCCAAACGGCCGCCCTTGCGCCGCGGAAGGAGGCTCCGTCCCTGATCCCTGGTTCCAGCAGCCGCCCTGCAGATGTTTACCTTCCGAACTGGAAGAGGGGCAAGCCCGCTGCCCTGGATGTGTCTGTGATCTCGACCATGCAGAATCTAACTGTGACAGGAGCTGCCACCACCCCGGGTCACGCTCTGACCGTGGGGGAGGAGAGAAAGATGGCGGCCCACGCCGAAGACTGCCGTTCCGTCGGGGTCTCCTTCGTCCCACTTGTGGTGGAAAGCCTAGGGGGGTGGAGTCTAGAAGCCAGCCACACCATTTCCAGCATTGGCCGTCTCCAAGGGCAGCGTCTGGGGATCCCTCCATCCGAGACCACTCGCCATCTTTTCCAAAGGTTGGCAATCTCCCTATGGAAGGGTAATGCCACACTGTGGATTCGCCGCCTGCCAGTCCGACCGGCCGCAGTGGACGGCCAAGTTTGACTCTTTAACTTTTCTATTATGTTCTAATTATGTGTATCGTTGTACGTACGTACGTACACCTGCACCGTAAAAATAAAAAATAAAAAAAATTAAAAAAAAAAAAAAAAAAAAAAATTGCTTAACCCCGCCGCCGCCTACGCGCCGCCTGGTAATTAAACAGTGGCAATGAAGCTGATTTATTACCCCGCGCGCGTATGCGCAAGCGGGGTTAAGTAATCGGTTTTGTCCGTCTGTTGTCGTCGTCGTCGTTGTCGTTGTCTGTCATAAAAAAAATTTGAAAAATCTCTCAAACGGGCGATTTAGAGGCTATAACGACTTCTAAACAAAAGACAAACGCTGAAATCCGTGATACATTAGCCTGTCTGTACCTGATATAGTAGAAAGCGGTTTTATTATCGGCATTTCCACGCTGTTTCTGATTATCGGTGTGTTCAACCATTTTTTAATACGGCAAGTTGGTCACGCCTACAGCTTGAATACGGACATACGCGAGCCCTCGAGTATGGTATACGAGTCTTTTATTCAACATGGAGCTTAGAAGAGATATTCAGATAGAAAGCATACTGGAGTATACGTAGAGAAACGCATGTATCATTACTACGGCGATCAACCACGCCTACAGCTCGCATACGGCGCTACAGTCTGCAGGGTCCAGGAGCGCGGGGTATGTCTCTGCTAGAGACCTCTAGTGTTTACTTTGTTACTAATTAACCCCCCCCCCCCCCCCCCCCCTCTAGACTTAAACTATTAGGGCTTCCCTAGCTTGGTACCCAGGCTTTCCCTCACAGTTTTTTTTCACAGTCATGCTTTTGTTTGGCCTGTAGCTACCGTATTGATGACTGCCCTGATGGAGACAGCAGCACAGCAGTTGAAACGTCAGCATTCCTTTGAAGATGAAAGTTTTGAGACATCGAATTCGTGGTTGTAGAAAGAGAATTCCAATCAATATGAAATTGCTACCTGGCTTATCGTTTGGGTTAATTACAACACAGAATAATAATCTGATACTCTACTGTCTATGCTTGCAAAATAATTTTTCTTTAGAGATGCTCATAGAACCTAGATCTTTGGAAGCCCTTCAATCAATATACCAGTGACTGCTAGCTAATGCTGGAATCAGGTTCATAGTACAATTGTATGAGGAAGACAGCTGCAGGTATCAAAGTGACATGGTTTGCAATCTCCGCTTAGTAAGGAAATCAAGAAGTGCATAGTATCCTATGCAGTCTTATACACTTACTGAAATACTTGCTGAATGGTTAGTAATCCTCCTACCTGAGAAATCATGTCTTTAGTAAGATGATTTGCTTGAGTTCAGGACAGTTCATCAATCCCCATTAAACTGACTCAAGTTGTGCTTTATAGGTATCACACAGACACAGCTAGGATCCTTTCAAGATGGATCCCTCTCAAACCCAGTTTAAATACTGTTGTAGCTAGCTACTTGCAGAAATTTCTGTAGATGTACAGTTGCTCAATCAAGTTCAACTTCTGAATCAGTTTGAATGGGTGAGTGCAACTATTCTGAAATGATTCTTCCAGTAGCTACAACCGAAGTTCAAGGAGATTATTACGCTAGGCAATACCTCATTCATCTACTTTCTTTGCTGTACGTAGTTAGGGACCCCAAGCAACTACTTGCTAACATTATTGCTAAGGCTAGGGAGTCAAAAGAGGAATTTCAGTCAATATATTATCATGGTACACGATAATCTCTTTCCTTATACTTAAATTTCAGTCTTACTTTTTATTCACTCTCCTAATTTTGCCATTTATATTTCAATATGAGTGCGGAATGTGATACACGGAAGTGGAAAGTAGGTTTAAAATGAGCAGATTGGAAGAGCGCAATTAAGAAAGAGAGGGAAAGGGGTATTCTTTTTTAGTACTTGTGGGTTAGTTTCAATATATCTACCACTCGCTGCCGAGTTCTGATTTTGGGGTAGCTACTGTATTAAAATAGAAGCAGAGTGCTGGCACAGTTAGAATACCACATGGGTATGTAGTGAGCTACACCGTCATAGGGACTGGTTCATGAAAGCAATATGAATTATTGACTGTTAGGTGAAGAGCTGCATTCACTGCACCAATTCGTTTAATATATATGTTCCGCGCTAACCAGGAATTTGCGCAATCCTAGGATTGCGCTGCGCAAAATAGGAATCCGTACTTTGGCGCGCAATCCCGGGATTGCGCAGTTTTCTGTACGTAGTTAGGGACCCGCGGAACATATACAGTGGAACCTCCGAATAAAGGACACTTTGGGAGCAAGGCTTTTGTCCTTTATTCGGAGGTTGTCCTCTGGTGGGAGGTTCGACTCAATTTGCTATTTCTAGCCACATTTAAGCACTCAAATGCCTACCAGACATGTATTCAAGCATAAACCATGTCATCTACTGTAAGTATCTACCAGGCATAGCTATAGCTAGCTACATGACTGTATAATAATTTAAGCTACATGTATGTTGTCGAAAGAGTTATCGGACGTTAACATTGAGTGGTATAACAAATAGGGTGCCACAATGCCAAAATAACTGTCCAGAATGGTTTGAACTGTGTAAGCATCTCTACACTTGCTAACCGCTTATGGGTATGGACTCGAAATAGAGTTTTCATGTGTCGTCAAAGATCACGTGCTCCAGCTGTATATCCGTGTAACGTTCCGTTTATGCCCGTTTTTGCCCAACTTGCGTGGGCGACTGGATCATGTGGATTGGCACGTTATACAGCGATCTCAGAAACAAGAGCTGCTGGGAACTTACGCGTTCAGGATCTCGACTATCGCTGTGAGTCAGTTTTCAGGCGGGATAAATTGAGTGAATCTGCCATCTAGACTACGAATACGAGAGTAACTTCCGGTCTTTATGCGCGTTTATGCACGAACGATGGGTGTGGCTTCCAATTCGTCCGTTATAAGAGGCAGTTTTCAACGGACTTTTGCAGTCGGGAGCACGCAGTTTGTCCGCTGTCCGGAATCAAGAAGCGTCCGCTCGTGGGAGGTTTCTTATACATTAGCACTATAGTAATTTCAATCGGTGCCACGGCCAGTGTCCTTTATAGGGAGGTTGTCCGCTGGTGGGAGGGTCCGTTATGGGAGGTTCCACTGTACAAGCATAGTCCCTTGCATAAAACTAAAGTTACATTTTTGCCTTTGCTGATCTTAACAACTTGGCTAAAAAGAGAACCTGAGCAATTACTTTACTAACCTTTATGCAGGCGATCTGTAGTTTAGGCAACTCTAGCTGAGATCCTGATAACAGGATCAGAGTTGTACATGTATTACGCGCCGGCGCCAGAGTCTACGCTTAGTGGGCGGGGCTGGGATTAACTACAGTAGCCGCGGCGTCTGATCGCGGAAATGCGGTATATAAACAGCGTAGCGTGTAGCGCTGAGAGCGCTGCTGCGAGAACTCGAAACAGCATGTAGCTCGCGAAGGGCTAGCTACACCAGACTGCGCTTATATCTACCTTTCAACCACAGTTACGATGTCTGAAAAGTGGGAGTGCGCCCATTGCCGATGTCGAATGCCAGAGACAGTGCTGGAAAAATTCTGCCCTCAGTGACAAGATGAGATGTGCCGTGACAGAGAAGTCCAGTGATTATGCAACCAAAACAGCACCAGCAACCCCACTCAGTGGCGCATGAATATAGTAATTCTGCTCAAGACGAGCAGAAAATCGTAGGTGGGGGTGGGAGTCTGAATTCGGTGGACTGGACTTAGGGTTGGGCGGATTATGCTCAAAAAGTTACCTATAATTCTATTCCCCGATTCTCACAAAACTGCCCTATTATTCCCGAGTGACTGCCTATTATTCTCGCATTATTCCCACTAAAATCGAAAAAAAGCATGTCAGCGACTAGCTTGTGACGCAATTTATTACTATTGAAGCACGTCAGAATAAAACTAATTTGCATGCTGTAGACCAGCCATTCTCCCATCAGAACCACTGCTAGACGCCATAAACGCATGCAGAGTTTGTGGTGGGCGAGATCTATTCCGAATATTTCCGTTCAAGACACGCATTATTCCCGAAAACTTCCCTATTATTCCCGCATTATTCTCGATGCTTCTTCGTGCCTATTATTCCCAAAATTATGCCGGCATAATCCGCCCAAGCCTAACTGGACTGGACTGGACTGGACTGGACTGGACTACTGGAATGGATTACTGGAATGGAATACTGGTCCAGGAATAGGCGGTGTCACGGCCGGATGCTTGTCACGAGAGGGCATGATCACAAAGTTTGCAACGTGAACTTTTATGTGATGGTGGAGTGCGAAATTAGTACAGTGTTTCTTTTGTTTTGTGTTTTTTTCCTGCATTGTGCGTACTGTAGGTCTCTAACTAGCGGCTATGATTTGTGCGGCTGGAAACTGGGGACGTCCGCGGCGGACGTGAGTCGAGAGCAGACAGAGTGGCCCGGAGATATGGCCGGTTCTAGTATGCGTAGTCCTATCGTGATAAGCGATGACGAAACGCCTTCAAAAGCCAGCACGGCAGGATACTGGGAGACAAGTACAGGTACATTGTCGGTTGTGTCTTCATTCACCGCATGCTGCAGTAGTTTTATTAGCATAGTGCTGCAGTAAATTTATTTTGCACTTGGATGCAGGCATGTTGTGGAATCCGATGTGGAATCCGTCGACTCGGACTCTTGACATACTACATAGCCCTGCAGGTGAGTACAGCTGCATGCTGTTTTTTTGGAAGTATTGTGCTGCTGCAATTGCCATTTCGCTGATAAGAAAGGCTTACCTGCGCTAGTGTCATAGGCTCAAAAGGGGGGGGGTATTTACCATGCAAGTCCGAACTGCGCCCACATTATCTTGTGATGATCGAAAGTGTAGTGAGTGCAATACAGTACATCCCACTTTCTGGAGCTACTCGTAGGTCTGATTCACTGTTAACCTTAGCTTCAAAGGAGCCTACATATCCAGACATCAAGAATAAAGACTTGCAGTCTGGAATTGCGGCCTGTCACTGGAATTTTAGTCCTAGAAAAAAAGTGGTCCTAGGGCCAAAAAATTTTTTGGTCTCCCGGACCATTTTTTCCAGCAAAATTGGTCCTACCCTGAAAATTTTGTTCCCCTCATCACGTTTCCAGCAGAGTTGGTTTTACCTTGAAAATTTGCCTCCCTTCATATATGTAAGCTTACATGTATGGCATAGTTATCATCAACCGTTTAAATTAGTTAGCCATTAGGTCGCTTAATACAAAGGTATGAAACAGTCATCGATATCCTACAAACTGATGCAGTAGCTACACTGGGACTTTGTCAACTGACTGTAAAGTCGATTCTGTGCTGTACGAGTTCATTGACATTTTCCCTCTCTCGAAGCAGTTCCACAAATGGCGACGCATTTTTTCTTGGTCGAAGTGGTACTGGCCTGGGAGCTATACAATGTACAGATCTAGCTTCATGTATACACTCACGCGCACGGTATGATGAGGCTATTGACGGTAGGCGTAGGCTGTGACAAGAAACAAGCCAATGCAATACACTCGAACATGTAGCCATCCACCTTAGTGTAACAGTAGTCGTCCACTCTTACTATCAAGTGCGTATTAAAGACAGTAGCGGGCGGAATTCGCTTGTGGCGCAGGTTGCACCATTGTTTTCAGGAGGGTACCAAAATTTTCTGGAAAATAAGTCCACCCGGACTGCTTGGTCCCCCAGACCAATTTTTCCGTGACAGGCCATTACTCTCCATTGTCGTTATAGAACCACTGATACAGCCAAGGCTTAAGCAGCATGATATCTATCTTGGATTTGGAGAGATCTACCGCAAATGTTTCAAGCGGGGTAAAGAAGGCCCAGGGGCAAGATTTTGTTTATGTGTGCAGTCTTCCACCATTGGAACTATTTTTTACTTTAATTCTATGTAGTTTTTGTGGCCTTCAGCTGCTCTATTGTTGCACATGCAATGAGTGCAAAAGTGGTCCTTGTCAAGAATTTTCAGTAATTTTGTACTTTTGGTATAGGGCCTAATTAAAATTTGTGGGGAACTTGTGGGTAAGATGAACGCTATATAGCATGAAGAAACTTCTGGATGGTGTCACTTCTAAATAGTTAGCTGCTTTGTATGGTATTGTGGTATACTTGCCACTAAGGAGAGGGAGCTCTCAAGCTTGAGTTCATTGGTGTGAGAAAGGTGAAAGTGCAAGTTTGTCTGCCACAGTGCCACTGTGGCTTCTAGGGCGGGCCTTACCCAGCCTTAGGGATGAGGCTATTATGCTAAAAAATCTGCCCATTATGCCATCCCATAATGCTCCAGAGATGTCCAATTATGCTCTTGATGATCCCTATTATGCTCACAAAAATGTCATGTAAAAATGTTTATAGAACATAATGCCAGAGGTTAGATGCTTAATGAAATGTAAATATTTGATGTTAGCTACTAGTGGGGCTGCACTACCACTATCTGACTGTCACTGTTAAATGGGTTTTGCTGGACTACCAGTGCCAATACTGCTGCTGACAGTGCTACTCCATGTGTGAAAGGTCAATTATGCTCATACTGCTACCGTTTATGTCCACATTATGATGTAACTGTGGGTAATATGGCAGCACATAGTTGTTGCACAGTGGCTTCTAGGGTGGGCCATGGCCTGGCACCAGGCTAGTGATGTAACTCTGTATAATCTGGCTGCCCTAGGTTTGGTGGTGCACTTGCCCAATGGCTTCTAGGAGGGCCAGCACCAGCCTAGTGATGTAACTGTCCATAATCTGGCAGCCCTAGGTTGGCAGTGCACTTACACAATGGCATTTTAGGGTGGGCCTGTTAGTGATGTGGTGTGCATACATTTTATGATAAGAAGGGATTCTCTTTTTTCCCTCTCTATCATACTACAGACTGCAGTGATTCTGAAAGCTCTGGTGATGGTGGAGATGGACACGAGATTGTCAAGTAAGCCCTTGGCTATATGCTTATTTGCTCACACCTTTAGTTATTCATTCTACCTACGCCTTTACTTATTCATTCTAGCTACATATATATATATATACAGTAGTGGACAAAAAAAAGTTGCCGTTCCGTTTCTGTAGTACGATCGTAGTACGTTCGATCGTTTCCTGAAATACCCGCGGTACACAATCTGCCGACGGTAGCGCGATTACCGTACCGTACCGTAATTACGAATCGCACTTCCGTTTTACACGTGTAGTGTGAACGTTTTTACAGTCGACTACCGCCAGCCATCGAGCGTTTTTACAGTCAACTACTGCCAGCCATCGAACGTTTTTACAGTCAACTACTGCCAGCCATCGAGGATGACTCTAAGAACTGTCTTGAAACGTCAGAAGCCAAACGGTGAGTATTTTCAACAGTGGGAACTTGTACGTTTTGTGTGTACGTGTTTTCAATCCTGATAAACAGTCAATAAGCCATCTGTAGTTAACTAGCTAGCTCTAAGATGTATTTGATGATGCAGAGTAGGCGTTCCAAGCACAGAATAGCATGTAGCTGTATTAAAACTGGCGCCTGGGAACGAGGATAGGACTAGAGAGCGTTTTAATATACAGTTGAGGGCAGATATTAAGCTGCTATAGTGTGCAGACCAGTTTAACAAAACCCATATCTCTTTCACAGGGAACTTTTTCCTGATTTACTGGTCGGGAGAAGACTCTGTGACCGCTGTACCTAGTAACAGCACTCTGGAACCTGAAAGCAGGACACTGACTGTTGGAGACTACTGTAAAGTCAAGTACATGCGGACAGTTTACGATGGACGTGTTGCTGCAATTGGTAAATGCCTTTTTTTGAATACACTGCCAGTTCTGCTGGGCTCCTCAGCATACACTACCTACCTCATGTATGCACAATATACTGCACGTAAAACTTTCCTTTCATTACAGGATCAAAAGATGAGATGGAGAAACTCTCGGATGATTTCATTGATGGAGAATACACACCATTTCAACAGGGAGCCAACCCTCTGGTGGAGCTGAAACAAAACACCCCAGTGAAGCCACCAGCCAAGAAGAAAAAGAGAGGTATAATTGTACAGGCTACTACTAGTACTTCATTACTGCTGCCTGTAGCAGTTCTTGTTTGTGTATACTGGTGACACATTAATAAAATTTGATTGATTGATTGTACCATAATTAAATCAGGTCTGGGCCTGCACATGTACTTATTAGATCTAGTGTGTTATTGCATGTATGTTGTGTTTATAATAGATCAAAATGGTGCAGAAGGGAAAGAAAACTGCAAGAAACCACAAAAGAAGCAGCCAGCGGCGAAGAAGACAGCTGCAAAAAAAGGAAAGACTTCAGCTGCAAAAAAACCTGCAAAAGCACCTAAAGGTACATGTATGTCAATTATTTATACATGAGTAGGGCAGGAGACTTTCACTAACACTCAAGGTACCTAATGATTGCATCATCTCCTAATGTTTTATTAGATGAGGGATCAATTATTCGTGTTGTCAAACATTCAACTATTGACCTGACCGAAACACCATCGAAGACCACTGCTGCTGAGACCACTGCTGCTGAGACCACTGCTACCAAGGATGCTACTGCGAAGGGTCCTACTGTCCATCCAGACTACTATTGACGGTGATGGTTCATCAGATGTCTCAATGTATATCAGCAGTTCCAACAGCACCAGTGACCTTTCAGAATTAGGTGAGTAAACTTTTTCATACCCACTAGGATTCAGGAACGGAAGCCCATGAGTAGGCAATCATGTGCAATAGACCCTTTTGCATGTATGGTGTAGTTTGGGGGGGGGGGGGGGGATAAGTGAGCACTAAATAGAAAATATTCAAGAATATGTTTATTGACCTGACAGGAACCCCCTCTAAGTTTGCCACGATCACTCCTGTCGAGACTGATAGTGCTACTGCTGCTGCTGTCGAGACCGATGACTCGTTTAGTTCTTCAATGGACATCAGCAATTCTAGCAGCACCAGCGACCTATCAGAATCAGGTGAGTTATTCATAGCAAGCAGACCCTGTACGTGTAGGGGGGTGAGCACTAAATAGAAACATGTTAGCAAAGAGGTGCTTCTTACATCCCCCCCAGATCCCCTGCTTTTTGAGATAGCTGTTCGTGAATTGGAGACCAAAGTCCTAACCATGGAAGCAAAACAGCAAGCGATTGACGATATTCAGCAGACAATTCTAGCTAGACTTGCGGCACTTGAGCAATCTTGGACATCTAGCCACGTACCTCAGCCAAATTGGTCACAACAGCCGCCGTATCCTTATCAAGTCCCCCAACCGTATCAACAGCAGTCATATGTCTATCAATCACCTCAGCCCTATCAACCCGCCCAATCGCCCCAAATGTGTCAACCCCCCCAGACTCCTACCAGTCCGTCAGTCTCCGGCCCTTCTACTGCAGCAAACTCCAGCGGGTCTAAGCCAAAACCAGTTGCCATCAAGAAAGCTGGCAATGCATTATCCAGGTATGGTCGCGTTCCAAAAATGGAAGCTTTGTGGCACCTACAAATCATCCAAATCTGGAAGATTATTGTGAACAAACAATAATCATCCAAATTTGGATGATTTTCGACTGATTTTTCCTCTATAGAGACTGAAAGAACAAATTTCATCCAAATATGGAAGAGGTTTTTCTTCCCATTTTGGAAGTCATTTTAAATCTTCCATTATTGGAAGAACCTTCACATCCAATTTTGGAACTTTGTATAAATTAATATAGTCTTCCATTATCGGAAGAATGTTCTCATCCAGTTTTGGAACTTTATATAAATTAACATAGTCTTCCATTATCGGAAGAATCTTCTCATCCAGTTTTTGAACCTTATTTAAAATGATATAGTCTTCCATTATTGCAAGAATCTTCTCATCCAGTTTTGGAACCTTATTTAAATTAATATAGTCTTCCATTATTGGAAGAATCTTCTCATCCAGTTTTGGAACTTTATATAGTCTTCCATTATTGGAAGAATCTTCTCATCCAGTTTTGGAACCTTATTTAAAATAATATAGTCTTCCATTAATGGAAGAATCTTCTCATCCAGTTTTGGAACCTTATTTAAATTAATATAGTCTTCCATTATTGGAAGAATCTTCTCATCCAGTTTTGGAACCTTATTTAAATTAATATAGTCTTCCATTATTGGAAGAATCTTCTCATCTGATATTGGTCATTTAAATTAAATTTGTCATCCAGTGTTGAAACTTTTATAATGTTCACACAACACACATTACCAAACCTATATAAACCACTAAAAACAGGATTAAGACATCATCTACAGATTCCTTCTAGGTCTACGTACAGCCAGTGGAGTGAACTGTTTGGGATTATGTGATAGTTTGGTTCTCTTGAATGGAGGGGACTGTGTTGAAACCTGGCGACATTGTGGTGTTGGTGGTAGAGGACTTAGGGTGGCAGAAGTCGGGCGTCGTGGTGTTGGGGGTAGAGGACTGAGGACGCAGGGAGAAGTCAGAAGGTTGCTCGAATGCCGTGGCGTGGAAGTCCGAAGTGGGGTAATTGGAGGCATGGGTGGGTGACTCAAGTCATCAGGTATAATCTTCCTTTCCCTAGGGTCTTCTAGTTGTGGTAGGACATAGTCACCTACACTGTGGCCATAGTAGCTGTAACATGCTGCAATAATGCGACGCATTCCATTACTCCAGTTGCCTGTAGTTAGGGGAAAAGTTTAATATGGTGACAGTAAATACAAACATAAGCTTTTTAATTAAGTACCTGCGTTGCAGCGCCACTACGGAGGCTATAATTAGAATATAGGCCGCACTTACCACAATTTTCTGGTGGCGTTTTTGGGTGTCGAAAGGGAAACTCAGAAGGCCACCAGCATGGTTTTTCAGACTTCCAAGTTAAGCCCAGATCATTGACGAGACCCGCTATCACTGCCTTGAGCGTCACCCCGTTAAGGGTTTGCAGTTCAGCTGGGAGCGACGGGAGAATGAAACCTGGATCACGATCCTCGATTCGTTCTGGATCCTCGTTCTCATCGTCAAACCACGCGGTATTTAGCAGGATTTCGTCTTTGTGCATCTCGACAACTGAGGTGATGCGTTGGTCTCCAAAGAAGTGTAGCCCGTTCGTTTTCTTGGATGAGTAAATGACTCCCATTGCTACACCTAGATCTTTCAGTTCGGCGCACGCCTTTTGCACCTTCTCGATCTTCCGCTTGATGTCCCTCGCGTCGTTGGTCCGCTTCCCTGCCATAATACTAGGATCGCCGGTAGTGAGGTGAGTTCGAATTCGGAGATTCTTTAGGGTTCGGAGAATTTGTAGCGCATGTAACAGCTATAGGACTGATGGTAATTTGTTTGCTTATATACCTCTCTTGGTCGCGCGCTTGTCGCTCGAGATTAAAGTCAGCTGTATGGTGACGTCGAGTACGCGCTGGTACAGCAGTACCGGCAGTGCTTGTAAGTATGCAGCGTTAATTGACAACTCTGGAGTAATGATGGTGACGTCAAGGAGAAAGATTGGATATATAAGCAGGTGTAGAGCTTTGTCAAACGGTATCTCAAAGCAGAAACAATGTCAAGCAGAAGAAAAGGAATTCAAGTGAAAACTAGGACGACGAAGAAGAATCCAGCAACAGATGTCAAGCAGAAACACAAGACAACAGTTCAAAGTAATCACACTGCACAACCGGCTAAGGTTTGTCGGACAGTAGCTATATATTAATCCTGTGTAGCTCAGAATTACAATATAATATTATAAATCATTATAGGTTGGGGCTTTCTCCAAAGATGTGGTATATGTCCGCAACTTGAAGGCAGCTGGTCGTTTCTTTTGTCTACACCCGCAAGAAGCATTCATCTTGGCAAACTGTGCTTCCAATGGAGAACTCGTTCGTGACTATTGCCTCCTTCAACCAGTACACTTTCATGACCAGACCTCAGAGATAAAGCTCCTAACCTGCTCATGTCCATCATCTCTTGATCAGAGTGCGCGTCTGCATGCCACCAGTTCTGTAATCACCGAAAACCTACAGCAGTTCAAGGATAGAGAGGTCTCTCTCTACTGCATACACAGGTGAGTACATGATGCATGCATAGCTAGTGCATGGCTGTGGATAACATTAATAATCGTACTATATATTCTGTCCTGCAGGCGTGCATTCCAATACCTTCACTTTTCTAGTGATGTTGGCAGTAGGGAGCATGGAGAAGAGGAGGATGAGGCCCTACAGAACAGTCAGGTCTCTGCTGATATCCTTACCCTTCAACCGCTTTTAGCTGCTGTATTTGATGGGAGCAGTTATGGACTGATTGGACGGAAGCGTACTCCAAAACTTCAATGCCTTCTGTGTAGTGGGCACTGCAATCACGTCCGAGCATTTGAGGAATGGTGTGAGGAGCAAGATATAGAGCTTGAGAGTGCGCCAGAATCAGATGCAAGCCCAACCTACCATTGCTACTCCTACAAGTAAGTGATGTTTTTGTATACCGTGTACATAACTAGTGAATGCAGAGCATTGTGGGGTGAGCGTGAGCGAGGGCATGTCATTGAAATAGGTATTTGAAGTATTTGCGGTATATAGGACCATGCATCCGTACGGACGGACGGACGGACAGACAAAATTGCCATTCACAGCACTAAGGGGGGGCTCGCTCACGCTTGCCCCAATAATATGATATATAGCATCATGGGTATAGCTAACTACATTCTTTCTATGCTTAGGAAAGTTCCATACCCTCTACCAGGCTATCTCAGGGAGCTGCATGACCTCTATGAAAGTGGAAAGAAGGATATCAACTGGCAAGAGTCATTTGTCTGTCCACTCTGCGGACCCACCCCAAAAGTGGTGGTTTGCGATGGTACCATGATAAGTTTCCGGAAGGACCTTTTGGAACAGTGTCAGGTATGCCAAGAGAAACAATATTACACTTTTACTGCATATCTTCATTTTATGCGCCCTACTACACTGCAGCTGTTAACAGCCGCATGAGTAACACATCTCCCCTTTTCTTCAGGTTGAATCTGGTAGAGCTGCAGAAGAAGAGAAAGCCTATATCTCGGGAAGCCAGCATGCGGAGAGGGTACTCATTAGGAGTCAAAAAGCTCGAGAACTGCTTCTCCAGTTCAGTGGGTATTCAAGGGATAGAAAGCGTTTGAGAAATCCTTCTCAGCTGACTTCTGCTGACCTGCAGCAACTAGACAGGCTGCTACGAGCAGAGGATCTTTCTTCTCTTGCAGAAGTGATACAGAGGCTGGTGCATGAGAATGGAAGGAGTTCTCCAGAACCATACCGGCTCTTTCTTAGTGAGCTGTCTCGAAGCTCACCAATCTGTGGGCTTTTGCAGGTATGAATAATGTTATTGTTATTCTGCAGTAGGTAACCAAACATACTGTAGGACCGTTTGTACCAAGGCAGGAGATGGATAACTAATATATTGCCGAATTCATTTGCAGGTAGCTGGTCACAAGAAAGTACTGCAGATCATCACAGCAGTGGCTGATGGTCAAATAGATCTGAGAAACTCAGTGCACCATACAGAGCTAGGTGAGATTCAGCAGCATGCACCAGTTCTGGCACAGTTCATCAATACATGTCCAACTGAAGATGGGGTGTTACCAGAAGATGTTCGTAAACTCCTTCATCTCCTCCTCCGTATTCTTACTGCACCATTCCAAGGCTCACCACCCCTTACCAGTGTCTACCCTACACCAACAGAACATCCCCTTAGCTTTTTTCCCAGCCTACCAAAGCTCCATGGAGATGCAGCATATGAAGCCGACAGAGTAGCGAGCAGATCGGAGCAAGACTCTTGCCGGAAGAACTCCTACGGCCATCCGACCCTTTCTCCAGGAATTTTTACAATATATTGCCAGCATGGGGTATGCTATGGCTTTGAGATTCTGGAGCGATGTGAATCACCACGACACCCATTTTCAATTTTCAAAACCCGATTCCCACAGCCACCAGACATGATAATCTACGACAATGCCTGCAGACTGCATATGTACTGTCTCAATCGAGAGCCCCGCTTTTTTCAAAAAACTCGGTTTCTTGTTGACCGGTTCCACTGGCGGGGACATGTAGGCTGTTCTAGGGGATACTGCCTTGATGGATATGCCGACAAAAGAGTAAAGGAAATAAACTCGCAAGTCTATGAGCAAGCAAATTCTGGGCTGCAGAAAATTCGTGGACAACTTGCGTGCATATGAGTATTGATAATTTTAAGTTACATTGTGCATTGTTTCTTGCTTTAAAGAACATGGATAAATCATGCAAGCTTAGCCTCAGCCATCTCTCTTTGTAAATGTTTATCTATTATGTATTAATTTAAATAAAGTTCCAAAACTGGATGAGAAGATTCTCCAATAACGGAGGACTATATTAACTTATATAAGGTTCCAAAACTGGATGAGAAGATTCTTCCAATAATGGAAGACTATATTAATTTAAATAAGGTTCCAAAACTGGATGAGAAGATTCTTCCAATAATGGAAGACTATGTTAATTTATATAATGCTCCAAAACTGGATGAGAAGATTCTTCCAATAACGGAAGACTATGTTCTTCCAATAATGGAAGACTATATAAAGTTCCAAAACGGGATGAGAAGGTTCTTCCGATAATGGAAGACTATATTAATTTATATAAAGTTCCAAAACTGGATGAGAAGGCTCTTCCAATAATGGAAGACTATAAATAAGGTTCCAAAACTGGATGGGCAAAGTCTTCCAATAATGGAAGATTTAAAATGACTTCCAAAATGGGAAGAAAAACCTCTTCCATATTTGGATGAAATTTGTTCTTTCAGTCTCTATAGAGGAAAAATCAGTCGAAAATCATCCAAATTTGGATGATTATTGTTTGTTCACAATATTCTTCCAGATTTGGATGATTTGTAGGTGCCACAAAGCTTCCATTTTTGGAAGGCGAACATAGCTCGCATTATCGTCTTCTGCTATCAACAAAGAAAAATTGAAGCCAGCCAGTCGTGTCATCCAGGAACACCCCAAATTGCGAGGAGAGTGTAAAGCTGGAACACTAGCAGTGAAGTTAGCCCGTCAAGCCATCTTTGGTGACGCAGTCCTTGCACAGTGCACTCCTGGCGGAAGTAGAGAGCTTCCTGCACTACCAAACGACGAACTAAACTTTCTAAAAGAAGTGATGTTTGACCAATTTTCCCAGTACTGGTCAAACCCAGTCGAGTTCGAAAGCGTATGGGGTGTTTGCTTCAATGCTGTTGGACAAGCATGCAAGAGACTTCGATAAGCTTGTCTACATTCATTTTGCCTGCTGTTGCTTTTCTTTTACATGCTATTTTTTATTACATGTATCATATTATAAGCCGTATTATATCATAAATGCATTGGACAGTAATATACAGTTTATCTTGTCAAAGAAAATTTACTTGCATAAGAAACAACGTCAATACCCAGTGGCATCTCCATTTAGTTCGATAACGCGTGGAATCACTTTGCGCAGATGCCGTATATAGCGAGCACATTGTGCCTTGTCTACTGTTCTCCAAAAAGTCTCAATGCCGTCAACGAGGGCTTCCTTCGTCCTAGGCTTGATCTCCCGCCTCAGGAACTCCTTGAGCTCGTGCCGAAGGTTCTCGATTGGGTTCAAGTCCGGAGATTCCGCTGGCATCTTCCACCAGTTCAGACCCTTGCTCTCAATCCATGCCTTGCCATGTCTTGACGTGTGTTTCGGATCATTATCTTGCATGAACCGAAATCCCTCCGGAAACACATCAGCAGCAAACGGAATCAGTGTAGCTTAGCTGCATATGTACATATTACTATCACAAACCTTGGTTTGTTGCGTGGCCGTTCTCCTTTCTTTCGGCAACAGAACCTTCGATGGGTCTCAAGCTGAATTGAAGATTCATCCGACCAGACAACATCCTCAAAGGTACCGTTTCTGTTTCGCAGGGCCCACGCGAGACGCTTTTCCTTATTAGCGACTCGAATCAGCTGGCAGTACGAGCTGCCCCTGAATGTCCACCCCAGCTGCGTCCTACAATGAAGGATAGTGCGACGTGTCAAATCGTAGCCCTTCTCTGTTAGCAGTCGGTGGAGCTGAAAGGCTGTAGTTTCATCGTCGAGTCTCATCTGCTCCTCGACGATGGCTTTCACCTCCGCTGTGACCTTCGAAGGCCTTCTCGTGCCAACCCGCCGCAAAATAGTGCCGTCTTCCCGAAACCGCTTGAGAAATTTCGCTACCCCCCATCTGCTTGCTTTCATCTTCTCTTCTAGCAACAATTTCACTATGGTTGGAGGCTTAAAGCCTCGGAAGTGAAGGTAAAGAATCCTCTGCTTCTTATACGTACTGTAAACCATAGCAGCTGCACTTTCACACGTGTTTGAAATGACGCAAAACGGAACGATTTCGAAACGGAACGCACGGAACATAGTACGATTTTCATACGTATTCCGAACGCTCAATTGATTAACCATTGTACGATCGTACTACGAAAACGGAACGGCAACTTTTTTTTGTCCACTACTGTAGGTTTTCAGTCCTTACCACCCCAACTTTTGCCTTGCGGCCGTGGAGAAAAAGCAAGGGGAAAGGCCTGGTATTAATTGACGTGTGCTGTGATGTGTTTATGTGCCCACGCACTAATTGAGTGCAGGTACATATCAATCAATGTAGCTACTTCAACTAATAGTTTCGGTCTTGTGTACAAGTAGGAGCCTATGATTGATTCATGTGCTCCCGATAGAAGGTAGGGACAGAAATTAGTTGCATCACAGTGTCACAAGCAGTTTGATAGGCAACAGCAGCAGCACAACCCAGAAGAGTGATTTAGGGAATCTTTTGGTGGAGGCTTTGAGAAATGCCGGTTTTTTGTTTTGTTTGTCCCAAGAGATAGACCAAGGTTTCACAAGCATTTTGATAGGCAACAGCAGCAGCACAACCCAGAAGACTCAGAAGAGCCAATTAGTGAAGGCTCAGACCCTATTAAATTTGTGGACTTAGCTGATTAACAGTTGTTTTAGCTAATAGTCTATAATGCTATTCACCCAATCTGACCTTTAACTATTACTTGCAAAGTATATTTCCTGGAGTTGTAAACCTCTTGTGGATTCAGCTTAAAATAATTAGTCATGGACTTGTGCTAGATTAGACTCCTAATAAATTCCTAGAATCACAATTTCTTGTGTTAAATTCTTGCACAATAGTATAATAAAGACAGTGCCTGACATTTAGCTACCACAAGCATGTATTGCTTTATTGGCAAGTGTGACCCCTTGCGGTGTACACCTGCCACGATATGCAGAAGCATTTGCTAGGCATAGGCATACGTATTGATAGCTTATCACACTCAAAGGGATACTATGTACTGTTGGTGCTGAGGCATTATAATAATAATAATACTTTCTGTACTTCTTGTCACACTGTAGGAATGACTTTGGTGTCCCAATATTTGAAACACTACCTCCAAAATATGCCGCAATTCAAATTATGCATACGCTGCTCAATCCAAACATCAACCCAGAGACAATTATAATTTTCTGTATGTGCCTGACAAATTGTCAGACCAGACTGAGGTTTGGTCTGACATGATCAGACATAAACAGACACAATCATTTCTGGGAAAATAATTGTAGCACACCATTTTGATGAAGTCTGAAAAATATCCATTGCAAGTGCACAGTTACAATCATGATGATGTATGCAGGCATAGAGTGGTAGCAGAAATACTAAATGTCAAAGTCAGAATCAGCGATGGGACTGAACCACCTACAGTAGCGGTCAATAAAAAGTTTACGTTCCGTCTTCGTAGTACAGTCGTTCTACGGTGTGAGCGTTTGCGTTCCGTGTTGCGCGCAACGCTAAGAAACCGAAACGGACCGGAACGTAGAACGATAAAATTAAAACGGTACGGAGCGTAGTACGGAGCGTTTACACGTTGACGTGTCAAAAGTTGTCAAACGATTGGAAAAGCAGACTGTGTGCCATTCTCTCGAGAAGCTACAATTGCGCAATGTCACTGAGACAACAGCTGAAACAGCTTCAAGAGAAGCGCAGTAAGTTTTAATACTGTGTAGCTTTTAACTAAGATGTCTGGCCCTAGCTTGCACATGCGAGCGGCCTGTATTTAATATAGGCTGAGCTTGCTCGCTTGCATGGCCTGATCTTAGCATGAGAAGCAGGCAGCCTAGTTCTTTCACGAGCTAGCGCCTGACTAGCTTCTACTATGCCATAAAAGCTGGGAAATTGAGCCTACAACTAGGTTAGTAGCATGCATACAATGCGGATGTACGTGTAGCTAACTTATATGTTGCTGACTCTTGGCTAATGGCACTGTTACTTACTCTTGACTACTTCATATGTTTATATCTATCATTACATATTACAGGTACTGAGAGTGAGATGAAAGACTACGAAAGAAAGTTTGAAGGAGGACAGTGGTTGCCTTTTGGTGAGACAGCTACTCTTGAGGACTCAACAAACAAGGCGGACCCTGTGAACACCACAGCAGGTACACACCAGTTTGTATGAAAACAAATGTGCATGTGTACTTTATGCTACTCTCCTCATCTCAGGCCCATAAACAAAAGCTGGAAAAAGACCTAGGGGGAAGGAGAATGAACCAGGCTCAAAGCCTGGGAAGCGAAGTAGAGGAAAACAGACAGTTTCAAAGACTGCAGAGAAGAAGAAAAGTTCCAAAGGCAAGTACATGTATTATGCCAACACTACTGTACTGCAAATGGATTTTTAAGCCGGTGTTAAAGGTGTTATGTACACAGGGATGGTGTCTAACCAAGAACTTCAAAGCTTCCATGCTTATTGATTATTAATAAGTGGCTAATAAAAGTACACTACTGCAACACTTCCTGTCTAGATGACCTTTAACCATATGTCTCACTGCATTTGCAAAGGACCTACATGTATCAGCATTGTTTACTATCTTGTATCTACATTAATTTCTGTAGCCGAGAAGCCCAGTGGAACGATTATATGTGTTGATGGGCTTGATACTACCCCAGCCACATCCGAGTCTGACGCTACACCACCAGCCGCATCTGAGTCTGATGCTACACCACCAGCCACATCCGAGTCTGACGCTACGCCACCAGCCACATCCGAGTCTGACGCTACACCACCAGCCACATCCGAGTCTGACGCTACACCACCAGCCACATCCGAGTCTGACGCTACACCACCAGCCACATCCGAGTCTGACGCTACGCCACCAGCCACATCCGAGTCTGACGCTACACCACCAGCCGCATCCAGCAAGTCTGACGCTACACCACCAGCCGCATCCGAGTCTGACGCTACACCACCAGCCGCATCCGAGTCTGACGCTACACCACCAGCCGCATCCGAGTCTGTCGCTACACCACCAGCCGCATCCGAGTCTGACGCTACACCACCAGCCGCATCCGAGTCTGACGCTACACCACCAGCCGCATCCGAGTCTGACGCTACACCACCAGCCACATCCGAGTCTGACGCTACACCACCAGCCGAATCCGAGTCTGACGCTACACCACCAGCCGCATCCGAGTCTGACGCTACACCACCAGCCGCATCCGAGTCTGACGCTACACCACCAGCCGCATCCGAGTCTGACGCTACACCACCAGCCGCATCCAGCAAGTCTGACGCTACACCACCAGCCGCATCCGAGTCTGACGCTACACCACCAGCCGCATCCGAGTCTGACGCTACACCACCAGCCGCATCCGAGTCTGACGCTACACCACCAGCCGCATCCGAGTCTGACGCTTCACCACCAGCCACATCCGAGTCTGACGCTACACCACCAGCCGCATCCAAGTCTGACGCTACACCACCAGTCGCATCCGAGTCTGACGCTACACCACCAGCCGCATCTGAGTCTGACGCTACACCACCAGCCACATCTGAGTCTGACGCTACACCACCAGCCGCATCCAGCAAGTCTGACGCTACATCACCAGCCGCATCCGAGTCTGACGCTACACCACCAGCCGCATCCAGCAAGTCTGACGCTACACCACCAGCCGTATCCGAGTCTGACGCTACACCACCAGCCGCATCTGTGTCTGACGCTACACCACCAGCCGCATCCAGCAAGTCTGACGCTACACCACCAGCCGCATCCGAGTCTGACACTACACCACCAGCCACATCCGAGTCTGACGCTACACCACCAGCCGCATCCAGCAAGTCTGACGCTACACCACCAACCGCATCCGAGTCTGACGCTATACCACCAGCCGCATCCGAGTCCGACGCTACACCACCAGCCACATCCGAGTCTGACGCTACACCACCAGCCGCATCCAGCAAGTGTGACGCTACACCACCAGCCGCATCCGAGTCTGACACTACACCACCAGCCGCATCCAGCAAGTCTGACGCTACACCACCAGCCACATCCGAGTCTGACGCTACACCACCAGCCACATCCGAGTCTGACGCTACACCACCAGCCACATCCGAGTCTGACGCTACGCCACCAGCCACATCCGAGTCTGACGCTACACCACCAGCCGCATCCAGCAAGTCTGACGGTACACCACCAGCCGCATCCGAGTCTGACGCTACACCACCAGCCGCATCTGAGTCTGACGCTACACCACCAGCCGCATCCGAGTCTGACGCTACACCACCAGCCGCATCCGAGTCTGACGCTACACCACCAGCCGCATCCGAGTCTGACGCTACACCACCAGCCGCATCCGAGTCTGACGCTACACCACCAGCCGCATCCGAGTCTGACGCTACACCACCAGCCGCATCCGAGTCTGACGCTACACCACCAGCCGCATCCGAGTCTGACGCTACACCACCAGCCGCATCCAGCAAGTCTGACGCTACACCACCAGCCGCATCCGAGTCTGACGCTACACCACCAGCCGCATCCGAATCTGACGCTACACCACCAGCCGCATCCGAGTCTGACGCTACACCACCAGCCGCATCCGAGTCTGACGCTACACCACCAGCCGCATCCAGCAAGTCTGACGCTACACCACCAGCCGCATCCGAGTCTGACGCTACACCACCAGCCGCATCTGTGTCTGACGCTACACCACCAGCCGCATCCAGCAAGTCTGACGCTACACCACCAGCCGCATCCGAGTCTGACGCTACACCACCAGCCGCATCCAGCAAATCTGACGCTACACCACCAGCCACATCCGAGTCTGACGCTACGCCACCAGCCACATCCGAGTCTGACGCTACATCACCAGCCGCATCCAGCAAGTCTGACGCTACACCACCAGCCGCATCCGAGTCTGACGCTACACCACCAGCCGCATCCGAGTCTGACACTACACTACCAGCCGCATCCAGCAAGTCTGACGCTACACCACCAGCCACATCCGAGTCTGACGCTACACCACCAGCCACATCCGAGTCTGACGCTACACCACCAGCCACATCCGAGTCTGACGCTACGCCACCAGCCACATCCGAGTCTGACGCTACACCACCAGCCGCATCCAGCAAGTCTGACGCTACACCACCAGCCGCATCCGAGTCTGACGCTACACCACCAGCCGCATCCGAGTCTGACGCTACACCACCAGCCGCATCCGAGTCTGACGCTACACCACCAGCCGCATCCGAGTCTGACGCTACACCACCAGCCACATCCGAGTCTGACGCTACACCACCAGCCACATCCGAGTCTGACGCTACACCACCAGCCGAATCCGAGTCTGACGCTACACCACCAGCCGCATCCGAGTCTGACGCTACACCACCAGCCGAATCCGAGTCTGACGCTACACCACCAGCCGCATCCAGCAAGTCTGACGCTACACCACCAGCCGCATCCGAGTCTGACGCTACACCACCAGCCGCATCCGAGTCTGACGCTACACCACCAGCCGCATCCGAGTCTGACGCTACACCACCAGCCACATCCGAGTCTGACGCTTCACCACCAGCCACATCCGAGTCTGACGCTACACCACCAGCCGCATCCGAGTCTGACGCTACACCACCAGCCACATCCGAGTCTGACGCTACACCACCAGCCGCATCTGAGTCTGACGCTACACCACCAGCCACATCCGAGTCTGACGCTACACCACCAGCCGCATCCAGCAAGTCTGACGCTACACCACCAGCCGCATCTGAGTCTGACGCTACACCACCAGCCGCATCCAGCAAGTCTGACGCTACACCACCAGCCGCATCCGAGTCTGACGCTACACCACCAGCCGCATCCAGCAAGTCTGACGCTACACCACCAGCCGCATCCGAGTCTGACGTTACACCACCACCAGCTTTCACTGCCCTGTCCACCATACACATTGATGACGAGCCTACCCTGGTCCTGCCTACCACGTCCATCCAGGACAACACTCCTGCCATATCCATCCAGGACGACTCTAGCTCCGGGTCAATTCGTAGTCCTGCTTCATTTGATAGAAGATTCCCTCCCTCTGCAACTCCTTCACCCGCGAAGGACATGTCTCTTGACTCCGATCCACTGACACTTGAAGTGGAGGTAGCTGAACTTGCTCAAAAATTGAAGGATGTCGCAGAACGCCAGTCGCTCATAGTCCGTAACTACCAGATGATGCAATCCAGTCAGAAGTCTTTCCTCTCAGCGCAGTATCAGATTCCGAACCGACTGTCTGCTCTTGAAAGGCTTGTCCAGTGCACACCCCAGTGGCAGTGTCAGCATAGTGAAGAACCTTACCGCCAACTGCCACGATTGGATGAAGAAGATTGGGAGAGTTGTCCGCACGCAGAAGACAACTATAGTCCATACAGTTGGGACCCAATTTCATCTGCCACCCCTTCACGCCACCACCGCTTTTCATCCTCTCAGCCAGCAACCAGCGCCTTTGGACAGCCCTCCTCGACTCCGCTTCCACCATCCACACACCACGCCTCTGCTGCACAAATGGAACACCCATCTACCGAGTCTTCTGGTGACTGCAAGCCATCACCATTACCATTCCAAAACGTGAACACGAACGTGCTCGACTCATCTAAAATAGTGAAGTCAAAATTATCTTCCATCTCCAGTGTGCTGTCCAGGTACCCCAAACTTCGATGCGAATCTAAGGTTGGAACTCTTGCTGTCAAGTTGGCTAAGGAAGCAATTTTCGGCGAGAACGTTCAGAAGCGCTGCACAGTGATCGGTGAGCGGACGTTTCCTGGACTTCCGATATCCGAGGTCAACACACTCAAGACAGTTCTTTTCCGTCAGTTTCCGCAGTATTGGAGATCTAAACATGAGTTTGAATCCGTGTGGAAAAGTTGTGTCGACAGCGTGGGCCAAGCGTGCAAGAGGCTAAGAAGTGCTCGTAAGTAACATAACGTGTACCAGCCCTTCATATTATGCACGCTAACAGTTTTTATTTTCAGTTACTATCATTTTAACAAACATGTACATGTATCTTTGTAATTATGGACAAAACTCTCATGTTTACTCTAATTAGCCATGGTATATCTCAATAAAAACGAGATAGTAGTATAAACGCCTCTATACTCCGCCCTTCATCCAATTGTTGTAATGTGTAATATATGTATAGAGTGTAGCTTCTATATTACACTTACATTTATCCTACTCCTTCACAACTTTAGCTGCTAACAACCATCCACATCAATACTGCCTAGCAGTTTATTATATACCTGAGGGATTTGAGCCCAAGCCGTTGCCACATGGAAATAGCACCCGTCCCAAACCATTTTTTCCAACTTTGCCAAGCACAATGGAAATGATCAAGGAAGAGTGTGGGAGTAGTGGCCCAAAGAATGTTCTAGCTAAAATTTCCATGAAAGTTGGTGGGGTGTTATCTGCATCTGATGCCTGCGAACTTCCACGAGATGAACAGCAAGTCTCTCAGGTAAAACGGAGATTGAAGTACAAATCACGTTCCCTTGGTGGTCAAATGCAGATCATGGCAGATGATGGACTCTCCGTAGTGATGCAGAGAGCTTTTATGGAAGATACCTCAAAGCAGTTTGTGAGAGCCATGAAAACACTTCGTGAACCAGCAATAGTCGTGGGTCTTGACCGACAGTTGGATAATTTGGTGCGATTCTGTACCGAAAAGGATAAGTTTGGCATCCTTTCTGTCGATCCTACTTTTTCTTTGGGTGCTTTCAATGTGACTGTAGTGTCGTACCATCACCTACTTCTCCAGAGCAGACGTAGTGACAATCCTCCAGTTTTCATTGGCCCAGTCATGGTCCATTACAAGAAGTCATTTGCTACTTACCTGTTCTTTGCTTCGACTCTGTAGGGCTTCGACCACAGCTAAAAAATTTGAGGTGTTTTGGTACAGACGGGGAAGAGGCTTTGTTTGAGGCATTTCAACGTGCGTTTCCCTCGAGCATTCACCTTACCTGTTGGATCCACATGCGTCGTAACATCCTTGCAAAGGTACAAGAATTGGGCATCAGCCAGAGGGTCATCGTTGCGGATCTCTTTGGAAAGCAAGTTGGTACTCACTATATCGAAGGCCTAGTTGATGCTCGAGAAAAAGCACAATACAGTGAAGGTTTTGCCAAGCTATCAAAGAAGTGGGAAAGCCTAGATGCTTCCAAAAGCGGGCCTGTACATGACTTTGTGCAGTGGTATTCACAATATAAAAGCACAATCATCCAGACTACCATGCTGCAATCAACTCGCAAGGAAGCAGGATTTGGTGATCCACCAGAACTTTTCAGTACTAACGCAAGCGAAAGCATGAATGCAGTTTTGAAGAATAAAGTGTACTACAAAAAGAGCGAGCTGCCAGAGTTTCTAGAAAAGCTGAAGGAAGTCATTAATGAGCAAGAAAGAGAAATTGAGAGGGCAGTTATCAACCGTGGTAAATACAGGCTACTCCCCGAGTTCCAATCATTTGAAAAAAACAGAAGAAAAATGGCTTCTGGAGATGACCGTTTTACAGCGACGAAAGCATTTGGAGAAGTTGGCAAAGATCCAAGTGGCAATTTCTCAAGGAGTTAAACGGAAAGAAACTGCAGTTGAGCCTACCCCTACTGCCAAGCGTCCTTGCACACCAGCTGACCTACCGTGTTGTAGTCGACAACTACTTGCTGAACATCCGGATGAAGTGATACTCCCAGTGAAAGTAGAGGAATTTTCTGGCCAAGTACTTACCCCCGCACCTGTCCTTGAAGCAATATGGAAGAAAACTTGTTGTCAGAGAAAAATGCTATTTGCGCAGCTCCTGTAAGTACCAACCGGTCGTGCATGGTAAAAAGTTACACTGGTAGTCGTCCACACTTGGTGCTGGCTAAGAAAGGTGGCCAGTATGCATGCGATACTGTCTGTGGAAACTTCAAGTCATTAGGTATTTGTTCTCATGCCGTTGCAACAGCCCAGTACAACGGACAACTTCAGAAGTTTATTGAGTGGTTCTGTCAAGCCAAGCAGTGTCCAAATCTCACAAAACTAGTTACATCACAAATGCCAGCTGGATGTGGACGCAAAGGAGGAAAACCAGCTCGTCGTAGAAAGAAGAGTGATGCTACCTCAAGAGTTGTATTTTCTGATCGATTTTCTGTTCCAAGTACTGAAGCAGCAACAGTATCTACTGAAACCAGTAGTATTCCTCCTCGCAGCAGTGCATGTAACTTGTCCCCACCGCCACTGGTCCCAATAGCGTCAGCGTATGCAACTGTTGTGACCTCATCCTTTCTTCCTACACAGTCCAAAGTCACCTCCCCTTCAGCTCAAAACTGCTCGCCGTCATATACCAGTCTTCCCCCTGTGCTACCACACATCCGTATTCCGTCTCTCCCTCCTGCATTGGTGCCGTGTTCACCTGCTGTGAATGACAGTCCATTTACCCTCACATTCATTGCTGGAAACGTCCGAGTCTGTCGAGGATGTAGGCAACGGTACACTAAACCTGCAGTTCCCCCTATGGACCTTTGTGTTAGACACAAAGAATGGCAAGAATTTGTACCAAGTGGTTCAGCAGTGTTACAAATGTGATTTGACAATGTGTACTATCATTGCAACATACCTTGTATCCAGGCCCGTTGCCCCTATTTTAAGGCAGAAATGTTGACTGTCCCCACTGAGACAAGTATGCAGCTTTTGCCAGTCCATACTGAGTACTTAGCTCAACACATGGGAAGGATGTGACTACTTATAGTTACATCATCTCTTTCCTCACCATTCTGATAGAAAATTGTATGTCAACATCATGCATGGTCAATAAAACGTTGAACCTTTTGTATCTCATTCCCCATGCAGTGGTTTTTATATCCGTTTTCCATGCAGTGGTTTTTATATCCGTTTTCCATGCAGTGGTTTTTATATCCTGTTCTCCATGAGAGGCATTTGTATACTGTTCTCCATACAGTGGCTGTTCTGTTCTCCATGAGAGGCATTTGTGTACTGCAGTGGCTGTGATTGCATTAAAAACATTGACTTTCATACAAAACAGTTATGAGTCCATTCCATTCCAGTATTCCATTCCAGTAGTCCAGTCCAGTCCAGTCCAGTCCAGTCCAGTCCAGTCCAGTCTACTGAATTCAGACTCTCGTGGGGGGTAAACGTGGAAAAGAGGAACAGTTGCCTAACAGAATTTAATTGCTCTCATCCCGATGAATTAAGTGTTTCACACAGAGTGAAAATCCAGCTCCCCAAATATAGAGAGCCCACAATCTGGAGACAGAGTAAACGATGAAAATTTTCAAGCAACACCAGCTGTAGGATTCAGTAACTTGTTGCCAAGTGAACACTTTGCTACAGTTCAAAATCAAAATGAGTCTGTATGTGAAAGCAAGGAAGGCCAAAACTCAAGTTTTGCCCCACAAGAGGACCGACAAATACCGGTAACTGGAACACAGCAGCCGCTAAAGTCGGAGGACGAATTGGAATCAACAGCTAAAGTACCTAGTGTTCCAGAACAAGACAACTCTGAGGAGAATCAGCTAACAACTCTTGCAAGTGTTTCAGAACAAGGCAACTCCTACAACTATGACAACAGGCTACTATTGCTGGTGGAAGGTCAGGACTGGTGAGCTGTATTTTGTAGCTGCATGAGAACTAAAATGCTTACGACAGTAAGCATTCTGTCCTCTGTCAGTAAAGTTTCTTCAATATGATTAGTTAGTTCTTGTTGTCAGTCTTGATCAATGCAGCAGTCTGTCCTTTGTCAGTAAAGTAGGCTCAAATACATTTATCTTTCATAGCATTAGTTAGTTCTCTATGTCAGTCTTGAATTTAGGAATCTTTTGCCTTCCAGAGTTGTGGGAGCAGTGCTAATCAGTACAGCATTTCAAGAATGACAGTACAAAGTTATAGGTTAGCCTAGCTGTGCAAGTTTAGAGGCCTATATTGCTAGTCCCCCAACTGTGCTCTAGCCTCATTTCCAGCTCCACTCTGCAGGCTAAGCAGTAGGCTAGTCATGTCTCTCAACATTTTAAAGGCTTCAATTCTGAGGTTATGACTGATAGTCACTTGTTTAGATTGTGTGGAGAACAGTGATTACACGTAGATGGCTAAACACACACAACAAAAACCAACAGCTGATTAGCCAGCCAACAACTATAAACACTTAAGGAGGGGAGTAGGTGTAATTAGGTGTAATTAACTTTAGGCAAAAAATAGTGATTAGAATCTTTGCTATTTTTTCTTGAAGTGCTGGGTGTGAGGGCTAAACATGTATAAGAGGCTGCTATTCTGTAGTCAGTGTTATTTTCCAATAAATAAGGGGCAGTGTGTGGGGTATATGATTCATCTAGCTTTGTTCCCAGCTTTTCTTGCACCTCACACAAAGAGCTGGGGAGTACAGCCTGGGAACGTTTACTAGTATATAGAGCCTGAGAACAAGGCTACGTACGGTTTATCTAGGAATCACCCATTCAAATTTTTGAGGTGGTGGCAAAAGTGTTTTGCATACCACAACACATCGCAGTTATTGTGCCACTCACATACACAATACAGGAAGGTGGTAGTGATGGAGGAGACAGGCCCAGAGGAACGTGTGTGCACTTGTCAGGAAATGAAAACAGCGGGGAACAGAGCAAGGGGGAATCTGGAGCAGGCAGTTCAGAGGCAACTTTCGATTATAGAACTGTTCCTAAGCTTAATCCAAAGTAAGTGTTAATAAAAGTGACTGTATACATGTATATTTTCTTTGAGCACTTCACTTCTGTATACATTTGCACACACTGCTCTGGTTTGAATAGGCTCTGGCATATCAGAGGATTCAATCCCCCGAGTGATAAGCAGCTAAAAGTTTGTTCGGTTTGGAAATCCTGAACTGGGTAATTTCCAGTATGACTATGGACCTTTAAAGTAGGCAGGTATGTATAGCATGCTTGTTTATAATGGTGATCTATGTACACAATGAACAGCAGAAGGTCAGGCCATTGAGTATGATTACGTGTGGCACCTGAGAGTCCTGCTAGTGTCCTGTTGGGATGTCCATGGGCTCCTGGCGCTCCAAAGTAGTAGGACAAGTATAGCAGATGTAGTTTTTGGACATATTAGTTAATGAAATAAATGGCAGGTCTTGTAAGTTGCAACAGTTTGTATGCAACTTGATAAATTATAAGATTTCTGGTCGGCCACCTTAAGTTATTGATCTATTAGTAGGTGAAAGACGAGACTAAATTTCTAGGATGGCCTCCAAAAAGATGTTACGTTACTCAGGGCCATAAGAAGGTAGTGTGAGTGGTCATGTAGGCCACTAATGGGTGAGCGGGCATGCACAGTTCAGCAATGCTGAATGCAGTACCTTCATAATTTGTTCGATCGGACACTAGGCATTTTTGGACGTGCTAGTGCTGACTGCATAAATTACCAGAAGTGAATGGGTTTTCAATTTATACTGCAGCCCCTTCACACCTCGGTTTGAAAGTTTGGCGTTCCTCCGTTGCTTGGTTCTGGAGCTATAGCCTTCCAAAGTTAAAATTCAGAAGCAGCTATGACCAGGAGACAAATGTCAAACTGTGTTCCGCGTTTCCTCCCTGAAGTAACTTTCAGTATTAATGGAAGCCCCATAACCATGCTGCTGCAAGCCAACCTTTCACCACTGTAGCTGCTTTGAGCACTGAGGGGTGCTGCTGAACTGTAGAGCCATGCCACCCTCTCTATATAATTGGACAGTGAATTTTGTCTTTTTCTGTGTACAGTCCCCAAAACACTCTCCAAAGCTAGGATTCGAATATCGTTGGGAATCTACGTACAGATACTTAGCAACACAACGGTCCCAGTCTGATGTTTATACGTCATGTCATTCCTGAGATAGCTTAGACCAATTTTTCCTGATTTCATCCACTGAAAGCTTCAGCAGTATGAAGAAATCAAGATGAACAGCTCTATCTCTATCTCGAGAGCCATGCAACGTATAATTATCAGACTTGCACTGTTGTTCTGCTAAATATATACCGTAAACTCTGATAAATAACCGGGGGCGGTTATAATTAGAATTAGCAGCCTCAATGGGCGGTTACTTTTACATGGGCGGGTATAATCACAGATCGGTTATTTTTGCACGACAACTGTTAATAGCGTGGCAGATTTACAGAAACATCCCCTACGTTGAGAACAGCCCGGTAGATGTGGTGTCCCTTGAGGCAGGAAGCCTTCAGGCAGCCAATCTGAACGAGCTCCATAGCGCTTACCTTAGCTACCGTAGCTTAGCCTCGTTCCCAGAACCCTCCACTAACCGTAGCTAGGGTTTCTCGCTACAACTAACGCCGACTTCTTGGTTTTCACAGTCTGATTCTCGTCGCTATTCTGTACGGTCGTGTTCTATTAGCTGCATGCTCTGCTTGCTATAGACATTCACACATGCAACGCTATTAATTTTACAGATTCAATTTCCTGCCTGGGCTGCACGTGAAAATTATGGGCGGTTATGTTTACATAGGAGGTTTTACACACGAGTAAAGTGTTATTGCAGTAAATTGATCGGTTATACTAGAGGGGCGGTTACCTTTAAGGGGGCGGTTATTTATCAGATTTTACGGTATACCTGTACTTACCAATGATATCCGAATACTGTGTAGGAAAGTGTATTGGGAACTCTACACTGAAAAAAAGACAAAATCCACTGTCTGATTATAGAGAGGGTGACACTCAACAGCACCCCTAAGTGCTCAAACCAGCTTGATGACAAAAGGTTGACGTGTACTAAGATTGCTTTACGTTTTTCGCGTCTGTTTGTTTGTCTGTCTGTTTGTGCGTCCGCACTTACCACGTGCGCAATATATTACGTCATACGTTACTATGCAACTGCGGTGTATAGCAGCTTTTGGAGGTTTGCAGGCCAAGCTACAGCAAATGAAGGTAGTTTGTGTTGCCTAGATGGCGAAAACTTGGTAGGCAGCCGTAAAGATTCTGGTTTCTTGGCATATAGCTACTAACTGGAGGCGCGTGACGAAACTGCTGAGTCAGCACTTTCGCTGTACCGCTCTAAGAATATAGTATCTCCGGCTCTATGGCTGTAGAGTTTAATAGCTTGGCCTAAGCTGAGTTGTGTGTATTGTATGGGAAAGGCGTCCAGCTGGTTTTTTAGGCATGAAATGTCAGACTTGTCCCACTTGTATGGGTGGGACTAAGCAATTTCTGTTTATTTGTCGTCTGTCTGTCCAGTGAACAAAATTAAAATCTTGAGGTTTAAAGTAGTACCGCACTGACATTTGAATCTGTGTGATTCTTCTCATGAATAACTATTGAGATGAAGTCATTCATGTGGTGCTAATTAATAAGTATAAATCTTCCCATGGTGGCAACTGGAATCAGCAGGAGGGGTGTGTCGCTTTGATGTGGAGAGTAGCCCTTTCTTGCGCGATAATGGCCCTTTAATGTGCTTGAGTAACTGGGCACTTATAATTCAAATAAATAGTCCCGGGTTTTTGCCCGAGTACCAGGCCTTCAAGTTAACAATACCTTTAAAATCCGGAAGGTGTGAACATGTACATTGCCCTAGTCCAAACATAGACGTACATGCATACAAGAGCTGTATGTGCACAGAATCACCATACCCAATGTTATGTACATGACACACATATGTATACAGTGCACATGATGTTGACCTGCTTTTGAAGGGAAGCATTAATAAGATGTACGTCTTTCTCTACACTCTTGTTTCAGTTGAGAGGAGCGCCTTGCAGAAAGTTTGCTCTCCTGTAATCTCCGGTTTTCCTGAGTCAGTGAAGTAACAGTGGCATCTTTGCCCATCAGCTCTTTCCGGAGTGAAGAGCTACGGCTAGTAGCAGACTGCAGTTGGCTCTCAGTGTCAGCTAGCTGTTAAAGATAACAATTCACAAGTTCCATACACTCTTATGGTAATAGAATACTGCCAAGGAAGCATGTTGCGTAGCACGTTTCACATTAAAGCTGAGCCACATCACATGACAGTCAACATGCTGCATGTACAGCAGTGTAGACATAATATGAGACAGTCATACTTGCTCTAACATACTGCATGTATAGCAGTGTATGAATGGTACTGTAGACAAGACTCTCCTTTCTGGATAAACGTGTGGTCTACAGTAGAACGTAGTATGCCACATGCTTTGTATGCAAGTAAGTTTCAACATGCACCTGCCCACGCTGTTGACCAAATGTGTAATTAACATACATGTACGTAAGTACGTACATACATACAGGTTTATACTGGCAGTCTGAAGTGATAGAGACCTGTTTCTTCAGCATTTCTACACCAGATATCATTTCTTGCAAAAGATTTTCACATGATTCCAGGTGCTCCTCCATAGAAACATAGCTACGTATGCAAAACATTGTATACATTACTTTGAAACTAACTGTGAAAGCACCACCACTACATGTAACATGAACAGTTAAACATGAAACGATTAGATCTAGTCTGCAGCAGAGAGTAACCCAAACTAGTAAAGTCTATTACAAGCTAAAGATGAAAAATGTGTGTGTTTCATATGCATGATGCCCATGCAGCCTTGATAGGGTTAGTTCAGAGCTATACGCAGTCTCTACAATATTTCTGCTCTGCTTTCCAATAATTTATGTACCACAGATCTAGAATAATGGTATTGAATGTCCGACTCAAATGAAAGCAATAGTGCAGACTTACATTCCAACAAATCGAACCTACCGTGCCTATTCCTTCCTTGGTGTGGAGAACTGGGATCTGATACAGTTGTATTGAAATGGGCTAAACGAAAAAGAAGGAAATACGTTGCTTGAGGCTGCTTCTCTGCTAGCAACTGCTTTTAAAAAATACATATCACTGGCTGACGGCAGTTGCCAATACGTATGCATGCGTAACAGACTGTGACTAAGGATTTTGTTAAAAGGTGATAGTCACTGGTATGTGTTAGCAGTAGTCGTGTTATAGACAGCTAAAGTAAAGTAAAGCCAAAAACAGTGATAACTGATGGGGTCTAATAAAGTGTTCAGATGTGCAGGTCTGCTCTGCAACATCTCCATAATGATCTCACACTAAGGCCTAGCCACACTTATCACACTTAGACTATGCTAGCTGACCACTCAAGAGTCACTACTCTGGCAATATTGTAATGTTGCTAGCAGTTGCACACAATTTGGAGATCCTGTCCATATCTTTACAGGTGGTCTAACTTGCAGTGTTTACACACTACATACCTGTGACAAACTCTCGCAATTAATTCAATCTCCAGTATAGAATTGACATGTACATGGACATGTCTACAGCTACATCTACTTGTACTTGCACGTACATAGCAAGTAGCTCAGCAGAAAGCTGAAGAGTTTGCGATGTACATGTACTACACACTGTGCATACATGCATATTGAACAAAACTGTACTCCTTAAAAATTGACACCTGTGTCGTAGGGATACTGCTTCTGCATGGAGCTGCAAGATGAAGCACTGCTGCTGTGAGGCACCTTATCTCCATTTGTAGTCATGGTAGTTGAAAAACATCAATGAAGTTACATTGACCTGCAATAGCAGAATCATATTTATACAGTTAGCTTGTACTTGTCTGCTGTGAATTGTTTGAAAGGAGGCAACTAATGATACAAGAGTTGGCTATGGTGTGACTGAAGCTTAACAAATAAAGCTGTACGTTAGAGAAATCTATACCCACACAGCAAGTTGCACACTGATCCCCCTCTGAAATTTATAATACATGTAGTTAGAAATTTATAGCGGCTAACTGGTTTCCTATATAATATAGTTCCAACAAAATCCAGATGTGTCTGGCATCTTGGTCCTGGAAGAAATGGTCCCAGGACCATTGGAAAATTGACCCCCCCCCCCCCCCCAGCTACATCTTCCAGCAGAATTGGCCCAATTTTGGTCCCTTTGGATGTAGTATGGCATAGTTATTATTGCTGAGCGCCTTAGCGCGAGGAAACTAATCCTGTAACGCATGTCAGCAAACGTTTGTATAATATATATGTTCCGTGCAAACCAGGAAGTTGCGCAAACTTAGGATTGCGCTGCGCAAAGTAGGAATCCGTACTTTGGCACGCAATCCCAGCATTGCGCAGTTTTTCGCGCAAAGTTGGAATACGTTGCGCAAACCCTGCATTGCGTAGACTAAATTCGTTCGTACAAAGTTCGAATTTTGATATGAAGTGCATGAAACGTCAAAGTATAGACAGCAAAGGGATAAACAAAGACTCAAGTGTTGAAAGCAAAAACTACTGGCAGTGGTTACAAAACCAATCGCCAACTATTGATAGTCTGCTATTATAATATATGTTAAAACCAACACATTAAATTTGTAATGAAACCATTTGTCACAACTATTACATTGTCAAATTATTCTGGCAATCTACAGTTTGCAATAAAGACGGATGAATGAAACTGATGGCTTGCAAGCCACAGAGACGCTGCATTACTGACCGAGCGTGGCATTTTATAGCTAGCTGAAGAAGTGTCAATATCACATGTGCGCAAAAGTGGAATTGGCTGCGCAATCCTGGGATTGCGCGGGATTGCGCGGCAAAGTATGGACTTCTAGTTTGCATTGCGCGATTCTAGGATTGCGTAAATTCCTGGTTCGCGCGGAACATATTATAAATGCATGTATATATCACGCTTAGGAATGCAATTATACTGCGTGCTGCGCATGGCGTGGCCGGCGTGTCGCGTCGGCTAAAGTCGAGTCACGGAGGCCGACAACGTAGGCGAGACGAGTGGGGAAAGGGCTAGGCATCTTGCTACGCTACGCAAAAGAAAGCAACGAGCGGCATACAAAATCGAAGCTAAAAGACCAGAGGTGCGTGAGCTTTTTAGCTAACAACAGTTGCTCTTTTTCGCTGGAGAAACCACCGCGTTAATTTCCACCTTTGGAGAAGGATGAACTCGCCGAATTCTCATGCACGTTTAGCTACCTCTCATTTCTCTCTGTCAAATTCTCACACATTGTAAACACGTGCTACCAAACCACACCTACTGAATGCTCGTGCGCGAGGCATTATACTGCGTGTACGTATCTCTAGTTAAACCTTTAATTAGTTAGCAATTTAACTGAATATCTACAAATATACTACTCACATCTGCTACAGTACCATGTAGTGTTGCTAAATAATGCTGTATGTGGTACATCGATGCAGGAATCTTTCTCAGGAATCTTTCTCGACGTCAGAAGCGCATAAACCACTAGACAAATTCATAGTTGCAGTGACATTTCAGTGGCTTTCATTCAGTTGGATACCCACATGAAAAGTATAACATACCATACAAAGGGTGTAAGCGCTTGAGCATAGGACCCCGCACAGTTTGTAAATTGTAACCCACCCACTCAGCTGAAAGGGAACCTTGCCAGTGTGCTCACTCATGTATAATACGTACATTGTCAAGCATGCACCAACAAGCTAATATAGTCTTGAGGAGGAATCAGGCTCACTGAATACTGGACTGTTTGCCTAATCTATCAGTGACGACTCTGTAATTTGGTCATTGAGAGGCTGGGTTATGGTGACAGGATGCAATGAACCCTGTAATGGACATTCTGTTTGGAAAGAAAAATCAGTCACTCAGTATACTTATCTGAGTACTTAGTGAAGGAAATACTCATCAAAGACATACAGGCATATTCAATGTACATGTAGTTGGTGTTTTTAGAAGATGTTCAACTACATGTAGCTGCTTTATACTCAATCGAAAGCAGTGCAATAACCTCACGTGATGCAGCGTTTTGTGATCAATACAGCTTAACTGGGTGGAGAAAGGTCATTACCCCACATGCGTGTGGCAGGGTTAAGCAATTGGGTCTGTCCGTCTATCTGTCTGTGTCTGTCTGTCTGTCCAGCAGTCCCATTTACAAGAAGAAGTGATTTAAACCCAACAGTAGGGATTTAGTTAGTGTGATAATGTGAGAACCTGTTCCAAATTGTTTGTCTCTTCGACTTATATAGAGTCATTCATACACATACGTCACACCAATAGTTTTGTCAGGCCGCTATACTTTCTCAGGTACACATACCAGAGCTGTTCATAAGCATGGGCTCGTCTAGGTGCATGTATATGTACAGTGCTCACAGATGAAGGTCAGTACTGCACTCCAGGATTACGTGTTCTTTGTAGGGGGTGGCTGTGCTGTTGTGGGGTCGGGGCAACGATCGATGCATGCACGCATTGGCAGTCTCAGCCATACGTATACTCCCCCAGAAATGTTAATTTGCGTGCAATCTGGAGCCATCAAAACCCAAATGTGGTAGCCATGATATCCCCACATCATCAATTAAAGAGAACCACAGTAGTCTAACCCAACTGGAAATTGCATGAACTGCACAAGCATGCACTAGGAGCATAAATGTGTCCATTCTAAATCTTTAGCTTGGAACGCAATTTCAGGATTCTGAGAGTGCGCAACACAATCTCGAGATTATGCAAATTCCTAGATTGCGCGGAACAAATATACACCATGCCCTATGCTTAATAATGCATAAATTTAACATTTGTAGCTAGAATGCAAAATTTCTTCATCTGTTAAAGCCCCACCCACACTCTGGCCCCATCACTGATACCCATCCAGGATACACTAAAAACAGGGATGCTTTTTCACTGGAACACTTCAAACACAGTTTTACAAGCAAAATAAACTGTTGCGATTAAGCTGATGATGTGTAGATAAAATTGTATTCAACATGTTGACAAGTTTGGCTTTTTAATGCTTGGAGCTAATGAGGATCACGTCAGTTGAAGACACTATCTATGGTCACACTGATTTGATAATATACCCCACATCTACATAATAGCATGCACTGCTGCAAGTTGATCGTGAGTAGATGAGTTTGCTACTGATGAAGAATGAATAGCAAAATGTGATATTAGACTAAGTATTTAAGTGTAACCGTGATATTTAACTTATATTTTCTTCTATTTAACGAAAATTGTGATTTTTCACACACACACACACACACACACACACACTTACATATTGAGTATGTCATAGCCTGTTTAATGTATATGAGAATGGTAATTGGAGGTGTGCATTTCATTTTACTTTGCAGATCAATCCTTGCTGAGAAAACTGCTGGACAATTTCCTGGAACTACAAAAGACACTCCTGCGCAAGAACAAGGAGACAGCAGCTGATTGCTACTGATGTAGAATGAATAGCAAATTGTGATATTAGACACACACACACACACACACACACACACACAAGGCTTTCATACGGGCGAGTATGCCCCCAAGAGAATTTCGAAATAATATCTTGTAAACCCCCACTCCTTTCTGTACATGTACATGTTATCTGGACTCAGATCCATGGTCACCTCATAACCCACTCTGAGCTACCTAGCTAAGGTAGCGGAACTAGTTAGGCCTTTATTACATGTACATGTATTGTTGTATCTGGGAGATTTTTCACGCATTCAATTAAAACATGCATAGCAAGCTACGCGTACGTGCACCACAAATGACCCAAGTTGAAAACAGAATGTCTGTCTATGGTCACAACTCTGGGCAGTGCGCTGTATGAACATACCTACATGTGTGCAAGGATCAATGGTCCATGATCATGAACGCAAAATGGAGCATTAGTTTCAAGTATCCATACTGCAATGAATGTCTGTATTGGTACCCATAGATGTGTACACATTCATTATTACCTGTACCTGTAGCAGTGCCTCTCTTTTCTGAATTACTGGCCTATTGCTGATGCAAAGCCATTTGCTGTTGCAGGCTCTCATTCTTTTCTAACAGTTGGGACTTCTTCATTAGGGTCAGTAGCTTTTTTTCCATTGCAGCAATACATGTAGTGACTGCATACTGGTCAGACTGTTCCTGCACATGTAGAACATCCAGACCACAATATGAAAAAGTATGTATGCACATGACTTTACCAATGGAAAGATACGGTCCATGATTTTGACCCGTGTCAACCAACAGTTGCCACCAACAACAACTCTGTTTTCCAATCAGTTGTTAAATTGTGCAGTTAGATTGGACATTGCACACCTTTTCTATTCACTCTACAAGTACACATACATGATACCGGTACACTGCTTACCTCATAGCAAGCGATTTCCGCAAGCAATTTTTCTTTTAATGTAATCTTTTGCATCTCAGCAACGTCAAGAGCTTCTGATTTGCTCACTGCAAGTTCTCTCAGACTTTCCTCCAGATTCTCCTGTGTGGAAACACTTGGTTGGTTAATAAGTGCCCTTAGTACGTACACGTAAAAGTGCACTGTAGCACAAAAAAATGGTATTGTCAGGTGATATATTACGTATTATGTCACATTTAGTCAGAGTGGGTGTCTATTACGCAGCTTTGAAATAAATGTAAGTCCAGGATGCATAATGTGCAAGCTTATATACCCTGTCATGTATGGAAATAATAATACCCTGCGCCAAACATGCACAAGTGGGGGTTAAGCAATTGGTTTTGTCCATCTGTCTGTCATAAAAATATTAAAATATCTTCATGATATGCGATTTAGAGGCTACATGTATATGATTTCAAAGCATGAATTAACTTAATAAATTCATCATACTTTAGCTTGTATACATCTGGTAAAGCACAAAGTAATTCTATTTTCTGTAGCTTTTATTTTTTCTGATTATCAGTGTTGGCTAATACAGCAATGGGACACACCTATAGCTTGCTTGGCAGATCCAAATATGTGATTGTGTTATTGGGACATCAATTGTTTAGAGGACTAGTCTCGTGACAAGACCAAGTGACTATCGGAGGCCAGTTTCATAGACTGAGACGGAAGATTAAATCATACACCAGATCTTGAGTGTCTCTCCAAAGTAATACAACTTGTGATAAACCTCAAACTGCAGTTACTCTCGCCAACTTCCGCATGTCTGTACCACTAGGGACAGGTCAAAGGGCATGTGCACTATTATTATAATTATCATATACACGTAATTAAGTGTCGACCCATCAATGAGAATAGATATATGCCCACAGCTTCTACAAGTACGTAACTGTTTACGTCTATCACTCTGTATCTTGCGGCATGTACATATGCTCATTGTCGTTGAAGAGTCCTGTCATTACTGACATTACATAGTGAACAAGATAACAGAAGCTGTAGTACATGTACATGTAGTTCCAGACACTCTGGACACTGAATTAGTAGTGCATAATAACGTAGCTACGTGCAGACACTACTGTAAAACCATTGGAATATTGACTGTAATTCACAGCTAGCCCTATGTCTCAGTATTCAGCGCGGGGTATGTCTTCTTGAAGACCTCTAGTTAGCATTAATTCTATTTCAAAGTTACTAGCTCCAACCACCTAGTCTTAATGAAGAAGCCTTTTAAGTAAAGAATGGTACACACTACAAGTTGAGAAACACGCACAGTTGTGCTGATTGCAGTCAGTACTGAGACAGAAGTGATATACTCAAAGGTAGATGTGGCTTACCAGCTTCAGTTGAAGAGCCTTCCTCTCCTCACATTCCAATTCCATTTCTTCCTTATCCTGGAAGTGAAATGCAGTATTAATCTTCACTAAATATTGGGATAAATAGCTGCAGTAGTAGACAGCTGCTAGGAAAATTGCATACATAACTATGTACAGTCTAAACTACTTACTTTACGAACGTTCTTGCCTTGTATAATGATATTGGGAGAGGTCATGCACTCCAGGTTAATATGCAGTAGTGCAGGCCGGTGTTTGTCTGCACGTACTACGAGCTGTGTTGTACCTGTTTTACTTGTTCCAGCTCCTCCATCACAGTAGCTGTATTTCTCTTTTCTTCCTCCAGAGAAACGTCCTTGTCATGCTCCAGTTGTATCTTCATTTCCTCTAATTGCTTTTGATACATCTTCTGCATTGCATACAACAGTCACTCTAAAACTGAGTTCTTCTATAGGTTAATTATACAGCAATAAATATATTCAAATGTGGCAGATTGCTAATCACAACTACATGTGGATGAAGGTCATAGACAGCAGGTTTGTATCCGTAGCACTTGTGATTATAATTAGTAGGTCTGGGCACACGAGATATAAGAACTACTGGTCTGGGAATGGTACACAGGACTTACTATTACATGTAGTATTTGGCTATTGCAGGCAGGTAATTGGGAAGGGGTTTAGAAGAAGATTACACTCTCTAAAAAGTAACCCCTTGACGGTGTATCCCTACACTCTTTTCTCCCCTTAATGTAAGAAGAAATACCTGCACTATTTTGATACTGTCTACTAAAAAAAAGGACATTCCTACGTAGCTTCGTTCCTGGCCTCCACCCCAGCTGCTGTGGCTTACAGAATGCCAAAAGGTGCTGTTTTACTACATGTATGTGAATAAAAACAGCGGAGTTGAACCAGGGAATGAGTGCACCCATATGCACTACATTCCATTCTCAAGGTTGCACTCAATTGTTTGGGAAGTGCCATTTTCATTGTAGACTAAGTATCACATATCAGCTGACTATGGTCCTGGATACTGTGTCAATTTAGTGTAGCTGTGATTCACCAGCAGCCTGCCAGGAGAGATCCTTGCTTTCAGATGGAAAAATTCTAGCGTGGCAGGTAAGGTGAGAATGAAGATTGTCCATATATATAAACTACTAGGATCACTAGTAAAGCACTTTGGCCCAGTGGTGGATAAACACTATGATCAAGGGCAACAACACGCCAATCATCCAGTCCATTGGGGGAGTAAAAGCCTGTTTTCTCCTTTCATAATGGAAAATAGGTATACGTATCAGCCATCACCACACACACACACTAGCATCATGGCCAACCAAGTTAGAGGGCTTCAAGATGAAGGGATTAGTGCTGCTCATCTCGGTAACAGACATAGATACATACATACGTGTATGTTGGGGCTGTTCATGATCCCGAGAATATCCTGATGAGAAAAGGAATGCCTAACAGGCTTGAGATTATTGCTATTCTCCGTATTATTCTCCTAGTTTTCTTCTTACATTAGTTATAGAATTAAATTATCTTTGTAACATAAGTGAACATTCTATACAATCCATAAAAGACAAGTAGATATTAACATGTCGACACAACTTTACCAGCCACTTGATTAGACGTTATTGATACCATCACAGAGGGCTTGCTAGCCACTCAACCAAAAAAACCTCAATCTATTGAGTGCCCAGTCCTTGTGAATTGCCGGTCGGAGCACGTGAACTACACTCTCACATTCTTTCCCACATAACCAACACTGCCTATCATCATTTTTATCTTCCTAACTCTTCATTCAGACCATTTGTACCAGACCTCAACTTAAACCCCATATTCCCTTACTGCTTCATTACACGTTTCAGAAGAGCAGCCAAGTATCTTTTTAGATGCTACTAGTCTATCGAGCTAGACCCTCCTCTGCGCTTAGCTAAGCATAGAGGAGGGTCTAGCTCGATAGACTAAGATGCTACTAGCTAAATACGTAGATTCCAAACTGCTATTCTCGACATTAGGAAAGCGGCTTTGAGTTAAGGTTTGGGTAGGCAGTTTTGAGAATGTTTGCATGTACATGTAACAGTGACAACACTTTTGTCCAGCACACTAATGCCTTTGATCTACTGGGACAACACTAGTAACACTTGCATGGGTACAAGAAACTCTCGGAAACACAATTAGGCTAAAGAAGATATGCTTATTCTGAATCAGACTTGTAAAAGGCCGAAAAATTCCCTAATATTGGTTATTAATTTTTGTTCTGCAAGCCACACACATTTAATCTACATGTACGTACACACCAAATCTGAGCATCCGTCTGTTAACGTTCTGCTTGCATTGTACATGACTCAGTATGCAATATCCAGTCTGAGATATGCTCATATTACAATGATTGTATGTCACTTACTTGCTCCTCCTGTTTAGTCGTCTCTACAACCTTTAGTAGCCTCTGCTCTTCATCCTGTTTCATTGCAGCCACAGCCCCAGAGAGGGCTTCACTGTGCTCTATTTCAATACGAGACAACCTGTAGAAGTATACTTACATATTCACAACTATTGTGACCAGCATGACCAGGATTACTATGGGTATAATATAGGCGTATTCATTCCAGTTTCTGCACTTTTGATGCATTCTCGACAACCATATCTACTTATTTCCCAGTTTTTTTTTCGCACATAGTAAAATAATTATTACGTGCGCAAACAAAAAAGCTGGGAAGTAGAGCCTAGGAACGAGGCTACATGTAGTATGTAGCACCTACTCTCATGTTGTGTTGCAGCATGGAACCTCAGTTACATATATATGTAGCTCATGTGTATGTGTGTATGTGTATTTTGGCCTGGGAACAATACATTTAGTATCCAGCTGTTCTTTTCGTTTGATACATGAAAACATGAAAAATTTCATGTGTCATTCAAAATTTGTTTAAAACTGGTGGAATTTACGATTCTAACCTTCAGTCAATAGCAGAGCCAAACCCATCTCCAGTACGTTGCCAAACCCCAATTGTCAGTTAATTGTGGGGTATGTTACGGTGCATGTGGTCTTTAGATGAGAGCACATATGATACTTGTAACAATAAGAATGCCTATAGAAAAATGTCATCTTGACAGTACATAGTTTAACAATATTGGCTTTAAAAAAATTGTAGGGCAGTAATTTTCGATTACGTAGGCTGTGAATAGCAGTGGGCATATGTATGCTCATACATGTATACTCTATGGAAATATGTACGTATGTTCAAGGTAGAGAATTAGAAGCAGTAAAATAAACTGTTTATACCATGAAACCACTATAAAATTATAGGCATTTTATTAGGTTCCTGCTTTAAACAAACTGAATATGTGTATGGTAGAAACGTATCTATCACATAGAAATCTCACCATTCACACACTTTTCATTACTTTACAAGCTAGCTAGCCGGCTCTTAACCAGGCAAGGTTTTCTCCAATATAGTTCAATGTGAATCCATATGGATTTTTGGGTACTAATATAGAATCAGAAAAAGTTCACACTTTTTCTGGGTTCATAAATGTGCCCTTGGCCAGCAAAGAGCCAGATCTTCCTGTTCAACCATATATTATTAAAAACTTTTTACATGCAAGTTACTACTACAATGAAGTGCATCACCTTCATTCCCAGAAAGCACTCAACAACACTATGAACTCCAGAACACACAGCAGAATGACTGTCTTGCAGCTGTATGAAATACAGGAAGTGGCAATAAACACATTAAACGTACATGTACATATACGCAGTAACTAAAATACATACGTGCCTGTATACGTAGTTACTATAATTATAGTACTGCCATAACATAGGGCCTGGAGTGTATATTATACTAAAGATTAAGGAATATTTCAGTCGTAGATCTCAATATATATGCTGCAGGCTATGGAACCTTTACTTCCCAAAGTGTGTTCGATGATGCATGAATCAGTTTGTTTATGCAGAGAGATTTTCTATTACCACCAGCAACAACAGCAATGATTCTTAACCATATTTCCTGCGTATACACCTGCACCTCTGCTTCTTTGCCGTACTTATACACTTATACAGTGTGTTACTGATTTTTTGCAGAACACAGTGCTCCAGAAATGAATGAATGATGTAGGTATATATGTATACAATAAATATGTACACTGTTTTTCTGCGTACATGGTGTATGGAAATGTAGATTACTGGAGTAGCATCAAGAAACACACAACTCTATGTGGCAAGAGTCTAACCTGCTGTAGTTGTTGAGTCACTCTTTCAATGTCCTCTTTCAGATGTGTGTTCTCCTCCACCAGTGTTGTCACAGCACTAGTAGCTGCTTCAGGGCTGATGTCAGTGCTCTGAGACAGCCTGTTGGAGGCTAGGGTAACCAGCTGCTCACATAAAGTGGACATCTGTATGCACAAGAGGCATACACACGCGACGGGTATACATAACACCGGCACCCATACACAATGACATATGCATAGCATAAACAAGTTATTCTCAAGCAGCCAGCCTGCGATATAATCTCACACCATGTAGCAATGGGCATGACTGTGGCTCTCAGTAGTGATTCATGAGATTGAAAAGCTGTCATAGAGTATATTTCTTCATTCTATTATCACTGGAGGTCAACATGTTTCTCACCTCGTAATGGACAAACATAGCCTGAAAGCAGTTGGTGAGTACATATTCATACTATCCAACAACCGATCAATGTTATATGATATACGTAACCCGGCCTAGTACATTAGAATATTTTACAAAAGGATTTTCGCATGTGTACCTTATGTTTCGCATTAGCAAGTACGGTTACTCTCTCTCTCTTTTGCTTCAGAAACTTGGTCTTCTAAAAAATCTTGTGATTTAAGCTGTCAACCTAATGAGAAGATGAGAGCTTGACAGTGTTACATACATGAACGATAAACCTACAAAACAGCCATGTGGTTTCAATTTAATACTACTTACCTGTTTAGCAGTAGCATCGTCTTTTATCTTCTTGGTAAGTTTTACCGCTGAGCTTCTCTTCATTAGCTTGGCTTTGTTTTAATCTCTAAAGAACAGGAAGCTGAATATCATTCGCAAAATCATATTACAAATATGTATTAATACACAGTCATGTACAGTAGCAAAGAAGACAGTGCACGGTGCATAAATCTAACATCTAATGTTACGTAAGTTTGAACACCCACACATATACATATGCACCGCAGCAGCTGGAAGTATAGCTTTGGAAACCGGTGATATTGCATTACTGTTCTACTGTACTTTACAAGCTCAAAACATACTCACTGACAGCAAGTGAGAGTGAATCACAGCATATCAAGTGTTGAAAGCATATTAAATGTATTACTAAGTGTGCATCGTAGTGATTCAGAATACTACATATGATTTGAACATCCTGTTTCTCCATACTCCAATAATTGACAGTTACTTTCTACACATTTACCTTTGAAGATCATTATTTAGTTCTGTCAACTTTTCACCTGTTGTATGTATGCAACATGAAACATAATAACAGAAGAGAGCAGCAACACATACATGGGTGCTGCATGATACTATCTTAAGAGAGTAATTACAGTTAATATTGACAGGTCATATTGGAGAGTGCTTCTAGCGGGTTTAGTAGCAACGTATAAAACTTGCCTATTGACTAACAATCAGAAGGTCTTGGGTTCAACTCCCAGCTGGGCTCTGGTTTTAGGAGGTATGATACAGTAAAGTAGCTTCTTTACTGCTAACACAATCTTCTGGTAAGCGTAACTGGGCACTTATAATTCAAATAAATAGTCCCGGGTTATTGCCCGAGTACCAGGCCTTCAAGTTAACAATACCTTTAAAATCCGGAAGGTGTGAACATGTACATTGCCCTAGTCCAAACATAGACGTACATGCATACAAGAGCTGTATGTGCACAGAATCACCATACCCAATGTTATGTACATGACACACATATGTATACAGTGCACATGATGTTGACCTGCTTTTGAAGGGAAGCATTAATAAGATGTACGTCTTTCTCTACACTCTTGTTTCAGTTGAGAGGAGCGCCTTGCAGAAAGTTTGCTCTCCTCCTGTAATCTCCGGTTTTCCTGAGTCAGTGAAGTCACAGTGGCATCTTTGCCCATCAGCTCTTTCCGGAGTGAAGAGCTACGGCTGGTAGCAGACTGCAGTTAGCTCTCAGTGTCAGCTAGCTGTTAAAGATAACATTTCACAAGTTCCATACACTCTTATGGTAATAGAATACTGCCAAGGAAGCATGTTACGTAGTACGTTTCACTTTAAAGCTGAGCCACATCACGTGATAGTCATACATGCTGCATGTACAGCAGTGTAGACATAATATGAGACAGTCATACTTGCTCTAACATACTGCATGTATAGCAGTGTATGAATGGTACTGTAGACACAGACACTCCTTTCTGGATAAACGTGTGGTCTACAGTAGAACGTAGTATGCCACATGCTTTGTATGCAAGTAAGTTTCAACATGCACCTGCCCATGCTGTTGACCAAATGTGTAATTAACATACATACATGTACGTAGGTACTTACATACATACAGGTTTATACTGGCAGTCTGAAGTGATACAGACCTGTTTCTTCAGCATTTCTACACCAGATATCATTTCTTGCAAAAGATTTTCACATGATTCCAGGTGCTCCTCCATAGAAACATAGCTACGTATGCAAAAGATTGTATACATTACTTTGAAACTAACTGTGAAAGCACCACAACTACATGTAACATGAACAGTCAGTTAAACATGAAACGATTAGTCTGCAGCAGAGAGTAACCCAAACTAGTAAAGTCTATTACAAGCTAAAGATGAAAAATGTGTGTGTGTGTTTCATATGCATGATGCCCATGCAGCCTTGACAGGGTTAGTTCAGAACTATACACAGTCTCTACAATATTTCTGCTCTGCTTTCCAATAATTTATGTACCACAGATCTAGAATAGTGGTATTGAATGTCCGACTCAAATGAAACCAATAGTGCAGACTTACATTCCAACAAATCGAACCTACCGTGCCTATTCCTTCCTTGGTGTGGAAAACTGGGATCTGATACAGTTGTATTGAAATGGGCTAAACGAAAAAGAAGAAGGAAATACGTTGCTTGAGGCTGCTTCTCTGCATGCTAGCAACTGCATCTAAAAAATACATATCACTGGCTGACGGCAGTTGCCAATACGTATACATGCGTAACAGACTGTGACTAAGGATTTTGTTAAAAGGTGATAGTCACTGGTATGTATTAGCAGTAGTCGTGTTATAGACAGCTAAAGTAAAGTAAAGCCAAAGACAGTGATAACTGATGGGGTCTAATAAAGTGTTCAGATGTGCAGGTCTGCTCTGCAACATACTCCATAATGATCTCACACTAAGGCCTAGCCACACTTATCACTCTATGCTAGCTGACCACTCAAGAGTCACTACTCTGGCAGTATTGTAATGTTGCTAGCAGTTGCACACAATTTGGAGATCCTGTCCATATCTTTACAGGTGGTCTGACTTGCACAGTGTTTACACACTACATACACGTTCCTGTGACAAACTCTCGCAATTAATTCATCCTCCAGTATAGAATTGACATGTACATGGACATGTCTACAGCTACATCTACCTGTACACGTACATAGCAAGTAGCTCAGCTGAAAGCTGAAGAGTTTGCGATGTACATGTAATACACACTGTGCATACATGCATATTGAACAAAACTGTACTTCTTAAAAAATTGACACCTGTGTCGTAGGGATACTGCTTCTGCATGGAGCTGCAGGATGAAGCACTGCTGCTGTGAGGCTCCTTATCTCCATCTGTGGTCATGGTAGTTGAAAAACATCAATGAAGTTACATTGACCTGCAATAGCAGAATCATATTTATACAGCTAGCTTGTACTTGTCTGCTGTGAATTGTTTGAAAGGAGGCAACTCATGATACAAGAGTTGGCTATGGTATGGCTGAAGCTTAACAAGTAAAGCTGTACGTTAGAGAAATCTATACGCACACAGCAAGTTGCACACTGATCCCCCTCTGAAATATATAATACATGTAGTTAGAAATTTATAGCGGCTAACTGATTTCCTATCATGGAGTACGGTAGTACTCCATATGTAGGGATGGCACGGGAAAAAAATGGCGGCCCCATATAACGCGTACAAAATCATACGTTCAGAACTCGCCTCTGATTATAGTCACAGGCTTTTATGAGCCATGCCATGACATCTCGAGTGTTTTCGTCATCAACAAAACTGTTAGCGGTGCTAGAAAGCTTCCCTGGAGTAGCAGACCGGTAAGTCGCTACACTGGGGGGGGAGGGGCCTAATGAACTATATAATTCTTCTTTGTTTCTTTCTTCAGCCAGGCTAGCACAATAATGGCTAAACCCATCACAATGATTCAAGCGCGAACAAGCTAGATATTCCCTGGGGTATTGCACTCGTAGCATAACGTTTTCAAAGAAATCCAACAGGTTCAGCAGCGATTTACAAGTACTCTCGAGGTGACGCTTGCCGTTTTACGCCATTTAATGACTCGGATTACGCATGCGCAGGCTTCTTGTGTTCCTCTATTTAATGCCTACCTTTGATGTGCAGGCTTGCTCGCACTAGGCTGCTCGAGTGAACGCTGGTTTTATCACGCCATTTTGGATATACCAATATTCATAACGATAACGTGAACAAATTGAGCGTTTGGATTTTCCCTTCTATTCCGGATCAGTCCAGTTCAGACCAGTTCAGACCGGTGCCGTCCGGTTTAGTCCAGAGTTTGCGCTTGATTGCAATATAAATTTCTCTACACCGGATGTACTGCTCTATTGCTCTCAGTGGAGTTTCTCCTTCCTGTAGTCGAGCTGTTTGTTAAAGCAATATTCAAGTTTTCGGATTGTAGTTGTTTCTGTTCTTGGAATTAATACAAGGTACGTACTGAGTGTGCAGTATGCGTATTGATGAAAAGGGCCATGTATATTAAAACAACGGCAGACTAAAAACCAAACATAATTTGGCTTTTCTCTTCTACGTATTGCAGTCAACTGTGCCAGTTCAGCACGTACAGTTCCCTCCCGCTCAGTTGGAATTACAAGGTATACTGTGTGTGTAGTAGTGTAAATGAGGGGTGTCCGCACGGTGGGGTTGTCCAGACGCGGCAAATTTTTTACCTCGTATATCTGCCTTTGTTATGTATCGCGAGCTACATGTGCTGTTGTTGATTTGCTGCATACTAGCACAGGCAAAAAGTGTTCGTGCAGTTAGCAGTTCTCCTGAAGCATCAGCTAGTAATAAGAGCGTTCATGACTGACTAGCTACTGGACAACCCGCATTTTGAACTTGATTGCCGCTCTGGTTGCAGATGGCACGGTACAGACTGCTGTAGAACCAAGTTGGAGAGGTCTGGAAAGTTGCTAGCAGTCGTCATCTTCGACATTAGCTTGATTGATGCTTTAAAATTGGTCTCTAAGGTGTTAAAAACAAATCAAGCTACATAACATAAACGGAAATCTGAGCATCTCCATTTTCCCTTCCATTCCAGTCTCCAGTCCAGTGTGACCCAGTAGTGTGGGCCACTCCAGTGCGGTCCAGTTGGAATTACAAGGTACTATGAATGCAACGCGTAATGTTATAGAAGCAAAGGGACAAAATAAACAACGGTACATTCTTAACCGAGTCTGTGGTCAGAGGAAGTTCCGGCAGCTACATTTAGCCTGAACCGAAGCCAATCGGTATATATAAGTGGGTGTATTCATAATTCAGAGTCTCCATATGTATATGACGGGCTACATTTATATATGAGGGGCTGCATTTATAACTGCGGGCCTCATTTAGGGGCTGGCAACTCGAATCAGCCACATGTACGAATGCCCATACAGTACGTGAACATGTAATGTGATATAGAGGCCCTCATGTATGAATGCACCATCTCATATGTAAATGGAGACTGTTATTTAATAATGCGACCCCTCATTTATTTATATCTATACATGTGTGCATTTACAAACTGGCACCCATAGAATTTGGTTGATATATTATATACCATAGATACTGTATACATAGTGCATTATTAGTAGGTATATACAGTAAGTCCATCCAGAAAAGATTGCTTGTTTACATAACGGAGTCTGGCTTCCCAGATAGGGCCATTGGTTGGTAGTCTCGTGCTCAGCCCCACGTTAGGAAGTGGGTCTGGCTCCCCGTATATTCAAAGTTGGGTTAGCGTTACATCATATTACATCACCAAACGGAAAGTGTCCACGTGGCCATTCGTGTAGATATCCGGATACTACAACCGTTTAGTGATGTAATACTATAAGTAACCAATCAGATTGCCGGTCCAGATCTGGGACCGCTGACGTAATGCTACCCCAACTTTGAATATGCGGGGAGCCAGACCCACCTTCCTAACTTGGGGCTGGGCACGAGACTAATTGGTTGGTAGATGGCTTCAGAGGTAGTCCCGCCCACTACTTAAAAGACAGGAAATGGAAAGTATATAGTCCCGCCCACTAATTAAGAGGCAGGAAATGGTAACTAACCCGCATGTCAAAACAGATTTGCAGTAGCTTGTCCGTTACTAGCGTCTGCACTCCAGACTCTACTGACACACAAGCACCAAGGCCAAGGTTAGTAGAAACAGGCATGGTTGAAAACATACGCTTACATAGCATGTGACAACATAGTGGTTAATGAGATTCATACAGGAAGAAAAAATTTGGCTACCAAAAGCCAAAACTGGGCAGGTCAGGTTACTGTAATCGAGCAATCTTTTCTGGATGGCCTAAGCATAAAAGCGTATCAAGCTACGTCCCTTAGTATATACATGTAGGATGCAGCTGGAACAAGATTATGACATGCTGTGCTTACATAGCTAGTAACACACTGTGGCTACTTCCTCTGTTATATGGCTTTTTAATGAGATTCATTCACACCAGCTGTTCCATTTTGACCACTAATTGTAGTACACTAACCTGTGTGTATCCATATTATGGCAGATATATCATGGCAGTGGTTGAGATTCTTTAGTGCAATAGGCAAGACTGTTAGCCTTTGATTCTGACAGCTTAACCTAATTATAGAGCCACTGCCTATTTGCCTTCTCCTGTGGACAAACTTGCAAACCTCTGTATACATGTACCCCTGCACAGTGCTTATATCTTCCCATGCACTATAGTAATATACACGGAAGTGTAAGCATTTCCATTTTTCCTTCCATTCTAGTCCTGTCCGGTGTGAACCAGTCAAGTACGGTGTGGGCCAGTTCAGTGCAGTCGAGTTGCAAATACAAGGTACCGGGTATTCAATATGCGCAATTTGAGGAAGAAAAGGGCCCAGAATAAACAACAGTACCTTGCAAACAGGGAAAGTGTAAAGTCAGCCTGTTGTGCCCGTTATAGGGCCAACCCAGATAAAAAAAAGGCAGCTTCCCGGGCAGCCTCCCGTGTCAATTACAGCACTAACCCTGATAAGAAGAAGGCAGCTTCTCGGGTAGCCTCTCGTGCCAGTTACCGGACTAACCCTGATAAGAGGAAGGCAGCTTCTCGGGCAGCCTCCCGTGCTAACTATAGAGCTGACCCCGATAAGAAGAAGGCAGCGTCCCGCGCTAGTTACAAAGCTGACCCTGATAAGAAGAAGGCAGCCTCCCGTGCTAGTTACAGGGCTGACCCCGATAAGAAAAGGGTAGCAGCTCGCATGTATTATGCCAGGACTGCTGCAGCCAAGCTCAAATGGTACAAAAAGTACTATCAGAAGCACAGGGGGAGAATATGTGCTTCCCAACGAGGCAGGTATGCATTGGCAGAGCTTAAGCCTGTTGCAAAGGAGTTTTATGTGAAAGAGCTTCAGCAGCTTTTGTTGAAAGATGATGAAGCTAGGGTCCAGCTTGTGAAAGCCTATAAGAGGCAGTACAAGAGTGCAGCAAAGCGACTGCCTCCTGTGATGATCAAAGCTGTCTGTAGAATAGCAGCTAAAAGACTGCTAAACAAAGTCTTGCAGGTACGCAAGGAGCACGCTGGTGCTTTGCTCAAGACTGCAAGAGTAGTCAGTAGCCTCGACATCAAAGGCCGAGATGATTTCGGGGAAGGGTGTCATACTGCTTCCTCGGAACCATTCTACTATGATGCAGCCTATCAGCCTGTGCAGAGAGCCTGTGTCATTCCCATTGATGAGAATGGCAGATGTGTGGTTGCTAATGAAATTAGCAGCTCAGGAAATGAAACTAGCAAGACAAAGGGGAAGCAGCCTCTGAAATGGTGCTGTAGTAGTGAGTGTAAAACACTCACTGAAGCAGAAGTAGCTGCCGTGGTTAGTCTCAAACAGGCATTTGAGAAACCCATGGAAGAATTGAGAGCTGCCTTGTATGCATGCGATAGTGGGTGTCCTAATGGACACTACACTAAAGCTGTTGTTAGGGAAGATGCTGCCAGTATCGTTGTTGACTTGCAAGGTCACACTTTGCCTTGTTTCAATGGTGGGGGATGCTGTAGTCAGCTTCGCATACTCAGAGCAGCATCCACCCATTACAATGTGTTGAGAATGCTCTTGAATCACGTATACAGTGCAATTACGAGCCACTTGGGTGTTCTTAACATAGACAAGGCTCTCAGCACTGGTGACTTGCACTTCCTAAAGGAGATCACCAAGGTGCCTGATTTCGCAGTGTTGTTCACAAATGAACTCGACTGTAGCTATGAGCAGCACATTGATGCTGCTGTTGCTAGCCCAGTTCTCAAGAGTGTAGAATCTCGGTTGCTGATTGCACATGCACAGGTAATAAGTGACCTAGAGAAAGAAATAGATGATGATCCAGAGCATGCATGCTGTAGCTGTGAACGCCTGCATCAGAGAAAGTCTGTAACGAAAGTGAAACTCTCTGATAGCCTTGGTTTCAAGGTTTGGCCTGCTCTGAAAGCCTTCATAGCAGAGCAAAACCCGGATGCCAATGAGCAAGTGCTTTACATGTGTAATTACTGTAAAGCACTTGTCAAGAAAAACGAAATGCCACCGCGTTGTGTCCTAAATGGATTGCAAACAATTTCAATGCCGCCTGAATTGGCGAAATTGGACTGTTTGAGTAGGCAGCTGATACAACGTGCCAAGTGCTACCAAACGGTAGTCAGGCTCGGTACGTACACTGCCAAAGTACCTGTGTACAATTCGCTGAAAGCGTGTAAAGGTACCATGTTCTTTCTCCCCCTGCCATTCAGTAAGACTCTCAAGACTCTGGAGGAGGTAGAGCATCCCAGCACTGCCTTGCCAGAGCCTGAGCTGTACATAATAGTGAATGGTAGGCCAACAAAGGGGGAAGTTGTGTGGCGTAGCCTAGTCAACGTTGACCTCGTCAAGACTGCCACAAAAACACTAAAAGGAATCAACTGGCTCTACAAGGATGTGGATGTCGAGTCTGTTGATGAGGCAGTCAAACGGGTAGTGGAAGTTACCAATAGTGCTAGCAGTACGATGCTACAGAAAGCTAGTACAGATGACATTGCCGGCTTTCAAGCCTACACGATCAGAAGCTTAGACAATAAGCTCTCCAGTGAGTCTGACATAGACCAGTACAAAGTTCTAAACATCAAGGAAGATCCCTTGGACAATCGTGAGAACTTCCTTGATGTTATGTGCTTTCCGGTGCTCTTTCCCACTGGACAGTTTGGTGAGCATCACCCCCGTCAGGTGAAGCTTTCTCACAGTGAGTATGTCAAGTCACGGCTACTCAACAAAGACTCGCGCTACAGAAAAGACCCCCAGTATGTCTTTTTCCTTCTGTGGCAAAAGGAAATGCGTGAGATCTCTGCAGGTGTGTACAACCTGCTGAAATCTACCAGAAGACAGCCCATGTCTGTCAGTGCCCTGTTGCATGGGGTGGCGACTCGCAACGAACACCTCGAGGCCAATTTGTGCACGATGCTTCAGTCTGTGCGCGGTACGAAGCAGTACTGGTTTGCGAAACAGAGCGAGCTGCGGTGCATGATTCGTGCATCGGGGCCGCCCACTCTGTTTCTCACGTTCAGCTGTGCTGAATACGAGTCTGCAGATATCGACAGGTATCTCAGAAAAGTCAACGATGTTTCTCCGTCCTACAGCATAGGAAAGCTTTGCACTGACGACCCGGTATCGGTGTCCAGGAAATTTTCGCTGAAATTCCATGCATTCTTTCGCACAGTCCTACTGAAAGGTGCAGTGCTCGGCGAGATCGAGCACTATTACTGGAAAAAGGAGTACCAGGCTCGCGGTGCGCCTCATTACCACGTGCTCTTGTGGATACGAGATGCTCCAGTCATCGGTCACGATGATCCCGAACGGGTACTAGCTTGGCTGCAGGAGAGGATCACTTGTCACATACCTGACAAGGAAACTGATCCCGACTTGCACAGACTGGTCACTAGATACCAGATGCACAAATGCAGTGCGTACTGCAAACGAAGACGCAAGTGCGGTAGAACATTCATTACCCGATGCAGGTTTGGCTTTCCCCGCCAAGCCTGTAAAACTGCTACACTGAACTGCGTGGATGATGCTCTGAAATCGCGCAGGAAAATATACCAGTTGCCTCGAACAGAGTTGGAGGTGAGGGTCAATGACTACAACCCTCTCCTCCTAATGCTGTGGAAGGCCAACGTTGACGTGCAGTACGTGGCCGAGTCGTCGCTGGCTCTTGCCCACTACGTAAGTGGCTATGTTACTAAAGCTGAAAAGAGTAACTTGCAGGACATCTGGCATGAAGTCAGCGAAAATAAGAGCGTTTACAGTCAGCTCTGGAGCTTTGGCGTGCGCAGCTTACGCTCTCGAGAGTGCGGGCTGTACGAGGCCAGCGATCTACTGCTCGGTGACCACCTCACCGAGAAGTCTGACGCTGTCAAGTGGGTAGATGTCTCCCTGCCTCACAAAAGGAGTCGCAGGTTGAAGGACCACAAGGTCTTGGAAGATGTCGCAAAGCGCGACCCCGACAGTGAAGACATCTTCCAGGACAACCTCTTAGACACTCACTATCCCCGGAGACCGAGTGATCTAGAAGGCCTTTGTCTCTATGACTTTGTAGCCAACTATGATTACTGCGGTACAGATAGCAATGGAGACAGGAAGTACAGAAAGCTTACAAAGCCTCGACTTCCTAACCACAAACTCTTTGATCCAGAAAGAGAAGACCAGACAGAAGCCTACTACTATTCTCTGATACTCCTCTTTGTTCCCTTCAGAGATGAGAGTAGTTTGCTTCTTGAGAATGAAACCGCCGAAGAAGCATTCCGGCGCTTGTTGCCTGAAGACAGCACCTGCTCTGCCTATCACAGCAGACTGCAGAAGATGTTGCAGGCCCGGGCTAACATCAAGCAAATCAATGACGCCCGGCAGGCTGATGGTGAAGAACACAAGATCAGCAAACAAGATGATGATCCGCAGCTGTTGGGCGAAGCAAAAACGGCAATGAAGGAGCTGTTTGACATGAACGCCCATCCTGCCGACACTCTGTCCCTAAAACAGAGAGTAGCAATGCTCAATGCCGACCAGAGGCGCATCTTTGACAAAGTTAAGGATCACCTTCTCCACCAACAACAGCATGAGGCTGATGAATGTAGCTGTGACTTGAGTCCGCTTCGCATGTTTGTCAGCGGTGTCGGTGGAACGGGTAAGTCGTTCCTCATCGAAACCGTCAAGGCATTAGTTCATGACCTCTGGCCCTCTGACGATTTAACGTGTGCCATTGCAGCACCGACTGGTTTAGCAGCTTTCAATGTTGGTGGTATAACCATTCACAGGCTCTTTCAGTTGCCCATTGAACATGAGGGGAAGACAGCTCAATATTGGGCACTCCCCAAATCTTCACGAAAAGTGATGAAAACCACACTTCGGAGTGTGAAAATCATCATTGTAGATGAAGTTTCCATGGTTTCTAGCCTCAACTTTGCATATATGCACTTGAGACTAGAAGAGCTATTTGGTAGCCAAGACTGGTTTGGCTCTAAAAATGTGCTCTTTGTTGGTGATCTACTTCAACTACAGCCTGTCAATGGACTTCCTGTATTTGAAAAGATCACTCAGAAGTCGCTCCAATACAGACTTGGATGCGCAACATCTGTCAACATCTGGAAAGATGCTATCGCTTATGACGAACTGACTATCAATGAGCGTCAGAAACAAGACGGTGAATTTTCATCGATGTTGGATTGTGTCAGGTGTGGCCATCCAACTGATGAAACACTTAGCATTCTCCAAAAACGAGTCATTCAGGGATCCGTAGCGGACAAGTTCGTTGAGCTTCAGCAATCTCAACAATCCCCTGTTTGTCTTTTCCCACGAAGAAAAGAATGCGATCATTTTAACAATGAAATGCTCAGTCGTCTCAGTTCACAAGTACATAAATTGTTGTGTACTGATGAAGTTGACGAAACTTACAGTACGCGTAAGTGGAGCAAAAAAGCAGCAGAACAGCTTGACAAGCTTAACAAGGACTGCAACTTGACAGCAGGATTAGAAGCCCAGCTGTTGCTAGCTGTCGGAGCACGAGTCATGTTGCGCCGCAATATTGACACAAATGCTGGTTTAGTAAACGGTGCCATCGGTACCGTCCTGACCATTCGAAGTGATCACGTCTCTGTTCAGTTTGACCACATAAGTGAGCCTTATGATGTGGAAAAAGTGAAGAGCAGATTCATGGTCATGAAAAATTTCTATGTGTACAGGAAACAGTTTCCCTTGATTTTGGCCTATGCTGTGACCATTCACAAATGCCAAGGCCTGTCATTGGACTGTGCCATAGTAGACCTCTCTGATAAAGTGTTTAGTGCTGGAATGGCCTATGTAGCAATATCGAGAGTTCGAACGCTAGCTGGGGTACACCTGGTTGCATTCGACCCGAGCTCCATCATGGTTAGCACTAGCTGTCTCAAAGAAGTGAATCGCTTGAGACAAGTGTATAGACCAGACCTTAAACCATATCCACTGCTGGTTAAACCTACAACAGGTACTAAACGTAAGCTCACTGGAAATACTCCATGCATAGAGCCTGAATCCAAAAAAACACGCCTTTCTAGGAAAAGAAAGCATTTGGGAGAACTCCCATGCAGTTCAAAGCTGGAGGCCAAAAAGCCCAAACATAGTCCTCCTACCAGCAAGAGCTCTCTGGATGTCAGTGATGGCACTGTCATCTATTGTGGTAGTGAGCACTGTACACCCCCTAATGCCATTAATCGACCACTTCCAGATGATCTCTGGCAGAGACAAAAGATTTGTGTTCTGTCACAGTATAGTGAAATGTCTGTGGTCGACAAAGTTTCATCTCCAGACCGTGTGCGTTCATTGCAGTGCAATGAAATATCTCCACACATACGTGTGAGAGTGCAAGGAGATGGCAATTGTTTGTTTCGTGCTATTTCAAGGCACGTAACAGGAACGGAATCTAACCACTATGCTGTTCGGAAAGCAGCTGTAAACTATCTACACCAAAATTCATCCTTAATAGAATACATCTTAATTGGGGTGGATGCTCCAGTTGAGCCAAACGAACGTAGAGTTTTCTTTAACACCAAGGTGCATGAGTACCTGGAAAACTCACACATGGCAGAGTTTGGTGAATGGGGCACTGATCTTGAGGTGTTCCTGCTTTCCTGCATGCTCGATGTAAACATAGTTGTACGTCAAAACTTTGGACCGGGTCGAGCATGGCAGTGCATAGGACCTAGTGTACACGGCTTAAACATTGTACACAACTATGCACTGTATTTATACAATACAAGAGCACTGGACCATTATGACTGTGTAATTCCAGTTCTCGATTGAGTTATGTAGCTTGTCTCTGTAATGTATACAAGCTGAGTATGTACAGGCAACCAATTGTGTCCTGTCATTACCAAAGTCTTGCTCTGTGCAAGCATGCCGGGAGTTGTAGCTGATGTGAGTGGGTACAACAGAGAGATCTCCTCTTGCAAAGAAGAGTGTGATGATGCAATTGATATTCTTTCCAAAGAAAGGGACATGTTCCAATTGCACTCCATTCCAACAGAGTTGAGATTCTGAGTGCTCTGCAACTGTTTAATGTTTGCATTGAGCTTGTGATGCACCTCAAAGCAGCTTTGCCTTGAGTTGTGCTCCCAGACACCTCTGCTTTCTGTAACCCACTCACTCCTACTGCCAAGGCAACTCCCGTGTTTCATTAATCATGTGTGTGGTTAATAAAAGCCTCCTATATTCAATCATTTGTAGAAGATGTGGCCCATTGAAGACGATGTCAGATGGAAGAGTGAAGTATGTGTTCTAAATATTACTCTCGCTCTAATATGTGTGATGCATGCTTCCAGTGTGAGCGTAGCTAAAGACTTAGGATAGCTACAAGAATATGTATTTAAGTGTGCTCTTGTTGCTCACATTTACTGCATGCACAAGGCTGCATAATTCATGTAGTAATTAAGTAGGTTTGTTATGTTCAAAACCGCTGCTATATACCATTATCCAGGCGAGAAGGCTCCACCCAATACTATAACATCCAAGAGAGAAGGCCCCGCTCAATACTATAACATCCAGGAGAGAAGGCTCTACCCAATACTATAACATCCAGGAGAGAAGGCTCCACCCAATATTATACATCCAGGAGAGAAGGATCCACCATATACTACAACGTCTAGGCGAGAAGGCCCCACTCAATACTATAAAATCCAGGCGAGAAGGCTCCACCCAATACTATAACATCCAGGAGAGAAGGATCCACCATATACTACAACGTCTAGGCGAGAAGGCCCCGCTCAATACTATAAAATCCAGGCGAGAAGGCTCCACCCAATACTATAACGTCCAGGAGAGAAGGCTCCACCCAATACTATAACATCCAGGAGAGAAGGCTCCACCCAATACTATAACATCCAGGCGAGAAGGCTCCACCCAATACTATAACATCCAGGAGAGAAGGCTCCACCCAATACTATAACATCCAGGCGAGAAGGCTCCACCATATACTACAACGTCCAGGCGAGAAGTTTCCATCCAATACCAAACACATGACTTTTACAATCTTTCGTGTCTTCTATTCTTTCTTCCTGTGATTGTTACCTCTGCCTGGCTAACTTTCGAGTTCACTTTCCTGCAAATTATTCACTTTCCAGTCCCCATACCAAACTGATATCCTCTCTTCCCCACCCACCTTGGAATACTCACTCGTTCCTTTCTTTCAATAAATGCTTTGTTCCAGTATGTCAAACTTTGAAACTCCTCTCACTTGGTTTTGTTTTCGCAATACTCTCTCTTATCATTGGTCTAAGTTATTTGCTCATCTCTCTTCCTCTCCGACTTCTCGTCACTTCTGGTCGCTTGTTAAGACAACTTCTATCTTCCTCTTTCCGACTGGGGTTGTCTACTCCAATTCTTTCAAAAAAAAACAAATTGAGATTAGCCAAATTCTTCTTCCAAAGCTATCCTTCTTAATGACTCCTTTTGCAGCTCTTGTAATTCAGCTTGCCCAATTATTTCCTCTTTTGTTTCTTCCTGTGGTTCTAATGCAATTTCCTCCCACATGCTTAATCTACGCCCTCCTTTATTACCTATCCTCATCAATATCTGATACCGTTTGCTTTTCATTCTGGAGTCTCCACTCTTCCCTCTTTTGCTCATCATTGTTCTCTCTGCCAAATTCATGCTATTCTGGCTGTTATTTTCTGATTTACGCAAGGTGTTTAACTTGTCACCACCAAAGTCTTCTTCGTACTCTCTCATGTACTGGTCTTCCTCCTCTGTTGGGAGCACTCTCTCGTGTACTGGTCTTCCTCCTCTGTTGGGAGCACTCTCTCGTGTACTGGTCTTCCTCCTCTGTTGGGAGCACTCTCTCGTGTACTGGTCTTCCTCCTCTGTTGGGCGCACTCTCTCGTGTACTGGTCTTCCTCCTCTGTTGGGAGCACTCTCTCGTGTACTGGTCTTCCTCCTCTGTTGGGAGCACTCTCTCGTGTACTGGTCTTCCTCCTCTGTTGGGAGCACTCTCTCGTGTACTGGTCTTCCTCCTCTGTTGGGAGCACTCTCTCGTGTACTGGTCTTCCTCCTCTGTTGAGAGCATACTTATCTCACCAATGAACTATAACAAGTCGTAATCAACATCTATTCATCATGTACATCTTAGTACTTCCTTCACATGCTCCTCGGGCCTCTATTCTTGGTTCTCTCTATTTATAAATCACTTCATAAATTCAACTTTTCCACTCTTTTCACCCATTGTAAAATTGCAATCTTGTCCTACTCTATTCAATTCTAAATGGCTACATCTTCTTTCCTCCCAATTGTTTACTCTCTCACCTCCTCATATATCTGCATCAATGGTAACTTTGTTATAACTGTAACATCCATTATACAATTTGTTCATTCTATAATGGCATCTTCCCCATTTTATATAAATAACACCACCATCAAATTCAACATCCCCACCTCCTATGCAGAGCCCAGTGCATTGAATGTCTTCAGTATTCTCATATCAATACAATGCTGAACTTCAACCCTACATGTACAGAACCACACTGAGTCAACTCCTACCATCTAATGCTAATACCAAACATTCAGAACCACCCTTCCTTTCTCCCAAAAAAAGAGTAGAAACAAGTTTTAAAATAACTTTAAAAAAGTAAAAAGCATGTAGGGATGGCACTGTACAGAAATAACAAAAGCAAAAAACTTTACAGAAAAATCATTAAAGAACATGTATCACATGGATAGAATCCCCAAAAAGTAATCAAACAAGGTAGGAATGTCACCACAGAACTTTCATGGATTACTGGATTGCCATCCCTACATCTTGCCAACCACACACACACCACAATCCCCTCCATTCCACACCAAGGTATCCACGCCCAAGTTACATATACGTGTACTATATAGACATACAAGGTATCTGATCCCACACTGAAACCTAATAGCTATAATAGCTATATAATATAGTTGTATATAATATTCCTTAGCAGCAATTAGCACTGTTGACTTAATACTCCTGTCCACAGTAATGGAAGGGCCAAGAACCAGAGTGCACCAACTAAGTGCAGGAAATTGCAAGTATCACAAGCATGGATGTATATAATTAGACTACTCTCAGACTGGTTCTCAGCCCTTCAATTGCCATGTTCATCAGCATGAATAATTGCAGCAAACTACATATACCCCTACAATCACAACAGCCATATTCACATGTACAGGCCCCAAAATTTATGTATATAAAGCCTATACACTGGTATATGCACTAGACTCAGCACTCTCCACCTTACAAATAACGCAGCTCAGACAACTGGTCAGCAATTGACACTATTGTTCATCATGACTCTCTATGTATAACTGGACAGTTATTATTTTACACATTTAAATGTACCCCCAAATTATTAAATTCAATGTAGAGGCCTGGGAACGAGGCTAGTATAAAAATACATTGCAAAGACCTGCACTAGAAGCTGCATGGAGGGGATTGTGGTGTGTGTGTGGTTGGCAAGATGTAGGGATGGCAATCCAGTAATCCATGAAAGTTCTGTGGTGACATTCCTACCTTGTTTGATTACTTTTTGGGGATTCTATCCATGTGATACATGTTCTTTAATGATTTTTCTGTAAAGTTTTTTGCTTTTGTTATTTCTGTACAGTGCCATCCCTACATGCTTTTTACTTTTTTAAAGTTATTTTAAAACTTTATAATATAGTTCCAACAAAATCCAGATGTGTCTGGCATCTTGGTCCTGGAAGAAATGGTCCCAGGACCATTGGAAAATTGACCCACCCCCCCAGCTACATCTTCCAGCAGAATTGGCCCAATTTTGGTCCCTTTGGATGTAGTATGGCATAGTTATTATTGCCGAGCGCCTTAGCGCGAGGAAACTAATCCTGTAACGCATCTCAGCAAGCGTTTGTATAATATATATGTTCCGTGCAAACCAGGAAGTTGCGCAAACTTAGGATTGCGCTGCGCAAAGTAGGAATCCGTACTTTGGCACGCAATCCCAGCATTGCCCAGTTTTTCGCGCAAAGTTGGAATACGTTGCGCAAACCCTGCATTGCGTAGACTAAATTCGTTCGTACAAAGTTCGAAGCGCATGAACCACTAGACAAATTCATATTTGCAGTGACATTTCAGTGGCTTTCATTCAGTTGGATACCCACATGAAAAGTATAACATACCATACAAAGGGTGTAAGCGCTTGAGCATAGGATCCCACACAGTTTGTAATTGTAACCCACCCACTCAGCTGAAAGGGAACCTTGCCAGTGTGCTCACTCAAGTATAATACGTACATTGTCAAGCATGCACCAAGAAGCTAATACAATCTTGAGGAGGAATCAGGCTCACTGAATACTGGACTGTTTGCCTAATCTATCAGTGACGACTCTGTAATTTGGTCATTGAGACGCTGGGTTATGGTGACAGGATGCAATGAACCCTGTAATGGACATTCTGTTTGGAAAGAAAAATCAGTCACTCAGTACTTACCTGAGTACTTAGTGAAGGAAATACTCATCAAAGACATACAGGCATATTCAATGTACATGTAGTTGGTGTTTTTAGAAGATGTTCAACTACATGTAGCTGCTTTATACTCAATCGAAAGCAGTGCAATAACCTCAAGTGATGCAGCGTTTTGTGATCAATACAGCTTAACTGGGTGGAGAAGGGTCATTACCCCACATGCGTGTGGCAGGGTTAAGCAATTGGGTCTGTCCGTCTATCTGTCTGTCTGCGTCTGTCTGTCTGTCCAGCAGTCCCATTTACAAGAAGAAGTGATTGCTAAACCCAACAGTAGGGATTTAGTTAGTGTGATAATGTGAGAACCTGTTCCAAATTGTTTGTCTCTTCGACTTATATAGAGTCATTCATACACATACGCCACACCAATAGTTTTGTCAGGCCGCTATACTTTCTCAGGTACACATACCAGAGCTGTTCATAAGCATGGGCTCCTCTAGGTGCATGTATATGTACAGTGCTCACAGATGAAGGTCAGTACTACACCCCAGGATTACGTGTTCTTTGTAGGGGGTGGCTGTGCTGTTGTGGGGTCGGGGCAACGATCGATGCATGCATGCATTGGCAGTCTCAGCCATACGTATACTCCCCCAGAAATGTTAATTTGCATGCAATCTGGAGCCATCAAAACCCAAATATGGTAGCCAAAGTTGATATCCCCACATCATCAATTAAAGAGAACCACAGTAGTCTAACCCAACTGGAAATTGCATGAACTGCACAAGCATGCACTAGGAGCATATATGTGTCCATTCTAAATCTTGAGTAGCTTGGAACGCAATTTCAGGATTCTGAGAGTGCGCAACACAATCTCGAGATTACGCAAATTCCTAGATTGCGCGGAACAAATATACACCATGCCCTCTGCTTAATAATGCATAAATTTAACATTTGTAGCTAGAATGCAAAATATCTTCATCTGTTAAAGCCCCACCCACACTCTGGCCCCATCACTGATACCCATCCAGGATACACTAAAAACAGGGATGCTTTTTCACAGGAACACTTCAAACACAGTTTTACAAGCAAAATAAACTGTTGCGATTAAGCTGATGATGTGTAGATAAAATTGTATTTCATGTTGACAAGTTTGGCTTTTTAATGCTGGGAGCTAATGAAGATCACGTCAGTTGAAGGCGTCACTATCTATGGTCACACTGATTTGACAATATACCACACATCTACATAATAGCATGCACTGCTGCAAGTTGATCGTGAGTAGATGAGTTTGCTACTGATGAAGTATGAATAGCAAAATGTGATATTAGACTAAGTATTTAAGTGTAACCGTGATATTTAACTTATATTTTCTTCTATTTAACGAAAATTGTGATTTTTCACACACGCACGCACGCACGCACGCACGCACGCACGCACGCACGCACGCACGCACACACGCACGCACACACACACACAAGGCTTTCATACGGGCGAGTATGCCCCCAAGAGAATTTCGAAATAATTTCTTGTAAACCCCCACTCCCCTCTGTACATGTACATGTTATCTGGACTCAGATCCATGGTCACCTCATAACCCACTCTGAGCTACCTAGCTAAAGTAGTGGAACTAGTTAGGCCTTTATTACATGTACATGTATTGTTGTATCTGGGAGATTTTTCACGCATTCAATTAAAACATGCATAGCAAGCTACGCGTACGTGCACCACAAATGACCCAAGTTGAAAACAGAATGTTTGTCTATGGTTACAACTCTGGGCAGTGCGCTGTATGAACATACCTACACGTGTGCAAGGATCAATGGTCCATGATCATGAACGCAAAATGGAGCGTTAGATTCAAGTATCCATACTGCAATGAATGTCTGTATTGGTACCCATAGATGTGTACACATTCATTATTACCTGTACATGTAGCAGTGCCTCTCTTTTCTGAATAACTGGCCTATTGCTGATGCAAAGCCATTTGCTGTTACAGGCTCTCATTCTTCTTTTCTAACAGTTGGGACTTCTTCATTAGGGTCAGCAGCTTTTCTTCCATTGCAGCTATAGTGACTGCATACTGGTCAGACTGTTCCTGCACATGTAGAACATCCAGACCACAATATGAAAAAGTATGTATGTACATGACTTTACCAATGGAAAGATACGGTCCATGATTTTGACCCGTGTCAACAAACAGCTGCCACCAACAACAACTCTGTTTTCCAATCAGTTGTTAAATTGTGCAGTTAGATTGGACATGGCACACCTTTTCTATTCACTCTACAAGTACACATACATGATACCGGTACACTGCTTACCTCATAGCAAGCGATTTCCGCAAGCAATTTTTCTTTTAATGTAATCTTTTGCATCTCAGCAACGTCAAGAGCTTCTGATTTGCTCACTGCAAGTTCTCTCAGACTTTCCTCCAGATTCTCCTGTGTGGAAACACTTGGTTGGTTAACAAGTGCCCTTAGTACGTACACGTAAAAGTGCACTGTAGCACAAAAAAATGGTATTGTCAGGTGATATATTACGTATTATGTCACATTTAGTCAGAGTGGGTGTCTATTATGCAGCTTTGAAATAAATGTAAGTCCAGGATGCATAATGTGCAAGCTTATATACCCTGTCATGTATGGAAATAATAAAACCCTGCGCCAAACATGCACAAGTGGGGGTTAAGCAATTGGTTTTGTCCATCCGTCTGTCATAAAAATATTAGAATATCTTCATGATATGCGATTTAGAGGCTACATGTATATGATTTCAAAGCATGAATTAACTTAATAAATTCATCATACTTTAGCTTGTATACATCTGGTAAAGCACAAAGTAATTCTATTTTCTATAGCTTTTATTTTTTCTGATTATCAGTGTTGGCTAATACAGCAATGGGACACACCTACAGCTTGCTGGGCAGATCCAAATATGTGATTGTGTTATTGTGAAATCAATCGTTTAGAGGACTAGTCTCGTGACAAGACCAAGTGACTATCGGAGGCCAGTTTCATAGACTGAGACGGAAGGTTAAATCATACACCAGATCTTGAGTGTCTCTCCAAAGCAATACAGCTTGTGATAAACCTCAAACTTCAGTTACTCTCGCCAACTTCCGCATGTCTGTACCACTAGGGACAGGTCAAAGGGCATGCGCACTATTATTATAATTATCATATACACGTAATTAAGTGTCGACCCATCAATGAGAATAGATATATGCCTACAGCTTCTACAAGCACGTAACTGTTTGCGTCTATCACTCTGTATCTTGCGGCATGTACATATGCTCATTGTCGTTGAAGAGTCCTGTCATTACTGACATTACATAGTGAACAAGATAACAGAAGCTGTAGTACACGTACATGTAGTTCCAGACACTCTGGACACTGAATTAGTAGTGCATAATAACGTAGCTACGTGCAGACACTACTGTAAAACCATTGGAATATTGACTGTAATTCACAGCTAGCCCTATGTCTCAGTATTCAGCGCGGGGTATGTCTTTTTGAAGACTTCTAGTTAGCATTAATTCTATTTCAAAGTTACTAGCTCCAACCACCTAGTCTTAATGAAGAAGCCTTTTAAGTAAAGAATGGTACACACTACAAGTTGAGAAACACGCACAGTTGTGCTGATTGCAGTCAGTACTGAGACAGAAGTGATATACTCAAAGGTAGATGTGGCTTACCAGCTTCAGTTGAAGAGCCTTCCTCTCCTCACATTCCAATTCCATTTCTTCCTTATCCTGGAAGTGAAATGCAGTATTAATCTTCACTAAATATTGGGATAAATAGCTGCAGTAGTAGACAGCTGCTAGGAAAATTGCATATATAACTATGTACAGTCTAAACTACTTACTTCACGAACGTTCTTGCCTTGTATAATGATATTGGGAGAGGTCATGCACTCCAGGTTAATATGCAGTAGTGCAGGCCGGTGTTTGTCTGCACATACTACGAGCTGTGTTGTACCTGTTTTACTTGTTCCAGCTCCTCCATCACAGTAGCTGTATTTCTCTTTTCTTCCTCCAGAGAAACGTCCTTGTCATGCTCCAGTTGTATCTTCATTTCCTCTAATTGCTTTTGATACATCTCCTGCATTGCATACAACAGTCACTCTAAAACTGAGTTCTTCTATAGGTTAATTATACAGCAATAAATATATTCAAATGTGGCAGATTGCTAATCACAACTACATGTGGATGAAGCTCATAGACAGCAGGTTTGTATCCGTAGCACTTGTGATTATAATTAGTAGGTCTGGGCACACGAGATATAAGAACTACTGGTCTGGGAATGGTACACAGGACTTACTATTACATGTAGTATTTGGCTATTGCAGGCAGGTAATTGGGAAGGGGTTTAGAAGAAGATTACACTCTCTAAAAAGTAACCCCTTGACTGTGTATCCCTACACTCTTTTCTCCTCTTAATATAAGAGGAAATACCTGCACTGTTTTGACACTGTCGGCTAAAAAAAGGACATTTCTACGTAGCTTCGTTCCTGGCCTCCACCCCAGCTGCTGTGGCTTACAGAATGCCAAAAGGTGCTGTTTACTACATGTATGTGAATAAAAACAGCGGAGTTGAACCAGGGAATGAGTGCACCCATATGCACTACATTCCATTCTCAAGGTTGCACTCAATTGTTTGGGAAGTGCCATTTTCATTGTAGACTAAGTATCACATATCAGCAGACTATGGTCCTGGATACTGTGTCAATTTAGTGTAGCTGTGATTCACCAGCAGCCTGCCAGGAGAGATCCTTGCTTTGAGATGGAAAAATTCTAGCGTGGCAGGTAAGGTGAGAATGAAGATTGTCCATATACATAACTACTAGGATCACTAGTAAAGCACTTTGGCCCAGTGGTGGATAAACACTATGATCAAGGGCAACAATACACCAATCATCCAGTCCATTGGGGGAGTAAAAGCCTGTTTAATTTCACCTTTCATAATGGAAAATAGGTATACGTATCAGCCATCACCATACACACACACTAGCATCATGGCCAGCCAAGTTAGAGGGCTTCAAGATGAAGGGATTAGTGCTGCTCATCTTGGTAACAGACATAGATACATACATACGTGTATACTACTATGTTGGGGCTGTTCATGATCCTGAGAATATCCTGATGAGAAAAGGAATGCCTAACAGGCTTGAGATTATTGCTATTCTCCATATTATTCTCCTAGTTTTCTTCTTACATTAGTTATAGAATTAAATTATCTTTGTAACATAAGTGAACATTCTATACAATCCATAAAAAACAAGAAGATATTAACATGTCGACACAACTTCACCAGCCACTTGATCAGACGTTATTGATACTATCACAGAGGGCTGGCTAGCCACTCAACCAAAAAAAACTCAATCTATTGAGTGCCCAGTCCTTGTGAATTGCCGGTCGGAGCACGTGAACTACACTCTCACATTCTTTCCCACATAACCAACACTGCCTATCATGATTTTTATCTTCCTATCTCTTCATTCAGACCATTAGTACCAGACCTCAACTTAAACCCCATATTCCCTTACTGCTTCATTAGTTTCAGAAGAGCAGCCAAGTATTTTTTAGATGCTACTAGTCTATCGAGCTAGACCCTCCTCTGCGCTTAGCTAAGCATAGAGGAGGGTCTAGCTCGATAGACTAAGATGCTACTAGCTAAATACGTAGATTCCAAACTGCTATTCTCGACATTAGGAAAGCGGCTTTGAGTTAAGGTTTAGGTAGACAGTTTGGAGAATGTTTGCATGTACATGTAACAGTTACAACACTTTTGTCCAGCACACTAATGCCTTTGATCTACTGGGACAACACTAGTAACACTTGCATGGGTACAAGAAACTCTCGGAAACACAATTAGGCTAAAGAAGATATGCTTATTCTGAATCAGACTTGTAAAAGGCCGAAAAATTCCCTAATATTGGTTATTAATTTTTGTTCTGCAAGCCACACACATTTAATCTACATGTATGTACACACCAAATCTGAGCATCCGTCTATTAACGTTCTGCTTGCATTGTACATGACTCAGCATGCAATATCCAGTCTGAGATATGCTCATATTACAATGATTGTATGTCACTTACTTGCTTCTCCTGTTTAGTCGTCTCTACAACCTTTAGTAGCCTCTGCTCTTCATCCTGTTTCATTGCAGCCACAGCCCCAGAGAGGGCTTCACTGTGCTCTATTTCAATAAGAGACAACCTGTAGAAGTATACTTACATATTCACAACTGTTGTGACTTAACTGGCATGACCAGGATTACTATGGGTATAATATAGGCGCATTCATTCCAGTTTCTGCACTTTTGATGCATTCTCGACAACCATATCTACTTATTTCCCAGTTTTTTTTTCGCACATAGTAAAATAATTATTACGTGCGAAAACAAAAGCTGGGAAGTAGAGCCTAGGAACGAGGCTACATGTAGTATGTAGCACCTACTCTCATGTTGTGTTGCAACATAGAACGTCAGTTACATATATATGTAGCTCATGTGTATGTGTGTATGTGTATTTTGGCCTGGGAACAATACATTTAGTATCCAGCTGTTCTTTTCGTTTGATACATGAAAACATGAAAAATTTCATGTGTCACTCAAAATTTGTTTAAAACTGGTGGAATTTACGATTCTAACCTTCAGTCAATAACAGAGCCAAACCCATCTCCAGTACGTTGCCAAACCCCAATTGTCAGTTAATTGTGGGGTTAATTGTGGGGTATGTTACGGTGCATGTGGTCTTTAGATGTGAGCACATGTGATACTTGTAACAATAAGAATGCCTATAGAAAGATGTCATCTTGACAGGACATAGTTTAACATTATTGCCTTTAAAAAAATTGTAGGGCAGAAATTTTCGATTACGTAGGCTGTGAATAGGAGTGGGCATATATGTATGCTCATACATGTATACTCTATGGAAATATGTAGGTATGTTCAAGGTAGAGAATTAGAAGCAGTAAAATAAACTGTTTATACCATGAAACCACTATAAAATTAGAGGCCCTTAATTAGGTTGAATAATCTCCTGCTTTAAACAAACTGAATATGTGTATGGTAGAAACGTATCTATCATATAGAAATCTCACCATTCACACACTTTTAATTACTTTACAAGCTAGCTAGCCGGCTCTTAACCAGGCAAGGTTTTCTCCAATATAGTTCAATGTGAATGTATATGGATTTTTGGGTACTAATATAGAATCAGAAAAAGTTGACACTTTTTCTGGGTTCATAAATGTGCCCTTGGCTAGCAAAATACCAGATCTTCTGTTTAACCATATATTATTAAAAACTTTTTACTTGCAAGTTACTACTACAATGAAGTGCCTCACCTTCATTCCCAGAAAGCACTCAACAACACTATGAACTCCAGAACACACAGCAGAATGACTGTCTTGCAGCTGTATGAAATACAGGAAGTGGCAATAAACACATTAAACGTACATGTACATATATGCAGTAACTAAAATACATACGTACCTGTATACGTAGTTACTATAATTATAGTTCTGCCATAACATAGGGCCTGGAGTGTATATTATACTAAAGATTAAGGAATATTTCAGTCGTAGATCTCAATATATATACAGCAGGCTATGGAACCTTTACTTCCCAAAGTTTGTTCGCTGATGCTACATGAATCAGTTTGTTTATGCAGAGAGTATTTCTATTACCACCAGCAACAACAGCAATGATTCTTAACCATATTTCCTGCGTATACACCTGCACCTCTGCTTCTTTGCCGTACTTATACACTTATACAGTGTGTTACTGATTTTTTGCAGAACACAGTGCTCCAGTAATGAATGAATGACGTAGGTATATATGTATACAATAAATATGTACACTGTTTTTCTGCGTACATGGTGTATGGAAATGTAGATTACTGGAGTAGCATTAAGAAACACAACTCTATGTGGCAAGAGTCAAACCTGCTGTAGTTGTTGAGTCACTCTTTCAATGTCCTCTTTCAGATGTGTGTTCTCCTCCACCAGTGTTGTCACAGCACTAGTAGCTGTTTCAGGGCTGATGTCAGTGCTCTGAGACAGCCCGTTGGAGGCTAGGGTAACCAGCTGCTCACATAAAGTGGACATATGTATGCAGAAGAGGCATACACACGCGACAGGAGTATACATAACACCGGCACCCATACACAATGACATATGCATAGCATAAACAAGTTATTCTCAAGCAGCCAGCCTGCGATATAATCTCACACCATGTAGCAATGGGCATGACTGTGGCTCTCAGTAGTGATTCATGAGATTAAAAAGCTGTCATACAGTATATTTCTTCATTCTATTATCACTGGAGGTCAACATGTTTCTCACCTCGTAATGGACAAACATAGCCTGAAAGCAGTTGGTGAGTACATATTCATACTGTTATCCAACGACCGATCAATGTTATATGATATACGTAACCCGGCCTAGTACATTAGAGTATTTTACAAAAGGATATTCGCATGTATACCTTTATGTTTCACATTAACAAGTACGGTTACTCTCTCTCTCTTTTGCTTCAGAAACTTGGTCTTCTAAAAAATCTTGTGATTTAAGCTGTCAACCTAATGAGAAGATGAGAGCTTGACAGTGTTACATACATGAACGATAAACCTACAAAACAGCCATGTAGCCATAAATAGTCCCGGGTTTTTGCCCGAGTACCAGGCCTTCAAGTTAACAATACCTTTAAAATCCGGAAGGTGTGAACATGTACATTGCCCCAGTGCAAACATAGACGTACATGCATACAAGAGCTGTATGTGCACAGAATCACCATACCCAATGTTATGTACATGACACACATATGTATACAGTGCACATGATGTTGACCTGCTTTTGAAGGGAGGCATTAATAAGATGTACGTCTTTCTCTACACTCTTGTTTCAGTTGAGAGGAGCGCCTTGAAGAAAGTTTGCTCTCCTCCTGTAATCTCCGGTTTTCCTGAGTCAGTGAAGTCACAGTGGCATCCTTGCCCATCAGCTCTTTCCGGAGTGAAGAGCTACGGCTAGTAGCAGACTGCAGTTGGCTCTCAGTGTCAGCAGGATAACAATTCGCAAGTTCCATACACTCTTATGGTAATAGAATACTGCCAAGGAAGCATGTTGCATAGCACGTTTCACATTAAAGCTGAGCCACATCACGTGATAGTCATACATGCTGCATGTACAGCAGTGTAGACATAATATGAGACAGTCATACTTGCTCTAACATACTGCATGTATAGCAGTGTATGAATGGTACTGTAGACACAGACGCTCCTTTCTGGATAAACGTGTGGTCTACAGTAGAACGTAGTATGCCACATGCTTTGTATGAAAGTAAGTTTCAACATGCACCTGCCCATGCTGTTGACCAAATGTGTAATTAACATACATACATGTACGTAGTTACATACATACATACAGGCTTATACTGGCAGTCTGAAGTGATACAGACCTGTTTCTTCAGCATTTCTACACCAGATATCATTTCTTGCAAAAGATTTTCACATAATTCCAGGTGCTCCTCCATAGAAACATAGCTACGTATGCAAAACATTGTATACATTACTTTGAAACTAACTGTGAAAGCACCACAACTACATGTAACATGAACAGTTAAACATGCCACGATTAGTATGCAGCAGAGAGTAACCCAAACTAGTAAAGTCTATTACAAGCTAAAGATGAAAAATGTGTGTGTGTGTTTCATATGCATGATGCCCATGCAGCCTTGACAGGGTTAGTTCAGAGCTATACACAGTCTCTACAATATTTTTGCTCTGCTTTCCAATAATTTATGTACCACAGATCTAGAATAACGGTATTGAATGTCCGACTCAAATGAAACCAATAGTGCAGACTTACATTCCAACAAATCGAACCTGCCGTGCCTATTCCTTCCTTGGTGTGGAGAACTGGGATCTGATACAGTTGTATTGAAATGGGCTAAACGAAAAAGAAGAAGGAGATACGTTGCTTGAGGCTGCTTCTCTGCTAGCAACTGCATCTAAAAAATACATATCACTGGCTGACGGCAGTTGCCAATACGTATGCATGCGTAACAGACTGTGACTATGGATTTTGTTAAAAGGTGATAGTCACTGGTATGTGTTAGCAGTAGTCGTGTTATAGACAGCCAAAGTAAAGTAAAGCCAAAAACAGTGATAACTGATGGGGTCTAATAAAGTGTTCAGATGTGCAGGTCTGCTCTGCAACATACTCCATAATGATCTCACACTAAGGCCTAGCCACACTTATCACTCTATGCTAGCTGACCACTCAAGAGTCACTACTCTGGCAATATTGTAATGTTGCTAGCAGTTGCACACAATTTGGAGATCCTGTCCATATCTTTACAGGTGGTCTGACTTGCACAGTGTTTACACACTACATACACGTTCCTGTGACAAACTCTCGCAATTAATTCATCCTCCAGTATAGAATTGACATGTACATGGACATGTCTACAGCTACATCTACCTGTACACGTACATAGCAAGTAGCTCAGCTGAAAGCTGAAGAGTTTGCGATGTTCATGTAATACACACTGTGCATACATGCATATTGAACAAAACTGTACTTCTTAAAAAATTGACACCTGTGTCATAGGGATACTGCTTCTGCATGGAGCTGCAGGATGAAGCACTGCTGCTGTGAGGCTCCTTATCTCCATCTGTGGTCATGGTAGTTGAAAAACATCAATGAAGTTACATTGACCTGCAATAGCAGAATCATATTTATACAGTTAGCTTGTACTTGTCTGCTGTGAATTGTTTGAAAGGAGGCAACTAATGATACAAGAGTTGGCTATGGTATGACTGAAGCTTAACAGGTAAAGCTGTACGTTAGAGAAATCTATACGCACACAGCAAGTTGCACACTGATCCCCCTCTGAAATATATAATACATGTAGTTAGAAATTTATAGCGGCTAACTGGTTTCCTATATAATATAGTTCCAACAAAATCCAGATGTGTCTGGCATCTTGGTCCTGGAAGAAATGGTCCCAGGACCATTGGAAAATTGACCCACCCCCCCAGCTACATCTTCCAGCAGAATTGGCCCAATTTTGGTCCCTTTGGATGTAGTATGGCATAGTTATTATTGCCGAGCGCCTTAGCGCGAGGAAACTAATCCTGTAACGCATCTCAGCAAGCGTTTGTATAATATATACGTTCCGTGCAAACCAGGAAGTTGCGCAAACTTAGGATTGCGCTGCGCAAAGTAGGAATCCGTACTTTGGCACGCAATCCCAGCATTGCCCAGTTTTTCGCGCAAAGTTGGAATACGTTGCGCAAACCCTGCATTGCGTAGACTAAATTCGTTCGTACAAAGTTCGAATTTTGATATGAAGTGCATGAAACGTCAAAGTATAGACAGCAAAGGGATAAACAAAGAGTCAAGTGCTGAAAGTAAAAACTACTGGCAGTGGTTACAAAACCAATCGCCAACTATTGATAGTCTGCTATTATATATGTTAAAACCAACACATTAAATTTGTAATGAAACCATTTGTCACAACTATTACATTGTCAAATTATTCTGGCAATCTACAGTTTGCAATAAAGACGGATGAATGAAACTGATGGCTTGCAAGCCACAGAGACGCTGCATTACTGACCGAGCGTGGCATTTTTATAGCTTGCTAAAGAAGTGTCAATATCACATGTGCTCAAAAGTGGAATTGGCTGCGCAATCCTGGGATTGCGCGGCAAAGTATGGATTTCTAGTTTGCATTGCGCGATTCTAGAATTCCTGGTTCGTGCGGAACATATTATAAATGCATGTGTCACGCTTAGGAATGCAATTATACTGCGTGCTGCGCATGGCGTGGCCGGCGTGTTGCGTCGGCTAAAGTCGAGTCACGGAGTCCGACAACGTTGGCGAGACGAGTGGGAAAAGGGCTAGGCATCTTGCTACACTACGCAAAAGAAAGCAACGAGCGGCATACAAAATCGAAGCTAAAAGACCAGAGGTGCGTGCGCTTTTTAGCTAACAACAGTTGCTCTTTTTCGCTGGAGAAACCACCGCGTTAATTTCCACCTTTGGAGAAGGATGAACTCGCCGAATTCTCATGCACGTTTAGCTACCTCTCCTTTCTCTCTGTCAAATTCTCACACATTGTAAACACGTGCTACCAAACCACACCTACTGAATGCTCGTGCGCGAGGCATTATACTGCGTGTACGTATCTCTAGGTAAACCTTTAATTAGTTAGCAATTTAACTGAATATCTGCAAATATACTACTCACATCTGCTACAGTACCATGTAGTGTTGCTAAATAATGCTGTATGTGGTACATCGATGCAGGAATCTTTCTCAGGAATCTTTCTCGACGTCAGAAGCGCATGAACCACTAGACAAATTCATAGTTGCAGTGACATTTCAGTGGCTTTCATTCAGTTGGATACCCACATGAAAAGTATAACATACCATACAAAGGGTGTAAGCGCTTGAGCATAGGACCCCGCACAGTTTGTAAATTGTAACCCACCCACTCAGCTGAAAGGGAACCTTGCCAGTGTGCTCACTCAAGTATAATACGTACATTGTCAAACATGCACCAACAAGCTAATACAATCTTGAGGAGGAATCAGGCTCACTGAATACTGGACTGTTTGCCTAATCTATGAGTGACGACTCTGTAATTTGGTCATTGAGATGCTGGGTTATGGTGACAGGATGCAATGAACCCTGTAATGGACATTCTGTTTGGAATGAAAAATCAGTCACTCAGTACTTATCTGAGTACTTAGTGAAGGAAATACTCATCAAAGACATACAGGCATATTCAATGTACATGTAGTTGGTGTTTTTAGAAGATCTTCAACTACATGTAGCTGCTTTATACTCAATCGAAAGCAGTGCAATAACCTCAAGTGATGCAGCGTTTTGTGATCAATACAGCTTAACTGGGTGGAGAAGGGTCATTACCCCACATGCGTGTGGCAGGGTTAAGCAATTGGGTCTGTCCGTCTATCTGTCTGTCTGTGTCTGTCTCTGTCCAGCAGTCCCATTTACAAGAAGAAGTGATTGCTAAACCCAACAGTAGGGATTTAGTTAGTGTGCTAATGTGAGAACCTGTTCCAAATTGTTTGTCTCTTCGACTTATATAGAGTCACCAATAGTTTTGTCAGGCCGCTATACTTTCTCAGGTACACATACCAGAGCTGTTCATAAGCATGGGCTCGTCTAGGTGCATGTATATGTACAGAGCTCACAGATGAAGGTCAGTACTACACCCCAGGATTACGTGTTCTTTGTAGGGGGTGGCTGTGCTGTTGTGGGGTCGGGGCAACGATCGATGCATGCATGCATTGGCAGTCTCAGCCATACGTATACTCCCCCAGAAATGTTAATTTGCATGCAATCTGGAGCCATCAAAACCCAAATGTGGTAGCCAAAGTTGATATCCCCACATCATCAATTAAAGAGAACCACAGTAGTCTAACCCAACTGGAAATTGCATGAACTGCACAAGCATGCACTAGGAGCATAAATGTGTCCATTCTAAATCTTGAGTAGCTTGGAACGCAATTTAAGGATTCCGAGAGTGCGCAACACAATCTCGAGATTACGCAAATTCCTAGATTGCACGGAACAAATATACACCATGCCCTCTGCTTAATAATGCATAAATTTAACATTTGTAGCTAGAATGCAAAATATCTTCATCTGGTAAAGCCCCACCCACACTCTGGCCCCATCACTGATACCCATCCAGGGAACACTAAAAACAGGGATGCTTTTTTCACAGGAACACTTCAAACACAGTTTTACAAGCAAAATAAACTGTTGCGATTAAGCTGATGATGTGTACATAAAATTGTATTCAACATGTTGACAAGTTTGGCTTTTTAATGCTGGGAGCTAATGAAGATCACGTCAGTTGAAGGCACTATGGTCACACTGATTTGACAATATACCACACATCTACATAATAGCATGCACTGCTGCAAGTATTTAAGTATAACCGTGATATTTAACTTATATTTTCTTCTATTTAACGAAAATTGTGATTTTTCAAACGAAAATTGTGATTTTTCACACACACACACACACACACACACACACACACACACACACACACACACACACACACACACACACACACACACACACACACACACACACACACACACACACACACACACACACACACACACACACACACACACACACACACACACACACACACACACACACACACACACACACACACACACACACACACACACACACACACACACACACACACACACACACACACACACACACACACACACACACACACACACACACACACACACACACACACACACACACACACACACACACACACACACACACACACACACACACACACACACACACACACACACACATATTGAGTATGTCACAGCCTGTTTAATGTATATGAGAATGGTAATTGGAGGTGTGCATTTCATTTTACTTTGCAGATCAATCCCTGCTGAGAAAACTGCTGGACAATTTCCTGGAACTGCAAAAGACACTCCTGCGCAAGAACAAGGAGACAGCAGCTGATTGCTACTGATGAAGAATGAATAGCAAATTGTGATATTAGACGCACACACACACACACAAAAGGCTTTCATACGGGCGAGTATGCCCCCATGCAAGAGAATTTCGAAATAATTTCTTGTAAACCCCCACTCCCCTCTGTACATGCACATGTTATCTGGACTCAGATCCATGGTCACCTCATAACCCACTCTGAGCTACCTAGCTAAAGTAGTGGAACTAGTTAGGCCTTTATTACATGTACATGTATTGTTGTATCGGGAGATTTTTCACGCATTCAATTAAAACATGCATAGCAAGCTACGCGTACGTGCACCACAAATGACCCAAGTTGAAAACAGAATGTTTGCCTATGGTCACAACTCTGGGCAGTGCGCTCTATGAACATACCTACACATGTGCAAGGATCAATGGTCCATGATCATGAACGCAAAATGGAGCGTTAGATTCAAGTATCCATACTGCAATGAATGTCTGTATTGGTACCCATAGATATGTACACATTCATTATTACCTGTACATGTAGCAGTGCCTCTCTTTTCTGAATTACTGGCTTCTTGCTGATGCAAAGCCATTTGCTGTTACAGGCTCTCATTCTTCTTTTCTAACAGTTGGGACTTCTTCATTAGGGTCAGTAGCTTTTCTTCCATTGTAGCTATAGTGACTGCATACTGGTCAGACTGTTCCTGCACATGTAGAACATCCAGACCACAATATGAAAAAGTATGTATGTACATGACTTTACCAATGGAAAGATACGGTCCATGATTTTGACCCGTGTCAACCAACAGCTGCCACCAGCAACAACTCTGTTTTCCAATCAGTTGTTAAATTGTGCAGTTAGATTGGACATTGCACACCTTTTCTATTCACTCTACAAGTACACATACATGATACCGGTACACTGCTTACCTCATAGCAAGCGATTTCCGCAAGCAATTTTTCTTTTAATGTAATCTTTTGCATCTCAGCAACGTCAAGAGCTTCTGATTTGCTCACTGCAAGTTCTCTCAGACTTTCCTCCAGATTCTCCTGTGTGGAAACACTTGGTTGGTTAATAAGTGCCCTTAGTACGTACACGTAAAAGTGCACTGTAGCACAAAAAAATGGTATTGTCAGGTGATATATTACGTATTATGTAACATTTAGTCAGAGTGGGTGTCTATTACGCAGCTTTGAAATAAATGTAAGTCCAGGATGCATAATGTGCAAGCTTATATACCCTGTCATGTATGGAAATAATAATACCCTGCGCCAAACATGCACAAGTGGGGGTTAAGCAATGACATAAAAATATTAAAATATCTTCATGATATGCGATTTAGAGGCTACATGTATATGATTTCAAAGCATGAATTAACTTAATAAATTCATCATACTTTAGCTTGTATATAATCTGGTAAAGCACAAAGTAATTCTATTTTCTGTAGCTTTTATTTTTTCTGATTATCAGTATTGGCTAATACAGCAATGGGACACACCTATAGCTTGCTGGGCAGATCCAAATATGTGATTGTGTTATTGGGACATCAATCGTTTAGAGGACTAGTCTCGTGACAAGACCAAGTGACTATCGGAGGCCAGTTTCATAGACTGAGACGGAAGGTTAAATCATACACCAGATCTTGAGTGTCTCTCCAAAGCAATACAGCTTGTGATAAACCTCAAACTTCAGTTACTCTCGCCAACTTCCGCATGTCTGTACCACTAGGGACAGGTCAAAGAACATGCGCACTATTATTATAATTATCATAGACACGTAATTAAGTGTCGACCCATCAATGAGAATAGATATATGCCCACAGCTTCTACAAGTACGTAACTGTTTGCGTCTATCACTCTGTATCTTGCGGCATGTACATATGCTCATTGTCGTTGAAGAGTCCTGTCATTACTGACATTACATAGTGAACAAGATAACAGAAGCTGTAGTACACGTACATGTAGTTCCAGACACTCTGGACACTGAATTAGTAGTGCATAATAACGTAGCTACGTGCAGACACTACTGTAAAACCATTGGAATATTGACTGTAATTCACAGCTAGCCCTATGTCTCAGTATTCAGCGCGGGGTATGTCTTCTTGAAGACCTCTAGTTAGCATTAATTCTATTTCAAAGTTACTAGCTCCAAACACCTAGTCTTAATGAAGAAGCCTTTTAAGTAAAGAATGGTACACACTACAAGTTGCACAGTTGTGCTGATTGCAGTCAGTACTGAGACAGAAGTGATATACTCAAAGGTAGATGTGGCTTACCAGCTTCAGTTGAAGAGCCTTCCTCTCCTCACATTCCAATTCCATTTCTTCCTTATCCTGGAAGTGAAATGCAGTATTAATCTTCACTAAATATTGGGATAAATAGCTGCAGTAGTAGACAGCTACTAGGAAAATTGCATACATAACTATGTACAGTCTAAACTACTTACTTCACGAACGTTCTTGCCTTGTATAATGATATTGGGAGAGGTCATGCACTCCAGGTTAATATGCAGTAGTGCAGGCCGGTGTTTGTCTGCACATACTACGAGCTGTGTTGTACCTGTTTTACTTGTTCCAGCTCCTCCATCACAGTAGCTGTATTTCTCTTTTCTTCCTCCAGAGAAACGTCCTTTTCATGCTCCAGTTGTATCTTCATTTCCTCTAATTGCTTTTGATATATCTCCTGCATTGCTTACAACAATCACTCTAAAACTGAGTTCTTCTATAGGTTAAATATACAGCAATAAATATATTCAAATGTGGCAGATTGCTAATCACAACTACATGTGGATGAAGCTCATAGACAGCAGGTTTGTATCCGTAGCACTTGTGATTATAATTAGTAGGTCTGGGCACACGAGATATAAGAACTACTGGTCTGGGAATGGTACACAGGACTTACTATTACATGTAGTATTTGGCTATTGCAGGCAGGTAATTGGGAAGGGGTTTAGAAGAAGATTACACTCTCTAAAAAGTAACCCCTTGACTGTGTATCCCTACACTCTTTTCTCCCCTTAATATAAGAGGAAATACCTGCACTACTTTGACACTGTCTACTAAAAAAAAAGGACATTCCTACGTAGCTCCGTTCCTGGCCTCCACCCCAGCTGCTGTGGCTTACAGAATGCCAAAAGGTGCTGTTTACTACATGTATGTGTGTTTACTACATGTATGTGAATAATAACAGCGGAGTTGAACCAGGGAATGAGTGCACCCATATGCACTACATTCCATTCTCAAGGTTGCACTCAATTGTTTGGGAAGTGCCATTTTCATTGTAGACTAAGTATCACATATCAGCAGACTATGGTCCTGGATACTGTGTCAATTTAGTGTAGCTGTGATTCACCAGCAGCCTGCCAGGAGAGATCCTTGCTTTCAGATGAAAAATTCTAGCGTGGCAGGTAAGGTGAGAATGAAGATTGTCCATATACATAAACTACTAGGATCACTAGTAAAGCACTTTGGCCCAGTGGTGGATAAACACTATGATCAAGGGCAACAACACACCGATCATCCAGTCCATTGGGGGAGTAAAAGCCTGTTTTCTCCTTTCATAATGGAAAATAGGTATACGTATCAGCCATCACCACACACACACACTAGCATCATGGCCAACCAAGTTAGAGGGCTTCAAGATGAAGGGATTAGTGCTGCTCATCTTGGTAACAGACATAGATACATACATACGTGTATACTACTATGTTGGGGCTGTTCATGATCCTGAGAATATCCTGATGAGAAAAGGAATGCCTAACAGGCTTGAGATTTTTGCTATTCTCCATATTATTCTCCTAGTTTTCTTCTTACATTAGTTATAGAATTAAATTATCTTTGTAACATAAGTGAACATTCTATACAATCCATAAAAGACAAGTAGATATTAACATGTCGACACTACTTCACCAGCCACTTGATCAGACGTTATTGATACCATCACAGAGGGCTGGCTAGCCACTCAACCAAAAAAAAACTCAATCTATTGAGTGCCCAGTCCTTGTGAATTGCCGGTCGGAGCACGTGAACTACACTCTCACATTCTTTCCCACATAACCAACACTGCCTATCATCATTTTTATCTTCCTAACTCTTCATTCAGACCATTAGTACCAGACCTCAACTTAAACCCCATATTCCCTTACTGCTTCATTACACGTTTTAGAAGAGCAGCCAAGTATCTTTTTAGATGCTACTAGTCTATCGAGCTAGACCCTCCTCTGCGCTTAGCTAAGCATAGAGGATGGTCTAGCTCGATAGACTAAGATGCTACTAGCTAAATACGTAGATTCCAAACTGCTATTCTCGACATTAGGAAAGCGGCTTTGAGTTAAGGTTTGGGTAGGCAGTTTTGAGAATGTTTGCATGTACATGTAACAGTGACAACACTTTTGTCCAGCACACTAATGCCTTTGATCTACTGGGACAACACTAGTAACACTTGCATGGGTACAAGAAACTCTCGGAAACACAATTAGGCTAAAGAAGATATGCTTATTCTGAATCAGACTTGTAAAAGGCCGAAAAATTCCCTAATATTGGTTATTAATTTTTGTTCTGCAAGCCACACACATTTAATCTACATGTACGTACACACCAAATCTGAGCATCCGTCTATTAACGTTCTGCTTGCATTGTACATGACTCAGTATGCAATATCCAGTCTGAGATATGCTCATATTACAATGATTGTATGTCACTTACTTGCTCCTCCTGTTTAGTCGTCTCTACAACCTTTAGTAGCCTCTGCTCTTCATCCTGTTTCATTGCAGCCACAGCCCCAGAGAGGGCTTCACTGTGCTCTATTTCAATACGAGACAACCTGTAGAAGTATACTTACATATTCACAACTGTTGTGACCAGCATGACCAGGATTACTATGGGTATAATATAGGCGTATTCATTCCAGTTTCTGCACTTTTGATGCATTCTCGACAACCATATCTACTTATTTCCCAGTTTTTTTCGCACATAGTAAAATAATTATTACGTGCGAAAACAAAAGCTGGGAAGTAGAGCCTAGGAACGAGGCTACATGTAGTATGTAGCACCTACTCTCATGTTGTGTTGCAGCATGGAACCTCAGTTACATATATATGTAGCTCATGTGTATGTGTGTATGTGTGTATGTGTATTTTGGCCTGGGAACAATACATTTAGTATCCAGCTGTTCTTTTCGTTTGATACATGAAAACATGAAAAATTTCATGAGTCATTCAAAATTTGTTTAAAACTGGTGGAATTTATGATTCTAACCTTCAGTCAATAGCAGAGCCAAACCCATCTCCAGTACGTTGCCAAACTCCAATTGTCAGTTTATTGTGGGGTTAATTGTGGGGTATGTTACGGTGCATGTGGTCTTTAGATGAGAGCACATATGATACTTGTAACAGAAAGGTGTCATCTTGACAGCACATAGTTTAACAATATTGGCTTAATTTAAAAAAATTGTAGGGCAGTCATTTTCGATTACGTAGGCTGTGAATAGGAGTGGGCATATGTATGCTCATACATGTATACTCTATGGAAATATGTAGGTATGTTGAAGGTAGAGAATTAGAAGCAGTAAAATAAACTGTTTATACCATGAAACCACTATAAAATTATAGACACTTAATTAGGTTGAATAATCTCCTGCTTTAAACAAACTGAATATGTGTATGGTAGAAACGTATCTATCACATAGAAATCTCACCATCCACACACTTTTCATTACTTTACAAGCTAGCTAGCCGGCTCTTAACCAGGCAAGGTTTTCTCCAATATAGTTCAATGTGAATGTATATGGATTTTTGGGTACTAATATAGAATCAGAAAAAGTTGACACTTTTTCTGGGTTCATAAATGTGCCCTTGGCTAGCAAAGTACCAGATCTTCTGTTTAACCATATATTATTAAAACTTTTTACATGCAAGTTACTACTACAATGAAGTGCATCACCTTCATTCCCAGAAAGCACTCAACAACACCATGAACTCCAGAACACACAGCAGAATGACTGTCTTGCAGCTGTATGAAATACAGGAAGTGGCAATAAACACATTATACGTACATGTACATATACGCAGTAACTAAAATATATACGTGCCTGTATACGTAGTTACTATAATTATAGTACTGCCATAACATAGGGCCTGGAGTGTATATTATACTAAAGATTAAGGAATATTTCAGTCGTAGATCTCAATATATATGCAGCAGGCTATGGAACCTTTACTTCCCAAAGTGTGTTCGATGATGCATGAATCAGTTTGTTTATGCAGAGAGATTTTCTATTACCACCAGCAACAACAGCAATGATTCTTAACCATATTTCCTGCGTATACACCTGCACCTCTGCTTCTTTGCCGTACTTATACACTTATACAGTGTGTTGCTGATTTTTTGCAGAACACAGTGCTCCAGAAATGAATGAATGATGTAGGTATATATGTATACAATAAATATGTACACTGTTTTTCTGCATACATGGTGTATGGAAATGTAGATTACTGGAGTAGCATCAAGAAACACACAACTCCATGTGGCAAGAGTCAAACCTGCTGTAGTTGTTGAGTCACTCTTTCAATGTCCTCTTTCAGATGTGTGTTCTCCTCCACCAGTGTTGTCACAGCACTAGTAGCTGCTTCGGGGCTGATGTTAGTGCTCTGAGACAGCCCGTTGGAGGCTAGTGTAACCAGCTGCTCACATAAAGTGGACATCTGTATGCACAAGAGGCATACACACGCGACAGGGGTATACATAACACCGGCACCCATACACAATGACATATGCATAGCATAAACAAGTTATTCTCAAGCAGCCAGCCTGCGATATAATCTCACACCATGTAGCAATGGGCATGACTGTGGCTCTCAGTAGTGATTCATGAGATTGAAAAGCTGTCATAGAGTATATTTCTTCATTCTATTATCACTGGAGGTCAACATGTTTCTCACCTCGTAATGGACAAACATAGCCTGAAAGCAGTTGGTGAGTACATATTCATACTGTTATCCAACAACCGATCAATGTTATATGATGTACGTAACCCGGCCTAGTACATTAGAGTATTTTACAAAAGGATATTCGCATGTGTACCTTTATGTTTCGCATTGACAAGTACGGTTACTCTCTCTCTCTTTTGCTTCAGAAACTTGGTCTTCTAAAAAATCTTGTGATTTAAGCTGTCAACCTAATGAGAAGATGAGAGCTTGACAGTGTTACATACATGAACGATAAACCTACAAAACAGCCATGTGGTTTCAATTTAATACTACTTACCTGTTTAGCAGCAGCATCGTCTTTTATCTTCTTGGTAAGTTTTACCGCTGAGCTTCTCTTCATTAGCTTGGCTTTGTTTTAATCTCTAAAGAACAGGAAGCTGAATATCATTCGCAAAATCATATTACAAATATGTATTAATACACAGTCATGTACAGTAGCAAAGAAGACAGTACACGGTGCATAAATCTAACATCTATTGTTACGTAAGTTTGAACACCCACACATATACATATGCACCACAGCAGCTGGAAGTATAGCTTTGGAAACCGGTGAAATTGCATTACTGTTCTACTGTACTTTACAAGCTCAAAACATACTCACTGACAGCAAGTGAGAGTGAATCACAGCATATCAAGTGTTGAAAGCATATTAACCCTTTACCAACCATAAGCAATAGCTCAAAGAAGCAGAAAATCCTGTACAAAGTATTAACGCCAAGTATTAAAACCCCCATATAAATTCATATGGGCTTATGGGAGCTCATGACACATATATGCGTCATTGGTTGGTAAAGAGTTAAATACTACATATGATTTGAACATCCTGTTTCTCCATACTCCAATAATTGACAGTTACTTTCTACACATTTACCTTTGAAGATCATTATTTAGTTCTGTCAACTTTTCACCTGTTGTATGTATGCAAAATGAAACATAATAACAGAAGAGAGCAGCAACACATACATGGGTGCTGCATGATACTATCTTAAGAGAGTAATTACAGTTAGAATTGGCAGGTCATATTGGCGAGTGCTTCTAGTGGGTTTAGTAGCTACGTATAAAACTTGCCTACTGACTAGCAATCAGAAGGTCCTGCATGGGTTCAACTCCCAGCGTAACTGGGCACTTATAATTCAAATAAATAGTCCCGGGTTTTTGCCCGAGTACCAGGCCTTCAAGTTAACAATACCTTTAAAATCCGGAAGGTGTGAACATGTACATTGCCCCAGTGCAAACATAGACGTACATGCATACAAGAGCTGTAAGTGCACAGAATCACCATACCCAATGTTATGTACATGACACACGTATGTATACAGTGCACATGATGCTGACCTGCTTTTGAAAGGAAGCATTAGATGTACGTCTTTCTCTACACTCTTGTTTCAGTTGAGAGGAGCGCCTTGCAGAAAGTTTGCTCTCCTCCTGTAATCTCCGGTTTTCATGAGTCAGTGAAGTCACAGTGGCATCCTTGCCCATCCGCTCTTTCCGGAGTGAAGAGCTACGGCTAGTAGCAGACTGCAGTTGGCTCTCAGTGTCAGCTAGCTGTTAAAGATAACTATTCACAAGTTCCATACACTCTTATGGTAATAGAATACTGCCAAGGAAGCATGTTGCGTAGCACGTTTCACATTAAAGCTGAGCCACATCACATGACAGTCAACATGCTGCATGTACAGCAGTGTAGACATAATATGAGACAGTCATACTTGCTCTAACATACTGCATGTATAGCAGTGTATGAATGGTACTGTAGACACAGACTCTCCTTTCTGGATAAACGTGTGGTCTACAGTAGAACGTAGTATGCCACATGCTTTGTATGCAAGTAAGTTTCAACATGCACCTGCCCATGCTGTTGACCAAATGTGTAATTAACATACATACATGTACGTAAGTACGTACATACATACAGGTTTATACTGGCAGTCTGAAGTGATACAGACCTGTTTCTTCAGCATTTCTACACCAGATATCATTCCTTGTAAACGACTTTCACATGATTCCAGGTGCTCCTCCATAGAAACATAGCTACGTATGCAAAACATTGTATACATTCCTTTGAAACTAACTGTGAAAGCACCACAACTATACGTAACATGAGCAGTTAAACATGCAATGATTAGTATGCAGCAGAGAGTGATCCAAAACTAGTAAAGCCTATTACAAGCTAAGATGGAAAATGTGTGTGTGTGTTTCATACGCATGATGCCCATACGCAGCTTTGACAGAGTATAGGAATAGTTCAGAGCTATATGCAGTCTCTACAATATTTCTGCCTTGCTTTCAACATAATTTACATACCTCAGATCTTTAGCCATTGGGTTCTTCTTGTAAGCAGCCAGTTCTTTCCTTAGTTCAGCTATAATAGCAACTTTTGTTTGGCTCTCAGACTCAAACAGAGCCAGCCTACAGACTCTGTCCGTTAGACACTGCACTTGATAATCCTGTAAAACGTGGCATGTAGTCTGAATATGTATGTAACTGGTAATTTCAGAAACCAGTACCCAAACCTTGAAAAGCAGATACATGCACTGCCAAAAATAAAAGGTTGTTTCAATAATGGTTTGGTTACTGGAGTTGCCATCTGTCATATCGTCAAGACAAAAGAACAAAGCTCTACTGATTGTAGTACCTTACACTGCTATCATAGTATGGGGAGATCATGTCACATGTTGAAGGCCTGTAGCAACAATTAAGCAAAAATCGTGACTTGTGACAGCATTTGTACTACACAGATTATATAGCCAGAAAGTGCAATTGTGATAAACATTTGACCTACGTATATACACTAGTGGGCAGATAGTCATACAATTTATGGTCTGTTTTGGGAACTACAGTAAGAGTTAGATTTACCAAAAGGGCAGGACATGCAGTGATTGTCCTAATGGACAAAATGAGACCAACATACATGTAGATGCAACTCCAATATCCAAACCGTTGTCAAAATAACCGTTTATTTTTAGCAGTGTGTATGTACATAGTCAGCTGTGTACATACATGTACATGTACATGTAAGTAAGGGCCAATGATCAGAACAGGCTGATGGCCCACTCAGACTAACCATCTTTTCGAGTGTATACAGCAAGTTTGCCAGCAAGGAAAATAAACCACTTAATACAAAATATGCATCACAATAATGTGTTCTACGACACCAAGAGCAACTATCCTGTGCTATCTATTTTGGCCTGCATGTAGGAGGGCCAGGGATGTAGCTAGAATGAGATTCCATGAGTAAAACATATTTAATATACCTTCTCAATAAGGGCATCATGTATACGTAGCAAAGAGTTGCTTTCAGAATCCTCTCCTGCTCTTGCTCTTTGTTCCACAACATCCTGTCCTAAAACAGGACCAAGAATAACAATATGTACACACATATACTGTAGTATTCATAGCAGGCTGAATGCAATTAACGAGTGTCACATCACAGGGGTGGGTACAGCTACTAAAAGTGTGTGTGTGCGTGTATGGAGACAAGGCTACGTTGCACTAGACACTAGATGGGTACCAACTGGTGTGAAGGAAATTTTAAAATCAATCCAGGTTGCTTTTGTGTGTGTGTGGGGGGGGGGGGGGGGGGGGGGGGGCTCAACCCTCCTGCACATGTATGTCTACATTTTGGAAACATAATACTCATATGGCCCACAGAAATTCCTGTAAAAATAATTACATATCATAAAAATTTCAGAAGTACTGTAAAAATGTCCGACTCAATAGTGCAGACTTACATTCCAACAAATCGAACCTACCGTGAGTATTCCTTCTTTGGTGTGGAGAACTGGGATCTGATACAGGTGTCTCATCATGTATTGAAATGGGCTAAATGAAAAAGAAGAAGGGAAAACGTTGCTTGAGGTTGCTTCTCTGCTAGCAACTGCATCCAAAAAATGCATAGTCTGCTGGCATTGATCCTTTGTTAGCCCATGGCTGCTCCGCATATACAACTCTTTCAAATGCTCAGGGAGGTGTAGCATTTCAGATTCTGCCTTTGCAATTTCCTTTTGTTGCAGAACAACACTTGCAACTTGCTCACATCTTGCAATTTCGGTTCCCTTCTTGACTTTGCGTTTATGGCCAGTTAGATTCATCATTCTCACGACTGTGGTAGGTTGATGTAGGTCTACCAGAGTTCGGGCAACCAACAAGCCTTCCAGGGCACTTTCTGCTTCCTTGTTTCTGGTTCCAGCTTCCATAATTCCCCACCTTGGCTTGTGCTTCCACTGGCCATCCATTTTTGCAGGTACAACACATTCCAATTGAGGTGGTAAGATCACAGTGGTCTCCAAGACTGCTCTACATGGCATCAATGTAGTCACCACGGCAGGCTTTTGCAATGGAATTTCCTCCTCACCCACCTGGAGTGTACCATTCCTCAGGTTCACTAGACATTCATGAGGCTCTAGGAAATCTAAGCCCAGAATACATTCGTCTTGGATGTCAGCAATCCATGTAGGGTGTACTATTTCTGTGGATCCAATTCTGAGACGAAGATTGCCTTTTCCCCGGATGGGAGCTTTCTCCCCAGTAACGGTGCGGATGCATTGGTTGACTGGTTGTATTTCGCTCTGCTTTTTCTCGGGTAACACGTCTGGTCTTACAATGGAAATGTTGCTTCCTGTATCAATTGTAATTTGACAATTGCAACCCTCCACTTTCCCTGGTACTGCCAGGTTGTCAGGACCATATAGGGTTCCAGTTTTAAAAATATCAGTTGGGGCTTGGGTAGAATACGTAGCCGAGCTTTGCCCCGCAAGCTTGGCTACTGCTCGTTTCACTGGTTCTGCTGACCGTCACCCACACCATCAGAAGTCCCACTGCTTGGTCGCTTGCAATCACGTCGCATGTGCCCCTGCTCACCACAATTCCAACAGGTGTATCGCTTGGGAAGGGATATCGATGATGCTTTCTCCGAATTCTCGTGATTTTTTTCTCAGTTGAGAACTTCTTGGTCCTTGAAGAAGAACTTCTGCATTCTGTCGCCGAAATTACTCTTTCTTTGTGATGTGGTGGAGTGCCACTGTCATGGTCTCGTAGCAGCTGAACTTCACGAACCGCCCTTGAACGCTGCCTGCTTGCTAACTGGTAGGATTCCAGTTCAAGTGCAGTCTCCAGGGCCTGTCGGAGTGAATCTGGTCGGCTCCAAAGCGCTTCTCCATGGCGATGACCAAGGCTCTATAGTCACCGCGACGTTCACTTGTGAGATTGGACAAGACAGTCAGGGCCGCTCCTCTTAGGCTCACCGCCAGTAGTGTGGCCTTCTCTGTCTCTGTCCAGTGGTTCAGCTGGCTCAACATCTCGAATTGGGCCCGGTAGGCCTCCCGAGATGAACGCCCGTCGTACGGTGGTGGTCGCTGCAGAACCCCACCTCCCGTACAGGTTCGATGTATGCCGTCATCTGCCCCTGCAAGGAAAGAATTCACAGTAGGAATAAACTCCACTGCAGATGCCCGCAAGGGAGGAGAGGACGCGCTCCCCGTCGGCTTCTCCTCAGAACTCTCCGGCTTCGTCTGCCGTTCCTGTTTCACAGATGCCTGACTTGTCCGCGTCTCCTCGAGCTCGACTGCAGATGCGCGCAACGACGGAGAGAGCGTTGTTCCTGACGACTTCTTCTCGACGCTCTGAAGGGTCTCCAGCTTTGTCTGTACTTCCTCCCTCAAAGAGGCCTGGCTTTCCCGCATCTCCTCGGCCAGCACTCGATGCGAGGTTTGCAGCTCTGCTAGCCAGCCTTCGGCCGTCTGGAATCTGCCCTCCACGGCATCCTTGGTACGCCCCAGATCGTACTGAAGAGCTTCCACTTGCTGCTCCGCCTCCAGCTGCTTCTTTTCCAGTACTTTCCATTGCTTTTCTACCAGCTGCTCCAGCTGCTGCTCCTGCTGATGGGCCAGCTCTTTTTGCCACTGCCGCTGCTCACTCGCGAGCTGCTCCAGTCGCTCCCGCTGTTGCTCCATCATGCCGATGAGCTTCGCCTCCTGCCGCTCTTGCTGCTGCTCCTGGCGCTCTTGTTGCTGCCCCATCATGCCGATGAGCTTCGCCAGCTGTTCTTCCAGCTCCTGCTGTCTAGTGGCTGCTCTCGTGCTCATCTGCTATCCCACTCCTGACACCAATTGTAGCGAACCCCGCGGGTTATAACTTCGCCGTAGCAGCGAGCACGCAGCGCAGAACAGAGATGACAGACTTTTTGGCAACAGTAATGGATCAACAACATCTTACAGAAAAATGGACTGCTTTTATAGAGTTTAGCATGACAACGAAAGAATGTATCAGAAAGAAATGCAGGCTGGTGGACAGAAACACAATGCTGGCAGACATGAACAACAGAAGAATGCCCAGAAACATTGACAACACAAGAATGCACAACAGCTCACAACAGCCATACTGTCTACAATCGAGTCAATCTTCGACTTCAGCCCAAGGCTAAATACTGCTGGAGGAGACCTCCGTTACAATACTGTAACGGTCATTGTAACTACTTGTTACTCAGACTCCCCCTACATTGCCCTGTATTTGCTAGCACTTTGCCAAAAAGTGCAAAAACTAGTCATGTAGGGATGCACTTCCACCAAAAAACGCTTCCCCAAAAACCAATGAAACAAGCAGCAATGCACACCACAACACATGCACATACACCCGCACATCACAGCGCAATGCGTAGCTACCATCCCTACCTGCTTTTTCTGTAACTTGTTTTGGGGCATTTTTTGGGAGGTGGCAACAAATGTGTGTGACCAGCAACCTGCAACTACAATTTTTATTGACACAACCTGAACCCTCCCCCCCCCCCAAAAAAAAAAAAAAACAGAACAAAAATGAAACTATGATAGGGAGTGTACGGTTATCATTTCGAGATGCCCCAGGCCTACACCCTGGCTATGGTCGTGTGCTATGTGAGAATAAGTTATAGTTGAGCCTGGGAACAAGGCTATACCCTTAGCATTGATGCCTCATATGTTACAAAATAAAATAAATCCACCTAAAAATTCATTTGTATATTCCTTTATACAGCTCATCAATGACTTCATCCAGATCACTGGTCTCCGTGGTGATCCTGAAGAAAAATAGGCGGCTGAGTAGATCAAGTAAACCAAGACAAGTCGGAGAACCGCACAGAGAGATATATACTGTAGTACTGTAGCTAAGCGTCGGTTACCATGCACCCAAAGAACCAATCCGCTTAAGAATATAACAGATAAACCGCGGTTGCCAGGGATTTATGGCCATAAACAGCCCTCGTCCTCGGGCTTCGCCCTCGGGCTAGGGCAGTTTATGGACCATAAATCCCTGTTTACCTATTAAGTAACGCTTCATTTACAATAACATCAATATGCTCAATCATTGTGCTTGAATTTCCGGGACGTTTGTGCTCGTTGTGAGCCTTTCTGACAAGATGTATACACTGCCTTTTATGACCTTTATGATTATGTTAAATCATTGTAGTATTTGAATTTCGGGAATGTTTCTGGTCATTGTAAGCGTTTTTGACAACATAGACACTCTGTCTACATTTTCAATATCTTTATATGCTTAATCATTGTGTTTGAATTTGGGGAGATATTCTATTCATTGTTGTCTTGAGTTTTAGTATTAAGGCTGTGTTTCTCGACTTCATTTACTGTTAGTTAGCCTTTACATGCTAAATCATTGTGTTTAAATTTTGAGAGTGTTTCTGCTCTTTGTAAGCGTTTCTGACAAGACGCATGCACCGGATTTTCAATGTCTTTTTATGCTACGTCATTGTGTTTGAATTTATGAACGCTAGGGTGGTTCCAAAACTAATGCTATAGCAACACCTGTACAGCAATTGCAAGTAGCTATACATTACAATTACAAAAGAATGTGTACAGTGCATTTACATGTTAACTAAAGTGTTTCAAACTAAAGATACAAAAGGACTAAGCCGGGTGGCAGGTAAATAAATGGTACAAACTAACATTTGTCAATATCACTGATGGTGCCAACAAGTGTTTTGTTGAATTTTGTCCCAGTTGTTATTCCAAGCAGGAAGCGCTCCATAAAAAAAAGTGTGTTCATCATACATGGTGTGGGATAGGCAATGTCGAAAACATAATACACTGCTATAAGGGCAACAATGGCCTTGTACAGCGAAGGCAACTCAGCCAACAGTTCTTTCTCCGCGACAAGGAAGAACTGCATGTCACCACTGCCAAACTGAATCAGGTACGGTGTTGAAATGCCACCTGATATCTTGGTACCGAGATCTTCATCATCCTGGTTAAAGGAGAATTAAAAGCAACACATAATGAAAGTAATTCGGACAAAGAAACTCAAGCCACGCATATACATTGCGAGAGGGCACAGTAAAGATTTGGGGTCATTTACTTATTTTTACTCAGTTCAGAGAGAGCTAATTATTAAAACTCTGATGTATACTGGTAGTTTGACAAATACACAACATGTTTTCTTGTATATCTATTGCTTAACTTTCAGATAACTAATACACAACATTCCAAGGCTCAAAAACACAGATAATCCATTTCATTACGCTTACTTCAAGTTCTGTCAGTAAGTGAACACTGGCATCCATATTTCTCTTGTCGAGAGTACAAGTGTATGGATAAAACTGATAACTAACCATCAGCAGCTTCTTCATTCCCATCCAGCAAATGAAGCTGCGTCTGAATAGCTGCACTTCTTTTACTCTTTGCATACGTTATGACTTTTGGTGCCCACTTGATCCACTCAGCCGCCAATTTTTCTTCAGGATCACCACGGAGACCAGTGATCTGGATGAAGTCATTGATGTGCTGTATAAAGGAATATACAAATGAATTTTTAGGTGGATTTATTTTATTTTGTAACATACCGTAGACTCGGGAGCATAACGACCCATCAATTACAGCAACCCCATATATAGAAGAACCTATCATCGTTTGACCACCCACTTCCTGAATAGTATGACCTCTTAAGTACTACAACCCCATGAATAATTTTACCTATAACAACAGTTATTATTGCAGTTTACAGTACCAGCATGCCAGTATCATGTACAGAAACGTAGCATAAACATAAACTAGTCTTCTTCCTCCTCTGAAGAGTCCAGTTCAAAGAGGTCATCTTCATCACTCTCGATCTCAGAGCTGCTGGCATCCTTTCTCACCACATAGCCAGTAAGACCATGAATGCTAATGTCTTCATCTCTGAAAAGAACCGGTTTCAAGAGCAGCAGTAACAGCAGTAGCCATTCCTTGATCACACGTAGTAGAACAGACAAGTGTGAATAACTATTTTAGTCTCGTGCTAGGGGAGGGGCCAAGTTTTGGTCACGAGACTATGCTGAAAATTGACACGAGGCCGCTAGCTGTACAGAGATCATGGAACTAGCAAGATTGAAGCGCTCTCGAGTGAAAGGCCATCATGTATTCAAAAGCGAATCAAGACCAGGAGATACTTTTACGTGCGCGAGGGAACCAGGCAATTCTCATAGTCCAGACGCTATCATTGTGAAACTAGACGATGGGAGCAATGTCGGCCATGTTCCCAACGCGCTCGCCCGTATCTTGGCTCCCATGCTGGATGGTGGTGTGATAACGCGCATGGAGGGAACTGTGACTGGTGTCGCAAGGTCTGCACCTGAAGGCATCTGGGTTCCTGGTGGAGGGATAGAAATCCCTTGTGAATACGTACTGCACGGTGTGAAAAAGGACCGCGAAAAAGTTCGACAAATGCTCCGAGATACGCAGAAGTCTAGGAAGAGAAAACGAAAAGACTGAACCTGTGTGAATGTTTGCTGTTTTAGTGTTTACTAGTTTATACGTACGTGTACATGTATACGCTAAATAATACCCGAGTTATATTACCTCATGAATACATAAACCCCATGAATATAGTGACCCACCGCCGCTACTAATTCTAAATAGAACGACCGGTCGTTATGCTCCCGAGTCTACGGTATGAGGCATCAATGCTAAGGGTATAGCCTTGTTCCCAGGCTCAACTAAATAACTTATTCTCACATAGCACACGACCATAGCCAGGGTGTAGGCCTGGGGCATCTCGAAATGATAACCGTACACTCCCTATCATAGTTTAATTTTTGTTCTGTTTTTTTTTTTTTTTGGGGGGGGGGGGGGGGGGTTCAGGTTGTGTCAATAAAAATTGTAGTTGCAGGAGCAAGTTCTGCTGCATTCACGTTATTTCAGCATGGCCAGCTACGACAGACTGCTAGCTTGTTTGGAGAAATACTATCTTTATAGAGCTAGTTTGTTCACAGAAATCCCGTAGGTACTATTTAGAATGGTCACACAGCATGGGGGGGAGAGAAACAGAAAAACTTAGTGACAAATGGGGTTACCTGTGAACTTATTGGGTATTTGCAGTGATTGAAAATCTTCGCAGATATTCCCTGTACAATCTCATTCCGGGTCAAGCTGTTCAGCTGTTTCTCCTTTAGTGCCAGCATTGTCCTCTCAGAGTACCGAGTGGGAATCTCAAATGTGACTTTCCAGAGCACTTGCTGGTCACACACATTTGTTGCCACCTCCCAAAAAATGCCCCAAAACAAGTTACAGAAAAAGCAGGTAGGGATGGTAGCTACGCATTGCGCTGTGATGTGCGGGCGTATGTGCATGTGTTGTGGTGTGCATTGCTGCTTGTTTCATTGGTTTTTGGGGAAGCGTTTTTTGGTGCCCTACATGACTAGTTTTTGCACTTTTTGGCAAAGTGCTAGCAAATGCAGGGCAATGTAGGGGGAGTCTGAGTGACAAGTAGCTACAATGACCGTTACAGTATAATTGTTGCAGTAGCATCATTGCATCTGGATCCCACATTAAAGAAACGATCTCAGCCTGGTATAATCATAGATGTGCAGTGATACCAATAGACTGATATGCACGTGATAATAATCAATACATGAACAAATAACTCCAAAGCTTCGACGTTGACTTGCTTGGTACATATATTTATAGCACAGTGTACACATGCTGTTGAACAGTCCTCAGATCACAGTAACTGCAAGGACATTAGTTCACTCATCAATGTGAGTACACGTGACATACCTTTACACTTCCCCAAAAAACAACAAAACAAGCACCAGAAGGCATGCACAGACTACGCACATATCACAGTGCGATGCATTTACCGCGTACCTACCATCCCTACATCTTTCCAACCACACCCACCACAAACCGTACCACACCCCCTTACACAACACCCTTCAACACACACCACCATCCACAATCATCACCACCACTCACCATCCCACAACCACCCTCACATCCTCATCCATAACGATTACCGTAAAGTACGTATTATCCGCCCATGGGCGGGCCACTTAAGTGCAAGCTGAAAGAGGGGGGTGGGCGAATAATACATAGTTTTATAAATACGATGTAGTATATGCCCACTCGAACGCATTCCAAATGCGCGGTATGCAAAGCGAGCATACAAGGTAAGTATAGCTTTTCTAGACAAGTACCGCCCCACAGTGAATGCAAATTGTATTGAACTACCTATTATAGAAGCATGCAGACTACTATTATCCGCTAAAAAGCGAAGTGGCTGACGGACTTACCGTCGGTATTCCAATTAAAGCGCACTGAAGATCGAGTTTTGTCGTTTGATTCTGCTCGTTGTTTTGGAATTTTCAGTTGTTAGTTGCAGGTTTAGCTCGCATGGATGGTATTTAAGGGTGGGCGGATACTAAGTACATAAATACCCTCCGACGTAACTTTGACTCAAAAAGGGGGATGGGCGGATAATACATCATGGGCGGATAATACGTAGTTTACGGTACATACTTCACAAAACACAACACCCCACACTACAAACTAACCCAGACCTCCACAGCACCACTGTACTCGGCTAAACCTCACATCAAGCCCTTCTGCCTAAATTTAATAGCTGAGTACGAGGCTAATAGAAATCACTAGTAAGCAAGATGTATACCTCAAAGTACTTCACAGTCTTCGAAGTTGACACCATGGGAATGAATATCCAGCCTGGGGAAGTACAGCAAGCACACAAGCAAAAGCAAGTAAGGGGCAGGTAGTTAACAGGATGCTCGCAAGTACATAATCCGAAAACATACCCACCCACATAAATGTGATATAATACTAATCTAAATATGGTCAGAGAAATTACGTCTCCGAGAATAGGACAGTATTGGATACAAATGCTACTCCTCGGACAGTTGTAAGTTAGTACAACACTGACTTAGCATACAGAATTGTATGACAAAAGTGTGGTATAGAAGCACATACTTTTCGGGACCAACAGCTCCAAGTTCTCCTAGACACCTCCCAAACTCTTCTCGAAGCTCAAAACTAGTGCCTCGCAGACCTTTAGAAACTGAGGACAAAGCAGCAATTTTAAGAACAAAACGTTGAGTATGGACTACGTCAGATAGACATAATTTCACTTCTTCATGAAGTGAAATCAACTTACTGTTGTTGCAATCTCTGTAATGATTGTATCAACAGTGTCACTTCCTACCATGCACTTCTCCAACTCCGCCTGCATAAACAGAACAAGAATTGTTTTAAAGTTTACATGAACACGAACAGTATGTACAGTTCACATACAAATAAATAATTACTGCACTAACTTGATTGAATCTCAACAGTCTGTGTAGTGCTTTCAATGCATCCATTCTCACATCAGAAAGCTCATGGCATGACCCTTTTAGGACATGTTGTAGTTGCTGGTGAAGGCTGGAAAAGGAAAATAGTGGCAACTAAGCATCTTTATCCCAGCCATGCATGGTCCCATTACTTTCATCAGCTCAATTAAGCTGCCATTAAATAAGTACAGCCCAAATAATTGTTTAATACATACAGAGTTGCATGTGGTAACACAGTTATGAGATACATATATATGTAGTTCGCCTGTCCGTCACGGATGTGACGTCACGCGCGTGGAATTAGGAAAAAAGATTGTAATGTTATCATGAATACTCAGTTTCAACCGTTGGAACACTCTAACAACTTATTGTTATGATGGCCTCAATGAGCAATTTGAGCACACTTTATCACAAAGTACCATATATGTAGTAACAACCAGGCTCTTTTATTAAGCGCTTTTCTATACTTACCCGTTTGTCACACTGCCAGAAGTGTGACGCTTCTTGATAAATTGGCTCTGCGTGGGCACGTTGCTATAGTTTCGCCCACATTCAATTAAAGTCTCTCTAAGCTACCCTCTCTCTACCCTCAACGTCATTCACATGATAAAATATTCCAGGCCTTCCACGCTTTTTGTACTGCAAGCGATAAAAGCTGTGCGGAGGCCTGGGAATGAGGCTATTCCTACACCACTTCCACTGATGGCATAATCAAGACAATGCAATGTTATCCTAACTCACCATCTGCTTCTCACTGTCCATTTGCAGTGGTTTCTCCTCTCCAGCCAACTGGTTCATCTCTGCAAGCATCTTTATCCCAGCCAGTACTCTCTCCCTGTGAGTGCTCAAGTGGAGTAGTAGGAGATTGAGGACATTCTTCACATCTGATCGAAGCAGAGTGGTCATCTCAAAGTCTCCCTCAGACTGAAAGTGGAAGATGGGTGTCAAACTATGTTACAAATTAACTTTCCCTTTCTGTATTCAAAACATTTACAATACCTGAGCTCTACTAATATGCTCTGGTTTTATTTATATAACTGATAATCAAAGGCTATACACATACGTACACTCACATACACATATACATGTACACACGTCTGCAAAACCTTCAAAAATCTGGATGCAATGTTGAGGTCTGTTTGCTGCCCATTACAAACGAGATGCAAAAAGATGTATTTAAAACACTCCACAAGTAGTGATCTTGGACTCTGGATAAGAGATTATATTCACTGTCAATATAAGTTCAATAAATGTACTTGATGCAGCACACTAACAGTAAATTTTCAAGATTTAATACCGAGGAAGATTTATTTCAGTATGCTGTCAAGAAGTTACGAAGGTTTACAAAATGGCTATTATCATAGAACAGACTACAAATAGCATAGAAAAAGCAGCTTTGGAATATACTGCAGACAGCTAAACCTTGTTATTGATTTGTTACCTGGGGTGTGTGTATCACTGTTTTGTTCAATTACTGTCGCTAATTAATTTATTGTAGTATTCAAATTTCAGATATAACAACCCACGTACAAAAAAAAATGCCCTAAACCAATTCTAAAAACAAAAACAAGTCTGATAGTTCATGTCTAAAAAAACCAGCTGGACGCCTTTTCCGTACAATACACACAACTCAGCTTAGGCCAAGCTATTTAACTACAGCTGTAGAGCCGGAGATACTCTATTCTTAGAGTGGTACAGCGAAAGTGCTGACTCAGCAGTTTCATCATGCACCTCCAGTTAGTAGATATGTGCCAAGAAACCAGGATCTTTACGGATACCCACCACGTTTTCGCCATCTATAGGCAACACAAAACTACCTCCATTTGCTGTAGCTTGGCCTGCAAACCTCCAAAAGCTGCTATACACTGCAGTTGCATAGTAACGTATGATGCAATATATGGCGCATGTGATAAGTGCGGACGCACAAACAGACAAACAAACAAACAAACAGACAGAAAACGTAAAGCAATCTTAGTACCAGCCATTCGCGCGCTGTGCATCATGCCATTTCACAACATGAGGAAGTCTACACACGCACCTGAAAGAATGGTCCTTTTTTGTCTGCCTTCAAAATGAAACCCTTCTTCTGATGTAGTACCTCCACAAGAAACTGCAAAACATGTACCAAGATTCCCAGTTAAGGTCATATCCAATAGCAGACAAGGCCTACAAGTTAATGTACCTGACAAACATTGTCCTTGAACAGGGACAGCATCTTCCCAGGGGTTAGTGTATGAGCTTTTGCTATTCTGTGAACCTGTGAAGAAAATAGCTATAAATAATACACTTGACATTTAAAAGATACATACCTACAATAGTTTATAATCTGACAAATATAATTTGTATTAACATTAAAATATTCCATTTCTTGTTATACTGCTACCTTGCAGAATGTACATACACAGGCTTAGATCAAAAGATACTACGTATGTCAAGTGAAGCTATGATTATGTACATGTAGTACCTGATAGCATTCCGAACTTGCTGACACTCATTGGTGAACAAAGGTATGCAAGGGGAACTAATCACAGAAGAGTCATCTGCAAGGGCATCACATAAATGTAAGGATTATGCAATACTTATGTCACATTTTAAAATTATCAACAGTTACTGTCTCATATTCTATGAGTCTACGTAAACTTGCCAAATTACACTGTGTATAAAGTTTCTGCTTGAATAATGTTAGGGCTCTATGGAGGCAATCACTCACCTACAACCCTATAGTGAACATGACTACAATAAAGTGGCAAGAGAGAGATTAAAAACTCACCCATTCTAAATTCTAAATTAAAACTACAGCTCTGAAACATTGCACTACACCTCAGTACCGTGGCACATCCTGTCTTGACACTGCAGACACAATGCTGGGTAGCTCCTTGGCTAAAATCAGCTGCAGTTCGCTAGTTTCCTATTTCATATTACTGGAGAGAAAGAAAAATATATATTACGCATACCATCTCAGCAAGGAGCATAAATGGAATGTATCAGACATACGTAGTACAATTGGGCCACCTAAAATAAACTTGAAAACATATGAGTCAAATTACTATTCTCCTGAGAGATTATTCATATTTTGATGACGTGTCTTGCTCCTAAGTAGGGTCCATGCATGCAGTCACTAACTACACAAGAATTTCCTCTCATCTGCTTCCCATATCAGCTTTACATTACAGATGCAAACAGTGTCGATGTCATTTCTTTCTCTACAGATGTCAGAACAGCAGGAATGGTGGACACTAATGCCACACGTACATTGTCACAGCCATCAACCTATGACAGTGGAGAAGAACTATGCTTACAGCATAATCAAAATGCCTCATAAATACATATACGTATATACTGTATAAACCAGATATACACGATGTATGTATAAGAACTGGCCAGCTGGTAAAAATACTAGTGGGAAAATCCATGACTATTCAGTAGTTTGCTCAACTGTAGAGCAGTTAGTAGTTGGGAAAAGCATACACGTAGTTACCCTGATTGTACCATCCAATACTGTGCCCTTTGTTCTGAACTTATACAGTGATGCTCTTGTTTTGGATTTATGACATGTTTAGTTGTCCTTATCTAGCAATGATTGCAGGAAAAGAGTCTTTTAATCCCACAAAGCCATGTGGTAGTTTGTTTTGCTATCCAGGTTGTGATAGCGCCATTAGCAGCTTTTCACTGATTGTAAATTAATGTCATCACAGAAACGGTGTTAATTGAAATTTGATTTGGTTGTTTAGATCAAAGTCTGGCTGTTAACAATTGAGTACATGGAGTATTTTCCAGTTACGCCCTTGTACTGAAAGCATTCTACTGCACAGAACTTAAGACCTCAATAATTATATATCGAATAGTGGGAAAATAAAAAATCTTCTCGCTATTCAGATATACAATTTGGCAATCAGTGATGGGCACTCACACATGCTTGCTGAAACCCTCTGAGCTTAAGAGTTTTCCCAACGTGTTGAGGAAGTACTGCAAGCACTTTTAAGCTGCAGGTCTTGCTGTATGTGGCTGAAGCAAAACAAAAAAATTGAAAGACACAACCAATAATCTTGAGAACCACAGTATCACAAGTATCAAACAGTGGAGTGGGTATATTTATAATTATGATGAAATAAGTTGCACATGTCAACTCATTTTGATGGAGTTTTTCCATATAGCCAAAAACATTCCTTTTGACAACTTTTGTCAATTGGAATACAATAAAATTTTCTAAGCATTGGGCAAATTAGAGCAGTTTGCTATGGAATGTGTCACATCTACGTAAAAGATCAGCAGCAATCAGCAAGCGAGCGCTGTGTTTAGTTCACAAACAGCTGTGTTCAGTTGGTGAAAGGCTGTGTTTAGTTGGTGACGGTTGTGTTGGGTACATGAACACTGTATTTGGGTGATAAACAGCAGTGTTCCGTCAGCGAACAGCTATGTTCAGTCAGGAAATGGCAGTGCTCAGACAGTGGTTCAATGAGCATTCGTTGCCTCTACTGAATACTTGGTTCAATCAGCGAATGGATGGGTTCACAATGAGTGGACACTGCGACAAAAGTAGGCAGCGTTCGGTTGAAGTGTTATAGCAATGTCTATTGTGTAATCATAGAATTGTTAAAAAATGATTTATAGGTGAATCAGAGCAAACACAGTAATGCATTCAGATGATTAGAAAAACCGAATAATTAGAGGTAAATGGTTCTACCCTTCATGGTTTAATGTTTAATTCCCAAAGTGGAAAATGTACATACATACCTACATGTCTGTTACAATGTACACAAATTAGTGAAAACTTTCAACTCAAAGTGTGAAGGGTTTGTAGTATTGATTGCAGGCCTCACCCACTTCCAGTAATATGTATAGCACTAGCACACCCAAACACACATGGCGACCAATCATCAGCTACTACTTAACATCTCAGTTGTTTACTGAGAGTGTATCTACATCCATCCGGTGATGCTCAAAAATTAGTTCAACTACAGAAACAATGGCATATTTGGGAAACAATCAAAACACGTAGTTTTTTCTATTGACTCATCAGAGGGCCTTGGCAAGGTTGCAATTCATGGGGAGGTATACAAATAACTAGAAGCTGAAAGGTGAACATTATTCAGCTTAACGCACACGACTGAATTAAACAGTGTTCAAAGGCTTGCTGCAAGCTGCTGCCATAAAGCCCTCTGTTGAGGCCTCAGTGTTTGTAGAGTCTTCAAATTCGTAAAACAATTCCTACACTGTCCTCCATATGACATAGACCATTTACAAATGACCACAAACTTTCACATGTGTGCATGTGCTATGTTGTACACAACAAATGGAAGTTGCTAACCTCTGCTGAGGTGTTGTTGGGTAGTCTCTCTTATTAGCTGGCATTGTTCCCGAGTGAGACTGCTACCAGCAACCAGGTCCCCTGTTGCAGGTGTACTTTCATCAATCTACAGAAAGGCAGATTGATCACTACACAGAGTCTAACCTGTATCTCCCTCTAGCAGAGGGACTTAAAAGCACAGAAATGCATGTTTATTGCAGCAGTTATAAAACACCTAACAGATTGCATGTGGCGTGATTATATATATACATAGGCACACATAGTGTAATTAGTCTACAGTGTATGCGAAACGCCTATTTATAGGCTTTTGCGGACTTGCTCGTGTGTGCCGGCCTTTGGCGAAGGGAAAGCCCCTCCCTACGGCTACAGTGTCTTTTGGCCACACCTTTAATCAGTGATGTAACCGTAAAATAACCCCTCATACATGGCAAAATTGGCAGGCAATGAATGATCGCCAACTATGGCAAGCTACATAATTAATTACACAGTTAATTGGACACTAGAGTCAGTGCCAGTGGTAGCTTTGACATTCTTGCTTCTGGAGACAGTCAGGGAGTCAGTTGGACTGTTTTGCTTTGCTGCTAGAGTGCACAGACTTCGTTTTCAATATTGCTGTATTGGAAATATAAATTACCATGAACCTTGTGATCGATCCTGAAGAGGCTTTTATGGTCCAATCAGCAGCCATTTTGTGCTGAATAGCTGTGGCCAACAGTCTTTGCAAAAAAAAACAACAGAGAATCTGCCACTTCCTTGACATAGTTAGCGAAAAAGTTCATCAATTGCTACACTAATACGCTTAGTACACTTTAATAATTTATGACGCAAAGGCTAATCTTCCGTGTGAAATCATGGTCGCGTGCAATGAGTTAATTCTTGAGCAGACATTCTGTATTTAACATAATAGAAACTGACCTGCAGCCACTGTAGTCCAATAAGCCACAGTATGTGATCTAGGATGACCGATGTTGTAGGAATACAATCTGAATATAAAGAGAAAGAGCTTGTGGAGCAATTACTTCTGCACATGGATAGGGGTAAGTAGTAGTGATGATTTAGTTAACTGAAACTGAAAACAAAGGTCGTCTAGTTGAACCAAAACAGACTTAGTTAATTACTAAAACTAATGTAGAATTCAAAAGTACTGGGAATAAACTACAACTTATGTTTTATTTTCAGCAAAATCAACCCATTTATTATGGTAAACTAATACTAACAGTGTTCTATTTTCAATTAAGTTGGCTAACTGAAATTGAAACAAAAGTTTCATTCTTTAATGATACAAAAATAGTGGTAGCAAAGAAAGGATTGAGCATCAGTGGGCGGCAGGACGTCCAGTGACAACTGTCATTCTGGCTGATCAGGAAGACAATGGTTGCTAAGCAGCTTGCACTGGGCAGAGCCTAGCAATGTGCTTGATACATACGTATACCACTCAGCAGTTCCCGAGACCCTTTGCATGGAATACCATGCATGTATGCACAAGTGATACAATTAATAGATGTGTCGAACGCAGCTGCAGAGTACATGTACATGTAACTGGCAGCCGAAGTATATTAATGAATGCAAACATTAACAAGATCCCACCTAACCAAATCCACCACAGAGGCATGCAGTAAAATACGCCTATTAAGGCCATGTATGGATGTGTGTGTGCATTGACAGCACCTGAAATTAATGTACCTGCTCCAGCAGAGTCAATAATTTGGCCAGAACCTAAAGAAAAATGCAGTCTGCGAACAACTGCTTGTACAGAGTACGATTGTACTACAGTAGCTACCCTTAAACACTCTGCTGGCATTTTCTCACCTCGTGCAATCTACTGCATTATAATACATAACATGTACATGTTAAGTGGAACAACCTGTCCATGTTAGTCTACAATGCAGAATCAATGACCACAGTAGTAGCTGCGGCTTTTGAAGATAGTGAAATACATGTATGTTGTCATCTATTCCTGAGTGCACTATATCCTGAACTCAAAGGACGCCTAGTATGACACATGATATACACATCAGGAGTTTATGCAAAGACCTTGGTGACGTCACTATAGAGCCAGTGATAGAAAATGCACTAGGGGAACAGGAAGTGACATCAGGCTTGCCATTTGTAAGCTTACAGGCCGGACAAGTACATGCCATGTTGGAGAAATTGGGAGTATCTTTCAGCACTGACGACACAGCGAAAGAACCTGCATCTACGATTGTGCAGAATCATCACTGAATGAGCTCATACCGTCACGGCTGCATAACCACAATGAGCTACGTATGCGGATGATAGTTCACCTAGTCCAAAATTATATCAATCTACATACTTTACTTACTTAGTACATGTACATAACTATTAAGTTAGTAAACGGACATACTCTCAGCCACCATACAAATATTAGGAAAGGGCGAACGTGAATCGCATTGTGAATATGAACATGCACATGAACGCAAATGCGAACACAAACATGAATGTATATTGCATGGCCACTCTCTGCCAAATAGGTTACCGTTTTTTTCTGCGATGTGTTAATTACGTTGTAACTTGCACTAAGTTAATTGTAAAGCAGTGCTACATGTAGTTCCATATATAAACACTTAACCCATTTAAATTACACACACACTGTCAAGACAATTGACTTACACTAACATGCTGTAAAATGTGTACACACTACATGGCAAGTGCAAAGGTATAGTTACCTTTTTGGTTTTCAGCCCATTGAATGGTATAGAGGAACTCAATGCATGGAAGAGCTGATGTACATCTAGGTAGAAGAGGGGCCTGGCAAATCTCATCAACAAAACGTCCAGACAATCTCCTACATTAGAATAAAAAGATGAATTACAAGATTGGGCTATTCCAGTTAATAAGGATCACCCCCATTGATGAGCGATTTTGAGGACCCCCTAGGACAAATCCCTGTATCCTCTGAGTGCACGTCTATGCCTAATGATGAATAGCATCAACAGTGACTTCCAAGAAACTCCCAGTTGCTGACTGAAGGGGTTCATCATGACATTAACATGCATCAGTTTCTTCAGGTGCAGAGTACCATATCTACATGTGCATGTATTGCTCATGTCATACTACATCACAAAGCTTGACCTGAGACTAGGTATTCTTAGGCTACTTGGTGGTCTGATTTATACCAGCTGGAGCGCACGCAGCGCGCGAACGGCTGGTCCTAAGATTGCTTTACGTTTTCCGTGTCTGTGTGTTTGTTTGTTTGTGTGTCCACACTTATCACGTGCGCAATATATTACGTCATATGTTACTATGCAACTGCAGTGTATAGCAACTTTTGGAGGACTGCAGACTAAGCTACAGCAAATGAGTTGTGTGTTGCCTAGATGGCGAAAACTTGGTAGGCAGCCTTAAAGATCCCGTTTTCATGGCGTATAGCTACTAACTGGAGGCGCACAACGAAACTGCTGAGTCAGCACTTTTGCTGTACTGCATTCTATAGCAGTAGGTAGCTTGGCCTAAGCTGAGTTGTGTGTATTGTACGAGAAAGGTGCCCGGCTGGTTTTTTAGACATGAAATGTCAGCAATTGACATGTATGTAAGGCAGCCACAACACACCAGAATGAAATAAATGACTGTCTACCATAGATCCCTTCTATTCGTAGTGTACTCATAATCGATAGCACATGTATATTCTTACACTTCTGCTGACAATACAGTGCAGCAGCTATATATATGCAACGTCAATATCCCTTGTGATTCGTGAGCAACTTGATTGTGCCATGTGCTGTCTGTCTTACTAACATACACCTTGTCAAACAACACATGATATTGTACTTTGCGGCCTAGCTCTACATGGGAGAGGAACACACTGCCGTGCCCGCAAAACAACAGGAAGGTTTGTATAAGCATAATTTTTCGAGCCACTGCATGCCACATCTATGTGAATAAAAAGACCGTGTGTGATAGAGAACAGGCGTCATACTTGTGGGGCTCAATAAATGCATCAACTATCTATGCAACCACGCACCGCGTATAACCTTCGGTGTATATACGGAAGTTCAGAGACATCACATTTCAAATGCAGTGATGCGATCAATGAGACAGAATAATGTTCGTTTTGTTCATATGGTTGCAAAAAAGGTCTGCATGGAGATCTGGTACAAATCTATATACCTCCCAAAATAGTGAGAAATCAACACTAGTGCTAGCACGTATGATTCATTGGTCTGAGAAACAACAGGCTCACATGACAGACAGGAACAGCAGAGTCACATGTTCAGGTGAGTGGGCCTCCAACAACTGTGGGTCTAGGGCCATAGTACACTGCCTGCTTCTTCATCAGCCTACAGCGAAGGTGGAGGGGGGAACAATTCTAAGACCACCTCCGACACGTCAGCTCATGTACATTATACACGTTACGTAGAATACGTATCAAGCGCCCGCCACGTATTTAGCACACAATCCCCTCTTCAGGGTCAACTTTCTGCAAGGGGTATGTTTATGCACGTAGTATCCGCCCACTGAAGCACGTTACAAAAGCATGATACAAGGTAAATATACCCTTCTTTTGCCAAGCCTTAGAATGAAAGCATATTTATTAGAATAGCTATACATATTAGCATGCAAGTGGCTAATTAGCTGACTTACCATTTGTATTCCAATTAAAGATAAAATCTTAATTATGGCTTGATTCTGCTCACTACACTTTAGTTATAACTTTAGTAGTACACACAGAGGGTTTTGGTGTACCTTTCTGCAATCATCATCTTGGTCCATCTTCCCCCAAGAGAATTGAAAGTGAGAGAGGTAGACTGGGAACTGTAGCTCATTATGAAGCCACTGTTGGTCTAGCTTGGCAAGGTCTGAAGAACAAAGAGTAAAAGACCAGCATGCTATATATAGGTACACGTATACCCTTCATATCAATAACCTAATAGTTGAGGGCTTGACCAACACAAGAAGTGCTGCACAGTTACTGCTGCAATAGATACGATTTCCAGCACTGCTGCAGTAGAGGTACACCATAAGGTTTTAACTGTAAGGTTTAAATAATTGTGAATTAGGAGTTCATCTCGAACAAGCAAACATTAGTACAAAAACAGGTGGAACGTCACATGCGTATGCAATTATTAAATATCTAATTTGTCTTCAAAACCTGGAAATGCAATGTTTTTACTATGCAACGGCCATAACCCGACATAGAGTATGACTCAACGTACCCACTTTATCCAAGCACAAGATGAGTCACTATACGTACGTACATATATACAAGCATAAACCAGCGCAGAGCAAGGTTTAAGTATCGACAGCACGTACCTGAGGCTGTTTTTGTAGAGTTTATTCTCGGGTCAAACGCTGACTAGTTGAACTAGCCAGGGACGTATGCTTTCAGTAGATTAACGATGCGCAGAGTAGATAGGTACACCAACTTCTCAGTAACATTCCAATAGTAATCGTGAAGACTGAACAACTGAACAACTACTACACAGTGGCGAAAAGAGACACTATATATAGAAGAGAAGAGAGTTCTAGAATGTTCCATAGACAGGTGGCACAAGAACAGGTGGCAAGGACAAGGGAAAAAGAGGAGTCAGAAGTCTATGTACAAGAAAACAGGAAAGGGCCTAAAGCATCTTTGAGCATGGTTGCAACTACAACATGAACAATAGCTAATCATTGTGATAGACTACAAGTATAATCTCGCAGACTACTTTAGCGCGCACCGTTACGGTGTGTGGACAACAGATCTCCGAGGTTCTTCAAAGTATTAATACAGACAAATCGATGTTCTATCTACTGCAACACCCGGTGCTCCTTAAATACTCAAAGGATAAAGATGATATAAAACCAATAAGAATGTAATAAAATATGTTGCAATATTCTAAGAAGATGATCTACAGAAAACAAGCATTAAACAATATCCTCAATAATACTATCCTGTACAGGAAATCAAAAGGAAATTAAACATAGTACAGGGAAAGAAAACCCTAGGTGAGTAAGTGTGACTGTGAGGTAGTACCAATCCCAAGAAATAATCATAAACACTTCCTGTACAAAACTCAACCAAATAAGGGAAACTTAACCAGGATGACCAAATACAGCACATACAGAGGAGCACCAGGTAATACATCTTGCAATATAGGATGTGAGGTAAGTCAGTTACCAGCACAACCTCCTACCAACACTAAGAATGCAATAAAGTTCCTATCACAATACTGGTGTGGCTTCACCACAAGCAGGAAATTATGTTCAATTAGCAGTAGTCTCTCACAATCATTGACATATCTCTAACAGAGGCAAAGTGAATAAACTCTTCCATCATGTAGCTAAACAATGGATGACCTCTTCAATTAGCCAACTGCATATATAGAAGTGACAAAAAATTCTTACGTACACTACGCTTACATTGATACATAAATTTGTAATAAAGGATCTCCATACCACCAGCGCTTTGCGGCCCCTCGGTCCCCATATCGCTACAGATTTCGGGGACCCCGGTCCCCATATCTCTAGTGATATGGGGACCGGGGGTCCCCATTTTGGGGGGTCCCAATATTGCGCGTACACCGGTAGGAAGTGCTTGGTGGCTGCGAGTCACCATAAAGAATCCGGCAGTTACGGCAGTTAGCAATCTCTCTTTTGCACAGGAAGCAGGGACGGAGTACCACAGCATCACCATGAACAACCCCCCGTCCACAGATATCACATATGGTGTATGCAGGCTAACCACGCACTGTCCGACTCGTAAACAAATGAACACATGGTGGCAATTTTTTTTTACGGAAATTACATCATACTTATTAAAGTACAGATGAAATTTTCAACACTCCAAGGATCCGCGTGTGGGGTTCGCGCAGAGGGTCTGGAAACGAGACTATTTTGCATCCACCTACGATTTATTATAGTGCAGCCAAAGAAATATTACGGATTGATAGCTGATGAGAGCGCACGTTCATGCAGAAATAAGTCGTACCAATCCCTAAATCTAAGGACTCACTTGCTCGCAGATCTGGCCAATGACAACTCCATACTAAATTGTTTCCAGATTTCGAATTGCCCACACAGTGCAAGCCACTGCATACCGTCTCTGGTCCTGCAAGTAGTCTGCAAGTTCGATCGACCACGTGGAGGTGTATATGGTTTTACGCAACCGGCGTCGGGTTGCGTTGCGTAACCGGACGAGTACAAGTTGCGCATCGGTACGGAACATTAATTGTTTATCGCCTGGATGATGGCAAAGGGGCGGGTCATCGGTTGTGATGGGTGGTGTATGTGGGTGCGGCCTGGCCCTAGTTGTATTGCAGGTAGCTAGTTTCGGGACAAAATTCCTTTGGATCTTCAGGTGACTTACGTACATTTGAGAGCGCTAATTCTAGCACAATTTAGCGATTTTGCAGCACAATTGCCCACTTGCCACTGCTAGTGGTGCTGCACTCAAAAGCAGCTGAGATAGGTCTCCATGATGTCATGATCAGTCTGTGAATCAGTTTCTGAATTTAGGTTCCAACAGTGAAGCTGTTGTTGGTGGCTGGAAAACTCGAGATTAGAGTCGTCTCACAGTTAGCCAGCTTAATTGTTGCTATTGTGAGAACCAATTTAGTATAAATGTCTTATAGGGATCTAAAACCTACAGGCCCTGAGGGTTTGTAATTACAGGGCTGTAAATATGTAGACCCCCTCAATTTCATTGTTTACGTAACATGACATTTACACCATATATACCTGATAGCTGATACTACTATGGTGTGTTTTCGGGCAAATAGATTTGCTTATGAATTTGCTGTACTGCTCCACTGTTTGTCCCTAAAGCCCAGTGGACCAAGTATACCTTGAGTCAGATGACATCCTACGCTCTTCTCTTCGCTCGTGTTCATGTCCAAATCCCGGAGCATTTTGTGTGCAGAGGGATCGCAGTAAGTGATACAGGACATTAAATTCTCATATATGAAGCCCCCCACCCTCAAAAAATTTACAAGGCTATAGCAAATAGAGAATTCAAAATCGGTTTTCAGAATCAACCTTAGAACTCGCAAGTAAAAACTATAGTCACTGTCTCCCCTTATAAATTAAGTGGATCCCCTCATAAAGGACATCCCTGAATTATGGACACCTCTATATTGAGGACACTTTGCTATGTCCCATCTTAATAAGAATTTACCCCTGAAATGTGGACACCTATCTATACAGGACACTATACCATGTCCCCAAGGTGTCCACAATAGAGGGATTTCACTGTTGTCCTTTAAATACATTTGTATCATTTTCTTTTTTGGGGGTTGCCAACTGTTCTTAATTACAACTCTGTAAGCTGTTTTCTTTTCAGACCCTTCCAGGCTGATGTTTGATGACCCAGATTTCGTTGGCACTGTGGAGCAGTTCTCCTCACAGCTTGAAACATATGGGGGACCAGGAAGCCGGCCTTAATTACAGCTCGAGATGGAGACATACAGAGACTTCTACCAGGTTAGTGAGGCTGTGTGGAGGAGAGAGGGAAGAATAATACTGGATGTTAAACAATGGACAAGGATTATATTGTTCCCAGCTAGGCCATGCAGTCAAGTTGATTGTCATACAATGTGCTGCCTGACAGCCTTGATTTTCACAGCTGGACTGCAAATGTGGATACTTATTAAATGTATATTGGCTGGTAAAACTGAATCAGCTAAGAATATCGCCATAGCTAATTCATGGAAATGAGACTGTTATCCTTGTGATCACTATGGCTCCAGAAAGTCTTATCTTGACCCAGTTACAAACCCACAACATTTAAATGCTGTAAAAATTTATTACACTATAAGGCAACCAATCCATTTATCATAAACTCATCCATGCAGGCTCCTCTCCCAGCTTTTAGGCACTGTACAAAAGAGGTGGAGAGGAAGCCTGGGTACAAATCCTTCTCAAGTAGTAATGTATAGGCTAACTTAGTGAACCACTACATCAATAGGAAAAATATCATCTGTTGAGTTTACATGTACATGAATAGCTCTAGAAGTAGGCTTTTGATGTGGCAAACCACACCCCTTAATGGGTCACGGGGTAGCACGTAGGGCTCTAGCTCTTTACATGACTACACGTGCTTCTATTCTCGAACAGCATTTTTGTGGGTTTGCTTGTAGCAAAACAACATTCTTCTGGCGGTTGTGAGTTGGCTTGTAGCATATTTAATGCACAATGCCTGTTACTAGGCTATGCCCGCAGTGGTCTGCTTCTGTACAGGCTATACTGGTACATCAAACGCTGCATCTCCGTCTGCTCGTGTATATAACTAAGCTGCACAAACTGAGCTGTCGGCCATTATGTACTTCGACCTCTGAATGACATAGTTTTGAATATTGTGCTAGCAATTACCGTTTGCTTGGCGGAACCAATCATATACATCATAAAAGCCACCCCTTTTAGTGGTAGCATACGGGACTAGCCTTTAACCAAAATGTACGTGACATTTATAGTCTAAGAATGCTGGGTGAGGTTTACACTTCAGTGCTTTCATTATTTATTAGTTATGTGCTTGTGTGACACTGCATGTATGCATGAGTTTACTGTGATCAGTATTGGTAATGCATTCATCATTGTAGACTAGTTATCCCCAGCATTAATAAAGGAACTGACATACTAACAGGAAGACTCTGTTTGCACACACACACAACAGGGGGTCTGTTGGCATCGTGTGTCAAGATGTTATAACATCCCTACACATTCAAGTACTGTATGCTTATACCGGAGATTTTGATGACACTAGTGCCGTCATCACTACCTATGGCACTGAAGACATTGCTGCACTGGTAAGTTTGCATTACGAAGTACATGAAAACTAAAAGGGCATCTCTATCCATACTCAATGCACTCATTACATGTACACTGATTTGCTGTTGACGGATGGGTGTAAATAAAAATACTCTGTGTTGGACATATGTATTCTATTATAGAAGTTGCTCCATTTGGCTTTAGCTAATCAACAATATGAAAGACTCTCAATAACAACTCACCCTTTCTTCACCAGCGTATGTACATGTACTGCTTTTTCCTCTGATTTGTTAAACTAGGCTGATGCCAGTTGCTTAGGCCATGTGTCTACATACATCCAAGTTTACTAAGGAATGTGTATCGGCCTAAGCCTTGATCATGGTGTAGTCGTCCATTCAGAATCAGCAATTGTGTTTTTAAACGTAGATCTATCAAGCACCTCCCATGCGTGTTGATTTTCAGGTCCATATTTGCCTGGTCCAGTAGGGTATCTTCCGGGATAATTTCTCGAAAAAAATCATTCTCTTGCACGTAATTGAGCAAAGTACCCACTCTTGCATTTAAATCACCTTTAATAATAATAATATAAGAGTGGTTTGGAATATTAATCAGATCCTGTTCAAGTTGCTCCCAGATTTTGTACCCGCTCAGGAGGTATGTAACATGCACGTACACAGGAAAAGATCCTCATCTAGGTTTAATTGTTCATGAGATATTTGTAGCCATAATAATATTTTGCCCTTTGTTTCGTTGCGAATTACTTCATAGCGTCACATATGCAGTAATTAATTGTATACGAGTGACTTTGCTCTACTGCCACCATCCATGCAAGCTGTCTGAACCTATCTTCAACTTGCATTGTGCACGTGTCAACGAAACTTCAAGAAGAGAGTAAAGGGAGCACAGCAGCCATGTTGTTAGAAGACTTAACAGAGCGAGATGAGCTGGAACTAGATGAGAAGGGGAAGGAAAGTGGTCAATACTACCACATTTCAGCACAAAATGTGTAGTATTTTATAGAGCATATGACTACAGAAGGTGTCCAATCACAGCTACAGTCTCTAACGGACCAACTTGCAGGAGATACAGATCGAGCTTGGGGAATACCCTATTGAAATGTTTTTAAAGATCAAGGTCATCTGCTGGTGGTACAGGATCGGGAATAGTGACCACATTTTACTGAAAGAAGCATTACTCGTCCATCAAAGGGAACAGACACCATGGTTCCAGCATCTCAGTGATACCCTGGTAGAACTTGGAGTTAATGTCGCAGATCCTTTGACACTTACGAAGTACTATTCTGAATCACCAAATTACAACTCCACTATAAGAATGCCATAGTCAACACAGTGGGCAATACTTCCAAACTTGGAGTACTGAAAGCTTGTAAAGTGACACATGCAAAGAGTTCGTATTTAGCAGCTGTAACTATTCCAGCACACAAGATTGCACTCAGTAAAACTAAGGACATCTAATCATAATTTGGAAATTGAGAAAGCACGACACCACCACAGTCCTCCTGAGAGGTCAGCACGTTTATGCCCTGCATGCATGCACACTTGAAACAGAGGATAAAGTTCACTTTATACGATGCCCAGGTTAACACCATGCACATTCAGATAGTCTGTGTTCATTGAAATTAGCTAGTAGTAGCTAGCTAGCTATGTATCCAACATGCAAGATAGCATACAGTTTAATTTTATAATGAGAGACGATTTAGAGGATAGGTTTTACAAGTTGATTGGTTACATGTACTTTGTTTTTATTTTATGCAAACTGAGGAGTAGATACCTACAATAGTGTTATATATTTTGAAATAATAGTGTTTCAAATTGTTGTTTTTGTATAGCTTATGGGCCACCCTGACCTAAAGCTCCAATAAAATTCCAAAATTCCAAATTTCAACATTCCTCCCACGCAATGAGCCTGATGCAAGAAAAATTTTCATCACGAACTTCTAAAATTCTGTGTAGCTAGCTAAGACAATCAGCTATATAGCTAGCTAAACATGCATAGCTATATAGCTATATAGCTATATACTATCTCATTGAAGCAACTGCAGCTCACTGCATGTGCACGTGGCGAGGAAGCCCTTATATGAGGGAAATGAAAACAATTTGGAACAATAGTACTTTGAATCTATTTGAAGCAAGCCAAGTGTTTTGTTGACCAGTTGGATGGCTTCTGGTTTGCTCTATCTTGCACAAGAAAAAAACCATCTCTGTGTGGACCCATCGCGGTGTGGTACAGGCAAATTACAGTCTCTAAAAGTATGTAAAATGAGTTTTATTGGACCAGGTGCCATGCGTATAATATACGCAAACACGTGCATGCTGGGTTTTTGTAGTAGCTCCCACTTGTAGTGTACTGGCATATTAACTGCAGAAAGTTGTCGCTTCATGCATGGGCGCAGAGCCATGAAGCAGTGGCTAGTGGTTCCGCTGTTGCTTCTAATACTCCGGCGCGTTGACACTCAGAACAATGTGACTGGCTTTGCCTTGCCGTGCGGAGATGACAATCTCTCCTGTCCTACTACTGGCAGGTGTCTCACTACGGATCAGCTCTGCGACGGAGTTGACGACTGTCCGGGCGGTATAGACGAAGGAGATGACTTTGCGAGCTTGGACTGTAAGTAAACCACTGCTATTACATGCATGCAGCTGTCTATAGTGGCGATCTTTTCTCTTCAACGCACTGATGCAGGCGTCGGCTTGTTCGGAAACCCGAGGGAGTTTCGGTGCACGGGTGAGGAAATCGTTCAGCTGGGGGCCCTCTGCGACGGTATTGATCAATGTGGTTTTGGAGTTGACGAAAGAAGTTTCATCTGCGAAAGTAAGTTGTATCCTAACTCATGCACCATCCCAAACAAAACGTGCATGCGCCTACCAAGGATCGATTTTCAAGTAAAGCTAAGGATTGAATGCGTACTGAATACATGTACAATCATGCATGCACATAATATTGGATCTATGTATGTATGGAACCATAGATAATATACCCGGGGAAGGAGGTATATTATCTATGATGGAACCCGTGCATTCATGCGTAGTGTTGTTTTAGTTATATTAAACAAAAAGCGTTTTTAGTAGGAGCAAAACCAGGTCTAGTTAACTAATACTAATTTAAAAGTTAGAACTTCAAGGACACTGGCCTCAGGGAGTCAACTACAACTAAACTAAACCAAAATTAGCCCATTATTTTAGTTATAGCTGAATACTAAAATGTTTTAGTAACCTTTTTTGGCTAACTAAAACCAAAGCTACATTTTGTTCTCCATTAGCTTTTTACCAGAGGAGGTTGGACACGCATTCATTAATGTGCGCAGTCACGTGCCTTTTGCTGCACTTTTTATTACCATGGATAATATAGACACGTAAACTATATTATCCATGATTATTACATTCCACGTTGCATTCCAGCATGCAATTAGCTCACTGAGAAGGTAAGCATAGCTCGTTATAAAGCTGCAATAGCCTGTAGATTGCTGCAAGATGGCTGGAACGGACCTATACGGGCAGCATCTTTCCCTTACTAGATAGAATCCAGTATGTAGTCTCGCCTTGCCAATAGCTAGATATTTAAACGACCGTAGCTCTGCAATTACCCATGCAGGGGTTGAACGGGGTTGGCTCGCTTTTCTAAAAGCGCATCACAAGCAGATTCCAACAATATGCGTTTCTTGTATATTGATAGCAGAACTTTGCCAAAACTGGACTAAACTACTTTTGTACAGGCAGCTCCATAGAGAATTCATACAACTCACGATCACGTAGGCTGTCACATGACCGTGTCCAACCTCCTCTGGCTTTTACTAAAACTAAATATAATTATGTATTTTTTATTTGCAGACAAGTGCCGTCTTCCTTACTATGGAGGCTGCGAGTTCACACGAGAATGTGTTACTACCGCATTTGGTCAAAACTGCGGGAATTGTCTGACTGGGTACACACCGGACTTCTCTGGCGATCCTATCCTTGGTCTTTGCTTCCGTAAGTGATAATAACACAGTTTGTAAGCAAAACTTTTGATGCAGATACTTTAACATTCCATCTCCGAAGTGTCAAAAGTCCATACATGCATTGCCAAAACTACAAGTGGTTCGTATGTACTTCTATGTATTGAAGGCTTAAATGGTCTGCATAATGTATGAGATACACCAAGTAGAGATTGAGTGTGCAGTGTGTTATTGTAATAGTACAGAATCGTGGAAACTGCAATGCCATCCATAGTTCACATAATACCTGGTAGGGGACAATATTAACATGCCTTACATGACCAGGGTTTGGTCAGTATGGATATCTTCTCTAGTGTTCAACAATCCTTTTATATGTAACAACTTCCCAGAAGTTATAATCATTGCATATAATATATGTAAGCCTAAACACTACCTAAGTATAAAGTACAGTGGGTGAGTTGTGAAACCCTATAGTGATCTGCTCATCCAACGTATATTGCACTCACGTTGTCTGTCACAAGGATAGCGAGGAAATGATTAAGTAATCAATTCGGATCTGGGCGTGGCAAGGTTGGGATATTTTCGCGAGCCAGGCTAGTGCTAGACTAGCGACAAATGTATAAGTACGGTATAGTTTAAAATTGTTTTGGCTGACCCTTAAGACTATGCTGCACACAGAGATGCCAATCTTTTGACGACCAGACGCTTTTCATAGCTTAGCATTGCCAATGAATGAATCGTCACTAGTCTATAGTATAAGCAACAGCCTAGCTCACGAAAATATTCCAGTCAAGGTCGTGATTGATTGCAGAGTTATTTTGTCACTATTCTTGTGACAGACTGAGTTGTGAAACTCTAATGCTCTGCTCACCCAACAAACTTTGCACTCGCCCAGTGTACTTTATACTTGAGTAGTGATTAGGCCTAGTTTATTATTTTCCCCCCTTTTCCTTTATACTTGGGTAGTATATATATACGCCTCCTTTTAGCTTAAAACTTTATCGTTGGGTAGTATACAGTATACACTATGACCAAGGCTAGCTGTCCCTGTTCATCTTAAGTAGTTTAACCTGGCCATGGGACTGAGGCCAGCAATAAAGCAATTGGTTTGTCCATCTGTTTATTATATCATTCTATTATTTGTCCGTCTGTCCAGTACAATTACATGGCTAAATGATTGCCTATAGCAAAATCCCAAACGCATACATTGTGTACCTGGTAGTGATCAAAGCAGTTATATTCTCCACATGTCAAGCTTTATTAATTCAACATTGGTACATTCTCCCATTTTTTATTGACAGCCAAAACATTATATTTCAGGGATACATGTATGCATGTATGAGATTCTCTTGTAGCCACAATAATATTATAATATACTATTCATACATGTACTATTCTGTATAATGTTTTGGCTGTCAATAAAAAATGGGAGAATGTACCAATGTTGAATTAATAATCATTTCCTAGCCGCTGTTTTCCTGACCCTTGATGCAACCAGCTATGATGGAACGGAAGGTGTTCCTAATGTGGAGGTGTGCGTTTCCGGTTCAGTGGGTACTGGAAACCTCAATGACATTGCTGGTGAAAGCTATGAGGTTGACATAGCACTATCTGATGGAACAGCGATAGGTATATGATCATCACATGAATTATACTAGTAGTTGATGGAGATCATAAGCTAATATGTCGTCTCTCTTCACAAAGGTTGTGGTGAGGACTACGCCTGGACTTTCTCACCAGCAGTCATGACTCTGACATTTGATTCCGCTAACCTGTTATCCCCGCAGTGTTTTAATATTACAATCATTGATGATGACTTAATTGAATTTGAGGAAATGTTCACTGTTTCCTTGAGTCTACAAAGCAACCCCAGGGGGCAAGTCTCATTGCAAACAGCTTTAGCTCCCATCTCCATTACTGACGATGATGGTAAGTTGTTGTAAATGTTCACGTGGTCCATATAATGCATGGATATACAACAATCGTAACGTGGCAACACAATCCACAATGTGAACTCCTGATTTATTAACCGGGCTGGAAGCCACTTTTCATGTTCTATAGAAACAACTATAGGCATACAAGGACTGTAGCCTCTATGCACAACCAGAATCGATCCACTGTGTAGCATTTGTAATGTTTTACATGTAGCTGTATATATTGATACTAACCAGTAGTCACTGTGTGCCTTGTACTCTTTCTGAAGTGGTTCATGTACGCAGTGAGTGCATATGCTCAGTCAAAACATTCCACCTCACTGAAGGCATTCTCGGTTAGCTGTGTAATAGCTATTACTAACCTTTCTAGGGTAGCAAATTAAATGCATGGGCCAACTGCATTCTCTGGTTTTAATTACTGTAACATTGCTCACATGATAGAATCACTCAGGCCTACTCCCTGCTTAACATATTTCAAGCGACAAAGCTGGGTGGAGGCTTGGAACGAGGCTTTAAAATCATGATTGGTTTGTGTAGCTACTGTGTAACAGGGGGAGTTTGGTTTACAAAAGCCAGCTCTAAGAAGTCAGACATTGTCTATAAAGCCATGTGCACTAGCACTGCTGTGGCACCAGATACCATAAGCAATTAGTAAGTTAGTTGGTGAGCTTCTTTCTGTACAATTTAGGGCAAAGGTAGCACTCTCACAGTGCAAGGATTCAGCTGCTATTACCAAATACATAAAAATCTCTGAGAGACTTACCCTGTGCTGCATAATTTACAAATGGGACCAGGCTGGACCACAGACTTGTTTGGTGAAGCTGTTGGTACATTTCAGCTGGCTATGTAGAGTGTTATCATAATAATGTGGCTATATAGTTGATCTATAGGTAACTAGGACACGGCATGCATGCACATGTGTTTGTTTCCATATATGTAATTAAACTACACATGTGACTGTCATGCTTGTGGATTATAGCTACCATCTGGTTGTAATGCTTTTGGACACAGGTGCCACTGCAATCTCATCTGCATAGAAGCCCAAAAACTGTTATAAATACACCTTATTACCTGGGTTAGTGGGCAATATGGTGAGATATTGTATGAATGTGTACAAGTATTTTTCCCGGGCAGCAGGTGAGGGAAAATACTGCCCACGAGAGCAATGTCTCGCCATATTGTCCTAAACCATATAGTTCATGATGTTTGGCCTTTTACTTCCCAAATTATTTACACAAGAATCACAGTGATAGATCTATACTATAGATCGGGAACTTTCCGTCATTAATAAAGTTCGTCAGTGCCCTACGACGATGAAAACTAAACATGTAAAAACATTTAACGCCGACCAATGAAGTTACACTTTTGGTCTTAAAAAGCGGCAATAATAGAACAATGTAAAAATTTAACAGATGAATATTTCTACGAGTGAAAATTTCCCAATGTAACTACAGTTTTTTCCCTCTCTTTTTTGTGAGTGGCCCTTGATTTACACTCATTTGCTTGATCATGTTAGGCACTATCATGTCTAGACTCTCTGAAATAGAAGACAAATGTAAGTTCACTGCACCACACACTGTTATATATTTTAATGATGCCGTATAAGATAAGCATAATGCACTGTTGTATATTTTAATAAGATAAGCATACAGAATAATTTTGCTCATGCAGGAAAATCTCACTGCCGAGGACCTCAATGACATTATTGAAGAATTGGCTACAGTTATCAGTTTAGCTGATGACCCAGATGAGCAGACTATGGAAAACCTACAAGTTGTAACCCTGGGCTTCAATAGCATTGCTAACTTGAGTGACTCAGCTTTTAATATTGATGAGCAGGTAAGTCAGTTCACCTGTCACTGGATATTCATGACCTTCTACACTAAGCAGACACATGTCACAGTTCCCAGTTATCACTGAGCTGGACGAAATCTAGCAATTCATGATTTCAGTCAGCTCATCTTGTCTCTCTGATTTTCCATGGCTTACTGTTAGGTATGTGATACAGTGTGCCAACCTGATGGCTGATAGGTTTAGCAATGTCTCAACCAGCCACTTGAAAAAAATGTGGCGTTGCCTGCCTCACTGTTTGAAAACATTACTGATGATGAAATTGGTCTGTTTTCTCGCCAGCTGGCCATGGTTTTTTTAGATTGACATCTCTCACTTTTATACTCAAACCTCAGTTCACTTGTTGCACTTGCCCTTGGCTGTGCAGTCCTTGCATGATTACTGGACTGTGTATAAACAACTATCTGTCTGATATGCTGGCTTGTTGTATCATTCATGTACGAGCTTGCGGCTATTTTTACTCCATTGTTTTCAATGTAGACTGTGACTAATGCTGTTGCAATAGTGGATTCCCTTCAGAGTTGGCCGGAAGAAGTTATTGCAGAAGATGGGCCTGAGTAGGTTACATTAAAAGGCTACATTTATGATAGTGTAAGTATTCTTCATGTATTTCCATAGAATAATTCAAAATCTTGAAGCAGCTCTCATTGATACTGTGCGACAAGGAAACTTCACCAACCTTACAGTATTTGAGGAAAACACTACTTTAATAGCAGAGAGGGTATGTGCATGCACATGCATGCTTGCACTGTTTTCTGTCATTAACAAAAATTATTTTTCTCTTCTTTTAGGTTGAACAGTTACCTCTTCAGTCTAATGGAAGAGGATTTGTTATCTCAAGGGATGATAATGGTACAGTGTATTGTATTGTGAGCAAATATTACTTACAAATATGTTATGACATCTGCAATGGTATCATTCATATATTTAAAGTGGATTCTTATCATGGTATAGAGACTCTAGATCTGCGTTCCATAACTGGAGGTTTTCTTAATGACACGCTCGCCCCCGAAGAGATTGGTCTTGCCTTGCTGCCTGCCTCACTGTTTGAAAACATTGCTGATGATGAAATTGGTCTGTTTTTCTCGCTCTATGAGAGCGCCACATTTTTTCCAGTGGCTAATGTGCCAAGTACAACCACAGCAGTAGGTGTTATAACCAGAATACCGTAGAATCGGGATAATAAGCACCCATCGAAAATAAGCACCCCATGAATATAGGCACCCAATTAAACTACAACAACTTATCCCGATAGTAAGCGCCCCTCGAGAATAAGCACCCATAGAAGTTTAGGTTCTCCCGTGGTTGCTGCTACAGTGGTTACAGCAGAGCAAACTTCATTCCCTGACTTGAGAGAACCTGTCATTGCTGCTGTGCGGCTGAACCCAGTCCTGGAAGGAGTGAGTTGTGCACGTTTTTATTTGCTAAATACTTCAAGCCTTATGCTTTCATTTCTCCTTGCATTGCAGAGTATTACACGCTGCACGTGTGTATCTTGGGATTTCAGCCTTGCAGGTAATATGTCTCCTCAGAGAAGCTCTGGTAGTATGAATCATAGTGATACAATGAATACGTTTTCGCTCAGATGGACGTGGTAATTGGACTTCTGAGGGGTGTGAGACGGAGAAGGGTGATGCTCCAGATGAAGTTACTTGCCGCTGTAATCATATAACAAACTTTGCTGTTCTGGTGGTGAGTATATAGAAAAAGTGATTCCAACCCTTCTGTGGTCTTTCTTCATAGCATTTGGCCAGTTTTATATAAGTGTTGTGTACAGTGAATAGTTACACGTTAGTAAGCGATATCACTGCAATACCCTTTTCTAATCGGAATTCCCAAGTTTCACATAAGCTTCTGTCCTGGCCCTCTCTATCTAAGAGAAAGATTGTCCGGTGTGGCATTCTATTACTTTGTAACAGCACACATATCATCAACTAACATGTGACATTGATAGGCCTCCTGTACACTGTAGGATATTTGTATTAGAAGGGATGGGTGCAGCCAACTGTCTGCTGGAGCTGAGCTGGGCCTCCTGTACACTGTAGGATATTTGTATTAGAAGGGATGGGTGCAGCCAACTGTCTGCTGGAGCTGAGCTGGCCTTAGATGTCATTTCCATCGTTGGAGTTGTCCTATCTCTGATAGGCATTATATTGACTATCACCACACTCCTTGCATTCCAGTAAGTCTATGGTAGCATTATTAATAGCCAATTTGTTCACTTGTCATTTCTCTCCTTCTCAGAACTTTTATGTAAACTTGAGGCTACCAAGTTTCATGTTCAGCTCTGCATTGCTATTTTTTGCATGCTGTTAGTATTTGTGATTGGCATCGATCGAGTCCCACCTACGTATCCCTATAGAGGTTGTGTGACAGTGTCGGCCCTGATCCAGTACTGCACCCTGGTAGCATTCATGTGGATGGGAGCAGAGGCCCTGTTCATGTTTGCAAAGCTAATAATTGTACATGTCCACGTCACTACAAGACACATTGTTGCTGCCTCAATTATCTGTTGGAGTAAGTAACTTTACTAGTAGTTACTATTTAGTAATTACTTATACATAATTAGCTGGAGTCATAAAAAAAACCCTTACCAGTGCTTGACCTATCATTACTGGTGGGCGGGCATGTACTAATGATTGATGAACCAAACGTCTTTTTCTCATGCTGCATGTGCAGTTGTGTCTTGGTACATAGTGGTTTCTCACCCATTCCCTGTTCCTTGTTAAAATAATGTCATTAATTTTATCTCACTACACTGTAGCTGCTTCATTGGAGATATTCGGGTTTTGTTTGGAGCCTTCATTGCACCCATTGCTGCCATTCTGATATTCAATTCCATAGTGTTTGTAATTGTAGCAAGAACTGCTATCAAGCACAGAAGGAAAAAAGCTGAGGCCAACGGAACTTCCACCATCAGTTTAATTCTGAGACTGATTGGTGTCACGTTTCTGCTAGGACTGACGTGGGTATTTGGCGGCCTGACTGTCGTGAGTGAAACCTCGCTGGCTTTCCAAATCCTTTTTGCCATATTCAATTCTTCCCAGGGTTTCTTTCTCTTTTTGTTCTTCTGCGTGCTTAACAAAGACGCAAGAGTATCGTGGAGAAGGATTTTGTGTCGTGGCCGTTACAATGTCAGGCAAACTTTCCAATCACACACCCCATCACACATCAAGGGCAGATATCCACTGATTTCATCTAGTGGCACAGGATCAACGTCACAACATGTAACTCTCAGAAAGTTTAACAGTGATCTACAATTCACAACTTCAGAACAGGTAGTGAAACAAATATCTAGTGTGTCCGAGATAAGTGCATTCGGAGAAGTGTATGGAAATCCACTCACAGAGAGCTCAGTCGGAGACAGAAGTGGGGATAATGAAATTACTTCAGAAGGAACTGACCAGAATGATGTTTGCAATGCCGATGTTGTTCCATCATCTCATACTGGTGCAGTTTCCGAAAGAAAAGAACCATTTGAAATGGTCAGAAATGATGCATACACCGCAGTCACTACTACAGAGAGGAATATGGCATACTCAACAAACAGTGACAGCATTCCAGCAGCTTGGAACATGGCCTATGCAGTGACTGAGTTACAGGGTGGCAATGCCTTAAATAGAGAGGACAGTTTTGACAGCAGCCATGATGCATACACTGCCATCAATCCATCAGCTCGGAACATGGCCTATGTAGAGACTGAGTTAGAGGGTGGTACTGCTGACTTAAATACTAACGATGGCAGCCATGCAGTTTATGAGGAACTACACAAAACAGTTCACAATCAAAGTATGGAACATGTTTACGACTATGCATACTAACTCTGTCTGTGAAAACTGTATAACTAAAATGTGTACATATTTTTGTCTGATGTTTTTTTTATTGCCACCTGATCCCAATTTGCCTCAAACAATTATATAGTAGAGTAGATATTGCAACAGTCATTCCCTCTTTCATTTTTGTGCACCATGCAGTGTTTCAGTTTTCACGCTTAATATATTGAATTCAGTCAGAAAAAACCTTAGCCATTATGATGCTGAATAGCTAAGCATGCAAGTAGCACAATAATATTTGAGAATTCAGTTTACTATGTTATGTATATTTATGCTTGGAAATGGTTTCAACCAATCCTTTGACACTCATAGAAGATGACTTCAATCAACTCTCTTTACTTTGTCAACATGAGAACTTTGTTTCCATTTGCTGTTTCCCAAATCATGCCATCCAACCTATGAATTTGAATCGGATTGTATCATAGGACTATAAGCAAGTTCACACAGTTTGGTTATAAAGAACACAGAACAGATGGTGCCACAGCTTAATATGGTGGTCTCTGCGTGGTTGTATCTGAGAGAACCCATTGAACCTTTGCAACTACATGACAACAAACGCGAACAACAACTAATTCCTATAACTGACAACAACAAAAAAAAAACAATCCCTATAACTGAAGATGAAATTATACATGGCAAGTGACAGAAGTTAGTTTAGCTACATGTGCTTTTCCTGATCAGCACCTTATCCCATTTACCGTGTTTGTGTCTAATTTCTTAGAGGTCCAAGGTATCATTAAAAGAATAGAGGCACTTAATAGTTGATCATCTCTCAGCCTAGTGTTTTAAGTGGTGAACACCTATAGGTTTTGTGCATTGCTGTAGCACTAAGTCCTATAATTATATACACAATACCTCAGCTCTGCATGGAGTGTGCTGTGACCGAGTTATAGTTACTGGGACTGGGTCTACAGCAAGTTTCACCAGTCTGCGCATGTGTGGACAGACTTTCGGGACAAATGGTCTGTTAAACTTTGATTGTTATATTAAGTTACAGAAAAAGCACTTTGCTAAAAGTGCAAAAACAAGTCATGTAGGGATGCACTTCCATCAAAAAACACTTCCCCAAAAAGCAATGAAACAAGTGACAATGCACATCGCAATGCATGCACAGACTACCCACACATCACAGCGCAATGCATTTGCTTTAATTCTCCAAAGGTTGTCTGTGGTGGTTCAGAGAGGAAATTCGGCTTCAGTTTTGGGTACTACCAAGTTTAGTACAGTTTTGATCGTATTTGTTTTGCTGAAATGTGATTAAGGGGAGGAGGGGCTAATTAAGGACTATGATGAAACATGAATACCATGTTAGCATGGCTGGACATGTAAATTACCATCCTTGTAGGTCACAAGGAAAGCAACAATCACAGCAGTAGATATCAGCTGGGGGACAAAACTCATCACATCATGGCATTATTTTGGACCAACCTAGTTTGGAGTTCCCTCCTAAAGTTGCTTTAGAATTGTTCTACAACCTACATGCAATACCAGGTGCTAAAATTTTGCATGGACAGCTGAATATCTCAAAATTATGAGCGTGATGAATCACAACTGGGACAACTTAGTGCAGCCACCAATTATGATGTCATTAGCCTTGTCATTAGCTATGCACACCCACAATTTCACTTTACCTTTGGACTAGACCAGCTCTGGACGACTTGCCATACTGCAGCGAGGGGCTGGGTGCAGTGGCGACTCACACTATAACAACACCACTCATGTGGAAACTTACTTCAGCCTAACCTGCAAAGTGGGGGAATTTAACTTTAGGACATGGCTATTGACGGTCCAGTAGGAAGTGAATGTCTGCCCAGATGCACACATGCACTAGCCTGTATCTCGATACTGACACAAAACAGCTAGCTTTACCAAACAGTTAGCCTCCAGGCCTCTATTAAAAATCCTGCCCAGAGAACGAGCGGAAATAAAGCCGGGGAACAGAGACTGAATATGTGCACATGTAAGCTTATATGCTGTGCACGTATGCATTGTAATTTAAGCCTTCCAGCTGTACGTTTCGTGGGCTGACACATTCAGCGAGGAGGATCTTAGTCTCGCGTGACCCGACTCTTGACGCGAGGCTACACGTACGTATCTATTGTCAAACAGCGTCACAGCTCACCGCCTCCAGTACTGCTGTTATAGACTAAAGTCTAAGCGTCCTCCCAGCTATTAGACTGTCTTTCTTGACTTCTTCGCAGTTGAGACCAAACTCTACTGGTGGCATACAACTGGAAGACTGGCCACATCGTATAAAATTTGCTTGCAATAGTGAATACTACGCTGCAGAGATCCCTCTGACGTCACACGATTATTATCGCACACGTGGCCGGACAAGAACGCCGACTCGACGCTCGCAACAACTGGAGAACGTTTGAGCAGGACCAGGGGAAGCGAAGTTTACTGTCCGACCGCTCTGGGAATGACCCAGGTAGGACAAAGGGAGGGTCTCGCATGGGAAATGCTGCAAGGTTTCTGTCATGGATAATAATATAGTCATGTTTCTATCAAATTATTTTCCCCGGCCGCGCGAGCAAATAACTAAGTACTGAGAGTAGCTTTTTTGTTGTTCGCTCTTGCGGGAAGAGTCTGACTGGGATTCTGGGAACAACGTTAAGGTTTAATACAGAGGTTTGCAAAAAGCTTGCAACAGACTTTGTAGAGTAGAAACACAAAGCCTGCCCAGCTTACATGTAGTAACGAGTCTTTCATCTACAGTGTAGTAGCTATTAGGGCCTATTAGCTGCGTTTAAATTTGTGGTTTGCTTGTCCTATTTGCAAACTTTCTACAAAACTGTACCGACAGTGTGTGTAGCTATGATTGCTCTACATAATGGCACCTCTGCAAACTTTCTACAAAAATAATGGCACCTTTGCAAACTTTCTACAAAACTGTACCTACAGTGTGTGTAGCTATGATTGCTCTACATAATGGCACCTCTGAAAAATAACTGCTAAGCTTCCCCTCCTTGTTTCAGCCTCAGGATGCGAAGCCCAACAGCACCCTGGTGGGAGAGTCTGCTGAGCTGTGATCATGATGAACTGGATGTGCTATGGTTAGTGTCTTGGTAGAGGGGGTCACCAGGGTGGGCCTTTGGTAACCAAGGTCTCAGTAGTCACATGGCCAGTCAAGTGTGCTAGTTGTACCAGTGAGTAGTGTAGCAGTTGTCTGGGGAGTTGGCAGCATTCCTCCCTGGGGGGGGGGGGGGGGGGGGGGGGGTGGGGCTGGGGGCTGCTTGGTTCGGCGGCTCTTACAATTTTTAATGTTTCATAAGCTTTTTAACCTTTTTAACTTTTTCTAGGAGGCTCCTGCTGGTCTCCGGAAGACCTTACAGTTAAGCCCAGACCATGGGATTTCTCCGAAAGGTTTTTTAACAGAGGGAAGACCTATTTGGTCCCCTTTTTTAACCTTTTTTAAGAAACTTTTTAACTACATGTATTTTCAAATTTTTTACTTTCTGCGGTCACGGGCTGGGTGGTCTCTGGTTCTTTCCGGGTCCCGGGTTCTCTTGGTTACGATCAGAGCTCTTTCTACTCTTTCTATTCTTCTCACTATTTCTCTATTTCATACTTTCTATTTTTCTACTTTCTAATTTGCCCATTTCGATTTTATTGTTCTTGATAGGTCATATGCTTAACTAGATTGTAATGTAAGGGGTTGTAGTAGTGTAGATATAGTTCCGTAGGTTAGGATAGGTATAAGGACTGTTTTAGTTTTTTAGGCCTCAAGCTAGTGAGTGTAGTAATACTGATTAGGATACCTTCAATTTTCATGCTAGCAAGAATACACTGTCTCACTTTACAAATGGACTGCTGTTTTGTAGTCTTAACTCTGTTTTTCATGTATAGTCAGATCTACCCATAGGCATTGTAGCTGCAAGAGATGCTGACCAATCACATTACCAAGCTTACTATGCTCCTGCTTAACAGTATTCATTGGCATAGCTGTCCGCTTGTTGCCTGCCTTTAGAGGCCATAGAGGAAGTGGGGGGGGGGGGGGGAGGGGGGGCTTACAGCACACTAATAAGATTGAAATGTGAATGCACTGTTCTGATGTTGGGTTGCAGGGGCTCACAGTGCTGCATTTTCCATACAAGGAACTGAGTGTGTGTTGTTGCCACATCAGCTGTCTTCTGATTCGGACACTATACTTGCTAGTACCGACATTACCTGTGATGTATCAGTGATTGTATGTAAGATATGTGGTATCATCTGCAAGCTATTGTGGTTTTCCGAGATATAAGAATATCACCCGGTGCTTGTAATTAAGCACATCAACCCTCCCACTCATTTCAACCTTGCACGCACTGCTATATATCTATATGTAAATGATTCCATGTAGCTAAAGGCAGCCTATGAGCCTGCTAGTACCCAACAGACAATGTCCCATTGCTAGATTAATCATGGAGTTAGCAGCCCTTGGCTCCTTCTGTTATTTAGAGACTCCATGGCTAAACCCACAAGTGTTTTGCCTAGCTGCATTTGCCCCTTGCTGTGCCGCTTTAGCGACATTGTAATTATCAATTGACCAGTTTCCTATGAGTAGCTGCTAGACCCACAAGTGTTTTACCAGTGGCTGTGTTTAAGGAGCAAGCTGCAGTATTGGTTGGTGCAGGGAGAAGATGCTGCATACAATTTTTGGAGAGCCAAAAGGCTCAACTTAGTCCCTCACTATCACAAAGTAGTTGTATAGGGATGGTAGTATTGTGTTACTGTTCCTACCTTTTGAGGTTGCATCCCTTCCAATACTATTCCTTTGACTGGTTCGTTGGGTGACAGACGAGATGGATGGCGGTGTAGATGGTAGCATTTGCAAATTTGAAGTACTGTCGCATATAAGTCTACGTACCCCAGAGGAGGTTGGAAGCGATCACATGCACTAGTAGTGGAATACAATTGGCTATGCTGTCTGATGATGTAAAGAAAGCGTCTCGGGCTGAGAGGAGCAAAAATAGCCTCTCCGCGAGTAAGTTTAGCAGTTTTCAAAGTAAAATAGCCAGAATCTGAGTAGTAAAGCCACTACCTTTCCGTATCTTTACGAAATATTTTGCGAGCTCACTGAGAATCCACTGCATTCAGGCCCAATCTTCTGTAGTACAGCTCCATACTTGCAAGCCGAGGTTTTTGAGGGGTGTCCCCACCCGTCCCCTCAAAGTTTGTCGAGCTACGAAACGTTTTTTAGGGCAGATACCGTATACATACCTTTGCATACCTTCCGTATTTTTCTCAATGGAATGCTATTAGGTATACGTGACATTATGCATTTATTGACGTACACGTGATTGCTTCCAACCTCATCTGAGTCTACCCTAGGGCATGGCACGTGATAAGTGGTACCAGGACTTCCCCCTCGCTTTTTCTCCATGTCTGTGAGATAAAAGCTGGGGTGTGAATGTCTGGGAACGAGGCTAATTGGCGTATATATTTGTATGTCAGGCGAAGTGTCAGAGCCTTTAGCTCAAACTTCCAAAAGTAATCTCCAGATGTGAAACACCAGTCCCACAATCCCACGTGGTTTGTATACCATAGAGTAGTGTGGACAGTGTCACTTGGCTTATGTGCATAGAAATCGTTTCATCCCCTCCCGTTCAATAAAGGGTGGAGCCTAGACAAGGGCTCGATTGATGAAGGATTAGCACCCTACCGTAGTCTTAAGGGCCAGACTAACTTTTTGTCACCATTTCGAAATGCGAAGCTCTTGCAATTGGATGGATGGATCTTTGCTGTCGTTGAGTCCTACCAGCACGCTCAGCAGCAGGAGCCATGATGTAAACTCAGCGTGAGCATTGGTCCAGTGTCCTGCCAGACTGGCCGGCTCCCCTGCTGGGCCACTGTGTCTGGCCACTCAGGCTCCACCTGATGCCCTGAGAGTGAGCTGTAACTGTTACTGTGATCATAATTACATTCTGGGTGAATGAATATCTTTACTAGTACCAAACCCACAAGAGACTTGCTCACTAGTGGGGCTATAAAAGTAGCTTCTCCCAGACCAGAGAGCATGTGAAACATCAGTTTATCAATCAGATCCATAACGAATTTTTGGAAGCCCATACTTGTATGGGATTTATGCAGGTGTTTGGGGGTGGGTTATGTAGAACATGTCATCACACCGTTCTGGAAATGTCTCTGAAACAGCTCTGTACCCTAACCTTACACTATCCAAACTTTTTCCTGGTCCTGGTTCACTAGTAGCGCCTGGTATCTCTATGGGTAGGAACTAATCAAACGATGGCTGTGTTTCTCTACATTCTACCAGAGACCCTGTTTCAGCAATAAGTCTGTGACACAAACGGGCTATGAAGATTAGCCACGGATTTGCTACCTTCACTCGTCTGAGAATTGCAGCTGTGCTCACCCCCAGTCTATACCTTTCTACTTCCTTTCTCTTTGTCCTGTGCGTGTGACTTTACTCACCAGGCACTGTGATGAGTTTTATGTATTACTAACCAAATATGGCCTGGGAACGAAGCTGCGCATTCCCACTGTGCGGCTCCGCAAATACTAGACCTGCGTCCATATGAGAGTGCAAGCACTCCCAGCCCAGGCTCCACTACCTTTGTACATGCTAGCAGGAATACATGTACACTGTCTCACTTTACAAATGGACTGCTGTCTTGTAGCCTTAAATCTCTGGTTTACATGTTCTAGTAGTTGTGCTCGCTTTGCTCGTACTACTACTTGGGCTTGTTGAACTCGCTCGCTCTATACAGATAGAAATGAAAAGAAGTGTCCCCTCTAGTGACTTGTATGGAACATTTTGCATATGCCAAGGCCAGCAATAGTGCTACTGACTGAACCACGTACATGTAGAGGCAGCTCCACGTTCAATCCTCAACTTTGCGTTAAAAATCTCCACTATAGCTAGTGTAGCTGACTGATTCCTGCCTGAGCCATGTGGAGGCAGTAACTCAAAGGAGAAACTGCAAACAACTGCAGAAACAGCGACTGCAAACAACTGCAAAGCAAAACAGGAAAGCTAAGACCGAAGCCTAGCCGTAAGTGCACTGTACTAGCTCGACCCTTAGTGGATACACTTTCACAGTCATCACCACTTTTGTAGCTGAGTGTTGGATGGAGGCAGGTTAGGTGGGTAGCTACTAACAGTCCTTTAAAACGGCTTGCTCCTGCAGCAACTACTGGTACGGGTGTATCTGACAATCATGTATGACACTAGTGCTATATGTGTCCCTGCTAGATAGGCGGAAGGAGCAAACTGCTTCTGATATTGCCTAAAAGTTGATGATCCTGCCTCACGTCGACTAGCAGTGTAGTGTAGAGAGGAGTCAGCTGAGAGCTATGTGGTTGAGGGTTCAACACGAGCACGATCGGGCGTAGTCTGGAACGTTGCTGAGTAGCATTATAGCCACATCCCCTAGTCAGGTCTCAAGGCACACACAGCAGCTTTCCGCCTCATGTCATTCTTTCACCTACTGCGCAATGGGCTAGCCTCGTTCCCAGGCTACAATGGGCTTCATTTGCCATGACACTATGTATTGCTGTGCAGCTGTAGTGACATTGTAACAGCAGCAGAGATTTAAGTTGGCTGCTGCGCAGGGAAACAGTGCATGGGGTAATGCGCACAATTTTTGGAGAGCCAAAAGGCACAACTCAGTCCCTTAGAAAGTAAACTCATTATCATGAAGTAGATGTGGGGATGGCGTTTTGTAAAGCATTGTGGTGCTGTTTTGTCTCTTTGGAGATTCCATCCCTGCATGTTTTTTATTTTTTTTCAAATGGCTTATTCATTGGGTGAGAGAAGAGGTAGATGGCTATGTAGATGTAGGATGTGATGGTAGAATTTGCTCATGGGAGGAACTTGAAACCAATGTAATCAGATGATGTCACTGCAAGCTGCTACCGGGCACGATCATCTACTCACTACCCATGAACTATCTATGAAATGCGTATGTAATGTAATTGTAAGTGACAAAGTGTCGGCACTTTCCTATTATCGGCGCCACACTGACTGATTATGGGAAATAGGCGTGTGTGCACACAAGAAGTCTGCCTTGGAGTTCTTGGGAAACAAGCCTGCATGATTCTAAATGCTAGGACAGAAAACACTACAAGGGCCCAAGGACTTGTAAACCCATTTGCTGAGGTGTATGCTCCGTCTACAATGCCTTGGAACATGATCAGGCTATTCACAAAAGTTTATGTAGCAATGTTATTCATTGTATAATCATTATCTCGTGAACTGCTCGGGAGAGGCAAGTAAATGGAGCTAATATTAGCTCACTGTGACGGTTATCATCCACACACTGGGGAGTGGCACTTTCGGATCGTGTGCCAATGTTGTCAAACAGTATTGGCATATAGCCTCATTTCCACACCCTAGCTTTTATCTCGCAGCGGTGGGGAAAAAGCGAGGGGGAAGGCCTGGTACCACTTATCACGTGCCGTGATGTAGGGTAGACTTACGTATATGCCCATGCAACGGTACTTACATGCGTGTGTACTTACATGCCCACTTAGTAATTCAAAATCGGCATTGTTAAGCACAGAACAACAGAAATGGCACCACCGAGACCTGTTGACTGAGGCAGACGATCCTTCAGGCAGGGATAAGCCCACACTTATGGCAGCTAGATAAAAGGTAGGAGCATCTCTCACTGTCATGGCCTCTCACCCGCCATCAGGCCTTCTAGAACGGTCCCTTTCAGCCGTGAACAGTTGGAACTTACACAAATCGCTACCCAAAGGATTGTTTATCTCAGTCAACAGCCCTCAGTTTCAATTTTGCAGTCATTCTGTGCTCAACGGATGCCGTTTTTCATTTACCACATAGCGCTTAAATTTGGTGGGTCTAAAAATAGCGAATAGCTAAATAATTTGCAAATTCATTAAACACGTACTACTGAATTTATGGGTGGGGTGTAACCGGGTGTAATGCACACAGACAATAGCGTAGTAGTGAGTGGTGGCTAGCACTCCATGCTCTGCTGCTTGATGTCCAATTCCGGCCTTCTTCTCTGTGCTCATTTTCAAGTATGCTCCCTGACCTTCGCGCTGGCAGATAGCAGTGATTTGGCTGTTTGCTGCAGAAATCGCGGACGAGGGCACTTGAAGTACTGAAACAGAAACATCTGTGTAAAGTCGGAAGCGACAAAATTAGAAATAATTTTGCAGATTCACGAAATTTGTAAAATTAAAGACCTGTGAAATTTAAGCGCTATGCAGTAGTGCATGGGCATGTAAGTACCATTGTGTGGGTATAAACGTCTACCCTGCATCACGGCACGTGATAAGTGGTACCAGGCCTTCCCCCTTACTTTTTTCCCGTGGCTGTGAGATAAAAGCTGGTGTGTAAAGTACTGGGAACGAGGCTATTTGGGGTATACATCAGTATGACAGGCCGGGTGTGTGCATTTATTGAGGTAATGTTCCTAACAGGCACTTGGACCACAGTGACTGTATATCTTGTCACTCAGGCTCCACTTAGAGTGAACAGTGATCATAGACAGTAAATGACTGAATGAATATCGATAACTGTGCCAACCCACAAGTGACTTGCTAACCTTAGGCTCCCCCCCCCCCCCCCCCCCCCCACCCCCACCCACCTCCCACTCCCAGCATACAAACTGGAATTTCTGGTACGTAGTTAAAGCATGACACTCCCTCTCTTCCGAGGGGTACCTACTGCCCTTCTCTCTCTCTCTGGCACACTCTATTCCAGTGGTGCCTGACCTCTCTCCCTCGTTGGAGCCTGGTCTCAGTCAGCCTCTGGGGTCTCCTGGTACTTACACTGTTGCCTAGCAAGTACCATAGCAGCAGTAGTATCTTCTGCTGTCCTCTCTTCAACTTCTTGGATCCTCAGATCCTACCTTGCTGTCGGTTAGTGATCAGAATGTCTTGACTTGGATGTGCACTCGTGGCGATTGTTGGATATTGGGAGCATAAGTGCGTATGTGTGGAATGGTGACCGTACAGATTGCTAAGAGAGATCTGAGCCCAAATACTACTTCACTCTGCTTCACATCACTCAGTAGTAATTGGTTCTCTCCATTGCTGTATTTAGTTGCTTCCACATGACCTGGTCATTGCATATTCCCTCTCCCCCACCTTAGGACCTAAAGCGAGGAGTGAGTGAGATCTATGACTGACTGCTGGTGGAGGGCACCTGAGATCATGCTGAACTGGACAAGCAGTGATCAGAAAGGTTAGAGAACCCTTAGTCTAGCTCACTAGACCCTCCCCAGGCCCTCCCCCCACCCTCACAAAAAAAGCAAATAAATGTTTTCAGCAGATACATGCCCCACGCTCCTGGACTCTGAAGACTGGACCTAAATTATTGGCAGCGTGAAAGACAAGTATATCGTGTTCATGTACTGCCGTAGGGCGTGACTGATCACCGCAGTAAAGACACAGACACTTCTCTATGTATACTCCTCTGTGAACACATGTCAAGAGACCGCGTGTGCCTGGCCTCTGCCTTAGTGGAGTTCTTCACCGTATTAAAATGGTAGACCTTACTGATATTGAACAAGATAGAGCTGGCTAGAACCCTTAGGTCACTGTCAGGACACACACACACCTCGATTTTTATATTTCTTTAGTTACATCCTGTTTTGAAATTTTTAGAGCCTCTAAATCGAATTTTTTTTTAAGGACAGCTGTACAACAACAGCAGATTGCTCAACCCCACTGGTGTATATGGGTGCGGGGTAAAAATGAAATAAGAAGAGGGAGAGTCTTGCACAAATTTAGCTTTAAACTGCCAGCCTGCACTGTTGAATATTCAGTTAGCTGACTACTTCTCTAAGTCCCATCTACCTTCACAGACATTGGGGCTCAGGGTAGAGAGAACACTTATAAGATCTCGTACGTACATGTAGATCACATTGGCTAGATTGCTACCCAGAATTGGTTTGTAGTATGGAAAGTAGACAAATAATATGTGTGGACTCTAGCCACACCCCCCCCCCCCTTCCCCCCCGCTGTATAACTGCCCGACATTCCTCAATTCATACCAAAGTCCTTTTGTCCAAATTTTTCTCCATGGCTACAGTATGAGGTGAAAGGCCTCGGTGTGAGGTTTACTTTAATGCTGTTCATTGAGAATTCCATGGCAAGTTCATGCTTACATGCATGTGTGAGTCTCTAAACTTTATGCCCGAGACGTTTTATTGACATCATCAGAAAGCATAGCTAATTGGATTCCACTATTAGTGTACATGACCGCTTCCAACCTCCTCTGGAGACATTAACTCGTGTCAGATCATGCTTACATGTGAATCTCAAAACTTTATGCTGACCAAAACCGGAACTAGTAGTATTTGCACCAGAGCTGTAGTCTCCCTGTACAATGTAGGGCCATAATATGTGCAGTTAATAATATTCATGCACTGCAATGGATAATATTGAGAGTTTTAGCAACCCACAAGTATTTTGAGCAAGTGCTGCATATATAAGGAGGAAACCTGGCTCCTTGTTCTGTTCGCTCTCATATTAAAATCAGCAATCTTACAATTTTTGGGGGCCTGTAATGGGCCTATATGTGGCACCTAACCTGTTTATGTAGTCTCCAGTGGCTACACTGCGTGTAGTGGCACTGTTGGAATTTTCCATACAGATGTTAGCATGCTTGTGGTGTGTGTGTGCTGTTGGCAGGTTGTAGGGATGGTAGTGGTAATCCATGAAAGTTCTGTTGTGTCATTACCCTGTGCCGCGTATACGTGAGTGGGGTTAAGTATTTGGTTTTGACCATCTGTTGTCATCATCTGTCATAAAAAAAACAAAACTTTCGAACGGGAGATTGAGATGCTATAATAATCACAAAGCAGGATGTAATAATTGAAATCCAACGAGTGTGTCCCTGACAATAACCAAAACGATTCTTGTCTCCGTATGTCCGACTTTTCTTATTCAACATCGGTAAGGTCCGCTATTTTAGTATGAACAAGATTTTGAATATGACAGAGGCCAGCATATGCAGACTCTTGACACGTGTCCATACTAGAGTATACGTAGAGAAGCACCCATGTCATTACTATATCAGTCACGCTTACCACTCGTATACGGCGTTACACGAGCACGGTATACGGGGCCACATGCCGTTTCCAGTCTGCAGAGTTCAGGAGTGTGGGATATGTTTCTGCTAGAGACTTCTAGTTCTTATCTTATTTTTAGGGATATCATCCTGACTTGCTCTTCATTGATCTTTTCTGTGTAATGTGGTGCTGATGCTAACTTGTTTTGGTAGTTTTTCAAGACCGTACATACACTAGCTCAGATTCAACTACCACGCCACAACATTACTTACCTCGTCCTAAGAAGTGGTCGACAATGAAATCTTGATTAATGTCTCGCTCTAACATAGAGTGTTAGAGGTCTCCCTCTAATAACCTATTAAGCTAAATGTTTTGGCCGGACCCTGTGGCAACTTGGGCGAGAATTGAGCGAGACCTAGGCTCGCAATAACATGAGACACGTACAGAGCTGCAGCCCAGGAGTCAGGGAGCAAGACACTTTGGGCAAACTTTTGCAGCATTATACCATGTAAAATACAAGGACCAAAGTATCAATAGCTCACGGCACTTCAAGTGCAAGACAATCACAGAACACGATTCAAAGAGATTCAAACCGAAATCCACCGCGTGGGGAATGTGTAGATATCTAAATAACGCACAATATGGCGTGGCCTTAATTACTTGCAGTAACGCGTTATTAAATGGGCGGCCGCTCGTAGCAGCAAGAACGCAAGTGTTGGTGTATCTCAGCAACTACAGCTTGTACAAAATCGCACATCTATCCTCGAGACAGTATCGATTGCCTAAATTCAGCACCTTCAGCTGGACAACTGGACAACGTGTTCTTCACATTTCGGTGGGACAAAGTCAGTTGAAACATACATGCAAAACGACTACCGTAATTACCCCTCGCACGCGCTCACGCGCCGAGGGTTGACTAGTACACTTGACTGAACAATGATGCACTCCAGGCTTATTGGCAGATATAACTGTATTCATGCAACTTAATTGCTAACTATTGACAGCCCCACAAGTGTTTTGAGCAATGCTGCCTGTATAAGATGGGAGTTGCATGTAACAATGTTCTTTTTTGTGTGGGATATACAATTTTTGGAAGGCCTAATTAAAGGGCCTACAACTGTTAATGAGATTGAAAGGTGACTGCACTGTTGCAGTGTGGAGCACACAGTGCTGTATTTTTAGTTGCCTGCATAATTAGGCGGGGGGGGGGGGCTATCTGTCCAGTCAAAAATTGAGCTTTTTCGCTCTTTAATGTCTAAATTACCTGCTAGAAGTGGATAACAGAATCCAATAGCACATGTGCAATGTAAAAATATTTGGAAATTCACATTAGATTGACCAGAGTTGCCGCCTTCATACGGGATAGATGCAAGGGTATTTATACATCTTAATTAGGAGGCTTTCTAAAGCCCATAAGTGTTTTTGAGCAGTACTACCTTTATAGATTCTCTCCATTGCAAAGATTCTGTAATTAAATGCTCCCAAATGATCTGGCCACCCCCCCTTTTCCGCCTTAGGACCTAAAGCCGGGAGTGAGTGAGAACTGAGACCTGGAGTGACTCATCATTGATTAGAAGGGAACATTTTAAGGTACATGTACCTTGCTTGTCCATTTTTTAAACTAGCTCTCGGAATAATTAGAGATGCTGATTTAGGTGATTTTTCAAGTTTGGTGTCTTGCAGAAGTCATAAAACCTTTGGGCTATCACTATAATCAAAAATAGAGACCAAAGTTTATGTTAGTCGGCCAGCACAACTACCATGTAATGAGGTGTGCTGCCAAGCACCTCACTGTTGCAGTAGCACGCTTGACGTAGAGGAAGAATCTGCTTAATATTTAGCCTTGACAGGTATAACATTATTCATGCACCTTAATTACTAATTACTGACAAACCCACAAGTGTTTTAAGCAATGCTGCCTTTATAAGGAGGAGCTGCATGTAGTTGTTTGCGCATGTTCAATCTTTTGGTTACCAGAATTTTTGGGAGGCCTAATTAAAGGGCTTATATATAGCTCACTGCAATATGAATGTACTGTTCCAGTGTAGGTCACAGGAGCACACAGTGCTTCAAGGTACCGTAGACTCGGGTTATTAAGCGCATGCGCTTATAAGTCTGGGCGGCAAGGAAATATGCGCTTATAAAAGAGCGATTTCTAGCACCGCCCATTAGTCCCGCCCATTTGTCGCATCTCGATCTATGGCTAGCTAGCTATCATGGCAAGGGGGGAAGACACGATCTTGATTCACGAAGCATCATTCGAAGGCACCACGCGTACAAAATCGTCTTCGCGTTCAACGATTGGACGCCTGGTACAAAATATTGTGGTCACGATAGTGGTTGACAACAGTCAGCTTGAACTCTCTTGCATAGCTTTCCTCTTAGCCTTTCCCGATCCGTTCGAGGGAAGGACAGAAGCACCAGCAGCAGTAGCCATCGTGAGACTCTCCAGTGAAACACTCGGCAATACTATAGCACGTCGCGATCTCGATCTCGTGCTTAAATTGCTCAAAGTTCAAAGTTTAATCGGGCACGCACATAACAGTAAGTATTAAAAACCAGGAAGTAAGTATGCGCTTATAAAAAAGTGTGCGCTTATAAGAAAGGTGCGCTTAACAACCCGAGTCTACGGTATGTATATTACTACATCAGCTGTTTTCAAATGCTCATAGCTTTACAAACAACAGCCTTGGAGTGCAGCAAGCCACCCTTGGTAAAAGCACCATGTTTTATATCATTGTGCTAAAGACAGATCCAATTCCCTAATATCATTGATTCTAGTGGTGATGTTATTCAACTTTGGTGGTATGTATATACTAGGTAAATGCAGGGCATTGTGAGGAGAGCATGAGCAAGCTTGATTGGAGTTAGCAAGTGAGATTGCACGAGCTAGCTACGTTTTGTAGAGACTGAGAGAGTTTGGTTACTATATATTAATCCGTCATGGCCGCGCCGGTGACGCCCCACCAACCCACCCTAACATCACTAAAACCCCACCATACCAGTAAGGATTGGCACCAGTGCTGGGCAAGCACGTGTCCGATGTGTGGGTTACCGCATGCCCCGCCCCACTGCTCCCCCACGCACCTAATTGCTGCTTGGGGTGAGACAGCTGGGTGGACACACCCACTGTGCCCAGGCACATGATCACAGTGTGGAACTCAACCCCGGCAAGGCTCCCCACACTGGAGACTAAGCATAAGGGAAGGGCAAAGGGAGGGAGGAACTGCGAATACACACCCGGTAGCTGGCTCGACCTGGCTGCACGAGCTCTTGCTGTGCGCATGCGCAGATGGCTACCTTGTAGCCACGTGATATGCACGAGCACCATGACCTATTAACTTGGGTTAATTGCCACAATTAACCCTCATTTAATCCGTCATGGCCGCGCCGGTGACGCCCCACCAACCCACCCTAACATCACTAAAACCCCACCATACCAGTAAGGATTGGCACCAGTGCTGGGCAAGCACGTGTCCGATGTGTGGGTTACCGCATGCCCCGCCCCACTGCTCCCCCACGCACCTAATTACTGCTTGGGGTGAGACAGCTGGGTGGACACACCCACTGTGCCCAGAGGGTGGGCCTTGGCAAGCCAAGGCCACCCCTCACCCAAGCACTGAGTACCCGCCTGCCCTCGAAATAGGCTTGACCCCAGGAAGTAGTTCACCCAAACAGCAATACCCAACAACAGAAGCACAGATACAAAACATCAAGGAATACAAAACCAAAGGGAAAAAACCATCCCCACCTATCCACCAGCAACTAATGAACAGCTCAAGCCGTCTTGGAAACCAAGCTTCGAGAAACCGCACACAATGTTTCCGGGGGGGTCCGAATATAGAGAGTATAGGCAGCACTCTCCCACCTCCCCAGGGTCTTGATGAGCGAGTCCTGAACCCCACACAAGGCTGCCGTCGTTGCAGCCCCAATTCGGAAACTATGTCCGGCATAGTGAGCCGATGGGATACCAGCCGCCTGGAGGGTAGAACGCACCGCTGCCACAAAGCGATCCCGAGTCAATGAACGACCATCTGAAAACCGAAAAAAAGGACCTTGAGATGACCCCCGCTGAACCATATAGCTCAAGACCGCTGCCACTGGGCAAAGGTCAGCATCCGTCCGGCCTAAATAGATAGATACCCCTTTCCGAAAGGGGTCGGTCTTCGACGCCTTTATCTGGACCACTAAATACCGAGGTGAAGCCACATTATCCAATTTCACGTCCCCATACGCCAAATGAACTGTCGCATCAAACCCTGAGTCCGACGGCACTACCACCTCCCCGGAGCGCAAGAACCCGAAGAAACACATGCACGACGCCGCCCAGAGCATCGCAGCATTAAACTGATCCGCAGCCGACTCCCACACCCGTTTAAGCTGCCGCAAAATAGGAGGGGTAATAGGACGCCGATCCCGAGAAGACCGACCTGCTGTCTTCTTCTTGAGACCCTTAATGACATATTCCAGCTGGGGCATGGCCGAAACGTGAGGGTCCCCCAACCCCAACGCAATCTGCGTGTGACGCACCGCTGACAAGTAGCACTTCACAGTGCCTGCCATCAAACCCTCACCATACAAAAATGCCACAAAAAAGGAGAGACTGCGCTCACATACAGGGAACGGGGAAACCTTAAACTTAGTACAAAAAGTTAGATATCGATTACTGCCGGACCTATAGGCCCGCTGAGTTGACGCTGCTAAGCCAGACGAAAACAGCTCCTGAACAGTTGGGACCAGGATACTGACGTCCAATCCGGGTGGCCCTCCACCAGCAGTTCCAACAGGGGTGGAGGGATGTGGCAGCGGGAGTTCCTGGCCTCTGGAATCTGGGCGAATAGACAAGCCAGGTTATCCCGAGAGATCGCATCAGCCAGTCCATTCTCACACCCCGGCACATGGATGGCCCGCAGGGAGAAGCCGAAAAACGCCCGTATAAAGAACAGGCACCGAAGGAGGTGCATCATCTGGGGTACCTTACTGTACCCTGAGTTAATGACAGCCACTGCCCCTTGATTGTCACAATAGACCTCCACTAGTGTATGCTTCCAGGCAGGACCCTACACCGCACAAGCTAACACCACTGGTAACAGCTCCTGAAGCGTAATGCTGGCCTCTGGCAAATTAAAACTATCTGCCCGAGAAGGTGGGGTCCACTGCAGCTGCAACCACTTCGACCCCCACAAGGCCCCACAACCAAACTGGCCTGATGCGTCAGTTACAAACCGGTGCGAAACCCTTCCAGGGCCCACGTCAAGTAGTAACGACACCCCATTCCACGCACCAATGAATGTAGACCACCATATCAGGTCCGACCGAAAGGACACATTCAAACGAATATGATGGTGGGGCTGGCGTACCCCTGATAGGAGCTCGAACATCCTACGAAGGAATGTCTTTCCAGGACGGACCACTTTGCATGCGTGAGCCAGCTTCCCAACGAGGGACTCCAGCTCCTTCTTACAACACGAACGGCGGCCAGTCCAGGACGCCAAAACCCCCTGGAGTTCTACTAACTTGGCCCGCGGAAGACGAATCTCCATCGCCTCAGAATCTAGCTCAAACCCCAGGAAAGTCAAACATGATACTGGACCCTCTAGCTTGTGTGCGGCAATAGGCAGCCCCAAGCGAGCAAACACCCTCAGTAACACAGCCAACGACGACGCACACTCCTGTGAACCCGGCGCCCCTATCATCAGGAAATCATCTAAGTAATGGAGGACGAACTTGACCCCTTCCGACTTGAGGATCCATTCCGCTGCATCTGCCACTGCCGTGAAAATCTTCGGTGCAGATCGAAGACCAAATGGCAATGCTGTGTCAATGTACAGGCCCCCCTCCCAAACCATTCCAAGCAACCACCTGTCCTCGGGGTGGATTGGAATGTTCCGATACGCACTCTGCACGTCCACTTTAGCCAGCAGGGCTCCCTGGCCTTGCCGCAACACTTCCTTCGCCGCATCGTCCACCCCAATGTACGATAGGGAACACAGGGCCTCATTAATGCCATCATTGACACTAGCACCTTCCGGTGACGACAAGTCCACAATCAGCCTCCATTTCCCCGTGCTCCCTTTAGGGATGACCCCGAACCGGCTGGAGGCAACCATTGGAAAGTGACTGGGATCTAGTGGACCCAGTACCCGGCCCTCCGAACACTCTGTGGCCAAATAGTCCCTAATGACTTGGGGGTGCTCTCTGGTAGACGCCATATTTCGAGTCGTCCGCCCGCAGGAGATATTATAATCGAAGCCGATCCGAAATCCAAACCGAATTCCGTTAACCACATATGCTCGAAACCGCTGGTCTGGGTGAGAGGCTAGGCTACTGTCCCACTCCCTCCAGTTGAGTGGGGTGGTCACGAACTCCATCTGAAGAGGCAGGTGTCTAGGGGTGGCAGACCGACATTCCTCAAACTGCAGTAGATCATCCATGTACTGATAGGGGCCTGCAAGAACGAGTTAACTGTCACTATAACGTCCCTTTGAAAGCTCCAAACTTAACTGACCCCCACCAGGGCATCCACTGACCCTCAACCCAGGCAAGCCCCTGATGCATGCAGTGGCTCAGCCTGTGGTCAAACACCTCTCTATCAGAAACCCATGCAACTGGACACACCACTTCACTCCAACATTGTAATAATAATTGTAACCACTGTTCCACAACATCACTGAAAAATCATGAGTAGCTATATGATGAGAACAGTCTTGATCAAATGTGGGGCCTGCCCGAGCTACAAGTATAAATCAGGTTGCAATGAATGCACTGAGGCTCCTACTACAATAGGTAATGCCGACCTCATGAACACAACAAAGTCTAACAGGTTCACCAACAGCACCACTAGCTGCACGGGCCCTTAGTATGGGCTTGCCGTCCCCCTGAACCGACGATTGGCCAATACAGACGCCTCATGGTTCCCCGGCTGCCCGGCGGTAGGACATGACAGGACCGAGTGGCTTCCCCGGCAGTTGCTGCAGATATGGGCATGGCGGCACCGACGAAACGTGCAACTATTCTTGTTCCACAGACGGCAAATCTGTCCCGAAGGTTGATATTGACCCAGCTCGCCCTGTTTCACCTGCCTCGGCGACATGGCGACCACGGCTGCCTCCACCGCCTTGACCCGAACCCGCAGTTCCGGATCTGGGTCACCGCGAAGGGCACAATCCTTCGATGCATGGGTAGAGCCGAAGCAGAGCTCACACCTCTCCGTTGTTCGCGCATTTCCGGTGAAACACATCGTGTACATCGTCGAGTTTATCCGCGACCATCCTCGATTCCCGGTCAGTGCTGCTTGGCGCCTGTACGCTGCATCGTACCGGACCCACGCCAGTCCCGTATAGTCCTGGCTAACCCGCACAATGGTGGCCATATACGCCATAAGTTCTGGAATGACCTTGGGGAAGTGGGGGCCCAAAACACTGACATAGGACCCAAAACACTGGACCCATGTGAAAATATCCGTCACCTTTCGGGCACGTCGGGATGTAATCGGCCTCCTTCCGGACGACTCCTCCTCCTTTGCCAACGACCAAAACTCCGGTAGGAGCTCCCCCATATCAATAAACTCCCAGCGCAAAATACGGTCCGCCAACTTCTGGGGGACTGGAGGCCGGCCATCTCCCACGTACACCCCCGGCAGAGTGGGTGGCAAATCTGAAGCAGCCTGCGGTAGGAGGTTCGCCACTGCACCTGTGCCCGATGCACTCCACGGAATCACCGGTGGCCCGCTTCCCGTTAGCTGATCCCCCGACGGGGTGACGCGTAGAGTCGTCGCCAGCGTGGCCGATGCCACTGCACCCTCCGGCGGGCTGCTCGAACCGGTATCAGGGACCGTCCCTGTCTGCTGGGGTCGAGGTAATGCACCTTCCTCGACAGTCGGAAGCCCTACGAGGGCCGACCTCGGCGGCATGGAGCCCAGACCTACGGTAACAAGCACCCATAATAAAACCACACTCCTTTCCCCCCCTTTAACTCAGCGTTACTGAGTTTCCGAATCACGAGCAGTGACCCGGCACAGCCAAGTATGAGGCTCCTTGAATCACTACTTTACGGGTGGTCTCCCAAGTCAACCCCCCCAAACGGGCAAATAATAGCAATATCACGGCATCCCAGGTATTACCGGGTACCAACACGGTAACCCGTCATCCGTGGTGATTGAATCACACACAGAGAAAGAGTATTAGGTACCCTAAGCACCGCATCAAGCGTGTGCCGATTGCGATAATACTAGGCACTCACCGGCAGCGGGCGAAGGTGACCCTTTGTCTATAGCCTTCGCCACTAGCGTGTCCACTGTTTTCTGGAGATCCTCCAGGCGGACCACCTGTACCGGGACTTGGGGAATGCTCCGACCCGCTGTGGAGACTTCCGGCACCACCTCAGTGCGAGGATCCTCGTGGCTGTCCCGAGGGTTGGCTGTGCCATCACCCTCGCCCTGACCTTCGTGAGGCTGAGACGCCATCGAACTGCGAATACACACCCGGTAGCTGGCTCAAACTGCGAATACACACCCGGTAGCTGGCTCGAACTGCGAATACACACCCGGTAGCTGGCTCGAACTGCGAATACACACCCGGTAGCTGGCTCGACCTGGCTGCACGAGCTCTTGCTGTGCGCATGCGCAGATGGCTACCTTGTAGCCACGTGATATGCACGAGCACCATGACCTATTAACTTGGGTTAATTGCCACAATTAACCCTCATTACTCAGTTTGGTACTCAAAGTACACCCTCTTGGTAGATATTAGCCAGTGGTGTCAGTACCCGTGATGTATCAGTGACTATATTGATCATCTGCAGGCTATTGTGACTTGCTGAGATACCGAAACATCCCCTAGCACTAGCAGTATAAGTACATCAGTCCTGTCCGAGCCCAGGACTCCTGATTTGGAGGAGTTCTACTCTATAGCTCTGCTGACTGCAGCTGTCCTGAATCACTGACAGGAGAGGTCTGAGGGGTCAGTGGCCCCTCCTCCTCCTCCTCCTCCCTGAGGACCCAGCAACAGCCTGCTGGAGCAACACATACCCCACCCATCACACAGCGTGTACTGGTTGTCTGGCTGCCGGGGCCTTGCTTTACTTTTCTCGGAAGGGGGGGCATTGTTTCTTATGAAACTTATAATTAGTTTAATTATGCCTTCTTTATAGGAGAGACCCATATTCACTTCAGAGCGCTAGGTGCCCATACATAGAGCCTTTTGGCTGAGGTGTGTTCCAGCCCCGCCTGGCTACTGTTCAGTGGAAATGGTCAATGTCAGCTCTGACATTACAATTTTAAGCTGAGTCGCTATACTATCCTATCCTTGGTAAATTATTGTAAACTGCATGGGGAAGGCCCATCAAATGGTGACAGTAAGAGCTCACTATGACAATACCACCCACAAAATGGGGATCTTCCTAAATTTACGCTTTCAGATTGTGTAGCAATATAGACAAATGACAGTTTGGTAGTTTACATTAATATTGGTAGCCAAATTCTTGTCATACTCTACTGTATAGCAATTAAATTTGGTGGGTCTAAAAATTCGCGAATAGCCGTTTTTGAACATTTCGTTAAAATAATTTCACGAGTTCGTTCGCCACACCTACGTACTAATAAATTTATAGGCAGAGCGTGCCTGAGTTACTATGTGCACAGATTTAAAGGAAGCTTAAGTAGTGAATGGTGGCTAGCACTCCACGCTCCGCCGCTCATTTTCCAATTTCAGCCTTCTTCGCGCTCATTTTTAGGTATGCTCTCCTGACCTTCGCGCAGGCAGACAGCTGAAGTACAGCGACTTCGCTGTTTGCCGCAGAAATCGCAGACGAGGGTACTTGTTTGGAGAGCGCTCTGGCAACTTGGACCCCGGATACTACTGCCCATCCACGCTCTTGAAATACCAAAAACATAGGCACATGCACTCTACTATCTATCTATGCATACTAGCGGAAGTATACAAAATTTTGTTGAAATAATTTTTGCGAATCGTTCCAAATTCGCGAAATTCGTGAAATTAATGACCCACTAAATTTACGCTCTATACAGTATTATGTCGGGCTAGGTGTGTACTAACTAACCTATCTTCTTAAGATATTGGGCCAGCATACACTTTCTACATCTGGTGCACTGAGAGTGAGCTGTAACCATAGTAATTGCATTCTGGGTGAATTAATGTATGTATTTGTATTAAACCCACAAGTGCCTTGCTCACAGTAAGCAAGGCACTTGTGGGTTTGATACCAGCTAACTGGTTTCATAAGTCAATCTACTTTCTGGAGTTTAGTGGAGGACACTAATAAGGTCTCAAAGGATGCTAAATCTCGTAGATCACATTGGCTAGATTATTACCCGATGTGGTTTGAAGTAGACCGATATAAGTGGCCAAAACGCTCGTGGCTGTGTTGCGGTGTGAGACTTGTATGAAGCACGAGAGTTGTATTGTGGGAATGAGGAACTTCTCCAGGGCATGGACAACTGCCAGAAAATTGTTGGAGGCCTGTGAAAAGCGGCCTACTGCACCCTAATGAGAAGGCTTTGTTGGCTCCAAAGATTACAAGAAATCATGTTCAGGAGGTGTATATCAGTGATATACCACCTGCTGTGGAGGAGGATTTTTGGGAATACGCCGCGAGGGCCGCAGGCTCGAGGGGTATACTCCCATAAACCATGTGCATAGCAGTTGTCAGATATTTGGAGCACAAGTGTGTACATGTATGTAGCGTGGTTGGTGTACCGAATGCTGTCTGAGATCCTGAGCCCAAGTACTGACCTCACTCTGCTTCACATACGTAACTTATGAAGGATATGTTGCATTTACTTGCTCGCAAATCGATGTAGTAAACTACTCTTCATCTCAGCGTCTATGCCTAGTTTCATTGTATCTCTGTGTGTATATATGTAGCCACATTGCCATCCCATCGTTTTGTGCCAAAGTGCTAGTCTCAGGCTAATTTGACTGCTAAGTAGCCCTTCAAGCCTTGCTGGAATACTTCTGGGTATGTAGTAGTTTTGATAGCTTTGTTTTTTTACTGCCAAACTGAGCCCATTACACCGTTTAATTAATTAAGCTTTGTGTACTATTTACTTCTGCTTTGTAAATTCTCTACTTTGGCTTTGTAAAATACTTTTTTGGGCAGTGCAGCATTCAATATTGCTGAAATTGTACAACACATGACAATCTCACTGAATATGAGCATATGGTCGTTCCTTTGATACCCCCACTTGGTGGTACATAATGTGCATGCACACTATGGGATACGTATTAAGCTTTTTAATTAGCATAATACTTTAAGTGAAGCTCTGTAACTAAGAAAGCTTAGCTCCTAAGGTATTAATTTTGATTATGCTTTCATTCAATTATACTGCACTCTCTACATCTGGGCAGGGGCACCGGAAGCACTTTAGCATTAGTTCGGCTGAAGTGTTATTCTCCCTCCCTCCCCACCCAAAGCTTATAAATTTTTTACCAGCCGGAGTGCACGCAGCCCGCAAACAGCTGGTCCCAAGATTGCTTTACGTTTTCCGTGTTGGTTTGTCTGTTTGTGCGTCCACACTTATCACGTGTGCAATATGTTACGTCATACATTTCTATGCAACTGCATTATATAGCAACTTTTAGAGGATTGCAGGCCAAGCTACAGCAAATAAAGGTGGTTGTGTGTTGCCTAGATGGCAAAAACTTGGTAGGCAGCCATAAAGATCCTGTTTTCGTGGCATGTAGCTACTAACTGGAAGTACACAACGAAACTACTGAGTCAGCACTTTTGCTGTACTGCGTTCGATTGCTTGTCAGTTTCTGCAGAATCCCTATTGTAGTATAGTTTGTAGTTCTACAGCTGCAGTTAGCTTGGGCCTGAGCTGAGTTGTGTGTATTGTACGGGAAAGATGCCTGGCTGGTTTTTAGACATGAAATGCCAGACTTGTTATTACGCTTTTTAAGGGATTAGGAATGGCTCTCATGGAGTCTTTACGAATCAGTACCGCCCACATGCTGCACAGTATCAGAGCCTTTAGCTCAAACTTCCAAAAGTAATCTCCAGATGTGAAATACCAGTCCCACAATCCTATGTGGTTTGTATACCATAGAGTAGTGTGGACAGTGTCACTTGGCTTATGTGCATAGAAATCGTTTCATCCCCTCCCGTTCAATAAAGGGTGGAGCCTAGACAAGGGCTCGATTGATGAAGGATTAGCACCCTACCGTAGTCTTAAGGGCCAGACTAACTTTTTGTCACCGATTTCGAAATGCGAAGCTCTTGCAATTGGATGGATGGATCTTTGCTGTCGTTGAGTCCTACCAGCACGCTCAGCAGCGGAAGCCATGATGTAAACTCAGCGTGAACATTGGTCCAGTGTCCTGCCAGACTGGCCGGCTCCCCTGCTGGGCCACTGTGTCTGGCCACTCAGGCTCCACCTGATGCCCTGAGAGTGAGCTGTAACTGTTACTGTGATCATAATTACATTCTGGGTGAATGAATATCATTACTAGTACCAAACCCACAAGAGACTTGCTCACAGTGGGGCTATAAAAGTAGCTTCTCCCAGACCAGAGAGCAAAGTTAAACTTCTATCTGTCTACCAGCAATAGCGAATTTTTGGAAGCCCACTTGTATGGGATTTATGTACGGAACTAACATATGAGGTGGGGGGGGGGGGGGCTATCCGATTCTAGCAGGTGTTAGGTGGGTTATGTAGAACATCTCATCACACAGTTCTGGAAATGCCTCTGAAACAGCTCTGTACCCTAACCTTACACTATCCAAACTTTTTCCTGGTCCTGGTTCACTAGTACCGCCTGGTATCTCTATGTGTAGGAACTAATCAAACGATGGCTGTGTTTCTCTACATTCTACCAGAGACCCTGTTTCAGCAATAAGTCGGTGACACAAACGGGCTATGAAGATTAGCCACTGATTTGCTACCTTCACTCGTCTGAGAATTGCAGCTGTGCTCACCCCCAGTCTATATACCTTTCTACTTCCTTTCTCTTTGTCCTGTGCGTGTGACTTTACTCACCAGGCACTGTGATGAGTTTTATGTATTACTAGCCAAATATGGCCTGGGCCTGGGCCTGGGAATGAGGCTGCGCATTCCCACTGTGCGTCTCCGCAAATACTAGACCTGCGTCCATATGAGAGTGCAAGCACTCCCAGCCCAGGCTCCACTACCTTTATTTTCATATAATGTGCTACTTACTTTCCAACATACTAAAATAGAGCTAGCAGTGGAGACTGGGAACAAAACTATGACTGCTGTCTTGAAGTCTAGCTGTCTGTAATAGATATTACCTACCGTATAGTGGGATTTCTTTGAGGGAGAGTAGTTTCGTAAATTTCACAGCTTTGTAACTGTACACGAAAATATTGTTTGTGAAAATTTAAAATCATCAGCATTCGGCATGTACTAAGCTAGTCTCAGTGTGCTGTGATGGCACTGTACTGATATGTTCCACGCGTGTAGTCAGCATTATCTTTGCCCAATGGTCTACTTTTAGTGGTAGTATCTGCTACCACCATTTCAGCTGCCCATAAAGCGTTGAAAGCCATGCGGCATTGGCAGTGGAGACAAGGAGGTAGGACAGTGCTCAGCATGTAATTGTATCTATTGTGAGCTAGGTTAGGAAGGTCCTGTGTTCGATAATTGGAAGGGGCTTCTGGTGGCATTTTGGCTGCATGTGGTTAGGGTAGTGAGTTGCCCCGCTGTTTTGTGTTCACTATGATTGGGGTTCTGGCCACCTCACTGATATGATTGCAATGAGTGTTGGCCTGCTGGGGGCTCTAATGTATATTGAATGCATGCATGAGCATGCTATCAATGTGGACACCAACAGTTTTTGCTGACTTCCTTTGCTGGATTACTAAACTGCAAACCATGTTTTATCTCGTGAACGCATGATGACCTCGAATTTGTCAGATCTGAACAGTACTGTTGTACACAATCTCCAATGCCATAATACCTTAAAGTGATATAGACAGTAAGTACTTACCCTGTGTGTTACTATCATGTTGAGGATCACTAAAATGGACTATGAGCACCTATCGAGAAAAAAAAACAAGTGCTCGTAAAAGGTGGAGCCACGTATTACGACGAATAAATAAATAGCAAGTATACATGCCTCTCCAATTGTAAAGTTCTAAGTTTCTCATTTCTGTGATCGTGAAGAGGTAGGGCCAGTGTTATGAAGAATAGAAAATACTGGCTTAAAAAACTGCTTTGATCAGGTACGCGTACATTATGGCTGTTTTTTTTTGCTCTTGTTTGTTATGCTGCTTATTAAGGTATTAAATCCTTTAATTCTCTTTCTTCTCTCTGGACTGACGACAAACAGATGAACAGGAGCAATTACTGAATTAACCTACTTGCATACGCGTGCGGGTAACTACAGTTACAAGCTACATTAACAACTCTACCATCAGGGGGAAAGCAGCTGCAAGTGGAATTACGCCAGGCTCAAATATAAAGTATTCATGCACCTTAATTGTAGCATCCACCTACAAAGTGTTTTGAACAAGAGCTGCATTTTTAAGGAAGGTCCTATAGTCTCGGGTCCACTCCTTCCTGCCCTAGCTTTTGTCTTGCAGCCCAGGGGGGAAGGCCGGGGAATGAGGTCGCCAGTACATTGCATGGATAGATTCCTGAACTCCTTTGATACTGCATGCTGTGATAAAAATGCCACATTGCTCTTAATCAGCTACCTTCGAGTGCTCATAGCTTTATACTGACTACAAGACCTCAAGCCTCCCTTGGTAGCGGTACTACAAATCCACCAACACTGTGGCTAATTTTGACCATCCCGTGACTCTGATAGCTAATAGTCAGTGTTGTGGTAGCATGCACTACGTGAATACAGGGCATTGTGGTGCGAGTATGAGAAAACTACAGTATTATTAGCACAGGTGATTGTATGGACTAGTTAAGTTTCGTAGAAACTGAGAATTGAATGTGAACAAAATAGGAAAGTACTTGCTAACCAGCCCATTTAACAAGACCACAAGACTTGGCGAACGATTTTCTCCGTAATTGAAGGCTGAAAATTTTAGGGGCAAGCGTGTGTGAGCCCCCTGTTGTGATGATGCAAATTGAGATTGCTGTGTGTGTGTTCGACGTTCTCTATAGGAAATTGACAGAGTTCACTGATGCATAACTCCAGAGCATAATAATCACAATTACCTTATAATACCATTTGCACAACCATCCATCCTCTTCTTTCCATTGATAAAGGACAGAAACAGCTAGGTTAAAGGAAAAACACTTAAAGAACATGTAGGGATGGAATCCATAAAAAAAAAAAACAATCATGGTACCGAAATTCTTTTACAGATTACTACATCTTTGGACATTTTTCAACCCCCCACACACCACATGCTGTCCACTACTAGCCTTGATTTCCCTCACAAGTTGGAGAAATACGTTCTGAAGCTTACATTGCCATGCCAACCTTTTTCCAACCTCAGGCTCTGAAGCTCAATAACACCAGAGTAACTGAATGAGATTGAAATCCTCAAGTTTGTCCTGGCTCGAGCGTCAGCCGAGATCATGACTGTCTAGATACGTCGCAGCATATCATGCTACTGGAGGGCACCTGAGATCATGCTGAACTGGAACTGCTATGGTTAGTGTCTTGGTAGAAGGGGTCACCAGGGTGGGCCTTTGGTAACCAAGGTCTCAGTAGCCACATTATAAGCCTGCAAGTTGTGAGTAGCAGTGAGTTGTTGTCTGGGAGTTGGCAGCATTCCTCAGGCTACATGTCATTGTACATGCTAGCAGGAATACACTCTCTCACTTTACAAATGGACTGCTATCTTGTAGCCTTAACTCTGGTTTACATGTACTAGTAGTTGTGCTCGCTTTGCTCGCGCAACTATTTGGGCTTGTTGAACTCGCTCGCTCGCTCTTTACAGATAGAAATGAAAAGAAGTGTCCCCTCTAGTGACTTGTATAAAACATTTTGCATATGCCAAGGCCAGCAATAGTGCTACTGACTGAACCACGTACATGTAGAGGCAGCTCCACGTTCAATCCTCAACTTTGCATTAAAAATCTCCACTATAGCTAGTGTAGCTGACTGATTCCTGCCTGAGCCATGTGGAGGCAGTAACTCAAAGGAGAAACTGCAAACAACTGCAGAAACAGCGACTGCAAACAACTGCAAAGCAAAACAGGAAAGCTAAGACCGAAGCCTAGCCGTAAGTGCACTGTACTAGCTCAACCCTTAGTGGATACACTTTCACAGTCATCACCACTTTTGTAGCTGAGTGTTGGATGGAGGCAGGTTAGGTGGGTAGCTACTAACAGTCCTTTAAAAAGGCTTGCTCCTGCAGCAACTAGTGGTACGGGTGTATCTGTCAATCATGTATGACACTAGTGCTATATGTGTCCCTGCTAGATAGGCGGAAGGAGCAAACAGCTTCTGATATTGCCTAAAAGTTGATGATCCTGCCTCACATCGACTGGCAGTGTAGTGTAGAGAGGAGTCAGCTGAGAGCTATGTGGTTGAGGGTTCATCACGAGCACGATCAGGCGTAGTCTGGAACGTTGCTGAGTATGTCCTATGAATTCATTAGTAGCTGCTAGACCCACAAGTGTTGTCTCAGTGACTGGGTTTATAAGGAGCAAGCTGCAGCAGAAATTTGGGATCCTGATGCACCAGGAAAAAGTGCATGAAATAATGCACACAATTTTTGGAGAGCCAAAAGGCACAACTCAGTCCCTTAGAAAGTAAACTCATTAGCATGGAGTAGATGTGGGGATGGCGTTTGTAAAGCATTGTGGTGCTGTTTTGTCTCTTTGGAGATTCCATCCCTGCATGTTTTTTATTTTTTTTCAAATGGCTTATTCATTGGGTGAGAGAAGAGGTAGATGGCTATGTAGATGTAGGATGTGATGGTAGAATTTGCTCATGGGAGGAACTTGAAACCAATGTAATCAGGTGATGTCACTGCAAGCTGTTACCGGGCACGATCATTTACTCACTACCCATGAACTGTCTATGAAATGTGTATGTAATGTAATTGTAAGTGACAAAGTATCGGCACTTTCCTATTATTGGCGCCACACTGACTGATTATGGGAAATAGGCATGTGTGCACACAAGAAGTCTGCCTTGGAGTTCTTGGGAAACAAGCCTGCATGATTCTAAATGCTAGGACAGAAAACACTACAAGGACCCAAGGACTTGTAAACCCATTTGCTGAGGTGTATTCTCCGTCTACAATGCCTTGGAACATGATCAGGCTATTCACAAAAGTTTATGTAGCAATGTTATTCATTGTATAATCATTATCTCGTGAACTGCTCGGGAGAGGCAAGTAAATGGAGCTAATATTAGCTCACTGTGACGGTTATCATCCACACACTGGGGAGTGGCACTTTTGGATCGTGTGCCAATGTTGTCAAACAGTATTGGCATATAGCCTCATTTCCACACCCTAGCTTGTATATCTCGCAGCCGTGGGGAAAAAGCGAGGGGGAAGGCCTGGTACCACTTATCACGTACCGTGATGTAGGGTAGACTTACGTATATGCCCATGCAACAGTACTTACATGCGTGTGTACTTACATGCCCACTTAGTAATTCAAAATCGGCATTGTTAAGCACAGAACAACAGAAATGGCACCACCGAGGCCTGTTGACTGAGGCAGACGATCCTTCATGCAGCGATAAGCCCACACTTATGGCAGCTAGATAAAAGGTAGGAGCATCTCTCACTGTCATGGCCTCTCACCCGCCATCAGGCCTTCTAGAACGGTCCCTTTCAGCCGTGAACAGTTGGAACTTACACAAATCGCTACCCGAAGGATTGTTTATCTCAGTCAACAGCCCTCAGTTTCAATTTGCAGTCATTCTGTGCTCAACGGATGCCGTTTTTCATTTACCACATAGCGCTTAAATTTGGTGGGTCTAAAAATAGCGAATAGCTAAATAATTTGCAAATTCATTAAACACGTACTACTGAATTTATGGGTGGGGTGTAACCGGGTGTACTGCACACAGACAATAGCGTAGCAGTGAATGGTGGCTAGCACTCCATGCTCTGCTGCTTGATGTCCAATTTCGGCCTTCTTGTCTGTGCTCATTTTCAAGTATGCTCCCTGACCTTCGCGCTGGCAGATAGCAGTGATTTGGCTGTTTGCTGCAGAAATCGCGGGCGAGGGCACTTGAAGTACTGAAACAGAAACATCTGTGTAAAGTCGGAAGCGACAAAATTAAAAATAATTTTGCAGATTCACGAAATTTGTGAAATTAAAGACCTGTGAAATTTAAGCGCTAAGCAGTAGTGCATGGGCATGTAAGTACCATTGTGTGGGTATAAACGTCTACCCTGCATCACGGCACGTGATAAGTGGTACCAGGCCTTCCCCCTTACTTTTTTCCCGTGGCTGTGAGATAAAAGCTGGTGTGTAAAGTACTGGGAACGAGGCTATTTGGGGTATACATCAGTATGACAGGCCGGGTGTGTGCATTTATTGAGGTAATGTTCCTAACAGGCACTTGGTCCACAGTGACTGTATATCTTGTTGCTCAGGCTCCACTTAGAGTGAACAGTGATCATAGACAGTAATGACTGAATGAATATCGATAACTGTGCCAACCCACAAGTGACTTGCTAACCTTAGGCTCCCACCCCCACCCACCTCCCACTCCCAGCATACAAACTGGAATTTCTGGTACGTAGTTAAAGCATGACACTCCCTCTCTTCCGAGGGGTACCTACTGCCCTTCTCTCTCTCTCTGGCACACTCTATTCCAGTGGTGCCTGACCTCTCTCCCTCGTTGGAGCCTGGTCTCAGTCAGCCTCTGGGGTCTCCTGGTACTTACACTGTTGCCTAGCAAGTACCATAGCAGCAGTAGTATCTTCTGCTGTCCTCTCTTCAACTTCTTGGATCCTCAGATCCTACCTTGCTGTCGGTTAGTGATCAGAATGTCTTGACTTGGATGTGCACTCGTGGCGATTGTTGGATATTGGGAGCATAAGTGCGTATGTGTGGAATGGTGACCGTACAGATTGCTAAGAGAGATCTGACCCCAAATACTTCTTCACTCTGCTTCACATCGCTCAGTAGTAATTGGTTCTCTCCATTGCTGTAATTAGTTGCTTCCACATGACCTGGTCATTGCATATTCCCTCTCCCCCACCTTAGGACCTAAAGCGAGGAGTGAGTGAGAGCTATGACTGACTGCTGGTGGAGGGCACCTGAGATCATGCTGAACTGGACAAGCAGTGATCAGAAAGGTTAGGGAACCCTTAGTCTAGCTCACTAGACCCTCCCCGGGCCCTCCCCCCACCCTCACAAAAAAAGCAAATAAATGTTTTCAGCAGATACATGCCCCAAGCTCCTGGACTCTGAAGACTGGACCTAAATTATTGGCAGCATGAAGGACAAGTATATCGTGTTCATGTACTGCCGTAGGGCGTGACTGATCACCGCAGTAATGACACAGACACTTCGCTGTGTATACTCCTCCGTGAACACATGTCAAGAGACCGCGTGTGCCTGGCCTCTGCCTTAGTGGAGTTCTTCACCGTATTAAAATGGTAGACCTTACTGATATTGAATATGATAGAGCTGGCTAGAACCCTTAGGTCACTGTCAGGACACACACACACCTCGATTTTTTTTATTTCTTTAGTTACATCCTGTTTTGAAATTGTTAGAGCCTCTAAATCGAATTTTTTTTAAGGACAGCTGTACAACAACAGCAGATTGCTCAACCCCACTGGTGTATATGGGTGCAGGGTAAAAAATGAAATAAGAAGAGGGAGAGTCTTGCACAAATTTAGCTTTAAACTGCCAGCCTACACTGTTGAATATTCAGTTAGCTGACTACTTTCTAAGTCCCATCTACCTTCACAGACATTGGGGCTCAGGGTAGAGAGAACACTTATAAGATCTTGTACGTACATGTAGATCACATTGGCTAGATTGCTACCCAGAATTGGTTTGTAGTATGGAAAGTAGACAAATAATATGTGTGGACTCTAGCCACACCGCCACCCCCCCCCCCCACCCCCACCCCGCTGAGAACTACCCGACATTCCTCAATTCATGCCAAAGTCCTTTTGTCCAAATTTTTCTCCATGGCTACAGTATGAGGTTAAAGGCCTCGGTGTGAGGTTTACTTTAATGCTGTTCATTGAGAATTCCATGGCAAGTTCATGCTTTACATGTGTGAGTCTCTAAACTTTATGCCCAAGACGTTTTATTGACATCATCAGAAAGCATAGCTAATTGGATTCCACTATTAGTGTACATGACCGCTTCCAACCTCCTCTGGAGACATTAACTCGTGTAAGATCATGCTTACATGTGAATCTCAAAACTTTATGCTGACCAAAACCGGAACTAGTAGTATTTGCACCAGAGCTGTAGTCTCCACTGTACAATGTAGGGCCATAATATGGCTGCAGAGCAGTTAATGATATTCATGCACTGTAATGATAATATTGAGAGTTTTAGCAACCCACAAGTATTTTGAGCAAGTGCTGCATATATAGGGTTTAACGGAGTTAAACCGAGTTAACATGCGAGGCTGGGGCGGGCGCCAGGAGGCAGGGCATAGGGAGGGCGGCCGGCGCCGGGGCACGCATGCGCAGCGTAGTGCCTGCCTCGTGCCATTGCGGTTACATGGTTCAGCCAACAAAGAGCAGCAAACTCCCTCTCTGAGTCACTCTCCGTGAGATCACTAGCTTTCTGAGCTTAGTTTAATTTTGGTTGGTATTATCCGGTCGTCCGATGGCAAGCCCCGAAGGAGACACACCCGGCACCAGCACCGAGACGGGTACGGGTTTCTCGGAGACGCAGTTGAAGACCCTCGCGGGTATGATGGAGCAGATGCTCGACAAGGCCCTCAAGGGCCGGGGCCAAGTCGAGGTCACCGGCGGCGGAGGGGGCGAGACCTCGGGGCAGGCAGACACCAACAAGGAGACGCCTGGTGAGCCGGGGATGGAAGGGCCGCGAGCATGGAGGGTCGGGCAGCAGGCCGACCAGGGCGCACAGGGGTCGGCGGGCTCGGGCGCGGGGGGCCAGGGACAGGGGTCGGGGCCCAGGGCGCAACCAGCCGGCCAGGCGCGCAGCGGCGGCGGCGGGGCGGGGCGGGGCCGCGCAACGGGAGGAGGGGCCGAGCTCCATGGAGGGAGTAGTGAACAGGCCAGCCGGCATGGGTCGCAGGGGCCAGAGACGAGGGCCGGGGGCCTGGGGAGCAGCCAGCACGTCAGCACTGGCCAAGCGGCGGGGGGCCGGGCAGGACCGAGCAGGGAGCCTCCAGTCAAGGGGGATGGCACAGGGCTTAGTCTGACCCGCACATTCGCTGTTCGGTTTCAGGTGTCACGCCTCTGGGAGCGTTACCATCAGCGGAGGCGCTACAGAACCTGCTGCTAGCGGCATTCCCGACCGAGACGGGGGGTGGGCAACAGCAGACGGAGAACGCGGCAGCACTGACTCCGTTTGCCTCCATCCTCCCCTTCCTGACGGCACTCCCACTGACAGCGGACCCGAAAGAGAAGGCAGAAGGGAAGCCACTGCGCTACCTGGTGGAGAAAGGTCTCCCAACTCTCCCCATGAAACTGGTGGAGAAGGCCTGGAACCTTGAATTCATCGAAATGGAAGAATTCTTGCCGGCTCCCCGGTCTCTCCGCCTGGCTGAGCAGGGGAAGCCAGCACTGTCGCTACAGGACAGCCTGGTCGGGGCCCTCAACCAATTCCAAGCGATCCAAAGCCAGAAATCGCAGCGGCGCGTCCAGGCCATCTCAACGTGGATCAGGTGTTTCACCCTGTACATCGCAGTCATGGCCAAGAAGAAAACGGACATGATTCCGTGCATGGTGGCCCACCTGCACACAGTGCTCAAGCTTCAGCAGAAGGCCCCAGAGAGCATGTCATGGCTGGAGTATGACATCCAGTTTCGGATGGAAATGGCAGCCAGGGAGGGCCGTGAGTGGACGAGTGGGGATCCCTGGCAGTACATCGCCTGTCTTCCGGGTCCCAGCAGGGCCCAGGACCCCTTCGACCTAGCTGAGCAGGCCGGTCCACCGCCGCCGAAGCAAGACCAGCCTCACTTCCTGCCGCCAATAACCCAGCCACCTATTGGGAGGCCACCATCAGTGCTGGGAAAAGGTGGGCGGCCAATGGACAGCATGGCAGCGAAAGCCCCGGCCAGTGGTGGGCCGCCAGCCAAGAAGGACAAGAAATCAGGAGCCTGCCGCTGGTTCAACAAGGCACTGGGTGGCTGCCCGTTCGGGAAGGAATGTGCCTACATCCACCGCTGCTCAAACTGCGGAGTGGAGAATGAACATGGGCGGCCAATGTGTCCTCTACCACCCAGGCCCCCACAAGATCGCAGCACATATCAACGCTGAACAGGCGGTGGGGGGGCAAGAGACCCAGCGCAACAGGCGCACCATTGAGTTAGGGGCGAGAAATTGCCTATGTACCCAGTTTGTGTTTACCTGTGTGTTTTGGTAGAAACATTCATGTCATTTCGACCAATACTTGCTCCAAAGAGTTGCATGTTGGTAGCGTCGAAGCGGGTGGCATACGGGAGGATGGATGGCGGGGCTGCCAGGGGAGCCCACCTCTTAGCCCAAGGGGTGGGCAAGAGGCGGGGCTAGGTAAGGCGGCAGGGCCTTCAGAGTAAGGGGGCAGCACAGGGATAGTGAGCGGGTTAAATAGGGCTCAGTGTTAATGTTCGGTGCCCCTATTTGCCATGTAGGTAGTGCCCCCTACCCATACACTCCGCACCTCCTGGAATTCGATCGGAGGGTCAATAGGGGACCCGTTCCGGTCTGGCTGCAGGTGGTGTCCTCCCCACTGGTGCAGCAGGAATGGGCAAGGGAGCTGGAAGACCACCCGGACAGAGACTTTCGGGACTATATCCTGGCAGGGATTACCCGGGGCTTCCGTATTGGGTTCAACTACAGCAACTGCTCATGTCGGCCGGCGACATCCAACATGCGGTCAGCGAACGAGAACGCCGAAGTGGTACAAGCCTACTTGGACAAGGAGCTGGCTTTGGGTCGCATCGTCGGCCCAGTTACCCCTGACCGAACCCCAAGGGGCACCCAACTGAGCCCCTTTGGAGTGATCCCAAAGACCAGTCAGCCAGGGAAATGGAGGCTGATTGTGGACCTCTCAAGCCCAGAAGGAAAAAGTGTTAATGGGGGGATTGAGCCCGAACTGTGCTCCCTCCAATACCTCCGACTGGATGATGTGGTAGAGCGGATAGCCAGCGCAGGCCAAGGGGCGCTACTCGCAAAGATGGACATTGAAAGCGCGTACCGCATGGTCCCTGTTCACCCTGGCGACAGACCACTGCTGGGTATGCAGTGGAAGGGAGAGGTCTTCTTCGATACCCGGCTGCCGTTTGGCCTGAGATCAGCCCCAAAGATATTCTCAGCGGTGGCGGATGCTCTGCAGTGGTCGTTCCAGAGAAGGGGGGTGACCTGGGTCGAGCACTACTTGGATGACTTCATCACGATGGGGGCGCCGAACAGTGAAGAGTGCCGCTCCAACCTGGACCGCATGCTATCAGTGTGCCGCCAGCTGGGGGTCCCAGTGGCCCAGGAAAAGTGTGCGGGCCCAACAGCGGCGATGGTGTTCCTGGGCTTCGAGCTAGACTCAAACCGAATGGTGGTGAGGTTGCCGGAAGAGAAGCTGCGGCGTACCTTGGCCATGGTCCAGGAGTGGATGGGCAAGAAGGCATGCAAGAAAAGGGAACTGGAATCGCTGTTGGGCCACCTACAACATGCAGCCACAGTGGTACGCCCAGGCCGCACATTCGTTCGCCGCCTGATCGAGCTGCTGTCCACAGTTCAGACTCGAGACCGTTGGATTCGCCTGAATGCATCCACCCGTTCGGACTTGATGTGGTGGCTGCTGTTCATGGAAGGGTGGAATGGAGTCTCCATGATGCCAAAACCTGTAATGCCGGTGATCCACTTGGAAACTGATGCGTCGGGAACCTGGGGCTGTGGAGCCCGCTGGGGTGCATGGTGGTTACAATGGGAATGGGCGGGGCCCACCCCATCCTGGCCAATCTCACCAAAGGAGCTCCTCCCAATTCTGTTTGCGGTGGCAGTGTGGGGGGCGCACTGGGCGGGGCGACGGGTGGAGTGCCACTGTGACAATATGGCGGTGGTCATGGTGGTCAACTCGGGCCGGTCCCGAGATAACACCATAATGCACCTGCTGCGGTGCTTGTTCTTCTTGGCTGCTCACTTCCATGTACAGATCCGAGCGACCCATATACCCGGGGTGGACAATGTGGCGGCAGACGCGCTATCGAGAAATGATCTCCCCCGTTTCCTGCAGGTGGTCCCGGATGCAGCTCACGATCCCTCGCCCATCTCACAACGGCTGGTGGATCTGCTGGTGGGGGAGCAACTCGATTGGACCTCGCTTCATTGGGCCCGACAGTTCAGAGACTTCTGCAGGCAGGCCTGGCACCATCAACGCAGCGGGCCTACCTGGCAGGCAAGAAGCAATACCTAGCATTCTGCCAGCAGACGGGAACCCCTCCGCTGCCCGTGACTGAGCAGGGCCTCATTCATTTTGTGGCATTTGCAGTTAATCGGGGGCTGAAGCATCAGACAATCAGGTCCTACCTCTCAGCCGTTCGTCACCTCCAAGTGTCGGGTGGTGGAGGAGACCCAAAAGTGGGCAATATGCCCCAGCTAGGGTTGGCCCTGCGAGGTGCCAAAAAGGAACAGTTAGGACTCATGACGCGACCTCGCCTGCCAATTACACCGGCAGTGTTAATGAAGCTGCATCAGGTATGGAACCATCAGCCTGCCAACTGGGACCACATTATGCTGTGGGCAGCGTGCTGCCTCGGTTTTTTCGGCTTTCTGAGGTCAGGGGAAATGACTGCCCCCGAGGACGGGAAGTTTGACCCAGGTCAGCACTTGTCATTTTCGGATATTGCCGTGGACAGCCCATCGAGCCCAAAGACCATGTCGGTCCGCATTAAACAGTCAAAGACGGACCCCTTTAGGCTCGGGGTTACCATCTTCTTAGGGAGAACGGATACGGTGCTGTGCCCAGTAGGTGCCCTCCTGTCTTACTTGGTCATGCGAGGACCGGGGGAGGGCCCTCTGTTTCGGTTCAAGGATGGCCAGGCCTTGACGAGGACCGGCTTGGTGTCAGCCCTGCGAAAAGCCCTGGCAAAGGCAGGACTGAAGCCAGAAATGTACGCAGGGCACAGCTTTAGGATTGGAGCAGCCACTACGGCAGCAGTGTGTGGGGTGCCAGTGGACACCATCAAGACGCTGGGGCGGTGGAAGAGCCAGGCCTACCAGCTCTACGTTCGTTTACCTCAGCGGCAATTGGCCGGCATCAGCCGAACGCTTGCATCAGGCAAAGTATAGGCGTTCAACAGCAGGAACTGTTGGAGCCCTCAGCCTGTAGTCCTTAGATGCATATAAGTCCACACACTCTATTGCAATTTTGTTCGTCAATTGGTAACCCTCAGCCTGTAATCCTTAGATATGTTCAGTGAAGCACTTCAGTGAAGCACTTTATTCTATTATGGTTGGTTAAGTGGTAGGTACACAGAATTTCGTGTTGCGAACAGAGAGGGGCAGGTACTCTTACTCTACGGCTTGGGGGGCGACTGCGTCTTGGGCCTAGGGTGGGGTCCGAGGACCCCCACACCCCGCCCCCCAAGGGTATGGAACCAGGGACGGCCAGGAAGGTATAGAAGGGGCCACCTGGCTATCCAGGGTTAGGGGTGGCGGCGGCAGGGGTGTGCTAGGAGGATGACCCAATGACCCATCCCACAATGCCAGTGAGCATGCCTAGGTACGTAGGAGTAGGTTCCCCAGGCGACGCTAGGTTAAATAGGGTTTAACGGAGTTAAACCGAGTTAACATGCGAGGCTGGGGCGGGCGCCAGGAGGCAGGGCATAGGGAGGGCGGCCGGCGCCGGGGCACGCATGCGCAGCGTAGTGCCTGCCTCGTGCCATTGCGGTTACATGGTTCAGCCAACAAAGAGCAGCAAACTCCCTCTCTGAGTCACTCTCCGTGAGATCACTAGCTTTCTGAGCTTAGTTTAATTTTTTTTTTTTTCTTTTCCTTTGGTTGTTGTTGTTGTTTGTTTATTTTGTTTTTGTATGGTGTTTCTTTTCTCTGCTTGCTGACCGGTGGTCAGCTAGCATGACGGGTCTGGCCTAGGGTGGGGTCCGAGGACCCCCACACCCCGCCCCCCAAGGGTATGGAACCAGGGACGGCCAGGAAGGTATAGAAGGGGCCACCTGGCTATCCAGGGTTAGGGGTGGCGGCGGCAGGGGTGTGCTAGGAGGATGACCCAATGACCCATCCCACAATGCCAGTGAGCATGCCTAGGTACGTAGGAGTAGGTTCCCCAGGCGACGCTAGGTTAAATAAGGAGGAAACCTGGCTCCTTGTTCTGTTCCTGCTCCAATATAATTTGAACTCTTACAATTTTTGGGGGCCTGTGATGGGCCTATATGTGGCACCTAACCTGTTTATGTAGTCTCCAGTGGCTACACTGCATGTAGTGGCACTGTTGGAATTTTCCATACAGATGTTAGCATGCTTGTGGTGTGTGTGTGCTGTGCTGTTGGCAGGTTGTAGGGATGGTAGTGGTAATCCATGAAAGTTCTGTTGTGTCATTACCCTGTGCCGCGTATACGTGAGTGGGGTTAAGTATTCGGTTTTGTCCATCTGTCGTCATCATCTGTCATAAAAAAAAACAACTTTCGAACGGGAGATTGAGATGCTATAATAATCACAAAGCAGGATGTAATAATTGAAATCCAACGAGTGTGTCCCTGACAATAACCAAAACGATTCTTGTCTCCGTATGTCCGACTTTTTCTTATTCAACATCGGTAAGGTCCGCCATTTTAGTATGAACAAGATTTTGAATATGACCGAGGCCAGCATATGCAGACTCTTGACACGTGTCCATACTAGAGTATACGTAGAGAAGCACCCATGTCATTACTATATCAGTCACGCTTACCACTCGTATACGGCGTTACACGAGCACGGTATACGGGGCCACATGCCGTTTCCAGTCTGCAGAGTTCAGGAGTGTGGGATATGTTTCTGCTAGAGACTTCTAGTTCTTATCTTATTTTTAGGGATCTCATCCTGACTTGCTCTTCATTGATCTTTTCTGTGTAATGTGGTGCTGATGCTAACTTGTTTTGTTAGTTTTTCAAGACCGTACATACACTAGCTCAGATTCAACTACCACGCCACAACATTACTTACCTCGTCCTAAGAAGTGGTCGACAATGAAATCTTGATTAATGTCTCGCTCTAACATAGAGTGTTAGAGGTCTCCCTCTAATAACCTATTAAGCTAAATGTTTTGGCCGAACCCTGTGGCAACTGGCGCAAGCATTGAGCGAGACCTAGGCTGGCAGTAACATGAGACACGTACAGAGCTGCAGCCCAGGAGTCAGGGAGCAAGACACTTTGGGCAAACTTTTGCAGCATTATACCATGTAAATACAAGGACCAAAGTATCAATAGCTCACGGCACTTCAAGTGCAAGACAATCACAGAACACGATTCAAAGAGATTCAAACCGAAATCCACCGCGTGGGGAATGTGTAGATATCTAAATAACGCACAATATGGCGTGGCCTTAATTACTTGCAGTAACGCGTTATTAAATGGCCGGCCGCTCGTAGCAGCAAGAACGCAAGTGTTGGTGTATCTCAGCAACTACAGCTTGTACAAAATCGCACATCTATCCTCGAGACAGTATCGATTGCCTAAATTCAGCACCTTCAGCTGGACAACTGGACAACGTGTTCTTCACATTTCGGTGGGACAAAGCCAGTTGAAACATACATGCAAAACGACTACCGTAATTACCCCTCGCACGCGCTCACGCGCCGAGGGTTGACTAGTACACTTGACTGAACAATGATGCACTCCAGGCTTATTGGCAGATATAACTGTATTCATGCAACTTAATTGCTAGCTATTGACAACCCCACAAGTGTTTTGAGCAATGCTGCCTGTATAAGATGGGAGTTGCATGTAACAATGTTCTTTGTTGTGTGGGATATACAATTTTTGGAAGGCCTAATTAAAGGGCCTACAACTGTTAATGAGATTGAAAGGTGACTGTACTGTTGCAGTGTGGAGTACACAGTGCTGTATTTTTAGTTGCCTGCATAATTAGGCGGGGGGGGGCGGGGGCTATCTGTCCAGTCAAAAATTGAGCTTTTTCGCTCTTTAATGTCTAAATTACCTGCTAGAAGTGGATAACAGAATCCAATAGCACATGTGCAATGTAAAAATATTTGGAAATTCACATTAGATTGACCAGAGTTGCCGCCTTCATACGGGATAGATGCAAGGGTATTTATACATCTTAATTAGGAGGCTTTCTAAAGCCCATAAGTGTTTTTGAGCAGTACTACCTTTATAGATTCTCTCCATTGCAAAGATTCTGTAATTAAATGCTCCCAAATGATCTGGCCACCCCCCCTTTTCCGCCTTAGGACCTAAAGCCGGGAGTGAGTGAGAACTGAGACCTGGAGTGACTCATCATTGATTAGAAGGGAATATTTTAAGGTACATGTACCTTGCTTGTCCATTTTTTAAACCAGCTCTCGAAATAATTAGAGATGCTGATTTAGGCGATTTTTCAAGTTTGGTGTCTTGCAGAAGTCATAAAACCTTTGGGCTATCACTATAATCAAAAATAGAGACCAAAGTTTATGTTGGTCGGCCAGCACAACTAAATCCATGTAATGAGGTGTGCTGCCAAGCACCTCACTGTTGCAGTAGCACGCTTGACGTAGAGGAAGAATCTGCTTAATATTAGCCTTGACAGGTATAACATTATTCATGCACCTTAATTACTAATTACTGACAAACCCACAAGTGTTTTAAGCAATGCTGCCTTTATAAGGAGGAGCTGCATGTAGTTGTTTGCTCATGTTCAATCTTTTGGTTACCAGAATTTTTGGGAGGCCTAATTAAAGGGCTTATATATAGCTCACTGCAATATGAATGTACTGTTCCAGTGTAGGTCACAGGAGCACACAGTGCTTCAAGGTACCGTAGACTCGGGTTATTAAGCGCATGCGCTTATAAGTCTGAGCGGCAAGGAAATATGCGCTTATAAAAGAGCGATTTCTAGCACCGCCCATTAGTCCCGCCCACTTGTCGCATCTCGATCTATGGCTAGCTAGCTATCATGGCAAGGGGGGAAGACACGATCTTGATTCACGAAAGCATCATTCGAAGGCACCACGCGTACAAAATCGTCTTCGCGTTCAACGATTGGACGCCTGGTACAAAATATTGTGGTCACGATAGTGGTTGACAACAGTCAGCTTGAACTCTCTTGCATAGCTTTTCCTCTTAGCCTTTCCCGATCCGTTCGAGGGAAGGACAGAAGCACCAGCAGCAGTAGCCATCGTGAGACTCTCCAGTGAAACACTCGGCAATACTATAGCACGCCGCGATCTCGATCTCGTGCTTAAATTGCTCAAAGTTCAAAGTTTAATCAGGCACACACATGCGCTTAACAGCAAGTATTAAAAACCAGGAAGTAAGTATGCGCTTATAAAAAAGTATGCGCTTATAAGAAAGGTGCGCTTAACAACCCGAGTCTACGGTATGTATATTACTACATCAGCTGTTTTCAAATGCTCATAGCTTTACAAACAACAGCCTTGGAGTGCAGCAAGCCACCCTTGGTAAAAGCACCATGTTTTATATCATTGTGCTAAAGACAGATCCAATTCCCTAATACCATTGATTCTAGTGGTGATGTTATTCAACTTTGGTGGTATGTGTATACTAGGTAAATGCAAAGCATTGTGGGGAGAGCATGAGCAAACCTTATTGGAGTTAGCAAGTGAGATTGCACGAGCTAGCTACGTTTTGTAGAGACTGAGAGAGTTTGGTTACTATATATACTCAGTTTGGTTCTCAAAGTACACCCTCTTGGTAGAAATTAACCAGTGGTGTCAGTACCCGTGATGTATCAGTGACTATATTGATCATCTGCAGGCTATTGTGACTTGCTGAGATATCGAAGCATCCCCTAGCACTAGCAGTATAAGTACATCAGTCCTGTCCGAGCCCGGGACTCCTGATTTGGAGGAGTTCTACTCTATAGCTCTGCTGACTGCAGCTGTCCTGAATCAGATATTATAATAATATTCCAGGAGAGGGCACTTGTTTGGAGAGCGCTCTGGCAACTTGGACCCCGGATACTACTGCCCATCCACGCTCTTGGAATACCAAAAACATAGGCACATGCACTCTACTATCTATCTATGCATGCCAGGAGAGGTCTGAGGCGTCAGTGGAACCTCCTCCTCCTCCTCCTCCCTGAGGACCCAGCAACAGCCTGCTGGAGCAACACATACCCCACCCATCACACAGCGTGTACTGGTTGTCTGGCTGCCGGGGCCTTGCTTTACTTTTCTCGGAAGGGGGGGCATTGTTTCTTATGAAACTTATAATTAGTTTAATTATGCCTTCTTTATAGGAGAGACCCATATTCACTTCAGAGCGCTAGGTGCCCATACATAGAGCCTTTTGGCTGAGGTGTGTTCCAGCCCCGCCTGGCTACTCTTCAGTGGAAATGGTCAATGTCAGCTCTGACATTGACCATTTCCACTGAAGAGTAGCCAGGTGGGGGTCAATGTCAGCTCTGACATTACACCTTTAAGCTGAGTTGCTATACTATCCTATCCTTGGTAAATTATTGTAAACTGCACGGGGAAGGCCCATCAAATGGTGACAGTAAGAGCTCACTATGACAATACCACCCACAAAATGGGGATCTTCCTAAATTTACGCTTTCAGATTGTGTAGCAATATAGACAAATGACAGTTTGGTAGTTTACATTAATATTGGTAGCCAAATTCTTGTCATACTCTACTGTATAGCAATTAAATTTGGTGGGTCTAAAAATTCGCGAATAGCCGTTTTTGAACATTTCGTTAAAATAATTTCACGAGTTCGTTCGCCACACCTACGTACTAATAAATTTATAGGCAGAGCGTGCCTGAGTTACTATGTGCACAGATTTAAAGGAAGCTTAAGTAGTGAATGGTGGCTAGCACTCCACGCTCCGCCGCTCATTTTCCAATTTCAGCCTTCTTCGCGCTCATTTTCAGGTATGCTCTCCTGACCTTCGCGCAGGCAGACAGCTGAAGTACAGCGACTTCGCTGTTTGCCGCAGAAATCGCGAACGAGGGTACTTGTTTTGAGAGCGCTCTGGCAACTTGGACCCCGGATACTACTGCCCATCCACGCTCTTGAAATACCAAAAACATAGGCACATGCACTCTACTATCTATCTATGCATACTAGCAGAAGTATACAAAATTTTGTTGAAATAATTTTTGCGAATCGTTCCAAATTCGCGAAATTCGTGAAATTAATGACCCACTAAATTTACGCTCTATCATGGAGTACGGTAGTACTCCATATGTAGGGATGGCCCTGGAAAAAAATGGCTTCCCCATTAAATGCGTACAAAATGACATGTTCAAAACTCTGCTGTAGGTGTAGTCTAGGGCTACTATGAGCCCTACCAGTTATTGTCGAGCGCTGTCATCACTAACCAGACTGTTAGCTCTGCTAAAGAAGACCTCTGAAGTACCAAAGCGGCAAGTGGTTAAAACCGCATTATAGTCCATCTTGTTCGTCTTCGTCATATAATTCTGGTTCTTCTTCTTTCAGCCAGGCTAGTGCAATAACGGGTGGAGCGATTAAAAAGATTCCAACACGAACGGGCATGATTAACCCTCGGGTAGTGCCTTTTGGGCATAGCGTTTTCAAAGAACTCGATTTCGTCTGGCAGTGATAACGAGCACTCTCGAATGGACGCTTACCACTCACGCGCCATTTTACTGTAGGATACGCATGCGCAAAATGCCTGCCAGCGCGTGTTCAGTGGTCTATTTAAAGCCTACCTTGGATTGTGCTGTTCAGTCCTTTTCTCATGCAAATGTGCCGGAAATTCGTGTGTTTGCTGATCTTCTTGGAATTACAAGGTACTTTGCATGCAGTATGCACTAGTTCAACGACTCAGCATGTTCAGAGAGCCTGTGCACTTCCCATTGATGACAAATGGCAGATGTGTAGTTGCCAATGAAATCAGCAGCTCTGAATATGAAGGCAGTAATGGCCCGCAGCAGCCTGTTAAATGGCACTGTAGTAGTGAGTGCAACACAGTCACTGAAACAGAAGTAGCTGCCATAGTTCACCTCAAGCAGGCATTTGAGGACGCTTCTCACCCAATTCACCCAACACAACTCTGCACTTTATACTGATGACCTCAACAACACCCAGTATCATTCTACTCGTACCAACATGTTCACATACTATACATCTGCAACACTATGCATCACAACACTTCTTAATAAAACACGCCACATGTACATCCTTGTACACAAACACAAAACAATCCAAACTCAGAAATCTACCGGCCAACCCCACTCATAATAACATCAACACTCCGTAACACTCCAAACCCTTTCATGCCATCTCCCCAAAAAAACGCCCCAAAACAAGTTACAGAAAAAGCACTTTCCAAAAAGTGCAAAAACCAGTCATGTAGGGATGCTCTACCAGCAAAAAACACTTCCCCAAAAAGCTACGAAACAAGCGACAATGCACACCGGAAGGCATGCACAGACTACCCACACATCACAGCGCGATGCATTCACCACGTACCTACCATCCCTACATCTTTCCAACCACACCCATCACAAACCATACCACACATCCATACACAGCACCCCTCAACACACACCACCATCCACAATCATCACCATCCTCAATCGTGATACCACAACCACCCTCACATCCAAATCCACAACGATTGCATACTTTCCAAACACAACGCCCCACGCTACAGCCAACCCAGATCTCCATAGCAACACTACTCCCATCAAAACCCACTCTGCTCCATAAATCCCACTCACAAAGCATAAACCAACCAGAGTAATATCCACAACACGCAACACTCCCAATGAATATCAACGCAACAAACCTTCACCCAATACGAACAACACACCACATTTAACTCCACAACTCCCATTTACCGAACACTTGCACCCACATCGACCTCCCCTATAAAGAACATCTACTCACACCACAACACTCAACTATGCATCTCCAAACACTCCCAAACCCTATACAAACACCACCCTCAACCACTCACTTGTCCAATATCTACACAATCAACACTTTCACCTACCATGCGCCAACACACTCACTCATTAGCAGCACATATACACACAGACACTACCACTATTCCCATCTCACATAGATATCATTGGAGGGGTGTGGTTGGAAAGATGTAGGGATGGTAGGTACGCGGTGAATGCATCGCGCTGTGATGTGTGGGTAGTCTGTGCATGCCTTCCGGTGTGCATTGTCGCTTGTTTCGTAGCTTTTTGGGGAAGTGTTTTTTGCTGGTAGAGCATCCCTACATGACTGGTTTTTGCACTTTTTGGATACAGTATTATGTCGGGCTAGGTGTGTACTAGCTAACCTATCTTCTTAAGATATTGGACCAGCATACACTTTCTACATCTGGTGCACTGAGAGTGAGCTGTAACCATAGTAATTGCATTCTGGGTGAATTAATGTATGTATTTGTATTAAACCCACAAGTGCCTTGCTCACAGTAAGCAAGGCACTTGTGGGTTTGATACCAGCTAACTGGTTTCATAAGTCAATCTACTTTCTGGAGTTTAGGGGAGGACACTAATAAGGTCTCAAAGGATGCTAAATCTCGTAGATCACATTGGCTAGATTATTACCCGATGTGGTTTGAAGTAGACCGATATAAGTGGCCAAGACGCTCGTGGCTGTGTTGCGGTGTGAGACTTGTATGAAGCACGAGAGTTGTATTGTGGGAATGAGGAACTTCTCCAGGGCATGGACAACTGCCAGAAAATTGTTGGAGGCCTGTGAAAAGCGGCCTACTGCACCCTAATGAGAAGGCTTTGTTGGCTCCAAAGATTACAAGAAATCATGTTCAGGAGGTGTATATCAGTGATATACCACCTGCTGTGGAGGAGGATTTTTGGGAATACGCCGCGAGGGCCGCAGGCTCGAGGGTTATACTCCCATAAACCATGTGCATAGCAGTTGTCAGATATTTGGAGCACAAGTGTGTACATGTATGTAGCGTGGTTGGTGTACCGAATGCTGTCTGAGATCCTGAGCCCAAGTACTGACCTCACTCTGCTTCACATACGTAACTTATGAAGGATATGTTGCATTTACTTGCTCGCAAATCGATGTAGTAAACTACTCTTCATCTCAGCGTCTATGCCTAGTTTCATTGTATCTCTGTGTGTATATATGTAGCCACATTGCCATCCCATCGTTTTGTGCCAAAGTGCTAGTCTCAGGCTAATTTGACTGCTAAGTAGCCCTTCAAGCCTTGCTGGAATACTTCTGGGTATGTAGTAGTTTTGATAGCTTTGTTTTTTTACTGCCAAACTGAGCCCATTACACCGTTTAATTAATTAGGCTTTGTGTACTATTTACTTCTGCTTTGTAAATTCTCTACTTTGGCTTTGTAAAATGCTTTTTTGGGCAGTGCAGCATTCAATATTGTTGAAATTGTACAACACATGACAATCTCACTGAATATGAGCATATGGTCGTTCCTTTGATACCCCCACTTGGTGGTACATAATGTGCATGCACACTATGGGATACGTATTAAGCTTTTTAATTAGCATAATACTTTAAGTGAAGCTCTGTAACTAAGAAAGCTTAGCTCCAAAGATATTAATTTTGATTATGCTTTCATTCAATTATACTGCACTCTCTACATCTGGGCAGGGGCACCGGAAGCACTTTAGCATTAGTTCGGCTGAAGTGTTATTCTCCCTCCCTCCCCACCCAAAGCTTATAAATTTTTTACCAGCCGGAGTGCACGCAGCCCGCAAACAGCTGGTCCTAAGATTGCTTTACGTTTTCCGTGTTGGTTTGTCTGTTTGTGCGTCCACACTTATCACGTGTGCAATATGTTACGTCATACATTTCTATGCAACTGCATTATATAGCAGCTTTTATAGGTTTGCAGGCCAAGCTACAGCAAATAAAGGTGGTTGTGTGTTGCCTAGATGGCAAAAACTTGGTAGGCAGCCATAAAGATCCTGTTTTCGTGGCATGTAGCTACTAACTGGAAGTACACAACGAAACTACTGAGTCAGCACTTTTGCTGTACTGCGTTCGATTGCTTATCAGTTTCTGCAGAATCCCTATTGTAGTATAGTTTGTAGTTCTACAGCTGCAGTTAGCTTGGGCCTGAGCTGAGTTGTGTGTATTGTACGGGAAAGATGCCTGGCTGGTTTTTAGACATGAAATGCCAGACTTGTTATTACGCTTTTTAAGGGATTAGGAATGGCTCTCATGGAGTCTTTACGAATCAGTACTGCCCACATGCTGCACAGTATCAGAGCCTTTAGCTCAAACTTCCAAAAGTAATCTCCAGATGTGAAATACCATTCCCACAATCCCATGTGGTTTGTATACCATAGAGTAGTGTGGACAGTGTCACTTGGCTTATGTGCATAGAAATCGTTTCATCCCCTCCCGTTCAATAAAGGGTGGAGCCTAGACAAGGGCTCGATTGATGAAGGATTAGCACCCTGTCGTAGTCTTAAGGGCCAGACTAACTTTTTGTCACCGATTTCGAAATGCGAAGCTCTTGCAATTGGATGGATGGATCTTTGCTGTCATTGAGTCCTACCAGCACGCTCAGCAGCAGAAGCCATGATGTAAACTCAGCGTGAACATTGGTCCAGTGCCCTGCCAGACTGGCCGGCTCCCCTGCTGGGCCACTGTGTCTGGCCACTCAGGCTCCACCTGATGCCCTGAGAGTTAGCTGTAACTGTTACTGTGATCATAATTACATTCTGGGTGAATGAATATCATTACTAGTACCAAACCCACAAGAGACTTGCTCACAGTGGGGCTATAAAAGTAGCTTCTCCCAGACCAGAGAGCATGTGAAACATCAGTTTATCAATCAGATCCATAGCGAATTTTTGGAAGCCCATACTTGTATGGGATTTATGCGTGTGTTTGGGGGTGGGTTATGTAGAACATGTCATCACACAGTTCTGGAAATGTCTCTGAAACAGCTCTGTACCCTAACCTTACACTATCCAAACTTTTTCCTGGTCCTGGTTCACTAGTAGCGCCTGGTATCTCTATGGGTAGGAACTAATCAAACGATGGCTGTGTTTCTCTACATTCTACCAGAGACCCTGTTTCAGCAATAAGTCTGTGACACAAACGGGCTATGAAGATTAGCCACGGATTTGCTACCTTCACTCATCTGAGAATTGCAGCTGTGCTCACCCCCAGTCTATACCTTTCTACTTCCTTTCTCTTTGTCCTGTGCGTGTGACTTTACTCACCAGGCACTGTGATGAGTTTTATGTATTACTAACCAAATATGGCCTGGGAACGAAGCTGCGCATTCCCACTGTGCGGCTCCACAAATACTAGTCCTGCGTCCATATGAGAGTGCAAGCACTCCCAGCCCAGGCTCCACTACCTTTATTTTCATATAATGTGCTACTTACTTTCCAACATACTAAAAAAGAGCTAGCAGTGGAGACTGGGAACAAAGCTAAGACTGCTGTCTTGAAGTCTAACTGTCTCTAATAAATATTAGCTACCGTATAGTGGGATTTCTTTGAGGGAGAGTAGTTTCGTAAATTTCACAGCTTTGTAACTGTACACGAAAATATTGTTTGTGAAAATTTAAAATCATCAGCATTCGGCATGTACTAAGCTAGTCTCAGTGTGCTGTGATGGCACTGTACTGATATGTTCCACGCGTGTAGTCAGCATTATCTTTGCCCAATGGTCTACTTTTAGTGGTAGTATCTGCTCCCGCCATTTCAGCTGCGGCATTGGCAGTGGAGACAAGGAGGTAGGACAGTGCTCAGCATAGGCCGTATGACCGCTTCGAAAAAAAAACTGCCGGAAGACCAGAGAGCATGTTAAATTGCCGGAATTGGTAAAAGGGCAGCTAAGCATGACGCCTTTCCTTCTCTAAACTCAAAGATAGTAGGCATGGCCTTGCTGCAGCGGAATCGCAAAGATATTTCCACCAAGTTTTTCATTTGAATGTGCATTCTTGTGATCCACAAAATATCTCTCCCTCAAACATTATATGATAGGACTAGCTAGCTAGGTAGATGGTGTTTACAGATAGTAGACAGTATCATTGGTGAAAACAATATGCCTGCAATTGTATCTATTGTGAGCTAGGTTAGGAAGGTCCTGTGTTCGATAATTGGAAGGGGCTTCTGGTGGCATTTTGGCTGTGGTTTGGGTAGTGAGTTGCCCCACTGTTTTGTGTTCACTATGATTGGGGTTCTGGCCACCTCACTGATATGATTGCAATGAGTGTTGGCCTGCTGGGGGCTCTAATGTATATTGAATGCATGCATGAGCATGCTATTAATGTGGACAACAACAGTTTTTGCTGACTTCCTTTGCTGGATTAGTAAACTGCAAACTATGTTTTATCTCGTAAACGCCTGATGACCTCAAATTTGTCAGATCTGAACAGTACTGTTGTACACAATCTCCAATGCCGTAATACCTTAAAGTAATATAGACAGTAAGTGCTTACCCTGTGTGTTACTATCATGTTGAGGATCACTAAAATGGACTATGAGCACCTATCGAGAAAAAAAAACAAGTGCTCGTAAAAAGGTGGAGCCACGTATTACGAATAAATAAATAGAAAGTATACATGCCTCTCCAATTGTAAAGTTCTAAGTTTCTCATTTCTGTGATTGTGAAGAGGTAGGGCCAGTGTTATGAAGAATAGAAAATGCTAGCATAAAAAACTGCTTTGATCAGGTACACGTACATTATGGCTGTTTTGTTTTGCTCTTTTTGTTATGCTGCTTATAAAGGTCTTAAATCCTTTAATTCTCTTTCTTCTCTCTGGACTGACGACAAACAGATGAACAGGAGCAATTACTTAAATAACCTACTTGCATACGCATGCGGGTAACTACAGTTACAAGCTACATTAACAACTCTACCATCAGGGGGAAAGCAGCTGCAAGTGGAATTACGCCAGGCTCTAGTATATAGTATTCATGCACCTTAATTGTAGCGTCCACCCACATAGTGTTTTGAACAAGAGCTGCATTTTTAAGGAAGGTCCTATAGTCTCAGATCCACTCCTTCCTGCCCTAGCTTTTGTCTTGCAGCCCAAGGGGGAAGGCCTGGGAATGAGGTTGCCAGTACGTTGCAAGAGTAGATCAAAGGAATAGCCTTATTTCCTGAACTCCTTTTATAGCCTACTACATGTTGTGATAAAATGCTGGAGAGTGTATCCAGAGTGCTCTGCTGTATTTTCATGCAAGGAACCGAGTGTGTGTGTGTGTGTGTGTTGCCTTTTTCCATTGATAAAGGACAGAAACAGCTAGGTTAAAGGAAAAACACTTTAAGAACATGTAGGGATGTAGGGACCGAGTGTGTGTATGTGTTGCCACATTGCTCTTAATCAGCTACCTTCGAGTGCTCATAGCTTTATACTGACTACAAGACCTCAAGCCTCCCTTGGTAGCAGTACTACAAATCCACCAACACTGGCTAATTTTGACCATCCCGTGACTCTGATAGCTAATAGTCAGTGTTGTGGTAGCATGCACTACGTGAATACAGGGCATTGTGGTACAAGTGTGAGAATGCTACAGTATTAGCACGTGTGATTGCATGGACTACCGTAGTGACTGGTTAATAAGCGCATGCGCCTATCGTAGACAGCGGTAAGAAACCGTGCGCTTATTAGTCGGTATGCGCTTATTAACGATAATTACGTAAGCGCTTGCTAGCGGTAATCGCGGTTCCCGGTATGAGTTATCGGAATTAGTATCACCGTGTGGATATTGGCAAAGGCGAGCTCAAGTCTGACAGATGAAGATGGTGTGTACCTGCACGAGAGTGTTGTGCGCGGCCACCATATCTATAAGAGAGGGTGGTCCCCTATTATTGGCAAGGTACTTTTACGCGAGGAGGAGAGTGAACGTAATCGGTTTGCTGTGTGCCTTTTGAAGCCTAGAGCGGTAAAAGTAGGCACGTCTCTCGAGAACTGTAGCGTAAGATTTGACACTTTTTAAGGCACGGTTGGGTTACAGGTGCTTCTGCCCGTGCCATCTCAATCTCGATCTCAAGCTCACTCACAAAAACAGTACTGACTCTGACCTTTCGGCGATTTTAGCACGTGTAACAAGCGCATGCGCCACATGTATTAAGATAAGATTCTTGGAAGATTCAACAAAAATCCTGGCAGGATTAACTAAGATTCATGGGAGATGCATGCCAAGAACCTTTGTAGTTTCTGGGAGGATTTAGCAAGATTCATGGCAAGACTTGCCAAGATTCTTTGGGGTTTCCCAAGATTCTGTGTGGTTTCTGGGATGATCTGGCAGGATTCTTCCAAGGAACTTTCACGATTCTTGAGAATCCCTGCCAAGAATCCTAAAAGATCTTCTCAAGATGTGTTCCAAAACCTTGCAAGAATCTGAAAGATTCTATGCAAGAATCACATGAGATTCTTGCAAGGTTATCTTCAAGATTTTGGTAGGATCTTGTCAAATATTTTCAGTAGGGCAATTAACTAATACGTAGGAAGTATGCACTTGTTATAAAACATGCGCCTAATAGCTGTGTGCGCTTATTAACCGGTCACTACGGTAGTTGAATTTTGTAGAAACTGAGAATTGAATGTGAACAAGATAGGAAAGTACTAGCTAAGATTCGGCCAGCCCATTTAACAAGACCGCAAGACATGGCGAACAATTTTCTCCGTAATTGAAGGCTGAAAATTTTAGGGGCAAGCGTGTGTGAGCCCCCTGTTGTGATGTGAATTGAGATTGCTGTGTGTGTGTTCGACGTTCTCTATAGGAACTTGACAGAGTTCACTGATGCATAACTCCAGAGCATAGTAATCATGATTACCTAATAATACTGTTTGCACAACCATCCATACTCTTCTTTCCATTGATAAAGGACAGAAACAGCTACATAGGTTTTAAAAGAAAAACACTTAAAGAACATGTAGGGATGGAATCCATAAAAAACAACCAATCATGGTACCGAAATTCTTTTACAGATTACTACATCTTTGGACATTTTTCAACCCCCCACACACCACATGCTGTCCACTACTAGCCTTGATTTCCCTCACAAGTTGGAGAAATACGTTCTGAAGCTTACATTGCCATGCCAACCTGTTTCCAATCTCAGGCTCTGAAGCTCAGCAGCACCGGAGTGAGATCAAAGTTTTCGAGCGTCAGTCGAGATCATGACCGGCTACGTCACAACACGCTACTGGAGGGCGCCTGAGATCATGCTGAACTGGAAGTGTTTTGGTTAGTGTCTTGGTAGAGGGGGTCACCAGGGTGGGCCTTTGGTAACCATGCAGGGTCTCATTAGTGGCCAGTCAAACATGCTAATTGTGAGTAGTGTGACTGTGAGTTGTTGTCTGGTGGGTCGCCAGCATTCCTCAGGCTACACATGTAACTGTACACACTCTCTCACTTTACAAATGGACTGCTGTCTTGTAGTCCTAAATCTCTGGTTTACATGTACTAGTAGTTGTGCTCGCTTTGCTCGCGCAACTATTTGGGCTTGTTGAACTAGCTCGCTCTATACAGATAGAAATGAAAAGAAGTGTCCCCTCTAGTGACTTGTATGGAACATTTTGCATATGCCAAGGCCGGCAATAGTGCTACTGACTGAATCACGTACATGTAGAGGCAGCTCCACGTTCAATCCTCAACTTTGCGTTAAAAATCTCCACTATAGCTAGTGTAGCTGACTGATTCCTGCCTGAGCCATGTGGCGGCAGTAACTCAAAGGAGAAACTGCAAACAACTGCAGAAGCAGCGACTGCAAACAACTGCAAAGCAAAACAGGAAAGCTAAGACCGAAGCCTAGCCGTAAGTGCACTGTACTAGCTCGACTCTTAGTGGATACACTTTCACAGTCATCACCACTTTTGTAGCTGAGTGTTGGATGGAGGCAGGTTAAGTGGGTAGCTACTAACAGTCCTTTAAAAAGGCTTGCTCCTGCAGCAACTAGTTGTACGGGTGTATCTGACAATCATGTATGACACTAGTGCTATATGTGTCCCTGCTAGATAGGCGGAAGGAGCAAACAGCTTCTGATATTGCCTAAAAGTTGATGATCCTGCCTCACGTCGACTAGCAGTGTAGTGTAGAGAGGAGTCAGCTGAGAGCTATGTGGTTGAGGGTTCATCACGAGCACGATCGGGCGTAGTCTGGAGCGTTGCTGAGTAGCATTATAGCCACATCCCCTAGTCAGGTCTCAAGGCACACACAGCAGCTTTCCGCCTCGTGTCATTCTTCCACCTACTGCGCAATGGGCTAGCCTCGTTCCCAGGCTACAATGGGCTCCATTTGCCATGACACTATGTATTGCTGTGCAGCTGTAGTGACATTGTAAGGATCAATTTGTGAATTACTAATCATAGGAAGTGTCCTATGAATTCATTAGTAGCTGCTAGACCCACACGTGTTTTCTCAGTGACTGGGTTTATAAGGAGCAAGCTGCAGCAGAAATTTGGGATCCTGATGCACCAGGAAAAAGTGCATGAAATAATGCACACAATTTTTGGAGAGCCAAAAGGCTCAACTCAGTTCCTTAGAAAGTAAACTCATTATCATGAAGTAGATGTGGGGATGGCATTTTGTAAAGCATTGTGGTGCTGTTTTGTTTCTTTGGAGATTCCATCCCTGCATGTTTTTTTGTTTTTTTCCAATGGCTTATTCATTGGGTGAGAGAAGAGGTAGATGGCTGTGTAGATGTAGGATGTGATGGTACCGGGCACGATCATCTACTCACTACCCATGAACTGTCTCTGAAATGTGTATATAATGTAATTGTAAGTGACAAAGTGTCGGCACTTTCCTATTATCGGCGCCACACTGACTGATTATGGGAAATAGGCATGTGTGCACACAAGAAGTCTGCCTTGGAGTTCTTGGGAAACAAGCCTGCATGATTCTAAATGCTAGGACAGAAAACACTGCAAGGACCCAAGGACTTGTAAACCCATTTGCTGAGGTGTATTCTCCGTCTACAATGCCTTGGAACATGATCAGGCTATTCACAAAAGTTTATGTAGCAATGTTATTCATTGTATAATCATTATCTCGTGAACTGCTCGGGAGAGGCAAGTAAATGGAGCTAATATTAGCTCACTGTGACGGTTATCATCCACACACTGGGGAGTGGCACTTTTGGATCGTGTGCCAATGTTGTCAAACAGTATTGGCATATAGCCTCATTTCCACACCCTAGCTTGTATATCTCGCAGCGGTGGGGAAAAAGCGAGGGGGAAGGCCTGGTACCACTTATCACGTACCGTGATGTAGGGTAGACTTACGTATATGCCCATGCAACAGTACTTACATGCGTGTGTACTTACATGCCCACTTAGTAATTCAAAATCGGCATTGTTAAGCACAGAACAACAGAAATGGCACCACCGAGGCCTGTTGACTGAGGCAGACGATCCTTCAGGCAGCGATAAGCCCACACTTATGGCAGCTAGATAAAAGGTAGGAGCATCTCTCACTGTCATGGCCTCTCACCCGCCATCAGGCCTTCTAGAACGGTCCCTTTCAGCCGTGAGCAGTTGGAACTTACACAAATCGCTACCCAAAGGATTGTTTATCTCAGTCAACAGCCCTCAGTTTCAATTTTGCAGTCATTCTGTGCTCAACGGATGCCGTTTTTCATTTACCACATAGCGCTTAAATTTGGTGGGTCTAAAAATAGCGAATAGCTAAATAATTTGCAAATTCATTAAACACGTACTACTGAATTTATGGGTGGGGTGTAACCGGGTGTAATGCACACAGACAGTAGCGTAGTAGTGAGTGGTGGCTAGCACTCCATGCTCTGCTGCTTGATGTCCAATTTCGGCCTTCTTCTCTGTGCTCATTTTCAAGTATGCTCCCTGACCTTCGCGCTGGCAGATAGCAGTGATTTGGCTGTTTGCTGCAGAAATCGCGGACGAGGGCACTTGAAGTACTGAAACAGAAACATCTGTGTAAAGTCGGAAGCGACAAAATTAAAAATAATTTTGCAGATTCACGAAATTTGTGAAATTAAAGACCTGTGAAATTTAAGCGCTATGCAGTAGTGCATGGGCATGTAAGTACCATTGTGTGGGTATAAACGTCTACCCTGCATCACGGCACGTGATAAGTGGTACCAGGCCTTCCCCCTTACTTTTTTCCCGTGGCTGTGAGATAAAAGCTGGTGTGTAAAGTACTGGGAATGAGGCTATTTGGGGTATACATCAGTATGACAGGCCGGGTGTGTGCATTTATTGAGGTAATGTTCCTAACAGGCATTTTGGACCGCAGTGACTGTATATCTTGTCACTCAGGCTCCACTTAGAGTGAACAGTGATCATAGACAGTAATGACTGAATGAATATCGATAACTGTGCCAACCCACAAGTGACTTGCTAACCTTAGGCTCCCCCCCCCCCCCCCACCCCCACCCACCTCCCACTCCCAGCATACAAACTGGAATTTCTGGTACGTAGTTAAAGCATGACACTCCCTCTCTTCCGAGGGGTACCTACTGCCCTTCTCTCTCTCTCTCTGGCACACTCTATTCCAGTGGTGCCTGACCTCTCTCCCTCGTTGGAGCCTGGTCTCAGTCAGCCTCTGGGGTCTCCTGGTACTTACACTGTTGCCTAGCAAGTACCATAGCAGCAGTAGTATCTTCTGCTGTCCTCTCTTCAACTTCTTGGATCCTCAGATCCTACCTTGCTGTCGGTTAGTGATCAGAATGTCTTGACTTGGATGTGCACTCGTGGCGATTGTTGGATATTGGGAGCATAAGTGCGTATGTGTGGAATGGTTACCCTACAGATTGCTAAGAGAGATCTGAGCCCAAATACTGACCTCACTCTGCTTCACATCACTGAGTAGTAATTGGTTCTCTCCATTGCTGTAATTAGATGCTCCCACATGACCTGTTCATTGCATATTCCCTCTCCCCCACCTTAGGACCTAAAGCGAGGAGTGAGTGAGAACTATGATTGACTGCTGGTGGAGGGCACCTGAGATCATGCTGAACTGGACAAGCAGTGATCAGAAAGGTTAGAGAACCCTTAGTCTAGCTCACTAGACCCTCCCCAGGCCCTCCCCCCACCCTCACAAAAAAAGCAAATAAATGTTTTCAGCAGATACATGCCCCACGCTCCTGGACTCTGAAGACTGGACCTAAATTATTGGCAGCGTGAAAGACAAGTATATCGTGTTCATGTACTGCCATAGGGCGTGACTGATCACCGCAGTAAAGACACAGACACTTCTCTATGTATACTCCTCCGTGAACACAGACCGCGTGTGCCTGGCCTCTGCCTTAGTGGAGTTCTTCACCGTATTAAAATGGTAGACCTTACTGATATTGAATAAGATAGAGCTGGCTAGAACCCTTAGGTCACTGTCAGGACACACACACACCTCGATTTTTTTTATTTCTTTAGTTACATCCTGTTTTGAAATTGTTAGAGCCTCTAAATCGAATTTTTTTTAAGGACAGCTGTACAACAACAGCAGATTGCTCAACCCCACTTGTGTATATGGGTGCAGGGTAAAAAATGAAATAAGAAGAGGGAGAGTCTTGCACAAATTTAGCTTTAAACTGCCAGCCTGCACTGTTGAATATTCAGTTAGCTGAATACTTTCTAAGTCCCATCTACCTTCACAGACATTGGGGCTCAGGGTAGAGAGAACACTTATAAGATCTCGTACGTACATGTAGATCGCATTGGCTAGATTGCTACCCAGAATTGGTTTGTAGTATGGAAAGTAGACAAATAATATGTGTGGACTCTAGCCACACCCCCCCCCCCGCCCGCTGTATAACTGCCCGACATTCCTCAATTCATACCAAAGTCCTTTTGTCCAAATTTTTCTCCATGGCTACAGTATGAGGTGAAAGGCTTCGGTGTGAGGTTTACTTTAATGCTGTTCATTGAGAATTCCATGGCAAGTTCATGCTCACATGTGTGAGTCTCTAAACTTTATGCCCAAGACGTTTTATTGACATCATCAGAAAGCATAGCTAATTGGATTCCACTATTAGTATACATGACCGCTTCCAACCTCCTCTGGAGGCATTAACTTGTGTAAGATCATGCTTACATGTGAATCTCAAAACTTTATGCTGACCAAAACCGGAACTAGTAGTATTTGCACCAGAGCTGTAGTCTCCCCTGTACAATGTAGGGCCATAATATGGCTGCAGAGCAGGTAATGATATTCATGCACTGTAATGGATATTATTGAGAGTTTTAGCAACCCACAAGTATTTTGAGCAAGTGCTGCATATATAAGGAGGAAACCTAGTCTCGTACCCAGAGCCCTCCCCCCCCCTGGTAAAGTAGGGAAAAAGTAAAACGAAGGGAGGGTCTGGGAGATTGCGTTACCGCTACGCGTACGTAGAGTTGGAATTTATGGAACGTAATTACGCGTACGCTTGATTAACCGGGGGGAGGGCTCTGGGTACGAGACTAGAGGAAACCTGACTCCTTGTTCTGTTCCTGCTCCAATATAAATTGAACTCTTACAATTTTTGGGGGCCTGTAATGGGCCTATATGTGGCACTTAACCTGTTTATGTAGTCTTCAGTGGCTACACTGCATGTAGTGGCACTGTTGGAATTTTCCATACAGATATTAGCATGCTTGTGGTGTGTGTGTGCTGTTGGCAGGTTGTAGGGATGGTAGTGGTAATCCATGAAAGTTCTGTTGTGTCATTACCCTGTGCCGCGTATACGTGAGTGGGGTTAAGTATTCGGTTTTGTCCATCTGTCGTCATCATCTGTCATAAAAAAAAACAACTTTTGAACGGGAGATTGAGATGCTATAATAATCACAAAGCAGGATGTAATAATTGAAATCCAACGAGTGTGTCCCTGACAATAACCAAAACGATTCTTGTCTCCGTATGTCCGACTTTTTCTTATTCAACATCGGTAAGGTCCGCCATTTTAGTATGAACAAGATTTTGAATATGACCGAGGCCAGCATATGCAGACTCTTGACACGTGTCCATACTAGAGTATACGTAGAGAAGCACCCATGTCATTACTATTATATCAGTCACGCTTACCACTCGTATACGGCGTTACACGAGCACGGTATACGGGTCCACATGCTGTTTCCAGTCTGCAGAGTTCAGGAGTGTGGGATATGTTTCTGCTAGAGACTTCTAGTTCTTATCTTATTTTTAGGGATTTCATCCTGACTTGCTCTTCATTGATCTTTTCTGTGTAATGTGGTGCTGATGCTAACTTGTTTGTTAGTTTTTCAAGACCGTACATACACTAGCTCAGATTCAACTACCACGCCACAACATTACTTACCTCATACGTACTAAGAGGTGTTCGACAATGAAATCTTGATTAATGTCTCGCTCTCACATAGGCTGTGTGAGTGTTAGAGGTCTCCCTCTAATAACCTAATAAACTAAATGTTTTGGCCGGACCCTGTGGCAACTGGGGCAAGAATTGAGCGAGACCTAGGCTGGCAGTAACGTTGAGACACGTACAGAGCTGCAGCCCAGGATACTTTAGTGAGGGCTCAGGGAGCCGTGGATGCAAGCTCAAGGAGCCTTATGAGTAGGTTGAGAGGCTGGAGGCTCAAGGAGCCTTGTGAGTAGGTTGAGAGGCTGGAGGCTCAAGGAGCCTTGTGAGTAGGTTGAGAGGCTGGAGGCTCAAGGAGCCTTGTGATTAGGTTGAGAGGCTGGAGGCTCAAGGAGCCTTGTGAGTAGGTTGAGAGGCTGGAGGCTCAAGGAGCCTTGTGAGTGGGTTGAGAGGCTGGAGGCTCAAGGAGCCTCTGGTTGCTCAGAGAGCAGGTGAGGTATATAGTAGGCTTGCCCCATCGCCAAGGTAACATGTTTACTTTGTCGTGAACAGACAAAATATATGTGCATGAATCAAGGGTTTCGGGAGGGTGGGTTGACTTAGTCCATAGTCGTTCAATCACTGCAACTGACATGTTTGAGATTGCGCAATCGTGCAATTGGTGCCTTGCACATGTGTAATGGCTAATAACTGTCTGCTCACACTAAAATAGTTCACAGTTCAAATAACTAATTAAAATGTCCTGGAAACCATACTAGTGGCATCTCACTTGATGATCTGTTAATTAATTAATACAGCAATCTCTGCAGTGTGTTTTGTGGCTATCACAGTCTGGGTGTGCATATGGTTTTCAGGATGGCTGGAAAGAATTTGGACATTCAGGAAGTGCATATTAACATTGTTAATTGGTTGGCGTACATCTGACTAGTATCAGAAGGTCCTGGGTTCAATCCCCACCTGGGTCCCGATTTTTTGAGATTTCGTTACTCTCAGAAAGCTTATCATCTCACAGAGGTTTGCAGTGTACATATCAAAACACATAGTTTATTAATGAAAATAGTAGAAATTTGTTTAAAGTGTTGATAGTATGTACCATCAGCCAGAGAAGAAAACAAGAACACTGTGTGTTCAGAACCTAGCCTCGTTCCCAGGCCCGCACCATTTTCGGTTACACGAAAGATATCACAGGGCCTGGGATCTAAAGTCACGTGCGCGAGGCAAAGAGTAGAAAGGTAGTAGAAAGGTAATTATGAGCGTGGGCGAGTACGCGTGCAATTCTCAGACAACGAGCGAAGGTAGCGACTCTACACTTCTTGTAGCCTTTCTTTATAGCCCGTTTGTGCCATAGACTTACCGCTGAAAAAGTCTCCGGTTAAATGTAGAGAAACGCAGCCGTCTTTCGAAGTGGATTATGACGTAAGTTGATCACGTGACTTTAGTTACCAGGCCCTGTGACTTTCCTTCGTGCAACCAAAAAAGTCGCGGGCCTGGGAACGAGGCTATTCAGAACCCTCGGCGCTTTACTTGAGAGTTAATGAACATTCCCTACGCGGTGGATTTGATGAAGCTTGGTTTAAATCTTTTTGAATCAGGTTCTGTTGCATTAAGTGCCGTGAGTTATTGATACTTTGGTCATTTTAGTTTCATTGCCCCTTTTAGCTACTTTAGACTCTATGTCATCTTTTCTACGTTTGGCTTTCTCTTCAGAAGGTTCAATTGCCCTCTTACGCTTAGCTTTCTCTTCACCAGTTTTTGCTCTTTAACGTGCTTCCTGCAGTTTAATGCATGAATTTCTGCTTCTAAGGCTCTCAAGTCTGCTCGTTTTTCAAGCTTTCTACTTTTGCTAAATTGAGTTGTTCGTCTCAGTACAAGCACATGTCCACAATCACAACATACTTTTCTGATGTGAATAGCAGCAAGACACTTTGGGCAGACTTTTGCGGCATTATACCATGTAAAATACAATGACCAAAGTATCAATAGCTCACGGCACTTCAAGTGCAAGACAATCGCAGAACATGATTCACAGAGATTCAAACCGAAATCCACCGCGTGGGGAATGTGTAGATATCTAAATAGCACACAATATGGCGTGGCCTTAATTACTTACAGTAACGTGTTATTAAATGGCTGGCCGCTCGTAGCAGCAAGAACGCAAGTGTTGCTGTATCTAAGCAACTGCAGCTTGTTGTACAAAATCGCACATCTATCCTCAAGACAATATCGATTGCCTAAATTCAGCACCTTCAACTGGACAACGTGTTCTTCACATTTCGGTGGGACAAAGTCAGTTGAAACAGACACGCACAACGACTACCGTAATTACCCCTCACACGCGCTCACGCGCCGAGGGTTGACTACTACACTTGACTGAACAATGATGCACTCCAGGCTTATTGGCAGATATAACTGTATTCATGCAACTTAATTGCTAACTATTGACAGCCCCACAAGTGTTTTGAGCAATGCTGCTTGTATTAGATGGGAGTTGCATGTAACAATGTTCTTTGTTGTGTGGGATATACAATTTTTGGAAGGCCTAATTAAAGGGCCTACAACTGTTAATGAGATTGAAAGGTGACTGTACTGTTGCAGTGTGGAGTACACAGTGCTGTATTTTTAGTTGCCTGCATAATTAGGCGGGGGGGGGGGGCTATCTATCCAGTCAAAAATTGAGCTTTTTCGCTCTTTAATGTCTAAATTACCTGCTAGAAGTGGATAACAGAATCCAATAGCACATGTGCAATGTGGAAACATTTGGAAATTCACATTAGATTGACCAGTGTTGCCGCCTTCATACGGGATAGATGCAAGGGTATTTATACATCTTGATTAGGAGGCTTTCTAAAGCCCACAAGTGTTTTTGAGCAGTACTACCTTTATAGATTCTCTCCATTGCAAAGATTCAGTAATTAAATGCTCCCAAATGATCTGGTCACCCCCCCTTTTCCGCCTTAGGACCTAAAGCCAGGAGTGAGTGAGAACTGAGACCTGGAGTGACTCATCATTGATTAGAGGGGAACATTTTAAGGTACATGTTACCTTGCTTGTCCATTTTTTAAACTAACTCTCAGAATAAAGATGCTGATTTAGGCGATTTTTCAAGTTTGGTATCTTGCAGATGTCATAAAACCTTTGGGCTATCACTATAATCAAAAATAGAGACCAAAGTTTATGTTGGTCGGCCAGCACAACTAAATCCATGTAATGAGGTGTGCTGCCAAGCACCTCACTGTTGCAGTAGCACGCTTGACGTAGAGGAAGAATCTGCTTAATATTAGCCTTGACAGGTATAACATTATTCATGCACCTTAATTACTAATTACTGACAAAGCCACGAGTGGTTTAAGCAATGCTGCCTTTATAAGGAGGAGCTGCACACAGTTATGTGCTCATGTTTAATCTTTTGGTTACTACAATTTTTGGGAGGCCTAATTAAAGGGCTTATAGCTCACTGCAATACGAATGTACTGTTCCAGTGTAGGCCACAGGAGCACACTGTGCTTCAAGGTGTGTATATTACTACATCAGCTGTTTTCAAATGCTCATAGCTTTACAAACAACAGCCTTGGAGTGCAGCAAGCCACCCTTGGTAAAAGCTCCATGTTTTATATCATTGTGCTAAAGACAGATCCAATCCCCTAATACCATTGACTCTAATTGTGATGTTATCTAACCTTGGCGGTGTGTACTAGGTGAATGCAGGGCATTGTGGGGAGAGCATGAGCAAGCTTGATTGGAGCTAGCAAGTGAGATTGCACGAGCTAGCTACGTTTTGTAGAGACTGAGAGAGTTTGGTTACTATATATACTCAATTTGGTACTCAAAGTGCACCCTTTGGTAGAAATTAACCAGTGGTGTCAGTACCCGTGATGTATCAGTGACTATATTGATCATCTGCAGGCTATTGTGACTTGCTGAGATATCGAAACATCCCCTAGCACTAGCAGTATGAGTACATCAGTCCTGTCCGAGCCCGGGACTCCTGATTTGGAGGAGTTTTACTCTATAGCTCTGCTGACTGCAGCTGTCCTGAATCAGATATTATAACAATATGCCAGGAGAGGTCTGAGGCGTCAGTGGCCCCTCCTCCTCCTCCTCCTCCTCCTCCTCCTCCAGCAACAGCCTGCTGGAGCAACACATACCCCACCCATCACACAGTGTGTACTGGTTGTCTGGCTGTTGGGGCCTTGCTTTACTTTTCTCGGAAGGGGGGGGCATTGTTTCTTATGAAACTTATAATTAGTTTAATTATGCCTTCTTTATAGGAGAGACCCATATTCATTTCAGAGTGCCCGTACATAGAGCCTTTAGGTTGAGGTGTGTTCCACCCCCACCTGGCTACTCTTCAGTGGAAATGGTCAATGTCAGCTCTGACATTACACCTTTAAGCTGAGTCGCTATACTATCCTATCCTTGTCATATTATTGTAAACTGCATGGGGAAGGCCCATCAAATGGTGACAGTAAGAGCTCACTGTGACAATACCACCCACAAAATTGGGATCTTCCTAAATTTACGCTTTCAGATTGTGTAGCAATATAGACAAATGATAGTTTGGTAGTTTACGTTAATATTGGTAGCCAAATTCTTGTCATACTCTACTGTATAGCACTTAAATTTGGTGGGTCTAAAAATTCGCGAATAGCCGTTTTTGAACATTTCGTTAAAATAATTTCACGAGTTCGTTCGCCACACCCATGTACTAATGAATTTATTGGCAGAGCGTGCCTAAGTGACTATGTGCACAGATTTATAGGAAGCTTAAGTAGTGAATGGTGGCTAGCACTCCACGCTCCGCCGCTCGTTTCCAATTTCAGCCTTCTTTGCGCTCGTTTTCAGGTATGCTCTCCTGACCTTCGCGCAGGCAGATAGCTGAAGTACAGCGACTTCGCTGTTTGCCGCAGAAATCGCGGATGAGGGCATTTGTTTGGAGAGCGCTCTGGCAACTTGGACCCCGGATACTACTGCCCATCCACGCTCTTGGAATACCAAAAACATTGGCACATGCACTCTACTATCTATCTATGCATACTAGCGGAAGTATAAAAAATTTTGTTGAAATAATTTTTGCGAATCGTTCAAAATTCCCGAAATTCGTGAAATTAGAGACCCACTAAATTTACGCTCTATGCGGTATTATGTCGGGCTAGGTGTGTACTAACTAACCTATCTTCTTAAGATATTGGGCCAGCATACACTTTCTACATCTGGTGCCCTGAGAGTGAGCTGTAACCATAGTAATTGCATTCTGGGTGAATTAATGTATGTACTAGGTGAATGCAAAGCATTGTGGGGCGAGCGTGAGCGAGGTATTAGCCCATGCGTACATTAGCGGCGACGCGCCCTCAGCAGCTCTTTTGGCTCCTTCTCTCGTCTCAGTGTCACTGTCGGTGGCCTGGAGAAATGACAACTCTTCTGGCTCTAGAACTCACTCTCTGCTGTTCCAATGTGACTTATCGCCAACCTGGGGATATATACGGCAACGCTGTAGCCTTTGCCGCTGCCGTCTACTCTGTGAGAGCATCCCTATGCTAGCTGCACTGCAGCCACCGTGGCCACGTGAACAATTTGGAATATTACGGAAACTATTTGTTGAAACGTTATATTGAAACGCGAAAGGATATGCGGTATGTGCGTACGTACGTACACCGTACACACAGACAAATTCTCTATTGAACACACTAGTGTGGGGCTCGCTCACGCTCGCCCAATTAGTATTAAACCCACAAGTGCCTTGCCCACAGTAAGCAAGGTACTTGTGGGTTTAATACCAGCTAACTGGTTTCATAAGTCAATTTACTTTCTGGAGTTTAGTGGTGGACACTAATAAGGTCTCATAGGATGCTAAATCTCGTAGATCACATTGGCTAGATTATTACCCGATGTGGTTTGAAGTAGACCAATATAAGTGGCCAAAACGCTCGTGGCTGTGTTGCGGTGTGAGACTTGTGTGAAGCACGAGAGTTGTATTGTGGGAATGAGGAACTTCTCCAGGGCATGGACAACTGGCTCCAGCAACCAGAAAACGAGTAACATCATTGACCATGCTACCTAGCCTCGTTCCCAGGCTCTACTGCCCAACTTGCCGATCACAAGCTACTCACCTAACGCTCGTAGTATTCTATCTTATAGTCAAACTTTCATGCCATGAGTGATTTACATAACACTGGTAAATTTGAAATTGCTCTGTAATTTAAATGTCAGACCATGTCCGACCATAACCTGGGTTGATCTGACATCATGTCAGATCAGTTTTCAAAATTATAATGCACACTGATGCTAGTAGTGGGTCACTCATTGCTGTACTAAAATGGTGGATGAGAGAGGGGGGCAGTAGGTACCCCAGAGGAGAGGGAGGCGTGGCACCCAATGGGAGAGGGACTGTCAGCGAAAGAGAAGGGCAGTATGTAGCCATAGGAGCCTGCAGAATAATAGTGTTCATGCATCGTACATGGGATTTAAAAAAAAACAAAACAAGTGTTTTGAGCAGCGCTGCCTTTATAAGGAGGGTGCTGCACGTCAACAGTTGTTGTTTTGAAGTGTATTATACTAACATTGTCACAATTGTTGGAAAGCGGCCTACTGGACCCTAATGAGAAGGCTTTGTTGGCTCCAAAGATTACAAAAAATCGTGTTCAGGAGGTGTATATCAGTGATATACCACCTGCTGTGGAGGAGGATTTTTGGGAATACGCCGCGAGGGCCGCAGGCTCGAAGGGTATACTCCCATAAACCATGTGCATAGCAGTTGTCAGATATTTGGAGCACAAGTGTGTACATGTATGTAGCGTGGTTGGTGTACCGAATGCTGTCTGAGATCCTGAGCCCAAGTACTGACCTCACTCTGCTTCACATACGTAACTTATGAAGGATATGTTGCATTTACTTGCTCGCAAATCGATGTAGTAAACTACTCTTCATCTCAGCGTCTATGCCTAGTTTCATTGTATCTCTGTGTGTATATATGTAGCCACATTGCCATCCCATCGTTTTGTGCCAAAGTGCTAGTCTCAGGCTAATTTGACTGCTAAGTAGCCCTTCAAGCCTTGCTGGAATACTTCTGGGTATGTAGTAGTTTTGATAGCTTTGTTTTTTTACTGCCAAACTGAGCCCATTACACCGTTTAATTAATTAGGCTTTGTGTACTATTTACTTCTGCTTTGTAAATTCTCTACTTTGGCTTTGTAAAATACTTTTTTGGGCAGTGCAGCATTCAATATTGCTGAAATTGTACAACACATGACAATCTCACTGAATATGAGCATATGGTCGTTCCTTTGATACCCCCACTTGGTGGTACATAATGTGCATGCACACTATGGGATACGTATTAAGCTTTTTAATTAGCATAATACTTTAAGTGAAGCTCTGTAACTAAGAAAGCTTAGCTCCTAAGATATTAATTTTGATTATGCTTTCATTCAATTATACTGCACTCTCTACATCTGGGCAGGGGCACCGGAAGCACTTTAGCATTAGTTCGGCTGAAGTGTTATTCTCCCTCCCTCCCCACCCAAAGCTTATAAATTTTTTACCAGCCGGAGTGCACGCAGCCTGCAAACAGCTGGTCCTAAGATTGCTTTACGTTTTCCGTGTTGGTTTGTCTGTTTGTGCGTCCACACTTATCACGTGTGCAATATGTTACGTCATACATTTCTATGCAACTGCATTATATAGCAGCTTTTATAGGTTTGCAGGCCAAGCTACAGCAAATAAAGGTGGTTGTGTGTTGTCCAGAGGACAAAAACTTGGTAGGCAGCCATAAAGATCCTGTTTTCGTGGCATGTAGCTACTAACTGGAAGTACACAACGAAACTACTGAGTCAGCACTTTTGCTGTACTGCGTTCGATTGCTTATCAGTTTCTGCAGAATGCCTATTGTAGTATAGTTTGTAGTTCTACAGCTGCAGTTAGCTTGGGCCTGAGCTGAGTAGTGTGTATTGTACGGGAAAGATGCCTGGCTGGTTTTTAGACATGAAATGCCAGACTTGTTATTACGCTTTTTAAGGGATTAGGAATGGCTCTCATGGAGTCTTTACGAATCAGTACCGCCCACACGCTGCACAGTATCAGAGCCTTTAGCTCAAACTTCCAAAAGTAATCTCCAGATGTGAAATACCAGTCCCACAATCCCACGTGGTTTGTATACCATAGAGTAGTGTGGACAGTGTCACTTGGCTTATGTGCATAGAAATCGTTTCAGCCCCTCCCGTTCAATAAAGGGTGGAGCCTAGACAAGGGCTCGATTGATGAAGGATTAGCACCCTGCCGTAGTCTTAAGGGCCAGACTAACTTTTTGTCACCATTTCGGGTTATGTAGAACATGTCATCACACAGTTCTGGAAATGTCTCTGAAACAGCTCTGTACCCTAACCTTACACTATCCAAACTTTTTCCTGGTCCTGGTTCACTAGTAGCGCCTGGTATCTCTATGTGTAGGAACTAATCAAACGATGGCTGTGTTTCTCTACATTCTACCAGAGACCCTGTTTCAGCAATAAGTCGGTGACACAAACGGGCTATGAAGATTAGCCACGGATTTGCTACCTTCACTCATCTGAGAATTGCAGCTGTGCTCACCCCCAGTCTATACCTTTCTACTTCCTTTCTCTTTGTCCTGTGCGTGTGACTTTACTCACCAGGCACTGTGATGAGTTTTATGTATTACTAACCAAATATGCCCGGGGAACGAAGCTGCGCATTCCCACTGTGCGGCTCCACAAATACTAGACCTGCGTCCATATGAGAGTGCAAGCACTCCCAGCCCAGGCTCCACTACCTTTATTTTCATATAATGTGCTACTTACTTTCCAACATACTAAAAAAGAGCTAGCAGTGGAGACTGGGAACAAAGCTAAGACTGCTGTCTTGAAGTCTAGCTGTCTCTAATAGATATTAGCTACCGTATAGTGGGATTTCTTTGAGGGAGAGTAGTTTCGTAAATTTCACAGCTTTGTAACTGTACACGAAAATATTGTTTGTGAAAATTTAAAATCATCAGCATTCGGCATGTACTAAGCTAGTCTCAGTGTGCTGTGATGGCACTGTACCGATATGTTCCACACGTGTAGTCAGCATTATCTTTGCCCAGTGGTCTACGTTTAGTGGTAGTATCTGCTTCCGCCATTTCAGCCGCCCATAAAGCGGTAAAAGCCATGCGGCATTGGCAGTGGAGACAAGGAGGTAGGACAGTGCTCAGCATAGGCCGTATGACCGCTTTGAAAAAAAACTGCCGGAATTGGTAAAAGGGCAGCTAAGCATGACGCCTTTCCTTCCCTAAACTCAAAGATAGTAGGCATGGCCTTGCTGCAGCGGAATCGCAAAAATATTTCCACCAAGTTTTTCATTTGAATGTGCATTCTTGTGATCCACAAAAAATCTCTCCCTCAAACATATGATAGGTCTAGCTAGCTAGGTAGATGGTGTGTAGACAGTGTCATTGGTGAAAACAATATGCCTGCAATTGTATCTATTGTGAGCTAGGTTAGGAAGGTCCAGGGGCTTCTGGTGGCATTTTGGCTGTGGTTAGGGTAGTGAGTTGCCCCACTGTTTTGTGTTCACTATGATTGGGGTTCTGGCCACCTCACTGATATGATTGCAATGAGTGTTGGCCTGCTGGGGGCTCTAATGTATATTGAATGCATGCATGAGCGTGCTATTAATGTGGACAACAACAGTTTTTGCTGACTTCCTTTGCTGGATTACTAAACTGCAAACCATGTTTTATCTCGTAAACGCATGATGACCTCGAATTTGTCAGATCTGAACAGTACTGTTGTACACAATCTCCAATGCCATAATACCTTAAAGTAATATAGACAGTAAGTACTTACCCTGTGTGTTACTATCACATTGAGGATCACTAAAATGGACTATGAGCACCTATCGAGAAAAAAAAACAAGTGCTCGTAAAAGGTGGAGCCACGTATTACAAATAAATAAATAGCAAGTATACATGCCTCTCCAATTGTAAAGTTCTAAGTTTCCCATCTCTGTGATCGTGAAGAGGTAGGGCCAGTGTTATGAAGAATAGAAAATGCTAGCATAAAGAACTGCTTTGATCAGGTACGCATACATCATGGCTGTTTTGTTTTGCTCTTTTTTGTTATGCTGCTTATAAAGGTCTTAAATCCTTTAATTCTCTTTCTTCTCTCTGGACTGACGACAAACAGATGAACAGGAGCAATTACTTAAATAACCTACTTGCATACGCATGCGGGTAACTACAGTTACAAGCTACATTAACAACTCTACCATCAGGGGGAAAGCAGCTGCAAGTGGAATTACGCCAGGCTCTAGTATATAGTATTCATGCACCTTAATTGTAGCGTCCACCCACATAGTGTTTTGAACAAGAGCTGCATTTTTAAGGAAGGTCCTATAGTCTCAGATCCACTCCTTCCTGCCCTAGCTTTTGTCTTGCAGCCCAAGGGGGAAGGCCTGGGAATGAGGTTGCCAGTACGTTGCAAGAGTAGATCAAAGGAATAGCCTTATTTCCTGAACTCCTTTTATAGCCTACCACATGTTGTGATAAAATGCTGGAGAGTGTATCCAGAGTGCTCTGCTGTATTTTCATGCAAGGAACCGAGTGTGTGTGTGTGTGTGTGTTGCCTTTTTCCATTGATAAAGGACAGAAACAGCTAGGTTAAAGGAAAAACACTTTAAGAACATGTAGGGATGTAGGGACCGAGTGTGTGTATGTGTTGCCACATTGCTCTTAATCAGCTACCTTCGAGTGCTCATAGCTTTATACTGACTACAAGACCTCAAGCCTCCCTTGGTAGCAGTACTACAAATCCACCAACACTGGCTAATTTTGACCATCCCGTGACTCTGATAGCTAATAGTCAGTGTTGTGGTAGCATGCACTACGTGAATACAGGGCATTGTGGTACAAGTGTGAGAATGCTACAGTATTAGCACGTGTGATTGCATGGACTACCGTAGTGACTGGTTAATAAGCGCATGCGCCTATCGTAGACAGCGGTAAGAAACTGTGCGCTTATTAGCCGGTATGCGCTTATTAACGATAATTACGTAAGCGCTTGCTAGCGGTAATCGCGGTTCCCGGTATGAGTTATCGGAATTAGTATCGCCGTGTGGATATTGGCAAAGGCGAGCACGAGTCTGACAGATGAAGATGGTGTGTACCTGCACGAGAGTGTTGTGCGCGGCCACCATATCTATAAGAGAGGGTGGTCCCCTATTATTGGCAAGGTACTTTTACGCGAGGAGGAGAGTGAACGTAATCGGTTTGCTGTGTGCCTTTTGAAACCTAGAGCGGTAAAAGTAGACACGTCTCTCGAGAACTGTAGCGTAAGATTTGACACTTTTTAAGGCACGGTTGGGTTACAGGAGCTTCTGCCCGCGCCATCTCAATCTCGATCTCAAGCTCACTCACAAAAACAGTACTGACTCTGACCTTTCGGCGATTTTAGCACGTGTAACAAGCGCATGCACCACATGTATTAAGATAAGATTCTTGGAAGATTCAACAAAAATCCTGGCAGGATTAACTAAGATTCATGGGAGATGCATGCCAAGATCCTTTGTAGTTTCTGGGAGGATTTAGCAAGATTCATGGGAGATGCATGCCAAGATCCTTTGTAGTTTCTGGGAGGATTTAGCAAGATTCATGGGAGATGCATGCCAAGATCCTTTGTAGTTTCTGGGAGGATTTAGCAAGATTCATGGGAGATGCATGCCAAGATCCTTTGTAGTTTCTGGGAGGAGTTAGCAAGATTCATGGCAAGACTTGCAAAGATCCTTTGTAGTTTCTGGGAGGATTTAGCAAGATTCATGGCAAGACTTGCCAAGATTCTTTGGGGTTTCCCAAGATTCTGTGTGGTTTCTGGGATGATCTGGCAGGATTCTTCCAAGGAACTTTCACGATTCTTGAGAATCCATGCCAAGAATCCTGATAAGATCTTCTCAAGATGTGTTCCAAAACCTTGCAAGAATCTGAAAGATTCTATGCAAGAATCACATGAGATTCTTGCAAGGTTATCTTCAAGATTTTGGTAGGATCTTGTCAAATATTTTCAGTAGGGCAATTAACTAATACGTAGGAAGTATGCGCTTGTTATAAAACATGCGCCTAATAGCTGTGTGCGCTTATTAACCGGTCACTATGGTAGTTGAATTTTGTAGAAACTGAGAATTGAATGTGAACAAGATAGGAAAGTACTAGCTAAGATTCGGCCAGCCCATTTAACAAGACCACAAGACATGGCGAACAATTTTCTCCGTAATTGAAGGCTGAAAATTTTAGGGGCAAGCGTGTGTGTAAGCCCCCTGTTGTGATGTGAATTGAGATTGCTGTGTGTGTGTTCGACGTTCTCTATAGGAAATTGACAGAGTTCACTGATGCATAACTCCAGAGCATAATAATCACAATTACCTAATAATACCGTTTGCACAACCATTCATACTCTTCTTTCCATTGATAAAGGACAGAAACAGCTACATAGGTTAAAGGAAAAACACTTAAAGAACATGTAGGGATGGAATCCATAAAAAACAACCAATCATGGTACCGAAATTCTTTTACAGATTACTACATCTTTGGACATTTTTCAACCCCCCACACACCACATGCCGTCCACTGCTAGCCTTGATTTCCCCTCACAAGTTGGAGAAATATGTTCTGAAGCTTACATTGCCATGCCAACCTGTTTCCAACCTCAGGCTCTGTGAGAAGCTCAGCAACACCGGAGTGAGTGAGATCAAAGTCTTCGAGCGTCAGCCGAGATCATGACCGGCTACGTCACAACACGCTACTGGAGGGCGCCTGAGATCATGCTGAACTGGATGTGCTATGGTTAGTGTCTTGGTAGAGGGGGTCACCAGGGTGGGCCTTTGTTAGATCTCATTAGTGGCCAGTCAAACATGCTAGTTGTGAGTAGTGTAACAGTGAGTGTCTAGGGAGTTGGCAGCATTCCTCAGGCTACATGTAATTGTACATGCTAGCAGGAATACACTGTCTCACTTTACAAATGGACTGCTGTCTTGTAGCCTTAAATCTCTGGTTTACATGTGCTAGTAGTTGTGTTCGCTTTGCTCGCGCAACTACTTGGGCTTGTTGAACTCGCTCACTCTATACAGATAGAAATGAAAAGAAATGTCACCTCTAGTGACTTGTATGGAACATTTTGCATAATTATTGCAAAGCCGGCAATAGTGCTACTGACTAAGCCACGTACATGTAGAGGCAGCTCCACGTTCAATCCTCAACTTTGCATTAAAAATCTCCACTATAGCTAGTGTAGCTGACTGATTCCTGCCTGAGCCATGTGGAGGCAGTAATTCAAAGGAGAAACTGCAAACAACTGCAGAAACAGCGACTGCAAACAACTGCAAAGCATAACAGGAAGTCTAAGACCGAAGCCTAGCCGTAGCTGCACTGTACTAGCTCGACCCTTAGTGAATACACTTTCACAGTCATCACCACTTTTGTAGCTGAGTGTTGGATGGAAGCAGGTTAGGTGGGTAGCTACTAACAGTCCTTGAAACAGGCTTGCTATTTTAGGCTTTTGCTAGCTGCAGCTCTGGGCGGTAGGACAAGCTTCATGTGCACGTGTAGGTAACAGCAGGCTCAATGAATGGATATACCGGTAGGCATGGTACATGTATGCCATGTTCAGAATGTATGCCCAAACCGTGCCTTACCTTCAGAAACAGACTCAGGCTGCTTCCAGAGACTTATCTTCAGCCCTGAGCTATATATCACTTTTGATATCACTGGAAGCAAATGCTTGACAGTCAAGAGTCACAGGCGGCCTTGTCAGGGTTACTGAACACTGTAAGTCATTTTACTACATGGCCATGACCTTCTGTGTCAAGCCATCCACAAGCTAACAGACTGTAGCACGTGCTTGCGCATAATAGTAATGGAGCTACCGAGGAAAGTATAAATCTTTCGCATGGGAGCTTCTTGCTCCTACTCTCTTCCACTTTTCATGCGCTCCTGCAGCAGCCCATATTCAACTGGCGGTACTAGTGTATCTGACAATCGTATCTTACAGTCGTTTGCTAGTGCTATTTGTGTCCCTGCTAGATAGGCTGAAGGAGCAAACTGCTTCTGATATTGCCTAAAAGACAATGAACCTGCCTCACATCGACTAGCAGTGTAGTGTAGAGAGGAGTCAGCTGAGAGCTATGTTGTTGAGGGTTCGTCACGAGCACGATCGGGCGTAGCCTGGAGCGTTGCTGAGTAGCATTATAGCCACATCCCCTAGTCAGGTCTCAAGGCACACACAGCAGCTTTCCACCTCGTGTCATTCTTCCACCTACTGCGCAATGGGCTAGCCTCGTTCCCAGGCTACAATGGGCTCCATTTGCCATGACACTATGTATTGTTGTGCAGCTGTTACAGTAGTGACATTGTAAGGATCAATTTGTGAATTACTAATCATAGGAAGTGTCCTATGAATTCATTAGTAGCTGCTAGACCCACAAGTGTTTTCGCAATGACTGGGTTTATAAGGAGCAAGCTGCAGCAGAGATTTGGGATGGCTGATGTACCTGGAAAAAGTGCGTGAAGTAATGCACACAATTTTTGGAGAGCCAAAAGGCTCAACTCAGTCCCTTAGAAAGTAAACTCATTAGATGTGGGGATGACATTTTGTAAAGCATTGTGGTGCTGTTTTGTTTCTTTGGAGATTCCATCCCTGCATGTTTTTTTGTTTTTTTTCAAATGGCTTATTCATTGGGTGAGAGAAGAGGTAGATGGCTATGTAGATGTAGGATTTGATGGTAGAATTTGCTCATGGAGGAACTTGAAGCCGATGTAATCAGGTGATGTCACTGCAAGCTGCTACCGGGCACGATCATCTACTCACTACCCATGAACTGTCTATGAAATGCGTATGTAATGTAATTTTAAGTGACAAAGTATCGGCACTTTCCTATTATCGGCGCCACACTGACTGATTATGGGAAATAGGCATGTGTGCACACAAGAAATCTGCCTTGGAGTTCTTGGGAAACAAGCCTGCATGATTCTAAATGCTAGGACAGAAAACACTACAAGGACCCAAGGACTTGTAAACCCATTTGCTGAGGTGTATGCTCTGTCTACAATGCCTTGGAACATGATCAGGCTATTCACAAATTTTTATGTAGCAATGTTATTCATTGTATAATCATTATCTCGTGAACTGCTCGGGAGAGGCCAAACCGCTGGAGCTAATATTAGCTCACTGTGACAGTTATCATCCACACACTGGGGAGTGGCACTTTCGGATTGTGTGCCAATGTTGTCAAACGGCATTGGCGTATAGCCTCATTTCCACACCCTAGCTTTTATCTCGCAGCCGTGGGGTAAAAGCGAGGGGGAAGTCCTGGTACCACTTATCACGGGCCGTGATGTAGGGTAGACTTACATGCCCACTTAATAATTCAAGATCGGCATTTGCTGAACGCAGAACAACAGAAATGACACCACCGAGGCCTGTTGACTGAGGCAGACGATCCTTCAGGCAGCGATAAGCCCACAGGCCACACTCATGGCAGCTAGATAAAAGGTAGGAGCATCTCTCACTGTCATGGCCTCTCACCCGCCATCAGGCATTCTAGAATGGTCCCTTTCAGCCGTGAACAGTTAGAACTTACACAAAACGCTACCCGAAGGATTGTTTATCTCAGTCAACAGCCCTCAGTTTCAATTTTGCAGTCATTCTGTGCTCAACGGATGCCGTTTTTCATTTACCACATAACGCTTAAATTTGGTGGGTCTAAAAATAGCGAATAGCTAAATAATTTGCAAATTCATTAAACACGTACTACTGAATTTATGGGTGGGGTGTAACCGGGTGTACTGCACACAGACAATAGCGTAGCAGTGAATGGTGGCTAGCACTCCATGCTCCGCTGCTTGATGTCCAATTTCGGCCCTCTTCTCTGTGCTCATTTTCAAGTATGCTCCCTGACCGTCGCGCTGGCAGATAGCAGTGATTTGCCTGTTTGCTGCAGAAATCGCGGACGAGGGCACTTGAAGTACTGAAACAGAAACATCTGTGTAAAGTCGGAAGCGACAAAATTAAAAATAATTTTGCGGATTCACGAAATTTGTGAAATTAAAGACATTTGAAATTTAAGCGCTATGCAGTAGTGCATGGGCATGTAAGTACCATTGTGTGGGTATAAACGTCTACCCTGCATCACGGCACGTGATAAGTGGTACCAGGCCTTCCCCCTTACTTTTTCCCCATGGCTGTGAGATAAAAGCTGGGGTGTAAAGTACTGGGAACGAGGCTATTTGGTGTATACATCAGTATGACAGGCCGGGTGTGTGCATTTATTGAGCTAATGTTCCTAACAGGCACTTGGACCACAGTGACTGTATATCTTGTCGCTCAGGCTCCACTTAGAGTGAACAGTGATCATAGACAGTAATGACTGAAGGAATATCGATAACTGTGCCAACCCACAAGTGACTTGCTATCCTTAGGCTCCCCCCCCCCCCCCACCCACCTCCCACTCCCAGCATACAAACTGGCATTTCTGGTACGTAGTTAAAGCATGACACTCCCTCTCTTCCGAAGGGTACCTACTGCCCTTCTCTCTCTCTCTGGCACACTCTATTCCAGTGGTGCCTGACCTCTCTCCCTCGTTGGAGCCTGGTCTCAGTCAGCCTCTGGGGTCTCCTGGTACTTACACTGTTGCCTAGCAAGTACCATAGCAGCAGTAGTATCTTCTGCTGTCCTCTCTTCAACTTCTTGGATCCTCAGATCCTACCTTGCTGTCGGTTAGTGATCAGAATGTCTTGACTTGGATGTGCACTCGTGGCGATTGTTGGATATTGGGAGCATAAGGGCGTATGTGTGGAATGGTGACCCTACAGATTGCTAAGAGAGATCTGAGCCCAAGTACTGACCTCACTCTGCTTCACATCACTCAGTAGTAATTGGTTCTCTCCATTGCTGTAATTAGTTGCTTCCACATGACCTGGTTATTGCATATTCCCTCTCCCCCACCTTAGGACCTAAAGCGAGGAGTGAGTGAGATCTATGACTGACGGCTGCTGAAGGGCACCTGAGATAATGCTGAACTGGACAAGCAGTGATCAGAAAGGTTAGAGAACCCTTAGTGTAGCTCACTAGACCCTCCCCTCCCCCCGCCCTCACAAAAAGCAAATAAACGTTTTCAGCAGATACATGCCCCACGCTCCTGGACTCTGAAGACCGGACCTAAATTATTGGCAGCGTGAAATACAAGTATATCGTGTTCATGTACTGCCGTAGGGCGTGACTGATCACCGCAGTAAAGGCACAGACACTTCGCTATGTATACTCCACTATGAACACATGTCAAGTGACCGTGTGTGCCTGGCCTCTGCCTTTTTGGAGTTCTTCACTTGGAGTTGGAGTTCTAGAGCGTATTAAAATGGTAGACCTTACTGATATTGAATAAGATAGAGCTGGCTAGAACCCTTAGGTCACTGTCAGGACACACACACACCTCGATTTTTTTATTTCTTTAGTTACATCCTGTTTTGAAATTGTTAGAGCCTCTAAATCGAAAATTTTTTAAGGACAGCTGTACAACAACAGCAGATTGCTCAACCCCACTTGTGTATACGGGTGCAGGGTAAAAAATGAAATAAGAAGAGGGATAGTCTTGCACAAATTTAGCTTTAAACTGCCAGCCTGCACTGTTGAATATTCAGTTAGCTGACTACTTCTCTAAGTCCCATCTACCTTCACAGACATTGGGGCTCAGGGTAGAGGAACACTTATAAGATCTTGTACGTACATGTAGATCACATTGGCTAGATTGCTACCCAGAATTGGTTTGTAGTATAGAAAGTAGACAAATAATATGTGTGGACTCTAGCCACATCGCCACCCCCCCCCCCCGCTGTATAACTACCCGACATTCCTCAATTCATACCAAAATCCTTTTGTCCAAATTTTTCTCCATGGCTACAGTATGAGGTGAAAGGCCTCGGTGTGAGGTTTACTTTAATGCTGTTCATTGAGAATTCCATGGCAAGTTCATGCTTACATGTGTGAGTCTCTAAACTTGGGATCTTCCTAAATTTACGCTTTCAGATTGTGGAGTCAGATGAGCTGGCCAGGGATATCCCAGGGGCTGGGGAAACGATGGACAGACACCAGGAACTCAAGGCTGACATTGACACCAGGGTGGAAAAGTGAGTCAGGATGCATTTTTAATACTAAGCAATACAGCATTGCATCTGGATAGTACTAGGCATAGCGTTATGTAGAGTATTGCATGTGTGTTGTATGCACATTTACAATCCAAACTGGTGAAAATTGGGAGTGTGCGAATTATTCAAATACATGAAATATTAGAGGGTATGAATTATTAGAGGATCGAATAATTTACCCATTTTAAACAATCCTTTTATATGATGTGGAGCTGCATGGAGGCAGCTCCACATTCAGGCCTCAGCTTTCTGTTGAAAATTGACTCCATCATAGTGGGGGGAATGCATTCATATCGCTTTTCCCAGACCTGCGTATGCAAGGCGTATGCTAGTAGTGGGTCACTCACTGCTGTACTAATGTGGTGGGTGGATGAGAGAGGGGGGCAGTAGGTACCCCAGAGGAGAGGGAGGCGTGGCACCCAATGGGAGAGGGACTGTCAGCGAAATAGAAAGGCAGTATACAATTGTATTCATACATCGTAATTAGGATTTTCAAAAACCCACAACTGTTTTGTGCAGGGCTTCCTTTATAAAGAAGGGTGCTGCATCTCAGCATACAATTGTGGCAGCCTAGTGCACCCGAATGAGAAAGCTTTGTTGTCTCCCAGGATTATGTCCAGGAGGGGTATATTTATACTACCTGCTGTGGAGGCGGTTTTGGGGAATATGTCGCAAGGGCAGCTTTCCACCCCTCCCCTTTCAGGACCTAAAGCCAGGAGTGACTCATCGACTTCGGCAGGACCATCGGCTGGGATCATGACTGACAACTACTGAAGGACACCTGAGATCATACTGAACTGGATACACAGTGATCAGAAAGGTTAGGGAACCCTTAGTCTATCTCAGTACACCTTTCCTCCCTGAAAAGTCAAGGAAAGGAAAAGGAAAGAGAGGGAGGGTCTAGCAGAACTGGTACGAAATTAGTTTTGAACTGACCAATGAGCTCACATGGTCAAGGATCCTGCTAGCTGACTGGTCATGGTTTTGTACGTCAGTTAGTTTACTTTCAGACACAGTATGTAGTGAAAGGCCTCGGTATGAGGTTCACCTTTATACTGTACATAGAGCATTCCATACAGCTACAGGCTACGTTAACGTATGTAAGGGCTGTACAATTGGATGCTTGCATGTGAGTCTCTGTGAGATCTAGATGCTTTATGACCAAAACAGGAACTGCAGCCTCCCTGTACCATGGCTGTGGTACAATGTAGTGGTATTCACACACCTTAATTGCTAATATCCAAACTTTACAAAACCACAAGCATTTTAAACAAGTGCTGCCTATATAAGGCGGGAGCTGCTAGCTGTAGGTATTAGCAGGGGCGCCGTAAGCACTTTTGCATCGGTCCGGCTGACAAACAGAGCGTCGAGAGTGTGTTATGTAGCAGGCCCCTGCGCGAAGCGTAGAAATTTTTTAATTACGCTTTTTAAGGGGTTAGGAATGGCTCTCATGAAGTCTTTACGAATCAGTACTGCCCACATGCTGCATAGTATCAGAAGTATTAGCTCAAACAGCCGAAGTAATCTCCAGAAGTGAAATACCAGTCACACAAATCTCCCAGCTATGTACTGTATAGCGCTTAAATTTAGCGGGTCTAAAAATTCGCGAATGACCGTTTTTTAACGTTTCGTTGAAATAATTTCGCGAATTTGCTCTTAAATACACCACACCCCGCGCACTAAGGAATTTATTGGTGGAGCGTTCCTGAGTAACAAAATAACCATAGATACTGAAATAACCTTAGATAATAGAGTAATGCACTCTACTATCTATGTGGATGTGTAAAAATTTTCGTTGAAATAATTTTGCGAATCGTTCAAAATTCGCGAAATTCGTGACATTAAAGACCCACAAAATTTAAGAGCTATACAATATGTGTACGCGTACTTCTGCATAGACAGTGTCACGTGGCTTATGCATGATCGCGGATCACATTCAATAATGGTTGACATCAATGTCTGTCACTTTAGGTCGTAGGTGGTAAGCCTCTGGAGAACCTCTGCCACTTGCCGACGGATAAATATCCGATTTGTTAGCAGCTGTAACATGCGAAACAGAATTATTGCCGAAGAATCCAGTGATAAATGGGTTGAGATTACCACTGAGGATGCTGTTCATCCGCTTGATACACACCCAACAACGTTTCCAGAGATACCAATAGATCTGCCAGATGAGCCTGAAGACCTGTGAATCGACGGATCATCCCGGTGGAACTCTCCCGCCTGTTATTCCTGAAAATTATGAATTTCCTGATTTGTAAATTTATAGCTATAGCCACCTTGAATTTGTATAGTTTGTTATACTCACCTCATGCATTATTAATTATTTGCTGACTATTATATCCTAAACGCATACAAACATGGTTTCATTTCACAAAACCCATGCATTCTTATTGCATGTCCGATTGTAGTTATATACTTGTTATAATGAGTCAAAAAGTGCCTTATTTATGTCAAGTTCAGGTACTGTTGTTTTAATATCGAGATCATTTTTCCCTTTTACACTAAAACTTGGGGAACCCAACCCGCTTCTTGGGATAGGGCTTCCCATCCTTCCAGCTGGACTCACCACCAATGCATCATACAGTGACCGTATAATTAAATCAAGGACTGTCATCTTATTCTACTAGTGCATGGTGGAAAGATAAAGGCTGCATGGACTAAGTCGTACTTTTGCCAACGCTGAAAAGGCATCTTTTGGTACTGTATAGGCTGACCTTCAAATTCTGTGGGCCGGGGTCTTCAATGGAGACTGTATGAAAGGGGACAATGCAGTCAGTGCATGCTCATAATAAGTGATTAGATTACAGCTACACACGCGCACCCTCTTTAGCATATCAGCCAGCGGTCCAGAGAATTTATTCCTTTTTGCAATTGGACTGTATAACTGTGCAGTCATGGTTCATGCATGCTTTCAGTAAGACTACTTTGCCTGTGCATGTAATCACTTTAGTTTGTGTCTTGCTGGCTGATTCCAGCCCTTTCCTTACATTCAATTCGAGGCTGTATGTGAACAAAACAGTTTGTTCTCGTGCAATTATTTAAAATGGCTTGGCTATGTATAGCTGTCAACTTCGTCAGGACTCGCTTGAGGCACATTTGTTCTGGATATGATCCGCTGTGCACTGACGTCGCACGATAATCGCTTGTATTTTCGCGAACAGGTGGATATTGTATACGGCGCCGCTCGCTACATGTATATGTACAGTGGAGAATGTTTGAGTAGGAGCAGGGGAGGGTTACTGCAGTGCCAGACCGCTCTGGGAATGACCCAGGTAGGAAGTGGTTCGAGGGTCTCGCATGAGAAACGCTGCAAAGTTTCTATCAATCTTGTTTCCCCGGCCGGCGGCCGCACGAGCAAATAACTAAAACGGCGAGCCGTTTTTTTTTGTTGTTGTTTTTGTTCGTCCTTGCTCGTCGGGGAAAAGTCTGGCTGGGATTCTGGGAACAACGCTAAGGTTACAGAGGTTTACAAAAGCTTGCAGCAGACTGTGTAGGGTAGAAACCCACAAAGCCTGCCCTGCTTGGTAACGAGGCTTTCATCTAGAGTGTAATACTAGTGATATGCAGGGCATAGTGGGGCGAGCCTTCGCGAAGCATGTGATGACAATGAGGACGTACAAATTTTTCAGAGTCTGTGCAGTGACAGACTGAGTGAGTAACTTGAGGAATGAAAAATTTGGAGAATGCTCTGAAGTGCATTCCTGTCAGTGTGTTCTATGGTCTCTGCTCAGTGATGAGGTCCGTCCTCTTGTAGTAGAGCAGGAGCATCAGTGTAGTGCCAGCAAGCACTAGGCCTATAGAACACTATTAAGCACGATGGCTCTTTTCACAAGCATGGAAGTCAAAAATAAAGGCTCTTTCCTTTCTTTTAACTATGATATCAAGCTCGCTGGGCAGTCATGGCAAGCTAGCGACAAAAGAGGTAATATCCTGGGGCAGATTGATGACAGGTCATATTGCCCATGTCTAATGGCTACTGATATGCTAATTAGCTAGCTAACAATGCCGGTCTTCTGTTGGTTTGCAAAACACAGCGGTTCCTCTCCCGTTCATGCTGTCACTGAAGCCTCGTATACGCACGTGCACGTGGTTAAAGAAATTTATACCAAGGGCGCAAATATAGAACATTGTGCATAGTTCCGGCACGACTTACGTACCATAATGATGATAATAATACGGACAGAAATGCAGAGTCAACTCGCTAGTGTGGGGCTCGCTCAGGCTCGCCCCAATTAGTTTAGCTACGTTTCAATTTGTGGTTTGCTAGTCCTTGTTGCAAGCATTCTTAGAAAACTCTGTACCTACAGTATGTGTAGCTAATTGCTCTACATGGTGGCAACCTCAGTAGTCTTGTTTGAGATGGAAAAATATCTACTAAGCTTCCTCTCCTTGTCTCAGGATGTGAAGCCCAACAGCACCCTGGTGGGAGAGTCTGCTGAGCTGTGACTGGCTACATCACAACAGGCTACTGGAAGGCACCCTGAACTGCTGAACCGGAAGTGCTATGGTTAGTGTCTTGGTAGAGGGGGTCACCAGGGTGGGCCTTTGGTAACCAGGGTCTCATTAGTCTCATTATAAGCCTGCAAGTTGTGAGTAGTGTAGCAGTGAGTTGTGTAGGGAGTTGGCAGCACTCCTCAGGCTACGTACATGTAATCAAATGGATGTCAACATGAAAGTGTACACTAAATTGACTAAAAGTGTGTATATATCCACACTCTCTGCTAAATAATCCACAAAAGCCCAATTTATTTTAACTACAGAAGACAGGCTAAAAACATTGTGGCTTCTCACGGGAATGCGTCAGACCCAGCTTTTCAGCCCAGATCACCTCTAACCACCTGACCACCCCAATAAGCTCATTTTCGCCCATAATCATCAAGCCAGGCCTTACAAATTTGCAACCTACTCACAGCAAAGCAATGTCAGCTTTTTTCCAATCACCCTTCAGTTACTGAGAACCACTTACTAAATCACTCCCTATAATAACCTCCTGCTTTGAAATGGTTAGCCCTTTTTGAAATTGTTAATTGACTTTTTAAGGCCAGCAAGTGTTTTGAGCAAGTGCTGCCTCTGTAAGGAGGGCCCTGCAGTAGCCATTGCTCCTGACATGTAGCATGTTGCGTAGGTGTATCAAAGGGACCAACAGTGCAATATATTCCATATTGCACTGGTTCCGGTGATATATATATATATATATATTGCACCGGAGCTACCAACAGCGGTTCAAAGAGTATGGCAAGCAAGCTTCTAAAACGCCTAGAATTCAGTTAGCTTGACCAACTAGAGCTGGCTAGGCTCTCTAGAGCTCTGTAGATATTTACCGGGAGGTACGTAATGGTCAAACGGTAAGCATGACAAAACGGTTTTAACAACTCAAAATCTTCTGTATTATCACAAACTAGCAACTCTATTCAATATGAAAGCCAGCTAGTAGCTACAACAGTACACCGATCTAGCTCTTGCGTAGCCACAAGAGCTGGCAGTTAGTCTCGCGAGACTAGGCTGGCAGTATGACTCTCTACAAACTACAGACAGAGGTGGAGTAACTTGCGGTGCCGACCGCTCTTATTGCTCACTCAGACAGCCGTTTAGACATGCTACGAACAAATTAAACCACAGCCCTTGGAGCTGTGGTCTTTGAACGCCACATTTATGTGCCCATATAAAATAAAAAATACATGTACTTTACATTAACGCCTAATATAAAAAGGCCAATATAAATTCACATAAGCCTTATGGATGTATAAAAACTTGGCTGGGATTCGTTCCCAGGCCCCCACTTGCACAAAGGTAAAGTGAAGGGCCTGCTATATGAAGTCCCGTTATCTTCTTACGTCATTACGTGTGGTAGGGTCCAATTTAGAGGACGGCTACATTCTTCCGGAGGCTTTGTTTCAGCAGAGAGTCTGTGGCACATTTGGGTTGTAAAGATTACCTACAAGAAGTGTACATTCGCTACCTTCACCCTTCACTCGTCTGAGAATTGCAACTGTGCTCGCCCATGCTCTACAAGTACCTCCTACTACCTTTCTACTCTTGGTGTGCCAATTTTGTCTAACGATAACCTTGTACCTATTGCTGTACATGTCAGGCCTGGCATGTGCTATCAAATTTTATTGACCTAACATTGATAAATGTACGATGGACTCCCTACATTGCCACAGTATCTGCCCAGACTATTGGTAGCCTCGTACCCGGGCCTTTCCTCATGGCTTCTTTCGCAGCCGTGGCAAGAAGCGTGGGTAAGGCCTGGAAGTAAACGTCACGTGAGGCGTGCCACCGCTTACATCAGCTGCAACGCGAAGGAATGAAGTGACATTGACAGAAATACACGTGACGATTTATAGTAACCTTCAAAGTTAAAAGAGCAACAGGAAAGCGAAGCTGGAGACTATATACTACACTCGCTTGAGAGCTAGATGCACAGACAGCCACATTTAATCGGCACAACAGTCCTTGGCATACCAACTCGAGCAGCGTAAACTTTTTTGCCAGCGGTTGACGCTTGCATTTCTTGGGATTCTCTACTATCATGACCCGTTCGGCTCACCAACTATACAGTAGTGAGAGTCTCCCGAACACAGTGTTGCTAGAGTCTCGGGAGAGCGCCACTTGAAAAACGTCATGAGTGCAAATGAAGCCGTGAACCCTTGTAGTGGCGAAGACGATGGCACGCATCACGTGGTGTTTACTTCCAGGCCTTGACCACGCTTTTTGCCACGGCTGCGAAAAAAGCTGTGAGGGAAGGCCTGGGTAGAAGGCTACACTAATGGCCCTGAGAGTGAACAGTGATCATAGACAGTAATTACATCTTGGGTGAATTAATGAATATCAGTATTCCTACAAAACCCATAAGTGACTTGCTCACAGAGGGGCTATAAAAGCAGCTCTGACAGGTGGGTAAGGTTGACAGCAGCAAATTGTGGGTGACTTTCCCCATAGGGAAAAGAATTTTTGGGAGCCCATTCTTGTATGGGCTTTATACATGTACAGGATATAGTAACATGTTATCCAGTTCTGGCAAGTATTCAGTGGTGGATGCTGTACCCATGTCCAATCATGTCTTTTTGGACATGTTTGACGCTAGCCTACAGATTTGCTACTTTAAGATTGCACACTTTTGAGAAAACAGATGTATGCCAGTAGCTACACTGCATGTGGTGACAGTATTGGAACAGATGTAGCATGCTTATGGCCGATGCACACCCCTGCAGAAAGTGCCATCCGGTTAGGCAATGGGATTGCCCCGTTGCGTAACCGAGTAGCGCTAAAGTTGTCCGGTTGTACAACCGGACAATACTAGAATTGTCCGGTTGTGTAACTGGAGTTACACAGTTGCACAACTGGGTGATAAAACTCCATTACAGAACCGGACAACCTACTGTAGCTTTGCCGAGTTGCACAACCAGACAGTGTAGCCGACTTGAGCCACTCACACGCAACTGCCAAGTATTACAGCTAGTGTAGCATTTCATTACTAAACAAACATGCTAGTGATGCGTGAATTCTTCAGAATCAGTTCCAGTTTGTCTGTTCTGTATGAACACGGTCTCTGTTCCAGGGCATCTGCTCGCAACTGTATGCACTTCAGCTCATTGGGCAGTCGTGGCAAGCTGTAGTGAGTGGCACATTGACGCCGGTAGAGGATTAGTTCTTGCCATTGAAATTGGCCAATTCAGCATACCCTCAGGATATAGGTGCAGATCAGTGAGTACTTCTGAACATGACGTATCTCAATGTAGCCAAGTGTGCATGGAATTTGTGCACCTCAGAACCGCTACATAAGAGAGAGATGCTTGCATACATGTGCAACTGGCTATGTCAATTCTCTCCCTCCAGACTGCTCATCTGCTGCAGCCTGGCATCTCTTTCCAACAGTCTCTGCTAGAGTGCCCCTCTGATAGGTTCTCCTCTAGCATCTGTCTTCTCAGTGGTGTCTTCTATAGAATAACGGTATACCTTCTTTTAGCAGAACCTGTTCTCCATCACTGACACTCAACATCGGTCTGCTTTAGGTGGCATACGCTACCAAAATACAAACCTTCCCGCTGTTCAGCTGCCTAGAAAGCACGGCGGTACGTTCTTTTCCCGTTCGCGCTGTCCTTTACATGCATGTACTCTTTGAACAGACACTCTGAAGCCACCATGTCTACACTCATACCAAAAAAATGGCAAAACAGGCTGTAGCTTGGTGTAAACTGCATGATTATGGATTCTAGTAAGGGAAAGTCCCTACGGTTACAGCATCTCTGTGGCGTCAAATAATCATGACCACTAAGTATGGCAGTCTATGGAGGATTTGGCAGACCAGTACCTTATTGTCAGTCCAGAGCCTTACTTTTAAAGTAGCTAGGCAGTGCCTGCAGACTCTGAGCACTATATCTCAGACATAAACCTATTCATGCTGCCTAATTGCTAATATTGACAAACCCACAAGTGGTTTGAACTGTTCTGCCTTTATAAGGAGAGGGCTACAGGCCCTTCAGTGTTGCCAATCTACTAGTTGGAGATCAGTACAATTTTTGGGAGGCCTACTAACCAAGGAGGCCTATATAGCTCTCTGAAATGTGAATGTACCGTGATGATTGGTGCGCACAGTGCTGTATTTTTCATGCCCAACTTGTCTTCAAGTACTCATAGCTTTGCATTGCGTAATTAGAGTGCATCAAACCTCCCTCGGTAAAGTGCCATTATTGTATTGTGTTTGAATGTGGTATACCTACAACTGATACCAGAACAATATTCTTGATAAGTGAAGGCTGAAGGTTTTCAGGGCAAGTGTAAGCGAGGCCGTGTTGTGATGATTGAAATTTTATGCATGTGTGTGTGCGCATGTCCTACGTGGTGAATATACCACAAATTCATCAGAAAGTAGTTCTACACTACTGAGGGGGCAAAGGTTTGCCCACCTGATACATCTTCTATAGGAAATAGACAGAATTCACAGATACGCAACTCTGGAACATTACAATTGCCATCAACACAACCATCCATACTCTTCTCTCCCTCAAAAAAGAACAGAAACAGGTTATAGAAAACCTGAAAGAACATGTAATGATGGAATCCCAAAAAAAACAACCAAGGAAGTACCACAAGGTTATCACAGATTACCATCCCTACATTTTCGGACAATTTTCCAACCCCCACACTTCACATTCCCTAGCTACTAACCTTGTTTTCCCACACAAGTGAACAAATGTAACTGGGAAAAGTGCTGAGCCATTTTTTGGGGGTTGTTGTTCTTTTCTTGTGGGGGAGGCCTGGCAGGAATTCAATAACAAATGCTCACCAAACACCCAGTTTTACACCTAAAGGTATTGCAGCTGTTCTTTAGCAGTGCGTGGATCCACGATGCAACCTCAATTCTAATCTTACATGTAGGCCAAGGTGCTTTGCTTGATGAGTTGGGAAGTATTACATTACCACACCATCTTGTTTCCAATCTCAGGCTCTGAAGCTCAGCAACACCGGAGTGAGTGAAATCAAAGTCCTCAACTTTGTCCTGGCTCGAGCGTCAGCTGAGATCATGACCGGCCACGTCACAACACGCTACTGGAGGGCACCTGAGATTATGCTGAACTGGTTAGTGTCTTGGTAGAGGGGGTCACCAGGGTGGGCCTTTGGTAACCAGGGTCTCATTAGTCTCATTATAAGCCTGAGTAGTGTAGCAGCGAGTTGTCAGGCAAATTGACAGCATATTTGATCCTCAGGCTGATGTACAGTGCTCAGAATCTAAAGAGTAGTATAAAACTTTCCTGGCCAAACAGACGTGGCAGTATACCGTATGTCCACGAATAGACAGCGCCCTTGACTAGTAGTCACACTCGATTTGAAGCCGCACCTCTGGAAGTGCTGAACAAAATAGTGGCCACCCTCAATTAATAGCTTAATTGATATTTGTGGCCAAATTCTTGTCATACTGTATTGTGTCAGGCTAGGTGAGTACTATTGGGCTTGCGTTCAAAACTGCACTCTACATCTGGGCCCTGAGACTGGGCTGTAACCATACCTACATTCTGGGTGAATGAATATCTGTATTTGTACCAAACCCACAAGTGACTTGCCCACAGTGGAACTATAAAGAAAGCTCTAAGGAGAGGGTGAGGTAGAATCCATAGTAATCAGCTACCCTTGCCATTTGCATGGTAGGCAAAGGACTTATTTTTGGGAGCCCATACCGGTATGGATTTATCTAGTACTGGTCTTGCAGCCCAGGGACTGGAATCTCCATTCTCTCTACAGAGCCACTTTTAAAGCCTTGTTACCACTAGTACTGCCAACATGCAAAAACATTGACAGTGGAGACTGGGAACGAGGCTACCACTGTTGTATACATAGCTTTTCAAGAGAAGAAGCAGCACTAGTATTTCAGACTGGACAGATATAACAGTATTCATGCACCTTAATTACTAATTACTGGCAAACCCACAAGTGTATTGAGCAATGCTGCCTTTATAAGGAGGGAAATGCACGCAGTCTTTGATTGCTCTTTATCTTAAAGGTGTTTTTTTAGTTACAATTTTTGCTTACAATTTTTGGGAGGCCTAATGAAGCAGCCTATAGCTCACTGAAATGTGAATGTACTGTTCCAGTGTTGGGGGGGGGGCACACAGTGCTACAGGGTGTGTATATTGCCATATATATCAGCTCTTTTGTTTTGTACTGGCTACAAACAGCCTTGGTGTGCAGCAAGCCTCCCATGGTAAAAGCACTAAAGACAGATCCAACCTACTGATGCCATTGACTCTAATTGTGATGTTATCTAACCTTGGCGGTATAATACTAGGTGAATGCAGGGCATTTTGGGAGAGCATGAGCAAGTTTGATTGAAGCTAGAAAGTGAGATTGCACGAGCTAGCTATGTTTTGTAGAGACCAAGCGACTTTGGTATGTTATATCGAAGCATCCCCTAGCACTAGCAGTATAAGTACATCAGTCCTGTCCGAGCCCGGGACTCCTGATTTGGAGGAGTTCTACTCTATAGCTCTGCTGACTGCAGCTGTCCTGAATCAGATATTATATCTAGGAATACGCATGTGAAATACGCCTCGCGTGCTTTATTTGCATATGGTGGCAGTTATTTGCATTGTAGGTGACTTGAGGTTTGTTTATGCATGAAGTGAACATGTGCCTTGCCCCCCCCCCCCCCCCCCGAGGCCCAGGGGAGGGTAGTCACTAGCCGAGATACAATTTTGAACTTGTAGGTTTTAAATAGACCAACAAGTGCAGGCAGTCTGTGCATGCGTATCCTACCATAAAATGGCGTGTGGGTGGCAAGCGTCCACTCGAGAGTGCTCGTTAATACTGCTGAACTAATTCGAGTTCTTTGAAAACGCTACGCCCAAAAGGCACTACCCGAGGGTCAATCATACCCGTCCGAATTGGAATGTACAGCAGAGTTCTAAACATGTCATTTTGTACACATTTAATGGGGAGGCCATTTTTTCAGGGTCACCCCTACACATGCATGGAGTAGTACAGTACTCCATGATATTGAACTTTAAATTATCACCAAGGACAAAGATATATTGCAGTTTCTAGTGTCACAAAGACGAATAGCTGCCTCCCCCCTCCAGTAGAGTGAGGGGTGTTCGGACGGTAAGGGTTGTCCAAATGCGATACACCTCATTTCAAAGGCTTTTCATAGCAAGTGAACAACAGCGGCTCACGGTATAACAAAGGCAGACAGAAAGGCCCAGAAAGGCCCAGAGAACGAGGTAGATTTGCCGGATGTCCAGACAACTCCATCGTTTGGACGGACACGGGGCCCCCTCACTAAATTAGCTATCATACTACTCTTAAACAGTACCTCTGGCCAGAATCCGTTTTAGCAACATATAATCAGCCATGTGTGTGTTAAATGTAGTCTAGTTTGTGACTTATGCAGTGATGAACCAGGAGGTGCCTGGCCTGAGCTGCACCTCCTGGTTCATCGCTGCTGATTGAGGTGGTAGCTAAGCCTTTGGAATTTTGATAATGCAAATTTCTAAAACCCAGAACGGGACAGAACACTTTCTATATCTTGTGCCCTGAGACTGAGCTGTAACCAAAATTAATTTGGGAGTAGGGGTGACCCGGACAGCTGGCACGGTCAAAGGTAGGCGTTTAATAGACAAACACGTAAATTTTCATATGCATAATACAAATTTCTAAAACCCAGAACGGGACAGAACAGTAGTCATTAAATGGCGTGGAACGGCAAGCCTCCAATCGAGAGGACTCGTAAATTTAATGCTGCTGAACCTATTCGATTTCTTTGAGTGCAATACCTCAGGGAATATCCAGCTTGTTCACGCTTGAATCATTGTGATCGCTTCAGCCATTATTGCGCTAGCCTAGCCGAAGAAGAAGAAAGAATTATACCATTAGGCCCCCTCCCCCCCAGTATGTTGACTTGCCGGTCTGGTACTCCAATGAAGCTTTCAAGCAACACTAACAGTCTTGTTGCTGATGGAATCACTCGAGATGTCATGAAATGGCTCATAAAATACCTGTAATTACAGCCGAGTTCTGAACGTATGATTTTGTACGCGTTATATGGTGCCGCCATTTTTTTCTCATGCCATCCCTACATATGGAGTACTACCGTACCCCATGATTGGCCCAGCATTCAAAACTACACTTTCTATATCATGTGCTCTGAGACTGAGCTGTAACCATAATTACATTCTGGGTGAATGAATGTCTTTGCTTGTATCAAACCCACAAGTCACCTGCTCACAGTGGGGCTATAAAAGCAGAGAGGGTAGTATAGCGTTCTGTAATACACTTTGCTTCCATGGTGGATGGAAAGAATTAATTTTTGGGAGCTCATGCAATACTGGTATGGGCTAACGTAATAGTGTATCTCATAATAGAGCCCAGGGACTAGTCTCTCCGTTCCCCTGTCACCACTGCTAACATGCAATAACATTGGCAGTGGAGGCGGGAACGAGGTTACCACATGCACTGTTATATGCGTAGCTTCACTAAGAGTGGCAGGACCATGCAATGTCACAGACCATTCTGGCTAAAGGAAAGTCAGTGGCAAAGTGAAAACAGGCCTGGACTTTGAAACTTAACTCCAGGGTTATGAAAGATGCTAGGCTTTGACTTAGTAGCCAGCATTACCCTGACATAAAAATGATTTCCTAATTTTCCTAATACATTTGATGACAGATGAACCAACTGCTTAACTAACCCACAGCGCATGAGTGTGGTGTAATAACTAGGAATTCACTGTAGAATGCACACCAGAGCTACAGCCCCCATAGGCGCCTGCAGAATCACATGTATTAATGTAGTACCCTCATTTCCAGTCCTTCCTACCCCAGCTTTTATCTTGCAGCAATGATGAAAAAGCGAGGGGGAAGGCCTGGTACCACTTATCACGTGCCATGATGTAGGATATTAGACTTTTATGCCCATGCAACAGTACTTACATGCCCACGCCCTAATTGAAACGATGCAACTGAGGGCTGTTCATCTCCCACACACTATTTGAAAAACAGTATTCGTTGAGCACAGACCGACTAAATCGGCACAACGGGAAGACTGTTGACTGAGGCAGACAATCCTTCAGGATAAGTCCAGTGGTGCCTGACCTCTCTCCCTCGTTGGAGCCTGGTCTCAGTCAGCCTCTGGGGACTCCTGGTACTTACACTGTGGCCTAGCAAGTACCATAGCAGCGGTAGTATCTTCTGCTGTCCTCTCTTTTTCAAGTTCTACCTTGCTGTCGGCTAGTCATCAGAATGTCTTGACTTGCATGTGCACTCGTGGCTTTTGTTGGATATGTGGAACCCAGTGCATATGTGTAGAATGGTGACCCTACAGATTGCTAAGAGAGATCTGAGCCCAAGTACTGACCTCACTCTGCTTCACATCACTCAGTAGTAATTGGTTCTCTCCATTGCTGTAATTAGATGCTTCCACATTACCTGGTCATTACGTATTCCCTCTCCCCCACCTTAGGGAGGAGTGAGTGAGATCTATGACTGACTGCTGCTGAAGGGCACCTGAGATCATGCTGAACTGAACAAGCAGTGATCAGAAAGGTTAGGGGACCCTTAGTCTAGCTCACCAGTCCCTCCCCTCCCCCCACCCTCACAAAAAGCGAATAAAAGTTCCAGCAGAGACATGCCCCATGCTCCTGGACTTTGCAGACCGCACCTAAATTAATAACAGAATGAACACGTATATCGTGTTCTTGTACTGCCGTAGGGCGTGACTGATCACCGCAGTAAAGACACAGATGCCTCACTATGTATACTCCACTATGAACACATGTCAAGAGACCGCGTGTGCCTGGCCTCTGCCTTATTGGAGTTGGAGTTCTAGATCGTAATAAAATGGCCGGCCTTACCGATATTAATAAGATAGAGCTGGCCTTGGACTTGTGGAGACTAGAACCTCTTTGGTCACTATTAGGTACTAGCCTCGTACCCAGGCCCCTCCCACCCTGAAAAAGGACCTACAACTGGTTTCCACTGTTCACATTTGTGCGGCGAAAATGTGCGGAACAGGGCCAGTAAATGTATCCGTGAGCAATCTTAATCACATGGCCAGGAATACAACGGGGACAGTATACGAGTGTTGGAAGCGGAAGACTAAAAATCCGACTTTTTACAACTGAAATCACAAGTCATGTAGTAAGAGAACAGGTAATTTACTGTCCGCTACGAGTATAGTAGCTATCTCACCATAAGAGTCGGAAGCACCTTTATCTGGCAATAAACTGTGAGCTGCCCAATTTTTAATTACAGATGTGCTCTTCTAGGCTTGTAGGATTGAAATTCAAACTACTGATCACTTTCTAGGCATCTACTTGGCACAAGCATCACTGCATGCGCTACCTTCACTCATGTTACAAAACGTTAACGGATTCATAACCGAACATGACATCATTAGCATACGGATGTAACATGGTAGTACACGATTTACCAAGATTCTGGTAAATTGCATGCATGCACAAACAGTGGATACCAGACCCACTTTCGGGGCAGGGTGGGAGGGGCCTGGGTACAAGGCCATATTACGTACGCACAACATCAAATTTTTTTTGCCTTCTTTCAAACTCTAATTTGAAACGCCAATTATAAAGATTCTGTAATGACCGTTTGGAAAACTGACAAATTGCTTAGCCTCGTTCACACATAAGCGCCACGGGATAAAAAAATGAGGGAAAGGAATGAGAAGGAGAGGGAGGGTCTAGCAGAACTTGCACAAAAAATGTTTTTCGAAAATCTGTTTGCTGACTGCATGGTTTTGTAAGTCGATATACTTCATCAGACACTGGGGTGCAGGTTTAGTAAGGACACTAATGAGATCTCGTTAGAGTCCTACATTGGCTAGATTGCCACCCAGATATAGTTTGTAGTATGGAAAATAGACCTGTAATATGTGTGGACTCTACCCACATCCCCCGCTATGTAACTACCCCACATTCCTCAATTCATACACAAGGCCTTCTGTCTAGATTTTTCCCCACGGCTACAGTATGAGGTGAAAGGCCTCGGTATGAGGTTCACTTTAATGCTGTTAATTGGAAGTAAAGCACAGCTACAAACTATGTTAATGTGTGTAAGATCATGTTTACAACTACTTGCGCTCGCTTTGCTTGCTCTGTATACAGATAGAAATGCAAAGTGTCACTTCCATGTGATTTGCATGGGAGCATCTGCCAATGGCAGTAGTCACGCTGCTGACTGAGGCATGTGCAACTCCATATTCAGACCTCAACTTTATTGTGTTAAAACTCTATCATAGTGAGGGGAAAGAGTCCTGTTGTTAGGGCCATAATTATGGCTGCAGAGCACTTAATGGTATTCATGCAACTTAATTGCTAATATTGAGAGTTTTGCAAACCCACAAGTGTTTCGAGCAAGTGCTGCCTATATAAGGAGGGAGCCAGCTGGTTGTTTTGGAGTCTCTGCATTGTTCAACTTGCAATTAATTTTTGGGAAGCCTACACCAATGGTGGGCCTATTATATGGCACACTTTGAGAAAAACAGCACTTTTCTTTTGCACTGTGTGTGTGTAGCCTCGTGCCCAGGCTCTTGCGGGGAAGGAAAGTAGAGCCTGGTATCCGTGAATGACTTCAGCCCCATGGTAACAAGTAGTACGGAGCAGCGTACATGTATAGTAAGCGGGAGAAATAGGACTAGCTCATTCTGCCTTTCTTCAGCCACAAATAGCTTTACAAATGGCTTAAAAATAGCAATAAGGCCTGTACCTTTCTATCTGCTGGGATTATGGTATCTTACCACAAAAATTCGGAAGTGCCCCTCCCCTTTTGGTAGTAGCTCGATTTTTGATCACAGATCTGGTCTTCTAGGCCTTTCAAAAGCGAACGGGATCAAAGAACCAAACTAGCAATCACTTTCTCGGCAGCTACTGGCTTAAAAAATGTTCCCAGGTGCTTGTAACTCACCAACTACTCTAGTGCACCGGACTGTGACACGATGATTGATGGATAATATTTTGCTGTAGCACCCGCTAGTTTCCAACCCCCAGAAATCCTGGGGGAACTGAGCATGCACAAACAGTGTCTATCAGGCTCAACTTCCCTCCCACGCAAAGAGCCTGGGCACGAGGCTACTGTGTGTGATGACAGTGTTTGAATTTTCTATACAGATATAGCATACTTGTGGTTCTGCGGTGCTCATCAATGATTGGTCATTTAGCAAATATGACTGGACGTACCTACCTGTCACAGTACTTGTAGTATGATTATGACTGAAACATTTCAGCAACAGCAAGATAATAGATGTGAATGCATTGTTGAGCAAGCACCACCAAAAAAATGAATACACACAAACCAGTCGATTCGTCCTCTCTTCCCAAGCTGACCTGAGAGCAGAAACTCCTTATTTGGATAGTGTTTACTATTCACAAGTAGGCATTATACGAGACGTTGTGAATTATTACCCCGCGGCGCGTAGGCGGCGGCGGGGTTAAGCAATTGGTTCTGTCTGTCCGGTGTCTGTCCACTCAAAAATCGGGCTATCTCGCGATTTACAAGGTTAAGCGATTGCTAAACACGACAGTAACATTGAAATCAAAAAAAAAATGTCCGGGTGTGTACCTGATAGTCGCCAAAGCGGTTCCATTCGCTCTATCTACAGCTCTTTCTTTTTTAACAACGGTGCATTCTGTCATTTTAATACGGTCACAACTAGAATACGATAGAGGCCGGGCATATACGGACTCTGGTCACGTGTTCATATTGGCAATCAGTCACGCCCACCACTTCCCAGACGATATACAGATATATACGCATACACGTGCGCTGTACACTCTGCGTGCGGATACACGGCCAGTTATATACATGATTGTACACTTTGCCAACTACTCCATCAGCCCAGTCTGCAGTCCTGCCAGGTCCAAGTTGTGAATTATGCACCGCGGGGTATGTCTCTGCTAGAGACTTCTAGTTATGATTAGCAATCACTATGCAGCAGCTGTTACACAAGCTTCCGGGCACGCCTGCCTACCGACCACATGTAGTTTTGCTCAGTCACTATATATAGCAATATGTACGGAAATTGACCGATGACCGCACGTTATTTCGACCTCTGGCTCAGTAGCTACAAATCACAGCGCAGTGTGTTTACGGAGTCCAACCTGAGCTGGGTAAGGAGATGTAGGGAGGATCTTCTCCGTAAACGCACTGCCGTAAGGCGTGGCTGATCACCGCAGTAAAGACACAGATGCCTCACTATGTATACTCCACTATGAACACATGTCAAGAGACCGCCAGCCTCTGCCTTATTAGAGTTCTTGAAATGGCATACCTTACCGATATTGAATAAGTTAGAGCTGAACTGCTTTGGTGACTATATGTTCAGGCAATTTTTTGATTTTGTTGGTTACCTCCAGCTTTATAGCCTCTAAATCACACATTTTGTAATGATAGTTGGATAACAACAACAGATTGCTTAACCCCATTCACCCATTTGCGGTGTGGGATAACAAAAAGTTGGAGAGAGAGGGTCTAGCAGAACTTGCACAAAAATTGGTTTTTAACTGGCCAATCATCTTGCACTGTAAAAATTCTGTTAATTGACGGTTTCATAAGTCATGCAATCTACTTTCACAGACACTGCGGTCCAGGGGTAGTGGGCACACTAATAAGAACTCAAGGGTTGCTTGCTAACTCTCTCATAGATCGTATTGGCTACCCGGACATGGTTTGTAGCATGGAAAGTAGACTGATAGTACGTATGTGTGTACTCTAGCTACCCCCACTGTATAACTGCTCTACATTCGTGAATTCACAGCTAAGGCCTTCTATCCAGTTTTTACCAGCCGGAGCGCGTGCGAACAGCTGGTACTAATATTACTTTACGTTTTCCGCATCTGTCTGTTTGTTTGTTTGTTTGTTTGTGCGCCCGCACTTATCACGTGCGCAATGTATTACGTCATACGTTACTATGCAACTGCAGTGTATAGCAGCTTTTGGAGGTTTGCAGGCTAAGCTACAGCAAATGAAGGTAGTTGTGTGTTGCCTAGATGGCGAAAACTCAATAGGCAGCCATAAAGATCCTGTTTTCGTTGCGTAAAGCTATTAACTGGAGGCGCACGACGAAACTGCTGAGTCAGCACTTTCGCTGTTCTACGTTCTAGCTTGCAGTTAGCGCTCCCAGTTGGCTTGGCCTAAGCTGAATTGTGTGTGTTGTACAGGGGAAAGGTGCCCGGCTGGTTTTTAGACATGAAATGTCATACTTGTTTCTCAACAGCTACATGTACAGTGTGAGCTCAGTGTGAGTACATGTATATATCACCTTTATGTCATTCATTGAGGTTTCCATAGTAATTACAGCAGGCTTATATGTATGTTAGCAGTGTAAGATCATGTTTACATGTGATTCTCAAAACTTTATGCTGACCAAAACAGGAACTAGTATTTGCACCCGAGGAGCAGCTAATGATATTCATGCACCTTAATCGCTAATATTGAGAGTTTCACAAACCCACAAGTGTTTCAAGCAAGTGCTGAGTATATAGGGAGGGAACCTGGGTCTGGGTTCCTTATAAGCATTCATCTCAGTTTTGTAATTTTTGGGGGGCCTAATTAAAGCTCACAGAAATTTGAATATACTTATTATTCCAGTGCAGATCACAGGAGCACACAGTGCCACAGGGTGTGTGTAACCGTATCCACTCTAATTAAGGTGCCTCTCTAATAAAGCCGCCCTTTCAAAGAGAAAACAATTTTTTTCGCTCGAAGTAAGGCGAGAATGAAGCAGCTACTGCCCCCGGTAATTATTTTTAGGTGGCGCGTTCTAATTAGAGCAAAATTTTGACGTTCGTAATATCCATTAATTGCTGTCAGTGGCAGAGTGTTGAAATATTTTTGGGAACATGCCCCACAGTCCCAAGCTCATGAGCGACAACTGCAACAGCGTAACTCATGTTCGTTCTCCGTTTCCACCACCGTTACAGTAGTGAGTATATACCTCACCAACCTCTGGAGTCCAGATGCGTAGGAATTCATATCCTCGAACTCCAACTCAATAGTCGCCAAGGAAGCCAATCTCGCAGTAGCTGCTTCATTCTCGTATCGTGGTGGCTTTATACCGTTGGGCTGACAGAATTGATCGATATTAATGAACGTCAAAAACTTCGCTCTAATTAGAAGGTGCCTCTCTAAATAAGGCGCCTCCCGAACCCCAAAAGATAAAGGCACCCCTCGGGGGTCATAATTAATTTATAAGGGCACCTTAATTAGAGCGGATACAGTTTTGCCATATCATGCTATATCAGCTGTTTTCAAATACTCATAGCTTTGTACTGGTTCAAAAAAAAACAGCCTTGGTGTGCAGCAAGCCACCCATGGTAAAAGCACTATATGTTTTGTATCATTGTGCTAAAGACAGATCCAACCCACTGATGCCATTGACTCTAATAGTGATGTTATCTAACCTTGGCGGTGTATACTAGGTGAATGCAGGGCATTGTGGGGAGAGCATGAGCAAGCTTGATTGGAGCTAGCAAGTGAGATTGTACGAGCTAGCTACGTTTTGTAAAGACTGAGCGACTTTGGTATGTTATATCGAAACATGCCCTAGCACTAGCAGTATAAGTACATCAGTCCTGTCCGAGCCCGGGACTCCGGATTTGGAGGAGTTCTACTCTATAGCTCTGCTGACTGCAGCTGTCCTGAATCAGATATTATAACAGTATGCCAGGAGAGATCTGAGGCGTCAGTGGCCCCTCCTCCTCCTCCTCCCTGAGGACCCAGCAACAGCCAGCTGGAGCAGCACATACCCCACCCATCACAGAGCATGTACTGGTTGTCTGGCCTCTCACATTTCTCAGGGGGGGGGGCCCTTACTTTACTTTTCTCTTTTTTCTTTACTTGGTAGTTTGCATAAATATTTGTAGCCAAATTCCTGTCATACTCTATTATGTCAGACTAGGTGTGTACTAGCTAACCTATCTTGAGATTTTGGGCCATCGTATACATTGCAAAGTTCTGTGAGAAGAGTAAAGAAATCCCGAAAAATCGGGACCCAGCTGGGGATTGAACCCAGGACCTTCTAAATACTAGTCAGATGCTCTTAACCAATTGAGCTACAGGAGCCCCTTGGCAGAGGAGCAGTAGGCAAGCTTTATATAGCCACTAAACTTGCTAGTAGCACTTGCCAGTAGGACCCAGCCAATTCCAACTGTAATTACTCTCTCACTATAGGCCATCCCCCATCTCCTAAACACGAGGAACGTGCTAAACCCAGACTTAGTCTGTACATCTGGTGCCCTGAGAGTGAGCTGTAACCATAGTAACTGCATTCTGTGTGAATTAATGTATGTGTTTATATCAAACCCACAAGTGCCTTGCCCACAGTGGGGCTAGCTACAAAAGCAGCTCTAAAGATGGGGTGAGGTAGTATTCCACACTTTACTGGATTTAATTTAGGAGCCCATGTTGGTATGGGCTAATGTAATGGTGTATCATAGTACTGGTCTTATAGCCCAGGGACTGGACTCTCCATTCTTCATTCTGTACTAAGCGACTTCTATAGCCTCGTTCCCAGTCTCCTCTGCCGACATGCAGAAAGGCTGGCTGTGGAGACTGGGAACGAGGCTACCACTGTTGTATGCGTAGCCTCTCTAAGAGTGGCAGGACATGCAATGTCACAGACCATTCTGGCTAAAGAAAAGCCAGTGGATGAATACAATGTGTTGTTAACACAAGCCTAGACTTTGATCCACGGTTCAAGAAGGATGCTAGGTGATTTTTAAATGTCTAATTTGCCAGCTACAAGGACAGACGAACCAACTGTAACAACTAGGAATTCACAGTAGAATGCACACCAGAGCTACAGTCCCCATATATAGGAGCCTGCAGGATGACATGTGTAATGTAGTAGCCTCGTTCCCAGTCCTTCCCACCCCAGCTTTATCTCGCAGCCGTGGAGAGGGAAGGTCTGGTACCACTTATCACGTACCGTGATGTAGGATAGACACATCCCCATGCAATGGCACTTACATGCTTCACTTCACTCACACATGAGCAGCACAGGAGAATAAGAAAATAGAGGGAGGGTCTAGCAGAGCTTGTACAAAATTGTACTAAAGTCTCAAAGGATGCTAAATCTCGTTGATCACATTTGCATTGGCTAGATTACTACCCGATGTGGTTTGAAGTAGACCGATATAAGTGGCCTCTAGCCACACACCCACGTATGGTATATCTGCCTTACATTCCTCAACTCATACCCAAGGCCTTCTTTTTCCGTGGCTACAGTATGAGGTGAAAGGCCTCAGTATGAGGTTCGCCTTAATACCGTTCATTGAGGATTCCCAAAGGAGGTTGGAGAGATCACATTTATGTGTTGGAGGTGATTACGTGTACATGTACGTTAATAAATGCATAATGTCGTGTATAGTTAATAGCATTCCATTGAGAAGAATATGGAAGATACGCAAAGGTATGCATTGTCTGGCCTGGAATGTTCTGTAGCTCTACAACCTTTGAGGGGACGAGTGGGGATGCCCCTTCAAAAAGCTTGGCTTGCAAGTACGTATGGAACTGTGCTGCTAAAGATTGGGCTTGAATGCAGAGGATTCTCAGTGAACTTGCACAATATTTGTAAAGCTACGAATACGATAGTGGTTTAGCTACCACTCAGATTCCAGCTATTACTTTGAAAGCTGCTAAACTTGTACGAGATCAGAGATCACTCCTAGAGCAGCTATTATTGCTCCAATCTGCCCGAGACGTTTTATTGACATCATCAGAAAGCATAGCTAATTGGATTCCACTATTAGTGTACATGCCCGCTTCCAACCTCCTCTGGAGACATTAACTCGTGTAAGATCATGCTTACATGTGAATCTCTAAAGTTTATGCTGACCAAAACCGGAACTAATAGTATTTGCACCAGAGCTGCAGTCTCACTGTACAGTGGGCCAGTGGCCATGATTATGGCGGGACAGCAGGTAATAGTATTCATACACTTTAATTGCTAATATTGAGTGTTTAGAAACCCACAAGTGTTTCAAGCAAGTGCTGCCTATATAAGGAGTGACCCAGCTGTTTGCCTTATCTTACTTGTCCAGTAGGTGTTGTACACAATTTTTGGGGGCCTGTGGTGGGCCTGTGCATATGCAGTCTCATGCCCAGCCTCACGTTTGAAAGTGGGTCTGGCTCACCCCACATATTGAAAGTTGGGGCAGCATTACGTCAGCGATCCCAGATCTGGACTGGCAATGTGATTGGTTGATTAGTATTACATCACTAAACGGTATGGATATCTGGATAGTACAGCCGTTTAGTGATGTAATACTACTAGTGATATGCAGGGCATAGTGGGGCGAGCCTTCGCGAAACATATAGCGTGCAGTAGAAAACGTGATGATAATGAGGGATAATTTAAGTAGCTTGAGAAATGAAAGTGTACAAGAATGTGGAGAACGCTCCAGAGTGCATTCCTGTCAGAATGTTCTATGGTCTCTGCTCAGTGATGAGGTCCATCGCCCCCTTGAAGCGTTAAGTAGAGCAGGAGCATCAGAGTGTAGTCCCTGCACTAGCTACTAGCTAAGTAGCGACAAAAGCTGTACGGAGGCCTAGGAACGAGGCTACTAGTTAAGCAGGATGGATATTTTCACAAGCATGGAAGTCAAAAAGGAACTGGATAGCCTATAACTAAGACAAGCTCACTGGGTACAGTCATGGCAAACTAGTGACAAAAGAGGCAATATCCTTTTGGTCGGCTGTCTTGGAACGACGGTGGTCCCTCTCACGCTCTTTCCGTCTTCGAAGCCTCTCCTCTCGCTGTATTCGTACATTATTGCGATATATCCATGCTGACAGTTGTATCAAAAGCGCTAGCTTGCACATGTAGAAGTTTCAAAACTTCGAAGAAATTCCAAAACTGAAGTATTCACGTGGTCAAGTCAATTTAACGTCGCCTAGGCTACGCATTTCGCTAAATTAGACTTTACTTTCACTTACATTCGGTAAGACGTACGTACCAAACGGACAGCAATTGTACAGCCAAGTCGCTAAGTTTGGGGCTCGCTCAGGCTCGCCCCAATAATCAACCAATCACATTGCCGGTCCAGATCTGGGACCGCTGACGTGATGCTGCCCCAACTTTGAATATGCGGGGAACCAGACCCACCTTTCTAACGTGGGTCTGGGCACGAGACTAATGTATATGTAGCAGTGGAGATTGGACACATGGGTCATGTGACAGACAGCCCATGTGTTCATGGAGCTGTTCTTTATTGAGCTGCATGTACAATAAGTAGTTTGGTCTAGTTTCGACCAAGTTCTGTTATCAGTATACAAGAAACACTCCATATTGCTGGAATCTGCTTGTGAAACACTTTTAGAAAAGCGAGTCAGCCCCGTTCAGTCCCTGGGTCATTGCAGTGCTACGGTCGGTAAACTATTTAGCTGTTGGCAAGGTGAGACTACATACTGGATTCTATCTACAGATGGCAAGATGCTGCCCTTCTAGGTCTGTTCCCACCATCTTACAGAAATCTACAGGCCATTGCAGCTTCATTATGAGCTATGCTTACCGGCCTGTGTTTCGAGTCAGTGTAGCTTTCCATTTATGTCACACGTACGGCTCCTCGTAAATGCGCAGAATCGCTAAAATTGCTGAACGATACGTCATTTTGGCCCTTGCTAACTCTTTGTAGATGTCTACCTAGCTTCAATCTATACTTTTTAGCTTCTCAGTGAGCTAATTGAATGCTGGAATGCAATGTGGAATGTAATTAATTGCAGCAAAGGAAACATGACTGCGCACGTTAGTGAATGCATGTCCAACCTCCTCTGGATCTATAGCACACTTTTGAGAAAACAGATGTACCACAGACTTGGGTTATCAGGCACATGCACTAGTTGGGACAATAGCGACGGTATATGCGCTACATAAAGAAGTGCGCTACATATCGGGGTTAAAGGTCTACCACGCCTATTTATTGCATGATGTCAACGATAGCTGTCATGTGAAAATCTAAAGTTCTTCGCGGCAAGGTTACAGTAGCTAGCTATAAAAGTGGGAATGTTGCTGTTAGCAGATTACTAACTACCGGTATAGAATCACTATCAAAGAAAGAGTAGTTCGTGGTCTCCACGTGTACAAAGAAGTATAGAGACCCGTTATTGGGCTGAACCGACCAACCGCCATGACTAGTGAGCCGTAGCTATCTATCGAGACGGAGAGATTGTTGGCCACATACTCAGAGAGCTAGCTACCTGCTAACAGTCTCCTAGTTTCTCGTTCTAATAATTTTTGTGCTAGTTACTCCGCCCAATGTTTTGTTTGATTGGAACGTGCGCCTCTTTAGGCCGAGAAGCGAGCATGTGCCTGATAGCGTATGTGCGCTACATAACGAAGTGCACCTGATAGCCCGAGTCTACAGTATGTCACTAAGCTACACTGCGTGTGGTGGCATAGCGGGAACAGATGTAGCTTGCTTGGGGTGTGTGTGTGTTGTTGGCAAGATGTACAGTGCTCAGAATCTAAAGAGTAGATTTTTGATAAAATTACTTTTAATGTTCTACACCCTACATTGTTTGATATTAGGTTCTGTAAAGTGGTATGCATATACCTACATACATCTGCTACAATGTGGAAAAGGTGTTAATTTGATTCGTAGGGTTCTATGGCTTCTGCAAGACACCTGACTTGCATCATTGTTCCGAGAAAGTTTTAACCTTGAATATAACAAGCAGTCAGGCCGAGGTACCTTTGAGAGTTAGAAATGTTCCCCTCAATCAATCAACATCAAAGATTTTGACCAAAGATCGTGTTTAGAGTGGGTTATCGCTTAAGGTAGTAACTTTTGAATTTATCGTCCGAGAACTCTCAAAAAAAATCACAGAGCTATTAAGTTGTTGATGCTAATGTACCACTACTCAAACAATTCCTGGGTCTCACTGTTCAGTCAGAAAAAACATCTTTTCGTCTGCGCAGGCATTTTTTGCCATTTTGATGTTCGTTGTCGCTGTGGCAGTCTCTCTGTGTAGCAGAGTAAGTCCGTAGCAGTATCGAGCGTTCCGACGATCTACCGCGCGATTATTGATTCTAGTAAGGGAAAGTCCCTACGGTTACAGTATTTTTGTGACACGCAAAAAAATCCATGACGTCAAAAAACATGGCCGCTAGTACAGCAGTGTATGGAAGACTTGCCGGAAAAGTACCTTATTGTCAGTCCACAGCCGCATTTTTCAACTAGCTAGGCTTATGAGCAGTTATCATTAGTATCTACATTCATTTTTTAAGGTAAAAATGGCAGAAAGTGCCAGCAGAGAAAGTCTACTCTTTAGATTTTGAGCACTGTACATGTAGTAATAATAATCCATGAAAGTTCGGTTATGTTATTCCTACTTTGTTTGGTTACTTTTGGGAATTTCACTCCAACATACTCTATCTTTTCTGTAGAGTAATGTGGTGGGTTTGCTACTTTGTTTTGTTTGTTTTCAAGATCGTATATATATTAGCTCAGATTCAACTACTAGGTATGTGCCGCAGGATTACTTACCTCGTACTAAGATGTGCTCAGCAATGAAATCTCTTATGGTATGTATTATTTGGGCTAACGTTCCGTAATGTATTTCCGGCCTCCCTCCAGCTACATCACTTCTACTAGCTAAGCCTGGGGCTCATTTTCAGTCCTTGGAAGCCACATAAGTGATGGAAACGAGGCTAGAAGCAATGCTCGTCACTTTATTCATTTCTTTGCACATCATTCTATTTTTGCTGTTTAGATACCCATTCCCAATGTGTGTGTGTAGACCACATACCCATTCCCACAGTGTAGTTCCACCAATGTTGGACTGAGTAGCAAGTTTGCCTTCTCCATACTATAGTCACATCTGGCGAAATCGCCCATCTTTCTGTAGACCACACACTCATTCCCACTGTGTGTAGACATAATACCCATTTCCAATGTGTGTGTAGACACACATACCCATTCCCACTGTATTTGTTGTCTAAGACCACATACTCATTCCTTATACTCGCTCTCAGGCCCCCGTTTTATTCAACGCGTCAGTAGGGTCCAATTTGAAAGATGGCTGCGTTTATTTTACTGGAGACTTTGTTTCTGCAGTAGGTCTGTGGCACAAACAGGCTGTGCAGATCGCTACAAGAAGTGTAGATTGCTACCTTCGTCTGAGAATTGCAAATGTGCTCACCCACACTCTATTGCTACCTTTCTACTTTTGACACACACACACACACACACACACACACACACAAACACACACACACAGGGGCCCTGGAGAGAGAGCTGGCTTCAGTGGAGGAACATCTCTCCCGACTGGAGAGGATGACTCACAATGGGGTGGCTGGAATCCACCAGGAGACCAGACAGGTTCGCAACAAGCAAGAGGAGATCGACTCTCTCTGGGAGAACCTCTAGGTGCCTGGGATATGAGAGAATGCGAAAATCACTGTCTGGATTTATGACTGTAGTGTACATACACTATTTTATGTACGTATGAAGCTCGATTTGCAAGTGTGTAAGAATTAATACTTTGGGCGTATATCCTAGCTAGCAACTGAGTTGTGGCTCAATCAACACACAAGATATAATTGTTATGCCCTGCAGGTGAAGGCTGCCAATAACAAGTCTCAGCTGGACAATGCCTATTTCCTCCACACTTTCCTGGCTGGCTCAAAAGACTTGGTATGCAAGATACATATGCCCCATAGCTGCAGAGGCTCATAACGTATGAATCCTAGCATGGCACATTTGACTGCTTTGTAGTTATTGCCTATTCCACAACTATTTGGGGGTTAGAAGAGGTTTTCAAAATTATGGCTATGAAACATTCAATGACTCAGTACTCTTATCCGTAAACTCTGGTTGTTAGGCGCACCTCGCTATTAAGCGCATAGCATTTATTAAGCGCATGCTTCCTTTCTGGTCGTGGGTATCATTTGTTTAGTGCATGCTAAGAAATGCCAAAATACTCTTGAGAACTCTCTATGCACATGCCCGACTACGCTTCCGTCTACTTTTAGCAAAGCAACCGCACGTCTGTCAGTGAATTTCGCCTAGTCATAGACTCCATATCTCCTTGAAGACATGATGGCCATGGATTGCACTTTCTTGGAGGAGGATGAAGTCTTAGAATACTTCGCTAATACTCACTATCTCACTACTCTCAGCTTTTTTAAACACGACTACAAAAATAGCTGTCTCTGCACGCATCTTGCGTTGTCACGTGTTGAGGGTGGTTGCAAAAATTGCAACCCTATTAGCGCACATCCTCTAGTAGGCGCACGGTTGCTTACCACTTAGAGTCATAAGCGCATGCGCTTATTAACCAGAGTTTACAGTAAACAACGTTTTTGGTTGCTTGTGTGACCTAATTGATCTGCATGTATGTAGTTTTACTTGAGAGAGTGAAATACGTGCATTGCAGGATCACAAAGATTCTACACAGATGTGATTTCCACACTACGTAGCTTGCCTGGGCATCTGAGACCTGCACTGTGCTGGAGTCAGATGCGCTGGCCAGGGATATCCCAGGGGCTGGGGAAACCATGGACAGACACCAGGAACTCAAGGCTGACATTGACACCAGCGTGGAGTAGTGAGTCAGGGTGCATTTTTAATACTAAGCAATACAGCATTGCATCTGGATAGTACTAGGCATAGCGTTATGTAGAGTATCGCATGTGTGCTGTATGCACATTTACAATCCAAGTGAGTGAATAATTGGGAGTGTGCGAATTATTCAAATACATGAATTATTAGAGGGTATGAATTATTAGAGGACCAAATAATTTACCCATATAAAGCAATCCTTAGTTCCTAATTCTAGAAGCTCACAGTAAACCCCCTTCAATCCCTTCTAGTTGTCGGTGAGGCAGGGAGCGCTGTATTGATATATGTACTGCATGCAGCAGTGTAGGATATGTTGTGCATATAATGTCAGTTCTGATGTGCTTAGTTACATCATTGCATGTGAATATGGCTGGTAGGATTGTGATGTGGCTAGCTGCAATCATCAGTGTGCTGATGAACATGCCAATTGCCACAGTGGTGTGCTGAAGAGAGTGTTGATCGAAACTAGTTAAAGTTGCTGCTAATTCCAGTGTGGGGTCAGGTGCCTTTGCTGCAGGAAGCCCCAGCAAGAAAGGTTCAAGACGCAGCCCTCCCTGAAATAACCTACCAGCTACGTCACAAAGCATCATAATTAATTAATTACATTATAAATAATTGATTAATTAACTGTGGCAATATTTAAAAAGCAACATTTTGAGCTGTCCCATTTGTTTTTACTGTAAATTCTTTTGACAATACTCCCTTAGCCACAATGGATCTGGAGAAATTTCTGATGCGTCTGTGGAAATCACTTTGAGTTACATCAGCAAATGTGTAGTGAACATCTCTGTGGACAGTGGCATGTGGCTGGTGGCGAGGAGTAGCAGTGAAACATGTGAGCCAAGCACAACCGTTGGTGTCCGCTTTAGGGAAAGTATCATAATTGGATGTACCCTAAAGTAAGTGAATGAAGGCTCAGTATGCTGTTGTTGATTTCCTAGAGACTGAATTGCATTTCCTGTCCAACATTTATGTAAGCACTTTCTCCATCCTTCCACCATGCTATATAGTATACCATTCCATATTTAATACATCCAATAGGTCAGTTTGGATGGCAGACAGTATCTTTTCTAATTTAAAGTCCCTGCAACTGCAATACTATAGAATGTGTTAGTTCTCTCATCAGATCTTCGATCCACTTGAAACCTATGATTGGGGTTATAAACAAATTCTATTTTGTAGCAGTCTCCAAGTACAAAAATTGGTGGAGAACTGCCAAAGTATCAGAGAGAGAACCCTTAGGCTAGCTTTTTCATGTCTGCCCCCTCAAGGACTCATGTTGGAATCTATGGCAACTCCGATCCACGGGATATTTCACAATGGGTGCCTGTTCTGACACTTAACGTACCAGAATCAGAAGACGACCAGGTGTGTGTGTGTGTGTGTGTGTGTGTGTGTGTGTGTGTGTGTGTGTGTGTGTGTGTGTGTGTGTGTGTGTGTGTGTGTGTGTGTGTGTGTGTGTGTGTGTGTGTGTGTGTGTGTGTGTGTGTGTGTGTGTGTGTGTGTGTGTGTGTGTGTGTGTGTGTGTGTGTGTGTGTGTGTGTGTGTGTGTGTGTGTGTGTGCATGTTTGCGCGTGTGTGTGTGTGTGTGTTTGTGTGTGTGTGTGTGTGTGCATGTTTGCGTGTGTGTGTGTGTGTGTGTTTGTGTGTGTGTATGTGTGCATGTGCGTGTGTGTGTGTGTATTGCTAACACAATTCTCATTACCAGTTAGTGTGTTTGTGTGTGTTTGCATTGTTCTGATACATGTACATGTAGATTCCAATCCACAAAAGTTACAAGCCCTCATAGGTATGACATTTAGTTGGTGCAGTCAGAACGGTATTCAATTTAATTTGCAGAAAACAAAGGTGATGCACATTAGGCATAAAAGACAAACACAGTCTTCCTTTGTTTTTAAATGTGGGAATAATCAAATACAATATTGAAATGAATACAAGTACTTACGGCTGTGGATTAATCAATACCTTGACACTAAAGAAATGGTTGCCAGAGTAAACTTAGCTGCTCGTTATGCATTAGGTTGTTTAATAAGTAAAGCCAAGGCATTGGGTGGACATAGTTATGACACTTATACATACCTATAATATTATGACACTTTGATTGCTCCTGTTATGGATTATAGTACGTAGATTTAACTGCAGCAACAATTATTCACTGATTACTTTCCTCCAGGTCTTCCTCTGCCCACCTCTACACGGCTTCACTTCCCACTCATTGTCTAGTAGTAATCTCTCAGCATCCAAATTATACCACCACAATTATCTCAGCATCCAAATTATACCACCACAAGGTAGCAAATTATTTTCCAGCTGAAGGAGAATGTCGATATCGAAATCAGTAAAATATGTCCAAAATCTCCGTATCCGAAGTTCGAGTCTGTATCATGTCTACTAAATGTCTGTATCCGAATTATAAATGAAGTTTGTGTCTAACCCAATGTCACAATCATAATACATATCTGTACCGGATTAAGCTCCTGTCTACATCTAAATGAGTCCAATTCTATCAGAATGTAATAATCTCCGCACTGCAGTAGTGCATTGCAATTTATCTGCCTAGTTGTGGCATCAATCATTTCCTATATACACCCCTTGTAGTTTCTATTATTACCTGTATTTACAGAAGTGAGACACTGGTAAAAATAAAACATAGTTTATACGTACAAGTGTGTCCATTGACAATAACAGTAACTTAGTAATATGTGAAGGTGAACAATATAATATAGCACAACATTTCTTCACTTGTGCAGGCTAATTCATTGTGCATGTTCATTTCCAAGGTCTGGTGGAAACAGCCCGACTTTCCATTCTACTGGTGGCCCTGCTGCTAGCACTAGTTGTGGTCCTATTACTGGCACTAGTAGTGGCCCGACTGCTGGCACGAGAACCTGAAGGACAAAGAGAAAGATACTTGGGCATATAGTTGATCTTCAAGACGAACTGGCTTGTACACACAACGTATGTCACAATCAATATACGTTTCAACTCTCCAGTCATTAGCTCACAGGGTTTACCAGGAATGCTACATGCGAAATGATATACTGTAACAGGAATCTAAGGAAGAGCACCTATGGCAGGCATTCTTTACAGAAGGGAATTCATCTCTAAAAGAGAGACGTGAGTACTTCTCCAGAATTAAGTGTCCTTCTTCTCCAATTGTGCTCACAGAGTAGTGATGTCTAGGTAATACTGTAGACTGGAATCTAAGGAAGAGCACCTATGGCAGGCATTCTTTACAGAAGGGAATTCATCTCTAAAAGAGAGACGTGAGTACTTCTCCAGAATTAAGTGTCCTTCTTCTCCAATTGTGCTCACAGAGTAGTGATGTCTAGGTAATACTGTAGACTGAAAAGTGGTACCCATTTTCTGAATCAGTAACCGCTTAAATTATTATGAGGGGTGCCGAAAATGTTTCTGATATAGTATTGGCATTACATAATTGTGGCAACAGCTTCCTGTTGTAGCTTGCCCAGGGTATGTAGTTAGGTCATACTATTATCCCTGTTCCATATTATAGTTAAATCACCCCCTAGATGTGTTTGCCAGTAATACACGAGACAGTTCCAGGTAACCCCCCCCCCCCCCCTCCACCGGCAAAGCCCGAGGGGTTTATCCAGAACTGTCCAGTGTATTACAGGTAAATGTGTCCAGGGGGTGGTTTAGCTGGTTTGTAGCATGACAGCCATACATGTGCAAATCAAAGGCACCACTACAGTAGCCTCGTTCCCAGGCCTCCACACAGCTTTTGTCGCTTGCTACCACTACAGCTGACTGCCTTAATTGGCATGTTCTAAGTTCTAACTACCACTAATTGAAAGTTACATGGCATCAACATCATACAACACATACAACAACATGTAAATGCAGGAAATGCTGGCATTATGTGACATCTTAGTTATGCGTAAACTTACTAGTAAGAGCTTCATCAAGGTTATTCTGTAACAGTTGAAGATCTGCAAAGGGGGATAGTAAATGCAAACTCTTCAAGCTTTCTGAGAGAGTAAAGAAATCCCGAAAAGAAAAAAAAACACCTTCTCTCTTACCAATTGAGCTACTGAAGCCCCTTGGCAGAGGAGCAGCTTTATATAGCCACTAAACCCGCTAGTAGCACTTGCCAGTAGTACCCAGCCAATTCCAACGATAATCACTCTCTCATTAGGCCTCTTCCCCCATCTCCTAAACACAATGAACACGCTACACCCAAACTTAGCCTGGATCAGACTGCCGGAGTAATTAAACCACCAAAGATACAGAAATAAAAACTACTTAGCAAACTCAAAAGTGGTCTGTACCTTTGAGAGGGCATACTTTAGCTACAATCAAGACAAGTCAAAGACATTTCTGAAACTAAAGTGTTTGAAACCCAGTTGGCATTGAGGGAATAAGGCATGTGATACTATCCATATGTGCAAACTTCCGCTGACTATACAATGGAAGTAGATATATGCATGGCTGACACACTCCTGCCCAGCTGGTTCCTAGTTTACCACTGCGTTCATGTACCTTCACTGGTAAATTTATTTCTGCCAGCAGTCAAGGCTGTACTGATTCCTGCTCCCTGGCCAGGAGGCAAAGGAGTAGATGACGTCTTCTTGCGTGCAGATCCAGGGGGGGATTGGATGCATGAAGCAGGAACTGGGCCAGAGATCATGCCTTTGGGAAATGTCTTATAGGTGACCTTTAACCCTACAGTGATGTAGTTTTTTCGTTCATACATAAATTGTGACATATTATATACATGTTTGTTGAAAGATTAAGTTTATCCTTCAGTTATATGTAACCAATGTAGAGCAGCATTCAAAATAGACTATTGAGGTACTCACCACCTGACAGCATGAAGACATTGTCCACTTCCCGCTGCACAAAAGTCGTCGCAGCCTGTGGTGCAATTCTCTCATCCTCATCATATAAAATGATAATCCTTCCAGGCTTGTTTTTCTGCACATCACAAGTCAAAGATAGCTCACAGTGTAACAGTTATTAAAAGCGCAGGTATCTTTTTGTCGCAACGCATACTACATGTACAATATGATTTGGATAAGGACAGCCCAGACTTTGTGATACTGGTTGTACCATATGGTGACTTTCATTTGGTTATTGCTGACTCGGCAGTATTGTCACTGGACAGAATGCAGTAGTCCTGTGACAATCACACAACAAATACATCAGAATATATTATGAGCAGCAAGAACCAAGGAATCGCATAAAATTACAGTAGAGGTTAGCTTCGTGCCCAGGTTGTGTGACCAGGGAACGGGGCTAAGCAGAGGTCAAACAGTGATGTGTGTGTTTAGAGAGTACGTAATATATATATCATGGCCAGGAGGTGTATATCAGTGATATACCACCTGCTGTGTAGGAGGTATTTGGGAATATACCGCAAGGGCCGGAGGCCCGAGGGGTATATTCCCAGAAACCTCCAAACACCAGCAGGTGGTATAGCAATGATATTCACGGATTGGACATGTTATATGTAATATATATAGCATAGGAGTTAGGTTGGTATGCTAAATATACGACTGAGGTCCAAGGGCGTGTCCGATATTGACCGAGGCGCGTAGCGCCGAGGTCAATATCGGAAACGCCCGCGGACCGAGGACGTATATTTAGTATACCAACCATATACTCCTATGCTTCATATAATATATCTCATAGCGATGATGTCATTCAAGACTGCGCATGCTCAGATACCTGTGCCCTTCGAAAGAACTAAGAAGACGAGTAGCTGAGCGTCAGTGAGTTAGCTAGCTGAGCTGAGTAGCTCAAGGGCTAAATTTCCCAATGTATCATGCATCAGTCATGCTGTTATATTGATGCTTCAATCATAATGTAATGATATGAATTCAAACCCGAGTATAGGTTGATATGGCTAATATCATACCCAGCTACTGTACTTAAGCTCCTATGATGACATCATCACTATGAGATATATCATGTAGCAAACCTTATCAAAATTCAACACGATATATAAAATATGAACCATGTCCAATCGGTGTATTATTGCTATACCAGAGGTTTATGGGCATATACCCCTCGCAATATATCCCAAAAACCTCCTTCACAGTAGGTGGTATATCTTCTTGGCCTTGTTTACATACAGGCCGGAAGCAAACATTATTCAACCAGTGATCTATGAAAGTTAGCTATAATGACTAAAACAAACATTTAGGATACATATTCCAGTATATCCCTTGTGAAGTAGTTGCACGATCTTGACAGCATCGTCGCTGGATAGCTTTTAGCTGTGGTCCAGAGAAACGTTGTCTCAACATGACACCGATACTACACGCAGCTGAGAACTAAAACAATAGCTAAGTTTACACAGTTTGCTTCACAAACACTAACATTAATGTGAAGACAGTTGACCTAGAGCTGGCAGGATCTCAACAAAAAAGGTATGGTGTAGTGACTTTCAGCTAAAACGTAATAATAAACCTTATTCACACACTACACATTTAAAACGTTGAAGACCACTACACACCGGAGATAACATGGCAGCGGTCATAGTCATCCTTGTCTCTGACATCCAGTAGCAGATAGGGACAGAGAGGAGAGGTAGGAGGAGGAGGGGGGGACACTGCCTCTGACATTCCTACATCCAATTCACCAACACCTGCCACGATACTATCAAAGAAAAATTTCTTCAAGCAGATAAGTACTGTATGTGTAAACAGTCAACAACCAGGAAATACGTACATGCATGGTGATTTGCTGCATCCACAGAGAAGGCCTTTAATGCAACATCACCAATTAAAAAAAAAAAACCCTTCTAACTGGCATTATGCTCCCTTTCTGTGCCCTGTGAGTGAGGCTTTGTGCTACCCTACAACCAGCTCATTCCCAGGTGCTCCTGGACCAGACACTCAAATTCATATGCAGACTGGGAATGAAGCTACACGTATGTACCCTACAAGATATGGATCTATGGCTCTGAAACATTAGTCAAGAAAAAAATGATTATTACTGACCTGGGTACAAAATCCTTAAGCCTGTTTTGTCAAATTGAACGTGTATCAAAAATTTTACTTCACTACTACTATAGTAACAGGATACATATCTCAAATGCAGGTCACACATTTGCAGATTCATTACTGTTACATATCAATATTTTAGTGTTACTTCTGTCTGTCTGTGCGTGTGTGTGTGTGTGCGTGTGTAACGGACATGACGTCTACTAATGACCCTCGATTGCACAAGAATACGTGAGAAGACTGTGATGTCATCATATGAGTACTTAGAAACTTGACCGCTGCATGCGTTGGGACGCTAGATAGCCGACAGTATTATCATGATGGCCTCAAATGAGCAATTCGAGCGCGCTCTATCACAAAGGTTAGTGGCGTATGTACAGTAAGTGCAAACCGTGCACAGCTGTAACTGCTACGCTAGACCTGCGCTAGACAGACTACGATGATGTGCATTAAATGGAGTCATTTCCATTCGCTTAAATCTGGGGCATGGCTGTAAAGAGCTAGGCTTTGGTCTTATTATTTTGTAATCTTTTGCAGTCTCTCCTTTGAGTTACTGCCTCCACATGGCTCTGGCGGAAAACCATCAGGGACACTAAAGTCTCGATTAGGCTACTGCCACTGGCAGGCGCTCAACATTCCATACGATAGCTACATGTATACTACATAGACATTACATATTATATACATGGACATAATACATAATTTTGGCTTTTAAAAGAGATGTAGTGTAAGCTTACACGTACTATACATGCGCACTTTCTCTCATACTGCACTGCGATAGAGTCAATTTTCAACACTGAGGTCTGAATGTGGAGCTAGCTACATGTGGCTCAGTCATAAGCACTGCTGCCATTGGCTAAAATGCTCTATGCAAATCACATGTAGATGACACTTTTCATTTCTGTATGTACAGAGCAAGCGAAGCGAGCGAGTTGAACAAGCACAAGTACTTGTGCGAGTGCAAGTACTTGTAGTAACAGTTATTGTTTGTGCATCATAATTAAATGAAACTCTCAGTAGTGTACATGTCCAAACGCAGGAAACAATTATTGGGCAAACGTGAGTGAGTCCCACACTACTCCGTTCAATTGAGATTTTTGTCTGCATGCATGGTCCACACAGTACATATCCGTGATCCAATTTCTCACATGGCCAAACCTATTCTTGTACATGTACCTGCACGACTAGGAGAGGGTGACTACACAGGTGGAGGAGGCTGTTTGAAGCATGAGGGGGGTGGGGGGACACACTAAAAAATGTAATGAATGTGGCCAGTGCAGCTACAAGCAATAGCATACGCACGCAAGCTAATGATCAATATAGCGTATCGTACCTGGGTTTTCTGCACATTCAAAGCTTCCTAGCTGCTGCAGTGACATCTGTAAGTGTTGCATCTCAGCAAAAACACAATTAACGACTTGCCATGCTACAGTTAGCCCTTGTGGTGGCACACACTCACACTGAGTTTTGTAGGGGCAACTGTCCTGGGGCCCCCCACCACTGCTGCCTATGGGCTATCACTAGACTGCAGTGAGATCAGGCTCCAGCGATGCCAACAGAGGAGAGCTAGGTACCATGTATCCAGGTCGCCAACAAGCTATACATGAGGGAGGGGGCACGCCTTAAGCTTCTAGCTACCATAGACACATCTGCCATTGACAAGCCATACTGCAATGGGGCAAGGGCTCGTTCACGCTTGCCTCACAATGCTTCGTATTGCACCTACATGTACTACATGCACATATGTACTGAATACTGCATCTCTACATAACGATTGTATGCAGTACACATTAACACAATACCTTGATAAAGTAGATCTGGCAGTACCGGGAGGGGACTCCATAGAACTACGCGTAGGAGAGCTCACTGGGGAAATAGAATCATCTGTGGAAATGGATGTAACAATACATAGTGAAAAACACCTCAAAAAATGCAGAGTTGTAACTTGGGCAAAGGCTATGACATTGCACATGTGCCTTGAGTACAAGTGAATACTGGACCAGGAATGCTACACGTATAACAATGGATCTTGTCCCAGGATAGCCTTTCCTGCATGGGGACCCTGCAACTCCTAAAGGTATAGAATGTGTACCTCTAAACCTCTGCTACACAACCTAAGCTTCAAAAATCTGATTGAAGGAGGAAGTAACAGGATCACACCCTTGAGACATACAGATGACATTGCCATTTCTCCACAGACTTCATGCACTTGATTTACATGTATCACCACCACATAGTTAGCAGCTGTTAGTTGGTGTGATATTATATACAGACCGAGCTAAATTATCCATACAGTATGTTGTCTTTGCAAGATAATCGTAAGCTTTCGTGAAAGGTTTGTGAAGCTCAAATCATTCACTAAGTCATTCACAAGCCCTCATGAAGTTCAGGAAAATAATGAAAATGCTTGCAACTGTGTACGATGTAAAACCATCCTTTGAGAAACACATGCACACATCGTCGAAGTTTAGGTATTATGTAAACTATCCTTCGCAAGGCTGGGCTGAAGTTTCATGTAAATAACCATCCTTCGTGAAGCTTCATGAAAGTCTACATGTGAACATTTATGATAATTCGTGAGGGTGTTGTAAAGCAACATACTATACATCTGCATGTACCTACCAAAACCAAAAGAGGGCAGTTCTACCACTGAGCTTGCATCTTCACTTCCAGCGACTTGCAGTACCTGCAACACCAGTTGGAGTGAATTTAATAACTGCTCCTACATGTACATATATGTAAAAGCATTACCAGTTGTGCAAATGTTGTCACTTTCAATCGCTTGAAAATCTCATCCTTGCGGTAGCGATAATCTGTTTAAAATAGGTGCAGGTTTTGTAAATGTGTATGTACACATAGTAGTCAGCAGTGTTACTTGGCTGACTGCAGCATGAGCACTAATTACCTACAGTACAGTACATGCAGCAAAGAACAGTTTGCCCTGCACACAGTGTTTGACTTACTTTTCCTTATCTCATCCACATGTTCCAGGTACTTACTTACACTGGCACCTAGAGTAAGTTTGAGTAAAATGTCTATGACACATGTACACTAAAAAAAACATTGTACAATATAATATTATAGACATGCAACAACTAGTCTGTACCTGTATCAATGGCAGATTTGACATGCTTGTACTTCGGATTCTCTGGTATCTTCTTACTCAATGGCTGCAGTTGAGAGATATACAGTTACTAGTAGCATAAACACAACATTCAACATGCACACTCAATGACAGCAGTTGAGAGATATATATAGTTACTAGTAGCATATGCACAGTATTCAACATGCACACTCATGTCATACAGGACCAGGTTCTTTCTTATTATATTGGTATCGTCCAAACATTTAATGCAGTACGGCTACGAATATTATGCACGGCATAAACAACTTACTTAGATATGGTGGAAGCAGGCATATGCGTAATCATTAGTCTTTTAGCAATACCTATATCCACGGAATAAGCAGCTGTATGCACCTGGCTTACCAGTAGATCTACGTATGCCTTAGTAGCCACAAGCCACATATCAAGTTGCAGCCTCATACTAGTAAACTGTAAACATACATGTAACAGCAAGGTATCTTGAGTACATGTAGTGAAGTGGTAATGAAAAACTACAACTTAATTCACAGGATGAATTAGTGACTAATGAAGCTAGACAAGTATAAGCAGCCCCACAAATTATGAGGCAGTGGTGAGCCATTAGAGGTGTAAATATACTTGCACATGTCATGACCCTGTGATGACAGCGTTCTACTAGTGGCAAATAAGTGGTAGGTTCTAGAAGAACTGCAAGCAGCTCAGAGAACTAGCAAATCTGTATTTTACTTACATGTATAGTGCTAGTGCAAGTGAGACTGGTATAATAGATTTTCACTTTCAAAAATAGTCTCAAGTCTCGTGACCAGACCATGCGGAAAACGAGCGGTCTGGGACGTAATTTGTTATTTCAAGTTCATTCTGTGCCACAGGTGTGGCTGCAGCAGAAACGTCACATCATGTTCCCAGACCCTTTTTCCATGTGGCCTGTTTAGACAGTCACATTTCCTCACTCTTGTTTTTTTTTAGACAAAATGGGACATGTGCACATTTGTTAGACAAAATGGGATTAGACGAAATGGGTATAAATCCAGCAGGAGACTACACTTGAAGCTAGTCCAACGAAACAGGCACCGTGGGTAGTAGTGCACTAGCCTACCTTTAGGGACTACACCTAGTTAGTAAGCCTTGATAAGGGGCTGACTAGGTCATAAAATAAATTATGTTTACCCCCCCCATGCACAGTGCAGTAATAGTGTGCAGTGAGATGAGATAAATTTGGTAGTGCCAATCTTGATACCAGTTGCTATATTCAATAAAAAAACTCACATCTGCTTTTCTACTAGACGCTGTTCTGGACATTCTTTGCTTTGTCAGTGCAGTGCAGCGCAGCAAACTATAGCAACAGGCCACGCCTCTGATGTTGCATTCAACTGTGATTATCATTGCGATTATCACAATGCAAGTGGTGACGCGCCGTGAGTAGGGATGTGACTAAAATACGAACCGGACCAACGGCCGCACACGGACTATGGTCCGTGAAGTAGTCATTATAAGCTATTTTACGGACCCGCGGACTATAATAAGCTTGTTATGATGCGCGTTATCAAGAAAACATGCAAGGCAAGGCGATGTCGGATGTCGTGCACATGGTGCATACACCATGGTCCATGAGCACTGTAAGTTGTGGGGGAGAGCGGGAATGTTTCACATACACCCTCCACAAATTAACCCTTGCTGTTTTGTGTAGCTATCTAAATTCAGAGACACCAAGTGTGAAAGGTTTGAGAAAGAAACGTTCTGTCACACCATAAGTGGTCCCCCCAAAAAGCGGTCCCCCCAAAAAGCGGTCCCCCCCCCCCCCCCCCCCCCCCCCCCCCCCCGACCATCTGTGGCAGAATAATTGGTCCCCCCAGGACCATCCGTGGCGCCGTATGTGGTCCCCCGGGGACCATCCGCGGCACTATAAGTAGTCCCCCCTTACCGTAAATGGTCCCCCTATTAATATTTAGCTACAAATGCCGTCTCCTCTGCAATATAATTATACTTTGCATGATGGAAGACAGTAGTAAACTCTAGCTGTACGGTAATCAGCGGCTGCAGACTTAAAAACTATACAGAACCCCTCCCATCTTTTTGGCCTCGAGCCATGTACGCTACGCAACCCCACCATTGTTCGTCATAGCTCCTGGGCTAGCTATTGATTACTTCATACGCTCTGGATAAAAAATGATAACAACAACAGTTGTAATGACGAAAGTAAACAATAACTCTCATGTTGTGAACATTCGATTGGATATCTCTTCTCCGTGAGCTAAAGATAGGCCTTCTCTACCAGTGCAGCTCCTCCTGATCCTCTTCGTCGTCCATCTAGTCCTCTGCTGGTAAGTCTAGTGGCTGTTCTTTGCTGCTCAAGTTCACAATTGTTTAACAGACAGTATCATCTTTGAGCAAATAAACGAGATAAACTGGGTACTACGCGGCCGGCACGGCCGGCTATGAATATCGAGCCTGGGGGACTGTCCACAGCAAGAGGGGACCGTATATGGCGGTCCGGGGGGGCCGGCATGACAGTTCTAGCTATCCCCACCTATACTACTAGTCTATGGCGGTATCTCGACGGGAGAATTGGGTCTAGGTATTCCTACACACTTCCAGTGCGCTTTATCGGCTGTACAGTCACCTATATCATGAGGGCCGCAGGCCCAAGCGGAATTTTCCTATAAACCTCTGACTAAACTCCAGCAGGTGGTATAGCAATGATGTTCACCGATTGTATGTTATAATTATATCGTGTAGAATCTTGATGAGGTGTACATGCTCCTGCCATTTCCATAGCAACATGGTATACTCCCATACTGTCACAATGAGCACCTGTTGGTATAGATCTGCAGTAGCCTCTGAACTTGCTTGGCTGCTCCTGAAACCCATGCACTTTAACTTCTTAGTGCACTCGAATTCCATTCCAGGACCTCTCCTGTCTTTTGTTCTATGTATTCCTATTCTTATTAGTCACGGAACTATAGTGTGCCAAAGTATTGTATTTTATTTTGGGTATATACAACAGTTACTGCACGAGGCACGTGATGACACTATATGTAAACTTTTCTACATTGTGTCCTTACAGATCTAGATTCATGGCGACATGGACAAGAGGGTGAATATGTCAATCAAGGAGCTATTATCTGACAACATCTGGAGCAATATGCTTTGAAAAGCTGCTCTTGGTGTTGGCAGGTAGAAGCTACTTTGTTCACCACCATCACTGATCTGAACATGCACAGAGCCCATGTATGTGTACCATTTAAATCACAGCTGGGATGTGCCACTATTTTCGGCTATGATAAAATGCCAGTCTCCAGATATACAGATTTGATTCGGACATCGACGTCTAGCACCAAAGTGGGGAAATGACTGTGGGTTGTTTGCTGCTGCATTTGCAGAGGCTCTGTGCAGAGGGGCAGACCCACGAGATAGAAAAGGTGCATTTCCTGCAGCAGACAAGCCACGTCGGCTGAATCGGTCATGAGCGAAGTCAACTTGAGCATAGCAGGTGTATTGTAGGTGCCGAATGCCATGGAACAAGCAGATGGCTACCTTGGTAGTCCGACATCCTGACTCAGTCTACACTTAACCCACAGCTGTTTGGTGTTGCGGTGCATGTGTTAACAATGTGTAGTTATACTTCTGCCTCTGTTTCTGATTATTAGTTACCAGTTAGGCAGTCTCCATTCACTGGACTGGTTGATACAGTCATATTCTTCCGTACTACAGCTTGAGTCTTGAAAGTAACTGCTTTAAATATATCCTCACAGTCGTATCCTGCCAAAGGTCACGTCGTTTTAGTTCACTCAAGGATGGTCCATACGCCAGACCAGGTTTGGTTCGTACCGGTCCGTGTTTTAGTGAACCTGGTCCGTAGTTGGTCCATAAGTTGGTCCGTTGGTCCGTTGGTCCGGTCCAGTCCGTATTTTAGTCACATCCGTGAGTAGTAGTGATCTGTGAATACACACAAGCCCTGAAGGCTTTTCACTCTGTACATAGTTTTTGCTGTTGCTTGTTTCTCTTAACATTGCAAGCAGCAAGTGCTAGGCTACAGAGGACATATGTAAATACTTTATGTTGTGTGCGAAGCATGCTCACTGTTTCTATTTATTAAAGACCTAGTCCATGTGGTCTGGGCACAAGACTATTTTAGACCTGCAGTGGGCTCCCTATAGCCTTGTTTCTAGGCTTGCAACTTTTTCAGTTGCAAAAAAGGGAAAGGACAGCTTTTGTGTAACTGAAAATGGTGTGGGCCTGGGAACAAGGCTGGGTTCACTAAGCCGATATACAGATCAGTGTTGTTTTAGTATGGCTTCACATTATTAGGATAATAAAATTTATTTTTGATAAAGTTTTAACTAAAATACCATACTAGTTATCCAAAATTGAAAGGGTTGATTTTGGCTAAAAGAATATTAGTTTAGCTCACAACTTTGAAATTCTAGTTTTAGTTACGTTTATGCTCCTACTAAAACCCTTTTTTTTTAGTTTCAGTTAATTAAAAAAATACTACATGTAATGTGTGCAAAATCGTTTAATTAATTAACCCTTTACCAACCATAAGAAACAGCCTAAAGAAGCAGAAAAGCCTGTACAAAGTATTAGCGCCTAGTATTAAAACCCCCATATAAATTCATATGGGCTTATGGGAGCTCATGACGCATATATGCGTCATTGGTTGGTAAAGGTAATAATCACCTGCGTACGTATACTGCATGGGCTCCCATAGTTTCTTTGAGATAAAAATTAAGCTACTTAGCCTACTAGCTGAATATGAAAGCCATCTGAGGCTGGAACCCATGTAACATACACGCATTATGTCTTTCTGAAGTATAAGTGTACCGTTAATAATACATGTAGTAAGAGCTAGTTGTAAATGACAACACATAGTACAGTCTACTTCAATTCCTTGGGTCAAGTTCTTGAGTAGTGATCAGATTAGAAGAGGATAAGGACTTTAGAAGGTGCTTAGTAAGCACATAGAAGTGCAATTGAGAGACTACATGAATACAGAACAAGGTTGCATCCTATAGCCTCAAGATTGGCTGTTCATTTTCGATGCAAGCTCTCTAAACTTGTGAATATAGTCAACACTGCTATCTTCTAGGAGTGACTTGTATGTCGAGTCAACCTGGAATAAAGAAAACGAAACCACAGTGATCATCAATTGTATATAACAAAGGAATACAAAGCCGTAGGCCAAAGAAACAGACCCAGTTTTTAATTACTTTGTAAAGTAATTTATGATCAAAGATCTCTCTGGGTTAGAAAAACGTTTGTTCCACGTACATAGGGTTACCTTCTATAAATACCGTAGTGACTGGTTAATAAGCGCATGCGCCTATCGCAGTCAGCAGTAAGAAACCACGCGCTTATTAGCCAGTATGCGCCTATTAGCGGTAATTACGTAAGCGCTTGCTAGCGGTAATCGCGGTACCCGGTATGAGTTATCGCTATTAGTATTGACGTGTGGATATTGGCAATGGCGAGCGCGAGTCTGACAGGTGTGTACCTGCACGAGAGTGTTGTGCACAGCTACCATATCTATAAGAGAGTGTGGTCCCCTATTATTGGCGAGGTACTTGAACTTTTACGTGAGGAGGAAAGTGAACATGATCGGTTTGCTGTGTGGCTGTGTGCCTTTTGAAACCTAGAGCGGTGACAGTAGGCCACGTCCCTCGAGAACTGTCGCATAAGATTTGGCACTTTAAGGGACGGTTGGGTTACAGGTGCTTCTGCGTGTGCCATCTCGATCTCGATCTCAAGCTCACTCACAACAAGTCTGACATTTTATGTCTAAAAACCAACCGGACGCCTTTCCCGTACAATACACACAACTCAGCTTAGGCCAAGCTACTAAACTACAGATGTAGAGCCAGAGAAACTATATTCCTAGAGCGGTACAGCGAAAGTGCTGACTCAGCAGTTTCGTCATGCGCCTCCAGTTAGTAGCTATATGCCAAGAAACCAGGATCTTCACGGCTACCTACCACGTTTTCGCCATCTAGGCAACACAAAACTACCTTCATTTGCTGTAGCTTGGCCTGCAAACCTTCAAACGCTACTGTACACTGCAGTGGCATAGTAACGCATGACGTAATAATATTGCGCACGTGATAAGTGCGGACGCACAAACAAACGGACAAACAAACAAACAAACAAACAAACAAACGCGGAAAACGTAAAGCAATCTTAGTACCAGCCGTTCGCGCGCTACGCGCGCTCCGGCTGGTAAAAACCATGGATAATATATTACGTGTGACACACGTAATATATTATCCATGCAAAAACAGTACTAACTTCGTCACGTCGGCGATTTTAACACGTGTAACAAACGCATGCGGCAATTAACTAATACGTAATGACCGGAAGGAAGTATGCGCTTGTTATAAAACATGCGCCTAATAGCTGTGTGCGCTTATTAACCAGTCACTACGGTATTGAGCCTCCATGGGGGTGTGGAGTGTATAGGCCCACATATCCTACAATGTCTGAGCAACTGTCAGCCATTGATGACTTAATTAAATTTTACAGGTCTAGCTCTTCAGTCAAAACTATTATACTAACTCAAATCAATACAACAAGGCTTGTACCATAGTTGTAGGTCACTTGAAAGGCACCGCCATAGTGTACAAACCTCATAGTGTAAAAACCTCATGTACTTAGGGCGGTAACTTTCAAGCCTGGGTACATCCATGTACCCTAGGGTACATGAGGGTTGCTGGGCAACTGTGGCTTCTTCTCAAAATGTAGAGATTGCAAATTCACTGAATGTGTACTACACTCTCACATTCTTTGCCACATACACACACTGCCTATATAAACTTTTAATATCTGCAAAATTAATCCCCCTATCAAACCTTATCCTCCTGTAGACATTTCACTATACTGTTACTTTCTGCTCTACATGCTCTTTCCAGCTACATCAACCTGATCATCTACAGATGCTTTCATAATGCTCACGTAATAGCCTCGTTCCCAGGCTCTCTGTCCAGCTTTTTTTCGCATGTAGACAGAGAGCCTGGGAACGAGGCTACTCACGTAATACTTCCAACTTCCCCGTAGTACTGGTTACGCTCCTCAAAAAAGCAATACCCTTACGACTACCCTTTGAAGTACTGCCAAAAAATGCCCAAAACTTTTCTGCTTTCTTTAGTAGCCTTTTCAATCACCTTATTTCAAATATCTAATTCCTTCTTACATACTACATTTCCGAACGCAATGTGCAATACTCTCCCCGTTTATCTTCCCTGCTACTACTAGTCTCCTTGTCTCCTGAACCTGATAATATGTTCTAGGAGAGTTTTAGCATGAAGTACTTGTTGCACTCATTTGCAACTGTGATGACAAGATGTCCACAGAGAAAATAGTATAGCAAAAAAGGGCACATCAAGGGGGCTTTCACAAATCTAAAATGTAACAGTTAGCGTCATTGTGACACTAAGGCCAGACCCTTCTCCCCTTAGCGTCATATGCTTTTAGACACTGCTACAGAGGAAAATTATCGTGAAAACCAAACAACCGTATTGTGCAAAGACTCAGTCAAACTGAGACAAATACAATAAAGTTCGAATTCTTGAGCAAAAACGGATGACCAGATAAAAATGATACAACGCAGCATAACTATACTATGCCCTAGAAAAGCATTTCTATGCAAAAAGAAATATACTCATGTTGCTGCCGTAGTGCTTATGCCATCGACCACGCACCCACATACGCAGACAGAGCTTGAAAGATCTCCAGTCAGAGGACAAGAGCAAGAGTAAGCAGATGTCTCACCATTACCATCCTGATTGCCATATCATCCTAGTATCCCAGATTAATAAAAAAAAACTCTTAACTAGCCTTGATAAAGCCTTAAAATCATATCTTTCCCAATTCTCACACCCTAAAACAAAGCCTGTCCTCTCGAAATTATTGAGTACACTAAACTCTTCAAAACTTCCACCAACAGATTGTCTAAGTCTTCCATGAAAGTATTTCTAATACCGTAGACTCGGGTTATCAGGCACACTTCGTTTTGTAGCACACATACGCTATCAGGCGCATGCTCGCTGCTTGACCCAAAGCTGCAAAAATCTCGTTAAGAGGCACACGTTACAATTAAACGTCATATGAGGTGAGCAACGGCATGAAGAATTGAATAAAGACTACTAGCAGGCTAGTAGCAGCTAGCTAAGTGAGAGGATAACTTTCTAGGGATCACTTTGCAACCGTCCAGTCATCAAGTTGCTAACTAGCTAAGTCAAAGGCCTACGTATAAAGGAAGCAACCATGCACCGATGCTCATTGGAGTTGATCAAGCATGCTCTCATCTCAGCCCGCTTTCCGCTGATTTTTATCTCTGACCGCTCTCCTGTACTCCACTGAGTTACATCGCCGACCGCTTTGATGAACTGCGATCCTATATCGGTAGCTGGTAATCTTCTACTGGTAACAGCAACAATTTGATGGCTAGCTAACCGTAACTTTGCCTTGATGACGTCATGAAAAATTAGCCATGGTCAACCTTTAACCCTCGCTATGTAGTGCACTTCGTTATGTAGCGCATATATTTTTGCTATTGTCCTAACTAGTGCGTGCGCTTGATAACCTGAGTCTACGGTAGTATCATATGCAGGACACTCCCAGAGCATATGTACTACACTCTCACATTCATCCCCACATAACTTCCACTGCCTATCATCATTGTTGCCCCGATGTCTTCCTAACTCTTCATTCAGACCATTAGTACCAGACCTAAACTTAAACATCAATCGTGTTCCTGGATCCCCAACCCCCCTGCAAGTAATTTTTAAATTCTATTTCCTTACAAAAACACTTGTAAAGACTAAGTTTAACTTTACTATACAACATTATAATCTTCAGCTAGTATTTCCTAACTGCCTAGATTTAACTGCAGCAACAATTCACTAATTACATGTACTTTCCTCCAGGTCTTCCTCTGCCTACCCCTATGCGGCTTCACTTTTCACTCACTGTCTAGTAGTAATCTAGGATATCTCTCAGCAATCCAAATTTAATTTACTGACTTTATACCACCACTTAAGTTTGCATCTATCCCTCCGGCCTTTCAAAGATTCTAACCCCATATCCCCCTTTACTGCTTCATTACACGTTTTAGAAGAGCAGCCAAGCATCTTTTTAGCTGCTCTTAGCTGAATAGATTCCAAGGAAGCTGTCTGCCTTATATTACAAGCCCACACTTCACTACCATATTCAAAAGTAGGGCGAAGTACCGAAACTAACAATAAGTTATCCTTCTTGCAACTGTACTGATATTCCTATTACTTAAAAACCTATGTAATTGATTCAGTTTTTTCTTTCCCTTATTTATTACCTTCTGTACATGACTATCCCATGAACCATTCTTAGCAAATTCAATCCCCAAGTAACAGTGACTTACAACCTCTGGAATATCTTTATCTCCCCACTTCCATGTACAAGCACCTGTATTAACCTCTTTAGAAATACCATAACAGTACTCTTTTCTATGTTAGATTTCAACCTCCATTTATTACAAAACCCCTGCACTACATTAATCAAGGTTTGTAAGTCCTCAGCATTAGTAGTTAAGCCTACAAAATCATCAGCAAACATCAGACCCCCAACCTTAACATCCTTCTTATTAGTAATGCCAATCCCAGCCTTCTCGACCTCATCTAACAACTGATTAATAAAAATGGAAAAGAGGATAGGCAACATATTGCAACCCTGTGCTACCCCCTGACCTACATTGAATTGCTCAGATATTTCTCCCTCCAGTAAAACAGCACTCTGTGTGATGTCATACATACATATTCCTAATAACTCTCCACATCCTACCCCTAACCCCAAGTTCCCATAACCTAAACCATAAACCATCATGCCAAACTGTGTCAATGCTTTCTGAACATCAAGAAAAAAGCATAAGTGTGCTTTTCTTCCCTCATTCTACCTTGTACAATTACATTTAGAGAAAAGATGTTATCAACACAACTCCTTTTCTCTCTAAATCCTGCCTGACCCTCATGAAGAGCCCTTTCTGCTTCTAATCTGCTTACTAAGCGATTATTTAGAATCTTGCAAAACAGCTTTCCTACCACATTCAATAGTGTAATGCCCCTGTAATTACCCGGGTCCTCAGCTTCACCTTTCTTTTACAAGCTAACAATTAATCTTTGTCTCCATTGTTTAGGAATACTCTCCTCTGTCCAAACTACCCCATACAAAGACTTTCAACAGATTAGCCATCCCTTTGCCACCGTACTTAAAAAACTCCCCAACTAGCCCATCATTACCTCCTGTTTTTAAACACTTTTAATTTCTGCATAACTAATCCCTCTATCCAAAACCTTATCCTTCTGCAAACTAGACATTTCACTATACTCTGTCACTTTCTTTTCTATATGCTCTTTCCAACTATCATCAAACTGATCATCCAATAATGCTGTATACCCAACCTTTCATAATGCTCACGTAATACTTCCAACTTTCCCTTAGTACTGGTTACACATGAACCTGAAGTACTCCTCAAAGAAGCAATACTTTTACGACTACCCTTTAAAGTCCTGCCAACAAATGCCCAAAATTCTTTCCTGTTTTCATAAAAATCTTTATTAGCCTTTCAATCACCTCAATCCAACTATATAATTTCTTCTTACGTACTAAATCCTTGATTTCTGAATGTAGTTTGTAATTCTCTCCCCATTTATCTTCCCTGCCACTACTAATCTCCTTATAAACCTGTCTCCTCAACCTAATCTTCTCTTTAATCTCACCCATCCCACCACCTCGCCGCTTTGCCACACACTCACCTTTTGCCCAATTTCTTTTGATGCTACCCTCTTCACCGTATCTCCCCAATCCTGAACCACTGCCTTCACTAATTCTGATCCCCTCAACCCCTGAGTCTTCCATTGGCGTACCCTTCCTTGAAACCCATCTACTTCTACACTTAAGGCTTCCTGATACTTCTGTCGCACTTCCTCATCCTGAAACCATTCAATGCACCATTTCTTAATAACCCGCTTCTGTTGTTTAGTGGTTATACAGTCCTACCCAATTCCATCCATACCAGAAAGTGATCCTATTTTCCTATATCCATCGTATCTACCTGCACACTCCTTGAAACCTGCAACAAGTTGTAATCACTTACCAGTTTCCGGTGCAGTATTAGACAAAACTAGTTAACTGCACATGTGGAGTGAGATTATGAAAGCTTCAAGATGAAATCGCACATACCAAATGTGTACTTAGCATCACGGCCACTACCCCCTCCCCCCCTTAGCATCATAATGACGCTAACTGCTACACGTTAGGTTTGTGAATGCCCCCTAATTTGAAAAGTACTTGCAGACAAGTCTGCATCTTGGACAGTATTGAAGTTGTTCATTCTTACCAGGCAATTGCACATAAGCAGTTCCAAACTGTCACAGAGATGGGCCCTTAAAGACTGGACAATTTTATTCATCAGAGACTAACTATTGCCTCGTAAAAACAGCTGACATGCTGCTAGGATCATGATTCACAAAGTGGTGACCAGAAGTACAACTAACATTCGTCATCACTGAACTACATGTATAGTGCCCTATCATAAAATTGGTAGTGGAGGCCTAATAGTTGTGATTACACTTAAAAATCAAATTTTGACCATGTGTGTGCACAGTGCATATTATACCACATTACATCATCAACAATAAAAATGATTGGCTAAAAAGTATGGGTTACATAGCTTCATAGCCCACACTTTTCATCAGTTCGCTACATTGCTACACAGCGAAGATTGTACGCATGCGCAACGTGGTATAAGTCAGATAGACCACACCCACTCGTGTGTTATGCGCTATAACCCACTTGTTTGCATTTATCCCTTGGCTTCGCCTCGGGATAACCGCAAACTCGTGGGTTACATAGGCGCATAACCCACTCTTTGGTGTAGTCTATCCTATACTTACATTCCATTTCTATCCTTGTATGTAACACTCACTAGGACACGCGCATACATATATAGTCTAGGAGACTTGTACCATAAAAGTTGCTCTATGACTTTACTGTATATTACCGGTAGTTTCAAAATCAGCCTTGAATCTATCAGCTGAAGGTCACTTGAATGTTAAAATACGCTTAGTCCCATGTCAACTACAGCAGTCTGGGCATGAGACTACAAGCGGTATAGTCTGGGTACGAGATTAGAATATACGTTTGTTTACACAATGCACTTGCCTTTGGTGCATAACCTAGACTGCACCGTAGTACCCTCATGCACTAAGGGTTACAAGCCCTATATACCAAGCATGTTCTAAATAGTATACTTATTTCTATGTACTGACACAACAAATATAAATGTAGGCTTACAGATGAAACTCCTGCTTCTGAAGGTGGCTGTGACAGTAACTTCTCAGGTGAACATAGGAAATCTGATAGTAAAAACAGTAAACAATGAGCAATAAATAATGATGAAGACACTTGCACTTTATACGTACATTACTACACAACTAGGCTAGCCTTATTCTCAGGCCTGTGCCAACAAATAGGACCCATGAGCCCTGCTTTGAGCTCACTGGGTCCTTGTAGCCATGTTTCACTCCCTATGTGTGCAAACGGGAAACTAGTATCAAATGGGCATCTATGCTGGTATGAGTATAGCTGTGTCATAAATAACAAGCAAATAGTGTTTTTAAAAGTGGGACTAACAAATGAAGAGTTGGTCAAGCCAAAACTTTTCTCATCTATTGCTACGTATATCGTAAGAGCAGTACATGCTATCTCTTGATACAGCCACACAGTCAGAGGTGACCTTATTGAATGTACACAAGTGAGGTTTTCAGCGATATTTGAATCAATATTGCATGTGGATACTTGAAAAAAACATTGTAGGCTCTAGCTTATGTGATGAAGAAATACTAGTTGCAGTCATCCTTTGCCTAAACACCGTTCCAAGAAAGGGCACCATGCTGTGATACTCAACTTGCAATTGTATGTAGCTCTGATATTTCTGTTTCATGGCTCATGCAGTGTAAGTCTATACAGAGAGGCAAGATCAGAAAACTATGGCGCAGGCCTGGCAATGCAGAGCTATAGGTCGTAAACACAACACACATCTAAAGCAACATTACCTAGTAGTCCGCCAAGAGACACCTCACTATCCTGCTAAGAAAAAGAAACAGAAAAAAAATAACACTCTGATACTCAAAACTGTCTGTACACCCAGGGGGGCCTGCTATGACAAAATTACACAAAAGGACTGCTTAGACTTGTCACCTGGCCCTTACTTTAAGCACTGTGTAACCCTTGCATGTTAATATAATTGTGGCAAGCCTAAACAAGCCCCACACTAGCGAGCTGGCTCTGCATTTCTTCCTGTATATATATATTATGGTAAGTACTTTGTGCCGATACTATACGTGCACTTGCGTATTGTACTGAGCACGCATGAGATGGCAGCAACTACGATGCTTCAATGACAGTACGAACAGGTAGACTAGTGAATGGGAGAGGACCCGTCGTGCTTCTGAGCAATTCAACAGAATGTTAGACCAGCATAGTCTGCTAGCTAAATGACAGCAGTAGCTACCAGACATTGGCAGCACTAGGAATACGTACGCGAAATATATGTCTCGAGTAGCTTTATAGACATGCATTGCATGTAGTGGCAGTTAGTTAACTTGTGTAAATCCACCAGGGTCATAATATGAGATAAGGAAGGTAAATATTAAACATCACTATCATAGAGAGCAGGGTGGGACTCTAGATGTTTCTTGAAATGACTAGAATACAAACATTATTACAAAGACAATAGTCAATGCACGTATTGCTCAGGCTCGCCCCACAATATCTGCATTTTGACTAGTTAACTTGTGCAGGCCCAACATTACTAATTAGCCCTTACATGCCCATGAATAATATCACTCACATCAGGAGCAGAGCTCTTCCCACTGGTGGGTGGTTTATCACTCTCGTGCCGCTTTTGTTTTTCTGGTGTGGCTGCAGCACCTTTTGAATGTAGCAGGACATCTGGGAAATCTATGTGGTCCAAAAGATCGCCTTTTTCTGCAAGTTGTCTAAAATGTGAGTCCGAGGCACCCCCAAGGAATTCAGAGAAAGACACCGAGTTCTCATTCAAAAAGGGTAGGTCTCTGTCCTCTTCGGATCTTTCAGGATCATTTCCTGGTATGAAAAAAAAGTCGGGAAAAACTGTCAAGTGTACTTGATTCTTGTATTATCATGAGTACAATACTCGACAGTTACAAGTACAAGTTACAAGTACCCTATAAATGATTACAGCTAATTTACTGTCAGCATTTTAGAGCATTGCCTTGCGCAATATCATATTCTCGGTGGTACTGTAGCTTCAACACAGACTTTCCTCTATCATGCAATCAGTACCATTTCAACATTGGAATGGAAGTGCTGGTACTTAGTTTTACAGGAACTAAGCATGCTTGTATATACTGTATATGCAATGTTCTCCCAAAGATTAGTTTACCTCCTTCTATCGAAAGAAGTTTTTATGGGTGCTCTCTCAAGTACACAGACCTGGCTGCAGTCTTCTAGCATACAGATACACTTACATTCGATGTACTTCAAAAACACATGCAACTACATATACTAGTTGCACTACAGAATGTACCACTCAATAATTGGTCGTATCTACGTAAGTCCTGCGGTTTGCTATACAAGGAAATGAGAAGTACACCTATGTATAATCACCCAATTTGCTTAGCTAATGAGGCATTATAAGGCACAGCCTGGATGTGCAACTTTGGGCCGAGAAGCAATACTCAAACAGCAAACATGTACCTATGGTGACGTCTCTCTTAGCATCCACTGCAGCTCCAACTCCGTCTGCTGGGTGTACAGAACTACCGAGTGCCTTTGCAAAGGTTGGCAAGACATCAGCTGTCTCTTCTGATAGTCTCTGGATTGATATGTCGTCTTGCTTTGAACTGAGGCCACGAAGTAGCTCATTCACAGTATCCGATGATGTATGGAACAAATTTGAAGTGCTGGCAGTGTCTAAATCAGCTGTATGGTCTGCAAGGAAGTTGTCAAGAATGGCACCTTGAACTTCTCTGTCGCTAAAGTCTTTCTTGAATTCCTCACTTGGAGGAGGGGTAACATCTGCTGACTGGACTAGTTTATCACTCGCACTCACAGTCTTCACTGTGGAGTCAACAGCTGTAGGTATTTTCTGTGAGGTTTGGGCACGAGAACCAGCTTGCAGTCTTTGATTTTGCTGTTGTAGTAGCAGTGTCTGCACAAGCGCTAAAACTTGGTGTTGCAGTGTAGAAGTGGCAGTGCTTGGTGGAGTGGCACTGGTAGAAGAGGCACCAGATGATGTTGCTGGAGCCTAGAAAAGTGTAGATATCCAGCTTTTATGTCTGTGCGTTCATCAGAAAAATACTTATTTAAGAAGTTTGTGTTGTTTACGTAGGAAAAATAGTGTATCTGCTACCTGAAGGCACTACTATTGCATGTGTCACCACTTTGGTTGGAGCACTTGCAGAGCCAATCATATTTAGTATGCCCCTAATTACTATCGACAGACTCTTACATGTACATGTATCACACTAAACAACAACAACAGTTACTTTAACTACCTAGGCACAATGAATGGGACTAAGTGAATAATGTTGTACTATGCTCTGTCATTACTCATGTACTACAGTGTATGTGCATCGGGATAATTGTGCTACGTGAACAATGTACCTCAGAGGTTGTAGCTGTGCATGTTACAGCAGTTGAGGCTAAGGTGGACATTGGAGCTGGGCTCTGCTGTGTAGCTGTTAGCCCAGGAACATTGGGAAGGAAGAGTAGCGGCCTAGGTACCAGTTGGCGCTAGAAGGACAATTAAAAAGTAATAATGAACATAGGAGTAAATCTGCAATTAAAAAATTACAGCAGTGCACTCTTCACTCTGATACAACATGTCTATTTGCTCTCCTACCCCAGTACACATTCCTATTGGTCATTCGCTAAAAAACCAAGGGATCTAGAGGCCCCAGGCTATAGTATCCCAAGCGAATTGAGAATGCTACTAAGGCCCTATAATACATAGTTCTGGAAAGGTCTACTTGTGTCTGGAAGCTTAAATTCCCTGGGGAAATTATTACGGCTTTGGCTGTGATTGCAACACACACCAAATATACCGTAGATTGGGAAATTTTCAGCGGTAGAAATTTTCATCTGTTAAATTTTCACGTAATTAATTTTCGTCAATCTAGTAACCGACGAAAATTAAAGCGATGAAATTTAAACGGTACGATTTTTTTTAAGCGAGTTGCGAGTAGCGTATGCGGAACGGAATCCATCTATGTACGTACACGGATCACACACATGCGCAAAAAGAAAATGGAGTGCTTTCGAAAGGAGTCGTGTGTTAGGGAGTACCATATCTACCGAGAACTTTGGGAAGCGGCCATTGGAGAGGACCTAGCGTGTCAGCGGGAGTGTAGGAATGCAACCGACGCCTATGCTGTGCGAACGGCGGCGCTGTACTTCATGTAAGGACCACGTTTAGAGCCTTCAGTCAATACTTGCTCCACTTGTTTGTTCGCTTCCGCGATCGCTTCAGAAGCGAGACAGTGACCCTCTAGGATCAGGAACACAACCGACTGGTTTCAAATACCGCAGCAGAGCCATGATTTCTCCACTTCTGGCTACTTTCTCTTCACATGGAATTGTGAAATTATTCAACGATCTTTTTATTCGACGTTGAAAATATTTCGCGTGTTAAATTTTCGACTTAGAGCTCGCCGACGAAATATTTTTAACGACGAAAATTTCCCGAACTACGGTATACACGTAGCTGAATAACAACCACGTGGTCAGGGTAAATATCTTACAAATAAATATATTGTATACACACAAACAGTGTGCACCAGGCTCCTCTACTACAGTCTGCAAATGAGTAAATTAGCACAAAGGGAGGAGAAGAGTGTAGATTAAGGGTACCTTGAACTTACAGCTTGTCCTGCTTTACTCTGTATCTTCTTGACCTTGGCTTTCCTTGGCTTGCTGAACGGCTTCAGAGCAGTCACAATGGGCACTGGCGTTGAAGAGACTACAGCTGGCTGTGGACTACATGTACAAGATAGATCACGGTATTAGTGGTATCAGCAAGACAGAGAAGAGTACTGTAGGTTCTAGTTTAGCTGTAAGGCAACGGTGCGACAACTTTTGCTTTTTCTCTGATTCTCAACCGATTTTACAATCAAGGTATGTGAAATTATTACTACACCCAGGTAACGCCGTTGAGCAAATAATATTCATAAGCACAAAAATACGTAATCAAGTTCCAACAAGATAATTGATTCTTGTGCCCATGCCATTATTGTACCTGGAGAGTCTAGCACACAATGGTTGCCCAATGACTCAAGCACCTACTGCCAAGTACTGATATACACTGATAAAAAACAACAACAAAAAAAAAACGGGACCCAGCTGGGGATTGAACCCAGGACCTTCTAAGTACTAGTCAGACACTCATACCACCGAGCTAAGGAGCCCCTTGGCAGAGGAGCAGTAGCCAAGCTATATATAGCCACTAAACCCACTAGTAGTACTTGCCAGTAGGACCCAACTGTAATTACTCTCTCATTAGGCTTCTCCCCATTTCCTTATCATGACGAACATGCTACATGAAATAGTTACATGCACAGTGTCATACGTATAAGTGATTACATGTACACTGTACATGTACATATGTTACCGTAGACTTGGGTTATCAGGCGCATGCGCTAGTTGGGACAATAGCAAAAGTATATGTGCTACATAATGAAGTGTGCTACATATCAGGGGTTAAAGGTTGACCACGCCTATTTATTGCATGACGTCAACGACAGCTGTCGATGCGCAAAGTTGATGTTCTTCGCGACAAGGTCACAGTAGCTAGCTATAAAAATGGGAAGCTTCGTTACTGTTAGCAGATTACTAACTATCAGTATGGAATCACAATCAAAGAAAGCGTAGTTCGTAGCCACCACGTGTACAAAGAAGAATGGAGACTCGTTATTGGACAGTTCCCAGTGCCAACCGCCATGACAAGGGAGCGGTAGCTATCTATCAAGATGAAGTGATCTTTGGCCACGTGCTCAGAGAGCTAGCTAGCTGCTAACAGTCTGCTAGTTTCTTATTCAATCCTTAGTAATTTTTGTGCTAGTTGCTCTGCCCCATGTTTCACTTAATTGGAAGATGTGCGCCTCTTACAAGCTTTGGGCCAGGAAGCGAGCATGCGCCTGATAGCGTATGTGCACTAATAACCAGAGTCTACGGTATAGCAAGCATATACATGTAATACTATATACATGTACACGTAACTCACTTTGAAGTATGAATACCAAAGGTTAACCTGGACGGTACGTCAAATTTCGAAGTAGCAGTAGACAAAGCAGGTACAGTCACAAGTGATCTAGCAGTGTATTGAGGTAGTGACATCAGTTTGCTTGCAATGGGAATTTCCTCTTCGGAACGAGATTCAATTTGCTTTTCTAGCTTTTTATCCACTAATGCAATGTTTTGTTTTAATACTGTAGCAGAGGGTAGCCTACCATCGCCCGGCAATGGAGTGCCTGGTCTGGGAGTAACAGGACTGGTCTTCAAAGAAGCACTACTAGTAGTTAATACAGCAGATGCTGCTAGTGAAGTAGTGGTTGCAGAAACTACAGATTCGTTGGGTGAATGCATACCAGTTTCACTGTAAACTTTTCCAGATACGGAAGTATTCTCTGCCTGTATCTGGTTGGGACTGGAAGTACGAGAATCTTGAAATTTCTTGGTTGGTCTCAGTAGGATACTTTCAAGTGATTTGCTTTCCTTTCCTTTGCCTTTTTGAAGCACAGCTTTACCAGCAGTCGAAAATAAGCGTTGCAGTCTCATACCACTAAAAGAGCCCTGTGATTCAAGGGTACCTGTGGATAGATTTACTAGTTGCATCTCAGAATCGTGTGTGGGTTGACTTTGTTTTGAGAGTTGAATTATTTCAGGAGAATTTTGGTGCATTTGTAATACACTCATGACAGTAGGTGAGGAAGATGTAGAGACCGAAGGCAAAGGACTCGAAGAAACAGTAGTTGGCTGAGTATCCCTCAGGGATGGAGTGGTAATTGAGAGTCCATCAGCAGCTGACACACCGCTACCCTCTGCTCTTTCCTGGCTGGACTCGTGAGCAGCTGATACTTTGTCATCTTCATACGTGTAGGTGACCAGTGAGTTACCACTTGGCACACCAGAATCTGCAATAAAGTACAATATATGTGACTACCATAACACAGCGGAACCACACTAAAAATTTAATGTAGAATACACATCTCTACATTAATTTATGTAGTCTTCATAATAGCTAGCTTCATTCTCCACACTGGCATAATCCATATATGCAAAGCATTGTGGGGTGAGTGTGTACTCTAAGTATCGCTGAAGCTCTACCACTGCAGCCTTAAGCTCCTTTTATTGTTGCAGCCATTGCATGCAGGCACAATACTGTATGGCCACATGAAAGGGCTTCAAAACATTGAATGGGATCATGAATATGTGGCAACTTGTTGGATGTTGTATATCATGGATGCAGACAACATGTGGTTGGTTGACTGCATGTACGTACATGTGTATACACAGATTAAATTTCTCAATTAAACACACTAGTGTGGAGTTCACACACACATGCCCAATGAAGGTCACAGTACCACTATTACCAGCTGGGTACCTACCTACGTACATTTACTACTCATTCAAAAATCAAAATGATCCAACACCACACAATTTGAGTAACCATGCCTAGCACTGCGGAGAATTGAGAAACTTGATTGAGTCTGGAGCTTCTGCTATAATATTTGTTGTAGCTTCAGGCTCATAAGTCCCCTTCAATGCACAGGGGAAAAAAACAGTAGGGGGAAGCCTAGTTAATCTTACTAGGTATACGCAAGCGTACTATACCTCGCGTCATTTTCTACACGTGGCTCGTCCCCGGGGCGTGGACTGGAACCCCAGATTCACACGGGGTGCAACTGAATCCCCCGGATTCACACGGGATGCGGACTAGGGCTCCAGAACACGCATGGGATGATTATTCTAGCGAGTCTGCCAGATACAGTGTGTAGTGATAAACAACGATTAGCATCCAGGTGAATGATCTCTTTGTCTACAACATTTTCCAAAAGATTAGCCATGGCTAGCACGGGAGAGCTAGTACAGGGACCATGCTACATAAAACTTGCATCCTTTAACTTTCGATCATGCCGTCCATCTCCAGCCCTCGTATCTCTGCATACAGAGCGAGTACACAAACTGTACTAACCTGAGAGCTGTGGTAAGCCTTACTCGATTAAACGATGTAGCACACTTGTCCCGATTTCTGCCTCTTTCTGTGCCATGAGCTTCCTTGCACTACCGAAGACGCCCTTTTGAACACGTGGCTTGCCCCCCGAGGCCGGGAAAGCATGACGGACAGACATAAAAAGATATATAATGCTAGCTGAGATTCTGATGCCCATAGGTCGTGATTATTGGCCTCGCTGAGCTCGGCTTTAAGCGATGCGTGATATATGTACATAGTTTAAAATTATAAAATGCTCTCCAGTCCAATAAGTGAGTAGCCCCTAAATTACAAACCTCACTCATACCACTATTTAGAGGGCAAGCTAAGTTAGCTAGCTATGCGGTTAGATTGAGCAAGAAGCTTTCTTCTTTCCCAGTCTGCCATTAGCAGAAATATTAAAGTGGACCACTTCTAAGTGCGTAGTACAATTGAACATCATGTGATGAACTCAACTAGACTTTCCCTCAAATTCACTTGTAAAATGGCTAATATACATGAGGCCAAATAGACCATTAAAGGTATATATCCTTAGACATTCGAGATCTGATTCCATATTGCTGATTTGGTGCTATTATTATATACTTGAATCAGTAGGCTAAGCATTGCTTGAAACACTGTACCGTAAACTACGTATTATCCGCCCATGATGTATTATCCGCCCATCCCCCTTTTTGAGTCAAAGTTACGTCGGAGGGTATTTATGTACGCCCACCCTTAAATACCATCCATGCGAGCTAAACATATAACTAACAACTGAAAATTCCAAGACAACGAGCAGAATCAATGACAAAACTCCATCTTCAGTGCGCTTTAATTGGAATACCGACAGTAAGTCTGTCAGCCACTTCGCTTTTTAGCAGATAATAGTAGTCTGCACGCTTCTATATCAGGTAGTTCAATACAATTTGCATTCACTGGGTGCGGTACTTGCCTAGAAAAGCTATACTTACATTGTATACTCGCTTTGCATACCGCGCGTTTAAATGCATTCGAGTGGGCGGATACTACATCGCATTTATAAAAACTACGTATCATCCGCCCACCCCCCTCTTTCAGCTTGCACTTAAGTGGCCCGCCAATGGGCGGATAATACGTACTTTACGGTACATAACTGACCTGACTCAGCATCAAAGTCGAGCCTGATTCTTCTTGCAGGATGCCTAAGCATCGCTGACTTGAATGGTGATCTATTCTTGAGCCGGTAGTACTTGGCAAGTGGAGACTTGTGGGGTGATTTCTTTGGAAGAGATCGAATGTATTCTGCCACTTTGGGAGTTGTACGGGAGCCAACACTTGGAGAAGACTGCAGGTAATTTAATAATATAATAAATCATTTTACTACATGGAAGAGTCACCATATTCCAATGCAATAGTTCACCATTTCTGTTCTATCACTATAATAAGGTGAAATGGCTCATCTCAGAGTAAGAGCAAGCTACTTCTTTCTGTTCCAGAGGTATATGTCTTGTTTAGTCTTGTGACCAGACAGAAGAAAGTTCTGTCTGGCAAAGATATATTGGTATGCAAGTGGACTCCTGGAATGTCAGTAGAGTCAATACGATTACAGTTGTCATATGACCTATTTATTAGTAGGCTAGTAATCAAGTGTGAAACCGCATGTGCGGCTATGGTAAGTCTGTGATTAGATGACGTGATCAAAAAAGCTGCTAGTGTGCTCGGCTATTGGACAATGAGGCTCAAGCAGCTGGAAGATGTACGAGGGTTCATCACCGGGTACGACGTGTTTGCGAGTTTACCAACAGGAAGCAGTAAATCACTGTGCTTTGCTTAGCTCTGCTACCGTCTGGGTTTGATCGTGTTCTAGGACTAACTGAGACTGCTAATGAGAAGGAAGCCATAGCCAGTACTTTGGCTTGTTTGTCACTATACATACAAGTTAAACAATAGTATGATTTACATAGTGCATGTGCTGTAAACCCCTAGTCCTCACTTGTGGTCAATACATTTTTGCCAGACAGAATTTTTTTCCATGTGGTCACAAGACTAATGTCTCACTGTGTACTGCTATCACGATATATCTACTGGAAAGTCATAGTTGGAGCCTGGGAATGCACTGAAACTTTAAAGTGCATAGTAAAGCCTACCACAGCTACAAGAAATAGTGGGATCAAACCCAGGCTGTCAGTTCTTTAGAGCAAGAGTTTGCTCTGCCTCTGGGAGGGCTGATATTTCCTTTCAGAAAAAAAGATTTCTCTATTATCCCCTAGGTAGCATAACATACCAACTTATTTGTACTTGCATAGATAATATAAATGTACCTGTTGTTGCTTTGTCATTGATTCGGTGTTTCCAATGAAGTCCACAAGTTTTAGAGCAACTTGCAAGCTTGCAATGGTACCCTAGAAATTGAGAAGATTCAACTTTATTATCCCCTTCGGTAATGATACTTTTCTCACTGCTGGCCAGCAACCACGTTGAGTTGGTTACTGATATACCAATAGCACATCCCTCACATTTTGTCCAAATGTGCTTTGTTTCTGTGTATTGTGGCCTGTATACCGTGGTCCATTTTTATTTTGTTAGGCACAACCGCTTACTTTTGCTAAGTGTGTGGGGTGACTACAAAATTATTGGGGTGAGCCAACACAGTTGAGCAAGCCCCATACTAACGAGTCAATTTGGAATTTCTAATCATGTGTTTCAAGAGAGTGTCCTTTTGAGTAGTTTTAGGCACAGCTACCTCTCTTGCCTCCGTGACTGCATCATCGGACAAAGGTACGGCAAAGCGAGTGGGTGGGGCTGGCTCAGTATCGCCGGCTGATGTCTCAAAATCCGCCAGGAATTCCATGATGTCATGGGGCGGGACAGTATTATCAGACTCAATCTCAATCGTCAATAACGCATTATCAGATTCTGGTTCTGAATCCGTATCCCAACCGCTCCAGATTAGCAGGTCAAGTCAGCGCGGATTAAACTTGACAGAGCTTGAGAGCTCACTCATTAATTTTACTATAAGTATCTGTTGCTAGCTAGTTTTGTTACTAACGCAAAATGGATCTGATTGGTTATAGTATAAATACCTTAATATACGATAAACCCTCAGGGCCTACAAGATTTACAGTCCCTTGGAAACCGCTATAGACACCCTTGCGCTTCGCGCATGGGTGTCTATAGCGGTTTCCGCGGGGCTATAAATCCCGTAGACCCCTCGCTTTCATCGCATAACCTATATACATACCTTCTTCTGTGTTAGATGCAACTCATATAGTAGCTGAAGCCGATCAGGCAGACAGAACTAAACGAGATAAAGTGATTAATACCGGGTAGTAAACAAACTAAGCAACACCCTTCAGAAGCACATGTACAGTACATAGGAAACCACGTAAGCATACAGTGTTCCACAAGTACATTTCAAAAAAATGGGGTTACTTACGTATAAACACCAATATCCATAAAAGCATCTGATTCAATGAAACAAAGTTTGTTTTTTTTATACTGTAACAGCCGATTGATAAGAAGTTAAAATTTCACATTTTGGGGGTTCATGTATGCTAGTATAAATTCAAGCCTTACAAGGTACATGCATATGATGAATACATGTATGTGCCAAAAGCTGTTCAAAAGATACAATCACTTTTGAGCTCGCTTACTGAAAGAGGGGACAAAAAGTGTAACTTAGTACATACTTATTTCAGATCCTTACTCCAAAGAGTTTGGCTGTATTGTTTCTAACAAAGTACGTAGCTCTATCAAGCCATAAGTATACACTCATGTGACCCTTAGCCCAATCATTGTTTATCTTTATCACTGGATGAATGAAAGCACAAAAGTGCATAACCCTCGGCGTGATTAATAATGCTACACTTTGGCATCTAGAATGAGTAAGCAAGAGAAAATGTTAGTAATCTTACGTTCTGTACTGTACATGTGGTTTCTAAGGTGATTGTTTTGTAACCCACAGTATCTTCTTTATTTGTATCAATAGCACAATACTTTGAATAAATAATATCAATGATTACTCTTTTATTATCTCATGCATGGGCAGAAGACACAAGCTAAAAACTGAAGGCATATGTACATGTCATTATAACGAGCAGCTCGATACGGAACCGGAACGGAACCCCGATTCACCGTTCCAGTTAGTCATGAATCGATTGTACTACGTCATGCATGAGAAGTGTGTCTGACACGCCCACAGAGCAATCTAGCCAGTGTAAAAGATTCAAGCCATCGTATATGGTGGCGTTAGAAACAGCAGCTAACCTACCAATAGTCTCCATTAACCAATAACCTCCATTAGTCATTAAAAAATCTTCTGACGTATCTACTGGCCGTTAAAACCATCAGGGTCTGTTGTGGTGAGCAGATAATGCCGTAACTTTCGAACGAAGTATTTTTAGCGAAATCCACACATCAATAACATTAATTCAATACCACATTTTCTTTCGATTCGTATCATACTCTGTACCTGTATGTTAATAGCGTAGCTGTTAGCGAGGTAACACACAAACACACATACACACACACAAACTGAGTACTGTAACCCTCGCTGCGCATGTGTGCCGAGGGTTAACTAGCTAGTGCCTTTCATTGACAATAATATTATAGTAATCATAATGCCAAAGCATCTACGTATATGTGTCAGGACTGCTACAATTGTGCCTAAGTAGAAATGGTAGTTACAACATGTACATGTGTACTGTAACTACAATTCAAAATGCACTGCTGTAATCAAAAGCCATATCTAGCTTACTCCTAGTTTTAGCCTCTCCATTATAGCACTACCAAGTAATATTGCAATGAAGTCATAAAATCTATTGTACATACAAGTCCTGCCACGATACGTAACCACGTGTGGCAAACAACTACTTCATTGTAAGTGCTACATGTACTAAAGCAGCAAACAACCGAGACAGCGTATGGTGAAATTCTGAATGTCTTAATTCTGCAAGCTATATAGATATAGCTACCATTCTTTCTAAAGGTAAATTATTCCCAGTCTAGAGGGGGTTAAGTATGTGGAGTTTACGTACACACACTGAGAAATTCAGTAAATAGAGAGGGCACTGCTCTGAAGTGGGCGTGGTCACATGAGTGCACACATGTAATACTGCTTGCCGCCACCTTAATTAAATGCATAATAAATCATTTGGCTGTGATGATCTACGTAGCTTACAGTGGAAATACCAGATTAGGGACTCTCTCACCTTATAATGAAGCTCGCCCATGGAGACTGCTGAAGTGGTACAAAGCTTCCACGCTGTCTCATACTGATCACCGCTTTCATAACTGCTGTCCTCTGCAGGATGATCTCGGATGAGGTCTTCATTATTTGAAGGGCCCTTGCAAAATACAATGCTGGGTTTCTCAGGAAGGAACAAAGGAGTGCCTGAGTTTTCGGCTGGACTACACACCTCAGACTGCACACCTTCAGGCTCGCAAACAGTTTGAGGCGAAGGAAAACAAGACACAGAAGCAGCTGTAGTTTCGACACGGTTTGGAGGCAGCAGCTTCTGTTTGCCTGAGTCAGGATGTTCCACAGCACATTCACATTTCTTGCTTCCACAAGCATGCTCTTCCTGAACCCACGATTCCTGCACTGACGGCGAGCAGGTGGCAGAGGTTTTATCACGGGGAGACGGCAAGGGCTTCTCACTGATGTCTTCTGGCTCAGTAGAGTGTTCTCTGTAAGGCACAGCGTTTGAAGGAGACTCTTTTGGTAGTGATAGCGAAGGGCTGGCTTCTGTGGGTTTGTAGCTATGATACAAGCTGACGCTGTTCCCACTACGTGGCTCTAGCTGCCACTTCAATGCGAGAAACTGGAGTAGCTGAGAAACGGTCATAGAAGCTGTTGCAGTTAGCCTATATGAGGTAAGCACAACCGGATAAATACAGCTAGACTCTAATTGCTGGCCTCCACCCCAGCTTTTGTCCTTTGCAGTGTAAAAAGAGGGAGATATTCTTACATTTACATGGAGCGAAAAAAGGTGCAGGTGGACCTTGAAAATGAGGTTACTCCTGATGTGTATCTTAAAATTGCAAGAGAAAGGTGGTGAACCCAGTCTGACAAAATACAGATGCATAGATGATCATATCATTTAACCGAGACTGTAACAGTATTCAGGCCAGGCATGCGTGGGCTCTGGACATGTATTCACACCAGAATATACATAGAGAAGCTTCCGTGCCAAGTATGCTGAGTCACAGTAGTGCACGGGTTCACCTCTTAGCTATATAGTCTATATGTACACACAACTGTACAGTCCAGTGAGACATATGTTACAGAATGAGCCAAAGCACTCAAAATTAAGAGTACACATTAGTGCACAAATATTTAAGGATGTATGTTCATGTAGATTAAGCATCGCCTATACCTGAGTCTTGGGTTCTGTGAGAGTCCTTGCACATACAGCCAGGAGGCACTAGAGAGGGGTCTCAGCTCAACTGTGATCTGCTTGGGACCACTTGTCGGAGTGTAGGGCTCAGCCTCATATAGGCCACTATATGAGGAAATAATTTTCATGACAAAAGTTAGAACCTAGCTACATGTATATACATACAGATAAAGGTCCAGACTGAAATTGCAAAGTTTCATAACACTAATTTCTTGCTTCCTAGTCTGTGCTTTCTGTTTAGCAAAGAAATTCTGCAGCACTCCAGCAATAGGCAGCTGTGACATAACTATCAATGACCTAGAAGGACTTTGCTCTGTGTCTTGGCTTATCATGCCACAGCGTTCAGCCCCTATATTACCATTGTGCAATGACTAAAGTGACCCTGAGAACGGGGCAAGTGAACATTCATACTTCTTGCCACACATACACTACATACACTAGGCAATTCAGAAGAATAGCAGTGACACAATGTCACATGTAAAATGAAAATGATTTCATGCACCTCAGTAATGAGGTACACTCACCTCTCAGTTCCATGGTCAGCCCCTCCCTGCCCCTCTCCCACAGGTACTGGTGGCTTGGGAACTACCTGAAGAGCTCTGCAGTTGGGAATCTTGATCCTATGCAGGGTAAAATTATTATTACTCAATCATGCTAACTGCTATGTATGGCCATGCCATGAACACTACTAAGTCTTACATGCACTAGCATGACCTTAAACAGTATGAAGCAGTAAATTACGGTATTGAATGTTTCACTTCTTGCTCTCCACCTATTTTAGATGATAGAGTACACACCCGAGAATGGCAACTTTTCACGTGATGCACATTATCCGCATACTACATGTACATGTGCGAAATGCACTGAGCCAATGATCGTTACAGATTGGAGCGGTATGTAAATTTTAACTCCAGAGTGAGAACTGTCACACAGCTGCCAAGAAGAGCAAGGTATGTTCTTACAGGACCAAGTACAAGAGGAACGCTGGAGCCACCTCATTGTGTATTTCAGTAGTGTACTTTAACCACAAGTTTGTTGTTAGAAAAAACGACAATGTATATACAAGGAGAAGATTAAGTCAGGATGGTAGGAGAGTGAGGTATATAGATAAGAGAAGAGAAACGTGGTAGGTGTGCTAGTGATTTTTATCTTTATTACAAGCATAAAGGCCGCACCATACATGATATACACAATATATAATACAGACAGTTCAAAATAGGCATAATAATAAAGTATGACCTCAACTGCCGATGTGTATCTTCTAGAGCAGCATGAGGCGTCTGGGAAGCTTCAGAACCTCCAGAGGTTCACTTTGTTTGCGGTAAAATAAGAAGAGTGGCAGTGGTATGTGATTTTGCTTTGAAATGCATATTCACAAAGATTTAGTCTACAACAAGCCTACAAGTGCCATGGTTGGTTTTGCAAACCTTGGAGGAGATATCACAGGCCATCTTGACATGCATTGGAAACTGCTGATGTCAAATAGGCTAGCCATCCCCTCGCCAAGTCTATTTTCGTAATTATGGTCAGAGGCCTCTCACAAAGCTCCGTTTGACTTATGCCCAGTTCACTTGAGTTAAACACAACCAGAGAGCAAGTCCTTCCACTACTTTGGAAAACTGTGCATCAAGTAGAGCACTGTAACTTGAAACGACCTTGATGGAGCAACCCCAAAGTGCCGCTTTCTGGCCTTAGCACCAAAGGGTTCAGTTTTGCATAAGGTAAAGAACCCATACGTACACCACAGAGAAGTGAGGAATTTCTTTTTCTCAGATTCAGTGGTCATTCAAAGCAAGAAAACTCTGGTGAAATGATAAAGGGGAGCTTTAATATACAGCTACAGGGAGGGATTGACCTTACATGTATGTGTTTAAAGTAAACAAATCTCCTGGAAACATTTGCAAGGATTGTATGCCGGAGGAAGTGGGTGCTTCTAAGGAAGCTCCAGGCTTGTCAATTGTTCCAAAGCTGAAGTACTAGCACATCTTTCTAATATCATTTTTGAAGGTGTGTGTTGATCTGGGTGCACAGATTAGTCACATTTCAAGTGTAAAGATTACAGAAACTCGTGAACAGAGAAACAGGGATATAGAGAATGGGTACTACAGTCAGATGGTTACAAGTGTGTTTGCTATCTGCATGTGTGTGTGTGTAGGTACACGACATAGTGTGCACTACATGTATATAATGCAGTTGCTGAAAGTCACTGGTAAAAGAAGCATCAGTATGCATCTGCAAGCACATATACATATTATGGATTTATATCACATGAAAGTGTCAAAAAATCTGAGATGGATTCAGAAAAAAATTTGCAATTGGGAGTGTATTATTGATGACTGCTTTTTTTCTGTCGGTGCATATGTCCTCAGTATTTCTGTTGCTACAGTATTGAGGCTGATGGAGGAGAAGAGGCGGAGGAAATGGCTAAATTTGTCGAATACTTTGACAAGATCTTCAATTGCGTCAATGTTGAAGACTTCACCAGTGGGATGCGAACAAGAAACCCATTCAAGTCACCATACTATTCTGATAGTGAATTCCGACTGAAGGGACATAACTGTTGGTACAGTGTCATCTCAAACATAATATAGTAACTGATTATTATTCCTCAGCAGTAGTCTAGTTAAGTGAAGATTTTCTTGGGTTCCTTGACAATTGGGAGATGTGTGTTAAAACGGCAGGGATTCACAAACAAGCAATATAAGTGCTGAAACACGTCTTGGACTCTGCAACACTGGTGAGGTATTTTAGAAATCCATTCAGTTAATTTAGTGTGGTCTGCAAATGATATGTGTCTCTTTTTCAACAGTGAACTCATTTATTGAATTAGCCTGTTACTTATTTATGGTGCCAGGCGATAAAGACTTTCTCAGCTTAGGGTAGGGTCCACAATCATCCAAATGCTGTAGAGATCCTCAGGCACTGCAAGTCGTAAAAAAGGAGCCAAGGGAATTGTCAAGGCAGCATTCCCATAAAGTCCATGGATCTTGAGAAAGAAAATCAGCCCCTACCAAGAAGGAAGAAGCGCAGGCTACATCAGCCTTACGGTTGTGATTCCCAAGGTTTCTTTCCGTGCGGTACTCAGTTTGTTTACATGTACCACTGCATCAGATGGTAACATAATTATACAGTAACTGTTGCAAACCGCAAGCAATTATACATAATTATTTATGTACTACATGCGTACTCAGTTTCTTCCTCAGTCCCTTTGACTTTGAACAGATTTCTTGTTTGCTTGCGTGTACAGTTCTAGAAATGATTTGGCAAAAGAAAATCCACATATGGATGATTATTCCTAGTTTGATCACCATCAAAAGTAGGCTTTGTTCTTTCTTCTTTTCCCACTCGGCTGAAAGAATCGCCCAAAAGAGAAGTATCTATTCTCCAGTACTTGAAAGAAACAAAAAGTGGTGTTATTTACAATCTTTAAGCCACTCACATCGATACTCTTGGATCACTCGGTTGAACTTCTCATCAACGCACGTTTCTTCCAGGCAAAGCACCAGCTCTTCTTTCAGAGGGTGTGACCCCCTTTCGTAACACTGACATATATGTAACAGTTTTCACAATATACCCAACTGCGTACCTCGATCACTACATTCTGCTCCTGGTAGTTCCAAGTGGGTAAAAGTGGAAGCTCCACAGATCCTTCTGGCAGTGGGTATCATCGCTTTGTGAGCTGTCTACACAGTGCATCAGTAATGTACAGATACCGTAGAAGACCGGAGAAGCTACCTTTTCGGTCATCAGTTGTTTCCAGGCAGCAACCAACTGAGCAGAGGTTCTAGTCTTGTGAAACAATCTCATGTTTCCCACCAAACAGTGGTCTACAGGTAGGTGCTCACTATTCTATGCACAGCAGTTCGCACTGTGAGGTCTTCTCCACCACCCAAACCCTCAAGCATACTAGAAGCAGCATGCTGAGCTTCTCTAGCAGTTGTTACTTTGAATCCCAGATCCTTAAGAACACCAGGCAAGGGGATTATCGTAATCTCAGCGAGTCGGTGTATAATTATACAAACATAGTATTATTACATAGGGTACTAGCCTACACAGCTCAATTCACTGAAGCTTAAGCATACCAGTCAAAGACAAAAGGTGGTTGGATGACGCCACTGCCATTCTATCTGCTAAATACACAGGTTGACCGACTTCGAGCGCGTGCAGTTATGACGGCCGTTATTTCGAGATCCCTTTGAAAGACTGCTTTTGCAACAACATATCCGTGTTAAACAGCACAAAAAGCGTATGACAGGTACTTTATTTCGAGCGTACGACTTTTACAGCAGTCCTGGGCAGCTGTGTGCTCATGCCTCTCTGGACAAATTGCCAGTTTTTCGATTTTTTGCCCAACCTGCGGCAAAAGGATTTACAGCCGAGATTTTGCACTTCAGCGCATATACCATCAAGATCTACGGCACAGCAAGGTAAGTTAGTAGTAGCCCCAATCTAAGAGTAGATATGAAATGAAATAGAAAGCAAGAAAATCGTGGAAAAAGTGGCATTCAGAGTTGACTGCATAGCATTCTCTTACAAAAGCGCTAGAAGCTCGGATAAGCGCTCGCAGGGAGCACGAAAGCAACTACTCACAATGTGAAAAAAACGAACTTTGTAGCTTACGTAGTTCTGGAGATACAGCTCACGACTCTTCCTTCCATTTTCCAGTTGGAGTGGACAAGTGATTTTTTTTCGATTTTTTACCCAACCTGCGGCAAAGGGCCTGAGTGGCCCCAAAAGTATTCTAAGCAACGCATCTTGTACCAAACCGCTTACATATGCTTTTCTGTTACTCTACTCCAACGGGTTAATCGATTTTGAGAGCAAAATAAACGACCCCAAAACGAGGATTGAATGAAAAGTTGCTGCAATTTCGCGGTAAATTTTCCCGGTACCCGTATACTACTTGGATATTCCTGGAAGCACATGTAACATTGCGCAATATACAGGAAAACATGTGTCATTACGTAATCAATTGTGTTATCGTGTACCATTACTTGTTTCCTTGTATCAACTTCCTTTTGAAAGAAATTCTATGGGAATACCAACGGCAGCAGCATAACTGGATGCTATAATCTCATTAATTCAAAAAGTCATGAATGGCTTTCACTCTGCATAACTTTGCACTATAGCATTCTTGATAACTCATGCATACACTTACTGAACTCGGCGCTTTCCCTTGGCGGCTCGATTCATGACTGTAGTGCTCCTGCAGTTAGGGTACATGTGTAAAAAATTTATGATTGGTTCATGAAGATAAATATATACTAGTGGAACCCTTTTTAATTGCATAGCACAGTGAGTTGACACTCTTGCAACAAATTAAATCGCGAAAAAGGACTGCGTAGTGCTGTAGTCTGCTCATTTTCCTTTTGAAAATGATTACAATTCTAGCAAATATTGTGTCTGTGATTCTGTGTGCCCAAAAACATTGAGCTGCTAAAGTAGTCATCATTGTATATGTACGTATAAGACTGGCATATCCATTGTACGCTAATTAGAAGGGTTTATCAAATACTGACAGTGCTACATCCCGAGTAAAAATGTTCTTCGGTTTCACGCGCGATGTGACATGTCTCATGAAAATTTGCGAGTTTGTGTGCTTTCTTGCTTCTTTGTGCAGTTACGCGGTAAATCACGTTTTGCATGCAATTCCGATCATCAAGTTTTAGTAAGTACTTGAAACGCGCCACGCAAGAATCCGCGCAGTAAGCTTTGTTTTACTAGACCTGCTATTTAATGGTGCTACTAAACAGGTGAGACTGCAGTTCTTGCCCACATATCGACACAATTGTACGCAAATTCGCGAGAACGCATGCGTACACTATTGCGTGAGTTTACGCACAATGCGCATAATTTTTGCTTGCAATTCGCAGAACAATTTCACTCGGGATGTACCTCAAGTAAAAACAGGCGGTAATGCTATGGCAATGCACGAACCTTTACACACACATAAGACTACAATTACAATCACTACTAATAGCACATGTACATGTTATAGTAGTAGTGAGAACACTTCTGTGCAAAGTTTCCTGACCAGAGAAATGGGACGAAAGCTGGTGGAATATCTTGAGCACCAAAAGTGATAGTAAAGCATTTTCAGTAATGAAAGTAAAAAGATAGTCACTCCTAATGACACAGTTATGTTACAGTACATGTACACTGATTGAAAGCAGCTGAAACTCACAAACACAGTCAAACTTTGCACAGCAATGACAGTCTATGTTTGAAGCTGGTGCATTTCAATATTCACTGCCATTTAGTACTATCTTATGGTATTTCTACTAGGTAAAATCCTTTTGTGCTTGCTCACATAGATGTAATATATGTACACGTACACCTCCATGTACTGTACACGTATTTGTGCGTGTATCATGGAGCACGGTAGGACGCCATATGTAGGGATGGCACGGGGAAAAAATGGACACTGCATATAACGCCTACAAAATCATACGGTGAGAACTCTGCTAAAGTTGTAGTCATAAGCTTTAACTGAGCCATACTAGTCACTCTCAGGTGGAATAAGTAACTGATGATCGGACACCAGGTATATTCAGGCATGGTAGCACTGAGCACGTAAATTACCGGAAGTGGGAAGGGCCTTCTATTGTACTGACCCTTTGCATTTCGAATTGCAAGTTTGATGTTCCTCCATTGCTTGGTTCTGGAGCTGTAACCTTCCAAAGTTAAAATTTGGCACAGCTATGACCGGACAAATGTATGTATTGTTGAACTCCGTTCCGTGTTTCCCCCCTGAAGCAACTTTTGGTGATCTTTCTTCATTACTGGGAAAGCCCCACTACCATGCTGCTGCATGCCAACCTTTCGCCATCTTAGCAGCTTTGAGCACCGAGGGGTGCTGTTGAATACAGAGCCGTGTCACCCTCTCTATAATCGGACAGCAGATTTCGTCTTTTTCCAGTGTAAGGACCCCAACACACTCTCTAACGATAAGGGTTTGGATATCGTTGGGAAACACAACAGTGAACGTCTGATGTTCATACATCGTGTCCTTCCTGATTTCTTTCCACTAAAAGCTTCAGCTTTATCATGCTTAGAGAAATCAAGACGAACAGTTCTATCTCTCTCTCTATCTCGAGAACCATGCAACGGTTGTGCTGCTAGGTACCTGTGCTTTCCAAAGATATCCAAACCTAGCGTTGGAGAGTGTTTTGGGATCTCTACACTGAAAAAATACAAAATTCACTGTCTGATTATAAAGAGTGTGACACAGCTCTACATTCAGCAGCAACCCTCCGTATTCAAAGTAGGTACGATGGTGAAAGGTTGGTGTGCAGCAGTATGGTAGTGTGGCTTCCCAATAATGAAGAAAGATCACCAAAATTTGCTTCAGGGAGGAATCACGGAACGGAGTCTGACAATACATACATTTGGGAACACCAAACTTTCAAATCGAAGTGCAAAGCGACTGTACTATCGATAAAGGCCCCGTCCACTTCCGGTAATTTATGCACTCGCCGCTAGCACGACCGAATATACCTGGTGTCTGATCATCAGTTACTTACTCTAGCAACAAGACTGTTAGCGCAGCTACAAACCATCGCTGGAGTACCACAGCAGCAAGTAGCTAAACGGGCCAAATGATCTATCTGCCTCTTTTTTTGTCTTCTTCTTTCACACAGGCTAGCACAATAAAGGCTACAGCGATTACAATGATTCCAACACGAACACGGCATTATTAACCCTCAAGTAGTGCCTTTATGTCATGGCATTTTCAAAGAACTGGAATTAGCTAAGCAGTGATTACGAATACTCTTGAGTGGACACTCGCCATTTACACGTCATTGTATGGTAGGATACACATGCGCAGACTGCCTGCCACCACGTGTTCATCTATTTAAAGCCTACCATTGATCATGTTGAATTCAGCTATCAAAGCGACAATATAGCAGTTAGCCCCGCCCTCATGTAACACGATACCTGACTACACTAGATGCGAATTTCAGCACATCTTGCACACATTGCTCACAACACATGGGAGATATAGACGGGGTGGCGTTCAGCCCACATCACAATAAAGTGCCATACACCATTCATACCCCCTCCCCCCCTCCCCAAAAATACTTGAAACAAGCTGGATAGAAGCAGTTTTAAAAAAATCTATCATGTAGGGATGGATTTCCACAAAAATAACCTATAAATCACAACACAATACATTCACAACTTGAGTAGCTACAAATCATAGCGCAATGCATGTACGGAGAACATCCTCCCAAAATCTTTCCAATTACCCAGGTCTGTTTCTGTAAACCCACTGCGCTGTGATTTGTACTTTTGTAGCTACATGTACTCTGTAAACGTACTGCACTGTAATTTGCAGCTATTTTTGTAAAATTCTCTCCCTACATGATAGGTTATTATTATAATATTGGCTAGGCACTATGACAAGAGCAGAAACTGATTCTTCACAATTCAGTACGTATAATACTGGACCTATGAACCATTAGATTTTATAACAGAATACATATTACCTTCTACCCAATCTCCTACAACACACATTTATCTTGCTTCATCTAATTTGTACATAGCTTAATTTGTAACACTTCTGCTGGCATTGGGACAGTTTCATCTGGACACATAAACATGCACACTTGGCTCAAAAATGATTCTAAACTGACAAACACGACAAAACATTAGCATCAGTTGAGGCTACTGTCTTACCCATTGTACACCAGCTCACACAGCCTCTTCCCAAAGTTGTGATCACCTAGATGTATGAACAGATCGAAACTATAATGTGGACTGAGTACACACTATGTACATTTTACTTTGCTTACAGAAGGTACCTATAAATAGGCATTTCTAGCCTATGGTAAGCAACCATTACAATAACACTCTAAACATCACATAAAGGTCTTCTCATGGTCAGTATGCAGTCATAGAGTGGGTGTACTATGTACGGGAAAGAGCAGGTTTAAGTCCTATCACTACTGGAAAGCTCACCCACTCCAATGCTTCACCCCAAAATGTGTTTTTAATGGTGTACCCTCACCCTAGAACTTTTACAATGTAATGGTGAATGAGAACAGCTGCAAATAAAAGCACGGAAGTGCATAACCCTTGGCGTGATTATTGCGAAATTCTAAATGACTAGCGACAGCCATACAGGATTGAATGTTGTTGCATTTGAAGATTGTTTGGAATCGTTCGCAGTGCGGACTTTCTAATTCTTTTTTTGTATCAATAGCATAATACAAATTATATTGTCTGTTACTCTCTTATTATCTCATGCATGGGCAGAAGACACAAGCTGAAAGCTGAAGACATAAGTACATGTCAGCAGCTTGATACGGAACCCGAACGGAACCCCAATTCACCGTTCCAGTTCCAGTCATCAATCGATTGTATCTATGTCACGCATGAGAGGTGTGTCTGACATGCCCACAGAGCTAGCTAGCCAGTGTAGTAGTTTTGAGTCGTCACATATGATGGCATTAGCAGCCAACTGACCAATAGTCTCCAGTAGTTATTAAAACATCTTCTGATGTATCTACTGGCCGTCGAAACCGTCAAAGTTTGTCGTGATGAGCAAATAACGCCGTAGCTATTGAACGAAGTATTTTCAGCAAAAACCTTCAATACCACATTTGCTTTCAATTTGTATCGACTTTGTACCTGATACGTTAACGGCGTAGCTGTCAGTGAGGTAACAGACACACACACACACACACACACACACACACACACACACACACACACACACACACACACACACACTAAGTACTGTAACCCTTGCTGCGCATGCGCGACGAGGGTTATTAAGGGTAATTTCCTGTAAATACACAACTCGGTGCTATATTTAGATTTTTTACATTGGAGGTTATGCATAGATATGCATACATTAGCAGCTAGGTCATGTGCCTGTTACATATAGACATAGGCAACAGTAGGTGTGGCTAAACATACCTAATGCGATATGAAAGAGTAATGTGTAGGAGCGTGGTCTCTTTCTGTAACAACCAGACCTGGCTATGGCTGCTAAAAGAAAACCAAGAGATGGCCTGTGTTGCATGAAAATCTAGTGGCCTATCTCTCGATCACTCCTGTGACTGACCAGCTGTCTTCTGTCTCTTTTGTGCACCACAAGTTCAAATATGGCATGCGTGCAACAGCAGAGATACCCTTTTGAGCATGTGCATTGCCCCCACAGAAAGATAGACAAGCCCCGGGGCAGAAGCCAACTCGCTAATGTAAGATTGACTCAGGCCGCACAAACAGACACAAAACAGACGCGGAAAACGTAAAGAACCAGCCGTTTGCACGCTGTGCGCGCAAACGGCTGGTAAAAAATATACCAAGAAGCCTTACCAGGGCATTTGCTCTTGAGCTTGTAGTAGCAGATGAGAGCAACCAAGTCCAAACTGTGTTTGACTCCATTCACCAATACCATATCTTTTGCTGGGTCTTTCTTGCTTTCATACTGAGTACAAAACAAGATATCACAAACTCAGTACTTACATACATGACTGTAAATCTACAGACTACGGTGGCCGAGAGGGTCATTTGTGTTTCAATCGCGTGCTAAGCGATTCGCTGGTACTAAGCGATTCGGGCGTGTGCTAAGCGTTTCGACGATGTGCTAAGCAATTCGGGCGTGTGCTAAGCGTTTCGACGATGTGCTAAGCAATTCGGGCGTGTGCTAAGTGATTCGACCACGTACTAAGTGATTCGACCGTGTGCTAAGCGATTCAACTTTGTGCTAGGGGTTTGACATGTGCTAAGCGATTCGCGGTTGTGCTAAACACGCTTTTAAGCGGTGCAATTTGTGCGCAGAGCTCGTACATAGATTGTGTGCAATGTGCATGTCCACGCCCCCTCACGCACGTGTGGACAATGGTTTTAATTAACCAAAGAGTGGCTGGATGGTAAGCTATACAGCAAGCTTGATAGTCCAAAAAAGCAGTAATATCTCGCATTTATACTGTATGCAGGTCTGTTAAGAGAGTATTTTTCTCTTGGAGGCCTTACAAGCTGATACTGAGCAGGTTAGATGAAGTCCTTGGCATCAAGAATAGGCATACGTTACATAATGTTACATCACATAGATAGTAAGGGACGTACTGGAAACATTTTATCTTGTAGTTTGCCATGGTTCAAGTTGCAATTCAAAAGATTGATGCTTACCTTGAGACTGTGACTAAACAATTCCTTTGCTTTGATCCATAACTTACTCAAATGCTATTTTTTATGATTCCTTCTGGAGTATACTGTGATGGTCTCCGGGTAAGCATAAATTTCTTGAATTGTAACTTCAACCATGGCCTCCAAGAGTAAAAACACTCTCTTAACAAACCTGCATATAGTTTAAATGCGAGATATTACGCTTTTTTGGACTATCAAACTTCGAAATTCTGTATAGCTTACCATCTAGCCGCTCTTTAGGCATGAGGAAATTATGCCAGAAAAATAAGCGGCATATTAGGTCCACATAAGAATCGAGCATAATTCCGGAATGTTAGGCCAAAATAATGTATGAGGGTCTTTACTTGTGCAGCCATCCTCTGCAGGTGCAGAACAGTTTTTTTTCCCTAATTCTTTGGAAGCCAGCAGGATAACTGTACTGTCTGCATGATTATATGGCAGCAACAACCAGCAAATTATATAAAGCTTTGGCCGCATTTGCATTGGTGCATATTCTGTTCTTGGTCTTGTTTATGATGTCATGTCAGTCACGTAGCTGAGCACAATGGAGCATAATGGGAATAATTTGAAAAAAAAATTAGTTAGGTTTGCAAGCATTGAAGAAAAGCATAATGGGGTAACACAATTTCCTCATGCCTATCGCTCTTTGGATATGGCCATTGTCCACACGTGCGTGAGGGGGCGTGGACGTTTGGTTACGAGACTGCACATTGCGCACGATCTACGAGCTCTGCGCACAAATTGCACCGCTTAAAAATGCGCTTAGCACAACCGCGAATCGCTTAGTACATGTCCAACTGCCTATCACAAAGGTGAATCACTTAGCACATGGTCGAATCGCTTAGCACATGCCCGAATCGCTTAGCACACGATCAAATCACTTAGCACACGGTCAAATCACTTAGCACACGCCCGAACCGCTTAGCACACGGTCGAATCGCTTAGCACATGCCCGAATCGCTTAGCACACAGTCGAATCACTTAGCACACGCCCGAATCGCTTAGCACACCGTCAAATCGCTTAGCACACGGCCAAATCGCTTGGCACACCGTCAAATCGCTTAGCACCAGTGAATTGCTTAGCCCGCCCGAATCACTTAGCACGTCCGAATTGCTTAGCACACGACTGAAACACAAATGACCAACTCAGCCACCGTAACAGGCAGAACAACTACTATTTTTATCATATCTTGGCTCTACAGGAGATCATATCTCATTGTAATCCATGCTCCACATACAATGACAGATAATGGAAAGGACACTCCAGCCCAGCTGTGAAAGATAAGCACTGTACTGGTACCTCAAAGAGTTAGTACGTAATTAATTCATACATACAATAATACCTTTTCAGTGGTGGGAGGGGCTCCACCTGGACTGGGCTCCACCCCCTCCTTTATCTGCTCACTGTCAACCGGGGGTGTTGGGCTGCCTTGCTCCAGCACTATCAGGGGAAATACAACTATAGTTCTACAGCTGCAGTTAGCTTGGAATGACCATCAGACTACAATTTTGGGAACTTATACCTCTGTACATGGGGTAATTGGTGAACCAATACCATGAACCCTGTTAGTGGTCTTGCTGGGAACCCTTAGAGTCAGTTATTCAGAGTTCTGTTTCCCATGTTGGACAGTAAGTGATTACCTGGTTGTTCTACGGCTACATGTACGTATGTAGGCCTATGAGGTGTGAGTATTACGATTACACGCATGTCTTGGTTAGCTTTATTCCCAGCACTGCAACGTTTTTGGTCACATGAAGTTGTCACGGGATCTAAAGTCACGTGCACGAGGCCAGAAGTAGAAAGGTAGTAGAACAGTAATTATGAGCGTGGGCGAGTAGAGTTGAAATTCTCAGACAATGAATAAGCAAATGTACACTTGTATTTCTTCACAGCCCGTTTGCACCATAGACTTATACCGCTGAAACAAAGTCTCCAGTAGAATGCGGCCATCTTTCAAAGTGGATAATCCTCCCGTGTCGTTAGATAACAGGCCCTGTGACCTTCCTTTGTGTAAATAAAAAAGTCGCGGGCCTGGAAACAAACCTATTGTAACGTGTACCTCATGGTCATTAGACCGAGTTCTGCTACTATAAGTGAGCTCATTGATGATTCCGACAACACAACATTGGTATACTGGATCTCCCTGAAGCTTTATTCCTTACACTACATGTACAAGGTGGCTAAAAGCCAAAAAAGCACATTTGTTGAACAGAATTGCAGAAATGCCGTTTGGCCACATTTGTACACTGATGACAGAATTGTTGTTATTTTTTTTATTACTTTGTCTTATTTGTGAGTTACAGCTGCCTGCCTAAATATCAAAGATAAGGTAGCCAGACAGGCTAGGCTAGTGGTGACAGTCAGTAGTACATGTAGTGGACTAAGGGTTCTGTAGTGCTGCACACGAACAGGTACATGTATGTACAATCAAGAAGTGAGATGAAAAATTCACTGATAAAGACCTAAAGTGATACAATTAACAAATAGCCTCTGCAGCTGGGCATGTTTGTTTGTGTGTAAGTTTCTTTCATCAACTTACAGACTACTGCGCCATAAGCACCACAAAGCAAAGAGTAATTTGTTTAGCGGAAAGACATCTGGTATGCCCCATACCACAGGATGGGTTTGACTGTGTAGTAAACCATTGTGTTTTGAAGGTAAATTGTATAAATAATTAGAATAAGAATTGAGTTATTGCATAGTGCATGTATTGTGTTCTAATGTTTGCACGCTTGAAACAGACTCGCAACTTGCAAAGTTCTCACAATACCTGCAGTATCCTGCAGAAACAATCCACTGTATATACATCTAGCTCACCTGACTCTGGAATTGGCTCCACATTAGTTTCCCCTTCTTGAAACACTGAGGTACACGTATCTGCCATCCCGGGAGAACCTTCAGCTACTTCTGGTTCCTCGAGGGAAGTATCCATTTGGTTTTCAGTTTCTTCTTCCGAGATACATTTCCTTTCCTCCACTGGTAGCAGAGATGCTTCTGCGGCTGTGAGCTTCAAGGTCTTGCTCTTCTTGGACTCTATACACATATTGTACGTTGCAATTATAAAACCCCACCCTGAGATTATGGAAACCTGAATATTGACATTATCCATGTAGCAATTAATATAGTAAGCATTTCAGAGCAATTTAACTATGGGGATTTATTGAAGAACATATTCCAAAGTGGCTGCTCACACCTGAGCCACGTTCCCAGGCCATGTGTAAAATTCAAAAAGAGTGGCCTGGTACACTGTGCATGCACATGTACGGTTTCCCAGTTTTCTTTTTTCTGGGAATTACTGTTATTGTCCATGATGCATGGCTGAATCTAGTGTGGCTTATGTCTGTAGTGGTAGTTTTTCACTGGGTAGCTGCCTAGAAGTGTTCAATTGGTTCAAATTTTTGATCCTGTCTGCCTCTGAGTGAACTAGAAGACAAGAGCCGTGATTGAAAATCAACCACATCACAGCCACTACCCGGGAAAGGTAGCACCAGCTAGCAAATAGGTTCTTCCACTATTTACACATATACGTGTTCTTATTCTTCTTGTACATGTATACATGTATGTACGGCAGGTGGCAATTATTATACCCAATTAAGCTCTGTAGCTATAATGAGAACTACATGTAGCTGAACAGCTTCTGCCCTGTGTGAAATTGGCCTACAGAATATTGTTATAGGTGCACGTTTATGTTAAGAATACATTGTAGCCACATGTTTTAGTTGCACACACACAGTAATGCGAAACATTAACATGCCTGTAGGTTGCTGCTGATGAGAAGGTTCAGCTAACAAAGCGGAAACTTTGTGCCACGTCCGATAGAAAAAGAAGCGAACCTACATGCACAGAGACAGAAAATGCACATTAATCCCAACAACTGCAGAAAGGTGCATCATCATAGCATACGTACAATACAGCAGTTTCAAATGATGAGTAGCTTAACAAAAGCAATACAATGTCATGTACATGCATGTGATACCTGGTTTTTTGTGAGCTTGGGTATGGTTGGATCTTTCTTCTTCTTGTACTTTGACTGCATATACTTCAGGATTTGATGAAAATCCTTTCCATGCTAAAATAGAAATGATAACATGAACAGAATATTATTCTTATAGGCATTATACACAATTAAATGGTACACCGCTAGCATTATTCACTGGTTTAAACATGTGCGGAAAATGGGAGCTTAGAATGTGAGTCAAGTCACCAGTCTTAATGAACAAACTTATTTACCAGCCGGAGCATGCACAGCGCGTGAACGGCTGGTCCTAAGATCGATTTACATTCTCCGTGTTTGTTTGTTTGTTTGTGCGTCCGCACTTATCACGCGTGCAATATATTACGTCATACGTTACTACACCACTGCAGTATATAGCAGCTTTTGGAGGTTCGCAGGCCAAGCTACAGCAAATAAAGGTAGTTGTGCGTTGCCTAGATGGTGAAAACTTGGTAAGCAGCTGTAAAGATCCTGTTTTTCGTGACGTATAGCTACTACCTGGAAGCGCATAATGAGACTGCTGAGTCAGCACTATCGCTGTACCGCGTTCTATTGCTTATCAGTTTCTGCGGATGCCTATTGTAGTATAGTTATTATAATTTGTAGTTCTACAGCTGCAGTTTGCTTGGCCTATAAGCTGAGTTGTGTGTATTATACGGGAAAGGTGCCCGACTGGTTTTTTAGACATGAAATATCAGGAATCGTTTGAAGTAATTAAACCACGTATTCATACACACGTGTAACGTGGTGTGATACATATACATTAGGTGTGACTTGCATGGGCGTATCAAAGGAACCGCAATAAAAATCCTTATCGAGTTGTGCATGCTGTATGACAAATGCTGTCCAGAAGATTATGTCCAAAAGAATTTCTGATCCCTGGGAAGTATCAATACTGCAGAGTAAGCTACGTAGCTTACAGAGCTAAAATTTTCCCCTCGGCACAAACAGTAAAACTACAGTTTCAAAATAGGCTACTACGTATATAGCTACAAGCAAGAAAATTCTGCTAGCAAATGTTGCAGGCATGAAGGACTAACCAGTAGTCACAATTAGCCTGAGACTATATAGCACCATTGTAGCACACAAATCAATAGGATGGCAGCACGACTACACACACACACACACAAATATAATAAAAGTAGGCACAAAATACGCTGATACGAAGAGCATTAGCAAACCACGCTGATTTGTGAGCAAATAAGAATGCCACATGTTCCTGCAGCTATAGTACAGCCAGCCAGCTATATACAGTGCATTCATAATTTAATAACTGCTGGTGCATTGACCAAACAGATTTTGTGCTGCATTAGCGATGCTTAACAACCGCTGAATATACTTGGGAATGATGTTACCAGTAGCGTGACAAAATGGGAGACTGTAGTGAGATACCGTAGACTCGAATTATCAGGCGCACTTCGTTATGTAGCACACATACGCTATCAGGCGCATGCTCGCTTCTTGGCCCAAAGCCGCAAAAACCTCGTTAAGAGGCGCACGCTCCAATTAAACGTAATATGGGGTGGAGCAACTGCACACAAAATCGAACGGAGACTGCTAGCTAAGTGAGAGGATAACTTTCTAGGGATCACATTGCAACTGCCCAGTCATCAAGTTGCTAGCTAGCTAAGTCAAAGGCCTACAGAGGGAGCAAACATGCACCGATCCTGATTCGAGTTGATCGAGCACGCTCTCATCTCAGACCGCTCTCCACTGATTTTCATCTCCAACCGCTTTCTGCCCAGTTACATCGCCGACCGCTTTGATAAACTGCGATCCTATATTGGTAGTAGGTAATCTGCTACCGGTAACAGCAACAATTTTATGGCTAGCTACCGTAACTTTGCCGCGATGACGTCATGAAAACTAGCGCACTTCATTATGTAGCGCATATATTTTTGCTATTGTCCCAACTAGCGCATGCGCTTGATAACCCGAGTCTACGGTAGCTACATTGTGATTAACCAACACATAGAACAGACACTGTTAGCTTCATTGTGCGGTACATCATTTATGGCACTTAGACGGTGGTCTTGAGTCTGATACAGCACTTGGCCTTGCCTCATGCTAACACACCCATTGTACCATAAATTACATAACACACTCAAAGTACCTATTAAGTATTTCAATCAGAGAGATGAACCATACAATGTATATACCTACTTTTAATTAAAGTGCAGGAAATTATCGCCACCAGTACCTTGTTCCAAGTGAGGAAAATTAAACCGGCAAATTTTTACCAGCCGGCGCGTGTGCAGCGCACGAACGGCTGGTCCTAAGATTGCTTTACGTCTTCCGCGTTTGTTTGTCTGTCTGTTTCTGCATCCGCACTTATTACGTGCACACTATGTTATGTCATACGTTACTATGAGTGTATAGCAGCTTTTGGAGGTTTGCCAAGCTACAGGAAATGAAGTTAGTTGTGTGTTGCCTAGATGGCGAAAACTTGGTAGGCAGCCGTAAAGATCCTGTTTTCGTGGCGTATAGCTACTAACTGGAAGGGCATGACAAAACTGCCGAGTCAGCACTTTCACTGTACTGCATTCAATTGTTTCTGCAGGATGCCTATTATAGTATAGTTACTATAATTTGTAGTTCTACAGCTGCAGTTAGCTTGGCCTAAGCTGAGTTTGTTTCCCTGTTGATGAAAGCTGTTTATCAACGTCTCTGCCAGGTGAACAAGGCTAGATCATTACTCTAGTAACAGCTGGCAGGCCATAGTCTCGCGCAGCCACACCGTTTGTTAATAGATTATGGCCCGTGGCAATATGTAGACCACTACCCTAAGTACTTGCATATGGGTCAGTCAGGTGTTATTGAGCAACCTTGTTATGTACCGCATGGCAAACAATAAAGTCAACCATGGTGGCAATTCCAATTACTCTCAGGCAGCTTTTCTCCCACGATTCAAGCTTAACTGTGCAGTAAATAAATCAGAACCAGTGGGCACGCACGAAAATATACCTTTTCCGCAAGATGCCTTTGGTGAAATTTTCCATGGCAAAAATTTCCCGTTATACTTACTGTTTTAGGTCCTATAATAGTATTAGAGGAAAGACCCAGGCATTATGACATTTTCTGCTAAAAGAAAACTATCTTTCTAGCATGAGACACTTCAAAGCCATTGAGATAAAGTACCAAAACTAAGCAAAGATCTGCAGGACCTGGCTATTTAATAGTATTCCCAAGTCTGACTACAGGATATTATGAAAGCTAGTTTAGCTTACCAGATGAGAAGGGTGATAAGGATGAAGTGCTAGAGCCAGCAAACACACAAAAGTAATATCTTGAATCACTAACCTGGTACAAGCCCTCAAAGAATGCTTCAGTAGCTGTCGCAGTCCATACTTTCTTCTTCACTTTGTAGCCTTCCTTCAGTTCTGTGTAAAAGTACGGCAGTGACTAGAAGAGTTCTGCTAGCATTAGCTCTGAAGACCTTATCACAACATCAATACAGTAGGGAACCATGGCAACAAACTCCTTGTATTTCTCGCCAACAAGCATGGTCAATTCCTAATAAGTTAGGGTGTTTGATGGAGTAGATATGATCGACAAACTTACACATAATATTATTTATATTTATATATTGGCTCATAGAGGATATTTGCACTAAAGGCACCTCCAGTGCAAAACATATACATGGGCACACACAAATATTAATACACATAAAGTATTATACATGTGCACTGCACATGATTGTATTGCAAGGTCACATGTACTCATTATTGAGCAAAATACAAGGAGCTCCATTGACATAGCTACAAGCAGAAATCAATAAAGACATGGAAAGGCTTTCAATGACTGTAAAACAACTATTATCTACATATGTCCCACATCCAAACAGAAATGCTCGGCTCCAAGTTGTTTACTTCACAGTATAATTTCTATCACTACTTGAATGTGGTAAGTTAGTTAGCCATCACACACTTTCTTTATAATGTAGTGCGTACACAACTGTGATGGAAATACATAAAAATAATAGCTACCTAGAGGCTTTGGCATGCAACTTGGCTCCTCTGTCCGCCTTCGCTTCACTGGACGTTGCAGCCGACCAGTTGCTGAGGGCTTTTCACGTTCACTCTTCTGCAGAGTAGAGTAACACCTTACAATTACAGGGTGTGTGGCTTCCTCATTTGCAACATGGGCGCTCAGGGAAACCTGGTAATCCGGCAAATAATGTAGGCAATCTTTAGCCTTGAAGTTCTTTATTCCTGACCCATTTGTACAATGTACATATAATATGTATAGGGTACCCAACATACACAAAAACCGACTAAAATAACTCGATCACCACCAGCCAACTTCAGAACAATCACTTTGCTTTTGTTGTGGCTGTGAAATTCATCTACAGTAACAAATACTATTCCCTCTAAAATATTGAGTAAACGCAATTGCATGTATGGTTGGTTCTCTGTCAGGTGTCAGCACAAACAGAGCGTGATTAATGAAGGGCATACTAGAGATATTCATGATGTAATATAGAGCAGTAAATAAAATAGCAGGGTAAACTGTTATTTAAACAGTTGGTGGTACGCACATATAGGCAGAAGCAGCTGTTTCAGGTGTGTGTATGTGTGTGCGTGTGTGTGTGGGGGGGGGGGGGGGGGCATGGCTACAAATTGCAGAAAAAATGTTTTGGTAGACATATCGGTCAGGGTTTCATACAGGACTGTTTGCAGGGGGGTCTGGGAACGTGCTCCCACCCCCCATCCCCAAACAAAACGGCATGCCCCGAAAATGAATCTGGTGGGTTTTGGTAGCTTGCTGTCTACCTAACTCAAAATCACACTGTGTGACTTCTGTAACTGTAATCTCAGAAGGATCCCAGAGGGGGGGAGGGATCCTAGTGCACCCTGTCCTCTATATGAAACACTGCAAGCCATCAGCTTTCAAACCAAGATACATGTAGTATCTACATGTATGACTCAACAAAGACTATTAAAATGGCTTGTATTTTACAGACCATTATATATATATATATCGTAGATGACTGTGAGAGATATGCCTAAAGTTTTGTGCGGGGAACTGTTCCCCCTTCCCCTCCCATTTCTACCGCCTCATTACATCATCTCTAATGCACTCCATCTGACGAGAGTACTATATATAGCATACAAGCACATATCCTACAGTGCTGTACTTCCCTACTTGAATAGTCTTGGAGCCAAAGATCCAACTGAAAGAACTGCATGTACATAGAGTACACAGGTGAATCCACCTGTCCTAGTCTATACTACAGTGAGTCATCGATAATCCATTTCATTGAGGTAAAATACCAACGTAAGCTTGTGGCCTGAGAAAGAAGTACAATACTATAAGTGAGATAAATTCCACCCACATGTAAGTTATGTGCAAAATCTCCACGTATACAGTTAATCCTCGGCTACATCTCAATTTAACTGCACACTCAGAAGTTATACGGGCGCACAACCTAATCCTGGGTGGAATCTATCCTATAACAAGCTACCTACATATGTACGAGAATACGCGAGAAGATCGTGACATCATCATATGTGTACATAGCTAATTAGTACTTTGACCGCTGCATGCGTTGAGACGACTTCGGCCGCTGCGTGCGTTGGGATGCTCTGACAGCTAACGGTATTATCATGATGGCCTCAAATGAGCACTTCGAGCGCCCTCTATTGCGAAGGTTAGTGGCTGTATAGTCCTGTAGGTGCAAACCATGCACAGCTGTAACTGCTACGCTAGACCATAGATATAGTATCTATGGCTAGACAAACTACGACGATGTGCATTAAATGGAGTCAGTTCCATCATAGATAATATATACTTCCGGTATATATTATCTATGGTTCCATTCGCCTACATGTGCTGATGTGGGTATGGTTTTGTAATTGTTTGCAGTCTCTCCTTTGAGTTACTGCCTCCACATGGCTCAGGCAGAAAACTACTGTCAAAGTCTCGATCAGGCTACTGCCACTGGCAGATGCTCCACATTCCATATGATAGTTATACTACATGGACAGTACATAATACATGCTTTGGCTTCTAAAGGAAATGTAGTGTGCACATGTACTATATACTTACCCCCCCCCCACTGTGACGAGTCAATTTTCAACACTGACATGTGGCTTAGTCAAAAGCACTGCTTCATTGGCTGAAGATGCTATACTGTTCCATGCAAATCACAGAGGTCACACTTTTCATTTCTATCTGCACAGAGTGAGCGAGTTGAACACGCACAAGTACTTGTACCGTTAATTGTATAAGGATCTTGCTAAATTTAGACTTAACAAACACTGTAGAGACAGTGTCGAGTCAGTAAATAAATGATCTACAAGAGGGTATTTAAAACTACAGTTCCATAATAAAGGAATCGAAATGGTCAATTTACCACGAATACTTAACGGCAAGCCTGTAGTTGACACAATACCTAGCTTTTTGTCTCCTAAAGAAACTCTGAAAGTTAGTTACTCGTACACTAAAGTACAATAGGGCCTAAAATTTTTAATTTCAAGCACTGCATGAAGAACCTTGACTTCGATGTGGGTAACGGTAACATGTCATGTAAATGTGGTAATTCTATTTACACCGACAAGAGCATCGGCCATCATGGATAGGAAACTCTGGAAGCTTATAGAGAAAGGACCATCTTATAGGGAACAAAAATAATATTAATTAGAATACTAATGTGAAGAATTTTGTAAGTGCAATTAAGAGGTATAAGATGGAATGGGCTAGACGGGAGAAGGTTGATACACGAGTCCTTAGTGAATGGGAAGCCACAGTAACATCCATAGTTAAGGATAGGATAGATAGAATTAGAAATAAGCATAAACAATCCTTCAGACAATACAGGAAACAGGTACGACAAAGTACATCTTAAATAGTTGAATGAATTACATGGTGAATATGTTTTAGTTTCTGCAGATGAAGCCAGCATTATCCTGGTAGTCTGTAAGAAATACTATTTAGATATGGTCATTAAGGAGTTGGTTGACAGAAGTAAATTAGGCTCTAGTACATTTGTAGAATGTCACGATAGTATAGATAATAAAGTTAAGGAGCATTTGCAATACATGAATAGTAACATACCTGAAGAAATAAATGAATTGCAAACATTTTATTGGCTTCCTAAGATGCACAAAACACCAGTAGGTAGTAGATTTATAGCTGCCTGTGCCTGGAGTAGCTATACCACGAAGCCATTCTCTAAATTAATGACTACCTGCCTTAATTTAATTATCCAACACTACAAAGAATATAATGAAGGTATAACAAGAAGTCAGGTGCCAATGGGTTTTGGGTTTAAGTAATTGCATAAACTGAATGATACTACTACAGCTAGCCACTTCAATAGTTTCGATTTTCTACCTTGTATTCCACAGGACTTATTAATTGATTGCTTAGATAGTTTAGTTAAAGAGGCCTATCGGGTTAGGAGTGCTACATATATTTCAGTAGGTTACAATACTTTCTGGTCCGACAAAACCTATAGAGGGCATACTATAACATTACTGGAAACCATAATGTCTTCTATAAGCTTATCTACAGTAATGTTAGTATGCCCTCTATAGGTTTTGTCGGACCAGAAAGTATTTAGAACAGGAAAAGGTTAGCCAGTAAAGTGCACAGTCGGTACCCATAGGTATTCCGATTGTTTGTTTAAACACTCTGTTACCAACTTTAATAATACATTAAAGTTGGTAACAGAGTGTTTAAACAAACAATCGGGATATTATTAAAGTTGGTAACAGAGTGTTTAAACAAACAATCGGGATGCCTATGAGTACGGATTGTGCATCTTTAATGCATTATGGCTAACCTTTTCCTCGTTTTCTATGAGTATAAGCATGTTAAAGATAATCTTAACTAATCCTAGAGAAGCTAGGCTGCTCAGACATACCGTTAGATACATTGAGGATTTGCTCACACTTAATAACCTCACCTTTGAATTGGAAATACCAAATCTTTACCCACCTCAATTACAATTAAAGAAAAGTACTGAAACGCCAGTGAAATTATCTTACTTAGGTATCTGTATAGAAAAAAAAGAAAGAAAATTCAAAACTTCAGTCTATGATAAAAGAGATACCTTTAAGTTTCATATAGTTAATTTTCCTTTCCTAGATAGTAATATCCCCACCAAACCTGCATACGGTGTTGATATCTCCTCAGAATATGTAGAATATGTGGCCAGTATGAAGATTTTAAGAATAGACATCATATACTGACTACTATTCTACTTAAACAGGGCTGCAAGTACGACTAATTGAGTTCATATTTTAAAAGGTTTAGTAATAAATAAAAGGATATCTTTGCTAAATCTGGGGTGTCACTTAAACAACATATTAAAGATAGTATACCATTGCCTCTAGCTACCCTACCATGAGAAAACTAAACAGACTGGTTACTGTTAGATAACTAGCTACATGTGAGTGGGGTGCTCTAGATAGGAATGGGAAGTGATGTCATAGACTACTTTATTTTACAGGTGTCTACAGTTTTTTTTTAAATTTCTAGTCAGTTTTTAAATTTCTAAGCAGTTTTTAGTTAGGTTGTACAAGTGGAGTTTTCAAGTTTTTTTTCAAGATACAGAGGTTGGGAGGTTTCTTTCCAGGGCTAGGGGGACTGGTGTGGGGAGGGGTGAGCTGTAGTAGAATCTAAAAGTGAGTGTATACACTACCTTGTGGTCATGAAGCAATCTACAAATATAGGAGCATGCACTGAATGAGTGGGGAGAGTTGGCGCCGTTACAGACTCTTTAACCCACCATTCCTGACTCTCAAGGTCAGGCATTCAGTGCTTTTTATTTTTGGTGTTGATTAGTTATGTTTTATAACAGGTTTTCAATTTTCTACCTTTCCTAAGAACGTTTCTTTATCTGGGTTGTGGCTGGGGGCCTGGGCCCCGGGAGGGCTGGGGGCTGCTTGGTTGGGGGATGCTCTTACAATTTCTAAAGTTTCATAAGCTTCTTAACCTTTTTAACTTTTTGTAGGAGGCTCCTGCTGGTCTCGGTAAGACTTTATGGTTAAGCCGGGACCGTGGGATTTTCTCTGAATGGTTTTTTAACAGAGGAAAGACCTATTTGGTCCCCTTTTTTACCTTTTTTTAACAAAAACTTATCGAAATTTTTACTTTCTGCGGTCACGGGCTGGGTGGTCTCTGCTTTCTGGGTCCCGGGTTCTCTTGGCTACGGTCAGAGCTCTTTCTACTCTTTCTATTCTTCTCTCTATTTTCTATATGATGATTTCTATTTTTCCACTTTCTATTTTGCCCATGTGGATGTGCTTAATTAGATAGGTCATGTGCTTAACTAGACTATAATGTAAGGGGCTGCAGTAGTGTAGATATACATGTAGTTCTGTAGGTTAGGATAGATATAAAGGCTGTTTTGTTTTTTTTTTAGGCCTAGAGCTAGTGAATGCAGTAATAATGATTAGGATACCTTTCAGTTTTCATAGGTTCACGACCCACAGTTCGCTACATTGCTACGCAGCGCAAATTGTATACATGCGCAATGTGGTATGCCAGATAGACCCCACCCACTCGTGTGTTATGCGCTATAACCCACTTGTTTGCATTTATCCCTCGGCTTCGCCTTGGGATAACTACAAACTCGTGGGTTACATAGGTGCATAACCCACTCTTGGGTGTAGTCTATCCTATACTTAGATTATAGTAGTAGCGTACTAGCCCATTAAATCACTAGAAATGAGGACAATAATGTAGGTTAAAGCACGCACGTGCACAAACGCGTGCCTAGCAACCCCAGTGGTGTAGCAACGCGTATAAAATTGTTCAGCCGTTGCCATGTTCACAGTCGCTTCAATATTCAGCATGGAGAGAAGTACGCTAATACGAGTGGAAGTGGTGGACAGCACAGAAGAGCTCAAATTGATTAAACAGTGTTTGCGTTGTGCAGAAGAGTGAATTTACATCGCTGAAGCTATTGCCATGCGCCAGTTAAGGCCAACGCGTTCGACCTACAGCGTTGGCAGCGACTCCAGGGACATTCCAAGAGCGATACAAACCCAGAGACTCTTCAATCAGCGCCTTCACTCAAGTGGCTCACTCTATGCATCTTGCCAAATTATGCAAGACATGTACAGCTATCTTCGAACCAGCCCTCAAGTCTACCTTCAAACACTGTAGCCTCGCGTAGACAGCCCATGCGAGGCTACGAACACTGTAGCAGTATTCCTGTGTACATTGCTTGTTGTGGTGTTGTATGCTTATTGCTATTTTTACAAAAATACAGAAGCAATCTATAATCTAAGTCAGTTAGTGCACCCAAATACTCGGACTCAACCTCCATTATTGACCGAGGAAAGTAATTTTCCCCGAGGGAGGTCGAGGGCTTTGTTGGCTAGAGCCCTCGTGGGGGTGCACTAACCATAATCTATGTAGCACTGAGCAGCAGCTGTACACTGCAGTGTTTTTCACTGGCAGAATAAGCCTTACATTCATTCTCATACTAACGTGGTCACGGTACCCCTACCCTAGTCCCCTGATGGACAGTACTATACCGTTGTTGTGGTACTAATTACCTTCAGGGCGTCCGGGACACAAACGGGTTCTGCGTCCAGAGAAATGGCCCTCTTCTTTCCCAGTGACATCTCCCGAGTGCCAAAATAGCTGGGTTTTCCAGCACTATATAGCCTACCGCTATGTTCTATGTCGTGCCATTACACGGCCCTGGTTCTCCATAGTGGTAACTAAACCGCCATGTTTATACGTCCCCTACATGTAGTTCTATATAACGACGCGATCGTAATGATTGAAGGGTGGAGCTGCCAGTATGTTGGTGTTGTCGGTATCACTAACATTATACACCCACAAAAGATGCTGATACTGGCTAAGATGAGCGGCCGTATCATGATCAGTAACGACATTTATAGAGTCTGATTCTGGTAATGCCGCTTTAGGGAATAACAGGTACATGTAGTTCTCTGGTCATTAATTATGAAGAATTTTGATTGGAAGGGGATCATTGTTCTCAATCATTTGGCATTCTATAATATTATTAAACTCTAGCTTCCTTTGTATCTGAGAATGATAGTTGCTCCTCATTCCCAGGCCCGTGATTTCTAGTGTAACCGAAAATGGCGCGGGCCTGGGAATGAAGCTAAGTTGCTAGCTCTAAACGCAACAGTTGACCCTACCCTATCCTAACCCTTCCCCTAACACATCCACATACTAGCAGACCAATGCCACTCCATAAAAAGAATCCATTTGGGCAGGGCAGTTTATACTAAAGGAACATTCATTTTGAGCTAGTATTATTAGTGTATATTTCTTCCCCAAGCACCACGTCAGAGGAAGCAGAATTAATTGTTTACGGCACATGCAATAAACATCTTGGTTATAAATAGAGCTATGTTGAGAGATACCCGATCAATGCTGCAGTATATACAGTAAGTTTATGCACCCGATTTCATCATAATAGTAATGAGCTACCACTAAAGTCCAGGGGGGAATCCACTGTAATTGATTTTAGAAGCATAAGCTGAAGCACAGAATCAAATTATGCGCTAGCTGAGGGTGGAGTGCTATAAATCTTGAACGGACATTAAAGAGACCACAGTGAGAAAAGGGACCATTTCTGTCCACTTCAACAATGATTGCTGTCTCAATCACTGCACATCTGTTGAAACATGTCAGACACATCAGTGATAACTGCAGTACTTTTCACTCATTGAACCTGCACTGCTACAGCTATATGAGCACAGAAATGAGAGACAGCAAAGGTCAGTATAATGTTAGCTACTTGGTGCTTCTTCAAGTTTCTTGTTTGCTCTAAGAATGTCTCCTGGACTAGGATATGGTCTCATTTGGAAGAGAGGACCATTGGCAGTGGTATCAACTCCAGTCTTGGCCTCACCACGTTTTTCTAACCCTGTAGACCATGAGCCTCTACATGTAAAAAAAAGATTACAAGAAAAGGTGGTCATTAGATTACAAGACTGAAAAACAATGTTCATTTTTGTAAGAAAAGATTCTGCTGCTAGTTCATAATTTTGGGGGAAACAATGCCTAGTTTCAGCAAACAGCCACTCCAGGACAGAAGAGCCAAGGGGTTTCCTAAACAGCAGAGACAAGCTATGTAGTAAATGTGAGGGCATTACATTGTTGAATATTTTATCTGTACAGCTGTGTATTCCTACAACCAATTCATGAAATAGTGGATTCGATTCACGTTGCTCTACCACAGTGCCTCAAATTGACATGTCCGAGCGTGCAATGCGTAGCACATGGTGCGAGAAATGCTGGAGAGGGTCAGGGGGAGAGATGAGATGTTTTTCTAACCTGGGTGTATCTGAGTAAGCAGCTGGATCCATTGGATCCAAATCATCGGCATCCTTTCGTTTCGGCCCTAATAAACACAAATATAATGTCAAATTAATTTATAGCTACAACATAATGTGAATTACACGTATACACATACCGGTAGGGGTTAAGTCATCGTACCAAATTTTCAGAAATGGGTGAGACCTATCACTACTATGGCTCAATCGCACTGTGAGTTACGTCGGTGCTCATTCAGTACTTCACTCTGGAGCTAAACCACAATTACATACAGAATCGTTGGTCAGCTGCCAACACTGTCACAAGAGGTAATAGAACGTCCATAGGACCATGCTGTACCACTCTGAAATAATGTCTCATCTCCACAGCATGCATGACTACAGACGACTGCTACAGTGTATCTCTACCATCCAGACAGAAGTACTGTCCAAGTGTATATGTATAGGATAGACTACACCAAAGAGTGGGTTATGCGCCTATGTAACCCACGAGTTTGCGGTTATCCCGAGGCGAAGCCGAGGGATAAATGAAAACAAGTGGGCTATAGCGCATAACACACGAGTGGGTGTGGTCTATCTGACTTATACCACGTTGCGCATGCGTACAATCTTCGCTGCGTAGCAACGTAGTGAACTGATAAAAGTGTGGGTTATGAAACTATGTAACCCATACTTATTAGCCAATCATTTTTATTGTAGATGATGTAATGTGGTATAAGTCTGAAAACAGGCCATAACTCCAGAGCCAAGTAACAGATGGACACCTACATGATATCAGGTTCTTATGCACACCTGTAAACTAGGTGAATGCAAAGCACTGTGGGGCGAGCGTGAGCGAGGTATTAGCCCATGCGTACGTTAGCGGCGACGCACCCTCAGCAGCTCTTCTGGATATTGAAACTCGGAGACGATATGCGGTATGTGCGTACACACGCACGCACGCACGTACGCACAAACAAATTCTCAATTGAACACACTAGTGTGGGGCTCGCTCACGCTCGCCCAACCAATCACTGCTTTTACGCAATGGTAAATGAGCTAGGAATATGGTGTGAAGAAAACAGCTTACAGTAATTTCACAGGACTCACTTTGCTTTCTCTCTGGTTTAGGGTAAGGTGCATGCCTCGGTTTCTCCTTTTTAGGTTTCTCAATCAAAGCCGGTTTACTCTCCCACACCTCCACATCTCCCACTGACAACTGGTGGGAAGTACATTTAGGGAGGTTCAGTGAGAAGAAACTGCAAGCATAGTATACACACAAATTGTTCATACCGGTTTCGTATCCTTCTTTCCTCCATCATGTGCTGTAGCTACATACATGTACATGTACACGAACATTAGTAAACAAATATGGAACCTGTACAGTTCTCAAGAAGGGAATACACTATGCCTTGTACATGCATTAAACTACATGATACATAGCAACGTACTTCCAGGGGGAGGGTACCAAGAAACTTCACCAGTCTTGGTGTTCCAGAAGTATGGGTAATTCCTAAAAAAAATTAAAAAGCAGTGCTATCACTACTGATTCAGAATCAATTGTACATGTACATGGGTTCTATACTGATGTTGCAAATCAATTGGTGTGAGCCTGAGCAACCCCACACTGTTGAACAATGCACAATATTGTCCAGCATTAAACTACACTACTTATATAAACTTCTGCATGTACATCTATCACATTTTTGCAGCTGCATTAACTACCCAACTAGACGTCTCTAGCAGAGACATACCCCGCGCTCCTGGACCCTGCAGACTGTAATACCATATACGAGCTGTAGGCGTGGCTGATCGCCGTAGTAATGATAAATGTGTTTCTCTTCGTATACTCCAGTATCCTCCATGTTGAATAAAAGACTCAAACTGTAGGCGTGACCAACTGCCGTATTAAAAAAGGCGTGACCACTTGCCGTATTAAAAAAATGGTGGAACACACCGATAATCAGAAACAGCGTGGAAATGCCAAGAATAAAACGGCTTTCTACTATATCAGGTACAGACAGGCTAGTGTATCACGGATTTCAGCATTAACCTTCTGTTCCGTCGTTATAGCCTCTAAATCGCCCGTTTGAGAGATTTTTCAAAAAAATTTATGACAGACAACAACGACGACGACGACGACGACAGACGGACAAAACCGATTACTTAACCCCGCTTGCGCATACGCACGGTAATAATACACCCTACTCTATAACTACATACCATTGAGGCAGAGGAGGCAGTTGCTTCCCGGAAGCAACTGCCTCCTCTGCCTCAATGCCTCAATGGTACCTTTTGGAATAGTGAGGCTCACTATTCCAAAAGGTATGTTTCATCATTAGAGAATGTAGACTGTGTCACGCATGGCACATTAGGCCAATGTGGTGGTCAGCCTGAGTCAATGCATTCCCAAGTTACCCTTTTTTGCCTTCAAGATTATTTTTATGTAGCTATCCCGGACCTGACTTTTTCTTGCAGCTGCCACATGGCTCCCAATTAATACACGAACCATGAGACAACACAAAACAGGGGTGTAACTACAGGTGGGATTAGAAACAAAGGAGGTAATCAGGCAGCATTTAAGTAAATGTAATTACACAGTCGTTCAAAGCACAAGGAGAAATAATTTCTATCAGGAAGTGCTCTCGTACCATCTCAGTTGTACTGCTCAATGGAGAACAAGCCACTCTTAGACAATGTGAAGCTTCATTCATGTTATGGTCAAACACTGCATGGGTTATAACTGTGACTGAAAGACACATGGCCATTTGCATGCCCTTTTCACCACACTTTGCTATGGTGCATCGCCTTATCATGCGCCTAACCAACAACCATAGTCTTAACAATCCAGGCCATACACATAACTATCCAGATCGGGATATTGAGGCATTATGGTTAGAGGCAAGGATTAGGAGGAGAAAGATGTTGATCTGCAATGGGTATAGGCCACCCGATTCCCCTTCGGCATGGATGGACAGTTTGGAACAAATTTTCGCTGTCGCTGTATTGATGTGGTGTGCAGGAATATTAATTATGCCATCACACATGCATCTACATGCACTTGTAATGTTTAGGTTTTGGCAAACTTACGTCTTTTCATCGTTTACTTTTTTCCAGTTTGGTGGTAGCACCAATACTTCCTTGGAAGCACTCTAATTAGGGGAGAAATGATTACATAATATAATGTACATTCCACATAATCATCAGACTGGTTCACTACATACAACCAATCACACAAACCTAGAGTCCAAAAGTTACAAGCACTTACACGTAATTAAAGATCAAAAGCTGGTGAGGTTTATGTATTGTGTAACCGTTTAGTTTGTTGGGTTCTATCCCAGGCTCTCATTCAACCTGCAGAATCTCCTCATAACTACAGATCAGTAATTTTGACTCCTTGTAAAGCTACAGACATGCTAAAAATATAATGAAGATCACTGAGGGAGCGAGCCGGAGCATGGTATAGATATGCTTGGTGACCGTAGTTGTCAATTAACAGCAGTGCTCAAATATTATAGTGGTTGTACATGTAAAACAATTGAGTGCAGGTTAAAAATCATTAAGGTTTGTATACTACTTGGCAGAGATAGGTTGATACAGTTACACAATACGTCATGCAAAGCACGCTTGGTACCGGAAGTACACCGCGTTTCCAATCCCGTACATGGACTCTACTATCTATGGTACGACTAAGCGTGCGCGGTCGGCCGCTCGAAAATATTACACTCCTGACACGCGTAAGGTTTAACGTTAAAATAATTTGAGCATATGGACCATGCAACACGTACAAATGCACAGATGCACAGAAATTGAAATTCGGTTTACTAGGATTGGGGCTTGCTCCGGCTCGCCCCAATTATTTTTTCTCTCGATTCCAACCCAACCAGTTGCTTCAAATTTAGAATTGCGAAGACTAGGACTGAGCTGTTCTCACGTAATAATATTCAACACAATATCTCAAAAACTGAATGTGCAATGTACGAAATTACCTTATTACTTAATCACACAATACTTGCCTTCGATATGCAATAGTGAAAAATCTGTACCTTAACATTCTTACTTCCCCATCTGGTGACACAGTATTCAGTACACTCATGATAGGGGTTGCTTTTGTTGGGACAATCAGGGACACCTTTCTTCATTTCATCTTTAGGATCTGCAAAGGCAGCAACATACATGCTTCTAACGTGCAGAGAAATACTATTAGGGCTGAACACACAAGTACAGGCTGGCTTATAGCTCCCCTCTAATACCATGTGAAGCAGTCATGCAAACCATTCTGGAACTGAGCCATTCAGAAGGGAAAACTATCTATCCCTCAGCTCCTGAATGTAAAGTTATCAGGTTTCCCACCAACGGTAGCTACCTATGTACATGTACACAGTGCACCCTAAAATTTCAGCAGTAGATAACAGCTGCTGCCTTAGTGGATTTTAATACTCTGTATCATTCCAACATACTGACTGAAGCTGCTGTGTAAACAAGAGGTACATGCATGGTCACGCACTGGAACAAACAGTGAACACTATAGTCTAGGACTGGTGTCACAGACAGCATGTCCCCGTAAAACATCAGGTGATATGATAAAAACTAAATGTGGGGGGACAGCTGGTCCAGGGTGGGGACATGTGGTCGTAGGCCCAGCTGTCCTAGGACCACGTGTCTGGGGGGACAATTATGGGAATAGAATATATCTTTGCACACAACACTTTCTCAGAAGTCGATGAATCAAATATTAGAACAGGGATGCAGGATGCACTGCGCAACAAAGTGAAGAAGCAGAACAGCCACGCAGCTCTGGTTTTGCACAGAATGCACATTAATGCTGTGAACAATATCTACGTATAGGGTACAGGGCAGCTGCTGCCAATTCCTATTAACACTTGCTAGTACCACCTGCACGTACACACCATCCTCCGCATGAAAATCTTTATTGCAGTATCCAGTGCTGGTTAAGCCGCATGGCTGTAAAGAGGGTTGTGTCGGGGGGACACCTGGTCCTCCAACACTGGGAGTGCTGACAGTTTAATTCAACACATAGGCTGTTTATCCTAAGAACAGGCCTAGCAGTGTCCATTCAACATTTCTTCTGTGGTGGGACACTCTAGTAAAGCTTTGGAGCATGACTCATCTGGACCCAGTTTAAAAAAAGTTCCCCCTGGAACAAAAGAGTAGGGTTTGCAGTGTAATATTCAAACCACCCTTGAAAAAAAACATTTTGCATGCGTATGTGCAGGAGTTTTTGAGCGCTCGGGTGGTTCATATGCTCCTGCTACCTGCGCACCAACAGCTGCTATTTGTCCATCACTTGCTGTCAAACTCTGGAGATGGTGGTGGATGGCAATTAAAAGATCAGCGAGTCATCAAAACAGCAGGTATCTTGACAAAAAAGAGTTCAAGTTCACAATGGATGTCATGCCATTGTCGGAGTGCAGGATGTTCCCCCGTGCAGAATGTCCCCCCAGACATCCTGCCCTCGGGCACAATGTTCAGGGGGGCAGGATGCACAATGTCCCCCCGTATCGCCTACGTCCCCGCCTCACGCATGAGCGTACCATGTCGATATCAACGTAACTGCAGGATACCCGAACAGGCACAAATCAAGTGAATTGAGTGTTCACGTTGCAAGGAGTGGTACCATGCTCACTCATGTGTTCAAATCGACCCAAAGTAGCTATATACTTTGTTACCACGCACGTATGCGGCGCGGCTAAGCTTAAGCATCTGCCTGTCTGTCCAGGACTATCTCGTGATTAACAGAGTTAAGCTATTGCTAAACCCAACAGTAATCTCTCTCTTATTCAACACAGCTAGCTGCTCCACCAGGCCAGGCGAATCTGGAGTCTAGGGTCAAATTTGTAAAAATATTGCGCAAGGTATGTCTCTGATAGAGACTTCTACATGTAGTTCTTAAATGTAAATGGTTGTGCCTACATTGTAAAAAATTGCTGAATGTAATTATTATTCATTATTGTTGTAGCGAAAAAATTCAAGTATTATACATGTAGGTACATATAATATGCATGAACAGTTCCATGCTAAACTAGGGAGGGGGGACACTGTGCACTAAGAGGGGACAGTCTGCCCTAGTGCAGGATGTCCCCGGGGACATTCTGCACTAGGGCAGACTGCCAGGGGGGACATTTCAAGTGGGGGCCATGCTGCACTATTACACCGTCAGACGCCAATGCTTCTGTTTACAAGAAGCCTCTGCTAACCTGGAATCTGTAATAACCTCTCCTTGGTAAAACTATGCACTCAGGCTATGTGATAGACCAGCAAGTCAACACATAGTTGGGAGCTTACTACAGATTCGAAATCAATGACTCTGACTTTGTACTGTACATGTTCTGTAACAGAACTAGATATAGGGGGAACAATACTTTCAGAGGGTAACCATATAACATGGCACTGAAAGAAGGGGGGGCAAATATATGGACCACGGGGAACCATTCTTTGGGGGGCAAACTTGTGACAGACTTTCAAAAGACATTAGGAAGTCTGATTTTCTCTTCCTATTATTACGAACTCTTTTCCCACATTACATCATTTCTAATACATTTCATTGGACGAGAGCAGTGGGATATATAGGCGCATATCCTACAGTTCTGTACTTCCTTAGTCACATATTAGTAACATATCCTCCGGCTACTTCACGATAGTTACGCACATGCGCAGTAGTGGGATAAGTCAGACAGACCATGCCCCAGCGGAGGATATGTGCCCAAAATATCCTCCTTGGATACAGTTTTATCCCTTGGCTGCACCTCGGGTAAAACCACATCCGCGGAGGATATATAGGCGCATATCCTCCACTGTGATGTGGTCTATCCTATACTTGATCTCAATGCTCCAAAGTAAAACACTGTTGTTCAGAGTGGTGGTAATGAGACTATGCTAGTTATTCAGTATGACTACATTAGTTGATTTCAGATCCAAGGGCACAATAATAATAGAGAGTTTGCATGTGTCGTCACAGATCACGTGCTCCTGCAATATCTCCGTGTCACGTTCCGTTTATGCCCGTTCTTGTCCACCATGCGTGGGCGACTAGATTGGTACGTTATACAGCGATCTCAGAAACAAGAGCTACTGGGAACTTACGCGTTCAGTATCTCAACTATCGCTGTAAGTCAATTTTCAGGCGGGACAGATCGAGTGAATCTGCCACCTAGACTACGAGAGTAACTTCCGGTCTTTATGCGTATGGCTATGTACGTCTGCTGCCAAAATGGCGCCCTGGCAACAGTTGCTACATGCGCGTGACGTAAGATGCTGCCAATGAAAACTCTCTATTGTAGTTGTCAGGATGTATGAGTAAACAAGCGTCATCTTTGGGCCAACCATCATACCACCCTCAGTCTACTATGGATCCCTGACAACTGTATAGCCTAAATTTTGGAAAATATGGTCAAGACTCTGATTCCCCAGCCCTGTGCATAGCATAGGTACCATTACAATAGGGAATCTATCTGGTATAATATCTTAGCCTCGGCCCCAGCTTGCAGTCGACTGCAAGCGACGAAAACCTAGATGAGAGCCTGGGAACGAGGCTAATATATCTCCACTGATGAATATTGCTGTCATCATTTTTGGACTAGGTAACGTGGTAAACTAACCGTTCTTCTTCATGAGCCCTCTCTTCATCAGCCGAGCTTGAAGTTCAGGAGTGAGAGGCATGTTTTTCTCGACTGTTTGGCTGTAATACGATTCGATTTATCGCTCACCTTATGAAAAATTTGACGAGGGACTGTCGATAGAGTAAAAATTGGTGCTCAGATGGCAGATTTCCACAGCTACGTACTTTGACTGTTAAGCTGTAAAGCAAACAGTAATGATGAAGAAGAAAGCTGCAAGCTGTCCTCCACCTAAAATTTAAAGAACTGTAGGCGTACACACCCTCAATCTTACAACTTTCCCGTCGCTCGAGAGTCTGAGACTAGGCTGTGCTCGTACCAAAATGGCGTGCGTAGCTACGTGGACCTTTAGTTTGCAAGCAGTGCAGATAGCTGCTGACGAATTAACGGGTGGAGCCAGCTGTATCGATGCATTGGAGAAAGGGATTAATGGTAGGATGCCTGGATGGCAAACTGATTTAGTCATGGTAGTCTGGCCCGCGAGACTACAAGTGAAATAGTACATTGAGTTCTGTTGATACTAAGTGTAGTGTAGATCAACAGTCATACACACACCTTTAACCCCAGGGAGTTCTCCCCATGTGAATCCCTAAGGATATTGGGCCCCCCCAAACAAATTTAACAATGTATGGTACTTTTGAGTTAGCCTCGTTCCCAGGCTCTAGTTCCCAGCTTTGTTTTGCACATTGTAAAATAAGCTACGTGCGAAAAAAAGCTGGGAATTAGAGCCTGGGAACGAGGCTAACTTTGAGCCATGATCGTTGTTCCAAAGTTTGGATGATTGAAATTTCTCCAAGTACCCAATCATGTGCATGCATAGACCTAGCTGTGTGATTATAGCTAAGAACTGGACTCTAGATCTACCCCTGCAAGCCCTAATCAGCACCCAGGGAATACCTGAACTCTTGTGTTGTTTTTTTGTTAAATTGAAAGTGCAGTGAAAGTTACAATGCATGTGTATAATAGTTATCTGATCATACCAAGAACACCATACAAGAACCTAAACAGCAGCACATGCGTAGTTTACCAATGGGGATAAGTTTTCCTCAAAGATACCCTTAAAAGAGGCTTCCTATAGAGCTTTGATACTAAACTACCCCCCGGCAGGTTATCTAATTCTCCCATTTTAATTCTATCGTATACAGGACATGTACCACTCTTCACATTCTTCCCTTCATACCTATCATCATTACATTTTACCTCTTTGCCTTTCTATTCCTAACGCTTCAATAGTACCTAACATAAATTCAAACACCAATTATGTATCCTTATACCCTACCCCCTGCAATTATTCTTAAATTCTATTTCCTTTCAAAATGATTTGTACAGCCTTATTTGAACTGAACTATATTTGAGCCATCGTGAAAGGTTTTGTATTCCTCAATGCACTACGTATATCTATGAACGAATTCATATTGTAACCTTCACTCTTGCCTCTCTATATTTTAAGGCAGCACAATTAAGTCATTAAGTACATGAACGTACTTTCTTTCAAGTCACTATGTCTCATCATCCAAATTATTGTTTGCTCCTATCCCTCCTCCCTTTATGAGCTCGTATCCCCACGCTTATATCCCTAGGTATACTCAAGGCTAGTGCTAGGGTTATGTGCCCCTTCGTGCATGTGTAAGAGGTGCTATCATCAATGTTTTCTTTGTGTATCATGTAGGATATATACTTTTAACTTGATAATAATAATAATAATATACTCATGTCGCTGTCTTCATTCAGACCATTAGTGCCCGACCTAAACTTAAAACATCAATTGTGTTCCTGTATCCCCAACCCCCTGCAAGTAATCTATTCCCTCACAAAAATACTTCGGTTTAAGTTTACTATTTAAGTCATCATTAAAGTCTTTATATTCTTTTATATTTCAAACGCTTCATCTACTCTCTCTAAGAACAAATTTACATTGTAATTGTTAGCTAATATTTACTGACTGTCTAGTAGCAACAATTCACTAACTACTTTCCTCCCCCCAACCTTAACATCATGCTTAATTAACAGTACTGCTAATCCCAGCTTTCTCAACCTCATCTAACAACTGATTATTAAACATGGGAAAAAGGATAGGCGACATACTACAACCCTGTGCCACCTGCCACCCCCAACCTATAATGAATGGGTTGGATAGTTCTCCCTTCATTAAGTAAAACAGCACTGTAATGGCATGCATATAATTGATTGATGTATTACATTAAAATGCTGTTATTGTATTTTCTAAAGAGGTTAATAAAGGTACATATACATGTATAAAGACATTCCAAGGGTTGCAAGTTACGTGGTCTTTGAATTTGCTAAGAATGGTTCATGGGATAGTCATGTACAAAGGTAATGAATAGTGGAAAGAAACAATTAATCAATTACATAAGTTTTTAAGTAATAGGAATAGAAGTACAGTTACAAGAAGGTTATTAGTTTCGGTACTTCGCCCTACTATAGAATACACGGTAGGGAAGTGTGGGCTTGTAATAAATGGCAGACAGCTTCCTTGGAATCTATTCAGCAGCTAGAAAGATACTTGGCTGCTCTTCTAAAACGAGTAAGGAAGCAGTAAGGGGGGATATGGGGTTAGAGTCTTACCTTCTATACATTACCTTTCAAGTTAGCGGTACTCAGCATTAGTAGCAGCACAACATTAGACCAGGTCTTCCTCTGCCTACCTCTCCACAGTTTCACTTCCCATTCACTGTCTAGTCATCCAAATTTATTGACTTCATACCACCACTTAAGTTTGCACCTACGTATATAGTCCTCCTGCCTTTCAATTAAAAATAAAAATGGCTTGTACAGATTTTAAAATGAACCAGTAAGTACAGTTGCTTGGAGGTTATTGTTAGTTTCACTACAGCTTCAGGATGTTATATATTATAGTAGTGAAGTATTGGCTAGTAATGAAAAACAGACAGCTTCCTTAGAATATAAAAGATACTTGTCTGCTCTTATTAATTTTAATTTTGAATGCCCAAGTACATATGACCATATGTTAAAAAATCTGCATGGTTCAGTTTGGCAATCTATGCTAATGTTTTCAAGTGAACTTTTTGACAACAGTGAAAAAGATGCTTAAAACAGTACTACGCATTTTAGAATGGTTGCAAACAAACAAAAGCTTCTGTAAACAGTTGCTTATGTTACACAGCAGCATTGCAGTATCCAACCAGCAGAGTGTTATGTTTGTCTTGTGCAGTTTCCATTCATTAGCTCAAGCAACCTATCCTACTTATCCAGAAGCAGCCGGTTTCACTTGCTCAATAATGATGTAGTAATATAGCCATATTACACACACCACATACTGTAATTCCAGTCCTGAGCATGAAACATGCACAACACACAAACACTGCTTTCATTGGCCTCACTGCATGCACTTGGCAGTAGTAATGTGAAACTGAGATGTGAAACTTAATCCATCTGATGTAGTTGCTATGCCCTTGGCAGCACCAATGCTTTTTTGGCATTTGGCTGCCTATATATTTGGTATATAACAACACGTGTATGATAATGTACATATATCCTTTACACACAGAAGTAGAGGATGATCCTAGCACAGGACCATATTATGTTGGCAGAGGGTGCTATCCTAACAGCAATGGAATAGTGCAACTTGATGCTGCCCTCATGCGTGGAAGTGACCGTGCCTTTGGCAGCATTGCTGCATTGGAAGGGTAAGGACTGTCATTGAATATAGTGATAGTACTCCATATGTAGGGGTGGCATTGAAGAAATGGCTGCATTTTCTGTTTGGTATTGTGCTCATACGTACTACAGTGTTTTCAAACGAAATTGGAGTGTGGCAGTGATTCACTAGAACTCTTAAGTTGAGCACATGACATTCATAAGATAATGTAGTTCTTTGCACGTGCATGCTCTTTGATCAGTAGAGCACGTTTTCCATTTGAGACCTTGCACACGAGAGTATTGTGTTCTTTGTTGTTCATCTTTGAATCGAGGAGAAGTCGGAAGCGTTTTTTTTTCACTGCAAGGAGCAGGGAAGTATAGTCAAGTCAGCATTGGCAGAACCTACATGGAAGCCTAATGTAAGAGAACTGTAATAGTTGAAGGGTATTAGAGTACTCTTTGCTAAATATCTATGCACAGCATGATCTCCTATATACACAGTGCATTGACTCTTGGAAAGTGATCATCTCAGCCGTACTTAGCATTGTGAATTTTGGCCAGGAAATCTTTTTATGTAGGTAGGAATGCAAGTCCGCAGTTTGGGATGACAGCATTAAAGTGTTAGGAAAGAGTTTTGGGCACTTGTTGGCAAGACTGCGAAGGGTAGTCTAAAGGTATCATATCTGTGAGGAGTACTTCAGGTTCATGCGTAGCCAGTACTAAGGGAAAGTTGGAAGTAATAATTATGTGAGCATTGGGAAAGGTTGGGTATACAGCATCAGTTTGATAGTAGCTGGAAAGAGCATACAGAGAAGAAAGTGACAGAGTGTAGTGGAATGGCTAGTTTACAGGATAAGGCTTTGGATAGGGGACTAATTAGTTTTGCTGAGTGTTCTAAAAATCTGAAACAGGAGGTAATGATGGAACTTCTTAAGTACGGTGGCGAAGGAATGGCTAATCTTTTGAAAATCTTATATATGAAATAATTTGGACAGCTAGAGGAAATTATTTCTTAGCTAAAAGAAAGGTGATACTGAGGACCCAGGTAATTGCAGAGGCTTTAATGTGATAGAGAAGCTGTTTTGTAAAATTCTTAATAATTGCTTAGTAATCAGATTAGCATCAGCAAGGGCTCGTCATGAGGGTCAGGCAGGATTTACAGAGAAAAAGAGTTGTGTTGATGACGTCTTTACTCTAAATGAAATTATATGAGGTAGAACGAGGGAAGAAAACACACTTATGCTTTCTTCTCAGATGGTTCAGAAAGCATTTGATACAGTTTGGCATGGCTTATGGTTTAAGCTATGGAGACTTGGGGTTAGGGGTAGGATGTGGAGAGATAATTATTAAGAATATGTATGACATTACATGGAGCGCTGTTATACTGGAGGAACCAAGCCATTCAATATAGGTCAGGGGCTGGCACAGGGTTGTAGTATGTCGCCTATCATTTTTATCAATCAGTTGTTAGATGAGGTTGAGAAGGCTGGGATTGGCATTACTGTTAATTTAAGGCTGGGGGTCTAATGTTTGGTGGTGATGTATGACATTACATGGAGCGCTGTTATACTGGAGGAACCAAGCCATTCAATATAGGTCAGGGGCTGGCACAGGGTTGTAGTATGTCGCCTATCATTTTTATCAATCAGTTGTTAGATGAGGTTGAGAAGGCTGGGATTGGCATTACTGTTAATTTAAGGCTGGGGGTCTAATGTTTGGTGGTGATTATGTAAACTTTAACTACAAATGCTGAGGACATACAAACGTTGATTAATGTACGTAGTACAGGAGTTTTATATTAATATGGAGGTTGAAATCTAACATCAAAAAGAGTGCTGTTATGGTATTTTCTAAAAAGGTTGATAGTTGATACAGATACATGTACATGGAAGTGGGGAGATAAAAGCATTCCAAGGGTTGCAAGTTACTGTTGCTTGCATGAGCATTGAATTTGCTAATAATGGTTCATGAGATAGTCATGTACAGAAGATAATAAACTAAATCAATTACATAGGTTTTTTAGTAATAGGAATAGCAGTACAGTTGCGAGTTGTTGTTAGTTTTGGTACTTCACCCTACTTTAGAATATGGTAGGGAAGTGTGGGCTTGTAATAAATGGCAGACAGCTTCCTTGGAATCTATTCAGCTAGGGGCAGCTAAACATACTATAATGTGCTGCTCTTCTACAATGTGCAACAAAGCAGTAAAGCGGGATATGGGGTTTAGAATCTTTAACAGCAGGAGGGATAGGTGCATACTTAAATGGTGAAAACATCTGCTCTTGTCCTCTGACTGGAGATCTTACAACTGCGTATGTGGGTGCACAGTCAACGGCATAAGCACTACAGCAATAACATGAGTGTATTATTGTTATGGATTGCCATCTCTATTCAAAAATTTCTCCCACAGATCTGTTTCCCTATCACTACACTATTATGTTGCCATGCAGTAGTACGTATATTGAAATACATGTGTTCACCTCCACAATACCATTTTTGAAGCAAATAGCAATAAATCTATTGCAGCAGTGCATTATTACCACCCTTGTCTTTTCTAGTTATGAAAGGACAACATACACTCAATATACGTGTACGTAAATATTATTAGTATACATGTAAACTGTTACAGACCCATATGCTACAAAGCTTAACGAGCACAAATGGCTATAGAACAGTTTTAGAGATTGCACTTCCTAAAAGCGTACCCTCTCATCCGTAACAAAATGTAAACTGTATCATATAACACAAGTGCATATATAAAGAGGCAACTACATGTAGCACAAATAAACTGTTGTAGGAATCCCTAATAGTAGTGCGCTGTCATATTGTATCCCCAACCTCGTTTGAGGACTTTAGGAATTGCATACACGATTATATTCACACTGTTATGTAATGGTGTTTGTTGATATCATAATATTATTCCTTTGTGACTGATTCACTGATAGGTACCCCAAGCCAATTTCAGTAGCAAGAAGAGTCATGGAGCATCCTTCACTTACAATGGTTGTTGGAACTGGAGCAACAGAATTTGCACAGCAGCAAGGCTTCCATTTGGAAGATAATGCAGCCCTTCTTTCTGAAGGAACCAAAAGAGCTTTTCAGGTTAATTTTATTTTTGGCATTGACAAAACATTTTGATAAATCTTTTTCTGTTTTCTATTACAGGAATATAAATCGAGCAATGTGCACCCTCAACCTACAGGCCATGATACTCTATGTAAGTTTCAGGCTGCAGTAGTGACAAATAGTCTGTGGCTATAATTGGGACCGTATACCTTAAGGTGGCTGGGTACTAATTTTAGCACAAATTAGCGGTTTTGAAAAATTCGCTAAACTTTGTATCCGCAAAAATTATTACTCGTGCGTGAGCTAGCTATGCACACCTCAGTTAACGTCTGCGCATACTTTTTTCATATACGCACTTATTTACGCGCGTATACGCTCGACATGTATACAGTGCTAACTTATTTATGCACATCTATGCAATACAGTGTGCACTTGTACCAACTGCGTAGTTGTATTTACGCATAGTAGCATGACATGGCGCTAAAATTAATACCCTTTAAGTTCACTATTTATGACCAATCCGCTAAATTTTATCACCTCAAGTAATAGTGACCTTAAGGTAACTGGTTGGCTGCAAACTTGCCGTCTTGTGTGTTGTACAATCTGACTGCTCCGAATCTTAGCAGAATGTCATAATTGAGAAGACTTTAGAGATAAGAGCAATTGTGTAGATGTAAGGATGTCTGATTAAACAACATAAAGAACAAAGTTAGCATTAATTTTCATGAATAGGGTAATGCTATGGTGAATGGAAACTACTCTCCAAACGATTATTTTAACTCACTTTGACTCCTAATATGTTCAGTCTGTGCACATACATGTACTCTGCTGCTCAGTTGATTTATTGACTGGGAAACCTGGTTTTCATGAAAAGTGGAAAGATGTACTACTGATGCAAACTGCAAATGGTTATTTCGGCCTCATCAGTGCAGTATAGTATCAAAAGATTGTGAACTGTACATGTGATAAACACTGTTTGCTCAAAATGGATGTACGCACAGCAGGGATGCAGCTAGAAGGTGCAGGATGGGACATGAAAATCTTTTGGCCATATCATACTCCTCACATAAACTGAAAGTGAAGAAACCCAAGAATCGTAATAATATTACGTTTTGATCCCTCTGACCCTCTCCTCAGCCATATCACATTTCTCATACCCATGAGCTCTCCATCTTGCCCATGCGCAGGAAATCGAATGGAGTCAGGTGCAATTTGAGTATGCACTGCGTAACTTCTTGCTGGCCACATACATAGCAGAAAAGCGTGTAACTCTCCCTCATATCAAAGCAACAGAGAACAAACTCGATGTTATAGCTAGAGGTATTGTATAGCTATTGCCCTGAAGGTATATACTCCTATCTTAATGTACTATGTATGGTGCTTGTTTGCAGCAATGCTTTGTGTGGACAAACAAGGTGACATTGCTGCTGGAGTATCTACCTCTGGTCCACCGTTCAAGCTTCCTGGCCGAGTAGGAGACTCTCCTTTACCAGGGTGTGGTTTGTATGCTGATGGAAAGGTATAGTGACAATGGAAGCAGAATAGTTCATGTGTAAGACACTAAACTAAATAAACAGATACAGCCGTCTGTTATTGGAAGACCTTTGCAAGGTCCACCACTTTGAAAGAGCTATGAGTGTTGCTTTGGAAGACCATAATGAAAGACCATATATCAGTTTTAATTTATACAATCTTCCAAAACTGGATTACTTAATTCTTCCCGAAGGCAGTATCAGTTTAAACAATTTTCCAAAACTGGATGACTGTAATCTTACAATATTGCAAGACTGCATCAGTTTAATATGTTCAAAAATTGGATGACCAATAACGTCAATTGCTTCCAGAAATGGAAGACAAAATCCTTGCATTTCTGATTTGCATTTGTTTGTTATAGCTAAAATAAGCCAAATTTTCCAAGTTTGGAAGATTTTTGTTTCTTCTGAATTTGTGACCACCTCAAACCTCCCTTTTGTTGGAATATGACCATAATGTGTACTTGAAATATAGTATTTATATAAACCAACTAAAAGTAGATTTATTATAGGACACATGACCAACATGTCTATGGGAAGAACCCTCTACAAATAGAGGAGAACTGGAGAGGAGAAAACAGCCAGCCCAGCAGTACCAACATATTATCTGATCCTGATACTGACTTGATGCACAGATTACACAGTCAGAAGCACACCACAGCAGAATAAGTGACTCACCAGACTAACGCAAGGAAGCAAGACTCAGCATAAAACAATGCATACATGTTACAGTAGTAAAATTGACTTAGCAGAAGTTGCTCAAGATGCATCACTCCCTAACTGCAGGCATGTACGCATGTGCCAGCTAGCTCATTCCATATTCAAGTAGCAGCTCCATTGCCTTTTTGCATCCTTGACCCCAAGCTTTATGCATTAAAACCCGAGTCACTGGAGAAACCTGCTTGGTTCATAGAGAATGAAGATCATCCGAGATTGCTTCCTGTTTCGCCTTTGTCGAACACCAGTAGCAAGGTTACTTGCATGATACAAAGTCAGTGACCCTGCATTAGTCTCACAGGCCGGTGAGACTTGTTATGCATAGCCTTGTGGGCCATTGCGAATGATCTGGCCCCATGAGAGTACACCTTGCAACATCAGTACGTTCACTGCGATGCGGCAAAACTTACACGTATCTTGGTAAAGTCATGATTCTTTTGACAGAAATGGAATTGCTATACTGTAAGTGGAAACAGACTTTTCACTTAATAGACTCCTGTAGTGTCATGTATCTCACGAATTCAAAGGTAACAAAGGCGACCAGCTTTGGGGAGATAGCTGTCCTTGTACATAGAATGCCCATATACATAATAGAGGTTCTACTGTGCTTTATTCATATTTTATTCTTCCCACAATACATGTACGTGTGTCTTGCATCGAATAGACCGGAGCTGCAGCAGGTATGTATGATATTTTGCCTCCCACTTTTTATGACTATTTTCACAATTCTGAAATAAGGTTCATTGTTGTTGGTGAGTTTTCTAATCATATAATTATGAGAAGCTAATAAAATATTTTGAAACATCATCTTAGCCTGTTAGGCCAAGATTTTAACGATGAATGTAAGCCAAAAAGTGGAATCACAGTTTGTATAATGAATGCAGGTTGTAATATCCTTCTCAGACTTTTACTGTATTAATAAGACTAAAATTCCACTCACCTTTGAGTCAAGGACTTGGCAAGGAATAATTAGAGTTTTTAATTCTAAATTTATATTCTACTTCATTAGCAACAGGAGATGGGGAAAAAATAATGAAGTTCTGTCCGAGCTTCAAGATTGTGCAGCTGATGAAAGATGGCAGATCTCCGCAAGAAGCCTGTGAGGCTGTCATTACAGAAATGAAAGAACGTCATGAGTGTTGGTTTGAAGTTGCAGTGATTGCTTTGGATATCAAGGTAAATGATTGCTATTGCCTGTAAGAATGTATGCAGTTATGTAAATGAATCTTATTACAATGCCAAGTGATACTACAGCAGAAGTATCAAGTACACTTGCTATTATTCCTCTACATTCATGTCGAATGTTTGGATATCAAGCATTATACTTTTATCACACTATTTGTGAGCAGGCCACAGTTTAGAAATCTGTTGGAAAACATGACATTTTTGATTTGAAACATGCACTTTTGTGGGTCAGGGATTATGGTACATTAATGGCTTCAGCCTGAGCTGTTTGTTGTCTACTCCCTAGCCTTAGTAACATTAACATGGCAACAATAGTAGCTACGTACATTAATTGTGCGTACAGTAGTGGTAACTCGAAAAAAAATGGCTCTGTGGTCAGTGACTGTTTAATATTATAAGTAGACAAAATCCTATAGACAAAACAGCCACTCCTGTAATGAAGTGGTTAAAACTGCAAAGCTTTAGCCAGCTATACATCCCGAACAACGCTGAGAAAGCAAACAAATTGGTATAGTGGTTAAGTTTGTGAGTACCGCACCCAAGATCCTACTGCTTCCTTTTTAAAGCTTCTGTTGCTCAAGCTGGGCCTTCATTAGGTGTGTTTCAAGCATGCATGCATATGCATAGAGTATGAAATCCATATTAGGGATGGCACGGGGGGAAGATGGCCACCACATATAACGTGTAAAAAATGACTTGATCATTACCACACATGCATATTACTCATGTACCCCACACAACCACACTAATGTACGTATTGTTTCTTCCCCCCCCCCCCCCCCCCCCCCCACCCCCCCTCCCCCAAAAAAAATAATAATAACAGGAAAAAAATAACAGGAACACAGTTAGGCAATCTGGAGTATTTAAGCCGTCTTTTTGGACTGCATTAGTCTCTGTCTGTTAGTTAGTCTGGAGTTTTAGTGTTACAAAAAAAATAACTGGAACACAGTTAGGCAGCAGCATGAGTATATTAGTAAGAGGGAACGGAGCTGATATGCAAAATAGCTAGAAAAGTACAAGTATTATAGAACACAGGAGTTTTGATTACCCGTCCAAGTTATTTTTGCCAGTAAGAAAATACTCTTATAATGTTTCCTCACGAATTTATCACCAAAATGATCTTGTTTTTGTCTGTCTAGCTTTGCAGATGATACCTCCTTCATATACCTGGCTAGCCACCCCCCCCCCCCCCTTCCTGAAGTATTTTTGTTATTGGTGTACATGTGTAATTATTGTCACACTTGTAGATTGCCTCCACCTAATTACAGTCCTTTTACATTAGTGGAAATTACCATGACATTGTAAGGAGGTATAGTCAAATCACTAATCATAATAGTATTAAACTTTGAACTTTGAAGTGAGAAATTCAGTGGCAAAAGTTATGCAAGTGCTTAGATACTAGTTTGATAGCTGACTACTGTTTGGGTTGTGATGTTTCAATATTCAATATAAATTCCCCCCAAAATTCCTAAACCCGACTCCCACAACAGTAGCCCCCCCCCCCCCCCCCCCCCATTGAAGCAGTCCTGGGTCAGCCACTGTTGAGCCATGCAAATTAGAATCTGCAATTGATTAACTGTATCCTTTGTTTAAGCCAGTGAAGTTTTTAGTATTAGCTATGTGTCGCTTCATTGCTAGGGAAATGCTGGAGCTGCAACTACAGTGAAAGAGTGGACTGATTTCAGAGATCAAAAGAAGCATTCTGGATTTCCATATTCCGTTTGGAAACTTGGATCACCACCACTGATTTTAGTGCAGTCTCCACAGTAGTACATTTGTACTTATAGCTTGCTTCTTGATGTTTTATAACTAGTTTTCAAAGTAGGTGAAGTTGACCTCGCAGATGCACTTTTGTCAAACTCACTTTACAGGCTCAATGAGCTCAGTATGTACAAGAGTGGTAATCTCCCATATTTGAAGGGCTGAGGAACCAGAGTGGGCTACATACCCACATGTGGCAAAAAAACGCGTGGTAAGTGGTTAAATTGTAATGAATTTTCAAGCCAAGCATGCAGTAACCACACAAACAACACGCATTTAGTAGTAGTTGGAAAATACTTGGGCACTAATCTTTGTCTGGACTTGTTTCAATTTCAGCATCACTGTCTGCCAGTGCTCCATCCCACCCATGATAGGTGTAGTGCACGAGTGGAAATATACCGCAAGAGCCCAGTAGTCTCACATGAGTTGTAACAATTTCTTTTGGTGGACTAACATAAGTGGAGACAGAATACTTATTACAATAACTTAATATTGTAGCCATTATGTATTTCGTGCATGGTGGTCAGGAATATAATGTATACTGTATATTTTGTCTGTAGAATGCCAAAATCATGGCATTATTTAGTCTGTCCCCATTACTGAAGTCTACACGACAGGCCAAAAGCCATTCTTGCAGAAACACGTCAGCTTCTCAAAGGCCAGTACTCATACAAACACCCCAAAATGGTCCCCTTCACTATCCACACTGGTTGAATGGCAGTAGAGCTAGCTAACTGTTAGCAAGCCTTCATTTTTTGCCTTAAAATACAGTAGCTAGAGAGCTGTAAAATAGTTGACATGAAACAAATTGAAAGGGTATGCATCCTATAGACATGGGAAGAATTGAGTGAAAAGAAAGCAGCTGATCTAGTGTATTTGGCAATTCTTGCTAATCAAAACCTCAGCCAATTTGCTTCCACACACCGGAAAGGTGTGCAAGATATAATGTTAATCTTCCATCATCTACTGCTAGTCCACCAAAACTACTACTAACCTACTATTAGCACTCTAGGTCGCTGGCATCGTTTATTCCTGTGCGTAAAAAAATTGGCAAATTCGCTTTCTTGTGCTGGAAAGAGCTATGTGCAGGAAATAATGGGAATGTTCTGCATATCTCCACTTATAGCTAGTCCACAAACAGTAGTTGGTACAACAAATCTACTAGCAACACATTGGGTCGTTGGTTGACCTGGCAATCACTTTTCGCTGTTCAGAACCAAGTGGATTTTCTTCTCCCGCTGGAAAACACTATGCGCATGCGGAAAATATAGCCTCATCTAGTAGGCATCTGGTTTATAGAGAAGGCTGGTGTTGCAGGATGGTTGGACCCCACCAGAAATGGATTATGTATCCATTTGTCCATAGATTTGTCCAAGTACAGTTGGACTCCCTGTGCAATTATTCTAGGTAAATATAAATTGACCAAAGGACACTGCATCTAGCTATTCTTGGCTGAATGGACTCCCCCCTGGAGGAATGGACCCCCATCAAGAATTCTTCAAGCGACTGGAAAATTGTTGTTCTTGGTTTCTAGCCGCAAATTAATCTTCTGAAAGAGTATACTCATTGCTGGTATGTGAGAGACTGACTGAACTGGTAGGCAATAGCAAGGGAATATGACATGAAGACTTCATGTACTTTTACTAGTGTTTTCATAACATCAGTTCCATTAGTGTCTGTCTGTTAGTTAGTCTGAAGTTTTAGTTCGTGCTTCTGGACTATATTAGTCTCTATTTGTGAGTCTGGAGTTTTAGTAGTTAACAAGCGCTGTGTGCACGATATATTTATATGGTTCACCTTCTGTTGCTGGTCTACCAAAAATTGTTGTATTACATATAACTTACTAACTACACTCTAAAGTGGTGGGCTGATTTGGCAATCGTTTGTTGGCGGTTCAGAAAACAAGAAATTTTTGCCATATTTGCTTTCTCACGCAGGAAAGTGCTATGTGCAGGGAATGTTCTATCTCCAACGATTGCTTGTCCTCCAAAAGTTGCTTTATAACATACTAACCTGTTGTAACTCTTTTACATCATTGGCTGATCTGGAAATTTTGGGTTATTGCTAGTCCTCCAGAAGTATATTTATGACGTGCTAACTTGCTAGCAGCTCCCTTACTAGTCTCGTGCCCAGACCACACCCCTCCCGCCGGGAATTTCGGGGGGCGGGGGGTGCGGTCTGGGCACGAGACTACTCCCTTACAACTTTGGCCGATCTGAAAATGTTTGTTGCTATTCAGAAATAAAAAAAACCTTAGCGAATTTGTTTTCACTCTGAAAAGCACTCTGTGCACAGCATATGTTTTGTCCCAACCTATTACTATCCCGCCAAAATAGTTGTATTACATTTTCTCATTAACTAGGTATACTCTTGAGTCGTTGGCTGACCTGGCAATCGTTTGGCCTGTCACTGGAATTTTGGTCCTGGAAAAAATGGTCCTAGGACCAAAATTTCCGCTGGAAAAATTGATCCCCCCCCGGACCATTTTTTTCCGGCAAAATTGGTCCTACCCTGAAAATTTTGGTCCGCCCATCAAGTTCTAGCAGAGTTGGTCTTACCTTGAAAATTTGCTTATACATGACATTGTATGTATGGCATAGTTAATATCAACCTTTAGTTTAACCATTAGGTAGTTTAATACAAAGGTAACACAAAACCACGGCGTAGTTGCTTTCAAGCGCAGGAAAGTGACATGTGCAGGTAAATGTTAGGTCTCCACATATTGCTAGTCCTCCAGAAGTAGCTTTATTGTCATGGTGTACAAACCACTTAGCACCACTCCTAGATCATTGGCTGATCTGAAAATGGCTTATTGCTGTTCAGAAACAATAAAAGACTTGGCTGGAATGGTAATCTGAATGTGCTGCAGCTGCTCAGGAGGGGGAGGACGAATGATTATCAGTTCCAGATTTTTTCACAAGACACCCAGCCAGTAGTTTTGTCCCACACTTCAGCCAGGGGGAGGAGCCAAGGTCTGGATATGAAACTACAAGGCCAGAATACGCTCCATGCATACACACATGTGCACACATGTGCGAGTTACTACTTCACTGACGTGCATTTGACGTGCATTTGACGTGCATTTGTTTAATGAAAGAGTTAGAGAGAAAGGCGCTGTAATATCATCATTTGTCTATACATTAATGTGTGTTTTACAAAAATGAAATAGTGGCTCTCTATATACATATATGGCGGAGTATCTAGTACACAATAGCATATAACTAGCTCACTGTATATAGTGAGGTGCAGTAGAAGTTAGAAGTGCAGCAAGGAAGCTTGGTAAACCCTAGAGAAAGAAGAAATGTTTTAAAACAAAATCCAATCAAATATCAGTCGCAGTGACATTTCCTGGAGCCTATAACACTCTAAAACTATCTCAATTCTATGCTCACTCTCAAACAACACATAGATACAACAACAACAAAATGAGGTTGGAAACACATCATGTGATGCTAATGTCTGTTCATAGTGACATCACAACTTAACCTGTCTTTCCTTAATTGTTATGACACACTGCTGTACAATCACTGTGCTCACAACTAACACACAATCTGATACTGCAAAGGTTATCAGTTTTCTTGGTCACAATACAAAGTATGAGACCCTGACCATCATTTTGAGCCATGCATAAATTACAAAAAAATGACCGACAAGTTGTGCTAGAGGTACACAAACGCTATTACAGGCTAAATTCTAAACTTTTAGACCACATGTATAATAAATACTCAAGCAGATTTAGAACATAAACAATACAGCTCTCATGACAGCGGGTTACAAATGACTTGGACAGTTGGGCTATAAAGTGCAGAGTTTATACTTGGCATGGCAGGCAGCAAAGGTAAGTACACAAAAGAAGCACACAAATGTAACTTGGATAGACACTGTTTTCAATCCTGTTTTCGGCTATTTATCATCTATACTCAAACTAAGCTATATTAATCAGACTGCCTGCGGGCCACATCGCTCTGGTAGTAGCTATATTATACCACACTTACAGTCATTCTAACTAGAGTTGGCAACCTATAAAAAGCAATTGGTTCTTTCTGTTCGTCTGTGCCCAATTGACATATCTAGATCGATTTACATAAACAACAACAGTGGCAAAACAGCTGTCTGCTGATGATTACAGAGTCCTTTGAATCGGGAAACCTGCTGCATTTCAGAATGATTCGAACTAAAAGCTAGAAAGCAGTCATTAGTTTGTGAAAATAGGTAGTCATGACCTTTGATTTTACTGGTTTAAATTTCTAGCCATTATTTGTAACATTCAACTCCACAACTTTGCGATCACTTTAATGTGGTAAAGTGTGCTACACCCACATGCTTCATGAAACCTAGAGATGCTGGAAAGTGTGAGCCAGTGTCCCAATCAGTATTCAAACAGATGGCACTGAGTATATGTTCTCTGAATACCGCAGTTTGACATACACCCAGTCTCGTCTTCCATTGTTAGAGGAAATAATAATTGCTACTTAGATTCAGTATTATTCTTCTACATGTACATGCAATATAGAAGTTACATATATATTATGTACCTTTATTTTTCTCCAGTAGGATCAAGGACTCTCTTAGAGGCCTGCCCCAACTCCACTGCTCGTACCCTTTGTGCAAACATCAAGGAGCAGACGGTTTCACTAATATTAACTTCTACTGGTGCTACTTGAACCACCATTAGTGTTTTAGAGTCACCACCTAGGAAGAGAGAAAAGAATACATGTATCTTATGAGCAGGGTCATTACTATTCGCAGCATCTTCAGCCATGTGGAAAAGCAAGAGCACTAGAAACAAGTGATTACTTGAGCCTGCCTTGAATATAGTTGGCAAATAGTACACTACATTCTATACATGTGACAATCCCAGAGAGGAAATCAACCACCATCAGAGTACCGCTCAACCACAACAAAGTGTTGATATTATACATGAATGTATACATCAAAGTGACACTCCCTTCCTGTTGTTACCATGGCAAAATGTAAATAGATCAATGAATCTAGTCAGTGAGTGATGTCATCTCATTATTTATTCACAAGAAGAATCACACGGATTCGAAGGAAGTTCAGAGCGATCGTAGCAGCCGCTATAACCATACTATTTGTGGTACAGAGCAAGGCTGTGTGCTACTGGGATTGAAGAGAGGAGTGTCAGGAGGTGTGGCAGTGCAGCGTGTAGGTCACAAAGTACGTAAATTAGAGAGGGGTCTTGGCAATATAACGTGAATGATTAATTGGTATAAATCAGATATACTATGTACACCCACTTGGAGTATGAACGCAGTATACTCCAATAGGCTATCTACCCTCAGCTCTCACTTCGGGTAAACTATCTAGCAAAGTTTATATACTCCTCATAGATATGGTTATATCTTCTGCCATGTATTTTGATCATGTAATTAATGCGCTACATGTATATACCGTATAGCGGGAAATTTTCGCCAGGGAAAAATTTCGCCAAACCCAGATGTGTAGTATTGCGGGAAAATTTCGCCAGATTTATTTCTTGGTGCCGAGCATTGGTATTACGGCTGCGTTCGCTTCCGCAATGCCGACAATGGCAACGAAAATGACAGTGCCCCCATTGTATCAGGGAGCTGTCTACGTGGCAGAACCTGCAAATAACGCAGCAGAGCCATACCGGTAGTCGATAGTGAGCTTAACTTTTGCAGCTGCATGCTACCCATTGACAATGTGTAATATTTCACCAGTCAAAATTTTTACCCGAAAATTTTTTCACCGGTTAAATTTTCGCCACTTGAACTGACTGGCGAAATTGGCGAAAATTTACCCCTGGCGAAATCTCCCGCTATACGGTATGTAATGTAGATGCAACTGCGCATTGCATATGAGCCCCCCTTTAATGTTACCGTATAATTTGTAATTATTTGCCTCTCAAATTATTTGCCACACCCCATTTTCCCGGAAAAAACCATAATATATTTTCCCCAACAAATTCGTAGGCCCATTCTGAAATTAATTTTCTAATATTCGCCAGCTGTTGCATGCTCAGTTTCTACTAGTATTACTTCTGATTGTGTTAGCAGGAATGCCCTGGAGTGTGACTACATGTACATGTAGCTGATAAAGAAAGCCATCGTGCACTATCAGCCCCGAAGTAGCGAGTAACAAGCGCAAGCACACTTACTTGTTGCAGTTTGTCATACCTGACAAGCGTGTGCATGCATAAGCTTACTACCTGTTGTGGCTATATCTTTGGTTGATGTGTGTGTGTGTACGTTTGAGGATATGCTACCATTGTTGAATGCTGAAGACTGAGAAGTAGCAGAAATGGAAGAAAGCATGGAGAGCTCATGGCCTGTTAACAATGCAAGTAAAGAGTGAATATCTGACACGTCGTCAGTATCTCAAGCTAATCTTCTATTTACTCGCCACCGCTCATGAAAAATGAAAGTTTCTTAATTAATTACCTCCAATGAATTCGTCAAACCAAAATGAAATTATTTCATTTGGACAAAAAATTTGAAAATAATTCAGTGAACACAGTGACATGATCGAAATGTATGACAGCATAATACCGATATACATTTCTACCCGGGACTACCACATACATACATGCACCTTGTTATATGCACCCTCAGCACTTTGTCGGCTTCACACAAGCACTTACTATTAAAACCGGTCTTACATGCAAATGCCCTACTACTACTACATGTATGAAACAAGTGCAGAAACTTACTTAGGGCATCCTGAAGCAAGTATGTCAGCTTTGAATTTCTGTACGGAATATGTTTGGATTTTGCTCGTAGAGAATGAATTACATCACCAAGTGCACTCAGTGACTTGTTTATATACTTGGCTTCCACCAGACGAGCACCCTCTGATCCTGACTTTGCAACCCTTTCACTTCCAGCCAGATCAATCAGATTCAGTTTGCCTGTAAAAGATATTAGCAATGTAATTTTTGAGAACAACTTGTCAGAAGAGGTCGGACAAGCTACGTAACCGAGCAATAATTAATGAAGTTCTGCGTGACCGGAAAGGGAGGGGGAAACAATGCACGCAAAACGTTACTATCAACTGCAGGGTGTGGCATAGCCTCGTGCTATGTATAACAGCTTTTGCAGGTTTGTAGGCCAAGCTACAGCAAATGAAGGTAGTCTTGTGTTGTCTAGATGGTGAAAACTTGGTAGGCAGCCGTAAAAAATGAGCTACAAACAAATTAGTGAATGCCAACTGTCTCCCCGAGGGCGGTGGGGTACTTATACCATCTGCTTTTCATCGTGGCGGGCGTTTAGCAGCCTGCTGTGGCGTATTCCCTGTCGGGGAACCTCGCAAGCGCTTTCCTGACGAAGCCTCGTTGCGTCTTTCAGCCAATCTGGAACATCACTCAAGAGGCGACAGGATTTTGCCTCCAAAGGCAACCAAGGTGTCAGAGAAATTAACACCAGCAGTAAATTTTCTTGCTTTTGAGTCATTTTTCAAAGCGGCTGGCTTGGGGCGAAATGCCTAAATCTTAAGATTTTTTCTCTATGGAGTTTGCAATAATTAACTGCTCATTATCGATTGATTGGATTTCGATTGCATATGTCATGTGATTTTAATTAGAAAAGGTCAACCTTGGCCGACCTCCTCTGACAACTTGTATACAACCAGGTAAATTGAAACACACAATACTCTGTATAAGAAACAAAACAGTTCTCTAGTTGGTAATTACTCTTACGTCATGATTCACATAAAAGTGTTTACATGAAGATCTGCTGTTCATGTACTTATACTCACGTCTAGTGATGATACATTGTGGTACTATGCATATGAATTGAATCCTACCAGTACATGCCTCCCTGTGTAGTCAATAGGGCAACATTCTTTTGTGTGCATGTGCAAACATAGTCGACAACTGGCAATACAGAAGTACCCTGATACAATGTCATGTTTGTTAAGTGTGCGTTGGACCATCCGAAATAATAGCTATACACAACCAGTAGATATATGTATAGTTGAAGATGGACAGGTGCAATTGACTTGGCTTACATTCTTCAGGTGTTAATGCTCTGGGATTGGGTAAGTTCACGTTTAATGTTCAGGTTGTGGTGTTAATGCTCTGAGATTGCATGTTTAATGTAAAACATCCTTTATAACAGCTTCCTTTGAGACTGTCCACATGCACTCAAGCCATACTTCATACATAGCCATAGGCGATCCATCATAGATTCTAGCCTTTAAATTTTTGCACAAACAACATTATCTGAGGTACGTGTAAAAATTAGATACCTATTGTTTTCAGGCCTGTTGTTTTATTGATTCCCATAGCAGTAATACACAGCAGGGCATGGCTGCGGCTGCTGTGGATGTTCATCCTGGTAGCTCCTGTCGCTCTATTCTGGTGTCCTAGTGCAAATACCTAACAAAGTAATTAAGATAGATAAATTATATATACATATTAACATCTCGTTTTTTGTACATACGTATGCATGCACTGGCACTCTTCACATACCGGTACTACACTAGAACCACACACTATAGTAACTTTGGAATCACACAATGTGCCTTAGTGACCTCCCGGAGACCACGTTCTTACGATATTTTATAGCCAATTTATGAAGACTTGAAAGGCTTGATCCTAAGGTAGTCCAATATATTTTCCAGTAACTGGGTACGAGGCTACTGGATGCCATCTATGAACTGACAGAAGTGTGGACAATAGCATGTATATGTGGTTAGGAGGTAGGTAAGGCTTTTTTGAATACACTGTAGCAAAAGGCAGAAGAACATTTAGTCTGCCCACCAGTACTTCAAATCACACCGACACCAACCTTCCCTTTTAAACCACATGAAGACTCAGTTGACAAAATGGTTATACAAATATGGTAATTAACCATGCTTACCTCATTCACATCATGCAGTCCCGAGACCTGGACTTGTATGAGTCCAGGAACGAAATTTCCATCAGGCCCCTGTTTGATCTCCAGCTTTTCAGCATTGTTTTCAGAAAGTAAATCACGTACACTTTCATTGTATATTTCCAACATCGATACCACAATGCCGTAATCCCAGTCTTCTTGTCGTTGTTCCACCATTTTGAAGAGCTCGGAGAGGGCTCTTTGGTTAACCCCAGGATTGTGTGAAGGGCCCTGAATATAGGCAAGGAAAGCTAGTGCACTGAGCACACACTGACAGAGCTAAATATAATGTTGCTGAAGTACGTATACTATTACAACAACTATTGCAGGTATCAAATACAGGACTACGTATGTATTCAATACAAAGGTGGGAGTACAACATGCCTAAGTTAGAGTATTATGAATTGCTCATCATAGCAGTGGTGTGATGAATGACAGGAGGTGGACAGCAAAATTGACATGTATTACAAAGCACTTTACCAAAACAGTGCAAAAACCATTCACGTAGGGATGCACTTCCGCAAAAACAAAGGAAACAAACTATAACTCAAACCGCAATGGGTTCACAGACTACCGGCCTACACAACAACGCCCAATGCATTACAGAGTATCTAAAAATCACAGCACAGTGCATTTACGGAGACCATCTTGAGTAAGGAGATGTAGGGAAGATGGGCTCCGTAACAGCACTGCGTTGTGATTCGTAGCTACTCGGCAATGCATTGGTAGTCGGTGAACCCATTGCGGTGTAGGTTATAGCTTGTTCCCTTTGTTTTTGTGGAAGTGCATCCACTTTTTGGTAAAGTGCTTTTTCTGTAACTTGTTTAGGGTGTCTTTTAGGGGGAGGGGGCATGACAGTAGAGTCTGGCTACAAGGACTCGGTTATTCAAATATAATATTCAACAGCACCTCTGGCCAGAAGCTGTTCAGACTTTGTGCCCACCAAATAATCAGCCATGTGAGTACATGTAAGTGTTTTCATTTTTTTATGGAATATATCTTTTTAAAAATTTGTATCAATAAGGAACGCATATGTAGGCAATACAACAGACAAGACAACATTTCTCCAGAAAAGAAATGAAAAAAGGCCAAATAGAGTCCAACAAAACAATACACTAAATAGGAACAAGTAAAAAAACTGTGCATGCGTATCCTACCAACATTGGCGTGTGAATGGCAAGCGCCCATTCATGAGTGCTCGGTATCACTGTTGAACTAATTCAAGTTTTTGAAAACTGCTACCGTATAGCGGGAAATTTTCGCCAGGGGTAAATTTTCGCCAATTTCGCCAGTCAGTTCAAGTGGCGAAAATTTAACCGGTGAAAATTTTGTCAGGTAAAAATTTTGACTGGTGAAATATTTACACATTGTCAATGGTAGCATGCAGTTGCGAAAGTTAAGCTCACTATCGACTACCGGTATGGCTCTGCTGCATTATTTGCAGGTTCTGCCACGTAGACAGCTCCCTGATCCAATGGGGGCGCTATCATTTTCGTTGCCATCGTCGGCGATTGCGGAAGCGAACGCAGCCGTAAATTATACCAATGCTCGGCACCAAGAAAAGGCTACAAAGGCGAAGAGAGGGCCTTATATGAAGCTAAGTAATGAACTGAAGTCCAAATCGCTAGTGAGAACGGAGATTCTGCGGCAGCAAGACACTTCTCCAAGCTGCTCGAGACTGCTAAACTGCCGTGTTGAAAGAATAATTATTAATAATGCCGTGGAATTTAATTTCGCCCAATCGCATGTGCGCGAAAATAAATCTGGCGAAATTTTCCCGCAATACTACACATCTGGGTTTGGCGAAATTTTCCCCTGGCGAAAATTTCCCGCTATACGGTATGTCCTAAAAAAGGCACTACCCAAGGGTCAATCATGCTCGTTTATGTTGAAATCTTTCTAATTGCTTTAGCCCATTATTGCGCTAGCCTGGCTGAAAGATAGACCATCTCCCCATTTTAGCCACTTGCCATTTTGGTACTTCAGAGATGTTCTTTGGCAGTGCAATCAGTTTGGTTAGTGATGAAAACACTTGAGAATAACAGGTAGGGCTCATACATGTATTAGCCCTAGACTACAGCTACAACCGAGGTCTGAACATCTGAACATGTTATTTAATACGCAGTTAATGGAGACACCATTTTTACCAGCCGGAGCGCGGGGACGGCTGGTACTAAGATTGCTTTACGTTTTCCGCGTCTGTTTGTTTGTCTGTTTGTGCGTCTGCACTTATCACGTGCGCAATATATTACGTCATACGTTACTATGCAACTGCAGTGTACAGCAGCGTTTGGAGGTTTGCAGGCCAAGCTACAGCAAATGAAGGTAGTTTTGTGTTGCCTAGATGGCGAAAACGTGGTAGGTAGCCGTGAAGATCTTGGTTTCTTGGCATATAGCTACTAACTGGAGGCGCATGACGAAACTGCTGAGTCAGCACTTTCGCTGTACCGCTCTAGGAATATAGTATCTCTGGCTCTACAGCTGTAGTTTAGTAGCTTGGCCTAAGCTGAGTTGTGTGTATTGTACGGGAACGGCGTCCGGCTGGTTTTTTAGACATGAAATGTCAGACTTGTTTTCGGAGCCATCCCTACACATGGAGTACTCCATGATCAGTATAATATAGCTAATGACCAGTTGTCAGGGATTTACGAACCGAATCTAAGAACAATAGCTCCCAAAGGTATGTTTATATAGTCATAATGCACTACACATGTAGTTGTAACAAAATACTAGTTGTGGCTGTTAGATCTAGGATGTACGTACAAGTACTCAATCAAGGAATTTGAAGGATACCACTTACCTCCATTGTGAATGTTTTTCCTGAGCCAGTTTGTCCATAGGCAAAAATACAAACGTTGAACCCGTCCATGCAAGAAGTGATCAATGGCTTCACCTCCTCAAACACCTGATGGGAATATAGTTCACATGTAGATAATAAAGGATCCAAAGTGAATATGTCTATAATTCAAATAATTCAAATAATGTATTTAACTCCCATATATTATATGGGAGTTAAATACATTATTTGAATGTTATGTTCATGATATACATGTACAGCGTATACATGTCCTAAAAATTCAATAACCTAAGTAAGTACAGTTTACATGTGCATTGTGACATCTGTGAGAGAGTTTGCAATAACATGAAATACAATCAGCTATCTGACTCATAAGGGAAGTGGTGGAACTAAAACACAATGACAAGAACTGTAATATATAGCATGCAAGCTAGTACCTCTTCTTGCATTGACTCTGGGCCAAACACTTTGTCCACTTCAAAGACTTTCGAGTTGCCTCTGTGCACATGCAAAACTCCATCATCATCTCTGTCTAGGTGCACCACAATGGTGGGATTACCATCTTCTGAAATGGGTGGCCTGACACGACAAAAGACCCTTATGTTGCCGCGAAGTTCCACAAGCTGATTATGAAACTTCTTCCGAAGCGTCATTTCTCTGCGATATTTAGATACAAGGCTCTTGTTCATGTCACTGATTTGCAAGATTCTTTGGCAGATCTAGAGGTAGCAGAGCATTTAGTAATATTATGTACATCCTCAGATGCAGGGGTGGTGTTGATACTATAACTTTCTGTGTGTTCGGACAACCCCAATAAAACACAAAATACACCATTTGCATTCATAGCGCAAAAATGTGATGACTTTCCCACGCAATTACATGTAAAGCCAGTCCTACGGTATAGTCGTGTGAGCCAAACCATGTACGGCACAGAGGTAAGTGGTTTGGGGACTTCAAATACAGCAAGTCAGTCATGCTGGAATGCAGTATAGCACCAACCAACTGCTTAAGGTTAGGCCCAACCGGAAGTGTTAATTCCGCCCACATCATCCGGTAGTCACAGAAAAGTATACGATGTCGTATTACGCAAAGTACAGCGAGTGAATCTGCTGTGATAAATCTCAGGACACTTTGAGCTATTTGTAGGTCTGATTAGCAGTTTCACTGAAGCTTCCAAGGGGCCTATACACATCCAGACATTGAGAACAAACACTTAATTTTATTGTCTACCTCCAGAACGTACAAAGCCAACTTTACGAATCCAGAATCACGGCCATTACTCTATATTGGACATGTACCCTATAGACCTACATGTACTTATACAGCCGTGGATTTACCGCGAATGTGTTTCGAGTTGGTAAGTGAATATTGTACTTGTACGGTGCAAAGAACGCACACATCGACAAAATTTATGTTCCTTAGCTTTCTCCAGTATTTACACTTTAGGTTTTGTGGCCTTACATTGCCGTGTTGTCTAGCTATGAGCTTCAATTTGAAAGCCTGTACATGTGTGTACATGGTTGTAAATTTAAACTTCCGGTTGGGCCTAACCTTAAGTACATGTACAAGCTAACTGGCTTATTAATAGCATGTAGCAGCACCAAAACATCATGCTGTTATGGTGCTCTGTGATTTGGGTCATAGTCTAATCAACTACTCTATTGGCACACCTCGTTTGGATTGGGAGACTATTTAAATGTAATACCTACATACATCTACATGTATGTATGACACATGTGTATATAATGTATTGTACTTTGGCACTATAACCACCACTGTAAAATCTCAGTAGAGCCAAAAGATACATGTAATTAGTATATGCTCTATGACATTACAACATACCTTGTGAGAAACCAAAGTGACCTCCTGATATACTGTTTTTCCAAACACTGTGGTAAGGTCACGAAGCTCTGTGAGAGTGATCCTTGTAGAAGTCACACAAGAACGGGCTGTTAGGGAGCGCAAAAAGGCCACACATAATAACAATGATACACACGGACACTCTAGACGTATTGCCATGGGGACACACACTAGACTCTAGAAGATGCAGTGAAGTGCATATCAGAGATTAGTCGTGTGTGCCAGCCTCGCTCTGGGAGAGGAGTGAGTCTGGGCAGTTACTCCATGTATGTATCCGTTCTGTCTGCCCGAATCTTGGCAGAACCAATCAAAACAGAGTAGTCACGTGACAAGTAATTATATCATGAAATATGAAGTCTCCTCCTATTGCTCAATTTATCCAACTGTAAGTAACAACACAGCTAGGACACTACTAGCTAAAGTTTATCACACGCCATCAGTCATGACTTGGGCACGGTTGACGAATGCAATGCATTCCATTCCAAAATGAAAACGTGCCAATACTGCCCAGACTCCCCCACAGTGAGGCTGGTACGCGAGACTAATCAGAGATGAAGTCAATACACACAGCAGTAGCTAGGTGAAAATTTGAAGGCTTTTAGGGCACATACATGTACGTATACGTAAATGTACGTAGTTCAGAGATGCAGTGAAAATCTCTGTGGAAACAGTTGATATGAAAAATCGCCAAAATTCTCTAGCAAAAAAAAACATGCAGTTATACGTATGGTACATAATCCACCTATGCCTACAGCTGTATGTATTGATACCTTGAACAAGAGAATCCTGCAGTCCAGACAGCCTGTTCCAAGCCCCTGTGGCCAGTGCTTTTCCTCTTTCCTCTGCAGCCTTTACCGCAACTATACGGCCAGATTTACTTGCAGCCAACTGGGACTGTAGGTCGTCACACTTTTGAAGTAGCTGCTGCTGCTCATTCGCTAACTGTGTGAATGATGATGGAGAATTCTACATGTAAAAGTAACAGATGTGAATACATACATGCACATGAAATTAATCCACCAATTAACTACTCAGCAAAGTGAGGACACACCGCACACACGACAATGTAGTTATGCAGTCACTTTTTGTTCATGCAATGTATTCACTAATAGTGAATACATTGCATGAACAAAAAGTGACTACATATGGCTTTATATACTCACAATCTTGCGTTAATTTATTCACTCTCTAATTGTCCACTTCCCTACTCACTCATTTCTCTGCTAATACCTTTCTGTCTTGTAGGCTCTGCCCATTATCATAGCTAGCTAGTGCATATATATGTGTTCACATGCACAAGCAGTGGAGAGTTTCAGGGAGTGGTTGGGTGAACTATGGTGTTTCAATAGTGCACATTGTGAAAATCAGGGTGTATTCAACCTGCCATGTTGTAGGTACATATGCGTGATGGAGTAAGTGCGGTGCAAGAAGATGGCATAAGTAGCAACAGACCCTAAACGTGTTTGTTTTGGAGGCTTATTAAGCAGAGGGGGTTGTTAGATGCTTAGGCATTGTCAAAGTGGTTGTAATTTGAGGTATATGTAGTTTCCATGTATGAGCATTAATCTCCAAACCAAGCAAAGTGGCTACACAAGTGCACTTATATTACATGGACACTGTATCTATGCTGGGCACATCTTGTAAATGTACATGTATGCAGTTTCTAAATTGCGCTACACATTTTATGATTTCATACAAATATAGGGCTAGGGCTAGCATTACAGTTAGGGGCTAAATAGGCATAAAATGAAGGATGGAGATAGTGCCATGCAGTTTATAAGAATGTGCAGCGCATTTATAGAATTTGCAAGCAATTATTCACAAAACGAGCCCAACAGGTACTGTACATACAAGTACGTACATGTAACTGATAGTAATATCATACACGTATTCACAAAACATTCCAAAAAGTTTATATGTGCTGTTTACGAGATTCTTTTAAACATTCCCGTATTGTGACCTGGTATACATATCCAAAGATATGGAACTGTTCACTGGCTGCCACTATGCAAATTGCCCTTTAACCTTTAGCCTCTACTAGGAATTGCATGGTGCTTACCTTCTCTAAAGCTGTCTTGGATGTAGCCAGCTTTCCCATCAATTGCTCTTCATTCGACAGCAAACTCGATACTTTGGATCTCAATTCTTTGAGTTCAGCTTTCATGGCACGATTCTCCGCGTCTAGCATCACTTCATTTGAATCAGCCTATTGAGTTAATAAAATGTAAGAGTTGCAAACACCCTCAGCATTTTTGGTACTTGTGCAGAGTGTAGTTAAGACCCTGCTTTGTCCCTCCCAACAGTTGGGGTAGAAGACTTTCAACAGCACACTACAATAGCAAGAGTGGTGGAATTAAGAAGCACAGCTACATGTATATTTGTCCCACAATGCGCCTCCAGTTGAAAGGCACCACCAGGGTGTATCAGCAATGCACTTTAGCGGTACACATTGAACTGTCCATACACACCTACTGAATGCTCGTGTGCGAGGCTTACACTGCGTATACATATCTCAGGAAATAGCACGTCCAGGAGGGTTGTTGATAATAAGCATGAGGCCTGAGGGTAGAGTGCTTATCAATCAACAATGTCCCGACTAGGCATATTTATTCGATTTTGCTAGGTGGTTGCAGTGTGCCTGCAGCAGCTAGCGCAGTTGTTACCCTCTGTTTAATAAAAGCTCTACTGTTTACTTTGCGCATAGCCCTATTGGCTACTGTACTGACGTAGCTATAACTGCAGGAACACTGCAACCACTTAGCAAAATCGAATAAATCACATATAATATGCCCAGTCGGGACATTGTTGATTGATAAGCACTCTACCCTCAGGCCTCAATGACAGACAGACAGAACCAATTGCTTAACCTACCGCATACATGTATGCGGGAGAATAATATGAAACTATGGGCTGGCCACCAGTATGCAAGCTGTCTTTCAATCTGCCTATACATTATAGAAGAAATATTTGCGCTACAAAGTGGAGCCTACCTTCTCTAAAGCTGTCTTGGATGATGCCAGCTTTCCAATCAATTGCTCTTCACTCGATAGCAAACTTGAAACTTTAGATCGCAATTCCTTGAGTTCAGTCTTCATGGCAGAATTCTCAGTCTCAAGCTGTGATAGCATTGCTTCCCTAGAATCAGCCTAGTTAAAAAAAGAGAATAGAATGAAACGTTAACACCTTCAGATCTTTGGGTTTACACATCAGAGGATGGTTACATGTACGTACATGTACAAGTTACAAGTATGCAACTCAAGTGTTTCTTGGTACATGTGCTAGAGGCGGAGAAAGAGAACAAGGCTACCACAGGGTAGTTAAACCCTGCTTTGTCCTTCCTTACAGTGGAGGCAGAAGGCTCTCAAAAGCACACTACAGAAAACTTGAAGTAACTTAGCTATGCACATATATAGGTAGGAAAGAGCTCATATATGTATAAATAATAATTTATATGCACAGCTGGATATAAATATGTGAATCCAACAGGATCAAGACATCTACAGGTGTATTAACCTTGCAAATATTGTAGTTACAGTTAATAGGTGCTCATTTTACATGTACTTGGACTAGTGAAACTACATCTGTGAACTTGTGAAGTACTCTGTAGTATTGTGCAGAAATTTGTGTACACCAAGGCCTAGTGTTCCAAATTGAGCCGATTTTGCAAAGAGCGTTTCGTTCAAGAGTTATGCTGCAATTTGTTTGCCAAGGCGAGCGCGAGTCGGCCATATTCTAGTCTGAGAACGAGTTCACGCACCCTGCATGGTCTGGGGACGAGATAACAATTAATTATGTTCTCCGTTACACGTGATATTTCTGGGGCTGTTTTCGCTGACGACAGGATTTGAAATTCAAGGTATTTGTACCAAAATGTCTTTTTCGAGCGTGTCCTAACTGTGGTAGCCGGATCCATGTTAGGAAGCTAGCTTGCCCGTGTGGCTATGTGTTCCGTGGAAGCAAGCCATTTACCACTAGGAATGCATCTAAAAAAGTGATGGCTGGAAGTGGCCTATCGTCACAGTGTGCGGACACATTCGCGCTATATTATACATGAGAATACTGCACAGAAGCTGTGTGAAAATGCATGGCTAGGGTGTGGAATACAGAAGAATATTGCATAGTACAGGTATATGTAGCTCAATAACAAAGGGATGGGTAGGAGTGTCAGCATAGCAACAACACTGGGCAACAAGCATATTAAGTTCGTGAGTTACATATGAGCTCCTGTATCTACAAATACTTAGGAGGTAAGCTACGTATTGAGATGTCCTATAAAGTGGTGGTTTGTATTGTTTCAAGACTATATAATGATGTACATTGTGTGTAGGGCAAACTCACTTGCAACGACAACTGCAAATCAGACGAGGTCGTCTTTTCTTGTTCAAGGCAAAAGATCTTGTGTTGGAGTTCCTGCACCTGCTCAGAAAGGTGAGCGTTGAGGGGCTTGTGGAACTATAAACAGAAGAAATTAAACAGTGAACCAAGGGTACTGCCAAGACTTTAATGGTGAAGAGAGCATGGGTGTATGACTAATTAGCAGACACCTCTCTCTCCTTGAAGAGTTCGTCATGGTAGATATGAAATACACTTGCTCACTTAGCAGTTTATAACAGTGTATGAATACATCGCTGTACTGTATATGCTCATACATGTTTAATTGACTATAGTTCATTGGCTAGTTCATATTCATGAAAGTGTACAGTGAAACCCATCTTAAAGGACCCCAGAAATAAGTGTATTTAGGACACTCTGCTATGTCCCAAAATATGCTTTCTTAATAAAAAACTACCCCTGAAATGAGGACACCTCTCTAAATAGAGGTCTCTAGCAGAGACATACCCCGCACTGTAGGCGTGGCTGATCGCCGCAGTAATGAAACATGCGTTTCTCTACGTATACTCCAGTATGCTCTCTATCTGAGTATCTCTTCTAAGCTCCATGTTGAATACATGTAAGACTCGTATACCATACTTGAGCGCTCGCGTATGTCCGTATTCAAGCTGTAGGCGTGACCAACTGCCGTATTAAAAAAGGCGTGACCAATTGCCGTATTAACAAAATGGTGGAACACAGTGAAGCGGAGAGCCTGGTATCTAAAGTCACATGGTCATATAATATTCAGCTGGCTGCTTTTACGTGTGTAAGTAGTTATTTTATGTACATTGTTATAGCACAGATAGTACTATCTATGGTTATAGCAGCTTGATACAGTGTGGCCCATCTAAGGGCTAGCTAGGTGCTTCATGACAACTTATGAAGCTGGTCCACGCATGTGAATATGACTGACTACCGACTCAGAGGTTGTATGGGGAAGTAGGATGTACATGTACACACTCAGCTGGCTTGCTTCTACATGTAAGTAGTAGTTTTGTTTCAATGCGGAAGATACAGAAGCTACTGAAAGTTCACGGGTTTATTACATCAAGCTGAGCACAGTTTGGTGCTGACCTATAGCTGTATAATGCAACACCAAATGCCTTTGCACTGAGTCAGGTACAAGTACCCTGGTAGTGGTGGTAATATTTTGGTCGTGAAAGAACATGGAGCTAAACTACGACAACGTCTATGAGTTCCTTATGTTCCATCACTATCCAACCGGTTTTCTAAAAAACAAAAACGAGTCCTAAGAAGAAAGAGCCAAGATCACTTTTGTGAGAAGCGGGGGTTACTGTTTTACTTGACGAAGAGACGAGCTGATGGTGAGAGGCGTTAATGGAGACAAGTTCTGCGTACTGTTGCAGAACAGGAGAGAATTGTTTGGACCTGCCATTTTTCGATGAAAGGTAAGCAAGCTAAACTTTCAGACCTTGTGCTGCTAGCTATGCATGTGGCAAGACTTACTAAGCAACATATTTTTGTAGTGTCGCTATGGAGCTACTAGTGACACAAGATAAGTTTTAATTAAATGAGTGCTGTATTTGCTTTCTTCAAGGGGGACATCTCGGGAGAGACAAAACTTGCCAGAAAAATCGCGGTACAGTTTTATTGGAAGACCTTGTGACAGATGTCCATCAATGTGAGACTTGCCAGCGTACTAAATGATGTCAAATTCCAGAAGACGACTGCGCCACTTCACCCTATTCTCGTCAAGTCTAAAGTATGGAATCAGGTACGCCTTTGCCAAGAGTGCTACAGTTGTCGGGTTAATTGTGTAAGCATGAGAAGTGTCATAATCTCTATATTGTACATGTATAAGGAGGTGTGTAAGGCTGTATGATTTATGTAGTCAACTAAATATAGCTACTTTAATAATGCCTATTTATTATACAGGTTGGAATTAACCTTTTTAGTCCACTGCCAAAACAGTGAGAGGCAACAAGTACGTCGCTTCATTGGTCGACTATTCTTCGAAGTGGCCGGAAGCAGAGGCACTTCAAGACAAAAGTGCAAAATCAGTGGCTCTCTTCTTGTACAAGATGATGTGCAGGTATGTGTGTATTCATTTTATTGTTGCAGTTGCTTATTATTCACTTCTAAACTCTAATGATTTATACAGGTATGGCTGCACTAAAGTGGTGATATCAGACCAAGGGAGGGAATTTGTGAATCAAGTGAGCCACTTCTTGTTCACAATGACCAAGACAGAGCACAGGATCTCTTCTGCCTACCACCCCCAGACGAATGGCCTTGTGGAGAGATTCAACCAAACCCTGCAGAGATCCCTGGTCAGATTTGTCAATAGCAACCAGACTGACTGGGATGAGAAGCTGGACGGAGTTCTGTTTGCCTACCGTACATCACAGCAGAAATCAACTCAGCTGACTCCATATGAACTGATGTATTGTCGGTAAGTGCTCTGCTTGATTTCAATATATAATGTGCCGCTTTGTTCTCAGACTTCCTTTCCACGCATGATCAAACTTTCAGGCTAGCCTGTCTTGCATGCATGGTATAGTAGTACCAGTACGATTCCACAGGTTGATACGTAGCATTGACTTCTACTTTTTTATTTTCACAGAAAGGCTGTTATACCAATTGAAACGGAGCTGGCTGAGGGTGAACGGAGTGACGACAGTGAGAGTGAGAAGGTAGATGAAGATCCGAACCTGCAATGTTACACCCAGAAGATGAATGACTTCAGAGATGAGTTATTCAAGAAGCCAAGAGCAAAGTCGTTGATGCTTAGATGAAACAGAAGCGTGATTACGACAGGAAACATGGCAAGAGAAAGGTACAAACCAAAGCAGCGGACTGTTCACTATGTAAATGAGCATATACATTTGCATTTGGGTTGGGCGAAAGTGAATATTGTATATATATACTACCTCACAACTATGTACTGTACTCCAATTATACATGTTTGAATTTGACATTTTAACAGGAGCTAGAACCAGGAGCATTGGTTCTGCTACGTAACAGTGCTAGAGATGGCAGGAAAGGGGACAAGCTGGCTCAGCACTTGCTGGGACCTTACAGGATTGAAGAGCACATTGGGAAAGGTGTGTATTGACTGGCGAATCCTGCAACAGGTCGAATCCTCAAGAAGGCATTCAACGCCTGCAGGTATGTTTGTACACATGTAACACATTAAAAATACTCCTGACTACCATAATACAAATGTACGATATCCACAGTCCTGTTAAGTCTAATATCCTGACCCTACCCTTACAGACTGAAGCAGTTCATCAAGAAGCCAGCGTCACAGCCTCCACTGTTGGATGATAGTGACATCTTTCAGCTGCACTCTAGCCTCAGCCCCGCTCAGGAGGATGAGCAGCCCAATCCAGATGAGTCCTCCCCTCCCCTTCCTCCACCGTTGCCAAGTCTGGATCAGCTTCATAGCTCAGGCCTAGCAACTCCCAGAGGATTTGCATCAAGTACTCTTCAATCAGAAGGTGGATACTACCCGGAGTTCTTCCCGTTAATGGTGGATGTATCACGGAGAATGCCTCTTCTTGCCCACAGCCAGCTGAGAACCCCACCCACCCACAGCCACCTAAGTACCCATCCTGCCCACAGCCAGCTGAGCATCCACCCTGCCCACTGCCGCCTGAGCGTCCACCCCGCCCAGATAACCCACAACCACCAGCTGAGAACCCACCCTGCCCACAGCCACCCTCAAGGACGTGCTGCAAGAATCGATCAGTAAAGGAGGTGATGTTCAAGCGGAGACAAAATAGAGTAGAACCCGGTTCCAAACTGAAGGAGACCATTGATGTTGACAACTACAAACCAAATTGGACAAGCCATGGATACCCGAATTTGGGCTCAAGCAGCCGGATAGATAAATTCTACTCAGCCACACAGCATGGCTCAACGATGATGTTATCAATGCTGCTCAGAAGCTCCTGAATTAAGAAGGCCAATCCAGCAGTTCCTGGTCTTCAGGATGTTGCTTGCGGTCTTACAATGAGCTTTGACGTGGAACCAGGAGAATTCGTTCAGATTCTGCACACAGGGCAAGGGCACTGGAACACCGTGTCAACCATCGGGTTGAAGCACGCAGAAGTGCAAATATTTGACAGTTTGTACATGAGCGTACCCACAATGGCCAAAGCCCAGATTGCCACTCTCCTCACAACTGAGAAACCAACCATCACAGTGAGCTTTATGGACGTGGAGATGCAGTCGGGGGGGTATGACTGTGGCCTGTTCTCGATTGCTTTCGCTACGGCATTGGTGTTTGGAGAACAGCCAGGGCGCTTCCTTTTTGAGCAGACGAAGATGAGAGATTGGAGTTGGTCCCTTTTCATGTCAACAATCATGAAAATGTAGCTATTAAACAGCTACTACATACACTCAATTGGCACAATGCCACGAGGTGTTTGTAGCTAAATACTTGGCTGCTACTTTGATACAAGCATAGATAGTACTACTGGACTGTCACATCAAACATACGTAAATGGCTCAGTGAAGCTAACAGTATAAAAGAATGGGATGGAGAAATCCTCGATTTTAACCCAGAAACATTGACATACCGAATAAAATATGATGGTGTGGAATTCTATTACTACTGCACAGACTACCCACACATCACAGCACAATGCATTTACCGCGTAGCTACCATCCCTACATCTTTCCAACCACACCCACCACAATCCGTACCACGCCCCCATACTCAACAGCACACCGAATACTTCCTTCAACACACACAACCATCCACTATCATCCACCATGACACCTCGTCTCCATCTGACAACCACCCTTACATCCTTATCCACAATCATTACATCACAAAACACAACACCCCACACTACAATGAACCCAAACCTTCACAGGAACACTATACTCCCAACAAAATGCACTTCGCTCCACAAATCCCACATTCACAAGCACAAACCAAGCAGAACAATTACTCACAACGCCGCACTGCCACCAACACGCACAACAAACACAACCCACATCAACCACCATACAACAAAAAGTTGACAACACTCAATCTAGTACACTTTACCAAACACACCCACATAGACCTCCCTACAAAGAACCTGCACACACAAAACATCTCACAACACACTCACAAAACTTTATAACACTCATCCACGCGTAACCAAACACTACCAAAGTCCCTATGCAAACACCATATATAACTCCACCCTCAATGACTCACTAGTCCAACATGTACTTGCACAATCAACATTTTCAGCTAGCCTACCACAACCACCAGCATACTCAGTCATTAGCAATACACACACCAAATTACACTACCACTATTCACATATATACATGTTTGTGGTGAGTGTGGTTGGAAAGACGTAGAGATGGTGGCTATACACGGTAAATGTATTGAGATATGATGTGTGGGTAGTCTGAGCATGCATTGCGGTGTGCATTGTCGCTTATATCCCGGGTAAAAAATGCTGCGCAAAAGTACAGAATAGCGCGACCACACCCCGACACCAGCGCGTAAACCATAAAATTACGCGGCAAACCGCACCTTTTCGCAGACTTACGTATATCGCGTACTAGGAATTGTTTCATTGGTTTTTGGGGAAGTGTTTTTTGGTGGAAGTGCATCCCTACATGACTTGTTTTGCACTTTTTGGCAAAGTGCTTTTTAAATATGTGTGAGTATAGCGACTAATTCAAAAGATGGCCGGCTGTTTCCCTACATTGTACCAGAGACTTAATTTCAATGCTAGGTCTGAGACAAATTGACTGTAAAGAAGAAGTGTAGATTTGCTACCTTCCCTCGATGTCCAAGAACTGCAGCTGTGCTTGGCTGCATGTACTACATATACATGTACCACTACTGTTCCACCACTGTTCTATAGCTGGCTTTGTACTCGCGACTGAATACTAGATTTCTGTATAACCTTCGTGCAGCCAAACAAAGCAATGGCCTGGGAATGAGGCTAGTTGTGATTGGTCTCAGACGCTATATAGTGTACATACGTATATAGTGCTTACATCTTTGGAACCAGCATTAGTTGAAGACTCCTTTGTGCCACAGTATATGTACTTTGTAATCACATGAGAAAGCTGATCTGTTGGTCTGATCTGCTCCATAAAATGCCCAGCTGCACTTCATCTCAAATAAAGTTCAGTGCAGGGAAGCCTATACAGTGTTCTAGCTAAAGAGCGGAAGAGCGGTGCTCCACTGTTTTTAGGTATGCAATTTTCTTTTGATGTGGTTGAAAGAATGTAATTAAACCACAGCTATGCTTTGATCTCTGAGAAAGCACCACTTTTTGCAATTGTCTCTGGCTAGAACACTGCTATACATAGGAACTGTCTCAACTACATGTAACTAACTTAAATAAATTTAACCCTATAGCCTTTTGGCAACATCATAAACAATTAATGAGTTATGAAAAGGGTGCTCATGGTAGGAGTCAAACCAGCAATCTAGACGTTCAAACACCTGGCCTTGGACTCAGCCGTCCCTGCTTTTTTGCACTAGTTGCAGGAAGAGATTCAAGCGAAAAAAAAAGCAGGGACGGCTGGTTTCAAGGCTAGGGCTTACCCACTCTGCCACAAGCAGCTTCCTCTTTGGTGGTTAAACATAGTAAAAACAAGCGTCCTCACTCAATAATTGCAGTGTAAACTCTCACCTTTAAGGTTACCAGCCTAGTATCAGACTATTGTCTATGCTAGTCCACCATCCAATAACTTGTCACAAGAATGTGTACTTATGATTAGTCCTTGCAGGGCAGTATAAGCACGATACCTCATACTCACCTGTGGTGGAATGTCCTGAGCCAAAAACTCATTGTCTTGCAAATGCTCCTTTGTTGCTTTCAGTTGCTGTAGCTCGTCCTCAGAATCTTCGTACTTCATTTGTAGGGAAGCATTCACTTTATGCAGCTTTGAAATTTCTTCAACCAATCTTTTCAAAGTGCCAGACTGAGCAATAGCAAGTAATTAGAACAAATTATCAAGGTAAATCTAGCCGATTTTAAATTTTTAGTGCGTACATTATGTAAAATATCCCTAAGCTGCAAGTTCAGCTAAAGCAGAAGCAAAACTGCTGTGATTGCATGAGACTGCTGCTAGTAAGCCCTCAGAACTACACTGCACTTTGATGCATACCTTCAGCTGCATGTATGCCATGGTCAGCCTATTCCATAGATATATGTACAACGTATGTATACATGCAACTGCAACTAAATATATATGTATACAGTGTACATGTACCATGAATGTACCTTGGAACACCTTTGTGGAGATGCAAATGAATTGCCGTGTTTATGCCTTTCCTCAAGTTTCTCAATGTATTCATCCTTCTCACAGATGATGTCCTGTAGTTCCTGGATGAGGGCCTGTTTCAGAGCAATTGCTGACTGGTGGGTTTTCTGTACAATCTTCAAACTACGATCTTTGGTATGTTTCGATTCAGCTAGATTACTCTGAGCACTTCGAAGTCTGCGTTGAGTGTCCTGAAAAAGATATCCATTATGAAGTTAAGTGTGGGAGACAGGAGAAATATAGGCTATGCTGCTTTAGGTTAGGCCCAACCGGAAGTGATGACTCTGTCCACATCATCCGGTACTCAAGGAAAAGGACGATGTTGTGATATGTAGTGAGTGCAAAATCTGTCACGGTATCTCCCAGGATGCACAAGCTACTCGTATAAATGTAGGTTTGATTAGCAGCAACTGCTAAGCAGACCTAGCCACGTTCCCAGTCCTTCCCGCCCCAGCTTTTATCCTGCAGCAGAAAAAAGCTGGGGTGGGAAGGACTGGGAAGGAGGCTAAATCAGTCCTACATTTAAGAGGCAGACATATTTTTGATTGGATGGATAGCCGTCCAATATCACTGGATATTGGACGAGTCTGTGTTGTATTTGAGCAAGTCTGTAGGACGAGACAAATACAAGCAAGACTAGTCCAATGTCCAGTGATATTGGACGGCTATCCATCCAATCAAAAATTTACATACACACCACCCAAGGCTCTAAATGGCCTGTTTATCAAGTCCAATATCAAGTGATATTGGACAGTTTGCCATATTATAGGAAATATTACATAGAGGTACTATGAGTGCACAATAACTACGTACATTTACGAGTAACTCATGTTCTAGATGTTTGAACAGCTCACTAGACCCCTTGGAAGCTTTAGCATAACAGTTTTATTACGTACAGGTAGGCCCCTTGGAAGCTTTAGTATAACAGTTATAATAGTAAAGCTTCCAAGAGGTCTACATGTCCAGACATCAAGAACAAAGACTTCTTGTCTACACAGCCTCCAGAACATAATCGAGCCGACTTTATCCAAGTCCAGAATGGCGGTTGTTACTCACTAACGAAAAGTCTATATTCTTGATATCTGGAAATGCACTATATACCATACAGATACAGCCATGGCTTCAGCAGCATCTGTCTCTTGCATTTGGAAGGATTTACTACGAATGTGTTTCGAGCATGTATATGCACATGTAATTTAAAGCGAATGTATGTAGCACCAGGACCTGTATAGTGGAAGGACTGCACATCAATAAAATTCTTGTTCCTCGGCTTTTTCTCCAGTCTTCATACTTTAGCTCTGCATAGATTTTTGTGGGCTTCTATTGCCATGTTGTCGAGCTATGAGCATCAAAGCCACACATGATCATTATTTCTCAACTTCTGGTATAGTCTCGTGCCCAGCCCCACGTTAGAAAGGTGGGTCTGGCTCCCCGTATATTCAGAGTTGGGTTAGTGTTACATCATATTACACCACCAAACGGATTATGTCCACGTGGCCACTTGTGTGGATATCCGGATACTGCAACCGTTTAGTGATGTAATACTATAAGTAACCAATCACATTGCCGGTCCAGATCTGGGACCACTGACGTAATGCTGCCCCAACTTTGAATATACGGGGAGCCAGACCCACGTTTCTAACGTGGGGCTGGGTACAAGACTACTTCTGGTAGGGCCTAGCTAACCTTAACGAGTACCACTGGCACACTAAATCCAAGAAACAGAAGAGTAATGGCCACCATTCTGGATTTGTATGGTTGCATGGCTCTGCACAAATTGGAGATAGCCTTGTTCCCAGGCCTCCATACAGATTTTGTCGCTTGTAATACGATTGTTTCTTTTTCTTTTTGAGGAGGGCCTGGGAACGAAGCTAAAGTGTTGTTGTGTCTAGAATTGATATACACATTGTGGCTTATAGCATAATGCTTAGTAGTGAGATGCATGGTACATGGTTTAGTTGGCTAGCCTCCTTCCCAATCTCCGTTCCACGCTTTATGCAATACAATATGGCCACACAATAGAGAGTGGGAACAAGGATGGATTATAGCCTACATAAAGCAGACAGCCGTAAGAATGCATGTACACGTATCTCGACAGCCGGGTATAACATACACACTACATGTACTTCTGAGTGTTACATACATGTAGTTCTATCTTTCGCAATTAGATCCCTGCGTAGAAGGGTGTGTGACCCATGGGGGATAACTGTAGATAACGGGCGGTTCACTCGCTACACAGCAATCTATTTATCTTTTACCATGCTCAAGTTATTCTGATAAGAATTGGCAGGTCTTCAGAACAAGCATGAAGCTCAAAAGGCACTATAATTTAGCACAACACAGTACATTAATATCACAACGGATGTGAGGACACGAAATACTAGCTACAACTGGCAAAATACTCCCAGAAACTGTAGTAAGACAGAACTACAGCTAAGAGCCACAGTAGCTAGCCATCTTGCCCGAGACTACATGTAGCGCTATTTGGCACAAAACGGTAGGCTGGTAGCATTACCATATATACAGACACAATAAAGTGAAAGCAGTAGCCTGCCATACATTCTGTGCAGGCTCCCCCAGCCACTGCTTCATATAAGCAATCAGAAGATATTGTTTCCTGGTGATAAGTTAACCACTCACTAGACGGTTTACCAGTAATACACGAGACGGTTTCAGGCTGGTAAACCATATGGCTGCCATGCTACAAGTATCCAGACCAAATACATGTAGCTACCTGCAATGCTGTAATCAGACTGGTTAGAATGCCTTAGGTGTGTACAATATGAGTAATACACCTTATATGGAATTTACGAGGCTATAGTACGTATGATAGCCCTTATTGGGACAGAATTAGAGAATACATTTTGACACCTTACATACCTTCAACATCTGTTTAAGATCTTGTATTTCATTCTGCAAGGATCCAGAGTACATAGGAGATGAAGCACTGTGGCGTTTGGCCATGGGCTCTGCAATAAAAAAGCAATTGCAAGTTTGAAAATCATCAGAACCAGCTTTAATTGTCTTTAAGTTGTGCTCTAGCTACTCTAGCTACACTTTCACATGCCAATTCCATTACAGTGACGGTTATATATAACACTTTACGTGTACATAATACTAGATACAATTCATGAAAGATGCTACATGTACATGCACATGTAGTGCACCCTGATTTTTGAACAAAAAAAACAGGAGATGTTAGGGGGGTCTGGGGCCCGGGCATCCCCCCCCTCGGAATTTTCTTAACTTCTATGTACTGAGATCACTTTTCAGCCATTCTGGGCCCGGCCAAAACTGGTCAATGTTCTTTTGTGGAAAACTAGTACATATGACATGATTGTGATAACTTGGCTCGTAGAAAACTTAATGAATATGTTATATATGTACATAGGTAGAATATGTGGCCAGTATGAAGATTTTAAGAATAGACATCATATACTACTAGTCGACTACTAGACTACAAGTACCGTATAGCCGGAAAAATTGGCGAGAATTAAATTTGGCGAAATCGCCAAAAACAGCTAAAATTAAATATTGGCGAAATTTAAATTTGGCGATTGTGTACGGCAAAGGCTATGACGTAATTACGTAATCCTAGGCGCACAACGTGCAACGCTGCTGAACATGTAAAGTTTTTGTCACTGAGCTCGACAAATTATGGAGACGTTGGATTCGCCGATCTTACTATCCAGAAGCTTCAAAAAGTGTGTAGCAGCCTTTGTCGCTCCGTTGTCAGTGGAATACTTTCCAATTTGTGCCCTTTCTCTGCTTTCTTGCGTGTGTTACTGTTATACTTGCCTCGAGGTAACCGTGTGACAGGCTTCAAGTCTCCAGATAGAGAGCGCTTTACAGCTTTGTTCGCGAGTTCGATATCCTTCCCGGACAGAGAGGAAACACGTACGTGCAGTGGGAACAACTTATTTCTTGTAGCTGAATGCGCGTGTGGGTGTTACGTATTACATAATGCGTGAGAATTTTATTTGGCGAGAATTTAATTTGGCGATTTTTTACGATTCGCCAAACCGCCAAATTAAAGTCCTCGCCAAATTTTCCAGCTATACGGTACGACCAATTATTCATATTTCAAAAGGTTTAGTAATAGATATCTTTGGTAAATTTGGGGTGTTACTTAAACAACATATTAAAGATAGTATACCACTGCCTCTAGCTACCATGGGAAGACTACACAGACTGGTTACTGTTAGATAACAAGCTACATGTAAGTGGGGTGCTTTAGATAGGAATAGGAAGTGATGTCATAGATTACTTTATTTTACAGGTGTCTATAGTTTTTTTTAAATTTCTAGTCAGTTTTTAGTTAGGTTGTACAGATGCAGTTTTCAAGTTTTTCAAGATACAGAGGTTGGGAGGTTTCTTTCCAGGGCAAGGGGGACTGGTGTGGGGAGGGGTGAGTTGTAGTAGAAACCTAAAAGTGGGTTTATACCTTGTGGTCATGAAGCAATCTACAAATATAGGAGCATGCACTGAATGAGTGGGGAAAGTTGGCGCCGTTAAAGACTCTTTTAACCCACCATCCCTGACTCTCAAGGTCAGGCATTTAGTGCTTTTTATTTTTGGTATTGATCTACCTTTCCTAAGAACGTTTCTTTTTCTGGGTTGTGGCTGGGGACTGCTTGGTTCGGGGCCGCTCTTACAATTTTTAAAGTTTCATAAGCTTTTTAACTTTTATAGGAGGCTCCTGCTGGTCTCGGTAAGACCTTATGGTTAAGCCGAGACCGTTGGATTTTCCCTGAATGTTTTTTAACAGAGGGAAGACCTATTTGGTCCCCTTTTTTATATTTTTTAAAAAGAACTTTTCAACTCTTTTCAGAAATTTTTAATTTTCTGCGGTCACGGGCTGGGTGGTTTCTGGGTCCTGGGTTCTCTTGGTTACAGTCAGAGGTCTTTCTATTCTTTCTATTCTTCTCTCTATTTTTCTATATCATGATTTCTATTTTTTCACTTTCTATTTTTTCCGTGTGGATGTGCTTAGGTCATGTGCTTAACTAGATTGTAGTGTAAGGGGTTGCAGTAGTGTAGATATAGTTCTGTAGGTTAGGCTGATATAAAGGCTGTTTTGTTTATTTTTAGGCCTAGAGCTAGTGAATGTCATAATAATGATTAGGATACCTTTCAGTTTTCATGTATGTACAATTGTACATGAATACTCTCATGAATCTATGATCAAGAATTGGCGTAATCGTGATGAATTTGCGCCGAACCCGCCTCTTCCACTACTCTCCTGTACTATACTAATTGCATTACAGATGGACAGGATGGGCTAGCTTGTGATATTGACAGTTTTCTTGTGAAGGAGTCAGTGCCAGCAGCTGCCCATGATGATTCGCTACACGTGTAGCCTCGCGTATCAAGGACGGGGCTACTTTTTTTACGTGCCCGTCAAAAAAGTGGTAGGGCCATGCAAAGCCCTACCAGCCCTTCTGCGTGCACTGGCCCTGCATGTAACTACAGTGCAGTACAGTGTACGTGTGCGTGTGGTCCTGGGAATTAGGCAAATTAATGTACATGTACATGCGTACCTCCACTATCACTTTCAGATGAAGTCTTCTCTTTTGTACAAGTGTTTCCATCCGATTCTGTGGATACACAGGATAGAATAGTAGCCTCTCTAGATCTCTTGGGCGCGCAGTTACTATATCCTAAGCATTAAAGGTATACTGTATTCTGGCTAGCTTGAGAGAGCCTCATGTTAGTGAGTTGTCAAATTAGCAGGCATGCTTCCAATTCATATCTACTGTTGTGCCAGGACTATACTATGTACTGTATAACATGTACCAGTGTGTTTGGGCTACAGAGTGTGTGTCTGTCAAGTGAAGCTTGCATGCACACATGTACTGTGATAGTAGCATAGCCTCGTTCCCAGTCTGCACTGTCAGCTTTTTTTGTTCTAACAAGTTAAAAAACTCCGTGGAGACTGGGAATGATGCCAGTAGTAGCGCACATTACCTGTAAAGCCCAATTCATCCAGTAGACTCTGTTCGGCGGTTTTCACCAAAGCCATTTCTGGCATATACTCCAGGGGCCGCAAAAATCCATCACAAAACGACATTGCTGAGAAAATAACAAGAAATAATCACGATTATCATCATACATCCCTGCACCGTGCATGCAATGTACGTACAAATACAGGATATACAATGAGACTGAGGGGTCTACGGGATTTCAGGTGTTATAGACACCCATGCAGGTGTGTCAAAAATTCTGAGGCATGACAATACTATGCGAAGTTGGCTGAGATACTAGAGAGCTAGAAGAGTCTCACATTCCTCCTGGGCATCAGGACAAACTGCATGCAATGCAAACACAATAGCATCAGGCTTTCGTACTGGGAACTGATACTGTGAATTTCCTCCCAAAGACCATCATTGTCACATTTGCAATAGGAAGAGTCCATACATGTTCATCAAATGTACATGTACAATTATTATAGAGCACATCACACTTCTAAGCGCTTTGCATCAGCTCTGACAATATGGGACCAGGGTCTCACAGGACTATATATGTTCTGGAGTACACGAATACATGTATGTTTACGAGCCAATTGCAGTCCCAAAATTTTGAGTGAGGAGGGAAAGCAGTGAACAGAGAAACAGGTCTACTCGTGCGACTTTTGAATTGGTACCAGCCAGCATTTATATACAGCACGTGCAACATGGCATTCAGTGTAGAGACAGCACGGACAACAGCCTATTCAGGAGACCTGCGATGGAGGGTTATGTGGCAGAAAGCTTACTGGTGAGAAATCATACAGAGACATAGCCAAGAATTTGAATATTTCACAAGGTACAGTTCACAATGTGTGGGAGAAGTTTCTTTCTACTGGTGAAGTGAGAGCCAGGAAACCTCCAGCAAGAGCATCTCAGCGAGTGTTTGACGATTACCATGAGATTTTGATAGTTGGGCTACTGTTGCACCAAGGTATGTACGTACGTACTTCTGAGAAGTCTGCCAGCATGTTTGTACCATTACTGGAGTTGTAGTCTCTGAGGTAACAATTCGTCGAGTTCTGCGGAAAAACAGGCTTACAAGGAAAAAAAATACAGCAAGTGGCAGCTCAGAGATGTTCCAGACTGAGAGCTAGATTTATGGCAGAAATGACAATGTTCTCTTCAGACCAGCTTGTATGGATCAATGAAAATAAAGACTGTAGTTGTGCATAGATAATCTATGATTCATGCTGCCGGATATGCCCTGAGGGGTGTAAGAGATAATTACTCCTACCCACACCAGATTTTTTCATAGAGGGCACGTTTTTTGCACAGCAGCAAGTGCAAATGATGGAGTGGTAGCTGTTGAAATGACTAAAAGTACAGTAGATTCAACTTTTCTTTGACTTTCTGCGTGGTACATTACCTAATATGCTTCTTTATGTGTAGCTAATCTGGATAATGTTGCACTGCATTGCACAACTGCAGCAAAGGAGCCATTTAGACAGGCAGGTGTTCTTGTAATATACCTCCCACCCTACAGTCCAGATTTGAACACGATTGAATTGGCGTTTAGTGAAGTAAAATACTAGAACATGATGAACTGATAGAAAATAAATTATTGTGAACTAAGCAGAATTTACCTAGCATGCAGGTATATGATTGGGATCACCATGGCAACTGCAAATAAAAACAAATTGTTGCCACTAAGTCCACAGTCTCCGCAATATATATATTGCGGAGACTTAGTATATGTATAGGATAGACCATGTCACAGCAGAGGATATGGGCCTGTATATCCTCCGTGGATGTGGTTTACCCGAGGCACAGCTGAGGGATAAAACCGTATCCAAGGAGGATATATTTGGTTGCATATCCTCCGCTGTGGCATGGTCTATCTGACTTATCCCACTACTGCGCATGTGCGTAACTATCATGAAGTAGCTAGAAGTTATGAAATATAGAACTGTAGGATGTGCATATATCCTACTGCTCTCGTCCAATGAAATGTATTAGAAATGATGTAATGTGGGACAAGAAAGTATAGAGCCCACGGCTTCTACGTAGGCTAGCGCTAGGCGCCTAGGCCTAGTAGTAGAAGATCCGTGGTAGAACCATACACGTTTTTTTATGATGGACTCAAACTCTAATGCGCCCGCAGCATCACTTACTCTGGTCTTCTACGGCGTCTTCGAAATTTGAATCGTCCTCGCGCCCAGATCTGCAGATCAGACCCGAGACTATTATCATGCCTGAAGCACGGATCCGCCTGGAAATTTAGTGGGCGGGTAAGCTTAGAGTCTCGTGCCCAGACCACAGACTAGTGATCGTGAGCCGTGAGATCGAGGACGCAGAATTTGGGCTCGAGATACTACCTGAGAGAAACGATGTCGATGACTGCCCCGTCGGAAAAGGCAACGAGGTACGATAGGCAACTTCGATTGTGGGGAGATCATGGACAGGCCGCCTTAGAGTCTGCCCACGTGTGTTTGATCAATGCGTCGGCCACTGGCACTGAGATCGTAAAGAATTTGGTTCTACCAGGTATTGGAGCGTTTTCGATTCTCGATAGCAAACGAGTAACGCCTGCAGATGTGGGTGCTAACTTCTTTTTGCCACTTGAGTCTATTGGTCGTTCCCGTGCTCAGTCTGCAGTGAGGCTACTCACCGAGCTTAATGGTGGTGTGAAGGGTAGCTTCATTGATGAGGAAATTGAGTCCATCTTGGCCACTGATCCAAACTTCTTTTCTCAGTTTAGCATTGTAATTGCAACCGAAATGCAGGAGTCGAGCCTCCTTACGCTGGCAGAAGTGCTCTGGAAGGCTTCTGTCCCACTTTTAGTTGCTCGCTCTTACGGTCTTGTTGGATACCTTCGGTTTGCATTACCTGACCACGAGGTAGTCGAATCGCATCCTGATAACTACCATGAAGATTTGCGGCTTGATAGTCCCTTCCCAGGGTTGGTAAAGTTTGTCAGTAGCATCAACCTAGATGCACTAGATGACAACAAGCATGCCAATGTTCCCTATTTGGTGCTGCTGTACAAGTTCCTTCAAAAGTGGAAAAGTTCACATGATGCCGCTATCCCCAAAAATTACCGAGAAAAGAGTGATTTCAAAGAGATGATTAGGATATCTATCCGCAGAAATGAAGATGGGGTTCCTCTAGACGAAGAGAACTTTGATGAAGCTATCCAGAATGTGAACAGTGTCATCATCCCAACTCGAATCCCTTCTGTTGTTCAAGCAATATTTGATGATCCTAAATGCATCTACATCTCTCCGGAATCTAGCAATTTCTGGCTTCTTGCCCGAGCACTACGAGAATTCGTTACCACGGAAAATGATCAAAAGCTGCCACTGCGAGGTTCAATTCCTGACATGATCTCCTCATCAGATATGTACATACAACTAAGCCAAGTGTATCAAGAGCAAGCGAGGGAAGATATTGCTTTAGTCACCAGCCACTTGAGTAGCCTACTTCAGAGTATTGGGAAACCAACTAACTTCATACCGGAAGTAGAAATCAAGCAGTTCTGCCGAAACAGTGCCTTTCTTCGGGTACTTCGCTATCGTTCGATTGCTGAGGAGTACGAAACGCCAAACCCAACAAACTTCGTCATGCACCTTGAAAACCAAGATAGTGAAATGGCGTATTACGTACTACTGCGTGCTGCTGACCAGTTTTTTTCTCTGTACAAGTTTTTCCCTGGCAGTAAAGATGGTGCTCTGGAATCAGATATAGTGCAAGTGAAATCTATCGTGACTAGTTTATTGCAACGCTGGGGAATAGCTGTACAGTTGATTCGGGACGAACAAATAGCGGAATTTTGTAGGTATGGTGCTGCAGAAATTCATTCAGTAGCTGCTTTTGTTGGCGGAGTGGCAGCTCAAGAGGTTATTAAAGTAATTACTTGCCAGTTTGTACCTTTTAACAATACACTGATCTATAGTGCTGTATCTTCAACCACACTAACTGTGGAGATATAGTTATTATACTAGTATAAAAGGCCACTGAAAGTAATTTTGTACCATATTGCTCTGTCCAGTAGTTGCTGCATGGTTATATGCTCTATACTGTGTTGCTGGTCTTTACATAAGTTCGTGTATACATGTACAATTTTCAGTTATGATATTAGTCACCATCAATTTTGGTGTATGCATGCTCAATTTAAATGTAGGGCTGGGCTTGATTCTTGAAGTAGCTTAGAAAGATTATCAGTCGAGACGCAACCGCTACCGACTGGAAGAATTTTGGTTGCAGCGGAAATGGGCATGGTCCCAAATATGGCGAAATTAGGGCGGATTTGGGAGGTGCTGTTTTTACGGTCTCTACAGTGCTCCAAACAAAGAGAGTAGATTGACCAATTATTGACTATTTTCCTTATATCTTCAATCAAGGATCACCTAAGCTCAAACAAAGTTGATAGCAATGACCAGCCACCTTTTCTAATTAACCACAAAAAAATTAATTAAGTCATGTGACACACGGCCAGAGTTATGGCTTTACATGCACAGGTGGATTGTTATTTCTCTAAACTTGGGAGTTAAGAGCCCTATCCTTCCTCAAGTGTAGTGATTCAAGTGTAGCAACTTTTGAAACCCCCATTGTCCCTTTAATACTCCATTGTCCTGTCCGAGCAGAGCTGCTAAAGCAGGTTTTGAGTGGCGTATACGTTAGGGCAGCCATTTCCACAAACCTCAGAGTTAAGGACCAATTTTTTTATGAGAGGTTGGGCTTGTTGTAAAGTATTGACATCCCTAATTTCAAATCCGAACTCCTTAACAAACCCGAGATAATGGTTAAAATTTCTTGAAAACCTGCTTCATACCTGTATGGCTTCCCTATTCCTTAAGTACAGAAAAAAAATTTTTTGAGAAACCACTACAAAATCATTTCCCTGATGTCTTATTTGGATATAATAAAATGGTTGCAACCTCTAAACAAAAAATTTTCTGAATCTACTCTATTTGTTTGGAGCACTGTAGTCTGAGTAGTATACTGCCTTTTCGTGGTAAGGGGGCATATATATCGTTCTCTAAAGAGCAAAAGAGATTCTAGAGATACTTTCAAAGTATCTCTGCCGGTAATCACTGCGCTATTCTCATGTGAAACTGGCTAGCCGCTGCCGGGAGGCGAAGGCATCGAGTATGTCTCGGCTCGTCCTGGACATACGGTAAGCGGAACAGTAAGTTTATCGTGTTACTGTATGTATTAGCTAATAAATAAAAAAGCTGTATCAAATTTTACTTCTAGCTGATCGCTGGACGATGTATCATTGTCTGGGCCGTCACTCCCTCCCTCATTTTCGCTCTCGGATTCTACAGACTGCTGCTGTACTGGTAGGTGTGCACTATTTTATCCAGGCCCACAAAATGTGTTATCCTATGACAGCCACACACATGTACATTGTACGTGTACACCCTCTCTTACATCTACAGCCCTTTATCATTCATTTACTCCCTTATTCGTCCCACACAGTTGACAGCATATCTATATCGTCTTGGTAGAAGACCCATCCACTACTCCAAGAAAGCAAAGGCTGGAAAGTACCTGTGCAGTTCTGACCGAGGTGAGTTCTACGAACAACTGGCTTGTCTACATGTAACAGTAGCTGGGCCAGTGACGCCACAGGATGCATCCTTGTTCGGCCACCGTTTGTGTAGTCAGACTTGATGCCTGAGTTGATCCAGGTGATGTAGCTAGCACTCAATGACCATACAGTGTGGAGATAAGTAGACTGTACTCACTACCCAGCTGAAATTGGAAAACCTGTTGTGTTAAGTTTGATGCAGGAAACTTGGCCTTGAAATACAAAACATGTACATTGTCAAACTGTTAAAAACGAGGATTAATGATAGCTCCAATACTCTCACTCTCATTTGGGTGCTACTTAAGTGTTTCACTGCACGCATAATCCTAGCTCACTGTCCCCCCAGTGTACAAAGCTAGCTATGTACTTGTCTATTTAGCCTCGTTCCCCAGCCATGTGACCCAGGTATGAGCTGATTCTCTATTCTGCCATACAGGATGTACTACGTTGCTTGTCTGAGGGAGACGCTCTGAGATTTCCTGGTCCTCTGTGATCTTTTTGCAGTGCTTTGAATGACTTTTTATAATTTGCCATTCTTTTGACAAACTTTGTGTTTATGTTTACAAGCTCTTCGAAGTAATTTCTGTACATATATATTAACCCCACTTTTTATTCTCGGTATCATCAGAAACAGTTCAGTTCTTGGGCTCATTTTGAAGCTCTTTTACTCCTCTATCCATTGAAACTGGTTATAAATCCATACAAGCTATGAAACAAAATTTTGCTAAAGATAATCAGGGTACCCTTTGAAGCCTACCCACTGTGAATATTCATGTTTCTACATAGAGCACTCCCGCATGTCGGATACCAAATTAAAGCTCAGGTCTGTGTTATTTTCCATATAAAGTTTCGTAGACTAACGATATAGTATACGGCCATAGGGTCAAAAAAAACTAAACGAAGCCTTTGTGCAAAAATTGTGTGCGTGGGCGGGACCTGCGCAACCAAAAATTGATTTAGGAATGAGACTGTGGACGGTTGTGTTACGACTGTTATAATGTTAACGGGAATAACAGATGAATCTGGGAAAAGGGGGTGCACTGTTTACATGTACGTACAGCCAATTTATAGTACTCTATATATCCTACATACAGCATGATACAGTTAGCATGTGTCATTCACGATTTTGGTTTGCTAATCAGAATCAGGGTACAGTATATCGTACTCAGTAACTACTACAGTCAAAGAGTTTACAGTCACCGTGTTAGACTCTCCACTTGATCTGTCTAGGTTGAATAACTTGGGCCTGTGTGGGAGTGACAAAAACTGTCATTTTACGTGTAGAAACCCAACTGCGAGCACTTATGTACATGTAACAGAACATCCTAACCCCTTATCTGGGTCGGATCGAATCAGAAGCCAACCACTGCATGCAAACCACCTGGGCATTTGTCAAGTTTTATCATGTAGTCTTGTTGCAGGACTTCACCATTTTTGGATACACAAACGATAACAGGCTTTCATGTAACCGAAAATGTTGTGAGCCCAGTTTTCACTTATATTAGCAGCAAGCTAACCACAAATGGTGAGTAATTAACCCTAAACAGATTCCACAAACCAATTTGGTGGGGGGATGTCCACACACAGCATGCATGGCAGAAAGTCTATTATGAAAATTTTCTCAAGAAATCTCAGGCTTGTGAGATTGCCTTACAGAAATAGTGCCAAATTGTTTCCATGTACATGTATCCTCCTTTGTTAAACCACGGCTATTACTCTACACACATAGACACCTGACATTATACACGGTAAGCCGCCTTACAAAATGTAGTAACTCGCTACTTTTAAACACTTGGTCCAAGTTGGTGCACTGTTTCATCTAGACGCAGATCTAGAGTCTAAGAGAGGTTCTAGCTGTAAACCCAGGCCTTCCACGTGGTGATTTTTGCAGCTGTGGGAAAACAGTTCCTCTAGAATGTTTTCCACACTAACCAAGTACAGACTCTCTAGCAAGGAACACCACAATGATCACATATCACATGCAGCAACAGACTTGCCTGTCCAGTATCTATATGTAGGTTAGACACCGAGGTGGAGGTATCTCAGGATAATAGATACCGAGCCGCAGCGAGGTATCTATTGACTGAGATGTGACAGGCAAATCATGAATAAAGATGAGGTATCTAAATCTGATAGATACCGGCTGGCAGGTATCTATCGGAATTAGATACCTCATTAAGCAGGCATACTTCAAAGGATGTTATTCATGACTAGGTCTAACAGGAATTAGCTACCTTAACTTTTTTCATGTTTTACCTATCACAACTGTAGACACCTCTGTGCCAGGCATCTCAGTCAATACCTTCACCTCTCCATATCGTTGTCTAACCTATATTTATAAAGTTTAGGACTATTGAGGACATTGTGTAATGTTGCATCAATTTGGATTTTATCTCACTTTTGACTTTTGGTATGAAAGGAGAACCAGAATTAGCATTCAGAGAGTGGATTGAGTATTTAAATACCTCCAAACTTTGACAACCATTCGCTGATACCATGCAGCTTCATTACAATTAGTATATAGCCTCATCAATTTTGGTCAGGGAATGTGACTGACTAAATGTGAATGGAAATAGTACTATTGTGTCACAACTGCAACTATCCAACTCTACACCACACAGCTACTGTACTGATGATATGGTTTTCTTTCTCTTCTACTTGTTTGTGTAAAAAATTCATCGGACAAAGTAAGCAGCTGAGTTGTAGCCTTGAGCACGAGAGGATGTATGACCTAGCTTCAGAATCATGCAACAGATGATTGATTTCTTTCACATATGTACCAGTACTTGTTTTACTTCAGTGCCACAGTTCATAGCCTTGTTTCAAGGCTCCACTTCCATTTTGCACATTGACCTACTCCCTGGTATGTAATGTACATGACCTACGTATAGTACTTCATAAGTAAGGATAGCACAGAAAAGTGGCCACAGCATTAATGTGAACGAAATCATTTATGTTACACTTACAAGTTATAGTTTGTACCATGGGTTTCAGGGTGTATGGAATTTGTAGAGAGTTTGCTCTCGGGAGACATACGTACAACCACATGAGGGTACAAATCCCATACACCTTAGAAACCCATGGTACAGATGACTTGTGGCTTGTTGCCAAGTAACCCTTATATACCCTAGGGACATGGATGTACATGTACCCTGTCTTGAAAGGCACCACCTAGGGGCGCATTTTAAGTGGCCTACAACTTTGGTACAAGTCTGCTATATATGTAGCCATATGGCCATGTCTTTCAGTCAGGAGTGTTTTCATAACAGATAACACTGCTAGAAAGTATTACCACATCAAAAACTCCTAAACCAGCTACTTCTTTTTTTTTCAGACAGCATGTAGTGGCTGAAGCTACTGTATTGCTACATTTGCTATCGGGTATTGCACTCATACCATAGCCAAGCACAAATAGCCAGCAAACTCCACTCTCATGTTTACAATATACCACAGCTAACGGCAACGACCCAGGCTCTTCTTATTCCCTTCTCAGTACACACACCCACAAGATGCAACACTCAAAAAGATGATAAAACATAACAGAATGACATTACGTACAGCCTCTCGTCTCCACAACAAAACCAACCATTATGCAACTATGTACTGTACCATTTGCACACTATACAATCACTTCTGCTTTACATAGTCCACAATATTATTTAACCAGTGAATTTTCAAATAATAAATCATATTTTCTTTCCAGTCAATAATAATACCCTACAAACCTCATTCAACTATGTGCATTCAATACACCTACCATTCATGACACAAACATTTCACAATGCAGAACCACACAAACATATATATAACAGTCTCCATGTACATGTATCTCTACACCCCTAAATACCTCAAAAGCTCACACATACTTTAACCACCCATACAAAGTTTAAGCAAAAGGATATATACGTATAGCACTCTGCAACCACAGCTATTGTGCTGTCATTTCTAAGCTAGAATCACCTCTAATTATGCAGCCATGTTGAAATGACCCAAAAGTTACATATACTGGTTCTACATACATGACTAAAGTTTACCATTTATGATTCCTACTGCTGTTGTCACCACCAGTATTGTGACTGCTATTTACAGCAATACTGAGAGAAGATGTACAGACTTTAGGCTTCTTTTTCATTATAGCAGTAACACCAGTAGAATTCCCCTGAAGTGATTTGCTGGAAGATCTTGAGCCATGTAACTTTGCTATTGATTGAAGAGACTCTGCAACGTACTGCTGCTCTAGTGTTGACATGTGAAACCTGTTGAGGAGCAAACAACAATAAAATGACCTTCTGCAAAGACATTAATCAATATTCAAACACCAGATGATTATCAAACATTAGGAGGAAGCACCTAGATGCTCCACGTAACAGACAGCCCTCAGCAACTAAGGTTAGGCCCAACTGGAAGTGGAGAATATCACAAATTCCTGACCGTGTATGGTTTTGACACTCATAGCTCGTCATAACACGGCAATAAAAGGCCACAAAAACTATGCAGGGCTAGTATAGAGACTAAAGAAAGCCCAGAAACAAAATTTTTGTCGATGCATCCGGTCTTTTCACCGTACTGGCGCTATATTCACTTAACAGCTCGAAACACATTTGCAATAAATCCCTCCAAATCAGAGACAGATGCTGACAAAGCTAGGATAGGTTAATTGCTGCATTTGCACTTTGCTTACATAAGTACTAACGATGAATTTGTCAGTAATTACAAGTGTTGCTGTGTACATGGGTGGGTGTGTGCACAATTCTCACATTTCTGTGTACATACATTTGCATGCATTAGTGTCTATTGGGGTATTTTGTAAATATACATGTAGAAATTGCATTACGCATTTTACGAATTCATAGCTGCTTACAAATAGGGTTAGGGTTAGAGTTGGAGCTAGGGTTAGCACCACACAGAAACTAGTAGAATGTGCAATGCAATGTAATAAACAGTACCAACAGCATGCACATGTACTTCACTATACATGTTCTCCCTATGCACCGGTTTCTCTGTTAACCTGTTTCTCTGTACACTCGTCTGTATACTTGGAAGTTTGGTCAGGTCATAGCTTAAGACAACGTTATAGATACACATACGAGCTGACCAAACTTGATTCCCAAGTCTGATATTTCATGTCTAAAAAACCAGCCGGGAACTTTGCCCGTACAATACACACAACTCAGCCCAGGCCAAGCCAACGGCAGCAGTAGAACTACAAATTTATAGTATTTATAGTATATACTATACGTAATAGGCATCCTGCAGAATCAGATAAGCAATCAAACACAGTACACCGAAAGTGCTGACTTGGCAGGTTTGTCGTGCACTCCCAGATAGTAGCTATCGTTACGAAACACAACTGCCCACCAAGTTTTTAATGTTAGATTTCAACCTCCCTTTATTACAAAACTCCTGTACTACATCAGTCAACGTTTGTAAGCTAGTAGTTAATCTACAAAATCATCAGCAAACATTAGACCTCCACCCTTAACATCGTTCTTAACAGTAATGCCAATCCCTGCTTTCTCAACCTCATCTAACAACTGATTGAAAAAGGATAGGTGACATGCTACGACCATGTGCCACCCCTGACCTGTACTGAATGGCTTGGATTTTTCTTCCTCCAGTATTACAGCACTTTGTATAATGTCATACATATTCTTAATAACTTTCCACAACCTACCCCAAACCACAAGTTCCCATAACTTAAACCATAAGCCATCATGCCAAACTGTATACTATCCGAACACAAAAGCACAATTGTGCTTTCCTTCCCTCATTCTACCTTCCATGATATCATTATGTTATCAACACAACTCCTTTTCTCTCTAAATCCTGCCTGACCCTCATAAAGAGCCCTTTCTGATTCTAATCTGATTACTACAGAGATTATTTGAAACTTGCAAAACAGTTTTCCTACCACACTCAATTAGTGTAATGCCTCTTAATTACCCGGGTCACCTTTCTTAAACATTAGCCCTTGTCTCTATTGTTTTAGGAACACTCTCCTCTGTCCAAACTACTTGATATAAAACAGATTAGCCAATCCTTTCCCACCATACTTAAAAAGCTCTCCTCATTACCTCCTGTTCTATTGTTCTTTAGGCTTTTAGAATATCTTTAATCCCCCTATCCAAAACCTTATCCTTCTGTAAAGTAGACATTTCACTACACTCTTTCCCCTTCTGCTCTACATGCTCTTTCCAGCTACCATCAAACTAATCATCTACAGATGCTGTACCCAACCTAACTTTATTAAGTAAGTCATAGTTGTCGAGCACAGTGAGGCCAATAATCGCGTGCTATGGGTTCAACAATCTCAGCTAGCGTTTATATATATATATATATACGACTACAAAGTTTGCTCGACCCTGGCCCCCGGGGGCAAGGCACGTGTTCACTCTATGCATAAACAAACCTCAAGTCACCTACCATGCAACACAATTCACCACAACCCAACCTGCACAAATAACTGCCACCATATGTAAAAGAAAGCAAGCAAGGCATATTTCGCGTGCATATTCCTAGTTAAAGCTTATCTTCTCACAGAAGTTTGCAATGTATGAACTGCTTAGCCTGATACAGTAGCCCTATAAACACAAGTTTGACCAAACCAATCAGAAACCACAACCAGCTTTGGTTCCCAGAGAATGGGACAATCAGTAACCATAACCAGGTGGCTTGCACATGGGGGTCAGGTGGGTCAGGACAGCCACAAAGACACTAGTCTCTTGCCCAGCCCCAGGTTGGAAAGGTGGGTCTGGCTCCCCATAATAATATGTAAAGTTGGGGCAGCATTACGTCAGTGGACCCAGATCTGGACCAGCAATGTGAATGGTTGAATATAGTATTACATCACTAAATGGTTGCCGTATCCGGGTATATTCCCATACAAGTGGCCACATGGACACTGCAGCTGTGACATCCGTTTGGTGATATAGCGTCAACTCAACTTTGAATATACGGGGAGCCAAACCCACCTTTCTAACGTGGGGCTGCCATGGGCACAAGACTAAGGAGACACTTCCTGGCAGACATGCATACCTAGTAAGTTAACCTTGTACCCAGGCCTCCCGCCAGACCCAGGCTGCAAGATAAAGTCTGGGCGGGAGACCAGGGTACGAGGTTGTACTTAAGCAACAGCTAGGCGCCCTACTTCCATTCTTCTGTCGCCACAGTTGGATACTACGTGTTGGCATTGCTGCTACATATTGTCAAGACAAGCACTCCTACCCACCCTGCCCTCAGCTACTCTCAGTGTTCGCCCGCAGGCCAGCACTTGGCCGGCGGTACTCACAGGGTGACTTACTCCCCAGCACAGCCTCGGTATTCAGGCATACCCACTTGCCTAGACCAGCATTGCAAACTACCATGTATCGCCTAGTCCTCAGCTGGGCCAAAGTGGTCAAAGCCTTACATGCTGTGTACTTGTACTAAACTGGGCCTTGTAATTGTATTGAAAAATGTACATTAACAATTCTTTAATAGTTTGTCCATCGTGTGTGTTTGTGTGTGTGTGTGTGTGTGTGTGTGTGTGTGTGTGTGTGTGTGTGTGTGTGTGTGTGTGTCACAGATATAACATCTACTAATGAACCGCGATTGCACGAGAGTACGTGAGAAGATGGTGACATCATATGAATACTTAGTACTTTGGCCGCAGCATGCGCTGCATGTGTTGGGAAACTCTGACAGCTGACGGTATTATGATGGCCTCAAATGAGTACCGTGACCACACTCTTGTCACACAAATGTTAGCACCATGCACAGCTGTAACTGCTCCACTAAACAAACTACGACGATGTGTATAAAATGGAGTCAGTGCCATTCGCCTACATGTAGGCTATGCCTGCATATGAGAGCTAGGCTTCAGTCCTGACCTATCTGTATGGTTTTGCAGTTGTTTGCAGTTTCTCTTGAGTTACTGCCTCCACATGGCTCAGGCAGGATTCTGTCAGCTACAATATAGTCTACTGCCACTGGCAGATGCTCAACGTTTCTTACGCACATGCACTGTAGCTATATCCCATGGAAATTACACAATACAAAGTGCTTTGGCTACTAAAGAACGTGGTATGCACACATACTGTGCACTGTCCCCCACTGTGACGGAATCAATGAAAAATTGCAGTCTAAATGTGGAGCTGCACATGGCTCAGTCAGCAGCACTACTGCCATATATTGGCAGATGCCATTCAAATCAAACGGAGGTGACACTTGTTCATTTCTATCTGTACAGAGCGAGCAAGCTCAACAAGCACAAGTAGGTGCACAAGCAAAGTACTTGTATCATGTATATATTAATATACACCAGGTTCTATGAGCCGACCACATTCTCAAAATGATAGAAAAATGGGTTAAGAAAAACTTGTATAGAAAACGGGTACTACTAATTAAGGTACCATGTCCGGTTAATGGTGACTTTAATCACTACTGCAAGTGTGTTTGCATGTGCATTTGTTGTGTGCATGTGGGTATACATGTACATAATAAATTGTGTGTGTACACATTGAAAGTGTGCATGCATGTACGTTATTATGTGACATGGTAAGTGTACTACATGTGTGAATAGTGCAGGTAGTGTATGATTTCAGTAAAAAACTAACTGAGATTGGAGCCATGTAGTACTTGTAGAATAAGAGAATTCATAGCATGTTAAGGCCTACGGAAGTGAATTGCAAACCAGTGCTATGCCTCAATGTAGCTGTTGATTTGAAACTACATGTATATGTGATACATGTATCTCTGTATGCAGATCGATGCATATCAATGGCGCCCCTCTTATACATGTAGCTTTAAAGCGAGGTGTGTACATGTTATCAGCAACTGCACCATACACACAGTATACACACCATCACCGTACTCCACTTACGATGTCACGTACACACACACACACATACCCACAGCAAACACATTTGTAAGAGTGGTGAGACCATTCATGGTTATGCAAGTTTGAATGGCTTATACAGGCACATGTACATAGTTTTAGTTGGTGTAATCAATATCCATGGCTTGACATTTTTATTCGCTGCACGGTGTCCCTCCTGTCTAAATAGATATCTTCAACAAACATACTTCACTTGTCTAGTAGAAGTTCCCTTTGGTGTACTGCACACAGAACACTTGAAGCTTCCTGCCCTGTTGATATATGTGCATGAAGGGCATGGCCACTCATAATCCAGAACACTAGCACTCTCTGCTGCCATGCCTAAACAGGATAAAGATAACAGGTGGATACCACTAGGCAATGTACGTGTGACTGCAATGGAAGTTCAAGATTAGCCCTAGCTATAATACTATATGAAACTGTTCTACAAATGCATGTATGCGGATTGACAACAAAATTAGACACACTATGGGTCACTTGTATACTATGTTAGTCATAGAAATAGTAGCAGGCCTTGTTTTAACTAGAAGTCTCTAGCAGAGAAATACCCTGCGCTCCTTGACTCTGCAGACTGGAAACAGCATGTAGATCCCTATACCGTGCTTGTGTAACGCCGCATACTAGCTGCAGGCGTGACTGATAGCTGTAGTAATGACACGGGTGCTATTCTACGTATACTCCAGTATGGACACGTGTCAAGAGACTGCATATGCCCGGCCTCTGTTATATTCGATTGAGTGTAAAAAAGTGGTGGACCTTACGATGTTGAATAAGAAAGAGCTGGACATACGGAGACAAGAATCATTTTGGACACTATCAGGCACACACACACATCAATTTTTGGGGGGAATTCAATTGTTTCCTCCTGCTTTGCAATTGTTATATCCTCTAAATCTCCCATTTGAATAGTTAAAAAAAAATTATGACAGACAACAACGACGAGAACGACGACCGCAGACAGACAAAACCGATTGCTTAACCCTCCTCGCGCATACGCGGCACGGGGTAACAAGGCAATTGGTAATAGGTCTCTGTATAAATCAACAGGAAGGCGTGACTGCTTTCATTATTCTATGACTTGGGGTTTTTCATTAACATGTATATAGACTTGCACGGCCCAGATCTTTCTGTTCCTCGTTTATTACTACAGAAGGGAGGGTCTAGGTCCGCACTTGTGAGACTAATAGATGATCGTACGTGTATAGGCAATTGATGCATATAAGTACCTAGCACCCACTAATGATACATGTATGTATACGTACTACAATAGGCTCGACAATAGTACTGGGCTAGGTGAAACCACTACTAAGCCAAAACTGAGAAACTAATGGTGCTGTTAAAGCACCCTCTCATTACACTTAATAGAGGGGACAACCAATGAATAGTCTAGCTCGTTCCGAGTCCACAGTCAAGGCCACGGATCGATTGATCCTTAGCCTTGATTGTGGGCCGGAAGCGAAACTAGTCTAGCTAACTATCCCCAACTTCTACCATAGAAACGTAGTCTATAGTATCTATGTTTCTAGCCACCAAACAATCCCTAGCCAGGTGGGTAGAAGCTGGGGATAGCATGGCTAGATAGACTAGAACGAGACTAGCCAATGAGGGTGACCCCCGTCACTGCAACAGTTCCACGAGGCGCAGTTACTAATCTCTACGGCTTTACTCACAGAAACAAGAGAACCCGGTACAGCCTTCGATCTGCTTACCACTTTAATTAGTGCCCCCATATAGACCTCGGCTCCTCCCCCTTGGCCAATCGCTTTCATGTGATTATCATGTGACTAGTAGTCGCAATTCAAATTTTTAGCGTTCGTGTCTATTGTATATGTCCCTTTTCGATGTCCCAAACAACTCCTCTCCAGGGGCCGCTGAAGCAAACGTCAGCAGATGATGGGCAGCTACCTCCAGTAGCCGAAAGATTGGGTAAGCCGAGGTGCATGCCACCATAGATGATGGTATCGTAGATGCTACCATAGATGGACTTTAATAAGGGAGTATAGAGAGTTTTTATTGACATCATCTTACGTCACGCGCATGTAGCAACTGTTGCCAGGGCGCCATTTTGGTGGGCAGCACTCGTACTCGTAGTCTAAACGGCAGATTCACTCATTTTATCTCGCCTGAAAACTGACTCACAGCGATAGTTGAGATACTGAACTCGTAGGTTACCAGCAGCTCTTGTTTCTGAGATCGCTGTATAACGCGCCAATCTAGACGCCCACGCAAGTTGGGCAAAAACGGGCATAAACGGAACGTGACATGGATACACTGCTGGTGCGCGTGATCTTTGACAACGCGTAATAACTCTATAATTATGAATTTAATTATGGAGGACACTGAAGCATAGTTAAATCCTTCAGAAACCACTGCAGACGACTATGTTTTGTACTGGTCTTGCAGGTAAGATGTCATTCGTCTAGTCTTGTTCCCAGCCCACAAATTAAGAATCACTGCATGGGAATGAGACTACCATTCCTCTGCAGCAAAGGGTTGGCTAGTTTCATAATTTGCCAGGCCCTCTGACACTCACTCATTGAAAGGTATAGAGAAGGAGGGTCGCGCAGAACCGTTGTTGGAATATAGGAAAAGGCGACACGAAGGGAAGATTGCTCTACTACGTAACTGGAATGCAAGAGCATCTGACTAGTATTCAGAAGGTCCTGAGTTCAATCCTGTTTTTTGGGGGGGATTTCTTTACTCTCTCAGAAAGCTTATCATCTCTTGAAGAGTTTGCAATGTGACTACTTAGTTTTCAGTTCTGTGTCTTTGGTGGCTTCATTACCCTGGCAGACTGATCCAGGCTAAGTTTGGGTGTAGCACGTTTATTGTGTTTAGGAGATGGGGGGGGGAGAGGCCTAATGAGAGAGTAATTACAGTTGGAATTGGCTGGGTCCTACAGGCAAGTGCTACTAGCGGGTTTAGTGGCTATATAAAGCTTGCCTACTGCTCCTCTGCCAAGGGGCTCCAGTAGGTCAGTGGTAAGAGTATCTGACTATTATTCAGAAGGTCCTGGGTTCAATCCCCAGCTGGGTCCCGTTTTTTTTTTTCTTTTCTTTTTTTCGGGATTTCTTTACTCTCTCAGAAAGCTTATCATCTCTTAAAGAGTTTGCAATGCACATGTTATGAGACAATGGGTACTATAACATTTGGTCTATGCAGGATATCTGAGACCATCCAGGGAGTTGCTGGAATACTACCGCCAGAGGATTGCAGACTATGACCATGAGCATGAAAAATTAGTCAAGAAATTGGAGACATATAAGTGTACATATGAAGAAGTGGTAAGATCTCATACAAGGCATTGTGTGTACTACTACATGTGCATGTATATACATGTACATGTACATGACGCGCAAATGACAATTCTTGCATGCATTGTGATGCATCACAGTGCAGCCAGACTTCACAAATGGTGGAAACAGTACCACTAACCCCAATCAAACCAGTGAGAAATGATTCTGCACTCTTTGGCTTATGCGGCGACGCATTATGCAGTAGAGTTGTGAAATTAGAAGTGTGTATGCATCATTTTTTAGCAATACTGCTGAAAGAACAAAGTATTTACACTACTGCCCTCAATTTTTCATGAACATTGCTCCTGCAGGCGTCCCCACAATTAGAAAAAAACTTCAGAACATGTTTTTAAGTGCATTTAGCCACTCAGTAAATATAGAGGTCTTTCAGCTTGCAAACAATACCACTATACACACCGCCACTATATATACATTATCGCAATTAAATAAATGAGAAAAGCGTGCAATTCTTGTGACAAATTTTGTTCCCACAGGTACATGTAAACTACATAAATTTGGCTAGGTTAGGCCACCACCTTATTAGGCATTTCTTTTTAGCCATTTTAATACTTGCCTAATTTTCCTGCTATACAGTTAGATATCAATGTACATGTATGTAGTTAGAGTCTCAGATATTATACATGTATGATATTGACATTCCACCTCCTGCAGCACAAAACGTATGCAGAGATTCAACAGAGGGAGCAAGAGATATCTGAACTCCAAATGGCCCTAAGTGACATGCAGGTACATGTAAATCTAAAAAAGGTTTAGAAATGAAAGAGCATGTAGGGAAAACAGTGAACAAACAAGGTGGGAATGACACCACAGAACTTTTACGGATTATCATACCTACATCTTGCCAACCATACACATACCACAATCCCCTCCATGCATAGTCTCGTGCCCAGCCCCACGTTAGAAAGGTGGGTCTGGCTCCCCGTATATTCGAAGTTGGGTTAGCGTTACATCATATTACATCACCAAACGGATAGTGTCCACGTGGCCATTCGTGTAGATATCCGGATACTGCAACTGTTTTAGTGATGTAATACTATAAGTAACCAATCACATTGCCCGTCCAGATCTGGGACCACTGACGTAATGCTGCCCCAACTTTGAATATACGGGGAGCCAGACCCACCTTCCTAATGTGGGGCTGGGCACGAGACTACTCCATGCATGCCACATCATGTAGCTTCCTGTGTGTGTTCTTTGTTAATTATGCTAGCGCTCTTATGAAGTGTGTTAGAATAATAATGGCTTTGCAGTTGTATGGGGTTGTGTCAGTGAGAAGTGCCATATTCTCTACTGTATAAGGAGGTGTTTGGTGATACATGTAGATAGTACATGTACTATAACCATGCAGTTGTGAGAAGCTGTAGTGTGGCTATTGGCACCAGTAGTTGTCTGTGAGGCAGGGAGTACGTGCTGTGTTGATATATAGTGCAACATTGTAGGGTATGATTGTATGTACATGTACCTGACAGCTATGAAGTGCTTACATCCTAAATTCGATTTGCCGTGAATATGGCTGGTGGGATTATGATGTGACCAGCTGCCATCATCAATGCGCTGATGAACATGACAATTGACAATTATGATGTGCCGAAGGAAGTGTTGAATGTACAGTACAAGTTACTGCTAAAGATCACTTCCGGTGTGGGGACAGGTGCCTTGTGAAGCCTGATACAATAATTGGATGGGAATATTATTGGTGTGGCATGGAGCTGGATGGAGGGGATTGTGGTGTGTGTGTCATTCCTACCTTGTTTGGTTACTTTTTTGTGATTCCATCCCTACATGCATATGCTCTTTCGTTCCCGCTCTTTTTTTTGTGGAGAGCGGACCATTATGAACATGTACATGTACATAAACGTGGTTGTGTGGGATATGCATGAGCAATATGCTTGTGTGGTAAAGATTGAGTGGTGTTAGTCAAAATGAGGCCTAGCTTCCAAGCCTTCCATGCAGATTAGGAAAGGTCTGTGGAAGGCTGAAAAAAGAGAAGTAATAAGAAGATAGACAATTTGGTCGTTTTACCCACCTGCCAGTTTGGTACTTCAGTGATACTCTTTAGCAACACTAACAGTGTGGTTAGTGATGAGAATGCGTGGGAATGGCTGGTAGGGCTCATATTAGACCTACACTATGCCTACACCATTTTGTACTCTTTTGGTGGGGACGTCTTTTTTCAGGGGCCATCCCTGCATCTGTATTCCATGAAGTACTGCATGTACTTGGTTGTATCAGAGCCAATATACTGGTTGTCACAATGAACTCAATCATTATCGGGTCCTGGTTTTCCCGTAGGTTTTTCTTCTGCAAGAAAGAGAGCATGTTCTGAGGTTGTATGCTGAGAATGACCGACTAAAGATCAGAGAGTTGAAGGACAGAAAACAAATCCAGCACCTGCTAACACTCACCAAGCCAGTGAATTCGGATATTACGTACTTCCAGAAAGAGGCACCAACAAAAGTGTTCGTTTCTAAGCACCAAAAGAGTAGCCTCTTGAGTCATAAAGATGGAGTTACATTGACGACAGTGTGCGATAGGGGTCCAGGAGGGCACAAGACAGTAGGCAAGGCGGAGACACTACAGAATGGTATGTACACGGTATGTACATGGTATATACTTACATGTATATATAGAGAGTTTTCACGTGTCGTCACAGATCACGTGCTCCAGCATATATCTCAGTGGTATTCCGTTTATGCCCGTTTTTTCCCAACTTGTTTGGGCAACTAGATTGGCACGACACAGCAATCTCAGAAACAAGAGCTGCTGGGAACTTACGCGTTCAGTATCTTGAGTATCGCTGTGAGTCAGTTTTCAGAGGGATAAACTGAATGAATCTGCCGTCTAGACTACGAGTACGAGAGTAACTTCCGGTCTTTATGCGTATGGCTATGTACGTTGCTGCCCACCAAAATGGCACCCTGGCAACAGTTGCTACATGCGCGTGACGTAAGATGGTGTCAATGAAAACTCTCTAAACCACACCACCCAGGGCTGTATGGGGGTTAGAGTACAGAATGGCAATAACAATTAGAGCACAGGGGAAGCCTCAGGGCTCTAATAGTTAATTAATGCAGGAGTGTACTACTCTAAAAGCCATACCACCTGCAGGTGGCATAGTTTGACTGATTTGTAGCCCAATGGCTTCTGTCAGCTTGAGGTAGTACTGCATGCAAGTTGTCACAATTGTGTAATCATGCAGTGCTGGATGGTGTGTGTGCAGTGACTAAGTCATATAGACCACATGGCAACATAGATCTATTGCCCTAACCACAAGACAATATGAGCTTACTCAAAGCTCTGGGGCATATACATGTACCTTTGTTCGACCCACCCACACAAAGGGATACAAATTAATTGCAGGGTAGATGTCTACCTGACATCTACCCTGCCGTTACGCATGCGTTAAAAGCAGGGTGGGTGTCTACTTCATGACATCTACCCTGCGGTTGCGCGTGTGTTAACATTGACCAGGCCTTTCCCCGCTTTACTTTTCTTTTTTTTTGCTAGTGCGAGGACGGCCTGGGTTCAAGGCTACATGTAGCATGTCACAAGAATAACAACTAACTCCTTATGTTCACTAATTTTTTATTATTTATACAGATACTGAACATAGAGAAACCCTAAATTTCGTTAGCTTTTAAATCCAAGTGTGTAAGTTGTGTGGTTTTTCTCTGTGTATTCATAGGTTTCATTTCTCATGAAGAACAAGAGACCATGTTTCTGTCTGTTGAAGCACTGAAATCTCAATTAGAGGAGCAATCCAGGCTAGGAAAAGAGCAGGTGTGTGCACGCATCCTTTAGTAGTCTGTATGTATAAATCAGCTATGCACTAGTCAAGGAATCACAATAAGTAGTACATTTCTATTATCTATCATTGGTACGTATCTAGACATCGGTTGCCACTTCCGACTAGTGAATGGCATTTATTGGTAACATGGGTGTGAGTGAAATTTGGGATAAATACCACTCTTATTGCAATGAAAATGGTGAATTGTACTCAGCTTTGTCTCCATTTCCGCTGCAAAACACATGGCATTTATCCCAAATTTCACTCCCGCACAAATGCTATTGGGACCCCTCTTAAAGGACACCTCTGTATTGAGGACACTTAGCTATGTCTCAAATATGCTTTCTTAATACAAGTCTTTGCGCTCGCTTCACTCATGCAAGTACTTGTGTTTGTTGAACTCGTTTGTTGCGCTCGCTCCCTCTGTACGAATAGAAATTACATATGTTAATCTGTATCTCAGTGTGATATCTATGATTGCGTCTGTGCGTACGTATTAGTTATCAAACTACATGGCTGATATCTAGTTTAGATCAAAAAAGCAGAGATGAATCATTGAGTGCATGAGAATAAAAGTACTGACACTACTGTCAAGTGGGGAGTAAGTACATAGTACATGTATGTGTACACTCCACATTCTTTTAGTAACCGAAGCACTTTGTATGCCAGTGGCAGTAGGCCATAGTGTAGCTGAAAGATTCCTGCCTGAGCCATGTGGAGGCAGTAACTCAAAGGAGAATCTGCGAACAACTGCAGGAGAGACTGCAAACAAATGCAAAACTAAACAGGAAAGCTAAGATCGAAGCCTCGCTTGTCATAGCCACAGCCTGCATGTAGACAAACGGCACTGATTCTAATTAATGCACACTGTAGTAGTTTGTCTAGCGCAGCAGTACAGCTGTCATGGTTTGCACTTACAAGACTATACAGCCACTAACCTTTGTGCAATAGTGTGCTCGAAGTGCTCATTTGAGACCATCGTGATAATGCCGTCGGCTGTCAGAGCATCCCAACACTAGCAGTGGTCAAAGTCACCCCCAAGCATGCATCGGTCAAATAGCTAATTAGCTAAAGTACTCATTTGATGACAATGCAGTCTTCTCGCACAATCGTTCTTTATTAGTAGATGTCACATCCATTATACATGCACAGACGCACGGACAGACAGAACTAAAAGTGAAGTACCCCTGAAATGAGGACACCTCTCTATACAAGACACTTCACCAGGTCCCCAAGGTGTCCACAATGAAGGGGTTTCACTGCATTACCTATACATATGCACCACCTTTCCTTTTAATCTTGGGTAACTAGACTAGTATATGCATACACTTGAAACCTAATTTTGTAGGTGAATACACTGCTGGATGATAGAAGAGTGAAAATGGAAGAAGCCCAAGCACTTCATCAGAGAGATACTGGGAAGATTGCGATGCTAACTAGCCAACTAAGGTCCGCCCAGTGCCTATTATATGAAAGCACAAAGGACTACCTTGATCTGAAGTATGAATTTCAAACAAAGGAAAGGCAGTGGATGGCAGAAAAAGACCAGCTACTAACACAGCTTGATCGGGCCAAGAAAGAGATTGAGCTGGCTCATGGAATTGAACCACTGGTTGGAACCAGCCTTAGTGCACGTACAACTAGTGAAACGCACAAGTATCGATCTGTGAAACAACTACAAGAGCAATTACATCAGATGCAGCACCTTGCAGAGAACTACCGTGAACAGTGTATTAAGATGGAGGAAGATCATTCCAGGCTCAGGGAAGAAGTAACAGCATCTAAGGAAGTATTTTCCCACAGAAGTGACAAAATGGCAAAGCGTCTTGCTGTTATGAACTCAAGATATGAATCCTTGGAGAAACGAAGATCTCTAGAAATTGAAGGATACAAGAATGATATCACACTTCTTAGGCTTCGGCTGAAGGAATTGGAAAAGCAGCTCTATAAGGTAAGTATTATGCTCATTATTAGGCTGTAGTAATAAAAGTTGCAGTTTCTCAGACCCGCCTGTATCACATTTTCTGTGTTTGGCAATTTTTATTATGAACCGATTACATTGTGCACGTGATGCCTCATGCAGCAAAAGAAAGGCACTCCAAAAAATTACTGCTGCAGTGTAAGGCTGTTTTTACTTCCCAAGTCTTCTTAGCTGTTTTTGTTCAAAGGCTATCTGTTACAAGAACAATGGATTGGGGTCGCTCACTGTAAGTTTCAATATGATTCTGCAGTAGGGTGTGGGGAGGGGAAGGTGAACCTACTGTCTCAGTCCGGAAACACTGTCACATTGACTGCAGAGGCTTTACAGCTATATGTAGGTAGCTACATCAATGAACTCTTGTCATTCTGGGTCCTATGCCGGTTAAATTAACTTTTCAATGTAACGACACTTGCACCATGCTTTTACTCCTGAGAAACTGGAAACTTTATTACTGTGGCTTCTCTACATCAGTCAGTCGTGTCCCAAGTTATAAGCATGCAGTAAGTATGGTAGTAGTTGGAGTGCAGCAGTATCTTTTCACATGAGTGCATACAACTACATAATAATATTGTTCTGGTATACAATATGTTTGTGGTAACCCGGATACTATGCCATTTTTATTTATATTTTTGTACAGTTGATGATAACTCTTAGTGGAGATCAAGAGCTATGTGTCCTCGGTGAAGTGAAGAAAACTGCATCAAGATCAAAGAAAGTCATGGGAGAACTTCAACACCTAAAAGGGAAGATATATTCTCTAGAGAATGATCTCAGTCACATTCACAGCTAATAATAACGTAACATTTGGCATGTATATCACATTGGTACTGTTTCTGCTTTAATAAAGTAGAGTAGTGTGACCATGCATACTCAGGGTGTGTGTATGGGAAGTGGCAAAGAATGTTTATTATAATATATTATTGGCTAAGTATATCTGAGGAATTTAGGAAAAACTCGCAAATTAAAACTGAGGGATTTTGTAGGGTTAAACATGGAAATTGAATGTAGAGTTTGTGTCAACTAGTATACAATCATGTACCTGTACTGCTTAAATAAGTTTGTACGCCAGTGCATGAGGTTCAAAGCTATATGTACCAATAGGGCAATATACACCAGTCTTCTGCATTAACCTCCGAGCATGCATGGGGTATGTATAGGTTATATCCGGATATAGGTTGATGGCTCAAGTAAAGTGTATTTAGAAAGTGAATGATGGTAGTACTACTAAGGATGGTAGTAGTGGTAATTATGGTAACACAGGTAATAATGATACTACTGGTAACACTGGTAATGATGGTAATACTGGTAAGGATCGTAGTAGTAGTACACGTAGTAGTAGCGGTAATGATGGTAGTAGGAATAATATTACTGTTATACTGAATGATCATTATTTTGGCAAGAAAAATAGACCGTCACTCGGGAATAATGGGGTAATTTTGTGAGAATAGGGGAATAGAGTTATAGGTGACTTTTTGAGCATAGTCCGCCCAACCCTAGTATAAAGACAAGTCGTCTCAGCATCAGAATTATTACTAGTATAAAGACAAGTCGTCTCAGCATCAGAATTATTATTATTGTCACTCCGCCCTGAGACTACGCCCACCGGTGCCGCGCGCCCGCCTCGCTACATGTTAGTCTCGCGAGCCAGACTGTGCGGGGGAAGGTACTTTCCCCCGTATATACAGTCTGGCTCGCGAGACTAGCTACATGTATCATAGCTAGCGCTATAAACGGCGACATGAGCGACCCCAGCTGTTCCTCCAACTACGACGATGTGGTGGTGACACACCTGGACTGGCAGGTGGAGACGGATTTTTCTGCTAAGGAGCTGCACTGCGCGGCCACTCTGAAGGCTAGGACGCAAAAGGAGGGAGTTGCAAAACTAGTATGTACGGCCACGTGGTGTGGATGATGACCAATGATCTGACTAATCTGTATCGATGAGCCTTCTGAATTATAAGTCCCAAAATTTGCTTTGGCACCATACTCTGTATGCTACCGTATAACGGGAAATTTTCATGAAAATTCCAAAAAGCCTTTAGTTTTTATATTATCCACAGTTTTTATTTCCGTGCCAGTGCAAATAATTGACCATACCCCTTTGTATCGTAAACTGACAAGCTGCAGACCGTTGTTCTTGCGTATGCATTCATCCATTCTGCACTGCGACCTGCTGTTTTTCAACCCCCAACTTCTTTGAGGAATGACTGACAGCCTTGTTACTGTGCAGTGACGCATACGCGCCGATCGTTGCCTGTTCAGTGTTTCGAGTTAGTCTCGCGGGGGTTCGTGTCGGGTGTATGTTGCCCTCTTGACTTCGAAGCCAGGGTCGGAGCACTCTGTCCTTTATAGCCACTGGGTTAACGGAAGAAGATAAAAGAGCTGTCAGGACATCTGCGGTCTTGAGATACCGTATTGTCAAGATCCACGTGTTGGCAGTTCAAAAGTTTACTGGTGCAAAATTTCGCAGTTCTTATTTTCGCAAAATCGGCATGGGCACGAAAAGCATGAAAGTGGGCACCATGCAAAAATTTCCCACTGTACGGTGCTACTTTTCCGATTGCCATTTCCACTAATAGTGACCACTATTACCAGCCTATACCCAGTAACTTAGTTGAATTAAGTGGGCTGGTTCACGAGATGACCTAAAACCTTTTAATACTGTCTTTCCACCAGATTGTAGACATTCACGAGCTTAAAGTGGATGCTGTGCTGAATGCTGGAAATGGGCAGGAGCTGCAGTTTGACGTCCAAGGTCCAGTGGGCGTATTTGGGTCTGCCCTGCACATCGTCCTGCCTAGCAGCTGTGCTGCCAAGTGAGTACTGGCTGTGTGGGTAATCTTAGCCTTGCCCCTAGTCATTCCCACCCAGTCTACTACACAGGACATTATTGCATTATTGCATGGTTGAGAGGCTATACGTATACAGCACTCTGGCTCATCTCATGTAGCATTCGTTCCACCTTCTTCTAGCTTCTCTCTCTTCTGCATCATTGCTGGCTTCAGCGCTTGCACAGGAGTGTGTAAAGAAACAAACATTCAGTGCCTGCATGCCTGCACAGGGACAAGCTCTTTGTGCATATGGACAAACCTCATGTCTACAACAAAAGTCTGGAAAATTGTTTTGTAACTGAAGAGGCACAAAGTAGTAGTGCCATGGAACCCATGCAGAAAGGACTGAAGGACTGAATTATTGAACTGCAGTAATTTCTATTGCTCTGCTCTTTCTCTTTTTCTTTCCCACGTGCGAGCTACGTGTATGTTCATCATGTTGCGCTACAGAGAGTGCAATGGTAGGACTGTTCACGTACGTGGATACCCTGCCAGGAGAAGTGAATCCACATTGTGGTAGTCCTCTTTTTATTTGCCCACCTAAATGAAATATTCCCCAGAATTCTCTATACTGCACAGCCCAACTACTTAAATACTTGCTTCCCACATCACTGCATAATGCTGTTTCATCATAATGGCACGTGTCGACTACATGTACATGCAACTTATTCTCCCCTTTGGCGTTCATACCCTTGTATATAATTATGGTGGTCATTGTCAGGATTTAGAAAGAGTGAATAACATATTGTTGTCCCTCTCTAGGGGATCCGAGGTGGCAGTGATTGTCCAGTATAGCACCTCGCCTTCCTGCAGCGCTGTGCAGTGGCTGGAGCCTGCACAGACGGCAGGGAAGCAGCACCCCTACCTCTTCACCCAGTGCCAGGTCAGGGCTCCCAGAAGCTGCAACAAAGTTGGTAATGGGTCAGAGGGGAAAGACAGCTAGCCCTTCTGCCCCACTACATTGATTGAAGACTGTGATTAGATGAGTAAATAATGTGCCCATATCAGCAGAAATGCATTCCAGCATTGTGATTATACCTGTAATTGTTGTGATTGTGGGGATGGGGGGACTAACCTGGGATCTTCCCAGGCCCTAAGTTTTGTAGGGAGGTTTGCAGGTTGGTTGTCCAGTGAGCAGAAACTGTGTAAACTGTTAGCCTTTGATTCTGACAGCCTAACCTAATTAAGTGCTTGAGCGCCACTTCCTATTTGCCTTCTCCTGCGGACAACCAACTCGCAATCCTCTGTACCTTTGAGTAATGGGTATTGAACTTTATTGCTTTCCTGCATGGACTTTGCATGGAGTAGCCATTAATTAGGTGCCAAAATAGTGCAACACTTAATTGGTCCCAATGCATATTAATTGGGCGAGCGTGAGCGAGCCCCACACTAGTGTGTTCAATGGAGAATTTGTCTGAGCGTACGGTGTGCGTGCGTACGTACGTATGTACGCACTACCGCATGTCGTTTCGCGTTTCAATATAACGTTTCAAATATTTTCCGTAATATTCCAAATTGTTCACGTGGCCACAGTGGCAGCTAGCTTAGGTATGCCCTCACAGTGTAGACTGCAGCGGCAGAGGCTACAGCGTTGCCGTATATATCCCCAGGTTGGCGATAAGTCACATTGGAACAGCAGAGAGCGAGTTCTAAAGCCAGAAGAGCTGTCATTTCTCCAGGCCACCGACAAGTGACACTGAGACGAGAGAAGGAGCCAAAAGAGCTGCTGAGGGCGCGTCGCCGCTAACGTACGCATGGGCTAATACCTCGCTCGCGCTCTCCCCACAATGCTTTGCGTTCACCTAGTAAATACCTTTTATTTATGCCCTGAAACTAACATGTACATGCATGATAAAGTTTCTGTTTGTGTTGCAGCCCATCCATGCCCGCAGCATGCTGCCATGCCAGGACACCCCTGCTATAAAGACCACTTTCACTGCTGAGGTATGTACCAGTAAAGTTTCAAGCAAACTGCTTTTGGGGTGCTACAAGAAAATATCCCGATCACATTGCAAGCAACAGCTAGTTGGCAGTTGTGTAATGTAACCTGTCTACTGTAAAACCACATATGTACATGTACTCTTGTGAGCTCAATAAAACGGTTTTGAGGGAAAAGAGGGTTACTTTGTCCATTCTAGGATCTGTCTCTGCATATAACATGTATACCACTCTTCAGCCTTGTGCAGCATGTACCGTATAGCGGGTAATTTTCGCCAGGGAAGATGTTCGCCAAATGCTGTTGCGAAATATTGCGGAAAATATTTGCCAGTTTTATTTTTGCGCACGCCTCCGAAGGTCTGATCTTATTTAACGCGCATGCATGCAGTTGGGCCTGAGACGCAAGAGAGAACCTACGTGGTTCATGGAGATTGAAGATCGCTCTGATTGCCGCCATTGTCTTCGTTTGTCAATCACCAGTAGCAAGGTAAGAGGTCCTGCAGTATTCTCGAGCTCGCGGGCTAGCAGCGAGACTAGTCCTCGGCGCGTCATAGCTATAGCTTCGCAGACCATTGCTGCGAATGGGTTCTGAGAGAGTCTGAGACAACAACTTGCAAGGTTAGTGAGCTCGCTGCGGTGTTCCATAACTTGCAAGCATCTTAGTAGTGTCATGATTCACTTAGTAGAAACGGCTTTCATCAGCGAAAAAAATTCACCGGTTTAATTTTCACCACTTGAACCGACGGGCGAAATTGGTGAAATTTTATCCCTGGCGAAAATTTCCGCTATACGGTATCTAACTTCATTTATTTTAATTATTATTCATATTCATACATGGTCTATAAACTCTTGTATGTTTATTTGGTGATTGCCATGATAAAATTATACATACTGTAAAATCTGATAAATAACTGCCCCCTTAAAGGTAAATGCCCCTCTAGTATAACTAATCAATTTACTACAACAACAATTTACTGTGTGTAAAACCTTCTATGTAAACATAGCCGCCCATAATTTGCACGTGCAGCTAGCCCAGGCAGGAAAATGAATCTGTAAAATTAATAGCGTTTGCACGTGTGAATGTCTATAGCAAGCAGAGCATGCAGCTAATTCGTAGAACACGACCGTACAGAATAGCGACGAGAATCAGATTGTGAAAACCAAGAAGTCGGCGTTAGTCGTAGTGAGAAAACCCTAGCTACAGTTAGTGGATGGTTCTGGGAATGAGGCTAAGCTACGGTAGCTAAGGTAGCGCTATGGAGCTCGTTCATCTTGCCTGCCTGAAGACTTCCTGCCTCAAGGGACACCACATCTACTAGGCTGATCTCAATGTAGGGGATGTTTCTGTAAATCTGCCATGCTATTAACGGTTGTTTTGCAAAAATAACCGATCTGTAATTATACCCGCCCATGTAAAAGTAACCGCCCATTTAGGCTGCTAATTCTAATAATAGCCGCCCCCGGTTGTTTCTCACCCAGGTGACTGTTCCGGTAGACCTGACGGCTCTGATGGGGGGTGAGAGGCTGGGCAGTGAGCCTCACCCTAAAGACTCCAGCAAGAAGGTGGTCAGGTTTCAGCAGACGGTACCCATCCCTTCCTACCTTATTGCCCTGGTGGTTGGTGCCCTGGAAAGCAGGTGTGTATAATGTTCTTACATGTATGTAAAAAAAGGGTGTTTAGAACAGTGGGAGCATAGCTAGCTCTATGGGCAGCGTGTTGGTTCAGGAAGTTAGACCCTTCAGTGTCTGCACTTACCTTAGAAAAGGCCTTTGGAAAGCCAGATAACTTGATATCCTGGTTAGTCTTGTTGCTACGTATGCCCTTGGGCACTCTCAACTGTTGCCATCAGCAGGGGCTCACACACGTTTGAATACTCATTTGGCTTGCATATTATATTTCAGCTTCTCTTGGCACATGTAAGTAAAACTTTACTTGCATACAAAAGTAGCAGCTTCGTTCCCAGGCCTGCACCTCATCTTTTGTCACTTGCCTGGGAACGAGGCTACAAAAGTAGGGCAATAATAAAAACTCTATTTCTATTGTACTGTAGACTTGGGTTATCAACTGCATGCGCTAGTTGGGACAATAGCAAAAGTATACGCGCCACATAACAAAGTGCGCTACATAACGGGGTTAAAAGTTGACCACGCCTAGTTTTTGCATGACGTCATCGCGGCAAAGTTACGGTAGCTAATCCATGGAGCTTTGTTGCTGTTACCGGTAGATTACCAACTACCGATATGGAATTGCAGTTTATCAAAGCAGTCGGCGATGTAACTCGGCGGAGAGTGGTCGGAGCGGTCAGAGATGAGAGTGTGCTCGATCAATTCGAATGAGGATCGGTTTGCTTGCTCCCTTTATAGGCCTTTAACGTAGCCAGCTAGCAACTTGATGACTGGAAAGTGGCAAAGTGATCCCTAGAAAGTTATCCTGTTGAGAAATCTCTCATTTAGCTAGCTGCATGCTAACGGTCACCGTTTGATTCTTTAAATTTTGTGCAGTTGCTCCACCCCATATGACGTTTAATTGAAACGTGCGCTTCTTAACGAGGTTTTTACGGCTTTGGGCCAAGAAGCGAGCATGCGCCTGATAGCGTATGTGCGCTACATAATGAAGTGCGCCTGATAACCCGAGTCTACGGTATTGCAAAAGACTGCCATAAATGCTCACACAAACTTGCCTCATTTGGCTACTTTTCGTCCCACCACTAGCACCCTAGTGATAGAAGTATATGAGGTAGCAGCTGTCTTTATCAACTCTGGTGAGCTATACCTGTAACCCCATCACCATGCAACTGCAAATGCAGAGTTGGTGTGAAAGGGGTATTGTAGCATCTTCTGCCACTAGTGGCCTCTCTGTGTGTGCAAGCTGAGCTTTAAAAATATTGAACTAAAATTGTAACGGTCAATTGGAGGCCCTGCCCATTTCCAGAAATGTGTTCAGCGTTGATGCATCCAGATATTAATGTTGCCCACATTTCTCCTGGCATTCATACTTACATGTACACCCGCATCTCTTTCATTCGTGGGGGCATTGTTGTCCTGTGCTATGCTATTGACAAGTTCTGCAAAATATAGTGAGCTACCTGCATTTCTGACTTGCAAGTTCTTTGTAGGGGAGGTCTATGTGGGTGTGTTTGGTAAAGTGTACATTGAGTGTTGTCAACTTTGTTGAGTGTGTTGTATGGTGGGTTGTGTTTGTTGTGCGTGTTGGTTTGCTCTGCTTGGTTTGTGCTTGTGAATGTGGGATGTGTGGAGTGAAGTGCATTTTGATGGGAGTAGTGTTCCTGTGAAGGTTTGGGTTGGTTGTAGTGTGAGGCGTTGTTGAATAAAGATGAGGTGTCGTGGTTGATGGTGATGATTGTGGATGCATGGTTGTGTGTGTTGAAGGAAGTAGTGGGTGTGCAGTTGAGTATGGGGGTGTGGTACTGATTGTGGTGGGTGTGGTTGGAAAGATGTAGGGGTTGTAGCTATGTGGTAAATGCATTGCGCTGTGATGTGTGGGTAGTCTGTGCATGCATTGCGGTGTGCACTGTCACTTATTGTTTTTGGGGAGGTGTTTTTTGGTGGAAGTGCATCCCTACATGACTTGTTTTTTGCACTTTTTGGCAAAGTGCCTTTTCTGTAACTTGTTTTGGGGTGTTTTTTGTGAAGTTGTAACAAATGTGTAAATGTAAATGTGTGTGGTATTGGAATGGAACGTGTTTGAGGATGGTGTGTGTAGTATAGGTTTCGATTTGTACTCCAGTCAGTATCAACATGGGGGGGAGGTCTTGTGTCAGGGTCAGCTGTGTAACTGGCATGTGAGGCTGCTTGTCAGGGTCAATGCTATAGCTTGCATGGGAAGCTGCCCTAGCTGCAGACTTTATACTTTGTCAGTTTTGAATGTACCATTGTTTATTCTGGGCCCTTTTCTTCCTCAAATTGTTAGTCATTCGGCGTCAAAAGAGAATTGAATTGATTTTAGAATTACTGTGGCAGTCTTGGCGAAGTTCATGTCAACTAGGCTATATGCCACACACTTGCCCCATGGTTGCGACTTACCATTGACTGTACAACTGAGGATCGGGTGGAGCATTGCTAACTTAAAGGTGCTCCACCTGCTCTAGTTTCCAGACAGTCTTGTTGAATGGTAGAGGTAGAAAGAACACGGTACTCGCACATGCTTCAATGGATGGACGCCTGCCGGGCCCTTTCCCTATATCTATGTTTCCAGCATCACTCATCCCATTAGGACTTACATATGGTACTTACAGAAGAGTGACTGAATGAAAGTTTCCTTGTGACCCTGGGTAGAGTCTGCCGAATTTTAACAGCACCTCTGCCATAAGCTGTCTTGAACTTGTACCACCACAATGCAATCGCAATTGTAAGTAAGACTATTCATTTTGTACCTACAGTTCGTGTAACTTACGTAGCCATGCACTAGCAAACCAGAGCTCATGGCAACGATGAAGGGTAGGTTTAAATAGATGAGCACGTGGTAGCAGGTAGTCTGTGCATGCTCAATCTGAGTCATTAAATGGCGTGAAACGGCAAGTGTTTACTGAAGAGTGCTCGTGAATCACTGCTGAATGAATTTGAGTTTTTCAAAAAGCTATGCTTTGCATTCAATTTTCCAGAAAAAGGTATGTCTGTTTGTGTTAGAATAACTGTCATATTGCGTTGTCGTGTTGAAAGAAAAAAGAACCAGAAATGGAACAAATGGCTGTTCAGTAACCTGCTGATTTCAATGCCTCCTAGCAAATGTGAAATGCTACGTATATCACTCTTTTTGATGATAAAAACGCCCGAGTAGGGTTAGGATTCTGTGCTTGTCTGTTGCCGTTTTTTATTAGTGCATGCGCATGTAAGTATCATTGCATTGGCAAATAACTACATCACGTAACGTGATAAGTACGTGGTACCAGGCCCTCCCCCTCGTTATTTCTCCGTGGCTCCGAGATAAAAGCTGGGGTGGGAAAGACTGGGAATGAGGCTACCGATGGGCTAGCCGAGGTGTGTTCCTGAGCTGGACTTGCTGTATGGTGACAGTAGAGTCACTGTGTTAATTGTCAATTCACATTAGTGCATATAGGGTAACATTATAATTTTATTCATGCGCTTTAATTGTCACTATTACAAACCCACAAGTGTTTTGTGCAAGTCTGCCCTTATAAGGAGAGAGCTGCACATGTTACTTGTTTGTTGGATTGTTTCTAAGCACCTCCTGGAAGAAGAGGTGCGAACAATTTTTGGGGGCCTGAAAGGGCCTACCATAGTAGATAGACTACAGTGCATTAGTATATTTATTTCTCTCACTGACTAGTCTCGTGCCAAGCCCAATGTTAGAAAGGTGGATCTGGCTCCCTGCGTATTCAAAGTTGGGTTATAGTGTTACGTCATATTATACATAACCAAACAGATGTCACAGCTAAAGTGATCGAGTGGCCACTACTATGGAGTTCCGGATACTACAACTGTTTGGTGATGTAATACTATAATTGACCAATCACTTTGCCAGTCCAGATCTGGGACCGCTGACGTAATGCTTACGTGTGCTTAATTCACGGTCATACGATCAATTTTGAGACTTCTGATTCGTTGAAAGTCACACGAGTAGCAGTGGATGCACTGTTCCGGTAAACTTTGTGTGGTTGAAGAGTCCATACCAATGCCTGTGTGAGGAGTCTCACTGTAGTGTGGGTGAAGTGTATCCTACTATTCATGTAATAGAATAGATATACATGGCAAAATATACAATACGACTTGGGAGCTCTTTTCTTCAGTGCAGTAAATGTAAAGCAGCCGTAATTAATTCTCACTAGCCGTTCACACTTGAAGGTATTAGCAACTCTTACACCCCTTACAGCTGGCCTCAGAATTCTGTAACTGACAAACTAGACAATCTAGTGTGTAGTAGATTGACTTTCAGCACAGTTACATGTACATCATTACTGTAGTAATCACAATTTTGTGGCTAATAAAGGAATGGGTTGCCCCTCCTGGCCATACAAACTTGACATTTCTAAGGGCACTTTGATGTAGTGGAAGGATTACATATAGGGCTGGCCCTTGGCACGCAATGAGTTAATTATACCTGTTCAGTGGCTAGAATTGTGGTCAGAATGTCTCTGAACTGCATGGGGAAGGCCCTGCAAATGGTGAAAGTATTGGCTCACTATGACAACATACAGAGAGCGACGCTTTCAGAGCACGTACCTGTGTCACCAAACGGCAACTTGGTAATCTCGCGTTGCAGCCTAATTAATAGCTTTATGGTAATTATTTTCATACTTTATTACATGTATGTCAAGGCTATAGGAGTGTACTAACCTGCGTTATTTCTGAATTGGGCCAACATCAAATGTGTAGCCTCAACGTTTGGCTTCACCTAAGAGTAAACTGTAATCACATTCTGGGTGAATGAATACCAGTACTTGTACCAAACCACTTACAGCGGGGCTATAAAAGCAGCTCTGATCAGCCAATAAAGTGGCATCATCACCTCCTAAGGGCTGGAGAAAAGAGGAAGTAATTTATATTACTTGGGAACGAGGCTACTAAGCCACTTGAACAAACTGCTGCAGACCCATACATAGTACTGGCCTGTAGGAAGCGTAAAGTGGAGATGCCATTAGCAGTGTATTTCGACATCAACCCTCCCCCCAGATATTTTAGAAGCCAGTTTCAGTGAATTCACTGCCCACCAATTCTCGAGTTATTTGTCAATAGTGTAGCAAACAGATACATGTAGCTAGCTACAGTTGATATAGGCATAGAGAGCCTCATGTTTAGCATACATACTGTACTCTCGGGAGAATAATGACTGGTCATTCCATTCAAAAACTGTGCATTTGTATCAGCCGAAGCATACAAAGCACGCGAACGGCTGGTCCTAAGATTACTTTACGTTTCCGCGTTTGTCTGTTTGTAATTGTGCGTCCACACTTACCACTGTGCAATAATTACGTCATACGTTACTATGCAACTGCAGTTTACAGCAGCTTTTATAGGTTTGTAGTCCAAACTACAGCAAATGAAGGTACGTAGTTGTGTTTTGCCTAGATGGCTAAAACGTGGTAGGCAGCTGTAAAAATCCTGTTTTTGTGACGTATTGCTACTAACTGGAAGCGCACGACGAACCTGCCGAGTCAGCACTTTGGCTGTACTGCGTTCAACTGCTATCAGTTTCTGCAGGATGCCTACTGTAGCATAGTGTAGTTCTACAGCTGCAGTTAGCTTCGTCTGAGCTGAGTTGTGTGTACTGTACAGGAACGGTTCCCGGCTGGTTTTTTAGACATGAATGTCAGACTTGTTGCACTACTAATGACGTAGGGTAATTATTATTGTGGGGTAATTTACAACGATGTTAAAAACACAGCAGTGTACGGAGTGATGAGAAGAGCCGAGTATGTATGAACAGTAGTTGTTATAGAAACGTACAAGTCGCTTTTATTTACAAACCGCAACTAAGAAGATAGAATAGCTATCTGACGTACTATTGATATTCCAAATAATGCACATCAACAAGTGTTTTCAAAGTCAAACGAGCAGCAGAAGCACACTACACTCACTCGAAAGCAATATCCACAGACAGCCACGTTTAATCTGCAGCTGACTTGGCACAACAGCTATAAAATGTATTGTCAAATTCTCTTGTTTATTTCCCAAAGAGTAATTACAATGGTGTTGTGTTCCACTTTCCTCCTTTATAGTATTAATTCATATTGTTTTTACTTTACCCTTCAATCTTTTGATGGCAGTGTACATTGCTGTAGGAGGTTATAGTTATGCACATGTGCACCCTTTGTTCTGGTAGTCCCCGCAGTCTTGATATCTCATGCTTTTATACTCATACAAAGACGCTCCAGGTCCTCAACCTAAGTTCATATTTTTATGCAGTACACTTCTGTGTACGTATCCAGTTGTCATAAATACAGCCCAATTTATCAGCTACATCTACACTGTAATTCTCACATACTACTAGTCTCATGCCCAGCCCCACATTAGAAATGTGGGTCTGGCTCCCCGTATATTCGAAGTTGAGGCAGCATTATGTCAGCTGTCCCAGATCTGGACCAGCAGTGTGATTGGTTGATTATAGTATTACATCACTAAATGGTTGCAGTACAGTATCTGGGTATCCATACTAGTGACCATGTTGACACTGCAGCTGTGACGTCCGTTTGGTTATGTAATATGATGTAATGCTAACCCAACTTTGAATATACGGAGAGCCAGACCCACCTTTCTAATGTGAAGCTGGGCACGAGACTACCATACTACGTACATGTATGGTTTTGAGATATTGCATGGTGACTACTAGACTCTATTTGAGGGTACAAATTTTTAGCACAATTTAGTGATTTTGAAACATTCGCTAAATTTGTACCAGCAAAAATTAATTATTACTCATACATGCGCAAGCTATGTGCACTTTGGTTTACGTCCGTGCATACTCATAATTACATGTATTGCATGGCATTGCCTCCCGCTAACATTACTCGCATATACACACTACAGCGTTCATTTAATTTCTTTAGTTGCGTACTTTTTACGCATATGGGGTGGTCATTTTTCCCCATGCAATCCCTACATATGGAGTACTACCATACTCCATGAATTGATAGTCACCTTAAGGTACTTATTGTGAAAACGGCTAGACTGTATAGTTTCTGTACACCTTGATTGTTGCCATATGTGCATTGTAAATCACTTTTAGATGTACTGTATATCATAAAGAGTATTTTTGATTTGGGCATGTGCTTTCACCTTCCCAACTCTCAGGAAGATCGGTCCTCGCAGCCATGTGTGGTCTGAGAAAGAGATGGTGGATCAGGCTGCTTGGGAATTTGAAGAGGTACATGTACATAAAGTGTAGCCTCGTTCGCAGGCCTCTGCACAGCCTTTGTTGCTTGGGAGAGCCTACGTACGTAAAGGGCATACTCATAAAAAAGCTATACTTGCTGTGTGTGCATGGTGCATCAAAGTAGGCTGGGCAGCTCACAAAAACGGACACACACACACACACACACACACACAACCCATACAGACTGAGAAGATGCTACAAGCTGCAGAGGAGATAGTTGGTGTCTACTTGTGGGGGCATTATGATCTCCTGGTTTTGCCTCCCTCCTTTCCGTACGGTGGCATGGAGAACCCTACTTTGACATTTGTATCTCCCACCACTATAGTGAGTATCGTGTACTACGTATGCACATGTATTACTGATGACTGTGTGTGCATCATACCCACATGCTAGCTTCAAACCCTGGCCTTAATTCTTCAGCTGGGTTCAAGGCTACCCACATGCTGCTAAAGTTGTAAAGGCTGCCCATGGTAGAAATCGTGGTATCCTCTCTACATCGTAGAAGTGATCATAGCCTCTATGTCAATTTTTACCTTACTTGCACCTAGATATCAGCTTTGGCCCAACCGGAAGTGGAAAAATATTAAAAATTCACGACTGCGTTCAGTTTTGACACTCATAGCTCGACAACACAGCAATGGAAGGCCACATAAGCTACGCAGGGCTAAAGTATAAAGACTGGAGAAAGCCTAGGAACACGAATTTTGTCGATATGTGCAGTCTTTCCACCCTGCAGGCGCTAAATCCACTTACCTGCTCAAAACGCATTCGCGGTAAATCCCTCCGAATCCAAGAGACAGATGTAGCTGAAGCCATGGCTGTATCTTTAAGTCCATAAATTACATGTCCAGACATTTAGAATGAAGACTTATCGCCTTCCGTTAGAGAATAATGCCCACGATTTGCATTTTTAAAGTCGGCTCTGTACACTCTGGAAAAATGTGATAAGTCTTCATTCTTGATGTCTGGATATGTAAGCCCCTTAGAAGTTTAGCATATCCGCCAATCAGACCTACTAATAGCTCACGAGTCCTGGGATTTACTGTGACAGATTTTTCGGGCAACTCACTAACGCTTTTACTTTGTACATGAAAGTATTACGTTAGCATAATGCATGAAGTTTATATTTTCTAAATGTGCGCAAATGTAGCGAAACTTCTAGTTGGACCTAAGCCCTTAAACGCAATCATTCTTGATAACACTCACACCTATACAATTTACGTAATATTACAAGCTACTGTTGAAAACAATCATGTTGGTCATTTCTATGGGTCATTGAGAAGATTAAGTGTGGAATAAGAGATCTTATAATTCACTGTAATTGATAACCAACTTTTATTTTCCTTTAGGCTGGAGACCGATCATTGGCAGCTGTACGTAAACATACCATTAACACAATTGTGTTATAATACATGTAGCATTTGCACTTGCATGTATGTATATTAGATGGGTAGCCATCCGATATTGAACGAGTCTGTGCTGTATGTGGGCGAGTTCGTAGGACAAGCCAAATACAAGCAAGACGAGTCCAATATCCAGTGATATTGGATGGCTGCCCAGTCAATGAGTTGTGTATTGTACACACCACCCATGATTCATATGGCCTGTTCATCAAGCCATCCAATATCACAGGATATTGGACAGTTTGCCATAATAGGAAATACTGCATAGAGGTACGTTTGAAGCCCAGTACCTTCTATGTAGATTCTCTCTGTAGGGATGGCGCCAACACCCCATATAATACGTACATGTAATATAAATTGCCACTGCTTAACTGGATTATGGTGTAATTGACATGATGAGACCTTCCTGCTTCTGCACGATATGGCGGAAAGCAGACTGGTGGAAGGGGGGCAGATGGGGAGAACCAGATCTTGCTCTTGCTCTTCAGGGATGGTAGTACTGCATAACAGCCTATATTGGCCTTGCAGCCTCAGCAAATACACACTAAGAGACATCAGGCTTGGTGGAACACACGAGGATTAATTAAAAAATGCACCAGGGTTTCGAAATCAGGCTATCATATAATCCACCATTTATTTGTTCATTTCCATATCTGCAGGTGGTGGCCCACGAGATCAGTCACAGCTGGACTGGGAACCTGGTGACTAATTTAACCTGGGAACATTTCTGGTGAGTGTGCTCCATGTCTTAACACATTGCTGGAGTGTAATACAATGGGCAAGCAGAGATGGTGATGTACTTAATAAAGACCTGATAATTGCAATTGCTAGAAGTCGTACATATTGGAAACCTGTAAAGTGTACGTATACAGTATAAAGATTGGCCTACTGGTCAATATACTCATGTCGCTGCTGTAGTGCTTACGCCATCGACCACGCACCCACATACGCAGGTAGAGCTTGAAAGATCTCCAGTCAGAGGACGAGATATATAATTTATTCTTCCTAGTATCCCAGTTCAATAAAATATAACTCTTAACTAGCCTTAATAAAGCCTTAAAATCATGTCTTCCCAATTACTCACACCTTAAAACAAAGCCTGTCCTCAAAATTATTGAGTGCACATATCTTACATTGCCTATCATCATTTTTACCTCGATGTCTTCCTAACTCCTAACTCTTCATTCAGACCATTAGTACCAGACCTGAACTTAAGCATAAATCGTGTTCCTGGATCCCCAACCCCCCGCAAGTAATTTTTAAATTCTATTTCCATACAAAAAGACCAATACTATTTAAGCCATCATTAAAGTCTTTATATTCTCTGCATCACAATGCTTCATCTATTCTCTCTAAAACAAGTTTACATTATAATCTTCAGCTAGTACATGTATTTCCTGACTGTCTAGATTTAACTGCAGCAACAATTCACTATTGACTTTCCTCCAGGTCTTCCTCTGCCTACCCCTACACGGCTTCACTTCCCACTCACTGTCTAGTAGTAATCTCTCAGCATCCAAATTATTGACTTAAGTTTGCATCTTTCACTCCTGCCTTTCAAAGATTCTAACCCCATATCCCCCCTTACTGCTTCATTACACGTTTTAGAAGAGCAGCCAAGTATCTTTTTAGCTGCTCCTAGCTGAATAGATTCCAAGGAAGCTGTCTGCCTTTTATTACAAGCCCACACTTGCACTACCATACTCTGAAGTAGGGCGAAGTACCGAAACTAACAACAACCTTCTTGCAACTCCTGTACAGCTATCACTTTAAAACCTATGTAATTGATTCAGTTTTTCTCTCCACTATTTTTTTACCTCCTGTACATGACTATCCCATGAACCATTATTTGCAAATTCAATGCCCAAGTAGCAATAACTTACAACCTCTGGAATGTATTTATCTCCCCACTTCCATGTGCATGCATGCACCTGTATCAATCTCTTTAGAAAATTCCATAACAGTACTTTTTTTTGTTAAATTTCAACCTCCACTTATTACAAAACCCCTACACTACAATATAATCAAGGTTTAAAAGTCCTCAGCATTAGTAGTTAAACCTACAAAATCATTACCAAACATTAGACCCCCACCCTTAACATCCTTTTTAACAGTAAAGCCAATCCCAGCCTTCTCAACCTCATCTAACAACTGATTAATTAAAATGGAAAAGAAAATAGGCGACATACTATAACCCTGTGCCACTCCCTGACCTTATATTGAATGGCTCAGATATGTCTCCCTCCAGCAAAACAGCACTCTGTGTGATGTCATACATATTCTTAATAACTCCCCACATCCTACCCCTAACCCCAAGTTCCCATAACTTAAACCATAAACCATCATGCCAAACTGTGTCAAATGCTTTCTGAACATCTAAGAAAAAAGCGTAAGTGTGCTTTCCTTCCCTCATTCTACATGTACCTTGTATAATTTCATTTTAGAGTGAAGATGTTATCAACACAACTTCTTTTCTCTCTAAATCCTGCTTACTAAGTGATTATTTAGAATCTTGCAAAACAGCTTTCCTACCACATTCAATAGTGTAATGCCTCTGTAATTACTCAGGTCCTCAGCGTCACTTTTCTTATCAATACTTTAATGTTAGTTCTGTGTGTGCGTGTGTGCGTGCGTAACGGACGTGACGTACACTAATGACCCTCGAATCCGCGAGAATACGCGAGAAGACCGTGACATCATCATATGTGTACATAGCTAATTAGTACTTTGACCGCTGCATGCGTTGGGACGATTTCGACGGCTGCGTGCGTTGGGATGCTTTGACAGCCGACGGTATTATCATGATGACCTCAAATCAGCACTTCGAGCGCGCTCTGTTGCGAAGGTTAGTGGCTGTATAGTCCTGTAAGTGCAAACCATGCACAGCTGTAACTGCTACGCTAGACAAACTACGACGATGTACATTAAATGGAGTCAGTTCCCTTCGCCTACATGTGCTGATGTTGGTATGGTTTTGTAATTGTTTGCAGTTTCTCCTTTTGAGTTACTGCCTCCACATGGCTCAAGCAGAAAACTACTGTCAAAGTCTCGATCAGGCTACTGCCACTGGCAGATGCTCCACATTCCATATGATAGCTATACTACATGAACATTACAAAATACATGCTTTGGCTTCTAAAAAAATGTAGTGTGCACACGTACTGTGTACTTACCCCCCACTGTGACGAGTCAATTTTCAACACTGACATGTTTACTTAGTCAAAAGCACTGCTTCATTGGCAGAAGATGCTATACTGTTCCATGCGAATCACATAGAGGTCACACTTCATTTTTATCTATACAGTGTGAGCGAGTTGAACACGCACAAGTACTTGCGCAAGCGAAGCGAGCGCAAGTACTTGTACAAGCTAACAATTTAACCTTTGTCTCCATTGTTTAGGAATACTCTCCTCTATCCAAACACCGCACATAAGACTTTCAACAGATTAGCCATTCCTTTGCCACTGTACTGAAAAAGCTCCCCAACCAGCCCATCATTACCTCCTGTTTTATTATTCTTTAGGCTTTCAGTTTAATTTCTGCATTACTAATCCCTCTATCCAAAACCTTATCCTTCTGCAAACTAGGCATTTCACTAATACTCTGGCACTTTTTTCTATATGCTCTTTCCAACTGTCATCAAACTGATCATCCAATAATGCTGTATCCAACCTTTCATAATGCTCACGTAATACTTCTAACTTTCCCTTAGTACTGGTTACACATGAACCTGAAGTACTCCTCAAAGAAGCAATACCCTTACGACTACCCTTTGAAGTCCTACCAACAAATGCTCAAAACTCGGTTTTCATAAAAATCTTTATAAGCCTTTTCAATCACCTCATTTCAACTATTGAATTTTTTCTTACGTACCTATTCCTTGATTTCTGAACGTACTTTGTAATACTCTCCCCATTTATCTTCCCTGCCACTACTAATCTCTTTAACAACCTGTCTTCTCAACCTAATCTTCTCTTTAACTTCACCATCCCACCACCGCACCGCTTTGCCACACACTATCACCTTATCGGCAGTGGTTCAGGATTGGGAAGAGACAGTAAAGAGGGTAGCGTCTAAAAAAATTGGGGGAAAGTCCCCTCAACTCTTGAGTTTTTCATTGGCGTACCCTTCCTTGAACCCATCTACTTCTACACTTCTGTCTCAGGTCTACTGGTCAATATACTTTTTCATGTACATGTTGGGCCCATTTGTTAATTTGATAAATTGTCCTGCACATTCATAGCGGTTACTACACAGTTTATAGACTTATAGAATGTACAATGCAATTAATTACAGATTTATGGAATGCTCCTAGTATAATACCGGAGAATGAGCTGTGGCTGGATGAGTAGAGAAACTAAATGAGCCGATCAAAACTGCTCTAGCTGTGTCAAAACCTTTGCACATCTATGCTGCCAACAGTACTCATACCATATTAAGTGGAAGTACTGAGAGATGACCAAACATGGTAGGCTTGCACAAGTCATTTGTGGATGTAAATACATGTGTGTAACAATGCCTAAATGACTTGTGTAAACCTACCAGGTTTGGCTGTTTCTCAGTACTGCCATTCAAGCACTTAATGTGTACTGTTAGATGTTCAGATGTACTACTAATCATCTGGGCTGGCAGCTGCTATAGAAATGGTAAGCATATGAGGACTCACTGCACCCAGAATAAAATTTGGCTTAAGTTCAAGGACCAGTACTTGAAGAATCCCAAGCATCACTCTTATCCAGCATGCAGAGAACCAACAAGCCAGTATGGGAAACAAGAGACAAATAAGTGAAGCAATAACAGTGGGTGTCTAGAAGTATTCAAACCTCAGCTTATACGTGCCAGTCCTAAAGTAATATCATGTCATGGTTTATAATTTTGGGCAATATATTATGGTGCCATAATAGATGATGCCAGCTAGAGGCTATTGTGTATTATTGTTGGGTAAGGCATGTGTACACGTAAGTGTAATAGTGGTGGCATATTGGAGACCCACCTGTCTCACCCTGTACATGCGAATCTTTGCTTGCTGTTCTTCCACTAATAACGTACTGTATTTGTAGAGAGCAAGTGTCTGTTACAGTGATCACTGTAGTAGGTATGACAGTAGTGTTATGTGTGCCTGCAGGTTGAATGAAGGCATTACCACTTATCTGGAGAGGAAAATCATAGCCAAGCTCTACGGGGAAAAGGAGCGCCATCTTCATGCTATCAGTGAGAATAATTCTTGTCTTGAACATAGATGAATCAAAATTCCTGGATTTTTGAAACACTTTGTCGAGCAAATTCCTGAGATGACATTGCTATGTCATCGAATGCTCTACTTGGTCACCCTTGTAGTATGTACAGTGATGGAGCTTGAACCTATAGTAGTGAAAATTGTGGGATTGTGTTAATTTATAGGCACTTCTTAAACTGCAGGTGCTTTGATTTGAAATCAGTGTTCAACAACCTCGCTATTTTGGTCTTGAATGAATTTCAAGACTTATGTATACACCTATAGCTGTTACTTCTAAGATAACCCTGAGGTTGCAGGCATGATCTTACCATATAGTGGGGAAATCATTTGGGGTGAAATTTCACCAGTCATTGTGATTAGTGCATTTCAAGAGTTTATGAAATTGATGAAATTGTGATTGTCTTAATTCTCTTCCTAGTAAATTTCAAAAACCACCATCTATACATTTGCATGTATGTACGTACATGTATGATGTATGGATGTATGTACATGTACAATATATATGTACTCGTTGTGGCTAATTTTCTCCAATGTAGTGTAGCTAATTTTACTTAATGAGAATACTCATTCTCTTTCAGATGGCTGGGATCATATGAAGACTGCGGTAAGCGTGATCCATGTAGAGACTGTGAACCTTAACTATTTAAAGCGTGCGGTCCCAATTGTACGTATACACATGCTAGATTACTTCCACGCACTCCAACACCACAATACATATTAATTGCTGGTATTCTGTTGATACACTCCCAAGTGTAAAGATTTTTGGGAAATGTAATTAATTAAATAAATTAATAAATAAATAATTCACAGCGACACTCGTGGCCTCTACAGATGAACAAACCTTCTTTTAGTGATATATGGATCATTTCTAGGAAAATAACAATGGAAAAGTTCCGCACTCTCTTCGTTGCGGAGATATCGGTGAGAATTCTTCTACCGCCTTTCGAGTGGCAGCCATTTTGACGTTAACTCTCGCAATGAAAATTATGCGAGTAAGACTACGCGTATAATTATAGCGCGTGCACGTGGTAATTGGCGAGCGAATGGAACTCATGCATGGAACTGGTTGCACGGCTACTACTGCTTAGCTCTTGGCCAATGGATAGTCCCAAGCGTGAATTCAATGGTATGTAGTCCTGTAAGTGTAATTACATGAATAAACTAACTACAAGACAAGCCTAGCCCTGACCGGATGTGCATTAAATAGGGTCAGGACTCTCAGTGCCGTTCAACGGTGCCCCTTGTGGCTAGCTTGGGTGTTGCTGTGCAATAGCTATAGCCTACAGTAATAGTGTCATAGTATTGCTCACCACTACAGAGTAATACATGTTAGTCTACCAGCTATAGATAAAAGCTTTGCATACTTTTTCCGGCACAAGTCATGCTATCTCTTGCTTGTGGTTTGTGGGGAGAGGGTTCCTGCTTTGCAAAGCAGATATTTGTTGTCTCAGCTGCTGTTGGTCTAGCTTTAGTGCAGCTACGCTGTTTCCATGAGAGGCATGGTATGCAATTGAATACTAAGGTCATAGTCTATCACCCCGTCCTGTTGTTGCACTGGCATCCGTCTCACGAGAAGGCCACCATCATTCTTGGTCCCATGATGCAATGTGAAATATAACAAGTCTGACATTTCATGTCTAAAAACCAGCCGGACGCCTTTCCCGTACAATACACACAACTCAGCTTAAGCCAAGTTACTAAACTACAGCTGTAGAGCCAGAGAAACTATATTCCTAGAGCGGTACAGCGAAAGTGCTGACTCAGCAGTTTCGTCATGCGCCTCCAGTTAGTAGCTATATGCCAAGAAACCAGGATCTTCACGACTATCTACCACGTTTTCGCCATCTAGGCAACACAAAACTACCTTCATTTGCTGTAGCTTGGCCTGCAAACCTCCAAACGCTGCTGTACTGCAGTTGCATAGTAACGTATGACGTAATATATTGCGCACGTGATAAGTGCGGACGCGCAAACAAACAAACAAACAAACAAACAAACGCGGAAAACGTAAAGCAATCTTAATACCAGCCGTTCGCGCGCTACGCGCGCTCCGGCTGGTAAAAAGATAGCAGTGAATATCACTCCTCTTTATATTCAGTGTATTCCTTCTGTTTAAGAGTTTGCCACCACCAATGTACTGCCCCTACACTTAAAAAGAATCTCACTCTCGCTGCATACTTCTCTGTCTTAGTGTACCCATCGATATATAAGTGCCTTCAAATTGCTGAGATGGCTGCAATGTATACGGATGGTACAGCAGGAGAATCAGCCTTCCTGCATCCATAGCAGCTATGTCTCATGCACTGGAGAATATACATCCTCAGGCCTTCCCCTTGCATGCACAAGAACTGTGTATGGAAACTTGGGAACATGGCTAACATAAAATATGGTATATATAATGGCTATATATACGTAGTACGTAGTACGTAGTACGTAGTTGCAGTTACATAGCCATGCATGCAGAACCTAGAGATAAGATTTGCGTAGCACAAGTGTAATATGTACATGGTTTGCATTCCCCTATAAGAATGTAGTAATATACACGTGTTTCTCCGCTCACCCGTATCAATGCTCACTCGCATCTCTGTTCACCTGAAGTCTTTACACTTGGGAGTGTGGTTAGTTCTCGTTATTATTTTTATTTTTTTTAAGCCTGTACATTTGATGCGAGCTAGCCAGCTTCCCATACTGAACTTTATCAGGCTCTGTACCAGCAACACTTGTCAGAATGACTATGGTATATTCTTAGTGGGTCCTCCTTTGCTGTACATGTCTTTAATGGCAGACTTGCACTATAGCAAAAATTCTAATTAGAGCACAATTTTTTCAGCCGTTGCCCCAAGCGACCAATTATGTTGTAGCCCTTACTACACTTAAGAAAAAAATTCAAGTTTGAAAGTCATAGCTTGTTTGATCATCAAGATATGCAGAGGCAAAGTTTTCGATTTCCTGTACATTCTTAATGGAGATGTGCTTTTTTGACCCCCAACTGACTTGGGGGTCAAAAAAGCACATCTCCATTGAAAATCTACAGGAATTTAAATGAAAATTTTCACTGTTCATATCTTGATGATCGAACAAGCTATGACTTTCAAACTTGGATTTTTTTCTTAAGTGTAGTAAGGGCTACAACATATTTGGTCACTAGGGGCAACGGATGAAAAAATGTGCTCTAATTAGAATTTTTGCTATAGTGCAAGTGTCCCATTTCAGCAGCCTGAGTACAGTAAAATTGTGTTTCCAAACATTCCTGTTGTTCTGCTCTCTCGGAAGCACGGCAGTACGTTCTTCTCCTGTTCACTGCTGTGTCTACTCTAGTACTCATTCACACTGTTTGAACTGTACATGCATGAAATACGCACGTGGCCGGTTAAAGAAATTTAGAGCTAGACCGCTAGAATATTGTGTTTATTCGGCACAACGTACGTACCAAACAGACAGACAGACAGACAGACAGATGGACAGCAATTGCATAGCCAAGTCTTTGTAAGTTTGGGGCTCGCTCAGGCTCTTCCCAATTAGACTTGTGGTATAATCAGATAGTAGGAAGAGGTGTGCAGTGGCAATTCTAAGCTAAAGATTTGAATGGCCTCGCTTGAGATATGTATACATGTATGTGTGAAGCTGCTACTGCAGCAAAAGCATTGAAATACATACCAGTTAACACGCGGGACTATTCAATTCATTGCATAGCTGTATCCAAAGGAAAGTATTTTTGCATATATGTATAATACAACAACGCACGCAAGTTCTATTACATGGTACGAAAGTGAAAAATGTGAGAAAACAGGAGAAACAGTATCACAGTACGTATGTAACAGTATGTATGTTGCAAACTCACAAGGTACAACTCCTAAAATCCTTCCAGATAAGTCACCACTTCTTCGTGTTGTTTTGCCTCATCATAACCTTTTCCCTTGGCTCTCCGCCGTTTCCTCTGCTGTTTCTCCTTTTCACTGGCTTTATACTGTGCACGCCACAGTCTCTGCTTATCAAGTCGAGTGAATGCCTAATGTGAACGAGGTCCAGGAGTAATTCCAAGTTGTGTCATAATACGCTCAGAACACGACATTCCATTATTGAAATGACACACTGCTAAGTACACAGCAGTTTCTACTGCACTCTTCTCAGCACGGCCAGACTTGGGACAGTAGCTCTGAACAAGTTCATTAAAAACGTCATTTTGGCTCTGCGTCTGTCCATGCAGGCATCGGGTTTATAAGTCTGATTTTGTGAGACTTTCAAAAATGGGACGGACAACCTCAACAATGGATTGTGGTAAGGAGTCATGGTGTTGGTATACAGAAGTACCATTTGCCAGATCTCATTGGTATCCACATCGTGACTTTGAACCCTGAGGGCAAAACTGATGCTGAGGTTTACAGTCAGTAGACGCCTTATGATAGAGGATCAGATTGCCTTTGCTGTGGCGAATGGCGTCACCATGCCAATTTTACACAGAATCAATCAGAGTGTGGCGTATCTGACCTCTGGCCACTAATTACCTTGCAATCAGAGAGGGTTTTGCCCTTCAGTGATACCTTCTGATCTCTTAGTCTCTTTCCTAGCCTCTTCTGGACATGGCCCACACATTCTAGTTTGTCACTTTTGTAGCATATGGCTTCTGTCAGTCACTGGTGAGTCTTGGCATCACCATCACCGAGAAGGGTGGTATAACGACTATTATACTTATCTAATGAACGACTCCGTATTACTTCAGCGCCAGCATAATCCATTGCTGGAGAGGATCCCTCACAATTAGCCTTGCATTCATGTACGATGCAGTTTAATATTAAGGGTTAAACTATGACGAGCATGGAAGGGGGTGTGGGAGGTTGCTAAATCCTCTACGTGCCCAAGGTACCTTCACATGAAACGGAGACATCAAGAGTTTCAATTTCTTTTTCGTGTGCCTGTATACATAGTAGACATATACAGATTCATACTCTCTTCTGCTTCCTGCTTTACAGCATTGTGAATGGCCTTGGCGCTTTTCTCGTAATTGGAGAGAGGAGGAGGCAAGTCCATAACTCCACAAAATTTTCTCAAACCAGAGTGGCCACAACTAACGGACCGTATTACAAGTACAGCTCTAGTATGTACATGTAGCTCTTCTCTCCTTGCTTTTCTGTCTCCATACTCTAGCTTACTTGTCTCTGCGGCAGTACAAGTTAAACACAATGGGACCGATGTTCCTGATTGCAAATATAGTCACTGCAAATTTCAACAGTCCCGGCCCCTTTCATTACAGCTTGCACAAGCAACTAACGACATCAGAGCAACATTCAAATGTGGAATGTCTTGGATCCTGTGGCCACTGTTGGCATCTGAACCTGAGCCCAAGTCTGAGTTAGAATGTGAGCCGGTATTATCATGTGGATTCCTTTAACTCCTATATTATACTTTTGCAAAGCTCGGTCAGAGGCTTTGGAAGAGAGAGTTTCTGGACACAATCTGATCTGAAGTAGAGGTAGTTGGAAGAGATGCTGTCTGTTGGCGAACCCCATAAAGAAACCTTCAGACACTTGCATCGAAGCTGTGTTTGAAGCTTTCGCCGAGGTTTATCCATGACCTGACGAGAAGACACGTATATGATTGTAATTTATCACAGCGTGGTGAGTGCTACTTTCTGAAGTGGTTATGCAATAAACCACAAGCCTCACAGTAGTAATTAGTCCCGCATGTTTTGTGCTTTACTGGCTGACAGTAAATACACAAATCACTTTTTTCTTGGGGACAATTACCAACTGATGAGGTGCACTCAGTTGATTTCTGATGAAGCCACTTGTTTGCAGGTGTAATTTCGAATTCATCTTCACTAGAAATAGCAGTACCCATAAATGGCTTACTAGATGTTGCTGTGAAAAGGGCGTACAAGTATTTTTACAATGCGGCAGATATAGTACATCACTACAAAAAGAATAATTACTCTAGCTAGCCGTTAGGTCCACTACACTATGCTAATTCGAGGTGAACGTTGCAGTCTCATATGGTGAGGCATGCCCCTAAACAACCCGCCTGCCGCCCTAGACCCTCGTGTTGGTTACGTAGTTGGCTGCATATTGCTAACCCGAGACTTACTTCCATGGAAGTGGTCTACGTATAATACTAAGGCTGTGGCTAGACAGCTGGCAGTAATTTACATGTAAATACGTGCACGCACAATTGTACAATAGCTAATGCAATGCGCGTACACAGCAAGCTCTAAACTCGATGGCTAAATGGATTTTGTAACTGCTTGCAATTTTGAAAATCGTAAACCTACTTTGCACTTGCGCAGTTTCATGCAGGATATTTCGAAATGGCCAGCTCCAGCTAGCCTTATCACTGCAGTGCCCACAGCGAGGATTCACGGTGGTGTATGGTATGGCAATGGTTAGCCATGGGATACAAGTGCAAAGAATTGTCGTAATTTAGTAGATGGAACCTTCCACTGTGCAACGTACTAATCCACAGTGTGGTTGTGTTGGGTGGTGCATCAATTTACCTTTGATGAGGTTGTGAAAGATGTTTAGTGTCCACTTCCTCCCTGCACACTCACCTAAGCTCAACCCTATTAAGGAAGCATTTCTAAAGCAAAAGAGAATAATGTAATCACTGGAACAAGAAATGGCAGAAATTAATGACATTGAAATGATTGTTCTTACTGCACTCTCATACAGCGGATGAGTGTGGATTAAAGATTAAAAGATACATGGCCAACTTAATCAGTAAATGTAGAAGTATGATTTAGTAACAATGAAGTACTGGTACCTGCATTTTAATGTAATATAGATTAAGTCATGAAAGTTTCCAAATTGCATCAAGATTGCTCTCTTTTGTTCAACTAGCTCATTTTCAGTCAGAATGTCACCTTCATATAATCCTTGAAGATATCAGCTGCCTTGGCTGGGGAAATTCCCACAGATCCAGAGCTACATGTAGAGGCTTCAGAGTTAGCTGGAGTCTTAGGGTTCACAGCAGGTGATTGCTTGTCTACAAACTTCATTAATGCCTCAGTAGCCCCAGATATAGCTCCGGCAACCGACTCCCGCTTTTTTCTTAGCTTCTTTTTCGTGAAATGCTGGAACATCTTTAGGGCTATCATGTAACCCACTTGCGACCATTCTTGTATGCCTGCAGCCGAAGTTTTAAATGGTCATGCTGGTCCCCATGTTTCTCTTTAAGTATCGTCCACTTCTTCCTCTTTTTCTTGATGTATTGTCATACTCATATCCTGTTTTCTCATACGTGCTTAGACCTGTTCTTCTTTGGATGTTGTCTTTTTAGCGTCACACCAAAGTGTGCTTTTAATTCCTGGCTTGAGAACAGTGTATATACATAGAATCAAGGTTGTCTTGGCAACATAGCCACCTTTTTCTCCCTTCAAAGTACACGATGTTGAAGTGTACGGTGTCAGGAATACTGCTTCCAAATGTCTCCATCAACTGCACTTTATCTGAAGTAATGCAATCAAATTTCTCGGTGTAGCGGTGACGCTGCCTTGTGATAGCCTGGCTAACTGGTTTCTCTGTATGTAAATTCTAGTGAGTGTTTGTCAGATTACTACCTCTGTCAGATATCAATACAATGTAAAGATTTTAGACATCATTTCATAATGGTTTCATTCTCAGATCCTCGTTCCCAAAAAGGTTTTTGTACAAAACTAGCTGATTTTATGTCACTTACGGGGGAGGGGGGGGGGGGGGGGTGTTGGTGCTGAACAAAGGGCGTCCAATGTTTGTAAAGCAGTGGTGTGTGTGCATGGTGAATTATAATTTCTACATAATGTTGTAGTTCCTGGTCCGTCTTTCACGTGTACTGTTGTATAGATTTTAACAGGGAAAAAGTACTCAACACGCTATAGTAATGGAGCCCTTGGGCCCATGGTCTGTGAGGTTCTCCCTGGTTATGCAATGTACATGTTTTCTTACTTTCCTTATATAGATTGAGGGTTTTGAGCATGATAACCGCCTGCCCCTGACAGCCCTAGTGCCGACCCTCACTGGGGTGCACCCTGATGATGCCTACTCTTCTATTCCATATGAAAAGGGTTCTATTTTCATGTTCTACCTGGAGACTCTACTAGGTGGTCCAGGTGAGTGATCACCTCATTGGGGTATACAGTTAAGCACCTCAGTATCTCATTTCTGAAACAAGAAATATATGGCAGTCCCAAGTAGAAACTACTTGTGCTTGTTGAACTCCCTCGCTTTGTACAGATAGAAATGGAAAGTGTTAGCTACCTCCATGTGATCATGAACATTTAGCATCAGCTCCAGTGGTGGCAGTAGTGCTGCTGACTGAGCCACGTGGAGGCAGCTCCACATTCAGGCCTAAACTCCACTTCTGTGATATTACATATATATGGGTACGGGTCTAGTGTAAATGTACCACAGCTGAGCAAACTGTGTCCATCAGGGAGGGCTTCATTGTGGAACTAAAACCTATCAAGATGGAGCCACTGGTAGTGCCCACTGCCTATGTACGTGTAAAAGCTTCCGCAGTCATTTTCCCCTTAATGCAGTCACCTTTTGGGTTTAATGGCTTCCCATTCATGTCCAGCTGAACTCCAACCCCTTGGAGATAATTGGAAAGCAACGCTATTCTGGAAGGCTACAGCTGTGTATAAACTGTTTGCCCATTATCTTGTGGAATGTTCACTGCTCCTCCGATTGGCTTCCATGAAAGGGTTTGTAGCATCATTAGAATAGCGAGACCAATCTTCTTGGCTCAGACATTCATCAGACATGTCCATTCCAGTGGACTTGGATCCAGCATGTAACTGTTTAAAGAACTACCTTCTCATGTACACACTAGCATCAGTACTTTTTGAGTCAGCATTGCTCTCAGACAGGTCCACTGAAATTAACTTTGGAGCATGCAAAAGCTTGCACAGAACTAGCTTCCTTAACTTGCACCAATGATTTCCTTTTTTGAATTTGGGTGATTTGTTGTGGAGTGTCTTGACCCACAAAGTAGGCTTCTGAAAAGTAATGTAGCTCTTGTGTCTACCTCCCTCAGTATTGAAAGTAGTTTTACTTACACTCAATTTAACTGCTGTAATGATTATCAGCAACCCTAATGATGTGAAATCTATCACAGTGTAGTTGATATCAATGGCTGGAACAATGAATCCAGATGATGGGTGGCAGTTCCCTCCTTACATTTTGACTGAAACATGTTTAAAGTGCTTGCTATTAAAAAACATGTCTGACATTTCATGTCTAAAAACCAGCCGGGAACTTTTCCCGTACGTACAATACACAACTCAGCTTAGGCCAAGCTAACTGCAGCTGTAGAACTATAAATTATAGTAACTATGCTGAGCTGCAGAAACTAAGCAATCAAACTCTGTACAGCAAAAGTGCTGACTCGGCAGTTTCATCGTGTGCTTCCAGTTAGTAGCTATACGCCGCTAAAACAGTATCTTTACGGCTTCCTACCACATTTTCGCCATCTAGGCAACACACAACTACCTTCATTTGCTGTAGCTTGGCCTGTAAACCTCCATAAGCAGCTATAAACGGCAGTTGCATAGTAATGTATGACGTAATATATTGTGCACGTTATAAGTGCGGACGCACAAACAAACAAACAAACAGACGCGTAAAACGTAAAGCAATCTTAGGACCAGCCGTTCGCGCGCTGCACGCGCTCTGGCCAGTAAAAATTCTCTGTCCAGTTAGCATTCTTACGCATCCTCTGCCCCGTCTTGTGGCTGGGTTTCCAGGTGGAGGACTATGACCCCATCTGCTTGTGGACCCCCTCCTTGCCGAGAAACTCTGCCACAATGAGAGGATGATCTTCATGCATAAATACTACAAAACCACCTACATGTACATACTTCCAGTGCCTGCAAATAAAAAGGATGTTTTTTTGTTAATTTAGATTTTTTAGTTTTTTTCTCAAGCTACATATAGCCTAGAGCATTGAAATTTAAATTCAACGTTGAAATTTAAACTTTCAGTTATTCAAGGGGTGCATGTTATGTCGACTCCACGTGGAAACTGTCTTTCTTTTGCATGAAGAAAACTGATGGTTAGTATGGAGATCTAGCCTCACATACGGCCATGTATTCTACACCTAACCTGTAGCTGTTTGCTACACGTATATAGAGGTATTGTTATTCTCTGCCAGTCACAGTGATTTTCATTTTGTTGGACAGGCTAATTGGTCTGGCTGAGTGATCTGGCTAATTGGTCTGCAACAATATTATCCAATCATTAGCTTTGTAATTTAGTTAACATCACACAGACTGAAGATCTAATCTTGGAACAGATTGACAATCTGATGTACCTTGTCCCAGGCTCCTCTGCCCAGTGTTTGACTTAGCAATTGGAAAACACGAACAGGCTCCTGGTAGCTCTGCCCTCTGTCCAGCTTGGTTTTAGCTCTCCAGAAACATTTACAGGGCAAAAAAGATTAGCCTGGGAACGGGGCGGCTAGTCACATATGTCAATCATGTGGTGTGTCCTGCCCACTTGCCTCAATGCCTGATAGGATCCTTACCAGCATACCACTTGGCTAACTAGAATTCTTTAGCAGAGACACATCCCATGCTGCATAATTTGCAGTCTCAGACTTGGTTGATGGAGCTGTGGGTACAGTGTAGCTGGCTGTGTTGCCAGATACATGCAGAGTGTATAGCTCTCATACCGTAGGACTGTATTTAATTGCTTAGTAAAATCATTGCGTTTCGCGTTTTGAACACAAATTTGCGTTATTGTGCGCGCGTATATGCCTGCGTACTGCATAACGTTTGATTGCGTTTTATTTTTTGCAAGCTTAGCATTCGCAATTATCACAATTAAAATTGGCATGACTGATTTCTTATTAATGACACAGACGTTTCTCTACATGAAAGCCAATATGAACATGTTTCCGGAGTCCATATATGCCTGGCCCCTGTCGTATTCCAGTTGTGACCATATTAAAAAATGCCAGATCATAATGTTAAATAAGAAAGAGCCGGAAATGCAGAAAATAGATCCGCTTTGGACTCTATCAGGTTCACACGCATACATTTTTTTTTTCAAATTTCAATGTAAGTTACTGTCCATGTAGTCCTATGTCTCAACAGAGGCAGCGTGCAGCCTCGCCACGCTGACTCAGCTGCACATATACATACAACTGCCAGCAGTGCAATTCTCTCTGACCCATGCTGTTAGATTATTTGGCTCATTATAAAATAGACAGAAGCGGCACTTACTAACGTTCAGTATATTATGTATAGTGTATGCTAAGGGGTAGCTTATGTAAGGAGTTGTTCCAACGACAACAATATATCCACACCTCTATTCACCCGACTTGCTTATACATAGGTAGCAATTGCCTCTTAATTACTAATCTGTTGTAAATTGCATCTATTAGCTAGTGTGAACGCGTCTCATTCTAATTCCAGGTTCCCTGGATGACTTTCTGAAGGCGTATGTGCAGAAGTACAAGTATATTACAGTCACTACTGATGAGTGGAAGGAGTTCTTTTTGAGTTACTTTAACAAGGAGGTAAAATACTGGCAAATGGGAAGCTATGGTGTTCAGTAGCTATAGTTCAATGATGTAGCTAGTTGTTACGTACCTCATCCACAGAAACTGTTTTAAGTACACTGTAGCTAAAAATAAATGTGTAGTAGATACCTGAGCTGGTGAAACTCCTACTAGTTCGTAATGCTGGAGTGTATATTGCAGTCCCTACAGAAACCAAACTCAAGAAAGCATACTGTGGTGCTTTTAAATTTAACCTATCGCAGTCGTTATAGCTGCTACCTGGTGGCTTCCTGGCTTTCTGGCTTTGAGTCAAGTCTGTGCTGATGACTACACAGTAGCTACATGTACATGTGTAAGAATGTATGTATGGTTCTTACATGGCATACATGTAATCTTATGATGGCTGCTATTTTCAAAAATAGAGGCTATTTTCAGAGATGGAGACAATGGGCAGCTGTTGAGTAGTGTATGTGCATTGGAGATTGCTCAAAGCCTTCTTTGTGGAGTATCATGTATGCACTAGTACATTGTTCAATCTTATAAACACATCCCCCAACCACCCCCCCCCCCCCCACACACACACACACACACACACACACACACACACACACACACACACACAATAGGCAAGTGAGGGTCTTTTTGAGCAGGTGGAGTGGGACAAGTGGCTGTACAGCCCTGGCATGCCACCATTTATACCAAAGTAGGGAACTCATTTGAAGTGCATGACTACATTACCCTGCGTACACATACATGGAACGGGTACTTCTGTCTGTCCTGTGGATTTGTCTGTCCGCAAAAGGTGTCTAACTTCTGCTTGCAAACTATATAAAACTAGTCTGCCATTCATATCAGAGAGCACTGAGTTACTTCAAGAAGAGCTCACTGTTGTCACTCCATGACTCAAGATTACATGTACATGAAAGAAAGTGATAACACATCCATAAGGCCTTAGTTTGCACTTGTGCTGACTTTCCCCTCACTTCTGTCTGTCTGTCATTGTTAATTCATACTTTAGCAGCCCCAACACTGAACCATGAACACACCGTGCAATTTTAAGTATACGTGTTAGCTTAGTGTACAGTGCCCTTGTCCTCAGCACGAGGAAGGCATTTTGTTTGAGTTATGATGTAAGTGGTTCTTCCTCAATATTCCTTGTGTGTGTGATTGATGGGTGTTCCATGCAGGTTTGACACATCGTTAGCTGATGCCAGTGCAGCCCTGGCTGATCGGTGGGCACACATAGGGGTGAGTCAACTCTGTCTGGGTTTTTGATAGTGCATTTACTGGGCATGCTCATTTTCTATGTGCACAACAAAGGCCTCCCCTTACAGCCAGAGGATGTGGCCTGAGAACAGAGTCAGATTGCCTCAGTGCATGGCCAATTCTTGAAAGTCCTACTTTGTTATGAAATTATGTCTTCTTCATTACTGTGGCAGGTTTCAGAAGAAGCGCTGTCCCAGTTTTCATCCAGTGACTTTGATGGCATGACATCCCTGGGCATCCAGGAGTTTCTGAATCAGTTGCTTGCAAAGGTACATCATACCTTCAAGTGATGGGTCAGGTGTTGGGTCAGGTGATGCTGCATTACATAGTGAAGAAATGCATAGCAGCAAATATGAATTGCATATCTAAGAGATGAGGGGAGGGATGTGTATTGTGTCCACTCAGTACCTTCTCCCTCTTGTATTTCTTCTCACAAATAATATGTACACTTTGTTTTTTGTGTAGGCTACATATATGGGTCAGTGTAAAAGTACTCTTTTCAAAAACAAGTCTGATACAAGTACATGTACTTCTAAGAAAAGCAGTCAAGTGAAACCCCTAAGGCTCAGCTCAGCAACAGGTCTGTCTAATCCAGAAATGTGAAAGTCCTGTCTCTGCTGTTTTGTAGTGTGTTTACAGTCATCAGGCTGTCTACATGTACCTGTTATTGTAGCTTAATTGGCCTACAAACCTCGACTACAGTCTCTTAGAGTAACATGTAACCTAATTATTGTACATGTATATGTATGTATAAGTGCAGACACAAACAAAAACAAACCTACATGTAGGACTAGCTACTTGCCTGGTGTAACAATTCTGATATACTGAGACTTTCAAGTGAACATCAAAGGGTCAGCTCAGCAACAGGCTAACTGCAGCTGTAGAACTACGTTAGACTGTCTGTCTTATTCTGCATATGCAAATAAGTAACCAAATACAGTGAAAATGCTGTCTTCATAGTTTGTTGTGCGCTTCCAGTCAGTAATCGTAACTTACAATCATGGTTGCCTACCACTTTTCGCCATCTAGGCAATACAAAGTTATACTCAGTTGTTATACCTTAGCCTACGAACACCAAAGCCGAAAAAATTAATTGACTAGTAATTAACCTATGACATACTGTTACGCACAGCAGTGCAGATGCATAGAAAGCTGAGAAAACGTCACTCCACCCTAGGACCAGTTGTTCACAACTGTTAGAAGCAGGAGGATATAGGAGCTGTTAGAATATCAGAGTTTACTTAACTCTCATGTTGCAGTACCAGCAATGAAAATGAATGTGTGTGCATACCAGTACTTCCAATTGTGTACCCATAATCTTTCTGCAGTCAGCCCTCTCTATTGAAGTATTGAAAGCCATGGATGCAGCATACAATTTCAGCAAGAAAGAGAACTCAGAAATCAAATTCCGGTAAGTCAGACTGGTTGATGCATATCATATATGTGTGTGTGGCAGTCCTGTATAGAAAACATTCCATCCTGTATTTCAGTTGAGTCGCTGCATTCAAATTGCAATATTGCTGAATTTTCGTTAAGGGTGTGGCTCATATTCAGTGTGCAGTTGTGTTGATATTTGCTGCATTTACACAACAAAAATTGAAGACTCACCTTAATGGAACATCACGTTGGAATTCAGCGATGCAATCAACATTTGTGACGAAAGATGTTTCGTTTTTTACCCTGCACTGCCACATATGTGAGAAAATTTGGCGAGGACTTAATTTGGCGGTTTGGCAAATTGTAGAAAATCGCCAAATTAAATTTTCGACTATAGTAAAGCAGGATGTAATCCGTAATACCCACGCGCATATCTTAAAGACTGCTACGCAGCCATGTTTTCGTAATGTACAGTTTCTAGCCAGAAGTGTGTGATGAAACTTCCTTTATCTGCTTCTGTGGGATGCCTATTATAATTCTACAGCTGCAGTTTGCTTGCCCTGATCTGTTTCTGACCTGAGCTATAGGTAGTTTACTGGAAAAGTTCCCAGCTCTGTTTCTTTTAGACACGAAATATCAGACTTGGCAGTAGGAAATGCTTCCTGATGTGGCGGGTAGTGCTGGGCCCTGTTTTATGTTTTCAGGGTTGTCGTCGTGGCAGCAGACTGATTAATGTGTGTTGCATGGCATAAGGAAAGCGCCTATTTACTGGGTAGGGTAATCTATTACTGGCTAAGGTGAATGATGTTGGGTGTGTCCAGTAGTACTAGTGATGCACAAATATGTGTTGACCAATGATTTAGAATTAATTGAACTGAGCCTGAGCAATGTCCACATATGAGATTAGCATTGGCTGAAGCCTTCACAAATTGAATTAATCTTCAGACAAACTTGCCAACCTTCAGCACCTCATGCCTGTGATCTTACATTGCAACTAGTCTGGGAGAACTCAGCACATGCTCTATGGTAAAGCCAACTAACCTGCATGGATATCGCAATTGTAGGTTAAATGTATGATGGAGCAGGAATGTATACCTGTATAAGGAGAGTTGTGTTACTACGGAGACACCCACAGCAATTAAAAGACAATGCTCTCTTCAGCTGATATGTGAAGGCTCTGCCCCCACAATGGTACTGTAACAACATGTTTACTTATCTCTATGAAAGTACATGTATGATCAAGGTCACATGCTTTCTTGGGTACACCTCACAATTTTGATGGAGAATTTGCTGTAGAACTCAGCTGTACCAACTTGTGGCTCTAAAATGTGTCTACACATATCTGCTACTTACGTAGATTGAACTCGACGTTAACAGCTATAATAGAGTTTCGCAAACAAACACTAGCAACTGATCCACTGTAGTGAGACTCAAGTGATAAGAGCCTTACTGTATGCTGAAATTATCATGTTGCTGCCATAGCGCTTACGCCATCGACCACGCACGCATATATGCAGGCGGAGCCTATTGCCAGCCAGAGCGCACGCAGTGCGCAAACGGCTGGTCCCTAAGATTGCTTTACGTTTTCCGCGTCTGTTTGTTTGTTTGTTTGTTTGTCTGTCTGTTTGTGCGTCCACACTTATCACGTGCGCAATATATTACGTCATACATTACTATGCAATGTTCAACTGCGGTTTAGAGCGGCTTTTGGAGGTTTGTAGGCCAAGCTACAGCAAATGAAGGTACTTCTGTGTTGCCTAGATGGCGAAAACCTGGGAGGTAGCCGTAAAAAATCCTGTTTTCATGACATATAGCTACTAACTGGAAGCACACTGCCAAGTCAGCACTTTCGCTGTACTGCATTCGATTGCTTCTCAGTTTCTGCAGGATGCCTACTGTAGCATAGATACTATAATTTGTAGTTCTACGGCTGCAGTTAGCTTGGCCTGGGCTAGGTTGTGTGTATTGTATGCCAAAGTTTCCCGGCTGGTTTTTAGACAGACTTGTTTTTCTAGTGAAATTCCCTCAGTCAAGAACTGACTACAAGAAAGGGTAAAGAAATAACTACGTACCAGAGTGTATTGAAGGTATTTTTTAGAATAGGCTGTGTATCTCTTAGCTAATATGACAGGTCATAAGGGCACCAGTTGGATGGGGAGAGTTGGCATGCCAGAAAAGATCTTTAACCCATCAAAGGCCAGGCAACTGGTGCTGTTTTCATTTTTCTATTATTTTCTAGGCTACTTTTATTGTGAGTTATTTTGTACCTGTATTTGTATTCTTTTGCCTTTCAACCTTCACCTTTTTAACCCTTTTTAACCTTTTAAAACCCTTTTTAACCTTTTTAACCCTTTTTAATTAACCCTTTTTAACCTTTTAACCTTTTTAACATTTTCACCCTTTTTTAACCTTTACTTTTACGTGTTGTATGTGCTACTGTAATGAGTGCATTGAGTATGGATAGGATGCCCTTCTAGTTTTCATGTAACTAGTATTTCATTGCTGTTCTAGTTAATGTGCTGGAGAGGTGCAGACTGTAAACATGTGTTATTCAATGAGAAGACCCATTTTCTCCAGAGGTTTGCAAGTTGGTTGTCCACAGGAGAAGGCAAATGGGCAGTGGCTCTCAAGCACTTAATCAGGTTAGGCAGTCAAAATCAAAGGCTAACAGTTTACACAGTTTCTGCTGTAACCATTTGCCTATTGCACCATGACAACTATCCTGCAAATAGGGCTGAGCCTATTATGCTCAAAAAAGTACCTACTATGCTATGCTGCACTGCTCCAAAAATCTTCCTATTATGCTCAACAAATGCCCCTATTATGCTCAAAATATGCTCATTAAATGTGACCCTCATAGTGAAAACCAACCATCTGGACTGTTTCAAGTATGCATGGGTAGTGTGTATTTTCATAATTTCTAGTTGTTAGCTGATATTGGACCACTCCCCTCAAGGTTTGACGGTAAGACATTGGTACCTTGCTGAGTTCCCACTACACATTAATGAAATGATGTAATTTCCTCAAGAAATTTACCTATTATGCTCGCATTATGCTCAATGCTTTTGCATACCTACTATGCTCATTTTAATGCTGGCATAATCGGCTCACCCCTACCTGCAAACCTCTGTAGTTTGCTACTGTGCCTTAATTACCTTGTGTCAGCTGAACGCAGACAATTTATAATTGGGTTTATGGTTGTTTCCATTTGGAATCTGAAACAAGAACTCAGTGATGGGTGGACTAATGAATGTTAGTTTCACTGTGGGGTACAATGTCAGACATGGGCGTTGTCCATTTTGTTGCCATGTGATGCCATGGCTAGCATACATGTATGTATGTAATACAGCATGTACGCCTACAGCCAAGACAGTGAGACGCCAGGTCATTGTGTACATAATACACGTGCCCACTCCCTAGGAGGGAGTTCGGCATGCGAGTTATAGTAGTGGTCTATTCGGAACTTTTACGATGAGAAATCTGATTTTTTGGTTTTGCTCTGCTGCTGTGTGTATCACAGCCATACCCAGAGCGTTTGCAGCCGAGCAGTACTGCAGCAGTAATAGCGACAGCTATTGTAGCTATCTCAACAAAGTGTACCCCTACTTTAAAGAAATGGAAGCTGCATTGGTGAGTAGTAACAAAACACTGTTTGTGCTGCAGCAAATATTCTTCCCTGTGTTCCATACTCAGCCAAGGGAGTTTGTACGCTTGACGGTATGTGTAACAATGGATGCAGTGTTACCTTCCAATCGTTCCCTTGAAAATGTTCCGGACTCGTGCAATGTTTCTGTGCCTGAGGACCGTTCTGAACGGTGTTGGGACCTCCAATGGAGTCGCTCTCATCTCCTGAGTCTCATTACCGTGGATCAGTTGCTAGCGTTTGAATCTGTAATAGTGGATATTGTGTACTCATTGATTGCAAGGAAGGCAATGACAAGTTACCTGTTTATCCGTCTTCATATTGATGCCCTTCCTTGTGTCCCTCCTGAAGCTGACTTGTTAAGGTCCCTCATAATGGTTCTTAGCTTGGCCAGAGCGTATGCGAGGGTCGGTGGACGGCCTTCTGATCTCAACCCCGAAGACAAAGGATACGTTTCTCTTCATTATAACTACTATGCTGCTTCCGATGATAACGTTGCAGGCGGTGTCAACTATTCACATGAGATTAGAGTATTACTAATTTGTGTGTTTGTCCTTCTGAATGTCTGCATCGTGTTAGTGATTGTAGTTTTAACAGCACATCGTGAAAGACTATCTATGAGGTTGACGGGGATGCGTAGTAGCATCTATTGGGCTGCTGCTGTAGCTCTTGCCATCTTTAACACAGCATACATCACTGCAATGATAATTGACTGGCTTGTGCTCTATCGACCTACAATAATGCAATGTCTGATAGTTATGCATCACCACTGTGAGATTCCTTCAGATTCCAGTGTTTATACACATGTAGTAGTATCGGTTATACTCAAAGCTGGAATTACGCTCTCGGCCTTTTCTATTGAGTTTCTAGCTGCTCTAAAACTTTCGAAGCCTGCCTGTAAACACATTCCCATTCCACCAGCTGTCCTGAAGATTCTCCACTGCTGTCGTTGCCGTGGTACCCGGGGAGCTAGGGCTATTCACACCTTTGCCATTTGGAATCACATGCTGTTTGTACAAATATCAGTGGGAATGGCTGCCCTTCCTCTGAGCATCCTCGGTCTTATTGCACCTCTGGAAACAATTTCTGTTGTTGGCGTTTTTGTATTGGGTATGTTGCTGTTGCTTGTGACTGCCGCTTACTTTCTACACCAAAGTAGCTCCATTGCTACCTGTCACTGCCCTCGGTGGAGCACATGTGCCCTTTTCTTCATCAAGTCTGGAGTGTTTGTAGTTTTCTTACTCCTGGCCATCGCTTTATCCATTTTATATTATCTAATACTCAATGCGGGAGTCAGCCCTAGCAGTATCAGTGGAGTGTTGCTTTCTCTGCTGCCTTCCTTTTTGCTCTCAGCTATCGGATTGTTGATCAAAAGCAAGCTGTTTGGCAAAAGCGATAACGTGCCTCTTGCACACTACAATAGACTTGAAGAACTGGCTAGAAGTGAGGAGGGTGCTGATGAGGCTGAACTCGCACTTTTACAACACCAAGATGAAGCGTGATTAAAAGAATGTAGGATATTAACTGAACCCTTTTGTGTGTGGTTTTTGGAAATGCATGCATATAATAATAGGTATGTATGTAGACTTTACATGTACATGTATCACAAAAAAATGCTTCTACTGAGCTGCGTAATCTATGTACAATTATACTGCAACAGAATGGCAAAAGTGATTGCTTCTACCACTGCTTAAGGTAGAAAACTGTCCCTCAGTGATAGGCTCTTGTACTACAGTGGAACCCCTCTTAAAGGACACCCCTAAAATATGCTATAATAAATGGTGCAAATTGGAGCCAAGGATAATGAAAGCTTAGAAGCAACTACTGGGTGACGCAGAAAGTCTAAAAGTCTGTTGTGTGCAATGGAGGAAGTAGGCAGCCTTACTGCATGGTGAACAGCAGGATACATGAAGGATGTTCATCTCAAGAGTGTGTACTACCGTAGGACCCGTTTTAATTGCGATAATCTAATATTTGGAATGTGAATTTGTTTTGAAGCTAGCAAATATTAGGACGCAATACATTTGTCATAGAGAAAATTGCGTATTTGTTGCGTCCTTTATCGCACGCTCACTGGTGCCGTCCGTCTTCAGCCCTCGTATCTCTAGCAGCTACACAAACTGTTCCAACCTAGGAGCTGTAGTAAGCCTTACTTAATAAAACGGGGTAGTGGATTTGTTCAGATATCTGCCTCTTTCTGCACGACGACTTTGAAGATAGCATCCATGTAACTGCTGATACACCATTTTGCACACATGGCTTGCCCCCCGAGGCCGGGAAAGCGTGACAGATGCAAATATTAAGTACGCAATTCACCTTTAAAAACTCGAAAATGCAATAATTTTACTATGCATTTAAACCAGTCCTATGGTATTGTTGGGGCGAGCGTGAGCGAGCCCCCCCTTAGTGTACAACTGTGCGTCCGTCCGTCCGTGCATGGTCTTCCGTAAAATCGTTGGCATGCCTATTTCAACGACTGTTGTCACGCGTTTCAGCGGTAATTTATCATCTACGACACGTGCGAGAGAGAACGAGTGACTTGCGTAGACAACAGAGATTGGAACGGCGCAGACAGCGCTACAGAGAAAGGATAGGGGCCGAAACCCCTGCGGAGAAGGAGAGAAGGCTACAGAACGAACGAGCACGGTGAAGGCGGAGGCTCATTGCTACTACTGCGTACCTAACATAACATGATATCTGCTCACGCTCGCCCCCAGTGCACACTGTGCATCACTAGTAACCTGAATTATGTAGGTTTAATGGAGGGCTGAAGCCACTTTGAATAAACAAGGAGACTCAATGACTGTTTCCTCCATGCCAGGAAACCTCGAGTATTCTAGCAGCCATGTTGTTTACAAATGGGTGGAATGACTAAACACTTATGTTTTGTGATTACTGTAACCAACTAAACTAAAAGCCCATAACATAGTTTACTCATTTAATTGCTGTACCTACCTAGAAGCAGCTACATAAAAGTCTGTAGCCTAACTGGTGCATGTGCATATGTACAGTCACATTATTATGTCACCCAAGCTCGTGTAGGTGAGGCAGTGATGGTCAACAAACAGATACCATGGAATGAATTGTTGAAGTGAATTTCTCGGTTGCCTGGTAGTATCCTCAATTCCAACCTGATACAGCTGTCAAAAGGATATCAGTGTGATGATACATTTAGACAACTGTTTCGGGGTAGAAATGAGAAACATAGTAATATGTTACATAAAATCCACCAAAAAACTTTAAAAATGCCAGAGTCTACAGACCCATCACTGGGACACTGGATGTGGACTGTCTAGTCTATCAGACCCATCGCTGGAAGTAGACTCTCTAGTCTATCAGACCCATCACTGGGAGACTGGAAGTACATAGACTCTGTAGTCTATCAGACCCATCACTGGAAGTAGACTCTCTAGTCTATCAGACCCATCACTGGAAGTAGACTCTGTAGTCTATCAGACCCATCACTGGGAGACTCTTCCTTGTGGTTAGGTTTACTACCATTCCTGTACAGTCATTATACTGCTTCCTTCTGTAAACAGCATTACATCATCCATAAACAGCTGATTACAGCCCACACTTTTATCTTACAGAAACAATTTGTTAGTATGCTATGCAGCACACATGAACAATGTAGTGTACAGTGGAACCTCCGAATAGCGGACGCGTTGGGACCATTGATGTTGTCCCTTATTCGGAGGTTGAACCTTAAACGGAGGTCGTGCTTTAAATGACATTAAAGTGTGGGAAAAGCACATTAACACATTATTATTACACAATTTTGGTAACTAGAGACTAAAGTACTCCTGTATGGTTCCATGTAAACAACTACTCAGTTTGGAAATAAATAAGAATGGAGCTCTGATTCACAAAGTCAGAGAAGTTCTTCAGGACCTACACGCAGTAGTGCTGTGACTAGATGAAAAGACAGATTGGAGACGCCAAGACAGACTGGACAATGTGCTAGCACAGATAGTGCTCGAGCGACCTGATCACAGTACTGCACGTAATAGCTTCCGTAACATTACGCGGAAGCGATAATTATCTATGATGTATTATAGTGTGCGTTATTCAGAATTCTAGTCGCTATACGGAGGTAAATATTGTACAGTAATAGCGATTGCAGACGGCGTGGAGCGGTCGCTATCCGGAATTCAGAGGTTGTCCGCTACTGGGAGGGAGTTAATATGCAGTGTTAACGGCAAAAAGTTTTCGTACCCGAGGTAACGTCCGCTATATGGAATGACTCCGCTATTCGGGGGGTCCGCTATAAGTTAGATAGAACACACCCACTCGTGTTATGCACAATAACCCACTTGTTTGCTTTTATTCCTCGGCTTCGCCTCATGATAACCACAAATGCGTTGGTTGGATGTATGTAGCACATAACCCACTCGTGGGTGTAATCTATCCTATAAGTAGAACCAGGTGCGTATGAAATGGTTAGGCAAGTATTTACCACATACCATACCATAGTGAAGGCTTTAAAATTTACTTCTTAACATCTTCTTGATATTTTTGTGTAGTGTTGGGTAAAATCTGCACTATACTTACATATATAGCTTCTCTATTGGGAAAACATTCCTTGAGGTCATGAATAGTAGAGCAGTTGTATACTCTGTACATGTGTAGTATTGTAAGAGTGTATGACTTGTACTGACATGTTATTCTATCTATGCCAGTATAACAATATCGAAGTAAGTATGTATGAGGTTATCATGCTATTTTTCTGGGATGCTGATGCAAATTCTATTGTAACAGTAGGTGAGCCATGAGTGCATGCCTTGTCGAAGGGCAACACACTGGGTAATTGTGCCAGGGGAGACCTATAGGCACGAAACCATGGATACAGGCTTGTGTTACTAGCCAGCATGTGTAATTGTGTATGTAGTACTGTTTCACTTTTGTTACTGTTTCTTTGATATTGTGTAACTATCCAAAATGATGAGGTTGTGTTAAATATTCCCCATGCAGGTGGCTTCGACTATGCTTGAAATCCAAGTGGAAGGCTACTTTCCCCTTGGTTGTTGACTTTGTGACGAAACAAGGGAGAATGAAGTTTGTGCGCCCGTTGTACAAGTAAGTAACCGTGTGTACATCAGCCTGTTCAACTAATTTACTTAGTGTCTTCCTTGAAGTAGACTGTCCCTGTTTGAGAGGAGACATGCAGCAAATTAATTTGGCAGCACTGAAGAAAGAGCCCAGGGGTGTTCAGTGACTAGACTAGTATTGTGGAATCAGCGAGTGAGCGTGACCTTATTCCCCACTACAGTCAAAGTTATCTGGACCTATTTGTATCTGCTGGCATTTGTTTCTCCCATAACAGTCCTGTCACAATCTACATGGTTAGGGTTAGGGTTAGGGTTAGGGTTAGGGTTAGGGTTAGGGTTAGGGTTAGGGTTAGGGTTAGGGTTAGGGTTAGGGTTAGGGTTAGGGTTAGGGTTAGGGTTAGGGTTAGGGCTAGGGCTAGGGCTAGGGCTAGGGCTAGGGTTAGGGTTAGGGTTAGGGTTAGGGTTAGGGCTAAACAGTTTAGGACGTAAGAGCTAAAATGATAATTTCCCCGCTTTGTTGCAGGGATCTGTTTGCCTGTGATGAAGGTCTGGCTATGCTCACGTTCAAGAACAACAGGCAGTTCTACCATGGTGTAGCTGCAGGACTTATTGCCAAAGACATAGGTATCAACCAGTGATTGACATAATAGTGTAGTAGTACATAATATCGTGTAACGATTTAAGCTTTATTAATTTTTGCTGTAAAATTCTCTGTATGATACATATTGAAATTTTCATGAAGTCTTACATATGGCCTCTATCTTCATCCATGTGTAGACTCAGGTCCTGTTGTTAAAAGAGATTAAAATCTCTGTAGACATGTTTCTTATCACAATTAAATTTCATGTTCTATATACTCTTCAGATAATGTGGATCTCTAATTTCTGTCAGCCACAAAATGTGTGGTACATGTAGATTCTAACACCTGTATATACGTAGTAGCTATGAGTGAAGAATCGATTACAGAGGTGCAGATGGCCAGGATTATTAACACACCATTATCATAATTATGTTAGGCATACACCTGCTGTTCACCTATAGACTAAGCGTAGTGTCCTCAATGTGTATTGTAAATATTGCATAATGGGCATTTAATAACTCTAATTAAGGATCTGGAGTGGCATAATAGCACCACCCCTGAGACCCTGTGGGTCAAAGGTGGAATTCCTGAAATGTGTCTAAGGACTATGCGATGTTGCAGTACTAGTATACAGGGCTGGATAACACTTAATTTATGCCGTATATATATATTTTATACAGCCATGTGGCAATAAGTATCAAATGTCTGCAAGGTTGACCATTGAAAGCCCACTTTTGTCCTGTTACCAACTCATTGGGACACTCATTCGATTCAAAATGAGCTGTCAGATAGTGTCGCACAGATATCTCCACTGCTATGAAACACCTTATCATTATAACCCACCTATTACTATAGCATAAGGGTGAAGTGGAAAATTTTGTAACCTGCTTGTTATGCTGCTATTAACTGGGATCTACATCGCTTGTTCATAATTATTGGTATAATTATCTTGTCAGCACATTAAAAGTAATTTTGAAAACATACAGTAGTGTTGTTTTAATTGAAGGGCTGAGTGGGCCAACCCAACATTAAGTACTGATTTTGAATTACATAAAAATGAAGTAAATAAAAAATGTGCCATACTAAGTAATTTAGTATGCTGCAATTAAACCTCATACCCAGCTGTAAGGGGGGGGGGTTGGGACAGGTTGGTTCAAGGCTAGCATGAAGCAAATTCTGTTTCAGTTTCAGCAACGAGATATGGCTACAATATGATAGCAATACATAATTACATAAACGTGACCAAGATTATGGGACGTGGCCTTGTAGGAAGTCTCCATTGCAATTATTTTTCTTTTTTTCTTAAAAAATTAAAACAAATGTCAACAGTGGAGGCTGTACATGAACAAGGCTATATAGGACACTTAAAACACTCACACACCCACCCTCCAGTTGACACACATACATGTACATGCAGCGGAGTCTATTCAATAAAATAAACTAGGTTACAAGCTTGGCACTGATATATACTGCTGTGAGAATGTCTGAAGTATAAAAATCTATAAGAAGCTGGATATAAAACACGGAGATGAATGTCATGACATTAATACCTGTATCGTTGAAGCTGACAGCTTTGATCAGGATACACAATATACCTACCACTAGGATAGTGAAAATATCTGTAGGCTGCCATTGTTTCTGAATAAGGAGAGTGATGGTAACTGAACAGTACTGTGCTGTTGAGTTGCAAGAAAAAACCTGCAAAATAGTACAAGAGGGCATTCTGTTCTGTTTTAGGGATTCTCATATGATGGGTGTGACTGCTGTTCTCCCGGTGCAGGTCAACCAGGTACCGCTCCTGGGTGTGGAAGACTGCCTGTGGCTTGATTTGAGGATACATCTTGGGCAGCTCTTCTAAGACTATGAAGCTATTCGATGATAGCGCCCATGCTGGATGTTTGAGGGATGCTGTCAACTTCTCCGCACATTTGAATACGCTGCTTGCCTGCCTCAGAATAAACTTTTTGGGCAAGTTGTTATTCTGAAATGGTATGTTAAGAAACAGTAGTTCGTTTGTCTTTGATAATCCTACATTTTTCTTTGCTATGCTGTTCATTTGACGTGTAAAGTCCGATGAGAATTTGAAGAGGTAGTTCCATATGCAGCAGACTCTACATTTCATGTTGTGCATGCCAAACTTGCCAATTTTGTGTTTAAAGTGAGCGTTTCTCAGGAGTGCATACGTGAAGTCATAGCTGTGTGCCTGGACAACTTCCACCACATCCGTAAAATAGTCATCAAACCTTGTATTCATGTACCAGTCCACACTTGCGTTGTGCTTCTCGAACCAGAGCAGGCTGCCAATATCGTGTATGTGTGTAACCTTGAGTCTGTTTGTGAGTACGCCATCAGGATTCCAATTTGTGTAGCGTGGTGAGAGAATATTGTTAAATCCAGCTGGCGCTTTCCAGTCTATAATAAATGCTCTCTCTGCAGAGAAACCGACAAGACAAAATTTCCTTTTATAAAATGTCACGTTATACACCCATACGGTAAACATCGGATGGATTTACATGGGAGGGGGGGGGGGCACTACAAAAGGCTCTGTCGAAGGAGGGTGGGGTATCCCCACTCCTCATGCAGGAAGCCCAACAGCTTAAAAGGAGTACTCACTTCAGCAGTGCTAAATTAAATTTGGCAGTATTACTGTTAGAACTTGCTCCAGACGTAGATAGGGTATTAGCCCCTGGGGTTTTAGGGGATTTGAGCAATCCACATTGTACATCCATGGCCATGACCTCTGCAAGTACTTGTTAAAGCACTGGCATGAGACTATAGGATATGGAGATTGTGTACTGATGCACACATGTACTGCAAAGTAGGTGCTTCTTGCATTGTAGGATTACCTTCTTGGCAACCTATTCTCTTCACAAGAATATTGGATTACTATTGATGGTCTGCAAAGGAATGACTGCTAGCTGGAGAATATTACATTATTATTGATGGTCTTCAGATCACATATCAAATATTGTGAAGCAGAAACTATATACTATTACTCGACTAAGGGAAGTATGAGGCAACCGCTCATGCCCTATGTCACGGCAGTTGTCATGGGCTACAGGTCAAGCCACAGCTCTTGCTATATACACGTATGGCCAAGCCAGCATTGCAGTAGCCATCAGTACAACTACACGTACTAATCTCCATATCCTTTAGTCTCGTGCCAGTCAGAGGGTCTGGAGATGGTCACTTGGATATTGTAAGCACAGCAAACTTGTGAATGCATTATCCAGTCACATTGCAGACTACTAGCTCTAACCATGTGACTCAGAACAGGTACAGCGTACGTGGTCCGAAGTAACCACATAGTAGAAACTTAAGTTTAAACTGCATGCTAATATGAACCAAGGAATGTCAGCACGAGACTATATAGTTTCCGTATATAGATGTATGTACTAACCTGTTAACAAGGCCATCATGAAGACGGTGGCAATTCCCTTCATGGCATGAGGAATGCCTGCAATAACTGGGGGGAATCCCATGCCAGTGGAGTACACCAGGTAGGCGGGCGGCCGTTCACCTGCTAGAATTGCTGGGAGATCAGGAAACATACGTACATCAAAGAATGTAGGTAAAATACGTAGGTACTAATTAGTGATAATAATGGTACCTATAGTGTTGGACTACCACTGTTCAAAATAGCATATAGTTGTTAATTAATTAGAGAATAATTCTCTTTGAACTCATGAGGTAATTAGATCCAGCATTGTCACTACTACAGGTCTCTAAAGGAAAGGTCTCACTTAGATACCTGTCCAGTTGCTCAGATACCCACTCCATCATGCATTTTCAAAAAGCCAATTATTTTTGTGCCTCAATCACTATGACATCAGTTGCACCCTCTGGATTCTAAGATCTTGTAGAGAATCACGAATAGTTCACTAACTAATCTAGGCATATAAGTAACTACTCAACTAATCAACCCCTCCCCTCCCCCAGGACCCCACACTGTACCACATAACTCCTCCTCACCAGCCCCTTACTGTACTTATATCACATTACATCACTTTTGGAGAAATTCATTGGTTACAGGAAGGAGTGTAAAGGTATTTATACTACTATATTGTTTTTATGTTTCCCATGCATGTTTTTATTATTTTAACGTATACATGTTTTTTGTTTACATAATAAATGGATGTATGCTTTTAGCAAACGAAAGTACTGGGAGATATCCGAAAACAAACTTGTGTGTGCAGAACCTAGGTGGACTACTGGCTCTAGTGCTTATATATAGCAAAATGCGGTGAGTGTCGTCAGTGGGAGGAACTAGAAATGAGCGCTCCAAGGTGGGGTGAGGGTGTGGCTTCATTTTACGGCACGTAAACGAAGTCTAGCAGCTCCGAACTGAGAAAATCTTCCAACTGAAGTTTACTACCGGCTACACTATCCATCTTGCTTTGAAAGACTATGGGCCTGCGCTACTAAATGGTAACTTGGTGTATCCATGGCAATGATAAATGGCAAAAAGTGATTGGCCATCTGTGATATAAGCCGGATACACCACACTAAATGGTAACTTGGTGTATCCATGGCAATGATAAATGGCAAAAAGTGATTGGCCACCTGTGATATAAGCCAGATACACCGCGCCTACTCGGAATATAACCGCGATAAACTCCGCTAGACAGTTTACCCTTGGCTACACCTCGAGTAAACCGTCTAGCAGAGTTTATACTTCTCGTAGACGTGGCACATCCTATACTCAGTCCCCAGAAGTGCATGATGACAGTGGAATGTTTACCTCTATGCAGCTTAGTGTACTGGCAAAAAGCGATTGGCCATCTGTGATATAAGCCGGATACACCACACCTACTCGGAATATAACCGCAATAAACTCCGCTACCCTTGGCTACATCTCGAGTAAACCGTCTAGCAGAGTTTATACTTCTCGTAGACGTGGCACATCCTATACTCAGTCCCCAGAAGTGCATGATGACAGTGGAATGTTTACCTCTATGCAGCTTAGTGTACTGGCAAAAAGCGATTGGCCATCTGTGATATAAGCCGGATACACCACACCTACTCGGAATATAACCGCAATAAACTCCGCTACCCTTGGCTACATCTCGGGTAAACCGTCTAGCAGAGTTTATACTCCTCGTAGATGTGGCACATCCTATACTCAGTCCCCAGAAGTGCATGATGACAGCGGAATGTTTACCTCTATGCAGCTTAGTGTACTGCTTCTGCCATGTTCCGCAGTGCCCAGCATGGTACTTGTCACTCCACATGTGAGGTTCCAAGAGATTGGCGGGCATGGAGGGAAGGTCTAGCTCTTCTTCCTCAATGTCGTCAGAGAGGGAGTAGCTGGAGTCATCCTGGTGTGTGTGTGTGTGTGTGGGGGGGGGGGGGGGGGGGGGGGGTCTAGGGATAAAGCATTCCCGTCAGCATTTCACACAGGAGGGAAGCCCTGGGAAGCACACCCTGGCAACAATATTACATACCTTAGTGATATTTTTTCCAATTATCAGTTACAAGTGCTAAAATGCAGTGATTTGAATGCAAGTGATATGGGTCACCAGCGACGTAGCTGCCAAAATTCAACCGATTCAATCTACAGGCAGCTATACGTAGCTATACATGCCTATTGGGGGGGGGGGGGGCATGCTACCAGACCTTATAAGGTACCAGACCTTATAAGGGTGTGCGTGTATGCTGTCTGTTTACTATTCCAATAGTCCCTCCTCCCCTCTCCCCAAAGAAAAAAAAAATTCATCTGAAACCCTGCCTGTTGAGATGGAATGTAGGGAACTCTTACAGTGAGCTAGCAGCTGGATTGCACTTGTACAGGCTACGTACGTAATTCTGTATGTAACCAGGTTACTACCATAGCAGCTGCTCTAAAGCCGTGCAGCCAGGTGCTGCTCACATCAAACACCCATGCAACAGTTCAGGCCAAAACATACCTCACAAACAGTTTAGGCCAAAACCATAGATAATAGAGTATGGCCAAAACATACCTCACAATATGGCCACGTGTAGAGTTGAACCATAATCACAGTCACGTATACAGCTGCAATGAAAATTCGTTTGCCTTTGGCTTTGGTCAGTGAGCAGGATTTCCACATTGCAGCTTGGCCTCCCTGAAGTCAGAGAGAGACATTAATACTGAATTTAACACAACTGGAGTACAGTAGCTAATATAGTTCTACTAGCTACGAGCATAGAAACTGGTTCTCAATAATTCACTCAGACCATCTATGCTCAGACCTTATTATAAACACTGCTCCAAACCTCTAACGCGATCTAAACTACTTACTCGAGACTCCTCGTAGCTCTTTGTAACCACACATGCATAGAGCGATCATCTGTGAAAGAAAATGCTAAATGCGCGAAGCCGAAGAGAGAGGACGACAAAAATACACTGTTGGAATGTTTGGCTCAACGTGTGAGGTCAAAGTCTGCTGGTAATGAGCCACGCCCTCTTTGAGTAACCATGCTGCCACTGGTGTTACTACTGATAGGGCTGCTCCCTTTCTGCTCCAGCGCGTGCAGCCCTTTGCCATACAGCGTGTACTGGAATGTTGCCGAAAAGAACCCAGTCGGCGTAAATCTGAGCAAGTTCCTAATCTTCTCTGCCAACTACACCCAAACTGGCAATGGCTGCTCCAACCCCAACTGCGCTACCTGGACCCAGGGACGCTTTCCAACCATTTCAACGGGTGGGGTCATCGCTAACGGAGGTGTTCCGCAGAATGCCAACCTAAGCGCTCATTTGGAGAGGCTAGCAGGGACTGTTGTGAAGTGGATCCCTGATCCCGACTGGGACGGAAATGCAGTACTTGATTTCGAAGCTTGGACGACAGTGTGGGAGTTGAACAATGGCGGTGGGAACTGGCATGGTGAGATATATGTCAATTACTCCATCTATCTGGAAAAACTCAAGCATCCGAGCTGGGATGATCTTCAAGTACTAGTGGAGGCCAGGAAAGAGTTTGATGCTGCAGCTACTAACTTCTTTGTTGAGACACTCAACATCGTCAAAAAGCTACGACCAAAGGCAAGACAATAGAGCTTTGCACAGGATAGAAAACATGCTGGTTTCAGTCTCAATTCTAATTGAGTTATGTCTGACACACCCGCTACAACTGGAATTGCAACCTCAACCTTATGCTTGACCTTCCATACTAGGAACATCAAAACTTTAATATGGACTAGTGGACTCTAGCAGCATGTCCCTGGCGTAGTGGCATAAGTCAGATAGACCATGTCACAGCGGATGGTATATGCCCAAAATATCCTCCTTGGATATGGTTTTATCCCTTGGCTGCACGGTAAAAGCGCATCTGCGGAGGATATATAGGCACATATCCTCCGCTGAGACGTGGTCTATTCTATACTTATTTACACAGGGTGGCCTTGTGAGTGAAATGAGTAATGAGACAGTGGCATCATTTTTAGGAGTATTCCAGCCTTGTGGAGGCCTTTGCGTGGAAAGAGGAGTGCATATAATAATAATATTCGATGTAGAGAAGTAAAACTCCCTTCTGCTTTGCTACGTGCTCCTGGTTGAATCAGCTTTACCCCTTATTCCAATAGCCTTGCAGCATCTCACTGCATTGAATATTTGTTGTTTCCATATGGCACTTCCTAACATTGGTACAGTACTTGTGCCCATATGGTTATGTTTTTAATTCTATTGCAGGCTAAGTGGGGGTACTATGGCCTTCCGATGAACTTTTTTGGACCATGCAATAAGAATGGAAAGGTAAGATAAACCTTAAATGCCACAGGTACCGTTCAGTTAGAGTCATACCCATGCAGGCATCTTGCTGACCTCTTGATTTAATATAGAAGCTGGAATGTATTACATACAGGAAGTGAGGTGTGGCTATGACTCCTACCTTGGCGATCTGTACAGAAGCTACAGTGATCAACAAAAGCCCATATGGGAAGCTAGCACTGCCCTATATCCAAGGTACCCTGTCTTCTATACCTCAATATAAAGATGTCCAACTTAACTATGGTTATCTTCTCCATTAGCATTTACTTTCCGCCATTCCATACTGCTGATGAGAATGCAGCATATGTGCGTTCCGTGATTAATGAAACACTGCGATGTGCTGCTGGGAAGATTCCTGTGTTTGGATTCCACTGGAACTGTAAGTTTGTAATAAGCATTCACTGAACATATTCTTTCCTATCCTTTACTTTGGAGGGGTGTGAATGATGCATGATTCAATAGTGATTGAGGCATAGCTGAGGTCACCCAAACCTGCATTGCTAACTGGCATAGAAAATTAGTAGTGTTGAAGCAGCTGATGCCGTGATTCTTGTTGGCCTAGTTGTTCGTAACAGAGCTCAGCTATGGGTTTTCCCACTTGTGTGAGTGCTGGAAGGCAGACAGCACATTCATGCTTGTGAGTTTTGAACTGTTTAACCATACAGTGGAACCCCTCTTAAAGGACACCACTAAAATAGGGACACCTCTGTATTAAGGTAGGAAGAGCCTCACCTTCGAATCCGCGTGATTCTCCTCATGAATAATTAATGAGATGACGTCACTCACGTGGCGCTAATTAGATTCATTGATATGTTTACATTTTCCCATGGCGGCAACCGGAATCAACAGGAGGGGTGTGTCACTTTGATGTGGATAGCGGCTCTTTCATATGTGATATCGGCACTTTGATGTGGTTGAGCGGTACTCTGATGTTGGCTTTCAACACTTTTTTTTTTTTTTTTTTTTTTTTTTTAAAAAGAAGATATGACATTATAGAATTGTGAGTAGGCTTTTTATGTCAGAATAGCTAGCTAGTGTGTTGTAGAAAGTTTGTTAGGCTGCCCGAGTGGCTAGAAGTCAGCCAGACAGACGGATAGTGGCAGGTTGTTGCCCATCTCAGGTAGGCTAGAATAGTCACCTTTCGGGTCTGTAGGCCCCGCCCATTTTTTTTAAATTAGCTGGAATAGCTAGTTGTGTGAAAATCTGTGGAGATTTATAGGGAGAGCTCTGGTGGGTGGTTCTCAGAAACCGAGGGGTGAATGAAAAATCGCATTCCTAATTTTTGTGGGAGTAGGTTGAAGTTTGTAATGCAGGGCTCGAATTCGTCGGGTGAGCGTGGGCGGTTGCCGAATTTTTTTTGAAAGTCAGGATAGCGAAAATGAGGGTTTTGGGGTGGTTGGATGCGTTCAGGGCTGTAAAACTGGCTTTGAAGCATTCCTGTGAAAAAGCATACCTACGTTTGTAGCCTGTCCTCTGTAGGTACTGGTGTTGTTGCCAGACTGTGGGTGGGGCTCTAGCAGATTCCAAAATTTCTCGTATTTTAAAGCAACCCGAAATTGCGTTTTTGTGGATTATTTAGCAGGAGGTGTGGTTAGATGCAAAATTTTTGTCAATTCAAGGTAGACTTTCATGTTATCAACAAAGCCGTCCATTTGAATTGTGGATTCCAGGTGAGGCTCTTCCTACCTTAAGGACACGTTGCTGTGTCCCAAGTATGTAAAGTTCCCCCTGAAATGAGGACACCTTTCTACGCAGGACATGGAACCCCTCTTAAAGGACACCCCTGAAGTAAGGACACTTCAGTATTAAGGACACTTTGCTATGTCCTCAATATGCTTTCTTAGTATAAATTTACCCCTGAAAAGAGGACGACACCTCCCAAGTTGTCCACATTAGAGGGGCTGCACTGTAGAGGGTTTCCACTGTACCCATGTAGAGAGCTAGCTAGTTCATAGCTACATTCTCTGACAAAGACAGAAGACAACACCTTTCCTGTGATCTGCCCCGATTCACAGTGCACGGCCCTGTCCCTTGAACGTGGTAGCTATTACTGATTCTCGGAAACACACACCATCGTAGCCATATCTCACATGTGCAGTTGGCTGGCTTGACTTTTGAAAAATTGGTGAACCTTAAGGTTCAATTATGCCTTAATGAGATAACAGGTATCTAAGTAATATTTAGATACCAGTTGGCAGTGCATTACGGGATATAGTTAGCGCGCGAGGACATTAAGTAATATATAGATACCAGTTTGCAGTGAATACAGGATTTAATTAGTGCGCTCGGACAATAAGGTAATGGTCTTGACCTGATAATGCACGAGCCGAATTGTCCTCATGCACTAATTAAATCCCGTAGTCACTGCCAACTGGTGTCTAAAGTATTTAGTTCTCTTACTGACCTGAAACAGCCACAATTCTGTTGGGCCTTGTTTAGAAAGTGTGCGCTATCTAGATAATGCATGCTTAAGTGTGCATTAAGCAATATAATTCGCTGTCATGTGATCGATTTTGAGACCTCTGATCATCGAAGGTCACAAGTTGGTTGTCCACAGTAGAAGGTAAATAGGCAGTGGCTCTTAAGTACTTGATTAGGTTTAGTCTCGTGCCCAGCCCCTTGTTAGGAAGGTGGGTCTGGCTCCTGTATATTCAAAGTTGGGGCAGCATTACTTCAGTGGTCCCAAATCTGGACCGACAATGTGATTGGTTGATTATAGTATTACATCACTAAATGGTTGCAGTATCCGGATATATATCGATACTAGTGGCCACGTGGACACTATCCGTTTGGTGATGTAATATGATGTAACGCTAACCCAACTTTGAATATACGGGGAGCCAGACCCACCTTTCTAACGTGGGGCTGGGCACGAGACTAAATTAGGTTAGGCTGTCAGAACCAAAGACTAAACACACTTTCATTTGCCTATTGCACTGGACAACTGTCTGACCAACCTCCAAACCTCTTTAGCACTAATTAAGTGACTTCAAGTGTTTAAATGACTTCTAAGTGGTGTAATAGTGACTATTCACTTAGTGGGTTCAATTATAGTTGAAAGAATTTTCTAAGGATGTATCCATTCATGTACTGCAAAGGAATGTAAGGTTAGGACCAACTGGAAGTTTTACTCATTTGTGTGTGCTAGTCAGTGGCCAGAATAATCTCTCACAGTAAATTTCAGACTCTTGACAGGGGCGGATCTATGAAGGGGGGGGGGGGCATCCACAGCCATACACAACAGATTCTGGCTGCGAAGTAGCCAGCAATGTGGGGGGGTCTGAGGGCATGCTCCCCCAGGGAAAAAAAAATTAAGCATTCACGTTGCATCTGGTGACTTCTGATGTTTAACATGCATACAAGGGTACTTTCTGAGGAGAATTATCACAAATACATAAGTTGGGGCACGAGGCTATTCCCCCACTGCTGCGTTGTCTGACTCTAGCACTCTTGGTAGCTCCATCATAGATAATATAGCTGTATTCTATGGTTCCATCGCTACTAAGACTAGCACTTCATGAATCATGATCACCTTAATCGCGTGCCTATGCGCAAACTCCATCGTGTGCAGAAATTGTATGACTACCTAGTCTCGCGAACTAGCTTGTGCTCTTTTGCTCCCACAAACGGTGGTGCTCTCCTAAGGGTTTTATCCAAAGTGCAAGCAAGAAACAAAGAAAGCACTAGAGCAAATTAGAGATTGATTAGAACTTTGAAAGGGGGGGTGGATTAGCCCCCCCATCCCCCTCCCCCCAGATCCACCCCTGCTCGAGCTACTCGTAGGTCTGGGTCAATTATACTGAAGCTCCAAGGTGCATGTCCAGACATTGAGAGCAAAGACTTCTTGTCTCCCTCCAGTATGTACAGAGCCAAGTTTACAAAACCAGACTTACAACCAATACACTCTAATGGAGGACGAAAAGTCTTCATTTTTAATGTCTAGAAATGTACAGTATCCTATACACTGTAGACCTAACGATCGGAGAGATTCACCACAATGGCAGTCCTGGGTAGAAAACACACACTCGTTGATCGCGTCTCTGCTTTTGAAGTGCATGGTGGAAGGGCTGTATACATTGAGGAATTCCTTGTTCCTGCCAGTCCGTTAACTTAAATTAGCCCTGTCGTTCCTGTGGCCTTCCACTGTCATGCTGTCGAGCAATGAGCGTTAAAGCCATACAGTCATTAATTGTTTTCTCAACTTCCGGTTGGGTCTAACCTAATCTCTTTGCACACCTAGACTACCATAATGGTACCACCCTTCTATCTTTGGAGGATCTGCAGTCAGGCTTGCTTGGACCTTATGACATGGGAGCAGATGGTGTTGTCATGTGGGGTGATGAGTCTGAACTGACAAATGGCACATTCATTAATGTAAGTGTTTGCACTTCAAAGGGTGCCAGTATGGAAGCCTAACTGAGCAAACAAACTTTTTTTTCTGTAGTACGTTAAAGAGTACGTTGGACCAATGGCACTGAACTTCACAGAAAGTATGTGCCAGTGCAGCCTGAAGAACTGCAACGGTAATGGCAGATGCATGCCAAGGTTAGTGTACATGTAGCGCTTGTTAATTTAGAGCTTAGAATGTACAGTTTATCATACATGTATGTATGTACACATAAATTCAGTGTTTATTGCGAACTGGCGACAACTAGTAACACTGGATACGTGAAAGCATGAATGACCTTTTTACGGCTAGGGTAACTTGAAGCCTCCCGCGCTGCATAGTTTACAAATGGAACCTGGCTGGACCGCAGACTTGGGTGATGGAGCTGTTGGTGCTATGTAGCCACACCCAGAGTGTACATGTATATACAGCTCTTGTATAGCCACGTGGTGGGTGTGACCAATCGCTGTATTATTGACACAGATGCTTCTCTACGCATACACCAATATGAACGTGTCCAGAGTCTGCATATGCTTGGTCCCAGCCGTATTCTAGTTGTGACCGTATTAAAAAATGTAGATCAGTGCATAAAACTGCTTTGGCCACTATCAGGTATGCACCCAAACATTTTGTTTGGATTTCAATGTTACTGTCAGTTTTAGAAATCACATAACCCTGTCAATCGCAATAAAGATCAATATTTGAGTGGACAGACAGACAGACAGAACCAATTGCTTAACCCCGCCTCATTCGCGCAGGGTAATTACTTTCACCAATCTCTAATTCCCATGCAGTTATTCTAAGCATTGCGAATGCTATGCAGGCTACAGTGGTCCACAATGTGAAAAGAAGGCTTGACAGATGGAATGGAATTGATTCATGTTTTGAAAATGGTCTGGTGTCATGGCAGTGTGTAATAGTGTTTTGTCTGCTACATGTATGGATTCTATCCTTGTATAATATGAATAGTCCCTTTGTCCTAAAAATTATATATATGAATAGTCCCTTTGTCCTAAAAGTTAACATAAAGGCATGAATGGCTATTGTACTCAAGATATTGAACTGTGGACTAAGATCTAGAAGTGTGTGAGTCGTAGGTATGGTTTGTATAGCACTAGTTTCTCATTGCTTTAGCAGTACTAGGTGGAGTGATAACTGATGAGCTGTACTGTATAGCTAAGGCTACTTGTCAAGTAAAGATAATATGAGTATTACTAATGAAGCTGTAGCTACTCTGGTCATTGTGAATTTGTGAGTCTGCATGCCATACTTTGATGTCTGGATGTATGTCTTACCCCACATTGCATAATCTCTAATACATTTCATTGGACGAGAGCAGTAGGATATATAGGCGCATATCCTACAGTTCTGTAGACTGTACTTCCTTAGTTACATATTAGTAACATAACCTCAAGCTACTTCACGATAGTTACGCACATGCGCAGTAGTGGGATAAGTCAGATAGACCACGCCCCAGCGGAGGATATGCGCCCAAAATATCCTCCTTGGATACGGTTTTATCCCTCGGCTGCGCCTCGGGTAAAATCGCATCCACGGAGGATATATAGGCGCATATCCTCCGCTGTGACGTGGTCTATCCTATACATGTAAGGGGGTTTGAGGATAGCATGTCTAAATTATACCCCAGGAGGGATGTTGAATTGGGCCTAGTTTTCTTAGTAACCTAGCATAAGCAATGGCATGCAGTTGTTTGTGAACCACCTACATACCAAAATTAGTACAAGTTGGCTTCTGTACTGACTCAGATAGGTTATTGTCATAGAAACCACCTTTTTGCACGAGGGATGATTATTTTCAAGAGATATCGATGCATGTGTGATTCTGAACCATCTACATGTACATGCATGCAGGTTAATCTATGGTAACCATACACTTTGAACACCATGGGCACATTTATGTGCCCATATAAAATAGAAAAAACATGCACTTTATATTAACGCCTAATATAAAAAGGCCAATATAAATTCACATTAACCTTATGGATGTATTAAAACTTGGCTGCAAAAGAGTTAATTAAATTAAAGGTAAATTTAGACATAAAGAGGTAGTAAGCTTTGCTGTGATTTACAGGACTTGTTACTTTTCTCTATCTGAGGCCTGTAACTTAGACTACACCCCCTGCATTGATCAATTTTTATTTTGCATACAATAATTATCAATTTTATTTACAAAAATACAATAAATAATGAGATTGTAAAAGCAACTCTGAATATGGCACTAAGATCACACAAGAGCTGAACACAATATACATGTATAACCGGTTCATATTGTATTCTCTAACAGCTGACCACATAAATTTTACAGATATAAAAAATAGCTGATCATGTACAACATGAGATTTATAGACCAAGCAAGTCGGAATATTGGAGAGTAACGTGTACGGGAGAGTTGGGAGCTCAAATTTATGGATGGCAATGGCACTCTAGTAATGGCCGGGAACAGTTTCAAGAGCATCCGAGTTTGAACGACTTAATCCAACAGTCTAGAAGAAGATGAGACATACAAGTACATAGTGATAGTGTTCACACTTCACCTGGCAATGCCACTATTGACCCATATATATATGAATACTACAGTCTCATTCCCAGACCACATACCTAGGGAATGTAATTACTAGATGTTTTTTGCATGCTGTGATTATAATCGCTGTAGTTGTTGATATAGATGCTGTTGTTTGGAGTTATTGTACTGGGAAGTTTAATTAACACCACTTCAGGCAGAAGTTTCCCAGGCCCACATCTGTTGGTCCCAAATAGCATGTACGCACCCACACTCGAGGTATGTTCACGAAAATAAATCTGATCTTGTGAAACAGTATTATACAGTGATTCTGAATTTGCCCATGGATAATACAGGATTCCTTCTACAAGTCAAAGTCCTGCGATGATAAATACCGGATGTCAGTAGCCGCAGTCCTGTACCTTTGGTTTGCTTCGGTATGTATCCACACAAGGTACGGGAATCGCAAACTCTTCCAATCTGCAGCCTGAAGCAGAATAGAAGGCAAATATCTTGCTACGTATTATAATACCAACTTTATAGCTTATAGCGAGTGCAGAGATTGTGCCTAACACAAGTCTAGGGCCAAACACTGATTTATGCAGTAGGTTATGGGCAATCCATGTGTGGCAGCCCCATGTAGAAATCAAATATTATTCCGTCGCATATTTCACTTGTGTCACTGCATTCAAAAGCGTATCTATGAACTTCTATCAAGGGTGGACTCATACACTAATAACTGCTGTCTAATAACTGCTGTCTTTGCACAGCATGTTTGAATCCCCACCCTTAATGGAAGTTCAAAGATATAGCACTTCAAAGTTTAAAGAAGAGATGCAATTGAAATACTTGATGGAATAACATGATTTTCATACACACGTCTATTCTTTAGTTAGGGGGTGGGTCATTTGAGATTGGTGACATAATACCAATAAACCCCGAGAATGGAATGCTTACCATAAGCCACAGGAGTGAGCTTGACGATTGTGTGCAGAGGGACTTTGATGTAGGGAAGCTCATGCTGTGGTTTGTCCAAGAAGTACGCCACCAAACACCTCATCACCGCCTGGGTTCATAGTAATCGTACGTGATTACTTACATGTAGGAGAATCACACTGGACAGGCTTGTTCTCTAGAGCTTCTTTGTAGCCATCTTAAAATCATCTTGATATTGAATTATCTAAGGTCTTGTTCCTAGAACTTCTGCTGGATTAACTGTACTGTATTTAACATGCGTTAAGTATATATAGGTTAGATCACAGCAAGGAGGGATCTAACTGACATAGACACCCGTGGGAAAATCAGAGCCTGAGGACTGTGTTAACTGACGAGGCGCAGCCCGAGGTCAATTAACATGGTCCAAGGGTGAGGGATTTCCCCAAGGGTGTCTATGTCAGTTAGATCCTGAGTTCTTGCTGTGATCAATGACTTGGGCCATGCACTGCTGTTACTGTAACTTTTTAAGTGGGTGCTAAAAGTGTTATGTACACAGGGATCTAACTGATATGTACACAGCTGGTGTCTAACCAAGAACTTCAAAGCTTCCATGCTCATTGAATATTCATGAGTGGTCTAAGTGAAGTGGATGATACCGTCACTATACCAACTGGTAAAAGTACATGTCAGGAATGTAGTTATAACAAACAGAACAGTCTTGTTCATAACAGAAACATGTATATATGACTACACTACCTCCTGAGGTCTATAAACTATACCCACCTGATGACAGATGACCAACACATCTCGCTGTCTCTCCAGTTCCTGCAGTAACAGTGAACGTCTATAGTCATTTAGGAACCAGTAGATTCACATTTCACAATTCAGAGTGCACACCGGAGTGCACACCAGAGTGGGCCAACAAATTTATCTCCACATAGAGAAGAGGTCGGTAACACTTGGCACAACACTCATGGGAATGCATGGGGAAGCCCCTTCCTTTTCTGGTCAGGATTAGCTAGTTTAGATAAAGATACAATGTATTGAGGCAGATTCATACTTCAGTTGATACAGTGAAATGTATGGTAGGCCAGCATGCAGATTGTAGCTGAAACATAGAACAGTATAGTGGGAAAATTTGGTGAGGACTTTAATTTGGTGGTTTGGCGATCAGCAACGGCACTGCCGCCAAATTTAATTCTTACCAAATTAATATTTTGTTAAAAGGTCACATTGGTTGAGCGTGTCCAATGTGAACCATGAAGATATATAAAGTTGTAAATTCATTGTTCAGGAGAGAGAAATTATACCTACAAGACACTTCTAGCCCTCAGGGTAAGTGCGCTGAAAACACAGAAACAGTGCAGAAGGTTAATGAGCAAGAAGTTGATCAGAACAAGGACAACAACAATGTTCCTTCGCGTAACTGCCACTGCATATGCGGGATCATCAGAGTTGCTACTGGCTACTTTCCACTACAGTATTTCCCCAACGTCTGGACTCCATGTAGTCTACAGTATATACTTGACAAAGCGACAGAGCGCTTGAGCATGAATGAACACAGGGACGACATAATCTTCGCAATAACCAATCACCAAATTAAATTTCACCAATATTAATTTATAGCCATTTATCGTGATTTCACCAAATTTAATGAAATTTTCCCACTATACAATATGCCTAACCTTCATCTTACAATATAACAAGTCTGACATTTTACATCTAAAAAACCAGCCGGACGCCTTTCCCGTACAATACACAAAACTCAGCTTAGGCCAAGCTATTAAACTACAGCTGTAGAGCCAGAGATACTATATTCTTAGAGCAGTACAGTGAAAGTGCTGACTCAGCAGTTTCGTCATGCGCCTCCAGTTAGTAGCTATATGCCAAGAAAGCAGGATCTTTATGGCTGCCTACCAAGTTTTCGCCATCTAGGCAACACAAAACTACCTTGATTTGCTGTAGCTTGGCCTAGCTGCAAACCTCCAAAAGCTGTTATCACTGCAGTTGCATAGTAACGTATGACGTAATATATTGTGCACGTGATAAGTGCAGACGCACAAACAGACAAACAAACAAACAGACGCGGAAATGTAAAGCAATCTTAGTACCAGCCGTTCGCGTGCTGCACACGCTCCGGCTGGTAAAAACGTCCACTGGATATACGTAAACAGACAGGTGCGAAATAGATAATTATAAAACATGCAAAGTGTGCTCATCTCTAGGGTCTGCATGCCCCCCTGAAGAAAAATTTGTTAAGCTGCCCTGAGATTGAATCTGGAGGGTATTGGAAGGTATATACCGTACTATCAGGAGAAAACTAACTGGTCATTTTTTGTAGCACCAAAAACGAGGGATAATTATAATCATGGGATAAAATATTATCATAACAACTTTAAAAAGTAAAAACACAGCAGCATACAGTTTGAGCGCTTCTTCAGCCAAGTAAGCATACACCCTCCCACTGTATATGAAACCTTACAGATATACCGCCATAGATAGTAGAGTAGAAGGAAAGGGATTGGAAACTACCCGTTCACACCTGATTAACACTTTCTATGCGTGTTTGTAACTACTATCTCTACTATCTATGGTACCGCAAAGACCAGTATCTTCCATTGCTTCTATACTACCAGCACCCACCATGATGATGGGTTCCAGCCGGTGAACCAGGTCCTCGTAGGACTCCCCCTTGGGATAGCGGTAGTGGTACTTGTCCTGGTCTCGCAGAGCAAATTCCTTCGGGTACTTCTCCTGAATCTCCTCATACGTCATTGCCTCACACTCTCCCTGCAGAGGTGGGGCCAATTTAAATTAATTAGGAGAATGCAGAGCATTTGTGGGGCGAGCGTACTGGAATTGGGATAATTTGCAACTTACAACATCCAGTTCATTGAGTGCCTTCCATTGTTCAATAGTCCCCTGGAGGTAGTGGCCTGTCTGAACCGTGCGCTTTAGCTGGCTGGTCCAGATCTGGGAAGGAAGTGTGTGTGCTGTTGTGACTGCATATAGGGTTGTGTATAGTACGTTAGAGAGACTAAACCTTGCAGAAATCACATCACCACTTGGAGAACACACCTTCAAACCAGGCAAGGAAAAAGGAACTCGGTTTGCAGTTGTAAACTGGGCAAAACCACAGGTACGGGCAGCAGCTGGCTGTCATATCCACGCCCTTATTTCCCACAATACACACATGTTGGTTAATTAGCCCATCAACAGCTTCACAACAATACATGACATTGTATATGTAGTTAGTGCTAACCCGAAATCTGTCCATCCCCTGTTCGCTCATAAAGTCCTTCAGTGCTTTGGCAAACTGAGTGTGAGGACAGTAATACAGGCACAGTGAACAGCCTCTCTGCTACCGCTTTACATACATGTAGCATATACTTATTAGACCAAGAGGCAGCACTGACCTGGACACCTCTTTCAGACAGCTCCGAGTCTCCACCAATCTTCCCAAACATGTTGCAAACGCTCTCTCCATGCTGTAAGTAGAAACATGCATGACATTTACAGACATCGGCAACACTGTGCTCAGCATGAAAACAGTGTGCATACATGCACTAGCAACAAATAAATTATTATGACAACATCCCCAAGACTTGATTCAAAATGGTAGTTATTATGGCTAGCAGTTCACTAAGCTGACTAGCTAGCCGCCCCACGGCTCACCCTGCAGAGGTAGATACACCTGGGCTGAGTGTGGATGTTCATGAGGTAGTAGACCAGCCGGGACTGGAGGTGGCCTGGGAGGTACACGGGGTATGTGAATAGTAACAGGGTGTGTGGATGATGTTTCAGCCTCGTTCCCAGTCTCCACCCTAAATGTTTTCACTAGTGCTGCAATGAATGTTTGAACCTTTGAAGGTGCGCACAGTTAAAACTGCCTTTGGAGGCTAATCTGTACCTCCGAACCTTTGCTGCCACACCTTCAAATGGTTGTGCATGTACAGCACACATGCAGTGCCACAAGGCTAGCTAGCTAGCTGTCGGTAAACATCGTGAGTTCTAGTGGAGGAAATAATAGCGGTAGGGTACCTTCGGATGTCTGGGAGTTTTTTGAGAAGCTGGGAACTTTTCCCGTACAATACACACAACTCAGCTCATCAGACCAAGCTAACTGCAGCTGTAGAACTACATAACTAGGCATCCTACAGAAACTGATAAGCAATCAAACGCAGTACAGCGAAAGTGCTTACTTGGCAGTTTCATTGTGAGCTTCCAGTTAGTAGCTATACGTAACATTTTTACGGCTGCTTACTACGTTTTCACCATCTAGGCAACACACAACTACCTTCACTTGCTGTAGCTTGGCCTACAAACCTCCAAAAGCTGCTACCGTACAGTACGTATCAAGCGCCCACCATGTATTAAGTGCCCACCCCCCTCTTCAGCATCAACTTCCTGCAAGGGGTACGTTTATTCACGTAGTATCTGCCCACTCAACCGCACGATGCAAAGTGAGGATAAAAGGTAAGTATAGCCTTCTTTAACCAACTATGAAAGCATATGTACTAGAGTAGCTATAAAAGCATGCAGATAACTGCGAAATATAGCTGAAAAAACGAAGTAGCTAGCTGACTTACTGTCTGTATTCCAATTAAAGCACACCAAAGGTTGAATTTTACTGCTTGATTTTGCTCACTGCGCTTTAGTTATAAGTTTAGCTCACCAGGATGGTATGATATTATGGTAGAAAATACACTATGATGAAGATTCCTCACTTCCAGGGTAGTGGGCGGATACTACATGCCGTTTGCGGATGAATACGCATTTAGCGCCCACCCCTCTCTTCCGCTGCATCCTAAGGTTCCCTGCCCATGGGCACTTGATACGTACTCTACGGTATATACTGCAGTCGCATAGTAGCGTATGACGTAATATATTGCGCACGTGATAAGTGCGGACGCACAAACAGACAGATGCGGAAAACGTAATTAGGACCAACTGTTCGCGCGCTGCGCACAGTCAATTTTCTTGAACTACTTCAGCACTTGAACCATCTATAACATAGCTATACTTAAGCAGAAGAGAGACTCGGAATCTCTATGGCCATTGGCATTGCTGTACTTAAGTGACATCACATCATTGATCACATGCTATTTTCAATGCGCATGTATGGTTTTATAACTGCTGCTGTTGCTACATGTATGTAAACTAAACTGAGCAACCCAAGCCTGAGCCCTGGGTAAGAGGTTGATATAAACTAAGCTGCAAAGGTTCCAAGACTTCGAAGGTTTTGTCAACAAAGGTTAATTAATATCATTCAAAGGTTTGTCAATGAAGCTTCGAAGGTTAATTAATAACATTCATTGCAGCACTAGTTTTCACTTGTTGCACATTCAAAAGCTACAGAATTGAGACAGGGAATGTGCTATTTAGTAGCCTTAGAACTAGTAGGCTTTTTCTTTTCGGCTATTGAGTACAGGTGTTGATGTGTATTAGGCAATGTTAGAGGCTATATCCCTTAGCATAATTGTTTAACACACTGTCACACATGGAAAACAGAACAATAGCCGCTCTCTCACCATCTATCCTGTTAGCCTCGTATCGTTGGTCCACGTTATAGATCTTCACCCAGCTTAGCTCCCTGGATGATACCAGGCATGTCACACTAATATATTCTTGCAGCTTTGCCACACTTACTTGTCCTTTATGTGGTCCATTGTCTCATAGGCAAGCTCATAGTTCTTGATCCTCATCTCAAAGTCTGCCACAGCCTGCTCGGGGTCAACGCCTTGGTAGTCAGGACTACACAGCTTCACTTCCTGCAAGGGGACAGTGTGAGAAAGCTTCTTTTCTGGGGGAGGGGAGGTCAATCCACCCTCTCAAAATGAAACTCCCTGGGGGGATGGAGGAGGGAGCTAGGCAGACCTTTCTAGAAATCTGAGGACCTGAGGCTGTGGTGCCCAATGTGGCGAGAACACTACGAAGGGGCTGAGGGTTTCTAAACTGTGTAGATCCCATTGGACGAGATATCTAAATTAGAATGTAGCAACAGTAACTTATGCTGGCACTTCAGTTAGCATGGAGGACCTCTTGAGTGATAAACTGTTGGAGTGACTACGAGATGAAGAGTCAGGCTGAGCATATCAGGATTCTAGATGATGAAGGCCCCAACTGACAACATCCTCTTACCTTGATGTTCTGTGCTATTATCTCTTGGTCATCACAGATAGACTCGATAAAGAACACCTATAGTAAAATACATGTAGTCATCAGTTGACAAACCTCATGACACAATGTAGCTACATGATATACATGGTTCTTGAAGCAGAACATGTCCCATGGGGAAAACTATCAGCCTCAAAGTACATTTACATGTTACAAGTACTTGCGCGTGTTCAACTTGCTCACTCTGTACAGATAGAAATGAAAAGTGTGACCTCTATGTGATTTGCATGGAACAGTATAGCATCTTCTGCCAATGAAGCAGTGCTTTTGACTAAGCCACGCGTCAGTGTTGAAAATTGACTCGTCACAGTGGGGAGTAAGTATAAAGTACGTGTGCATACTACATTTCTTTTAGAAGCCAAAGCATGTATTATGTAATGTCCATGTAGTATAGCTATCATATGGAATGTGGAGCATCTGCCAGTGGCAGTAGCCTGATCGAGACTTCGACAGTAGTTTCTGCCTGAGCCATGTGGAGGCAGTAACTCAAAGGAGAGACTGCAAACAATTACAAAACCATACCCACATCAGCACATGTAGGTGAATGGAACTGACTCCATTTAATGCACATCGTCATAGTTTGTCTAGCGTAGCAGTTACAGCTGTGCATGGTTTGCACTTACAGGACTATACAGCCACTAATCTTCACAATAGAGCACGCTCGAAGTGCTGATTTGAGGCCATCATGATAATACTGTCGGCTGTCAGAGCATCCCAACGCATGCAGCGGTCGAAATTGTCCCAACGCATGCAGCGGTCAAAGTACTAATTAGCTATGTACACATAAATTATGATGACATCTGTTCTCGCGTCTTCTCGCGCATTCGAGGTTCATTAGCGGACGTCACATCCGTTACACACGGACACATACACGCACGGACAGAACTACATGTAACGTTAAAGTATGGATATGTGCCTGTGCAGTATGTGGGCTACACAGCTCATGTACATGTACACACAGTACATGTGTGTACATGGCAGCTAGGCGACTGGTGTCATTTCCAATATATTTGCTAGGCTACCTTTTACTTGTATCTCATCATTTTATGGTCAGACTCTAAGTTGTTTGTATGTTTTATTGTCACCCTGTTAAAACCACTTTCAAACCCTTTCAAACTGTTGTTTTTTTTCACATGTCTGTCTTACGGCTGTTCTATATACATGTACGTTCTGTGGATCAAGTGTTAAAAACTAAACAAGAGTATAAAATATACAGCTTTATTGTCATGAGCGGCTGGGTCTGCACTACAACTTGCGTCTGCACTACAACCAAAGGTGAGACTAGCAGAGCACAATGGGGTTTGGACAATGGAATTGGCAGCTGTTTTTGCTGAGGTCTGTTTCAGCAAAATTATGGGCAAACAATGTAAATAGAGGTAGGCAAATTTGAAATCACCACTGTGTTGCTGCTTCACACTCCACAGTACAGTTCACTCCCATCACTTGCAGTATGGAACTGATAAGCTGGGAGTGCATGAGGCTGGGAAAGAGGCTGCGTTCAATAATGTAGGTCGTATGTAATAGACAGGCTTACCTTGATGCAATTATTGATGCAGTGGTCTAGGATGAGCTTTCTGCGCTCACGGGTGCTGTTGGTGGCATCATAAACCTGCACAGATAGTTCTACTAGATGAACGAGGCAAGTATTAGCAAGGTACAGGTGATGTAGCAACAATACTTGTACAAGTCTCATTTAAGGCCATCATGATAATACAGTCGGCTATCAGAATGTCTCAACGCGAGACTATCCCAACACATGCAGCAGTCAAGTACTAAGTACTCATACAGTATGATGACATTAAAATGGTGACATAACAGTCTTCTTGCGTATTTTCGCGCAATCGTGCTTTCTCAGCGGACATTACATCCATTACACACGCACAGATGCGCGGGACAGCACTACAGGTAAAGTATTGATAGAGATTACTGTGCTTTCTAGAAAGTACTGTACTACTACTGTATTTGGCTGCCATGTGTGACTTTCACTGTCTGCACAGCATCTCCCTTGCCAGCTTCATCACTAAACACAGCAGGTTACTATCAATATACAAACAGGAACTGGCACACAGGCTATTGCTTGCAACAAGTTTCACAATATTGGGTTCATAATCTAGAAGTGCACAACAAACTGCCCCTCATGTGTACCAATTTTTTTGAGTGAGAGGAATGAGGCTTACAATACTTACCGCTGCCTGTCCTCCATCACGCAGAAGGAACTGCTGTAAGTCAGCCAGGGCACTCAGGGCTGCCTGCCTAGAGAGAGAGAGAGAGAGAGAGAGAGAGTTAGGGTTGGGGGTAGGTCTAAAGCCACAGTTCAAGGGTACTGTCACAACAATGATTCTGAGCTTCGCTGTAGAACTCTGTACGGGAGACTTGGAAGCGCTCACTATTATAGCTACATGTACATGTAGCCTGCTTCAGCCTCTGGACTTCCAGGCGCATTATTGCACGTAGCCATTTTGTGTAGTGGGTGGGCATTGTGGACGTGCCCGGTTCTGTTGACCTTTTCTTCGTGGCAAAATGGTAGGCGTGCCACAAAATATTATGTGGCACACAGCAATTCTCACGAAGCGAGGACATCCCTGCACATTGTGTATCACTAGTTATCTGTTTCTCTCCATCTGGGACAAGACAACAGTCCCATTAGTCTGTTGCAGAGCACAGGCACTTCACCAGGGTGGTGTGGCATTTATGTGTACCACTAACTCCGCTCAGATCCTGTGCTAATTAGTAGTGGGGAATATTATAGGGGTGAGCCTGAGTGGGCTCCACACCAAAAAGTTACTCATCTTTCAAATAGTATAAACTTCAACTTCTATACAATTCTGCATTTGCAACCTTCTGATGTCGTGAAGTAGGCTATTTGATATGGCTTGGTGCATGTAGGTCATTAGTTCAGTTGGCAGGCTTAGGCAACTGACCACTGCTCCTTACATTACATGTACATGTATTGGAACAATGCTTCGAACAGGTGAACATAATATGCATTCTTAAGCAGCAGTATAACACAAATAATGTAGTTTCATTCATTAATTATTCTACATTACATGCCAGCATCACATGTTCATGCAACTCAGGCTCGCCCCACCGCCAGACTACCACACTGCAGTAGAGCATTAACAGGAGACTATAACAGGCTGATGTATATTTAGGTGTGGTGTGTTCAGTTCTGTGTCTTTGGTGGTTTAATTACCCCGGCAGACTGATCCAGGCTAAGTTTGGGTGTAGCATGTTTCTCGTGTTTAGATGGGGGAGAGGCCTATAATGAGAGAGTAATTACAGTTGGAATTGGCTGGGTCCTACTGGCAAGTGCTACTAGCGGGTTTAGTGGCTATATAAAGCTTGCCTACTGCTCCTCTGCCAAGGGGGCTCCAGTAGCTCAATTGGTAAGAGCATCTGACTAGTATTCAGAAGGTCCTGGGTTCAATCCCCAGCTGGGTCCCGATTTTTTCTTGAAGAGTTCACAATGTAGCACCACTAGTTACATGTAGCTTGAGGTTTATTCCAGATGGAATTAGCGTGTGCCCAAACATACTTCCAGGTGGGGCACATTGGCCTATTGTCATTGTCCAGTACTACAGGCAATACATTGTCAAGTGTGTACAGAGGCTGGTTGACTACCTGTAGTATCTGGATAGGCAGTCTAAATATCACCGCTTCAAATATGAATTGTCATGTGAGAGTATTGTATCATTCACAATGCATGCACATGCATCACAGCAGTACTTTCATGATCATATACATGTACATGGGGCATGGTTGTGGCTTAGAAACTCACTTTCTTTGCTTTAGAGCCTCCTGGTTGTGTGGGTGGAAGAAGTCATGTGACTTTTTACAACCAACTGCTGTACGTCGGTACTGACCAACATTGAATTCTAGATAGGCAGAGAGATATAGGCATATATGCGTAGTGACAGCAGCAGTAAGCATACATAATATGTATCTAAAGCTACATGTACATGTATGTGGGAACAATACATCACACAAGAATGATTACATGCACAAGCGCACCCCTAGTGTTGAGTCCAATCCATCTGAGATACCGTGACAGCTTGTTGGCGATGTATGTTTTCCCCCGGGCAGGGAGCCCCACCAGGGCAATGCAGATGGGGGAGTTGATCACAGGGGGGCAGTGAGGGGCTGTGGTGGCAAAGAGGGAAGGTAGCTAGCTACACGTACACGTATGTTCCCTAGTCTGAAGGTAGCATTGGTCAAATCTTTGAGACAGGGGTGTTGATTGAGAGTGCTTCAAGAAGTCTCTGTAGAGACGTATATACCCTGCACCGCATTATTTACAAATGGAACCGGAGCTGTTGGTATAGTGCAGCTGGCTGTGAAGTCACACCCAGAGTGTACAGCAGCTGCATATACAAGCGGTGGGTGTGACCGATTGCCGTATTAATGACAGGGACGCTTCTCTACGCATATTATGTCAATATGACCATGTGTTCAGAGTACGCATAACCCGAAAGAGCTGGAAAAGCGTTGAATAGAACCGCTTAAATTTGGCCACTATGAGGCTTTCCTTGGGATTTCAATGTTACTGTCAGGTTTAGCCACCACTAAACCCTGCAAATCGCTAGATAGCCCAATTTCTGACTGGACAGACAGACAGACAACACCCAGCAGAACCACTTGCTTAACGTAGCCGCATACATGCAGGGTAGTAAGGAGAGAGGCCGGCTGTCAGTGACCTACTAAGCTGGCAGTCAACACAAAGCAGTGGGAAGTCGAGACTGAGTGGAATGTGCTCCAGAAAGCTCAAGGCAGAGCAGAAAAGACGTTTCAGTAGCGAATGAATGCTATGGAACACAGTGATGAGACTGGGCCAGTATTACTGGAGGTCGAGCCACCTATTCACAAAGGTGGGCAGGCCTACGTAGGATCATTACTGACTTCATGGAGAAAGTAAGTTTGGTAACCCACTTCAGTGCAAGTAAACCAGAATGCTCATGGCGTTGTCATGGATGGCCCTTGAGTGTTGTTTTCTCACGACCTCCATTGAAAAAGTGATTGTTGGGATAAGACTTCTGAATAACAGGGTAAGCTAGGGTCTTTGTACATATAGCAGCCGAAAGTTCTCAGTTTGTTGTTTAGCTAGGAGCTATATAGCTGGTTAGGCCCTTTAGCTAGACAGCCAAGCTCTTTCTTTAGAAGGTTGTGGTGATTCAAACAAAGTTGTACGGTGTTCTAGCTAAAGAGTGGCGCTTCACCACTCTTATGTAGTTGAAATATGACAGCTAAGCTTTGATGTCTGAAGGTAGCCTCGTTCCCAGGCCCACGCCATTTTCGGTTTACACGAAAGATGTCACAGGGCTTGGGATCTAAAATCACGTGTGCAAGCCCAAGAGTAGAAAGGTAATTATGAGTGTGGGCGAGTACACACAGTCAACCCGCAGTCATCGAATTTCTCTCAAACAGGAAGTAATACCGGATGTTAATTAACATCAAAGGTATTGACCGACTTCGAGCGCGTGCAGTTATGTCGGCCGCTATGTCGAGATCCCTTTGAAAGACGGCTTTTGCAACAACGTATCCGTGTTAAACAACACAAAAAGCGTATGACAGGTACTTTTTTCGAGCGTACGACTTTTACAGTAGTCCTGGGCAGCTGTGCGCTCATGCCTCTTTCAACAAAATGCCTGTTTTTCGATTTCTTACCCAACCTGCGGCAAAAGGTTTGACAGCTGGGATTTTGCGCTTCAGCACACATACCATCAAGATCTACGGCACAGCAAAGTAAGTTAGCAGTAGTCCCAATCTACGAGTAGATATGAAATGCAATAGAAAGCGAGAAAATCGCGGAAAAGTGGCATTCAGAGTTGGATGCATAGCATTCTCTTACAAAAGCGCTAGAAGCTTGGATAAGCGCTCGCAGAGAGCACGGAAGTAACTACTCACAATGTGAAAAAAACGAAATTTGTAGCATACATAGTTCTGGAGATACAGCTCAAGATTCTTCCTTCCATTGGTGAGGACAAGTGATTTTTTTCCCGATTTTTTGCCCAACCTGCGGCAAAGGGCCTGAATGGCCCCAAAAGTATTCTAAGCGACGCATCTTGTACCAAACCGCTTACATATGCTTTTTTGTTACTCTACTCCAACGGGTTAATCGATTTTGAGAGCAAAATAAATGTCCCCAAAACGAGGATTGAATGAAAGTTGCTGCAATTTCGCGGCAAAATTGGTATACTACTTGGATATTCCTGGAAGCATGCATAACAGTGCGCAATATACAGGAAAACATGTCATTAGGTAATCAATTATGTTATCTTGTACCATTACTTGTTTCCTTGTATCAACTTCCCTTTGAAAGAAATTCTATGGGAATACCCACGGCATACCTGACATGCAATTCTCAGACAACGAGTAAAGGTAGCGAATCTACACTTCTGGTAGCTTTTCTTTATAGCCCGTTTGTGCCATAGACTTATGGCTGAAAGAAGTCTCCGGCAAAATGTAGAGAAAGTAGCCGACTTTCGACATAGATTATGATGTAAGTTGATCACGTGACTTCAGTTAATCACCAGGCCCTGTGACTTTCCTTCGTGCAACCGAAAAAGTCGCGGGCCTGGGAACGAGGCTAGTCTGAGGGGGCACCACTTTTTGTAACTGACTCTGGCTAGAACAGTAGAACTAAACTTTGGCTTCCATGTACAGGGCCATGTCTCATGTGTCCGTTAGTAAGGTGGAAAATGTGCCCCACCTTGGTGTGGGGGACATGTGCCCCCTTGGCCACGTTTCTGTAATCTATGCAATGAATCCTAGTAATTACTAAGTGGGGGACACAATGCAGCTAGAGTTTTGCATTTATGGCTAAATTCTAGCTCCTTGCGTTCTGCAGAACCCAACGTGGGGGAAATTATGTAAAGGCCTGGCTCCCTATTTGCACCACTGAGAGTGAAGTACCAGCAGTGATAATAGTGAACGTGAGTCAACAACACATGTAGCCTCGTTCCCGGCTCCAACGGTTACGAGTGCAGTGCGGGGTAACCGGTTAGAAACGAGGCTATAGTCAACAGATTAACCTTTTCAAATAATAGGCCTTACCCTGGCTTGCAGATGATACAGGGGAGACTGGGCACTCTTCCGTTGGGCTAAACTTGTTCTGTTGGTAATACTCGCCATCACCATTCAAAACGACGTTCTCGGTCTCCATAATACTGGTGAGTCTGCAAACGGGCTCGCGATTTCAATTAGCGTGGAATTATGATCAATAACTTGCTTAGTGTACATCAGTCAATCCGCCGGTGGTGCGATTATCGCAATTTTATTTGCAAACGCGAAAATGACGTAATTACAAAATGGCCGTGCCACGTGGTTGGTTGGGTGCTGCAGTTTCTCGGCGTTTGTGAGCAACGTCCGTGATCATCTGAGACTGTATCATGGCTAATTGGAAAGAAATATGCCATTTTCAGTCACGAGTGGTGTTCAGTCGACGTGATTGATTATTTTACGAGCAGTTTAGCGGAGGCTGTTTCAAGTACAGTTTTGAAGCCGCGGAAGCGCTGTAGCGTTGCTGTTTCAATTTGGAGGATGGAGTTACATAACACAGGTAATGTGCGCGTAGGTATTAACATTATACACTAAAGTAGTAGTAGTGTAAGTGAGAGTTTGGTTGCAAGTGTCTAAACGGGTTTGGGACAACTCCACATGGTACCATAGGATTTTGTGAATCTATTAATATAGTAGTTCCTCTTCACTATCAACATCCTGTGAGACGTCAGAGTTACAAAAGCTTGCATCACTAGCCAAATCTTCTGATTCGCTGCACAATACAATTTCTTCAGCAATTATCATTTCTTGTTCGAATTCTTCCTACTCATAAAGGCTCACTTCTGATGGGATTGCCAAAGGTTGGCTGCTGGAGCTACAAGGGTCAGCTGGATTCACTGAATTGCCTCCATCTGCTGAATTTGGTGAGTTGCAACAGTTAAGACATAAGCAGCCAGGTCCACAGTTTTGTTGTTTTCGTCTGCATCCACACTGGTTATTTTGACAGCCCTTTTTACACTTGCAACCCCTAATCAAATGCTGTACTTGGTTTCTTAGGGCTAGTACATGTTCTTCTGTGTCCCACTCGATTTTTAGACCCCCATCCTCAGTTATACTCCAGCCATAGTCAGATAGGCTAGATTCTACCCGTTCTGGAACGGTGAGGAGTCTACTGTGTAGGCCTTGTAAAAGTGTGTCAAGCTCAGCATCGGTACTGATGCCATTCACTGTGGGGTCACTCTTGTCATTAATGGGAGCGTTGAAGAGATTGAGCGTAAACACAAGCTCTGAAAACTTTCTGTAACATTCGTAGCAAACCACCACTGCTTGTTACAGTTTCTGGAAAGCCCTTTATCACTTGTAGATACTTTTCTACCACTGGTGGATTAGGACAGTGCCTGCTGTATGTTTCTCCCCGCTTAGGCTTTGCTTTGCACGTTTTACAGCACTCTACTGTTTTTGCATGTGTGTGCCTATAGGTTAAGTGGTAGTGGTAGGGACAAAAGATAATGTCTGAGGTCGTACTTCTGATTTGCAGGCCACTTGGTATGCAAGGCTTGCCAGAACCCCGGATTGCTCCCTGCATGTCACATCCTTCTATTGCACAGGGAGTTTGCTGGCCCGATGGATTGCCAGTATCCCTTTCCCAGCGTGGTATGTACAATGGATCGTTGAAATGTTGTGAAATGCAGTGTTCACAAGCTCTGCATATATGGAGCATGCATTCTGTCCCTTCTGTGTACTTCCAAGTAAGCAAGCTTCTCTTGTGACCAGTTTGTTACACGGAAATACCGAGTAGAATCTTGCTGGCAAAGTGAGCATGGTCCACTCTGGTGTTTACCTCTGGCCTTAGGTGGTGGTGTTTTCTAGGGAAATTAATTCACTGTTTCACATTTCAATACAACACATGCTTCAAAATACCGTATAGCGGGAAATTTTCGCCAGGGGTAAATTTTCGCCAATTTCGCCAGTCAATTCAAGTGGCAAAAATTTAACCGGTAAAATTTTGTCGAGTAAAAATTTTGACCAGTGAAATTTTGACACATAGTCAACGGTAGCATGCAGCTGCGAAAGTTAAGCTCACTATCGACTACCGGTGTGGCTCTGCTGCGTTATTTGCAGATTCTGCCATGTGCACAGCTCCCTGATCCAATGGGGCCGCTGTCATCTTCGTTGCCATCGTCGGCGCCGGCGATTGCGGAAGCCATTACCAATGCTCGGCACCAAGAAGAGGCTACATAGAGGGCCTTATATGAAGCTAAGTAATGAACTGAAGTCCAAATCGCTAGTGAGAACGGAGATTCCGCGGCAGCAAGACACTTTTCCAAGCTGCTCGAGACTGCTAAACTGCTGTTAAGAATGTCGTGGAATTTAATTTTGCCAAATCACATGTGCGTGAAAATCAATCTGGTGAAATTTTTACGCAATACTACACATCAGTCTGAGTTTGGCGAAGTTTTCCCCTAGCGAAAATTTCCTGCTATACGGTAAATAATATGTATGCACACCCACCCCACACCCACACCCACACTACTCTCAGGTACCGCTGTGCCAGTCCTGATGACCTTCACAATTAACTATCACGGAAGTGGAAAATTAATTTAATGTCTCACATTTCAATATAACACATGCTGCATAATAAATTATATGTATGCACACCCACCCCACACCAACCGCACACCCACCCCACGCCCTCACTACACTCAGGTACAGCTGTGCCAGTCCTGATGACCTTCACAACTATCACAGATGTGGCAGATTATCCTGGCGTAATAGTTTAATATTATATATACTTTTGTCCTTGCACTCTCAAGTGCAATGCATGACATACCAATGTTGTTGCCATTGTGCCGAGGACTGTATGCTACCGTGGACTGCTCCTGTGTGGTGATAAGTAATCAAAAGTCACCTCACAAAGCTGTAATTTGTGTGCTAGAGAGTTGAGGTCTATTGCATGAGTTAATTCCAAGAACACAGGTTCTGAGTAGCGTTTCCAGAAGACCAATTCTGTTACTGTCATGTACTGGAGTTTGGTAGTAGGGCGACAAGGCTAAACGGGTTTGGGACAGCCCCCTAATTGCCGGCTTACCCGGAAGGGGTGGAACTCGTTGTGGGAGGGTCCAACTATCGTGCTGTTTTCGCTGTTGGCGCTCAGTGGTTGCGGAACTCGAGGGGGTGAGGTGAAAGTACTGGTAACGCTTGCTAAAGTCTGTAACTGAGGTTGGGTGAAAGTGAAGGAGTAAAGCTACAGCTGTGAAGGAGTAGCGGTGCCGCTTTTTCCACTTTGTGTCCGGTGGGGGCGGGGCTAACGTACGGCTCCCGGAAGTGCAAATAAAAAAGTCGAATTTATATGTACGCGTTAACCACCAGCGGATTGACTGACATGTACTAAGTAACACGCACACGTGCTATCGGCGTGTTCAGATCATGGACAATAGCGCGCGTGTAGGCGTATAGCTAGTAGTCTCGCGGGGCCAGACCCCGCGAGACTATATAGCTAGCTAGCTAGCATGCACGCGTACGCGTACGTACGTAGCGCGTGTCGGCGTCTCGGCGCGGCTAGACTCGCCAGAGAGAGTTGGGCGCCTGCCACCTGGCCTGGCTTGGCCTGGCCGGTACGTGGTCGGCGTCTTACCGGCCACGCTCGATCAAGAGCCAGAGTGCGGGAGGGCGTGCACGGCTGTTACGCACGAGACTGACGAGAGCGAGACTCGACTACGCCTCGCGGGCCAGCCCACTTCCGCTTGCACTAATTAATTAATCCTCTTTGCGGTAGTCTGGCTCGCGAGTAGACTAAACTAGCTGGAGCCAGCCTACTTTGTTAAGGGATCGGCGCTGCGGATAATAAGTGAGCTGGTACAGTATGCACTGAAGGTATACACTTCTTTGGACAGATTGTCTGTCCAAAAATTATAACTTCGAAGGAGTTGTAGCTCAAAAATTAAATAATTTAATTTAATTCGTCTTACCCTAGTCTCGTTCCCAGACCCTCGTACACTCACTCACCGAAAAGTACCTACTTTTACTCTGGGAACCATGACTACCCACTGTAATATTATTATGCCTGCACTACCATTACCAGAGATACTTCCTGGGTGGAATATAGTATCTCAGTGCCATTACCCACCACATGTACAATTCCCAGCCTGGCTAGGAGTGTGAGACCATGCACTTACCAGATGAGCCACTTGGTATCTTTTCACCCATTTTTTCCAGCTATAGGCATAGTTAATTCATGGACACTTCTACATATTCAAACAGGAAGGTGCCTGGTACTCATATTACACTCCAGGAAGACATGTAACAAGGGCTGTTACTGATGCTTATAGTATTCGGTATTTCAAGAATGCAGCTTGACAGCTATATAGGTAGGATTGAATCACTGGGGCTCCAAATTGTTACTAGCCTTGTAGCACACACACACACACAAATTCTGTTGCTGCCGCTAATTATAAGCGGTCACACGCACCTGAGCTGGCAAAGCCAGGCTGCTTGTGCACTAAGCAAGCACTCTGAGCCAGTGCTGGCAAACTCCTGGAGCCGGGCTAGGAGCTCGCAGGACTGACTGCTTCTCTCAGCATCTGGTGTGGGCACCCGAAGTCCCACCTGGGCCAAAGCTGATATATGAGAGCAGTCAGTCGAATTTGCACCCCAGCAAATGCCAGGTACCGGGTGGGCTGGTGTGTACTGGTGACATAAGATGGTACCACCAAATAAATGATGGAAAGAATATTTAGTCACCAGTAGTCACAGTGGGATTGGAACCACCAACCCTTGGGTTGTGAGTCCAGTGTTTTAACCACTGAACCACCAACCCTTGGTTTGTGAGTCCAGTGTTTTAACCACTACACCACCGCGACACACACACACACACACACACGTATATACAGGCAGATGCCTGATAGAGCAGCAAGTACTAGGTGACTCCTTTTGGAGGTTTAATGGCGTTAAGAAACGCCGAGAAAAGAAAGAGAGGGGATGGAGACAGACAAAGGGCAAGGGGGAGGAAAAGGGGGGGGGGGCAAGAAAGAGAAGACAAAAGCCAAAACAATAAATAAAAGTACATAAACTAGTGTAAATAACGAAATTATAGTGATGATGGTCTGTGATTGAACAGATGACGCACATTACATATGTTGTGTGGGGGATAAGCATTTTTGTAAAAAACGAACGTGGTGAGAAAAACAAAGCAAGGGAGAAAACAACAGTGGACAAACGTATGCAGTCGAGAACACGAAAAATATAAAAGTACAAGTTTGTATTATATCAAAAAGGAACATGACAACATTGACAGAATACTTGAAACATTCAGAATGGACCAGAAGAATGCATGATCACTGAGAACCGGAAGGGGTAGAGAGCATCTGTTGATAAGCCTTGTGCAGAGAGGTAACAAAGTCTTCATCGTGCTGCAGATAGATCAAGCAATGAATAAAATTAGTATTCCACTCGTATTACTCAATGTATTCTGCCAATATCTCACATGATACACAGACGTTTAGTGTGCAATCAAAAATACAATACAACGTGCCTGTACGAGTTGCAGCAACGCAAGTTTGAACTGCTCCCTGTTGAGGCTGGTAATGCCGTCGGCTGGGATCCTACCGCTGCTAGTCTTGCTTCTGAACTGAAGAGGAGACATGAGGGCAGAAGCTGCCAGTGCTGAGTGAGGAGGGTGACCCTGGGAAGGTGGGAGGAGGGAGGGGATAAGGAGAGAGGGAGGGGAGAGAATGGTCCATGGCGTGTGCTCTCAGAAGGGGAATATCCCTTCCCTAAATATGGAAGTGATATCTGCATAATTACATGTATCACTTACTCCTCCAACCCCACTGTCAAGTGATGAAGACAGGAATGACTGGGTGTCAAAAGCAGGAGAGGAGGTCTCTCGACTCTGTAGCACAGCAGGGTCGGAAGGGGTACTGTGTTCAACAAGCTTGGGCTCAGTTGACACATTGGTGCTAAGATGCAAATTGTGCAGGGATGTCACAGGGACTAGTTCAGGAGTTTGTTCTACCAGAGCAGGCCGGCCTTTAGCCTTCATTTGTTTCTCCTCCTCCACTGGTTGTTGTTTGTGGTTTACGAGAGGAGCAGCACGCATGCCTGGCGAGTTGATTAGAGGTGGGATGGCGGGAAATGCCTGTGGCGAAGATACTTGTGTGATGAACCCACTGGGGGCACTCAGTGGATAGGATTCAGTCACTATGGGTGTTGGGGGCTGGACTGAGATGGCTACTGGCTGCACAGCAGTCAGAATAGCAGCAGGAAGGCGGGGTGGTGGAGTGGTCTCTCTACTGATTTCACTACTGCTTTGGGAAACTGAGATGCTAGGGCCAACAGTAGAAGCACTGCTCGAGTGGGTCCCGGAGAGTGCTTGCTGTTCAAGTGATGCCAAGCTTACTGCAGTGAATGCCGAAGGTTGTAGCAGTAACTGCTGTCTTTCCTCGGACGTGATGCGAGCCCCACTCTCGGATTTTGCTGAAGAGCCAAAGAGCGAGACTGGGTTGACACTTTCCGGACTGGGTACCTCTACCTTCATCTGGTTTTCGACCTCTGCCAGAGATATTGCCTTCAGGGGCGGTGGGAATGAACTTGAGCCTATGAAAGTACTCGTACTTCCTGTAGATGCCTGTGAAAAGAGAGTTCGAAGGGTTGAGGGAGTGGGAGATGTAGCACGTACGGTTGCACTGCGGGTGCTGTAAGTGGTGACTGATGACGGATCGGGACTGAAAAGTTTCTTGGAAACCATATCAGAACTGGAGGATAAATCCGGACTACTAGCGAGAGTCGGTCCCTGTGGTGTTCTTGCCGACTCCAAGCCCTTTTGCAGATTACTCTGCTCGTAGAAGGGACTAGACGAGCGGCTACCAGGGAGGGAGCTGTTGCAGCCTTGTTTTGTACGGCTGGAATCTCTTGTTTGGGAGCTGTTGACGGCATCGAAACTAGCCGCCTGCTGGAGTGGGTTGCGAAATTGCTTTCGGGACTGTTGGGGCTGTTTGGGAGAGACAGCCCTGTATCTGTTGGAGCCATTCTGCTGCTCTGGGAGTGCTGGCAAATTTGCTTCCTTTGGAGAAGTAGACCTGGCAGCAATTGTCCTTCTCTTCTCCTTTTCTTGATTCTTTTTGCCTTTACTCTTCGACTGAAAACCGGTTACAGGCTCAGACGATCTCCGAGAGCTGGAGCTCCTCTGCTTGCGGGAAACATCTTTATGGTGCTGGTGGTTGTGCTCAGTGGACGGAGCAGTGAAGGAGATGGTCTCGGAGTGTAAGCTCTCCTGGCTGCTGGCATCATCACTGAAGGGCTGGTTGAGGTAGCCCCTGCCTGCACTCTCCAGCATCTCCAAGACTTCTGCCTTCGGGTGGCCACCGAGCGGTAGCTGCTGGTGTTGCTGGGGATGAGATTCATAAATGTAAAGGAGCTAGTTCATGACTGATGCTTATATTTTGAGAGTAAGCAAAACGCACGAGTAGTTCATGAAATTTAACGATACCTTGATTAGGATGGGTTTTGGTGACCAGTACCTCACATACGAGAGGCTGGGCCCTATTGACAAGTGATACTATAGCGGGTTTAGTGGCTACAGGTGTATATAAAGCGTGCCTACTGCTCCTCAGCCAAGGGGCTCTAATAGCTCAGTGGTAAAGAGCATCTGACTAGGTCCTGGGTTAATTAAATCCCCAGCTCGTCCCGAGGGGGAGTTTTCATTACTCACTCAGAAAGCTTATCATCTCGGAATGTGACATGCTGCAGTTACTGTTCTCAATCAATACTTTACTTATAGTTTGTCTGTGTGTAACGGATGTAATATGATGCGCGCGATTGAGCGAGAATACGCAAAAAGACTGTGACGTCATCATATGAGTACCGTGTACTTTCATCGCTGGAATGCTCATCCTGAAGGTCTCAAGTGCATGTATCACAAAGTACCAGGAAGGGGCTACTGCGTATATACTGTAGAGTACGTATCAAGTGCCCACCATGTATTAAGCGCCCACCCCCCTCTTCAGTGTCAACTTCCTGCAAGGGGTGTACACGTTTATTCACGTAGTATCTGCCCACTCAAATGCGTTGCAAATACACGATGTGAAGTGAGGAAACAAGGTAAGTGTAGCCTTCTTTAATCAATTATTGAAGCATATGTATTAGAATAGCTATAAAAGCATGCAGATAACTGCGAAATAATTATACAAAGTAACTAGCTGACTTACCGTCGGTATTCTAATTAAAGCACATTAAAGATCGAATTTTACTACTTGATTTCGCTCACTGTACTTTAGATATAAGTTTAGCTCACCTGGCTAGTATGATGTTATGTTAGAAAATATATTATGGTGAAGATTCCTCACTTCCAGGGTGGTGGGCGGATACTACATTATGTTTGCGGACGAATACGTAGTAAGCGCCCACCCCCCTCTTCCGCTGCATTCTAAGGTTCCCCGCCCGTGGGCGCTTGATACGTACTCTACGGTAGTGGTATAAGTGAAAACCATGCAGAGCTATAAGTGCAATGCAAGCTAGACTAACCATGGCGATGTGCATTAAATGGAGTCAGTGCCTTTTGCCTTATACATGTACGATGAGCTATAGTTGTGAAGAGCTAGGCTACAGTCTGAGCGTGCCTGTACTGTTTTGCAGTTGTATAGACACCTTTACATTCAGGGGCAGCTGCTTGCTAAAGGGTGAAGACTTCCATAGTCGGAAGGGTTGAGAGTGTGGATTTCTAGTCAAGCTAGGCTTTAGTTTGCAGTCTCATCTCAGCTTACACACACAGTACACAGATACAACTGACTAAGCTTTGAGATTCTGTAAGTACAGGCTTAGACTATGCCTGAAATTGGAGGTACAACTAATCAGCTCAGCTTGTCGCTAACACCCCCCATGTGGGAGCCATGCCTGTATGATGCAATCACTACCTGTGCTCTCATCTGAAGTTGAGAGCATGCTTTGTCAACTACAGAACTAAAAGATGCAGAGAGACGCATAGAAGTCCACTGGACTCTGGAAGATCGTTCAAAAATTGTAATTCTATCATTCAACATGCCCAAAAGTCTTCACCATTCAAAAATTTCCCGCTAAACTTAATGGTGCAGTGTACATGTACACAATGAATGAGAGTTAAGTCAATTCCTTCACTTACCGTCTCCAGTTTCAGGGCTGGAGAACTGCTGCTTCTCATGCCCAGAGCAATACTGTGGGCATCAAAGTGGCCATTGGCCATCAGGGTACTGAGACTGCAATGAGAGAGAGAGGGTACAATCTATAACTATCAGCATACTGCATTCATGGAGAGTTTTGTAACCCAAAAATTGTAGATCTGCACACAACAAAGGGCGAGTGTTAGCCTCATACCCAGGCCCCTCCCACCCCAATCGAAAGTGAGCCTGGTATCCACTGTTTGTGCATGCTCATTTATTCACCAGAAATCTGGGTAAATCGTGTACTACTGTGTTATACATTGTATCTGTGCGCTAATGACGTGATGTTTGGTTATGAATTCGTTAATGTTTCCGTGTTATGAATGAAAATAGCGCCTGTAGTGATATTTTCGTAAGTACCGTATTTCCACAATCAGACGCCGCCCCCAATTAGTAGACGCGGCTAAAATTCAAGTATCGTGGTTGGAAGATGTAGTACCTACAGTAAAAGTAGAGTAATGCTTGACTTTGCGAGCTAACAGTTATCAGACTTCACCTTTGTCTTTCTTCGAGATTGCGAAGGGATTGGAGCCCGACGAAGGCTGCCCGCGAAACGATATCTCTCCCCAAAAACAGCTGGCATTGTAACATGACGGCTTTTTGACAGTGTTGAGGCACGAACGGTGATTTTGAAACGGATTTGAACTGCTGTTATGCATTGCTGTGTAGCCAGTAAACTGCTCAATCTAATAAACGCCACCCTCGATTAGTGGCCGCCCTTGAATAGTGGCCGCAGAAAATTGCGTGATGAAATAATTAGTAGCCGCAGTGTCTGATCGCGGAAATACAGTAGATGCCTAGAAAGTGTTCAGTAGTTTAAACTTCGATTCCACTGGGCCGCTGAAAAGCCTAGAAGGCCACATCTGCAATTGAAAATCGAGCAGCTCACAGTCCTAAGATTGCTTTACGTTTTCCACGTCTGTCTGTTTGTTTGTTTGTGCGTCCGCACTTATCACGTGCGCAATATATTACGTTATACGTTACTATGCAACTGCCGTGTATAGCTGCTTTTGGAGGTTTGCAGGCCAAGCTACAGCAAGTGAAGGTAGTTGTGTGTTGCTTAGATGGCGAAAACTTGGTAGGCAGCCGTAAATATCCTGTTTTCGTGGCATGTAGTTACTAGCTGGAAACGCACGACGAAACTGCCGACTCAGCACTTTCGCTGTAGCATACCAGTAGTTACTGTAATATTATTTGTAGTTCTAGAGCTGCAGTTAGCTTAGCCTATTAGGATGAGTTGTGTGTATTGTACCGGAAAGACGCCCGGCTGGTTTTTAGACATGCAACGTCAGGACTTGTTTAGTCTTCAGCTTTCAACACTCGTATGCTGTCTCCGTAGTGTTCCTGGCCATATGACTAAGACCGTTCACATTCTCACAATTACCTCGCGCATACGCAAACAGTGGGAACCAGGCCCTTTTCGGGGTGGGAGGGGCTTGGGTACGGGGCTAGACAAGTGTATAATACACACACACAATAGTAATATTGCATACATATGTAAAAAAAGCCAGCAGGCTCTGGCAACAGAGTACATGTAAACTGGCCGGCCTTCAGGAGGTTTAGAGACAAATGTACATTCTCTGACCACAGGAATTACCAGGTATGCATGATACTTCTTGTGAGAGCTATTTTTTATGTGCTGAACCTACTACATGCCTTACCTATTCAACAAGTGACCAGTCTCTTGACACTGGCTCTCCTCAGAAAAACACAGACCATGTATCTGCCCTGCAGATGGATGAAAGTGCAACGCTGTCATCAGCTATGCTTGAAGAGAGAGGACTTTCTTCATTTAAAAGTACATGGTAGCTGATTGAAAACACAGTTACAGGTTCTTCACAACATCATGAGAGATAATCTACCCCCTACCCATGTGATAGCTGGGGGAAAGTTTTGTTTGAGGTTAGTCAACAGCTAACTTTAAAGAATATCACACCCTCACCATTCTTTTGCACAAGGTCATGCATACCAATAAATTAAGCAATGTACTGTACATCGTGAACTCTTCAAGAGAAGAAAGCTCTCTGAGAGAGTAAAGAAATCCCGAAAAAATCGGGACCCAGCTGGGGATTGAACCCAGGACCTTCTGAATACTAGTCAGATGCTCTTACCAATTGAGCTACTGGAGCCCCCTTGGCAGAGGAGCAGTAGGCAAGCTTTATATAGCCACTAAACCCGCTAGTAGCACTTGCCAGTAGGACCCAGCCAATTCCAACTGTAATTACTCTCTCATTATAGGCCTCTCCCCCATCTAAACACGGGAAACGTGCTACACCCAAACTTAGCCTGGATCAGTCTGCCGGGGTAATTAAACCACCAAAGACACAGAACTGAAAACTAAGTACTCGTGAAAGAGTAAAGAAATCCCAAAAATCGGGACCCAGCTGGGGATTGAACGCAGGACCTTCTGAATACTAGTCAGATGCTCTTACCAATTGAACTACTGGAGCCCCCTTGGCAGAGGAGCAGTAGGCAAGCTTTATATAGCCACTAAACCCGCTAGTAGCACTTGCCAGTAGGACCCAGCCAATTCCAACTGTAATTACTCTCTCATTATAGGCCTCTCCCCCATCTAAACACGAGAAACGTGCTACACCCAAACTTAGCCTGGATCAGTCTGCCGGGGTAATTAAACCACCAAAGACACAGAACTGAAAACTACATGTACCTGATTTCCTTTTGAAAAGGACGAAGGGGTTCTGCCTGCGAAACTCAATCCCTGGAAAGAGAAGCTCGTGCAGGTTGTCACTGCTCAGGCGGTTCAAGATGGCCAGGCCATGGCTGGGAGGAGATGCCCTGCAGAGGCAGAACACCGGAGCTGAACAGCCAAGAGCCTAGTCAGCATGCTACTACATGCACATACACATAAAGCTATCAGTATCACAAAGAGATTAGGATTCTGTTGCGAACTCTCCTATTCATTGGGGGGGAGGGGGGGAAGTGTAATGGAGAGGGGGGGGAATGAGGCTAGCACATGTAGATTATAGTGCTGCAATATCAGTCTGTGTTTAGTAGTCTGTTTGAAAATCAAACATGTACAATGTGCCTACTATAAGTTTAGCCTCATTTCCAGTTGCATGTTGTGCATTTAAATGATGCCATTAGTACACTGGAAACAGACTACACAATAAATAAAAACCCACCTGCTGTACACAAAGAGTGTTCCTTCAACTGATGTTCTCTCCTGGAATGGACGGTAAAATGAGTTTGTAACAAGCCACTTCCTGGATGTTTGATGAGTACAAAAATGTCTAATTTTTTTTTTAAAGAGTAAAACAAAATACTGTAGCTGTAATGCAAAATACAAAACAAATAAAACTATGTACACGTGAAAACTATTAACTACAAGAGGAGGGTAAAAACACAACGTCAAAATTTGATGGTTTAGTTTAGTGAGGAGATCCTTACGCAAAACCTAAATCATTACAACATGGCTGGTAAAAAAGAAAATGATTGTGGGGAGCAGTTGACCAACTACAGTTGTACATATGCATGTACAAAGCTCTACAACAGGAAAGTGGGGGATCAATTAGAAAAGGGTTTAATGAAAGGACTAAGCTTGTACTAGTGATATATAATGCCATCAAAGATGTGTAAGTGTATAAAGTGGTCAGTAACACTTGTACTATTATATGACTATGACCAAATCTGTAGTAAACAAGAACCATTATTGTCGGCTCCTCAAACAATGCTTGTCATGATGGTCTTGAACAATGCTTGGCATGATGGTCGACATCATTTTTGGGCATGTACGTAGACATTACAACATTTTAAAAATATCAAGCATCACATTTGTTAACTACATGTACATACATGTATCTCTTTGCTGTTAGAGTTGATTATACATATGTGCTTGCTCAGAAAGATATGGGCACATGTACATGTAGCCTCTTTCCCAGGCCTGTACCATTGTAAGCTACACAAAAGCCATCAAACTGAAGTCATGTGTGCAGGCCAAAAGATACATGTAGAAAGGTCATGGGTGAGTACTGTTGCTATTCTCAGACAAGTGACAAGTAGCGAATGTACATAGCTATAATCTGCACGGCTTGCTTGTGCCACAGACTCACCACTGAAGCAAAGTCTCCAGTAAAAGAAAGACAGCTGTCTTTTGAATCAGATAACAAAGTACACACTATAGTTATTAGTAGTGTGAAGTGATAGGCAGTAATAGGCTCTCTACTATCTTTGAATTGTCATCATTTTGGAACATTGGTACCTACTGATCATGAGTGAAAGTCCAGCAGTGAACACTTACAGAGCATCTGCAAGGGACAGCTATAGGTGACTAATCATGTACACATCTCTTGCAATAGCCACAACTTAGCACATGTATTTGTAGATGCATAAGCAGTCACACAAAAGGTGTTAGGGGTACATGTAAGTCATTTCCTTTGGACAAAATTAAATAAAATTCACTTCTTAGTCAACATTTAAACGACCACGTAATTTGGGGGGAGGGGGGGGGGGGGGGATAGGGGGAGTGTTTGCCTCTTTGCTCCATGAGCTAGCTACCAGTGGCTGTGAAAAGCCTCAGAGGGTAGGGAATTCAATAGCCTCATTCATTACTCAAAGTATGTGGCAATATTCATGGGAGGAAATTTAGCACAGCTCAGCACCAGGGAAACACCCAATCATGTTTTCAGAAGGGGGATATGCTCATTGTGATATTTGAGATGGTCCCAGGTCCCTAGACAGAGCAGTTTCTCAAAACTGAACGCCCTACCCTTGTTCTTAAGGTGCCTCTGAGCCCCACATCCATGGACGGCTACATCAGTCATCCTAAATCCACACTCAGTCTGAATCTGAGTGACTGTTCACCCGTGTATTTACTCATGTACATGTATAACACTGAATACCCTTACCCATGTATTGTTGGCTTCATGGAACACGTAGGAGACCACCTTCGGCACGGTTTGCAGTATCTTTGTCACCTGGGGGTCGATCTTGTGGACAGCCAGCAGGTTCATCTTGGCCACCTCTGCCTTCCCCACCGAAGCGCTACGGTGTGGCAGACCGTTGGTCAAAGCCTTAGCACCCTGGGCTCCAAGTCTTGCTGACACTGTACCAGTTGGAGACCTTGAGAGATGTCTCTCGGCTCCTTTCGAGGTCATGTTGGCCCTAGTGTTGTCAAGACTTCTACGCTCGCAAGCTATCACAATTGGAGTGGGTGTGGCTTGGATAGTCAACTAGAACTTGATCAAAAGTTCACTACAGCTTTGATCAGAAATCAACTAAAGAGGGTGTACTTGACTAACGGAGTACACCAGTTCTTGCACTATACTACACTGTCACTACACTACTAAAGGGGTGGGGACTTTGGAACTAAAAACTAAAGATCGGTACAGTAATACTGATGTTTTATGCTTTGTAACAAAACTTGCTGGACTGCTTCAAGTGTGAGTACGACAACACTGCACCAGTGGCAGTCCAGAATTCTCGATCAATGAAGTATCTTGAGAGCCAACTGCTGTTCTTCGGTAATCGAAAGTTCATCAATACTCGAGCACGCAATATATCCATCGCCTTTCGCCGATGCGTCACTGCGGGGACACAGCCTTTTCCACAGCCAGTCTTTTCTCACAAGTCAGTCATCTAAAAACTACGGGGAAAATTCTGCTTGTTTAGTGGTGAAATTGCCCACGTGATAGGCCTAGGTTTGTTAACCATTTAATAGTTAATAAACAGGACATGGCCGAGCGTTCCAGGGAACGCCGCCGTAGGAGCACACCTGAAGCTCAACATAGCCACGATAGAGAAGAAACGCGAAGAAGGAGACGGAGTAGCTCTGCTGAAGATTCGGAAAGGTGCAAGGAACGACCCAGAAGCCCTCACTCCAGGTAATAATCGCGATGATAGTGAGCATTAATTGGAATAAGCAGTCCTACTCATATCGTTCTCATCATAGATACTATATGGTCTAGGACTCCTACTACTACATACGCATACTTGATACTTAGTCTAGTTGGCTATTCCCAATTTCTACCACCTAGGTAGGGATCGCTAGATACTGCAAGCGATCTCTAGGTGGGTAGAATAGCTAGCTAGCTAGGCTACTTGATACTGTGTAGACTTCGTATCTACTTTTTTATGTACATGTAGCATGTGCTTGACCTTGAATTTGAGCTCGCTGTGAAGTTTGGCGCTTGCTTGTTGTCTGATGTTATTATAGATAGTATAGATAACAGAAGGGATTGGAAACATAGCGATTTATGTGCGGTTTGCTTCTCTGTATACTTCTCCGTATTTCTACTGAATAAGCGATCTCTAGGTACTAGCTAGGCTACTTGATACTGTGTAGACTTTGTATCTACTGTTTAAGTACATGTACATGTAGCATGTGCTTGACCTTGAATTTGAGCTCGCTGTGAAGTTTGGCGCTTGCTGGTTATCTGATGTTATTATAGATAACAGAAGGGATTGGAAACATAGCAATTTATGTGCGGTTCGCTTCTCCGTATTTCTACTAAAAAAAAACAGACATGAGTGAAGTGTACTTAGCTATACAGAGTAGTCTTGAGGACGGCGTGTTTGGCTTGGAGTTAGTCTCGTGAACCAGCCCACTTAATTTCCGCAGCGCCGATCGCAAATTAGTATGCGGCACGCGGAAAAGTGGTCTGGAGACTTAGGATTATTTCACGTAAATCTCTACTGAAATTTCACTAGAGCCAATGAATTGCAGATCGCGTAATTAGAGTAATTTGGATACGTGAGAGCGATCGTTATAGCATTCTTTTCTCGTGACATCTTTTCTCGTGAATGTTCAGAGAGTGAGGTTTCAGCGGCGATTATGGAGGCTGTAAGGAAGTTGGGGTACGCGCTGAGAGAGCGGCAATAAAAGGTAGTGGCAAAATTTGTGCAAGGGCGGGATGTTTTCGTTTTGCTACCCACTGGAATTGGGAAGAGCCTCTTCTATTCGGTGCTTCCTTGGACTTTTGATAGGCTGAGACGAGTCGCCCGAATCCAAGCTCAGTCCATAGAGCCTTCGTCGTCCGTGAGCCATTGAAGCCGGCGATGGGTGTGGCCTACGCGTACTGTACTCGTGACTCATTCAGTAATTGCGTTCCTGGGGTTCACGTGAATTGATCCTAAGTCTCCAGACCACTTCTCCTCGTGCCGATACTGAAGGTGATCGGTGCTGAGGAACAAAGTGGGCTGGCTCGCGAGACTAGCTTGGAGTCTGTACGATCTGAGAATGTGAAGAGGCTGGCCAAGCAGGTACTGGAAGCTACATGTACTGATGTAAAGGGCCGTATATTTGAGACCTTTCATCAAGCTTGATGGCAAAGATAGCTACTGCTGCAAGCGTACCATCTACTATTAAGACGTGGAAGACCTAAAAGGAAAGAATGTGGGCTGCTTTTCACTGTCTACGTGTGAAAGATCTGCCTCCTCTCTGGGATGCTTTGCTTAAAAATTAAACTGACATAGCATATACACGAGAAACTCTTTGAGAGAATAGTCTCGCAGTAGGCCACAATAGAGTCAAAGTCCCGCCACTGAGTGAGAATGAGGCCAATGCTTTGGATTATGCAGCAGGGTAGGTTCCTTTTGTCCTCAAGTGAAAGCTAAGTAAGAGACCAGAGTTTCTTTCTACTCTAGCTGTGGAAGGTGAGCAGTCAGATTACCTTGGCTATATGGGTTGACTTGGTTGATCATGGAGAACTGTTTCGAATAGATGATCAACTCTATACATTTTTTGTAGTTGTGGAAATGAATGTTTGGAGACATTTAACGCATAATAATGTTTTCTGCAGCTGTTGGTCAGGAAAATGTAATGCAGAGACAAGAGATTGTGGATGCTGTTGTGAGTCATCCATATGTTCAGTTCAGGTGGATCCTCGTGTGTGTGTGTGTGTGTGTGTGTGTGTGTGTGTTTGTGTGTAAATTTAAGTGAGAATCTATCAATATTCCCGTGAATTCCTGCTCTTGCTATGACCAGAGGAGTAAGACCAGCAGTTTCGTACAGTCTTGATTAGATGTGGTACATCGGATATGAAGAACAGCGGGCGTTTGTCACAATTGTAGATGATCTCAGTCTTATAAACAACCGATCTGTTTCTCTGATGTACCTGATTCTTGCTTCTCTGATGTACCTGATTCTTGCTTCTCTGATGTACCTAATTGCTGGTTCTCTGATTGCTGCTTCTTGGTGTACTTGATTTGTGCATTTTGAAGAATTTGCAGTTGGGAGATGCACAATCGGAAGTGAGTGCTATAACTTTGAAATTGCAGGCCTCAAGGTGTTTGATGCATTCCCACATGATTGGGAAAAGAACATTGCCGGAAAGAGATGTAGGAATTTGGACATGCGGAAAATCAAGGCTGCTAAATAGGCCACGAACGACTGGACCATAAAAACAAGCATGTGAGTGGCAACAGGGGGGTTAATTGCACTCTAAGAGTGTTCCAATTTCAGGAGGTGGTTGTTGACCTTGCCTAGATCCACAAATCCGATAATCTTAGAGGAATGCTTGTCATAAACCAGGTCTTCCTTTATGCAAACCCTGTCAGAAAAGCAGGCAGATATACTTCTGGAAATCTGGAATTGAGCTGCTTTCATCAGTTATCTTGTCAAAATTGCAACTGAAACCAGAAGCAGATTCCACCCAGTGAGTGTAATCACGTAGTGTACACTCTGAGGGAAGCACTAAAACACTTAATGAATGCAGTGCACGGTATGATGATGATGAAAGGAGCTTTAAGTTGAGGCACCATTTTATAAGCGTAGAAGAGTCTCTTGAGTGACTCATTTGAGAAGTTTTTCTTGATTTGCTTGGTCTCCTCATTCATTACTGATTGCAAATGGTGATCCATGGCCTCATTAACTTTAATACCTTCATTTTGATCAATCTTTTTTTTCAGTTGTTCAATCTGTCGTCTGCTTTCGTCAAGCTTTATCTTCAGGCGAGGCATACACTTGTTATGCTCAGGTGTATCAAGATACCAGTGCATGATTGATTTTGCTGGAGATTTGAGTGTGCCCTTCCATGGATGACTTCTTGGGAAATTGTACATACACTGCCCGAAGTACATTCCTGTACTCTTTTCAGGCATTGCACTTCACTCCATTTACTACAAGTTCACATTTGGAGTGACAAATAGTGGTTGGAAACACTTCACCATGAAGTGAGATGGTGGAAAAATCATCCTTGTAGGCAGCAACCTTATCACGGGACTTAAACTTCCCCTTACGAGCATTACATAGCTCCATGAATCGTGTATCAGGATGTCCGGCCAGCACACACATTGAGTGACTCAATCTTTGCTAGTAGCTTGTTGACTTGACTGGGGTTGAGTGCGGCTTCTGGAAAGCCAGCAAGTGCTTTGCACAGTGAGACATCTACTGATTCAACAGGTCTTCCTTCCGGGGTAGACTTCTTAATGGATAAAAGAGTCACCTCACTCTCACAGACCTGTTTGACAGAGCGAGACGGTTAAGATACTCAGTAGCAAAGCAGACAATGCTCATTCAAGCTATACTATGTACCTGCTCCTTAGGGGGTCTTACAACTTTATTCTGCACTGTTGCCTGTCGCTTTCTTTCAAAGTTTTTGTATGCACGACCCAGTTTAAACTTTTGTACTGAATGAGGACGAACAATAGTGGATAATATTCACCCATGTTTTACATCTGTCAGAATCTGCACCCATGCATTACGTTCTACAGATACTTAGGTAACTTCTTCGCATGTATATAAAGGACTCATACACTCTTCTATAATGTAAAAACTACACAAAAAGGGGAAGGGGCTAATGGAATTACTCCGGTAATTTGTCATTGAAACTTTTAGTAGTCCAAACCTAGCAATTGCGTTACATTTGGTAACCTTGAAGCACCACAATCAGTTGTTTGGTGGAGCCAGAAATGGCTTCTTGACTTGTACACTGTCAACTGCGCCTGTTATCTGTTTTGAAAAAAACAACAACAGACCGCAGCAAAATCTCCATGTGCACACTACTTAAACGCTTGCAGAACACGCCTTCCTATTATTGTATACAGCATTATCTATGTTCTGAGTATTTATAGCAGCACTATCAGTGTACCTGTTGCAGGAAAGCTCTGCCCAGAATGCGGTCATTTCGCCAGACATGACGTCATGTACGTTGCGCATATGCGCGTTTCCAATCCCTACTTTTTTCTATTATTTATGATGTTACACATGGGCAACATAGAGCGTATATAGAGCATAGAGCGTGCGGGTGGGTATATAATGTCATAATTTATAACTTCGTGTAGCAGCGGAATCTTTGGCACAAGGCACTGCTGGAGAAATCATTGATGGTCATTGCATTTGAGTGGTATTGGACAACTTCCCATGTCAATAAGGTGGCTTTGTCGCTACAGAAGTGCTGAAAACACCGTAGCAAGTACCGTAGTGTGTAGCACGTGGTAAATGAGGAAGTCCATGGGATAGTTAGTAATGTGGTCACACTGTATGTGAGTATTCACAGAGTACGCAGGCAGGAAAACGAGAAATTGTAGCCTTTTTCATCTTTTAATCTGCCTAGAAACCTGTACTGTTTGCTGTACAAAGATTTCTGATGGAACACTAACTATAGCAATTACATGCAGCTCTGTCGCACTGAAATTGGTCCCCCCTCAAAGGACCAGTCCAAAAGCAGTTATTTGGATTAATTCTAACATTTAATTTTCTTCTTTCAAAACAGTCGAAAATGTGCAGTGTCTGTAGAACTGTTTAGCACACAAATGATTAGCAGAAGAATAATACACAATAGGTGCTGAACCATGAAGTCTAGATCATGCACATTCATACACAGAAAGTGAAACCATTCGCGACACTGAGTGCACTGTACCATACTTGAGGACAGCAGCCCTGGCATGCAACAGTCAGCGTACACCTTAATGCTTGTGGTAGACTTTATCCACTTGGAAATTCTTCTTGTCCTGTGGACTGGAAACTGTCTAGCTTCTGGTTGCTTGATCAGGTGTCCTCTCATTGCACTCTGCTCGAATATGTATACTTACCTGGGAGTTCGCTGAGGCAAAGGGCTGTTGCAAGTGTGATGGCAAGTAGACCACGGTCATTAGTTCCCGACTGCATTTGAACATCCATGTATTTGAGTGGTACATGTATTTTAGGCTTTCAAGTTTGCAGTAGCAACGCATTCTGGTGCTTCACAACTTACGAGGAATGCAGTACAAGCTGTCATACAGGAATACATTGGGATGCTCGGTCCCTATGGTGCTAGCAGTAAGCCAGTGACCAGTGCATACAAAATCTCATCTGTCTCAATGGAGAAGGTGAAGATGCTACCAAGTTCACAATCCCGCAAGCCAGGAACTCCAAAGTCTGGGCTGCATATAGAACAACTGAATAGAGCTATGCTGTTGGGCTTTCAGATATTTACAATTCTCAATGATCAGCTTCACAATGCCGCTGTCTATCCATACAGCTGGCTCTGGTTGTGGTGGTGGGAATGCATCCATGTCAATCACACTTTTGTTCGATGTGGCATATTTTCGCTTCGATTCTGTCCACTTCCCCATTAAGATCTGCGCTTTAGCATTGACTGCCGCATTTTGGCTTCTTAGCTTTTGGCGAGCTGCAGTCTAATGGTGGTGATGTATGTGTAGGAGGAGATGGTGGCTGTAAAGGCACAAACAGTGGGGAATAGCTGTGATGGAAAGCGGCTTCATCTAACACCATCATTTCTTCTGCTTTTCCTGCCATGATATGGTCATACATTGTACCAATGACATGGTAGGATGGCACGGGAGACGACAGAGGCAATATACTTTCACCTCCTTGACTGTAGTCGCTTGCTGGCATCCCGATCTTCGAGGCTTACTGGAGGACGGAAAGGAATCCAGTATTTTTTTCATGAAGCAGTCAAATAGGTGGTCTCGCATTTTCTGCTGATCAAAAGACAGCAGGTGTGGATCGCTGCCTGAACAATGTGAAACCGTTCGGCCACTCTTTTTCAGGTCTTGGTGACGCCAAAATGTCCCGATGTGGGATCTGCGTGACAAGCATTCAAAATTATCTTTTGTTCGTCTGCTGAGGTCACTGCCTTGACTCTCCGTTTCTTTTTTTGGATGAAAACCTCGCCATTTTCCACCACCAGCGTTGCGGCCCTCTTCCGCACAGCACACTTTCTGTCCTTGCTCAAGGAAGGGGGGTAGCCGTTCGTCAGAACGTACTCGATAGCGAGTTCCAATATAGCGTCTTCTTTATCAACTGCTTCCATTCCAATAGCTCAGGATACACTTCTGATGACTCGCTGGTCTTCTTATAATCACCATCTCCCACCATCTTCAGAGTTTAACAGCAAATGATTGACAGTCAGAGGCTGTTGGTCCACCCGTACGCATGCGGAACTTTTATTTCAGTAGCGGTCCGAATATTACACCGTAAAACCAAAAAACCAATCTTCTGCATTATCGTGTTCCTGTTTAGTTTTTAATTGCTCATTCACAGTAGGAGTCCATATAGCCTTGTAGACGTGGAACCCACGCACAGAACTCTCAATAACAAACTCAAAGGCAGCCATGACTACATGCAGGTATCAGGTGACAGGCAATCAGTCACACTTAATAAACAGTTGCATGACAGAGCAATGACAGATAATGCTGATAATGACAATAAAATGATAATAAAATTTATGATACTAACAATACGATGATGATAAAATTGAAACATAAGCTACGCATAGACTATATCAATTTAAGGCTTTGACATTTGAATGCATGTGCTGTACTCGACATGTCTGAAAAAATTCAGCTTCAAATGACTTAATTCTTAATGGTATTGGGTTTTTTTCCTAACAAGATCATTGGCTGTTTTTATTCACTCCAACAATAGTGACTTTGAGGCAGGGGTAATCTTTGATCTCACTCCTTTCTCAGCCTCGTCTACTATGCACCATAGATAATATACGTACCTCCTTCCTCGGGATTGGAAACTGTCCCAATTAGCACCTACTCACACCTCCTGTCCGTGTTGCACCAGAAATATTGTGCGGAAGTTGATAACTTACAATAATTGCAACTTGGGCATCATTTAGAAGGTTTTGCACATATAGACACCGACCTTGTCAGGACGAGCTAGCTTCTGTAAACATCTGGTCTACTTGAAATATGGCTACAGAGAGTGAAGGTAACTTACGTCAATTATTATGTATTAAATGATTTTTGATTTGAATTACTTGCACTGGGGAGTGGCTAGATCTAGTAGACAGAGGAAGCCTGACGCGTGTCGATGAACTGACATTTCAGGCTTTTTTGGCAATGGAACTTGAACTCCGAAATTATCTAAAGTCGCAACACACCCCAAATTTCAAGGCAGAAATCAGCAAGAAACTGCATGCAAATGAAGATGTCGATGGTCGGTGGTGTCAAGCGACGGGGAAGAGGCTGAAAGCCATGCTTGAACTTGTTGTGAACTTGTTCCTGACAATTAGGGGGTTTGCATACACTAGTGTGTGGCCAGAACAGTACAAAGCAGCTAGTGCGAAGACCTTACAGAAGTCAAAAGGACTCCGAAGGGGCTTATTCCCATTAACACTTTCAAAAAGTTGCACAACCTAACTTTAAAACTTGTTATTTTCATTGTTTGCGTACTCTGTATATATATATGGACACACTGTACATGTAAACACAACATAGTAGGTTATTTTCTTCTTTGTGCTGCTATTCGTTTCGGCAATGGGTGGTTTTCCTTTTCCAAGACCGGTTTGTTAAATTAATTAACCCCTTGGAGCCTCTGCAATGCCCTTTACAGGACCCTTGGCAAATGAGTTTACAACCTGAAGGGCCTGCATGTTCTTCTGGAACTCCTGTATGCTGGGGTTGTCGTGCGTCAATATACTGGGCATGTCACATAGAGTTCGCGGGGCAAGGAGATGGTAAGAACTGATATATCCTTGGTCAGTTTGATGGAGATAACAAGTGATAGTGGCTTCTTTGGCTCTTGATACTTTTTGGCACTGGGACGAAACCTTCTCCCACCCATTCTACCCTGCTGAACAAATACACATTGTTTAATACAATATCAACACAAAAATGCCACCAAGCTACAATATAAAATGACTAAACTATTATTTAGTGGCTACAGAAGCTACTCAAGATCTAATATGTAACCTCAGCTCCCCCAACAAGTTTATGACTAGCTTTCGTCCATTGTGACACTCTTCACCCTCATACCTCGTGTCCCTGGGGAAACCAAATCGCTGATGCTGTACAGCATGGAGTGAGCAACAAATTCCTCATCAGCAAATCTAAGATAATGCAGCCTAAAGTCCATACTACCCCCAACAATGTACAAAGGCCTGTACATGAACTGCCTCTCCTTTCCAAATCAGACAAATACAGGACCAGTCACTAGAATAGAATGGTTCTTTGGTAACAATAGGTTCATTTTTTGCCTACAAAACTAGATAGCTTACGTACCAGTATGTACTATCTGGACCGAACCGAACTTAATGAAAACCGTTTATGTGCTATATATTACTGCTGCCGTGTACATGTACTACATGCAAATCCCTGCCCACTAGTTAAAATGACAAGATACAGAGGGGAGAATTATGAAAAGGCTAGGAGAACTAATTACAAACAGGTTAATGCCATCAAACCTTCCCGAATGCCGACTTGACAGAGGGTTATGGGCCTACACTAGAAGAGGTCAGAGTGGCTCGATGCTTCTGGACCTTCCTGAAACTCTGTTTGACGTACCGTTTCTTGCTGAAAAGTTCTTTAGAGTTGAAAGGCTTGTCCTTTGGGCTTTGCCCAGAAGGGATGGCATCAACTGCAGAGAGAAAAGAGAGTAGTTTAATATTTCAAGCAGGCTATAATGTTGACCTCCACACTAGAGCAAACTCAAAATAGCACTACATGTACACGTGTTGACGCAGTGTGCCCACTCTGACTCACCTCCTTCACCGCTACACTGGGCTGCACTGCACTGCATTTCACCGGCCTGAGTGCTATATGATTTGCTTCTCTCTCTGTCATGTCTTCTTTAGCGCTCTCTTAAACCATAGATACCACAGTGACGAAGTTCTGATCAACACCTCGTGAAGTGACATAAACAGCAACGCGGATGGTCCGCATGCAATAGTGCGGGCGCTATTGGATCACATATGAACAGTTTCCAATCCCGGGGAAGGAGGTATATTATCTATGCATGCACGACACCACAACTGTCGTATGTGAGACTTGAAAGGTTTGTTAATGCTAATGTCTAGTGGTTGGAGCACTGAAGTACACCCCCCGAGAATGATTAGCAACTTTGTGTTGGATTTAGCAAAAGCATCCGTGACTTTCCATAAAGTGAGCAGAGAATGTGTCCAAAGTACGTACATGTAAGCAAAGCAGGTATACCATACATACATGTATAAGGGGACCGCACCTTTTAATCCATTCAATCATTCGCTCTTCATCCATTCACGCCTTTTCTTGTGTGGTACAAACAACTCCTTCTGGGACCTTCACATTCTTCAGGGGCCTCAATATCTTCCCTTTAAAAATAAAGAATGATGGCAGAAGCTTCCCCGCCGTTGTACAGCACAAGGTTGCAGTAATTTGTTGTTTTTGTTTTTTCCAGAGGCCGTTGTGTGTACGAGAATACTTTTTTCCCTTTCTTGTCAATTACTTTACTATAGGCACTATGTCAAGGAAAACTGGAGTCTCATCCGTGTTGCAAATATACTTTAGAGGGTTACTCACTATTCTCATTGATTTGATTAACCACTTTGCGCAGAAACGTTAGATTTTGTTTCAAGGTCTTTCGGAAGTGTTTGACTTACATGGGTACGTGTTCTTAACACAAGATTATTCCTTTTTAACTAACCAAGCTAGCTGATGCTTTGAATTTTGGATTTACTTGTCGGATCAAGGACATTGCTTTCAATCAAATTACCTGAGTAGATACGGCAACATAGTCAACTTCTCGTTTCTCAAGCAACCAAGCTAAAAGCTTGTCCTCTAATTAGCTCTTGAGGGTAACTAAATTTTTTTCCTTGGCCTTTTTTATTTTCACGCTGGCGGGGATTTTTAACTTTGGCCACTTGCTTCTACTCACATTCTTATGATGGACTCTGAAGTGGTACGAGGCAGTACGAATCCCATGGAACCTTGCATATTTAGCGACTGCTTCTTTCTGCCCCGTGGAATACATCTTACGTATGACGTTATCTTTAGTGGTGGATCTACTCTCAACGTTTTCTGGCTCAGACTCACTGAACTGGAATAATCCACCAACTTGATCCTCTTTGACGATACAGTAGGAGCTGCTTTCCGAGTTTAGCTGACTGGGTGCTTCTTTCTATCTATAACAATTATTATTTTGGCTCTGATCTGATGAACTGTCAAGTGAATCGTCAGTATGACTTGATGCTTCACCGAAGTAATAGTCCAAAGGAAGCATACCATTTGCACTTGCATTAATTTCCACTTGCCATAGTTGCACACACATGACTCTTTAGCAGACAGCTGCTGTTTTAATTACTTTGGCACCAAAAAAAAAATACAATTCGTACTTGGCGCTCAATTGGAGTAAAAAGTGCAGGCCTGGTGCTATTATTAGAGCGGCGCTATATTTAGAAAAAATATGGTAGCCATGTGAGAAATATATTGGTTCACGTGGCGAGACCTATTTTTTTGATATTTTGTGTGGTAGAACCCTCACATTACCACCTGGAGCAAGTACATACTTCAGAACACTCATCATGCACCCCTTCCCCTCACAGCATGACCCTGAGGGGGGAGGGGGGGGTGGGGGGTTAAAGTGAAAAGAACAAAGAATGTAATCAAGTGTGAAATCCTTTTCCCAACTCTTGGTTAGCATTTCTCTTGTAAAAATATCTGTTCAAGGGCTACAGATTGAGTTTCATATTATGAGCAGACATTTGAGACAAGAACAAACAGATATGGAAAGTGCTCTGCATATCTACGTTATATTTCGTGTTTTCTCCCATTGCTCATGCATAGCTCCAAATACATTGGTAGATCTACAGCTATTACAATGTAGATGATGCTCAGTGTGTATTGTGGATTTTGTGTTCATTGTTCTACACGTACATGTGTGTAGTCTTGTTATGCATATGGCTTTTGTACCTTGCCCTTAGATCCGGACACCATGGCTATCCTAGGAGAGAGGAAGAGAGAAGAGCAGGAGGCCAGAGGGACTCTGGGCCCAGGAAAGATGTACGTAGAATAGAGTGAATCATGGGCACCTCACAATTGTTCTCCATATATTATACATGTACTCTCCTGTCCCTGTATTGAATTATTTAGGAAACTAGTCTGGTAGGTATCTCTCCTAAGAATATTGACCCATCTCCTTTGATCTTACTTAAATGAATGAGCACCCTAGTCCCTCACTTTCCCAATGGGATTGCATGAGCCTAGATTATATGTGAAATGACCAGTTATGTGAAACAATGCATTTTCAATGGAGATAGTAGACAGTTCTCTTTAATGGACAGTAAAACCCTATAAAAATCATGATTGAGCAGTGTACATGTACGTCAGCTCACATATCTGGTCCAGGAGACCCAATGAATGGTTTCAAAATGTTGGGAGATGGTTTTTACGGAGAATTCTTTTTATCAGCCGGAGCGCGTGCAGCACGCAAATGGCTGGTCCTAAGATTGCTTTGCGTTTTTCGCGTCTGTTTGTTTGTTTGTCTGTTTGTTTGTGCGTCCGCACTTATCACGTGCGCAGTATATTACGTCATACGTTACTATGCAACTGCAGTATATAGCAGCTTTTGGAGGTTTGCAGGCCAATCTACAGCAAACAAATGAAGGTAGTTGTGTGTTGCCTAGATGGCGAAATCTTGGTAGGCAGCCGTAAAGATCCTGTTTTCGTGGCGTATAGCTACTAACTGGAAGTGCACGACAAACTGCCGAGTCAGCACTTGCGTTGTACTGCGTTTGATTGTTTATCAGTTTCTGAAGGATGCCCATTGTAGCATAAGCTGAGTTGTGTGTATCGTACGGGAAAGGCACCCGGCTGGTTTTTTAGACATGAAATGTCAAACTTGTTTCCTTTTTTTTACAGTACCAAAGAGAGCAACTAAGTGACAGTGAGTCCAGAGCAGCAAGAGACAGCCACAGGCATCAGAGGAGGGACCGCGATGGAGAGAGAGCCGACAGAGACCTTAATGAAGGCCCTGGGGACCACCCGAGAGAGGGTCGTGGGAAAAAGGAGGAAAGGGAGGGGAGGGGCAGGCATGCAGTGCGAGAAGGAAGGGTGGAGAGTGATGTGAGAGGAGGTTCGTGGGTGTCAGAGTGTGTGATGTACGTACATGTATGACAGGGAGAAGTGGAAGGAGAGTAGAGCATTACTAGGAGCACATGGACCACTCGATTAATGCCAGGAGTTTACATGTATGCGTGCCACTTCACGACACGTATGCATGTACATGTACATGTAAGCTGGCATATTGTTTTTGGCTTGGACATTCTTAAGGAGCAGTTTAAGATTGAGTCAGCTAAGAAAGAGAAGATTATTGTTATTTTGTAAAGGCTCATTATAGTAAGTAGCGGCCATGGGACACAAGCCGGTTTATTGACTGCTGCAGGACATAGCCTTGCTAGTGAGTAAGAGTTACTGAGCATGTACTTGTAGAGAAAATTGTATCAGGCTAACAGCTTTGAAAAAGTAAAGTAACTGCTCTAGCTAAAACAAACATGAAGCAAACATAAATTAACAACATGGTAACTAGGAAACTTAAAAAAACAACAAAACAAAACACACATTTAAAGCTCATGATTAATGTGATACCTAAACTATATCCAAGGATGATGGCACCCATCACTGGTTGTTGTTTACAGCAGGTAGTACTTCAGAGCTAATCCTCTCTTTATCCTGCCAGGTGCCAGGGGTGGACAAGACAGAGAAGAGGACATATCTCAATATCAGTGAGTAAATAATGTGTTTACAAACCATAATATAATCACAAAAGCTGATAGGGATGGCATATGTATTACTGGATTGGTATATCAATGCCAAGTGTTAAACTAAGTGAATACAAAGGATTGTGGGTGAGTGTGAGCGAGCCCTCACTCATTGTAGTGTGACTTCTTGACAGTCTGTAGACTCAGGATTCTATCTACTGGGTGGGAAGACCCTCTCAAGCATCTCAGAATGCTTCAGAGCCACTCTCAGAAGCCTCAAAGAATTCTGGGAGGACATGCCCCCAGACCCCCATAGAAACCTGCCCACAGCACCCACCTATCGCCACATTCAAGACCTCTTCTTCCTCAAACTAGATAGAGCCCCAAGGCTTGGACACCTGGCAGCTCTCGTAGCTCTAGCCCTCCCCTATGTAGCTTGTTAGCAACCTGTACTCTCGGTATCGCTGACCCTCTTCTGCTGTAGCCTAGTGACAGTCTCCCTTTCTTGCTTCAGGCTCGTCCGTGCATGTGCATGGGCACAATGCTGTGATCGCTCAGCATTGTGACCTCATGAAAAATTAAATATTCAAGGATCCTGGATCCTGGATAATTATGTACTACATGTATAGCCTCGGTCCCAGGCTCTCATCCAGCTTTTCTTTGCTTGCAAGCGACGAAAAGCTGGATGAGAGCCTGGGACCGAGGCTACTACATGTATGTGGAAAAATTATCTAATGCATCATGGATAGCCATGAATGGATATGCAGTGTGTGGGCCACATGTACGTACATGTACACACAGACAAATTCTCAATGGAACACACTAGTGTGGGGCTTGCTGCAGGAATCGTAGATCTGCTGTCTCTTTTGTTGCCTGAGAACTGCACCAGTCATTATGTGAGTACATTGGATAAGAAAGCCTGGTGGAAGATAGGTTCATATGTGCATGTAGCCTTATAATACATGTACATGTGTATGTCCCAGGACCATATGGACATTCATTGAAATAGCCTTGTTCCCAGGCTCTCAAAGTTTTTGAATTTTATAAGTGGCTTGGGAACGAGGCTATCATCGAAAAAGCACATGAGAATGACAGTTCACAGTTTACATTATAGCAGCAGTAATTGCATGGGTAATTTTATTCATGAAACTCTTTATGACATACAGTATGTAGTATATGGAACTGATGAGATATTGACTAGAACACTAGTGGCTCTTTAATCAGCTAGATACATGTACATGTAAGTATAATCTCAAGAGTACACAATTATAATATATCCTACATAGGATTAAAAATAAGAATGTAAAGTACATCACTCGTGTCAGTAAAGTGCTCTGCATCACAGGTTTGGTGGCAATGCAGAGGCTACAGGAGAGGCAGTGAGCAAAGAGGAGGCCAACTTTGGTCTTTCTGGAAAACTGACAGCAGAGACAAACATGTATAAGGTGAACAGCAGTAGCTTCTGCAAAAGCATTGTGTTGTATCCATACCATAGCCTCGTTCCTAGTCTTCACTCCCTTTCGCACCATGTGCTACAAGTAGCTGGGGAGTGAAGACTGGGAACAAGGCTATCAATAGCATCGTACTGTATAGTGGGAAGTTTTCGCTAGGGAAAGTTTTAGCCAAATACAGTTGCTAAATATTGCAGAAAATTTTGCTGAGTTTTTCACGCATGCCTCCAAAAATCTATTAACGCACAGTTACACGTACATCCAGGCTAAGTTTGGGTGTAGCACGTTTCTCGTGTTTAGATGGGGGGAGAGGCCTATAATGAGAAAGTAATTACAGTTGGAATTGGCTGGGTCCTACTGGCAAGTGCTACTAGCGGGTTTAGTGGCTATATAAAGCTTGCCTACTGCTCCTCTGCCAAGGGGGCTCCAGTAGCTCAATTGGTAAGAGCATCTGACTAGTATTCAGAAGGTCCTGGGTTCAATCCCCAGCTGGGTCCCGATTTTTCGGGATTTCTTTACTCTCTCAGAAAGCTTTCTTCTCTTGACGAGTTCACAATGTGAGTACTTACATGTAGTTTTCAGTTCTGTGTCTTTGGTGGTTTAATTACCCCGGCAGACTGATCCATGCTAAGTTTGGGTGTAGCACGTTTCTCGTGTTTAGATGGGGGAGAGGCCTATAATGAGAAAGTAATTACAGTTGGAATTGGCTGGGTCCTACTGGCAAGTGCTACTAGCGGGTTTAGTGGCTATATAAAGCTTGCCTACTGCTCCTCTGCCAAGGGGGCTCCAGTAGCTCAATTGGTAAGAGCATCTGACTAGTATTCAGAAGGTCCTGGGTTCAATCCCCAGCTGGGTCCCGATTTTTCGGGATTTCTTTACTCTCTCAGAAAGCTTTCTTCTCTTGATGAGTTCACAATGTAAGCCTGAGTCGCGAGAGACAACCTGCCTGGTTTATAAAGAAAGATTGAAGGGATTGCCGCCATTGTCAATCACTAATCCTCGGTATAGCTAGCCTGTGGGCCATTACTAATGGTGTGGCTCCGTGAGACTACACCTTGCAAGGTCAGTGAGCTCGTTGCGGTGTGGCAAAACTTTCATGTGTCCTTAGTATGGTCATGAATCACTTGGCAGAAATGACTTTCATCAATGGAGGAAAATTCACTGGTTAATTTTTGCCACTTGAACCGACTAGTAAAATTTTACCCCTGGCAAAAATTACGTATATGGTACTTTCCCCGCTACCAGTGATACATGTAATTTAACTTTTTGTGGGAGGTTCCTGCTGGTTTCAGTAAGACCTTATGGTTAAGTCGAGACTGTGGGATTTTCTCTTAACGGTTTTTGACAGAGGGAAGACCTATTTGGTCCCCCCTCTTTAACTTTAATTTTAACGCTACTTTCGAATTAATTTTATGCGGTCATGGGCTGGGTGGTTTCCGGATCCCAGATTCCCTTAGTTGCTGTCAGAGCTCTTTCTATTCTTTTTATTATTCTCTCTAATTTTCTATCTCATGATTTCTATTTTTCTACCTCTCACCAACTTCTAATTTGCCCCATGTGGATTTCATTAATTTCTTGTGCCTAATTTATGCAATACTTAATTAGATAGCTTATGTGCTTAATTAGATTGGATAGTTTAAGTGTAAGGGGGTACAGTAAGTAGTGTAGATATTGTTTTGTGGGATAGGTGTGAGGGCTGTTTTTTTTTGTTTTTTTAGGCCTAGACCATCATGCTGAGGGTTACATAGTGCAAGCTGTAGACCTGCTGCTCATAGACTAGTGAACGCCACCAACATGTTTTCATGTCTGTCCCTCCATGCTTTGTGTGTACAGTTACTCACCCACTGCCTTTAATTCTGCTTCTTTTACTGACAGGGTGTAGTCATCAAATACAATGAGCCAACTGAAGCAAGAATTCCCAAGACGAGGTGGCGGCTCTACCCTTTCAAGGGAGACAAGACTCTGTGTGAGCTGAGGATTACAATGTACACGTACTTGACATTGAGTGTACACTTAATGGCAGCATCTGAGATACGTAGCAGCAGAAGGGGTGTATTCAGAGACTGCTCACCAATGGTCTCACCAGAATTATGCAATAGGAGGGAACGTGCACTAATTACATCACTATGACATTATTATTAAGTTACCCTAAATACTACCACACTGCTGAATCTATGTGATACTGGCATTGTATTGTCATTGTATCTCATCTCGTCACCTCACCTAACCTTTATACATGTAATCTCTGAAAATAAGGGGGTACAGTAGGTGCATTTAGACCCTATAGGGCAATATAGGGGGTACTTTATTACAATAGGGGGGTACAGTGCCCATCTAAAGCAGCATAAAGAGAACCCTGCTACTCACATGCTATTGGCTACACACAAGCACAAACCACAATGCGGTACTCCATGCAGATGGCCTTGTAAAAATTTACCTACAGTTTTTTCCAACCCATGCTCTCAGCTACCTGTTGTGTTTTGATGAGCCAAATGTTTGACACTGGCGACCTACCTGTCCTGCAGCCTTACCTGCTGCCAATGAAATTCCCACTGACATTGTCTCATTTCCTTGTTGCCATTATGTACTTCTGTATCCCTCAGGCATGTAACCTCCTTAACCTTTTCAATTTAGGCGTTAATATAAAGTATGGGCTTTCGTTTTGTTTCTTTGGGCAGTGCAGTGGCCTATACCGGTGAAAGGGTTAATCACCACCTGTACTAATTACGCTGTGCTCTTATACAAGTGCACATGAATTTCAGAGTACTAGCTGTTGCACATACTTCTTTCCATATAGCCACTCTTTACATCCACCGTCAAAGTGCTTACCTCATTGGAAGAGACCGAACAGTAAGCACCATACATACAGTCTTGCACCCTTGCTAGGTTTTGTTCATTTTGTTGTCATAATTTTCTCTGGCATTTTAGAGTAGTTATGCTGTCTCGACATGCTTTTAGTATGCAGTCTTCACTGAAGTTATCAAACAGATAGATAAACACTAACCAAGCCCAAGGACTCAGTCACTCTGGAAAATAAAAAAATAAACCTCTAGTCTGGTATTAGCTGCCTGGCATGAATCTGACTGAGTACATGTACTACCTGTACTACCTGTACTACTGTATTTGTTCTAATTACAGAACCACTCTAATAAAAGCACCAGTCGTGGATTTTAAATTTATTTTTGTTCTAATTAAGAACAATCTTCAGTTTTTAATTATTTTTTTGTGGTGCTTGGCTAATTAGAACGAATATTAAAGCAGCTGCATGTATCTATACCCGAATATATGTAACTATATACCCGAATGTGCTACTGTCCATATTCGAAAGAGTGAAAGTCTCATCCGGAATGAGACGATCATCCTACGTACGCATAGCGGAAGTGTATCGAAGTGTTACCGCCCTAGTTTTGGCACTGATTACTTCCCATAAAACCACACCCACTCCATCTTTCCACATTCGTTCTTTTTGTTAGGACCGCCCTAATACAGGAACCATTCTTGCTCATGAATTCTTTTTTCTTTCTAAATGAGAGACCATTTCCGGATTTGAATTATTTTTTTTGGTGCTATAATTAGAATAAAGACGGTACTACATGTACCAAAGCTGTCACAATATTCCTGCTGAAGATTATTGTTTAGTTTATTGATTAGTTTATTGTAGTAACTATTTCCTGTGCGTGCAGTGTCACTATATATGTCTCCCCCCCCCCCAGATAGTGGATCTGCCTGTGGACCACCCCTCCTGCTCCAAGCAGCATGCTGTGCTGCAGTACCGGCTGGTGGAATACCAGAAGGTGGGAGGAGGCACTGGGAAGAAAGTCAGGTGTGTGCCCAGTTACAGTATGCAGGACAGTTCCACCCTTCTTGTGTAAACTGTGGTCTCAATCCTATACCCAGGGTCTATATCCAAGGTTAGGAATGGACTGTAGCCAGTTGTAGGCTGCCATGTTATAGGCACAGCTGCATGTGGCCATGGGAAGTTGTGTACAGTGCTAATGTGTACTGAATTGTAGATGTAAGGAGGATCTGGGCACCATTGATTAAGGGGAACATTTCTAACATTCAAAGGTACCTCTGGTTACATCCAATTTTTGAACTCTCGGAATAAAATGCTGATTTAAGCGATTTTTCAAGTCCAGTGTCTTGCAGAAGCCATAAAACCCTTGGGTTATCACTGACAAATATAGAGACCAAAGTTCATGTGGTCAGCCGGGTATGTGTCTATGTACATGCAGCTCAAGTTGAGTGTATTTCTCTACAGGCCCTACATAATTGATTTAGAGTCCACCAATGGTACTTATGTCAACAACAAAAGGATCGATGCAGCCAGATATGTAGAACTAAAAGAAAAGGTAAATTTCTGTGCTAATTCATTATTCTTGATCGCAACTACACATATTAGCTATACCTTTCTGGAGTGGTTGAGAGGGGCCAATAAATCACTAGAGTAAGTAACTGATGATCGAATACCAGGTACATTCAGACAGTGGATTTAGTCATTTTTCAGTGTAAGGACAAATACTCTCCAACGCTAGGATTCGGATATCGTTGGGGGAATGTACAGTCACTTAGCAACACAACGGTGCAAGTCTGATGCGTGAGGTGACATTGCTCTACATTCAGCAGCACCCCTCCGTGCTCAGAGCAGCTACGATGGTGAAAGATTGGCGTGCAGCAGCATGGTAGTGGGGCTTCCCAATAATGAAGAAAGATCACCGAAAGTTGCTTCAGGGAGGAAACATGGAACGGAGTTTACACGTCATACATTTGTCCGATCATAGCTGTGTCCGAAGAAGGAAGGCTATAGCTCCAGAACCAAGCACTGGAGGAACACCAATCTTTCAACTCAAAGTGCGAAGGTTGGTACTATCGATCGAAGGCCCCACCCACTTCTGGTAATTTACATGCTTAGCGCTAGCGCGTCCGATCATCAGTTACTTACTCTATACTACACTGCTTGTACACGTATACTAGCAACCTCATTTTGGATTACCTATATATGGAGTATGCATGGCCAGCAGATGCATAGCAACTGGTGATGTTCCATAAATAGTACATGTATATATGACTGTAGGGATCAGTAAATTGAATGGAAAGTGTCCAGGTTTTGTTACGGCTACTATAACACTGCACCTCCTCGTTGATGGACTCTTGTTTCCCCTTAATTATCAAACCCCATCTTCAAACTCAACATCACTCTTGTATCAACAGCACTATAGACTCTCAACAAGTCCCTCCCCTCAACCTCTCAAAAGAAGCATGTACATACATGTATATTACATGTACATCTATACTCAGAAATGCATATTAATGCGGGGCTGAGATTAGCAGGTTGACACTGGTACCTGGAATAACGTTTTCCTCTCCTACACAATGTCTACAGTAGTCCTCGGATCAAAGTCTTGCTTAGCCATGAAAAGTCACCTGCATTCAAAGTTCTAACTTGGGTGCAGTGGTCTCCACCCTTATAGGCCAGAATGTGATGTATGCTTATGTGGGGCTTGCTATCTAAATGATATATTATTATTATGCTTGCAGGACATGATCAAGTTTGGCTTCAGCTCACGAGAGTACGTCATTCTCCACGAGCACTCCAAAGGTGACTCTCCAGAATCAGCTGAGTCTCCATAGCTACACGTACTGAATTCCTTTTATCACATACAATGTCATGCACTGTCTGCTCACATTAATTTTATGTATCGCTGTTCTCTTTTCTTTATCAACTTGGTCAATAAACATGCTATCATTCATCATGGTTATTACAGAGCTATACTAGGTAGGCATACGTCCTTGCAGCTCATTTCAGCATTCCATCCCACACCTGTGGATCTGGTTCTCAGCTCCGTGAACCAGGAGTGTATCCTCCCCTGCACTACAGGTAGGACGCACCGTGGAACTGAGAATGAATAGAGTACATGTTCCTGGAGAGAGAAACCGTGTGCGCGTGTGTGTGTGTGTGTGTGTGTGTGTGTACAGCGTGTGTATATGCATGAATCAAGTGGTTGGCTATACAAATGGTTTGCTGCTGGCATAGGGGCTTTAATTAGAGGCTTTACATGTAGTTGATTTTTGGGTAGGAACTGTTATGCTCACCCCACCTTTTCTAACATGCATGGTCTCTGCGCCACCCTATCACTGGTTTCGGCTGGAGCAGGATGGACAGTCACTGTGTAGCAGACGAGCTCCACCATACTTAGACTGTAACCGATCTCTGGGTCAAACCAGTACACAACGGGGTAGTTCAGCAGCCACCCAAACAAAGTGCATCTGTTCACATTATCACTGAGATCACTGCTGCTCACTATAGCCAAGACCTCGGATGGCTCAGTAATTTTCTGTAGTAGATCTTTGTACCATACTGCAAGCTGTTTGTTTACAACTGAGCAGTCCTCTTCGGAGACAAGGAGTGGTAATGGAATACCCTTAGTTATATCAACAAACTCAGGACGCCACTCCGGTATCAAGAAATCTGAATTCGTAAGCAAGACATCTTCATCCAGTTTCAAAATGCGAAGTTTTGGCAAGGATGCTGGAGGCTCATGCCCCAGGTGAAGAGTTAGAACTTCTTGCATAAATAGCTGGAACCTGAGGGTATCCGTAGGAAGGTAGTCCAGCAGTAGGCTGGGCTTCAGCCCCAGTAGCACAGAAGTAACATCTGCATAGATTTGGTGCCATTTGTGACAGAAGCGCGCTCCGTAGTACTTTTTAACGATCTCCTTCCACATTCTGCCATAGCTGACCTCGCTGCGGAAGGAGGTATATTATCTATGGCTGTAGGGCCTAAAGAGGGCGTGGTTTCTTGAACTGCGATGGCATAGGCATAGAAGTACGCTCTGTTATCTAGAAAGGGAGTGAGGAATAATCACTATCACACCACATTCAAAAAAGCAAGTGTGGCTAGTCTCAGCGCTGCAGCAAGTCAGCTTCGCCTGCGGCGCCAATATAATCGCGATATGGCATTGTCACGCTGGATCCATATCGCGATTATAGACTGGCGATCCAGCACGACAGTGCCATATCGCGATTATATCGGCGCCGCAGGCGAGGCTGACTTGCTGCAGCGCTGATAGGAGGGGCATTGGCAACCAAGGTGGATTTCCTGAAATGCGTCCTGCTAGGAGCAGATAGTAATTTTAAGGGAATGGGCACAATTTCGATAATAGATCTAATTGCATGACATTGTACAAGTACCATTTTTTAGAAAAACAGTTACTCTTCCCTTTATTATATTACTAGGAAAACTGTGTGCCCTGATCATGTAGCTCCGCATCCCTTGTCTTCTCATGAGTAAGAACTGTTTTCAAAAACAGTTTATAGCTATGATGTTTGATTTGGAGTGAAAGGTATTATAGCTACAAAGTTTTACTGTAACCCTAGATAGTAGAGTACTCTAGATCTATATGCTGGAATGAAGTATACATATAGATATATACGTAGTTACAATATTACATAGACATGCACTTTGTACCATGGCCAAGCTCAATATCCACATTGACAGCATCGCTCCTTACGCACAGGCATGCATGATAGGATTTCACGTAATCTGTGGTATAGTTTTTCATTCCACATTTTAATTATACAGCTACATGTAATGCAATGGAATACAGTTTAAGTGGAAAGCCAGTGTCTTATATTATTTGCCCTGACACATCTGTATTATACAAAAGCAAACCCAAAGTACATAGTGGTTGGATAATGATAACTGAACTATAATTTTAGAGTAGCTACATTTTCTCTTCAGTTCTATATATACATGTAACTAGCAGTAAGAGATTGTCCCACATTCTGATATCCATCCAAGCAACACTCAGTCTGCTGTCTTCTAGGCTATAGCTGTATGTTAGTGAACTACTGGGTGCCAGTTACATGAGCTCTATAGTGAATATTTACTAATCAGTCAGAAGAGGACATCAGTCAAAATAAGTGCTACACCTTGCTCTCTGAGGTCCCTTAAAAGCACAAAGTTGAAATCATGATATTAATCGTTAGTATACAGTTGCCCAATTGTGATGTCTGGTAGTAAAAATCCTGAAAGTGTTTACTTAACTGTTGTAGTCAACATTGCATGTACCGTAGTCGCTTTCCATATATGGGATGTAACAAAGTGATTGGACACTGCAGAAGAATAACAGCTGTCGGCATATATAGAAGATGTGGTGAAGATATGCTATCATTGATGAGTTGAATAAAAGTGCAGTGTCAATTGTAGTTAGCGCTTCTTGTTATAGGTTTGAGTAACTGAACTATAATTTTAGAGTAGCTACATTTTCTCTTCAGTTCTATATACATGTAACTAGCAGTAAGAGATTGTCCCACATTCTGATATCCATCCAAGCAACACTCAGTCTGCTGTCTTCTAGGCTATAGCTGTATGTTAGTGAACTACTGGGTGCCAGTTACATGAGCTCTATAGTGAATATTTACTAATGAGTCAGAAGAGGACATCAGTCAAAATAAGTGCTACACCTTGCTCTCTTAAAAGCACAAAGTTGAAATCATGATATTATTAATCGTTAGTATACAGTTGCCCACTTGTGATGTCTGGTAGTAAAAATCCTGAAAGTGTTTACTTAACTGTTGTAGTCAACATTGCATGTACCATAGTCGCTTTCCATATATGGGATGTAACAAAGTGATTGGACACTGCAGAAGAATAACAGCTGTCGGCATATATAGAAGATGTGGTGAAGATATGCTATATGAGTTGAATTAAAGTGCAGTGTCAATAATAGTTATAGGTTTGCCAGTGGCAGAGGGCATACTCCAGGGCTGAAGCTAAGGCTACTATATTTTCCAGGGCTCTTGTTTCTACAATCCACTTGTGGAAGTCAACAGGAGCTAGCTATATAGCTACTTGTGAAATTAAACTGCAGAAACAGCTCGAATTTGGTCAGTTACACAAATATTTGTATAAAAATGAAGCCACGTCTTGTCTTGAGCTTGTTTGGGTTATTTTGTTTCTTGTCTGTGGATGCACGTAAGTGCCCCGCCACAGCCATTGGAAGAGTGTTTTGCCGAATCAATGGAATCTCATATCCAGTGGAGTATGTGAGAGTGAGGCTAAAGGATGAAGATTTTGTACACCACGACACCCTTGGCTCCACACGATCAGACAGCTCAGGACGTTTCACAGTGTCTACGGCGACTGAGTCAGCATGTGATCAGTTATCCTGGCCTAGGGAGTATCTACCCCAGATTAGCGATATATTTGATTTCAAACCTGATCCATTTATTGAAGTGGAGTATGACTACTCAGGAAACTACGGGAAAATGGCTATAAAATTTGAATTTGTGGGAATAATTCGACGTGACCAAACACCTACAAAGAGCTATTCTAATTTCATCGACTTTGGTGATATTTACTTCAGCAGTGATCACTGCCGAGCTTACGTTATGACGTATCGAGCGATGAAAAATTATGTTACACTAAGTGGAAAGTTTCTACCCTATAGTCGTCTCAAAGTTATTACTCAAGCACCTGTCCATGGTGGAACACCTTATGCAACAACTGAAACAATACGAATTCCTTCAGGTTACAACTATGACTTTGCATCAGCCAAACATGAGCTTGCACACACTGTCAGACACTCACTGGTGAGTTTAAGGCTTTTACAGCATTGAATATTTTGCAATAACATAGTATTCATTTTATTATACAGGATGGTACTTTTGCTCATTTCCTATTTGATGTCATCCGGTTTGCCTACCCACAAACCCACTATTGTGGTAAACAAACAAATGAAGGATTTGCTTTCAATGAGGGCTGGGCAGAGTTTTGGGAAGCAAGATGCTTTGGAAGCTATGGAACCTCTTTAACTGACTACAGCTATGAAGGGAATGTTGCCAAGGCCCTACGGGCACTGAAGAGCCGATGTGGAAGCTCCTATGGACAAATGGTAGAAGTGCTAGAAGAAAACCCAGGCCGCATTCATAGCTTTGAACAGTACGCAGCAGCACATCACACCTTGTATGGCTGCAAATAAGAATCAACTGATGTGGTGATTTGCTATAATCTGAGTATATCATACAGTGCATGCATGTTGCCGGAACACTAAGTTCTGGCTTATCAAATGTGCATAACTTTTGTAGTCGCTTGCTGTCTTCCACATGGAATTTGTGTGTTTAATCATGGAAGTAGAAAATCGAGTGACAGTCACTGTACTATCGATATCCTGGGTGAAGTCATTCACTCTAAACTATACTTTTTTGCGATTCCATCCCTACATGCTCTTTCATTTTTAAATGATTTTTCTAAGAGTGAATGACTGGGGAGTTACTCAATCATAGGAGTAAATGGGACTCACTGATTCCTAGGCCATGCATGGCCAAGTTAGTGACCGGGAGTCATTGACTCCTACAGAAGTGAACGTTTGCGAGGTTACTCATGCCTATCAGTATGACAAATTGACAATGGCAAGCTACTGCATGCATGCCCTCCGTCTGGAACTGTAAATTATAATCTCCCTTGTGCCTGTAACCCACGGATGCTGAAAGTCTGTTTGGTTCTATGATTAAAATGGCATCCCAGCCAAGGGCCTGGCCTAGTTTGGTATGCTCTTGCTTCTTACTAGCAGGCGCCCTAAGTCACTGGAGGTTTTATATATAGGCTGCCCATGTTGATATGTGACTATGGCTGGCTTACTATACCGTTTGAAACGGCAGGCCTCCCTGTTGCCTGTCTTCACAGTGACTCATCTATACCATATTGTATATTAATTGTATAAATAGTTGAATGTTGAATTGCATTGCTGGCTGTTTAAAAATTGTTCACTCACGCTTACGCACACGGGTGCGGAGCACTCATTGACTGTCAACAGTTACAAGACTATAAACACTATTAGTAGTTACGTTACTGACTTATAGCAGTGGTACTTTTTCCTCTATAATATATAGCTAATGCACTGTTTGTATTATTTGAAGCCACATGCAGCTATTGTGTAACGAAGTGAACTGTGGACCCTATTTATTCGTGACTCTATGTGTATGGTATGTTTCTATAGATTAATCTGTCTTTGTCTAGGTGGGAAAAGGGAAGGCACGTTACATACAAGTTCACCAGCCATCAAACAGCAACAGTTTTTTTTTGCCAAGTGTTAGTGAGAGCCATGAGAGCAGTGTCAGAGAGCAAAAACAGGTACACTGCCAAGCAGACTTTCCCCTTATATAACCACATATTTTTGCTTGCCCCATTTTTGGCGCCGGGCCCTGGCGCTAGCACTAGTCTCGCTAGTCTCGTGCCCAGCCGCACAAGACTATATGCACATGCATGCCACGTTCCGGATACCTAATTGTGGGTGGTTCTCCATGTAACATTCACTGGCAATACATCATAATGACATCATACTAAAGTTGTCAATACAATGACATCATACTAAAAACTAGTACAGTAAGAGTAACATTGGGTGCAATTGTAAAACAAGTAACAGTACTAGTGATGGTAATACAGGTAACAGCAGTAAAAGTGGTAGTGATGGTAATAGAGGTAACAGTGCATGGTAACAGTGGTAATACAGGTAACAGTGGTAAGAGCGGTAGTAATGGTAATACTGGTAACAGTGGTAAGAGTGGTAGTGATGGTAATACAGGTAACAGTGGTAACAGTGGTATTGATGGTAATACGTACAGGTAACAGTGGTAAGAGTGGTAGTGATGGTAATACTGGTAACAGTGGTAAGAGCAGTAGTGATGGTAATACAGGTAACATTGGTAAGAGTGGTAGTGATGGTAATACAGGTAACAGTGGTAAGAGTGGTAGTGATGGTAATACTGGTAACAGTGGTAAGAGCAGTAGTGATGGTAATACTGGTAACAGTGGTAAGAGCAGTAGTGATGGTATACAGGTAACAGTGGTAAGAGCAGTAGTGATGGTAATACAGGTAACAGTGGTAGTACTTGGTAATACTGGTAACAGTGGTAAGAGTGGTAGTGATGGTAATACAGGTAACAGTGGTAAGAGTGGTAGTGATGGTAATACAGGTAACAGTGGTAAGAGCAGTAGTGATGGTAATACTGATAACAGTGGTAAGAGTGGTAGTGATGGTAATACAGGTAACAGTGGTAAAAGTGGTAGTGATGGTAACACAGGTAACAGTGGTAAGAGTGGTAGTGATGGTAATGCTGGTAACAGTGGTAAGAGTGGTAGTGATGGTAATACTGGTAACAGTGGTAAGAGTGGTAGTGTGGTAATATAGGTAACAGTGGTAAGAGTGGTAGTGATGGTAATACAGGTAACAGTAGTAAAAGTGGTAGTGATGGTAATACAGGTAACAGTGGTAAGAGTGGTAGTGATGGTAATGCTGGTAACAGTGGTAAGAGTGGTAATGATGGTAATACAGGTAACAGTGGTAACAGTGGTAGTGATGGTAATACTGGTAACAGTGGTAAGAGCAGTAGTGATGGTAATACAGGTAACAGTGGTAAGAGTGGTAGTGATGGTAATACAGGTAACAATGGTAAGAGTGGTAGTGATGGTAATACTGGTAACAGTGGTAAGAGTGGTAGTGATGGTAATACTGGTAACAGTGGTAAGAGCAGTAGTGATAGTAATACAGGTAACAATGGTAAGAGTGGTAGTGATGGTAATACAGGTAACAGTGGTAAGAGCAGTAGTGTTGGTAATACAGGTAACAATGGTAAGAGTGGTAGTGATGATAATACTGGTACTGGTAAGCGCCTCAGTGTCAGACGATCCTATCATCACTGCAAACAATCCTGACTCCAGTGATTCCGCCTCAGCATAAGGTGACGTTATGTTGACTGACTGACTGAAAGCTACTTGGCCTCATTGACGATACTAGCTTGACTGTTATCTGGCAGTGTGGATGGTCAACCACAAAAAGGCGTCATGCAACTCGATCATGTCAAGCACCTTTTTTTGAAAAAAGACAAGTAAATGAAGCTCAATTTGCTAACTTAGTAAGTAGCATAAACGTGTACATGTTGTATTGGGCTCTTAAATATTGCATATGTGTCAGTGGATTCTGGCCTCAGCATACATGTGGTAACGCTATAGTAATAGTGACAATGCTGATAATCGTGGTAAAAGAAATAATAGTTGTAGTACTGCTAAGAATGGTAAGAGGGGTGAAGTGGTAGTAGGTAGTGAGGTAATGCCAAGTGAAGCAAGGCTATACTTCACTTATATTCTATGGTTCCGTTGCCTTTTTTGTCGTCATCATGATCTTTCATCATGGTGGTCGTCATGGTCACCGTTCCTACCCAGCCACTTCTCCAGATATACAGCCTACCAAACTCGCAGTAAAGACTCGATCACGTCTGCTATAGAATACTGTATGGGAGACTTGGAAGCAATCATTACTACAGGAAGCATGCTTCAGCTTCTGGTCTTCCAGGCGCATTATTGCACAGGTGTCCGGAAAATTGGGGAAGGCTGAGAAGTGTACAGTTGTTATCGCTGCTGCGTTTAGCCAAGATATACAAACAAGGCTCGAATCAGGTATGTCATAGCATTTTTAAAGCATTTTCTGGTAGCTGTTTATTCACAGCTGCATAACAAAAAAGCACCGTTTATATATTATAATTAGAATAAAGCCTGTCAGTGATCCCGCCTCTACGTCAGGTGATCCTGTTGCCACTCAAAACAGTCCTGAGCCCATTGATTCTGCCTCGACATCAGGTGATCCAGTCACCATAGCAGATGAGCCTGCCAGTGATGCCGCCTCTACGTCAGGTGATCCCGTTGCCACTGAAAACAGTCCTGAGCCCATTGATTCTGCCTCGACATCAGGTGATCCAGTCACCATAGCAGATGAGCCTGCCAGTGATGCCGCCTCTACGTCAGGTGATCCCTTTGCCACTGAAAACAGTCCTGAGCCCATTGATTCTGCCTCGACATCAGGTGATCCAGTCACCATAGCAGATGAACCTGCCAGTGATCCCGCCTCTACGTCAGGTGATCCCGTTGTCACAGAAAACAGTCCTGAGCCCATTGATTCTGCCTCGACATCAGGTGATCCCGTCACCATAGCAGATGAGCCTGCCAGTGATCCCGTCACCATAGCAGATGAGCCTGCCAGTGATCCCGTCACCATAGCAGATGAGCCTGCCAGTGATCCCGTCACCATAGCAGATGAGCCTGCCAGTGATCCCGTCACCATAGCAGATGAGCCTGCCAGTGATCCCGTCACCATAGCAGATGAGCCTGCCAATGATCCCGTCTTGGTGCCATCCCTGGTTCCCAAAAAAAGACGTTATCAAACTCGATCATTTGGACATGCACCTTCTTTTTCGAAAAAGATATGTAAAGGCAGCTCAATTTACTAACTCAGTATGGCAGCAACATGGACATGTTGTATTGGGTTCTTAAAATTAATATTGCATATGTATATCATAATATTATGTTGTATTGAATGTTGTGAATAATACAAGTAACTGTATCATGTGTTGCCTCTTTGGTTGGTATTTTCAAATGACGAGCAAAATACAAGTTTCAATATCCTTTTTTCTGTTTTTATAGGTGAAACAAACTGCTATGCAAAGACCTGTTCAGTTATGTAGTGAACAAATTTCGAACTGAACAGCGCATTATTTACTACTTTTTGCCCAGCTTAAAATCTGGAGCAAAAGTTTTTAGTGTGATTTGGGCAATAGACATGCAGTACTACTATACATATCTCTCTTATTACTGTTAACTTGCATAACCATCACTACCACACCTACCACTGTTACCAGTATTACCATCACTACCACTGTTACCTGTATTACCATCACTACCACTCTCACCACTGCTTACTGTTACCTATACCATTACTACTGCTCTTACCGCCGTTACTTGTATTACCATCACAACCACTCTCACCACTGCTTACTGTTACCTGTATTACCATCACTGCCACTCTTACCACTGTTACCAGTATTACCATCACTACCGCTCTTACCACTGTTACCAGTATTACTATCACTACCACTCTTACCACTGTTACCTGTATTACCATCACTACCACTCTTACCAGCATTACCATCACTACTGCTCTTACTACTGTTCCCAGTATTACCATCACTACCACTCTTACCACTTTTACCAGTATTACCATCACTATCACTTTTACTACTGTTACCTGTATTACCATCACTACCACTCTTACCACTGTTACCTGTATTACTATGTATTACCATCACTACCGCTCTTACCACTGTTACCAGTATTACCATCACTACCGCTCTTACTACTGTTACCTGTATTACCATCACTACCACTCTTACCACTGTTACCTGTATTACTATCACTACCACTCATACCACTGTTACCTGTAATACCATCACTAACACTCTTACCACTGTTACCTGTATTGCCATCATTACCACAGTTACTTGTATTATCATCACTACCACTCTTACCACTGTTACCTGTATTACCGTCATTACCGCTCTTACCACTGTTACCTGTATTACCATCATTACCACTGTTACCTGTATTACCATCGCTACCACTCTTACCACTGTTACCTGTATTACCATCACTACCACTCTTACCACTGTTACCTGTATTACCATCACTACCGCTCTTACCACTGTTACCAGTATTACCATCACTACTGCTCTTACCACAGTTGCCTGTATTACCATCACTACCACTCTTACCACTGTTACCTGTATTACCATCACCACCGCTCTTACCACTGTTACCAGTATTACCATCACTACCACTCTTACCACTGTTACCTGTATTACCATCACTACCACTCTTACCACTGTTACCAGCATTACCATCACTACCGCTCTTACTACTGTTACCTGTATTACCATCACTACCACTCTTACCACTGTTACCAGCATTACCATCACTACCGCTCTTACCACTGTTACCAGCATTACCATCACTACCACTCTTACCACTGTTACCTGTATTACCATCACTACCACTCTTACCACTGTTACCTGTATTACCATCACTACTGCTCTTACCACTGTTACCTGTATTACCATCACTACCACTCTTACCACTGTTACCAGTATTACCATCACTACCACTCTTACCACTGTTACCTGTATTACCATCACTACTGCTCTTACCACTGTTACCTGTATTACCATCACTACCGCTCTTACCACTGTTACCAGCATTACCATCACTACTGCTCTTACCACTGTTACCTGTATTACCATCACTACCACTCTTACCAATGTTACCTGTATTACCATCACTACTGCTCTTACCACTGTTACCAGTATTACCATCACTACCACTCTTACCACTGTTACCAGTATTACCATCACTACCACTCTTACCACTGTTACCAGCATTTATGCCACTACTACTGCTAGTTCTTAGTATGTCATTGTATTGACGTCTTTAGTATGATGTCATTATGATGTATTCTAAGTGAATGTTACATGGAGAACCAGCCCTAATTGTGCGCTAAGCCTCGTGGTGAAATGGCGACTCTTTCCCCTGATGATCCTACTGATGCTGTGAAGATAATGCGCAAGGTGATAGCTGACTTACGGGATGGATGCCCTGCGATCTACTGGTGGGTTGGCAAGCTGTATAGCCGAGTCCCTGGGGAGCGCGATCGCATCATCTGTACTTTTGAGGGGATGAGTATTCGCGCCTCGAAAACGCTGGAAGGTGACTCGAAGATGGGGTACGGCTTCAGGGCTGTCACCAAAGAGATCCTGCTTTTTTTGCATCCCGAAACAGGTGAAATCTTGCATAAATGGCAGAATCCTTGGACAAACGAAGAGTGTGAGGTAATCCACATTGCTAACGATCCAGTCAACTTTCCCCCCATGCATGCCAATGGTCCCAAGGGTCCATATAAGTTTCCTGGGATCATCAAGGATGGGCACATGTTCCTGAGTTTTGAAGTTCCACTTTTCTATCGCAACCCACTTGGAGGCGATTTTCAAGCCAACATTGGTGGTCAATATCACGCAAATGAAATGTTTAGCTTTTTCGCCCGAAGGGAAGACTTACTAGATGGAAGCAAACCTTGCACAGCGGAGATTGATTTGGCGTGGTTTCGTTCTTGCCAATGGATGCCATGGATGAAAATGGGTGATCGTGCTGGCATTCTTCTTTGGAATGGCTTCGGAAAGAAATTGGAATCTTTTGATGATCTTTCTCCCCTCTTAAAAGATGCAATTGAAAGGGTTTACCCTGAGTATAAAGAGCCCCCTGCTCTTGATAATGACCTGCCAAATGAAACTAGCTGGACATATTTCAAGAAGATAGCCACTGGTGCCAAGAAAAACCCATGGAAGACGATTTAAATATTCCAGTGATTTTTGTAGTGTTGCTATAAGTTTGTAATTGTATATAGCTTTGATAATTTTTTCTGCAAATCTGTATGCCTGAGTCTTATGATCTCTGCCATGTATAAGCCACATGCATCATCCTGCTCAGCACAGGTCCCTCCTGGACATGATGAGCTGCTGGATGCATGCTGTCCAGCTCTGAGTGGACGCCTGTAGCAGATAAAAGGGGATGAATAACTATGAGTGTGATCATGAACCATGTTTTCACTTTAGATCTTACTGCCCAAAATGAGTAGATTATGGCAGTAGAGGGAAGGAGTATTAAGAGGAACAAGAACTAGTGAAAGCATGGGTTAGCCTGAGACTATAACGGAAAATATTAATGCGCTTAGGTGAAAAGGTAAGGTTGAAGAAGGTATAGTTTAAGACATGAGTCAAGATATGCTTCTGTAAACTTAACGTTGCTAGTGAACCTGTTTGCTCAACCGTGGATTAAGAAAACAAAAGTTTCACCCAATTGCAAAGGGCCAGGATATATACCATATTCAAGTTCTGACTCCACTCCACAGTGTGTACAGGTTTACAGCGCTAGAACACTTGTCCAGTGTTATGTCGTGTCAGCCATATTAGCATACAGTGAAACCTCCGAGAAGAGGACACTTTAGGGAAATGGCTTTTGTCCCTTGTAGAGGTTGTCCCTATCTGGGAGATTTGTCTTTTTTTATTACATCAATACATGTTTTTTTTCAATTCTTATCTTTAATGTACATTACCATGGCAACCACTTTTTCCCACGCTTACAGTAGCACTCAAAGGAGGCCACATACAGGGATCATTGCTATACCAATGTACATTAAATCAGTTAAAGCTTCGCCTCGGACTATTCCCCTGACCCAAACCGACCTTAACTAGCTATTACATAGTACTCTGCTGGTTTTTATTTTATTAATTCTTTCCCAGCTGAGTTTTAATACATCCATAAGGCTAATATTAATATGAATTTATATTAGACTTTTTATATTAGGCATTAATATAAAGTACATGTTTTTTCTATTTTATATGGGCACATAAATGTGCCCATGGCGTTTAAAGAGTTAACACTGATTTCATAGTATGGTTTTAACGCCAGTCAGCCGTTAATTCTATTGAAGCATGGGCCACCTCCAACCTCATGATGTTTAACCACTCAAAGAGATCTCCCGCAAAAGGACCCCGCTAGTCCCTGTCTCTCCAATAAATCTTTGTGGGTCCCCTCTTGAAGTTGTTTCCACCTTTAAATACCTTAATTGGGTGGACTTATCTTGGTCAAAGCATATTAATACTATTTGTGGTAAGACCAGGAAACTTATTGGACTGCTGTACCGAGATACTACAGACTAACAGATGAAACCACTTTACTCCAACTATACACTTCATTAGTACGTCCTCACCTGGAATACCGGTACACAGCTCCGGCCTGTTTGGGATCCTCACTTGCGAAGGGATATTCAGCTAATCGAGAACACACAAAAATACACCTGTAGAATGTGTGCAAAGTCCTGGACTGCTGGATACAATGATTTAGCTACTACAGATGCATGTTTAACCTGCCTTCACTTTCTAATCACAGAATTTTCCTAAACTATGTTCTGTATTCAAAATTATTCATTCTTTATGTTATTTTCGTATTTTTTCTTAGAGAAACTAGGTTACATGTGAGTAGAGATTTATTCCCCCCCCCCCTCAACCATTTGCAAGAACTAACTCATTCTTTTGTCCCCAACTCTATTTCCCTATGGAATAACTCACCTGTTGATGTTGTTTGCTCACCTTCATTCCCCGTGTTTTGGGATTCACTGCATCGTACCCTGCTGTAAGTTTACTTTACTTTCTATTTTTATAAGGCACAAATTATTATTAGCAATGCTATTTTTCTGTGTCCTTTTCTTTATGAATAAAGTTTCATAGAAAAAAGCTACTTTGTGGTGGAGAGACAAGCGTATTCGCGTGCTGGAACCTGAAGGTATCTGTAGTTAGGTAGTCCAGTAGCCAAAAAAGCTGGGCAGAGAGCCTGGGAACGAGGCTAGTAGTCCAGTACGTAGGACTTCAGCTCCAGTAGCACATAAGTAACATAGATCTTGTCATTTGTTACAGAAGAGCGCTCTTTAGTACTTACTCGCCGCATGCTGCAGGGCGTAGAGGGCGTGGCTAGTGCGAGTGCCGCGGGTAATACGCAGACGCGACGGCATAACAGAGAAAGGAGTGAGAAAAGGTCACTGCAATAGTGCTGTCATAACACTACACTCAAAAAGTAAGTCAAGTAAGTATCTAGACTCAGCGAGCCAGCCCTCTGCAGCGCCGATCATCGGCTCCGCTATGATCTCCAATGTGGGACGCATTATTATAGTTTTTGCATCAGGGAAAGTATTGTATACAGTGTAACACCACTTCTACGATACTGTTTGTGTACATACCACAAGGCATAGGCTACACAATTCATTAATTTATGCATGTGTGTACTGATTGTAGCTATGTCATTTATACACAGATGGCTGCTGTGTACAATTGCGGATCTGTTCCGCGACTTCAGACCCAACTGCTGCTGTACCTCATGGCTCATTTGGAGGACTACCCCGCCTCCTACCTCCGGCTGCTTCCCACCAGACTTCGGCAGACCCTACTCCTCAACTTGCCTGTCGCTGACATTTGTCAGCTGGAGAGAACCAAGTTCGTAAAAGGGATTGACATGGAATCGTTATGGAGCACTATTACTGAGCAACGGTTACCGAAGGAACTGAAGACACTGAAATTATCACCACTTGCTAAGCTTGCACATTCTACCAAGCAGTTCTATATGGAGGTACTGGCCCTGGTCATTTTAAATAGTATAGTGGTCTCCTCTGAGGGCCACCGAAGTCACTACCACCTGGCACTAGATTTGATGTTTTCTGTGAAGGGCTGCCTCAGAATCAACCACTGGCGAAAATTCCTTCGAGATAATCCACATTGGGCCCTCCACTTCCGACCCGGTCTTCACATCACTGCAGATGATACAATTCTACCTTCACAGCGCTATATCACATACTACTCTCGTGGTGTCAGTGATGCTGATCTTATCTACCTGCTCATAAACAGATGCGACTACTATCCCAGCCAGGTGAACGTGTTTTCGGGACAGTTTATCAGATCTGCAATCTGGAATGAGCGGCAGTACCCAACAGTGCTGGCCAAGGTTAGGGAATTCATAAAGAAATCCCATTTGCTCTGGTTTGGCGCAAAGGATGACAGCAACTCTGAAGAATTGAAGGATTCTTTGGCAGCTATATTTTTTGTAGCCAGAGAGATGCTTGCAATGGATAGTCCAACACTTCGCTATGTATTCCTTCAGGCTCCAACTGCCAGGAGCCTTGAGGCTCACACCAGGTGCATAGCACCGCTCTTTTCACACGATGAGGTACTGCCTACAACATCGAACCAGCGACCCTACACTCAACTAAAAGGACTGTCACTGGTTGTCTGCGAGAGTTGCCACTGTCCTGCTTCAGTCCTTGAGAAAACAGCATCCATAATCCATACTCAAACTAGCCTCGAGGAGATAGTGTTGAGTGGACTGGACTTAAAACTGCACTCTTCAAACCTCCGAATGATGATTGGTGCTCTAGCTAAGCACCTTGCAAGACGCAGTTTCTCAGTATTGTACCTGAGCAACATGTCAATCCCTTTCTCCATTTTGCACCTGCTGACATCAGCTTTCTTTTCTGCTGATCCTACGATGAGAAAGCAAACCTTTTTTTTCAATCGTATCAAGATTGAAGACACGGATCGACCTTCATGTGGCGTGGCATTCAACTCCAGCAATTTTGTCATGCCCAATGCCTCCCTTGCCTTCAAACACTTCAAGATCTATCACACGAGGCTTGGCGCTCCAGTCCTACACTGGCTTTTCCACTCACAACACCAGTATAAGCTACATGTGTTGGACATTCATGCAGTTGATGTGGACCTAGCTGGTACAAGTATACTTGCCATTCTTGCCCGACATTCCCATCTCATAGTGGAAAATCTCTATTTCACTTCTCTGGAACTGCCTAGGACTGCTTCCAGTGGAGAAGACTTTCGGTATCTATTGCTGAAGGAAAGCTTGAAGGTCTTGAGCATTTGTGATTGCAGACTTGGCCCATCTGGTCTTCTTCAAGACTTGACATACGCCCTAATGAACCAGCACATTTCTCCAAGTTTTGAGTTCTTAGCTTTGCCCAACAACAGCATTGGCTCTCAAGCACACACTGTCGTCCAACTCTTCTTTGGAGCTCTGTTTGCTCTCCCACAGCTGCCAAGACTATCTGTAGATCTGAGAGCGAACAAGTTCCAGTCTAACCACTTTATAGTGCTGTACAGTGCGTGGAAGATATACAGCTGCCAGAGAAAGCTGAGGACGTTGCACTGCAGCAACAACGGTCTACCCACAAACACAGTCGATTTGGGAAAAGTTGCACAGACAGTGTATGTTTGAGTAATGGACGCAAGCATGGACCCTAAATTTTCAGTTCATCTACTTGCTCCTATATAATTATATGTATATTATTTTTTTGATAGTAATGCCACATTGTATTTATGAGGCTAAAGTTTGTGTAGGGTAGCAACCTATTGATGTTCAGTCACCACCGCATGCTCCTATTGACCTTCACCCCAAATTAACGCTACCAATTAAGTGCAACAGGTTAATACCTGTCAATGAAGTGTAACAGGTACACAGTACTATATCTTTGCTACACTTTATGTTTCTAGTTTTTTTCTTGGATGCCACAAGGACTTGTCTCAAGAGACGTACCGTGTTCCATATACCGGTACCACTGTTATTCCACACCATAGGTTTATAGTACCAATGATCATGTACATGTCATCCACGCTAGTGCCAAAGTGAGTGACCTGTGGCTTATAATAGCAACACTATATAATACAGTTTAGCCCACATGAATAAATAGTTAATGTTGTTTAGGGTGGCAACCCATTGATGTTCAGTCACCACTGCATGCATACTCCTAGTCTACACCCCAAATTAACCACTGCCAGTTAAGTGTATCCCACATTGCTCATTTTTCATTGCAGATAATTATTCAATTCTAAACCAGTGAAACCATGAATAAAGATAACCTGTGAATTACAAGTGTAGGTGATATTTACAAGATGTCGTTCGTAATGACATTAATATAAATTGAACAGACTGGGGATTTCAGCAACGAATAATTATTAAGCTACTTTCAAAAGCAGCACAGAGGGATAATTTGCTTTCAGTGAGATTGTGAAATGTAAAAAAATCTTGAACAGGGACCATTAAGTGATACTTGCTTCAGAGGGTGAAATTTGATCAGTCTTTGCTTCTAGTTCTTTCGGATCTGAAGTCGACCCTTTCTGCTATTCAATAGCGGGGTACGCGGGAGATCGAGTGACATTTTCTTTAGTTTCGGAGTGCTGCTGCTGCCACTGGAGGTGGCTTCCACCCTACCCCTGCAGAGGCCTGGGGAGCCTTTTGGGGTCACGCTGGGAGGGCAGGGAGAGGAAGGGGGCCTAGGGGAGTCACAGTAACGAAAGCATCTTGATACAGGGGGAGTAAAGTTAGAAGCAAGGGCTTCTCTCGTCGGGTATGGAGTCACCGAGGGGTTTGCTTTTGGCTGCCGAGGGGATGGTGCGGCTGTTGGTTTGCTCGATTGGGCTCCAGCTTTCATCCAAGGGTCATTCAGGATCTGCTCCAGCGTCGGTCGGTCCTGCGGTCTCAAGGAAAGCATCCGCCGAATAAGGGACTTAGCCTCTGCAGGATGGGAGAGAGAAGAACAGTCGATTCTCAATCTATACAAAGTCATGGGTTGGCCATGCAGCTACATTCATTCATAGGATTAGACAGCCTAAGGTCTGTGACCTACCACTACCTTCCCAAATTATCACTACAAGCTGTGACCATAGTTGGGCGAGTGTGAGCGGGTTCCACACTAACGAGTTGAATTGCATCTGTCTGTCTGTATCGTAGTTGTGCTGAATTATTCTCTTTTTCTGCACCCTTGAGTATGTTTTTATGTTCGAGACAAAGTGAGAGAAGAGAGGCTTTGAAGGCTTTGAGAATGACCCTTGCCCCACACCATACTTCCGAGACAGCACCTTAAATTAGGTATGTGCGTCTTGGGATGCTACACGCTCGCCTCATGCATGCACAATGCTCTGCAATTCACCTAGTTCCCAGGCCCACCAACTAAAATGCCACCTTAAATTTCATGAGCGCAGAAGTGCACTCACCTTGTGAGAGCTGCACATGGAAGTGGAGCTGGCCGGAGGTGATCTCGTCCTCTTGCTCGTAAGGAATGTCTCCCAGTAGCATGTCATAGAGCAGTATGCCCAGAGACCAGACAGTGGCTGGCTTGGCCTGGTAGCGCTGCTTCAGCACCCACTCAGGGGGACAGTACACTCGTGTGCCTATGTGGGCCGGGGGAGACGAATGGGGTAATCAATCAAGTTAATAATCAAGATAATCAAGTTATTGCTACTCACGTAAACTTTGATGAATCAGAAGTCTCAAAATCGATCACATGACCGTACATTAAAAACTTATGCACACTTGAGTGTGCATTATCTGGAGAATACACACTTCTAAATAACGCCCAACAGAACTGTGGCTGTCTCAGGTCAGTGAGAGCACTAAATACTTTATATACCACTTGGCAGTGCATTACGGGACTAATTAGCGCGCTTGGACAATTAAGTAACGGTCTCAGGTAGATAATGGACTCGCCTTCGGCTCGTGCATTATCCTTCCTCGACCAGTTACTTAATTGTCCTCCCGCAATGTTATGTGGTACATTGAGAATGAACACACATGAAGCAAAAGTAGTTCAAGGTTGCACTTCAGGTACCCAATTCATGAATATGGTACAAAAGTGATTGAGTCGTACATGAAAATAATCCAAAATACAATATATGGAGTACTAGTAAACTACTGGGTCAAGTCATAGACACAACTAGTGTGTCTACCAGCAGTAGACTTTATTGGCCCATTGTATGTCGGGTATTGTTTCTGTAATGGTAATTACACGTAGCTGTTTTCAACACAATTAAGAAGAATAGCTCTTTTAGCTGCTTATCCAATGGGAATAGAGCTCATGCCTAATTACATTACACTGTGTCCACACAAAGAGCCTCTAGCTACTGGTAAAAGCCAACCCAGACTAACAGGCTTGAGGGCTCATAGTCTAAGACGGCACACATGAGCTAGCACTAAAGCATATGCAAGGGGCTTTAAAATTCCTATACAAAGCAAAGCGCTATTGATTACTAAGCGCTAATCAGTGTGGATTGAGAAATAGGACTAGCAGACCGCTGTACATACTTGCCGCTTGCTAAGGCCACTCAAAACACTCTCAAGACACCAAAAACCTACACATTTAAGTAGAGTCGGGTGGTACGATATGTGCATGCACAGGTACAATGTATTATCCACAATGGCTCACCTTCGTACTCTGTGTAGGTGCCCTCCCTGAAGAAGGTCCCAGAGCCAAAGTCTATGAGTTTGATCTGGTTAGTCTTGAGATCAATGAGGATGTTCTCATCCTTCACATCCCGGTGGACCACGCCCATCGCCTGGCAGTACTGCACCGCCTCCAAGATCTGCCGGAACAGGTAGCGAGACGAGCGCTCACTCACCACGCCCTTCTGCGTGATGTAGTCAAACAAGTCGATGTACTTTTCGGGCCTCTCCATGACAATGTAGAAGTGGTCAGAGTCCTCAAAGTAGTCTAGCATCTTGATGACAAACTTGTGGTCCAGGCAGTGCAAGAGGGCCACCTCACGAGGGACCATGTCCTGACCAATCTATGGGAGGAGGGGAGGGGAGGGGGAGGAGGGGAAGTGAAGAGAAACTCTTGCGAATGAATATGAACCAACAGGTATGGAATCAGAATTACTGCTGAGACACTGCTGTATAGCTGGAGAATTTGGTGGAGAATTTTGTTTGGTGATTGGCAATGGTGGCACCAAATTTAAATCCAGTAAAATAACTTCCGCCAATAGTTTGATAAGTTACACATATCGAATGTGTCGAACGAACCACAAAGGAGTTTACACAGGTATTTTCAAGAGAGAAATTGTTCATACAAGGCACTTCCAGCCCCTCTCGAGGCAAGTCTGCTGTAAAAAAAAAACATCTAGTTCCACAAACAGTCTTGGAGGAATAGTGAGACGCAGTCAATAATATTTTCAGACATGGGCCAACAACAGTGTTCCTTTGTGTGACAGTTACTGCATATGGATTTTCAATGTTACCATTCCCTTTCGTTCACTGCTGTATTGAATCCCCCAACAACGGAGTCCATGTAGTAACTGTATGCTCAACACAGATTCTGAGTAAATACTGCCAATATTCATTTATAGCTGGTTAGAGAACATTTTGCCAAATGTAACTTCCACAAAATTTTCTGGCTATACAGCATATCAACACATGTATCTTTCTTTTGCTATACACACATATACATGTATACATGTACACATGTACATGTCAGCACAGCCTATGCAGGGTTTACTACATTATAAACAATAGTAGAGATGCAGTTTCTGTGTGGCCCAGACACATGTCTACACACCAGATTTGGAGACACTAGGCAAGTACCCAAAGCCAGTAACATGTATTGGACAGATGTAGAGCAATGCTCTCACACGTTAGAGTCAATCAATCCTCTGTCACAAGCCATTAGCATCTTAGCACCATGCATAAATATCATTAGCACCACAGAAGAGCTACAAAATACTGTACACTGAGGAATTCTTTGTACAGTATGAAACACTCATTTCAGTAGCATATCACTGCATGGTGAAACTTATACATATTAGTCGAAATCAAAGCTAAGAAATCATAAGGTGGCACCTTAATCATACTACAAGATGTTATGAGAAATTCTATCTTCACACACTTGTTTCACTGTAGCAAGGCATGGTTGAATGTACAAAGTACGTGTGTGCATAGCACTTTAGGGGCCAGAACCACTTTGTCGTAGGTTACAGGATACAGAATAAGGTGTATTATACAGTAATGATGCTGTAGCCTATATAGCTCTTCACAGCCATAACTATACTGCGCTCATGTACCCATTCAAGCTGTGGGTGTGACTGATTGCCGTGTTAATCACGTAGACGCTTCTCTACATTTACTCCTGAGACCGCGTATGCCTGCCCTCTATCTTATTTGAGTTATTAAAAATGGTGAAATTTACCGTGTTGAAGAGAGCTGCAAATAGAAGCCGCTTTGGAAACTATCAGGTACATACCGTCGATTTTTTTTTTAGACATTTCAATATTAAAGTCTGGTTTATCAATCACTTAACCCTCTAAATCGCGAGATATGCAAGGATAATAAAACAGAAATATATGTAAGGCGAGCATAAACATGAAGCATGCTTAACTGGATGTGACTATCTGTCTACCACAATTCATAGAGTATTACAAACCTCAGAGCTGTAGCAAACCTATAGTGACGATGCACTCAGACTGGTGCACACGTGAAAAGATACCCGCACACTTTGATACTGTACTTTAATGAATATCCTAAAAATTATCACTAGCCACTAAATTTGTAAGAGAGTGTGCACATGCATACATGCAAGTAACGTGCCTCAAGCCACACGCCATCAATCTGGTTTACGTTTCTGGTAATAGACCCTTTACCATTATGGGGGTAAAAGGAGGCACTAAATGAAAATACATTGTAGTACTTAACTATTTTCATTACAAACTATGACATTGTTTTTGACCTGAAGCACTAGACCCTTTACCATTATGATGTAATGAGGGGGGGGGGAAGTACATGTAGGCACTTAATGGAAAATTATATGGAAACAGGCATGTTTTTGTGCTTTCATGTTTAAAATCTACATGAACTCAAAGGCTAGACTCAGGGGGGGTAGGACAAGCTTCACGCGCACATGTGGATAATTCCATTCCATCGTCGCGTGCGAATAAAAGTACGGAGTTATGTGGCTAAAACATGGAGTTAGCTACAAAGAAACTGCTGTAACTCGCTAGAACAGCGGGTTCAATCCACGAAGTTACTTGCCTCCAATAGCAAGTCCAAGGGTCCAGGAGAGGAGTCACATAAAGACTCACATTCCAGCACATATAACGGTGAGCATGACATGCCAGGCTCAGAACGCATGCCCATGCTGTGCCTTACCATCAGAAGCCGATCCAGGCTACTCCCAGAGACTATTTATTCTTCAGCTTTGAGCCACTACCAAGTTGACTTCAAACACAAACAATGCTCTTCAAGAGTGTTAGCGATGCATCTGGTATGACGTTGCTGGTATGCACACGTGACCTTGTCCTACCCCTCCTGGGCTAGACTACAAGAGCAAGAATGCTAGTGCAGAGGGAATCATGCAGACTATTGGTTTGAGTCCACCCAGGCTCAAAATATATTTGTGAGTGGGAGGAACCTGGGACTGCACAACAGGAAGTTAATAGTTTAAAGGGTATTATTAAAGTTCAGTAAGATTGGCAACATACACCTCACACTGCCCACTCTGCACTAATGTGTGGGTGAGTGCTTTGAAGTGCCTCTTCTGAAGATCTGGTTACCAGATTTGGCTGCTGAAAGGTTTATGCAAACTGCTGCAATGGCAAAATGGCTAGCAAAAGCTCTTGGCATGGGCAGTGATCTCAAGGCTGTTGGGAATAACACCACTTTTCTGCTATAAACAGTCAACATGACCATGCTGTAGCAATTAGAACAATGACGCAATAAACCATGGAACCTAGAAAACAAACAATGAATTCTGGATTCTGGAAACTATTCATTGCATAGGAAACTATTCACTGCATGATGCTGGGCTATAAATAACTCTACTGCAATGCACTGAGCTATAAATAACCCTATTGCAATAAGTAACCCTATTGTGTACAAAGTCAGAACTGCAGTGACGGGAGCTTTGATGTACCTGTAATCTGCTGTACCCTGAAACCGAAGTGAATTTAGCTTGAATGGAGGACAGTCCCAACTACAGTTACTTAGTTCATTATCAGCCTAACTAGTTGCCTAAATGATGTAACTCTGTTTACAAGATAATGCTTACTACAATACTACATTATACCAGTACTGCTAGCCACAAACTTTATTAAATAACCACAAAATGTACCACAAACATCAACTTTCCACAGTTGCTTACTAAAATTGTCATGGAAACACAACAATCACAAGCACTACCTCTTTGCACTCCCAAGGGAACAATGATATCACTCTTAGACTAGTGAAGTGAAATCAAATGTCCCTGGTCTAGAAGCAAGTCCCAACAGAGAGCCCACATACCATGGCTAACACACAATGTTAGGAGACCTCCAATTATAGAGGTGCGTACAGCGTACACTGAGAAAAGTTCTTTGAACTAAGCAGGCAAAGCATGCCAAAGTGTACTTCATGTAAGGGCAGCTAAACTCTACTACATTCACGTGCCCTTTCATCTGTAAGTGCACTATCATTAGTGTCCAAGGTATCAGTCAGACTCCATTGCAGCAAAACTAAAGGTAAAAGGCATTTGTCTATAGACCCAGTCAAAAGTATCCCCTTGCTTCACAGTGACACAGCAACATACCTTAGACCAGCCAAAAACTTTCGACTTGGGGATAATCTTGATGGCCACCTGGAGCACAAGAGGCAAGACAGGGTACATGACATGAACAAGTAGGGCTCTTTCAACACATACATGTACACAAAGACTGTGTACCACCCCATTGTACATATTATGTAACTTTAATTACAGGTGAACTGAAGTTTCAGTAATGCACTTGGAAGAAGCAATCTACACTATAGGTTGAAATTGGAACACACAATGTCCCTGTGGGTTCAAAACGTTTGTACATGGGGCTCACAGGCAGTTACTGCGTTAGCAATGAGCTGTAGTATGCTGTCTACAAATGTAGCACACTTACATAAGCATACACAGAGGGTAACCAGTTATGGAGCACACAATTTCAAATGGAACTAAAGTCTATTGCATCTCTTATTCTTGCACAAGTTTGCTGATGTTAAGTAAGCCGTGTGTAGCACTCTACGACAAGAAGATTCTCACATACAAAGTGCAAACATTCACTACCCTCCCCTTCTATTCATCTGTCAAACACTTTGCAACGTGTACACACACACACACACACACACACACATTGACAACCTTCAACTCACAGGGTCGCTAGTTTCTCTACAAGTGCCAGCATACACGGAGCCAAAGCCTCCAGTGCCAATCACGTCTCCCAGCTCATAGTAGTCCAATAGCCTCCTCTGGAGTGGGCTGGTGGCTGGGACTGGAAAGAACAGGGGGTTTGCTTATAAAGACGTACTACATTCACACAGCTACGTTATTATGTCTGTATCTTCATTGGAGTACAAATAACTTGAAATGGAGCCAGTGATAAAGAAATTACGGCCTAGAATAGGTCTGCACTCTAACCTCTGTGCTTGTCATTCATGGCAATCCTCTCTCTAGCTGTCTTCTCCCTAACTTTAACCGGCGACACGTGGCACTGCTTTGCCAGATCACCGGCCAGCAAGCTGATTCTCTGAGTGAGCATCATGTTGACAACTCTGTGGGTGTGCATGGGAGCAATGCAAAGGAACCAGTGAAGTCACATGTGATACAGGAAACAGGCAGTCACAGAACAATGATATTCAGCAACCCCTTGCAACAGCAATCCATGCACCCCAGCCAAGGATACTAAGGGCCAAAATTAGGGAAAGGACAAAAATGCTTCCTGCCAGGCCAGAGCTGTTGTTGTTCACGCCTGGGGATCAGTGCACCCAAGTCCTGAATTTAATAGTTTGCAAGGACTACATCACCATGAATATAATACTAATGGCTGAGGTTCAACTGAAACGCATTCACCATACGTGCACGTCAAGGCAGCAGCCAATAGTACATCAAATTATGTAATTTAATAACACCCTAGCCAGGCCCTGCAGGAAAGGCTGCTGGTGAGCCCATAGATACTATATTAGCCTCTTAACTGAGAAACTTTGGCCACACAAACAAATCTCGAGAAACTAAAGGTAACCCAATTTACCTCAATACAGCCGCCTAGTATCTGCTGCGGGTCTCCACGTGCGTGTGGCCGTGGCAGAGGCAAAGGTCAGTCAGTGGTTAGCCCCTGCCCCAAACATACTTTATATGGCTTGACTTGCTTACCATCTTGAGACTTGCTGTATGTAGTCCAAGTAAGCGCTGCCAGCTAGTGGTACTGTTTTAACTTCAGCTCACGCGTTCACATACATGCATAGTACATGTATAGCAGCTGAACTAAAGGAAAATTTGCAGGTGCAAAACCTTTCCTGCCTGCCGCCGGCCAGTCACTTTATATTACCCACATGCACATGCGCTATGCATGACGCATAAATAATGTACGTACCTATTCTGATTGTTAGCTTCTGCGCATGTCACACATCAACTTCATGAACTTGCAGCGGCTGCATGCGCGCCTACATTTATACAGATCTGGATCTTCAGTAACAGTAGCTGAAAATTATACTACTTCTCCACCCACTCATGTTCGAGGCAGGAAGCAGCAGTTCTCGCTGCGTTTCCCGCGTTTGTGCCTGACAAACTCCCTAGTGGATTCACATCATCGGCAGTACGACAGCGTTCAAGGGAACATTACGTCAGAATGTCTGATGAAGTGGGTGGCAATTCACGGTATTGCAACACGATACCCTTGACTTCACAAGAGGAAGGAGGCCACAAAGATGACCCCATTGCTGACAACAGCTACACTATTGCCGCTGATGTTCTACTAATTGGGGTAGGAAATCTGCATGTGCAAAACTTGGCATACAGAGATGAGTGCATGGAGTCACTCTGCTGCAAATTTAGTGAACTTCAATAGGTTGTACTTCAGGACTAAAGCAGTATACATAGCTACCGTTACTCTACATGTAGAGTATCTGCTGCATACCACCACAATGAAATGTATCACAAATTGATAATAAATTTGTCAATAGAAATCACAACCATAGATAAACAGTATATTATCTGTCACAACCTAGAAGTTCTGGATCTAGTGCCACCACTAGTCTTTGATCTGAGGCCCATTCAGCTCAACTGTCCCAGATGGTAGTAGCGCCAGGTGCACAGGTGTGTGGTAGCACCTGGAATTGTAGAATCGATAGTGAGTGTAAACCTCAGTATTCAATGCATGAGTGTATTTAACTCTTTACCAAGAGGGGTAATTACACGGTTCAGGTGTCGATTGAAGGGTATAATTAGGTAACCTTCAACAGATCTGGTAGCATTAGCTCCACCCATTTCAGTCTTTATCCAGCAGCCAGGGGGACACGTACTAGCCTTCAATCATGTCATGATAAAAAAGAAAACCACTGCGTGTCTCCTGAAAGCTTTGCTGTGGGCTTGGTACATGTATGTTCCCTGCAAAGGCAATGACTACGTACATGTACATACACTTGCTGTGTGAGAGACAGAGACTTGGTCTGCAAACTGAGTCAGCTGGATCACTCAACCTTCGACACTATCTAACCAAAACTACATGTTAATGGCAGAATGTTGAAGCCTGCTAATACTGGAAATCTCTAAAAAGTCAGACATGTTTCATGCTCAACCAATACATAGCATTTAGAATAAATTAATAACTTTGTTCCCAGGCCACGTTTGAGCACCTAGGAACGAGGCTATAAGTATGGTAAATAATACCTATACGTACTAGTGAAATTGATCAACCTTTCCAAGTGTAGCATAGCTACAGATAGTATGCACACACGTATTCTTTAACCATCTGGGTGTACATGAAGTTGTATGTGTCCGGCTGGCACTAACACGCCCTTTGCATTTGCCTGTTTGTGTACGTGTCTGTACTTTATCGTATTGTGTCGTGTGCTAGTAATTGGGTGGGTGTGCATGAGTCCCACGCCAATTGAGAGTTGTGTCTGCGTGTACGCACATATAGTCCACGTACCGAATATTGTCATCTATAATCCAAGGTTAACTCATGAAATTTCGTGCATGGCCAGCAAGAGCACGCCTGCAAGGACGAGGCTACAGCAGGAGAGGAAGATTAGGCTTCAGTGACACTGACAGAGGATGGCTACCATATATCATCCTGATGAATTTCCTTCCTGGAAAGCACAGTAGAGATTAGCTTTGCATGTACCCAGGTCTGCATTTGCAGGGCAGACAGGAAGTATGATCTCATGACATGCTCTATTCATAACACCAGAACCAAGCAATAGTTGCAGATGACCTAGGAAGTAATTACCTATGTAAAATAAATTTTAAGGAGCGAATTATTAGCAGGCTGGAAGTTAATACTGTGCCTAGTCTCATGCCTAGACCAGAACCCCCCCCCCCCCCCCCCCCCCCCACCTGCCTGTGAAAAAAAAAGGCTTTCCCCCAACTTATTTTGGTGAGAGTGGTTCGAGGGTCTGGGTACGAGACTATGCTGAACTGCTAACTGGAGTGGGAGGCAGTTTGTGCTGTGTGTGTGTGTACATGTGACAGTGTCGGGGGATTGGGCATTCCTGTGTAAAATGGGAGCTGCTAATAATTATCACTTTTCTACACTGGCAAGTTTAGCTGTCATAGTTAGTGTAAATGCACATGTACAATAGGCTTACTAAAATAATGCTTATAAGTATGAAGTACATGTACATCTTAACCTGCAAGTGCTACAGGGATAGCTATTGTATGTTATAATTCAACAATTTTATACCTCATTAAAGTTTATCCATGAATGTGTGCATGCGTGTGCACACACACACACACACACACACACATGCACACACGCACACACACACACACACACACACACACACACACACATACACACACACACACACACAAAGATTGAGGATACCTACAAACAGGTCTTAATTGTTAAAGGAGGAGTGTGCCTTTGTATAGTAGACTACACTTGGTACGTATGTGATGAAACTATGCAGCTGTCAGCAAACAAATTGTAAACTTAAGTCAATGACTACACACACTCTCATACCACTCAATGACATGTGAACATCATATTTTCCCATGCAGGGCTGCAGGGCCTGAGGCTAAACATGTGATAATGAGGGGAAATCCCATGGTTATTACCAGGCAGTGCCTTAATTAATTCATGACAGAAGTATGCAGCTATACCAGCAAACAAAGTGCAAGTCAGTAATAGATGATGAAATTGCGGTAGTGGCATCACCATACTATCTATGGCATCACAAACCACTGCCCCTTTCAATGAATATCAGCTGTCTTTTATTCCCCAAACACCAAAGGAGTACCCCCCACCAAGATTGACACAGCTAGTGCATTCTATTCTTGACACCTTGCAGACTTGGGGGGAAGCCCCCCCCCCCCCCCCCCCCATATACTCAAAATTCATTAAGATGTTGTAATTGCATTAAAACGAGGTATATATAGAGGCAGTTGCAATGTATACAGCAGGCCCGTAGCAAGCACTTTTGGAGTGGTTCGGCCAAGGAGCGTAGACCTTAAAATTTGCGATTTCTGCACATAGGGTGGTCGTTAGGCCACCCCCTATAGGGGGGCCTCGGGGCATGCTCCCCCGGAAATTTTTTAGATTTTAGGTGCTCTGAGGTGCGTTGTGAGGCCTTCTCAGTGCTAACGAGCTATGCCCTTTCCTCCTATTGTAAACACTTTTTAATACCTAGCAAAAATGAATGCTACAACCGTGTTTTGATTCACTAACAATTAATATTACAGACTTCAAATCTAGTCCTTTCTACCGCTCTTGTGCCATTGTTGTCGTCAGGTAGCTATAATATAAGCGGCGCTGTTGCAGATCCGTAGCTACGTGTGCAGAAGACTGTGCATTTCCTGACAGAGAACTCAGTGGCTATTCAGCCCCAGGCATCCCATATGAACCCGCTTATTATTCTACAAGCAACTTGAACTTTACTGCAAGTTATTCCGGAGTGTTAGCTCGTTTATATAGCTGACTCTATCGCTCTTGTACACGCTACGTTTACCTTCTGCTTTCTCCACCGTTGTTCACGGCTTCTGTGCACCACAAATGTTTAACACTCTAGTCCGACATCAAAATGAAAAATGAAGACTTTTCTCTCCGAGTTTTCACCCCAACTCTCGCTTATTTTTCCTGTTACAGTCGCAGATGCTATATAGCTAGCTGCGCCACGTGTACGTGTACGTGTACTAATAACTATCGCATACAGTACGCATTACGTACGTAGGCGTATACTTTTGCGCATGCGCAACCCGAAAACGTGTACACTATTGCGAAAACTGGTCCGGCCAAAACCGGACCGGCCGGACCGCTTGCTACGGCCACGTACAGTCACATAACAACACACTGTTAACATGCTGTGATTTAACACAAACTTGTGGATAGTCAGCAAAGCTGGCAAAACACACCAGATTCATTCTCAGCTCTCAGGCAGTTGTCATTGTGTGTGTGTGTGTGTGTGGTGGGGAAGGGGGGAGGCGTGCCTGAGACCCCCCTGGAAAGATGCTTGCTATTCCAAAACAGTCCCCCCCCACCAGCATAAACTCCTATGATTATAAAGATATCTTCACTTCAGCGGTCTCTGTGCCTCTGTGTTCTTGCTATGCTTTGCAGACTCAGCTGCTCCTCCACATCCCTTTTGCAGTTGTACAGGCGGTTGCGAGAGCTAAAGGAAGCACAAAACCACACCTACTGTGAAGCCGCATAAATATGCACATTGCCCACTCAGTTGAAGCTATGACAAGCTCTCAGTAGACGGTTGTCTCTGTCTATAACACACTTTTAAGCACCAAAGGGTCAGCATATGGATGATAGTGGCGGAAAGCTACTGTGGGAGCAATTTTAGCATGTAAGCGCTAGCCTGTAGCTTAGCTAGTGTTTTAAGAATCATGTCTTGAGACTTCGAGCCGAAAGCAAGAGGGAGAAGAAAAGTATGACGAGAATGAGCCTGCGAGAGTTGTAAGGATCAGAAAGAGGCCAAAACGGCCACCGTAACCATTAGACTGATGGCAAGGGGCGATATCCATGGTTTGTTTCTAACCACTATGTCACTACTGACATTCCAGGGGTTCGATGTCACGGTACCACGGTCTCACATGATCAAATTTTCCAGGCTCTCACTCCACTTTTTGTACTTCAAATGATGAAAACTCGATGAGAGCCTGTATGGGAGCAAGTCTAGGCAGCACTGCTCAAAATTTTAAAGCCTGAATTATAAGGTGCATGAATATTCATAGTTGTTGTTACGAACACCACACACTGCTAGGAGTTAAGAAGTTGGTATTGGTTGGTTTAACATATATCCTTATTTACCCTCCCCTCATTGTGTTTTATACAATTCAATGAAACATTTCATACACGAGAGAGAGAGAAAGAGAGAGAGAGGAGAGAGAGAGAGAGAGAGAGAGAGAGAGAGAGAGAGAGAGAGCGAGAGAGAGAGAGAGAGAGAGAGAGAGAGAGAGAGAGAGAGAGAGAGAGAGAGAGAGAGAGAGAGAGAGAGAGAGAGAGAGAGAGAGAGAGAGAGAGAGAGAGAGAGAGAGAGAGAGAGAGAGAGAGAGAGAGAGAGAGAGAGAGAGAGAGAGAGAGAGAGAGAGAGAGAGAGAGGAAAAGTCCTGCCACTCGCTTCTTGCTGTATATAAAAGAGTGTTACAAAAAGTATACTGCTTAGATCACTCTCAATTGAAAGGTGGAGCTTCAGATTGATTGCTAAAGTGTGTAGCATTCTTCTACTGTTGCTGTTGCTTAACTGGCAGGGTCTGACCCATTGATGTTTGCATACAAGCTGATCAACAACGGCTGCCATTTCAGAGAACACAGTGCCTTCTAGCTGCGTAAACTAATTCCTCACTAAACCGTTTATCACAGCCATCCCATGAAGGTCATGAAAGGTCGTGATCTATAAACTGCGCCTGCGTACTATGCAATTTCAAGACTAAAGAGGCAATTGGCATGCAAGTTTAGAATTTGAAAACTGTGCAACTACAGAAGTTCCATGTATGAAGAATACAGCACTGTGTGCTCTTTTCAACCACTCACGCAGTGTGCTGTAAACAGATTGCCACTACCTTTCTCATCTTCACAGCACTATAGGTCTATCCCAGACCCCCACAAATGGTCTTGACAAGCACCTAATGGCCTGTAGTTCCCTCCCTTACATAGGCAGCACTTGCTCCAAACGCATGTGGGTTTGTAGCGGTAATAGTCTCACCATTAGCAACTAAGATGGATGAACTAAACAAGCCTGGTATGAATCTAAAGTACAGCACCTCGCATGAAAACCTGGAGAGCCTGCTACTGCAACCGCAGACGGCTGATTCAGCCCTGTTAGTGTAGTACAGCACCAGAAGTTGCTAGCCGAACAGCTACAGTAGCTATCACTTGTGTGCTTCACCACACAGGCAGGCCTCCAGCTGCAGCTCGTGGCTAATATAGCAAACTTACAATCCTAATGAGTATGGGTTTGTCCCAGTTTCCTAATCAGGGCTAAAGTAAGTATGGTAGAGTTATTAATGTAGCCTGTAGGTGAGAGGGTCTTGGAGTTCAGAGCTTACTGAGCGGTAGCAATGTGGAGCTGGTATACACCTATGCCAATAGGCACTACAAGACTTAACAATCCACTGGGACCTTAGTAGTATCCTCACTATGCCAAAAAGGAAGGCTAAAAAAAACATGTCAAAAACATGTCAGGCCAAGCTAACTGCAGCTGTAGAACTATGGCACCCCACAGATAAGTAACCAAACGCAGTACAACAAAAGTGCTGACTTTGTAGTTTTGTGGTGTGCTTCCAGTAGTTAGCAGCTGCACAATGCGAAACAGCTAAAAAATCCAAAACCCTGCTAATTATCCCTTTAGTGACCCTCACAATCTCTGAATAAATCCAGACTGAGTACGAAACCCTGCTAATTATCCCTTTAGTGACCCTCACTCCAGAGGAGGGTTCCCTAACCTTTCTCATCACTGTGTATCCAGTTCAGCATGATCTCAGGTGCCCTTCAGTAGAAGCCAGTCATGATCTCAGCCAATGGTCTTGCCAGGCCAAAGTCGATGAGTCACTCCTGGCTTTAGGTCCTGAGAGGGGAGGAGGTGTGGAAAGTGCAATAGCCAAGGTCAATGCTTTAATTTCCATACTATTTTATACTGCTGACGAGATTAATCATAAAACTAGTGAATGAAACAACATTGAGGGGCGAGCCTGAGTGAGTGTTAGTGCGTTAAGTTCCCGATTCTCCGAGCAGATGCGTTTGTTCAGGGCCTTTATTTGTCTGTCCAGCCTTCTACATTCTCTCTCTTTAATGTCTAGGGTCTTCTGCATACGGGAAACTTTGGCCTCAAGGTGTGTCACCTTTTGTAGAGCCACTGTTAGACTTTCAGCATAAGACACAGCGTCCACGAATTCTGGCTCGGCTATTTCAACCTTTGCTCCGCTGGTTGGTAGGGTAGAAGAAACAGACTAGATCTACAGTGAAACTGGTAAGAATTTGCACCTTTGGCTTGAAGTGAGGGTGTATGTACGCATGTGTAAGATGCTGCCACACGTGTGTCAGTGCATGCGTGATATGGCTGCGCGTGCTAGACTGCCTGGGTTCTACCACGTGGTGAAGGCAGAAGTGTGAAAGGTTGCAGCACTCGAATTTCCCACTGCGCTAGAGTGAAGAGGGCAAGGATGTGTGCGTCCATGGCGTTCCCCTGCAAGTCTCTCCAGTTGCAGCACTCGAATTTCCCACTGCGCTAGAGTGAAGAGGGCAAGGATGTGTGCGTCCATGGCGTTCCCCTGCAAGTCTCTCCAGTGAAAGAGAGCCAGACCAAGAGGGGCGTGCACTATTTCGACGCGAAACTTACAGATGGCAAGAAGGTCCGATGGGTGGTGTCCTTTGATGCTGCTTTGCAGCCTGCAATGAAGAAGGCCGAAGAAGAGAGGTCCGTGGTAACACCAACGTTAAGAAGAGTTCTGTGAGCTACAGTCTTGAGGTTTATTTGAACAATCGCTCACAGGTGATTTCATCTCCATGCACAATGGAGATTGGGGAAAGCATCAGTGGCAAGTGCACCAACAAGAGAAGTGAAGGTTGCGGACATAGGCGATGTGGCACTGAACCAGACAGTTGAAGTGACTGGCAAAGTGTGGCGGGTGGACGACGTGAAGAACGTGAAGCGGAAACGTGACCAGCGAGAGCTTAGAAAGCAGGACGTGTCAATAGGGGACGAGTCATTCGGTATATGCTATATTTCTATGCAGCACAAAGCATACTGCAACATGGTTTCAGTAGTTTCTGGGATGGATTAGAGAAACCACACAAGTGTTCTGAAATCGTGACGGCTAGTTTACAAAAGTTGTGTAAAGTGGAACCCACTACTTGACTGCTAGCTGCCCCAATCAAGAAATTGCTAAACACTGTCAGATACTACAACACAGCCTGTGGACTACTGCCCTCTATCGCAATTGATCACTTCTTTTACCAAGAGATTGGCTTGCTGCACTCCAACATTAACGTTTTATCTGTGCAACCAGAGGAGGTTGGAAGCGATCACGTGTACGTCAATAAACGCATGATGTCACGTATAGTTAATAGCATTCCATTGAAATGAATACGGAAGGTATGCAGAGGTTTACGGTATCTGGCCTGCAGAACGTTTTGTAGCTCTACAACCTTTGAGGGGAGACTGCCTTAAAAACCTTGGCTTAAGGGTCAAAATGTTCCTGGGGGGGGGGGGGGGGGGGCATGCCCCCAGACCCCCCTAGTATGTGTGCTAAGCACACCTCATGGTACATCGCCCCCCAAAGTCATCAACATTCCACTTTTGCCCCCCCTTGATAATGAAACCCTGACTGGTGGGTATTCCATTAAGATGGGTGAATACTGCCACTGTGACAGACAACTAAGAGTGCTTAATTATTTATGCCCGTTCTTGCTCCTACAGGAAGGCTGCAGCTTTGGTGCGCATTCTACTGTTAGATCCTAGCTGTTGTTTTATTGTCCTTGGTCAGTATTCAATGGTTAGAGTTCTTGTACATGTAAATACATTCATATGAGAGACTGTTCAGTCTCAGGACAAAAGCATACTTTACAGTGCTTAACTGGTATCGGTGGTGTGGCAACACAGCCCATTTTGTTCTTTCAAAGTCTCTGAAAAAAACTGATGCTGACCTCATAAAGCCTGGAGTAAGATGGTAGGCAAATGAGGCTGGGATGTTCTCCTACAAACATGCTACATGTACAGTGTGATATAGGCCCATTATAGGCCTCCCAAAAATTATATGCGAAAAAGGTTGACAACAATTTCCCGAAATTAAGTGGTGTGCAGGCTGCAGCTGCCTCATTATATAGTCAGCACTTGCTCAAAGCACTTGTGGGTTTGTAAGTTTCATTACTAGCAATTAAGGCACATGAATATGATTATATGCTTTGGTCAGCAAGTAGAGACTCATATGTACATAGGCATTTAATGGTAGAGTTCTTCCACATAGCCTGTAAGCTGTACCTACTATGGAATCCTCAATGAACAGTATTCAGATGCACCTCATACCGAGGCCTTTCACCTCATACTGTAGCTGTGGAGAAAAATCAGGACGGAAGGACTTTGGGCATGAGTTAAGGAATGTAGGGCAGCTGTATAGTGGGTGTGTGTCTAGAGTCCACACACAACGGTCTACTTTCCAGACTACAAACCGTATTTGGAGAGTAACTCCAGACACCTCAACCAATGGAATTTACAAGACTTGGAGATTTTATTTAATTTAGTGTCCTCTCTACCCCTGGACCCCAGTGTCTCTTAAAGCAGATAGACTTACAACAACCAGTAGGATTCTCAATCAGTACTGATTTCGTGCAAGTTCTGCTATATAGACCATCCCTCTCTTTTCCTTTATTCTTCAGAGGGGGAGAGAGGGAGTGTCTAGCAAGCTAGACTAAGGTTTCCTAACCCTTTGTGATTACTCTGTATCCAGTTCAGTACGACCTCAGGTGCCCTTCGACCTCAGGTGCCCTTCAGACAGTAGTCAGTCTTGGTCTTGGGTGTTGCTCCAGACAGTCTGAATGGGATGTGTTTAATCTAACAGTTCGCACTCCTCCTTGCTTTAGGTCCTAGGGGGAGGAAGGGGGGTAGAATGTTATGATGTTTTTTTCAATCCCATTCGATAAGTTTGTGTAACAAGTTCAAAATGGTACTCAATTTGAGCTAAGCATTTATCGGTCTTGATGTACAGTGGTCAGAATCTTGCAATGGAGAGAACCAAAACCAACAGCGTACGTACCAGGAGTCCCCAGAGATACTACTGCTGCTATGGTACTTGCTAGGCAACAGTGTAAGTACCAGGAGACCCCAGAGGCTGACTGAGACCAGGCTCCAACGAGGGAGAGAGGTCAGGCACCACTGGAATAGAGTGTGACAACAATAGAGAGGAGCAGTAGGTACCCCAGAGGAGAGGGAGGCAAGGCAGCCAATGGGAGAGGGACTGTCAGCGAAAGAGAAAAGGACGGCGTTTCATTCTGAGAAAAAACTCACGAAATTCAAGTCACTTGCTTGTAACTCGCCAACTACTCTAGTGCAACGGACGGTGGTAAGATGATGGACGGATAACATTACATTTTGTAGTATCTACTAGATTCCGAATTCCCAGAAATCCTGGGGGAACTGAGCATGCACAAACTGTGCGTACCAGGCTCTACTTTCCTCCCATGCAAAGAGCCTGGGCATGAGGCTATGCAGCTCCTTCTTAATATACAGGCAGCACTGCTCAAAACACTTGTGGTCTCATTATAATGCTCCGCTATGGGGAGGCTGCAGCTCTAGTGCACACTCTGGCTACTAGCCAGTATTGAGTGTTTAATCTCATAGAGACACATATGAAAGCAACTGTGATACCTTCCCTTTAATGGTAGAGTGGTTACTGACGTTATCGTAGCCTGTGGCTGTACAAAATTTCACTGAATAGTAGGAAGATTACCATCACCCGTATACTGAGGCATTTCACCTCATACTGTAGCCGTGGAGAATGGCAAACCTGATGCTCAGTGCAATGTTTGTGGAACTATGCAGTGCAAATGGTGTGTTGCTTACAAACACAGCGGGAATGGGTATCAAACAGCAGAAATGGAATAACGCTACAGGACACACGTGTGCGTGCACACACACACACACACACACACACAAAAAAAACTGTTGCCTTTAGCCTTGTTCCCAGGCCTTCTAACGAACCCCAGCCTCTGCCAGCGGAAGTGATAAAGCTGGAGGGAGGCCTGGGGACATAGTGTACCGGTTCTAGGGGTCTGCTGCAGTTTGTTGAAAATTTAATGCAGAGAAATACTGACTGGAAACTGTCAGAGTCCAGCCCCTGAGCTACCAGTATCATGAGATACACTATCACATTAGCCCATACCAGTATGGGCTCCCAAAAATTAATTCTTTATTAAACAGTGGCAGTGTGGAATATGACGCCCTCTACTTGAGCTGCTTTAAGTAACCCCATTGTGAGCAGGTCACTTGTGGGTTTGGAACGAGTGCAGATATTCATTCACACAGAATGTAATTATTGTGATTACAGCCCAGCCTCAGGGCCCAGATGTACATGTAGAGTGTGCAGTTTTAACTCATTGCACGCCGTACGCCACTTAACTGGATATTATGTAATCCTTCCGCTACGCCACAAGCCACTATAGCGGCTTTAGAAACGGCAAGTTAACTGTACGGCCAGGAGGGGCAACCCCTTCCTTTATTAGCCATAAAATTGAATAGAGTGATTACTGATAATGATGTAAGTGTGCCGAAAGTTGATCTAATCTGTAATAGAACGGATACATACGGCAAAATATACAACCGATCAAGACGGCTAGCTATGGCTACCTACATTGCTACGTAGTTAGTTGGGCTCTGTAGTCAGCTTCACTGGCGGATACGATGGTAACTGGTTCAGGGGAGAGTCGGGGGCTTCAGTAGGACCATCGTTCTTTGCCGCCTGAGCGTGAAGACAACAGTTTCGTATCGAACTTACCGTGTATCCGGTTATCACTCCTGAAGCCCTTCTTGGATCCAATCCGCCCCCCTTTTTGCCTTCAATGGCTGTATCCGATAGTCTTCTAACAAGTACAACGCCGAATTCGCTGGATACTTGACTTGGTAAGCATAAAAATAGCCAAACACTGAGCTAAAACTTTTAGTACGCCATTGTTGTAGAAATTATAGCGTGGAGCATCACGCGCGTGACGTAATTACGGCGTGCAATGAGTTAAAAGTTGGCCTGAGTTAGGCTAGTATAGCCTCGTTCCCACCCCAACTTATATCTTGTAGCCATGCAGAAAAAGCGAGGGGGCAGGCACCACCTATCACATGCTATAAAAATGCCCACGCAACGATACTTACATCCCCACACACTAAGCGAAAACTCCATCCGTTAAGCACAAAACAACGCAAGCGAGGGTTGTTGACTGAGGCAGACAATCCTTTGGGCAGTGATAAACCCAGACTGACCACACTTCTGACTGTCTGCTGCTGCAAGGACCGCTATAGAAGGCCTGATGGCAGGTGAGAGGCCATGACAGTGAGAGACGCTCCTACCTGTCATTTAGCTGCCATGAGTGTGGCCTGCTGGGCTTATCGCTGCATGGGCATATGACATTTATAGAAAGCAACAACCCTGAAATACGTATGTGCACTTGCTCAAAACGCTTGTGGGTTTGTAATTAACTAAAGTGAATGATTATGACTCCTATTTGGCATGTGTTAATGGGTGTGGACAAGGTAGTGTCTTAGCCAGGAGTTTATGAGCTTGGGGTGGTTCATGCACTCCTGGCTTAACTCACACTGACATTTGAGTTAAGCCAATTTTCACTGAATAGCTGCCAGTGCTGCACCATGCACCAACCAATTGAAGACTCAATTTTTATGGACAGTAAGGGCAATTGAGTTTATGGACAGTAAAGGCAAGGCTTCAGTTGGGAAGGAAGGGGGGGAGAAAGAAGCCCTGCTAATGTTATACAATATTTCCCAAAAATTGAGCCTTCAACTATTGGTGTAACGAGGACAGTACTAAGGTCCCAATGGGCTTGTAAATCTCCTCAAAAAGCCCATTGGTCCTCTTCGGGAATCTGTCCTAACGTTTACAACTCATTGGTACACGTACTACTCACAACACTTGACTGGCCATGTGACTAATGAGACCCTGGTTACAAAAGGCCCACCCTGGTGACCTCCTCTACCAAGACACTAACCATAGCACTTCCAGTTCAGCATGATCTCAGGTGCCCTCCAGTACATGTAGCTTGTTGTGACGCAGCCAGTCATGATCTCAGCTGACACTCGAGCCAGGAGGATTTCAATCTCGCTCACTCCGGTGTGGTTGAGCTTCAGAGCCTGAGATTGAAAACAAGGTTGATAATGTAGGCGTCAGTAATAATTTCTCCAACTCAACAAGCAAAGCATCTTGGCCTACACGTAAGATCAAATTTGAGGTTGCTTATATGCATGTAGTGGATCCATGCACATCTGAAAAACAGCGATAATATACATGTGTATGTATCTGTATATGTCATCTGGGTGTTTGGCGAGTCTCTGTTCCCAAATCTCAGCCAGGCTTTCCCCACAAGAGCGAAAAAAAGTGGTTTGCAGCTTTTCCTAGTCGGCTTTGTTCACTTATGCTGTCAATCTCACTACTTGTTCACACTGTAATTAACTGACAGCAACAACTATACATACATAGATAGCAAGTAGAGTAGAAGGACAGGGATTGAAAACTGAATTAACAAGTAATGCACATTTGTACTATTATATAATGCTGCATATGACATGTCCATCAGGGTTAGGAATTTTAGCGGCTTATGTTCATAGACCACACATTATTCGGAAATTTCTTTAGGAATAATAGGTGTATACATAGAAGCGAGAATAATAGGTGAAGGACAGGGATTGAAAACTGAATTAACAAGTAATGCACATTTGTACTATTACAAGTAGTTGTGCTCGCTTCGCTTGCACAACTACTTGTGTTTGTTGAACTCGCTCGCTACGCTCGCTCTGTACAGATTGAGATTAAAGATGTAATCTGCATGTGATTTGTTAGTCTGTAGGGTACATTTAGCTTGTAGTGTTGCTGGCAGACTGCAACGAGGAGATGCTACAGAGAAGATTACAATCAACTGTAAAACAGTATAGGCATGCTGGGACTACAGCCTAGCTCTTCACAGCCATAACCTAGTGTATATATCTTGTAAGTGAATGGTACTGATTGTATTCTCAGCATGGCTACTTGCATGTTCATACATAATCACTGTAGTAGTAAGAAAGGTTCAATGTCAGTAAATGTGCTCACCGGAGGCAGTGAGTCAGAGGAGAGACTACAAACAGCTGCTAAACCACACAGGCAAGCCATACCACAGCAGGCGAACGGCAACGACTCCATTTAATGCACATCGACGTGGTTAGCCTAGCATAGCAGTTATATCTCTGCTTGGCTTTCACTTACAGGACTATACCGAAACTAAACTTTGTGTTAAAGTGCCTGACATCGCAAGACAACGGCTTGTAGTCGCTGGAAAGAGCTAGCATCTTCTCGCACTTAATATACAGACACGTGGTACTTTGACCTGTGACCGTGAACTTCGCTGGTCACAGGTGAAAGTTCATCCGGGAGCGCGCGCATGCGGCTTCCGTTTCCGTTTTTCACACGTACGCACGAACGAACACACGGACGGACGGACGCACGCACGGACACACGGACACAACCAGGCGTAATAATAGATACTAGTGATATGCATGGCATAATGGGGCGAGCCTTCGCGAAGCACCAGAGCGTGCAGTAGAAAATGTGATGACAATAAAGAAAACTGTGCATGCATGATTTCAGTTTCTGTTTGTCTGTATATGGTCTCTGTTCCAGGGCAACTTTAACCATTGTAGTGCATGAAGTACGATGGATCTTCTCACTGGAAATTGAGTAGCTCCTTCCTTTCTCATGACTCTAAGCCTTCAAGCTCATTGGGCAGTCATGGCAAACCAGTGACGTGGCAGTCTGAGACTTACACACCAGTAGAGGGTTAGTTCTTGCCATTAGAGTACAGTTCGGTTACAGCATAACCTCAGGATGTAGGTGCAGACCAGGGAGTGGTTCTGAACGCGACTCATCTCAAGTGTGCACAGAATTTGTGTACCTCAGAACAGCTACATAAGGAGCTGCTTGCATACATATACGTGTACAACTGGCCATGTCAATTCTCTCCCTCTAGAATGCTCATGGCATCTGCTGTAGTTGATCAGGTCTGTTTCCATCCTTAATTGTCTACTTTGCCTCGAGAGTCTCTGTGGCATTATGGATACACATGAAATGGACAGCCTGTAGCTACAAATCGCAAAAATTAGCAGCTAGATGACTTACGTTGTAGCCTTAGCGCTCTATCACTCTCTCGGCGTCTACGTAGGCCTAATCTCGCCTCCCTTTGCTTGGCAGTCTCCTCTGCTCTCCGTCGTCGTTCGTGCTCTCGCCTCCTCCGAAGCCTCTCTTGCCTATAATTTCATACTCATACGAGTACCACGTGCAAATCATTTAATGCGCATGCGTATGGCCAGAGCCCCCCAAAATTTTCCCAGCCGACCCAAGCAAATTTTTTGACGGTTGAACGTACGATGACAGACAGACAGACAGACAGACAGACAGACAGAAATTTCCTTGTTGTACAGACTAGGTGGGGCTCGCTCAGGCTCGCCCCAATAATGCTGCATATGACATGTCCATCAGGGTTAGGAATTTTAGCGGCTTATGTTCATAGACCACACATCCAGTTGGGGTGAACACGCAAGATCAACTTTCATGAGATGAGCTACCACGTGATCAACTCTTATGATAGCAACCTGTAATGAAAACAATTCTTACAAAACATTCTTGCAGGTAATCACAATCCACATTTTGCTCTACGGCCATACACTTTCAATGACATATTGGTTATTGCCTAACGAACAGAGGCAGACATACAACAGAGTCTTCATGTTACTCAAAGATGCTGCTCTAGTATTGGGGTCTCACGTTTGTTTCATTAGCAATTGTGAGTGATTTTGAGTTGGCCATGTTACAAGCATAAAATTGTAGCATCTACAGTGAGTTTTCCAAACTCATACCATCGTGGCTGTTACTACCACTTTTAGCAAGCTATTTGGAGAAAGGCATACGATTGTTAAAGCAAATTAGATTATGTAGTTTCCACAAAACTATAACAAAAGTGACATCATTATCATTTTCTCAGGGTGGGCGTACTTATTATGCCCATTTAATTGCTGGCAAGATCGTTCTGCCCGCCCTTCCCCACTTTCCATGTTACAAAATTGTATGTGGTGACAGCATATGAGTAGTTGGATACAAGATTGGTTTGGCTCATTTGGTGAATCAGATCTATTTTGTCTTGTTAAAACATACCAGTTGACCAGCTATGTGAACCAGCAGACATCATGAAAGTGCGAGAGGTTAAGGACTGGTACGTAGACTTCTTGGCTGAGGAGATCCAGAAAGAGAATCAAGAGGAGCTAACTGCACCCCTTGTAGTGATGGCATCCTCGACCAAGGATGACTTTCACATGCGTGAGATAAGCTCCTACACCTTTCAAGTGGTCGGCGGAGTGCATCGATATCTTGCCATCCTAAAGATTAATGAGGGGAAAAAGAAAAACCTAACCCGAAAGTGCGCCATATATGGGTCTGGCCTGAGCAGGAATGCCATATTGCGGCTGGCTAATCAGCACAATGAAGTCAACAAAATGCAGCGAGCAACATCATTTGCAGAAGTTGCTGCAACATGTCGGAGGCTGATGTTTATTCATTTCGCAGACGATAACATGGCAGATGATGGGTCTCACAGTCCCAACATACCACGCTATAACACACAAAAATATCATGATTGGAAGACCGAGTGCATGGCTTATTTGTCCAGTCCTGCAACGGTAAGTAGTAATGTGGAATAATGACTTGTTACATGTATACATCTTGTAACTGCTGCCATCGTGACTGTCGTACTCATACTCATTTATGGCTTGTTCACATATGCAGAGCACTGCATACATTGAGACTGCCTTGCAAATGGCCACACAGCCCCCCAGGGTATACCACTGATGCAAAGGGTATTCACCCTTTTTGAAGGTGGTAAACTGAAAGGGCAGCAAGCCGACAAGATGAAAGGAGCTGAAATCCTGAAGGCAGTAGAAGGCAAATTCAGTGCGAAGCTACAGCACTTCAAAATGTTCCAGGGATTGAACATGAGCGAAAACATGTTATGTCAATATGGTTGTATGCATATCTCATGTATGTATGTGTGTATGGATGGAGGACGAATGGATGGATGGCATCCATATTCATAATGGGGAGTCATACTGCTAATCAAAAACGGTTTCCAAGCTTAGGGAGTTAATGCTCTATTTCCGTTCGCACCCCTCTAGTAAATATAGTAAAGTACAAGTAGAAGGAAACTTCCCCTTGTTGCTTACTGAATATGTAGATAGTTCGCCATCCACTTTAAGTTTTGTTGTTCAGGATGAAGACAAAGTCTATGTTCTAAATGACCTGGATGACAAGAACAAGTCCTTTACTGAAGCTGCAGCCACCATTAAGGACATAAAGGCTCTTCAGCCAGTCTGTGATGCTTTTGTATTGGAGATTCCTGGAAAACAGTACAGTAGAAGTATTCCTCTCATACCAATGACCAGTGTCTCAGGAGATTTATTGGGCAGAATATGAAGAAACCCTCCTCTGAGTTCAAGGTACAAGTAGATTAATGTAGCAGTACCTCAACCATCCTTTGGTGAATTCCTTTCAGGACTATACTACTGCTGCAACAAGTTCCAGGAACCAACAGTCCTAATACACAAGGGTCAGACAGTTAGTCTGGTTGATGGTGAATTTACAGACACCACCCCATCTTTTGTTGAAGCAACAAAGTACTCTTATATAGCCAGTCTATCCACTGAGCTAATTGTTTGCCAGATGGAAACTGATCAACAGCCAGTGGCAGTCCTCATGTCTTGGGTTGCCGAGGATCTCAGTTGGACACTCACGGTATTGGGTAGAGAAGCAACGGTACCAGAAATCTTCCCTTGCCAAGAGCACGTTAACAGTGTTGCTACACTCAGAGCCATCCTGGGTGCTCTGCTGGAGTACCATGTCTGCAAGGGTAATCCTGAGCCAGCATAATCCTGCAAGGCAACTTCCATGATCGTACAGGTATACATTTACTGAACTGCATACTTTAATGTATGCAACACTACGTTAGATAATTCACACAAAAACCTGAAGCTATAAAGCCAATATTCATTTCCATCCTACAGGTACAGCCATTGTTGCCCACCTTGTGAGCACCCCTGTGCCCACTGTAAGGCATGCAGATTGCTTCATGGTAGTCCCCAGTCCTGGTGGGACCTGCTGTGTGTGTGTGAGATACAGGGACACTCTGCATGCCCTATCGTACAAGTTGAAGAAGCACGTACCCAGTGCACTCCCAGAAATGTTCACTAGCCATGCCAACTACCGACACTTGATCTCCCAAATCAGGAGTTGCCTATCTAGAGAAAAAGCTTCACAAAGTGACTCAGCAAAAAGGTGTAGAAGTCAACAGGCCTAGAGAGCTCCATGTATAGTGACCTAGTTTGTATAGGCAAAAAAAAGAATTAGCCGAGTCCATAATGCCCACTCAGAAAATCCCTCCTGCAACTCTTTCGGAGAAAGCCGTATCGCAAGTGTTGATAAAAAAAACACTTATTCAGAAAGTCTGGGCTCCATAAAATTAAACACAAAAAGGTTCCATCTAGTTTGCAGTTAAAGTCCTACGTAAATGGTACAGTTAGAAGGCAATTACTGCCCCCCCCCCCAATGAGCAAGAAACCCTGCTAGTAAATTTGCTAACTCCAGGGTTGACTGTGCTTAGCACTTTGGGTGAAGCGAGTGTTTTGTATCCTCTTTCCTTTGTCTTCAGTAAAGCGTAAATAGATTAATATTCACAAGATACTTATCAGTCAGATCGCCAATGTACTGGAAGTCTCTACGTATGCATACAAATTTATTTACATGTTACAGAGGCGAGTTTACGGAAATATTCAATTTCCAGAGAAACTGATTTTCTGCATGTTGCTTTGTATTCCGCACATCTCAGGAGCAATTTGCAACATTGAACACAGAATAAAGTTCGCAATCGGCGCAAATCCGAAGGCAATAGCACGTTCCTATGCACAGTTCTCACAAAACGTTGAACAGAGAATAACCATTAATAAAGCTTGCAATCGGCACAAATCCGACGGCAAAAGCACGTTTGTTTGCAGAGTTCTCAGAGGTCCTACGTCGTACAGGTTCTTGCAGACCTGCTTTGTCCAGAGTGGTGCCATAACCACCTTAAGGCTTGATTCTGAAGGTATTTTTTGGCAGAGTATGACACGATGATGGGGTAAAAATAAATTACAATTTTTAAGCAATAAAAAGATAAATTAGTGAGATAAATAAGTGAGTGTTCTGTATCCTTTTTCCTTTGTCTTCAGTAAAGTGTAAATAGATTAATATTCACTTACAATGTGCACTGACATTGTTTGAGTTTATGACCACCTGGTATTGCCTCTGTTGACAACAATCACCTTTGTTATCCTTATACCACAGGTACAGCTCTAGGGCTCTCCTCCTTCCATTTAAGCTACCATCGGATGGGCCCACCAATGAGGTGGAGCTAACAACCTTCAGCAACTGGGGAAATGTTCTGAAACAATCTTCCAATGCAGTTGGGTGGGCACTTAAGAAGAAGAAATCCTTCCAGGAATCAGGAACCAAAGAAATAGTTTCCAGGATACTTCCCCTTTAGAGCGCTTCATTGCATGGGTGGGATCCAAGACTCACCACTGGCTGTTCGGTTCTTTTCTATTTTGTTGAGAAGGTATGTTATTTGTTTTTTTTCTTAGCATTTTTAAGCAGTTTCCTGTTACATAATGATAATATATATTCCATCTGTAGCTGGCACAGGAGACTCAGTTCGGGCACATCCTTGAGGAGTTGGTTGAGTAATGGAGGTGGAGGTCAAGCCACTGTTGGTCAAACCTGTCTCACAACCAACTCCTTCTGCAGCTGATGATTCATGCGCATCACTCATCGTAGCTGCACTGAGCGATGCTGCCATGTGGGCTAAGAAGAAAAAGGAGGGAGGAAGGCTGCATGAGGTATGAATAGAAACAGAAGTGACTCGTTCACTTCTAAGCTACGTGGAAGGCTTTTGCTTTGATCAGGGTTATGAACCTTGGTCCTAGGCCTAATATTGAACGTTGTATACCCTCTGATTGATACAGGTGTGTCAAGCAGCAAGAAGTGACTGAGGTATAAGTCTTTCGCATAGGGTGATAGTGCCATGATTATTGGACCGTTTGTCTTAATATATAAACACCATGCGTGGGTGTCATTTAATTGTGGCATTTTGTGAAGCTTACAACGAAGCTGTTCCAGTCAATGACATGATGAACGGCTTAGTAGAGAAGTGGAGAGCACAATGGAAGCACATGCTGATCAACACTGCTCAAAGAAGTTAGCTGGTTGAGCCTTAATATTCACACTCAGTTTCACCGAATGTCTGAGCGATATAGCAATATGTACTTTTACGTGAACAGTTTACATAGGAATCACGTTGGGTCAAGAGACCAACTTCATGATATATTGATGAAACTGCAGCCACTGTATCCTTTTGTAATTGGACGGGGCTGTAATTAGAGCGAACCCAGCCTAACATCCTGGTCATGTCAACAATTGCCTTTCTCTGTAATGTAATTTAGGACCCATGTGAGTGCCTATAGTTGCACAAGGGCTACTACTGGATATCCATGAACGAAACTAAGTGTCTCAACTTCTCTTTAACCAGGGAGTGATTTGTGACCACATGTACAGGTGATTCGCAAGCCACAAGCATTTCTTTTGAAGGTGGTCAACAAAGTCTTGAGCACTGACGTACGCTGCCTGTTGTGCGATGCTTCTCTTGGTAAGTGCATGAACTGCTGACTAATGTAACCACATTGCTACTTTGTTTCTAAGAGCTTCGCGTCTTTATGAAGAGTGAGCCTGCAGGTTTAAGGAAGTCAGAAGTGAATGATTAGAAGGTCGAAAGCGAGCTGTGACAGTTCTGGGGAAGCAGCCAGACTCTACTATTTGGGCTGTTGGTTTAGATACATCTATGAATGCACAGGTACTACTATTTGCTACCAGTCACTAATTTGCTCGGATATTACCATAACTACTTCACTTTGCAGGGAAACTAGTGGAGTCAGATGCCCACAGTTTCATCTGGTTGGGGAACATGTGATCCTGCACTGAAACTACCAACAGAAAACCATATTCCACGGATCCAGCTACCATTGCCTATTGACTTCCAGGCTCTTGAAGCATTGAAAACTGTTCTTTAGAAGGTTCTTGTGAACAGCTTTATCCCTGCACTCGGAATGCTTGCGAGAGTGGTGATGAGGCTGGGATACCAGTGTATCGTTGCTCACTATGGGTAATGCCCACAAATCATTGCTACAGGATGCCTTAGGCGTGGCAAGATGACATCATTGGTGTCTGTTTTGAGCACCATTGCAAGTCAGAGAACTGGTATATATGTATACCTCGTAGCGAAATAAAAAAGTTTAAGGTACGTAGCACATTTGGTACTTGATATTCATACGGCAGGATCTTCTGCCCTTTTGCGAAGTCATCCAGAGATTACAAGTGTTTAGTAAATATACCAGAATTTACCTTTATCCATATCTTTGTTTTAAGCCTTGCCAGGGTACGAAGCTACTTCATTTTGTGGTGTTTCTATAATTTGCCGCGTGCTAGCTGTATATGTTCATTTGGGCAACATTGGGGTCACTAATTGCCAATATAGTTTTTACTGTTCTCTTCCCTATAGGAAGCTGAAGCGCACATAATTGCCACTTATGGCAATAATTGGTAGGAAACCAGAGAACTTCATGTTTACGATACCACTCTTAAATGCCATGTGCGGAAAACATTGCCATCCTCCATACCACCAACTTCAACCAGCCATCCAGATCCATCAATTCAGACACTCAGACAATCAGTACCAGCAACCCCTGGCCGAGCTCCCCTCTCTTCTCTTCCACCAACACCTGGAAGACACCCAGTACCAGCAACCCCCGGCCGAGCTCCCCTCTCTCCTCTTCCACCAGCACCTGGAAGACACCCCGTACCAGCAACCCCCGGCCGAGCTCCCCTCTCTTCTCTTCCACCAACACCTGGAAGACACCCAGTACCAGTAACCCCCGGCCGAGCTCCCCTCTCTCCTCTTCCACCAGCACCTGGAAGACACCCCGTACCAGTAACCCCCGGCCGAGCTCCCCTCTCTTCTCTTCCACCAACACCTGGAAGACACCCAGTACCAGCAACCCCCGGCCGAGCTCCCCTCTCTCCTCTTCCACCAGCACCTGGAAGACACCCCGTACCAGTAACCCCCGGCCGAGCTCCCCTCTCTCCTCTTCCACCAACACCTGGAAGACACCCAGTACCAGTAACCCCCGGCCGAGCTCTCCTCTCTCCTCTTTCACCAACACCTGGAAGACACCCAGTACCAGCAACCCCCGGCCGAGCTCCCCTCTCTCCTCTTCCACCAACACCTGGAAGACACCCAGTACCAGTAACCCCCGGCCGAGCTCCCCTCTCTCCTCTACCACCAACACCTGGAAGACACCCAGTACCAGTAACCCCCGGCCGAGCTCCCCTCTCTCCTCTTCTACCAACACCTGGAAGACATCCAGTACCAGTAACCCCCGGCCGAGCTCCCCTCTCTCCTCTTTCACCAACACCTGGAAGACACCCAGTACCAGTAACCCCCGGCCGAGCTCCCCTCTCTCCTCTACCACCAACACCTGGAAGACACCCAGTACCAGTAACCCCCGGCCGAGCTCCCCTCTCTTCTCTTCCACCAACACCTGGAAGACACCCCGTACCAGTAACCCCCGGCCGAGCTCCCCTCTCTCCTCTTCCACCAGCACCTGGAAGACACCCCGTACCAGTAACCCCCGGCCGAGCTCCCCTCTCTCCTCTTCCACCAACACCTGGAAGACACCCAGTACCAGTAACCCCCGGCCGAGCTCCCCTCTCTCCTCTTCCACCAGCACCTGAAAGACACCCCGTACCAGTAACCCCCGACCGAGCTCCCCTCTCTCCTCTTCCACCAACACCTGGAAGACACCCAGTACCAGTAACCCCCGGCCGAGCTCTCCTCTCTCCTCTTTCACCAACACCTGGAAGACACCCAGTACCAGCAACCCCCGGCCGAGCTCCCCTCTCTCCTCTTCCACCAACACCTGGAAGACACCCAGTACCAGTAACCCCCGGCCGAGCTCCCCTCTCTCCTCTTTCACCAGCACCTGGAAGACACCCAGTACCAGCAACCCCCGGCCGAGCTCCCCTCTCTCCTCTTCCACCAGCACCTGAAAGACACCCCGTACCAGTAACCCCCGGCCGAGCTGCCCTCTCTCCTCTTCCACCAGCACCTGAAAGACACCCCGTACCAGTAACCCCCGGCCAAGCTCCCCTCTCTCTCCTCTTCCACCAACACCTGGCCTGGAAGACACCCAGTACCAGTAACCCCCGGCCGAGCTCCCCTCTCTCCTCTTTCACCAGCACCTGGAAGACACCCAGTACCAGCAACCCCCGGCCGAGCTCCCCTCTCTCCTCTTCCACCAGCACCTGAAAGACACCCCGTACCAGTAACCCCCGGCCGAGCTGCCCTCTCTCCTCTTCCACCAGCACCTGAAAGACACCCCGTACCAGTAACCCCCGGCCGAGCTCCTCTCTCTCCTCTTTCACCAACACCTGAAAGACACCCAGTACCAGCAACCCCCGGCCGAGCTCCCCTCTCTCCTCTTCCACCAGCACCTGAAAGACACCCCGTACCAGTAACCCCCGGCCAAGCTCCCCTCTCTCTCCTCTTCCACCAACACCTGGCCTGGAAGACACCCAGTACCAGTAACCCCCGGCCGAGCTCCCCTCTCTCCTCTTCCACCAGCACCTGAAAGACACCCCGTACCAGTAACCCCCGACCGAGCTCCCCTCTCTCCTCTTCCACCAACACCTGGAAGACACCCAGTACCAGTAACCCCCGGCCGAGCTCCCCTCTCTCCTCTTTCACCAGCACCTGGAAGACACCCAGTACCAGCAACCCCCGGCCGAGCTCCCCTCTCTCCTCTTCCACCAGCACCTGAAAGACACCCCGTACCAGTAACCCCCGGCCGAGCTGCCCTCTCTCCTCTTCCACCAGCACCTGAAAGACACCCCGTACCAGTAACCCCCGGCCAAGCTCCCCTCTCTCTCCTCTTCCACCAACACCTGGCCTGGAAGACACCCAGTACCAGTAACCCCCGGCCGAGCTCCCCTCTCTCCTCTTTCACCAGCACCTGGAAGACACCCAGTACCAGTAACCCCCGGCCGAGCTCCCCTCTCTCCTCTTCCACCAGCACCTGAAAGACACCCCGTACCAGTAACCCCCGGCCAAGCTCCCCTCTCTCTCCTCTTCCACCAACACCTGGCCTGGAAGACACCCAGTACCAGCAACCCCCGGCCGAGCTCCCCTCTCTCCTCTTCCACCAGCACCTGAAAGACACCCCGTACCAGTAACCCCCGACCGAGCTCCCCTCTCTCCTCTTCCACCAACACCTGGAAGACACCCAGTACCAGTAACCCCCGGCCGAGCTCCCCTCTCTCCTCTTTCACCAGCACCTGGAAGACACCCAGTACCAGCAACCCCCGGCCGAGCTCCCCTCTCTCCTCTTCCACCAGCACCTGAAAGACACCCCGTACCAGTAACCCCCGGCCGAGCTGCCCTCTCTCCTCTTCCACCAGCACCTGAAAGACACCCCGTACCAGTAACCCCCGGCCAAGCTCCCCTCTCTCTCCTCTTCCACCAACACCTGGCCTGGAAGACACCCAGTACCAGTAACCCCCGGCCGAGCTCCCCTCTCTCCTCTTTCACCAGCACCTGGAAGACACCCAGTACCAGTAACCCCCGGCCGAGCTCCCCTCTCTCCTCTTTCACCAGCACCTGGAAGACACCCAGTACCAGCAACCCCCGGCCGAGCTCCCCTCTCTCCTCTTCCACCAGCACCTGAAAGACACCCCGTACCAGTAACCCCCGGCCGAGCTCCTCTCTCTCCTCTTTCACCAACACCTGGAAGATATTCTCTGGAAGACATCCAACTTCCACCCATGAAGAAGATGCATTATACACCTCCGGTTATTCGCAAGGGAAAAAGAAACAGACAACAGCCGGACAAGTTTTGTGACTGATACAACTATGATTATAAAACTGACAATCTCATTTATTGTGTTACAATAGCTGTATGCATGTGCATATATTGCATTTGCATGAGCCAATAACCTTTTTATGTAACTCTTACTGAACTACATTTCAGTCACCTTCCAACAACCAATTTTATGCAATCATTGTCACAACACAATTGGTGTCATCAGAAAATATATCACAACAGCGAATGGTATCTACTATGGTTATACAGCACCCCGTACTTACGGTCCACTTTAGGATCACCACGCTTTAGTCTTACACCTTTTCATTCTACTAACAATAAAAGCATTAAGACGATTCATTTTGATGATAATCATGAGCTACGCTGCTACACGTACGTAGATTTACTGATTTGACAAACAAACAACCACGCCCTTTTAATAATTTGACGGGCTATGATGATGATGACACATCGGAGTGATAAGACTTAAATTTAATGGATCCAAGAGCAATGGAATAGTAGAGCGATAGGACTGGTGACGGTAAGACAGCATAATGATCATAGTAGCGGTGATGATAGCACAGACTGGTAAAGATAGGATGGAAGAATGATAGAACTGGTGACGATAGCACAGACTGGTAAAGATAGGATGGAAGAACGATAGAACTGGTGACGACAGGACAGACTGGTAAAGATAATATGGAAGAACGATAGAACTGGTGACGACAGGACAGACTGGAAAAGATAAGATGGAAGAACGATAGAACTGGTGACGACAGGACAGACTGGTAAAGATAGGATGGAAGAACAATAGAACTGGTGACGACAGGACAGACTGGTAAAGATAGGATGGAAGAACGATAGAACTGGTGACGACAGGACAGACTGGTAAAGATAGGATGGAAGAACGATAGAACTGGTGACGACAGGACAGACTGGTAAAGATAGGATGGAAGAACGATAGAACTGGTGACGACAGGACAGACTGGTAAAGATAAAATGGAAGACCGATAGAACTGGTGACGACAGGACAGACTGGTAAAGATAAAATGGAAGACCGATAGAACTGGTGACAACAGGACAGACTGGTAAAGATAGGATGGAAGACCGATAGAACTGGTGACAACAGGACAGACTGGTAAAGATAGGATGGAAGAACGATAGAACTAGTGACGATAGAACGGAAGACCAATAGGATTGGTACAATAGAATAATAGGACTAGTGACGATAGGACGTAGAGTGATAGGACTGATAGTAATTGGACAATAGAGCCATAGGACTGAAGTAAAATACGTGACGGAAATAAGTGCAGCCTCCAGGGCCACCACACTGGACAAACAACAGACAGAATTGATTCCTTACCCCCCTTCCTCCACGCATAATTACGGATGCAGGGTGAAAATACAGTACTGTGTGCTCCACACTGGAATAGCGCATTCACTTATCAATCTCATTAGTGAGCTGTAGGCCCTTTATTTTGGCCTTCCATAATCACATTCTGCATTATGAAATCTACAACAATGATGTGTGCAGCTCCCTCCTTATAAAGGCAGCATTGCTCAAAACATTTGTGGGTTTGCCAATGTAGCAATTAGGGTGTGTTAATAAGCCTGGAGTGCATCTTTTGTTCCGTCAAGTGTGCTAGTTGTAAGTAGTGTATACTGGCTGATGTTACAAACTATATTGCACTTTCTCATCTGCTAATGGCCATGTTAATAAATGAGCTACAACTTTGTTACCAAAGTTTGCGACCCCCTCTACCAAGACACTAACCATAGCACATCCAGTTCAGCATGATCTCAGGCACCCTCCAGTAGCGTGTTGTGATGTAGCCAGTCATGATCTCGGCTGACGCTCGAGCCAGGACAAACTTGAAGACTTTGATTTCACTCGCTCCGGTGTTGCTGCGCTTCAGAGCCTGAGATTAAAAACCAGGGAGTGTGGTAATGTAAGCTTTGGCAAATATTACCCAAGTCAACAAGCAAAGCACCTTGGCCTCCATGTAAGATTACAAAGCGGATCCATGCACAACTAAAGTACAGCTGCAGTATGTTTATACGTAGACTAGGTGTTCGGTTTCTCTGTTTCCAAATCTCAGCCAGGTCTTCCCCGCAAGGGCAAACAAAAAAGCAGTTCGCTGATTTTCCCATTTGCTTTTGTCACATTTACTCCAATAACAATCTAACGGTCATTCAATCCAGCATTTAATACAAGTCACTATACACTGTCCACACATCATCATCTATCCGCCGAAGTGTGATTGTACAACAATACGCGAGAAGACTGTCATAACATCACCAAGTGGACAACCAATTGGAGCTGAGGCTGTAAACGCGACTTCGATCTTACTTTTCATAATCTCTTCTGTATTATGTATAGGTAATACGATGGTGGTTTGACAATCCTACCCCTACAGCAACACTTGCATTAGATAGAACAGTTTCAACTTCCATCTCACAGAAACACACCATCTACACAGCCATCCCTCATAAAAAGTTACGGAAAAGCATTTTACAAAGTGAAAAAACACGTAGGTATAAGTCAAAATAGCACCCAAACAAGGTAGGAATGATACCACGATACCATATTGCATTACTATCCCTTCATCTACTTACTGGAGATGAAGATTTCACTTTTTAAGTTGTAAAGAGCCCATCGGCCCTCCAAACATTAATGTACCAGTTACATTTCACACTATTGCAACATCTCTCACTAAACCGCTGCTAAACCCAGCTGCTAAACCCAGTCACCGGAACACTTGTGTGTCTAGCAGCTACCAATGAATTCATATCACACTTCCACTAATTTTGACCCACTCAGCGAAACCACAGCACATTCAGCATTCCATGAAAATTCAGATTGTGTCTGTTTCGTGAACAATACCTTCTGATGAGATTGTCTTCAAAATTTGGTGGCGATCGGACGCTTGATTCCCGAGATGCAACCTGAAGCACTCACACATTACGACAACATACGTTTTAAATATTTCGACGTTGCTACAGTACACCGTAATTCAGCATAGTGTACCCATTCGCATTGTTCACTGAAGCCTCATATAGTTGCTGCCATCTCATGTGTGCTCAGTATAATACTCACGTGCACGTGGTCAAAAAATTTATAGCAAGGCCGCAAATACAGAACTTTGTGTGTTGTGTCGGTGTGACGTAGTAGTATCAAACGGATGAACAGACAGCAATTGTAGAGCCAAGTCGCCAGTGTGAGGCTCGTCCCAAGAGGTTAAGTCACATATACTTCATTAGTTGACATGTAATATAAGTTACTTAACACTGTTGTAGGTAGTGATCATCCCATTATACCCCGTATTGCGCATGCGCATTACATCAGTCAATTACCAGAATAATTTAATTACGGCACGAGGATGGTAGCATGTTCGGTTTATGGATTTGTAGTGAAAGATGGGGGATGACTTGGACTAAACTGTCTACAGGACTGAAGAGAAGAGCTTCCGAGCTTTCATTTGATGTCGGATTTAAACGTGATTGACCGAAGGAAAGTGCCAAGCGGCAGCGGATTGTTGATACCGAACGATCATTAAATAGCACCGCCACTGAAATGACGCCCTGAAGGACAAGCAAGACATCCATAGACTTGTAGCAGTATTGTAGGAGTATTGTAGGAGACAGCTAGTCATATTTTCGAACTGCTACTGCTGTACAATTGCCTAGAATTCTTCTCTGTATATTATTGGTTCGTGAACAGATGTTATTCATTGCGGATTTCTCGTGATCTGCCTGGGTAAGTCCCTGAAAATAGTGCTAAAATGAAAGAATCTGTCCGCTGGAGCGTCACTAACCGCAGTGGGGATCTCCCTGGAGCGTCACTTTCCGGTAGAGTCTCGATCATATTCAATGACGTGTACACACGTCTACGGTAATGTAATATTTATGACATATGTAGACGTCTACGGGGTTTAAAGGGTTTACTTAATTAAATACCGTAGATTGGGAATTGTCGTCGTTTATAAAATTTTGTCGGTACCTTATGATGACGAAAAAAAAAAGGTAATATTTTTAAACATCAAACATCGACCAATAATGCTATACTGCCGGAGTGCCAAAGCAATGAAAACAAACCAATGTGATAATTTAACAGACGAGCGAAAATTTCCTGATCCATGGTATAGTGTATCGAATTTAGTACGTAAATCATCTTTTTTCCATTCTTGTATCACAGATGCGGTTTGAGGATTATATGCCCCTATAGCAGCATGCACTCACATCATCCATTTTGACTTCCTTCCATGAACAACTACTACATCCCAGAACCACACTATCTACACAACTATCCATCAGAGACAAGTCACACGAAAAGCATTTCAAAGAGGGAAAGAACACTTATGACAAGGGATCTAAAAAAAGCAACCAAACAAGGTAGGAGTGACACCAGTCACTTGACTAGTCTTCATAGCCTGTTTGTGCCACAGACTTACCACTGAAACAAACTCTCCAGAAACATGTACAAAAACACAACCGTCCTTTGAATCAGTTCACGCATACATTCCTACCCACACACGACATAAGTTGATCACGATTTTAGATATCAGGCCCTACTAGTGTACCAGGCCCTGGAATAGGGTTAGAATGAGGTGAGGTTAGGGCACAGACCACAAGAGTTGACATCACCAGGAAGGCGTGATGGGGTGCTGTACAGTATCCAACCAGGAGCGCATCGAGCCGGCGAAGCCGGCGAGGGAGCATGCAACTAGTATAGACGGCGAAATTTAAACATTGGCTTCTGGATACTAATTTTAGTAACCGCCAAATATGGAATATATACACACGTGGGTACGAAAGTCGGTGAGCGGCAGCTTTGCAGAGCGACTACAGAGAGCGTTGGATGGTGATACAGCTAACGCAGGCTCCGAGCACAACGACACTGATGTGAAGGTTAGCTGTAAGCCGTTTTAACAGTCATTGAGCATGAGTACGGCAGTACTTGGATTCACTTGTTGGAAGATTGGCCCATCTCCCATACGCTTTCGCTTTGGAGTAGTAGTCATCTCGCTCGAGCGTATGCCAACACACTGCTTCATCTTTATCCACTTTGTGGCTTTCTCACTCGTAATGCTGTTCATTTTTCCTGCTGTTGCATCATAAATTTCCATACACAGATACTACTTTATTTAGAATACGGCCACCATGTTTGAATTTCGAATTTCATCGTCGTCTATGTAATTCACGTGCGTAGTTGCATACTCCCTCGCCGGCTCGATGCGCTCCTGATCCAACCCTAAACACTTGCTAGAGTATACAAAAATTCGTTTTTAAATACAACAGGGAGAAGATTGTGCTACTACCCTACCCTCTCTGCTGCTTTTATAGCCTTTCTGTGAGCAAGTCACTTATGGGTTTGGTACAAGTAATGATATTCATTTACTCAGAAAAGTAATTGCTGTTTACAATCACTGAGTGGCCAGATACACAGCCCCAGATGTAGAGTACCTAAATATCTTAGCAGTTAGGATTTCACAGTTAGCTGCAAGTAGTTGTGAGTTCAATTACTTGCGCCTTTTGAACTCACTCACTTTGCTTGCTCAGCTACTCGCCTTTTCATAATCACCGCAGCAAGGCTAGGTTGACTGAATCTACTCTACTATCTATGACTGAAAGCATGTGTGCGCACATCATATTTTCTTCTAGTGGCCAAAGTACTTTGTGTTGTGCAATCTCCACGTGATATTTGTTTGGACGTCATCATAATGTTAGTACTTTGACCAGCTGGAACACTCTGACAGATTATGGCAGTATGGCCTCAAATGAGCACTTCGAGCGCACATAGATTAGTGCAATATACATGTAGTCCTGTAAATAAGTGAGAGCTGAAACTACTACGCCAGATTAATCATGATAATGTGCATTAAATGAAGTCAGCACCATTCGTCTACATGTACATATGCTATATGGTTGTGAAGAGCTAGGCTACAGTCCTGTATTGTCTTGCTAGGCTACAGTACTAGCTTGCCTGTGGGGCTGGTAAGTGAGACTACAGCGGGCTAAGAGCTAAGCTGAAATTCAGCATGCCTGCATGTAGTCTCCCCTAGCCTCGTTCCCAGGCCATACAAGTCAGAAAAGCGGACTACGTTACATGCAGGCATGCGCAAGAATGTACGAAAACAGTCCGTAATTGCACCGTTAATGAGTTCAGTCACATGGCTATGAGTAGTGTGAACTCAGTACACAAATTGTAGTAAGCGGAACCACTAGAAGCTGGGAATCTGATTTTATACAACTGAAATGGCTTTATAATTAGTTAAAAACAGTAAAAGGATCTACAATTTTCTATCCACTAAGACTGTGGTAGCTGTCCTACTATAAAACTCGGGGAGCACCTCTCTTGGCAGTTACTTGGTTTTTAAATCTAGATCAGGCCTTCTATACAGTTCAGAGGTAAACGAGATCGAAAACTCCAACTAACCATCACTTTGTAGGTCTCTACCTGGCAAAAAATCATCAGTACAGGCTCAAAACTTACTGCCTTCTTTTTTCATTTTTGTGAAACGAATATATAAATGGATACGTAATTGAACAATAAGCTTGTAGTACCCCTCTAATTCTTACCTGTACTGCTAGCTAGCCATGTCAGAGCTTAGCATCCTTCTTGAACCCTGGAGCTAAGCTTTAGGTCTGTCTTAACTTATCCACTGGCCTTTTCTTTAGCCATAATGGTCTATGACATTACATGGTCCTGTTACTCTTAGAGCAACCATGTATAAGTTACAGAAAAAGCACTTTGCTAAAAAGTGCAAAAACAAATTATGTAGGGATGCACTTCTCCCAAACAACACTTCCTCAAAAACCAATGAAACAAGTGACGATGCATACCGAAATGCATGCACTGCCACAGACTGCCCACACTCACAACGCAATACATTTACCGCGTAGCTACCATCCCTACATCTTTCCAACCACACCCACCACAATCGTGTATATGTGAGATGTGAATAGTGGTGGTGTAATTTGGTGTGTGTGTGTTGCTAATAACTGAGTCTGTTGGTGTGTACATGTTGGACTAGTGAGTCATTGAGGGTGGAATCATATTTGTATAGGGACTTTGGTAGTGTTTGGCTATGCCTGGTTGAGTGCTATGGAGTTTTGTGAGTGTGTTGTGAATTTTTTTGTGTGCAGATTCTTTCAGTAGGGGAGGTCTAGTGGGTGTGGTTGGTAAAGTGTAGATCGAGTGTTTTCAACTTTGTTGCACTTCCAGTTTTTAAATTACACACCCGCTTACACAGAGTCTCATGCACTGTCACAGTGGGGAGAAAGTGCAAAATATGTGTGCACACCACGTTCTTTTAGGAGTCAGAGCACTTTGTATGCCAGTAGCGGTGGACTATAGTGTAGTTGACATCATATGATGACACCACAGTCTTCTCGCGTATTCTCAACGCAATTGTGCTTTATTAGTGGATGTCACATGTATTACACACGCACACACACAGACAGACAAAACAAAAAGTGAAGTAATGATGGTCCCACTGCATGAGCAGGTATTCTCAAATTTTGCCTTTCAGAGAGCGGTTCATTAAATTGGGGAAACTCCTTGTCACTTAAAAAATTGAATGCTGCTTCAATGCACCCCCTAAACTCCACCCCCTCTCCAACTTGGTACATCACAGTGAATCACTAGCTAGTTATAAGGCAATATTCGCACACCTCACCAGTAACTGTTCAGTCAATCTTGACTTAGTGCATGTATATTGCATCACTCAATGCCCACAGGAATATAATGTGACTAGTTAAAGCTAAGTCTTAATTGAAGTTACAGACATTCAATTAAATTTTGGAAGTTACTATACACTGTACTAGTTAGTGTATCAGTCCATGAAACACCTTCTGTCCGTGCGCGTGTCACGGACATGACATTGATTAATGAAGCGCGATTGTTCGACAATATAAAAAAAAAGACTGACATGATGTCATCAAGTATACAGTGACATATCGGCATTATAAACCTAGGGAAAGGCAAAACTTTGGCGGGTTTAGCCATGGAGTCTCTAAATAACATAAATGAGACAAGGGCTGCTGACTCCTAGCAATGGCTGCTGATTAGTAGCAAGCTCATAGGTTGTCCAAAAACTGCCAATACCTACGCACAATCATGTACGTATACAAGTAGTTGTGCTCGCTTCGCTCGCACAACTACTTGTGTTAGTTGAACTCGCTCGCTGCGCTCGCTCTGTACAAATAGAGATTAAAGATGTGATCTCTATATGATTTGTTGGGTACATTTAGCATCTGCCAGTGGCAGAGAGCTCTAAGTAGTGGTGCTGACAGATCCCAACCTGAACGACATGGAGGCAGTGCTACAGAGACTGCAATCAACTATAAGGCACACTAGGATTACAGCCTAGCTTTTAACAGCCATAGCCTAGCATACATGTAAGTGAATGGCACTGATTCCGTTTAAAGCAACTCAGCATGGCTGCTCACATGTTCATACATAATCACTGTAGTAAGCATGAAAAGTTCAATGTATAAATGAGCACACCACATTTTCTTTTTGCGGCCAAAGTGCTTTGGTTGGTGTAATAGATCTATATTACTGTTTGTATGGAATGTGTCGCATTCACCCACTGATTCCAGCTGGAGGCAGTGACTCAGAGGAGAGACTACAAACAGCTGCTAGACCAAACAGGCAAGTCTGCACTACAGCCTAGCTACCATCCGTTGTATGCAGGCATAGATAGTGCTGGCGCCTAGAATGACGACTCCATTTAATGCACACCGACATGATTAGTCTAGCATAGCAGTTATAGCTCTGCTTGGCTTTCACTTACAGGACTACAGCGCAACTAATCTTTGTGATAAAGTACCTGTCATCGCGTCTCGCGAAATTCGCTGAAAGAGCTAGCATCATCTCGCCCTTCAACAGACACATGGTACTTTGACCTATGAACTGGTCACAGGTCTAAGGTGCATCCGGGAGTGCGCACATGCGGCTTCCGTTACGCACGGACATACGAACAAACGAACGAATACACGAACACAACCAGGCGTAATAATAGATACAAGTGTATGCAAATTGAGAGAAATGAGTTTCTGAAAACCACAATAGCTTGCAGATGATATGTATATACAATGAGCCTCTTTCTACATAAATCATTGATATAATTAGCATGGGAAATGTTGCCACTCGTAAATTTCTGCTAGCAAGAACAGTGTCTCAGTCAGAAGACAGCCGATGTGGCAACAACACACAATCAGTTCCTCGTATGGAAAATGCAGCACTTGAGCCACTGCGACTCACCACCAAAAGAGTTCACATTTCAATCTGTGCTGTAGAGATTTTAAGCCCCCCTTCCCCCAAATGCACTCATTTACCTCTAAAGGCAGGCAAAGGAATGACCCTGACATTGAAGGGGTTGTAACTCCCTCTTTATAAAGGCAAAAATCACTTGTGGGTTCGCCAATGTTAGCAAATAGGTGCATGAATACTGTTATATCACTCCAGCAGTAGCTTGGTAATGTGATTGGTCAGTACATCTTACACATAAATGTAGTTGAAGGTTGTGTGCCTAGAATCTTTGAATTTCTCTACTGGCTGTTGAGGTACACCAGTGTATTCTGATAGCATGTACAAATATATAGCCATGTGACTAACGAGAACTTGGTTACCAAAGGCCCACCCTGGTGACCCCCTCTACCAAGACACTAACCACAGCACATCCAGTTTAGCATGATCTCAGGCGCCCTCCAGTAGCGTGTTGTGACGCAGCCAGTCATGATCTCAGCTGACACTCTAGCCAGGAGGATTTCAATCTCGCTCACTCCGGTGTTGCTGAGCTTTAGAGCCTGAGATTGAAAACAAGGTAGAGTGATAATGTAAGCATCTTGGCCTACACGTAAGATCAAATTTGAAGTTGCTTATATGCATGTAGTGGATCCATGCACAACTGAAAAACAGTGTGTTGTGAAGTAGCCAGTCATGATCTCTCTTGCCAGAAAAGCTTAGTGTAGTCAATTGCTCTACATACGTGATGGCAACCTCAGCAGTTTTGCAATAAGCTCTCAGTCTCTGGAGACTTCAAACAACAAATTTAAACCTAGCTATATTCATGCATATAGCTAGGTTCAGGGATGAAAATAATGTCCGCATCAGGTGACTCCGAGTCTGAAAACGAATTAGATCTGGACACATGGGATGACTGGTTTCACACAGATTCTCCAGGTTCCCCAGAGTCCTCGGACTGACCATATTATAATCTGCTTTGTGCACGGAATTACTAAAAATTTGTAATCACAGCACTGTCATCCATGGCAATTGTGTGTGATGTAATAGTGTAGATGTATGTTGTGCCTTAATTGTTTCACTGAACCAATAAAAATGTGTCAGATCAACACTCTGTGGTGGCAGGTCAAATACATTGTGGTCTGACAAAGTTCAGGTGATCGTAAAATACATATTTTCATCCCTGAGGTTTTACACTATGGCCAGTCAAGCATGCTAGTTGGAGTAGTGTAACAGTGAGTTGTTTGTGAGTTGTCTGAGTTGGCAGCATTCCTCTGGCTATTATACATTTCTGTCAGGAATACACTGTCTTACTTTGTGAATACATGTATATGCAAACACTAGATTGGAAAACCAGGGGATTTCATGCGGATTTCTCTAATATCCCAAGGAATTACCTTTCTTTAAAATTCCCTTCAATTCATACCAAACCCTTCATTGGGATTTTAGGGGAACATTCTACAAACCTGATGGTGTGGATTTCATTGTGATTTCGTAGTGATTTCATTTCCCTGTCAAAGTGATATGAGCCTATGTGAGTCTACTAACACTATAGCAGTATTGTATTTCCTTATTTTTCTTGTGCACATGCTGGTTGTAGTGTTGTATTATTACTTTACAAAATACAGGAGCAAACTATAATCCATGTCAGTTAGTGTATCTAAATACACGGCCTCGATCTCCATTATTGATCTTGGAAAGTAATTTTCCCGCAGAAGGTCTCGGGGCAAACCCTCGGGGCAAACCCTCGACCTCCCTTGTGAAAATTACTTTAAATTCCTCGGTCAATAATGTCGGTTAAAATTACAATATTCCATTGGCACACTCGTTGCTCCGCCCATAAAGTTGACTTTGCTAGCCAGACTGTTTCAGTGAGTGGAGGAGTGACGAACTGGGCACGAGACTACCTGATGAATAAAGTCACATGCACAGGCCAAAGAGGATTGAGAAAGGAAGTAGAAAGATATACACTGCAAGCGAGCACAGCTGCAATTCTTAGACGAGTAAAAGTAGCAAATCTGTAGGCTAGGGACAAACATGTCTAAAAAAGCATGATTGGACGTGGTACAGCATCCACCTCTGAACACTTGCTAGAACTGAATACCATGTTACTATATACAAGTAGTTGTGCTTGCTTCACTCGCACAACTACTTGGGCGTGTTGAACTCGCTCTCTTCGCTCGCTCTATATAGATAAAAAGAAAAGTGTCTCTATGTGTTTTGTATGGAACATTTTGTATGCAGTTAGCTAGTAGTGCTGCTGATTGAGCCACGTGGAGGCAGCTCCACATTCAGGCCTCAACTTTGCGTTGAGCTCATAGACTGTCCAAACTGCCTATTGCTACACGGAATCATGTACATATATAGCAAGGATGAATTGAGTTGGACAGGGTAACCCTTTGAACACAGCAAGCGTATATTATATATATACGCTCAAAAATCTATACCACGTATTGCGCCGAGCGTATATATGCTTGCCATAATAAGTGCTATGGGTAAGTCCCTTCCAATTTAATAGCACGTATGACGTTTTAGGGGATAACCCTACGGTCTTTGTCAATCGATCAAAAACCCTACAGTGGACCACACAAAAAGAGCAAAAAGTGCATTTATCACTTTACAGACTCATATCTCCAAAACTACAGGTGCTACAAGAAATATAAACACATTTTCATGATCTCCAGCTAATTCTGCACAAGGCTGACAGGCGTAAACAACATCAGGTGACAGTCATGTGACCAGAGGTGGAGGTAAACAACTCTGGGTCCAAGAGTGACTTGAAGCCTGCCATTTCCACAAGCATTATAGTTAAGGTCCCAAACCACCGCCAATGGATTCTCACCAAGGTAAGGTCCTTTGAACTGCAAGAAGTCTCCTTAACTATCAGCACTTTCAGAGATGGGGGCCAAAGTAGCCATTTCTGAGTCCTCCACGCTTCTAGCGTGATATCCACGCAAACATGCGAGTTAAGGTCTAAACTTCTGGGAAACATATGGAAAGTAGATGAACCTTCCAGCGGCAGTGGCGAGAGGTGCTGCTCTAGCGCCAATTCTAGGAAAATGGGCCCCATAATCAAGACAATAATCAAGTTGGGTTTCACGTGACGCGGAAGTAATGAATATGTACAGTACAGTGCTCAAAGGGTTTTAATTAATTACAAGTACTGGGTGATTTTCTGTTCAAACCAAAAAGATTCTTACATACAATCACTGACACATCATTGGAAATGTCGCCACTCGTAAATTTCTGCTAGCAAGTATAGTGTATCAGTCTGAAGTCAGCTGATGTGGTAACAACACACACTCAGTTTATTGTATGGAAAATGAAGCACTGATGAGATTGAAATGTGAACACACTGATATGGTGGTGGGTCACAAGGGAAAACTTGGTGACTTTTTGAGGCCCCGAGAAAATTGTGCTGATATACCTCATAGCAGGCACTAGCAATGGCCTTGAAGCAGTAGAAACTACTGTTTGCCAATGAATACCGTAGATCGGGAAATTTTCGTGGTAGTATTTTTCGCACGCAAAAATTACGCGTTAAAATTTTTCCGTTGTCAGGGGGCAACCATGAAACTTTAACACCGGTCACCAAGTTTATTATACAAAAACGTGACCAGAAAGATGGACGAATGCGGATGGGCTGCAGCAGCTACGCCGTGATGGCAAGCGTACTTGGCGATTTCTGCACGAGCAGTCGGGCTGTACTTCTTGTACGATCCCCGGCGTTTCTCGCTGTAGCTACGAATAGCTTCCTGTACTTCACAATTTGCCTGAGCAATTGCCTGTAAAGGCATCGAGGATGAGAGTGAGCCTCTTGGATCCGGTAAGCCATCTCTCAGTTTCAGGTACTTTAGAAGAGCCATCTCTGATTTCGCAATGCAGCTTTCATAAAAGTGCTTGTAGAGTGCGAAAATTTTATTTACTGTAATAATCGTGGCAGTTATTATTCGTTGTAAATTTATTTTCGCGCAATAAATTTTCGTGGTTTGGAACAACACGAAAATTTTTAACAACAAAAATTTCCCAATCTACGGTATTGTTATATCACTCAGCAGGCTTGATAATGTGATTGGTCATTATCTCTTGCAGCTATAATGCCTATGGGCAGATCTGACTCAGAGGAGGTACGTCAACATCACGTGCTAAGAGGCAACTAGTCACATGACCGGTAGGTATATCGAGCTATTTTACTTGGAAGAGAGGATCTGTGCGTTTGTGCGTTACTTTTTCGAGAGGTATTCCAGCTAATGACTGCCATAAATCAGCAGTCAATACTTTCTACCAACATTGAAGGCATCTACCGTAGTTCTGGCGAGTGGCTCACTGATATACTCTTGCAGTTCATGATTTTTGCCTTCAATAAGTAAGCCTTTTGAGCGGCTGAGCCCCTCTGAGCCCCCGGCAAAATAGTGAGAAAATCGAGGTTTTAGCTGCCAACTGCACTTGTACGCATGCGTAATAGCTAAAAGAACGCAATTAATCGTGCACGCTAGTGCATGACGAAATGCATAATTCAAACCTTGACACACCTCCTCTGGATCTGACTATACAAGAAAAACAGGCAGTCAAAACTAAAATACAACACTCTACTAGACTCCTCTGGATCTGACTATACAAGAAAAACAGGCAGTCAAAACTAAATACAACACTCAACTAGACTAAAGTGAGACAATGTGTTCAGCTAGCATGTAAAATTACACTTAGCCTGAGGAATGCTGCCAACTTGCCAGACAACCCACTGTTACACTACTCACAACTAGCATGTTTGACTGGCCACTAATGAGATCTAACAAAGGCCCACCCTGCTGACCCCCTCTATCAAGACACTAACCATAGCACATCCAGTTCAGGGTGCCCTCCAGGTAGCCATGGCAGTCATGAGCTCAGCAGACACTTCTGCCAGAATGCTGTCGGGTTTCACATCCTGAGGCCGAAACAAGAATAGTAGTTATTATTTTTCCAGTAGACTGAACACTACTGAGGTTGCCATCATGTAGAGCAATTAGCTACACATACTGTAGGTACAGAGTTTTATAAAAATTTTAATGCTTGCAAGGACTAGCAAACCAAAAATATAAACGCTAATAGGGTTTAAATTTACTACACTCTAGATGAAAGACTTATTACCAAGTACTTTGTGGGTTTCTACTCTACAGTCTGTTGCAAGCTTTTTGTAAACCTCTGTAACTTCAGCGCTGTTTCCAGAATCCCAGTCAGACTTTCCCCGCAAGAGCGAACAACAAACGGCCGTTTTTAGTTATTTGCTCGTGTGGCCGTAGTTTTTTGAAAAAAAAGAGGAAAACTACTTCCTACCTGTGTCATTCCCACAGCGGTCGGACAGTAACTTTCCCCTGCTCAAACATCCTCCAGAATTTCACCTTGTAGCGAGCGTCGAGCCGTTCTCTCCACGTGTTCGATAATCATATCAGAGAAATATCGTGTGACGTCCGTACACAGCAGGAATGGGAATAGTTCTGCTCTGCAGGTATTGCAAGCAAAGTTGGTATGATGCTTATCAGTTCTGTTAGTGGAGCCTCGAGCCCCCCTCAGACTATCCGGAAACCAGTGTCTGAAAGTGTACTCCTCAATCAATTTGTGTAGCTGATTTACGTCAGCTGTTGTTTTTGTTTTGCGCGTGTTTATGGTAGTCTCGTTCCCAGCCCCACAATCAATCGCTTACAGTATCCCGCCACGAAAGTGGGTCTGGCGCATTGACTTACTGCTTCACACCGCTCCGCTGGAATGCAGGCGGACTCGATAATTGTTCACTAATCGTATAGCGAGACTAGTCTGACCAATCAGATAGCAGGTTCACTGCCGGATCTCTTTCGTTGATTGTCTGCTTGTGTCGTCATGTCGCAACGTCTGCATTCCAGATTGACGGTTCCACTGCGGCGTCTGTACCAGACTCTAACTTTCCCGTCGAGAGTCTGGCTACGCGAGACTTGTATTGTAAGCGATCCTTAGCCTTGATTGTGGGGCTGGGAACGAGACTATGTTTATGGGGGGAGATTTTATCTACAGTGTATAGTTTGTGCCTGTTTGTACATGTAGTAGGCCTATTGTCTTTTATTATTATATCTCCATGCATTGGTTACACTTCCATAATGTTATTATGGTGGCATGCCATGTATGTTCAGCACTATAACTTCCTAACTGCAAGACTGTATAATATACTTATTTCCACAGTATTATCGGTATATAATTACTAGTGATGCACAGTGTGCACTGGGGGCGAGCGTGAGCAGGTATTTGGACCGGGGGGAACAATTCTGGGGGGGGTCCAAATTTATCATGACAGCACCATGTTATGTTAGGTACGCAGTAGCAGCAATGAGCCTCCGCCTTCGCCGTGCTCGTTCGTTCTGTAGCCTTCTCTCCTTCTCCGCGGGGGTTTCGGCCCCTCTCCTTTCTCTGTAGCGCTGTCTGCGCCGTTCCAATCTCTGCTGTCTACGCAAGTCACTCATTCTCTCGCACGTGTCGTAGACGATAAATTACCGCTGAAACACGTGACAATTTTGAAACGCGTGACAACAGTCGTTGAAATAGGCATGCCAACGACTTTACGGAAGACCATGCACGGACGGACGCACAGCTGTACACTGTACTAAGGGGGGGCTCGCTCACGCTCGCCCCAATAATGATGTTTCCATAAACTGATCTTGCATCTAAATCTGAGTTTAGTATATACAATGTCATGTTGACTATAAATTATACAGTATGCATGCAACACAAAATCACAAGTAATCAGTAGGATACTTGACATTGTATATTAACCAATTATTTTGCTGATGATACAAACCTTAAAGAAAAAACCAGTGTACATCCACTATGCATGCCTTGTTGCTATACATAAACTATTTAGTGGATCTTTTGTCTGCTAGTTGCTTTTCTTTCTTAACACGTCTGCTGGGTTGACGATGAGGGGATGAAAATAACTGGAACTCTCTTAATGCTCTGGCTTTCTCATTCTTGGAAGGCAGTAGGTTCTCCTCCAGCCGTTTAAACAGGATCTTCAGGTAGTTGTTGGCTCTGCTAATTCGTTTTTTTAGTACCTGTAAGTTGAGAATGTCATTGTGTATTATCATGCAGAAGGTTTGTTAATGCACATTAGTATTGTAAGATACCCCTTCAGGCCCGTAGCAAGCAGTTTTGAAGTGGTCCGGCCAAGGAGCGCGTAGACCTTCAAATCGATGATTTGCGCATATTGGGTGGTCGTTAGGCCACCCTCCGTAGGGGGGTCTGGGGGCATGCTCCCTCCAAAACTTTTAGATTTTAGGTTCTTTGAGGTGCGTTCTGAGGCCTTCTCGGTGCAAATGAGCTATGCCCTTTTAATACTTATAAAAATAAATGCTACAACGGTGATCTAACAATGGAACCGACTAATAAGCCCCAAAAGCCGATGAAAGCGCACGCTATTCAGCCCCAGGCTTCCTATATGAACCCGTTTATTATTCTACAAGCAACTTAAACCTACTGCAAGTTTTTTTTCCGTAGTATTAGCTTGTTTATATAACTGTCATGATGACTCTATCGCTCTTGTACGTGCTATACGTTTAGCTGCCTTCTGTTTTCTCCACTGTTGTTCACGGTTTCTGTGCACCAAAAACATTTCAGTCCGGCATCAAAATGAAGCATGGGGACTTTTCTCTTCGATCCACCCCAATTGTCGCTTATTTTTTCCTGTTACAGATATAGCTAGCTGCACCACGTGTACTAATAATAACTATCGCTTACATGTACAGTACGTGTTACGTACGTACGTAGACGTATACTTCTGTGCATGCGCAATCCTGAAAACGTGTATACACTTATCGCGAAAACTGGTCCAGCCAAAACTGGACCACTTGCATCCTAATGCACCTCAATGTTTGTGTTAAATATCTTTTAAACTATTTCTCCCTACTGGAGTGTCTATGTTGGGCACATTATGTTTACACAGCACCATCTTTGTGGCTTGTGTTGATACATTTGATTCCATGGTAATGCCCTGCCCCTTCATGTAAACACGTAACAAAGTACCGTAATGCTACAATACTTTGCGTGAACTTTACTTTTGCGAATTTTGCAAGTCCTTACAGCATCGCAAATATAAGATCGCAAACATGATTTGTGGGCGTGGTTTTTAGTGGGTGCGGTTAACGAACATCGAATAAATAGCTGTCCCAGGAGAAGCAGCAGTAGGCCTAGTGGATGGCCTTAAACAACAGCGAAGGTGGCAGGTAAAGTTCATACTTCTACAGCAGCAGCTAGGCCTATTTCAAGATGAGTATTCGGCAGTATTTTACTCGATTTTACTACGAGCCCCAGCCGCGAGGACACTGCAATCGGAGCGGTGGCAACTCGCGAAGTGAACGAGAGTGTGAAGCGTGCATTGGAGAAGCAAGCCAGCCAACAGAAGGCCAAGAAGCATTAGGTACATACCCACTTCAGCCGAGATTGGCCGAAAATGGAAATGCCGCCGCCACAATCGCAAAGATAAGATCGCAAAGTACTTGAATTAGCCGCAAAATGGCAAAATCGCAAAGGTTTCTCACACGCAAAATATTGTAGCATTACGGTAACCTATCAAAACGCAAACACTATCGAATGCGGACGGTTAAAGTCTACCGAATCTACACGTTTTTAGTATTGCTGGAAAGCTCTTCGTCTGCTTCAAACATATCCGGCTGGACCATATGCACTGCTAGTAAACTACGATGCATAGACTCAATAAGTAGCATGTAAAACGGCATTTTTAACAATATTTACGATACTTCTGCATCTGTCAGTCACTGACCTTACCTGTGGTACCAAACTTCCACCCGGATTTGAAAAGAGCAGTTCCAGACAATTCGAATAGGACAATTTCTTCCTCTGACTAAAGAGGCTTGACCTTCCATAAAAGCTATAAACCTCAGGTCGTTAATATCAGGTGGTCATTGCTTGTGTCCATGCGGCTAAACCGGGCGGAGTAACAGGTAATGATGACTCATTTAGCACCCACTCTAATTGCGGCAATTATAAAGTGTGTTGTGCCTAACATAACTGCTGGTATACAGTTACAATTTGCTGTAGAGCTATGGCAACCATGCAGTGGTGTGCATTATTTCAATTAAGGGTGCATGCAGTGAGCTTGCCTTCACAGCCCTGAGTAGCGACATTGTCTAGTTCAAGACACTGTCTAACCAACAGAATACATAATATACCTTTTGTCTATGACTTTCAGTAGGCTTGTCTGTATCTCCAGCACTGTATTCTTCAGTCTCCAGTGATTGCTGACTTTCAAGAGGCTTGCCTGTGTCTTCTGCACTGACCTTTGTAGTCTGCAGAGACTGCTGACTTTTAAGGTGATCACGAAGTACTCGGCATGCTTCCTCATGACCTTGGGCCTGAGCAACCTCTAGTGCTGTCACATTTTCCTGCAAAAATGAATCACTATCATTACACACCAGCTATATATGGCACAATATACGATTTAGCTGATCACACTAGACTTCAAAAACTAAGGGTTGATTTTGATAATGTATTTGGGAAGCTAATTGTACAAAAACAAACAAACTAGCAAAATAGGGTGAAAACTTTGGATGATCAGTACTGTTTGTGGCAGTTTTGTCTGTGAATACGTTCCTCCCATATTGATGTGGCTGTACATTTACAAGCTTGTCGAGTCTGGTAAATTGAGTGAGGTTTGACACCCAACCTCTCTACTCAGTTGTGTAGCCTACACTCTGTGCTGAAGTGACAAGATCTCGCTATATATTCCCTGACAGCTTTATTGTGTGTCTGTGTGGTTGTAATCAGTGGAAGCTTTGTGGTGTTTGAGGCAGCATATAGTTGTTCAGATCAGCAATGATGCATGAAGAGAGGCAAAGCTTATCCAGAATCTGGCATGACCATTTGATTGAGAGATACAATCCTGTAACACTTGCCAAGCCTGGTGCATTGCTATAAAGTTTTACCTTATCAACAGTCCTCAAGTCAGCACCTCTTTGCAACAGCAACTGTATAATCTCAGCTTCTCCTTCCTTTGCAGCAAAAAACAATGCTGTCCACCCAGTGTCCTAGAAAAAATATACATTCTAAAAAGTAAGGGTGCATAAATGATATGTGCATGGCAGTATATAAAATATAAATTAGAACCTAATGACAGACCCTAGAAAATTGGCAGAGTTAGTTAACAAAGTAAACAATGGACTCGTTCTGCAAGTTTGAATATTTCCAAGCATTGTAAGCTAGCCCTTCACTTCCAATATATACATACTATATCCAACAGTGTATACTGTCATTAAGAGCTAATTAGCAAATAAAAGTAGACAACTGAACACCTTTTCTGCAGTATCAACGTCTGCGTTGGCATCCAATAGCTTTCTCACCACTTCAGTGTGGTGCTTCTGGATAGCTGCTTGTAGTGGTGTCAGGCCATCCTGCGTGGAGGGTGGCATGTATTTACTAGTGTCTTTATGAATACCTTCTTATCTTACAACAATTTACAGGTAATACAGTAGTTACACTGAGTAGATTTTGACCACAATATATGCAGTCAACTACGGCTGCGGCTCACGGGCTATTATGTGTGTTCTTATCTTTTGTATGCCCAATATCTCAAATGTTTGTGGTAGGCAAAAAAAAATCAACCATAAGAATTTTGAATATAAGCAGGAAATCACCACCCGAAAAGTATATATAATATATATTGATGAAGCCCTTACTGGCATTGCTCAAGGGATGTATATACAGCACATGAAAATGCTGCAATAAAGTTGATGGTGCATGGTCACTTCAATCATTAGTTACAAGCGCATTACAAGCTGCAGTATATTGCTAAGCCATGTAGTAATACACATGCACACTGGCTTTATTGAATTTTGCAGGCTTGCTTTCTGCCACACAACCTATGTATAAAAGTCTACTGAAGTGGTCGTGATATGAGGTACTGCAGTTCTATGATACTTACTTCATTTAGGATGTTCACCTCAGCACCCTTCTTTATCAACTTCTCAACTATGTCAGGGTGACCATTGTAGGCAGAAACCATCAAGGCACTGTTTCCCTCCTGTAAAGGTATATAACTGCATATGCAGTGTACTGCAAGTTGTACTATATGACCAGATTAGAGGTCGAAGACATGATTATGTCCAAGCTGACTAGCATTTGTCAAAAGCGGGAGAAGCCTGTTTATGTCCACTTTGCCACATATGCCACCGCATGGTAAAAATTAGACAAACATCTCTAATTTAATACCAACAGTAAAAGTGATGTGGTCTGGTGTGTTTTGTTGCAGTCACACGTCACTGCAAGGCATTCGGCTAACATAGCGCTAACAAGTTCTATCAAACTTAAACCTCTGCACAGGACGCATAAAATGAAGGACGAGCGTTTGTTAATACAGCACTGTAAACAGTTGAGGTTTGGCTTTAGAATAATAATTAGAGCTAAATCAATTGCAACTGGGGCTCTAAAGCATGACAGAAGCAGGAAAAGCACTTATATTTATTGTCACTGTATACGTGTGCTACTACTATAGCTAATGCTGCCTGCTACTGTGTATGTCTATCTATTACACTTTGGAAATTGAAGAATCATTTTAATGGAAAAGATGATAAAACATTTCACCGTGCAAACACATGAGTTCTAAAGCTATAACATCTCTAAATTGTAGCTCTGGCTTAGGGGTACATGGATTGTGCTGACATAAATATGAGGAAAATTGACTTACAGATAGTTGTACAGTGTAACAAGGCAAAACCAAAGCTTTATGTTTACCTTATTATAAATGTACTTGTACATTCTGATATGTGTGTGCTTATAGTTTGACGATACTGATGTGGACAAAATGCTTGTACCATCCATGACTTTCCACACTTAAGCAACAATTAGCCTATAGCAAGCTAATGCTGTCTTACATCAGACCTCATAGGGGAGAGGTCTAACTTTGCGAACATACCAGGAATTGTGAAAAATATACACCACTCATGCATCTATGGACTTTGAATTGCAAAATAGTTCCGGAAGGTAGATTTACACTGAGAGGATCACAAGCATACTTGGGGCATTTACTGAGCATATTTGGGGAGAGCCTTAGCAAGCCCGAATTTAGTGATGCTGATGGCAGATTTGTATGTATGCACCTCCTGCATGGTCATTATACCACAAATACATTGCCTATACCTGTTATACTGTATTGCATGTGTGTACCTCAATAGTAATTCTACACTGATGTAGCTAACACCCGTCTACAGCTAGCTATAGAGAGTGAGAGGACAGCAAGCATAGACAGTGCTACAGAGAGAGGAGAGGGGACCAAACTACTAAAGAAAGAGGGCAGCAGAGCCTCCTGCACACATACAAACCTCAAAGGTATAAACATCTTAGATGAGGACCAGGTTCTCTCTAAATGAAGTATACACCAAGAGCCATGCTTCCTGTTGCCATTTTATAACTACAATCTTGCTAACTACTTTCTGTGGTATTAAAAGTTTTCCATGAACTGCTTTTTCGAATGCATACTATGGAATAATAAACTCATTAATGTAAACGCAGTCAGGCAATGACATACCTCATCCTGGATGTTGACATCTGCCCCAGCCTGGATTAGATCTGAAGCAATTTCAAGATGATCCCAACTGATGGCCAGCATCAAGGCAGTGAGTCCATTCTATGAGAAGAAAAGGATTTAAGAGATTGAGCATGATTAAGTAATAAAAATAAAATGCAGTGAGTGACTGGTACTGTTTACTGAAGTTTGTCTTTACGATAGCAATATTGCTACGTATAGAAATTAATTCTTGGTACTGCTTACTGCACGAAAGATTTTAGCACATAAAGCGGAATGTGGCCACAATAAGTACCAGGAAATCAGCGAGATGATCCGTAAAGGGCCTGATATTTCATGAGTTTGTGCCAATTGAATCATGCATTAACTTTTGTCAGGTAACACCTCTGTAGCAATGGAAAGTTACACATGTACGTATGAAACATGTCCTACTACCCTGAATAGAGCTATAATCACCCCACCATGAAGTATTACTCTCCTTTATATACGGCAAACAGTACTAACAGTATTTTCTTATAGACCAGATGTGTAATATTCCCCCATATTGCCTACCAGTTATTGCCTTTTGTGTGGGTGAAGCATGTGCACAATGTTACAATAGACTAGCACAGTGAAGTTTTAAGAGCTTTTGAAGAAAACTCTGCAGTGGAAGATACCAGTCTACAAAAAAGCTAGCAGAAGAATTCTTCAACTGTATAGAGGAGCCATCCAAAGAAAAAAGAGGTTAAAGGTAAGGTCCGTTGTTTATGAGAGACCTAGTTTATGCTTAGCTGTGTGCCAATCGTCCTTCATGTCAGTAGGTGTGGCTTTGTTTGGCTGTGAGTTTGTCAACAAAACCACACTGTTTGGAGATAGTATATATCATTGCACTCGTGCACAATTTTTTCCCTTACCTTTGGCCCTGGAATAATACCTACACACTCATACAATACCTAGCCATATTAACCTCTCACTCATGTAATATCGTATAGCGGGAACTTTTCACCAGTGGTAAAATTTCACCAGTCAGTTCAAATGGCAAAAATTAAACTGGTGAAATGTTTACTGTTGATAAGCTGCCAAGTGAGTCAGCATCAGGTTGGTGTGCAGCAGAACGGTAGTGGGGCTTCCCAATAATGAAGAAAGATCACCGAAAGTTGCGTCAGGGAAGAAACACGGAACGTAGTCTGACAATACACACATTTAAATTTGGAGGGCTACAGCTCCAGAACCAAGTAACATAAGAACACCAAACTTTCCACTCCAAGTGCGAAAGGTCTGTATTATTGATTGAAGGCCCCCGTCCCCTTCTGGTAATTTATGCACTCGGCGCTAATCATTCCGAATATACCAAAATAAAATCTAAATTACAAAAAACAAAAGCGTACTTCATTCCCATACGACAAAAACTAAGAAGTCACTTCCTATCGTTCCCAGAATACATAACTCCCCTCCCCCGTTTAAATTATATTAATCCTGGATAAAGCCTTGACATCCGTAAACAGTTATCAGAGGTTTACGGATTGGACCTACTTAATCCTTTGAACGTGGCAAGCGTATATATTTGCTCAAAAATCACTTCCGCATATCTTGGTGGGAATATATATACGCTCGCCATAATAAGTGCTACAGGTCGACCCTTCCAATTCAATGGCATGCATGACCGGATAACTCTATGGTCTATAGCAATCAATCTAAAGCTCCATCCCCGTCACAAGTCGTTCAAATTGTTCACCTGACGCTTGGTTGTGTAGCACAGTTAGTACGTGGCTTTTGAAGCCAAAAACGCTGAGTATGGCTGCATTCAGAGTACTAGGCCTTAGGTACAGATGCAGCTCTTAGTAACAGATCCGGAACAAAGTAACAGAAGTGACCACTGTAGTTGAGTGGACAGACACACGAAAATGGTGACTACCAATAGTTCTGCCATTTGTACTCGCTCTTCTGCATTAGTAGGGAGTTTAGCACACCAGCTAAACATTAAACAACGAAAGTTTTACACTTCTTAGCTTCCAGGGTTGCCATTCTGCACGGAAAAAGCCCGCAACTCAACAAAACTGTGAGCACATGTAACATAGACAATAAATAAATTGGGTTCTGTGTGACGCAGAAGTCATGAATGTACCGCCCTGAAAGGGTTAAGCCTAAAATTCTACAAGCTAACATACAGGCAAAAACTGATCATAGCACATTCACACCAAGGGAACACAAGGGCAGAGGTCATTACATATACATGTACACTGTAGTGCTCTGCCACTTTGCTTATCGATGTTCAGAAAAGAGGCTAAATTAACTTAAGGACACATCTCAGCATTCCAATGAAATACAGGATACAATACACTGATCTACACTTTGACATATCACAATGAGAAATGCTTGTCTCACAGAGCCTTCAGTGTATGACATACAGCGGTCTGAAGAAGGAACTTATTTTGACACCTAGCTTACCTCAGTCTGGAGGTTGGGGTCTGCTCCAGCTTGTAGTAGTTGTTGTACAATGAGATGAACTCCCTTCAAGCTGGCCAAGGTCAAAGCTGTTTCTCCATGCTGTAGAGAGAGGACAGTGACTGCTCATAACAATTCAATTCGTTTTGCAGTTAAATTAGATCAATTAAGTGAGAGCTGAATATCTTTTCTCTCAGTGTGTTTATAATCATAACCATGCAACATACCACAAATGCTAAACTGCAAGAGACACTACTAAACACTGTCTGATGCTGGAAGACAAAAATGAGGCCATTCATTTTAGTGTAGCTACTGCTGATTAGCAACACAAGACTAATAATGCACTTGTATTGAAGGTACAGAGTGAATGAAGCCATGGCTGAAGTAATGTGATTAGACAGGGAAATCATAACTGACGGCGGGCAATATCTTTCTAAGCAGATAACAATTATGTTAATAGGATATTCAATATGTACATGACCTTTAACCTATCCCTAATAGCAGAACCAAACCAGGTAAGTGGCATACATGTATTCTTGCATTCAAACTAGTACAAACTTTGTGCATACTGCTAGATGTTGTCTTGAACAGCAGAACTACGCCAGCATGTAACACACAAGCCTACTTGTACAATAGTGTGTCAATGTCTGAAAGGCACTGCTATAGTTGACATATGGCTACTTTTCAAAGCTGTATGATCAATTAGTATGCACTATTAAAACTATGCCACACGTCATGGTGGATGGACTCTCTCTAATCCTTGGAAGCTTTAAGCACAGGAATACAGAGGCTTACATCATGCAAAGACAACACACACGAGAGTAATATCATAGCATGAGCTACGATGAGTTAAAATTGGTGTATAATTGTTTGTTTACACTAACTAAAGAGTGAGCGGTATGTTCATGTACATGTAAAATACAAACTAAACATGTACATGTAATGACTAGCCCATAAGGAGCATGGTGAACATTTAAAGGACATACTTAACGTGTCGTAGGGTGAGCATACTAAACACACACGTCCATACGAGACCAGATTAACTAACAAAATGAGGGGACTTGAAAATAAAAACAAATAATGTTTTGGCTATATAGTGTCAAATTGGAAGGACAGATTATGGATAATGTGAGGACTGCAACATACAGTACTACTCTTGTAAAACGACATTTGATATATACATGGAAAACATTGTTTTCAAAAAGGAGACAAAGTGTGAACAATACAGAGGGCTGCTATACATGAAGGTAGCGCACTTTTTAGTGATTAAACTCTAGCCCTCATCACTCTTCACACTGTATTCAAGCTCTGTACAAAATTTGTTTACTTAAATTCGGACGAAAATGAGCCTTCTACTGCCACATAAGTTGTTTTTTCAATTTCGGTACCTTGTTTTGACCCAGTTCCAAGATTAGACAACTATAAAGAATGCTTAATTAATAAAAGTATCAAGAGCTGCTTTGGTCGATTTATTTTCTGGATCTAGCAGTTTTGTAAACGGGGTGTCCACCACTGCCATTAGTTTGGAGGTCACAGAGGGCAAAGGCCATGAGCTCAATCACATGACATTTTCCAGCTAAAACAAGCCATTGGATAAAAACTACACGTATAATGCGTGAACTTCATAAATAAGTAGCCTAACACTGGATTGGTTTACTCTCACGCAACTACGCAGGCTATGCGTTTCATCTTCGTAAAACAGGTTTAATTCAAAGGTGCTTCTCCCTTCCCTCTGCCATCAGACTTTAGCATCCATAAACCCTTGTTTTCTGTATGTGTTTAGTTTCATAAAATGTGTGGATGTTATCCAATCGAGTTACAGTCACATATCCTAATGAAAGGCCATAAATGTGGTGCAAAAATAAGTTTAAAATTCCATGTAGTATACACAGGTCTGGTTATAGCCGATTACAGGCATGTGGGAAGAACAATTTGCTAAAGTGGGTATTACTTTTACACCAAACAGATGCAATGGGTACAGAGGTATCATACGGTTTGGACTGTAGACTATTTTTTAACACTCTTGCAGTACTGCTAGTCCAGTATGTCAACTCTCTGAAAGTGCTGTTGTGTATGAATTGCAAAAGACAGATCTACCTGACACTAACAGGTGTTTAATAAGGCCACTATGATTTCCCATTCCACACCAACATTTGCCATATTATATGGTTCATTACATTATACTTTCATTGTCTATACCAAATTTGTGGCTATTTAACCCTTTGAGCGCGGTACTTGATTATTCATAACTTCCGCGTCACGCGGAAGCCAATTTAATTTTTGTCTACGTTGCATGTGCTCGCAGTTTCGTAGAGTTGTAGGCTATTTTCCGTGCTGAACGGCAACACTGGAAGCCAGGAAGTGTAAAACTATCGTTGTTTAGTGTGTAGCTGGTGTACTAAAGTCCCTACTAATGCAGAAGAGCGAATACAAACGGCAGCACTAAAGCTAACCTTGGTAGTCGCCATTTTCTTGTGTCTGTCCCCTCAACTACAGTGGTGAGTCACTTCTGTTACTTCGTGCCGGTTCTGTTACTAAGTGCTGGATCTGTACCTAAGGCCTAGTGCTCTGACTGCAGCCATACTCGGCGGTTTTGGCTTCAAAAGCCTTGTAGACGCTACCCGCGCCTTTGCCGCGTACTAACTGTGCTACACAACTAAGCGTCAAGTGAACGCTTCGAACGACTTGTGACGGGGGTGGAGCTTTAGATCGATTGCTAAAGACAGTAGGGTTATCCCCCTAAAGTGTCATGCGCGCCATAAAATTGGAAGGGTCTGACCCGTAGCACTTATTACGGCGAGCGTATATATACGCTCGCCGCGATACGCGGAAGTAATTTTTGAGCGTATATATACGCTCGCCGCGTTCAAAGGGTTAACAGTTGTAATAGCATTTAAATGTTTTGAGCTCTCTATCTCATAGCTACTGGTAATGAGTAACGAATAATGAACCGCCTGCCAGCACGCTTTCAAGGTTCTAGTGCAATGGTATCAACTTGGAGAAGCATTGACATTAGAAACAATAAAAATATTACTTTCAAAGTGGGTTTGCCACTTTTATAGTACAACTTACTTTATTTTGAACATTGACGTCTGCTCTGGCGGCTAGTAGTTCTTGCGCAACATCATGATGACCTTCACGACTGGCATACATAAGGGCTGTGAACCCATTCTGAGGTAGGGAGGAAGACCAGAAAGTGAAGAGTATCAACTAAATGTGATTTGGTAGTGTAGACTCACCACAAACAGGCAATAGGTTCACCCCCACCCATGGCACCTTATGACATTGTGCAATCACGCTATAGCACACATAATGTCTACACTGAAAAACCAATTAGCTTATAAGGTCTCATAATAGGGTGGTTGACAACTCTACATTACATTTACATTCAATGATGTACGTACTTTAGAATTGTAGCACAATCACAACAGTGTGGATATGATAGCAGTAGCTGCCTGTCTAAAACATATCTACAGCCATCTACCAAGTGGCTGTAGATATGTTTTAGACAGGCAGCTACTGCTATCATATCCACACTGTTGTGATTGTGCTACAATTCTAAAGTACGTACATCATTGAATGTAAATGGAATGTAGAGTTGTCAGCCACCCTATTATAAGTTAGTGAGTTTGCTGCTTATTTTGCAGGCTGTTTTAGAATGTGCTATTACCATGCACTGAACCCATACAAGTAAAGGTATGATTTAACACAAGTTCTGCAAACAAAACTGTCAAGTAAAGACTTCAACTTTGGGGATAAAAATCTTAAACGACTTATTAAGCTCAACTAAGCTGCAAAAATACTAGTAATTATAGCTAAAGGTAAACGCTACTTAGGACTAGCTATGGGCAGTAGATGCAGAGGAAACACTAAAGCTACAGTACAAAGAGTACTACTGTACGACAATGAATAGCCACATGCAGTACTTGTAATGGTAGCTACCATTTAAGAAACAGAGTTTTCAGCTACAGACATAATATTATGAATATGAATCCTAAATACCAAATGTTTTGTAAGACAACAGGGAAAAATCACTTCTTAAAATTCCTTTGAGGAATTCAGTCAAAAAAAAAACTTAACGTCAACATTTACTACTTACAGTCACTTACTTTAAGAAACCACACTGGAGTAGACACACTTTCATATAATAAGTCACTTTTCAACCATGAACTCAGCACTACACAAAATCTTGTCAGTCCAAAATACTATAATTTAGCCTCTTACTACTACATGTACACTATCAGTCCACTTAGTCAACACCAATTGACAATACTGTATAGCAGGAAATTTTCGCCAGGGGTAAATTTTCGCCAATTTCGCCAGTCAGTTCAAGTGGCAAAAATTTAACCGGTGAAAATTCTGTCGGGTAAAAAATATGACCGGTGAAATTTTTACAAATAGTCAATTTTTACAAGTGAGTGAAGATTGGCAATATATCAAGACTAAGGACTGCACGCAACATATGCAACAGACTGCAGCATGTGAATGTGCAAGCTGTTCATGCACACTCCCCATACATGTTCTTCCTTAGCTGCCACAACAGGGAGCACACACGATAAAGTGACTACAGAACAAGTCTGACATTTAGCGTTTAAAAAACCAGCCAGGATTATTTCCAGTACAATACCCACAACTCAGTTCAGGTCAAGCCAACTGCAGTTGTAGAACTGCTATAAAACAGTCAAACACAGTACAGTGGAAGTGCTGACTCGGTAGTTTCGTCGTGCATTTATAGTTTGCAGCTAATGTTTCTAAAATAGGATTCTTATGGCTGCCTACCAAGTTTTCGCCAAAACTACCTTCCTTTGTTGTAGTATGGCCCACCAACCTCCAAAGCTGCTCTATACTACAGTTGCATAGATACAACACACATACTATTAAATCACTGGTTGAATGGTTATAATTAGCTGCACATATCTGCAAACGGTATGAAAATGCCGGTGCCAGTGTTCAGGTTATCAGGTATGAACATCAACAAAATAGTGCCGACAAATAGATTGTTATTGCAGTGCATGTTGCTGTTTCAGTGATGGAGTTGTGAATGTCGTGTTTATGCTATCCCCCATACCTTGTTTGCATGCTTTTTGGTACTCCCATCCCTTCATCTTCACATTAACTTGTGAAAAATGAACCGCCCGCCCCATGTTTTCCAGTTTCTAGTGCAATGGGATCAATTTAGAGCGGTATAACCAACATTGGCATGACAAATTATAACACCATTACTCTCAGAGTGGGTTTGCCACTTGTTATAGTAATTCGGCAGTGCAATACACACGATCAATCAGTCTTTTTGTGGCCACTTGACGGAAATTAATAGGGCAATGAGCATTTATATAACTTACTTTATTTTGAACATTGACGTCTGTTCTGGCGGCTAATAGCTCTCTCACAATGTCATGGTGACCTTCACGACTGGAATACATAAGGGCTGTGAACCCATTCTGAGGTAGGGAGGAAGACCAGAAAGTGAAAATTATAAACAAATCAACTAAGTGTGTTTAGGTAGTGTGAATTCACCATGAATAGGCATTAGGTCCACACACCCACCATGGCACCTTATGACAATGTGCAATCACATTACAACACCTGCAATGTTTATAATGAAAAACAAATTAGCATATAAGGTAGTATAATAGGGTTGCCGAAAATTCTATATTCCATTTTCATCCAAAAATGCACGTTAGAATTGTAGTACAATCACAACAGTGTGGATACGGTAACAGTAGCTGCCTGTCAAAACATTTCCACAGCCATCTACCAAGTTAAATATCTAGCGAATTGTGCGTTTTACATGTTAGAAGACTACCAGCTACAGCCATGCATTGAAGGCAAAAAGGTGGCGGATTGGAACCAAAAGGACTTCAGGATTGATAGCCATATACACAATAAGTTCAATATGGAACTGTTGTCTTCACGCTCAGGCAGGAAAGAGTGATGGTCCTGCTGAAGCCCCCGATGGTCCTTTGAACCAGCTACCCATCGTATCTGCAGTAAAGTTAACTACAGAGTCCAACTGTGTAGCAATGTAGTTATAGCCATAGCTAGTTGTCTGGATTTGCTAAAAAGTTCTCATAACTTGAATCAATCAGCCACATGGAGGCTATGTTGTTCATAGTCTCTCGTTTGAGTTACTGGCTCCATAAGGCTCAGGCAGGAATCTGTCAGCTACACTAAAGTCTACTGCCACTGAAAGATGCCCAACATTCTATATTACATGAATATTACACAAGTTATACAAAGTACTTGGCTACTAAAAGAACGTGCACATACCAGTACTATGCACTTTCATCACACTGTAACCAAGTCAATTTCCACACAATGTTGAGGCTTCAATGTGGAGCTGCCTCCATGTGGCTCATACAGTCAGCAGCACTACTGCCGTTGGCAGATGGTATAATGTTTTATACAAACACATGGAGGTGACAATTTTCTTTTCTTTTCACGTAGAGTGAGCGAAGTGAGCGAGCTGATCAAGCACAATTAGTTGAGCGAGCGAGTGCAAATACTAGTAAGCCTTAAACATACCTCAAATGCCAAGCTGCTTTGTGCATGCATTCTCTATTCTGGCATGAATGTTAATTGTTGAGAGATCAATTTTCACTGGACAGACAAAGACACCAAGTGCTTAATTCACTGCCTACGTGTGGGGTAACAACCAGCTTTGATGCATCTTCAGCAGATAAGCAATTATAACACCATTACTTGACCTAGTTAGTAGTGGCAATTGTAGCACTAAGTTACACATAATTGACTGACTACTAACTATTATAGGTCTTCCAAATGCTTTTTGATATAATGACTGAGCCAGAGGAGGTTGACCTTTTCTAATTAAAATCACATGACATATGCAATCGAAATCTAATCTATCGGCAATATTGTATGTGATCGGCGATAATGAGTAGCTAAGTATTGCAAACTCCATAGAGAAAAAAAATCAAAGATTTAGGCATCTCGCCCTGGGCCAGGAGTTTTGAAAAATGACTCACAAGGAAGATATTTTATGGCTGGTGTTAATTTTTCTATTATCCCCTCACGATTCTGACACCTTGGTTGCCTTTGGTGTTTTTGTGATCACTTGAGGGGAATTTATAAGGGCAATGAGCATTTAACTTACTTTATTTTGAACATGAACATCTGCTCTGGCGGCTAATAGTTCTCTCACAACGTCATGATGACCTCCAGCACTGGCAAGCGTAAGGGCTGTGTTCAAATACTGAGGTAGGGAGGAAGACCAGAAAGCGAGTATTATAACTAGAGTAAGCCACTGATGATCGGCCACCAGGTATATTCGGACGCGCTAGCGCCGAGGGTGTAAATGACCGGAAGTTGGCAGAGCCTTCAATCACTAGTACAGACTCTTCGCATTTCGAGTTGCAAGTTTGGTGTTCCTCCGTTGCTCGGTTCTGGAGCTATATATATAGCATTCCAAAGTTAAAATGCGGACACAGCTATGATCTGACAAAAGTATGTATTGTCGGACACCGTTCTGTATTTCCTCCCTGAAGCAACTTTCGGTGATTATTCTTCGTAATTGGAAAGCTCCACTACCATGCTACTGCACGCCAAACTTTCGCCATCGTATCTGTTTTGAGCACGAAGGGGTGCTACTGAATGTAGAGCCGTGTCACCCTCTCTATAATCGGACAGTGGATTTTGTCTTTTTTCGGTGTAAGGACACCTAAACACTCTCCAACGCTAGAATATGGATATTGTTGAGAATGTACAGACACTTAGCAACACAACGGTGCAAGTCTGACGTTTATACGTCGTGTCTTTTTTGAGACAGAGCTATTTTACCTGATCTTGTACACTAATTAAGAGCTTCAGCATTACAATTTTTAGAAGAAATCAAGACAAATAGCTCTATCTCTCTCTATCTCGAGAACCATACAACACATGAACATTATAGGCTTGCACCATTGTACTGCTAAGTACCTGTACTTTTCAACGATATCCGAATCCTAGTGTTGGAGAGTGTTTTGGGGTCTCTACACCAAAAAAAGACAAAATCCACTGTCCGATTATAGAGAGGGTGACACGGCTCTACATTCAGTAGCACCCCTTCGTGCTCAAAACATACGATGGCGAAAGTTTGGCGTGCAGTAGCATGGTAGTGGAGCTTTCCAATTACGAAGAAGAATCACCGAAAGTTGCTTCAGGGAGGAAACACGGAACGGTGTCCGACAATACATACTTTTGTCCAATCATAGCTGTGTACAAATTTTAACTTTGGAAGGCGATAGCTCCAGAACCAAGCAACGGAGGAACACCAAACTTTCAACTCGAAGTGCGAAGGGTCTGTACTAGCAATTGAAGGCTCCGCCAACTTCCGGTTATTTACGTGCTCGGTGCTAGTGTCCGAATATACCTAGTGGCCAATCTTCAGTGGCTTACTCTAAATCACCTAAGTGTGATTAGGTACTGCATGACAGTATAAACCAGTAACTAACCACAGTACTAGTAATGGTAGATACCATTCTTCCTGTGGGCTACAGTGGCTCTAGGGTTATTATTGGAGAGTTTACATGGACCTTGTTAAGTGACACGTATGCATAGTACTTTGAGAATACTGGCAGTCTCAATCTGTTATGCAAAGTGCTCCAGAAACAATCAGATAGGTTCACAGAGCTCTCAAAAATTAACTAGGGGGTATGCCCCAGTCGTCCCTAGATGTGAGTGTGTTAATTAATCAGGACCATGTGCTCAAAGAACTCCCCTCCTTCCCCTAAACAGAGTAGTAATATAATCTTGGCAATGCAAACTGTGATCGGAGGTTTATAGTCTGGACCTAAGGCTATGATATTTTACAAGCTCACATAGGGCAAAAACAGATCATAGCCTATTCACACTAAGAGAAAAGTAAGTACAAAGGCTATTATATATACATGTACATGTACACTGTATATTCTTTGCTACAATGCTTATTGGTGTACTTGCTAAAATTGTCTCAGGAAACTGGAGGAGAAATCTTATGATAATTTTATCATTATTTCTACACACTGAGCAAAGTGTTCCAATGAAATACAGGCTATAATACACTGATCTACACTTGACTTGTTATAATGTAAAATGCTTGTCTCACTTAAGCCTTAGTATGTGACATACAGAGGTCTATAGGAAAAAACCAGTTGTACACCAACTCAATTTTACACCTAGCTTACCTCAGTCTGGAGGTTGGGGTCTGCTCCAGCTTGTAGTAGTTGTTGTGCAATGGGATGATGACCTTTCTCGCTGGCCAAGATCAGAGCTGTTTCTCCATCCTGTAGAGAGAGGACAAAGATTGCCCTTAACAATTCAATTCTTGGTGGCTGAATTAAAATGAGAGTTATGTTTTGGCTGAATATCTTCCCTCTCAACGTACCACAAATGCTAAACTGGAAGAAATATTGCTAAACACTGCCTGATGCAGAATGAGTAGAATGAGGCCATTCATTTTACAGTGTAGCCATGCCTGATTAGCAACACAAGGCTACACTAATGCATTTGTATCAAAGGTACAGAGTGAATGAAGCCTTGGCTGAAGTTATGAAATCGAAACTGAAGGCGGATATTTTCTTTCTAAAAAACAAACAGTTATCTACTTACCATATCCAATACGCACATGACCTTTGACCTATCCCTAATAGCAGAACCAAACCAGGTAAGTGGCAAACATGTATACTTGCATTCAAACTAGTACAACTTTGTACATACTGCTAGATGTCGTCTTGAATAGCAGAATTATGCCAGCATGTAAAACACAAGACTACTTGTGCAATAGTGTGTCAATGTTTGAAGGCACTGACATATGGCTACTTTTTAAAGCTGTATGATCAATATTAGTGACCCGCTGAGCGAAATCGAGATCGCGCCAGTTTCGTTAAATGTACATCCTGCCAAGGGTTGTCTATGAAATTTGGTGGCGATTGGATGCTCAGTTCCCGAGATATATATAGCTCGAAATGCTAACACATTACAAAAACGTACGTTTCGTGTAATCGCAATGTTTTAACGTTGCTACAGCATATTGTACTTCCATATTACTATCCATATTACATACTTGTTTTGTACGTAGCTTTATCGATCTAGCCACCTTACCTCCTGCAAATGGGGACTCTGGTAAGTTGGAGAGAGTGGAGAGAGGTGAAGGAAGCTAGCACACTGTGTAGAGAGGTACCGTTTGCTGTAACTGCGTCTGCTACACGTAGAGTAACATGCTCCGTATACTAACTAACTACGAAAATATGGCTGTGAGTTTGGGCTTATAGCGCCCTGAAGGCAGTAGAGCCAGGCTTCATACTTCAGTTTCTGTGGACCTATTTATGCCATAATCATACTTTGGCTGAAAGCTTACCTTGGTCAGTAAAAACGCTTATAACTCAAAATCAACAGGTTTTCACTCAGTGGGTCACAATTAGTATGCACTATTAAAGCTATGTCACACCTCATGGTGCATGGCCTTTTTATAACACTTGGAAGCCATAAACGAAAGACCACAGAGGCTTCCATCATGTAAAGACAACACACATGAGGGAAATGTCATAGTGTAAGTTGTGATGGGTTAAGGAACAAAAGTTGTTGTATATTTGATTGCTTACACTAACTAAAGAGAGACTGCACGTTTATGTACATGAAAAATACAAGCTAAACATGTAGCCTTGAACCCAGCCGTTCCAGCTTTTTTTCGCTAGCACGAAAAAAAAACCGGAATGCCTGGGAACACTTTTCACCAGTGTGACATGAAGGTAGTACCGAGGGTAGAACCGACTTATGTGTGGGGTGCACGGCACAAGATGGCAACCGTGCTGAGCGTGCCCATGCAAACCAGCACTATTGGTATTGAAAGAAATTTCTTTTTTCATTCTCTACTGACTGAAGCCTTAAAGTTCAGGTATTGCTAGTAGCTACTAAATCTGATTGGTCAGCTAGTCATAGATACTAATGAGCTCTGCTAGACCCTCCTCAAGCTAAGTGCGGAGGAGGGTCTAGCTGGATAGACTAGGCTTGTTAGAGATGTCTTTTCACAGCGTACGCAGGTAGTATATTTTTTATCACAACATATGATTGTCAATTTCTACTGGAAAATAATTATAATGGTTCCGATTAGATACACGCCAAGAATTGGAATTTAAGGTACAAACAGTATGCCACTTGTTTCTATTTGGGAATATATAATAGATAAGACATACAGGGTCATAGCATGCCAACTCTCACAGATTGAATTGTTGAGTAGTACCATTACCATACGTTTGTGGATGCACCACTAAAAATCAAAATATGTGAAAGTAAAAATATTACCACATTGTACATCTACACACCAGCGCAAGTTCTGAGAAGACTTCAAATAAAATTGGCAGTTAAGACTTTAACTTTGGGGGTGAAAAACATTATAGAACTTGTGAAACATGAGTTGCAGTGTTACCTATGACCATAGATAAAGGAAGTATTATGCTATGACAACTTCCCATGCAATGTTTAAACCAGAGAAATGCAGCCGCTATGGCATAACATGTTACGATGACATAATTCTCCCTGTTGTGAGCCTCCAAATAGTTCATATTCGCAATTATTTATGCAACAAACAATTACTGTGTATTGCACAGTAGAATTGCTATAAAAGTGACAAGGCCACTCTGAGAGGAGTGGTGCTATTACATATTTCTCATCCCAATTGGTTATGGAACACCTGTAAAGCTGTAGCATAATTTAGCTCATGCTTGAATCCAGGCCTCCCCCACACTCACAAATACAAAGAAGAAAAGTAAAGTGAGGAAAGGCCTGGTCGATTTTATCACGTGTGCAACCACAGGGTAGACATCAGGTGACATCTCAAACGTAATTCTGTAAAAATTGTAAGAACATGCCCACAAAAAGAGCAATGTGTTAGTTAGTACTATCCGGTCTTTATGAAAAGGGCAACAGAATTTACTGTACAAGGTGGATGAAGACAAGTCTTGGGTTCCTACATATGAAGAGGCCAAGATCGCATCAATGGCGGGTTTATCTGGCACAAAGATGGCTCAAATCAGCTGTGTACTAACTGCAAGTTGGTTGGGTAGGTTTTGTCATAATTTGGAAGGTATAAGCTACCATAGCACTACCAAAGATGTAAATGCTATCAAACTATCAGTCTGAAACTTACTTGCAATTAAGTGGGTAGCTTTTACTGGCAAACCTGAGCCATCCTTGCGATTGATACACCCGCCATTGATGCAATCTCGGTCTCTTCGTAAGTAGGAATAGCCCAAAAAAAGGTAGTCTTGTCTTTACGGTAGGACCGCTATTAAAAATTTTTCTTTGTGGCCACTTGAGAGGAATTAATAACGTAAAATTAGCATTTAGTGTAACTTACTTTACTTTGAACATTGAGATCAGCACTGAGGGACAACAGTTCTCGTACAACATCCTGATGACCTCCAACACTAGCACGCATAAGGGCTGTGAATCCAAACTGAGGTAGGGAGGAAGAGTATGTGGCATGCCATGGACAAATCATAACTAGCCTAGTACTAGTAATGGAAGATACCATTTAAGAAACAACTTTTAGCTATAGAGATAGCTAATGAATATACGAAGTTAAGTCTTAAATGTCCAATGTTTTGTTTGGCAAAAGGGAAGATGTTCAAAATAACTTCCTAAAATTTCTACATATGGCCAAGCAAAATTGGAATTTAGTAAAACTTACTACTTATAGTCACTTACTTTAAGAAATCACAGTGGAGTAAAAATGCAGCCTTCAATCATGAACACAGCACTGCCCAAAATTTTTACAAATCTAACTTCGGCTTTTACTACTACACCATCAGTCTACTTAGTTAACACAAATGGAATAGTGTCTACTTAGTCGACAAAAGTTGGAAACAGTTAAGCTGTGTAAAGACTGGAAGACTAAAGACATGTTATCACATCACAAACCCGCATGGGAGCCAAGATACGGGTGGGGGCATCAGGAACATGGCTGACATTGCTGTCATGGTCTAATTTCCTAGCGTCAAACCTCACGAATGTGCAATAAAAAAGGACACAAGTTCTGTAGTTGCCAGCCTCACACTCAGATACATGCACATGCCACACTTAGTAGTGTAACTGAGATAGCACCAGCAAAACCCACACACAAACACCCCATTCATCCCTTTTGTATCAACTTCACAAGACCCTCCTCTTCGGTTTTCTTCTTCCAAATTGTTTTACGGGTGAGCAGAGGGTATGGGGATGAGAGAACGCTATAGTCTACTGCCTCTGGCAAATGCTCAATGTTCTATAACACACGGACATTACACAAAGTACACTAAGTGCTTTGGCTACTAAAAAAAACATGCACATACCGGTACTATGGATACTATGCACATTCCTCACACTGTGACAAAATGAATTGAGGCTTCAATGTAGAGCTGCCTCCACAAGACTCATGCAGTCAGCAACACTACCACCATTGGCAGATGCTATAATGTTTCCCACAAATTGCATGAAGGTGATCCTTTTTCATTCTCTTTTGTACAGAGTGAGCAAAGTAAGTGAGTTCATCAAGCACAAGTAGTCGTGCAAGTGAGCGCAAGTACTCGTAAGCAGTAATCATACCCAGAATGGTGAGCTGTTTTGTACATGCATACAATCTCTATTCTGGCATGAACATTAAATATCATTTAACCCTATAGATGTCCAGACTTCTATTTTCATTAAACAGACAGACAGAGACACCAAAAGCTTAATCCACTGTCTACGTGTGGGGTAGCAACTACCGTTGTTGCATGTTCAGCCGCTAAATTCAACACCATCACTTGACCTAGTTAGTAGTGGCAATTGTGGTACTATGTTATATATAATTGTCTGACTGCTAACTATCCTTCTATTAATAGGCCTTTCGAATCCTCCACGATACATGACTGAGCACAGCAACTTAAAAATTCAACATTAAAATAGAGAACAGCAGTTAAAGTGATACTCAATTAGCAAACAGGCTATGCTAAAGTTTATGTTTGAAATTGAGCCAGGTCAATTAACCACTATATTTCAACCATGAGTTAAATATAGGTTATACCACGACCACAAAGAGGTTTAGCGGATATACACTGCGAGGGCGAAGCCCGAGTAGTGTATCCGCTAAACCTCTGAGTGGGAGTGGTATAACCGGTTTGTACCACAGCAACTGAGTGTATGGCTGACCACAGGGAGTGTATGGCTGACTCAGCGTAGTGTATGGCTGACCACAAGGAGTGTATGAGTTTTTGACACCTAGTGTATGGCTGAGCTTGCAACTTTGGTCAGCAGGCCAGCTGTCTTCTGGGAAATACACTGCAGGCGGTGCCTTTGAACTATATGGCTGCTGTGGTACAAATAACGCTACAGCTTTACAGGTAAATTATGGCATGAGAAATTGTAACATCACTACTCTCAGAATGGCGTTGTAACTTTTATAGAAACTTTACAGTGCAATACACAGAAACCATTCAATACAATGAAAGTCATTTTATGGCCACTTGAGGCGGGGGGCCATACTTGAAAAAAGGTATGACGCGCACCCACTAAGTTGGTTGGTTGTTTCGGCAGGTCAGCAAAAAAGGTCCCAAAAACTAGGGGATTTTTTTTGCAGACAAGAGTTTAGATTTTGGTAGTACAAACAATAGAGGATGCCTCATATCCATTATAAATCACAGCTTGTGTATAGTTTGCAAGCAATAGTGACACTGATCTCATGTCATTGCTTATTCGGTGGCAGCTCACCACTGTCTTTGGCGATCAGTAAGTGCTAAGTATGGGTTGGGTCAAATTAGTTAACCATTTTATGATGTCAGTGCATGGTTAATTAATTATTTATGATGTAATTTCTTGTAATTATGACACTTTGTGATGCAGTTGGTAGGTTGTTTTGGGGGGTCTGCAAAAATGGGGCTGTGCATCATGGACTTTTTTTGCTGGGGCCTCCTGCTTGAGGGGAATTAATGACAATTTAGTATAACTTACTTTAGCGCAAGCATATACTTGTACAATGAGCATTTAGTACAACTTACAATGAACATTTAGTATAACTTACTTTATCCTGAACATTGACATCTCCAGTGGTTAATAGTTTTCGCACATTTTCAAGAAGGCTTTTAGCACTGGCAGCGATCAGGGCTCTCTCCCCATACTGAGGTAGGGAGGAAGACCAGAAAGTGAAACGAATCAACGAAGTAGTGCAGATTCACCACAAGTAGGCATTAGGCTCACCCCAACCTGTGGCATTCTTACGACATCATGCAATCACACGACATCATGCAATCACACTACAACACGCACAATGCCTATACAGAAAATCCAATTAGCTTGCAAGGTCTTACAGTAGTGTGGATGAGAATTCTACATCTGTTTACATCAAGGAATCATAATTTGTACAGTGTGGATATGGTGACGGTAGCTGCCTGTCAAAAAACATATACACAGCCATCTGATGAATTTGTAGTCTATTTTGCAAGCTGTTCGGAATGTGCTATTACCACATAATACTGAACCCATATAAGCTGTTCAGTTTACTGTCCATCTGTCTATTCAACTATTTGCTGGAACGTGTATATGACACTGATATTTACAGCAACCTGTTTTCACTCACATTCAGTTTTACTCACACTTGTCTCAATTGGTTGGACAACAAGGGAATCCCAAGAATTTAACTGCTGGGGACTCTTGGTTGTCTACATCCAGCTACACCCTCATCACTAAGACCGTTCGAAAGTCCAGGATATCATGACACTATTGCCACTGTTCAAGTGTCCAAATCATGTTCAGGTTGTCTTGGACTCTGGAACATTGAGTGACACCTTCACACAACTACCACTATCCAGATGTCCCAGACACTGAGAACACACCCATCATTATCCAGGATGTTGGAGACACTATAGGTCTCATCTATCACTTCCAGTGTCCAGCTTGTCCCAGACACTGCGGGACATCCTGCAACACTCCCACAGAACTACTAACATCCTAGCAGCCAGGATGTCCTGGGGAACAACTACAACTGTACGTTATTCCTTAGTGGGTATTCGAAATGCCACTATTAATTCTAAAATACTTACTAAGTGGCATGGTATTTCCGCTGATTACAGTACTGCATATTTGCACTTGTCACGACATGTTAAACAAGTCTGACATTTTCATGTCTAAAAAACCAGCCGGACGCCTTTTCCGTACAATACACACAACTCAGCTTAGGCCAAGCTATTAAACTACAGCTGTAGAGCCGGAGATACTATATTCTTAGAGTGGTACAGCGAAAGTGCTGACTCAGCAGTTTCGTCATGCGCCTCAAAGTTAGTAGCTATATGCCAAGAAACCAGGATCTTTACGGATACCTACCAAGTTTTCACGATCTAGGCAACACAAAACTACCTTCATTTGCTGTAGCTTGGCTTGCAAATCTCCAAAACCTGCTATACACTGCAGTGGCATAGTAACGTATGACGTAATATATTGCACACGTGATAAGTGCGGACGCACAAACAGACAGACAAATAAACAGACGCGGAAAACGCAAAGCAATCTTAGTACCAGCCGTTCGCGCGCTGCACTCGCTCCGACTAGTAAAAAGATGTAGGGCTTGGGCAGTGTATTTTGTGTTTATGTCTATACACTTGTTAGTCTAATATCATTGTTTAATCACTTGTCATGCATCATAGTAAGAGTTAATAAGGAAATATTCGCTGGGTGGAGAATGTTTTTGTGCGCTGTTGATAGTAGAAAGAGGAAACAACCTAGCCACTATGGATGCTCCTATGTGATGTGTGATGACAATACCTTGAAGATTTACCACAGAAATGGGGCAGTGCCTTAAGCTTCAAAAGTGGTACTTACGCATCCCTACAGATGGAGTACTACCGTATTCCTAGCCTCGTACCCAGGCCTTCTCCGCACTCGCGAAAATAAACGGGGAAAAGTAAAGCTTTACTTTTCCCCGTTTATTTTCGCGTGTGCGGGGAAGGCTACCGTATTCCATGATATGTAATAGCTGGGTGGATACAAAGCATGTCAGTAGGTTCTACAATTTTTGGCAATGTGCGTGCATCCAGTCCTTTAAACACTCATTTGCGACACCAGACAGTTTTTGCAGGAGTGAATATCATTGGAGAATTGAGTGATTATATTTCTATAGGCATTAATAATTGTTTATATGACCAAATTAATGGGGTGCTACAGATGAAGGTACAGACTAATAGTCCAGCAACGCAATACCTACATCTACCTACCAATTTATGCACTAAACTACTCTTACTAGGCACTGGTAGTTAATTCAGATCTTGTACATTGTAGAGACAAATTTAACCAGCAGCATAGTATTCAAAGGTAATCATCCCTGAGTGCTTTTTAGGCTTGATACCACTAGCAGGAAAAAAAAATCATAGTCAAGGGTCAGCGGTGGCCTTGTTAGGGTTACAGATTTTTGGTAAACATAGTAGAGTTCTTTTACTACATGACTGTGGTTTTCCGTTCAAACCATCCACAAGCATTAAGCTGACAGACTGCGGATGTTTGGAATTTTAGCTTTCGCGTGGTAGCTTTCAGCTCCTGTTTCCCTCTCTTCTCAACACTATTATATACTCCTGGTAAGAAGAAATTACATAAGAGCTGAATGCTATACGTAACCAACCGTCTGTTCTTGGAAAAGTTCTGATTGCTCCACTTCACCTTCTTGGACAGACTATGTACGTAGGTAGAAGAGGTAGAACAGAGAACAATACTTTCTTTACATAATGCATTGCTGAAGGAAAACTTTTTATTGACAGTTGTTATTCAATAAAATTAATGACAAAACACAATTAGATATGTAAGTGTAGCTACTTTTTTCATGTTCATTCAGCAGAAGATTGACAATGCCACCATGTTCATTTTTACAAGCCATTTCCACTGCTGATCATAGCCACTGAAAATGAGAATGTCAGTCTTTTGCCAGTTTCATTGTTGAGCAGTATACATGATATTTCACAATTAAATACCATGGCTAATAATTCATGAGTAAGCTCCTCTAAATAAAATTGTGCATGCTCTATATGCAAATTTCAACCATCAGAAAAAAAACACCCGGTTTCGGCTATATCTAACAATGAATATCCTCAAACCTTACTTTAAGAAGTAACCCATCAAGTGCTATTCCCATTGCATATTTTACCTCTTCGGGGATAGTTCCCTGCTTCAGTATTGCAGCAACTGCTTCATCATTGCCTTCTTCACACGCTTGCAATGAGCGTTCAACCTGTCATGGGTTAAAGTATTTATAAAAAAGCAATTTCATCCTTAACTTTGGTAAAAAAATTATTTGCTTTGCTATACCAATATATGGAGATTGATGTGATAAATTACACTTTTCAGCTGTTGACCAAATTAGCAGTTACAGGAATCGTCAATAATGTCAATTACATTATACAAGCGCACCCTGGTATGATGTAGTGGTAAAAATTTGAAGGGACACTTGCATTAGCCATGTTCCTAAGTCTTTATGCTTTAGAAATTAATTGCAGAGTAGAACAGCAATGTGTTAAAAAAAACACACTGTCACTTGTAATTGACAACCCAGAAATTTGCATTTAGTTTTGTTTAGTATAATGAAGTAATGATCAGTGGATAATTAAGTAAACACAATCTGCTTTAGATACCATCACAATAACCAACCAATTGTTCTTCGGATTGTTTTACTTTGTCTTCTTGAATAGGCTACAAGGTAAAAATATAACTTGTTTCAGTTTTAAATCAATGGTTGAACAATGCACATGTACAAAGTTCGCACTGGATTACTTAGATCAGTACAGACAAGATAAAACCGTGATCAGTAGTGGCATTTAAAATGCTCTCTTGGACTGTCCATTTTTGGTGCAGACAAGAGGCGAAATTATCTTAAGAACATCCCTCAGCCTTCTAATGAAATACAGGATAAAGTACACGGATCTACATTTCATATATCACAATGAAACACTTGTCTCACAGAACCTTCAGTGTATGACATACAGAGGTCTGAAGAAGGAACATATTATTACACCTAACTTACCTCAGTCTGGAGGTTGGGGTCTGCTCCAGCTTGTAGTAGTTGTTGTACAATGGGATGAACTCCCTTTAAGCTTGCGAAGGTCAGGGCTGTTTCTCCAACCTGTAGGGAGAGGGCAGTGACTGCTCATACCAATTCAATTCATTGTGCAGTTCACTTAAATTTACACCTGGGCGGAATATTTTTCTCCTCAGAATGTTTGTAACCATGACGACTGAGTAACATACCACAAATACAAAACAGCAAGAGTCACTACTAAACATTGCCTGATGGAGAATGAACAAAATAAGGCCATTCAGTTTACAGTGTTGCTATATGGCTGTTTAGCAACACAGGACTACACTAATGCAATTGTAACGAACGCACAGGGTGAATGAAACCTTAGCTGATATATGTGATTAGACAGGGAAATCGAAACTGATGGCGGGCATTATCTTTCTAAGCGGCTAACAATTATCTTAATAGGATATCCAATATGCACACGACCTTCGACCTATCCCTAATAGCAGAACCAAACCAGGTAGGTCGAATACATGTATACTTGCACTCAAACTGATGGGTTAAGGAAAAAAAATGGGTGTATAATTGTTTGCTTAGACTAAATAATGAGTTAACTGCATGTTCGTGTACATGTAAAATACAAACTAAACACGCACATGTATTGACTAGCCCTTAAGGAGCATGGTGAACATTTCAATGGACACACACGCGCCGTAGGGTGAGCATACTAAAACACACAGATGTCCATACGAGACCAGATTAATTGACAAATTCAAGACAAGGGTACTTGAAATGAAAACAAACATATGGGTCTTTCATTCAAAGTAGTTCATAATCGTTGCTTAATATCTAATACCATCATAAAACTGCATAGCAATCAACATGTGGGTTGAAGTACTTCAAATACGCAGTGGAGCTCTATCCTAATTAAGAAGTGCACCTCATTCCATATGCAAACAATAACCAAACTGTCACTTCCTACTGTTCAGCCGTGACCACACTTTGAAATGTATGCAATAACCACCTCATATATTGTTCACTGCAATAGCGCATCAAAATGTGTTGAACATTTTGATGCGCTGTCGCAGTGAGTTATTGCATACATTTAACAGCAAATACACATGGGCATGAAATTTATTTTTTCGAGTGTTGATTGGAATCAATACCAAGTCCATCCTCACTTTAAGGAACAACTAAAGGTATGTAATATTATTACCCATCAGCCTACAGTACTTTCATAATACTGCCATAATTAAGAAGTGTATCTCTTCCATATGCAAGCAATAACCAAACTGTCACTTTCTACTGTTCAGCCGTGACCACACATCAAAATATATGCAATATCTCACCTCATATGTTCACTGTAACAGTGTATCAAAATGTTCAACTCTAATAGCAAATACACATGTGCATGAAATTTTTTTTCCCACGTGTTGATTGGAGTCAATACCTCTTAAGGAACAACTAAAGGTATGTAATTATCCATTAGCCTACAGTACTTTCATAATACTGCGATAATAAGAAAGCAAGTGATGTTTCTTCAGCTGTTTAGGGTGATTACTGTAGTGATATGTGTACCTCAGCTGCACAGTACAAAACAAGGAGCACCACTCAACAGGTACTTAACTTCAAGGCATTGTATGCTAGAAATCAGGTACAATCACAGACTCTACAACATGCATTCTACATATACATCAGGCCGTAGCCAATGCACATTCTATTTTGCTCACTAACAGTATTTATGATGAAAAGGAGTAGTGCAGTGCTAATTCTGATTAGCAGTGATTCACTAACATGTTACAATACATACAACCTGCATAAAATGTACTTGCAGTGACTACGTAAAAATGTAGAAAGGAGTAATGAATGTTTGCCTCAAGACCCAATTATTCAGCTATCAGTTTTCAGCCACTGTCTAACTTAACTATCTTTGTTGCCACTGCTCTAAAACTAGAATGTTTTTTTTGGCTCTACAGTGTCAAATTCAGATGGAAAGACAGATTATGGATAATGCGCGGACTGTAACATACAGTACTACTCCTACGACATTTGATATATACACAAAAACACTGCTTTCAAAAAAAGACAAAGTGTGAACAATACAGAGGGCTGCTGTAGGTAGCACACTTTTCAATGATTAAACTTTATCCCTTATCACTTTTCACACCGTATTCAAGCTCTCTACTAAACCCGTTTACTCAAACTCGGATGATAATGAAACTGGCTTAAACTTCTACTACCACACAAGTTGATTTTTCAATGTTCGGTACTTGTTTCGACCCAGTTCCAAGATTATACATCTATAAAGAATGCTTCCTGAAAGTATCAAGGGCTACTTTGGTTGTTGTATTTTCTGGATCTAGCAGTTTTGTAAACATGGTATCTACCGCTACCATTAGTTTGGAGGTCACAGAGGGCAAAGGCCATGAGCTCAATCACATGACATTTTCTAGCCAAAACAAGCCATGGGATAAAAGCTACATGTATAATGCGTGAACTTACCTGTTCAGACTAGAGTTGCAAATATACTCTTGCAACAGACTTGGTGAGTACAATATGCATCATTTATTATAAATGAAATTAAACCCTGCTGACCCAGCTACACAGCTCTCAATTTCTATGCAATGTCTAGCCTCTAACCTGCTTTAAGAAATAGGAAGCTTTTGACATTAGAGTAACAAATCATATGACAGATGGATTCTCGATAAAGCACGGTACTGTAACAAAGTACTACCCTGGTATAAGCACATGTCATACATGGGGACCACTGCTTTTAGAAAAGGAGATAACAAGTGAATGATACAGAGGGTTGCTAGAGGTAGAACATCTTGCCTATGACAATTACCACAGTGTATTCCAGCTGTCTACTGTACTGAATCAGTTTACTCTCACACAGATACACAGGCACAGCGTTTAAGCTTCGTTTAAATCAAAAATGCTTCCCCCTTCCCTCAGCCATCAGACTTTAGCATCCATAAACCCTGGTTTTCTGTATGTGTTTAATTTTATGAAATGTGTGGATGTTATCCAATGGAGGTATAGTCACCAATCCAAATGGAAGGCCACAAATGTGGCACAAAAAAGTTTAAAATTCCATGTAGTATACACAGGTCTGGTTATAGCCGATTACAGGCATGTGGGAAGAACGATTTGCTCTAAAGTGGGTATTACTTTTACACCAAACAGATGCAATGGGTACAGAGGTATATGGTTTAGACTGTAGGCTATTTTGTAACAGTCGTGCAGTACTATTAGTCAAAAATGGTACTTATCAACTCTTTGAAATTGCTGGTATTGGATGAATTGCAGAACAAAGATCTAACTGACACTTACAGGTGTTTATTTAGGCCACTCCAAGCTGACCTATGATTTCCCATTATGAATAATGAACCGCTCTCCAGCATGCTTTCAAGGTTTTAGTGCAACGGTATCGACTTGGAGTGGCATAGTCAACACTAAGTTTATGAGGAATGATGAAACCATTACTCTCAGAGTAGGTTTGCTACTTTAATAGTAAATTTACAGTGCAATACACAGTCTTTTTGTGGCCACTTGAGGTGAATTAATAGGGCAATGAGCATTAAGCACAACTTACTTTATTTTGAACACTGACATCTGCTTTGGCGGCTAAAAGTTCTCTCACAACGTCATGGTGACCTTCACGACTGGCATACATAAGGGCTGTGAACCCATTCTGAGGTAGGGAGGAAGACCAGAAAGTGAAAATTATAAACAAATCAACTAAGTGTGATTAGGTAGTGTAGACTCACCACAACTTTCCAAAAAAAACAATATTTAAGCTTTTACAGGCATGTATCCTTCCTTTTCAGTGGTTTCTACAACCAACATGGACCCCGAAAGTTCCCAAAAAGGTTTGCTAAAGTAGAAACTGCACTACAAAGTGTTCATGTAACTGTTTCTTCTTTCTGCTTTAGCGAGGCTAGGTCAAATAATCTCCATGATTTTAGCACAAAAAAACCTCAAATTCGAGGGCGAAGGTTCACATCATCTTCATAACTATCAAACTAATCTCGAACGTGATATGCAATAATGTGCTCTGTCTACGTATCTCTGCTGTAAAGTTTACTACATTTATATTTTGTAGGCATGTGCAGTGATTGTCACACGATGATATGCACTTGGTAACCAGAGTACGTTGACATCGTCATGTGAGTCTCATGCCCAGATCTCACTTGCCTCCGCTATCGTTGTGTGTGAATGCTGGCCTACGTATGTTACTCTTTGACCAGACCCAAGAGTGTATATATGATGATCAGACCTGTTTAGTGTCTGGTGTGTTTATGCCAGAGACACTTTGGTAACTCTCGCACACTAGATCGCTATGGGGCCATATACGTGGCCACTTGGGAGAAATTATTAAGGCAATGAGCATTTAGTGTATCTTACTTTATTTTGAACATTGACACCTGCTTTGGCGGCTAATAGCTCTCTCACAATGTCATGGTGACCTTCACGACTGGCATACATAAGGGCTGTGAACCCATTCTGAGGTAGGGAGGAAGACCAGAAAGTGAAGATTATGAACAAATCAACTATGTGCGATTGGGTAGGGCGGACTCACCACAAAAGGTCATTAGGGCCACCACCACCCATGGCACCTTATGCAATCACACATACCATTTTTTGAATACGATAACAGTAGCTGGCTGTCAAAATTTTTCCACAGCCGTCTGATAAATTTGCTGGCAATTTTGCAGGCTGTTTTAGAATGTGCTATTACCATGTATTGAATTAATACCAGTGGAACTATGACTAGCTACTAATATAATAGGGCTTAGCCTAGATGATGTGCACCAAATAGTTTACTGCATGAGTATGTCTGGAAAAAAATAGTTTTACTCCTGCACACCAACACAAGGTCCAAAGGGAAGTACCCATGAGTGTACAGTACTTTCCGGAAACAAACAGCCCATGGGTGAAGAGGCGTGTGGAGGGGGTTAGACCATCTACATGCGCACGTGTAGATAAATGCATATCATGTGAATGAAAATACGGACTCAATTCTGCAAGCGCTCTTTCTAAGACTATGTACCGTGTATTGACGATCTGGCTGGCACTCATGCGTTAGTTGCTCGAAATGACTTTTGGCATCTAGGTTATAAAAATCTACTTGTAATTACATCCTGTTTCTGCTAATAGAAGGGTTCTCCCCTAAGGGAAGCGCTGCTATGCACGCAGGCCACTTTAGTGGCCTTTCGCGTGGGCTACACGCAAAAAATTATTCAGTACGGGCCACTTCAGTGGCCTCCCGCGTGCAATGAGTTAAAGTGATATACTCAATAAGCACATGGGCTATGACTATTGAAATTGAGCCTACCCATCCAGGCCAATGAAACAACTATAATTTAAGCATGAGCTGTTCAATAACCAACACTGGTTTGTGGAAATGATAATACCGCTGCTCTCAAAATGGCTTCGTCATTTTATAGCAAACCCGCAGTGTAATACACAGAAATCCTTCGAAAGTGTTTTTGTGACCACTCGAGGGGAATTTGTAATGACAATGAGCATTTAGTATAACTTACTTTATTTTGAATATTGACATCTGCTCTGGTGGCTAACAGTTCTCTCACAATATCATGATGACCTCCAGCACTGGCAAGCATAAGGGCTGTGTTCAGATTCTGAGGTAGTGAGGAAGACCAGAAAGCGATAATTATGAATAAATCAACTAAGTGTGGGCATGACACTGCAAAACAGTAACTAGCCACAGTACTAGTAATGGTAGATACCATTCTTCCAGTGCGCTACAGTGGCTCCAGGGTTGTCGTTGTTGTTGTTGTTGTTATTGTTAGTTATTGTTATTGTTAATATTATTATTATTATTATTATTATTATTATTATTATCATTATTATTACTATACCATTATTATTAGCATTATCATTATTATTATTAATGCTGCAAAAGTTTGCCCAAAGTGTCTTGCTGCTATTCACATTAGAAAAGTATGTTGTGATTGTGGACATGTGTTTGCACTGAGACAAAAAACTCGAATTAGCATGAAGAGTAGGAAGCTTGAAAAACGAGCAGTGAGAGGCTAAGAAGCAGAAATTGATACATTAAACTGCAGAAAGCATGTTAAAGAGCAAATAGTAGCTAAGAGGGACAATGAAACTGTAGAGAAAGCTAAGCATAGAAAAGATGACAAGGAGTCTAAAGTAGCTAAAAGGGCCAATGAAACTACAATGTAAAATACAATGACCAAAGTGTCAATAACTCACGTGCAAGACAATCTCAGAACACGATTCAAAAGAGATTCATCAAATCTACCGCGTAGGGAAAGTTCATTAACTCTCAAATAAAACGCCGAGGGTTCTGAACACACAGTGTTCTTGACATATGCATGTGATAGATAAGTACAGGAGTAAAACTACTAGCTAAGCAGAAGAGACATTCTAACAATCAGTTCATTCGACCATGGTGTGTCCCCAAACAAATGTAGGTCACGAATGACACCCGGACAGTAGGCATCTTCAGAAAAGTATTGCTTAAAGTAGGAGCTTCCGAAGAGGAAGTTGTAACCAGTTGCAGTGTAGCAAAGGTTGAATGAGCTCGAAAACACGGAACGATCGATACTGGATGGGCTTTTGGTTGTGGCTGACATAAAGAGAGACTGAGGCCTTTGATAAATAAGGTTGAATAAACTGAGCAGTCTAGCAGTAAGATGAAAAGTTCTTGTGTGACAATTATAAGGGAGTCGCCAAGTCTTCCGGAGAATATTATTGAATGCCACTTCAAGGGTCCAAAGACTGGGATTAGGGAGATTCCAGACTGCTGTGCCAGGAGGTGAAAGACAGAAAGAGTTAAAAAGGCAAGTAAGAGCAACTGGATCAATGCCAGAGAATGAGTACAAGAGACAGTTAGCCATTTTAACCATATAATGCATCTTCAAAACGACAACTGGAGAGTCAGAGAGATTAAATGAAAAAATGTGAACTAAGTGAATGACAGTATCAACAAAGTGAAGACGAGAACTACAAAGAAGACGGTTGTCTGACAGTTGCTGGACGGCAAACTACCAAATTTGATCAGCTGAGATTTGAGGCATTAAATTTGAGACCGTGACTATCAGAAAAGGATTCGCAAGTATGTAACATAATCCGCAAGGCAGAAGGGGAGGGAATAAGATCATCAGCGTAACATAAAGCATCAGCAAAGGCTCATCCATATAGATCATAAACAAAACTGAGGACAAGACACTACCCTGACGCACCCCATTAAAAACAGAAAAAAAAATTGAAGACGCATCTCCACATCTCACACACAACTCCTGAGACTGGTACCAGTTTAAAAGGAAACTTGAGATGAGTGGTGGTAAGCCGCGATGAGAGAGGCGATCAAAGTGGATGTCATGCCGAACAAAATCAAAAGCTTTGGAAGTTAATATATATTAGAGTTTACATGGATCTTGTAAAGTGACACATACGCATAGTGCTTAGAGAATATTGGCGATTTCAATTTGTTACAAAAAGTGCTTAAGAAACAATCAGCTGGCTACACAGAGTACTCAAGAATTAATCCCCAGACGTCCCTAGATGTGAGCGTGCTGAGCATGACCATATGCTCAAAGAATTGTGCTTCCCCCCTCCCCCCCCTCTCTCTCCCTCCCTTCTCACAAAGATAAATCCCGAATAAAATCCTGACAGTGCATGCAAACAGTGAAAAGAGGTTTATGGTTTGGTCCTAAGGCTATAGCATTTTACAAGCTCACATATGGCATAGTGTATTCACACCAAGAGAAAAGAAGTGCAAGGTCCACTATATATGCAAGTACATGTACCATGTATATCCTTCCTACACTGTTTATTGGTGTACTTGCTAACAACCCGTCTCTGAAAACTGGAGGAGCATTTTTACTTATATTATTCATACACAATGAGCAAAGTGTTCCAACGAACTACAGGCTATAAAACACTGATCTACACTTGACTTGTTACAATGTGAAATGCTTGCCTCACTTAAGCCTTAGTATGTGACATACAGAGGTCTATAGAAAAAAAAATCAGTTTTACACCTAACTTACCTCAGTCTGGAGGTTGGGGTCTGCTCCAGCTTGTAGTAGTTGTTGTACAATGGGATGAACTCCCTTCAAGCTGGCCAAGGTCAAAGCTGTTTCTCCATGCTGTAGAGAGAGGACAGTGACTGTCCATAACAATTCAATTCTTGGTGATTCAATTATGATGAGAGTCGAATATTACGCTTTGGCTGAATATCTTTCCTCTAAACATACCACAAATGCTAAAAAACAAGAGACAATGCTAAACACTGTCTGATGTGGAATGAGTAGAATGAGGCCATTCATTTTACAGTGTAGCCATGCCTGATTAGTAACACAAGGCTACACTAATGCATTTGCATCGAAGGTACAGAATGAATGAAGCCAGGGCTGCTGCAATGTAGTTACAAAGATGGGAAACTTGAAACTGAAGGTGGGTATTTTCTTTCTAAGCAGCAAACGATTATCTAAAAAAGAGCAAAAACAAGTCATGTAGTGATGCACTTCCACCAAAATACACTTCCCCAAAAACCAATGAAACAAGCAACAATGCACACCACAACGCATGCACAGCCTACCAACACATCACCACGCAATGCATTTACCGCGTAGCTACCATTCCTACATTCAAAAATCTGAACAAAATCTGGAAATCTTGGTTGAAATCCAGCAATCTTGCGCGAAATCTCGAAATCTTGTTGAAATCCGGAAATCTTGCGTGATATCTTGAAATCTTTCCTCTTTGTAAGTAGGAATAGCTTGAAAACAGTAGTCTTGTCTTCATCTGCCTTGTACAGTGAAGTCTGTTGCCCTTTTTCGTGAAGACTGGACAGTACTAACTATTGTGGGCATGCTCTTACGATTCTTACAGAATTGAATTTGAGACGTCTACCTGATGTCTACCCTGCAGTTGTGCATGTAATAAAAGTGACCAGGCTTCTCCTCGCTATACTTTTCTTTTTTATATTCGTGAGTGCAAGGAAGGCCTGGATTCAGTCATGAGCTAAATAATGCTACAGTTTTACGGGTGTTCAATAACCAACATTGGCATGAGAAATAATAACACCACTACTCTCACAGTGGCCTTGTCACTTTTGCAGCAATTCCACAGTGTAATACACAGAAATCATGTTAAAAAGTTGTTTTTTTTGTGGCCACTAAGAGGAATTAATAAAGATAATGAGCATTTAGTATAACTTACTTTACTTTGAACATTGAGATCTGCACTGAGGGACAATAGTTCTTGCACAATGACATGATGACCTCCAACACTAGCACGCATAAGGGCTGTGAATCCAAACTGAGGTAGGGAGGAAGACCAGACAGGAGAGTTATAAACAAATCAATTACCGTACTTCCGCAATCAGACGCAACGGCTACTAACTATTTCAATCCGCGATTTTCTGCAGCCACTATTTGAGGGTGGCCACTAATCGAGAGCAACGTTTATTAAATTGAGCAGTTTACTGGCTACACAGCGATGCACAACTGTAGTTCAAATCCGTTTGAAAATCACCGTTCGTGCGCCAATACTATCGAAAAGCTGTTTTTTTGGGGGGAAATATCAAAAATATGGATTCGCGGGCAGCCTCCGTCAGGCTCCGGTCCCTCTGCAACCTCGAAGAAGACAAAGGTGAGGTCCGATAACTGTTAGCTAGCAAAGTCAGGTATACTGTACTTTTACTGTAGTTACTACAGTTTATTGCTTATTTCTACCACGGTTCTTGAATTTTTGCTGCGGCTACAAATTGAGGGTGGCCACTATTTTGTTTAGCACTTCCGGAGGTGCGACTATAATTTGAGGGCGGCTACTACTCGAGGGCGGCGTCTGATTGCAAAAATACGGTAAGCGTGATTAGGTACTGCGAATTCTCCATACTATATCTGCAATCACACTACAATATATAGTGCCTACACTATTAGCTTACAAAGTCTGAGTAGGAGCGCATCGAGCCGGAGAAGCTGGCAAGAGAGCATGCAACTACGCATGTACATTACATAGACGATGAAATTCAAACATGGCGGTCGTATTCCAAATTAAGTAGTATCCGTATATGAATTTTTATGACAGAACAGCAGGAAAAAGTAACAGCAGTAAGAGTGAGAAAGCCACGAAGTGTATAAAAATGAAGCGGTATGTCGGCATACACTCGAGTGAGATGACTAGTTCTCCAAAGCGAAAGCGTATGAGAGATGGTCCAATCTTCCAACAAGTGAGTCCAAGTACTGCCATACCCACACTCAGTGACTGCTACAATGGCTTATAACAAACCTTCACATTAGTGTCGTTGTGCTCGGGGCCTGCGTTAGCTGTATCACCAATGCTCTCCGTAGTCGCCCTGCAAAGCTGCCGCTCACCGACTTAACGTACCCACGTGTGTATATATTCCATATTTGGTGGTTACTAAAATTAGCATCCGAATACCGTATTTGAATTTCGCCGTCTATGCTAGTTGCTTGCTCCCTCGCCGGCTTCTCTGGCTTGATATGCTGCTGGTCTTTGAGTAGGGTGGATACAACTTGTACATTACTACCATGTACTGAGCCCATTCATTTGAATTAGCTACCTTTCGTGCGGAACTATAATCATGTACGTTACTATTGTAAAGTGCATACTCAACTTGAAAGAGAGACTGAATCCACAATAAAATTTTACACTGTGTACAGTTTTATTCATCTAATGAATTTTGTTGTCAATTTTCAGGCAGTTTGAGAATGTGCTACTACCATAATATACTGAGCCCATACAATGAAATTATGTATATACCTTTCTTGTTGAACTATAATCATGCATATCATGTTGAAATATATTTTAAAGTGTATACGATACTTGAAAGAGAGACTGAGTCCACAATACAATTTTACACTTTGGATAGTATAAAACAGGCAGATACATCAAAGGAAGCACGGAACAAGCCAGGGGAGGAGGGGGCACTACAGCATCCTAAGCACCCCCCGATAGGCACACAGAGAGTATGTAGCATGCCACTGATAACTCATAACTAGCCACAATACTACCAATGGTAGATATCATTTAAGAAACAGGGTTTTCAGACATAGACATAGTGAACATACGGTGTCCAATCTTAAATGCCAAATGTTTAGTTAGGCAAAAGGGAAAGATGCTAAAATAATTCCCTAAAATCCTACCTATGGCCAAGCTAACTTAGAGTTCAGTCAAACAAAACTCAATAATAATTATGATAGGTAAGGACTGTAACATGGGCCTCATAAATCATGCAAGTATAGTACATTCTGACTTTTGATAAAGTAAGGACTAGAAATGACCGACAGGAAGATACACACTGCCCCACAAAACCTCAGGAATGTGCCACAAAAAGGACAAAAGTTCTGTAGCTGCCAGCCCCGCTGTCAGATGCATGCACAAGCCACACTTATTGAGACTGTGTCAGCTAAACCCACACACAAACACCCCATTGATCCCTTTTGTATCAATTTCACCAGACCCTCCTTTCCTGTTTTTATTTTTTTACAGGCAAGTAGAAGGTCTGGAGATGAGATTACATTATAGTCTACTGCCACTGGCAGATGCTCAATGTTCTGTAACACTTGGACATTACACAAATTACACTAAATGCTTTGGCTACTAAAAGAACATGCAGGTACCGGTACTATGGGTGCTATGCACTTTCCTAATACTGTGACCGAGTCAATTTCCACACAATGTTGAGGCTTCAATATGGAGCTGCCTCCACGTGGCTCATGCAGTCAGCAGCACTACTGCCATTGGCAGATGCTATAATGTTCCATACAAATCGCATGGAGGTGGCAATTTTTCATTCCTTTTAGTACAGAGTGAGCGAAGTAAGCGAGTTCATCAAGCACAAGTAGTCGTGCGAGCGAGCGTAAGTACTCGTAAGCTTTAATCATACCCAGAATGGTGAGCTGCTTTGTACATGAATCAATACAATCTCTATTCTGGCATGCACATTAAAAATCACTTAACCCTGTAAATGTTCAGACTTTAATTTTCACTAAACAGACAGACAGAGACACAAAGAGCTTAATCCACTGTCTATGCGTGGGGTATATAGCTTACTTTATCCTGAACATTAACATCCCCGGCGGTTGATAGCTTTTGCACAACATCACGATCACTTTTAGCACTGGCAGCGATCAGGGCTCTCTCCCCATACTGAGGTAGGGAGGAAGACCAGAAAGTGTGAATTAAAAACAAATCAACAAAGTAGTGCTGATTCACCACATATAGGCATTAGGCCCACCCTCACCTGTGGCATCTTACGACACACTACAACACGCACAATGCCTATACAGAAAATCCAATTAGCTTGCAAGGTCTTACAGTAGTGTGGATGAGAATTCTACATCTGTTTACATCAATTTGTACAGTGTGGATATGGTGACGGTAGCTGCCTGTCAAAAACATGTACACAGCCATCTGATGAATTTGTAGTCTATTTTGCAGGCTGCTTGGAATGTGCTATTACCACATATCCTGAACCCATGTAAGTGGAATTATGATTAGCAACTATAGGCTAGTTGATGTGCACCAAATAGGTAATTACTGCATGTGTGTAGTTAAAAAAACAATTGCACATTGACACAAGTTCTGAAAAGATTACAAACAAAATTGTCCAGTTCAGACTTTAACTTTGGAGAAAAATTTCACTCATAAAATTGATTAAGCTCATCTAAGCAAATCTAAGCTGCAAAAATACGTACATAACAGACAAAGTGAATGCTACTTAAGGACTAGGTATAGGCAATAGATGCAGCGGGAAGCACTAAAGCTACACTACAAACCAGAACTGTATTTACAATTCAATTTCTTGTTGGACCATAATTATGTATGTTAAAATCTATTTTCTTTATCTACATACTCAACTTGAAAGAGACACTGAGTCCAAGATACATTCACAGTGTAAAACAGGCAGATACATCAAACAAATTCTGGCTGCGAACTAGGGGAGTTGAGGGCATGCTCCCCCAGTGAAAGAATTATGAACTATTGATGCATAAACGTTGCATCTGGAAACATGGAAACCAGGGCACTTTCTGAGGAGATTCATCACAAAATACATATCCCCACCACTGCACTGTCTGACTCTAGCACTTTTGGTAGCTCCATCATAGATGGATAGCTGCACTCTATGGCTCCATCACCACCAGACTTCAAGCACTTCATGATTGCGTAAAGTCATTACTAATCACGTGCATGTGATGTGACTATTTTGATATGCACAGCTTTTTTTGTGCAAGGAATTCGTTCTCTAGAGCCCGAGGTAGTACCTAGTCTCGTGGACTAGCTTGTGCTGAAATGCTGACTAAGTTGGAGGTGGACTGCCACATTTTTACCAGCCAAAGTGCACTAGTGCGCCAACAGCTGGTCCTAAGATTGCTTTACATTTTCTGTGTCTGTTTGTTTGTTTGTTTGTGCGTCCACATTTTCATGTGCACAATAATATTTGTAATACGTCATATGTTACTATGCAAGTACAATATACAGCAGCTTTTGGAGGTTTGTAAGCCAAGCCACAGCAAATGAAGGTAGTTGTGTGTTGCTGTTGCCTAGTTGGCGACAAACTTGGAAGGCAGCTGTGAAAATCCTGTTTTTGTGACGTATAGCTACTAACAGAAAGCACACAACACAACTGCCAGGTCAGCACTTTCGCTGTACTGCATTCGATTGCTTATCAGTTTCTGCAGAATGCCTTTTGTAGCATAGTTACTAAATTTGTAGTTCTACAGCTGCAGTTAGCTTTGCCTAAGCTGAGTTGTGTGTGTATTGTACAGGAAAGGTTCCCAGCTGGTTTCTTTTATATTAAATGTAAGACTTGTTTACTTATGAATTTTAAAGTCAGTAACATACCGTACAATGATCAGGTGCCATTTTAATATTATGGCTAATCTTTTGCAGAATTTACCTGTATCAGTCTACCCAAGATCATTACGTTACAGGGTCATCTATCAGCCATCCTTCGTGTAACAATAAAAGTGGTAGTCATACCTCCATCACTGGCCTTCCACACAAATATGTCTGATTTTTACTCGATGCTCAAAAGCACTCAATCATTCTGACATGCAAAATCCATCAAAGTTCACTTCATTATTACACTGCATGCGGTAGTGCTATGTACCTAGTATACGTACAAGTCCCGCCAAGGTTAAGATGTAGTACATTGTATCTTATTCACTAAATATGTACTTATGTAATTAATTGCAGAATTGAAAAGAATAAGAGTGACACCTACACTACTGAGTTAGCTGTTCAGTTTTCTGTCCATCTGTCTATTCAACTATTTGCTGGAAAGTGTATATGACACTGATATTTTACAGCAACCTGTTCTCACTCACATTCAGTTATACTCACACTTGTCTCAATTGCTTAGACAACACCAAGCAGACGAGGGAATCTCAAGACTTTAACAGCTGGGGACTCTTGGTTGTCTACTGTTCAAGTCCAGACACTCCGCAACATCCAGCTACACTCCCTAATCACTAAAACTGTCAGAGAGTCCAGGATATTCCTGACACAACTGCCACTGTTTAAGTGTCCAGATATTTTCCAGGTTGTCATGGACTCTGGAACATCCAGTGACACCTACGTACCTATATACAGATGTCCCCCGACACTGTTGGACACACCTACCATGCACTTTCCAGGATGTCCAAGATACTAAGAAAACCCTAAGTTACTTGTTGGCACGGTATATCCTCTAACTGCAGTACTGCATATGTGCACTTGCCATAAAAAGATGTAGGGATTGGGCTGTGTATGTTGTGTTTTTATGTCACTGTTTGCTTGCTTTGGGCATTGTCTAGTCTATTATCATTGTCTAATCATTCGTCATGCATTATAGCATCACTGAATGCTTTTTTGGGCTTGATACCACTAGCAGAAAAAAAAATAGTCAGCGGTGGCCTTGTTGGGGTTACAGAATATTGTAGAACATAGAGTTCTTTTACTATATGACTGTGGTTTTCCATTCACACCATCCACAAGCATTAAGCTGACTGACTGCAGAATGTGCTGGGCTATAACACAAAGTTACCGTGGGAAATGTTTCGAGTTTTAGCTTTCGCGTGGTAGCTTTCAGCTCCGATTTCCCTCACTTTTTGACACTATTATATTATACTCTTGGTAAGAAAAATTACGTAAGAGCTGACTGCTATACTTAACCAACCGTCTGTTCCTGTAAAGGATCGGATTGCTCCACTTCACCTTCTTGGACAGACTATGTATGCAGAAGAGATAGAACAGAAAACAATACTTTCATTACATAATGCATTGCTGAAGAAAACTTTTTTCATTGATAGTAGTTAATTTCAAATAAAAACTAATTAGATATGTAAATGTAGCTACTTTTTTATGTTCATTCAACAGGAGACTGATAATGCCACTGTGTTCATTTTCACAAGCCATTTCCACTGCTGTTCGAAGCCACTGCAAAAGAGAATTCTAGTCTTTTGCTAGTTACTTTTGAAACTTCTAATTCATTGCTGAGCAGTATACACGGATATTTCACAATTAAATGCCTGGCTAATAATTGCTGAGTAAACTCCTCCAATTTAATTGTGCACGCTCTACACACAAACTTAGACCGGCAGAAAAAAAACACCTGGTTCAGACTATATCTAACACTGCCAAAAAGTGCAAAAACAAGTCATGTAGGGATGCACTTCCACCAAAAAACACTTCCCCAAAAACCAATGAAACAAGCTACAATGCACATCGCAATGCATGTGCAGACTACCCACACATCACATTGCAATACATTTACCACGAGAGTACACTGCTGAACCTATTCAATTTCTTTGGAAAAGTTATGCTACGAGTGCAATACACCAGGGAATATCTAGCTTGTTTGTGATCGCTTCAGCTATTATTGTGCTAACCTGGCTGAAAAAGAAGGAGAATTATACCATTTTCCCCCCGTGCCATCCCTACATATGGAGTACTACCATACTCCATGATGCATAGGAAATTAGTTGCTGAGTAGGCTGTAGAACAATGTTACTTGTAAATGGGTACCCGGAAATTTGCATATAGTTTTGTTTAGTATAATGAAGTAATGATCAGTGGATAAGTAAGAAAACACAATCTGTAGTACCATCACATTCACCAACCAATTGTTCTTCGGATTGTTTCACTTTATCTTCTTGAAGAGGCTACAAGGTAATAATATAACTTGTGTCATCAATGGTTGAAAAATGAACATATACAAAGTTTGCACTGGATAACAAGAAATTATTTACATCAGTACAGACAAGATAAAACCGTAATCAGTAGTGGCAGTGCTCTCTGATTTCACTTACAGCAATTAAAATGCTGTTTTCAGGGTAATGGACTGTCATTGTTTGGTGCAGAAAAGAGGCTAAATTAACTAAAGGACATTCCTCAGCATTCCAATAAAATACAGGATACAATACACTGATCTACACTTGACATATCACAACGAGAAATGCTTGTCTCACAGAGCCTTCAGTGTATGACATACAGCGGTCTGAAGAAGGAACTCATTTTTACACCTAGCTTACCTCAGTCTGGAGGTTGGGCTCTGCCCTAGCTTGTAGTAGTTGTTGTGCAATGACATGATGACCTTCCTCAGTGGCCAAGGTCAGAGCTGTTTCTCCATCCTTTAGAGAGAGAACAGCACGAGGGAAATGTCATAGTGTGAGCGATGATGGGTTAAGGAACAAAAGTTGGTGTATAATTGTTTGCTTAAACTAACTAGTCAATGAACGGCATGTTTATGTACATGTAAAATACAAGCCAAATATGTACATGTATTGACTAGCCCTTAAGGAGCATGGTGAACATTTCAATGGACACACACGTGTCAAAGGGTGAGAATACTAAAACACAGATGTCCATACGAGACCAGATTAATTGACAAATTCAAGATGAGGGGGCTTGAAATGAGAACAAACATTATGGGTCTTTCCTTCAAAGCAGTTCATAATCGTTGTTTAGTATCTAATACCATCCTATAACTGCATAGCGATCAATATGTGGGTGGAAGTATTTCAAATACGCAGTGGAGCTCTATCATAATTAAGAAGTGTACCTCATTCCATATGCAAACAATAACCAAACTGTCACTTCCTACTGTTCAGCCGTGACCACACTTTGAAATGTATGCAATAACTCACCTCATATATTGTTCACTGCAACAGCGCATCAAAATGTGTTGTACATTTTGATGCGCTGTCGCAGTGAACAATATGAGGTGGGTTATTGCATACATTTAACAGCAAATACACATGTGCATGAAATTTACTTTTTCGAGTGTTGATTGGAATCACTACCAAGTCCATTCTCACTTTAAGGAACAACTAAAGGTATGTAATTATCCATTAACCTACAGTACTTTCATAATACTGAAAGCAAGTGATGTTTTTTTAGCTGTTTAGGGTGATTACTGTAGTGATATGTGTACCTCAGCTGCACAGTACAAAAACAAGGAGCACCACTCAACAGGTACTTAACTTCAAGGCATTGTATGCTTGAAATCAGATACAATCACAGACTCTACAACATGCATTCTACATATACATCAGGCCGTAGCCAATGCACATTCTATTTTGCTCACTAACAGTATTTATGATGAAAAGAGAGTTGTGCAGTGCTAATTCTGATTAGCAGTGATTCACTGATATGTTACAATACATACAACCTGCATAAAAGTTTACTTGCAGTGACTACGTAAAAATGTAGAAAGGAGTAATTGCTGTTTACACTGTGACCCAATTATTCAGCTATCAGTTTTCAGCCACTGTCTAACCCAACCATCTCTTGTTGCCACTGCTCATAAAGTAGAATATTTTTTGGCTCTATATAGCGTCAAATTTGGATGGAAAGACAGATTATGGACAAAGCGCGGACTGCAACATACAGTACTACTCCTGTAAAATGACATTTGATATATACACAGTAAACATTGCTTTCAAAAAGGAGACAAAGGGTGAACAATAAAGAAGGCTGCTATATATGTAGGTAGCACACTTTTCAATGATTAAACATTAGCCCTCATCACTCTTCACACTGTATTCAAGCTCTGTACGAAATCCGTTTACTCAAACTCGGACGGTTCTACCGCCATATAAGTTGATTTTTCGATTTCAGGTAACTTGTTTCGACCCAGTTCCAAGATTATACATCTATAAAGAATGCTTCCTGAAAGTATCAAGGGCTGCTTTTATATTCTGGATTTAGCAGTTTAGTAAACAGGGTATCCACGACTGCCATTAATTTTGAGGTCACAGAGGGAAAGGCCATGAGCTCAATCACATGACATTTTCCAGCCAAAACAAGCCATCGGATAAAAGCTACACGTATAATGTGTGAACTTCACTAACACTGCCTGTTCAGACAGAGGAGGTTGGACACACATTCATTAACGTGCGCAGTCACTTGCCCTTTGCTGCACTTAATTACATTCCACGTTGCATTCCAGCATGCAATTAGCTCACTGAGAAGCTAAACTGTAAGGATGGAAGCTAGGCAGGCATCAACAAAGAGGTAGCAAACGCCAAAATGACTTACCGTTCCGCACTTCTAGTGATTCTGTGCGATTCCGAGGTGCCATAGGCGTGATAGAATGGAAAGCCTCGCGGAAAGCTACACTGACTCAAAACACAGGTAAGCATAGCTTTATAAATCTGCAATAGCCTGTTGATTGCTGCAAGATGGTTGGAATGGACCTACGTTAGTAGATAGGTTCCAGTATGTGGTTTCGCCTTGCCAATAGCTAATCTTCAACGATCGTAGCACGGCAACGACCCAGGGCTTGAACAGGGTTGGCTCGCTTTTCTGAAAGCGCATCACAAGCAGATTCCAACAATAAGCGTTTCTTGCATATTGGTAACAGAACTTGGTCAAAACTGGACCAAACTACTTTTGTATAGGCAGCTCAATAGAAAATCCATACAACTCCACGATCACGAAGGCTGTCACATGACTGTGTCCAACCTCCTCTGCTGTTCAGACTAGAGCTGTGAATATACTCTCGCAACAGACTTGGTGAGTATGATATGCATCATTTATTATAAATGAAATTAAACCCAAGTCAACCCCCTCCCTTCTCACCCTGCTGACCCAGCTACTCAGCTCTCAATTTCTATGCAATGTCTAGCCTCTAACCTACTTTTTGCTAATACTGTTAAGAAATAGGATGCTTTTGACTCTAAGTAACAAATCATATGACAGATGGATTCTTGATAAAGTACGGTACTGTAACATAAAGTACTACTCTGGTATAAGCACATGTCATACATGGGGACCATTGCTTTCAGAAAAAGAGATAACAAGTGAATGATGCAGAGGGTTGAAAGAGCTACGTAGAACATCTTGCCTATGACAATCACCACAGTGTATTCCAGCTGTCTACTGTACTGAATCAGTTTACTCTCACACAGATACACAGGCACAGCGTTTAAGCTTCGTTTAAATCAAAAATGCTTCCCCCTTCCCTCAGCCATCAGACTTTAGCATCCATAAACCCTTGTTTTCTGTATGTGTTTAATTTTACAAAATGTGTGGATGTTATCCAATGGAGGTATAGTCACCAATCCTAATGGAAGGCCACAAATGCAGGCCTGTAGGAAGCATATTTGCTTTGGTCAGGCGGGTAGTGGAGCACGGCATGTAAGAAAATGCGCGCGTCTGGGGGTATGCCCCCCCCCCCCAGGAAATTTTTGAATTTTTGGGCCTTCTGAGATCGTTTCTAGTGCAATAGCAAGATTTGAACAACCTGCTGCTTTTGTAGTTGAAGCCCCCAGCTCTACAGGCGTTGCTCCACTTCGCTCTCAGATCAGACTGTACTACTGCACATGCGTTGTGACGTCACCTACCGCGAATGAGCGTGCGTACAGTACCGCACGTTCATCCTGTAGTGCTAGCGACGCTTTCGTCTGTCAAAACTGCTTGGCAGAGAAATGCGACTCTGTCATGTCGATGGTACTTAACTATACTACTACGTGGCTACTTAATTCTACTATACGGCAGCTTAATAATGTAAAATGGGCGTGACTCTCGCTTGCAGCGCGCGCCTGGCACCATTTGACCTTTGATTTCCCATTCCACACCTACACACTTTTCATTTGCCATACTATATGGTTCATTTTATACACTTTCATTATTTAAGACATCTTTTGTGGCTATTAACAGTTGGAATAGCAATGTTTTGAACTCTCTATCTCATAGCCACTGGTTATGAATAATGAATAATGAACCACCTGCCAGCATGCTTTCAAGGTTCTAGTGCAATGATATCAACTTGGCATAATCAATACTAACATGAGGAATGATGAAACCATTACTCTCAGAGTAGGTTTGCTACTTTAATAGTAAATTTACAGTGCAATACAGTCTTTTTGTGGCCATTTTAGGTGAATTAATAAGGGCAATGAGCATTAAGCACAACTTACTTTATTTTGAACATTGACATCTGCTCTGGCGGCTAAATGTTCTCTCACAATGTCATGGTGACCTTCCCGACTGGCATACATAAGAGCTGTGAACCCATTCTGAGGTAGGGAGGAAGACCAGAAAGTGAAGATTATTAACTAAGTGTGATTAGGTAGTGTAGACTCACCACAAACAGGCATTGGGCTCACCCTCACCCATGGCACCTTATGACAATGTACAATAATTGTGTTGAATTTTACGGAAACCACAATGGTGTTCTGGATTACTGTCTGAGGCTTAAAATGAGGTCATTGCTGTAGCTGTGGAATGGGAAATCATAGGTCAGCTTGGAGTGGCCTTAATAACTCCTGTTAGTGTCAGTTAGATCTTATAGTTCTGCAATTCATCCAATACCAACACTTTCAAAGAGTTGATAAGTACCATATTTTTTAGAAAAATTACCTTGTAGTGAAATAAAGCATGATAATTAGCTACCAACCCATGACTAATTTGCTGCCATGGTACAAGTTGGTTGCACTGTGATAATTGACTGAGCATACAGTTAAAAATACAACAACAGTTAAAGTGATATTCAATTAGCACATGGGCCATGTTAAAGAAATTGAGCCCATCCTTTCAGGCCAATGAAACAACTAAAATTCAAGCATGAACTACAACTTTACTGGTGTTTAATAAGGCCCCTCTCCAAGTTGACACATGGTTTCTCATTTCACAACCACATGCTTTTCATTTGCTATGGTTCATTATTTACATTTTCATTCATTATGACATATTTGTAGTTATTTAACAGCAATGTTCTGAACTCTATATCTCATAGCCGCTGGAAATCAGAGATTCGGTAGACTCTCTATGTAGAGATGGCCTGGACATATAGCTACGCAATACAAAATCAAAGCTTCAAAAACTCTAAAAAAACTATATTGAAGCTTCTATAGTCACGTAATCTTCCTTTCTGGGATTTTACAACCAACATCGACTCCAAAATTGCCCAAAAGGTTAGAAAAGTGCACTACTAAAGTGTTCATGTAACTGTTTCTTTCTGCATCAGCGAGGCTAGCTCAAAATCAGTCCAAGTAATCACTGTGATTTTAGCACGAAAGAACCTCACATTCGAGGGCGAAAGTTTCCAACATTATCTTAATAACTATTAGTCCGATCTCGAATATATGTGCTTCGTCTACATATCTCTTCTGTCAAGTTAACTACTTTTCATTTTTTGTAGGCATGTGCAGTGATTGTCACATGATGACATGCCCTTGGCAACCAGAGTACGTCGACATTGTGCCCAGACATCACTTTCCCCCACCTATTGTCGTGTGTGAATGCTGGCCTATGTATGTAATCTCTTTGACCAGACCCAAGAGTGTATAGGGGATCAGACCGGTTTAGCATCTGTTGTGATTATGCCGGAGAGACAGTTTGGTCACTCTCGCACACTAGATCGCTATGTGGCCACATACGTGGCCACTTGAGGGGAATTCATAGGGTATTGAGCATACTTACTTTATTTTGAACACTGACATCTGCTTTGGCGGCTAATAGCTCTCTCACAATGTCATGGTGACCTCCACGACTGGCATACATAAGGGCTGTGAACCCATTCTGAGGTAGGGAGGAAGACCAGAAAGTGAAGATTATAAACAAATCAACTATGTGTCCTAATGTGTGATTGGGTAGGGCGAACTCACCACAAAAGGGCATTAGGGCCACCTCCACCCATGGCACCTTATGCAATCATACCGCAACACACACAAGTCCAATACTGTAAAACCAATTACCTTACTATAGGGTGGCCGAAATTCTACATTCGATTTACATCCAATGATGTACATAAGAATTGTAGCACAAACACAACTAAAAGTGAAAGCTATTTAGGCCCAGCTATGAGGGAAACACTGAGGCTACACTACAAAACAGTATACAATATGACACTGAAGAATAGTAACTAGACACAGTACTAGTAATGGTCGTTACCATTAGAGAAACAGATTTTAGCTATAGACATATTATAAATATATGGAGATGTTTGGGGAAAAAGGACTTCCTAGAACTTCTACCTATTGTCACTATCAGGTACACACCCAGACATTTAACAATTATTCGCTTAGATGGCAAAATGACGGCATAGCAGTGAACCTTTTGGGTTGAAGTGAATTCATCATGAATATGCAGTGGAGCTCTAAATATACTGATTATCACTTACCCCTACAATGTTCGTCACAATGAAATGAAAACCAAATTGCACTCCCTCTTTAAGGAACCACTAAATTGAAGTACCCATGGGTGTACAGTACTTTTCGGAGACAAACAACCCATGTGTGAAGAGGCGTGTGGAGGGGGTCGGACAATCCTCACGTGCATGTGTAGCTAGGTAATTGCAAATCATGTGAATGAAAATATGGAGCTATTTGACTCAGAGACGAAGGTATGTACAAAGAAGCTGCTGTAACTTGCTGGAACAGCGGGACTCAATGGGGTTCAATCCACGGACTTACTTACCTTAGCAAGTCCTATGGTCTACAAGAGGAGTCACATTCCAGCACTTACCGCATAGCGCTTAAACTTGGCGGGTCTGAAAATTCGCGAATAGCCGTTTTTGAACGTTTCGTTGAAATGATTTCGCGAATTCGTTGTTAAAATTGCCACACCCACGTACTAATGAATAATGGGCAGAGTGTACCTGAGTGATTAAATGCGCACAGATTTACAGGTAGCTTAGTAGCGAATTGTGGCTAGCGCTCCATGCTCTGCTGCTCGCCTTCCAATTCCGTGGCCGATAGCTGAAGTACAGCGCTTCGCTGTTTGCCGCAAATATTGCGGACGAGGGCACACGTTTGGAGAGCTCTCCTTGTGGATCTGGCAATTTGGACCACGGATACTGTCCATCCACGCTCTTGAAGTACCGAAACGATAAACAGTAAGTCTATGCACTCAACTATCTATACAGAAGTGTACAAATTTTCGTTGAAATAATTTTGCGAATCGTTCCAAATTCGCCCAATTCGTGAAATAAAAGACACGCGATTTTAAGCGCTATACGGTATAACCGTGAGTATGACTTGCCAGGCTCAGAACGCATTACCTTGTCATCAGGAAGTGATTCAGGCTACTCCCAGAGACTTTTCTTCAGCTTTGAGCCACCACCACATTGACATGAAACACAAACAAAGCTTTTCAAGACAGCACAGCACCTAGTGTACCAGTGCTGGCTTGTGCATCTGACTTTGTCCTACTTCCCCCCCCCCCCCCCAATGTAGAGCACTTTCAAGAGACATCAGTAGCGACAAAGCAAATGTCCTTTCATGTGTTGATTATCTTAATGACACAATTGTCTTCCAATTGTGATGTACAAAAACATGGGAGCACTGATCAACTATAGTATAGAATGTATTGCATACTCATTTTCCAAGGTGCTTCCAGGCATGGACAAGGATTCCATGTGCAGCAAGAGAGGCATGCTAGACATCAGCTATTAACACCAGCTCTAGATTCTCAATCTACAACACTGTTTTCTATGCATTGCTTTAGTCACTGAAAGTAAATTTTGTGCAAAAAGTATGTTCTGTCATAATATATTAGCCCATCTCTTCGTTCCTCCTCCAGCTCTTTCGGATATTCTACACTGACAGTACTACAGGCATTGATTTCCTTCTCGTAGAGGGTAGTGTATAATTCAGGGCTTGTGTAGTTGTAGTCAGTGTAAAATCCAACAGGTCCAGTACAATACGTGTACAGAGGGCGTGGAAAAACCTGTCTACAGTCAATACACACCATTTGTGCTGCGCTGTAAAGCTGTGCGCTATACCACAATATTTGTACCCATGCCACCATATGGCGGCAACGGTGGTGAATGGAATAAACAACAGTTAAAGTGATACTATATAAGACAATGGGCTCTATGTTAAGTTTACTATTGAAACTGAGGCCACCCATCCAGGCCAATAAAACAATTATAATTTAAGCTGTTCAATAACCAACACTGGCATGTGGAGATGACCACTCTCAAAATTTTGTCATTTTATAGCAAACCCGCAGTGTAATACACACAAATCCCTTGGAAGTGTTTGCGAGACCATTTGAGGGGAATTTATAATGACAATGAGTATTTAGTATAACTTACTTTATTTTGAATATTGACATCTGCTGTGGTGGCTAACAGTTCTCTCACAATATCATGATGACCTTTAGCACTGGCAAGCATAAGGGCTGTGTTCAAATTCTGAGGTAGTGAGGAAGACCAGAAAGCGACAATTATGAATAAATCTAATAAGTGTGAATGGAATTAGATATCATTCTTCCAGTGCGCTAGAGTGGCTCCAGGGTTATTATTGGAGAGTTTACATGGTCCTTGTAAAGTGACACGTATGCATAGTACTTTAAGAATACTGGCAGTCTCAATCTGTTACACAAAGTGCTCCAGAAACAATCAGATGGCTGGCTAGGATGAATTGGGGGGTATGCCCTAGACGTCCCTAGATATGGTTGTGCTGAGCTTGTCTATGTGCTCAAAGAACTGTGCCCCACCCCCCTCCTTCCCTCCCCAAAAAAGATTAATCCTGAATAAAATCCTGATAATGCTAACAGTGATAAGAGGTTTAAACCTAAGGCTATAATGTTTTACAAGCTCACTTATGGCAAAAATTGATCATAGCGTATTCACACCAAGAGAAAGCAAAGGCCATTATATTATGGACATGTACGTGTACACTGTTACAGTATCCTTTTCTATACTGCTTATTGGTGCACTTGCTAAAAACCCGTCTCTGAAAACTGGAGGAGCATTCTTAGTTACAACATCATTTCTACACACTGAGCAAAGTGTTCCAACGAACTACAGGCTATAAAACACTGATCTTCACTGGACTTGTTACAATGTGAAATGCTTTGTCTCACTAACGCCTTAGTGTGTGACATACAGGGGTCTATAGGAAAAAAACAAGTTGTACACCTAGCTTACCTCAGTCTGAAGGTTGGGGTCTGCTCCAGCTTGTAGTAGTTGTTGTACAATGGGATGATGACCCTTCTCAGTGGCCAAGATCAAAGCTGTTTCTCCATGCTGTAGAGAAAGAACAGTGACTGCCCATAACAATTCAAATCTTGGTGGTTCAATTAAGATGAAAGTTGAATATTATGCTTTGGTTGAATACCTTTTCTCTGAACGTACCGCAAATGCTAAACAGGAAGAGACAATGCTAAACACTGCCTGATACAGAATGAGTTAATGAGGCCCCTCATTTTACAGTGTAGCCATGCCTGATTAGCAACACAAGGCTACACTAATGCATTTGTTTTGAAGGTTCAGAGTGAATGAAGCCAGGGCTGCTGTAATGTAATTACAAAGACAGGAAACTCCAAACTAAAGGCGGGTATTTTTTTTCCAAGCAGCAAACGATTATTCAGCTACTATATCCAATATGCACATGACCTTTGACCTCTCCCTAATAACAGAACCAAACCAGGTTAGTGGCATACATGTACATGTATACTTGCACTCAAACTAGTACAACTTTGTACATACTTCTAGATGTTGTCTTGAACAGCAGAATTATGTCAGGATGTAATACACAAGCCTACTTGTACAATAGTGTGTCAATGTTTAAAGGCATTGCTATGTGGACATTTGGCCAATTTTTAAAGCTGTATGATCAATTAGTATGCACTATTAAAGCTATGCCACACCTCATGGTGCATGGCCTTTTTATGTCACAGTGTAAGTTGTGATGGGTTAAGGAACAAAAGATAGTCAAAAATATTAATGTTTAATTATACTAAAAAGTGACTGCATATTCATGTACATGGAAAATACAAGCTAAACATGTAGCCTCAAACCCAGCCGTCCCAGCTTTTTTCGCTGCAAGAAAAAAACGAAGAAAAAAAACGGAATGCCTGGTAACACTTCTCCCGTGTGTGACATAAAGGTAGCATCGAGGGTAGAATCGATTTATCTAAATGTGGGGTGCACGGCTCAAGATGGGAATCGTGCTGAGCTTGCCCACGCAAACCAGATCGTAAAGTACTTGAATTAATTGCAAAATGACAAAATTGCAAAGGTTTCTCACACGCAAAATATTGTAGCATTACGGTAGCTGCTTCTTTTGCCACAAGACAGCAAATTTTATGGCTGCCCGCCGTTGCCATTTCTTCTTTCACGTGGTAAAACCGCGTCTGGGTGTCTTCACATTATGTAATTTCCGCGTTTAAAGTGTTAAACATTGGGAGTGAAAAACATTAAAACATCATCATAAATAACGGAAGTATTTATGTTATGACAACTTTCCAAGCAATGTTCACATCAGAGAAATGCAGCTACTATGGCATATGGCATGTTACGATGATGTAATATTCTCTGTGACGAAATGTATTGTGATCAAATTTTTGTGAGCTTCCATAAACATTCACATTCACTTGTCACTTACATAGCAAATTCACAGTATAATACACAGAAATCATTCTTTTTTGTGGCCACTTGAAGGGAATTTATAAGGGCAATGAGCATTTAGTATAACTTACTTTACTTTGAACATTGAGATCTGCTCTGAGGGACAATAGTTCTTGCACAATGACATGATGACCTCGAACACTAGCACACATAAGGGCTGTTAACCCAAACTGAGGAAGGGAGGAAGACCAGAGAGTGAGAATTATGAACAAATCGATTAAATATTATTAGTGGAAGCGTGAAAGCGCATGAAAGTAAGGGTTTCACATTCATTCATGTGATTGCTGGTCTTCTTGGAATTACAAGGTACTTTGCATGCAGTATACCAAACAATTTGAGGCAGAAAAGAACCCAGAATAAACAACGGTACATAATTTCAAGTCCGACAAAGTATATAGGCAGCTGCTAAAGCAACTTCCCATGCTAGCTATACTGCTGACCCTGACAAGAGACTTCCATCCCCCATGCATATGCGGACGAAGGCCTTCCTGATGCAGACGGGAGTACAAATCGAAAATACTACACACACAATCCTCCAACACGTTCCATTCCAACACCATCCACAACGTACATTTACAACTACACATTTGTTACCACCTCCCTAAAAAACGCCCCAAAACAAGTTACAGAAAAAGCACTTTGCTAAAAGTGCAAAAACTAGCCATGTAGAGATGCACTTCCACCAAAAATGCACTTCCACCAAAAATGCTCTTCCCCCAAAACCAATGAAACAAGCGACAATGCACAACGCAATGCATGCACATACTACCCACACATCACAGCGCAATGCGTGGCTACCATCACTACATCTTTCCAACCCCACCCACCACTATCCATACCACACCATGCTTGTGAATGTAGGATTTGTGGAGCTAAGTGTATTTTGACGGGAGTAAAGTGTTCATGTGAAGATTTGGGTTGGATGTAGTGTGGGTGTTGTGTTTTGTGAAGTATGTAATGATAATGTAAGGGTGGCTGTTAGATGGAGACGAAGTGTCGGGATAATTACGGATGGTTGTGTGTGTTGAAGGAAGTATTGGGTGTGCATTTGAGTATGGGGGCGTGGTATGGATTGTGGTGGGTGTGGTTGGAAAGATGTAGGGATGGTAGCTACGCGGTAAATGCATTGCGCTGTGATGTGTGGGTAGTCTGTGCATGCATTTCGGTATGCATCGTCACTTGTTTCATTGGTTTTTGAGGAAGTGTTTTTTGGTGGAAGTGCATGCATCTCTACATTACATTTTTTGCACTTTTTGGCAAAGTGCTTTTTCTGTAATTTGTTTTGGGGTGTTTTTTTGTGAGGTGGTAACAAATGTGTAGGTGTAAATGATTATGTGCGTGGTGGATGGTGTTGAAATGGAACGCGTTTGAGGAGGTTGCCTGTAGTGTAAGTTTCGACCAGTGACATCAGGAAGACCATTGCCTGCAAGCGCATGGTGGTGAAGGTCTCTTGTCAGGGTCAGCTATGTAACAGGCACGTGAGGCTGCCCTTTTTTTGTCAGGGTTAGCACTATAGCTAGCACAGGAAGCTGCCCATGGCCAAGCAGCTGCCTTATACTTTATGGTCAGTTTTGAATGAACCATTGTTGATTCTGGACCCTTTTCTTTCTCAAATTATGCCAACCAAAACACGACAGTGTATTCCATTTAATAGCTATAGTACGTGTAATTTACACAGTGGCTATACAACCAGGAGCTGCATGCAACTCAGCTACTCAGCTGCACGATCAAAGGTAGGCATTAAATAGAAAAACACGTGATGGCAGGCAGTCTGCACATGTGCAATCTGAGTCATTAAATGGCGTGAAACCGCAAACGTCGATTCGAGAGCACTCGTGAGTCACTGCTGAACGAATTCGAGTTTTTCAAAACGCTATGCTATGCGTGCAATACCCCATGAAAACGTATGCCTGTTCGTGTTAGAACAGCTGTAATAGCTGTAGCTACTATTGCGCTAGCCTGGTGGAAGAAAGAAGAAACAAAGAAGAATTGTAACAATGGCTGTTTAGCCACCTGCCGATTTCGATACCTTCTAACAACTAGAAGTCTCTAGCAGAGACATACCCCGCGGTGCATAATTCACAACTTGGACCTGGCAGGACTGCAGACTGGGCTGATGGAGTAGTTGGCAAAGTGTACATGTATATCACTGGCTGTTATCCGCACGCAGAGTGTACAGCGCTCGTGTATATGTATGCGTATATATCTGTATATCCTATGGGAAGTGGTGGGCGTGACTGATTGCCAATATGAACACGTGACCAGAGTCCGTATATGCCCGGCCTCTATCACATTCTAGTTGTGACCGTATTAAAATGGCAGAATGCACCGCTGTTAAATAAGAAAGAGCTGTAGATACAGTGAATGGAACCGCTGTGGCAACTATCAGGTACACACCCGGACATTTTTTTTTTGATTTCAATGTTACTGTCGTGTTTAGCAATCCCTTAACCCTGTAAATCGCGAGATAGCCCGATTTTTGAGTGGACAGACACCTGACAGACGAACGGACGGACAGACAGAACCAATTGCTTAACCCCGCCGCCGCCTACGCGCCGCGGGGTAATCATGGAGTATCATATCACTCTTTTTGATGATAAAAACGCCCGAGTATAACAGGTACAGTTCATAAAAGCTTCTGACTACTCGCATAGCAGACATTTGAATGCACGATTTTGTACAGGCTTAATGCGGCCGCCATTTTTTTCCTGTGCCATCCCTACATATGGAGTACTACCGTACTCCATGATACAATTAACACTTTCAGCTACCGTATTTCCGCGATCAGACGCCGCGGCTACTATTTATTTCATCGCGTGATTTTCCGCGGCCACTATTCGAGGGCGGCCACTAATCGAGGGTGGCGTTTATTAGATTGAGGGGTTTACTGGTTACACAGCGATGTACAACAGCAGTTTAAATCCGTTTGAAAATCGCCGTTCGTGCCTCAACACTATCGAAAAGCCGTCATGCTACAATGCCAGCTGTTTTTTGAGGGGAGAGGTATCGAAAATATAGATTCGCGGGCAGCCTCCGTCGGGCTCTGATCCCTTAAATTCGCAATCTCGAAGAAGACAAAGGTGAGGTCCGATAACTGTTAGCTAGCAAAGTCAAGTATTACTCTACTTTTACTGTAGTTGCTACATCTTCTTGCTTATGCGGTACTTGAATTTTAGCCGCGGCTATTATTCGAGGGCGGCCACTATTTCGTTCAGCACTTCCGGAGGTGCGGCTATAATTCGAGGGCGGCTACTAATCGAGGGCGGCGTCTGATCGCGGAAATACGGTATATACCTTCCACAACCACCAAATACTCACTCCTTAGCAACACACACACACACCAAATTGCACTACCATTATTCCCATCTCAAATATACAGAATTGTGGTGGGTGCGGTTGGAAAGATGTAGGGATGGTAGCTACGCATTGCGCTGTGATGTGTGGGTAGTATGTGCATGCATTGCGGTGTGCATTGTCGCTTGTTTCATTGGTTTTTGGGGAAGAGTATTTTGGTGGAAGTGCATCTCTACATGACTAGTTTTTGCACTTTTTGGCAAAGTTAATCATGCTATTGATACAAAAAGAAGATACTATAGAATTCAAAAACAAAACTTGGAAACCTATCACATATGCAATACAAAACGTACAATTACTGTATTTGTGACATTTCTCTTGCTTAATCATTCCAGATGCCAAAGTGTAGTCTAATCATTTTGCAATAATCACGCAGCCAGTGCTAACAGTCTTGTTGCTGATAAAAACACTCGAGATGTCATGGTATGGCTCATAAAAGCGTATGACTATAATCAGAGTCGAGTTCTGAACGTATGATTTTGTACGCGTTATATGGGGCTGCCTTTTTTTCCCATGCCATCCCTACATATGGAGTAATACCGTACTCCATAATACATGTACATGTACACTGTATAGTGTTAATATGCTACAATTCTTATTGGTGCACTTGCTAACATCACCTCAGACAACTGGAGGAGCATTATTCCTTATGGCATATTTATTTCTACACACTGAGCAAAGTGTTTCAATAAATTACAGGCTATAATACATCACTTGACTTGGTACAATGTGAAATGCTTGTCTCACTAACGCCTTAGTGTGTGACAAACAGAGGTCTATAGAAAAAAATCTGTTTTACACCTAACTTACCTCAGTCTGAAGGTTGGGGTCTGCTCCACCTTGTAGTAGTTGTTGTACAATGGGATGATGACCCTTCAAGCTGGCCAAGGTCAGAGCTGTTTCTCCATGCTGTAGAGAGAGGACAGTGACTGCCCATAACAATTCAATTCTTGGTGATTCAATTATGATGAGAGTTGAATATTACTCTTTGGCTGAATATCTATTCTCTGAACGTACCTAAATAGGAAGAAACTATGCTAAACACTGCCTGATGCAGAATGAGTAAATGAGGCCACTCATTTTACAGTGTAGCCATGCCTGATTAGCAACACAAGGCTACACTAATGCATTTGTATCGAAGGTACAGAGTGCATGAAGCCAGGGCTGCTGTAATGCAATTACAAAAACAGGAAACTAAAGGCCTTACTGTGCGCTACACCACAATATTTGTACCCATGCCACCATATGGCGGCAACGGCGGTGAATGGGTTATATAAACAACAGTTAAAGTGATACTATATAAGACAATGGGCTCTGTTTACTATTGAAACTGAGGCCACCCATCCAGGCCTATGATGAGCTTATTAAACTTTCGCAGCTGCATGCTATCGTTGACTATGTATAAAATTTCACCGGTCCAAACTTTTTACATACCCGACAAAATTTTCACCGATTAAAGTTTCACCACTAGAACTGACTGGCGAAATTGGCGAAAATTTACCCCTGGCGAAAATTTCCTGCTATACGGTACTTGACTTGTTACAATCTGAAATGCTTTGCCTCACTAACGCCTTAGTGCGTGACATACAGCAGTCTATAGAAAAAAACCAGTTGTACACCTATATAGCTTACCTCAGTCTGAAGGTTGGGGTCTGCTCCACCTTGTAGTAGTTGTTGTACAATGAGATGATGACCCTTCTCAGTGGCCAAGGTCAGAGCTGTTATTCCATGCTATAGAGAGAGGACAAAGATTGCCCATAACAATTCAAATCTTGGTGGTTCAATTAAGAGAGAGTTGAATATTATGCTTTGGTTGAATACCTTTTTTCTGAACGCACCGCAAATGCTACACAGGAAGAGACAATGCTAAACACTGTCTGATGCGGAATGAGTAGAATGAGGCCATTCATTTTACAGTGTAGCCATGCCTGATTAGCAACACAAGGCTACACTAATGCATTTGTATTGAAGGTTCAGAGTGAATGAAGCCAGAGCTGCTGTAATGTAATTACAAAGACAGGAGACTCCAAACTAAAGGCGGGTACAGTGGAACCTTGATTATCCGAAGCTTTGAGATCAGCTTCATGCTTCCTCCAAATTTGTAAATACAGGGTTCTTCTAATCCTTTCCCTCGCTTTCTTCTTCCTGTCACTTCGCAGTTTATCCGTCCTCCTCTTGCTAAAAAATTCCAATAGATCTTGGGGAGTTCCGTGGGTACACGACCAACAACATTACCGTCCTTTTTCACTACTGTAGCAAAGTAATCATGGCTATTGCTTCCTTCCTGCTCCAACGTTAGTTCCTCTCCTATAATTGGACTCCAAACAGTTTAATAAACGTGGTGGGCTTAAATAACACCAGTTTTATCACCTCCACTTTGTCAGACATCGACAGAACAACTCTTTTATGCTTTGCAGTAGCCATGAACCGCTAAAAGGAACGAGCTAGTTAACGCACGTGGTACGTGCGATTCGCACGTGCACTTTGAACTTCATTACAATTTTCCAATCCGGATAATCGAGGTTCGGATAATCGAGGTTCCACTGTATTTTCTTTCCAAGCAGCAAACAATTATCTAGTTACCATATCCCATATGCACATGACCCGACCTATCTCTAATAGCAGAATTTAACCATACTTGTTAGTACAACTTTGTACATACTGCTAGATAATGTATTGAATAGCAGAATTATGCCAGCATGTAATACACAAGATTATTTGTACAATAGTGTGTCAATGTTTGAAAGGCATTGCTATAGTGGACATATGGATAATTTTCAAAGCTGTATGATCAATTATTAGTATGCACTATTAGAGCTATGCCACACCTCATGGTGCATGGCCATTTTATAATTCGTAGAAGCCCTAAACCAAAGGACCACAGAGGCTTCCATCATGCAAAGACAACACACACGAGAGAAGTTGTGATGGGTTAAGGAACAAAAGATGGTCAAAAATATTGTTGTTTAATTATACTAAAAAGTGACTGCATATTCATGTACATGGAGAATACAAGCTAAACATGTAGCCTCAAACCCAGCCGTCCCAGCTTTTTTCGCTGCAAGAAAAAAAACGAAAAAAAAAACGGAATGCCTGGTAACACTTCTCCCGTGTGTGACATAAAGGTAGCATCGAGGGTACAACCGATTTATCTAAATGTGGGGTGCACGGCTCAAGATGGGAATCGTGCTGAGCTTGCCCACGCAAACCAGTAGTGCTTGCATGCTCAGCAACAGCGCACGATTTCATATGTTCCTACATGATAGATATACCTTGGTGACTTGTAAAAGATGCTGAACTCTCAAAGGCATTGCTTATTTTTTCTTTTTTCATTCTCTACTGACTGGTACTGGTATCATCATTAATACACTCGTCACGCATGCATACGTACTATACGGCTAACCTATCACAGGTAAATAAGCACACTGAGCTGCCTGTAGAGAAAGCACTACCAATTACTACAAACAAGTAGTCATAGAGCAGGAGTTACACCACATAAAGATCAGCCCAATCTAAGTGGTGTGATGACTGCCAATACATCATTAATCAAGACTGCTGTCCCGGCGCACACAACATACGTAACACAATCACACAGACTACAGTATGTACATGTGAAGCTGTTCCTGCACACTCCTTACACATGCTCCTCACTAGCTGCAACAACAGGTATTTTGTGCATCATACATAAATATTAGTCTACATCCTGCGAGTGATTTAGACGCAAATGCAAAGCCACTGCTTTGGTTGCTGGCCAACCCACCACACTAGCACCACCATAAGGCTTGTTTGTGATGACTTTTTGCAGCGTAGGCAGGTAGTATACTCTTTATCACAACATGTGATTGTCAATTATGATTGACAATTTCCACTGGTAAAATAATACAGTACTGGTTCCAGTTAGGTACAAGTCAAGAATTGGAATTTAAGCTACAAACAGGCTGTCATTTGTTTCCATTTGGGGATATAAGACATACAGGGTCAAAGCATCCAATTTTCATAGTTGAGTAGTACCATTATCATACATTTATGGACGTACCCATTAAACATTAAAAGATTTAGATAGATAGATAGATAAAATTTTATTTTGCAGCAGGAGTGCTGTATCTACAACCCAGAGTAGATTTTCATACAGGTCCTGGAGATGCACAAACAAAACAAAAAAAAAGAAAGAAACCAAAAGAGCAAACCAAAAACAACAACAACAATAAAACAAACAGCAAGGCAGTCAGTGACTCAAGGCAACAACAAGGAAAGTAAAAAAGAAAATAATAATATACAAAAAAACTACAAATTAGTGCAATTATATTTAAGCAAAGCAGACTTAAATAAAGTACTTCTCGTAAGGTCCCTAATGTCCTTGGGTAACTTGTTGTACCATATGGCTCCTTGAAATTCAAAACTCGAGTGGAAAAAGCTTGTCCGAGGTTGAGGCAAGTGCAACTTATCCGAGCCCCTAGTCCTAACGGCAGAAATGTTTGAGTTTACAGAGAACTTAGAGCATAGGTATGGAGGTGCTTGGTTAGTGCAGCAACGATGGACCTGACAGAGCATAGCATGGTGTCGTCTTGCCCTCAGGGTAGTCCAGCCCAGAGTCTGCTGGAGCAGTTTACTACTTGTGAGAGGGGGCTTACGCAAAATCATTCTGAGGGCATAGTTTTGTATCCTCTCAACACGATCGCTCAAACCTTGTCCACAGCTATTCCAAACCACAGAGCAATAATCCAGATGAGGGAGGATAAATGCTTGGTATAGCAACTTCCGGATGTGACAAGGCAGATATGACCCAGCTCTTCTTATTACTGCCAACTTGCCCATGCACTGTTGATGCACCTTCTCAATATGAGACTTCCAGGTAAGATCCTTGTCGATCTCCACCCCAAGATACCTCACACAGTCTTGCTTCTTCAGTTCAACATCCCCAACCTTCACCTGAACAGAGTCCGCATCCCCACATGCTCGCTTCCCCTTCCTGCTGAGGACCATCAACTGTGTCTTAGCCACATTCATTCTTAGCCCATTTGAGTTAATCCAGCCTGCCACTCTCCCCAGATCACCCTCCACTCTAGCACCAAGTACTGCAGGATCTGCATCCGCCGAGTAGATAGTCGTATCATCGGCATAAAGGTTAGTAGAACACTCCTCCACAGCATCCGGTAAATCATTCACAAAAATCAAAAACAACAGTGGTCCAAGGATAGATCCCTGAGGAACACCCATAGATATGTTGGCCCACTCTGAGGAAACTCCATCCACCACCACACGCTGCTTTCTCCCCGCAAGATAGTCTGTGAACCACAACAATTCTTTTCCACGTACCCCATAAGTAGACAACTTCCTCAACAACAAGTCGTGGTTGATGGTGTCAAAAGCCTTACTCAGGTCAATCATTACCGTAGCCGCAATTTGACCAACATCCAACGCTATTGGATACTATTTGACCAACATCCAATGCTATTGGATACTATTTGAAGTTAAAAATTTAACACGTTGTACACCTGCACACAAACTCAAGTTCTTCAAAGAAAATCGCCCAGTTAAGACATAAACTTTGGGGGTGAAAAGCATTGAAACCTAACCACAGATAACGGAAGTATTTATGTTATGACAACTTTCCAAGCAATGTTCACATCAGAGAAATGCAGCTACTATGGCATATGGCATGTTACGATGATGTAATCTTCTCCATGATGAAATGTATTGTGATCAAATTTTTGTGAGCTTCCATAAACATTCACATTCACTCGTCACTTACATAGCAAATCCACAGTATAATACACAGAAATCATTCTTTTTTGTGGCCACTTGAAGGGAATTTATAAGGGCAATGAGCATTTAGTATAACTTACTTTACTTTGAACATTGAGATCTGCTCTGAGGGACAATAGTTCTTGCACAATGACATGATGACCTTGAACACTAGCACGCATAAGGGCTGTTAACCCAAACTGAGGAAGGGAGGAAGACCAGAGAGTGAGAATTATGAACAAATCGATTAAATATGATAGGCCCACCCCTACTCATGGCACCATACAACATCTGACATCTTGCAATCACACAGTGCCTACACTATTAGCTCTCAAAGTCTTTGAGTAGGGTGGATAAAACTTCAACATTACTACCATGTACTGAGCCCATACATTGGAATTATGAATTTAGCTACCTTTCTTGTGAAACTATTATCATGTATGCTAAACTCTATTATAAAGTCCATACTCAACTTGAAAGAGAGACTGTGTCTACAATACAATTCACTGTGGACAGTATAAAACAAGCAGATACATCCAAGGAGGTACGGGCAAACCAGGGAGTGGGTGGGTGAGTACTACAGCATCCTAAGCACCCCCCGATAGGTACACAGGGAGTATGTGGCATGCCAATGACATTTCATAACTAGCCTAGTACTAGTAATGGAAGATACCATTTAAGAAACAGAGTGTTCAGACATAGACATGGTGCTAGCTCCATATTATTTGAAGTGATGAACAAGCACTGTTCCAAGGCTTTCCTTCATATGATAGGTGGGTACTGAAACATAGACGCCATAAATCATGCAAGTACAGTACATTCTAACTATTGGGAAAGTAAAGACTGGAAATGGCTGACAGGAAGATACACACTGCCACACAAAACCTCAGGAATGTGCCACAAAAAGGACAAAAGTTCTGTAGCTGCCAGCCCCACCCTCAGATGTGTGCACAAGCCACACTTATTTTGGATAACTGAGATTGCATCAGCAAAACCCACACACAAACACCCCATTAATCCCTTTCTTCTGTATCACCTTCACCAGACCCTCTCCTCCCATTTTTTCCCACATTTTTTACATGTAAGGAGAGGGTCTGGGGATGAGACTACATACTGCCACTGGCAGATGCTCAATGTTCTATAACATATGGACATTACACAAATTACACTAAGTGCTTTGGCTATTAAAAGAACATGCAGGTACCGGTACTATGCACTTTCCTCACACTGTGACCGAGTCAATTATCCACACAATTTGAGGCTTCAATATGGAGCTGCCTCCACGTGGCTCATGCAGTCAGCAGCACTACTGCCGTTGGCAGATGCTATAATGTTTCATACAAACACATGGAGGTGACACCTAATTGTATGACTACTGACTATCATTCCATTTATAGGCCTTCCGAATCCTCCACAATATAATGACTGAGCACAACAACCTAAACATTCGACACTGAAATTGAGAACAGCAGTTAAAGTGATACTGAATTAGCACACGGGCTATGCTAAGGTTAACGCTTGAAATTGAGCCCATCCTTTCAGGCCAATCAACTACTACAGCTTTACAGGTCAAATATAGCATGAGAAATTGTAACATCACTACTCTCAGAATGGCTTCTAATGACCACTTGAGGGGAATTAATAAAGACAATGAGCAGTTAGTATAACTTACTTTATCCTGAACATTGACATCCCTGGCGGCTAAGAGTTTTCGTGCAGTATCAAGAAGTCTTTCAACACTGGCAGCAATCAGGGCTCTCTCCCCATACTGAGGTAGGGAGGAAGACCAGAAAGTGTGAATTATAAACGAATCAACTAAATAGTGCAGATTCACCACACATAGGCATTAGGCCCACCCTTCTGAGGCTTATGCCAAACATGGAAAGCAGTGTGCTTTCTGAGGAGGTTTATCCCAAAATACATATCTTCCCCCCACCACTGCACTGTCTGACTCTAGCACTCTTGATAGCCCCATCATATGGCTCCATTGCTAGACTTCAAGAACTTCATGATTGTATAAAGTGATTAATAATCATGTGCATGTGTAGTGAACATTTTAATATAATATATTTACATCCTCATTTGTGCATGGAATTCGTTTTCTAGGCCCGGAGGCAGTACCTAGTCACGTGGACTAGCTTGTGCTAAAATACTGACTAAGTGGGAGATAATGTACCTGTATCAGTCTACCCAAGATCAATACATTACATGATGATCTATCTAGCCATCATTTGTTTCACAATCAATAAACAAAAGTGGTAGCTATACCTCCAGCACTGGCCTTCCACACAATTATATGTCTAATTCAGGACTCGATGCTCAAAAGCGCTTCATCATTCTGACATGCAAAATCCATCAAAAGATCCTTTCATTATCACACTGCATGCAGTATACTGTATCGATACAGGTGTATTAAAAGGTGTACTGATGGGCAACCTTAAAAGCTTCTTTTGACATCACAGTAATACACATACAGTTAAGTCCCGCCCAGGTATAAGATTTACTACATTGTATCTCGTTTACTACACAAGTACCTATGAACTTAATCGCAGAGTTGAAAAGAATAAAAGAGTGACTCCTACATTACTGAGCTAGCTGTTCAGTTTTCTGTCCATCTGTCCATTCAACTGTTTGCTGGAAAAGTGTATATGACACTGATATTTTCCAGCAACCTTTTTTCACCCACATTCAGTTTTACCCACACTTGTCTCAATTGGTTGGGCAACACCAAGCAGACAAGGGAATACCAAGACTGCAAAGCTGGGGAATCTTGGTTGTCTACTGTCCAAGTGTTCAGACATTCTGCTACATCCACTTACACTCCCACATTACTAAAACTGTCAGAGAGTCCAGGATATCTGCCACTGTTCAAGTGTCCAGGTTGTGTCCAGGTTGTCATGGACTCTGGAACATCCAGTGACACTTTCACGCGACTACCACTATCCAGATGTCCTACGACACTACCATTTTCCAGGATGTCCCAGACACTACAGGGCACATCTATCACTGTTCCAGTGTCCAGGATGTCACAGATACTGCGGGACATCCTGCAACACTCCCACACAAATAATAACATCCTAGTAGCCAGGATGTCCTGGGGAACTAGTACTACTCCCCGTTATTCCTTTGTGGGTGTCCAACATTTATACTAAGAAAACCCTAAGTTACTAGTTGGCATGATAATATCCTCTAACTGCAGTATAACTGCAGATGTGCACTTGCCATGACATGTGAAAAAGGTTTTGGGATTCTGCTGTGTATGTTGAGCTTTTGTCTACACCCTACGTATTTGCTTGCGTTTAGGCACTTGCTAGTCTATTATCATTATTTAGTCACTTCTAATGCACTACAGTAGGAGTTTATAAGGAAATGTTCCCTGGGTAAGAGAGTGTTTATATGCGCTGTTGATAGTAGATAGAGGAAACAACCATCATGCAGCCACTATGGATGCTCCTATGTGATGACAATACCTTCACATTTACTACAGAAATGGGGTTATATCTTACACTCCAAAAGTGGAACTTACGCATCTACACCCCTCCCCCCCAGTGTAGCAATTTGCCAATGTGGTACTCCAGCAAAGGTTTCTAGCAATGCTAACAGTCTTGCTGCTGTTGAAAACACTTGAGATGTCATGGTATGGCTCAAAAAAGCGAAAATTCGACAAGCTACGGACACGTGCAGGAAGGAGGGACGGTCCCTGCTCTCAGACGACTCCAGGTTCCGTCATCAACCTCAGCCAGCGACGACTAACGAGCGAGGAGGAAGTCCTAGGCAAGGGTCAAAACTTTGCTGTCCCCCCGAGGAGAATCCCAGTGTTGGATATTGTGGTGAGTGTAGAAATGGGTCTGACGAAGGTACGTGATCCGGATGCAACCAACAATGTCCGGTTGGCGGTGAGACAGACTCTCAGAAGGTCCACTGAACCGTCTTCCAATCTCCCGAAGCAACACAGGGAGGCCTTGCAGGCTCTGAAGAATGATCCTAGCATAGTGATCCTTCCAGCAGATAAAGGAAATGCCACTGTCCTACTTGACAAGGGGGCGTATGATGTCAAAATCAACACGCTCCTCGCTGCAGATAGCTACAGTAAAGTCAGATGAGACCCCACCAAAGAGGTGGAGAGAAGAATCAGTGAGAAACTTTGGTCCCTGGTACAGAATCGGGAACTCAATATGACGACTTACTGGAGACTCAGACCAGAGCATTGCCCAGCCCCATTCCTCTATGGGTTACCGAAAATCCACAAGGACGACGTCACTCTCAGACCAATTGTGTGTACAATCGGCTCTCCTACATATGCCCTTGCCCGATAGATTTGTACGTACGTACGCTGCGCACTTTGTGCAAGTGTTGGAGGGAGTGGAGACCGTGAATGATGCTACCATGGTCAGCTTCGATGTCAAGAGTCTGTTCATGAATGTTCCTGTTGATAAAGCGCTCCAGGTGATCAGAAGCAGACTTGAGGATGACGTATCTCTGGACTCGAGAACGACTCTCAGTGTGGACTCCATCATGGAACTGCTGACCCTGTGCCTCAAGACGACGTACTTCTCCTACGAAGATAGCTTCTACCAAAAACAGACGGCGCGGCAATGGGCTTCCCACTTACCCCTATAGTTGCTAACATATACATGGAGTTCTTTGAGCAGCAAGCTCTGGAACTAGCCAGCACAAAGCCTGACATCTGGCTGAGATATGTTGATGACACGTTCGTTCTTTGGCCCCACGGTAGACAAGATCTTGACGACTTCTTCGACCCCCTCAACTCCATTCGTTTACATGACAATCATTAAACTACTCTTACTAGGCACTGAGAGTTAATTTAGAAGATTTTGTACACTGTGGAGACGATTTTAGCCAGCAGCATTTTAGTCAAAAGGTCAGCAGGTAGTCATCATTGAGTACTTTTTTGGGCTTGATGCCACTAGCAAAAAAAAAATGAGAGTCACCAGTGGCCTTGATGGGGTTACAGATTACTTTAGAACATAGAGTTGGTTTACAATTAAACCATCTACAAGCATTAAGCTGACAGACTGCAGTGTGTGCTGGCCAATAACAGTTAAAAAATTATCGTAGGAATTGTTTAAAATTTAGCTTTTGCATGGGAGCTTTCAGCTCGTACGTATCTCCCTCTCTTCTCTACACTACTATATACTAAGAGCTGAATACGTAAACAACCTTCTGTTCTTGTGAAGGATCTGATTGCTCCACTTCACCTTCTTGGACAGACTATGTATGCAGAAGAGGTACAACAGTGAACAATTCTTTTATTACATAATGTATTTCTGGAGAAAACTTTTTTCCATTGATGGCACTTATTTTTAATTCAATAAATGATATAACAACTAATTAGACAGCTACCTTTCCTTGTACCAACCTTCTGTTCTTGTGAAGGATCTGATTGCTCCACTTCACCTTCTTGGACAGACTATGTATGCAGAAGAGGTACAACAGTGAACAATTCTTTTATTACATAATGTATTTCTGGAGAAAACTTTTTTCCATTGATGGCACTTATTTTTAATTCAATAAATGATATAACAACTAATTAGACAGCTACCTTTCCTTGTACCAACCTTCTGTTCTTGTGAAGGATCTGATTGCTCCACTTCACCTTCTTGGACAGACTATGTATGCAGAAGAGGTACAACAGTGAACAATTCTTTTATTACATAATGTATTTCTGGAGAAAACTTTTTTCCATTGATGGCACTTATTTTTAATTCAATAAATGATATAACAACTAATTAGACAGCTACCTTTCCTTGTGCATTCTTCAGAAGACTGATAATGCCACTGTGTTCACTTTCACAAGCCATTTCCATTGCTGTTTGCAGCCACTGTAAAAAGAGAATTCCAGTCTTTTGCTAGTTACAGTTAAAACTTCTATTTATTGCTGAGCAGTATACACGGATATTTTATATTGAAATGTCATTGTTGAGTAAGCTCCTTCATTCAATTCTACATACAAAATGTGACTGGCAGAAAAAAACAACACCTGGTTCAGGGCTATATCTAATAATGAACATCCTCGAAACTTGATTGGAGGTCATACATCATGTGCTATTCCCATTGTGTATATGTACCTCTGTGGAGATAGTTCCTTGCTTCAGTATTGCAGCCACACCTTCAGTATTGCCTTCTTCACACGCCAGCAATAAGCTTTCAACCTGTCACAGGTTCAAGTATTGACAAAAAAGAGCGATAAATTGGTTCACCCTTAATTTGGTAGAGAAATTATTTGCAATGCTATACCAGTGTATGGAAACAGATTTGGCAAATTGTTCTTTACAGCTGTTGACCAAACTAGCAGTTGTTGGAATCGATGACACTATACAAGTACACCCTGGTTATGATGTGGTGGTAAAGATTGAGGGGATACTTGCATCAGCCATGTTCCTAAGTCCTTATGCATAAGAGATTAATTGCAGAATAGGCTGTAGAACGATAACCTTAACAGTGATGCGTTAAAAATACACAATATCAATTGTAATTGAGTACTTGCATTTATTTTTGCTTAGTATAAAAAAGAAATGATCAGTGGATAAGAAAAAAAAAACAATCTGTTTTAAGTACCAATTAACCTACCAATTGTTCTTCGGATTGTTTTTCTTTATCTTCTTGAAAAGGCTATAAGATAATAATATAACTTGTGCTAAAAATATGCACATGTGCATTGTCTGCACTGGGTAACAAAACATTATCTATGTCAATACAAACAAGATAAAACTGTGAAATACTATGAGGGGAATATGCTCAGAAAGAAAATGGAATTATCATCTGCTCTTGTAAAGGAATAGATTGCTCCACTTCACCTTCTTGGATAGGCTATGCTTTATAGAGCAATAGAAAAATTCTGTTCATTGATAGTAGTTGTTTTAATTCTTTAAATGACATTGACAATAACAAGGTGTAGCTACCTCTTCTTGTTTATTCTGCAGAATTCTAATAATGCCATGGTGTTCAGATTCCAAAGCCATTTCCATTGCTGTTTGTAGCCACTGCAGAAAAGGAAGTATAGTCTTTTACTAGTGGCATTTACATTGCCACTACGTTTTATACATGGATAGTTCATAATGAAATGCAGTGGCTAATAAGTAAGCTCCTCCAATTTAATTGAGTGCTTTTACCTTCGACTTTAAAAGGTCCACTTGGTTTTAGCTATATCTACCCACACATCCTATTCATGTTACGTATCTATACATGTACATGTACCTCTTCAGGGATAGATCCCTGCTTGAGTATGGTGGCCACTGCTTCAGTATCACCTTTTTCACAAGCTAGCAGTAATCGCTCGACCTGTCATGGATTAAAGTATTCATAAAAAGAGCACTATCCCTGTAGATAATTCTATTTGCAAAGCTATTAAACTCGAAAAGAAATTTGTAGGAATTAATTCGGCGAATTAAAATCCACACAGCTGTAACCTTAAAGTTGTTGGAACTGCTGATAACGCTCATGACATAATGCAAGATGCAGCCTGAATAGCTTTTGATTCCGTAAGACTGTTGAATGAGCGGAAAACAGCTAAAAATTTATAATGGTGAATTATAAATTTGGCAAATATTACTAGTGTATGATGTAGTAGTAATTTAGCGCACGACGCATTCTGCAGCATTCTAGCAATTCAATCCTGCAGCTTGGAGAAGTATGTAGCAGCCTTTGTCGCTTCATTCTCAGTGGCATAGGATCTACTTCCCAATCTGTCCATTTTATTTACGGAATGTACCTGCCTCGATGTCGGACACTCACAGGCTGCGGGTTCAACTCTCGAGATAGAGTGTGCTTGTTTGCGTGCAGTTTTTAAATTACCGGAAAGAGATGAATCACCACACATTTGTGGAGTGGGAAGAATAATTTCTTTCTTGAAAATTTCTACATCAATATGATCAAGTCCTCTCACACGTGTAGCTATAGATAATCATGCGGGTGTGTTACAGATTACATCACGCTTTATTACTGGTGAGAATTTATTTTTGCAATTTTTTTACAATTAGCCAAATCGCTAAATTAAAGTCCACGCCAAATTTCCCAGCTATACGGTATAACAATCTGATTTAGGTCTCCTGGATGTTATTACATTAACGCACCAATTGTTCTTCAGTTTGCACCACTTTATCTTCATGGATAGACTACAAAAAGGTAATAATAACTTGTATTAATTTTAAATGGATGGTTGAAAAAATGTCCTGTATATAATCTGCAATGGGTAACAGAAAATCATCTATATTTGTCCAAACAAGATAGGAAATATTATATGAGGGAACAGTTAATGCTGGCCAAGAATACTGTAAAGTACTAACAAGTGTTGCCAATGTGTACATGTGGGCGCAGCACTACACATGCAGCAGACCTATTTTCACATCCTCCTAACCTAAACAAAACCACCCCCCTCTATATGAAAAGTCACAGAAGTGCATCTCCAGTGACCACATACTTGGGAGGCCACAGTACTCTACCAGTCCTTAGTCTGAAAAAAAAATTGAATATGCCAAAAACCCAGCTCATGCAGCATATCACCATTACTACGTAAGATGTGCAAGTATGATTAAGCCGAGAAATGAAAATGTAATTCTCTGCATTCACCTCCTCAATGCCATCCAAAGGAGGAGTCGGTGAGGACAATTCTGATGGAACAACCACACATGCTAAAGATAGAGAGAAAAAATGTAAATTGCTTACAAATGATATTGTACTACCGTAATTCGCTTAATTTTCGTTGTGAAAATATTTTCGTACGCAGAAAATATACGAAAATATTTTACACGAATATAATTTTACAACGAAACATTTTTTCGACGAATATTTAGAACGAGTACGCGTACATAATGGCGCCTACTCCCTGTCACAGTACAGCGTATTGAACCGCCTCTTCGCAAGAACAGCGAACATACTTTTGAGATCTTTCTTGGAAGGTGACCAATGATCGTTTCTTCATTCCGTACCGCAACAGCATACCTGTCAGCCATGTTAGTCGGCTCTCTGCTGCACTCCAGCTCTTCTCCAATCGCTGCTGCCCATATATCTTTGTAAACGTGGTAGCCTCTAACACAACAAGCCAGCTCCTTCTCGCCGCGGCTAGCCATCTCGAACACGATACTGCACGAGGTGCGACCTGCTCAATTAATGCCCACCACGTGCGAATTGTAAAATTTTTCGTACAAAAATATTTTCGTACAATTTGATTTATACGAAAATATTTTAACACGAATATTTTTTACACGAAAATTTAGTAAACGAAAAAAAAGCAAATTACGGTATACCCATGCTTGCACGCATAACTAAGCTTCCAAATTCTACTTTAAAAATAGCTGGCAGTAGCTCAAAAAATCAAGCTACTGCTCAGTTAGTGTGTTTGCTTTATTATAGTCGTGTTATACAGACAAGTATACACCTTCACCTCTTGTGGTCTGTTGTGCACTGAATACACACTGTCCATCGATATCAATTTCAACAAGTTGCTGTTGCTCAAACAGGCGATGAGGATGGCTGTGTATAGCAGCAGTCAAACTGCTAACTATGGCTGTTGGAATATGCCACAAAATGATGACAGATCCTTTTACTACTCCTGCCAGCATGGCAGTAGACTCAGAGAGAGATAATTCTCTGCAGAATCTTTTCCGAAAATCCTCCAAATCTTGAAGGGTATATTCGGAGGCCTTCTCGCTGAATTTGGTAGTCAGCTTAGAAAAATGCTGAGGATGATCTTGCCTGAGAAGCCACGTTTTAGCAACCACACACACCTGAGCAATAGTTGTGTTTCTTCTGAATTTTGCTAAATCACGAACATACTTCTTCATCTCGGCTTGCAGAGACTCACTTCCATGCCCAGTGATTATGACTTCAAGCAAATGGTAATCGATAAAGCTCCAGTAGAGATTGAGAAGAAGGAATATTTCGTCGATGTTTTCGGATTTTACAATGTTTGGCAGTTCTTCTTTCAAGAACCGCAGATGATCAGGTCTGATAGACAGAGGGAGGAGTGTTAGAGTGTGTCGAAACTTCTTCACGGATGTGCGCTTTTGTTCAATTTCATCCTGGGCACGGTATACCAATTCGTTGAATAGAATTTCAAATTTCTCAATTACTTTGGCAACTTCATCTTCTCCATATTCCTCCCCTGCAGGGAAATATGTGGTAGATAATGGCTAAATCAAAGTAATCTAATACTGTTTCTATCTGAAATGCATTGCAATTTTCTACTCACTGATGCGAATAGGTAGCTTTGTACCCAACCGTCTCAACTTTCTTCGCTTCCTACAAGCGAACACAAGCTGGGCGGCTATGTATGAGGCTAGAGAATAGGTACATATGCTAATGCATATGATGCACTTGAACTCTAATTTTCTGGAATCATTTTTCAGTAAGCCTCATATTAGCGATTTGACTCCGTATTTATGTCTGTCCATATTGTTCCACTATGCTCATTATTACAATCAAAGATTGCATGTGAACTAGACAGAAACAGAACCCACATGCATGCACTCCCACACATCTATCTAACCTGTGACCTATGAATGTAAAAACATCACATGTCTGGATAGAAGTACTGAAGTATATAGTAGAAGATGCTTGTTTTTTTTTTCCAGTGATGACAGCTACTACAATAGCAATTCTGATCTATTACCCATGAATGTTAAACACACGTCTAGAGTGAAGTACTAAAGTGACTATTGGTCTGGCAGAAATTTGTAAGTCAGCTAGGGTTGGAGTTAGGAATAGGGTTATGGTCGGTAGTTGAGGGGTTGTGCTTACTTGTAGTTACGTATACATACGTATTTCCACGATCAGACGCTGCCCTCAATTCATAGCCGCACCTCTGGAAGTGCTGAACAAAATAGTGGCCGCCCTCGATTAGTAGCCGCGGCTAAAATTCAAGTACCGTGATAAGAATAAGCAAGGAGATGTAGTATACCCACAGTAAAAGTACAGTATACCTGACTTTGCTAGCTAACGGTTGTCGGACCTCACATCTGTCTTCTTCGAGGTTGCAAAGGGATCAGAGCCGATGGAGGCTACCCGCAAATATATCTTTTCAATATCTCTCCCAAAAAAACAGCTGGCATTGTAATGTGGTGGCTTTTCGATAGTGTTGAGGCACAAACGGTTACGGATTTGAACTACCGTTGTGCATCGCTGTGTAGCCAGTAAACTGCTCAATCCAATATACGGCGCCCTCGATTAGTGGCCGCTCTTGAATTGTGACCGCAGAAAATCATGCAATGAAATATTTAGTAGCTGCTGCATCTGATCGTGGAAATACGTACTACGCAGTTGTGCTGTTTGGAATGTCTGAGTACATGTAGTCTTGTTATTCTTTGATGCACTAATTAGTGGGTGCATTACAATATTATACTGTGTTAGTAAACACAACATTGTATGTGCCAGAACCACATTATTCTGCAACGCTATGCAAGCAAGCAAATGCAAAGATACACTGGCATATTGGCCGACTGACTACCTTGTCTCTGGTGTTCGCTGCCTTCAGTCTCTGATTCAGAACTGGACGTGTAGACTTGACCAACCTCAGCCACAAGTGCTCCTGAAAGTGCACAACCATGCATGACATCAAGATTTAAAAACATGAAGAATACATGTAAAATGCTGCAATGGGAATGCTTAAGAAAAGCAATCCCTCCCCCCATATCATTCAATAATCCTATACTTACTGTAACTCTGTTGCAGTGCATTTGCAACAGGTTTCAAAGTAGGCTCCTTTTTCAATACTCGAACGAATTGGCGGAGGTTTCTTCGGTCAATCCTGATACTTGACTCAACTGCTAGAAGAAGTCTGGATGCCTGGTGTCCAGGGGTAATACCAGTAGTCAATTGGATACAATCTCTAGTGTCCTGTGTGATTAGTACTCTCTTGTACAGTCTTGCTGTCAGTCCAAGAACTGTGTCTGGCTGAGAGGCAAGTGCTGAATAGAGAGTATCATAATGCTTCCTGAAAGCATCCGATGCCAAGTTGATTGTTGACTCTCCTGCCACATCCATTCAACCTATGCAAAATATACCGGTAGTAAATGGCAACAGTCAAACTTATAGGCACAATTATCACAACATAACGTGACGTGAATGCTAGACACTTGTTTTGTGCCCAGCTCCCAAAAGCAAGAGGGAAGGCCTGGTGGTACTTACACTTAGCCTTGTTTTCAGTCCTTCCCACTCCAGGGTGAGAAGGACTGGGGATGAGTCTAACTTGCACTTGTGTATTACAGTCACATTTCTGAGTGTCATATCGGCTAGTGGCTTTAAGCGATTATCCAAGTCAGGTGTCTTGCAGAAGCCATAGAACCCATAGGTTATCACTAATTAATTAACACCTTTCCCAACTTGTAGCAGATGTATGTAGGTAATGCATACCACTTTTAAGAACCTAATATCAAAGTATGTAGGGTGTAGAACATTTAAAGCAATTTTATCAAAAATCTACTCTAGATTCTGAGCACTGTATGTATACAGCATACTGTGTGGTAAAATGGTCCGAAAGTTTCGGTGCGTATTAAATCTACATCTTTGTTCCGAGAAAGTTTAAATCTTGAATATAACAAGTAGTCAGGCCAAGGCACCTTTGAATGTTAGAAATGTTTCCTCAATCAACATTAACACCAGAGATAGCTAATGATCAAAGTTTGTGTTTAGAGTGGGATATCACTTAAGGTAGTAACTTTTGAACTTATCGTCCGAAAACTCTCAAAATTTTTTACAGAACTATTAAAGTGTTGATACTAATGTACCACTACTCAAACCATTCCTGGGTCTTACTGTTCAGTCAAAAAAATGTTTTTGTCTGCGCAGGCATTTTTTGCCATTTTGATTGCGTATTCTGACGTTTTTCACACATCACACGACGTATGATGACGAATACGCAAACCACGCCTAGGCGCCTACACTGGCTAGAACCTATATACGGCTTGAGCATAGGCTATATTATCTATGGCTTGAGAGACGCAAAATTAGCTTATGGAAGGCCTGTACAGCTGCCTAGGAAACCTCAGAATGAGCGCAAACAATCTTCCGTGGATAGTTTTTCTCCCCCGCCCCGCCACTCGTGCGTATATCGCAAGAGCAGCTACCCGTTCGTTGTCGGCCCTGCTGCTGTGGCGGTCTCTCCGTGTAACAGAGTAAGTCCGTAGCAGTATCGAGCGTTCCGACGATTTATTCACGAGCAATAGACTGTAGTTTGGTGCTAACCGCGCGATTATCGAGTTTAGTAAGGGAAAGTCCTTACGGTTACGGCATTTCTGGATGCGTAAAAAATCCGTGATGTCAAATAAACATAGAAGCTAAGTACGGCAGTCTATGGAAGATTTGGCGGAAAAGTACTTTATTGTTAGTCCACAGCCTTTTTTTTCAGGTAGCTAGGCTTATAAACAGTTATCATAAGTATGTACATTAATTATTCAAAGTAAAAATGACAAACTGTTTGCAGAGAAAATTTACTCTTTAGATTCTGAGCACTGTAATTGAGCAATCAGTTCATTATTTCAGGCACTGCAGAGTATTCTGCACTAAGTCATGATCAGTGATAACAATCATAACATACTTCTTGCACCCTGGAGGTACACAACTACTCATCACCAAAAGCAGCTTCAAAGTCCAAATAAAGAAAAATAGACACAGAAAGGAGAGTTAGCTACTCCAGACAATTCAATAGAATATTCTACGCTGAATTCAGTGGAGTTTCTTCCCAAGTCAAAAGACATTAAAACAATTCACCAAAAGGTACACAAAGTCTTGGCAGGCCCAGATAGACCACTAGTAAGAGATGCTCAAGACACTATGTCACAATGAAAATTAATGCAGGTGTTGACTTAGCTACCGAGAGACTGCACAGTCTGCGCTCCAATTTATGACGTCTCGCCCCGTTTCCCATCCCGTTGAAGCTCTCATCTAAAGACTGCATGCACACTTGCCAACTATACCATTGCACTGGCATAAAATTGGGAGACTAACCGCTGGCAGTTCCGCATCATCGCTGATGAATTCCTCCACTAGCTTGTGCAGAATCTCTGCTGTCATAGGCTCCTTCTTAGCAACCCTGTGGGCCAGTATCCATTCAGCACCTGCTACAATCTGTTTCACTAGTGGGTGATCAGTCGGGTCTTCTACCACTGCCACTTGGTGAACCCAAGAAAGAGCATTAACAACTTCTTCCACTTGCATGTCTTGGATTTGCGTATCAGGTAACTTAGATACAAAGTTTCTGCATGGGATTGGCTGGAAAAGCCTTTAGACCTGCTTTGGATGCTGTCCATTGTTTCCATCGCCCAAAGCCCCACTATATCTCTAATCGTAGCTGGTGCTTTACTCTGCAAAACAATGCTGGGGAGTGCCTCTTCCAGAACCTTCATTTCGGGGTCCTCTAGGTCAGCAAGCTCAGGCCAGACTCCCTTCTTAAAAACATCTATTTAAAGTGTATGCATTTCAGAGAACAACACTCCCGATAATGCACTACAAGGCATATTAGCAGGAATATTAGGCAATGCAATATAGAGTGACTTATTAGCACTTGAACCTATCCCATAGGCTGGCGACGAAGAATGTTTTCAACTTGATTACAAAGGTTATATCCCATGACCACTGAGGCCATTCTTAAAATGACCACCAAGGACATATCCAATGACCACCAAGGTCGCTTTTAACATGACCACCAAGGTCATCTCCAAGGTCGTTCTTAACATGACCACCAAGGTCATCTCCAAGGTCGTTCTTAACATGACCACCAAGGTCATCTCCAAGGTCGTTCTTAACATGACCACCAAGGTCATCTCCAAGGTCGTTCTTAACATGACCACCAAGGTCATATCCAAGGTTGCTCTTAACATGACCACCAAGGTCATATCCAAGGTTGCTCTTAACATGCCCGACAAGGTTACATAATAGCAACCGCTGAGGTTGCACCCAACAAAGTGCCCCAACATACTCAATGGACCCCAAGCCTAAGTAACTAATCCAAAATTGTGATGGACTTGGTAATGCAATATCCATATGAACTTGAACCAACTTCAGCTATACAGTCTGTACATGAGCCAGTAACATCCTTAGTACAAAAACCACAACTGTACCCTCTAGGAGGGCGAGAAAAATCTATCCAAAGACACAGAATAATAGAGTCAGAATTCAGGGCTTCCCCAATATTATTCCCACTCCTCCCATGCAGGAAGAGAGTTGCGAAATAAAAAATGAACATGAACAAAGGGAGCTAAATGAGAACCATCTGGACACAGCAACAGCCAGTACGATGCTGACTTCCAAGCAGGCACAACAAGAGTACCCATTGTTTTACACTCTTCTGCATGCCGCAACACACGACTAACCAAATGCACTAACCAAATGCACAGGAGGGACCCACCAGTTAACCTCATCTGACCAATTGGTTGTAAAGGCATCAACAGCAGAAGAGCCCAGACACCAGAATCTACTATTAAATACTGGTAATTGTGTGTTATCAGTGTGTGCAAAGCGATCCACTGTGTGGGGCCACCACAGGCCATCAATCCAGGAAAAGAACTGAGGATTAACCTTCCAGTCATCAAAATCTCTGATACGGCTAACTAATATATGCTTTAAGCTCCCTCAATGTAGAGCTAAGGGAGGCCTCATATTCTGACCACTGCCCATGTGCCACCTCCAGCCCAACTTCAACTACGTGGCAACCACCATAACTTGAGGAACTCGCATCTGAGTACACTACTCGTGTAACCCCAGGTGAGGATCAAATAGGTTGCCCATTAAAATATGATAGACATGACGAGAGGAGAAGCCTATCGGCCCATGAACAACGCATGTTAATGACTGCATATAAAGCTCTTGTACGAAAGCGGGCCACTGGATCAATTGCCAAACTCATGGAAATTATTTGCCCAACAGCACTAGCCAACCATCGAACATGCACTGGAGAATTCGAAGCATTCAGATTGACCATAAAAGCTTGGCTACTTTCTCTTCAGGAACCAAAATTTTTCCTTCCTTCAAATCTAGGGAAAAATCCCAACTTGTTCTGGTTGCAGTTGTAATAGACGGCGTATCTGCGCACCGGCCCCAATCCCGACAGCATTCTCTGTGGCAACTGAGCGAGTAGGATTCTTCGGCCTCTCTTCATACATCCATCGGCAGCTCATATATACACACAGAAAATAGACATATACACAGCCGCAGGCAGCAATTATGGACAATGACACAGACGAACGTACATGTGGATTACACTCAACATAACTTTGACATGTAGGCAAATTGTATATGACAGCCACATTGTCCAGTTCAGGACAGCTGAATTAGGTCCATTACACAGTCTAGATTTAGTAAAATTGAGTACAAACCCAGCTCGCTGTAAATCTGATACTATCACAGCTGTATCTGATCCACATTTGTGCTCTGAGCTAACAGCATTGATTCCATCATCAATGTACATCACACATCGGAGACCCATAGCTCTCCATCTCTTGACTAGCGGTCTCGGCAGCTTTGTAACACATAGCATGCTGTAGACAAACCAAAGGTAGCACTTGAAAAGCATACCGTCATCTAGTGCTCTGAACTTCCCAGGCAAAACCCAGATATGGCCAACAGTCTTCATGTATGTCTGCATGATGGCAGCCTGATTTAAGGTCAAATACTGTTAAATAATCACCCTGCTGGAACAATGACGGAATGAGGTTTAACCCCTTGTACTTGAACTTCCCGTCAGGCAAGAACTGATTCAGGTACCTCAAATCCAAGACTAGGCGTTTTTTGCCCTTGGCACTGGTTACCACAGACAATGGGCTGCACACAATTAGACACCTGTCACACTTCACCACACAATGCCCCGTAACCAGTTCCTGAATAGCATCAGCAACGAAAACTGCATTTTCCAGCGCAGACTTGTGGTTCCACTGGTACCTAGGGTCTGGCAACCTCATGAAAGGCAAACAATAGCCCACAGAAACAATTTCTGCAACAAAACTTGAAGGCTCCAGCTCGTTGAGCCAAAAATCCATGTTTTTCCTCAGCCTGCCCTGCACTGAGGGGTGCTGCTCCACAACTATCCCAGAGTCTGATGTAGCAGTGGAGGGGCTCTCCCACTCAAAATATTGGGATTGAACACCAAGTGCATGAGGCCATACCACCATCATCCCCAAGGGTATAGCTCCTTGAGCCGCCTAGCCTAGGATGTGCATGTGGAAATGCGAACAATCAAACAACTGCCAGACCGGCAATTTGCAAGCATGTGTATTGAAAATACGACATACACTTACTATTCACAACTTGTATGCATGAAACAACCCAAGTAATGTCTAGCTACCTAAACAGTTCAAGAACTCTTTGAAAATCCCACTTGCAACAGCAGGCATGTCCCAACTACCAACACAAGTAAGTAGTAAGGTCCCAACTGGGAAGTTCCACTACCGGTGGAACTCTGCTCAACCGGCGCAACTAATTTTGCAGTAGCATGGTAGCCTGTGCTAGTTCACCACTAGCATGCATGCATCACCTATGGAAGTTGCAGGCAACAACAAACCAGGCTCAGTGGCTCCACCCAGAGGCTGCTCTCTCTTCCCGGGATTAGTCACAATTCTTAGAATTCTGCTTCTGTTTCTTGATTCTTCCTGCCGTAGCTTCGGCTCTGAATCGTCTGAAATTTCCACAAGCTCATATTCTTTTACTGTAGCCCACCCATTCTCACTTCTATCCGCTATCTTATTTTCTTTTGCCATATTGCAATTAGTATCTGACCTTCCTCCAGAAGGGTTCTGGCCTTCTCCACCGCCGGCGGCCTCTGGGCAATTAAGAGCGGCATCTGCAGAGTCCAGTTTGACTTGCACCTCCACATTAAATTTGATTTTTTTTTTCATTTCCCAACTTCTTGAAGGTCGGCTTTTTTCGACCCGAAGTTTCTTCACTCTCCGGTCGTCGGCCGACTCGCGCTTTTCCCTTAGCTCTCGGCGCATCTGAGAAAGCTGTTCGTCTACGTTGGCTTCCACCCCCTTTAAATTATAGCGCTGAACAGCTCAGAAAATTGAGCTGCTGTGGAGCTCGGTTGCCATTGCCGCGATATTAAGTGCAATACCGAAGGGAATGCAACACCGAAAGCAGATGAAACCCACACAGGAAAAACTGCGCGTCTAGAAATGAAAGTTTGCTTTGCCAAATTCCAGCTTTAGTTGCTCGAGAATGACTACGTAGCTTTCAAGTGCAACACCTTAAATACCCCCAAGGCTTAGCAACCCAGGAATGCCAGCTGCATTAGCTTCCCGCCGGAGAAGGTTGGACACGCATTCATTAACGTGCGCAGTCACGTGCCTTTTGCTGCACTTTATTACATTCCACGTTGCATTCAGCATGCAATTAGTTCACTGAGAAGGTAAGCACAGCTTGTTATAAAGCTGCAATAGCCTGTAGATTGCTGTAAGATAAGATGGCTGGAACGGACCTATACGGGCAGCATCTTTCCGTTACTAGATAGCTAGAATCCAGTATAATAGTCTCGCCTTGCCGATAGCTAGATATTCAAAGGACCGTAGCTCTGCAATGACCCAGGGGTTGAACGGGGTTGGCGAGATATTCTGAATCTACTTCGGGAGAGCTTTCGAAAGATGTCTATTCCTTGGGGATATGCTTAAAGTCTAACGAGAAAACTTTCTAGCGCTTTTTATACAGAAATCTCTATAGAGAATCGCGTACGCGCGTATGTAACATGACCGTGTCCAACCTCCTCTGGCTTCTCTGCCGCCTCACCATCATGCACCAGCCGCACTGCGCATGCCCCTTCAACCAATGAGAGCTTATTTCCGTCAAATTTGCTACACTCAAATGACATAAAAATACATTTATTGTGTCTATGGTCAAGCGCTGTACATGCAGCGAAAGTGCTGACTCAGTAGTTTCGTCGTGCGCTTTCAGTTTGTACCTACATGTATACGTTACGAAAACAGGATTTTTACGGCTGCCTACCAAGTTTTCACAACCTTGGCAACACCTTAATTTGCTGCAGCTCGACCTACAAACCTTGTACAGTTGCACTGTAACGTATGACATAATATAATTATATTGCGCAAGTGATATATATTAAGCGTGGTCGTAAATGGAAGCCTTGCTCTCAGAGAGGCAGCACAGTGAGCCAGGAGGAGGCCCCACGTTCCTGGGCTAAGTTAACACAGCTGCAGCGTCAGCTGTTATTAGCTTGATCCTCACTGTGTTAATTGAGAGTAGGAAGCCCTGATTTCTTTCTTCGCAATAAAAAAATCACTGGGGTTAACTTTGCAGGTCTGATCTTGTGTGGCAATGACAGCTGGTGTTGCCAGCTTCACAGATGACTAAAGGTTGTCATCTGAGGTTACTGTGGGGTTGACCAGCCCGAGGCCACCAAACCCTAAAGGGAGGCATAGTGGCCAAGGACGCTCATTCAGAGAAGGGATAAATACTTGGTGGATGGCATTTCCCGAGGGTCGGAAGAGGTCATTGATCCCAGTCTGAATAGGTATGTCCACCGATTTGAAAGCTACGTAAAAAAAGCCAGATTCAAAACAGTAGCCACCACTTCTTTAGCAGAGAAACCACTCCATCTAACTAAATACTCCATTCTACAGAAGTCCTCTTAAGAAGTTCTTCTATATACCCTAACTACAATGTGACATACCGTATTTCCGCGATCAGACGCCGCGGCTACTATTTATTTCACCGCGCGATTTTCCGCGGCCACTGTTCGAGGGCGGCCACTAATCGAGGGCGGCGTTTATTAGATTGAGCGGTTTACTGGTTACACAGCGATGTACAACAGCAGTTTAAATCCGTTTGAAAATCGCCGTTCGTGCCTCAACACTGTCGAAAAGCCGTCATGCTACAATGCCAGCTGTTTTTTGAGGGGAGAGGTATCGAAAATATAGATTCGCGGGCAGCCTCCGTCGGGCTCTGATCCCTTAAATTCGCAATCTCGAAAAAGAAAAAGGTGAGGTCCGATAACTGTTAGCTAGCAAAGTCAAGTATTACTCTACTTTTACTGTAGTTGCTACATCTTCTTGCTTATGCGGTACTTGAATTTTAGCCGCGGCTACTATTCGAGGGCGGCCACTATTTCGTTCAGCACTTCCGGAGGTGCGGCTATAATTCGAGGGCGGCTACTAATCTAGGGCGGCGTCTGATCGCGGAAATACGGTATGCATGACATATGTGGTTGAAAATTACATTACGTAACATTACATTACATTATATTACATTACATTACATATCATTACATTACATTACATTACATACATTTTTACATTACATTACATAACATTACCTTACCTTACATTACACATTACCTTACATTACGTTACGCTACGTTACATTACGTTATGCTACGTTACGTCACGTCATGCACGTCACGTCATGTTACACTACATTACATTACATCACATACATTACATTCCAAATGCAAATTAATTAATACTCTCCGCTCTGCTCCTAGTAAATATTTGCCGTGTAAAAGCAGCCACAATATTAGGTCCCGATCGTGAAACAGAAAGGTCACTGCATTACGGAGTTTACACTATACATGGATTTATTACAATACTCGAACCGAAGCCTTCCACGCACTCACGAAAATTCTACGGGTGAGAGGAAGGCTTGGGTTCGAGGCTATAACTAAAACAACAAATGCGAGAACCAACGGCCTAATCCAACCAACTACGCTTAGAATCTGACTTTCAGCCGGTGGGGGTGTATGTATCTAATTTAACAGGCTATATATTGGTCCAGTACGAAGTCATTTTATAGAGTTAGGCTATAGAGCTACGTACTTATATTTGTTGTATTGAATTATTGTACTACAGCAATGTCACCATCTATATGGGGGCATCTCCAGTCGAAACGCTAGCAATTAATTTGGTCAGTTACTAGAATCCGGAACAGAAAGGAACGTAACAAAACGTTCCATCCCATTCCGCCTACAGAAATACGGAATGTCACATGCGAATCCAATTCCCATTTCAGCCTTGTTCATGCATTGTACATATTCTATAGTGCATGGGTGGATCAAAGTCACCACTAGGTGTATATGTATAGGTTAACCCATGGCTTCTAAGGCATTACGGAATATATCTGATGTGGTCAGTTGTACCGCCCGAGGACCTCAGCCATCATGTGATGTAAAGTGCAGCATGCTGAATGACTCGATTCTGTTCCACTCATTACAAACGCTGAGAGCCCGGTTGCTGAGCATGGCGAGGGAATTTAGGCAAGCGCTATGGTGTTTTCTGATTTGTAAAATCAAGGTAGGTTGGCTTACAGTCAGTGAGAAGGCGATGCAAGTAACATAGTAAGCTAATGCTGTTTCACTGGCTAGTTTTGCTGCGTTGCTGTGTGTTGCTCTCAGTGTACTGATTGTGCTGTAATAGCGCTATAGTGTCGCTCCAATGCGCTAGGCTTTGGATAGACAGGCAACTTGAGTGTTTTTACTGTTTTTAGCTACACAGTAGTTGACAGTGTTGTTTTGTAGCTACACGCTTTTGCCACTTCTATCAAGCTTTGTACCAAGGGTCCTGCTGTAAACTGGAGGACTCCGCTTTTTTTTTCTGCGTTTTTTTTAGTCACTGTAAAAAAAAACAAATTCACATATACAGCTGCGTACAGAGTAGAAATCACACAAAAGCAGCCCTAATTAACTGTAAACCACATCCTAAGGAATATGAGTATTGCCCAGCTGTGCTGTGTGGTACAGCTGTTATTGTATATCTTAGTGGAGCCTTTGATAGTGTGGCTTCCTGAGCTACAAATCAGGTATAAACATACCAGTGTATATTTTAGTCACTTCGTTAATGGGAAATGAGTTGATTCAAAGAGAATGTAAAAGCAGAGGCAGCAGATATGCATATATAATATCACAGCAGTACAAAGGCTAGAAAGGGTACAATCATGCACATTTGCAAAGTTAAACTGACGGGAAATATCATCCATATGCATGGAGGTAGCCGTCTCAACTTCAGGTTTGATGTCTTTAGGGATACACGGTCATATAATTGGGATCTGTGCTCAACAGGTTTCGTCAGTAGAGTTGACACCTTTTGATCTTGGAGTGATGTAGTTCGGTAATAAGCTTACAGAGCGGCTATAGCTCTGAGGCTGTGATTCGTAACGCCAGCAGAATCAATGCCAGCAGACGGCTTCGCAGAGGTCTTTGCTCACTCTGCTGTCTGAAGATGGGCTCAGGCTCAGAGATTGTCTTGACACTTTGCAGATCTAGAGCATCCTAATCAGCCCCGGAGATAAGCGGATGAAAGTCCTAGAGCAAGCTATCCAGCGCACCATCATGATTAACGTAGCTTGGAAACTCTTCTAGACTTGCCTACTTCTTTTTCAAACTTTCACTAACTGTCCACCCGCACATTTATAGCATATATACGATATAGAATGGTTAGTATAGGTGCATATGCAATATATATGACCACACACCTCGTTCATCAGAAGTGTATGACATATAGCCCTCAGCGCTTCGCGCCTTGGGCTATATGATGTAAGCTTCCTTTGATCTCGACGCTAGGTCACACATACACCTACTAGCCATGTATTATATATACATACGTGCCAGTCTCATGCTTCATGAATACTCGTCTTGTGAGCCCACGAGACTACATATGAACATGCTCTCGTATGCTGCATTACGTGAACTGGTGGTGCAACCAGTACCACCACTGTACAGTAGCTAGCTGCATGAAATGGTTCAACTAGCCATGTGAAAACATCGATCAGAGCATATTGGATGATTCACATAAAACATAGTTATGAAACAATGCTCAGTAAACATTTTCTTAACGTCTACTATACACACCTGATTCATAACAGCGTGATTAACTGCTACCAAGGCAGTAAGGTAAGAGTGTAGTGGAAGGTAATTGTAGCCACACATGTATAGGGTTATGAGATGTATGTTAGGGACGGTAGGAGGTAGTGGGGTAGAGAGGTATTGGGGTATAGTGGTGGTGGTATAGTGGCGTAGTGAGGTATAAATATAGGGAGTTAGTGGATTAGTGAGGTGGTAGGGTAGTGGAGAAGTGAGGTAGTGGAGTAGTGAGGTAGTGGAGTAGTGTTCTCACTACCTCACTATCCCATTATCTCCTACCGTCCTTACCATACACACCATAAACTGAACCCTATTCCATTTAATACCGTGTGGATGATCAGTTGGCAAAAGTATCCCCCCTAGACAAACTCAGCCGGCAGTACATCACTTGTGACTTAATTTGCTCCCCCCTGACAAAATTAGTAGGGTGTCCACTCCCCCCCCCCCCCCCCCCCCCCCCCCCGAACATAATGAATATAGTGGTCCCTGCTGCCCCCCCCCCCCCTACATAATCAATGCTAATCCATAGGGGATGTATGCTTATTAAATGGAATAACCTATATATATATATATCCCTAACTCTAACCCTTACCCTAACCCTGACATTATGTACATGTACATACTGAAATACCCCCACTACTCAGTTCTTGGCAATACACTTATGCATAGACAATGCCATAGGGCCTGGGCGCTGTTTTCAGTTGCAAATTATACCGAAATAGTATCTCGTTCAGCTCTACAAAAATACGCCTGCATGCTGATTTACCGGTACCATAAGCTTACCTGACAAATTCAATGAGCTGGCTTCCAAGGCTGACAAGCTACGGGCTCTGACTTTCTTTCATTCTCCGTACAGTAGTAGTCTCGCGGGCCAGCCCACTTCCGCTTAAAGGGAAGGTGGTCTGGGGAATTGCCATACTGGCGAATATGCAAGCTATCGCCGCACATTCCGACACGTACGAGTTTACGGAGAATACGGCGTGTCAAAAAGCATGCGCATTTAATTTTGCGACACGAAAAGTCTGGACTGACAATTGGGCTCAAGTTGGAATTCTATACAGGTAGGCAGTTCATATGAGATTCCTCGACCTCTACCATCAACTGAGTGATGTTTGAGCTGGGAAACCAACACGGCCACAGTGATGCTAGGGGCCTCCCCTTTCATTCTAGCTATCAGCCTCACATTGTCCGAGTGTAGTTTCCCAGCCCTATCGTCAAAAGCTACACTAGCTATAATGTTTGGGCTGGGCAGTTAATATGGCCAGGGAGGTGGTAGGGACCTCCCCTTTCATTCCAGCTATCAGCCTCACATTGTCCGAGTGTAGTTTCCCAGCCCTATCGTCAAAAGCTACACTATAATGTTTGGGCTGGGCAGTTAATATGGCCAGGGTGGTGTTAGGGGCCTCCCCTTTCATTCTAGCTATCAGCCTCACATTGTCCGAGTGTAGTTTCCCAGCCCTATCGTCAAAAGCTACACTATAAGGTTTGGGCTGGGTAATTAATATGGCCAGGGTGGTGGTAGGGACCTCCCCTTTCATTCCAGCTATCAGCCTCACATTATCCGATTGTAGTTTCCCAGCCCTATCGTCCAAAGCTGCACTATAAGGCTTGGGCTGGGCAGTTAATATGGCCAGGGTGGTGTTAGGGGCCTCCCCTTTCATTCTAGCTATCAGCCTCACATTGTCCGAGTGTAGTTTCCCAGCCCTATCGTCAAAAGCCATCTTTTCCGGAAGATTAACGTCACCAATGTGATGTAAATATCGAGCATCTCCTTTTTTTTGCTTGTTATCAGCCTTAGATTATCCAACTGTACACATAGCTTCCAAGCCCTTTCGTTTAATTGACCGTTTGCATTGGGGAGTATATGTAGTAGTTTTATTTCTAGTAGTGTAGCTGTCCAGTTAAGAATCAGTGTTACTGTGTGTATTATCTGTGCATCTGTTTAGAGTGGGTTACAGATAGAATAATGGTTCATTAAGAATTAGTGAAGGCTTAATTTACCGATTTGTGTTGTAATATTCAATTACGTGGTCTACATCCTACCATATCCATAATTAATTCTTCAATGCTTTTTCGCTTCTGAATTTCTGTAGCTGTCATCAGTTCAAGCGGAAGAAGCCTGCCCATAAGAAGTTCTGTTCGGATTCTCTGCCTGGCATATATCATATCCTCCTATGGAGATATGTATCACTGTTATTTTCAATACAATTTCTACTCAGTACTTTTATACCTGTGAGAAGGTTAGCTGTCTCTTTTCAGCTGTATACCTTGCAGCCTTCGTATGTGTGCATAGATACAATGCCTAGTAAAGTGCATAGAAATTCATTTTGTAGTTACCATGCATGTAAACACTCCACACTCCCAGCCATTAAGTTGCCTTGGCATTCTACACATCTTAATGTGGAATGATGATGCATGAATGATGATGCATGAATAATAGAGATCGTGCATTAATATTGTAGTACACCCCCTCACCAATCATGTTTTCTGACTATTGGGCATGGACTGAATCACGATAGCAAGATTAACCATCATAATATCTGAACCTGGTGCTCTAAGAGGATAGATTGCTTCTACCTTGAATAATAAGGACAATAGGGGTAAATTAGCATTTGCTGCCTCGTCAACACTAAAGCCTCAGTCAATGTGATTTTCAAAACTGTTTCCTGACTATTGGGTATGATCTGATTCATACTAGCAAGGTTTGCCCTGAATATCTCCCATTTTGGCTCCATAAGGCCAGGAATTATAGCCAATTAGACTTTGAAAGCAAGACTTGACCTGTAATAGAATAATGCTTGCTAGCCACACCTACTAACACCTTTGATCCCCTCACCAATCATGTTTCCTGATTATTGGGCATGGTCTGAATCACAATAGCAGGATTAACCATCATAATATCTGAACCTGGTGCTCTAAGAGGATAGATTGCTTCTACCTTGAATAATAAGGACAATAGGAGTAAATTAGCATTTGCTGCCTCGTCAACACTAAAGCCTCAGTTAATGTAACTGTTTCATGACTATTGGGTATGATCTGATTCATACTAGCAAGGTTTGCCCTGAATATCTCCATTAGGGTTTCACAAGGCAGGGCATCGTACCCAATTACATTTAGGTAATTGTAGGTACTTCAATACGCGCACACACACACACACACACACACACATCATAGTACAGTAACAGGTGACTGGATAGTGACTCTCATTAAGGATGGTCACTGGTCGTGTGGCAGACATCCTCTCCAAATTCTGATGTACACTCATTAGCAGTGTCTGTGTTGATGAACTATTTTTCTTTTTTGGTTTTGTATGTCATGTATGTACTAGCTTTCCAGATCAAAAACATCGCTATGGGTATGGAAGGGAGTGTGGTTAAATGGGCTGACTGCACGAAGGACTCTAGGTATTTAGAACACGATACAGTTCTTCACTGGTGTGAACACAAAGTTGAGTCTTCAGGGAGAACTGTTGGGTGTAAGTCCGCAAATGTGGCGGAAATTAATACGTGGAGCATCACTGAAGGTTGCTGTCTTTGTTGAAGAGGCTGTTCAGAAGGCGCGATAGATGAGAAGAATAGTGGATTGGTCCGTAGGCGACTGTGAGTGGATACATTACATTTGCGCGAGAGTAGAAATTGCCCAGGCCAAAGAGAACACAGCTGCAAAAAAGAAAGGAAGAGTACCTGCGCTAATTATCAAATTTTTGAGCTACATTTCGGCTCCTCCCCTCGGGATACGATTATGGGGAGGAGCCAAGGTCTGGGCACGAGACTAGCTCCACCCCTACAGCTTTTTAGCACATAGCGATGTGTTAATTCCACACGGAGGGTTGATGCAACACTCGCGTATCGGGCGATGTGCCGTTTCAACACGAGATCTGAGGAACAACACGCATGCTCGGCTTGTCTGCGTGCTGTTTCGGCGCTGGCATTTTTGCAGTGTACCGAAGATGAATATCTCTTCCACTCATCCTCAGTTTTGACTGTTTTGGCATACGTACACAGAAAATACCTGTATAGTTTGAAGACAATTTAGACAGCTTAAGTTGTTGTTGTTTTTTGTAGTACCCGTCAGCCACTTCTCCTACACTCTTACCATAGTAGATTTTCCACCTTATCATCAACGGGATGCATTGAATCGAGGTAGAGTATATGCTTTTCTTTGGGCTTCACAACCTATGTGGATGCATTGGTAAAGTCAGGTAGCTACATGTACGTGATGCACCTGGGTTTAACTTACCAACAGTGCCCAGTGGTTGTTGCAAGAATTCCAAGGAATTAGGAGCATGTCCTTCATGAATATATTCTCCTATATATGAGTACGTGGAGGTGTTGAACGTATTGTGAGCAAAGCAAAGAAGTGATGCAACATACCTGCATGCTGCATGTAACGCTCAGATGCCAAGTATCCCTTGTATGTCAGTTGTGTTAACAAGAATGTAGTGACAGGGAAGATACTGGTTGTGTCCTACATGTACGAAAACCACAGATGTTAAAATTACACACTATTATGGTTATAGCAATAAGTGTTTTAGTATGAGCAGAAAACTACAACTTCAATAAACTATTGCTAAGCTAAATTCTTTTTTTGCCAAATCAACCCATTTAGTTATGCATGGTTAACTTCTAGTAAAAGTATTTTCATAGCCCCTTTTCATTTTAGTTGGTTAGCTACATTAACTACTACAACAAATTTACTTTTTTTACCAAAGCCATACTAAAACAGCACTACTAACGCTAACTACGTACACTTGCTGTTGTATTTATTGTTGCCACAAGATTGAGATAGCTCTGGACAACCTGCATTTAAGAGTTGGTGTTGTCTGATAAATGCACACTTTGTGTGATAGTACATAAGCAGTAGCTTACCACACCATCCATCCATTGTCCAGGCATCAGAGTGCTAGTTAGTGTTGGAATGTGCTGTGCTTTCAGGCTGCTGTCTGGGTGTAAACCACTTTCATTAGCCTGCATCAATATAGTTTTCAACTTTGAACCCAGCATTAACATATTTTTATCGCATTAGCTTATACCTGTTGCATGACTTCTGGAGGTACTTGTAGTCTGTACACCTGTACATTTGTCATGTGTTTTACAATAAATAGTTATAGTTATGAGTGTATGTATTATTGATCATTCCTACCATGGTCATTTTTTCTGCCTGAGGTTCATGGCTGGATGTACAGCCACCTCTGTTTAAAACATGTACCTGTATCGCAGGTCATCCATCAGTGAAGAATCACGTCTCTTAAACATTATTTAAATTTCTTTATGATAATACCTGTTGAGCTGAACTTCGATACAAAAGTATGACTGCATTTTTTTATGGTGATATGTGATATGGAACATGATGTTGTATTATTCAACATTGCTCAAGTGAATTCTACTTGTATGCTACAGCTTACCTGCACATACCTATAGTGTCTATAACATCGTCATTGGGCGAGCGTGAGCGAGCCCCACACTAGCGTGTTCTTAATGGAGAATTTGTCTGTGTGTACGGTGTACGTACGTTAATAATAAACACAATGACGCATTACAAAACAGTACCACAGAAAGCTAAACTAAATGACCCCGCCCACCCAGGCAGACTGGGTAGGGGTCCTCTGGATCCACATGGAGGCATTGCCCTTCCACAGAGAGATCGAAAGTCTGTGGACTTACGCACATACCGCATATCGTTTCGCGTTTCAATATAACGTTTCAAATAGTTCCGTAATATTCCAAATTGTTCACGTGGCCACGGTGGCTGCAGTGCAGCTAGCTTAGGGATGCTCTCACAGAGTAGACGGCAGCGGCAAAGGCTACAGCGTTGCCGTATATATCCCCAGGTTGGCGATAAGTCACATTGGAACAGCAGAGAGCGAGTTCTAGAGCCAGAAGAGTTGTCATTTCTCCAGGCCACCGACAGTGACACTGAGATGAGAGGAGCCAAAAGAGCTGCTGAGGGTGCGTCGCCGCTAACGTACGCATGGGCTAATACCTCGCTCACGCTCGCCCCACAATGCTTTGCATTCACCTAGTATCTTAGTATCATCATAATAGTGGTAGGTGCCTGTACTTGTAACAGCCATTGTAGTATCTAAATATAGGTTATACGATGAAACCGAGGGGTCTACGGTATTTAGAGCCCCGCGGAAACTGTATAGACGCACGCCCGGGATCTAAATACAGTAGGCCCCGAGGGTTTCATCGTATTTAATAGATAAACCGCGGTTTATGTTATATTCTTAAGCGGATTGGTTCTTTGGGTCCATGGTAACCGACGCTTAGCTAGTAGCTACAGTACTACAGTATCGCTCTGTGCGGTTCTCCGACTTGTCTTGAGTGGACGGAATGCTTCGCGTCCCTTCTAACAGACGATGATGAGGCCGAGCATAGATAATAGGTTTTGCTCTATTATCTATGGGCCGAGAAACTCGTGGCGGATGTGGCGTAATAAGCGCCTCCCCCACGACCCAGCTCCTCCCTCTGCTTTAGCTACTCTCATCGGGAGACGCCCCCATATTGAACAAGTGGCTCTCGCGCTATGCTATATAGTGACTGCATGCATGTATACGGCAACTGACTGATGTGCTGTATGTTATATATTGCCCTGAGGGCTGGAGTATATGAAACATGATCTACAACTTCCTGTCAGTAAATAAACGCCCCGCCCCATGACATCATGGAGGCGTTTTTGGTCGACGTCGAGTGCGAAAAACCAGCCCCACCCCCACAGTTTGCGCCACCTATGTCCGACAATGAAGTGCAACAAGTAAAAAAGGCTGCTGTGCCTAAAACAACGCAGAGAGACACAAGTTGGTGCATCAACCTATGGAAGGAGTGGAGGGATGACAGAAATAGCAGGTTGAATATCTGAGGGAATCTGCTCCTCTGACCTGCTATTTCTGTCATCCCTCCACTCCTTCCATAGGTTGATGCACCAACTTGTGTCTCTCTATGAGGGGTGACCCCCTCTTTGTGAATACTACCCCCACTGCCTGAGAAGCGTTGTTTTAGTTTTAGGCACAGCAGCCTTTTTTACTCGTTGCACTTCATTGTCGGACATAGGTGGCGCAAACCGTGGGGGTGGGGCTGGTTTTTCAGTTCACAATTGCAGGTGTAATAAGTGTAATCACAGGGTAATAAGTGAAACCATAGGGTAATAAGAGATTTAAATACCCATAAGCAACCAATCAGGCTGCAGTATTTCAGTGAGGTATAGTATAAGTTTGAATATGATAAATGAGACAGGATGACTGTAATGGTCTACAATCATATCTGGAAAGTGTGGGCATTGCTCACCCTAAGAACATTCCACCATTACAATATAGCCCAGTTATAAAGATTACACAGATGAAATAAGTTTTGAACTTGTAACTCAGTTTTGAAATGCTGGCTGTTTAGCAGTAATTCGTTCAGCATCAGCGTTATTACCAAAAATATCTCAATGACATAATTGTGCGCACTTACAGTGACCTCCTTGAGAAGTAGTTCCATGGTGAATCTATTCACAAAGTGGATTTGGTACTGATCATGATATACTATCATCCATACTTGAGAGAATAAGTTTTCAATGTACTTACCACTACGGATTGAAGGCTGTAACACATCTGAAAATCTGGGTGAACATCAAACTCTTCATTTACTTCGTTCACATGCACTTCTATTGTCCTATGAATTTGAAAGCAACCCACTTATGCTTATGCGATGTTATGCATTATAACGCACTTACTGGTCTAAAACAACTCGTCTGTTTGACTTGTGGTTAAAATATGAACCACCAACCCCAATCCTCCTCTGGGTTCGCTTTAACACAACAACCAAATACTTTGGTGCATGTCGTAGCTCCCCCGTGTTGTGGATCGCTCTTCGATGGTGACAAAACTGGCATATCCTGTGCATTGAAGGTGTCACAGCAGTAACAGTGGTAGGAGGCGACAACGTACACTCCTGTACATAGTCCCGAGTTCACCTGCGGAGGAGACGGCAACGTACACTCCCGTACACAGTCCCGAGTTCACCTGCGGGCGGGGGAATACCGGCACCCCGCCTTCTTCAGCACGCGGTTCCGTCTAGCACCGCATCCGGACCACTTCGTGGACAGGAGCTAATCGGGCATACCGTGCATAATATCGTCTGCAGCCGTGTTGCCTCCCGTCTAGCTGCCCTAACAATACGTATATTACCGTACCGTGCGCTGCATTATTAGTCCGTATTCTTTCATTATGAAATATTTCGATAACCAGCTTTAATAATTACGCCCAGCGCTAGCGCTCACGGAAAATCGACACGAATATAGTGGTATCAATAACAAGAAAAAAACAACAATGCAGTTACAGAACGCTACAAGATTAATATGATAAGTCAACACTAAAAGGAGAGTCTTCATCCGAAACTATATCCTGACTGTGACTACATGTACGTGGATCAGGCAGGTCAAACTCATACATAGAATTTCTATACTGTGTATGTGAAAGTTCTGGCATATAGAATGAAGTTGAGGTGGTGTTGTGGCCCAACTCCGACTGGGAATTGGAGTGGAATGGACAGGGGCTGGTTCTCGATCTGGTAGACAGTCACTGTGCTGTTCAATCATCCACCTCGGTAGCCGTTTCGGTGGAGAGCAGTCAAGTATTTCCCCATATACCCGCTCTATTGACCGTACAGTTTGCTTTTTAGCAAATCTGCTGTCCAGTTTGGAGATAAATTGATTGAATTCTAAAAAGAAAAAAAAACTGATAAATTAAAGAAGCACTCCTTCAGCATATAATATGAACTCTAACCTAACTCAAACTATACTTACTTTGTGATCGCCAGTTTGGTGTATGACGGGTTTTTGTACCCTCATCATTATCGCTTTCTTCACTCATACAGTGAAAGGTTAGGTGGCTCCAGATCTGGGCTTCTTGCTGCAGGACCACCTTTGTACGGCGCTGGAACAACTGCAGATCACCAAAAAAATACCATCAGAATTAATACACTGCCAAATATCCCTTGCTTTGATTATACACAACCTTACTGGGTTTTCCTGGTCTTCAATTTGTTTTCTATGGCTTTCTGCATTCTTCTCGGTTGAGAATCGTTATACAGCTTCCTTCTAGATTCATAATAGCGATAGGTAGCACCTGAAAACAAAGTATTAAGTCAGTTGAAGCTTTTGAAATTTAAGCTAGACGTATGCTATAGCATGGCACTGAATACAACTTACGTTTGATTTCATATTCCTCAAAATTTTCCCCGTCGTCTTCAGTTATTTGAGAAATAATTTCACAGGCAATGACTTGGTTGCACTCTGCTTCGTACCTAATAAACACACAAGAAATGTTAGTAACTATGTTATACTGCACGACAGAGTATACTTACGACTGAGAAGGATCAAAACGATTCTCTAAACTGTCATGTAGAGTTTTCACTTTTGCCTGCACATAGAGAAGGATAAAGATGGATACTGGTTAGAGAATTTGCTAAACTAATTAACTCACACACAGTCGTGATGGAAGTTTTCTTGCCCTAAATGCTCCTCCAGATACATTCCTTTCACCTTGCTGTTGAACCTGTTGCTTTAAAGTGGATAGCTCATCTCGAATCGACTGCAGGTCTGTCTGCAAAGCTTTCACCCCATGTGACTCCGTTAGTTGCATATTTGCTAGGGAGTCCAGTTTTTCATCAATTCTACTCCGTCGAGCCTGTTCTGCAAGCAGAGTTGTCGTGGTGGGCCCTTGAGTCGGGGTACCGCGAGATCTCGAAAATGACGATGACATATTCATCTCTCTACATGCGAAAAGTGGCTAAGGCTATATGAGCTGACAGTTCGAACTGATCTACGAATTAAATTCTGCCCGCCAGTTTCTAACCGCAATGCACGGTAGCCAATCAGATGCAGTGAACGTTACGTTACAATTACGTAAAGAAATACTATTGTCTCGGAGATCGTGAGCACGGAATGCCTGAACGACCCAGGACTCAAGCATTTATGTTGATATGTAAGGTTAGATGTGTAAAATAAGTAGTTTGGTTACGTTAGTGTTGTTTTTACTTGCTCTTGTCTACTACGGAAAATGAGTGTGGCATATTTCAAGTAGAATGCGCATGGAGCTATTGCTCCGGCAGGAAGTGTACATGTAGAGCCATGGGAATTATTAGTGCATGCGCACTCGCGCACTAGGCCAAGCAGGGGTGACCATCCTAAAGTTAATAGTTAGCGCTGATAAAAAATTATTACATCTTCTCATTAATAGACTGGCAGGAGGCTTTATGTTTGTGTTACCGCATGTCTGATAGTTTGATGCACTATGTTTATGGTAATTTCTCATTTAATTGTCAGTAGGGTTATTATGCATGGTCATTGTGTACTGTTGTGTGTCAGTCTGACATGTCGGCCTTTGTGGTCATGTGACTGTCAGTCTGACGTGTCGGCCTTTGTGGTCATGCGACTGTCAGTCTGACGTGTCGGGCTCTGTGGTCATGCGACTGTCAGTCTGACGTGTCGGGCTCTGTGGTCATGCGACTGTCAGTCTGACGTGTCGGGCTCTGTGGTCATGCGACTGTCAGTCTGACGTGTCGGGCTCTGTGGTCATGCGACTGTCAGTCTGACGTGTCGGGCTTTGTGGTCATGCGACTGTCAGTCTGATGTGTCGGGCTTTGTGGTCATGCGACTGTCAGTCTGACGTGTCGGGCTTTGTGGTCATGCGACTGTCAGTCTGACGTGTCGGGCTTTGTGGTCATGCGACTGTCAGTCTGACGTGTCGGGCTCTGTGGTCATGCGACTGTCAGTCTGACGTGTCGGGCTCTGTGGTCATGCGACTGTCAGTCTGACGTGTCGGGCTCTGTGGTCATGCGACTGTCAGTCTGACGTGTCGGGCTCTGTGGTCATGCGACTGTCAGTCTGACGTGTCGGGCTCTGTGGTCATGCGACTGTCAGTCTGACGTGTCGGGCTTTGTGGTCATGCGACTGTCAGTCTGACGTGTCGGGCTCTGTGGTCATGCGACTGTCAGTCTGACGTGTCGGGCTTTGTGGTCATGCGACTGTCAGTCTGACGTGTCGGGCTTTGTGGTCATGCGACTGTCAGTCTGACGTGTCGGGCTTTGTGGTCATGCGACTGTCAGTCTGACGTGTCTGGCTTTGTCATGTGACTGTCAGTCTGACGTGTCGGGCTTTGTGGTCATGTGACTGTCAGTTTGACATGCCGGGCATATGCCTAATTACATTGTATCTTTTTTTTTAATCTGTCAGCCTATTCCTTTCATTACATGTAGTATGGGAAGGCATAGCCCTGAACAAAAGAGAAGCTCACAGAGAGAGTTGATCTCCTCTTGCTCGTTGCAAACCTGTCTGGTCTCCCGGCGGATTCCAGCCACCCCCTTGTGAGCCATCCTCTCCAGTCGGGAGAGATGTTCCTCCACTGAAGCCAGCTCTCTCTCCAGGGCCCCTGTGTGTGTGTGTGTGTGTGTGTGTGTGTGTGTGTGTGTGTGTGTGTGTGGTGTGTGTGTGTGTGTCAAAAGTAGAAAGGTAGCAATAGAGTGTGGGCGAGCACATTTGCAATTCTCAGACGAAGGTAGCAATCTACACTTCTCGTAGCGATCTTCACAGCCTTGTTTGTGCCACAGACCTACTGCAGAAACAAAGTCTCCAGTAAAATAAACGCAGCCGTCTTTCAAATTGGACCCTACTGATGCATAATGATCTAAACATGACAGGCTCTCCCCTTTGCCTACATGCAGTTGAATAAAACGGGGGCCTGAGTATGTGGTCTTACCGTAGGCGCTCTAAATTTGCGTCACCCTCAAAAATAATTATTTCTCTGAACGACGCAAAATTGGAAAATTGGCATGGAATATTTTATCCATTTTGACGCATAATTAGAAAATATTGACTTAACGGTATACCGCACCAGTAAGCGCTAAGCGCACGCTAGCTGAAATGCATACCAGAATCACACCTCGTGTAGATTTACCGTTAATCTGCTATGGCTGTGAAGATCACTAGCTTCTTTGGACGCGTGGATGGGCCGCTACCAATCCGCTGGAAGGCGAAACGTGGTCTGGGGAGGCCGCGAAAAGTTCAACAGCCGGTAACGATCGATAGTGACAGTGAGCATGAGCAGAGTGAGCAAGAGAATGAAGCGGACGTCGACTAGCCATCGTCACTTTTCGCCACCTTTCTGTTTGTGACCTTGAAAGCCATCCTTTTTTACTGGCGTAGAGTCTAAGCCTGACACCACTTCGTAGGACAGAAGTGATGATGCAACATTAGGACGGACCCAACCAAAAATTTCCTGCTAGTAACGCAAAATTAGAAAATACGGTTACCGTTTTTCATATTTTTGACGCAAGATTAGAGTGACGCAGATTTAGAGCGCCTACGGTAGACTACAAATACAGTGGGAATGGGTATATGTCTACACACACATTGGAAATGGCTATGTGGTCTACACACAGAGCGGGAATGAGAGCGCGGTCTAGAGAGAGATGGGTGATTTCGCCAGATGTGACTATAGCTGTGGATAAAGGCAAACTTGATGCTCAGTCCAACATTGGTGGAACTACACTGTGGGAATGGGTATGTGGTCTACACACACAGAGGGAATGGGCATCTAAACAGCAAAAATAGAATGATGTGCAAAGAAATGAATAAAGTGACGAGCATTGCTTCTAGCCTCGTTCCCATCACTTATGTGGCTTCCAAGGACTGAAAATGAGCCCCAGGCTTTGCTAGTAGAAGTGATGAAGCTGGAGGGAGGCCGGGAATACATTACGGAACGTAGCCCAAATAATACATACCTTAAGAGATTTCATTGCTGAGCACATCTTAGTACGAGGTAAGTAATCTTGCGGCGCATACCTAGTAGTTGAATCTGAGCTAGTATATATACGATCTTGAAAACTAACAAAACAAAGTAGCAACAACACCACATTACTCTACAGAAAAGATAGAGTATGTTGGAGTGAAATTCCCAAAAAGTAACCAAATAAAGTAGGAATAACATAAGCGAACTTTCATAGACTTTCGCTGCTGGCACTTTCTGCCACTTTTACCTTAAAAAATGAATGTAGATACTTATGATAACTGCTCATAAACCTAGCTAGTTGAAAAATGCGGCTGTGGACTGACAAAAGGTACTTTTCCGGCAAGTCTTCCATACACTGCTGTACTAGCGGCCATGCTTTTTGACGTCATGGATTTTTTTGCGTGTCACAAAAATGCTGTAACCGTAGGGACTTTCCCTTACTAGAATCGATAATCGCACGGCAGATCGTCGGAACACTCAATACTGCTATACGGACTTACTTTGCTACACGGAGAGACTGCCACAGCGACAACGAACATCAAAATGGCGAAAAATGCCTGCGCAGACGAAAAGATTTTTTTTGACTGAACAGTAAGACTCAGGAATTGTTTGAGTAGTGGTACATTAGTATCAACAACTTAATAGCTCTGTAAATTTTTTTGAGAGTTCTCGGACAATAAATTCTAAAGTTACTACCTTAAGCGATAATTATCCCACTCAAAACACGATCTTTGGTCAATATCTCCGGTGTTGATTAATTGAGGGGAACATTTCTAACATTCAAAGGTACCTAGGCCTGATTGCTTGTTACATCCAAGGTTTAAACTTTCTCGGAACAAAGATGTAGATTTAAGCACCTTAACCGATTTTCCAAGTCAGGTGTCTTGCAGAAGCCATAGAACCCTTAGGTTATCACGAATCAAATTAACACCTTTTCCATATTGTAGCAGATGTATGTAGGTATATGCATTCCACTTTACAAAACCTAATACCGTATAGCCGGAAAATTTGGCAAGAATTAAATTTGGCGAAATGGCCAAAAACGGCCAAAATTAAATATTGGCGAAATTTAAATTTTGCGATTGCGTACGGCTATGACGTAATCTTAAATTACTTTTGGCAATTTATATTGACGTATTACGTAATCCTAGGCACACAACGTGTAACGCTGCTGAACAGGTAAAGTTTTTTTGTCACTGAGCTCGACAATGGAGACGTTGGATTCGCCGATCTTACTATCCAGATGCTTCGAGAAGTGTGTAGCAGCCTTTGTCGCTCCGTTGTCAGCGGCATACTTTCCAATTTGTGCCCTTTCTTGTGTGTAGTGTTATACTTGCCTCGAGGTGACCGTGTGACAGGCTTCAAGTTTCCAGATAGAGAGCGCTTTACAGCTTTGTTTGCGAGGTTCGATATCCTTCCCGGACAGAGAGGAAACACGTAAGCTTACGCGGAGCAACTTTTTTCTAGTAGCTGAATGCGCACGTGGGTGTTACGTATTACATAATGCGTGAGAATTTAATTTGGCGATTTTTTACGATTCGCCAAACCGCCAAATTAAAGTCCTCACCAAATTTCCGGCTATAAACAATGTAGGGTGTAGAACAATAAAGCAATTTTATCAAAAATCTACTCTTTAGATTCTGAGCACTGTACATCTTGCCAACAACACACACACCCCAAGCAAGCTACATCTGTTCCCGCTATGCCACCACACGCAGTGTAGCTTAGTGACATACTGTAGACTCGGGCTATCAGGTGCACTTCGTTATGTAGCGCACATATGCTATCAGGCACATGCTCGCTTCTCGGCCTAAAGAGGCGCACATTCCAATCAAACAAAACATTGGGCGGAGTAACTAGCACAAAAATTATTAGAACGAGAAACTAGGAGACTGTTAGCAGGTAGCTAGCTCTCTGAGTACGTGGCCAACAATCTCTCCGTCTCGATAGATAGCTACGGCTCACTAGTCATGGCGGTTGGTCGGTTCAGCCCAATAACGGGTCTCCATACTTTTCTGTGTACACGTGGAGACCACAAACTACGCTTTCTTTGATAGTGATTCTATACCGGTAGTTAGTAATCTGCTAACAGCAAAATTCCCATTTTTATAGCTAGCTACTGTAACCTTGCTGCGAAGAACTTTAGATTTTCGCATCGACAGTTATCGTTGACATCATGCAATAAATAGGCGTGGTAGACCTTTAACCCCCGATATGTAGCGCACTTCTTTATGTAGCGCATATACCGCCGCTATTGTCCCAACTAGTGCATGTGCCTGATAACCCGAGTCTACGGTACATCTGTTTTCTCAAAGTGTGCTATAGATCCAGAGGAGGTTGGACATGCATTCACTAACGTGCGTAGTCATGTTTCCTTTGCTGCAATTAATTACATTCCACATTGCATTCCAGCGTTCAATTAGCTCACTGAGAAGCTAAAAAGTATGGATTGAAGCTAGGTAGACATCTACAAAGAGTTAGCAAGGGCCAAAATGATGTATCGTTCAGCAATTTGAGCGATTCTGCGCATTTCCGTGGTGCCATAAATGTGACAGAAACGGAAAGCTACACTGACTCGAAACACAGGTAAGCATAGCTCATAATAAAGCTGCAATGGCCTGTAGATTTCTGTAAGATGGTGGGAACAGACCTAGAAGGGCAGCATCTTGCCATCTGCAGATAGAATCCAGTATGTAGTCTCACCTTGCCAACAGCTAAATAGTTTACCGACCGTAGCACTGCAATGACCCAGGGACTGAACGGGGCTGACTCACTTTTCTGAAAGCGTTTCACAAGCAGATTCCAACGATATGTGTTTCTTGTATACTGATAACAGAACTTGGTCGAAACTAGACCAAACTACATATTGTACATGCAGCTCAATAAAGAACAGCTCCATGAACACATGGGCTGTCTGTCACATGACCCATGTGTCCAATCTCCACTGCTACATATACATTAGTCTCGTGCCCAGACCCATGTTAGAAATGTGAGTCTGGCTCCCCGCATATTCAAAGTTGGGGCAGCATCACGTCAGCGGTCCCAGATCTGGACCAGCAATGTGATTGGTTGATTATAGTATTACATCACTAAATGGTAGCCTCGAACCCAGGCCTTCCATGCAGATTTTTTCGCAGCCGTGGCAAAAATCGCTGAGAAGGCCTGGTATATTTTCGCACGTGATGTGTGCCACTGTCGTCATCACGGAGTAAAGAAATTGCGTGAAATGTCATGTGCACGTATGGGTGGGGTTTCGCAGCGAATCTCGCGGCTAGCTAGTATAGTGGTCTACCGTGTCTACAGGCCTATACCGAGAGGTTCTCTCTCTGATGATGAAGGAAACAAGCGCAAAAATGCAGCAGAGTTCTAGCTGGTGTCAGGAAAGAGAGGAAAGTTGCTGCCAGACTTAAGGCTCGATGTGTCTGGAGCAGTGGCTAGAGACTGCTGCACATTTATACTAACATGCTCTGCATGGGCCATCTATTGGTCTTTGGCGTTGTTATTTCAGCCTATTTGTATATGTCAATGCACTTTATTATAATAAAGTCATAAATAAAAATACATTGGGCACATGTACAAAAAAATAATGCAAATTCTGGCTATGGTCTATGGATAAGTGTAGCTATCAATGCCTATGGCATAATATTAAGTCACAGTACGCGCCACTTAGCCTTCTCGGTCGTGACTGCAATCGCCGGTTGCTCGTGCCAGTCGAGGAGGAGTGGTCTGGCACCTGGGAACGAGATTAGCCGGTCTTCTACTCCGCCTCAATGCTCCACTGCATCTGCCTCACTACTTTAACGCGACCAGAAATGATCCTCAATGTCCTCTGTAGCGATCAAACCCTTTCACTCTTCTAGTACACAGTATAGAGCACTCAATCTCGTTGCTTATCACGTGGCTTTACGTAAGCGTCATTTCTTGCTTCCTGTTTGACCGTGATGTCGACAGCGGCACACATCACGTGCGAAAATATACCAGGCCTTCTCAGCAATTTTTGCCACGGCTGCGAAAAAATCTGTGTGGAAGGCCTGGGTTCGAGGCTAACTAAACGGTATTCTGGACCTGGCAATGTGATTGGTTGATTATAGTATTACATCACTAAACGGCTGTAGTATCCAGATATCCATACCGTTTAGTGATGTAATACTATAATCAACCAATCACATTGCCGGTCCAGATCTGGGACCGCTGATGTAATGCTGCCCCAACTTTCAATATGCGGGGTGAGCCAGACCCACTTCCTAACAGTGATGTAAGGGGGGCCGCTGATGTAATGCTGCCCCAACTTTGAATATGCGGGGTGAGCCAGACCCACTTTCTAACAACGTGTGAGGCTGGGCATGAGACTACATATACATAGGCCCCCAAAAATTGTGCATAATGTCATTGGACATGAAGGACAAGACAAACAGCTGGTTCACTCCTTATATAGGCAGCACTTGCTTGAAACACTTGTGGGTTTCTAAACGCACGATATTAGCAATTAAAGTGTATGAATACTATTACCTGCTGTACCGCCATAATTATGGCCACTGGCCCACTGTACAGTGAGACAGCAGCTCTGGTGCAAATACTATTAGTTCTGGTTTTGGCCAGCATAAACTTTAGAGATTCACATGTAAGCATGATCTTGAGTTAATGTCTCCAGAGGAGGTCGGAAGCGGTCATGTACACTAATAGTGGAATCCAATTAGCTATGCTTTCTGATGATGTCAATAAAACGTCTCGGGCAGATTGGAGCAATAATAGCTGCTCTAGGAGTGATCTCTGATCTCGTACAAGTTTAGCAGCTTTCCAAGTAATAGCTAGAATCTGAGTGGTAGCTAAACCACTATCGTATTCGTAGCTTTATAAATATTTTGCAAGCTCACTGAGAATCCACTCTATTCAAGCCCAATCTTCAGCAGAACAGTTCCATACGTACTTGCAAGCCAAGCTTTTTGAAGGGGCATCCCCACTCGTCCCCTCAAAGGTTGTAGAGCTACAGAACATTCCAGGCCAGACAACGCATACCTTTGCGTATCTTCCATATTCTTCTCAATGGAATGCTATTAACTATACACGACATTATGCATTTATTGACGTACATGTACACGTAATCACTTCCAACCTCCTCTGGGAATCCTCAATGAACGGTATTAAGGCGAACCTCATACTGAGGCCTTTCACCTCATACTGTAGCCACGGAAAAAGAAGGCCTTGGGTATGAGTTGAGGAATGTAAGGCAGTTATACCATATGTGGGTGTGTGGCTAGAGGCCACTTATATCGGTCTACTTCAAACCACATCGGGTAGTAATCTAGCCAATGTGATCTACGAGATTTAGCATCCTTTGAGACTTTTGTACAATTTTGTACAAGCTCTGCTAGACCCTCCCTCTATTATTCTTATTCTCCTGTGCTGCTCATGTGTGAGTGAAGTGAAGCATGTAAGTGCCATTGCATGGGAATGTGTCTATCCTACATCACGGTATGTGATAAGTGGTACCAGACCTTCCCTCTCCACGGCTGCGAGATAAAAGCTGGGGTGGGAAGGACTGGGAATGAGGCTACTACACTACACATGTGATTCTGCAGGCTCCTATGGGGGCTGTAGCTCTGGTGTGCATTCTATTGTGAATTCCTAGTTGTTACAGTTGGTTCAACTGTCCTTGTAGCTGGCAAATTAGACATTTAAAAATCACCTAATTCATTTTTTGTTACAGGGCACAAAAACTGGCAAACCATGCTTCTAGCCTCGTTCCCAGGCCTTCTGCCAGCTTTTGTGTCTTCCAAGGCAGTGAGCCCCAGCCTTTGTCAGTGGAAGTGACGAAGCTGGAGGGAGGCCTGGGGACATAGTGTACCAGTACTAGGGGTCTGCAGCAGTTTGTTTCAGCCGACATGGTACCCTCTAATTCCTACCTGTAACGCTAGCTACCTAAGTCAGAGCCTAGCATCCTTCTTGAACCGTGGATCGAAGTCTAGGCTTGTGTTAACACATTGTATTCATCCACTGGCTTTTCTTTAGCCAGAATGGTCTGTGACATTGCATGTCCTGCCACTCTTAGAGAAGCTACGCATACAACAGTGGTAGCCTCGTTCCCAGTCTTCACAGCCAGCCTTTCTGCATGTCGGCAGAGGAGACTGGGAACGAGGCTATAGAAGTCGCTTAGTACAGAATGAAGAATGGAGAGTCCAGTCCCTGGGCTATAAGACCAGTACTATGATACACCAATACATTAGCCCATACCAATATGGGCCCCTAAATTAAATCCAGTAAAGTGTGGAATACTACCTCACCCCATCTTTAGAGATGCTTTTGTAGCTAGCCCCACTGTGAGCAAGGCACTTGTGGGTTTGATACAAACACATACATTAATTCACACAGAATGCAGTTACTATGGTTATAGCTCACTCTCAGGGCACCAGATGTACAGACTAAGTCTGGGTGTAGCACGTTCCTCATGTTTAGGAGATGGGGGGATGGCCTATAGTGAAAGAGTAATTACAGTTGGAATTGGCTGGGTCCTACTGGCAAGTGCTACTAGCAGATTTAGTGGCTATATAAAGCTTGCCTACTGCTCCTCTGCCAAGGGGCTCCTGTAGCTCAATTGGTTAAGAACATCTGACTAGTATTTAGAAGGTCCTGGGTTCAATCCCCAGCTGGGTCCCGATTTTTCGGGATTGCTTTACTCTCTCAGAAAGCTTATCTTCTCACAGAAGTTTGCAATGTATACAATGGCCCAAAATCTCAAGATAGGTTAGCTAGTACACACCTAGTCTGACATAATTGCCGAGCGCAGCGAGGCCAATAATCGCGACATACGAGCTCAGAATCTCAGCTAGCGTTTATATATATATATGTATGTATATATGTATATATATACGTATGTATGTATATATATCTGTGTGTCATGCTCCCCGGCCCCCGGGGCAAGCCACGAGTTCAAAATGGCGTCTCGTGTAGTTTAGCGGATGCCGTCTTCAAACTCTTGGTGCAGAAGCAGGCAGAGATCTGGACAAGTCTACTACACAGTTTTATCAAGTAAGGCTTACTACAGCTCCTAGGTTAGTACAGTTTGTGTAGCCGCTCTGTAAGCAGAGGTACGAAAGCTAGAGACGGACGGCACGATCGAGCGATAAGAAAGCAAGTTTTACGTAGCATGTCCGCTCTCTGGTGGCAGCTGAGGCTGGTCCTTGGGAAAATGCTGTAGATACAGATATCATTCGCCTGGATGCCAGTCGTTTTGACATAGCTACTAGCAGCAGCCGCTTCAGCTAGCCTGTTATTCTTGCGACTTGCTTAGTCGCGAAAATAGTCGCCCCCACGTGTATTCGGGGGACAGTGCCCCGGTATCTAGCCCGGCGGGCCCCGGCGGTAAGATGATGTCAGCGAGGCATAGTGCGCTTGCGTATACCTAGTAGAGTATGACAAGAATTTTGCTACAAATATTTATGCAAACTACCGAGCTGTTATTGCTACACAATATGAAAGTGTAACTTTAGGAAGATCCCCATTGTGGATGGTAATGTCATAGTGAGCTTACACTTTCATCATTTGCAGGGCCTTCCCCATGCAGTTTACAATAATATGCCAAGGCCCAATGTGAATTCACTAGGATAGTATAGCGACTCAGCTTAAAGGTGTAATGTCAGACATTGTCAATTTGACCATTTTCACTGAAGAGTAGCCAGGTGGGGCTGGAACAAAGGCTCTATGTACGGGCACCTAGCGCTCTGAAATGAATATGGATCTCTCCTATAAAGGCAATTAAACTGAGTTTCATTAAAAACAATGGCCCCCCTGAGAAAGGTAAAGCAAGGCCCCCCCCCCCCCCTGAGAAATGTAAAGCAAGGCCCCCAACAGCCAGACAACCAGTACATGCTCTGTGATGGGTGGGGTATGTGCTGCTCCAGCAGGCTGTTGCTGGGTCCTCAGGGAGGAGGAGGAAGAGGAGGGGCCACTGACGCCTCAGACCTCTCCTGGAATATTGTTATAATATCTGATTCAGGACAGCTGCAGTCAGCAGAGCTATAGAGTAGAACTCCTCCAAATCAGGAGTCCTGGGCTCGGACAGGACTGATGTACTCATACTGCTAGTGCTAGGGGATGTTTCGATATAACATACCAAAGTCGCTCAGTCTTTACAAAACGTAGCTAGCTCGTGCAATCTCACTTGCTAGCTCCAATCAAGCTTGCTCATGCTCTCCCCACAATGCCCTGCATTCACCTAGTATACACCGCCAAGGTTAGATAACATCACCATTAGAGTCAATGGCATCAGTGGGTTGGATCTGTCTTTAGTACAATGATACAAAACATATAGTGCTTTTACCATGGGTGGCTTGCTGCACACCAAGGCTGTTTTTTTTTAATCAGTATTTGAAAACAGCTGATATAGCATGATATGGCAAAACTGTATCCGCTCTAATTAAGGTGCCCTTATAAATTAATTATGACCCTCAAGGGGCGCCTTATTTAGAGAGGCACCTTCTAATTAGAGCGAAGTTTTGACGTTCATTAATATCGATCAATTCTGTCAGCCCAACGGTTTAAAGCCACCACGATACGAGAATGAAGCAGCTACTGCGAGATTGGCTTCCTTGGCGACTACTGAGTTGGAGTTCGAGGATATGAATTCCTACGCATCTGGACTCCAGAGGTTGGTGAGGTGTATACTCACTACTGTAACAGTGGTGGAAACGGAGAACGAACATGACAGTTACGCTGTTGCAGTTGTCGCTCATGAGCTTGGGACTGTGGGGCATGTTCCCAAAAATATTTCAACACTCTGCCACTGACAGCAATTAATGGATATTACGAACGTCAAAATTTCGCTCTAATTAGAACGCGCCCCCTAAAAATAATTACCGGGGGCAGTAGCTGCTTCATTCTCGCCTTACTTTGAGCGAAAAAAAATGTTTTCTCTTTGAAAGGGCGGGTTTATTAGAGAGGCGCCTTAATTAGAGTGGATACGGTTACACACACCCTGTGGCACTGTGTGCTCCTGTGATCTGCACTGGAACAATAAGTATATTCAAATTTCTGTGAGCTGTAGGCCCTTTAATTAGGCCCCCCAAAAATTGCAAAACTGAGATAAATGCCAAGGAACCCAGACCCAGGTTCCCTCCTTATATACTCAGCACTTGCTTGAAACACTTGTGGGTTTGTGAAACTCTCAATATTAGCGATTAAGGTGCATGAATATCATTAGCTGCTCCTCTGGTCCAAATACTAGTTCCTGTTTTGGTCAGCATAAAGTTTTGAGAATCACATGTAAACATGATCTTACACTGCTAACATATATAAGCCTGCTGTAATTACTATGGAAACTTCAATGAATGACATAAAGGTGATATATACTCACACTGAGGCCTTTCAACTCACACTACATGTAGCTGTTGAGAAACAAGTATGACATTTCATGTCTAAAAACCAGCTGGGCACCTTTCTCCCGTACAACACACACAACTCAGCTTCGGCCAAGCCAACTGGGAGCGCTAACTGCAAGCTAGAACGCAGAACAGCGAAAGTGCTGACTCAGCAGTTTCGTCGTGCGCCTCCAGTTAATAGCTTTACGCAACGAAAACGGGATCTTTATGGCTGCCTATTGAGTTTTTGCCATCTAGGCAACACACAACTACCTTCATTTGCTGTAGCTTAGCCTGCAAACCTCCAAAAGCTATACACTGCAGTTGCATAGTAACGTATGACGTAATACATTGCGCACGTGATAAGTGCGGACGCACAAACAAACAAACAAACAAACAGACAGATGCGGAAAACGTAAAGCAATATTAGTACCAGCTGTTCGCACGCGCTCCGGCTGGTAAAAACTGGATAGAAGGCCTTAGCTGTGAATTCACGAATGTATAGCAGTTATACAGTGGGAGGGGGGGGGGGGGGTAGCTAGAGTACACACATACGTACTATCAGTCTACTTTCCATGCTACAAACCATGTCCGGGTAGCCAATACGATCTATAAGAGAGTTAGCAAGCAACCCTTGAGATCTTATTAGTGTGCCCACTACCCCTGGACCCCAGTGTCTGTGAAAGTAGATTGCATGACTTATGAAACCGTCAATTAACAGAATTTTTACAGTGCAAGCTGATTGGCCAGTTAAAAACCAATTTTGTGCAAGTTCTGCTAGACCCTCTCTCTCCAACTTTTTGTTATCCCACACTGCAAATGGGTGAATGGGGTTAAGCAATCTGTTGTTGTTATCCAACTATCATTACAAAATGTGTGATTTAGAGGCTATAAAGCTGGAGGTAACCAAAAATCGCCTGAACATATAGTCACCAAAGCGGTTCTAGCCTCCGCATGTTCAGCTCTAACTTATTCAATATCGGTAAGGTGTGCCATTTCAAGAACTCCAAAAAGGCAGAGGCCAGGCACACGCGGTCTCTTGACATGTGTTCATAGTGGAGTATACATAGTGAGGCATCTGTGCCTCTACTGCGGTGATCAGTCACGCCCTACGGCAGTGCGTTTACGGAGAAGATCCTCCCTACATCTCCTTACCCAGGTTGGTCTCTGTAAACACACTGTGCTGTGATTTGCAGCTACTCTGTAATGCATTAATTGGGCTGTGATGTGTAGGTAGTCTGTGAACCCATTGCAGTGGGAGTTACAACTTGTCCCTTTGTTTTTGTGGAAGTGCATCCCTACATGAATGGATATTGCACTTTTTGGTCAAGTTACTAATAAAATTAGCACCTATGCCATAGTGGCAGAGGTATGTAAGTATTTGCTTTCCACTTTTGAGAACCTAACATCAAACCATGTAGGGTGTAGAAAAAAGTACAGCAATTTTATCTACTTGTTAGATTGTGAGCACTGCAAAAGCAGCACTGCTAAAATACTTGCGGGTTTGTAAAAATCTCCTTCTTAGCAATTCAGATGCATGAATACCATTACATTGCTTACGGCTCCTACACATACGTATATAGAGGGAATGCATTATACTAGTCAGAGTTTAGTGTTCCAGCATCTATATATGATACTTTCCCTCTGATGGTAGAGTTCTTACGCATGAACAGTAGGAAAGCTACTCTCGAGGCCTTTTACCTTATACAGCTGTGGAGAAAGGTGAACTTGATGTTCAGTCCACAGTGGAAATGCGTATGTGGTCCACAAACACAGTGGGAATGGGTATGTAGTAGCCTCGTACCCAGGCCTGGAAGCAAATGTCTACCATTAGATATGATGAGAAGGAATGAAGTGACATCGCCAGGGTATACATGACAATTTTTATAACCTCAAGTAGTTTCCCACACAGTTTACCACAGCTGCAAAAAAAACAGTGATGGAAGGCCTTACCCACACTTCCTTCCATGGTAGTTAACAAAGTTGTGAGGGAAGGCCTGGCTATGAGGAATGGGTATGTGGTCTCCTCATTTCCTGGCCTTCTGAAACGTCATGTGGCTTCCAAGCTCAGAAAATGAACCCCAGATTTTGTCAGTAAAAGTGATGTAGCTGGAGTGAGGCCGGGAATACATTACTGAAAGCTAGCCCAACAAATATAAGAAGATATCATTGATGAGCACCGCAGAACCACAAGTATGCTATAGCTGTATAGAAAATTCAAACACTGTCATCACACACAGTAGCCTCGTGCCCAGGCTCTTTGCGTGGGAGGGAAGTTGAGCCTGATAGACACTGTTTGTGCATGCTCAGTTCCCCCAGGATTTCTGGGGGTTTGGAAACTAGCAGGTGCTACAGCAAAATATCATCCGTCAATCATCGTGTCACAGTCCATTGCACTAGAGTAGTTGGTGAGTTACAAGCACCTGGGAGCATTTTTTTAAGCCAGTAGCTACCGAGAAAGTGATTGCTACTTTGATTCTTTGATCCCGTTCACTTCTGAAAGGCCTAGAAGATGAGATCTGTTATCAAAAATCGAGCCACTTCCAAAAGGAGGGGCACTTCCGAATTTTTGTGGTAAGATACCATAATCCCAGCGGATAGAAAGGTACAGGCCTTATTGCTATTTTTAAACTGTTTGTAAAGCTATCTGTGGCTGAAGAAAGGCAGAATGAGCTAGTCCTAACCCTAATGCTGCTCCGTACTACTTCTTACCACGGGGCTGAAGTCATTCACGGATACCTCTTTTCCGTAAATTCCTGCGCATGCACGAACAGCGTGTACCAGGCTCTACTTTCCTCTAGTGGTGGGCGATACTGATACTAATTTATTGATAACTCCGATACTGGTGTCGTTTTCGTCGGTATCGATATTCAATACTATATCGCGGTACAGCGATACAATACCTTACATCACGTGCCATGAACGGCGACGCGTGTCTAGCATGCATAGCCCACCACCAGAGTCACCACATGCTTTTTGTATCGAGTATAATATCTATTAGCTAAGTCTGTTCGGTAGATCAGTAGGCATCAAGTACGAAATTGTTCGTCTTTAGTCATGAGTAAGCGGAAAAGTAGCGCTGTCTGGACGTATTTTGACGGTGAAGAGGTAGGGGTGAACCCAACATGCACCCTTTGTGGGGAGACGGTAAAGACCTCCGGTAACACATCAAACCTGCTGAAGCATCTCAAGAGTAAGCACGAAGAGCAGGCTAAGCTAGTTCAGGCAGAACAGGAAGAGGAAAAACGCCTGAAGGCGGAGCAGACGCCAGCAAAGCAGCCAAGGCAGGTTACTTCAAAACAGCCTTAGAGCGGTCACAGCTTTACGGAAAAGAGTCACCCCGTCGCAAGAAAATTGATGAGGCTTTAGTTAGGATGCTGTCGATTGACTTGCAACCAGCCTCAATTGTAGAAGACAGGGGGTTTCTAAATTTTCTGCACACAATTGACCCAAAGTACGAGCCTCCAAGCCGTTGTACCATCATGAGAAGCCTTCTTCCTGACCAGTATCAGAAAATCAGGCAAGAGCTCAAGGCTAAACTTGCTGAGGCCAAGTATTGTGCTTTAACTACTGACCTGTGGACTTCTCGAGCCACTCAAGGGTATATCACCGTCACTTGCCACTTCATCTCAAGCAGTTGGGAACTTCACTCAGCTGTACTCGCCACTCTGTTAGTTGATTCTGCGCACACAGCTGAAAATCTTGCAGCTGAGCTTATGAGCATCACGACTGAGTGGGAGATCACGGAGAAGATAATCTGTGTGGTCACTGATAATGCGAGTAAAATTGTTGCAGCTGTGAGATTAAATGGATGGAAGCACATGCCATGCTTTGCCCACACACTTAACCTTGTAGTTGAGGATTCCTAAAAGTCGACCCACAGTTGTCTGAAATCCAAAAGAAGTGTCGTGACATTGTATCATACTTTCATTGCAGCAGCAAGGCCACCGACAAGCTAGTTTCAATCCAGAATCGCTTGAAAATCGACAACCATAAGCTGATACAGGATGTTGAGACGCGGTGGAACTCTGTGTTCTACATGTTTGAGAGGCTAATTGAGCAGCATGAGGCAGTCACGACAACATTGTGTCTGCTTAATAAGAATAGTCTCTGCCTTGACTCAGAGGACGTTGGAGCTATGAAGAATGCTGTCACCCTCCTCAAGTCGTTTGAAGCAGCAACAAGGGAAATGTCGGGTGATCAATACCTCCCAATATCCAAGCTGATACCTCTTGCAAGGTCTCTCCAACAGCTAACTGCTGGATCTAGCACCACTATCACCAAGCTTGGTGATGAACTGTGTTGGCAGATGAGGCGGCGGTTCCTTAACATAGAATCTAATCCAATGTTGGCAGCTTCCACCTTGCTAGACCCTCGGTTGAAGAAGGTGGCATTTGCTGATGTAGGAGCTGCTGATCAGGGTGTACGACACTTGACAGTTGAAATGACAGGGAGTGAGAACACGGACATTAGAGAGGAGTTGAACGCATCAACGGAGAGTAGCGAAAACGGTACGGATGCTGGTGGATTGTGGCATGCTTTTGATCGACAGGTTGCCGAGATGACATCCAGAAGAACACCAGCTTCGAATTCCATGGTGGAGATCCGCCAGTATGTGCAGCAGAAGAACACTGGGAGGAAGGAAGACCCACTCTTGTGGTGGCAGCAAAATTGTACCCAATACCCTCACCTGCAGGAATTGGCGATGAAGTACCTCTGCATCCCTGGCACATCAGTCCCATCAGAAAGACTGTTTTCCAAAGCTGGTGAACTCGTATCTGCCAGGAGGAACAGGCTCAAGCCAAAACATGTGAACATGTTTCTCTTTTTGAACAAGAACATTTGACCTTTCATGTATGTGTACAACTTGAGGAAGTTTTGTCAGTTTTTATTATTCACCCACATCCAGTTTCTATAATAATGCATGTACATGTATGTATACATCTTAGAGAAACACTTTGTCTACGTATTCGCCCACATCCGGTATAGTATCACATTATATCAGAGAGTCGGTAGACTCTCTATGTAGGGATGGCACGGACACTCCATATACGCAATATAAAATCAATGTTTCCAAATCTCTGCAAAAAATAAGCTTTAAGCTTTTATAGGGATCTAACCTTCATTTTCGGGGGTTTCTGCAACCAACAAGCCTCACAAAGTTGCCAAAAAGCTTCGCTAAAGTAGAAAACTGGAAGCTGGCTGAACTACCAGTTTGTTCACGTTCTAATTCTGGTTTCTTCTTAATATTATTCTTCTTCTTCAACGAGGCTAGCTCAAAATTGGTTCAAGTGATTGCCGTGATTGTAGCACGAAAAATCTTCATTTTCGAGCGCGCAGGTCCACGACAACATCATCTTCATAACGATCAAACTGATTCTCGAATGTGATATACAGTGCGCTCTCTCGAGCTCTGCAGTCCAGTTTTACGCCATTTTATTATTTGTACGCATGCGCGGAGAATGTCACATGACATGCGCTTGGCAACCAGAGATCGTCATCGTGTGCTTTGTTTCACTGGAGTGTTGTTCTTCGGCAAATGGATCAGTGAACGTATTCATGCGGCTGGAATAATTACTTAGAGTGCACCTTTTTACCAAGGTGAGTAGCTATTATAAGAACTTACTCGTGTCAGTATGAAGACAGCTAGCCCAACTACGTATATGTGCGTTAAATAGAGTATGGATGCCTAGAGCTAGGCTGGCTACATCTTCACTGGGTGAGGAAAGCCTCCGTACCTCACTCAAATAATTCTAGGCAAGGAAAGCCTGGGTATGAAGCATTCTAATGGTCTAGACTCACTTGGGGGGAGGAGTGAGGCTGAGAGCTTCCATGTCAACTACAAGACTAAAAGGTGATTACTGCAACATGAGAATAAATGGCATTTCTTCTGCTGGATAGAAGTTCAGCTATTCACAACTAAAGCCCAAACAGAAAATTGTGGTCGAGGCATTAGATCTAGTGTCATAGCAAGCTGATCGCTGCTGTGCGGTTAGTATTAGTTATTAATTCTGCATTCTTTACACGCGACCAGTCTGGAATAATCACATTCTTCCATGGCACAGAATGCTGTCCGTAGTGTCCAGACTCACTCCTCCCCCCGAGTGAGTCCGGCCCGTGAGATTGCTACTCTTACCTGTATTGCTAAGAAAAATTCACAAGTTGGGGTGTCCAGGATAGCATGCCGAAATTTACCTCTGTCTCTGAAACTTTCTGTCTGCGTTTTCAGGTACCATGAACTGCTTTTCCTTACTTGCTATTTATTGTCTTTACCTTTGGCAGTGCGGTCGGCTCGTTATGCATCTTAAGATAGAGTTCCAAATAGAGGTGGAGGTTTTTTTGGGGGGAGGGAGATGCCCCTAGATCTCCTTAGAATGATGTCTGGTGTTCAAAACAAAAGCCCCTTGCCCTCCCACAAAGAAAAATTCCTGTATAAAACCCTGATCTATACTATGACAACCAAAAATAATCTACAAACAGAAAAATTTAAGAAGAACCTTTAGGGATGGAGTGCCTGTCATGTAACAACTTATTTCATCAACTGGTATAATTATAACTTGTATTTAATGTTATACTATGAATTATTTATTACTGGTTCTAACAAGCATTACAAAAAGCACAGAAACAAGAAAATGAAAAAATTTCAAAAAAATTTAAAAACATGTAGGGATGGAGTGCCAAAAAGCAAGAAAACAAGGGTAGGGATAGCATGACGTAACATACACAGCCCCATCCCTACATCTTTTTCACATGTCAACTGCAATGATGGCCTAATTAATTCTTAATGGTCCTTCCTGTAGGCAGCACTGAGAAGGGGGTGGCCATGGATGTGTATTGAAATTTAAGCTGTGTATGTAATTTTCAGCTTATTTCCAGCCTCCTTAGTACCCAGACATACTTTTGTACGAGACGCACCAAACAGTAGCTCCTGCATTACAGAATCTATGTACGTACAATCATGGGCTGAAATTACATTCAGAGTACTAATAAGCCTGCATGGATATACACTGTGTGTAATGTTTGCCTGTATAAACACACTGTACAATGTATATACATACAAACATGCACACAGTGTGTACATCCTCATTAGTACCCCACTTAAAAATATGTATCAATATAACATACAACATAGGCATAATTATACTCCAGACATAATACTAATGATACAATTTACTGGTTCAACTGGTACATGCATGCATGTAGCTGTGACATAATTATCAGCAAACCGTGCAAAGAGGGTTGGCCGGTGCAAGTTGTCACTGGTTAAATGGGTATGACATCAATTGTATCGCAGCGCTACGGTTGCAGTGACATGTGAAAAAGATGTAGGGATGGGGCTGTGTATGTTACGTCATGCTATCCCTACCCTTGTTTTCTTGCTTTTTGGCACTCCATCCCTACATCTTTTTAAATTTTTTTGAAATTTTTTCATTTTCTTGTTGATATTAGCGATACCTGTGGCCTAAGTATCGGTATCATATCAATTCTATAGCTGCTGGTATTGCCCATCACTACAAAAAAGCTGATGTAGTGTGGTATGGCACATGCTGTAGCACTGTGTGCTCCTGTGATCCACACTGAAACAGTATATTCACATTTCAGTGAGCTGTAGGCCCCTTGATTAGGCCTCCCAAAAATTGTAGATACAAAGGCTGTAGACACCCGAATCTGACAATGTGTGCGTGTGCAGTTCCCTCCTTATAAAGACAGCATTGCTCAATACACTTGTGGGTTTGCCAGTAATTAGCAATTAAGGTGCATGAATACTATTATATCTGTCCAGTCTAAGTGGTTCTTCCTCTCTTTGAAAAGCTATGCATATAACAGTGGCAGCCTCGTTCCCAGACTCCACTGTCAGTGTTATTGCATGTTGGCAGTACTAGTGGTGACTGGGAACGAGGCTTTAAAAAATGGCTCTGTAGAGAGAATGGAGACTCCAGTCCCTGGGCTGCAAGACCAGTTCTAGATTAACCCATACCAGTATGACCTCCCAAAATAAGTCCTTTGCCTACCATGCAGATGGCAAGGGTAGTTGATTACTATGGATTCTACCTCACCCTCTCCTTAGAGCTTTGATTCTTTATAGTTCCACTGTGGGCAAGTCACTTGTGGGTTTGGTACAAATACAGATATTCATTCACCCAGAATGTAGGTATGGTTACAGCCCAGTCTCAGGGCCCAGACGTTGAGTGCAGTTTTGAATGCAAGCCCAATATCATAGATTAGCTAGTCCTGACACAATACAGTATGACAAGAATTTGGCCACAAATATCAATTAAGCTACTAATTGAGGGTGGCCACTATTTTGTTCAGCACTTCCAGAGGTGCGGCTTCAAATCGAGTATGACTACTAGTCAAGGGCGCTGTCTATTCGTGGGCATACGGTATACTGCCACGTCTGTTTGGCCACGAAAAGTTTTATACTACTCTTTAGATTCTGAGCACTGTACATCAGCCAGAGGATCAAATATGCTGTCAATTTGCCTGACAACTCGCTGCTACACTACTCACAACTTATAATGAGACTAATGAGACCATGGTTACCAAAAGCCCACCCTGGTGACTCCCTCTACCAAGATACTAACCAGTTCAGCATGATCTCAGGCGCCCTCCAGTAGCGTGTTGTGACGTAGCCAGTCATGATCTCAGCTGAAGCTCGAGCCAGGGCAAAGTTGAGGACTTTGATTTCACTCACTCCGGTGTTGCGGCGCTTCTAAACCTGAGGTTGGAAACAAGATGGTGTGGTAATGTAATACTTCCCAACTCAACAAGCAAAGCACCTTGGCCTACATGTAAGATTAGAATTGAGGTTGCATCGTGGATCCACGCACGGCTAAAGAACAGCTGCAATACCTTTAGATGTAAAACTGGGTGTTTGGTGAGCATTAATTTGTTACTGAATTCCAGCCAGGCCTCCCCCGCAAGAAAAGAACAACCACCCCCAAAAAAATGGCTCAGCACTTTTCCCAGTTACATTTGTTCACTTGTGTAGGGAAACAAGGTTAGTAGCTAGGGAATGTGGAGTGTGGGGGGTTGGAAAATTGTCCGAAAATGTAGGGATGGTAATCTGTGATAACATTGTGGTGCTTCCTTGGTTGCTTTTTTTGGGATTTCATCATTACATGTTCTTTCAGGTTTTCTATAACCTGTTTCTGTTCTTTTTTGAGGGAGAGAAGAGTATGGATGGTTGTGTCGATGGCAATTGTAATGTTCCAGAGTTGCGTATCTGTGAATTCTGTCTATTTCCTATAGAGGATGTATCAGGGGGCAAACCTTTGCCCCCTCAGTAGTGTACAACTACTTTCTGATGCATTTGTGGTATATTCACCACGTAGGACATGCGCACACACACATCCATAAAATTTCAATCATCACAACACGGCCTCGTTTACGCTTGCCCTGAAAACCTTCAGCCTTCACTTACCAAGAATATATATTGTTCTGGTATCAGTTGTAGGTATACCACATTCAAACACAATACAAAAATGGCACTTTACCGAGGGAGGTTTGATGCACTCTAAGTACGCAATGCAAAGCTATGGGTACTTGAAGACAGTTGGGCATGAAAAATACAGCACTGTGTGCACCAATCATCACGGTACATTCACATTTCAGAGAGCTATATAGGCCTCCTTGGTTAGTAGGCCTCCCAAAAATTGTACTGATCTTCAACTAGTAGATTGGCAACACTGAGGACCTCTAGCACTCTCCTTATAAAGGTAGAATAGTTCAAACCACTTGTGGGTTTGTCAATATTAGCAATTAGGCAGCATGAATAGGGTTATGTCTGAGATACAGTGCTCAGAGTCTGCAGGCACTGCATAGCTACTTTAAAAGTAAGGCTGTGGACTGACAATAAGGTACTTGTCTGCCAAGTCCTCCATAACTGCCATACTTAACGGTCATGTTTATTTGACGTCACAGAGATGCTGTAACCGTAGGGACTTTTCCTTACTAGAATCCATCAATACTTTAACGTTAGTTCTGTCCGTCTGTGTGTGTGTGTGTGTGTGTGTGTGTAACGGATGTAACGTCCACTAATAAACCTCGATTGCGCGAGAAGACCGTGACGTCATCATATGTGTACATAGCTAATTAGTACTTTGACCGCTGCATGCGTTGGGACAACTTTGACCACTGCGTGCGTTAGGATGCTCTAACAGCTAACGGTATTATCATGATGGCCTCAAATCAGCACTTCGAGCGCGCTCTATTGCGAAGGTCAGTAGCTGTATAGTCCTGTAAGTGCAAACCATGCACAGTTGTAACTGCTACGCTAGACAAACTACGACGATGTGCATTAAATGGAGTCAGTTCCATTCGCCTACGTGCTACATGTGCTGATGTGGGTATAGTTTTGTAATTATTTGCAGTCTCTCCTTTGAGTTGCTGCCTCCACATGGCTCAGGTAGAAACTACTGTCAAAGTCTCGATCAGGCTACTGCCACTGGCAGATGCTCCACATTCCATACTACATGGACATTACATAATACATGCTTTGGCTTCTAAAAGAAATGTAGTGTGCACACGTACTATATACTTACCCCCCCCTCTGACAAGTCAATTTTCAACACTGACATGCGGCTTAGTCAAAAGCACTGCTTCATTGGCAGAAGATGCTATACTGTTCCATGCAAATCACATAGAGGTTACACTTTTCATTTCTATCGGTACAGAGTGAGCGAGTTGAACACACACAAGTACTTGCGCGAGCGAAGCGAGCGCAAGTACTTGTAATCATGCAGTTTACACCAAGCTACAGCCTGTTTTGCCATTTTTTTGGTATGAGTGTAGACATGGTGGCTTCAGAGTGTCTGTTCAAAGAGTACATGCACGTAAAGGACAGCGTGAACAGGAAAAGAACGTACCGCCGTGCTTTCTAGGCAGCTGAACAACGGGAAGGTTTGTATTTTGGTAGCGTATGCCACCTAAAGCAGACCGATGTTGAGTGTCAGTGATAGAGAACAGGTACTGCTAAAAGAAGGTATACCGTTATTCTATAGAAGACACCACTGAGAAGACAGATGCTAGAGGAGAACCTATCAGAGGGGCACTCTAGCAGAGACTGTTGGAAAGAGATGCCAGGCTGCAGCAGATGAGCAGTCTGGAGGGAGAGAATTGACACAGCCAGTTGCACATGTATGCAAGCATCTCTCTCTTATGTAGCGGTTCTGAGGTGCACAAATTCCATGCACACTTGGCTACATTGAGATACGTCATGATCAGAAGTACTCACTGATCTGCACCTATATCCTGAGGGTATGCTGAAACCGAATTGGCCAATTTCAATGGCAAGAACTAATCCTCTACCGGCGTCAATGTGCCACTCACTACAGGTCGCCACGACTGACCAATGAGCTGAAGTGCATACAGTTGCGAGCAGATGCCCTGGAACAGAGACCGTGTGCATACAGAACAGACAAACAGGAACTGATTCTGAAGAATTCACGCATCACTAGCATGTTTGTTTAGTAATGAAATGGTACACTAGCTGTAATACTTGGCAGTTGCGTGTGAGTGGCTCAAGTCAGCTACACTGTCTGGTTGTGCAACTCAGCAAAGCTACAGTAGGTTGTCCGGTTCTGTAATGGAGTTTTATCACCCAGTTGTGCAACTGTGTAACTCCAGTTACATAACCGGACAATTCTAGTATTGTCCGGTTGTACAGCCGGACAACTTTAGCGCTACTCGGTTACGCAACGGGGCAATCCCGTTGCCTAACCGGATGGCACTTTCTGCAGGGTTGTGCATCGGCCATAAGCATGCTACATCTGTTCCAATACTGTCACCACATGCAGTGTAGCTACTGGCATACATCTGTTTTCTCAAAAGTGTGCTTTTTCAAAAGTGTGCAATCTTAAAGTAGCAAATCTGTAGGCTAGCGTCAAACATGTCCAAAAAGACATGATTGGACATGGGTACAGCATCCACCACTGAATACTTGCCAGAACTGTATCTATTATTACGCCTGGTTGTGTCCGTTTGTGTGTTCGTGTGTTCGTGTGTTCGTGTGTCCGTGCGTACGTGTGAAAAACGGAAACGGAAGCCGCATGCGCGCGCTCCTGGATGCACCTTCGACCTGTGACCAGTTCACGGTCACAGGTCAAAGTACCACGTGTCTGTACGTGAAGTGTGAGAAGTCAGGCACTTTAACACAAAGGTTAGTTGCGGTATAGTCCTATCTGTAAGTGAAAGCCAAGCAGAGATATAACTGCTATGCTAGGCTAACCATGTCGATGTGCATTAAATGGAGTCGGTGCCGTTCGCCTGCATGTAGCCTGTGGTATAGCTAGGCTACAGTGCTAGCTTGCCTGTTTGGTCTAGCAGCTGTTTGTAGTCTCTCCTCTGAGTCACTGCCTCTAGTTAGAATGTGGTGAACATGCAAGTAGCCATGCTGAGAATAAAATCAGTGCTATTCACTTGATATGTAGCTAGGCTATGGCTGTGAAGAGCTAGACTGTAGTCCCAGCCTGCCTAAACTGTTTTACAGTTGATTGTAGTCTTCTCTGTAGCGCTGTCTCCACACTTCAGTCTGCCAGCAACACTACTAGCTAAATGTACCCTACAAACCAACAAATCACATGCAGATTACATCTTTAATCCCTATCTGTATAGAGCGAGTGCAGCGAGCGAGTTCAACAAACACAACTACTTGTAACATGTTACTATGTCCTGTACGCGTATAAAGCCCATACAAGAATGGGCTCCCAAAAATTCTTTTCCCTATGGGGAAAGTCAGCCACAGTTGGCTGGTGTCGACCTTGACTCTGGTCAACCTTACCCACCTGTCAGAGCTGCTTTTATAGCCCCACAGTGAGCCAGTCACTTATGGGTTTTGTAGGAATACTGATTTTCATTAATTCACCCAGGATGTAATTACTGTCTATCATCACTGTTCACTCTCAGGGCCATTAGTGTAGCCTCCTACCCAGGCCTTCCCTCACAGCTTTTTTCGCAGCCGTGGCAAAAAGCGTGGTTAAGGCCTGGAAGTAAACATCACGTGATGCGTGCCATCGTCTTCCCCACTACCAGGGTTCACGGGTTCATTTGCACTCATGAGGTTTTTCAAGTGGCGCTCTGAGACTCCCAAGACTCTAGCAAAACTGTGTTCTGGAGACACAGACTACTGTATAGTTGGTGAGCCTAACGGGTCATGATAGTAGAGAATCCCAAGAAATGCGAGTGTCAACCGCTGGAAAAAAAGTTTACGCTGCTTGAGTTGGTATGCTAAGGACTGTTGTGCCGATTAAACGTGGCTGTCTGTGCATCTAGCTCTCAAGTGAGTGTAGGATATAGTCTGCAGCTTCGCTTTCCTGTTGCTCTTTTAACTTTGAAATATACTCAAGGTTACTATAAATCGTCACGTGTACTTCTGTCAATGCCACTTCATTTCTTCGTGTTTGCAACTGAAATAAGCGATGGCACGCCTCACGTGATGTTTACTTCCAGGCCTTACCCACGCTTCTTGCCACGGCTGCGAAAGAAGCTGTGAGGGAAGGCCCGGGTACGAGGCTACCATTAGTGTGGGCAGATACTGTGGCAATGTAGGGTTGTTTCTGCAGGGTTGTGCATCGGCCATAAGCATGCTACATCTGTTCCAATACTGTCACCACATGCAGTGTAGCTACTGGTATACATCTGTTTTCTCAAAAGTGTGCTTTCTCAAAAGTGTGCAATCTTAAAGTAGCAAATCTGTAGGCTAGTGTCAAACATGTCCAAAAAGACATGATTGGACATGGGTACAGCATCCACCACTGAATACTTGCCAGAACTGGATAACATGTTACTATGTCCTGTACGTGTATAAAGCCCATACAAGAATGGGCTCCCAAAAATTATTTTCCCTATGGGGAAAGTAAGCCACAGTTAGGTCAACCTTACCCACCTGTCAGAGCTGCTTTTATAGGCCCACTGTGAGCAAGTCACTTATGGGTTTTGTAGGAATACTGATATTCATTAATTCACCCAAGATGTAATTACTGTCTATCATCACTGTTCACTCTCAGGGCCATTAGTGTAGCCTCCTACTCAGGCCTTCCCTCACAGCTTTTTTGCAGCTGTGGCAAAAAGCGTGGTTAAGGCCTGGAAGTAAACATCTCGTGATGTGTCCTATCGTCTTCGCCACTACAAGGGTTCACGGGCTCATTTGCACTCATGAGGTTTTTCAAGTGGCGCTCTGAGACTCCCAAGACTCTAGCAACACTGTGTTCTGGAGACACTCACTACTGTATAGTTGGTGAGCCGAACGGGTCATGATAGTAGAGAATCCCAAGAAATGCGAGTGTCAACCACTGGCAAAAAAAGTTTACGCTGCTCGAGTTGGTATGCCAAGGACTGTTGTGCTGATTAAATGTGGCTGTCTGTGCATCTAGCTCTCAAGTGAGTGTAGTAGATCGTCTCCAGCTTCGCTTTCCTGTTGCTCTTTTAACTTTGAAGGTTACTATAAATCGTCACGTGTATTTCTGTCAATACCACTTCATTCCTTCGCGTTGCAGCTGATGTAAACAATGGCACGCCTCACGTGACGTTTACTTCCAGGCCTTACCCACGCTTCTTGCCACGGCTGCGAAAGAAGCCGTGAGGGAAGGCCCGGGTACGAGGCTACCACTAGTCTGGGCAGATACTGTGGCAATGTAGGGAGTCCATTGTACATTTATCAATGTTAGGTCAATAAAATTTGATAGCACATGCCAGGCCTGACATGTACAGCAATAGATACAAGGTTATCGTTAGACAAAATTGGCACACCAAGAGTAGAAAGGTAGTAGGAGGTACTTGTAGAGCATGGGCGAGCACAGTTGCAATTCTCAGACGAGTGAAGGGTGAAGGTAGCGAATCTACACTTCTTGTAGCAAATCTTTACAACCCAAATGTGCCACAGACTCTCTGCTGAAACAAAGCCTCCGGAAGAATGTAGCCGTCCTCTAAATTGGACCCTACCACACGTAATGACGTAAGAAGATAACGGGACTTTATATAGCAGGCACTTCACTTTACCTTTGTGCAAGTGGGGGCCTGGGAACGAATATGTATAGGTTAAACCACAGCTCCAAGGGCTGTGGTTTAATTTGTTCGTAGCATGTCTGAACGGCTGTCTGAGTGAGCAATAAGAGCGGTCGGCACTGCAAGTTACTCTACCTCTGTCTGTAGTTTGTAGAGAGTCATACTGCCAGCCTAGTCTCGCGAGACTAACTGCCAGCTCTTGTGGCTACGCAAGAGCTAGATCGGTGTACTGTTGTAGCTACTAGCTGGCTTTCATATTGAATAGAGTTGCTAGTTTGTGATAGCAGAGAAGATTTTGAGTTGTTAAAACCGTTTTGTCATGCTTACCGTTTGACCATTACGTACCTCCCAGTAAATGTCTACAGAGCTCTAGAGAGCCTAGCCAGCTCTAGTTGGTCAAGCTAACTGAATTCTAGGCGTTTTTGAAGCTTGCTTGCCATACTCTTTGAACCGCTGTTGGTAGCTCCGGTGCAATATATATATATATATCACCGGAAGCAGTGCAATATGGAATATATTGCACTGTCGGTCCCTTTGATACACCTACGCAACATGCTACATGTCAGGAGTAATGGCTACTGCAGGTCCCTCCTTACAGAGGCAGCACTTGCTCAAAACACTTGCTGGCTTAAAAAGTCAATTAACAATTTCAAAAAGGGCTAACCATTTCAAAGCAGGAGGTTATTATAGGGAGTGCTTTAGTAAGTGGTTCTCAGTAACTAAAGGGTGATTGGAAAAAAGCTGACATTGATTTGCTGTGAATAGGTTGCAAATTTGTAAGGCCAGGCTTGATGATTTATGGGCGAAAATGAGCTTATTGGGGTGGTCAGGTGGTTAGAGGTGATCTGGGCTGAAAAGCTGGGTCTGACGCATTCCCGTGAGAAGCCACAATGTTTTTAGCCTGTCTTCTGTAGTTAAAATAAATTGGGCTTTTGTGGATTATTTAGCAGAGAGTGTGGATATATACACACTTTTAGTCAATTTAGTGTAGACTTTCATGTTGACATCATTTGATTACATGTAGCCTGAGGAGTGCTGCCAACTCCCCAGACAACTCACTGCTACACTACTCACAACTTGCAGGCTTATAATGAGACTAATAAGACCTTGGTTACCAAAGGCCCACCCTGGTGACCCCCTCTACCAAGACACTAACCATAGCACTTCCAGTTCAGCAGTTGCCCTCCAGTAGCCTGTTGTGATGTAGCCAGTCACAGCTCAGCAGACTCTCCCACCAGGGTGCTGTTGGGCATCACATCCTGAGGCTGAAACAAGGAGGGGAAGCTTAGTAGATATTTTCCCACCTCAAACAAGACTACTGAGGTTGCCATCATGTAGAGCAATTAGCTGCACATACTGTAGGTACAGAGTTTTATAAGAATGCTTGCAACACATGAACAAGGACTAGCAAACCACAAATTGAAACGTAGCTAAACTATTACACTCTAGATGAAAGCCTCGTTACCAAGCAGGGCAGGCTTTGTGGGTTTCTACTCTACACAGTCTGCTGCAAGCTTTTGTAAATCTCTGTAACCTTAGCGTTGTTCCCAGAATCCCAGCCAGACTTTTCCCCGCAAGAACGAACAAAAAACGGCTCGCCGCTTTAGTTATTTGCTCGTGCGGCCGGGGAAACAAGATTGATAGAAATTTTGCAGCGTTTCTCATGCGAGACCCTCGAAACCACTTCCTACCTGGGTCATTCCCAGAGCGGTCTGGCACTGCAGTAACCCTCCCCTGCTCCTGCTCAAACATTCTCCAGAACTTCTCCCTGTAGCGAGCGGCGCCGTATACAATATCCACGTGTTCGCGAAAAAATCTGCGTGGAAGGCCTGGGTTCGAGGCTACAGCGAACAAACTGTTTTGTTCACATACAGCCTCGAATTGAATTCAAGGAAAGGGCTGGAATCAGCCAGCAAGCCACCAACGAAAGTGATTACATGCATCATGGATAATATAGTACTATATTATCCATGCATGCATGGGCAAAGTATTCTTACTGAAAGCATGAACCATGACTGCACTTATACAGTCCAATTGCAAAAAGGATTAATTTCTCTGGGCCGCTGGCTGATATGCTAAAGAGGGTGTGTGTGTATAGCTGTAATCCAATCACTTATCATGAACATGCATTGACTGCATGGTTCCTCTTTCTGAAGACCCCGCGGAATTTGAAGGTCAGCCTATATAGTACCAAAAGATGCCTTTTTGGGGTAGGCAAAAGTATGACATAGTACATGCAGCCTTTATCTTCCCGCCATGCACTAGCAGAGTAAGACGACAGTCCTTGTATACGGTCACTGGATGATGCATTGGTGGCGAGTCCAGCTGGAAGGATGAGAAGCCCCATCCCGGGTTGGGTACCACGAGTCTTAGTGTACAGGGGAAAAACGATCTCGATAAACAACAGCACCCGAACTTGACATAAATAAGGCACTTTTTGACTCATTATAACGAGTATATACACTCTTCCAACTATAATTGGACATGCAATAAGTGTGCATGGGTTTTGTGAAATGATGTTTGTATGCGTTTAGGATATAATAATCAGTGAATAATTAATAATGCATGAGGTGAGTATAACAAACTATATAAATTCAAGGTGGCTAAATTTGCAAATCAGGAAATTCATAATTTTCAGGAATAACAGGAGGGAGAGTTCCACTGGGATGATCAGTCGATTCACAGGTCTTCAGGCTCATCTGGCAGATCTATTGGTATCTCTGGAAACGTTCATGGGTGAGTATCATACAGATGAACAGCATCCTCAGTGGTAATCTCCACCCATTTATCATTGGTTACTTCGCCCATTAGATACGTGGAGTTTTTCCAGTTCTTGTATCCGCTGTGGAAGTTCTTTAGGGCAATGCAATCAGGATGTGTCCTATGTATTTCCTCTGTAAATTGAGGGTAAGTATAGGTTATATCCCTGCCCAGCGGGATATAAGACCCGTTATATCCCGCGGGAAAGGTCAGTGCTTGAGTGAAGCCGAGGAAGTGTCGAGGGCGCAGCCCGAGACACTTCCGAGGCTTCACGAAAGCACTGACCTTTCCCAAGAGATATAGCGGGTCTTATATCCCGCTGGGCAGGGATACAACTAATATATACCATGCATAAGTCATTCTGACAAGAGTTGCAAGATCTGTGAGAAGCATAAGAACTGTGGGACGAACTACCGCTTGGCACCGAGCTCGGCAAAAGCTTGCAAAAGGCGCCGTTTGGCACACATTACGGTAAACCAGCAAGCCAGCAGGCTTTTAAAATGCAAAATAATAGCCACAAGTAGCAAAACACTAACTAGACGTAGCAAGCACAATGGATTGCTAGTAGCTACGGCAGCTAGCCGTCTAGCCAGCGCCTAGCGCCATTTTAGTAGGCTGTCCGTGTGGCCACATGCATAGGTACATGGAAATCCAACAAAACTACCCACAAACAAAGAGCAGTAGCTTACCATGCTTTCCTGCATCGATTTTCGAATACCCTGCGTAAAAAAACCGCCTAGACTCCCCAACTACTAACCTACCGCGTAGCTTTCTCGACGTTTGAACGAAACCGGGTACCTACATCACGTATGCGCACGGGATATATGAACCGTTATATCCCTCGAATACTGTAAGCTGATTGGTCAGAATGACTTAAGTACGGTATAAATGTTCTTACTGCATGTTTTGAATGTTGCCTGGATGTTAATTATACTTACCAGCAGGGCCAGGTTCTTAGTGTAGTGTCCACCACTTCCTCGTCACTTGGTGCCCTCATATTATATAGCATTACGTTCTTAGCAGGTTCATCCATCGGCAAGTGGCAGAGGTTCTCCAGAGGCTTACCACATACGACCTAAAGTGACAGGCATTGATGTCAACCATTATTGAACGCGATCCGCGATCACACATAAGCCACGTGACACTGTCTATGCGGAAGTACGCGTACACATACGTAGCTATACAACGTGGGAGATTTGTGCGACTGGTATTTCACATCTGGAGATTACTTCGGCTGTTTGAGCTAATACTTCTGATACTACGCAGCGTGTGGGCAGTACTGATTTGTAAAGACTTCATTAGAGCCATTCCTAACCCCTTAAAAAGTGTAATTAAAAAAATTTCCACGCTTTGCATGGGGGCCTGCTACGCAACACACTCTCGACGCTCTGTTTGTCAGCCAGACCAATGCAAAAGTGCTTACGGCGCCCCTGCTAATACCTACAGCTAGCAGCTCCCTCCTTATATAGGCAGCACTTGTTTAAAATGCTTGTGGTTTTGTAAAGTTTGGATATTAGCAATTAAGGTGGTGAATACCACTACATTGCACCACTGCCATTGTACAGGGAGGCTGCAGTTCCTGTTTTGGTCATAAAGCATCTAGATCTCACAGAGACTCACATGCAAGCATCCAATTGTACAGCCCTTACATATGTTAACGTAGCCTGTAGCTGTATGGAGTGCTCTATGCACAGTATAAAGGTGAACCTCATACCGAGGCCTTTCACTACATACTGTGTCTGAAAGTAAACTGACTGACGTACAAAACCACGACCGGTCAGCTAGCAGGATCCTTGACCATGTGAGCTCATTGGTCAGTTCAAAACTAATTTCGTACCAGTTCTGCTAGACCCTCCCTCTCTTTCCTTTTCCTTTCCTTGACTTTTCAGGGAGGAAAGGTATAGTGAGCTAGACTAAGGGTTCCCTAACCTTTCTGATCACTGCTTGTCCAGATCAGCATGATCTCAGGTGCTCTTCAGTAGAAGCCAGTCATGATCCCAGCCAATGGTCCTGCCAGGCAGAAGTCGATGAGTTACTCCTGGGTTTAGGTCCTGAGAGGGGAGGGGTGGAAAGCTGCCATTGCGACATATTCCCCAAAACCGCCTCCACAGCAGGTACTATAAATATACACCTCCTGGACATGGTTTATGTAATCCTGGGAGACAACAAAGCTTTCTCATTGGGGTGCACTAGGCTGCCAAATTGTATGCTGAGATGCAGCACCCTTCTTTATAAAGGAAGCCCTGCACAAAACACTTGTGGGTTTTTGAACATCCTAATTACGATGTATGAATACCATTGTATACTGCCCTTCTCTTTCGCTGACAGTCCCTCTCCCATTGGGTGCCACGCCTCCCGCTCCTCTGGGGTACCTACTGCCCCTCTCTCTCATCCACCACTTTAGTACAGGAGTGAGTGACCCACTACTAGCATACGCCTTGCATACGCAGGTCTGAGAAAAGCAATTTTCAGCAAAGGCACCTGACCCCCACACTGGAATTAGCAGCAACTTTAACTAGTTTTGATCAACCCTCCCTTCAGCACACCACTGCGACAATTGGCATGTTCATCAGCACACTGATGATTGCAGCTAGTCACATCACAATCCCACCAGCCATATTCACATGCAATGATGTAGCTAAGCACTTCAGAACTGACATTATATGTCCTACACTGCTGCATGCACTACATATATCAACACAGCGCTCCCTGCCTCACAGACAACTAGAAGGGGTTGAAGGGGGTTTACTGTGAGCTTCTAGAATTAGGAACTAAGGATTGTTTAAAATGGGTAAATTATTCGGTCCTCTAATAATTTATATCCTCTAATAATTCGCGTATTTGAATAATTCGCACACTCCCAATTATTCACTCATTTGGATTGTAAATGTGCATACAACACACATGCGATACTCTACATAAAGTTATGCCTAGTACTATCCAGATGCAATGCTGTATTGCTTAGTATTAAAAATGCATCCTGACTCACTTCTCCACCCTGGTGTCAATGTCAGCCTTGAGTTCCTGGTGTCTGTCCATCGTTTCCCCAGCCCCTGGGATATCCCTGGCCAGCTCATCTGACTCCAGCACAGTGCAGGTCTCAGACGCCCAGGCAAGCTACGTAGTGTGGAAATCACATCTGTGTAGAATCTTTGTGATCCTGCAATGCACGTATTTCACTCTCTCAAGTAAAACTACATACATGCAGATCAATTAGGTCACACAAGCAACCAAAAATGTGGTGTACCGTAAACTCTGGTTAATAAGCGCATGCGCTTATGATTCTAGGTGGTAAGCAACCGTGCGCCTAATAGAGGACGTGCGCTAATAGGGGTGCAATTTTTGCAGCCACGCCCAACACGTGACAATGCAAGATGCGTGCAGAGACAGCTATTTCTGTAGTCATCTTTAAAAAGTTGAGAGTAGTGAGATAGTGAGTATTAGCGAAGTATTCTAAGACTTCATCCTCCTCCAAGAAAGTGTAATCCATGGCCATCATGTCTTCAAGGAAATATGGACTCTATGACTAGGTGAAATTCACTGGCAGACGTACGGTTGCTTTGCTAAAAGTACGTAGACGAAAGCGTAGTCGGGCATGTGCATAGAGAGTTCTCAAGAGTGTTTTGGCATTTCTTAGCATGCGCTAAACAAATGATACCCACGACCAGAAGGAAGCATGCGCTTAATAAATGTTATGCGCTTAATAGCGAGGTGCGCCTAACAACCAGAGTTTACGGATGAGTACTGAGTCATTGAATGTTTCATAGCCATAATTTTGAAAACCTCTTCTAACCCCCAAATAGTTGTGGAATAGGCAATAACTACAAAGCAGTCAAATGTGCCATGCTAGGATTCATACGTTATGAGCCACTGCAGCTATGGGGATTATGTATCCTGCATACCAAGTCCTTTGAGCCAGCCAGGAAAGTCTGGAGGAAATAGGCATTGTCCAGCTAAGACTTGTTATTGGTAGCCTTCACCTGCAGGGCATAACAATTCTCCAGGGCCCCTGTGTGTGTGTGTGTGTCAAAAGTAGAAAGGTAGTAATAGAGCGTGGGCGAGCACATTTGCAATTCTCAGACGAAGGTAGCAATCTACACTTCTTGTAGCGATCTTCACAGCCTGTTTGTGCCACAGACCTATCGCAGAAACAAAATAAACGCAGCCGTCTTTCAAATTGGACCCTACTGACACATAATGATCTAAACATGACAGGCTCTCCCCTTTGCCATCATGCAGTTGAATAAAACGGGGGCCTGGGAGCGAGTATAAGGATTGAGTATGTGGTCTTAGACTACAAAAACAGTGGGAATGGGCATGTGTCTACACACACATTGGAAATGGGTATGTGGTCTACACACAGAGCGGGAATGAGAGCGCGGTCTAGAGAGAGATGGGCGATTATGCCACATGTGACTATAGTATGGAGAAGGCAAACTTGCTACTCAGTCCAACATTGGTGGAACTACACTGTGGGAATGGGTATGTGGTCTACACACACAGAGTGAATGGGAATCTAAACAGCAAAAATAGAATGATGTGCAAAGAAATGAATAAAGTGACGAGCATTGCTTCTAGCCTCGTTCCCACCACTTATGTGGCTTCCAAGGACTGAAAATGAGCCACAGGCTTTGCTAGTAGAAGTGATGTAGCTGGAGGGAGGCCGGGAATACATTACAAAACGTTAGCCCAAATAATACATAGAATAAGCCATTGATGATCGGCCACCAGGTATATTCGGATGCGCTAGCGCCGAGTGCGTAAATTACCGGAAGTGGGCGTGGCCTTTGATCGATAGTACAGACCCTTTGGACTTTGAGTTGAAAGTTTGGTCTTCCTCCGTTGCTTGGTTCTGGAGCTATAGCCTTCTAAAGTTAAAATTCGGACACAGCTATGATCAGACAAAAGTATGTACTGTCGGACACCGTTCCGTGTTTCCTCCCTGAAGCAACTTTTGGTGATCTTTCTCCATTATTGGGAAGCCCCACTACCATACTGCTGCACGCCACCTTTTCGGCATTGTAGCTGCTTTGAGCAGGAAGGGGTGCTATTGAATGTAGAGCCGTGTCACCCTCTCTATAATCGGACAGTAGATTTTGTCTTTTTCGGTGCAAGGACGCCAAAACACTCTCCAAACGCTAGGATTTGGATATCGTTGAGAATGTACAGACACTTAGCAACACAATGGTGCAAGTCTGATGTTTATACGTTGTGTCCTTCCTGAGATAGAGCTGTTTTGCCTGATTTCGTACACTAAAAGCTTCAACATTATAATTATTTAGAAGAAATTGAGACAAATAGCTCTTTCTCTCTCTATCTCGATAACTATACTATGTATGGACCGATTGGTTGATTGTAGTATTACATCACTAAACAGCTGTAGTATCCAGATATCCATACCATTTAGTGATGTAATACTATAATCAACCAATCACATTGCCGGTCCAGATCTGGGACTGCTGACGTAATGCTGCCCAACTTTGAATATGCGAGGGGAGCCAGACCCACTTTCTAATGTGAGGCTGGGCATGAGACTACATATACATAGGCCTATCACAGGCCCCAAAACTTGTGCACAATACCTATTAGACGCGAAGGACAAGGCAAACAGCTGGTTCACTCCTTATATAGGCAGCACTTGCTTGAAACACTTGTGGGTTTCTAAACGCACAACATTAGCAATTAAAGTGTATGAATAATATTACCTGCAGTACCGCCATAATTATGGCCACTGTATATACAGTGAGACTGCAGCTCTAGTGCAAATACTATTAGTTCCGGTTTCGGTTTTGGTCAGCATAAACTGTAGAGATTCACATGTAAGCATGATCTTACACCAGTTAATGTCTCCAGAGGAGGTTGGAAGCGGTCATGTACACTAATAGTGGAATCCAATTAGCTATGCTTTCTGATGATGTCAATAAAACGTCTCGGGCAGATTGGAGCAATAATAGCTGCTCTAGGAGTGATCTCTGATCTCGTACAAGTTTAGAAGCTTTCAAAGTAATAATTAGAATCTGAGTGGTAGCTAAACCACTATCGTATTCGTAGCTTTCCAAATTTTTTGCAAGCTCACTGAGAATCCTCTGCATTCAAGCCCAATCTTCAGCAGCACAGTTCCATACGTATTTGGAAGCCAAGCTTTTTGAAGGGGCATCCCCACTCGTCCCCTCAAAGGTTGTAGAGCTACAGAACGTTCCAGGCCAGACAACGCATACCTTTGCGTATCTTCCATATTCTTCTCAATGGAATGCTATTAACTATACACGACATTATACATTTATTAACGTACATGTACACGTAATCACTTCCAACCTCCTCTGGGAATCCTCAATGAACGGTATTAAGGCGAACCTCATACTGAGGCCTTTCACCTCATACTGTAGCCACGGAAAAAGAAGGCCTTGAGTATGAGTTGAGGAATGTAAGGCAGTTACACCATATGTGGGTGTGTGGCTAGAGGCCACTTATATCGGTCTACTTCAAACCACATCGGGTAGTAATCTAGCCAATGCAAATGTGATCAACGAGATTTAGCATCCTTTGAGACTTTAGTACAATTTTGTACAAGCTCTGCTAGACCCTCCCTCTATTTTCTTATTCTCCTGTGCTGCTCATGTGTGAGTGAAGTGAAGCATGTAAGTGCCATTGCATGGGAATGTGTCTATCCTACATCACGGTACGTGATAAGTGGTACCAGACCTTCCTTCTCCACGGCTGCGAGATTAAAGCTGGGGTGGGAAGGACTGGGAACGAGGCTACTACATTACATATGTCATCCTGCAGGCTCCTATATATGGGGGCTGTAGCTCTGGTGTGCATTCTACTGTGAATTCCTAGTTGTTACAGTTGGTTCGTCTGTCCTTGTAGCTGGCAAATTAGACATTTAAAAATCACCTAATTCATTTTTTGTTACAGGGCACAAAAACTGGCAAACCATGCTTCTAGCCTCGTTCCCAGGCCTTCTGCCAGCTTTTGTGTCTTCCAAGGCAGTGATCCCCAGCCTTTGCCAGTGGAAGTGATGAAGCTGGAGGGAGGCCTGGGGACATAGTATGCCAGTACTAGGGGTCTACAGCAGTTTCATTCAGCCGACATGGCACCCTCCAATTCTTACCTGTAACAGTAGCTACATAAGTCAGAGCCTAGCATCCTTTATGAGCCGTGGAGCAAACTTTCAAAGTCCAGGCTTGTGTTGAACAATTTACTTATCCACTACCTTTTTTTCAGCCTCGTAGTTAAAAAGTGTTCTAAAAGCCTAAAGAATAATAAAACAGGAGGTAATGATGGGCTAGTTGGGGAACTTTTTAAGTACGGTGGCAAAGGGATGGCTAATCTGTTGAAAGTCTTGTATGGGGTAGTTTGGACAGAGTATTCCTAAACAATGGAGACAAGGGTTAATTTTTAGCTTGTATAAGAAAGGTGATGCTGAGGACCCGGGTAATTACAGAGGCATTACACGATTGAACATTGGTAGGAAAGCTGTTTTGCAAGATTCTAAATAATCGCTTAGTAAGCAGATTAGAGGCTCTTCAAGAGGGTCAGGCAGGATTTAGAGAGAAAAGGAGTTGTGTTGATAACATCTTTACTCTAAATGTAATTGTACAAGGTAGAATGAGGGAAGGAAAGAACACTTCCACTTTTTCCTTAGATGTTCAGAAAGCATTTGACACAGTTTGGCATGATGGTCTATGGTTTAGGTTATGGGAACTTGGGGTTAGGGGTAGGATGTGGAGAGTTATTAGGAATATGTATGACATCACACAGAGTGCTGTTTTACTGGAGGGAGAAATATCTGAGCCATTCAATATAGGTCAGGGGGTGGCACAGGGTTGTAGTATGTCGCCCATCCTCTTTTCCATTCAGTTGTTAGATGAGGTTGAGAAGGCTGGGATTGGCATTACTGTTAAGAAGGATGCTAAGGTTGGGGGTCTGATGTTTGCTGATGATTTTGTAGGCGTAACTACTAATGCTGAGGACTTATAAACCTTGATTAATATAGTGCAGGGGTTTTGTAATAAATGGAGGTTGAAATCTAACATAAAAAAGAGTGCTGTTATGGTATTTTCTAAACAGGTTAATACAGGTGAATGTACATGGAAGTGGGGAGATAAAGACATTCCAGAGGCTGTAAGTTACTGTTACTTGGGGATTGAATTTGCTAAGAATGGTTCCTGGGATAGTCATGTACAGAAAGTAATAAATAATGGAAAGAAAAAACTGAATCAATTACATAGGTTTTTAAGTAATAGGAATATCAGTACAGTTGCAAGAAGGATAATTGGGCGAGCGTGAGTGAGCCCCACACTAGTGTGTTGAATTGAGAATTTGTCTGTGCGTAAGGTGTACGTACGTACGCACATACCGCATTACGTTTCGCGCTTCAATATAACGTTTCAAATAGTCCGTATTAATATTCCAAATTGTTCACATGACCACGCACGGTGGCTGCAGTGCAGCTAGCTTAGGGATGCTCTCACAGCGTAGACTGCAGCGGCAGAGGCTACAGCGTTGCCGTATATATCCCCAGGTTGGCGATAAGTCACATTGGAACAGCAGAGAGCGAGTTCTAGAGCCAGAAGAGCTGTCATTTCTCGGGGGGCCACCGACAAGTGACACTGAGACGAGAGAAGGAGCCAAAAGAGCTGTTGAGGGTGCGTCGCCGCTAATGTACGCATGGGCTAATACCTCGCTCACGCTCGCCCCACAATGCTTGCATTCACCTAGTTATTGTTAGTTCGGTACTTCGCCCTACTTTAGAATATGGTAGTGAAGTTTTGGCTTGTAATAAAAGGCAGACAGCTTCCTTGGAATCTATTCAGCTAGGAGCAGCTAAAAAGATGCTTGGCTGCTCTTCTAAAACGTGTAATGAAGCAGTAAGGGGGGATACGGGGTTAGAATCTTTGAAAGGCAGGAGGGATAGATGCAAACTTAAGTGGTGGTATAAAGTCAATGATTTGAATGCTGAGAGATATCCTAGACTACTACTAGACAGTGAGTGGGAAGTGAAGCCGTGTAGGGGTAGGCAGAGGAAGACCTGGAGGAAAGTCAATGGTGAATTGTTGCTGCAGTTAAATCTAGACAGTCAGGAAATACTAGATGAAGACTATAATGTGAACTTGTTTTTAGAGAGAGTAGATGAAGCATTGAGATGCAGAGAATATAAAGATTTTAATGATGGCTTAAATAGTAAAGTTAAACTTAGTCTTTACAAGTCTTTTTGTAAGGAAATAGAAATTAAAAATTACTTGCAGGGGGTTGGGGATCCAGGAACACGATTGTTGTTTAAGTTTAGGTCTGGTACTATTATGGTCTGAATGAAGATTTAGGAAGACATCGGGGTAAAAATGATGATAGGCAGTGTAAGTTACGTGGGGATGAATGTGAGAGTGTAGTACATGTGCTCTGGGAGTGTCCTACGTATGATACTATTAGAAGTACTTTCATGGAAGACTTAAGACAAACTGTTGGGTGGAAGTTTTGAAGAGTTTAGTGCACTCAATAATTTTGAAAGGACGGGCTTTGTTTTAGGGTGTGAGAATTGGGAAAAATATGACTTTAAGGCTTTATTAAGGCTAGCTAAGAGTTTTATTTCATTAATCTGGGATACTAGGAAGAATAAATTATACAAGTACGTGCGCTCGCTTCGCTCGCGCAAGTACTTGTGCGTGTTCAACTCACTCACTTTGTACAGAAATGAAAAGTGTGACCTCTATGTGATTTGCATGTAACAGTATACGTAGCATCTGCCAATGAAGCAGTGCTTTTGACTAAGCCACATGTCAGTGTTGAAAATTGACTCGTCACAGTGGGGGGTAAGTATATAGTACGTGTGCACACTACATTTCGGCCAAAGCATGTATTATGTAATGTCCATGTAGTATAGCTATCATATGGAATGTGGAGCATCTGCCAGTGGCAGTAGCCTGATCGAGACTTTGACAGTAGTTTTCTGCCTGAGCCGTGTGGAGGCAGTAACTCAAATGAGAGACTGCAAATAATTACAAAACCATACCGACATCAGCACATGTAGGCGAATGGAACTGACTCCATTTAATGCACATCGTCGTAGTTTGTCTAGCGTAGCAGTTACAGCTGTGCATGGTTTGCACTTACAGGACTGTACAGCCACTAACCTTCGCAATAGAGCGCGCTCGAAGTGCTCATTTGAGGCCATCATGATAATACCGACGGCTGTCAGAGCATCCCAACGCACGCAGCGGTCGAAGTCGTCCCAACGCATGCAGCGGTCAAAGTACTAATTAGCTATGTACACATATGATGACGTCACGGTCGTCTCGCGTATTCGAGGGTCATTAGTTCACGTCACGTCACGTCACGTCCGTTACGCACACACGCAAACACAGAACTAACGTTAAAGTATTGACGGCGATTAGGATAGTAATGGTGAGACATCTGGTTGCTTTTGCTCTTGTCCTCTGACTGGAGATCTTTCAAGCTCCGTAAGTGGGTGCGTGGTCAATGGCGTAAGCGCTACAGCAGCAACATAAGAATATTATTATTTCAACCTCGTTCCCCAGTCTTCACTCCCACTGTTTTTGTATGTTGGGCAGTGGTGACTGGGAAGGTGGCTATGCAAGTGGCTTAGCACACAGAATGGAGAGAGTCTTGTCCCTCACAGACCAATATCACAAAAAAATATTAGCCCACATATACCAATATGGGCTCCCAAAAATTAATTTTTTAAACAACTGTAACTAATGTACCTTAAGACTGTACTCCCTTTGAGCTGCTTTTATAGCCCCACTGTGAGAAAGTCACTTGTGGGTTTGGTACAAGTAATGATATTCATTCACCCAGAATGTAATTACTGTTAATGATCACAGTTCATGCACTCTAAGGACAATAGGTGGAGCCTGAGTGCCCAGATACACTGGGTCACAAGAGAGTACATTATAATGATGGCCCCATGAGATTCATTACCTTAACAGTTAGTTACAAGTAGTTCCCAAGCTCAACTACTTATACCTGTTGAACTTGCTCACTTTGCTTGCTCGGCTACTTGCCTGTTCATAATCCTGCAGCTAGGCATGGAACATGTAACACATTGTTGTAGTAGCCAAAGCATTTTGTGTTGTGCAATCTCCATGAGAATGGTATGGAGCACTGAGAATTTGTAAATGGCAGTATAGTGCTGCTGACAGGGGCCATGTGAAAGCAGTAATTCAGAAGGGTCTACAAACCACTGCAAAACAACACAGGCATGCCAGGACCGCAGCCTAGCTCTTACTTAGCAGTCATGTTTATTTGACGTCACAGATTTTTTACGTGGTACAGAAATGCTGTGTCCATAGGGACGTTCCTTACTAGAATCAATAATTGTGCAATCAACACCAAGCTACAGTCTGTTGTTCATGAATAGATCATCGGAACGCTCGATACTACTACAGGCGTATTCTGACACAGAGACCGACACAGCAGCAGGTCCGACAACGAACGGGTAGCTGCTCTCGCTATATACGTATGAGTGATGGGGGGGGGGGGGAGGAAACTACCTATGCAAGATTGGTTGCACCCACTCTGTGGTTCCCTCGGCAGCTGTACAGGGCTTCCCTACACATTGAAAAATGTGCCAGGACCCAAAATGAATAGGCCTTCTGACACTTATGTGGCTTCTGAGAATTAACCCCAACCTGAAAATCATCAAGATGGAGGGAATGTGATCACTGCTCACTCTCAAAACTTCAAGTAGAGCCTGAGTGACCAGATACAGTGGCCCAGACGCTTTTTTGAATGTCAGCTCAATAAATGCAGACACCTGGCCTGCCATACAAATGCATACGCCAATTACCCCCGTTCCCAGCCTTCACATCCCAGCTTTTATCTTGTAACTGTGGAGAAAAAGCAAGGGGGAAACCTAGTACCACTTATCACGTGCCATGATGTAGGGTAGAATTATACGCCCACGCAACAAAACTTACAATCACCAAATGCTACCATCCACACCGCCATCCAGCTTTTCTTTCACCCAATGAACCAGTCAAAGGAATAGCATTGGAAAGAACATGTAGGGATGCAATCTCAACAGGTGGAACAATACCACAATACTTTACAGATTACCATCCCTATACAACTACTCTGTGATAGTGAGGGACTAAGTTGAGCCTTTTAGCTCTCCAAAAATTGTGTGCAGCATCTTCTCCCTGCACCAACCAATACTGCAGCTTGCTCCTTAAATATAGCCACTGGCAAAAACTTGTGGATCTAGCAGCTACTCATAATAGGAAACTAGTCAATTCACAAACTGATAATTACAATGTCACTATATAGCTGCACAGCAAGGGTCATTATATTGTAAATGAGGCTAGGCAAACACCTGCCAGTTTAGCCATGGAGTCTCTACATAACAGAAGGAGACAATGGCTGCTGACTCCATGATTAACTAGCAATGGGACAATGTGTGTTGGTTACTAGCAGGCTCATAGGCTGTCCAAAAACTCCCTATTGCTACATGGAATCATGTACATATATAGCAAGGTTCATAAGCTTGGTAATGTGATTGGTCAGTAACTTTTGCAGCTACAATGCCTATGGGGAAATCTAACTATACAAGAAAAAATAAAGAGAGTTAATTAACTTAATTAAGACAACAAGATAGCAGTCTATTGATAAAGTGAGACAATGTGTTCCTGCTAGCTTGTAAAATTACATGCAGCCTAAAGAATGCTGCCAACTCCCAGACTACTCAACAGTTACACTACTCATAACTAGCCTCGAACCCAGGCCTTACACGCCCAGATTTTATCTCGCAGCCTTGGAGAAAAATCGGGAGGTAAGGCCTGGCAGGATTGCACACGTGACACGTGCCGCCAATGACGTCAAAGTCTAACGGATGTGAAGTTATTACGCGCTGATCGCTCGCGTGATTGATTTATATTTCCATGCGTTCGTTTTTCCGACGACTTACTCAACGTGTAGTCTCTTTGTTGCGAGCTGGGGACCGGGAGATGGCAAGAAGCGGCAAGAAAGTTACCTGGTGTGTGCTTTATAGTACCAAAGGATACAGCTAGGCAGCCATATTTGTAGCTACTTGGTGCTAGCTTAGCTAGTTATAGCCTTTAGTGTTCATGGTTGTAATTTTTCTTTATCATCATACTTTTATTAATATAAAATTTGCCAAAACAGGTTAAAACAACGGTTACATGAAGGTCCACGTGAGGGGCCATAGCAAGCACTCCTAAATTTGCGTCGGAGGTCCTAAATTCGCCAACTGTTGTCCAAAACGTGAACGGACGGGCGTCTTGCAAATTCAAATAGTAACCTGGGCACAGAGCTTCTCCTCTTCCAAAGCTGCAGCGAGCTTTTGAACGCTTCCAACGTTTCCCCGGGACTTTAGCGCGAGACAGATCGTCATCAAGTTTAACCACGCCCATCACGTTGTGACGTTGCTGAATTTACAAGATTACAGCTGTGACGTTGGCGGCACGTATCACGTGTGCAATCCTTCCAGGCCTTACCTCCCGATTTTTCTCCAAGGCTGCGAGATAAAATCTGGGCGTGTAAGGCCTGGGTTCGAGGCTAACTCATAACTAGCACACTTGACTGGCCATGTGACTAATGAGACATTGGTTACAAAAGGCCCACCCTGGTGACCCCCTCTACAAAGACACTAACCACAGCACATCCAGTCCAGGGTGCCCTCCAGGTAGTCACAGCTCAGCAGACTCTCCCACCAGGGTGCTGTTGGGCATCACATCCTGAGGCTGAAACAAGGAGAGGAAGCTTAGTAGTTATTTTTCCACCTCAAAAAGGTAGGACTGGAAACTACTGAGGCTCCCATCAAGTAGAGCAATTTACATACTGTATGTACAGTTTTGCAAAAAGCTTGTACCAAGCAGTAGCAAACAAGTTGAAACCTAGCAGGGTCATTACCAAGCAGGGCAAGTGGTTGTCTACTCTACCAGTCCGTTGCAAGCTTTTTGTAAACCTCTGCAACCTTAGCCTTGTTTCCAGAATCCCAGTCAGACTTTTCCCGGCAAGAGCGAACAAAAAAAAAAAACGGCTCGCCGGTAGCTAATATTAGCTCGTGCATGGAAACAAGCTTGATACAAACCTTGCAACGCTTCCCATGCCACTTCCTACCTGGGTCATTCCCAGAGCGGTCGGGCAGTAACCTTCCTACGCTCCTGCTTTCTCCGAATTCTGTAGCGAGCGTCGTGCTGTTTCCACGTGTTCAATTACATCGAAAATACAAGCGATTATCGTGTGACGTCCTTACAGGGCTATTAGCAGGATTGGGAAATGGTTTAGGTTCTGTCTGCCGCGTATTGCAAGGAAAATAACGGTACGGCCAGTCTTCCTGTTGTATGCCACCAGTAGAGTTTGGTCTTGACTGCGAAGAAGTCAAGAAAGACAGTCTAATGGCTGGGGGGACACCTAGACTTTAATCTAACAGAGGCGGTGAGCTGTGACACTGTTTGACCCTCCGCGCTGAATGTGTTAGCCCACAAAATGATACATACAGCTGTAAGGCTGAAATTACAATCCATACTACGCACCATATACATGTACACATACTCAGTCTCTGTTCCCCAGTTTTTTTTTCCGAAAAAAAAAAAGCTGGGAAGTAGCTAGAGACTGGGAATATAGATAATATATACCTCCGGAAGGTATATATTATCTATGCTGGGAACGAGGCTAGGCTGACAGTGATCACAGCTTTAATCTTTAATCTCTGGAGCAGCATCTTCAATCCTCATAATAGTAGCTATTCATCTTTTACCAATGGCAGTTTTTTTTTTTTGTTTTTTTTTTGTTTTTTTTGGGGGGGGGGGGGGATTCCGAAACCCCTTGGAATCTCCAAATTGTGAAGCAACTCTACACCCTACCTACAGTGAATCCTGCAGAGTTACAGTAGCCCTGAACCCAAGCCTTCCATATAGATTTTTTTTGCATCCTTGGAAAAAATTCACGGCTTCCAAAAATCTGTGTGGATGGCCTGGGTTATAGTTACTTTTGTATTGTTCAAGAAGTATCTTCTTAAGGCAAGGGAGTGGTGGTATGGGTAGTCACGGTTTGGGTTGTGTGAGGATGCTTGAGCTTCAATGTTTCTCGTTTGGCACAGTTGCTGTGGGACAACCTGACAAGCAGTACCACTTTGAAGCGGAATTAGAAGTGCTGTGTGTCTGTGTGTGTATGTATGTGTGGATGTATGACGTATTGTGTGTACGTAGTGTACCATGTCTTGAAATAAATTCTGTACATCGCATAGCAACAGTTGTGCTGCGATACGTCGAACTACTGGGTGTGCACAACTGTTGCTATATATAGCTCCTGGCTACATAATTCTGTCTATATGCACGCCTGGTAGTAGTGTCAAAGGCAGTCCATCTTCCTGGGAATGCTCGCTGGTGTTGAGCAAAGGGGTGGAGTTTAGCAATGGCAGTGATGCAAAGAGTCTCCAGAGGTTCCTGCAGAGTTGGTAAAATGGTAATCTTGCTTCTCATTCCATCTGGCATTGCTGTGGTAACAGTCAGGCTCCACCCCAAAAGGCAGGTAGAGTCACTACAAGCAAAGACTTGTCGTCATCAAACTCTCCTACTTTTCACTGGAACAGAGGATTAATGTATACATCACCTCATTATTATTTCAAGGCCAATGTGGACAAGAAGCTTGTTGATAATCCTATTCCTGACCTAGGTTCCTCAGCCTCAGGATCGCAAGAAGCAGATGACGTCAATCTGAGATGAGATCCACGCCCAGGGGGAGGAGTCAAGAGAGACCTGGCCCACAGACTTCCACCATGTGCGTAATGATCTGCTATATATCAACTCTAGTGCTACCAATACTGTGGTAGTCGTCAATGGTGGCTTTTTTCTTTCTTTGGGTAGGTTGGCAGTTAGTTTTAGATGTTGAGGGCTGGCGGCTAGCTTGAGAGGTCGAGGGTTGGTGGATAGTAGATTGAGTGTTCTTCAGTCGAAACTTAAATCACACAATGTGTTCAATGAAAGTGTCTCAAAATTTCACACACTCTCCATCTTAGTTTTACAGCTTCAGGTGCGTTTAGAAAGCAAACCTTCCCCCGTGGTAGTGGGTTCAGCAGAGAGGTCTATGTGCACAGGGGCAGCAGATCTCTCTTTCTCAGAGGGCACAGTCATTGGGAGACGACAGTGGAGCGCATGCAGGCAGCAGAACTTGATTTCACTGATTACTTTTATGGAAGCCTCATTGAATGCCTGACCAGTGTGTCAGAGCTTAGACCACAAATTGTCTATCCCACAAGTCATGTGACATTGCATGCTATTGCCTAAACTGGATCTACTGTATCGAACTTTATACAGCCATTGAAGTCCACCTGTTCACAGCTGTATGCATGAGTATGTACTACCAATGAAAAGGCATACGTATGCACACTTCTTTGCCATGTACTGGATCCTATCTGCACTACATGTATGTCATATTATTTAAATTTTAGGCACATAATTACTACATGAAATGTGCATGACATTGAGGTGTGTGCATGCATATATGGGCAATACTGGAGTCTTATCCCATGCATGCATGCACATGCATTTTCTCGACATTATCCCCTGAACAGCACGCAGAAAAAAAAACGAACACGCATGTTGCTCAGTAGATTGCGTGTTGAAACAGCACATTGCCCTGTACACGCGTGCTGCATCTATGTGCAAACAATGGATACCAGGCACACTTTTTCCTTTTTGATGCATCTGCACAGGTAAGAGGCTATATCCTAGTGTGTGCTACCCCATTCTGTGGTGTAAAATCTATGAAGAAGCACTTACAGGCAGAGGCACACATATAATATAATTATGTGATGAGCGTGTCTTGCTGCTATTCACATTAGAAAAGTATGTTGTGATTGTGGACATGTGCTTGTAGGGGCTGTCAATAGTTAGCAATTAAGTTGCATGAATACAGTTATATCTGCCAATAAGCCTGGAGTGCATCATTGTTCAGTCAAGTGTACTAGTCAACCCTCGGTGCGTGAGCGCGTGCGAGGGGTAATTACGGTAGTCGTTTTGCGTGTCTGTTTCAACTGACTTTGTCCCATCGAAATGTGAAGAACATGTTGTCCAGTTGTCCAGCTGAAGGTGCTGAATTTAGGCAATCGATACTGTCTCGAGGATAGATGTGCGATTTTGTACAAGCTGTAGTTGCTGAGATACACCAACACTTGCGTTCTTGCTGCTACGAGCGGCCGGCCATTTAATAACGCGTTACTGCAAGTAATTAAGGCCACGCCATATTGTGCGTTATTTAGATATCTACACATTCCCCACGCGGTGGATTTCGGTTTGAATCTCTGTGAATCATGTTCTGTGATTGTCTTGCACTTGAAGTGCCGTGAGTTATTGATACTTTGGTCATTGTACTTTACATGGTATAATGCCGCAAAAGTCTGCCCAAAGTGTCTTGTTGCTATTCACATTAGAAAAGTATGTTGTGATTGTGGACATGTGCTTGTACTGAGACGAACAACTCAAATTAGCAAAAGTAGAAAGCTTGAAAAACGAGCAGACTTGAGAGCCTTAGAAGCAGAAATTCATGCATTAAACTGCAGGAAGCATGTTAAAGAGCAAATAGTAGCTAAGAGGTACAATGAAACTGGTGAAGAGAAAGCTAAGTGTAAGAGGGCAATTAAAACTTCTGAAGAGAAAGCTAAACGTAGAAAAGATGACATAGAGTCTAAAGTAGCTAAAAGGGGCAATGAAACTAAAATAACCAAAGTATTAATAACTCACGACACTTAATTAAAGTGCAACAGAACACGATTCAAAAAGATTCAAACCAAGTTTCATCAAATCCACCGCGTAGGGAATGTTCATTAACTCTCAAGTAAAGCGCCGAGGGTTCTGAACACACAGCGTTCTTGTTTTCTTCTCTGGCTGATGGTACATACTATCAACACTTTAAACAAATTTCGACTATTTTCATTAATAAATTATGTGTTTTGATATGTACACTGCAAACTTCTGTGAGATGATAAGCTTTCTGAGAGAGTAACGAAATCTCGAAAAATCGGGACCCAGGTGGGGATTGAACCCAGGACCTTCTGATACTAGTCAGATGTACGCCAACCAATTAAGAATGTTACTATGCACTTCCTGAATGTCCAAATTCTTTCCAGCCATCCTGAAAACCATATGCACACCCAGACTGTGATAGCCACAAAACACACTGCAGAGATTGCTGTATTAATTAATTAACAGATCATCAAGTGAGATGCCACTAGTATGGTTTCTAGGACATTTTAATTAGTTATTTGAACTGTGAACTATTTAAGCATGAGCAGACAGTTATTAGCCAGTACACATGCGCAAGGCACCAATTGCACGATCGCGCAATCTCCAACACGTCAGTTGCAGTGATTGAACGACTATGGACTAAGTCAACCCACCCTCCCGAAACCCTTGATTCATGCACATATATTCTGTCTGTTCACGACAAAGTAACCATGTTACCTTGGCGATGGGGCAAGCCTACTATATACCTCACCTGCTCTCTGAGCAACCAGAGGTTCCTTGAGCCTCCAGCCTCTCAACCTACTCACAAGGCTCCTTGAGCCTCCAGCCTCTCAACCCACTCACAAGGCTCCTTGAGCCTCCAGCCTCTCAACCTACTCACAAGGCTCCTTGAGCCTCCAGCCTCTCAACCTACTCACAAGGCTCCTTGAGCCTGCATCCACGGCTCCCTGAGCCCTCACTGGCCTAGCCTACAGTATCCTGGGCTGCAGCTCTGTATGTGTCTCACGTTACTGCCAGCCTAGGTCTCGCGCAATGCTTGCCCCAGTTGCCACAGGGTTCGGCCAAAACATTTAGCTTATAGCTAAGTTATTAGAGGGAGACCTCTAACACTCACACAGCCTATGTGAGAGCGAGACATTAATCAAGATTTCATTGTCGACCACCTCTTAGTACGTACGAGGTAAGTAATGTTGTGGCGTGGTAGTTGAATCTGAGCTAGTGTATGTACGGTCTTGAAAAACTAACAAAACAAGTTAGCATCAGCACCACATTACACAGAAAAGATCACTAAAGAGCAAGTCATGATGAGATCCCTAACATATCCCACGCTCCTGAACTCTGCAGACTGGAAACAGCATGTGGCCCCGTATACCGTGCTCGTGTAACGCCGTATACGAGTGGTAAGCGTGACTGATATAGTAATGACATGGGTGCTTCTCTACGTATACTCTAGTATGGACACGTGTCAAGAGTCTGCATATGCTGGCCTCTGTCATATTCAAAACCTTGTTCATACTAAAATGGCGGACCTTACCGATGTTGAATAAGAAAGAGTCGGACATACGGAGACAAGAATCGTTTTGGTTATTGTCAGGGACACACTCGTTGGATTTCAATTATTACATCCTGCTTTGTGATTATTATAGCATCTCAATCTCCCGTTCGAAAGTTGTTTTTTTTTATGACAGATGATGACGACTCATGGACAAAACCGAATACTTAACCCCACTCACGTATACACGGCACAGGGTAATGACACAACAGAACTTTCATGGATTACCACTACCATCCCTACAACCTGCCAACAGCACACACACACCACAAGCATGCTAACATCTGTAAGGAAAATTCCAACAGCGCCACTACACGCAGTGTAGCCACTGGAGACTACATAAACAGGTTAGGTGCCACATATAGGCCCATTACAGGCCCCCAAAAATTGTAAGATTGCTGATTTCAAAAAGGAGACACCGTGGACAGAACAAAAAGTCAGGTTTCCTCCTTATATATGCAGCACTCGCTCAAAATACTTGTGGGTTGCTAAAACTCTCAATATTATCCATTACAGTGCATGAATACCATTAACTGCTCTGCAGCCATATTATGGCCCTACATTGTACAGTGGAGACTGCAGCTCTGGTGCAAATACTACTAGTTCCGGTTTTGGTCAGCATAAACTTTAGAGATTCACATGTAAGCACGATCTTACACGAGTTAATGTCTCCAGAGGAGGTTGGAAGCGGTCAGGTACACTAATAGTGGAATCCAATTAGCTATGCTTTCTGATGATGTCAATAAAACGTCTCGGGCATAAAGTTTAGAGACTCACACACGTAAGCATGAACTTGCCATGGAATTCTCAATGAACAGCATTAAAGTAAACCTCACACCGAGGCCTTTCACCTCATACTGTAGCCATGGGGAAAAATTTGGACAAAAGGACTTTGGTATGAATTGAGGAATGTCGGGTAGTTATACAGCGGGGGGGGGGGTAAGCATGAACTTGCCATGGAGGGGGGGGGGTGGCTAGAGTCCACACATATTATTTGTCTTCTTTCCATACTACAAACCAATTCTGGGTAGCAATCTAGCCAATGTGATCTACATGTACGTACAAGATCTTATAAGTGTTCTCTCTACCCTGAGCCCCAATGTCTGTGAAGGTAGATGGGACTTAGAAAGTAGTCAGCTAACTGAATATTCAACAGTGCAGGCTGGCAGTTTAAAGCTAAATTTGTGCAAGACTCTCCCTCTCCTTATTTCATTTTTTACCCTGCACCCATATACACCAGTGGGGTTGAGCAATCTGCTGTTGTTGTACAGCTGTCCTTAAAAAAAATTCGATTTAGAGGCTCTAACAATTTCAAAACAGGATGTAACTAAAGAAATAAAAAAATCGAGGTGTGTGTGTGTCCTGACAGTGACCTAAGGGTTCTAGCCAGCTCTATCTTATTCAATATCAGTAAGGTCTACCATTTTAATACGGTGAAGAACTCCAATAAGGCAGAGGCCAGGCACACGCGGTCTCTTGACATGTGTTCACGGAGGAGTATACATAGCGACGTGTCTGTGCCTTTACTGCGGTGATCAGTCACGCCCTACGGCAGTACAAGAACAAGATATACTTGTCTTTCACGCTGCCAATAATTTAGGTCCGGTCTTCAGAGTCCAGGGGCGTGGGGCATGTCTCTGCCGAAAACATTTATTTGCTTTTTGTGAGGGTGGGAGGAGGGGAGGGACTAGTGAGCTAGACTAAGGGTTCTCTAACCTTTCTGATCACTGCTTGTCCAGTTCAGCATGATCTCAGGTGCCCTCCAGCAGCCGTCAGTCATAGATCTCACTCACTCCTCGCTTTAGGTCCTGAGAGGGGAGGGGTGGAAATGTGCAATGACCAGGTCATGTGGGAGCATCTAATTACAGCAATGGAGAGACCCAATTACTACTCAGTGATGTGAAGCAGAGTGAGGTCAGTACTTGGGCTCAGATCTCTCTTAGCAATCTGTACGGTCACCATTCCACACATACGCACTTATGCTCCCAATATCCAACAATTGCCACGAGTGCACATCCAAGTCAAGACATTCTGATCACTAACCGACAGCAAGGTAGGATCTGAGGATCCAAGAAGTTGAAGAGAGGACAGCAGAAGATACTACTGCTGCTATGGTACTTGCTAGGCAACAGTGTAAGTACCAGGAGACCCCAGAGGCTGACTGAGACCAGGCTCCAACGAGGGAGAGAGGTCAGGCACCACTGGAATAGAGTGTGCCAGAGAGAGAGAGAAAAGGGTAGTAGGTACCCTCGGAAGAAAGGGAGTGTCATGCTTTAACTACATACCAGAAATGCCAGTTTGAATCCTGGGAGTGGGAGGTGGGTGGGGGGGGGAGCCATTCAGTCATTACTGTCTATGATCACTATTCACTCTAAGTGGAGCCTGAGCGACCAGATATACAGTCACTGTGGTCCAAGTGCCTGTTAGGAACATTAGCTCAATAAATGCACACACCCGGCCTGTCATACTGATGTATACACCAAATAGCCTCGTTCCCAGTACTTCCACCCAAGCTTTTATCTCACAGCCATGGAAAAAAGTAAGGGGGAAGGCCTGGTACCACTTATCACGTGCCGTGATGCAGGGTAGACGTTTATGGCCACACAATGGTACTTACATGCCCATGCACTACTGCATAGCGCTTAAATTTCACAGGTCTTTAATTTCACAAATTTCGTGAACCTGCAAAATTATTTTTAATTTTGACGCTTCCGACTTTACAAAGATGTTTCTGTTTCGGTACTTCAAGTGCCCTCGTCCGCGATTTCTGCAGCAAACAGCCAAATCACTGCTATCTGCCAGCGCGAAGGTCAGGGAGCATACTTGAAAATGAGCACAGAGAAGAAGGCCGAAATTGGACATCAAGCAGCAGAGCATGGAGTGCTAGCCACCACTCACTACTACGCTACTGTCTGTGTGCAGTACACCCGGTTACACCCCACCCATAAATTCAGTAGTACGTGTTTAATGAATTTGCAAATTATTTAGCTATTCGCTATTTTTAGACCGACGAAATTTAAGCGCTATGCGGTAAATGAAAAACAGCATCCGTTAAGCACAGAATGACTGAAACATTGAAACTGAGGGCTGTTGACTGAGATAAACAATCCTTCGGGTAGCGATATGGCCACATTTGTGTAAGTTCCAACTGTCCCACGGCTGAAAGGGACCGTTCTAGAAGGCCTGATGGCGGGTGAGAGGCCATGACAGTGAGAGATGCTCCTACCTTTTATCTAGCTGCCATGAGTGTGGTCTGTCCGGGCTTATCGCTGCCTGAAGGATCGTCTGCCTCAGTCAACAGGCCTCGGTAGTGCCATTTCTGTTGTTCTGTGCTTAACAAATGCCGTTTTTGAATTACTAAGTGGGCATGTAAGTACCGTTGCATGGGCATAAAAGTCTACCCTACATCACGGCACGTGATAAGTGGTACCAGGCCTTCCCCCTCGCTTTTTCCCCACGGCTGCGAGTATAAGCTAGGGGGTGGAAATGAGGCTATACGCCAATGCCGTTTGACAACATTGGCACACAATCCGAAAGTGCCACTCCCCAGTGTGTGGATGATAACTGTCACAGTGAGCTAATATTAGCTCCATTTGCTTGGCCTCTCCCTGAGCAGTTCACAAGATAATGATTATACAATGAATAACATTGCTACATAAACTTTTGTGAATAGCCTGATCATGTTCCAAGGCATCGTAGACAGAGAATACACCTCAGCAAATGGGTTTACAAGTCCTTGGGCCCTTGTAGTGTTTTCTGTACTAGCATTTAGAATCATGCAGGCTTGTTTCCCAAGAACTCCAAGGCAGACTTCTTGTGTGCACACACGCCTATTTCCCATGATCAGTCAGTGTGGCGCCGATAATAGGAAAGTGCCGATACTTTGTCACTTACAATTACATTATATACGCATTTCAGAGACAGTTCATGGGTAGTGAGTAGATGATCGTGCCCGGTAGCAGCTTGCAGTGACATCACCTGATTACATCGGCTTCAAGTTCCTCCCATGAGCAAATTCTACCATCAAATCCTACATCTACATAGCCATCTACCTCTTCTCTCACCCAATGAATAAGCCATTTGAAAAAAAACAAAAACATGCAGGGATGGAATCTCCAAAGAAACAAAACAGCACCACAATGCTTTACAAAATGCCATCCCTACATCTACTTCATGATAATGTTTCTAAGGGACTGAGTTGAGCCTTTTGGCTCTCCAAAAATTGTGTGCATTACTTCATGCACTTTTTCCAGGTACATCAGTCATCCCAAATCTCTGCTGCAGCTTGCTCCTTATACACCCAGTCACTGAGAAAACACTTGTGGGTCTAGCAGCTACTAATGAATTCATAGGACACTTCCTATGATTAGTAATTCACAAATTGATCCTTACAATGTCACTACAGCTGCACAGCAATACATAGTGTCATGGCAAATGGAGCCCATTGTAGCCTGGGAACGAGGCTAGCCCATTGCGCAATAGGTGGAAGAATGACACGACGTGGAAAGCTGCTGTGTGTGCCTTGAGACCTGACTAGGGGATGTGGCTATAATGCTACTCAGCAACGTTCCAGACTACGCCTGAGCCCTCAACAACATAGCTCTCAGCTGACTCCTCTCTACACTACACTGCTAGTCGACGTGAGGCAGGATCATCAACTTTTAGGCAATATCAGAAGCTGCTTGCTCCTTCCGCCTATCTAGCAGGGACACATATAGCACTAATGTCATACATGATTGTCAGATACACCCGTACCACTAGTTGCTGCAGGAGCAAGCCTTTTTAAAGGACTGTTAGTAGCTACCCACCTAACCTGCCTCCATCCAACACTCAGCTACAAAAGTGGTGATGACTGTGAAAGTGTATCCACTAAGGGTCGAGCTAGTACAGTGCACTTACGGCTAGGCTTCGGTCTTAGCTTTCCTGTTTTGCTTTGCAGTTGTTTGCAGTCGCTGCTTCTGCAGTTGTTTGCAGTTTCTCCTTTGAGTTACTACCTCCACATGGCTCAGGCAGGAATCAGTCAGCTACACTAGCTATAGTGGAGATTTTTAACGCAAAGTTGAGGATTGAACGTGGTGCTGCCTCTACATGTACGTGGTTCAGTCAGTAGCACTATTGCCGGCCTTGGCATATGCAAAATGTTCCATACAAGTCACTAGAGGGGACACTTCTTTTCATTTCTATCTGTATAGAGCGAGCGAGTTCAACAAGCCCAAGTAGTTGCGCGAGCAAAGCGAGCACAACTACTAGTACATGTAAACCAGAGTTAAGACTACAAGACAGCAGTCCATTTGTAAAGTTCCTGCTAGCATGTACAGTTACATGTAGCCTGAGGAATGTTGCCGACCAACCAGACAACAACTCACAGTCACACTACTCACAATTAGCATGTTTGACTGGCCACTAATGAGACCTTGGTTACCAAAGGCCCACCCTGGTGACCCCCTCTACCAAGACACTAACCATGCCACATCCAGTTCAGCATGATCTCAGGTGCCCTCCAGTAGCGTGTTGTGACGCAGCCAGTCATGATCTCGGCTGACGCTCGAAGACTTTGATCTCACTTGCTCCGGTGCTGCTGAGCTTCAGAGCCTGAGATTGGAAACAGGTTGGCAGGGCAATGTAAGCTTCAGAACGTATTTCTCCAACTTGTGAGGGAAATCAAGGCTAGTAGTGGACGGCATGTGGTGTGTGGGGGGTTGAAAAATGTCCAAAGATGTAGTAATCTGTAAAAGAATTTCGGTACCATGATTGGTTGTTTTTTATGGATTCCATCCCTACATGTTCTTTAAGTGTTTTTCTTTTAAAACCTATGTAGCTGTTTCTGTCCTTTATCAATGGAAAGAAGAGTATGGATGGTTGTGCAAACAGTATTATTAGGTAATCGTGATTATTACGCTCCAGAGTTATGCATCAATGAACTCTGTCAATTTCCGATAGAGAACGTCGAACACACACACAGCAACCTCAATTCACATCACAACAGGAGTCTCACACACACGCTTGGCCCTAAAATGTTCAGCCTTCAATTACAGAGAAAATTGTTCGCCATGTCCTGTGGTCTTGTTAAATGGGCTGGCCGGATCTTAGCTAGTACTTTCCTATCTTGTTCACATTCAATTCTCAGTTTCTACAAAACTCAACTAGTCCATACAATCACCTGTGCTAATAATACTGTAGCTTTCTCACACTCGCACCACAATGCCCTGCATTCACGTAGTGTATGCTACCAAAAGGTTAGACAACACTGACCCTTAGCTATCAGAGTCACGGGATGGTCAAAATTAGCCATAGTGTTGGTGGATTTGTAGTACTGCTCCCAAGAGAGGCTTGTAGTCAGTAAAAAGCTATGAGCATTCGAAGGTAGATGATTAAGAGCAATGTGGCAACACATACACACACTCGGTTCCTTGCATGAAAATACAGCAGAGCACTCTGGATACACTCTCCAGCATTTTTATCACAACATGTGGTAGGCTATCAAAGGAGTTCAGGAAATAAGGCTATTCCTTTGATCTACCCATGCAATGTACTGGCGACCTCATTCCCAGGCCTTCCCCCCTGGGCTGCAAGACAAATTAAAGCTAGGGCAGGAAGGAGTGGACCCGAGACTATAGGACCTTCCTTAATTAAATATGCAGCTCTTGTTCAAAACACTATGTGGGTGGATACTATATACTTGAGCCTGGCGTAATTACCCCGCGGCGCGTAGGCGGCGGCGGGGTTAAGCAATTGGTTCTGTCTGTCCGTCCGTCCGTCCGTCCGTCCGTCCGTCTGTCAGGTGTCTGTCCACTCAAAAATCGGGCTATCTCGCGATTTACAGGGTTAAACGATTGCTAAACACGACAGTAACATTGAAATTTAAAAAAAAATGTCCGGGTGTGTACCTGATACTCGCCAAAGCGGTTCCATTCGCTGTATCTACAGCTCTTTCTTATTTAACAACGGTGCATTCTGCCATTTTAATACGGTCACAACTAGAATACGATAGAGGCCGGGCATACACTGACTCTGGTCACGTGTTCATACTGGCAATCAGTCACGCCCACCACTTCCCATAGGATATACAGATATATACGCGTACATGAGCGCTGTACACTCTGCGTGCGGATGCACAGCCAGTGATATACATGTACACTCTGCCAACTACTCAATCAGCCCAGTCTGCAGTCCTGCCAGCTCCAAGTTGTGAATTATGCGCCGCGGGGTGTGTCTCTGCTAGAGACTTCTAGTTCCACTTGCAGCTGCTTTCCCTCTGATGGTAGAGTTGTTAATGTAGCTTGTAACTGTAGTTACCCGCATGCGTATGCGAGTAGGTTATTTAAGTAATTGATCTGTTTGTCGTCAGTCCAGAGAGAAGAAAGAGAATTAAAGGATTTAAGACCTTCGCAATAACAAAAAAGAGCAAAACAAAACAGCCATAATGTACGTGTACCTGATCAAAGCAGTTCTTTATGCTAGCTTTTTCTATTCTTCATAACACTGGCCCACCGCTTCACGATCACAGAAATGAGAAATTTAGAACTTTACAATTGGAGAGGCATGTATACTTGCTATTTATATATTCGTAATACGTGGCTCCACCTTTTTACGAGCACTTGTTTTTTTTCTCGATAGGTGCTCATAGTCCATATGTAGTCCAGACTATTTTAGTGATCCTTAATGTGATAGTAACACACAGGGTAAGCACTTACTGTCTATATTACTTGAAGGTATTACGGCATTGGAGATTGTGTACAACAGTACTGTTCAGATCTGACAAATTCGAAGTCATCATGCGTTTACAAGATAAAACATGGTTTGCAGTTTACTAATCCAGCAAAGGAAGTCAGCAAAAACTGTTGGTGTCCACATTGATAGCATGCTCATGCATGCTATCAATATACATTAGAGCCTCGAGCAGGCACACACTCATTGCAATCATATCAGTGAGGTGGCCAGAACCCCAATCATAGTGACAACAATAAAACACATACAAAACAGTGGGGCAACTCACTACCCTAACCACAGCCAAAATGCCACCAGAAGCCCCTTCCAATTATCGAACACAGGACCTTCCTAACCTAGCTCACAATAGATACAATTGCAGGCATATTGTTTTCACCAATGACACTGTCTACTATCTGTAAACACCATCTACCTAGCTAGCTAGTCCTATCATATAATGTTTGAGGGAGAGATATTTTGTGGATCACAAGAATGCACATTCAAATGAAAAACTTGGTGGAAATATCTTTGCGATTCCGCTGCAGCAAGGCCATGCCTACTATCTTTGAGTTTAGAGAAGGGAAGGCGTCATGCTTAGCTGCCCTTTTACCAATTCCGGCAGTTTTTTCGAACTGGTCATACGGCCCATGCTGAGCACTGTCCTACCTCATTGTCTCCACTGCCAATGCTGGCGTCGGCCGCATGGCTTTCACCGCTTTATGGGCAGCTGAAATGGCGGAAGCAGATACTACCACTAAAAGTAGACTATTGGGCAAAGATAATGCTGACTACACGCGTGGAACATATCGGTACAGTGCCATCACAGCACACTGAGACTAGCTTAGTACATGCCGAATGCTGATGATTTTAAATTTTCACAAACAATATTTTCGTGTACAGTCACAAAGCTGTGAAATTTACGAAACTATTCTCCCTCAAAGAAATCCCACTATATGGTAGCTTATATCTATTACAGACAGCTAGACTTCAAGACAGCAGTCTTAGCTTTGTTCCCAGTCTCCACTGCTAGCTCTATTTTAGTATGTTGGAAAGTAAGTAGCACATTATATGAAAATAAAGGTAGTGGAGCCTGGGCTGGGAGTGCTTGCACTCTCATATGGACGCATGTAGGTCTAGTATTTGCGGAGCCGCACAGTGGGAATGCGCAGCCTCGTTCCCAGGCCCAGGCCATATTTGGTTAGTAATACATAAAACTCATCACAGTGCCTGGTGAGTAAAGTCACACGCACAGGACAAAGAGAAAGGAAGTAGAAAGGTATAGACTGGGGGTGAGCACAGCTGCAATTCTCAGACGAGTGAAGGTAGCAAATCAGTGGCTAATCTTCATAGCCCGTTTGTGTCACAGACTTATTGCTGAAACAGGGTCTCTGGTAGAATGTAGAGAAACACAGCCATTGTTTGATTAGTTCCTACCCATAGAGATACCAGGGGCTACTAGTGAACCAGGACCTGGAAAAAGTTTGGATAGTGTAAGGTTAGGGTGCAGTGCTGTTTCAGAGACATTTCCAGAACTGTGTGATGAGATGTTCTACATAACCCACCCCCACAGTCCCTCTCCCATTGGGTGCCACGCCTCCCTCTCCTCTGGGTTACCTACTGCCCCCCTCTCTCATCCACCATTTTAGTACAGCAATGAGTGACCCACTACTAGCATTCAGTGTGCATTATAATTTTGAATTTTGAAAACTGATCTGACATGATGTCAGATCAACCCAGGTTATGGTCGGACATGGTCTGACATTTAAATTACAGAGCAATTTCAAATTTACCAGTGTTATGTAAATCACTCATGGCATGAAAGTTAGACTATAAGATAGAAGACTACGAGCGTTAGGTGAGTAGCTTGTGATCAGCAAGTTGGGCAGTAGAGCCTGGGAACGAGGCTAGGTAGCATGGTCAATGATGTTACTCGTTTTCTGGTTGCTGGAGCCAGTTGTCCATGCCCCGGAGAAGTTCCTCATTCCCACAATACAACTCTCGTGCTTCATACAAGTCTCACACCACAACACGGCCACGAGCGTTTTGGCCACTTATATCGGTCTACTTCAAACCACATCGGGTAGTAATCTAGCCAATGTGATCTACGAGATTTAGCATCCTTTGAGACCTTATTAGATTATAGTAGTAGCGTACTAGCCAATCAAATCGCTAGAAATGAGGTCAATAATGTAGGTTAAAGCACGCGCGTGCACGTGCACGAACGCGTGCCTAGCAACCTCGGTGGCGTAGCAACGCGTATAAAATCGTTCAGCCGTTGTCATGCTCACAGTCGCTTCAATATTCAGCATGGAGAGGAGTACGCTAATGCGAGTGGAGGTAGTGGACGGCACAGAAGAGCTCGAATTGACTAAACAGTGTTTGCGTTGTGCTGAAGAGTGAATTAACATCGCTGAAGCTGTTGCCATGTGCCAGTCAAGGCCAACGCGTTCGGCCCACAGTGTTTGCAGCGTCTCCAGGGACGTTCCAAGAGCGCTACAAAACCCAGAGACTCTTCTTCAATCAGCGCCTTCACTCAAGTGGCTCACTCTCTGAACACGCATCTTGCAAGACATGTACAGCTATCGCCGAACTAGCCCTCAAGACTACCTTCGAACACTGTAGCCTTACGTAGCCAGCCCATGCAAGGCTCCTAACGAACACTGTAGCAGTATTATTATTTATTCCTGTGTACATGCATTGCTTGTTGTAGTGTTGTATTGCTAATTTTTTACAAAATACAGGAGCGAACTATAATCTAAGTCAGTTAGTGCACCCAAATACTCGGGCTCAACCTCCATTATTGACCTCGGAAAGTAATTTTTCCTCGGAAGGTCTCGGGCAAAGCCCTCGACCCCCCTCGGGGAAAATTACTTTCCTCGGTCAATAATGTTGGTTAGAGCCCTCGTCGGGGTGCACTAACTATTACTTAGTGTCCTCTCCTAAACTCCAGAAAGTAGATTGACTTATGAAACCAGTTAGCTGGTATCAAACCCACAAGTGCCTTGCTTACTGTGGGCAAGGCACTTGTGGGTTTAATACTAATACATACATTAATTCACCCAGAATGCAATTACTATGGTTACAGCTCACTCTCAGGGCACCAGTTGTAGAAAGTGTATGCTGGCCCAATATCTTAAGAAGATAGGTTAGTTAGTACACACCTAGCCCGACATAATACCGTATAGAGCGTAAATTTAGTGGGTCTTTAATTTCACGAATTTTGTGAATTTGGAGCGATTCGCAAAAATTATTTCAACAAAATTTTTTATACTTCCGCTAGTATGCATAGATAGATAGTAGAGTGCATGTGCATAGACATAATTATACATGTACTGCCTATGTTTTTGGTATTTCAAGAGAGTGGATGGGCAGTAGTATCCGGGGTCCAAGTTGCCAGAGCGCTCTCCAAACAAGTGCCCTCGTCCGCGATTTCTGCGGCAAACAGCGAAGTCGCTGTACTTCAGCCGTCTGCCTGCGCGAAGGTCAGGAGAGCATACCTGAAAACGAGCGCGAAGAAGGCTAAACTTGGAAAACGAGCGGCGAAGCGTGGAGTGCTAGCCACCATTCACTACTTAAGCTTCCTTTAAATCTGTGTGCACAGTAACTCAGCCTATAAATTCATTAGTACGTGGGTGTGGCGAACGAACTCGTGAAATTATTTTAACGAAATGTTCAAAAACGGCTATTTGCGAATTTTTAGACCCACCAAATTTAAGTGCTATACAGTAGAGTATGACAAGAATTTGGCTACCAATATTAACGTAAACTACCAAACTGTCATTTGTCTATATTGCTACACAATCTGAAAGCGTGAATTCAGGAAGATCCCCATTTTGTGGGTGGTATTGTCATAGTGAGCTCTTACTACCATTTGATGGGCCTTCCCCATGCAGTTTACAATAATTTACCAAGGATAGGATAGTATAGTGACTCAGCTTAAAGGTGTAATGTCAGAGCTGACATTGATCATTTCCACTGCATGAAGAGTAGCCAGGTTGGGGTGGAACACACCTCAGCCAAAAGGCTCTATGTACGGGCACCTAGCACTCTAAAATGAAGAAACAATGCCCCCCCCCCCCCCCCCCCGAGAAAAGTAAAGCAAGGTCCCAACAGCCAGACAACCAGTACACACTGTGTGATGGGTGGGGTATGTGTTGCTCCAGCAGGCTGTTGCTGGGTCCTCAGGGAGGAGGAGGAGGAGGTGCCACTGACACCTCAGACCTCTCCTGGCATACTATAATATCTGATTCAGGACAGCTGCAGTCAGCAGAGCTATAGAGTAGAACTCCTCCAAATCAGGAGTCCCAGGCTCGGACAGGACTGATGTACTTATACTGCTAGTGCTAGGGCATGTTTCGATATCTCAGCAAATCACAATAGCCTGCAGATGATCAATATAGTCACTGATACATCACGGGTACTGACACCACTGGTTAATTTCTACCAAGAGGGTGTACTTTGAGTACCAAACTGAGTATATATAGTAACCAAACTCTCTCAGTCTCTACAAAACGTAGCTAGCTCGTGCAGTCTCACTTGCTAACTCCAATAAGGCTTGCTCATGCTCTCCCCACAATGCCCCGCATTCACCTAGTAACACCGCCAAGGTTAGATAACATCACAATTAGAGACAATGGTATTAGGGGATTTGATCTGTCTTTAGCACAATGATATAAAACATGGTGCTTTTACCAAGCAAGGGTGGCTTGCTGCACTCCAAGGCTGTTTGTTGTTTGTAAAGCTATGAGCATTTAAAACAGCTGATGTAGTAATATACACACCTTGAAGCACAGTGGAGGCTTTCGAGCAAGTACAAAGCTATACATGATATGGCAGTGTGCTCCTGTGACCTACACTGGACCAGTACATTCATATTGCAGTGACCTATAAGCCCTTTAATTAGGCCTCCCAAAAATTGTAGTAACCAAAAGATTGAACATGAGCACACAACTGTGTGCAGCTCCTCCTTATAAAGGCAGCATTGCTTAAACCACTTGTGGGTTTGTCAGTAATTAGTAATTAAGGTGCATGAATAAAGTTATATTACTTGTCAAGGCTATATTAAGCAGATCCTTCCTCTACGTCAAGCGTGCTACTGCAACAGTGAGGTGCTTGGCAGCACACCTCATTACATGGTAGTTGTGCTGGCCGACCAACATAAACTTTGGTCTCTATTTTTGATTATAGTGATAGCCCAAAGGTCTTATGACTTCTGCAAGATACCAAACTTGAAAAATCACCTAAATCAGCATCTTTATTCTGAGAGCTAGTTTAAAAAATGGACGAGCAAGGTACATGTACCTTAAAATGTTCCCCTCTAATCAATGATGAGTCACTCCAGGTCTCAGTTCTCACTCACTCCTGGCTTTAGGTCCTAAGGCGGAAAAGGGGGGGGGGGGGTGGCCAGATCATTTGGGAGCATTTAATTACAGAATCTTTGCAATGGAGAGAATCTATAAAGGTAGTACTGCTCAAAAAACTTGTGGGCGTTAGAAAGCCTCCTAATTAAGATGTATAAATACCCTTGCATCTATCCCGTATGAAGGCGGCAACTCTGGTCAATCTAATGTGAATTTCCAAATATTTTTACATTGCACATGTGCTATTGGATTCTGTTATCCACTTCTAGCAGGTACTTTAGACATTAAAGAGCGAAAAATGCAGGCAACTAAAAATACAGCACTGTGTGCTCCACACTGCAACAGTGCAGTCACCTTTCAATCTCATTAACAGTTGTAGGCCCTTTAATTAGGCCTTCCAAAAATTGTATATCCCACACAAAAAAAGAACATTGTTACATGCAACTCCCATCTTATACAGGCAGCATTGCTCAAAACACTTGTGGGGTTGTCAATAGTTAGCAATTAAGTTGCATGAATACAGTTATATCTGCCGATAAGCCTGGAGTGCATCATTGTTCAGTCAAGTGTACTAGTCAACCCTCGGCGCGTGAGCGCGTGCGAGCGGTAATTACGGTAGTCGTTTTGCGTGTCTGTTTCAACTGACTTTGTCCCACCGAAATGTGAAGAACACGTCCAGTTGTCCAGTTGTCCAGCTGAAGGTGCTGAATTTAGGCAATCGATATTGTCTCGAGGATAGATGTGCGATTTTGTACAACAAGCTGCAGTTGCTGAGATACAGCAACACTTGCGTTCTTGCTGCTACGAGCGGCCGGCCATTTAATAATGCGTTACTGCAAGTAATTAAGGCCATGCCATATTGTGCGTTATTTAGATATCTACACATTCCCCACGCGGTGGATTTCGGTTTGAATCTCTTTGAATCATGTTCTGTGATTGTCTTGCACTTGAAGTGCCGTGAGCTATTGATACTTTGGTCATTGTATTTTACATGGTATAATGCCGCAAAAGTTCGCCCAAAGTGTCTTGCTGCTATTCACATTAGAAAAGTATGTTGTGATTGTGGACATGTGTTTGTACTGAGACGAACAACTCAAATTAGCAAGAGTAGGAAGCTTGAAAAACGAGCAGACTTGAGAGCCTTAGAAGCAGAAATTCATGCATTAAACTGCAGGAAGCATGTTAAAGAGCAAATAGTAGCTAAGAGGTACAATGAAACTGGTGAAGAGAAAGCTAAGCGTAAGAGGGCAATTGAAACTTCTGAAGAGAAAGCCAAACGTAGAAAAGATGACATAGAGTCTAAAGTAGCTAAAAGGGGCAATGAAACTAAAACAACCAAAGTATCAATAACTCACAACACTTAATTAAAGTGCAACAGAACACGATTCAAAAAGATTCAAACCAAGCTTCATCAAATCCACCGCGTAGGTAATGTTCATTAACTCTCAAGTACAGCACCGAGGGTTCTGAACACACAGTGTTCTTGTTTTCTTCTCTGGCTGATGGTACATACTATCACACTTTAAACAAATTTCGACTATTTTCATTAATAAATTATGTGTTTTGATATGTACACTGCAAACCTCTGTGAGATGATAAGCTTTCTGAGAGAGTAACGAAATCCCGAAAAATCAGGACCCAGGTGGGGATTGAACCCAGGACCTTCTGATACTAGTCAGATGTACGCCAACCAATTAAGAATGTTACTATGCACTTCCTGAATGTCCAAATTCTTTCCAGCCATCCTGAAAACCATATGCACACCCAGACTGTGATAGCCACAAAACACACTGCAGAGATTGCTGTATTAATTAATTAACAGATCATCAAGTGAGATGCCACTAGTATGGTTTCTAGGCCATTACAAACTATGAACTATTTTAGCGTGAGCAGACAGTTATTAGCCATTACACATGCGCAAGGCACCAATTGCACGATTGCGCAATCTCAAACATGTCAGTTGCAGTGATTGAACGACTATGGACTAAGTCAACCCAAACCTATTCACAAGGCTCCTTGAGCCTCCAGCCTCTCAACCTATTCACAAGACTCCTTGAGCCTGCATCCATGGTTCCCTGAGCCCTCACTGGCCTAGCCTACAGTATCCTGGGCTGCAGCTCTGTACGTGTCTCACGATACTGCCGGCCTAGGTCTCGCGCAATGCTTGCCCCAGTTGCCACAGGGTTCGGCCAAAACATTTAGCTTATAAGTTAATAGATGGAGACCTCTAACACTCACACAGCCTATGTGAGAGCGAGACATTAATCAAGATTTCATTGTCGACCACCTCTTAGTATGAGGTAAGTAGTGTTGTGGCGTGGTAGTTGAATCTGAGCTAGTGTATGTACGGTCTTGAAAAACTACCAAAACAAGTTAGCATCAGCACCACATTACACAGAAAAGATCAATGAAGAGCAAGTCAGGATGAGATCCCTAAAAATAAGGTAAGAACTAGAAGTCTCTAGCAGAAACATATCCCACGCTCCTGAACTCTGCAGACTGAAAACAGCATGTGGACCCGTATACCGTGCTCATGTAACGCCGTATATGAGTGGTAAGCGTGACTGATATAGCAATGACATGGGTGCTTCTCTACGTATACTCTAGTATGGACACGTGTCAAGAGTCTGCATACGCTGGCCTCTGTCATATTCAAAATCTTGTTCATACTAAAATGGCGGACCTTACCGATGTTGAATAAGAAAAAGTTGGACATACGGAGACAAGAATCGTTTTGGTTATTGTCAGGGACACACTCGTTGGATTTCAATTATTACATCCTGCTTTGTAATTATTATAGCATCTCAATCTCCCGTTCGAAAGTTGTTTTTTTTTGTGACAGATGATGACGACAGATGGACAAAACTGATTACTTAACCCCACTCACGTATACACGGTACAGGGTAATGACACAACAGAACTTGTACCATAGTTGTCAGTCACTTGAAAGGCACCGCCATAGTGTACAAACCCCATGTACTAGGCGGTGCCTTTCAAGCCAGGGTACATCTATGTACCCTAGGGTACATGAGGGTTGCTGGGCAACTGTGGCTTCTTCTCAAAACTGTGAAACAATTAGCGGGCACTATAAAAGCTACTATGGCACAAGTCATCTGTACCATGGGTTTCTAAGGTGTATGGGATTTGTACCCTCGTGCAGTTGTATGTCTTCCCTCGGGCTTCGCCCTCGGGAAGACATACAACTGCCCTCGGGTACAAATCCCATACACCTTGAAACCCATGGTACAAATATAACTTTCATGGATTACCACTACCATCCCTACAACCTGCCAACAGCACACACACACCACAAGCATGCTAACATCTGTAAGGAAAATTCCAACAGCGCCACTACACGCAGTGTAGCCACTGGAGACTACATAAACAGGTTAGGTGCCACATATAGGCCCATCACAGGCCCCCAAAAATTGTAAGATTGCTGATTTCAAAAAGGAGACACCTTGGACAGAACAAGGAGTCAGGTTTCCTCCTTATATATGCAGCACTTGCTCAAAATACTTGTGGGTTGCTAAAACTCTCAATATTATCCATTACAGTGCATAAATACCATTAACTGCTCTGCAGCCATATTATGGCCCTACATTGTACAGTGGAGACTGCAGCTCTGGTGCAAATACTACTAGTTCCGGTTTTGGTCAGCATAAAGTTTTGAGATTCACATGTAAGCATGATCTTACACGAGTTAATGCCTCCAGAGGAGGTTGGAAGCGGTCATGTACACTAATAGTGGAATCCAATTAGCTATGCTTTCTGATGATGTTAATAAAACGTCTCGGACATAAAGTTTAGAGACTCACACATGCATGTAAGCATGAACTTGCCATGGAATTCTCAATGAACAGCATTAAAGTAAACCTCACACCGAGGCCTTTCACCTCATACTGTAGCCATGGGGAAAAATTTGGACAAAAGGACTTTGGTATGAATTGAGGAATGTCGGGTAGTTATACAGCGGGGGGGGGGTAAGCATGAACTTGCCATGGAGGGGGGGGGGGGGTGGCTAGAGTCCACACATATTATTTGTCTTCTTTCCATACTACAAACCAATTCTGGGTAGCAATCTAGCCAATGTGATCTACATGTACGCACAAGATCTAATAAGTGTTCTCTCTACCCTGAGCCCCAATGTCTGTGAAGGTAGATGGGACTTAGAAAGTAGTCAGCTAACTGAATATTCAACAGTGAAGGCTGCAGTTTAAAGCTAAATTTGTGCAAGACTCTCCCTCTTCTTATTTCATTCTTTACCCTGCACCCATATACACCAGTGGGGTTGAGCAATCTGCTGTTGTTGTACAGCTGTCCTTAAAAAATTTTCGATTTAGAGGCTCTAACAATTTTAAAACAGGATGTAACCAAAGAAATAAAAAAATCGAGGTGTGTGTGTGTCCTGACAGTGACCTAAGGGTTCTAGCCAGCTCTATCTTATTCAATATCGGTAAGGTCTACCATTTTAATACGGTGAAGAACTCCAATAAGGCAGAGGCCAGGCACACGCGGTCACTTGACATGTGTTCATAGTGGAGTATACATAGAGAAGTGTCTGTACCTTTACTGCGGTGATCAGTCACGCCCTGCGGCAGTACATGAACACGATATACTTGTCTTTCACGCTGCCAAGCAGAGTCCAGGAGCATGGGGCATGTATCTGCTGAAAACATTTATTTGCTTTTTTTGTGAGGGTGGGGGAGAGGAAATATGCAATGAACAGGTCATGTGGGAACAACTAATTACAGCAATGGAGAGAACCAATTACTACTGAGTGATGTGAAGCAGAGTGAGGTCAGTATTTGGGCTCAGATCTCTCTTAGCAATCTGTACGGTCACCATTCCACACATACGCACTTCGGTCCACTATGGCCACACAATGGTACTTACATGCCCATGCACTACTGCATAGCGCTTAAATTTCACAGGTCTTTAATTTCACAAATTTCGTGAATCCGCAAAATTATTTTTAATTTTGACGCTTTCGACTTTACACAGATGTTTCTGTTTCGGTACTTCAAGTGCCCTCGTCCGCGATTTCTGCAGCAAACAGGCAAATCACTGCTATCTGCCAGCGCGAAGGTCAGGGAGCATACTTGAAAATGAGCATAGAGAAGAAGGCCGAAATTGGACATCAAGCAGCGGAGCATGGAGTGCTAGCCACCACTCACTACTACGCTACTGTCTGTGTGCAGTACACCCGGTTACACCCCACCCATAAATTCAGTAGTACGTGTTTAATGAATTTGCAAATTATTTAGCTATTCGCTATTTTTAGACCCACCAAATTTAAGCGCTATGTGGTAAATGAAAAACGGCATCCGTTGAGCACAGAATGACTGCAAATTGAAACTGAGGGCTGTTGACTGAGATAAACAATCCTTTGGGTAGCGATTTGTGTAAGTTCCAACTGTTCACGGCTGAAAGGGACCGTTCTAGAAGGCCTGATGGCAGGTGAGAGGCCATGACAGTGAGAGATGCTCCTACCTTTTATCTAGCTGCCATGAGTGTGGGCTTATCGCTGCCCGAAGGATCATCTTCCTCAGTCAACAGGCCTCGGTGGTGCCATTTCTGTTGTTCTGTGCTTAACAAATGCCAATTTTGAATTATTAAGTGGGCATGTAAGTACTGTTGCATGGGCATATAAGTCTACCCTACATCACAGCATGTGATAAGTGGTACCAGGCCTTCCCCCTCGCTTTTTCCCCACCGCTGCGAGATATACAAGATAGGGTGTGGAAATGAGGCTATATGCCAATACTGTTTGACAACATTGGCACACGATCCGAAAGTGCCACTCCCCAGTGTGTGGATGATAACCGTCACAGTGAGCTAATATTAGCTCCATTTGCTTGCCTCTCCCGAGCAGTTCACGAGATAATAATTATACAATGAATAACATTGCTACATAAAATTTGTGAATAGCCTGATCATGTTCCAAGGCATTGTAGACAGAGCATACACCTCAGCAAATGGGTTTACAAGTCCTTGGGTCCTTGTAGTGTTTTCTGTCCTAGCATTTAGAATCATGCAGGCTTGTTTCCCAAGAACTCCAAGGCAGACTTCTTGTGTGCACACATGCCTATTTCCCATAATCAGTCAGTGTGGCGCCGATAATAGGAAAGTGCCGATACTTTGTCACTTACAATTACATTATATACACATTTCATAGACAGTTCATGGGTAGTGAGTAGATGATTGTGCCCGGTAACAGCTTGCAGTGACATTACCTGATTACATCGGCTTCAAGTTCCTCCCATGAGCAAATTCTACCATCACATCCTACATCTACATAGCCATCTACCTCTTCTCTCACCCAATGAATAAGCCATTTGAAAAAAAAAACAACATGCAGGGATGGAATCTCCAAAGAAACAAAACAGCACCACAATGCTTTACAAACGCCATCCCTACATCTACTTCATGATAATGAGTTTACTTTCTAAGGGACTGAGTTGAGCCTTTTGGCTCTCCAAAAATTGTGTGCATTACTTCATGCACTTTGGTGCATCAGCCATCCCAAATCTCTGCTGCAGCTTGCTCCTTATAAACCCAGTCACTGAGAAAACACTTGTGGGTCTAGCAGCTACTAATGAACTCATAGGACACTTCCTATGATTAGTAATTCACAAATTGATCCTTACAATGTCACTACAGCTGCACAGCAATACATAGTGTCATGGCAAATGGAGCCCATTGTAGCCTGGGAACGAGGCTAGCCCATTGTGCAGTAGGTGGAAGAATGACACGAGGTGGAAAGCTGCTTGAGACCTGACTAGGGGATGTGGCTATAATGCTACTCAGCAACGTTCCAGACTACACCTGAGACCTCAACAACATGACTCCTCTTTACACTACATTGCTAGTCGATGTGAGGCAGGTTCATTGTCTTTTAGGCAATATCAGAAGCAGTTTGCTCCTTCAGCCTATCTAGCAGGGACACAAATAGCACTAGCAAACGACTGTAACACTAGTACCGCCAGTTGAATATGGGCTGCTGCAGGAGCGCATGAAAAGTGGAAGAGAGTAGGAGCAAGAAGCTCCCATGCGAAAGATTTATACTTTCTTCGGTAGCTCCATTACTATTATGCACAAGCACGTGCTACAGTCTGTCAGCTTGTGGATGGCTTGACACAGAAGGTCATGGCCATGTAGTAAAATGACCTACAGTGTTCAGTAACCCTGACAAGGCCGCCTGTGACTCTTGACTGTCAAGCATTTGCTTCCAGTGATATCAAAAGTGATATATAGCTCAGGGCTGAAGATAAGTCTCTGGGAGCAGCCTGAGTCTGTTTCTGAAGGTAAGGCACGGTTTGGGCATACATTCTGAACATGGCATACATGTACCATGCCTACCGGTATATCCATTCATTGAGCCTGCTGTTACCTACATGTGCACATGAAGCTTGTCCTACCGCCCAGAGCTGCAGCTAGCAAAAGCCTAAAATAGCAAGCCTGTTTCAAGGACTGTTAGTAGCTACCCACCTAACCCAACACTCAGCAACAAAAGTGGTGATGACTGTGAAAGTGTATCCACTAAGGGTCGAGCTAGTACAGTGCACTTACGGCTAGGCTTCGGTCTTAGCTTTCCTGTTATGCTTTGCAGTTGTTTGCAGTCTCTCCTTCTGCAGTTGTTTGCAGTTTGTCCTTTGAGTTACTACCTCCACATGGCTCAGGCAGGAATCAGTCAGCTACACTAGCTATAGTGGAGATTTTTAACGCAAAGTTGAAGATTGAACGTGGAGCTGCCTCTACATGTACGTGGTTCAGTCAGTAGCACTATTGCGGGCCTTGCAATAATTATGCAAAATGTTCCATACAAGTCACTAGAGGTGACACTTCTTTTCATTTCTATCTGTATAGAGCGAGCGAGTTCAACAAGCCCAAGTAGTTGCGCGAGCAAAGCGAGCACAACTACTAGTACATGTAAACCAGAGTTAAGACTACAAGACAGCAGTCCATTTGTAAAGTGAGACAGTGTATTCCTGCTAGCATGTACAATTACATGTAGCCTAAGGAATGCTGCCAACTCCCTAGACACTCACTGTTACACTACTCACAACTAGCATGTTTGACTGGCCACTAATGAGATCTAACAAAGGCCCACCCTGGTGACCCCCTCTACCAAGACACTAACCACAGCACATCCAGTTCAGCATGATCTCAGGTGCCCTCCAGTAGCATGTTGTGACGTAGCCGGTCATGATCTCGGCCGACGCTCGAAGTCTTTGATCTCACTCACTCCGGTGTTGCTGAGCTTCTCACAGAGCCTGAGGTTGGAAACAGGTTGGCATGGCAATGTAAGCTTCAGAACGTATTTCTCCAACTTGTGAGGGGAAATCAAGGCTAGTAGTGGACGGCATGTGGTGTGTGGGGGGTTGAAAAATGTCCAAAGATGTAGTAATCTGTAAAAGAATTTCGGTACCATGATTGGTTGTTTTTTATGGATTCCATCCTTACATGTTCTTTAAGTGTTTTTCTTATAACCTATGTAGCTGTTTCTGTCCTTTATCAATGGAAAGAAGAGTATGGATGGTTGTGCAAACGGTATTATTAGGTAATCGTGATTATTATGCTCTGGAGTTATGCATCAGTGAACTCTGTCAATTTCCGATAGAGAACGTCGAACACACACACACAGCAATCTCAATTCGCATCAACAGGGGGCTTACACACACGCTTGCCCCTAAAATTTTCAGCCTTCAATTACGGAGAAAATTGTTCGCCATGTCTTGTGGTCTTGTTAAATGGGCTGGCCGAATCTTAGCTAGTACTTTCCTATCTTGTTCACATTCAATTCTCAGTTTCTACAAAATTCAACTACTGTAGTGACCGGTTAATAAGCGCACACAGCTATTTGGCACATGTTTTATAACAAGCGCATACTTCCTACGTATTAGTTAATTGCCCTACTGAAAATATTTTACAAGATCCTACCAAAATCTTGAAGATAACCTTGCAAGAATCTCATGTGATTCTTGCATAGAATCTTTCAGATTCTTGCAAGGTTTTGGAACACATCTTGAGAAGATCTTATCAGGATTCTTGGCAGGGATTCTCAAGAATCATGAAAGTTCCTTGGAAGAATCCTGCCAGATCATCCCAGAAACCACACAGAATCTTGGGAAACCCCAAAGAATCTTGGCAAGCCATGAATCTTGCTAAATCCTCCCAGAAACTACAAAGGGTCTTGGCATGCATCTCCCATGAATCTTAGTTAATCCTGCCAGGATTTTTGTTGAATCTTCCAAGAATCTTATCTTAATACATGTGGCGCATGCGCTTGTTACACGTGCTAAAATCGCCGAAAGGTCAAAGTCAGTACTGTTTTTGTGAGTGAGCTTGAGATCGAGATTGAGATGGCACGGGCAGAAGCACCTGTAACCCAACCGTGCCTTAAAAAGTGTCAAATCTTACGCTACAGTTCTCGAGAGACGTGCCTACTTTTACCGCTCTAGGCTTCAAAAGGCACACAGCAAACCGATTACGTTCACTCTCCTCCTCGCGTAAAAGTACCTTGCCAATAATAGGGGACCACACTCTCTTATAGATATGGTGGCCGCGCACAACACTCTCGTGTAGGTACACACCATCTTCATCTGTCAGACTTGAGCTCGCCTTTGCCAATATCCACACGGCGATACTAATACCGATAACTCATACCGGGAACCGCGATTACCGCTAGCAAGCGCTTACGTAATTATCGTTAATAAGCGCATATCGGCTAATAAGCGCACAGTTTCTTACCGCTGACTACGATAGGCGCATGCGCTTATTAACCAGTCACTACGGTAGTCCATGCAATCACACGTGCTAATACTGTAGCTTTCTCACACTTGCACCACAATGCCCTGCATTCACGTAGTGTATGCTACCACAACACTGACCATTAGCTATCAGAGTCACGGGATGGTCAAAATTAGCCAGTGTTGGTGGATTTGTAGTACTGCTCCCAAGAGAGGCTTGTAGTCAGTAAAAAGCTATGAGCATTCGAAGGTAGCTGATTAAGAGCAATGTGGCAACACGCACACACTCGGTTCTTTGCATGAAAATACAGCAGAGCACTCTGGATACACTCTCCAGCATTTTTATCACAACATGTGGTAGGCTATCAAAGGAGCTCAGGAAATAAGGCTATTCCTTTGATCTACTCTTGCAACGTACTGGCGACCTCATTCCCAGGCCTTCCCCCCTGGGCTGCAAGACAAATTAAAGCTAGGGCAGGAAGGAGTGGACCCGAGACTATAGGACCTTCCTTAAAAATGCAGCTCTTGTTCAAAACACTTTGTGGGTGGACGCTACAATTAAGGTGCATGAATACTATATACTTGAGCCTGGCGTAATTCCACTTGCAGCTGCTTTCCCTCTGATGGTAGAGTTGTTACTGTAGCTTGTAACTGTAGTTACCCGCATGCGTATGCAAGTAGGTTATTTAAGTAATTGCTCCTGTTCATCTGTTTGTCGTCAGTCCAGAGAGAAGAAAGAGAATTAAAGGATTAAAGACCTTCATAAGCAGCATAACAAAAAAGAGCAAAACAAAACAGCCATGATGTATGCGTACCTGATCAAAGCAGTTCTTTATGCTAGCATTTTCTATTCTTCATAACACTGGCCCTACCTCTTCACAATCACAGAAATGAGAAACTTAGAACTTTACAATTGGAGAGGCATGTATACTTGCTATTTATTTATTTGTAATACGTGGCTCCACCTTTTTACGAGCACTTGTTTTTTTTTCTCGATAGGTGCTCATAGTCCAAATGTAGTCCAGACTATTTTAGTGATCCTCAATGTGATAGTAACACTGTCTATATTACTTTAAGGTATTACGGCATTGGAGATTGTGTACAACAGTACTGTTCAGATCTGACAAATTCGAGGTCATCATGCGTTTACAAGATAAAACATGGTTTGCAGTTTACAAATCCAGCAAAGTAAGTCAGCAAAAACTGTTGCTGTCCACATTAATAGCATGCTCATGCATGCATTCAATATATATTAGAGGCCCCAGCAGGCAAACACTCATTGCAATTATATCAGTGAGGTGGCCAGAACCCCAATCATAGTGACAACAATAAAACACATACAAAACAGTGGGGCAACTCACTACCCTAACCACAGCCAAAATGCCACCAGAAGCCCCTTCCAATTATCGAACACAGGACCTTCCTAACCTAGCTCACAATAGATACAATTGCAGGCATATTGTTTTCACCAATGACACTGTCTACTATCTGTAAACACCATCTACCTAGCTAGCTAGTCCTATCATATAATGTTTGAGGGAGAGATATTTTGTGGATCACAAGAATGCACATTCAAATGAAAAACTTGGTGGAAATATTTCTGCGATTCCGCTGCAGCAAGGCCATGCCTACTATCTTTGAGTTTAGAGAAGGGAAGGCGTCATGCTTAGCTGCCCTTTTACCAATTCCGGCAGTTTTTTCGAACTGGTCATACGGCCCATGCTGAGCACTGTCCTACCTCATTGTCTCACTGCCAATGCTGGCGTCGGCCGCATGGCTTTCACCGCTTTATGGGCAGCTGAAATGGCGGAAGCAGATACTACCACTAAACGTAGACCACTGGGCAAAGAAAATGCTGACTACACGCGTGGAACATATCGGTACAGTGCCATCACAGCACACTGAGACTAGCTTAATACATGCCGAATGCTAACGATAAATTTTTCACGAACAATAATTTCGTGTACAGTCACAAAGCTGTGAAATTTACGAAACTACTCTCCCTCAAAGAAATCCCACTATATGGTAGCTTATATCTATTACAGACAGCTAGACTTCAAGACAGCAGTCTTAGCTTTGTTCCCAGTCTCCACTGCTAGCTCTATTTTAGTATGTTGGAAAGTAAGTAGCACATTATATGAAAATAAAGGTAGTGGAGCCTGGGCTGGGAGTGCTTGCACTCTCATATGGACGCAGGTCTAGTATTTGCGGAGCCGCACAGTGGGAATGCGCAGCCTCGTTCCCAGGCCCAGGCCATATTTGGTTAGTAATACATAAAACTCATCACAGTGCCTGGTGAGTAAAGTCACACGCACAGGACAAAGAGAAAGGAAGTAGAAAGGTATAGACTGGGGGTGAGCACAGCTGCAATTCTCAGACGAGTGAAGGTAGCAAATCCGTGGCTAATCTTCATAGCCCGTTTGTGTCACCGACTTATTGCTGAAACAGGGTCTCTGGTAGAATGCAGAGAAACACAGCCATCGTTTGATTAGTTCCTACCCATAGAGATACCAGGCGCTACTAGTGAACCAGGACCAGGAAAAAGTTTGGATAGTGTAAGGTTAGGGTGCAGTGCTGTTTCAGAGACATTTCCAGAACTGTGTGATGAGATGTTCTACACAACCCACCATTAAATTGGCTTCCGCGTGACGCGGAAGTTATGAATAATCAAGTACCGCACTCAAAGGGTTAAGACTACGGCAGGGTGCTAATCCTTCATCAATCGAGCCCTTGTCTAGGCTCCACCCTTTATTGAACGGGAGGGGCTGAAACGATTTCTATGCACATAAGCTAAGTGACACTGTCCACACTACTCTATGGTATACAAACCACGTGGGATTGTGGGACTGGTGTTTCACATCTGGAGATTACTTTTGGAAGTTTGAGCTAAAGGCTCTGACACTGCACAGCGTGTGGGCAGTACTGATGCGTAAAGACTCCATGAGAGCCATTCCGAACCCCTTAAAAAGTGTAATAACAAGTCTGGCATTTCATGTCTAAAAACCAGCCAGGCATCTTTCCCGTACAATACACACAACTCAGCTCAGGCCCAAGCTAACTGCAGCTGTAGAACTACAAACTATACTACAATAGGGATTCTGCAGAAACTGATAAACAATCGAACGCAGTACAGCAAAAGTGCTGACTCAGTAGTTTTGTTGTGCACTTCCAGTTAGTAGCTACATGCCACGAAAACAGGATCTTTATGGCTGCCTACCAAGTTTTTGCCATCTAGGCAACACACAACCACCTTTAGTTGCTGTAGCTTGGCCTACAAACCTCTAAAAGCTGCTATATACTGCAGTTGCATAGCAATGTATGACGTAACATATTGCACACGTGATAAGTGTGGACGCACAAACAGACAAACCAACACGGAAAACGTAAAGCAATCTTAGGACCAGCTGTTTGCGGGCTGCGTGCACTCCGGCTGGTAAAAAATTTATAAGCTTCGGGTGGGGAGGGAGGGAGAATAACACTTCAGCCGAACCAATGCTAAAGTGCTTCCGATGCCCCTGCCCAGATGTGTAGTATAATTGAATGAAAGCATAACCAAAATTAATATCTTAGGAGCTAAGCTTTCATAGTTACAGAGCTTCACTTAAAGTATTATGCTAATTAAAAAGCTTAATACGTATCCCATAGTGTGCATGCACATTATGTACCACCAAGTGAGGGTATCAAAGGAACGACCATATGCTCATATTCAGTGAGATTGTCATGTGTTGTACAATTTGAGCAATATTGAATGCTGCACAGCATTTTACAAAGCCAAAGTACAGAATTTACAAAGCAAATTAATTAAACAGTGTAATGGGCTCAGTTTTCGCTATATAAAAGCTGGGGTGTGAATGACTGAGAACAAGGCTAATTGGCGTATACATTTGTATATCAGGCGAAGTGTCTGCATTAATTTTATTGAGCTGACAATTTAAAAAGGCATCTGGGCCGCAGTATCTGGCCACTCAGGCTCCACCTGAAGTTCTGAGAGTGATCACAGGTAGCAATTTAATAGTTGGAGAAGCTATTAAGTAGCCTTCAGTAGAATGACGTCTCTGTTTGCAACACTACCAAGGATGCAGACACTTCGCCTGACATACAAATGTATACGCCAATTAGCCTCGTTCTCAGTCATTCACATCCCAGCTTTTATCTCACAGCCATGGAGAAAAAGCGAAGGGGAAGTCCTGGTACCACTTATCACGTGCTATGCCCTAGGGTAGACTCAGATGAGCAATCACGTGTACGTCAATAAATGCATAATGTCACGTATACCTAATAGCATTCCATTGAGAAGAATACGGAAGGTATGCAAAGGTATGTATACGGTATCTGCCCGAAAGAACGTTTCGTAGCTCGACAAACTTTGAGGGGACGGGTGGGGACACCCCTCAAAAACCTCGGCTTGCAAGTATGGAGCTGTACTACAGAAGATTGGGCCTGAATGCAGTGGATTCTCAGTGAGCTCGCAAAATATTTCGTAAAGATACGGTAAGGTAGTGGCTTTACTACTCAGATTCTGGCTATTTTACTTTGAAAACTGCTAAACTTACTCGCGGAGAGGCTATTTTTGCTCCTCTCAGCCCGAGACGCTTTCTTTACATCATCAGACAGCATAGCTAATTGTATTCCACTACTAGCGCATGTGATTGCTTCCAACCTCCTCTGGGGTACGTAGACTTATATGCAACAGTACTTCAAATTTGCAAATGCTACCATCTACACCGCCATCCATCTCGTCTGTCACCCAACGAACCAGTCAAAGGAATAGTATTGGAAGGGATGCAACCTCAAAAGGTAGGAACAGTAACACAATACTACCATCCCTACAACTACTTTATGATAGTGAGGGACTAAGTTGAGCCTTTGGCTCTCCAAAAATTGTGTGCAGCATCTTCTCCCTGCACCAACCAATACTGCAGCTTGCTCCTTAAACACTGGCAAAACACTTGTGGGTCTAGCAGCTACTCATAGGAAACTAGTCAATTGATAATTACAATGTCACTAAAGCGGCACAGCAAGGGGCATGGCAAATGTAGCTAGGCAAAATACTTCCTGGTTTAGCCATGGAGTCTCTAAATAACAGAAGGAGCCAAGGGCTGCTGACTCCATGATTAATCTAGCAATGGGACATTGTCTGCTGGGTACTAGCAGGCTCATAGGCTGCCTTTAGCTACATGGAATCATTTACATATAGATATATAGCAGGGTGCGCAAGGTTGAAATGAGTGGGACAGATTGATGTGCTTAATTACAAGCACCGGGTGATATTCTGATATCTCGGAAAACCACAATAGCTTGCAGATGATACCACATATCTTACATACAATCACTGATACATCACAGGTAATGTCGGTACTAGCAAGTATAGTGTCCTAATCAGAAGACAGCTGATGTGGCAACAACACACACTCAGTTCCTTGTATGGAAAATGCAGCACTGTGAGCCCCTGCAACCCAACATCAGAACAGTGCATTCACATTTCAATCTTATTAGTGTGCTGTAAGCCCCCCCCCCAACTACCTCTATGGCAGGCAACAAGCGGACAGCTATGCCAATGAATACTGTTAAGCAGGAGCGTAGTAAGCTTGGTAATGTGATTGGTCAGCATCTCTTGCAGCTACATTGCCTATGGGTAGCCTCGTTCCCAGGCCCGCGCCATTTTCAGTTACACGAAAGATGTCACAGGGCCTGGGATCTAAAGTCACGTGCGCGAGGCCAAGAGTAGAAAGGTAGTAGAAAGGTAATTATGAGCGTGGGCGAGTACACGTGCAATTTTCAGACGATTGAAGGTAGCGAGTCTACACTTCTTGTAGCTTTTCTTTATAGCCCATTTGTACCATAGACTTACCGCTGAAAGAAAGTCTCCGGTAAAATGTAGAGAAGCGCAGCCGTCTTTCGAAGTGTTTTATGACGTAAGTTGATCACGTGACTTTAGTTACCAGGCCCTGTGACTTTCCTTCGTGCAACCGAAAAAGGCGCGGGCCTGGGAACGAAGCTAGCCTATGGGCAGATCTGACTATACATGGAAAACAGAGTTAAGACTACAAAACAGCAGTCCATTTGTAAAGTGAGACAATGTGTTCCTGCTAGCATGTACAATTACATGTAGCCTGAGGAACACTGCCAACTCCCCAGACAACTCACTGCAACACAACTCGACCCACCAGACAACAACTCACAGTCACACTACTCACTGTTACAACTAGCACACTTGACTGGCTACTAATGAGACCTTGGTTACCAAAGGCCCACCCTGGTGACCCCTCTACCAAGACACTAACCATAGCACATCCAGTTCAGCATGATCTCAGGTGCCCTCCAGTAGCATGTTGTGCCGACAGCTCAGTAGACTCTCCCACCAGGGTGCCGGTGGGCTTCACATCCTGAGGCTGAAACAAGGAGGGGAAGTAGTTATTTTCAAGTAAGTCTGAGAACTATACTGAGGTTGCCATCATGTAGAGCAATCATAGCTACACACACTGTAGGTACAGTTTTGTAGAAAGTTTGCAAAGAGGACAAGCAAACCACTAATCTAAACGCAGCTAATAGGCCCTAATAGCTACTACACTGTAGATGAAAGAATCATTATCAAGCAGGGCAGGCTTTGCGTTTCTGCTCTACAGACTGTTGCAAGCGGCTTTTGCAAACCTCTGTAACCTTAGCGTTGTTCCCAGAATCCCAGTCAGACTTTTCCCGCAAGAACGAACAAACAACTACAAAAAACGGCTCTCTGTTTTTAGTTATTTGCTCGTACGGCCGGGGAAACAAGATAATTTGATAGAAACATGACTATCCAATGACAGAAACCTTGCAGCATTTCCCATGCGAGACCCTTCCTATGGTTTAGGAAACTACTTCCTACCTGGGTCATTCCCAGAGCGGTCGGACAATAACATTCCCCAGCTCCTGCTCAAACATTCTCCAGAATTTCTCCCTTCAAATATTCTGTAGCGAGCGTCGAGTCGGCGGCGTTCTTGTCCACGTGGCCACGTGTACGAAAATACCAACAATTATCGTGTGACGTCAGAGGGGTTGAGTATCCCACCATGTATTAGAGTTTGTAGTCTCGCGGGCCAGACGATCTGGCCCGCGAGATTATAGAGTTTGGTCTTGACTGCGAAGAAGTCAAGAAAGACAGTCTAATGGCTGGGAGTAGCCTCGTTCCCAGGCCTCCGCACAGCTTTTGTCGCTTGCCTGGGAACGAGGCTAGGCTGGGAGGACACCTAGACTTTAGTCTATAACAGCAGTACTGGAGGCGGTGAGCTGTGACACTGTTTGACCCTCCTCGCTGAATGTGTCAGCCCACGAAACATACAGCTGGAAGGCTTACATAAATTTATTAAATACAACGCATAGATCTTCGTACACAGCATATACTCAGTCTCTGTTCCCCGGATTTTGTTTCGCTCGTTCTCTGGGCAGGAAGTTGCTAATAGAGTTAGAGTTTTTAATAGAGTTTATAGGGGGGTAGGGCCTGGAGGCTAACTGTTGGGTAAAGCTACAAGCTAGTGCATGAGTGCGTCTGGGCAGGCATTGCCCATTCACTTCCTACCAGACCAATATCCATGTCCTAAAGTTAAATCCCCCACTTTGCGGGTTAGGCTGAAATAAGCTTCCACTTGAGCAGTGTTGCTATAGCATGAGACACCGCTGCCCCTCGCTGCAGTATGGCAAGTCGTCTAGACCTGGTCAATCCAAAGGTAAAGTGAAATTGTGGGTGTGCACAGCTAATGACATCATAATTGGTGGCTGCACTTAGTTGCCCCAGTTGTGACTCATTACGCTCATAATTTAGTGTTTCCTGGTTATTTCAGCTGTCCATGCAAAATTTTAGCACCTGGTATTGCATGTAGGTTGTAGAACAATTCCAAAGCAACTAATTAGCCCTTTGAGCGCTGCACTTTATTATTCATAACTTCCACATCACGCGGAACCCAATTTAATTATTGTCTATGTTGCATGTGCTTGCAGTTTTGTAGAGTTTTAGGCTATTTTCCTTGCTGAACGGCAACACTGGAAGCTAGGAAGTATAAAACTATCATTGTTTAGTGTTTAGCTGGTGTGCTAAAGCCCCTACTAAATGCAGAAGAGCGAATATAAATGGAAAATCTAAAGCTAACCTCGGTAGTCATTTTCGTGTGTCTGTCCCCTCAACTACACTGAGTCACTTCTGTAACTGAGGGTCTGATCTGTTACTAAGTGCTGGATCTGTACCTAAGGCCTAGCGCTCTGACTGCAGCCATACTCAGCCTTATTGGCCGCGCCTTTGCCGCAAACTAACTGTGCTACACAACTAAGCATCAAGTGAACACTTTGAATGACTTGTGATGGAGGGGGAGCTTTAGATTGGTTGCTAAAGACCGTAGGGTTGTTCCCCTAAAGTGTCATGCGTGCCATTAAATAGGAAGGGTCTGACCCCTAGCACTTATTATGGCAAGCGTATATATGCGCTCGCCGCGATATGTGGAAGCAATTTCTGAGCGTATTTATATGCTCATCGCGTTCAAAGGGTTAGGAGGGAACTCCAATCTAGGTTGGTCCAAAATAATGCCATGATGTGATGAGTTTTGTCCCCCAGCTGATATCTACTGCTGTGACTGTTGCTTTCCTTGTGACCTACAAGGATGGTAATTTACATGTCCAGCCATGCTAGCATGGTATTCATGTTTCATCATAGTCCTTAATTAGCCCCTCCTCCCCTTAATCACATTTCAGCAAAATGGTTTGCCGGCACCCCCTTTGCTGTTGAAAACAGTGAGTTGACGTCTAGCAAAATGAACTGAGCCTGGGTTAATAGTTCCCCTGTTTCTCACAGCTACAGCGAGGACACAACCCCAACCAGTATACTTTTAAAGCTTGGCATGTGCTCTATATTAATTAGCTTGCTCTCATACTGCTGTTGACTTACTGTCCAGTAAACTATAGCCAGCCCGACATACTTGTAGAGGCAGCTGGTTTAGCTGGTGGCGGTTACTTAGACATTTCTGCAAGAAGTGTCTCAAGACTTTCTCTGCTGTGACAAGAAATACCAACTATATATAGACTGAAATAGTCCCTGGAAGCCATCATGAAATGCATGAAGAGTGTACAAAAGTAGCTGCACTTAATTTGAAAGTGAGAAATAGTGGGCGTCTGCTTACCTTAAAAAATGAATCAACCCTGCCCTATATATATCTAAAGTATTACCGCGATCAGGCGCCGGGCCGGGGTTACTAATTATTTCATCGAGCGATTTTCTGCGGCCACTAATCCAGGGTGGCGTTTATTAGATTGAGCAGTTTACTGGCTACACAGCGATGCTTAACAGCATTTCAAATCCATTTAAAAATCACCATTCGTGCCTCGAAAAGCCATCACGTTACAATGCTAGTCTCGCAAGCCAGCCCACTTTGATCCTCAGCACTGATCACTTTCAGTATCACATACTAATTAGTGATCGGCACTGCGGAAATTAAGTGGGGTGGTTCACGAAACTATTACAATGCCAGCTGTTTTTTTCGGGAGAGGTATCAGAAGTATAGATTCGCGGGCAGCCTCCGTTGGGCTCCGATCCCTTACTATATGAGATCATGCTGAACTGGATACACAGTGATCAGAAACTAAGGTTAGGGAACCTTTAGTCTAGCTCGCTACCCCTCCTCCCCCTTAACTGGTTTCTTAGGTCAAACTGTTTCAGATGTCCAGATTAGATATGGTTTATAGTATGGCAAGTAGGCCATGGAAACTAGCCACACTCCCACTATATAACTGCCCTACATTCCTTCAACAAGGCCTTATGTCCATATTTTTCTCCATGGCTACATGTACAGTATGAGGTGAAAGGCCTCGGTAAGAGGTTCACCTTAATACCACTTATTGAGGATGCCGTGGTAAGTACGTACAGCTACAGGCTACATTAGCGTGTGTAAGAGCTCTCCTATTGGATGCTTGCTGCGAGTCCAGTCTACAAGATCTGATGCTTTATGATGATTATAACAGAAACTACAGCCTCCCTGTACCATGTCGTGAAGCCACATGGCTGCATGGCAATATACTGGTATTCATACACCTTAATTGCTATTATTAAGACTTTACAAACCCACAAGCATTTTGAGCAAGTGCTGCCTATATATAAACAGGGAGCAGCACAGGTGATACAGTTAATACAATGTTTGGAGGTGTCTCCTATAGTACACTTTGAGAAAGCCTGCCTATGCAGCGTTTCCTGTACACTGCATGTGTGGATCAATTACTTGTATTTTCCGTAGATGCGACATGCTTGTGTGAGGACAGTCTTGCTACCAGGCCTCGACTGTGAAGACATGGCCTTCTGAGGCCAACTTCAGGCTGTTTTTGGTTTGTTGTCCACCGAGAATCATGTCTCTTTGGTAGAACAGAATGGGCTGTGTTGCCACACCATCACCTTGTTCCCAGGCTACTACACATTAGGGTAAGTGGCCTGGTATCCACTGCTTGCACATGCGTGAACTATCCCGTTATGTCTTCCGCCCATAGGTTCAATTGTTCTGCACACGTGGCAGAGTTTACTACTAAAGTTTTTTTGCGATGGCTTCAACAAAGGTGACATATTGTCTCTGCCTCACTCAGACCGAAGCTAAGTATTCGTCCAAATTTTCACAGTTGAGGGAAAGAAGCAAGCTGGGCTTGCGTATAAGTGTTCTACAAGTTCCGGTGTCTTCAGACCACAACCTACAGACTTCTTTGCCACTGCTGTAGGAACAAACTGCTCTCCCTCGAAGACACTGATACTTCGTCTAAAAGTGAGGAACAACAGTTTAGTAAATAAACAACTTTAACAATTTTTCTTCAATGCAATCATATCAGCAAGCAATCCCGCTCGTCCTCTTGGTGAGGTCTTGTGTCACCCTTTGGCAAAATACACTTATCATTAAGTTACCGTATCTTATTATTCTATGTTTCTTGCTGTCATGTACATTGTAAACTCTTCAAGAGATGATAAGCTTTCTGAGAGAGTAAAGAAATCCCGAAAAAAAAAACAAAAAAAAACAAAAAAAAACGGGACCCAGCTGGGGATTGAACCAGGACCTTCTGAATACTAGTCAGATGCTCTACTGAGCTACTGGAGCCCCTTGGCAGAGGAGCAGTAGGCAGGCTTTATATAGCCACTAAACCTGCTAGTAGCACCCATATATTCAGTTCTCATGTACCATTTGATATATTATTTGGGATTTATGATTATTATTTTATTTCATTTCTTTCACAATGATACAATGCCATGCATGCAGAAAATGGTCCAGGATGTTTTAGAGGACAAAGCTGCTGATCTGCAGCTGCATATCATGGCAGTACATGTACAGTGGGTAAAGAATTATTAATACGTAGGCTCACCAATTTTCGTGTGGATAAAAGAAGATAGTAAGGAACATGCATGCTGCATTGCATGAAATAGGGAGTACCGGTACTTCACCCATGTTTTTTGTATGATTGCACAGTTGTTTCGATATAAACACCTTATAAACAAGGGTTCTCAGTCTCTGGTGCAAACCATCATTAAGTCCATCAAGGCTCCAACAGAGTAGTCTGTACTAAAGGCATACACAAGGAACATCACTCTAGTAGTAAGCGTAAATAGCTGTGATTGATTTTGATGTCTTATATTAATGCATGACATTGTACTTCAATGCAGAGGAGATTCATGGATGACTGTCCTAATAAGGCGCCAGAGAGGAGCAAGCTGTGGCAAAACTTCACTATATTGTATTATATATACAGGATCGAGAAATACCTCGCTGTAATTTGACAGAGAATGAGTGGGATGCCTTATGTACAGTAGCACAGAAAGTGATCAGCTATTATATTGTATACACTTGTACATGCATTGTTATGCATTATGCATGGTTTACGGTATCTGGCCTACAGGACGTTTTGTAGCTCTACAACTTTCTAGGGGATGGGTGGGGATGCCACCTCAAAAATCTTGGCTTGCAAGTATGAAGCTATGCTGCAGAAGATTGGGCTTGAATGTATTGAATTCGCAGTGAGGTTGCAAACATTTTGGTATGGCAGCAGTTTTACCACTCAGATTGTAGCTATTTTAACTGCTAAACTTACACGAGATCGCTCATAGAGCTCGGGGTATTATTGCTCCTCTCTGCCCGAAGCGTAATACATCTTCAGCCAACTTAGCTAATTGCATTCCACTGTTAGCGCACGTCCTCTGGTAGCTTAGTCTCGTGCCCAGCCCCACGTTAGGAAGGTGGGTCTGGCTCCCCGCATATTCAAAGTTGGAGCAGCATTACGTCAGCGGTCCCAGATCTGGACCGGCGATCACTATAAGCGATGTGAATATCCGGATACTACAACCGTTTAGTGATGTAATACTTTAGTCAACCAATCACATCGCCGGTCCAGTTCTGGGACCGTTGACGTAATGCTGCCCCCAACTTTGAATATGCGGGGAACCAGACCCACCTTCTTAACGTGGGACTGGGCACGAGACTACTGGTAGCTCTGCATGTGCACTGCGTAGCAACAGTGCATGCACAATCACGTGACTATATATTACGCTTTCATGTGTATTGCTGTCCTCACACATAGCTACTGTACTTTAATGCTTAAACTTGTCATGCACGATTCATATTAGCTATACTGCTCTCCATCTCATGTATCTGCACAAAGACTTCTTATCACATTCCCAGTTACAGATCACATGACTGTATGTAGCTTACGGCATGCATGGAAAAAGAAAAAGTACGATAAGCAGTTACGTATACCCTCCTTTCTCTTTCATACATGCACTTATAGTCTATATCCTAGATAGAATGAAACTGGACAAACATCAACTTCAATTAGCTACTGCTTGCTCATCATGCCCCACCCCAACTCAGGCTGGAGAACGATCAAGCTCTTCCTGGTTTTCACTTGGCACAGTGGTTGGTAGCTACTATTGAAAAGTAATATTTTGTGAGTATCAAAAAAATAATTTTAGGGAATTACGTTTTCAAACAATTGTAAGAGTCAGGAACTATTATACAGTTAGAAGTGTATATATCAGCAGAATTCTAATTGTTTGTAGTGCTGTTCTTTTTCATCATGTAGGATCTTGTACAAATCTAGTGTACCTTCAAGAAATTGTCCCCAGCCCACAAGTAGCAAGCGGTCTGCCTTAGCAGCAATGGCTCTTTGAAGTTGCGGTATGTGATACATGGGGTGGACAGAAGTGTCAACAATATCCTCAAACTGCTTGTCATACTGTTCCAAGGTTATTGGTCTGCCATATAGAACAGTGAGTAGCTCTTCTGTGAGCTTTCTACTAGATTCATAATATGACTCCCCACCAACAGTATAGTTCGGTTGCATGGTACTGCTACCATATCTTCCAACATCGGTTGCTAGGAAGGTTGAGTTCATGTGAAATTGGTGTACATGTTCTTCAATCGTTTTTATACAATCCTTTTCGTGAGACCACTGTTCCCCGATGTAAATTTTCTTCAAAAACATACGTTCCCAGCGTACCATTATCGCAAGATATTTCCAATTTCTATTCAGATATTTTTCTGCGTAGACTTCTGCAAGGTGAAATATTTCTGGTGTCGGTCTCAGTGCAATCAGAGTAATGTTGTGTATTAGCCCAGTTGGACCACTAGGGGAACATTTCGGATCTCTAATGCGAAGAATACAGTTGTTATCAACAGAGTGCTTCTCACGCAGTGGTCCTCTCCACTCGTTAAACACAACCGTTACCGGAGAGTCTCTTGAGATATTTCCAAAGATGTGATCATTGAAATCCCTTTTACTAAGAATACTGACATTGCGAAAGTTGATGCACACCTCACGGATAATGGAAAATGAAAACATTCGTAGAGTGTCTGACCAATACTGCCTCATATCGTGGAAAGTGCAGTTAGGGTTCGAGATCTGAGATGACGGATCGATACACCATTTATCTGTTTTGTAGATAATTTGAACTAAAATAGTTTTCCGCGATGCACTCGTAATGAACTCATCCCAACTTAACAGTGGATCAAATCCTTCTTGTTCACCATATTTGTTCCAAACGTGAATGTCAAAGTTATCCCTAAATTTGTTGATTCCATTCACAGGAATCATCAGTGGGGCGCCAAAGTATGAACTTTTCATAGAGGGTTCAACTACTCGCATAGTCCTATTCAGCTGAGCTGCCCAACACTGAAGACTTCGCAGTCTTCTTGCTCCCCAAGAAGCTTGGTCCATGTATTGTAGAGACAGAGAAACACTAATTGCATTCTGATTACTCCAATCACTGTTGCCTTCTGCAAGCTGCAGATTTGAAGTTGCATGTTCGACAAGCTGTATATCCGAAGTTGTATTTTCTGACATCTTGTCAATAAGTGTGTTTTTGTGATATTTTAAGTAACCATTATTATTATATAGTATGGATAATATTATTGTCCCAGTAAGCACAATTAAAAAGGTGTATACACATTTCATCTTTGTTGCACTCATGCTGCAATAGAAACACCTATAGATAGAGAATAGACATTATTTACATGATTTTTAGCAACATGGGATGCAGGAGGTGTTATACACGTGCTAAGTGCAATTATACCATGTTAGGGCAACTGTCAACATTTCATTTTTCAGTTAGAACTAGGCACTAACTTCATCATATCAAAGAGTATGCATTGTGCTTTGTTAGTACGTACCAGGTTTTAGAAACCAAGGGGGAGGGGCAAGACTACTGTATGATCGAAGCGAAGTCGAGGTTATTACTGCAGTATTCTTGCCCCGACCTAGCCTCGAACCCAGGCCTTACACGCCCAGATTTTATCTCGCAGCGGTTTTTCTCCAAGGCTGCGAGATAAAATCTGGGCGTGTAAGGCCTGGGTTCGAGGCTAGCCCTGACCCCAATGTTTCAAAACTGCACGTACCGTAGGCGCCGGTTTTTAAGCACCCTTCACTTTTAAGCACCTATCTATTATTACGCCTGGTTGTGTCCGTGTGTTCGTTCGTCCGTATGGCACGCCAAGCATCACAAAATTATGGTGCCGACTTCAACTTCCGGAAGTCGTAATATTACGCCTTCTCTGATGCAATATTACGACTTACTCCAAGTCGCAATATTACGACTTGTAAGCTGCAATATGACGACTTCCACGAAGTCGCAATATGACGACTTACACAAAGTCGCAATATTACGACTTGCACTTCCGCGAAGTTGCAATATTACGTCATATTGCAGCTTGCAAGTCGTAATATTGCGACTTCGTGGAAGTCGTCATATTGCAGCTTACAAGTCGTAATATTGCGACTTGGAGTAAGTCGTAATATTGCATCAGAGAAGGCGTAATATTACGACTTCCGGAAGTTGAAGTCGGCACCATAATTTTGTGATGCTTGGCGTGCCATACGTCCGTTCGTTCGTCCGTCCGTGCGTACGTGTGAAAAACGGAAACGGAAGCCGCATGCGCGCGCTCCCGGATGCACCTTCGACCTGTGACCAGTTCACGGTCACAGGTCAAAGTACCACGTGTCTGTATGTGAAGTGCAAGAAGATGCTAGCTCTTTCCAGCGACTACAAGACTTAGTCTCGCGATGTCAGGCACTTTAACACAAAGGTTAGTTGCGGTATAGTCCTTAGCCATGCTGAGAATATAATCAGTGCCATTCACTTGATATGTAACTAGGCTATGGCTGTAAAGAGCTAGGCTGTAGTCACAGCATGCCTAAACTGTTTTACAGTTGATTGTAGTCTTCTCTGTAGCGCTGTCTCCACACTTCAGTCTGCCAGCAACACTACTAGCTAAATGTACCCTACAAACCAACAAATCACATGCAGATTACATCTTTAATCTCTATCTGTATAAAGCGAGCGAGTTCAACAAACACAACTACTTGTACACTTTTAAGCACCCATCCCGCTCTTGATTTTTCGGGCAGCAATAAGCACCTATTCTAATTATACGCTATCAAGAGTAAGAATTTTTTGTTGAACTATCTACCGGTAGCTAGCTAAAGTCGTGCCCGACGGATCACTTTCGAGTTGTACCTTCTAGTTCGACCAATTAAAGTGTTTGGATAACGAATTGCTCGGTCTGCTGGAACAGCTGGAATAAAATGGTGAGAAGTAGAGCTGTTATGTCAGGGCCAGGGCCTTGTACACATGATGCCCTCTGATGACATCGCGATGGATGTAAATTGCGGTTTCCCCGGGAGAAGTCATCTTTCTTGTTGAAAGGCAGAACTGCTTGAAAAGCTAGGAACGATTGCTTCTTTATAAGCGTAGCAGATCGATCAATAGCTGTCTAAATTTGCACGCGTGCACGTGGCAAATAATTGTGGGCGTGGCCTAAAACAGCTCGCTTTTAGGCATTTTCCGCTTTTTAAGCACCCATTTTGTTGCTATTGTCCCGATAAGCACCGGTGCTTAAAAACTGGCGCCTACGGTATAGTGAACTGCATCGGTCTCTAACAGACCTAATTAGAGCACGAGTGTAGTATATCTTTGCTAGTTTGCGGGATCCACCACCATGGGTGGCTTTACCCATATCACTGTAAAAATACCAGTGCTGAAACAGCACGCAGAAAAGCCGAGCATGCGTGTTGTTCAGATAATCAACGTTTTTGCAGCTGCCTGAGGTTGTGTTAACCACAGCTGTATTGTTTTTCGTGCCTCAGTCCCTGACAGACATTGTGATGGGCGTGAAATCAGAAGCAACAACCAGTGGTGAGGTAAATGGGGGTAACTTCGGACACGTGGGTAACTTCGGACACTCGCTAGGGAACGATGTGCGATGTACAGTGCGCAGCATTGTGCATCGTTTCCTAGCGAGTGTCCGAAGTTACCCCCTATAAAAAGTACGTCCGAAGTTACCCCCATTTACCTTACTTTCCCGTTCCACTATAGCTTTTTACCCGGTGTGTATACGACTTTGTGTATGAATGTTAAGTTTATTCTGTAAGCTTTTAGTAGTATAAACAAAGTTGTGTAGCTCTAAAAGTTCAGCAATATTTCAGCGTAAATACGTATGGCATGATCAAAACTGCAGGTCACTAAGTTTCAACTACAGCTTGAGCTTTCCAAATAAATCGATTTTGTACACTTTCGTCTACAGATCCTTCATTAGGTTTCATGCTAGCACTGTCTGCAGCATCTAATGGCGTCATAGGTGGAGTGATCATTCTTATAGAACCACATTCACATTGTGTAACACAATCATCACACTCTGAGTCAAATTCTTTATGAACATCAAAAATCGAATTGTCATATTGACTAGAGGGTTGTTGTTTAAGGTTCAAAGCTGTAAACACATATACATTCATGGATACTAGCTAATTTTTTTTTGTATTTTTAGTCCGAGAATGTGACAACATAGCTATTGCCATTACAGACACATCACTCATTGACATGTGTTCTCATTCTTGAACTCCCTCAATCTGCAACTCACCGCTTATTACAATGCTTTACAGTGTGTACAGGTGAGCTACACTTCTACTACCCATGATGTGGTGTTGTGGCCCTGCCCCTACCTTGAGTGCATATATTGCTACTTGTACCATAATGCACCTCTATACCCCAGAGTACATGGCTGCCAGGCAACTAAGGCTTCAGCATTTAGCGCTTGTCAAAACTAACAGCTGTTTGTAATTGTATTATAAAGCCACGGTATACAACTGTACATGTAATAGCAGTTTCGGTGATGGGAATTTAAAGTCCATGGCAAAGCCGAGGACTTTAACCCCTCACCCAAACTGACCTTTAACTGATTTAATGGACATTGGTATAGCAATGATCCTTGTATGTGGCCTTCTTTGAGTGCTATAAGCGTGGGAGGAAGTGGTTACCATGGTAATGTACATTAAATAGCTATAATTTATTACATGTACATTTAGCTTTGCGGAGGTATCGGATTTTCACTGACGGTAAAGGATAAATCACTGCACAGAAGTAACGTAAATTGCCTTTTCAAGCTTGAAACTAGCTACATGAAATAATGCTAGCATTAGCTAGTTGGTCTCACGGACCAATATTCAATGACGCGTGGCATTGTTTAGCTTACAATGACGCGTGGAATTATTTGGCTTACTAAGCCAAACAATGCCAGGCGTCATTGAATATTACAATGTCAAGCGTCATTGAATATTGTGTGTATTGAATATTCTACACCATCACCTCATTTTATGATTTGATTCATGAGCATTTGGGCTAAACACCCTCCCTAGAAGGTTACCTTAAGCTAGGTTACATCCTTGCACAAGTATCGATCCATAATGCTGTGTCAAGGCATGGACTGCAACTGAGGCAACCCAACTTAGGTTGAACTCACCCTGGATTCTTTGCAGTGCTTTATAATCCATAAAAGAGTTTTGTGTACCACTATAGTACAATGCTATGTTCCTATACAGCTGTGGTCGAACGGGATCACTGGGTTTGTATACTAGCTACTGTGATGGGACAGCTAGTGAAGCTGAATGACTATTAGTATGTCTATAAAGTAGATTAGCTACACCAAGCCTGGAAAAGCAGATAGCCCAGGTTATAATTATTCTCTAGCAATCGGAGACGGACTGATAATGGTGACTGTGGTTCTGGATCCAGTTTAACAACAAACAGGGGGCACTGACTTAGCCTTGTAGCTGCGAAAAAAGCTGTGAGGGAAGGCCTGGGCTGCGAAAAAAGCTGTGAGGGAAGGCCTGGGTACGAGGCTAGCACTGACTAGTACTGTGGTGGAGTCTACAGCATTGCAGTACTGTACTACCGATCCTAAAGTCTTGTGTGTGTAATAGTGTCTAAGGTATTAAAAATAATCACTGCATGCCTTTGTTATGCTTATGATAGAAAAGGGCGCGGCCCCCATATGTGGGGCCCCTGTTCCCATATTCCTTGTAAAGTAAGGGGGGTCCCATGTTCCCGAGTGAAGCGAAGATGCTACTAAGGGCCTGAGGGTTTCCAAATCACGTAGCTCCCATTAGAGGAGATATGTAACTAACTTAGATTATAGCAACAGTAACTGCACTGGCACTTCAGGTAGCACGAAGGATCAGATGACAAGCCAGGCTAGTAAGTGGTGATGATAATTATTATCTTTGGTATTGCTCCTACTTGAATCTGATATCAAATCGAAAAATTGAGAGCTCTTCTCTTCACTTCTGCAGAGTTCTATCCTCATACTTCTCTACAACACATACAAGTTAAAGTGGTACGCACTGCCACGCTTGCATAGCCACTCTAGCTATCAACTTGTCACTCAAGAGATCCTTTTGTGTTTACTGTGTATATACACAGTAGCATGAATTTACAGTACCATACTGCACCACAGACAACAGACGAAAGACGGATATAACCAATCACCTTACCCCATCGCCACCCAGCTATGCGCCGCAGGGTAAAATAAAGAAGCATCTATTGCACAGTGAACAATACCATAGCTAGTAGGCCTAGAGTAGGAATATCATGGAGTACGGTAGTACTCCATATGTAGTCTCGTGAACCAGCCCACTTAATTTCCGCAGCGCCGATCGCAATTAGTATGCGGCACGCGGAAAAGTGGTCTGGAGACTTAGGATTACTTCACGTAAATCTCTACTGAAATTTCACTAGAGCCAATGAAATTGCAGATCGTGTAAATAGAGTAATTTGGGTACGTGAGAGCGATCATTATAGCATTCTTTTCTCGTGACATCGGCGTACAGTCTCTTAAGCAGCTTAGCTATGGCCGAACGTTCAGAGAGTGAGGTTTCAGCGGCGATTATGGAGGCTGGAAGGAAGTTAGGGAACGAGCTAAAAGAGCGATAACAAGAGGTAGTGGCAAAATTTGTGCGAGGGCGGGATGTTTTCGTTTTGCTACCCACTGAAGTGGGAAGAGCCTCTGCTATTCGGTGCTTCCTTAATTGGACTTTTGATAAGCTGAGACGAGTCGCCCCAATCCAAGCTCAGTCCATAGAGTCTTCGTCGTCCGTGAGCCATTGAAGCCGGCAATGGGTGTGGCCTACGCGTACTGTACTCGTGACTCATTCAGTAATTGCGTTCCAGAGGTTCACGTGAATTGATCCTAAGTCTCCAGACCACTTATCCTCGTGCCGATACTGAAAGCGATCGGCGCTGAGGATCAAAGTGGGCTGGAAGTTAGGGAACGAGCTAAAAGAGCGATAACAAGAGGTAGTGGCAAAATTTGTGACTACTCCATATGTAGGGATGGCATGGGAAAAAAATGGCGGCCCTATATAGCGCGTACAAAATCATACGTTCAGAACTCGGCTCTGATTATAGTCACAGAGTTTTATGAGCCATACCATGGCATCTCGAGTGTTTTCATCAGCAACAAGACTGTTAGCGTTGCTAGAAAGCTTCGCTGGAGTACCAAACCGGCAAGTCGACACACTCGGGGGGCGAGGCGTAATCGTACACTTCTTTCTGATTCTGATTCTGATTCTTCTTTCTTCAGGCAGGCTAGCTCAATAACGGCTGAAGCAATCACAATGATTCAAGCGCGAACAAGCTGGATATTCTCTGGGGTATTGCACTCGCAGCATAGCTTTTCCATAGAAATCGAAGAGTTTTAGCAGTGATTCACGAGTACTCTCGAGTGGACGCTTGCCGTTTTACGCCATTTAATTTTACTGTTCTGTACCGTTCCGGCTTTTAGAAACCGCAGACTTCACGTGTTCGTCTATTTAACGCCTACCTTTGATATGCCACCTGTCGGGCCTGAGCTACATCTCCTGGTTCTTCACTTTGTAAGTCACCCGAACTTTTCGCTATAATATACTTACTCATGTGGCTGACTATTATTATTTTGGTTGACGGCTTCTGGCTAGCGGTACTGTTTAAGAATGGGATGAGTAGTAGGGTAAGTAGCCATTATCTATCATCTAGCTAGCTACTGAGGTAAGGGGGTGTCCAAAGGGTGGAGTTTTCTGGACATACACAAGGATACAGCAAATTTACCTCGTTCTCTGGGCCTTCCTGTCTGCCTTTGTTATGTTTCGTGAGCTACTGTTGTTCACTTGCTATACAAGAACAGGCAGAAAAGCCTTGTAAGTGAGGTTTATCATGTCCAGACAACCCCTACCATCCGGACACCCTCTCACTTACTCTACTGGAGGGGGGCAGGCAGCTATTCGTCTTTGTGACACTAGAAACTGCAATAGATATCTTTGTCTTGGTGATAATTTGCAGTTCAACATCAGTCACTAACCAGGCTGTTAGCACTGCTAAAGAACATCTCTGAAGCACTAAAGCAGCAAGTGGTTAAAACCGCCGAATGGTCTATCTTCATTTTAGACTAGCACAATAATGGTTGAAGCGATTAAAAAGATTCCAACACGAACGGGCATGATTGACCCTCAGGTAGTGCCTTTCGGTCATAGCATTTTCAAAGAACTCGAATTAAGTTAGCAGTGTTAAGGAGCAATCTTGAGTGGACACTTGCCACTCATAGGCCATTTTATGGCAAGATATGCATGCACAGACTGCCTGCCAGCACGTGTTGGTCTATTTAAAGCCTACATTTGATCGTGCTGTTCGGTCCTCTGTTACTGAGTGAAAGTGTAAAGTGCATGAAAGCAAGGTCATGCATTTATTCATGTAATTGCTAGTCTTTATGGAATTACAAGGTAGTTTGCATGCAGTATGCCTAATGATTTGAGGAAGAAAAGGGCCTAGAATAAACGATGTACATTCAAAACCGACAAAGTATAAAAGCAGTTGCTAGAGCAACTTCCCGCACTAGCTATGGTGCTGGCCCTGACAAGAAAAAGGCAGCCTCACGTGCCAGTTACATAGCTGAACTTGACAAGAGACCTTCCTCCCCCCCCCCTCCCCCCCCATGTGCATGCAGGCGAAGGTCTTCCTGATGCTGACTGGAGTACAAATCGAAACCTATACTACCGTATAGCCGGAAAATTTGGCGGGAATTAAATTTGGCGGATTGGTCTCCGATTCAAGTTGGCGGATTTTAATTTAGCGGTTTTTAGTTTTGCGAGAAATGACGTCATGCCGAAACGCCCCGCCCATTTTCCTGCAGCCGTACGTTCATTGTCAATCGAGGTGTCGATTATTTTGCGCTGCAATGGAACTGACAGTCGAAAGCTGTGTTCGAGGACTTCACGTCTACAAGGATACATGGACGCCGAGCGTGGGGGAAGAATTGCCATGCAAGCGAGAAACTGGTAACGACAAGGACCGGTACGCTGTGGCAGTCATGCGAGGGGATACCATCGTCGGCCACGTTCCCAGGAAGATTTTGCTTCACGTCTGCGTTAGTTCTTTCGAGCTCTTTCTCAGAAAGAGAGGGGACTTTCGCAGGGAGCGTCGGGACTCTGCTGAAGTACTTAAACAGCGCCATATCTGAGTCTCTTCGCACTTTAGACCTCCAAACTCCGCCTACCGAAGATCTCAATGACATCAAGCAAAAATATTGGCGGATTTTAATTTGGCGGTTTGCTCGCAAATCCGCCAAACCGCCAAATTAAATTCCCCGCCAAATTTTCCGGCTATACGGTATGCACAACATCCTAAAACACGTTCCATTCCACCACACACATTTACACCTACGCATTTGTTACCATCTCCCAAAAAACTCCCCAAAACAAGTTACAGAAAAAGCACTTTGCCAAAAAGTGCAAAAACAAGTCATGTAGGGATGGACTTCCACCAAAAAACACTTCCCCAAAAACCAATGAAACAAGCGACAATGCACGTGCATCGCATTGCATGCACAGACTACCCACACATCACAGCGCAATGCATTTATTGCGTAGCTACCATCCCTACATCTTTCCAACCACACCCACCACTATCCGCACCACATGCACCCCCATACTCAACTGCACACCCAATACTTTCTTCAACACACACCACCATCTACAATCATCACCATCATATACCACCCTTACATCCTTATCCACAACCATTACATAGCTACTTCACCAAACACAGCACCCCACACTACAACCCTAAACCTTCACAGGAATGTTAGCTACTCCATCAAAATGCACTTTGCTCCATAAATCCCACATTCACAAGCACAAACCAAGCAGAGTAATCCCTCACATCAACCACCATACTCAACAAAGTTGACAACACTCAATCTACAGTTAACCAAACACACCCACATAGACTTCCCCTACGAAGAACCTGCACACACACACTCACAAACTTCATCACACTCAACAACCAAACACAACCAAAGTCCCTATACAAACATGACTCCACCCTCAATGACTCACTAGTCCAATATGTAAACCATGAATACTTTCAGCTACCTTCCACAACCTCCAACACACTCAGTCATTAGCGATACACACACACACACCAATTTTAAATTTTTAAATTACACTACCACTATTCACCTCTCACATATACACGATTGTGGTGGGTGTGGTTGGAAAGATGTAGGGATGGTAGCTACGCAATAAATGCATTGCGCTGTGATGTGTGGGTAGTCTGTGCATGCATTGCGATGCACGTGCATTGTCGCTTGTTTCATTGGTTTTTGGGGAAGTGTTTTTTGGTGGAAGTCCATCCCTACATGACTTGTTTTTGCACTTTTTGGCAAAGTTGTCTATGGCAATCGATGATCAATTGTCAGGTACATGTAGCTATATAGCTAGCTACATGTTTTGAATGTAGCTAGATCCCTACTGTAACATTAAGAATGAAAGTTGTCACATAGTTATTTGTGTCAAATCAGATGACTCAATTACAAGCAGCTCAGTGGTACACACAATTAAGATAGCAGTTCCCTCACCTTCGAATCCGCGTTCTCCTATGTGGTAAGTCAGCGTAAGATGGACGTGATCAGGGCTAAAAGTAGGACGGTAACGTTTCGATACACTTCCGCTATGCGTAGTTTAATACGACACGAGACTAATTCGTCACAGACCGCAAATTAATACGGCACGAGACTAATTCGTCACAGCCCGCAAATTAGCGCTATATATATATATAGTCGTTGGTATGTGGATCTCTATGGCGCGCGATTTGTTTCAGAATTATCGCGCACGTGCAACGCAGTTACATGACATCACGTGATAAAGACGCCTGCATCACGTGACTAAAAGAAATGCCCGTCAACGGCTGGAGCGGTTTTTTCCAGTTGGTTCACAGCGTTTTTGAAGAAGCAGAAAGGAAAGAACATACTAATTCTAAAAATGTGATTGAGTCTATTACAGAGAAGGTGGAGTGTTGTTTGGTGAGTGTGGGTCGTCTGAGAGACATTGTTTCATCAGCCAGCACTGTAGTCTCGCGGGGCCAGACTCTAGACGGGAAGGTTAGAGCATAGATACTATTATCTATGGTTAGTGCTACTCACGTGACCTTCGACGAATCAGAAGTCTCAAACTCGATCACATGACCGCACGTTAAATCGCTTAATGCACACTTAAGTGTGTGCATCGCCACGTACAAGGCACGCCACCAGCAAGGCACTAGCGTTTACCGGACCGGACACAGCGCTACTGTAAATAACATACACTCCTATTATACGCGCCTTGCATAAACAAATACACGATCGAAAAAGTCGTAATCATGTAGACAGAGTTTGGCTCACGATTCATTTTGCCATGGTTCGCCTTGCTCGTGACAACGCACGCAGGAGACTACAGCGGACGTGACTCTGTCTAGAGTAGCCTGGTTGCTTCTGTTGTGAGCCTGCTACCAGGACGCTAGTTCATTAATCATTCACAGCTGTTGCTTATGGCAGTCACGGTAGGAGACTGCCACGAGCAAGGCAGTTTTTCTGTGGAACGGTTGCTTGTGCTCTGAGCCTTATTGTAGTGGTTCCAGAGCCTCCCCTGTGGCACTCTAGTACATCATTGACCATTGTTTGCCTTGCTCGTGGCAGTGTAGGAGACTGCCACGAGCAAGGCAGTTTTTCTGTGGAACGGTTGCTTGTGCTCTGAGCCTTATTGTAGTGGTTCCAGAGCCTCCCCTGTGGCACTCTAGTACATCATTGACCATTGTTTGCCTTGCTCGTGGCAGTGTAGGAGACTGCCACGAGCAAGGCAGACACTAGTATAATTTAGTACGGTTTGCCTTTCTGTGTTTATACTGCGTAATATCACTACTGTTTCCTGTAGGACAAGATGAAGTTTATCATGGAGTGACACACTGCACCACTGAGCTGTGTTGGCTGTTCACATTTTGGAACATAATAGGCTCATATACAGAGCCATCCAGAATGCTGGCAGTCAGCAGCTAAGTGGTGTTGTACCATCTTTTCCAGACTCCGACCAGATCTGGAATTGCTACATGTACTTCTAGTTGGGAAACCACCCACATTGCATCTGTGGTCAAATTAATTGCCAATTACAGCTGAATGTAGTGCATGAATATAGGAGGCTAACAAATTGTTGATGTGCACATTATTTTTGTAATCTTACAGTTTGCTTCCTGTGAAGTGAGGGATGAAAGACAGTACACTTTTTTTATTTAAATGGTATATCATCATGCATGCATGCATAACAAGTTTGTCTGCTTCAGACAACACCCTTGGTATTGAGAAAGTGGCTACTACATACACATAATAATCACTTACAGTCCACTCCAACTGGAAGCTGTACAGATTAACGAAGCATGTGGGTCACTCAAGAAGGAGTTCGAGGAGAGGTTAAACATAAAACTCTGTACTCCAAAGGTATGTCTCTAATAACACATTAACACCACATTGATTTTGAACAATAACAGGGTCATGTAGTTGCTTTTTTTGGATAGAAACATTACAAAAAAAAACCAACTGGTAGGTAAACTTTACCTCATAGGCCTTGATCTACTATAACTTTGAGTAATATTTCATTTCAGACTCAGAGGATGCATCTGATGCATCCACCGAAACCTCTAGTACAGAAGATGATGAAATATGGTAAGCTAGACTTCGGCCAGAATCTTCTTTGCTGTGCTTGTACATGAATCTACATTTATTCAGCGTGCCCTTTACTGCATGGCTAGGAGATATCCAGATCCTGGTACCTTCCTTCTTGGAGTGCTCTGTCCCACAGAAGGAATCCTTGTTTAGATACACTGTTAAAAATGGGGTGTTGTGGAACACCCCTTACGCAGTGTAGTGAAACACCCTGACAACAAACGGTGTACATTTGACACCCCTGGGTGTTGGCAAAACGCCCTACTAAACCATCAACACCTTTAAGGTGTAATGAAGCACTCCAACCAAAGGGGGGGAAATTTAATGTAAATCCATTGGCACTATGAAGCAGTTCTAGAATGAATGACATGCCTGTATGTGTCGTATTTGAAAAGATGAAATCACCATTAGGTGTATGTCATGAATAAGTAGCTACCATTAGGTGCTTTACTAAGCAGGGCTTAGGCTCCATTAGAAAGCTTGAAAGCCACACCTACTAACACCTTCAATTGCCACACCAAACCTCTTTCCTTGCTGTTGGGCATGGTCTGAAGCATATAAGTTGGCTTTGCCTTCAGAATGTCTTGGTTCAGTACTCTAAGGGCATAGCTCACTTCTACCTCGAATAACAAGGATAAAAGCAGAAAACAAAACTTGTGTTCTCATCAACTCAAGGAAAATGGAAACCAAAGCTATTTTCTGACTATTGGGCATGGTCTGAAGCATACCGGGTAGGTTTACCCTCAACATCTCACATTATAGCTCCATAAGGTCAGAAATTCTACCCAATTAGGTGCTTTACTGAGCAAGACTTAGGTTCTATTAGAAAGCCACACCTACTGACACCTTCAATCTCCTAACCAAACTTGTTTTCTTGCTGTTGGGCATGGTATGAAGCATATTAGTTGGCTTTGCCTTCAGAATGTCCTTGTTCAGTGCTCTAGGAGCATAGCTCACTTCTACCTTGAATAATAAGGACAGGGGGAGAAACAAAACTTGCGCTCTCGTCAACACTAGATACTCAAGGAAAATGAACACTAAAGCAATTTCCTGACTATTGGGCATGGTCTGAAGCATACTGGCTAGGTTTGCCCTCAACATCTCACATTATAGCTCCATAAGGTCAGAAATTCTACCCAATTAGGTGCTTTACTAAGCGAGACTTAGGTTCTATTAGAAAGCTTGAAAGCCACACCTACTGACACCTTCAATCTCCTAACCGAACTTGTTTTCTTGCTGTTGGGCATGGTTTGAAGCATATTAGTTGGCTTTTCCTTCAGAATGTCCTTGTTCAGTGCTCTAGGAGCATAGCTCACTTCTACCTGATTGTAACTGTGAAGGAAATAGCACTAACATAATACTGACCTAAGTCTTGCACACTGAAATAATTAATCATAGTCACAACTCTGGTCTTGTGGAACTGAAATGTGAGATATTCAAGGCAAACCATACCAGTATGATTACAACTAGATCCAATAGTCAGAAAATAGCACTGATCATTATTTCCCCTGAAGAACTCATGTTGACGAGTGAACAAATACTGGTGTCATCCATTTGTCCTTATAATTCAAGGAAAACAATCTAGGCCCTTTAGACCACAAGGAGACTCCTTCACTTATGTTTTCAACCCCAGCCCAATAGTTAGGAGACATGCCGGTGTATTTTGGGGATTGAAGGTGTTAGTAGGTGTGGCTTTCAAGCATTGGAATACCAACATAAGTCTTACTCACTAATCATAATTACAACTACTAGCCTTGTGCAGCTAAAATGTGAGATATGCATGGAAAACCATACCAGTGTGATTCTAACTAGGACCAATAGTCAGAAAATAGCACTGATCATTATTTCCCCTGAATAACTCATGTTGACGAGCGAGCGAATACTAGTTTTATCCATTTGTCCTTGTTATTCAAGGAAAACAATCTAGGCCCTTTAGACCACTAGGTTCACAAGGAAACCCCCTTCACTTATGTTTTCAACCCTATCCTAATATTTAGGAGACATGCAGGTGTGTTTTGGGGATTGAAGGTGTTAGTAGGTGTGGCTTTCAAGCACTGGAATACCGACATAAGACTTACTCACTAATCATAATTACAACTACTGGCTGTGTTCACCAACTCTCACAACTATTATAAGTACAACAGCTAAGTCGAAGGCGAGTAATGCATCCCTACTGGAAATTTCTTAAGGTCCTGCCTGGGAAACTTGCAGTAAGAGATGGCAAAGTACAGTATTGTATGATGTAATGTTGACCCTTTGAAAAGAGAATGCATACGTGCTATTGTCACCTGTAGTTGGAATGTAGTCTGGTGTGAATTTTTCAAAAATTGTCACAGTTACTGCTACCACTCATTGCTAGCTACAGTTAAGTTATAGTTACTATTGCTTAGCATTGACAAGTCCTGCTGGAATTGTTTCAAGAGCTTTCCCACAAGTGTTTGAGCCATCACCAACCAAGATGACCTACTAAAAGTAAGTGAAACTGAGTTAGCTATAACACTTATTTATGTACAGTACATGTAACTGCAAAGCAAAGTACTATGAAACATTTGTTCCATACAGGTCAGCAAAGAAAGCTGTTTGCAGAAACTATACCATGATGGAAGAACTGAAAAGGAAGAGCTGTGGCCTCTCTCCCCTAACTGTGTGGGTGATACATAGTCTAGCTAGCTTACAATAGCATCTCTGGGGAGGATTAAACTACACTAATCCTGTATACTGTAGAGGTACGTGTAGGACTGGTTTCACACATAGACTATAGCTATGGTTTTGAGAAGACTTTATTTCACCTAGTTGGGGGTGGGGTAAGCTTCACCCGATTGTACTGAACAGGAGTTATTGAATGTTCACTTACTCTCACCCTTGCAGTACTTGGCACTCTATGCTGTGTGACCACGTTCAAGAATGTGGTTGACTTTATGCCGGGTAAGTACTTCCACTATTGATCATTTTGTCCATGCATGCATAGCACTAAGTCTGCATGCTGTTATGTGCATACATTCTACATTGTTCTATGCAGGAAATTTGTGATCTCTAAGTAGATGCTGCTGAGTTACAGCAGCCACAACCATGCACTGCTGGTGGCTGAAGGAACTCTCACAAGCCATGCCGTTTCATTGTGGCAGAAGGAACTTCAATCTTACAAGCGCAAGTAAAGAATGCATGAAGTCACGAACTACTACATGTAGTGTTTTTTGTATTTCAATAACCTGAACATTGATATTATGCTGTATTGTACAATTTTGTCGTCACCAATTAAATTTTTATGGAGTTTATTCCACAATGGCTACTTGTGAGTGTTTTATTATTATGGGAGTGCAGAAATACACCTGAACTCTGGGGGTGTATGTTTAACACTGCATGAGGGTGATATACCACCATTTAAGGTGTAACATACCACCGTTTAGGGTGTAACATACCACCGTTAAGGGTGTAACATACCACCGTTAAGGGTGTAACATACCACCGTTTAAGGTGTAACATACCACCGTTTAGGGTGTAACATAGAACCCATGGGGAGCTCGGTGTTCACGGCGACTATAGCGCCCCTAAAGGTGTTTGGTTAACACCCCTTTTTTAACAGTGTATGTAACAAATGAACAACTTTATATACGAACCATTAGAGGTTTGCTCTACATGGACCTCCGATGAGGTGAGCATGCAATATTATTGCAAGACGCATACATGTACTCACAACAATCATGATTGTATGCATTGCCTCTTACAGAGATGGATGTCTAGAGATAGCAAGAAATGTGATACATTCTGCTCTGAAAGAGGCAGAGGTTTGTTGACACATATACATGTACACAATAATAATAATTGTTAGAAAAAGCAAATATTAATGAAGCATGAACAAAAGCGATGTATTTGCTGTAGGGGTGGTTGTTACGTGTTGCAGCAGCGCATCCTGGGCAGAGTGAGTTTGGGGAAAACTTGGAAGGAAAGAGCCACTCCAGCAGATACTTGGCTCAGAGCACAAGCAACCGTTCTACAATAAAAATGCCTTGCTCGTGGCAGTCTCCTACACTGCCACGAGCAAGGCAAACAATGGTCAATGATGTACTAGAGTGTCACAGGGGAGGCTCTGGAACCACTACAATAAGGCTCAGAGCACAAGCAACCGTTCCACAGAAAAACTGCCTTGCTCGTGGCAGTCTCCTACACTGCCACGAGCAAGGCAAACAATGGTCAATGACGTACTAGAGTGTCACAGGGGAGGCTCTGGAACCACTACAATAAGGCTCAGAGCACAAGCAACTGTTCTACAGAATAACTGCCTTGCTCGTGGCAGTCTCCTACACTGCCACGAGCAAGGCAAACAATGGTCAATGATGTACTAGAGTGCCACAGGGGAGGCTCTGGAACCACTACAATAAGGCTCAGAGCACAAGCAACTGTTCTACAGAATAACTGCCTTGCTCGTGGCAGTCTCCTACACTGCCACGAGCAAGGCAAACAATGGTCAATGATGTACTAGAGTGCCACAGGGGAGGCTCTGGAACCACTACAATAAGGCTCAGAGCACAAGCAACCGTTCCACAGAAAAACTGCCTTGCCACGAGCAACAGCTGTGAATGATTAATGAACTAGCGTCCTGGTAGCAGGCTCACAACACAAGCAACCAGGCTACTCTAGACAGAGTCACGCCCGCTGTAGTCTCCTGCGTGCGTTGTCACGAGCAAGGCGAACCATGGCAAAATGAATCGTGAGCCAAACTCTGTCTATATGATTATGACTTTTTCGACCGTGTATTTGTTTATGCAAGGCGCGTATAATAGGAGTGGATGTTATTTACGGTAGCGCTGTGTCCGGTCCGGGCGAATTTTTTTTTTGGGCGTACTTTCGACTTAGTCTCTGGAGCACAATTCTGATTTGCACATCTGCGCGTGCGCAAATTGGGTATCGACCTTTGACCTTCTGCGCGTGTAATTTTTTCCCCGGGAAACTACAAGCTACGTATGCTATATAGCTGGCTTGCTGGTCTGAAGTCCTCAGTCCTCAGTGAAGTGTACATAAGAAACTACGTGTAGCAGTGTAAAGTAGATCATAACTTTGAAGCTAGCGCTCATGCTACTTATATAACCCATGATGGCTGCGCTGACCACAGGCTAGTCTCGCGGGCCAGGGGATCAAGTTCTAGCCTCATACCAAGGCCTCTATACCACTGTGAGTGGAGAAGAGTGGACACTGGTAACAAGGCCACTGGGCTTTAGCTTCTCAGTAATGACAGTGCCATACTAATGTATACACATGTTTGCAACATGATTTGTACAGCAATATGGATGGCAACGCCGATATCATAGAGGTCTTGGATGAAAGTGGCAGAGGTGGAGTGAGAACAAATGCAGGACCCACTCTAACAGAACAAGACTGGCAATGCCTGTGCAGAGGACAATGGTTAAATGACAATGTGAGTACAGCTTGCATTACATACTACAGTAATACCAGCTCTATAATTTGGTTCTAACAGTAGTATACTCACTGGTAACATGACTCAGTTTCCTCTTCCACTTCTACTTTCATACATAGGTCATAACAGCATATCTGCAAATGATCAAGAGAGATGTACCGATGGTGAGCTCAAATTTGACTTTCAAGGTAGTGCTACGGACTATACACTTATCCACACAGGTAGTGGAAGTAATCAGCAGCCAAGTTACCACGAAGATGCTTAAAGAAGGTGTTGACAGTGTTGTGGGATACTACCGTAAGGTACATGTAACCAACTGCTACATATAATGCTACCCAGAAAAAGGTGGGAAAGGGGACAGGATACAACAGGTTTCAAGGAATGGTCGGGGAATAAAACGATCCTTGGATGAAAACTAAGAAACACGTGTACCTCTCTACTTTCAGTTACTGTGAAGTTTAACAAATTACAGCCAAACAAACTATAATGGATGGAATATAAACCTTTTTTACTCAGGTGCAACTTCTCAAAGCAAACAAACTCTTGATTGTCTTCAACCACCTTGACTGCCATTGGACATTGATGGTACGTAACTGTGACAACTATGCATGGACAAGCCTACATGCTATTTACATACATGTACTGATTTTATTATACGTGTAGGTTGTTGACTTGAAAGCAGAGACAATGAAGTATTTTGACTCCTTTTCACCGGCATCTTCACCTTACTTCCAAGTTGTACGGTAGGTGAGCATTTCCTGTAGCACCTACACGTAACCGAGATATACTTACATGAAGAGTTGTTTACTGCATGTTGACACATATGTGGTAAACTGTACCTCCTAAAAGTATTGATTACCTTTCAGAAATTTTCTTGAAAAGAGAGCAGAAAAGGAAGGCAGAACGATTGATTTCAATCATTGGATCTTTACTGTGGAAAGGGTGAGGAACATATACATGCACCAAAATTGTAATTGTGCATGCATGTGGTTGCATTTTGTATAATTATTACATACGTACACTTTTCTGCAGGATATACCCCAGCAATACAACTCCAGTGACTGTGGTGTTTTTGTTCTTCAGGTAGTTGCATGCCACTTTAGTATACAGTGATCTGTTCTAATAAATTCATTATGCCATTGTTTAGTATGCCAAATGCTGTGTTTTGGATCTCCCCATGACTTTCTCCCAGGTAAACCCAACAATTATATGTGACAGTCCTGGGTAGAAAACTGTTAGTCCCTCATATAATTATGTTGATCATGTCACTGTGTTCAAAGTGCAGAATCTGTGAACTTCTGTTAAGGGTGGGGTTTATATGCAATGCGTGGCTGCATTGTTACTTGCAATTTCATTTACACAGAAGTTCAGAGATACAGCTAGTGCTGTGAATGCGGTGACACAATCAAATATTATAATGCAACAGTTGATTTCTATATGGGATTGCCACATATCACTAAATATATATACATGACAAAATTTACTGTACCTTATTATAGGCTGATATGCCCTCAATTCGAAAAAGTGTATCAAGAGAGCTGAAGAGAGGTGCTCTGAATACATCACAAGATATCAGTTCTAGCCACAACCATGAGCATGCTACAATTTCGTCAGTAAACCACACCAATGGTAGCTTTGCTTCAGAGCCCAAATCTAGCACAATTGGTGAAAGTCTCAAAGCATCCAGTAGTATTAGTAACAGCCACACTGATACAGAGTCACTAGATGACTTTGATCTACAGCAGAATATTACCAAGCCCAGACCCATCGTACTAGATAGCAGTGATGACACAGAAACAGTCAACAGTTACAGTTTTGAAAGAAATCCTCCCCTCAAATCAGAAACTGATACACCAGTTACTTTCACTCCCGTAAAGTGGGAAGCACTTCACAGTAACCTACAAGCTGTTCTTCCCCCTGATGACAAGTATACATATATCATTGAAGATTACCAGTCAAAACAGTGTGAGACATTTCCTGGCGCTCCAGGATTTGCATTTGACAGCCAAGTGCGCATAAACCTGAGGAACGAGGAAGAAGCGACAGAATGGCTACAAAATATGCAGCAACACAGTCTAACTACATACCGTGTAACACGTACAAGCAAACCAGGTCTTCGTCGAGTATTGTACAAAAGTGAGCGCCACTGCCAACACTTCAGAAAAAAGCTATCTGAAAAACAAACAGTAAAGTCAGCTCTAGCCCAGTCAAAGAAAGCTAGAAGACCATTAACAGCAATGGTTCGAGACAAAAAGACACAGTGTCCATCAAACCTCATTCTAACTGTGCAGGTACCTACAAAAAAGCAGAGACTAGCAGCAGAGTCAAAGCCACACTTGATAACACATAATGCTGTGTTAAAACTTCAATTCACACACAACCACCCAATCACTTCAGCACATGTGCTCAGTTTTCGAGATATTCTTGAAGAAACCAAACAGGCTTTCTTCACTCTGTTTGATAATGGCCACAGTCCATCTTCAGCACGCCATGCACACGAACAAGCCCTGTACCTGCAGGCTACTAGTGAGATGAATGCACAAAAAATTCTAGCTGATCGTGCTAACAACCCACTCCTACAGGACATCTGTCGTCTCTTTACAAAGTGGAGAGAGCTTAACTATGGCAAAGATGATGGTAAGGAACTATTCCAACAGCTCCAGGAGAAAGTGGATGAATATAACACCAAAAACAGAGAAACAGGGGGGAAGGCCATCCTACAATGGTATGAATCTCTAGCTGAAAGCGAGGAATCTGATGGTGAATCTGAAACAAAACCACCACCATTAAAAAAGAAGAAGAAAAGGCCATCGAATAAGCCACTAATATTAGCAGTCTGCACCCCTCTTATGGCTAGGGCACACAAAGAAGTGTGCCAGGCAGGTGAAATTGTCTTCTGTGACGCTTCCTCTTCAATGGATAGATTTAATACCTCCTTGTTCATGCTTTCTACAACACATGCCTGCTCAGGTATTCCTTTAGCAGTATTTATGGTCTCAGATGAAACTGAGGAAACAGTAAAACAGGCTATGGAGACAGTAAAGCAAGTTCTACCTTCTGATGCTTTTTATGGCAATGGGCCATGTATTGGACCAGCAGTCTTCATGATTGATGACAGCATTGTTGAGCAGGCAGCACTCTCCCAGTCATGGCCATCAGCACGTTTACTCCTGTGTACTTTTCACTTCCTGCAAAGACGATGGACATGGCTTCATGATGGTAAAAACAAAATACAGAATGAGGACCGGATCACTCTTATACAATTAATAAGAACTCTGGTATACTGTAAATCAGAAAAGGAATTGCAAGCACAATATGTTTCCCTTACTTCATCAGCAACATCCCAAAAGTACCCTCACTTCATTAAACACATGACATCACTATGGGAAAAGCGATCCTTCTGGGCACACTGCTTCCGAACAGCTCTTCTAATCAGAGGTAACCATACAAACAATTATGCAGAGGCCGGGATTAAAATTCTGAAGGAACTTGTATTTGGGCGAGTAAAGGCTTATAATTTGGTTCAAATGTTCTATTTTGTCGTAGAAACATTAGAATTATACTATAAGCGAAAGCTAGTGAGTGTTGCAAACAACAGGCTGGAATCGTATATCGCTCTCCGATTTCAAGGGCTTAATGCCAAAAAAATCAGCAAAGAGGATATTACTAAAAGTGATCACCAGGGGTGGTACAAAGTGAGAAGTCAGACAGTGAGAGGAAAGTACTATGATATTAACACCCACATTGGCGTATGCACATGTCTTCAGGGATTAGATGGTTCCCCATGCTCCCATCAGGCTGCAGTTGTTGTTACATACGGTGATGAATCTTGCAATTATATTGCAACAATTTCAGCTTCAGCGAGGAGAAATATTGCAAAACTGGCTCTTGGTGAAGGAGCTATACAAGACCTAGCTTTTTATACATCAGTTCATCAAAAACAACTGCAAAAGCAATATGGAAGTGAGCCTAACGATGGACCAACACAGGAATCAACATCTGAGAATAGAGAGCCGAACTTTGAGGGAACTGAATGGGACCTTATTAGGGCAGGCTCTCTGGACGATGAAATGGAAAAGGAACAGATTGATAACTCTACATTTGAATATAGCAAAGAGGAAGAATACAGTGCACTTTGTGACAGAATTGATGCAGTGGCTGAGACACTTAAGAACAAACTCAAAAGTCACGACCCACAACTCACTACTGGAGTTTCCAAATTTCTGGTACGGTTTGACAAGCTTTCAGGTCAGCATTCTTCTTCTAAATTGGCTACAGCCTTTCACCAGTTTGGATGGGAGATGGGTACTACAACAACACTACAGGCTGGGCAGCTAAGGCATGGCAAACGAATTGCTGTTCAGGCCACTGCCGCTGGGCGGAGGAAAAAGGGACGACCACGGGGTAAGGGAAAGGTGGTTGCTGGACGTCCACCCAAAGGCTCCAGTCTCAGTGCAGAGTCTCCACAAAGCATTTCCAGATACTGTATGCCAACTCGTAATGAACCCAAGGGTCGAAGGCTGCACTCATTAAAAGCAAATATACTACTTGGACAGCAAAATGCTGGAAAATGGTGATAGTGATGTAAACTGGCATGGCTGGTCATGTCTCCGCCCAAGGTCAAAGGTCGAAATTCAATTTGCGCATGCGCAGATATGTAAATCAGAATTGTGCTCCAGAGACTAAGTCGAAAGTACGTCCAAAAGCAAGGCAGCTATTCTGTAGAAGGGTTGCTTGTGCTCTGAGCCTTATTGTAGCAGGGGAGGCTCTGGAACCACTACAATAAGGCTCAGAGCACAAAGCAACCGTTCCACAGAAAAACTGCCTTGCTCGTGGCAGCCTCCTACACTGCCACGAGCAAGGCAAACAGTGGTCAATGATGTACTAGAGTGTCACAGGGGAGGCTCTGGAACCACTACAATAAGGCTCAGAGCACAAGCAACTGTTCCACAGAAAAACTGCCTTGCTCGTGGCAGCCTCCTACACTGCCACGAGCAAGGCAAACAGTGGTCAATGATGTACTAGAGTGTCACAGGGGAGGCTCTGGAACCACTACAATAAGGCTCAGAGCACAAGCAACCGTTCCACAGAAAAACTGCCTTGTTCGTGGCAGTCTCCTACACTGCCACGAGCAAGGCAAACAATGGTCAATGATGTACTAGAGTGTCACAGGGGAGGCTCTGGTACCACTACAATAAGGCTCAGAGCACAAGCAACCGTTCCACAGAAAAACTGCCTTGTCGTGGCAGTCTCCTACACTGCCACGAGCAAGGCAAACAGTGGTCAATGATGTACTAGAGTGTCACAGGGGAGGCTCTGGTACCACTACAATAAGGCTCAGAGCACAAGCAACCGTTCCACAGAAAAACTGCCTTGCTCGTGGCAGCCTCCTACACTGCCACGAGCAAGGCAAACAATGGTCAATGATGTACTAGAGTGCCACAGGGGAGGCTCTGGAACCACTACAATAAGGCTCAGAGCACAAGCAACCGTTCCACAGAAAAACTGCCTTGTTCGTGGCAGTCTCCTACACTGCCACGAGCAAGGCAAACAATGGTCAATGATGTACTAGAGTGCATGTCACAGGGGAGGCTCTGGAACCACTACAATAAGGCTCAGAGCACAAGCAACCGTTCCACAGAAAAACTGCCTTGCTCGTGGCAGCCTCCTACACTGCCACGAGCAAGGCAAACAGTGGTCAATGGCCTCCCCTGTGACATGCACTCTAGTACATCATTGACCATTGTTTGCCTTGCTCGTGGCGGAACGGTTGCTTGTGCTCTGAGCCTTATTGTAGTGGTTCCAGAGCCTCCCCTGTGACACTCTAGTACATCATTGACCATTGTTTGCCTTGCTCGTGGCAGTGTAGGAGACTGCCACGAGCAAGGCAGACACTAGTATAATTTAGTACGGTTTGCCTTTCTGTGTTTATACTGCGTAATATCACTACTGTTTCCTGTAGGACAAGATGAAGTTTATTATGGAGTGATACACTGCACCACTGAGCTGTGTTGGTTGTTCACATTTTGGAACATAATAGGCTCATATACAGAGCCATCCAGAATGCTGGCAGTCAGCAGCTAACAGCAAGGCACTGGAGTTTACCGGACCGGACACGGCGCTACCGTAAAGAACTTGCACTCCTATTATATGCGCCTTGCAAAAATAAATACACGGTCGATAAAATCCTATGTAGACAGATTTTGTTCACGATTCAGATTCATTGTGACATGGTTTGCCTTGCTCGTGACAACGTACGTAGGAGACTGCAACGGACATGACTCTGCCAAGAGTAGCCTGGTTGCTTGTGTTGTGAGCCTACTACCAGGACGCTTGTGAATTGTTCATCAATCATTTATAGCTGTTGCATGCTCGTGGCAGTGTAGGAGACCGCCGGTTAGTGAAAGCCATAGCTAATTTTATATTCGTGGAGTCTATAAAGTGTCCATCGGCTGTTGAAATATCATCTACATGGTTCTTCCACTAACTGACATGGCAGTTTACACCCATGCTGGGTCTTTTAGCTGTAGAAATGATTATCATTTAAATGCCCAGGTGGGTAGTGAGATCATTTAAGCATCCACTAGCCAATCTGATATCATGTATTCATGGTCCTTTGTAGTTGTAGTTGTGTCACTAATATTTTTATTGATAATAATGTCCAACAGTAGTAATGTACAAAATACTACATTACATTTTAAATTACTATTCAGTATCCTGTTCCTGTGATATTGACTTCTTCAGTTCATGGATCGGCTTATATAACTCTGCTTGGCCAAACTGTACTCAATGTTAAACGCAACACTGATGATCGTGACCATCGCCTGCAAGAAGTGTACAAGGGCATATTTTAAAGGCTTATACATTGTATTTGTTTCCACAGTCATGCAGGTGTTTCTGACCTCTGGCCAGAGAATTTCACGAGCAACTCGTGCTGCAGGGTGCTGGATTCCTGGGTCTTCTTTCTTTGCATGTTCAGCAATGGTTGTCAAGAAATATAAAATTTCCATCACCTGTATCATAAGTAATTGATGTGTTGATCTGCATGATTGTAACATTAATTTTAGTATTTTCTTACAATCATAGGATGTGTAAGTGGCCAAGTATCTGCTGGAGTGGCTCTTTCCTTCAGGGTAGGTACGGCTTCCAAGTTTTTCCCAAACTCACTCTGCCCAGGATGCGCTGCAACACATAACAACCACCCCTACAGCAAATACATCGCTTTTGTTCATGCTTCATTAATAATTGCTTTTCCTAACAAATATTATTGTGTACATGCATGTGTCAACAAACCTCCGCCTCTTTCAGAGCTGAATGTATCACATTTCTTGTTATCTCTAGACATCCATCTCTGTAAGAGACAATGCATACAATCATGATTGTTTTGAGTACATGTATGCGTCTTACAATAATATTGCATGCTCACCTCATCGGAGGTCCATGTCCAGAATAGAGCAAACCTCTAATGGTTCGTATATAAAGTTGTTCATTTGTTACATATCTAAACAAGGATTCCTCCTGTGGGACAGAGCGCTCCAAGAAGGAAGGCACCAGGATCTGGATATCTCCTAGCCATGCATTTGTGAGTAATAAAGGGCACACTGAGTAAATGTAGATTCATGTACAAGCACAGCAAAGAAGATTCTGGCCGAAGCCTAGCCTACCATATATCTCATCATCTTCTGCACTAGAGGTTTCAGTGGATGCATCGGATGCATCCTCTGAGTCTGAAATGAAATATCACTCAAAGTTAGTAGATCAAGGCCTGTATGATTATGCGGTAAAGTTTACCTACCAGTTGGTTTTCTTTTGTAATGTTTCTGTCCAAAAAAAGCAACAACATGACCCTGTTATTGTTCAAAATCAATGTGGTATTAATGTGTTATTAGAGACATACCTTTGGAGTACAGAGTTTTATGTTTAACCTCTCCTCGAACTCCTTCTTGAGTGACGCACATGCTTCGTTAATCTGTACAGCTTCCAGTTGGAGTGGACTGTAAGTGATCATGATATATTTATGTAATAAACTATTTATTTGCACCATACAGATCCTAGCTGTGCAATACATTAGCTATTGCAATAAGCGCTGACCTGATCAGGATTTCATGTAGTAGCCACTTTCTCAATTCCAAGGGTGTTGTCTGAAGCAGACAAACTTGTTATGCATGCATGCATGATGATATACCGTTTAAATAAAAAAGTGTACCACAAATTGCTGTCTTTCATCCCTCATTTCACAGGAAGCAAACTGTAAGATTACAGAATGTGAACATCAACATTTTGTTAGCCTCCTATATTCACTACCTTGTACCTTGCAAACAAACACGCCGCAGTCAGAGGCATTCTCTTGTTGTGGTATTCTCTACAGAAAAGGTTTATGTTCCATGATTGTGCCCACATTGGCATGGTATTTTACAAGATTTAGAATGCACTTACATAGCCTTTTTTTTCTTTTCCACTTGGTTACGTTCTGAGTATACCCTTCCATTGCATACATTGATGTTAGTAAACCACTAGATATATTAATATATTAGGATGAGACAGTATAGTACAGTCTAGTAGTACAGGTGTTATAATTGAAATTTACGCGATGTGTTGAATTTTTGCTTCATATTCTGCTGTTAAGGAAAGGGAATCATAGGAACAGAATTTCTTTTTTTGCATGTTAAATACCTGTCGGTGTGCAGTAAAAATTGCAGTGTGATACAGATCAGTAAAAATCGTGAAATAGTAATCGTACTATCAAAATCCAGTTTGCGAACATGAGCAAAGTAATTAGTCATTGCCATTCTCTCAGCAGACTCGATCACATTTGACTGCATGACTTCACGCTCTATTAGGCTGTAAAGGAGTGATTCAGTCTCAGCTGTCGTCGTAACTGAGCTGAAGACATCCTTGTGTTTACTAGGCAAATCTTGAAACACTGGTTGCTGTGTGGAGTCACTCAAATCAGCTGTGCTGAAACTATATACTTCAGAATCATCGAATCCCTCTCCAACTAGAATATCATCTGAAGGCCACATATCTGAATTCTCGGAGTACAACCTTGATGGTCTACCGAAAAAAATATGAAATGGTGTGCTCTGGGTCGTGAAATGATAAGTATTGTTAATGACATTTGAGATTTCCGGCAAAAGTACTGGCCACACATTTGTTTGTTCTTGTGGTGCAAAATCTAGCAGTCGTGCTGCAAGATATCTCTTCACTCGCTTGTTAAGATTTTCAATCTGCCCTTGGGTTTGAGGTTTGTATGGACTACCATGCTTGATCGTCACATTGAAGTTAGCACAGAGGGTTTTAATCACTTTTGCTATGAATTCTCCCCCATTATCACTTTGTAGAATTTGTGGGCAGCCGTACGTGCGGAATACTCCAGTTAGGACACTTGCAACTGTACTAGCCTCTTTATTCTTTATTGGTGTTAACCAACAAAATTTAGAAAAGCAATCCTTGATAACTAGAATCATACTGTATGGATGTGAAGCTGATTCTAGAAAAGGACTTGATGGACCATACACTTCAGTGATATCAATTTGTATGCGTTCCATTACTGCACTCGTTCTGATAGGGGTAGGAGGTGGGTGCTGCACAGACAATCTGATTGTCTCCTTACAGGTACCAGTACAACTTGCTAACACGTCATTGACAATTTGTGTAATACCACTAATACAGTATTTCTCCATAAAAGTTTTCCTGACCAGCTTCTGCCTCCCTGGCCTGCATCCCTTTCCACCTGGTCTATGAATGCTCTCAACTATTTCTATTGCTCTCTGCTTATGAACAACTTCCTTCATTCTCCCTCCATCACACTTACCAATTGCAGGATTTCCCTGCTCATTTTCAATGAAATGATATATTGGTTTCTTGGTGTTGCCATCTTTATACAGTGCTTTCCTGTATTGCTTTGCAAATTGCACAACATCTGGATCATTGTCAGAGTTCCCTTCAAGAAGCCTATACAGCATGCTGTATGTGGTCTCTGACATTGGACCAATGAAAGGTGATACCCTTTTGCTTCTCTTAGCTGGGGGTACCTCATCATCTGAGGCACTGATGACTGAATAAAGAGTTTATTGTTTTCCATTAACTATACTGTAGCTATACAGTGAGGTAACATGTTTACTGTAACTTGTTTAGTACAGTTTAACTGCCATGCACTGATGAGCATACCATTTCCATGCAGGGACTGTGCATCTGCAGCCATGTTCATCCAACTCCCACTAGCTATATAAAGTTGTAGGGCATAATATGGTGAAATATACGTGTACAGACTTGCTATATGATCATAATTATACCAAATCAAAAATACTTCAACCAACCGATTAGATGACATCTCGTTTCAATACTGCGTAGTCATCCAAAGGCAGACACACATGTTCAATACTGATTCTCAACAAAAAATAGCATGCAGCTGGAGAGTTTTCTAAACCATGTGCTTTCAGCTGCTTCAATGATGTCAACATTCAGCTGTAATTGGCAATTACATTTGATCACAGCTGAAACCAAGAATGGGGGTGGTTTCCCTACTACAAGTACTGACTGCCAGCATTCTGGATGGCTCTGTATATGAGCCTATTATGTTCCAAAATGTGAATAACCAACACAGCTCAGTGGTGCAGTGTATCACTCCATAATAAACTTCATCTTGTCCTACAGGAAACAGTAGTGATATTACGCAGTATAAACACAGAAAGGCAAACCGTACTAAATTATACTAGTGTCTGCCTTGCTCGTGGCAGTCTCCTACACTGCCACGAGCAAGGCAAACCATGGTCAATGATGTACTAGTGTCACAACGGAGGCCTCGGGTACCATTTAAATAAGGCTCAGACAAGCAACCGTTCCACAGAAAAACTGCCTTGCTCGTGGCAGTCTCCTACACTGCCATGAGCAAGGCAAACCATGGTCAATGATGTACTAGTGTGACAACGGAGGCCTCGGGTACGGTTACAATAAGGCTCAGAGGATAAGCAACCGTACTACATGACATCTGCCTTGCTCATGGCAGTCTCCTACACTGCCATGAGCAAGGCAAACCATGGTCAATGAATAACTGCCTTGCTCGTGGCAGTCTCCTACACTGCCACGAGCAAGGCAAACCATGGTCAATGATGTACTAGTGTCACAACTGAGGCCTCGGGTACGGTTACAATAAGGCTCAGAGGATAAGCAATCGTACTACATGACATCTGCCTTGCTCATGGCAGTCTCCTACACTGCCACGAGCAAGGCAAATCATGGTTAATGCTGTACTAGTGTCACAACGGAGGCTTGGGTACCATTTAAATAAGGCTCAGAGTACAAGCAACCGTCCTACAGAATAACTGCCTTGCTCGTGGCAGTCTCCTACACTGCCACGAGCAAGGCAAACCATGGTCAATGATGTACTAGTGTCACAACGGAGGCCTCGGGTACCATTTAAATAAGGCTCAGACAAGCAACCGTTCCACAGAAAAACTGCCTTGCTCGTGGCAGTCTCCTACACTGCCATGAGCAAGGCAAACCATGGTCAATGATGTACTAGTGTGACAACGGAGGCCTCGGGTACGGTTACAATAAGGCTCAGAGGATAAGCAACCGTACTACATGACATCTGCCTTGCTCATGGCAGTCTCCTACACTGCCATGAGCAAGGCAAACCATGGTCAATGAATAACTGCCTTGCTCGTGGCAGTCTCCTACACTGCCACGAGCAAGGCAAACCATGGTCAATGATGTACTAGTGTCACAACTGAGGCCTCGGGTACGGTTACAATAAGGCTCAGAGGATAAGCAACCGTACTACATGACATCTGCCTTGCTCATGGCAGTCTCCTACACTGCCATGAGCAAGGCAAATCATGGTTAATGCTGTACTAGTGTCACAACGGAGGCTTGGGTACCATTTAAATAAGGCTCAGAGTACAAGCAACCGTCCTACAGAATAACTGCCTTGCTCGTGGCAGTCTCCTACACTGCCACGAGCAAGGCAAACCATGGTCAATGCTGTACGTACTAGTGTCACAACGGAGGCTTGGGTATACCATTGAAATAAGGCTCAGAGTACAAGCAACCGTACTACAGAATAAACTGCCTTGCTCATGGCAGCCTCCTACACTGCCACGAGCAAGGCAAACCATGGTCAATGCTGTACTAGTGTCACATTCATGGAGGTGCTCTGAGAGACTTGAAAACACATGAAAACAGACGCATACAATATTCTCCAGTGAGCCAAACAAAGCCAGTCAGTTCACCTTCTACATTTATGACTGCTTTGATTGGCTTCGCGAGATTACTGTTGATCTGCGATCGTGCATGCCACTCACCAAATTATGTAGGGCACCATGGATCTCTGTGATATAGCCTCGCATATAGGATACGAGCCTACTCTGTAATATATAACGCAGGAATCGCATAATTAGACTTATGAGTGCAAGTCATTTACGGTAGCGCCGTGTCCGGTCCGGTAAACGCCAGTGCCTTGCCGGTGGCGTGCCTTGCTCTTGGCGTTACACGCTGCTGCCTACTCACAGATCACGTAACTAGTTAACTAGACGCTGCCTGATCACGAGACTTAGAACTATATACGGCGGCTTGAAGAGTTCGATGGCCTCTCAAGAGCCCAGCAAAGATACGAAGTGTCCCGCAGAAGCTGCTAAATACTTAAGGCTGTATGACTCTGAATGTCCTACGAGTGCAGCCGGCGTAGAAGCGTTAGTTATGAGTTGTGTCATGGTGACGTTGTGGCCTTTAGTGAGTATAGGGACTCCGAGTCCTACATCGTCTCCTGTCAGGAGAATGGGACAGTGACCCTTATTAAGAGCCCTGATGATTCTGCATCTTCTGACCTTACAATTCCCGTGGAAGTACTAGCCAGAATTCCTGACGCTGTGACTTTTTATAGGGATATCATTGCCGACTCAGCCAGTGTCAACCTGAATGTATCTCCTAAAGATAATTTTGTAGTCAATTCCCTCGGACGTGAGGCACCCGGTGACTGGAAGTTTAATATTGAATTTCTGTGGGGGAAAATAGAAACCTTTGCAGTACAAGTTCCAGGTTACGATTGGGACATATTTGCTGCAGATTCTGTTAATCGAGAAGTGATGGAGAAGCGCTATTTCTCGGGAACGCCTGTGGTGTCTGTGAAAGTAAGGATCGATCTGCGTGGCGCCGAGTATCATGAGTACCAGTACAACTAGTCCAAATATGGTTGGGACAGTTCTCCCAGTTTTCCTCTAAGCTGGCTGCGAGAAGGCTATGGAGGTAGTGGTAGTGGTACAGACCATAGGTACTGGGGGTGGAAGTTCACCGGACCACAGTCGGAGGAAGAAAATGTCAGGAAGAGCATTGTAAATTTCTTAAAAGGATTCATTTATCATTTTGATTAGAGGTTATTAATTAACCTATAGCATAATTGTGCTGATTATCTTGTATGAATATTCAAGATAAATTTAATGTAGCTAGAGTTAATGAGGTACTCAAAATGAACTTTCAAACCAGACAGCGAAGGGTGTGGGACTTCGGCTGCCCACACCAGAGAGAAGTAGTCAGTCCTCCTGTGAGTTCCTAGCCCGGTTCCAGGAGTTTGCCAGCACTGGCTCATAGTGCTTGCTTAGTGCACAAGCAGCCTGGCTTTGCCAGGTGCGAGTGACCGCTTAGCGGTAGAAATAGAATTTGTATTGCATTTTTATGTGTGTGTGTGTGTGTGTGTGCAAAAACAAGTTGATTGGGAACGTATTGCATCATCTGGTGATCAATTTGTAATCATACTTTCATCTTACATCATGGTCATTAGTCCGGTGGAGCCAGTCTACATGATCATGTGTGTGTGATATCATAGATACTCTATCTTTACTACCTACACACAACAGGAAATGATGCAATTAACCGCAGACGGTCTATAGTACAGACTCAGGTACCAGCCGAGTATACCTGATGCAATTAACCGCAGACGGTCTATAGTACAGACACAGGTACCAGCCGAGTATATCTTAGCGACAAGAATACAAACCATGACGCTAGGGACTGTGGTAACGCTTTCCCTTCTTGCGCTGACTGTTTACGGTGCGCACGATTTATCGCAGGAATACCGCTTTTCGGCTATTCTGGACCGCGATGGACTGTACGAACTCCACTGGAACTACGACTTGAGTGCGCAAACCATCTCATTCGCCGTTCGCGTGCAAACGACTGGCTGGGTGGGATTCGGAATCTCTCCCGATGGTGGCATGGTTGGATCAGATGTGGTGATCGGATGGGTCGAGAGCGACGGAACCGTGCAATTCCATGTAAGTTACTACCATCAATGCGAGCGGGGCAGTGTTTCCGTGTTAACTGTTACTGTCTGTTTCGTTGCTTCTGTTTGCAGGATCGCTATGCCGAGCAGCAAGCCCTACCTCCGATTGATGCAAGCCAGGACTGGTTTCTGATAAGCGGCGAGCAAGAGAATGGAGTCACCATCCTTGAATTCTCCAGAAACCTAACTTCCTGTGATGACAAAGATGTCAATATTTTGGTCAGTGATTGTATATGTCCGTATTTTGTGGGTTTACCATACAGCTACATGTACTTTCATTATAATAGCGCAATTAATGCTCTTATATTAAGATGCACGGACTGTTATCTTTCTCTTTCATACAGGCTGACACAACTCGTGTAATTTGGAGCTGGAATTCATTCAATCCCTCAGATGTACTAGGTGAAATTAGACAGCATCAGTCACGAGGAACCACCAGTCTCAATCTTCTTGGAGGGCTGAATAACGAACGGCCGAATCCACCAGATACAAAGTCATTCACAATCCGAAATACTAACGTAAGCATATCAGTCTATATACAAGTATCATATCATACAAATCGTGTATTCAACTTGGTGAAAGACCCAATTCTTTCGCCTACTTTCATGCACACACATAGATAACAATTCCAGGTGACAGAGACACTACCTACTGGTGTTCAGGCTTTCAGTTACCAGCTGAAGTGAGGGCACAGGAGCAGTACATCTTTAAGGTTAGTAATTTTTTTTTATTTATGTAGTTTTAATTAATCGTAAAGCATAACTACAAACAGTGATTCATAATCTTCTTACTTATGCAGTTTTCACCCACCATAACTGAGGACAGCTTTCCACATGTTCATCACATTGTGGTATACCACTGTAACTTTCTTGAGCCTGACACTCTTGCAAGCAGCGGTGCACACTGTGATAATGCTCCTGATGACTTGAGGAACTGTAGAACTGCCGTTGGTGGAGCGTGGGCAGTGGGAGGAGTGGTAAGTATAATATACGTTTGGCAGAGAAGCTGTGCATGTACGAGGTTGTGATCATGCATGTGTGACAATTAGGACTTTAGCTGATAACTTAGGCTATAGAGACATGTTAATAGGTGATACTGACAGTTATGTGTTTACTGTATGTTTTAGGTGTGATGTTGGTTGCTAGGTGTTTTTTGTATAAATAAGTCTGTACTGAGTCTGTACTGAGTCTGTACTAGAGAGTTTGTCCATATTGGGTGAGTCAGCCAGCGAGTGCGTCCGTCGCAGCGGAGCGCCAGGGTTGGTGCGCCCGTCGCAGCGGAGCGCTAGAGTTGGAGCGCCCGTCGCAGCGGAGCGTTGGGAAACATGGCAGTCCGTTGGAGCGGATTTGTTACACATGCATGCAAATACCAGAATTATACCTTCTTGTTTGTAGGATGTCGTCTATCCAGAAAATGTAGCCTACCCGATTGGGGGTCCTGGCAATGCAGAGTATTTGGTTCTTGAAATGCACTATGACAATCCACTGCTGAGAACAGGTGAATCTACTGACAGTACTATCGTGTATATAAAATTAATATTATGACATTGTACTATTTATTCATTTAAAAAAACAACTTTGCTCTTCCTTTAATATTAGGAGTTCTTGACAGTTCTGGACTTGAATTTTTCTATTCAAGCAACCCCCCAGCGGTTGAGGCAGGAATACTCGTGCTGGGGCATTTAGTTACAAGTAATATGGTCATCCCTCCGAAAGCGGACAATTATGTAATAGAATCTGTTTGTCCTGCTGCTTGCACACAAAACGTAAGTGCTATACACTTCAAGTCCTATATTTAAACACAACATTAACCCCACTGCATGATGATTCTCCTCCCATTTAGACTATACCGGATGATGGTATCACAATATTTGGAAATTTGCTTCACACACATCTTGTAGGTATGTACATCTAAAAATGTTATCAGGAGCATTAGTGTGTAACTCCATAGAACCACATTTTGTAGAGTAGAGCTGCTACTGTAATATAAGGAATTCGTAAATACCTAATCTGGCTTGACAGTACACTTAAAATTTGCAAACAAAACAAGAAAAAGATCCACTTAGTACGGCACTACTCTTATCACTATGTTCATGTGCTCCTGCTATAATAATCATTATCACATGGTGTCCTATAGTACTGATATAGTCATGCAATTTGCAAGTATAGCACACATCTTGTAGGTATGTATATCTAGAAACATTATCAGGAGCATTAGTGTAACTTCATAGAACCACATCTTGTAGAGTAGAGCTGCTACTGTAACAATGCCATATAAGGAATTTGTAAAGTCCTAATCTGGCTTGAGAGTACATTTTTGTAACCAAAACAAGATAAAGATTGCTTAGTACGGCACTACCCTTATCACTATAATATTATATGTTCATGCACTCCTGTTATTATAATCATGATACTAAATATCACATAGTACTTATATATAGCCTCGTTTCTAGACTCAACTCCCCAGCTTTCTCTTTTTTTGTACGAGGCTATTGTGTGTTTACCTGTGCCTGGAAACTGAATGCATGAGGAGATAAATTAATACTCATGCTACAATGCAGATATTATTATTTCTATGACCACTATATGGCATTACTGCTAAATCTTTACCCATCCAAAATTCACTCACAGTACTGTTGATGGTATCTCTTTTTTTTTACAGGACATGGACTAGTGCTGCAGCACTTCAGGCCCAATGAAGAGTGCGGTGTCCTGGAAGAATTAGAGCCCATTGACAGCAACTTGAAATACGATTTTAATCTTCAGGTATACTCTACATGCATGGTCTTACCCCAATCAAAAGAACTCTTACTATTATACTTTGATGTTATTACAGCAATTCAACATTTTGCCAAGAAAAGTCCAGGTTCTTCCTGTAAGTATTCTTAGGACTCCCACAAAATGTCTCTTGATCATGTCAACAAATATGATGACCAGTAAATTATTTTTCCCCATGCAGGGGGATTCACTAGCTCTGAAATGTTTCTACAGAACAACCGAAAACTCAAACGTGACTCTAGTAAGCATTATTAATGCTATGTGGTATGCTATTTATCAAAACTAGCAAGTCAAGTTTCACAAATTCTGATTTCATGCAGGGAGGTGAAAGGACACATGATGAAATGTGCTTAAGTTTTCTAATTTACTATCCTCGCATTCAAATGGGTGAGTGTGGATCTATACCGCAAGTGCCTGCTGCATACACACCCTTCACTGAGCAACACCTCTCGTAAGTTTGATCATAAGAAATGTAATAATAATCATAACTTATATTACCTCCTGCATAACTAGTCATGGGTGCATGGTTTTCAACTGATAGGGCAAATGAACGTGGCCAGCTCTTCCAAAGCCTTGGTTCGGATGATGAGGCTGGAATCAGGACGGTTCTGGACCAAGTCGACTGGACACCTGATGCCATACAAGATCTGCAAGATTCTGTGCTAAGCAATAATGGAATTTACATCTGTTTCGTAAGTGAAGCCCAACACTTAATTAAAAGTATCAGATTTTTCTGTACAAAGTTTTGAGCATAGTTTCATTAATTCCAACCCAACTTTCAGCAGAATTTCTGTCTGTCAGAGGTTATCAATGTTTTGGCTACAATGTTGAAAAAAAAGCCATGCAGGCCAGTTGCAAGTGTCAGGTTATCAATGTTTTGGCTACAATGTTGAAAAAAAGCCATGCAGGCCAGTTGCAAGTGTGCCAGTTGCAAGTGTGTTTTTACTGTAACAGTGTTGTCTTCCTGGCCAGAGGACTTAACGTAATGCTGGGTAGAAATATCGGTAAAAACTTTTGCTGAATTTCAGGTTGGAATTGAAGAAATATTTTTATCATGAATCCTACCCACTGGGAAAAGCTAAAGTGTCTCAATCCCATGCAGTGATTATTCAATGTCTTCATTTTAAAACGTTACAGAATGATCAAACCCGGCTCAATGGGCTAACTACCTACCCTGATGCTCAGTGTGCATATGAGGCACCAGATGTCTGTACGGGCTTTCAGCCTCTCGACTGTTGTAATCGTCTCCTAAACAGTACAGCCCCATCAGCTACTGGCGACGATATGTCCAGTGCTCTACCCACCACCATTGGTTCATACTTCAGCATTATTACTGGAACAGTGGTGTATTCCTTGTATTCACTAAATATTTTCTAGTCATCTTTTCAGTTGAAGTCTATAGCTACTATTATATTATTAACTTGTTGGTATTTTGTTCTATACACGAATGCAGTAATACTTATATGTTTCATCAAGAACACATACATTCCACTCCACTGTCATACACTTGTATTCCTGATATTATGCATTTCATAATTTAACAAGATGTACGCTGCCATGCACTACATTCTGTTACTATGGAAAAAGTTACATAAAAACCACTTTACCAAAAAGTGAGGGAAAAAAAAAACAATCATGTAGGACGCACTTTCGTAAAACAAGCTAAACAACTCGTACAGCAAAGCTTTCACAAACTACCTATACATCACAGCGCCATAGTCTGGTCACGAGGCTAACAGTGCATGCTATGTGTTTAATACAGCTCGCGATCGAGCAGCTACAAATCCGTGCAGTGCATTTACGGAGACCATCCTGGGTAATTAAAGAATGCAGGGAGGATGGTCTCATGCACATTCGTGTACTTTCATGCATGCATATGTAAACATAAAAGCACATGCAAACACACGCATGTTAAATTGTGTCTACGTTTACCCACATTACATCATAAAGGTATAAAGATTACTCTACTACGTAAATTAGTAATGGGAGCTGAATGCTCAAATATTTGGAAACCAAATAGGAAAGGTTTCCCCCAGCAAGCACTGTGCCAATAAAAATAGCTATACATGTCATTTAAGAGGGCTATATATACTAAGAGGGGACATCCCAATGCATTTTTGGACAGTGTTGCAACCTCTTCTTGGACAGTGCTGCAACCTCTATGATGTAAACAACTAGGTTTATATCTTAGATGTAACTCACCACTTTCAGACAAAGCTGTCATTTGAGAATGGCCTCCATCAGTTCAAAAAGCAGGCTAGACAAACAGAGTAGACCGAAGTTCAACCGTCGTAAACTTAAACGGGGCACCTCTTCGTTTCATGGATCGAAGCACAAGTACAGTTTCAAAACTCCAAGCCACAGTACTAATGATCGAAGAAGAAAAACAGCAAAAGTATCAAAACTCAGGAACGAAGCTCATGGCCTCCAGAGGACAAAGCACAGACTGAGATTGATGAAGATTGCACGGAGACTTACCAGAAAAGATGTCCAATGTCTTCTGTTTGTGGCTGGTGGTATAATTCCCAAGGAGGTTGCGGAAAAGGTGTGTTCTGGTTTAGAGCTCTTTCAGCAACTGGAATGGTGCAAATCTCTGTGGCTGAATAAGCATAGCCAGCTCAAAGAATGGCTTCAGTGTATTGGAAGGCAGGATTTGGCTAGCAAACTTTCAGGATTGCAGCATGGAGCCTCGGATAACAGCACACCTGTAGAAACACACCGTTTCTTGCTACTAAAAATTTCCAATCATCTATCTACTGATGAAATTCAGCAGCTGCTGTTCCTCTGTCCTTCTATCCCAGAAGCCTCAAGCGAGGAAATTAAGGAAGGCTACAAACTCTTTTGTGAGCTTGAGAACCAGGAGGTCCTTGGCCCTCATAACTACGGCTATCTTGTACAACGTCTGGAACATATTGGACGCATTGACTTGGCAAAGCTTCTAGTGGTGGAGACAGGAGTTCCAGATGTACCTTCCAGTCTCAAGGGCCCAAACCAAACCCTCGATCACATTTTCTATGTGAAGCAGACCCAGTACATATTCTATAGGAACGAGCTTTCGAGACTAACAGCAAACGATCATGAATGGAGAGTGATGATTAAGACTACCTGGGAAGATATGAAGCACATCTTTGCAATGGACACTCCAATTGTGCATCAGTGGCCTTGCTTTCACGATCAGATAGATACCGAGACAGCGATAATCGATCCTCAGCTCATTTCATCAACCTTGCAAAGCATCTCGACCTTTGCAGCAGGGTATCATGCACACATACGAACTAGGGCAGAATCAAAGTCATTTGATGTAGATGCGTTGAAACCACACGTGGAAGAGTGCCTGGATTCCTTCACGCAATTCAATAAAGTGCTCATGCCTACACAGTGGAACGTTTCATCCCGGCGACGGATTCAAGAACGGCAAGCAGAAAGAAAGGACCCAGTCGGAACTCCAGCCAACAATGCATGCAGATGCGTAACTGACATCTGTAGTGGACTGATGGACAGTCATCAGCTGAACAACATTATAGCGGAAGTGGGCTGTAAATTGAGGACAATTGAGTCAGTTACTTACTCTGCATGGGCCTACGTACCCATGCTACAGTGGTTGGCAATGCTAGTACATATGGTGCGCTGTTGCAGACTGGACATAACCAAGTATCTCCACGATCTTGTCAGCGTTATAGACACCCACAAGAATCATATCTCCCAGAGTTATAGAATGCTGACGGAAATCCTCGGAATCGAAGTTATGAAAACAGTGGACCCTCTATTAAATAATATGCCATTCCAAGCATCCCAACTCTCACCTCCTAACACAACATCGTATAACCACCCAAACACCATTTTAACTCCTTTCTACACCTTCATGATATCGTTGTTTGCGCAAGCTAATGGCTATCCTATCGACTATCCAGAAGTTGGTAAAAAGCTCATAGAAATACTCTTCAGCGATAAGATATACAACTGTCAAACTCACTACAGCATCGACGCTGTCAGAAAAATGGCTCAAGCAATGTCTGCAGAAGTTGAAACCTTGAAGCAATCAGTTGAAAAGGCTTGCAGCTCCTTCGCCCAAAGAGCCATCATTGAGAAACTTTTTAACCCCTCATAGCTAGTAATAAATACTGAGCTTTCTGTATCTTAGAGCCAAAGATCCACTATATTAATTAATATAATTAATGCATGATAATTAGGCAGCAAACCCACATTCTACAATAGTCTCGTCACGAGAATTATACGGAGAAAGTGCAGCTCTGCAAAATCAAGATGAATATAAAAGATCCTTTACCGAAATGATGTAGCTAGGGGGGGGGTGGGGTGGGGGGTAAAAGGAGACAGACACTAAATACGTGTATGTTTTTGTGCTTTCAACATGAAAGCACAAACACTTGCACGACATTGTCAATTCTTACCCCATTACATCATAAGGGTAAAGGTACGTACACTTACATAGCCTTTTTTTTCTTTTCCACTTGGTTACGTTCTGAGTATACCCTTCCATTGCATACATTGATGTTAGTAAACCACTAGATATATTAATATATTAGGATGAGACAGTATAGTACAGTCTAGTAGTACAGGTGTTATAATTGAAATTTACGCGATGTGTTGAATTTTTGCTTCATATTCTGCTGTTAAGGAAAGGGAATCATAGGAACAGAATTTCTTTTTTTGCATGTTAAATACCTGTCGGTGTGCAGTAAAAATTGCAGTGTGATACAGATCAGTAAAAATCGTGAAATAGTAATCGTACTATCAAAATCCAGTTTGCGAACATGAGCAAAGTAATTAGTCATTGCCATTCTCTCAGCAGACTCGATCACATTTGACTGCATGACTTCACGCTCTATTAGGCTGTAAAGGAGTGATTCAGTCTCAGCTGTCGTCGTAACCGAGCTGAAGACATCCTTGTGTTTACTAGGCAAATCTTGAAACACTGGTTGCTGTGTGGAGTCACTCAAATCAGCTGTGCTGAAACTATATACTTCAGAATCATCGAATCCCTCTCCAACTAGAATATCATCTGAAGGCCACATATCTGAATTCTCGGAGTACAACCTTGATGGTCTACCGAAAAAAATATGAAATGGTGTGCTCTGGGTCGTGAAATGATAAGTATTGTTAATGACATTTGAGATTTCCGGCAAAAGTACTGGCCACACATTTGTTTGTTCTTGTGGTGCAAAATCTAGCAGTCGTGCTGCAAGATATCTCTTCACTCGCTTGTTAAGATTTTCAATCTGCCCTTGGGTTTGAGGTTTGTATGGACTACCATGCTTGATCGTCACATTGAAGTTAGCACAGAGGGTTTTAATCACTTTTGCTATGAATTCTCCCCCATTATCACTTTGTAGAATTTGTGGGCAGCCGTACGTGCGGAATACTCCAGTTAGGACACTTGCAACTGTACTAGCCTCTTTATTCTTTATTGGTGTTAACCAACAAAATTTAGAAAAGCAATCCTTGATAACTAGAATCATACTGTATGGATGTGAAGCTGATTCTAGAAAAGGACTTGATGGACCATACACTTCAGTGATATCAATTTGTATGCGTTCCATTACTGCACTCGTTCTGATAGGGGTAGGAGGTGGGTGCTGCACAGACAATCTGATTGTCTCCTTACAGGTACCAGTACAACTTGCTAACACGTCATTGACAATTTGTGTAATACCACTAATACAGTATTTCTCCATAAAAGTTTTCCTGACCAGCTTCTGCCTCCCTGGCCTGCATCCCTTTCCACCTGGTCTATGAATGCTCTCAACTATTTCTATTGCTCTCTGCTTATGAACAACTTCCTTCATTCTCCCTCCATCACACTTACCAATTGCAGGATTTCCCTGCTCATTTTCAATGAAATGATATATTGGTTTCTTGGTGTTGCCATCTTTATACAGTGCTTTCCTGTATTGCTTTGCAAATTGCACAACATCTGGATCATTGTCAGAGTTCCCTTCAAGAAGCCTATACAGCATGCTGTATGTGGTCTCTGACATTGGACCAATGAAAGGTGATACCCTTTTGCTTCTCTTAGCTGGGGGTACCTCATCATCTGAGGCACTGATGACTGAATAAAGAGTTTATTGTTTTCCATTAACTATACTGTAGCTATACAGTGAGGTAACATGTTTACTGTAACTTGTTTAGTACAGTTTAACTGCCATGCACTGATGAGCATACCATTTCCATGCAGGGACTGTGCATCTGCAGCCATGTTCATCCAACTCCCACTAGCTATATAAAGTTGTAGGGCATAATATGGTGAAATATACGTGTACAGACTTGCTATATGATCATAATTATACCAAATCAAAAATACTTCAACCAACCGATTAGATGACATCTCGTTTCAATACTGCGTAGTCATCCAAAGGCAGACACACATGTTCAATACTGATTCTCAACAAAAAATAGCATGCAGCTGGAGAGTTTTCTAAACCATGTGCTTTCAGCTGCTTCAATGATGTCAACATTCAGCTGTAATTGGCAATTACATTTGATCACAGCTGAAACCAAGAATGGGGGTGGTTTCCCTACTACAAGTACTGACTGCCAGCATTCTGGATGGCTCTGTATATGAGCCTATTATGTTCCAAAATGTGAATAACCAACACAGCTCAGTGGTGCAGTGTATCACTCCATAATAAACTTCATCTTGTCCTACAGGAAACAGTAGTGATATTACGCAGTATAAACACAGAAAGGCAAACCGTACTAAATTATACTAGCGTCTGCCTTGCTCGTGGCAGTCTCCTACACTGCCACGAGCAAGGCAAACCATGGTCAATGATGTACTAGTGTCACAACGGAGGCCTCGGGTACCATTTAAATAAGGCTCAGACAAGCAACCGTTCCACAGAAAAACTGCCTTGCTCGTGGCAGTCTCCTACACTGCCATGAGCAAGGCAAACCATGGTCAATGATGTACTAGTGTGACAACGGAGGCCTCGGGTACGGTTACAATAAGGCTCAGAGGATAAGCAACCGTACTACATGACATCTGCCTTGCTCATGGCAGTCTCCTACACTGCCATGAGCAAGGCAAACCATGGTCAATGAATAACTGCCTTGCTCGTGGCAGTCTCCTACACTGCCACGAGCAAGGCAAACCATGGTCAATGATGTACTAGTGTCACAACTGAGGCCTCGGGTACGGTTACAATAAGGCTCAGAGGATAAGCAATCGTACTACATGACATCTGCCTTGCTCATGGCAGTCTCCTACACTGCCACGAGCAAGGCAAATCATGGTTAATGCTGTACTAGTGTCACAACGGAGGCTTGGGTACCATTTAAATAAGGCTCAGAGTACAAGCAACCGTCCTACAGAATAACTGCCTTGCTCGTGGCAGTCTCCTACACTGCCACGAGCAAGGCAAACCATGGTCAATGATGTACTAGTGTCACAACGGAGGCCTCGGGTACCATTTAAATAAGGCTCAGACAAGCAACCGTTCCACAGAAAAACTGCCTTGCTCGTGGCAGTCTCCTACACTGCCATGAGCAAGGCAAACCATGGTCAATGAATAACTGCCTTGCTCGCGCCGGTCTCCTACACTGCCATGAGCAAGGCAAACCATGGTCAATGATGTACTAGTGTGACAACGGAGGCCTCGGGTACGGTTACAATAAGGCTCAGAGGATAAGCAACCGTACTACATGACATCTGCCTTGCTCATGGCAGTCTCCTACACTGCCATGAGCAAGGCAAACCATGGTCAATGAATAACTGCCTTGCTCGTGGCAGTCTCCTACACTGCCACGAGCAAGGCAAACCATGGTCAATGATGTACTAGTGTCACAACTGAGGCCTCGGGTACGGTTACAATAAGGCTCAGAGGATAAGCAACCGTACTACATGACATCTGCCTTGCTCATGGCAGTCTCCTACACTGCCATGAGCAAGGCAAATCATGGTTAATGCTGTACTAGTGTCACAACGGAGGCTTGGGTACCATTTAAATAAGGCTCAGAGTACAAGCAACCGTCCTACAGAATAACTGCCTTGCTCGTGGCAGTCTCCTACACTGCCACGAGCAAGGCAAACCATGGTCAATGCTGTACGTACTAGTGTCACAACGGAGGCTTGGGTATACCATTGAAATAAGGCTCAGAGTACAAGCAACCGTACTACAGAATAAACTGCCTTGCTCATGGCAGCCTCCTACACTGCCACGAGCAAGGCAAACCATGGTCAATGCTGTACTAGTGTCACATTCATGGAGGTGCTCTGAGAGACTTGAAAACACATGAAAACAGACGCATACAATATTCTCCAGTGAGCCAAACAAAGCCAGTCAGTTCACCTTCTACATTTATGACTGCTTTGATTGGCTTCGCGAGATTACTGTTGATCTGCGATCGTGCATGCCACTCACCAAATTATGTAGGGCACCATGGATCTCTGTGATATAGCCTCGCATATAGGATACGAGCCTACTCTGTAATATATAACGCAGGAATCGCATAATTGGGGCGAGCGTGAGCGAGCCCCACACTTGTCGTGTCAACGCGATTTTCTCTGTCTGTCTGTCTGTCTGTCTTTCTGTCTGTCCCGTACGTCGTGCCGAATCTAAACATTAATTCGCTAAAATAACGAATAACAGCCACGTGCATAAAATAGCAACCCCAACCATGTTCACGTGTTGTGTACTGCGAAGATATGGCCCAGTCATTTGCTACGTTCACTTAACGCCATGATGCTTCTGCAGCAAGAGAAGAGAGACTTCGGAGACGGCGAGAGGGCCCACCGTGCTTCCGAAACGGAGAACAAAAGGAGGCAAGATGTGTAGAAATACCAGCATTCTGGGTACCTGCTAAATTTACGTAGTGTGTGTGTGTCTGTTAAAAGGTTGAGAAGACGAAGGGCGAGAGACAGGGCTAGACGCCGTACTCAGACTGCTGAGCAGATGGAGGCTAGAATGCAGCATGACAGAGATCGCCATAAGGAAACACGATCTGTCGAGTCTCTGGAGCAGACAGACAGCTACTAGGCGGCAATGCTGCAGGGCGTGTCGAAGGGAGATACGATCTGTTGAGACCCTAGAGCAGACAGAGGCTAGGCTCCAACACAACAGAGAGGACCGTTGGGTAATATAATCCTTTGAGACTCTGGAGCAGACACGGGCTGGCCTGCAACACAACAGAGAGTGACATATAGAGACTGGAGACACGATCCAGTGAGACGCACAGGCTTTAGGCTGCAACAAGTTAAGACAGAGAGTACATGACTACATCACATTGTATTGTGTGCTGTTCCTCCACCTGTATTGACCCCTTATCCCTCTTCCGCCTTTATCCCTCCATCCATACCGACTCCATTTAAGTTGTGCTCTGCATGCTACCATCTTTGTACCGTGAATATTACCTATGTACTCGCTCACGCTCGCCCCACAATGCACTGCATTCACCTAGTTAGACTTATGAGTGCAAGTCATTTACGGTAGCGCCGTGTCCGGTCCGGTAAACGCCAGTGCCTTGCCGGTGGCGTGCCTTGCTCTTGGCGTTACACGCTGCTGCCTACTCACAGATCACGTAACTAGTTAACTAGACGCTGCCTGATCACGAGACTTAGAACTATATACGGCGGCTTGAAGAGTTCGATGGCCTCTCAAGAGCCCAGCAAAGATACGAAGTGTCCCGCAGAAGCTGCTAAATACTTAAGGCTGTATGACTCTGAATGTCCTACGAGTGCAGCCGGCGTAGAAGCGTTAGTTATGAGTTGTGTCATGGTGACGTTGTGGCCTTTAGTGAGTATAGGGACTCCGAGTCCTACATCGTCTCCTGTCAGGAGAATGGGACAGTGACCCTTATTAAGAGCCCTGATGATTCTGCATCTTCTGACCTTACAATTCCCGTGGAAGTACTAGCCAGAATTCCTGACGCTGTGACTTTTTATAGGGATATCATTGCCGACTCAGCCAGTGTCAACCTGAATGTATCTCCTAAAGATAATTTTGTAGTCAATTCCCTCGGACGTGAGGCACCCGGTGACTGGAAGTTTAATATTGAATTTCTGTGGGGGAAAATAGAAACCTTTGCAGTACAAGTTCCAGGTTACGATTGGGACATATTTGCTGCAGATTCTGTTAATCGAGAAGTGATGGAGAAGCGCTATTTCTCGGGAACGCCTGTGGTGTCTGTGAAAGTAAGGATCGATCTGCGTGGCGCCGAGTATCATGAGTACCAGTACAACTAGTCCAAATATGGTTGGGACAGTTCTCCCAGTTTTCCTCTAAGCTGGCTGCGAGAAGGCTATGGAGGTAGTGGTAGTGGTACAGACCATAGGTACTGGGGGTGGAAGTTCACCGGACCACAGTCGGAGGAAGAAAATGTCAGGAAGAGCATTGTAAATTTCTTAAAAGGATTCATTTATCATTTTGATTAGAGGTTATTAATTAACCTATAGCATAATTGTGCTGATTATCTTGTATGAATATTCAAGATAAATTTAATGTAGCTAGAGTTAATGAGGTACTCAAAATGAACTTTCAAACCAGACAGCGAAGGGTGTGGGACTTCGGCTGCCCACACCAGAGAGAAGTAGTCAGTCCTCCTGTGAGTTCCTAGCCCGGTTCCAGGAGTTTGCCAGCACTGGCTCATAGTGCTTGCTTAGTGCACAAGCAGCCTGGCTTTGCCAGGTGCGAGTGACCGCTTAGCGGTAGAAATAGAATTTGTATTGCATTTTTATGTGTGTGTGTGTGTGTGTGTGCAAAAACAAGTTGATTGGGAACGTATTGCATCATCTGGTGATCAATTTGTAATCATACTTTCATCTTACATCATGGTCATTAGTCCGGTGGAGCCAGTCTACATGATCATGTGTGTGTGATATCATAGATACTCTATCTTTACTACCTACACACAACAGGAAATGATGCAATTAACCGCAGACGGTCTATAGTACAGACTCAGGTACCAGCCGAGTATACCTGATGCAATTAACCGCAGACGGTCTATAGTACAGACACAGGTACCAGCCGAGTATATCTTAGCGACAAGAATACAAACCATGACGCTAGGGACTGTGGTAACGCTTTCCCTTCTTGCGCTGACTGTTTACGGTGCGCACGATTTATCGCAGGAATACCGCTTTTCGGCTATTCTGGACCGCGATGGACTGTACGAACTCCACTGGAACTACGACTTGAGTGCGCAAACCATCTCATTCGCCGTTCGCGTGCAAACGACTGGCTGGGTGGGATTCGGAATCTCTCCCGATGGTGGCATGGTTGGATCAGATGTGGTGATCGGATGGGTCGAGAGCGACGGAACCGTGCAATTCCATGTAAGTTACTACCATCAATGCGAGCGGGGCAGTGTTTCCGTGTTAACTGTTACTGTCTGTTTCGTTGCTTCTGTTTGCAGGATCGCTATGCCGAGCAGCAAGCCCTACCTCCGATTGATGCAAGCCAGGACTGGTTTCTGATAAGCGGCGAGCAAGAGAATGGAGTCACCATCCTTGAATTCTCCAGAAACCTAACTTCCTGTGATGACAAAGATGTCAATATTTTGGTCAGTGATTGTATATGTCCGTATTTTGTGGGTTTACCATACAGCTACATGTACTTTCATTATAATAGCGCAATTAATGCTCTTATATTAAGATGCACGGACTGTTATCTTTCTCTTTCATACAGGCTGACACAACTCGTGTAATTTGGAGCTGGAATTCATTCAATCCCTCAGATGTACTAGGTGAAATTAGACAGCATCAGTCACGAGGAACCACCAGTCTCAATCTTCTTGGAGGGCTGAATAACGAACGGCCGAATCCACCAGATACAAAGTCATTCACAATCCGAAATACTAACGTAAGCATATCAGTCTATATACAAGTATCATATCATACAAATCGTGTATTCAACTTGGTGAAAGACCCAATTCTTTCGCCTACTTTCATGCACACACATAGATAACAATTCCAGGTGACAGAGACACTACCTACTGGTGTTCAGGCTTTCAGTTACCAGCTGAAGTGAGGGCACAGGAGCAGTACATCTTTAAGGTTAGTAATTTTTTTTTATTTATGTAGTTTTAATTAATCGTAAAGCATAACTACAAACAGTGATTCATAATCTTCTTACTTATGCAGTTTTCACCCACCATAACTGAGGACAGCTTTCCACATGTTCATCACATTGTGGTATACCACTGTAACTTTCTTGAGCCTGACACTCTTGCAAGCAGCGGTGCACACTGTGATAATGCTCCTGATGACTTGAGGAACTGTAGAACTGCCGTTGGTGGAGCGTGGGCAGTGGGAGGAGTGGTAAGTATAATATACGTTTGGCAGAGAAGCTGTGCATGTACGAGGTTGTGATCATGCATGTGTGACAATTAGGACTTTAGCTGATAACTTAGGCTATAGAGACATGTTAATAGGTGATACTGACAGTTATGTGTTTACTGTATGTTTTAGGTGTGATGTTGGTTGCTAGGTGTTTTTTGTATAAATAAGTCTGTACTGAGTCTGTACTGAGTCTGTACTAGAGAGTTTGTCCATATTGGGTGAGTCAGCCAGCGAGTGCGTCCGTCGCAGCGGAGCGCCAGGGTTGGTGCGCCCGTCGCAGCGGAGCGCTAGAGTTGGAGCGCCCGTCGCAGCGGAGCGTTGGGAAACATGGCAGTCCGTTGGAGCGGATTTGTTACACATGCATGCAAATACCAGAATTATACCTTCTTGTTTGTAGGATGTCGTCTATCCAGAAAATGTAGCCTACCCGATTGGGGGTCCTGGCAATGCAGAGTATTTGGTTCTTGAAATGCACTATGACAATCCACTGCTGAGAACAGGTGAATCTACTGACAGTACTATCGTGTATATAAAATTAATATTATGACATTGTACTATTTATTCATTTAAAAAAACAACTTTGCTCTTCCTTTAATATTAGGAGTTCTTGACAGTTCTGGAATTGAATTTTTCTATTCAAGCAACCCCCCAGAAGTTGAGGCAGGAATACTCGTGGTGGGCCATTTAGTAACAAGGAATATGGTCATCCCTCCGAAAGCGGACAATTATGTAATAGAATCTGTTTGTCCTGCTGCTTGCACACAAAACGTAAGTGCTATACACTTCAAGTCCTATATTTAAACACAACATTAACTCCACTGCATGATGATTCTCCTCCCATTTAGACTATACCGGATGATGGTATCACAATATTTGGAAATTTGCTTCACACACATCTTGTAGGTATGTACACCTAAAAACGTTATCAGGAGCATTAGTGTGTAACTCCATAGAACCACATTTTGTAGAGTAGAGCTGCTACTGTAATATAAGGAATTCGTAAATATCTAATCTGGCTTGACAGTACACTTAAAATTTGCAAACAAAACAAGAAAAAGATCGACTTAGTACGGCACTACTCTTATCACTATGTTCATGTACTCCTGCTATAATAATCATTATCACATGGTGTCCTATAGTACTGATATATAGTCATGCAATTTGCATGTAGCCTCGTTGCTAGACTCAACTCCCCAGCTCTTTCTTTTTTTGTACGAGGCTATTGTGTGTGTACCTGTGCCTGGAAACTGAATGCATGAGGAGATACGTAAATTGATACTCATGCTACAATGCAGAAAATCTTGCATATTTCTATGACCACTATTACTGTTAAATCTTTACCCATCTAAAATTTACTCACAGAACTGTTGATGGTATGTATTTTTTACAGGACATGGACTAGTGCTGCAGCACTTCAGGCCCAATGAAGAGTGCGGTGTCCTGGAAGAATTAGAGCCCATTGACAGCAACTTGAAATACGATTTTAATCTTCAGGTATACTCTACATGCATGGTCTTACCCCAATCAAAAGAACTCTTATTATTATACTTTGATGTTATTACAGCAATTCAACATTTTACCAAGAAAAGTCCAGGTTCTTCCTGTAAGTATTCTTAGGACTCCCACAAAATGTCTCTTGATCATGTCAACAAATATGATGACCAGTAAATTATTTTTCCCCATGCAGGGGGATTCACTAGCTCTGAAATGTTTCTACAGAACAACCGAAAACTCAAACGTGACTCTAGTAAGCATTATTAATGCTATGTGGTATGCTATTTATCAAAACTAGCAAGTCAAGTTTCACAAATTCTGATTTCATGCAGGGAGGTGAAAGGACACATGATGAAATGTGCTTAAGTTTTCTAATTTACTATCCTCGCATTCAAATGGGTGTGTGTGGATCTATACCGCAAGTGCCTGCTGCATACACACCCTTCACTAAGCAACACCTCTCGTAAGTTTGATCATAAGAAATGTAATAATAATCATAACTTATATTACCTCCTGCATAACTAGTCATGGGTGCATGGTTTTCAACTGATAGGGCAAATGAACGTGGCCAGCTCTTCCAAAGCCTTGGTTCGGATGATGAGGCTGGAATCAGGACGGTTCTGGACCAAGTCGACTGGACACCTGATGCCATACAAGATCTGCAAGATTCTGTGCTAAGCAATAATGGAATTTACATCTGTTTCGTAAGTGAAGCCCAACACTTAATTAAAAGTATCAGATTTTTCTGTACAAAGGTTTGAGCATAGTTTCATTAATTCCAACCCAACTTTCAGCAGAATTTCTGTCTGTCAAAGGTTATCAATGTTTTGGCTACAATGTTGAAAAAAAGCCATGCAGGCCAGTTGCAAGTGTGTTTTTACTGTAACAGTGTTGTCTTCCTGGCCAGAAGACTTACATAATGCTGGGTAGAAATATCGGTAAAAACTTTTGCTGAATTTCAGGTTGGAATTGAAGAAATGTCTTTATCATGAATCCTATACCCACTGGGAAAAGCTAAAGTGTCTCAATCCCATGCAGTGATTATTCAATGTCTTCATTTTAAAATGTTACAGAACGATCAAACCCGGCTCAATGGGCCAACTACCTACCCTGATGCTCAGTGTGCATATGAGGCACCAGATGTCTGTACAGGCTTTCAGCCTCTCGACTGTTGTAATCGTCTTCTAAACAGTACAGCTACTGGTGACGATATGTCCAGTGCTCTACCCACCACCATTGGTTCATACTTCAGCATTATCACTGGAACAGTGATGTATTCCCTGTATTCACTAAACATTTTCTAGTAATTTTTTTCAGTTGAAGTCTATAGCTTGCCGAGCGCCTTAGCGTTCATCAAGAACACATACATTCCACTCCACTGTCATACACATGTACTCCTGATATTATGCATTCCATAATTTATCAAGATGTACGCTGCCATGCACTACATTCTGTTACTATGGAAAAAGTTACAGAAAAACCAGTTTACCAAAAAGTGACAATCATGTAGGGATGCACTTTCGTAAAACAAGCTAAACAACTCGTACTGCAAAGCTTTCACAAACTACCTACACATCACAGCGCCATAGCTATAGTCTGGCCACGAGGCTAACAGTGCATGCTATGTGTTTAATACAGCTCGAGCAGCTACAAATCAGTGCAGTGCATATACGGAGACAATCCTGGGTAATTAAAGAATGTAGGGAGGATGGTCTCATGCATATTCGTGTACTTTCATGCATGCATATGTAAGTTTTAAACATAAAAGCACATGCATGTTAAATTGTGTCTACGTTTACCCCCATTACATCATAAGGGTATAAAGATTACTCTACTACGTAAATTAGTAATGGGAACTGAATGCTCAAATATTTTGAAACCAAATAGGAAAGGTTTCCCCCAGCAAGCACTGTGCCAATAAAAATAGCTATACATGTCATTTAAGAGGGCTATATATACTAAGAGGGGACATCCCAATGCATTTTTGGACAGTGTTGCAACCTCTTCTTGGACAGTGCTGCAACCTCTGATGTAAACAACTAGGTTTATATCTTAGATGTAACTCACCACTTTCAGGCAAAGCTGTCATTTGAGAATGGCCTCCATCAGTTCAAAAAGCAGGCTAGACAAACAGAGTAGACTGAAGTTCAACCGTCGTAAACTTAAACGGGGCACCTCTTCGTTTCATGGATCGAAGCACAAGTACAGTTTCAAAACTCCAAACCACAGTACTAATAGTCGAAGAAGAAAAACAGCAAAAGTATCAAAACTCAGGAATGAAGTGCATGGCCTCCAGAGGACAAAGCACAGACTGAGATTGATGAAGATTGCACGGAGACTTACCAGAAAAGATGTCCAATGTCTTCTGTTTGTGGCTGGTGGTATAATTCCCAAGGAGGTTGCGAAAAAGGTGTGTTCTGGTTTAGAGCTCTTTCAGCAACTGGAATGGTGTGAATCTCTGTGGCTGGATAAGCATAGCCAGCTCAAAGAATGGCTTCAGTGTATTGAAAGGCAAGATTTGGCTAGCAAACTTTCAGGATTGCAGCATGGAGCCTCGGATAACAGCATACCTGTAGAAACACACCGTTTCTTGCTACTAAAAATTTCCAATCATCTATCTACTGATGAAATTCAGCAGCTGCGGTTCCTCTGTCCTTCTATCCCAGAAGCCTCAAGCGAGGAAATTAAGGAAGGCTACAAACTCTTTTGTGAGCTTGAGAACCAGGAGGTCCTAGGCCCTCATAACTACGGCTATCTTGTACAACGTCTGGAACATATTGGACGCATTGACTTGGCAAAGCTTCTAGTGGTGGAGACAAGAGTTCCAGATGTACCTTCCAGTCTCAAGGGCCCTAACCAAACCCTCGATCACATTTTCTATGTGAAGCAGACCCAGTACATATTCTATAGGAACGAGCTTTCGAGACTAACAGCAAACGATCATGAATGGAGAGTGATGATTAAGACAACCTGGGAAGACATGAAGCACATCTTTGCAATGGACACTCCAATTGTGCATCAGTGGCCTTGCTTTCACGATCAGATAGATACCGAGACAGCGAAAATCGATCCTCAGCTAATTTCATCAACCTTGCAAAGCATCTCGACCTTCGCAGCAGGGTATCATGCACATATACGAACTAGGGCAGAATCAAAGTCATTTGATGTAGATGTATTGAAACCACATGTGGAAGAGTGTCTAGATTCCTTTACGCAATTCAATAAAGTGCTCATGCCTACACAGTGGAACGTTTCATCCTGGCGACGGATTCAAGAACGGCAAGCAGAAAGAAAGGACCCAGTCGGAACTCCAGCCAACAATGCATGCAGATGCGTAACTGACATCTGTAGTGGACTGATGGACAGTCATCAGCTGAACAACATTATAGCGGAAGTGGGCTGTAAATTGAGGACAATTGAGTCAGTTACTTACTCTGTATGGGCCTACGTACCCATGCTACAGTGGTTGGCAATGCTAGTACATATGGTGCGCTGTTGCAGACTGGACATAACCAAGTATCTCCACGATCTTGTCAGTGTTATAGACACCCACAAGAATCATATTTCCCAGAGTTATGGAATGCTGACGGAAATCCTCGGAAAGGAAGTTATGAAAACAGTGGACCCTCTTTTAAACAATATGCCATTCCAAGCATCCCAACTCTCACCTCCTAACACAACATCGTATAACCACCCAAACACCATTTTAACTCCTTTCTACACCTTCATGATATCGTTGTTTGCGCAAGCTAATGGCTATCCTATCGACTATCCAGAAGTTGGTAAAAAGCTCATAGAAATACTCTTCAGTGATAAGATATACAACTGTCAAACTCACTACAGCATCGATGCTGTCAGAAAAATGGCTCAAGCAATGTCTGCAGAAGTCGAAACCTTGAAGCAATCAGTTGAAAAGGCTTGCAGCTCCTTTGCCCAAAGAGCCATCATTGAGAAACTTTTTAACCCCTCATAGCTAGTAATAAATACTGAGCTTTCTGTATCTTAGAGCCAAAGATCCACTATTAATTAGTATAATTAATGCATGATAATTAGGCAGCAAACTCACATTCTGCAATAGTCTCGTCACGAGAATTATACGGAGAAAGTGCAGCTCTGCAAAATCAAGATGAATATAAAAGATTCTTTACCGAAATGATGTAGCTGGGGGGGGGGGGGGGGGGGGGTAAAAGGAGACAGACACTAAATACATGCAAACATGTATGTTTTTGTGCTTTCAACATGAAAGCACAAACACTTGCACGACATTGTAAATTCTTACCCCATTACATCATAAGGGTAAAGGTTAATTTATTGCGTAATAATTACACACGCTGTACTGCCTAGTCACGTGACTAGACGCTGCCTGACCACGAGACTTAGAACTATATAAGGCGGCTTGATGGCCTCTCAAGAGCCCAGCAAAGATACGAAGTATCCCGCAGAAGCTGCTAAATACTTAAGGCTGTATGACTCTGAATGTCCTACGAGTGCAGCCGGCGTAGAAGCGTTAGTTAAGAAACATGAGTTGTGTCATGGTGACGTTGTGGCCTTTAGTGAGTATAGGGACTCCGAGTCCTACATCGTCTCCTGTCAGGAGGATGGGACAGTGACCCTTATTAAGAGCCCTGATGACTCTGCATCTTCTGACCTTACAATTCCCGTGGAAGTAGCTACTAGCCAGAATTTCTGACGCTGTGACTTTTTATAGGGATATCATTGCCGACTCAGCCAGTGTCAACTTGAATGTATCTCCTAAAGATAATTTTGCAGTCAATTCCCTCGGACGTGAGGCACCCGGTGACTGGAAGTTTAATATTGAATTTCTGTGGGGGAAAATAGAAACCTTTGCAGTACAAGTTCCAGGTTACGATTGGGACATATTTGCTGCAGATTCTGTTAGTCGAGAAGTGATGGAGAAGCGCTATTTCTCGGGATCGCCTGTGGTGTCTGTGAAAGTAAGGATCGATCTGCGTAGCGCCGAGTATCATGAGTACCAGTCCAAATATGGTTGGGACAGTTCTCCCAGTATTCCTCCTAGCTGGCTGCGAGAAGGCTATGGAGGTAGTGGTAGTGGTGCAGATCATAGGTACTGGGGGTGGAAGTTCACCGGACCACAGTCGGAGGAAGAAAATGTCAGGAAGAGCATTGTGGATTTCTTAAAAGGATTCACTTATCATTTTGATTAGAGGTTATTAATTAACCTATAGCATAATTGTGCTGATTATCTTGTATGAATATTCAAGATAAATTTAATGTAGCTAGAGTTAATGAGGTACTCAAAATGAACTTTCAAACCAGACAGTGAAGGGTGTGGGACTTCGGCTGCCCACACCAGAGAGAAGTAGTCAATCCTCCTGCGAGTTCCTAGCCCGGCTCCAGGAGTTTGCCAGCACTGGCTCATAGTGCTTGCTTAGTGCACAAGCAGTTTGGCTTTGCCAGGTGTGAGTGACCGCTTAGCGGCAGCAATAGAATTTGTATTGCATTTTTATGTGTGTGTGTGTGTGTGCAAAAACAAGTTGATAGGGAACGTATTGCATCATCTGGTGATCATTTTGTAATCATATACTTTCATCTTGCATCATGGTCATTAGTCCGGTGGAGCCAGTCTACATGATCATGTGTGTGTGATATCATAGATACTCTATCTTTACTACCCACACACAACAGGAAATGATGCAATTAACCGCAGACGGTCTATAGTACAGATTCAGGTTACCAGCCGAGTATATCTGATGCAATTAACCGCAGACGGTCTATAGTACAGACACAGGTACCAGCCGAGTATATCTTAGCGACACAGTAGCTAAACTCCGCTAAAACACTGTGCCAAGAATACAACCATGATGCTAGGAACTGTAGTAACGCTTTCCCTTCTTGCGCTGACTGTTTACGGTGCGCACGATTTATCGCAGGAATACCGCTTTTCGGCCATTCTGGACCGCGATGGACTGTACGAACTCCACTGGAACTACGACTTGAGTGCGCAAACCATCTCATTCGCTGTTCGCGTGCAAACGACTGGCTGGGTGGGATTCGGAATCTCTCCCGATGGTGGCATGGTTGGATCAGATGTGGTGATCGGATGGGTCGAGAGCGAGGGGACCGTGCAATTTCATGTAAGTAACTACCATCAATGCGAGCGGGGCAGTGTTTCCATGTTATATAACTGTTATTGTCTGTTTTCTCTGTTTTTACTTATACAGGATCGTTATGCCGAGCAAGAAGCCCTGCCTCCGATTGATGCAAGCCAGGACTGGTTTCTGATCAGCGGCGAGCAAGAGAATGGATTCACCATCCTTGAATTCTCCAGAAACATAACTTCCTGTGATGATAGAGATATGAATATTTTGGTCAGTGACTGTATATATGTTCCGCGCATTCGAAGTCGCGCAGTCTTAGGATTGCGCTGCGCAAAGTAGGAATCCGTACTTTGGCGCACAATCCCAGGATTGCGCAGTTTTTCGCGCGAAGTTGGAATACTTTGCGCAAACCCTGCATTGCGCAAATTCGTTCGTACAAAGTCAGCATTTTGATATGAAGTGCATGAGGAGTCAAAGTACAAACAGCAAAGGGATGAACAAAGGGTCATTGACAAGTGCTGTAAAAACAATAAACTACTGACAGTGGTTACAAAACCAATCGCCAACATGATAATATGTATTAAAACCAACACATTTGTAATGAAACCATTTGTCACAACCATTACATTGTCAATGAATCTGGTAATCTACAATCACAATATAAACGGATGAATGAAACTTGCAAGCCGCAGAGACTCTGCATTATCTAATCGAGCGTGGCGTTTTTATAGCTAACTATAGAAGTGTCACCATCACGTGTGCGCAAAAGTAGAATTGGCTGCGCAATCCTGGGATTGCGCGCCAAAGTATGGGATCCCTAGTTTGCATTGCGCAATTTTAGGATTGCGCAAATTCCTGGTTCACGTGGAACATATGTACGTATTTTATGGATTTACCATACAGCTACATGTACTTTCATTATAATAGCGCAATTAATGCTCTTATAATAATATTAAGATGCAAGGACTGTTATCTTTTTCTTTCATACAGGCTGACACAACTCGTGTAATTTGGAGCTGGAATTCATTCAATCCCTCAGATGTACTAGGTGAAATTAGACAGCATCAGTCACGAGGAACCACCAGTCTCAATCTTCTTGGAGGGCTGAATAACGAACGGCCGAATCCACCAGATACAAAGTCATTCACAATCCGAAATACTAACGTAAGCATATATCAGTCTATATACAAGTATCATATCATACAAATCGTGTATTCAACTTGGTGAAAGACCCAATTCTTTCGCCTACTTTCATGCACACACATAGATAACAATTCCAGGTGACAGAGACACTACCTACTGGTGTTCAGGCTTTCAGTTACCAGCTGAAGTGAGGGCACAGGAGCAGTACATCTTTAAGGTTAGTAATTTTTTTTTTTGATTTATGTAGTTTTAATTAATTGTAAAGCATAACTACAAACAGTGATTCATAATCTTCTTACTTATGCAGTTTTCACCCACCATAACTGAGGACAGCTATCCACATGTTCATCACATTGTGGTATACCACTGTAACTTTCTTGAGCCTGACACTCTTGCAAGCAGCGGTGCACACTGTGATAATGCTCCTGATGACTTGAGGAACTGTAGAACTGCACTTGTTGGAGTATGGGCAGTTGGAGGAGTGGTAAGCATAATATACGTTTGGCAGACAAGCTGTGCATGTACGAGGTCGTGATCATGCATGCATGCAAATACCAGAATTATACTTTCTTCTTTGTAGGATGTCGTCTATCCAGAAAATGTAGCCTACTCGATTGGGGGTCCTGGCAATGCAGAGTATTTGGTTCTTGAAATGCACTATGACAATCCACTGCTGAGAGCAGGTGAATCTGCTGACAATACTATCGTGTATATAAAATTAATATCATGACATTGTACTATTTATTCATTAAAAAAAAAACGACTTTGCTCTCCCTTTAATGTTAGGAGTTCTTGACAGTTCTGGACTTGAATTTTTCTATTCAAGCAACCCCCCAGCGGTTGAGGCAGGAATACTCGCGCTGGGGCATTTAGTAACAAGTAATATGGTCATCCCTCCGAAAGCGGACAATTATGTAATAGAATCTGTTTGTCCTGCTGCTTGCACACAAAACGTAAGTGCTATACACTTCAAGTTCTGTATTTAAACACGACATTAACCCCACTGCATGATGATTCTCCTCCCATTTAGACTATACCGGATGATGGTATCACAATATTTGGAAATTTGCTTCACACACATCTTGTAGGTATGTACATCTAAAAATTAGTCATGCAATTTGCAAGTATAGCACACATCTTGTAGGTATGTATATCTAGAAACATTATCAGGAGCATTAGTGTAACTTCATAGAACCACATCTTGTAGAGTAGAGCTGCTACTGTAACAATGCCATATAAGGAATTTGTAAAGTCCTAATCTGGCTTGAGAGTACATTTTTGTAACCAAAACAAGATAAAGATTGCTTAGTACGGCACTACCCTTATCACTATATATGTTCATGCACTCCTGTTATTATAATCATGATACTAAATATCACATAGTACTTATATATAGCCTCGTTTCTAGACTCAACTCCCCAGCTTTCTCTTTTTTTGTACGAGGCTATTGTGTGTTTACCTGTGCCTGGAAACTGAATGCATGAGGAGATAAATTAATACTCATGCTACAATGCAGATATTATTTCTATGACCACTATATGGCATTACTGCTAAATCTTTACCCATCCAAAATTCACTCACAGTACTGTTGATGGTATCTCTTTTTTTTTACAGGACATGGACTAGTGCTGCAGCACTTCAGGCCCAATGAAGAGTGCGGTGTCCTGGAAGAATTAGAGCCCATTGACAGCAACTTGAAATACGATTTTAATCTTCAGGTATACTCTACATGCATGGTCTTACCCCAATCAAAAGAACTCTTATTATTATACTTTGATGTTATTACAGCAATTCAACATTTTACCAAGAAAAGTCCAGGTTCTTCCTGTAAGTATTCTTAGGACTCCCACAAAATGTCTCTTGATCATGTCAACAAATATGATGACCAGTAAAATATTTTTCCCCATGCAGGGGGATTCACTAGCTCTGAAATGTTTCTACAGAACAACCGAAAACTCAAACGTGACTCTAGTAAGCATTATTAATGCTATGTGGTATGCTATTTATCAAAACTAGCAAGTCAAGTTTCACAAATTCTGATTTCATGCAGGGAGGTGAAAGGACACATGATGAAATGTGCTTAAGTTTTCTAATTTACTATCCTCGCATTCAAATGGGTGTGTGTGGATCTATACCGCAAGTGCCTGCTGCATACACACCCTTCACTGAGCAACACCTCTCGTAAGTTTGATCATAAGAAATGTAATAATAATCATAACTTATATTACCTCCTGCATAACTAGTCATGGGTGCATGGTTTTCAACTGATAGGGCAAATGAACGTGGCCAGCTCTTCCAAAGCCTTGGTTCGGATGATGAGGCTGGAATCAGGACGGTTCTGGACCAAGTCGACTGGACACCTGATGCCATACAAGATCTGCAAGATTCTGTGCTAAGCAATAATGGAATTTACATCTGTTTCGTAAGTGAAGCCCAACACTTAATTAAAAGTATCAGATTTTTCTGTACAAAGGTTTGAGCATAGTTTCATTAATTCCAACCCAACTTTCAGCAGAATTTCTGTCTGTCAAAGGTTATCAATGTTTTGGCTACAATGTTGAAAAAAAGCCATGCAGGCCAGTTGCAAGTGTGTTTTTACTGTAACAGTGTTGTCTTCCTGGCCAGAGGACTTAACGTAATGCTGGGTAGAAATATCGGTAAAAACTTTTGCTGAATTTCAGGTTGGAATTGAAGAAATATTTTTATCATGAATCCTACCCACTGGGAAAAGCTAAAGTGTCTCAATCCCATGCAGTGATTATTCAATGTCTTCATTTTAAAACGTTACAGAATGATCAAACCCGGCTCAATGGGCTAACTACCTACCCTGATGCTCAGTGTGCATATGAGGCACCAGATGTCTGTACGGGCTTTCAGCCTCTCGACTGTTGTAATCGTCTCCTAAACAGTACAGCCCCATCAGCTGCTGGCGACGATATGTCCAGTGCTCTACCCACCACCATTGGTTCATACTTCAGCATTATTACTGGAACAGTGATGTATTCCTTGTATTCACTAAATATTTTCTAGTCATCTTTTTCAGTTGAAGTCTATAGCTACTATTATATTATTAACTTGTTGGTATTTTGTTCTATACACGAATGCAGTAATACTTATATGTTTCATCAAGAACACATACATTCCACTCCACTGTCATACACTTGTATTCCTGATATTATGCATTTCATAATTTAACAAGATGTACGCTGCCATGCACTACATTCTGTTACTATGGAAAAAGTTACATAAAAACCACTTTACCAAAAAGTGAGGAAAAAAAAAACAATCATGTAGGACGCACTTTCGTAAAACAAGCTAAACAACTCGTACAGCAAAGCTTTCACAAACTACCTATACATCACAGCGCCATAGTCTGGTCACGAGGCTAACAGTGCATGCTATGTGTTTAATACAGCTCGAGTAGCTACAAATCAGTGCAGTGCATTTACGGAGACCATCCTGGGTAATTAAAGAATGTAGGGAGGATGGTCTTATGCATATTCGTGTACTTTCATACATGCATATGTAAACATAAAAGCACATGCAAACACATGCATGTTAAATTGTGTCTACGTTTGCCCACATTACATCATAAGGGTAAAGATTACTCTACTACGTAAATTAGTAATGGGAACTGAATGCTTAAATATTTGGAAACCAAATAGGAAAGGTTTCCCCCAGCAAGCACTGTGCCAATAAAAATAGCTATACATGTAATTTAAGAGGGCTATATATACTAAGAGGGGACATCCCAATGCATTTTTGGACAATGTTGCAACCTCTTCTTGGACAGTGCTGCAACCTCTATGATGTAAACAACTAGGTTTATATATTAGATGTAACTCACCACTTTCAGGCAAAGCTGTCATTTGAGAATGGCCTCCATCAGTTCAAAAAGCAGGCTAGACAAACAGAGTAGACCGAAGTTCAACCGTCGTAAACTTAAACGGGGCACCTCTTCGTTTCATGGATCGAAGCACAAGTACAGTTTCAAAACTCCAAGCCACAGTACTAATAGTCGAAGAAGAAAAACAGCAAAAGTATCAAAACTCAGGAATGAAGCTCATGGCCTCCAGAGGACAAAGCACAGACTGAGATTGATGAAGATTGCACGGAGACTCACCAGAAAAGATGTCCAATGTCTTCTGTTTGTGGCTGGTGGTATAATTCCCAAGGAGGTTGCGAAAAAGGTGTGTTCTGGTTTAGAGCTCTTTCAGCAACTGGAATGGTGCGAATCTCTGTGGCTGGATAAGCATAGCCAGCTCAAAGAATGGCTTCAGTGTATTGGAAGGCAGGATTTGGCTAGCAAACTTTTAGGATTGCAGCATGGAGCCTCGGATAACAGCACACCTGTAGAAACACACCGTTTCTTGCTACTAAAAATTTCCAATCATCTATCTACTGATGAAATTCAGCAGCTGCTGTTCCTCTGTCCTTCTATCCCAGAAGCCTCAAGCGAGGAAATTAAGGAAGGCTACAAACTCTTTTGTGAGCTTGAGAACCAGGAGGTCCTTGGCCCTCATAACTACGGCTATCTTGTACAACGTCTGGAACATATTGGACGCATTGACTTGGCAAAGCTTCTAGTGGTGGAGACAGGAGTTCCAGATGTACCTTCCAGTCTCAAGGGCCCAAACCAAACCCTCGATCACATTTTCTATGTGAAGCAGACCCAGTACATATTCTATAGGAACGAGCTTTCGAGACTAACAGCAAACGATCATGAATGGAGAGTGATGATTAAGACAACCTGGGAAGACATGAAGCACATCTTTGCAATGGACACTCCAATTGTGCATCAGTGGCCTTGCTTTCACGATCAGATAGATACCGAGACAGCAAAAATTGATCCTCGCCTTATTTCATTGACCTTGCAAAGCATCTCGACCTTCGCAGCAGGGTATCATGCACACATACAAACTAGGGCCGAATCAAAGTCATTTGATGTAGATGCGCTGAAACCACACGTGGAAGAGTGCCTGGATTCCTTCACGCAATTCAATAAAGTGCTCATGCCTACACGGTGGAACGTTTCATCCCGGCGACGGATTCAAGAACGGCAAGCAGAAAGAAAGGACCCAGTCGGAACTCCAGCCAACAATGCATGCAGATGCGTAACTGACATCTGTAGTGGACTGATGGACAGTCATCAGCTGAACAACATTATAGCGGAAGTGGGCTGTAAATTGAGGACAATTGAGTCAGTTACTTACTCTGCATGGGCCTACGTACCCATGCTACAGTGGTTGGCAATGCTAGTACATATGGTGCGCTTTTGCAGACTGGACATAACCAAGTATCTCCACGATCTTGTCAGCGTTATAGACACACACAAGAATCATATCTCCCAGAGTTATGGAATGCTGACGGAAATCCTCGGAAAGGAAGTTATGAAAACAGTGGACCCTCTTTTAAACAATATGCCATTCCAAGCATCCCAACTCTCACCTCCTAACACAACATCGTATAACCACCCAAACACCATTTTAACGCCTTTCTACACCTTCATGATATCGTTGTTTGCGCAAGCTAATGGCTATCCTATCGACTATCCAGAAGTTGGTAAAAAGCTCATAGAAATACTCTTCAGTGATAAGATATACAACTGTCAAACTCACTACAGCATCGACGCTGTCAGAAAAATGGCTCAAGCAATGTCTGCAGAAGTCGAAACCTTGAAGCAATCAGTTGAAAAGGCGTGCAGCTCCTTCGCCCAAAGAGCCATCATTGAGAAACTTTTTAACCCCTCATAGCTAGTAATAAATACTGAGCTTTCTGTATCTTAGAGCCAATTAAAGATCCACTATTAATTAATATAATTAATGCATGATAATTAGGCAGCAAACTCACATTCTACAATAGTCTCGTCACGAGAATTATATGGAGAAAGTGCAGCTCTGCAAAATCAAGATGAATATAAAAGATCCTTTACCGAAATGATGTAGCTGGGGGGGGGGGGGGGGGGGTAAAAGGAGACAGACACTAAATACATGCAAACATGTATGTTTTTGTGCTTTCAACATGAAAGCACAAACACTTGCACGACATTGTCAATTCTTACCCCATTACATCATATGGGTAAAGGTTACTCCATTACGTAATTACGCGCGCTGCTGCCTAGTCACGTGACTAGACGCTGCCTGATCACGAGACTTAGAACTATATACGGCGGCTTGAAGAGTTCGATGGCCTCTCAAGAGCCCAGCAAAGATACGAAGTGTCCCGCAGAAGCTGCTAAATACTTAAGGCTGTATGACTCTGAATGTCCTACGAGTGCAGCCGGCGCAGAAGCGTTAGTTAAGAAACATGAGTTGTGTCATGGTGACGTTGTGGCCTTTAGTGAGTATAGGGACTCCGAGTCCTACATCGTCTCCTGTCAGGAGGATGGGACAGTGACCCTTATTAAGAGCCCTGATGACTCTGCATCTTCTGACCTTACAATTCCTGTGGAAGTACTAGCCAGAATTCCTGACGCCGTGACTTTTTATAGGGATATCATTGCCGACTCAGCCAGTGTCAACCTGAATGTATCTCCTAAAGATAAGTTTGTAGTCAATTCCCTCGGACGTGAGGCACCCGGTGACTGGAAGTTTAATATTGAATTTCTGTGGGGGAAAATAGAAACCTTTGCAGTCCGAGTTCCTGGTTACGATTGGGACATATTTGCTGCAGGTTCTGTTAGTCGAGAAGTGATGGAGAAGCGCTATTTCTCGGGATCGCCTGTGGTGTCTGTGAAAGTAAGGATCGATCTGCGTGGCGCCGAGTATCACGAGTACCAGACCAAATATGGTTGGGACAGTTTTCCCAGTATTCCTCCTAGCTGGCTGCGAGAAGGCTATGGTGGCAGTGGTAGTGGTACAGACCATAGGTACTGGGGGTGGAAGTTCACCGGACCACAGTCGGAGGAAGAACATGTCAGGAAGAGCATTGTGGATTTCTTAAAAGGATTCACTTATCATTTTGATTAGAGGTTATTAATTAACCTATAGCATAATTGTGCTGATTATCCTGTATGAATATTCCAGATAAATTTAAGTTAATGAGGTACTCAAAATGAACTTTCAAACCAGACAGTGTATAGTTCAGTAACCTGTGTAATAAAGTTTAATGATGTTGAGCGAAGTTCTCTTTCTACTACCAATGGATTGGCTTCACAAATTTCATCATCAAATGCCGATGTTTTTGACTACTGGGCTGCAGTCTTTTTCAGGCCAGAATACTGCAGCCCAGCAGTCAAAACATTCAGAATCAGTACATGTATGTGCACATGCAGTGATCTGCTATTGGGGTATATAAATCGTTCCCAGGTTTCAAGTTTTTTTTTTCACATGTACATGGCCGGGGATTGAGAACAAGGAAAACCTCATTTATCACAAATGTTGTGTCTTAGTTAGTACAGCATGCTTGCTTATTTAGGACTCTTCACTGACTAGTCTCGTCACGAGACTATTCACTGACCTGCATGCTTAAACTCTTAAAAACTGCAAAGCTAAATCATACAAAACAGAAATCACACAATATAAGCCATAATAAAAGAAAACAGACACCAATGCTATACAAAATGCAAATATCAAGTACCATGACACCATTGACAACGAGTAATGTCAACTGACTGAGCTGGCTATCTGGTTTCTTCAGGCTCTTACGGGGTAATATATAGGCCTTCCCTGTACTTAAAGATCATTTTCAGATATGAATTCACACAATCCTGTCGCTATAACACTTACACGTACACAGTAGTACGTACATATATGGACTCAATATGAAGGGTATAGACAATCATGAACATTACTCGACAAAAATGGAGTGTCATTAACAAAAAGTATCTGCCATGAAAACACAATTTATGCAATGCAACATGAAATCTTCAGTCGTTCTAACTAGCTGCTGTTCCAATGGGAGAAATGCAATGAGTGCATGTAGACAATGAAATGGTTCACGTAGCTAGCTAGCCACCAGTACCTGTTATGTAATAACGATGTATAAAATGAACAAATGGAGAAGTACAAAGTACGCCATTAAGAATAGTTTTGTCTGTGCCGTGGCCCTAAGCAGTCTTGTTAGAACAATGCTGGGATGGAGAAAGAGTGACATCAATATATAATTACACAGTAGTTTAGCTATTTCAGATATTCAACCACTACCCTGGAAGTAAGTAAGATAACTGAAATTGCACAAAGACCCCTGAACTCTACCTAGACATGTATCACCTCGTTCACAGGCTGTGGTAAAATTGCAACGAGTGGTGCTCGCCATTGAATGCCACACAGAGGAGTCAAGACAGGGAATGCTCAGCTAAAGCTCTTTCACTACGAGCAAAGCTATAGTAAACATGGAGATGCATGCACATCTTTACAGTTCTGTGATACACGCATGGACTTCCGGTATGATGGCGATTACATCACATCTCTGATACATTAATGCATTCTTCTGAAAGATTATGGCTAGACTACTATGTACGACTAGGCGAAGTGTGGTTTTGACCAGCTTTCTCATTCTTTTCTATCACCAAATGCTTATAGTGAAGATTAAAGCTAAACCAGCTGTTACTTGTTCCTATGTTACAACGGAGGAATAGATTAGCCTCGAACCCAGGCCTTCCATGAGATTTTTTTTGCCACGGCTGCGAAAATAATCTGTGTGGAAGGCACCTGGGTTCGAGGCTAAGGAACAGATCAATGTGCCTATATGATAGTTGTAGACCTCTGTCTCATGTGTTAGTGTCATGGTAAAGTGGGCACACCAAGACTGAGTGTGTGTGTGTGTGTGTGTGTGTGTGTGTGTCATGGATGTGATATCATCTGATCACAACTCCATAGCTGAACTGAGTTTTATAGCACGAGTGCTAATACAGATACTAGTACACTGACAGCTACCAATGCATGACATATATAATGTCGTTGATAAAAAGTGAAATAAATTTACTGAACAAGTATAAGCATGCACAAGAAATCGATTATATACCAAAGGTAAGAGTAATTAGCAAACAAGTTAAATAAAATTTTAATTATGAATTACTTACTTTGGGTTTTTGATCAATCTCTGGGTCCAAGCGCTTGCCATATTCAGGTAATCCACTGTAAGTAGCACAACATAAAGTGTATGGATTAGTACCAGTGCTAAAAACTAACCATCCCCTGTCCAACTTCCAATGGGGTATTGTAACGAGATAAAGCCCTAATCATAAAAAATAGGGTGTGAATAATATGACTGGTATATATCAGAGCCTAAAACTTAATGAAAACTGAACATAATCCCAAACTCTACGCATTCCAATTTAGCTTTATTTTGACACTGCAAAAACGCATGTCATTGTGGTTGTTTTAGACGACTTATTTTGTTAGTCTCATGCCTAGACCTGCTCCTTCACCTCTCTGGTGACCCAAGTCCAAAAGGTCTCTTCAATGGCCATGAGATGGACAGGGTATTGAGTGGCTTTAGCTATAGTAAGCTTTGACTCTTTGTGCAAAAGCATACAACGATCTCTACAAGGATCCTTTTTGTTATGTGTACACTGTTACAGAAACGTTTCTGGGGTCCTATAATAAAGGACCCCACAAAGTTCTCTCTTAGTGTCTGTTCTGATCTAAGGAGCCAGAGAAAGAGTTTGTTCCAAGTTACCCCGCCCTGCCTTACTACTTGTATGAACGCTATCACTGAAGGTTATCAAAATCCTCCCACCTAGGTTCCTCTGCTCTCCCTCCCGCTCGCTGGGCAGGCCCAGAGGCTGCAGGTCCTCCATCCCGATGGTCACCTCCCCGCGTAGCTCCTCCAGGGAGTTTTCCGCTGCCTGCCTTCTCTCCACCTCCTCCTGTAGAGACTGCTGAAGCTGGGACAGTTGCGCTGAGTGAGAGTGCTCAGTCTCTGTCAGCCTGGGAAAAAAAGGGGGGGTGGGTAGGACAAGCTGTGATTATTCAGAGATTCTCTCGGTTGGCTAGTAGAATTTATCGCGAAGTTTCTTCCATTCCATTGAGAACTGCTGCTGAACTTAGGGTTGGAATTGGAGAAACTTCGCGATATAGGACAATTAAGCTGTGTTCTCATCAGAATTATGCAATAGGGGGGTACGCCCCTACTAGTGAGCTAAATTGATCATTATGGCAGCATTGTTACATGTAAGTCATTCTTATTACCACCCATGATGCTGAATCTGTGTGTACCTGTACCTCATCTCATCACCTCACCTAGTCTTTATAACATTCAATCTCTGATAATAAAGGGGGTATAGTACATGTAGGTACATTTAGGCCCTATAGTGGGTACAGTCACAATAATAGCAACCAACGCGCTGTCCTCCAAATGATATCATGGAATCGTACGTGAGATGAGTTTCCGAAATGGGCCAGTAAACATCGTAACACATTAATTTACCTCTTCTGAAGTTCCTCTGTCAAAGCCGATTTGGCAGTATCTGCAAACACAGGAAAACACAAAATGTCCATTTAGGGTAGGACACAGCTCTGCCCTTACCTACGTATGTACATGTAGTCAGTGTGTCCTAATTGGTGGTTTAATTACCCTGGCAGTCTGATTAAGACCGACATTCATCGTGTTTAGGAGATGGGGGAGAGGCCTAATGAGAGAGTAATAATTACAGGTGGAATTGGCTGGGTCCTATTGGAAAGTGCTACTAGCAGGTTTAGTGGCTACATGTATATAAAAAGCTTGCCTACTGCTTCTCTGCCAAGGGGCTCCAGTAGCTCAGTGGTAAGAGCATCTGACTAAATTCAGAAGGTCTTGTATTCAATCCCCAGCTGAGTACTGTTTTTCTGTTTGTTTTTTCCCAGGATTTTTTTACTCTCTCTCAGAAAGCTTATCATCTGGAAGTGTCTAATCTACATGTAGGGGTGAACACAAGCCAGGCCTGAGCCTGCCCTCTGTATCTAGCCAAATACCATTAACTATGTAATAGGTAAAGGACAGTTTAGGTGAGTGGATTTTAAAGTCCGAGGCGAAGCCGAGGAGTTTAACCACTTACCCAAACTGTCCCATAACTAATTTCATATACATTGGTATAGCAATGATCCCTGTATGTGGCCTCCTTTGAGTGCTACAAGCATGGGAAAAAATGGTTGCCATAGTAATTATATTAAATACAAGTAGACCTAATTCCTCAAACTCAGACATGCATGCGAACACCAATAATGCGTACACCGATCGCCCTCACCTCTCCTGCACGTCTCCAGCTCAGAGTGGCAGTGCTGCAGTTCCCCCTGCACCTGTTCCAGAGAGGAGTGCAGCTGCTGGGCCTGGGCCTGCAGCGAGGCCTGCCCGAGGAGCAGCTGGCTCTTCTCCCGCTCCAGAGCGGCCCTGTCCTCCAAGAGGGCCTGTCAGGGGAAGAGGGTGGGGGGGAGGGAGGGGGGAGGGGGAGGGAGGAGGGTACATTGTGAGGCCCTGACATACAGTCATGTACATGTATACATGTATGTAAGGTACGTATACAGTATTCCTCCCTAAAAACTCAAGGATGTTCGAGGTGAGAGATTGAATAGATATCACACGCATGCATGCACCCACTACACACACACACACACACACACACACACGCATGCACACACACCACAGTGATCACACACACACACACACACACACATGCATGCATACACACCACAGTGATCACACACACACACACACACCTGCTTCTCTCGCTGCCAGTTCTCCGTCTCCCTGGATGTTGCTCTCAGTCCCGCCACCTCGGAGCCAAGCTGCTCCCTGGCCTGCTCACTGAACGTCAGCTGCTTCCCAGCCTCCCTTACTCGACCCTCCAACCCCTCTTTTTCTCTGGCCAGTTGAGCCACCTGTGTGAGGCAAACAGTATACCTATTACATATACCAGATTGCTATGGAAACAGCCAGAGGATATACATGTACACCTTATCCAAATTCAGCATGATATATAACATATGAACCACGTCCAATCTGTGAAAATCATTGCTCTACCACCTGCTGATGTTCATTGCTATACCATTTGCTGATGTTCATTGCTATACCACCTGCTGATGTTCATTGCTATACCACCTGCTGATGTTCATTGCTATACCACCTGCTGATGTTCATTGCTATACCACCTGCTGATGTTCATTGCTATACCACCTGCTGATGTTCATTGCTATACCACCTGCTCATGTTTGGAGGCTCTTGGGAATATACATGTACCCCTCGGGCCTGTGGCCCTCACGGCATATTCTCAAAAAACCTCCTCAGCAGGTGGTATATCACTGATACATGTACACCTCCTGACCATACATGTAGTTTAGATATTTACAAATAATTACATATACATGTACCCCTCGGGCCTGTGGCCCTCACGGCATATTCTCAAAAAACCTCCTCAGCAGGTGGTATATCACTGATACATGTACATGTACACCTCCTGACCATACATGTAGTTTAGATATTACATACACATGTACCCCTCGGGCCTGTGGCCCTCACGGTATATTCTCAAAAAACCTCCTCAGCAGGTGGTATATCACTGATACATGTACACCTCCTGACCATACAGGTACTTTAGATCCAGAAAGTGCAAAAACCAGTCATGTAGGGATGCACTTAGCAAAAAACACTTCCCCAAAAACCAAGGAAACAAGTGACAGTGCACACCGGAAGGCGTGCAGACTACCCACACATCACAGCGCGATGCATTTACCGCGTACCTACCATTTCTTGTTATCTCTGCTGAACTAATTCGAGTTCTTTGAAAACGCTATGCCCAAAAGGCACTACCCGAGGGTCAATCATGCCCGTTCGTGTTGGAATATTTTTAATCGCTTCACCCATTATTGTACTAGCCTGGCTGAAAGAAGAAGAACCAGAATATGACGAAGACGAACAAGATGTACTATTCGGCGGTTTTAACCACTTGCCGCTTTGGTACTTCAGAGGTCTTCTTTAGCAGAGCTAACAGTCTGGTTAGTGATGACAAATGCTCGACAAGAACTGTAGGGCTCATAGTAGCCCTAGACTACTCCTACAGCAGAGTTCTGAGCAGGTCATTTTGTACGCATTTAATGGGGAAGCCATTTTTTCCAGGGCCATCCCTACATATGGAGTACTACCGTACTCCATGATAATACATATACAGTAGCAATCAGAACGTTCTGCAATAGTACAATGACTGGGGTATGGATTAAATATTGAAGGGTTGGAAAAGCCTCCATTTAGCTTCTTTTTTTTTTTTTACTACAGTAGGACATATATGACAAGGTACATACATGTACATGTACAGAGGATCTCGGTTGGTTCTTGGTATTCGCTTTGATCGGTGTTCTCTTTGTACCAAGTTTGTGAAGCCAATTCGTGGTTGGTAGAAAGAGAACTCTGATCAACATGGACAATGTACACGTACATACATGTAGTCTATGCTACATGTAGATCTCTAACAAGTATAGCACGAGGTAAGCCTCAGGCTATTAAACAAGAAAAATTGTAGTATGTAGTTGCTCAGGCAAAAATCTAATTACTGCAGTTAATTACAGGGTTCTTCTTTCCCACCCTGAACTGGTTGGTCAGCTCCAGCAGAAATCTAATTACTGCAATTAATTACAGGGGTTATTCTTTCCCACCCTTCCACCCCTTTCCTCCCTGACCTAGTTGGTCAGCTCCAACAGAAATTTAATTACTGCAGTTAATTACAGGGTTCTTCCTTCCCACCCCTTTCCCCCCTGACCTGGTTGGTCAGCTCCAGGACCCTGCTCTCGTGCTCCTGCACGACCCTCAGGGAGGTCTGGTGCTCAAAACTGAGCGACTCTCTCTCTGTCACGGCCTCCGAGAACGAGTGCTCGAGCTGGCTGTGGCGGGACGCCATCTCGGAGACCTGCTGCTGCAGCCGCAGCTTGTCCTGCTCCAGGAGCCGACAGCGATCGGACGAAATTCGATAGTCGGCAGAGACCTTCGTCACCCGCTCCTTTAACTCGGAGATCTTGCGGCTCTCGAGCTGGGCCTGCTCGCCCAGCGCTGCACACTCGGTCGTCTTCTGGTAGATTTCCTGCTGAGCTCGACTCAAGGCCGACGCCTGTTCGGTCGCTTTGCTCTCCATCAGCTTCACGGCCGAATCGAATTGTTCTTTCATCTGTCGGTTCTCTTTAGCGTACCGCGCCAAATCGGCCTCCAGGCTTTCACAGCGGGCATGCTCCTCCTGGCTCCCCTTCAGCGTCTTGCTCAGCTGCTGTTTGGCGTTTTCGAGTTTCTGCTGTAACTCGGCGACCTGGCCCGACGACTCGGAGACTCTCTTCTGGAGTCGCGAGACTTCCTCTCGGTGTTCGTCGCCCTCTCGGGAGAAACTGGCCTCCAGCTCCGACAGACTCTCAACCTGCCCTCGTAGAGTCTCGCTCTCGATCTTCCCCGCCTGTTTTTCCTGCTCCAGTGCTGTCATCTGGGACAGTGTAACCTGGAGCTCTTCCGCCACGGACTGCCGCTCACTATCAGCACGCTCAAGCTTCTTGCAGGCGTTGGCGAGCTCTTGCTCTCTGACTCGAAGCTGAACCCTCAGTTCCCTGAGCTCGTCTTCCGCGGCCGTCTTGTTCTGGAGAGTCTGCTCGCTCTTCTGCATGACTTCCGTCAGCTTTTCAGCGCTTTCCGATTTCACTCTCGCCAGCTCGCTCTCGCGCTTGGCCAAGGATGCCCTCTTCTCCTCGAGAGCCTGAGAGAGGCTCTTGATTGTTCCGTCACGATTACTCAGCTCTCCTTGCGCAAACTCCAGTGCACCCGATACCCTTGCCAATTCGGAGCGCAGCTCACTAGCCTGCTGGGACGCCGACTCCACCTCGAGTTTGAGTCGCGTGATCTCCTGCCGACTTTTTTCCCCTTCGACTTCCTTCTGCCTCAGCTGTTCGATAACAGAGTCCCTCTGCTGCTGCGTGCTGAGTAGCTCGCCGGCCTGCGTCTGAAGCGACTCACTGACAGTCTTCTGTCTCTGTTCTCCCTCCTCTCTAGCCTGGCTCAGACTCAGCTGCAGCTCTTCCACCTCCCTCTGGTGGCTCCTCTCGCTCTCCTGCAAGCTCTCTCGGGCTTCCACGAGGCTCCCCTGGAGACTATCCCGGACGGACCGCAGCTCTTCCACCTCGCTCTCCCTCTCCCGCAGCCTGCCCTCCAGGTCCCGCATCCTCTCCTCCAGCTCCCTGCTCTGCTCTAAACCGCTGGCTAGTTTCTCCGCCGAGGCCCGTCTGTCACCATCCATGCTGGTCTCCAGAGCCTCGTTGGCTGCCTCCGTCTCTCGCAGCGCTTGACGCAGCTGCCCGATTTCCGACTGCAGCGCAGAAGCCAGATCGTCCCGCTCGACCAGACTAGCCTTCTGGGACTCCACTTCGCTGGCGAGCTTCGAAACCTCAGCCATCTTGTTCCACAGCTCCCGCTCGAAGCTGTCCCGGGCCGCTTTTGTCTCTTGGAGCTCGCTCTCGAGTTCTCGAAACCGGTTCTGAAGCTCTTCCGCACGGCTCTGGAGACTCTCTCCCTCGGTAGTCAACTCCGCTCGGCTCTCCTCCAGCTGACCGACTCGCTCCCTGGTCGTGGATAATTCACTCTGTGCCGATGATAGCTTAGACGTCAGTCCTTCGATCTCTGTCCTGCTGGCGGCTTCCTGGCTCTCGAGCAACCGCGACAGTCTATCGACTTCGCTGCCGAGAGCTTGTTCCTTCTGGTCCTTCTCTCTGATGAGCCTCTCTCTCTCTTCGAGAATGGTCTTGAAACTCGACAGCTGTTCGTCTCTCCCTTGCAGCATGGTCTCCAGACGTGTCACCTCCGATTCCAGATCAAGCAAGGAACCCTAGAAGCCAAAATTAACAGATCAGAGCATTGACTGCGGCATTTCCCATAAAAAAGTAGACCCCACCCCCTCCCTGCTAGCTCCACCGTTAACTCCACTCATTCACCCAAGACATTTAGCATTTGTTGGTAAACAATGTTGCATGCAAAATGCACTGATATCCATAGTACATGTAGGTTAAGATAAAAATAAGATTTTGTGAACCACTTCAAATTCTACTCCTAAAGTTTGGAGCACTGTAAGTGCAGAGGAGGTGCACGAAGGTCTAGCTAGTACACATACACTGTACATGTACATGTATATGCACAACTGATTTATACAATCTTGCCTTAGATGAGAAGACATTACTACATGTACATGTACAGTATATACATGTGTAAGCTAGGTTACAAGATACATGCACTAATATGGTTTAATACATGTACAAGTACACTGCATGTAAGTATAGCTATATAGGGAATGATTAATGCATACCTCAGGAATTACAAGTATGGGCCCCATTCTTTTCCCAGCATTTTTAATAGCTGTGTGCTCACCGCAAAAAATTGCAAGCCCCTCCTTTTTGGAACGGAGCTCATGAAAATCTAACTATGGCAGCTTTCTTCCAAATTTGCTAAAGGCCCAATGCTGTTGCTACACAACCACTCATCTACTACGACAACAAGGTGCTATGCACACGTTTCCAATTAGAGCCCACCAACCAACCCTTTCTCCGGCTGCCAGCACTGGCTTCCCTTCCGAGGTGGGTGTGGTCGTGACCTCCAGAGTGGGCGGGCCGGAGTCGGACTTGCTGGTGGGGCTACCGCCGCTGGTAGAGTGGACCACCTTCCACTCCTCCTCACTGTCCCCTCCACTGATCACCTGGAACAGACATTGTGCATTTAGTTTCGTGCCCAGCCCCACGTTAGAAAGGTGGGTCTGGCTCCCTGTATATTCAAAGTTGGGGCGGCATTATGTCAGCGGGCCCAGATCAACCGGAAATGCGAATGGTTGATTATAGTATTACATCACCAAACGGTTGCAGTATATCTGGATATTCATAGTACTGGTCATGTGGACACTATAGCTGTGACATCCATTTGGTTATGTACAGCTTGTAACATGACGTAACGCTAACCTAACTTTGAACATGCAGGGAGCCAGACCCATCTTTCCAATGTGGGGCTGGGCACAAGACGTACATTTGTACATGTAAATAGTACGGTATACTCAATTCCAGTTAGCCAATTCGTCCTTACGGATTAGGGTTAGAGTAATCTCAGCAACTGTAACTAGGGTATGTTCCCCTACCTCTCACCCCCTAAAATTAAATTTTAGATGTACATGTAGGCACGCATGCATGTACATGTACATGTACATGCACATGACACTGTATTGTACCTGCATATCCGAAGAGGCAAAGCTGAAGTTCCTCTGCATGACATCATCACCCTGGGCTTCCATCTGAGTGGTCAGCTCGCTCAGTCGAGCCTGCAGAGCCTAGCAGGAATACCAATATGCATGATGTAATGGGGGTAAAAGTAGGCACTAAATGGAGAAAATACATGACAATTAAAGTACAAATGTTTGTGCTTTCATTTACAGAAAAGCACCAAAACATGCACGTTTCTATGAAAAATTTTCATTTAGTGCCTACTTTTACTCCCCCCCATTACATCTAAAGGGTCTATTGGCATCATGCAATATTACTAACAGAACACTCACAATACTTCTCTACACAAGATTGACCCGTGTAGTATACATGTACAATACATGTAGACTCTGACCTCTGACCCTTCCTTTTCCCGCACCAACTCTTGCTGCAGCTGTTGCCGTGTTTCCGTGGCAACAGAGAGCCGGTGGGCGTGGCTCTCGAGCTCTTCCTCCATCTCAGTGACCCTCAGTTCCAAACGAACTCTGTCCTCTTGCTCCTTTGCGAGACACGCCTGGAGGAGAACAATAGACCCTTTGTCATTATGATGTAATTAGGGGAGGCACTAAATGGAGAAAGTACATGAAACGTGCATGTTTTCGCGCTTTCATGTAAATTTTAAACACGAAAGCACACAAACATGCATGTTTCCACGTAAATTTCCATTCAGTGCATACTTTTACCCCCTTACATCATAATGGTAATTAATTAATTAAAGGGTCCATTTTACGCGCACCGAAACATTCTCACATTAATGTCGGTTGAGTTTTGATCTCAGTCTCTATGGTAATGCTTGTGATGTCATACATGTACATGTACGTGCACATGAGGTTAATTGTACCATAGGTGATGGGATTTGTACATGTACCCCGAGGGCAGTTGTACATGTACATGTACATGTACATGTACATGTACATGTACGTGTACATGTTAGTCATCTTGAGAGTGAAGCCTAAGGGTACAAATCCACTATACCTTAGAAACTCATGGTACGTACACATTGTAAGAGACATTGGAGAATCTTTGCAACCCTGTAAAAACCCGTGTAAGTGAATGATTAGGCTTTTGAAGACGCTCTTGGATCAAAGTTAACAGTGCCTTCTATTTAAGCACCACAAATTATACTGTGACGATCGATAGACATGCGACGGAATTGATGTGTACCGTCACATCGATACCACCCATCGTCTCATCAATACCGTCGCATGTCTCTTGTTGCATAGCGTGATCCGAGCTTTAGGGCCACCATATATACATGTACAATGTAATATGATAGTTAATTTGCCTTCATGTCTATGCAATGAGTGAACGAACGAGCCCAGCCAGCAACACATACATGTACCACGGGGGGAAAAATAATATTTTCCCCCGCTCTTGTACACACACACACCTCGGAAACATTGAACTTGTCTTTCAGTGACTTCATGTCCTGCTGCATGCTGGTCCGCTCCTGTTGCCATAGCAACTGCTCCTCCTCCAGCGCAGTTACGGCCCTGTTCCGGTCGGCCAGCTCTGCCCTGAGGGCGTCCAGCTGCTGCTGAGCGTCGTCACTGGCCCCGCCCACCGAGACAATAGAGTCGTCCAGAGACTGAAAGAAATGAGAAAAGCACATGTACAGTGGAACTCCCCCTTACAGTGGACACCTTGGAGACCTGGTGAAGTGTCCTGTAGAGAGAGGTGTCCTCACTTTTCAAGGGTAAATTTCTATTAAGAAAGCATATACAATTCTGGAATCTGGAGGTACATGTGTACATGTAACCTTACCCTATTAGGGCTCGGTGAATTATACTCAAAAACTGACGTATTGCGCTACATGTACATGTATGCTCCAACTGCTTTAAACTAAGCTTCTCATTAAGAGTTGTAACAATGCTCACATTATACATGTACTCATGCATACATGTACATGTACATGTAAATGTACATGTACATGTAACATATGAGCAGGTGGCACTAAATGTAGATCGAAGACTTAGCCTCGAACCCAGGCCTTACCAAGTGTCCCCTCCCCTCTCTCCCATTCCTCCCACCCCCTCCCTCTCCCCTCTCCTCCCCTCCTCCCCCACTCCCCTCCCCCACCCTCTCCCACTCCCCTCCCCTCTCCTCCCCACCCCTCCCTCTCCCACTCCCCTCCCTTCTCCTCCTCTCCTCCCCACTCCCCCCCACCCTCTACCCTCCCCTCTCCTCCCCTCCCCCACTCCCTCACTCCCCTCACCACTCCTCCCCCCCCACACACACACACCTGCTGTGACACATTAAGGACCGTCTCTCCTCTCTCGGCTTTGAGCTTGTCCAGCTCCCTGTTGAGGGCCGTTATCCTGGCCTTGGCCTGCAGCTTCAGCTTGCTGAACTTGCTCTCCGCCTTGCTGTTCAGCTCCTGTCGGGAGAGAGAGAGAGAGAGGGCTCACTTTAATTTCTATGCATGCATGGTTACATATGTACACATACATGTAGTCTCTAGAGCAGAGGGGGAGGGGAGGGGAGGGGAGGGGAGGGGAGGGGAGGGGAGGGGGTGGGTTTAGGCCAAGAAAGCACAACTGGCATGTAAGTATACATGTATGTACAAGGAAATGCATAAAATGAGTATATGTTGCTCATCTCCTTCCCTCCCTCCCTCCCTTCACACACACCTGAAAATCAGCCTCCTTCTCGTGCAGTTGTTTCCTCAGCTCTCCTACCATCTCCTTGTGCACAGCCACCTCCTTTCGCAGCACTTCCAGCTCTGAAGAGAATGGTTTGGCAGGAGTTACACGCAAGAGCAAAATATACTTACACATACATACCACAGATTGGATGGCACCGCATTACTTTAGGATACAGTACATCTACACAACGGCCAATAATAAACTAGTAAATGCAGTGCATTGTGGGGGCGGAGCAGTCGCCACGTGACTGTAGGACTTTGCATGGACGACGTTGAAATAGGACTGGCAGCGCATTTGCGGTATATAAGACCATGCACCCGTACAGACAGAATTGTAACCAGAGTCACTAAGGGGGGGCTCCGCCCCAATCACATAAATAAAGCCATTGGTACCAGTCTGATGGCTGATTGCATATGCGTACATGTACATTGCAAGAGATGAGAAGCTTTCTGAGAGAGTTAAGAAATCCCGGAATAACGGACCCAGCTGGGGATTGAACCCAGGACCTTCTGAATACTAGTCAGATGCTCTTATCACTGGAGCCCCTTGGCAGAGGAGCAGTAGGCAAGCTTTATACAGCCACTAAACCCGCTAGTAGCACTGGCCCAGTAGGACCCAACTGTAAATGTATGCATATATACATGTACATGTATACATGTATGTTATAGTATACACTTAGCTCAATTATACATATTGTACATGTACATGTACTAGCAGTAATTCAGTTGCGAAACTTTCTATACTCGATACAGGATATTTAAGAATCGACTGGAATACATAAAAGTAAGTAGGGAAGATCAAGAAGTTCAAGCACACTTAAAAGGCTAATTGGCTAAACTATGCAATACATTCGCAAAGGTGTGTCCACCGACTCCTCAAATGGACTGTAGTATCAATCACGTCTGATTTGAGTGGCTGGTGTATCAGTGAGGATGTCTACTTGTCTTTTCTAGCCTCGTTCCCAGGCTCTATACTGCCCAGCTTATTTAGCACGTGGTAAATAACCGCTTATTCTACTATGTGCGAGAGCAGTTATTTTGCTACACGTGCGGAAAAAAGCTGCATGGGCAGTAGAGCGGTTATTTTGCTACACGTGTGGAAAAAAAAAGCTGGGCAGTAGAGCCTGGGAACGAGGCTAGTCTTTCCTAGAATGCTCATGAATGCTCATGCATTTGTGTTACAGAATAGCAAAACCTATAACTCGAAAATAATATGAGCCAAAAAAAAAACTGGGAGAATAATTAATAGCAAAGAATTGGAGAATAGAATGAGTTGGAGCATAATTATGTGTATCTTAAGTGTGTCCACTGTACAAAAAAAAATTGCTCACGTAATCTTGTAATTCTCAATTAGTGACTACTGCTACTCATTGAGCATATGCTATACACAAATTGTACACTGGCTGGGTCCTACTGGCAAGTGTTACTAGTGGGTTTAGTGGCTATTGCCTACTGCTCCTCTGCCAAGGGACTCCAGTAGCTCAGTTGGTAAGAGCATCTGACTAGTAATCAGAAGGTCCTGGGTTCAATCTCCAGCTGGGTCCCATTTTTTTCTTGGGACTTCTTTACTCCCTCAGAAAGCTTTTTCATCGATCTCTTGAAGAGTTTGCAATGCAATAACTGTAGCCACTACACAAACAGACCTTGTCCTTCTCCCTCCACCCCAGAGGGTTGGACTGCTTTCAGCTGAGCAAGCTCTGTTCGGAGTTGATCTAGTTCAGACTAGGAGGAGAGGGAAGGAGGGAGGGAGGGAGGGAGGGAGGGAGGGAGGGAGGGGAGGAGGGAGATGGAAAGAGGGAGGGAAGGAGGGAGGGAGGTGAAGGAAGGAGGAGAGGAGGGAGTTTATAGTACACACAGACATACACAGTACATATACACGTATATGAAAATGTAAACAAACATCATTTCTTATTACTAAGATAAGTACACACACTATTATTAATATGTTCTGTTCTATATGCAGTACATGTACATGTACATGTACATGTACATCATATGCTAATTAATTAAGGTACATGTTCAGTGCAGATTAGTCTCAGACCCATACCCTCTTGATTCTATGGATCCAAACTTTCAACAAAGGTTTATTTTGTAACGGTAGACTAAAATACGATAGATGACACTCCCGATCCGAGCGAGCGGAACAGCCAGGCACGCAACAAAAATGAACCATCTCCTTTCGTGCATGCACAAACTCTAAATAACGCCCAGCCCCTTTGACCGTAATTTCTAATAATGCGTTTTCGCGTAATGAATATCTGCCATTGGCATGATTCTTGCTACATGTACTATACTGACCTCCTTCTCGCGAAGCATTCGGCCGTACTCGCTGTTGAGTAGCTGGGTCTGCTGCTCTGCCTCTTGCAAGGCTCGCTGGAGGGAGGACACCTCAGATATCTGGGCTCCTGGCTGCTGTGTGTGTGTGTGTGTGTGTGTGTGTGTGTGTGTGTGTGTGTGTGTGTGTGTGTGTGTGTGTGTGTGTGTGTGTGTGTGCACGTGCGTGTGTGTGTACGTGTGTGTGTTGTGTGTGTGTGTGTGTGTGTGTGTGTGTGTGAGTGTGTGTGTGTGTGTGTGTGTGTGTGTGTGTGTGTGTGTGTGTGTGTGATGTGTGAGTGTGTGTGTGTGTGTGTGTGTGTGTGTGTGTGTGTGTGTGTGTGTGTGTGTGTGTGCATGTTAGACACCCTAATCATGTTCACATTCCACTTGACAAGTGGGACAGCTTCATATTCAAGGTTCATTGTTTAAGGTGGGTGCATGTGCGTAAGAGTACATGTATGTGTGTGCATTTAGCGTGCATGAATATGTGAGTGTGTGGTGTGCATATGCATGTACATGTATGTATGCATTGTGTGCATGTGTGTGTGTGTGTGTGTGTGTGTGTGTGTGTGTGTGTGTGTGTGTGTGTGTGTGTGAGAGAGTACATGTATGTGTGCATTGTGTGTGTGCATATGTGTGTGTGTACATATGCACGTACACGTGTGTACATGTGTGCAAGCATTGTGTGTGTGTACCGTGAGGGTGTGTGTACATGTTGTGTATGCGAGAGTGATGACTCAGCACATTCCTGAGCTAAAGCGAGAGCAACAGGTATGCTAACTTCATAAGGTGATGAAGAGCACAGAATTAAACATCAATTGTAACCACTTGGCACTTAATAGATGAAATGCTGAAACCAGGTGCTACTAGTGCCCTTATTAGGAACTACATGTAGCCGGGAGTCTGCTTACTACAGATGGTGGGCTGTCAGCCTCTGCTGAATCCAATTGGTCAGGGGTCACATGACCACCAGGGCTGCCGTCCTCTCTGGCCCCTCCCCCGGCTCCAGCCCCAGTGTCGGAGTCTGGCTTGTCCTGACCGTCCGTCGCCTGAAACAAGAACACATCAATGGAAAGTTAGAAAAGCACTTTACCAAAAAGTGCAAAAACCATTCATGTAGGGATGCACTTCCACAAAACAAAGGAAACAAGCAATAACTCACATCGCAATGGGTTCAAAGACTACCTACACATCACAGCCCAATGCATTACAGAGTAGCTACAATTAACAGCGTAGTGCGTTTACGAAGACCATGCGGTGTGAGTTATAGCTTGTTTCCTTTGTTTTTGTGGAAGTGCAGCCCTTCATGAATGGTTTTTGGTACAACTGCTCCTCTCCTCCCCTCCCCTCCCCTCCCCTCCCCTCCCCTCCCCTCCCCCCTCCCCTCCCCTCCCCTCCCCTCCCCTCCCCTCCCCTCCCCTCCCTCCCTCCCTCCCCTCCCCTCCCCTCCCCTCCCCTCCCCTCCCCTCCCCTCCCCTCCCCCCTCCCCCAACCTCAGTGGCAGTGTCACTCTCCAGGACTTGATCCAGCTGCTCCTGCACCATCTGCAGGCCAGCAGACAGCTTACTCCACATCGCCACGGCAACCACACCCTGGGCTCAAGGGATCTGGAGAAAAGATGACGAGGTCATCACATTGCAAAAATCACCCAGCTTTGCACAGAAGTGCATGCATGTACATGTACATGTACAAGTACATGTATGTGCATTAATCCCACAATAGAGAACAGTTTCACCCCACACATGCACAGAAATGTGCATATACATGTAGCAATGAAATTAGAGTGGAACCCTTCTTTTAGACCTGATTAATGTCCTGCAGAGAGGTGTCCTCATTTCTGGGTAAATTGCTAGCACATAGCTAATGAAAATGTCCTTATACAAAGGTGTCCTTATTGCAGGTGGGTGTCTTTAAAGAGGGGTTCCACTGCATACGCACTTTAATAGTTAGTTGACTGCTGTTATACATGTATGTTGCTGTGTGTATGTATACATATACCAGTAGAATGCTGCTACAGCAGGGTCATTTCAAGTCATCTTTAAGAGATACTATGCTGATGAAACCTCAAATTTTGGGAAGAAATATCAGGTGGAGTAAGCTACTCCCGAATATTTTTCGTCAAGGATCCGGCATAATAAGTCGGACATTTCATGTCTAAAAAAACAGCCGGACGCCTTTTTCCATACAATACACACAACTCAGCTTAGGCCAAGCTATTAAACTACAGTTGTAGAACACGGTACAGCGAAAGTGCTGACTCAGCAGTTTCGTCATGCGCCTACAGTTAGTAGCTATATGCCACGAAACCAGGATCTTTACGGCTACCTACCATGTTTTTGCTATCTAGGCAACACAAAACTACCTTCATTTGCTGTAGCTTGGCCTGCAAACCTCCAAAAGCTGCTATACACTGCAGTTGCATAGTAACGTATGACGTAATATTGCACACGTGATAAGTGCAGACGCACAAGCAGACAAACAAATAGACGCAAACAAACAAACAAACAAACAAACAAATAGACGCGTAAAACGTAAAGCAATCTTAGGACCAGCCGTTCGCACGCTGCACGCGCTCCGGCTGGTCCTAAGATTGCGGCTGGTAAAAACGATGGCAAGTAAGGCCTTGAATTCGAGGCTAGATAATGTATAGCCTTTGCTGTACATGTACATGTACATGCATAGAACCAGCAACTTCTCACTTCATAGGCCAGTATTCAAGAGAAGGCTTGACTGAGATCAAAGAGTACAGCAATAGTATTGAGTAGTGGACATAGACTAAACACGTAAATACAGTGTAAATGAGGTCTCAAAGGAATAGCTATGTACATACACTGTCAGCAACCGATGCTGGAGCACCTCAGAGTTTTAGTTTTGGCCATTGTTAGCAGATGCTTTGAAAGGACTCTGACAAATCATGTAAACCTGTTCTATACTCAGAATCTGATAGTTGTATGTGATAACTTATATGCTACATGTAGGGCTTCTACTTCTATAGGGCACAGTCGCTATGATGAAATGCACTGCAGATGGGCGGCTACGTATACACTGTACAGATACACAAGTACATGTACAGCGATGTAAAACCATAGGATTTTACAAACGAGATATTTGATAGTAAAAACCAGTGCTTTTTTTTGTTTGGTGAGCTTGTCTGACTTAACCTCGTACCCAGGCCTCCCGCGCAGACTTTACCTCACAGCCGTGATAAAGTCTGGGCGGGAGGCCTGGGTACGAGGTTAGGCGCACTAGCAGCTACATGAATGTAGATGGCAGCTTTATATTAGGAGGCACACTCCTGTGTCAGTGTCTGGACAGTCCAAGCTACAAGCGATACTGTCCACTAGTGTTCATTCTGTGAGAAGGTAGGTAGAGTACATTAACTGTAGCCAAGATCCAAGATCCAAGTCTGAATACATGTTCATAATACATGTACATGTAACAATGTAACAGGTCACTTAATTGCCCTGGTATCCTTATTTCAGGTCATCTTTATAAGAGGGGTTTCACTGTACAAGAAAACGCCAGCTCTACACATGTTTATTTATACATGTATTCTTGTACATGTACATGTATTTCTCTATTAGTGACAACTGTTACCCCAAGCACATCAATATATGTATACCTGGCATAAGCTGTTAGTGACAACTGTTACCCCAAGCACAGCTACATGTATACATGGCATATGCATGCATGTAAAATGTACATGTATACATGGCATATGCACGCATGTAAATTTTCATTTAGTGCCTATTCCCCCTCCCCCCATTACATCATAATGGTAAAGGGTCCATATCATTGCATGCCATCAAAGCAAGATACATGTATGTAGGCGACAAACATACAGTGATCAATGGTGATGCACTATGTTATTTGCAAATTACATGCCTTTTGAATGCTTCTATAATACAGTTGACCATACGTGGTGACACACTGCAGGCTATAGCTTGGCTATAGCAATACTAGAGTACTGATCATCAGTGCTGACACACTGCAGGCTATAGCTTGGCTATAACAATACTAGAGTACTGCTCATCAGTGCTGACACACTGCAGGCTATAGCTTGGCTATAACAATACTAGAGTACTGATCATCAGTACTGACACACTGCAGGCTATAGCTTGGCTATAACAATACTAGAGTACTGCTCATCAGTACTGACACACTGCAGGCTATAGCTTGGCTATAACAATACTAGAGTACTGCTCATCAGTACTGACACACTGCAGGCTGTAGCTTGGCTATAACTATACTAGAGTACTGATCATCAGTGCTGACACACTGCAGGCTATAGCTTGGCTATAACAATACTAGAGTACTGATCATCTGTGCTGACACACTGCAGGCTATAGCTTGGCTTAACAATACTAGAGTACTGATCATCAGTGCTGACACATTGCAGGCTATAGCTTGGCTATAACAATACTAGAGTACTGATCATCAGTACTGACACACTGCAGGCTATAGCTTGGCTATAGCAATACTAGAGTACTGATCATCAGTGCGACGCACTGCAGGCTATAGCTTGGCTATAACAATACTAGAGTACTGATCATCAGTGCTGACACACTGCAGGCTATAGCTTGGCTATAACAATACTAGAGTACTGATCATCAGTGTTGACGCACTGCAGGCTATAGCTTGGCTATAACAATACTAGAGTACTGCTCATCAGTGCGACGCACTGCAGGCTATAGCTTGGCTATAACAATACTAGAGTACTGATCATCAGTGCTGACACACTGCAGGCTATAGCTTGGCTTAACAATACTAGAGTACTGATCATCAGTGCTGACACACTGCAGGCTATAGCTTGGCTATAACAATACTAGAGTACTGATCATCAGTGTTGACGCACTGCAGGCTATAGCTTGGCTATAACAATACTAGAGTACTGCTCATCAGTGCGACGCACTGCAGGCTATAGCTTGGCTATAACAATACTAGAGTACTGATCATCTGTGCTGACACACTGCAGGCTATAGCTTGGCTTAACAATACTAGAGTACTGATCATCAGTACTGACACACTGCAGGCTATAGCTTGGCTATAACAATACTAGAGTACTGATCATCAGTGCTGACACACTGCAGGCTATAGCTTGGCTACAATAGTACTCAACCCAGGGTGACTATTGCAATAGATGATCTATCATATTGCTTGGCCTTTCAAGGGATAGTCACTTACATGTACATGTATGCGTTGGTTGTAGAAACGTTTGCAAATGGAATCAAAATGAAATCTAGTGATCAAGGTAGTGTTTAGGAGAGGATCAAGGGATCAGGACGAAATCCGAGCAACAAAAATCAATGGATCGACTATCATTCTCAGAATCAAAGGAGGCAGGGCAACTGAACCCTTGAAATCAAGCGATCAAGAAAGTTTTAAACTAAAGATAAAACGATCAAGGACCATTTTTGCCGATCAAAAATCTTGATCCCATTTGTGAACGTATGGAAAGGCAGTATGAAGTGACTACCGCTTAATTGCCTTCAATTACATAGTGATATGTCCTACACGTACATGCATGTACAAGATCTCAAGAATTAACTCTCGTAAGTGGCTTCAGGGTACTGGCCACCTAATTCTGTAAAATGACATTGTTCTTTGTTGGCTCACAAATTGAGTTACTTATGGTCAGAATATGGTGAATGGTTTGTTTCAGTACTAGGCAGTAGTCTGTAGCCAAGTAGTTTCAAGATCTAGAGTAGTGTAGCTAGCTATGCCCAACTTCTCTAGGTGGGTAGAAGTTGGGGATAGCTAGCTAGACTAGACTATAGGTCTAGCTCATGTAGCTGACTACTGACCATGATACAGATTCATACAATCAAGATGTAGTGATTACACTACTGGTGAATCCCCCCCGTACGACCTACTTGCAGAATCTCCCGATAGATCAACGACAAGGACTGCTCAAAAGTTACTCTCAGTGACTAGTATAGTGGCGCAGCTCTTCCAAGTACATGTACTTTTATGTATACACATCTAATTAATTGAAGAAAGAATTTCCTTCGTTAAATTAGAATAGCTCCACCCTAGTCTAGTCTAGTCCAGCTAGCTGCTCATGAGACTAGCTCCACCCATCCCAGCTTGGAGGTGCCAAAAATTCACTGTCTATGAGGATTGGAGACTTCTGAACAGGCCAGGCGCAGTGATAAGGCTTGGATCGGCTGCAGCACCTGTTGTGGTGAGTATTTTTCTTTGCAACGTACAGCTATGGGCATGAGCAGTAGATTTTCAACGCATAGTTTCACAAGTACACTAATAATGGAGGAATACAGTTTGGCATGCGAAGAGTAGCTCAGTTTAGACATAATTTTGTTAGTCTAAAAAACTGATGCGCATACTCTACAGATACAGCACTGTAATAATTTGTTCAGCAGATTGTGTTGTTGCAGAATTACATCTAGTTTTATATACTGAATTAGTGTTATGTTGCTATATATATGCTCAGATCTTTGCAAAAAGTATAGACCTAGTAATGTAACCATATTTATGGATACATATATGTATTGACCGGCTGGCCTAGTTCTTAATTAACTCAGCTACAAAATGGTATGTTCAACTCCATTCACTGCTTAGCTACGTAGGATGTTTGACTCCGTTCCAAATGCAGCATTAACCTTGTTCCCAGCTCTCATCAGTCTTTTGTCCTCACTTGCATGCAATGTGTCCCCAGTCCTATAATGCAGCATGTAGCCATTGTGGTTTAATGCATGTATGTATGCATGCACAGTGGTAGTGATCATGGATATGAGGGTCTGTTTACCACACATATTTGCCGAGCGCCTTAGCGCGAGGCAACTAATTCTGCATCGTATCTCAGCAAGCGTTTGTATATATATATATATACTATATGTATGTGTCACGCTTAGGAATGCAATTATACTGCGTGCTGTGCATGGCGTGGCCGGCCCTTTAGTGGCTCTGTTCTCATGTGCTACTTCCACGCGTGTTGGCTGAAGTCGAGTCACGGAGCCCGACGACGATGGCGAGACGAGTGGGGAAAGGGCTAGGCATCTTGCTACACTACGCAAGAGAAGGTAACGAGCGGCATACAAAACCGAAGCTAAAAGACCAGAGGTGCGTACACTTTTTAGCTAACAACAGTTGCTCTTTTTCGCTGGAGAAGCAGAAGTCACCACCCTGTTAATTTTCGCCTTTGGAGAAGGATGAACTTGTCGAATTCTCATGCACGTTTAGCTACCTCTCCTTTCTCTCTGTCGAATTCTCACACATTATAAACACGTGCTACCAAACCACACCTACTGAATGTTTGTGCGCGAGGCTTATACTGCGTATGTGTATCTCTAGTATATTATGTAGTTTTGTGCAGTAGAGTGACTGGATTCTATGATAGATGTGTTAAGCGTCCTGTATGAAGTTCATGCACCTAAACATGAATTGGCTTCACGACATGGCTTCACGAACTTCATCAGCAAATCCCATTTGATGATAAAGTTTGTGAACCCATTTAAAAGGTTTGTAGAAAGAGAACTCTGATCATAGATAGTAGAGTAGTTCTACTCTACTATCTATGCTCTGATCAACATGAACCCTGAAAAGCACTAGCTTGAGATCCTCTTTGAATTTTCATATAGGCATTAGCAAATTAGAATGTCAGGTGTAAATAGCATCATTAGTGACTATTAGAGAGTAAGAAGCTATACAAAAGAATACACAAAAGCATGCATGTAACATGTCTGGGGAATACCATATAGTGTCATGTGTTCGATAGTATAGTATAGCTTGTAGTTACACAATTTGTGTTGAAGTTACAGATACCTCAATTTTTATTACTGTGCAGGAATATGGCTCAAGTTGTATATGAAGCAATCATTGAACGAGAATCTAACAGCAGCAGTCACCCGGATGAATCACAAACTGCAACCTTTAGCCAAAGACCCAAGTCTGCAAGATCAGACATTCGACATAGCACTCGTTTGGGACATCTTGATTCTGTGAGCTTACCAGGACAGCTTGACTGTGATCATCAAGGAAGTTTGCTACGTGGCAAGATTAGTGGGCAAATCAAATCACCCTCACAGTCTTTAGCAAGTCAGCTTCAAGCAGTAAAACGAGAAGACGAGATTATTCCATCGTCACCTGTAGTACCTACAGCGACAGAAAGAACGTTGCCACCGAGGAAGAGCTCAAAGTCAGTTTTCGTCTTCCCACGATATCCTCAAGCTGGAAACCCACAGCAGGTAGGCAAGGTGCTACCGGCATGGGCACCTCGAATTGAAAAAGTGCGTGCACAAGGCTTGCTCGATCTCAGCAGTGATAGTATCGGAAGCGATAGTGTTTTCACAATCGAACACGCTCGCAATCCAGCTGGCTTGCTTCCCGAGAGGAGCCAGTCGGCTGGTCTGCCAATGCTTCAAAGTAGTGCCGAACCTGTTGATGTTGTCAGCCTACCTGGACAGGTACATCAGCACACTCTACCAATAGATACTGCTACTGGATCACCGAATAGGCCTAGGGAACAATCTCTTATTTCGGATATCTCGTTTCATTCAGTTGCCTCTGACTCTCAGTTAGCAAGTATTCAGCAAGCCGGTCTTGCATACAACTCAGGCATGATCGATTCGGATCCCGTGCAACGTGGAGATCCGGAATCTGGACTCTTGGACCGACCAGAGTCTTCGGAATCAGTCTCGGCTTCACATGACAACAGCCTCAACACTGCCAGTAGTACTGTCCCACTAGTTGGCACTGGGCTTCCTAAAGTGAGGTGGTCCAGGAAGCTAGCAAGTTTCCTGTGTAATCTCATCTGCATCCTAATAGTATACCCAGTCTTCTTTACTTTGCTACCCTTTTTGGCACTGTTCAAACTCCTTTCTTGCTGCATACCTGCACCTTGCAAGAAATTTCACACCATCGATATTACTTCTCACTTATCTCCCTTTTATGCCTCCAAACTCTCGGGGACCTACTACTATACTCTAGTTGTTTTCAAAGAGAGCATTTCCTTTGAAGATTTTCGTAGCTCTCTCGCTACTGTGCTGCAGCGGGCATATCTCCATAGCAACATGCGGGTGTTCAGTCTCAAACTAGCAGCGGTGGTCACCAAGAAAGGGTGCTTTTCTCAATGGAGAGCTGATAATGATTCCAACCTAGGTTCCCACATTCATCTTGTGAACCGAAAGATGTCAACCGTTAGTGATCTCTCAAACTACGTAGCCGAGCTCTCAAATTTGGAACCGCACGAGGACTCTTCACTCTGGGCAGCCTATTTCATTCCCGCGTACGTTAATCGTTCAGCCGTGGTCATAAAAACACATCACTGTCTGGCTTCGGGCGCAAATCTGGTGGATAATCTTTTACAGCTGCTGGATGCAGACTGTCCGAAATTAAAGCCCACGTTTCCCATCAGGAGAGTGTCAAAATTGGCGACGGTTTTGAAAGCTCCTGCCGTTTTCATCAGGCATCTCCTGCGTTCAACGCTGTTCAACGATCTTCACCCCCTGCTGCTCCACGGAAGTGCACGCTTCATTTTTTCGGCGCCGTACCAACTAGAACCAATTCAGACTTGCGCTGCCCACCATGCTGTAACTGTTGGCACTGTGCTTCTGTCCTGCCTAGCCGGTGCAATCCGAAAGCTGCTACATGTACTTCAGAGTAAAGCGACTGTTGCAGATATGCCCTTTGCTTTACCAGTTACAATCGGTTCTCGGTTATCCTTCTTCTCCGTGAACCTCCCAGTCTCAGAAGAGTGTCCAACCAAGCGATTGCTCAAAACCAATAACCAGCTCCTACTACGAGGTGAAGAAGCATTCACACTACTTGCGGCTGCAAGACTAGCTTCCATCTTTTTGTGTTCAAGTGCAATTGACTCTGTATCCAACGCTATGCTTCGCAAAGTGACAGGTATATTTTCGGTAATTGAGCTTCCCGATGAACCACTCTATTTCGACTCTTACACTGTGTCTTCGATTACCTGCTGGCCTCCACGCTACTCCGCTGTTGGCCTCAGTGTCACCATTGTCTGTTACAAGGAAACGTTTCGCATTTGTATAGCAACGGACAAAAATGTATCTGAGTGGCCCGATATCCTGATGAGTTGCTTTGTAACCTCATGTTCAGATCTAGTAGAGTCATCATAGTTCATTGTTGTCTAATTATTTTGCAAGACTTTTATAAGATTTCTGTCTGGAGTATACTGAATATATATTATGCAGGAACATACATTATTATGCAATCATGGATGCATTGTACGTTATATATATATACGACAAATGATCACATTGACTGTATACTTGTACGTAATTCCATGTGTATATATAACGGCGCTACCTGCTACATGGGCTATCTTCTGCATGCCTGTAATGTATGTGAGGAAATTTCCATGCAGGATTCTCGGGAAGTGACACTATTAAATACTTTGTGTCATAAATCTGCATTCACTTCTTTCAACAATTCTCAGCTTGTTGAAAGTACATACATGTAGTGACTGCAATGTTAGCTAGCTACTTACAGTTCAGACATTTCATGCAGTGATGGTGACCTTCACTTTAGGAGTCGATCCACACACTGACTCATTCACTTACATGCGCGTCTTTGCATGGCCAAGTCAGATATGAGCAATGTAAGTGAACTTTAATAGCTATCCTGCAGTTTTGCAGTGTATATATGCATGCATGCATTGCATGCCATGGGCAAATCTTTGCATGTTGCGGGAGTAGGAGGGGCTGGAGTATCACGTGATAAACAGTCTCATTCCAATACTGCATGCAATTCAGTCTAGTCTGGGGAACCAGATTCCAGAACCAATAATTGAAGTCAATAAATTAAGATGGCTTCTGGCCACGGGACCAGACCGCTCGGATTCTCCGCGCTAGTGGAAGAACAGGACGTCGAACGCTCACCCTCACCGCCGAAAACTGGCAGTATGCAGCAGCATGAGCAGATCAAACTCTTGGAAAGTACCAGATCCGACGATTATGGCACAGGCGGATCCGAAGATATAGATGCCCAGGTAACGTGTCTGACGTCAGAGTCTAGCCTTCTCGATCTCCATAATTGCCGCAACTATCTAGCAAATTGTGTGTATGTTTTTAGCACAAACCATTGTTAGACTATATTAATAATATTATTATTCAGAACGCACCGTACGTATATTATTTGTATGAATATTGCGGTTTTGGCGGAGAGTTAAACTTTGCTAGCGGTGATGGCTCCAGATAATTGGACGCGTAACCATCAATCACGGACAATTTATGAGCCACGCTTTGATGTCTCAGTAGGCGGTAAATGGCGATACCACATGCAAAGATTGAAATGTAGTATGTCAAAAATTGGCGTGCAGTTTGAAACTGCATGCTCCTATACATCATGCATGTGCGCTGCATTAATTCTGTTCGCAAAAAGGATCAATATTAAGGATGTGGCCATTGGTCCAGTATGAAGAGCATACATTTTGATAAGGCCATTCCAATTTACAGATTAGTTTCTGATCTCACTCATTCCACAGGAGCCATGTGGGCGGGTGGCCGCTGCATGCACATTCTTGGAGAAGAAACGCGCATGAAAAACGAATGCTCCACCCATTTGTAATAAATACCGGACGTGTTGCCTGCTCATTATAGAAACTTAGCGTACGCGTGTCTCTGTTGCTGATGCGGGCGGGTGATCAGAAACTAACATGCAAGTTGGAGGGGCCTAATCTATGTCTGCACATGTGCGCTCATGTACTAGTAAGCTGCATGTTTTATGCCCTGAATGGAATAGCCCTAACCCTAACACTATAGCCCTAACCCTTACCTTAACTCAAACACTAATTGACTTTTAGCACCCTGTTCAATAGCCACTTTGTAACACCAAGTATCAGCTGCAAAAGCCACCTCATTGCACTGCATGTTTGATGCACACTTTTATTGATATAGTGAACAGCTGCATGATTACATGACCTTGTACACTGCATTGAATAAAGATACCCGTGTATCTCTGAATGAGAAGTGTGTAGCAGAACATGCCGTACCAGCTGTTAATTGCACAGAATTGCTGAGAATTGAAGGAATTGGTGTCTAGCAGTATCTTTAATGCACCTATACATAATGCTGACTGGGTTTCACATATATCAGTATGTAAAATGGTAATACTGCACAATTAAGATATACGGTATGACTATGGGTTGTTGTTGATGAAAGTTGTATACATAGCACTCCAAAGATAATACTGTTCCGGTCACCTGATCAGGAAAGTCTGCACCTACTATGCTAGCGTATGCATGTTCAGCCAGAACGGCACCGGACTCCGGCTGAAGAAACATCTGTATAGTATTACTCATAATTTGCCACTACACAAATGTTGTCAAATTATGTTTTGTTAACTTAATGCTAAATACAGTAATTGTGAGTATATAATGTATGTAGTATAGTAGAATCTTCTATAAACTTTGCCCTTATCGTAGTAGTAGAGTATGTAATATGTATCAGTGGAAGCGTCAACTTGTGTGCATACTACATGCATCGAAGCATTATTGGGGCGAGCGCAGCGAGCCCAGTACTAGCGAGGTCAATGCCAACTCTGTTTGTATGTATGTCCGACCTGTATGTACGTATGTCATCGACCGACCGGTCGCATTGCGCATGCGCAGAAACATGCTAAGCACATGTTGTAGTTGCGCTCGCCCCACAAATGCTCTGCATTCTCCTAGTTTTATATGCTGGTAATTAAAGTGCCAGCTACTGTGCTTAAAATATTAGTGTGGCAGCAATGTATGCAGGTCACATAATTATTGCTGCATGCGTAGTCGTACATGTACTACAACGCCTTGCTTTTCTGCTTTTCTGCACACGAAATAAATAAAAGACAAAGCAAGAGATTAAATACAGTAAAAAAAAAACACTTCCAGGGCAGTGGATGGGGAGCCAACCAATCCTCATGGTGGCGTTGCCCCTCTAAAGACAAATGGCAAGTCGTTGGAAAAGGTGTCTGGGTGGACAGAGAGGGAGGAGTGCCGACGCGCTAACGTAATCCGAACTGCATCGCTCGAAGGTCATGCTGTGTGCAAAACTGAACAAGTCTTATTCAATACTGCGATTTCGTCTAGACAAGGAGCGCATAATGACGTCATTATGCGCTCCTACGTCATTATGCGCTCCTGGTCGGTCCAGGACCCAGGTTCGCGAACCTCAGGCCTACCGCGGTGACTGACAAGAGTCTGTAAAGATGGCATCCGACGTCGGCACCCGACCTATCGGGTTTTACGCGCTAGTGGAAGAGCAGGAAGACCAGCCCGCTCCGCTGAAAGAGCCGGTTGTTCTCGAGGGCCAGCCCGAGGACTCCGCCGATGCAGAGAAGGTAAGCTAGTGCGCTGGAGCCCTGGTTTGCCATATATAGGCCAAAGTATCTGATACACAATCGTGGTGAGTATAAAGTCATCAATTGTTATCGGACAGTCAGTCTGTCGCTTAGATCTATCCTTGACGGATGTTGCAGTATACAGTACCGAGTACGCCATGATCTAAGCGCGACACGTGGAATCAGCAAAATTAATGTGGGCGGGAGCAGCATGCGCACGTGCACATGGACACCAGTACGTGTAGTACGTATATATATCTGATAGGCAAGTTGTGTTCCAAGTTGTTTTGTTGATCGCTACAGGTATATTACTGGGTGATGATTTCAGCCTCTGCCACTGCGCAGGCTGCATGCGTTTCACCAGTTTCAACTTTCAGTCCTTTTCCGATCTCCCTCTGCTAGCTGCTGTAGCTCGAACTGGATTTTGGCTCCAGGCCCGAGGCTACACCTGATTCAGTGCCTCCTCTACCAAAGGGCACTATGCATACCCTTTGGGCTTCCTTTGTGCATCCTTTGGGCTTCCTTTGTGGTTGCAGTAGTACTTTGCCCTTTGGCACTACTTCAACTGACATTGTCAACATGATCAGAAAAGCCAATGCTGGTCTTTGTTGAGTGTAGGGGGCCAAAGAAGTCCTCATTTCTTTTGTATGTATGTTATACTCCAGACCATGTTACTCAGTTTCAAACAGTATGATGGCAGTGATAAAAGCAGGAGGTGAAAATCAATTATGGCTGAGTGAACCAAATCTGATCAGCCTTTCTGCATACATATTTTTTTTTCCCCAAAATTTTATTTTGGATGACATCCTTGAGAACAATCTCTGGTTTTGATCTCCATCAATAAAGTAATGTGTAATAACAGACACTAGGTTATCATAACAGTAAGTTCTTCACATGCACTCATCTATTCCCAAGGTACTCTTGAGTTCAGCATGACACTAATAGAGAGTTTTCATTGACATCATCTTACGTCACGCGCATGTAGCAACTGTTGCCAGGGCACCATTTTCGTGGGCAGCAAACGTACATAGCCATACGCATGAAGTCCGGAAGTTCTCTCGTACTCGTAGTCTAGACGGCAGATTCACTCGATTCATCCCGCCAGAAAACTGACTACAGCGATAGTTGAGATACTGAACGCGTAAGTTCCGAGCAGCTCTTGTTTCTGAGATCGCTGTATAACGTGCCAAACTAGTCGCCCACGCATGGTGGGCTAGAATGGATATAAACGGAACGTAACACGGACGTACTGCAGGAGCACGTGATCTGTGACGACACGTGAAAACTCTCTATAGCAGTAGCAGATGTAAAAGATGGTGTGCAATTGTCCATGACCCAGCAGCATTTCTGGTAGCAATTTAGCGAGGTTCCTAGATTATCATAAAAGACAGTACACTGCTGCAGGCCACAAAGGAATACTATAATATACAGAGAAAACAAGTTTAACGTAATTTATTGAGACTAGTGACTTGCATGTGCATCGTATGCTCAATGTCCTAATTGTTTAGGTAAGAATGACCTATTATAGGTCCATTACAGGCACATGCAGTAGTATTGTTAGTATGGTGTATACCCTGTATTGTTGATCATTACCACAGCAAAATCCTAGACACACACATGCACACACACACACACACACACACACACACACACACACACACACACACACACAAGCTGAGTACTGTAAGCCTTGCTGCGCATGCGTGCTGAGGGTTAAAAAGTACATATAATCAATAAAGGGCTGCTGGTTTCTCTTCACTGCAGTGCTGACCTCAGTACTTTACATAGCTCATTTGTTTTTTTCTTCTCTGGCTTGTATAAAAGCTTACATTTATTGGGGAGTTGTTCCACTACCATTTCACTCTGTATCTGCACCTCAACAGAGGAGTACTGTCAATATAATATTTGGGGTGGAGCCCCCCCTTAGTGGTTCTGGTTGCAGTTGTGTGTGGTCTTATATATTGCAAATGTATTGCCAGATCTATTTACATGCAAAGACCTACAGACGACTGCTCCGCCCCCACAATGCACTGCATTTACTTGTACCGTATTATTCCTTTCTTCCTGAAGTGAGGAGAGCCTGAAAGGGAGGGTAGTGTAAGTATAGGATAGATTACGTCACAGTGGAAGATATGCACCTATATATCCTTCATGGATGCGGTTTTACCCAGGCGCAGCCAAGGGGTAACACCATATCCAAGGAGGATATTTTGGACGTGTATCCTCCGCTGTGACGTGGTCTATCTGACTAACCCCACTACTGCATATGTGCGTAACTATCGCGAAGTATGTTGCTAATGTGTAACTAAGGAAGTACAGAACTGCAAAATATGCGCTATATATCCTACTGCTCTCGTCCAATGAAATGTATTAGAGATTATATAACGTGGGATAAATATGAGAGCTCCTTTTATTGAGTTCTATTAAACGCCAGGTGAATTTTTCTTCAGGAATAATCCTGCTATAATTATGGTAGTACATTTTCTATGCAGGTGTACCTAGCTAGGTTAGCTACGGCTTATAAGTGTTATGGGACACTCCAGCACAGCCTGACTGGCACTCATGAACAAGAATATGCATCGCCAGTGCCTGGACCATTTTCCCAGAGGCGGACCATTTTTTACGAAAAAGTTGATCTGGAGGACTGATTTTCCATTGAAAATTTCAGTTTGGGAAACAGTACCAAAATTCCCGGTGACAGTACTGTCACGGAAATTTTGGTCCGGCGGAAAAATTGGTCCGGGGGACCAAAATTTCCGGAATATCGGTCCGGGTGGACCATTTTTTCCTGAAAATTTTGGTCCCCCTGTGAAAATAATGGTCCGACCTGCGCCATAAGCGAATTCTACCTGCTACTGTATTTCAGGCTTGATAGAGTGAACTACTACACTAAGGGTGGATGGCTACATGATTGAGTATATTGTATTGGCTTGTTTGTTGTCATAGCCTACACCTACCGTCAATAGCTTCATGCCGTGAGCGTATAGCTAGATCTATACATTTTGTAGCTCCCAGGTCAGTTACCACTTCGACCAAGAGAAAGTGCTTCGCCATCTGTGGAACTGCTTCGAGAGGAGGAAGATGTCAAAGGATTTCATATACAGCATGCAAGCTGATCGAGACTTGCCACAGAATCGACTTTACAGTCAGTAGACAAAGTCCCGGTGTAGCTATACTGAATCAGTTTGTAGGATATCCGTGCCTGTGACTGAGACACTGTCTCATACCTTTGTATTAAACTACCTATTGGTTCAACTAAAGGTTGATATTAACTATGCCAAATTTTCAAGGTAAGACCAACTCTGCTAGAACTTGATGGGCGGACCAAAATTTTCAGGGTAGGACCAATTTGGCCGGAAAAAATGGTCCGGGGGACCAATTTTTCCAGCGGAAATTTTGGTCCTAGGACCATTTTTCCAGGACCAAAATTCCAGTGACAGTACTATGCAAGACACTCTAATTGCTCATTAGGTGCGGTATCTATGGGTATGGTTTCCTAACTTGGGGCGAATGTTTGTGTTACGTAGTCTCATGCCTAATATGTTACGTCGGCGCGAGACTGTATGCATGTGTATCAATGAATACATACATTACACTTTCCATACTGTAGACTAGCACAATCCATCGCTCAGGGTTCTCTCTGCGTTGCTTTAACCTGTACATGCTGTACCCCCCTAGAGTAGTGCAGTGGCCTTCGACCTCAATTTTTCGTTCACGTACAGTCTCATTCCGGTACTGCAAACCTGTCCGGGTTCCAGGTCAAATTACCTGATCCAATTTTCTTTCTTGGGGGAGGCAAAAATAAAAAAGGCGAAGTCAAAATGGCATCTGACGAGGGCGCCAGACCTATCGGGTTTTCCGCGCTAGTCGAAGAAAAGGACGCCGAGCCCGGCGAGCCTATTAAGAAACCGGCTACGGGCGAGGAAGACCAGGTCGAAGAGCTGCAACTGCTGGAGCGAAGCGGCGGCACCGGACCCTCTCTCTCCGAGGACGCAAAGGTACTGTAGACATAGTTTGTGCCGTACGTCTGCCGCGCAATTGGTAGCTAGGTGCGGTCGCGGGATGGATGCGCTGCATGCACGGTGGGTGAGGCTCGTGTATCATTGGCCACCCCCTCCACTTCGTATTAATTTTTGTGGGTTCTTCACAGTTGCTGTTTGTTGCAAAAACGCTGCGAAGGCTCGGTCACTGACCTGTAGTTTTATCTGAGGATTTACTGTGCTGATTTAGGCCCAGATTTGCAGCATGCTTGCAACAGACTATACTGCTAAGAGTAGAAAACCACAGAACCTGCTCTGCTAGCTTGGTTAAAGCATGTTACCTATTAGTCTGGTTTCAGACCCTCAACACACGCCGCCACCGTACCCCGTCAGAAATTTGTGTGTGTGGTAGTCTTGCAGGAGTGAAGTCTGGCCCGCGAGACTGTGTGTGTGGAGGGTCTGGAACGTAGACTATGTACCTCTTCTTTTTTTTAGAATTTGCATAGTCTCCACTGCATGCAGGGTACGCTTGTTGCAAGGTTTTTGCCAAATTCGATCGAGCTCTGTGTATACCTTGCCTTGAGGACTGTTTGGGACTAATGTACTGCTGTTCCAGCTGCATATCATTATGAGATGCGAAAAGGTCGAAGGTCACTACTTTACCTGCGCAGGAGAATCTGCGCATATATACACGTACACGTACACATGGGGTATGGAGTTTCGTCACAGGTAGTAATTTTGGGCGAGGCCACATTCCTTTGACGTCCAGCCTTCTTGCAGAGACTCTTGAGAAAGCTCGTGGCAGAGTTTTTATTGGCCTATGAATCTGCCTTCACCGCGTGCAGTCGACTGAACGCAAAAAATGGCGGAACCCTCTGACACGGAACCCGTACCCATCGGCTTTGAAGGGCTGGTGACGGAGCCAAGCGACGGACAGAAGGCCTACACCGTCACGTTCAGCCCGAGCGAGAGCGATCCCGCGCAGCAGCCGAGCGACAGCGACCCCGCGCAGCAGCCGAGCGAGAGCGAGGGGGAGGACGACACTGAGCCCCCGGGCAAGCGCCCGTTCACTGCGGCCGCCCCCATCCCCAGCGGCTCTGAAGAGATCAAGCTTATTGAAAGGGGGGCTGCTGAGGAGAAGGTATGCAGCAGCTTGTCTGTGTATAGCCTGTGGCATGCGACTGGCTAAGCGTTTTGGATTTGCCTCGCTTTTTTTTTAGCCAAGGCGGGGGTGTTTGTTGTAGAAAATTTTTACGTAGGTTTCACATTCCGTTTTCCGGTTCATTCATAGTTCTTCAGCTGACCAGTGATAGCTATATAGCTGCCTACAGCCTAACTAGACTGAGCCATTCAGTGCTTATTATTAAGTAATTGCTGTAATTTTTTCAAGCACTGTGTGTGGTTTACTGTGTGGTTAGCTTGCCAGCTGTAGATGTCGGCTGAAACTGTAAGGCAAGGCGGGGTAACTTGGAACGAGGGGTAACTTGGAACGAATCCTTTCTTGGGCTCATTAGACCAGAACGGACACTGTGAGAGAACTTTGTGGGATCCTTTGTGGGATGTCATCCGAATCTGTAAGGCAAGGCGGGGTAGCTTGGAACGAGGGGTAACTTGGAACAAACTCTTTCTTGGGCTCGTTAGACCAGAACAGACACTGTGAGAGAACTTTGTGGGATCCTTTGTGGGATGTCATCCGAATCTGTAAGGCAAGGCGGGGTAGCTTGGAACGAGGGGTAACTTGGAACAAACTCTTTCTTGGGCTCGTTAGACCAGAACAGACACTGTGAGAGAACTTTGTGGGATCCTTTGTGGGATGTCATCCGAATCTGTAAGGCAAGGCGGGGTAGCTTGGAACGAGGGGTAACTTGGAACAAACTCTTTCTTGGGCTCGTTAGACCAGAACAGACACTGTGAGAGAACTTTGTGGGATCCTTTGTGGGATGTCATCCGAATCTGTAAGGCAAGGCGGGGTAGCTTGGAACGAGGGGTAACTTGGAACAAACTCTTTCTTGGGCTCGTTAGACCAGAACAGACACTGTGAGAGAACTTTGTGGGATCCTTTGTGGGATGTCATCCGAATCTGTAAGGCAAGGCGGGGTAGCTTGGAACGAGGGGTAACTTGGAACAAACTCTTTCTTGGGCTCGTTAGACCAGAACAGACACTGAGAGAGAACTTTGTGGGGTCCTTAGAGGAGAACAGACACTGAGAGAGGATCCTCTATTGTAGGATACCACAAAAATTTCTCTAACAGTGTCTGTTCTGGTCTAAGAAGCCAAATTACCCCATCCTACCTTACCCCCACCAGAACTATGGGCTGGTGCCTCTAATGTGAGCTGTTTCTATGGAGTTGTGATATTTGATATATTGACTGTTCCGGTTAGAATTGGGGATACATATCTTTTAGATGAAAGCTACTAGCCAACCGAGAATTTCACTCCCATAATATTATAGTATATCTCCCCCCCCCCCCCCCTTTCGCGAAGTAGAAGGAGAAATCATTAAAATGACCCCGACTGGACACATGGCGCTAGCCTAAATGTCTGGTCTTGTTTCCCTTGAGGGGAGAAAAACTTACAAATTTGATATTTGATCTGCCCTATGTGAGCGCCTATTAATGAATGCACGTTTAGCTGAGCGGCTATAATAGATATACTCCAGAACATTGGAGGGAGCTTGAGTCTTCTGGTTGGGTTGCTGGCCTCCAACATAAACAGCAATTTCTCCAGGCAAAATCTCCCACTTGGTGGTGTAGAGTTGCATCTGCTTACTGATGATGGTAAAACTCAGCTAGCAAAATGAAAACAAGGATTAATATATCTATGGTCATAGAATGCAATGGAACCTCTACCACGCATACACTTACACACTACATTTCAGTACATTTATGTACTAATTCGGAACAGTTCTCATATTACCACCCACGGATCAGACAGCCAAGAGGTACCTTTCTTCCCATATTTCTATTGCGGTGGGACTCATCAGTTGGCAACCGCACTTTGCCGGGTAGCAGGCTACCATAGTAGTCCCTGCTACAGTTAGCTCAGAGTAGTCAAAACTACTCAGTACGTTCTCGAACACTGGCAGTTCATTTCAACTTCACATCTAATCAATGATTACTTATGCTCATTAGTAGGTGTAATGTAGTAGTACACTTCAGGCTACAAAGTTTCATCTATAAGGAATAGATTACAAAACATGCCGTTTCATTAACTATGCAAACATTGGAGGCCGCGTGTCCTGGTAACTCCCACCATCAGCTTTCATCTTGTAGTGGTGGAGGAGCCATGCTATTAGCCTCGATCCCAGGCTTCATCCAGCTTTTCGTCGCTTGCAGTAAGCAACGAAAAGCTGGATGAGAGCTTGGGACGAGGCTACTATGTAATAGGCTTTCTTTCGCCTTGTAGCCTTGGAGATTTTTTTTTTCACTGCTATGTGATATAGCTTATATCTCCAATGTTATGAGATTAAAGCTGTGTTTGGTAAGGCCTGTGATTGACGCTCTATAATTGGGGCAAGCGTGAGCGAGCCCCCCCTTAGTGCTGCGAATGGCAATTTTGTCGGTGCGTACGTACGTACGGACGCATGGTCCTATATACCGCAAATACTTCAAATACCTATTTCAGCGGCATGCCCTCGCTCATACTCGCCCCACAATGCTCTGCATTCTCTAGTAGCACTTGTATAGGAATGCCACACTCTAATGAGGCTAGTTCCTGAGCTGCCTGTGGACCAGACGCGGCTGCCATGGTTACTGTTGTCAGCCCTGGGTGCTGATTCATTTTGTTCCTGTACAAACTTCTTGGGTCTCTCTGTCTCGGCTTGGTAGTGAGTGGTAGTGAGTAGTCACTTGTGAGGGAGAAATGAAAGGTATGCATTGGTGGTACATGTACCCCCTCCTTCTAGGAGAAGTGGCTCATGTACCCCTAGGAAAGTAGTACACGTACCCCCTCCTTCGCCATTCGCAGCACTAAGGGGGGGCTTGCTCACGCTTGCCCCAATTATAGAGCGTCAATCACAGGCCTTACCAATAGGAATGCCACACTCTAATGAGACTAGTTCCTGAGCTGCCTGTGTGATTCATTTTGTTCCTGTACAAACTTCTTGGGTCTCTCTGTCTTGGTCTGGTAGTGAGTATATAGTAGTGAGTGAGTGGTAGTGAGTATATAGTCACTTGTAAGGGAGAAATAAAAGGTTTGCATTGGTGGTACATGTACACCCTCCTTCTAGGAGAAGTGGTACATGTACACCCTCCTTCTAGGAGAAGTGGTACATGTACACCCTCCTTCTAGGAAAGTGGTTGGCTGGAGGCAGGTTGTGGTGCCTAGACACACTCATCCATTATGTCTCTGTGGTATTTCAGAACTTGGAGTATTACCAAGTTTTTTTACCCCCACACACTAACACGCACACACTTACGCACACACACACACACACGCACACGCACACGCACACGCACACGCACACGCACACACACGTGTGTTGATATCGGGCAAGCCTTCCAAATTTTAATCTCTGGCAATGATTTCTTGTGTACATTTGCTTACCCATTACATTTAGTTAACAGTACGTTGTGGTTGAGATAGCCTCCAATTGTCACCTACTTGCTGAATAGTGTTTGGCAGTACTTCTACTGTAGCCTCAGTTCCCGCCCATCATCCCACTGTCAGCTGCATGTGATTGGAACACCTTGGCAACCACTCTTGAGAGCTTAAATTTTGTTATTAGCTCTTTGGAATTTTTTGTGAGCGTTTTGCAAACTGTGGGCATGGAAAGTAATTGAGTAGAACTTTGTTTTCACAACTGCATAACCTCACAAATCCTTTTACTTTTACAGCCAAGGAAAAAAAAATAGTTTAAGGCTACTGTTGTGGTAAGATTTAGAACTACATGTACAGCTACTGGTGATTGTATTACAGAGTTCCATTAATACATACTTTATAGAGATACATATATAGATCGCCTCTCTTAAAGAAGCTCCACTTGTACTGTGTGTTATCAATGCAAGTATTTAGCTTTGAGTGGCCTAAAATGCAGGAATGTATGGGTGTGGATAGTTAGCTGGTGAATTGGTGGCTAAGAAGTGATGAGCTCATTAGCAACAGAGCTGTCAGAAGTAGGCAGCACCCAGACAACACACAAGTGCTGGCATCCTTTCCATGTGCTAGTTAACATTGCTCAGTGTCTGAGGTTGGGTGCCTGGCAACCGATTGCCTTTTGTGGGTAATATGATCACAGCTCAAGTTTCCAAGTGCAGAAAAAGGGTGTACACTGTTGTATGTTGCTCTAATGTAATTCAACACCTGGTTGTCACAATCAGAACTAACTTTGTATAGTCTTTTAATAATACTATCTATGTGCTAATCTCCCAGTTTATCTATAGCATAACTATAATATGCTAGCCTTGGTTCGGTTTCACGAAAGTCCGTCACCGGGCCTGGGATCTAAAGTCATGTGCGCAGGCAACAAGATAGAGCGGTAGTGGAGTGGTAATTATGAGCTTGGACGAGTACACTTGTAATTCTTAAACAAGTAAAGCTATCGAATCTGCACTTCTTGTAGCTAGCCTTTTCTTCACGGTTTGTTTGTGTCATAGACTTACTGTTGAAAGAAAGTCTCTGGTAGAACTACAGCTGTCTTTCGAACTAGATACTGACGTCAGTCAGTTGGTCACTTGTCTTAAAATACCAGGCCCTATGACTTTCCTTCGTGTAACTGAAAACTCGTGGGCCTGGGAACGAGGCTATTGATATGACAGAAGCACAGATTTTTCTCTCTGAGTGCTCGTGCAGTTCACTTTGAAGTTTGAATACTGTTCTAGCTGCCATCAGACTGCTGCAGCAATCTGAATCCGAATAGCTTCTTTTATCTCCTTTCTACTGTTAATTCGTCACTTGCAATTACTGCTGATGTCGTGCAGCTGCTGTTCAAAGGAAACTGGACACTTCACACTACTTGCAGCGGTGAAAGTTTGGTTAAGGGAACGTATGCTTGCATTATTTTTTTTACCTTATATCCTCCCTAAACATATGTGGTAGTCCCGTGTAGAAATTGTCCATTGCGTATTTTCATCACGTCACTGTGTTCAAAGCGCCGTATCTCTCCTTTCACGCTAGGGCAGGGCAGGCTCAAATGCGCTGCGTAAGTAAATAAATGCAGCAACTACGCCTGCAACTACATAACAGGTTTCAGCTTCCACTTCGCCAACGCTCAAAGATACTACTCTTTAAATGCAGTGAAATACACTGCACGAGACTGCCATTTTGTGGTAGTCCCATGTAGAAATTGATTAGGCCATCAGTTTTTTTTTTCAATGTGTCATTGCATTCATAACACTGGGGACCTTAGGGGAAACATTGTGGTGCCATAGTTGTTTATGAAAGTGTCATTTCTTCCCTCTCCTCTCAGAAACTCAAGGAGCAGACTCTGTTGTTTGACGATGGCGTGAGGACGATTGGTGAGTCCCGTCCTTCTACCAATTTGTGTTGTGCTGTTTCTCGCTCAGTGTCAAGTGTTGATAAGGGTCGGAATATTCTTAGATCAGTTTCAGGAGCTACTCAAAGTCAAATGTTTATATACTCTATTGGATCAAGGATCCAAACGGTACGCAGTATGTGGACTGTACGCAGAGACAAAATCCAGAGTTTCATACATAAGGTGCCCTGGGATCCCCCCCTTAGGATTTGACAAGTATAATTCAAGGTTAATGGCAGTTAGGAGATCATAAGAAACACGCACACATTATTTTTGATACAGCTGAAATCGGATACACACACATTGCAGCTGAATTCGGCGATCCTTTTCCTTAAAAACATCAATAATTTCGTACAGTAGACAGTTCAGGTCCCTCACTGTATATAGTTGGGGTAGTCACATACAGGTAAGCCCACCTAATTCAATCTTAAGGCAGTTGCATTCCCCCAGACCCCCCTAGAAGGACGTTTGCTCTTCCGAAAAAGTTCCCCCAGCAAAAAAATCCTGTATGAACTGTCTGGCTCCACAATGCTGCTACTTGGAAGAGCTGTGAACACACTAGTTCTGAGTCAGGAAGCCTGTAAGGATTTTGATATGACATACTTGGCTCAAGTTCCTGCATGTGGCTCACAGCACTACCACATGAAAGATTTATTCTGGGAAGGGAGATGTTGGCTTCTATGTCAATGGCCTGGTACTTCATTACTAACCCTGCAGCCATATAAATCAAAAGGACCACTTCATTACCTACTTATCTACACAAGCTCCTGTATTTGAAAGGCTGACATTTCTGAACTAATGGGGGGTAAAAGCAGGCAATAAATGGAATATTTACTGCATTCCTTTTACAGCTCCAGGTAAAGGCGGGGCTCACACACTGTACTAGTTGTGTGGATAGTTGCTTCTATAGACCCTTTACCATTATGATGTAATGGGGGGTAAAAAGGAGGCGCCAGATGGAGGTGCCTGTTTTTGAGCTTTCATGTAAATTTTAAACATGAAAGCACGATTTTGAGTGAAGTACACAACTTCGCTTTTCGGCCGGCTTTTGTGCGGAAGCTTCCTGCTTTCACACGCCTTCCGCTTCTCAACTGTCCACTTCATTATGCTCTCTTCCTCTTCAGTCATTATGCACTGGTGATGCTACTCAAGAAATGTGTAGGTTTACTACACAATGGGCTAAAATATATATAGCACAGTGACAGTCACTGGACCCATTGTCCGAAAACTGTAGAAGATAATGAGGTCGTTTGTCCCACTGATTGCAACATTGTCTGTATGCATGTGTGGAACTGCAATTTGTCTCACTGCCTGTCAGTAACCAGCTGCCAGAGTAGTCTTGTTCCCAGGCCTGCGCCATTACCTGGTTACACGAAAGCTATCACGGGGCCTGGGATCTAAAAACACGTGCGCAAGACCAAGAGTAGAAAGGTAGTTATGAGCGTGGGCGAGTACTCATGCAATTCTCAGACAATGAGTGAAGGTAGTGAGTGTAGCTTTATAGCCCGTTTGTGCCATAGACTTACCACTGAAAGAAAGTCTCTGGAAAAATGCAGAGAAATGCAGGCGTCTTTAAAAGTGGATTATGACGTAAGTTGATCATGTGACTTAGTTACCAGGCCCTGTAACTTATTCCTTCGTGCAACCGAAAAAGTCGTGGGCCTGGGAATGAGGCTACTGCCAGAGTACTTGAGGTGTAGAGAGGAGTGCAGTCTCACTAGGACGGAGGAGAGATTGATGCTACGAAGAGGAGTGCAGTCTCACTAGGACGGAGGAGAGATTGATGCTACGAAGAGGAGTGCAGTCTCACTAGGACGGAGGAGAGATTGATGCTACGAAGAAGACCACACTCAATAGTTTTACCACCCTTTCATCGAACATACATGTATAGCCTGTTACAGTAGCTCTTCTTCACAACCCCCCCCCTCTCCTCCCGTCGCTGTGAGGCATGCCAAGCCTCCTGCAGGGAGACTGCCTTGTGCACTGCCTGTTACAGTAGCTCTTATCCCCATGCTCTGCCCTGGTAGCATTTAATTGTTATTCATTCATTATCTCATCAGATGAACTCAATGACTCTGGTGACAGTGGTGATTGGTCTGTAGTATCTGATCACCACCTGATAAGTATCAAGTCTTGTGACTGCCTTGTAGTATTCATTCGGCTGTTTGTTAGAGTGTGGTATATATACTGTTAGTTGGAGTGTGGTATATATACTGGTGCAGGGTTCTGCCTATATAGGAGAGGTTGAGTGGTGGTCATAATTCAATCTCCAAGACACTTCTTTTAGCTAAACGGACTTTCTCCCATATTACAACATGAGCTGAGTGGTGGTCAAGAAGGCTTAGCACTGCCGACCAGTGTGGGCAGAACCCTGTTGGTGTGGTAGCCTTATTCCCAGGCCCGCAACTTTTCAGTTACACGAAGGAAAGTCACAGGACCTGGTACCTAAAGTCATGTGATCAACTTGTGTCATTGTCCACTTTGAAAGGCAGCTGCATTTTCTCTATATTTTGCCGGAGACTTTCTTTCAGTGGTAGGTCTATGGCACTATAAAGAAGTGTAGATTCGCTACCTTCACTCGTCTAAGAATTGCAAGTGTACTCACCCAAACTTTGTAATACTACAAATGGTTCAAACTTGTTGTTATAAGTATGTGTGCTGTTAGTCTAAGTGCTTGTTGATACCAAGTACTGTTATTACTAGTCACACACATCCATATATTCGTGCATTTAGAGTCCAGCAATCATGTCTGTCAATATTATAAATATTTGTTGCTATTAGTATTCCGTAGTTATGAGATATGCGGTAATTAGCCTAAAGAGCGTTTCTTGGGTCCATAACCTTCGAGGGGATGTGTGGGGAAGTCCCTCAAAATCCTTGGCTTGTAGATGTGGAGCTGTGCTACAGAAGATTCGATCGGCTTAAATCAGAGCTGAAAGTAACAGCTAGCCACTGGCCATATTACATGCAATTTTGTATAATGGCCACCCAAAATTTGTTCTTAATTGTACAGATGGGCAATCAAAATTTCATTTCGGCCAGCCATACCCAAAGCCTAATTTTCAACTCTGGCTTAAATGCAGTGGTTTCTCAGTGACCTTGCAAAATATTTTGTGAAGCTGCGGTATGGTCAAGAATTATTACATGTCATATAACATCATTCATCAGTTAGAATAATATCGCTTATCTCTTGTCTGTATGCGATAAGCTATAGGTTATGTGAAATTCTGGGGTCACCTTAGAACATAGAAGTAGGCACATGTACAACGTATAGCCTCAGAGAAAGGCCGTGGTGTACTAATGGTATTCACATTGCGAGAGGGAAGGTTGTGTTTGGGAGGGGAGGGGGGGAGGAGTGAGCGCTGACACCATTCACTGTGGAGGTGCAGTAGATTCATAAGCTGGGTACTGCAGCAGGAATGTATTGAATTGCCTCTGAATGTGTGCACATACTTGCAGCAGCAGTACTTTGAATGACGGCATTGTACTTTAAAATTATATACAGTGTTCTCTCCATCTCAGTATTTTTCCATTGCCTGTCTGTCTGTCTGTCTGCTTATTATGCGTCCATCTCTTAGCGTACTGTCCATTGTCTGTCTGTCTGTCTGTCTGGTTACCATGCACTTTCCATTGTCTGTCTGTCTATCTGTCTGCTTAAAGTATATCATCTTAGTATTTTCCATCGTCTTTCTGTCTGTTTGTCTGTCTGTCTGTCTGTCTGTCTGTCTGTCTGTCTGTTTGTCTGCTTACTGCTTATCATGCATCCATCTCACAGAGTATTCTCCATTCTGTCTGTCTGTCTGTCTGTCTGCTTATTGTACTTACATTTCGAAGAGTGTCTGTCTGTCTGTCTGTCTATCGTACATTCATCACAAAGAGTGTCTGTCAGTCTGTCTGGTCATCATCCCCCCTCGTCTCCCCCTCTCTCCCCCAGACTTCATCCTGACCTACCAGGACCAGCTGGAGGAGCAGAAGCCGCCATGGTGGGCCAAGTGCTGCCCCTGCATCTCCTGGCAGAAGCAGAAGGAGGACTCGGAGGAGAAGAGGGAGAAGAGGAAGATCAAGAGGGACAAGTTTCTGGAGTCCTGTATCGAGCTGGGGCTGGAGTACGAAGTGCAGGACTGCTCTGTGAGTGCGTGTGCGGGTGCGTGTGCGTGTGCGTGTGCGTGTGCGTGTGCGTGTGCGTGTGCGTGTGCGTGTGCGTGTGCGTGTGCGTGTGCATGTGTGTGTGTGTGTGTGTGTGAGTGAGTGTGTGTGTGTGTGTGTGTGTGAGTGAGTATGTGTGTGTGTGTGTTGTATGTGTATTTAGGACGACGACTATGTGAGTACTTGTGTGTTTGTGGACGTGTGTGTGTGCTTGAGGGAGAAAGAGAGGACATTTCTGTTCTGTAGTGAGTACACAGTAAAAGACTGGTCTCTGTGTGCTTGCAACATGAGAGAGAAACAAAGAGGGAAGAAGGCATTTCTTGGTATGCTCTTTTTATCTGCCTCTACACCACACCCTCTCCAGGAGTCTCCCGACCGCAAGACCTACTTCATTAAGTTCCACGCCAGCCACGAGTGTCTGCTGAAGGGAGCAGATGACCTCCTGCTCAGGATGCCCATCGAGGTGTGGGGAGGGGGGATTAATTAGAATTTAGTGCCCGCGATTGTCTGCTGAAGGGAGCAGATGACCTCCTGCTCAGGTTGCCCATCGAGGTGTGGGGAGGGGGGATTAATTAGAATTTAGTGCCCGCGATTGTCTGCTGAAGGGAGCAGATGACCTCCTGCTCAGGATGCCCATCGAGGTGTGGGGAGGGGGGATTAATTAGAATTTAGTGCCCGCGATTGTCTGCTGAAGGGAGCAGATGACCTCCTGCTCAGGATGCCCATCGAGGTGTGGGGAGGGGGACTAATTAGAATTTAGTGCCCACAATTGTCTGCTGAAGGGAGCAGATGACCTCCTGCTCAGGATGCCCATCGAGGTGTGGGGAGGGGGACTAATTAGAATTTAGTGCCCGCCATATAATTGAATCAAAAGCGAGGTCTATTGCATACAATCTGGTGTTTATACTGTCGCTTCTGCTGTAGAATTAAAATTTAGTGCCCGCCATTAAATCGCGTAATCGTATAATAGGTACAATGTGGTGTTTTATTTGTATAGCTGTTTGTCCGGCTGTAGGATTGGGTGAAATTTAGTGCCCACCATTTAAATCGTAATCAGATATTACGTGCAATGTGATGTTTATTTGCATAGCTGTTTGTCCTGCTGTAGAATTGGGAATGAATTAACATTTAGTGCCTGCCATTAAATTGTAATCGGATAAAAAGGTCTACTGCGTTCAAATGTGGTGATTATCCAATTACGCTGTACTGGCTGGCAAAAAAGTCTGTTGCATGCAATATATGGTGTTATTTGCATAACTGCTGTAGTAGTGGGAATGAATCTTGAATGGTCTGTTGCATGCAATGTGGTATTTATTAGCATAAGTTGCCCCTGCTGTAGAATTGGGAATTAAGTAAAATTTAGGGCCTGCTATTACATCTTATACCACATTACATCATCTACAATAAAAATGATTGGCTAATAAGTATGGGTTACATAGTTTCATAACCCACACTCTTATCAGTTCGCTACGTTGCTACGCAGTTTGTAGACCTGCTGTAGAATTGGGAATCCATTCTAGAGTGTCTCAGACCACACAGTGGTTGTCAGCTATTCTGGATTATGTAATATTTATATACCAGTTTGCAGTGATTATGGGATTTAATTAGTGCGCAAGGACCATTAAGTAACGGTCGAGGGCGGATAATGCACGAGCCGAAGGTGAGTGCATTATCCGCTTGAGATCGTTACTTAATTGTCCAAGCACACTAATTCAAACCCGTAATCACTGCCAACTGGTGTCTAAAGTATTTAGTGCTCTCACTGACCTGAGACAGCCACAGATCTGTTGGGTGTTATTTAGAAAGTGTGCGTTATCTAGATAATGCACGCTTAAGTGTGCATTAAGCGATTTTATTCGCGGTCATGTGATCATTTTTGAGACTTCTGATTTGTCGAAGGTCGCGTGAGTAGCACTAAATTATGAAGAAGGTGAAGTCCAGCATATCGTATCAATGTGTTTGGCTATCTGAGTTAGGAAACTAGGCCAAACACATTATGAGTGTATGGGAGACCGAGCCTTCTGAAATATAAGTAATTAATCACTTGCATAACCGTTGCTCTGTAGGAAAACCACTTGAAGAAGGGCTCGTGGCGTGAGGCCTTCTTCGACCGCATCAAGGTGGTCGACCCCTTCCTGCCCAAAATTCCTGAGGACCTGGAACTCCCGACCTTTTTCACCGCTCCCTTCAAATATTCCCACAGGGAGAAGTGAGTTGAACGTGTGTGTGTGTGTACATGTATTATTAGTAGAGGAAATGCAACCTTGGAGAGAGATCATTCTGTGGGGGTGAGGGGGGGTTCTATTTTTTTTGTTTTTTTTTGGGGGGGGGGGGCTAGAGTTTTGTTTTGGGGGAGGGGGTCCTACAATACCCCGCATGTTTTCTGACCTCCAGCATAGTAACCATTGGTACAAACTGACAGTTTGACTACTGCACATAGTGTTGAGGTACCGCCTCCGCTGTTGAATTATAGCCCATGAAATTGTATTCATGAATAAGTGTCTCTGCAGGGGTACATGTACCACATAGGTATGACCTTGTAAATCACTTGCTCTTGTGTTCTTCACGTTACATATCTTCTCCGCAGCTTCGTCGGCTGGGAGAAGGACTCTTTCTTCTCTTCCGCACAGAGGGCTGCTATTGTGAGTGTGTGTGTGTGTGTGTGTGTGTGTGTGTGTGTGTGTGTGTGTGTGTGTGTGTGTGTGCATGCATGTGTGTGTGTATAACTCCTCCCTTTCTCCCTCCTTCCTTTCCTATATAGGTGTGGAATGTGATGCAGAATGCCCGCTACGGGAAAGAGGGAGACCAGATTGGTGTTCAGCGACTGATTGCCAACAAATCCTTTGGCCAAGCCTACCCCCTCCATGAGGTAGGTGTGTGTGTGTGTGTGTGTGTGTGTGCGTGTGTGTGTGTGTGTGTGCGTGCGTGCGTGCGTGCGTGCGTGCGTGCGCGCGCGTGCGTATGCGTGTGAATGTGAGTGCATGTGTATTGGTAGAGCATCATAACAGCCCTCCTCCCCTCCCCTCCCCTCCCCCGGCAGGGCTCCCACAAAGTAGCAAAGGGCGAAGAGGCCAAGAGCGAGAGGCAGTTCCTCTACTCGCAGTGGTCATACTGGAAGAACTGGTACAAGTCGCAGCCACTCGACCACATCAGGTGCTCCAGCAGTAGACTACATGTATAGTATGCTACTTGTACATGTAGTGCATTTGCCGGGGTCCTACTGGCAAGTCCTACTAGCGGATTTAGTGGCTATATACTGCTCCTCTGCCAAGGGGCTCCAGTACATGTAGCTCAGTGGTACCAGCATCTGAGTGCAGCATCTGACTAGTATTCAGAAGGTCCTGGGTTCAATCCCCAACTGGGTCCCTTTTTTTTTTTTTTTTTTTTTTACCAGCCGGAGCACGCGTTTTAAGATTGCTTTACGTTTTCCGTGTCTGTTTGTTTGTTTGTCTGTTTGTGCGTCTGCACTTATCACGTGCGCAATATATTACGTCATACGTTACTATGCAACTGCAGTGTATAGCAGCTTTTGGAGGTTTGCAGGCCAAGCTACAGCAAATGAAGGTAGTTTTGTGTTGCCTAGATGGCGAAAACGTGGTAGGTAGCCGTAAAGATCCTGGTTTCATGGCATATAGCTACTAACTGTAGGCGCATGACGAAACTGCTGAGTCAGCACTTTCGCTGTACCGCGTTCTAAGCTGAGTTGTGTGTATTGTATGGGAAAGGCGCCCGGCCGGTTTTTTAGACATGAAATGTCAGACTTGTTTCGGGATTTCTTTACTCAAGCTTATCATCTCTTGAAGTGTTTGCAGTGTATGTTGGGGGGCTTTGTGGGATGTGAAACTTACACACACACGCACACATGCACACACGCACACACGCACACATGCACACACACACGCACACACACACACACGCGCACACACACATACACATACACACACACACACAGGCACTACTACGGGGAGAAGGTCGGCATCTACTTCACCTGGCTCGGGTTCTACACCAGCTGGCTCCTGCCTGCCTCCATTGTCGGCTTCATCGTCTTCCTCTACGGCCTCTCTACTCTCTCTCTGGACAGCAACTCTGTTGCGTAAGTTAAGGCTATATCATTGATCATATCGTACACCCCTTATAGTACCACTGCGTAGTATTTCCTGTATGGAAACCATCCAATACCCAGTGATATTGCATGGCTTGGTGAACAATTCATTTAGAATCGTGGGTGATGTGTTACGATATACAATAAATTTCTCATTGGATGGGGATGAGTGTCACTTGTGAGCTGTGTTGCATTCTTACGTATTTGTATCTTGCTCCCCCTCCTGTCCCCATGCAGTTCCGACATCTGCCGAGACCGGAACCGGACTGACTACTTCATGTGCCCACTCTGCGACTCCCGCTGCGACTTTTGGTGGCTCCGGGACACCTGCAGTTTTGCTAGAGTGAGTGTTAATTGCAATTTCCATTAGAGACGGTTATATTTAGCATCCACTTATTTTTAGGGTTCGGGTTAGGGGATTGGGTTAGGTTAGGGTTGGGGTTCGGGTTAGGGGATTGGGTTCGGGTTAGGGGATTGGGTTAGGTTAGGGTTAGGGTCAGAGTTGGGTTAGGGTTCGGGTTAGGGGATTGGGTTAGGTTAGGGTTAGGGTCAGAGTTGGGTTAGGTTAGGGTTAGGGTTAGGGGATTGGGTTAGGTTAGGGTTAGGGTCAGAGTTGGGTTAGGTTAGGGTTAGGGTTAGGGGATTGGGTTAGGTTAGGGTTAGGGTCAGAGTTGGGTTAGGTTAGGGTTAGGGTTAGGGGATTGGGTTAGGTTAGGGTTAGGGTCAGAGTTGGGTTAGGTTAGGGTTAGGGTTAGGGGATTGGGTTAGGTTAGGGTTAGGGTCAGAGTTGGGTTAGGGTTTGGTTAGGGGCTAGGAGGCCAACCGTTGAGTTTAGAGCTGGCCAGGGTGCTTCATTTTCAAGCTATTCACTACTTCACGAGTGTCGCTGTGCATGCACATGCATTCCCTATACAAATGTACATGCTAACGTACTGTCTCTAACGGCTTGTTTAATTGCTGGTGTTTCTTCTTACCTAGTACTCGTAGATGGGGGTGCTTCTAGCACTATATGTGATGTGGTACTGGTGTGATGACAAGAGCTGAAAATAAGGCTTGGGGTTTGGCTGAAATTTTAAATGACCACCTGTACAATTTGATACAATCAGAATCAAATTTTGGGTGGCCATTGTAGACAATTGCACGGAAAATGGCCAGTAGCCAGCTGCTATATATTTTCAGCTCTGTGATGGTGGTACGTATATGTCTGCCTTGCAGGTTTCGTTACTCTTTGACAACGGTGCAACGGTCTTCTTTGCCATAGTGATGGCTTTCTGGGGTGAGTTTGCTATGCTGTGCGTGTGTAGAGCAAGTGCGTGTGTGTACGCCAGCTTTGAAGTTTAGCATCTGTAACTCAATGGCTAATAATGGTCTCTCTTTGGTGGGTGTGCATGGCTAGCCGGGGATGAGCCATAACTATACACAATACGTATACAAATGCTACTCCATGCTGGTGTATAATTATGTTTTTCAAGAAACTTGCAACAGCATACCAGAAACACAGCTAGTCAAAAAGTGACCGCTTCCTTTGAAAAGAGCACTTCAAAGCCACACTCACCTACCCAGTAATGCAGTGGGGTTACATTCACTTTTCTCCCTCTCTCCCTCTCTCCCTCCCTCTCCCTCTCCCTCTCCCTCTCCCTCTCCCTCTCCCTCTCCCTCTCCCTCTCCCTCTCCCTCTCCCTCTCCCTCTCCCTCTCCCTCTCCCTCTCCCTCTCCCTCTCCCTCTCCCTCTCCCTCTCCCTCTCCCTCACACACTCACTAACAGCTGTGCTCTTCTTGGAGTTCTGGAAGCGACGACAGTTCAAGCTCCAGTACGACTGGGGTATGCTCGGCTTTGAAGATGCTGAGGTGTGTTCCCGTGCTTGCCTGATAATTAGGATGCACCTGCCCACACAGTGTTGCAGACGAGAACTCACCGTTTTTTTTAATTTTGTAATATAATGAGTCCGAAAAGTGAACTCCTGCAAAGAAAATGTTTGCCTTGTTCTCAGGCCAGCGCCATTTTGGTTACACCAGGGACAGTCACAAGTCACAAGGCCTAGTATCTAAAGTCGTGTATGCAGGACAAGCGTAGATAGATAGGTAATAATTATATAGCGTGGGTGAGCAGAGCTTCTGTTCTTGAACAACAAGCGAATGTAGCAAATCTGCACTTCTCGTAGCTAATCTCCATGTCCCATTTGTGACTTACTGCCGAAAGAAAGTCTCCGGTGAAACATAGAAAAATGCTGCCGTTTTTTCAAATGGGTCCTCATGACATCCCGAGTGAAATCGTTCCACAAATTTGCGTGCAATACGCACATTTTCGCGCGCGTTCGCGCCATTTCACTTACAATTGCGTTGAAATACGGGCGTTTTCGGATGACTAACCGCAGTCTCACCTGTTTTTTAGCAACCTCCAGTGATACAAAGCTTACCACACGAAATCTCGCACGTTTTAAGTACTTCTCGCTAAAACTTGGTGATCGGATTCGCGTGCGATCTCGCGCGAAGCGGCGTGATCTTGTGCAAAGAGGCGCGATCTCGCGAGAAAAGGTGCGATCTCGCGCGAAAAGGCGTGAACACGCGAAATTTTGCGAAAACTCGTCACATCGCGTGCGAACGCGAAGAACGCTTTCACTTGGGATACATTTGTAAAATTTGATTAGAAGTGTAGTTGGCCTGAAAACGAAGCTAAAAAATTTAAGTGGCAGATACTCGCACAGCCACGTTAATAATCAGCTTGTGTGTTGTCCCTCCCTCTTGTACCCATAGCAACGAGCCCGTCCCGAGTTCGAGCAGAAGATCAAGCGCTACATTCGCCGTGCCAAGTCGGAACAGGAAGCGAAGCGATTCACCATCTTCAACGAGGTTCTGAATCGCAAGGAGTACATCCAGCCCGCCACCTGGTTCTTCCCCAAGATCATCTCCTCCTTCTCCATCCTTGCCGTCATGGTAGGAGGGAGTGCTCATTATTTTGGGAGCTCATTTTTTTTTTATTTGGAGGAGGGGCCAGCTATATAGCATATGGATTACTGGACTCTTCCTCCCACCCTGATACATGCCTGTACATGTACGTGTACACTAGGGACATGCACATTATTCGGGAATTTCTTTAGGAATAATAGGTGCATGCATAAAAAAAAAAGAATAATGCCCAGAGAATAATAGGTAATAAAAACCTGTCTGTAGGGCCTTCCCTGGGTCAGAGGACTCAGTAATTAGTCTGTAGTAAAGTGGTGGTAGAATACAAGTGGCCGTGAATTCCATCAGTAATTCCAAAGCCAAGTGTAGTGAAGCAGAGGAACCCACTATGACTTGTACTTGAAGGTAGAAACACATGAGTCTGCTACATATGGCTTATTGGGGCGAGCGTGAGCGAGCCTCCCCTTTGTGTTGTGACTCGCGATTTTGTCTGTACGGGTGCATGGTCCTATATACCGCAAATACTTCAAATATCTATTTCAGCGGCATGCCCTCGCTCACGCTCGCCCCACAATGCTCTGCATTCACTAGTGATAAAGATAAGGTTCAAAAGAATAAGGGAAGGAACTTGTGCATGTGATTCTGTGGTCATGCGTACGTTGATTTCTCCCATCAGGTGCTCGTTGTCATCGCCGTTGTGTTCAGCGTCCTGCTGTATCGCCTTGGCGTTGCCGGGGTGATATACAGACTCGTGTCTGGCATCCCGGGAGGGCCCAGCATCGGAGACATAGTCGTGTCTCTCACAGGAGCCATCATCCAGCTGATCTCCATCATCGTCCTCAACCAGATTTACGAAGTGCTTGCTCTTAAACTGAACAACTGGGGTGAGTGGGGAGGGGATGGGAGGGGGAGGGGGAAGGGAAGGGGGGGGGGGGGGGAGGGGAGGGAGGGGAGGGGAGGGTAGGGTAGGGGAGGGGAGGGGAGGGGAGGGGAGGGGAGGGGAGGGGAGGGGAGGGGAGGGGAGGGGAGGGGAGGGGAGGGGAGGGGAGGGGAGGGGAGGGGAGGGGAGGGGAGGGGAGGGGAGGGGAGGGGAGGGGAGGGGAGGGGAGGGGAGGGGAGGGGAGGGGAGGGGAGGGGAGGGGAGGGGAGGGGAGGGGAGGGAAGGGAAGGGAAGGGGAGGGAAGGGAAGGGAAGAGGAGGCTTTCATATATACGTTTTTTTTTTGCTAAGAGGTGGGAATGATGTTGCATTATATAGCTAGGGGCCACGCCCCCTAGCCCTAGAAACAGTTTGAGGTTCTTGGGACCACCAATGGTTGGAAACTTTTAAGTAATAAAAACTATGTACTAGCTGAGAAATGAATCAGATCAACCAGGGCTTTCCCTTGGATCCCCTCTGTGTGAAATATTGGGGGTGGGGGGCTTCCCCTTGGATCCTCTCCGTGTGAAATATTGGGGGGGGGGGGCTTTCCCTCAGATCCCCTCTGTGTGAAATATTGGGGGGCTGCCCTCTGTTTGATATATTGGGGGGCTTCCCCTTGGATCCTCTCCGTGTGAAATATTGGGGGGGGGGGGGCTTTCCCTCAGATCCCCTCTATGTGAAATATTGGGGGGCTTCCCTCTGTTTGATATATTGGGGGGGCTTCCCCTCGGATCCCCTCTGTTTGAAACCCTGCCCTTCTCTTTCACCTGTCTACAGAGCTCCACCGCACTCAGACGGAGTACGACGACAGCTTCATCACCAAGATGTACCTCTTCCAGTTTGTCAACTTCTACGCCTCCATCTTCTACATTGCCTTCTTCAAGGGCAAGTGAGTCGAGCCAGAGTCTCAACGACAGCCGCGGGGAATCTCTGACGGTTTATAGGCTGGTGCAATCCCAGGATAGCCTTATTCCCAGGCTCTACTGCCCAGCTAATTATTCAGAGATTTTCTCGGTTGGCTAGTAGAATACACCGCGAAGTTTCTTCAATTCCAGCAGAAGTTCTTTAATTGCCAAAGTTTTGACTATGTCCGTTGGTCTGCACTTTATTATGAGCACTATATTCATGCTCACACGAGAAATGCCTACAGGTTATGCAACAGGTTATAGCACGAATTTGCCATGAACTTGAATAATAGTAAATAAACGAGGGATGATATTTTCTTCTCCCTAGCTTCACTGGCTACCCTGGGGGCTACAATCGCATTGGTGGTCTCCGTTTGGATGAGTGTGCGGCCTATGGCTGTCTCCTGGAGCTCACCATCCAGCTGGGAATCATCATGGTCGGCAAGCAGATCCTCAACAATTGCACCGAGCTGGGAGTGCCGTGAGTCTGTCTGTCTGTCTGTCTGTCTGTCTGTCTGTCTGTCTTTCTCTGTCTGCTTGTCTGTCTCTGTCTGTCTATCTGTCTGTCTGTCTGTCTGCTTGTCTGTCAGTCTGTTTGTCTCTGTCTGTCTGTCTGTCTGTCTGTCTGTCTGTCTGTCTGTCTGTCTGTCTGTCAGTCTGTTTGTCTCTGTCTGTCTGTCTGTCTGTCTCTGTCTGCTTATCTGTCTGTCTATGTCTGCTTGTCTTTCTGTGTCTGTCTATCTGTCTGTCTGCTTGTCTTTCTGTCTTATCTGTATCTGTCTGTCTGCTTGTCTTTCTGTCTTCTTGTCCATCTGCTTGTCTGTCTGTCTGTCTATCTGTGCTCTTCAGGACTGCAACACATCATGCGCACACACACATGCACACACACACACACACACACACACACACACACACACACACACACACACACACACGCACACACACACAGGTATGCGAAGCGGCTCGTCAAGTACTTCCAACACAAGGACGACACGGAGGAGGACATCTACACCCGCTGGGAGAAGGACTTTGACCTCGTTGCCCTCACACAGCACGGCCTCTTCTACGAGTACCTGGAGCTGGGTACGTCTCGGTGCTTTTCCTGCAAGAGTGCTTAATGTACAGTGCCGCCCACGAGAATGCACTAGCGAGTTGCATGTGTGTCACACATGAGTACTCGAACTCAAACTCGCGGGCATTGCTACTGTATTTTTTCAGCCTCCAAGAGAGAAAAATGCATGTACGTGACTTCTATATAGGCCTAGCTGTGGTGTAGGGGGAGGGGGTGTAAAGGAAGCACTAAATGGAAATTTCTATGGAAACATTGTTTTTGTGCTTTCATGTTTAAATTTTACATGAAAACACAAAAACTTGCATGTATTCATGTATTTTCTCCTTTAACCCCCCCCCCCCCCCCAGCATAATGGTAAAGGGTCTATTGCAGCAGGTGTATTATACCGCTTTCCCAACTGCAGTGATCCAGTTATGTTTATGAATATCTTGTGAATGTGTATTTTAATACAGTGTCCTGTGTGCTGTTGCAATCCAGCTATACTGAGGCCAACCTATCATCATAGTGGTGATACGTATCTCCTTCCCAACTGCAGTGATCCAGTACGGGTTTGTGACCATCTTTGTGGCTGCCTTCCCACTGGCCCCTCTGTTCGCCTTGCTCAACAACTGGGTGGAGATCCGCCTGGATGCTCACAAGTTTGTCACCATCTTCCGCCGTCCAGTTCCCGAGCGTGCACAGGATATTGGTGAGCGTGACACATAGCGTACTTGCCGAATTGAGCACGTGTGCAGGGATGCGGGTTGGGAAGTTGATTTTGGTTGGCTAGTGGGTTCTTTCGTTATTTTTTTTCTGGTTCGGGTGGAAAAGATGTGCGATATGTATATGTGGGCAAAGCCATACATCCTAGATGGAGATCTGTGGGTATGCGTAACTCTTTCCCGGCCAAGGACACTTTTATGTGCCCATATAAAGTACCGTAGACTCGGGTTATCAGGCGCACTTCGTTATGTAGCGCACATACGCTATCAGGCGCATGCTCGCTTCTTGGCCCAAAGCCGCAAAAACCTTGTTAAGAGGCGCACGTTCCAAATAAACGTAATATAGGGTGGAGCAACTGCACACAAATCGAACGGAGACTGCTAGCAGCTAGCTAAGTGAGAGGGATTACTTTGCAACTGCCCAGTTATCAAGTTGCTAGCTAGCTAAGTCAAAGGCCTATAGAGGGAGCAAGTATGCACCGATCCTCATTCGAGTTGATCGAGCACGCTCTCATCTCAGACTGCTCTCCGCTGATTTTTAACTCCAACCGCTCTCTGCCGAGTTACATCGCCGACCGCCTTGATAAACTGCGATCCCATATCGGTAGTTGGTAATCTGCTACCGGTAACAGCAACAATTTTATGGCTAACTACTGTAACTTTGCCGCGATGACGTCATGAAAAACTAGGCATGGTCAACCTTTAACCCCCGTTATGTAGCGCACTTCGTTATGTAGCGCATATATTTTTGCTATTGTCCCAACTAGCGCATGCGCTTGATAACCCGAGTCTACGGTAGAAAAAGAAGCATCTACTTAATCAGATTTTGTATTAACACCATATAAAAATATGAATTTACATTCGGAGTTAAGGAAGTGGACCCGTTTCTTACACCCCTCATGTTCAGTTTTGAAACTATCATATTTCACTAACCAGAAGTTATAACGGAATGATTTTTCAACAATACTAGTACTAAGCTTCAGCTGATGACAACCCATGTTAGAAATCTGTGGCTTTCTCCATTGCGGAGTTACATGTAGGTGCCTTGGTAGCAGTTCCATTTTTGGGAAATTACCACACGATTGAGAAATTAATCGCGAACTATGACCTGTTACAGTAGCTTTGCAGTGGTATGTTAGAAAAGGTACAGCAACTCCTCCTGTAAAAGCACCCTTCCTCCTCTCTCCACCCTCATTCCCTCTTCCCTCTCTCTCTTCTCTCTCTTCTCTCTCTTCTCTCTCTCTCTCTTTCTCTTTCTCTCTCTTTCTCTCTCTCTCTCTCTCTCTCTCTCTCTCTTTCTCTTTCTCTCTCTCTCTCCCCCCCTCCCTCTCTCTCTCCCAGGCGCGTGGTACACCATCCTGAGCATAGTATCCAACCTTGCCGTCCTCACAAACGGTTTCCTTATAGCCGTCACCGCTCAGTTCGTTCCTCTCGAGCTGGTCTACATCAAGGGAAACTATCGAGACGACTACGAAGCTGCCCTCTCCCCGGAATTCATAGATATGTACCCGCTGCGTCGATACTCCGGATATCCAACGTTCTCGACAAGTCCCTTCCCGATTAGCGCCCTACTGGACGGAGATGCGTTCCCCTTCTCGGAAGTGCTAGAGCTTGAGGCTTATGGCGATTTCGGGGAGCAAAGCTTCGCTGTTGGGACGGAGAATCCGATCATCGAGCTCCCGTTTATCAACTTTGGGTGTCTGGGCACGATGGGTTACAATGTTACCGGCTGTACCAGTGTGTATAATAGAACCGTGGAAGTGAACAGGACCGAAGAAATTGATACGCTTAGGGGCTTCACCGAGACCCAATACGACGCTTTCCGTTTGGGGACTACGACAGATGGCTCGCCGTGCGGGGGAAGGAATCTTGTCTTCAACGTAGAACCTGGTGTGTCTCCCAGGCCGGATAATGTCGGGCCATGTGCCGATTTGAACGTGCAGTGCCGGTAAGACATGTTCTTTACTACCCAAGTTCGGTAATAAAAGGTTAAAAAAGGGGGCGTATATTTTATAGTATGGATACAGACCTTGGTAAAGATTACTCGTCCTGCATCATCGTCAAAGGGAAGGAAAAGATATGAATCCATGCTGCATTGTGCTACTCAGAACAGTACTGGAAAGTACTTGTAAGAACTGCAAGTACATAAACGTTTGGCATTAATTAAGGAGGGGTCACAGAGCGGTGAAACTTAAAACCCTGTAATCCTTGGGTGAACTTGGAAGCTAGCGTCGTGAACTTCATTACGAAATACAACCTTCGAGAAGTACATGTACGTGTACGCTTTTTTGAAGTGCCATGTATGATGTATACTATCAGGAGCGCATCGAGCCGGCGAAGCCGGCGAGGGAGCATGCAACTAGTATAGACGGCGAAATTCAAACATTGGCTTCCGGATACTAATTTTAGTAACCACCAAATATGGAATATATACACACGTGGGTACGAAAGTCAGTGAGCGGAAGCTTTGAGAGCGTTTGATGGTGGTACAGCTAACGCAGGCTCCGAGCACAACGACACTGATGTGAAGGTTAGCTGTAAGCCGTTTTAACAGTCAGTGAGCATGGGTACGGCAGTACTTGGACTCACTTGTTGGAAGACTGGCCCGTCTCCCATACGCTTTCGCTTTGGAGTAGTAGTCATCTCGCTCGAGCGTACGCCAACACACCGCTTCATTTTTATTCACTTCGTGGCTTTCTCACTCGTAATGCTGTTCATTTTTCCTGCTGTTGCGTCATAAAATTCCATATACGGATACTACTTTATTTAGAATACGACCGCCATGTTTGAATTTCGCCGTCTATGTGATGCACGTGCGTGTTGCATGCTCCCTCGCCGGCTCGATGCGCTCCTGATACTATCCGTCACAAAGGCTGAAGTTTCGCCGTCTATGTGATGCACGTGCGTGTTGCATGCTCCCTCGCCGGCTTGATGCGCTCCTGATACTATCCATCACAAAGGCTGAAGTTTCCTTCCTGTACATGGATAACTGTATATCCTTTTGCAAAGAAAATCTACATGCAAACATTCGAAAGGAGTGTGGTTTAGTGAAATGCCGTGAACACTTCATGAAGCTCTTGCATTTGTAGCATACTTTAGTTTTGCTACCAATTACCGGCTGGAGTAATTCTCATAAAAATAATGCCGTTCTTGTTCTACAGGTCCCGAGTCCTACGTGACCCAAATGGTGATTTTCCCTTGCGATACTGGCAGAGTTTCACTGCCAGACTTGGCTTTATTGTCATCTTTGAGGTAATAAAAAAACTGATGGTTGTTATTATTATTCTCAGTTCCCATTTCATGTGCACCTTGTTATATCACATACGTAGGGTTTTGAATTTGCCTATGCTAACCCTTTGCATATTCCATAGTGCCTCAGCACCCGTAGATTAACATTACACACTCACTTTTTTGTTTTGATACAGTAGTATTATCGTGAACAACCACACACACATAAACACACACTCGTACACACACACACACACACACACACACACACACACACACACACACACTCGCGTGCACACACACACACACACACACCATAAAACAACACCAAACAGCACTTCATCTTCATAATCTCTGCCATCCTGGCCTGGCTGGTCCCGGACGTGCCCCAGAGCGTACAGAACGAGATCCAACGCGAGAAGCTGCTCGCCCAAGAAGCCATCCACACCCGCAAGGAAGCCAAGAAGGCGACCTCCACCTCCCCCGAGCCACAAGTAGAGCCACTGGAATCGGTTGTGGCCCTCTGACCCTCGGCCGAGCTCCTTGCCGATTATTTGAGCTGCGAGAACTCGAGTGTACCATAATATTAGAATATAGTACTCTAGTCGGTTATGATTGACCTATTGTTTGTTGAGTTCATTCATTCTCCACCGGAGGTGTTTTAGTTTAGAGATGTACAGTGTAGATTTGAGAATTCCCAATCTTTGTAGTATAGCAGTGATTAGCATGCACAGGACACACCGGATATGGTTGTTATAATTTTATTTGAATAAACACCTGTATTGTGTTTTTCCCCCTTATTGCTATTAAAAGAATTTTATTTGTAGCCAACAAGAATTGTGAGAGTTGTGATTAGGCCCTGATAAATTGTGCTGGCATAATTTTGAGAGTAATAGGTAGCAAAAAGAATTAAGAATTCGAGAATAATAGGTTGCCATTTTGGCCCAAAAAAGAATACATGTAATGGGTAAGTTTTGGGGTCACATGACTCGTGAGTCACATCCCTTTCCAGACTATGATTGAATTTGTCCTGTGGAAAATAATTGTTTTGCAACCTGTGACCAAATAATTGCTGGCATAATTCCATGTTGCTGTATAATGATGGTTCATAAGTTTCTTCATGGTGTGTCACTATAGATGGCTTCTTCTGGACCAGTTTTGGTTCACTTTTTGTATTACTTTTATGAGAATGATACAGGTGTAGGTGCAATAAAAAGAATAGGTAGAATGAAAAGAATAATAAGTAAGACTTTCAAGAATAAAAGAATAGAATAATAGGTAGAAAAAAAAGAATAATCCATCAAGGCCTAGTCGGCATGACATTGATTCTATAAATCTATAAACTGCGTAGCGGCGCCAGCCCTACCCCTAATTTACTCAACCCTAAACGTATAATATATTGCTATATAATAATGTGCAGTGGGTACATGTACATGTACATGTAGCGTTATTTATTAACTGTGTAAAAGTACCACACAAAATTGTACCAAGAGCGCATGCGCAGAAGTAAATTTCGGTTGTTTGAAAGAGTTTGGCTAATGATGCGTTTATGTATAATACATTCTCCTCATCGGGGGTTATTGAATCATTCATTCATTTTTTGTTCCGTTAACTATATTATAACAACGCTAAATTTTCTGCACATTACACAGGTGACCGCGATTGACACCAGTGTCCTCATTATTCAAGGAATTCGTAATTTATGCACGTACGTATCTTTAAAGTACCAGCGCGTGCATGCAGTGCGCGCGGAAGCTACCGATCGACTACTGACAGTCATACCGTAATTTTGTAATGGCTGCGCCAACTGAAGATGCTGAGGCTGCCCGAGCCCTGCAGACGTTTGATGAAGACGGCCACGCTACTGACGAGGAAGAGCTGCAGCTGCTAGGGACAGCAGAGGTCAGTCGGGTCGGGTCTAGTTTCGCTGCAGCCTCATAATTATGATCAAAGTAGTAATGTTTTTTTTAAAAGCTAGTTGTAGCCCCCACTGCACATATAAAGCTAGGAGCTGTGACACAGCCACGCGCAAGCCCCAAAATTTGCTGGGACGAAATATCTACAGCTGCTGTTTTTTTTAAAAAGCTAACTGTAGTCCCCACTGTACACAAACTGGGAGCTGAAACCCCAAATTTGCTGGGACGAATTATCTACATGCAGCTGCAAGAATGCAAAACTGCAGCGGATTTTCAAAGTTAGCTGTACCCCCCACTGCACACAAGCTGTTCACTTCGGAGCTGTGATACATGTACAGCCACGCTCAAGCCCCTAAGATTGCTGGAACGAAATATCTACAGCTGCAAGCATGCAAAACTGCAGCGGATTTTCAGAGCTATAGTTGCTTGTTCTGATCATGCTAGCTAAATACATTTGGCCCGCCTTTTGTACCTTTTCGAGAAGCACCAGCTTAATTCCTGTAATAGACTGAGCAGAACCCAATTCAAATTGCCCAGTACCAGCGACTGATACGTATGTAATCATGTACCTTTAATTTTCCAGAATATAGCAAAGTGTCTTAATAGAGAGGTGCCCTTATTTCAGGGTGCATAGCCTTTACCAACCATAAGAAACAGCTTAAAGAAGTAGAAAAGACTGTTATAAGTATTAACGCCTAGTATTTGAAGCCCCATATAAATTCATAAGGGCTTATGGGAGCTCATGATGCATATGTGCGTCATTGGTTGGTAAAGAGTTAAGAGGAGTTCCACTGTACAACGATAGCTGGAATTCATGCTAACTATTATAGTATACTAGTAGATACGTAGAGTCAGCACACTGGGGAAGATAGAGTGACATCACAGCGTGCTCTCCCCCCTCCCTTTATCAGAAGCAGCTGGTGAATAATTCCTTTTGAAGACATAGTCATTTTGTCTCGATCCGTTGAATTGTTCATTTCTTCCCTCTTCAGGCAAAGCCGGCCATTGTGTTTAAGGATGGCAAGAGCCAAATTGGTGAGAGTAATAATGATGACATAATATTATATTGGAGTCTCCGCATATTTTGATTACATCACTGCGTGTGATATCTTTATTCGAATCTTCTTTGCCATCTAAGAATATTGAGCACGCGGGGCAATAAGAGCAGAGTTTACTGATTACATTCCCCATCTACCTTTAATTAGTGAAGTCAAAATCTACGTAATCATAAGATATGCATGCGCCAGGCCTTCCCTAGACTATTCTCCACCTGTATGCACCCAGCGAGGAACTATCTAAATCAGCTTAGCTGGTGAAGCATTTATACACAAGGAGGATTGCTAAGAGGTGCAGGATTAGATGTACCAAAATTAGAACTGCATGACATTTGCTTTCATGTATACCACGGAGAACAAACTTTTGGAGCACTATAACTTTAGCTGTAAAGAAATGATTATATAAGGAAACATAATGTCCACTTCATTATGTAGTAAGTAGTTCCTGTTTCCAGGTCCAAAATTGCTATCATAGGGAAGTTCCACCTCACACGAATGTTTATATACAGCCACAGGAAGCTGGCACGCCTACAGGATGTACGATACAACCTAATCTCGGCCTCACGCCCAATATACATGTACAGCTATTTGCTTTTATAAAGGCATGCAGATGAATGGTGTTTAGCCATGTTGTGTACATGTATGTAGTCAGAGCTAAGGCATTGTACCAGGAAAATACCCTTAGGTAGAGTTTTATTGTGCCTCCATGCAGTTTTGCCCTCACCCAACTAACGCTTATACTTCTATCTAGACACGTGCTTCACTTTGACATGTTTCTTTCATACATGGGTATAGGGTCAGATCAGTAAAAGTGTATCAGGGAATGCACACATGGGGCTTCTGTTTCTGTTTCCGTCACGTATGCACACTGTACACCCACAAACATTGCAAATTATAAGTGTGGATACAGTCAGTGGGAGTGTCACCTGACTCCGCTTTAATAACTGTACTTACATCTCTGCACATCACAGCAAAAAAGTGGATTATCATGAAATGCGTTTTAAGGAAATTTGACGGGAAATCTGTGGTTTTCAGGTACAGGATAGGGCAGAATTTCATGATTTTAGAGGAAACTCTGCCTATCATATACTACCCTGTTCCTGAAATACCAGATTTCCTTCCTTTTAACGCATTTCTGGAAATTTTCATTTTTTCCTGTGTATGCAGACTTTGTCTTGACCTACGAAGAAGAGCAGCTGAGGCTCCATCTTGGTAAGGTGACGCACAGTCGCTTCAACCCTTGTGCTCGGATAAGTGAGATCACGGAGGAGAACAGGGAGGAGCGGAGAGCCAAGCGGGAGTACTTCCTGCGGGCGTGTTTGGAGAAGGGGCTGGACTATGAACCCAAGAACAGCAAATCTGTGAGCATGTATTATTTATTCACATTCGACGCATTTTGTTTGTATTTGCACATGTAAAGCTTTATTTCTTAGAGGAAAGCTGTTCATTGGAAGATCTGCATTGATAACGTCATTGGATTGGATTTAACCAAATAGGATAGCTGCAAATCAGAGCAGAGCTAATTCAGATAGTTGTATTAAGGATTAGATTAGGACCAAATAGATTATGAAACATAATGGATTAGGTCTAGATTAAAATTATGTCGTAAAGTAAGTAAAGTAAACATGACCAGCTGTTCAGTATTGAGTGGCAGAGCTAATTCAGATACAGATTCATTTTATTAAAGATTAGATAGGAATTGGGATCTGAAACTTGTAGAATTAGGATCAAAATTGTATTATTTAAGTAATGTACACATGACAAGCTATTATTACTGCAGTGCACCCCATTTGATTACATTATACACAAAGTCATTGACAGTCTATAGTTGATATTGGTGGTATGCAATTCTCTCATAGGAGTTAGATGAGCCGGAAACATACTTCATTCACTGCACTCATGAAGCTTTACTTTGTCGAGCAGAAAGAATGTTTCTCAACATGCCCCTGAAGGTCAGTGTATGAAGGGTATCTTGAGGTGATACAGGACCTATGATCAGGTGAATTTGTGCACGTGGGTCTGAGAATGAGACAATCATGAATCTCTTTGAAAGATGGACAGCCATGCAGACAGACATGCCTAGAGGGGGAAATCCCTACAATACATAATCACATTACATCATAGCATACATAACAGTACTTTACTACACTCCTATCACCTCACAATAATTAGATTTTCATCCCAATAGGACTCAGATATAACAGAAGAGATTCTCAGCTGGCGGGAGTTGTTCTTTGACAGCATTGATGTGAAGGACCCTTTTGAACCTCTTAAACCCGAGGATGAGCATCTTGAAGTCCCCAGCCGATTCACTGCTCCATTCAAATATGAACACAGGGAAAGGTGAGAGGTTTCTTATTTTGTGATCCGATTGGGGGCAGGAATTAACTTACATAAATCACTTGTGTAGTATCTACGTAAAATTTAATTTAATTTATTATTATTTAATTTTTTAATTTAAATTTAATTTATTATTATTTAATTTTTAATTTAAATTTAATTTATTATTAATTTATTATATGATTAATTTATGTGGAAGTTTTCAGGTATAAAATGAAGATTATTCCATTGTGTATTTTAATTGCATCACTGCGTTCATAGTGCTGAGATTCTGGCAGGAATTAACTTACACAAATTACTTGTGTAGTATCTAACCTAGGCTATGTACGATTTCTATATATGATTAATTTATGTGGAAGTTTTCAGGTATAAAATGAAGATTAATGTATTTTAATTGCATCACTGCGTTCATAGTGCTGAGATTCTGTCAATGGCAGGGCTCAACTGCACAACATTATTACGCATCATGCTGCCTTTTTAGCTTCTGTAAAGCACGTTTCATCACATAGCCATGTGTCTAGAAAATATTGTCATAAAGAACAGGACTAGGTGCATCTTCTTCATCGTCAGGCTGCTATTAACAAACCTCACATTCCTGTAGAATAAGTATTTCTGTATGTTTGTCTATCTACAGTTTTCAAGATTGGGACAAGGACACATTTTTTACCAGTGCTCAGAGAAGTGCGATAGTGAGTTCAATCCTGCGTATAGAGGAAGCCTCAGCTACAAGTCCATAGATAACATGGATCCCTTTATAAAAACGATCCAGGAACCCTTGAATCAATATACTCTTTACCAGCTGTGCATGCATAAATGCATCATAGGCACACATGATAAAAGCTCTCTTATACATGATTGTACAACTTCTGTCTTCTAATGCAGACGTGGGAAATCCTGCAAAATGTGAGAAGTGCTGATGAAAGAGATGACCCCAGCCACGATGCAATTGGTCTGCACCATCTACTACATGATCACACATTCACGGCAGCCTACCCTCTGCATGAGGTAAGCAAGCAGAAACCTACATGAAAGCTGATAGACTATTGACATTCAGATTCTCTGGTTCATGTTTATGATAGATAAAGTGAGTTAACAGCAGAGTAGTGTGTGATCATCATAAGACATCAAAGTGTCATCACACAGCTGTAGGTATCTTCAATCTTTTTTCTCCAAAAACAGACACAACGAAGCTCTCCTGATTTTGAATGGGCAGCCCTACTGCTGGCTTACTTACACAATCCTCACAGCAGCTGGTCCGACAGCAAATAAATACTGAGGGGGCAGGGCTAGGTCTATAGTCTGTGACCAACTGGTCTCGATGTTAACAGTTTTATTCCATCACTGTTAAAAATGTAAAACTGAGCTATCTGGCCAGGCTAGGCGTGGCTAACAATCCTCCGTAGCAAAGTATGTACTGGGAACGTTTTTTAATTCTCAACTCCAACTCCTCACTCAGATTCTGGATGCTAAGATACGCTCCATGAGAGCTATAACCTGTTCAATGATTATCAAAGTGTCATCACACAGGTGTCTTTAATCCTTTTCCTCAAAATAGGCACAGCGAAAACTGGCAGGTTCTCATGATTTTGAATAGGCAGCCCAGCTGGCAGATAGATACTAAGTACATTATTATTCTCCGACGTAAATTTTACTCAAAGGGGGTTATGGGCGGACAATACATACTTTACTGTACTTACACAATCCTCATAGCTGCTGGTCCATTAAGAGCTTGGTACACCATTAGCATGCCTGCCAGGCAAATATAAATTAGTATAGTAGTTGTTTACTCATTGATGACAAAACTCAATTATTTGACTCCTGAGTGGAGTGTAGTCTCACTTCCAGACCTATGCTTACCCCCGGCCTGTCGAACAGTCTGATGATTTTGCGACTCCTCAGTTCTTTCTGCTCCTATTAGCAGCTACTTCAAACCATTTACCAAGCCGGAGTCGCACAAAATTTGCAGTTATTCATTCATAAAATGCATAGTCGTACTTGCAACAACCACGAAATCACTAACATGAGTCAAAATGGTCCAGTAAAGAGACAAAAGTGGTGCACTTTTGAGGTGAGGCCAGTCATTTTCTATGCACATGGAGTCCTCGCACTCATATTTCTAGACAGGTTACACAAATACATTGTCCAAAAGCGTTTCTTAATATCCAGAATGCTGCCTAGATACAGCTGTTTTGAACTCAAATAATGCTGTACGTAATATCCAATAATCTTTAATGTTTTGACTCACACTTTGTGCTATTTTCTTCTTTCCTTTGCTTTATACAGGGGCCCTATAAGGTTAAGGAGGGAGAGAGGATTGAGACTGACCGTCAGTTGCTCTACTACCGCTGGGCCCAATGGAAGAACTGGTACAAAGCTCAGCCATTGGATAATATCAGGTGTGTGGCTATAGCATTTTCTGGTGGAGGTATTTAACTAAGAAAATAGCTTAACAAATACAGTTCAAAAAATGACTGTCTGATTCGAGGATATCACATTCTTGTAAAATTGGGATATTCTGATGGTGTATAGTATAGTTTGCACATAAATCTATACACGCTGCTGCTGAAAGGTGGTATGCATACAATGTTTATCTAATTGTATGCATGCAGGAGGTACTTTGGAGAGCAGCTGGCAATGTACTTTGCCTGTCTTGGATTCTACACTACCTGGCTGATTCCAGCGTCCTTTGTTGGACTCATCGTTTTCTTCTACGGCCTTTCAACTCTGGCCCTCGGCAACAATGCTGTGGCGTAAGTTGGAATCTCGTCTATGACTTGTATTTAATTAATATAGTCAATCAGTTCATGTGCAAAGTGAATGAGAACCTTTTTGTGAAATACACACCTGTCATTGCTAGTGCAATGTCAGTACAAGAGTTCAAAGTTTGAGAAACATATTAAACCTTGCAAGCAGGAAAGTTTTAAGTGAAACTCGCAGGGCTCAGCTCAGTAACAGTTCAGGCCAAGTAAACTGCAGCTTAACAGGCTGTTACATCCTAAACAAACATGAAAGCAACCAAATATAGTACAGCAATAGTTCTGATTCGACTGTTTCATTGTGCATGTGCTTCCAAGGTGTTAGCAGGTTGCATATATACATACATACATACATGCATGTGCATCATTTGTACAATGTCTATTTTCCATTGCAGTGCTGATATTTGCAGGGAGGAAAACCGGACTGATTACTACATGTGCCCTCTGTGTGATGAACAATGTGATTTCTGGTGGCTCAGAGATACTTGCTCAGCTGCCAAAGTAAGTATGAGCTCACACCCATGCCTGCGTTTATGTTCTACCTTGATTAGCAGCTGAACTTTCCAATTGCAATCTAGCTGGCATTCAAATGGTCTCCATAGCTACCTACCGAATAGACTGGTACGTATGTATGCTATAATGTGGTATGCTGTTATGACACATGCACAAAACATGCTCTTGGAGAGGGGCACACATGTTCAGCTTGTTCCAGTGAGAATTAGTGTGGTATGACAAGTGACATTGATGGGATCTTCTGTGCACAATTGCAGTTGATGTTACTCTTTGACAATGGAGGAACAGTGTTCTTTGCCATTTTCATGGCGTTCTGGGGTGAGTGGGCTATCTCTGAGACCTATAGCTTAGTACTCCAGCTAAAGCACCCTTTTGAGATGTGAAACTACCAAGCACCATTTACGTTTTGTAAAGTTTCTATGACACGTATACAATAACAGATGAACGTACATAACATGTCTTTTGCAGCTGTACTGTTTTTGGAGTTCTGGAAACGGCGTCAATTTCACTTGCAGTATGACTGGGATGTGCTGAATTACAAAGCTGCTGAGGTATGAATATATTCCATTTCATGAATGTGCAGAAGTCAGTGGGGTTGCCTAATTGTTACGCGCGACTGATATTTTATTACAAGTCCCACAGTACAAGCTGTTCCAGTACTCTAAGTCATGTGGTAAGCAACCATATGGCCTCGTGCCCAGGCTCAACGCAATGAGCCAGGCCTGGGCATGAGGCTAGCAACCATACAATGGACTGTTGACTTTAGAGCAGCTTGGAGTGCCATAGCTAGCTAAAACCAACTGATGTTTGAGGTATGTGTGATAAATTGATGAATGACATAGTGTAAGCATTTAAAAACACACTAGAAGACTGCAGATCCCTCTTTCTCTAAAACATGGATTTTCCTGCCAGTAGTAAGTTAGCCTCGTACCCAGGCCACATTTGAGTAGAACAAGGCTAGTAGTAAGTATATACATACCTCCACCATTTTGGGAATATCACCACACATCTGAAATGCATGCCAGGTTATCAAAATTGAGTAGCAAGTGTTTCTGAGAGTCACATGTGGTAGTCCCATCAAATATTACTCCTATGTGTATTTCAATCGTGTCACTGCACTCAAAGTGGTATATCTCTGAACTTCCATTAGGGGCAGGGCTCATATGATATGCGTAGTTGTATCAATAGTTGCCACATCTTACAATCACATTTTGAGCCTCTTCCCTCTTCTCTCTGATTGTTTAGGAGCGCGCCCGACCTGAATTTGTTCATATCATCAAGCAACACATTAGAAATTCAAAGCCAAAGGATCGCAGGAAATTTTTCATCGTTAATGCGGTTCTAAAGGAAATGCAATACATCCAACCGGCTTACTGGTTCTATCCTAAAGTGGTCTTCTCATTTTCCGTCCTATTCACTATGGCAAGTTTTCAATGTAGCCGTATTTCCTGGATCTCATAGAATGAGTGTGGCAAGGGAGGTGACACACAGTAGTGAATGCTAAATTTGCCATGCAATTGGAGAAAAAGATTAATTTTCCAGGAAAAAACGACAACTTGAATCCAGTAACTGACAAAGTTAGCATTATATATTTAACGCTTTCTATTTTCACATGATAATTTCTAATCTTACTCATTAAGTGTGAGCAAGAGAGGTGATACATATCCTAGTTATTTAGGAAGTCTTGGAGTTCCATTCTCACTTGGATCTCATTCTTTTTCCCTCCCTCTAATTGACAGATGAAAGAGATGGTGGCTCTTTTTAACAGGGCCATGCAGCCTATATACATGTACTAGTAATTAAGTGCTGTGTACTTCAGAAACATGCAGTGTCTCTAAGAATAGTGAAGGAAGATCAGCACAACCATGCCTCAGGCTCTATCTTAATGGAGAACAAGGCTCACTAAACTATAGTATAAATTTTGATGCCAAATCGTGCTAGTTGAATTGTCATGAACTGCATGGAAATACGTACACTCTATGTGGAAACTTGATTGTCACTAAAATTGGTGCTTGATAACCGACTATGAAAGGAGAGCTGGTTATTCCTCTATTAATCACATGGTATATTTGTAACAGTACATTTACCCCTATAGACAAGAGTGCGATTATTTCCATAATTGCACACTTTCTGTAATCACACACTAAGTCTTTTTTAGTTCAACAAAGGCTATAGCTATAGGAGCTGTGATGATATATGATTAACATGGAATCACATGTATTCTCGTGCTATTTGGGAATAATTGCATTTGCAATAGGAAAAATTGCACCCGCTTCGCTCATGCAATTACCTTGCCTATTGCTCATGCAATTACCCTTGACACACAGGCTGGAGTTGTCTTTGGTGCTTTCATGGCTGTGTTCATCTATCGCCTTGCTATCAGTGGGTGGCTCTACCACCTTCATGCTGGTGATGAAAACAGGCCCACCATTGTGGACATTGTCGTTTCAACCACTGGGGCTGCCCTCCAAGTGTTTGCCATTGAAGTCCTGAACAAAGTGTATGAATACCTTGCAAGATCACTGAATGACTGGGGTAAGTGTTGGGTATATACACCTAAAGAGCAAAAGAGTTAGGATTTTAAGTGTGCACCTGTCTTTCCTCAATTAAAAATAGCATCAGGTTTTTTTTTCATTTTTTTTACCCAGAGCTTCATCGCACTCAAAGTGACTATGATGATAGTTTTATCACCAAGATGTATATCTTTGAGAGTGTCAACTACTATACTTCCATCTTCTATATTGCCTTCTACAAGGGAAAGTAAGTGTCTAATTTCAAGTTCTTTATGGCATTGCACTGGAGTACCGTATGTTTGGGAGCATATGAAGCCCATGCAGTAAATGTGTTTGAAAATGGTGCATTTTGCAGCACCAATTACATGGGGTAGTTTAGGACGCGGTTAAGAATGCAGCACCACGCAGAGAGATTAGCAGAAACTTGCTTTAGTGATAATAGCAAACTGCTATGATGGCTAGCGTGGTATATACACAAGGATTCATCATGCGTATTTATTGGCAGATAACCTAGCTATAATAGTCTAGACTTCTTATTAGTAGGTATAGCTACACTGGCACTCATAACATACCGAGTACCTTTTCACAGTCTTCTGGTAGGTCCTTTTGCTGTACAAGCTGTTACTGGGCTGTTGTAACTCTCCTACAAAGATGGTCAATTTGCCGGCTGGCAACTTTCCAATATCACTTTAGCGATGCTCTTCAGTTACACTATCAGTCTTGTTAATACACTGAGAAGGCTCATTAAAAAAAAAAGCCTATGACTTCATCTGGATCATGATCAGAGCTATGAACATGTTACGTGCGGAAACCATACATTTTTTCATGCATTCCACCCTACATTTATGTACGGAGTTCTACCATACTAGGCTAGTGTTGTTTTAGTATGGCTTTACATAATTAGATTTAGTTTTAGTAAAAAAGTTAATAAAGAACAAAGTATAATTTTAGTTTTAGTTAGTCAACTAAACACTTTTAGTATTAGTTAACCATGTATATAAACGTGTTGATTTTGGCGAAAAAAATATTAGCTTAGTTATAGTTTATTCCCAGAGGCCAGTGCCCTTGAAGTTTTAGTTTTAGTTAGTTAACTAAATCTGTTTTTGCTCCAACTAAAACACTTTTTGTTTTTAGTTTCAGTTAACTAAAACAACACTACATACTACATGACATTCATGTATGGAGTTCTACCATACTACATGACATGGTAATGGTGAACCTATGTACTATGTGCACATTATTCAGGTTCATCGGCTATCCTGGAGGGTATAGCCGATATGGAGACGTGCGGCTACTTGAGTGTCCCACATATGGCTGCCTCTTGGAGCTAACAATCCAATTGGCTATTATATTACTGGGCAAAGCGATTAGAAACAACTGTCAGGAGTGGAGTGTACCGTAAGTATGTTGACGTTGTGGTATGTGAGAGCTAGACTTTGTGCCTATTGAGAAGTGGTATAGTTTGAGACCATGCATAATCAATTTCCCACCTATTCACAGGTTTTATATGATACACGTAATGTGTACTATTTGTCCTTCATTGTTGAAGTAACCTTTTTTCAATGATGCATAGAACAATTGGAGAAAAGCAAAAAACTCTTCAGTCATTAGCCCTGGACAGCATGTATATAGCTATTCTCTACATCTTTTGCATAATGTATGACAACTCTATAACTGCCAATTATGATTGTTAGTAGCCTCGTTCCTGCAAGCGACAAAAGCTGTGCGGAGGCCTGGGAACGAGGCTAGATTGTTAGAAGGTGCTCTAATTATATGTAATTGGCAGTTAGACTTACAGACTGCTACTTTTACACTTTTGAACCACACTCACAGTATAGCACAAATAGCTGTTATGCCTGTAGTAAATATCCACGTGCACATGGAGTCTCACAAATAGACAGAAATAATATAATAATCTCACAGGCCACGCATAATGCATTAATGCTTTGGTGTGATATGTTGGACTGATTCCCAACTTGCAAGTGCAGGATTGAGGCTGGCAGGAAATTAGAATGACAAGGAATTCACTTGTTTGTCTAATTTATATACTACGTATTAGAATTGTATCTACAGTGCACAGCTACATGGCATGATGCACATACCATCTGGATATAAGCTTAAATTTATTCGCTAGCTAAAACTGGCAGCTCCACCATCACTGTATTAATGGGTATACTATACCCATTAATCTTGTACATGGCATTGCAGATCTACCATGTGGCTATGGAAACACATCAATCGGAAGAATCACTCAGAAGAGGAATGCACTGACAAAGAGCTAAGCGCACACCCCAAACAAGCACTCTTTCATGAGTTTCTTGAGCTAGGTACAAATACAGCTTCATTATATTCTATTATTATAAATACGTATATAATGAACCTGAATACCCTTAGAACACCTGGTGCTTGGCCTCAGTGTGTGTAGTAGCTAACCTCACAAACATATGTTTCCTTTCCTCCTCTAGTTATTCAGTACGGTTTTGTGACAATCTTTGTGGCTGCACTCCCTCTGGCCCCACTCTTTGCCCTTATCGGTAACATTGTTGAGATCAGGCGTGATGCTCAAATGTTTGTGACTGTGCTTCGGCGGCCAGTTGCTGTCCGAGTGCAGGATATTGGTAAGATGATGTGTTCTTCATATTTGTCATTTTTTGGATCTCTGTGTTTTTATGAGTTACTAGCTATTGGGACGTAATATGTTACGCATGTACATGTGCCATGAAAATTATGAAATCAGAATGTTTATATGTCAGTACTGATAGCGTAGCATACATTGTCCTATAGCTTCTAGCTACTTGTGCAAATGTGTACATATTTGCGGTCGGCCCACTGAGTGAATACCCATTAGGGGTCAGTTTTGTATCTAATCATTGGAGTGATCATCGAAATATGTTAGTGATCAGCCGCTTGTTTCCCGAGATACAGCTCAACTGATTACCAATCATCATAATTTATTTCACAACATTTTGATGTTACTATGGGGTCTCCTAATGTTCACATATATTAAGTACTGTGTACATGTTCAGTATCTAACATTACTGAGCTATATAGCCACCTTACCTCTGATAAATGGAGAGTGGAAAGAGGTGAGAAGCTAGAAAACTATGTAAAAAGGCATCGTTTGCTGCAACAGCATCATCTATATTTACGTAAAGCAATGTGTTTGTATAATATACTGACTTACCAATAATTATTTATTGGAATATTAGAATTTAGCCTTACAGCACCATAATGGAAGTAGTACAACCACCTTAGTATGTATTGTAGCCTGGGCACCATAAATGCAAAATCAAGAATTGTAGGATTTGCCGGGTTTTGCTGAGCATTCTGAAACTATGTATAGTGTTTAAGGAACATTTTTTTCCCTCAGGTGCATGGTTTACGATTTTGAATGTTGTTTCTTCAATTGCTGTGCTGACAAATGGACTCCTAATTGCAGTCACCACGCAGTTTATTCCATTTGAAGTATACATTCATGGTGGGTATAGTGATCAGTACAAGAACAGCATCGAAAATACAGCATTTGGAAATGCCACAAGGACCCATGACCTCTCCGGCTATATTCAATGGTCTGTGAGCCCCTTTCCTCTCAGTGCTCTTCTTGATGGGCAAGCCTTTCCTGCCTACTCTGCACATGCACTTGTGATGTATGATGACAGGGGGAATAAAATAACAAATAAAAATGGGGAACCGATTCTCTACCTACCATTCATTGACTTTGAATGCTTGTATGATGCTGTAACAAACAAAATAAGCACTTCTGCTGCGTTATTCAGCACCTACTCTGATCCACTAACTGGCAGGACCAACGTTGGTTTCACAAATGCACAATATGCCTGTTTTTATGGGGGTGGTGGCTGTTCAGACAATGGTATTGAGACCGGACAATTTAAACAACTCGTCTTTGATGCTCAAGTGGACTGGTCACCTAGGAAACCTACAGGACCTTGTGCCAACTTGAATATCACTTGTCAGTAAGTAGCTATATACTAAAAAACATAGATATCATAATCATGGATGATAATTATGCTTCAGCCTTCACATGTGCAAAGCACGTATGTAGTGTAGTATGTAATAGAACAGTTTTGAGTGCTATATAAATACGTGTATAGTCTGCCACAAATTGGTAAGGTCCTAACCTGAGATTCTGACCAAATCTATAATGCTGCAGCAATCATTTTATTCACTGACCCAACAGTAAAATTCATTGTTGTATTACTAACCTACCTGAATTGTACTTTTTTATACACCCTAAAAGAAGGTTGGTTCATCTGTAGAGGCCACGAGTGTCGCTGTGAATTATTTATTTAATTAATAATTACATTTCCCAAAAATCTTTACACTTGGGAGTGTATTAAACTTAGTATAAACGATGAATCCCTTATTAGTGGTTGTGTGGCTTTGTTCAGGTTCCGAGGACACGTGAGTGTGGATGGATCTCACCCACTGGTGTTCTGGCAGATATGGGCAGCAAGATTAGCCTTTGTGCTCTTATTTGAGGTATTTTGCTAAGGATATATCAGATTTAACACCCATACACCCATGCACAAATAATTGCACCCAACATTGAGAATGATGATTCAACACACACTTTATGTTGCTATGAATTAATTCCGTGTGGAAGATCTCAAGGAGTGCATGGATATTATTTGTTGAGTAGACAATACCATAGCTACTGTGTCTGCACATACAATAATATGAACATCCAGTCATTTGCTGGTTGTCAATGAGCGGCAGATGTTCCATTCACCTTAGGCATGAGCAACTTGTATTATAATTTCCAGATAGCTATTTTGCACAATGACTTTCTATACCTATACAGGTTTTCATTCGTAGTGTGTCCTCGTTCTTAAACTGGCTAGTGCCTGATGTACCAAAAGGTGTGCTGAATCAAATCAAGCGTGAGATGCATCTCGCCAATGAAGCACTCTACACTCAGGCACGAAGCCGGAGTCCCACACCTCCCAAAAAAGAGTGTGGAGATGACAACGAAGGTCGTGGCCATCTCTGAACTATAAAACTCTTCATTATATATAATATGAAATGGTTATGAAATTGCATCTTTGGTAAATAACTTCATTAGTCAAAATTTGAACTGACTAAAGAAGAATTTGACTTTAGTACGTTGTGACAGAAATGAGAATTTTGCATCTGTGGTGGGGGTACGTCGTCTTCCATGATAGTATATACACCATGGCAGCAACATAGTGTGTGCCATTGTACATGGCTAGTTAGCCTTGAGAGAGACAATTTTGTAGCTACTTGTTGGATAGCCTCCAGTCCATGATTTTTAATAATGTACACATACAATTGGTCGTCTTCATAGAATCTTTCAATGATGCATGAACGGTCACAGAGTGAGAGTGCTGAATGGCTAGTTAATTCACTACTGTATCAGTGAAGTGTTTATCACCCATCGATCAATGTATTTTACACACTCTTAGCTGCTAGCTATAGCTATCACTTCATGGTTCATAATCAATGAATGCACATGTAACATAGCTAATTTGTTAGGCTTGTGCCCGGGCCTTCACAAGCTTGGGCACTCATGCAAGCTTAATGGGCACTCATACAGTAATAAACAAGCGGTATCCAAGCCTGATAATGATTCAATATACAGTAGTTTTTACTGAGTGCATTTCCTGCCATGGCAACTGCTTATTCGTGCACCTCCTGAGACCACACACTTCAGAATGGTCCGTGGGACTGTTTTTTTTTATATATCAAAAAGGAAGCTCAATAGCACAATAAAGCTAATATAAAGAGCAACCATAACAAATATGCAGAATAGGGTAACACAAAATTAATAGGAATTGGAAAGCAGCAGAAATAAATTATAAAGGAGTAAAATTTATAGAAAGGTTGAAAGAGAAGAGCAGTCTTTGATAGCGTGAGGGAGAGAGTTCCAAAGTGAAGAGGAGCTGGGCACAAATAAATGCAAAAGAGCGGAAGTACGAGCAAAAGGGACCAGCAGATTATATGGATGAGAGGAATGAACAGCCATACGAGGTTGAGATTGAAAGAGAAAAGTATTAGGAGGGAAGTAAACATAGCCTTTTGCTCTGCTCTTTGAGGGAGCTGATGGTTACAGCTAAGTCTTGTCCTCAATCCCATGCAGTCCCCAGTTTCTAGTCAGGTTCACTCCAACATGATCAGTGATCACCATTGCCAAATTAGCTATATAGAGCACATAGCTATAATAATGACTGCCCAGCAGCTAGCTGTCAGTGAAATTGGATAAGCCTTTCAGACTGTTTACTTAGCTACACCTGTGGAATGTCCAAACATGACATATGTTCGATGATGGTGACACCCTGGGTTCCATAGAATTTGTGGAACACCTATGAGGCTTCCTTCCAGCTTCAGGGTTAGATCGATCACGTGCGCGCGTGACCGCAGCGTATTACGCATAGGGTACCGGTCGGCTCGATCACAGGATTCACCGACGCGACTGGCCGCCATGGCTGAAGATGCTGAGGGTGCCCGAGCCCTGCAGACCCTCGACGAAGATGAAGATGTTACTAGCGAGGAGGAGCTGCAGCTGCTAGAGAAAGCAGAGGTTAGTCGGGGCTTGTCGACGTCTCCTGTCTCGTGTGTATGACAGAGGTTGGCAAGTTGGCTGACAGTTGTCCAGTGCTAGTCTCGCGTGACCAGACTCTCGACGCGAGACTAGAGTCCAGTGCAATAGGCAAATGAAAGTTGACTGTGTAAACTGATACACTTTGGCCTAACCTAATTAAGTACTTAAAAGCCATTACATAATATCTGAGCCTATTATGCTCAAAAAGAAACCTATGCTATGCTGCATTGCTCCAAAATTCCTTCTATTATACTCAACAAATGCCCCTATTATGCTCAAATTATGCTCATTAAATGTGACCTTCACAGAGAAAACCAATCATCTGGACTTTTTTTACAACTTCAAGTATGCATGGGTGGTGTGTATTTTCATAATTTTTATTATGTTCGCTGCTATTGGACCACTCCCCTACAAGGTTTGATAGTAAGACATTAGTAGCTTGAGTTTCCGCTACACATTAATTAAATTCCCTACGGAATTTACCTATTATACATGCCAACCAGTGTGGCCAGAACCCTGCAGACCGTCTCTCCTCCCCATCGCTGAGACGTGTTTCCAAACCATTGCCGCCCCACCCCCTTCCCCCCCATGCTGTTCTGTTTCAGCGAGGGGGAGGAGTGACGATCTGGGCACGAGACTAAATCAAAATGAAGTATGCCTACATAGCTAGGTACATATAGATCTGTCAGATACTTATATGTTGTTATACTAACAGGTAACCTGAAAACATTACCATGGTGGTGTGTAACTTTACAAGCTGTTATGGTAAAGGCATCAGTAATTTAGTTACCCTGGTAGGCCATATGGCTAATGCAACCCTTTGCAGTACAGCTGGCTTATCTTTATCGCTGTGGAAGGATTGTCTGCTTCAGTCAACAGCCCTCAGTTATGCCGTTTCAATCATTCTGAGCTTAAGAGATGCCGTTTTTCAATTAGTGCATGGGCATGTAAGTACCGTTACGTGGGCATATAAGTCTACCCTACGTCACGGCATATAACCTTTTACTGTTGAGCAAAAGCTAAATCGTAAAGAAGAAGAGGAAAAAAGTGGTGATCAGCGTTCAAATCAGGGAACCTTTGCTGATTCCTGGCAGTACTATACAGCTCTACCACCGTGCAGCTTTTTTGGAAGGAAGCTAATACAACTTAGTTAAAAGCAAACACTGGGGTGTGCTGAAGCTTGCCTGCCGCCTTTACATATCTTGTGTGTACATAAATTACTATGGTCTGGAATTTGTGGTGATTATAGGATCAACATCATCATGAGGAACTATTGACATCATAACATCGATCACGGGTTTTCGCTATCCCCTCCAGGACCCCCTAGTACAGAGTCAGAATAATTCTCCTTTGAGGACGAGTTAATTAATTTGAATTGCTCATTTTCCCCTTTTTAGGTTAAGCCGACCATTGTGTTCAAGGATGGCAAGACCCAAATCGGTGAGTGCATAACGATCATGCTGTGCCTGAAGAAGGTCTTCGAACCGAAGCGTAGCCAGTAATGAGAGTTGTTTGCCAGTGCAGGCTACCTGGCATCATTTATAGCACTGGCATCCATGATCCAATATATCAATCGAAAGGTTTTCAGTGCTGCCTGTCTTGCCTATCCAACATCCCTTTAAGGATGCTGCTTCCATCTCCACACAGACTTTGTCTTGTCCTACAAGGAAGAGCGTCATCTTCAGAAGTTGGTACAGAGTCGCTTCAACCCATGTCCTCAAATGACGGAGATTGCAGAGGAGCGCAGGAAAGAGCTGAGAGCCAAGCGAGAGTACTTTCTGCAGTCGTGCTTGAAGAAGGGGATGGATTATGAACCCAAAGACAGCAGTTCTGTGAGCATGTATTATTCAATGGGAGATTTGCACTATATCTAATTAGAACTCAGCAGTATGGAACTGCGAAGACACAATCTGTTGGGTGTGAGAATTGGGAAAGATATGATTTTAAGGCTTTATTAAGGCTAGTTAAGAGTTTTTTTTTATTTATCTGGGATACTAGGAAGAATAAATTATATGACGATCAGGATGGTAATGGTGAGACATCTGGTTACTCTTGCTCTTGTCTTCTGACTGGAGATCTTTCAAGCTCCGCCTGCGTATGTGGGTGCGTGGTCGATGGCGTAAGTGTTACAGCAGCAACATGAGTATATTATTGATATGGAACTAAGTAGCAATTCTGTTTGGAAACCATCCCTGTTTTTATTACCTGGTATTAGTCTATCGAGCTAGATCCTCCTCCATGCAAAGGAGGGTCTAGCTCGATAGACTATACCCAGTATGTGCAAGCTCCAGGACAACTTCCTATTATAGGAAATGTAAAATTACAGCCATAAATAGTTTGATGATAAAATCAGTTCAGATGGTTTCAATAAAGTTAGAGAGAGTGTTTGAACTGCTATATATAATCCAAAAATTGGGTTGCTAGGGCTAAGAAATGTGCTGTAATTGGATTTAGTGCAAGTCTGCTTTGCTATTATTTTGTTTGTATACTATGTGCATGTAAAGCCTTGTTCTCAAGCCAGTTTATTCTTCCATTGATGAAAACTGTTAAATTGTTGAGTAGGAAGCGAGGCAACTGACCGTGTTAGCTATATGGAGACCCCGTGTTTGCAAATTACTTCCCCTGTTGGTGTATCTTTGTACACTACGCATCCTGTAATATGTGGCACTACGGTGGCTTGCCTGCAGCAGCTGTTAAGGGGGTTATGTGCACAGCGACACAGAAATAGTGGTAGTGAAGAAATTAAAAGAGGGGAGCATTGGCAGTGGGAGGTTACTCGACAGTAAGCTTGATTCGGTAGCAGGAGAGCGATCACTGCAAAGATGGCTTTATGCAAGCGTGTCCTGCTCCATTACTCATTTCCCACGAAACCCTCTGTATGAAATAACATGCATGCACTAGTTTCATAGGGAACGAGTCTGCTGGGGTAGGTTATGTTGATTGGAATTTTATTGCCATTCATCGCAAAGTTTTTTCAATTCCAACCCGATGTTTCAGCAGAAGCTCCTTAATTGCTGACGTTTCGACTACTGTGTTGGCAATTAACTGTAATCGAAATGTCGGCAATTAAGAACTTCTGCTGAAACTTTGGGTTGAAAATGCAAAAAATTCGCGATGATAAATTCTACTAGCCGACTGAGAGAATCTCTAAATAATTATATTATTGCCAAGTTTCCATTGTATATGAAGTTATAAGAACCAAGGTCACAGGCAGCCTAATATTGGTGGTATGCAATCCTCCCTTAGGAATCTGATGACTCAGAAACATACTTCATCCACTGCACTCACAGAGCTCTGCTTCGTCGAGCGGAAAGGATGTTTCTCAATATGCCCATGAAGGTGGGGGTATCTTGAAGTGATAACCAGTTGAATTGTTAATTCTCACGGGGCCGAGGAATGAGGCTATCATGTATTGACACTCTGAGGTTGAATCTCATGACTTCAGCCTTGGAGGATAGACAGCCAAACAGTCATTGACTCTGTGATGCCTTCTGGTACAAATGAGTGCTTTTGACATGCAAACCCATGTACGAATACTACAGGCAACATGACGAGTAGTTGTGTCAGTAGCTGGATTTTGTGTCAATAGCTGGGATTTGTTTAGCTTGCTTGCTGTAGTAATCAGTGGACTTGCTGATCTAACAATAATGCATGCTCCTCCATTCAGTAATAACCTCACAATCTGCATCTCAATAGGACTCTGAGATCACTGAAGAGATACTCGGTTGGCGGGAGACTCTCTTGAACACAGTCAACATGAAGGACCCTTTTGAACCTCTTAAACCCAAGGATGAACATCTTGAAGTCCCCAGCCAATTCACTGCACCATTCAAATATGAACACAGGGAAAGGTGAGCGGTTTCGTATTTTGTGATCCAATTTGGGGACAGGAATATACCGTAAACTACGTCATGATGTATTATCCGCCCACCCCCCTCTTTGAGTCAGAGTTAATGTCGGAGGGTATTTATGTACTTAGTATCCGCCCACCCTTAAATACCATCCATGTGAGCTAAACATGTAACCAACAACTGAAAATTCCGAGACAACGAGCAGAATTAAGTGACAAAATTCGAGCTTTAGTGCGCTTTAATTGGAATACCGACAGTACGTCCGTTAGCCATTTCGTTTTTTAGCTGATAATAGTAGTCCGCATGCTTCTATAGTAGCTAGTTTTAACACAATTCACATTCACTGTGGTGTGGTACTTGCCTAGGAAAGCTATACTTACCTTGTATATATACTCGCTTTGCATACCGCACGTTTGGAACGTATTCGAGTGGGCAGTTACTACATTGCATTTATAAAAACTACGTATTATCCGCCCACCCCCCTCTTTCAGCTTGCGCTTAAGTGGCCCGCCCATGGGCGGATAATACGTAGTTTACGGTACTTGCACAATTTGCTTTTACAGGAACTAACCTGCACAATAATTTCTACAGTCCCACTCTGGTGTATTTTAATCACTTCTACATCAGTGTACAACAGCTCAGTTGTAGCATCTATTGACATAACTGCACATCATATTGCCTTTAGTATTCATAAATCATGTGTAGTTACTCAGCCGTGTGTCTCGGCATTAAATCAGCATAGAGTATGGTTGTTGTTTTTACCCCGCGCGTGTATGCGCAAGCGGGGTTTAGTAATCGGTTTTGTCCGTCTGTCGTCGTTGTTGTCTGTCATAAAAAATTTTGAAAAATCTCTCAAACGGGCGATTTAAAGGCTATAACGGCTTCTAAACAGAAGGTAAACGCTGAAATCCGTGATACATTAGCCTGTCTGTACCTGATATAGTAAAAAGCGGTTTTATTCTCGGCATTTCCACGCTGTTTTTGATTATCGGTGTGTTCCATCTTTTTTTTAATACGGCAAGTGGTCACCCCTTTTTTAATACGGCAGTTGGTCACACCTTCAGCTTGAATACGGACATACGCGAGCCCTCGAGTATGGTATGCGAGTCTTTGATTCAACATGGAGCTTAGAAGAGATATCAGATAGAAAGCATACTGGAGTATACGTAGAGAAATGCATGTATCATTTCTACGGCGATCAGCCACGCCTACAGCTCGCATACGGCGCTACAGTCTGCAGGGTCCAGGAGCGCGGGGTGTGTCTCTGCTAGAGACCTCTAGTTTAAATTTGTATCCCAGTGCATAATATGTGTTTCTCTATCGACAGTTTTCAAGATTGGGATAAGGACACGTTCTTTACCAGTGCTCAGAGAAGTGCAATAGTGAGTTCAATCCTGCATTTATAGAGGTATTTGTGTTTAATTTATACATGGTGGGGTGAAATCTCCATGCTTCACACACTATCTCCATCTGTCTATGTCTCCCCCCTCCCACGACCAATAAATCCCCTTTGAACTCTGGCTGTTTCATATACCTCTGACTTCTAATGCAGGCGTGGGAAATCTTGCAAGACGTGAGGAGTGCTGATAAAGAGGATGACCCCAGCCATGATGCAATTGGTCTGCACCATCTACTACATGATCACACATTCACAGCAGCCTACCCTCTGCATGAGGTGAGTAGCTAGAAGCGAACAGAAGTGTACAGCTGGTAAGCCATGCAAACAATAACATGGAATCTAACTATTGCTAGTCAGATTCCATAATTCCATGATGATTAAAGCGAGTCAAGAGCGGAGGAATGTATGCCTACCAACTGATCATTAGAAAACATCAAAGCGTCACTAAGAGAGTCAAAATGAGCAGGGCAGGATACTAAGGGGAGTATTTGTGCACTTTCAGGGTGTATAGCTGGCTAGCCAATCAACTATACAAACAATAACATGGAATCTGTCTATTTCTCCATGAATCCATGTTGATTAAGAACAGAGGAATGTATACCTATCAACTGATCATCAGGAAATAACAAAGCATCACTACAGGAGTCAAAATGAGCAGGGCAGGAAACTGAGGGGAGTGTTTGTGCACTTTCAGGGTGTGGCCTATCATTAGAGACATGGCACTTTGTTACTTACAGAAGGGCTGCACCACTATTCCATTAGCATTCTCCTTGAATACCCAAGAGCATTCGTTCTTTCAAGAATGAGCAGCTTTCAGATACAGCAGTTTATATCTTGTTACCAGCCGGAGCGCACGCAGCGCGCGAACGGCTGGTCCTTAGATTGCTGTTTGTTTGTCTGTTTGTGCGTCCGCACTTATCACGTGCGCAATATATTACGTCATACATTACTTTTAGAGGTTTGCAGGCCAAGCTACAGCAAATGAAGGTAGTTTTGTGTTGCCTAGATGGCGAAAACGTGGTAGGTAGCCGTAAAGATCCTGGTTTTGTGGCAGATATAGCTACTACCTGTAGGCACATGACAAAACTGCTGAGTCATTACTTTCGCTGTACCGCGTTAATACCCCAGTAGCTTAAAGTTGAGTTGTGTGTATTATATGGGAAAGGCATCCGGCTAGTTTTTTAGACATGAAATGTCAGACTTGTCACTTAGCATTTGATTCAGCCTTTTTTTCAATTTTGATGAACTGTACATTTGCTGTATACAGGGGCCCTATAAGGTTAAGGAAGGAGAGAGGATTGAGACTGACCGTCAGTTGCTCTACTACCGCTGGGCCCAATGGAAGAACTGGTACAAGGCTCAGCCACTGGATAATGTCAGGTGTGTGGCTAAAAACAGTTTGTAGTGCAACAAAATAAGCATATAGATTTTAAAATCTCCCTGATTTATATAAGTACTTGCCTGATACTTGCGGTGTGTAGATGTATGTATAATGGCCATTCGTTTCACTGAAAGGTGATACACTGCAAAAACCCATGCTTGGTTATCTCAATTGCAATTCAAGGGTCATCTCATACCCCAATTTTGCAGAGATATAAAGGTAGAGCCAGAAAGCTATAGCTTGTATATGTACATGTATTGACATAGTTTGAGGGAAGCCATCACAAAAAACATAATCCCAAATGTGTAGTCTCCTTTGTTGCGAACAAAGGAAAGACCACTTGTTTTTCCCGCAATTATGATTGTGTGTGTTGAAGGAACCATCTCAGTTTTCTTTGCAGTAGGTGACAAAAGGAACCGTAACCTTTTGGTGACTTGCCTCTTGGCCTTCTTTGAACTACTATAGGCAGAGTGCAAGCGCTACATACTGTTCTCTTACGGCTAGCAACGACCACGACCGAGGTGCACTGTACTGCCACGTGTTTCTAGTGGGCGTGGCGCTTGGCGTGAGCATGAACATGTTCCTCAACAACATATGAGATGACACACCTAGTATCCAGCAACAGTGTAAATACATACTATTTATTTGTATGTTTATACATTCACAGGAGGTACTTTGGAGAATACGTGGGAATGTATTTTGCCTGGGTTGGATTCTACACTACCTGGCTGATTCCAGCGTCCATTGTCGGACTCATCGTCTTCTTCTACGGCCTTTCAACTCTGGCCCTCGGCAACAATGCTGTGGCGTAAGTTGCTGTCACCAGAATCCCAGCTATCACTTGCATTTACCTATGTGTACCATTGCTATGCACACAACTGTGTGAATTGTGACTTGTCATTGCTAGAGTAGTGTGACAATAGGTAGAAAACAGTCTTTAGTCAGACCACTTTCATCTACTAATATGTTGAATATATGTATGCAAGACACGTGATTGTTGAGTAAAATAGTGGCTACATCAAGCTCATGCAGCCTCATCCCTAGGGTCTCCCTAAAACGAGGGAGAGCCTGTTACAATACCTTTCTCATATGATCCACTTACATAATTATGCGTAGGCATCTGAAAGACGGCTATATTTTACCTAAGTCACTTAGTCTAGGTACATACAGGTTCTGAAGATTAGCTACGAGAGGTATAGTATGAAGCTACCAGCCTTACCGCTGACTGAATGGTAGCTGCGGAGTCTTCAGTGTAGTCCTGGTCTACAGCAGTGCTGCGGAACACGGGAATTGGCTGCCACAGTGATTTGGAGCTCATCTGGTTTGGCGGAGAAGGTAGCATCGTCTACCATGATGGTGTAACTGACTGTAGAGCCTGTAGTAGCGTCAGATCTGGTAGATTCTCTATCCTCCCTCAATGTCTGAGAACTGTAACCATGTTCGCTCACATGCATTCTCCCTACCTTCTCCCGGTATCACCCTCGTGATAAAATATTCCCCACTTTTCATTCTGCCATCAACAAAACCTGGGCAGAGATCTGGGAACGAGCTACAGTTAACCATCCTCTAGCTAGTCTGAGACTAATATAGTGCCTACCCTACATATCGTACACATATAGATCTATGTGCATCATTTGTACACTACGTATCTATTTTCCATTGCAGTGCTGATATTTGCAGGGAGGTAAACCGGACTGACTACTACATGTGCCCTCTGTGTGATGAACTCTGTGATTTCTGGTGGCTCACAGATATTTGTTCCGCTGCCAGAGTAAGTACCGTATTTTTGCGAATAGATACCACCCTCGATTAATAGCCACCCTCGAATTATAGCTGCAACTCCAGAAGTACTGAATGAAATAGTGACTGCCCTCGATTAGTAGCCGCGGCAAAATTCAAGGACCACAAGATATCATAATAGAGTAAGAGTAGAGTAGTACTTGACTTTTCTACTTAACAGTTATTGGACTTCACCTTTGTCTTTTTTGAGGTCTGCAAAGGGATTAGAGGCTGCCCGTAAATCTGATATTTTTGATATCTTCTACCAAATGAATAGCTGGCATTGTAATGTGATGGCTTTAATAAACAGTGAACGGTGATTAAACCAATCAGATTGGAACTGCTGTTGTGCATCGCTATGTAGCCAGCAAACTGCTCAGTCGAAAAAACGCTGCCCTTGACTAGTGGCCGCCCTCAAGTAGTGGCCGCAGAAAATTGCACGATGAAATAATTAGTAGCTGCGGTATCTGATCGCGGAATTACACATCCCCATGCCTATGTTCAGCTTATATAGTTCTTTTTGCTGACACAGCATGACAGGTGTCAGTAATGGGATCTTTTGTGTGTGTTTGCAGGTGATGCTTCTCTTTGACAATGGAGCAACAGTGTTCTTTGCCATATTCATGGCCTTCTGGGGTGAGTGGGCTAAACATCATATTTTATGGCCTGTAGTATTGAAAATGAAGTTGTACAACAACAACAAGGTAGAGCATTCTGTACAGTACTTTATATGATGAGTCAACCTTTAGTATACATGAAAATTCTTGAACCAACACCTATTAACTACCATCTGTTGTACATCCCCTTGCATATGTTCTTAATGTAAACATATGTGACAGTCCCGTGTAGAAATCAAATATTTTTTGTTGCATATTTCGATTGCGTCTCTGCATTTGAAATATTGATCTTCCATTAAGAAGAGCTTAAATATGACTATTGATGCATTTACATAGCGTAATTTGAGCCCAACCTTTGATGGAAGTTCAAAGATATTGTGTTTCAAACACAGAGTTGCGATCAAAAAACGTGACAGAATGCTATTTGACTTGTACCCAGTACTGTCACATATTTTTTAGCCTAATTCCATAACATGTCTTTGCAGCTGTACTGTTTTTGGAGTTTTGGAAGCGGCGTCAATTTCGCCTGCAGTATGACTGGGACTTGCTGAAGTATGAATCCACGGAGGTAATGAATACATCATACATCTGAACTCACATGAAGTGAAGAAGCCTTATAGATGCACACAGCTGATAAATGGCGGTATTGTTATTACAATTAAGTCATACAATAGAAACTATTTGAGTACTGAGAATCACGTGGTAAGCAACAGTAGAAAGCTTTGGGGAACCCCACTCAAGTAGCCCTTCTACCCTGCTTAAGCCATGTCTTATTTGTAGGCTCTCTATGTAGGGATGGTGCAGACATTCAATATAAAATAATTTAATATCAATGCCTCTCAAAATAAAAACAACGTTAGCTTTTATGGCACCTAACCTTCATTTTCAGGGGTTTCTACAAAAATATAGTGGGATGGTGCCGTGTATGGTGTGTTTATGCTTCCTTGTTTGCATTCTTTTTGGCACTTCCATTCCTAAATCTGTTTAATTTTTTAGTACAACTAGTGAACTTCACTCTTAGAGCAGATTGGAGTGCCATAGCTAGCTAAAACCCATTAATGTTTGAAGGATGTGTAATAAATTGATGAATGACATAGTGTAAGCGTTTAAAAACACACTAGAAATATGCAGCTCCCCTCTTCCTAAAACATGGATTTTTCTGCCAGTAATTGCCGAGCGTAGCAAGGCCAATAATCGCATGCTATGGGCTCAACTATCTCAGCTAGCGTTTATATATATATATATAGTTTGTTCCACCCGCCCCCGGGGGCAAGGCACGCGTTCAAAATGGCGTCTCTGGCAGTTTTTTGGGTGCCGTCTTCGAAGTCGTGGCAGACGAAGAGTCAGAGGTCTGGACGAATTTGTCGTGTAGTTTTATCAAGGGAGGCTTACTACAGCTCCCAGGTTTGTAGAAATTGTGTAGCCTTACTGTAAGCTGAGATATGAGCGCTGGAGACCGACGACATGATCGCAAGATGCCAACGGTATTTCAAGCTAGCATGCTTTGCGGCTCTCTGCTCTTTTGTTAGCAGCTGTGGTTAGCCATTGAAAATATGCTGCTAACAAAGTGATCTGGCCAGTTGCTCTGATATGCATAGCTTCTCCAGTAGTTGTTTGTCATGACTAGTTAGTCTCGCGAGCCATCCCCTTGCACGAACGTCTCATGCGAGGGGCTGGTTCGCGAGACTTGCGACCACCTTCCCCGGCCCCCGGGCCTCAGGGGGCAGGCACGTGTTCAAAATTGGGTCTCTGGCTAGCGACTACCCTCGCGGTCCCTGGGCTTCAGGGGGCAAGGCACGTGTTCAATCTACGCATAGACAAACCTCAAGTCACCTACCATGCACCACACAGTTCACTAGCACAAATAACTGCCACCATATGCAAATTAAGCCCGCGAGGCATAATTCACGTGCGTATTCCTAGTATGTACATACCTCCACCATTTTTGGAATATCACCACACATGTGAATTGCCTGCCAGGTTTTCAAATTTTAGTAGTAGGTGTTTCTGAAAGTCACATGTGTTAGTCCCATCAAATATTGCTCCTATGTGCATTTCAATCGTGTCACTGTATTTAAATTGCTGTATCTCTGAACTTCCATTAAGGGCAGGGTTCTTAATTATGACGTGCGTAGTTGTAGCAATAGTTACTATATTTATACAGCGCATGCATTTTTGAGCCTCTACAACTAGTGAATCTCTTCACTCTTGTTATTTAGGAGCGTGCCCGACCTGAGTTTGTTCACACCATCAAGCAACACATTAAGAAAACTAAACCAAAGGACCGTGGGAAGTTTTTTGTCATTAATAAGGTTCTGAAGAAAAAGGAGTTCATCCAACCAGCCTACTGGTACTACCCTAAAGTGGTCTTCTCATTATCCGTCCTAATCTCTATGGCAAGTTGTTGATTTTGGGCAGTGTAGTCTCATTCCCAGGCCAGTGTAGTCTCATTCCCAGGCCAGTGTAGTCTCATTCCCAGGCCAGTGTAGTCTCATTCCCAGGCCAGTTTAGTCTCATTCCCAGGCCAGTGTAGTCTCATTCCCAGGCCAGTGTAGTCTCATTCCCAGGCCAGTGTAGTCTCATTCCCAGGCTCTCTAGTCTGGTGTTAAGCAAGTTGCCTTGATTTTTCCCTTTAACTCATTGCTTGTGGCACGCCTATACATAGGCGTGTGTATTATAATTAGTCTACGGGGAGTTAAATAGCCGTGGCTGATGGTCTTTGAAGAAAAACACACGGAATCCACTGCTTTCTTGACTTGGTTAGCGAAAATATAGTGAAATGCTACCCAGATATGCTTAGTATGCTTTCATTGACAATAATGACGCATAGGCTAACCTCACGTGTGAAATTATTGTCGTGTGCAATGAGTTAAATATGAAAATTAATAAGAAGGGACATCAATTTTGAGTGTCTACAGTAGTTATAATAACAAGCCTGATATTTCATATATAAAGCAGCTAGCTGGGATCATTTCATTCAAGTAAAACACCCGAGGCTTAGCTTAGCCAGGTACGTAAGATAACTGCAACTGTAGACTATGCTAAGCTGTTTCATGCTGCATACCGTATAATTTGCTATATTTTGGTTGAAGAATTCATTGGAGGTAGTTAATTAAGAAAAATTAATTGAATACTCCTGTTCTTTTGCTACACAGGCTACCATTGTCATTGCTGTCATTTTTGCTGTGACCGTCTATCGTCTTGTCTTCAGTGGCTTTCTCTACCATCTTCTCTCTGGCGTTGAAAACAGGCTCAGCATTGTAGACATCATCGTTTCTATCACTGCAGCTGTCCTTCAACTGGTTTTCATCGAAGTCCTGAACAAAGTTTACGCATACCTTGCAAGAATACTCAATGACTGGGGTAAGTGTAAGGTCCATACAGAGGTTTGCAAGCTAGTTGGTTGTCAACAGGAGAGGGCAAATAAGCAGTGGCTCTCAAGTACTTAATTAGGTTAGGCTGTCAGAATCAAAGACTAACAAATAACACAATTACTACTGTCAACTCCCACTTGCCTATATGTAATAGTTAAAGGTCAGTTTGGGTGAGGGGAATTTAAAGTCCGAGGCGAAGCCGAGGATTTTAACCCCTCACCCAAACTGACCTTTAACTGATTTAATGTACATTGGTATAGCAATGATCCCTGTATGTGACCTCCTTTGAGTGCTATAAGCGTGGGAAAAAGTGGTTGCCATGGTAATGTACATTGATGCACTGCACAACCAACCTACAAACCCCTGTAAAGGGATGGAGAGAGTTAGTGGACTTAGGAAGTAAGCATACATTTCTCTTACCTTTAATTTTGCATTGCCTTATTCCTTTTATGTACAACACAGAGCTTCATCGCACTCAAAGTTCCTATACTGATAGCCTGATCACCAAGACATACATCTTCCAGAGTGTCAACTACTATGCTTCTCTCTTCTACATTGCCTTTATCAAGGGACAGTAAGTGCTAATATCCTAAATCTTGATTGGAAATTCATTGTGCACTTTGTACTTGCGACTGAAATATATTTTAGAAAGTAAGGCCTCTCCTGTAGCCACATGAAATTTGAATAAAGCACAGTGGCTGGTCGTTTGTACTACAGCAATAACTGCTTACACAAGTGCAGGCTACTTTACCATCTCCAATTTCAGGGAAACTACTGAGAACCCATTTTACTATCAGAGCTTGATAGCTTAGCTTCTGGAGGTGCAGCTATAATTTGAGGGTGGCTACTAATCTAGAGGATATCGCAAAAGTATAGTGTATTACCTCAGTTGTAACTACTTGTATGATACTCCAAGTTACCCTTCAACTGATTTTTGTGCATTATGTGTGGATTTGGCTACTGTTTAATAAACCGCTATTAACTAGGCACATTTATTCAGGTTCATTGGCTATCCTGGAGGATACAGTCGGTATGGAGACCTGCGGATGCTTGAGTGCCCCACCTATGGCTGCCTCTTGGAGCTAACGATCCAATTGGGCATTATCATAGTTGGCAAGGAACTTGTAAACAACATTCAGGAGTTGAGTGTACCGTAAGTATATCAATGTTGTTCTACTTTTGTGTGTGATACTTTCTACTTAGTATAAGACCATGACCTGACCTGTTCATGTACTACAAACTATTGCTATATTAAAGCAGTATTGAGCAGATCGATCAATGTATAAAACCAGCAAGTGAAATAGAAAACAGAAATGAAAAACTGAATCGAATGCTTTCGCTGCTAAGACTTCACAGCTTTATCAGGCCTGCCTGCCTATTTTTTCACAGTGAGAGTATACATGCAGACTCTCAGACTGAGTCACTTAGCTGACAATTTTCAGTCCTTTTCCAGTCAGCCTTCGTCCTGCATATTATCACTGCTGCTTAAGAAATTCAAAGTTTATGGCTCTATAAAGTGCATCCAATCATTGTCAGACTCAGACAGACAAACAGTGAATCAGGCAGTGACTACACTACATACTGAAGTCAACCAAATGCAGAATATGTACGTGTAAAAGTTTCAAGGTTTGCGGTACATAAGAGCTAGCCTTTCAACTTGATGAAGTCAGTTTATTCTGTGAATGTACATGTACATACTTGTATATTTCATAATTATTTAGGAAAGTTAAAAAAAGGTCTTTATGTTTTCTGTGAATTTAAAGCTCCACATGGAATTGAGAAACTACTACAGCAATGTGCATTATAACGGTCACCCATCGGCCATATTCCGCGCAAAGGACGACTATGGCCGTCTGCTCGTTCTCCTGAGCTGACATTTTGGCCGGTCGTTTTTATAGAACGCGCTGTACGTAGCGCACGCACGTATGTAACGCGTACGCATGTGCATGCTCACGCCAAGCGCCACACCCACTAGAAACACGTGGCAGTACAGTGCAAGTTTTAGCACCTCGGTCGTAGTCTTTGCTAGCCGTAAGAGAACAGTAAGTAGCGCTTGCACCCTGCCTGGCGCTTCAAGTAGTTCGAAGAAGGCCAAGAGGCAAGTCACCGTCGCCACGTTCAAGACGCAGTTCAAATGTGAGCATCAGTAGCCTCGTACCCAGGCACATTAAATAGGGCATCAGACGCTCTCGTGGCTGCGCTGTGATGTCGACACTGCGGGGGGGCTCATGGCTGTGTTGTGGTGTGAGGCTTGTAGGAAGCACGAGAGTTGTGCTGTTGGAATGAGGAACTTCTCCAGGGCATGGACAACTGGCTCCAGCAACCAGAAAACGAGAACATCATTGACCATGCTACCTAGCCTCGTTCACAGGCTCTACTGCCCAACTTGCCGATCACAAGCTACTCACCTAATGCTCGTACTCTTCTATCTTATAGCCAAAATTTCATGCCATGAGTTATTTATATAACAGTTGCACTGGCAAATTTGAAATTGCTCTGTAATAAACTCTTGATTAAATGTCAGACCATGTCCGACCATAACCTGGGTTGATCTGGCATTGTCAGATCAGTTTTCAAAATATAATGCACACTGTGTAACAGTCATTAAAACTTTTACACTTGATTACGTGAGATATATAACTGGTGCATAAATGCATGTATGGTGTAAACTGTGTGACTTACACATGCAATGAGTGACAGTTTAAGTGCCTAGTAGAAATGAGCTACTAAAGCAAGTAACTATCCTGTCATCTTAACTTCATCGCAATCCTCAATCCTACTCATGATAGATGAAGTCACCATACACAACCTAGACACCAGCCTAGTATCTGTTACTGCAAGAAAATCCATAGTCCTTTAGACCTGCAGGTTAGGCTTGAGATAATTATGCTGGAATAATTTTTAGAATAATAGCAAGATATTAGCATAAAGCATAATTCTAGAATAGTAGCAAGCCTCAATGTCTCTTTTGGTGGTCCGTGCCCGAATGAGTGGGACGCCCCTGCCCTCCGGCCAGCAATGCATGAGGACTGGGTGCTCAAATAGAGTGAGTTATTTCTTTGGTTGAGTGCCTAGCTAGCACTCTATGACAGTATCAATCATGTCTGACCCAGTGGCTGGTGAATAGTGTCGACATGTTGATGTCTACTAGAATGCTCACTTATGTTACAGTGTAGCAACAGGTATAACTTGAGAATAATATGAGAATAGAAGCAAAAAACTGGGAGAATAATAGCAATAAAATCAAAGAATTGGAGAATAGAATAATTGCAAAGATTTGGAGCATAATTATCTCAAGCCTACCAGTGCAGGTGCATGCTCATATATACATGATCTAACGAGATTTTTGACCACTCCACCACCGTTCTATATGCATCGGTACATGTAGGTCCACCAAGCATTTCTTCAAACACATGAAGGAGAAGAAGCCCTCTAAAGAGGGATGCACGGATGAAGATCTATGTCCACTCCCCAATCTAGCATTCGTCAATGAGTTCCTTGAGCTAGGTACGTATGTAGCAGCTGATTATGTGTGGCAGTCCCGGTTAGAAAATGAAAACCTATTCTATTGTGTGTTTTAATAGACCCTTCACCATTATAATGTAAGGGGGGGGGGGGTGGAAGTGGGCACTAAATGAAACATTAGCTACATGGAAACATGCATGTTTTTGTGTTTTCATGTTTAAAATTTACATGAAACGTGCAAGTTTTCATGTATTTTGTCCCTCCCATTACATCATAAAGGTAAAGGGCTCTATTGCATCATTCACTGCATTTGAAACGCGATATTGCTGAACTTTCGTTAAGGGTGGGACCCATATGTGACGCATAGTTGCATCGATAGTTTGTATGTATACAGTCCCAACTTTAACAGAGGTTTAGAAAAAGTGGCACAGTGATACAATTGAAAATCCAGCAAAATGATACTTGTTTTCTCCCCGGGACTACCTCATGTATAAAGGTTAATACAACCACTACTTCTTGGCATCAGTCTGTGTGTTTTCTGGCCTCACAAATGAACGATTTCCTTTCTCCTCTAGTTATCCAATATGGTTTCGTGACAGTCTTTGTGGCTGCACTTCCTCTGGCACCACTATTTGCCCTTTTCAATAACATCATCGAGATCAGGCTCGATGCTCGAAAATATGTGACAATCTTTCGGCGTCCTGTTGCAGTCCGAGTGCAGGATATTGGTAAGGGATGTATTCTTTTTAATTGTAGGGCTTTCTGTATACTTATGATTAAACTATTGAGCAATAAAGTAAGCTCTACTGACTTTAAAAGCAATTATATGAAGAAGTATAGTGCAATGAACATTAGCTGTCCTATGTCAGACTCTTATATTTGTGTAAACGTTTACATACTTAAATTTCATTATTTTTAATAAAGACGATGTTTTCCACACTCAGGTGCCTGGTTTTTGGTTTTGACAGTTGTCTCTTCAATTGCTGTGCTGACAAACGGACTTTTAATTGCAGTCACCGCACAGTTTATCCCCTTTAATGTATACATTCATGGTGGGTATAGTGATCAGTACAAAAGCAGCATCGAAAACACAGCATTTGGAAATGCCACAAGGACCCATGATCTCTCTGGCTATATTCAATGGTCTGTGAGCCCCTTTCCTCTCAGTGCTCTTCTTGATGGGCAAGCCTTTCCTGCTTACTCTGCACATGCACTTGTGATGTATGATGACAGGGGCAATATAATAACCAACGAAAATGAGGAATCGATTCTCTACCTACCATTCATCGACTTTGAATGCTTGTATGATGCTGTAACCTACAATATAAGCACTTCTGCTGCTTTTTTCAGCACCTACTCTGATCCGCTAACTGGCAGGGACAAGTTCGGTTTCACAGATGCACAGTATGCCTGTTTTTATGGGGGTGGTGGCTGCTCAGACAATGGTACTGTCACCGGAGAGTTTAAACAACTCGTCTTTGATGCCAAAGCGGACTGGTCACCCAGGAAACCTACAGGACCTTGTGCCAACTTGAGTGCCACTTGTCAGTAAGTACACTGTTACATAAACATAACCCATCCACTTGTTTATAGCTGGCAATATAGGGTGAAGATGAACATTACTCGGTTGCATGATCACATCACTGCATTCGAAATGCAATAATCTCTAAACTTCCATTAAATGCAGTGCTCATACTACATAGTATTTATTCAGCTCATTTGAGTCCCACCCTTCACTGAGGTTTGGATAAATTACTGTAACAGAAGTGTTTGTTATTAACTAATTATGGGACTATGTCTGATGTTCATTACTTACGTGTGCATACCAAACATGATATGTATGTACAGCCTGGTATATATTGTGGGAGGGCATGCTATATTATACGTAGGTATGTGTAGTCTGGCCCAATTAAGGTACGTTGTTCATCAATCAAAAACCTTAATTTACTGACCCAAGCATCAATTCATTGTTGTATGTAGTGTTCATAAGGACTAAATAACTCTCTGAGATTCTTTTTCTTTTCTCTTTCATATACAGTAAGTGCTATAGGAATCAATTAAACTCGTATTTTCAAGTACTTGAATGACTTATCATTAATGAGTGTTTATACATAGCACAAATTATTAATAAACAGTTACTATTTGTATTTGTGTGCTTTTGTTCAGGTTCCGAGGACATGTGAATGTGGATGGATCTCGCCCGCTGGTGTTCTGGCAGATATGGGCAGCAAGATTAGCCTTTGTCCTCTTATTTGAGGTATTTAGCTAACGCATGTATTACATTCACAACAATAATTAAAGTACCCTGCATCGATAATTTTATTAGTATTCAACACAATGTCATTGTATTCTTCATGAACCGTTTTCTATAAAAGGGGGTGGAATACCCGGCAAATTCTGTGAGTGAATAGTTCTGTAGCTGTTACATTGTGCATGAAGTTCAATCACATGCTGGTTGTCAAGGAGCTGCAGATGAGCCAAGCATGAGTGACGTGTAGGGACAGGCACATTATTCTTTTTAATTTTCCCATTATTCTATTCCCCAATTCTTTTATCTTGCCCTATTATTCCTTCCTATTATTCTTATTTTTACCCTATTATTCTTTTCCTTTATTACGAGCCATATGTAGCAGACTGAATTTAGGATGTGTTTCTACCTTGTCCAAGTCATATAGTGGATTTCTCTGCTTCACTACACTTGGCTCTGGAATTATTGATGGAATTCACAGCCACTTATATTCTACCCCCAGCCCACCACTTTACTTCAGACTAATTACTGAGTCCTCTGACCCAGGGAAGGCCTTACAGACAGGTTTTATCAAAACAATCACCTATTATTCTCCCTTTTATGTATACACCTATTATTCCTAAAGAAATTCCCGAATAATGTGCGTGTCCCTAGTGACGTGTTTCAAGTACTGAAGAACACCACAGTCACTTTCAATGGGATAGCTAGGTCTAGCCTGGGTCAGCGTACGTACACTCAATGAAAACTGTACACGCTCACAAAGGTTGCACGTGTAGTACTACTGTTTTTCATTTGTTTTTATCCTGCATATTTACATTCATGTCAGACTCTTTGTACGTACACCTTCAGGTTTTCGTTCGTGCCGTGTCCATGTTCTTAAACTGGCTAGTGCCAGATGTACCAGAGACCGTTCAGAATCAAATCAAGCGTGAGATGTATCTCGCCAATGAAGCACTCTACACTCAGGCACGAAGCCGAAGTCCCACACCTCCCAAAGAGAGACACAGTCCCACACCTCCCAAGGGAAGTGCGGCAGAGGTGATCGACAGCTCTGAACTTTGACCTTACGACTCTTCATTTCTGTATACAGTATGTGAAATGTTGAGTGACTAATTTCGTTGATGTAATTGCTGCTTTGGTAAATAGCTAGTCATGTATTGGAAATGCTTTTGTAGAAAATCTGTTAAAATTTGACTTTAGCCTAACGCCCAGATCTTTACCACATGAAGGGAATGTTATCACCACACTAAGGGAATGATAACACTTGGTTTGCTGCTCCTGTAGGATGGAGGCTATGTAGTGTAGGCAGAAACTGTATTCAGTCATCAAAGGAATGCCCTATTAGAGGTATAACTTTTCAAAGAGAGAACATTTTCTTTGATGTGTTGAGTAGTAAAGTGTATGGAGTACTTTTCTTATAGTTGTTATTGCAGTACAACAGGACACTAATGGCAAACAAGTTCCAACAAGTAACCTATTAGCGATTCTTCTGATAGTGCTGTGCTATCATAATGCTATTAGTTTATCAGCCCTGGAAAGACAAGCAAATCCTAGAATCGTTTATAGCAGGTTTAACCAGTGCACATTTATTCAATACCTGGAGTCTGTGTATATAGCCTCATTCCCAGGACCCAGTTTCACTCCCAGCTTTTTCACATACTACACATGACCAAAAAAATGGATTCGATACTGGGAACAAAAGCTAGAGTGTGTACATGTATGAGTATATAGTGGACGATAAGTAGCTATGTAATTTGGTATTGGATACATATGGCTCCTATATGTAGCTAGCGTTCAGTCTTTTTACAGTTTCTGCAGGTGTTTCCCCGGTTGTGGCTAGCATTTCCTGTGCTAAAAGTCTGATTTGACTGGTTTGTATCATGCCAGCACTGGCTCTAGCTAGTGGATGCTTCTTACAGATCTGCCAAAACCTGTTGGAATGTCTTAGGCATGGTATAGGTACAGGGCAGATTACTGCATAGTGTGGTGTATGACCTCACCCTTGGTGCTTCCTTGGCTTCCACCAACGATAACATTTCCCATGGTAGATAACAGACCACTACACCACACTGACCACAGCATCAAATAAGTAATAGTTAAAGGTCAGTTTGGGTGAGGGGAATTTAAAGTCTGAGGCGAAGTCAAGGATTTTAATCCCTCACCCAAACTGACCTTGAACTGATTTAATGTACATTGGTATAGCAATGATCCCTGTATGTGACCTCCTTTGAGTGCTATAAGCGTGGAAAAAAGTGGTTGCGATGGTAATGTACATTAAAGAAATAAAAAAAAAACACCAGACATACAATACATAGCATTCTGAACCACCATGAATAGTATTGCTGGCAGAAAAAAGGGCCTGATCTCCAAAATGCCATGCCATTTTCAGAATACATTTCTATTTGGTGCTACGGAAAGCCATTCACCTCCCCCCCCCCCCCCCCCCCCCCAACCCTAACCCCCCACCCCCCTGCTCCCCCTTCTTTTCTTGGCTCATGCCAGAACCTACGTACCAGCTCTATAGCACCCTACCCTTAGCTATAGACCTGTGTCTCTCTAAATCTCGCACATCATGGTCAGCATTAATCCTCTAGGTAGTATTATAGTCTGGTATAGACTTTGTGATGTCATATCCTGCAATAATCTCACAGGAAATGCACTAGCATAATACCATAAAAGGTAGGCTCTAGCTACCAAACATAATGAAGAGGCTGTTTGTGCGCTGCCTGAAGTCATTCACTCAACGTATTCTGGCACTTGGTCGCAATACTCGCTCATTCCCACTGACTGCACCTTGGTATATAGCTAGCTATTACTGTTTCTAGCTGGATAGAGATTATTGTTTATTAAGGTAGACCGAAGATAATATTATGGTGTTAGATGGGCGGATCAAGATTCCTAACTCTTCACTTGGGAATACATGTAGTTTTTAACTGGTGCACTGCAGAATGTGAGAATTCCCACTAGTAGTGTTGTAGTTGCTCTAGTGGCAATTGCCAAGAAATTGCATTATCAGTAACATTGCGAAATTGCATTATCAGTAACATTGAGAAGCCCTACTTTCAGTAAATTATAGGCTGTAATGCTTGCAAATGATATTCATCTCATTCTGTGGGGCAATTTATATATAAATGCTGCCACTAGACTGTTTTTCTTCAGACTACTGTGCATGCAGACTATTCCGCAGCTGCATATATATATTGAAACTCAGTACAGGGAATTGCTGGCCAATTACAGGATGTATGTCCTTGTTCTTGGCCTACTAGTGTGGGTAGCGCAGCTTGGACCGATTCAAGCAAAGCCAAGTAAGTGTACGTATTTTTGTTATTAGTATTTTTTTGGGTTAGGTATGTATGGAGCAGTAACTATATTATGGATTGGTAAAGAGGTTCTAGGTATACAGTGGAGCTCCTCTATTCTATAATTCTGGCCACCTTCGGGACAAAGTGAAGGTTCTGTTCAGATGGGTGTCCTCATTTTAGTCATTAATTTGTAGGAAGAAAGTATAATTTGGGCTTTCGAAGGGTCCTGAATTTAGATAGAGGTGTCCTCATGATCATAAAATTCATGAGGTGCAGAATAAAAGGTTTTCACTGTATACTGTTACAGTAGCAAATACACTGTTACGTTTAGCAACAGATTTAGCACTAATCCATCAAATGATACAAGTGAATTTCTTTTATCGTCTACAGCTGAAATTGCTGAAGAAGATTCAAGTCTGACAGCTGAGATTCATGTCAACTATTCCCGGCCTTCAGATTTCCTTCTCGATCCTCCCAATTACCGAGTGGCCAGTTCTCTAGTACTCACTTGTGTTGTACACGGATCGCTAGGACAGGTTTCCTACAGCTGGTCTTCCTCTTGTCTTGACGGCTGTTTTGCACAAGGAAACAACACTCCGTCTGTAAGGGCACTGATTTTAAAGCCAGCTGACTCCGGCAGTCATACCTGCACTGTTATAGACACTATTGACCAAGACTGCAACAGAACTGCGTCTGCTAGTGTTGAAATGAATGTTGTTGGTGAGTCCTTGTTTTTGGTGTGTGGAAATATCTTATAGGATAGTAAAATGGTAGGAACTTGCATTCTATATATCTGCATTAAAAATTAGCACCTGAAATAAAGATTTTTTTTTATCTATGTAGGCCCATATGGATGGCCTGTGCTTCAAATAATACTATAGTTGTCAATGCAAGGTGGATGCATGACACAATTGCATTGGCTTTCAAAGTAGACACACACCACTTTGGAGACAACCAACTATGAATTATTACTTTGTAAACACCTAAGCAAAATACAACTTTTGAAGTTGCCGTGCCGCTACCTATAATTTTTAATTTATATGTAGGTTCAGGAATTTTTGATGAAACCGTACAAACTGCACTGCCTGACAATGGAATCATTGTTGCGAACGGCACCATTCACTTCTACTGCTGGTTCAGCGCAACGGACAATGATGCAACCATCCAGTTCATTGATGTGAGCGGAGCCGACGTAACCAGTAGTCAAGGCCCTTTCAAAGTCACCACTACTTCTTATGAAGACTCTACTGTAATGGAAATTGTAGCCTTGTCTTCATCTCTGTCTGAGCAAGGAGTGTATACTTGTCGTCTGAAGGAAGGAGCTGACTTGAATGTGGGGATTTTTCGAAATGAATTCAGCAGTAAGCCACAGTATCCACAGTATACATATAATCATTGATGATAAGAAGTGAGTAAAGTGCAGAGTGCCTTTTGTTCTGAATAGCTTTTACAAGAAATGTAACAATTTTCAGTACACTACCGATTTCCTGTGTAGCTGATAAGCTTTGAGCTTCTGACAGGTTTTACTGGAATTGGGATGTGGTAATTTTGTTTTAGTTGTAATCTTTACGTTACCTGTAAGAGGGCAGTTAGCTAGTACCTTACCTTTAGATGTGATAGTGCTGGGAAATGTTTTAGTGTATAATTGAAGTGTCAATGATTGTATAAGTGAAACATGTGACTTTGGTTCAGCATGAATTTATCAATAAAACACATGGCTATTTATCTATTTTCCACAGCTATTGCTAAAGCTTTCATATCGTCCATATCAAAATCTCTTTTAAAATTGCACTTAATTAACATATTTCTCTCTATGCATACAAGCAATTTTCTCCAGTGTTTGAATATTAATGTTGTACAATCAAGAAGACACCTTGTCCATGTTTCATGATTGTGGTACATGTCTACCTTACAGACTCTGGTTGAGAGTGATAATAATCAGTAGTGTGTACAGTCTGTTGTGGTTTATATGGGAAATGATGGATAAGCCATGTCAGGGTAAGCATTGCCTTTCAAAGCCTTTGTGTAATCTGAGTAAAGTTCAAAGGATGTAACAGTTCATGTGACCACCTGCAAAATACACTCTACTGCCAGCTGCACAGTAAACATGGCTCACGTAAAAATGTAGAGTACTGGTACATGTTGTGGGATGTGGAATGGAAAACGTTGCTTTGTACGTTCTACTACCTACCACGTTTTCGCCATCTAGGCAACACAAAACTACCTTCATTTGCTGTAGCTTGGCCTGCAAACCTCCAAAAGCTGCTATACACTGCAGTTGCATAGTAACGTATGACGTAATACATTGCGCACGTGATAAGTGCGGACGCACAGTACAGACAAACAAACAAACAGACGCGGAAAACGCAAAGCAATCTTAATACCAGCCGTTCGCGCGCTCCGGCTGGTAAAAAGCCTACACATGTAATCATTTGCTGCTTGCATGATGGAACTTTACGACAGAAGACCAAAGCTTCAACAGACAGCCTTGTCAAGGCAGCGTGACTTGTGTCTAGCTATAGCATGTAGAGTTGCAGCTATTCTTCATGCGAGTTCTTTATTCCTTGTGGGGTAACGTGGGAGTACGTAGCCTAACTGTAACCAAATGAAATCACACAAAATGTATCCATTGAAACTTCATGTTTATTTGCTGAACTCAATCAAATATACAATTCCGGTCTATGTCAGTGCTTATACTGAAAGGTGTTAGTTTGCACTGTTTCTCATTGCAGCTGCTCCTACTGTTACCAGCCTTCGGCAGGATACTTCTGATGGACTCTTTGCCCTTGAATGTATATCCACTGGTTCTCCTCCGACAAATGTCGTGTGGGCTAAGGACGGGGTTGAAATAACTATCGACGGAACAGTTCATAAGATGACACAGACCATCACCGACAGAGCCACTTCAACTTACAAAAACGTCTTGAAAATGGAAGATTCTGTTGATCAACTTTCTGGAGAGTATTCTTGTAAAGTTAGCAATTCATTTGGAGTATCCAATTCAGTCAACGTCACAGCAAAAAGTATGTATTATGTATAAAGAGTATGAGTGTCTCATCCATATACCGTAGACTCGGGTTATTAAGCGCATGCGTTTATAAGTCTGAGCGGCAAGGAAATATGTGCTTAACAAAAAGTGTGCGCTTATAAAATAGCGATCTCTAGCACCGCCCATTAGACCCGCCCACTTTTCGCAACTCGTTTTATGGCTAGCTAGCTATCATGGCAAGGGGGGAAGACGCGATCCTAATTCACGACAGCATCATTCGAGGGCACCACGTGTACAAAATCGTCTTCGTGTTCAACAATTGGACGTCTGGTACAAATTGTTGTCATGATAGTGGTTGACAACGTCAGCTTGAACTCTCTTGCATAGCTTTTCCTCTTAGCCTTTCCCGATCCGTTCGAGGGAAGGATAGAAGCACCAGCAGCAGTAGCCATCGTGAGACTCTCCAGTGAAACACTCGGCAATACTTAGCACGTCGCAATCTCAATCTCGTGCTGAGAGCCCAAAGTTCAAGGTTTAATCGGCCACGCGCATGCGCTTAATAGCGAGTAGCAAAAATCGGGAAGGAAGTATGCGCTTATAAAAAGTTGTGAGCTTATAAAAAAGGTGCGCTTAATAACCCGAGTCTACGATTACCGTACTGCACTAATGTGTGTGAGCAGTACTGTAAAAAATTGCTGAGTAGGGCTATGAACACATACTGCCTCCCTCGTTCGCCCATAATTATTCATAAAGAATATGTTTAATCTCTCTCTCTGGCACATGTTGTATAGTACAGCTGCACATAATATTGTCTGATTATAGCTTACTAGGTAACCTGTAAGTACCACTTGTGTTTACATTGCTACTGGTTGCCTGTATCTTATTCCATGTAGTTATGCAAACTACTGGCTATGAAGAAGTCTTAATTGTTGGCCTAACTGTGCACATCTTTTGCACCACTACCCTGAAAAATCATGAGAAAATTCAGTGGCTTCTGGGTGGTTTTGAATATGCCCTAGAATCCTCAACCACACAGGAAGTAGTCCTACCCCTTGAACTTGAGTCGACTGGTCTGGATGGGGCAATGTTTACATGCAGAATCACTGGATTGGATGGTGCCGTGTATGATGAAACTATTACTCTAAAAGTGAAAGGTATGATATATCACAGCATGAATACCAGTGGCTGCTTTGTGACTGCTTATCATGCATGGACATCTAGTACTACAGCACCTTGACAGCCTTGTTCCCACGCGCTCCTGCTTGTTCGGTTGCATGAATGTAAAGCAGACTGTCCTTTGTGTAACCAAAAAGGCATGGCTCTGGGAGCAGGCCTAGTACTTTGATAAGTAATGGCTAAAGGTCAGTTTGGGTGAGGGGAATTTATAGTCCGAGGCGAAGCCGAGGATTTTAACCCCTCACCCAAACTGACCTTAACTGATTTAATGTACATTGGTATAGCAATAATCCCTGTATGTGGCCTCCTTTGAGTGCTATAAGCGTGGGAAAAAGTGGTTGCCATGGTAATGTGCGTTAAGTCTCAATAAATTATCAGTCATGTGTCTGCTCCCTATCATAGCTATGTGCTGCCTTTTTATCAAGTATCCATTAACTATAAAAACTATGATAGCCAGTATGACTTACAACTTTATCCCCTTATAAAGTATTGCAAGCCATATGTGTACAATATTGAAGACAGACTATAGATGCAACAGCATGCATAATATCCATCCCATATCCACTGCTGACCATATAACTCTGGCAGTAGTGATATGGCTTTTATCATGAAACTCGTAGTACTCAATATTAAACATTTGACTTGTATTTTAAGTAACAGCTTCGTGTACCTATAGATTCCACTTTTGTAGTCTCTCCTCTGAGTCACTGCCTCCGGTTGGAATGTGGTGTGCACATTTGCTAACATTGAACCTCCTAGCGTGCCTGTATTGTTTTACCGTTGATTGTAGTCTCTGTAGTACTGCCTCCACGTGATTCAGGCCGGGATCTGTCAGCAACACTACTAGCTAAATGTACCATACAAACAATCGAATCACATGCAAATCACATCTTTAATCTCTATCTGTTCAGAGCGAGCGCAGCGAGCGAGTTCAACAAACACAAGTAGTTGTGCGAGTGAAGTGAGCACAACTACTTGTATACATTATAATTTGTTACTGCAGCACTTTGAAATTTCACCATATAAGGTATCCACTTTATCATGCAGAGTCATGTGTCCAATACCTGCTGTTATTTAGTCTTTACTACTGGATGCTTAATAGCTTCTGCTGATTGCATAGTATGATAGTTGTAAATTGTTGTTACAGCCCTTTGCATGTGACCATGAAAAACATGGGAGCCTTATATGGTATCACAAACCTGTCCCGACATTGTTGGTAGAAAATCTCAATGCAGATCGCTGTCATATCCAACCCAATAGTTGGGAAATAGCTTTATTTTTCTGTGAAATGGCCAGTGTGACTTGTTTACATATGTGCATCTCAAGTTTATGTTGGGGCTGATGACTGGGGTTTTTAACGTTGATGAATCATTGGTGCCCTAAGTATTGTTCAATAGTAGCACATCATTTTCATTAAGGTTAGGCCCACCATTTTCATTAAGGTTAGGCCCAACCGGAAGTCTCTTGCCAGTTACCTATGGCAACCTTAGATAATATAATACTTTTTGTATTATGATAAGTAATACTTTCATGTACTAAGTGAAAGCGTTAGTGAGTTGCCAGAAAAATCTGTCGCGGTAAATCCCAGGACTCACGTGCAACCTCTACGTCTGATTCGCAGATATGCTAAACTTCTACGGAGTCTACATGTCCAGACAGCGAGAACGAAGACTTATCGCCTTTTTCCAGAGTGTACAGAGCCGACTTTTAAAATCAACAATTACGGCCATTACTCTCCAACGGAGGGCAATAAGTCTTCATTCTCGATGTCTGGACATGCAATCTACAGTCCTACAGATATAGCCGTGGCTTCAGCTACATCTGTCTCTTGGATTCGAAGGGATTTACCGCGAATGCGCTTCGAGCTGGTAAGTGAATATAGCGCCTGTACGGTGGAAAGACTGCACGCATCGACAAAGTTTTTGCTTCTGGCTCTCTCCAGTTTCTATACTCTAGTCCTGCATAGTTTTTGTGGCTTTGCACCGCCGTGTTGTCGAGCTATGAGCGTCAAAACCGTACACGGTCATGAATTTTTAATATTTCTCCACTTCTGTTTGGGCCTAACCTTAATGTAGAGAGTTCGAGAAAGTGGTTATAAGCTGTTACTGTCTTGATTCTTGTATTTTATACCCTCACTTTAAATTCACAGATTTTGAGAACATCGTTACCATTGAGGCACCTGAAATGCCACTGATGGCTGGCAATACCTATTCAATCTCCTGTGTTGTCAGGACTGATGTGCAGGGAACGGTTGAGTGGGTAGATTCCATAGGAACTTCAGTCTCTAGCAGTAGCACCCTGAGTGTCCACGATCCGCTCACAATTGGCAATATAACCACTTTGAACTTGCACTTCAACCCTCTGCATACATCTCATGGGGACCAATATACCTGCATTTCGAAAGTGGATATTCTACAATCAGTGAAGAGCGCTAGTGAAGATGTTATTGTACAAAGTGAGTTTTGTGTATATGCACAAATTTTCCACTTAGTCGTTATGATTAAATTTTCCTCCATGGCAGTTCCTATACCGGCGATAACTGTCTCAAGGACACCTGAAATTACCCCTATCTATACCACCTCACTGCTTAAACTAACATGTGATGCAGACGTTGATAAAGCCGTTGATACACCAGTTGAAATCTCAAGCATGTGGACTGGACCAGAGGGCGTGTTCTCAGATGGTAATAGCACTGAAGTAACAGTAACTACAGCACTGAGGAAAAGGCTAGTAGCAACACTAAGATCGTTGGAGTCATCCGACTCAGGATTGTACGTATGTGAGGCTAGCGTGAATCCAGTTTCCACTTCAGCATATATCGTCGCAAGTAATGAAACCTCAAGTCAGCCATTGACCATAGTAGTAGGTAAGTGTGTTCTAAACAATAGGATGCATGAGTGTACATGTGTAGCTTATAATGCCAGACTGGTGATTTTGCTTTGTATATGTAGCACTGAACGTCTCTATCAGAGTCAACTACATCCCGCCTGTTGATGAGTCTATTCAACCATATAACTACCGAGCAGGAACTACGGTTACTCTGTACTGTGAAGTAGCGGGTGCAAGTGGATCTGTCTCATACAAATGGACCTCTACTTGCAGTGGTTGTTTTGTCTCAGGCACACATTCTTCTGTCATGCGAAACTTTCTCCGCTCTACTGATGCTGGGATGCATACATGTACTGTCACAGACTCTATAGGAAACAGTGGAAGTACTACCATTCCCATGAATATCACAGGTACTGCATGGCTAGGCAGACACTATAAAGGAGGTTGTGTGCATGGCTAGTCAGAAACTGTAATGAAGGCAATGTGCATATTCACTGATTGCTTGTAGATTCATACCCAGCTAAACCAGCTTACCCAGCTTTTCTCGCTGTCAGGAAGAGTAAAAGTTGGAATACATGGTTGGATACAAGGCTAGGCTGCTTTTTTGAACAAACTCTGTATGGATTTACAGATTATCTAGCAGTTCGCCGACAGAAATATTGAAGCAGTTAGTGCTTGGGAGAGGTAGCCTGAATTAAGGCTGCTATCGTAATATTTTTGCTCAGATGTTTTCACACTTTATATGGCACTTCTATGCCCTACGCTCTCTCTTTGCAGGTGCTGGTATATATGTTCTTACAGGGACCCACACTGGAGCGATCCCTAACAACAGTTTGGTTATTGCACGCACATCTTCAGAGTCGCTTCAGTTCTACTGTGTGTCCAATTCAACTACAAACAGTGTTGGAAACATTATAGGGAATAGGGGATCTGATATAACTTGGACTAGCAATGATGCATTTGTCATCACTCACTACAACCCTGGTGGTCTTCAAATCCTTAGCCCCTATTCTTATCAGCGTTCCTATTCTTGTGGCTGGTACGGGCGGTCTACTTGCTATGAAACCCGTTACGAAAGATTGACGTCACGGAACCAAGGCATATACACATGCAAGATACCAGATGCTAGAGGCTTTCTTTTGGATATCAATTTTGGAATTTATATACACTCATTTAATTGTAAGTTAGCATATTACATGTACAATATCAGTAAATGCATGATTGTGTGTATGTAGCGTTAATTCTTACGTTGGTTACTTACCTTCCTGTATACGGCAGTGCTTACTATGGTGTTCCAAATAAAATGCCCCGTTTTCAGATCATTTATTATACTGACTTGAGAAACAGGGCATTTTTTATATTTCTATATCAATGCTTTACATCTCTTGCAGCTCCACCACGCGTTACACATCTCCGACACGTTACATCCAGTAACCTCTTCACTGTTGAGTGTACCTCTACTGGGTCACCTGCCACCATAGTAACGTGGGCCAAAGATGGCACAAATCTCAGCATAGATGGAAGCCAGTATCAGGCAACGCAGAGGGTTACATCTAGAACAGGCTCAACCTATTTGAACATACTTCACATTAATGATGAACCTGCTAATATTGTCGGAATTTATAAATGCCATGTTAGCAACATCCTTGGAGCGAGCTCCCAAGAGATTTCTGTCAAAGGTCAGGCAAACTTGCAATTTACTGTTTGTGTAGGCTGCAAGGATCTTCATAATTAATGAATATGAATAACTACAAGCTGCAAAACGCATACCCCATTCCATAAACTCCATAAATATATACCTATAACCCTAGTACCGGTAATGTCAAAAGCTGATGTTTACTTGCGTTGTTTGTGCTGTTTGTATTTTTGCAGGAATCCAAATAATTGGCTATGAGGAAACATTTGAAGTGGGTGAAACCGCAGATGTTACATGTAGCAGTGATCTAGATGTGCTGAACATCAAGTGGTACCTGGATGAAGACAGCACCTCTACAACTCTGGTTACTTCATACACATCTGTTAATGAACTAAAGTTTAGGCCAGTAACTGCAAGTGTTAATGATGCCCAGTACACGTGCCAAGTAACAAGCCCATATGGTGTGCAAAGCAAGACTGTCATCCTTCATGCTGAAAGTGAGTCACACCAGTGTTTGTGTTGGTAATGGCAGACACTTTAGTATATATAGGTTCCTGTCTCGTTATGCTTGCCAATATGTATTACTTAAAGGTCAATTTGGGTGAGGGGTGATTAAAGTCCGAAGTGAAGCCAAGGATTTTAACCCCTCACCCAAACTGACCTTTCACTGATTTAATGTACATTGGTATAGCAGTGATCCCTGCATGTGGCCTCCTTTGAGCGCTATAAGTGTGTGAAAAGGGGTTGCCATGGTAATGTACCTTAAAAAGTATTATTTACTCATTGCATGCTACAAGCCACTACAATGAATATTATGCATCATACTTGATACGTTTTCATGAAAACCTACTAATCTACACGTTTGATCTAACACCCAGTTCCCCCTGTGTGGGCCTCTGTGAACATAACACCAATTATTGGTGCAATTGATGGGGAAGACTACTACCTGACTTGCACTGTGACGGTTATTGATGGACTAATGGCAGATGCTGTTTCTGTTACGTGGCTTGGTCCTGATGGAAGTGTTGTTGACGGGGAAAACACTACAACTTCAGTGTTTCTGTCAAACTCAAGCACTGTGTTGTCATCTAGACTCACATTTCATCCACTCAGGTCAACCCATGGAGGCAATTACACTTGCAAGGCTACTATTCTGGTTCCAGGATTGAATGAACCTCCACCAATAACAGCAATGGCGCAACTTGTAGTCACAAGTAAGTCAGTGTAAACCACTGTTTAGTTAATCTTTATGCAGGAGCTGTAGTAGAATTGATGGAGTGAACCAGAAATAGCTATTGCTTCACTAACTGGAAGGCGCTCATCAATTCACTTTGTGCATACTATTGCTTGAAGATGGTGGGAATTACATAATAGATACATGTTTCTGAAGTTCCTAGTACTTCTATTCCACTGCTGGATTGTATATACCTGCATAGGCATCTCATCCTATATTGATTGTGCATACCATAGGATCGGTTTTAATTGTGATGATCTAATAATTGTGAATGCGATTTTTTTTAAGCTTACTAAATTTTGAACACAATCATCCGTAGTACCATAGATCACACACATAATACGCACACACAATAACGCAACTATAAATACACAATTTGCATTCAAAACATGAAAATGCAATGTATTTACTACACAATTAAAACCAGTCCTGCGGTATTATGCATTCACACCGACATACCCCTGTAGGAAGTTGATTGGACAGAAATGCAGGCACTAAAACTATGTACACGTACCCTATGACAACTGTACTATTGAAAGATAGACTGAAATTGAGATTAACTGATGCTTGTATGTTTGCATTAGGTGTGGCTGCTTTCCAGCTGAAGTTTGGACCTGTTGAATACTGCATTCGCTGGACAGTAAGTTTGAATGTATCACATACGGACTATATGTATCAATTCATTAATCCAAGTATAGATTACATGTTCCCACTGTCTATTATGATATTTTGTTCATCCTGGAAATAACACACTGCCCTTATCGGTAAGAAGTAATTATGCTAATTCTTTTACGTGTTGTTACAACATACTGGTTAGTGCTCTTATTAGTGCTAAAAAGTACTGCATGTGACTGTTGTGAAGAAAGTAGTGTTAGTTGGGATTATAACAACAATTCTTGTGTCTACCTCAAGTGTGATAACGTGGTGTGTTTATGTAAACATTCGCAGTAAAGTACATAATGTATTATGTCAACATGGAACACATGCCCTGACCACGTTTGGGATTAGAGTCATCATTCAAGGACAATATGGCTCTATAGCTTTTGACTTTTGCATATTAAAACACTACCATAATGACCTAATACCTATCACCATGTAGGTTCACAAAGCCAGGCACGTGGAGCGGTTCGTTAAGGCTGCCCTAACATCTGGCATCAGAGATCAGTGCAACTGTACCTTCTCAGTGGACGCCATTAGCGATGGAGAATTCAGCTGTCAGACCACCGTCACAGAGGTGGTCTATCGGAGCAAGATCAACGGCACCAGCGATACGTTTACTGCCCCAGAACTCATGGCTTTTGTGGAAGACTGGATCGCAAACGAAGGAACGTTCACTGTCGATGTGTTTCGTCTCAGGATCGATGCTGCATGCCCGCTTCGTGTGCAGTCCTTCCATCAGCCTGAGTGCTCTGCTAATGCTACTGCATCCAGCGTCGCTGCTGGGGTTACTTTCGTAGCTGTTTGACAAGTGTGTGATACTCTTGAAGCATTTTTGCTACAGACGATTAGTAATAGTGTTAGCTAAGTTGTTCATTGCATGCATGTGTAGTATATTTTGAGTGCTTTTTAGTATGCTGCTGACATGAGGTAATACAATGGTACGTAGTGTGATTACTGCATTTTCATGGGCTGTATTATTGTGTAAAATAATCTTTTTTTCTTTAAGCACAGCTCTTTCATCACAGAGTCAATCAAAAAGTGTTGCTCTGTTATCTTCATTATCAAATTAAAGTTGTTACAAAGCTGTAGCTGCATGCAAAGTAAACATGGTGTGTGGCTAGTACTGGACCCTAGCAAGTTGTATATACTTCTGGGTTGGTTGGGCAATTGGTTGTATATCACAGAAATTTTGCAATGGTGCCTCCAAAAATATTATGTTCAGTGACGTCAACTGAATAAATATTTCCTATGATTATATGTTTTTCAATCCTTCGCTTCACTGATTTTATACAGTTTTCAAATCTCATTTTGGTTACTAAGCCCGCCACACTATATCTGATGTATTGCTCTACTCTTCTGAAGATAGTATTTGAAGAATACATGTGTTACCCCTTTCCCCTACATAGTCAACTGTGCGGTGCCTTTCCCTGGGGGGGGGGAGTATATAATTTCTGCTTGTTAGACGACTTAATTGTTTGCACATATTTTGTATGACAAACCGTGGAGCTTTACACTATAGATGCTGCATGTGTATTGGAGCGTGGGGACAAGGGGCTATGGTTACACGTGGATACCAGACCAGTCTCAGCCTTAGCTTCTTATATAGTTGTATGTGTTTACACTCTGCAAATATTTATATTGGGCAGTACGTACATTACGCAGCCCACGCTACTATACTACGTGTACAGATGTGACGTGTATTTACACTCCAAGAGCATATGTAATGTGTTTTTGATACTCATTCAGCTCTTTGTCATCTGTTCACATGTCATGATATTCACACCTGATGATGGCAACATAAAGACTTTGAAGTTATCTTCTCATCGTAATTTAGGAAGTGCTATATCCTTTTAAAGTTGGACTTAGGTGTAGAGACTGGATAGCTCTGACAGCACTTGATGTGCATTGCTGGTTGCAGTCACTCTATACTGCATGTACTGTGTTTAACTTAGCAATCCAGCAATGTTTAAGTTGTGTGCAATTCTAGGTGTGCTGATAGTTGCACTGCAGCTTGGAAGTAGTGGAGTGAAAGCAGCAGGTAAATTCAAGTCTGTGAATGTTTAATCACAGTTACATTATAGTAGCTCTCTATAGTGGGGCTCATGTTAATAAAGATATTATGTTTCCTAGCAGAAACCACTGAAGAACCGAGACTGAGAGTTGAAATACAGTACACCTACCTACGACCTTCAGACTTCACCCTGAGCCCACCGTACTTTCGTGTTGCTAGCTCTATCGCTCTCACGTGTGTTGTGACTGGATCGGCTGGACAGGTCTCCTACAACTGGTCGTCTGATTGCTCGGGAAACTGTTTTGTGAAAGGACAGACAACGCAGTCAGTGACAACTCGGATCCTGCAACCTTCTGACAGTGGTATTCATACTTGCACTGCAAGAGACTTTGTTGGAGTCGACTGTATTCGAAATGCATCAGCCAGCCTTGATATGACTATCGTAGGTAAGTGTTGCACTGAGAATACACCTTTGTAAAAATAATAGATTGAATGAATCTATCAAGCGCACATTTTCCTTGTTCCCATTTGCTAGCATGTGGAGTTCAGGTCATGATATAGCTTATTATTGTGATTCACACAAATCATTTTCTTGCTGCAAATTTCCCATATTATAGGTGCGGGCATTTTTGATGACAATTCTGTAACTTCACTTCCTAACAATGGAATCATTGCCATATCTGACTATGATCAGCTTAACATTTCGTGCTGGTTTAGTGCTGAATGCCACACAACACAGTTTATTGGTTTGGATGGGACAAAAGTACACTACGCTTCCAGTCCCTTTGACGTTAACACAATAATGAGTAATCACTCAACCGTGATGAGAATTACAACTAGCGGTTCTTTGTCTGAGAGTGATCAGGGAGTGTACACCTGTCGTGCAAATGGAGAAGCTGGGCCAACTGAGTTGAACATCGGAGTGTTCAGGACTGCATTCTATCGTGAGTACACATTCTGTTAATCAATATCCCATGAGTGTCTATATTAAGATGGCGTAGTCACAGTCAGCATAAAGAGTGGTACTAATAGTGGTTATCCACTGAAAAATGAAGTCCTAATTTCTCTATTAATATTCAAATACAGAAGGTTGGTGGTTAGAAAGGTCTACGAATAGTTATGCTGCTATTAATGTAGGGGTTCCGAGAAATTTTACATGTATACATGTATAGTGCCATTACGAAACTCTTATTTATTGATACAGGCCAGACTGAAATTGCTGTGCCACACTGTGGTGTCAATACAGTGAAGTATAATATACTCTCAACACATTTGTACAACTGTCTATCTAGCTACATAGCTACATACATACAGGCAGGCTAGAAATTAAATATTGGGAACATCCCATTGTCTCCATGACAATAAGTAGTCACTCTCAGTATCTAGCTAGTACTTCAGGTACTGAGTAAACATGTACACCTCAGAATTAAGAAACTCACAGGTCAAGCTGTTAGATTTTTTGATAGCTTGCAGCGACAGCTGTTCTTCTCACTTAACAGTTATTCTAATAGTACAATGGATTCATTGTAGTTTTACTGTTGGCAGTGACGCATTGTCATATGATGTTTTTCTCTGCTTTTTTGGCCTCTGGCTATAGTAGCTACAAAATAGTAATTATTACTACAGTTTTTATAGACTCTAGGTTTGTAACAATGCACGTTTCTACTTAGGCAACTTATCAATACTTTAACATTAGTTCTGTGTGTGCGTGCGTAACGGATGTGACGTCAACTAATGAACCTCGATTGGGCGAGAATACGCGAGAAGGTCGTGGCGTCATCACACAATACACGCGCACTTCGACCGCTGCATGCATGTGTTGAGATCACGCTCTGACAACCGACGGCCTCAAATGAGCACTTCGAGCACACTCTATCACAAAGGTTAGTGGCTAGATAGTCATGTAAGCATGCACAGCTGTAGTAATCTGCTTAGTACGCTAGACAAACAACGACGATGTGCATTAAATGGAGTCAATGCCATTCGCCTGCATGCCAGTACATGTACGTAGGCTATGAGCTAGGCTTCGGTCCTAGCTTACCTGTTTTGTTTTGTAGTTCTTTGCAGTCTCTACCTAGAGTTTAGCACTGCACCTGGCTCAGGCATAGGAAGTATACGTATATCATCAGTCAGGAACATGTCAGCTACACTATAGTCTACTGTCACATGATAGATGCTCAACAAAGTGCTTTGGCTGTTGAAAGAACATGGTGTGCACACATGCTATGCACTTTTCCCCACTGGTGGTCAATTTTCAGCACAAAAGTTGAGGCCTGAATGTAGAGCCTCCTCGTGGCTAAGTCAGTGGCACTACTGTAATTAGCAAATGCTAAATGTTTCATAATCACATCACATGGAGGTAGCACTTCTCATTTCTATCCGTAGACAGAGCGAGCGAGTTCAAAAAGCACAAGTAGTTGCGCGAGCGAAGCGAGCGCAAGTACTTGTAGTATTGAAAAATGTAGTGACACCTGTCATATAAGGGATGCTGCGCCATTCTTGCGCAGATTGTGATATGGGCTTTTGTCATTGTGAACAATAGCTGTGTCATGGTGAGGTACAGTAGCTACAAATTTACTTTCTAGTCAATATAGAAACACTTAACTGTATCCATTTTGGTAGAGATTTTACTGTCGTTTCTTATAGCTATAATACAATTATCCCCTTAAGCCAATTGTGCTTGCAGCGGCTCTCATTTCGACTATGTTTTGTACTAGTTGCACTTTATTTATTACTTAAGTGACTTTCTGCATTTTTTGTTAATCAAATAATGTATCTTGAGTGCTCTTGTGTCCTTTTGGCTGCACTGAGTGTTACGTAGCTAACTTCAGCCTGTGACATCTATAGCTACATGTACTCCTGATCTAACTGTATCACATGCGTCTTGTGCAGCTTGGAATGGAGATTTTTTTTTGTCATTATAACCAATAGCTGTTTTCCAGCCATATGTGATACACTCTATATAGCACATAGAATGAATGCACCCCTGATACACTCTATATAGCACATAGAATGAATGCACCCCTGATCCTATCCATATGTGATACAGTCTATAGAATATGGAATGAATGCACCCCTGATCCTGTCCATATGTGATACAGTCTATAGCACATGGAATGAATGCACACCTGATCCTGGCCATATGTGATACAGTCTATAGCACATGGAATGAATGCACACCTGATCCTGTCCATATGTGATACAGTCTGTGCTAAGATTAGTAATATGGAGGGGGTGTGCCACAATATACTTAGTCAGTTAGAATTTTATAAATGTTATTTTTTTTCATTTTCAGACGTGCCATGGTCAGTTGCCAGAGTAGTGAGTATTGAGCAATACCTCAATGATACTTTTACACTTGTGTGTAAGACTACCAATTCTCCACCAACCAATGTACTGTGGACCAAAGACAGTGTCCCAATGAACATGACCGGAACAGCTCATAAACTCACACAGATCGTCATCGACAGAAGCAGGTCTACATACAAAAATTATCTTGAAGTAGAAGATTCAATCGATAAACTACCTGGAGAGTACTCGTGCGCTGTTAACAACATATTTGGAAACTCATCTGAAGCAACAATCACTGGAAAAGGTTAGATGCATGACAATTGTAATATTTATATGCCATTGTACCATTTGCAATGTTTATATACTGGCATAACTTTTGTCGTATGTTTATTTTTCAATCACGTTTGGGTCTAAAGGCTGGAGATGTCCATTTTACCACATTTTCTCTTTGAAGTTTTGCAAAATTGTCTTCTATTGTTATGGACGTGCCATGTTAAAACTCGCTGGCTATCACTACTACATGTGGCACCACTAGCTATCACTACTAGCTATCTCTAGCTATTGTGTATACATTATGCCATGTTCAAAAGACATTGTAGCCCACTAATGTCACTGTGTGTATGTGTGTGTGTGTGTCTGGTGCAGTGGTTAGAGCATTGGACTCACAACCTAAGGGTTGGTGGTTCGAATCCCACAGTGACTACTGGTGACTAAATATTCTTTCCATCATTTATTTGGTGTGAATTACCATCTCATGTCACCAGTACACACCAGCCCACTCAGCTCTAATGGGAACCTAGCATTTGCTGGGGTGCAAATTCAACTGGCTGCTCTCATGTATCAGCTTTGGCCCAGGTGGGACTTCGGGTGCCCACATCAGATGCTGAGAAAAGTAGTTAGTCCTCCTGTGAGTTCCTAGCCCAGCTCCAGGAGTTTGCCAGCACTCGCGCATAGTGCTTACATAGTGCACTGCTTTGCCAGGTGCGCGTGACTGCTTGCGGCAGCAATAGAATTTGCATTTTGTGTGTGTGAGTATGTGTGTGTGTGTGTGTGTGTAGCAACCGCCATCCTACTTCAACTCTACCACTCTAGTAGCAAAAACCCTAGTACCTAACAAAAGAGTACAAAACAAAGGGCTGGCTCAGCTGGATCAGGCCCAATAAGGCGCATTATACAATATATACTACGATGTTCATACATGGTAAACCCAGTCATTACATGTGTTTTATTGCTTACGATACTATAGTGATTGAGCTGCACGGGCACGAAGATATTCTCATTGTCGGTCGAATGGCTTACCTGACATGCTCAACACACCTGAAGGATCACCTGCAGCTGCAGTGGCTTCTTGGTGGCTTGGACGTAGCGCTGGAAACGTCCACCACACAAGAGGTTGCTCTGTCTCTTGAACTGGAGTCAGCTGGTCTCAATGGAGCGATGTTTACTTGTGAAATTACTTCAGAAAATGGTGTGTACGATGAAACTATTGCTCTGAGAGTTAAAGGTATGCAGTGATTAAATTTCAGAGTTATGAACATAATGTCCAAATTTTGTCATTTTCATACTGCAGAATTTGAGAATATTGTTACCATCACTGAGCAGCCAATGCCAGTGATGGCTGGAGACCCTGTGGTGTTAACTTGTAATGTGAGAGCTGATGACCCCTCCGTTGTTGAGTGGCTGGGTCCCAATGGAGTTCCAGTCAGAAATAGTGATTTTATTTATGCTAATGAACCATCTGTACATGGCAACAAGACCACCCTGGATTTATACTTTGTCCCTGTACACACCTCTCACGCTGGTGTGTACGTATGCTGCTCCAACGTAACACGATCTGATTCGGTGGAAACAGCAAGTCACAATGTTACTGTACAGAGTAAGTTTACTGTAGCTATATGGCTAGTTGTAAATTGCTCAATACTGCCAATAAAAAGTTAAGTTTTATTCTCACTGGTCTACATACTATAGCTATAGCTAGTCTATGCACATACAATTTCATTATGCATCCTAGCCATAGTTGTTATTTCAGCTGAATATTTTGTTTCATTCTTTAGTACCTGATCCTGCAGTGGTATATATTTTCACGAACACCACTCGATAACATAGTCTACACATCCTCTGTCCTTACACTGAACTGCACCAACAAAATACACGAGGCAGTTGACATCGCAATAGAAGTGGATGGTAGTCTCAGTGGACCAGGTGGAGTCCTACTTACGGACAATCGAACAACTGTCTCAGACGTGGTTGCCTCCAGGCTGGATTATCAAAAAACTGCAGTTTTGAGCCCCTTACGATCAATGGATTCTGGATTGTACTACTGCAATGTTACAGTCCGTCCATATGTGCCATCGGAACATATTGTTGCAAGCAACCAAGAGATTATGGATGCAAACATAACAATTGGTAGGTATAATAACAGTAAGCATCTTATGACAGTTAATTTGTAGGTTATTAATGCTATTTGTTTCATTCTGCAGCCTTGAATACCTCCATTGTGATATCCCATACTTCGACCTCTGATATGCATTTCCGGCCACCAAACTATCGACCTGGTTCTTCTGTAACCCTTACCTGTAATGTCCTTGGTGCTACTCAGCCAGTCAGTTACAGATGGTCCAGCACAACACCTTGCAGTAGCAGTGGTTGTTTTGCATACTCGAGCTCATCATCATCTGTCAGTACTAGCACCCTGTATTGGTACGATGCCGGTAATCACACCTGCACTGTATCTGACGCAGACGGAAACTCTGGATCGTCAACTACTGAGATGAATATCATAGGTGTGATTCATAACTTGCCCATGGTCATGCTGTTACAATTTCATCCATAGTGTTAGTTGTGTTAGCTACTGTTATACTACATACAAGACTAAGTCAAGGCCCATTAGCACCTTAATTAATTAATTAAGTCTCTGAAACCTATTTAAAGTTAAAGGATTCCAATACTGTGTACTGTAACATTATGACCATTTATATTGGTTGGTTTTTGTACTATTTGCTACCGGTAACAGTTAACTTAGGGTCTGTAGTTTGAATAGCTATTTTTTTTTAACAAACGAATACTTCGCATCATTTCCATTTTCTCAGGCGCTGGAATGTATGTCTCCAATGGATATCCTTCTGGTTCCATCCCTAACAACAGTGCAGTGAGGGCAAGCTATTCAGGCTCATATAAGATCGATATTCTTTGCATCACAAACTCCTCTACCGTCATGCATGGTAGCTACTATACTAGGGCGCAGCGCTACAGTGATATCTCTTTCCACGGTAGTTACAGGGCTGGTGTGGCTAGAATGTACACCCGTGATGGTAATCCCTATGAAGGAGTACACACTGCACATGTGACAGATGTAAATGGCACTTCTTTGAAGTTGAATGTTGGAATATATAACTACAGATTTAGTAGTAAGTTCAGTGTGTTGGATTGTTTTTTAGTTGGCATTTGGACAATGAGGCGTGTTCATTTTATTAGCTACTGAGTCCATTTGTAGCCTATCTGGGTGGCAAACAAACATAGGACTCAGTCATAACTGTAGCACTACTCACTCCAGTGGTCAAGTGTGTGAAAACCACCATGGTATAATTATATACATGTGCAAGCTAAACTTCACATATACAAACAGTAGTGCTCGGAGGGTGGTATGGGTATGTAATGAGATATATATATAGTCCTTTCCATATGTAGAGCATATGCCCATGAGTGCAAAGGAAGCTGAAGATGTGATTAAGCTATAAATCCCACTTAGCCGTTGTTATTGTCTTCACTTTGTTCTGCAGCGGCTCCTAGAGTGACACACTTACGTCAGCTTCCTTCAACTCAAACTTTCACACTGGAGTGCACGTCAACTTACTCAGCAGCCACCTTCGTTACATGGGTGAAAGATGGAGTCAATATCACCATCGATGGAAGAGTATACAAACAGCAGCAGACGGTGACATCCCGCACCTCTTCTACATATCAAAATCTCCTTTTCATTAACGATATCCCAAGTAATCTGCCAGGCATATACAAATGCATTGTTCGTAATGTGTTTGGAACAAATTATCGGAGCATTACCATTCAAGGTCAGTTATAAGTGTGCATAGCAGGTGCTGTACTGGTCTTCTGACTATTTGACTAACAAAGTCATGCCAGCACATCGAAACACTTGAGAACCACTCTGCTAAGCATATAGGGATTAATGAATGGCACCTCCACTCCTTCCCCATTCATGCATTGACTTGTTTTCTACCATCAAACATGCTTGCAAGCACAGCTCCTATTTACTAATCTGTAATGCAGATCTGCTTGAGATATATATACATGTAATCAATAATTTCTTTTTTGATTTAGGTCTTTAGTTAAGTGGACTTGAAAATACCTTCACAGTAGGTACACCTGCAGAGATCACTTGCACAAGTGATTTGGGCATCACTAGTATTGTTTGGCTCGACTATGACAGGATTCCTATAGTGCAATCTGCAACTGGTACTTCAGTAGTTGATTTAGTATTCCAACCACTTACCGCAAGTTCTCATGGTCGACACTATACTTGTCGTGCCACCAGTCCATATGGTATACAGGAAGAGGCTGTCACTATTTCAGCTCAAAGTGAGTTACAATGTCACTGTATTGTATTGTAGGATAATAATCCTCTCGATGTTTCAGAAAATATTCACTTTCAATTATGTATTGGGTGTTAAAGTGTTTGTTTATTTGGATGATGTGGAGAATTACAAAGATGAAGAGGTGCTTTTATCAAATAGCCTCTTGGAATATTATACCTCTGCTTCAAATTGTGTAGCTACTTCTAGCAGCAAAGCTAGTACAGAATCACACAATACAATGTTTCTTATGAAATCTTAATTACACACTGCTCAGGCAGTTATAGCGCCTTCACTATTGTACATTATGTGTTGCCTATTATATTCCTTAGTTCATGATGTCTGGGGTACTGTTGAAGTGACTGCACAAGGGGTACAAACTGAGGGTCAAGAGTTCAACCTGACATGTGTTGTGACAACTGTTGGTGGTCTGCCGCAAGACAACGTTTTTGTATCCTGGCTGGACTCGAATGGTGCTGCGGTTTATGATGATGACATCGCCGATTTTATAGTGAATTCAACCACTGTGTCCACAACCAGTGTGCTTGTATTCAAAGACTTGAAATCATCTCAAGGAGGTATTTACACATGTGAGGCCTCTGTGGATGTTCCTGGACTGAATATTCCCCCGCCACTGGTAGAGGAGTATGATTTGATAGTTACAAGTAAGTAAAGAAGACTAATCACTGGAGATTCTCGTCTTTATTGCTAGATAATTATCCTAGTACACTGAAATCATCGTGTGAAACTGTAAAGCATCAATCGTTTCTTGTTTTCCGGTTCAATTATTACCTAATACTGAAACTACTACTAACTAATCAATTTATTAAAAGCAAAAGCCACATACTTAGTATAGCTTAGTATATGTTACTATAGTAACAAGTGTATGGAATAATTTTCATAGAGTATAGTAAGAATCCCATAGAGCATAGGAAGCTGCCAGATTAAATTCTTGCAGTTAACATATTATACTAAAATAACTCAGAGAATGGGCAGCTATGTCCTAACTAGACCTCGGCTTCGCTTCGGCCTTGTTAGAACATAGTTGCCCATGCTCTAAGGGATTCTTACTATACTCTATGAAAATTATTCCATACACTTGCTACTATAGTAACATATACTAACAATAATACGTATAAACATGCCATAGACAACCTGGTGTTATATTAGTACGAGTCGTTACTATAGTGCTTTGGTAGCTGAGTTGGCAAATTGGTACTTAAACAACTGTATCATGTCAATGCTAAGAATAAATGTATAGTTATGTGCATATACAAGCACACTAGAAGGAACACTATCTGTCATGTATATTATTTGATGGAAAACAGGTTGATAATTGACACTGAAAGAATCCATCTGTGCAGTGCACATAGTTCAACACCAGTCAGACACTGTTATCGTAATTTATACATGGCCATAGCTCTTTTGAAAAGCTAGAAGAGTAGTTGATAAGGATTTCATTGTGTGATCTGCTCCAATAATGATTCCATCTGCAGGCACTTCGCTATTTCAGCTCAAAGTGGGACCTATTCAATATTGCATACACTGGACGGTTAGTTAAACTGTCTCAATGACTACTGTATTCCATAATTACAGGATACTTTGGATCATCAGGAGACTTTATTGCATGGTGTACATTTAGCTACCTATATTAGTGTGTTACAGACATGTTATTATGCATAAATTTAGCTATATGCATGCCTATCGATATTATTATAGGAAGACAAAGCATGGTCTATGTCGGACTACATCAAGAATGCATTAACTAATGCGATCCGAGAACGATGCAATTGTGGATTCTCATCTTCTTCAATTGACACCGGAGAGTTCAGCTGTCAGACTACCATCAATGAAGTGGTCTACCGGAGTAGGATCAGGGGAACTAGTAACACTTTCACTGCGCCTGAACTGTTGGCTTTTGTGGAAGATTGGATTGCAACCGAAGGAACATTCCCTACCGGCTATTCTACCACGATTCGTCTGAGGACCAGTACTGAGTGCCCACTTCGCATCCAGTCCTTCCATGAGCCAGAGTGTGCTACGAATGCCACTATGCCCATCATTGCTGCAGGAGGCTGCTTTGAGAAATGCTTAGCAAGTATGTCTGGCTAACAGTCTTGCTAACTGTGTAAAAATTCTCTGAGTGCTGTAAACTGCTATTATTAACTAACAGTGTGTTGTAACCGATTATGACATTGTGTGCTTGTGTGCAAATTATGAGTCACCAGCTGCAGCTGACTGGAAAGCACTGAAGCAGTTAGGTCTGGCACTGTACGCATTGTGCAATGACATTTTAATGATAAAATTTATACAGGTACCTGCAATGTTGTATTGTTTTTATTAGCTGGTAGTGTTTTTAGGTGTTTGTATGATGGAAAGCTGATTTAATTTATAATCATTGCTTGATTTCCCACATAAAATGGCACTGTATTTACACACACTGTGTTTTACACTTACCAGCATGCAAGGCAACCAAGTATATAGAACACTGGGCTCTATAATGAATTCACGTTTTAGGTAAGATACAAGCCACCCAAATTCAGTAATGCTTCTAATCTAAATGGACATAGAGAAAACTTCATTTGGAGCTAAAAGTGTCCTCTATGCTGGCCTGCCCTGCAATACACTATGTAGTCTTCTGTCCCTAAAGGAAATAAATGATTGAATTGGTCCACAGCCTCGTTCCTAGATTCTACTCCCCTGGCTCCCTCCTCATTTTTATACACAGCACGATAAATAGCTTGGGAGTGGAGTCTGGGAATGAGGCTATTGGTCTATGCATTTTCCCATAAGACAGTTGCAAAGTCTTTGTATGTAGACGAAATGAGTGCCCCCAATCTCAATAATTGTTTGCATCCATCTACACTCGAAAGAAAGGCAGGCCATATTTGATGCACGGCCTGATTCTCTGTGATACGATTGACTGCTGTATTAGTGCTGAAAACTACCACATAACACAGTACGGCTTAGTAAAAGCCACTTTACATCACCCCAAACCCTGTGGTGTGAAATGAAGGGAAGCAGATATGGAGTGTCATCACCAGAAAGTGGTAGGTTTGTAGCTATATATAATTATGTTCTTTTAGTTCAGCAAATGACGTTTCACATAATTAGCTGTTGTAATGGTCTAAGACCATCCAGTTTTGGGTATTGACAACTGAGTCTGACTACCAGTATCAAAGAGCAAGTGTATAATACAACAAGCCTACACAATTTTGTGTTATAAAAAACATACATGACACTGGCCAAGACCCTTAATATCACCCAGTTTTGGGTATTGGCAACTGACTACCATCTTTTCAAGATCAGAGAGCAAGTGTATATATAACACACCTACAAAATAGCAATAATGAAATTGTGTGTAATGAAAAACATACAACATGACACTGGCCAATAACCCATCCATTCTAGGCTCATCCATTGGGGCTGGATAAGTCACAGGGTGACACTACATATACACACATAGTGTATACATGTAGCACAAAACAAACACTGAAGTGAGCTGTAACACACGGCCAAACCAAGAATTACGACAGCAAATCGTGGGGTAGTTTATGAATGTGCATGCAGACCCTCACCTGCGACCAGGATTTGATGCAGTCAAGCTTTCCACAACGGTACTCTGCAAATCAGATTACTCACGCAGTATCAGAGACTTCATCATCATTCAATGTGGAATACCAAGAAGACAGTTGTACACTTCCAAGGTCAGCAATAATGTCGACGTATACATACCCAGCTGGTATAGACTTCCTTCCAAGGAAAAATCAAGACTGCACTACGGGAGCCACCACTGGACTCACACGTAATTTAAAGAACAACTTGCGGTAGTGGCGGTACTAGCTGTTACTAGTGGAGAAACTGCCAGCAGTCATTCCCACAGGATGTGGGAGTGCAGGAACATCATCCTCAGAGCAGCAGCACTAAGAGATCAAAAAGAGTACGTATGTTGATCAGCATACTGAAGTGAAATTGAATCCACAGATATAAAACTAGGTACATGTACTTTTTCTTGGCACATTTATCAGCTAAGGCCACATACTTATAGCTAGCGACTCCCCAAAAAATATGACATGTACCTCACTCTCGTAACCAGAAGTCATTCCACTGTGGCCATTTGGGGGGTGGAATTATAATGTAGGCTATAAGTAAGCCTTGTACTCTCCCAGCGGCCCAGGGTTTGGATGAGGAAGCCCTCAGGCCACACTTTGCCGTTGTCATGAAACTGCGTCCCATATGTACACTTCTGGTGCAAGTCCTGCTTGTTTGAGCGTTGCCTGTACATTGGTCACCAAGGCGTTTCGAGGTTGCTAGAGGGGTACGGGACTGGAATACGAAGGGTGGTCCTGGAGCAGTGCCACGTACTACGATATAGTTGACCAATGCCTGAACAGGGCATAGTTCTCTTTTTGGTTGTTCCAACATTGATGTCCATGCCCTGGATCTGTATTTGCTCTGTTTGATCTGGAAGCAGATCAGTTAACGGCTGTCTAGTGTTATGTCGCCTAGGTTAAGGTGTACCGGCCTCTGGGTCATAGCCTTGGGCTGAGGGTAGCTGACACCGTGATGTGGTCCGGGTTAGCCAGTGGCCTGAGCCATATAGTTTCAAATAGCCCAGTAGCTATGCCAGGAGTAATATATAGGTATAGTCTTGGTTTTGGAGGTTCCCCTGCCTTCGCTTTACGTGTTTAATAAGGCAATGTAGGAGGTAGTCCGATAGTGGCATTGTCTTGTGTTTGAAGGGGTCTAGTCGTAACAGTATCTGTGCAAATTGGATGCCTGAGAGGTAGCATTTTATGATGTGATGCTTTAGGTACTCGGCTGGCCTGGCAACACAACGAATTCCTCCAATGTTCGCTCCATTAGCTACTGAAAATGGCCGTGTTATGTTCACGCAGTGGCAGAGTGACAGGAAGCGACGTTGTGCCGAGGCATAATGGGCTTGTGTAGACGAGGCGACACAGTTGCTAAGGTTAGCAATTGGGCGATGTCCACAGGAGAGTGCGGTTTAATTAGCAGCTAGCAGTTGCTAGATCGTCCAATGGATTGGGGATCAAAAAAAAAAACAAAAAAAAAAAAACATTAGGGACAGTGCAGTGCGTCTGTTGCTGTGTTACGCACTCCTGCGATGCGACGCGCTGATATGGTGACTCTTTATGAGGCACACAGTGTGCGCATGAGCCGCACGAGCGGGGGATCCTTGGGTGCACCTTTGTTTATTGCGAAGACAACTGCTATGTTGTTACACCTGCAGTAAATCTGTTAGCCTACCCATTTCGGCCTCCAAACTGCCACTGCGATCACTAGCTATGGAGAACAGCTCCTTCGGGGATATTTATGGGCTGTATATGTATACGGAAAGGTGCACGTGATCAGGCTTCGCCGGAAGATGCACGTGATCAGGCTGCGCCGGAAGGTGCGGCCGGCCTGGTCGTACTGTACTATATAACGTTGCGTAATTAGGAGGCCAATGAGTGAGAGCAGCGCAGGTCATTGCAAGAAGCAAATGAGGCCCATTGTTCTCGCGAGCTTGCGCATAAAGGGGCGCCCGCCGGCACCCTCAGCTATAATCGTCATAAGCTGGTATAGCCGACCATTGTTGAAAATAATTAAAGCTCTGCCAGCAATTGATGTGCAGTGCTGATTGTAATCAGTATTATACTGCATGTACTAGCAAAATGTCTAAGTTGTGTGCAATTCTAGGTGTGCTGATTGTTGCACTGCAGCTTGGAAGTACATGTAATGGAGTGAAAGGTAAATTCAAGTTTGTGAATGTTTAATCACAGTTACATTATAGTAGCTCTCTATAGTGAGGCTCATGTTAATAAAGATATTATGTTTCTTAGCAGAAACTACTGAAGAACCGAGACTGAGAGTTGAAATACAGTATACCTACCTACGACCTTCAGACTTCACCCTGAGCCCACCGTACTTTCGTATTGCTAGCTCTATCGCTCTCACGTGTGTTGTGACTGGATCGGCTGGACAGGTCTCCTACAACTGGTCGTCTGATTGCTCGGGAAACTGTTTTGTGAAAGGAAAGACAACGGAAAATGTGACAAATCTGATCCTGCAACCTTCTGACAGTGGTGTTCATACTTGCACTGCAAGAGATTTTGTTGGAGTCGACTGTATTCAAAATGCATCAGCCAGCTTTAATATGACTATCGTAGGTAAGTGTATTAGCTACTGAAAATGCATTCTAGTAATATTAACAGAATCAATCTAACATGCATGCACTTTCCTTGTTCCCATTTGCTAGCATGCAGAGTTCAGGTCATGATATAGCTTATTATTGTGATTCACACAAATCATTATAGTGGTATCTTGCTGCAATTTTCTCATAGGTGCAGGCATTTTTGATGAAAATTCTGAAAGTTCACTTCCTAATAATGGAATCATTGCCGTATCTGACTATGATCAGCTTAACATTTCGTGCTGGTTTAGTGCTAAGACCTACTACAAAGCACAGTTTATTGGTTTGGATGGGACAAAAGTACACTCCGCTTCCGGTCCCTTTGACGTTAAGAGTAATCACTCAACCATGATGAGAATTACAACTAGCAGTTCTTTGTCTGAGAGTGATCAGGGAGTGTACACCTGTCGTGCAAATGGAGAAGCTGGGTCGACTGAGTTGAACATCGGAGTGTTCAGGACTGCATTCTATCGTGAGTACACATTCTGTTAATCTATATCCCATGAGTATCTTAAGTAAAATAGTGTTGTCACAGTCAGCATAGAGAGTGGTGTTTCTATAGTGATTATCCACAAAAGGAAGTTTGCATCTATTTTATATAGCATATGTATATAACCCCTTAAGCCAATTGTGCTTGCAGTGGCTCTCATTTCAACTATATAATTCCTTAATCCTTTCGTCATTGACTTTCTAATTTTTGTGAATTTAGGCATTAGTCAATTAATGCCGTTCTCATTGCATGAGAGCCTTTGTGTCCTTTCGTTGCACTGAGTTTTAGCTGATCTCTAAAAAAAAAAGATATCATATGGACCTTGTGCAGGTTGAAATGGAGATTTCTTCATCATAATAACCAATAGCTATGCTCCTACCATGTGATAACAGAATTTATTTCAGAGGGGGTGTGCCACAATATACTTTTGTCAGTTAGTCAGTAAGTACTTCAGTAATGCTATATATTTCATTTCAGACATGCCACAGTCGGTTGCCAGAGTAGTGAGTATTGAGCAATATCTCAATGATACTTTTACACTTGTGTGTAAGACTACCAATTCTCCACCAACCAATGTACTGTGGACCAAAGATGGTGTCCCAATGAACATGACCGGAACAGCTCATAAACTCACACAGATTGTCATCGACAGAAGCAGGTCTACATACAAAAATTATCTCGAAGTAGAAGATTCAATTGATAAACTACCTGGAGAGTACTCGTGCGCAGTTAACAACATATTTGGAAACTCATCTGAAGCAACAATCACTGGAAAAGGTTAGATGCATGACAATTGTAATGTTTATATGACATTTGCAATGTTTATATACTGGCATAACTTTTGTCGTATGTTTATTTTTCAATCACGTTTGTGTCTATCTCTTTGAAGTTTCTGCAAAATCGTCTTCTATTGTTATGGGTATGCCATGGTAAAGCTCACTAGCTACTACTACTTGCACCACTAGCAATCTCTAGCTATTGTGTATACATTATGCCCTGTTCAAATGACACTGTATAGTCACTATTGCCATTGTGTGCAAGTGTGTGTGTGTGTGTGTGTGTGTGTGTGTGTGTGTGTGTGTGTGCGCGTGTGTGTGTGTGTGTGTGTGTGTGTGTGTGTGTGTGTGTGTGTGTGTGTGTGTTTGTGTGTGTGTGTGTGTGTGTGCGTGCGTGTATTGCTAACTTAGTAATTACGTAACCCTTATGATACTGTAGTAATTGAGCTGCACGGGCACGAAGATACTCTCATTGTCGGTCGAATGGCTTACCTGACATGCTCAACACACCTGAAGGATCACCGGCAGCTGCAGTGGCTTCTTGGTGGCTTGGACGTAGCGCTGGAAACGTCCACCACACAAGAGGTTGCTCTGTCTCTTGAACTGGAGTCAGCTGGTCTCAATGGGGCGATGTTTACTTGTGAAATTACTACAGAAAATGGTGTGTACAGCGAAACTATTGCTCTGAGAGTCAAAGGTATGCGCTGATTAAATTTGGATTTATGAATTTATCTTTCAATTTTGTCATTTTCTTACTGCAGAATTTGAGAATATTGTTACCATCACTGAGCAGCCGATGCCAGTGATGGCTGGAGACCCTGTGGTGTTATCTTGTAATGTGAGAGCTGATGACCCCTCCGCTGTTGAGTGGCTGGGTCCCAATGGAGTTCCAGTCAGAAATAGTGATTTCATTTTTGTAGATGGACCATTTGTAAATGGCAACAAGACCACGCTTAATATATCCTTTGTCCCTGTACACACCTCTCACGCTGGAGTGTACGTATGCCGCTCCAACGTAACACGATCAGATTCAGTGGAAACAGCAAGTCACAATGTTATTGTACAGAGTAAGTTTTACTGTATATGGCTAGGCGCAAATTGTGCAATACTGCAGATTAAAGTTAATTAGCTTAAGTTTTATTTTCACTCATCTACATAAGCTATATAGCTAGTCTATGCACATACAATTCCATTAAGCTTCCTAGCCATAGTTGTTATTTCAGCTGAATAGCTATTTTGTCTCATTCTTTAGTACCTGATCCTGCAGTGGTATTCTCACGCACACCACCTGATAACGTCTACACATCCTCTGTCCTTACACTGAACTGTACCGTCAAAATACACGATGCAGTTGACATCGAAATAGAAGTGGATAGTAATCTCAGTGGACCAAGGGGATTCCTACTTACAGACAGTCGAACGGCTATTTCAGATGTGATTGCCTCCCGGTTAAATTATCAAAAAACAGCAGTTTTGAGTTCCTTACGATCATTAGATTCTGGATTATACTACTGCAATGTTACAGTTCGTCCATATGTGCCATCGGAGTACATTATTGCAAGTATCCGCAAAATTGTGGATGCAAACATAACAGTTGGTAGGTATGATAACTGTAAGATCTCATACAGTTAATTTGCAGGTTTTTCATGTTACTCATTTTACTCTACAGCCTTGAATACCTCCATTGTGATATCCCATACTCCGACCTCTGATATGCATTTCCAGCCACCAAATTATCGACCTGGTTCTTCTGTAACCCTTACCTGTAATGTCCTTGGTGCTACTCAGCCAGTCAGTTACAGATGGTCCAGCACAACACCTTGCAGTAGCAGTGGTTGTTTTGCATCTTCGAGCTCATCATCATCTGTCAGTACTAGCACCCTGTATTGGTACGATGCCGGTAATCACACCTGCACTGTATCTGACGCAGATGGAAACTCTGGATCGTCAACTACTGAGATGAATATCATAGGTGTGATTCATAACTTGCCCATGGTCATGCTGTTACAATTTCATCCATAGTGTTAGTTGTGCTAGCTACTGTTATACTACATACAAGACTAAGTCAAGGCCCATTAGCACCTTAATTAATTAATTAAGTCTCTAAAACCTATTTAAAGTAAATGGATTCCAATACTGTGTACCGTAACATTATGACCATTTATATTGGTTGGTTTTTTGTACTATTTGCTACCGGTAACAGTTAACTTAGGGTCTGTAGTTTGAATGGCTATTTTTTTTAAACAAACGAATACTTCGCATCATTTCCATTTTCTCAGGCGCTGGAATGTATGTCTCCAATGGATATCCTTCTGGTTCCATCCCTAACAACAGTGCAGTGAGGGCAAGCTATTCAGGCTCATATAACATTGATATTCGTTGCATCACAAACTCTTCTACCGTCATACATGGTAGCTACTATACTAGGGCGCAGCGCTACAGTGATATCTACTTCCAGGGTAGTTACAGTGCTGGTGTGGCTAGAATGTACACCCGTGATCGCTATCCCTATGAAGGAGTATACACTGCACATGTGACAGATGTAAATGGCACTTCTTTGAAGTTGAATGTTGGATTATATAACTACAGATTCAGTAGTAAGTTCAGTGTGTTGGATTGTTTTTTAGTTGGCATTTGGACAATGAGGCGTGTTCATTTTATTAGCTACTGAGTCCATTTGTAGCCTATCTGGGTGGCAAACAAACATAGGACTCAGTCATAACTGTAGCACTAGTCACTCCAGTGGTCAAGTGTGTGAAAACCACCATGGTATAATTATATACATGTGCAAGCTAAACTTCACATATACAAACAGTAGTGCTTTGGAATAATGAGGGTGGTATGGGTATGTAATGAGATATATATATATAGTCCTTTCCATATGTAGAGCATATGCCCATAGAGTGCATAGGAAGCTGAAGATCTGATTAAGCTATAAATCCCACTTAGCCGTTGTCATTGTCTTCACTTTTGTTCTGCAGCTGCTCCTAGAGTGACACACTTACGTCAGCTTCCTTCAACTCAAACTTTCACACTGGAGTGCACGTCAACTTACTCAGCCGCCACCTTCGTTACATGGGTGAAAGATGGAGTCAATATCACCATCGATGGAAGAGTATACAAACAGCAGCAGACAGTGACATCCCGCGCCTCTTCTACATATCAAAATCTCCTTTTCATTAACGATATCCCAAGTAATCTGCCAGGCATATACAAATGCATTGTTCGTAATGTGTTTGGAACAAATTATCGGAGCATTACCATTCAAGGTCAGTTATAAGTGTGCATAGCAGGTACTGTACTGGTCTTCTGACTATTCGACTAACAAAGTCATGCCAGCACATCGAAACACTTGAGAACCACTCTGCTAAGCGTATAGGGATTAATGAATGGCACCTCCACTCCTTCCCCATTCATGCATTGACTTGTTTTCTATTAAGGTTTTCCACTTTGCAGCAAAGAATACCATCAAACATGCTTGCAAACACAGTTCCTAATTACTAATCTGTAATGCAGAGCTGCTTGAATATATACATGTAATCAATAATTTCTTTTTTGTTTTAGGTCTTCAATTAAGTGGACTTGAAAATAACTTCACGGTAGGTACACCTGCAAGGATCACTTGCACAAGTGATTTGAGCATCACTAGCATTGTTTGGCTTGACCATGACATGGTGCAATCTGCGACTGGCACTTCAGTAGTTGATTTAGTATTCCAACCAATTACTGCAAGCTCTCATGGTCAACGCTATACTTGTCGTGCCACCAGTCCATATGGTATACAGGAAGAGGTAGTCACCATTTCAGCTCAAAGTGAGTTACAATGTCACTGTATTGTATTGTAGGATAATAATCCTCTCGATGTTTCGGAAAATACCCACTTTCAATTATGTATTGGGTGTTAAAGTATTTGTTTAATTGGATGATGTGGAGAATTACAAAGATGAAGAGGTGCTTTTATCAAATAGCCTCTTGGAATATTATACCTCTGCTTTAAATTGTGTAGCTACTTCTAGCAGCAAAGCTAGTACAGAATCACACAATACAATGTTTCTTATGAAATCTTAATTACACACTGCTCAGGCAGTTATAGCGCCTTCACTATTGTACATTATGTGTTGCCTATTTTATTCCTTAGTTCCTGATATCGATGTCTGGGGTACTGTTGAAGTGACTGCACAAGGGATACAAACTGAGAGTCAAGAGTTCAACCTGACATGTGTCGTGACAACTGTTAGTGGTCTTCCGCAAGACAACGTTGGACCCGAATGGTACTGCGGTTTATGATGATGACATCGCCGATTTTATAGTGAATTCAACCACTGTGACCACAACCAGTGTGCTTGTATTCAAAGACTTGAAATCATCTCAAGGAGGTATTTACAGATGTGAGGTCTCTGTGGTTGTTCCTGAACTGAATATTCCCCCACCACTGGTAGGGGAGTATGATTTGATAGTTACAAGTAAGTAAAAAAGATAAATCACTGGAGATTTCTATATCTGTTATTAGATCATTTATCCTCTTATACTGAAATTGTGTGTCACTGTGAAGCATCAATCACTTTATGTTTTCCAGTTCAAGATTTACTTAAATTAAATACTGAAACTCTTACTAACATAAAATCTCTAAATTTTAAGCAATTTACCATAAAATTTGTTCCCGCGAAATGTTTAGTATGACCAAACCGCGAAAATTATGCACCTAAAAAATTTGGCGCTATACGGTATTACAAAAAAACAAGAATGATAGCAACATGGCTACCATATACGTTGGATTTTTATAGGTTGTTATTATAGTGCTTTGGTTGCTGAGTTGGCAATGTGGGCTAGGATGTTACATACAGTTGTTTTAATCATCAAGGCGGCATTGTTTCTCAATACCTGTAGTACTCACAAAAACTGTTTCGTGTCAATTGCTAAACATTGTGTAGTATGTGGATACAGTGGAAGTGGAAGAACACCTATCATTTATGCATATTAGTAAATTTAATGGGCAACTAGGTGAGAATTGACACTGAAAGGATATTCTGTGACTCCATTTGTGCAGTGTGCATAGTTCAACACCAGTCAGACACTGATACAGTGATTAAAACATGACCCGATCACTCTTGAAGAGAGTAATGATTGATAAGTATTGCATTGTGTGATCTGTTTCAATAATGATTCCGTCAATCTGCAGGCACTTCTTTATTTCAGCTGAAGGTGGGACCTGTTCAGTATTGCATACACTGGACGGTTAGTTAAACTTTCACAGTATAGTTCATACTGCAGATAATGTTATTGCTGGTGTACATGTAGCTACCTATGTGTGTGACAGACATATTATGTTAACTACATATATTATTATGGTTATCAATACTATTTTTAGGAAGACAAGCCATTGCAAATGTCAGCGTACATCAAGAATGGATTAGCTGCTGCGATCCGAGAACGATGCAATTGTGGATTCTCCTCTTCTTCAATTGACACTGGAGAGTTCAGCTGTCAGACTACCATCACTGAAGTGGTCTACCGCAGTAGGATCATAGGAACCAGTAACACATTCACTGCATCCGAACTATTAGCCTTTGTGGAAGACTGGATTGCAACTGAAGGAACATTTACTGTTAATGATATACTGCGTCTGAGGACCAGCACAGAGTGCCCACTTCGCATCCAGTCCTTCCACGATCCAGAGTGTGCTACGAATGCCACCATGCCCAGCGTTTCCGCAGGAGGTTGCTTTGAGAAATGTTTAGTAAGTATGTCTGGCTAACAATCTTGCTAACTGTATTAACGAGTGCTTTAAATTTCTAACAGTGTGTTGAACCGATTATGACATTGTGTGCTTGTGTGCAACAATGTGAGTCTCATCAGCTGCAGCTGACTGGAAAGCACTGAAGCAGTTAGGTCTGGCAGTGTGTGTATCGTGCAATGACATCTTAATCACAAATTTATACCTGTCATACAAATTCTGTTGTATTGTTTTTGTAAAATTTTATTAGCTGGTAAATGTTTTAAGTGGCTGTATGATGGAAAGCTGATTTAACTATAATAATCATTGCTTGATTTCCCACATAGAATGATACTGTATTTACACACGCTGCAAGGCAGTCGGTATATAGAACCATAGATAATATACACTTCCGGAAGTATTTATTATCTATGATAGAACACTGGGCTGTGTAACAAATTCAGGTTTTAAAGCCATGCACCAGGAAAGATACAAGCAAAGTGTCCTTAATACAGAGGTGTCCTTAGTCCAGGGGTACGGTGTCCTTTAATTAATCAATGTCCACTGTTACAGTATTGATTTTAATATTGCTTAGCTGCATGTGGTTTTACTAAAACTGATGATTGTATATTTCTCCCTACAGGCTAGCTATATGCCAAGTGCTAAATGTGTGACAACTATGTAATCATCTGATCAGATTGCTATTATGTTAACTTCACCCCTGTCTTCCTAGTAGCCCTTGTGGATTATATTGGAATATTGCAGTAAAGTGTAGGAAGGGGCAAATTTAAGGAAAAGTACATGTACATGTACGACATACCATGCTTTGTGTTGTCATCACTCTGGAAGATGTAGATCTCACCCGCCTTCGGTCTTGCTGGTGGAAGTATTGACATTATCATCAACTGGCGGATTCTTGAGGATGGAGACAACTTTAGAAATTGCCAATGAGGTGTTTTGGGCTCGAAAGACAGCGAAATTTATACTCACTATACGTAGAGCTGCTCATGAGCACACGTGCCACTTTGTATCTTAGCTTACTGCCAAAACTGCACACTGTACAGCCCCACCCACCCTGAGCCCCTCCCCTATTTCAATTCCGTGTTTCAGACCGTCGTTCCGTTCCGCTCCGTGAAATAAGCCCTACCGTGATGTATTATGACGTCTTGATTGGTCAACCGTCATGCATCCCGTCATTGGTCGATATAAAAGTCTTTGGCACTGACTTGATCTGCATTGCTACAGGCCAACTGCATTATACTATGTGAGCAATCCAGCAAAATGTCTAAGTTGTGTGCAGTCCTTGGTGTGCTGATAATTGCACTAGTACTGCAGCTTGGAAGTAATGGAGTGAAAGCAAAAGGTATATTAATACGCTTGTGAATGCTTACTTAGGATAGTCTGAGACTATATACTCTTGAAATAAAATACAGCTAGAATGTCAGTGGCACATGTATATTTTTTCTTAGCAGAAACCTGTGAAGAAGAAAGTCTGAGTGTTGAAATACATTACTACTACCGACAACCTTCAGACTTCACCCTGAGCCCACCATACTTTCGTATTGCTAGCTCTATCGTTCTCAAATGTGTTGTGCCTGGATCAGCTGGACAGGTCTCCTACAACTGGTCATCTGATTGCTCGGGAAACTGTTTTGTGAATGGACAGACAACACGATCAGTGGGAACTCGGATCCTGCAACCTTCTGACAGTGGTGTTCATACTTGCACTGCAAGAGACTTCGTTGGAGTCGACTGTATTCGAAATGCATCAGCCAGCCTTGATATGACTATCGTAGGTAAGTGTATTAGAATGCATATTTTTTATAAGCATTTATTTGTTCTATTTGCTAGCATTTATTATTGCAAATAGGACAGATATCCTATGATGTTGTATATCTGAACCATTTTGCTGACAAATTCTCATAGGTGCGGGCTGTTTTGATGAACGCTCTTATGCTTCACTTCCTAACAATGGAATCATTATTCTATATGAGCATGCATTGCTTAACATTTCATGCTGGTTTAGTGCTGAAGATTACCACACAACACAGTTTATTGGTTTAGATGGAATGAGTATAAATGACAGCACGAGTCCCTTTGACATTACCAAGTCAACAAATAATCACTCGACTGTGATGCAAATTACACTGAGATGGACTGAGGCTTTAACCGAGGGTTATCGTGGAGTATACACCTGTCGTGCAAATGGAGAAGCTGGACTGACTGAGTTGAACATTGGACTGTTCCCAAGCGACAACTATTGTAAGTAGTATATACATATAGGTTAGATACCGAGGTGGAGGTATCTGATAATAGATAGCGAGCGCAGCCAGGTATCTATTATCCTGAGATGCCCGACACAGAGGTGTCTAATTAGCTGATTTAGACCTAGTGTTAGGACAGCTGTGAAAGCCATTGAGCTATTTGAAGATTAGTGCTTCAGTTTTGACAAATCGTGAATAAAGATGCATGAGGCAATTGGGAATTATTCATGACTAGGTCTAAATTATGTTTTCCTGTATAATATGACAGTGAAGTCACACTGCGGTCATAGTACCAGGTAATGCTATGAGTAGCAGATTAATTTATCCACCGAAATGGAAGGTCTTATTACCTAGATGATCGGTGATCATAGTGCTGCAAAGGATAAGTTATATGTATATATATAATTCATGGTAAAAAAAGGAATGGTCATATAGACAACTGGATTGTTGTCTGGGTTACCGAGGGAATTTAAGAATGAAAACACATTAGTAATGTGATTAGATGTTGCTCCATTCTCAACTAAGAATGTAGAAGATAATCTAATTGTTATCCATACTTGTAACACATGTGTTTACACATTGGAAATACTGTTAGTCAATATTATTGTTAATATGCAAAAGATGATGCGTAATATTGTAGTATCTCAGTTCCCCCCCCCCCCCCCCCTCCCCCATGAAACCCTGCTAGCCCTGTACTTTCCAATGTTATGAACTGCAATCACTATTGGCTGGCTGGGGGAGCATGAAGGGGACTGTGTTTTGCCAAAGTAACTTCTAAAATGTGTGTGTTTGTAGTTAACATGTTGGACTATGATTAGCCAGGCAGACAATAAAACACCAAGATTATATACATCACAATTCTAATATCCTGTCACCCGAAATCTGCAAACATATTGTACACCTATACATGACAAACAAACACATGAAAAAAACATGTGGGGTGGAATCCCCAAAACAGCCAAACAAAGTAGGAATGACACCAATGGTTGTCATAGCTACATGTAGCGTATCTCCTTTAGTGGTTATCATCAAATCCTTTACACTTGTTGTCGGTATTTTAGTCTAAGAATGTTTTAGTTGTCACCTCGTATTGAAATTACCTGCGTCACTTCTTATAATTAGTCCTGGCATCACCCCTGTATCTTATCTACATGATTATCCCTCTTTCTTGGTACATTGAATAGGACTGAGGTGTAGCTAGACAGATGTATCTTAGTCCTGGCAGCATCCTGCCTCTGATATAAGTACCGTATATACATGTGCCTTTATATCCCTTAACAGTTTTTCTTTCATATTGAATAGGACTGTGGTGTACTGTAGACAGGTTTCCTTTTTGTGTCACCCCTTAGTCCAGCTATCATCCTGTCCCTTATCTACCGGTTTCCTGTTACATGTATCCCTTCACAGTTTTCCTTTCATATTGTGGTGTAGGCAGGTTTCCTTTTTGTATCAGAGGTTGTGTCAAGGTTACAAATTGTGTAGGCAGATATCTAAATTTAAAACGGATGTTACACAGGAAGGGATGTTACCCAGGTGTTGTGCAATGACCCAGGTCTAAGCAGGTGATTCGGGGACCTCTGCAGCAAATATTAACTCTATCCTGCATGTTGTCTAGCTTATATACTGCCAGCTGCATTTGCAAGTAAACATAGAAACTCTGTTTGCCTCAGAAATTATTCATTTGGCAATAAGTTAAGGTTTCCCATACTGTGCTTGCAATGGCTCTACATTCATTTCGATGGTCTGATTTTGTCTAGTCAGTAAAAATTGCATTTCTTTTATACTCAGATGCTTCAGATGTATACGAACCTTGGCCAGTTGCCAGCCTTGAACAAGATACCACCAATGACTCCTTTACACTTGTTTGTGTGACTACCAATTCTCCACCCACTGATTTACTGTGGGCCAAAGATGGTGTCCCGATTGACATTAATGGAACAGCTTATAAGCACACACAGACCATTATCGACAGAAGTAGGTCTACATACAAGAATGTTCTTGAAGTAGATGATTCAACTCCTGGAGATTACTCGTGTACAGTTAATAATACATTTGGAAGTTTTAATTCAACAGATGGAGACGGTTAGTATTAATCACATGGTGATTGTAATTTTTATGATTAATATTATATACCATTAATCTTACGTATTCGTTTTCTTCTACAGCCTTGAATATTTCCATTGTGATAGACTATGCTCCCACTCCTGATGTAAATTTTGGCCCACCAAATTACCAACCTGGTGCTTCTGTAACTCTTACCTGCAAAGTCATTGGTGCTACTGAGCCAGTTCGTTACAGATGGTCCAGCACATCGCCTTGCAGTGAGAGAGGCTGCTTTGCGTCTAGAAGCTTATCATCATCTGTCAGAACTATAAGCCTGAATTGGTACGATGCTGGCAAGCACACCTGCACTGCATCAGATGCATACGGAAACTACGGATTAGCTACTACTGAGATGAATATCATAGGTGCGATTCATAACTTGCTCATGGTTGTGCTACTTTGATTGCTTGTTACATTAAATCATGAGACTAGAGCTAGCTAGCTAGTCCATTAACACCTAAGTTTCAAACCCTAGCTCTTAGACTAGAACCTAAGATAATAATACTGCAATAAGTCTGTAGGTTACCTTTTGCTAAATGTATTGTGCTTTCTATTTCACTTTGAGTCTGTATTACACAGCTGTCGTTCACCTTCATTTCTATTTTCTCAGGTGCTGGAATGTATGCCTCTGGTGCGTATCCTTCTGGTCCCATTCCTAACAATGGTGTAGTGATCGCCCGTGATTCTTTGGATGTTTATATCATTACAAATTCCTCTGTCTACTTGGACAATAGCTTCCTAACTTATGCGAGGAGTCGCCGTGATGTGAGATTCAATAGTAGGTTCAGACCTGGTGTAGCCAGAGTTTATACCTATGATAATCATCTCGGTGAAGGAGTATACACTGCACATGTGAGAGGTGCAAATGGTACATTTTTGAATTTGAATGTTGGACTGTATAGCTCCACATTTAGTGGTGAGTTGGATCGAGTTTTACATCGTAGTAGTCACCTGTTATTCATCACATATTTGTATGGTAACAGATTTAGCATTCTTCAGGGGTTGTTTTTGGTTAGCATGCTATTGGTTTAATGCATTCAACCAGAGCTTCATCTAACTGCCCATGTTTTTCTCAGTATGTAACAAAATTGTAAGAAATTGTAAGCCTCGGTCATACAGTATCCACACTGACATACTTGTATGTAGAAACCATCACGGCATATGTGTAAGCTATTGCAAAAATGTATGAAGAATACTTTAGCTAGCCCTAAGCAGCCCATTTGAAAAACGGATCCCACTCAGCTGCATGTCATCGTTGTCTTCACTTTTGCTCTGCAGCTCCTCCTAGAGTGACAATCTTACATCAGCTTCCTTCAAACGATTCAGAAACTTTCACTCTTGAGTGCATGTCAACTGACTCAGCCGCCACCTTCGTTACATGGGTGAAAGATGAAGTCAATATCACCATCGATGGAGGAGTATACAAACAGCAGCAGACGGTGACATACCGTGCCAACTCTACATATCAACATCTCCTTTTAGTGAATGATACTTCCATAAGCAATCTGCTTGGTGAATACGCTTGCATTGTCAGCAATGTGCTTGGAACATCTAATCAGACCATTACCTTTCAAGGTTAGTGATTACTATGTATACTGTACTGGGCTCCTGACTATACAAGAGCCACAATATACATGCTAGCATAGATATACTTGAACCACACTGCCAAGTGTAGAGATGAATAATGTGTTAGAGCGCTAGATCAAAGTATGGACACTTTCATAGACTCATTTCCTATGATAATCATCCTTATTCATCTCAGCTTGAGGCAAAAAGTGATGAATATAAATGTGTGAGTTTCTTGCACACAGAGCTAGCTCATGAATACGTAAATTATTTAAAGCAGCGTGTTATTATTGTCTGTTTTCTTTTAGGACTTCAAGTAAGTGGACTGGAAAGCACCATAGTCGGTGCACCTGCAAATATCTCTTGCAGTAGTGATTTGGAGATCACCAACATTGTTTGGCTCGACAATGACATGATTCCTATAGTGGAGTCTGCGATTGACATACCAGTAGTTGATTTAGTATTCCAACTACTTCCTACAAGTTCTCATGGTCAACGCTATACTTGTGTTGCCACTGGTCCGTATGGTACACAGGAAGAGGTTGTCACTATTTCAGCTCAAAGTGAGTTACAGTACCATAGATTGCATGCATAATGATGCTAGGTGTTATGATGATGTCTTCCTTGAAGACTGTTGCCCAAATGCTGGCATTTGATGATGTGATTGTGGGTTGGTAGTAACCAACCCTGATCAACACTATACACATACATACATACAGCAAACCAACCAAGATTCTCTTTGAGATGGTTATTAATTAACACTATGATTACTAGGCATGCCACCCTCTAGCGCTGAAGGTATATTGATCAGACCCATGCACACTAGGCCAGCTAAAATGCTTGCGACAGTCTGACTTGCCACTCAGCAACTTAATTCTCTCCCCTTCCTTACCCTCTCCCTTTCTTATGCCTTCTCTCTGTCTATCAGTGCTGTTGTCAAAATGTTTCAGCAGTAGCTACATATGTAACTAAGACTTCAGAATTATAATTCTGAGCTATAGCTAGGGACCAGACAGCCAAATACATATAGGAAGGAATAGAATGGGTCACCACAGATGGTCATGTCATTACTGGCCTGGACAGTAATTGTATCTTCTTTCTCCAACATAGTTCCTGATGTCTGGGGTACTGTGGAAGTGACTGCACAAGGGGTACAAACTGAGGGTCAAGAGTTTAACCTGACATGTGTCGTGACAACTGTTGGTGGTCTACCGCAAGACAGCTTATTGGTATCATGGTTAGGCCCGAAAGGTGATGAATTTTATGACAATGTGTTTACTCAGTTAGGGCCAGCGAATTCAACCAATGTGACCACAACGAGTGTGCTTGTATTCAAACACTTGAACTCATCTCATGGCGGTATTTATACCTGCAAGGCCAATGTTAATGTTTCTGGACTGAACATCCCCCCTCCTCTGGTACAGGAATACGACCTGATAGTTACAAGTAAGACTGAATGTAGATAGATATGCCTGTCTCAAACAAAAGTAATCTTTTTTTTTAATACTGATTCTATATCTGCAGGTATTATTTTATTTCAGCTCAAAGTGGGACCTGTTCAATATTGCATACACTGGACGGTTAGTTTTTCTATGACTAGTCCATATTTATTACACATTAATTTAAACTTTAGGTGATCAGTGATTTCGCTGCATGATTTCTCACAGATTTACTATAATACAATCATTTATGGCCATCAATATACTCCGTATAGCTGGATCAACTACGGCTTTTTTCGTGGTCCATCAAGAATGGATTAGCTGCTGCAATCCGAGACCGATGCAACTGTGGATTCTCCTCTTCTTCAATTGACACTGGAGAGTTCAGCTGTCAGACTACCATGAATGAAGTGGTCTACCGGAGTAGGATCAGGGGAACTAGTAACACTTTCACTGCGCCTGAACTGTTGGCCTTTGTGGAAGATTGGTTGGTAACTGAAGGAACATTCGCTGTTGACTTACTGCGTCTGAGGACCAGCACAGAGTGCCCACTTCGCATCCAGTCCTTCCACGAGCCAGAGTGTGCTACGAATGCCACCTTGCCCATCATTCCCGCAGGAGGCTGCTTTGAGAAATGCTTCGCAAGTGTGTGTGGCAAACAATCTTGCTAACAGTATTAAGAACTCTCTGAGTGCTTTGAACTGTAGCTATTTTACTAACGATGCATTTTACTGCTAACTGTATTAAGAACTCTCTGAGTGCTTTGAACTGTAGCTATTTTACTAACGATGCATTTTACTGCTAACTGTATTAAGAACTCTCTGAGTGCTTTGAACTGTAGCTATTTTACTAACGATGCATTTTACTGATCATTTGTGTATCTGCATGCAAGCACATGTGCCACTAGCTGTAGTTAATAGAAAGACACCGAAACAGTCTTATGTCTTTGTTACACAATTATTGGCCTTACATACATTATGAATATTATACTACTTTTGTCACAGAAATGTTTTACCTATGTATACACATTCTAAGCGAATCATTAACTACTCTGGTTACAGTTCTCTTGATTTTAGTTTAGTGTTATAGTTCTTGGCAATATAGTACACAGTGCTTCCTGCACAACACAGCAGTAAACCAATAACTATACCAACTGAGGTTCAGCTGCAGTTTTGTAGCTCACACTTCCAACTGTGCCTGTACGCAGGGTGCTGACAAGGACCTAACTGCCTTTAATTAGTCTGGTTACATCATTAACCGGCCTGTTCCATGCTATTTGTATGGCACTCAACCCACAATCTCCGTAAAACCCATACCGGTATAATTATCGGCAGAACAGGGCAAATCTATTGTCAATCAACTAGTGAACAGGAAGTGATATCATGCAGACAACGGCCTACTGCCAAAAAAAACTATTATGCACCTTATGTAGTTTTGCAGACGATTATTACGCGAGCAAAATAAGAAACCGTTATTAAAGTTCACAAAGAGTCATTAAACTTGGAAGAATAATGCTGTATTACAGCAGATGATATTGACTAACAGTACTGTGAGTGGATGTTCCAGACTGCGTGATCATAATTATTAAGTGGTGCTAGCAAAAGGTAGGTGAGATAACATGTAAGAACGAACTATAAAGTACATCGGGGCCTGTGCATATGAATAGAGGTTAGAAATTTCACCTGGAATATGAACATAAAACAGGGAAAAAAAAGTCGGAGTACATACAAACATTTGTGGCATTGTAAATGTACAAAGTTCAGCATTGTGAGGGAAAAAAGAGCCAAATGTCAAAGCTTACTAGCTGAGGATTGTAAAATAAAACAACTGATAAAAAGATGGCTCACAATATCAGTCAAGAATCGATGATAAAAGCTCATGAGAAGGGAGCTCGTCGCTTAAGCAGTCCAGTATATCACTTGGATCACCAAGATTATCTAGGAGATTTAAATTCTAGGAGAAAAGACAAGGACGGTCACAGTGAATAGAAAAAGATGACATCACAAAACAGAACATAGTACTTTGGTACTTAAACTGTAGCCTCGTTCCCAGGCCCGCGACTTTTTTTCGGTTACATGAAGAAAAATTACAGGTCCTGGTATCTATAGTCAAGTGATTAACTTACATGCATGTTAATATCTACTTCGAAAGACGGCATACATTTTACTGGAGACTTTGTTTCAGCTGTAAGTCTATGACACAAACGGGCTGTGAAGAAATGCTACAAGAGGTATAGATTCACTACCTTCGTTGAGAATTGCATCTGTACTCACCCGCACTGATAATACCGTTCTATTACCGTTCTACTACCTTTCTACTCTTGGCCTCGTGGTGACTTTAGATCCCAGGCCCTGTGACAACTTTCATATAACTGAAAAAGTCACTGGCCTAGGAAAGCAGCTATTGCACTCAATGTGGCTAGATATAATCTTAAAACCTAAGTCCATGCACACTGCACTTAGCAATTACTTGAATTACAGATGCCCGAGTATGTAGGAAGGAGTTAGGCCTCAAAGTGGTGATCTGTTACTTACTACGAAATTGAAATGTTATACAAACTGTGAGCCTTTTCATCTACATTGGACTCAAAATGGAGGGGATGCTGTAATTGAGTAGGTCCACACATATATACACTTATGTGTAAATTATACGTAAATGTCTACTCGAAATATAGGAACTCCACACAAAAATATGACAAAACTTCAGGCCTATGTAAATATTATTGTAGTGCATCGCTTCTCTTGCAAAGAACACAGGGTCACGCACAAAATACACACACGTCACACAAAATATCAGCACTTACATCTAAGCTATCGTCGATTTGTTGCGCCACTGGTTGTTGCTGTTGATGCTGGTGGCCACTGCCTGCTGCAGAGTGCGGGTGAGTAGAGGAGTTAGCACGTAGTTGGCTAGCTAGTGAGGGTTGTCGGCTCCCGGGCTGCTGGGCGCCGGGCAGGATCTGCTGACCAGTTGTAGCAGAGACCTTAGAACTCGGATTCCCTCCTCCTCCTCCACGGCTGGTAGAGACACCGTTGCTTCTTGTCGCTGGCATCTGGTTGGCGCCCGGTTCGCTGGAAGTCGATGCCGCTAGTGCAGTGCTGGCTGCAGTGCTGGCGTGGTTGGTGGCTAGACAGGACGGCTGGCTGCCGGCGTGCTGCTGCTGCGACTCTATCTTTGGTGTGGCAGGAGTGGCTGGATCTACCTTGGGCTTCTTCATTGGTGGAGTATCAGCTATATAGCGAAACAATAGCAACAACATAAAAAACTGTAATGTTTAATTACATGGCAATCACTCTTATACAAAAGGTAGGCTGATGAAAGTGAAATGTCTATTGTGCTATCAAGACTGGCGATGTACACTTGCCACAGTTGTATTGTCCACATAGCTATAATGTACATGAAATGTACAATTTATGCTGACAGGTTTTGTAGTTCCTTGGAAAATATTTAGGAGGACTAGTGTCCATTTTGGCTATAACATTTGTTGGTAATTTGCACAGTCTAGGTTCAGTCTCAAGCTCTTTCCGAAGGCTGAGTGCTGATACAGTGGAACCCCTCTTAATTAAAGGACACTTTGCTGTGCCCCAAATACGCTTTCTTAGTATAAATTTACCCCCGAAATGAGGACACCTCACTATACAGGAGGTCCCCCAAGATGTCCACAATAGAGGGGTTCCACTGTACATACTGTCTGCCCCAATATCTCTGGTAGGTAAAAAAACATGACAGAAAGAAAGAAAAAGCCTTTATAAAAGTAGCTTTCTTCCAACTCTATTGTTGAGTCCGCAGGGGTCATGCTCAAATCAGAAGTTCTCCACAGAATGCAGCAATACCAGCTTCACATGAAGCCTCTGAGTTCAGTAGAACAAAATAATCTAGCAACCCGACGTACCTTCCTCATCCTTGAGGTCTTTGGGCTTTTCGACTGGCTGCCAATTAACAGAAGGATCTATTGACACCTCATCCACGTCCATCCCTCTCCTGCAAACAACAGAGAAAGGTACTGGTAAACACGTTCACACGTACACTTTATGTGTACAGTATACTCTTCAGAGGGTGTTCACTCCATTTAAAATCTAGGTGCCTTCCGGAGACCCATCGCACTTACCTTAAGCAGAATTTCATCTTGGAAAGGGGAGTTTTCTGAATACAAACTCTCCTCAAAAAAAAAACAAACAAACAACAAAAAAAACTTGTATTGCTGTGCCAGTTATCACTTCTTACGTGTTGACTTGTGTAAGGATGCTCCACATGTACTGGTCCACCTCCAGTCCCTCCAGCTGGGCGTTGCTGTTGCACACAGGGCACTTCCACGTCCCTCGTTCGCAGTTCATCTGAAGGTAGGCCTCCAGGTCGAAGCACTAGATAACACGCAATTGTTTGTGTGTGGTGTAAAAAAGGTATATATCACACTAGGTGAATGCAAAGCATTGTGGGCTGAGCGTGAGTGACTCCGTGCCCATTGCAGTGTGGTTGAGACTTGCCGGTTGACAGTCTGTAGACCGGCATGCAAATATGGTGGATAGCGCTACTGGCTCCAGTCCTCTCCTCATGTAGCTTGTTGGTGATCTGTACTCTCTGAAGCCTGATCTTTCTCTTCCGCCGTAGCCTAGTAATGGTCTCCCTTTCTTGCTGCAGCCATACATGCGGGTACACATGGCTATGCGAAAACAGTTTTGAACATTGAATTGGATCATGGATATGCAGTACAGTAGCGGTCAATAAAAAGTTCGTAGTACTGCAGGAAGTACGGAAGCGCTACGTTGCAAAGTACACGTGACTGAACTAAAATGGTGACAACGTAAACAGAAGAGCTACAAATGCTCTGAAACAGCTTGCTTAACTAAAAAGAACTTACCAGAAGACAGCGAAACGGCTCTATTTTGTTTTGACAGCTCCTGAAAGGTAAGTAAACTACAGATTTAGTATAAAGCTTGAATTCCGCCTACATTAGCTGGTACGGTCAAAGTACGCGAACATTAACGTGTGAAAACAATTACGGTCAAAGTACGCAAACGTTAACGTGTGAAAACAATTACGGTCTCACCGTACTACGGTCATACTACAAAAACGAAACGGGAACTTTTTATTGACTGCTACTGTATGTGGACATATTGACTTCATGGCTGCAAACAATATGCGGGCCGCTCGTACGTACGTATTGACAGAGATATTCTCAATCTAACACACTAATGTGGCAGTGTTCTCACCAGGATTAGCAGTCCGAAGGGCACATTTTAGCGGATCAGCTACAGTGTAGCTGAAGTGTGCATGCAGTGCGGAAATTTTTTTTCACGTTCAGGAAGTGCTCTCGTTGCTTTTCAGCTCTCCAGAAAAACTCAAGCCAAACCATGTCTAGGACAGTGCCTGTTTCCCCAAGTCCAACAGAGGACAGTGATACATGCAATAGCTTTCACTTTGTAGGACTGCAATAGTTACACTTGCGCTGTTATGTAAACTGTTACTGCTGTCAGACCAGTCAGACAGTTCAAGTGGTGTTAAAACACCGAAGCAGTTCAAGTGGGTGCTAATGCACCAAAGGGCACATTTTGGTTTTGGGCCAGCCCCAAAGGGCACATTAGCAGCCCCCAAAGGGCACTGTGCCCTTCAGTATAGGCCTAGCGAGAACACTGTAATGTGGGGTTTACTCACGCTTGCCCAATAATAAAACTTTACATTTTGTACTCACCCCCCAGTAGCTATATAAATCGATCTGATACGAAAACTCTGCCCTCATACATATCTACTTGTGACTCCAGAATTCAGGAATATGCATGGATAGGGACTGCAAAAAAGTTGTGTTACATGCGTGATACAGTGATAGCACCCATGCTCAGTTCTGTCCCGTATATTACTGTGCATACAGCAGCTGTATAATGTACTACTACTACTACCGCTCATGATCACCTGTATATGTCTGCACTCTGCCCCTCTTGCCGGAAGCATGATCTTCTTAAAGGTGACGGGACACTTCAGCGATGCCTTTACCCCCGTCTGCTGCACACTGTCATCGGAGCTGCTAGCAAACCATCGCTTCACTGCGAGAAGTGCGGAAGTCATGAGCGGTAAAAGAACAGATGAGGTCCTGTAACAGGTATATTCATGCACTATCCTGGTTGGAAAGGCACACGTGCATACGTGGTAATGCACGTGATTACTGTGATATTACGCGTATTTTCACGCGTGATCATGCATAATACCACGTAAATCACGCGTGGTCGCCGAGCGCTAACAGCCATACGCTGGGTGAACGAGTGTAGCTAACCACTTGCTAAGGTTTGCTAAGGCCATAGAACACAATTTCTTGCTCCAAACATTCGCAGTGCTAAGCTGTGTACAATAAAAGCAATCGTGACCATTTCTCGCTATTTTGCGCGAAAACGCAAGAAAACGCTGTTTCACGCACTTCACGCGTGCCTCTTCCGCCCGGGATATGCCGCTTAACGCATACTCTCAAAGAACAAAAACAACAGCAACTATGTATTGTTCCATGCTGTACCGTTTACTATGTGTGCAATAGGGAAAACTTACTTTTAGCAATGCAGTGATCTGTCGGAAGTAGTCTCTTTCGCAGTAGCCCTTGTAGGACGGAATTAACAGAAGGTCTGTGAACAAGCTGGAGTACAAAATGATGGGACTGCGTGTGTGTGTGTGTGTGTGTGTGCATGTGTAGAGGTGACAGAGTAGAAAAAGGAATGAAACTGAGGAGATTCAATCTACCTCCATGTACAATAGATTATAGGAGAACATCAGTAAATACTTGTATGGGATGTGGCAGTTGGAATTGGCTAGGTCCTACTGGCAATTGCTAATAGCAGGATATTAACTATACACAGCTCCAGGAACTCCAGTAGCTCAGTGGGTAAGAGCATCTGACTAGCAATCAGAAGGTTCTGGGTTCAATACCCATCTGGGCTTAGATTTTTCAGACAGAATTTTTACTTTCTTCTTTGATCTAACTGCATGATATTTTAAGATTTCCTTCTTCCATCTAGCTGATTTCCTTCTTCCACCTACACATAGCAAAAATCTTAAGATTTCCTTCTTCCATCTACATGTAGCTGATATATCTCATGACTTTCTCCACACATAGCTGATATCTTAGGACTTTCTCCTTCCATCTAGCTGATTTTCTTCTTCTATCTACATGTAGCTAAAATCTTAGGATGGGTCACTGCCTTCTATATAAGTTTGAATCAATACCTCATGTAAGTATATGATCATATTGACTATATAATTATGCGAAATGAAACATATAGCAGCTAAGTAGCCTCACGCCCAGGTGTTGCAACAAGTGGGGTCGTGCCTTGATAACCACTGTTGGAAGATGCTAACCCACCTAATTTACTAATCCATGTCACGTCCATGGTATGATGTAAAGATGCGTACACGTACATGGTCGTATGTAGTTGTATAGTCATTGGATATTGGATTCTTATGCTGTTTCAGTGCTTTGGATGTGCATTGACACCATTCAATACGCAATCACATGCACCAATTGAGCGTGCACACAAACAGTGGATATCGGGCGCTCCTAAGCCTCCCTTCATTACAGCAAATGTATACGAGGTTGCTAGCAGCAACTCACACAGCAACAAGAGCATGTACATAGTTGTATAGTCATTGGATATTAGATTTTTATGCTCTTTCAGTGCTTTAGATGTGCAGTGACATCAGTCAATACACACCCACGTGCACCACTAACCCTAATGCACAAAACAGTGGATATTGGGTGCTCCTAGGCCTCCCTTCATTACAGCAACTGCATACGAGGCTG
>CBDBCZ010000017.1:1087500-1405000 GCA_965203295.1 Nitrospirales bacterium | reverse complement strand
CTGCTGCATGGCGCTCTGCTGCATGGCTGTTCCAGGCTGCTGGTAGCCAGACTGCTGGGCAGCCATGTGTTGCTGGAGAGGATGAGAACAAGTGTCTTTCTGGAACAAGTTTGCATTATGCATCTGGTACATGTGTACTTGTGTGACTCTTGTGTTGCATGTTACACTTGTACTGATTCGCATTATGTCTTTGTGTCATGTTTGTGTTGCATTTTACACTTGGGTTGCAATTGCATTATGCATTTGTTACACTTGTGTTGCATGTGTTATGCTTGGTTGTAACACTTGCATTGCATTCGTTACACTTGTGTTGAAGTAGTTACACTTGTATTGCATGTGTTATGCTTATTTTGATTTGCTTGTTACACTTGCATTGCATTTGTTACACTTGTGTAGCATGTGTTATGCTTGTGTTGATTTGCTTGTTACACTTGTGTTGCATGTGTTATGCTTGTGTTGATTTGCTTGTTACACTTGTGTAGCATGTGTTATGCTTATTTTGATTTGCTTGTTACACTTGTGTAGCATGTGTTATGCTTGTGTTGATTTGCTTGTTACACTTGTGTAGCATGTGTTATGCTTGTGTTATTTGCTTGTTACACTTGTGTTGCATGTGTTATGCTTGTGTTATTTGCTTGTTACACTTGTGTAGCATGTGTTATGCTTGTGTTATTTGCTTGTTACACTTGTGTAGCATGTGTTAGGCTTGTATTGATTTACTTGTGTAGCATGTGTTATGCTTGTGTTGATTTGCTTGTTACACTTGTGTAGCATTTGTAAGGCTTGTGTTGATTTGCTTGTTACACTTGTGTAGCATTTGTTAGGCTTGTGTTATTTGCTTGTCCACTTGTGTTACACTTGTTGAGTTAATTATCCATTACATTTGTGTTGCATTTGTGTTGTTCGCTTCATTCGCATTACATGCTTGTGGCATTAGCACTATGCTTGTTGAATTTGGTTACTTCATGCACTGAGCTTGCAATGTCACTCAGTCTCTCACTACTGTAGCCTCCTCACCCAGCGAGTGAGGGAGGAAGCTGACAAGCCAGAATGGAAAGTGAAAGATCGAAACGAGAGGAAATGGGCAGAAGTCGCCAGCCTAACTACGTGCCAACGCTGAAGACCCAGTTGAGTCGAAACGTCGCGTACGAAGTTTTATCAAACATCCATTTGGCAACCCCAAGACTATCAACACTCCCTTCCACTACTGTTCATCCATAAGTCTCTACTAACGAGTGTGACGCCGCCCGTAGTGAGTCCCTCTTCAAAAAAATACGTGCCAACATGCCACAAATAACGGCAACCACACTCACAGCTCTACTGACCTGTGGTGACATCATACCGGCGGGGCTGGCGACGGGGCCCGAATTGGGCTGGACAGCCACCTGACCCATGCCCTGTCCCGCCCCTGTAGGGGAACGGAACTGCGGTGTGCCAGCGGGCGTGGCACCAGACATCGGATCCTGCTGAAGACCTACGGGGGAGAGGATTACACAGTATACCATTTGGACATAAAGAGTGCAACTAGGTTCTTCCCCTGACCTATATGAATGTTCATCAATTTTACTAGTGACTTTTGCGTGATTTGATCCTTTGTTCTAGCCTCGTTCCCAGGCCCGCGACTTTTTCGGTTGCACGAAGGAAAGTCACAGGGACTGGTAACTAAAGTCATGTGATCAACTTACGTCATAGTCCACTTCGAAAGACGGCTGCGTTTCTCTACATTTTACCGGAGATTTTCTTTCAGTGGTAAGTCTATGGCACAAATGGGCTATACAGAAAAGCTACAAGAAGTGTAGATTCGCTACCTTCACTCATTGTTTGAGAATTGCACGTGTACTCGCCCACGCTCATAATTACCTTTCTACTACCTTTCTACTCTTGGCCTCGCGCACGTGACTTTAGATCCCAGGCCCTGTGACATCTTTCGTGTAACCGAAAATGGCGCGGGCCTGGGAACGAGGCTACCTTTGTTCCTCCTACTCATATACATGTACACACTAGAAAAACACACACGAAATATGTCTTGTGTAGCTCTATTTGCATATGGTGGCTGTTACATGTATTTGTGCAGGTTGGGTAGTGGGGAATTGTGCATGGTCGGTGACTAGAGGTTTGTTTATGCGTAGAGTGGAGTATGCATGCGCAGTGGGGTGTCATTGGTAAAAGAGAACACGTGCCTTGCCTCCGAGGCCCAGGGGAGGGTAGTCGCTAGTCTTGCGAACCAACCCCTCACACGAAAAGTTTATGCGAGGGGCTACTACCTAGTCGCGACAAACAACTACTGGAGAAGCTATGCATACCAAAGCAACTGGCCAGATTACTTTGTCAGCAGTCAATGGCCAACCACAGCTACTAATGGAAGAGTGGAGAGCCACAATGCATGCTGGCTTGAAATACCATTGGCATCTTGCAATCATGTTGTCAGTCTCCAGTGCTCATATCTCAGCTTACAGTACAGCTACACAAACTCTACCAACCCTGGAGCTGTACGTAGTAAGCCTCCCTTGATCAAACTACATGACAAATTTGTCCAGACATCTGACTCTTTGACTGCCACGACTTCGAAAACGTCAACCAAGAAACAGCCAGATGCCATTTTTGAACACGTGCCTTGCCCCCCGGAGCCAGGGGGAGGGTGGAATAAACTTTCTTTTATATTTATAAAAGCTCCAGTCTTCTTAAGGACACCCTAAGGAAGACTAGAGCTTGTAGTCAAAATGTCGGCAGAGTTCTTTCTGATTGAAGTTGGCATTCAGAGAGCTTTCATTTCTTATGCAAGAGCCAACTGAGAAGCCCCTTTTCATTTACAACTAAGTTTAGCAAATGCAAAGCTTTCTGGCTATAAGGTATCCACTTTGGATACAGTAATTTACCAGGATAGCTTGGGGGGTTCTGCCCGGGCGTTGTGGCATTACTGGGGGTGGGGCTAGCCATGGAAATTCCTCCCCCTTGCTGTACGGGGGTGTTCTGGGATGGAGTGGGTGTGGTCTGGGGCTGCTGGGGAGGCAGGGACTGGGGATGTGCTTGCTGTATGTGTGTGTGTGTGTGTATGTGTGTGTGTGTGTGTGCGTGTGTGTGTGTGTGTGTGTGTGTGTATGTGCGTGAGACATGCACATAAATGGCAGCTAGTAAGTAAACAGAAGCCTTATCAGGCACAAGAGAAACACTTTAGTAGTTGGAGGAAACAGGAACCACCCAAAGCAATATATTTCCTACACAATCCCAGAGCAGACTGGGAATGAGGAAGGACCAGTCTGGGAATGGGACTAGTACGCTAGCAACTGTAACCGGGGGGCCTGGGAATGAGCCTCTTGTATCCCTGACCCTGCACACGTGACCGTAGATACCAGACCCTCTGCTATAAGTGCATGAACCAGGGGGCTGGGAATAAGGCTGTTCTAAGGAGCTTACAGTGAGGTTCTGAGTTGGTGTTGGCTGTTGGTGAGCGAGCAAGCCCTTTTGGCCGGTAGGCGTGGCCGCGGGGGTCTGGGATGTGGTGGGAGGGGCGTGGTTAGGAGTGTGGGCGGGGTTTGGAGGGATCTGGGGTGTCGTCGGGGTGGGAGGGTGTGGGTAGAGGTGTGGAGGGTGGGAGCCGAGGGATTGATTTGGGGGAGCTGTGGAGTTTGTGGCCAGCTGTTGAGGACAAGTGTGTGTGTGTGTGTGTGTGTGTGTGTGTGTGTGTGTGTGTGTGTGTGTGTGTGTGTTTGTACGTGTGCATGTGCATGTGTGTGTGCATATATACATATAACACACATTGGGGACCTGGTATAGTGTCCTGTATAGAGAGGCGTCCTCATTTCAGAGGAAAATTAATAAGACAGCATATTTGGGACATAGCAAAGTGTCCTTAACACAGAGGTGTCCTTATTTCAGGGGTGTCCTTTAAGAGGAGTTTCACTGTATAGCCATACCAATTTGTACAAGCCGTATAGGTATGTAGTGTTCAAATGCGAACAAAATCCTAGCTAGAGTAATAAAAGGTGCCAACCACAGAATGGGTATGTCGTTTCCCAAATGAAAGCGGATAATCACACACAGTAACGCACACCAAGCCAGCCCATAAAATCAGCCATGCGAGAGAATTTTTGCGGCTTTTTGGAATGGTAAACATAAGATGCTTGGAATTGCTGCCTGGGATATATTTACTGAGTGGGCATGAAAGGAAAGAATGTGGGATTGGGAGCATTATTGGCTTCCTGCATGTGGTGGAGGGTTATGGTAGTGTGGTATTTATCCTGGCTTGCCACTGGAGAGACGTTATGGAACCACAACCTTGTACTAAAGTAAAGATGGTGGTTGTGAACACTGGCTAGCTCAGACTGAGGTTATTACATGTACATTATTATTCGAAAAGAGGAAGTTGAAAAAGGAGGCATCTGTTACCACATGCACACACACACATACACACACACACACACACACACACACACACACACACACACACACACACACACACACACACACACACACACATGCACACACACACACACACACACACACACACACACACACTGGCTAGCTCAGACTGAGGTTATTACATGTACATTATTATTCTAAAAAGAGGAAGTTGAAAAAGGGGGCATCTGTTACCACATGCACACACACACACACACACACACACACACACACACACACACACACACACACACACACACACACACACACACACACACACACACACACACACACACACACACACACACACACACACACACACACACACACACACACACACACACACACACACACGTTATTTTAAGAAAGTGAAGTTTAGTTTAAGTCTTAGTATTAGTTTAGCCAACTGAAAGGAAGAAAGGGGTGGAGTCTTGAGTGCTGAACACTAAGATGTTGATTGCACTGCACTTATACACACACACACGCACACACACACACCTGCTGCACCATGTCAGAAGCCGGCTTTAGCTGTTGGTGGAGTGCCCGTTGTGCCTGTGTCTGTTGCGAGGAGTGAGGGCCAGGTAACGAAGAGGGGCTTCCCTGCCCTGGAAAGTTCTGCAACTTCTCATTGGCCGTCAGATGGGCCGTTGCCGTGGCAGTAGCAGTTGCGGTTGCCGTGGCAGCAGCGGCAACAACAGCTGCGGCCGCAGCAGCCGCCGCCTGTAAATTCGAGCTCTGGGGGCCGTGCGGAGTTCCGGAGATGGAATTCGAGCCGGGTCCCTGAACCCCGCCGGTACCGTTGGAACTCTGGGATCCATGCTGATGCCCGCCGGCCGGGTAGGCCACCGTCCCGGAATGGCCCGGCCCCCCGTGTTGTCCGATGCCTCCGAACTGCGGACTGTTTGGAGCCACTTGGTTGGGAGGGGTCTGTTGGAAAACCTGGTTGATACTCGCGTTGGGCGGGACCTGGTTGCCGCCGGCGGCGGCTCCCGTCGGCTTGGCAACGGTGTAACTATTGGACGAGTTCATGTAGGAGGACATGGTCGTCATGGTGATGTTGTTGGAGGGCATGGAGTGAGTGGGGGTGGGGCCAGAAGTGATGCCGGCGTGAACGGTAGTGATGACGGAGAGGGACTGCTGCTGTTGCTGGGCGTGCGCTTGGTGGTGCATGTTGTCGGGCGTCGGGGCCACCCACTGCCCTGAGGCTATTATGTCGCTGCAAGTGATATGTGTGTCGGTGTGTATGTGTGTGTGTGTGTGTGTGTGTGTGTGTGTGTGTGTGTGTGTGTGTGTGTGTGTGTGTGTGCGTGTATGTGTGTATATATATGTAGGTATGTATGTGTGTGTGTGTGTATGTGTGTAGGTATGTACGTGCGTGTATGTGTGTGTGCGTGCATGTGTGTAGGTATGTATGTGTGTGTGTGTGTGTGTGTGTGTGTGTGTGCGAGAGAGAGACAAAATGTTTATGTTAAACATACTTTTAGGAGGAGGGAGGGGAGGGGAGGGGAGAGGAGGGGAGGAGAGGGGAGGTAAGGGGAGGAGAGGGGAGGGGAGGGGACGTACCTTTGTGGAGGGAACTGAGAGTTGGCTGGCCTGTTCAGCTGCTGGTTGGCGGCGTGGATCGCTGCGGCCTGGGCGATGGCCAGGGCCGTCTGGTGAGACGGCTGTCTGCTGTCTATGCCCCTGGCCGTCATGCTGTGGTGCCGCATTAGCATCAGTCGCCCGAGCTCCTCGCACCACTGTGTCAGAACAGCTGGGTGCAGAGTGTAGGGGGTAGAGCCAAACGTAATATTGCTGTGCAGTATTTTAACTAAAATACCGTCTTCGCTCGTATTAACGCGCCACTAAAAATTAATTATTTATCGCCAGTGGCGCTTTTTTAGAGAGAAAAATACACAAAATTCCTTAAATGGTGCTCTCTTAGAATGGTACACGTAATATTGCTGCGCATTATTTTAACTAAATTACCATATTCGCTCGTATTAACGTGCCACAAAAAAATTAATTCTTTATCGCCTGTGGCGCTCTTTTAGAGAGAAAAATACACGAACTTCCTATGATATGTGTTAGAATGGCGCGTTGGTCATATTGTAGGCTGATCATCCTATTTTTTTCGCTCCTACAGGTCCTCAAACTCCTACATTATGTGGCATTTACAATGCGCCACCTCCAGCAACATTATTGGTGCTATAATATTATAAATTAGAGAGAAAAAAATTATGACGATTGGCACATTAATTAGAGTGGCACGTTAATAAGAGCGGATATGGTATGTCACCTCAAATAACAGTCACCATAAGGCAGGTCCATAACTCATACCCGACGTGTATACATATGTACATGTATGTACATGCCTACCTGCACTTTGAGGAGAGAAACGATCCTTGTGGTTAGAACACACCGCTAGCAGTCGGTATCCTGCAGGGAGGGAGGAGGGAGGGAGGAGGAAGGAAGGGAAGGGGAGGGGAGGGGAGGGGAGGGGAGGGGAGGGGAGGGGAGGGGAGAGGAGAGGGAAGGGAGTTTAATGTCAAAAACCTCCAAAAAGTCTCGTGCATGCAAAGAGTACACTTTGCCTCAGCAAGCCCATGAATCCACAACTACATACATGTATATATTACCGACAGTGCCTACCAAAGATCTACAGCTACTGTCACTGCATTCAGTGTGCTGTATCACTGAACTTGAGTTATGAGAAGGGATGACACTCAATGTGCAGTTGCATTGATAGCTGATGCTTTGTACACGGCATGTTGAGCCTCGCCCTTAGCAGAGGTTCAGAGATACATAGGACTGGTGCTGTCTGTAAGCTGACTACTACACTGTGAGTGCTATAAACAACTGTAACGTCATCAATTTTCTAAAGTGCCACCACTTAAATCTTAAACACTCATGTGTTCATTTGACCAGAGTACACACAGTGTAAGTGGATGTTTACAACCAGGTCACCATTCTTCCTAGTGGCAATGAAACAACCCACACACTGAGTGAACCTTGCACACACACACAGGCACACACACACACGCACACACTGACGCTCGCATACATGCATGCCCACACAAACAGACACACACACACACACACACTCATGCACACATGCATGCACAAACACACACACACACACACACACACACACACACACACACACACACACACACACACACACACACACACACACACACACACACACACACACACACACACACACACACACACACACACACACACACACACACACACACACACACACACACACACACACACACACACACACACACACACACACACACACACACATGTAATTCCCTGGTTTGTGCTCTCACCTAAGTTAAGATCAAACCCAGGTGATGCTGCGAACCGACTGACAATCTGCAAACAGCCCATGAGCCCACTCTCATACTGAGGCTGAAAGGCTCGAACGTCTGCACACCATTCCAGGAGCTCTCTTGCGGCTGAGACAAAGCCCTGGGGTGTGCTTAGCTGCTGGCGAATGACCTGTGTTGTGTGTGTGTGTGTGTGTGTGTGTGGGGGGGGGGGGGTGTGGGTGTGGGTGTGGGTGTGGGTGTGGGTGTGCGTGCGTGCGTGCAAGTATGAGTGGGTGTGTGTATGTATGTGTGGGTGTGGGTGTGGGTGTGGGTGTGGGTGTGTGCATGCGTGTGTACACGTATGAGTGTGTGTGTATGTATGTGTGCATGTGTGTGTATTCATGTATGTTTCTTGTAATAAGCGTGGTAGAAAAATAACATCGTTCCAAATGGGTATTTCGATCGCTCTACTGCACACAAAGGGATTACTAATTTAAGGCAGGGCTCAAATGCAATGAGTAAATGCAGCAGCTATTGATGCAACTATAATTGGAGCCCGGCCATTAACTAAAAATATATTACTTTTCAAACACACAGTAAAGCAATTGAAATACGAGACTGAATAACGTTCCTTTTCCACACAAAATTACCACATGCGTGTGTACTACACATGCAGAAGTTTTCTAGTGTGCTGAAGTCTCTTACGTGCAGCCGCTCGTTGGTCTGTTGGATGTGCCTCTCCATCGTCATGGGCATGGCAGGCTGCACTGTCATCGCTGTCGGCTGTATGAGTGTGCGTGCATGTGTTTAAGTGCGTGTGTGTGTGTGTGCGTGTGAGTGTGAGTGTGTGTGTGTAAGTGTGTGTGTTTGTGTGTGTGTGTGTGTGTGTGTGTGACTATCTATTCTTTCCATCATTATTTGGTGTGACCATCTTATGACACTAGTACACACCAGCCCACCCAGCTGTAATGGGTACCTGGCATTTATTTGCTAGGGTACAAATTCAACTGACTGCTCTCATGTATCAGCTTTGGCCCAGGTGGGACTTTGGGGGCCCACACCAGATGCTGAGAGAAGCAGTCAGTCCTCCTGCGAGCTCCTAGCCCGGCTCCAGGAGTTTGTCAGCACTGGCTCATAGTGCTTGCTTAGTGCACAAGCAGCCTGGCTTTGCCAGGTGCGTGTGACCGCTTAGCGGCAGCAGTAGAATTTGCAGTTTTTTTTTGCATTTGTGTAAGTGTAAGTGTAAGTGTAAGTGTGTGTGTGTGTGTGTGTGTATGTGTGTAAATATTTACGTACATGCGGCATTTACCCAATTTGCGTACATGACAACACTGGTCACTATTGTTTTCGCAGATTAATAATTATCAAACACGCCACAAAAAATTGAGTGAGTTAAAATTCTGGCAGCAATAGTTGTGGTCCTACAGCAGGGATAAGCAAGGCTGTACATATCTCTAAGGAGATCTAGAGAAAGACGCAGCGAGCGCATGCACGCAATACTTTTGGAGTTATCGGATAATTATTCCACTAGTATCCACCCTAGGTGAATGCAAAGCACTACGGGGCGAGTGTGAGTCTGTTGCAGTGTGGTTGAGGCTTGCCGGTCGACGGTCTGTAGACTGGCACGCAAATATAGTGGACAGCTCTACTAGCTCTAGCCCACCCCTCGCGAAGCTTGTTGGTGACCTGTAATATCGGCTTCCTTCCCGCCATAACCTAGTGGTAGTCTCCCTTTCTTGCTGCAGTAGTGCATGCAGGCACAAAAAAAAAACTGCATGGCCACGCGAATAAGTTAAATTGGATCATGGATGCAAATGCTATGTGTATGTGGACCACATGCATGCACACACAGAGAAATTTTTAATCGAACACGCCTAGTTTGGGGCTCGCTCATGCTCGCCCAAATTAAATAAACAGTCACATCGCAATCAGAAAATACTTCCGGTTGGAGATCAAGTGAAACCATGATGTAATGCCCTGAAAGTCTACCCCAACATGCCTCCGACACTAGACTGAAGTCCCCACATCTGTTTGAATATAAAGCACACTCCTTAGAGGGTGTATCCCTTATTTGGTAGTGGTTATACTATTGTGGGTTTGTACTGGCAATGGGATAATGAATCCATTAGTGGATACCAATAGCAAGTGTTATCTGATCCAGCTATCAGATTTCATGCTGTGTACACACTTTTACAGTGACAGTCTCTCTCTCTGTGTGTGTGTGTGTGTGTGTGTGTGTGTGTGTGTATGTGTGTGTGTGTGTGTGTGTGTGTGTGTGTGTGTGTGTGTGTGTGCATGTGTGTCTCAGTGTGTGTCAGAGTGGTGTAGTGGTTAGAGCACTGGACTCACAACCCAAATGTTGGTGGTTTAAATCCCACTTTTGACAACTGGTGACTGTCTTTTCTTTCCATCATTTATTTGCTGTGAATTGCCATCTCATGTCACCAGTACACACCAGCCCACCCAGCTGTAATGGGTACCTGGCATTTGCTGGGGTGCAAATTTAATTGACTGCTCTCATGTATCAGCCTTGGTCCAGGTGGGACTTCGGGTGCCCACACCAGATGCCGAGAGAAGCAGTCAGTCCTCCTGCGAGCTCCTAGCCCGGCTCCAGGAGTTTGCTAGTATTGGCTCATAGTGCTTGCTTAGTGCACTAGCAGCCTGGCTTTGCCAGGTGCGCGTGACTGCTTAGCGGCAGCAATAGAATTTGCATATTGTGTGTGCATGCGTCTGTGTTGTGAGTGGGTGGGTGGGTGGGTGTCTGTCTGTCTGTTTGTCGGTCTGTCTGTTTGTCTGTCTGTCTGTCTGTCTGTCTGTCTGTATGTCTGTCTCTCAGTGCGTGTGTGTGACTGTGATTAGCCAGAAATCACCAGGGGTGATACAGCAGAGTGGCTGTATTCTGACTTACCAAGAACAGGTGTACCATATAGACATCCAGTCCCAAAAAACAGGGTCTGAAATTCATTTCCCAGCAACTGAATCTCATTTCTAGGAACTATGAATAATCAACAAATACTCTAATGCACATACCATAATATGGGATATAGCTCTACCCACCCCCAAGCCTCATATTCACACTAGCATGAACAGAACAGAAAAGCATGCAGTGCACATATAATTTATCCTATAAGGAGTCAACCACACTTTAAGTTTTTACATGTCTTCAAAGTGCAAAGTTTTTACGAAGGAGGGTTAAAATTGTACAATAACCATTGTTACACAAATATTATCCCTCTGCTGCAACTGCTAGGTAATATGGCAGCCATTACCTTTGCAGAGTGCATACAGGTGAAAAACTATCATCATTATTAGAGTATAATTATGTCATGAGATATCTGCTTATTGCGCTTAGCCTTGTTCCCCAGCCTCGTTCCCAGGCCAGGCTAGTACTTAGCCTCATTCCCAGGCCAGACTAGATCTTAACCTCGTTCCCAGGCCACATCTCAGCCTCGTTCCCAGGCCAGGCTAGTGCTTAGCCTCATTCCCAGGCCACATCTCAGCCTCATTCCCAGGCCAGGCTAGTACTTAGCCTCATTCCCAGGCCACATCTCAGCCTCATTCCCAGGCCAGGCTAGTACTTAGCCTCATTCCCAGGCCACATCTCAGCCTCATTCCCAGCACTCTCCCCCCCCCCCCCCCCCCCCCCCCCCCCGCTGTTGTCGCTCGTCTTACAGCCTTTTCCTTCCCTGTCATCCCAGCAAAGCAAAGCACAAAATCTGGGGTGGAGGTCTAAGGAGGGTAGATTAGGGATTCCCATTTACCAATAGTGGGTAGAAGACTTGTAACAGCCACAAAACAAATGCAGAGAGTGCTTTGGTGTAAGGAGCTTTTGTGGCACTTCTGTTTGCCCACTGGAGAGTTCGGACGAAGGCCTTCCTTTGTTTACTTGCTACCCTACTCTGTATAGCACCCAGAGGCTTTTCAAAGAGTGAGTAGTCTTGTTCCCAGGCCCACGCCATTTTTAGTTACATGAAAGCTGTCACAGGGCCTGGGATCTAAAGTCAAGTGTGCAAGGCCACGAGTAGAAGGGTAGTAGAAGGGTAATAACGAGCGTGGGCGAGTACAGTTGCAATTCTCGAGTAACGAGTTAAGACTTCCTGTAGCTTATCTTCACAGCCTGTCTGTACAATAGACTTACCGCTGAAAGAAAGTCTCTGGTAAAATGTCTTTCAAAGTGAATAATAACGTAAGTTGAGCAATTATAATTGGAGCCCAGATACCAGGCCCCGTGACTTTCCTTCATGCAACCAAAAAAGTCGCGGGCCTGGGAACGAGGCTATAGCTTGGTAGGTCACACTCTGCAAGCAGATAGACTGCATGCACTAGGTGAATGCAGGGCATTGTGGGATGAGCATATTTAAAGTCACGTGATTGTGTGTGGGTAAGGACCGATGCGAAAGATGGCTATGTTTCTCTACATTAATTTTATCTATGGCTATGTAGACTTTGTTTCGAACTGTGGTAATAGACCCTTTACCATTACGATGTAATGGGGGGTAAAAGGAGGCACTTAATGAAAATTTTACATATTATGTTTTTGTGCTTTCATGTTTAAAATTTACATGAAAGCACAAAAACATGCACTTTTTCATGTATTTTCTCCATTTAGTGCCTCCTTTTACCTCACATATCATAATAGTAAAGGCAACTGTGCTCACCCAGGCTCTATAATTACCTTTCTACGACCTTTCACCCCCTTTGGCCTTCAATTGTGACTGAAATCACTTACCAGGCCTACTGGCTGTTCTTTGTGTAACTGAAAGCTATTAGCATGTTTACCCCTACACTTTAGACCTACATGTACAAGTACTCTCTAACAAACATACTCTCTAACACACATACAACATGGCTTCTTTTACACAAACAATAACGTTTGCATGTAGTACACGCATGTATCCTACTCCACCACAATTATACCACTATTCCAGGAGATGAACAATGTTTTGTATAGAGCTATGGTTTGGCAGGGCTGGGGCAAGAAACAAGGCTCAGACAGGGAACAATGACCATATGGTAGGGTAGTGAGTGGGGGTCATTGTGATGCTCACTGCCTAGCTACAACAGAAGATACAAGCATGGAATGCCACAACCCAAGCTACAGCGGAACCCCTCTTAAAGGACACCCCTGAAATAAGGACACATACCTCTGTACTTAAGGACAACTTGCTATGTCCCAAATATGTTTTTTAGTATAAATTTATCCCTGAAATGAGGACACCTCTCTATACAGGACACTAAACCAGGTCCCCAAGGTGTCCACAGTAGAGGGGTTCCACTGTATATCATACAGACTTTCAAAGTTGTTTGAGTTTCTAAGTGGGAAGCTAAGCATACAACTATTGGGTAATGGCTGACATGCCCACACCACGTTCACACCGCATATCACACACACACATGGGGGTGAGGCTAAGATAGAGTATAAGACATGGGGATGAGGCTAAGATAGAGTATGAGACATGGGGATGAGGCTAAGATAGAGTATAAGACATGGGGATGAGAGTATGAGATAGAGTATGAGACATGGGGATGAGAGTATGAGATAGAGTACGAGACATGGGGATGAGGCTAAGATAGAGTATGAGACATAGGGATGAGAGTATGAGATAGAGTATGAGACATGGGGATGAGGCTAAGATAGAGTATGAGACATAGGGATGAGGCTAAGATAGAGTATGAGACACGGGGATGAGGCTAAGATAGAGTATGAGACACGGGGATGAGGCTAAGATAGAGTATGAGACATGGGAATGAGGCTAAGATAGAGTATGAGACATGGGGATGAGGCTAAGATAGAGCATGAGACATGGGGATGAGAGTATGAGATAGAGTATGAGACATGGGGATGAGGCTAAGATAGAGCATGAGACATGGGAATGAAGCTAAGATAGAGTATGAGACATGGGGATGAGGCTAAGATAGAGCATGAGACATGGGAATGAGGCTAAGATAGAGTATGAGACATGGGGATGAGGCTAAGATAGAGCATGAGACATGGGGATGAGAGTATGAGATAGAGCATGAGACATGGGGATGAGGCTGAGATAGAGCATGAGACATGGGGATGAGGCTAAGATAGAGTATGAGACATGGGGATGAGGCTGAGATAGAGCATGAGACATGGGGATGAGAGTATGAGATATGGGAATGTGGGGAAAAAGTAAAGTAGTAAATTTATGCCTAAGTGAGCACAGTTACTGTGTAAAGTTTAGAGGTTGACCCCAAGTATATACAGTTTACATACTTGCACACACTCTAGGATATGAATACTGATCTCTGATAAACTCTGAGTTGTGTCAACACACCACAGCCCACTCAAACACAGTCTATTACTGTTTTATGTCAGCCAAGTAAGTTATATGGCACCGTAAGTATGGCCTCCCTCCCTCGTTGGCCTCTCATGGAGTATTTTCTGTTTGGTACATGTACATGTACGAAAAATGTTGGGAGTACATGCGATATGGTATTAAATAGCATGTATGTACACTACCAAGTGAAAAGATTGAAATGTGAAGTACTTATTTGGCGTAATCGAAGGAGGGGATCACAGAGAAGCAAAAACGGAGGTTCGCAAGCAGGAGAGGGCAAATAGGCAGCGGCTCTCAAGTACTTAATTAGGGTAGGCTGTCAGAATCAAAGGCTAAACAGTTTACACAGTCAACTTCCATTTACTTATTGCACTGGACAACTGTCAACAAACCTGCAAACCTCTGCATAATCCAATATAGAAAACAAACAATGGAATTCTACACTTTCAGTTTCTCTGAGTTCCAGATTATGGAGGGATGCTCTTTTAATTTTTAATAGCTACAGTGTTGTAGTCTTCTTCAAAGAAGACTACAACACTGCAGTCGAAACATCAGCAACATAAAAAGAACTTCTGCTGAACTTCGGCTTGGGATTGATGAAACTTCGCGATGACTTGCAAAATCATGAAACTTCACAATGACTTGCAAAATAGGTGAAATTCCAAATGCAGCCCACAGGCAGGAAGCCAGCTAGAAGGCAATTAAGGGCAGGCATAACACAACCACACTTCCTGCATGGTTGGGGCTTCTCCATACCTCACAACTGCCTGTACAGGTACACAACCTCAAGGGAGCTAAAGTGGTACCCTCTATTTTGTGGACACCTTGGGGACCTGGTGAAGTGACCTGCATAAAGAGGTGTCGTCATTTTAGGAACCCCTCTATTGTGGACACCTTGGGAGTGTCCTGTATAGAGAGATGTCCTCATTTCAGGGGTAAATCTACAATAATTAAGATATACATATGCACTCAGACATTTTTAGTAAAACTAAAAAGGAGGGATTCTCGAAGTTCCGATCTCCATGTAGTCTCATTCCCAAACCTAAGCAGAGGCCTGCGTGGGAAGGAGACTTCTATCTGGACTACTTCCAATTGCTACTCTGCCTGGATAAAGTGGTCGGTCAGCTAGCCAATTACTTATGGCATTGCCAGTGCACTTACCTACATATGGCTGTGCCATTGTTAGTGAGTTAATTGATATAATTAGCAGACCATTGTTTCGAAATGCAGTCTATTACCAGGACACTACCCAATTATGTTACAGTGGGTAAAAGACACCCTTAAAATAAGGTGAGGACACTTTGCTGTGTCTCAAATACGCTTCATTTACACCTGAAATGAGGGACACTTTACCAGGTCCCCACATTTGAGGTGTTCCACTGTAATTCTAAGTTCCCAGCTCTGTATCTTCACAGGGATCTAAGGCTTAGCTAAACTCCCTCTTCCGCTGTAGCCTCTAATTATGGCAGTCTCCCTTTCTTACTGCAGGCTAGTCCATGCATGCGGGCACGACAAGGCACAATTAATGCAGTGAGTGCTGTTGCCATGTAAAAGTTTCGAACGTTAAATAAGATCATAGATATGTGAAACTTCTCAAATGTTGTATTGGAAACCGTGGAGGTCAATGATATGGGGTACATGTATGTGGACGCATGTACGTATGCATGCACATGCAGATCAAATTCTCAACTGAACACACTAGCGTGGGGGCTCACTCATGATTACCCAAATACATGTACTGGCTGGTGAAATAATTATCCAATTGGCAGCCACAGAATGCCATGCAATATCAAGCCCTTCACAAGTACAAGTACGTGCCTAGGCACCACAACCGCACGCCGACTAAAGATGTACGGTCGCCATGCCTCCCGAAAAGCAGTCAATTTGCGAAAGAAAAATAAACATCTCAGTTGGCAGCCATCACAAGCAGCAGAAGTTAGCACCTGGAGAGAATCACTTGGCTCTAATTAGGGACTACAGCGACATCAAATTCTCTAAACACCCTGCAGATGGAACTCTTACAGAACATTTCAAATACTATAATTATGGTCATGCACCTTTCAGATACTATAGTCTTTGAAATACTATATGGATAGGTTTGATCACGGGTGGCATGCTTCGGGCTCATAGAACATGCCAGCCATGATCAAACCTACTTGGTACATGGGTGGGGTAGAGGGTGTGGCCTAAATATGATGGCTTGTGTGTGACATGTACAAAATACATATATTCACCTTTCAAGTACTATATAGTCACACTTCAAATACTATATACAGTGGAACACCTCTTAAAGGACACCCCTGAAGTATGGCCACTTCGGTATTTAGGACACTTTGCCATGTCCCGGACACACTTTCTTTATAGAAATATGCCCCTGAAATGAAGACACCTCTCTATGCAGGACACTTCACTAGGTTCTCAAGGTGTCCACAATAGAGGGGTTCCACTGTAGCCACCCTATAAATACTACATGCATGTAGTGACGTGCTCTAGCCCATAAGTATGAGCTCGGCCACACATGTACACTATTGCACTCTCACTCAACCATTAGGAGAGAGTGTGCACCAAGGTATCTCACATACTATGCATGGTACCGTTACTCTTTAAAAATATGACAAGCATGCCTATAATGAAACCCAATGCTAATCCACGTACCGTCCCTAAGTGAAGCAACAGGAATGAGAGCAGACAAGTATAGAAGTTTTGGCAAGCTACTGACTCTTTGTCCATCCACTGAACAAACTAATAGCTGGGGATTGGAAAACTGGGAATGAGACCAGAAAAGAAAACATGGAATGATCGTAGAAACTGGGAACCAGACTAGAAGTAACTATGGCAATAACAGGGAATCATTGAATTGGGGAATAGAACCCGGGAATGAGGTTACATACATGTATATGGCCTAAACAAACCTGCATGGGAATGATCCTGGGGGGGGGGGGGGGGGGGGGGGGGGGGGACTGGGGAAAACGAACTGGGAATGAGGCTACATACACCAACTAAATCACGTACAAACCTGCATGGGATGGGCCTAGGAAACTGCTTGGGAATGTAGACTGGGAATGAGGCTACACACATCACCCACAAAACCGCATGGGAATGGGCCTGGGGGGAAAACTTGGGAATAGAGACTGGGAATGAGGCTACAACAGGCAACTAAGGAACAGGGTGCACTAGCCCATACAAATCAGGGTATACACACTCTACCATAAAGAGACCCACAGAGTCACACGCCAGCAGTGGGCATATAGTCAGTCAGGTACACCACAGTAACCTTCAATGTATATAGTCTGGGCCCCAGTAACCTTCAATGTATATAGTCTGGGCCCCAGTAACCTTCAATGTATACAGTCTGGGCCTGAGCACTAACTGCTGCACAATTGGAGTTTCAATAGAGTGCAGATAAATAAGCAATTCCACTGAATGTGCTGCTACACACGTGTGTGAAAGGTCGATCTTATTCATAAGAGAGAGTAAAGTCTTAGCTTCCTACTGCTGCGTAGCTTTATTGGCAGGGTCTAACCCCTTGTTGTTTTGGATGGAAGTTATTGCTAGGCGTATATATATATGCCTGTTGTCATATATGGAAGTAATTACTATTACTAAGCCTATAAATATGCCTATCGCACTCAAAGGAGTTACAGTGATAAACACACACACACACACACACACACACACACACACACACACACACACACACACACACACACACACACACACACACACACACACACACACACACACACACACACACACACACACACACACACACACACACACACACACACACACACACACACACACACTCAGGCTGGCCCTTTTTTGAATTCTGAAACCTGATCCTAATGAGAACTTGCAAGGCTTCCCTACATCTCATTACATGCCACTGAAACTACAACTGTTACTAAAAACACAAAACAACTGACCTCAACAACAACCACAGGAAAACTCAGAAAGGAAGCCAAACAGACTATCACTAAATTCAGAGGTGGTACAGAGCCTAACAGAGGACCTCGGGTTAAAATTCACAGCAGACAAGTTACACGAAAGCTGTCACAGGGCCTGGGATCTAAAGTCACGTGCGCGAGGCCAGGAGTAGAAAGGTAGTAGAACGGTAATTATGAGCGTGGGCGAGTACAGTTGTAATTCTCAGACAACGAGTGAAGGTAGTGAATCTACACTTCCTGTAGCTTGTCTTCACAGTCCGTTAATGCATAAACGCATCGTTGCAACATAGTCTGTGGTAAAACTAAACTCCAATAAAAGCACTCTCCACACATATGCTCATTATGCTAATCAATAGTGAGATGGGACCATATTAGGAAGTTGTTGTGTATAGCATACCACAAGTAATTACATGTAGATACCACTATCAGACTCTAAACACACACACACACACACACACACACACACAGGGACATTCATTAACAGACAACAAAATGAAACAATAGACCCTTTACCATGATGATGGGGGGGGGGGGGGGGGGGGGGGATAAAAGTAGTCACATAATTATGAAAAATTCACATGGAAACATGAATGTTTTGTGATAAAATTTACATGAAAGCACAAAAACATGCACGTTTCCATGTAATTTTCTCCATTTAGTGCCTCTTAACCCCCCCCCCCCCCCCTCCCATTCTATCTGGGAAAGGATCTATTGCTAGGGGTGAGCCGATTATGCCGGCATTAAAATGAGCATAATAGGTACGCAAAAGCATTGAGCATAATGCGAGCATAATAGGTAAATTTCTTGGGGAAATTACGTCATTTAATTAATGTGTAGCGGAAACTCAGCAAGCTACCAATGTCTTACCGTCAAACCTTGAGGGGAGTGGTCCAATATCAGCAAACATACTAAAATTATGAAAATGCACATCACCCAAGCATACTTGAAACAGTCCAGATGGTTGTTTTTTGCTGTGAGGGTCACATTTAGTAAGCATAATTTGAGGCATTTATTGAGCATAATAGCAAGGTTCTGCCTAGGAGACATTGAGTGGTGGTCAAAATGCAATCTCCAAGACACTTCTATTAGCTAAACAGACTTTCTCCTATATTACAAATACTGTAAATAGAGTTAAACATTAGCTGAGTGGTGGTCAAAAAGGCTGAGTGGTGGTTAGACCGGACCACTGCCGACCATTGCAATAGGAAAGATTTTTGGAGCAGTGCAGCATATGCATAATAGGTACTTTTTGAGCATAATAGGCTCAGCCCTATCTATTGCCCCAGCAGAAACAAGACCCCTGTACATAGTCTACAGCTGCCACAAGCACCAGTACAGAACACCAAGTCTTACAAGATCACCTGTAGTCTACAGCTGCCACAAGCACCAGTACAGAACACCAAGTCTTACATGATCACCTGTAACAGTACATGAGAGATCAACAAAGCCATCAGATTAATTGTACCAGCTGAAACCTCAGTTACAGGAAAAGTTAAACATACATGTTTAGCCTCCTGCTGGTTGCCAAGGATAACATTACTAGCCTCGTACCCAGGCCTTCCCTCACAGCTTTTTTCGCAGCCGTAGCAAAAAGCGTGGTTAAGGCCTGGAAGTAAGCGTCACGTGATGCGTGCCATCGCTTACGTCAGATGCAGTGCATGGGATTGAAGTGACGTCACAGAAGTACACGCCACGATTTATAACGACCTCATACATATATAGCCTCCTGCTGGTTGCCAAGGATAATATTACTAGCCTCGTACCCAGGCCTTCCCTCACAGCTTATAATGACCTCATACATATATAGCCTCCTGCTGGTTGCCAAGGATAACATTACAGGGTGGCCTGCTAGTCTCCAATTCCCAGGACAATTTCTGGGAAAACTGTTAGAGATTGCACAATCAGTGTGTGTACCAAGCACTTTTCTCCACCCCTGAGGGGTGGGGGTCACTTGGTACAATTGTTAAGGGGGGGGGGGGGGAAGGGTCATTTTGAACAATTGTTAGGGGAGTGGGGAGTCATTTTGAACAATTGCTATTTATAGCCTGGGCAAGAGGCTGTAGTCGCAACAACAACACACACTTTTGGCCACTTAGTTTGCAGACTGTTGACAGACAATACCACACCAAATACAGTGGAACCCCTCCATTGTGGACACCTTGGGGACCTGGTGAAGTGTCCTGTATAGAGAGAGGTGTCCTCATTTCAGAGGTAAATTGAGAAGCAAATTTTTGGATATATAGCCTTAAAACAGAAGTGTCTCGATTTCAGGGGTGTCCCTTTAAGGATTACACTGTACAACGTTTCCTGCTATCCCGAGCATAAACATTCCCATCACGGCTAGCTGGTTGGCCCTCTTGGCTGTAAGTGTGCGTAACCAGTCTAAGGTGATCTCACCGGGAGAGCTACAAGTGCTGTTGCAGAGGGTTATTCTAGCCCAGCTAACTGCAAGGCACTTGGCTCAGCCACAACCTTGCATGCTCACTGGCAGTATAGAAGATTTTAATGCCCCCAAGGGTATTTTGGGGTCCATCTATAGGTCCCAGTTACTAAAGCATGCCCCACCAAAGTCGTCAGCATTCTACTTTTTCACCCCCCCCCTTAACAACTGTTCATAATAACCCCCTTGACAGTTGTTCAAAATGCCCCCCCCCCCCCAACAATTGTATAAAATGCCCCCCTCCACCACTATCGACAATTACTCACAATGACCCCCACCCTTGACAATTGTTCATATTGACCCCCCACTGTTGACTAAATCTTCCAAAATGACCCATGGACTCCAAGGGTCTACTTTCAGTTTCTATGTTTTCTCTTAATAACTGCTTATGTCAGCACTTTCCCCTTCACCATGAAGGGAGAGTGTGTTCACACATTACAAGCTGCAGTGGCCATCAGCTCAGGGTGGTTAACAAAATCAGTGTTTTTTAAAACCCTTCTTGGAAAGCCTTTTAAATGGAGGATCAATTCTACATTCACCTGCTGCCTTTATCTGCCTGGTATGCACTGGAAACCATTTGCTAGCAAGGCCTATATCCTAGCTAGAAAGAGATATACAGTGGAACCCCTCTATTGTGGACACCTTGGTGAAGTGTCCTCACTGTCCTGTATAGTGAGGTGTCCTCATTAGGATTATACATGTATTAAGACAGCATATTTGGGACATAGCAAAGTGTCCATGGGTGTCCTTATTTCAAAGTTGTCCTTTAAGAGGGGTTCCACTGCAGACTTTTGATGTAAGTGAGTTGGCAATTCATAGCCAGGTCACAGATTTGCATCTATTAAACTATGCATTTTTGTAGGCTTCTATTGATACAAATTGCAATTATTTACCTACGCAATCACCTTTAGACCCAGGAAATGCAATTTCTCTTAATGACACAGCATCAGATTACAGTACAAGGTTATTCTTGTAGAGTACTTTGCAGTATTTGTCAGTGGTAAAAAGAAAAAATTGTCCGGCCATATAATTATTGCAAGAATTATTCTTAAGCATATAGGCAGGCCTGGCTTCACGCAACTAGAAGTCTCTAGTAAAGACATACACTGCACTAAATAATTCACAAATGGGACCTGAATGGATCCCAGACTTGTGCTGCTGATACAGTGCAGCTGGCTGTATAGCCGTACTCAAAAGTGTACAGCGCTCGTGTATGGTCGTTCCCAAAGTGTGGGTGTGGCTGATTGCTGTCTTAATGACGCAGATGTGTCCCGAGTATGCATATGCCTGGCCCAAATTGTATTCTACTTGTGATCGACTGTGCTAGCGAGCACGGGCCTAGAGCAACGCCAGCTATTACACACGTACAAGCTTTGGCAAAAAAAACAAAACAAACACTTGTTGGGAGTTTATCTCCAGCAACAAGTAACCACAACAACGATGAATAACGCAGTCATTGTATATTCATTCGCTTTTGTTTATCTTCCCTAATTGGTTGGGGGAGGATGCATTCCTATTAGCGGACTATCTCTAGAGGCAACTCCTACAACAGTAAAGGTCAATTCATACAGTGAACTATCTACATTTGTGAGCGAGTGAACTATCTACATTTGTGAGCAAGTGAACTATCTACATTTGTGAGCGAGTGAACTATCTACATTTGTGAGCGAGTGAACTATCTACATTTGTGAGCGAGTGAACTATCAACATTTGTGAGCAAGTGAACTATCTACATTTGTGAGCGAGTGAATTATCTACATTTGTGAGCAAGTTAACTATCTACATTTGTGAGCCAGTGATACTCCGGCATATAATACAGGATTGCTCCTGTGATAAGGGCACGCTGTTAGGATAGTCCTGTGTGTACAGGGATTGTCAGAGTATTTTGGGACTATACACAAAGGAGATAGGACAGGACACGGCACCATTGGACAAGTTTGACATTTATATTACAGTGGAACCTCTCTTAAAGGACACCACTGAAATAAGGACACTCTGCATTAAGGACACTAATTGGCTGTGTCCCAAACATGCTTTAAATTTACCCCTAAAATGAGGACAACTCTCTATACAGGACGCTTTACCAGGTCCCCAAGGAGTCCACATTAGAGGGGTTCCATGCATATTGGGACCTGTTTAAGTATAATACGTTACACTCTCAATCACTTTACCACCTTTATATTACACTAGTAAAACAACAGGCTTCTATGGTTACTATGGCAGCGCAATCATACATGTGACATTCTGTAGAGTTTCCATAAGAGGAAATGCCTTGCCAAATATGGCACATGTGATTACAACTTGAGAAGAGAGAGAGTCACTTTAGGAAAGTTTCCACATCCTCTCTCCATTAGAGAACAGAGGGGGAGACGCCCCCAGGCTAGGGGGGGAGACGCCCCCAGGCTAGGGGGTGAGGCATAGTGAGAATAAACTAGAACGGCTTACCATAAACTGTGTCATGGCCATGTCTACATCTACAGTGGAACCCCCCCCCGTTAAAGGACACCCCTGAAATAAGGACATCTCTGAAATGAGGGCACCTCTCTTTACAGGACACTTTACCAGGTCTCCAAAGTGTCCACCATAGAGGGGCTCCACTTTGTGTACATTGTCGAACTCTCTCAAAAAATCTTCTTTCCTCTATCCTTATCACAGTGCAGACAATATTGCACCAACTGGCACGTCAACCAGGAACAAGAACCATATGCTATTGCTATGGAACTCTCTCAAAAATCTTCTTTCCTCTATCCTTATCACAGTGCAGACAATATTGCACCAACTGGCACGTCAACCAGGAACAAGAACCATATGCTATTGCTATGGAACTCTCTCAAAAATCTTCTTTCCTCTATCCTTATCACAGTGCAGACAATATTGCACCAACTGGCACGTCAACCAGGAACAAGAACCATATGCTATTGCTATGGAACTCTCTCAAAAATCTTCTTTCCTCTATCCTTATCACAGTGCAGACAATATTGCACCAACTGGCACGTCAACCTCCTCTATCCTTATCACAGTACAGACAATATTGCACCAACTGGCACGTCAACCAGGAACAAGAACCATAAGCTAGCTTCAACACATGGTTGCTTTAATCAACATAATTATAATTACATCATCCAGCTAGCTGAGGGAAAACCCAGCACATCCCCTTACCAGCGTTTATAGCGACAGAGGTAAGTTTCAGCAAAAGTGTTAATTACTGCAAGAGTGGGTCCACAGGACCTTAGGCTACAAGATGCTACTGCCAGATCATACCAGCGTTTATAGCGACAGAGCTGGACCTAAGTTAGGCTACAAGACACTGAAGTATATACATTTGCAACAGACCGCTATAAGTTCAACTCACGGCCATGTTATCTTGGTAGGCCAGCAAGACGTTACACAGCAAGCAGTACATTTTTACAGTCTTATAGCTTCCTTCAACTCTCTCCACTCTCTCTAAGCATTCAACTCTCTCCACTCTCTCTAAGCAGGGTTCTCTATGTTGCTTTAGAGGGGCACTGTGTCCCTCCCCTGTGATAAAGTACCCCCATATTGGGCCTAAGTACACTTACTGTATCCCCTTTATTTTCAGAGATTGAATGTCATGAAGACTAGGTAATGAGAAATGCAGCCATCCTTCGAAGCAGATACTGACGTCAGTTTGAACACAGAGACTCTAGAGATCCCAGGCTCTGTGACGGCTTTCATGAAGCAGAAAAAGTTGCGGGCCTGGGAACAAGGCTAGATACAGTAAGTTACCCCACACAGCACACACACTCTGGCCTTTATGGTAACCCACTTGGCAATGATTGACAACAACCAAAAAAAGGTCTAGCCACTTAGAACCAATATTCCTGTTATACAGCAACATATTGACATAGCATCGTGAAGTAGCCGGAGGTTGTGCTACTAATATGTACCTAAGGAAGTACAGAACTATAGGATATGTGCCTATATATCCTACTGCTCTCATCCAATGAAATGTATTAGAAATGATGTAATGTGAGATAAACAGCAACATATATTGACATAGCAATTAAAGAAGCCAGACCAATCCAATCCCCTTAGGCAATGCACCCGAGGGATATCGACCGAGGGATATCGACCGGTTGAGTGGTGCATGTAGGTATGTAGAATCCACTACACATTTTCAACAGTAAAGTATACACTGGATTGCTGCTATATAAAAGATTGAAAGTTAAAACTAGTGGATGCAATAGGAGGGACTATGAAAACAGGAAGCTGAAACACCTGTATCTGTGGCCATTGGAATGCAAGAGGAGTTCCTATAGGGCTTCTGTTGTGGGTCGCTACTCAACAGCAGAATGTGCCCATGGTGTGATAAACCCAGAACTGAGCCACCGCTGCTGCTTAGGTTCACTAGCCTTGTTCCCAGACCCGTGCCATTTTCAGTTACACAAAAGATGTCACAGGGCCTGGGATCTAAAATCACGTGCACAAGGCCAAGAGTAGAAAGGTAGTAGAAAGGTAATTATGTGCGTGGGCGAGTGCATGTGCAATTCTCAGACAACGAGTGAAGGTAGCGAATCCACATTTCTTTATAGCCCATTTGTGCCATAGTTTTCACTGCTGAAAGAAAGTCTCCTGTAAAATGCAGCCGTCTTTCGAAGTGGATTATGACGTAAGTTGATCACGTAACTTTAGTTACCAGGCCCTGTGACTTTCCTTCGTGCATTGCTCTACATTTTACTGGAGACTTTCTTACAAGTTGCTGGTAAGTTCATGGCACAAAACGAGCTACAAAGAAAAGCTGCAACCGTACTCGCCCATGCTCATAATCACTGTTCTACTACTGTTCTACCTTTTTGCCAGCGCACACGACTTTAGATACCAGGCCCTGTGATGATTATTGTGCATTTCGTGCAAACGAGAAAGTCGCGGGCCTAGGAACAAGGCTACTGCTAAAGGACACGTACAATATGCAGCACATTTTCTGTGTAAATTTTACACAGAAAGAGCATCATAGGGTTCTAACTTCTAGAAAGCGTAATTGAGTGTACAACCTTGAGTTCAATTCCTGAAATTGTCATCACCTAAGTGGTTTGCCCCTCCCAGTTCAATCTCACACTAATTCATGATTTGCACTGTGCTTCCTTCCACAATCATCACAGCTCAACTTCTGGCTTCTCAAATTCTATACAGCTATACATGTATACAAGTATGTCCCACACAGTACATGTATTTATGAACGTGGCATCATTTCAAGCCAATAGGTGGTGGCTGTGAGAATTAGAGCATAGCCTAATAGCTAATTTGTGACTGTCTCTATTGCTGTTGTCCTAATGGATTGGCCAAGGCAAAGATACAAATTACTCTTGAATACATCCCTTACTTCAACACCAGCCCAATATTGGTATACTGTATGCATACTACTCCTTTTCTACTGGTATACTACCTGTATACTACCCGTATACTAGTATAGAGCCAAAGAAGGGACATCCCATAAAATCATGGCGTATGTGTGCAAACAGTGGATACTTCTGACTGAGTGGCTTGGAAACAGGGCTACACACACACACACACACACACACACACATACACACACACACACACACACACACACACACACACACACACACACACACACACACACACACACACACACACACACACACACACACACACACACACACACACACACACACACACACACACACACACACACACACACACACACACACACACACACACACACATACACACACACACACACACACACACACACACACACACACACTCACACACACACACACACACACAAACGATTGAAAATTAACTGCCCATCAGTTCTAATCAGTGAGGTCCCTGGCTTCCCCTTTCTTTCCAACTAGGGAAACACAAAAAAATTTCTACCTTAGTGCCACTGGAAGTCTCCCACACACAGTTTGAGGGGGATGGCAAGCTGGGGTTTGAGACTACATGACGTGAGAATGAGGCTATGTGGCATGGGAATGGAATTACGCGTAAGGGAATGAGGCTATGCACAATGGGAATCAGGCTATGTGGTATGGGAATGAGGCTGTGTGGTATGGGAATGGAATTATGTGGTAAGGGAATGGGGCTATGTTGCATGGAAATGAGGCTACATGGCATGAGAATGAGGCTATGTGGGATGCACGCAAGGCTCCTCTTAGACCAAATTAGCAATAATGGGCCATAAATTCACTCTTCCATCAGTCAGATGGCTTTATGCACAAAGTGGGGACTCCATAGCTATTTGTGTGGGAGGTTTTTAGTCACACCCACATTAATGAACCTAATATCTAGTGGCAATCACACAAAAAGTGTTTCTGAGTTTCCTCTTTGCAACAAGCATGAGTTAACAAGCACCTCATCTCCAAGGAAGGCTGGAAGGTCAGCCTGCCATTTCGTAATACAGAGGTTTGCAAGTTGCTTGTTCACAGGAGAAGGCAAATAGGCAGTGGCTCTCAAGTACTTAATTAGGTTAGGCTGTCAGAATCAAAGGCAAACAGTTTACAGTTTCTACTATCAACTTACATTTGCCTATTGCACTGGACAAACAACCCGCAAGCCTCTGTACAGGATTTCAGTAAATGGGGGTCATATATATGGCCCTAAAATTAGTGGTATTACACAGGTGTGAACACCTGTAAACTTCTGATGACCTCAGAAATTACAGGGCAAATAATGACCTCATTTAAGTAGAAGGGTTTTCCCCTTGTACAGGTAGCTAGCTAGAGTCAGGTCCCATCCTATCTCCAAGATCAAAGCTATGCACTTAAAAAAAAGGGTGGGATGGGCTAATTAGCACTATGCATACCATACCACACGAGCATGGCAAGCTAGAAGACAAGAAACCGCTGCATTGCAAACTCTTCAAGAGATGATAAGCTTTCTGAGAGAGTAAAAAAGTCCTGAGAGAAAAAGGGACCCAGCTGGGGATTGAACCCAGGACCTTCTGAATACAAGTCAGATGCTCTTACCAATTGAGCTACTGGAGCCCCTTGGCAGAGGAGCAGTAGGCAATCTTTATATAGCCACTAAACCAGCTAGTAGCACTTGCCAGTACATGGATACCAACAAACAACAAAACGGGATACTGTTTGGTAAATGCCAGTGCAAGAGTTGGAAAGTTTTATGGCTCAATGAAAAAAACAAAAACGAATCTAGTCCAGTCTTCTAGGCCATGACCAACTGCATGCATGCAGACCAGGAGGTAATCATTTCTACACCCAGTCTCTCCAACAATGGAATTACAACACATGCAGTGGACTTGAAGCCAGCTTGTAAGTATTCTGTTATCTGTAAGCACGTTTGTCATGGCAGCTAGATATAGCCTGGGCTCTCGGGCAAACACAGCCAAGAAAAAACGAAAGAAAAAAAGCTTGTTTTAAGACACAACAACAACAACAAAAAAAAAACGAGCTGTAGACTGCAAGTCTAGAAGGAGAGTGCAAGTCTAGAATATCATAGGACGAGTTCTAGAGTGCAAGTCTAGAATGTCTTAGGTCTAGAATGTCTTAGGACGACTAGACTACAAGTCTAGAATGTCTTAGGTCTAGAATGTCTTAGGACGACTAGACTACAAGTCTAGAATGTCTTAGGACAAGTTCTAGAGTACAAGTCTAGAATGTCTTAGGACGAGTTCTAGAGTACAAGTCAAGAATGTCTTAGGTCTAGAATGACTTAGGACGACTAGACTGCAAGTCTAGAATGTCTTAGAGTGGGACAAGAGTGCTCTGAAACGACAGAAGAGCTCAAGTTGGGATGGAATTACATTCACCGATGGGGAATGAGACGGCTCCCTGAAATGGGCCTCTCTGCACGCACTTGTACATGTGCAACAACGGTCTTTAATAGTTTGCTGACCTCACAGAAAAAAAGTGGCACACTAGCAGACACTAGTACTCAATTCCAGCTGTTACTAGTACTCCCTCACAAAGGTTACCACAAGTACATCCACTGATAAACCTACCTTCCAATAAACATTGGCACGTATACACTAAGCTTATACAGATGCATAGCCTAAGCTGAAGATTCTTACAGCTCTTTCTAGTGGTATTGTGACATGGGCACATATTTTATGTTGTTCCTATATTATGTATTCTGTATGTGCTACACTCAACTGACATTGTAACATACAGCATACATTCCACTACACAAGTGCGCACGGTGTAATATGGTCGAGTGACATTGATACTAACATATCCAATACATCTTAAGTCATGAAATAATGACAACAAATTTACGCACACACAGGGCATGTACACTAACTGGCCATGGCTTTAATATTACTCACAGATCTATAGACCAGAATAAATTTATAGGATATACAGGGGCTGTAACTTAAAAAAGGACCTTTCTGGCTTCTAGCACACAGAATTCCCTGGCCTATCTCTGTATTATAGATAAATGTGCAATTGTGGCTGTGATTCAACGGTGTTTCGTACCAACACCACTAAACTTATAATAGCCTGCCCCCTTGTCCCCATATCATACTAGCATAATATACAAACGGTCCAACGGGAGCGACGAGTATGTGTTGTAAACTTTAACGCCCGTGCAAAGCGTTCAGTCAATCCGCTGAACGGTGTGTACAACCCATGGTACAACCCGCCAGTTTATGGTATTTCTATCTCGTTAACGTACGCTGTCGAAACACCAAATTGACCACATGCACGATGTAAAAGACTTGACGAGCAGATAATTTGCCCGTTCAACCCCCGAGCAGCCCAACGTACCATCATTTTGCACCGATGTGTAGTTCTTGGAGGGTGTCCGGCTTTTTCTCTAAAGTAATGGCGCAGATAGTAAACCAGCCCGACTTTCTTTACTCTCTAGCTATAAACTTTTTGCTGACTAGCTACACGGAAGTGTACGATATAGGTATCCATGACCTTTCCAATTACGATCGGTTTTTGAAACTTTACGGGAAAATACGGAAAAGTAAAAAGTGGGCGTAGCCGATTCATTTTTGCATGGGTAGGCAGAAATATTTTTTAGCATTTTTTTATGCCGTTGAAAAAGGGGGCAGAGCCAGTGATACCCGATAATCGTCTGACACTTTCAGCTCTGTTTACACGAGGAAAACGTTGCTGAGAGAAGTGGAGTGAGCAGAAATTTGCCGTGCATTACCTAACCACGGTGCATACGAGGTCCGCGTACTGTGTGCATGAAGACTGCTAGCTTTCTTCGAGGGCAATGTCGGTGGAAAGAAGGCCGTCCCTACCTCGGGTGCAGAGACGCGACCCGGGCCACTCTCTAGAACCGCGGCCCCACACGCGAGTGGACGAAGAGAGCGCCATCGGGAGAAAGTACTCCTTCGGCGACGTGCTAGGCCAGGGCACCTTTGGAGTGGTTCGAGAAGTTACAAACCGACTCACCGGCCTGCAGTACGCGATGAAGGTAGTAAACAAGGACAAGGTGAGTGTAGCGTCCGGTATGTGAGTGCATACCGCTGAGCTAGCTAGCTGCAGTTGAGCTGTATACACGTAGTCGTGGCAACGCCGTTTATGGTTACCGATGGTACTATGACCTTTCTGTTTGGGTGTTTGGTCACTTGCATGGCTTCGCACGTCACTCATCATGTACTATCTGTCTGAGTCTCATACGCAGCCTAGCTCAACTCCGTATTTTTTAGAAAAAAGTAGTACTCAGCAGCTGTGAAATACCTGTGAGTGGAGGCTACTATAGGCTTTGTATGGGCTGGGCCAGAAAGCTGATTGGTTCAAGAACACAGATACATGTATAGTAGAGCTTGTGATAATATAGAGCATGGGCACTATTATCTATGGTGGAGAACAAGTGGCCAGAAATGTGAACCTTCGAATTTTACAAAGTATAGGTATAGGATAGACTACACCAAAGAGTGGGTTATGCGCCTATGTAACCCACGAGTTTGTGGTTATCCTGAGGCCTTCGCCTCGGGATAAATGTAAACAAGTGGGTTATAGCGCATAACACACGAGTGGGTGTGGTCCATCTGACTTATACCACGTTGCGCATGCGTACAATCTTTGCTGCGTAGCAACGTAGCGACCTGATAAAAGTGTGGGTTATAAAACTATGTAACCCATACTTTTAGCCAATCATTTTTATTGTAGATGATGTAATGTACTATATACCACATGCATGTACATACTGTACGTGCCAAACACATTTAAATTAGCTAGTGCATGAAGTTACATCATTGTATGTGAGGCTAGCTGGACCTAGGGTTGCACAATACAGGGTGGCTTGTGGAGCAGTAGATACTTTGATAGCAGAAGCTGCTATAATCATTTGCGAAAGCCCTTAATTAGGTTATTATCCTGAGCTACATGTAGCCCAGCCATAAACAACCTTGAATGCCCCATGGATTCTTTATTAGGTGTGAATGCATGTGTCAACAGTAATTAACGAGAATTATCACACTCTGGCCATTATGCTGGCTCAGCTGTATATCTTCCAAATGGAATTCTGAGAGATGTTGCAACTACAATGTTTGCTGAGCTCATGCAGTGTGTTGCTATGTCATGCATGTTTCTGCACGCCAACAATGACATCATGCATTGTGTGCAATAGCGTGTAGGTACATGCTAAACTGTATTGCATCAGCAACCTATAGGCGTAGAGAACCAACCACTGCTATTATGAGGCAATTTTCTACCCTCATTGTGTAATCACATGCTATAAACTTCACACACACACACGCCTCATTGGGACTTGTGTTTTAAATATAGGTAGAATCCTTATTGACCTATACCCAGGCCTTCCCGCACGGCTTATTATTACAAGAAATACTAAAACAAACATAAGCATATATATATTAACAACCGTTAGTAACTGCATTTGTATCTCGTTATGTGAGTGCAATGTTGCCCGAACCCTTATAATTATTTCTGGGACGATAACTATTAAGGGCTTGAGTGGATGCAATCATGTAGATGTGATATTAGGCATGGGATGGGTACAGCATGGGCTGTAATTGCCAACGAGGCTACTGATCTTATCCAAGCTGCGTGACTAGTCCCATGGCCATCATTCTTACATGTATGTTTCGCAGTTAGGAAGCTCGTTAACAGCAGGATTAAAATCCAATGACATTGATCCATTCCATGGGTTAATTAGCCTCGTTCCCAGACATCCACTCCGTTACTTAGCCATGTTCCCGGATATCCACTCCGTGACTTAGCCACGTTCCCAGATATCCACCCATAAGTTAGTCTCGTTCCCAAACATCCACTCCATAGCTTAGCCTTCTTCCTGGACATCCACTCTATGGCTTAGCCTCATTCCCAGACATCCACTCCGTGACTTAGCCTCATTCCCAGACATCCACCCATAAGTTAGTCTCGTTCCCAAACATCCACTCCATAGCTTAGCCTTGTTCCCGGACATCCACTCTATGGCTTAGCCTCATTCCCAGACATCCACTCCGTGACTTAGCCTCATTCCCAGACATCCACCCATAAGTTAGTCTCGTTCCCAAACATCCACTCCATAGCTTAGCCTCATTCCCAAACATCCACTCCATAGCTTAGCCTCATTCCCAGACATCCACTCTATATGGCTTAGCCTCATTCCCAGACATCCACTCTATGGCTTAGCCTCATTCCCAGACATCCACTCCATAGCTTAGCCTCATTCCCAGACATCCACTCCATCACTTAAAATAATCTATGAAAAGTTGAGGCCTTGTCATGACATCACGAGTACATTTAGCTGGGAGCTTAATATTTTTTGTGAATAAACCTGTGGATTGCGTGCAGACAAGGAAACGTAATTACTTGCGTACAGTTTGTAATGTTTCACCATACTACGAAAACCAAATGGGAGCTTTTTATTAACCACTATAATAATGTAGGTACATGTAATATGCCCTGCATCCATAGATATGCATTATCTGCTTTATAAAATTCGGAGGTGAAAATAGACATTGTCAAATGTAATAAAGTGGTCGCTGAATTACTAAGTGGGTGGGGCTGTATTTCCTTTTTGTGTAACACATGTAATCTGGGATGGAATCTTGTTGCTCGTGATTAACAACACGTTAGCGTCATGTTTTCTGGTAGTAAACAGTGATTCTGCTTTTAAAAGGAGTCAATTTATTAGGAGTGGCGGTTACTACATGTATAATGCATGGTACTACAGTGTATTATGGGGATAGCCTCGTTCCCATGCCATGCAACCTGGGAATGAGGTTGATATGCATGCGGATGTGAATATTACATGTATAATGCATGGTACTACAGTGTATTATGGGGATAGCCTCGTTCCCATGCCATGCAGTCTGGGAATGAGGTTGATATGCATGCGGATGTGAATATTACATGTACATGGTACTACAGTGTATGGGGATAGCCTCGTTCCCATGCCATGCAACCTGGGAATGAGGTTGATATGCATGCGGATGGTCTGCTTATCTGGCAGCTGGCATCATACATTCCACTCTAGCATGTGCAACGACTATCGTAGTAACCAGTAACCCTACTTCAAGTGTCCACCAAGAAATTTCATGCCCCGGGAAACGAAAATTCCCGACGATCCACCAGGAGATTGTGTGCCCCAGAGAATGAGAATTCCCCAGGAGATTTTGTGCCCCGGGAAACAAAAATTCCCGATGGTCCACCAGGAGATTTCTTTCCCTGGGTAACGAAAATTGAGTAACTAATAACATGCTATGTACATGATGTCATTTGGAGCACAGTGCTTGTAGAAAACAGTGATTTTCTACGAATGTGAAGGCTTTTTTATAAAGGCTCATCAGAGGGCCTTATTGTGGCAATGGCTTGCAACAAGCCACTAAAAGTAAGCATAATCCTTTGCCGAGAACATGACATTCAGGCATACATATTCGTGTGAGTAGCGTGTTTTATCTTTTCCAGCTAGCCTAGCATACTTGTAGGCATCTGTACACCTTAGGTGAGTCTACAACCTTCATGAAAACTTTTTTTTGTCATTCAGCAACATCACAAAAGAGTAGAGGAGGTATTTGGTCATTTCCAAAATGGGCTATTAAATATTGTACGGACACAATGATACATGCCCTCATTGAAAAATATTATACTGTAGTAAATTTAACAATCCTGCATGGCCTGTGTCATAATGTGACAGCTACAATTAATATGGAAGATGTTAAACAATAACTAGCTTCATTCCCAGGCTCCCCCCACTTGCACTCCCGAAAATGTAGGGTTAGGGAAAGGTAGGGGGTTAGGGTTAGGGTAGCTTGTGTTCACTGTAATACATGTACATGATGTAGCTATGTTGTAAAGTACACACACATGTAGTATGGCCATGTGCATAGCCCCCCTTCACTCAATTAGTGTGATGATGTCATTCAAGTGTAGACTGAAAGGCAGTTGTGAAGTTGTGAATACAATACAATGGATGTGTTTCACTGTCGTATGTTATGTACATGCACACTCTACATAAACACACACACACACACACACACACACACACACACACACACACACACACACACACACACACACACATGCACACACACACACACACAGCCTGGTAGCAGCACCATTCATCTCCTTGAGAGGGAGGTGGAAGTGTTAAAGATGGTCAACCACACTCACATCATACAATTGGAAGAAGTATTCGAAACACCAAAGGTACAAACGACCACAACTAAGTTCCCAATTAAACAGCTATTAGAAAATTATTTACTCTTCAACATTGTGCCAACCCACAAACTACAGCAGTAAATTCCATCGCTCAGCATTACATGTACGTGCATGACCTAGAATCCTCCTTTGGTACATGTATTTACATGTACATCCTTCCCTTCCCATCCTCAAATACATGTACTGACTGAATGTGACTTATTGCTAGTCTCGTGCCCATGCAGACCCGTTTTATTCAGTAGTACAAAGGTCAAGCAGAGGGCTTGATGCATGTACATATATATATATACGTATATATATGTGTAATACATGAGTAGAAAAGGTATATAATTGTGGAATGCGGGTGAGCACAGTTGCAGTTCTCAGACATTGAGAGGCAGTAGTAAATCAGCACTTCTTGCAGCTATAATCTTCACAGCCCATTTGTGACATAGACTTACATGTACTGCACGCTGAAACAATGTTTTCAGCAAGATGTAGAGAAACGCAGCCAATCTTTTAAATCGGTATATACATGTTTATCCAGCCATGCATACTAATAACATAAGTCACTAAGCCCAAAATTAGCATGCATTTACATATATTCTAACATGCGTACTAGTTGCTATACGTTGCATCTTTTGTGCATGTCCTCCCCTGCCATGTATGCATCTTGATCACTATACTCAAACTTAGCATGTAGAGCATAACAAACTGGTGGCTATTTCCTGCATCTTCCGTGTCCCCTCCCATCTTGATTACTAAACTCAAACTTAGCATTTTTAACATCCTGTTTGCTATATCCTGCATCTTCTGTGTCCCCTACCATGCCATATGCCCCTTGATTACTATACTCAAACTTAGCATTTTTAACATCCTGGTTGCTATATCCTGCATCTTTCGTGTCCCCTGCCAGAAAATGTACCTGGTGATGGAGCTGTGCAAGGGCGGAGAGCTCTGGGAGCTGCTCAAGAGAAAGAGATACTTCATGGAGGAGGTCAGGGTTCGAGCCAGCTAGTGCCTCTGCATGCATGCATGGCTGTGCATCAATTATGTGTAGCATACAGTATACATGTACATGTACGTATCACTGTGAATTAAACCGCCAACGACGCATATATGGTGTCATGAGCTCCCACAAGCCCATATGAATTTAAATGTGGGTTTTAATATTAGGCGTTAATACTTTGTACGGGTTTTTTTGCTGTTATTACAGGGGCACTTCCACGCACAGCCATGCAATTTAGTTGCTTCCTATACATGCACTTGAGTTAATAAGTGTCATAAAACAGTGCTAAAAAAAATGGTAACTCTTATTCCAGGTAACTCTTTGTACATGTATACCAGTGTTCTAGCCAGAGACAATCGCAAAGAGTGGTGCTTGCTCGAAGATCAAAGCATTCTTTCAACCACATCTAAAGAAAATGGTATACTTAAGAGCGGTGGAGCACCACTCTTCCACTCTTTAGCTAGAACACTGTATACAGGGTCTAAATGCCACTTTCCACTACACTAGTCAGCTGTACTGCTTTCTTGAAGTACATGTACCTTTTATATATACATACTGTTTCTAGGCCTAACCACTACCCAAGTACAAAGTAGTAATATTACGTGTACCATAAATGGACAGGTAATCAATGCTAATACATGTACAGGGGATGCCTCAATCTACATGTACATGGCTTTGTTTTCTCATCAATACCAGCCATTAGTGACATTGCTTTCTGAAACAGAACCCCCTTCAGAAGACGTTTCTCCAAATGCTTTTGAGAGGTTTACTCAGCAAGTGTTCACACACACCCATACGTACATGTATATGGAAATACGTGTACCTGTTGCCTATTGGTGTTCACAAGCATTTTTCCCTTCTCTGTAGGAAGCCAAGGTGGTGATGCGGAGTCTGGCAGAGGTGGTAGTGTACATGCACGACAATGGTAAGCAGACAGAAGCTTCTAGTGAGGGACAAGCTGCGAGACACCGTCGGCCTGTCTAACGAAGTGTTGCAACCTGTCGGCACCCTGTTCTGTCACTGTACCCTGGGCGTTAGTGGGTGGTAGGCTTCAGAGCATGAAGCAACCCAATGCTGTGTGAGAAACAAGCTAGAAATCAGGTGGATTCCTTGAATAATAAGGACAAGCTAAGGTGTTTTGTAAGAGGTACACTTGTACATGTAGACCTCAGAGCATGAAACAAGCCTGGGGAGGCAATGCTGTGCGAGAAACAGGCTAGAAATTGGGCAGATTCCTTGAATAATAAGGACAAGCTAAGGTGTTTTGTAAGAGGTACACTTGTACATGTAAACCTCAGAGCATGAAACAAGCCTGGGGAGGCAATGCTGTGCGAGAAACAGGCTAGAAATTGGGCAGATTCCTTGAATAATAAGGACAAGCTAAGGTGTTTTGTAAGCGGTAGGCCTCAGAGCATGAAACATCCCTGTAAAAGCATTTCTGTGCAAGAAGCAGGCTAGAAATCTGAGTGGATTCCTTGAATAATAAGGACGGTGTTTTGTAAGAGGTAGGCATCAGAACATGAGACGAGCCTGTAGCGTGCGATACTGCTGTGGGAGATCCGGGTTAGATATCTGGTAGATTCCCTGAATAATAAGGACAAAAGCCAATTAATAGCTTACATGTATACTTGTATACATATACACGTCTAATTGATAGTCTAGAGTATGTTCTACGGGATAATCCATCACACGTAATGTTTCAAGTTGTTTTATACGATTACATGTATGTCAGTCCCGTGTATATACATGTACATAGATAATTCTGTTGCGTATTTCATTCATGTCACTGCATTCAAAATGCTGTATCTCTGAACACACACACACACACACACATATACACACACACACACACACACACACACACACACACACACACACACACACACACACACACACATACACATACACACACACACACACACACACACATGTACTAACACACTCAACTGACGTATACAGACATCGTTCACCGAGACCTCAAACTAGAGAATATCCTGCTATCAACGGCAGACCCCAGAATTAAATTGAACATTAAGGTGAGAAACAGCTGCTAATACAGTTCTGAGTGTCAGTTAATACGCTCTATTGAGCTGTTTTGTATTCTACTGTATATGTACATGTACGTACCTAATGGTTTGGCTATCAGAGTCATTGTATGTACTTTTAAAATGTACTATAGCTTACATGTCTATGAGCTTATATGAGACTGTGGAGCTGATCATATGCCCAGCCCCAATAACATCATGATCGTGTTGAACTACATGTACGTAGCTAGCAACTGTTCATATAATGTTATTTAGTCTCTATAGTTACCATGCATTTGGTATACATTGTATGTTCATATGGTAATCCTTTCAATGTCATGTCATTGTATTCCTAGGTATTAAATGTATTAGAAAATTGGTGTGCAAATCTGAGAATTAAACCAAACATGCTATTCAGCTCACGTTAACAACTTAGTCTCTTCCTAATGAGTACTAAGTCATATCGAAAAAATTTAAGACAATCAGACCAAAAGTGGGTGCATTTTGGATATCCCCTACATTATACATGCAATAACTATTAAAGTTCTAATTTCACAGGTGACAGACTTTGGTCTGGTCCACATGAAGTCGCTGCCGGGCTGCGACGACATGTACCTGCGCTGTGGCACGCCCTACTACATGGCCCCGGAGGTGCTCAAGAACAGACACGAGTACACCAAGATGTGCGACGTATGGAGCATGGGGGTCATCATGTACCAACTGTGAGTCTCGTCATACATGTAGATAGTAGTCTACTCTACTATCTATGGTCTCAGTTAGCCTCGTTCCCAGACTCTACTGCCCAGCTTTTTTTTTGTATGGGCAGTAGAGCCTGGGAACAAGGCTATATCTCGGCCTTTAGCACCAGGACTCTGTCATGTTTATTTTTTAAAGTCTTTCCCAGCCAAGGGTACATTAAATTTTATATACATGTACATGTACATGTATGCCTATACATAATGAAAAAAGCACATAATTTACTAGGTACCTTGTGCGTATATGTATGTGGTAGGGTTAAGCGATTGGTTCTGTATGTCTGACAGTAACATTGAAATCTTATCTCCACGTGTGTGTGTGTACCTGATAGTGACCAAGGTGGTTTCTATTCTCCGCATTTCCATTCAATGTACTTCCTGTCCTGCAGGAAGTACATTGAATCGGCAATGTCAGCTCACGCACACTCTGTATATCAATACTGATGCAACACAGCTAGCTTTAAACCCAACGGTCAGCCTCTAGGTAACCCAATCAACCCTAACCCTAACCCTAACCCTAACCCTAACCCTAACCCTAACCCTAACCCTAACCCTAACCCTAACCCAACCCTAACCCTATAACCATAACCCTAACCCCTAACACTAACCCTAACCCTAATGCTAACCCTAATCCTAGCCCTAACCCTAACCCAACCCTAACTCCATAACCTAACCCCTAACACTAACCCTAACACTAATGCTAACACTAACACTAACTCCTAACCCTAACCCCTAACACTAACTCCTAACACTAGTAACCCCTAACACTAACAAAATCCTAGCCGACTTCCTGCCTGACAGTTATATCCGAGATGGCACCGCTGTCTAACAATTGCTTCTGGCTTGAGACCACTAGTGCTAGATATACCATTTTGCTTTCCTCAGGCTCTGTGGCCAGTTGCCGTTTCACAGTGATAATGCTGTAAAGTTGGAGGAACTCATCTCACGTGGGGAACTCACCTTCTCAGAGATTGAGTGGATAAACGTCAGCAGTAGAGGTGAGATATGATTGCAAATAGTATATGTATATACATGCAGAGTCTGTACACTATTTACTAATCACATTTTATATTGCTACTACAGCCAAGGATCTCTTAAAGTCAATGTTGTGTGTTGATACCACTCAGAGGTTTACTGCAAGGAGAGTACTCGACCACGTCTGGTTTACCGTAAGTCCATAGCTATATATACTTTAAAGTAGCATTACGACATGTTGCACGACGCTACTTATTAACTGTCTTGTCTTGATGGATAATGCACCCACACTATACATTGTATTATAATAGGTACATATTTATGGAACAACCATGCAGCTGTATACATGTATAGGCTATAACCATTGTACTTCAAGGCAGATGTACAATGCCTCTTTGATAAAGAGGGTTACGTTGGTTGTGGCTATCCAGTACACGAGTCTCGTCTCACTGCCACCGAGCAATTATTAACTCCAGATGTTTGCACTAGCTCTTCTTGTCTCGTCACAGCTTTGTGTTCTTTTATCATGTCTATGCGAGATATTCGACTTCTTTCCCAAAGAATTTGTAGTGTCTTTCACTAAGTACCATAAACATGTGCTAGGAATTGGATTTATGCACTTTGGTAAAGCTTCCTGATGTTGGGACAGAAACTTCCTGTTTGGGAACAAGTCTCCACATTTCTATAGTACCACTTGAAGGTTTGCTGCAAACCTTAGTAAGGCAATTGCCTCTCTTGAGTGATTACGTTTACTAACCCTGTTTGGTGGTATAGCAACTGCTGCTTGTAATGATCATAATATTATAATGCTGCATGAGCACACATCAGTGTACGCAGAGCCTCCATACTTAGAGTATACCAAGAGTGAAAATGCACTTGGGCCTGGGGTAAGTCTCTAAATAGATACATATTAACAATACCGTAAACTCGGGAGTATAATGACCGGTCATTCTATTCGAAAAGTGCGCATTTTTGCAGTACTGATGACGTAGGGAAATTATAATCGTAGGGTAATTTACGACGAGGTTAAAAACACAGTAGCGTACGGTGGTTCGCTATAGGTAATACTATTCGAGAAGCGGTAGTAACGGTTGCGATAGGTAATTATATACGTAGGGTTATTGTAATTGGGGGGTCATTATACTCCCGAGTTTACGGTATGTGTGGTCACTACAGTCATGCGCAGATGGCATAGTGTTCCTGCCTTGTGTCGCTTCAGGGTGAGGCTGAGCGCGGAGTTCTCAACGCCCTTGCACTGATGCGAGACATGCAGACCTCGGGAGAAGAAGGAGAGCAAGAGCAGACACCATCGCCCCACTCACCCTCAAAGTCTCTGACTGTCATCTCGGAGAAATCAGAGGGTGAAAACGCGGCGCAGGTTCGCGATCAGGCTCAGTCGCAGCCAGAGACTCCCAGGAGAAAGAGCTTGGGGCAGAAGAGACAGACGAGAAGCTTTTCCACCGTGTCTCCACCGCCAGGAAGCGGTCTAAAGTTCCCTTCCACAAGCTCGCTCTCCAGTGTCAAATCAAGCAGCAGCCCGGCTGGCGGTAGCAGTAGCCTTGCTGGCACTAGTCAGGGGCGCCGCAGATCTACTTCTGCGATTTCCAAGTCCAGTACGCCGACAAGACCTATCACTACTCATGGTCGTAGCAGGTCGGAGAAGAAGCACAGTTTACCATCGAGAACAGGACTCTAGTGCACAATGCTTTGTTTCTGAATCGTGTATAATGTTATAGTACTTCTGTCGGATCGGACTTTGTGTGTACATATCCTATATGTCTGTCTGTCTGTCTTAAGTATAACAAAAACAATAGCCAGTGATCACTTATCTTTATGCAAAGAGTATTATGGATTCATTGTAATTGTGTCAAAAATTATGAGGAATTTGTAATGTCAAACAATGTTGAAAGTCAACAGATAAAATAAAGCAGTTTGCGTGGCCATGCGTTTAGTATTGTATAAAGGGGGAAAACTGTACCCCATATTATACAAAATTCCTATTATAATAAGGAAAAAAAAAACCTGCACCCCCACAGAGAATTTTAAGGGTAAAATTATGTATCCCTGTAGCACAGATTTCCCCGTATGATTTAAATTGTGCCCTAAAAAATAACTGTGTACCCCCACTGAGGATTTTGCTTTATACTAAGGGCAAAAGCTAAGTGTGTCCTTTGAGAAACCGTGTACTGCACCCCTGCAGTCATATTGCATTTAATGTACTACAACAAGAATTGTATCACATGCACTCTTCTGATGCCCTAAGCCTGCTGAAACACACATAGTTACAGGTTCATGATCACTGTACTGTACATGCAGTGCTATTATAGTCTCTAAATCATAATGCCATGTACAGGTATAAAATTCTATACGTCTCTTTAAGTACAGTGAAAACTTGTAATAACAAAAACATTGCACTTGTCTTTATGCAAAGAGCACTAGGTAACTGTGTCAATTTGGAAGACCAGCTAGCAACGACAAGAAACAAACATTAGAAAAAACAATTGCCATGAGGCTTGCAATTAGCCACGCACACAGTATATGATACATCACGTGTGCCAGTATAGTTCCAGTTATTAAAAATCGAAGTTCTTTTCTCCTATCCGTGCCTGAAGCTGTTCAAGAAACTCCTGTGCATTTGGCATGGCAAGTCCGATATGATAGTCCACACCCTCCAGAGTTCCTCGAATGTCAACGATGCCATCTGGACACCACGCACAAGGACAGCAGTAACATGGTCGCTTATAGGTGTACTTATCTCTGAATGCCCTCTCCACTGACACCTGTGCATGGATTCATCATACCGGTATAAACCCAGTGCAGTTAATCATTAATCTAGTATAACCATGCACCTCTTGATCATATTCCAATCAGAAGCTGCTGCTTCTTGCATTCCTATGTGGTGTACTTTTCAGAGCTAGGTAATTTCAAGAAGTGTATTCATAGCAGGTTAGAGACTTTGGCTTCAAGGAGTGAATCAGTCATAACAGGTCACAGTGAGCACTTTGGACTGGCAAATCAACACAAGGTAGCAAAACACTTGTAAGTGTGGGTAAGGCCATTCCAAATTAATTTGTTGTTTCTCGGGCCCGACCGACCCACAATTTTGATCGGCAGAGTTGAAAACACAAATATTTCGAAATTGTTGCATAATTAGAATAAATAAGCAACAATTAAAATAATATACGGTACTAACTTGAGCTCAACATGGGGACGGCACAGTACGGGTAGCAACTGTGCTTGGCCAAGTGTGACGGTGAAGTGGGGCTCCACAGTTGTAAATAAAATGCTAATAGTTAAGCTGGAGCGATTACCGTTGTTTTTATATGTCCTGCGTTCGGCATGCAATTAATTTTAAAGATATTTATATATTTTTTTCTTTTTCAAGCCGACCTACCGACCCTAAATTTTTGACTGGGTGGCCCGAGAAACAACAATTCAATTTGGAATGGCCTAACTATCTCATAACAAAACCTGTTCGCTGTATTACCAGTAACCTAGCTTAGTAGTTTGCAAAGTGCTAGCAAGCTTAAGCTATATAGCTCGAGCACAGTATCGTTATTTAATTTACCAGTATAATTATATACCCATAGAAAATAGGGTAGGATATTTAGTATCATACCCCTGTACATTGTTTCAGTAGCTGTTCGGGGGCGAGGGCCTTGGTACCTTTTGCACGTCTTTCAAATACACGCTGAGTTGGCCTATCCATCTCGCTCTGTAAATCAAGATTCCGTCTTTGATGTAGACAGCACCGGCACCATACTGATAACTCACTATCGAGTTAGATCTCTGCGCATACGCCTGAACGACAGGCGAGAAGCATTGAATGGAAGGGTCATCTGGGGGGGCCATAGGAGCGAAGCAGCCACCCATCGTGATAGTGTACAGGCTAGTGAGCAGCCGGTTGAGTCTTGAGAGCTAGCCTATCTATAATCTAGTACTCCAGTGCAGTATCAACTATACTTATTATACATTTATGCTGACGTCATAGGAATATAGTGCCCCCGGGCCCCGGCCCCGTAGTTTATAGAATTTGGAAGCCGCGCTCCCGGTTGTACTTTGACCTGCGACCCGTGAACACGCGTCTGGACGTACCGACGAGTTCCCGGATCCGATCCCCCCGAAAAATTCGATCCGGGCCGGATTCGATACGCTATAGCTAGCGAATGCGATCCGACGATGATATATGGAAAAGTGCATAGCATGTGTGCACACCATGTTCTTTCAACGGCCAAAGCTGACTTCGTTGAGCATCTACCATGTGACAGTAGACTATAGTGTATAGCTACATGTAGCTGACATGTTCCTGACTGACTCGAGATAATATACGTATAATTATTGACGATATTGATAGTTCCCATAAAGTGTGCCCTTTGAGAAACTGCGTACCCCCAACTCAATCAGTGTATACTACGGCAAGAATTGCCAGTATCACACTCTCCTGATGCCCTAGGCCTGATGAAACACACACACAGATTCATTATCACAAACGGGCACAGTCAAAACCAGGAGGAAAAGCTTGGGGCAGAAGACAGAAGCTTGTCCACCGTGTCTCCACCGCCATGCACGCAGCAGTAGGCTAAAGCTAGCCTTGTTCCCATGCAGGCTCTACTGACCAGCTTTTTTTCGCACTGCTTATTTTACTAGCTATACGTGCGAAAAAAAGCTGGTCAGTAGAGCCTGGGAACAAGGCTAGTCTAAAGCTTCCTTCAACAAGTTCACTCTCCAGTGTCAATCAAGCAGTATAACCCGGCTAGTGGTATAGCAGCTAGTATAGCAATGCTAGTACTCGGGCAGATCTGCTTCTGTGGTTTCCAAGAACAGTACGCCAAGAAGATCTACATATAAGCACTTCTCATGGTCACAGCAGTTGAAACACATCAAGAACATGAATATCTATACATACAATGCTAGTTTCTGCATGGTGAATCGTGATAATAGTTCTTCAACATTGCGTGTAGCCGTGTACGTACATGTACCTATACGTCTGACTTAGTGCAGTGAAAATTTACAAAAATATGTATAGCCACTGGTACTATATCTTTATGCAAACAGTAGTACTAGGTAACTGTGTCAATAATTGGAAATTTGGAAGACCAGCAATGTACAAAAAAAAACAAACATTAAAAACCAGCTTGCCATGAGGCTTGCAATTGGCCACGCATACAGTATATGATCGATGCATCCGTGACGTGTACCAGTATATATAGTTTCAGTTATTAAAAATCGAAGTCTTTCTCTCCTATCCGTGCCTGAAGCTGTTCAAGAAACTCCTGTGCGTTTGGCATGGCAAGTCCGATATGAAAGTCCACACCCTCCAGAGTTCCTCGAATGTCAACGATGCCATCCGGACATCCTTCACAAGGACAGCAGTAACATGGTCGCATATAGGTGTATTTATCTCTGAACGCCCTCTCCACTGACACCTGTGCATGGATTCATCATACTGGTATAAACCTCAGTGCAGTTAATCATTAATCTAGTAACCACCTCTTGATCATATTCTAATCAGAAGCTGCTGCTTCTTGCGTCCCATGTGGTGTACTTTCAGAGCTAGGCAATTTCAAGAAGTGTATTCAGAGCAGGTTAGAGACTTTGGCTTCAAGGAGTGAATCAGTCATAACAGGTCACAGTGAGCACTTTATAAACAAACATGTAGGTGTATAGTGTCAACATGCTGGTTTAATTCTTAAGCAAATCGCAGCTATCTTAAAGAGAATCACCACTTTATGGCACTTAAAAAGTAGTTTGAACATTGGACTGCAAAACAGAGTGGTTGTTTTATCCCATATAAGGCTACGTCAGTTGCAGCCCCTGTACCAGAGAATATGCAGTTGCACATTTACAATGATAATTATGATCACTTTATTCAGGAAACTGAGGTAGATTATGCAGCTCCTTTGGTGGGGCTATTAGAACAGGTTGATACAAAATATACATTACTATTTGTCCTAATGAGCCTTTCCTTCCTCCTGAAATTGAGAGTTTCCACGTATGTACGTGTCGTCACAGATCACGTGCGTCTGTGTCACGTTCCGTTTATGCCCGTTCTTGCCCACCATGCGTGGGCGACTAGATTGGCACGTTATACAGCGATCTCAGAATCAAGAGCCGCTGGGAACTTACGCGTTCAGTATCTCAACTATCGCTGTAAGTCAGTTTTCAGGCGGGACAGATCGAGTGAATCTACCACCTAGACTACGAGTACGAGAGTAACTTCCGGTCTTTATGCGTATGGCTATGTACGTTTCCTGCCCACCAAAATGGCGCCCTGGCAACAGTTGCTACATGCGCGTGACGTAAAATGATGTCAATGAAAACTCTCTATTGGAAAAATAGCTAGAGTGGTAAAGTGAAGTAAAAGTATATAGTGATCCACTTGTGTAGACTGCAACTGAGAAAGCCCTAGCTGGTTTAAAACAACCCTTTGTTTCTTGCAGTGTTGGACTAGCAAATCAACACAAGGTAGCAAAACTTGTAAAGTGTGGGTAACTATCTCATAACAAAACCGTGGGCTATTTGCTGTATTAACCAGTAGCTTAGTAGCTTGCTAAGCACTAGCAAGCTGATATAGCTCGAGCACGGTATCGTTATTAATACCCATAGATAATAGTGTATGCTCTATTATTTAATATGGTATACCCCTGTACATTTCTGTAGCTGTTAGGGTGCGAGAGCCTTGGTACCTTTTGCACATCTTTCAAATAGAAGCTGAGTTGGCCTATCCATCTCGCTCTGTAAATCAAAATTCCGTCTTTGATGTAGACAGCACCGTCACCATACTGATAACTCACTGTCGAGTCAGACCTCTGCGCATACGCCTGAGCGACAGGCGAGAAGCATTGAATGGAAGGGTCATTTGGGGGGGCCATAGGAGCGAAGCAGCCACCCATCGTGATAGTCTAAAAGGTAGTGAGTAGTTGAATCTTGAGAGTTACTCAGCTCAGCTAGCTAGCCAACGATTTATATGACGTCATAGGTACGTACGTACAGCTACAGAACTAGAAGCCGCGCTCCCGGTTGTACTTTGACCTGTGACCCTGAACACGTGTCTGGACCGACAGAGATAGCACGTTAGCCTTTATAGCTGCGCGTCTATCATTTGTAATGTACAGGTGACATACAAGTTAGATAACTGTATAATACATGCGCGGTTTTAGCCTTGAACCCAGGCTCCGGCTCCAGGCTACATGTAGCGCGGTCTCTGTCTCTCTGCCAATCTGTTGCGATTTTTTTTGGTTGACTCGGCGGCCGCCGGTCATCCATGCATTTGAACTGTTGGCAAGCTCGTTGGAATGGGTAAACGTCGCTATTCCCGCGCCCGTCTGCCAAAGTGTGGAAATCCTCACATTCGACTCCCGGTGTCCTCTTTCCAGCCGACAAACCTGCCCAGCCACTGGCAGCCAGTCTGGCGTTGCAGGCACGCATATCACATAGCCGCGGGGTTCGCGAAAGGTTCGCCGGGCTTCTTGGCGGCCATTTATAGCGTTTCAGTAAAGACCGTGACTAAGTATCTTTGATCAAGGTAGTGTTTGCTCGCGAATGTTGCCAGGTCTGCGGCAAACAGCGCGAAGTCGCTATCTGCCAGTTACGTACGCATATAGCTATATCTCCAGCGTATACTGTTCAGTTCATGAGTTACGCGATGATTTTTTGATTCAGTATAGGTCAATATAGCCTCGTGCCCAGGCTAATGGCACGAGGCTAAGGTCAATAGGACAGCTATATGCATAGCGGTTTTTAGCTTTGTAACTTTTATGAAACTGGAACTACACTCCAGTGCCGGAATTACCCCCGGGGTTATAATTTTGTCGGGAATAGCCCCGCTTTACCTTATATACGCATGTACTACATCTATCGTGATGGTGCTGTATGAGGGGGAAACCCCGGGGATATCTCCAAATTTCACCAATCTTCCCACATAATGAAAGTTGATCTCTGTTGTAGACTTGCGCTCAGACCTTGCGCCATGCAGGCAGATCGCAGCGATTTTGACGAATTTACATTAATAACATTATACAGCAAAAGCCTGTTAAAAGAATAGCATGCATAAATGTACATGTCCAGTCCCAATATATACATGGATAGCTATATACTACCATGTATACAGTCATGCTGAGGGTCATTTTCTTGGCGGGCTCGGCGGCATGGTCGTGCGGTCGAACTGTTTACCGGCTCGATCGAATTCTCTCGGATTAAGCGTGCAAGTGCGTGCCATGCACGTCCCGTGAATAAGTCCTCTGGCTCAGCTCTCGTCTTTGTAGGCCCCTTCCCAACCCATAAACTTGAATTTCCGTTAGAGACAGTGCGTTTAGGATCCGCTTATTTCTAGGGTTTGGGTTAGGTTAGGGTTAGTTGGGTTAGGGTTTGTTTTGGGGCTAGGAGGCTAACCGTTGGGTTTAGAGCTGGCTACAGTGCTTCATTTTCAAGCTATTTACTAGTTCACGAGTGCGCATGCGCGTAAATTTCCTATACAAATGTAAGCTTACACGCTAACCATAGATAATATAGCCAGGTTAGGCTATATTATCTATGATGCTAACGTACTGTCTCTAACGGTTTGTTAATCATTAGTAAACTTGTCCAGCCGGTCGCAGAAGCCAAAAAGCTCACCGGAATTCTTGCCAGCCATTTATATAGCGTTCAACTTCAATCACTAAAAACGATCCTGAGTCAGGGTAGTGTTTGCTCGCGATAGCTAGTCTGTGCAAATAAAAGTATGAGACAATTCCACTCTGCATTCAATCTTTTATAGTTTAAATTAGCTACATGTAGGGGGTCAATCCCTGGGATAATCCCGCCAATACTAGTACTTAGCCTGTAATGCCAGATCGTTTTATCGGACTACTAGTCAGTTAAACTTTGTAGTTCACGGGTATGCGAGCATCCACCGTGACGGTGCGTATATGCGGACCCAAGGGGGAAGTCCCAGGTGTATCCCCTTCGCCCCACCCAATTAAGTCCAGGCTAGTCTCGTGCCCATTCCCTGGGCACGAGCTAGACCAAGGAATGGGCACGAGACTATATATATAGAGGCTGGGCACCTAGCTAGGATAAGCAAGGCATGCGTTATCTGTTACCTATATACGACCATAGATCAATGCTATGACGTACCCGCTCGCTCTCTCGGTTACGTCATAGTTAACGGACCACAATCATTATCTATGACATAGTCGCTTGCTCTCTCGGTACGTCATAGATAACAGCTTGACGTAGCTGAGTGAGCGAATTTAATAACGATCCCAGACCATCCTGACAGTGGCTGCACAGTGTTCGATGGTCTGGGACCTGTTGTGTTCTCTTACACCCTTCAGTGTACGAAGTGCTTGGATAGTGGCTACGGGTGGCTATTGTACATCTTCCTCGCAACTTTCCCGACAACGTTGCTTTTCAGGCCTCATTCTAATGTTCTGCAATATCCGCATCACTGCTGCACCATTGAATGCCTTCATATTTGTCACTCAGACTTTGCTTAACTTAATGTAGTAAACGTAATGGACCCATACTCATTCATGCAGGCCTCAAAACCCCTTCACAACCTTACAGTAACACTCTTCTTGGGGTCGTGAATCTGGATTTCTTTGCCTATGTCATTCCACCATTTTGCATAAGTACTAAACTAACCACGCTGCAAGCTTTGTCTTTGAAATATATTGAAGCATTTTATCCCGTTTTACTTACAGTGTTTTTGTACACTTGCATCCAACTTCATGCTAGAGGCTGTAGGATACTCATATGGTTGTGGAGACCATTTCACAACTTGTGTGCTGGCAAAACAAATAGTTGGAACCCAACAGCATCTCTGGTTCACATATTTGCCTCATTTATACTACTTTCTTATTCAAAAATTTTGTTTGTAACATGTACGTCATTTCGTATGTCCACATTATTGTTTATTCCAAGTAACAGAGTAGAGAACCAAGTTTATTATAATGCATCCATTCGAAACTTCAGTGCAGGGCACCTCCCCTTTGCTGCTTTTGCTATATTTACAGTTTTCATTTTCATTGTAATGCCACTGTTACTGTTGCTGTACCCAGTCCGAATCTTTCAGAAATGTCTAGACTGTTTCAGAGTTCGATGGCATGCACTGCACATTTTTACAGATGCCTTCCAAGGACACTACAAGGATGGGACTGCGGGAACACCCGACTGGAGGTACTATTTACCTAATATTCCGTATTGTGATTGTGAGTTCATATTTACTTCCATGTCAGCATTATCTTTGCTGCCGGAATTTACCTAATATTCCGTATTGTGATTGTGAGTTCATATTTACTTCCATATGTCAGCATTATCTGATCAGAATCCTACTGCTTGGTGCAGGCTCTTTGTTATTCGCTCTTCTTCGGCCATACAAAGAAAATTGGATAAATGTCTGGGACTCAGTTGCGTTTGGATTGTATTGCTTTGCAGAATTCGGTACTATGTATGGAACATATGTCACCCACTCTCGTTTTGTCATTGCATATGGACTGGCTTTCATCTCTCTCTTATACATCATAATATATACATCACGTATCAAGTGGTACTTCGATTGGGACTACGCTATCGCTGCTCCTCATTCTTTCAGAAAGTTATAACTCAAAGAGCTACTTTACCTTGTGTTGACAATCATTATGAAGATCACAGAGACAGAGATGATTTCCCTGACAGGGTTGCTCATCCTGAACTGTATGAGCCACTTGTACAATCAGCTGAGAGGCAGGGAAAGAGGTACGGAAATGCACAGAATATTAATGAGGAAATCATTTCTTTATACACTGATTATGACACAAACAATTTCCCTGACAGGGTTGTTCATCCTGAACAGTACGAACCACTTCTGCCGTCAGCAGAGAGGCAGTAAAAGGGATTTGTAAATGAACTGGGTGAAGAACACATCTCCTAATGTACCGATCGAGAAGTATTCCCTGCATTTTTATCAACAGTGAAAGATATTGCAAAAGTAATCAACTCTAATAGTGTTTACTATTGACAACTTGTGTGTGGATGCTGTGTTACACAACTACTATTATCTTCCCACGTCTTCCTTTCAGGAATATCCCTCCAGCCCACATGCACTACACCCACACATTCATGTATATAATAATAAGTAGCTAACTATAGACGAAGCTGTCTTCATCACAGATTTTTAAAAGTATTATTATTTGTATTGGAAAGATCCAAATTATGTGGGCAACTTATTCCTTATTAGCTCCTGTGTTGCAAGTCACTCCCATCCTGCAGACATGCATGCATTCATGGGCTTCATACAGAGTAAAGCAATAAAGATGAAACACATGTACAATGGGCTAGTAATGCTTGTAGCCGAGTTTACAGCTTACTGATAGCTATATACGTACCAACAAGTCTTTAATTAAAATTTTGCTTTGGACTGTGCTATACACCCGATGGCTAGCCTCATGTTTTTATTGCTGTTGCTACTGTCATCAGTGGTGCACTGTCAAAGAGACTTGAACAGAGAGAGTGAGCAGTGCCCGACCTGGTTTGTCCATCAAGTCTTCAATGGTACCGATACTTGTGTGTGTGGGAATTCATTTAATGGAATGGTACTTTGTAACCAGTCCTCCAACTCAACGATGGTTAGTTGTGGTTGTTGCATGACATATGATGAGGCAACTAACGAAACTGTGGTAGGTCCGTGTCCATTTAATCACCACAAACCTGATGTCAAAGAAGCATACGTAAAGCTACCACAGGATGTCACTCAGTTGAACGAGTTCATGTGTGGTGGATTGAATCGGACAGGCGTTCAGTGCAGCCATTGTCAGCCTGGTCTGGGACCTGTTGTGTTCTCATACACACTTCAGTGTACAAAGTGCTTGGATAGTGGTTACGGGTGGCTATTGTACATTTTCCTTGCAACGTTCCCAACTACATTACTTTTCCTCATTCTATTGTTTTGCCAGATTCGCATCACTGCAGCACCATTGAATGCCTTCGTATTTGTCACTCAGACTTTGGTTACTTCAGTAAACACAGACCCATACTCATTCATACAGGCCTCAAAGCCTGTCCACAACCTCACAGTAGTACTCCTGACTCTCTTTGGAATCACAAATCTGGACTTCTTCAACTACCTCATTCCTCCATTTTGCATAAGTACCCAACTAACTACACTGCAGTCTTTATCTCTAAAGTATATAGAAGCTTTTTATCCTATGATCCTGATTTTAGTTTTATACGCCTGCATCCAGCTACATGCTAGAGGCTGTGGGATACTCATATGGTTGTGGAGGCCATTTCACAAGTGTTGTGCTGGCAGAATAAGTAGTTGGAACCCAACAGTATCTCTGGTTCACATATTTGCCTCATTTTTATTGCTTTCGTATTCAAAGATTGTGTTTGTATCATCTATTTCACTCCGTGTCTGCTCATTATACGCTATTTCTGGTCAGAGGTCAAACGTTAGCGTGTTTTACAATGCATCAATTCCAAACTTCAGTGCAGAGCATCTCCCCTTTGCTGTTTCTGCTATAGCCATGGCTATCATTTTCATTGTAATGCCACTGTTACTTCTGTTGCTGTACCCAGTCCGAATCTTTCAGAAATGTCTAGACTGTTTCAGAGTTCGATGGCATGCACTGCACATATTCGCAGATGCCTTCCAAGGACACTACAAGGATGGGACTGCGGGAACTCCCGATTGGAGATACTTTGCCGGATTTTATTTGATTTTTCGTGTTATGATAATTAATACATCCGTATTGTCCAGTTACAATAGACAAATTTTGAGGACTTTAACATTTGGTGTAGCTTCTTTGCTATTTGCTCTTCTTCGGCCATACAAAGAAAGCTGGATAAACATCTGGGACTCGGTTGCTTTTGCACTGTATTGCTTTGGAGAAGTGGGTACTGTGTACGCAAGGTATATTAATCACACTCGTTTTGACATGGCATATGGAATGACAGTTATCCCTCTCGTATATATCGTATTATACATTACCTATCAAATACTACTCCGATTGGGCCTGCACCAGCGCTGCTCCTCATTCTTTCAGAAAGTTACAACTCAAAGAGCTACTTTGCCTCGTGTTGATAATCATTATGGAGATCACAGAGACAGAGATGATTTCCCTGACAGGGTTGCTCATCCTGAACTGTATGAGCCACTTGTACAATCAGCTGAGCGGCAGGGAAGGAGGTACGGAAATGCACAGAATATTAATGAGGAAATCAATTCTTCATACAATGATTATGAGACTTTTCCTGCATGTGGAAATAGTAAGTGATATATTAGCTAGTACATGTAGCTGCAGGGTTTGTTTTGTTTCGTACTTATTATTTTACTGAAAATGTTGGTATGCTATTTTTCTTCAGTTTTTGTTGGGCATATGCTATTATAGTGCACTTTGCATATAATATAGTGTTCTTTGTTATATTCTGGTATACACCAACAGTTGCAGTTAGCCTCTCATTTTTGATTATACAATTCATAATGCAGTAAGGTGTGGTGGCATTAGACACTACAAAATTTAATACACAGTCATGTAGGCTTCACTGTCATAGCAATCAGTGAAGGGTGGCTACATGCATATAGTCTTTACTGAACACCCCACGCTGCATGTGTAAGGAGTATAAACAGTATTGACAAGCAGAGAACAGGTACATGTATGGAGGCTTGTAGAAAACTTGCATCATGCATGATCATTTTGAGACTATAATGGTGACTTCACCTCATGTTCATGTGCGTTAGGTGTGCAAGTGTGACACTGTGTGTGTGTGTGTGTGTGTGTGTTTTTCAGGTGTGTGTGTGTGTGTGTGTGTGTGTGTGTGTGTGTGTGTGCGTGCGTGCGTGCGTGTGTGTGTGTGTGTGTGTGTGTGTGCGCGCCCTTGTGTGTGTGTGTGTGCACTTGTGTGTGACTGTGTAGAGCCTCTATACTACTGACAGTATGTAGAGCTCTAGTATAATTATGTACCAGATGTATATCCCAGTACAGCTCTTACACAGCAAGATATGTGAGACTAGCTATATGCTGAAAAACGCTATAGATTATTCACCCCACAATTGTGTTGCTATCATATAGTGCTTCACTTAGTCAATCAAACTATTTCACACCCCCATAATCTATAGCATTCATTCCAAGAGGTAGCTACTGATCTAGTGCATCACTGCAGAAATAGATGGGTTACTGTAGCCATAGTTTGGTTGCAGTTTATAAGTAGTAAACTAACCACGATGCAAGCTTCGTCTTTAAAATATATCGCCTATCACAGGCTACTTCAATCAGACTTGCACCAGCACTGCTCCTCATGTTTCAGAAGTTACAACTCAAGGAACTCCTTTCCCCCGTATCGACAATCATTATAATTATTGATTACATTGACACAAACAATTTCCCTGACAGGGTTGCTCATCCTAAACAGTACGAACCACTTCTGTCATTAGCATGCAGAGAGACATTGAAAGGGTTTTTTAAATGAACTGGATGAAGAACACATCTCTTTAGTTCATGTACCAATCGAGAAGTATTTTCTGCATTTTGATCCACAGTGAAATGATATTACTACAGTTATCAACTCTACTAGTGTTTACTATTGACAACTAGTGTGTGGATGCTGTGTTACACAAACTACTTTTATCTTCCCACGTCTTCCTTTCAGGAATATCCCCTCAAGCCCACATGCACTGCACCCACCACATTAATGTATATGACTTTACTTGTAGCAATAAGTAGCAACTACGGATGCTATCTTCTATTAATTTTTCATTCGTCATGCATTTTATAATTATTATTTTCTATAAATAATATCTGTCTTTGTCAGCACAGTCAACTTCAAATCCAGCTACCAGTAAGATACTACATAGTCTCTAAAAAGATATATAATATTTGAAATAGTTATTGGAAAGATCATACTGTAAGCCAAATTACGTGGGCAGAGTATTCCTTATTAGCTCCAGTGTTGCTAGTCACACCCATCCTGCAGGCATGCATTCATGGGCTTCATACAGAGTGAAGCAATAAAGATGAAACACATGTACAACTGGCTAGTAATGCTTGTAGCCGAGTTTACAGCTTACTGATAGCTCTACCAACAAGTCTTTAATTTGCTTTGGACTGTGCTATACACCCGATGGCAAGCCTCATGTTTTTATTGCTGTTGCTACTGTCATCAGTGGTGCACTGTCATGAAGGAGATTTGAATAAAGAGAGTGAGCAGTGCCCGACCTGGTTTGTCCATCAAGTCTTCAATGGTACCGATACTTGTGTGTGTGGGAATTCATTGAGTGGAGCGGTACTTTGCAACCAGTCCTCCAACTCGACAATGCTTAGTTTTGGCAGTTGTATGACATACGATGAGGCAACTAACGAAACTGTGGTAGGTCCCTGTCCATTTAATTACCACAAACCTGATGTAAAAGAAGCATACGTAAAGCTACCACAGGATGTCACTCAGTTGAACGAGTTCATGTGTGGTGGGTTGAATCGGACAGGCGTTCAGTGTAGCCACTGTCAGCCTGGTCTGGGACCTGTTGTGCTCTCATACACACTTCAGTGTACAAAGTGCTTGGATAGTGGTTACGGGTGGCTATTGTACATTTTCCTTGCAACGTTCCCAACTACATTGCTTTTCCTTATTCTATTGTTTTGCCAGATTCGCATAACTGCAGCACCACTGAATGCCTTCGTATTTGTCACTCAGACTTTGATTACTTCAGTAAACACAGACCCATACTCATTCATGCAGGCCTCAAAGCCTGTCCACAACCTCACAGTAGTACTCCTGACTCTCTTTGGAGTCACAAATCTGGACTTCTTCACCTACCTCATTCCTCCATTTTGCATAAGTACCCAACTAACCACACTGCAGTCTTTATCTCTAAAGTATATAGAAGCTTTTTATCCTATGGTCCTGATTTTAGTTTTATACGCCTGCATCCAGCTACATGCTAGAGGCTGTGGGATACTTATATGGTTGTGGAGGCCATTTCACAAGTGTTGTGCTGGCAGAATAAGTAGTTGGAACCCAACAGCATCTCTGGTTCACATATTTGCCTCATTTTTATTGCTTTCGTATTCAAAGATTGTGTTTGTATCATCTATTTCACTTCGTGCGTGCTCATTATACGCTATTCCAAGTCAGAGGTCAAACGTTAGCGTGTTTTACAATGCATCAATTCCAAACTTCAGTGCAGAGCACCTCCCCTTTGCTGTTTCCGCTATAGCCATGGCTATCATTTTCATTATAATGCCACTGTTACTTCTGTTGCTGTACCCAGTCCGAATCTTTCAGAAATGTCTAGACTGTTTCAGAGTTCGATGGCATGCACTGCACATATTCGCAGATGCCTTCCAAGGACACTACAAGGATGGGACTGCGGGAACTCCTGACTGGAGATACTTTGCCGGATTTTACCTGATTTTTCGTGTTATGATAATTAATACATCCGTATTGTCTAGTCACAATAGACAAATTTTGAGGGCTTTAACACTTGGTGTAGCTTCTTTGCTATTTGCTCTTCTTCGGCCATACAAAGAAAGCTGGATAAACATCTGGGACTCGGTCGCTTTTGCACTGTATTGCTTTGGAGAAGTGTCTACTGTGTATGCAAGGTATGTTAATCACACTCGTTTTGACATGGCATATGGACTGGCAGTTATCCCTCTCTTATATATCGTATTATACATCACCTATCAAATACTACTCCGATCGGGTCTACACCAGCACTGTTCCCCATTGTTTCAGAAAATTATATCTCAAAGAGCTACTTTACCTCGTGTTGATAATCATATGGATGATTACAGTGACAGAGATGATTTCCCTGACAGGGTTGCTCATCCTGAGGAGTACGAACCACTTCTGCCGTCAGCTGAGAGGCAGGGAAGGAGGTTTGGAAATGGTAGCAAAGGTCACACTTCCTTACACTTTGAGCAAGAGACATTTCCTGCGTGTGGAAATAGCAAGCAGTAACTTAATTGCATCAGTTTCGTTTACTACAGCAAAAAAGAACTTATTGGTCTTATTATGATAACAAACTTCTATAGTACCATGTTATACTTGTATCATTCATGGGAACACTTCGCTGATTTTTATTCGCACTGAGATCTAGACTGTATAGGTACGTATTTTATACTTTTGACTAAACAGCACTCCTGTAAATGTATGTATGTTCACAGTGTAGACAGGGGGGTGTACAGATTTTTTAAAATTTAAAATTACTAGGTACAGCTTATAAGTAGCCGGCTATATGAGATAGCTGGTTAGTAGTGGTTACACCACTGATAACTAAGGGCTATTTTACAATGCAATACATGTCCTGATGGATTGGGTCCAAGAGTTGCTGCTGCATATAGAAAACTGCAACATAAAATCGTCATTGCCATGCATCTGGCATGCACGGTGTCTGTGGGAGACTCGACTAGCTACATTGCTTTTCTGAACAGAATATAATGGAAGAGGTCGGCGAGATGCATGCAGTTCTTCACACAAGCTCATCATTTCTATACACTGCAAGCATGACACTGTACAGACATACCAAATAACACAGCATACTCACTTAAATACCTACAAAACCTAATAACCAATTAGTTACATGTACATTAACGCCTAATATAAAGACACCATATAAATTTATATGAAACTTATGGAAGGAGGTCTCTACCAGTGAAAGGATTAATAGTCATTGTCTGTAATTATAATCTACTGTTCCCTGTCACTAGGCCACTCCAAATAATCTTTAGTTTTCCCACAGGATATGGGCGGGCGGTTGATAAGGACTATAGGACTTTCGTACATTCACTGGCTTCCCCTACATTGTATAATTATAGGCATTTTATGCTGCTAAAATGATTTTTTTTTTGCTGTAGCGTGCGAATATAGTGCAGAAAATACTAAAATTAAGGCAGATGTGGGTACACAAATAGGATGCGGGCGGTAGACAGGGAAGTAAATTAATTTGGAGTGGCCTTAGAGTCTAGTCCATAAATTCAGACTTTAAATCTCTTTCAGCACTTTCTTTTATACTGTTCAGCATGATCTCATGAGCACACCTTGCTGTATTTTCCACAAGGCTCGCCATGATTTTGGGGGGGGGGGGGGGGTAAAGCTGGAGAACTTCAGAGAGCAAAGTTTCACCCTCCTTAGTGTGGGCTATCGTCCACACAGCATCCATATCCATTGTAATCCCCAGAGAAGAAGACTTAAGGTCCATAGATAACATGAAATCCTCAGACTGAAGAGCGTTACTGAGCATATAGCTATAGTTTCCATCAATGACAGCTGTGAGCTCTATACCAAACAAAAGTGAAAGTGTGGTATCACCTCTCAAAATGTATTCAGTTATGATACTCTCTGAGCCTAATGAGGGTTTCTCAACTTTGCCTTTCACCTCCACTGTCTGTGTGTATGGCTGGTATCGCGTCAGTACCTCAGGGTTTTTGAACAGCTGGAAAACCGACTGCATGGGAGTCGCTCTTGATGACTCTGCTCAACTTAATTGTCACTGTGGTCTTCTGGAATGATACATACGCAAGCAGACCCACAGACACTGCCAAAACAACCAGCGTGCTCCGACTACAGCACCGAGCCATAGCAGAATTTAAATGGAGGGCTATCGCGTTTAATTTGGACCCCCTTCGAACTCGTTGCCCCCGGAACGATTTTTACCAGCCGGAGCGCGCGCAGCGCGCGAACGGCTGGTCCTAGATCTGCTTTACGTTTTCCGCGTCTGTTTGTTTGTGCGTCCGCACTTATCACGTGCGCAGTATACGTCATGCGTTACTATGCAACTGCTTACTATGCAACTGCAGTATATAGCAGCTTTTGGAGGTTTGCAGGCCAAGCTACAGCAAACGAAGGTAGTTGTAAGTTGCCTAGATGGCGAAAACTTGGTAGGTATCCGTAAAGATCCTGTTTTGGTGGCGTATAACTTCTAACTAGAAGCGCACGACGAAACTGCTGAGTCAGCACTTTCGCTGATAATTTGTAGGTCTGGGAACGTGATCACGTGACTATAGTTGCTATAATTTGTAGTTCTGCAGCTGCAGTTAGCTTGGCCTACGCTGAGTTGTGTGTAACTTATTGTAATGTACGGGAAAGGTGCCCGGCTGGTTTTTAGACATGAAATGTCAGACTTGTTTCTGAAATAATTAATATGTGGACCCCCTAAAAATTTGTTTCCCGTGGGCCTGCACGTGCAAGTTTGGATAGTTGCTGGCCGGCCGTACCGCGTACCGTACCAGTGCCAGATTAGGTCACTTCGCCTTTATCTATGGTTAGGAGGGTCTGAGTACGCTTTCTGACAGCTCTTTTCTTTTCCTTCGTGAGCTCGGGAGGGTAAGAGCCGTCCTGAGCATACTGAATAATATGGCATATGCGAGTATCTCGTCTGTCTTTCTGCTGTCACTCTCTGCCCATTGCAAGTGAGCTATCATTCATGGGAGAGCTTTGATGAATATTTAATACACTGAAGAGATCTACAGACTGCATTTGACTAGGACTATACTAATACATGTATAAGCCAAGCGTCAAACTTTTGTAGCGGTAGTGTGCTCTATATATGTTCCGCGCGAACCAGGAATTTGCGCAATCCTAGAATTGCGCAATGGCAGACTTGCACTATAGCAAAAATTCAAATTAGAGCACAATTTTTTAGCTGTTGCCCCTAGCGACCAAATATGTTGTAGCCATATGAAAAAAAAATCCAAGTTTGAAAATCATAGCTTGTTTGATCATCAAGATATGCAGACGCAAAGTTTCCAAATTCCTGTACATTTTCAATGGAGAGGTGCTTTTTTGACCCCCAAAGTCAGTTGGGGGTCAAAAAAGCACATCTCCATTAAGAATGTACAGGAAATCGAAAACTTGCGTCTGCATATCTTAATGTTCAAACAAGCTATGATTTTCAAACTTGGATTTTTTTCATAAGTGTATTAAGGGCTACAATATATTTGGTCGCTAGGGGCAACGGCTAAAAAAATTGTGCTCTAATTAGAATTTTGCTATAGTGCAAGTCTGCCATTCAAACTACCACTGGTACACTTTTGCCTGAAGCAGTATTGTATTGTAAAAAAACAAACAAACTAGGAATCCATACTTTGGCGCGCAATCCCGGGATTGCGCAGCCAACTCTACCAAGCACCTTTTCAGCAGGACCGCCATTGCCCTGTGGCGTGGCAATGCCACCCTGTGGCTACACCGTCACCTGACTCTACCCCCTTCCCTTGACGGTGTAATTTGACTGGTGTGTGTATTAATTGTATTGTTTTGTTTTTGTATTGTATTGTATTGTATTGTATTGTATTGTATTGTATTGTATTGTATTGTATTGTATTGTATTGTATTGTATTGTATTGTATTGTATTAGTTAAAGCACCGTCCCGAGTGCACTACGTGAAATATTGCACGAGGGCGTGGGCGAGAGGCAAATATAGCACGAGGCGAAGCCGAGTGCTATATTTGGCCTCGAGACCACGCCCAAGTGCAATATTTCACGTAGTGCACGAGGGTATACGGTGCTTTAACTGGTTTATAGTATTTCACGTTTGAATTTTGTGCTGGTCCTGGAGGGATATGGCGTTTTTTGGCTCACAGATCGCTCGACAATCGATGTAGAAAGCATGGTAAGCTGCTATTCTCGGTGTATGCCTAGTTTTGTTGCGTTTCCGTCTGTCTGTACGCTGCAAGCTTACCGCTTTGTGCATCAAATAGCACTGCTAGGCTCAAGGCTTTACTGGTACCATGGTAGCTAACGTGTTGTACCATGGATGAGCTCCGTATGGTTGTTCCCATTTGCTAGGAGTGTTTGCCATTTGTAGCTAGTACTGTCTCTTTACCAGCCCGTTTTTCTTGCCGTATTAAGTAGCGCTTTTTGTGCATTTACCAATCTCTGTATTAACTGTCGCTAGCCGTTTTTGCTCCGTTCAAGTACCTTTGCTTTGCCGCACTTGCAGCTGGCCCTGCTGCACTTTCGTGGATTCTGTTTACAGTTAATTGCAAAAAGTTCTCAATTACCCATGACCTGTTCTATATTGTACTTCCTGTGCTGTATGAGTTTTCATATAGCACTCTTCACACCATAACTGCTATATGGAAAATAAAGCACACTTTTCGCCTTTGATCCGCCCACGCAAAATACTATAATGTATTGTATTGTATTGTATGGTATGGTATGGTATTCCACTTTTGCGCACACGTGATGTTGTTACTTCTACAGCTAGCTATAAAAATGCCACGCCAGGACAGTAATGCAGTGTCTCTAGCGGCTTGCAAGCCATCAGTTTCATTCATCCGTTTTTATTGTGATTGTAGATTACCAGAATAATATGACAATGTAATGATTGTGACAAATGGTTTCATTACAATTGTTGGTTTTAATACACATCATGTTGGCGATTGGTTTTGTAACCACTGTTTGTTTTTACAGCACTTGACCCTTTGCTGTTCATACTTTGTCCCTACATGCGCTTCATATCAAAAATCTAACTTTGTACGAACAAATATGCGCAGTGCAGGGTTTGCGCAACGTATTCCCACTTCGCGCAAAAAACTGCGCAATCCTGGGATTGCGCGCCAAAGTATGGATTCCTACTTTGCGTAGCGTAATCCCAAGATTGCGCAACTTCCTGGTTTGCGCGGAACATAATATTATAATTATGCATAAGTTTCCTTGAAGGAAAATGTGCATACCGTTCTTACGTCCTTTGTTCCAAGACCATGCCATCCAAGAAATCTCTCCCCTTAAAAAAGGACATTGTACTGGCTCTTATAAAATTAAATCGCACACACTCCCAATTTACTACTGCATAACAAAAAACTTTAGTACATATAAATTATCAGAATGGGGTAGAAATTAAAGCCTGTAAGTGATAAAAACTAGTAAAACTATAAAAAGCCAGTCACACATTTTCATACAGAAGTATTTTTGTGAATATCACATTATTAAGCTATAACAATAACACAAGGTATAAAAATATTATAGACTCACACTTCATAAAAAACAAACTTATGATCAAATTAATAAGAGCGACCATATACATGTACAGGACTTTCTAACAGTCTAAACACTGCCAATTTTGGTAACTAAAAAACTTTTGCGTATAAAATGTAGAACCACAGCTATTATACAGCCTACAACGATACACTCTATATAGCTCTAAAAATAATGCGGACAGTCATTGTTTGTGCATTTACTAATTTAAGGCTCCCCACACCCACTGACACATGGTTCAAGTTTGAACTCTAACTCTGGAATCCAGCCTTCCAATTCAGGAGGATAGTTGCATTGGCGACAATATGACTCATTCAAATATTTCCAAACACATTCACGGACAGTACTTCTCTTTTCTTCATCTTGGTTACTACTGACACAGCCATTTAGTTTTCGGATGGCTGTCTTCTTAAGTTCTTCTGCAGTCTCAAATGATTGCATGTATTTCTCTAGTACTGATTTCTTGTCAGAATCTGATTGCACATATTTTTGTTGTAGTTTTTTTGCACTACTATAGTTTAACTGTGGTCTTAACAATTCAAGTGCATTTGTTAGTGAAAAGGCATGGCAAATGGAGCTAGTTGCACCTGCAGTGTTGTCACTTTCAAAAGGATTCTGGCTAGTCATAGCATACACCATACCAAAAACAGTAGCAGTTTCAGTTTTACGATCTAATGTGTAAACTACTGACCCCGAATCCCCATCTTTAATGAAGCAGCATTTTTCATTTTGGGAGAAACTGAATATATGGGCAGTTTTTAGTTTGGCACGGTCATATTGAAAGCCCGGTCTCGCAAGACATAGTGATCCTGATGCTTGTTGAGCATTTTGACTGCTGAACGCATACCGGTATACGTGCAGTGCGCCACTAATAGGTGCTGAAGGGAGAATGTCTGTAAATTTTTGAGCAGTCTTCCATTTCTTTATATCAGATAACCCAACCTGCATCTGAAGAGCACATTTTCCTTTTTGATGAGTTAAGGAAACTGCACCAGCATCAATGTTGCACCTTGATGTAAATCTTTTATCATCTCTTGGTATGCGTGCACGTGGACGGAATGGAATACGGAGTAAAGGAAATGGACAGGTACTTTGCTGCTGCCTAGTATCGCCAGCAGTGGTATTTGGACTTTGCACAATTGTATGGTTCTCCTGTAAAGTATCTTGCTCTAAGCAGCTATCTTGCTCTGGATCAGACGGTAGGCGTATATTTTCCTGAAGTGTTTGGTATGGAAGAACATTCTTCTCCCTGTCATTGTGTTTGAAAGATGCTTCATCAGAACTCTGCTCTTCATTGGTGCCGTTTTTCTGTACAGGTGCCTGGTCTGAAGTTTCACTTGTAGAAGAATCTAATTGAGAGTCGTATTTTAGAGTTTCCTTGAGTGGGACGGCTAACTGCTCTTGAGGATTAGTCTTTCCAGTTGAATTTAATGGGGTAGGATTATTCTTCTCCCTTTCAAGGTGATTTGGAAATGTTTGGCAAAAACTCTGCTCTGCATCGGAGCCATTTTTCTGTACAGGTGCCTGGTCTGAAGTTTCATCTGGAGGAGAATTTAATTGAGAGTCATATTTGAGAGTTTCTGTAAGTGGGACGGCTAACTGCTCTTGAGGATTAGTCTTTCCAGTTGAATTAAATTGGATAGGACTTTTCTTCTCTGTTTCAAAGTGACTTGGAACCGTTTGGCCAGAACTATGCTCTGCATTGGAGCCATTTTTCTGTACAGATGCCTGGTCTGAAGTTTCATCTGGAGGAGAATTTAATTGAGAGTCATATTTGAGAGTTTCTGTAAGTGGGACGGCTAACTGCTCTTGAGGATCAGTCTTTCCAGTTGAATTAAATTGGATAGGACTTTTCTTCTCCGTTTCAAAGTGACTTGGAACCGTTTGGCCAGAATTCTGCTCTTCATCGGTGCCATTTTTCTGTACAGGTGCCTGGTCTGAAGTTTCACCTACAGAAGAATTTAATTGAGAGTCATATTTGTGAGTTTCTGTAAGTGGGACGGCTAACTGCTCTTGAGGATTAGTCTTTCCATGTGAATTAAATTGGATAGGACTTTTCTTCTCCGTTTCAAAGTGACTTGGAACCGTTTGGCCAGAACTATGCTCTGCATTGGAGCCATTTTTCTGTACAGATGCCTGGTCTGAAGTTTCATCTGGAGGAGAATTTAATTGAGAGTCATATTTGAGAGTTTCTGTAAGTGGGACGGCTAACTGCTCTTGAGGATCAGTCTTTCCAGTTGAATTAAATTGGATAGGACTTTTCTTCTCCGTTTCAAAGTGACTTGGAACCGTTTGGCCAGAACTCTGCTCTGCATCGGAGCCATTTTTCTGTACAGGTGCCTGGTCTGAAGTTTCATCTGGAGGAGAATTTAATTGAGAGTCATATTTGAGAGTTTCTGTAAGTGGGACAGCTAACTGCTCTTGAGGATTAGTCTTTCCAGTTGAATTAAATTGGATAGGACTTTTCTTCTCTGTTTCAAAGTGACTTGGAACCGTTTGGCCAGAATTCTGCTCTGCATCGGAGCCATTTTTCTGTACAGGTGCCTGGTCTGAAGTTTCATCTGGAGGAGAATTTAATTGAGAGTCATATTTGAGAGTTTCTGTAAGTGGGTCGGCTAACTGCCCTTGAGGATCAGTCTTTCCAGTTGAATTAAATTGAATAGTACTTTTCTTCTTCGTTTCAAAGTGACTTGGAACCGTTTGGCCAGAACTCTGCTCTGCATCGGAGCCATTTTTCTGTACAGGTGCCTGTTCTGAAGTTTCATCTGGAGGAGAATTTAATTGAGAGTCATATTTCGGTGTAAGCTCTAGTGGGCCAGCTAACTGCTCGTGAGTATCAGTCTGATTAGCATGAAGCTGTTCTGGGCGAACGAGGGCTTGAGTTGAAGGAAACCATCCATATGTCAATCCTGCATACTTAGCAAGTTGGTCACTCTTAAAACTGTATTGCATCAGCTTTCGAATTCTTGGTGCAAATTTTGCTGGATAGAGAGAGGCAAGAGATAATGATTTATATTCATTTTCACTACATTGGCATTTGCTCCTACAATTGCACTGAGCTATATCCAGACGTGGTAGTGAGCCTCCCTGAGGTACAACTGAGTATACTTGTCGTGACTCATGTAGCTGTACACGGTTCCATTGCTCAAAATCTTCTTCTTCTTCTTTATCAAGTTTGAGAATCTTACCACAAGCAGCAGTTGAGAGAATACAGTGAGCACAAGATAAACCATAATGTCTGCCAAATTTTTCTCCCTGGACAGTAATTTGGCTTCGAATCATAATACCAAGAGTACCACTTCTGTCAGGATTGTTCTGTGAAGTTGCCTGACTATCAAACTGGATTCCAGGTCCAGGATGCAGTTTTTTCCCAAGGGGTTTGGCTGCTCCTGTAGGGATTTCAAAGCTTGTGAAATCCAACCATTCCAGCCATTTCTTGTAGTCATCACTGGGAAAATGTTTCCCATACTTTGAATTAACAGCTTGAATAATTTCTTTGCCAATAGCTGATTTCATGACGTCATCAACCTCAATGTTGGTAAGGACTTTTATACAGGGGCGTAATTCTTTTTTTCTATCAGAGCCTGCATGAACTGTCATTAACTTTGTGCCAAGGTCCACACCTTCAACTACATCTCTGCCAGAACTATAGCATTGCGAGTAAAAATGACAGTGTTAAATTTTGTTCCACTCTCCACAAAAAAAGAATGAGGGTAGGAATGAGAATGAGGATAAAAAAATGCATAACACATGCAGTGCTCATAGCTTCAAATCTAGAGAAATGGTAGGCCTTGAGCTACTTATTTACTCATGCATGTTGCTTGAGATTGGTCTACCAGATAGACATTGGTAAAGCTATTGTGTCTAATGCACTGCATGAAGTAAGATAAGATATTCACATCTAAACAATAATATGCTCATACGCAAGCAAGCATTAGCACCTTTATTATTTATCTGTGACTTCACTTCACCCACAGGATGAAGGTAATAAGTGATATAAATTGTAATGAATCGACAAGAGTTGCATGAGGTACTTTACATCCTGAATTGTTGGTTGATACGAATGATACGCAAATGTTAATGATCAAATTCAAGAATGATGGGTAGGAACACAATAGGTAGTGCCTGAGAGAACCAGGCATAGCATAATTAGTTGGCCTATTATGCTTTGCTCTGCTTCCCACAGGTGCCTGCCTAAGGATACCATTTTGGAATACACTCTCACCTCATTATTGCATTAGCAACTGTATTTTCAACAGCGAATCCATTTTGAAATAATTCATCGAACTTAGCCAGGTAATCATGATAAGGCAGTTCTGAAGGTTTCGGAATACTGGTAGTAGTACTTTGTTTTCTCTTAGAAGATTCATGTTTAGCACAGCTATCTTCTGGAAGAGACTTCAGAAAACCTAATAATGTATGCACAGAATAAGAGTAAATACTTTTCCTACTATACATTTCAGCTAAATTAATTGTGCTCATAATACACTTTTCATGATTGCTATCTAGATTCTCATAGTTATAGCATACACATTGCAAAGCTTACTTCTATGATCATCCAAAAAACATTTCATTCACAGTATTTCATGCATGCTACACATTTGCTATGAGACTATTTTATAGACTGACCGGTACCATGGTGAATTCTGGTAGGAGGGGAGCTAATTCTTTCATTTCCGTCTTGCACATTTTCTGGAGACGTGCTTGAATGCTTCAAAAACTCCTCGACTTTTTCCTCAAAGTCACTGTCAGTGAGTTGTCCTATATAAATATAATTCACAAATAGTGCAGCCCTTATCGTATGTGTAGGAATGATTAAACACACCACTTTTATTAGTGTGACACAAACCCATTTTCTTTATGTACAGTGTGCATGGACTTACTTTTGAGTGAAACTTTCCATTTTGAGCAACCATCAGTAAGTAGCAAGTTAAAGCACAGCAATCAGCAAGGTAGGGTTTAGCTGATTTTAACCCCACGTGGATTCTTTGACCCACCCAATGCAAAGTGACACAAGGTTCCTTATATGGGTGAATCAAAGAAGTAGCACATACTATAAGGAAGCTAGATCAGTCCTATCTAAGTACAGTGATATAGGTGGGTGTGAGTGCTTTAGCCAGATGTGAGAGTATAGGCATGAAATCTTAAAACTAAATGCAAATGTTCATTAGCTATGCACTAACTTAAGTATACATGAATAAGCAGCCAATATACCAAGTGTATAGCCGCCATAGCCTCGTTCCCAGCCTCTCTGCCAAGGCTATAGCCGCCATACAATGATAATTACAGGCATGAGCATAGTTTTGGAACTACACATGCTAGACTATAGTCGTACATGCCAGGTTTAATGTCTGTTATATTATGGTAAATTAAATAAAACCAGTGGCAGTCAATAACTAACCATGTGTTTTCCTGAAGTGATCAATTTCAGACATCAAACTCTGAAGATGGTTTTTATGCATAATTTTCCAAAGTGTTTCAGCAGCTTCTTGTGGTGACTTTCTGGTATAATATACATGTATGTGGCATATCAGTTTCTGGAACTTTTGCTGAGCTGTATATACTGTCCTCGGCTGTATAAAGGTATCAATCTCAGTAAATTTAACAACCTTTTCTTTGTACAGACTCAGAGCAAGCGGAAGGAAGTCAATTTCTTCAATCAACTGTACATGTTCATGAGGACTTTTTTGAACAAAATTGAAAGCATCTGCAAGAGGTAGCTGACCGCTTTCTGTCTCCCGAGATTCATCAGCAGTTTCCTCATCTTTGATAATAGGAAAATAGTCAACAGTTAGTTCGCATAATAAGACACTGATCCACAAACTCCCATGGACATACTTTAGCTTAATCTGGGTAGCCTTTGAGTATCTGCTGTAGCTTATGCCAATTAACTACTGGTATGAGCTAAAATCCCTATTCTTGAGGCAAATAATACTATTGTGGTGCTTTGCACAATGGCTGTGTATGATCAGCATCAAGCGAGATAACTTTATGGCAATATTTCTAGGTAGTCACTTTGGCTCTTTTCCTACTTTATGCTTTCCCAGTAATGTTATCATCACATGTTCACTGCGCTGCTACAAAAAACTGTCATACATTATCCACCAACATCTCCATTCACATGTGTGTAAGGTCATAGTCATAACAGTCTCGATATTGAAACTAGACTATACTCCATAGTTATTGTAAAATTAAACTCTGAGTCTGTCATATGGAGAAATATATGAGCATTTGGTCCTAATTAATTGCTCCCAGCATGTCTATTGTATTCCTTCATTTACGTAGTGAATATCACTGTACGATCACTACTGCATGAAACACTTCTACTTCTGTATCTTTCTGTGCCACTTGCTCTGTTTGAGACAAAGACGACTTTTCAAATAGGCATAAATTTTCAACTACTCCAATGTGTAGTAAGTAACACCACAGATTCAGTATCATAGTTTCATAGACCTATTATTAATTAATGCTATACGGGGGCACTGCCTATGCCTACAAGCTGTAGTACATTGATTTATTAATCTATGATTAATTTTATTGCAACACCAGAACATTAGTACCTGAAGAGTAGCTATCCGTAGTTTCAAGCTCATCTGCTGATGTATCATCAGTGTTCTCATCTGCATAAATTCAGAAAAAATTGATCAAACTTTGACATACGGTCTACTATGGCCATGACATGCAGATCCATGGGAGTCTTTATTTGGTGGACTGGATTTATAGTATCTGTCTCTTTTTAGTACACCAACTAGTATTTCAGTCTTCATTCCAGTAGTCAATTCTATAATGAAAATCATATCACAAGTTTGTTTCCACGGTAAATTTACATCACTCGTGAAATTAATTGTATCTCAACTTCACACTTTTCGCAATGTAGCAATATCACGTGAAATTGCATTCTTGAAGGATTGGCTTGGTGCAATTGCGTTGCCATCACTGTTAGCTACATGTATGTTATTGCATACAAATTCAAACAGAAATGAGTATTTTGTCCAACGTATGTCAGTAAAGCCAATAGAAAGTAGCATAAAAAAGTGTTCTGACTACTATGCCAGTCTATAGTCTATATACCACATACTAGATATATCGAGCCAATACATTATTTTTTCAATTTGATCCGTTTGAAGAGTGATATATCACTCTTCATATACTTCATAAGAACTAATAAAAACTTCATGAATTACAAGAAAACAGAGTTATGAAGAACTCTACATTAGTCACACCATTTTTAATCCAAGCAGCCAAAATTTTATGCATAACATTTCCAATATATCAAGCTTGCATTTCTAGTAAAAACAAAACAAAACAACCAAGCATCAAAAATATTTTGCTATAAGAGTTTTACCTGACTGTGATTCACATGGTTCCAAATGTGAGGTTACAGAGGTCTTGTTTGGTGTAGCACCATCTCTACAGTTCCTAGACAATAATTAAATGTTGTTACTCCAAAATAGATCTGTGCCAGAACAGCACCTATTTTACGTACACAAATGCTACAAGGAAACTGAAACACTACAGCTTTTGTGTATGTTTGCCATTAACTTTCTCTATAAAGTTTATGTTGCTATATTATGTGAATGTGGTAACACCACAATTGGTTGTAATGCACTTAACAGTATATTATGTTACTATTGTAATCAGGTATAGTCTATTTTTTTCATAAAGCATAGTAAGAATCTCACATAGCATAGGAAGCTGAAGATGTGCATATACTGTAAGGCACCAAATTTTTAAGGAGCAAATTATCACGGTTTGGTTGCACTGAACATTTTGTGGAAATAATATATTTCGGATGTGTACTGCAAAACATTTTGTGAGCTTAATTTCACGGTCGAAGACATCGACGCAGTTGCGAAAACTTATGTGCTTCAAAAATTCAGTGCTATATACAGTATAATACTAAATGGCTCACAGCATGGGCAGCTCTATGTTCCAGCTAAACATTGGCTCTGCCTCAGCCAAGTTAGAACATAGCCCATGCATGCTATACTATAGAAATTCAGTATCTAAAGTTCCTACTTGACAATGAAATATGGATACACACTGGATGCATATACATACTGAATCTTTTCCTCCGATTCAAGTTGTGGTGCTTCATGAACCACCTGAACTGTCTCTCTGATGCCATCAGGTTTCTACAAGAGAATGAAAACCAATGATATACGTTTGCAAGGTTTAGGCCATTCTTATTTTCACTTCACGTGCACGCACCGGTACCACACAGGTAGCTGCTATAAAAATTATAGCTGCAAAACTCCTTCCTCTACAAGGATGCTGTAAGTTAGGCAGTGGCACAATCTACTATCTGATTGTGTTAGTTAATTATAACAGCTCTCAGGTATATGAAAAATTAAATCCAGTTGCAAGTGTACCCACACTACCTGTGTTGATATAGCGGGCAGGCAAAGAGATGTGGATCTAAGGAGTCATGATTGTGCACATTAAAACCATGGAAACGAAGAAAATACACTTGCATCTGAATTTTAAATTCTTAAATGCTCTCAGTGCATTTTATAATATACTAGAACCTACAGTACTAAAACTTGCAGATTTAGGTGAGACAGGTACCTAGAAACTAGCCTAGGATAGAATTATTATAGAAAACCATTCATGGCATGAGATAGTCTAAGAAACTTGGAGCTTGAGCAGTCACCATCATCTAAAAATTTTACTGTTCGGAAATGACACACAATCATTACTGTCAATGCTATGTATATGTATATGCCTCAAGACAAACTCTTGTGGCATTATATTATGATCACCTTACTTTACCAACTTAAACTTCTATGGAACAAACTGAATAGAACAATTAGTATACATACTTCAGGCTCTTGTACATCGGTCTTCATCTGCAAACGTAGTTCATTTAGAGCTTTCTCCTGCTTTCTTCTCTCTTCTTCAAAGGATTCCTCTTGCTTTCTCCTTTCCTCTTCAAGGGTAATCTCTTGCTCTCTTTTTTTCTCTTCCAAAGCTTTTTCTTGTTCTCTCAGCTCTCTTTTTTTGTCTTCCAAAACTTTTTCTTGCTCTCTCAATTTTTCCTCAATCTCCTGCAGCTCTCTCTTTTTTTCTTCTAAAGCTTTTTCTTGCTCTCTCCACTTCTCTTCCAGGGCGATCTCCTGCTCTCTTTTTTTCTCTTCTAAAGCTTTTTCTTGCTCTCTCAATTTCTCTTCAAGGGTGACATACCTCCCAATTACTAAAAAAAGTAATAAACAGGTGTTACATACCACTAGCTGTATTGGGCACTACTTGTGTAGATCTAGTTGTTGGGTGAGCATTAGGAAACCCCACACTGGTGTGTTCAATTAAGGTTTTGTTTGTATGTCTGTGTGTATGTACATACGTACATGCTGTCCACATACCACACAACATAGACAACATTCGATAGTCCGAATACCACATAATCTAATGCAACATTTTCACATGGCTACAACATTCACGATATTGTGCCTCGCTGTGACCCGCATCCATGGACTAACCTGCAGCGAGTAAGAAGGACTACCACTATAGGCTGCAGCAGATGGAGAGCAAGCTTCATCAATGCCAAGAGTACAGATCGCCAACATGCTACCGGAGGGGAAGGCTAGAGCTAGGATTCGGGAAATCTGCCATGTGACCAGTCTATAGACCTTTAACAAATCACATTTTAGTGGCCAAGGGCTCACTCACACTAGCTTTGCATTCACCTAGAAGAATACACATTAAATTCTTGTATGTGGAGTTCGATTGTGCAAGCTCTGTAGTAAATGTAGTAATACTGTTCACCATGTGTAGAAAGGCTTACCCATGAAAATAAATATTACATGCAAGTGTACGTATTTATATATACCGGTTAGTATACAGCAGAGAGACAGGCTATGCTGCTTGAGATTCACACACACCATGTGCCGATTATGTACTGTAGCTCTGTAAGAGTATTAATGAAGTGCACAGTGGCTGAAAGCCTTTTCCCATTTCACAGTGATTTAGAAGCTTCTGTAGCATCTTGCTTTATTAAAGATCATGCACGGACATCAATCCAGTGGTAAGTCCTCATTATTTTCTATACAACGGTAAAAAGGTTATCCACAACACAGCTGTGTGGCTGTTAGAGAATCAAGCGTAGAGTGCTTAAACGTGTTGTTGATACTTTACGTGACAAGTTAAGTACTAAATGCAAACAAGGTCGCGCGAGCAAGACAGCCAGCACCTAGATGGGGCACTTGAAGAGTTTTTTTTTATTTGTGTTTACTATCGTGATAGTGGGTTAAAAACTAAAAAAAAGTCCATAGGAGTAGCCTAAATCGGTTTGAGTAGGTGTAGTACAGTGAGTGGGAATATGCTGTGTGGGCAATTTGAAGATTTATATTAATTGCTTGTGTGGCAATTGTGTTCATCAAATTTTTGGTATTGTGTGGTATTGTTTGATGTGGTTCTATGAGGTAGAAATTTTTCAGGATAGGAAGGAAGTTGAAGCTGATCTAGTCGTTGATGTGACTGTAAGCGGCTATGATCATCGAATCACTATCCAAGCATGTACAGGCTTAACGTGGCCACCATTTCCCCCCTCTGTATGGAGCATTACCACACTCCATGATACACACTATATGCACACACCTTTATGGAGTTCAGCATTCTGTGCTTCCAGTTTCGTTCTCACCCTCCAGAGCTCATGAATCTGACTTGTGTAGTGCTGAAAAATGGCCAAAATAGTAAAATTAAAAAGTAATTAATGGGAACCAAGAAATCTGCGGCTCTGTATCATCCTAAATACTACCCTGGGAAAGTGTCTTCAAAGAAATTCAGTACAGTAAATTTGATGCATCAACCATATGTGCACTGCCAAGTGAATGTACATTTGAGTGATGAGAATCATTAATCTATATATTAATCCAGGAACCACAAGCATACACAGTTCGAATCTGAATGAGGCATACATCTTCAACACTTACAAATTTGCTTGCTTCCAGCTCAGTTGCAAGTGAACTATTAGCCCATTTCAAATTTTGTATTTCATCCTCTAGAGAAACAAAATTAACAGCTGTAGGTTATTATTCCTTTTCAGCAATAGCCAAACTATGGTGATAATATACATGTACATGTATAGTCTTTTTTTCATGCTCATTTAACAGTGCTAAACTCACGGAATTGTGACTGGAGCATCTCCACGTCATCATCTAAACGTTCCTTAGCCTCCTTTATCATCTCTCTTTGGCTCTAAAATGAAGATTACTAAATCTTGTCAAAGAGGTTGGAATGGCATCCTCATATCATCTTAATCCTTGGACCTAATGACATGTAATACTGCAAAGCAGTTTTACAATCGTCTTGCATCACAGCCTTTTGATTTTTACTCCCATTAAAAATTGGTACTGTACACATTCATTTGATTTACATCTCCCATGCAACATAATTGCATTGATGAATGAATGTTTTAGTGAGACTTCCTTCTTTGAAGAATGTATCAAACTCCGGAACCTCTTGAGAAAGAAGCAGCATTAACCTAATTTTGCATGCATCTAAGATCGACGGATGGCATGCATGTATGCTCATGTATGCAATAACTTTTGACAATAGAAATATCTCATTTCTATTTCCATTTATTGCAGTAACAAATACACAAACAGGTATCACTACTTCTTCCTACATGTAAATCTTTAATTTTAAGTTTAATATTAAGGGGTATACTTAAGCTTTAGATGTATTCATACATACCTCAAGTGCAGCAGTAAGATGAATGCTGTCTTGTAATTCTTTCTGTTTGCTTGTCAGTCCAATCTCCAGTTCATCTCTTATTTGAAGTGCTGCATCGACTTCCTACAAAGGAAAGAAATGATCATTGGATACCAGTAAATTGTATTAATTTTCTAATATTACAAACCACTTAACTTGTATGACATTGTTGCTTTTGTGTGTCTAATAAAGTTGACGCAAAACAGTGGTGTTTTGCTTGCCACTACCATACAATTGACAAGTGAATACAGGCTAATGGCACCATCAGTTTGTGTTGCCTTTAAACCCTATAGCTCAAATAAGTCATTTGTTACACAAACAAAATCCAGTTGTTCAGTCCTTGAACCCTGATTTGTCCAACCCTGAAGTCTGTATAAAGGTTTATGCAATTTAATACACTCTAACATGCATGTGTGATATTGGTATTTTACAATTGATTTTTTGAATGAGGACACCAAACTATGTTTTGGGTATCTTGCCACACCTTAAGGTACTGAGTATCTATTTTGCCTATAATATGACTTGAAGTTTTCTCCAAGTGTGTGCAAATTGTATACCAATTCATATTGCTACAGTAGCCTCGTTCCCAGACCTGCGCCATTTTCGGTTACACGTAAGATGTCACAGGACCTGGGATTTAAAATCACGTGCACGAGGCCAAGAGTAGAAAGGTAGTAGAAAGGTAATTATGAGCATGGGCGAGTACACGTGCAATTCTCAGACAACAAGTAAAGGTAGCGAATCTACACTGCTTGTAGCTTTTCATTATAGCCTGTTTGTGCCATAGACTTACCACTGAAAGATAGTCTTCTGTAAAATGTAGAGAAACGCAGATGTCTTTCGAAGTGGATTATGATGTAATTTGATCACGTGACTTTGTTACCAGGCTCTGTGACTTTCCTTCGTGCAACCAAAAAAGTCGCGGGCCTGGGAACGAGGCTATTGCTACACAACAACTAAAGTTAAAAGAGTGGTATCATGGAGTACGGTAGTACTCCATATGTAGGGATGGGCCTGCAAAAAAATGGCTTCCCCATTAAATGTGTACAAAATAACATGTTGAGAACTCTGCTGTAGGCAAAGTCTAGGGCTAATATGAGCCCTACCAGTTATTCTCGAGCGTTGTCATCATTAGCGAGACTGTTAACTCTGCTGAAGAATATCTCTAAAGTACCAAAGCGGCAAGTGGCTAAAACGGGCAGACAGTCTATCTTGTCGTTCTCGTTCTTTCAGACAGGATAGCACAATAACGGCTGAAGTGATTAGAAAGATTACAACACGAACGGGCATGATTGACCCTCGGGTAGTGCCTTTTGGGTATAGCGCCTTCAACGAACTGGATTTAGTTCAGCAGTGATAACGAGCACTCTCGAGTGGACGCTTGCCACTCACACGCCATTTTACTGTAGGATGATACGCATGCGCAAATTGCCTGCCAGCACGTGTTCAGTGGTCTATTTAAAGCCTACCTTGGATCGTGCTGTCCGGTCCTTTTCTCGAGTGGAAGTGCGAAAGTGCCTGAAATGCGCGTATTTGCTGATCTTCTTGGAATTACAAGGTATTTTGCATGCAGTATGCCTAGTTCAACGACTCAGCCTATCAGCATGTTCAAAGAGCCTATGCACTTCCCATTGATGACAAACTTAATGGCAGATGTGTAGTAGCCAATGAAATCAGCAGCTCTGAATATGAAGGCAGTAAGGGCCAGCAGCCTGTGAAATGGCACTGTAGTAGTGAGTGCAACAGTCACTGAAGCAGAAGTAGCTACCATAGTTCACCTCAAGCAGGCATTTGAGGACGCTTCTCGCCCAATTAATTCACCCAACACAACTCTGCACTTTATACTGATGACCTCAACAACGCCCAGTATCATTCTACTCCTTGTACACAAACACAAAACAATCCAAACTCAGAAATCTACTGGCCAACCCCACTCATAATAACATCAACACTCCATAACACTCCAAATCCTTTCATGCCATCTCCCAAAAAAACGCCCCAAAACAAGTTACAGAAAAAGCACTTTCCAAAAAGTGCAAAAACCAGTCATGTAGGGATGCACTTCCAGCAAAAAACACTTCCCCAAAAACCAATGAAACAAGCGACAATGCACACCGGAAGGCGTGCACAGACTACCCACACATCACAGCGCGATGTATTTACCGTGTACCTACCATCCCTACATCTTTCCAACCACAACCACACCCATCACAAACCATACCACACACCCATACACAACACCCTTCAACACACACCACCATCTACAATCATCACCATCCTCAACCGTTATACCACAACAACCACCCTCACATCCACATCCACATCCACAACGATTACATACTTCACAAAACACAACGCCCCACGCTACAGCCAACCCAACACCCACTCACAAGCATAAACCAACCAGATCGAGACACAACACGCAACACTCCCAATGAATATCAACGCAACAAACCTTCACACCAACACACCACATTCAACTCCACAACTCCCAATCTAGCTACACTTTACCAAACACTTGCACCCACATCGACCTCCCCTATAAAGAACATCCACACACACCACAACACTCAACCATGCATTTCCAAACACTCCCAAACCCCTATAAAAACACCACCCTCAACCACTCACTTGTCCAATATCTACACAATCAACACTTTCACCTACCATGCGCCAACACATGCACTCACTCATTAGCAGCACATACACACAGACACTACCACTATTCCCATCTCACACAGACATCATTGGAGGGGTGTGGTTGGAAAGATGTAGGGATGGTAGGTACGCGGTAAATACATCGCGCTGTGATGTGTGGGTAGTCTGTGCACGCCTTCCGGTGTGCATTGTCGCTTGTTTCATTGGTTTTTGGGGAAGTGTTTTTTGCTGGAAGTACATGACTGGTTTTTGCACTTTTTGGAAAGTGCTTTTTCTGTAACTTGTTTATATATAGGTTAGACACCGAGGTGGCGGTATCTCAGGATAATAGAGACCGAGCGCAGAGAGGTCTCTATTGACTGAGATGCCGACACAGAGGTGTCTAACTGATTTAGACCTAGTGTTATGACAGCTGTGAAAACCTGTGAACCATTTGAAGTTTAGCGCTTCAGTTGTGACAGGCAAATCATGAATAAAGATGAGGTATCTAAATCTGATAGATACCGGTTGGCAGGTATCTATACCTCATTAAGCAGGCATACTTCAAAGGATATTATTCATGACTAGGTCTAAACGTAGTTAGAGGTACAACTCATGAAGGAAATGTTAGTTCATGCTCATATATGCAAGTAGATTCATCAGAAGGCTATGCTCAGCAACTATATAGCAGCTATATAGAGTCGAAGAGCAGTGTCACATCTCAATCCAACTCACCTTCCTTAGCTTCTCAATTCTTTTGGGATCAATGTCAGTTGTAGCAATTAGCATCTTGTTCATCTTCTCAAGATTTTCAAGCAGCATTCTTGATTGGGATTGTGGTGTCTTGTCAACAGAACTTCATGCAAAGATAGTGAGGATTGGAATAAATTACAAACTAAAATAATATATTATAACAAATTTTGGTCCTTACTGGTATGTTTGTGCTGGTTCAGCCAAGAAGCTGAGGTTTGCTGTACTACCAGATTCACTTGTGCTTCGAGACTGCATACCACTGTCTCCACTTTCAGATTTCTGTGCATATGGTATTTGACCAGTGACACTACCGTCAGGGCTTGAAACCATACTGCTATAATCACTGCTACATCTGACTTCTGTAGAATAGAAAGAAGCACAATTTCATAAGAGTTGGTTGTGTACCGTGAACCTTAAGATACACAATACACTGTCGAAACAAAAAAGGGCATATAATCATATATTAGTGGCAAACACATACATTGCAATGCTATGGATTTCCAACTATTACTATTACAAATATAATGCTTATTATATTTATTAATCATTTTAGTTGCCAAAAAGGCAAAACCTTGGACTGGAGAGCTGAGAACCTGGGTCCAATGCCATCGTACACACTTGTCTTTTCTTGGTTTCTAGGGATTCTGTTCTTCCTTCTTTCTCACTAGTCCTGTACCTTTCTCTTTTTTTTTGTTAGAAAATATTGACACAATTAGGCTGTACACAGTCCAGGTATGAAACCAGAATTTTGCAGAGTGAGTGTTTACCGCTGCAGAGGTTGCAATGCAGCTTGGTGGAATTTCTTTCTTTGTGTGGAATTAATTTTTGCTATATGACTGTCAGATAACAGGTACCATTCTAGTGCATAGAGGTTTTAACCACATTCATTAGGTAAAATACAACAGAGCATGAGAAAAAAATTCTCTTCATTTCACTGGTGAAAGCGGAGACTGGTAACAAGGCAAGTATATAATTATAAGCTGGCACAATGGAGAGTTGATCTGATTATTTCTCACACTATAACTGTTCACTTGTGGCCCAGCTGGGGATTTAACCCAGGATCACCAAAATAGTAATTGGACACTAAAAAGTGAAGGATTTTAGTAGGTTTTGACACTCTATCTAATATTTTAACTGTTCTCTCCAAAAATCACTGCCTGCTCCAGTCATTCCGGGATCCAACAGTCTTACCTAACTGAGTTTTCAATCCAACTGGCAGTGGTTGAATACAGCTATAAAATAAGAAACAAGACACAAACTAGCAGCAGTATACTATGATAATTGTATTTCAGCAAACTGAAAGTTGAACAGTGTAGATCATGTCAATTTTCACCATTATGATAGCAGTTTCTCACTTACCGAGACTTAGAATGAGCTGTAGCTGTTCCTGAAGTATCAAAAGATCCAGCTAATAGTTGATTTTCAATAAGTTTCATCTTTAGTTGACGAAGGTACCCTTGTTCTTCTGCTTTGGAAATTCTTACAGAAGGACCAAAAGACAAGGCAGCATTATCTAGACAAGCTTTCAAATACCGGCTCCAACACGTTCCTTTTTTTCCAAATTTCTGTATCATGTATCTTTCCACTCTGAGTAGTGTGAACGGATTTCCCACACTTACTACAAGAGACTTTGCACGTGAAACAGCAGTGTTGAATACATATGGATTACTGAGACTCTTGGTAGGGTCAAAAGGTTCATCATTGGCCAATAGAGACTCTGAAGTACTCAAAAACACTGCCTGGAATTCACAACCTATATATCAGAATAGACAATTGGATTTGTGAATATACTTTAAATATAAACTTCTATTTTACAACACTATACCTTGAATGGTATATGTAGGTAGACTCTGAACACCCTTTAAGTGTTTGTAAGAACGAGTCTTTATCAAGCTTCTGAAGGTTGTCACCTGAAATGTAAAATTAGGTAATTATCCAGTAAATTTTTCGCTATGCTGCAAAGTGTACTAACCTGACTTCTTTTAGGGCTCAAAAAGCCAACTTTGGTTACATCCCAACCAGTTGGCCACTGCTTGGAAAGTCTGTTTATTTCTTCAAGTGTAATCCTGACTTCCAACTCATTTCTGCCACTATCGGCATCACCATTCTGCTCAGCTTCTATACTAGAGCACACGAAGAGCAAAGGGAAAGATTCATCAGAGTGATATGATTTTAGAGGTAGCTCATAGTGGACTTCTGTAATTGTTAGGATCTTTGGATGGCACCGGTAGTTTGTAACCAAAGTGGCATGATAATCATTGGCTGCCTCTCCAATATCTTTGTAAAGCTGTTGTAGCCTTTCCAGAAGTGAAATTGCTAGGCCGTTTTCCCGTGCTTCCTCTCCTAGCACTAATGTGGTAGGACCAACCTAAAATAGGTATGGAAACATCAATTCTTATACAACAAATGCAAACAGGCAAACACAATGTGAATGAGATGTCATATTATTTTGTTAGAAGAATGAAAATTCTATCTTGGAGTTCCACAACGTATAACATCAAACAGGTACCGGTATGATAAAGCAACCCAAACTGCACGTATATACGGGTACTTTATCTTCTGTAATCCACAAGTAGAGTATCCATATTTCCGCAATCAGACCCCGTGGCTACTAATAATTTCATCATGTAATTTTCTGTGGCAATATTTGAGGGTGGCGATTAATCACAGGTGTTTATTTGCAATGAGCACCTTCAATCCGTTTGTTTTCTTCAATCACCATTTATGCATCAAAACTATCTTTTTTTGGCAAACATATCGAGCAGGCAGCTTCTGTCAAACTTCAGTTGACATTGCAAACTTCGAAAGAGGCAAAGGAAAGCTTGTTATCTAGCAGAACCTTGAAGTATTTTTACTCAACTCTTAGTTAAAATAATATGCTGAATGTTTTTGAATTCTAGCCATAGCTATTAATTGAGAGTGCAAGGTCACTAATTCTTTCAGCACAATTTGATGGTGGTGATAAAACTTGCGGTGTCTGATTGCAGAAATACAGTACGCAGCTGTCTTTGACCTACAGACTGCTATCAGAGCCTTTGAGCTAACTTTAGATCACAAATCAGCACTTGTACTACGTATGAATGTACTGATAATAGGGATTGACCCACCCTTTTATTCAGCAAGTAAAAGTAAAAGACAGTGATAATGTACTTTAACCCCCAGGCTCTCCCCTCAAAAACCAATAACCCTAAGTAATTGATTCTCTTAATTATGTATATGCATGGACAGGGACCAATCAAATGAAGGCTGTATTTGCTACCTTGTGCAGGAGACATTGATGAGCTATAAGAAGTGTAGATTCACTGCATTGGGAGGGCCTGCAGATGGACTATCTAAAAAACACTTCATTATGAACTCTTATCTGTTTAGACTAGATTCTATAGTAACCACCTACACAACATATATATATAAAACATACAAATAACGGACAGTTTATACTCACAGATATTTCCACGTACTCTATTCTACCATCAGTTGGATATCTATTTCAATTTCTGGACGTACCTGATTTTTGTCTCCAGCAATCACCACTTTGGTGTTGCTACCAGCCATAGCGAGAGGAGCAATTCCTTCTGGCTCTCTCATTAAGGCACCCTCATCTAGGAGAATATGGGTAAAGAAACCTGGTGGAAATGTTTTGGTTAAGTGGAAGGATGTCAGACAAGTTGTAACAATAAGGAGTCTGCTCTGATTTAAACGAGGGTTCCGTTGTAATGTCTTCACCAAATTGTCTAGTGTTACAACCCACTTTCGCATTGGATTACGATATCTGCGATTATCAACCAGTCGAACAATGTAAACATTTCTTCTGGTCTGATCTATGTTGGTATAAAAATCAAGAAATGTATCTGCTGAAGTATGCTGCTGAGTGCAGACCAAAATTCGAGCAGGTTGAGCAGTGTTCTTGCTTTGTTCGAAAAAAGAGTGAACAGCTATAGCTAGTATACGGGTTTTCCCAGTACCAAATGGGCCACTGATGAGAACAGGTGGACCATGGGATGGACATGACAACATCATTTGTAAAGCCCACCACTGGTCATAAGAGCACTCACTTAACTTCAAAACATTTTTGTAACGTTTTGAAATAGTACCACGTTGAATATGAACCTTGACGAAGTCACACTTCTCAGGTATCAACCTGGCAATTACTTTTGGAGAAAGCTGATTTACTGCTTTGTGCAGGTTATTGAAGTATGAATGTTTCAACTCAAAATCAACATTCAGTTCTTTTACAAAAGAAGACCTCGGTAGAGAAAGGTAAGTTTCAAGCATATCAACATTTTTTTTGTCAAATGCAATATACAGCCTTTGCTCTCTATGGAAAAAGTTATCTCTCAGAATTTCTGCTCTGATCTTATGGCCTTCATGGACAATAACAACTCCTTCACTTGCCTGAGTGGCACATGCAATCTTGTCATCATTTAGTACACAAAGGTACCCAAACCTTTTGTGATAAGGCTTCATGTTGAAAATATTAGGTGGCTTTAGTCCAGCTTGATGGAGTACCAATCTGTAAAATCCTTTACACCTAAAAGGGACCATAATGGATCATTGTAGTGAGAGTGAAATGCTGCCTAATGTAAAGTAAATGGGTGAGTTGAGATAGAAAACCATGACCTAGCTTATACGTTTCGAAGATAAAGCTCATGCAGCACATCAAGGCTATTCTTGTGCCATCAACATGTTAGAATTAGTTCGTACCCCCAATATTGTACAACACAATCATTACATTGTCATGAGTATGTGAGTGATATAACTGCAAAATAGATATACATACTTCCCATTAGGATACCATACAGCTGTGGGATGGCCAAGATAGAAGAATAACTGACACAACAGCAAGTACCTATATCTATAGACAGTGTTTTTTGACAATAGGGTCGAACCTAACTGATTCAAAATCTTTTGTCAACTTGTCTAGACTAACAGCATAGAAATGTAAGCTCAGTAAACATAGCAGTGAGGTAAGAGTATAGTGCACATGTTCAAATGCTGTGTTAAATTATAACTGTATGGCCTTACAAATTAACACATCCATTAATTTTGCTGTTGACAAACCTTTTTTGAAGAACTTGAATATGCTCTTTTTCCTCCGAGAACAGCAATTTGTGGAATTTTTCCTGGTAATTACTTCTTTCTAGTTTCTCTTCAATCGGTGCAGGTTCTGCTAGTCGTTCACGGAAAGTTGTTTCCATGGTACTATAATCACTGGTGGGTGTTTGAATACTGGGCCTTTCACTCATTTTGGTGATGGGTTTAGAAGAATGTGCTTCTAGATCTGGCCATTTAGTTTCAACAGGAGTATGCTTCAATGAAAAAAAAGTTAATCTTAAAACACTAACATTTATTACAATATAGAATAATCTTACCTTTCGTGGGAAAAAAGTATACATCTGAGTATCTGGAGTGTTTGACTTTGAAAGTTGTTTCTTCAGAATTGGTAACTCATGGATATCTCTTGCACTCAATTCAGGGAAAGGTGTTTCTAAAAGTTTTCCTTCAACTGGACCTGTACACTCTAGAAGTGGCTTTCAAGAAAAAAGTGTGAAATATAATCATTAATTTACCAGATATTGCATTATATAGAATAATCTTACCTTTAATGGTAAAGTTTCATGACCTGTTCCTCCTTTTGGATAATTCAATGAGGGTGTACCTAAAGCATGATGTTTTCCTGTCAAAACTTGCACAAATGATGGTGTGGGAGGTGACATCATACTTTGAGAAGGAACAACACTTTGAGGTGTGAGTGGTGGAAACGAGTCAGCTGAAGTATCTGGTTCAAATGGTATTTGAGGTGGTGTTGGAAGTTGGGGGCGTAAATGTAGGCGTTTATGTGTAAGTTTCTTCTTGAGTTTGAATTCTTTCTCTGTGAAGAGGGATACATTACTTTCTATCAGTTATATTATGTCATGGCTGGGAGGCGGATACAAAATTTATCCAACCCAAGGTCGAAGATGGTTCGAGGATAAAGCCTGAGAGCCATTGCAATGAGAACTGAGACTGAGGGTCGAATAAATCCCACATCCATTTTGTTTTATATAGAAGATGGTTCTCACAGTAGCTACTTATGAAAGTGCTGAAAGCAGTAACAGTAAGTGTATATATATATCAACTCTGGAACTGGAAAGATATGGGCTGGTTCGCCGGCAAAGAACCCTTATAGCATGTGCAGCCAAAATGAGTGACTTCCAGTAGCTACAGTGGCATACAACTTAAGACGTATAGGCTGGTAGCATAGCCACAGACACCCACATACATGCAAAATCAGCTACGACAAAGAGTTGTAGCTTACCATGCTTTTTATATCAACTGTTTAATGATTCATCAGTAAAAATTGACATACGGTCTCTCTAGGCTATGCTGTACAGCCAGAATTGTCGACCTGGCTATAGCCATCGCCAGTGCAGTAACCCTTTGCCATTCTCACTGTTCAGCTGAATAGCGGTGCACACAGTGTCACGTCAGTTATCAACCTCAGTGCATGCATGAATGTAGCTATTCAGCCAACAATAAGCATGGCAGAGAATTAAATTCTACTTTATCAGTCCCATGAACTTGACATCAATAATCAAGGTGGTATAAGCATTTGGCATTTTAACATGTAAAATAATGCGTTTATCATGCCTATATATACAATAGGAAGGTTCTATTATTTCACTGTAGCTCTTAAGCTCTTTAGCATACTTTACAACCGCAACAGATTGCATACTATTAGTTAAAAGTTTTGTTTCTGACCTGTATAATTAAACAGCTCACCTTGCTCTTTAGCCATGAATTCTCTCACTTGACTAGCAAGAGCTCTGTTCATGACAGGCGTGGTTTCACCCAGCTTAGGATCAAGGGCAGAAATGATCACTTCATAGGTTGGGCTGTGATGATGTACTGTCCACCACTCCAGCGCTTGGGTTAAACTTGTGTAAAGTGACTTGTGATAAGTGGGGGGATTTGCTGCCTGAATCTGGGAGATCTTAGCAGTGGGGACACCGATTTGCCATGCAAACAGCCCCCAACTGTGAGCTACAGGGGAAAGGAGGTGCAGCAGGCTTGGGAGTGCTCCCTCCGTCACACGCACTCCTAGTCCTACAAATAAGAGAACATAATAATAATATTATAATCAATAACACTATAAAGTTTGATTTATTAGTGAATCACCTCAATTCAGTACCTAACTCCAAAAGTGCATTAAACATTACACATATGCGCTCTACTTGCTATTTGTACACATTAAAACGCATGCATCAATTAATAATCATGTCAAGTTAGAATAAGAAGTCTAACTTAGTCCTCAGTATTCTTCAAGTTCAAATATTCTAGAAGGAGGGTGGAATAAATATTAATGATGATAACACTTTGTGAATTCCACCTGTCCACATGCTAATGCTCATAATTATACAAGCTTCTGAAAAAAAGGTGGGGGCATTGTTTGCCAGGTAGATATAAATAGCATAATATTCATGTTGCTGCTCCAGTACTTACAGCATTGACACCCACAGATACAGGCAAGTTGTAGCTTCCCTGGTTTGACATATCATTGATCACCACATTACAGGCTCGGAGCAAGCTAATTTCAGTGGTCAGGCCAAGACAGTGCGCAATGAAATAAATAGTGTATTCTGGGACACTTGTCCACCATTGGCTAGGTACATGTACAAATTGTTACCCCACGCACGTATGCGCAAGCGGGGTTAAGTAATCGGTTTTTTCCGTCTGCTGTCATCGCCGTTGTCGTTGTCTGTCATAAAAATTTTGAAAATCTCTCAAACGGGCGATTTAGAGGTTATAACGATTTCTAAACAGAAGGTTAACGCTGATATATTAGCTTGTCGGTACCTGATATAGTAGAAAGCGATATAGTAGAAAGCGGTTTTATTCTCGGCATTTCCACGCTTTTTCTGACTATTGGTGTGTTCCACCATTTTTTTTAATACGGCAATTGGTCACGCCTACAGCTTGAATACGGACATACGCGAGCCCTCGAGTATGGTATACGAGTCTATTATTCAACATGGAGCTTAGAAGAGATACTCAGCTAGAAAGCATACTGGAGTATACGTAGAGAAACGCATGTATCATTACTACGGCGATCAGCCACGCCTACAGCTCGTATACGGCGTTACAGTCTGCAGGGTCCAGGAGCGCGGGGTATGTCTCTGCTAGAGACATCTAGTTATTGCAGCTGCTGAGTTGTTACACTTCACACATTATGCAAGCACAGAGTCACACCCTATACTCTCGAACTCATACCCATATTGTACCATACCGGAGTACAGAACATCTGAGTCCATGGCCATGCTTTATTTCTTCTAACCATTAATAAAAGATATTATACTCTTAGTGTAAAATTAGTGTAAAATTAAAGTTTTCTTCTATTGTTGTTATTGTGGTAGGCCACTTGATGGTTAGTATACAGTACCTTTACATCTCATTATGTACACACCATCCCTGATTAGCAAGTAACAAGTGTGAACTCTACAGGAACTGGGGGGATTTTGATTGTCTGTCTGTCTGTCTGTCTGTCTGTCTGTCTGTCTGTCTGTCCATCTGTTTGTCTGTCTGTCTGTACTCTATGTAGCATTCCTATGAATTGCTTAAGTACGTTATTCCTTTCAGAACAGCTTGCAAAAGCAATTATCTCAGCAGGGATCTGTTATCCCAGTTGCAGGTTCACTACCAAAAAATGTGCATACAAGCAGATCACTTACGTACATTATTTGCCCAAAATAAGACATTTATGGCTCCTACAATTAAGGAAATATAATACAGTGCAGCTGCACTTTTGGATTCCTGCACTGCAGAACTCAAAGTTTTTTTTTTACGTATCTCAGTAGCAGTGTACAAAACAATGTAAACAAATGGATCACTTTACCACCCAATTTCAGATGGAAGGAAAGACCCATTAGGACAATTAACACTGCATATTTTCATTTCTATCCCCCCAAAGAAAGCTAATCTATCTTGGCTTCCAAGTAAAGTGATCTTATTGCACTGCATGTAACTACACATTCTCTGGTGCTGGGGCTGCAACTGAGGTAATCTTATATGGATTAAAACCAACCACTTTATTTTTGCAGTGTACATGCATGCACTAACTTTTACTTTAAAAGAAAATTGTGAGGAATAAATCATTTACAGTTATACAGCTAACCAAAGAATTGCGTCATTATAATAATCATGCTCTAACCGTAAATAAATTTTATGCTTCGTATAGTACTCAATGGACCACTTCGGAACTCACATCACATGCGATTCTGTGACATCATTTGGTAGTTTTTATGGAGGCTGAAGACTCATCAGAGGGCCTTGTCAAGGTAGCAATGCTTAAGAAAGTACATGTATATAAATACCTAGAAGCCAGCTACATGAAAGGTAGAACATGCTACTCCCCAAATGTGCATGCCTGTAAATTTATACTTTTACATAGGATTTTGCTTAGTTTTAGATGCTTGTTTCAGGCTGCTGCCTTATTAAGGCCCTCTTTGAGCCCTCAGTCTTTGTGAAAAGCCTTCACATTCGTAGAAAATTGCTGTTGACTACCTTCACTGTCTTCCAAATGACGTCACAATCATTGCACAAAATAGTCTCCAAAATGGGCCATTCTTTTTGTATATTAATTTACAGAAAAAGTTCCTCCGTTCTATTACGTCAATGGCAAACTTCCCAATGCAAACACTCAAGGGGTAGAACACCTTTTCACGTGTTGATGCTCATGGATGGTTTAATATTGTAATACCTAAACATGCACATAAGGGCTAGGGCTAGCTTATGAATGTTTGCATTAAGATTGTACCCACAGCGGGTGGATTAAGTTTGTTTATTCACAGTTTTCATCATACAATGAAGCATTTTTACTAAATTTTGTTTACCATGAGTTGCAAATGTAGCTGCCTACACTATTTTATGCGTTATTGTGAATACATATGATTCTTGCTCAGGTGATAAAAGCAGGCATTGCCAGTAGCTAGCTTATTCACAGTTTGTGTACTTTGCATGGTCATTGGGTGCAGCCCCAAAAGAAACATTCATAAGCAATACCCCCACATGACTATGATTATGAATATGTTTATACGTAATCATAGCCCACACATGAGTATCAACAATCACTATGTGAATTGATCTCTACAGTGAAGGAGGCTGGATACCACTAGTCTGGTGGGGAGGGGGGGGAGAGGGAGGAGAACTGTCATGTACGTAGGTGCATGTGGTGACGACAAAGATCCATACACAGTATATGTAGCTAGACTAGTATAGCATCATGGTATGACTCCCCACACCTTAACATTTCTGTGTCACATATTATGTAACAGGTAAATACGACATAGCTAGACTATACATCTAGCTCCTCTTTTCACTGAAAAACTCTATATACCCACAGCTGCTGCAAAACGATTTACTATGCGTTCCCCGTGCATGCATATGATTTAAGTGATTTGTTGCATTCTGGGAAATTTGGGTTTGTTGAGCCTTTTGAAATAGCCTTTGAAGTGGCCTCAGTAGGAATAAGTTGGCAGATTAATCAGAATAAACGTGCCTGATTAATTTGGTGGTTGTTGGCTTAGGGAGGAATGTGAACATCATCGTGCGTACAAATATGCTCCAGACCACCTACATGTACCATACACAATACCTGCGTCAACCAACTGTGATTGAGCCATCTGTGCTTATGATACAATTACGTAGCTACACACGAATATCGCAAGTCTGGGGGTGATGACAACAGCAACAGCGCTGGGAGGGCGGGTCTACTTAACTACTCTTTCCTGCATTGCACTTTATATACACAAACAGAAAGTTTGAAGACCTATACCACCTATTTGCCCAGGGAATGACCAGTGGGATCAACTAAAAAGAACGACACTGCAGAAAAGCCTAAGGACTTGTGAAAAAATATGTTGCCTAACCCTAGCCCAAACCCTACCTAAATTTGCGTACTATAATTTTTGCGGTGTAATTCTTTTTTGTTGACCCAGCCGGCGAAACTACCTGGATTATCTAACTAGTTACATGTATAACATGCCTATAGGGGGGGATGCTAATTTATAAACACAGCCCAATCAACAACATCCCGACAATCGCTCCTCTTTTTCACCCAACTATAGCTTCAAATCGTTGCTATAACTTGACAGATGGCTTGTTTCATGCTGCTAACTTATACTTCTAGCTTCTTATCATCGTGACATTAATTTTTATATGACTACTACAGTAGCCTCGTACCCAGGCCTTCCCTCACAACTTTTTCGTAGCCTTGGAAAAAAAAAAGCTGTGAGGGAAGGCCTGAGTACGAGACTACTACTACAGCTATAAACAAAATAAAGCGCGTAACCATTAACTATGCTACAGCACAAAGAAACCTACGTATACCTTTCTGGGTATTCCAAGCATCTTGTTCTTCGGCACTGTGAGCAAACGTACACTTCTGTCCTCTACACCGCTTTCCATCGCAGAGTCTGAATCGCCCCAAAAAATACACATTCGGCATGGGCCGAATTGGAACACGACTTGCCATATTTTCTGGTCAATGTAGCGAACTTTTAGGACTCGGCGACATGACAGCCTTCGCTGTTCGAGCCGCGGGGTAATTAGCTAATCCTAGATAATTAGGAGTCCGTTTTATTCCCGTATAATTACTCGTATACGAATACGCGCCACACGTCACGTGCGCCAAAGTGCAACATCGTGAGTGAGCCCCCATATGCAATATACACACGTAGCTACTAAGCTACTGTGAGCATGACACATGCCAGGGAATACCGCTTTGTTTTACTGCTCCCTACAAATGAAGCACTGTAAATACTTATACTACTGTAGATTGTCAGGTTTGCTTGCATTAAGTCAGGAATAAAAATACTTCTGGTGGCACAATAATTATTACATTTTCAGGACTACAATTGTCACGGCTGCCCATGCCTATATACATGCATACAAAACATCAGTTAACACGTATATCTCCATGAATGAATCAAGCAGGCACTCCATGCTGTCCCAGCCCTGCTGTAGACCTGGCCTTCATGATAGTTGCTCTGGCCATGAACTGCTGCCTCGACAGCTCTCGCACATGCTAGAAGAAAAATTTAGGAAAATATTACACCGGTAAAATAGATAAGTGCATAATGCCAGATCCACTGAAAGTACTAGAAAGCATTGTGGATGCACTGTGGGGTGAGTGTGAATGAGCCCTCCTCTATTGCAATGTGGCTTGTCGACAGTTTCTAGATTGGCATGGCTGATCTTCTACACGTAGCTCTAGCCTAGGGGGGGTAGGACAAGGTCACGTGCGCATACCAGCAACGTCATACCAGATGCAGCGCTAACGCTCTCGAAAAGTATTGTTTGTGTTTGAAGTCAACTCGGTAGTGGCTCAAAGCTGAAGAATAGTCTCTGGGAGTAGCCTGGATCGGCTTCTGATGGTAAGGCACTGCATGGGCATGCGTTCTGAGCCTGGCATGTCACACTCACCGTTATATGTGCTGGAATGTGACTCCTCTCCTGGACCCTTGGACTTGCTATTGGAAGGCAAGTAACTCCGTAGATTGAACCCAATTGAACCCCGCTGTTCTAGCGAGTTACAGTAGTTTCTTTGTAGCTAACTCCGTATTTTAACCGTATAACTCCGTACTTTCGTTTGCACGCGACGATGGAATGCAATTATCCACATGCGCACATGAAGCTTGTCCTACCCCCCCCCCCCCCTGGCTCTAGCCCTCCCCTCATGTAGCTTGTTGGTGACCTAGACTCTGTCAGCCTCTCTGAAGACTGACTAGCCTCGTACCCAGGCGCATTAAAATTAGGAATAATTTATCGCGTGCACAATTGATAATACGGCTGCGTATATGGTATGTCATCATACTGCGGACATGCCACTATGATATCCTATCGCCACGGAATGCTGGGAAATAAAGTGCATGTGAACAGTGGAGACCAGGCGCAATTTTCCCTAATATTTAATGCACCTGGGTACGAAGTTAAAGCCTGACATGCCTATCCTGCTACAGCCTAGTGCTATACAGTCTGTGCATTGTAGACATGCCAGTATGTGCACTAAAACCTTTCAGACGATGTATTGGATGACACGTACGTAACACAGACCTAACCCTTAATTAAACACACTAGCATGGAGCTCGCTTACTCTCACTCAAATAGCATGTGTACCTTAAGAAATACTTCCAGCTCTATTACTCTCTTTCTTAAGGACTCTGCGATATGTGGACCACACATACGTACACATGGACATAACCCTTATAATTGAACACATTCACCCAAATAGCATGCGTACCTTAAGAAATACTTCCAGCTCTATTACGCCCTTTCTTAAGGCCTCTCCGAGATAGTAGATAGTGTCATCAACTGCGTTCTCTTCAGCATACAGCTGAAGAATTCTACAAGATTGCAGAAACTGCAATAACCGCATACACTTATAACCAATTTCTTTCATTGAGCCTATTAAAAACAGGGGTCATCTAATCTAGGAAGCTTCTGTAAATTCCTCCCAATTTTGGGAAGAGCAAGGGAGGACATTTTTAAGAGAAAAACCAGCTGAGCAGTGAGGTCAACTGACTGGTCGTAAAGTGGCGTAGTGGCCTTGACAGCTTCGTCCACATCCACCTCGGGCTGAGTCTTCAGGTAGTCCACCATGGACTGAAGCTCGACATTCTTAGTCCGCAGCTCCTCTATGCCTTCATCAACCTCCCTCTACATGGGGGTATACATAGGGAAGAAAACATGACCAAGAAATCAAACACACATGTACAGGAGATAGTATCTCGGCTACCTTCACTTACTGCGCATTACCATGTCAATATTAATAACACAATATACCTGCAGAATTATGAGTGCTTATATATACATCGCAAATCCATGGTTGCATTAATACTGGCCTTGAAAACACAGATTCTAGTGTTGCAAACGGTATAGTTAAAATGATCTGATACAGTTATGATAGGCTACCACTAACCACATGGGGTTCAGTATTATCCACAGCAATCAAATTTTAGTGCTACTTTACTGCTCTGTTGACACCACCGGCCTATGTTGAAGTTACAAGCTCTTACTCTCTTGGCGGCAGGGAATTTTATTTATGCGCTCTGCGTTCTTATTTAATCAAAGGAGTTTCTAGAAGTAGCAAATACAGAGGATATGTAACTAAATTCTGTGAAGAGTCACGCGGAAGTTTTCTGCATTGCTTTGCAAGTATTTTCTCCAGAGTCGACAGCAAATAGTCACGAACACAAAGAGTATACCCACTTGAGATGTACATGTACGTATTCTTGTTCCAACCTGCAACAGTTGTTTCAAAGAATTTCATCAAACTGCATCTTTGAAACAACTGTTGCGGGTTGAACAAGGATACGTACCTATATATCTCAAGATAACTGCTAGCCAACCGAGAATCTCCCTTCAACAGTATACCCACTTGTTTGTCATCCATGTCTTGCAGCATCTGGTTAATCTTTACGCTCCCCAACTTCAGCTGATCCTGTGTCTTCAGCAGTGCCTCCATCTCTTCCTGTAAGAGTGGTAGGAGAGTTTAGAAGACTGGCAGAGGGCCCATCAGTCTAGCTGGTGCATGGACTTGCAAAAGTGGTGTGAAGCTGAATGCTAGTACTTCACACATTCCCAGATGTACGAACACCACATGTGCACACCCCCAACACAATGTCATGCACCATTTTCATTTTTTATTAAAATTAATTACAGAAAAAGCACTTTACCAAAAATTTAAAGTGGAAAAAGCATTCATGTAGGCATGCACTAGCTTGCACAAAAACAACGGAAAAAGCCATAACTCACACCGGAATGCATTCACAGACTATATCTACACATTACTTGATAAAGCCTCTCCTGGACAACCATCTACATGTAAATTATCATGCAAGAAAACGCTCCGATAACCTCTCAGAGCACACAAAATGTCTTCTGGTGGAGCACCCCTAGATGTGATGTGTTTGTGTGCTTGCATGTACATGTAGCTAGCTCACATAATTACATGCCTGTTTCAAGAAAAAGCATTTCTCCCTCCACCCGATAAAGCAATAAAAGGAAGCCCTGAGAGCTGTCGACTGCACCTGTGCTTCGAGGAGTACTTGCTGGACCGCTCTGCGGATCTTGTCCTCCACGGCCGACTCCAGGCTCTGTCGCTCGATCTGCCGAGACTCCTCCAAGTGACGCTGCTCATCTGCAGCTGATGAGAAAGAATAACAAAACATTGTTGAGCAGCTGGCTCTGTATTGAAGCTGTGGGCGTGACCGATTGTAGTACGAAGCGACGTATTCGAGTTCTTGACTGCATTAGAATGGCAGATCTTACCGTGTTGAATAAGAGAGAGCTGAAAATGCGGAGAATAGACATCGCTTTGGTCACTATCAGGTACACACACTGATCCCACACACGTTGATTTTTCTTTTTAGATTTCAAAGTTAATGTCGGATTTAGCAATCGCTTAACATGTAAATCGCGAGATGTAGCCCTGGACAGACAGACACCAGACAGACAGACAGACAGACAGACAGATGGACAGACAGAACCAATTACTTAACCCCGCTGCATACACGCAGGGTAATTAAAATAGTGAGTGAGCACCTGAAATTGTGCCAGCCGCGGCTCCAACTGTCAGCCCGGTGGCCACCGGAGGGACGATACTGGAGGGAGACTGGCTGGAGGATGGAGGCTGGGGGATCATGCCGGGATAGCCACCTGTACGGTGAGGGAATGGTGTGTGTGTGTGTGTGTGTGTGTGTGTGTGTGTGTGTGTGTGTGTGTGTGTGTGTGTGTGTGTGTGTGTGTGTGTGTGTGTGTGTGTGTGTGTGTGTGCATGTGTGTGTGTGTATAGGAGTGCATGGATTTTCTCACGGTACATGTACATCCGCTGGGATTATAAACCTGTTGACGTTGATGCAAGTATATATGTAGAAAAAAATATAAATTTCTTTGCTACTGCACAGCAATTGCCTATGTGAATGAGTGTACATGAGAAAGTGATTGGATACTGAGTATATGGAGGTGCCTAACTTCAAATGTAATCAGACACCCTCAAAACTTTCACCATGCAGCTATGGAGAAGTTGGGCATAGTATACATATACATGTACATGTATGAGGTTATAGTACAGCTCACCAGCAAGGTAAACAAGGCTCTCGAGTTCGCGTCAAGTACTCTTGTGGGCGTGTAAACACGAGGCAAGTAAGTTGCTCGCACACGTGAGAACGAAGCTATCGATTTACTTCTGTGCAGCTCACGCTCTCGAGGGCAAGGCTAATGCTTACGAGTGGGCAATTAACGCACGTGAGCAGCGAGCTCTCTCGAGTCAAAGGCTGTTGGTAGGCACATCTTGCGAGGGTGGGGCCCATGCTAACGAACAAACTACGAGCGCTCGCGAGGGTGGGACCATGCTAACGAACAATTACGAGTGCTCGCGAGGGCGGGGCCCATGCTAACGAGCAACTGTGAACGCTCGCGAGGGTGGGACCCATGCTAACGAGCAAACTGCGAGCGCTCGCGAGGGCGGGGCTCATGCTAACAAGCAAATTGCGAGCGCTCGCGAGGGTAGGTCCCATGCTAACGAGCAAACTACGAGCGCTCGCGAGCTCATGCTAACGAGCAAACTACGAGCACTCGCAAGGGTGGGGCTCATGCCAACGAACAAACTGCGAGCGCTCGCGAGGGTAGGGCCCATGCTAACAAGCAAACTGCAAGCACTCGCGAGGGCGGGGCTCATGCTAACGAGCAAACTGCGAGCGCTCACGAGGGTAGGGCCCATGCTAACAAGCAAACTGCAAGCACTCGCGAGGGCGGGGCTCATGCTAACGAGCAAACTACGAGCATTTGCGAGGGTGGGGCTCATGCTAACGAGCAAACTACGAGCACTTGCGAGGTAGGTGCTTAAAAGTAACGAGCAGGCAGCACGTACACGCGGGGGCGGGACCACAATTAACTAGCAAGATGCGAGCATGCACGAGCCTCTCTCGTGCCTCGTTTGTTTACCTTGCTGGTGAGCTGTACTGTACCTGTTGTCTGCTGTCCCATGGGGTAGGGGGGCGGCTGTGCTCCGCTGGTGGGACCCGGGGAAGGCTGGTAGTTGCCTCCGTACGGCATGGGCATGGCAGTGGTGGCGGTGGGGTAGCTAGGGACTGGGTATCCGCCTGGACAGAGAGAAGGAATTACATACATGTATGTAATCACATACTAGATGAGTACATGTACATGTAGCAGTACATTTACCCCTATAGAGAAAGAGTGCGATTATTTTCATAATTGCACACAGTGACTTTGTAATCGTAAGTTTAATTGGTTTTCGCTGTGAGGGTCACCAATTAATAATTGGTGACCCTCACAGCAAAAACCAACCATCAGGGTTGTTTTACAACTTCAAGTATGCGTGGGTGGTGCATACTTTCATAATTTCTAGTATATTCACTGCTATTGGATCACTCCTCTACAGAGACATTGGTAGCTTGCTGAGTTTCCGCTACTCTTTAAATGACGTAATTTCCCCAAGGAATTTACCCATTATGCTCAATGCTTTTGCATACCTACATGTACCATGCTCATTTTAATGCTGGCATAATCGACTCACCCCTAGACTCTCACTCACCGCTGTAAGGCTGCTGCTGCTGTGGTGACCTGGGAAACCCAGGATGGCTTCCGGCTGGGTAGGGCGGTCTGACTGGCTGTTGTGGTTGTTGCTGCCACTGAGCGCGGGCCGGGTCGCCGAGTCGCTTGTCGTAGACCGGGCAAAAGTCTCCGAACGTGGCACACAGGATTTGAGTTAGGGTCGTGAGGTCTGAAACGCCCTGGTGTGTGTGTGTGTATGTGTGTGTGTGTGTGTGTGTGTGTTATTAAGCAGTCAGTGTCCCCACAGTCCTATAGGATCAAGTGACTTTGGGGGTTGCTAAGCACTACACAATACTTTTACTCCGGGGGTTACACAGTCCTAGGGCTAGGGGAGGTTAGGGCTAGGGTTGCATGTACATGTAGGGATAGGGTTAGGGGCTAGGGTTAGGGGTTAGGGCTATAGCTACAAGTACATGTATAGGGGGGATGAATGGCTGGATGAAAATCAGTGGGTACCTGGTCTCAACAAAGGGTTGAGATGCCTCACCTGCTTCCAATCGTCCAGGTAGGGAAGAGGGTTAGGGTGAGGATACAGGGCTAGTTATAAGGGTTAGGGTTAGGGTTAGGATTAGGGTTAAGGTTAGGGTTAGAGTTAGGGTTGGAGTTAGAGTTAGGGTTAGGGTTATGGTTATAGGGTTAGGGTTAGGGTTAGGATAGGGTTAGCTATAGAGTGAGTGGATGGATGCGAATCAGTGGGTAACATTGAGTCCAAAGGGTCCAAATGTCTCACCTGCTTCCACTTGTCCAGGTGTAGGGAAGAAACACGTTAGGGTTAGGGTTAGGGTTAGGGTTAGGGTTAGGGTTAGGGTGAGGGTTAGGGTTAGGTTCAGAGTTAGGGTTAGGGTTAGGGTTAGGGTTAGCTATAGAGTGAGTGGATGGATGCGAATCAGTGGGTAACATTGAGTCCAAAGGGTCTAAATGTCTCACCTGCTTCCACTTGTCCAGGTATAGGGAAGAAACACGTTAGGGTTAGGGTTAGGGTTAGGGTTAGGGTTAGGGTTAGGGTTAGGGTTAGGGTTAGGGTTAGGGTTAGGGTTAGGGTTAGGGTTAGGGTTAGGGTTAGGGTTAGGGTTAGGGTTAGGGTTAGGGTTAGGTTTAGGGCTAGGGTTAGGGTTAGGGTTAGGATTAGGTTCAGAGTTAGGGTTAGTGTTAGGGTTAGGGTTAGGTTCAGAGTTAGGGTTAGGGTTAGGAGTAGGGTTAGGTTCAGAGTTAGGGTTAGGGTAGGGCTAGTTACATGTATTAGGGTTAGGGTTAAAGTTGGGTTGAGTTACACATGTAGTAGGGTTAGCTATAGGGGATGAGTGGATGGATGCAAAACAGTGGGTAACATTGACTCCAAAGGGATCCAGATGTCTCACCTGCTTCCACTCGTCCAGGTAGGGAAGAAACACGTTAGGGTATAGGGTTAGGGTTAGGATTAGGGTTAGGGTAGGGCTAGCTAAAGAGGGGATGAAGGATCAGTGTGAATCAGTGGGTAACATTGTGTCCTAAAGCCTCACTTGCTTCCACTCGTCCAGGTAGGGAAGAAACACATTCCCGTTGCTGTTCACGTAGCGAGACGGGCTAATTCCCATCTCCGGAGTCGGAGTGATGAAGACGATCGGCTTGTAGTACGGATGCTCCTTCCTCACCCATATTGCTATGGGAATGTTGTAGTTATTGCCTGGGGGAGGACCAGACGGAGAATACGGGTATTTAATGAGTGATCATGTACATACTAGATTAGTAACAGTACATTTACTCCTATAGACAAGAGTGTGATTATACACTTTTTGTAATCACACACTTCTATCATGTGGGAGTAATTGCATATGCAATAGGCAAAAATTACACTCCTCAACTGAGCGATAGCTGTACATGTACATGTATGTATAAGGCCAGCACTGATACGTACATGTACATGTACATGCATACTCGCTTACCTCTGACTTTGACTGGGATAGTCCCTCCTAGGCACAACAGAACTTCAGTGCTGCCATTGTAGTGGACTGCAATTGTATATGCATGTACATGTAATAGTACATACATGTACATGTAAATAGATGTGCATACATGTATATTTTACATATGTACAGTATGGCTATCAAAATGAAGACACCCTTCTAGGACACTTAAATTTACTTTGTCCAGAAAGTACATGTACATGTATCCAGTTTGGCAAGAATGGCAAGGTTACACTGTAAATGTATACAATGTAGCTGTGTATGTCACAGTGGCAGTTTCAACATAAATAGGGCTCAAACACACACACACACACACACACACACACCTGTCCTGTCCTGTTGAACTGCTGCCGTTTCACGGCCACGCATGCCCCTAAGGGCGGCAAGTCTTGTGCACGAAATTGCCAAGCAGCACTCAGCCACCAGGCCTGCAGGTGTGGACTGCTAGACCACCTCTGCTCCTAAACCACTCCTTGCACTGTAGACACTGGACCGACCCACGCTGTTCACTCACTGGCTTCTGCCTCTCAGCAAGACACTTGTGCCGCTTCTTGTCACTCTCCCGCCTGAAGGTCCTGGAGCACACCCCACACACCACTTCCTTGGCTGCTGAGGACCTCCTCACAACCTCTGCCTCCCTGTGACTCTCCATCCCCAACCTACACATCTCCCTCCAGCCTGCTCTAGACCTCCGTGCCTCCTCATACCACTCACTCTCCTCTACCCTGATGGCCTTGAGATCAGTCCGCACCACATCTCTCCACCTCCTCCTGGGACCACACTGGGGACGTGCCTGTGGCAGCCAGCCAAACAGCATGGACTTGGGGATCCTGTGGTCAGGCATCCTTGCCACATGACCCAGCCAAGCTAGCCTCCTCTTCCTCACCTTCTCAGCTGCCGTCTCCTCATCCCCCCATCGCTTCCTCACCTCTGCCATTGTGATACGTTCTGCCCACTGCTGCCTGTTGGAGATGCCAAGGATGGTTCTGATGCACCTATGGTGGAAGGAGTTCAGCTTCCTAGCACTCTTCTTGAGGGGAATCCAGCACTCAGCTCCGTAGAGGAGGACGGAGAGGACACAGGCATCGTACAGCCTTCTCTTGGTAGCCAGACTCAGACTCCTGTCCAGAAACACAGACTTCCTCAGGGCACCAAAAGCCTTGGATGCCTGCGCCACTCTCTTGTCCACGTCAACACCCATCCTCCCTGAGCTACCTATGATGGAACCTAGGTAGGGGAACTCATCCACTGCTGTCACATCCCCTCCCTCTAGTGCTATCGGCTCTAGGTCGCTCTCTTCCACCAACCTCCCAGTTGCCATGTGTTTGGTCTTGGGGATGCTCACTGTCAGGCCAAAATCTCTGCCAGTCCTTTGGTACTCCAGGGCCATCCTCTCTGCACCAGATCTTGTTGATGCCAGGAGTGCTGCATCATCAGCAAACTGGCACTCTGTGATCTTCCTCTCATGTGCATTCCTGGTGTACCTCCGGAACAACTTCCCATCATACTTGTATCTGACAGTGAGCCCCACACCATCCACTCCATCCACTCTAGCCAGCCACCGCTCCACAGCCAGACACGTGTAGAGGTTGAACAGCACTGGTGCCATGCAGCATCCCTGTCTGAGGCCATTCTGCACACTGATCTCCTCCAGCATCACACCATCCAGCCTAACCCTAGCTCTCATGTCCTGATGGAATGATCTGATGAGCTGAATTGTCTTCTCTGGCACTCCCAGCTTCCCTAGAGCCACCCACAGAGCCTCTCGTGGCACAGAGTCATAGGCCTTCTTCAGATCCACAAAGGTGAAGAAGGCACAAGACTTGTGCTCCCACGACTTCTCCACCAGCTGGCGCACAGCGAAGATCATGTCTGCACAGCTCCTCTTCTTCCTGAACCCACACTGTGACTCTGGGAGCTCATCCTCAGCCATCTTCTGCAGCCTCTCCTGGAGCACTCTAGCAACCACCTTCCCAACCACATCCAGAAGGGAGATCCCTCTCCAGTTGTCACAGCTACTGAGGTCACCCTTCTTTGGGATGGGAACAAGGATGGCATCACACCAGTCGCTTGGCACTGCACCTTCCCTCCACACATCCTGTACCAACTCAACCAGCTTGTCCAGGAAGTCAGGCTCACAGCAAGCAGCCTTGACCATCTCAGGGAGTATGCCCGACTCACCACCGGCCTTCCCATTCTTCAACTTCCCCACAGCACGCAACAATTCCTCCTCTGACGGCAACTCCTCCATGTCCTGCCTCACTGGTCTCTGTCTGACCCTCTCCAGTTCCTCAGCACTAAACTCACTCTGTATATTGAGGATCTTGGTGAAGTGCCGTCTCCATCTCTGCTGCTGCTCTTTTGGTGAATCACACACATTCCCTTCCTCATCTCTCACTGTCGCTGTGCGCACAGGGACAAGACCCCTCCTTCCTCGCTGGATGTCCCTGATACAGCGCCACACCAACTTCCCTCCATGTCTACCCCTCTCCGCCTCCATGGCTTTGCGCTGGAACCAGGCATCCTTTGCAGCTCTCACCTGTCGTCTTGCACTCCTGCGTGCCTCAGCATGCTTCTTCCTGTCTCTCTCACAACCAGTGCTCAGCCACAAAGCATACAGCCTGTTCCTCTCCTCCAGCAGTGGCCTGAGAGCCGTCTCACTCTCCCTGAACCAGTCAGGCTGCCTCCTATCCTCATACCCCAACACTGCCTCAGCCTCATCACACATAGCTGTCTTCAGCACTTCCCACTTCTCAGACACACTCCCTTCCTCCACCCAAGACTCAGACACTCTCTCCTTCAGACCACTCAGGTACTTCCCTCTAGCCGTCATCCTCCCCCTCACATCCACACAGCCACCTTGCAACTTAGCAACATCCCACCTCTTCACACCTGCATTGACTCGCTCCTTCCTATAAGCCCTCTTTCTTCCCACAATCATCTTCATCCTCACCATCCTGTGATCAGTGTTGCAGTCTGCCCCACGCACCACAGCTACATCCAGACACTTCCTCCTGTGGGCCTTCCTCATGATCACGTAGTCAATGCAGTGCCATCGCTTGGATTTGGGATGCTGCCAGGTCTGCTTGCTGATGTCCCTCTTCATAAACCAAGTGTTGCAGACTGTGGCCTCATTGATGGCAAGGAAAGTCAGCAACTCCCTCCCAGCCTCATTGAGATCTCCATACCCGTGAGGGCCCCTCTCATACCACCACATGTCACCCTCAAGCCTAGACCCCACACGAGCATTGAAGTCCCCTATCATCACATAGCACTCATTTACAGGGATTGCTGAGAGAGCCTGCTGAAGGGTGTCAAAAAAGGCATCCTTCTCATCCCTGCTGGCAGCAAAAGTCGGAGCATAGCAGGATAGCACATGCAGCTTACCACCATTACCACCTCCAACATCCAAAGTAGCTATGACCAGCCTAGAACTCCAAGCTCTCCACTTGCTACCACCAGACTTCCAAGCATGTACAGCTGGCCCTGACAACACTATGGCAACACCCTCCCCCCTCTGCCTCACCCCCCTTCCAGTAGGAATCTCTCTACCTGCTGTCAAGACTACACTCTCTCCCACTCTGTACACATTGCTCCCAAACCACTTAGTCTCCTGCAAAGCTCCCACTACCACCTTGTACCTATCCAGCTCACCCACTACCTGATCAATCTTCCTCTCATCTACCACACTCACTTCACCAGCCTCACTTCCCTGTCTAGCGGTCCCAATACTTCCATCTACATCTAGCAACGTCCTGACATTCCAGGTTGCCAGGTACCACTTAGCAAAACCACGCACTTGATTTGCCCTATGTGCACTCAATGATCTCCCGCCCTGAGAGGGGTGCAAATCCTCTGCAGGGGAACAACCTTGGCGATGTGTGAGTAGTACCATCATACGATACCCTGTACTCAGCACAAAGGACTCCAAGGATGTTGCCTAGTCAGCTTCAGCCAGCTATCACAAAGTGAATAGCTGCCCAGGGTCACCACGCGGAGGCGCTGACTAGTAGCTCTCATGAGAACTAGTAGCTCTCATAAGAACTCGACCCCACACACACACACACACACACACACACACACACACACACATACATGTACACACACACACACACACACACCACACACACACCACACACACACATACACATACATGTGCACACACACACACACACATACACACACACACACACACACACACACACACACACACACACACACACACACACACACACACACACACACACACACACACACACACACACACACACACACACACACACACACACACACACACACACACACACACACACACACACACACACACACACACGTATACACATACCAAACTGCCTCGGGTCTTGCACTTTCAAATTCTTGAAGTTACTAACCAAAGCGTGGATATCAGTGGCAGCCTGATCCAAATAGCGATACTGGAGTTAGAAATGCATGCACATAATACAGGTACACCGCAACATGACCCTTATATGTGCTGTATACCAGGGTCTCCTAACATGGGAACGAGGCTAATACATGTACATGTGCTGTACGTACATGTAGCCTAGTCCCCAGGGTCTCCTAACATGGGAACAAGGCTATTACATGTGCTGTAGCCTCATCCCCAGTGATTCCTAACATGGGAACTATTACATGAGCTTTAGCCTTGTCTTCAGGGTCTTCTAACATTTCCTAACATGGGGGGCTTCATGAACCTTTCATACATGTACATGTAATTATCTCACAAAGCATGTTTTTCCAACATACATGTACTGTAGATTGTGAGGGCTAGTTTGCATTTGGGAACAGATACATGTATGTGTAGGCTATGGCTATAATTGTCTCACCCCAGTCAGCTTTTTCTTGATGTCGTAGAGTAATGGCTGTGCCATATTGTGCAGGACTCACAAGGTAGACTACCACTCTACAGAGAGAGAGAGAGAGAGAGAGAAGTACTACACTGTAACTCTTTGGTGTCCAGAGGGGGTTATAAATGGACATATAGCCCAATGTTTAATCTGATAGAAACAATTGCATGTGATCAAAATGGAATCAAGCGATCAAGGTACATGTACATGTACATGCGGTTTTAGGAGACGATCAAAAGATCAGGACAAACTCTGAGCAATTAAGATCAACGACCTTTCTCGGTATCTAAGGAGGCGAAGCTACAGAACGCCCGAAAATAAGCCATCAAAAGAGTTTTAAATCGATGATCAAATATTATTTTCACTGATCAAACTTCTTGATCCCGTTCATAAATTTCTCTATAGGCTGTATGTTACTACATGTACCCCTTTGAGTGAAGAGTAAGGGAGTTTTCTCAGCCTAAACTTTTGTTTACTCATTACTTAATTGGCATTGTTCACGTACTGTCTAATCATGTAGGTACTGTGTTAAACCAGTACTTAGATAATCTTTGATAAAACCCATAGATAGCATATATAGCCTCATTTCCAGGCTCCACTCCCCAGCTTATACAAAAAGCTAGGGAATGGAGCCTGGGAACGAGGCTATAGAAAGTAAGTTTATACTGTATACTCCACCAGCTATGGTGAAACCCTAGTCTAGCTAGCTAGCTATCCCCAACTTCTACCCATCTTGGGATCCCAAGGACAAGGTGGGTATAAGTTGGGGATAGCTAGCTAGACTAGTGAAACTCCACTTTCATTCGCAGACAGGAGCCGTATAAAGCTCTGTGGACAAACTTAGCGTTATGAGTAGTATATGTATACCTTCCTTTTCTCCTGTAATATCCACTCGGACTCTAGTCTGTTACTTCAGTTAGTACTAGCGGGGTGTGGCATTTGTATCACGTGGTCGGGATAGCCCGTCGCTGTCCCGTACCGCCCCCGTCCCGTCCCGGGTTTTAGTAACGACCGATAATATCGTATAATCATAGATATGTAGTACGATCAGCAAGCCACTGTAAAGTAGTCTGGGGTACCCCGCCCCTCGAGAGTCTGGCCACGCGAGACTACCACTAGAGCATGGCCTATTACCACGCTTTGGCCCTGGGCGTGATTGCAGCCGCCCTGCTGCCGTATGGATTTCAGTGGTCTTCGGTGACTCTTGAAATAAGCACCACTGTCAACAGTGATCCGCAGACTGTGTTCCAGTTCTACGCAGCACCAGAGAACTTGCTAAAGGTTCACCCAGACACGATCGGAATTGACGTGATAAGCACTGAAACGAATAGTGGGGCAGAAAACGAGACGATTATACGATTCATAAACGTCCACAAGTTTCCCATAGCAGCAGAATCAGCCGCGGCGTTGGGACTGAACTACTCCTTTGACGCTACGTACAGAGTGCAGCGGGAGAAGTTGGTCATAGGATATCACTTTGATATCCCTCTGTTGGAATGCAAGGGAAACTGGACCTTTAGGCCAATTGAAGATGGAGTGGCTACAGTGCTTTCGGAGAAGGATGAGTACACGACCCCTTTTATTTTCTCAAGTTTTGTAGTTAATCAAGCAAGAGCAGTACACCAAGCCTTGCACCAAAACACTAAACGTATCATTGAAAGCTATAATGTTAACTCTAAGTGATGTCTCTTGGCTATAACAAGTTTTTTTTACATTGGTACATGTAGTTGTCATACCTGCATAAATTAATGCATGTTTGAATTAAATTTTTTGATAGTCAGTAGTAGTGGGATATCGAGCTCTGTTCACTGCAAAAATGTTTTAAGGTTTATCTCATGCAGTTGCAGATACTATGCAATGTCTACTGCAGAAGTCAATTTTGATGCATGGGATTTTGCAATACAAGACTTAGTCTTTGGAATGATAATAGGAATGCTATATTCTCCACTTCGCCCTTGTTTCTATAGTACCAGACGGGTAATAAATTCCATATACTGACAGGAAGTTGTAGATCATGTTTCATATACTCCAGCCCTCAGGGCAATATATAACATACAGCACATCAGTCAGTATGATTCCGTCCACTCAAGACAAGTCGGAGAACCGCACAGAGCGATACTGTAGTACTGTAGCTACTAGCTAAGCGTCGGTTACCATGGACCCAAAGAACCAATCCGCTTAAGAATATAACAGATAAACCGCGGTTGCCAGGGATTTATGGCCATAAACAGCCCTCGCCCTCGGGCTAGGGCAGTTTATGGACCATAAATCCCTGGCTACCGCGGTTTATCTATTAAATAACAAATTCCTGGCACTGCATACATGTACCGTAAACAATTATGGTGATCTAATAGTGTGTTTGCCTTCTGTTTACTTGTACTTCCTTTTGTACTTCCCTATTTACACCATGTGTCTGGATGTGGCTTACTGATTACTAGTGTTACTATACATGTAGTAACAAGTGTATGCAATAATTTCCATAGAGTATAGTAAGAATCGATCCCATAGAGCATAGGAAGCTGCCAGATTAAATTAGACCACTTATGAATAATCAATGAGCATGGAAGCTTGGTTAGACACCTAGTGTTCATGTCAGTTGGTACACGTTACCATAGAGACAGATTTTCCTGAGCTGTATATCTTGCTGAACATATTTCAACACACAGACCATCATAATATTATTTAGGCCACACTCTCCCCACCCATGTACTAAGTAGGTTTGATCATGGGTGGCATGCTCTATGAGCCCAAGGACTGTGTTACATTAATTACTGGCAATCTCAGCACTTATTCGGGCTCATAGAGCATGCCACCCATGATCAAACATATACGTAGCGATATTATTAATTCGGTCTGAGCAAGAAACAACTCTCGAAACGGAGGTATAAGTGAGTAGCAGTGCATAAACAGTGAACTGATGTGAAAACGGTTAATATGACAATAATAATTTTGTAGTTTTAGTACAAAATGAAGCTGTCCGTGGTGTTGGCTGCACTAAACCTGCACAGCACTACTGTCTGGGTTACACACCACAGTTTCCGAGCCAGAGTCTGTGAAAGTCTCTAATCGTGGAGGCATTGGTCTGAGATTAAGAGAACATAAATACCATAATATTAATAATTATCACCAATGATAGCCTCATACCAAGGCCTTCCCCGCACTCACGAAAATAAACGGGGAAAAGTAAGTGCGGGGAAGGCCTGGGTACGAGGCTAGATTAATGACTGTATAGGTTGGATAGTGCTGATATTGAATACATACTTGACAACCAGAGACTGCAAATCTGTGGGTAGACTTGGGAACTTTCCAACTTGCCGACAGATTGACTCAGCCAATTCCAGTACTGGATTCAGGGAAATTTTCTTTGCCAGTCCATTGATATGCTAAGATAAAACAATAATAGAAATTTTAATTACTGTCAGTACATGTACCTTCAATGTGTGAATAATCAAACCATTGACATTCTGTCAGTAATTGGCCAAAGCACAAACTACACCCTGAAAAGTGTAAATCATGCCCATGTAAAGTATGTTGTTGCATCTCAAACATGTCTGTTCTTGATCTCGTCTATTATCTATTGTTACTTGTGCATTGTCATCCCTCGATCGTTACTTAATTGCCCTCGCGTACTAACTAAATGCCGTAATACACTGCCAACTGGTACCTAACTATTACTTAATGTCACATCTAACTTGGCCAAAAAAAAGTTAATTGGTCCTTCAGAGAATACACTGAAAAACATAGTGGAAAAGGACACTACTGAAATAAGGACATCTCTGTATTAATTAAAGAAACTTTGTTGTGACCCAAATATGCTTTTGCAATGTAATATTACTCCTTGAAATGAGGACACCTCTCTATACAGGTCCCCAAGGTGTCCACAATAGAGGGGTCCACTGTATTCCCAACTATCTTTCAGAACTGCTTTCCCCAAGGTGTCTACAATAGAGTGTATTTCCAACTATCTTTCGGAAACTGGTATGATGGTATACAGAATAGCAAGGAACTCTTATAGCAAGGGTTACACACATGGACGTAACAGTTGATCATGCACAAAGGGCGAGCTTCAATGGAAAAGGTGTGTAAGAAGAAAAAAGCAAGTGTATGAATTCAGTAATTAACACCCATCATGCTGACCTGTAGAATATCACTGAAGTCATTGTTTGGATTGTGAAGGTGTGTCTTCTCTATTTCAATAATAGCCAGTGCGATGAATAGCGCATAGTCACGAGATAAGTAACCCGTCCACATCACCTGCAGAAGATGAAGTGTTTACTTAAAAAAAATTCTCACCAATTTTGTACAAATATATTTGAGGCTGATCTCCCTAGGTACAAAAATAATCAATTCAAGTGCACATTACATTTTTGCTATACCGTGAGCCTGGTGCATTTTGCATGTGCGTGAAGAATGTAAGCAGCATGATAGGAGAAAATATATAGAGCCAAGCCTTCACTTCTCCACCTCTTTGCCAGAGGTACTTCTTCTGCGCTAATGGCACAGACTGCATGTCACCAGTGCAGCTATCCTTCATTGTTTCCTATTTAAATACGAATTTAAATGCACCACACTCTCACTTAGTCTAGCAAACGTGAGCCTGATCATGTACATGAGTGCTGGGCTGGGCACATACAGGTCTTAATCTACATGATTGTATACCTCCCAGAGTTTGTAGACGTCCTCGTAGCAGAACTCTCTCTTGAAGTCCACCAGAAGCCACCGGAAGCAGAAGTACAAATTGTGGGTCTCCTTACCCTCTGTGGCAGGCGGCATCATGGTAGTAGGTTTGCGAAGGGTAAAGTGAAATGATAAACATAAAGAGCACCACAGTCTGCAATTTACGGGCAGTAAGTATAAATGTATAGGTACTGGCTTAATAAGTAATCATCATTTAGCACAGGGAAAATGCACACAGCAATTATTGATACTAAGATCCTGATACTAAGATCCAACCAGGCCTTTCTGTACATGTATATGACAGTGTTCCAGTAGCTCAGTGGTTAGAGCATCTGAACTGGAAATACTGTGCATTTTTTTCTTAAGCTCAGTGGTTAGGGCATCTGACTGGAAATCAGGTTCAAGTCCCGGCTACATGTAGCTCTAAAATCTTCTTTCTTTATGAGCATCTGACTGGAAATCAGAGGACCCAGCTTCAAGTCCCGGTCGGATCTCTGTGTATATATTCTCTACTGCCACATTTGCCAACAAATTACATTCAAAATAGTCAGTCAAACTCGAGCTGCAGAAACTTACTCAAGAACTGGTACAGTGATTCATTGGTCACATTGAGCAGAGCTCTTAGCTGTTTCAGCCTATTCCTCATACTACCTTGGCTCTCTTCAAAGTGGTGGCCCTATATCGCAATGAAAAGTTGGAGATATACATCACTGTATAATGCAAATAATATACATATAGTCACTTGTATATATACAATCGTACTCCAGCCTATAATGTTGCTTTCAAATTGCTGCACATACACTACTGATACAGTGTTGAAGGGAAATTCTCAGTTGGCTAGTAGTAATTTTGAGATATACGTATCCTTGTTCCATCCCACAACAGGGCAGTTTGATGATGAAACAATTAACTGTTGCGGGATGGAACAAGGCTACGTATATCTCAAGATGACTACTATTACAGTATTTAGACTTTCTTGAGCCTCTGCCTTAACTTCCTACACTGCAGCCATGCACTTTGTAGTCTGAGCTCACTTTACTGTATGCATTGGTTGTCTACCCAGTCTTCCTGCTTTAGTTCCCCATAACTATCTTTTTGGCTGTTTGGGAAATTAAATAGTTTACACATTCCACTATCCTGAATCACTGACGCACCACCATGTTCATGTAGCCAACGAAGCACCAGAACGCATCCACTTCATTGTCCATCACAGCGAGAATTGGGGCCAGGAGGTCACTCATGCCCTGCACATAGCCTGTGATGTGTAATATACCATACAAGGAAAGTATATACCGTAAAGTACGTATTATCTGCCCATGGGCGGGCCACTTCAGTGCAAGCTGAAAGAGGGGAGTGGGCGGATAATACGTAGTTTTTATAAATGCGATGTAGTATTCGCCCACTCGAACGCATTCCAAATGCACGGTACGCAAAGTGAGCATACAAGGTAAGTATAGCTTTTCTAGGCGAGTACCGCACCACAGTGAATGCAAATTGTATTGAACTACCTATTATAGAAGCATGCAGACTACTATTATCCGCTAAAAAGCGAAGTGGCTGACAGATTTACCATCAGTATTCCAATTAAAGCGCACTGGAGATCGAGTTTTGTCGTTTGATTCTGCTCGTTGTCTTGGAATTTTCAGTTAATTGTTAGTTACATGTTTAGCTTGCATGGATGGTATTTAAGGGTGGGCGGATACTAAGTTCATAAATACCCTCCGACGTAACTTTGACTCAAAAAGGGGGATGGGCGGATAATACATGTACATCATGGGTGGATTATACGTAGTTTACGGTATATGGAAACACTGTGTACATATGTTAGGACAAGTGACAGTAGTGTAGCCACATTCCCCATTTACTCAGTTGTACGAAGGTAGAGCAAAGAGTCTGGTAGTCATTGGTTTTGTTCTTTCATATAACACACATACTACACAATCACATTCTCCCTCAGGGCCATGCTACCATCCAGTCTACTGTAGTATTAGGACAATGATGGTAGAGGAATGAAACTTTATTTTGACAGCATTTTTGGCTATCTTCATCAGCTTCCTGATAAGAAGGTCAAATTTAAAGTATTGTCCTGATGAAGATATACATGTATAGTCAAAATATATACTGCCGAAACGTTGAATAAAGTTTCATTCCTCTACCATCATTGTCCAAATACTACAGTAAACTAATCACATTCTCCCTTTTAACTACACACATGCAATTGGGCAATTAGACATTTCAGACCCCTTTCACTCACCCAGGTCAAAGTTGTACATCACGTAAGTCCGTAGTATGTCTTCCAACTGAAGAAGCTTGGTTCCATCCTTGTTCCTGTAGATTTCCAGGTCACGATCCGTACGCAATACATCTTTATCTAGGGAGTCCAAAAAAAAAAAATCCTCAAATTTTGGTATGGGAACATACGACCAGACAGCTGCATACATTGATGAATGTAATTACATGGTCGTACTGTGAAACCACCCTTAAAGGTAGGACACCCCTCAGATCTGTAATATGGACATTTTGCTGTGTCCCAAGTATGCATTCTTAATAAAAATCTACAGCTAAAATGAGCTCTATATACATGTACATTGCAAACTTCTGTGAGGAGATATGCTTTCTGAGAGAGTAAAGAAATCCCGAAAAATCGGGACCCAGCTGGGGATTGAACCCAGGACCTTCTGAATACTAGTCAGATGCTCTTACCAATTGAGCTGTACATGTATAGGATACTTCACCAGTCCACAAAGTGTCCACAATATAAGAGCTATAGCTAGTTCCAGTGTATGCAGGGCACTTCACCAGGTCCTGCTACCGCGCAAAAATAAAAGAAATCCTGGGACCCAGCTGGGGATTGAACCCAGGACCTTCTGAATACTAGTCAGATGCTCTTACCAATTGAGTTGTACATGGATACTTCACCAGTCCACAAAGTGTCCACAATATAAGAGCTATAGCTAGTTCCAGTGTATGCAGGACACTTCACCAGGTCCTGCTACCGCGCAAAAATAAAGGGGAACCGCAATTCATGGTACCATAATAGAAGACAGATTCAGCTGAATTGCCGCAAAAGCTGATGGCAGCTGAGCAGTAGTGCAAACTGCCATACACTGTTCAGAGTGAACAGCTCACTAATAAGAACTTAGTAGGGATAAGAGTATGCGTTCTTACTGATGAGAACTTTGATCTCCCTCCACTTGGTGAAATTCTTCTCCTGTGCCGCAGTGAAGCTCTGCCACTGCTGTTTCATGGACAGGTACTCCCTCTCCTTCTGCCTCCTCAGCTCCATGCGCTCGATGTCAGTGGCGTCAAAGGGGAAGTAGTTGAGCAGGTAGCGCCAGACCTCTTTTCTCAGCTGGTGATCCATGCCCTGTTTGAAAATCACTAAGATTACGAGAGAGTCATTGGAGCTGGCTCTTCTTGTACAATTTCATGCAGCAAATACGATATATTTTATGCCTTGAAAAAGACTACAACCTGTAGTCGAAACTTCGGAAATTAAAGAACTTGATCTGCTGAACTTTGGGTTGGAATTGAAGTAACTTCACGATTAATTCTACTAGCTAACTGAGAGAATATCTGAATAATGATGAGCCTTACTAACTTACCCCAGCAAAGACTCTAGCTCTGAAGTGTCTTTCATTCTGCGCAGAGACCCTGCCATCAGCGCCCCGTAATGACTCCCACTCCTCTGCTGTCAGGGGAGACTGACGTGGAATAAGGGGAGGACGGGTTGGAAGCTTTCCCTGAGGGAAGGAAATGACAGGAGGCTTAGTCACAAACAGGCACATACTGTATTTTATTCAGCTCTGCACATGTTATTGGTGTGTTTACCATATTATTATAAGAGGTTTGATTGCTACCCCAGATATAACTATGGAGAAACATTGGGTAGTGTGAGAACAAGAATTACACAAATAGTGCATGTAGTAAGTAAAAAATACTCCACTCTTATCGATTGACATACATGTATGATGTACATGTATATAGGCTAAGATCACTATGCAGCAGCCCTTGAAACAAACATCAAGACCATATAGCTATTCTGGTGAGAACACTGTATGGAGCAGAGGATCTGCACGAGTTTGTCACAAAATCTACTACCGCTAATCAGCACACTCACCCGAAGGTCAGTGATGACGGTGAAGTCTGTTATCAGAGAGGCATCGGGGTCAAGCTCCACGGCTTTTCCATCCTGACCCTTCACCTCTACGGTCCTGGATCCCACCTCGCTGTAGGCCACAGTCTGTAACCTCTCTTCCAGCTCCTCCTCCTCTTCCTCTACCGTGCCAGGGCGAACCTGCACCATTGAAAACACGGCACATGTACATGTGCTACTAGCAGGTTTAGTGGCTATATAAAGCTTGCCTACTGCTCCACTGCCAAGGGGGCTCCAGTAGCTCAATTGGTAAGAGCATCTGACTAGTATTCAGAAGGTCCTGGGTTCAATCCCCAGCTGGGTCCCGATTTTTCGGGATTTCTTTACTCTCTCAGAAAGCTTATCTTCTCACAGAAGTTTGCAATGTACAGTACATTCCCGTGCATGTACGCAGGTATAGCACCCGTAGTGAGAACCCGTACTGAAATGTATGTCTGCTACTGGGTAGCTTTTTGCTGTCATTAGCTGGCAGACTTGAGCCGTCTGTGTACTTACATTTATAGTACCATACAGCTGGTAACTTTTGCTGGTGAATTTCGTGGGCTTTCTTCATTTGTGTAGTCCAAGGTATACATATACAATATGACCCTAAACCGTGCAAGCAGCCCCCCCGACAGACCCAGCAGCTATATTGCCAGAAACAAACACACAAAGACATGCACAAGCTAGCTAGGAGGGATTGATAATATTCCTCTTAGAGCAGAAATGGAGTACTGACCTCCAAGAGCTGTCTGTTTTCGGACATGAGGTGCTGTCTGACAGCTCGCGTCAACCCTGGAATGATGTTCCCCACCGCTCCCACCGCCTCGTGCAGTATGTTCTGTTGGGGAAATACATGTACACAGTATACATGTAGCTCATGATCAGGGCTTCATACAGGGACATGTACGTATTATAACCCCAGACTAGGGACCATGAATATTGTATTTAGTATGACAACCTACATGTAGCATGCTGTATGTACATGTACATGTAGATGCACTTGCAAAGGCCTGTAAGTACATACAATATATACATGTACTGCTGTTATGTATTTATCTTAATGTTTGCTACTTTTTGCTTGCACACATGATTCGATTGTGGATTAATTTGGGATCACAGATACATAGCAATCAATATAGTGGGCAAGAATGTTTCTATGGAGGAGGGAATTGGCCTTTGGGAGGATTTTCCTGGTTAAATTTCCCACCCCACTGGCAGTGTATGAAACCCTGGTTACTATAGGATATATACACATACACATATGCCATGTACATGTACCTCAATTCCTTTCTTCGGTGTTGCTCTCTTTCCGGCATGGTCCCACTCCTGAGATGGCTTGTCATCCTGCCGGCTCTTGTCCTTGGCCACTAACAGGCTCTGATCTTTAGGGTCCCTAACGTATTAACAAACATGCATGTACATGTATACATGTGATGGATTGCTTTACTACATGTACTTACGTATTTTGTAATTTTGTAGAGTTTGTCTTAAATCAGAGTCATGTGTTTAGTCATTACCTCTTCAAACTTAGGTCATTCCTTTTGCCTCAATAGTATGATTATATCACATGATTCCTAATGCTATTATCTTCAGGATGTGATGACATGATACAATTATTTGGTTTTGTAAGTACATGTATGTAACCTTTTTTCAAATCGAATAATGAAGTAAGTTGATCACGTGACAGTTGGTGTATCAGAAAATGGTGCGGCCTGGGAAAAAGGCTATCTCATCCCTGTGTTGGTGAGTTAACTCGGCGTGCGCATATACATGCATGTATAGTGGAACCCCTGTATATACTGTGAACACCTTGGGGACCTGGTGAAGTGTCCTGTATAGAGAGGTGTCCTCATTTCAGGGGTATAAACTTATACACCATGTAGCATATTTGAAAAGTGTTCTTAACACAGAGGCGTCCATATTTCAGGGGTGTCCTTTAACTCTTTACCAACCAATGACGCATATATGCGTCATGAGCTCCCATAAGCCCGTATGAATTTATATGGGGGGTTTAATACTAGGCGTTAATACTTTGTACAGGCTTTTCTGCTTCTTTAAGCTGTTTCTTATGGTTGGTAAAGGGTTAAGAGGGGTTCCACTGTAGCTGAAGAAGAAACAAGTGAAGAGCCTCACTCACCTCGTGAGGTACATGTATCTCTGTAATGCCTGGAGCAGCCCGGAGGTGCCTCCATCGTGGAAATAGAGGGTGGGCAACTCGCGACCGTCCAGCAGGTAGAAGGTGAGAGATCTGGATTGGGGGAGGGGAAGAGACGGTAACTTTTGTTGTCAGTAATGACTAGATTGATGGGCCGTACCCCCAATACTGAGCTATAGTCTAACTAGTAAATACTATAGTGCTCACAAGAGGTACCCACTGTGAAAGGTTAGAGCACAACTCATACAGTAATTAACAAGAATGGACTTCGTATTTGCTACATGTACATACATGTACATGTACGTACTATGTAGTCTTGCATCCAGATTAAACAACATATAGGTGCATATAAATTTGATACAGAAACTAGCATTAATTTTGTACCTGGGGCAGGCATACACTGTACGTGAACAAATATCTCACACACACTCACACACACTCAATGCGCACACACTCACACACACATACGGGCACACACATATATCACACACATATACACATGCACACACACACATACATACATGCACATAGACGTACATGCACACACACACCTCCGTCCATGATTCATAAGCTGTTTCTCTCGAATGGAATGGAGCGTACTGAGGCCAAAGTTGATGGCGTCCGCCCTGGGAGGTTCTGCGCTGTGTGTGGTTACCTTCGATGCATGGTGGCTGGTGACTCGGGGATCCTTGTCAAAAGATCGAGAACCTGAGGAGACGCAAATATAGACATAAAATTTACAACCCTTCCTGCCTGAATGTGTGTGTGCGTGGGGGGGGGGGGGAGCGCTTGCTGGGGAGGGGGATCCAGAGGACCATTCGCTCACCTGTTCCCACGGCCTTTGCCTCCTCATCCTCCTCTCCCCTTCCCTTCGCTCGATGGGCCATATCCCGAGTGGGTGCACCCCCCGGAGACCTCTCGTTTGCCCCACCCACAATGGAGGGCTCGGGCATGTCCAGCATGCCACCCACGCGGTAGTCCCGGTCAGGGTAACTCAGTTCCTGAGACTCAATCAGAACTGGAGTTTCAACTGCAGGGAACGACACCTTCGCGATGATGTTGAAACTCCAGTTGTACGGGCCGGCTAAATTTTTAGACAAGAAATGTCAGGACTTGCTTTTTCACTAAAATGTATGTGAGAGTGTTAAACACATCATACATGTACATCATCGCGAAGGTGTCGATCCCGTTTAACACTCTCACATACATTTTAGTGAAAAAACAAGTCCTGACATTTCTTGTCTAAAAATTCAGCCGGACACCTTTCCCGTACAATCACACAACTCAGCTCAGCCAAGCTAACTGCAGCTGTACAACTACAAACTATACAACAGTAGGCATCCTGCCGAAATTGATAAGCAATCTAACGCAGTACAGCAAAAGTGCTGACTCGGCAGTTTCATCGTGTGCTTCCAGTTAGTAGCTACATGTATACGTCACGAAAACAGGATCTTTACGGCTACTTACATGTACCAAAAAAAAAACAAACAAACAAACAAACGTGGAAAACGCAAAGTAATCTTAGGACCAGCTGTCTGCGTGCTGCGCGCGCTCCGGCTGGAAAAAAAAAGAACTAAGTTGTTTTAGTTTTAGTTGGCCAACTAAAATGACGATAGGGTTACCTTCAGTAAACTATGCGTACGTACGTCAACGTCCCTTAAAATCGATCAGACTTACCAAATTCGTCAACGAGGGTCCATCCATCTTTCTCTGCTGAGTAGAGACAGGCCACATCCTGTTTTGTGAGGTCTGAGGGCGTCCAGTTGAGGAAGAATTCATCTCCCTGGGGAGGGGAGGGGAGGGGAGGGGAGGGGAGGAGAGGAGAAAGGAAGGGAGGGGAGGGGAGGAGAGGGGAGGGGAGGGGAGGGGAGGGGAGGGGAGGGGAGGGGAGGGGAGGGGAGGGGAGGGGGAGGAGAAGGGGAGGGGAGGGAGGGGGAGGAGGAGGGCAATGCATTAATAATCATTTTGCAGACAATAAGGAGGCGGGGCTACAGAATGACGGAAAGTTTGAAATAAATATCAAGCTATAGAGTACCAGTTGTGCCAATCAGAAATCTTTGATCATTAACGTTTCTACAGGAGGTACGCAAGTGACTACCATTGATCCCGCTGTTGAGGGAATGGTATTTGGAATCAAATCAGCCCCTTTGGAATGCTATCCCAAAATTTGGCCCAAATGTAATCTTGTGTAGTCTCATTCCCAGCACGCAGTATGTAGTCTTGCAGGCTCACTCGGGGGAACCTGTCACGACAAATTTGGACCCCCCTAAAATGGTTCCCCCCGGTCCATATTTTTCAAAATATTTGGACCCCCCGGAACATATAGTTTCAACATAATGTTGAAATATATGGACCCCCTCTGAAATTTTTGTTCCCCCCCCCCCCCCCCCCCCCTTCACGAAGAGTCCGACACTTGAAAAAGTCTATCGCATAGTTTTTACCAAGGGAGGCTTAGCTACTACAGATCTCAGATTAGCAGAAGTTTGAGTAGGCTGCCCGTAAACAAGCGTTGGAGTCGGACGGGCGGGACGGCACAATCGAGTCGCCGATGCGAACTGCAAACTTTAAGCTTGTTTTTATTTTAGATCTAGCCATATACTTTCGTAAGCCAGCACTTCTGATGACTCGCTGGCCTTTTTATGATCTACGACCATCTCAAGTATGATAGTGAATGATTGACAGGCAGTGGCTGCTGGTACACACAGTAGACATGCGGAACTTTTTTTTCAAGGGAGGTCCGAATATTTCACCGCAAACCCAAAATATTTGTTCCGGGGGGAACGTATTGGGGTCCAAATTTAACGTGACAAACCACGAAAACTTTTTGTGGCGAGATACAGGAAGAGATCCTTAGCCTCGATTGTGGGGCTGGGAACGAGACTAGTTTTGTGAGTCAGACTCACACGGGGTTCCCGAGTGAGCCTGCAAAACTACGACCGTTGTCCAAACCGTGGATAAAAAACAGTGCATTATCATGCCTTGACATTCCGTGCTTATAATCGAGAAGAGCTGCGGGATACCACTCCAATTAATGCCCTTCAATATTGCATGTGCAAATTATACCTGATCGGTAATGCGCACCCTCCCAGCTATCTTCAGTTCGAAGCCCGCGGCGGAGAGCTCGGCGGGAATGTAGATGAACACCTCGCCGACGTCGTATACCACGATACCGCGACCAAGGGAGGTCTCTACTTCGTAGTGCACCGTGCGCCCGGCGTCCGTAGCGTCACCAGACAGATCGGCCATGATTCTGAAGCTCTAGAGACTAGCAGCGACTATTGAGTATTGTTTACTTCTTGATTACTACGTCATAGTATCTATGTAGTCTCGCGGGCCAGACGATTTTTCGGCGGAATTGATCATCTGATTGCCACGCGCAGACTAATAGACGTGAGGTCATGCGCGCTGTATATATGTATATTTAGTATGCCATGACGCAATTCAAGTTACGTCATCCTCGTGTAGCCGGCCGGCCGGCCAGAGTTTTAGATTTCCGTCCGGAGGTTAGCCGACGCGCGCATCTGTCCCACGTGAGGTCAAAGGTTAGTCACCATGGCCTCCTGTCGAACTGTGCTGAGACGGAGTTTGGCCCCGTCCCTAGGATGCTGGGAGTCCTGTGCAGCGTTTTCCAGCTCAGCTTCCTTGAGCAAAAAAGAGCAAGGTACAGGAGTCATGCCTGTTGACGATTGTCGGCAGATGATTTTATTTAATGCCCGCTTTGAAGTAAAAGGCTGCTGCAATCTTTCAATTTGAAAACTACGTGCTGAAATTATTGTTATTAAGACGGGAGAGGGAGAGGATTCAGTCCCATCTCGGTGTCCGCCAAAAATGCGAACACACTGTACAGCTTCTTCTGGTTTTGTAACCTTCTATTAACTCAAAACAGTGCACTAGACTAGCTAGCTAACCCCAACTTCTACCCACCTTGGCAGTATCTCGGCGGGAGAAGTAGGTCTAGGCACTCCTGCACACTTCCGGTGTGTTTTTTGATAGAATGCACCGGAAATGTGCAGGAGTGCCTGGGTACAAGTCTAGTGCCGAAAGCCGGTATTAGTTATAAGGAAGCAGCTCATATGAAGCTGCTTTGTCACTACAAGGAGCAGCGACGCACCAGTACTAGTATAGTAATGCAGGCAACCATATATAGATATTTACATGCAAAAGCTATTGACTATCGCTAAAAGTGGTATGGCCAAAATCGAACCAGCTAGACAGATTCCTTTGCCCCTGCCGCGTGATTTCCTATCCTCTCGGGCCATTTTCCAGCCTCAGTGCTGTAGTTGATTAGTTAGGCAAATAAAAAACAAAACAAAGATATACATCATTATTACGTCATATCTGCTATAGAGGTATATATGTACATGTAACTATCTAAATTTCCCAGCAGGTAAGAGAGGTGTCCCTGGTAGGCCGAGGCCTCAGGGCAGAAGGAGGAAGAAGCAGTCCATCACGTGGGTTCCTTGGAAGGTGCGTACTTTGCTACTGATGCTGTGTTGTTAACCATTGGACATTCTCAGATTCTATCCTGATGCTACATACGTTTGTAATATTACTGAATGCAGAGCATTGTGGGGCGAGCGTGAGCGAGGGCATGCCGTTGAATTAGGTATTTGAAGTATTTGCGGTATAAAGGACCATGCATCTGTACGGACGGACGGACAGACAAAATTGCCATTCGCAGCACTAAGGGGGGGCTCACTCACGCTCGCCCCAATTAAACAGGAAATATTTGTAGTCTTCAGGATTTCATAAGAGGATCTCGGTTCTCGGTTGGTTCTCATGTTGATAGGAGTTCTCTTTCTACCAACCACGAATTGGCTTCACAGATTTCATCATCAAATGCCCTGTGAAGCCAATTCGTGGTTGGTAGAAAAAGAACTCTAATCAACATGAATCATCTTGGTCTCACTCCAGCAATAGATAACAGTATAATATCTATGCTCAGTACTCTTAGTCTAGTAGGCTAAACCCCCCCCCCCATAAAACTTCAATTTTTGTCACTGGGAGCCAGGGAATGATGTTGTGTAGGCATATATATTAGATACCACTCTCTCCTCCTAGTCTCGTGCCCAGACCACACATTAGATACCACTCTCTCTTCCAAGTCTCGTGCCCAGACCACACATTAGATACCTCTCTCTCCTACTAGTCTCGTGCCCAGACCACACATTAGATACCACTCTCTCCTCCTAGTCTCGTACCCAGACCACATATTAGATACCACTCTCTCCTCCTAGTCTCGTGCCCAGACCACATATTAGATACCACTCTCTCTTCCAAGTCTCGTGCCCAGACCACACATTAGATACCTCTCTCTCCTACTAGTCTCGTGCCCAGACCACACATTAGATACTACTCTCTCTTCCTAGTCTCGTGCCCAGACCACATATTAGATACCACTCTCTCCTCCTAGTCTCGTGCCCAGACCACATATTAGATACCACTCTCTCTTCCAAGTCTCGTGCCCAGACCACACATTAGATACCACTCTCTCCTCCTAGTCTCGTGCCCAGACCACACATTAGATACCACTCTCTCCTCCTAGTATCGTGCCCAGATCACACATTAGAAACCACTCTCTCCTACTAGTCTCGTGCCCAGACCACATATTAGATACTACTCTCTCCTCCTAGTATCATGCCCAGATCACACATTAGATACTACTCTCTCCTACTAGTCTCGTGCCCACACCACATAATAGATACCACTCTCTCCTCCTAGTCTCGTGTCCAGACCACATATTAGATACTACTCTCTCCTCCTAGTCTCATGCCCAGACCACACGGGAATACAAGTGGTCTGGGAACATTGCTGTTAATTCTGCCATAAATGAGATTCTTTCATTCTTGTGTACATGGTTGTTGCTGTAATTTCCTGCCACAGCAATACCTGCGACACAGAACAAATTCATTTCCAGCTATTTTTCATGTGGTCTGCCCCTTCCTCCCCTCCCTCCTCCCTCCCCCCTCCCCCTTCTCCTCTAGCCCCGAGAAGTGAACCCAGATGCTCCCTGGTCCTCAGTGTACCACGTCGCCCAATCCTTCGACCCTTACCTCATCCCCATCCCGCTGAGGATGGGTCGGCCGGACAGAGGTCGGGCGGAGAATGCGAGTGACAGCGGCATCGTGCCCCCGCCTGCCATCGGGAACTTGGAGCTCATGAAGGTGTGCAATATCTCCCCTCTCCATTTCAGTGGACACACAGTGCAGTATCTGGTGTACACCCTCCTCCGTATACAGCGTAGCTAGCGTGGGCTGTTCTCGTAAATACAATGTCCACACTGGCTTGGAAGAAATGAAGTCCTCCGATGATAGTTGTCTTGGTAAACATACATATGTAGTTGAGTTAGAAAATATGTAGTTGAGTTAGAAAATGTGGCTGTACTTGACGATGTCTCACCCACTTCTATCTGGCACATACGTACTTTGTAACTAAGATTGATAATAATCACACATGTCATGCATGTACCGTATTGCCATGTACATTGGAAGGGTAAAATTGAAGGGAGGGTGTAGAGTGTATGCTCGCAAGTGGTTTCTGTGTATATGCCCACTGGTATAAGCGCACGTGTGATTATTATCGATCTTTGAACTCTGTGAACATAACGTAACGTAAAGTACTGCCACTAAATAGATTGTGAGGAGAGTGTACGCCTGGTACTTGCAACTGAGTCCCACGCCTGCGCCACATGCAGATGTGTGTATGTGTGTATACAATACACGTATACATGCATCTGCAGCAGTCATCACTTGTTACTTGAAGAGTACTATATTATGTTCTATCCCGGGCATACCGTATAGTGCTTAAATTTCGCGGGTCTTAAATTTCACAAATTTCTAGACCCGCCAAATTTAAGCGCTAAACGGTAATTCCTTTCCTTATCTCAAGTGAATCTTGCGTCTAGTTGATCATCTTGTTCCATCTCCTCAGATTCCCAACTTCTTTCACCTGACGCCCCCGGCCATCCTCAAGCACTGTGAGGCCCTCAAACGTGAGTATCCCTGCAGTGAACCGCAGTCCTTCTCCTACAAGGGCAAGCGTATCATCAGTCAACGTAGTCTCGTGCCCAGCCCCACGTTAGAAAGGTGGGTCTGGCACCCTGTATATTCAAAGTTGGGGCAGCATTACGTCAGCGGTCCCAGATCTGGACCGGCAATGTGATTGGTTGATTGTAGTATTACATCACTAAACGGTTGCAGTATCCGGATATCCATACTAGTGGCCACGTGGACACTGCAGCTGTGACAGCCGTTTGGTGATGTTATGCTAACCCAACTTTGAATACACGGGGAGCTAGACCCACCTTTCTGAAGTGGGGCTGGGCACGAGACTACAGTCAAAGTTCCATCTCATGCATATACAACCAGCCACTGTTCAGATCACGAGATATAAATCAGGGTTTTGAAAACCTGTGTATGAGGCTAGGGGAGTAATGGTGTGCATGAGGTTAGAAGAGACCTTGGTGTGAGGCTAGGCTAAATAAAAGACCTGCATGGGTATGAGGCTAGGGGAGTCATGGGTATGAGGCTAGGGGAGTCATGGGTATGAGGTTAGGAGAGACCTTGGTATGAGGCCTGGCAAGACCTTGGTATGATGTTTGGAAAGATTTGGGTATGAGGGTATGTGACTAGGGGAGGCTTGGGAATGAGGCTAGAGGAGGCCTGGGAATGAGGGTGGGGAGAGACCTGGGTATGCAGCCTGGGTATGAGGTTTGGGGGAGACCTGGGTATGTGACCTGGGTATAAGGTTTGGGGGAAGCCAGGGCCTATACTAGCAACTGCTGTCTGTCCATCAACCCATAGCACTGTGCAATTCCTGGCCTGAGAGACTGCCCTTCCTCCCCTTGAGGATTGAGACCAGGAACTACGTGTTTCCTGGACACTCAGTCAGGCATCCCGGAGCCACGAAGGTGACACTGAAGGTCAGTTGCTCAGTTTTGCTCAGTTTGCTTCAAACAATAGCTGATGGTTACATGTCTTCAAGTTCTACGCCAATCTTTGGGTTTTGATTAGCAGATTGGCCAATTTCCATCACATTTTACGAGCTATGTAGTTGTAGTCTACTAGTGTCCAATTTCTTTCTCCAGAGGCATCTGCAGAAGCATTCGTTACAGGCAGTGGACAGTGCCCGTATCATTTGAGCCAAATTTAGCTACAGCAGATAAATTTAGCTTTTTTTGTGTGTTGCCTACAATGGCAACAAGTGGTAGGCAGCCAGCTTGCATTCTACGGCATTTTTCTTCACACAGTGCGAAAAAACTGAGTAGTAGGCAGCCATGTTTTCACAAGTTATAGCTACTAGCCACTACTACCATTCTCTTTCATCTGGGTAGCAACTTGGTTATTGACCAGGCACATGTTCAATTCGAGCCAGGCTCTTTCCATTCTTCTCTTGCTCCTTCATACGTACCTCTGCTTCCGGTGTGGGCGGGGCAGAGAAAGAGAGAGAGCCTGAGTAGTTCCTTTGACTTATACATAGCTGTCAACTTGAAGTGAATTATGAAATGTTAGAGCCAGCACTTATACTGTAAGCTCAGTTGGTTGTGCACTGTAGAAACTCTATAAGCTCTGCTGTAAGCCTTGCATAAATTTACATTGGGTAACTTGCATAAAAAGTGTGTAGTGGTTCTATTGGTATCGTATGCTTCATTTGGCTACAGTTTAATCTGAGAGATTTGACCCTCACGCCTCGTGCCAGGAGTAAGATGATCGAGCTGGCAGGACAGCGGTATGATCCCAGCACTGACACCATTCAGCTCGTGGGAAAACGGTAGGTATATCATTGCAGTGTTTCCAACCTTCTAATTACTTCGTTCTTTTATTGCGAATGTATAAAATACTGTTTTTGTATACAGGTTATAAGTAGTAGTTAAACTGCTGGTAGCTTCCTGATATATTCAGCATGCAATAAAAAACACAATTAAGTTCATATTTCTACAAGAAGAGAAAAGGCATGCAGTGGAGCCTGGGAACAAGATAAGTGACTTAGCTGAGAGTTCTGATTTTCACACAAAGATAGACAGCTTGTATACAGTATCTGGCAGACTGTACACAGTATCTGGCAGCTTGTATACAGTATCTGGCAGACTGTACACAGTCATAGGCTAGTCTCGCGGGCCAGACTAACTTTTCGCCACCTCCGTGGGAAAAGTAAGTCTGGCCATCCGCTTATTCCATTTTGGTGCAAGTGCGCCGGAATGCTGGTGCATTGTTCTTTTGCAATTAAACGCGTGACGTCACGTACAACGACAATTCGTTCCCGGTAGCGCCCTAGCTAGCTGCAGACTTCGCTGTTAACTGAGCGATTCGGGCTGGTTGTCTGAAACTGGCCTCTACCAGGCTTCGAAAAGAACGAGAGCAAGCCGTGTAAGACCGGTTCGTGTTCGCCTGTGACGTCACCAATTAGCATTCAAACTACGTGACATACAAATAATTGTAAATACCATGCACAAAAACGTGATAAGCGGGTGACCAGACTATACTTTTCCCTCGGCGAAAAGTTGGTCTGGCCCGCGAGACTAGTCATAGGCAGCTTCCAGACACAAAGGATACACAGATAGAGCTTTAGAGACTTGTGCAATGTTCCAATTGTTAGCTAGAAATGGCATAGCTATATGTAATTAGGCCCTTAACATGATATGCTTGTATGCATGATTCATAACATGCTTACAAACCCTGCATGACATTGTACATGCATGCTTGTGTGGTACTGTTCCAGGAGATGCAGACTATGCCACAGTACAAAATAAGAGAAAACAAAAATGATCATTTAGGGAGTGCTTGGGACTGAATTTATGATTACGTAGGCCAGTGATCATGAAATGATATAAACTAGGACACTTTCTTTGTTTTGCTTAGATGTCCCAGAAGGAGCCAAAATCGCGACTATGTTATGTACCTGCTGAAGGTTCTGTACTTGGAATCTAACGTAAGTCATTCTAATCATGTACAATGGATATTCCAAACATACGTCAATATAGATACTAATCACGAGATACTCTATCAATATACATGTAGATACAGTTGTTTGGTTTGTTATTAAGCACATCAAGGTCATTGATTGCAACATGTGGGCTATATCACCTGAGCTAATGTTCAGTTATTCCTTTTCCTTAAATGGTATGCATTAATATGTTCAAACATGTACGTGCCTGATGCTATACCAGCGTACTGTACTTGGTGAGCTTGCTAGCAGCTGTCGGCTACTAATGGTCAATGGTGGAAGTGCAATGTTGAGGCCCAGTTCTACTCTGGTCTCCAATGATTTCTGAGGGGCCGGGTTTTCCATGCCAGTGGGGATTCAAGAGTGGGCGTGCCCATATGATTAATATTGTTTATTGAAGGATGCATGCATGTTACCCAACGAATGTCAAACAAGCTCCAGCTATTTTTGTACTAACTCTACCTTTTGTCCTAAAGACAGTTACTGTCAACTTCTAGGAAGACTTCATTCATGAATTACACCTGGCACATGTAAAATATATATATATGTAAGACTAGTTGATGCCACTGCATGGCATTGCATGCATTATACACTGCAATATCATACTCCTATGCCATGGCATTGCATGCATGCATCTGACAGCAGTATAGAAGTATGCAATACACTGCAATATCATACTCTTATGCCACAATGGAACTTCCATCAACTCAGTACAGTGCATGGAACCCCTCTAGTGTGGACACTTGGGGGACCTGGTAAAGTGTCCTGTAAAGAGAGGTGTCCTCATTTTCTGGGGTAAATTTCTGTTAAGAAGGTGTACTTGGAACATAGCAAAGTCTCCTTAATACAGAGATGCCCTTATTTCGAGGGTGTCCTTCAAGAGGGGTTCCACTGTATCATTGGATTAGAAACTTGCACCCTCTTTTAGAGATTGGAACCTTGGGAGCAGAGTGAAGAAGAGGAATCAACATCCACAACATGAGGACGTTAATTATAAATAGCATGCACTATATTATTCTTTACCAGCAGAGGAGGTATGTCAATGTCACGTGCAAGAGTCTAACTAATCACATGAGCGACAGGTATATCAAGTGATTTTTCTGGAAGAGAAGGTTTTGTGCATTGTGCATTTTCTTTTCGAGACGCTATCCAATTAATGTGTATTAAAAGCAGTACTTTTTATTTTCATTCAATCAAGGCATCTACGCACCGTACTTCTGTTGAGTGGCTCACCACTATATACCCTTGACGTTCAGCCCCGTCACACAGTTGCATGATATTCGTCTTCGAAAAGCAGAAGTCCTTTTGAGCAGTTGATCATGAATCTCAGCCGGTGAAAGTAGCGAGACTTGTGCGCTCATGTTGGTAATACGTAGCTATGATGTAAATGCGCAATTTGAGCTCTGACATGCCTCCTCTGCACTACCTTGTGTCAATTGTGTTCATCATGGTGCATCTCAAACTATTTTTGCTGAAGATAAAATTTTAAAGGGTACGTGGGGGAAAGGACATATGATTATCCATTTCTATCAACGTTTATGCCAAGGGATTGATTAATTAATTAAAAGTGTTCACCCAAAAGAAAAGAATAAGTAGTAGGAGTAGGAGCTAAACTTCAACTATTTTTCACCAAGATCAATTATGAACAAAATAGTTCAAGTTCCTAGTTTCCATTATGGAGTGTACATATCAGAATACGTACAATTAGTCAGCTTAAACTTGTGTGCCTTCCAAAATATACGAAGGTTATAAGAAGTGTTTCGGTGTTGTAGTACAAGATGTCCCCCCCCCCCCCCCCCCCCCCCCCTAAAGTTGTCTCCCCGGACATTTACACTAGTGAAAATGATCGACTACCACGGGTCATTAGCGCTCTAGATCTTGGTACAATACATGTATATCTGCAAGTTTGCTGCTGGTTCGAGAGGGGGGACTATGTACACTGAAGGGGACATCTTACACTAGTGTAAAATGTCCAGGGGAACACTTTACACTAGGCTGAAAGTCCGGGGGGGGGGGGGGGGGGGGGGGGGGGGGACATTTTACACTCCGACACCGGTCCAAGAAGTAAACCAATGAACCTAAACAGGAACATCTTCAGAGGTTGCTCAATTTATTTTTAATACATTGGTTCCTGATCCAGTTTTGCATCCATGAAACTGGTTCATTAGCTATGTCAAATGCCGTCGGAGTGCTTGATTACTTCTGTTTAAATCACCACACTTTATTCTATAAACGGTATACCAACAAAATTCTCAAACCAACATCGTGACCTAGGTATTCTAGTGGACAGCAAATTATCGTGGTCAAACCACATCAGCGCTATGTGCTCCAAGGCATACCGTTCCCTTCACCTCATCCGACGTTCAGTGTCTCCATCTTCATCAACTAGTCTACGAAAACAGCTCTATTTATCTCTTGTCCGCTCTCATTTGGTATACTGTTCCCAATTGTGGAGACCCCACTTGGCCAAAGACATTCTCTCTCTAGAACAAATCCAGCGGAGATCCACCAAATACATCCTTCAAGACTATACTTCAGACTACAAATCTCGTCTCGTGCCCCTCAATCTACTGCCACTAATGTATTGGCTTGAATTACAAGACATAACCTTTTTTGTGAAATCACTAAAAGTATCCTTCAGACAATTTCAACATTCTGGACTATGTCTCGTTCGTTTCATCGTCTACCCGTTCTGCCAGTGCCAAAAAACTACGTCACAAGTATCACCGCACATCCACTACTCGTCACTTTTACTTCAGACTTTGTAAGACTTTGGAACTCTATGCCAAACCTGGATTTATCTCTCTCGCTTGTCACCATTAAATATCACATTTATGATCGTCTATGGAGCCATTTCATTCACCATTTCGACTCAACAAATGTATGTACTTACCACTCTGTATGCCCATGTTCAATGTGTTACTCAATCACCACAAACTCTTAGCCTTAATTAATATAATTTAGTTTGTACTTAACTTCTGGGCTGCGCCAGCACTTGGTGTTAAGCCTTCAACACTGTACACTCACGCCTGTTCATCTACATTCCTGCCACCATTTCTCTTGTCCATTGTGTTGTACAATCCTTATTATTATTATTATTATTATTATTAAATGCTTCGATTCGCTATCGCGTATCCGGATACGAATATCCCGAAATTATGGGCGTGTCCACTGCAGTAAACTTATTAAAATGGCGACCCTAATAATCCTTAATAATCAGAATAAAACCGCTCTGTGCTTTACCAGGCACACATAGTAACACTATATCGGGCGATTTAGGGGCTTCGACAAGTTCTAAACAGAAGGTTAACGATAGCATTCGTCGCTATAATAAGTCTTAGTTTTTAACAAAATTAATATGACGTAACTGCTAGCTACTGTTGCACAACGCACATGTGATTTAGCCATACTCAAGTCTTGCGAGCCTAAGCGATCAGTGCAGCGGAACGTAGCTAAACAGGCTGGCTTGCGAGACTAGCCGACACAGACTCTTCTGATGTATATAGCTAGCTAGCTACTCCGATAGAGACAGGCTATTGACTAGCTATAAAATAGACTCAGCTATTAAACTGTACTGAGCTTGTAAGTAGCTATGGACACGTGTTGCGGTTGTTGTGGATTTCTACGTCGACGCGGACGGCCGATCGTGGACGAGACGACTCAGACGGAGCCTGAGGATGAGACAGCTCCCAGGACTGTAGGAAACTTGGACGAAGTTTTTGACTTCTTTCTCCCAACCCTCGAGAAGCTGATCGTCAAGGAAGGACTCGACCCACTGAAGAGCTCCGAAAGTCCGAAGATCACGTTCGAGGAGTTGGGTGTCTCGGGTGGCGCTGAAGCTGACGCTCCAGTACTCCATGGACTATCCCATTTAAAGCGCACCGGTCCTGTAACTATAGACGAATTGACAGTGACAGCCAACATCGGGGTTGAAGGAGATGTACAAGGAAGCGCTGGTGCTAAAGCTTGGCTCGGTCCCGTTCATGTAGGGCCTGAGATAACCTTCACAGTCGGCGACATCAATATACGTGTGGTGATGACTTTGGAAAGGGATGAAACCGGGAAGGCAAAGGTTGACCTGGACAGCCTGAACGCCGCTGATCCCGACATTTCCGTCAAGGTCGATGGTCTTGGGGAACTAGGATGGATCGCAGGCAAGTTTACTGGGGCTATCTCCACCATTATTGCAGATTTATTTAAGAAAGAGTTTCTCGCTGTACTTGAGCGCATCTTGCAGAAGGAATTGAAGAAGTTAGACTTGCCCATTTAACATTTCAGTTGCAGCGTGACAGCTCGAACTGCCAATTGGACTGGTTTGTTATTATTTTCCGGCATTTTGTGTGTGACTTATGTTGTATAGACATGTTGCTACCGGTACAAATAGGATTTTTTGTGCACTTTGGGGGGGGGGGGGGACTAATAGTTTGAGTTTTTACTGTCACAGTACTGATTATTGTAGAGTGATGAGTTTGCAGTGCTTTTTCAGTGTTCAGTCATTCAGTCTGCGGTGCCAATCATGCAGAGTTGTCTCACATTTTTTTTATGTAGTCTATTATGCAGTTAGATTGCATGTAGTGTGCTTAATATGTAGTTGCCTGGTTTTCACTATATAGAGTTCTTATACCTCATACTCTGTTGTGACTCAGCGCACTCATGCATGCTCCCCCGACCCATGCAGACACTTCTCTGCATATATAGTTATACATTTTGCAGTTGATATGCTTTTCATGAATCTAATGTAACTCTGGGCTTTTATGCATGAGAGGGAATTAGGTATTACTCACCTCTTCAACAACAGCAACCAAATCTCGTATCTTTTATAATGTTATACAATTGAGGACCTTTTCCATAAACACTTCCAGTCACACTGCGAATTAAGGCACAATGGGGCTCAGTACACTATATCTATACGTCTAATCACTTTCTGGAAGAGCTCGCACATGCACTTAATACCTATATTTATTAATATTTTAGCAACATACGAGAGCTGCTAACAGCTGAAATGAAGAATGTGATGTATATATGCCCCGTTATTAAACTGAACGTCGTCTAAGTGGGAAATCAAGCTCAGTACCTTGTAAAAATTTTATAGAAGGCCGTGCACTGCTGTTACAGAATAGCTTAGAGTACATAATTTTAAGTTCCCTACCCCCCTTGCATGAAGGTAGGGAACATTCTTGTTTTGTTTAACCTTTATCAGAGGATTCACATCTGCAGTCCAAGAGGTGTAGCCATACAACCACTCAAATTAAAGCTAGCCCACATGCATGCATTTGCAAGAACATCTTTTTAAGTTGCTCAAGTGTGCAATTATTAACCAAAATACAGCATACATGTATTTAAATTTGTTTCGTATAGTCGTATAGTTAAAATAATAGCAAAAAAAAAAACAAACTCAAGGTTGTAATGTACAAATTACTACTTTAAAACAGTCAAAGCACTACGCTATCTAGTACACAATGCTCTATTTAAATCCATGTTGCAAGAATCAGTACAGTACGTACACCCAATATGGGTCCATAACACTATAGTAAATGCGCATTGCAAGAATCAGTTATTCAGTGGGCAATTTGTTGAGGCGGTATCACCTCATCACCTCATGGAGGACAAAAGACTTGTGCCATGGTATTGTTCATGAAGAGGCCTTTGGGGTCGAGCTGTAGCTGGTCGTGGACGTCCATGAACGTTGTAATATTTTGGCCGTACTTTTCACGGACGTACTTGAATATATTGGTCGTGTCCTTTAGAAAGGTCCACTGCTTCTGCCAGTGAGGGACCCCGCCCAGCTCCTTCCATGCCGTGGCGACTTCTGTGAAGTATTCCTCGTACCCGGGGGTGCCAGATATGCTCAGGACTTCAATGTAGGCGACGTGATTCTTGCCAGCTTCGGTGATACTGGCCGGACAGAGGAGGGTGTCGCTGTTTTTCAGCACTCGTATCTCCATTGCCAGCGTGAGGGGGAAGCTGATTTTTTCATCGCGGTTTGTTTCAGATGGATACTTGCCTGAGCAAAAGAAGTGAGAATATTACATTCACTGTGTCACTACGCTACAGATATATACAGTGCAACATGGACACATAGTATGTACCATAATGTCCTCTTTGAGAAACCACATCATCGCACATGTGTGTACCTTTGGGAAATCTAACACTGTATTAATCCAATCAAACTACACACCATGCACTTTTTTCTTGTATTACCCATACTCAGGGTCCTACCGTTACACTAATGCATGAATTTTTAACTAGTGATATTTCAAAGTGATTAATCACATAACTACATGGGATAGATTTCTTGCCTGTACTTTACACACATGCCCACTTCAGGCTTTATTCCTTGAGTGTACGTGCATGGGACAGCTGAAAGTGTGATTCCTACTACACACACACTAACCGAATCTGGCATACCGCGCAGTAACTTTGACCACTTCCCAGATTGCTTGCACAAGAACTTCTGGATTATCGATGTCAATAGGGAAGGCAAATTCGACGTCGTAGACCGGCATGAGATCGATGGCATCGCGATAGTGGATAGCCCATGGAGTGCGCACCACTTCATCACCTTGCATGGTGCCATACTGGAATTTCAATTGCTGAAACGCACCCAGGAGGGTGAACGGAGTGACTCCAGGGAAATTTTGAATCAGGGGAGTGAGAAAGCGCTTGCCCACTGTTCCCATGGCAACATCCATCACCTTGCTCCAGAAAGGCACTCCAGGGCTGCAATGAATGAGAAAATCATCACAAAGCAGAATTCAATGTCAATTGAAGGGCTGAGAGCCATAGTGGGCCAACTCAAATGAAGTAGCTACTGAAAGTGCATAATTGTACTTTAAAGTGTATGAGTGTATGACAAAAAATGTGAAATCTTTCATTGCTGTATGTAGGTAGGAGTTAGACCTCGAAGTGGTGTCACTTGACATGTAGTACATTTTTGTGAGTCTTTCATCTGCTATCAAGGGACTCAACATAGTAACTGGAGAAGGTTCCAGGAACCTCACTCCAGTTTCTATGTTTAGTCCCATGTGGCTAGATTAAAGACTCACAATTTGTACATAATTTATATGGAATGCCAAATATCATACAATGTAGGAGTAACAAATCACCACTTTGTGGTCTAACTCCTACCCCCATAGCTACTCAGATCAGGTATTCACATAATATTTTTTGTCTCAAGTTTGGGAGGAGGAAGTTTCTTTAATTGGGTTAGACCACTCTGGTTCTCAGCCCTTCAATTAATTTATAGTGATAAGGGTGGTAGTATTCTCGGATTGGATTAAACCAAGTCTTGTTGATACTAACTGGGGGGGGGGTCTTTCAGTTACACCCACTTAATTAATTCAAAGATGGCATGAGAATACAATAGAAGTGCCTTACTCGAGAGTTACTTTTGTTGTTCCAATTCTATCGATATCGATACCCCGAATCCAAAGCTTGTCGTTCCAAGGAGACCAAAGCCAGGTCAGTATGTTACTGGGGCTCAGTCCAGCTTCCTCTCGCTATTATATGAAAGTTTGATCATTTGTTAGGGAGACTTAACTTGCAAAACCATAATAATACAGCACTGTGTACAGTATTAGGGGTCCATGTGCCACCAAAGGCAGTATACTGAGCTGAATGCATGCATAGGAGTTGAGACTCCAATTATGTATGCTTCTGTCAATATATACATTATAGAGTGTGCTGACGCTAAGAAAATTTCGAGTTGTCATGGTATATTCCATTATCATGTTATACTACAAGAGCACATACATAATAATTTTCCAGCACTATTTTATGTGCTCTTGTAGTATAAGACAGTATGCTTTTAGAATGGAGTACCAAAACAACACTATATGCTTCCCCGCCTGGTGGCTCATGCACTCTGTGCATAATTTCTTACTAGTTTAGTATCAGCAGCAGGTGGCTCAGGAAATGCAGCAACGTTGAGCTGCCGGCCAGATTCCGTAGGCACCATTTTGCCCACCCAGTCAAGAAGACTATTGAATGGAAACCAGAAGATCTCCACAGACCAGTACTTCTTCAGGAGGGCGGCCAGACTTTCTGTCTGTTCAAGATAGGTAGCATCATAAAACTTACTCTTGACAACAACCAAAACTGTTTGAGAACCCTAATTTGCACGACACAGTACATCAAAGTACATGTATAACTTACTGGAACGGGTGTCCCTGGACAAGGTGGTGGACAAGGTGGTGGTGAAACGACATCCTGCATTGAAACAGAGAATTAAACTTTTTACTGATACTGCCATAAGCGCACTATATGCCTCGTGTAGTTTGAAGATGCATGTAGTGCAAGACAAAAGTATGATTATTTTTTGCAGGGGCATACAGTGCTTTTTTAACCCCCCCAGTGTGGACAAGGCCTAACACGTACACAGGGGATAGCTGAATTATTGAGCCAGCTATAGTTATGGCAAGAAAAAAAGAAGCTATGAGCCATGATGCTGGAGAAATTACAAATAAAGAAACGACTCAGTTTGAAACATTTTTCAAAAGAGCAGCCACTGCTGCAATGGATTTGTACATGGACGACAGTGTACACTGGTACGTGCTCCACCAGCATTTCCGGCCCAAATTTCACAAAATACAGGGCTTATTTAGTCACATATTATGCAGGTGTACACAGCATAAATATATAAGACCGAATAGCTTAGCCTACATGTATACAACATACTGTTATGACTTGTACATATCACGTGCACATTGTTAGGCAAGAATGTCCTATTCGCTCCATTACAAACGTGGCTTCACTCCAAGGCAAAAAAAATATGCATGTACATTTACAACAACGACAAAGATTCTGAGCCATATAGGCAATGATTATTGTACTCGGGAAATAACCTGAGAGCTTTTTTATTTAACTCTTTACCAACCAATGACGCATATCTGCGTCATGAGCTCCCATAAGCCCATATGAATTTATATGGGGGGTTTAATACTAGGCGTTAACACTTTGTACAGGCTTTTCTGCTTATTTAAGCTGTTTCTTATGGTTGATAAAGGGTTAATTAAATTAAAATAATTATTACCTGCAGGGTCTGGTCAAAGATGTTCTGCACTCGGCAATTGGACATTGGTTTCACCGTTACCGTGTACTCGACTGCGACACCAAACAGACCCAAATCGACTTGGGCCGCTTTCAGGATTTGATCAGAATTCATTGTTACTCCGGGGGGAAGTGATTCAGGAGGTAGCTGCCGGAGCTCCCCTTCTCCATCAACCACCTTCATCGATACAATCCAGTCAGATATGCTCTCCTGGTCTTTTCCGGTGCCCTACGTATGTGCAAGAATAGATTTTTAGAAACCTTATATCACGTGCACTACCGTGACATTGTCATTTGAAAGTCGGCTGAATGGTAAAAAAGGAGTTTTTAGTTTTCACGGAGGCTTCATGAAGACTCATCAGAGGGCCTTGTCAAGGTATATAGCATGTGTAGAAGGAATACAAAATGCCTAGAAGTGTGATAAGCTAGCTGATACTCAACCGAATGTGTGTTTGAATTATGTTCTAAATGAGGGATTTTGTCATTACCGAGGTTTGTTGCAATTACAGTTTATTGCAAGCTGCTACTTTAATAATGCCCTTTGTTGAGCCCTCAGTCTTTGTGAAAAGCCTTTTTAATTCACATTTGTAGAAATGTTGCTATTTTCTACCTGCACCGCACCCAAATGATACATTTCACAAGCATCGAGTTTCCTAAACGGGCCATCGCTATATAAAGCCATACTATAGGTACATGCAGTTGCTGCACTTCTAATCAAACTTTTACACTAAATGCACGTACATGACACCCTCCACTGAATGTCCCACCATAAGTGACGGTTGGTAAGATGACATTAGACTCAAAGCAGATTTCGTGGTTCAGAAAAAAACTCATGAGCTCTCCAACAGTAACACCAGGTGAAATAGTGACCCTCTTATTGTCCTCTGCATCAAATGAACATGAAGCATAATACCGTAACAGCGGAACCCCTCTTAATAGGACACCCCTGAAATAAGGATGCCTATGATAATGTATTAAGGACATTTTGCTACATCTCAAATATGCTGTAAATTTACCCCTGAAATGAGGACACCTCTCTATACTATACAGGTGTCCCCAGTAGAGGGGTTCCACTGTACAACTTGTTGAAGACTATAGGGAATGTGCAAATATAATGTACAGACCATCTTATGACAGTCCGTTAAAATCAGTGTTGTTTTAGTATGGCTTCACATGATTAGATTTAGTTTAGTAAAAAGGCTATTACAGTATGAAAGTTAAGTTTCAGTTGGGGAACTGAAATTAAAAAAGGGTTACTAACACTATTATACAATGTCATGTAGCTAATTGCATTGATTTTGGTGAAAATTTTTAATTGAAATACTTTTTGTTTTTAGTTTTAGTTAACTAAAACAACACTAATTAAACGACTATTACTTTAATAGCAGTATACATACTGTCATAATCAATTCGGCGGTTGCCATCACTTGTTTCAGGCTTTTCAAGTTTAAGGTCACAGGTGTTGATGAGTAACCCTCCAGCATCTGGGTAGGTCGGCGACCACGTGTGGTAGGCCCCGCCCATTCCCATCTATTCAGGAATAGAAGTCATTGAATTCATAAACGCACTATAAATTAGTAACAGCTCCACTGAGGGCTAACTGTTTCGCACATTATTCGGGAATTTCTTTAGGAATAATAGGTGTATACATAGAAGCGAGAATAAATAGGTGATTGTTTTGATAAGACCTGTCTGTAAGGCCTTCCCTAGGTCAAAGGACTCGTAATTAGTCTGAAGTAAAGTGGTGGGAATATAAGTGGCTGTGAATTCCATCAATAATTCCAAAGCCAAGTGTAGTGAAGCAGAGAAACCCACTATATGACTTGTACTAAAAGGTAGAAACACATCCTAAATTCCGTCTGCTGCATATGGCTCGTGATAAAGGAAAAGAATGATAGGGTAAAAATAAGAACAATGGAAAAAAATAATAGGGCAAAATAAAAGAATTGGGGATTAGAATAATGGGAAAATTAAAAAGAATAGTGCATGTGCCTGCCTGGGGGAAATATGATCTATTATAACATATAGTTTCCATGTAGCTAAGAAGGGAAGCTAACCACTTGTTATTATGTGGTGAGTGAACATCTGGGATTATAATAAGTGAGGGTGCATGACTTTTCTTTGCATGTACATTGTAGCTACACCAACAATAATTAAGGGAGACTCATTCTAGCCATACCATAGTATATTACCTTAAGTTATTGTACCCTGCAACTGCACAGTTACTGCAGTAACTACTCAGAAGTTATAACAACCTATTTATTTCTACAGCTACTTCGGCTAGCGCATTCATAACATTTAGAATGGGTTGGTCTATAATTACATACCGGTACTGATACTGTATAGCTGCAGCATACTCCTCGTCCTCTTCCATATATACAGTCATAGTAATTACGAGCTACCTCTGATATTCGAAGGATTTCCCCCAAGGTAAGTATGATATAGCTACCCACAATTTCGCCATTCGTCAGTGTCCCAATTGTAAGTTGTATACAAGTGCATGGCAAAAATTAACAACCCGCGGGAAAAGTTTTCCGCTAATGAATGCCGCATCTGCGGCTCTTCTAAAAGCGAACTTGTTGTCTTAATATATTGTCGATTCGCCAGTAGCTAGCAAAGTTTAATACTTCCATGACTATGCGAGATTATATGGCCTGCGAGGTCAGTGAGCTCACTGTGACGTGGTAGAACTTGCAGTATGGCGGAAATCTCTCAATTTCTGGAGATCTATCCCGTTACTCGAGCTTAACTGCGCGTCAAATGAACTCGGAGGCGTACTGTAGGCATGCGCGAAAATAAGTCCGAAAAAAAAACAACTTCGCAACTGTATTTGGCGAAATATTTCCTAGCAAAATTTTTCCCACCTATATAAATTCTAGTACGGCGCTTTACTTGCACTCTGAGCCTCCGCGCTGCAAAAACTGCCACATGCCACAACTACATGCATAGATCCTCATCAGCCTAATTGTTTTCACCCACCTTGATATCCAGTTCATTAGCAGCTGCCACAAGCGCTTTGACCTGCGTCACCTCGGTTGGTTTCGCATACAGAAGGAGGTTTTGCATTGTTTCTCCCCAGTTCTTGAAGTTCGTCAGTCCAATAGCGAGATTAACATGATCGACTTTTTGCTGAAGTGCATCCCGCTTCGGCGCGAGGGTTACAGCAAGAGCCGCATTGCTGGAAATCAGCTCTCCTTCACTCAAGCCGATGACGTCTGCATGCACACTCTGAGGTTTGTTGATGATGAAGGCAGGCAATGTGCTGCTCAATTCAGACCTCTCAGCGGCAATATGAAACTTGATGTTTTCTGCAGCTGTTCGTCCAGAACGTGAAACATCGCTTGCTGCCATTTCGCAGAATAGGTTACTGCGCAGGCTTATAAACAGGCACGTTTGAATTGTGAGAAATGAAGAAATGTATCTCTCTTTTATACACGCGCTTACAGAGGGTGTATGCCTTCTACGGTGCGGTAACAGTACCAACCAATCAAATTCCAGCACGTTCGCGCATGCGCAAGAGGTGGATACCGCTCTGATCACGTGGCCTGGATTGCACTACAAGCCAATATGATTCCATGTTAATTATGATCACAAAAAGTGTGCAAATATGGAAATAATCGCACTCTTGACAATAGTCTGAGGTAAATGTACTGCTACTAATCAAGTATGTGATTTACACCACTAATTGTTGTTTAATACATGCCATGAGTCTTTGTTGCATGCACTACAGCAAACATGAGGCTTCAGCTGCAGCGGCTGCTATCACAAAATGATAGACGATTTTCTCACTGCAGAAAGTATGTGGTATGGTAACTCTATGAACTCAGAAGTCAGGAGTCGAGTCAGGACATTACATAAGTTGCATTAAGTTAACTCATATTGGATTCAGGAGACTGATACCCCTGAACTTGAACCATAGTGGAAGTAGCTCATTGACAATAATTTGTGGTACCAATAGTTTGGAGGAAATTGCTTTCTTATAGAATACTGTTACTAGTATACCCAGGTATAATTATGATTAATCACTTTGATTCACTTTTTTACAAACTGAGACAGAGTGCATTTTAAATTCCTATATACTCATTTCCTAGTCCTTGTGTTTAGCATAATAATAAGGAAGCATTATTGCTGTATTATTCGATTTGATCAATGCATCTTTCAAATATCTCTCGGTTATTACATGTAGTTAGTTGGACGTCTGAGTATGTAGGACTAGCCGAGGCTATGTAGGAATGGTATAGGAATTATAGGCAGTACATGTACGGTTGCTATAGTTGCAGGAAAGTGGGTCACCTGATACGTTGTTGCAGAAATAACACAGTGGTTATAGGTTCCCTCAACAAAGGCAACCACTTTGCTTTCCCTACAACTGTTGTGTATGTTGGCATCAGATCCCAGGTGGCTCACACACCACAATGTTATACATTATTACAGGAGTTCCAGTTATGAAGCCATGCAGTCACAGGAATCATGTTATTTTTTACAACAATGCATATTTACAGAAACATGTTATTCCTGTAATTAATACACCTGGAGTTACAGGAAACATGTCTGTTGTGTATAATATGTGGGCATCAGATCCCAGATGGTTCACTCACCATGCACATGCCACATTTAAAGCAAGTTCCATTAGGAAGCCAGTCACAGGAATATTGTTTACTAATAGCTACTTATTCCTACAATAATACATATTTTACAGGAATAGCATGACTGGCTTCCTAACTGGAGCTGTATGCTATATACAGGTTATATAGCTGTAACTAATACAGGAAATACAGGAAACATGTCTGTTGTGTATATGTGGGCATCAGATTCCAGATGGTTCACTCACCATGCACATGCCACATTTAAAGCAAGTTCCATTAGGAAGCCAGTCACAGGAATATTGTTTACTAATAGCTACTTATTCCTACAATAATACATATTTTACAGGAATAGCATGACTGGCTTCCTAACTGGAACTGTATGCTATACAGGTTATAGCTGTAACTAATACAGGAATTACAGGAAACATGTCTGTTGTGTATATGTGGGCATCAGATCCCAGATGGTTCACTCACCACATGCCACATTTAAAGCAAGTTCCATTAGGAAGCCAGTCACAGGAATATTGTTTACTAATAGCTACTTATTCCTACAATAATACATATTTTACAGGAATAGCATGCATGACTGGCTTCCTAACTGGAACTGTATGCTATATACAGGTTATAGCTGTCTGGCTGTGCCTTTATATGTTCAAGCCTGCACGGTGGAAAATGTGCATGGTTATACCCTTGAACTATAACTGAGGTAACCAAATATAGGTTTAACGTAGACACCAGGATTGAGGGTTTCTAAATCACGTAGATCCCATTGGTCGAGGCATCTAAGTTATTTAGACTATATACCGACCCATTACTACTGTAATGTTACCAAAATATGTCCATCTCGCATGGAATGGGATTTATATACGTAAACCCCATGCATGCATGGATATATGGGATTTAGATCTGAGACTCATGACCTATCCAATGGGATTTCAAAGATTATGCCTACTATAGTCTAAGCTTGGTGAAAACAACCCTAACTTTTTGTTGAGCAAAGCAGCGATTTATTACTTGCTATGAAATGTCATAGCTATACATTTAATTGTGAGTCTTGCATGCAATATTTGTAGCCCTTTGCGTGGGTGGAACAAAGGTACCGGCAGGGCAATATATGCCGTAGAGCCTTGAGTACGCTCATATTGCCCTGTGGTTGGGGCAATATGTATAGGATATATCACGTCTACGAGGAGTATAAACGCAGATATACTCCGCTAGACGGTTTACCCGAGGCGATAGCCGAGGGTAAACAGCCTAGCGGAGTATATCGCGTTTATACTCCGAGTAGGCGTGGTATATCTGGCTTATACAACATTTGACCAATCAGTGGAGTAGGTACCTAGAAGCACTGGGCTAGCATTCCCAGAGGCAGCAGTTATTTACGATGTCATAATACATGAAAACATAGAAGTAGTATAATAAAACATGAAAACATAAACGTAGTATATGACCCTTTATACTCCGCTTCTGCTCCAATCAAACACCTTGGATGTGATGTAATGTGGTATAAACAAGTTACAGAAAAAGCACTTGCCAAAAAGTGCAAAAAAACAGTCATGTAGGGATGCACTTCCACCCAAAAACACTGCCCCAAAAACCAATGAAACAAGCAACAATGCACACCAGAAGGCATGCACAGACTACACACATCACAGTGCAATGCATTTACCGCGTAGCTACCATCCCTACATCTTTCCAACCACACCCACCCCAATTGTGTATATGAATAGTGGTAGTGTGTGTGCTGCTAATGAGTACGTTGGCGGTTGTGGAAGGTAGCTGTTAGTGTTGATTGTGTACATGCATATTGGACTATAGTGAGAGTCATTTGGTGTTTATATAGGGATTTTAGTAGTGTTGCCGTTATAGTTTGGGTTGGTTGTAGTGTGGGGTATTGTGTTTTGTGAAGTATGTAGCTAATGATTGTGGATAAGGATGTTGGATTGAGATGAGTTGTCGTGGTTGATGGTGATGATTGTGGACGGTGGTGTGTGTTGAGAAGTATTGGGTGTGCAGTTGAGTATGGGTGTGGTACGGATTGGGTGGGTGTGGTTGGAAAGATGTAGGGATGGTAGCTACGCGGTAAATGCATTGCACTGTGATGTGTGTAGTCTGTGCATGCCTTCTGGTGTGCATTGTTGCTTGTTTCATTGGTTTTTGGGGCAGTGTTTTTGGGTGGAAGTGCATCCCTACATGACTGGTTTTTTGCACTTTTTGGCAAAGTGCTTTTTCTGTAACTTGTTTTGGGGCATTTTTGGGAGGTGGTAACAAATGTGTAGGTGTAAATGCGCATGGTGTTGGAAAGGAACTTGTTTGAGGATGGTGCACGTTGTATAGGTACTCCAGTCAGCATCAGGAAGGCCTTCATCCGTATGTCGACAACGAAAGGAGCGAACAGCACGATCGAAGGTCATCAGCACAGAGTGTAATGTTATGTTGTGTGAATTGGGTGGAAAGCGTCCTCAAATGACTACTCGAGTTGAACTAGATGGCAGCCACTTGTTTCAGTGACTGCTTTGCACTCACTACTACAGTGCCATTTTACAGGCTACTGGCCCTTACTACCTGCAGATTCAGTGCTGCCGATTTCATTGACATCTGCCATTGCATGAAGTGCACAGGCTCTCTGTACATACAAATAGGCTGCAGCTGAGTCGTTGAACTAGGCATACTGCATGCAAAGTACCTTGTAATTCTAAGAAGAACAGCAATCACATGAATGATTGGGAGAACCTTGCTTGCTATACTATCTATGCTTTCAAGGACTTTCACTCTTCCACTCGAGAACTACTGAACAGCATGATCGAAGGTAGGCTTTAAATAGATAAAGCTGTAAATAGACGAACACGTGCTGGCAGGCAGTCTGCGCATGCGTATCAGCCTACCATAAAATGGCGTGTGAGTAGCAAGCGCCCACTCGAGAGTGGCCGTTATCACTGCTGAACTTGTTGGAGTTGTTTGAAAACGCTATGTCCAAAAGGCACTACCCGAGGTTCAATTAAGGCCGTTCATGTTGGAATCTTGTTAATTGCTTCGCCCGTTCTTGTGCTAGCCTGGCTGAAAGAATATGACGATGACGATGACGATGACGAAGACGAACAAGATGTACTATTCGGCGGTTTTAACCACTTGCCGCTTTGGTACTGCAGAGGTCTTCTTTAGCAGAGCTAACAGTCTGGTTAGTGATGAAAACGCTCGAAAATAACTGGTAGGGCTCATAGTAGCCCTAGACTACACCTACAGCAGAGTTCTGAACATGTCATTTTGTACGCATTTAATGGAGAAGCCATTTTTTTCCAGGGCCACCCTACATATGGAGTACTACCGTACTCCATGATATATAGTGCCCTGCGGTTGGGGCAATATATATATATTGCCCTGTGGTCTAGGACTTACTCACTGCACGCGCACCATTCAGCACTGATTACACTAACAGTGACAGCTGATTACATAACAGTGACAGCTGATTACAACTTGCACAAGCTCAGTGTAGCACTACCTCAAGCTGACAGAAGCCATTGGGCTACAAATCAGTTAAACCACGCCACCTGCAGGCTGTATGGGTTTTAGAGTACACTCGTGCAATAACAATTAGTACACTCGTGCAATAACAATTAGAGCCCTCCGGCTGTGCTTTAATTGTTATTGCCCTCGTGTACTCTAAAACCCATACAGCCCTGGGTGGCGTGGTTTATCTAATACATGGAACTCAGCATACGAAGTGGAGGGGGAAGGTAATATTTAAGAATATACCTACTCTAAATATAGAAACCCCCTTCATTTGAATATAGACGAAAGACTCACAATTTTGACTTTTCCACTTCATTGTATGCAAGACTATATAAGTAAAAAATTACCACTTTGATGCCTAACTCTTACTAACATACTCTGATATCTGCGATTTCAGGTAGCCACTAAATAGTCCAAACCATAACGTTACTACATGTTTTGCAGTGCTGTGATGTCACTTCCTGTATACTAATAAGTCAAAAATTGTCACGGTGCCTTTGATGTGTATGGCTGTCATGCTACAAACCAGCTAAACCGCCCCCTAGACGCATTTACCAGCAATACACTCAACAGTTCCAAGTAAACCCTTCGCCCTCGGGGTTTACCTGGAACTGTCTGGTGTATTACTGGTGAACGTGTCTAGGGGGTGGCTTAACTATAACTTGTACCTGCATAGTCTCGTGCCCAGCCCCACGTTAGGAAGGTGGGTCTGGCTCCCCGTATATTCAAAGTTGGAGCAGCATTAATTATGTCAGCGGTCCCAGATCTGGAACGGCAATGTGATTGGTTACTTATATACATCACTAAACCGTTGCAGTATCCGGATAGCTACACGAATGGCCACGTGGACACTATCCGCTTGGTGATGTAATGTGATGTAACGCTAACCCAACTTCGAATATACGGGGAGCCAGACCCACTTTCTAGCGTGGGGCTGGGCACGAGACTAGTACCTGCATGGCTTGCCAGGATCATTGGCGCTTTTGAGCTCATCCCGGCCCATGCCTGCATGCTTACCAGGAGTACTTTCGATACAATCTACAAGTACGGTATGAATTTTCTTACTATCAGAAAACTGAAGCTAGGACCGGAAAACAACATGGCAAAATCAATAAGCTTTACCTCCCTCATGTCCTCATGTGTTTCTTTGGTAGCCTGAACTACAAACGTTTAACGTTTGTAATTAACTAGAGGTACCTCAGTGTATCAGAGAGTCGGTAGACTCTATGTAGGGATGGCACGGACACTTTTTTTTTTTTTATTATTTTTTTATTTATTTATTTATTTTTTTAAAAGGAAGCGGAAGCAATACAATACAATACAGTACAATACTGGGGAAATATATAAATGATAAAAATAAATAAAAAGAACAAACGAAGGCAACAAAAGGAATAAAAAACAATTACGGGATGCCATCCACTGCGGGGGGGAGGGGTGGCTGCCTGTGTAGCCAGAGGCTGGCGTTCCCGCTCCACAGGGCGATGGCGAGGCGATGAAACAGCTGACGGGTGGGGTTGGATGAGTCAAAGTCTCTGATGCGGCTGGCGATGCCCTTCCCGAGCCTGGCAATGGTGCTGATTGTGTCTTCTGCCAGTCCCCCTAGAGACTCAGCGACGACCGGTACAAACACCACTCCTGCCGAGCGGCAGGCTGACAGATGGGCTGTCAATTTGCGCTGGACCCCCACTTGGAGCGCATGGCCGGGTGTGGATGCGGCCGCGTTGATGGTCTGTTGTTGTAGGGGGGAGATGACGTGTACGTCAAGTGCTGCTGGGCGGCCATAACTCCAGGTGGGGAGGAGGACGTCAGCCGGTCTGGACAATGAGTCTGGGATCACTCCTGGAGCCTCCCGGGTAGGGGCCAGAGCCGCTGACTGGGCCGCTGAGAAGATCACGTCCCTGATGGAGTTGTGGCGCATGATGCGGTCGCCACCGCCCCCGCAGCCCACCTGATGGTCTCCGAATTCGTCTGCGATACTGTGGCACTCCGGACAAGGGTAGGATCCGCTGTGGAGTGGGGTTCCGAGCCAGTACCTCAGACAGAAGCGGAACTCCTGGTCTTGCAAGTGGAGCCCCAGGGCAGCTGAAGGAATCCCGTTGAGCCAGTCGCCGGCATGAGGGAGGGCGGATGAATGTGCGAGGGCGCGAGCACGAATATAGGGGGCGGAGGAGAGAAGACGATGATGAACCGCCTCGTCGATGGCGAAAGAGAGGTGGTTCTGGCGTATGGGTATACGTCGATATCCTCGAGTTGTTGCCAGTCCGGGCGGTCGGCAGCGACAGACAGGTCTGACACAGCTGACAGCAGGCGGGGTGGAGTGCCACGGGGTAGGTCGAGAATTTTCCCTACGAGGCCCTGGGAGGCACAAGAGGATGCGACGAAGGCTGCGGGAGCGTGGAGCTCAGCACTATAAAATCGAAGTTTCCAAATCTCTCCAAAAAATAACTTTTAAGCTTTAATAGGGACCTAACCTTCATTTTGGGGGGTTTCTGCAACCAACAAGGCTCCCAAAGTCGCCAAAAAGCTTCGTTAAAATAGAAAACTGGAAGGCGGCTGAAATACCAGTTTGTTCATCTTCTAATTCTGGTTTCTTATTCTTCAACGAGGCTAGCTCAAAATCGCTTCAAGCAATCACCGTGATTTTAGCACGATTGAACTTCATTTTCGAGCGCGCATGTCCACGACAACATAATCTTCATAACGAACAAACTGATTCTCGAACGTGATATACAGTGCGCTCCAGAGGCCAGAGGAGGTTGGAACCGATCACGTGCGCTAATAGTGGAATGCAATTAGGTATGTTGGCGGAAAACGTCTCGATGAGTGATCTTGTGTAAATTTAGCTGTTTTCAAAAGAAAATAGCTTGAATCTGAGTGGTAAAACCGCCACCATACCGTAGCTTTGCTAAGTTTTTTGCAACCTCACTGAGAATTCGTTGCATTTAAGCCCAATCTTCTGCACAGCTCCATACTTGCAAACCAAGGTTTTTGAGGCGGCATCTCCACCCGTCCCTTGAAGCTATAAAACATTCTGTAGGCCAGATATCGTAAACCTCTGCATACCTTCCGTATTCTTCTCAATGGAACGCTATTAGCTATACGTGACATCATGCGTTTATGCGCACTAATCGTCACATGACGTGTCACAGAACGAGCGCAACGTCGGCTACCGTAGGGCGTTAATTCGATCTCGACCGCTATCGCAACAGCGTTCCGTGTCGAGAGAGAGTTTGTCATTTCTTCTTGGCAATTGGAGTTGTCGGTCTTTGGCAAGATAAGTGCATTAACTTTTCGTAATTTTACCGTATTGTAAGTCTGTATTAAATTCATACACCGGTAAGCAGTACTATTTTAGCTAGCTAGACTACTATTTATTCTGCTTACTTTGTCTGTTGATAGTGGCTGTCAAGACTGTCCCAAGGTGACCGTTTGGTGACAGCAGCTGTCGAGCCTACAACAGAACGTTGCTACCTCGGAGTTGTCACACGCTACTGTCTTCAGATAAGTGCTATAGCACAATTTGTCAATACAAGTGATACAAGAATGTCTTTTGTAGGGTCCCCAATGTGAAAAATCGATCTTTGAGAATCGGGTCTTGAACTATCGTGGTATACTAGACTCCAACGTAGTATCACAACCGCACCTTCAAACCCCGGAAGTGCGAAGGTTAAAGGTTAAAATTGTGATGGGTATGACGTCAGGTAAAACTGAGCAGTTTGAAAATTTGAAAGTCCTGCTATAATCCATACTTCATTTGGAGCGCATTAATCGTGATTTAAGCTCTTTCAAAGCGCAAAAGTACCTTACCGGTAAGCGCGTGAGCAAAGCTACTGTGAGTTTCGTGTGGTGTATACCAATGTCATGCAACCATCTCCCTTTGGGTAAATTTTAGAAGCACTAGGCCTATATAGTAAGTGCAGCAAATGAGGTAAATTTTAGTTATTGCTTGCCATCTGTTTGAGATGTCTTTGAGTGACGCTCACTAGCCAAGTGTGGGACTGTATAGTACTACAAGCTTATAAGGTATCTTTGGGGTTTCTTGTTGCTGGATAGGCTACATTTAGTCATGATAAGTGAGAACTTAAACAACAGTGACCAGCAGTCTGAGAGTTAATGCAATAGAAAACTTTTTGTGTCGACCTCAATGTTATAATTTGGCCGGTATCTACCTTCTAGCAGTATATGGCTGCACGTGAACCTACATACGGAGAACTCATAAGAATCCTCAAGGATGCAAAAACAGAGGGAGGGACCGAAACGTCCCTTGCTGAACTCGTTGTGACAATGAATTTCCTCACATTCCCATCGCCCAAGCCGTTTTTATGACACGGTTAGGAAGATAGCTGCTCCAACGTTAACAAGGCCATCTGCTGAACGGTTCTCCATTGCGTTCCTATTTGAAGAGACACTGGGTACCAAGGATAAGGAATACACAAGGTATGCTAGCTAGCAATACTATGAAGGCAACACCGGGCTTGTTATAGTTTTTAATAACTCAATAGCTAGGACATGAAGGTACGGCTTTCGGTGTCAATATACCTAACGGCCCATTTCATATTGCTTCAAAGGGCTTTACAGGAAGTACCAATAGAGCTGAGCATGCTTGTACTCCCACTTTCTCGCAACTTATTGTCCTCTGCATGATATGGCTGGCCACGTAAAAACAGGAAATGTCAGCCTTACATAAAAACTATAGTACACAGAGTCTGCATGCAACACATTTCATTCCATTACTTCTTGCATGCATGCTCGGCAATAGCACAGAGGGGAAACTTTATATTTGACATAGCTTTTGCTTCTTCATGCTCAGATTGCATATCCTTTCCTGCTGAACTACACCAGTATGGCCTCACTGAAGAGGTGCTAAAGAAAGCCTTTTTACAGCCTTGTCAGGACCATGAAACACATGCCATTGTATGCTGGCCACTAAATGAAATTCCTACAGTTGGATTTTATAGGGAACTATACATGCACAATTTCCTGAGGAAGTGGCCTCCATCACGCTCTGTAACAAAGACAGCAATTGGAAATTTCCGTATCCGTATTGACCCAGAGCTGCGTAGAAAGAATGCATCTGGCCGCCTTGACAATATTTTCCAGTTTATCCGAAAAGTAGCATTTTCTGACAAACCTCACGCAGAATTAATGTGGTATGGTCTGCATGCAACAATTGTCAATGAGCACCTACAAACGGAAGTCAGTGGGTGTTTGACTGAGATTGAAGAACTGTCAGCAAAAGTAAAGGAGCAAGAACAAGAGTTAATTGTGATGAAAAGAGAAGTGGAAATAGCAAGGGCAGAACTTGATGTCACTATCATACAAACCATGCTCTAAAGGACATCACTAATAGACTGCAATCTACTCAAAAGCAACGCGATTGCATGTGCACGAAAGCAAGCACCAAAAATAGACTAAAGCTTGAATCAACTGTAGCTGATTCCGTGCACTATGAAGAAGAGTTATTGATAAGAAACGATGAACTTTCTGAATTGGTTTGTACTCTTCAGAAGGAAATTGCTACACTTTCTAGTTCTACTGTGTCTCTGCATGCTTGGCAATGTTAATAAAAGGGACCGGTCAATTACTTTTTGTTTTCAGACGAAAGATGGTGCACACCCGCTGTAAGGGAGCTCTATTACACTTTTCTTGCCAATCAATTACCACCTGCTAAAATTTCAACTACCATTAGGTCCATTCTGAAGTGTTTCTTACCCTCGTTAGACTTAACACATCTGCAGTTACCAAGTGAGTCGTGTGCATCCTATATGAGAAGACATGAGAGCTAACTACTGTAAGCTTGGCACATAAGGCTACTGTAACATCCATCCTTGAGCAAGCCAAGTCAGGAGCTTTACACTTGAACACTGATGGAACCACGAAGTCACAGAAGAAACTTGAAGGAGCTGCCATTAGTGGTATGGTCTTATCTGTTAATGAAGTACCAGATGGAAGTGTGGACAGCATGATTGATGATGTATCTCAAGAACTGCAGAAGCTTAAAGGGATATGGCTCACGCACTGAAATTGCCAAATGCTGATAAAATAAACTGGACCTTGATAGTATCTTCATCATCAGACTCAGCCTCTACACAGAAAAGATTCAATAAACTTTTGCAAGAAGAAAGGGAGAAAGACGAAGAGAGGTTTGGTGCTATGTGCCCGGAAGCAATTGAACTTGTAGAGAACTTTTGTAGTATGCACCTTGGCGTAAACCTTTGTAAAGTCATTTCTTGATGGAGTGAGAAGCCTAACTTGTGCAGATTCTACTGACACTGTACAGCAAAGAGAGTCTCATCAGACGGATACAATGGTTCATGAGTTCTGCAAACTACTCGGTAAGCATGGTGTGCCAGAGTATGGTCTTGGCTCGTTGGCTTTTCCAGACTTTTTAGAAGAAGCCTCTACCTCAGGATCTGAGAAGGCTTCTTATTACCAACTGTGTGCCAAAGTTAGGTTGGAGAGACAAGTAGGAAGTAGATATTTCGCAACAGCATGCAATGCAGGAAAGATTTTATTCCTTCGAGAAGCAGCTGTGGACTTTCTCCAGTATAGCGGTAAAAGTGTAGGTAACAAGCTTGAACAAGTAGTTTTCAAAAAATTGCAAGACCAAGATGAATTATCCCAGCTGAAAGCTGATGCCCTGATGTTCCATCCAATATATTCCAATCTTGTAATGTTAACAAAATCTAATAACCTCGAAAAAAGTGCTTTTGACATGAACGAGCACTATCTAGAACTCAGATTATTTTAGAGGAAGTTGAACTCAACCCACAGACAGCAATGGATAAAGATTTCAAAGTTTTGCATCTGAGGAGGAACTTTACGGTGTTCATAAAAAACGAAATCACCGTTTACATTCTATGTACCACCCCATAGAAGAGCAGATCTTTAAAGAAGATGAATGGGATGATACACTCTTGTATCCACTGCTTGCTGCTGGAGCATTAGCTATGAGGAAAAGCTGTGCACATATGCCCAGACTCAGTTACCAGGAGGGAAGTACTGGGAACCAGAGCCAGCTATTGAAGCTATCCTAAAGAAAATAAGCCAACCAATGATCTTTGTGAGAGCATCTTGGGTTTAAATGACTACCTAACAACCGCTATCCCTAACCTGCATCAGATGTCTCATTCTAACCTGGTTCAAGTGAAGAAAAACAAAACCATGCAGTGGTTCCACCAACTTCCCCGTGATTAGCAAAGCACTATTATTGACCTTGCTATCAAGAGAAGAGAGGAAGTAGCAAAGCTCTACAAGAGAGAAGAAACCCGAAGAAGCAAACAAAGACGTGAGAAAATGGTTCGTGAGAAATGTAGTCGAGAGGCATTGAATGAGAGAGCTACCCGAGAAGGAGAAAGACTATCCACATTACATTTAATAACATCACCCACTGAACTGAAGAGCACTCTTTCTGAAATAGATGACGAGGCTATCAGTGCTAAAAAGAAGGCAGAGAAAAAGCGTGCTGTAATAAGAGAGCAAATTAACATCCGGAAGAAGGTACTAAAGCAAAGTGTCAAAGTGCCATTTACTCAGAAAGGGAGGCAGCGACCACTGAGAGACATTATCAAGGAACTGTCAGACTTCATAGTTGAGAACTCAGACATCCACTCCCCAGATTCTTTGGTCAGAAAGAAAATTGTCCACAAATTTAAGGTTGAAGGTGAAGAGAAGTGGTAAAGCGGATATGTTGTGAGCTATAATACCCGAACACACCTTCATGAGGTTTTATATGATGAAGATAATTATTGTATAATATTTATGCAATTGTATGTATACATTGTGTTTAGAATGTCTGAATGCATCTATGATTTCTGTTCGTCAACTTTTTTCACTTCATTAGTAATATCTTTTAAGACAAGTTTTGCCTGGCAGTTCCATTTCCTTCTTCAATGCACTCAACTCTTTGTCATGTTCTCTTGCTTTTGGTGAAAGTTCTTGAATCTGAGCTGAACACCCACTGACTTCTACTTGCAGATTCTTAACTTTTGCATGCAAACCATACAACATATCACCACTGAATGGGGGATATAGTTCACCTGTATGTATAATGTGTATAATCACAACACACGAACAACTTATAATACAATCATGTCATAACCTTTTCAAATGGGTTTCTTATAGGCCTGGCTTATAGTCTAGCTAGCTATTCCCAACTTTTACCCCCCTATAGGGATTGCTTGCGGTAGTTGGGGATAGCTACATGTAGCTAAACTGGGCCTGCATGGCTAGTCTCGTCTAGAGTCTGGCCCTACCAGCCCAGCATCTTATTGGGTTTACACCATCTACTGTAGCTATGTCTGAACTATGTATAATTATTCATCTACGGTCTAAAGCCTCACTTATCATGACTGAATGTAGCATATCCAGCAACAAGAAACCCCAAAGATACCTTATAAGCTTGTAGTATTATACAGTCCCACACTTGCTAGTGAGCGTCGTCACTCAAAGACATCTCAACCAGATGGCAAGCAACAACTAAAATTTACCTCATTTGCTGCACTTAGTATATAGGCCTAGTGCTTCTAAAATTTACCCAAAGGGAGATGATTGCATGACATATCGGTATGCACCACACGAAAGTCACAGTATTATGTAGCTTCGCTCACGCGCTTACCGGTAAGGTACTTCTACGCCTTGGAAGAGCTTAAATCGTGACTAAATGTGTTCTAAATGAAGTGCAGGACTAAGGCAAGAACTTAAATTTTTCAAAAAGCTCGGTTTGTGTTACGTCATTCTCATGTCAATTTTGACCTTTAACCCTCGCATTGAGAGCAGCGAATTCCGCTACAGAAGAGGATGCAATCCGCGGTTTGAAGGTACAGTTGTGATACTACGTTGGAGTCCAGTATACCACAGTAGGTGAAGACCCAATACTCAAATATCAATTTTTCACATTCCATTTAAAGCGCACCGGTCCTGTAACTATACACGAATTGACAGTGACAGCCAACATCGGGGCTGAAGGAGATGTACAAGGAAGCGCTGGTGCTAAAGCTTGGCTTGGTCCCGTTCATGTGGGGCCTGAGATAACCTTCACAGTCGGTGGCATCAATATACGTGTGGTGATGACGTTGGAAAGGGATGAGACCGGGAAGGCAAAGGTTGACCTGGACAGCCTGAACGCCGCTGATCCCGACAATTCCGTCAGGTCGATAGTCTTCGGGAACTAGAATGGATCACAGGCAAGTTCACTGGGGCTATCTCCACCATTTTTGCAGATTTATTTAAGGTAGGAAGAGCCTCACCTGGAATCCATGATTCAAATGGACGGCTTTGTTGATAACATGAAAGTCTACCTCGAATTGACAAAAATTTTGCATCTAACCACACCTCCTGCTAAATAATCCACAAAAACGCAATTTCGGGTTGCTTTAAAATACGAGAAATTTTGGAATCTGCTAGAGCCCCACCCACAGTCTGGCAACAACACCAGTACCTACAGAGGACAGGCTACAAACGTAGGGATGCTTTTTCACAGGAATGCTTCAAAGCCAGTTTTACAGCCCTGAACGCATCCAACCACCACAAAACCCTCATTTTCGCTATCCTGACTTTCAAAAAAAAATCGGCAACCACCCACTCTCGCCCGACGAATTCGAGCCCTGCATTACAAACTTCTACCTACTCCCAGAAAAATTAGGGATGCGATTTTTCATTCACCCCTCGGTTTCTGAGAACCACCCACCAAAGCTCTCCCTATAAATCTCCACAGATTTTCACACAACTAGCTATTCAAACTCATTAAGAAAAATGGGCGGGGCCTACAGACCCGAAAGGTGACTATTCTAGCCTACCTGAGATGGGCAACAACCTGCCACTATCTGTCTGTCTGGCTGACTTCTAGCCACTCGGGCAGCCTAACAAACTTTCTACAACACACTAGCTAGCTATTCTGACATAAAAAGCCTACTCACAATTCTATGATGTCATATCTTCTTTTAAAAAAAAAAAAAAAAAAAAAAAAGTGTTGAAAGCCAACATCACAGTACCACTCAACCACATCAAAGTGCCGATATCGCATATGAAAGAGCCGCTATCCACATCAAAGTGACACACCCCTCCGGTTGATTCCGGTTGCCGCCATGGGAAAATGCAAACATATCAATGACTCTAATTAGCGCCACGTGAGTGACATCATCTCATTAATTATTCATGAGGAGAATCACGCGGATTCGAAGGTGAGGCTCTTCCTGCCTTAAGAAAGAGTTTCTCACCGTACTTGAGCACATCTTGCAGAAGGAGTTGAAGTTAGACTTGCCCATTTAACATTTTAGTTGCAGCGTGACAGCTCGGACTGCCAATTGGACTGGTTAGTTATTATTTTCCGGCATTTTGTTACCCGTACAAATAGGGTTTTTTACGGTATATTTGTGCACTTTGGGGGGGGGGGGAGGTGGACTAATAGTTTGAGTTTTTACTGTCACAGTACTGATTATTGAAGAGTGATGAATTTGCAGTGTTTTTTCAGTGTTCAGTCATTCAGTCTGCGGTGCCAATCATGCAGAGTTGTCTCACATTTTTTTACCAGCGCGCGAACGGCTGGTCCTAAGATTGATTTACTTTTTCAGCGTTTGTTTGTTTGTTTGTGCGTTCACACATAATACGTCTATGCAACTGCAGTATATAGCAGCTTTTGGAGATTTGCAGGCCAAGCTATAGCAAATGAAGGTAGTTATGTGTTGCCTAGATGGCGACAACTTGGTAGGCAGCCGTAAAGTTCTGTTTTCGTGGCGTAAAGCTACTAACTGGAGGCACGCGACGAAACTGTCGAGTCAGCACTTTCACTGTACGGCGTTCTACAGCTAGCGGCAGTTAGCGCTCTCAGTTGAGAGCGCTAACTGCCTAAACCATCAATAATATAGCCTAACAATATTATCTATGCCTAAGCTGAGCTGTGTGTATTGTACGGGAAAGGTGCCTGGCTGTTTTTTTATATAGATATGAAATGTCCGACTTGTTATGTAGTCTATTACGCATACTAGCTATAGTTAGATAGCATGAAGTTTGCCTAAAATGTAGTTGCCTGGTTTTAACTATAGAGTTATTCATATAGCCTAAGAATACTTACACCTCATACTCTGTTGTGACTCAGCGCACTCATGCATGCTCCCCCGACACATGCAGACACCTCTCTGCATATATAGTTACTCTTTACCAACCAATGATGCATATATGCGTCATGAGTTCCCATAAGCCCATATGAATTTATATGGGGAGTTTACTATTAGGCGTTAATACTTAGTACAAGCTCTTCTGCTTCTTTAAGCTGTTTCTTATGGTCGGTAATGGGTTTTAATATACATTTTGTAGTTGATATGCTTTTCATGAATCTAATGTAACTCTGGGCTTTTAGGCATGAGAGGGAATTAGGTAACCTCTTCAACAACAGGAACCAAATCTCGTATCTTCTTTTTATAATATTATACAATTGAGGACCTTTTCCATAAACACTTCCAATCACGCTGCGAATTAAGGCACGATGGGGCTCAGTACACTATATCTATACGTCTAATCACTTACTGCTGGAAGAGTTCACACATGCACTTAATACCTATATTTATTATTAATATTTTAGCAACATACGAGAGCTGCTAACAGCTGACATGAAGAGTATGATGTATAATATGCCCCATTATTAATCTGAACGTCATCTAAGTGGGAAATCAAGCTCAGTACCCTGTTAAGAATTTTATAGAAGGCCGTGCACTGCTGTTACAGAATAGTTTAGAGTACATAATTTTTTAAGTTCCCTACCCCCCCTTGCATGAGGGTAGGGAATATTCTTGTTTTGTTTAACCTTTATCGGAGGATTCACATCTGCAGTCCAAGAGGTGTAGCCATACAACCACTCAAATTAAAGCTAGCCCACATGCATGCATTTGCAAGAACATCTTTTTAAGTTGCTCAAGTGTGCAATTATTAACCAAAATACAGCATACATGTATTTAAATTTGTTTCGTATAGTCGTATAGTTAAAATAATAGCAAAAAAAAAAACAAACTCAAGGTTGTAATGTACAAATTACTACTTTAAAACAGTCAAAGCACTACGCTATCTAGTACACAATGCTCTATTTAAATCCATGTTGCAAGAATCAGTACAGTACGTACACCCAATATGGGTCCATAACACTATAGTAAATGCGCATTGCAAGAATCAGTTATTCAGTGGGCAATTTGTTGAGGCGGTATCACCTCATGGAGGACAAAAGACTTGTGCCATGGTATTGTTCATGAAGAGGCCTTTGGGGTCGAGCTGTAGCTGGTTGTGGACGTCCATGAACTTTGTAATATTTTGGCCGTACTTTTCACGGACGTACTCGAATATTTTGGTCGTGTCGCCGTTTAGAAAGGTCCACTGCTTCTGCCAGTGAGGGACCCCGCCCAGCTTCATCCATGCCGTAGCGACTTCCGTGAAGTATTGCTCGTACCCGGGGGTGCCAGATGTGCTCAGGACTTCAATGTAGGCGACGTGATTCTTGCCAGCTTCCGTGATGCTAGCTGGACAGAGGAGGGTGTCGCTTTTTTTCAGCACTCGTAACTCCATTGCCAGCGTGAGGGGGAAGCTGATTTTTTCATCGCGGTTTGTTTCAGGTGGATACTTGCCTGAGCAAAAGAAGTGAGAATATTACATTCACTGTGTCACTACGCTACAGATATATACAGTGCAACATGGACACATAGTATGTACCATAATGTCCTCTTTGAGAAACCACATCATCGCACATGTGTGTACCTTTGGGAAATCTAACACTGTATTAATGCAATCAAATTACACACCATGCACTTTTTTCTTGTATTACCCATACTCAGGGTCGTACCGTTACACTAATGCATGAATTTTTAACTAGTGATATTTCAAAGTGATTAATCACATAACTACATGGGATAGATTTCTTGCCTGTACTTTACACACATGCCCACTTCAGCCTTTATTCCTTGAGTGTACGTGCATGGGACAGCTGAAAGTGTGATTCCTACTACATACACACTAACCGCATCTGGCATAATCCGCGGTAATTCTGACCACTTCCCAGATTGCTTGCACAAGAACTTCTGGATTATCGATGTCAATAGGGAAGGCAAATTCGACGTCGTAGACCGGCATGAGATCGATGGCATCGCGATAGTGGATAGCCCATGGAGTGCGCACCACTTCATCACCTTGCATGGTGCCATACTGGAATTTCAATTGCTGAAACGCACCCAGGAGGGTGAACGGAGTGACTCCAGGGAAATTTTGAATCAGGGGAGTGAGAAAGCGCTTGCCCACTGTTCCCATGGCAGCATCCATCACCTTGCTCCAGAAAGGCACTCCAGGGCTGCAATGAATGAGAAAATCATCACAAAGCAGAATTCAATGTCAATTGAAGGGCTGAGAGCCATAGTGGGCCAACTCAAATGAAGTAGCTACTGAAAGTGCATAATTGTACTTTAAAGTGTATGAGTGTATGACAAAAAATGTGAAATCTTTCATTGCTGTATGTAGGTAGGAGTCAGACCTCGAAGTGGTGTCACTTGACATGTAGTACATTTTTGTGAGTCTTTCATCTGCTATCAAGGGACTCAACATAGTAACTGGAGAAGGTTCCAGGAACCTCACTCCAGTTTCTATGTTTAGTCCCATGTGGCTAGATTAAAGACTCACAATTTGTACATAATTTATATGGAATGCCAAATATCATACAATGTAGGAGTAACAAATCACCACTTTGTGGTCTAACTCCTACCCCCATAGCTACTCAGATCAGGTATTCACATAATATTTTTTGTCTCAAGTTTGGGAGGAGGAAGTTTCTTTAATTGGGTTAGACCACTCTGGTTCTCAGCCCTTCAATTAATTTATAGTGATAAGGGTGGTAGTATTCTTGGATTGGATTAAACCAAGTCTTGTTGATACTAACTGGGGGGGGGGGGGTCTTTCAGTTACACCCACTTAATTAATTCAAAGATGGCATGAGAATACAATAGAAGTGCCTTACTCGAGAGTTACTTTTGTTGTTCCAATTCTATCGATATTGATACCCCGAATCCAAAGCTTGTCGTTCCAAGGAGACCAAAGCCAGGTCAGTATGTTACTGGGGCTCAGTCCAGCTTCCTCTCGCTATTATATGAAAGTTTGATTATTTGTTAGGGAGACTTAACTTGCAAAACCATAATAATACAGCACTGTGTACAGTATTAGGGGTCCATGTGCCACCAAAGGCAGTATACTGAGCTGAATGCATGCATAGGAGTTGAGACTCCAATTATGTATGCTTCTGTCAATATATACATTATAGAGTGTGCTGACGCTAAGAAAATTTCGAGTTGTCATGGTATATTCCATCATGTTATACTACAAGAGCACATACATAATAATTTTCCTGCACTATTTTATGTGCTCTTGTAGTATAAGACAGTATGCTTTTAGAATGGAGTACCAAAACAACACTATATGCTTCCCCGCCTGGTGGCTCATGCACTCTGTGCATAATTTCTTACTAGTTTAGTATCAGCAGCAGGTGGCTCAGGAAATGCAGCAACGTTGAGCTGCCGGCCAGATTCCGTAGGCACCATATTGCCCACCCAGTCAAGAAGACTATTGAATGGAAACCAGAAGATCTCCACAGACCAGTACTTCTTCAGGAGGGCGGCCAGACTTTCTGTCTGTTCAAGATAGGTAGCATCATAAAACTTACTCTTGACAACAACCAAAACTGTTTGAGAACCCTAATTTGCACGACACAGTACATCAAAGTACATGTATAACTTACTGGAACGGGTGTCCCTGGACAAGGTGGTGGACAAGGTGGTGGTGAAACGACATCCTGCATTGAAACAGAGAATTAAACTTTTTACTGATACAGTCATAAGCGCACTATATGCCTCGTGTAGTTTGAAAGATGCATGTAGTGCAAGACAAAAGTATGATTATTTTTTGCAGGGGCATACAGTGCTTTTTTAACCCCCCCAGTGTGGACAAGGCCTAACACGTACACAGGGGATAGCTGAATTATTGAGCCAGCTATAGTTATGGCAAGAAAAAAAGAAGCTATGAGCCATGATGCTGGAGAAATTACAAATAAAGAAACGACTCAGTTTGAAACATTTTTCAAAAGAGCAGCCACTGCTGCAATGGATTTGTACATGGACGACAGTGTACACTGGTACGTGCTCCGCCAGCATTTCCGGCCCAAATTTCACAAAATACAGGGCTTATTTAGTCACATATTATGCAGGTGTACACAGCATAAATATATAAGACAGAATAGCTTAGTCTACATGTATACAACATACTGTTATGACTTGTACATATCACGTGCACATTGTTAGGCAAGAATGTCCTATTCGCTCCATTACAAACATGTGGCTTCACTCCAAGGCAAAAAAAATATGCATGTACATTTACAACAACGACACAGATTCTGAGCCATATAGGCAATGATTATTGTACTCGGGAAATAACCTGAGAGCTTTTTTATTTAACTCTTTACCAACCAATGACGCATATCTGCGTCATGAGCTCCCATAAGCCCATATGAATTTATATGGGGGGTTTAATACTAGGCGTTAACACTTTGTACAGGCTTTTCTGCTTATTTAAGCTGTTTCTTATGGTTGATAAAGGGTTAATTAAATTAAAATAATTATTACCTGCAGGGTCTGGTCAAAGATGTTCTGCACTCGGCAATTGGACATTGGTTTCACCGTTACCGTGTACTCGACTGCGACACCAAACAGACCGAGATTGACTTGAGCCGCTTTCAGGATTTGATCAGAATTCATTGTTACTCCGGGGGGAAGTGATTCAGGAGGTAGCTGCCGGAGCTCCCCTTCTCCATCAACCACCTTCATCGATACAATCCAGTCAGATATGCTCTCCTGGTCTTTTCCGGTGCCCTACGTATGTGCAAGAATAGATTTTTAGAAACCTTATATCACGTGCACTGCCGTGACATTGTCATTTGAAAGTCGGCTGAATGGTAAAAAAGGAGTTTTTAGTTTTCACGGAGGCTTCATGAAGACTCATCAGAGGGCCTTGTCAAGGTATATAGCATGTGTAGAAGGAATACAAAATGCCTAGAAGTGTGATAAGCTAGCTGATACTCAACCGAATGTGTGTTTGAATTATGTTCTAAATGAGGGATTTTGTCATTACCGAGGTTTGTTGCAATTACAGTTTATTGCAAGCTGCTACTTTAATAATACCCTTTGTTGAGCCCTCAGTCTTTGTGAAAAGCCTTTTTAATTCACATTTGTAGAAATGTTGCTATTTTCTACCTGCACCGCACCCAAATGATACATTTCACAAGCATCGAGTTTCCTAAACGGGCCATCGCTATATAAAGCCATACTATAGGTACATGCAGTTGCTGCACTTCTAATCAAACTTTTACACTAAATGCACGTACATGACACCCTCCACTGAATGTCCCACCATAAGTGACGGTTGGTAAGATGACATTAGACTCAAAGCAGATTTCGTGGTTCAGAAAAAAACTCATGAGCTCTCCAACAGTAACACCAGGTGAAATAGTGACCCTCTTATTGTCCTCTGCATCAAATGAACATGAAGCATAATACCGTAACAGCGGAACCCCTCTTAATAGGACACCCCTGAAATAAGGATGCCTATGATAATGTATTAAGGACATTTTGCTACATCTCAAATATGCTGTAAATTTACCCCTGAAATGAGGACACCTCTCTATACTATACAGGTGTCCCCAGTAGAGGGGTTCCACTGTACAACTTGTTGAAGACTATAGGGAATGTGCAAATATAATGTACAGACCATCTTATGACAGTCCGTTAAAATCAGTGTTGTTTTAGTATGGCTTCACATGATTAGATTTAGTTTAGTAAAAAGGCTATTACAGTATGAAAGTTAAGTTTCAGTTGGGGAACTGAAATTAAAAAAGGGTTACTAACACTATTATACAATGTCATGTAGCTAATTGCATTGATTTTGGTGAAAATTTTTAATTGAAATACTTTTTGTTTTTAGTTTTAGTTAACTAAAACAACACTAATTAAACGACTATTACTTTAATAGCAGTATACATACTGTCATAATCAATTCGGCGGTTGCCATCACTTGTTTCAGGCTTTTCAAGTTTAAGGTCACAGGTGTTGATGAGTAACCCTCCAGCATCTGGGTAGGTCGGCGACCACGTGTGGTAGGCCCCGCCCATTCCCATCTATTCAGGAATAGAAGTCATTGAATTCATAAACGCACTATAAATTAGTAACAGCTCCACTGAGGGCTAACTGTTTCGCACATTATTCGGGAATTTCTTTAGGAATAATAGGTGTATACATAGAAGCGAGAATAAATAGGTGATTGTTTTGATAAGAACTGTCTGTAAGGCCTTCCCTAGGTCAAAGGACTCGTAATTAGTCTGAAGTAAAGTGGTGGGAATATAAGTGGCTGTGAATTCCATCAATAATTCCAAAGCCAAGTGTAGTGAAGCAGAGAAACCCACTATATGACTTGTACTAAAAGGTAGAAACACATCCTAAATTCCGTCTGCTGCATATGGCTCGTGATAAAGGAAAAGAATGATAGGGTAAAAATAAGAACAATGGAAAAAAATAATAGGGCAAAATAAAAGAATTGGGGATTAGAATAATGGGAAAATTAAAAAGAATAGTGTGCCTGCCTGGGGGAAATATGATCTATTATAACATATAGTTTCCATGTAGCTAAGAAGGGAAGCTAACCACTTGTTATTATGTGGTGAGTGAACATCTGGGATTATAATAAGTGAGGGTGCATGACTTTTCTTTGCATGTACATTGTAGCTACATCAACAATAATTAAGGGAGACTCATTCTAGCCATACCATAGTATATTACCTTAAATTATTGTACCCTGCAACTGCACAGTTACTGCAGTAACTACTCAGAAGTTATAACAACCTATTTATTTCTACAGCTACTTCGGCTAGCGCATTCATAACATTTAGAATGGGTTGGTCTATAATTACATACCGGTACTGATACTGTATAGCTGCAGCATACTCCTCGTCCTCTTCCATATATACAGTCATAGTAATTACAAGCTACCTCTGATATTCGAAGGATTTCCCCCAAGGTAAGTATGATATAGCTACCCACAATTTCGCCATTCGTCAGTGTCCCAATTGTAAGTTGTATACAAGTGCATGGCAAAAATTAACAACCCGCGGGAAAAGTTTTCCGCTAATGAATGCCGCATCTGCGGCTCTTCTAAAAGCGAACTTGTTGTCTTAATATATTATTGTCGATTCGCCAGTAGCTAGCAAAGTTTAATACTTCCATGACTATGCGAGATTATATGGCCTGCGAGGTCAGTGAGCTCACTGTGACGTGGTAGAACTTGCAGTATGGCGGAAATCTCTCAATTTCTGGAGATCTATCCCGTTACTCGAGCTTAACTGCGCGTCAAATGAACTCGGAGGCGTACTGTAGGCATGCGCGAAAATAAGTCCGAAAAAAAAAAACAACTTCGCAACTGTATTTGGCGAAATATTTCCTAGTAAAATTTTTCCCACCTATATAAATTCTAGTACGGCGCTTTACTTGCACTCTGAGCCTCAGCGCTGCAAAAACTGCCACATGCCACAACTACATGCATAGATCCTCATCAGCCTAATTGTTTTCACCCACCTTGATGTCCAGTTCATTAGCAGCTGCCACAAGCGCTTTGACCTGCGTCACCTCGGTTGGTTTCGCATACAGAAGGAGGTTTTGCATTGTTTCTCCCCAGTTCTTGAAGTTCGTCAGTCCAATAGCGAGATTAACATGATCGACTTTTTGCTGAAGTGCAGCCCGCTTCGGCGCGAGGGTTACAGCAAGATCCGCATTGCTGGAAATCAGCTCTCCTTCACTCAAGCCGATGACGTCTGCATGCACACTCTGAGGTTTGTTGATGATGAAGGCAGGCAATGTGCTGCTCAATTCAGACCTCTCAGCGGCAATATGAAACTTGATGTTTTCTGCAGCTGTTCGTCCAGAACGTGAAACATCGCTTGCTGCCATTTCGCAGAATAGGTTACTGCGCAGGCTTATAAACAGGCACGTTTGAATTGTGAGAAATGAAGAATTGTATCTCTCTTTTATACACGCGCTTACAGAGGGTGTATGCCTTCTACGGTGCGGTAACAGTACCAACCAATCAAATTCCAGCACGTTCGCGCATGCGCAAGAGGTGGATACCGCTCTGATCACGTGGCCTGGATTGCACTACAAGCCAATATGATTCCATGTTAATTATGATCACAAAAAGTGTGCAAATATGGAAATAATCGCACTCTTGACAATAGTCTGAGGTAAATGTACTGCTACTAATCAAGTATGTGATTTACACCACCAATTGTTGTTTAATACATGCCATGAGTCTTTGTTGCATGCACTACAGCAAACATGAGGCTTCAGCTGCAGTGGCTGCTATCACAAAATGATAGACGATTTTCTCACTGCAGAAAGTATGTGGTGTGGTAACTCTATGAACTCAGAAGTCAGGAGTCGAGTCAGGACATTACATAAGTTGCATTAAGGTTAGGCCCAACCGGAAGTGGAGAAAATTTAATATTAAAAATTCATGACCGTGTACGGTTTTGACGTTCATAGCTCGACAACGCGGCAATGCAAGGCCACAAAACTATGCAAGGGCTAGAGTATAGAAACTGGAGAAAGCCCAGAAACAAAATTTTTGTCGAAGCGTGCAGTCTTTCCACCGTACAGGCGCTATATTCACTTACCAGCTCGAAACGCATTCGCGGTAAATCCCTCCGAATCCAAGAGACAGATGTAGCTGAAGCCACGGCTGTATCTGTAGGTCTATAGGTTACATGTCCAGACATTGAGAATGACGACTTATCGCCTTCCGTTAGAGAGTAATGGCCGCGATTGTGGATTTTTAAAGTCGGCTCTGTACGCCCTGGAAAAAGGCGATAAGTCTTCATTCTCGATGTCTGGACATGTAGACCCCTTAGAAGTTTAGCATATCCGCGAATCAGACCTACAGGTAGCTCACGAGTCCTGGGATTTACCGCGACAGAATCTTCTGGCAACCCCCTAACGCTTTCACTTAGTACATGAAAGTATTACTTATCATAATACATGAAGTATTGTATTATTGAAGGTTGCCATAGGTACAAGCGGCGTGCGCGAGCGTAGAAAACTTCCGGTTGGTCCTAACCTTAACTCATATTGGATTCAGGAGACTGATACCCCTGAACTTGAACCATAGTGGAAGTAGCTCATTGACAATAATTTGTGGTACCAATAGTTTGGAGGAAATTGCTTTCTTATAGAATACTGTTACTAGTATACCCAGGTATAATTATGATTAATCGCTTTGATTCACTTTTTTACAAACTGAGACAGAGTGCATTTTAAATTCCTATATACTCATTTCCTAGTCCTTGTGTTTAGCATAATAATAAGGAAGCATTATTGCTGTATTATTCGATTTGATCAATGCATCTTTCAAATATCTCTCTGTTATTACATGTAGTTAGTTGGACGTCTGAGTATGTAGGACTAGCCGAGGCTATGTAGGAATGGTATAGGAATTAGGCAGTACATGTACAGTTGCTATAGTTGCAGGAAAGTGGGTCACCTGATACGTTGTTGCAGAAATAACACAGTGGTTATAGGTTCCCTCAACAAAGGCAACCACTTTGCTTTCCCTACAACTGTTGTGTATGTTGGCATCAGATCCCAGGTGGCTCACACACCACAATGTTATACATTATTACAGGAGTTCCAGTTATGAAGCCATGCAGTCACAGGAATCATGTTATTTTTTACAACAATGCATATTTACAGAAACATGTTATTCCTGTAACTAATACAGGAGTTACAGGAAACATGTCTGTTGTGTATAATATGTGGGCATCAGATCCCAGATGGTTCACTCACCACATGCCACATTTAAAGCAAGTTCCATTAGGAAGCCAGTCACAGGAATATTGTTTACTAATAGCTACTTATTCCTACAATAATACATATTTTACAGGAATAGCATGACTGGCTTCCTAACTGGAACTGTATGCTATATACAGGTTATAGCTGTCTGGCTGTGCCTTTATATGGTCAAGCCTGCATGGTGGAAAATGTGGTTACCCTTGAACTGTAACTGAGGTAACCAAATATAGGTTTAACTTAGACACCAGGATTGAGGGTTTCTTAATCTCGTAGATCCCATGCATTGGTCGAGGCATCTAAGTTATTTAGACTATATACCGACCCATTACTACTGTACTGTTACCAAAATATGTCCATCTCGCATGGAATGGGATTTATATACGTAAACCCCATGCATGCATGGATATATGGGATTTAGATCTGAGACTCATGACCTATCCAATGGGATTTCAAAGATTATGCCTACTATAATTATAGTCTAAGTTTGGTGAAAACAACCCTAACTTTTTGTTGAGCCCCACGTTAGGAAGGTGGGTCTGGCTCCCCGTATATTCAAAGTTGGGGCAGCATTAATATTACGTCAGCGGTCCCAGATCTGGAACGGCAATGTGATTGGTTACTTATATACATCACTAAACGGTTGCAGTATCCGGATATCTACACAAATGGCCACGTAGACACTATCCGTTTGGTGATGTAATGTGATGTAACGCTAACCCAACTTCGAATATACGGGGAGCCAGACCCACTTTCTAGCGTGGGGCTGGGCACGAGACTAGTACCTGCATGGCTTGCCAGGATCATAGGCGCTTTTGAGCTCATCCCGGCCCATGCCTGCATGCTTACCAGGAGTACTTTCGATACAATCTACAAGTACGGTATGAATTTTCTTACTATCAGAAAACTGAAGCTAGGACCGGAAAACAACATGGCAAAATCAATAAGCTTTACCTCCCTCATGTCCTCATTTTTCTTTTGTGTTTCTTTGGTAGCCTGAATTACAAACGTTAACTAGAGGTACCTCAGTGTATCAGAGAGTCGGTAGACTCTCTATGTAGGGATGGCACGGACACTCCGTATACGCAATATAAAATCGAAGTTTCCAAATCTCTCCAAAAAATAACTTTTAAGCTTTAATAGGGACCTAACCTTCATTTTTGGGGGTTTCTGCAACCAACAAGGCTCCCAAAGTCGCCAAAAAGCTTCGTTAAAATAGAAAACTGGAAGGCGGCTGAAATACCAGTTTGTTCATCTTCTAATTCTGGTTTCTTATTCTTCAACGAGGCTAGCTCAAAATCGCTTCAAGCAATCACCGTGATTTTAGCACGATTGAACTTCATTTTCGAGCGCGCATGTCCACGACAACATAATCTTCATAACGAACAAACTGATTCTCCAACGTGATATACAGTGCGCTCCTGAGGAGGTTGGAACCGATCACGTGCGCTAATAGTGGAATGCAATTAGGTATGTTGGCGGAAAACGCCTCGATGAGTGATCTTGTGTAAATTTAGCTGTTTTCAAAAGAAAATAGCTTGAATCTGAGTGGTAAAACCGCCACCATACCGTAGCTTTGCTAAGTTTTTTGCAACCTCACTGAGAATTCGTTGCATTTAAGCCCAATCTTCTGCTGCACAGCTCCATACTTGCAAACCAAGGTTTTTGAGGCGGCATCTCCACCCGTCCCCTTGAAGCTATAAAACATTCTGTAGGCCAGATATCGTAAACCTCTGCATACCTTCCGTATTCTTCTCAATGGAACGCTATTAGCTATACGTGACATCATGCGTTTATGCGCACTAATCGTCACAGACGTGTCACAGAACGAGCGCTACGTAGCTACCTTAACCCATGGATAATATAGTACACGTAGTACGTGTACTATATTATCCATGCTTAACCGTAGGGCGTTAATTCGATCTCGACCGCTATCGCAACAGCGTTCCGTGTCGAGAGAGAGTTTGTCATTTCTTCTTGGCAACCTAATCTTGGAGTTGTCGGTCTTTGGCAAGATAAGTGCATTAACTTTTCGTAATTTTACCGTATTGTAAGTCTATATTAAATTCATACACCGGTAAGCAGTACTATTTTAGCTAGCTAGACTACTATTTATTCTGCTTACTTTGTCTGTTGATAGTGGCTGTCAAGACTGTCCCAAGGTGACCGTTTGGTGACAGCAGCTGTCGAGCCTACAACAGAACGTTGCTACCTCGGAGTTGTCACACGCTACTGTCTTCAGATAAGTGCTATAGCACAATTTGTCAATACAAGTGATACAAGAATGTCCTTTGTAGGGTCCCCAATGTGAAAAATCGATCTTTGAGAATCGGGTCTTGAACTATCGTGGTATACTAGACTCCAACGTAGTATCACAACCGCACCTTCAAACCCCGGAAGCGCGAAGGTTAAAGGTCAAAATTGTGATGGGTATGACGTCAGGTAAAACTGAGCAGTTTGAACATTTGAAAGTCCTTCTATAATCCATACTTCATTTGGAGCGCATTAGTCGTGATTTAAGCTCTTCCAAAGCGCAAAAGTACCTTACCGGTAAGCGCGTGAGCAAAGCTACTGTGAGTTTCGTGTGGTGTATACCAATTTCATGCAACCATCTCCCTTTGGGTAAATTTTAGAAGCACTAGGCCTATATAGTAAGTGCAGCAAATGAGGTAAATTTTAGTTGTTGCTTGCCATCTGGTTGAGATGTCTTTGAGTGACGCTCACTAGCAAGTGTGGGACTGTATAGTACTACAAGCTTCTAAGGTATCTTTGGGGTTTCTTGTTGCTGGATAGGCTACATGTACATTCAGTCATGATAAGTGAGGACTTAAACAACAGTGACCAGCAGTCTGTGATTTAATGCAATAGAAAACTTTTTGTGTCGACCTCAATGTTATAATTTGGCCGGTATCTACCTTCTAGCAGTATATGGCTGCACGTGAACCTACATACGGAGAACTCGTAAGAATCCTCAAGGATGCAGAAACAGAGGGAGGGACCGAAACGTCCCTTGCTGAACTCGTTGTGACAATGAATTTCCTCACATTCCCATCGCCCAAGCCATTTTTATGACACGGTTAGGAAGATAGCTGCTCCAACGTTAACAAGGCCATCTGCTGAACGGTTCTCCATTGCGTTCCTATTTGAAGAGACGCTGGGTACCAAGGATAAGGAATACACAAGGTATGCTAGCTAGCAATACTATGAAGGCAACACCGGGCTTGTTATAGTTTTTAATAACTCAATAACTAGGACATGAAGGTACGGCTTTCGGTGTCAATATACCTAACGGCCCATTTCATATTGCTTCAAAGGGCTTTACAGGAAGTACCAATAGAGCTGAGCATGCTTGTACTCCCACTTTCTCGCAACTTATTGTCCTCTGCATGATATGGCTGGCCACGTAAAAACAGGAAATGTCAGCCTTACATAAAAACTATAGTACACAGAGTCTGCATGCAACACATTTCATTCCATTGCTTCTTGCATGCATGCTCGGCAATAGCACAGAGGGGAAACTTTATATTTGACATAGCTTTTGCTTCTTCATGCTCAGGTTGCATATCCTTTCCTGCTGAACTACACCAGTATGGCCTCACTGAAGAGGTGCTAAAGAAAGCCTTTTTACAGCCTTGTCAGGATCATGAAACGCATGCCATTGTATGCTGGTCACTAAATGAAATTCTTACAGTTGGATTTTATAGGGAACTATACATGCACAATTTCCTAAGGAAGTGGCCTCCATCACGCTCTGTAACAAAAACAGCAATTGGAAATTTCCGTATCCGTATTGACCCAGAGCTGCGTAGAAAGAATGCATCTGGCCGCCTTGACAACATTTTCCAGTTTATCCGAAAAGTAGCATTTTCTGACAAAGAATTAATGTGGTATAGTCTGCATGCAACAATTGTCAATGAGCACCTACAAACGGAAGTCAGTGGGTGTTTGACTGAGATTGAAGAACTGTCAGCAAAAATAAAGGAGCAAGAACAAGAGTTAATTGTGATGAAAAGAGAAGTGGAAATAGCAAGGGCAGAACTTGATGTCACTATCATACAAACCATGCTCTAAAGGACATCACTAATAGACTGCAATCTACTCAAAAACAACGCGATTGTGCACAAAAGCAAGCACAAAAAAGTAGACAAAAGCTTGAATCAAAAGATGGTGGTAAAGTGTACACACCCGCTGTAAGGGAGCTCTATTACACTTTGCTTGCCAATCAATTACCACCTGCTAAAATTTCAACTACATTAGGTCCATTCTGAAGTGTTTCTTACCCTCGTTAGACTTAACACATCTGCAGTTACCAAGTGAGTCTTGTGCATCCTATATGAGAAGACAAGAGCTAACTACTGTAAGCTTGGCACATAAGGCTACTGTAACATCCATCCTTGAGCAAGCCAAGTCAGGAGCTTTACACTTGAACACTGATGGAACCACAAAGTCACAGAAGAAACATGAAGGAGCTGCCATTGGTGGTGAAGTACCAGATGGAAGTGCGGACAGCACGATTGATGATGTATCTCAAGAACTGCAGAAGCTTAAAGGGATATAGCTCACGCACTGAAATTGCCAAATGCTGATAAAATAAACTGGACCTTGATAGTATCTTCATCATCAGACTCAGCCTCTACACAGAAAAGATTCAATAAACTTTTGCAAGAAGAAAGGGAGAAAGACGAAGAGAGGTTTGGTGCTATGTGCCCGGAAGCAATTGAACTTGTAGAGAACTTTTGTAGTATGCACCTTGGCATAAACCTTCGTAAAGCATTTCTTGATGGAGTGAGAAGCCTAACTTGTGCAGATTCTACTGACACTGTACAGCAAAGAGAGTCTCATCAGACGGATACAATGGTTCATGAGTTTTGCAAACTACTCGGTAAGCATGGTGTGCCAGAGTATGGTCTTGGCTCGTTGGCTTTTCCAGACTTTTTAGAAGAAGCCTCTACCTCAGGCTCTGAGAAGGCTTCTTATTACCAACTGTGTGCCAAAGTTAGGTTGGAAAGACAAGTAGGAAGTAGATATTTTGTAACAGCATGCAATGCAGGAAAGATTTTATTCCTTCGAGAAGCAGCTGTGGACTTTCTCCAGTATAGCGGTAAAAGTGTAGGTAACAAGCTTGAACAAGTAGTTTTCAAAAAATTGCAAGACCCAGATGAATTATCCCAGCTGAAAGCTGATGCCCTGATGTTCCATCCAATATATTCCAATCTTGTAATGTTAGCAAAATCTAATGACCTGGACAAAAGTGCTTTTGACATGAACGAGCACTATCTAGAACTCCGATTATTTTTAGAGGAAGTTGAACTCAACCCACAGACAGCAATGGATAAAGATTTCAAAGTTTTTGCATCTGAGGAGGAACTTTACGGTGTTAATAAAAACTAAATCACCGTTTACATTCTACGTACCACCCCATAGAAGAACAGATCTTTAAAGAAGATGAATGGGATGATACACTTTTGTATCCACTGCTTGCTGCTGGAGCATCAGCTATATGAAGGAAAAGCTGTGCACATATGCCCAGACTCAGTTACCAGGAGGGAAGTACTGGGAACCAGAGCCAGCTATTGAAGCTATCCTAAAGAAAATAAGCCAACCAATGATCTTTGTAAGAGCATCTTGGGTTTAAATGACTACCTAACAACCGCTATCCCTAACCTGCATCAGATGTCTCGTTCTAACCTGGTTCAAGTGAAGAAAAACAAAACCATGCAGTGGTTCCACCAACCTCCCCGTGATCAGCAAAGCACTATTATTGACCTTGCCATCAAGAGAAGAGAGGAAGTAGCAAAGCTCTACAAGAAAGAAGTAACCCGAATAAGCAAACAAAGACGTGAGAAAATGGTTCGTGAGAAATGTTGTCGAGAGGCATTGAATGAGAGAGCTACCCAAGAAGGAGAAAAACTATCCACATTACATTTAATAACATCACCCACTGAACTGAAGAGCACTCTTTCTGAAATAGATGACGAGGCTATCAGTGCTAAAAAGAAGGCAGAGAAAAAGCGTGCTGTAATAAGAGAGCAAATTAACATCCGGAAGAAGGTACTAAAGCAAAGCGTCAAAGTGCCATTTACTCAGAAAGGGAGGCAGCGACCACTGAGAGACATTATCAAGGAACTGTCAGACTTCATAGTTGAGAACTCAGATATCCACTCCCCAGATTCTTTGGTCGGAAAGAAAATTCTCCACAAATTTAAGGTTGAAGGTGAAGAGAAGTGGTACAGCGGATATGTTGTGAGCTATAATACCCGAACACACCTTCATGAGGTTTTATATGATGAAGAAGATAATTATTGTATAATATTTATACAATTGTATGTATACATTGTGTTTAGAATGTCTGAATGCATCTATGATTTCTGTTCACAGTAAGGAGGAAACAGCCCAGACAGTTATCTCAACATATCTGTTGGGCATTGTTTCTGTGTGTGCATGAGCCTGCAGTGTTTGTTTAGAGCACACTTAATGTCACTCATTACAACCCAGAGTTTAGCTACCTGCAAAACTGCATTGATACTGAAATCAAAGTGTGCATGGCAAAAGTGATTAGAATGATAGTGTACTGAGCCCGTCTTGCCTCCACATGCAATGTGTGCTGATGATGCATAGAAACAGTCTCAGCTCAATGACTTGCATGAGATACTTGTGACTATACCTTGAATATTACCCTTCTCATGCAGGTTTCATTTTTAGCACTCATAATTTTGCAGGGGAAATAGTTGCAAAATATAGTCACTAGAAAAAAAGCATTCTTAATGCCCAAGCTCTCCATCAAGATTCCAAGGTCCTCAACTGCAACAGCTCTATTTATCAAATGGGCTGGGAATGGGTACAAAAGTAATGTGAGGCTTGGGGGTAATTGAATGGAGTCGGGCCGGGACAGCTTAGACTACAAAAATGGGATGCTTTAATTCAAGCCTGAATTAGACTTGTATAAATTTTAATATGGAGCTGCATCAACCAAACAAATCAATTGGGCTGGGAATGGGTACAAAAATAATGTGAGGCTTGGGGTTAGATGCATGGACTTGGACTACAAACATGGGATGCTTTCATTAGAATTTAGTATAGAGCCACATCAACAAATCAAATGGGCTGGGAATATGTAGTGATCTCCATCAGAACAGCTCGTGTGCAAAGGGCGTATTATTACAATAGTGTTTTCTCTCCCTTCATGGAAATCCTTCGTCGTTGATCTCATGTAGCAGCGGAGATCTGAGCGAATTAACGATGTACAACCAGTAAGCACCACAGAAATCGGTACCTTTTGCCTTTTCGTGTGGGACCATCTGTGTCGTCATAAATAAGAAAAAGAGAAAAACCTATTCTTCCACTATTCCTTCCCACTCCTATACACTTATCTTGTTTTCAACTTCCACCCCTGTTGTAATATAATTATTATAGTGTTCTATCTTTTATACCACATTACATCATCAACAATAAAAATGATTGGCTAAAAAGTATGGGTTACATAGGTTCATAACCCACACTTTTATCAGTTCGCTACGTCGCTACGCGGCGAAGATTGTACGCATGCGCAACGTGGTATAAGTGAGATAGACCACACCCACTCGTGTGTTATGCGCTTTAACCCACTTGTTTGCATTTATCCCTCGGCTTCGCCTCGGGATAACCGCAAACTCGTGGGTTATATAGGCGCATAACCCACTCTTTGGCGTGGTCTATCCTATACGTATTTGTACTCGTTTTGTGTGTGTCTCATGGGCCAAATGTGGCCGAGACAGAACAAGCCTGACATTTCATGTCTAAAAAACCAGCCGGACGCCTTTCCCGTACAATACACACAGCTCAGCTTAGGCCATGCTATTAAACTACAGCTGTAGAGCAGGAGATACTATATTCTTAGAGCGGTACAGCGAAAGTGCTGAGCGCGGCAGTTTCGTCATGCGCCTCCAGTTAGTAGCTATATGCCAAGAAACCGGGATCTTTACGGATACCTACCACGTTTTCGCCATCTAGGCAACACAAAACTACCTTCATTTGCTGTAGCTTGGCCTGCAAACCTCCAAAAGCTGCTATTCACTGCAATTGCATAATAACGTAGTTAATTATTACGTAATGTCCACACAACATTATAATTATAAAACGGTGGTCGACGAGACGACTAGTACAAGTCGTAGACACTGCGCGTATTCGTAGCGTCTCGTTGTTAACCACTTCACCAGTCAGTATAGTCTTCTAAGCAGGATCTGAGGATGGGGAACGGAGGATTCGGCGTGTTAAACAACTCGTCTCTACAAGAAATCAACGTTGGCTTATCAATGGCCGCCATGCACTACTTTGAAAACAGCGTTAAATACGGAGAGATTTTCTACAGGAGGCCAGGGGCAGTCTGGTACACAGTTATCGCTTTTGCTCGACAGCCAGATGGAAGCAACGATATAACGAAGCTCCAAGTTGCGAAAGAAGTGACACTAGCTGTTCTGATTGGGGGCGGCGCCGCTGTTGTAGCTGGCGCCGCATTGTTGTTCGTGGAACCACGTTTGCTAAACCTGGCTGGAGGTATCGTGGGGGCTGGATCAAACGCTAAAAACACCAAGCAGAAGCCGTCTAAAGACTCGGAATCAGATATCGGTCCCTACGAAAGTGCTGAGAAATATCAGGAAGATTTACGCAAGGCTTTTGAGGGAAGCAAGCTGAAATTTGAAAAGGAGGGATGCTATGGAGGTGGAAAAGGATCTTGGCTGATCGTTGAGGGTGGGCCGTTTATCAACAGCGAAGGTTATTGGAAGCCCCGGGACCTGACGATCAGGGAAACTGACCAAAAAGAAGTATTTGAGAAAGGCAATTTCACTGAAGATTCGCACCGTCGCTACCACACCAAGGAGGGCCTCCAGTGTACGCCAGGATGCCCACACTGCAAGAAAAAAGAGTAAGAGCCGATCATAACTGAATTTAATTTTGCTACAGGGAGTCACTCCTGCTGCGGAGTCACTCACGACTCTGACAACGGTATAGTGTTGGTATACTAACATGCACGGTCAGTGCATTGTGTACATGTATGCACAGTTGTTAATGTGTCACCAGTATAATTGCCGAGCACAGCGAGGCCAATATTCGTGACATATGGGCTCAGAATCTCAGCTAGCGTTTATATAGCTATATATACCATCTTGCTATGGAAACGGAAAGTGGATATACACCTCATCAAAATTCGACATGATATTATAGCATATGAACCACGTCCACTGATTGATGAATATCATTGCTATACCACCTGCTGGTGTTCGGAGGTTTCTGGGAATATAGAAATGATATTCATCGATTGCATGGACATGGTTCATTATATTACATGTATTATATCATGTCGAATTTTGATGAGGTGTATATCCACTTTCTGTTTCCATAGCAACATGCATATGGTATATATATTATTATATATATCTATAATCATAATAGTTATATCACCCTCACAAGTGATGTTGCTGATTTATAAGCCCGAGGGGGAGGGCTTATAAACAGATTTATAGCTCATTGCTAGGTGATTGCCTTTGAAGTTTATATAGGCACTGTTCACACCTGATATAGCTACTCTTTACACCTTATCTACATTGATGAGTTACTACATGATTTGTGCAACCTCGGTGTTGGTTGTTTTTGGGACTCTCACTTTGCTGGAGCATTTTCGTTGTTGTGAAGAATTTGCCAGCAAGCGTAGTCTTTGTTTCAATCCCACTAAGACCCAACTCATTCGCTTTTCGATCCCGGACTCCATCTTCCTCTTGTATGGCTTGTTCACTCTTTGCGATCACCAGCTTTCTTTTCTTGACACGGTCATGCATCTCAGGCATCTTCTTCACTACAATTTGAGCGATGTTCCTGATGTTAACCAAAAGTTGTGTGACATGGTTAAGAAGGCCAACTGTTTATTAGCCTCCTTTCCTCGTGTCAGTCCTGCTATTTTAACTCATTTATTCCAGACTTACTGTCTCCCTCTCTATGGCTCTGGTCCTGCCCTGTATCACATTGAGGTTGCCTTCAACAAGGTCCTGAGAAGAATTTGGCATCTTCCAAGTCACTGTCATACTGGAATTGTTGCGCGCGTTGCACACAATTCAGGGCTGACCCTCAGTATAGGTTGCATTGTACACTATTGTCCCTCTAATACAAACCATCAAGAACAAATCTATGCATTATGGGTGTTAGCAAAAACTGGCCAGTAGATCTACCAGAGGGGGACCCGGGATGAATTCCAGCTTGGTACATATATGTACCAACTAGAGTTTTTTATTAAAACTATGGTTTCGCCTTTCCAGTGTGGATGACAACTGTAATAACCCAAAAGATTTTTAATTGACCACTCACATTAGCCAATAAGGGTAAAGCCACCTGGTATTTTCATGTTAAAAACTTACTTCGCCATATCAGTCTTGACACAAACTTGAATTCATCCAATGTAACTAGTCTTTTACCCAGACAAAAAATAACTTCTAAACTAAAGTTAAAGGCTAATCAGAAGTGCTTGGACTCAGGGGGTAGGCTGCTAAACTAAAGAATATTTACCTGGTCCTAAGCATTATCTCATGCAGCAACATCCACTGTAAGGGTCACCGCTGGATCATCGCAGCCCTCAGAGGTAGGTAGGGGCTGCCTTCCTCTTCAAATAGAAACAGGTTGATATACCATCTTCCTAAAACCCCATACCATGCACCTTCCGACCTGCAAACTTTGTTCTTCTGGCAAGGTCAAATCTGACTTTCATTATGTATTGACTTTCAAGGCATTGGACCAGCAGAGATCTTCCAATATATTATTTCCTGCATAGACTCTTCTTTCTCTTCTCTCTTCACAATAATTATTAATAAATTTACTTTGTGCTAATAGTCGTAGTAATTTAATTGGTAAACATCTATTTACAAATCTGGGTTGTGACTTTAACTCCATAAGCATTGTCCACTTTTATTTGTTTGTGTTTTGTATTTATGTGACTCATAGGCCTTTTAGGAGGGCATTTTTGTTTATGCCTGTCACTAAAATACAATATTCTATATATGTCTGTCTGTCTGTCCGTCTGTCTGTCTATCTATCTATCTATCTATCTATCTATACCAAAAAATGGATGTGCTGCCAAAGTGCTACGTTTTGCAATTTCCAAAGCGTGCTCTGCTGGAATGAAGCGGTTCTGGACTGTGTGGGAAAACGGTGATTGGACTGGAATAAAGCACTTCCGCAAGCCAGAAGAGTCAACAAACGGAGGTTGTTCTGACAATCCGGCTTCTCAGACCACTGCACTCTATCGATATCTATCTATCTACTATCTATGTATCTATCTATCTATCTATCCACCTATCTATTCACCTATCTATCTATATCTATCTATCCGTCTGTCTGTAGTCTACTCAAGGCTGAACCTCAGTAGGTTGTATTGCACACTATTCAGGGCTGAACTTCAGTAGGTTGCATTGCACACTATTCAGGGCTGAACCTCAGCAGGTTGCATTGCACACTAGTCAGGGCTGAACCTCAGTAGGTTGCATTGCACACTAATTAGAGCTGAGCTGCAGTGGGTTGTATTGCACACTAGATATTCAGGGCCCAACTTCAGTTGGGTGCACTATTCTTTGCTAAATCTCAGAGGGGACATGACACTAACCACACTGGGAGTGAACTCTTTTACTGTTGTGTGTATGAAGTTACGGCTACTTTCTTCTTGTACATTTAATTTACCAACTATCATCAGCTGCGTGGATACACTGCTGCATTCATTCCCTAGTTACCAGACACAAATTTCACACCCAATACAACCTCCGAGGCTTCTCATAAATACTCGATGATGGTGATAAAAAGGATGCAAGAGGGACTTGTGAGTATAGCTATAAGGCAAAATCACTGCATGCGTGGCAGTGGAAAATAAAACTGCTGGTGGTGAATTGGACTACATATGCAGACTGAGAGTATATGCAAGGAGCAGTCACACCGATAAAGTTACACTGACGGACTTTCCCGGTTCTAACCGGACTACGTGAGTTGTTTCCTTGTGAGCTCTGGCAGCTGAAATAGAGTAGGTTCCCGGAGCAGCATTCACCTGGACACTGGTGGGCTTGGAAAGCTGGGAAGAAGGGATACGGTAACCATGCATTCTTGGGATTTTCAGATTGAACAAACAGCAAAACATTCACTGTGGAACCTGGGTATCGAGACAGCTCGCTGCTACGTATCGCTCACGTGCGAAGATAATGATTTATTACAACACCACTACATTGTAAATTAAGTGACTAACACCCGCTTAATTTAGCCTCCACCCACATTCCTCGGGCATTGGACCAGGCTCTCCATTTTTCACGAGGGGCTGGCTACGCGAGGCTAATGTACAAGGGTACATGGATGTACACTAGTTGCTCAAAATACACTGCTTAGGTACACAGTACAAGCTAAATTACACGTTTATTTACATGTATGACAACAAAGTGTACAATCAATACTACAAACATTCAGATTGGGGACGAGGCTGGTTAAGGCAACTTCAGGAGATGATGCTAGGGTGGGGACTAACCGCTATTTCATAAACACAGCAGACCATTCCCAGTCCCCCGTTCCCAGCTGGGGAGTAGAGACTGGGCAGCCCCATTCCCAGTCCCTCGTTCCCAGCTGGGGAGTAGAGACTGGGCAGCCCCATTCCCAGTCCCCCGTTCCCAGCCGGGGAGTAGAGACAGGGCAGCCCCATTCCCAGTCCCCCATTCCTGGGACTGGGAACAAGGGTATTAACTAGGGCTAGCTCACGGGGTTGGAGGTGATGGCGGGAGTGTAGAGAGGAGAGTGAAACCGCAGAGAATGTTGCTCCTCCCGAGACCCTCTGATGTGAGGGGCGTGGCTGCCGTGGTAGCGCTACAGGAGGGAAAGCCAACATAAAGGAGATGGATAATGTGCGCATTAATGTGAGGTCCATCAGAAAACATGCTCTGTAATTATAAACTAACGGCCCAACTAATACATGTACGTGTATAGTTTTTATATTCAAAACACCAACAAACATCTCTAGTTTGCAGCACTCCTGCGTGACATACATTTGTTGGGCACATTTACACAGTTTATAAATTACGCTGTGCATTTTAGAATTGATAGTGCTAGCTAGGCTTACAGTTGGGACTTAGTCTAGGGTTACAGTTGGGGTTAGGGTTAGAATTAGGGATAGGGTTAATTTAGTGCTGCGCAGTTTAAAGATACAATGTGTAGTGCATTTTATACAATGCGCAATGCAACATACATGTGTAAATAGTATTAAATTTGATTCACAGAATGTATCTAACATACATTCTACCTTGCTGCCCAAACCTATAGCTAGCCTCGTTCCCAGGCTCTTCTGCCCAGCTTTTTTTCATGCATGCGAAAAAGCCTGGGAACGAGGCTAGCCTAAAGCCCACCTTGCACTTCCTGGTACTGATGCTCATGAACTGCAGCATGCTGGCAAAGGCGTCGTCCAGGCTAGTGTGGATCACTGGCTCCTGGGAGAAAATACAGCAAAGACACTTGGTCCACAGCCAACAGATCGAATGCCATGCATTACACACAAAGGCAGGCAGCTTACAATACAAGACTTACAGACTCTCGTGCATGTTGCATATACATGTACAATGTTCTACATGTACATGTATTTGTTAAATGAGAACGGCCTAACCGTATGCAGACAATCATCAGATAGTTTAGTAGCACCTGGAGGTAACCAGTAACTCCTATGGCTGACCAGAAGCTGCAGCTTTTTGCTTTAGGCGGGCCTCTGACCTTATATGGGGACCTAGCATTCTAATTGAGTATAGGATATTACCCTGGCGCGAGGGAATTAACGGGTCATATTTCGCGAGTGCCAGAGTAATATCTGGCTTGTACCATGCCTACGAAGACTGGTGAAGGTCCAAAGGCGGCAGGCAAGTCCACGACAATGCTTTCTTTGATCTGTCCGCGGGAAATATGGCCCGTTATTTCCCTCGAATACTGTAAGCTGATTGGTCAGTTTGAGCTAGGTATGGTATAAGTATGGTTTGTACCAATATCCTAATCATTACGCTTCGTATAGGTCTCCTAAAAACAACAGTCCCCCAAAAATAGCATGGCCCTAACAGCCAGAACGGCTACATGTATACATGTATATGTGGAACTGTCATCTCAAACTCACTTCGATTGGATTGCCCATTCCCATGTTGGGTTCGGGCCAGGCCACGCCTCTGTCCCTGGCTCTCCTCAGGGTGTTGCACCCCTCCCTGCTGGTCCGGCAGAGGGTACACTGCATCCAGCTACTGTCTGGGCTCTGGGCGGAGCAAGAACCCCATTATGAATTTGCCCACGTCAAAGACCTACTTTTTGTAAGTGATTATTATTACAAAAACCTAGATCTAAGGCTATTCCACTGGCACTTTACCTACCGGCTATTGGTTTAGTACGAAGTGTAAGTTGGGGTTAGGGGTTAGAGATAGGGTTATGGTAGGGCCTAGAGGTGTAATTATATGTACCATTGCTAGTTGCATTGTGTCTGTATCGAGATACAGCCACGTGCACAAGCGCGCAATGCGTAATTCAAATGTACATGTACATGTATGCACTCCTAAATAGCTACGCCCTTTACTTTTAGGTCAGTGTCTGCATCTTATTCGCAATTCAAGAGATTTTGGGCATATCTCCATACCAGTGATGTTACCGAACTACTCCATGCACTTCGTGCAACTCGGTATTTGTCTATTAGTACTGTTGCACTAGCATCTGCCACTGTGAATATCACCACAAGCCTTCCTGCCTTGGGAGGAATTGTATTGAAACGACCTCGTACCCAGACCAACTGCTAAAATCTCTGAAAGGTCAGGGAATGAAATGTCTACTTCGTCCAGGCAATACTGCCAAATAGTCTCAATTTTTGACAGGTGGATGAGAATGTCTTACAAATTACTATTCTAAGAGGTACGTCTAGTCTCGTACCCAGAGCCCTCCCCACTCTCAACTTTACCGTGGGGAGAATGGGGAGGGCTCTGGGTACGAGACTAAGGTAAATCAGGGTCTGTGCTAGTCTCACGAGCCAGCCGGTTTTTGAAAAGCCGGCTGGCTCGCGAGACTAGGTCTGTGTCACGTAAGAGTGGGACCAATGGGTTCAAAGCGAGCTTCAAACCCGTACAAACTGGACTAAGTTAGCCTTGTTCCCAGACCTTCGCACGGGAGAACCTAGGAACGAGACTAAGAGTAAACTTAAGTTACGTTTTTAATCTGCAAGGTAGCTAACCTATAGCCACCCTAGCCAGACCAATCAGTTTGAACTAACCTCCATTGTACTGTAGTCCTGCAGCTGTGTATTCTGTGAGGAGACCGTTCGAACTCAAAAATGTTTCCCGCCAGACACGTGATAAATCACACGCAAGCGCGTGACATGACGCGCGCTATGGAAACGAACACGTGTTCAAGTTCTACGCATGCGTACAAAGTCTGTTTTGGCGCTAGTTTGCCGCGAGGCTGGGAAGGACGAAAGCTGTGAGAACAAAGCCTGGAAAACTCCCATCTTATCTTATGCTTTGCACATCAGTTGTGCTGACGCTGAAGAAAGGTTGGCAGAAATAATTATTTTGCCTGTTCATACGTTACCTTGCCCTGGCCTCGTTATACAGACCAGTGTTAGTCTCGTCCCAGTCCCCAGAGCACAGCTTGTTGACTAGCGTCCTTGCACGCCTAGCTACCAGGTAGCTAAATTAGAAATGAGGACAATGCCTCAGTTATAAGGTTCTTGTAAACACCTAATGGTTTATGAGCTTATTATGTGTGTCTGGGTCATGCAGTGATGGGTGGGATCTTGTCTAGTGTAATTTGAGTGAGCCCCTATAAAAGTTTTCCACACTGTGCTTGGAGACTACTCTGAAGATAAAAACATTCCTACACCTATATGAAACGATTCAATTGCAACATATGCATGTACATGTAGCATGATTCAAACTGTTTATCCTCCCCTCCCCTCTCCTCTCCTCCCCTCCCCTCCCCTCCCCTCCCCTCCCCTCCCCCTCCCCTCTCCTCCCTCCCCTCCCCTCCCCTCCCCTCCCCTCCCCTCCCCTCCCCTTCCCTCCCCTCCCCTGCCCTCCCCTCCCCTGCCCTCCCCTCCCCTCCCCCACCCCTCCCCCACCCCACTACCAACTTCCCTCCAGGTTTGAGCCAGTTGTAATAATATGGGAGACGTTGTCGGACTGAGTGAGTACGAGTTACAGCGCCTGGAGCGCATTAAGGAGAATAAGAAAATGCTGGAGGAGGTGCGTACGTGTACATTGTAACCACGTGTAACTGGCTATCAGTAAACATACGCGTGGGTTGAAGTATAATACTTTACTCATTTCACGTCACAAGCCACTCTATTGACTTTTATGTATACCTTCTGCTATGCCACCTATAAGCCATTTACCGTAGATCAGTTTTTTTTCGTAGAAGAAATATTTGCGCATTTAATTTTCACTACGCGGCGAAAAATTGAACGCACGTTTAATGCATAGAAAATTTTACGCGCATTTTATTGTCGCCGCCAACGCAACCGGCGAAAAAAATTAACAACGAAAATTTCCCGATCTACAGTAAGTGGCTATAGAAATGGTGAGTTTGTTGTACGGCCAGGAAGGGTAACCCCTTCCCTTTATTGGCCATAAAATTACTAATAATGGTATAACTGTGCTGAAAGTTGATCTAACCAGTAATAGAACGGATGTACATGTACACCGCAAAATATACAACCGGTTGAGATGACTAGCTACGGCTACTTACATGTACAGGTACATTGCTACGTGATATTTTCACATGGGATGTCACATGCATGTAATAAACTCAACCGGGCTCTCTCTCCCCCCTCCCGCCTAACTTTCGCGAGTGGATGTGGGAGGAACCTTCATGAGAACGAGGATAAGGGCTAAGTCACTTGTACTACAGTGGACCCTCACTTATTAGGATCTAATGGGACCAACCCCAATACAGATTAATGAAACATCCAAATACATGAAACTGAAACTTAATTTTGCAAATTACGCATTGATCTTTTGTGTGCTTTGATTGAATACCGACAGTAAGTCAGCTAGCCACTTTGTTTTCCCATAAATAATGTACACGCAGCCATGTACATGTACGTGGCAATCAGAGGCCAATGACGTCGTCATTTTGAAATCATGTTGACCAGCCTACTCTCTTTTTGATCAGGCTGGTTTAGCATGCACTGTCACAGTGGTTATGCTAGGGAGAGAGTTCAGTCACTCTCGTTCACTAGATCGCTTGCAACTACAAGTGACAGCTCGTTACTCTGGTTGTTTCACTTTTCACTTGGTGTGGCGGTCTTCGGGCACTGGATCGGCGAATTTGTTATTGTGAGCACTTGGAGCGTGCTTTATCACCAAGGTGAGTACCGTAGACTCGGGTTATCAGCTGCGTGCGCTAGTTGGGACAATAGCAACAGTATGTGCGCTACATAATGAAGTGCGCTACATAGCGGGGGTTAAAGGTTGACCACGCCTATTTATTACATGACGTCATGACAGCTGTTGCAAAGGCTGAAGTTCTTTGCGGCAAGGTAGCTAGCTATAAAAATGGGAAGCTTTGTTGCTGTTAGCAGATTACCAACTACTGGTATGGAATTACAATCAAAGAAAGTGTAGTTCGTGACCACCACGTGTACAAAGAAGTATGGAGACCCGTTATTGGACAGTTCCCAGTGCTAGCTGAGCCGACCAACTGCCATGACAGGTGAGCGGTAGCTATCTATCGAGACGAAGAGATTGTTGGCCACATACCCAGCGAGCTGGCTAGCTGCTAACAGTCTCCTTAGCTCGTTCAATCCTAGTTGCTCAAAGCGCTCCACCCCATGTTGTTTCGTTTAATTGGAACATGTGCGCCTCTTAACGAGGTTTTTACGGCTTTGGGCCAAGAAGCAAGCATGCACCTGATAACGTATGTGTGCTACATAACAAAGTGCACCTGATAGCCCGAGTCTACGGTAGCTATTATAGTCATGTAAGTATGAAGACAGCTACATATATTGTATGTCCGTTGCATAGAGTATGCTCACATAGAGCTAGGCCGTCTACATAGCCTCATTCCCTGGCTGAGAATAACCTGAGTGCCTCGTTCAAATAAATCTGGGCAAGGAAAGCCTGAGTATGAGGTAGTCTCGCAGGCCAGACTCACTTAGGGGAGAGGAGTGAGTCTGGACACTATCGGGTCAGACTCATTATGAGGGGTGGCACTAGCTTGTTCTAGAATGCAAAGTTCTTTTCCCTATATAAACTGAACCAGAGTGTGTACAAGTAGTTACTGTAACTAGCTAAAACTGTTAACTCTTTACCGACCAATGACGCACATACACGTCATGAAAATTTAGTCCGTTGCCGACCAATGACGCGTATACGCGTCATGGCGAATGCGTACACTTCTACCAGCGCTACTACGGCAGGATCTGACTTGGGGGCTTCCCTAACTGAACTATGACGTTCCACAAGGGCGGCACTAGCCAGTCATGAATAATATTATACCTGTTCACATACAATATTTTTATGTAGGCGGCAATAAAATTCTGCCTGCCACTTAGCTCTGTAAACCATTACACGCGCACAAGCCAAATTAATAATAGCGATCAGATTAGTGTTTCTTTGGTGATCTGAAGTGGAGACAGGCTGTAGCATGGCTGCTGGTTCACACCACTGGACAGCTGAGGACATCTGTGATTTGGTTACTGGCGACGATCAAGAGTTCTGCTTTCCTGGAAGTGATGATGACTTCGGCATAGGAGACTTGGAGGAATACGATGCTCTACAGAGAGAACAAGGTTGGTGTGAGCAGGATTATAGCAAACACAAAAATTTAATAACCTTTGCGATCACCTCCAGAGAGATCCCTGTCTCCGTCTCCTACTGATGACTTCGGCATAGGAGACTTGGAGGATTACGATGCGCTACACAGAGACCAAGGTTGGTGGGAGCAGGATTATAGCAAACACAAAATAACGACTTACCTTTGCAATCACCTCCAGAGAGATCCCAGTCTCCTACACCAGTTCCTCCAGCTGCTTCACCCGATCCCTCTCCTGAGCCCTCTCCCATCAGTGCGAGTAGGCAGAGTAGCCATCATGCGAGGGGAAACCGTGCATCCCGACCTCCAGCTCCTTCACCCGATTCCTCTCCTGAGCCCTCTCGGAGTAGTAGGAGCAGGCAGAGTAGCCATCATGCGAGGGGAAACCGTGCATCCCGACCTCCAGCTCCTTCACCCGATTCCTCTCCTGAGCCCTCTCGGAGTAGTAGGAGCAGGCAGAGTAGCCGTCGTGCGAAGGGAAGTCGTGCATCCCGACCTCCAGCTCCTTCACCCGATTCCGTGCATCCCGACCTCCAGCTCCTTCACCCGATTCCTCTCCTGAGCCCTCTCGGAGTAGTAGGAGCAGGCAGAGTAGCCGTCGTGCGAAGGGAAGCCGTGGATCCCGACCTCCAGCTCCTTCACCCGATTCCTCTCCTGAGCCCTCTCGGAGTAGTAGGAGCAGGCAGAGTAGCCGTCGTGCGAGGGGAAGTCGTGGATCCCGACCTCCAGCTCCTTCACCCGATTCCTCTCCTGAGCCCTCTCGGAGTAGTAGGAGCAGGCAGAGTAGCCGTCGTGCGAAGGGAAGCCGTGGATCCCGACCTCCAGCTCCTTCACCGATTCCTCTCCTGAGCCCTCTCGGAGTAGTAGGAGCAGGCAGAGTAGCCGTCGTGCGAGGGGAAGTCGTGGATCCCGACCTCCAGCTCCTTCACCCGATTCCTCTCCTGAGCCCTCTCGGAGTAGTAGGAGCAGGCAGAGTAGCCGTCGTGCGAAGGGAAGCCATGGATCCCGACCTCCAGCTCCTTCACCCGATTCCTCTCCTGAGCCCTCTCGGAGTAGTAGGAGCAGGCAGAGTAGCCGTCGTGCGAAGGGAAGCCGTGGGTCCCGACCCCCAGCTCCTTCACCCGATTCCTCTCCTGAGCCCTCTCGGAGTAGTAGGAGCAGGCAGAGTAGCCGTCGTGCGAGGGGAAGTCGTGGATCCCGACCTCCAGCTCCTTCACCCGATTCCTCTCCTGAGCCCTCTCGGAGTAGTAGGAGCAGGCAGAGTAGCCGTCGTGCGAAGGGAAGCCATGGATCCCGACCTCCAGCTCCTTCACCCGATTCCTCTCCTGAGCCCTCTCGGAGTAGTAGGAGCAGGCAGAGTAGCCGTCGTGCGAAGGGAAGCCGTGCATCCCGACCTCCAGCTCCTTCACCCGATTCCTCTCCTGAGCCCTCTCGGAGTAGTAGGAGCAGGCAGAGTAGCCGTCGTGCGAGGGGAAACCGTGCATCCCGACCTCCAGCTCCTTCACCCGATTCCTCTCCTGAGCCCTCTCGGAGTAGTAGGAGCAGGCAGAGTAGCCGTCGTGCGAAGGGAAGTCGTGCATCCCGACTTCCAGCTCCTTCACCCGATTCCTCTCCTGAGCCCTCTCGGAGTAGTAGGAGCAGGCAGAGTAGCCGTCGTGCGAAGGGAAGCCGTGGATCCCGACCTCCAGCTCCTTCACCCGATTCCTCTCCTGAGCCCTCTCGGAGTAGTAGGAGCAGGCAGAGTAGCCGTCGTGCGAGGGGAAGTCGTGGATCCCGACCTCCAGCTCCTTCACCCGATTCCTCTCCTGAGCCCTCTCGGAGTAGTAGGAGCAGGCAGAGTAGCCGTCGTGCGAAGGGAAGCCGTGGATCCCGACCTCCAGCTCCTTCACCCGATTCCTCTCCTGAGCCCTCTCGGAGTAGTAGGAGCAGGCAGAGTAGCCGTCGTGCGAGGGGAAGTCGTGGATCCCGACCTCCAGCTCCTTCACCCGATTCCTCTCCTGAGCCCTCTCGGAGTAGTAGGAGCAGGCAGAGTAGCCGTCGTGCGAAGGGAAGCCATGGATCCCGACCTCCAGCTCCTTCACCCGATTCCTCTCCTGAGCCCTCTCGGAGTAGTAGGAGCAGGCAGAGTAGCCGTCGTGCGAAGGGAAGCCGTGGATCCCGACCTCCAGCTCCTTCACCTGATTCCTCTCCTGAGCCCTCTCGGAGTAGTAGGAGCAGGCAGAGTAGCCGTCGTGCGAGGGGAAGTCGTGGATCCCGACCTCCAGCTCCTTCACCCGATTCCTCTCCTGAGCCCTCTCGGAGTAGTAGGAGCAGGCAGAGTAGCCGTCGTGCGAAGGGAAGCCATGGATCCCGACCTCCAGCTCCTTCACCCGATTCCTCTCCTGAGCCCTCTCGGAGTAGTAGGAGCAGGCAGAGTAGCCGTCGTGCGAAGGGAAGCCGTGCATCCCGACCTCCAGCTCCTTCACCCGATTCCTCTCCTGAGCCCTCTCGGAGTAGTAGGAGCAGGCAGAGTAGCCGTCGTGCGAGGGGAAGTCGTGGATCCCGACCTCCAGCTCCTTCACCCGATCCTTCTCCCATGAGAGGTAGGAGCAGGGAGAGTAGTCGTCAGGCCCGAGGTAGAGGAAGCTATCGTGCCAGGGGTGGCCATTACCACACGTCAGTAGCACCTGCAGCAGGAGAGAGGGAGTGGTCAACTACGTTTAGTGAGGTTGCCGTTGAACCATTCATTCAAACCACTGGTCCAACTGTTCCCATTTCATCCGATCCGACTGAAGTCTTCCAGCAGTTCTTCACCCCTGACCTGATCGAGCACATTGTGGCTGAGACGAACCGATATGCAGCTGAATATCTTGCAGCAACACACACTGGTGAAGGCCCAGTACCACAGTGGGAGACTTCAGTTGCAGAGGTCAAAGCCTATCTGGGGTTCTCGACAGCGGCGGCAGAAGACCATTTTGTTTAGGGGGGCTTGTATTAGAGGCTGCGAAGCAGCCGAGTCACCGCGCGAAGCGCAGAAAATTTTTCCTCCCCCCTAGTTTGTAGAAGGCAGGACGCGCTCTCGTAGCGTCTCATTTCCACGCCCTTCCGCTCAAGTGCAGACATCCAGACAAAGTGCAGACATCCAGACAAAGACTGTCCTAACAAGACGATAGCTGCTGCAAGATGACACTCACATTTTTTCGCCTCAAAGTCTTCTATCTGTATGTATGCGCACGTAAATTTTGGGCGGGGCACTGCAAATTGATTGCTAGCAAACAACGACAGCTCGATTTCTGCAATCCTGCCTGAGTTGATAGTTGAAAAAGGCAGCAACCGTAAGCTCTAGAGCTATAGTAGGTATATATTACTGCAAAATTTGGGGGGCTAAGCCCCCCTTATTGGATTTTTAGGGGGGCTACAGCCCCCGTAGCCCCCGTGCTTCCGCCGCCCTTGGTTCTCGATCCTGATGGGGCTCAACAGGCTTCCTGATTTCTATGACTACTGGTCGACCAGTGAGATCTTCCACTACTATCCAGTGGCCTCGCGGATTTCAAGAAAGAGGTTCTTGGAAATCAAGCGATTCCTGCACTTCTCAAGAAATGCAGATATTGTGCCTCGTGGGCAGCCTGGCTATGACCGCTTAGCCAAGGTGCGCCCTATCATTGATGCAGTTCGTCAGTCCTTTATCGCGAACTACAATCCGCACAAGGAGAATGCGATCGACGAGGCCATGATCCCTTTCAAGGGCAGGTCTTCACTGAAACAATACCTCCCAAAGAAGCCTGTCAAACACGGCTTCAAGGTCTGGGTACGAGCTGACAGCGTCAATGGCTACGTCTGTGATTTCCAAGTTTATACTGGGAAGGATGGGGAGAATGCCGAAAAAGATCTAGGCCCGAAGGTGGTGAAGAAGCTGTCCGAGCAGCTGGCCGGAGGAAACTACCACATCTACTTCGACAGTATTTTCTCTTCGGTGAAGTTGTTTGAAGATCTGCTGGAGGATGGGATATATGCCTGTGGGACCTTCCATTCCAACAGGGTGGGTATTCCCAAGGCCATCCAAGACACCAAACTAGGTGAATTTCAGTGTTCAGTTGGGGTAGAGGGAGGGGGTGATATTTTGGGAACAAGCTATAAACAGTACTTTCTCCAGCGTTCAGAAAACCAATACAGCATTTGGTAGTATACACACTCATACACACATATACTGTAAGTACTTGTAGTACACTTACCGCATCCAGGCGACCTGAAGAGAGGTGAAGCGGTCTCCCGGCAGAAAGGCAACCTTGTAGCGACTGTGTGGCGAGACCGCAAACTGGTGTACGTGATGTCCACCAACAGCCATCCGCAAGGAGACACCACAGTCCGACGCAAGGATCGGGATGGCACAGTCCAGCAGGTGCCATGTCCTCCCAGTGTGGTCGTGTACAACCAGTTCATGGGGGGCGTGGACAAGGGCGACCAACTGCGGAAGTATTACGGGGTTCGTTGTAAGACAGTGAAGTTTTATCGTTATGTCTTTTGGTTTCTCTTCGACAGTAGTGTTCTGAATGCCTTCATCCTGGTAAAGAACTATCGGCCTGCCACTGATGCCCCCCTCCGGCAAGAGACTTTTAAGAACTTCCGAGTTCCCCTTGCCCTTGGACTCATCGGAGACTACCACTCACGCCAGCGGTACTCCCTTCCTGCTCCCATAAGGGCTGCCTCAGTTGGTAGTGCACAGCCAGTAGCAAAGCGCAGAAGAATAGAAGTCGGCACTTCCCAGGAGCAACAAAGCTCTTCCCCATCAAAAGCTCCCGTAGTAGATGTTTCTATTGCTGGAACTTCAAAAGCCATCGTCGCTTTGACACTTCTGTGCGATGCAGAGGGTGTGGGAAGGCTTTCTGTGTGGTGACAAGAGACCCTCCCGATGATGGACCATCCTGTTTTGAGCGTTACCACACGGAGTGTATCTAAAATGACACTCCGCGCAATAGCGCATGCATATTAGCTCAGCCTTCCGGATACTGCCTTTCTGTTTTCTATACTAAAGTCTAGTGTATATCTGTATGCTTCTTAGTTACTTTTAGAGTTTATAAAAGCTATTTCTATCCCTTGTGACCACTTCCCATCATACTTACCTCGATCTTCTAGTAGCGCGTGCATATCTCGTCTCCATCCCAGTCCAGATGTCATGACAGCGCCCTCAAAGGTTAGCCCGACAACTGCGCTCTCTGTAGATGTATAGTTGTCTATAGCAAAAGTCGACCGATCACTTACAAAACGTGCGAAATAGCCAGGTAAGTTGTAGCGTGTCAAAACAGGAAAATCTTACGGTCACGTGGAGTGCGCACGTTTATTGCGTAACGGTCGGTAAAGAGTTAACTTATCCGGTGTAGAAATGGCTGACCGATGCACATCATATGATGATTTCAAGGAGCGATTATTTGAAATTAGGAAGAATCATAGCAAGCTTAATCGTCTAACCAAGCCAGAAGTCGCAGATATAGAAGTTAAAACAACATTCATTCGTGGCGCTGTCATCAGTGTCATGTCAGTATGGGAAGCTTATATCCAAGATTTGCTTGAGGAAGTTTTTGGAATCGTTATCGGGTACATTGAACGTGAGGGACCAGCAGCTGTGCTCAAACAAGCAACTCTGCGCAAAAAACAAGCTCCGAAGGAGATCATCCGAAAATCCATCGAACACTACATGTACCTACAGGTAGACAAAAGTAATTTAGACAATAAATCAAAGCTAAGCCTTGAGACAGCAGCTTGCATGAGTATGGAACTTCTAAACCCAGACCTCTGGAAGGAGCTTCTCGAAACCTACAAGAAGAGTGCGCTAGATAAGCTTCTCCACCTTACTCCTGTGTTCTACGGTAGCGATGGCATTGACCAAAAATTTACGAGCCTTCTTAGCATCGCCAAAGATCAAAAACTTTCTGGTGTTATCATCTCACAGGGAGAAGTTTGCCATACTTTCGTGTGTGATCCCGGTGTCTCTAAAAAGCTACAAGTGGATAGCTCTGACGCCCTCAATGATGTTATCCGGCTCTACTATGGTGTTCGTTGTGCATTTGCTCATGGAAAGAACCGACGGACGTTTGAGAAAAGTGGATGTCTTTTTGAATTTCCTAGTCGTGAAAATCTCACAAGTAGAATTGGAGGGGAGAAGAGAATTTGTGAAAGGCTATATAGCAATGTCCAGGAGTATGGAAGTGAAGCCTGGATCCAATACCTCCATCTCATTAATCTGCAAAGGTTTGTGATGATTCTTGCACTCCGATTGTGTAAAGCTGTCGCACAGGTTGTGTCCGAAGAGTTTGGAATTCCAATGTGGAAGTTTGACTGCGAGACAGTTCATCAGGAACAATACGATCTTGATTGGTTGTTTTCATTGGAAGACCAATAAACCAAGCAACTGTTGTATTGAACAATGTAATGGTTAGCTATGTGACAGTTGACATGATACTATTTGGTTACGATTTTTTTAAGCTGGCCATTTTTATAAAAGTTTGAGTTTCTGGATGATTGGGGCAAGCCAGAATTAGCTGTTCACTTTTCTGTCCTTGCAGACCACACTCTAGGTACATGTATCTGACAGTTCAAAGTTCAGTGTGTATGTGTACATGTACATGTAGCTATAAGACATTGTGTACATGATGTAAAATCGTCCAACCCACTTTTCCACGCTCACTTGATTTGTTCCTGTGTGGTGGTCAGGCCTGGGAATGGCACTATGTGTGATCAGATTGCTTGCTCCGTGATGAGATGGGGTACATTGTAGATAGCACAAGCAAGCTACACGTACATACATGTACTGCAAACTCTTCGAGAGTTATATAAGCTTTCTGAGAGAGTAAAGAAATCCCCCCCCCCCTAGAAAACTGGACCCAGCTGGGGATTGAACCCAGAACCTTCTGAATACTAGTCAGATACTCTTACCACTGAGCTACTGGAGCCCCTTGGCAGAGGAGCAGTATGAAAGCTTTATATAGCCACTAAACCCACTAGTAGCACTAGCCAGTAGGACCAGCTGTAATTACTCTGAGACTCTCATTAGGCCTCTCCCCCATCTCCTGAACACGATAGACATGCTACACCCAAACTTATATGTACACTGTATGTACATGTACGTATGAAGCGATGAAGATATATACCTGTACAACGTACATGTACATTGAATGCTCTATGCATAAACTGGGATACATGTACATATGCATATGCATATACAGTAAGTACATGTAATACAAATATCTTAAAAGATGTATCAATCGCATTCTTGCCTCTGTTTCCATAGCTGTTCCCCGACGGTACGGGTCTGTATCCCCTCCAGAAGACCTCCCCTCGGGAGAGGACGCCCGAGGGAGAAGGAGTTAGGCGTGTCCGAAAGAAGGCCACACCCTCCAGGTCAGAGAAACTAATAACTAGTACTCTCTGTAATGAGATGAACCTTTCAGGACGGCAGTGTAACAGGTCACCCGTGGTCCCAAGGTTCAAGTCCCACAGAAGTCCCAACTCTCTATACCATATAGCGCCAAATTTTCGAGGCGCAAAAATTTTCGCGGTTTGGTCATACTGAACATTTCGCAAAAATAATTCTCGTGGACCAAGGATGCTTCGTATGCACACGTATACGACGAAACATTTCGCGAGCTTAATTTTCACGGTCTGAGGCCAATCCGCGAAAACCGTGATAATTTGGCGCTATACGCGGGGGGCCTTATTTAAAAAAAGGTATGACGCGGACCCACCAAGTTGGTTGGTTGTTTCGGCAGATCAGCAAAAAAGGTCCCAAAAACTAGGGGATTTTTTTTGCAATGTAAGAGTTTAGTACAAAGTGGTAGAGGATGCCTCATACCTAATTACATGTATGCGAGACAGCTTGTTTATAGTTGGCATGTACTTGCATGCACTGATTTTACGTTATTGCTAACTCGGCGGCAGCTAGCCGCTGCCTTCGCCCATGGTTACTCGATCAGTAAGTGCGAAGTAAGGGTTGGGTCGAATTAGTTAACCATTTTAGGACGTCAATGCATGGTTAAGTAATCATTTATGATGCAATTATGATGCTTTGTGACGTAGTTGGTAGGTTGTTTCAGGGGGTCTGCAAAAAAGGGGTTGTGCATCATGGACTTTTTTTGTTGGGGCCTCCTGCTATACAATAATTTTGTTCTCCAAGAAGATTCTCAATTATTCATGAGAGCACATAAACAGTATGCTAAGAGCAAGTAGGGGTGAGCCAATTAGGCCGGCATTATAATAGGTACGCAAAAGCATTGAGTACAATGCAATAATAGGTAGATTCCTTTGGAAAATTACGTCACTTAGTTAATGTGTAGCGGAAACTCAGCAAGCTACCAATGTCTTATCGTCAAACCTTGTAGGAGAGTGGTCCAATGTCAGCGAACATACTAGAAATTAGGAAAATACGCACCACCCACGCATACTTAAAGTTGTAAAACAGTCCAGATGGTTGATTTTCACTATGAGGGTCACATTTAATGAGCATAATTTGAGCATAATAGGAAGATTTCTGGAGCAGTGCAGCATAGCATAATAGGGTATTTTTTGAGCATAACAGGCTCAGCCCTAAGAGCAATCCTTGGGATGAGTCTCATTACAGTGGCAGTGATTCATACCAGGCACTAACCACTAGCTAGGCTGTTGTTACTATGTAAACAGACAAACTGAGATATGCTTGTATGAATAATTAACGAGCACAAGAAGTTGTAGAGAGTTGGGACTTCTATGAGATTCGATATTTCCTTACAGAGATTAAATGCACTAACCGCTAGGCTAGGGTTGCTATGTGAAAGCGTGTAAATATTCGCTGTATAATACTCCCACACATCGCGCTGAGAGTTGAGATGGGGGGGAGGGAGGGGGTGGAGTCTGGCTTCTTCTTCGTTTTAGGTAAAAGGAGTATGCATAGACGAGCACAGTTGTACATCTTGGACGCCAAAGAAGTTACAGTTCTCATGGGTAATCTTTAGGGTGTTAGGTTTAGGGTTAGGGTTAGAACTCTTTGGTGCCACACTGAGCACTGATAAAGTTTCCAGCAAAAAAGTAGAGAATTGCAAGTCATCTTTTGATAGATGACGGCCCGATGCATAGTTAAAACGTGAATTTCACACAGACCCGCTTACAGTAAAATCAGTGATACTCTGCACTGCATTAATGGAACCCCCTTTTGCCATTTCTCAGACGAAAGTTGATGATGTCAGCACGACGTAACCCTTCTCGGAAGGCTCGTCCTTCCTACGCCCAGGGGGAGTTTGACCGTCCCACGACGCGCTCGATGACACGCTCCGTCAGTGGCAGCGGGGAGGGCCTGATGAATGGTATTAGTGACGAGCGGGAGGTCAGGAGGGTCGTCTACCGTAGGTGGTAAGTCAGGAGGCTAGTAAAGAATGAAAAATTCAGAATGTCTGAAGGGGTAATTACCTGTACTATAACACTATATTGGTTGATTTTAGTGAAAAAATATCAGAGTGTTTAGTTGTAGCTTATTGCCTCCCTTGAACCAGTTTCAGCTACTGAATCTGTTTTTGGTCATACTAAAACACTTTGTTTTCAGCTTTAGACAACAGTAACGATTTGTTCTTTCTCTCCCTCTCTCTCACTCTCTTTCCCCCTTTTCTCTCTCTCTCTCTCTCTCTCCCTCTCCCTCTCTTTCCCCCCTTCTCTCTCTCTCTCTCTCTCTCTCTCTCTCTCTCTCTCTCTCTCTCTCTCTCTCTCTCTCTCTCTCTCTCTCTCTCTCTCTCTCTCTCTCTCTCTCTCTCTCTCTCTCTCTCTCTCTCTCTCTCTCTCTCTCTCTCTCTCTCTCTCTCTCTCTCTCTCTCTCTCTCTCTCTCTCTCTCTCTGTCCCTCCTTCCCTCCCTCCCTCCCTCCCTCCCTCCCTCTCCCTCCCTCCCTCCCTCCCTCCCCCCCCCCCTCTCTCTCTCCCTCCTCCCCCCCCCCCTCTCTCTCTCTCTCTCTCTCTCAGGACCAGCAAGAGAAAGCTAGCTGAGACGGAGGCACTCCCCATCGAGCTTGACAACAAACCTGCCTTTGATCATAGGATCCTGAAGAACCTCGTGGCAAGGTCAGTCCTAGGTAGTAGCCTCGATACCAGTCAGAGCTATCACCTTCCTTGCAGATGCAGTCTTTGTTCCGGTCAGAGGAGCAGCGGATCAAAGCATAGCTGCATGTGGTTTTTATCACATTCTTTTACCCACAAAAAGAAAACTGTATAGTATTACTTAACCCTCTCACTGGTGTAGCCACAATGTTATTATAGTGGCAAGGAAGTATAATTAGTCTGTACATGTACTTATAATACACAATGTATATGGACCTTAAAGGACTACTAGTGTAGGAAACCACCGATGATTGGGTTAAGAGCGGTGAAGTACTATACTCTTCTGCTGTTTAGCTAATGCACTGGATGTAGTAGTGATATCGACTAGCTACAGCAAAGCCATCAACTATATAGCTGTTTGTGCTCTGCATAAGGTGAAGAATGTATGTATTAGAAATTGTGTGTACAGAGGGTTGCAGGGTTGGTTGTCCAGTGCAAAAGGGAAATGAAAGTTGACAGTAGTAACTGCGTAAACTGTTAACTAGCCTTTGATTCTGACAGCCTAACCTACATGTAATTAAGTACTTGAGAGCCACTGCCTATTTTCCTTCTCCTGTGGACAACCAACTTGCAAAACTCTACATGTATAAAGATGCGAGTTCTTTCATCTAGCTGTATAGTCATAATACTCACTGGTTTTCCCACCTAACTGCAGGTCCACTGACAAAGTGTATGACAGAGTGCGTGGCACGACCTGCCACCAGTGTCGCCAGAAGACCATCGACCCCAAGACATGCTGCCACAACAGGAACTGCAACGGAGTGCGTCAGTCAAACCATATATACAGTGGAACTCCTCTATTGTGGACACCTTGGGGACCTAGTGAAGTGTCCTCATTTCAGGGACCCCTCTATTGTGGACACCTTTGGGACCTAATGAAGTGTCCTGTATAGAGAATTCAAAGTGTCCTCATTTCAGGGGTAAATTTACATTAAGAAAGCATATCCTGAACACAGTAGAGTGTCCAGAGGCAGGGGCGTGGGCAGGGGGAGGGGGGGTCGCACGAACCCCCCTATTGGAAGGCCATTTTTTTTTATGCAAGGCGTAGCTTCACATAAACAGCTAAAACCTCTACCATTCATGCGCGGTGCAATAGCTGTCCTAACCAGCCAGTCTCACTGCTGCTAGTGCTGTGCAACGCCGTCTAAACACGTCACAGGCGACCGTACGTTAAATAACGCCCATTTCCGTTCAAGCACTTGAGAGTCTTTAGTTGATCGATTATCACATTGTAATTGTCTGAGCGCGTGTACATAGTGCAGAGCATGCATGTAACTATGAGACTGAAGTCGATGTCGACAAGGTCTGCAAACTGTCAACCCATATATCTTTCAAACTACGTGGCGATCAAGGATCCTTGGTCTGCGAAATTTTTCTTTCCGAGAAATGTTTCAGCAAACCACAAAAATCTTGCTCCTCAAAAAATTTGGCGCTGCACGATAGAAATTATTGCCAAGAACCTTAGTACGAAGCAACCGCCCAGATAAAGATTGTCAGACTCATCATGAGGGGTGGACTAGCTTGTTCTAGAATGTTTTGTACCAATAAGTGCTTGTGTAATGTCCGACATCCCTCCTATACATGTAGCTACTAGTAGTTCAGATTCATTCGGATTCAACAAAGATCACATAGCATAGCACACAGAACAGTTTAGACATCATATAGCATGTGGTGGATACACGTTATATCTCATGACCGCAACTAAAATATCATAATAATAATGACGCTACACTTGTCCCTATAGTAGTCTTTCATTTCTTCTCTTCCTGGCCCCTCCTCCTCCCCCCAAGGTTCGTGGTCAGTTCTGCGGCCCCTGTCTCCAGAACCGCTATGGAGAAGACGTGCGCAAGGTCCTCCTGGACAACAAGTGGGTATGTCCGCCCTGCCGGGGGATCTGCAACTGTAGCTTCTGCCTGCCCAAGAAGGGCCACGCCCCCACAGGGATCATGATCCATACCGCCAGGGACGCCGGCTACCACAACGTTCGGGACTTTCTGGAGAAGTCTAATTATCTGGGCCAGAACTAGCAGAGGTCTTAGTAAGTGGCTTGGCTGTCTTATATACCTACTCAGGGACTCTTTTATCATAATAATGTAACCTGCATGCATGATTCTGCTGGCTGTCAGCTTTTTTTTTTGACTTGTTTTATAAGCTAGTATTTTTTTAAATACCATGGCCTGCATATAAATGTACCACAGCTATATCTACATGACATGTACACAATGTTGTGCAGCCTACATGACATTGTATATGCATGCTGCAGCCGTTCATGTGCATGTACATATATATTTATCCTGCATGATATGTTTACGTCTCTATCATTAAATTTATGCAGCACAATATTCCGAGAATAATTATTAATACTGTTGCTGTGTAATTACTATAACTTGCCATCCATGTATACCCACTCTTTGATTGTCCACAAATTCCACAATCATGCATGCGCATAATATGGACAATTATGCATGCTGTAGCTTAAGTAGACTTCTGCTACTTTGCATGTGTTATATAGTGATCCTTGTGCTTGAAATATAAAGTCCTAATTCCAATTAACCAATTCAAGCAAATTGCAGCAGTGTTGAAATAGTACAAAAATAAGTACAATGTACTTATATAAGAAAGTATTATACAATATTAGTCATAAGAATGCAACCACAAACAGTAGGATTAAATTTAATTATAAAAAATAAAAGACATCACAATGTAATTTTTGTACCATGCATCAAAACTTTTGGCATACTTCAGCAGCAATTCTTCTTTCTCCTATTCTTCGAAGTGCCCGAATCACATCGTCCCATGATGGTTCTTCACAGCTGCGTAGCCACTCCTGGAACATGCGTCTCCGTCCAGTCTGACAGTCTCCCCTGGTATCTTTCTCAATAACTCGTAGCCTGCTGTCATTCACACCCAGATGCAGGCCAAGATTATACCACCAGGTGGTTTTGACATGCTCAACCAGGTCTACAAGTTTTGGAACTGCTAGTGTCATTTCACTGTCAGTGCTGCCGGTAGGAGGTGTACGTTTCACTGTATGTGTTGAAGGAACAGAAAGAACAATGTATCCTAATAAAATGCTCAAGGACTATCTTGTGTGTAATTTGATTGAATATCTGAACTTGAATACTCACAGCAAAATAAAGTTTTGAAAGCCCAGAAAATTTACAATAGATGACAGATAATCATAGCCTAACTAAGCTAGGGGTGGGGTCGATACATAATTTATGTACATGTAGTCATGTGAGGATCATTCCTAGCCTTTCCTCAACACATTTCAGTACATGTAAAGCAGATTAATGGCTATCAATGGCACATTACTTTTGCATATTACCCTCTCACCAGTGTAGCCGTGATATGGCTGCATGGAAGTATTGAAAAGCCTATACTTTATATTTACGCCATAAATTCTTATGGGCCTTATGGGTAGGCCTGAGCTAATTATTCACAAATAACATTTTGAATAATAGGGGAGATTTTTCAGATGTTGAATAATCGGTAAGGAAAGCGAAAGTTTGGTTTGCACACGCACACTTTTAACATCTAGGCATGACCTTTAAACTACTATGCGTGGGTCAGTGACTCAGTGCCGATGGAGGAGGAGGCTGTATGCCAGGCTATAATTTATTATCACCCCCTGTATTGATCCTTGTGGTGCTAAAGGCCCCCAAAATCCTCCCATCTTGCGTGTAAGCGTAAGGTATGTGTGTGTGTGTGTGTAATGTTTTGCATTGAACAACGCCAACTAGTGTTGTTTTAGTTAACTGAAACTAAAAACAAAAAGTGTTTTAGTTGGAGCAAAAACAGATTTAGTTAACTAACTAAAACTAAAACTTCAAGGGTATTGGCCTCTGTGAATAAACTATAACTAAACTAATATTTTTTCCGCCAAAATCAACACGTTTAGATTTGGTTAACTAATACTAAAAGTGTTTTAGTAACCCTTTTTTCTTTTTAGTTGACTAACTAAAACTAAAATTATACTTGTTCTTTATTAGCTTTTTTACTAAAACTAAATCTAATTATGTAAAGCCATACTAAAACAACACTAACACCATCAAAAAACTTCCTTTAAGTTGAATAGCAGGTCATAATCATTTGAATAATCGGGTAGGATCACTTGAATAAAAGGGAAGAAAAGCAAGAATAAAGAATTTGAATAATAGGTAAGTTTGAATGAGCAATTAGCTCAGGCCTACATATGGGGGCAGGAATCAGCTGACGAGAGGGCTAAACTTATAATATGTTACTTCCAATATAAGTAGTATGGCTCTATTCTGCTAAGCAAGCCCTACACAGACACTAGCTGCTAACATCGTCTGTCGAAGCTAGCCAACATGCAAGATGCTTCAAACACATAAAAGAAAGCGGGCAGACTGGGAACAAGCTCAAGGGTACGTATGTTGAAGTCTAAATATGACACCATAAAGCAAAAGAAACTCTTACTGTTCGTGAAAATTTTACTAGTACCTGAAACACATGCATTTAAGACTAGTTTTAAAGTTGGAGAAGAAAAGCAAATTTAATGTTTGTGGGATAGACCAATTGGGTTCTCAGTCCTTCATAATTTTCTCATTCCTACAAAAGCTTGTCCCTGCAATGTCTCAACACCTACACGGATATTTAATAAATTTATAAGGCTTTCAAGCAATAGACCAGTCTTACCTGCTGCTTGTAGGGGTGGGTATGTGATAGTGAAAAAATTTCTTGAAGGCTCTGCACCATCAAGGGTTTCTTTGTACTCGAAGTATGCAGGTTGCTGTTCATTCGTCCAGTGAATGTTAACCAGACATCCGAGTGCACTGCCAGATGAATACTGAAATTTGTCTACCTCTTCCTTTGTGATCTGTATTATGAAAGATTAAACACTTGACTATCACTAAATAATGATACGGAGTCTTACAACGTACACTGGGATGATGTCGACAGCTAATTCTCCACCCATTTATCTCCACGCCATCCATTGGTATGCTCAGAATGATTACATCATCTTGAAATTGAACGGGGAATCGGTCATCTACTTCCACTTCAGAATGTTTTTCCTCAATCTTTTCTCTTATTGCCTGTAAAAGGTGGTTGATATTTGATGGTATGCTTTAACATTATATACCAGGAGCATATCAAGCATGCCAAGAATAATAATTTAGCTGGCTGGATTTAATTCGGAATGAACATACCGTAATCTCAGAATCAAGATCCTTTGTTATAACGAAATGAAGCCCCCAGTCAACAGGATTTTGGTGACAGATGCGGTAAATTTGAGCACAGTACTGTAGCAATGGTACTGATCTTGTGAATAATAATCTACGGAGCCATCTGACAATTCCAACAAAGCAGAAATTGTCCAGCGAGATACTCCCGTAAGAGTAGTTAGAAGGAAAAATTCCACCTTCCAACTTCTCAAACCTGTATGGGAGCTTACGTGTTGTATGTGCGACAACAAAACAAAGGGCTGTGCTATTGATGGAGGAGCAATGTTGGATTTCTAGCGTGACTGGTCTATCAAATTTAACAGGTGCTTTAATTTCATACACTGCACTGGCAAGAATACATTCCGGAGGCAGTTCAAACTGCGCATGGCAAGATAACAGGGCTCTGATGGTGAGAGTACATTTGTCAACTCTTTGTGGTAGTGCATTTTCTGGAACGTGAAGCTTCAGTCCATAGCCTTTCCATTCAAAGTCAGACTTCTTGTTGGTTTCAGTACTCAGTCTTACTTTTCCAGTAGAGTCTACGCCATGAAGAATATCGAATTCTACAACTATATAAAAGAGATGTACATATTATACAAAATATAAATGTTCACACACCGGTTAGCTATCAGCAATGCTCACATAAATCAAGCTTTATTCCCAATCTAGCGTGCAGCACGCGAACGGCTGGTCCGGATGGTCCTTTTTTCCACACTTATCACGAAAACTTGGTGGGCAGCTTTAAATCCTGTTTTCGTGATGTATAGCTACCAACTGGAAGCGCACAACGAAACTGTCGAGTCAGCACTTTCGCTGTGCTGCGTTCGATTGCTTATACCGTATAGCGCTTAAATTTCGTGAGTCTAAAAATTCGCGAATAGCCGTTTTTGAACGTTTCGTTGAAATAATTTCGCGAATTCGTTCCGCCACACCCACGTACTAATGAATAATGGGCGGAGCGTACCTGAGTTAACTTATAGCTTACTGCGCACAGATTTACAGGAAGCTTAGTAGCTAGCGCTCCATGCTCTGCTGCTCGCTTTCCAATTTTGGCCTTTTTCGCGCTCATTTTCGGCTATGCTTCCCCGACGTCGATCTTCGCGCCGGCAGTTGGCTGAAGTACAGCGACTTCGCTGTTTGCCGCAAAAAAACGCAGACGTGGGCACTTGTTTGGAGAGCGTTTCTTGTGGATCTGGCAACTTGGACCCCGGATACTGCCTATCCACGCTCTTGAAGTATATATCGAAACAATAGATAGTAGGTATGCGGAAGTGAAAAGTTTTTGTTGAAATAATTTTGCGAATCGCTTTAAATTTACAAAATTCGTGAAATTAAAGACCAGCGAAATTTAAGCGCTATATACGGTAGTTATGTTGTTCTACAGCTGCAGTTAGCTTGGCCTGAGCTGAGGTGTGTGTATTGTATGGGAAAGGTTCCCGGCTGTTTTTTTAGACATGTAATGTCAGACTTGTTATGCAAATAAAATACTTCACGGTTAATGAAATGTTAACTTCATAAGGAAGTAACTAATGAGTCCTAACTCCTACCCACATACTCAGACATCTGCAACACAGGTAAACAATACAGTTAAAACAATTTTTCTTTTTGCAGTGCTCTACTCCTCTTTTTTATCAGCAGAACAGGCACAAAGTGTTTTCCTGAAATTACATAATGTACATTTTTGTCTCCATGTGTACCGGTATTCAGATTGCAGAAATATGTTATTATGCAACTGTAGGTCTGTTTTTGCAAATTATGGCTGCAAACTGGAGGCACACTACAAAATTACTGAGTTTCACTTCTGGTTGGCCAGTATAAGTAGGTGGAGCTACATGTATTTGCAATCACACATGCTAATTGTGTGAGTGATACAGGCCACTAGTGTTCCATAGTGAGACTGAGAGTAAAGGTGTTTATATTTTCACACCTATTGAATCTTATGGATAGAGGTACATGCATGTACGCATGATTGGTAGCACATATAACTCAGCGTTGCCCCACTTAGCTTCATCCCTATGCTCCCCTCCAGACAAAATAAAGTGTGCATAATTATAGTTGTGAGATGGTCAGACTTACTTGCATCAAATCTGTGGGGTGCTGACTCAATTTGTGATGAAGCTAGAACAGTCTCAATCCGTGATGAAGCTGGATCAGCCTGTCCAACATGGAGCTGCAGGGGCATAGAAACAAGTTCAGCAAAAACATGTAGTACCAATTGCCAAACATAATGAAAGGCGCTAAAGCGCAAACCCTCGGCGGAGATGGCTGCGGTGTTTGTATGCATACAGGCATATACGGCATCACGTAGCGCTATATTTTTGAGGTACAAATGTTAGCTTTGATATCCCCAAGTGTGGTGCAATACGTGCAAAAATTCTGCTTTTGTGTCTGTAAGTCTGTTCACGTTTCAGAGGCCCTTGTGCAAGCCATATGTGCTCTATTCTGTTCTTGTCTCTGTAAAGTCTGCTCACAAGTTTCAGAGGCGCTCACACTAGGGATTGAACCCAGGACCTTCTGAATACTAGTCAGATATATACTCCTACCAATGAACTACCAGAGCCCTCTTGGCAAAGGAACAGTAGGCAAGCGTTATATAGCCACTAAACCAGCTAGTAGCACTTGCCAGTAGGACTCAGCCAATTCCAACTGTAATTACTCTCATTAGGCCATCCCCCCCATCTCCTAAGGCCACTGCAAATTAATTGTTAGTTTCCCGTTGCATGCCTAGGAATATGACCAGGCGGGCGGGCGGGTTATTATCTATTATCTTATTATTACTTTTCCCAGGAAACAAGACAGGAAGGGAGCGAAGAGCAGAGTTAAAAAAAGTCGTGCATACAATTAATAACATCAATATATTAAGTTTCGTTTCACTGGCTCCTTGTCCTGACAATCCTTGCATTGCAAAGAACAACACTTTTCTTGTACATCATCCTGTGACAGCATGTACACACAAAATTAGGCCCAAGTTTAACTTCAGACTGAAATGTGGAAAGTGCAGCTTCCAGTGTCACACTACGCTCTCTCGTGCTAGCCATGCACTTTCTATTCCGCTCTTGTCTCTGCAAAGTCTGTTCACATGTTTCAGAGGCTCTCACACTAGCCATACGTGTTCTATTCTGCTCTTGTCTCTGCAAAGTTTGTTCACATGTTTCAGAGGCTCTCACACTAGCCATACATGTTCTATTCTGCTCTGCTCTTGTCTCTGTAAAGTCTGTTCACATGTTTCAGAGGCTCTCACACTAGCCATACATGTTCTATTCTGCTCTTGTCTCTACAAAGTCTGTTCACATGTTTCAGAGGCTCTCACACTATAGCCATGCACTTTCTATTCCGCTCTTGTCTCTGTAAAGTCTGTTCACATGTTTCAGAGGCTCTCACACTAGCCATATATGTGTTCTATTCTGCTCTTGTCTCTGTAAAGTCTGCTCACAAGTTTCAGAGGCTCTCACACTAGCCATACGTGTTCTATTCTGCTCTTGTCTCTGTAATGTCTGTTGATCTGTCTCAGTGGATCTTCCTCTCGCTTTTCGGACTCTATCGGTCTTCCTTTTCTTTTCAGGCTCACTACACACACAGCATCGTGCCTTTCTTTTCAAAGTGAAAGCATGGCCACAACCACACATAGCTCGCTTCACATGCACTGTTGCATCACACATAGGACAAGTCTTTCTGAGGCACTTACGACTCCCAGACTCCATTGTCACCAACCACACGCAGTGGATGCACTCCAAAGTAGCTTCGTTAGACGTAGCTGATCACTTTTTTTTACACAACCGCAGGTCAACGTGCGCCAGAGAACACGAGGCCGATTTGCATACGCGGACGTAAGCAAGTGTAACAAAGAGTATACGAGCCTCGCAATAAAATGGCGGATCCTGCGAAGCGACTAAAGGCGCCGTAACTTTCGATCTAGACAGTTTCCAGAAAAATCGTATTTTATTTTTGATGCTATTTTGACGCTTGACGCGATGGTGTCTTTTATTTTCCCCGTTAGTTCAGCGTAGATCGCAAATAGTCGTGGACACACACACACACACACACACACACACACACACACACACACACACACACACACACACACACACACACACACACACACACACACACACACACACACACACACACACACACACACACACACACACACACACACACACACACACACACACACACACACACAAACCAAGTACCGTAACCCTCCGGTGCATGCGCGCCGAGGGTTAACTATTAAACCTTCACCACTGATTGTATGCAGCCGAATACTAATCATTTTCCTTCTAAAAAAACCGGGCTGGCTCGCGAGACTAAGACATATGCAGGATGTGGCTGCCATACTACACACAAAAAATGATGATGATGAGCCACTAGTCTAAGAACTATTCCTATTGCTACCACTATACCTGATACTGAAAGCTAACTGGTATCCCAGCCACAATTACTTTTGCAGCTAGTAGGAGAAATCTTTCATACACACTCAGTGTGTATTATCCATGACCCATACTTGCAAATCCGGGTGATTCTTTTTATGAATACTTGCTAATGTTACATGACATCACATACGTGGTTGTGACTGAATTTTAATATTTTCCATGGAGGCAACCAGGTGTATGTCACTTGGATGCTGACTTCTTGTGTGACCTCAATAAAATGACGAGGTTGAGTGCTGTTGCCTTTAAGCAATCAAGGTATCAAGATATCCTCAATCAACGATCACAGTTTCAGATACTAAGGAGGTATGGCTACCGTTTTTCCTTTGAACAAGTAGTATGCAAATTCAACGGGGCTGTTGCAGTTGATCCCTTCACGGACCACAGGAGGTTCTTTACTAGTCAACGTCAGTGGGAGTTGAGCTACACACATGGAGGCAATCCTCTGAAATCCCTTGCAGATGGCGTATTCTCCCACTCGGCAGCTGAAACTTGAGTAAATCACATACATACAATACACACAACATACAACAGTAGAACGGGGCCGGCCTTGGTTGACATCAGCTTCCACAGGTTCTTTAAAAGCAGGCCTGTCCTTGGTTGTATCTACCTATACAAATCCTGGAAAGGAAGATATCGATCTGTATTGATACAATGACTGGATCTGGAACCCAAGCAAGTTTTAAGAACATATCTGGGGGTAGAACAGCCTTGCAGCCAAATTCACGTTCACAGTTTGCACATTTCTTAACTTGGAATATATATATATAGTGATGTCTGATGGTATGTGTGTTCAAAATCTCCTTAGCCCTTCAAATTTTGATAAGGCCTTCTGGGTGGTGTCAGATATTTCAATATTCGGATCGATATCCATGACTGATTTGAAAGATCAGTAATTTCTTCAGGGACGGTAGAACCTTGCACTGAAGTAAACTGTTCACCTTTGTTGCACCTGTAGTTGACTGAAACGATCTGACACCAGTTCAGCTAGGCTTTTGCAGAATTTTTCATCCATCTTCGGGTTGTTGGCTGCTGTGCTTCTGATCTCCGACATGAAATTCCATCTACTGAAAACACTCTCAAACTGCTCGCTAAGTTTTGAGCGCTCAAGTGCCAAACCGTAGAATGCAATGTTCAGAAGGGACATTATTCTTTCAACCGGATTAATGAAGCTATATGCCCTGGAGCCGTTTGGGTAGCTACAAGCATGTCAAGGTTCAAACGACAAAACAAGGCTACCAATGCACGTTGAACGGAAAGAAGTGTAAGGCAGTGGTCTGGTCCTCCATCAGTGTAAAGTGCTAAAACGAGTTGAATTTGATGAGTTTTATCAAGGATATTGATTATTTCCTGTGAGTGCTTGAGAGCAGATGAAGGTGAGAAAATTACATCTCTCACATCAACGCCTTGATAAATGATTCTGTGAGATTCAGGAATATCTATGGCAAGAACTACTGATGGTGTGAGCTTTGCCTTTGTAAAATCATGATCAAGAACTACCTGTGTTCCTGCAGCAGTTAGGACTTGGCGGTCCCTGCCAAGTGATGCAACAGCAGCATTTGGTTCTCCAATTAACGGAAATAAAATGTTTGTCATCCATGCTGAGAAAAATGTAGTGCTGCTTCTTACAATTATAGCCCGTTGCTAGGTGGTTGCTAAGTTTATAGAGGCCCTATAAATCAGCAACATACCCCCAGAAGAGCTGAATCAGCTATATCCGGTATGAAGAGTAGCTATATCAGGTGTGAAGAGTGCCTATATCAGGTGTGAAGAGTGCCTATATCAGGTGTGAAGAGTGAACTTCAAAGGCAATCACCTAGCAACGGGCTATAAATCTGTTATATCACCCTTCCACTCGTGCTGTTGCAGTTTATAAGCCCTCCCCCTCGGGTGCTATGCGCCCTTGGGTGTCGGGCTTATAAATCAGCAACACCACTCATGAGGGTGATATAACTAATACATACAAACTCTCTCAAATATCAAAACCGGGCTGCAGCATGTGTGTCGTTAATGTTGCAAGCTCTTGTGCATTGGGGAATGATTTGCTACATAACATTTCCAGTACGATATTGTATAGTTCATCCTTCTGGTTGTAGTTCTTTGTTTCTGGTTAGATCTTTTCTGGTAGTTGTGGCTTGCTGTTCTTCCTGGATGCATGTGTTTGTCGCCTTGCACTTGACATCAGAACATCCAAAAGACTTGATTCTCCCCCCGTACCACCATCACCATCTGTGTCACTCACAACTAAGTTTACATAGGTCTTTCCAAACATGAAGGCAACTTTTAGGGGATGCTGGGGTTTCGTTCGAATAGAATTTTTCTTCACAACAATCATCAGCCAGGTACACTTCTAACAACAAATACTTGTCACAGTTGAAGTTACCAAGAAGGCAGCAAAATTTAGTCCCTCATCCACCATCTCCTTGATGATATCTGGCACTACCACCTTCCCACGAACCACAATCACACAAGAAACACCATAATAGACTACACTGACTCGATCTCGCGGGCCAGTACCAGTACTATTAGGGTTATGGGATACTTGTATGGCTTTAATTTGATAAGTAATGAACAAACAGTGAATATTATTGCAACTATAGGCCCTATAGCTAGCCACAACCTTTTTAGCATTTATTCATGGCTACTAATTGTGTACTCAGTACAGAAAACTTGTCTGTGAGCCCCTCCCTTGTTTAGATAAAAGGTTTCAGCTGCTGACAATAATTTTTCTCATCAAAAATCACTGGCAGTTTGATGAAAGGAATAGAGTTTTCATTGACATCATCTTACGTCACGTGCATGTAGCAACTGTTGCCAGGGCGCCATTTTGGTGGCCAGCAAACGTACATGGCCATACGCATAGAGACCGGAAGTTACTCTCGTACTCGTAGTCTAGGCGGCAGATTCATTCGATCTGTCCCGCCTGAAAACTAAATTACAGCGATAGTTGAGATACCGAACGCGTAAGTTCCCAGCAGCTCTTGTTTCTGAGATCGCTGTTACGCTGTATAACGTGCCAATCTAGTCGCCCACGCATGGTGGGCAAGAACGGGCATAAACAGAACGTGACACGGACATACTGCAAGAGCACGTGATCTGTGACGACACGTGAAAACTCTGTAATAGTTGTGCAGTTACACGGAACAAGGATATGTAGTGCTCAGAATCTAAAGAGTAGATTTTTGATAAAAATTGCTTTAAATGTATTACACCCTACATAGTTTTATGTTAGGTTCTCAAAAGTGGTATGCATATACCTACATACATCTGCTACAAGTTGGGAAAGGTGTTAATTGAATTAGTAATAACCTAAGGGTTCTATGGCTTCTGCAAGACACCTGACTTGGAAAATCGGTTAAGGTGCTTAAATCTACATCTTTGTTCCGAGAAAGTTTAAACCTTGAATATAACAAGTAGTCAGGCCAAGGTATCTTTGAATGTTAGAAATGTTTTCCTCAATCAATCAACACCATGCAGAGATAATGACCAAAGTTCATGTTTTGAGTGGGTTATCGGTTAAGGTAGTAACTTTTGAATTTATTGTCCGAGCACTCTCAATTTTTTTTACAAAACTATTAAAGAGTTGATATAAATGTACCACTATTCAAACAATTCCTGAGTTTTACTGTTCAGTCAGAAAAAAAATCGTCTGCGCAGGCATTTTTCGCCATTTTGATTGCGTATTTTGACGTTTTTCACTCATCACACGACCTATGATGTTCAAACAGCAGCTGGACCGATCCAACTCTGTGCTGATCATGAGGGTGGCTGCGAAGCAGCTGTACATGCTATGCGCCACGTTTTCTGTTCTCCAGACACTGATGCTATGATCCTCATTGACGCATCCAATGCCTTCAACTCACTCAATCGCCAAACTGCCCTCAGAAACATCCAACATCTGTGCCCCCCCCCCCTTGCCAAAGTCATCATCAACACCTACCGTTCGGACATAGAACTATTCATCGATGGCGAAACTATCCTCTCTCGTGAAGGAACCACTCAGGGTGACCCCCTTGCGATGGCAATGTATGCCATAAGTACCGCCCCCCTCATCCACAGGCTCTCTAATGACGCCATCAAACAAGTCTGGTATGCAGACGACGCTACCGCAGGTGGAGGCCTCCGTCATCTACGACAGTGGTGGGATCATCTTTCTGAAATTGGTCCTGACTATGGATATTATCCCAATGCCTCCAAGACATGCCTCATTGTCAAAGAGGAGAAGCTACCCTTAGCAGCCTCCCTCTTTGAGGGGACTGGAGTCTCTATCGCAAAAGATGGAAAGCGACATCTTAATTGGTGAAGCACTCGGGAGTGACTCCTTCGTGAAGACGTACGTCTGCGAGAAAGTTGCCACATGGGCTGACAAGCAAATGGTCCTATCTCTCCCGCACCATCCCTGACATTGGAAATCTCCTTCAACCTCTAGAAGATGCAATTCGTCTGCACTTCCTCCCAAAATTCACTGGCCAGAATCCCTTCAATGACACTGAGAAAGAGCTCATGGCATTGCCAGCTCGTTTAGGTGGTTTGGGAATTAGTAACCCAGTTGATCAAGCCCCCTCTCAGCATCGCACCTCCATCACGGTGACCACACCTCTTGTCGACCTCATACTCCAACAATCTACAGTCATCCCAGCGGAAGTCACGGTAATTCAAAATCAAGCCAAAGCTGTTGCCCACAAAGATCGCCGCCAAGCACAATCTACCCTAGCCACAGACCTGTGTACCAGTCTACCAGACTTCCCAGCTCCCTTCAAAGGGCAGTCGAGTCATCGAAAGAGTGTGGAGCTTCTAGCTGGCTCACGGCTCTACCGATCTCTGAGCATGGCTTTGATCTTCACAAGGGAGCCTTCCGCGATGCCCTCTGCCTTCGATACGGCTGGCAACCACCGCTACTTCCAGCACACTGCGTCTGTGGTAAACAATTCAGTGTTGATCATGCCTTGAGTTGTCCATGTGGAGGCTTCACTTCAATCCGCCATAATGAAATCAGGAACATTACTGCCCACCTTATGAGTGAAGTCTGCCACAACGTAGGCATTGAACCTCTCTTACAGCCACTCTCTGGTGAAAGTCTTAAGGACAGATCTGCCAACCGTGAGGATGGTGCTCGTCTAGATGTCATGTCACAGGGTTTTTGGGCTGGTGATCGGCAATGTGCATTTTTTGATGTTCGGGTCTTTAATCTCTTCGCACACTCCAACCGTAACCACTCATTGACCGCGTGCTGCAGACGTCACGAGCAAGAGAAAAGATCATACGACCAGCGTGTGAGGGATGTTGAGCACGGCAGTTTTTCTCCCTTGGTTTGGACGGCGCTCTCTCAGACGCGAGGGTGGCACCCTCCTCATAATTGCACTTACCTTCCTTACATGTTTATTTTTTCTATTCCACCTTTTTTTCTGGTTGTTGTTTTGACTTTGTATCAGCCTGCTTGCAGCGTATATATATATTTCTGTGTGCTGTCCTGTTATGTAACCATCACTATTGGTTTACACCTATGATGACGATTACGCAAACCACGCCTACAGTAACGACATGGACACGCTACTTGTGTCCAGTGAAACTACGGCTTGAGAGACGCAAAACTAGCATACGGAAGGCCTGTACAGCTGCCGAGGGAACCACAGGATGAGCGCAAACAATCTTCCGTGGATAGTTTTTCTCCCCCGCCCCATCACTCGTGCGTATAACACAAGAGCAGCTACCCGTTCGTTGTCGGCCCTGCTGCTGTGGCGGTCTCTTCGCGTAACAGAGTAAGTCCGTAGCAGTATCGAGCGTTCCGACGATTTCAAGGATTTGTTCACGAGCAATAGACTGTAGCTTGGTGTAAACCGCGCGATTATCGAGTTTAGTAGGGGAAAGTCCCTACGGTTACGGCATTTCTGTGACGCGCAAAAAATCCGTGACGTCTAATAAACATGGCCGCTAACTTACGGCAGTCTATGGAAGACTTGGCAAAAAAATACTTTATTGTCAGTCCACAGCCTTATTTACGAAGCAGCTAGGCTTATGAACAGTTATCGTACGTCTCTACATTCATTTTTTTAAAGGAAAATTGACAGAAACTGTCTGCAGAGAAAATCTACTCTTTTAATAGATTCTGAGCACTGTATATCTCAAGATGGACTACTAGCCAACCGAGAATCTCCCTTCAGCAAAAATCGATGAAGCCACTGCTGTTGCTAGCCCACTACAGCTCTCTAGGATTCCTCACTATATTCATGAGGGCCAGACAAAGGCTTTTCGAAGCAATCATCTATAGAATGGCAAGTAAATACATGTAGGAAGCTACGGCTCTGGACCCCTATTGTATACACAGAGCAAGTACAAAAAAGCCTTCATCTGGCCTTCATAAACACAGTGAGGAATTCTTAGAGAGCCTTAGTGGCCTAGCAAGAGCAGTGGCTTCAGCAGTTTTTGGCGAGAAAAATATTATGAGCAGCTGAATCCTCCATTAGCGCTATCTAAACAAGGGAGGGGCTCACAGACAAGCTTTCTGTACTGAGTACACAACTAGTAGCCATGAATAAATGCTGAATCGTGGCTAAAGGGCCTATAGTTCATTGTTCATTCACTCATTAAATCAAAGCCATATCAGTATGAAACAACACTAGCATGGCCACGCACGTGACTAACCATTCACTGATTAATTAACGCTTGCGCAAGCACAGACAGTTAAAATACATCTGTAAGCCCAGGTAAGCCATCAAAAAATTGGGTTGGCGGAGGACCTCAAACCAACATTTTTTAGACAGCTTAGTTACATGCACAAGGAGCTAGGTGATATCTGACTGACTTGATACAGTCAACTCTCTCTTAACGGACACTCCGAATAGCGGACTCACACGTTATAGCGGACACAGCTCCATGCACGGATTGATTTCCCTATATTACTATACAAAAAAACCTCCTGACTAACACACTTTCTTGTTTTTGGACAGCGGACACTTCAGATTGAACACTGTACATGCTGTAGTACAATACAATTAAATCGTTTCCTGGCTAACGGACAGTGGGCGGGGAATAACAATCAATGCATATGCGCATGCATATCGCATGTACAATGTATTAATAAGTATGTACAGTCAATCTACAGTCTTGAATCACAAAAGTTCTCTCTCTTGTGGCTGTGATGCCATGGCTCACTCTGACTCGCGCTCGACTAGCTCTATAGTCTATACTGTACTGCTTTGATACACTGATGTTGAAACTGCGTCATTTGGAGACCGTATAAGCACGCGTCTAATCTAGCTGGCATTAGTGCTGATAATTATACACAGACTACAATTTTGAACTGTTGAGTCATTGAATGCTTATATTAAAGTTATTTTAACATCATTTAAGCATGAATTTTATAAAACTCCCCAATAAAGGACACTCTCTAAGTAAAGGACAAAGGCTGTCGTACCAAAGTGTCCGCTATTTGGAGAGTTGACTGTATATCAAGATGGATCAATGCAAGTGGAAAAAAGGGTAGAGTGGGATAGAGTACCACAGTGATTACTACACTTGTGGAGGCACATGCATAAGGTGTGGGGTGATAACTTACTTGCTGGATTCATCGAGTTGGAGTCATCGAACAATGTCAATGCATGTGGAAGAAAGGGTAGAGTACAACAGTGATCATAGTGATGGCAACAATCCTTGCAGGCATATGCGCACTAGGTCTAAGGTGATAACTTACAACCTGGATTCAGCAATTAAGCATGCAACAATGCAAAAGGATAGAGTACCGCAGTGATTACAGTGATTACTACACTTGTGGAGGCATATGCATAAGGTGTGGGGTGATAACTTACTTGCTGGATTCATCGAGTTGGAGTCATCGAACAATGTCAATGCATGTGGAAGAAAGGGTAGAGTACAACAGTGATCATAGAGATGGCTACAATCCTTGCAGGCATGTGCACTAGGTCTAGGGTGATAACTTACAACCTGGATTCATCAATTAATCATGCAACAATGCAAAAGGATAGAGTACCGCAGTGATTACAGTGATTACTACACTTGTGGAGACATATGCATAAGGTGTGGGGTGATAACTTACTTTCTGGATTCATCAAGTTAGAGTCATCGAACAATGTCAATGCATGTGGAAGAAGGGGTAGAGTACAACAGTGATCATAGACATGGCTACAATCCTTGCAGGCATGTGCACTAGGTCTAGGGTGATAACTTACAACCTGGATTTATCAATTAATCATGCAACAACGCAAAAGGATAGAGTACCGCAGTGATTACAGTGATTACTACACTTATGGAGGCACATGTATAACGTGTGGGGTGACAACCTACTTGCTGGATTCATCGAGTTGGAGTCATCGAACAATGTCAATGCATGTGGAAGAAAGGGTAGAGTACAACAGTGATCAACGAGATGGCTACAATCCATGCAGGCATGTGTACTAGGTCTAGGGTGATAACTTACAACCTGAATTCATCAATTAAGCATGCAACAATGCGAAAGGATAGAGTACCGCAGTGATTACAGTGATTACTACACTTATGGAGGCACATGTATAACGTGTGGGGTGACAACCTACTTGCTGGATTCATCGAGTTGGAGTCATCGAACAATGTCAATGCATGTGGAAGAAAGGGTAGAGTACAACAGTGATCAACGAGATGGCTACAATCCATGCAGGCATGTGTACTAGGTCTAGGATGATAACTTACAACCTGGATTCATCAATTAAACATGCAACAATGCGAAAGGATAGAGTACCGCAGTGAATACAGAGATTACTACACATGTGGAGGCATATGTATAAGGTGTGGGGTGATAACTTACTTCCTGGATTCATGAAGTTGGAGTCATCGAGCAATGTCAATGCATGTGGAAGAAAGGGTAGAGTACAACAGTGATCATAGAGATGGCTACAATCCATGCAGGCATGTGCACTAGGTTTAGGATGATAACTTACTACCTGGATTCATCAATTAAACATGCAACAATGCAAAAGGATAGAGTACCGCAGTGACTACAGAGATTACTACACATGTGGAGGCATATGCATAATTAAGGTGTGGGGTGATAACTTACAACCTGGATTCATCAAGTTAGAGTCATCGAACAATGTCAATGCGTTTGGAGAAAGGGTAGAGTACCATAGTTAGCATGAAGTCGACTACGTTCCATGGAGGCACATGAACAAGAAGTAGGATAATAACTTACTCGCTGGATTCATCAAGTTGGCGTCATCGAACAATTTCAATGCATGTGCAAGAAAGATAGAGTAAAACAGTGATCATAGAGATGGTTACAATCCATGCAAGTATGTGTACTAGGTTTAGGATGATAACTTACAACCTGGATTCATCATAAACATGCAATAATGCAAAAGGATAGAGTACCGCAGTGAATACAGAGATTACTACACATGTGGAGGCATATGCATAAGGTGTAGGGTGATAACTTACTTCCTGGATTCATGAAGTTGGAGTCATCGAACAATGTCAATGCGTTTGGAGAAAGGGTAGAGTACCACAGTTAGCATGGAGTCGACTACGTTCCATGGAGGCACATAAACAAGAAGTAGGATAATAACTTACTCGCTGGATTCATCAAGTTAGAGTGATCGAACAATGTCAATGCGTGTGGAAGAAAGGGTAGAGTACAACAGTAATTATAGGGATGGCTACAATCCATGCAGGCATGTGCACTAGGTTTAGGATGATAACTTACAACCTGGATTCATCAATTAATCATGCAACAATGCAAAAGGATAGAGTACCACAGTGATTACAGAAATTACTACACTTGTGGAGGCATATGCATAAGGTGTGGGGCGATAACTTACAGACTGGATTCATCAAGTTAGATTCATCGAACAATGTCAATGCATATGGAAGAAAGGGTAGAGTACAACAGTGATCATAGAGATGGCTACAAACCATGCAGGCATGTGCGATAGGTTTGGGATGATAACGTACAACCTGGATTCATCAATTAAATATGCAAAAATGCAAAAGGATAGAGTACAGCAGTGATTACAGTGATTACTACACTTGTGGAGACATGCATAAGGTGTGGGGTGATAACTTACAATCTGGAATCATCAAGTTAGAGTCATCGAACAATGTCAATGCATGTGGAAGAACAGGTAGAGTACAACAGTGATCATAGACATGGCTACAATCCATGCAGGCATGTGCACTAGGTTTAGGATGATAACATACAACCTGGATTCATCAATTAAACATGCAACAATGCGAAAGAATGGAGAACCGCAGTGATTACAGAGATTACTACACTTATGGACGCATATGCATAAACAACCTGGATTCATGGACGCATATGCATAAAATGTGGGGTGATAACCTACAGTCTGGATTCATCAAGTTAGAGTCATAGAACAATGTCAATGCATGCATGTGAAAGAAAAGGTAGAGTACAACAGTGATCATAGAGATGGCTACAATCCATGCAGGCATGTGCACTAGGTTTAGGATGATAACTTACAACCTGGATTCATCAATAAAACATACAACAATGCGAAAGGATACAGTACCGCAGTGATTACAGAGATTACTACACTTATGGACGCATATGCATAAAATGTGGGGTGATAACCTACTTGCTGGATTCATCGAGTTGGAGTCATCGAACAATGTCAATGCATGTGGAAGAAAGGGTAGAGTACAACAGTGATCACAGAAATGGCTACAATCCTTGCGTACTAGGTCTAAGGTGCTAACTTACAACCGGAATTTATCAATTAAGCATGCAACAATGCGAAAGGATAGAGTACCGCAGTGATTACAGATATTACTACACTTGTGGAGGCATATGCATAAGGTGTGGGGTGATAACTTGGCTGGATTCATCAAGTTGGAGTCATCGAACAATGTCAATGCATGTGGAAGAAAGGGTAGAGTACAACAGTGATCACAGAGATGGCTACAATCCATGCAGGCATGTGCACTAGGTCTAGGGTGATAACTTACAACCTGGATTCATCAATTAAACATGCAACAATGCAAAAGGATAGAGTACCGCAGTGATTACAGTGATTGCTACACTTGTGGAGGCATATGCATAAGGTGTGGGGTGATAACTTACAAGCTGGATTCATCAGGTTAGAGTCATCGAACAGTGTCAATGCATGTGGAAGAAAGGGTACAGTACAACAGTGATCATAGAGATGGCTACAATCCATGCAGGCATGCGCACTAGGTCTAAGGTGATAACTTACAACCGGAATTCATCAATTTAGCATGCAACAATGCGAAAGGATAGAGTGCCACAGTGATTACTACACTTGTGGAGGCACATGCATAAGGTGTGGGGTGATAACCTACGTGCTGGATTCATCGAGTTGGAGTCATCGAACAATGTCAATACATGTGGAAGAAAGGGTAGAGTACAACAGTGATCATAGAGATGGCTACGATCCTTGCAGGCATGCGCACTAGGTCTAAGGTGATAACTTACAACCTGGATTCATCAATTAATCATGCAACAACGCAAAAGGATAGAGTACCGCAGTGATTACAGAGATCACTACACTTGTGGAGGCATATGCATAAGGTGTGGGGTGATAACTTACAGGCTGGATTCATCAAGTTGGAGTCATCGAACAATGTCAATGCATGTGGAAGAAAGGGTAGAGTACAACAGTGATCATAGAGATGGCTACAATCCTTGCAGGCATGCGCACTAGGTCTAAGGTGATAACTTACAACCGGAATTTATCAATTAAGCATGCAACAATGCGAAAGGATAGAGTACCGCAGTGATTACAGTATTACTACACTTGTGGAGGCATATGCATAAGGTGTGGGGTGATAACTTACAGGCTGGATTCATCAAGTTGGAGTCATCGAACAATGTCAATGCATGTGGAAGAAAGGGTAGAGTACAACAGTGATCACAGAGATGGCTACAATCCATGCAGGCATGTGCACTAGGTCTGGGTTGATAACTTACAACGTGGATTCAGCAATTAATCATGCAACAATGCAAAATGATAGAGTACCGCAGTGATTACAGTGATTACTACACTTGTGAAGGCATATGCATAAGGTGTGGTGATAACTTACAAGCTGGATTCATCAAGTTAGAGTCATCGAACAATGTCAATGCATGTGGAAGAAAGGGTAGAGTACAACAGTGATCATAGAGATGGCTACAAACCATGCAGGCATGTGCGATAGGTTTGGGATGATAACGTACAACCTGGATTCATCAATTAAATATGCAAAAATGCAAAAGGATAGAGTACAAAGGGTAGAGTACAACAGTGATCATAGAGATGGCTACAAACCATGCAGGCATGTGCGATAGGTTTGGGATGATAACGTACAACCTGGATTCATCAATTAAATATGCAAAAATGCAAAAGGATAGAGTACAGCAGTGATTACAGTGATTACTACACTTGTGGAGACATGCATAAGGTGTGGGGTGATAACTTACAATCTGGAATCATCAAGTTAGAGTCATCGAACAATGTCAATGCATGTGGAAGAACAGGTAGAGTACAACAGTGATCATAGACATGGCTACAATCCATGCAGGCATGTGCACTAGGTTTAGGATGATAACATACAACCTGGATTCATCAATTAAACATGCAACAATGCGAAAGAATGGAGAACCGCAGTGATTACAGAGATTACTACACTTATGGACGCATATGCATAAACAACCTGGATTCATGGACGCATATGCATAAAATGTGGGGTGATAACCTACAGTCTGGATTCATCAAGTTAGAGTCACTTACAACCTGGATTCATCAATAAAACATACAACAATGCGAAAGGATACAGTACCGCAGTGATTACAGAGATTACTACACTTATGGACGCATATGCATAAAATGTGGGGTGATAACCTACTTGCTGGATTCATCGAGTTGGAGTCATCGAACAATGTCAATGCATGTGGAAGAAAGGGTAGAGTACAACAGTGATCACAGAGATGGCTACAATCCTTGCGTACTAGGTCTAAGGTGCTAACTTACAACCGGAATTTATCAATTAAGCATGCAACAATGCGAAAGGATAGAGTACCGCAGTGATTACAGTGATTACTACACTTGTGAAGGCATATGCATAAGGTGTGGTGATAACTTACAAGCTGGATTCATCAAGTTAGAGTCATCGAACAATGTCAATGCATGTGGAAGAAAGGGTAGAGTACAACAGTGATCATAGAGATGGCTACAAACCATGCAGGCATGTGCGATAGGTTTGGGATGATAACGTACAACCTGGATTCATCAATTAAACATGCAACAATGCAAAAGGATAGAGTACCGCAGTGATTACAGTGATTGCTACACTTGTGGAGGCATATGCATAAGGTGTGGGGTGATAACGTATACAAGCTGGATTCATCAGGTTAGAGTCATCGAACAGTGTCAATGCATGTGGAAGAAAGGGTACAGTACAACAGTGATCATAGAGATGGCTACAATCCATGCAGGCATGCGCACTAGGTCTAAGGTGATAACTTACAACCGGAATTCATCAATTTAGCATGCAACAATGCGAAAGGATAGAGTGCCACAGTGATTACTACACTTGTGGAGGCACATGCATAAGGTGTGGGGTGATAACCTACGTGCTGGATTCATCGAGTTGGAGTCATCGAACAATGTCAATACATGTGGAAGAAAGGGTAGAGTACAACAGTGATCACAGAGATGGCTACGATCCTTGCAGGCATGCGCACTAGGTCTAAGGTGATAACTTACAACCTGGATTCATCAATTAATCATGCAACAATGCGAAAGGATAGAGTACCGCAGTGATTACAGATATTACTACACTTGTGGAGGCATATGCATAAGGTGTGGGGTGATAACTTACAGGCTGGATTCATCAAGTTGGAGTCATCGAACAATGTCAATGCATGTGGAAGAAAGGGTAGAGTACAACAGTGATCACAGAGATGGCTACAATCCATGCAGGCATGTGCACTAGGTCTAGGGTGATAACTTACAACCTGGATTCATCAATTAAACATGCAACAATGCAAAAGGATAGAGTACCGCAGTGATTACAGTGATTGCTACACTTGTGGAGGCATATGCATAAGGTGTGGGGTGATAACGTATACAAGCTGGATTCATCAGGTTAGAGTCATCGAACAGTGTCAATGCATGTGGAAGAAAGGGTACAGTACAACAGTGATCATAGAGATGGCTACAATCCATGCAGGCATGCGCACTAGGTCTAAGGTGATAACTTACAACCGGAATTCATCAATTTAGCATGCAACAATGCGAAAGAATGGAGAACCGCAGTGATTACAGAGATTACTACACTTATGGACGCATATGCATAAACAACCTGGATTCATGGACGCATATGCATAAAATGTGGGGTGATAACCTACAGTCTGGATTCATCAAGTTAGAGTCATAGAACAATGTCAATGCATGCATGTGAAAGAAAAGGTAGAGTACAACAGTGATCATAGAGATGGCTACAATCCATGCAGGCATGTGCACTAGGTTTAGGATGATAACTTACAACCTGGATTCATCAATAAAACATACAACAATGCGAAAGGATACAGTACCGCAGTGATTACAGAGATTACTACACTTATGGACGCATATGCATAAAATGTGGGGTGATAACCTACTTGCTGGATTCATCGAGTTGGAGTCATCGAACAATGTCAATGCATGTGGAAGAAAGGGTAGAGTGCGCACTAGGTCTAAGGTGATAACTTACAACCTGGATTCATCAATTAATCATGCAACAACGCAAAAGGATAGAGTACCGCAGTGATTACAGAGATCACTACACTTGTGGAGGCATATGCATAAGGTGTGGGGTGATAACTTACAGGCTGGATTCATCAAGTTGGAGTCATCGAACAATGTCAATGCATGTGGAAGAAAGGGTAGAGTACAACAGTGATCATAGAGATGGCTACAATCCTTGCAGGCATGCGCACTAGGTCTAAGGTGATAACTTACAACCGGAATTTATCAACTAAGCATGCAACAATGCGAAAGGATAGAGTACCGCAGTGATTACAGATATTACTACACTTGTGGAGGCATATGCATAAGGTGTGGGGTGATAACTTACAGGCTGGATTCATCAAGTTGGAGTCATCGAACAATGTCAATGCATGTGGAAGAAAGGGTAGAGTACAACAGTGATCACAGAGATGGCTACAATCCATGCAGGCATGTGCACTAGGTCTGGGTTGATAACTTACAACCTGGATTCAGCAATTAATCATGCAACAATGCAAAATGATAGAGTACCGCAGTGATTACAGTGATTACTACACTTGTGAAGGCATATGCATAAGGTGTGGTGATAACTTACAAGCTGGATTCATCAAGTTAGAGTCATCGAACAATGTCAATGCATGTGGAAGAAAGGGTAGAGTACAACAGTGATCATAGAGATGGCTACAAACCATGCAGGCATGTGCGATAGGTTTGGGATGATAACGTACAACCTGGATTCATCAATTAAATATGCAAAAATGCAAAAGGATAGAGTACAGCAGTGATTACAGAGATTACTACACTTGTGGAGACATGCATAAGGTGTGGGGTGATAACTTACAATCTGGAATCATCAAGTTAGAGTCATCGAACAATGTCAATGCATGTGGAACGAACAATGTCAATGCATGTGGAAGAACAGGTAGAGTACAGTGATCATAGACATGGCTACAATCCATGCAGGCATGTGCACTAGGTTTAGGATGATAACATACAACCTGGATTCATCAATTAAACATGCAACAATGCGAAAGAATGGAGAACCGCAGTGATTACAGAGATTACTACACTTATGGACGCATATGCATAAACAACCTGGATTCATGGACGCATATGCATAAAATGTGGGGTGATAACCTACAGTCTGGATTCATCAAGTTAGAGTCATAGAACAATGTCAATGCATGTGAAAGAAAAGGTAGAGTACAACAGTGATCATAGAGATGGCTACAATCCATGCAGGCATGTGCACTAGGTTTAGGATGATAACTTACAACCTGGATTCATCAATAAAACATACAACAATGCGAAAGGATACAGTACCGCAGTGATTACAGAGATTACTACACTTATGGACGCATATATGCATAAAATGTGGGGTGATAACTTACAGGCTGGATTCATCAAGTTAGAGTCATCGAACAATGTCAATGCATGTGGAAGAAAAGGTAGAGTACAACAGTGATCACAGAGATGGCTACAATCCTTGCAGGCATGCGTACTACGTCTAAGGTGCTAACTTACAACCTGAATTTATCAATTAAGCATGCAACAATGCGAAAGGATAGAGTACCGCAGTGATTACAGATATTACTACACTTGTGGAGGCATATGCATAAGGTGTGGGGTGATAACTTACAAGCTGGATTCATCAGGTTAGAGTCATCGAACAGTGTCAATGCATGTGGAAGAAAGGGTACAGTACAACAGTGATCATAGAGATGGCTACAATCCATGCAGGCATGCGCACTAGGTCTAAGGTGATAACTTACAACCGGAATTCATCAATTTAGCATGCAACAATGCGAAAGGATAGAGTACCACAGTGATTACTACACTTGTGGAGGCACATGCATAAGGTGTGGGGTGATAACCTACTTGCTGGATTCATCGAGTTGGAGTCATCGAACAATGTCAATGCATGTGGAAGAAAGGATAGAGTACAACAGTGATTATAGGGATTGCTACAATCCATGCAGGCATGCGCACTAGGTCTAAGGTGATAACTTACAAGCTGGATTCATCAATTAAACATGCAACAATGCGAAAGGATAAAGTACCGCAGTGATTACAAAGTTACTACACACGTGGAGGCACATGCATAAGGTGTGGGGTGATAACTTACTCGCTGGATTCATCGAGTTGGAGTCATCGAACAATGTCAATGCATGTGGAAGAAAGGGTAGAGTACAACAGTGATCATAGAGATGGCTACAATCCTTGCAGGCATGTGCACTAGGTCTAGGGTGATAACTTACAACCTGGATTCATCAATTAATCATGCAACAATGCAAAAGGATAGAGTACCGCAGTGATTACAGTGATTACTACACTTGTGGAGACATATGCATAAGGTGTGGGGTGATAACTTACTTTCTGGATTCATCAAGTTAGAGTCATCGAACAATGTCAATGCATGTGGAAGAAAGGGTAGAGTACAACAGTGATCATAGAGATGGCTACAATCCATGCAGGCATGTGCACTAGGTCTAGGGTGATAACTTACAACCTGGATTCATCAATTAATCATGCAACAACGCAAAAGGATAGAGTACCGCAGTGATTACAGAGATCACTACACTTGTGGAGGCATATGCATAAGGTGTGGGGTGATAACTTACTCGCTGGATTCATCGAGTTGGAGTCATCGAACAATGTCAATGCATGTGGAAGAAAGGGTAGAGTACAACAGTGATCATAGAGATGGCTACTACAACAGTGATCATAGAGATGGCTACAATCCTTGCAGGCATGTGCACTAGGTCTAGGGTGATAACTTACAACCTGGATTCATCAATTAATCATGCAACAATGCAAAAGGATAGAGTACCGCAGTGATTACAGTGATTACTACACTTGTGGAGACATATGCATAAGGTGTGGGGTGATAACTTACTTTCTGGATTCATCAAGTTAGAGTCATCGAACAATGTCAATGCATGTGGAAGAAAGGGTAGAGTACAACAGTGATCATAGAGATGGCTACAATCCATGCAGGCATGTGCACTAGGTCTAGGGTGATAACTTACAACCTGGATTCATCAATTAATCATGCAACAACGCAAAAGGATAGAGTACCGCAGTGATTACAGAGATCACTACACTTGTGGAGGCATATGCATAAGGTGTGGGGTGATAACTTACAGGCTGGATTCATCAAGTTGGAGTCATCGAACAATGTCAATGCATGTGGAAGAAAGGGTAGAGTACAACAGTGATCATAGAGATGGTTACAATCCTTGCAGGCATGTGCACTAGGTCTGGGTTGATAACTTACAACCTGGATTCAGCAATTAATCATGCAACAATGCAAAATGATAGAGTACCGCAGTGATTACAGTGATTACTACACTTGTGGAGGCACATGCATAAGGTGTGGGGTGATAACTTACAAGCTGGATTCATCAAGTTAGAGTCATCGAACAATGTCAATGCATGTGGAAGAAAGGATAGAGTACAACAGTGATTATAGGGATTGCTACAATCCATGCAGGCATGTGCACTAGGTTTAGGGTGATAACTTACAACCTGGGAATTCATCAATTAAACATGCAACAATGCGAAAGGATAAAGTACCGCAGTGATTACAAAGTTACTACACACGTGGAGGCACATGCATAAGGTGTGGGGTGATAACTTACTTGCTGGATTCATCGAGTTGGAGTCATCGAACAATGTCAATGCATGTGGAAGAAAGGGTAGAGTACAACAGTGATCATAGAGATGGCTACAATCCTTGCAGGCATGTGCACTAGGTCTAGGGTGATAACTTACAACCTGGATTCATCAATTAATCATGCAACAATGCAAAAGGATAGAGTACCGCAGTGATTACAGTGATTACTACACTTGTGGAGACATATGCATAAGGTGTGGGGTGATAACTTACTTTCTGGATTCATCAAGTTAGAGTCATTGAACAATGTCAATGCATGTGGAAGAAAGGGTAGAGTACAACAGTGATCATAGAGATGGCTACAATCCATGCAGGCATGTGCACTAGGTCTAGGGTGATAACTTACAACCTGGATTCATCAATTAATCATGCAACAACGCAAAAGGATAGAGTACCGCAGTGATTACAGAGATCACTACACATTTGGAGGCATATGCATAAGGTGTGGGGTGATAACTTACAAGCTGGAATCATCAAGTTAGAGTCATCGAACAATGTCAATGCATGTGGAAGAAAGGGTAGAGTACAACAGTGATCACAGAGATGGCTACAATCCGTGCAGGCATGTGCACTAGGTCTGGGTTGATAACTTACAACCTGGATTCAGCAATTAATCATGCAACAATGCAAAATGATAGAGTACCGCAGTGATTACAGTGATTACTACACTTGTGGAGGCATATGCATAAGGTGTGGTGATAACTTACAATCTGGATTCATCAAGTTAGAGCCATCGAACAATGTCAATGCATGTGGAAGAAAGGATAGAGTACAACAGTGATTATAGGGATTGCTACAATCCATGCAGGCATGTGCACTAGGTTTAGGGTGATAACTTACAACCTGGGAATTCATCAATTAAACATGCAACAATGCGAAAGGATAAAGTACCGCAGTGATTACAAAGTTACTACACATGTGGAGGCACATGCATAAGGTGTGGGGTGATAACTTACTTGCTGGATTCATCGAGTTGGAGTCATCGAACAATGTCAATGCATGTGGAAGAAAGGGTAGAGTACAACAGTGATCATAGAGATGGCTACAATCCTTGCAGGCATGTGCACTAGGTCTAGGGTGATAACTTACAACCTGGATTCATCAATTAATCATGCAACATTGCAAAAGGATAGAGTACCGCAGTGATTACAGTGATTACTACACTTGTGGAGACATATGCATAAGGTGTGGGGTGATAACTTACTTTCTGGATTCATCAAGTTAGAGTCATCGAACAATGTCAATGCATGTGGAAGATAGGGTAGAGTACATCAGTGATCATAGAGATGGCTACAATCCTTGCAGGCATGTGCACTAGGTCTAGGGTGATAACTTACAACCTGGATTTATCAATTAATCATGCAACAATGCAAGAGGATAGAGTATCGCAGTGATTACAGAGATTACTACACTTGTGGAGGCATATGCATAAGGTGTGGGGTGATAACTTACAAGCTGGATTCATCAAGTTAGAGTCATCGAACAATGTCAATGCGTGTGAAAGAAAGGGTAGAGTACAACAGTAATCATGGAGATGACTACAATTCATGCTGGCATGTGCACTAGGTCTAGGGTAATAACTTACAACCTGGATTCCTCAATTAAGCATGCAACAATGCAAGAGGATAGAGTATCGCAGTGATTACAGAGATTACTACACTTGTGGAGGTATATGCATAGGGTGTGGGGTGATAACTTACAGCCTGGATTCATCAAGTTAGAGTCATCGAACAATGTCAATGCATGTGGAAGAAAAGGTAGAGTACAACAGTGATCATAGACATGGCTACAATCCATGCAGGCGTGTGCTCAAATTCATGCAGCTACATGCACAATGAGCTAGGTGATATATTTAATAGATAAACCACGATAGCCAGGGATTTATGGTTCATAAACTGCCCTAGCCCGAGGGCGAAGCCCTAGGCGAGGGCTGTTTATGGCCATAAATCCCAGCTGACTACTGTGGTTTATCTGTTATCTATTAGTTGTGTCCGTTTGTGTTCGTGTGTTCGTGCGTCCGTGCGTACGTGTGAAAAACGGAAACGGAAGCCGCATGCGCGCGTTCCCGGATGAACTTTCACCTGTGACCAGAGAAGTTCACGGTCACAGGTCAAAGTACCACGTGTCTGTATTTAAGTGCTAGCTCTTTCCAGCGACTACAAGAGGTTGTCTCGCGATGTCAGGCACTTTAACACAAAGGTTAGTTGCAGTATAGTCCTGTAAGTGAAAGCCAAGCAGAGATATAACTGCTATGCTAGGCAAACCACGTAGATGTGCATTAAATGGAGTCGGTGCCGTTCGCCTGCATGTAGCTAGCCTGTGGTATAGCTAGGCTACTGCTAGCTTGCCTGTGTGATCTAGCAGCTGTTTGTAGTCCCTCCTCTCTGAGTCACTGCCTCCGGTTAGAATGTGGTTTGCACATTTACTGACACTGAACCTTTCTTACTAGTAGTAGTGACAATGATTTATGAACATGCAAGTAGTCATGCTGAAAATAGAATCAGTGTCATTCACTTACGTGATATGTATGCTAGGCTATGGCTGTGAAGAGCTAGGCTGTAGTCCTAGCATGCCTATACTGTTTTATAGTTGGTGGTAGTCTTTTCTGTAGCACTGTCTCCACGTTAATTCAGTCTGCCAGCAACACTGCTGCTATTAAAATGTACTCTATGAACCAACAAATCACATGCAGATTACATCTTTATTCTCTATCTGTACAGAGCGAGCGCAGCGAGCGAGTTCAACAAACACAAGTAGTTGTGCGAGCGAGCACAACTACTTGTATTCTTTAAGCGGATTGGTTCTAAAGTAGATACTGTCAATGCATAACAGTTGTCACTTATATTATACACTCATTGTCAGGTGCAAAACAATGGGCATCCTTGTTTATTACATAAGTAACAAATAAACATAATTCAGATCCAGACTGTGTGGAGCCACCCATTATTCTTTCCACCTGTAAAATAATATGTTGGGTTGAGATTTCGCTTGTTATATATTGCCCTGAGGGCTGGGGTATATGAAATAAGATCTACAACTTCCTGTCAGTATATGGAATTTATTACCCACCTGTTACTATAGAAAGAAGGATGAAATGGAGAATATAAGTGACTGACTATATATATCAAGACAGATTTATGGAGCAATGCATGTGAAAGAATGGGGAGTGCCACAGAGATGAAAAAGGATTAGGGTGATAACTTACAGACTGGAATTATCAAGATGGATCCATGGGGCAATGCATGCGGTAGAAAGGGTAGAGTGGGACAGGGATCACAGAGAGAGCTACGCTCCATGGAGGCCCATGTACAAAGAGTAGGATGATAACTTACATCCTGGATACACAAGTTGGAGTCATCGAACAATGTCAATGCATGTGGAAGAAAGGGTAGAGTACAACAGTGATCATAGAGATGGATACAATCCATGCAGGCATGTGCACTAGGTGTAGGGTGATAACTTACAACCTGGATTCATCAATTAAGCATGCAACAATGCGAAAGGATAGAGTACCGCAGTGATTACATAGATTACTACACTTGTGGAGGTGTATGCATAAGGTGTGGAGTGATAACTTACATCCTGGATTCATTAAGTTGGAGTCATCGAACAATGTCAATGCATGTGGAAGAAAGGGTAGAGTACAACAGTGATCATAGAGATGGCTACAATCCATGCAGGCATGTGCACTAGGTTTAGGGTGATAACTAAAACCTGGATTCATCAATTAAGCATGCAACAATGCGAAAGGATAGAGTACCACGGTGATTACAGAGATTACTACACTTGTGGAGGCACATGCACAAGGTGTGGGGTGATAACTTACAAGCTGGATTCATCAAGTCGGAGTCATCGAACAATGTCAACACATGTGGAAGAAAGGGTAGAGTACAACAGTGATCATAGAGATGGCTACAATCCATGTAGGCATGTGCACTAGGTTTAGGGTGATAACTAAAACCTGGATTCATCAATTAAGCATGCAACAATGCGAAAGGATAAAGTACCGCAGTGATTAAAGAGATTACTACACTTATGGAGGCACATGCATATGGTGTGGGTGATAACTTACTTCCTGGATTCATCAAGTTGGATTATGGAGCAATGCATGTGGAAGAAGTGTAGAGTACAACAGTTAACATGGAGTCAGCTACGCTCTATGGAGGCACATGAACAAAAAGTAGGATGATAACTTACTGGCTGGATTCATCAAGTTGGAGCCATCGAACAATGTCAATGCATGTGGAAGAAAAGATCAAGTTGGATTCATCGAACAATGCGTGTGGAAGAACGAGTAGATAATCACAGCGATCATAGAGATAACAATATGTTTTGTGCAGGCACATGCACTAGAAGAGTAGGCTGATAATTTACTCGCTGGATTCATCAAGTTGGAGTCATAGAGCAGTGCATGTGCAAAAATAGATAGAGTACCTCAGTGATATATTAGACTGATGGCTACCCTATACGCAAGGGATGTGCACAAGGAGTAGCATAGGCTGATCACTAACAGGTGTATTGAGATTGATGGCTAGAATGGAGAGTTGCCACTCAGCTACTACTAGGTCACTTCTAGATAGAATGAGAAGAGCAGCTCAACAAATGTACCATTTTCCACTTGTATGCACTGGGATCTGAAGAAATTCAGCTGCACTGCTAAACATCAACCCTTCCTGGCATTCCCTAGCCTCGAACCCAGCCGTCCGAGCTTTTTTTCGCTTCAGAACGCCTGGGAACACTTATCACGTGATATGACGTAAAGGTAGAACCAAGGGTAGAACCGACTTAATTGCGTGTGGGGTGCACGGCCACAAAATGGCAACCGAGCTCAGCTTGCCCACGCAAATGGGCGTTACTCGTACGCTCAGTAACAGCGCACAATTTCATGTGTTCCTGTAAGAAAGACATACCTTTATCACTCACAAAAGATGCCGGACTCGCGAAGGCGTTGCAAGAGATCCGTTCTCTACTGACCATCTGGCTCGCGAGACTATGACCGGTATAGTACCGTTCTCGTCACTAATACGCTCGTCAAGCATGCACGCGTACTATATAGCTAGCCTCTCGCACAGCTAACAAGCTAACTAAACACACTGAGCTGCCTGTAAGGACAGCAGCACCGGTAAAACCATACTGCACTGCCTGCCATTGTAAAAATATGACATCACTAAAGAAAAGCAAAAATAGAACAATGACGTCATGCAGCGTGGTCGCCAATTTGGAGAAGTACTGCCTCTGGAGACGCTGGAGCTTGTTCACGTAACTTGTTGAGTCGATTCGTAGTCGTTGCACTCCCATCTGTAGCTGTAAAATGCGAATAGTTTGCTGTCCAGAAACCCGGGCAAAGCGCGCTAAAATCAGCCGTTAATTAGCGTGGGTTGCTTATCGCTTACGGTCACTCCTGCCCACGTTCAATTAAAGTTACGTAATATCACGCGATAAGTGTTCCCAGGCGTCCCGCTTTTTCTTCCTGCAAGCAAAAAAAAGCTGGGACGGCTGGGTTCGAGGATAGGCATTCCCAGAAAGACTGTTTCAGTGTTATTATCCCATGCAAGTGTGTAAACGCAGAACTATGTAACCAGAGGCTAAAGTTTTCAAGCCTAATTTATTTCGCTGTATCGCAGCAAGGATACATGCACTCATATACTCAAGACTGTCTACATACACAATCATCCACAGCTACTTTAAAGTCCCATAAAAAGCAACAGAAAAAAGTTATGGAAAATAAAATGCAGAGGTTAAATCACAAACAAAGTATGAAGGACACCACAATACTTTAATGCATTGGCATCCTTACATCACTATACAAGTACTCTTCTAGCAACATGCCACACCAGCCATACAAATGATTGCAGCACTTCACAACACACATGACCTTCTCACACCATAATCTACCATTTACAGCATGGACTGTAGTCTAAGACTCAATATTGCTCACACCACGTACATCATTCCATTCACTCCTTTAACCCTTTACCAACCATAAGAAACAGCTTAAAGAAGCAGAAAAGCCTGTACAGAGTATTAACGCCTAGTATTAAAACCCCCATATAAAGTAATATGGGCTTATGGGAGCTCATGACGCATATATGCGTCATTGGTTGGTAAAGAGTTAATCAGCAATAAACATATTCACTACACAGACAATCTTTGTCTCCCTCATACACATTGCAGATTGTCAACACTAAAACTACCACTTAGGAAACACCTCCCCCTTCCTCACCCTATTAACTACGTAGAGTATGTATCAATCACCCATGGGCGGGGAACCTTATAGGATGCAGCGGAAGAGGGGGGTGGGCACTAAATACGTACTTGTCCGCAAACGACACGTAGTATCTGCCCACCATTCTGAAAGGCAGGAATATTTGCCAAATCATATAGTCTACGATAGTATCAAACCATCCAGGTGAGCATTTATCAAGCTGGATCCATGGAGCAATGCATGTGGAAGAAAATATAGAGTACCATAGTTAGCAAAATATTGCCGATCTTTAGTTGTTTGGAATATCGACGGTAAGTCAGCTAGCTATTTCGATTTTCAGCTACATTTCGCAGTTATCTGAATGCTATTTTAAAAAATATGCTTCCATACTTGGCTATAGAAGGCTATATTTACCTGTCATGCTCGCTTTTCATATGCAACATGTTCGAGTGGGCAGATACTATGTGAACAAGCATACCCTTGCAGGAAGCTGAGTTGACACTGAAAATGGGGGTGCATGGGCACTAAATATGTGGTGGGCTGTAACGGTACTTGCACAATGGCACATTCCACGTCGTGGCAAGGCTGCAATATGACAATGTATTTGGCCTCAATATAATTATATTCCCAGCAAGTTTAAAGATTACATCATTTCCTATCACATCACGTGACCTCTTCGGCCTCAAATTTTGCTGAAGTAAAAAACGCGGTCATTTTTTATTGAGTTCGACAAATCAGCGTTTCCCAAGAAGGGACCGACTACAGCCTTTTCCTTTGGACTGCCATCAAGAGTTTTGTTTGGGCGAGTATCCCAGCAACTCCTGCGTCTTGGTTGGGCAAGCCATGAGTTCGGATTCGGACGGTGAAGGTCATGACTTGGATGGCGGCCATGTTGATACCGTGACTCAGCATGTGACGCAGAGTGTTTCGACAGCGCCGACCTCGGCGACGACCCCAGCTTTCCTGCATGGCCCCCTGATGACGGGCCAGCCCAACATCACGGTGCCGTCTATTGGAATGCCACAAAGGGCTGTGCAGGCGGCAGTCCGATGTTCCCAATGTTTCCCGGTATAATTCGGGAGCACTACCTCAAGGTATGGAAGCTGATAAAATGGTATTGAATGCCCTTTGGCACTACCATGGTCCCAACGTCAGCAAGGTCTAAGCTGGCTAGGGTGCCCACTGACCTTACCCCATCCCTCAGGCATTGAATGCCCTCAGGCACTGCCATGGCAGGACTCCTTTGGTATTGAATGCCCGTAGGCACTACCATTATCCTATACTATATCACACTCATGGATTCTCTTCAATATATTTCTTATCTGTAGGGTTCTAGTGCTGTTTTTTTCCTACGATGTATCCGCAACACATCATCGGTAGCAACCTTACACAACAGGTTGGACATAGTGCCTCTCAAAGTAGCAGCACTACTGCCCCCAAAGCAGCAGAGCCTGCTTTCATCCCAATTGCGAACGAGGAACCAGCGCACCCCAAGAAAAGGTCGCGCTATTTTGAAGAAGACTCCTCAGATTCCGATGAAGATGCAGAGTTTGACCCCGAATCCTACTATCAGTCGACACCCCAGAAGATGGCAAAAGTGGTTGACGAGTTTATTGGCAAGACCTTCCGCCGGTGCCTGCCAAAACGGAAGAGGTGGGATATAGCTAAGGCCTACCCTAAGCCTAGCTCTACCGCAGTTGCAGTACCCAAGCTGGACCATGATATTAAGGGGGCACTAGGCAAGGAGCTTCCAGAGAAAGCTGATTCCCAGCTGGCTGAGGTACAGACAACCGTCTTAGCCACTTGTGCTCCACTAGCCAATTTCTGATCACACTTGGCTGCACAAAAGTTCACTGGGAAACCAGAAGAGCTGATTCTAGTCAGTGATGTGATAAAAGTCACACAGAATACTTTGGCTTTGATAGGGAATGCCTCAAACTACACCTCTCAGGCAAGACGCATTGCGATAATCAATAGCATTTCCAAGTCACGACCAAAGCTGAGTTCCTTCATGAGGGAGATTTGCAAGGATGACCTAGGGGACACAGGCCCCAAACTGTTTGGCCCCGAAGTTCGGAATAAGATTACGGAACGAGCCAACACAATTGACGTATGCAACATAGCGATCAGTAAGGTTGACAATTCGACCCCTGCCTCTACCTCTACCGCAACAACGGGTAGCCGTTTTTTATCCAAGCGTCTGACCGCAAAGTACGGGGGCGAGTCGGGCAGAGGATACACCCCGTACAACAGGCCCATGCAACACAAGCAAGGGTACAGAAGCTACAGAGGCCCCTTCCGGGGTCAGAGGAAGTTCACAGACAACAAACGCAGGAAATAGCAACCGACGACCAACCAGTGGGAGGCAAGCATGGCACCGAATTACAGACAACCCAAGGGTTTTGCAGTGTATCAAGGAGTACCGCTTGGAATTTGGGGAGGCTTTGCCACCGGACAATTGGCCACCCAACTTTCCCCAGCTCACCACAGAGCAGTAACAGATTTTGGACCAAGAGATTCTAAACCTGCTCCGAAAAAATGCGATAGAAAGCGCACCCAGTACAAAGGGTTTTTTCAGCCCGATGTTCACTGTCCCCAAAAAAGGCGGCGGTTGGAGGCCTCTTATCAACCTAAAACGTCTCAACACTTACCTGATAGTCCCTCACTTCAAAATGGAGGGTATCAGCAGCCTAAGGGATGTGCTACAGGAAGACATGACTTCATGGGGAAAATCAATCTGGAGGATGCTTACCTGGCAGTGCCAATATGCCATCATCACCGCAATTTCTTGAAGTTTCAATGGAAAGGAAAGAACTATCGATTCAAAGCTCTTCCATTCAGCCTGGCAACAGCTCCAAGGGTCTTTATAAAGATTCTACGGCCCCTAGCAGCCAGAATGAGACAGACGTGCATACGAATGGTCATCTATCTGGACGACATTTTAGTTATGGCTCGCACCAAGGAAATGCTGATATCTCACATGGAAACAAAAGAAATGTTCTTGGAAACCGACACAGTCAATCGAATTCCTGGGATTCCTAGTCAACTCCACGACGATGATCATCAGTTTGCCCACAGACAAAGTCCAGAAGGTTTTGAAAGAATGCAGACACATGATGAAGTCAGTAACAGCTCGAGATCTGGCTCACTTGATAGGAATGCTGTCTTCAACGATACCAGCCGTCACAGTGGCACCTCTCCAATACCGAGCTCTCCAGAGGCTTCACCACAGAATACTATCAAACTCACAAGGAGAATACGACCAGCAGACTCACATCAGCAAAGAAGTAGAAGTAGATCTCCACTGGTGGGTAGAACACCTGCAAGGATCCAATGATCGATCAGTTGTCCAGCCTTCAGCAGACATGGTTCTGTCTACAGATGCTTCAAAGTCTGGCTGGGGGGCAACAGACCGTCAGCACAGGAGGGATGTGGACTCCGGAAGAGAGAACAGCCCACATAAACCATCTGGAGTTGAAAGCTGTCCTACTGGCCTTGCAAACGTTTGCCTCGGCAAGGCAGAACCTTCACATCCTGCTGTTGGTGGACAACTCATCAGCAATTGCCTACCTAAACCAGAAAGGCGGAATTCACTTCAAAGTTCTGTCGGACTTGGCCATACAGATATGGGAGTGGTGCCTAACCCGGGGAATAACGATCCATGCGGAACACATTCCGGGCGTATGCAACACAGTGGCGGATGCAGAGTCGAGAGGGAGCATCGAGCCGAGCGATTGGAAATTGGACGACAAAGTTTTTTGCAAACTGCAAGACGTCTGGGGTCCTTTCGGCGTGGACCTTTTTGCAGCTCGACACAACCGACAACTCCCTCGATACTTCAGCTTCCGACCAGACCCAGAAGCAGAAGCTGTGGATGCGCTATCCCAGTGCTGGGTGAACATGAGACCCTACGCTTTCCCTCCGTTCATTCTGATTGGGAGATGCCTTCGGAAGACAGAGCAGGATCAGGTGATGGAACTAGTACTGATAGTACCGGAGTGGCAGAATCAGACGTGGTTTCCAAACCTCCTGGACAAGCTGATCGATCTTCCGATCCTGTTGCCAAATATCAGGAAGAACGTCACCAACCCAATGGGGGAGACGCAGCCACTGGTGGAACGAAGCAGTCTACCTCTAGCCGCCTGCAAGGTTTCAGGACTAGCATCCAAGATCACAGATGAGTCTTTTAAGATTACCTCAGCAGCATGGAGGAAAAGCACGGAGAAATCTTACTCTTCCGCCTGGGGAAAGTGGATGCTTTGGTGCAATCGAACCAACACCGATCCCTTTCCGCCATCTGTGGGACCAGTGTTGAGAGAGCAGTTTCAAGAAGGCAAACAACACACCACACTTAACTCATATCGATCAGCCCTATCAGCTACACTGCAGGCTATCGATGGGAAACCAATTGGACAACATCCGATCGTTTGTCGCCTGGTGCAAGGGATGTTCAACCAGCGACCTCCAGCACGTAGATATCAAGAGGTGTGGGATGTATCGTTAGTGGTGAGACACATCCGGTCGGGTCCACCAACTGCAGAGTTAGTACTGAAAGAGCTTTCCAAGAGGTTGGTAATATTGCTGGCTTTATGCAATGCGAGCAGAGCCTCAGACTTTAGAGCTTTGGACACCAGATTCAAGCAACCCATTGGAGGGGGCATAAAGTTCATTATTCCAGGGTCGACGAAAACATATTGTTTAGGGCCACCAAGAGAAGTTTTTTTCGCAGTCTTTGATAAAGCAGATGCCCTCTGGACTGTGAGGACGCTGGAGATATACGAAGAAAGAACAGCTTGCCTCCGAGACAACAGGACATGCATTATAAAATAAAATGTTTTTTGCCTTTTTACAAAGCAAAATTTAAGGTCGAAGAGGTCACGTGATGTGATAGGAAATGAGTAATCTTTAAACTTGCTGTGAATATAATTATATTGAGGCCAAATACATTGTCATATGTTTACCTTGCCACTAGTGGAATTCCAATTTCACTACAGATCCTTCGGATCCTTGTGAAATTATCAATTCTCTACCACACTTTGTAAAGAACCAGCAGAATATCTCCATCAATTATCTGTGATTACAAATGCACTGTCAAGAAAACGGCACAGGATTTTCACATCACAATCACATTAGAGAAATATCCTCTGATCTCCTGTAACAGGCACTACAACACATGATTTGAAAAATGGAAAAAAGACGCAGGGGGTGAACGCATAGATAGCTTCACTCCATGCAAGTTGTCCTAGCTTGATTTATTTTTATCATTTGCACTCACCTTTTCTTCACTTGAATCTTCAGATGGGGTAGCCATCCTGCAATATTGGAAAGAGCCTACCTGTTTTACATGTATACTACAGTGGCAACTATGCGTGTATAGCCTCATTCCCAGGCTTTCCCACCCTTCACTTTTTAACCACGGCTGTGAGAGAAAAGCTGGGCTGGAAAGAACTGGGAACAAGGCTACTGCAATTAGTCATACGAGTATATTCTTGCAACCATGCTGTACTGATGATAGGGTGTTACTGTGAACTTGGAATAACAAGCAACAATGCATGTATTACTTGCTCCAGCTGAAACTTTGTCCAGTACAAGTTATAGTCAGTAGTGAGGCTTCCAGCTTAGAAAGTGCTACGTATTTTTGTTAAGTACTTTACAGTAAGTATAGAGGCTACGAACACCTTTTCATGGGTGACTATCTCGTGCAGTACATATACATGGGATGTGGTGGTTTAAAGTTCAGTGTATGCAGAGCCATGGTCAGTAGGTCAATATTACATATCGTGAAGAATTGTTCGCTTAAACAAGCTCTGGTGGTCATCTAAGTTCACTGCAGCAGTTAGTTCTTCACAGCATTGTAGCTTGTAGGGGAATAAAAAATTCCAGTACAAACCCATGCATTGGTATGTACTATTCTACGTATCACAAATAAAAGCACTCCACAAAATTAATATAGGTACCCCGTGAATACATAAGCACCTATGAGCAGAGTTTTTTTATCCCTACTTTATCAAAATGAAAGGACTAAAAAATTGGGCTGTAGCTAGCTATAGCTACAAATCGGTGGACTGATGGACTGATGGACTGAACTGGACTGGAATGGACTCACTGACTACAGTTGCCTGCTGGTTTATTCAGCTATATGTAACTTGCCATACAGCTATAAGCTGTGCGTGTCCATACTGCTAAGAATAGGTCAAGGGTCACGGCATATCATCATAGCAGGACTCCTCAATGAGTATGGAGCATGACTGCAGCTATTAGAAATTGCTATTTACTTTACATCTTGCTGCATGGCATTGCATGCTCCATACGTGCTGAGGAGTCTTGCTTTGTAGTCTCATTATATATGCATGTGACCTTTGACCTGTCTCTAGCCCTACAGCCTACAGAGTCTATAGACACATTGTAGGGCAAATTGCAGAGCTAAATAAGCCAATACACACTTCTAGACGTTGTAGTGTAGTTCTGGACACTTTGAGCCCATTTCAGTCTGTTCATTTCAGTCCAGTCTGTTCCATTCCAGTCACCAGTCTAGTCCAGTCCACCGATTGTATAGCTACCCCCCAAGAATTGTAACTTCAGTTCAACTGTGGGTTATTTGAATCACCTATGGTTACACAAGTTGTAATTCACATTTCTGGCTTCAACAGACATAAACTTCGTTGACAATGACTATGTGGGGCTCGCCCCAATAAATATATTGTTTATAGCAAGAATATATATAGATACACCCAATGATGAGAACGTTACACTGCTCAAGCACATTCAAAAGGTGGATTAAATTTTGCCAATCACTAGTACTTAGTTCACGTGGACAATCATGTGTGGACTACATGTATGATTTATAACATGCACCAGATGGTATATATATAGTTTGGTTTTCCCACCTCTAAGAGAGTAAGAGTGTGTTACTGTAGTCTCGTGCCCGGCTCTACACACCCTCCCGCACAAAAAGTATGTCTGGTGTTCTGAATGACCTTTTTCGTCATAGACTCTGCAGTTACTAGGGTCATTGTATATATAGTGCTTTTAAATTTTTTTAATTTTATTCCAATTCATCATAGTGACCATTGAGGTAAATGTTACCATAACGCAGCAGAAGGGCTAAAGCTGTGGGGAGGAGGGGGGGGGGGGGGGGGTCTGGGCACAGGGACTAGGGTAACTTCTGCTGAGCTGTACAGTTATGATAGGCTACCACTAACCAGATAGGGCTTCAATACTATGCACAGCAATCTAATTATAGAACTACTTTACTACTCTGGCATCACAGGTCTAATGACTCTTACTATCTTGGGGGCAGAGAAGAATGCGCTCTTGATGCTATATCGGAACTCACCCACATGAGCAAAATGTAGCCTCGGTCCCAGGCTCTCATCCAGCTTGCAAGCGACGAAAAGCTAGATGAGCGCCTGAGACCAAGGCGAAATGAACACTAAATATTAAGCTCTTCCATCACCTGATTATATACGGTCTGAGCATGATTCATATTGTATTCACAGACATACACAAAATGGTATAATTAGCAGTCAAAATAGCAGTACTTTATATTTTTGCAGTCATATCAATATCAAATTATCTGCAGAAAATGCCACTGACCTTCGGCAGGGAAGCAACGAACAGGAGAAGTAGCCACCAGTCTTTTGGGTGCTAGCCGCAGCTAGCCCCACACTTAGATTTCTGGCGAAAAATGAAACTAATGCTCAAACAGAACTGTAGTTCAGCTCTGACAATTCATATCACAATTCTAGTCAGATCACTCTGCGTCAGCTACCTTTCAGTCTCCCTCTGCTCTAGGTCTCAGGCTTGTGGCAACCAAACTCGGAACTTGTAGCTAGCATGTGTGATGATGGTGGGTCTGTTGATTAATCACAGTATTGCATGATTCTTTTGCTTAACTTACCTATGCAGTAGTTTTAGATAATCTGACTAGTAGTGTCACAAACGGATCAGAAGGTTAATAGCAGAGTCTGTATTTAATATGGGATGACAAAATTACTTTTTGAATAAGCTTTAATACTGCACATAAAATTCGACTATTATGATGTCGATACAATGTAATTAGGTAGCCTGAGGCCTACTTTCGCAGACACAACAAACCCTTTCTTGTACACTTCTTATGATCCGAAAGCAGAAGCAAAAGCCGCCTGCATACCGTCTTTATTCTATTATTACGCGTTCAAATTAAATAATTTTAGTCTTGTTTGCGCTAAATTAGATTCATTGAGAATTCCTGGAATAGAATTTCTTGCGCTAGATTAGATCATGCACTTAGCCTCGTGCCCAGGCTCATTGCGCGGGCACGAGGCTAATCATGCACTGTACGAATCGTTGTGGCGGCTTTAAACGAAGCCAGAGGTAGACTCAAGGTTTCACCAGAATTTTGATAAGCAACAACTTGCCAGCAAGACTCAGGAGAGCCATTTAATAATAACTAGGTGAATGCAGTGCATTGTGGGGCGAGCGTGAGCGAGTACATAGGCACTACTGCACCAAGATGGTAGCATGCAGAGCACAACTTAAATTGAGTTGGTATGGAAGGGGGGATTAAAGGTGGAGAGGGAAGATCAGCACAGTATAATCAATCAATCAAATTTTATTAAAGTGACGTGCCATTATAATACAAAAACGATTCAGAATATGTATGATGTCATGTATGTAGTGACTATTGTAGCTGAGATCCACAATCGTTGGGAGAGTAACTATATATATTTCATGCACTGCTGAGGAGTGGAATACGGTACATGTGGACGTCTATATATAGTTTTCCTATACTATGAGTTGAGATATTCATGCATGAAGTCTCAGCACTTTGGTATAAGTACGGCCGTGTAAGTGATTTAGGTAATAATAGGCAGTCAGATAAATTTGTACGTTGCTTGTGGCATAGATAGTAGAGTTCTACTCTACTATCTATGCTTGTGGTTTGAAGAATGCAATGCATGACCATGCATATGTATGCACTACATGTAACCTAGGCTGATCTTGTATCTTCGTAGAACACGTGAATGCGATGGTTGCAATTTTACGCACGTGACTGTTTTTCGTTATTCGCGAATGAATGTTTAGATTCGGCACGACGTACGGGACAGACAGACAGAGAAAATCGCGTTGACAAGTGTGGGGCTCGCTCACGCTCGCCCCAATAAACTAGGTGAATGCAGCGTATTGTGGGGCGAGCGTGAGCGAGTACATAGGTAATATTCACGGTACAAAGATGGTAGCATGCAGAGCACAACTTAAATGGAGTCGGTATGGATGGAGGGATAAAGGCGGAAGAGGGATAAGGGGTCAATACAGGTGGAGGAACAGCACACAATACAATGTGATGTAGTCAGGTATTCTCTGTCTTGTTGCAGCCTACCAGAGTCTCAAAGGATTATATTACCCAACGGTCCTCTCTGTTGTGTTGGAGCCTAGCCTCTGTCTGCTCTAGGGTCTCAACAGATCGTATCTCCCTTCGACACGCCCTGCAGCATTGCCGCCTAGTAGCTGTCTGTCTGCTCCGGAGACTCGACAGATCGTGTTTCCTTATGGCGATCTCTGTCATGCTGCAGTCTAGCCTCCATCTGCTCAGCAGTCTGAGTACGGCGTCTAGCCCTGTCTCTCGCCCTTCGTCTTCTCAACCTTTTAACAGACACACACACACTACGTAAATTTAGCAGGTACCCAGAATGCTGGTATTTCTACACATCTTGCCTCCTTTTGTTCTCCGTTTCGGAAGCACGGTGGGCCCTCTCGCCGTCTCCGAAGTCTTTCTTCTCTTGCTGCAGAAGCATCATGGCGTTAAGTGAACGTAGCAAATGACTGGGCCATATCTCCGCAGTACACAACACGTGAACATGGTTGGGGTTGCTATTTTATGCACGTGGCTGTTATTCGTTATTTTAGCGAATTAATGTTTAGATTCGGCACGACGTACGGGACAGACAGACAGACAGAAAATCGCGTTGACATGACAAGTGTGGGGCTCGCTCACGCTCGCCCCAATGATATATGGACATTTGCATGTATTAGCTGGACATGAACACATGCATACGTACAGTCCTTGTGTACGTGTATGTGCAGAACTATATCCACTACAATAACTAGGTGAATGCAGCGCATTGTGGGGCGAGCGTGAGCGAGTACATAGGTAATATTGTACAAAGATGGTAGCATGCAGAGCACAACTTAAATGGAGTCGGTATGGATGGAGGGATAAAGGCGGAAGAGGGATAAGGGGTCAATACAGGTGGAGGAACAGTACACAATACAATGTGATGTAGTCAGGTACTCTCTGTCTTGTTGCAGCCTATAGCCTGTGCGTCTCACTGGATCGTGTCTCCAGTCTCTATATGTCACTCTCTGTTGTGTTGCAGGCCAGCCGTGTCTGCTCCAGAGTCTCAAAGGATTATATTACCCAACGGTCCTCTCTGTTGTGTTGGAGCCTAGCCTCTGTCTGCTCTAGGGTCTCAACAGATCGTATCTCCCTTCGACACGCCCTGCAGCATTGCCGCCTTGTAGCTGTCTGTCTGCTCCGGAGACTCGACAGATCGTGATTCCTTATGACAATCTCTGTCATGCTGCAGTCTAGCCTCCATCTGCTCAGCAGTCTGAGCTAGTGCGGCGTCTAGCCCTGTCTCTCGCCCTTTGTCTTCTCAACCTTTTAACAGACACACACACACTACGTAAATTTAGCAGGTACCCAGAATGCTGGTATTTCTACACATATTGCCTCCTTTTGTTCTCCGTTTCGGAAGCACGGTGGGCCCTCTCGCCGTCTCCGAAGTCAATCTTCTCTTGCTGCAGAAGCATCATGGCGTTAAGTGAACGTAGCAAATGACTGGGCCATATCTTCGCAGTACACAACACGTGAACATGGTTGGGGTTGCTATTTTATGCACGTGGCTGTTATTCGTTATTTTAGCGAATTAATGTTTAGATTCGGCACGACGTACGGGACAGACAGACAGAAAGACAGAGAAAATCGCGTTGACATGACAAGTGTGGGGCTCGCTCACGCTCGCCCCAATGAGAATAATAACGGCTGGGGCAACTACGACTTGCAATGCATAAAATTAAAATTTTTCAACAACCGTTGAATTAGTACAATGCCATTATCAATAATAGTTGCAATCATAACAAGTCCTAACGTGTATGCTTCAATCACTAGCTAGTAGGGGGTAACTACAACTACAATAATACACACTCAGTTTGCGGTCCAACACTAATTGTTTTGCAGTCCCGTTGCATCAATCTTGCACTTCATAAACATGACATCGTCTCTCACGTACGAGGCGCTATCAAGAACAGACAGCGGCGCAAACATGGGACAGCCGGACGCGGTGTTCATTCGATTCGTGGGCCTCTGGAAGGAGGACGAATTCTGCTCCGGGCGAAACGACTGCTCAACGTGCGTCTGGCCGTCCTGGTCCAAGAGAATCAGAGTCACTCTCCGTTGAAAGGGCCACGAGAGGAGAGCGTCGTACTCGCCCTTCATGACGGCAAGAAAGAAGGAGAGATGGGTCCCCTTGCCGGTTCCGTCGCCGTCCAGGTACACGCGTAGGCAGAGCTTGTAGCCGAACCGGCTGGTGTAGAACGGCGCCGAATAGAGAGACACGATCTTTTCAGTCCGTGCTTCCTCTCTTCTCCTACGGACTTCGTTGATCTTCCAGACAAACGTTCCGTCGTAACTAGTGGCCTGCAGTGACTGTACCGTCACCAACAGCTCCTCGTATCCCTCGCGAAGCTCTCGGACAGCCGCTTCGTCTGTCCTGGTGGCCAGCTCCGACTTCGTCTCGTCTAGCTCCCTCGTCAGCATGGCAATCTGGCCCTCTGAGGCTTGCACTTTGGCGAGGAGAGCGCGATTGTCGGTTTCAGACTTTTCGTAGTTTGCCTGAAGCTGGTGCAGTGCCCGACTGACACTTTCCAAGTGACGAGGAATATCGTCCGCTTCGTGCTGTTTCAGGTGTTGGAACGTTCCCTGTAATAATTTGATGACTTCATTACTACACCGTACTGAGCATTAACACATTCAATTATCATTGCTTAATGTAGTCTTATGCCCAGATTCTGTGCCACAATTCAATAACAGTATGTATTCAAGCCTCTTGGAAGATGCGCCATGAAGTGACAATAATTTTACCATCTGGAATTTTATTCTTATAAGCATGATTGACACACACAATACACTCCCATGGGCAAAAAATATTTTGTGCAATTAATTACTCTGCACAAAGTTCTTGGCCTTGACCATAATTGAAACAAGTAACCTTTCTTTAACAATCTTGATAACCATGCTTGACAATAAACCTTGCTGCTATTGAATGGCAGCCATGTGATATGTACAGTTAAGTCTACAGAAGATTTATCTGAGCAGGGTATGACTGAATCTGTGTGGATATGAGCAAAAGCTTGCTGTGATCCTTATCACAAAAGCGAGATGCTATACAGTCATGGAAGTGTACAGCTCAGTCAGAACTGCTAGCTACACCAGACTACCGATAGTGCTGCGGATAGCAATGTACTAGCCATGCATCATCACCACTAGGACTATATAGGTTTTGAAGGCAATTTGCGTAATTACGTTTTGCGTGCGCGTATATGCCTGTATGTACTGTGTAATGCATGATTGTGGCAAGCTTAAAAACAATCGCATTCGATTATCTATTAAAACTGGTCCTACTGTAACAGTATTATAAGTCACTCACTCATTCACTACACCAGACGAGTCTCGATGACATGTCTCAAATGCTATATCAAAGCTCAATTCAAGTGCTGTGGATAGCTGCTAACTGTGTATCATCCTCACTTACAGCTATATTTGTATCAACGTATGAAAAGTCAGTCATCGATATAATGATTAAATACAGGCTTACCTGGAAACTGCAGCCACACCAACCGAAGCAACAACTGCGGACCTGAAGCTGGCACGTGTTTTCAAGATGGTTCTCAACCTGCGTGAGAACAGTACCTACTTTATTGCTGACTCCACACAGAGCCATGCAAGCATACATACGTACATCTCTCAAAACTGATGGACTGAGTCACAGCATGTTAGAGTGTGTAGCTAAATGTTAGTGTACTGCACTAACGAGTTAGCTAATGGGTGGGTGAGAGATTAATTAGTCTCACTTCCAAAGGAGGTGGTGATATCACACCATTTACAGTACATAAGAGTGGTTTTACAATGTACTTCTTTTCATCAATGTTGCAAGGTACAAACTACTAAAAAGAGTGGTATAATATAATCATCGAATAATCATACCATTTTCCGGGGGCATTTTTCCCCACATCCATTGGAGCAAGAAACCATGACATCATCACAGTCCGTCTCCAAATGCGTCTATAAAAAAAATGGTGAGAAATATATTACTACGTGTATAAAGCGAGTTGCAGTCATGTCTACATGTATAAAGTGAAGTGATAGCTGCTCTCTCTATGATAAACATTGGCCTAAAAATGCCAGAGAGAGTTGTGGCAGTCTCGGATAGAAAACAAACATTTTCCTGTTGTGTATTTGATCGCATCTCTGGAAATTTCCACTAAGGGTGGGTCAAACATGCTATGTAAATGTATGCATAGTTCCTGTGTCTACATACGTAGCACTTTGTCCAATCTGAGTTATATCACAAAGTGGAGGTGTATAAGCGATTTATTTATTGAGGGCCAAAGGCCTGAGGGGATTAAATCGCTTTCACATCGACCACGAGTTGTATAACTGGCTTTTACCACAATATACCCGTCAGTAATATTTACGCGTGTTTATATGGCAACGCGTTGCTGGAGGATGTTAATTAATTAACCCTTATTAATGAGCTGAAGAAATAATGCTAAAAAGGTGCACATGGTGGGATTCGAGCCAGCATTCTAGCGCCTGAGCTTAACCTGTTGCCATACAAACAACTTCTGTTTTTGGTGGTGAAATTAGGAATTTATAGCAAAAACAAATGACCTCACTCAAAAATTGCGATATTAATTCTCACGTTTAAAGGGTTAAAGCAAGGTGAATAGTGAGTAAGTTAGACACATTATCACGAGGTGAATAAGTGATTTCGAAACCTCAAATCTAGTTACCTGATTGGTCAGAGTAGCACAGGTGTGGTAGAACGAAAATTCAGATACAACGCATTTCAAATGCAGTGATGCGATCGAAATACGAGACAGAATATTGTTCGTTTTCTACCCGGGACTACCACAGTAACGTTAATTCATTAATTTTATACACACACATCTTTGTTCAAGGCTGGGATCATCTTGCCACACCACTCGCAAGCCGCAGGCGAGAACTTGCAAGAGTGTGCGTGCTGATCCACTTTGCTCCTCTGCATCCTCTCAGTGCAGCCACTGGCACTGTTGGGACAGTCCACGAGAATAAATGCACACTCTTCAACGTGAGCCTGTAGTGGTAAGAGAACAAAATGATTATTTGAGTCATCTTGAGCTATATTTGCCATCACCTTCAAGCTGAAGAGGTTATGCTCAGAAGTAGCTAGCTCCTGGGAGAAAGATTTTGCGAGGTTACTTGTAATCCAGTGGTATTTCCGACTACTTTTTCAAGCAATTGACCATGTGCACTTTGCTGCGAAAAATATCAGCGTAAATACCAGCGTGTTATCGAGCGTAAACGAAATAAACTGCGTGAACAAGTACAGCAAATGGCTTGCTATAAGGCCCTAGTATACGAGTTCTTGCTCCAAGTGCTTACGGCTACCCCTAGCAACTGGTGTGACGTGTTCAAACTCGTGCTTAGTCTCGGCCCCAGACCCTCCCTGCACTCGCAAAAAAACCGGAAGATAAGTGCGGAAGAGGGTCTGGTGCAGTTGATACAGAATAATTTGCAGTCCAAGGAATTTCAGAGGGTCGAATCTGATTGGTTGATTGGGAACTACTGACCTTTGGAATATTCACGCCTCCCACTTCTCAAGCACAGCTGTAGATATAGCTTTGCACTGTTTACACTAGTTCTTTAGCACTCACTTAACTTTGAACTTCCCGTCTCAATTATCTCACCACAGTAAGCCATACAAGCAACATCCCATGGAGGCCTTCTGTATCAACTGCACCAGACCCTCTACTGGCACTTTCCTTCAGGGTTTTTTTTTTTATGAGTGCAGGGAGGGTCTGGGGCCTAGACTAACTCGTGCTCCACAAAGAATCAGGGTTATCTCTGGACAAATCTATACACGCTTTTACCATCGAAGGCTTACTACAACTTCAAAATTAGTCATCACTCAGACTAGCTGGCCTTGCTACAATATGTCTGTGTACGTACTTGATAGTGGATACCCAGCCCTTTCCAAGTGCACCCTGGGCCACTGCAGCTCACTGTAGCCTTGGCCACCATTGTCTCCACAGCCTTGTCAGGGAAACACTGTGTGGAAAGACACAGCCTTTCTTCACATGGATGACGTGGACTGACAAATTCTGGAATATTATTGTACAACAAAATGAAGGTTTCTTTCAAGCATTACGTTCCGCAAGTACTAGGTGCCAATTCATTCATATAGCAACCACTGTTAGAAATCAGCTAACAATTGCTATAGTTTGCCATGGAATTGCCATGAGCCTGGTATTCAAATGGTTGTTTAAATTGGCAGATCAAATTCCTATTAAAAGTGTATAAAGCCTGCTACAATCTCTATACAATAAGGATCCCTATTGTCTATGGTATTTCACACAGAATGTAGCACTTGACTGAAAGGTATCTATGGTACTGTATGAATAAGAAGGCATGGTATTGTTCAGGGATTCTCTCAGTTGGCTAGTAGAACGCAAAGTTTCTTCAATTCTAACCCGAAGTTTAGCAGAAGTTCTTTAATTGCCGACGTTTCGACTACAGTGTTGTTCAAGGCATGCCTTGAAAAAGACTACAACACTTTTTCAAGGCATGCCTTGAAAAAGACTACAACACTTCTTCAAGGCATGCCTTGAAAAAAACTGTAGTTGAAACGTCGGCAATTAAAGAACTTCTGCTGAACCACAGGTTGGAATTGAAGAAACTTCATGATGAGGGCATGGTATGGTTTGCAACTCCATGGATCGATCCTTTGTAGCCACCAAGATTAGTTATCTGAGCTTGTAAGCAAAATAATAAGCAGCCTCACTCCTGCTTTAAAAAAAAATCTTATTTCTTGGCCTGTAGCTAATGGCTTTCTGTTGACAAATATCCCACCTGGAATTTAGACAGCTTTTGGACTTGGTGAACACCAGACAGAATCCCACAATGTGAAAGAACCATCATCACATTAACTCTATAGCCTCGTACCATTATGCAGCATACAATGCAGTGTGGGCACTAGGCACAATGCTGGTCTAGGATTTCATACAGAGGGGGGGGGGGCGCCCTGGGATTCCGCCCCCCCCCCCCCCCCCCCCCCCCCCAAGGATTTTGAACTGTTACTGTTGTGGTTTAACATAAACTTGGGGTAGTCACATCTTGCACCAGAAGTGATCTCAGAGGGTCTAAATTTCAAAACTTTTCATGGGGGAGCATGCCCCCAGAGCCCTCCCCCTCTCCCCAGCGTCAGCAACATTCTACTTTTGCACCCCCTTTGCTAATTTTTCCAAATGAACCCCGGCCGGAATGCCCCCACCCCCTACTAGGACATTTGCTTTCTCCGAAAAAGTTTCCCACCCCCGGCAAAAAAATCTTGTATGAAAACCTGTGGTCCATAGTGTACTAGCTATGGTTGTTATGGTGCTGAGCGCTTCAAAATAGCTGCTCTAATACGTACATGCACCTGCCGGCAAGTATCTATCAGATGACAAGTTTGCCCCCCAGATCCGCATGGTACGCACAGACAACTTTATGTGTTGCGTCAGTATCGCGATGCAGGCTAGTGGATACTATCATTCACAGCCCACAATCAAGGCTAGGGATCGCTTACTTTCATGGCGGGATACTGTAAACGATCCTTAGCCTTGATTAAGGGCTGCGATCGAGACTAACTAGTGCACAAGTGTGCATGTGCGAACATTGCCCATTCAATTGTAAACACTTCTCGACAGGTCAATAGCCACATCCTTAAAATGTAATATACCTGCTACTTGCAAGCTGACGTGATGGTGTGTGGAAAGTAAAATACTTATATGAACGTATTATACCTTTATCAGGACTATCTCCTGCCCACACTGAGGACATGGCACTTCCTTCTCCCTGCGTGTAAGTATACAAAGAAATAAAGTACAGTGGGTCTACGGAAAACGTAGTTTCGTGCCCTGACCACATGAAATGCGTGGTCTGGTCGGGAGACTATGTCAAACATGCATGCATGCACTAAGCCGCACCCTTTTCCGGGAGTCGGATATCCTATATGTATGTGAACCCTGCCGATTGCATGCGTATCTGCACGCAATACAGAGTGAATCTTGGGAGCTTACTTCTGCTCCAGTTCAGAGAAACAGCTTCCACACAGCCTGTCTCCGCACAATGCCTGCCTCGGGTTGTCCACCAGATACTGCTTGCAAAACACACACTGCAGTGCTGGATCTACACTCATACTTCTAGAACTGTAATAGTCTCGTCAGAGGGCTGGGAAAGAGTGTTTCAGCGAGATAGACATCTTGGCACGAGACGCTCTCGTGCCCAGACAGACACCCACGTGCGCGGCGGAGGGCGTGGCCACATGGGCGGTGGCGCCTGGCGCCGGCCATGGCGCGCGCGCCTAGTCTCGCGCAGTGCTACAGAGCGCCGGTGGCCAGCACTGTATACTGCCCTCAAACCTCAAGGAAGGCTTATTAAACAGCCGGTTGGAACCCATTTTGCCAAGTATGATTATAATTCCCGCCAAATTTTCAGGCTATTAATTGTTATGACGTCTGTCAAGAATATGAAGGCTATTTTGTAGTTTTCAGAATCCACCGTCATGACTCTCTTATAGGGATACACTATCTGTTTTCTGCTGTCCAGTCTTCTAGAGGAGGGAAGTACCATCACTCTTTCCTGGGTCCAATAGTTGGCCGGCCGATGTTCACTTTCGTCACTGGCCAGGAAGTGGGGCCAGTCTGCTTCCCTTGACGAATCTGTAACAATATTTCTACCCTCCAGCAGCTGTCAATGGAGCACCTAGCTAACAATGAGGGCCATGCTCTATCAGTCAAGGAAGAGAGAAAGTTGGCTGCTCACACAGCCCCTTGTCGCCTAGCCTCGTTCCCAGGTCACTCCCCTACTTTGGGAGGGGGGGGGGGAGTGGCCTGGGAATTACAATATTCCCATATATATTACTATATACATCCCACTATGCTATTATATTGTGCTCTTCACATGGTTTCTCATGATCTGCAACCACCATAATACTTTGCCACGGTAGCCTCATTCTTAGTTGTTCAAATCTCACGTGGCCTGGGTACGAGGCTAAATACTTTGTGACTCATATATGTATGCGAATGAATTGTACAAGCATGCCATGCTACCAGTACAGTTATAGGTTTCGGCTGGCATTCTGTAATAGCATGCTGCATGCACATGCACTTATTAATAAGCTTAAGCTTGGGCGCATCCTTCTGTTCAGATACATGTTACATGTACAGTAGATTGCCACTCATATATAGTGGACAAGTAACAACGTTAGGGTGAGTTTCTGTTACATCACTGCCAGCTGTATATAGCCGTATATATAGCTACATAGCTGGTCATGACCTAGCTGCTCACTGATCACAGTATCACAGTAAAAATCAAGATTGGCATGCTAGTCATATCCACAGTGCGGTTTAGTAACATGGTGATAGTGAGCGGTAAAGGTGTGAGTATAGCTATATAAGCCTGCACCTTCTGAATAAAGCCAATTTTTAATCGGTGTATATAATACCCAGGAATTTAAATTGATCTCTAGCCAACTATTTTTTGTTGGGGGCCAGTATAATAGATTATTAACTAAATAATTATAATTTCTCCTTGTATTATTAACCTGTTGGACCAAAGTCGAGTGCTACAGGATGGCAGAGTACTTGCCAACTACTGGACAAGAAAACGGTGATAACTGGACAAGTAGATTATTAGTGTATAAGTCACTTGAGAAAAGCTATTGCAGCAATGAAACAATCCAAGTATAATAGACTGTATTATCCCAGCAATATTTATTTGAAGAAAATTGAAAGTACAAAAAAAAACAGCTGCATGGCTTAATGTTCTGCAACAATGGCCTACAAAAAGAAACATTATTTTTTGGTCTAGTGTCCAATGAATCCATTACACTTCAAGGCGGAGTCAATATGTCAATTGATCTTGGAGCCATTACTGATAGCCAAAAGCAGGTGGACGGCGGCGCCTCAAGCTTAAGCTGCACATTGGAATGAACAACGGTTTGGGAGTCAACAATGCATGGCTTTTGCAATTATTGTTACAGTACCGCTTGCGCGATTATATAAATTGCATGCACTACAGCATAATATGCATAATATGCGTACATTCATTATGTATTGTATGAGTCTCAGAATTTCAAGTATGTTTACGTACCAATTGTAGCACTGTGGATCGTCTTCGTACTCGTAGCTTAGCCCGAAGTTCGCGCAGCAAATCGAGTCATCTGCAAGACTTGAGGGACCGCCGCAGTCGGGCTGGGTGTAGCAGATAACCAGGACGACTTGCGCGATATACGGGAAATCATAGCTGTATGGAGGAATAAAACAATGACAACTATCATAGATGTATGCAATGTACTGTAATAGATTGCGTATAAATAAATATAGATGGATGGATGGATGGATGGATGGATGGATGGATGGATGGATTAAGGTTAGCTATAAGAAAATTATGTAAGTCAGAGAGAGGAAACGTGAAAGAAGCGAAAAGTAGGGCAATACATGCATGCGTAGTAGTAATAGCCTAGGTGCATGCCTAACAATTTAATGATGAGAATGCGAACCTCCGATCCCCGCGAGCCGGAGCACTCTCAGCAGTGGCTAGGATTCCCACGCCGATGATCACTAAAATAGCCAATAGCTTCATCTTTACTCTGCTCCTGAAAGTAGTAGTTCGTCTGCTGTGAATGCCGCTGTGCGAATGCTGCTGCAGCAGCGTTGGTATAGTCTACTTATATGTACACGCTCTCAGAAGCCCCCCAAATATAGGGTTCCGGGCCAGGTCGAGGGTTTCATGCGAGGGCTAGGGCTGCCAAAGAACTATAAAAGCGGATCTAATCGGTACACACGACAGAAATCGAGCCGCAGGTGCTTAACTCGAGAAGTTTCTTCAACGCACAGACCAGCAACCGTCCTGCAGCCCGTTTAATCATGGTCTATCTGCTCGCACTGTCTCTCGCCGTTCTCCTCGCCGCCGTTTCCGGGACACCGTGGCGCCGTCCACAGTACGCTCAGGAATATGCCGCGCCGACGTCGAAACAAAACTCGAAGGCAGATGCTGGCATTCCGGTCGTGGGTACTACGTGGGGACCTTTGATTACGCATGCAGGCAAAATGCGTACTACAGCCGACGGCCTCAGGCACGAATACTACTACGGTCAGTCTGATGCGCTTGCAGATTATATTCTGCCTGCCGAAATCTTCTCGGATAAGTACGAGATGCACGCGTACCTGCAATCTAAGGTGGACGAAGACTCCATCGTGGTCCAACTCGAGCCCGCCGTTCTGGAAGGAAAGTTCGTGGAGGTACTGACTTCGAAAGCCATCTCCCCCGCCGCAATCAAGCTGGTCTGCCACAGCTTCAACACGAGTCCCGCTTTCTGCCACGACGTGGTGAACAGCTCCCACAGGGCCAAGCTGATGTACAGCATGGTTAAATCGACCGATGACGGCAACGTCTTCCCGGTTGTGTTCTTCAGCCACGAGGGCTGCTCGGACTCCGATTCGTGCTTCTGGGTGACCCACGTCAATGAAGTCGTCGTTCTCGACAAAAGCGTTGTTTGAGACTTGAGCAGCTACGTACGTACGCGGCTGTACATGACTGCAGCTGGCTGGACTTATTAATTGGTGTTTAGGTTTAACTTAATTTCATGCAGTGGAAGTTTATTTAAATAATACTGTTTCTGTTGAACTTTTATAATTATTATTAGCTGCTAATACAAGTAGCTACAAGTAGTTGTGCTCACAACTACTTGGGCTTGTTAAACTTCGCTCGCTCTCTACGGCCAGAAATGAATAGTGTTTCACTATTAGTATGGAGCATTTTGCATGCAGTTACTATAGTGCTGCTGACTTAACCACATGGAGGCAGCTCCACGCTCAGGACTCAACTTTGCGCTGAAAATCACACGGTGGGGAGAAAGTGTATAAGCTTAGTATGTGTGCACACCACGTAAATTAGTAGCCAACTTTGTATGCCAGTGACAGTATAGTATAGCTGACAGATACTTGCCTGAACCATGAGGCAGTAACTCAAGAAAACTGCAAGCAAATGCAGAAGGAGAGACTGCAAACAACTGCAAAACAAAACAGGACCGACGCCTAGCCACAGCCTACATGTACATGTAGCTACACGTACGGCAGTGATTCTATTTAATGCACACCGTCGTAGTTTGTCTGTGCACTTACAGCCTACAGGACTATACAGCCACTAACCTTTCCGCGATAGAATGCGCGCTCGAAGTGCTCATTTGAGGCCATCATGAATAACAACGCATGCAGCGGTCAAAGTACTGCACTCGCATCATATTAAATCATGATGGCATCACAGTCTTCACGCGCGATCTCGCCCAATCAACGTTAATTTTTTTTGTTTGTAGTTTCACATTCATAGTTGACACGACAATACAAAGCACGGCAAGCAAGGCAACAAAGGCTGGTGAGAGCAGAAATAATTAAAAGTAGAAAGAAAAAAAAAACAACCAAACAAACTAAAAAAAAAAAAGAGTTAGATGACCCCATCGCCCTCAGATGGTCGGATGGGGATCCTTCGCACCCAGGGGGAGGCGTTCCCTCTCCAGAGGTAGATGGCGAGACGCTGGAACAGGTGGGTGGTAGAGTCCGCAGGAGGGTTACCAAGTCTCTAGCCCTTGATCACCTCCACTGCTCTAGGGCTCCAGCCACCAAGTGTCTCAACAATCATGGGGATGAAGTTCACTCCTGGAATAACAGAGCGGCAGGGGGCTGACTGAGCAGCCAACTTCCTCTCTTCCCCGACAGACAGGGCATGGCCCTGATTGATGGAAGCTTAATTCATGTAACAGAGACGTCAAGGGCGGCAGGCTGGCCTCGCATCCAGTGAGGAAAGTATACGTCGGCTGGCCAACTGCTGGACCCTGGCAGAGATGAGAGACGGCACTTCCCTCCTAGGAGCTAGAGCTGCAGACTGGGCAGCAGAAAACCGAGCATCCCTAAGAGAGTCGTGACGGTGAATTCGGTCACCATTCCGTCTGCATCCAACTTGATAGTCACGGTAGGGGTCCATAGCAGCCTGGCAGACTGGACATCGAGTTCCTCTTCAACCATCTGCAGACCTAGCCAATACTGGAAGAAGAGCCTGAATTCCCAATATTGCAGGTGGAGACCCAGAGCGTGTGAGGGCACAACATTAAGCCAGTCCCCAGCATGGGGAATGGCAGTAGAGAGGGCCAGAGCTTTGGAGCGGGTGTCAGGAGCGGCAGAACAGAGATCAGCAAAAACCGCCTGGTCTATGGCTTTCAAAAGGTGGCATTGACGGAGGGTGATGTCGACATCTTCAATAGCGAGCCAATTCTCCCTTCCTGTGGCTTCCGCCAGGGCATCGAGTGTGGGAGCCAGATGTTCAGGGGTACTAGGGACTCGACCAATGATTCTGGCGACTAGCTGCCCCGACTGGTTGAGGGATCCAATGTAGGCAGCAGGGGCGTGGAGCAACGCACGCCGGATACCCAGGCCACCAAAGGACACTGGTAGAGAAGCCTTCAGCCAAGACCAGCTTGGAAGGGGCCCACCAGCAAGATCTGAAAAAGCCTCACATGTAAAGCAGACTGCCTCAGAAGTATAATCATGGAGTTCGGTAGTATTCCAAAGGCCTTGCTAAGGCTTCCAAGGCCCGGGGGAGAGGGACACACAAAGTTGGTAATATAACACTAGTGGACGTCACATCCATTACACACACACACACACGGACAGACAGAACTAGACATACGATGGGTGCTACAGTAAGTGGTCTGCCATTTGCTATATTTATTAATAATAGTATTGCATGTGTATTTTAAATTGGGCTCTGCATATATGTGTACCAAGCTAGGGCGCCTGGGTTTTAGTGTCTCATAAAATTAATGTGCAAATAACTGGTAGCTACATTTTAGGCTTCACTCGACAGTTCTTTCACAGGTATATGTACTACAACACACGTCATGGGTATCACTCTAGAATAAACTGCATGGGGTACACATGTAAATGGCACGGCTGACAGTGCATGACAGCAAGACTGACATCCTAGTGTAATTATTGCTGAGTGCAGCGAGGCCATTTTTATCGCATGATATGGACCCAACAATCTCAGCTAGTGTTATAATACCAAGTTTGTGTGTCCCTCTCCCCTGGGCCTTGGGGGCAAGGCCTTTGGAATACTATCGAACTCCATGACTATACTTCTGAGGCAGTCTGCTTTAGCTACATGTGAGATGTCTCAGAATCATTTATATAAACTCACCAATAATTGTGAAGCTTAAAAAGTTTTCTGTTTAGGAAGTTTTTAAATTTCTGAGGCAGTGAGTTGCCTTTGAATCTCAGTACAAGTTTAACAATAATTAGAAAAGCTTTCTAATATAAATGGTTAGGAAGCATTTAATAGATTCCTTAGAATCTTGTTTACTAACAATTGGAAAAGCTTCCTAATTATTGGTTAGGAAACTGAGGCAGTGAGATGCCCTAGAATCTTGCATGTTTACTAACAATTGGGAAGCTTTTAAAAGCTTTCTAATGATTGGTTAGGAAGCTTTCAAAGACTTCCTAAAACTTCTGAGGCAGTGAGCTGCCTTAGAATCTTGCAAGTGGAAAGCTTACAAAAGATTATGAGCATCTGACTGGCTGCATGACCAGATGAGTACCAGCCAGACCTTCCTCTGAAGTACTACTTTTTAAATTAAATTACAAGTAGTGGTAGTACCATTTACAAATAAATTAGGAAGTTTCATAAGGCTCGCAAAATCAAAGGCTAACAGTATACACTGTTACAGTATTGTCGTATTTCCACTGCACTGGACAAACAACCTCCATGCATGCTCCTGTAACAGTGAATGGTGGATGCAGTGGTCTGGGGGGGGGGGGGTATAATCTTTTAATTTTCATTCCCTGATACTTGTACATGGCATTGCATAGCAATGCATATGATTGGTAAGTCCTATACAAATTATATTATAAACGCAACACACCCTACACACTGCCACTGGCCCTACTCCTCCAAACCAGAAGTTGAGGACAGGCCAGATTGCATGGTCTCGCGGGACAGCCCTGGCAGGGTGTTAGTGGTATGCTGCTGATTTTAAAAAAGGCTTGCAACAGACAACTGCACTGCGCATTGATCACTAGCTAGTACATGGATGGGATGAGCAATCAGTTAATACAGGTATAGCTATACTTAGCACTATAATAGTCTTGTTCCCAGCCCTGCCAGCCTTGAATGTTAATAGATATGTATTTCAAATTGGTTAAGAAATTTAAGCATTATTAGGATTTGAACTTCAGGATCTATGAAGTTCCTACCCACATGATTAGCTTATAACACTTTCACTGTTTAATTTGTGTGTCCCTCTCTCCCGGGCCTTGGGAGATATATGCAGCAGGGATATCTGTTCAGCAAGTATAGGCAGTTCGGGGTATGTTTTTGTGGGGATACCTTTGCATGAAGTATAGTGTGTTGGTGTTGTTCGAAGATGCTGGCCTGCTGGGTGACAGGTATATAGCATTCAAAGAAGTCAAATTAAAGAAAACCTAATTGAGCTGCCTGAACTCCCACAAATGCAAAAGCACGCAGGAAACCCATGCACTTAGACTCGTCAATGATGTCTCAGTGGGTTTCCTGTATAATTATACTCTGGCTTCTAAGTGGCTTGTACTACACATGCATTCATGCACACTAGCTTGTGGGTATGCAGAGATTTCATGCTACCGGTACCCGGCATCTTTGAACTGCCTACACAGTGTGGTAGTTACAGAATATTAACGTACATTACCATGGCAACCACTTTTTCCCACGCTATACCAATGCACATTAAATCAGTTAAAGGTCAGTTTGGGTGAGGGGTTAAACTCCTCGGCTTCGCCTCGGACTTTAAATTCCCCTCACCCACACTGACCTTTAACTATTATATTAAATATTCCACATTTAACAAGTGTACGTACACTATATGTACTTTAAATATTCCACATTTAACAAGTGTACGTACACTATATGTACTTCCCAATCAGTGTCAGATGTATCAACCAATACCATCAAAATTCTAACACAGAGGAAATAGGGTTTCCTGTGAACAAATATATGCACCAATCAGTCCAACAATAGTCGCCAAGAAAGAACCGAGCTTGTATCTGAGTGCTAAACGGTAGCTGTAACTTTGAACTCATGATAATTACTGTAACAGTGCCATTATAATTATATCCTCATTTCTACTGCTGTCCAGCTCGCTACATTGCATGTATAAGTATGCTGCTTTCCCTCTCACTTATCGTCTTGCCACAACTGCAATCTACATTCATTCAAGCTAAACAAAAAAAAACATTCTCATACATGTATAAGGTTATGGCTGGTCATGACCTGCTCATTGATCACAGGAAAAAATAAAAGTTGACAGCTATAGAGCTGCTAGTTGTATCCATGCATAGTGCAGTTAATGGACTCCCGTTACTTAGTACGGCAACGCGTTGCCCATACCACTTACCTGACCTCAACTCACCATAACGTTTGGCAGCATGTAGTGCTGGGTCACCATATGAGCATACCCGGAGGGCAAGGTACTACCGAGCCCATCTATTCTCCCGCGACCCTTAACCATGTAAGAAAATAATACTGCCACTGGGCAAAAAACTGCGCCCGACACCCCCAAATACACCGTAACTACACGCCGAAAGGGGTCTGTCTTTGAAGCATTAATCCTCACTTCCAGTTACCCAGGGGAAGTTAAACTATTGGCCCGGACATCTCCATGGGCAAGGTGAGCTGTAAGGGTGTGCTGAGTATTATAGCTAAACCTGCATTGGGGGTTACCATTCTGAAAAATGCATGCCAATTTTTAATCTCTGTATACAAACGTTCCCAGGAATCTTGAGTCTGTTAAAATTAATAATCGAATTGATCTATATAGCCAGCTAATTTAATTTTGTTGGGGGCTAGTATTAGGTTAAATAACTTCTCTTTGACAATGTATAAACCTGCGTGTAGGACCATAGTCGAGTGCTACAGGACGACAAAGTATTATTTACTTGCCAGCTGCTGGACAAGCATGCAAATGGAGTGTACTGGATGAGCACATTATTAATTTATTAATGTATGGATCACTTGAAAAAAGTTATTGTAATGAAACAATCTTTTATAAACAAGTATTAATACATGATTGTATAATTATTTCAACAATACAATACAAAAAAAAACAGCTGCATTGCTTAATGTTCTGCAACAGTGGCCTACAAAAAGAAAATTTTAACGTTCTTTTTGGTCTAGTGTCCAATGAATCCATTACACTTCGAGGCGGAGTCAATACGTCAATCGATCTTGGAGCCATTACTGATAGCCAAAAGCAGGTGGACGGCGGCTCCTCAAGCTGCACATTGGAATGAACAACGGTTTGGGAGTGAACAATGCATGGCTTTTGCAGTACCACTTGCGCAATTATATGAATTGCATGCACATACTACTTGACAGCATAATATGCGCACATTCATAATGTAGTGTATGAGAATTTCAAATATGTTTACATACCAATTGTAGCACTGTGGATCAAATTCGTACTCGTAGCTTAGCCCGAATCTATCAGCGCAGCAAATCGAGTCAGCTACAACAACTTCAGCACCGCGACAGTCAAGCTCGCTGTAGCAGAGAATATTGACGATCTGCGCGGCATACGGGAAATTATAGCTGTATGGAGGAATAAAACATTGGTCAACTATAGGCGCACGCGCATGCAATGTACAATATATTAAATAGATTGCGCATAATATAATATGCGTAATAATTATCAGTCTAGGTGCGTAACGATTTAATGATGAGAATGCGAACCTCCGATCACCGCGAGCCGGAGCACTCTCAGCAGTGGCTAGGATTCCCACGCCGATGATCACTAAAATGGCCAATAGCTTCATCTTTACTCTGCTCCTGAAAGTCTCGAACGTTCTTTCGGTCGATATAGCCTGTAGTTCGCCGGTCTGCTGTGAATGCCGCTGTATACGAATGCTGCTGCAGCAGCGTTGGTTGTCTACTTATACACGCTCTCAGAAGCCCCCACAAATTAAAGGTTCCGGAGGCCGGTAAAAGCCTGGCTTGTGAAATTAGGGTTTCATGCGAGGTTTTCGCATGGCCAGGGCTGCCCGGGGACTATAAGAGAGCGGATCTAACCGGTACAAGCGACAGAAATCGAGCCGAAAGTGCTTAAACTCGAGAAGTTTGGTAATCACCGTCCCATATTACTGTCTTGCAGCCCGTTTCATCATGGCCTATCTGCTCGCACTGTCTCTCGCCGTTCTCCTCGCCGCCGTTTCCGGGACCCCGTGGCGCCGTCCACAGTACGCTCAGGAATATGCCGCGCCGGCGCCGAATCAAAACTCGAAGGCAGATGCTGGCATTCCGGTCGTGGGTACTACGTGGGGACCTTTGATTACGCATGCAGGCAAAATGCGTACTACAGCCGACGGCCTCAGGCACGAATACTATTACGGTCAGTCTGATGCGCTTGCGGACTATATTCTGCCTGCCGAAATCTTCTCGGATAAGTACGAGATGCACGCGTACCTGCAATCTAAGGTGGACGAAGACTCCATCGTGGTCCAACTCGAGCCCGCTGTTCTGGAAGGAAAGTTCGTGGAGGTACTGACTTCGAAAGCCATCTCCCCCGCCGCAATCAAGCTGGTCTGCCACAGCTTCAACACGAGCCCCGCTTTCTGCCACGACGTGGTGAACAGCTCCCACAGGGCCAAGCTGATGTTCAGCATGGTCAAATCGACCGATGACGGCAACGTCTTCCCGGTTGTGTTCTTCAGCCACGAGGGCTGCTCGGACTCCGATTCGTGCTTCTGGGTGACCCACGTCAATGAAGTCGTCGTTCTCGACAAAAGCGTTGTTTGAGACTTGAGCAGCTACGTACTGTACGCTGCTGTACATATGACTGCTGCAGTTGGCTGGACTTATTAATTGATGTTTAGGTTAGGAAAGTTAGAATTCATGCAGTTTAAATAATACTGTTTCTGTTCAACTGTTATCAATATTTTGGCGTTACAGTTCTGTCCGTGTGTGCATGTGTGTGTGTGTGTGTGTGTGTGTGTGTGTGTGTGTGTGTGTGTGTGTGTGTGTGTGTGTGTGTGTGTGTGTGTGTGTGTGTGTGTGTGTGTGTGTGTGTGTGTGTGTGTATGTGTGTGTGTGTGTGTGTGTGTGTGTGTGTAACGGATCCGCTAAAAAAAGCGCGATTGCGCGAGAATACGCCCGAAGACTCTATTTGTCATCATAATGAGTACTTAACTAATTAATTAGCACTTTGACCGTTGCATGCGTTTGGACGACTTCGACCGCTGTATGCTTTGGGATTATCATGATGGCAGCTCAAAGGAGCACTTCGAGCGTGCTCGATTACGCAAAGGTTGGTGGCTGTATGGTCCTGTGAGTTAGTGCAAACTAGCAGCTCGAACCCAATTCCTGCAAGCGAAAAAAGCTGGGACGGCTGGGTTCGAGGCTAAGTGCAAACCATGCCATGCAGTTTGATAACTATTAAATACGCATGCATGGACGCAATTATTATATCGCACCGAGATACAGATCAACACGTTATCTATCTGTACAGAGCGAGCGGCAGCGAGCGAGTTCAACAAATACTAATTTGTAATAATATAATTATTATTCAGACATACGATGGGTACTACAGTAAGTGGTCTGCCATTTGCTATATATATAGTATTGGCTCTGCACATGTGTGTACCAAGGGCGCCTGGGTTTTAGTGTCTCCTATAATTTAAAAGTATGCAAATAACAGGTACTGTTACCAGTAACATTGTAGGCTTCATGCACTCAACAGTTCTTGCACAGATATATGTACCTAATATTATTACAACACACGTCATGGGTATCACTCTAGAATAAACTGCATGGAGTACACATGTAAATGGCACAGCTGACAGTGCATGACAGCAAGACTGACATCCTAGTGTAATTATTGCTGAGTGCAGCGAGGCCATTTTTATCGCATGATATGGACCCAACAATCTCAGCTAGTGTTATAATACCAAGTTTGTGTGTCCCTCTCCCCTGGGCCTTGGGGGCAAGGCCTTTGGAATACTACCGAACTCCATGATTATACTTCTGAGGCAGTCTACTTTACATGTGAGATGTCTCAGACTCATTTAATATATAAACTCACCAATAACTGTGAAGCTTAAAAAGTTTCCTCTTTTAATTAGGAAGTTTGTATATTTCTGAGGCAGTGAGATGCCTTTGAATCTTAGTACAAGTTTAACAATAATTGGAAAAGCTTTCCAATAAAAGGTTAGGAAGTATGCATTTAAACTGTCTAATTTTTGGGAGGCAGTGAGATGCCTTTAGAATCTTGTTTACTAACAATTGGAAAAGCTTCCTAATTATTGGTTAGGAAACCGAGGCAGTGAGATGCCCTAGAAACTTGCAAGTTTACTAACAATTGGGAAGCTTTTAAAAGCTTTCTAATGATTGGTTAGGAATCTTTCAAAGACTTCCTAAAACTTCTGAGGCAGTGAGCTGCTTTAGAATCTTGCAAGTGGAAAGCTTATACAAAAGATTATCATAATGAGCATCTGACTGGCTGACCAGATGGGTATTCCTAATTGATCTTCCTCAGAAGTACTACAATAACTTTAAACTCATACAAGCTTCCCAATTAGTGGTAATACTATTTACAAATAAATTAGGAAGTTTCCGATAAGGCTAACAGAATCAAAGGCTAACAATATGCACAGTTACAGTACTGTCGGGTTCCCACTGCACTGGACAAACATTGCAACCTCCATACCCCAGTATACAGTGAATGGTGGATGCAGTGGTCTGGGATGGGGGTATAATCTTTTAATTTCCATTCCCTGATACTTGTACTTGGCATTGCATGGCAATGCATATGATTGGTAAGTCCTAGCTATAATTATACAAAATTATGTTATAGGCACAACACACCCTACACACTGCCACTGGCCCTTCTCCTCCAACCAGAAGTTGAGATTGCATATATATAGTCTTGCGGGGTAGCCCATGCAGGTGTTACAGTAGTATGCTGCTAATTTAAAAGGCTTGCAAACAGACAACTGCACTGTGCATTGATCACTAGCTAGTACATGGATGGGATGAGCAATCAGTTAATACAGGTATAGCTATACTTAGCACTATAATAATAGTCTTGTTCCCTGCCCTACCAGCCTTGACTGCATGTGGGTGGGGGTGAGAATGCCTGCATGCATTCACTTTTAATTAGGCAATATGTATACAACTCTATAATGCAGGGTCCATGTTGAAATGGACCACACTTGAGAATTCGTCATCATGCACCTATTATATGCTGCATGCATGGTTTCACCCTGATAACATAATTTATTCACCGTAATAAACAATTATTAATTTATTAAGGTTTAAATTAATAATAGAATCTGTATTTGGTTAAGAAATTAAGCACATGTTAGGATTTGGACTTCAGGTTTGATCATGGCCATGCCAGCCATGATGATCAAACCTACTTGGTACATGGGTGGGGTAGAGGGTTTGGCCTAAATATGATGGCTTGTGTGCCTATGTTCAGCGAGATATAAAGCTCAGAAAAATCTGTCTGTATGGTAACATGCATGTACCAATGCAGTGGGGATATCTATTCAGCAACTATACCTATTTATTACGTAGTATAGGCAGTTCAGGTTATATTAGTGGGGAGACCTTTGAAGTATAGTATGTTTGTGTTGTTTAAAAGATGCTGGCCTGCTGGGTGACAGGTAGCATGCAAAGAAGTCAAAAGAAAGCTACTTGAACTCCCACAAATGTAAATACGACACTAATAATACACTACCCATGCACTCAGACTTGTGGGTTTCCTGTATAATTATACTCTGGCTTCTAAGTGGCTTGTACTACACATTCATGCACACTAGCTTGTGGGTATGCAGAGATTTCATGGTACCGGTACCCGGCATCTTTGAACTGCCTACACAGTGTGGTAGTTACAGAATAATAATTAATATTCCACATTTAACAAGTACGTACACTATGTACTTCCCAATCAGGGTCTATGTATCAACCAATGCCATCAAGACTCTTAGACTAACACAGAGAAATCATGCACCAATCAGTCCAACAACGTTTAACTATAGTCACCAAGAAAGAACAGAGTTTGTATCTGAGTGCTAAACGGTATAGCTATAACTTTGAACTCATGATAATTACTAACTGCACTGTTAGTAACAGCTGTAGATATGAGGATATATAATGGCATGGCATTATATATCCACATTTCTACAGCTGTCCAGCTCACTACATTGTACGTATAATTATGCTGTTCTCCTCTCACTTATCGTCTTGCCACAACTGCACTCTACATGACATTGTACATTAATTCAAGCTAATTATAAACAAAAAGAAACAACATCATTCTCATGCTGCAGTACTATGCATACAGTTACTATATACTGCTCTTCACATGATCTGCAACCATCATGCTACTTTGTAGCCTCATTCCCAGTTGCTTAAATCTCACGTGGGCAGGGTAAGGTTTCTTTTACATTACTGTCAGCTGTAGCTGTTTATATATATACGTGTATATTATAGCTGGTCATGACCTGCTCATTGATCACAGGAAAAAAATAAAAGTTGACAGCTAGAGCTCTAGTCCTATCCAGAGTGCAGTTTATGGTAAGAGAACTATTATATAAACTTTCCAAAAAGTGCAAAAACCAGTCATGTAGGGATGCACTTCTAGCAAAAAACACTTTCCCAAAAACCAACGAAACAAGCGACAATGCCCACCGGAAGGCGTGCACAGACTACCCACACATCACAGCGCGATGCATTTACCGCGTACCTACCATCCCTACATCTTTCCAACCACACCCCTCCAATGATGTCTATATGAGATGGGAATAGTGGTAGTGTCTGTGTTTATGTGCTGCTACTGAGTGAGTGCATGTGTTGGCGCATGGTAGGTGAAAGTGTTGATTGTGTAGATATTGGACAAGTGAGTGGTTGAGAGTGGTGTTTGTATAGGGGTTTGGGAGTGTTTGGAGATGGATGGTTGAGTGTTGTGGTGTGTGTGGATGTTCTTTAAAGGGGAGGTCGATGTGGGTGCAAGTGTTTGGTAAAGTGTAGCTAGATTGGGAGTTGTGGAGTTGAATGTGGTGTGTTGTTCGTGTTGGTGTGAAGGTTTGTTGCGGTGATATTCATTGGGAGTGTTGCGTGTTGTGTCTCTGGTTGGTTTATGCTTGTGAGTGGGATTTATGGAGCAGAGTGGGTTTTGATGGGAGTAGTGTTGCTGTGGAGATTTGGGTTGGCTGTAGCGTGGGGCGTTGTGTTTTGTGAAGTATGTAATCATTGTGGAAGTGGATGTGAGGGTGGTTGTTGTGGTATAACGGTTGAGGATGGTGATGATTGTGGATGGTGGTGTGTGTTGAAGGGTGTTGTGTATGGGTGTGTGGTATGGTTTGTGATGGGTGTGGTTGGAAAGATGTAGGGATGGTAGGTACGCGGTAAATGCATCGCGCTGTGATGTGTGGGTAGTCTGTGCACGCCTTCCGGTGGGCATTGTCGCTTGTTTCGTTGGTTTTTGGGAAAGTGTTTTTTGCTAGAAGTGCATCCCTACATGACTGGTTTTTGCACTTTTTGGAAAGTGCTTTTTCTGTAACTTGTTTTGGGGCGTTTTTTGGGGAGATGGCATGAAAGGATTTGGAGTGTTATGGAGTGTTGATGTTATTATGAGTGGGGTTGGCCAGTAGATTTCTGAGTTTGGATTGTTTTGTATTTGTGTACAAGGATGTACATGTGGGGCGTTTTATTGTGTATAAAGAAGTGTTGTGATGTATAGTGTTGCAGATGTATGGAAGTATGTGAACGTATTGGCACGAGTAGAATGATACTGGGTGTTGTTGAGGTTATCAGTATAAAGTGCAGAGTTGTGTTGGGGTGAACTTGGGTGAGAAGCGTCCTCAAATGCCTGCTTGAGGTGAACTATGGCAGCTACTTCTGCTTCAGTGACTGTGTTGCACTCACTACTACAGTGCCATTTCACAGACTGCTGGCCCTTACTGCCTTCATATTCAGAGCTGCTGATTTCATTGGCTACTACACATCTGCCATTAAGTTTGTCATCAATGGGAAGTGCACAGGCTCTCTGAACATGCTGATAGGCTGAGTCGTTTAACTAGGCATACTGCATGCAAAATACCTTGTAATTCCAAGAAGATCAGCAAATACACGAATTTCAGACACTTTCGCACTTCCACTCGATCCAAGGTAGGCTTTAAATAGACCACTGAACACGTGCTGGCAGGCAATTTGCGCATGCGTATAATCTTACAGTAAAATGGCGTGTGAGTGGCAAGCGTCCACTCGAGAGTGATCGTTATCACTGCTGAACTAAATCCAGTTCATTGAAGGCGCTATACCCAAAAGGCACTACCCGAGGGTCAATCATGCCCGTTCGTGTTGGAATCTTTCTAATCACTTCAGTCGTTATTGTGCTATCCTGTCTGAAAGAACAAGAACGACAAGATAGACCGTCTGCCCGTTTTAGCCACTTGCCGCTTTGGTACTTTAGAGATATTCTTCGGCAGAGTTAACAGTCTCGCTAATGATGACAACGCTCGAGAATAACTGGCAAGGCTCATATTAGCCCTAGACTTTGCCTACAGCAGAGTTCTTAACATGTCATTTTGTACACATTTAATGGGGAAGCCATTTTTTTGCAGGCCCATCCCTACATATGGAGTACTACCGTACTCCATGACTAAGGCTCAGAAGTGCATGTAGTGACTGCCATTTGCTATATAATATTGCATGTGTCTTTTGGGCTCTGCACATGTGTGCACCAAAGGGCACCTGGGCTTTAGTGTCTCATGTAAATATGCAAATATTAAACAGGTAGGCTTCACTCATGTATGAATGAATATGAATATGAATATGAATATGAATATGAATATGAATATGAATATGAATATGAATATGAATATGAATATGAATATGAATATGAATATGAATATGAATATGAATATGAATATGAATATGAATATGAATATTTTTTAGGTCACACCCCTAGGGTAGCGGGCCAAAACTGACCCATGAGACCAAATATAGGTACATATTGTACAATCAGGGGTCTAACAGCGTCAATAACAATGTTCCTTCAGTAATATTTGTTCTAGCTCGAGTTCGACAAGCAATCGAGGAAAGGATTACAGGTATCAACGAAACACTATATATTCATAATACATCAAACCAGGACTCTATCACATTCTTTGTACTCTCTGAACTCTGGACTTCTGCTTCTTTCTTACGGGGGTCCACTTTTCAACACCAGATGATAATGTGCAGCGTAACCCAGGTATTCCATCATTGCTTTCAAAGCGTACTGACTTGCAAGTTGCCAGGTCAACTTCTTGGACATCCTCCAGAGCCCCACAATCTGGTTGGTTTTCCAGACTATCCAGCAAGTGGTCTTTAATTGGAGTATGCGCAGATACAGGCGGTGGATGTTCGGCTCCGGTAGTAATTCCCACCCGAGCTTCCGTTTCAACACCACCAGAGACTGCCAGCTGCTTCTTACGCTTCAGGAACTCCTGTAGTCGCCGTTGGCTCCTCCTAATCTGTAAAGGGGACTGCTTACGTGGGCGCGTGATGGCAAGCGGGGCGTCAAGTGAAGGAGAGTCAGACTTCCAGACAAGCTGTACAAGAGTGCCCCGCACACTCTCCAAGAGAGTCTCCTACCAGCATTCAAAGCTGTCTGAATACAAAGAGCAAGCGGTTCTGGGAGCTCCAACTTCGCTGCCATTTTAGTCGCCACCTATATAGTCTCGCAAGCCAGACTAACTTTTCGCCACCTGAGGAGGAAAAGTTAAACTGGCCTGCAAGACTGGGCTTCACCCTCAGGGTTTACCTGGAACTGTCTGAGACTCGTGTTTTACTGGTAAATGCGTCTAGGGGGTGGTTTATAACATGCAGTATAGCTACATGACGATCTTAAGTGTTAGTAGTGAGATCTGATACGAGGGCAGTTTCTGAGCATCGACAAATAGTCCAAAAAAAATTTCTGCACTTTAATGCACTTTCACCTTTCACAAGTAGTTGCTATAAGTCAAGCGAAAAACAAAATGTTCTAACACAAATTGTAGCTAGTCAGAAAGACGGTGGCTAGCTATTATACTACTGTAACATGTAGTCACTGCTACATTCACAACCTAAAGATTGTCTTGCAATCTTTTAAAGTTCATCATGAGACTCAGGAGGACTCGAGTTGGTGTTAAAGATGTCCGCATAGATCTTCCACTGACCATCCACCCTCTTCCACAGGTATATGTACCTATTATAAATGCAACACACATCATGAATAACACTTGAGAATAGACTACATGGAGTACACATGTAAATGGTATATGGCTGACAGTGTTCAATTGTATGACTGCAGTGCTGACAATACTAGTAATACTGCTGAGTGCAGCGAGGCCAATTATATCGCGTGATATGGACCTAACAATCTCAGCTAGCTTTTTATATATACTATAATACCAAGTTTGTGTGTCCCTCTCCCTCGGGCCTTGGGGGCAAGGCTCGTGTTCAAAATGGTGTCTTGGGCAGTTTTTTGGGTGCTATCATTGAAGTTGTCATGGACAAAGAGTCAGAGGTCAGGGTGAATTTTGTCATGTAGTTTTAACAAGGGAGGTTTAATACAGCTCCCAAGTTAGTATAGAGTTTGTTCTTATCTGCACTGTAAACTAAGATATGAAAGATATATTTTCTGTGTGTGTGTTCCTAGTAAGCTTTAGTCCTATGCTGCCTCGATGGAACTCATAGTTCAATATATACTCTTGCGTACATGCATATAGCAGCGATTATAAGTGATTTGTATGTTTATGAGCAGTGTTTCATGCAGGAACGCAACATAACACTACAATCTAGTTATTTAAGCACATGACCTATCTAACTTACTATAGTTACTAGTGTTCCACCGATACCACTATTTACTAATATGTACGATACCGATGTCTTTAATCAAATAAATCCCAATACCCGATACCGATAAGAGCCGTTTAATTACATTTCTCAGTACATAACAGAAGAGTATAAAAGCACAAAGAATGGGGAGTTAATAATCAAAACTTACAAACTGCAAGTTTTTGTTTAAAAATAGCAGCTGTTCAACCTTCTTTGGGGAGAGACGATTTCGCGAATCAGTACATATGTTTGCTGCAGCACTGAACAACCTTTCTGAAGCCACAGTAGCAGGTGGAGCACAAAGATACTGTTGGGCCAAGTTGGCCAGAATTGGCCATACTGACTGCCTATCCTTCCAGTAAGCAAGCGGACTTGACTTCCTAGGCTGATTAGGTTCCTTGAGGTAGCTGTCGATCACAGACTGTGTTGATTTAGGTGAACTCTCAGTTTCAGATTTTTCTTCTATCAACTCATTACAGAACTTCCAGAGAAGTGAACTAGGAGGTTCACTATCTTCACTCTGCTCCCGCATGCGTTTGGGGGAAGGAGGATTGGAGTTATCTTGTGATTCTAGAGTTTCATACGATGAAATCAGCATCTGCTTTGCTAATGCTCCAGAAGAGGTTGAAGAGAAAACTCGCAGCTTGAATCTCGGATCCAGTAGAGTAGCTATGGCGAAGTATTCATTCGATTCCATGTTCTCGTAGCGATGCTTAAGTGATGCCAGCATTCCTCGCTTCATTTTCATCACTCCAGTATCAGAATCAGACACTTCCAGTGACCTCATGATGCTATTAACTACTGGGATAACAACAGAAGCTGAGGAGTAGTCACCACTGGCTTCACGTGTCGCTTCTTCGTACACCTGGAGTACTTTCATAGCCTTCTCTGCTAAGGCCCAGTTGGCACTGGTTAACTCAATTGGAACCTCTAGCTCTACACCTGCGGCAGTTATCGCTTTTTTCTGCTCCAGTAGCCGTTGAAGCATGTAAAATGTGGTATTCCACCTAGTAGGCTCATCCTGAATCAGTCGATTCCGAGGCATACCAAGTTGCTCTTGAATTTTAAGGAGGGACTGAAGAGCAATATTGGAGTGCTTATAGTGGCCGACCAACTTGCGAGCTTTTGCAGTGAGGTCTGTAATAGCAGGCTGACCAAGACACCCGTCTTTCACAACAAGTTGGAGGGTGTGCGCCAAACAAGGTATGTTCGGAATTTCTCCATCTCGAAGACCAGCAACAAAGTTGCTACCGTTGTCTCGGACAACTACATGCAGCTTCTCAGCTAGGTTCCAGTTCTCAAGACACTTGGTGAGCATAGCTACTATGTGTTCACCGGTATGTCGGTCATTGAAAGGAGCTGCATGCAAGCACACCTGTTGATGTTCAAAATCTGGGGTGATGTAATGAGCTGTTAAGCTGATGTAGGAATCTTGTGCCACTGAGCTCCACACGTCAGTTGTGATGCTGACATGAGCTGCCTTTGACACAAGAATTTTCACTCTTCCACAAACTTTTTCATACATTTCCGGTATCAGCTTTTCAGAGAAGTACTTGTCTGATGGAAATTGATAACGGGGTTCCACCAGATTCATCAGACGAGCAAAGCCAACGTGATTTACTAAAGTAAACGGCTCATTATCTACAGCGATCATCTCCCCGATTCGCTTATGAATTTCCCGAGCTCTGGGATGGTCAAAGGCATAAGGCTGTACCTTATCAATCGACTCTGCCAACGTCATTTGTTTAGCACCTCCCTTTGCCTTGGCTGCTTCTCGCTCTTTCACTTCAAGCCGTCGATACTCTTCATGGTGTTTAGACTCGAGATGCTTGCGTAAGTTAGTGGTGTTGTAGCTTTTTGCCTCCGTACCACCTCTCGATACTACCACTCCACAGATAGAACACGAGGCCTTGGCTCCATCTGCAGCATTAATCGTAAAATGCTCCCACACTCCACTTCTTCGCTGTCTCGCTGCCATCGCCAAACTTTACACGAGGCACATCACGTGCGGTATATCGCTAAGTTTATAAATCGATACCGATATATGATAAATCAGCCGTATCGGCACCGATCTCGATACCGATGCAGATATCGGTGGAACACTAATAGTTACTCTATACAACTAGCTAACTTCCACCACATCCCTTCCTGTCGAAACAGGCTTTGAGGATGCAGCATCAAAATCACAAGGCCCAATATTTCTATTTTTTTTTTTGTTGTCTACCCTTCTTTAATGGACCAGGATAAGAGTCCATCACCTTGGTATGCCGGGCTGGTGACTGCCCCCTATTAGACGTAGCCATCATGAATTGCAAAATAATAAAGACTAACTTAAAGTTACCGACACAAAAAACGTGCCAAACCCAAACCCAACTTGACTCAACCTGCCGGGGCAATAAAGCCACCAAGCACAGGACTGAAAGTTAGGTAAACACATGAAAACTGAAAGGTATCTTAATCATTATTACTGCATTCACTAGCTCTAGGCTAAAGCCCTTATATCTATCCTAACCTACAGAACTATAACTACACTATACTACAACCCCTTACACTACAATCTAGTTAAGCACATGACCTACCGTAGGCGCCGGTTTTTAAGCACCCTTCACTTTTAAGCACCTATACACTTTTAAGCACCCATCCCGCTCTTGATTTTTCGGGCAGCAATAAGCACCTATTCTAATTATATGCTATCGAGAGTGAAAATTTTTCGGTGAACTATCTACCGGTAGCTAGCTAAAGTCGCGCCCGACGGATCACTTTCGAGTTGTACCTTCTAGTTTGACCAATCAAAGTGTTTGGATAATGAAGCAATGAGATTGCTTAGTCTGCTGGAACAGCTGGAATAAAATGGTGAGAAGTAGAGCTGTTATGTCATCCGAAGCCAGGGCCTTGTACACATGATGCCCTCAGATGACATCGCGATGGATGTAAATTGCCGTTTCCCCGGGAGAAGTCATCTTTCTTGTTGAAAGGCAGAACTGTTTGAAAAGCTAGGTACAATCGCTTCTTTATAAGCGTAGCGGATCGATCAATAGCTGTCTAAATTTGCGCGCGTGCACGTGGCAAATAATTGTGGGCGTAGCCTAAAATAGCTCGCTTTTAGGCACCTTCCGCTTTTTAAGCACCCATTTTGTCGCTATTGTCCTGATAAGCACCGGTGATTAAAAACCGGCGCCTATGGTATCTAACTTAGCTACTCTATACAACTAGGGTTGGCCTGGCTAACTTCCACCACATCCCTTCCTGTCGAAACAGGCTTTGAGGATGCAACATCAAAGTGGGAGGTTTAATTGTCGGCAGCAGGTAAGTGAAGGTACCGTTTTCATGATTGGCTCATCAGGCACAATGGACAACTAATAAAATAATATCGAGGAGTGTAGAATGATAACAAACTCACCAAACTTATTAATAAACTATTTCACCTGCTTCCTATGAAGTCCTCGGCATAGAGTAGCACATGTATGACATTGTACTAAACTGTAATGTTGCATCAGACTTACTTGCCATAGTCAATGACATCACCCTCAGCACCGGAGAGGGTATAGTATCCCCTCTCATAGAGAGTGTCCTCAGAGGCTCCCATGGTGGATATCTCCTTGGTGTCAAGGTCTATACGAGCTATACCCTTGCCAAACAACAACTTCAGGAAATCAGTGATGGCTGGTGTGTGTGTGTGTGTGTGTGTGTGTGCATGTACACAATGTAGGTGTGTATGTGTGTGTACATGTGAGAGAGAAGAGAGAGAGAAATATCGAAAGTGTGTGTTGTATTTCGTGTGGGGTGCATGCGTATAAATGTGTGTCTATTATACATGCAGTTGCATGGATAAATTATTGTGCTAATTGATTATTGAATCTGTTGTTTAAGGGAGTAAGTGAATACCTTTCTTCCCGTGGATAACATCCATTCCAGGGCCCATGCTCTTGGCATCACAGGTGTAAAATGAAGCCACACCCTCTGCATCCTGCTCCTCCCACTCCTCTGTGTATTGCTTGTTGAGGGCAACAATTTCTTCCTTTAGAGCTGCAAAATACATGTAGACTGAAAACACCAACAACCTACTGTAATAGGGGCTTCCAGGACTACACCCCCTCAATACATTTTCTCCCATCAGTTTGATCTACCTTTGTACTCTACGACTGGTTTATATGTTTAATTTACCAGATACGCCCACTTAAAGTTTTCTGTACATTTTAGATGGAGAGTGAATAAAATGTATCGGAATATATCTCAGCTCTATCTAGCTCAAATTTGCAGTTAGTCTCTTCCTAAAGAATTAGTATACTAAGTCATATCCACAATTCAGGACAATCAGAGATACTCGCTAAAAGTGGGTGGGTTTTGGAAAGCCCATATCGTACAATTTTTACACTACGTATTGTTAGTCAGCTAGATGTCAGCATTATTAGAAGTGCTACACTGTTATTGTATGGGCACAATTTAAAACTCAATTTATCGTAAATCGGGAAATAAATACTCGTCCATTAATAGCCATGTATATTTTTTTTTGTCACTTCGGAAGTGGAGCGTTATTAGCCCATGTTCTATGCTGAAACAATTCGTGTTTTTTTTTTTATTTTTGTCGCCGTAGGGTACTGCCAATTTTTTTTTTTTTTAAATGACAAAAATTTCCCCATCTACGGTAGGTTAATAATGTGAGCTTTTGGATGGCACAATTGTAGAGCGATAAGATGTGCTTATCCACTCACCATCTTCACCAGACTTCTGGGCTGGGTTAATGTTGCTGTTGAAGATGTCAATGTGTAAACGCCATTCCCCAGCGACCTTCTTCCACACTACCACATGCCTGAATGATGATGTAGATGAGTCAAACAAATAAACAATAAGTTACAGAATTTTAAACCCACTAAGTCCTAGTACCTACCTACAAGTACTTGGAAATTTATACTGCATGTGGATGATCATTTACAACTTAAACCACAAGATCACTTAGTGCCTTAATACGAGGCAAGTAATCTTGCATTGTAGCAATTGAATCTGACCGTCATATTATAGTAGCCGTATACAATAAGAAACACTCCAGAGCAGCTACTATAGCACTAATTTTAGCTGTTAATAAATGTTTGGGGGAGAGGAATTGGAAAGTCCACGGGTGGCCTTCAGTATAGTTGTTTGATCATATGAATCTGCCAACTACATGTTACTTACTTTCCTTTGTCAAGGATGTTGCTCTTTATGTCAAAGAGGGTATAATGGCTTCGTTCATATAAAGTATCAGTTGCATCAGAGGGTCCCACTTCATCGGTCTTTATTACCAGACTGTCCACACCCATCTGGAAGAAGCTATCGAGCACCTTTTTAACATCTGTGCATGTTTACATGGTGTATGCAAGTGCATGAATATATAAAGTACTGCGCTAAACTTTGCACCTATGTAGTTGTTAAGTACCCCTACTTTACATTGCATGCAGGAATGACTTCCAAAACTAACTCTAAACATTCATCCACCTATTAGTGCAGTGGAATTGCAGGATAATGCAATAATAAGAACTGGCCAGTACTGTAGTGTCAATCAGATTCTGTAAACTCCTGCACATGTAGAATGTAGTGTATGAACTTCTCTTCTTACATGCCTATATAGAGCCAGACAACGCTCCAGGTAAACTACTACATGCACTGCTTTAGTTCTAAGAGTCAAACAGTTGTTAGACCTAGTCATGAATAATATCCTTTGATTCAAGTATGCCTGCTTAATGAGGTATCTAATAGATACCTGCCAGAGTATCTATTGGATTTAGATACCTCATCCGACCTCATACATCTTTATTCATGATTTTCCTGTCACAACTGAGGCCTAAACTTCAAATAGCTCAATAGCTTTCACAGCTGTCATAGCACTAGGTCTAAATCAGTTAGACACTTCTGTGTGCTGCGCTAGCAAGGTATCTATTATCCAGAGATAACTCCACCTCAGTATCTTATCTAACCTATATTTGGCCTACCTATTGGAGGTATACAAATGCAATGTTCCACAAGCACAGAAGTGAACCCTCATGTGATTATTGAAAAAGTAATTATGCTACCGTTTGGCGTCTAGAATAAGTAAGCAGAGAAAATATACAACTATATGTTTTGTATTGCATAAAGGTTATTTGTAACCCATAGCAAATCTTTTTTTTTTTTGCATCAATAGCATAATAATACTTTACATTTCCTGTAACAGTTTATCCTAGCTGATGCATGGGTAGCAAAAATACGTAAATGTCATCGAAACCAGCAGCTCTATACGGGGGCAGAACTCAACCCCGTTCTGATATTTCAGTTCCAGTACTGAATTGCTTGTATTACGTCATGCATGTGTCTGACATGCCCACAGAGCTAGCTAGCCAGCTTCAGCAATTCTAGTCGTCGTATATGACGGCGTCAGAAAACAGCAGCTAACCCGGTACCAATAGTCTCCGGTAGTCACTAAAATATTTTCTGATGTATCTACTGGCCGTCAAAACTGTCCAACAAGAGTTTGACTGTGAATTTGTCAAGATCAATCATTATAATTATGCTGATAACATTGTGTCAACCTGGAACAGGAATATCAGGTTAAAACGTAGTATCTCATTCTGCATGCTGAATCTGACATGCAAAAACTATTCAAAATGGCTGAGATTATATAGGCCCTCATTGACAAACAAGGGCATGCATGCAGACACTGTCAGTCATAAGCGATTTAACCCCCCCCCCCCCCCCCCCCCCCAGCAGATGTTGCACAATAGCGTCTGAGAGACTCCATGTTTCCTTTGTTACTGCTGGACAATGTGACACATGCAAGCCTCACCACTGTTACCTTATTTGGACTGGATGCCGGCACCAAGGGGCCTGTCTTTAATAAAACTCAGCTGCTCTACATGTATACAGCTGTCTCTGTGCACTGTTTTTGTCAGTTGTTATACTTGCGTGCTGTACGAATGATTCTCTTATTGCCGAAGTCAATTCCGATAAGCCCTGCTTTACACTTAAACAGGTAGAATGGTAAGACCTGTTTTTCCTTGTATGACATCACTTCCAGTTGGCATCATGGAGCAGTCCTCAGTGTAAAACTGGGAGACAGCTTCAGCGTCCTGCCGGTTGAAGGCCTCGGTGAAGCGAGCATTTGCATCTTCTATCTCACTTCGGAGATCTAAAACCAAAACCATAAAAACAGTAACTATAATAATAACTGCTCATCAGGGGGGCACAAGCTACAGTAACTATCAAAGTGCATATACCTCTTAAACTCTAGCATACATATGTCTAGTGTCACAATTCACAGGCCTTATAGTGCATACTTTATTGGCAAAAATACGTTGTATTGTTGTGGCCTCGTCTCACCTTCCCATGTAGGCTTTCGTAAATAAAAATATTAGTAATACCCGGTAACTCGGAAAAGTGGTGGGACCTGCAGTACATGCATGTAGCTATGTATACCTATCATACCTGCATAGGTTCCAGTGACTATCAGAGATAGCAGCAACAGAACAGCAGTAGCCATCGTCCTTTTTGGCAATGGCTAATAAGCAACTTTGCACCAATTAGGCATTGGAGGGGGAGTCCCATGCTCGTGCACGTATGCGCATGCGCACGCCGGCATAGCTAGGGCTGGGTGGAAGCCTGGGGTTGGAAGTAAGGCTGTATGCGTAGTGATGTCAGGTAGTTGGGAAATATTTGTATTGTGTATGAGAGTCTTGTGTATACTTTGTTACACTATTACGTATAATGGTAACTGGTAACATAGCTATCATGTGTATTAAAGCTTAATAATAAGACTAGTGTCTCAAAATGCCCCAGAGTATGTCCCATTTTAACGTGGGTCTGGGTACGAGACTAATTTCATGCATGCTTGTCTGTAAATAATGTTTAATTCTTGTTCTAAAATCAGGTGATGGAGTATTATACATTATTCATTTCACATGTTAGTGCATTTTGGTCCATTGGGTATAGAGGTCAGATCCATTAGCTAAACTTTGCCTCACATGCATATTATATTAAAGGCCCACAGGAGTATCAACATTCATGTGACAAAAATCATAGAGTGAATAGCTATAATACCTATTATTCAATCCTCCCTCTGGATATTTGTGTACAGTAACATTCTCAGTCAGGCTTGATAATAGTATTCACCAAATGCATGCAGCCACTTTCAAATTGAGGTACTGCAGTCAAACTGGAGTACAATTAAACCTGAAAGAGACCGTGCACATAATGGGTTAATTAATGTAGTCCATGCTTTAAAACCAAGCAAGCTATGTGATATAAATGCTTTAGCGGTGAAACAATTGGTGGTAAAACTAATTAGGATATTGGAATTCAAATACATGCATTAATTTTGAGATTTCAATTACTACTCACGTAACCTGAAATGCCTGCACCAAAGTGTACTGTGCATAATTGCAAAAGCACAGACTTATGGTGGCTATATACATACAACTTTAATTTTGTTGTCAGGGAGCAGTTCAACGTTATGCATATGGTAACCACGCTTATCATAATAATTTTGCCAAGCATTACGATGTACTTTTACCTTTTAAATGAATGGATTGCAAGTGGCTGCTATAAGTCAAGGGAAAAATTAAATAGTCTAAACTCAACAGAAATTGTAGCTAGTCGAAAAGACAGTGGCTATATCTATTACACTACAAGTTACAGTAATCACTGCTACGCTCACAACCCAAAGATTGTCTTGCAATCTTTTAAAGTTCGTCATGAGACTCAGGAGGACTCGAGTTGGTGTTAAAGATGTCCACATAGATCTTCCACTGACCGTCCACCCTCTTCCACAGGTATATGTACCTATTATGAATGCAACACACAACATGGGTAACACTCTAGAATAAACTGCATGGAGTGCACATGTAAATAGCATGACAGACAGTGTTCAAGTACATGAATGCAATACTGACATCCTCATATTATTGCTGAGTGCAGCAAGGCCAATTTCATCACGTGATATGGACCCAACCATTAGCGTTTTATAATACTACGGTTTTGTGTCCCTCTCCCCCGGGCCTAGGGGGCAAGGCTCGACATGTTCAAAATGGTGTCTCTGGCAGTTTTTTTAGAGTACCATCTTCGAAGTCGTCACAGACAAAGAGTCAGAGGTCTGGACAAGTTCTGTCATGTAGTTTTATCAAGGGGAGGTTTAATACAGTACCCATGCAAGTTAGTAGAGTTCTGTATACTGAGATATGAAAGATATATATTTTGTGTGCGTATTCCTAGTTTTAGTCCTATACGCTGCCTCAATGGAATTTATAGTTCAAAATACTCCTGTATACATACGTATAGCAGCAATAACAAGTGATATGTATGTTTAGGAGCAATGTTTCAGGAACGCAATTTAATATTCCAAACATATTATTCTGTGGGGGTTCTCCATAGTGAAAGGAGGTGTCTGCAGAGAAGCAGCTGCAATTATAGGGGCTATATGCACAACAAAGCATAACAATGTGAGAGAACATCAACGGGAGGTTTGATGGTTGACAGCAGGTAAGTAAAGGTACCGTTTTCATGATTGGCTCAACTGGCACAATGGACAACTAAATAATGTCATGCATTGGAGAGGAGAGTGCACAAGGATAACAAACACACAAAACTTTCCCCTGCTTCCTACATGAAGTCCTCGGCATAGAGTAGCACGTGTATGTACTAAACTGTAATGTTGCATCAGACTTACTTGCCGTAGTCAAAGACACCACCCTTAGCATCGGAGAGAGTATAGTATCCCTTCTCATAGAGAGTGTCCTCGGAGGCTCCCATGGTGGATATATCCTTGGTGTCAAGGTCTATACGAGCTACACCCATGCCAAACAACACCTTCAGGAAATCAGTGATGGCTGGTGTGTGTGTGTGTGTGTGTGTGTGTGCGTGTGTGTGTAAATGTGTGCATTATTGTGTGTACATGTGTATGCATGAGACACAGGAGAGAGATTTAGAGTGTGTACTGTATCATGTGTGAGTGTGGGGGTACATGCGTATATACATGTATGTGTGTCTACTATAGCTGCATAGATATCATTGCGCAAATTGACTATGTTTATTTATTGAAACTCAATGATTTTTTTTTTTGGGGGGGGGGGGGGGGTGGGCTGAATACCTTCCTTGCCGTGGATAACATCCATTCCAGCTCCCATGATTTTGGCATTGCAGGTGTAAAATGAAGCCACACCCTCCGCATCCTGCTCCACCCACTCCTCTGTGTATTGCTTGTTGAGGGCAACGATTTCTTCCTTCAGGGCTGCGAAAAATATGTAGACTGAAAACACCGACAACATACGTTTAATAGAGGCTTTCCAGAACCATGCCCTCTCAATTAAATTTTCTCCCAGCATTTTGATCTATACCTACATGTACCATAGTCAGTACTTTATGATTGCTTTATTTGCCACTTAAAGTTTTAAAATTCGCTGTACATTTAGACGAAGAGTGGGGCCAGATGGGTCCACGGTACTAAAATGTATCAGGTGTGTGCAGGCTATCCAGCTCGAATTTACAAATTATTTCCTAATGAGTACTAGTCTCATGCCCAGCCCCACGTTAGAAAGGTGGGTCTGGCGCCTCGTATATTCAAAGTTGGGGCAGCATTACGTCAGCGGTCCCAGATCTGGACCGGCAATGTGATTGATTGATTATAGTATTACATCACTAAAAGGTTGCAGTATCCGGATATCTATACTAGTGGCCACGTGGACACTATTCGTTTGGTGATGTAATATGATGTAACGCTAACCCAACTTTGAATATACGGGGAGCCTGACCCACCTTTCTAACACGGGGCTGGGCACGAGACTAAATGAGTACTAAGTCATATCTAAAATTTAGTACAATCAGAGTTATTCACCAATAGTGTGTGGGTTTTGGAAAGCCCCTATCATACTATGTGTACACTATCTATTGTCAGACAGCTAGATGTCAGCAAAATTAATATTAGAGGTGCTATAGGGTACACTCTAAAACTACATACCGTAGATCGGTAATTTTTCACCCGTAAAAATACTCGTCCATTAAAATTTCTGTGTAGTTTTTTCGTCACTTCGGCACATCAAAAGTGTAGCGTTATTGGTCGATGTTCTATGTTGAAACAAGTTCTTGTTTGTTTATTTTCATCGTCGTAGAGTACTGCCCAAAATAAAAAACAAAAACAAAAACAAAAATTTCCCCATCTACGGTAGGTCAATAATGTGAGCTTTTGGATGGCACAATTGTAGAGTGATAAGATGTTCTTATCCACTCACCATCTTCACCCGACTTCTGGGCTGGGTTAATGTTGCTGTTGAAGATGTCAATGTGTAAACGCCATTCCCCAGCGACCTTCTTCCACACTACCACATGCCTGAATGATGATGTAGATAAGTCAAACAAATTATATAAATAAGTTACAGAATTACCCACTAAGTCTGAAACCATGAGATCACTTATTAAATTGGCTGAGTGCTTTAGTATGAGGCAAGTAATCTTGCATTGTGGCAGTCGAATCTGAGCTAGTATTTATAAATATTTGCAGGAGTGTATTGAGCTGGTGAAGCCAATGAGAGAGCATGTAACTACATGTGTATTACATAGATGGCAAAATTCAAACATGGCCGTCGTATTCTGAATATGATAGTAGCCGTATACGGTAAAAATACTCAGAGCAGCTACTGTAGCACTAATTATAGCTGTTAATAAATCTTTGGGGGAGAGGAATTGGAAAGTTCAAGTGTGTCCTTATGAAACCCAGTAGGTTCATTGAATCATATGAATCTGCCTATTACATGCTACGTACTTACTTTCCTTTGTCAAGGATGTTGCCCTTCATGTCAAAGAAGGTATAGTGGCTTCGCTCATACAAGGTATCAGTTGCATCAGAGGGTCCCACTTCATCGATCTTTATCACCACACTGCCCACATCCGTCTGGAAGAAGCTATTGATCACCTTTTTAACATCTGTGTATGTTTACGTGGTGTGTGCATGATTGTGCATGTGCATGTGTAGCTATAGTACTTTGTTAAACTTTGCACCTCTATATAGTTGTTAAGTAACCCTATACCTTACAGCAATTGTATGCTGGGAAAGACTTACAAAACTAAATGTAAACATTCATCTACCTCTTAGTCCAATGGGATTGTAGGATCAATATTAGCAACTTGCAGTTACCGTAGAGACAGTCATATTCTTTAAACTCCAGCACGTGTAGAATGTAGCAAGTTAAGGTACATGAACATGCTAGTCTTGCATGCCTATAGAGCCAGACAACGTTAACACTCCAGGCACTTTCCACTTGCTCTTCCTAGCAAGGAGAGCCTGGAAGCAAGGCAGATCGTTCCTACATAGTTGTGGTATAAGCCTCCATATAATTGCATTAGTCACAGTTTAATGAGTGTAGTCAGATGGCTCATTAGACTAGGCATGTACAGTAACACTATAGCATCTTCTTAACATCTCATCAAGACTATGTATGTGGTCCACTTTATTGTGCAGGGCTTTCTATTATAGCTATGTGTGTTGGGGGGGGGGGGTATGTAGTAGCAGCATATATAGGGCATGCAAGGCCATTTTTATAATGAAGTGTGTATGCATTCAATCTATGCATTGAATCATTCATTTCCATTCCACATCTTTACATCTTCACAAAGGAAAGCCCAAGGATTTGGAGGTGCAACAAGTACGAAGGTTTACAGGTTGGCTGTCCAGTGTAATATGCAATAATAGGAAAATTGGAGTTGACAGTATTAATGTACATTACCATGGCAACCACTTTTTCCCACGCTTATAGCACTCAAAGGAGGCCACATACAGGGATCATTGCTATACCAATGTACATTAAATCAGTTAAAGGTCAGTTTGGGTGAGAGGTTAAACTCCTCGGCTTCGCCTTGGACTTTAAATTCCCCTCACCCATACTGACCTTTAACTATTACTAACAGTTACTGTTACTCTTTGATTCTGACAGCCTAACCTAATTAAGCACTTGAGAGCCACTGCCTATTTGCCTTCTCCTGTGAACAACCAACTTGCAAACCTCTGTACAGCTAGAGTGGAGCTACAATAGTCCAAAAGGTGGGTTATGAATTTGTGAAGATCAAACATTTTGATTACTTTTGCTGATAACATAATTGGGCCAACAATGAATAATAAAATCAGATTGTTAATAGCTAGGTATTAGTAATAGTTAAGGTTTCATAGCTGTACTGTCTAAAAGAAATGCATAGGTAGACTATACATATTTCATGCTATTTCATGCGTATGACCCTTCACCTTGTTATTGGCTAATTGAAACTTATTATATTTGGCACACTTACAAATAGAATCATGCAGTATCCCAACCAGCATGCTGAATCTGTTGTGTAAACACTTTTAAATACATTTGTATAGGCCCTCATTGACAAAACAGAGCATGCATGCAGGCACTGAGAAGTAAGTGATTTGACTGCCCCAACAGATTACACTGTAGCAATACATTCTTAAAAACAATTCAAACGTTGAGAGTGGTAGCTAAGCTGATCAAGACCTGCTTTTCCTTGTACGACATCACTTCCAGCTGGCATCATGGAGCAGTCCTCAGTGTAAAACTGGGAGACAGCTTCAGCGTCCTGCCGGTTGAAGGCCTCGGTGAAGCGAGCATTTGCATCTTCTATCTCACTTCGGAGATCTAAAACCAAAATCATATGAAGAGTAATTATAATACCGGTAACTGCTCGTGGAGGGCACAAGCTACTATTAAGTGTATATACCTCTTAAACTCTAGTATGTTATCTAGAGACACAGGAATGCCCTATGCAATAGTGCATATTTTATTGGCCGCTATAATATACGCCCTACTGCTCTTGCCTCGTCTCGCCTTCCCATGCAGGCTCTCACAATTAACTCGGAAAAGTGGTGGGGCCTGCAGTACATGCATGTAGCTATGTATACCTATCATACCTGCATAGGTTCCAGTGACTATCAGAGATAGCAGCAGCAGAACAGCAGTAGCCATCGTCCTTTCTGGCTTCTAGCAAGGGCGCTATGATAATCGTGCATACAATTAATTAAGCAACTTTGCTCTATTAAAAAAAGGGCGTCATAAGAGGGGGAGTCCCTCATCTCTCGCGACTTCCTGCTCTAGTGTACGAGTGCGCATGCGTGGACACTGCCCATTGAAATGTCGATATAGCCACAATTTTATACTTGGCGAGTACTAGCTAGCTCTTCTCACGATGGTGGAAAAGAAGGCTGCTGCAAGCGCTGTTCTGGTGTTGCTATCTCTGGTAGTCACTGGAGCTCATGCAGGTACACAAAAGTAATTAGGCGTAGGAATTCAATGTGTTCTAACTAGACCTCGGCTTCAACTTCAACCAGTTAACGAGATTTTGGTTCATAATATCAAATAGCCTCGTTTCCCAGGCTCGTATTGCAAATAGCCGAGGCTGGGTGGAGGCCTGGAGTTGGGAGCAAGGCCGCATATATGCAGTGTGCCAGATATTGTATCAGTTTGTATAATTGTCTGAGGGTCTTGCAAAAAGACTTCTATACCTTGTTACACTATTCTAATAGTAACATATTATACTAAGATAGCTAAGTGTCTCAAAATGCCCCGGAGCATGTCCCTTTTTTCCATAGAGTATGGTAAGAATCCCATTGAGCATCCGAAGATACTAAACGGCTCAGAACACGAGCAGCCCTATAGCTATGTGTTCTAACTAGACCTCGGCTTCAACTTGGCCTAGTTAGGACATTCTTCCCAAATATGCATAATATAATACCTGTTATAAAGACTCATAGTTTTATCTGAGGTACAATTTTTTTTTATTTCTGCCCTTGTTATTTCATACATGCATGCTTCTCTGTAAATACCATGCACATGATTCGTTTTTCTAAAATCAGGTGATGGAATAGCTTATTCATTTAGTAGCTAGTGCATTTTGGTCCATTGGCTCAACATTCATAAGGTACACTTTGCCCCACATGCATACCTATATTATATTCATGGGGTATCAACGTTCATGTAACAAAAATCATTGAGTGTTAATCTTCCCTCCAAATATTTTGTGTACATTCTTATAGTCTTGATATAATAGACTACTCATGCACGGTGCATGCATGGTGAATAATTTGTACTCCAGTTTGACTCTACCTCAATTTGAAAGTGGCTTTAGTCAAACTGATTCAGAAGTACAAACATAGCCTGAAGAAATTAGGCATTATAGGCTAATTTATGTAATTAATGCTTTGAAACCAACCAAGCTATGTCTGTGATATAAAATTGAATCCTTGCTAGACTTCATGGTGCATAAACAAATTATTAGTGGCGAGACTAATTAGGCGTAGGAATTCAATTACATATTTGAGGTTGCACTTACAACTCATGTAACCTGAACTGCCTGCACCAGAGTGTACCGTGCACATTGTGCTTTAATTTTTAGCATTGAATTGAGAGCTGCACAATCACTTTATTACTATGATACTTTTTAATATGAAGATTGTTTATTACTGTGATTGCGCAGCTCCCCAAGAGAGTTTTTGCAATGCCCCGGTGATATGATGACCACAAAATACGCAGGATTACATAAACTCACAATTGAAAAGTGGTTCATTGATTGTGTGAGTTGCAGGGAATGAAAACACACTAATGGTTACCGTAGTAAAATATTTTGGGATTCTCGACCAAGAATGCAGAAAATTTACTAATGACAGTCAAATCTGTATTCATGCATGTAGTGTGTTCACGAATGTTAATTGAAGGGCCAAGAACCAAGGTTAGCCAACCCAACATCAAGGGCTAGAAATGGAACAAAAAAATGAGAGGTGAAAATATGCATACCTTAATATGAGCATATGACCAAAAATAGTAAAATTTCAAATTTCAAGTAGCTGCAGAAACACATTTTAAGAGTATTCTCAAGGTTGAGAGGGGGGAAGTCAATTTGGACCACACTAATTCTCAGTCCTTCAATATGGTCAATGTGCATAATTCAATGTGTGCCGTAGCCAGTATCATTCAACTGCAGTAGCTAACCACTCAAAACCTTCCTTTATGCAATAGCTGTGGATGTATCACCAAGCATGTAACCATGATATTGTGGAGGTGCTAATGTAACACACTGCCAGCAACAGTGGCTGTGAAAGAACCGAAATGTTTTGTGGCCATACAATGTTTTGTTATCAGGGAGTATTTCAACATTACTATGCTTATCATAATAATTTTGCCAAGCATTACGATGCCACACAGAGTCAAGAACTGGTGATGAAAATGAAAGTGATGGGGGAAAAAAATAGCGAAACACTAAGTACATAAGCGATAGACAGTGTATTCTTCTGAGACAACAAGGCATGGAGCATCATACACCTTTAATATACAATGCAAAATTGTTAGTCTTTTAAATTGCTTGGTTACCTCAGTTGCAAGTCAAGGGTCACCTCATATTCCAACACAGCCAGAAAATTAGCCTGTACAACCACCTATAGCGTCATACCCAGGCCACGCGCTAGCACAGGAAACATACCGCTAACATGTGGTTTTCTACATAGCAAAGCCCACTTGTTATTCCTATAAATATGTGGTGAGTAAACCACCCTGTACCCTGCAACTAAAGCGAATTATTTTTTCTATGTAGCAGGCATGCAAACAGTAGGTTCGTGAGATGCTATGGGCCTCGTGACGTGGTAGTCTTTAGGCCTTCCAAAGATGGATTTTGTACACCCCCCCCCCCTCAGCTTGCAGGTCTGAATCCCATAGCTACATTCATTCTGTATGGTTAGCGTATTCTTCTTCTATTTCAATCTATTACATGTATTTTGTTTTAGATCATACTTCGGTGGTAGACAATTTACGAGATCGCTTCATGGATACCTACAACCGGCAGGATGTTGAAGCTATTTCCCAGCTTTTTACTGAGGACCGCATCATAATGCGACCTGGAATGGATGCTGTACATGGAAGAGAAGGTCACTTTGCGTCTCTGTTATTTTTTAGATGAGTCTAATATACAGTCCCACACACATGCGCACACCCATGTGTAAATGTACAGGCTCTGAAGCGGTACTCAGAAACATGTTCCAGATGGGCATTGCTAAGATGGTGATAAAGTCAGATGAAGTGGGACCCTCTGATGTAACCGACACTCTGTATGAGCGGACACACTACACCCTCTTTGATAAAAAGGGCAACATTGTTGAGACAGGAAAGTAAGTGGTTTTTTATGGGCCCTTATCTACGGTAACTATCGTTATATAATATTGAGTCAACCACACTAAAGACTACAGGTGAACATGATATGAGTGAGCAATATCTGTACATATTCCACTTACTATAATATTGCTGGCTATGGTAGAGCTTAGTAATAGTGGAGTACACACATTTATATCTCATTTAGATCACTGGCAATACTGAAGAAGGTCGCTGGGGAGTGGTTTTATCACATTCTCATCACCACCAGCCACCCAGCCAAGAAGTCACATGATGGTGAGTCAAACTAAGTATTCCTATTTCACATGAAGAGTGTGCTGTTATGACAGATGGTGGCTGCATATATGTCATGCACTGATACTAAAACTGTACAACAAAGGACAACTGCATGCAGCATCATAAGGTCCTTATGGCCAGAATGCAGGGTATACCTGTATAACTTCAGCACCACATTTTTAACTTATGTTACAGACCTCAAGGAAGAAATCGATGCCCTTAGAAGACAATACACAGAGAAGTGGGTGGAGCAGGATGCGGAGGGTGTGGCTTCATTCTACACCTGCGATGGCATGATCATGATTACTGGAACAGATGTTGTCCGTGGAAAAGAAGGTACTCGTTCACCAAAAATTCCCTCAATTCCATTCAAATTTCCATTTTTGTGTAGTGTCCATTATTATTCGTGTGCGCTGTCCAGCCAAACCAAAAGTTTCTTTTCCTCGTTTTTGACATATAAAGGCTCTCTTATAAGACTAAAGACAGGTTAAATTATTGACTGCTATTTTAGTACGAGGGTTTTGGAAAGACATTAATAATAGATGCATGCACATACATGCCTCCACGCACGAATGCATGCATCCACACACACATGCACTCTTGCACGCACACACACACACATGCACATACACACACACACACACACACACACACACACACACACACACACACACACACACACACACACACACACACACACACACACACACACACACACAGCCATCACTGGTGTCATAAAGATGATATTTAGCAAGGGCTTGACTCGCCTTGGCATGGATGCAAAGGAAATCACCACCATGGGAGCTTCTGAAGACTCTTTCTATGAGAGGGGATACTATACCTTCTTCAATTCTGAGGGTGATGTCATGGACCATGGCAAGTAAGTCTGCTGCAAACACAGGAAACAAAATTGTAGTACTTAGATCTCGAGCCAAGTGGATAAAGATGATGGGTGGGCAGAGTAGAGATGTGGTTAGCCATAAGATCGTTCGCTCAGGTGCATAATTACAAAGCTGGCAAGGAACCATACATGTTGCTAACTAATAAACTTTACATACATGGACGGTGAACTGTCTGATTGCATTTATGGTCACTCAAACATAGCCAGAGGCTGATGATACAAAAAAATTAATAATGTGCTGAATTCATACTAGGTACCTGTGCGTGTTCAAGAAGGTGGATGGTCAGTGGAAGATCCATGTAGCCTCCTTTAACTCCAACACACCCCTCCCTCCCGAGTCACATGATGAACTTTAAAGGAGATTGCACAACAAACTGGTTGCACATGCGTAGAGCAGTGACTTGTTTCACTAGTACATACAGGAACTCCAACTAGAAATTGTGTCACGGTTTAGTTTAAACCATTTTGGTTACTTAGTTTGTGATTTGTATGCATGTAGCTTCTCTATAGCCATGCCAACAATGCAAACTGCATGATTGTACAATCATGTATTAAGTTTTTCTCTTTCTACATACAACTATAATATGCTTTTTCATATTGTCTGCTTGCAGACGTAAACACATGGAGTAAAAGATAATGCTATTAACCACAATATATATTATAAAAGATAATGCTATAAACCTATGTAGGATAGGGAATGCTTCAGGCTACCTGAGGGACAAGCTAAAGTCTATCAATCTAGTCAGACATGTGGACAAGGAAATCTGTACATGTATACCGAAGTACAGTAAACAAGAATTTTCTGAAAAAATCATTCATGTTTAGAGCTGCTCAGGGTTGGAATAGTCTGCCTGCAGACATAAGGACTATTCAGAGTACAGCCAACTTCAAGAAACACTTGCAAGTCTACATTTCTCAGCAGTACATGTATAGTGGGTCTTGATTAGCATAATTTCTTTTGTTTGAATTTGTATGTACATTTTTTTTTGTGCATATGTCGCAATTGTATATGTTGTACCAATCAGGATTCTCTGGGAGACTAGCCTGTTGGTTTAAGAGACACTTTCTGACAAAAATCAAAATTATCTAACCTATACCTGAGCAGGGGCAGTTGCTCCCATGGCATGCAGGTACGATGCTGCACAATCCAAACTTGGAAGGTCTGTGTTAGCTGATCATGAGCTGATCGCATGAAAATTGTTTAATTATTCCGGCTATCATCTCAGCCTGCACCTACAGCACCGGGCCAAGGTTTCATTTCCTGAAATTAATGCGCTTGAGAAGGAAAGTTCCTGGCGCCCCACGACAGTGACGACACCTGCACGAGTGCGCATGCGCAAACACTGCCCACCTGCTGGAGAATTAATTTGCTCGGCGAGTACAAGCTACGTAGCTCTTCTCACGATGACGGTAAAGGAGGCTGCTGCTAGCGCTGTCCTGGTGTTGCTATCTCTGGTAGTCATTGGAGCTCATGCAGGTACACAAAAGTAACTATAGCCCAGTCAACGAGCTTTGATAGGTAATTATAAGTGTCTATAGAGAATGTCTTCCGTAGAGCATGGTACGATATAGGAAGCTGAAGATGTGCTAAATAGCTCAGAGTTATTTTCTAACTAGTAGACCTTGGCTTCACTTCAACTCGGCCTAGAGATAGAACATGTGTTTTGATGAACTCCCTGTCCAAGAATGTGGGAACACATTAGCAATGCATCAATTTGCTAATTAATTGCTCTTAGACTAATGAATTTTCCACATTGTTGATGAACCCCCTCACGCCAACTTGTCTCTAGCTCACTCATGTAAAAAAAAAACCCCAAGCAACAACTCACTGCATGGTCAATATAATATTAACAACTTCCATTTTAACTTACCGAGAAGTTTTGTAGCTTCCCGGGTTTATATAGCTAACTGACTGCAAAACTTCCCGGGTTGATTCAACAGGCCCAGAGCAAGCTACATTTCAGAGGTCAGACCGAGACAGTGTGCAAAGCATGCAGTTCCTGGGGTGGTGTGGTATGCTTATTCCCAGGAAGTTTTTGACAATCTGAGATCGATTTTAGTGCATTTTGGCACACTAACTTGTACATCATGGCAAGGTAAACGCGCAAACTATCATCGCAACTGCAAGTCAATATGTTACACATGTTATGCATGCACAAGTGTACTGTTGCAAGTCATCGCTATATATAGTATTGTATTTCAATGATTTTTTCTGTCACACTGTGAAGCGCTGACGTAAACTGACTATATTTGCTGGAGTGAAGATTCTGAAGTGGTCTGGCTAAAACCAGATCGGCTGGACTGCTTCCACCAGCCCTGTTCAACCTATCATTGTAGACATAGCTTATAGCTATACTGCACTGCTTAAAGGAAATTTTACTAATTGGGATAGCATTTGATGGTAGCATTGCAAGGGATTAATGTGGTATTGAGCAGCCGTTGCAGCTGATGCCTGGAATGCACATAATAGGCTAAGTTAACCCTTTCACCGGTATAGGCCACTTTACTGCCCAAAGAAACAAAACGAAAGCCCATACTTTATATTAACGCCTAATATAAAAACACCATATAAATTCATATGGGCCTTATGGAAGCAGGTCTCTACCGGTGAAAGGGTTAATGTGATAATTATTGATGTTTTAATTTACCTAGCTATGCCTGTGGTATACTTGCTAGACTTCATGGTACGTTAAACAATTAGTGGTGTAACTAAGTAGGCTATTGCGGTTACACTTGCAGCTCATGTGACCTGAACTGCCTGCATCAAAACAACCCAAAGTGTTCCGTGCACATTATATGCTTTAATTTTAATGCACAATCACAGTTATTAGCTGTGGTTTTGCATCTCTCCAGAGGGTTTGTGCTAGCTACACCCCAGTGATCTGATGACCAAAATTATACAATATAAAGAAACTCACAATTAAGAAATGGTTTAGTCTGTTACTAACTGAGTTTGAGTTGCAGAGGGAGTTTAATAGAATGATGCAGAAATAGTGTGGTACGGTAATATATTTTCACATTGTTGACCAAAAATTTAACCTGTATCCATGCATGTGATGTGCTCATGCAGTTGTAACTCGAACAACAATGTTAATACTGTTGATGTACACAATCCTAGTTTTACTGTGTGCTATAACCAGTTGTGAATCCTGCAATTTAACAGCATACAATTCAAGGTAGCTACCCCTCCCAGTATCCCGCAACTGTATAGTAACTTCTCAAAGCCTTCTCTATGCAATAGCTGTGGATGTATTACCTATACCAAGCTTAAACATGCATGTAACCATGATATCGGGGAGGTGGCCAGGGGCCCACTAGTCCTACATATCACACTGCCAACACAGTGTCTGCCGAGGCTAGAAACTTTTGTGCCCATACAGTTTTCCGTTATCAGGGAGCATTTCAATATTACTACACTTCTCATAATAATTTTGCCCAGTATTATGATGCCACGCAGAGTCAAAACAGGTAATGAAAATGGAACAACCTGGAGTGATGGGGGGGGGGGGGGGGGGGGGGCAAACTAGCAAAACCCAAAGTACATAAGTAATAGACAGTGTGTTCTTCTGAGACAACAAGGCATCAGTGAAACATGCACACTTTACAACCCCACTCCCCCCCACTTGCAGGTCTGAATCCCGTAGCTACATTCATTCTGTATGGTTAGCGTATTCTTCTTCTGTTTCAATTTATTACATGTTTTGTTTTAGATCCTACTTTGGTGGTGGAAAAATTACGAGATCGCTTCATGGATGCCTTCAACCGGCAGGATGTTGAAGCTACCTCCCAGCTTTTTACTGAGGACCGCATCGTAATGCGAACTGGAATGGATGCTGTACATGGAAGAGAAGGTCATTTTGCGTCTCTGTTTTTTTTAGATGAGTTTAACGTACAGTCCCACAAAACATGCACACACCCATGTATTAATGTACAGGCTCTGAAGCAATACTCAGAAACATGTTCCAGATGGGCATTGCTAAGATGGTGATAAAATCCGATGAAGTGGGACCCTCTGATGTAACCGACACTCTGTATGAGCGAACACACTACACCCTCTTTGACAGAAAGGGCAACATCTTTGAGACAGGAAAGTATGTGGCACTGCATGGGCACATAACTACAGTAACTATCGTTATATAGCATCGAGTCAACCGCACTCCCAAGTGTAAAGACTACAAGTGAGCATAGATGGGGGGGAACAGAGGAACAGGGGTATATTTTCATAAACCTCCAAACACCAGCAGGTGATATAGCAATGATATATATAGCTACACCGATTGGACATGGTTCATATGTTATATGTGAGCGAATTTGACAAAAGGGGTATTATCGCTCGGACGAAAATTTTTTCATTATGCATACCAAGTGAAAGTACGTTAAATAAGCTACAACATAACGTTCGTTGCGCTTCCATAGCAGCTACCATTCCTGAGATACGGGCAGATTCGTATCCTCATAATTTTATTGTGAATATCATTATTGAGAAAACAGCGTCTAAACGTTGACTTCCGGGTAATTTTCTGAAGCCGTAAATTCTTTGAACGACTCGTTTTATTGGAAAGAAGCGTTTCCTGGAGCTCATACTTAGCAACCAGGTAGGGGAAAGCCCGGCGCTAACTGTGATGTCATAATCTTACTTTTCGATATTCATGACAGGATGCAAAAAAACGTGTGTACCGCGTAGTAACGTATTGCGCGATAATACCCCTTTTCTCAAATTCGCTCACATATATCATGTCGAATTTTGATGAGGTGTATACACTCCTGCTATTTCCATAGCAAAATGGTATACATGTATACCGGGTACTACAATACCTGGGGACAACAGTTTTGCTGTATACAAATCTTTCCTTTAGTGCCAACAAGGCTGTACTGACTGTAACAGATGCATCTACTCCGTAGCTATGTACAGTAGCCATTTCCAATCACTAGTGTTATGCGCCAGAATTATACGTTACATTAAATTTCTCTACTCTTGGAAGTGTATGGAGTGTATTGAATTGGATTGACTGATGCATCACTATGACCGTACCCATTTTCCAATTAGTTAAAAAGTACGTAGTCTATACTGACAGATCAATTCCTTAATTCGCTGGTGTAATTAAGCAAGTACTTGTTAATTGCATGTTTCTCATTTTGTAATTTAGGTCACTGGCAATACTGAAGAATGTCGCTGGGGAGTGGCTTTATCACATTCTCATCACCACCAGCCACCCAGCCAAGAAGTCACATGATGGTGAGTCAAGAGTAACTATTCCTATTTCAACGAAGAAATGTATGAAGAGTTTTAAAGGTGCTGTGTTATGACAGGTGTTGGCTACAAACATGTCATGCACTGATAGCTACTAAAACCGTATGACAAAAGACAACTACATACATGCAGAGGCATGATGGCCTATGTCCAGATTGCAGAGTATATCTGTATAACTTCAGCACCACATTTGTAACTTATGTTGCAGCCCTAAAGGAAGAAATTGCTGCCCTTAGAAGACACGACATCGAGCTGTGGAAGAAGCAAGATGCAGAGGGCATAGCTTCATTGTACGCCGATGACGGCATGCTCATGACTACTGGAACAGATGTTGTCCACGGAAAGAAAGGTACTCGTTCCACCGCTCATTCACCAAAAAATTCCACTCAAACCCATTCCATAATTTCCATTTTTGTATAGTTTCAATTATTATCCAGATTGTGCATTCAATCACTAACTCAGCAAAACCAGGCATTAGGGAAATAATTCTCTCTCTCATTTTTGACAGAAACGTAGCCAAAAACAGGTTCAAGTATTGGCTACCATTTTAGTACAAGGGTGAACGGGCAAGTATAGTAATGACGTGGGTATGGCTATATACAATTTTAATTTCTGGAATTATGGTCTTGCACGAAACCATGGTAAACAGTGCCAAAGAGGAAATTGGCATCCGGGTATACTGTGCATTACTCACGTACCAAAACTTGAGCCATGATAAATTCTGCATACCTCTAATGGCTACTTATAAAAAAGTCAAATAGCAACATGATAAAATAAGTATGCTTGCAGCAGCTTGCCACTCTTTTTTGCCACTAGGTGGCAAATTAAGACTCCCATATAATACTATAGGGCAGCCTTATAATAAACAATACACATCAGCTATAAAACATCATATTATCCATACCCTCCTCGCTGAGCTGAAAAAAGAAGATAGATTGTAAATTTAAAAGGATTTAAAAATTGTACCTGCTTTATACCTAACATTATTCTTTACTGACATTGTGTTTAGTATAGTATGCCTATAGCCTCGTACCCAGGCCTTCCCTCACAGCTTTTTCGCAGTCGTGGCAAAAAGCAAAAAAACCGGTGAGGGAAGGCCTGGGCACGAGGCTATAGTATGCCCCCTACCTAACAGCAGATGCATATACGTACATATGCATGCATCCACACACACATGTATGCTCGCGCACGCACGCACACACACACACACACACACACACACACACACACACACACACACACACACACACACACACACACACACACAGCCATCACTCGTGTCATAAAGCAGATGTTTAGCAGCGGTATGGTTGGCCTGGACATGGATCCCATGGAGACAGCTACCATGGGAGCCTCTGAGGACTCTCTCTATGAGAGGGGATACTATACTCTCTCCGGTGCTAAGGGTGATGTCGTTGACCATGGCAAGTAAGTCGTCTGCAAAGTTGTACAAACTCATGAGACATAATTGCAGTATACAGATCTCAGAGTGCACTGTGCAAAGGTACAGCAGAGAAACAGGTGGCCGATAGAAACTGTGGTGGCTGAAAAGGACAAAGCAAAGGTTGCATGAAGTATCACTGTGGTCCCCATGCATATGGCTGCCACACTCCACAGAAGCCACGACAGGCACCCATATGAGCCCAAGTGTATAGCAGCCATTGTCTGTGTCATGTGGCCAAATAATAATGGGGTATGTGAAGCAACCATTGACCACGACAAGCCGTGTTTTTCAGCAATGTGTTCCGTAAAGCTGCCGTGCATGAACTGCATACCGTCCTGCCTGTGATCATTTTGCAAGTGTTGCAGTCTCTCCTCTGAGCCATACTCCTGCGCACGAAAACACTTCACGTATTACGAGTAGCTAGTATACGTATATATACATGCATCTACTTTGATACCAAGATCTCTCCTCACCAATTATCTTTACTGTTTGGAATATGCTCAGCTTGTAACAATTTAACCAATTCATGCTCACTGCTAGTAGCTAGGTGCTTGTTTTGACTCACGTACATGTTTAATATCAGCTAGTAGTGCAATAAACAATAATTGGTATGTAATGGTGAAGCTACTTTGAATGCCAGTATCTCAAGTCCCACTGCGTTACCATTGGCCTCCATGGATGCCACAACAGGCAGCCTCAAGAGCTCAAAGTGAAGGCCACCATGTTAAAAGTTCACTCAGGTGCACAATTAAATAATCATGCAAAGCTGGTGAGGAATCGTACGTGTAGCTAACTAATTAGTACGTACATACAATACATAGACGGTGAACTATGTGATTTCATTTATGGTCATGCACTCAAACATAGCCAGAGGCTGATGACGAATTCCTTACAAAAAAAAAACCAAGAACATATCCATTTATAATCTGTGCTATATTCATACTAGGTTCCTGATAGTGTTCAAGAAGGTGGATGGTCAGTGGAAGGTCCATGTGGCCTCCTTTAACTCCAACACACCCCTCCCTCCCGAGTCACATGATGAACTTTAAAGGAGATTGCACAACAAACTGGTTGCATATAGAGCAGTGACTTGCTTCACTAGTACATACAAGGACTCCAACTAGAAAGTGTGTGTTGAGTTTGAACCTTTTTAGTTATGTGATTTGTAAAGCTTATCTATAAGATAAAAGTAGATATATAGCCATGCCAACAATGCAAACAGCATGTAGCTACAATCATGTATATAATGGCTAAGTTTCCCCCTTTAGTTTCTGCATATATTCAACTATTAATAATATGCTTTTTCTTATATTCAAATTTGTCTTCTCGCAGATTCTGAAGTGAACACATGGAGTTAGCTATACATGTTTAATTAATGTTATTAGCCAGCAGGTTCATATATTGTATCACATCCATACCTGATGGCTCCCATGGCATGCAGGTACGGTGCTCGTATTCCAAAATTATTGGAAGGTTTGGTAGCTGAGCTGTTCGCATAATTTTTTTTTTAAATTATGCTGGCTATCATCTCAGCTTGCACATACGGTACACTGGGCCAAGTTTTCATTTCTTGTATGAAATTAATGCGCCTTGAGAAGGAAAGTTCGAATTCCTTCCTCCCCACGACTGTGACGACACCTGCACGAGTGCGCATGCGCGGACACTGATCACCCGCTGGAGAGTTAATTTGCTCGGCGAGTAGCTATATACGTACTAACTAGCTTTTCTCACGATGGCGGAAAAGAAGGCTGCTGCTAGCGCTGTTCTGGTGTTGCTATCTCTGGTAGTCACTGGAGCTCATGCAGGTACACAAAAGTAACTGTTTTCCAGACAACAAGCTTATGTTTCATAATTATCGTAAGAGCAAAAGTAGCCTCGTTTCCCTGGCTCGTATTTGCAAATAGCTAAGGCTGGGTGGAGGCCTGGGATTGAGAGGAAAGCTGCATAGTGATGTCAGATAGTTGAGAAATGCATCAGTATTTAGAAAAATTATGAATATTCACGCTTTGATGTGCGTACCGCTAATAAGGTACTTGACCAGCCTAGTAACGCACTACCAGGTTTCTAACTAGGTTTAGTGACCTGCTGAGAGGTCACTAACCATTTAATGACCTGCCAAATTTTCTAAAACAGTTAGTTGTATAGTGCACTTGTGGGCTTCCGTAGTAGCTTCAGCCAGACAGTAATTGTCCTAGGCTCCGCTTCGGTCAATTACTGTCTGGCTTCAGCTACTACGGAAGCCCCGCAAGTGCACTATACAACTAAGAAACCTCGGTTTCACTGTCTAACTATTACATAGGCCCAGACTCCTGGAGCAAGATAGTATAGCTATGTAGCTATGCAGCAGTGTATGTGCACAACACGCACCGTTTGTATGAGGGTCTTAAATTTGGGACATTCTCTGTGACATTTTGAGACACTTAGCTATCTTAGTATATTTTATAATCGTGTAAAAATATATAGACTTTTTTCCCCCATAGAACGTGGAAAAAAAATCCATGCATAGAGCATATTATATAGAAAGCCGAAGGCTGTGCAAAAATGGCTCAAGGCTACATGTATAATATTATGTTCTAACTAGACCTCAGCTAGTCTCGCGGGCCAGACGATTAAAGTACGTCTGGTCACGTTTGCCACGTTTTTACAAACGTCGCCGGAATGTGGGCGACACCAATCAGATTGCAGAGCGTTCAATTATTACAAAGCTCTTACGTATTAATCACATGACAGTCTGTCCTTTTCAAGCGAGATGATCATGTTATCGAGAAAAAAGTGTTAGCGAAAGTTGCGAGTTAGCTAGGCTTCAGCCGAACCAGGAACGAGTAATAAGTTTTGAAATAAATGACAGGTTTTGTCGCTGGTGTCTCAAGTGCACCTGACAACTCGAGCAAAATAGGAAGCACATGCTCTGTAGAATCACTGAAGCTTCCGACGTTCCTTCGCCTTTATTGCTGACTGACAAAGCAAGCACATCTCTACCGACCGTCCATATCGAGATTATAAGGCGAGAGTCTATACATAGTAATTGCGTTCTGCCTTGTGAAAAATGACGTTATGTCACGTGCACTGCATTCCACCGCATAACGAAAATGTGGCTAAGGTGGCCAGACGTAACTTCCCCAAACAAAAATCGTCTGGCCCGCGAGACTAGACCTCAGCTTCAATTTGACCTTAGTTACGTAGAATATTCTGTATGATAGATAGCTAACATCGGGTGAGGGAGTAGCTCATTCATTTTGTATTTGATTATATGATTAACAGTCGTTTTAACTAATAGATTATAATCAAATTTACAAATTATATTTCCTGAAGTTGTTACAGTAAAAGTCTTGGGTTAGATTGGATTCAGCTTAAATTAATTAGCGATGGGCTTGGCCAGATAATAAATTCCTAGAATCACAATTTCTTGTGCTAAATTGGATCTTGTTCTACATATAATAGAGCTGGTATGCATATTGACCATAATTATATTATAATTAACAATATTATGTAATAGTTGTTCGAGTTTCAAATGCATTAACACATTACATGCATGCATGGAGACAGATTTGACTATTAAAATTAAAATTTCCTGCATTCTTGGTCGAGGATCTGAAAATATATTACCACCACTATAGGTAGAAGATAAGCCTCAATAGTTAGTTACTTATAAAATTTAATATTAATTGTGAAATTGTTTATTTACATGGTACTCGACATACCAAATGGAGGGGTTTACATCTATAGGATATACACATAAACGGAATTTGAGACGAAACTCCTACATTTGATACTCACACATACAATTAATACTTTACTTTGCGCAACTCCTAAAATTCTAGTACAGTTAATTGAGCATGGCTACCTTAATACAAATCTATGCAGATAATACAGTTAATGAATGTTAAATTTCATAAGGAAGTAGCTAATGAGTTTTAACTCCTACCCACATACTCAGACATCTGCAACTCAGGTAAACAATATAGTCAAAGCAACTACGTATTATTTGCAGTAATAGTGTGCTTTTATTTTTATATCACATTACGTCACTTTTGAAGAAGTATAAAGGTGTTTTTACTACTATTTTTTTTAATGTTTTCCATGCATGTGTCCATGTTCGTTTTTTTTTAAGTTTACATAATAAATAAATTCATGCTTTTAGCAAACAGAAGTACCCAAAAGATATCCGAAAGCGAACTCGTGTGTGCAGAGCCTAGGTAGACTACTGGCTCTCACTAGTGTTTATACTCAAAATGTTTACTGCTTCAACGTTTCAACTCCTGCATGCTTATACAGTGCCTTTCCAAAGCGGTGGTTTTGCCAGTGGGAGGAGCTGGAAATGCGGGTTCAAATAGTAGACTAAGATGTGGCTAGGCCCAATTATAGGAAGCCAGTCACATGAAACATAACCACTAACGTGGTTTTCTGTGTAGCAAAGACGACTTGTTATTCCTGCAAATATGCGGTTAGTGAACCACCTTCTACCCTGCAGCTTTTTTTATAGTGTACATGTACATTGTAGTAGACGTGCAAATGGTAGGTTCGTGCGATGCTATAGGCCTCGTAGTAGTCTTTGGCCTTCCAAAGGGGGTTTTGTACAGACCCCCATGCTTACAAGTCCAAATCCCATAGCTACATTCATTCTGCATGGTTATAGCATATTCTTCTTCTGTTTCAATCTATTACATGTATTTTGTATTTTAGATCATTCTTTGGTGGTGGAAAAACTAAGAGATCGCTTCATGGAATCCTTCAACCGGCAGGATGTTGAAGCTACCTCCCAGCTTTTTACTGAGGACCGCATCATAATGCGAACTGGAATGGATGCTGTACATGGAAGAGAAGGTCACTTTGCGTCTCTGTTATTTTTCAGATGAGTTTAACATACAGTCCCACACAACATGCGTACACCCATGTATAAATGTACAGGCTCTGAAGTGGTACTCAGAAACATGTTCCAGATGGGCGTGGCCAAGATGGTGATAAAATCCGATGAAGTAGGACCCTCTGATGTAACCGACACTCTATATGAGCGGACACACTACACCCTCTTTGATAAAAAGGACAACATTGTTGAAACAGGAAAGTAAGTGGCATTTCATGGGCACATATGTACAGTTCTATAATGTTGGGTCAAGTGTAAAGACAACAGGTGAGCAGAGATGTGAGCTTAGCAATAGTGGAGTACACACTTTTATATCTCATTAGATCACTGACAATACTGAAGAAGATCGCTGGGGAGTGGTTTTATCACATTTTCATCACCACCAGCCACCCAGCCAAGAAGTCACATGATGGTGAGTCAAGAGTAGCTATTCCTATTTCAAAGAAATACATGAAGTTTGAAGGTGCTGTTGGCTGCATAATATGCCATGCACTGATAATAAAACCATGTGACAAAGGACAACTGCGTGCAGCATCATAATGTCCTTATGGCCAGAATGCAGGGTATACCTGTATAACTTCAGCACAACATTTTAACTTATGTTACAGACCTCAAGGAAGAAATTGATGCCCTTAGAAGACAATACACAGAGGAGTGGGTGGAGCAGGATGCAGAGGGTGTGGCTTCATTCTACACCTGCGATGGCATGATCATGATTACTGGAACAGATGTTGTCCGTGGAAAAGAAGGTACGCATTCACCAAAAATTCCCTCAAATCCATTCAAATTTCCATTTTTGTGTAGTGTCAATTGTTATTCCTGCTGTCCAGCAAAACCAAAATATTTCTTTTGACATATAAAGGCTCTCGTATACGAACATCGACAGGTTCAATTATTGACTGCTATTTTAGTACAAGAGTTCTGGAAAGGCGTTAACAGTAGATGCATGCACATATATGCATCCACGCACAAATGCACACTTACACACGCACACACACACACATACACAAAATGCAAATGCAAATTCTATTGCTGCCGCTAAGCGGTCACGCGCACCAGGCTGCTTGTGCACTAAGAAAGCACTATGAGCCAGTGCTAGCAAACTCCTGGAGCCGGGCTAGGAACTCGCAGGAGGACAAAGTCCCACCTGAATCAAGGCTGATACATGAGAGCAGTCAGTTGAATTTGCACCCCAGCAAATGCCAGGTACCCATTACAGTTGGGTGGGCTGGTGTGTACTGGTGACATGAGATGGCAATTCACACCAAATAATGATGGAAAGAATATATAGTCACCAGTTGTCCCGGTGGGATTCGAACCACCAACCCTTAGGTCGTGGGTTCAGTGCTCTAACCACTCCACCACTGTGACACACACACACACACACACACACACACACACACACACATACACACACACACACACACGCACGCACACACACACACACACAAACACACACACACACACACACACACACACACACACACACACACACACACTCACACACACACACACACACACACACACACACACACACACACACACACACACACACACACACACACACACACACACAGCCATCACTGGTGCCATAAAGATGATGTTTAGCAAGGGCTTAGCTCGCCCCGGCATGGATGGCAAAGAAATCGCCACCATGGGAGCCTCTGAAGACTTTCTTTACGAGAGGGGATACTATACCTTCTTTTATTCCGAGGGTGATGTCATGGACCATGGCAAGTAAGTCTGCTGCAAACACAGGAAACAAAATTGTAGTATTTAGATCTCAATTGCAAGCTGATTGCACTCCCAGTGGTAAAGATTATGATGGGTGAGTAGTATGGCCGGGTGAGCAGAGAAACAGGTGACCTATACAAACTGTGGTGGCTGAATAAGGACAAAGGAATTAAAGGTGTCACTGTGGTCTCCATGGCCGCAACAGAAGCTGTGACAGGCAGCCATTGTCTGTGTCTTGTGGCCAAATAATAATGGGGTATGTGAAGCAGCCATGAACCACGACAAGCTGTGTTTTTTAAAACAATGCGTTATGTAAAGCTGCCGTGCATGAACTGCATACAGTCCTGCCTGTGATCATTTTGCAAGTGTTGCAGTCTCTCCTCTGAGCTATATATACTCCTGCGTGTGATATATATACAGTGAGTTTAGCTAGTACATGCATCTATTTCGATTCCAAGGGTATATCAGATATCTCCTCATGTACCAATTATCGTTTACCGTTGAGAATATTCTTAGCTTGTAACAACCTATTGATGTTCACTGCTAATAGCTAGCTAGGTGCATGTTTCGACTCACATGCATGTTAATGTCGGCTATAGTAGTGCAGTAAACAGCAATTGGTGATGGCTGAAGCTATTTTGAATGCCAGTAACTCAAGTGCCACTGTGTTACCATTGGTCTCCATGGATGCTACATGTACAACAGGCAGCCTCAAGAGCCCAAGTGAAGGCCACCATGTTTGAAGTTCACTCAGGTGCACAGCATGTGTGGTCGTTCACTCAGGTGCACAATTAATAATCCTGTACGTGTAGCTAACTAATTAGTACATACATACAATACATACATGGTGAACTATGTGATTTCATTTATGGTCATGCACTCAAACATAGCCAGAGGCTGATGATAAATTATTTACAAAAAAAAAAGAAAAAAACAACAGGACATTATCCATAATCTGTGCTATATTCATACTAGGTTCCTGATGGTGTTCAAGAAGGTGGATGGTCAGTGGAAGATCCATGTGGCCTCCTTTAACTCCAACACACCCCTCCCTCCCGAGTCACATGATGAACTTTAAAGGAGATTGCACAACAAACTGGCTGCACATGCGTAGAGCAGTGACTTGCTGCACTAGTACATACAGGGACTCCAACTAGAAATATTGTGTGTTGAGTTTGAACTATGTGATTTGTAAAGCTTATCTATAAGATAAAAGTAGCTATATAGCCATGCCAACAATGCAAACTGCATGTGCAATCATGTATACGTATATATAATGACTTAGTTTTTCTCCCTTTTTACATACAACTAGCTATATGCTTTTTCTTAACTGTCTACTTGCAGAAGTGAAAACATGGAGTTATGTATTATAGATAATGCTACATGTATATTAACAAGCAGGTTTGTATACTGTGTCACGAACATACCTAAGCAGGGGCAGTGGCTCACACTGCATGCATGTGTGATGCTCGCATTCCAAAAGTGGAAGGTTTGTGGTAGCTGAGCTGATTGCATAATTGAAGGCTGAGAGCCATAGTGCATGGGCCTACTCAAATGGAGTAGCTACTGGAAAGTGCATAATTGTACTTTAAAGTGTATGAGTGTATGATAAATAATGTGAAATCTTTCATTGCTGTATGTAGGTAAGAGTTAGACCTCGAAGTGGTGTCACTTGACATGTAGTACATTTTTGTGAGTCTCATCTGCTATATCAAGGGACTCAACATAGTAACTGGAGAAGGTTCCAGGAACGTCACTCCAGTTACTGTGTTTAGTCCCATGTGACTAGATTAAAGACTCACAATTTGTACATAATTTATATGGAATGCCAAATATCACCACTTTGTGGACCAACTCCTACCCCCATAGCTACGTACTCAGATCAGGTATTCATATTATATTTTTTTGTCTCAAGTTTGGGAGGAGGAAGTTTCTTTAAATGGGTTAGACCACTCTGATTCTCAGCCCTTCAATTATGCCGGACAGCTTGCACATTCAGTATGCTGGGCCAGGCTTTCATTTAATGTGTCTCGAAGGAAAAGTTACAGGAAATCCCTCCAACAGTGCACGTGACGACACCTGCACGAGTGCATGCGCATGCGCGGACACTGCCCACCTGCTGGAGAGTTAATTTGCTCGGCGAGTACTAGCTAGCTCTTCTCACGATGGCGGTAAAGAAGGCTGCTGCAAGCGCTGTCCTGCTGCTGCTATCTCTGGTAGTCACTGGAGCTCATGCAGGTAAGTCTTACACAAAAAAGTAACTGTTTTCCTGACAACGAGCGTAATAATTATCGTAAGAGCAAAAGTAGCCTCGTTTCCCAGGCTCGTATTGCAAGTAGCTAAGGCTGGGTGGAGGCCTAGGGTTGGGAGCAAGGCTGTACAGTGATGTCAGATAGTTGAGACATGTATCAGTGCCAGTATATAGGCCCAGACTCCTGGAACAAGTCTATAGACTTAGCTATGTAGCTATGCAGCAGTGCGCGCAACACGCACAGTTTGTATGAGGGTCTTAAATTTAGGACACTCTCTGCGACATTTTGAGACACTTAGCTATCTTAGTATATTTTATAATCGTGTAACAAGATTTAATGTACATTACCATTGCAACTACTTTTCCACGCTTATAGCACTCAAAGGAGGCCACGTGCAGGGATCATTGCTATACGTACCAATGTACATTAAATCAGTTAAAGGTCAGTTTGGGTGAGGGGTTAAACTCCTCGGCTTCGCCTCGGACTTTAGATTCCCCTCACCCAAACTGACCTTTAACTATTACATAGTCTTTTTTTTCCATAGAGCATAGGAAGCCGAAGATGTGCTAAATGGCTCAGAGCTATTCTAACTAGACCTTGGCTTCAAGTTAGAACATTCTATATGATAGATAACTACTTTTTCTAAAACGGTAAGTAGGAGTTAGGCCTCAATAGTTAGTTGCTTATAAAATTTAACATTACTTTTCATTAATTTAACTATGAAGTTGTGTATATCTACATGGTACTCGACATACCAAATGAACGAGTTTACATCTATAGGATATACACAAAAATGGAATTTGAGACGAAACTATATACATTTGATACTCATGCACGCATAATGAGATACTCGAAATACCAAATGGAGGAGTTTACATCTATAGGATATACACAGAAATGGAGTTTGAGACGAAACTATATACATTTGTTACTCATGCACGCATAATGAGATACTCGACATATCAAATGGATGAGTTTACATCTATAGGATATACACAGAAATGGAATTTGAGACGAAACTATATACATTTGATACTCATGCACGCATAATGTCACTCATGTATACTATAAAAACACTTCGCTTTGGGCTACTCATGCATGGCTATATACCTTCATACAAATCTTATGCAGATAAAATACTTCACAGTTAATGAAATGTTAAATTTCATAAGGAAGTAGCTAAGCATAACTCCTACCCACATACTCAGACATCTCCATGTGCAACTCAGGTAAACAATACAGTCAAAACAACTATGTATTATTATTTGCAGTGGCATGCATGGGCCTTCCAAAAGGGATGTTGTACAACCCCTCCTCCGCTTGCAGGTCTGAATCCCATGGTTACATTCATTCTGCATGCATGTATGCATGACATGAATATTAGCATATTCTTCTTATGTATTTTTTTTTTTAGATCATACTTCGGTGGTAGAAAAATTAAATGATCGCTTCATGGATACCTACAACCGGCAGGATGTTGAAGCTGTTTCCCAGCTTTTTACTGAGGACCGCATCATAATGCGAACTGGAATGGATGCTGTACATGGAAGAGAAGGTCACTTTGCATCTCTGTTTTTTTAGATGAGTTTAACATACAATCCTACACAACATGCACACACCCATGTGTAAATATACAGGCTCTGAGGCGATACTCAGAAACATGTTCCAGATGGGCGTGGTCAAGATGGTGATAACATGCGATGAAGTGGGACCCTCTGATGTAACCGACACTCTGTATGAGCGAACACACTACACCTTCTTTGACAGAAAGGGCAACATTGTTGAGACAGGAAAGTATGTGGCATTTCATGGGTACATATACATCTACAGTAACTATCTTTATATAACATCGAGTCAACCGCACTCCCAAGTGTAGGGTGAGCTAAGATGCAAGTGAGCATAGATATGGGGAAACACAGGAACAGGTGTATATATACTACAATACCTGGGGACAACAGTTTGCTGTGTACAAATCTTTTCTTTAGTGCCAACAAGTGCTGGCTGTTTGCATCAACTACTATACGTAGCTATGTAAACATTTCCAATCACTAGAGTTATGCATCACATTAATTTCTCTACACTTGGAAGTATATGGAGTGTATTGAATTGGATTGCCTGATTCATCACTGTGATCATACCCATTAATTATTTTCCAAGTAGTTTACAAATTGTGTACACGCAGTCTATACTGACAGGTCAATTCCTTAATTCGCTGGTGTAAATAAGCAACTACTCGTTGGTTGCATGTATCTCATTTTGTAATTTAGGTCACTGACAATACTGAAGAAGGTCGCTGGGGAGTGGTTTTATCACATTCTCATCACCACCAGCCACCCAGCCAAGAAGTCACATGATGGTGAGTCAAGAGTAGCTAAACTAAGTAGTCCTATTTCAAAGAAATACATGAAGAGTCTTTGAAGGATCTGTTGTGCATTCTTTACAGTTGCAAACATGTCATGCATTCTACTAAAACTACACGACAAAGGAGAACTGTAATTCTCATTAGTGATCAGACGCATGAAGTTGAAGAGCACTGCCAGTGTTCGAGATCGTACAGATTAGTTTTGACTACTCTGTGAGCTAACTGTAACGGGGACTACTATGGTAGCCTGCTACCTGGCAGAGTGCGGTTGCCAACTGATGAGTCCCACCGCAATAGAAATAAGGGATGAAAGGTACCTCTTAGCTGTCTGATCCGTGGGTGGTAATGTGAGAATCGTTCTGAATTACTATACCACAGTACAGCCACCCGAGAACTATACTTAATGGAGAACTGTCTTCAGAGGCACACTTATTCTTTGCTTGATTGTTATATATATAGCATACCTGTATCACTTCAGCACCACTTTATTTTAACCTATGTTGCAGTCATAAAGGAAGAAATCGATGCCTTCAGAAAGCAATACATGGAGGAGTGGGAGGAGCAGGATGCGGAGGGCTTGGCTTCACTCTACACCTGCGATGCCAAATTTATGCCCTCTGGAATGGATGTTGTCCATGGCAAGGAAGGTACCACCCAGAAACATTTCCATCTAATTTCCATGCTTTTATATTGTCATGCATGCTGTCCAGATAGTGTGTATGAACGATGGCATTTACGCACCAACAAGCAAACCAGTGCTCTCTCATTTTTATGAAACTCCCCTAGAGTCATAAAGACAACAGACAGTTGACTATTATTTTAGTACGAGGGTGTATATACCACATTGCCAATTGTATAATAAACTGGCAGGTGCAGATACTAATATTGTAAATTGTGAATTTGGTGTGGCTAAAATTTTATTTCTAGAACTATGTCCATGTATGAAACACGAAGGGCCGAGAATAGTGGGCCAACCCAAAATCAAGCTACTGGAAAGGGCATAATTGTACTTTAAAGTGCATGAGTGTATGACAAATAATGTGAAATCTTGAAATTTAAGCAGTTCTTCACTGCAAAGAATGTGTTGACTACTTGGTGGTTACCTGAATTGTAGATGTCAGAGTATGTAGTTAGACCTCGAAGTGGTGTTATGACTACAGTACTTGACATGTCTACATTTTTGTGAGTCTTTCATCTGCTATCAAGGGACTCAACATAGTAACTGGCCATGGAAGGTTCCAGGAACCTCAGGTTCCTGGAACCTTCTCCATTTGGTATGTTGATCCCTGAGGTTCCTGAAACCTTCACCAGTTACTACGTTTAGTCCCATAAGGCTAGATTAAAGACTCACAATTTGTACATAATTTGTATGGAATGCCAAATTAACACATCACCACTTTGTGGTCTAACCATAGATAGTAGAGTAGCTCCTACACCCATAGCTACGTACTCAGATCAGGTATTCACATTATATTTTTTTGTCTCAAGTTTGGGAGGACAGGAGGAAGTTTCTTTAATTGGGTTAGACTACTCTGGTTCTCAGCCCTTCACATATAGTACCAAAGATATGAAAGAAGCAATTGACGTCCATATAGGCACTCACACACGCACACACACACACACACACACACACACACACACACACACACACACACACACACACACACACACACGCACACAAACATTTGCACACACTCGCACACACATACGCACACACACATGTACACACACTCGCACGCACATGCACACACGCACACACACACACGCACACACACACACACACACACACACACACACACACGCACGCACACGTACACACACACACCCCATATACAGCCATTGCTGGGGTTCTGAAGAATATGTTTAACATGGGTATGGCTCGCATTCACCTGGATGACGAGGAGATCACCCCCATCGAAACAACTGAGGAGTCTCTCTATTTAAGGGGATACTATACCCTCTTCAGTGCTGAGGGTGATGTCATTGACCATGGCAAGTAAGTCTGCTGCAAACACAAGAAACAAAATTGTAGTATAAAGATCTCGAGCCGAGTGCACTCCCAGTGGTAAAGTTATATAATAATGGGTGGGCAAAGAAATATTGGGGAATATGCAAATTAACTGAGGTACCCGAGAAAAACAAGCCAAACGTCACGTGAAGTGTCATGGCAGTGGCCATGGCAGATGTTGTCAATAGACCCTTTACTCAGTCTGTTGTGATGTAAGGGGGCCGGGGGTAAAAGTATGCACTAAAAAGAGAAAATACCTGCATATTTTGTGTAGCTATGTATGTAAATTTTCAACATGAAAGCACATAAACATGCATGTTTCCTATATTTACCCCCATTACATCGTAACGGTAAAGGGTCTATTGAAGCAGCTGTTGACTGGACTGCAATGAGCTGTGTCTTGTGGCCATAGCAATCATATGGAGAAGTTTGGGCCTAAAACGGACATTGGTTGAGTGAACGAGCTGCATGAAGCAGCCATGGACCATGACAAGCTGTGTTTTGTAGCCATGTGATGCGTATGTGAAGCAGCCATGACGAACTGCATACAGTCCTGCCTGGGATTGTTTTGTATATAGTCTCTCCTCTGAGCTGTACTCCTGGGCATGCTAATTCACTTTAAGTACTGTGGGTAATTAGTATACCGGTATCTGTACATGCATCTACTCCAATACCAAGGGCGCATTAAATCTTTGTTCACCAATCATCTTTACCTTTGGGAGTGCGCTTGGCTTGTAACAACCTAATATTTTGTGTTCATAGCGAGTACCTGTAGCTAGGTGTATGTTTCAGTTCGCATATTGAATGTCAGTAGTGCAGTAAAAAACACTGGGTGATGGCTGAAACTATTATGAATGCTAGTTTTTGTCCTATAGAGTGACTACAGTGAGAATTTGGCTAGAAGTAGTTGCAGCACTACTTTATTTTTTGAAAAATGCTTCCATGTATCATCTATGTAGCTACTGTGCTTGCAGTCTCTAATTTATGCTCACTAGCAAGCTGTGACAGCTTGATGTGTTCCTGCTTGAACTGTGAAAGATTAAGTAACTAGTGATTTAATATGTTGTCATCACTCAAACATGCTTGGAGACTGATGGCAAATTATTTATTCCGCACAAAATAACTTAGCATGTTAATGCTGTATTTTTACTAGGCACCTGGTCGTGATGAAGAAAGTGGATGGTCAGTGGAAGGTCTATGTGGCCTCCTTTAACTCCAACACACCCCTCCCTCCCGAGTCACATGATGAACTTTAAAAGATTGCAAAAGCCGTGAATTGCTTTGCTAGTACATATAGATCCCATTTTATCTAGAATTTGTGTGTTGATCGAGTTTGGACAATTTTAAGTGTGTGACTTTATATAGTTTAGAAACTCTTTTACAGCAAAGCAGACTACATGCGTGTTACATGTAATGTTTTTCCCTTTAAGTTGTATAGCATACTTTTTGACTATATTGTACATAGCAACTGTCATGTAGTTACGTATTATAGAATCAGATGCTATTATGCCTCACAAGTCGATATGTCAAGCAGGTGACCACACTTCCAAGTATAAGTGTGACGAATGGGCAGAGATAATGGTGTGTATACAGGAGGCAAAAGGTGCATGCCTTGGTGTGGCTTAACGGTACAAACATTTTAACTGCATTGTGCAAATAAAAACAATGTTGATTGACCATCAGGTACCATAGCACTACATACCTGAAAGGAGACAATAGCTCCCACAGAGTGGATTGATAGACATGTTGAACTGATTGCAAAGTGTTTAATTAATCATGCCGGCTATCATCTCAGCTTGCTCATACAGTACGCTGGGCAAAGGTTTAACTTCTTGAAATACATCTTAAGGTAGGACAGGAGTTTAGGTCAGCCCCTTGAAAGTAGCTACAAAGTGGAAATATGTTTAGTAGTGTCTAGTACAGTACCAAAACCATCATGAAAGTCTGCAAAGTGAAAGAGTTGCAGCCCAGTCCCCTTGACAACGCACCATGAACACACGTTGTAATAACATTTTTACACACCATTGTTGTTACAGTAATCATAACAAGATTACATAACTGCGGTATGACGCACGCGCGCGCGCACACATAATCAGGCCACGTGTACTAATAGCTAGCCGCATAGAAATTAAAAAGCGGACGAAAATCTACAAGCTCAAGCTCTTGCTATGGCTAGTGGCTCTTCCAGCCTTCCACTGGAGGCTGCACTACTGCAGCTTCAGTCAGCCTTCCGGACAAGCGGGTAAGCCATGGAGTACATTTCCATTTGTGGAGTGCATGCAATGAACTCTCACCCGTCCACAAACACAAAATTTTCAGATTTGAAGGTGTTCCTCCTGGACTGGAGCGCCTATTGAAAAATTTTGCCCATGAAGGGGGCAGAAAGGCACTGTACAAGCGCCTTTTCGGCATACTTTGGGTACGTAGTATTCTCTAACACCGTGCATTGATACAAAGCCTTGATAATACCTGTCGGCTCTCCACAGTACGGGTCTGGCAAAGCCCTTGGGGCAAAGCCTGATGGGCGCACTCCATCGTATGTGTTCCCCAGTGCTCTCAAGGCAGTGGTGAGGGCCAAATTCCCAGAGTGTGTCAAGGACTGGCAGGATCCAGTCGGACCCCAGGTACTCTCAAACTTAACAACCTGAATATCAAATCTGTTTATCCTATGTACTATTACCAATGCAGGTGTACACTATCACGTACAGTGACTTGTGGCATGCCAAGTGGCCTGCCACAAAGACAAGCAAGGCTGCCAAGAGAGTCAAATGAAGAACTATCGACTCTAACTCTTGCCTAGCTAGTTGTGTTTATGTCTGTTGTCTTTTTGGGTTATTACATGTAGGACATCAAGAAATTAATCATACTATATAGACACGAAATCATATCAACAGTTGTCAGGTTCTGCAAGAAAGTGTGAAGAAGGCGTTCCGGAGAGGCAATACTTACAGTCTGTCGGCATGGCTACTGCTGTCTCTTCTTGTTCAGGGGGCACTCACGGTGCGAAACGCGTTGATGTGTAGTAGACCCACACTTGCATTTCTTCCCTCCGAGGACAACCTCCACACTGTTTGGATTCTCAGACTGTACCGGGATGCAATGCGGCACGGTGCCATCACGGAGACGCTGTTCCAGCTCGGCCTGGTATTCTTCTATATAGCTCCCGCAGGCATGTCGGACGTCGCTCTCGTTGATCCTCAGCGATTTTCCGCAAAAAGTATGGCTAAAAGCACTTTTCAGCAAGACAGGCTGGATCCATGTAGGTAAAAAATTCTAGGGGGTGGCTTTATCCGGCTGTTTTGCACTCCAGAAGTAAAACTAGCTTCTCAAACTTGGTATACAGACTCACCATATGTACGTGCACGTATGAATCGTAGGCCGCCGCTGCCGCCCCCGCACATAATGAAAATTGATGCGTTACGTCATTGTTATGGGGAAAATCTTTTACCACGGGCGGACAGGGCTACGTATCCCCGCGCAAGGCGGCTTGCGCTGAAAAGTTAACTAACAACAAAAGGTCCACAATGTCACAAACCAAACTCTCATCCTGCCTTCCTTTACTGAGATAGCGTGTGTTTCAAAAATTTCAAGTATTGCCTCTCTGAAACTGTCTTCTTTTCCAGACTTTCCTGCAGATCCTGACAATTGGTGGACTCAAAATAGAAAGGATGTACATGCTATATTTCAAATTTGAACAGAATAGTATAACGGATGACCAAAATACAGCTGTTTATACCTTGCAACCCGAAACTCCTGTCATACCTTAAAGGAAAGTTACAGAATATTTAATATTTGATATTTAATGTACAGGGCTGTATAGGATCAATAGGGGTACATACAATTTCCATTGAAGTTATACCCTATCCTATACCGTTCTGTACTTTAAATTCCTTCAACTTCCCTTGAGATGAATTTCAGGAAATTCCACTTTTGGCCCTGTATTAACTTTGCAAAATGACTACAGTGTGCACATAGCATTATATAGAGGTCCCGTAGACCCATGTGCATTTTCCTTGCATTTATTTGGGATTCTGTTGTGGACTTGATAATATTATATACCAAGTGTGTCCATTGAGGTACCAAATCTCTGAACTGTATTAGTACTGATTCATCGAAAAAAAATGTCCAATGCAGTTTTGTGCTACACAATTAATACAAATTCAATCAATACACAACCACGTAGCTGTTATAATATGTCAGGGAGGACTGTTCGCAGTGATAACAAATAACAGAAAAGCTTCGATTATAGCTATACATGACATTGCTACACATACTTTGAACAGCTATAAATATTGCACCATATAAGCACATTGACCTACAAAACGTAAACTGTAAATACAAATACATAATACAGTCATTATACAACAAATTTTAGAACCGGAGCAATATACTCTGAATGTTTGATTCCAAACGAGTAAGATGGTGATTGCTTTCGGTTGACCGACACCTGCATAGGAAGAGTTTACATGACTAGCTTATAAAGAGTACACTCTCATGCATATACCTTTTAAGTTCATTTACTCATGTCATTGGGAAGACTTGTATGATAAATAAACATGGAACCTGTTTGTATGGATGGTACCAGTGATCTCAGTAAAGTTCGTCTCTACACGTAACTCAAGTCGGCAAGGCTACATGCACAAAAGATAACTGATTCTGGGTATAAAACCAAGTCCATTCTTACTATATACTTTCATGTTTTGTGTTGTTTTATAACTTTCTGTTTCTGTACCTCTCATCCTCATGATCAGGGTATCCCTTAACAATTGCTTTGTTTTAATTGTGTGTATGGCCATATGTATGCTATAATGATCTTTCTACACAGTGATTCTACATGTATATACTCTAAAGTTTCATTTCTATATCATTGAATTCATAGGTTTGCAACTCTAATCTTCAGCATTCCTTAACTCTTTACCAACCAATGACGCATATATGCGTCATGAGCTCCCATAAGCCCATATGAATTTATATGGAAGTTTTAATATTAGGCGTTAATACTTAATAGTACAGGCAATTCTGCTTCTTTAAGCTGTTTCTTATGGTTGGTAATTCATGAACCGATAGAGACCTAAAGGCCCATATAAGTTTATATTATACCGGTATAGGCCATTTTACTGCCCAAAGAAACAAAAGAAAGCCCATACTTTATATTAACACCAACAATTATTGTAATTCTTTATAGCATACATACAGTAAAATGTATGGCTTATGCTCTTTGAACAACAAGGTGAAGAACTATCAATAAATCATTCAGCCTTACCTTCTCAGGGCTGTATGTTCCGGGGTCAGGTTTCTTGGTGTGGTCTTCTGGAGGAAAGTTCCTCCCGAGCATTGAATAGGAAGGACTTCTGGTTCTGTAAACCTGTGAATCCACTACTCCATACGAGCCTGGTGGAGGAGTCTACAGGGTTTTAATGATTAAATTCAGCTCATTTACGTATAGTGTGCGCTACTGACACAAATGGTAGGAGTCTGGGGAATGATGTGTAGCATTGCAGGAAAATTTAAAATTGTGGAGCCTCTGAGACTATGGTAAACCCTATAACCCTAACTTGAACATTTTTTAGGTAAGAGATACATATCCAATCACTTGCATGCTGCATCACCATGGTGGCAAAGGAAAGAAGGCAAATTGGTCCTGTGTAACATAGTAGGATATACAGTGAAACCACTCTATTGTGGGCACCTTGGGGACCTGGTAAAGTGTATTGTATAGAGAAGTGGCCTCATTTCAGGGATATAGCAAAGTGTCCTTAATTCAAAATCAGGGGTGTCCTTAAAGGTGAGCTCCACTGTATGTGGTGTATCACCACGATTCAAAGGAAACATACGAGCAGGATTGGTCCTGTGTAACTTAGTATGATATACGTGGTGCATCACCATGATGGCAAAGGAAAACATAGGAAGTAGGATTGGTCCTGCATGTATAGCATAGTATGTCAGTAGCCTCGTACCCAGAAGTGGGAGGGGCCTGGGTACGAGGCTAAGTATGTCTGATACTGGGGTGTTTTATACCTTTCTGAGGTCCTCAGCAAAACCTCCAACCTTGGGTCTCCCAGTCATGGAGTAAGCTGGAACGGACTTCTTTCCAATGGTGTTAGGCCCGATTAGTGAGGGCAGAGTGTAGGCGCTAGGAGACGGTGTAGGGTGTCTGCTGGGTATATGTGTCCTCTTGCCAAAAGAGTATGCCGGTGCGTGTTTCTCTTGAGGAGGATGGGCTTTCTCAGCATGATAAGCACCTGTGCACACAAAGATATGGTCGTTACATACTCCATCACACAAGTTAGTGAATCTGACTGCATACTTAAGTACTGAGGATAGTTAACTGCCAAAGATTCCCCCCAATGCATATCATATAAAGTACAGAAATTTTATATGGGCACATAAATAAAATATATGCTGTTGGCTGGTAAAGAGTGAAGTACTGAGACTGCCAAGTTATTAATGTTGGTCGATGCAGGATATCAGTTGTGGCCTCATTCCAAGGCTTCCACAAAGCTTTGTCTTGTGCGGTTTGAAAAGTATTACTGTTTTTCTTTTTTTTTACGCAATAGCTATAGCCACAAAATGCAAAGCAGCTGCAGAGTAGAACTTGAAATTGCTGGCTACAGCTGTTGTACGTTATTGCACCCGCAGATTTAATGTGCAGATGGAGGCAAAAGTATTGCAAACTAGCAAGAAGTATAGTTATAGTTCAGCCTGTTTTTTGAAGCTATACTAGTTTAATACAGCATATGCAACTACACTTTATTACACCACAGATTTATTGTACAGATGGAGGCAAAAGTAGTACCAGAAGTATAATAATGTAGTTATTGTTCGGCCTATCTATTGAAGCTATACTAGTTTATTACAGCATGTAATGTTGCTTGAGTGTCACATGTTGTAATGGAAGTACGTAGCTATGCATGTATATGAAACTATGAGCTCTTCTACATCTCAAAATAGGCGTACCCTACTACAAAGCATACCAACCTAGCTCCTATGGGGCACTCCTTTTGCACATCCTCCCACTGAGCACCCCACACAAGGAATGAAACCACTTCTGGTATAAACAGCAGTTGTGAGTGGTCCAAGCATTCTTACAGATAGCTACACCCAGCAAGACAAGCAACTATAAAGTGTGTAAATCGATCAACCAACAACATACTGTTTTCGTACTCCCCAAGACTTCCCTTAAACCACCCCTCCCTGCAGTAAAAGTAAACATTGAAGCTATTATGTCTCTCAGATAACATACCATGTTCATTAAGTAGCTAGCTGCTTGCAGCTGCATACATATGTGTTGAACATGTGAAATTAGTCATATGCATAGACTAAGTTTGGTTATTTCCAGGTCTGCAGTGTGTGTTTCAGTGAAGTAAGCACGCGGGGTCTGCATTGGTTTTTCAGCTAGGTTCTGGTGTCAAACTCTCAGTCAGATGAAGCTAGTATTATATGCAGCTAGATAACAGCTAGAAGCCCAAATATGATTGGCTTGCCGTGAATGATGCGTGTTGTATATCAAGAGAAAATGAATGTTGTGACTACATGATTATACATATTTTTTAAGTTGTACATCTGTCAGCAAGTATACGGACTATACATGCTAAATAGTGGCGAGTGTACATTGTACAGGTACAGTATGGTATATGTGGTAATGATTCCTCTGAGGTGGGTCCATGGTCAGCGTTAGGACGCCAGAGGGAGTGGTTTGGTGTGAACACAAGATGAAACTGAATCTCAACTACTATCACATCTCCCTGTTTATGATCACCTGTTTATCACTTTCCTGAATGAAAACATAAACACATATGTAGACTCAGCTATAGCTCTTATCAAAGAGAATTGCTTTGACTCTGCACCACTAACTGGCAGCACAACCTGTCAACAAGGTATTGCAGGAAGTCAAGAGCACGACCCCTGACATAGACTGACAGAGGCATGCACTAATGCAAAGGTGTAACCACAACAGCACTTTTGTGTGGGGGAATAAGTCAGTCTCTTGAATTGGGGTGCTATGAAGCTAGTGCTAGTGGAAGTGTTGTACGTAGCTAGCAGTGCTTTCATGCCAAGTAAAGTTCTTATGTAATTCTGTATGACATGTCGTTTTAGGAGTGGGAATATTCCCGCTGTACTAAAGTGGATCCCCTCTTAAAGGACACCCCTGACTCAAGGACACCGCTGTATTGGCTATAAGGACACTTTGCTTAATATAAATCTACCCCTGAAATGAGGACACCTTTATACATGATACTTCACCAGGTCCCCATGCAAGGTGTCCGCAGTAGAGGGGTTTTACTGTATACAGGACACTTCACCCGGTCCCCATGCAAGGTGTCCGCAGTAGAGGGGTTCCACTGTATACATGATACTTCACCAGGTCCCCATGCAAGGTGTCCGCAATAGAGGGGTTTTACTGTATACAGGACACTTCACCAGGTCCCCATGCAAGGTGTCCGCAATAGAGGGGTTCCACTGTATACAGGACACTTCACCAGGTCCCCATGCAAGGTGTCCGCAATAGAGGGGTTCCACTGTATACAGGACACTTCACCAGGTCCCCATGCAAGGTGTCCGCAATAGAGGGGTTCCACTGTATACAGGACACTTCACCAGGTCCCCATGCAAGGTGTCCGCAATAGAGGGGTTCCACTGTATACAGGACACTTCACCAGGTCCCCATGCAAGGTGTCCGCAGTAGAGGGGTTCCACTGTATACATGATACTTCACCAGGTCCCCATGCAAGGTGTCCGCAGTAGAGGGGTTTACTGTATATAGATCAGTCCCCTCCACTGTTTTGGGTGGATTGAGCCATTATGCACAGTCGGGCTTATGCACCGTGTATATGCATATTTCTTTGGAGACTTCGTCTCATTCTCAGGCCTCATTCCCAGGTCACAAAACACAATTTGCACCTGGCTAATATTACTGGTTAGCACAAGCTAGTCTCGTTGCCAGGCTCTCCCAAAGCAGAAGAGGGTCTGCAGCTACAATGACACTTCAAGTCTGCTTTAGGTCATCATGTGTATTCACCTAAAATGACACCACTCTATGCTCAGTGCACAGTTCACTGAATAAACAATCATATGACTTTCCTCTTTCCCTGGAATAACTAGGCTTGGTCAGCATCTTTAGTATACTATTCAAGGAATACAAGCTGGCTTTGTACAGTTTGTACTAAGTCCATTTCCCAGCTTGGAAGCTATTTGTACAGTACTTAGTGCCCAAGCTTGTGGACTTTTTGGAAACTTAAGCTTTCTTGCTGTGCATTTCATACATGGTCCAGGTGTCTTTGCCGACCGGAGATCTTTGGGTCTTCCATATATGGAATACGCTGCCGTTCCATCCTTGCCCCTCCGTGTTATGCTAGGGGACACAAAGTGGACAGGCCCAGGACTGTGGGAGACCAGGATCACTGACGAGGACTGCTTCGTCTTCACTCCGAAGGAGAAGGCGGGGCTCTGGTGTCGTGAGGCATCGTGCCCTACACGACCACAGGTACCTGTTATGGAGATGGGGGAGAGGCCTAATGAGAGAGTAATTATGGTTGGAATTGGATGGGTCTTACTAGCAAGTGCTACTAGCGGGTTTAGTGGCAATATAAAGCTTGCCTACTGCTCCTCTGCCAAGGGACTCCAGTAGTTCAGTGGTAAGCACATCTGACTAGTATTCAGAAGGTCTTGGGTTCAATCCCCAGCTGGGTCCCGTTTTTTTTTTTGGGGGGGGGGGGGGGGGGAGGGGGAATTTCTTTACTCTCTCTTATAATCTCGAAGACTTTGCAATGTAACTGAGAAGAAACACCGCTTATATATATATGATAGTGACTATACACAGTCTTGAGAGAGAATGTGTTGGTTGTACTGTTTATCTGAAACCCCGAAGCTCACTCTCAGCCCAAATATTAAATTGTAAAAATGATGCGCAATCCAAAGTTACCACTGCAATTAGCTCAATACTTGGGTATGTGTACACCCTCCACAACCATTAACAAGTCGTGACTTAGTATTGAGTGAAGTAGAAGTGATACTGTCATTATAAAAAGAGTGATCTTGCACAATCCAATCAGTTATGACTTGGTATGTAAATAGGTATCTAACCGTTAGTAAATGTTACACTTCAGCTGAAACTTGATGCTCCATAGATACTTCTATATTTTGTCTAGTAGTCAACTTACATACATGCATGCACACTGGCACACATTGTACATACCAGGTAAACAGTACACCGCCGGCCCAGGCCCGGTTTCCATGGCAGCAATTTTTGGTCGTCGCTTCTCAGGACTGGCTGTGCCCCCAGGGCGAAAGCTGGGGGAGACGACGTTCAGCACCATCGCTGCCTGTGGATGGGTCATGCATCCAAGAATTTAAATTTACAGCTTTGACCTACATGTACACAGCATACAGCACCATATGGCATATGTATGATCAATGTGGGAGGCACCAATTAGGCACCAATTAGCAAATAGGGCCAGTCTCAAATTTCTGTCACTCCTACTAATACAAGTACATGTACATGTAGATGTATCAATACGTTCTGCTGCATTACATTGATGGTAGGATGGTATGTACAGACAGACAGACACATAGTTAAATTTTTAGGACATGGCTATTGGTTTGGCATGAAGTACATTATATAGGCAATGTACACCCATGCGCGCTCGTCCACTATAGCCTGCATCTTGATACTGACACCATGAAGCGCTTTTTGCTTCATGCAAGCGAAAAAAGTTGGGGCGGCTAGGTTCGAGGCTACACCAGACAGCTAGCTCTGAATCCAAAAGGTTGGCCTTTAGCTAAGCCCTACAATCCTAATCCTAATCCTAACCGTCGGAGTAGCCACTCGGAAATCAGATCAGTCTGGTCTCGTTGAGTCTCTCATGCAACATGATGAGTTCTCACCACAGAGAGCAAGAACACCTCAAAGCACATAGTAGACATTACATGTATTTAGACAAAGTACAATGTAAGTTGACAGCTGCACCTATTCCCCCCACACACGAGTCCATTTCGCGAATACTGTTTGCTCTCAAACATTAGAGTGGGGTACTTGTACATGTATTCATCGGGAACCTATATGTTGCAACAGTATGGCTTCAGTTTGCAATAATATGGCTTCTTGAACTAAAATATTCGTGCCGGAATCAATGTTGATGCCAACAATTATCGGTCACACCCCTACTAAGCCCAAAAGGCAACTCCCAGACCGTTAGTTTGCCTACATACCAGACCGCAATGTCGTGCAGCATATCCGTGCCACGCCCTCTTTCTGCAGACTTACACAAATACCCGATCGATCGATCGTGCAAACGCTGACCTTTGTCCGAAGGAACTCGCAAGTGGTTGCTTGCCTTTTCTGCAGTTTATGGAGTGTAAAGCGTTTATAAGCGGTTATCACTTTACACTCAGCCGTAGCTAAGGGAACTCACACCTATTCTCGCGAGTCAAACGAAGTGAGGAGGATTTCCCGGCAAAATCGCGGTTTTAATAACGGAAGCCTCACGTGGGCGTAACTATAAATCATCCAATCCGGTGGGCGTTTATAACATAACCGCAATCATCATAAACGACACATGTGCACATAAATTTATTCTACCGCGCGGCATCAGCACTTGTACTCCACTGCTGCCGTTTAGCTTAGTTTGTGAGAGTGAAGACACGCTGAAGCGTTAATCTGTTGGGACCTACTTGCGATCCACTTGTTCGATCATCATTTATCACCGTCGACTCGCCTCACTGAGCTGAGTGAAGACTTGGAGTGTCATTTTGAATATGGGTGCAGCACACAGAGAAAGCGGGCTCCATACTCTTGGCCTCCTCCTCTTGGTGGCCGTACTAGGAGGGTGTCTAGTACAGGGAGGTGAGCGTACGTGCGTGTGTGAGAGAGAAAGAGAGAGAGAGAAGTGAGTAGTCTCGTGCATATAGAATTTCGCTTCCAAATGGTTTGCAGGCGCATGATTGTCATTGACTGATACACCAGTTTCTGTAGTACCAGCTAGCCCTATATTGTACGTGTATTACACTGCGCTGAGAGAGTTGCGTGCAATTGTGTGCATTTGAGAATGAATTTTGCGCGTGTTCTTGATACTGAAGTATCCGGATTGTTTTCTAATTTGTCACATGGGTGAAGTAGTCTCGCGAGCCAGACTAGTTAGCCTGGCCCGCGAGACTATGGATGAAGGGTTTTGAGCTGTGGAGGTAGTACTGGTGGAGTTTTGTTGGAGCGTGTGTGCTGGATTAGCAAAAGGATGGTTTTAAAATGAAGTACTACACTCTTTTCTGTAGTACCAGCTAGCCCCACATTGTACGTGTATTACACTGCGCTGAGAGAGTTGCGCGCAATTGTATGAATTTTGCGCGTGTTCTTGATACTGAAGTATCCGGATTGTTTTCATTGTCACATGGGTGAAGTAGTCTCGCGAGCCAGACTAGTTTAGCCTGGCCCGCGAGACTATGGATGAAGGGTTTTGAGCTGTGGAGGTAGTACTGGTGGAGTTTTGTTGGAGCGTGTGTGCTGGATTAGCAAAAGGATATGGTTTTAAAATGAAGTACTACACTCTTTTCCCCGATTTATATATCTGTCATGATACCGTTTGATTGCGACCACAAGCTATTCACTATTTCATTGTCTTTTGTCTTTTAAATGTATTATTTGTGCACAAAAAAAAACACATGGAAAAACACAAAATGACTACCAAAGTTCCCCCCCCCCCCCTCCTCCCCCCCTGCACTTCTGTAACTTCATTTGCACCATTCATCATGTTATTGCTAGCCTCCTTCCCAGGCCCATGACTTTTGGTTGCACTAAGGAAAATCACTGTGTCAACTTTTGGTGACTTTCGGTTGCACTAAGGAAAGTCACTGGGTCAACTTTTGAAAACGTTGCAGGCCTGGGAATGAGGCTACATGTGCATGGAACGAGAGCAGACATACAGTAGCTTCCCTAGCCAGGAGTGCACTCGTGATCTTTTTATCTGACGCATGTAGCTATCTGGCGTGCCTGAAAGGGCTGTGTATTCATCCTGGCTGTAAATGTTGTAGAGACTTGTTTAACGACATGTGGTGTTCTTATCAATTTACTTGCAAATGCCCCCTTGATTAGTCAGTAATCCTCCCATTCCCGTCCCAATTGTGTTAGTATAGTGGCATATAGCCTCATTCCCAGGCTCCCGTCCCCATCCCATGAGTTAGTATATACCCAGGTTCCAGTCCCCATGGGTTACTATAACGACGTAGCGTCATTCCCAGACCCCGTATTTCAATACAGTAGCATGTAGACTGCAATATTTGTACATGGCAAAAAGAAGCTGCCCCCGGGCTATGGATGCACTGTATATGTAGTAGCCGTGCTTTAGGTTTAGATTCTCCTGTTTGAGGGAATTCAGAATTGCACTGGTGTGTGAGTAGGTAGGGAATACCGTTCCCATAATGTGTGGCGTGTCTTAACAGGCTGTATATATGAGGGAGCATCTGAAATCATCTTTAGGCACTTCAGAAAAAGGAAAATAGCAAGCCACAGTTATGAGAGATATTTGTCATTTACTGATATACAAAAGCTAGAGCTTCCAAAAACTATAATGGTGCTGCCCTTGTATTAATCAAATTCCACTTCATTGTCATAATGGCCATATCACGCACTAGGCTAGTACTCCATATGTAGGGATGGCCCCGGAATATAATGGCATCCCCATTTACATATATCAGTACAGTGGAACCCTCTTAAAGGACACCTGTACTAAGGGCACTTTGTTATGTCCCATATATACTTAATAGAAGCGAGAACACCTCTCAATACAGGACACTTCACCAGGTCTCCAAGATGTCCACAAAGAGGTGTTCCACTGTAGTGCCTTACTATTATTGGAATTTTGGTGGACGTTTTTTTTGTCTTGTAAGCGCCGTAAGTCATGATAATAAGAGCTGTTTTCTTAGTCAGAACCTGAGAGTATTTCCTTGCTTCATCCTGTTTCGTCAAGAGTGAGAAAGAGGAGTGCAATGTCGTGGGGCAGTCAGTGTTTCAGGTGTGCTTGAGAACAGGGAAGTTAAGGTGTGTTGGGGCCATATTAGGAAGCGGCGTTGATCGTGGAAACACTTGTAAACATTTTATAATGCTGTTATTCCTGTGGGAATTTTTTTTGGGGGTTTTGATGCCAGAGCACCTGCCCACTATCAATCTGGAAGCTAACAAACAATGTGGTTACTGGCTGTACATTTCCTGTTTCCTGTCTTAATTAGACGAAATATGGGGGGCTGGAGCGAGCTATATATTCTTACCTGTTTGTTATTACTGTTCATCATGTGACTGAAGGTGACCAATAGGGAAGCTCAAGCTCACAATTGCCTCAGGCACAAATAGTATTATATACGTACATACTACAACTATAATGGACTAGGACTAGTAATTCGTAAATCTACATAATTATATCTGCATACGGGTGGCATGGCATCAGAAAAACACCAGTCGTGGAATCTAACAAAATTCCGAGGAAAACGGTTCTCACATTACCACCCACGGATCAGATAGCCAAGAGGTACCTTTCGTCCCTTATTCTTCCGAACTGTTGTCGCGCCTTGCAGGTCAGGGATTTCTCAGTCCCCTGCCATGCTGATGATGTGGTTTACAGTCCATTGACTGATCTATGGCGAGAGAAATGATGTTTGTTTTTTCATGCGGACATTCTTAATTGCTCCCAATTCCCAGGACTGTGACCACCACATTCCACATACTTTCATCTGCACGGACATGCTTTATTAATTTACCTGTTCCCACATGTGTGGATATATGTGACTAGACATGCTTTATTCATTTACCTATTCCCACATATGTGGATATACGTGGCTAACATATGGGTTAATATGTATGGTTCAGTTGTTGTTTAAGTTTCAAGTAAGTGAACACAGCCAAGCTAGAGCCAAGTTGGTGTGCGTGGGTCTCAAGGGAGAATGTGGGAACTCATTGCTAATGTGTTTCCACATTCTTAATTGATGAACTCCCTCAAGACACACACCAACTTGGCTCTCGGCTATGTTCCACTCATAAAATCTATGGCTCATACAGGACAGTCGACAGTGTACATACCCAACTATGTTTACTTGTTCCAGTAAGAGGTGTAGCTTCCATACACCCACACATTACACATTGTACGAGCTGGTTCACAAGCAAGCGAGGAAGATTGTGTTGTGTTGTCCTCGTTCAAGCTCTTATTGTTTATTGATGTTGTGTAGTGGACTATTCCGGTGGTTATTGTGTGTATGACTATGTACACGTACTAGCATTATTAGCAAGTGCAGTGGTTGGCTTTTTGTTGTGGTGGATTTGAGGGATTTTGTTGATTTTTTGTCCTCACTTCCACAAACCCGATCATTACATGAGCAAATTGGTTCACATGCAAGCATGGAAAATCCCATGTTAAAATGTTGTCCGTGTGTATTATGGCTGTGTACATACATGTTCTTGCAATAATAGCCAGTGGTGTCTTTCATTGAGATGGATTTTGTTGGTTTTTGTCCTAACATCGTTACAAAGTAATGGATATAGAAGGGATTCGTGGAGAGAGGGGGTACAGGTATACAGTGGAACCCCTCTATTATGGACACCTTGGGGACCTGGTGAAGTGTCCTGTATAGAGAGGTGTCCTCATTTAGGGGGTACATTTAAGTTATAAATACTCAAAGACTCGAACATGTCATTGCTGAATGCAGTTGCTGCTAACGTGTGTGTGTGTGTGTGTGTGTGTGTGTGTGTGTGTGTGTGTGTGTGTGTGTGTGTGTGTGTGTGTGTGTGTGTGTATGGAGTCCAAGGAACTGATACCACTTACTTCTGTTGCTTTGCAGTAGGAGTCTCCATAGAGATAGCTATGAACACCAGTGATGTCTGGACGTTTAACCTAGCAATGAAAAGCTTTTGTTGTGATGTAGCCGTATGAATAGTTCAATTTGCACATTCATTCTGTGTTTATGCCGTGTTGATATGGATTTTAAAGTTGGTCAGCCAATTTTCTGTGCCAAAAGTGTCGTCTGATTTCGCTATTGGGAGCTGATGAATGGGTCGGCAAAGTGTTCACAAAAATTGCTGAATGATGCAATGGTGTTCCATTCACACATTTGTTCCTGTTTAAAATTTAGGCCTGGCAATTTTTTTTGCCGGTGTAGACGGAATTTCGTGAGACAGTTTTCTGTGCCAAGGTGTTGTCCCTTTTCGTTAATTGCGAGCCTCTGAATGGCCGGCAAAAGTCTTCTCAAAGATTGTCTGTAATTATTCACAATTCTCTTGGTTGGCTAGTAGAATTCATTGTGAATTCCTGAAGTTCAGCAGATGTTCTTTTAATTACTGTCATTTCGAAACGTCAGCAGGAGTTCTTTCATTTGCTGTCGTTTCTTAACATTAGCAAACTTCTGCTGAACTTCGGGTTGAAATTGGAGAAACTTTACAATGAGCGACCCATGATGTCTGGATGGCTCAATGGGACACATTTGTTCTCTTTTTATGCCTGACAAATTCTTGCTGATGTTGAAATAAATTTACAAGCCAGTTCTTTTTATTTGTTTTTTTTATTCCCGTTCCAAGAAAGGCGTCTCATTAATTATCTTTTGTGAGCGGCTGAATGGACCGGGCCGCAAAGTTTTCTGTCGCATGTGATGTCTGAATAGGCCCAATTCCCATATTCATTCTGTTGTTTCGTTTTATGCCTGACAAATTTGGCTGATGTTGAAATATATTTACAAGCCAGTTCTTTTGTTTATTCCTGTTCTAAGAAAGGCGTCTCATTAATAATCTTTTGTGATGTCTGAATGCGCCCAGTTCCCACATTCATTCTGTTGTTTCGTTTTATGCCTGACAAATCTTGCTGATGTTGAATTAATTTTTTACAAGACATACTTTATCCTGTGCCAAGATGTAATCTCTATTTTGCTATTGCGTGCCGTTACAATGGGACGCAGTGTCTCCTTCGAGATGACTCTCAGTTGAGTGGTATAGGTCGAGCTAATGGCTTCGTCTTTCATCTTTGATTCCGTGGTTTCTGCTATTTGTGTAGCCGTTGTTGCCGGAGGAGAGGGGGTAGATTAGGCCGAGACTCTCTTCTGGCCAACGGCTGAGTGTTGCCATTCCAGCCTATAGAAGGTCTGATTTGCTATTACCATGTTGGCCAGCTTTCAGAATATTGAGTGTACATTGCAAACTCTTCAAGATATATAATAAGCTTTCTGAGAGAGTAAAGAAATCCCGAGAAAAAAAAACGGAACCCGGCTGGGGATTGAGCCCAGGACCTTCTGAATACTAGTCAGATGCTCTTACCAATTGACCTATTGGCAGAGAAGAAGTAGGCAAGCTTTATATAGCCACTAAACCCGCTAGTAGCACTTGCCAGTATAGGACCCAGCCACATGTAAGAGTATGTTGCAAAATAAGCCTTTGCGAGATAATCGTGAGCTTTTATGACCGGCTTGTGAAGCTGGCATTACCAGTTTAATTCGTGAACTATTTACCTTAAGGTGACTATTACTAGTTTTAGCGCAAATTAGCGATTTTGGCAAATTCACTGAATTTTGTACCTGTAAAAATTACTACTCGTGCGTGAGCAAGCTCTGCACATCTCAGTTAACGTCTGCGCATACTTAATTGCATGCATATACACACATATTTACCCACATGTACGCTCTACATGTATAGAGTGTGCAAGTTATTTACGCACATATATGCAAGTAATACAGAGGCTTGCAGGTTGGTTGTCCACAGGAGAAGAAGGCAAATAGACAGTGGCTCCTAAGTAGCTTAATTAGGTTAGGCTGTCAGAATCAAAGGCTAACAGTTTACACAGTCAACTTCCATTTGCCCATTGCACTGGACAACTGTCAACCACCCTGCAAACCTCTGTACAGTTTCGTGACATGGTATTTTAAATCGATTAGATTAATTCTTTTCAAATCCGCTATAATATATGTCCAGTCTGCTAAATTTTGAACCTCAAATAATAGTCTCCTTAAAGTACAAGCCATTGATGAGCATTAGCAAGCTACATGTATTGTGTAACTGCAATGCTGAAGATGGTGATAATTTCTGAGTTTAGTTATAGCACAAGTTGTAGTGTTAATGAGCTCATGTATTGTGTAACTGCAATGCTGAAGATGGGTGATAATTGAGTTTAGTTATAGCACAAGTTGTAGTGTTAATGAAGCTCATGTATTGTGTAAGGCAATGCTGAAGATGGGTGATAATTTCTGAGTTTAGTAATAGCACAAGTTGTAGCATATGCTGTCACAGGTGGTGAATTCAATTTACCCATTGCCTATATACACACAGACAGTTGACACAGTCCAAACTCTCCTCCATTGTGTCAGCTTTGGTCCTGTAATGGGTCTACACCACATTAAGTGGTGTGCTGTTGTGATTGACATAGTTCCAATAGCTATGTATAGGATTGATCATGGGTGGCAAGCTCTATGAGCCCGAACAGAACTCTTTAGCTGAAGTCTTAGCTGCCTACGGACTCGTGCCTCGATAAAGCTCCCAGATGGGTTATTTATACTAGCCACCACCTATCAGTATGCCTAGAACAAAGAGAGACATGCATGAACTCATTGCAGGGTAGACTGGTAGCTCCACACGGCAGGGAATAGAGCGTGCCACCCATGATCAAACCTACTTGGTACCTGGGTGGGATAGAGCGTGTGGCCTAAATATGATGGCTTGTGTGTCTACGTTCAGCGAGATATAAAGCTCAGAAAAATCTGTCTCTATGGTAACATGTACCAAGCCTCAACCCAGGCCTTCCCCCCACTCACGAAAATAGATTACTTTTCTTTTTTATTTTCACGAGTGCAGGGAGGGCCTTGAGGTTAAGGCTACATGTAAGTAGGCTTGTGAATATTACAGGTATGCTCATAAAACCAACTATGTTCATACCGCTGAACATTTAAAATAAAGAGAAACAAATTTGTCTTTCAAATTGGATGATGTAAGTTGATCACGTGACTTTAGATCCCAGGCCCTGTGATTGTTTGTGTAACTGAAAATGGCACTGGCCTGGGAATAGGGCTGTATTTTTGTTCCATAGAATCTGTTGTTTGTACATATGTGGCTGGATTATCTTTGATGTGTCCACTGCACATTGTTCTATTGCTGCTACATGTGTAGCAGGTGTGCTTTGTGTGATATATAGTATATGCCAGGTGGCCAGTGACTCTGTCACATGATCAACACATTACATCATAGGAAATAGTATGACATCATAGGAAATAGTAAGACAATATCAGCCTTTACTGTACTGTGTCCTTAGACATATATAGATCACTTCCTTAGAGCTGCTCAGCTTGAAGCAGATGATTGCCTGTGATCATGTGTATAGTGTCTATTCAGCAGAGCTGGTCACCCCTAAACTATGTAACTAACTGCCTCTAAGCTATGGTTGCGCAATGGGTTAAGCAATTGTCTCCTTTTCTGGAGAAATGTTATTGGCCTGTTGAGCAATTGTCTATCTGTCTGTCTTTTTTTTTACTTTCAATGGGCTACTTAGCTAACGAATTCAATCCTGGGATCAAGTATCTGTACCTGATAGGCGTATAAGAGATTCTGATCTTTCCAGCTCTTTCTCAAGGCCACACCAAATGTTGCAAGGACAGACACGTACAAAAATAAGACCCGGTAGGCGGTGCAAAAGATAATTATGTAATTATTAATCTCATTAATGTTGTGGGCATGTTTTTTTGTTTCCACACAATGGGCCTCAACACCTGGCAACCTCTTTTCTCTCCAGTCACTGCGGCTCCATCATCCAGTGCAGCGTTAGACAAAATCCCCTTAATTGCTAGGGGCTGGCGTGGGAAAAAGGGTATACCTCATACCAATGTCTTGTCTTGGCCATATTCTCTCCAGCCATCGCAAAGAGCAATTTTTTTTGTATTGTTTTTGCAGGAATATGGGATAGACTTAAGTACATGTACAGCACAGTGTTGTGGGCTAAAGGGTGAAAGAGTAGTGATCCCCCAATTTCCAGTGTGTGCGTGTTTTTTTTTCTGATGTGGTTGAAAGAATGTAATTGAAATTGCAGCCATGTTTTACACTCTTGAGAAGCATCGTTCTTTCAAAACTACCTCTGCAGGGTTAGGACACTGTCCATGTAGCTGGAGGTTACTTTCACAGGTAGCTAGCATCGTAAAGCTCAAAGTCTTTCGACTAAATCAAAGATAAAGATGTATACGAGAGCTGGGATCACTGTTCTTGCACTGATGTGCGCAGCTACGATGTGTGCTAGCCTCCTTCCCAGGCTCTCATCCAGCTTTTCATTTGCTGAGAGCCTGGGAAGGAGGCTACAGTGTGCCCCCCACACGTGCCTTTTTTTTTTACTTCTTACTCTTTATCTGTGAGCAAAGCAGCCTCGTGTGCATATCATACACACACTCCCCAGTCTGAGGCACAATCTTGAGAGCATGAGTCACACTTGTGGTGTAGCCATGGCCCTGCGAGTAACCCAATAACTCTGTGGTGTTAGGAGCAGCACAAGGCTGGAAAACCAGAGGGTTTATGGTGGTGGGTTGAAGCACTCCAACAGGGGATAGCCCTTCACTATGGAGACCTCAACTGGCTTGGTGGGGAGACATTAAACTGATCAAAGTAACCTGATAACCCTGCTGTGATAGGAGCTGCACAAGGCTGGAAAACCAGAGGGGTATGGTGGTGGATTGAAGCACTCCAATAGTAGGTCAGAGGGCATTATGGAGACCACAGGGACCTACTGTAACTGGCTTGGTGGGGAGGCATTAAACTGATCAAAGTAACACGATAACTCTGTGGGGCTAGGAGCTGCACAAGGCTGGGAGACCAGAGGGCTAT
>CBDBCZ010000017.1:1070000-1085000 GCA_965203295.1 Nitrospirales bacterium | reverse complement strand
TGCTGGCTAGTAGTAACCCCTCCTTTGCATGTGAGAAGCACACTGCCATGATTGAGCTACATACATTACCTGCCTACTCCCACACAATTAATTAGAGCACCTTGAAGGGCTGAGATCAAATGGTGCTTCCTTTCTGGGGAAGCCTTGCGTTGTCATTAGCAGCAGATGGTTCCAAGAAAGCAAGTGCTGTCATGTGACAAGTGGGCCACTGTTATTGTTTCACATAGTCCTAGTCTTGATCAACAAGTTCACAAACTTTTCTAAGAATGTCAGCTATGAGATTCAGTACTACAGTGGAACCCCTCTTAAAGGACACCCCTGAAATAAGGACACCTCTGTATTATGGACACTTTGCTATGTCGTAAATTTACCCCTGAAATGAGGATACCTCTCTATACAGGACACTACACCAGGTCCCCAAGGTGTCCACATTAGAGGGGTCCCGCTGTAGCTGGCTTGCGCTACATACATAGGACAATGTGACTAGGTAATATTTCCATGGGAAGGACAGTATGTAGTGGCAACCTTTTCAACCTTTGACTCAAAAAGATCCTCCCCCTCTTCCCCCTCCCCTGGACTTCAAAGCCCATCTGATCACTCCCTCACAATTACTACAGTGGGTACTATTCTGCAAGCTTGCAAAAATAGTACAGAGTGTGTAGTAAAAAGGTAGTACAAAGGTACACAAGGTAGTGAAAAGGTACACGTGTACGTGGTGGTGTGTAAGTGATGATCACTTACACACCACCACGTACAACCACCACGTACAACCACCACATACACGTGTACCATTTCAAAAGTGGAAAGAGTCTGGTCAGCTAGGGTAGGTCTCTTTGATGTCAGGATACAGTGTGTAGCTGTCCAAAGTGTGTGGTCATGCATGACACTTGTAGCAATTTGTAGCAACAAGTCATGAATGTGGCGTGAGCTGACAGGGCTCGTGGTTGATTGTATAAAGTCATGAATGTGGCGTGAGCTGACTGGGCTCATTGGTAGATTGTATAACTAACTAGTGATACACAATGTGCAGGGATGTCCTCACTTCACGAGAATTGCTGGGTGTGGCACATTTTATTTGTGGCACGCCTAGCATGAAGAAAAAGGTCAACGGAACAGGGCACGCCTACAATACCCACCCACTACACAAAATGACTACGTGCAATAATGCGCCTGTAAAACCACAGGCTGAAGAAGTAATATTGAGCGCTTCCCAGTCTTCTGTACGGGTCCTATAGCGAAGGCAAGTGTTCACTTGCGAGTTTGGTAGGCCACGTTTTTTCTCGCCAATCTTGAAGGCTCCATACTATACTTGAGGTGATCTACGGTTATTGTGGTTACAGAATACACTCCTTTATTCTTTGAGCTACCAATTATTCTTTTATTACTGGAATAATTTCCTCAGGCCTAAAGGAGACTTAAGACCAGTAACTACAAAGAAAAAAATTGTCTCCTTTTGTTTTGATATGCAACAATATTCATGCCCTGTGTGCTTTGATGGTGGGGGGTGGGGGGTGGGGGAGAGCCAAGATGATATTCATGAGGCCTTATTCACCATGGCAACAGCTAGCTGTATTCACAGCTTCAAAAACAGGAAGGGACCTGATGTTGATTGCTTATTTGGCAGATTCTCATCATTCCACTGCCGATATTGGTAACAGTAGCTGCTGTCGGCGCTTGTGGGGTGCTCTTGCTAACAGCTGTTCTTTCACTGTTAGTGCATTGCAGTGCTGGTGGCAGATCACAAGCTGCATAATTGCGAAATGGAGGCTAGAAGCAACAGTGTGTTTATTGGTCTGCTAACACTCTGCTTTTCTCCATATGTGGATGCCTTCCCATGTGGGCGAGCAGAGCTTTGTCTCGTAGAGCAGCTCGGTGTGTTTAGAGACAATGGTAATGTGTTTTCAAATGTAGTCTTAGTCTCAGCGTACTTTTCGAACAAAGTACCGGTCTGCCTTTGGGCCAAAACAATCCTATACCTCATCTTTGGTTGCCGATCACGCTTTGAGCGTAGGAGTGTGTAGTACACATGTACACAGTGAGCACTAGTGTGGTTTTAGTATGGCTTCACAGTGAAAAGGTTATTATAATAGAGAACAGTTTGGTTTTAGTTCTGGCTTGCCAATTAAAATGAAAGCAATGTTATTGAAGCACTTAGTTAACCATAACTAAATGGGGTGATTTTGGTGAAAAAATATTAGTTTGTCTTTGACGGCGAACAATAAGCTCATGAATGTTGCACACTTTTGCAGCATGACCATCAAAGACCATTGGTCTGCAAAATTTATTTCCGCGAAATGTTCAGCACGGCCAAACCGCAACATTTCCTCCTCGAAAATTTGGCAGACGGAGACTGTAGACTCCGATAGTGTGTCCACCCTATGGTCACGAACGTCTGTTGCAGCAAATTAACGGTTAAGTTTGACAATATCGTGAGCACACACGTATTTAAACACACGTACACCCCGAGTGATATCGAATTTATAATAGAAGAGTACACGAAAGGCATACTACTAATTTTTGAAATATTTGCCCACACCGAAGGATTGTTTAAGTACCTTCTCTCCTCTGTTTGCCACTCTCCTGCCCCCACAGTCCTAAGATTGGCACTGTAGGTAGCAGGGTTTGTGATTAAACTCTTGTCTTGCCTTGACCTAATATGGTTGATGGCTACTGATGGTGTGAGTGATGTTTTGGACGTAACGTGCTCGCTAATGAGCGTAATTCCTTCAGTGTTTGGTATTGCTCCCCCTCAGGCCAGACGTAGCTGCTTTTATGTGTGTGTGTGTGTGTGTGTGTGTGTGTGTGTGTGTGTGTGTGTGTGTGTGTGTGTGTGTGTGTGTGTGTGTATGTACTTTCCCACTGGTATATTTCAGGCACTTGACCTTGGTAACACACACACACACACACACACACACACACACACACACACACACACACACACACAACGTACATGTACAATCATGTACAGTGTACTACTGTATAGCGACTTTTCAATGCGTACTCACTTTGCCTTGTGCACAGCATTCCATACCATTCCATTCCATTCCGTACCATTCCATTCCGTACCATTCCATTCCGTACCATTCCATTCCATACCATTCCATTCCATACCATTCCATTCCATACCATTCCATTCCGTACCATTCCATTGCATACCATTCCATTCCATACCATTCCATTCCATACCATTCCATTCCGTACCATTCCATTGCATACCATTCCATTCCATTCTGTACCATTCCATTCCATACCATTTCATTCCATACCATTCCATTGCATACCATTCCATTCCATTCCGTACCATTCCATTCCATACCATTTCATTCCATTCCATTCCATTGCATACCATTCCATACCATTCCATTCCATACCATTTCTTATGCTGCAGATTTAGTACGCCATTCATGCAATGTCTCATGTACTACACAAACGAATTATTGTACCGTGGGTATAACATTGGAATTCTACTTGTTTATTTTACCACACAATAGAAGTTTAATTATCATCACAAGTAGACTGTCTGTTTTCCGATATACAGCTATATGTGGCTATGTAGTACACACAAGTCCCTTTACAGATTTCCCTACTCATAGTACAGTCATGTGGATGCTATCACAATCTCTATGCAGAAACTACATGAAAACATGCATGTTTTTGTGCCTTTACATACATTTTAAACATGAAAGCACAGAAACATGCATGTTTTCTTGTGGCTATCACAATCTCTCTGTGCCGAAAATACATGAAAACATGCATGTTTTTGTGTGCCTTTCATAAATTTTAAGGTTAGGCCCAACCTGAAGTCTCCTATGCCACCAGGTACCTATGGCAACCTTAGATAATATAATACTTCATGTATTATGATAAGTAATACTTTCATGTACTAAGGGAAAGCGTTAGTGAGTTGCCAGAAAAATCTGTCGCGGTAAATCTCAGGACTCGCGAGCTACCTCTAGGTCTGATTCGCGATGTTAAACTTCTACGGGGTCTACATGTCCAGACATCCAGAACGAAGACTTATCGCCTTTTTCCAGAGCGTACAGAGCCGACTTTAAAAATCAACAATTACGGCCATTACTCTCCAACGGAGGGCGATAAGTCTTCATTCTCGATGTCTGGACATGTAACCTATAGTCCTACAGATACAGCCGTGGCTTCAGCTACATCTGTCTTTTGGATTCGGAGGGATTTACCGCGAATGCGTTTCGAGCTGGTAAGTGAATATAGCGCCTGTACGGTGGAAAGACTGACAAAATTCTTGTTCCAGGGCTTTCTCCAGTTTCTATACTCTAGCCCTGCATAGTTTTTGTGGCCTTGCATCGCCATGTTGTCAAGCTATGAGCGTCAAAACCGTACACGGTCAGGAATTTTTAATATTTCTCCACTTCCGGTTGGGCCTAACCTTAAACATGAAAGCACAAAAACATGCATGTTTTCTTGTAAATTTGCCTACTTTTACCACCCATTACATCATGATGGTAACAGGTCTATTCAAACTACATGTACACACTTACATTAAACACTATCATAATGCCAAGTCCTAGAGCTGTGATTCCCCCACCCTGTCTGGCTACAAAACCACAGCCTTTGTCGCAATTAATTCCAGTCGACGATGCGAATCATGTGAATCTGTTCCGACTGCATTTGCCAAGGGCTGTGGCAGGGTCTGTCCTTTGTGCGATTAGGTCAGGGGTGGCTTCAATCCCTCTCCCTGGTCAATAAGCAGATTTATTTTTGGGAGGGGGGAGGGTCAAAGTCGCAAACAATCATTGTAGGACTGGTTGCCATGGAGAGTGTGTTTGCCTTGCTTTGACAGAGAGAACTTCGACAAACAGTGTCAACTTTGGCCTTCCAATCTAGCCTCCTGAGTAAGCACAGAAAGGAAGGCTACTTGTGTATGTGTTTGCAGTTATGCTTGCTTACATAAAGATTACATGAAGGTCACAGGAGGAGGAGGTGAGGGATCAATGGGGGGGGGGGGTGAGGAAAGGGTGTGTGTGGGGGAGGATGAGAAAGGGTGTGTGTGGGGGGATGAGGAAAGGGGTGTGTGTGTGTGGGGGGGGGGGAGCAGTTGCAATGTTATAATGTTGTTGTGTTTGACCTAGCTTCCCAGTACAGAAGTACATGTGTTTTGTTTTCGGAGTAAATTGTTTTGCCAGTTATGGCCCTGCTATTGTGTGTGTGTGTGTGTGTGTGTACACTGGACATGGTGTACATGTACAATGTCATGCAGGTTGGGGTGTATTCACATTTCACATTTCTTGCCAAAAGGTGTCTTGTGTCTTGATACGTAATTCTAGCGTGCTGGGATCAGCTGTTGCGATAGGATAATTCACCTTATTAGCTCCTCGGCTCGGAGGAAGACACACAGGTGGGGTTCATTCCCGAGATGGTCTACATGTGTGGGTGGGAGTACATTCGCTATTCAAAAAATGCATGTGTGGAAATGTCCTTTCTATTCGAGGTATCTCGTATAGAGAGAACTCTTCCCTGCGGAGACTCGGAAGTTTCCAGTAACTGTTCATTGCCCATTAAAGGTGTGTTTCAAGAATGAGAGAGTGTTTTATTTAGTAATGTATGTCTCTGGTTTCTTATGATCAAGTGCGAGTGCATGTACCAAGTCACTTTTCTTATACTTCTTTTAAAAACTGCCAGGCTTTCTAGAGACTCATTATTATTGTTATCAGCATAATTTTGTACTAAATATATTTATTATAGGTGCCCAAAGTGTTTAATTTATACAGTTGTCATGTACCACTAAATATATGCATATTGGTGGCTTTATATTTATTATATATAGGTGTCCAAAGTGTTTTAATTAATACAGTTGTCATATACCACTAAATATAAGGTGTCTAAAGTGTTTTAATTAATACAGTTATCAATACCACCAATCATATGCATATGAGTGGCTTTGGAACTGGTTAGAGCTATTGAAGAGATTTTCATGTCATTGGTCACATGGCTTTTTACATGTCTCTGAGGTTGAGTCTCCAGAGCTTTACTCCAACCACTGGACCCATGCCCACCCACACACAGTCTTTGCAGTGGCCTGTGGGCATGGGGGGAAGCCATGAGGCACTCAGCCCTGTCTGTGGCTGTGAGGAGAGACACATGCATGCTAGCATTTTGGTTGCTATTGACTACCTCATGTGCTCTGGTGTTTGCCCTTGGATTTGATTCAAGACAAACCCCTTTCAGTGCTATTTAGGCCCAGGAAGTGGGGTATTCAGCTCTTCTCCTGTGGTGGGCTGTTTTTGTATCTGACTCACTTTTGAGGTGCACATCTTAGAGTACATGTACCTCATGTGCTCTGGTGTTTGCCCTTGGGTCTGATTCAAGACAAACCCCTTCCAGTGCTATTTAGGCCCAGGAAGTGGGGTATTCAGCTCTTCTCCTGTGGTGGGCTGTTTTTTTTTCTTTTCCTTTTTTCTGTGTCTGACACACTATTGAGGTAGGGGGGTAGAGAGCACCTGAATTGCTTCCTGGGTCAGATTGGTGGCTACTTGGGGTTTAATTGATATCAGAATTTGATTTTTAAGTTTTTAACTTTTGCTCAGTCCATAGTACAAGAGCAGCTTGAAATTGAATTCATTACATTTTGCTCTGAGTCTGAATGAGAATTTTCAATGCTGTGGGTAGTAGTGCTGTTTTAGTATGGGTTCACATAATTAAATTCAGTTTTAGGGTTTAGTTTCTGTTTTAGTTAACTCTTTACCAACCAATGACACATATATGCGTCATGAGCTCCCATAAGCCCATATGAATTTATATGGGGGGTTTAATACTAGGCACTAATACTTTGTACAGGCTTTTCTGCTTCTTTAGGCTGTTTCTTATGGTTGGTAATGTTGGTATAGAGTTGGTTGTCCACAGGAAAGGCAAGTAGGCGTACTTAATTAGGTTAGGCTGTCAGAATCAAAGGCTAACAGTTTACACAGTCAACTTCATTTACCTACTGCACTGGACAACTGTCAAGAGACCTGCAAACCTCTGTATCAGCTGGAAAATTTGTAAAAGCTGTATGCCTTGAATTATATATAGTAACAGTTCACCCCTCTAATGTGGAAAACTTGGGAACATGTCCTGTATAGAGAGATGTCCTTATTTCAGGGATAATTTACATTGAGAAAGCATATTTGTGACACAGCAAAGTGTCCCTAATACAGAGGTGTCCTTATTTCAGGGGTGTCCTTTAAGAGGGATTCCACTGTATATCAAATTACACACACACACACACACACACTCACACACACACACACACACACACACACACACTCGTACACACACACACACACACACACAGACCCCTCATTCTGCAGCGTCCAGAATGCTCCCTCCCTCTTAAACATAGACGTCTTCCAAGAGGTTCTCAGTAACCACTCTGACATCGCCAATACTCTGATCCAGGCCCCCTTTGTGAGGGGGGCAGACGAAACTTCCCCCGCCTACGAATTCACCGCTCACGGGTTCCATATTTCAGAGAAGGGTCTTTCGGACAGCATCAGGGCGGCTTCTTGTGCCACCAACGAGCTCACTCTGTATTGGTCCGTTTACTTTCGGGACAGCCAATCAGCTGGGCCTCTGCTGGAGCTCTCGTATGCCAACATGGCGGCTTCTAAATTGCCTATATTTGGTATAACAATGAACGGTGTCACTGACGAGATTATTGTGTTTTATAAGTGAGTAAATTTCTGTGTGTTAATTTGTGTGTGTGTGTGTGTGTGTGTGTGTGTGTGTGTGTGTGTGTGTGTGTGTGTGTGTGTGTGTATGTGTGTGTGTATGTGTGTATGTGTGTGTATATGCAGCAGTTAATATCAAGGACGGCTCTAAATATGGGATTCCTTGAATAATAAGGACACTGTATTTTGCTATACCTTAGCTGCATTCTCAGTAAACAATTATCGAGTTTCGGGGTTCGGAGTTTTAAAATCATACATAATATGGTGCTGTATAAAAGGAACTCAAACATCTTCAGCGTTAAGAGCATTCTGACTAGGTCCTGGGTTCTGGGTTTGATCCCCAACTAGGCCTGTGTTTTTTGCGGGGTTTTTTCTTTACACCCTCTGGAAGCATATCATCTCAAAGAGTATGCAATGTGCGTGTATATATGCTGACATGCAAATTATAAGCCTTTACATAAAATTCTCCCCTCCCCTCCCCTTCCCTCCCCTCCCCTCCCTCCCCTCCCCTCCCCCAGACATCGAGGCCTACCACACTCAGAAGCTTTCCGCACTCGTCTCCACGGTGGTCGCTGGAGACGCTATGCTGCATCTCTCAGCGGCAACCTGATGAAGCTGTACGTCAACTGCGTCGAAATCTACTCCCGCCTCGTGCCCCTGCCCGATTACTGCGCTAATGACTCTTCCAACGTGATGCTCACTGTGGTGGACAGTGCCCTTAGAGAACACTCTGGTTTCACCACTGGGCTTTATGTGAGTATTTGCAGTACTGTAGGACCATAGTTCACCACTGGGCTTTATGTGAGTATTTGTAGTATCGTAGGACCATAGTTCACCACTGGGCTTTATGTATGTATTTGTAGTGCTGTAGGACCGGTTATACTTGCATAGTAAATTATTGTGTTTTCAGGTTTGAAGGTGAATTGCATATTTTAATAATAGACCCTTTACCATTATGATGTAATGGGAAATAAAAAGTAGGCAAGTTGCATGGAAACATGCACGTTTTTGTGCTTTCATGTTTAACATTTACATGAAAGCACAAAAACATGCATGTTTTCATGCATTTCATTTTCATACATGTTTTCATGCATTTTACTGTTACCCCCCATTACATCATAATGGTAAAGGGTCTATTGCATCCGTCATGCTTTCCCCGGGCCTCAGGGGCCGGGGGGAGCAGCCACGTGTACAAAATGGCGTACCAGCATGGATGCCATCTTCTGGTGCATTTTCAAGAAAAGTTATTGTGTTGTGTTGTATTGTGCATTTATTACACTCTGTTAATTAACCATACATACTACAAAAGAAGCATTGGCAACCACTTTCAAGGTTGTGGGGGGGGGGGCGAGGGGGGACGAATATTGGCCCCCCTAGGAAGTGTGACTTATTCCTACCTATGTAGTACTGTATGCACATCTTTTGTATGGTATCTATTGGGTCTGACTGAATTATCTATTTAGTGCTAATTAAGCTGAAGTAAAGAATTGGACAACACATTGAATTAGTCACTTTGTGGATTAATTTACTGTCATTGAAGCTCATAAAATTATTCTGACTTACACACATCACACACACATACACACACACACACACACACACACACACACACACACACACGCACACACACACACACACACACACACACACACACACACACACACACACAGGTGTATCTACAGAACATTGGCTTCCAGTTTGGTCGAGGAGGAATCCAACAGCAGTGTCCCATTGCAGATGACGGTAAGCTAGCTGCCTAAACATTAGTTTGTTTGATTATGGCTAGTCTTAAAACTGATTGAGAAGACACTCATGTTTGAAGGCATGTGTCATTAATCTTATGCTCTCATCCCCCTCCCCTCCCTTTCCCTCCCTCACCTCAATCTCCCTCCCCTCCCCTCCCCTCCCCTCCCCTCCCCTCCCCTCCCTAGCTTGTCCCTCCCCTGGCCAGTTTCTCTCCCTGGTTGAGAAGGTGTATGACCTTCGGGAAGAAATCGATGCACTACAGGTGAGCTCGTCAGTGGAAGGGCTACCATATTGTCCTTGCTTGGCCTATCCTGTTTCTGGAGCTGAGGTTTGGGTATCCATGCCTGGCTGGTTTCTTGTTAACCAATTTTTGAAAAAAAGCGTATTCGGGACATAGCAAAGTGTCCTTAATAGTTAATACAGAGGTGCACTTATTTCAGGGGTGAGCTCGTCATTGGAAGGGCTACATACAGATTGTCCTTGCTTGGCCTATCCTGTTTCTGGAGCTGAGGTTTGGGTATCCATGCCTGGCTGGTTTCTTGTTAACCAATTTTTGAAAAAAAGCGTATTCCTTAGGGATCCAGCATAGCAAAGTGTCCTTAATAGTTAATACAGAGGTGCCCTTATTTCAGGGGTGTGTCCTTTCAGAGGGGTCCCATTGTACCCCACCCCTATAGTAATACCCCTCTTAATCCTTTAAACACAAGTATTTATATCGCAATTACTGAGCAGGACACTTGTTTTTACTACCGAAATGTTTTGTTGTATACGCGTGTATATGTACGAAGCGTCCTTGTTCCGCAAAAATTATTTCCGCAAAATGTATTACCAAACCACGAAAATTATGTGCCTCGAAAATTTGGTGCCATATGGTATCACCACACGCACATTTTTTAAGCATACTATTAATGTTGCCAAAATTAAGGCTACTATCGGGTTATTAATTGCTTCCTGCTTCGTTTTTTTTATCCCAGCAACGAGTGGATGACTTGGAGGTGAACGGAGTCTTCCCGACCGCTAATCCCACCAGTCCCGTCCCGGGGGAAGAAGGGCGGAGCTGTATCATAGGTGGACAGACTGTCGGGCACGGGATGTTTCGCTCCCCGGAGAGCGGACAAGTCTGTTACTGCCAGGTGAGTGTGTGTGTGTGTCCCTCCTCCCTCCCCTCCCCACTAGACCGCGATGAGTGTTCACTAGGCCAGCAACAAGGAGGTAACAACTGTCCTGCCAACTCAAAGTGTCTCAACACAGAGGGCTCCTTCGAGTGTGAATGCAACCTGGGCTATCGCTTCATCCTCGACTCCAACGGGGCATTGATGTGTGCAGGTGAGTAGCTGTAACTGATGCTTGGTGGTGGGTGGGATAAAGTCACGTGTACAAGCCAGCACTGGTACACTAATCGATGCAGCACTACCTCTCTTATTCTGTGTTTAATGTCAACATAATATAGTGGCTTAACGCTGAAGAACACGGAATTGAATTACCTACATTGCAAACTCTTCAAGAGATGATGACCCAGCTGGGGATTGAACCCACGACCTTCTGAATACTAGTCAGATGCTCTTACCAATTGAGCTAATGGAGCCACTTGGCAGAGGAGCAGTAAGCAAGCTTTATAATGCCACTAAACCAAGTAGCACTTGCCAGTAGGACCCAGCCTATTCCAACTGTAAATATTCTCTCATTAGGCCTCTCCCCCCATCTCCTAAACACGATAAACGTGCTACACCCAAACTTAGCCTGGATCATGTACATGTGTGCGCAGCTTGTCCGACCCCCCACCACCCTAAACTGATACAGTGTTCTGAATATGCCATATAGTGAGGAAATTCGAATTTGCCGATGTGGCAAAATCGCATAAGAATCTCCAAATTAAATACCCGTCAGTATCTAATGGCGATGTTATGTTTTTCCTCCAGATAGGGACGAGTGTAGCGAGGGATCTGACAGCTGTCCGGACAATAGCATCTGCGTGAACAACGAAGGCAGCTACGACTGCAACTGTACGGAGGATTTCATCATGGATGACAGTGGGGAGTGCCAGCGTGAGTTTCTGGAAATAGCGTATTATTGAGCACGTGACTAATTTACATGGTTTTGTAAATTGGATTTGCATTTGCTTGCACTATGACGTTGCTTCATAAAGCAGTGAGCCCTTGTGAATTGTATGGCTATTCGTTTTCTGCTCTAGTTTTACCACTCGATAGTTGACATTCGGATATTTTGGTAAAACAGCAAGGATAGCACTGTTCACTTTTCTCCCCTCCCCCCTCCTCCCCTCCCCTCCCCTCTTCTCCTCCCTTTCCCCTCCCCTCCTCCCCTCCCCTCCCCTCCTCTCCTCCCCTCCCCTCCCCTCCCCTCTTCTCCTCCCCTTCCCCTCCCCTCCTCTCCTCCCCTCCCCTCCCCTCCCCTCTCCTCCCCTCCCCTCTCCTCCCCTCCCCTCCCCTCCCCTCCCCTCCCCTCCCCTCCAGCAATCTGCGATCCTCCCTGTCTACATGGTGGAAATTGCACCGCTCCAGATACTTGCGCTTGTCTCCCGGGCTACTCAGGAAGGTAAAGTGTATACCAACTGCATGACCTGGGAAACGTTTTGTAGCCTCGTTCCCAGGCTCCACCCCACAGGCTGAAAGCTGTATTGCATGGTGCAATAAAGGGTTGGGAGGTAGGGAGGCTAAGCTTCATTTATATTCCAGTTAGCCTCGTTATAGCCTGGTTCCCAGGCTCACTCCCTTTTTAAAGTTACATGAAGGAAAGCCACAGGGCCTGGTATCTAAAGTCATGTGCGCAAGGTGGTAAAAAGGCGATATAGAGAGCGAAAGAGTACAGTTGTAGTTTTCAGTTATCAAGGGAAGGTAGCGAATCTACACTTCTTTAGCTCAGCCCGTTTGTGCCACTCATGAAGCATAGGCCATTCCCAGCCTCGGTTGCACGAAGGTGAAACAAAGGGATGGCCTGGCGTCCAACACTCAAGTGATTAACTGATGTCAATACACGTGGGTACGGACCGACTCAAAAGACGGCCGTGTTCTCTATATTTTATCAGAGACTTCATTTGTTTCAGCAGTGTAATTACGTCACAGTATGATCAAAGGTTGATTAAAAGAGGTTCCACTGGTAAACTACCATAGATCGGGAAATTTTCGCATGTATTTTTTTTCGCGGAAGAAATATTCGCGTGTTTAATTTTCGACGCGCGGCGAAAAACTGAGCGCGCGTTATACGCATAGAAATTTTTTCGCACGTTTTATTTTCGCTGTTAACGCAACCGGCGAAAAAAAATTAACGGCGAATATTTTCCGATCTACGGTATAACTTATGACGTACGTAACCGCTAGTGATGTTGACCCTGTTTCCCCCCCTCCCCCCTCCCTCCCCCCAGCCGATGCGAGCTAGACGTAGACGAGTGTCTGGAAGGTACCCATGGCTGTACCCACCCCGTGGCCGAGTGCATTAACACCGTGGGCGGGTTCTTCTGCCGGTGTCAGAGTGGCTACCAGGGAAACGGCACCCACTGCGAAGGTACATTGAGGAGACTTCATTTTGTGGCTATTAATAGTCAAGACCCTTTACCATTATGATGTAGTGGGGGGGGGGGGTAAAAGTAGGCTGAAAATGGAAATTTTACATGAAAACACATGAAAATGTGCATGTTTTTGTGCTTTCATGTAAATTTTAAACGTGAGAGCACATGTAGTTTTCCTCCATTTAGTGCCTTCTTTTACCCTCCATTACATCATAATGGTAAAGAGTCTATTGTGTGTAGCTGGAAGTGATCCAAGAAGAATGTTAGTTTGATGTGGCTGTTATTCTGGAATGTCTACACACACACACACACACACACACACACACACACACACACACACACACACACACACACACACACACACACACACACACACACACACACACGCACACACACGCACGCACACACACACACACACAGATGTGGATGAATGCGACTCAGACATCCATAACTGCATTCCTCGATCCGTCTGCCTCAATTCTCCGGGATCATTCGCGTGTTTGTGCACGGATACTGATACTATCTGCACAGGTGCGACTACTGATTTTAATTAATTATAATTAATGCTTTAATGAAAGGAACAGACTCGCTGGTAACCACGGTAATTTCAAACTACAGATTACCATTTTTTTAACCCAGGTGCTTGTGTCAGACGTGGTGAGATCATTCTCGATGGTCGGTCGAGGTTGGAAGGCGCCAACAGGTGTAGAAACTGCTCTTGCAATGTGAGTCATTACAGAGCAGAAAAGCATGTTTTCAATTTCACATTGTGTGCAGGGAGTAGTAAGCGATCGAATTATGCTGTTACATGTTTGAAAGACGGGCTTTGGTTCGTTCTAGAGCCTCATTCCCAGGCTCTTCCCCCCCCCTCCCCTCTCCTCCCTTCCCCTCCCTTCCCCCCCTACCTTCCCCCCCCCCTCCCCTCTCCTCCCTTCCCCTCCCTTCCCCCCCTACCCTCCCCTCCCCTCCTCCTTCCCCTCCCCTACCCTCTCCTCCCTTCCCTTCCCTTCCCCCCCTACCTTCCCCTCCCCTCCCCTCCCCCCTCTGAAAATTGGAAGGGTGACAAATGACCTGGGTACCATGCCCTAAGACTCCCCTAGGGGGTGTGGCCCCATATTGAATATCTTTCTGACCCCCAACGTATATCCTGCACATGTATATATATATACACCCTGTAGTCATATAGTATACAGTGGGACCCCTCTATTGTGGACACCTTTGAGACCTGATGAAGTACTGTCCTCATTTCAGGGGTAAATTTCTACTAGTGATATGCAGGGCATAGTGGGGCGAGCCTTCGCGAAACATATAGCGTGCAGTAGAAAACGTGATGACAATGAGGGATAATTTAAGTAACTTGAGAAATGAAAGTGTACAAGAATGTGGAGAACGCTCCAGAGTGCATTCCTGTCAGTATGTTCTATGGTCTCTGCTCAGTGATGAGGTCCATCGCCCCCTTGAAGCGTTAAGCAGAGCAGGAGCATCAGAGTGTAGTGCCTGCACTACAGCACACTAGCTAAGCATGATGGATATTATCACAAGCATGGCAGTCAAAAAGGAACTGGATAGCTTATAACTATGACAAGCTCACTGGGTACAGTCATGGCAAGCTAGTGACAAAAGAGGCAATATCCTTTTGGTTCGGCTGTCTCGGAAGGACGGCGGTCCCTCTCACCGTCTTCAAAGCCTCTCCTTTCTCGCTGTATTCGTACATTGTTGCGATCTCTCCTCTCTGTCCTGAAGCACTTCTGGAGCTGACGAAGTATCCATGCTGACAGTTGTATCAAAAACGCTAGCTTGCACATGTAGAAGTTTCAAAACTTCGAAGAAATTCCAAAACTGAAGTATTCACGTGGTCAAGTCAATTTAACGTCGCCTAGGCTACGCATTTCGCTAAATTAGACTTTACATTCACTTACATTCGGTAAGACGTACGTACCACGATATCGATATCGATAATAATAATAATAATAATACAGACAGATTATGCGCAGCCAAGTCGCTAAGTTTGGGGCTCGCTCAGGCTCGCCCCAATAACGAAAGCATATT
>CBDBCZ010000017.1:877500-1067500 GCA_965203295.1 Nitrospirales bacterium | reverse complement strand
AAAAATAGCCATACGCTGTACTAAAACTTTTAGTACGCCATTTTTGTAGAAACTGTGGCGTGGAGCATCATGCGCGTGACGTAATTACGGCGTGCAATGAGTTAATAATAGTCAGATGCTCTTACCACTGAGCTACTGGAGCCCCTTGGCAGAGGAGCAGTAGGCAAGCTTTATATAGCCACTAAACCCGCTAGTAGCATTTGCCAGTAGGACCCAGCAAATTCCAACTGTAATAACTTTCTCATTAGGCCTCTCCCCCCATCTCCATAACGCGATAAACGTGCTCTAACTGGGTAGTGGGCTCACTTTCAGCAACTGACGAGTGTCGAAGGACAAGAATTGCTTTTCTCGTCGCTGGAATTCGAAGGCGCACTTGAGAAGCAAGACGGTCGGGTTGCGTATGGAGTGACTCATCTTCTTATGCATGACGTTCTTTGTGCAAACGACTCCGCAGTAACGGGTGCCGTCCTTTTTATGACCACCTGGGATTTTCTTCACCTTGACATAGTATTACTTCAATCAGTAACTGACTAAAATGGAAGCTGTATGCAATGCACTCACTCCCGGACGTACGTGTACTGTGACCTGTGACCTGTGTACTGTGACCTATGACATGTACTGTGACCTATGACCTGTGTACTGTGACCTATGACATGTACTGTGACCTATGACCTGTGTATGTAAAAGCTTGTCAGGATGAAACTGAAGTAGAAAAGTACGAGATTGAGATGATGAGTGCTCTTTCCGGTGAGTAGTGGGAGTTGACGCTTGTTCTTTCCAGCAAATAATACGAGACGGTGCTTGCTCTTTCCAGCGAGTAGTACGAGATGATGTTTGCTCTTTCCAGTGAATAATACGAGACGGTGCTTGCTCTTTCCAGCGAATAGTACGAGAGAGTTTTTTCTCTTTTTAGTGCTAATAGTTGGTTGATGACGGGCAGTAATAAGTAGTGTATATGATTCCTCTAAGGCCTGCAATGTGTTGCTTGTGTATTGCACAAGAAAGTGACCTGTAATCCTCTTTCTGTCTCTCTCTCTCTCATGCACACACATGCTTACATAAATAAACACACACACACACACACACACACACACACGCACGCACGCACGCACGCACGCACGCACGCACGCACGCACGCACGCACGCACGCACGCACGCACGCACGCACGCACACACACACACACACACACACACACACACACACACACACACACACACACACACACACACACACACACACACACACACAGAACACCATCTGGAGATGCACCGACAGAATGATCTGTCCGCCAGCTGAATCCTGCGTCGAAGAACAAGTCCTCTTCTATCGGAACGGCTGTTGTCCAATCTGCGAACGACAGGCACTGGGTCTCCAGACTTGCGACCGAATCTCAGTCGGAAGCTAGTGCCGAGTGTCTAGCAGCTAGAATTCACTTCCTGGTCCCCCTTTCATCTCAAGCCCCATCCATTACTTTGTGATTAGTAATAACGCCCGAAAAAGTAAAGAAAATTTAACTATTTGATTATTATTATTATTGAACGAATCCACTCTTCACACCAAGTAGTCCCTGTTTTTGATTCGAGCTTTGCATATCATCACTTTATAGCACATTGGCCTGCTCTCACTATTGAAACAGTATGCACTTACTACTACGCAAATATCTACATGTCTTTGTACAACAGAGTTTGTATAAATAGTATTGTCTTATCACAGCTGACTGTATTGTTATTAGTGTGTGATTGTGCATTGGTATATCGAGCACTGATGTCTGCATGCAGTTTTTGGGTTGGGAGTCCAGCCTCCAGACCCATATTGTCCCAGTCCCAGACTGGTGCCTGGAACCAGTGTATCAGTCCCAGACTGACTCACGTGCTGGTACGCGCGCGCATATGCATATGCACTTCAAGCGATTTAATACATATACATGTACAGCCATGATAGCAGTTTACATCAGCAAACCGAAGGTATTAGAGACTTCATGAAGCTTCTAATTTGGTAGTGCATCAAACCCTGCACTGTAAGTATGGTTTATCAGTCACATGTACATATTCCCATGGGCATGGACGGGGAACCTTTAATATGCACTCTTGTTATCCCCAAGCAACTTGAAGTTAATTAAATTGGCTTCATGTACAAAGTCGACTGCATATCGCATGACGTCGCTATGTCGTGCGGGATCCGTAGTCTCGCGAGCCAGCCCACTTTGATCCTCAGCGCCGATCGCTTTCAGTATCGGCACGATACTAATTAGCGATCGGCGCTGCGGAAATAAAGTGGGCTGGTACTAGCCTCGAACCCAGGCCTTCCACGCAGATTTTTTCGCAGCCGTGCGCGATTTTTGCCACGGCTGCGAAAAAATCTGCGTGGAAGGCCTGGGTTCGAGGCTAGGCTGGTACATGGTTGAGACTTGCGCGCAGGCCGAAGTGGGAGGGGCTAGGTTAACGCTAATCACATGATTCTTCGGTTTCGTGGGAAGGGAGGTAAGAGAGAGCTCGGAGAACATGGGACAGCAGCTGGCACGGAAGAAGTCCGAGTCTGCGGCTGGCGGCTCAGATCAAGAGCTGCAGTTGGAGCAAGTTCCTGACGACAGCCTTCTAGAAGCGGAGAGCGACGGCAATGACGGCGCGGACCTCATCTTTCTCGGAGGAACGATCTTGACCATCGACGAGTCGAATCCCACGCCCGAAGCGCTCGCCGTTCAGGGCGGGAGGATCAGCGCCGTGGGGAAAGCGAGCGACGTCTTTAAGCTGCTCGGCCCAAACACCGAGGTGGTTTTTCTCCAGAACGACCAGACGCTGCTACCCGGCTTCATCGAGCCGCACTCTCACGCCATCATCAACGCCGACACCACCTCCGAGAGGTATCACGACGTGACCGGATCCACCTGCCACTCGTATGCGGACGTGAAGAAGGTCATGGACGAAGTTTTGGCGGAGGCTGTTCCGGAAACCCCGTGGCTCCTCTTCTGGGGCTGGGACCCTATCCTTGTTCGTGACCTACCTCTGTTGAGTGCCGACAAACTTGATGAATATACGACCGATTATCCGGTGGTAGTCGTGGCTCAGAACGGACACTGCGCCTGGGTGAATCACAAGGCGTTCGAAGCGGCAGGTGTCGACGACAGCACACCCAACCCTCCCGGCGGTTTCTTTGACCACGACTCGAAGGGTCGCCTGACTGGCCTCGTGAGGGAGGCACCGGGAATCTTGGCCATCATTTCCAAAGTCGAGCCTGTTCCCACCCCGCAGGAGACCTGCGAAGCGCTTCTCAAATCTCTCAAGACGTACTCCAGCCAGGGATTCACGACTGTAACAGAGATGGCTCAGGCTATGGTTCCCGGGATCAACGAGCTTCTGCAGACAGTCACCACCAAGGAGGAGTGTCCCGTACGCCTCGGTCTTTACGTTCTCCATGACTCCAAGGAGAAGCCAGCTCCCGGGTATCGTAATCCGAAGCTCTGGTATGCCGGAATAAAGTTCTTTGCAGATGGGTCGCCGTATGCCGGAACTATGGCCGTCAAGGAACCGTATCTGGACAACGAGTTGACTCGGAGACTCGGCTTCCCTCGAGAAGAACACCCCTGCGGAGCACTTGTTTGGAAGAACGCAGACGACCTGGCTGCAGCTATTGAGCCGTTTCACAAAGATGGGAGCTGGCTGATCGCCATTCACTCACACGGTGAGAGGGCCATCGATCAAGCCCTGGAAGCGTACGACAAAGTCCTCAGGACTTCCTGTCCGGACGACCATCGCTACCGAATGGAGCATCTTGGTTTGGTCACCGATGACCAGCTTGGTCGTGCAGCCGAACTAGGAGTCACCGCAACCTTCTACTCTGATCACATCTACTACTATGGCACGGTGTTGCGTGATGAGATACTGGGAGAGGAACGTGCGACACGCTTCACACCCGTGGCCCTGGCTACAAAGCACGGCATTCGCTGGACACTACACCAGGACACTCCATGCTCTCCCGTGTCCCCTCTTCGCTGCATCAAAACTGCCGTCACCAGGAAACCGAAAGAGAAAGACAGTGAGCCGCTCGGCCCAGATTTTTGTGTCTCCATCGACGATGCCATCAAGGCCTACACGATCAATGCAGCGTGGCAGCTGAAACTGGACCACAAGCTTGGGAGCTTGGAAGTGGGCAAGATTGCCGATTTGCTGATCTTGTCGAACAATCCCAAGACGGTTGATCCCAACCAGCTTGAAGACATCCAGGTGGTAGCTACGTACCTGTCAGGGCGATGCATGAAGGCTCCCAATGAGAAGCATGAGGCAAAATTTGTGTTGTGTGCATAACTGGATATATTTTCAGGTTTTTGTTCTTCAAAGTTAGTTGCTCCACTGGCTGTGAGTGGCACCACTTATTGTTTTTATATCGTGACTGTATTCAATCTACTGCATTGTGTGGTGTGTGTGTGTGTGTGTGTGTGTGTGTGTATGTGTGTGTGTGTGTGTGTGTGTATGTGTGTGTGTTGTGTAAGTTGTGTGTCATGCACTTCAATGCTAATTACTACCGTGAGTATATATACTCTTTTGAAGATTACATAATCATTATGCAACTACAGATAGTAATACTTAAGTTGATGTACGTAGAATCTGATAACAATTATATCTAACCATTTTTCCCAGTGCACAATTTCATACATTGTGGACGCACATAAATTTGCCACATGATATGTAGCTATGTATTAATATGGAGTACATATGTTATGGCTGTATAACATGCACGATACAGTCATGTGCTGAACATTGTCAACTACGTAGTTACATACTTAATTCTTTCAGTCCTTATTATTCAGTAGCAGTACATTTATAGCATAGATTCACATGCAGTTGTGCATTATAATCAGGAGTAGTTTGTAAGATGCTCATGTATGCACTTCGCATATATATTACTCCTGCAAATTGCACTCATGCAATAAATTATAATATAAGTACCCCTCAACCTTATACATTACTTTATAAAGGAACACATCCTAGAGTTAACGTCTTGGCAAGTTTGCAGAGAAGCCAACTACACTAATGGGCTTTAGATGTGTGTGTGTGTGTGTGTGTGTGTGTGAGTTGTGTGTCATGCACTTCATTGTGAATTGCTATTAAGTACCATTTGGACTGTAAATACCCCCTTCATTCATCCGTTTACATTATGAACACATGGGAAACTTTAAGTTTCTGTATGGATATGCCTGAGTGCGAGTTGTAGCTATACTGTTAACAATCAATGACATTTCTCTTCTCTATCGCCCAAGTTTATTCTATTATAATGATGTAGTTCCTTGTAAATTAAAAAGGAGACGGGGACCTACCCCAATGACTGGAAATATTTCCCTTCTACATTGTAGTCTCGTGTGCCTGCCTCACTACTCTTGGTTGAGGAGTGAGGCTGGTTTGCGAGACAATAAAATTCTGCACAATGTAATATTGTTGCCCTAAAATTTAATGAGGGGTATATGCAAATTCAGCTAGGGTTAGCCCACTCACTCTGTAGCTACACGTATGGTTTACTATCCGTCAGATCATCTTACCTGTCGAGTGTGTTATATCGTTATGCCACAGATAGTAGAGTCCACGTGGGCGCTTATTCATGGGGAAAACCCGTACATACGTGAGCCTGAGGCTATTACGTAATAGCACACAAGAATGCGAACGTGAACGGAGTAGTGCGCGAACATGCAAACGTAGGCGTGGCTAGTGTGATGATCATCGATCAGTGCAGTTTAATGTTTAGTATAGTCAATCGAGAAAATGGCTGTGAATGGTGAAGTCTCGCACAAGGACACTGAGAGAGACACGGCGTACGAGTACCTGTGCCGACTGGAGGAAGCTAAAAAGTAAGAGATGGGCCCATAGTGTATGCATCCATCAGTATACTGCAATTGAACACGAGTTCAGCTGACAGGGATGCTTGTAGTCAAACATGTTAAATCGCGCTAATTGGGCGTTGGAAACATCTACGTACATGTACCATAGATAATAGAGCCCGTAACTGTGCATGTACTGTAAAAAGTTCACTGCCCAAGGTACTTGTGTAGGTGGAAAACAAGCTGGTATTTTTGTAGTTACACTGCCAGTGTTTACAGTTAGAGTCATTTTACCTTGGTCACCTGTGTCGGTTGATTATCATCCATGCTCAATATTTACTCATCTGCTATACCTTTGACAGTTCTTGCACGTGCTCAATATCTGCCCATCTGCTATATTTTTGACAGTTATTTCGTGTGCTCAATAACTGCCTATCTGCAATGCCTTTGACAGTGCTTGCACGTGCTCAATATCTGCCCATCTGCTATACATGTATTTTTGACAGTTATTTCGTGTGCTCAATAACTGCCTATCTGCAATACCTTTGACAGTTCTTCCATGTGCTCAATATATGCTAACCTGCAATGCTGTAGGCAGTAATGTCATGTGTTGGTGTTGAGTAAAGGGGCCTCTCCGTGGAGATGCGTATGAAGTCCACTTTGCTGCTGCATGTATAGCTAGAGTCTGAGAAAATAAGACCACTTTGCACAGAAGCTAAATTTCGCTTTAAAAAGAGCATATACGTACAGTGTACCTCTATATGCAGGAGCCCATGAACAATCTATTTATCAACGCTCATTATAGCTCCTGCTTCATATACACTTTTTTGCAACTTCTGAATTGACCCTTTTTGGAAAGTTACATTTATTTTTATTGCACATGTCATGCACATCTAACCGTCTGTCGTTTCTTGTTGCTACAAATTCTGCTATTAGGATCTTTAGCCAAGTGCAGTTTTAATTTTGTCTTTCATCGTAAATATTTGAGCCCATTAGTTTGTGATTTCATAATGGCTCCATGAGTGGGTAGTTAAAAGGTCATTTGTTGGCAGTTTCGGCTATACATGTTAATGTTTAGTCTATAGTGGTAGCACAGTGAAACCCCTCTATTCTGGACTTTAGAATTGAGGACACCTCTGTATTACAGTTTGTAATGTCCCAAATGTATAACAGGACACTTTACTTTGTTCCGAAGGTGTCCAGGGGTTCACTGTAGTGTAAAGAGATGCATATTGTTATGCAATCCTGGGTGCTTCCTTTGTGAATAGACTGCTTTGACATAGCTTCCCTTCGTAATATTGTTGTGTAGTATACACGTACTTATTTTGCGAATGGATTTCTTTGAACTAGCTTCCCTTCATCTTCATAAAATGTAACGATCAGGGTATTGTCCGTTACTCCATATGTGGGGATGGCCCCTGGAAAAAAATGGCGTTGCCAGTATATGTGTACAAAATGACGGCATAATCTATTTATCTACATACTTATACTTACGAAAAGAGGTTATATACTTAAATGCCAATTTGCAGAGGAGGTTAAATGTTTGAATTTGTAAGTTTATTGGAGCCTACAGTTTGTAATTTCATACCAATTATGTTCTCGTATTATTAAAGTTCTAACTCTTTGAGTAAATCATTTACTGAACATTTGTACGTACACACCTCCACATAGTAACAAGCTGTAGAACATCTTTTGCAAAGTTCAGTGAACACATAGATTGTTTGAAAACTAGATTAGTTAAGACTCATTAGGCAGTTATGTACAATGAAGCTCATACAATTTTTGGCTTCTGTAAGGTGTTGGTGCTTCTTATCCCACTGGGACTTTTATAAATTCCAGATAAGCCCCAGTGGGTAGAAACTCCCTATTACAATACTGAAATTCAGTACTAATAAGTACATTGGTAATTGTTGTGTCCTCACTAATTAACCGGCTTTCTACTACATAGACGGCAAAAACAATCCCTCAATATGGCATATATGTATGTACACTGTCACTCTAGCAGTCATTACATCATACTGACAGGGATGCAGCCATATCAGTGTTTTTGCATGTAGTCAGACCTGGGTTCATATCAGAGTACCTCCAGACCAAATACAAATGGCTGCAATAGACCCTTTCCCATTATGATGTAATGGGGATGTAAAAGTAGGCACTAAATGGGAAATTTACATGGAAACATTCATGTTTTTGTGCTTTCATGTTTAAATTTACATGAGAGCACAAAAACATGCATGTTTTCAGGTATTTTCTCCATTTATTGCCCCCCATTCCTGGTAAAGGACATTCAGATATTACAAATGGCTGCAATTCAGAAACAATTGTGCTTTCTTAGAAATAAAGACATAGCTGTGGTTGTAATAAAAAAGTTTAGATAAACCATTAAAATGAAAGAGCATGTAGGGATGGAATTGCAAAGAAGTAACCAAACAAGGTAGGAATGACACAACAGAACTTTCACGGATTACCATGGCATCCCTACATCTTGCCAACCATCAACCATTGTGCTTTCTCAGAAATAAAGGCATAGCTGTTATACATGTAAATAAGAGCCAAGAAGCACGGCTCTTACACTCTAGCTCTGTATTTGAAATGTTCCCGAGCTTCATTGTAATTTCAGATCCAACAAAGTGGCCTTTATAGGGGAGGTGATGCAAAGCTACCTCACTATAAATCAAAGCTGAACTAGCCACACCATTCAAGGAGATAGCACCCACACACAAACACTATACAGCATTTGCTAGGTCATGTTCCCATGAGAGTTGTAGTGGATCAGCTACAGCAGCTATTGGAGATAGGCCCACTGTACTAATGGGTGGGTGTGATTAATTAGGCTTTGAAGTCCTCTTCTGAAGGGAGTAGTAGGGTCACTTCTTAAACCAAACTAATTTACACTAGCTGTGATTTTGCCAGCTTCTGTTTTGCAGTGTGACAAGGTTTATGAAAACTGCTGTCACAGTAGCTAGATGCTGTGTTTACTGTTTATAGCACTTGTACTCTCTTGCCCCCAGCCTCCTCAGCAGTTTTAACTACATACAGAGGTTTGCAAGTAGTCTCGTACCCAGCCCGTCGCTCCTCCCCTCGCTGTGACGGGGAGGAGCTACGGGCTGGGCACGTGACTAGTTTGCAAGTTGATTGTCCAGTGCAACAGGGAATGGAAAGTTGAGAGTAGAAACTGTTAGCCTTTGATTCTGACAGCCTAACCTAATTAAGTACTTGAGAGCCACTGCCTATTTGCCTTCTCCTGTGGACAACCAACTTGCAAGCCTCTGTACCTTTTGAGCTACATATTTAGAGTAAAGCCCACTGCACTAATGGTGGGCAAGTGATTAATTAGGCTTTGAAGTCCTCTTCTGAAGGGAGTAGTAGGGTCACTTCTTAAACCAAACTAATTTACACTAGCTGTGATTTTTGCAGCTTCTGTTTTGCTGTGTGACAAAGTTTATGAAAACTGCTGTCACAGTAGCTAGATGCTGTGTTTACTGTTTATAGCACTTGTACTCACTTGCCCCCAGCCTCCTCCCCTCATCAGGAAGAAGTGGGAGTGAGGCAAAGGAAAAAAGTATTTATTCATCTACATGTACTTGTTGTACATATTTGCTATGGTAACTCTGCCCTAAAGTCATCAATTATGGTCACATGATCCCTGCAGAGTATTTATTCATCTACATGTACTTGTTGTACATAATTGCTATGGTAACTCTGCCCTAAAGTCATCAATTATGGTCACATGATCCCTGCAAAGTACCTGGTAAAGTCTCCTGTATAGAGAGGTGTCTTTATTTCAGGCGTAAATTTATTTACAGGGCTATAGCAAAGTGTCCTTAATACAGAGGTGTCCATTTTTAAGGGGTTTCCTTTAAGAAGGCTCCACTGTATGTCTTGAAATGAACCAAGTATATTGCTTCCATACATACCTATTACTGTCATAGCTTCGTACCCAAGTACATTAAAGAGGTACGAGGCTATTATCGTATCGTCAGAGATAGAATTGACAGATGTTTGAATATTAGTAGCCATTCCCGTTGGATGGTAGCAATGGGTGGCTGTATTACAGAGGTCCATTACACATTATTGATATGACAGGAGCCTTATGATTAGTCTCGCGGGCCAGACCAACTTTTTTTGCCGTGGGAAAAGTTTAGTCTGGTCATCCGCTTATCACGTTTTTGTGCATGGTATTTACAATTATTTGTACGTCACGTAGTTTGAATGCTAATTGTGACTTCACAGGCGAACATGAACCAGTCTTACACGGCTTGCTCTCGTTCTTTTCAAAGCCTGGTAGAGGCTAGTTTCAGACAACCAGCCCGAATCGCTCAGTCAACAGCGAAGTCTGCAGCTAGCTAGCTAGCGCGCTACCGGAAACGGATTGTCATTGTACGTGACGTCACGCGTTTAATTGCAAAAGAACAATGCGCCAGCATTCCGGCGCACTTGCACCGAATGGAATAAGCGGATGGCCAGACTTACTTTTCCCATGGAGGCAGCGAAAAGTTAGTCTGGCCCGCGAGACTACCTTAAGATTGCCTTTATAGGGATGTAGCTTTCACAATGGAGGGACCTTATCTAGAGGAGTGTCCTTAAATGGAGAAAAGAAGCCACGACTATTCCATTTTGTGAATGACTGTTGACTGTTACTATTATAGTGGTCTGAAAGTTATGATGATAGTCAATTATTACAGCATTATTGTGACAGTGCCACTCTGTTTCCAGTAGCAACAAAGAGATTGATTTGTCTTATGCAAGCATACACATGTCCCTTGAACCTTGAACCTTGAATGAACTACGTATGTGATGCCTTTCTGCCCACCAAGTTTTTAATTGAACTGCACTGGCCGGATCTGGTGCACACACAAACACGTGCACTCATGCACAAATTTACTTTATGCACACATGACACTGTATACACTACATGTATAAGTAGCCTCGAACCCAGGACGGCTGGGTTCGAGGCTAATGTATAAGCACATAGTGTCCAATTTGGCACAGATACGCTTTTCAAAAAAAAAAACAATAATAGATAACCTGTGTGTGTGTGTGTGTGTTCCATAGTACACAGACAGCTGCCATAGTAACGTGCTATGCTACCATCCACGCAGCCTACAGTGACAGCCAATATCATTCAGCCTTAATGCACTACACTTCTTCTGCACATTCTCCATATAGCCTTATTCCCTACCATCCACGCAGCCTACAGTGACAGCCAATATCATTCAGCCGTAATGCACTACACTTCTTCTGCACATTCTCCATATAGCCTTATTCCCTACCATCCACGCAGCCTACAGTGACAGCCAATATCATTCAGCCTTAATGCACTACACTTCTTCTTCACACTCTCCATATGGCCTTAGTCCCAGGCTCCGCTTTGCTACTGGGGGCGAAGGTCACAATAGAGAGTGTATGTTAGCATGTACATTTGAACCCTAACCCTAACCCTAACCCTAACCTAACCCAAACCCTAAAAATAGGTGGATGCTAACGTGAACCCTAACCCTAACCCTAACCTAACCCAAACCCTAAACATAGGTGGATGCTAACGTGAACCCTAGCCCTAACCTAACCCAAACCCTGGATGCTAACGTACTATCTCTAACAGAAATTCGAAGGTCTGAGAACGTACATTTCTTCATCCTGAATCAATGGGATAGGATTAGAGTAAAGGATAGGCACGAGATAGTTCCAGCCAGCAGCTTATGAGTGCCAGCAATATGCTCCTGGCGTAACACAGCTAGCTTACACTGATCACTTGCTAGGATGAGGCTAATCCATATTGCCCAAGCCAGAAGGAAGTGTCAACAGCGAATATTTCTCAAAACAGGTTTTGTAAAACTTTGAAGAGAGTCAGTTGCTTTTGAGCAAGGCTAAATTTGGTCAGGCACTCGTCATTACAGTGCAGTCTGCCTCTTTGCAGATTCTGCCCCTTGCTCTGTCTACGTGGGAAGCAAACGTTACAAAGGTGAAAACGGAAGAGCAGAGAGCCACAATGCATGCTGGCTGTTGGCATCTTGTGATCGTGTCATCTGTCTCCAGCGCTCATATCTCAGCTTACAGTACGGCTTACAGTATGTCTACACAAAATCTACTAACCCTGGCTTTTGGCATCTTGCGATCATGTCGTCTGTCTCCAGCGCTCATATCTCAGCTTACAGTACGGCTTACAGTACGGCTACACAAAATCTACTAACCCTGGCTTTTGGCATCTTGCAATCATGTTGTCCGTCTCAGTGCTCATACAGCTTACAGTACAGGTACACAAACTCTACTAATCCGGCAGCTGTAGTAAACCCCCCTTGATCAAACTACATGACAAATTTGTCCAGACATCTGACTCTTTGACTGCCACGACTTCAAAGACGTCAACCAAGACACAGCCAGTGACGCCATTTTGAACACGTGCCTTGCCCCTGAAGCTCGGGGGAGGGGGGGGGGGGGGGGGGGGTGGAACAAAGTTTATAGACATATATACAAATGCTAGCTGAGATTGTTGAGCCCACGCAATTATTGGCCTCGCTGCACTCGGCAATAAGGGACTATTACTACTTCCACTTTCTGCGTGGGGGAAAATCCCATGAGTGAAACTACTGTTGTATGGTTGAATAAACAAGACAGTGATTCCGAGGGTGCAGTTATACAAAACAACGTGTGTAGTGGCTATTTAAACTCGTTGCCAAGGTTACTGGTCAAATCCAGTGCCAATGCGGAATAACTCCAGTCAAATTTTGCGTGTTTTGTTCCACAGTGGTTTCATGATGAACTATTGAAAAACAATGGGCATGGGACACCTAGTATTGTCTTTCATTGAGAGACCAGAGTACAATATATTGGGAAAATTTGGCAAGTACCAAAGAAAAGTGGTGACATTCTTTTCTGTGTGACGACAATAGCAGCAGAGTTGGTCTGTATCTGAGTAGAGCTAGCCTCGCTCCCAGGCTCCACCCACCATGCAGCTTTTATCGCACCGTGTTGGGGGGGTGGAGCCTGGGAACGAGGCTGGAGTAGAGCTACGTGGTGATGTTATTATTCTCTTGCAGTGGTTCCATCACTGCAAGAGAGTGGTTGTTATTCTCTAAAGTTTATCCTCGCATTCCTGTGTAACAACAGCAGTAGATCTGGGCCATTGTACTTGTATAAGTATACAGTCCATGGAACCTATCTAATGTGGACACCTTGGGACCTGGTAAGTGTTCTGTATGGAGGGGTGTCCTCATTTCAGGGATTAAGAAAGCGTATTTGGGACACAACACAGTGTCGTTAATACAGGAGTGTCTTTATTTCAGTGGTGTCCTTTCAGAGAGCTCCACTGTAGTTGCAGCACAATTTGTAAGACTCGAGCTACATGTATACTGTGATTGAGTACAGCTATATATGCTGCTGATATTCCCCCTCTGTGCTATCACTGCAGTGAGTGTACACGAGTTGTTATTCTCTAAAGTTTATTCTCGCATTCCTGTGCCACACTGTAGTTGAGTATACAGCTATATGTGTACATGTGCTGCTGATATTCTTTCTCAGTGTTTCTAACACTGCAGTGAGTGTACATATGAGTTGTTATTATCTAAAGTTTATTCTCGCATTCCTGTGCCACACTGTAGTTGAGTATACAGCTATATGTGTACATGTGCTGCTGATATTCTTTCTCAGTGTTTCTAACACTGCAGTGAGTGTACATATGAGTTGTTATTCTCTAGAGTTATCCTCACATTCCTGTGCCACACTGTAGTTGAGTATACAGCTACTGTATATGTACATGTGCTGCTGATATTCTTTCTCAGTGTTTCTAGCTATTACTGCAGTGAGTGTACATACGAGTTGTTATTCTCTAAAGTTTATTCTCGCTTTCCTGTGCCACACTGTAGTTGAGTATACGCTATATGTACATGTGCTGCTGATATTCTTTCTCAGTGGTTCTAACACTGCAATGAGTGTACATGAGAGTTGTTATTCTCTAGAGTTATCCTCACATTCCTATGCTGCTGTGTAATTGAGTACAGCTGTTGATGTTGTGCATGTGGTGGAAGCATTGACCACTAGGTAACTCCTGTGAGGATTTGTTGTTTGGACAAGAAGGCCATCCCTGTGTGCTAATGAGCTGTTCCAGTGATTGTAGGTGTCAACAGCTATGTACCTGCATACTCCCCTAAGACTACTCCCCCTAGAGACCATGCTACCCATTAAATTTCAAACATTCTCCCCTCCCCCCCTCTCCTCCTCTCCCTCTGGAATAAAATCTGCCTGACCAGTATGATATACATGTAATGTACCAGCTATTTACTCTCCACTTTTTTTCTTTGTACAGTAAGCTGTAGGCCAAATTCGAATCCTTGTCCAAAGAAATTAAACAAGTAACTGGACAAGAAGGCCATCCCTGTGTGCTAATGAGTTGTTCCAGTGATTGTAGGTGTCAACAGCTATGTACCTCCCCTAAGACTACTCCCCCTAGAGACCATGCTGCCCATTAAATTTCATACATTCTCTCCTCCCCCCCCCTCTCCTCCTCTCCCTCTGGAATAAAAATCTGCCTGCCTGGTATTATATACATGTAATATATAACCAGCCATTTACTCTCCACTATTTTTCTCTGTACAGTAAGTATACATGATCGAACTGTAAGCTGTGAGTAAGGCTAAATTTGAACCACTGTCAATCAATGTTTGTCCAGAGAAATCAAGCAAGTAACTGTAATGTCATGATCATTACAATCTCCTCTCCTCCCCTCCCCTCCCCTCCCCTGCCAGATGGCTGGAGTCAGTGATTGGTGAAACTTTCCCTCCGGCAGTGGAGCTAGAGGAAGCTCTACAGAATGGAGTGTTCCTCTGCCGACTGGGGATGAAGCTGCTACCCGAAGACCCAATGTGGAAGAAGGTGTACGATATCGAGCAGACTAGATACAAGGTGACAGCACGATTACTGTGCGGCTTCGCATGTATGGGCAAGCTCTTTGGTTTTAAGTATATGTGTGAGCCTACACATGTACAGCGTATGAGCCCACCCCTGATAATGAGCTGATCATGAGTATGAGCCCACCCTTAGTGTGAGCCCACTATAAGTATACTCATGTCGCTGCTGTAGCACTTACACCATTGATCATGCACGCACCTACATACGCAGCCTACACATGTACAGAGTATGAGCCCACCCCTGATAATGATCTAATCATGAGTATGAGCCCTCCCATAGTGTGAGCCCACTATAAGTATACTCATGTCGCTGCTGTAGCACTTACACCATTGATCATGCATGCACCTACATACGCAGCCTACACATGTACAGAGTATGAGCCCACCCCTGATAATGAGCTGATCATGAGTATGAGCCCTCCCTTAGTGTGAGCCCACTATAAGTATACTCTTGTCACTGCTGTAGCACTTACACCATTGATCATGCACGCACCTACATACGCACGCAGCCTACACATGTACAGAGTATGAACCCACCCCTGATAATGAGCTGATCATGAGTATGGGCCCTCCCTTAGTGTGAGCCTACTATAAGTATACTCATGTCGCTGACGTAGCGCTTACACCATTGATCATGCACGCACCTAGATACGCAGCCTACACATGTACAGAGTATGAGCCCACCCCTGATAATGAGCTAATCGTGAGTATGAGCCCTCCCTTAGTGTGAGCCCACTACAGATACTCATGTCGCTGCCGTAGCGCTTACGCCATTGATCATGCATTTACATACGCAGCCTACACATGTACAGAGTATGAGCCCACCCCTGATAATGAGCTAATTATGAGTATGAGCCCACCCTTAGTGTGAGCCCACTACATATACTCATGTCACTGCCGTAGCGCTTACGCCATTGATCACGCATTTACATACGCAGCCTACACATGTACAGAGTATGAGCCCACCCCTGATAATGAGCTAATCGTGAGTATGAGCCCTCCCTTAGTGTGAGCCCACTACATATACTCATGTCGCTGCCATAGCGCTTACGCCATTGATCACGCACCCACATACGCAGGCGGAGCTAGTATGATCTCCACCAGTCAGAGAGCAAGAGCAACCAGATGTTTCACCATCCCGATCACCATCTATTATTACGCCTGGTTGTGTCCGTGTGTTCGTTCGTCCGTTCGTTCGTTCGTTCGTGCGTACGTGTGAAAAACGGAAACGGAAGCCGCATCCCGGATGAACTTTCACCTGTGACCAGACGGTCACAGGTCAAAGTACCACGTGTCTGTATTTGAGTGCGAGATGATGCTAACTCTTTCTAGCGACTACAAGCCATTGTCTGGCGATGCCAGGCACTTTTTTTACAAAGGTTAGTTGCGGTATAGTCCTGTAAGTGAAAGCCAAGCAGAGATATAACTGCTATGCTAGGATAACAACGTCGATGTGCATTAGATGGAGTCGGTGCCGTTCGCCTGCATGTAGCCTGTGGTATAGCTAGGCTACAGTGCTAGCATAGATACTATAGTATCTATATGGTGCCAGCTTGCCTGTGTGGTCTAGCAGCTGTTTGTAGTCTCTCCTCTCTGAGTCACTGCCTCTGGTTAGAATGTCGTGTGCACATTTACTGACCTTGAACTACAGTGATTATTTATGAACATGCAAGTAGTCATGCTGAGAATAGAATCAGTGCCATTCACTTACATGATATGTACACTAGGCTATAGCTGTGAAGAGCTAGGCTATAGTCCTATACTGTTTTACAGTTGATTGTAATCTTCTCTGTAGCACTGTCTCCACGTTTCAGTCTGCCAGCAACACTACTAGCTAAAATGTACCCTACAAACCAACAAATCACATGCAGATTACATGTTTAATCTGTATCTGTACAGAGCGAGCGCAGCGAGCGAGTTCAACAAACACAAGTAGTTGTGCGAGCGAAGCGAGCACAACTACTTGTAAAATTTATTCCTACTACTATCCCAGATAATGCAAAACTCTTAACTAGTCTTAACAAAGCCTTGAAATCATACAGTGTACCTGTCCCAATTCTAATACACACCAGCAAACCAATTTACTAATTTCTAGTGGTATACTATACACAAGACACTCCCAGAGTACTGTGGGAGTTAGTTGTGCCAATAAATGGTCACCAACACATGTAAAGTGCAAGAACTATTGGAATGTGGGGAGTACTACCAAAGTATGCAGTGACCTGCATTGCCACGGCAATCCACCCACGCATATCGATTCCATGCACCAGTGAGGACAAACATTAATTATTGCTGCGGTTGGTTAACAAGGGGACTAAAGTATACTCACTAAATAAACATGCTGTTTATGCAGCACATATAGTTCTGGCCTAATAAGTCATCATTTAATACCACTGAATAACTTGTACACATCGTTACTAAATACCCAAATGTCAACACGAACAGCTTCTATCCAAATATCCTAGATGTACATGTATGTATAGGTTTGATCATGGGTGGCAAGCTCTATGAGCCTGAAGGGCGAATAGAGCGTGCCAGCCATGATCAAACCTATACATACATGTACATGAATGGGGTAGAGGGTGTGGCCTAAATATGATGGCTTGTGTGTCTATGTTCAGCGAGATATAAAGCTCAGAAAAATCTGTCTCTATGGTAACATGTACCAAATATTTATATACATGTATACAGGGGCTTAGGCCTGAAAACGTGTATGGTTGCAGAAACCTTTAGCTAGTCAGCGTAACTAACTTGATTTTCCTGCCCAAGGGTAGACTCAGGGTTCTGCCTAGGAGACGTTGAGTGGTGCTCAAAATTCAATCTCCAAGACACTTCTTTTAGCTAAATGGACTTTCTCCTATATTAAAAATACTGTAAATAGAGTTAACCATTAGCTGAGTGGTGGTCAAACAAGCTCAGTGGTGGTTAGACCCAACCACTGCCGACCAGTGTGGGCAGAACCCTGGTATCATGGTCAGTAATAGAGTTAAACATATCTGAGTGGTGGTTAGACCCGACCACTGCCGACCAGTGTGGGCAGAACCCTGCTGACTCATACTCTCTGGCTAGTCCTGCAGTCATGGATCAACTCACACTCATGCATGGCATGCTTGTGTGCAGAACCCTGGCGGCATTTCATGTAGCATCATTAGTCTAAAATTAGCCCGGAATTACACAGAGATAGGCAGCTTATATACAGCTGCAGGCAGCCTGTAAACAGCCACAGGCAATGGACACAACAAGTTGGACATTACTCCTGAGACTTAGAGGCTCCCCATGCATGTTGTGTACACAATGTTGCAATTGTTAGGTGAGAATGGCCTAATTAGGTTCATTACACTTACTTGTACAGAGGGGGTCCTCCAAAATGTGGTAATTTCTCCCCCTCCCCCTTCCATGGCGCTGGCTTAAGTGATTGGTTCTGTCTGTCTCTTTGTCTGTGCAGTCAAATCTCGGATTTACAGGTTTAACCAATTGCTAAACCTGACAGTGGCATTGAAATCTCGACGTGTGCATACCTGTTAATGACCAAAGCAGTTTTTATTCTCCAAATTTCCAGCTATTTCTTTAATATTCGCCACGCTAAGGTTCGTTATTATTAAAATGGTCGAGAACTCGAATATGACAGAGGCCGGACATGCATGGTGTCTTTCTTAGTACGCGTTCACACCAGAGTATACGTAGAGAAGCGTCCATGTCATTACTACGGCAACCAGTCACGCCTACAGCTTGAACACGGCGTTACTTTTAATATGGTCGAGAACTCGAATATGACAGAGGCCGGACATGCGTGGTGTCTTTCTTAGTACGCGTTCACACCAGAGTATACGTAGAGAAGCGTCCATGTCATTACTACGGCGATCAGTCACACCTACAGCTTGAACACGGCATTACATGAGCACGGTATACATGTATGTGTCTGTCACACTGTTTACATGGTCCAGTCTTAGAGTCCAGGAGCGTGTGGTATGTCTCTGCTAGAGACTTCTAGTTTTATTTGATATTCAGTAATCTAATTCCCAGCCTTTTGTGGCCCCTCAAAAAATGAACAGTTTCCTGGTAGCCGCAGACACCTCTAGCAAAGCACGCCTCTTTGTACATCCCCCCCACACCCCCAAAATCATCAGTTACCTTCCCTTGATAAATTTCTAAATGAGCCTCTGCAGAATGGCACAGGATGCCCTTCACAATGCATGCTGCTACACATCTGTACATACTACAATGCTACATGTAGAAGTACATGGTCTCGCATGCAGGGGTGCCGGAGTGTCTAGAGGCGACGCCTGCTGCCGCATACACACTGCCGTATAGCTCCAAATTTTCGAGGCGCATAATTTTCGCGGTTTGGTCATACTGAACATTTTGCGGAAATAAATTTCACTGACCAATGATGCTTCGTATATACGCATATACGACGAACCTAATTTTCACAGTCTGAGGCCAACCCGCGAAAACTGCGAAAATTATGCGCCTCGAAAATTTGGCGCTATACGATAATTTCATGAGGAGTACATGTAGATGGAGGGTGAGGATGCATGCCTACCCCCCCCCCCCCCCGACCCCCTGAGATAGAAATCACATAGAAAAATTGTCAAGGGGGGGGGGGCAAAAGTGATATGTTGATGACTTTGGGGGGGGGGGGTGTACAATGAGGTGTACTTCGCACACTTCATACTAGGGGGGTGTGGGGGCATGCACCCCAGGAAATTTTAGTCCTTCAGAATCTGAAATCACTTCTGGTGCTTTTTTCAAGCATTGAGTTGTGTTGTGTTGTATTTGCATATTAACCATGCATAAAAAAGTAGCAACCTGAGTTCCGGGGGGGGGGGGGGCGAGATTCTGGCAAGGGGGGGGCTAAATGAAACCCTGGTTTTGTGGTGACCACCTTCTCAGTTACATCTCTCAACTGTAGGTGCAGGGCTTAGGCTCACGAGGGGTAGGTAGAGGGTGGGGATGCATGCAAACCCCTCCCCCGACCCACGTTTTGTGGTGACCACATTCTCAGTTACATCTCTCAACTGTAGGTGCAGGGCTTAGGCTCACGAGGGGTAGGTAGAGGGTGGGGATGCATGCAAACCCCTCCCCCGACCCACGTTTTGTGGTGACCACATTCTCAATGACATCTCTCACTGTAGGTGCAGGGCCTGGGCTACCGGTACACTGACAACATCAACTTCTGGATCGCCTCCCTCAAGAAGCTGGGACTACCTAAGGTATAACCTCGTTCCCAGACCAACGACTTTTTTTGGTTACATGAAGGAAAGTTCACAGCCCCGGCCTGGTATCTACATGTACATGTATATAAAGTCATGGGATCAACTTACGTTTATTATGTGCTTCAAAAGAAGGCTACGTTTCTACTGGAGATTTTTTTCAGCAGTAATGGATGGAAAATCATAATGCACATAGGACTACTTAGCCTACTTTAGCCTCGTTCCCAGGCTCTCTGCCCAGCTTTTTTTCGCACGTAGTAAAATAAGCGGTGTGAATAAAAGCTGGGCAGAGAGCCTGGGAACGAGGCAAAGCCTACCTCACTGTTGTTTTGATGTGTAATGCAATATGGCTACTACAACCTTACCCTCAGAGTTGAAACTGTAAATCAAGGCATCCTATACCATTGTTCCTCAGGTGTTCTACCCCGTCATGACCGACATCTACCACAGGAAAAACATGCCCAAAATGATCTACTGTCTCCATGCTCTCAGGTAAGCTCCACCCACCCCCCCTCCCCCCACCCCGCCCATACACACGCACTGAATCCTTGTACATTTATTGGTACCCTAAGCAGTAGATAAACCTACAGTATAGAAATAACACAGTACCGTTAAAAATGTGCTATACTTGCTCTTCCCTCCCTCCCTCTTTCCCTCCCTCCCTCTCTCCCTCCCTCCCTCCCTCTCTCCCTCCCTCCCTCCCTCCCTCCCTCCCTCCTCCCTCCCTCCCTCCCTCCCTCCCTCCCTCCCTCCCTCCCTCCCTCCCTCTCTCTCTCCCTCCCTCCCTCCCTCCCTCCCTCACTCCCTCCCCCTCTCTCTCCCTCCCTCCCTCCCTCCCTCCCTCCCTCCCTCCCCCTCTCCCTCCCTCCCTCCCTCCCTCCCTCCCTCCCTCCCTCCCTCCCTCCCTCCCTCCCTCCCTCCCTCCCTCCCTCCCTCCTCCCTCCCTCCCTCACTCCCTCCCCCCAGCCATCTAATGAAAAAGCAAGGAAAGGTCGGCCATGCTGTGGATGACCTTTACGGCAGTGCTAAATTTCCACGTGAGTAGTTAAAAGTTCTGTTCTGTTTATAACATTATGCACACCAAGTGACCTCCAACATACTACACTGAAGCATACGTGTACATGTAGATAACGTCAAGGAAATCCCTCTAATGTGGACACCTTGGGGTCCTGGTATATAATTGTCCTGTATACAGAGATGTCCTCATTTAAGGAACCCCTCTAATGTGGACACCTTGGTATAGAGGTGTCCTCATTTCAGGGGTGAATTTGCATTAAGAAGCATTTTGTGGACACAGCAAAGTTTCCTTAATACAGAGTTGTCCCTATTTTAGGGGTGTCCTTTAATAGGGGGATTCCACTGTATTCTACTACCGTAGACTCGGGTTATCAGGCGCATGCACTAGTTGGGACAATAGCAACGGTATATGCGCTACATAACGAAGTGTGCTACATATCGGGGGCTAAAGGTTGACCACGCCTATTATGTATGACGTCATCGATAGCTGTCGATGCGAAAAGCTAAATTTCTTTGCTGCAAGGTTATGGTAGCTAGCTGTATAAATGGGAAGCTTTGTTGCTGTTAGCAGATTAATAACTACCGGTATGGAATCACGATCAAAGAAAGCATAGCTCGTGGCCACCGGAGAGATTGTTGGCCACGCACCTAGAGAGCTAGCTAGCTGCTAACAGTCTCTTAGTTTCTCGTTCAATAATTTTTGTGCTAGATCTAGTTGCCCCACCCCATGTTTCGTTTATAATTGGAATGTGCGCCTCTTAGCGAGGTTTTTACGGCTGTGGGCCAAGAAGCGAGCATGCGCTTGATAGCGTATGTGCGCTAAATAACGAAGTGCGACTGATAACCCGCGTCTACGGTATCTACGTGATGTAGTGATAATTGATTGACTGTATATATTTCCTGCCCCCTCTCCTCCCCTCAGAGGATGCCATTTCTCATGCCAGTGAGACTTTGAAATCTCGGGAACTGCCAGCTTTCGGAATAGTGGAGAATCTTGTGGAAGAGGAGGTAGGTGGTTGCCCTTGTAATAGTGAATTTTCTATAGGCAATTAATAAAAGTATTCAGTACGTACATACACAAAGTATGGATTGTAGGTATTCATATAGTATGTGTATACGATGTACATGTGTCACGGGCCAGGTTTGTTCAACCAGGCAAAACTCATATTACTGAACTCTCACTGAACTCAACTCTTTCAGTATACAGTGTATAGCAACTTAGCATGAATCAGAAATATCATGAAATACAGCCAGTATGTTTAGTCATATATTCAAGGTGCATACAAATAGACACAACCAGTGTACATACTAGTACATGTGCATTGTCAGTTGAGGATGGTCAGTCACTGTTTGGAGAGAACGGTCAGTTAGGTACATTACACTATGCACAGAGGGTGACCATATTGTGGAGGTTCCACTGTTACCGTAAACTACGTATTATCCGCCCATGATGTATTATCCGCCCATCCCCCTTTTTGAGTAAAAGTTACGTCGGAGGGTATTTATGTACTTAGTATCCGCCCACCCCTAAATACCATCCATGCGAGCTAAACATGTAACTAACAACTGAAAATTCCAAGACAACGAGCAGACTCAAACGACAAAACTCGATCTTCAGTGCGCTTTAATTGGAATACCGACGGTAAGTCCGTCAGCCACTTCGCTTTTTAGCGGATAATAGTAGTCTGCATGCTTTTATAATAGGTAGTTCAATACAATTTGCAGTCGCTGTGGTGCGGTACTTGCCTAGAAAAGCTATACTTACCTTGTATACTCACTTTGCATACCGCACATTTGGAATGCGTTCGAGTGGGCGGATACTACATCGCATTTATAAAAACTACGTATTATCCGCCCACCCCCCTCTTTCAGCTTGCACTTAAGTGGCCCGCCCATGGGCGGATAATACGTACTTTACGGTACTGGTATACTCGTAACTGAAATATTAATCTGTTTAGTGGTCTAAATACACGTATTTAATGGGATCCATAATGTAAGAGCTACTGTCATTGTGTGAAAGCTTATTTCGGATATCATTGAACAAAAAGCTAGCTCTCTGCCAAAACATTCAACCGCCTGCACACCACTATGGAAGGACAAGAAGCACCACGCAGACAAAGGACGCAGCGAAGTGTTCTTGAAGATCGGGGTACCTGATGAAGATTTATTAGCTGTTGATGACCAGTAGCCTCGTACCCAGGCCTTCCCCGCCGTTTATTTTCGCGAGTGCGGGGAAGGCCTGGGTATGAGGCTAGATGACCAGCACCAGTCATGCAAGACTATTAGTTTTGTGGAACTGTGTGTGCACTTCCATCAAAAGTGTAGTTGATACAGCTCTAGTAACTATCAACATGTGTACGTACATTGGCCTCACACACATACTCTCCCACACACCTCCTAATCACTCGCAGCTTCAGTACCAAGCCATTGGCATCAGTGACTGCTTTGAGGAGGACCGGCGATCAATCACACCCAGTGAAAGCAGTTCCCCGCCCATGTCACCGCTGTTTGATGACCCCGCCTACCTGTCAGCATCTAGGGCCTTCAAAGAGAGGTAGAGTGGAACCCCTCGTAAAGAACACCCCTGAAATAAGGACACATCTGTATCAGTGTTCTCACCAGAATTATGAAATAGGGGGGTACACATCTATTAGTGAACTAATTACATCACTATGGCATCATTATTAAGTCATTTGAAATACCACCATGATGCTGAATCTGTGAGATACTACTATAACTGTACCTCATCTCATCACCTCATCTAGTCTTCATAACATTCCATCTCTGATAATAAAGGGGGTATTTTAAGCCATATAGGGGGGTACATGTACTTTGTCACAATAGGGGTACAGTGCGCACCCCTCTAAAGCAACATAGAGAGAACTCTGCTCTGTATTTAGGACACTTTGCTACATGTATATCCCTAATATGCTTTCTTATTTTATCCCTGAAATGAGGACACCACTCTGTATAGGACACTTCACCAGGTCTCCGCTGTAGAGGGGGGTTACCCTGTATCAACATTAAAAATGATGTAATAGCGATTTCATTGAAGTGATTATTGCTATGATGTCATTATCCCCACTATAGGAACCTGACACCCGATTTGGTAAACGGTTCCACTCAGACTGGGAACCAGCCCATAGCTGAGGTCCCGTGCCAGGGATCCGGTATCAGTGCCAGTCTCTATTCCAGGAAGAGCCAACATGGACAGGAAAATGGCAGTTTCAAAGATGACTCTAAAAGGAAACCATGTTAGTGTGTCAGTATGCATGGCATGTGTGTCTCAAGTAGTCCCATGCTTTTATATTGATGAGAATGGTCTGGGTATGAGACTATAGTCTGTGGGCAGTCCCATGCCCATGCTGCTTCATATTGGTGAGAATGGTCTGGGTATGAGACTATAGTCTGTAGGCAGTCCCATGCCCATACTGCTTCATATTAGTGAGAATGGTCTGGGTATGAGACTATAGTCTGTGGGCAGTCCCATGCCCATACTGCTTCATATTGGTGAGAATGGTCTGGGTATGAGACTATAGTCTGTGGGCAGTCCCATGCCCATACTGCTTCATATTGGTAAGAATGGTCTGGGTATGAGACTATAGTCTGTGGGCAGTCCCATGCCCATGCTGCTTCATATTGGTGAGAATGGTCTGGGTATGAGACTATAGTCTGTGGGCAGTCCCATGCCCATACTACTCTCAAGTTTAGTGAGAATGGTCTGGGTATGAGACTATAGTCTGTGGGCAGTCCCATGCCCATACTACTCTCATGTTTAGTGAGAATGGTCTGGGTATGAGAAATGCACACCGCATCATTACAAACTATTTTAACACTGCACCCAAAACTGTTCCCCTGCACATACGCTACTAGTAATATACAGCCCCACTCCTACATTGTAGCTTGATAGACGATTATTATTTGAGTTGTAACTGGCGTGAGCTTCATAAATGCTGACCTACATGTAAGTGTACTAACAAATAAGTAAATTCTTCAAAAGTCCTCAGAAAATGATCTTACTGGCAAACTGAGAATGCCTACCTGGGCTGCTGTATGCAACAGAGAGTATGAACTCCTACATGTATTAAAGGCGGGGCTTGCAGAGTTCTATTGATTCTTGCTGCATTTACACAGTGCATTTGAAACTTTCAGCGATGTGATGTTTCAGACACTGTGACGCAATAAAATACCCTACAGAATGACGTTCGTATTTTACCGGGATATATATACAGAGCTAAAAAGAAGGTTATGGGTTTGGCTGGCCAAGCTGAAATTTTGATTGGCCATCTGTACAATATGATACAAATAAGATCAAATTTTGTGTGGCCATTATAGGAAATTGTACGGAAAATGGCCAGTGGCCAGCTGCTATTTTGAGCTATGTATATACATCTGTATAGTTCCCGTGTGGATATGTTTGGTGAAAACATAGTATGGTTCAGTTTAGGCAGCACGGGAATGTATGTTGACGACCTGTTTCTTTCTTCTTGCCGTTGCACAGTGGAGGAAGCTGTCGACAACATCAACCAGGTACTGGAAAAGGACAGCCCGCAGGAGACCTTCAAGGCTCTGCAGCACCCCGACGCCAACCTCCCCTTTGTCTACCAACATGAGGCAGAGAAGTATCACCCGGCCCTGGTCTCTGAGAAGACGCATGGAGTGCCCCAGAACGTGCTAGTACGTTGCTCAATCGTGGCCTTGTTCCCGAGCTCAGCCGTTGTCGTACTGTAGGAAAAAAGCAAGCAGTGTGTGACAAAAGCCTGCACCTGGGGTCTACTATACCCAGCTTTTAGCTTCACGATATCCAACTATTTTCTGCCCTGTGTGAAAAGCAGGCATTATACACATGACAGACAAAAGCCTTTTTTTCCCAGGCTCCACTATACATGCATATACCCAGCTGTTCACTGTGTAAAAAGCAGGCATTGTGTGTGTAAAAAGCAGGCATTGTGTGACAAAAAGCCTGCACCTGGGGTCTACTATATCCAGCTTTTAGCTTCACTATATCCAACTACTTTCAGCCCTGTGTGAAAAGCAGGCATTATATATACATGTGACAAAAGCCTTTTGTTCCAGGCTCTACTGTATCCAGCTGTTTTTGCACTGTGTAAAAAGCAGGCATTGTATGACCAATGCCTTGGTTCCAGGCTCCACTATCTATACCAGTATACCCAGTTCTATTGGATCTACTATACCCAGCTGCTTTTGCACTGAGGACAAAAAGCCATGTTCCCGGGCTCCACTATATTCAGCTGTTTTTGCACTGAATAAAGAGCAAAACAAAAATCTACAAAGTGGTTCCCGGGCTCCGCTAGCCCTACCCAGTTGTATTGGCTCCACTATATCCAGTCGTTTTTTGTTTGTGCATTATACATATGACAAAAGCCTTTTGTTCCCAGGCTCCACTGTATATCCAGGTGTTTTTGCACTGTGTAAAAAGCAGGCATTGTGTGACCAAAGCCTAGGCTCCACTAGCTATACCCAGCTCTATTGACTCCTGCTGTTTTTGCACTATGGACAAAAAACCACGTTCCCATGCAGGCTCCACTGTATTCAGCTGTTTTTGCACTGCATAAAAATCAGGACAAAAAGCCTTCAAGTTGTTCCAAGGCTCCGCTAGCCCTACCCAGCTATATTGGCTCCGCTATATTCAGTCATTTTAAATGCTCTATGTGTGATAAAAAGCTGGGGGAGGGGGGGGGGGGTGGAGCCTAGGAAATTGTGAAGTTCTGTAGTTATATCATCATGAACACATAAAAGCAGAAAAAGAACTATAATTATAGTAAATGTGGTTTAGTCTGTACATAAACATATATAGCTGCTTAATGTGGTGTTTTGTATTACAGATGGTATTTTCTGGGCTTGACAGAGAGCGATGTGAACACCTTCTAGACAAAATGGCGTAAGTTTGCTGTGAGGAATCCACACTACCTGTACATTGCCCTTTGAAAGTAATTGGACAAACAGCAGCGCAGTATGAATACAAGTTTGGTTCTGTGTTGTTTGATTCTTCTGTATACCTTTGTAATATTTACCCCCCCCCCCCCCCCCCACCCACTCCCCACCCCCCCCCCCCCCCATCACACACGCACACACATACACATTAGTCCTGGTGCCTACATAGTACGCAGCAGCAGCACTATAGATGGAGAGTATGTGTTCTCATTCAGGTTAGAAATGAACAGTTGGCAGTTCCGGATAGAAAAACTATCACTATATTCCATCACACATTTTGATTGCATCACTACATTCAAATTGTAGTATTGATGGCATTCGTGTAGTGCATTGTTGTAGTTACACTCTGTTGCGGGCGAGGCTCATATGCACATGTAGTTACATCAATAGCTGCTGCATTTACACAGCATGTTTGAGCCTCGGCCTTTGCAGACATTCAGAGAGGTTTAAATGCAGTGGTACATGTACATTCGAAATACACAGCAGAATTATGTTAGGTTTCTATGCAGACTACCACATATATAATATGTTATTAACCGTCTTATACAGAGGTTTGCAGGTTTCTTGACAGTTGTCCAGCGCAATAAGTAAATGGAAGTTGACTGTATAAACTGTTAGCCTTTGATTCTGACAGCCTAACCTAATTAAGTACTTGAGAGCCACTGCCCATTTGCCTTCTCCTGTGGACAACCAACTTGCAAACCTCTATACACTTAGTTTAGAGATAGCAGTTCCATTTCATAACTTTTTCATAACTTTTGCTTAACCCCGCTTGCGCATATGTGGCACGGGGTAATAATGTTGCGTTTTCTATGTAGGACTACCACATACGTATGTTATAAACCGTCTTATACACATAGTTTAGATAGCAGTTCCACTTTCATAACCTCTATCCCAGAAACCTTATTGGGCTGAAGCATTGGAAGCTGAACATGAAGAATGGCACGTTCTACTGGGGATCCAACCCCCTCTACAACACCCTGGACGCTTTTGTTGACGTAAGGATACATACGTACACCAATTTAGCCTGGTTTAGATTTAGTTATAGATTTAGGAGCAAACGTTTAGTTTCAGCTAGCTAAAGTGCATGAAGGCTTACATAAACATTAGTTTACCGTAACTAAATTGGTTGAAAGTGTAGTTGTAGCTTGCTCTCATCCTTGAATTTTTAGTCTGTTTTTCTATAAATAAGACTGTTTATTTTCAGTTTCAGTTAACTAGAACAACAGTGCACACACATACTCACACACACACACACACACACACACACACACACACACACACACACACACACACACACACACACACACACACACACACACACACACACACACACACACACACACACACACACACACGCACACACTAGTCCTGAAAATATACATTGAGCATGAAAATCTCACCCCAGCTTTCCCTCTCCCTCTCCCCCCTCTTCTCAAACACGACCCCCAGCACTTTGTGGCCGCTCTGTCTCAAGTGACCACCCTCCATGTTTACCCTGGCATGGTGGCAGTGCTCCAGCCATTGTTCACCACCCCAGAGCAACAAGCAGTGAGTAGTGTGAGATCTCATTGACAATGCACAAATAGTGTACATAATATATTATGAGAATACTGCCATACATTACAGGGTTCTGCCTAGGAGACGTTGAGTAGTGATCAAAATTCAATCCCAAGACACTTCTATTAGCTAAACAGCCTTTCTCTCATATTAAAAATATTACAAAATGTAGGCATGCAGGCACCGTGCTAAGAGGGCTAAAGACAAGACAAAGACATTTCCGCCCACGGAGCCGCTAGAGCCTCTAAGCTGGGGAGAATTCACCCACTTCTCTGGTCATTATTTACTTGGGAATGCTGGTCACTTTAATGTGCACGTAATATATACCGATACCTCCACATTGCACACAATCTCAGATTATTGATGGGCTACGAGAGTCTGGCAATAGTCTCACTTATGGACAGATCTGTCGAGTCATTAAAGACATCAATCATAGCATCAGGCAGGGCAGAAAATCAGTGAGTGAAGGGAATATGTTTTAGCAGCAATTTATTTGCTGTGTGTACATGTAGGTGAGTGTATGCACATTGAGATAATAAGCTTTCTGAGAGAGTAAATGAATCCCCCCCCCCAAAAAATGGGAACCAGCTGGGGATTGAACCCAGGAACTTCTGAATACTACAGTCATATTTTGCTCTTACCAACTGAGCTACTGGAGCCCCTTAGCAGAGGAGCAGTAGTAAAGTAAATACCACCAGTATATCCCAGCCGATTCCATATACATTCGTGGACACAGTCAATTGCTAAGTCAAAGAGGGTTGAGGGAGTCAGTCAGAAATGCTGAAAGCACGCTACATGACTCCCTGCTAACTAACTATATATGTACTCACTCAATGTACATAATTGAATATGTAGTACAAATGGCAACTTTTTCGATGTATGTATAGGCACTAAGAAGAATTCAGTAGGACAGTGTACTAAGAAAGGAAGTGTATCTGAATTTGCATTTCTTGATGTATAGTTTAGCTCCATTTGCTGGCCACACACTTTGGGTGGTGGTTAAAATACATCTGAATCACTACTAGAGCCTTCTGGAAAATGATGGTCTTCGTAGCTAGCTACAATCACATGTTCATCTTGATCATTCAGTTCTGTGAAGAGAGCAAATCAAAGCCTCCCAAAGAGCAACCGGAGGAGCTACAAATCGGAGACAAGGAATGGGACAGTTCTGTAAGTGGTAGCCGCTCCTCTGCAGTTGCTGGCTGAGTTGAGAGGGGGAGGGGAAATATGGCCAGTCCTCCTTCCTTGCAGAGTTGAGAGGGGGGGGGGGGGGAGCAAGGAAAGTCCTCCTTCCTAACTTATTCCCCCTTCCCTAGAATTTGAAGCTTTAAATATTTTTCAGGTAGCATAAGTACATGTACACTGAGAAGGTTGAATGCATGATAAAACAATAAAAAAACACAATTTTAGCATCATTATTTTGTGTGGTATATACCAGTACGCTGAATGGCATAATAATGGTAATTCAGCCCGAAGCTAGTGGTAATAAGTTACTGCATGCCCAGTTATTGCTATGTGATGCCATGGCTAGTACATTATGTACAGCATACCAACCTATACACAGTAAAAACTACCTTTTGAAACATTACTTGAGAGAACAGGACAGTATCTAATTTGAAAGGAGAAGTAATGACTACTACTTTCTTTGTTTGCTTGTTTTTTCTCTGTCGATATCCAGATGATAATGGTTGTTACCAAAGTCCAAGCTGAGAGTGTTTTGAATAAGGAAGGACAGTAAGTACACAAGCAACCATAGCAGTCATGCCACGTAGGGGTAATTATAATCTCGTGCCCAGACCGTCGCTCCTCCCCTCGCTCAGACGGTCTGGCCCGCGAAGTCGAATTTCTTGGGTTTATGGGCGGAGCAACGAGCACGTTAATGAAATATTTGAAGTGTGAAATGCTTGTATACAGAAGTACATGTCAAGCAACGTACTCTCTATGAGCTCTCCTGTGTAATCGTTCGTGTAGAAAGCAACTCTTAGCTGCAAAGTCACAAAATTGCACAGTACAAGTACAAAAATACAGTCTTGCTTTATCCGCAGAAATACCTTGGGTTGATCTTCAACTAGCCCTTCTTTCACCAAGACTGTAGTTGCTAAAACTTCTAAGCAGCATAAAAACTAGGAGAATGCAGAGCATTTGTGGGGCGAGCGCAACTACAACATGTGCTTAGCATGTTTCTGCGCATGCGCAATGCGACCGGTCGGTCGATGACATACATACAAACAGAGTTGGCATTGACCTCGCTAGTACAGGGCTCGCTGCGCTCGCCCCAATTAGCGTCACCTGCTACTTCATCCAAACCGCTGCCAAATCTTGACAAAAAATTCAAACGTGGCCATTTTATCGTTCCGTAATAGCATTCCAAAACGTAATAATTACAAATCCTGCGATCTCATTGGTCTTTACCACATTCCGGGAATAAGCCCAAGGAATTCGACTTCGCGGCCCAGACGAGGGGGAGGAGCGACGGGCTGGGCACGAGACTAGGGTAATTACCTGATGTAGTTGCAGCCACAGTACTGTACCCAACTGTATTATTTGATGCATGGGGAAGGTAACAGGTTAGTACAAGACAATTGTGCTACTACACTTCCTCACTTTTTATAACCACCTTTTATTTCTCATGGTTCTTGATCAGATTCTTTGTTAATGGGCCTTTTCTTCCTCCTGAGATGTGATCCACTAGTTTAGTAAACCACATTAGGTAGACTGCAACACAAAACTAGAAGTCTCTAGCAGAGACATACCCCGCGGTGCATAATTCACAACTTGGACCTGGCAGGACTGCAGACTGGGTCGATGGAGTAGTTGGCAAAGTGTATATCGCTGGCTGTGTATCCGCACGCAGAGTGTACAGCGCTCGTGTATGCGTATCTGTGGGCGTGACTGATTGCCAATATGAACACGTGACCAGAGTCCGTATATTCCCGGCCTCTATCGTATTCTAGTTGTGACCGTATTAAAATTGCAGAATGTACCGTTGTTAAATAAGAAAGAGCTGCAGATGCAGCGAATGGAACCACTTTGGCAACTATCAGGTACACACCCGGACATATTTTTTTTGATTTCAATGTTACTGTCGTGTTTAGCAATCGCTTAACCCGGTAAAGTGCGAGAAAACCCCATTTTTGAGGCAACAGACAGACAACAGAAAGACAGACAGACAGACAGACAGACAGACAGAACCGATTGCTTAACCCCGCCGCCGCCTACGCGCCGCGGGGTAACTATAGGTTACAGAGCCTTGCTGTGTATGCATGCATACTGTCTAGCACTGGTTTGAAATGGTAGGAAAAACATGCATACATAATATTGCTGCTACCATGAACATTGAATTAACTTATTACTTTTGCTCACAGTGCCGGATCGTTTCTTGTGAGACCCAGTGAGAAGACACCGGGTGATTATGCTCTGGCATTTCGAACAACGGGAGACGTCCGTCACTGGAAGATTGTTCAAGATAGCAATAAGTTTTATGTCCATCCGAGGCCAAACCCTTATCCGAATCTGGAAGGAATTGTACAGGTTGGTACTCTATTGCCATGCATTACAGCTCGAGTGAGGCTAGACACCTGGGTGTTTAAACTGGACACCAAACGCTACGTACCGTACACACACACTCACTCACACACACACACACACACACACACACACACACACACACACACACACACACACACATCCGCATACACACATGCATTCTTTAGCACTTTAAAGGAGCTGTTGGTCTTGAGACTGGCCTAACAATGTCACCATTGATTCGCAAGAAGAAGGAAGAATATCCGAGAGGAACTAGTACTCCGCCTCGCGTTGAAAGTCCTGCACTTATACAAAGAGGCAGTGGGAAGTCTTCCACCATAGGAAGAAGTGGGTGTAATTATTGTATACATCTCGGAAGATCAGTTTCACTCGTACCTTTCCATATTGTCTGCTGTGCTTAGCTCATACACATACAATAAGTTCCTCTCTATAATCTTTTTATACTCAGAGGTCCTCGTGTGACAAAAGATGAGAATCGTACCTCCACTTTTTAGAAGTTTGGCCTAAGCATTCTTTAGCACTTTAAAGGAGCTGTTGGTCTTGAAACTGGCCTAACAATGTCACCGTTGATTCGCAAGAAGAAGGAAGAACATCTTTATCTTTTTTCTTGCAGCTGCTATTCCCAGCATGTCACTCTCCAAGCTGAACCCAGCCAACCTCACCAGCTGGACAGTGGAGGACGTCTGCCAGTGGCTTCAACAGCAAGGGCTCGGCCGATTCATCGACATCTTTCAAGAGAACGCAGTGGATGGGGAGTGTCTGTTGACGTTGGACAATAACCTGCTGAAAGAGGACTTGGGCATCAGTGCCCTCGGACATCGCTCTAGAATTCTTAAACGTGTTCAGAACCTGAAAGAAACTGTTCACCCTGAGCTTTTATAGCTACTCCCCCGTGTGTATGGCCATTGAATTTTTTAATTTGCAGTGTGCATGTTCATTCTTCTCTCTTTAATATATCAAACTGACCCGTGGACTTTTAGTCCATGTATATTTTTGTCATATTGTATACTATTATCGTGTGTAGTACACAGTGCTCAGAGTCATTTTGTATTGTACAGCTCTCCAGGTCTTAACTCAACCTTGTTCTTGTTCTTCTTTCCTTTCAATAATATGATGTATGTATTAGCATCGTAAGCAACATGCTTGTGGCTGAACTGCCAAGCGAATTATGCATGATGCTATATACTAAGATACACTAAGATGTTTACATGGAAACATGCATGTTTTGTGGTTCATGTTGAAAAATTGACATGGGAGTGCAAAACATGCTCGCTTTCATGTATTTTCTCCATTTAGTGCCTCCTTTTACCCCCCCCCCCCCCCCCATCGCATCATATAATGGTCACTGAAAGTAAACCAACAGTGGACTGTACATGTGCTCGAGTCTGAGTGGCAATAATGTAATGTAAGTTGGTGACACAAGCAGAGCCTGCATGCACTTCTATTGTGGATACATCCTGTCCACTGAGTCGAACTGTACAATTCTGTTGCTGCAGTTGTACAATTCTGATGGATGCTGCATTAGGACACCTCTAGCTAGCTCTCTCACAATTTTCTTCGACAGAACTATTGATCTCCTCTGTGGTTACTTTGCAGCTTGTGAAAAGAGTGTAGCTACTGGTCCCGGCAGACTGATTAATGTGATGTTCCTTTTGTTAGTGATACCATGGTATAGCGATTCTGATGGTAATGGTGGTGGTAATAATGCCACCACACAAATCGATTGGTCATATCATTACCTTTCCCTATACTTTTTTGATGGGGCGCACGTGGAGGGTCTGGGAACGAGACTAGTCATATCTAGTAGACAGTGGTTAACGTTAGTGATGTCGTAGTCCATATGCATGGCCTATTACAGCTAAAGATACGATTAATGAGCTAATCATGTACTTGTTATTGTACTGTACTAAAACTACATAGACAAGTGTGCAATATATCTTGTATTTGTGTTTTCTTGTATTCAAATCATGTTTTCTTGTACGCAAAGGTGTGCAAAACTGAAATAGCGATACTATTGGGCAATAAGTGTGCAAAATTTGTAATAGCAATTTGATTGGCCAGAAATTTATGCAACCCGGGCCTATGGGCATAGAAACGTTAGTAGAGCAACGGCATAGAGATTCGTCTCTCTCGCAGGTATGGGTCGGTGATGACGAGCTTGTAAAAGCCCCGCCTACCTTTCGATGACGAATTACATGATTAACAAATAATAGCATGGTTTCTCGTGCAAATAGGAATTAATAGCACTTGTGAGTGGCATCAACTAGGCAAATAGCACTCGGCTTCGCCTCGTGCAATTTAAAACCTAGTTAATGCCACTCACTCGTGCTATTAATCCCTAATTGCACTCGAAGCCATGCTATTAATTATACAAATTAGAAATTTAGCCTCCGTATGCAAAAATTGCTGGTATCTCCAATACCGTATAGCGCTTAATTTGGCGGGTCTAAAAATTCGCGAATAGCCGTTTTTGAACGTTTCGTTGAAATAATTTCGCGAATTCGTTGAGTGTAAAAAAAAATTGTTGAAATAATTTTGCGAATCGTTCCAAATTCGCGAAATTCGTGAAATTAAAGACCCGCGAAATTTAAGCGCTATACGGTATAGCTAATTGATAGGTACAGGTGGGAACGGAACGGATCGCCGCCATGCAATAATTACATGTATATACATCCCATATCCATGCTCGCGTGATCGCGCGATCGCAATGATCTATGACACCACACAGCTACCTAATATATACTAGTATAGTGTGGACTTCTAATCGCGTATACGAGATATGGAGGTACTGAAGATGAGACTAGTTGCAGTCTTTGTCGTGACGCTGGTATTCTGTACCGGGGAGGCTCGGGAAGACGCTCTCGTCAAGCGACAAGAAGCAGACTGTGCTACATTATCAAGTCTGTTTAACCCGGTAGCGGCAATGTGTCTGAACGGGCCTTTGGTTTGTGCCGAAGAAGCAGGCTTTGACACCTTGGAAGGTTTTCTGTGCACCCCCGGAGCGGGTACGCGGGAGAGGTACGACACTTTCGTGGAGTGTCAGAGCCAACTTGCTGCTGACGAGGTTTGGGGGGGCATCTGCGGGGGCCCCCAGGGGCCAAATCCCAGATGCTATACGCTAGTTGATCAGAGCGTAAATGACACTGCCACAGAAGCAATTTCAGAATGCTGTCCCGTGAACACAACAGCCGATAACTGCTCAGCTGAATGTGCTACGCAGCTTGAAATGCTCACTACCCTGCTTGGGTGCTGTACGCAGACCACTATCTACACTATATTTTTCCAGACGTGCGGTGGTGGCGTCACTCTGCAGAGCCTGTACGAATTCTGCCAGGTCAGCCTTGAGGATCCATGTGTGCATCTCTTCAGCGGCGGCCATGGATCTAAGCTGGTGATGTCGGCATTTACTGTGGCTGCATCTGTGCTACTATCTGCCATTGGACTGTTTACTATTCAGTAACACCATACTAGAGTATATAGTAGTTGTAAGACTGCATTTTTTGTCAGATTGGTATTATTGTGTTAGTTGAATTTTCTATATAGGTTTATACATGATTGTGTAAAGTCATCCATCCTCATACATGTAATTATACACTCTCCCTGTCCTAATGCTCAGTTTTGTGTGTGTGTAAGGGTTATGAGGTCTGCCTCGTTAATTATGTTGGCTACACCCTGGACTATACTGTACATGTATATGAATGAATGAATATGTGCACCTAAAAATGACCGGGAGTGTATGGATTGGTCAAAAGACCAGTTATGGAATTTATATTATGAAATGAGAATGAGATACATGTAAGTAATCTGATCAAGCTGTCAGGTACATGTATGTCTGTCCCCATACAAGGCATTCACTGATTCACTCCTGCAGCTCTAAAATTGTAGTGGCTCAAAAAGTTATCAAAGTATGCAACAATACAACACAAGGTACAGAAACTCAGGATGCTTATATACATGTACAAACCAAGACTGCATGCATCATCCACTAGCCCTTGCAGGGAATAGCAAGTGCTTACATGTAGTGGAGACAAGCAGGTTTGAAAGGAATTAAGTGTGTGAATGGATCGGAAGATGTGTGGATATATACAGAAACCTACACTTAAATGTAGAGGAAAACCTTTGAATTATATAGAGCTAATATCAGTCAGTGACTATTGTTGTTGATTATTTCTAGTCCTGTGCACAGCCCCGGCCCACATTAGAAGGGTAGGTCTGGTGATTCAAAGTTGGGTTAGCATTACATCAGCGGGCCCAGGTCTGGACTGGCAATGTGATTGGTTGATTATAGTATTACATCACCAAACAGATGTCACAGTTGCAGTATCCATAGTAGTGGCCACATAGATACTGTAATACTATGACATCTGTGGCCACATAGATACTGTAATACTATGACATCTGTGGCCACATAGATACTGTGACATCTGTTTGGTGACGTGATATGGCATGAGACTAAAATATACTCCAAGATGCTGATAAATACAACGTCAAATGCTGTCCCACAAAAAGTCAGACACATAGCACGGAGAGTCTTCAGTGAAGTCAAACTCAAACGTCTGCAACTCGCCACTGGGTTTCTTCAGGTCTGTACAAGTCACAGTTAAGGAGAAAAAAACTCAAGCTTGGAAATAGCTGTGGAATCAACAATATTTGTTTAGCTCCCTATCTACTAGTTTTGTGGTAACAAACTGAAGAAGGTATAGAAACTGGGCACAATCAAACACCCATGGCTGGTTCAATTTGGTAATGATTCTTCAGTGTTGACAACTACAGGAGATGCAACCCCCTATAGTAACAATTTCTGCCCCAGGGCAAAGGGCATGGTATCACACACACTAATATATAGCATGTCACCGGCAACTGGATGGGAATGAAGCTAATGCAGGTGTATTTGCAAAGATGATTTGAGCCAAAAACAGCTCTTTTGGCACCACAAGTAGTGCAGAAATGCAGTTCCATGTGGCCTCGGTACAACACTAATTTGAGCGAGAAAGAAGCCAAAATCATTCATGCAATATGTCCACACAAGAAAACTGTGTTGTGAACACCACTTGAAACTTGCTTCCATGTGAGACAAAAAGCATGCTACTCTTGCCACAAACAAAGCAATAGAGAATTGTAAACACAACTTGAGATTTGTTTTAAAAACATGCCAAAAGCTAAGCATACTGAGCTAGTTATTTTTCCCCGGCGTATACCCCAGCTTTTATCACCATATATGACACTTTGCAACAACAGCAGCTAAAACACTTTTGTAATACTTCCTTTCACTACCCTTATCTCAATACTTTGTTTGAAGGTGAAGTGGAGCCTGGAAACGAGGCTACTACTCCATCATGAACTAGGCATGTGGCTACGCATTCCTAGCCTAGAACCCAGGCTCCGAGAAAAGTCAAACCCAGGCTTCGAGAAAAGTCAAACCCAGGCTCCAAGAAAAGTCGAACCCAGGCTCCGAGAAAAGTCGAACCCAGGCTTTTCCCAGAGCCTGGGTTCCAGGCTAACACATTCCTAGAGGAGTGGGAGAGCACCAGCCTTGTACATGTTTACCAGGCCCACGGGAATGCATGTGTCAACACACAGTGTGTACGGGTCTGAAATGTAATAGCTACTAAGCTAAAGAATGTAGTTTACTATAGTATTTGGACAATAACAGTAGAGGAATGAAACTTTATTCAACGTTTCGACAGTACTTTGACTATCCGGCATATATAAATACGTAGGTGCCATTCTTTGCATCATTCCTGATGAAGATAGTCAAAGTACTGTCGAAACATTGAATAAAGTTTCCTTCTTCTACCGTAATCATCCAAATACTATTTTTCCCTGGAAGGAAACATGGCCCTGAAAAAGCTAAAGAATGTATATTGGAAGCCAAACCAACATAATTAAGTGATATCACGTTTAATTGCATGCCTTAGCTTTGTTGCAAGAAATTAGAGCAAGAGTTTTAACTAGGTGCTAATACCTAACCATTATTTTGTCATGGTGAATTGAAACATACTACGAAGACTATCACTCGTGTATATGTATAACCTTGCTGAGACTATCACTTGTTTATTGTTTTGGCATTCAATATTACTCACTCTGTATTGCCTTACTGAGATGTATGTACATATATACAGGGTTCTGCCTAGGAGACGTTGAGTGGTGGTCAAAATTCAATCTCCAAGACACTTCTTTTAGCTAAACGGACTTTCTCTCATATTAAAAATACTGTAAATAGAGTTAACATTAGCTGAGTGGTGGTCAAAAAGGCTGAGTGGTGGTCAAACAAGCTCAGTGGTGGTTAGACCTGACCACTGCCGACCAGTGTGGGCAGAACCCTGTTCATATACATGTATACATCAATCATTTAAGCCATAACGGTATCCCATAACCCTTAACTCCCAGCAGAAATCGCATAACATTGCTAGCTAGTACAATCAACCCTGGGGGATAGAAGGATACAGCCCTTGACGTGGCTGTCTGAAGAGGAGAGATCGAATTGAATGTGGGCCAGTCTTTTCTGGATCTTGCGGTGTTTTCTAAAGGGGCAGACCGGTAAGACATACGTGAGGACACCCCTGATAGATATACGGACACCTCTGTAAAAGGACACTTTGCTAATGTAACTTTACTTCTGATATGAGGACACCTCTCTATACAGGACACTTCACCAGGCCCCCAAGGTGTCCATATTGGAGGGGTTCCACTGTAAATACATATTTTTGTAGTGCTGAACAATCACATATTGTACCGTAGAAATGATAGAGCTATACATGTATATGCGCAAGCAACAGAAGCTGTGCGGAAGCCTGGGAACAAGGCTAGCGCTGCTTTTGAGCGAGATACAAAAAAATAAACGATGGCGTCACTGACCTGTGAAACTCGAGCCTCTTTTGTTCGTTCTGCAGCTTCTGACAGTCTCCTTCCTTCTCCCTGACTTGCCTCTGCATGCTACTCAGCTCCTCCCTCACCACAGTCACCAGCAGTCAAGGAGAGAACACAAGGGAAGTACACGTACATGTGTATGGCATATGTAGAGTGTGATGCTGTCCTCAATATTGAATTTAGCCAGAGACAAGGATTTTAACACATGTACAATTAGATACAGGTACATGTTCTAGGAGTTTGGCCACTATGGTACTCATGTACAGTGTCCTCATTATTCAAGGAGTTTGGCCACTGATACTACTCATGTACAGTGTCCTCATTATTCAAGGAGTTTGGCCACTACGGTACTCATGTACAGTGTCCTCATTATTCAAGGAGTTTGGCCACTAATACTACTCATGTACAGTGTCCTCATTATTCAAGGAGTTTGGCCACTATGGTACTCATGTACAGTGTCCTCATTATTCAAGGAGTTTGGCCACTACGGTACTCATGTACAGTGTCCTCATTAGTCAAGGAGTTTGGCTATTATTTATATACATGTACAGTGTCCTCATTATTCAAGGAGTTTGGCCACTAATACCACTCATGTACAGTGTCCTCATTATTCAAGGAGTTTGGCCACTAATACCACTCATGTACAGTGTCCTCATTATTCAAGGAGTTTGGCCACATGTACAGTGCAAGTACATGTACATACATGTATACATGCACTGTGCATCAATCTCCTATAGATACATGTACAGGTGCACTTCATTTATAGCTGCATGTACAGCTCCACAATACAGACTGAGTAAAAGGATATCTGGTGTCAGGCTGTGCGTCAGGTGAGTCGGTCTGGAGGGCCTGGCAATACTCGCTCCTCAGCTCAACTTGCAGCTGCTGCTTCCGTTCACCCAGACCTGGGTTGGTGGTGGTTGGGGGGGGGGGGAGGGACATGAGGATAGATGAGCAGAGGGGGGGACAGATGGGAAGATGTGGGGACAGAGGGGGAGATGTGGGTACAGAAGGGGAGACGTGAGGACAGAGGGGGAGATTTGAGGACAGAGGGGGAGATTTGAGGACAGAGGGGGATACGTTGGGACAGAGGGGGTGATGTGGGGAGTTAGGGGGAGACGTTGGGACAGAGGGGGTGATGTGGAGAGTTAGGGGGAGACGTGGGGACAGATGGGGTGATGTGGGGACAGAGGGGGAGACGTGGGGACAGAGGGGAGATGTGGAGAGTTAGGGGGAGACGTGGGGACAGATGGGATGATGTGGGGACAGAGGGGGATACGTTGGGACAGAGGGGGAGATATGGGGAGAGAAGGGGTGATGTGGAGAGTTAGGGGGAGACGTGGGGACAGAGGGGGAGACGTGGGGACAGAAGGGGTGATGTGGAGAGTTAGGGGGAGACGTGGGGACAGAGGGGAGATGTGGGGAGAGAGGGGGAGACGTGGGTACAGAAGGGGTGATGTGGGGAGAGAGGGGGAGACGTGGGGACAGAGGGGAGATGTGGGGAGAGAGGGGATACGTTGGGACAGAGGGGGTGATGTGGAGAGTTAGGGGGAGACGTGGGGACAGAGGGGAGATGTGGGGAGAGAGGGGGAGACGTGGGTACAGAAGGGGTGATGTGGGGATGATATGGGGCAGAGGAGACGAGAGACATCCCTATACTACCACATGGGCCAAAGTGTGGCCTGCTAACCTTGTGGGCATGATACAAAAATCATCTCTCGTACCTTCCACAGATCGGTGCACAGACTCCTTCGCTTTGTCTACCTTCTGCCTAACCTTGGCAATCGTCTCCTCTGACCACCTGAGATACAGAGAGAACCATCAACTGGTTTTCATACAGAGTGTACCCCCCTCCCCTCCTCTCCTCCCCTCCCATCTCCTCAGACCACCTGAGACACAGAGAGAACCATCAACTGGGTTTTATAATTCGGGGGGGGGGGGGAAGGTCTCCCTCTCTAGCTCTCTCTTACTGTAACTGTGCAAATTTACATCCCAACACACATGCGGAAGGGGGACACACTGGGATCTCTCTCCCCCCTGGAATTTGTTGCCATAATTATCTCAAGCTTATACTTGACCAAAAAATTATGAGTTCTATAACAGTGCAATGTACATGTATAAAAGGCACCCAACACACACGTGGCGTGGGAGGGGGGTGGGAGGGGTTCCCTCCTGTATATCGGCCCGCACTCTGCACCGACCTGGCATCCTGCAGCTTCTCTTCGGAAGTGAGCAGCTCCAGGACGTCCTGGGCATACCTCACCGTCTCCTCTGCCTCCTGCTGGCGCTGGTTCAGCTCCACCTCCGCCATTTTGAGATTAGACTGGGGGTGAGCGGAGGCCATAATAAAGTCTTCTCGAAATTCAAGCAAACTAGAATGAGTAGTGACTACCAAAGCACATGTTCTCATGTATTTTCTCTATTTAATGCTCACCATTACATCATAACAAAGGTCCATTGTACTATACTGTACTTACATACATGCTATTATACATGCCATTGTGTGCATATACAATTATACGGACTAGCCTTGTTCGCAGTTGCTATGCAACTGCCAGCTTTTCTTTTTATATGTCAAAAAAAAGCAGCAGGAAGCCTGGATGAGTTTGTCACTTCTGCCAGAAGTGTGTGTGGTTTAGTGACTGGGAACGAGGTTACAGCAGTTTTCACTACCTTTGCAAGCTATTAGAGCAAAGCCCACTGCACTAATGGTGGGTGAGTGATTAATTAGCCTTTGAAGTACTCTTCTGAAAGGAGGTGGTCACTTCTTGAATCAAACCAATAACACTGAGAGGTTCTTGAAAAGTGCTGTACATGAAATAGAGAGCTCGATAATGCAACTGCAGACAGCCGTTTCAGCTAACCTATATACTTCTGATGAATTTGGTTTCTTTCGGTGAAGTTAGCCAGGAAAAATTGCATCATGAATTTTCCGGGAGATCATTTCACACACGGAATGCTTGTGAAGTATCAGGTGGACACTCCAATTGGGATATGAAACCCTAGAAACCTAAGCTAGCCTATTATGTTCCATGAAAGAGGTCATATGAAAAGCCCATGAAGCAGATGAAAGTACTTCAATTGCCGTTATCAGAAGTGGTAAGGAGAGGTCCTACTATACTGTAGTTTCCCATAATTTTGAGAGCTATAGTAGTGACTGGGAATGTTGTTACACGAAATGGAAATTAGCCTGTTAATGCAAACACAGACAGCTGTTTCAGATAACCTATACTTCTGATCAATTTGGTTTCTCCCCTGAAGTTAGCCAGCAAATGGATTTTTACCAGCCAGAGCGCGTGAACGGCTGGTACTAAGATTGCTTTACGTTTTCCGCGTCTGTCTGTTTGTTTGTTTGTTTGTTTGTTTGTTTGTTTGTTTGTGCGTCCACACTTATCACGTGCGCACTATATTACGTCATACGTTACTATGCAACTGCAGTGTATAGCAGCTTTTGGAGGTTTGCAGGCCAAGCTACAGCAAATGAAGGTAGTTTTGTGTTGCCTAGATGGCGAAAACATGGTAGGTAGCCGTGAAGATCCTGGTTTCTTGGCATATAGCTACTAACTGGAGGCGCATGACGAAACTGCTGAGTCAACACTTTCGCTGTACCGCTCTAAGAATATAGTATCTCTGGCTCTACAGCTGTAGTTTAATAGCTTGGCCTAAGCCGAGTTGTGTGTATTGTACGAGAAAAGCGTCCAGCTGGTTTTTTAGACATGAAATGTCAGACTTGTTCATACACTAGATCATTCAACGCATGAAATGCTTGCCGACATTGCCATGTGGATATGAAACTTAAAAGGTAGCCTAGTATGTTCCATGAAAGAGGTCTTATAAAATGCTCATGAAGCTGATGATGAATTGCCGCTACCAGAAATTGTATTAGTGGTAAGGAGTTCCTACTACACTGTAATTTGAGAGCTACATAACATCAGGAGCTTATGAGTGCAGCGAAGATTCACCTTATTTGAATTTCATGTACATGTACATGTCGTTTTACACTACCCAATGAAAATGTTAATGTTTCATGAACATTTTGAACTTCATTGATTATAGAACATTATTTACCATGAATTTTGCATAACTTTGCATGGAATTAAAGTTTCATGGGCTATCAAACATTATACATGTATGAAAACTATGGTCCTTGAGGGTCATTTTGAATTACTGGTAGATCTTGGACTATGGCAGTGATAGACAAAACCCGTCTAGAAATCGCTTGCAGTATCTCTTTTCCCGCCGAGATACTGCAAGCGATCCCTAGGTAGTTAGGTGAAGATAGCAAGCTAGACTAATTGCAGCTCAGTATTGACTCAACATAGCCAGATCTAAACCTACACAATCTCTATTAACCCTGTACTTGGTACGTGGGTGGGGTAGAGGGTGTGGCCTAAATATGATGGCTTGTGTGTCTATGTTCAGCGAGATATAAAGCTCAGAGAAATCTGTCTCTATGGTAACATGTACCAATTACTGGTAGATCTTAATTGGACTATGGCAGTGATAGACAAAAACTTTGTTTGGAGCGTTTCAATCGCACTTCATCAGAGTCTATTTTTGTCATATTTATGGGTAATTGTTGATGCCTTTATTATTTGTACATAAGTAGAGTTACACTGCTCTGTTTATGTAATGCCTGATGAAAGATTGCTAAAGTGCAACTGAAGCATTGCAAACATAGTTTTGTCTATCCCTGCCATTTATGCCCATTTACCAGACCCTCCTTCCTTTCCTACTTTTTCGACGGGGCATGTGTAGAGGGTCTGGGAACGAGACTAACGGCAGGCCTTCCAGCCTCAGCTTTTATCTCAGTTGGAAAATAAAACCTGGGGGGTTGGACTGTCACTGGAATTTTGGTCCTGGAAAAAATGGTCCTAGGACCAAAATTTCCGCTGGAAAAATTGGTCCCCCGGACCATTTTTTCCGGGTAAATTGGTCCTACCCTGAAAATTTTGGTCCGCCCATCAAGTTCTAGCAGAGTTGGTCTTACCTTGAAAATTTGCTTATACATGACATTGTATGTATGGCATAGTTAATATTAAGCTTTAGTTTAACCATTAGGTAGTTTAAAACAAAGGTATGAGACAGTGTCTCAGTCACAGGCACCGATATCCTACAAACTGATTCAGTATAGCTACACCGGGAATTTGTCTACTGACTGTAAAGTCGATTCTGTGGCCCGTTACAGCTTGCATGCTGATGATACTGTATGGAATCATTGACATCTTCCTTCTCTCGAAGCAGTTCCACAGATGGCGAAGCATTTTCTCTTGGTCGAAGTGGTACTGACCTGGGAGCTACAAAATGTATACCGTATAGCCGGAAAATTTGGCGAGGACTTTAATTTGGCGAATCGTAAAAAATCGCCAAATTAAATTCTCGCCAAATAAAATTCTCACGCATTATGTAATACGTAACACCCACGCGCGCATTCAGCTACAAGAAAGAAGTTGTTCCCACTCCACGTACGTGTTTCCTCTCTGTCCGGGAAGGATATCGAACTCGCGAGCAAAGCTGTAAAGCGCTCTCTATCTGGAGATTGAAGCCTGTCACACGGTCACCTCGAGGCAAGTATAACAGTAACACACGCAAGAAAGGGCACAAATTGGAAAGTATTCCGCTGACGACGGAGCGACAAAGGCTGCTACACACTTTTCGAAGCTTCTGGATAGTAAGATTGGCGAATCCAACGTCTCCATTGTCGAGCTCAGTGACAAAAACTTTACATATTCAGCAGCGTTGCACATTGTGCGCCTAGGATTACGTAATTACGCCATAGCCTTCGCCGTACACAATCGCCAAATTTAATTTTCGCCAATATTTAATTTTAGCCGTTTTTGGCGATTTCGCCAAATTTAATTCTCGCCAATTTTTCCGGCTATACGGTAGATCTAGCTATACGCTCACGGCAAGCTTACAACGAAGCTATTGACGGTAGCCGTAGGCTATGACAACAAACAAGCCAATACAATATACTCAATCATGTAGCCATCCACCTTAGTGTAGTAGTTCACTCTATCAAGCGTGAAATACAGTAGCAGACAGAATTCGCTTATGGCGCAGGTCGAACCATTATTTTCACACGGGGACCAAAATTTTCAGGAAAAAATGGTCCGCCCGGACCGATATTCCGGAAATTTGGTCCCCTGGACCAATTTTTCCGCCGGACCAAAATTTCCGTGACAGGACCTCATTACAAGGCCAATTTAGAGGGTTACACAAAACAATGTAGATAAGGTCGATCCAATTGTACACAGGAAATAAGCTATCTGGATGTGACAGTGACTACTGGTCCAGCAGGAAGCACATACATTTACATGGGCCGGGGAATGCTATCCTGATTGTAGCTTAGTCTAGCTAGCTATCCACTTCTACCCATCTAGAAACCGCTTGCAGTATCTCTTTTCCCGCCGAGATACTGCAAGCGATCCCTAGGTAGCTAGAAGGTGAGAATAGCAAGCTAGACTAATTGCAGCTCAGTAGTAGCCAGATCTAAACCTACACAATCTCTAACCCTGCCCTAATCCGTGCACAAACTCTAACCCAAGGTTCCTATCATTTTGAATTTGTGGACTCAGGCTGGAAATTACCCATAACGTTTATGGCAGTAATAGTAGCATAAGCTTATCTCACTAGCAAAGTACTTACGATCAGAGAAAAGCATGCACAGATCAACGTACAGCTTGCTTCTTCAATTTCCCGCTAAAATGTTTCCAAATAAAGCACACCTATTCTAGGTACTAGACTATTATTGACTAATATAATTTGTATGGTATTATCATAGATACGGAGTCTATATTATCTATGGTATTATAGAATTACACATGTAGAAGCCGTATATCTCGCTGTACACTTGTTCCTATCTATGTTCCTATGTAAGCCTGTGACTGATGGCCAGGTGATAGTCTGGCTTGCGAGATTTGCCAGCTGTGCCTAAAGAAGCGAAAGAGAAGACTCGGGTGCGTTTACCGACTTTTGCTTGTGTTTGTATCGTATGGTTATCAAAAACTTGTTTGCTTTCAAAGAAGCCATAACCTTGGGTCTCAGCGTTGCGTTTCAGCAAGCCAGTGCAGGTCAAACGAGTTACGTCCGTGTATAGCTCTGTAGATACTATTTTTGTGTGGGAAAAATTATGTTAATGAGAGCTTTCTTGGATGGATGGGAACCCCTCTGTATTGTACGTATAGGTACCCTAGCTCATTTTAGGTATATTAAAAAACTCCACGGCCAAGCGTCCTTAGTGCAGAGATATCCTTCAATAGTTTAGGGGTGACCTTTAAGAGGGGTTCCACTGTAGTTCTGTAGCTAAAAATTTAAGTACAGTGTGCACATTCTCGCAATAGCTTGGGATCACCTGATAAGAACCGTGCCAAGAAAATTACGCTTGCGCGAAGTTTAGGTTAGGGTCAGGGTTGGGAAACATATTTTTCGCATAGCATAGCTTGTAGCTCAGTATTGATACAAGTATAGCCAGGTTCGTGTACTGGTTTTAGTAAGGTCTCATTGCCAACAAAACTCCTAGAGCTTTTTTAACGATAGCAGCAACAGGGAGAGTATTCTTGGGCGAGGCACGAAGGAAATTATTACATGTAGCTATTCTCCAATGCCTGCAATTCTAACACATTTTCCTTCGTATTCATCACAATTGCATGGCTATAGCATCGCCAAAAAGAATTTTAACTAGAAGTCTCTAGCAGAGACATACCCCGCAGTGCATAATTCACAACTTGGACCTGGCAGGACTGCAGACTGGGTCGATGGAGTAGTTGGCAAAGTGTACATGTATATCACTGGCTGTGTATCCGCACGCATAGTGTACAGCGCTCGTGTATGCGTATCTGTGGGCGTGACTGATTGCCAACATGAACACGTGACCAGAGTCCGTATATTCCCGGCCTCTATCGTATTCTAGTTGTGACCGTATTAAAATGGCAGAATGTACCGTTGTTAAATAAGAAAGAGCTGCAGATGCAGTGAATGGAACCGCTTTGGCAACTATCAGGTACACACCCGGACATTTTTTTTTTGATTTCAATGCTACTGTCGTGTTTAGCAATCGCTTAACCCGGTAAAGCGCGAGAAAACCCCATTTTTGAGGCGACAGACAGACAACAGAAAGACAGACAGACAGACAGACAGACAGACAGAACCGATTGCTTAACCCCGCCGCGGCCTACGCACTGCGGGGTAAAGATCATACACAGCAACTGAATAATGTAACAATTTATTGCCTCAGTGGTGGGTGTACTGCAACAGTACACATGACTTTGTCTTGATATAATCCTGAACCTTCACCGCAATGCTATACCGTTTTGCCTACCATTTGGTATTGTTCCAGAATCGTGGTTCTAGTCTTCTTGGGGGCCTGCATGTACATGTACATGCAGGGATTTGCTAGTCTCGTGCCCTCCTGGAAAAGAGTGTCTGGTAGCTTGATTTAAAATTATTGTCACAGGTAGAGGCGTGTCAACCTTGCGAATGTGAGAGGGTTAATAATCGAAAGGTGTTTGCATGCTAAAAATGCAATGATCGGAGAACGAACGTTCCTTGTTATTTGATATATGCACGCTCGGTGATGTCATACACGTTCAATTACATTTTCCGCGATTAGATTCGTGCTTTGAAGTTCCAGATCACTAAGGTACGTGTTAGAAACAAAAAAATTCAAATCAAGTTACCAGACCGTCAAAGCGTGTGAGAGGAGCGCCAGTCCGGGCACAAGAGTAGCGATTTGCACAATTTAAACCCAAAAAGTGTAATACTAGGTGAATGCAGAGCATTGTGGGGCGAGCGTGAGCGAGGTATTAGCCCATGCGTACGTTAGCGGCGACGCGCCCTCAGCAGCTCTTTTGGCTCCTTCTCTCGTCTCAGTGTCACTGTCGGTGGCCTGGAGAAATGACAACTCTTCTGGCTCTAGAACTCGCTCTCTGCTGTTCCAATGTGACTTATCGCCAACCTGGGGATATATACGGCAACGCTGTAGCCTTTTCCGCTGCCGTCTACTCTGTGAGAGCATCCCTAAGCTAGCTGCACTGCAGCCACCGTGGCCACGTGAACAATTTGGAATATTACGGAAACTATTTGAAGCGTATGCGGTATGTGCGTACGTGCGTACGTACGGACGTACGTACGTACGTACACCGTACGCACAGACAAACTTGCAATTGAACACACTAGTGTGGGGCTCGCTCACGCTCGCCCAATTAATGTATACATGTAGGGAAGCCTCTATAGTTATAGTACCTGCTGCTCTTAACCAAAATTTCCATACAGAGCACTAGCTACCTGGTAGGGGATGTGCAGGGGTTTCCTACAAGCACAACATACACATTGCAAACTCTTGGAGATGCTAAACTTTCTGAGAGAGTAAAGAAATCCCCCCTCCCCTCCCCCCCCAAAAAAGAAGAAAAACTATGGGACCCAGCTGGGGATTGAACCCAGGACCTTCTGAAATACTAATCAGATGCTCTTACCAACTGAGCTACTGAAGCCCCTTGGCAGAGGAGCAGTAGGCAAGCTTTATATTGCCACTAAACCCGCTAGTAGCACTTGCCAGTAGGACCCAGCCAATTCCTACTCTCTCATTAGGTCTCTCCCCCCATCTCCTAAACACGATGAACCTGAAAATGAAACAAGTCTGATATTTCATGTCTCAAAAACCAGCCGGACGCCTTTCCCGTACAATACACACAACTCAGCTTAGGCCAAGCTATTAAACTACAGCTGTAGAACGCGGTACAGTGAAAGTGCTGACTCAGCAGTTTCGTCATGCGCCTGTAACAGTTAGCAGCTCTATCCCACAAAACCAGGATCTTTACAGCTACCTACCACGTTTTCGCCATCTAGGCAACACAAAACTACCTTCATTTGCTGTGGCTTGGCCTGTAAACCTCCAAAAGCTGCTATACACTGCAGTTGCATAGTAACGTAGGACGCAATATATTGCGCACGTGATAAGTGCAGACGCACAAACAGACAGACAAACAAACAAACAAACGCGTAAAACGTAAAGCAATCTTAGAACCAGCCGTTCGCGCGCTCCGGCTGGTAAAAATAGTTAATCTAGAGGCTGAGCCCTTCAAACATCTACGGCTACACTTTTCTCAATCCCTGTCACTATCCAGTCATAAAGCGACCTTAATAACCAAGGGTCAACCTTCTGTATTGCATGGGTCAGCCTGCATACCCAACTGTACAAAATTATTAAGCTTCATAATAGCAGCTGATGTACATGTACTGGTCTCATGACCATGCCAACACATGTATGCCCACATAAGTCGACTTGCAGGGAGGGGGGAAGTGTGGTCAAGAGTAAGAGTGAGCCAATTATGCTGGCAATAAAATGAGCTTAATAGGTACCCAAAAGCATTGAGCATAATGCGAGCGTAATAGGCAGATTTCTTGAGGAAATTACATGTACATGTACATCATTTAATTAATGTGTAGCGGAAACTCAGCAAGCTACCAATGGCTCAACCTTGTAGAGGAGTGGTCCAATAGCAGCGAACATACTAGAAATTAATTATGAAAATATGCACCACCCACGCATACTTGAAGTTGTAAAGCAGTCCAGATGGTTAGTTTTCGCTGTGAGGGTCACACTCAATGAGCATAATTTGAGCATGATAGGAAGATTTTGAAGCAGTGCAGCATAGCATTATGGGTATTTTTTGAGCACGATAGGCTCAGCCCTATAGTCAGGAGGCTACATGTACTTGATGTGGGCTTTGATCCCATTGGTGTTAATTAGGTATACACTTACCTTTTCCTCCTAGACCCCAGCTGCATGTGGACAGCTGACAATTAATAATGCCACAATTTAATCTGACTATCACAGTCTATCAGGATACCATACTTGACAATGATATTCACAGACTGTCTGTCTGGCCCATATTTATTTATAGGTCCAATTACTTGTATACTATTGTATACAATGGAAGTATACAGTGGAACCCCGATCAGAGGACACCCCTGAAATAAGGACACCTTTGTATTAAGGACACTTTGCTACCTCCCAAATATGCTGTAAATTTACCCCTGAAATGAGGACACCTCTCTGTACAGGACACTTCACCAGATCCCGCTGTAAAACTTTATGACAAGGGAGAACTGTATTCAGAGGCACACTTACATTCTTTGCGTGATTGTTAGCATACCTGTATCACTTCAGCACCACTTTATTTTAACCTATGTTGCAGCCATAAAGGAAGAAATCGATGCCTTTAGAAAGCAATACATGGAGGAGTGGGCGGAGCAGAGGGTGTGGCTTCATTCTACTCTACATTCTAGAGGGGTTCCACTGTAGTCCCAGTACAATTTATAAGACTCAAGCTATACTCTCTCAACTCTCCATCATTACTTGACAGATTGTTGTACTTGTAGCTGTGTACAATTTGTGAAATGGACCCTAATTCTCCCATACACATGTCTCTAATGCCTGCATCTATTATGGAACTATTGCTTGCACTGTAGATCTGGAGCTGTAGACATCGTGTGCTCTAATTCTCCCATACACGTGTCTCTAATGCCTGCATCTATTATGGAACTATTGCTTGCACTGTAGATCTGTAGCTGTAGACATCGTGTGTTCCCACTTCACAGGCACATAGCTGTTCCTTTGTTCCGTAAATTGCTACTCCAGTAGTCCATTACTGTAGAGTAAGTGAGTACTACATGTAGTACATTGTACAGAGAAGCTGGGTACAGAAAGTGACTTGTAATTATTTCAGTGGAACCCCTCTTATGTGGACACCTTGGAGACTTGGTGAAAGTGTCCTATATACATGTAGAAAGGTGTCCTCATTTTGGGGGGAAATTTGCATTAAGAAAGCATATTTGGGACACAGCAAAGTGTCCTTAATACAGATTCTGAAGTGTACTTATTTCAGGGGTGTCCTTTCAGAGGGGTTCCACTGTACACGTACACGTGTATGCATTTCTGCCTGCTTATCATGGCTGTTGTCTGTTTCTCAAATGAAAATGGCCACACCATCCTGTCCCATGATACGTGACTACTGTTCTGTCCCCAAGGCCTAGTATGTACTTACGTACAGAAGTTTTCTAATTGGTTGTCCACAGGAGAGGGCAAATAGGCAGTGGCTCTTAAGTGCTTAATTAGGTTAGGCTGTCAGAATCAAAGGCTAACAGTTTATACAGTCAACTTCAATTTACCCATTGCACTGGACAACAGTCAGCCAACCTACAAACCTTTTATTCTGTCTCCATCCTTGATTGCTGTTCCAGGGAGTGGTGAAACACTCCTTTAATTTCCTCGAAAACCAAAGGAAATTGCTTGTATATGTGTGTGTATGTAAGTACATGCATAAACCTAGCCTCGTACCCAGGCCTTCCCCGTACGAGGCTAGCATAAAGCATATACTACAGTCCTTTCCTCGCTCTCAGGAGTGTCTGTCCAACCTCAAACTCAGGCCTTCCCTGAGCTAGGAGTTGCTGGTCAATACTTCCAGTTCTCAAGTACACATGTGCATGCATGCATACATGCAGGTGCTTGCTCTATGGATGGACGCTTGTTTGGTAGAACAGAGAGCGAGAAGAAGAGACTAGACGACATCAAGGTGAAAGCTCAGGGTAATGTCGTAGAGAATGTACTAGTTGTTTTAGTATGGGTTCACATATTAGATTTAGTTTTAGTAAAAAAACTAATGGAGAATATACTTTAGTTTTTGTTAATCAACTAAAAAGAAAACAGGGTCACTTTAGTATTAGTTAACTAAATGGGCTGATTTTGGTGAAAAAATATTAGTTCTTTTGCAATTCACGTGACGTCTCACATGCGTTTTCTGTACTTATACCGTGTGGGAGTCATAAATTTTGTCGGAGGATCTTTTCATCCCAATGGCCTACACAGAGTGAGCGACTCTGTATACATGTAGTACGAGACCCTGGGTATCAAAAGAGCCATTCCATTGCTTTGGAACAATCATTAGCAAGAACGATCCACGGCTGGTGTTGAGTTGTAGTTTATTCACCCCAGAGGGCAGGTTGAACAAGCTTTATGCGTAATTTCTATCCATCATTGCATGGGAGTGCAAGAAGCACAGGGCAACCAAGCTCTTACCCACACCAAAGTTTAAGTAGTTTGAAGGGAAGAGCATCACTCTAGATGCACATGTCCGGGTTTTAATTTAGTGGCTGAAGTTGTTGTTGTGACATTTGTTACTACTTTGTTTCTAGGTAGATTTACATGTTGATTAGGCAGATCAGATATGACGTGTACACATGCATGCCACACCACATGTATATGAATTTAGTTATGTCATGTGAACAAGAACACCAGAGGAAGTGCCCTGGCACATTTACGTACTGTACAGCAGTTTTCACTACCTTTGCAAGCTAATAGAGTAACCCCAAAGTGGTCACTTCTTGAATGAAAGCACTGAAGTGCATAACCCTCGGCGTGATTATTGCGCAAAATACATTGTGCACACTTTGGCATCTAGAATGAGTAAGCAAGTGAAAATGTCACAAATACTGTAATCGTACGTTTTGTAATAATTGCATATGATAGGTTTCTAAGTTATTTTTTTGTATCCCATAGTATCTTCTTTTTGTATCGATAGCATAATACTTTATATTGTCTGTTACTCTTTATTATCTCATGCATGGGCATAGAAGACACAGGCTACAAGAGGCGTGTCTGACACGCCCATAGAGCTAGCTAGCCAGTGTAGTATTGATCGTCGTATATGACGGTGTTAGAATCAGCAGCTAACCTACCAATAGTTTCCAGTAGTCAATAAAAAATCTGATGTATCTACTGGCCATCGAATCCGTCAAAGTCTGTTGTGGTGAGCAAATAACGCCGTAACTTTTGAACGAAGTATTTCTAGCGAAATCCACGAGTCAAAAACCTTCAATTTTACATTTACTTTCGATTCGTACCTTACTTTGTGCCCATACGTTAACGGCGTAGCTGTTAGCGAGGGAACAGATACACACACACACACACACACACACACACACACACACACACAAACTGAGTTCTGTAACCCTCGCTGCGCATGCGCGCCGAGGGTTAATCAAACCAACTACACTAGCTGTGGTTTTACTGTTTCTGGTTTGCTAAGTTCTTGAAAACTGTTGTAACTCTAGCCACCTAGAATGTGTGTGTGTGTGTGTTTGTGTGTGTGTGTGTGTGTGTGCATGTGTGTGTGTGTGCATGTGTGTGTGTGTGTGTGTGTGTGTGTGTGTGTGTGTGTGTGTGTGTGTGTGTGTGTGTGTGTGTGTGTGTGTGTGTGTGTGTGTGTTGTAAACTGACAAGCCAGCTTGTCAGAAAGTTCTCTTTTTCCCAGTATGCTCTGCATCAACTGTGCTCTATTTCCCTCTGTTCACCTACATGTATATTGTATTGTACAGCATCCTTGCCTAGTTTCTGCAACATGTAACTGTATTTACCTCCTGTATACATGTAGATGAGCTTTCATGCTCCATGTACCCCTACCTAACAACCCTTTTAACATTCTGATGTAATGGGAGTAACAGGAGGCCAGCTAGGCATACATGCAAACATACATGTTTTTGTGCTTTTATGTAAATTGTAACATGAAATGTGGAAGCACAAAACATGCATGTTTCCATATAAATTTTCCATTTAGTGCCTACTCTCATTATGTCATAATGGTAAAGGGTCTGTTGTTGCTGTGCATGTGGTAGAGTAATGATCCTATGTAGGCCTAATGGTGTAACAGGCATCATTAATGTTCTCAACAAGGATGCCCCTTGTTTTGATGTTTCATGTACATGTACCTGTATGATTTTCAGACTATGTGGAGCCACCCATTGTTCCTCCCACCTGTAAAATAGTTTGCTATATTTGTGTAGAGATATACAGTTGAAAAGTCAGATTTCTAGTTGTGTGATAGTTTAACCCTTTACCAACCATAAGAAACAGCCTACAGAAGCTGAAAAGCCTGTACAAAGTATTAACGCCTTATATTAAAACCCTCATATAAATTCATATGGGCTTATGGGAGCTCATGACGCATACTGTATATGCATCAATGGTGGGTAAATGGTTGAAGTACCACTATCTATATGGGAAACCATTCAATATCCAGTGATATTGGACAGCTTGGTGAACAGGCAATTTAGAATCATTGGTGTGTGCGATGTACAATAAATTTCTCATTGAATGGGTAGCTGTCCAATATCGTTGGACATTGGACTCATCTTGCTTGTATTTGGCCTGTCCTACGGACTTACCCAAATGTAGCACAGATTCGTTCAATATCCTGTGATATTGGGCGGCTACCCATCCAATAAGATACATGTATTTCGTATAGCGCTTAAATTTGGCAGGGTCTAAAATTTCGCAAATAGCCATTTATGAACATTTCGTTGAAATATTTTTGCAAATTTGTTGCTCAAATTGCCACACCCACGTACTAATGAATTTATGGGCGGAGCGTTCCTGAGTAACTAAATGCGCACAGATTTACAGGAAGCTTAGTAGTAAATTGTGGCACTCCATGCTCTGCTGCTCGCTTTTCAATTTTGGCCTTCTTTGCGCTCATTTTCAGGTATGCTCCCCTGACCTTCGCACCCGCAGCAGATAGCTGAAGTACAGCACTTCACTGTTTGCCGCAAATATCGCGGATGAGGGCACGTGTTTGGAGAGCGCTCCTTGTGGATCTGGCAACTTAGACCCCGCATACTGTCGCTCTTGAAGTACCAAAATGATAGATAGTACATGTAGGTCTATGCACTTTACTATATTGGCTATCTACATGTACATGTACATGTATGCGGAAGTGTAGAATTTTTCGTTGAAATAATTTTGCAAATCGTTCCAAATTCGCGAAACTTATGAAATTTAAGACCCGCGAAATGTAAGCACTATACGGTATACCTAGCTACATATATATGACTGAATGATCCCGTCCTGCGACAATTGCAGATACAGGCCCTGGTGAGCTGTGAGCAGGAACACATCAGGTTGAAGCGCTGTTTCCGGGAGAGCTGGTTTGGCTGGTGTACTCAGGAGCAGTCCGCCTTCTGGAAGTGTTTTACTAAGGTGAGTGAGTGGGTGGTGGGTGTGTGAGTTGGCGAGGGAGTGAGTGAGAGTGGGCCGGTGGGTGAGTGGGTGGGTGAGTTAGTGAGGGAGGATTGAGTGGGTGGGTGTGTGTGTGGGTGGGTGAGTGAGTAAGGGAGTAAGTGGGTGGGTGTGTCGGTGGGTGAAGGAGCGGGTGAATGAGTACATGTAGGTTGGTGAGTGAGTGGGTGAGGGAGTGGGTGGGGAGGGAGTAAATGTGTGCGTGGATAAGTGAGTGAGTGAGTGAGCGGGTGTATGTGAGAGGGAAAGGAAGGGAAGGGAAATTGGTGTTGTGAGAAAGACGGCTGGGTGCTCACTAGTCACCTCTCTCCCTTACCAGGAGCGGGAGCACCTTCTCCAGAGGGAGAAGAGTGCAAGCGAGGTACCAGACAGTCACTGGAGTGACAAGGAACAGTAACACCAGCGGAGAGGTGATATGTGATATGGCTTCTCTACCTGGGATTAGGATATTTGAGTATAGGCCTTGGGCACACTCACACATATTTGATGTATTGCTCACACGTACATTGATATTCTCTCTCTCTCTCTCTCTCTCTCTCTCTCTCTCTCTCTTTCTCGCGCACACACACACACACACCTCACACTTACACACATACGCAATCGTTACACACTCTCCCTCTTTTCTCTCTCATGCGTACATGTATGCTCTCTCACTAACTCACACACTCTCTCCCTCCCTCTCACCCTTTCTCTCCCCCCCTCTCTCTCTCTCTCTCTCTCTCTCACACACACACACACACATACACTCCCTCTCACACACACACACACACATACATGTACACTCCCTCTCGCTCTCTTGCTCTCTCTCTCTCTCTCTCTCTCTCTCTCTCTCTCTCACACACACACACACACACACATACACTCCCTCTCACCCTCTCTCTCTCACACACACACACATACATGTACACTCCCTTTCGCTCTCCCTTTCTCTCTCTCTCTCTCTCTCACACGCACACACACACACACACATACACTCCCTCTCACCTTTTTCTCTCTTTCTCTCTCACACCCACACCCACACACCCTAACAGTAATGATGAGCTGTCTGAAGAACTACTGCCATTCCTGCTGCCCCTGTTGCTGTTCGCCTCCTAAGAGCACAGACAAGTAGGTGTGACCATGGCAACGTCTTGTAGGTAGGGCTTCTTGCCAACAATTGGCAGCCAAGTTGCCTAGAAATGACTGGGGTATGGTAATAGGAAAACCCATTGCTATGGGTACATTACATGTATAATGAATAGTTGTTTTGAATTATATGTGGGTACATAACAGATCTACATGTAAGTGGTGGACAGATGGCAGGATTCTCTTAATTTGGTCACCTCAATTAATGGTCACCTTAAGGTAGTTATGCCTAGTGTTGTGATACTCACCTGTTTTGATCCTGATGGCCTCCCTCTGGATTCTAAGAAGCCAGCGAGACCCCTGTGGCTTTTCTCTGCTGTTTTCGATTACAACGAAAGTGAGGCTTTTGAAGTGGACAGCTTCATAAATGTATGTATTCCGGCCATTAAATTGTTTTTATGGATGACTCATGAACAGCTTCACGAGAAGCCAGCTGATAAAGAATGATGAAGCCAGAAAAATTGCCTTCATGGAACTGCTCTGACATCATGTGCATAATTGAACTTTTCAACTTAAGGTCACGACTAGTCCACAAATTCACCATTCCCTCTTCTGTTTTCTTCTCCCCTCCCCTCCCCTCCCCTCCCCTCCCCTCCCCTCCCCTCCCCTCCCCTCCCCTCCCCTCCCCTCCCCTCCCCTCCCCTCCTCTCCTCTTCCCTCCCCTCCCCTCCCCTCCAGATATGTCGGCATTGAATACAGAGCTCCAGAGCATGCCAACGTGGCCATGACTTCACCAGAAATCCAAAAGGTCCCCTTTGAAAAAGTCTTTGAGTTTCAACAGCCAAAGCCGGAGTATGGCATCCACCCACAGATGAGCGGCACCACGACACCCCCTGTGGTCTCTAAGCAACCAAGAGTTGCCCATGGAACTTCTCCAGACAGAGAACTTCCTGAAAGCCCAAACGGTATAGTATGTAATAGAAAAGGAAAATTATCCCGTCTTGTATTTTTAATTGCATCTCTACCTTTGAAACACAATATCTGTAAACTTTTGTTAAGGGTGGAACTCATACATTTATGTACCATGTAAATGTACCTGCTATCAGCACATCTACATGATGTATTTTAGCCCCACCCTTTGCAGAAGTTTAGAAACATCACATCTAGCACGGTAAGGCGATCAAAATATGCGAAGGATCAACCTTCATTTTTTACCCAAGACTACCACATAGTTATGTAATACATAATGCATTCGTATCTTAATTTCAGCTTTTGATGAGAAAAATAAAAAGAAAACTTACTGGTGCAATGGGCAGGGAATTAATTTTGTTTCCCCTCCACACCCCATGCAGGTCGATTGATTCCTCCCTGCCCAATCATTGAGTTCTCCCTCTTCTACGATATGCAGCGATGGACACTGTCCGTCCACTTGCTGAAGATGTACAACCTGCCGGTGAAGGGACTACACTGCGATCCGTTCGCAGTCATGTTTCTGCTGCCCAACAGGGAAGAAATCTTTGAGTCGCAGATCATTCCCAAGACTTTAAATCCGGTGTTCGATCAGACGTTCCAGTTCACGAGTCTCCAGCCCCAGGAAATTAGGAAGCAGACCCTCGTGATTAGGATCTACGACCACGACAAGTTAGGCCACGCCCCCTTCAGCGTCAGCGTGATACAATACTAGTCTCATGCTCAGACCCCCACACCCTCTAGCCTCGTTCCCAGTCTCCACTGGAACAAAAGGCTGGTTGTTTTTTTTTTTCCAACATTTAAAAAAGTTGGCAGTGGAGACTGGGAACGAGGCTACACGCCCTCCACTGCAAAAGAGTGTCTAGTGTCAGGTGCATGCATACAGGCAGACACAACAAGTGTACATACATGTACTAGTACATGTACATGTGCATTGTCAGTTGAGAATGGTCCAATGTTAGGTGAGAATGGTCAGTCATTGTTAGGTGATAATGGTCAGTTAGGTCCGTTAGCTACAGTACCGTGATCCACCGTTAGCTACAGTACCATGATCCACCGTTAGCTACAGTACCGTATTCCACCGTTAGCTACAGTACCATGATCCACCGTTAGCTACAGTACCGTGATCTACCGTTAGCTACAGTACCGTGATCCACCGTTAGCTACAGTACCATGATCCACCGTTAGCTACAGTACCGTGATCCACCGACTCTGCAGTGATCTCCAGAAATTCTTCTTGGCGCTGCCACTGCTAAACCCGACTCTTTCACTCAACAATGGCAGTGCAGGCATTTCTTTGGTGCCATCCCAGTTTGTACGTATACGTGTACGTAGTGGAGCCCCTCCCCTCCATTAATTGTGAACATTTTGTGGGGCTGGTGAAGTGTCCTGTACATGCAGAGAGGTGCCCTCATTTCATGGGTCATATTTGGGACACAGCAGTGTGTCCTTAGTACAGAGGTGTCCTATTTTCAGGGGTGTCCTATAAGGAGGGGCTCCACTGTATACACAGATCTAGCCAGCCAGTAGTCTCGTGCCCAGCCCCACGTTAGGAAGGTGGGTCTGGCTCCCCGCGTATTGAATATACGGGGAGCCAGACCCACTTTCTAACGTGGGGCTGGGCACGAGACTAGCCAGCCAGAGGCTACAGGCAAGTTGCTGCACACCTACACATAGTTGTTGGTTTCATATCACAGCTGTTGCTGTGCACAGTACGCCTACAGCGATAACATTGAAAGTATTTTCTGGCGGAAAAAAAATATTATTCAAAAAAAGGGAAGTGGAAAAAGCTGCAAATGTCATCATTTTAGCCTGCTATGGAAGGATAAACCTGCAGCATAAGATAAGGAAGTATGTGCGTGCTATTTATACACTTTTTTTTTTTACAGTAATGGTCCTCAATCTCTGCAGGGGCACCAAGAGTGACCTGATTGGTATAGTGAACCTCCCGCTGGAGGAGGCAGACATCTTTGGGATGATGGTCAGAAAGAGGATCAGTGAGAATGTGGACCATCTCAGGGTAAGTCGTGTCGTCGCTGTCTTGGTGTTTTTTTTTGTAGCTGTAGAAAAAATCTCCACGGCAATGTGAAGGTGCCTGAAGCAAACTCTCAAGATAAAAAAAAATCTGTGGATTTTTGTTGAACAGGTTGACTCTATAGTTTTGCTGTGTGTGGGGTGAACTGGTTATTGGGCTCTCATTGTTCCTGCTATTGTATTTGTATTTTCTTTCTTTGCGTGTACAACGAGTGCATGGGGTGAATGGGTTTCATTGTGCATATATACAGTGTAGTGCTGGATGGAATATAACATGAATACTGGGAACAGGTTGACTCTATATCTTTGCTGTGTGTGGGGTGTACTGGATATTGTGTTTTTATTGTTTCTGATGTATTTTCTTTGTGTGTACAACAGGGGCATGGGGTGCGATGAACCGGGTTTTCTGCCATTGTATTTTCTTTCTTTGTGTATACAACAAGTGCATGGGGTGAACAGGTTTTCATTGTGCATATACAGTGTATAGGGCTGGATGGAATAGCGATAACGTGAATGCTATTGTGTGTCCACAGGGGGAGACAAAGGGGGACCTGCTCTTCTCTCTGGCCTACCTGCCCCAGAGGGAGATTCTTCAGGGAATCATTCTCAAGGCAACCAATCTGCAGAAGAGCGATGTCTCTGGGACGGCAGGTAGTAGTCTCGGCCACGCACGATTCCTCTAAAAGCGTTCTACATGTAGCTGTACATATGTATGAGAGAGGATGGGAGTGGTTCTCCGGCTCTTAATATTTCTATGTTGTGGTGTGTGTGCAAGGAAGCAAACCCTGACTGATAGCATTTCATGTAGGGAGAATTTTGATTAAAGATACTATTATGTGGGCAGCTTGTGTACATATACTGTATATACAGCTACAGGCAGACTTTACACAGCCTAAGGCATCTTGCAGACACAAAGGGTACACAGATAGAACAAGTTCAACATAACTCATGAGACTTGGAGACTCCAACTGTATAACTGCTGTATATTTCATACACAACTTTCCAATGGCTTATTTTGGCTAGGAAGACTGTGGACCTCTGATACTCGCACCTAGCCTCGTTCCCAGGCCCGCGACTTTTTTCGGTTGCCTGGGAACGAGGCTAACTCGCACCTGCTTGTGGTCACACAGTGAGGGGCTAAATACAAGATTTAATGTACACGTTTCTGCCTCCAACTGTTGCTAGGCCAGCAAACTACCCCAAAACATACTGGCAGTACATCTACATATACTAGCCCCAAAGCAACACTCTTAGCCCTTTGTTGGACCTTGCAAAGGTTTTATGCTGTTCAGAAAACTACACAACCGCTTTGGATTTGCGTCCTCACTAGCCTAGGATGCAAGAGCCAGCACTTGTACACACACACACACACACACAATCTCACTGTCGCTGTATACCTAGGTCATAAAGGAGATTGTGGGACACTCCTGAGTGAGAGCAATAGCAGATGTTTCGTTATACTGTCTCTCTTTCTCAATGATCATACACACACACCTTCATCCTTCCCTTCACCTTCTCTTTCCCTTCACCTTGACTCGTGCACACACGCGCACACACACACACACACACACACACACACACACACACACACACACACACACACACACACACACACACACACACACACACACACACACACACACACACACACACACACACACACTAGACCCATCCGTCAAGGTCTACCTGATATATGAAGGCAAGAGGCAACAGAAGTGGAAGTCAGCCGTAAAGAAGCATACACTCATCCCTGTCTTCAATGAGATCTTCCAATTTAAAGTTCACAACATGGAACTATCGGACCTAAGCCTCGAGATTTTTATGATGGAGCACGACAGTTTTAGCAAGAGTGAAGTGGTGGGTGGTGTATGTGTGTGTGTGTGTGTGTGTGTGTGTGTGTGTGCACGTGTGTAATGCATGTGTGCACGTGTGTGTCACAACTATTATGGTGTGTGTGTGTGTGCACATGTGAGTTTGTGTCACTACTATTATGTCTCCTCCTGCCCAGGTGGGCGTGGTCCAAGTGGGACTGAATGCAGATGACAAGGTTGGCAGATTGCATTGGGACGAGGTGATCACTTCAGCGGGTAAACCTGTCAGTCGCTGGCACAGCATCAAGCCTCTAGCACAAGACGACTATGGCTCGGAGCGATCCAGCAGCGCCAGCTAGTTGCAGTGTACGTGTATGCAATCAGAGAACCAAGTATCACAATTATTATTTACGCTGTAACTGTTAGTCATTGTCACTGTTTTCATGCCCCTCTCATTCCACTCCTCACTGCAATCACACAATCATACTTTCAGCCTACATCAATTGCCACAGCCATTCCGTAAAGAGAACTTTCTGCTCATCATTAGTTATGAGTTGTGCACCATTTTCTCATTTCCCAAGTGGCTTGGGAGTGAGGCATCACTTGCATCTTTCAATTTTGTATTTAATTTTTGTACAGGTACGAACCTCCCAATTTATAAAGAAGCCATTTCTTTATGCACCTAGCTGTTTACCCGTTGTGTAAAAAAGGCACCACTTACATTAGTGCGTCATTTGTATTCTTGTATGGGTATGCACTTCCAATCACGTTTGTTATGCACATGTTGGTGTCCTGTGTTCGGTTTCTGATAATAATGATAAATTTAAAACTCATCAATGCAGCCATAGTATCACATGATAATTGAAAGGCTGAGAACCAGAGTGGTCTAACCCACAAAATGGAACTTGTTCCTTCCAAACTTGAGTAATTTCAGGAGCTAGCTATAATTATACTCCAGATAAAATTTTTGGTCATAATAATACTGACTGATAGATTATACGCATTCACTTCATATCTGTGTATTTATAGGAGAAGAAACGTGTTGTTTCCCCATGCAGCAGCTGAAATTTCATTTTCCGTCTTCAACAGCTGTAGGCCACTGTTTTGAAGGAGAAACTACAATCATGACAATAAATATATTTAAGGCTTGTTTCGCATGGGACGTGAGCTAGAACTATTGGAACATGGTATCAGAATATTAGTATGGAACATAGAGCGACCTATACAGGACCCATAATTTCTCATTCCAACAGATCTTGCTCTTAGTTCCAATAGCTACATACTTAATAGTTCTGGCTCCTCATTTGTGAGAACTTCTGAACTTTGAACTTCACTTCTCACTTAATATGATAGACTTTTGTGCTGTCACTGTATAAAACAGGAAACAGACTATATATGTATGTAGACTGGACTAGCACTGTCAGCAGAAGAATCCTAGCAGCTACATGTAGTCTAGCCTCTGTTGGCATGCATGCAAATTAATAAGATTCTTCTGATGTCACCAAAGTGCTTGCAAACCCTCAAAAATTTGTCATTGTTATGTTAGTTACAAAAAATTGTTGCATACTGATTTCAAATAAACTGATTGATTGTTGCTCAGCCACTGTGAAACAAACACTGGATATGTATTTCATGCCGGTTGGAGGTTGCATAGCTACCGGAATTAGGCGGGAAATATTGTCTCCACGAAATGGGTAGCTATGGGCGGAAGTTTGCAGCTTTGGAAGTGGGCCAATAAGAGTGAGTAGAAGCATGCTGATACTTAGCTACGGCAGGCTTGCTTGGAAACGGGTAGTATAAGGGCAGGTGCTTGGTAAAGGGGGGCACTTCTCCAGTTTTTGTTACCAGTCCCAGCAAAGGGAACTACTCCGATTTTTTAATTCAAATCGTATAGGGTTGTTCATTGTTTACAAAGTCCTTTTCCTCCCCCCCCCCCCCCCCCTTATGAATTTTCTGAGCTGAGCGGAAGCTGATGGATGCAAGGCAAGATGGCGAGAGGACCAGCATGAATGGACGCTATCATGTATTATTTTTGTTAGAATTGCTGGGCTGTGAGTTTTTGGGCTTTTTTTCCCCAGTGACACAAAACCACTGGGTTTCCCCCCCTGGCATGGGATTGGGCCTGCTCATGCCAAAACGTTTAGTTTGATTAAATATGGATATTTGTGTTGGCCCCAGTCCAGCAATGGGTTTGAACTTTATTGCTGTTATCATTCAATACAGTGTTCTCCGGTCTGGGTGCTGGCAACAGTTCGGGCAAAGCAATGATGGGGTCAGAATATGTACAAAAAATCTGGCGGTGGATTGAGGCTGGGAACGAGGCTATATTTTTTCTGTATGCACTTATGGATACCAGAATTCACATTGTGTCATGTTGCATTTTTGTTTCCGAAACTGAGTGTATTGTAGAGTCCCAACAATGAAGTGAATGAACAACAGCACTCTTGTTTTGAAGATTTGGCAATATTGGTGCTTTACAATACACTCCGTTTTGAAAACAAAAATGCAACATGACACAATGTGAATTCTGGTATCCATAAGTGTGTGCAGAAAAATATAGCCTCGTTCTCAGCCTCCCCAGATTCTTTTGTGGCATTGTGGTACAATCAACCATATCTGGTTGCAATGATAGATGATATGATTTTGATAAACTGCTGATGTAATGCTATCTGCATAATTATATTATATGAACGAGTGATGCCACACCCATGCACATGCACGTACACGCTTCATCGACTTTACTATAAACAAAGTGAAGCCAGACGCTAATTGTGATTATAGTCTGTGGGTCATTTGAAACCCCGCCATTCCCGGGGTACCTTGAATAAGCGCACAGCAAACTTTGGCATCCTGTCGTGTTGATCCTTGTCCCTGTGTATGACTAGCCGTATTCAGGGCTCAGTAGTGCCCTGCCGCGAACTCCGGTTGGTTGCGCCCAAAATCAGGAGACTATACTTCAACTCTCAGATCAAGGCTCGAGCTCACTGCCGTTTTCTGTGTCGGCAAGAACAAGTTCCCAAGGTGATGTTTTAATAATTATTAATTAATAAGCGTTGTATTGTGAGCAGGTGGACTGTCACTGTGCGGTGAGAATTAGCGGTCCAGCAACTCTATAGAAATCATCGGTACAGTAGAGCTCCCCTATCCGTGTGTGTATGCCATAAAACGATTTATTCTCGCGTAGTGACAATAAATTATATCCTTTGCGGGCTGTGGTCCATACTGTGGATTTCAGCTCACTTTGAACACGGTTCAGCTGCCATCAGAGTCTAACTGCTGAAGCAATTTAATCAAGTTAGCTCTTTTATCTCCTTTCAACTTTAATGCAACACCTCCAATTAAGTATAGGTTATACCACGAGGTGGAGGTGTATAAGCGATTTATTTACCGAGGGCCAAAGGCCCGAGGGGAATAAATCACTTATACACCGACCACGAGTTGTATAACTGGCTTCTACCACGCTATATCCGGCGGTTATATTTACGCGTGTTTATATGGCAACGCGTGGCTGAAGGGTATTAAAACAAGGTGAATAAGTGAGTAAGTTAGACACCTATTACGAGGTGAATAAGTGATTTTGAAACCTCTAATCTAGCAACCTGATTGGTCAGACTACTACAAGCGTGGTAGAATGCTGATGTCATGCAGCTGCTGTTCAAAGGGAACTGCACAGTGTACAGTGGCCTACTCTCTGTGGACATGAATAGCTGAAGGAGAGACAAGGGTTGAAACTGTGTAGGTCTGTCTTGTCTAACTTTGGCCTCTGACACAGCCGGCTGACAGCAAATTAATTATGCTGAGGGGGCGGGGCTAAGTCTATAGTCTTCTACCAACTAGTCTCAATGTTAGTAGCTTCCATTACTGTTGAAATACGTAAAATCGTTGATAAAAGCATGGGTGTTAATACAGCAGGTCTAGCATGTACTAATCATTAGACTAGGCGTGGCTAACATTCCTCTGTAGCAAAGTACATACTGGGAAAATAATCACATTTCTCAACTCCTCGCCACTGTCACCAGCCATTTTGGATTCTTGATGCTAAGATAACGCTCCGTGAGAGCAAAAAACCATCCACAAACACTTTCCCTCACACATGCACTCTGTGTTCATAATTGGCTCCTTCGCAGCCAATGTAGAGGTGCATAGTGTGTAGAGGTGCATAGTGTATTCAGGTGCTACCCACTGCAGTGAATATCTTTCCATTTACCTGACCCACACTGACCCGAAAGTGAAAATACGTCTTGAATGAAAGTTGAAGGAAATTTGACATTTAGTTAGGCTATAGGGTACAAATTCAGCCCTGTCCTATACACAGCCCTGAACTTTAAATTTCCTACAGCTTTCCTTGAAGATTCATTTCAGGAAATTTGCCTTGTACAAAGCAAGTAGTGCTTCCATCGCAGGTGAAGGGAATTAAGCTCCTCCGCATCACTTATGCTGAAACCTGCATAACCTATTATTAAAAGTGGAGGAACTTTTTGATCTGAATTTGCATGTAAGCTCAGTATAAGCTAGCAAGAGCGCATAAAATAAGTTTTCCCGCACTTAAATCCCAACATACATCTACATACATACAGCTACTACATCAAAAAACTATTTATTAATTACACATTGTTGACTGTATAGATATCTAGGCATAAACTGTTTGTGGTATCATGATTAATTAATGGGGATAGAGGAGAAATGGGGTATAAAGATGGAATGGAGAGGTGAGGTGTGAAGACAGAACGAAGGTGGAGCAGAGATGTATCAGTAACCCATAGCAACTGCCCACACGGGAGCTTTTGACATCCTGTATTGTCATTTCCTCCATCCTTTTCCTGAGGTTGATGTAGCCTGGGTACAAGGCTAAGGTTGATGATGACTATATAGCCCTATTCAGTCTGCATATTTTGTCAACCACAGTACCACAACACACTACAATAGCATTCCTAGAGCACACCTTCGTTGCATAGGAACATAATATTGTAGTGGTTACCTTAGGTATTTAGTATTGGTTACTTAGAGGTACCATAATCATTAGTAGAGTAGAAGGCTCTCTACTACCTATGGAGGTATTTAGTACTGGTTACTGTAGGTATTTCGTGCTGGTTACTTTAGATATTTAGTACTGGTTACTGTAGGTATTTCGGGCTGGTTACTTTAGATATTTAGTACTGGTTACTTTAGGTATTTATTACTGGTATTTAGTACTGGTTACTTTAGGTATTTAGTATTGGTTACTTAGAGGTATTTAGTACTGGTTACTGTAGGTATTTAGGTATAAGCATTTTGGATTTTACGTTTTTGTAGCAGAGAACAAAACGGAGATTCTGGTAGTCTTCCCTGTCTCTCAAAAAAAATTTAAAGTGGTCTGGCAAACACATTAGCATTAACTGACGTTGATTCAGGTGGTCTTACCCGCTCTTCCGTAGTGCAAGTGATGGAAAGCTGGATAGCCTGGGACCGAGGCTAGAAGCTGGGGACCTAGGAACTAGGCTAGTACAATTTGTTCTTGCAAACTACTTCTACACAGCCTGGCTCTCTCTTTCCTTCCTCCCAGTACGCCACATTAAAGTTACCATGGCAACCATGGCAACTCCCCCCCTCCAAAGTAAATCGTCAGGGTTAATTAGCAGCATCGACCCAGAACATCATATTTGTGTCTCACTCTCCCATATCGATATGTTTACAGTCTGTTTAATCTCCATGCTCCATGCTACATGCTACATGCTCCATGCTCCATGCTCCATGCTACATGCTCCATGCTCCATGTTCCATGCACTCGTCATGTTTTTGTCGCAGGCCGGGTTCTTTCATGGCTTGCTGAACTCGGCTTCTGTAGAACTCAATTTCTCATTATTTCCAGTGTAATTACCACATATACACATCACACATTTGCACAAAAACACAACAAACCATTTATACAGTTTGCCAAACAATGGTGACTCCAGATACAAGTCTGACTCTAACATTATAACAATTACAACAATGCCTATCCTTGTTCAGTGCCTAACTACGGTAGCCTCTTGTTCCCAGGCTCTACTGCCAAGCTTTGCGAACAAAGCTGGGTAGTAGAGCCTGGGAACAAGGCTATGCCTAACGTGTGACAGCTGTTACTTCTGTTACACTTTTGCTGTGGCACCAGTATCTTAGTATCCCGAGACAGCCCACATCTGCAAAAAAAAAATGCAGTATAGCGACCTCACTGTACAGCTTCTGCAATTCAGGAATGTATTTGGTTACATAATCTTCATTAACTGTAACTCAGTAACGTATTTGGTTACATAATCTTTATTTAATTCAAGCCATTATAACAAGCTTTACAGTTGAGCTAAAATTGTAGCCTTCTTCCCAGGCTCTACTAGTCTCGTGCCCAGCCTCAAGTTAGAAAGGTAGGTCTGGCTCCCCGAAGTTGGGTTAGCGTTACATCATATTACATCACCAAACGAATAGCGTCACGTGGCCACTATCTCGATACTGCAACCGTTTAGTGATGTAATACTATAATCAACCAATCACATTACCGGTCCAGATCTGGGACCGCTGACGTAATGCTGCCCCAACTTTGAATATACGGGGAGCCAGACCCACCTTTCTAACATGGGGCTGGGCACGAGACTAAGGCTCTACTGCCCAGCTTTTTTCCTACTAGCATAAAAAAGGTAGGCAGTAAAGCCTAGGAACAGAGGCTACTAAAATTGCACATCTTTGTAACACTATGTTGGCTTTATTTATATTTTGCTTGACCACAACGAGTAATTAGAAGCCTACAAAGAGCACAGCTTTGTATTCTGGGGTGTCTACATGTATATGAAGCTTTGGTACATGTTACCATAGAGACGTATTTTTTGGAGCTTTATATCTCCCTGAACATAAACACACAAGCCATCATATTTAGGCCACGCCCTCTACCCCACCCATGTACCAAGTAGGTTTGATCATGGCTGGCACGCTCTATTCGCCCTTCGGGCCCATAGAGCGTGCCACCCATGATCAAACAGTAAAGAGACAGTACGTTAGCATCCACTTATTTTTAGGGCTAGGGTTAGGTTAGGGTTAGGGTTAGGGTTAGTTAGGGGCTAGGAGGCTAACCGTTGGGTTTAGAGCTGGCTACGGTGGGTTTAGAGCTGGCTACGGTGCTTCATTTTCAAGCTATTCACTAGCTCACGAGTGTCACTGCATGTGCGTGCATTGCCTATACAAATGTACAGGCTAACGTACTCTCTCTAACGGCTTGTGTAGTTCTAGCCCCATGATTTCTAGGCCACCCAGTCCCCTTTAGTCAGTTGTATGAAAGCAGGAGCTTATAAGCGCCACGAAGTGATGTTAGCCTCGAACCCAGGTGTGGGTGTGGCCTGGGTATGAGGCTAGAAGGGATGTATGTTAGTAGGGACCGATTCGAAAATAGCTGCGTTCCTTTACATTAATTTTTATCAGAGACTTTGTCTGTAGCCCAAACGAGCTGTGAATCAGAAGATTAGCCGCAAGAGAATTATATATTCACTACCTTCCCTCTATATATATCTGAAAGCTGCAACTGTGCTATGCGACATACTGCGCATATCTACAGGGTTCTGCCCACACTGGTCAGCAGTGGTCGGGTCTAACCACCACTCAGCCTTTTTGACCACCACTCAGCTAATGTTTAACTCTATGTACAATATGGAAAAAGTGCGTTTAGCTAATAGCTAATGTTTAACTCTATTTACAATATGGGAAAAGTGCGTTTAGCTAATAAAAGTGTCTTAGAGAATGAATTTTGACCACTCAACGTCTCCTAGGCAGAACCCTGTGTCTATATCGTTAAAGGAGCTTAAGGTTATGTAACTAAGGAAGCACAGCAATGTAGAGTATATTCCTACTGCTCACACCCAATGAAATGCGCCAGAGATTAACTTGAGCATACCCTTAAAAACGAATTCGAATACTCTTAATGTGTGTTTCAGGAGTTGCTAAGATCTTACCATTTTTGGTCAAATGCTTAGAGGTATGCACAGTTTGTTTACTTCATTTCTGTGCATTTCATGCAATTTCCAGTGGTTAATCCACTCTTTGCTGCTGGCCTTTCATACAAAGCTTAAAATAGCAGCTAGCCACTGGCCATTTTCCGTGCAATTTTCTACAATGGCCACCCAAAATTTGATTATGATTGTGTACAGATGGCCAATCAAAATTTCAGCTTGGCCAGCCAAACCCAAAGCCTTATATATTAAACTCTGCTTTCATATACTCCAAGCAGGAGGCCAAAAAAAAGAGCCCATGATGCACAGCCCCTTTTTTTTTGCTGACCTGCCGAAACAACCAACCAACTTGGTGGGTGCGCGTCATACCTTTTTTCAAATATGGCCCCCCGCTCCCACCATTATAACACGGCTTAAATACTAAAAGACCAGACTAACTAACAGACAGAGACTAACGCAGTACAGAAACAGAAACACGACTTAAAGGCTAAAACTACAGACCAACTAACAGACAGAGACTAATGCATGCCTCTGATTGTGTACAGATGGACAATCAAAATTTCAGCTTGGCCAGCCAAACCCAAAGCCTTATATATTAAACTCTGCTTCCCACCATTATTGCCTTTACTGCCGGAACAGAAACATGGCTTAGATACTATAAGTCCAGACTAACTAACAGACAGAAACTAATACAGTACAGAAACACGCCTTCAGTACTAAAACTCCAGACTAACTATCAGACAGAGACTAATGCAGTACAGAAACACGCCTTAAATGCTAAAACTACAGACCAACTAGCAGACAGAGACTAATGCATGCCTCTACTGCCACAGGCGATCGTCTCGACAGTTCATTCCTGATGAGCTGGCCGAGCTGTGATGATGACGGCAGTGTCTGCTGCTACTGCTGTTGGTGGTGTCTACAGCGCTGCTGTGGGCCGAACCACAAGGCGGAGAAATATCCCCACGTCAAGTACGAGGCCCCCCACTACACCTCTGCCGTTATGGAAGCACCCGAGATGCGGCAGGTACAGCCCTCGTTTGTGTGTTTGTTTGTTTGTATGTTTTTTTGTTTTTTTTTATAGTGTGTCAGTTGTTCGGAGCAGAGAAGCAGTTGCTTCTTGGAGGTTAGGTTTAATCGCTGAAATCAATCGGTGTTTTTGTTTTTTGCCCGTTCAAGGGTGGTTGTCCGGTCCGTTAAGAGAGGCTCCATTATAGAAGTGGAGTTCTGTTTATTCGTGACGATTAATACTGTGGAACCCCTCTAATGTGGACACCTTGGGGACCTGGTGAAGTGTCCTGTATAGAGAGGTGTCCTCATTTCAGGGGTAAATTTACATTAAGAAAGCATATTTGGGACACACCAAAATGTCCCTTAATACAGAAGTGGACTTATTTCAGGGGTGTCCTTTAAGAGGGGTTCCACTGTACTGGAATATTACTCAGTGAGATGAGACTTGAGATAGCTACAGTTGAGTGTCCACCACTAGAGTTGGAATCATACCCTGTTCGATTATTGCTATGACCACTGCTGGTATTTTATTTATGGTACGTATTTTTATTTATGGTACGTAGGCTTAGGGCTAGGTTAGGGTTAGGGTTAGGGTTAGGGTCAGGGTTAGGGTTAGGGTTAGGGTTAGGGTTAGGGCTAGGTTAGGGTTAGGGTTAGGGTTAGGGTTAGGGTTGGGGTTAGGGTTAGGGTTGGAGTTAGGGTTAGGGTTGGGGCTGGGGTTAAACTTTGGGATAGGGTTAGCGTCACGCTGTTTATACATGTAGAACATGCAACACACTCTTTAAATTGTACCAGATTCACAAAATGCACCCAACACAGACAGTGTGCCAAATATTCCTAGTACAATGCTATGTCTACATGTAACTAGAAACGCTTTGGAGCTAGAGGTGCGTTGGGCAATAATTCAATAATACCATAGTACTATCCAAGCGATAATTCAATAATACCATCATAATATCCAGGCAATATTTCAATAATGTCATCATAGTATCACAATTTTAAAGGTCACGATAATTGAACCCTTTGTCACCCACCCAGGATTCTTACTATTCAAACACTGCCCCCACAAAATAGCCTAATAATGAGGTCAGTAATGATGGCAGGGGAGGGTTTGAGGAAAGCCAGTCAGTGACCTCATTCGGCCCACTCACTACTAACCTCATCAGCCCACTCACTGTTCACAGAGGAAGTGCAAAGCACATTTCATAGCAAATCAGCTGAATTTGCCACACTACAGTGGCAGAAATATATATACACACTGCAAGCAGGCTGATACAAAGTCAAAACAACAACCAGAAAAAAAAGGTGGAATAGAAAAAATAAACATGTAAGGAAGGTAAGTGCAGTAATGAGGAGGGAGCCACCCTCGCGTCTGAGAGAGCACAGTCAACAGCTGCTTCGCTCAAGGTGGAGCTGGCCGGACGGCTGACTGAACGTGAGCCACGGAAGCACATTATTGAGGGTCGGAGTAGCGAGTAACCCAGCCTACACCGGAGCCAGTTTAGAGTAGGGTTGGCTGTGCTTGGCATTGATGCCAGCTTCTTGTACACGACCTTGGCAGTCGGACTTGCCACACTGGATGTGTACTCACCAGAAGTAGCCTTATTCCCAAGCCAACAACTTTTTCGGTTGCACGAAGGAAAGTGCCAGCTTTCGTGTAGCCGAAAATGGCATGGGCCTGGGAGCAAGGCTATTCACCAACTGCACTGGGATTTCCTTGTAGACAGGAAGTTGCATGACATTGTTCTATAACCTGGCTTCCATTTACACCTGATGGCTCATGCACTGTACCCTTACATGTACCACTCCTTTCCCAAGGCATGCCAAGATAGCCTTGTCATAAATGTCCCACTCCTGATGGCTCATGCACTGCACCCTTACATGTCCCACTCCTGATGGCTCATGCACTGCACCCTTATATGTCCCACTCCTGATGGCTCATGTACTGCACCCTTACATGTCCCACTCCTGATGGCTCATGCACTGCACCCTTACATGTCCCACTCCTGATGGCTCATGCACTGCACCCTTACATGTCCCACTCCTGATGGCTCATGCACTGTACCCTTACATGTCCCACTCCTGATGGCTCATGCACTGCACCCTTACATGTCCCACTCCTGATGGCTCATGCACTGCACCCTTACATGTACCACTCCTTTCCCAAGGCATGCCAAGATAGCCTTGTCATAAACCAGATAGACTTTCCCCCTTCACCATTGCCCAAATCCCCTGAAATAGGTGTAAATGGAAGCCAGGTTAGTCAAAATGGGACATGCAACTTCCTATTTCAGGGGATTTGGGCAATGGTGCAGAGAATGAGCTATATATCAGGTGTAAATGGAAGCCAGGTTAGTCAAAATGGGACATGCAACTTCCTGATATATAGCTCATTCTCTGCACCCTTACCACTCCTTTCCCAAGGTAGCCTTATCATAAACCAGCTAAACATTCCCCCTTCACTATTCACCAACTCTGCAGAGATCCCCCATAGCAGGAGGTTGAATACCCCAATTTGACTAACCTTACCGCTCCTCTCCCAAAGTATGCCATGGCAACTCTCTATAAGCTGCATCTAGGCTGGACAAAAGCCTGCCCTCTAAAATCACATGCCTGTGAATTGTAGCTGCCTCTGGGTTGAATCTCTAAGTCTTATTTTCGTGGTTTGGTTGTGCTGAACATTTTGCGGAACTAAAATTTCTGAATCACAGACCGAGGATTCTTGATAGCTTGCTGCGTAGTTCACGACACTGCCGCGAAAACCACAAATTTTATGCACCTCAAAAAATCTTGGGACTACAGAAATTTGCAAGTTGATTGTCCACAGGAGAAGGCAAATAGGCCGTGGCTCTCAAGTACTTAATTACGTTAGGCTGTCAGAATCAAAGGCTAACAGTTTGCACAGTTTCTACTCTAAACTTCCATTGCCTATTGCATGGGACAACCAACCTCTGTACAGCATCTCTATGCTGGAGTTACCCTTGCCCTGGATGCAGGCTGAAGAGCAAGCAATTGTCTCCAGTAATACTATTTCGTGTCTGTGAACTGTAATTCACACATAGTGAAGTAGTTTCATGGTATGTTGCTGTAAAAATTGGTGTTCCTAAAATGGAATTTGTGGTACTATGGGTCTTTAACCTCAGACAGTTCACTATCCACACTAGCTAATATGTAAAAATCAATCAATAATGGCAAGAGCTGTTTCATCATCTGGATCACTATATACTTTATTCTTCCTAGTATCCCAGATTAATAATACAAACTAGTTTTAATAAGCATATTATATACCTGTCTCATTTCTCACGAATGTATTGTTAAAAAAACCTCCCCTCCCCTCCCTTCCCTCCCTCCTTCCCTCCCTCCAATCCTTCCTCCCTCCCTCCCTCCCTCCCTCCCTCCCTCCCTCCCTCCCTCCCTCCCTCCCTCCCTCCCTCCCTCCCTCCCTCCTTCCCAATTCTTCCTCCCTCCCTTCCAATTCTCACACAGCCTGTCAAGTGTAACCTCTGATTTATCCCCCCCCCTTCTAGGTCCCTCTAGAGAAAATATTCCACTTCCCTCAGCACCAGCGACAATTCCCAGTGCACCCCCAGATGCCATTGAAGGAGGGAGTGGTGACCACACAGCCAAAAAGCGGTTCTGCTCAGAGACAGAAAGAATCAGCCCCTTCTCGAACGGGAAGACCACGGGAAACTCGGAGCGTTTCCCCTCGATGTGACACGGGACACATACATGAACGACATCGGCCGGCCAGCGTGAGCCCACCCCGGAGCCCGAGTTACATCAAGTGTCCCGGTTCCATGCCCCCGAGGAGTGCGAGTTTGCAAGTGTCTCATTCCGAGCGGCCTCTTTTGGCGTCGTCGAGAAGCACCAGTATTAGTCTAGACCGATCCCGTTCTCCGTCCCCGGAGCTCCCAGCTGCCAGAAAGACACTGCGGTCGGTGAAGAAATGGCTTACTATCAGTCGGAGTCCCAGCCCCGAACCGGTGGCGAAACACAAGCTCGCTTCCACTTCCACAGTTTCAAAGCACGACGGTTCTAGTGATCAATCTGGCGAAAGTGAAGGTGTGGTTATAAGCTAGCCTAGCTCGTTCCCAGGCTCTACTGCCCAGCTTATTTTCGCACCGCTTATTTTACTACGTATGAAAAAAGCTGGGCAGTAGAGCCTGGGAACGTACGAGGCTAGTTGTACGCATGGGGATAGGCATGTGTACTGCCACAGTCTAGAGTACAGTATAAATGGACCTTTAGAAGAATATACCGTATAGCGCTTAAATTTCGCGGGTCTAAAAATTCGCGAATAGCCGTTTTTGAGCGTTTCGTTGAAATAATTTCGCGAATCCGTTGTTAATATCGCCACACCCACGTACTAATGAATAATGGGCGGAGTGTTCCTGAGTGACTAAATGCACACAGATTTACAGGAAGCTTAGTAGCGAATTGTGGCTAGCGCTGCATGCTCTGCTGCTCGCTTTCTAATTTCGGCCTTCTTCGAGCTCATTTTCTGGATGCTCCCATCGCGCCGGCAGATAGCTGAAGTAACTTACAGCGCTTTGCTGTTTGCCGCAAATATCCCGGACGAGGGCGCGTGTTTGGAGAGCGCTCCTTGTGGATCTGGCAACTTGGACCACGGATACTGTCTATTCACGCTCCTGAAGTACCGAAACGATAAATAGTATTAGTCTATGCAATCGACTATCTATGCGGAAGTGTAAAAATTTTCGTTGAAATAATTTTGCGAATCGTTTCAAATTCGCGAAATTCGTGAAATTAAAGACCCGCGAAATTTAAGCGCTATACGGTAATTAAGCGCTTGGCTGGTAAAAATCACTACATAATTTTCATTTCCCTCCCTCCCTCCCAGTTGGTGTCATTTCACCAACCACAGGCAGTTTCCCTGAGAAGGTGCCATCTATTTATAAATCAGCGTCATTTAACTTCGAACGGTTTCAGTCAATAAGCAGTGAAGATTCAGAAGTAACCGGCCTCGGTCAGCTGGAATTCAGTGTCTATTTGGACGTTCTAAATCGTAGGCTGAGTGTGAAACTCTTGCAGGCAATGAACCTGCCACAACGAGAGGGGGGACGATTGAGGGACCCGTTTGTCGTCGTCTTTTTGCTGCCTAATAAGGAGACAGTGTTCCAGACAGCGGTAGTCAAACAGACGCTGAATCCGAGGTTTGACGCTGCCTTTGAGTTCCAGGGTATTCAACAGAATGAGATTAGACAGCAGGTTAGTTAGCATTAATGCATACTATACAAGCACTTGCAATTGAAGGGCCCAATACCATTGAAGGGCAATTAGCCCGAGTGACTATGAGCCCATTCCTTGCGCTGAGTATTAACCCACTTTTTGGCCTGCATGAGTATGAGCCCACCCCTTGCTCTGAGTATGAACCCACTTCTTGGCCTGCATGAGTATGAGCCCACCCCTTGGCGTGAGTATGAGCCCACCCCTTGGCGTGAGTATGAGCCCATCCCTTGGCCTGAGTATGAGCCCACCCCTTGGCCTGAGTATGAGCCCATTCCTTGGCCTGAGTATGAGCCCATTCCTTGGCCTGAGTATGAGCCCACCCATTGGCCTGAGTATGAGCCCATTCCTTGGCCTGAGTATGAGCCCACCCCTTGGCACGAGTATGAGCCCACCCCTTGGCCTGAGTATGAGCCCACTCCTTGGCCTGAGTATGAGCCCACCCCTTGGCCTGAGTATGAGCCCACCCCTTGGCCTGAGTATGAACCCCCGAAATTAAGCTCACCCTTAAGTATATTTAAGCCCACCCCAGAGTATAAGCCCACCCCAAGGTTATAAGCCCATTCTGAATAAGAGCCCACCCCTTGCTCTGAGTATGAGCCCACCCCTTGGCCTGAGTATGAGCCCACCCCTTGGCCTGAGTATGAGCCCACCCCTTGGCCTGAGTATTAACCCACTCCTTGGCCTGAGTATGAGCCCACCCCTTGGCCTGAGTATGAGCCCACTCCTTGGCTTGAGTATGAGCCCACCCCTTGGCCTGAGTATGAGCCCACCCCTTGGCTTGAGTATGAGCCCACCCCTTGGCCTGAGTATGAACCCCCGAAATTAAGCCCACCCTTGAGTATATTTAAGCCCACCCCAGAGTATAAGCCCACCCCAAGGTTATAAGCCCATTCTGAATAAGAGCTTACCCCTGAGTACAAGCCCACTTATAAGACTTGCACTTCCCACTGAATACTGAGTACAGAGCAGAAACTCTCACTAATTATGGGAGACCAAATACACAGTCATGTGATCGTCATGTGACTGTCACTTGACACCCACACCCCGCCCCCACAGGAGCTAGTGTTCCAGGTGTGTGATGGCTCAAAGAACAACCTCATCGGCTCCGTGGTGCTGCCGCTGAAGGGTTCCGTTCTGTTTGGAGTGTGCCTGTGGAGATACATCAAGCCAGAGGACTCCAGTGTCAGGGTATGATGTAATGGTGGGCAGTAAATGGAGTCGTAGCTCAGAGCTGAAAATAAGGCTTCGGGTTTGGCTGGCCAAGGTGAAATTTTGATTGGCCTCCTGTACATTTTGATACGATCATAATCCAATTTTGGGTGGATATTGTAGAAAATTGCACGAAAAATGGTCAGTGGCCAGCTGCTATTTTTAGCTCTGTGGCGTCATTACCTATCACTATAGGTACACTTTATTGTACACTCATAGTACCACTATGTAAGTATTTCCCATATTATGGCAAACCGTCCAATAACCAGTGATATTGGATGGCTTGATGAACAAGCCATTTAGAGTCATGGGTGGTGTTAGCCTTGTGCCCAGGCGCATTAATTAAAATCCAAACTTTCGTTGTGGTGTGGGGGACTACTGTCACACATTATTGTGGCAGGTAAAGTTGTGTAGGGTGGGCATTACTGTAGCAAGTAAAGATATGTGGGAACTACTGGTACACATTGTTGTGACAGGTAAGGATATGTGGGGTGTGGGGGGGGAACTACACATTGTTGTGACAGGTAAAGATATGTGGGGTGTGGGGGGGGGAACTACACATTATTGTGACAGGTAAGATATGTGGGGTGTGGGGGGGAACTACACATTATTGTGACAGGTAAGATATGTGGGGTGTGGGGGGGGACTACACATTGTAGTTGTGACAGGTAAAGTTGTGTAGGGTGGGCATTATTGTGACAGGTAAGATATGTGGGGTGTGGGGGGGAAACTACCCATTATTGTGGCAGGTACTGAGTGTGTTCGTGGTAGGAACCTAAAGTAGCTGATGGTATCTCTGCTTCTGTGGGCACGCCTTGTGACCCAATTAAACTGACACAATTCTAAAATGACTACATAGAAACCATCAACGTTAATAACTACATTCCAGTCATTAAAAATCCCCGCCCACCGATATGACTGGTGGTCTGTAGCAGTGGCTTCCCCGTTGTTTGTCCATGCACTCACCTTGACAGCACTGTAGTGGAGGCCTTCAAAATGCGAGTTAACCCAAATTGCTGCCTGGTTCCGCTACGTTACAGTAGAGTGCTGAACCTCTCTTCCACAACTTCTAGATTTCTCTTGAGTACTTACCAGGACTGCCTGGTTCCGCTAAGCTACAGTAGAGTGCTGAACCTCTCTTCCACGGTGCAACTTCCAGATTTCTCTTGAGTGCTTACCAGGACTGCCTGGTTCCGCTAAGCTACAGTAGAGTGCTGAACCTCTCTTCTACGGTGCAACTTCCAGATTTCTCTTGAGCGCTTACCAGGACTGCCTGGTTCCGCTAAGCTACAGTAGAGTGCTGAACCTCTCTTCTACGGTGCAACTTCCAGATTTCTCTTGAGTGCTTACCAGGACTGCCTGGTTCCGCTAAGCTACAGTAGAGTGCTGAACCTCTCTTCCACGGTGCAACTTCCAGATTTCTCTTGAGCGCTTACCAGGACTGCCTGGTTCCGCTAGTTACAGTAGAGTGCTGAACCTCTCTTCCACGGTGCAACTTCTAGATTTCTCTTGAGCACTTAGCAGGACTGAACTCTTCGGAAGACTATGTTGAAACCTCTCTCATGCTCCACTGTAATCATCACTAATACTGGTACTGGTTACTTTCTGCGAAGTTTTAAGGTCTTCATAATGGGACTATAACCATACATGATAGGTCATATGAGCCAGCATAGCAGGTCATATGATCTGGAGAAGCATACAGCACTTTTCAAGAACCTTGCAACAGCAAACCGGAAGTGGTAAAAACTACAGCTAGTGTAAGAAGTGACCACTTCCTTCAGAAGAGGACTTCAAAGGTTACTTTCTGTGAAGGTTTTCATAATGGGACTATAACCATACATGACCTCCTTCAGAAGAGAACTTCAAAGCCTAAATAATCACTCACCCACCATTAGTGCAGTGGGCTTTATTCCAATAGCTTGCAAAGGCAGTGAAAACTGCTGTAATGTGCTGGTCGCTATCTCTTCTCCTCCCTCATCCACAGACGAAGGGAGACTTGCTGCTCTCTCTGCAGTTTAGCCCTCGTGTGCAGATACTGCAGGGTATCGTGTTGAAGGTCACTAATCTCCAGCACTCTCACTTCTACAAACTGGCAGGTCAGTGATTGCTGTAGTTCTCAACAGAATTATGCAAACATGCCTACTACACTGACTAAATTACATCACTTTGACATCATAATATTATTACCCTTTAAACGTGAGAGTTTATATCGCAATTTTTGGGTGAGGTCACTTGTTTTTACTACGAATTCCTAATTTCACCAATGAGGAAGTTGCTTGTATGGCAGAGTGGTTAAGCACAGGCACTTAGTTACTGGTTCATGTGCACCTTTTTCAGCACTTTTTCCAAGAATTCATGATGTTGCCAAAAGGTAACTATCTGATTTAAAGGGTTAAGTCCTCCTAAATATCACTAGGATTCTAATTTCTAAATCGGCATGTTACTGCTCTGACTGCTGTCATAGTACCTCACCTCACCTAGTAATTATAACTTTCAATCTCTCAAAAAAATGGGATTTGAATAGGTACATTTAGGCCAGCCCCTGAAAAGGAGCAATAGAGGGGTACAGTAACATGCTACATAGGCTACTTAGCTACGTAGCCCTCTAAAGCAACAGAGAGAACGCTTCAGTTAGTCCTACAGAGGTAGCTACAGTGTAAAGAAGACCAACTTTAGAAAAATACGTAATTCAGCTTGAGAGCTTTTGATTGCGACATTACATTCCAAATGCATTCTCTCTGAATTTCCATTAAGGGCTGGGCTCATAATATACCAGGAGTAATTTGCGTTGATAGCTTTTTACACATTTCATTTGATCCCCGCCCTTAGCAGAAGTCCGCAATTCAAACGCAGTGACACAATTGAATTACACACAATGGAATGATGTTTGTGTTCTATGTGGAACTGCCACGCAAGTACTTCTGTCTTTAATGTGGGCTACATACTGACTGTTACTAAAAAGTAAAAACTCATTTGTTGGGCAAATTAGAGCAAACAAAAGAATTGCGTTCGGATTATTAGAACAATTACAGCACTCTTAACGAAGATAATGAGAGGTGGAGTGAGTGAGAGGAGTTTCTAAGATGAGATGTACAGGTACTAGGCTAAGCATACACTATGCACTAGCATACACTATGTACAGGTACTAGGCTAAGCATACACTATGCACTAGCATACACTATGCACTAGCATACACTATGTACAGGTACTAGGCTAAGCATACACTATGTACAGGTACTAGGCTAAGCATACACTATGTACGGGTACTAGGCTAAGCATACACTATGTACAGGTACTAGGCTAAGCATACACTATGTACGGGTACTAGGCTAAGCATACACTATGTACGGGTACTAGGCTAAGCATACACTTATGTACAGGTACTAGGCTAAGCATACACTGTACGGGTACTAGGCTAAGCATACACTATGTACGGGTACTAGGGTAAGCATACACTATGTACGGGTACTAGGCTAAGCATACACTATGTACGGGTACTAGGCTAAGCATACACTATGTACAGGTACTAGGCTAAGCATACACTATGTACAGGTACTAGGGTAAGCATACACTATGTACAGGTACTAGGGTAAGCATACACTATGTACAGGTACTAGGGTAAGCATACACTATGTACGGGTACTAGGCTAAGCATACACTATGTACGGGTACTAGGCTAAGCATACACTATGTACAGGTACTAGGGTAAGCATACACTATGTACGGGTACTAGGCTAAGCATACACTATGTACGGGTACTAGGCTAAGCATACACTATGTACAGGTACTAGGCTAAGCATACACTATGTACGGGTACTAGGCTAAGCATACACTATGTACAGGTACTAGGCTAAGCATACACTATGTACGGGTACTAGGCTAAGCATACACTATGTACAGGTACTAGGGTAAGCATACACTATGTAGTCTCATACTCAGCCAGTTGTAGCCACTTAAACCCACTAGTAGCACTTGCCAGTATAGGCCCAGCCAAATTCCAACTCTCATTAGGCCTCTCCCCCATCTCTTTCACACGATAAACGCGCTGCATGTACAATAACTCTTTCTCTCTTGGTCTCTCATCTAATTATAGACCCCTACGTAAAATTGGAGCTGTACTACAAGCAAAAAAGAATTCACAAGTGGAAAACAAGTGTCAAAAAGAACACGCTGATTCCAGTCTTCAACGAACCTTTCAGGTTTGACCTCTCTCGAATGGACATTAAGGATGTTACCTTGGAAACCACCATTATGGACCATGACAGATTCGGTAGGAATCGTACCATTGGCATGGTCACATTAGGTTCGACTGTTTCCAACGAGACAGGTAAAGCCCATTGGTTGGAAATGTTATCATCACCACGGCAACAGGTCAGTCACTGGCATCCCATAATTGATCCAGCGGAAAAGCAAATTCGTGACAGAACCAGGACATTATAGCATAGAGGATATTGGATTATAATGTGCTACATATTAATTGTCATCATTTTTTAATAGAGTTTTGTCCACACTGAAGATTTGTCTGTCTTGTTTCAGGGGCAATAGTGTAAGGGGCAAGGGCAATGGCTAAAAAAGATCTTGAGATTTCCTGAATGTCAAGAGTACAGTGGATTCTCTATAATAGGTGCACTCTACACACATTATGAGTTAGCTACCTTTGAACAAAATAATTTCACGAATTTGTTGCGCCACACCCACGTACTAATGGGCAAAGCGTACCTGAGTAATTAAATAAATGCGCACAGTTTTACAGGAAGCTTAGTAGCAAATTGTGGCTAGCGCTACATGCTCTGCTGCTCGCTTTCCAATTTCAGCCATTTTCGCGCTCATTTTCAGGTATGCTCCCCTGACCTTTGCGCCGGCAGATGGCTGAAGTACAGCGACTTCACTGTTTGCCTATTGTCAGAAGCCCACCAGGATAAAATGTTCCTAATCACTTTTTCAGAACATATAAGCAGCTAATTTAGGGGCACTCATTAGTTTCAGCTTCAGATCTAGTAATGCAGCTATATACTACTACTGATGCATCACTGCAGGAATTATTGTTCCCAGCACTCTACGTAAATGTACTACGTATATGAACTTCAGCACTGAATGATACTATGTAACCAATTAATTTAAAAAGCACCCCTGTATGTATCAATTATCAACTTTGCATTCAGAACTATACCTGACACGACAACAATGCCTCCTACTGAGGTTCAGCACAAAGTCCATATCACCTGCTGAGATTCAGCACATGCTCCCTCCACCCTGAGCACTTACTGAGATTCAGCACACAGTAGCATATTCCCGAGATTTCAATGCTCTGATAGTCAGCATGCTACCAATACATACTGAGATTCAACTGCATATGGTTCAGTAGTCCATAGCCCCAGGCAGCTACCGGGATTCAGCACACAGTAGTTCCATGTCACATACTGAAATTCAGCACACAGTAAACTGTGGCCATATACTAGACTCCGCGTAAACCATGGCACCTACTGAGATTCAGCACACAGTAACACATGACCTGAGATTCAGCATGTCAGGGTCATGGCTCACAACAGTCATTGGGGTTCAGCACTCAATAATAACATGTCACCTACTGAAGTCTGGTTACTTTGTGACAATTTGAAATTCAGCTTTTGGTAGCAATCATGTCACCTACTAGATTCAGCTGTCATGAGCAATAGGCAGTCATATCATTTGAGAATAATTATTCAGAACTCAATACATGTAAATGATTGAGCGCCTGTCGCCGACTGAGATTCAGCACATAGTATAGTGCACGTCTATCACCTACTGAGATTCAGCACTCAGTATAGTGCACGTCTATCACCTACTGAGATTCAGCACTCAGTTTACATGAGAGCCGGTCACCTAGTCATTTACTGAGATTCAGCACTCAGTATGTAATCCCTACTGAGTTTCAGCACTCAATTAGCGAGAGCCTGTTACTTACTGAGATTCAGCACTCGATATAGCACACGCCTGTCACTTACTGAGATATAGCACTCAATAGTGGTAGGTGGTCATGCCACCAACAATTACCTATAGCTACTGAGATTTAGCACTCAGAATACCAAGGTAGTCCTTTAGCCTATACTGAAATTCAGCACCCTACTCTCATGTCACTGACTGAGATAATTATATTGAAAGACTACATGTATTAACTGCTTGAATTATCATGCCTTGATTGTATAAAACCAGGGCAAGTGTTCTCAAGATTAGAGTACGTATCAAGCGCCCACCCCCAACTAAAGATTGAATTTTACTGCTTGATTTCGCTCACTGCGCTTTATTTATAAGTTTAGCTCACCTGGATGGTATATAATAATATTATGGTAGAAAAATATTTTATGGTGAAGATTCCTCACTTCCATGGTGGTGGGCGGATACTACATGCCGTTTGCGGACGAATACGTGGTAAGCGCCCACCCCCCTCTTCCGCTGCATTCTGAGGTTCCCCGCCCATGGGCGCTTGATACGTACTCTACGGGAAAGTTTTCACATGTCTTTGTCTTCTATGTGATCTCTGTTGCAGTCCTAGTTGGCTCAAAGCCATACCAGGAATTAGTTGCAATTAACGTATAGTACATTCTTTCATGCATGGAGATACATAATACAGGGACTTTCACCAATGTTTGGATTTTCTAACTTGGTTATCTATATTCATGATAACCCCTCTCTCCCCCCCCCCTCCCCCCCCTCCCCCCCCCACATACACATACCATTTAGAACAAACTGTATAATTATGGAATACAAAAGTTTTTGATAAGAAAGCTAATTATTGAAACTACCAAGCAGTTGATACAGGAAAATAAAACCTGCATAACATGGATGTATACTCTGGTATACTGAAAGTATGCACAATGTACTGGTGCGAGTTATTTTTCATATCAGACTTGCATATAGAAGAGAAAAAACAAACGTCGTATGGAATGCAAACGTTTATGTAAGAAAGTGAAACTAGAGTAACTACCAAGCAGACAACACAATATAGTTATGAATCATTCGCTAGATCACAACTGTAAGCCATTTTCAAGACTGTCAGTTAATTGCATGGGCATTTGGCATGCGTGTATACCTTATCACTGTGCCCAATTTTGATGTAGGTACAAATGAATAATAATTGTAGGACTGAGAAGCCTATGATAGTGGGCTAAAACACAAACATTGAATTAGTCTTTCCAAACGGTGACTCATGCATGCCCACTAGCCTCGTTCCCAGGCTCTACTGCCCAGCTTTTTTTTTTTTCGAGGCTATGCCCACAGTAAGAAATTTAAAGGAAGCTGTATCTTGACAAGTGGAATGTTTGAGTTTCAAATGAGTGAACACAGTCAAGAGCCATTAGCGATGAGTCAGTTCTTAATCAAGAATTTTGCACTATTGACCAAGAGTTTGAAAACACATTAGCGATTCTTAATGTCTTCCGCATTCTTGATGAGCTCACTTGCACACATATCAGGTCTTCAACTTAGTACATGCAGTGTTCCGAATCACTCTTTTGTAACTCCGAAAAGTCAACAACTCACTGCTGGTGAAATTTTGATTATACGTCATTTTTGTGCAATTCATGCAATTTCCATTTTGATATTTGGGTTGCCCCACTAAGATTCTTAGTACTTCTATTGTAGCTTCGATATCTTGGTTACCTTTAGCGTGCAACAAGTCCTTCCTCCAAGTCTCCCTGTGCCCACCTCTACATGGTTTCAATATTACATGTAGTCAACCAGTTTGATAAAAGTGATGTACTTAATCATCTGTATCAGTATTGCAAAACATTACATCTGTAAAATGTCGTGTGTCTATATGTTGCAACCCAAACAACACCCCACTATCATAATTATGTACATGTATGTAGCTAATTTTCACTCATGTCTATAGTCTAGTCGATCTACTAAAAGGTCGATTATAGAGAATAGCTACCTTAAAAGGAATTACGAACATATGTACCAGAGGTGGTAGTATAGAACGAGTACCACAATGTTATGTTAAACATAGTACCTACCAAGACAATACCCTGAGACAGGAGTTATATACACACAGCAAAAAAAAGTTTCTGAAATGTGTTACAAGGAAATTTGACTGGTATTTCAGGTACAGAGTAGTATAGGATAGGGCAGAATTTCATGATTTTAAAGGAAATTCTGCCCTATCCTATACTACCCTGTACCTGAAATACCAGATTTCCTGTCATATTCCCTTGTAACGCATTTCAGGAAATTCTTCCTGTGACAATATATAATGTCATGTAACTATTGATAATTTACATACTGTGATCATCATTATTATTATTGACAGCATCATCGTGCCATTTTCAAACTAAATCTAGATAGTAAGTTAGTAACACATTCACAGGCTAACTGCATGCAGCTAGTATCAGCGAATGTGCAAATGCGTCAAGACTTGACTCTATATAGGCCCCTGGCCCAGCAAAACTCACCAGCACGCGGTTTTCCACCCGTGACTGCATGTGTAAAATGTACTAGAGTGGAAGCTATGGGACTCCACAAATCAGCTGTAGCGGTGTGTCACTGCCGCATGGCTTCACTTCACTGCAGGAAGCACGCGCACATATAATAGCGGTACTTACAACACTCAGAGATAAATTATTGCATCTCACGTGATCTCAGCTGAGTAATGAGGAAGTGTATCTATATACGGTCAAGCATGACATACTTGTAGTGCTAACTCCCGCCCACTAGATATAATATGCATTCATTTACATGTACAGCTACATAAAGCCTGCCCTGGTGGTAATGAATCTTTCACCTGTAGCGCGCGGTAGAGTACTAAACTAGCTAATTAGCCCACTATTACTTAGTTTGTATAGTCTCCGGAGTGTTTGCTTTCGTACTCGGCCGGTTGGATGCTAAAGCAGAAGCTCAATTGATTGTATTCTTGCCGTGTATTATATGGTGAGTATGCATGCTCCCAGATATGCATACGAATTCGTACATATACTGTACTGTAATAACTCAGCATCAGCGTATTATACGTGTGCGAATCGTGAATCTGTCTAGCATATACCTTGAGAGCTGGAGGCTAAATTTGCCCACTTTGAAATGAAATGATACACTACATCTAAAATGTATAGCATTGTTAATTACTCCTGTAGTTGGACTCATACAGTTCAATTGGCTATATAAACACGGCGGTGCCGCCTTCAATACTTACACGCGTTACATGTACTTGGGCCAAGTGGAATTAGACTAATTACAGAGCTGTAGATATAGGGCTGAATCTCCTGATTTTAATTCAAACTGTTATATTATATACCCAGCCCTGTGTTCGAAGGGCTGATCAGAATGCCAATCCAAAATCAAGTGCTGAAAAATACACAAATTGTACAAAAATCTTAAGTGTGACCAGAATTATAGATGTCGGGTATGTAGCTAGGTAGGAATTAGACCTCGGAGTGGTAGTTTGACCACGTTTTTATTAGTGAGTCTTTCATCTACTATAACATGACATGGGATTCAACATAGCTCAACATAACTTGAGAAGGTTCCTGGAACCTCCTCCACAGATTCCTGGAATTAACATCCTCACGTCATAGATAATAAGTATATAATATTATCATCTATGCTCATGTTGAGTCCCATGACAATTTGCCAGGTAACATGGAACTCACCACAGTAACTGGAGGAAGTTCCAGGAACCTAAAATTCCTGGAACCTCCTCCATAGATTTCTGGAATTAACCTACTCATGCTGAGTCCCATGATAAATGAACTGTTGTATATACTGTAACATATAATTATGTATAAAATGCCAAATATCTTGCATAGGAGTAATTTAGTGGTCTAACTCATACCTCCAAAGCTACTCAGACATCTGCAAGTCAGGTATCCACTAATTGTGGTGTATAAATAAATTTTTTGTCTCAAATTTAGGAGGGGGAAGTTTCTTTTATTGAGTTATGATTAGACCACTCTGGCTCTCAGCCCTTCATTATTATAATAGTCAATTATCCTGCAACTTTCTTACCTTTATCGGGCAATATGATAAATATGCAGGGCAGTATTCCTCTATAGCTTTGCCGAGCATGCATGAATAACAGAGATAGCTATACATGATTTCTTATGTTGATACTTGTCTATACACTACGAAGAAAGTAGCAAATATCACTAGCATGTACATACCATGCCATACAGTTACTAAGGTAACTGATGTCTTCTACATGTAGTCATTTCCTGGAAACACTGTGACACATTATCTCCTTATTTCTTGGAATAGAGAATGCGAAATATTTAATCTGCATGTTTGGAAATACATTTCGTTGTCTTGATTTATATGTCCACATAGCCACTTGTGATGTTTAAATATATATATATCCCACTCACCCTTGTTACTTAGGTTACTAGAAGTCATTATGAGTCATATTGACTTCCCTTTGGGTAAAAGTCTGGTATGACTCATACCGACTTCCCTTAGGGTATTAAACAATTTCATCCAATCAGACTCTCATGCATATAGCTACTGCTATGTGTAACTGTACTTTACATGCATACATTCAGGCACAATATTATACATTCTGGCTTTATAATGGAAGAAGCTGAGGCCGCTTGTCCTTATATCAAAACGTTGAGGTAGAAGGGGCTGCTTCAAAGAAGCGGATGGGAGGGGCTCAATACTATCTTCCGGGGGGAGGAGCTCTGAATTAACCCCTGGACAGGCGGTCCAATCGCACATGCCGAGGCAAGACGGCGAGTAAGGACAAGCGGCCTCAGCTTCTTTCATTATAAAGCCAGAATGGGAATCGTTGCTACGTGCTAACGTTGCTATAGTTCGTGCCCCCCATGAACTGACCAATCAGATGGGATATATAACACTTACAGTACAGTTGTCAGGGATTTATGGCTACGTAAACATCGCCCTCGGATTCGGTTCATTTACTGCCATAAATCCCTGACAACTGTACTATAACTATTACATATTTAAACATCACAAGTGGCTATGTGGACATGCAGATTAAATATTTCACATTCTCTATTCCAAGAAATAAGGAGATAATGTGTCACAGTGTTTCCAGGAAATTTAAATGTCTAGAAGACATCAGTTACTTTAATACCTGTATGGCATGGTATATACATGCTAGTGATATTTGCGCATTATAATTAACACATAATATATTATGTGTTAATAATAATGCTCAATCTAAATTTCCATATATCCAATCCAAATTTCCATATATCAGGAACTGCAATTTTCTGGAAAGCATCTTTAGTGATAGCATGCATATACATTCTATACAGTAACATAATATCATTCTTGTCCCATATATAGGTGCATGTTTGTGTTTGTTAGGGGGGCTCAACAATTGTAGGTAAACAAAGCACAATGAGCTGCCCAAGATTCTGCTGCTGTTGCTGCTGTGATAATTCAAAAGATGATGCTGTGAAGCAGTACCCTCACATTGAATATCAGGCCATGACCAGGCTCGCCACTCCACCCCAGCCTAAAGTCGTGGCTGAAATGCCTGAGTTTCAGCAAGTGCCTATCAAGAAAATCTTTCAGCTTCCGCAACGTCAAACCGAATATGGAGTGAAGCCTGACTTTGCTGCTGATGAAGTTATTACGCAGCAACCGGTCTTCGAAAAGACTGGCCACGTGCCACACCGTAGCGTAAGCCAGAGCATGGAAGATTCTTCTTCTACAGTCGAGCATTTATCTTCCCCGAAAAGCATGGTCCATGAGAGCACGACAAAGTCTTTATCCAGTTTGGATATTTATAGGGATCGTGCACGTGCTAAATCAGCACCTGATGTCCTAAAAATGGGTACATCTCCTGCATCAGAAAAAGAAGTCAAACTGGGCCCAAGGCTGACCTTTTCTCTCTACTACGATATTCAGCGATGTGTCCTCACTCTCACCTTGTTCAAAGCCTATGACCTCCCAGCAAAAGATCGGAGGGGAACGAGTGATCCTTTTGTGGTGATGTACCTAGATCCAAGCAGGGAAGAAATTTTTCAATCGAGAATCCTCTACGAAACATTGAATCCTCGCTTTAATGAGCACTTCGAATTCAAGAATGTCTCTCATGATGATATTCAATGCCAGACCATTGTGTTCAAAGTATTTGATCATGATAAGTACTCCAAGAATGACTTCATCGGAACGTCTATGTTGCCACTTAAAGATGCCGACCTCTATGGTGCCACAAAGACCATTGCAATTGATGAGACAGCGGTGAATTCAAGGGTATGAATTCTTTCTGTGTTGGTATTGGGGAAAATTCGCAAATTTAGGTTTAAAAGTAAATCACATATCCAGGGGGGAAAGTTGCTGGAAGATTTGCCACCACAGGAATGTGATTTCCAGCAAGTTATATATTCGTGATTGTGCTTCATATAGAAGTCTTGTAACTTATTTGGGGTACTCATTGTACAGAAACGTTCTGTGTGTGTGTGTGTGTGTGTGTGTGTGTGTGTGTGTGTGTGTGTGTGTGTGTGCAGGGTCACTTTAACCCAGCTGGGGGTATCTCAGTTGCAAGTTCACTACCAAATAATGTGCATACAGGCAGATCAATTACATTATCTGCCCAACATAATACCTTTATGGCTCCTATAATTAAAGAAATATGCACTGCAAAACCTAAAAGATTGCTTTAAACCAGCTAGGGATATCTCAGTTGCAGTGTACATGTACAAAACAATGTAAACGAGTGGATCACTTTACCACCCTATTTAGGCTCCAATTTCTAAAGGAAGGAAAGACCATTAGCAACGCATATTTTGTACCAATCCATTTCTATCCCATGCATGAACCTAAGAAAGCTGATCTAGCTTGGCTTTTGAGGAAAGTAATGTTTTTGCACTGCACGTGAGTAACTGAGCATTGTCTGGTATACTGGAGCTGCAACTGAGGTGACCTTATGTGGGTTAAAACCAACCATTTTATTTTTGCAGTGTGTGTGTGTGTGTGTGTGTGTGCATGTGCATGTGCATGTGGTACCGGTGTGTGTGCATGTGTGTGTGTGTGTGCGTGTGTGTGTGTGTGTCTGTATATGTGTGTGTGTGTGTATACATGTTTGTGTGTGTGTGTATATGTGCATGTTGTGTACATGTATAAGCAGTACATATACACTGTACATTCCAACATGGTATGATAATTACTTCCCGATCAAGTGAAATCTGACACTGTATGGTCAGTGTATGTTTACTGTACTTAAATTACTGTAATTGTGTACTGCAAATATACAATGATATACTCAAGATCATATCCTATATTCTCCTTTAGAGTGAAAAGGGTGAGCTACTAGTTTCTCTCTTATACCAGCCCGCTATCAACCAGCTGCAAGGGATCATTCTCAAAGCAACTGGGCTTCAAAAACAGGATGTAGTGGGACAAGCAGGTATAAATTGGCAGTACCAATGTTCTAGATACTATTACTGCATACTTATTACTATGGAGCATGTAGGGTTAACTTTTGCATTATTTTCAACCTAGGCCATTTTACAGCTAATGGTATAAAGTGTTCACGCAATCGCAAAATTTAAATTTCGCCAATATTTAATTTTACTGGTTTTTGGCAATTTAGCCAAATTTAATTCTCGCCAAATTTTCTGGCTATACGGTATGTAACCTATGAAGACAGCCACCGCAGTATAGACCCTTTTGATATTTCTAGCTCTTTTTCCTCGGGTAAATAATGCTCTGAAGTAAAACAATTGTGCTGAGTGGTAATAAGCGCCATATAGATTAGTGTATGTTCACTAAATTGCACAATATCCGTGCGTGCTTCTGTGTATAGGTAAATATCTATTGCTTTGTAGTAAACGCTGCAGCTGTCCTTGTAAACTGAGTTTATAGCTTGTATACTAATTTCCGGTATTGTTATTATTGACTACACCCCTAATTTCATATTAGTACCATCATGTTCAGTATCAAAAACAGCATATACAGATGCAGTTTATGTACAATACTTTACTGCCCATCAGTTACAATTCACCCACATAAATTATTATAGACATTCATTGCTTCCTGCCTCCCGTATAGATCCCTATGTGAAAGTCTACATGGTTCGTAATAATAAGAGAATCATAAAATGGAAAACCTCCGTGAAGAAGAACACCCTTGTTCCTGTGTTCAACGAATCTTTCATCTTTGATGTGGCGATGATGGATCTATCGGATATTAGCCTGGAAGTTGTAGTCATGGACTACGACCGGTTCTCGGCAAATGATCTCGTGGGAGTGATAATCATTGGTGAGCATTCCCCCCACGAATCGGGTAGAAGTCACTGGGAAGAGATAATGGTTTCACCAAAGCATCGAGTCAGTCGTTGGCATACGATTCGTCCACCGCAACCTGGGTTTAAGGTTGATACACTGAAGCGCTCAGAATAAGAAGTTAAAAACTTACATGCATGCTGCTATATAAAAAGTGTAACTATCTGCTCATTATCTGTTCATAGTATATAGTACTTTCCTGTCCTCTGTAATACTGTATATCTCTATACGTTGTTAGCACAGCACTATTATGTTTCAGTTTGTATTCACTGGTAAGGATGTAATGTCATGTAACATTTATTGTCTTTTGATATTCAATGCAAATATTATGAACAAGGAAATGTATCAGTGATGAACCATTTATTGACACATACCATGAGCATGACCCATGCATGAAGCATGAAATCAAAGGTGACGTTCCAAAATATAGGTTCATCTCTGAACTTAATTTTAATGAATCAGATGCATGTCCTACTCATGCATTGACACAATAAGCATGAAGCATGAAATCGACATACGTACATTAAAGGTGACCACTCTCAGAGACTATAGGCAGGCACTCAAATAACCTCAGAGTATAGTATCCAATAGCTGCCACTGTTTCTCTCATGTTCATGGAAATGCATTTATGGATTTGCTGATCTAACATCTACTTAGCTACTATGACAATTCCAAGCGACTGTTGTTTATCCACACTCAGTTTGTGACTCATGTATACTCAATGTACATGCACCCATAACTGTGGCCCAGTTTATTGCTCCTCCCCTGGACATTCATTGCCAAGTTCTCCCTCTGAAATTGTGTGCACCATTGTTTGGCCTCAGATTGGTCACATCCTGCAAGCTGGCTGTTGCTGTGCTACCTTCTCTCGGGGCCTCCGTAGCACCATGATGTATCGGTGAAGTGACTACACAGCTACTTTAAAAATAGAATTGTCATCTTGACTAGTGGGGTTATTGTTTGAGTTTCAACACACTACAAGCATGGATACAGATTGATTGCTGCGGGTCAAAGAATGTGAAAGCGTTTACCAATACAGATGATTAAAGTGCATCACTAAGGTGAATCTATGTATAGAGGAGGCAGAGGAAGACTCAGAGACAAGTAACGTTGCTGCAGTTAGCTATATCTATGCATGCATGTTGAAACTCAAGCAACAACCCACCAGTCATTTGAGCATATTTTAACAGTGTGCAGTGTACGGGTCACAGACATGGAAAAGTGGCATTCTTGTCTCCGCTTGAGGTTCAGCTCAGGGCTTGACATTGCAGCTACTACTGGTATAGAGCAAACTTTGAAGTTTGCAGGGGCAGAATTAGACATTGCTGAGCTATACATGCTACTCACTTGCATGGATCCTCTTGGACTTTATATCACTACGTTCCCTAGTAAGTTACGTTTTGGTCTTAGTTCATATTGTAGTTATAATTTATGATGACAACGCTCGAGAAAAACTAGTATAGGGTTCATATTAGCTTTAGACTACACCTACAGCAGAGTTTTGAGCATGTCCTTTTGTACACATTTAATGCAAGGGAGTCCATTTATTTTAATGCATCCATACACATATCAATCAATCAATCAATCAAATTTTATTAGACTGACATGCCCATTATACGTATATATAATACAGAAGATTACGTACATATAATGGTGCCCAGCCAATATATGGCTTATAAGTCAGTGAGTCGCTATGAGTATGAAAAATCATGACTTATACAAAAAAGAAGAACGTAATTTGAACATTTTATACAATGATTTAGCAATTAAGTTCTGACAATATGATTCATTACTTAATATATACAAAAACTTATTAAAAGGATTTAGGTGCATAAATGACAGGTCCTTTTGAGTGATATAATATAGTAATTTATTTCTTTCAAGTTCGAGTTTATTACATACCATAATGAAATGAAGTTCATCCTCGACTAAATCTGAATTGCAAACCTGACAGACCCGCCGCTCCAGGGGAACCTTAGGAATCCGGTAACGCCCGGTCTCCACCCCCAAAGGCAGACACCCAGCCCAGAGCGAAGCCATCACCCACCTTGGCCCAGGATCAAGTGGGGACAGGACATAACTGGCAGGAGTGGGTTCAGCCTTAAACAGTTTGTAAAGCTTCAGCTTACCCCCTCATTCTGATAGAGTACTACCGCGCAGCCAGTAGCTAGGATGTTGACTCCTTGCCTTATTAGCTATAATTAATTGTTAGCAAGATAGCTGTTTGTTCGCGGTATTCTTCAATGGATTTAATCAGAGATACTACATGTATATTGAAAAATATGCCGGCTTAACCCTACTAAACTTCGCGCAAGTATAATTTTCGCGGTGCCGCTCTTCCTACATGACCCTCAGCAATTGTGTAGCAGGAAAACATACGCCAAGCGCATGCAACGGCTTCAGTCTGCCCAAAATTAATATCAGTAGGAAGTGCAATTCCGAGCTATAGTATTAAATTCTCTTGCTCTGCCTAGCGCCTGGAAGAAAACAATCAGTGTGGCCGCCTGCCCTAGGCCCTTCACGGTGAGTAAATGAACGAGTGCGCAGTTGTGCGCGTGTACAGTGTCTGGCGGGAAGTTAGTGTTATAGAGTTAGGGCTAGGGCTAGGGTTATGGTTATAGCTAGGTCAGGGTAGGGCTAGAGGCTAAACCGTTGAGTCAGCTGCATTGCGTCAGTATCGAGATATAATACTCAGTAACAGGGCCTAAGTAGTCAAGTGCGCGAATGTGTTTGACTTGTGCAGATATTGTCCATTCAAATGTATGCACTCACAGCATGCACGTTTTGCGTGCACGTGTGGCACCATGCATGTGCGTGTGCGTCTACATAGTTAGTTCCGGCATGGGGAAAGCATGATTGTAGCTGCACGCGTGTACCACTAACAAACAGCTAGCTTTCAACTCAACGGTTAGCCTCTATATAGGCCCAACCCTGAGCTTAACCCTAGCCCTATCCCTATATAGCCCTAACTCCGAGGTTGACCCTAACCGACTTCTGCCGACCATTCGCCACTTTGTTGTGAGCAGTATAATATCTATATATATACATCATGTCTATAAATATAGGTAGACAGTGGCTTGCATTAATATTATCGCCCAGGAGATGTGATGTTTAATACAGTGGAACCCCTAATTGTGGACACCTTGGGGACCTGGTAGAGTGTCCTGTATATATAAAGAGGTGTCCTCATTTCAGGGGTAAATTTACATTAAGAAAGTGTATTTGGGACATAGCAAAGTGTCCTTAATACAGAGGTGTTCTTATTTCAGGGGTGTCCTTTAAGAGGGGTTCCACTGTATAGCTACAGTAACTGTAACATGCAGCAACATACTGTGGCACTTCGCTATACCCTCTACTTCACTACCCCTTTACCCTCACTGCAAAAAGTAAAGGATGGTTTCAAACCATGCCAGCTGGGGTTATCTCAGTTGCAGTCTACAAAACAATGTGTACGTAAACAAGTAGAGCACTTTACCACCCAATTTCTCCAATTTCAGAAGAAAGGAAAGATCCATTAGAACAATTAGTAACACATATCCTGTTCCTAGTCTCACCAAAGAAAAAAAAGAATTAGCTTGGCTTCCTGAGTAAAGTAATCTTATTGCACTGTACGTAACTGCACATTCTCTGGTACTGGGGCTGCAACTGAGGTAACCTTATGTGGGTTTAAACAAACCACTTTATTTTTGCAGTGAGCTAGCTGCTATATATATACCTCTCTACTCAACAAGGCAATCTCTCTTTGGTGTACACAGCAACTGAAACACAATGAACTGCCTAAAGTTCTGCTGCTGCTGCTGCTTTTCCAAAGAGGATGTAGCAAAGCAGTACCCTCACGTTGAATATCAAGCCATGACCAGGTTCAATACTCCACCCCAGCCTAAACTCTTGGCTGAGGTACCCGAGTTTCACCAAGTTCCAATGAAGAAAATTTTTGAGCTTCCGCAACGTCAAACCGAATATGGAGCCAAGCCTGACTTTGCTGCTGATGAAGTTATTACGCAGCAACCAGTCCTCAAGCAGGTTGGCCACATGTCACACCGTAGCGTAAGCCAGAGCACGGAAGATTCTTCTTCTGCTATTAGTCATTTTCAACCTTCCCCGCTAGGCATAAATTATGAGAGCCGAATCTATTCTTCATCTAGTTCCGATATTGACAGCGAGCATGCACATGGTAGCTGGATGCCTAGTGATTTGGAGACGAAAACATCAACTATGTTGAATGAAGAAACCAAATTAGGACCCAGACTGACCTTTTCTCTCTGCTATGATATTCAGCGTTGTGTCCTCACTCTCATCTTATTTGAAGCTTCCAACCTCCCCGTTAAAGATCGGAGGGGAACAAGTGACCCTTTTGTGGTGATGTACCTAGATCCAAGCAGGGAAGAAATTTTTCAATCGAGAATCCTCTACGAAACATTGAATCCCAGCTTTAATGAGCACTTTGAATTCAAGAATGTTTCTCACGATGATATTCAACGCCAGACCATTGTGTTCAAAGTATTTGATCATGATAAGTACTCCAAGAATGACTTCATTGGAACGTCTATGTTGCCACTTAAAGATGCCGACCTCTATGGCGCCACAAAGACCATTGCAATTGATGAGACAGCAGTGAATTCAAGGGTATGAATTCTTTCTGTGTGGGTGTTGGGGAAAATTCACAAATTTAGGTTTAAAAGTAAATCACATATCCAGGGGGAAAGTTGAAGATTTGCCACCACAGGAATGTGATTTCCAGAAAGTTATATATTCGTGATTGTGCTTCATATAGAAGTCTTGTAACTTATTTGGGGTACTCATTGTACAGAAACGTTCTGTGTGTGTGTGTGTGTGTGTGTGTGTGTGTGTGTGTGTGTGTGTGTGTGTGTGTGCAGGGTCACTTTAACCCAGCTGGGGGTATCTCAGTTGCAAGTTCACTACCAAAAAATGTGCATACAGGCAGATCAATTACATTATCTGCCCAACATAATACCTTTATGGCTCCTATCATGGAGTACGGTAGTACTCTCATGGAGTACGGTAGTACTCCATATGTAGGGATGGCCCCTAAAAAAAATGGCTTCCCCATCAAAAGTGTACAAACTGACATGTTCAGAACTCTGCTGTAGGCGTAGTCTAGGGCGAATATGAGCCCTACCAGTTATTATTAGGCGTTTTCATCACTAATCAGACTGTTAGCGCTGCTAAATAGTATCACTTAAGTAGCAAACCGGTAAGTAGCAAATCGGCCACATTCGCCTATCTTCTGATTCTGATTCTGATTCTTCTTCAGCCAGGCTAGCGCAATAACGGCTCAAGCGATCACAATGATTCAAGCACGAAGACGCTGGATATTCCCTGGGGTATTGCACTCGCAGCATAGCGTTTTCAAAGAAACGAATAGGTTCGGCAGTCATTCACGAGTACTCTCGAGCGGAAGCTGTTCGCGTTACACCATTTTGTTACATAAATATTACGTAACCGGAAGCTCAACCACGAGGTCTTGCGGTTTAAGGTACGGCAAACTGACCTTCCAGTTCGGACCTTTATGAGCTTATTATACTGACTGCAAGCTGGACGGCCCTTTGCGTTGCACTTGTTGCTGTTCTTGGAATTACAAGGTACCGTGAAGCATGCCAAATGTGCGTAAGAAGAGAGCCCAGAATAAGCGTTACTACATCCAAAACCGTGTGTTTGCTGATATTCTTGGAATTGTAAGGTATTTTGCATGCAGTAAGCTTATGCCTAATTCAACAACTCAGCATGTAGGTACGTGGTAAATGCATCGCGCTGTGATGTGTGGGTAGGCTGTGCATGCCTTCCGGTGTGCATAGTTGCTTGTTTCGTTGGTTTTTGGGGAAGTGTTTTTTGCTGGAAGTGCATCCCTACATGACTGGTTTTTGCACTTTTTGGAAAGTGCTTTTTAATTAAAGAAATACGCACTGCAAAACCTAAAAGATTGCTTTAAACCAGCTAGGGATATCTCAGTTGCAGTGTACATGTACAAAACAATGTAAACGAGTGGATCACTTTACCACCCTATTTAGGCTCCAATTTCTAAAGGAAGGAAAGACCATTAGCAACGCATATTTTGTACCAATCCATTTCTATCCCATGCATGAACCTAAGAAAGCTGATCTAGCTTGGCTTTTGAGGAAAGTAATCTTATTGCACTGCACGTGAGTAACTGAGCATTGTCTGGTATACTGGAGCTGCAACTGAGGTGACCTTATGTGGGTTAAAACCAACCATTTTATTTTTGCAGTGTATGTGTGTGTGCATGTGGTGTGTGTGCATGTGTGTGTGTGTGCGTGTGTGTGTGTGTCTGTATATGTGTGTGTTTGTGTGTGTGTGTATACGTGTGTGTGTGTGTGTGTATGTGCATGTTGTGTACATGTATAAGCAGTACATATACACTGTACATTCCAACATGGTATGATAATCACTTCCCGATCAAGTGAAATCTGACACTGTATGGTCAGTGTATGTTTACTCTACTTAAATTACTGTAATTGTGTACTGCAAATATACATTGATACTCAAGATCATATCCTATATTCTCCTTTAGAGTGAAAAGGGTGAGCTACTAGTTTCTCTCTTATACCAGCCCGCTATCAACCAGCTGCAAGGGATCATTCTCAAAGCAACTGGGCTTCAAAAACAGGATGTAGTGGGACTAGCAGGTATAAATTGGCAGTACCAATGTTCTAGATACTACTACTGCATACTTATTACTATGGAGCATGTAGGGTTAACTTTTGCGTCATTTCAACCTAGGCCATTTACAGCTAATGGTCATTTAGTGTTTATGTAACTGCAGTAACCCTTTTCTCTTTTTTTTTTCTTTGGGGTAAGTAATGTTCTGAAGTAAAACAATTGTGCTGAGTGGTGATTACCAAATAGACACCATATAGATTAGTGTATATTTACTAAATAGCACAATGTCCATGCGTGCTTCTGTGTATAGGTAAATATCTATTGCTTTGTAGTAAACGCTGCAGCTGTCCTTGTAAACTAAGTTAATTTATAGCTTCAATACTAATTTCTGGTATTGTCATTATTGACTACACCCCTAATTTCATATTAGTACCATCATGTTCAGTATCAAAAACAGCATATACAGATGCAGTTTATGTACAATACTTTACTGCCCATCAGTTACAATTCACCCACATAAATTATTATAGACATTCATTGCTTCCTGCCTCCCGTATAGATCCCTATGTGAAAGTCTACATGGTTCGTAATAATAAGAGAATCATAAAATGGAAAACCTCCGTGAAGAAGAACACCCTTGTTCCTGTGTTCAACGAATCTTTCATCTTTGATGTGGCGATGATGGATCTATCGGATATTAGCCTGGAAGTTGTAGTCATGGACTACGACCGGTTCTCGGCAAATGATCTCATGGGAGTGATAATCATTGGTGAGCATTCCCCCCACGAATCGGGTAGAAGTCACTGGGAAGAGATAATGGTTTCACCAAAGCATCGAGTCAGTCGTTGGCATACGATTCGTCCACCGCAACCTGGGTTTAAGGTCGATACACTGGAGCGCTCAGAATAAGAAGTTAAAAACTTACATGCATGCTGCTATATAAAAAGTGTAACTATCTGCTCATTATCTGTTCATAGTATATAGTACTTTCCTGTCCTCTGTAATACTGTATATCTCTATACGTTGTTAGCACAGCACTATTATGTTTCAGTTTGTATTCACTGGTAAGGATGTAATGTCATGTAACATTTATCGTCTTTTGATATTCAATGCAAATATTATGAACAAGGAAATGTATCAGTGATGAACCATTTATTGACACATACCATAAGCATGACCCATGCATGAAGCATGAAATCAAACGTGACGTCTCACAATGTAGGTTCATCTCTGAACTTAATTTTAATGAATCAGATGCATGTCCTACTCATTGACACAATAAGCATGAAGCATGAAATTGACATACGTACATTAAAGGTGACCACTCTCAGAGACTATAGGCAGGCACTCAAATCACCTCAGAGTGTAGTATCCAATAGCTGCCACAGTATGTCATTGTTTCTCTCATGTTCATGGAAATGCATTCATTGAATTTTATGGATTTGCTGATCTAACATCTACTTAGCTACTATGACAATTCCAAGCGACTGTTGTTTATCCACACTCAGTTTGTGACTCATGTATACTCAATGTACATGCACCCATAACTGTGGCCCAGTTTATTGCTCCTCCCCTGGACATTCATTGATTGCCAAGCTCTCCCTCTAAAATTGTGTGCACCATTGTTTGGCCTCAGATTGGTCACATCCTGCAAGCTGGCTGTTGCTGTGCTACCTTCTCTCGGGGCCTCCGTAGCACCATGATGTATCAGTGAAGTGACTACACAGCTACTTTAAAAATAGAATTGTCATCTTGACTAGTGGGGTTATTGTTTGAGTTTCAACACACTACAAGCATGGATACAGATTGATTGCTGCGGGTCAAAGAATGTGAAAGCGTTTACCGATACAGATGATTAAAGTGCATCACTAAGGTGAATCCATGTATAGAGGAGGCAGAGGAAGACTCAGAGACAAGTAACGTTGCTGCAGTTATATCTATGCATGCATGTTGAAACTCAAGCAACAACCCACCAGTCATTTGTGCATATTTTAACAGTGTGCAGTGTACGGGTCACAGACATGGAAAAGTGGCATTCTTGTCTCCGCTTGAGGTTCAGCTCAGGGCTTGACATTGCAGCTACTACTGGTATAGAGCAAACTTTGAAGTTTGCAGGGGCAGAATTAGACATTGCTGAGCTATACATGCTACTCACTTGCATGGATTCTCTGGGACTTTATATCACTACGTTCCCTAGTAAGTTACGTTTTGGTCTTAGTTCATATTATAGTTATAATTTATGATGACAACGCTCGAGAAAAACTAGTATAGGGCTCATATTAGCCTTAGACTACACCTACAGCAGAGTTTTGAACATGTCCTTTTGTACACATTTAATGCATGGGAGGCCATTTATTTTAATGCATCCATACACATATTATATAGAGTACTACCGCGCAGCCAGTAGCTAGGATGTTGACTCCTTGCCTTAGCTATTAATTATTAGCAAGATAGCTGTTTGTTCGCGGTATTCTTCAATGGATTTAATCAGAGATACTATATTGAAAAATATGCCGGCCTAAGGGGGCATCTCCAATTGAAAATTGTACGCTTAGCGTCACAGTGACGTTAAGGGTGGAGGGGGTTTGAGCGTGAGTAAGTTCTGTGACGACATAAGCACTACATTGTTTGGCGAAGCGCTACCTTACAAGAAGTATTTTGTTACATGTACAAGTTTACATGCACATTAAATGTGTATAGTCTGTCTATGTTCACTCTGCAGAGAAATGAAACAGACAACATCCATAATTACATAATATATGCGTGACGTTAAGGGGGGGGGGGGGGGGAGGGGGGTATTTTTTAGCGTCACTATGACGCTAAGCGGACAATTTTCATTAGAAGATGCCCCCTAACCCTACTAAACTTCGCGCAAGTATAATTTTCGCGGTGCCGCTCTTCCTATATGACCCTTAGCAGGAAAAACATACGACAAGCGCATGGAAGTGCAATTCCGAGCTATAGTATTAAATTCTCTTGCTCTGCCTAGCGCCGCGCCTGGAAGAAAACAATCAGTGTGGCCGCCTGCCCTAGGCCCTTCACGGTGAGTAAATGAACGAGTGCGCAGTTGTGCGCGTGTACAGTGTCTGGCGGGAAGTTAGTGTTATAGAGTTAGGGCTAGGGCTAGGGTTATGGTTATAGCTAGGTCAGGGTAGGGCTAGAGGCTAAACCGTTGAGTCAGCTGCATTGCGTCAGTATCGAGATATAATACTGTAACAGGGCCTAAGTAGTCAAGTGCGCGAATGTGTTTGACTTGTGCAGATATTGTCCATTCAAATGTATGCACTCACAGTGGCACCATGCATGTGCGTGTGCGTCTACGTAGTTAGTTCGGGCATGGGGAAAGCATGATTGTAGCTGCACGCGTGTACCACTAACAAACAGCTAGCTTTCAACTCAACGGTTAGCCTCTATATAGGCCCAACCCTGAGCTTAACCCTAGCCCTAGCCCTATCCCTATATAGCCCTAACTCCGAGGTTGACCCTAACCGACTTCTGCCGACCATTCGCCACTTTGCTGTGAGCAGTATAATATCTATATATATACATCATGTCTATAAATATAGGTAGACAGTGGCTTGCATTAATATTATCGCCCAAGAGATGTGATGTTTAATACAGTGGAACCCCTGATTGTGGACACCTTGGGGACCTGGTAGAGTGTCCTGCATATATAAAGAGGTGTCCTCATTTCAGGGGTAAATTTACATTAAGAAAGCGTATTTGGGACATAGCAAAGTGTCCTTAATACAGAGGTGATCTTATTTCAGGGGTGTCCTTTAAGAGGGGTTCCACTGTATAGCTACTGTAACGTGCAGCAACACACTGTGGCATGGTGGAGTCCCTAATTAACCTGTTTTGGTACACTTATGTAAATAGTGCTACTTATAAGTAATTAGTGATTCGATTAAAAGAAACAAACAAATCAGATGACGATGACGATCACGATCATGACCATGACCATGACGAAGCCTGACTCTGAAATTGCAAGATGGCAATAAGGCAGGAAGGAAAGCACAAATGAGAAGCTGAACAAGGCAAAGCAGAAGCTGATAAATTACTCAGACTAAACAGTACCATATACAGGAGGAAAGATACCCTTGCACATGGCATAATATGTCTGACTCATGGAGTGAGCTTGCAAGAAAACTACACTCATGTTAGTTTTGGAATAAAATGCACAGGAGGGCACGAACAGGTTTGTAGCTAGTGACAATGGAAACTCCAGTTTGTAACTTTTCAAGTTACCCACCTTGTAGCTAGTTACCCTGAATTCTGTAGTAACTCATATAACCGATTTATTTTTACAGTGTACTGCTTTACCACGCATGTATTTGCAAATGCTAATTTATAAGCTCCTTTTGGACAAGATTAAAACAGCCTCAATCCCATACACACAGACCTCCCCAACATTGTCAGAGTCCATACTATATAGCATAATTAAATTCCTGAGCCGTGATTTACACTTAGTCTACTAGCTCGTAGCTAGTTCTACCGGTGCTGTCATTTTATTAAGCTTACCAAAACTGACGTGACTGCATGTAATTCTGTTGTAAGCTCCCTCAAAGAGCCATATTAATATGCTGTGTGCAAGGGTATTTTTTCTCTTCTTTATATGGTGCTGCTTACAGTACTTCTGTTGTATTATGTTAAAGCTTCTCATTCCTCTATAGGTGTTCGGAAGTTTTTGGGAATATACCTCTATACTGTTACTGTAACAGTTTTCTTCCTATAGGGATTAAATTCTACTCCTTTTACCCTGATACCTCTACCCCACTACTTCGCTATACCCTCTACTTCACTACCCCTTTACCCTCACTGCAAAAAGCAAAGGATGGTTTCAAACCAGCTGGGGTTATCTCAGTTGCAGTCTACAAAACAATGTGTACGTAAACAAGTAGAGCACTTCAATTTCTCCAATTTCAGAAAAAAGGAAAGATCCATTAGAACATTTAGTAACACATATCCTGTTCCTAGTCTCACCAAAGAAAAAAAAGATTTAGCTTGGCTTCCTGAGTAAAGTGATCTAATTGCACTGCACGTAACTGCACATTCTCTGGTACTGGGGCTGCAACTGAGGTAACCTTATGTGGGTTTAAACAAACCACTTTATTTTTGCAGTGAGCTAGCTGCTATATACCTCTCTACTCAACAAGGCAATCTCTCTTTGGTGTACACAGCAACTGAAACACAATGAACTGCCTAAAGTTCTGCTGCTGCTGCTGCTTTTCCAAAGAGGATGTAGCAAAGCAGTACCCTCACGTTGAATATCAAGCCATGACCAGGTTCAATACTCCACCCCAGCCTAAACTCTTGGCTGAGGTACCCGAGTTTCACCAAGTTCCAATGAAGAAAATTTTTGAGCTTCCGCAACATCAAACCGAATATGGAGCCAAGCCTGACTTTGCTGCTGATGAAGTTATTACGCAGCAACCAGTCCTCAAGCAGGTTGGCCACATGTCACACCGTAGCGTAAGCCAGAGCACGGAAGATTCTTCTTCTGCTATTAGTCATTTCAAACCTTCCCCGCTAGGCATGAATTTTGAGAGCCGAATCTATTCTTCATCTAGTTCAGATATTGACAGCGAGCATGCACATGGTAGCTGGATGCCTAGTGATTTGGAGACGAAAACATCAACTATGTTGAATGAGGAAACCAAATTAGGACCCAGACTGACCTTTTCTCTCTACTATGATATTCAGCGTTGTGTCCTCACTCTCACCTTATTTGAAGCTTCCAACCTCCCCGTAAAAGATCGGAGGGGAACAAGTGACCCTTTTGTGGTGATGTACTTAAATCCAAGCAGGGAAGAAATTTTTCAATCAAAAGTAGTGTACAAAACACTGAACCCCTGTTTTAAAGAGCACTTTGAATTCAAGAATGTTCTTCCAGATGATATTCGATGCCAGACCATTATGTTCAAAGTTTACACCAAGAATGACTTCATCGGAACTTCGACATTGCCCCTGAAAGAAGCCGACCTCTATGGTGCCACTACGACCACTGCAATTGATGAGAAAGCCCAGGAAACAGGGGTATGAACTTTTTACTGTGTGGATAGTGTCCATGGGGTCTATACAAGTAAGCCCACACTTTCCATGGGGAGATCTACTAGTGTTGAACTTATTCATATACATGTAGTTTACTACATACCATAGTTCGGGCATATGTTTTTTTCGCGGAAGAAATATTCGTGCGTTTACCTTTCGCCGCGCAGCGAAAATTGAATGTGCGTTAAAACGCATAGAAAATTTTCGTGCATTTAATTTTCACCGCCAACGTAACCGGCAAAAAAAATTAACAGCGAAAAAAAATTTCTGATCTATGTTAGATTACTTGGCTACAAATCTTCTAATCAAAGTTTTGCACTGACAAAGTTGGGTTGCGTAGTGTGAAGTAATTGCTTCCATCTGTAATGCACTGTGTGCCAAAAAGCTGATATCCTCTTTTTCCTTTAGAATGAAAAGGGTGAGCTCCTAATTTTTCTATCGTACAAACCCGCTGCCTGCCAGCTGAAAGGAATCATTCTTAAAGCAACTGGACTTCAAAAGCAGGACATGGTTGGGCTAGCAGGTAAACAGGTTGCACCAATACTTATAGCAACAACTACTCAACACAAAATTATGATCATGCACTTTACGTAATGAAGACAAGTATTTTTCAAACACATTTGCATATAAATAGCTGTATTCCCGGTGGTATTACAGTCCTTTTCTAGATCTATGGTAATACTTTTCATTGGATGTGTCATGCAGATACTATGATGCCATAGCCTCGTTCCCAGGCTCTCTGCCCAGCTTTTTTTCGCACATAGTAAAATAAGCTGAAAAAAGCTGGGCAGAGAGCCTGGGAACAAGGCTAATGATGCCATTGACTGAGGGAACCCATAATAATTATGTGGTAGTCTTACTGAATCTCACACAGTGCAATTATAGCACTACAAGCTGCTGCCACATTCCATGCAGTGTAAATTTAAATAGCTAGCACAATGACTCTGTGTACACAGCGTTCCAGCTGCAGTATACCGTAATAGTCGCCAATACATGAAACATCCTTTTTTTCCTGCCTCATGTATAGATTCCATATGTCATATGAGTGCCTACATATAGGCATTCTTTGTGTACATACAACCACTAGTGCATGCCATATACTCAACACTTTACTGTCAGTATAGCTATATAATTTTTAATGCATTCACCATTTCTTGCCGCATTCACAGATCCCTATGTCAAAATCTACCTGGTTCACGACGGTAAGAGAATCACAAAATGGAAAACATCAGTGAAGAAAAACACCCTTATTCCTGTGTTCAACGAATCCTTTGTTTTTGATGTGGCAAGGATGAATCCGTCAGGTATTAGCCTGGAAATCCTAGTCATGGACTATGACCGGTTCAAGACAAACGAACTTGTAGGAGTGATAATCATTGGTGAGCACTCTCCCCACGAATCGGGAAGAAGTCACTGGGAAGAGATAATGGGTTCACCGAGGCACCGAGTGAGTCGCTGGCATTCGATTCATCCACCACAATAGAGGATAGACTGAAGCAGTCATAGTAATATCAGAAAGAACTTCTATCTATGTATCTTATAGCACTTGTTTTTGTACAATTCAATTTGCTCAGCAGTAAACATTATTCCACTGATTATGCTTAAGACATGATATCAGAAATAATAATAAGTTCCTTTTGAATATTCAACTACAGCTTATAGCTCTCTATACACATTACCAAACGGTAATCACAGTGGCAGAGTCTGTAGGTAGAGGGGAAAGGTGTGTTATTGTCTCCTCTTGAGGTTCATCTCAGAGCTCGTCTTGGCAAAACCTGAAGTAAGTTAAGAGTCTAATGTGGGATGCCTGGTCCAGCTGTACATGTGTGGGTTACATCATAATATCCTTGCATTCAAGTATACAGGTGTGTGGACATAATTTATGCAGGAAGATTATTTATTTATTTATTATACTAGTGCAGTGAGTCACCCTTTACTGTAGTACAGACCCTTTACCACTATGATGTAATGTGGGTAAAAGGAGGCACTAAATGGAGAAAATAGCTACATGAAAACGTGCATGTTTTTATGCTTCCATGTAAATATTAAACATGAATGCACAAAACATGCATGTTTCCATGTAAATTTTCCATTAAGTGCCTACTTTTCCCCCCATTACATCATAGTGGCAAAGGGTCTATTGAAACTATTCATATTATTACATGTATGAGGTGCTGGAATAGTGAGTCAATGTTAGTTCTATAGTCTTAATTCACATATGATGATGTCACAAAATTATTATCACTATTGGGTACCAGTTTGAATAAAAATTAATAGTAGTTTCCGACAAAATGGTTTGTTTCTGACCCCATATCTTAAAAGCATCACAATGGTTGCAAATTGAAATTGGCGCATTTCATGGAATTATATTATATCATGTGATCACACCCATTCTTATAGAATATAATATAGTTAACCACTGTATAATTCTGGCAGGATGAAAAATCCATGCTGCATCATCACAAGGTAGTCTGCTCTGCATGTATATAGCTAGCTACATATTGCAATAAATAAGATTAGCTAGCTATAATTTGTTTAGTTGCGCTTGAAGCTGTGCACACTTAGGATATGGAGCTAAGGCTGTACTAACCTAATTGTTACTACAGTGATAAATACAAAACCTCCCACTGTCAGTATGCAATTCATCTATTTATGAGGCTTTTTCAAAGTTGCATGCTATGAGGGATCTATGTGAGATATCTTAGTTCCGATTGGGTTAGTTAATTAACTTAATACACATGTGGAATAAAATAAACTATGCAATGCGTAGGCTTGTATACCCTCATAAATATTATCGGAATTACCGTTCTAGCAACTTATTAAAGTATGGTTTTCTACTGGAGTGTGTTTCCAGAAACAAAACCCTGATCGTGGCCCTAACCTAACCCTTCACCGTCCATCCATTTAGTCATGAGGTTCCTAGTACATGTACATGTATAGTGCTAGTGTTATGATTAATACTCTTTCCCAGCCAGGGACACAGTTTAATTATGTGCCCATGTTAGAAAATAGGAATAAAGCATGTAATCAATCTGATTTTACATTAACGCTTAATACAAAACATTCAGAAGGAAACTTGCCAAATATGGCTGGTTAATTGAGAGTTAATAAAAAAGACAGAAAGTGACATCGGCGCGCATGCGCAAAACTAATATTACTGCGCTTCGTCAGGTAACTAACCGCTACTGGCAGTTGAATGTACGTATCGATTTTATAAGGTGAGCACGTAGGTTCTCAGTCTCTGAGTGCGTAGAATTTTGTACTTGCGGCATGCACAATCTCTTATATGTGTGTGCTGTGTACTGTGTATGCGCAAGCTGGCAATTTTCGACCAACGCTATCATATGGTTACAGGGGGGAGTATGTATGCATTATCTTGATGAGCATAACGTTGCCAGTCTTCGAGCTAGGGGAGGGGGGACCATTTAAGAGTATGCCCACCCCCACCCGCATCAATTTTTAGTCATTCTGTGGCATTTTCGAGTTTAATGTTTATTTAGCAGTTATTGAAACTAGTATATAGTTCACTATTAAAGTCACTACTTTTTACTTAAAATGGACAAGTAATGTTTTAAATACAATTTGGCTTAAATTGTGTATTTTGGTGGCAAACTCCCCACCGTAGTCAGAGCCCAGCGACATGTAAAGCTATTTTACTATAGACATCAGACATCAAAGGTAATTCTCTAATTAAAGAAACTGTCCCAAAATTTGTCTAGGTGGCTAGGGAAAATGAATTTGTGTAGTGTAATTTGTACGGTATGCATGCAATCTGTATGTGTAGTCAGGCATTAATAATTACTCTTCTGCCAGATTGTATGAGGCCAGTCTTCCTTTGGTGTAGCTACACAACAATTGAATCACAATGAGCTGCCCAAAGTGCTGCTGCTGCTGTTTTGCCAAAGATGATGTCACGAAGCAATACCCACACATTCAGTATCGCACGCTCAATACTCCACCCCAGCCTGAAGCTGTGGCTGAGGTACCCGAGTTTCAGCTAGTGCCAATGAAGAAGATATTTGAGCCTCCGCAGCTTCAAATGGAGTACGGCGAATCCAAGCCTGGCGTCTGCGCTGATGGCGTTATTACTCAGCAACCGGCCCTCGAGAAGACCGGCCACGTGCCACGTCGTGGTGTGAGCCAGAGCACAGATCACTGTCCTACCGTCAGACAGTTCAAACCTGCCATACCAGGCATGGATTATGAGTGTAGAATCCATTCTTCATCGAGTTCAGATATTGACAGCGAGCATGCACATGGTAGCTGGATGCCTAGTGATTTGGAGATAAAAACATCTACTACGTCGGGACCCAGACTGGCGTTTTCTCTCTACTATGATTTGCAGCGATGTATCCTCACTCTCACCTTATTTAAAGCCTACGACCTTCCAGCAAAAGAACAGGGAGGAGCAAGTGACCCTTTTGTGGTGATGCACCTCGATCCAAGCAGGGAAGAAATTTTCCAATCGAGAGTATTCTACAAGACACTGAATCCCAGCTTTAATGAGTACTTTGAATTCAAAAATCTTCCTCCCGATGATGTTCGACACCAAACCGTTATGTTTAAAGTTTATCACGACAAGCACTCTAAAAATGCCTACATTGGAGCTTCGGACCTGCCACTGAAAGATGCCGACCTCTATGGTGCTACGATGATCATTCCAATTGATGTCAAAGCCCTTGAAGAAAAGGTATGAACTTTTTACTGTGTGGATAACTATTTTAGAGTCATACTTTCAAGGGGAATAGCTACAGGTATAAAATTCTCATAGTCAGTATAGCAGAAAGATTTTTTAATTTCACCTGCCTTCCTAGTAAGAAAGTTTGCAGTAGTTACTGTGCACAATTGTGGATAAATTTCGACATAGTAGTGATAATTAGCCCATGAAATACCAATAATTTTGTTTAGTGTCAAGTATACAGTAATTTCTTTAAACTGTATGGTACACTAGTCCAGTATAGCAGTCACTGCACTCAAAATGAATTACAATGTGTTTGTGCGCATATAACAGACTATGATAGTAATAACAACTTTTCCTTATCAGAGTGGAAAGGGCAATCTCCTGATTTCTCTGTCATACCAGCCCAGTGTCAACCAGCTGCAAGGGATCGTTCTCAAAGCAACTGGGCTTCAAAAACAGGATGTAGTGGGACTAGCAGGTAAAAACAGCACCAATGCCCAAGAATAATACTATTGTGAATACTGTGCACATGCATAATTATTACTGGCGTCCTTGACACGTAGGGTTAAGCCTTCATCACTTCACCTAGAACAATACCCCAGCCAATGGTATCCATAATATCCGTGCCATTATTGGGATCACTAGCTCCAAAACAAAGTAGTTAGGTTTGACTGCTCCAATGAGCATGTCCAATTAAGATGATATGCTGCCATATATGTAACCTTTGCAATGCTGTGAAATTCCTTACAAGCGACGAATTACCTAGGGAGATGGGGGAGTAGAATGTTCATACCATAGTCCTAATTACTCACAAATCCTGCTCATACTTGAAATGTACACCTAATTAAAGTAAGAAACAGCTAAGCATTTACTATTTCATGCCTCATACATAGATCCATATGTGAAAATCTACCTGGTTCATAGAGGTAAAAGAATCACAAAATGGAAAACATCCATAAAGAAGAACACCCTTTTCCCTGTGTTCAATGAATCCTTTGTCTTTGATGTGTCAATGAGGGATCTATCAGAAATTAGCCTGGAAGTTGTAGTCATGGACTACGACCGGTTCTCGGCGAATGATCTTGTAGGAGTGATAATCATTGGTGAAAATTCTCCCCACAAATCGGGAAGAAGTCATTGGAATGAAATAATCGCTTCACCAAAGCATCGAGTGAGTCACTGGCATTCAATTCGTTCACCAGAACCTGGATTTAAAGCAGATAATCTGAAACGGTCATAAAATCACTGTTTGTGCTTTCAATGTTTGTAGTAACATCACTGTTTTCTCTGTTCTCTATACATTATGAATTACTCAGTATATAGCTCTATATATAAATGTTATTCTGTCAACACAGCAGCAATGTGTTTCCATTTACGTGTACTTCATTTTTGGCATGACATATATTAAGAGTTGACATTGTAAACTTCTACAATATAGCTCATAAAGACTATGTAAACATTACTAAAAGATAACCACAGTGGGGAGGGTACTCCTCTTGAGGTTCATCTCAGACTTGACTTTGCACTCAAGGATGACTTCAGAGTCTAGTGTGGCATATATAGCAGCTGTACATGTGGTTTCCAGTATACATAATGCCTGCATTTATGCAGTCATATAATTCTATGCAGCTACATGGCAAACTCTTCCGAGATGATAAGCTTTCTGAGAGAGTAAAGAAATCCCGAAAAAAAACAGGACCCAGCTGGGGATTGAACTCAGGACCTTCTGAATACTAGTCACATGAAATTTGTAGAACTGGTACCCAATAATGATGATTGGTTTTTTACTAACCCTAAACCTAACCTTAACCCTAACCTAACCCTATGACATCATCGATATCCCATATGGAATGAATTGCTAGCTGAACCATCCAGAACCTCCACACTAGCTGTTAGAGTGATAATGACTCACTACTAAATGTCCATTGTAGTATCTGTCAGGTCTTCCAATCCAATGTTAGACCAAGGTGCTCTTTAATGGAGGGAAGTATAGTAATATACCTTGTCACCTGTTTCTTGGATCTCCTCACCCATATCTGTGCTCACTTGCGTCTTGCTAGCCAGTATAATCTTTACACTAGCAAGTGTAGTTGGCTCAATAACTTATGAAATATTTACACTTGCACCCTGTATTGTTTATAGTAGGTTGTGGTATTTTCTCTGAGTTTTATTCCTAAAAAAATACGATTGACAATCTCGAGAGCCACTGCACTTGAACTTGTCAAGGAATGAAACTCAGAGGAGATATCCGTGATCTAGCTACTATAAAAAGGGTGCAAGCATAAATATTTCATTTCAGTAAGCACACCACTAAAATAAATTCACTCCTTAAAAATAGTTTTACTGAGCACATAAATGCTAGGCCGCCATGCGATCATGGCTTCATGCTACCTTCCTGTGGTGGGCTGTATATCCTGCATACTAGGGCACGTACCATGGGTCAGTTAGGGCATGGGGAGATCACAGGCTGATACCTTCCTGTGATGGGCTGTGTACATCCTGCATACACTGTGTATCCAGTCAAAACATCCTATCCATCTCTCAGTTTTGTCCAAAGAGATATAGCTACAACTTTCTCCTTCACGTCCCAATTAGGATCACAGGAGCTAATATAGAGCTCAGTGTAGAATTACATTCTTAAATTGGGGTGTGTGTATTATGTTTCTGTGGCCTGCTGATTCTAGTCTCGCATTACCAGACTCTCATGCGAGACTTTGCTAATTCATTCTGGCCTGCTTAGCGAACTTCTGTAGCTTACTCTCATATAATTTTTATCCAATTTGAAATTGCGTCATCTGACCATGCTGAGAGAGAATTAGTAGGCATCCAGTTTTATTACAATATACGTGCTCGCTCCCAGGCTCTCCACCCCCAGCTTTTTAATTGCAACGCGGCTGGGGGGGTGGGGGAGCCTGGGAACGAGGCTGTGTATGCGTACATGTACAAGTAGGGAAACTTTCATACCTGTAAATTAAAGAACACAACCTCCATGATAGTCTAGCTAGCTATCCCCAACTTCTACCCACCTAGAGATCGCTGGCAGGCCAGGATCCTGAAAGTGATCCCTAGGTGGGTAGAAGTTGGGGATAGCTAGCTAGACTACCTCTCTCATTCACCACTGCACACACAGGGAGCTTGAGGGAGGGGCTTCAAACAATTTAAGCGTACACTCTATTCAACCGGACATGACGTCACCGAACGTATTACATACATGTAGGCGCCAAGGAGTCATAATATTATGCCTATCGAAGTTTGATATTCTTGCGCTCCGCTAGGGGGCCGCAGCCGGAGTCCCAGTGGACGGTGTTTGATCGTTCTTGCCGTACATACATGGTGAGTACGCACCATAGGTAGCTAATACGTACTGCATGATTAGCCTCGAACCCAGGCCTCGGCTGCGAAAAAATCTGCGTGGAAGGCCTGGGTTCGAGGCTACTGCATGATTAGTCTCGCGTAGTACCCCAGACTGCATGATATGTACGTGTTCTATTCAACTTGATCTTAAGTTTCAGTTCACTTGTATTATGTATGTGTGCACTCCGTGTGTTGTCATGAATTGTGGACAAATAAATTAATGTTTATGGTCACCATTTCTTGCAGCTGAGCAAGGCTCTCCCACATTTTTATTATATAATATTATGCCCTAGAAAAGGATTTTTATAATATTTACCAGTTCCTGGGGCAGTATTGTAGACAAAAATAGTTAACTGCAGATATTGAGTAAAATCACGAAAGCTCCTTGGACGCATACTTAGCGTCACGACCGCAACCCCCTTTCACGCCAACTATCACTCATTAGGTTAGTGAACCTAAGATGGCACATCACCATAATATTAAACAGCCTGCGTCATAATATAAAACAGTTATACTAGCTGTATGCCTAAGTCTATGCGGTAATGATTTATTAATCATACTTGCTAATGAAACAGCTCACTTATTTCATGCATGAATGACTAAAATTAAGAATGTGAAACTTAATATGATCATGTATGACTACAGCAGCAAAGAAGTGGAACTTATAATCGTGCATGACATTGTACAGTATGACTACAGCAATGAAGAAATGGAACTTTATTTGTGCACGTATGACTACACCTACAGCAATGAAGGCATGCACTCATTGACAACTTGGTTCAAAGTATAAAATGAATGGCTTCCCTGTGGCTTCAGTAGGAAACTAATGGCTTCAGTATTGAGTGTATAGAGGTGAATGGGGGTTATGCACTGTGTGATTAGGTGCATGGCCTTTACAGACTGTGGCTGCACTACCACATTGTTGCAAAGGTTTCACTGTGGCACCATCCCACACCAGAGGAGGTTGGAAGCACTTACCTGTATGTCAATAAATCCATGATGTCACGTGTAGCTAATAGCATTCTATTGAGATGAATACTGAAGGATTTACAGTGTCTGGCCTACATAACATTTTGTAGCTCAAGGGGACGGGTGGGGACGTCGCCTCAAAAACCTTGGCTTCCAAGTATGGAGCTGTGCTGCACAAGATTGAGCTTGAATGCATCGAATTCTTAGTGAGGTTGCAAAAATTTCAGTATGGTTGTGGTTTTACCACTCAGATTCTAGCTATTTTACTTTGAAAACGGCTAAACTTACACAAGATCACTCGCGGAGCGGCTATTATTGCTCCTCTCTGCCCGAGGCGTTTTCTTTGCATATCAGCCAACATAGCTAATTGTATTCCACTATTAGCGCACGTGATTGCTTCCAACCTCCTCTGGCAGTTTTCATAACCCGTGCAATGGCTAACCAGAAGAGGTAAAACCACAGCTAGTGTGATTCAAGAAGTGATCACCTCCTTCAGAAGAGGACTTCAAAGCCTAATTAATCACTCACCCACCCATTAGTGCAGTGGGCTTTACTCTGATTGCTTGCAAAGGCAGTGAAAGCTGCTGTAGCAACTTGGCAAGAATCATCAAATACAGCTGGTGCATGTACTTATATTGCAGGTGCATACAGTTAGCCACAACAAGTATACACTGTTATTACATGTGCATTGTCAGGTGAAAATGGTCAACCATTGTCAGATAATTTATAAGAATGGTCAATCAATGTTAGGTAAGAATGGTCACTGACAGGTAGTCTGTGGGTAGGAAGCCAGTGTAGTGAAACCAACCATGCAAGCTTGTGGCAACCATTTGACACAACAGGTATACACTGTTATTACATGTGCATTGAGGGTAAGAATGGTCAATCACTGTCAGACAATTTATAAGAATGGTCAATCGTTGTAGGTAAGAATGGTCAATTAGGTAGTCTGTGCGTAGGAAGCCAGTGTATAGTGAAACCAACCATGCAAGCTTGTGGCAACCATTTGACACAACAGGTATATACTGTTATTACATGTGCATTGAGGGTAAGAATGGTCAATCATTGTCAGACAATTTATAAGAATTGTCAATCACTGTCAGACAATTTATAAGAATGGTCAATCATTGTTAGGTAAGAATGGTCAATTAGGTAGTCTGTTGTGTAGGAAGCCAGTATAGTGAAACCAACCTATACCAAGCTTGTGGCAACCATCCGATTCTGAAGAATTTATCAAAGTCAAGTCGTCAAGATTTTTTCAACAGCTGCAGCTATAATACGAGTAACTATACAGATTTTATGAATCAATGTGTGTGTAATGTATAATGTATCTTTAAAATTATAGTGTAGTGTGTACATACTCTTGCAAGTATGTAATATAAATTATGGTATACTGACAATGTGATTTTGAATTGGCACGATTGTGTGTGTGTGTGTGTGTGCGTGTGTGTGTGTATGTGTGTGTGTGTGTGTGTGTGCGTGTGTGTGTGTATGTGTGTGTGTGTGTGTGTGTGTGTGTGTGTGCGTGCATGCGTGCGTGCGTGCGTGCGTGCGTGCGTGCGTGCGTGCGTGCGTGCGTGCGTGCGTGCGTGCGTGCGTGCGTGCGTGCGTGCGTGCGTGCGTGCGTGCGTGCGTGCGTGCGTGCGTGCGTGCGTGCGTGCGTGCGTGCGTGCGTGCGTGTGTGTGTGTGTGTGTGTGTGTGTGTGTGCAGGCTGCGTGCATGTGTTCCTGGAAGCACTTCTGCCGATCTGATCTGTGACCCATGTATTTGAAACCTTGTTGTAGGGTTACTAACATGTCTGGACCAAAGTACGAGATGATACTGTACTCACTTTTTCCAGGCAATGACCGGCAATATTGCTTAGCTGAAGTAGCTACTACACAGCACACTAAGACCCATTTATTACTAGCCTCATGCAGTATGTGTGTGTCACAAAGCAAGCATGCATGGCCCTTGTAACTATCCGTCTGTATATCTGTGCATGCATGCAAATAAAACTGCTAACATTTCTTATACAGTGCTCTCCATACTGCAAAACAAGTGATTTTTTTTTACTATCTTGTCCCTTGTGTAGGTGGCCCGTTACGGGCCGTAGCAATCGGGAAGCACAATGAACTGCCTGAGGGTCTGCTGCTGTTGCTGCTACTACTGCTTCGATGAAGACGACACTGCAAAGAAGTACCCTCACATTGAGTATCATCAGGCCATGACCACACCATCCCAGCCCAAAGTCGTGGCTGAAGTCCCAGAGTTTCACCAAGTGCCTATGAAGAAGATTTTCGAGCTTCCGCAGCTTCAAATGGAGTACGGAGTCAAGCCCGACTTCTGCTTCGATGAAGTCGTCACGCAGCAGCCAGTGAAGCGTTTTACACCTTCCCCGTTACCAACCTGCCCGTTGGGCATAGTTTATGAGAGCAGATCAAAGTATTCATCCAGTCCAGACGTTGATAGGGGGCGTAGTAGTAGTAGTTGGACGCCCGAGGTTCAGGAAAAAGAAATGTCACCTGCAGTCGGTAGCGAAACCAAATCCGAATCAAGTCTGACCTTTTCTCTCTACTATGATCTTCAGCGTTATACCCTCACTCTCACCTTAATCAAAGCCTGTGACCTCCCAGCGAAAGACTGGAGGGGTACGAGTGACCCGTTTGTGGTGATGTACCTAGATCCAAGCAGGGAAGAAGTATTTCAATCGAGAATAGTCTACGAGACGTTGAATCCCTGCTTTAATGAGCACTTCGAATTCAAGAATGTTTCTCTCAATGATATTCAGTCCCAGACCATTGTGTTCAAAGTATATGATAACGACAAGTACTCCAAGAAGTACTTCATCGGAGCTTCGATGCTGCCACTGAAAGATGCCGACATCTATGGTGCCACAATGACTGTTGCAATTGATGAGACAAAACTGGAGCCAAGGGTATGAATATAAGTGTTATGTACTAAGATTAGACTGTTGTGTAAATTAAAAATTATGTTGAGTTTAATTCTGCTGACTATCATGTAATGACTATGCTAAGCAATAGTTACTGACATTGATGCATAAAAGAGATAGCTGAAGGGTATAACAATACTAATACTTTGGTATTAAGTACATGAACTGTATGGTATACTAGTCTAGTAAATAGCCGTAAGTAAATAGTACTGCACACTCAAATTTGTCTAAATTAAACACACCATGATATTCTCCTTTACCCTTTAGGATGAAAAGGGTGAGCTACTAATTTCTCTACTGTACCACCCCACTCACAACCAGCTACAAGGGATCATTCTCAAAGCAACTGGGCTTCAAAAACAGAACATTGTGGGACTAGCAGGTAATTAACAGTACAAAAATTTAATCGTGAAAAGGATGGATATTTGTACATCAGAGATTAAAAACTTTAACTTGGATCCAGGCAGGACTTGAAACTAAGTCTGCTGAATTCTTTCTGATGCTCATACCACTGAGCTACTGGAGCTCTCTGGCTCTCTGGATTTAAGGACATATATATATATGAACACAGTTTAATTCCTAACTCAGTGTATAGCTGTTGAAAACACCTTGCGTGCTACATACAGTGAACAGCTAGGGTACTTTGGGCCTTGAGTACAGAGTAAGGGCTACAAGTGTATCCTCTGCAGCTCCAGTGCCAGGAAACCATGCAGATTCAATTCCTGCCGGGATCTCAGTTCAAACAGTACCTATGTTGTAGTTGGATTTAATTATTCAAAGTCTGACAACAATTTGTGGCTACTACTTATAGTAAAAATAATTATTGTGTTACTATGTCTGCGAATTTTGTATGCATATTCAGTTATGCATAGCTACATATATTATATTGCTTTGTGCCTACATAGCCATGCATACTTTGTGTATAATATATAGCTGCAGTGATTTTTACTGTTTCCTGTCATGCATAGATCCCTATGTGAAAGTCTACCTGATTTATGGTGGCAAGAGAATGAAAAAATGGAAAACTTCCGTGAAGAAGAACACCCTCGTTCCTGTGTTCAACGAATCCTTTGCCTTTGATGTATCAAGAATGGATCTTTTAGATATCAGCCTGGAATTCTCACTCATGGACTACGACCGGTTCACGGCAAATGATCTCGTGGGAGTGGTAGTCATTGGTGAGCATTCACCCCACGAATCGGGGAAAAGCCACTGGGATGAGATAATGGCTTCACCAAAGCATCGAGTGAGTCGCTGGCATTCGATTCGTCCACCACACCATACAGGATCTAGGCCGATACACTGAAGCGCTCGTAGAAAGATTCTAAAGTGAACTACTTTAAAAAAGTGTGGACTAACTGTTCATAGTCATAGTAGTATTTACTTTTGCTGCCTTTTGGATACTGCGTGACCTTTTGTTCGCAAACATGCAAGTAGGAATTGATGTGATCCATGCATTCGTTGATTGACAAGCATGAAGCACAAAATTAAAGCGACACATTGCAATCCAACTTTCTATGAAGCTACATGTATCTGGGCTAGTATGTATGCTGTAGACATGTTCGGTACTCATATACCGTATTGTTATAGAATGAAAGACATGACATTAATAGCTATGCTGTGTGCCTTTAGAAGGAGCCTAATGCCAATTTTATGCTTAGAATTTTCTTAACGCATTGTTTAACAGTGCAAGAGACTTTCGTCTCCTTTTGAGGTTCAGTTCAGAGCTACACTTCCGGTCCTGAAACTATGACGTCATTAGCAAGAAAGAGCTTCGCCCCTTCAAACGGTACAACGCGTGCCGTTCGTAAAGATGGTCGCCTCTGTGCTTAGTTGGACATTCGGAGCGGCTCTTGTGCTGCTGCTCGGCCTCTGGTGGAACATTCCGGGTCGCCTGCTTAAATATTACCGCTTGTTCAAAGCAGCTAGCCGTTTGCCAGGTTAGATGTTGCATGCGTGCAGTCAATCTGTTCCTGTTCATGCTGTTAATATAAGCTAGGGTGCTGGCGTGATGAATTTGGGGAATCACTCTACTGTTCTACGCATATGCCTAGAAATTAATCTTTAATTCTGGCCAGGTCTCGCGTGGCCTGGGTACGAGGCTAGTGTAGGGAGAGACAATAGCTACTAACAGATAGACACTCTCCCTGTTGGTCCACACAGCCGCTCCTTTTGCATGCAGCCTCCAAGCAACTAATGTAGTTAGGTATCTAAACCTTGTGGCTGGCAATCCCTTATATGGTCAAATGCTTACTTTGGGTGTGTTAATTATGCTAAGGGTCATGAGATAAGGGTAGGTCAGGGTTTTGGATATTGCTCTAGATTGCAAAGTTTCTGCAGCTGTAAGATTGCAGCATCTCTAATTGTGAATGGTTATACTCCACATATACAGGGTACCCTAAGCACTGGCTTTGGGGCAACCTTAATGAAGTTGCTCCGGACGAAAAGTCATTACTGAAGTTGAAAAACTACGTCTGTAGTCGTGGTCTAAAGGTCGCAAGGATATGGTTCGGTCCTTTCTTTGCCCAAGTGAGTGTTCATCATTGCGATCTAGTCAAGAAGGTGTTACAGGAGCCAAAACAATATGATACTTACCGGATACTGGAACCCTGGCTTGGAGACGGGATACTGATATCTGGTGGAGCAAAGTGGCATCGAAATCGTCGCCTGCTAACTCCCGCTTTCCATTATGAGATTCTTAAACCATACGTTTCTGTCTACAACAGTTGCGTGAAAACCCTTTTGAAGAAGTGGACCGTATCTGCTAGCAAAAATGAGCCGGTTAAGCTGTTTGACACCATGAGCTTGCTTTCATTGGACATCATCTTGCGTTGTGCGTTTAGCTATACAAGTGACTGTCAGAATGTTGAAAGGAGACATCCTTACATCAGGGATATATACGAACTCATTGAACTGGTATCGGAAAGATTCTTCAATCCTCTCTATTACAATGACTGGATATACGCACTAGTCCCATCTGGAAGAAGGATGAAGAAACTCTGCCAAGCTGTCCATGATCACTCTGAAAGGGTCATTCGGGAGCGACGGAAGGCCCTGGGATTATTGGATACGGGGATCGGTAGGAACACTGAGAGTGCAGCAGCAATCCTCGAAGGCGCAGCGAAGCAGAGAAAGTATCTCGACTTCCTGGACATACTGCTCACAGCCGTTGATGAAGACGGAACGGGACTGACGGACTTGGAAATCCGGAACGAAGCCGACACCTTTATGTTCGAAGGCCACGACACCACGACCAGCGGCATATCGTGGACACTCTACTGTCTGGCAAAGTATCCCGAGCACCAGGACAAAGTGAGGGAAGAAGTGAGAAGCGTCCTCAAGGGGAGAGAATCACTAGAGTACGACGATCTCAAGGAGCTCAAGTACACGCAGTGGTGCATCAAGGAAGCCATGAGGCTCTACCCGCCCGTGTTTATATTCTTTCGTGAAGCCTCCAAAGATTTGGAACTGGGGGGGTTTTTTATTCCGAAAGGAATGTTGCTCAGTGTAAACATCTTCAACGTTCATCGGCAGCCCGACACTTGGCCAAACCCTGATGAATTTGACCCCCTGCGGTTCCATCCTAGTAACGCAGACGGCCGACATCCTTTTGCCTATATTCCCTTTTCAGCTGGTCACCGCAACTGTATCGGGCAGGTCTTTGCCATGAATGAGGAGAGAGCTGTGGTTGCTTCCATTGTGAATCATTTCTCTCTCTCTTTGACGGACGGTCATAAGGTAGAACTTGTACCGAAGGTAATAATGAGGACCGCCGATGATATAAAGCTTACTCTAAAGCCACTCAAAATTAACTGAGAAGGGACTGAAAATGTAAGCCATTCATTTTTTTTGTGCTGCTCATATTTTTGTATGCATTTGCTTGTGCTGTATTGCTACGCTTGCGCTGGATTGTGTTTACTGTGTGTGTGTGCTCTACGGTAGTTATTGCTTGCCTGTCATCATTTCTACACATCTTTTTAGATGACTTTTTGCAATTATTAGCTATTACGTAGTTGTATAATTAACATGATTGCGCTGTATATTCTTTTTCTGCCTTCACGTCCATCTATGGTCGCCTATATAGCCACACTACGAAGTGCATATTGTTTTGGTCTTTAACTGTATGCAGCAGATAGGTGCTAAAATCAAAGATGACCCAGCATGGCAATCTGACCCTGCATACAGACCCCTCCCCCCCCCGGGTCACTCGAACCTATATAGGACTGAGTGACCCCCAGGTCAAGCCGGTTGCCAGCCCGGCTCCTAAGACTCCCTCTCTCACTGGCTCCTGGAACTGAAAATTAGGTCAAGAGTCTACATGTACTTCCAGCCACTCGTAATACATATAACTGCAGGTATGATGTATAGATATCGGAAGGTCATAAATGACTTTCTCTAAAGCTACTATTGCGTATTGTAGGAGCCATAAAAGTTTTATGTTGGGCAAATAATGTTATTGATCTGCCTGAATGCACATTTTTGGTTTTGGTAATGAACATGCAACAGTTTACTGAGATACACATGTACCTCCAGCTGGATTAAAGCAACACTTGTTTTTTCAGTGCATGTACAAATATTATTGAAAGTTCTTAGCTCACGTTCACCAGTTTACATAAGGACTGGCAATTTACAATATAGTTTTAGACTTATTATTGCATTAACGTCCTGTTTATTAAATGTGTGTGCTTATATACTCTTTGCCTGGTATCATTCCTACATTACATACAATGAGATATTACTACAAAGAACTTCATGATGGTGGATTCCACTTATGTGATGGAGTTAACGTTAGACATCTGACTCGGTTTTGACATAAAATAATAATATTATACAGAAAAGATTTTGAGCTTGGACTATTTGGTGATGCCATAAACCTACAGTTATTTCCTTCAACAATTGCATGTTGAAGGAAATTAGTCTCGTGCCCAGACCGTCGCTCCTCCCCCTCGCTGTGACTCTTAAAAGATCTTCGCCGGAAAGGCGTGGGTGTCTGGGCACGAGACTAGAAGGAAATGCCATGGCGCCAGGCGCCATTCGATGGTACATGGTGAGCTCACGCGTGCAAACGTCACGGATGACGTCACGCGTATTTTTGTTGACGTTTCATGATGCGATATCACATACACAGTCACATAATTATATAGTACATTATGTGTTCAAGTACTGTAATTACACATGGCAACGGGGATTTCAGCGGATAATGTTTGTGCCATTCAGCAGAATAACAGGAATACTTCGAAGCCATGTACACCATTCCCGGTACGTAGCCCGGATGTCTAGTAGTAGCATTCGGTATGCTCGTGTTTCGACTGCTCGGCCCTGCTAGCGAAGAGAATCACTGTTACTGTCACTTGCTGTAGCATCTTCGAATTCCTGCGGTGAGTCTAGGTCTACATGTATGAGTGTACACTATATACACGTAGTGTACATGTAGCCATAGGTATATATAGCTGTGCGCGTGAGTTCGTGTGCGTAAATGCAAGTTCTGGGTGGACGGGATCATTTAGTTCAGCCTTTCTTCTTTATTGTATATTTTGTATTATCGTGTCGAGTTCTACATGTACATGTTGTGAGATATTATTATAGTTAATATTTGTATACTGCATCAACGGCTATTCTTCGCCCATATGTAGGCGGATTAATTATTAGTCGCTGCCAGTCTCTGTTTGGTGTGTACAACAGACACATTGATTATAAGTACAATGAACTATTGCCCAAAGTGCTGCTGCAGTTGTTTCTCCGATAAAGATGCAGCAAAGCAGTACCCCGACGTTGAATACCACCAGCTCAATACTCAACGAGTCGTGGCTGAAATGCCCGAGTTTCACCAGGTGCCCATGAAGAAAATTTTCCAGCTTCCTCAGATGGAATATTGTGCCAACCCTGACTTCCGCATTGATGAAGTCGTAACACAGCAGCCGGTGGTTCAGCAGACTGGCCACACACAACAACGAAGAATAAGCCAGAGCACGGAAGATTCTTCTCCTACTGTCAGGCATTTCAAACCTGATCTTTTTGGAATGGATTATGAGTGTAGAATACGGGATATTGACAGGGATCGTGGTAGTTTGATACCGGATGCTCAGGACATCGAGGCATCACCTGTATCAGGATCGGATAAGGAAACCAAAGAGGAGCCAAGACTAAGTGTATCCCTCTACTATGACCTTCAGCGTTGTACCCTCACTCTCACCTTGTTCAAAGCCTATGACATCCCAGTAAACGAGCAGAGGGGAACGAACAACCCTTTTGTGGTGATGTACCTTGATCCAAGCAGGGAGGAACTTTTTCAATCCAAGATAGTCTACAGGACGTCAAATCCCAGCTTTAATGAGCAGTTTGAATTCAAGAAAGTTCGTGCGGATGATATTCAACGCCAGACCATAGTGTTCAAAGTTTTCGATCATGATAAAGACACCAAAAAAGACTTCATTGGAGCTTCGATGCTGCCAATGAAAGATGCCGACCTCTATGGTGCTACGATGATCGTTCCAATTGATGGCAAAGCACATGAAGCAAGGGTATGAACTCTTTACTGTGTGGATGGCTATCCATGGGAATACCACATTTCCATTGTATGCATGTGTTTGCACGTGTTTGCATGTATGCATGTTGCTACATAAGCAGTTCACCAGCATTGGCAGCTAGGGTCAAAGAGGCCAAAATTCTCTAGACCCTACATGCGAAGTCCTTAAAGTTTTGCATGCAGCCCGAGGGGGAAAAGGGAGGGAAAATGACATTTAAGACTGCTATTGTAACTACGTCTACTATCTCTAATGTACTAACAGTACAATGGCATGTATTTGGCTGCTGTTTGCGCATTCTTGTGATTATTAGGTCTCAATCATTGACAAGTGAAAATCAATACTGATTACCATAAATGTGCTGTAACTGTAGACAAATAAGTCGTTGTCAAGCACAATACTTGCCACGAACTGTGATGGCATGCTAGTCCAAAACATGTACACAGATGTAACTGTATGTGTACCTACACATATAATCATTCCACGATTTTTTACCATGATATTGTCTTTTCCTTTTTAGAGTGGAAAGGGTGAGGTCCTGGTTTCTCTATCATACCAGCCCCCTGCCTGCCAATTGCAAGGGGTCGTTCTCAAAGCAACAGGGCTGCAAAAACTTGGCAGAGTGGGACTAGCAGGTAAGTAAGCTGTAGTACTGGTGATCAATGTGCCTGAAAATGTAAGATTAAACCGCTACGCATGGGATGAAATGAAAATTTAGTTCTCGTATAGGATCATTTATGTAATCATTAACACTGAGTTAATATTCTGCTGATGTCACTTCCTGTTCATTAATTATTCAACATTACTGTGACTAAATCTGTGTGATGTAATTTAATGACATCTCAAATTTAATCGCAATAGCGAGTTGGGTACAGAAGTTAATGGACCATGTCAAGAATGAATTTTGTGTGGGGGTAACCCCCCCCCCCCCCCCCTCAATACATTCTTTATGGAACATAATATGCTACGTAATGCAATATAAATTGATCTAAGTACATGTACATTAGTACATTCTAGGGGATCAACATTTAATTAGTGAAGAGTAGGCAAAATAGTCTATTTTATCCATGCTGCAAGTTTTATGTCTTCATGCATTCTGGCGTGTGTGATGGTTGCCATGTGTAACGGACCTAACTGACCATTCTCAGCTGACAATGCATATGTACTAGTATGTACACTTGTTGTGTCTACTTGTATGCACCTGGAATATATGACCATAAATACCGGCATGTTATTTATGATAATATTTATGATTCATGCTAAATTGCTACACGGAGTGCTGCCGTGGTGTGGGATGGTGCGCAGTGTCTTTTACACATGTATACACATATATACTAGTGCTGCATGTGTAACGGAGTGCTGCCGTGGTGTGGGATGGTGTGCAGTGTCTTTTACGCATGTATACACATACTAGTGCTGCATGTGTAACGGAGTGCTGCCGTGGTGTGGGATGGTGCGCAGTGTCTTTTACGCATGTATACACATACTAGTGCTGCATGTGTAACGGAGTGCTGCCGTGGTGTGGGATGGTGTGCAGTGTCTTTTACAAATGTATACACATACTAGTGCTGCATGTGTAACGGAGTGCTGCCGTGGTGTGGGATGGTGTGCAGTGTCTTTTACAAATGTATACACATACTAGTGCTGCATGTGTAACGGAGTGCTGCCGTGGTGTGGGATGGTGTGCAGTGTCTTTTACAAATGTATACACATACTAGTGCTGCATGTGTAACGGAGTGCTGCCGTGGTGTGGGATGGTGTGCAGTGTCTTTTACAAATGTATACACATACTAGTGCTGCATGTGTAACGGAGTGCTGCCGTGGTGTGGGATGGTGCGCAGTGTCTTTTACACATGTATACACATACTAGTGCTGCATGTGTAACGGAGTGCTGCCGTGGTGTGGGATGGTGTGCAGTGTCTTTTACAAATGTATACACATACTAGTGCTGCATGTGTAACGGAGTGCTGCCGTGGTGTGGGATGGTGCGCAGTGTCTTTTACACATGTATACACATACTAGTGCTGCATGTGTAACGGAGTGCTGCCGTGGTGTGGGATGGTGTGCAGTGTCTTTTACAAATGTATACACATACTAGTGCTGCATGTGTAACGGAGTGCTGCCGTGGTGTGGGATGGTGTGCAGTGTCTTTTACAAATGTATACACATACTAGTGCTGCATGTGTAACGGAGTGCTGCCGTGGTGTGGGATGGTGCGGGATGGTGCATTTACACATGTATACACATACTAGTGCTGCATGTGTTACAGCTGTCGCATGTCTCGTCACTGAACAAGGATCGCCTAATATACATGTATTGTTGCAGTACTAGATTCAAATTCGTGCCTGGAATGACCATTGTTCTGCCAAACAATATAAATAGTCTGTTGTGTTGGTACAAATATACGATACACTGTATATACTGAAAGAGTTCAGTTCTGCGACATTTCAGTAATATGCAATTATAGATTTTTGCATGATTGAACAAACCTGATCCATGACATATGTACACTGTATATTCACATACAGTATGAATACCTAAATTCGCCATACTTTGTATATATGTTACAGTACACTATAATTGTGAGTGTTATGTACTGAATACCTATAGTTGAATATTAATGCTTCACTGTTTCCTGCCGTATTCACAGATCCCTATGTCAAAATCTACCTGGTACATGACGGTAAGAGAATCACAAAATGGAAAACATCCGTGAAGAAGAACACCCTTTCCCCTGTGTTCAATGAAGCCTTTGTATTTGATGTGGCAAGGATGAATCCGTCAGGTATTAGCCTGGAAATCCTAGTCATGGACTATGACCGGTTCAAGACAAACGAACTTGTAGGAGTGATAATCATTGGTGGGAAGTCCCCCCACGATTCGGGAAGAAGTCACTGGGAAGAGATAATGGGTTCACCGAGGCATCGAGTGTGTCGCTGGCATTCCATTCGTGCACCTCAACCTGGGTTCCAGGCAGGTACACTGAAGCGCGATCAGAGTAAGAATTAAAAATACTGTTGATGTATTAGTTCATATATAGTGTGAGTTGTAACACTTTTCATATGTTATAATGTCAGCATTTACTTTTCTGTCCTCTCTATATTTTAATTTATATATATATATGCTTTATGGAGACTATTATTCAGTGTGCATGCATTCAAGTTTAAAGCATTGATATTGACCAAAACTCATAACACTGCGACTTTGATCCGCAATGCATGTGTGTACGTTGGAGATACTTTTATGAGGGAGGTATTTTTATAAAGTTAGGACTGGAATTGTATTTCTAGAGGCTTCACAAATCAAAAAACATTGTAAACACAGCCAAATGGAATAAATTCTGATTATCATATATACAGCCAATGGAACCTCTGTGCACACATTGTCAAACCAACATAAGGGTGGCCATGCACAGTGCACATGCCCGGGGCAGCTGGACTAGTTGGGGCTTGGGGTGGAGCCCCCCCCCCCTTAGTGGTTCTGGTTGCAATTCTGTCGGTGCGTACGTATGTACGGGTGCATGGTCTTATATACCGCAAATGCACTGCCAGGCCTATTTCAACGATGTCCATGCAAAGACCTACAGTCATGTGACGACTGCTCCGCCCCCACAATGCACTGCATTTACTAGTATATACATAGCTATTATAGAGTGCAGCTTTGTCCCCTAGAAATCCCCTAAAGGTATACAGAGAGGAAGAGTTGCACTCCTATATATATCCTGAGTATGTTGTGGGTGAGCCTGGGACTAAAGTAGTACACAACAACATACCACTAGCACTGATGGTAGGCTACTCATGTGTAAAACCACTGTAGAGGTAATTAGATTCCACATCACTACGTACAGGAATAAACATGTGGGTAATTGGCATGCTGCCATGCACACTTAGTTTGTCACTATTGTGTTGAGTTAGAGTGAGTAGAGTATACACAGATCGATGTCTAGCTGGCTGTAGCTACAGTGTAGGTAATTGGATCAGACTGCATGAATATAGTATTTATGTGCTAATTGAACGCTGTTGTGGAATAGCTACCCTTCTTGATCATTTCTACAGGGCTCAAGAAATAGGTAAGATGAAAAGTATTAGCTACAATAGAGATAGCTATAATAGTAACCACTATAAAAATAAAGTGCTCTGTTGTTTTTAACTGCTTGGTGATTGTTCCACACTGTTGCAAAATGTTTAAAGTCAGGTCGCAAATTGTTTTGCAAAAATACATGCAGTAACAAATAATAATTTGCAGCTGTTACTATACTGAGTGGATACGCTAACTTTCACTAAGCATACACAGTAAAAAGGGAATTGTCATCATTATATTGACCAGTGGGCTGCTGTCTAAGTTTTAAAATGGGTGAACACAGCCGAGAGCCAATTGCGAGTTGTTGTGTGTCTCTTAAAGAGAGTTAATTGTATGGAAAACGCATTAGCGATGAACAGATTAATGCATCACTGCCCACATTCTTGGTCAGGGAGTGCCCCAAGAATGTGAAAAGCACATTAGTGACTCTTCTGCATCGGAAATATTAACTTGTTCGCATTATTGAATAAGAATGTAGAAACACATTAGCGATGCATCGTTAGTTAATTAATGAATTAAGTTATTGATAATGTATTTTTCACATTCTTGATGAACTCCCTTGCGACACATACCAACTTGGCTCTAGCTTCACTCATTTGAAACTCAAACAACTCAATTAATATGACAATTTCTTTTTTACAGTGATATATACAATCATGCATGCACGTTCTTCTCCCATTGCACCATTTGTTACGAATTTATTTATAACTGTTTGCATGGTAGTGGTCCTAAACTTTGAAGCCTAAAAGCAATCTTAGCCACCATGTAAGCACTAAGTAGCTAGTCAAAGCTTTCAACAGTGAGTACAGTGAGCTAGCTAGTTAACTATGACTGTTAATCTCTGCAGACTGAGAATGAATTGTGGTGACTGTCTGAGAATCTGCTGCTGTGACTGTAAGTGCTGGGAATGCTGTTGCCCAGCGAAGAGTGTGACTGACCGATATGCGCATATCGAATACAAGCCTACAGAAACTGTGCACCGAGTTATTAGCAACCATGACTTGGTAGCAACACAGAGAGAGCCGGTTCAGTCTTACCTCTTGCAACCCGGCAAGCCGACTTTGGGAACTTCTGACCCCAGACCCTCTTATCAACACTCTCAATCATGGCCCAGAGCTGCCACTACTGATGAGAAGCCTTACCAGTTGCAGCTTGAGGTGATATCTGAAGTATCTAAGCCCAAAATGTCGTACCAACGCTCTAAAACAGTCTCATCATTGACAAGAGATACCGAGAAAAGTCACCTCACTGAGCCTGAGCAGACGTCTGCAATGCCAGTATCTAAATCTGAACCTTCTCTCCAACTCTCTAAAACACCGAAACGCTACACTAGGAAGCCTCACACTACTCAGCCAGAGCAAACATGTGAATCCAAACCCTTTCGCCGTCGTAGCAAAACACTTGATTTGACAACCAGACATGATATATCCAAATCTACGGTTACTGAGCAGCCTAAACGCAGCAAAAGTCCAAAGAGACCTCAATCAGTATCACCCTACTGGATGACAGGAAATGAGTCGTCTGTTGCCATGCCAGTGAATTCAGGTGATGATACTGATGGTGAATTGGAGAAGAGAGCAGATCTGGAAAGGTCTTTCCCAACAGATCAAGAAGGCTATCAGCACGTGCACATCCCTACTGAATCCCCGACAAGTGACGCAGTCGCCCATACAGTAGGTGATGAAAGCCAGCCCCCTAGGGTTCCAATACTTCAGTTCTCCTTGCAGCACGATTCTGATGACAACACCTTAACTGTACACCTGATACAAGCAGAACATCTGCCAGTGAAGGACATCGGGGGAGCTAGCGATCCATTTGTGAAATTGTCACTAGAATCAAATGCATGCGAATGCTTTGAGTCAAAAGTGATACGCAGAACACTGAACCACAGATTCAACCAGCATTTCAAGTTTACAAACTTGCCGTCCAAGATTCACCTCGAAAAGCTAGTGTTCGAGATATACGACTACGACAGATTGTCTCTTAATGATTTCATTGGCGAAGTAAGGGTGCTACTCAGGAAGGAGTTGTTGAATGGTGACACTATTACAATGAGGGTTGACGAATTGGCAAGGGAACTTAGGGTATGACTATAGCCTGTTACCTATAAGAAATAGATACTCGATGAAAAGTGATTTTATTTGAATTAGATATTAAACTCATACTGGAATTGCTATGACTGTGATTTTCTGCCCTGCTTCCTTTGTGTGTATGTGTGTGTGTGTGTGTGTGTGTGTGTGTGTGTGTGTGTGTGTGTGTGTGTGTGTGTGTGTGTGTGTGTGTATGTGTGTGTGTGTGTGTGACAGAAAGAGAGAGAGAGAGAGAGAGAGAGAGAGAGAGAGAGAGAGAGAGGAGACTTATGCTGCACCTAATTTTTGACCATCATTATTTCAGTTTGTCCATCCTTGCCACAGAGCACCAGGGGAGAGCTACTGATCTCTCTGGAGTATAACCCCCATGGAAAATGGCTGGAGGGGACTGTCTTCAGAGCAAGGATCTGGGAGAAACAGGATACGTGGGGACAAGCAGGTGGGTACTTAAAATGGAATAAAAAGACAAAAAGAACAAACAATTTGTACACCTCTTTGAAGTTTAGATTTGATCACATACGGTATCTCATAGAGACCTGACTCCTACACAGTTATGTGCTCTAACATCTGGAACTACAGTATCCACCTAACAGCAACATGTATTCTCACGTTTGGGTGGGGTACTATGCACTTCCTGTTGGACCAATAGTCATGTCTGACTCAATATGACAACTTGTACATTACTATGTTACTCATAATCTAAACACAGTAATGTAACCACTAGAACACTTTCATAAATAGAACTTTTATACTTCTGTGAACTCAAAGGGCCAATCAAATAGAACAAGGTACACTTGGTGAGTTATTATATTCAAGATGGTATTCTACATTTCCATATTTGGAGCCCTGTAGCTAATTGCTATTGTAAACAGTCGTATTCACATGACTGCTTACTGACATCACTTATCATGCGCAATGTTCACACTCATGATTCACAGATCCATATGTAAAGATTCGTTTGGTTCACAAAGGGACAAGGCAGGACAAATGGAAGACCAGCATCAAAAGGAACACGCTCAACCCGGAGTATAATGAGTCCTTCCTGTTCGACATTTCTCACATGGAGCTTCAAGATATCAGCTTTGAAATTCTCATCATGGACTACGACAGATTTACAGCAAATGATCTGGTGGGTGTGGTCTACATCGGTGGACATGTAGTGCAGGAGTCTGGACGAACCCATTGGTCAAACGTGCTCTCATCTCCGTTGGAACGTATCTCTTCCTGGCATTACATTCTCCCAACGTCTATTTACAAGCAATATCACAGTGAAAGAATACACGCATCACAGTAGATCTGCCATACTTTTTCATTTATGTCTGTGAATATTATAGTTCTTGTTTAAGTCAGGTAATGTAGTAGTTCAATGCTCATTCCTGCACAGTTGTTCATGTAAAACATTCTTCATTATGCATATTTTAAGTAAAGAGCTTGTGTCATATTTATTAGTGCTATAATTGTACATTAAACTGTTTCTACCCTCTGTACATTATATACTTTCTGTATGTGTATTTTGTCAATTCAGTAGGAATTCAAGTCTCAGTGAAATGTTAAAACATGAGCTGGATTGTGGTTTCAGATTGTAATTCGAGTGTAATTTACTCAACACTTGGGAGGTACAGAAAACATTATATCCTTTCTGAACATCAAGTACAACCAGCAGAACCTCTGTGCTCACTACATGCCAAGGGTACATATATACAGGGGACACAGACTAGTAGCTATAGACTACAATATATAGTGAGAGCTTTCGCAAAGTAGAGATGGTATGTTATTGTCTCCTCTTGAGGTTCAGCTCATAGCTTAAACACCTATAATATAGTGCACCTATCTACGTACGTATGACCTACTTATATAACTTGCAATACCAACAGTGTAGTCACATAGTAATACTTCTTCAGCTACATTCTTGTGTTTCTATAGAAGTGTTAAGTCACTGATGCATGTTGCCGTGGGCTTCTTTGAGTGAACTTTTCCCACAAAATGCATTTCATGCTCTACAATTAAGATATTTATATACAAGTGGGATGTCTGATATCATGAAGACTATAATTATAGAGGTACATGTTTGTCAACTTTGCACTTAGGCAGTACTTGTACAGGTATTACTCAAAGTGATAAGATGGCTTGGTAGATTGGATGGAAATGTACTCATACCCTTTGAAACTACTAGTTTAACGTTTGTATATTAGTTTATTCCCACTTATCATCATTCCCAGGCTCCTTCATAAAATTCTGGAAACTTCCCCATATAGCAAATTGCCAACTTTATTTGTATACACCCTGGCCATTACAGAAATATCTGTCAGGGAAATGAAATTATTTTACCTCATGTCTGGAGCTATAGATTAGTCTAAGACTTGTGTCCAAACCTGATTACCATCAGAACGGTCATTTTTAAAGTGAGGTAGTTAGCTGCTTTTGGTGTCTTTCCATCTTTGATAAATTTTATCTGCTTTTGTGCATCTCTCTATTATGCTTTGCCGACATACCAACAATGGGTTAAAATATAGGTCTTAGCTGAATAAAGAGTTTCATGTATATCATGGATAAAGTAAGGCTAAATTTAATATAAATGCCTTTTGTGTATGCCTAGTTGACCTTATTAAGTTCTTAACTACCAGAATTCTAAAAGGCAACTTCTTGCCTTTCGGAACGCTAAATGCATTAAGAGGCTACTCCTACACAGAGATCACAAGAAGCTCACATACGTATTTTGTATTCACAAAATGTTGCAATGTGGGAGAGGCTGTCAGTATATTGCCTTTACAAAAATTGCACGCCACTGGTTGGGCTACAGTTGTCTTGCATGCTGCACAACCATTGAGCAGTAGTTTATTTGTAAAATGTAATAACCTTACAGTTGTGTACCCAGCGAACCCACTAGTATGCCTTGTTATTTCTCCAATTGGCTATGTAGGAATTCATAGGTTACTCATCTGTAAAGCCTTATGGAGGTAATTGGATTCTATCAACAGTGTATATGATCTAGGTTACTCATGTGTATACTTGTGTAAAGCCTTATAGAGGTAATTAAGATTCTATTCACACAGAGTATATACGTGGGCATACCACCACGCCTAGTTAGTCACTATTCTGTATAGTCTAAGTGAGTGAGTGGAGTATAGTACAGTCTATATAGGTAATTTGATCTGTACAGTAATAGTTGTGCCGTCATACTACAGTACTCTGTATTGGAGCATACATGTAGTCTCTGGATAGCTGTACAGTGTAGTGTAGTTGTGTGGGCATACCATCACACCTATACATTTAAATTATCACTATTCTGTAATAGGAGTGAGTGGAGCATAGTAAACTGGCTATCTGTATGTACACTGTATAGGTAATTTGATCAGACCAGACTATATAGTACAGTGATATAGGGCGTATTCTCCAACACCTACATAGTCTGTCACTATTGTATGTATAGTCTGATTGAGTCAGTAGCCAACCGGCTTTAGAAATTTGAGCACACTAATAGAAGCCTGTTGTGGAATAACTACCTTTCTTTATTGTTGCTATAGAAAGAACTGAGGCAAGGTAAGAAGCACACTAGCACTATAGTTACATGTATATCCTTTGCAAAAAATTGTTTGGAGGTTTCTGTACTGTCAAACTTCATATAGGCAGCAGCAAACAGTGTAACATTTAAAGTTGATACTGAGTGGATAGAGTTTTCACTGAGTAGAAGTGGAATTTGGGGGGGGGGGGGGTTCGTAAATTCCATGTCACTATATAGCATGGAAGCAAAATCTATAAAGCAGTTCCAGAACTTTTTGGAGTGATATAGCTGTTTGTACATATGGTAGTAAATTTGATAAGACTGTAGCTACGGTGGAATGTTATATTGTAATCCTATGCTTTGAGACCTAACTCCTACTTACATACTTAGCCACTTTTGTGTAGCTAACTGTTGATTATTTGTCTCCAGCAATAGAGCAATTACAGCAGACTGCTCTGAGAATGAATTGTGGTGACTGTCTGAGAATCTGCTGCTGTGACTGTAAGTGCTGGGAATGCTGTTGCCCAGCGAAGAGCGTGACTGACCGGTATGCGCATATCGAATACAAGCCTGCAGAAACTGCACATCGGACTGCTGGTGACCCTGAGTTGGTAGCGATACAGAAAGAGCCAGTTCAGTCATACCACTTGCAACCCAAGCCGACTACTGTAGTATCCAGATCCAAACCTCAGTCATTGCCCAGCTCTGTCACTACTGAAGAGCAGTCTTACCTCCTGCAGCTTGAGGAGATAACGGAAGTATCCAAACCCGAAATCTCATACCAACGTTCTAAAACATCAACAAGCTTTACCACGAAAAGTTACTCCATGGAAGCTGAGCCGTCATCTGCAGTACCTAAATTTGAGTTTTCTCACAAACGCTCCAAAACACTAGAAAGCTACACTACAATGCCTCACGTCGCACAGTCTGAGCAAATATCTGATTCAACAACCAGACACGATATACCTGCTGTTACTGGAGGTATCACAAGAAAGCAATCATACTTTATGGCAGTCAATGAGACACCAGTTGTCAGCCCTGAAAGACCAGCGACTTCTTCACCAGCTGATGATATCGATGGTGTGTTGGAAATGAGAGCGGATCAAGAAAAATCGTTTCCAACAGACCGAGAAGGCTCTAGCCAGATCCCTACTGGATTCCCAACAAGTGATGCAGTCACCCATACAGCAGTCCTCAGCGGTGATGAAAACCAGCCCCCTAGGGTTCCAATACTTCAGTTCTCCTTACAGCACAATTCTGAAGATAACAGCTTAACTGTACACCTGATACAAGCAGAACATCTGCCTGAGAATGACATTGGGAGAGCTAGCGATCCATTTGTGAAATTGTCATTCGAGTCAAATGCATGCGAATGTTTCGAATCAAAAGTGATACGAGGAACACTGAACCCCAGATTCAACCAGCATTTCAAGTTTACAAACTTGCCGTCGAAGATTCACCTCGAAAAGCTTGTGTTTGAGATATACGACTACGACAGAATGTCTCTTAATGATTTCATAGGCGAAGTAAGGGTGCTACTCAGGAAGGAGTTGTTGAATGGTGACACTATTACAATGAGGGTTGACGAATTGGCAAGAGAACTGAGGGTATGATTATAGTTTCCTTGCAGATTAATCTAGCATATACCAGAAGGTGCTTATTGCATTCACACTTTACTTTCAATTTCAATTACTTTGTCTAACGATCTCTGTAATCTAGTTCATGGTAACTGAAGTAGTGTACTATGAGTGGAAGGAATATGAATTTAAAACTACATGTCATATACCTGTAAAAAATACTTAATGAAAATGGTTATCAAACTCATCATGTGAATCTTTCCATCCTTGCCACAGAGTACCAGGGGAGAACTGCTGATCTCTCTGGAGTATAACCCCCATGGAAACTGGCTGGAGGGGACTGTCTTCAGAGCAAGGATCTGGGAGAAACAGGATACGTGGGGACAAGCAGGTGGGTACAATAAATTTGTAGGGCTCAGATCTGATCCTTATTCCCAGGCCTTATATAGCTAGATATTATATGCGATGCTCACACTCATGATTCACAGATCCATATGTAAAGATCCGTCTGGTTCACAAGGGAACAAGGCAAACCAAGTGGAAGACCAGCATCAAAAGGAACACGCTCAACCCGGAATACGAAGAGTCCTTCCTGTTCGACATTTCTCACATGGAGCTTCAGGATATCAGCTTTGAAATTCTCCTCATGGACTACGACAGATTTACAGCAAATGATCTGGTGGGTGTGGTCTACATCGGTGGACATGTAGTGCAGGAGTCTGGACGAATCCATTGGTCAAACGTGCTCTCATCTCCGTTGGAACGTATATCTTCCTGGCATTACATTCTCCCAACGTCTGTTTACAAGCAATATCACAGTGAAAGAAAGCATCATCACTGATAATACTTTTCTATGATTGTACACACTTTGCAAGCTTACTGTTATTTGTAAATTCCTTGAATAATCTGCATTGATTATGTTTATGCCCATACACCTCACAAAAACAGTAGAATGGCCTTAAATCTCGCTCAAATTTTATTCACAACCGTGGAGACAATATCTGTAGGTGATGTACGCGCATGCGCGCGCGCATTCGTGTGTACCAACTGGGTATGAGACCATGCAACTGTGCTAGTCTCATACCCATACCTACCCGCGCCCGTCGATAGGCGTAGTAGTACATAGTCTCAGTCTCACTAGCGTGCACGTGCGTTAGCAGCCTTGGTGGACGGCTCAAGAAAGAGGTAAAGCCTTGATAATTTAGCTATATAGCTATTGATACTGCAATAAAAAACAGCAACAAAGTAGGCAGTGTTTTAATAAGTGCTTGGTAACTATTTTAGTTCAAGCCAGGCCACTAAAATAAAAGGGGTACTTTGAGCAAGGTAAGGCCATTCTACTGTACATGGAAAATTGCATTTTGTAAGAAATCACTTGTGCAATATTATTTGCAGCTAGTACTGAGAGTGTATAGGTTTGTTGGAACTTTCACGAGTAGACTGAAAGGAGTGGTTATTGCATTCCTTGCAACCTTAAGGAGGTAGCAAATACTAGAGTAACCACAAAGCCCACCACAAAGCCTACCACACCTTGTCTGTGGAGTGATAGCTGTTTGAATTATTGGATTAGTGTAGCTACAGTAACTATGGAGCCCTATATGTGTCGAGGCCTACTCCTGTAGATGTACTTAGCCACCTTCAGGTATTATTACCTAACCACTATAAAGTACAATTAACTGCATAATATTAATTTTGCGGTGATATTACGATTAACATGTAGCTATAACTGCTGACTGTTAGTATCCAGGTTTTCACTGACTAGAAATGTAATTTTGGGGGAGCTATTTCTGAATTTCCATGTCACTAGCAAGGAACTGTAAGCAGTTGAACCAACCACAACTTTTTGGAGTGATATAGCTGTTTGTACATACGGTGATGAATTTGATAAGTGTAGCTACTATGGAATGTTTTTATTGTAATCCTAGTATGCTTTTTAGACCTCACTCCTACTTACATACTTAGCCATAATAGTTGTTTGCTAAAGTAGCCAAACAACTATACATATTATATGATTAGCTAAATGTTGATTGTTTGTCTCCAGCAATAGAGCAATTATAGCAGACTGCTCTGAGAATGAACTGTGGTGACTGTCTGAGAATCTGCTGCTGTGACTGTAAGTGCTGGGAATGCTGCTGTCCAGCGAAGAGTGTGACTGACCGGTATGCGCATATCGAATACAAGCCTGCAGAAACTGCACATTGGGTGGTTGGTGACCCTGAGTTGGTGGCAATACAGAAAGAGCCAGTTCAGTCATACCACTTGCAACCCAAGCCAACTACTGTTACAGTACCATCCAGATCCAAACATATTCCGAAATCTTATTCACTGCCCAGCTCCTTCAGGAAGCCTTACCACTTGCAGCCCGAGACTACTGAAGTATCTAAACCGGAAATCTCACACCAACGCTCTAAACCCAAACGTCTAAAAAGACAGCAAACACTACCGTATTGGACGGCGGGAAATGAGGCGCCTACTTCCAGTCCTGATGGACAATCACCAGTTGATGATGATACTGATGGTGCATCAAGAGATCGAGAAGGCTCTAGCCAGATCCCTATTGAATCCCTTTCAAGTGGCGCAGTCGTCCATACAGTAGCCTTCAGCGGTGATGAAAGCCAGCCCCCTAGGGTTCCAATACTTCAGTTCTCCTTGCAGCACGATTCTGGTGACAACACCTTAACTGTACACCTGATACAAGCGGAACATTTGCCAGTGAAGGACATTGGGGGAGCTAGCGATCCGTTTGTGAAATTGTCACTTGAATCAAATGCATGCGAATGTTTTGAATCAAAAGTGATACGCAGAACACTGAACCCCAGATTCAACCAGCATTTCAAGTTCACAAACTTACCGTCCAAGATTCACCTCGAAAAGCTTGTGTTTGAGATATACGACTACGACAGAATGTCAATTAATGATTTCATTGGCGAAGTAAGGGTGCTACTCAGGAAGGAGTTGTTGAATGGTGACACCATTACAATGAGGGTTGACGAATTGGCAAGAGAACTGAGGGTATGACTAATATAGTCTCATTTGCATATGAATGCATGGCTACTAACTAACACGCATGCAATTGCGGTTGTTGGCTGGAACTAGACAAATCACTCAGTATGTAAGTGTCTTTAAAATGCCTTATAGCTGTAGATCTACATCTGTAGGTACTTATTTTGTAGTTTTTAGTTTCAAGGAGATTCTAGCTATTTTACTCTGAAAACTGCTAATATAAAACTTACGCAGGATGCTTGGAGAGGCTTTTATTGCTTCCTCTGCCTGAGACTTTTTCATTACATCATCTGACAACATATAGCTATTTGCATCCCACTATAGTGCACGTGATCGCTTCCAGCCTCCTCTACTGGCTAAAGTAGTGTACCGGATCACTGAATGGATGTGAAATTAGCAGTAGTCACATACCGGTAACCTATGTATAATAAAATGGTTATCAACTCTTCATGAGTGTCAGTTCTTTTTATTTTTTCATCCTGTTTGGAGGAGAGGGATGAGATAAGGATAATTAAGACTCCTGGGAAAAGACCGGCAACAAAGTATTTCAGTGCTTACTCATGCATAAGCTTCGCATATTTTTATCCTTGCTTCAGAGCACCAGGGGAGAGCTACTGATCTCTCTGGAGTATAACCCCCATGGAAACTGGCTGGAGGGGACTGTCTTCAGAGCAAGGATCTGGGAGAAACAGGATACGTGGGGACAAGCGGGTGGGTACAATAAATTTGTAGGGCTCAGAACCGATTCTTATTCCCAGGCCTTATGTATAGGATAGATCACTGCGTAGCGGGGTGTATGACCCGTTATCTACCGCGGGAAAAGTTATCTCCCGCGGAAGCCAAGGAAGTTCCGAGGGCGAAGCCTGAGGTACTTCCGAGGCTTCCAAGGGAGATAACTTTTCCCAAGGTAGATAACGGGTCATACAACCCGCTACGCAGTGATCTATCTATTTTGTACTATGCCTAAGTCATTCTAACAAGAGTTGGTAGATCTGTAAGAAAAGCTAGAAGCTTGAAAGGCTGCACCGTTCGGCACGATAGAGCAAGCGGGCCAACTAGCATCAAGACTCAATCGACGGAGTAGAAGGCTAAGCTACAGCAAGGAAAACATTCCCAGAAACTGTAGCAAGACTGAACGACAGCTAGGAGCCATAGTAAGTAACCATCCATCCCGAGCCTAGTGCCATTTGACACAAAACGGTAGGCTGGTAGCGTTACCACACGCACAAAAACACAGAATCTCAGCGAAACTAGAAAACAGTAGCTTACCGTACTTTTCCATATCACTTTCCAACGATTTATGAGTAAAATAGCCGCCATACGATCTGCCTAGGCTCCCCCAGGCACCAGCTACTGTAGCTTTCTCAACGTTTGAGCGACTGGAACGGAACCGGGTACCGTTTCACGTAGGCAATATCGCGCAATCGGGGTATATTTTTTCCCGCGGTAGAATATGACCCGTTATCTACGCGAAATGCTGAAATCTGATTGGTTAGAATGACTTAGGTATAGTATAAATAGCTAGATATTATATGCAATGTTCACACTCATGATTCACAGATCCATATGTAAAGATCCGTCTGGTTCACAGGGAACAAGGCAAACCAAGTGGAAGACCAGCATCAAAAGGAACACGCTCAACCCGGAATACGAAGAGTCCTTTCTGTTCAACATTTCTCACATGGAGCTTCAAGATATCAGCTTTGAAATTCTCATCATGGACTACGATAGATTTACAGCAAATGATCTGGTGGGTGTGGTGTACATCGGTGGACATGTAGTGCAGGAGTCTGGACGAACCCATTGGTCAAACGTGCTCTCATCTCCGTTGGAACGTATCTCTTCCTGGCATTACATGCTCCCACCTTCCATTTACAAGAGATATCACAGTAGAAGAAAGCATCATCACTGATAATATTTGTACGTGTACATACATTGCAAGTTACTACTACGATACATGTATTCCTTATATTTCCTTGAATGAGGACTGCATTGATAATTCGAAGCTGGGGGGAGGAGTAGCCTCAAACCATAGAGAAAAAACAGTGGGGGTGGTGTATGTGCATGGCATTGTGCACTCGTACAGTATCTTTTTTCTCGCTGATAATTACACAATGTACTAAACCTTGCAGACAATTTATATAATATTAGGTGTTAATATAAAATCAGATAAAATAATATACATGTGCCCCTGGCTTGAAAAGAGTTAACTCTAAACCAAACGGTTAGGGTCCGTAACTACTATACTACAACCGTCTAAAATTCCAAGATGATTGTTATTCCTGGCATTATATTAAGTCAATTCCCAAATTCCTGGAGTTAAATTGCCTGAATCAATTTAAATCCGAAGTTTCTGAAATTAAATCAATCGATTTAAGTTTGAAGTTCCTGGAATTAAATCGATCGTTTTTATTCGGTAGTTTCTGGAATTAATAGAGAGTAGAGCTTCAATGCCACTCCTCTGCTAGTACTCTTTGGAAACAAATCAATAGATGTACATGTAATTACAGGAAATTTGGAATTTGATCAATCCAGAAGTTGAGGATTAAAATAAATTTCACTGTGGAACTTTAGATTAAAATCGATCGATTTATTTCCAGAAACTTTGGATTTAAATAGATCAATTTAATTCATGAACTTTGGATTTAATTTGGATTTAAATTGATCGATTTAATTCCAGAAACTACCAAATTAAAACGATCAATTTAATGTCAGGAACTTTAGATTTAAATCGATCGATTTATGTACCTACAAAAAATATGTACGTACAGTTGTTCTCATCGACTGCTTAGTGGTACATGAATGCAGATGTCTGGTGTAGGGTAGGAGTTATATAGGGCTCAGTGTATACCTGTGATCTTACTGCAAATCTGAGTGCAAAAATGAAGGTTACCTCTGTTGCAGCCCCAGTAGCAGAGAATGTGCAGCTATACATACGTGTATAACTCATACCCAGACAATGTCATATGAATATTGGTTCGGTTGGTGGGAGTACATGTAGTGCTCCTTATCTGCTTTGGCATGAGGTGCAATTACAAATGAATTGTGGGTATGCAATAACACATGAACATGAATATTGGTTCAGTTCCATCCTTGTATATTATGCATACATGGTGGGAGCATGCAATAACACGTGAATATTGTTCTGCTCCTTATCTGCATGGCATTGAGTGTGCAATAACAAAAATAGCTGGCTGTATAAGGTCATGCTAGAGACACCAGTTGCAGAGCTACAACTAAAGTAACCTAATCAAAGTTGAAATAAAATTTTTGCAGTGTACGTAACTTACTATGAAATTACAAATTGTGAATCTCTCATCTACATTAGACTTAATAAACCAAATAGAGAGTGTTCCTAAAGGTTAGGGTTGTGGGGGGGGGGGGGGGGGGGTTAGAGTTAGGGTTAGGGGTAAGGTTTTGGATCGATTGAATCATTCAGCTGGAAGCAAATTGGCAGATAACTTGAGTCTGGTTCCCGGGTAGATATTAAGCAGTGTTAATTGTGAAGCAGAGCAGTTAAGTAGAAAAAAAAATCCTGTATAGCCTACTGCACACAGTATTTGACTTGCACAATGAGTTAATTAGTCGCTCTGTCGATGGCATGTTCACATTCTTCAAGTTTTCTGTTGCGTGTTTCCACTTCCTCTGCAGAACCAGGGCACACAGAAATCCAGTTGTGTTTGGGAGCAGTATAATTGTGGGAGTACTGAGAAAGTGTCACAAAGTTTTTTCTCATCGTACTTTGGAAACTTCCACCCCCCATCGCAACAAGCATGTCCCCTTGCACAAGAGCATGTGACTCCACTAAGGACGCAAACCCGGAATTCTGAGGCACTCCATTGAAAGTTTTTACATCAAACTCAACTGTCTGGATACCCCCTTGACTAAGCCGTTTCAAAATCTTGTCTGCACGGGTTCTGCAGAATGATTTGGGCACTGTTTTTCGACCGTAATGACACGTATTAGTCCCATACGCTCCAAAGTCACTTAACACAAGAGTGCCTTTCAAATGATACTCGTGTAGCGTGTTGTTAATCACAGACAGTACTTCCTGAGTACAACAATTAATATAATCAGGATTAAATGCTGCCTTCTGAATTACTTTCTCAATGCGCAGATGAACAGAGAGAAATGGCTTTTTTATGGACAAAGACTGAAGGAACAGCTTGGACATGTTCAACACCTCAGCACTATGAGCCATAACATCTAATCTGCACTTCTGCATCAATTCTTGACTGGGTTCATCAAATTTGTACGCAGATCTCTCTCCTTGCCATCTTATGAAGAGTACACTTTCACGATAATTATGTTTCCAGTTCCGAGCAATTAAATTTCTCAGATTAGCAAGGGAGACGGTCGTGCGGGAATGTACGCATATCATGCGGCTTACGGCAAATCTTGCCTGGTGACCTATGTTAGAGTTCAGTTTCTGAGAATTTAGTCTGTTTTCAAAGCTTTTGATAACACCCGTGGCCTTACCTGCACTTGTACAATCAATCATTGCTTTTGCTCCTGATCGTAAATTTGATTTAAAGTATGCGTTGCTTTCCTTGCTCACTATTATATTTATTTTTGTCACAAAATAAACAAGCACAATATTGCGATATGAATCGGCCAGAAAGTTTTTGAGCTTAAAAATTACCTCGGACCCTTGGTTCAGTCCTAACAGGCAACTGCCAAGTATTCTGTTAGCTTGGGGTAAATCAAATAGCCTGCTGTAGTCATACATGACTTTTCTCGGTATGTGTAGTCCGTATAACTTGGAGTCTAACACAAGTGGCTCCACGGCCCTCATTCCCCACTGGGCTGCCAGGTTCATGAAGGAGACAAAGTGTCTGGAGGCCTGAGTCAACTGTTCTGGGTATTGGAACGACAGCATATATTGGTACCGTCGTTCAGCATTGCTGCTCTTTGGCCCGCCTGACTGACTTGTAACAGCTACTGAGTCAGACGTCTTGTCCGGGTCAAGGCTTACTGTAGCGATGGCAGTTACTGAAGTCTTGTCCGGGTCAAGGCTTGATGTAGTATTAGTGATGAAGTATTTCTCGGTCTGGTCTATACGCTTAATCTCCATTTCTGAGCCCCGGGTGGCCACCTGTACCAATCGTGAGTATCCCTGACTCGAGCCCACACGGTTCGCTGCTGGACCGTGGCCAGATGCAGAGTAGAACAGAACTCCAACAATACTGCACACAGCAAATAACAAGATAAGTGTACCTTGGATAAATATCTTGCCGGTTCCCGTTGCAAAAGGGTTGAAAAGCTTCATCTTCGTCGGCTTATTGTAATTTACTTGCAAACCTACTCCAAATTAGTCTTGTGCCCAGACCCTCCCTCACGTGCGCACGCCTGTATACGTTACTCGGGAGGTTCTCAGCACGACTAACGCGGGAAGTTCAACGGCCACACCCAGCTGCAACTCGCCCACATAAAATTCAGAAATGGGAGGGTCTGGCCATTAACCACCTTCACGTGGTGCACGGTATATATGGAATCCGTTATCTGCAGAATTACAGTGCAGTGAGGGCACGAGACTATTGGGAATAGGTTTACAAGTAAATTACAATAAGCCGACGAAGATGAAGATTTTCAACTCTTTCGCAACGGGAACCTATAAGATATTTATCCAAGGTACACTTATCTTGTTATTTGCTGTGTGCAGTATTGTTGGAGTTCTGTTCTACTCTGTATCCGGCCACGGTCCAGCAGCGATCAATGTGGACTCAAGCACCAGTGGATACTCGCGATTGGTACAGGTGGGCTCAGAAATAGAGATTAAGCTTAAGCGTATAGACCAGACCGAGAAATACTTCATTACTAGTACTACAGCAAGGTTGGACCCGGACAAGACTTCGGTAACTGCCATCGCTACAGCAAGGCTTGACCCGGACAAGACACCTGACTCAGTAGCTGTTACAAGTCAGTCAGGCGGGCCAAAGAGCAGCAATGCTGAACGAAGGTACCAATATATGCTGTCGTTCCATTACCCAGAACAGTTGACCATGGCCTCCAGGCACTTTGTCTCCTTTGTGAACCTGGCAGCCCCGTGGGGAATGAGGGCTGTGGAGCCACTTGTGTTGGACTCCAGGTTATACGGACTACACCTACCGAGAAAAGTCATGATGTATGACTACAGCAGACTATTTGATTTACCCCAAGCTAACAGAATGCTTGGCAGTTGCCTGTTAGGACCAAACCAAGGTTCCGAGGTAATTTTTAAGCTCAAAAACTTTCTGGCCGATTCATATCGCAATATTGTGCTTGTTTATTTTGTGACAAAAGTAAATATTATTGTGAGCAAGGAGAGCAATGCATACTTCATGTCAACTTTACGATCAGCAGCCAAAGCAATAATGGATTGTACAGATGCAGGTAAAACCATGGGTGTTATCAAAAACTTTGAAAACAGACTAAATTCTCAGAAACTGAACTCTAACTATATAGGTCACCAGGAAAAATTTGTCATAAGCCGCATGATATGCGTAGATTACCACACGACCGTTTCTCTTACTAATCTGTCAAATTTAATTGCTCGAAACTGGAAACAAAATTATCGTGAAAGTGTACTCTTCATAATATGGCAAGGGCAAAGAACTGCTTACAAATTTGATGAACCCAGTCAAGAATTGATGCAGAAGTGCAAATTAGATGTTATGCCTCGTAGTGCTGAGGTGTTGAACACGTCCAAGTTGTTCCTTCAGTCTTTGGCCATAGAAAAGCCATTTCTCTCTGTTCATCTGCGCATTGAGAAAGTAATTCAGAGGGCAGCATTTAATCCTGATTATATCAATTGTTGTACTCAGGAAGTACTGTCTGTGATTAACAACACTCTACACAAGTATCATTTGAAAGGCACTCTTGTGTTCAGTGACTATGGAATGTATGGGACCGATGCATGTCGTTCCGGTCAAAAAACAATGCCGATATCATTCTGCAAAACTAGTTCAGACAAGATTTTGAAACGGCTTAGTCAAGTGGGTATCCAGAGAGTCGAGTTTGATGTAAAAACTTTCAGTGGGGTGCCTCAGAATTCCGGGTTTGCGTCCTTAGTGGAGTCACATGCTCTTGTGCAAGGGGACATGCTTGTTGCGATGGGGGGTGGAAGTTTCCAAAGTACGATGAGAAAAAACTTTGTGACACTTTCTCAGTACTTCCACAATTATACTGCTCCCGAACACAACTGGATTTCTGTGTGCCCTGGTTCTGCGAAGGAAACATGCAACAGAAAACTTGAAGTGTGAACATGCCATTGACAAAGTGAATAATTAACTCATCATGTTATTTTAGGAAGTCAACTCCTGTGTGCAATAGGCCATACATGTTTTGTTCTTTCTTAACTGTTCTGCTTCACATTAACACTGCTTATCTTAGGAACCAGACTCTAGTTATCTGCCAAATTACTTCCGCAGAATCATTCAATCGAACCCAAACCTTACCCCTAACCCTATTTAGCTCTAACCTTTAGGAACACCCTCCATTTGGTATATTCCAAAGACTCACATTTTGTATGATATGTCAGTTTCTTAGTATATATAAGTTACGTACAGATCACTGGCACACTGATAGTAAATTATAACTCCTACCCACGTGCCAGACGTCTAGCTTTGTTCCCAGGCCCGCATCATTTTTGTGCAACCGAAAAAGTTGCGGGCCTGCCTGGGAACGAGGCTATCAAACACCTGCATTCATGTAACCACTAAGCAGTCAATCAAAACAACTGTATGTACGTACAGAGTATATATATAGAGAGTAGAGCTTTCATGCCACTCCACTACTATAGTACTCTATTGTACAATGCAACACAAGCATGCATTGTTAAGTGGGGAAGTTACATGGTTCCTTGTAAAAGCTATACAATGTTGCTATACAAGCTATGTTGTTTGGGTTTCAACATGCATGGATAACAGCAATAACACACTTCAGTCTTCCTCTGCCTCTTCTACATGATTCACCTCAGTGATGCACTTTAATCATCTGTAACGTAAATGCTTTCACATTCTTGACCCACAGCAATCAATCTGTATCCATGCTTGTGATGTGTTGAAACTCAAACAACAACCCACTAGTCAATATGATAATTCTATTCTGTGGATACATCATGGTGCTACGGAGAGAAGACGGTAGCACAGCAACAGCCAGCCTGCAGGATGTATTAACCAACCTGAGGCCAAACAATGGTGCACACAATATGACAGTTCTATTTCAGCTGTGTATAGTAAGTCCATAGTACAGCACAGTGAAAACAGGGCCATATACCATGCATACAACCTTAGGCTTGTGTTGATAGCTAATTATCTTGATTAGTCCACAATTCAAATTCATGTGGTTGGCATGTTGGGACACAGGGTAGAATGCTTATAAATGGTTCCAACTGGGAACACCTAGCAATACGTACACAAGTGGTTAATTTTGCAGTATATGCATGCCTATAGCAGTTTCCCAGCAGTACATGTACAGCTGCCTGAGGATACTTAAGGAAGTGCTGCTATTGTAGTCGGTTTATCACGTCACATCTAACAACATCAACCGATATCGGATGGCATGATATGTGTTCAGTTTACAGTGCTATTCCTTATACTTATAAATTTATACTATAAATACATGTGTATATAGTATATTATAATTATATATGCATCAGTCTATTGTTATACCACAACAATAATTTATTGAAGGGCTGAGAACCAGAGTGGTCTAAAGAAACTTCCTCCTCCCAAACATGAGACAAAAAAATATAATAAGAATACCTGATCTGAGTAGCTATGGGGGTAGGAGTTAGACCAAAAAGTGGTGACTTGTTACTCCTATGATATTCCATACAAATTATGTACAAATTGAATTGTGAGTCTTTAATCTAGCCACATGGGACTAAACATGGTAACTGGAGTGAGGTTCCTGGAACCTTCTCCAGTTACTATATGTTGAGTCCCTTGATAGCAGATGAAAGACTCACAAAAATGTACTACATGTCAAGTGACACTACTTTGAGGTCTAACTCCTACCTACATACAGCAATGATTTTATTTGCATGGGTACTACTATTCAGAAAGTAAATAACTGGTTTAATGGGTACTTATATTCAGAGGGAATTTGTATTTGATGCGCATGGGTACTTGAACTCCAGAGTTTATAGTATACACTGCTATAGATCATATTATATTGACTAGTTGTTGTTTTGAGTTTAACACATCACAAGTATGAATACAGATGGAATGTTTTGGGTCAAGAATGTGCATTATTTACAGCCTCATTTCTAAGATGTCAGCATAAAAATAAAGTAATGAGAATGATCGTAAGCCAACAGCTGCAACAGACAACATATTATACTAACATGTGTACAACTGACAAAACAAAGGATATCTACACGATACTGAACTATTTCAAACGTCTGAAAGCAACTGGTGACCTAACGTTCCAGTTTCTGTGCAACGCTTCGGCATGTGTTCTCAGTTCTGCCATTTTGTCCTGGATGGTGTCGGTAATCTGTCTTCTGAGTATGACAGCACTGGTACACACCTCCTCTTTGTGTTGCCTTACGATAGAATTGAAGTCCATTGGCTCTCCCACTAACACTGTCAGTTTCTATTATACATGTGTAAAGGTATATATACCAATGTCAAAATTGTCAAAACAACTTAACCCACATTCTTTAGCTTTCCAGAAGAAGGGATGTATCTTTAACCGTCAGTGAATATTAAGTTTAAGACATGCACCTTTTCTGGAGACAGTGATGTATCTATATTCATTCATATTCATATTCATATCGGTACGGGCAGAGCTACACCATGTACTAACCTTAAACAAACGGGGGATGTAGGGACGTTTATTCGGAAGGATATCTTCCATACCTGCAAGTAGAAAATTATCCATTAATATGTATCACAGCGTTAAGCCAGTACACCAGGTTGTATCACGGGAAGGCATACCATCATGGATGATATACAGCTAAGTGATCCCGCCAAACCTAAATGATCACGGAAATCCCACATGCACAATGTACTGATATCACACGGTAGAGCCAGTAGTTGGATATCACGACAGTGTGTAGTAGTGTCCAACCTGATTGCCATATTATAGTGTCTATGTTTGTCATTATAATATTCATGTGCGTGCTGTCTCAGAAGTGTCCCTCCTAACCCTCTTCTGACCCTTTAACTATGAAAAAACACCTTTGATTTGTACATGTATGTGCAGCCAGTCAGAGAGTTACAGATGCATTGTATGCTGCCACTACTTTCACATCGACGTCATGGAGTGATGTATCCCGCTATAAACGCTACAGTATACACATGAACAGGCAAAGACACATCTGCAGTTCATGGCGTCCCTGCTACAGTGTATATACTGTAAAGTACGTATTATCCGCCCATGGGCGGGTCACTTAAGTGCAAGCTGAAAGAGGGGGGTGGGCGGATAATACGTAGTTTTATAAATGCGCTGTAGTATCCGCCCACTCAAACGCGTTCCAAATGTGCGGTAGGCAAAGTGAGTATACAAGGTAAGTATAGCTTTTTTAGGCAAGTACTGCACCACAGTGAATACAAATTGTATTGAACTAGCTATTATAGAAACATGCAGACTATTATTATCCGCTAAAAAGCGAAGTGGCTGACAGACTTACCGTCGGTATTCCAATTAAAGCGCACTGAACATCGAGCTTTGTCGTTTGATTCTGCTCGTTGTCTTGGAATTTTCAGGTGTTAGTTACATGTTTAGCTCGCATGGATGGTATTTAAGGGTGGGCGGATACTAAGTACATAAATACCCTCCGACGTAACTTTTACTCAAAAAGGGGGATGGGTGGATAATACATGTACATCATGGGCAGATAATACGTAGTTTACGGTACATGTATATACACGTATATAATACTTGTTTGAACAGCACTGCTGCAGTGTACAAACCCCATGAAAAGCAGTTTTCACCGCCTTTGCAAGCTTTAAGAGTAAAGGCCGCTTTGAAGTCCTCTTTTGAAAGGAGGTGGCCACTTGAATTGAACTAGCTGTGGTGATACAATTTCTGGCTTGTAGCAAACCTTATGAAAACTGCTGTATCTAAGTGGTGTCTTTCAAGCCAGGGTATATTCTTGTACAATAGGGTACTTGAGGCTTGCTTGGCAACTGTAGCTTCTTTTCAAATTAATAGTAGGCACTATAAAAGCTACATGGTAGAAGACATGGGTCTCTGAGGTGTATGGGATTTGTATACGTACATGTAACTATAAACATATTACCATTACAGACACATCACGGCTGTGTTTTCATTCTTGAACTCCCTCTGCAACTCAGACAGCAAACCCCTTGTCAACATGACAATTCCTTTTTTACAGTATACATGTATATACTGTTGTCAGTTCGTGCAGTTGTGTGTCCTCTCGAGGCTTTCTTTGGATACAAACCCCATACGTACACATTGAAACCCATGGAATACATTGCTTTAACCCACATAAGCTTACCTCAGTTGCAGCCCCAGTACCAGAGAATGTGTATATGTAGTTACGTGCAGTGCAATAAGATCACTTTACTCAGGAAGCCAAGCTAGATCACTTTTCTTTGGTGGGGATAGGAACAGATTGGTACAACATGTGTAATACTACTGGGCCTTATTTCCCTTCAATCTGAAATTGGAGAAATAGGGTGGTAAAGTGATCCACTTGTACACACACTGTTTTGCAGACTGCAACTGAGATATCCCTAAAGCAACCCTTAGATTTTCACAGTGTACAATGTATGCAACATGTACCTACCCACGAGCCAGAAGGGGACCACGACTGGCAGTACTCTGGCCTCAGCTATCAGACGACCGACTCCTGCAGGCAGGTACACAGCATATAAAATATATGGGTAATTCCATGCCAAATCAACACAAAAAAATGACGACCCCCTCAGATTTCCACGAAACTTGGTACATATGTACCCTATGTGAAGTTATTAATTCACAGTGATTATTAGCCTCACACGTTGTGCGGCTTCTGTGTTACAGCCAGCCAAAAACTCAATTTTTCGTCAAATTTTCGGCTTCCTGCTTCTACATAATTGACCATAACTATTACTACGATTGTCTGTGCAAGATGAAAATTGCACCATCTTGTACCTTAGTAGATACCCTTTCAGCTGATATATTGCAAGTGATAATTTGATTATGTTGAGGTCAAAGGTCATGGTTTATATACTTGACCTTTGCCCCCTTGAAAAACGGATTCTTCAATTGTTCTAATTTTTTTTCCAAATGTTCTCTAGATCTTCATGTTGAGATGGTATTATTTTAATTTTGGGACTGCCATGGGATTAGGAGATACAGAGAGTAGAGTAATAGCCAATAGGGTGTTTTTCATGTATGTCCACACATGCTTGCCCCATACTGGGATTTGTTTCGGTGTGAGGTCAAATGCTACATGATCTGGGTGAGCAGACTGATTTAATACACTCATTATACATGTAGTGAGTTATAGTTTGGTTCATTCCTGAAAAAAGATGGGAGTAAAGTTGCACAAATCCACAAGATTTCGGCAATCAAACGGAGCTCTCACACATGCACATTTTCATGCATTATTCTGACTAATACTCCTAACACAGTGGAATGCAACTCTTTGTAAACATTGTAACTAAAGCCCCCTGATGTACCAATAGTTGAAATTAATTAGCTACATTTTTCACCTTGAGATTGATAATTGATTTCCATCTGCCGGCACGAAGGTTAGGGAAGCATACCTGAAAATGAGCGCGATGAAGGTCGAAATTAAAAAGCGAGCAGCAGAGCATGGAGTGGTAGCTACCATTCGCTACTAAGCTTCCTGTAAGTCTGTGCGCATTTAATTACTCAGGTACACTCTGCCCATAAATTCACTAGTACGTGGGTGTGGCGTATTTGAACAAATTCATGAAATTATTTCAATGAAACGTTCAAAAACGGCTATTCGCAAATTTTTAGACTTGCCAAATTAAGCACTACATGATATCACTCTTTACTTCTTGGTATAGCCAATTCTCAAGCATAGCTGTGTTAGTTCATAGTGAAAAAGTGATCAAAGCAAACTATATAATTATATTCTAGACTTATTTTGAAGTTAGTTCTCCCTCTGTTAGTGCACAACCATGGCCCTGTCTCAGTGGCGAAATATTTGCTGCAATCCCTTCAACATACCTAACGCTTGGAAGGGATGCAGTGGTACGTATGAGATTCTCAATCACAACTTTCTCAGACATCCACTTTGAACGTAACAGACATATGCTGGTTCTTCTTCCAGATGGAATAGTTAGGTCTATTGAAGGGATTACAGCAAAATTGATGATTGATTTCCATGGCAATATCACACTTCACTTCTTGGTATAGCCAATTCTCAAGCATAGCTGTGTCAGTGCTGAGCAAATACTTCGCCACTGAGACTGGGCCATGGTTGTGCACTGACAGGAGAGCTAACTTCAAATAAGTCTAGAATGGTTTGCTTTGATCACTTTTCCACTATGAACTGACACAGCTATGCTTGAGAATTGGCTATACCAAGAAGTAAAGTGTGATATTGCCATGGAAATCAATTAGCAGCCTCAAGATGCAAACTGTAGCTTACCTACTGGTACATCAGGGAGTTAGTTACAATGTTTACAAAGAGCTGCATTCCACTGTGTTAGGAGTATTAGTCAGAATAATGCATGAAAATGTGCATGTGTGAGAGCTCTGTTTGATTGCGGGAATCTTGTGGATTTGTGCAGCTTCACTCCCATCTACTTTCAGGAATGTACCAAACTATAACTCACTACATGTATAATGAGTGTATTAAATCAGTCTGCTCACCCAGATCATGTAGCATTTGACCTCACACCGAAACAAATCCCAGTATGGGGCAAGCATGTGTGGACATACATGAAAAACACCCTACTGGCTATTACGCTACTCTCTGTATCTCCTAATCCCGTGGCAGTCCCAAAATTAAAATAATACCATCTCAACATGAAGATCTAGAGAACATTTAGAAAAAAAATTAGAACAATTGAAGAATCCGTTTTTCAAGGGGGCAAAGGTCAAGTATATAAACCATGACCTTTGACCTCAACATAATCAAATTAACACGTGCAATATATCAGCTGAAAGGGTATCTACTAAGGTACAAGATGGTGCAATTTTCATCTTGCACAGACAATCGTAGTAATAGTTATGGTCAATTATGTAGAAGCAGGAAGCCGAAAATTTGACGAAAAATTGAGTTTTTGGCTGGCTGTAACACAGAAGCCGCACAACGTGTGAGGCTAATAATCACTGTGAATTAATAACTTCACATAGGGTACATATGTACCAAGTTTCGTGGAAATCTGAGGGGGTCGTCATTTTTTGTGTTGATTTGGCATGGAATTACCCATATGCAAAATATACGAGCCTATTAATTAATGTTGTAGAAGGAATTGGTTCCAAATTTACATTGCAAACTTTTCAAGAGATGATAAGCTTTCTGAGAGAGTAAAGAAATCCCCCCCCCCCCCCCCAAACAACGGGACCCAGCTGGGGATTGAACCCAGGACCTTCTGAATACTAGTCAGATGCTTGTACTACATGCACTAGTACTCAATAGCCCAGTTCCCAGTTTCCATTGCCAGCTTTTGTTTTTTGTACCAAAGTTGCTGTTATGCTAGTTCATGAATGGCAAAACCAACAGGTGCAGGTCAGAATTAGGATGCATATGTGGAGTACATGTACATATAGCCCATTAATTCTTGGAGCCAGGAATTATACCTTGCATGCCTAATAAGTAAGCTATAAGCTAATCTGAGTCGGATCTGTCATTGCTTTGCTTCGTCTAGGATCTCATAATTAACACCGATGATCAGGTACATTACATGTACATCCTCCTCACCGACTCGGGCAGACTGGCTAACGGAGGCGAAGGCGTGGCCATCTCGGATTCCTGGTCAGCAATCCTGAGACCTGCCCGCTCATGACATCATTGGTGTTAACCAGAGGACAGCTAGACAGAGCAACCAGTATCAGACTCGATTCTGAGTAGCTTGTAGCTCAGATACCGTTTGTAGCTGAGACAAGCTTGGCTAGTGTATTTAAGTGTCTCTTATTTTTGTATCAATGTTCCCCAAAGAAAGTTGCAGTATGGCGATCGAAACGTCGGCAGTTTGATGATATTTTGAAACAACTGTTCAGATTAAATATTATGTTTTTGATGAATGTACGTACAAAAATTGTTTCCGTGGACACAGAAGCTAACTGCAGATTCTACCCAGAGAATATAATTCCCACTAAACAGTATTATGGTACATGTATCATTCAGGATCTTGGACTCACCCCACTTCAGTCTCAAGCTCTCTCCAGTCATGTTCACCTTGCCTGCAGGAGCACAGGATATTGTGGTGGTATATGATTATTACAGTTCTGCTTAAACGTCCACAGCAGTTCCTATGTTTAGCAGTTCCTATGTTTAGTGTGTATGTTGTGTTTTATTCCCCCACAAAAGGCCTGGCATTATTTAGCAACTATGATAATTTGTCAGAAATATGAAGTGCGTATTGACTAATATGCCTCAAATTTGTCAAAGCAATGACAATTGAATACTTTTTGTTAGTTCAAAGAAAAATTTGCAAAATACAACAGATACAAGTTACATGTACAGGGATAGTGTTTTTAAAAATTCCATTCCTTTGATACATTTCTAGCCAGGCTTAAACAATAATGCTGTTAGGAGCATTTTAAGTTTGCACAGCTTATAAATCGCGCTGCACATTTTATAAATTCATAATGAATTAGGGTTAAGCTTAGGGCTAGGGTTAGGCTTGGGGCTAGGGTTAGAATTACAGATAGGTTTAGCACTGTGCAGTTTATAGATTTATACAATGTGCAATGCAATGTATAAATAGCACAAATTTATAGAATGTGCCTAACAATGATAAATTCCAGGTTATATAATATGTATTGAAAAGCTCATCCCACACTAACAAGTTACCTTCAGGAAAGATGTGAACCCAGCCTCCCTCGTTGAGCATTTGCAGGCAGAAGTTCATCCCACGCTGGTACACACCATCTCCTGTGAGCAAAACAGCAGAAATGATGCTTCCTAGCCGTTCACCCATCTTCAAAAACTGGGTGAAGCAATAAAATTTGATATATGCAAATAATTATATACAATGATATATATTCTCATTCCCAGGCCACGCATTAGGGTAGCCTCGTACCCAGGCCTTCCCCGCACTCGCGAAAATAAATGGCTTTACTTTTCTTTCATGAGTGGAAGGCTTGGGTACGAGGCTAGCATTAGGGCAAGTGGCCTGCCATGGGAGCAAGGCTAATATTGCGTGTTTATGATCACTGTAGGGAGGCAGGAATGGTTGACTGTACAAATGTTCACACCACGCATTCTTTAAGTATAGCCAAAGCACTTTGTGTCTTCCCATATGGTCAACTCCCACTTTGTCAATTGCCACTTTGTCAATTTCCCACTTTGTCAATTCCCACTTTGTCAATTGCCACTTTGTCAATTACCACTTTGTGAATTTCTCACTTTGTCAACATTGACCAAATGGGAATTGAAAAAGTGAGAAGTTGACCAAACGGGAATAAATCTTACAAACTTGAATGCATGTACGTGTATGTGTGAAATTAAACTTGAATGATTGTGTGAAATATGTGATCTCCATGCGGCTTGTTTGGAGCACACACCTCTGTCGACTGGCACTAGCTGTCCTCTGGAGAAGAAGACAGACACGAGCTTGTTGAAGAAATTGATCTCTCTGGCAGCAGGTATCCTGAAAGGAGAGAGCACAACATGGTTTTAGGGCAGAGGATTAGCATTATTAATCTCGATCCACTCCTCAGCTTTTTTTTTCGCACAAAGTGGACTGGAGTTGAGACTCAGAATGAGGTACCATAAACTCTGGAGTACAAGTACAGGTACTTCTATTCGGAGATTGTGCATTTTCGTGGCACAGATTATGTGGGGTACTTGTATTTGATGGGTACTTATACTCCAGAGTTTATGGTATGTTAAATGCACATACATTAATTGTATTACATGATAGACTTTTGGTGTAGAGAAGTACGTAGCCTCATTTTTAGTTTCAACTCCCTAGCTTTTTTTGTACATATAGTGGAATGGAGTGGAGATTCGGAATGAGGCTAAATATGCATACACTGTATTACATGATGGAGTTTTGGTGTAGAGAAGTAGCCTCATTTTCAGTCTCCACTCCCTAGCTTCTTTCGCACATACATGTACATGCAGTGAAAAGGAGTGGAGACTCAAAACGAGGCTACACTGTATAGTTACATGTATTACACGATGGAGTTATGGTGTAGAGAAATATAGCCTCGTTTTCAGTCTCCACTCCCCAGCTGTTTACTACGTGTGCAAAAAGCCGGGGTGCGGAGACTGGGAAGAGCAGAGTTGAAAATAAGGCTTAGGGTTTGGCTAGCCAAAGTGAAATTTTGATCGGCCATCTGTACAATTTTTGGGTGGCCATTGCAGAAAATTGCACGGAAATGGCCAGTGGCCAGCTGATATTTTCAGCTCTATGTGCAGGCGCATGCTCTGACAAACCATCTGGAGGTTCTGTGTGAGAAAGCCATAGTCAGTGGCAGGAGACCTGAGAGGGGGGATGGAAGTGCAACACAGAGCAGTCACTCAGCAGTTTCAAGAATAACCAGAAATCTCTAGCAGAGACATGCCCCATGCTGCATGCTTTACATATGGGACCTGGCTCGACTGCAGACTTGGTTGATGGAGCTGTTGCAATAGATAGAGGTTTGCAAAAAAAGCTTGCAACAAGCACTCTAGAGACTAGCAAACCACAAACCTAGCTAATAAGGTACTCTGACACTATAGATGAAGCCTCATTGCTGAGCAGGGCGCACATACTGCAGCTATTGCATTCTAATATTTGCACCCTTGAAACCAGTTTATGTATGTACAATGTACTTACTCCAATAGACTGGGTCATCGATGCATGAGGAGTGGTTGCTAATGGTAACAAGGGGAGTGCCCCTTGGTCGTTTAGAGATAGCCTTTGTCAGAGAGCGGATGTTCTTTGCCTGTACTCTTTGTGCCAATCCTGCCAGGTGAGGGAGTGAGGGAGTGAGTGGGTGAGTGGGTGAGTGAGTGGGTGGGTGAGTGAGTGAGTGAGTGAGTGAGTGGGTGGGTGGGTGAGTGAGGGAGAGAGTGAGTGAGGGAGGGAGTGAGTGAGTGGGTGGGTGAGTGAGTGTGAGTGAGTGAGTGAGTGAGTGTGAGTGAGTGAGTGAGTGAGTGAGTGAGTGAGTGGGTGGGTGAGTGAGTGAGTGAGTGTGGGTGGGTGAGTGTGAGTGAGTGGGTGGGTGGTGAGTGAGGGAGAGAGTGAGTGAGTGGGTGAGTGAGTGGGTGGGTGGGTGAGTGAGTGGGTGGGTGGGTGAGTGAGTGAGTGAGTGTGGGTGGGTGGGTGAGTGAGTGAGTGAGTGAGTGTGGGTGGGTGAGTGTGAGTGAGTGAGTGGGTGGGTGAGTGAGGGAGTGAGTGAGTGGGTGGGTGGGTGGGTGAGTGAGTGAGTGTGGGGTGGTGAGTGTGAGTGTGAGTGTGAGTGTGAGTGTGAGTGAGTGAGTGGGTGGGTGAGTGAGTGAGTGAGTGAGTGAGTGAGTGAGTGGGTGAGTGAGTGGGTGGGTGGGTGAGTGAGTGAGTGAGTGAGTGTGGGTGGGTGAGTGTGAGTGAGTGAGTGGGTGGGTGAGTGAGGGAGAGAGTGAGTGAGTGGGTGGGTGGGTGGGTGAGTGAGTGAGTGTGAGTGGGTGGGTGGGTGGGTGAGTGAGTGAGTGAGTGTGAGTGAGTGAGTGTGGGTGGGTGAGTGTGAGTGAGAGTGAGTGAGTGAGTGGGTGGGTGAGTGAGGAGTGAGTGAAGAAAACTAGGAAGACTGAGTGCAAGGCTACTGTATTAACAACCATGCCCAACTAACTCACTCATGACGATTTTGGTCACGAGTTGGGTTGATAGGATTACGGCAGCTGAGGTCAGTTTCCACGGCAACCTGAACCGTTCCGGTAAGGGCCAAGGCGACTTAGCAGCCATCACACCACGTTAGTTCTTCTAGTGCCTCAGCGTGGGAATGAGGCTGGTCCTCCTAATGAGTCGGCCTGGGAATGAGGCTGGTCCTCTTAGTGCGTTGGCCTGGGAATGAGGCTGGTCCTCCTAGTGCGTCGGCCTGGGAATGAGGCTGGTCCTCCTAGTGCGTCGGCCTGGGAATGAGGCTGGTCCTCCTAGTGTGTTGGCCTGGGAATGAGGCTGGTCCTCCTAGTGCGTCAGCCTGGGAATGAGGCTGGTCCTCCTAGTGCGTCGGCCTGGGAATGAGGCTGGTCCTCCTAATGAGTCGGCCTGGGAATGAGGCTGGTCCTCCTAGTGCGTCGGCCTGGGAATGAGGCTGGTCCTCCTAGTGCGTTGGCCTGGGAATGAGGCTGGTCCTCCTAGTGCGTCGGCCTGGGAATGAGGCTGGTCCTCCTAGTGCGTCAGCCTGGGAATGAGGCTGGTCCTCCTAGTGCGTCGGCCTGGGAATGAGGCTGGTCCTCCTAGCACTTTCTGTACGGATTCTTTCGAACCTGGCTATGAGTCACTGAAATGGGAGCAAAGGGAAGTGGTAAGATACGTGTATAAAGTTATCACCGTATCCATTCTAATAACTGCACCATACAATGCCAGTTCGTGTTTAATGTAGAACATTATAATTTATGACAACTTAGTCCCTAATCACTGACCTTCCGTAGTACAGTGGAGCAATACTTGTGGTTACAGTGATATATCATTCGCACCAAGACTAGCTTTTATAAAGACAAACAATGGTTTTGCGGGCTGAGAACGAGACTAAAAACAGGTGGCAAGGCATCTATTTACCTCTCCTATTCTACAACAAACGCTACATACCTGTTAGCTGTTTATAACGGTATTTTTTCTAAATAAAGCACACAACGTAGCGTTTTGTGTGGTCACATGATAATCATTCCGATAGCACGTGATACTGAGCGGCCACGTGTATTGCAGTGAGGAGATCGTATAGCGTGCTTGGACCATCATGTTGCGACAGTGTTTCGGAAGAATACAGGTATAGCCTCTGTAAATGAAGTAAACTCGGGATAATTTTGCAAAAAAAAGCTTGATTTTACAAACCCTGTTCAGAGGAGGGCTTCTATAGCTTTAGGACTGAGAAGCCTAATTTTGATAGCTTTCACATAAATTTTACCGCGGAACCGTCCACAAGAAATACATTAGCTGATGTGGAAATAATTTATGAAATTCTGGATGGTCAGCAAAGTTTCTGCTTTAAAGTCTCCACTGTTTGCAATTCAGTGCTGTGTGCACTGGGGTGGGGGGGCGGGGTAGGATGAGGTCTCGTGCACCGGTACACATGATGCAGTGCTAACTCGCTTGAAGACATTTTGTATGTGTGTGTGAGACTGTCCTATTCCCCCTTCCCCTCCCCTCCCCAGATGTAAGCTTACAGTACTGGTAGGACTACTGTATCTGCTCTTAATTATTAACACACCACTCTAATTAAAGCACCAATCGTCTGTAATATAATTTTTTTCGCTCTAATATAGTGCCAATAGTGTTGCTGGATTATTATTCCGGTGGCAAGCTTTGTTTTTCCTTTGAACTCTAACCCTAACCCTTGCCCTAACCCCACCCCCTAACAATAGCATCCCTGGACATTATGGTGTGGTAAATGCCATGTAGGAGTTTAACTCTTTACCAACCAATGACGCATATATGCGTTCATGAGCTCCCATAAGCCCATATGAATTTATAAGGGGTATTAATACTAGGCGTTAATACTTTGTACAGGCTTTTCTGCTTCTTTAAGCTGTTTCTTATGGTTGGTAAAGGGTGAAGGAGTTTAAGAACCTGTACATAGAATGAAAAGAATAGGATAATCGGTCTACAATATGAGCAATGTGCCACTCTAAGAGGGCGCCACTAGATGAGGTTTCCTCTCTAGAAGATGTATGGCTTGTCATGGAATTGGGTGCTTGCATTCTGTTTCCTCGTGTACAGGCCCTATCTCAGGCCAGAATGGGTATGGCGAGTATACTTCGACGTACTGCTGTTACTATGGAAACAGACGAACAGCCATCCACTCCGTATCAACCGGCCACACAGTATCAACCGTCTGCACAGTACCAACCATCCACACAGTATCGACCGAGGGAGAGATGTACGTGTGTGTGTCTGTGTCTTTAACATGTTACAGTAGTTTCCCATGTGTCCTCCTAACAAGGGAAATACAGCTTAGACTACTTACTGGAATCTCCAGTTTCTGCAAGTGGTGCCCGAGAGTGAGTATCAGCTGTGTACAACAGTTTCCCGGGGGTATGCTGGACGGTGAAGTCGAACTTGGACCAGTCTCAATGGAAAGCAAAGTACACGAGGGGGTAGATAGATAGTCCAAGTTCTTTGTGCTCAAAATCGGAATGAGTGGCTTGTGGTTTGACTCGATGTGAACCTTGCGTCCCAGGAGGTAGTCTACAGATTTCTCACAAGCCCATGTGAGTGTGAGTGCATCTTTTTTTTTTTAATCTGAGTGCATCGTCGCTCCGTGGGCATCATGGACCGGGATGCATGCTGTACGGGCCTCCAGGCATCTTACCAGAACTAGGACGGAATCAGAAGCCAATCGGCCCCTACAATTGGAGATTTAAAAAATTGTGGTATTACGTACATGTACAGACTGCTGTTTGTACGCAAGTCTGGTCATGTATTTACTCCAATACTCTTTTTCAATTATATGCATGCTCCAGGTGTGATTACTTTCCGTTCTCGGAAATCTGCATGCAAGCAGAACTATCATACTGACAACAATGAGCGATAGCTTCAGGCTACCAGTCTGGGACTAGGCTATTCCAGGCTTTGGTAGATATTGACTCCTGATTATAATTATTTCTCCCTCAGGCATCAACTCGGTGCAGTTGCTGGGACGTGTGGGCGGAGACCCCAGGAACGTGGGGAGGGACAGGCCGCTGGTGGTGTTCAGCATGGCGACTAACAGGTCCATCAGGGTCCGGCAGCCGGACAACTCAGGTAACTAGAGTGAGACGTGTGTTTTTTTCTCTCTCCGGCAGCCGGACAACTCAGGTAACTAGAGCGAGTTGTGTGTTTTTTTCTCTCTGGGGTGTCAGGAATTTAAAAAGTGTATAGCTAGTAAAATGCCTCTAGTTGGACCATTGAACTTAGCACACCTCTCTTAATTGAGGACACTTCCTGAAATCCCAAGCATGCATGTAGGTATATAATTGGTTAATCTCTGAAATGAGGACATCCTTCTAAATGGGACACTTTGTTTTAATTTGTCCCGAATGTGGAAGGGATCCTGTACGTGATGCTGCATGCTTGTGTCATTAATATTGCGCTATTATGAAACCATTTTTTAAGAATTTAGAAATCTTCGATCAAGATAGGAAACGAGGACAGCGTACCCATACATGTAAATGAATATAGGCTAGAACTAGGGCGGCCATGAGCTCTTCTCTTCCATCCCTTCCTCCCTCTTCCTCCCTCCCTCCCTTCCTCCCTCTCCCTCCCTCCCTCCCTCCCTCCCTCCCTCCCTCCCTCCCTCCCTCCCTCCCTCCCTCCCTCCCTCCCCCTCTCCCTCCCTCCCTCCCTCCCTCCCTCCCTCCCTCCCTCCCTCCCTCCCTCCCTCCCTCCCTCCCTCTAGTAACCCAAGACTCCAGAGTTACGTGGCACCTTATTAATGTGCTACAACGCCCGGCTGCAGAGTATGTGCTCAAATACGTAAAGAAAGGCTCTAGGATCCTGGTAAACGGAAGGTTGGAGTCGAGGAATCTTCTCAAAGCTGATGGGACTGAAGAGAAGAGGATAGCTGTTGTTGTGGGTGGGTGAACGTAAGATGAAGGGTTTTCAATCACATCATCGTATGTCATCTGCATCTAGCTTTGAGGCCAGCAAATAGCATTTTAGCCGTGCGACTTTCCTTTGTACAAACTGAAAAATTCACGGGCCTGGGAACGAGGGTAATATAACATAATACCATTTCATGTGAAGTGTGAACCCTCTATTATACTGTGCCATTTTTTTTAGCCTCTCTCATTCAGCTTTTAGTTTAGTACTTCAAGCGACAGAAAGCTGGATGCTTGAGAGCCTGGAACCGAGGCTACATTATGAAGTGAAAAAAACCTCTATTCGTACATGTACATTCTGTGCCATTTTTCTTAGCCTCGCTCATCCAGCTTTTAATTTAGTACTTTAAGCCGAAAGCTGGATGCTTGAGAGCCTGGGTGGTCAACTCCAGACGAAACACTATAGCTGCTGGTCAGCTAGGAGAGGAGTTGCTATATAGTCAACTCCAGATGATGCACTATACATGTAGCTGCTGGTCAGCTCAGGGTACTACATGTACACTACACTGCATGACAAGGTTGGCCTGCTCCCTTCTTTGTCAGATTGTTGGGGCCTTAATTTACCTTTTTGACTGAGACTACATTTTTCTTCACTCGTTCCCTACTAGATGACATCATCATGGTACGGATGTCCAGGAACACGGTGGAGGAGGACGATACTGCCGAGGAACGAGCCAGCGACGTACGCGACATGAACAATGAGACATCCGGCACTGATTTCTCCTACGAGATGGACCACGGTTCCTTCTCTGGGCACTCACCGGGACAGTAGTAGCAGCTACAGTATATTATTGTATTGTTGGCACACACTATATAGTCTGTATTAATATGGTGTACTGTCTACGCACTTGTATTCTCGCGGGCCAGGCTGTCTGCATGGTTCATATTAATGTTAAATTTTCGCCTACCCAAAAAAGCAAAAAAACTGTTGGAGATTGCCATTTTAATAGCCTTGTTCTCAGTCTCCACTACCAAATTTTTTTGCATGTTTGAAAAGAAAAACTGTCCACTGCCTAGCGCCTGCGTACCGCGCGCGCCAGGCGGGGTATGATGTCATTGGGACGTGTGACGTCCACATATTACGGTACCAGTACCAGTATTGGACTGATTGTGGTTCGGTATTGGACAGTTTATGGTCCCAGTACCGAGATTGCTAGAGCGGACGACATCGACAGTGCAGGGAGGAGCCGGACTATGCTATCGTTTCGAAAGTTGCAGGTACGGCTGAAAATTTATTGTGGCAGTGGAAATGGTTTTTTACGCTTTTAAATGTGTACGTGTGGGTGGGCCCGTGTGGGGAGAGATGACGTCATCAGCTACACTACTGTAAATTAGTCTCGCGGGCCAGACGATTTTTGTTAGGGGAAGTTATGTCTGGCCACCTTAGCCGCGTTTCCGTTACGCGGTGGAATGTAGTGCACGTGACGCAGTCATTTTTCACGAGGCAGAACGCAATTATGTGAAGCTAATAGACTCTCGCCTTATAATCACGATATGGAAAGTCGGTAGAGATGTACTTGCTTTGTGAGTCAGCGGTAACGGCGAAGGAACGTCGAAATCTTCACAGTGAGTCTACAGAGCATGTGCGTCCTATTTTGTCAGGTGCACTTGAGACACCAGCGACGAAAACCGTCTTTTATTTTAAAACTTATTACTCGTTCCTGGTTCGGCATAGCTAACTCGCAACGTTCGCTAACACTTTTTTCTCGATAACATCTCGTTTGAAAAGGACAGACTGTCATGTGACTAACGCGTAAGAGCTATGTAATAATTGAACGCTCTGCAATCTGATTGGTGTCGCCCACATTCCGGCGACGTTTGCAAAAACGTGGCAAACGTGACCAGACGTACTTTAATCGTCTGGCCCGCGAGACTAACTGTAAATCTCTGCCAGTACATTGTAGCATAGATAGTAGAGTAGAAGTTCTACTCTACTATCTATGATTGTAGACAAACAGGATCAAGAATTTGATCAATCCTTGATCGTTTGATCGTTATTTCTAAATTTCTTGTTTGCTTGATTTTCGTGCATTCAGTAGCCCAGCCTCCTTCGTATATATCTGAGAATGATGGTTGATTTTTGTCGCTTGGATTTCGTCCAGATCTCTTGAGTATCATCACAAAAAAATTACCTTGAAGCCAAAAAGTAGAAGGCAGTGGAGCAGTATTAGTGAGCATGGTTGATGCAGTTGCTACTCTCAGACAGTAAAGTGAAGGTAGCAAATCTATACTTCTTGTAGCTATTCTTTGTAGCCCGTTTGTGCCACGGACTTACCGCTGAAAAATAATGGTAAAGTGTAGAAAAACAGAGATTCAGATAATAACATAAGTTGTTTACATGACTTTAGATCTCAAGCCCTGTGACAATTCGTGTAATTGTAGGCCTGGGAATGAAGCTAGCTGTATGCTGTAGTACAACTTACTGAGGTTCATTCCTAATTAGCAGTTTTAGCTACACTAGTACTGCTATTTGTTGCGGTTAAGCCCAGGATGTTCTTTTAGCAACGTGCAGCATTTGTAGTAATGCACTGAGGTTTCAGCCTCAGTATGTATAGTGTGCCTTGTAACCAACTGACCTGAATGTACTTATAGCAACCTACTGAGGTTCAGCACTGAATGGCCTTATAGCAACCTACTGAGGTTCAGCACTGACTAGCAGTTTAGCTACCCCTACACCGTGAGGCTCAACTCGGAATATACATCTAGTGTTACCTTGCAACCCACAACCAACTGAGGGTCAGCCCTGATTGTGCTTATAACAACCAACTGAGGTTCAACACTGGATGTGCCTATAGCACCTATTGAGGTTCAATACTATTGCAAACTACCGAGGCGCAATATGGCAACCTACTGAGGTTCAATACTAGCAACCTACTGAGGTTCAACTCTATAGCAACCTACTGAGGTTCAGCACTATAGCAACCTATGAGGTTCAACTCTATAGCAACCTACTGAGGTTCAGCACCGTCTGGCATACCATTGACCCTGCATTGTAACCTACTGAAGTCCACCCCTGAATAGTGTGCATATATTCTATAGCAACTTACTGAGGTTCAGTACTATAGCAACCTACTGATGTTCAGCACCGTCTGGCATGCCATTGACCCTGCATTGCAACCTACTGAATAGCGTGCATATATTCTATCGCTGCATGTGCTACATTTAATTTTCCCTTAGAATCTTCTGCAACGGAACATCTTGCGTGCGTCACTATCAACAGATATCCCAGCCGCACAATTCAATGAGAAGTGTAAGCTGTTTCATCTTCTATGATTTCTACATGAAGAATCCTATTCCCTTAAACTTTTAATGCTACACAGAACATGTCCATGATACAGGAAAAAAAAGTTAGCTAGTGTAAAGGAGTTAAAAAGTGGCTTATAAAGTAAAGTGTACAAGTATAATAAACGGAATGTAACTAATACAGGTATAAACTGATAGCCAACAAGTAAAGCAACTAGCCTAAAAAATAAAAGAGCATTTATTCAAGATTCCCCCCAAATGGCTAGTAAAATTGATGCTGAAGATTTTGACAAGCACTTCTGGTTGGAATTGAAGAACTATAGCATGAAAGTGTATTTTAAAACACCTACTCTACACATGCATGCACAGTGTGAGAGCACAGGACACCGCATTTTGCATGTGTATGATGTACATGTAGCAATTTTACACACTGATTTCATGATATTTGCAAGCCTGCAATTGTATTCAACATGCACCACATATATTACAGTGGAACCCCTCTTAAAGGAAACCCCTGAAATAAGGACACCTCTGTATTAAGGACACTTTGCTGTGTCCAAAATATGCTTTCTTAATTAATGTAAATTTATCCCTGAAATGAGGACACCTCTCTACACAGGACACTTTACCAGGTCCCCAAGGTGTCAACATTATAGGGGTTCTACTGTACTCACTATGTGTTCATTGTAAATTAATCCTCGATCCAGATATCAACCAAGTCTACCTTCTCGGGCGTGTTGGCCGTGACCCACAGAAACTCAACTTTAAGAGTGGGCGGAGTCTGGTGACATTTTATATGGTCACAAATAAGTACACCAAGGGCCCAGGTGAGGGGGATCATTAAAACATGCCTCTATATATGTCATGTGGTGCTGTTTCAGTAACTTGAGCTAACAGAATGTTTTAGTAGGAACAAAAACAGGTAGGTTTAGTTAACAAACTAAAACTGATATATCAAAGGTGGGACTCCGAATAAACTATAATATTTTTTCACCAAAATCAACCCATTTACATGTACATGTAGTTAGGTTAACTAATACTAAAAGTATCTTAGTAACCCCTTTTTCGTTTTAGTTATCTAAAGCTAAGCTTTGTTCTTTTTACTAAAACTAAATGAAGTCATGCTAAAACAACACTTTGTCATACATGTATAATAAATACCGTAGAATCTGACTCATATTGAAGTAGCGTATACATGTCAGAGGTAGCCTGCTGTTCCCAGGCTCTTCTTGAAAGAAGATGGAAAGTCTGGTACGCTTTTAAACATGAGTATTACATGTGTGTAAGGTAGAGAGAGCTTTGCCATGTGGGCGAACAAAGCCACAAAGGTGGGTCTCCATGCATGCACGAACCAGCCTTCTATCAGTGGAAGCAGTCAGAGAAATTGTGTTGAAGGAATTGCACGAAACAGAAAAATTCCAGATACAGCAGCCTGGATAGGCAGGCAAGCAAACAATGCTACATGTATACATATGTTTTGTCTATACCACAGGTGGATGGGTGGAGAGGGCTACGTGGCACACCATAAATGTCCACTCCCCAGAACAGACGGACTTTGTGCTCAAGAACGTGAAGAAAGGGTCCAGGGTAATGTTGAGTGGGTGGATGAAGATTTCGGTGTTTGATAAAGACGAAGAAAGAAAAAGATTCATAGCGATTGTACCTGGTAAGTTTTAAAAATGATTCGTGGTCTCCTATTGCGATGTAAAGGGTATATCTATAGAGAGGCGGCTCATGTATTTCATGTGATGTCCCCTCTATACCCATACATCTGAGTTGTGGACAATATTTACTTCATACAGCACACATGCACAACTATAATAGCACAGGCTCCTTGGGGACACTAGGTCCCATAATTGTAAGGACATGCCATGGATTATAAGGAGGTTACTAAGGACACACCACTGACTAGCTAGCGACAGGTCCTTGACATACATGTATCATGGAGTACAGTAGTACTCCATATGTAGGGATGGCTCTGGAAAAAAAATGGCGTCCCCATTAAATGTGTACAAAATGATATGCTCAAAACTGTGCTGTAGGTGTAGTCTAGGGCTTATATAAGCACTATCAGTTATTCTCGAGCGTTACTCTGTAATGCATTGAGCTGTGATGTGTAGGTAGTCTCTGAACCCATTGCGGTGTAGGTTATAGCTTGTTTCCTTTCTTTTTGTGGAAGTGCATCCCTACATGAATGGTTTTTGCACTTTTTGGTAAAGTTCTTTTTCTGTAGCTTGTTTTATAATATATACCACTCACTAGGTCCTCAAATAATAAGGACACACCACTCCTATGAACATATTCATCAACCATTTATAAACCAGCAAATAAACTTGTCTCTCTTATTCTCTAGATGAACTTGTGCTGGTTCACTCACCAGATAAACAAAAGGTTGAAGAACAAGTAACTTCTCATGAAGAAGTTCTCTCTCTTGATGAAGAACATCATAATGTTGACCCAGATGAGCAAAGCATGCACTAATATGCTTGCACAAAAACCTGTATGAGGCCTGTACATGTATGCTATGTCTTGGTTGTGCCGTATGGTCATATAGAAAACCGTTTATTATCACTAATGTACTTGTATGTCCTAGAGGCTAACCTTAGGTTTTTGAGCCAGCTGCATTACATCAGTGTTGTTGAGTGCATACAGCGAATCGGTGAGCGATTCACGTGCATCAGTTAGTGCTACATGTATACAGCGAATCGACGAATGATTCACGCGCATCGGTGGGTGATACAACGAATTGGAGAGCGAATTAGGTGAGTGATGTAGGTGAATTGGTGAGCAATACAGCTGAATCTGTCTGCATGATTGATTCAGGTGAATGGGTGTCAGCTCGGATAACTTAGTGTTAGCAAAGTCTGCATCTTTATATAGCTACAGCTGCTCCGCTGTCAACTGCAAGGTATACCGTATTTCCGCGATCAGACGCCGCGGCTACTATTATATTTATTTCATCGCGCGATTTTCCGCGGCCACTATTCGAGGGCGGCCACTAATCGAGGGCGGCGTTTATTAGATTGAGCGGCTTACTGGTTACACAGCGATGTACAACAGCAGTTTAAATCCGTTTGCAAATCGCCGTTCGTGCCTCAACACTATCGAAAAGCCGCCATGCTACAATGCCAGCTGTTTTTCGAGGGGAGAGGTATCGAAAATATAGATTCGCGGGCAGCCTCCGTCGGGCTCTGATCCCTTAAATTCGCAATCTCGAAGAAGACAAAGGTGAGGTCCGATATTAAACTGTTAGCTAGCAAAGTCAAGTATTACTCTACTTTTACTGTAGTTGCTACATCTTCTTGCTTAAGCGCTTACACGGTACTTGAATTTTAGCCGCGGCTACTATTCGAGGGCGCGGCCACTATTTCGTTCAGCACTTCCGGAGGTGCGGCTATAATTCGAGGGCGGCTACTAATCGAGGGCGGCGTCTGATCGCGGAAATACGGTAGTCTGTACCAGTGCCTTTGATCTGTAACCTCAGGTTACTGAACACATGCTTAGACAATAGTTGGTGTTACTCATGTATATGTTCTGCCCTACGTCTTGTTTATGATTTATGTAATAGTTGTCTGTTAGTCTATGTTTTGTTAGGCCTTATGGGCCATGCATTGTCTCTATTGCATATATAAATGCTGTCCTGTATGTCTGAAAAGAGAGAGAAAAAGAAAGAGAAATAATTGTTGCTGTGAGAGAGCCATTCACTGCATGTGCGATTAGCAAAAGAGTGAACCCGGCCGCAACAGATCCATTCACACACTGAACTTAACCTGACCTACGTAAGTGTCTTGTTTTTAGATCACATTTGACAAGTTGGATGTTTAACATGGACTTGTCGAATCAAGCCTACGACACTCATTGGTGTACATGTTTATAGGACCTTTGGCGGCTCATGCTGTATTATATAAACAACTTGCATTTCAGGAACTAGTCAATTTCAGTGCATGTATACAGATCAAATTCAAAAGTTTGTGAACAGTTGGAATGTATTTCTAAATAAAGGGTGTCAGGAAACCAACATTACAATGACTACTACATGTAAAAACTAGCATTCACATAAATTATAACGCAAGCTACAGTTAATCGACTACTAGTAACGTTTCCATGCTCGACGTCTCGAGGTAAAACACACTAGACAACTTTCAGGAAAGTGGCAATGCTGACTGCAAGCACCAAAAGCGTTTTGGCAACAAAGACAGTAGTTCCACTGCCTTCGACGAACGGTATGCTGCATTCTTCTGCGTCAAAGTCCGTTTCGTCCGCACACAGTTCGAAATATCGACAAAACATATCAACAACTGTATCGAAACTGGTGACAATCGGAACTGTAGTTTTCATGCAGCAGCCACCATTGCCGTACAACTCAGGCAGAAGGGCTGAACAATTAGCAGGACATTCTGTGCCAGTGGTGTTACATGCTGCAACAGCCTCTGGAACACGACTCAGAACGTAGTCAATCGTCTGAATGCACGTATTTCCGGAGCCGGGATTGCGGGTACACAGCGATGCAAGTTCTTCAGCCCGCTGTGCGGTACACGTATCTTCCACATACTCTACGATAGTTCCCATGCACGATTCGGCACAAACCATATTCAAAGCAGTGTTTTCAGCTGCTGTTGGGGCGACCGGTTGTCCTGCTGCGGTAAGAGCCGTTGCTCTATTTCGAAAGGCTTGCACGGTAGCATAGTTGCGCTGACAGTCCTCACTCAGGCCACTTGCTTCAGAGAAGGCAAAAGCATCGATTCCAGCATCAGTGCATTCCTGACCGGTTCTTGCAACATACGGGACGCTGCATTCAGTCGCACCGACAACACCCGCGCAGAGATCAAAATAATCACATGACATATTGACGATTGCATCAAAAGAAGGGATAATTGGCAACCTAGTTTTCATGCAGCAGCCACCATTGCCGTACAACTCAGGCAGAAGGGCTGAACAATTAGCAGGACATTCTGTGCCAGTGGTGTTACATGCTGCAATGGCGTCATCAACGCGTCCCAGAACGTAGTCAACCGTCGCAATGCACAGATTGGTAGAGAAAGGATTACGATAACACAGCGTTGCCAGTCCATTAATATCATCTTGGGGGCAATTATTATCTTGCAGATAGTCCACAACGGCTCCTACGCACGAGTCGACACACGCTCCATTCAAAGCAGTTTCTTCATTATCTGTTAGCTCAAGATCATCTCCTGCTGCAGCAGCTGCTATTGCTCTAGTTTGCAGACTTGACAAGGTCGTAAACGAGCTCTGGCACTCAGAGCCCAGGTTAGAAAGAACAAATGTTCCAATGTCAAGGAAATCGCACTGACCATTCACCGCCTGTCCTGATATCAGAGCTAAGGCTGCAAGTGAAAACCAAAGAGCCTGAACTGCCATTTCTGAGAGAGAGAGAGAGAGAGAGAGAGAGAGAGATTAAACATTTGCACGCTAAAGAGCCCATGAACATTTGCATAAGGGCTCCATGATAATAGGGACAGTACATGTACAAAACATGGATTCTGAAATTGATCCTGGCAATGGGCCCAATAACATGGGCAGAGATATAGGAGGAGAGGCTTGAGCCTAGTCTCATGCATAGACCGTTGCCCCTCCCCCTCACTGAGACAGTCTGGCGATCCAAGTCCAAAAGGTTGTTTCATCCACTCATATTCCAGGCTTGTGATGATTACCTAAAAAAATGCTATTACGGTTTGAGAAAATGGCGTCATTCGAGTTTTAAGAGTTAGGCAGCCGTTTAAATCAGGTAGCAATTGAGATAGCTCTTTGTGCAGTTTCGAAGGTTGGATACCGTAACCTCAGCGAAAGCAGGGCTTATGAAAAGATCAACTTTTAAGTTTTTGATATAAGCCTTGAAAGGCAAGTAGCCATACCTTGCTCGTGTTGCTCTATTGTGCTTGTTTTTTTTCAGTCAAAAGTTGTGTGTACGTATACAAAAACGATCCTTGTAGAGATTGTAGTATGCTTTTATATATAGTTTTTGAAACTTGAACTATTTACTCCGCCCATATCACCGCCATTGAAACGAATTTTGGACTTGGGTTGGCAGAACATTTCAGCGAGGGGAAGAAGACACGGTCTGGGCATGAGATTAGCTTGAGTCCCTTTAAAAAAGCTGGGGGGCTGAGCCCCATCCCCTCCCCCAGAAAGGGAAAGAAAAAAAAAACTGGCTAGGTGGATCGATATCACGTGTGAAATTCTTCCAGGCCTTACTTCCCACAGTTCCCATTTTCTCCAGGGTTGCGAGATGAAATCTGGGCGAGTAAGGCCTGCATTTGAGGCTACTTGAATTGCCTCACCCTATTTTGCTACATGTATGCCAGCACAATAAGCTGGTCCCTAATTTGTTCAGTGCTGCATGTAGCCAACATACACAGTGCTGTTACCACTATTACATAATGTACATGTACAGTGCTGTTACCACTATTACACAATGTACATGTATTCATATCCTGTGCATGCAGTCTAGTCACTGCTTTCACATGTACACATCTGCTACCCTTGTGATGTGCACATGGGCTCAGGATTCTTGCTATACCACAGCATCCTACACACAGGCACTGTGTCTATATATAGTATGGCTTCACATTCTGAAATTCAGTTTTAGGATTGTGCAATTTCGAGGTTTTTGTGCGCTCTAGCAAGCTATCCCCAACTACCCTTGCAGTATCCGGCAGGAGAAGCCTCGTTCCCAGGTTCTACTGGGCAGTAGAGCCTGGGAACGAGGCTAGGTCTAGACACACTTGCGTGCTCTGGTGTGCTCTATGCAATGCATATACACACAATGTATCACTCGCTTGTAACGGTCTATTCTAGCGAATTGTCTGAGTGTGTAATGGTCCATGGCGCAGCTAATACTAAGCCTTGCGTGGCTTAGTCATGGAGTACGGTAGTATTCCGTGTGTAGGGATGGCATTAGCTGTGTATTAAATGACATGTTCAAAGCTCTGCTGTAAGGCGTAGTCTAGAGCTAATATGAGCCCTACCAATTATTCTCGAGTGTTGTCATCACCAACCAGACTTATAACTCTGCTAAAGAATATCTCTAAAGTACCAAAGCGGCAAGTGGTTAAAACTGCAGATTCATCTATCTTGTCCTTCTAATTCTTTCAGCCAGGCTAGCACAATAATGGGCGAAGCGATTACAAAGATTCCAACACGAACGGGCATGATTGACCCCCGGGTAGTGCCCTTTAGTAATAGCATTCTTTTACGTAATAATCACAAATACTGTAATCTCATTGGATCCGCCTGGAATCAGAGCGGATGAAACGACCTTTTGGACTTGGGTCGCCAGACCGTCTCAGCGAGGGGAGGAGCGACGGGCTGGGCACAAGACTATGTACAGCCCTTCATCAGGTACAGAGAGGTCATGTGACTGCGATTTTCATTGGCTCAATTCGGATACGTAGAGAACACCAGAAGTGTGTAAGAGTACCTAGATCCAGTTCTCCCAAATTATGAATACTGCAAGTGATCCCGAGGTAGCTATATATACCTACGTATACTGTGGTCACTACATGTAGAGGGTAATATTAGCCTTGTACGCCTCCACAGTACAGTCAGGGCTGGGAGCCAGATGGTGGCTATATAGGTATTGTCATAGACAATAATATACATGTAATTATGGTATTTATTATCATGCTGTATGTGAAGCCGTATATACGTGGGCTTGTCTGCAAGATCTAGAGAACGCTATCAGGAAGATATCTAGATGTTATGAAAGCGAATGCTCACCTTTGTCGGTGCATCAATTCTGTAGCCATTACACATACTTGGCGGCAGTTTGCCGCGCTAGAGCCACGTCACCTGGTGACCAGCGCGTACTACATTATCTACGACGAGTCTAGGAATGCATACAACTGTAACAAAACAGTGAGCGCCGACTCGTTCAGCGTAGCAAAGGGGCGAGGCGGAAATTTTGACCTGCCTGCAAGCCGCTTAGATACATGTGTAAATACCTTTAAGGCCTTTTTATAATCCAGCGCGCTCTGCAGCCTATGCAACGATAGCGCAGCCTAAAAATTTATGCAACGATAGCGCAGCCTAAAAATTTATGCAACGATAGCGCTAATGGAATTTCGGTAGCAGCGCGCACCGTACCCGTATAGTTACATACGATATGGATTTCTTACAAGCGCTAGGCTCATTGAGCGAGCTGCAATGGCTACTGTATAACTGTATGTATTAAAGTAATCCATTAGTCTGTACTATACAAACATGCTCTCCAAAAAATTGTGTAAACACACACACACATGATTAATACTTCAGCATTCAACCATAGCTAGTAGAGTACTCTACTCTATGATCCAACCTACCTCTGCGTATCCGCGGAAAAGCACCCAAAATAAAATGTCCAACAGTATTTAGCTCCCTCAGTTAGCTGACTGCATATACTGTATAAATTCAGCTTTGGCTGCACTGTTTAATAAGCAAATCAGGGGCAGCCATACAAGGGCTATAGTGCTTCCGGTGTCGATTAGGCCGAGGAGGTGTGGTTTGTGTCGTCATACATGCCGGGTAGCTGCGTACGTATCGTACTAATACTATATCTCCAGCTCTGTGGGGTGGCGTCCAAAAGGGTCAACCTTTAGTAGGTACGTGATCAAGTGACTGGGGTTGAATTAATGTGTCCTTTAATAGATTGACTCAATCATCTGTAGTTTATCCGAGTAGTTTGGAGAATGTATATACCACATGGCACAGTATTTAGGGCGTTAACTCTGGTTAACTTAACATATAGGATGTACTACTATTATAGCATGCCTAAATCAGGATCAACAGTGCTGTAGCTGAATCAGCAATTGCTTAGCTAAGCCATTACTGATTTAGCTGATCAGTAGTGATTTCATTACCGATCATTTGTGATCATGATGATCAGCTGAAGTAGTAACGAACATTGTTTTAGCTGATCATTACGGCTTTAGCTGATCATTGGTAGTTATGCCACTCCCAATAAACGTACTTCCTGTTCTGAGAATGACTGTGTATATCATAATATGGAGAGTTTTCATTGACATCATTTTACGTCACGCGCATGTAGCAACTGTTGCCAGGGCGCCATTTTGGTGGGCAGCAAACGTACATAGCCATACGCATAAAGACCGGAAGTTACTCTCGTACTTGTAGTCTAGGTGGTAGATTCACTCGATCTGTCCCGCCTGAAAACTGACTTACAGCGATAGTTGAGATACTGAACGCGTAAGTTCCCAGCGGCTCTTGATTCTGAGATCGTTGTATAACGTGCCAATCTAGTCGCCCACGCATGGTGGGCAAGAACGGGCATAAACGGAACGTGACACGGACGCACGTGATCTGTGACGACACGTGAAAACTCTCTATAGGTGGGTGGGCCATTTTCATACCATTTCGCGACAGACCATGGATTCTCACATGTTTGCACTCGGCCACCTGACTGGATATGATTGATGCATCACCATCCTCATTATCGTAATAGGGGCTGTTGTAATCCAGCCTCTTTTGGCGAGTATCTCTGATTGTCCTAAAATTTAGATACGACTTAAATGTAGGAAGAGACCCTTTTTGAGCTGGATAGCATGTTTACGTAGTTTCTGAGACGTGCACACTCAAAAAATTTCTTGCTACATTTAAATAGCTACATGTAAGACCCAATCTGACCCTACTCTCTGCCAATCAGGAACCTTTTAAACTAGAACTGAAAAGCTATATAGTATTTGCAAGTTAGCCTGGTGTCATAGAACGCTATCTATGGCAAGTACATCGAAATTTTGGGAAAAATTGCCAGTTTTGGTGAGCCCCTATTATAGTGAACCTACACAGTGATTATGGGGATGGCTTATTGTTGCTTTGCAAGTGTTCTCACCGGCATTATGTAGTAGGCCCCTGCACTAATTACATCACTATGACATCATTGCATCTCTATGCCATCATTGTCAAGTCACCCTAAATACCATATTACTGATACTACTAAACTTTGTTGTATCTCATCTAGTCTTTAAATTCATCTCTGAAAAAAGGGGGTACAGTAGGTGCATTAAGCCCTATAGGTGGGTACTTTATCACAACAGGGTGGTACCGGGCACCCCTCTAAAGCAACATAGAGAGAACTCTGTTTGTTTGTTATTCTCTACATACAGTGTAGCTGCGTTTGTGAGTACCTTTCTCTCGCCGGCTGTACTCGTGTCGTAAAAACACAAAGATGTCCGGAGGAGAGTCCACCGAGCTCCCCCTGGGGGCTGCCCCGGGGGTAGACCCTGCAGACGCCTCGACCGCAGACAGTGCCCTCGGGGGAACTTCCCAAGCCACGAACAGTGTGGGAGCTGAGGCCGAGGCCCCGCCCCCCTATGATCATGCTTTTCTCACGCCAGAACCGCCTGGGACCAGGTCAGTACCAGAATCATGCAATGGAGGGGTCTATGCACGCCTACTGTACTGCATGGATTGATTACATCACTATGACATCATTATTAAAATACCACCATCATTTTACCTCACCTTACCTAGTCATTCAACCTCAGGTAATATAAGTGCAGTTAGTTAAGGGGGGGAGGTATATTGCCCTCTAAATCAACATAGAGAGAACCCTGATCGTACATGTACATGTATGTAGCTTGTAACTGTAATTGTGTGTGTCTGGTGTACACCACTTATTTTTCGGTATGCGAATAGCTGCCAGTGATAACTCCCTACTATGCAGCTCTGTTGCTTAATCAGATCAATAACTACCAAACAATGCAGTGAGTAGCATCAGATTAGCAACCAGGAAGATCCTGGGTTCAATACACAGCTTGGATCAGAGAGTCTCTCAAAATTTCTTCTTCCATCTTTGGTGATTTGCATATGTTTTTATTATTACGTTCTGTACAGTATATGCAGATGTACGTGTAGCTTCATGTGAAACTGGAAGCGATGCGTGTTGATTAATTCTTGAAGTTGAAATACTCCACATCAACACAGGCTAATCACTGGGTCTGATTCTGAGACCGGAAATGAGACTTCTGGAACTGAGACCGGAAATGAGACTGAGACCCCCCAGAGGAAAGCTGGATTGTCGGACATTTTTCGACTCGTAGGTTTCTGGATATTTGTCAACTGTTTGAAATCTAATCTCTATTCTTTATCATGTGTAACATAGGCCCCACTTCCCAGCTTTTTCGGATGTTTTTTTCACGTACGTTAACTGTGTTAAAGTTCGGCAATGGTGGAGCCTATTTGCACCTTGTGCAGCGTACGTAGTGAGAGTCCTGGGTGTGTTAAACTATGGTATGCATGTTTTGAACTTAATGAGGTCTTTAATAATAATAATATACTCATGTCACTGCCATAGCGCTTACGCCATTGACCACACACCCACATACGCAGGCGGAGCTTTAATGAGGTCTTTAAATTTAAATCACTCAGACACCTTCTCAAAATTCTTTTTTCGTACATGTACATGTACATGGATTGTACATGAAGAAGTTGAGAGCTGGCAATATATATAATAATATATTCATGTCACTGCCGTAGCGCTTACGCCATTGACCACACACCCACATACGCAGGCGGAGCTTTAATGAGGTCTTTAAATTTAAATCACTCAGACACCTTCTCAAAATTCTTTTTTCGTACATGTACATGTACATGGATTGTACATGTAGAAGTTGAGAGCTGGCAACCATGGTCTATCTTACGGCAACTATTGTTTGAGGGTACTAAATTTTAGTGCAAATTAGCGATTTTGAAAAATTCACTAAATTTCGTACCTGCAATAATTATTACTCAGTGCGTGAGCAAGCTATGTGCACTTCAGTAAATGACTGCGCATACTTATTTACATGTATACGTGCATATATGCACTTATTTACGTGCGTAATCCCTCTACAGTTTGCACTTATTTACGCATGTTTACGAACTGCGTAGTTGTATTTACACGTAGCATCGTGACATGATCTTTTAAATCGCTAGAATTAATACCCACCAAATCCGCTATGTCCAAATTTTGTCGCCTTAAGTAATAGTCACCTTAAGGTAAGCTAGGTAGTGCCCTCTGGGCAGGTATCTTAGCTGTTTCGAGACTCTCGGGATGCTGCCCTTGGTGAATATAAGACGCATCTCAGGCCATTTAGAATCATGGATGGTGTGTACGACAAACAATAAATTTCTCATTGAATGTGTAGCCATCCAATATCACTGGATATTAGACGAATCTCTGCTGGTATTGGCTTGTCCTAGGGACTCGCCCATATATAGCACAGACTCGTCCAATATTCAGTGATATTGGACGGCTACCAATAAGATACTGTAAAGCCTGAGAATGAGTCTACTTGTTGAAGGGAGATTCTCGGTTGGCTAGTAGTCATCTTGAGATATACATATTCTTGTTCCAACCCACAACAGTTGTTTCAAAAAATTTCATCAAACTGTCAAAATTCTTTGAAGCAACTGTTGCGGATTGGAACAAGGATACGTCTATCTCAATGAGTTTAATATTATCTCAACCTTTTCCCTTATTCCGCAGTTTCGTTTTGCGAACTGCAACGACTGGCTGCTCATGCTGGTCGGCACGGTAACAGCCATCGCTCACGGCACCGCCCTGCCCATCGCCATGTGGGTCTTCGGACTGCTCACCAACGTGTTTGTCAACTTCTTCTCCTCCCAGCAGCTTGCCAATACGGAGTTAACGTAAGTTGAATAATATTACACTAAAACAGGATGCATTATCAAAGATTCGTATTTCTTATGTACATGTAGAGAATTGAAAGCTGGCAACTGTACAGTAGAACCCCTCTAATTTGGACACCTTGGGGACCTGGTGAAGTGCCCTGTATAGAGAGGTGTCCTCATTTTAGGGGTATATTTATACTAAGGAAGACATAGCAAAGTGTCCTTAATACAGAAATGTCCTTATTTCAAGGGTATATATATATATATGCCCTTTAAGAGGGGTTCCACTATTACAGTAGTCTAAGCTAGTTAGTGTTGTAGGACATGTGGGATGCTACCTATAATCAGGCTGAGATGACCATACAGTAGAACCCCTCTAATTTGGACACCTTGGGGACCTGGTGACGTGTCTTGTATAGAGAGGTGTCCTCATTTCAGGGGTAAATAGTTATACTAAGGAAGCATATTTGGGACATACATGTAGCAGTGTCCTTAATACGGAAGTGTCCTTATTTCAGGGGTATCCTTTAAGAGGGGTTCCATTGTTACAGTAATCTAAGCTAGTTTGTGTCCACAGGCTGGTATCTTAGCTGTTTTAGGACCTGTGGGATGCTACCTATAAATTCACTGAGGGCGAAGGCTGAGGTGATAATACTGAGGGTCTCTAAGCAGTTAAGATACCTGCGCAGACGGAAAAAAATATTTCTGACTGAACAGTAAGACTCAGGAATTGTTTGAATAGTGGTACATTTGTAGCAACTCTTTAATAGTTTTGTAAAAAAAATTGAGAGTGTTCGGACAATAAATTCTAAAGTTACTACCTTAACCGATAACCCACTCAAAACATGAAATTTGGTCATTATCACTGGTGTTGATTGATTGAGGAAAACATTTCTAACATTCAAAGATACCTTGGCCTGACTGCTTGCTATATTCAAGGTTTAAACTATCTCGGAACAAAGATGTAGATTTAGCACCTTAACCGTTTTTCCAAGTCAGGTGTCTTGCAGAAGCCATAGAACCCTTAGGTTATTACTAATTCAATTAAAACCTTTCCCAACTTGTAGCAGATGTATGTAGGTATATGCATACCACTTTTGAGAACCTAACATCAAACTATGTAGGGTGTAGAACATTTAAAGCAATTTTATCAAAATCTACTCTTTAGATTCTGAGCACTGTACCTGAATGAGGACTATCCAGCTACAGTGTAGCTTAGACTATGGTTGCCAGCTTTCATTTTTTACCTTTTTAATAATTATGAAAATGGTGTACTTAATAAGAGCGGTGGAGCACCACTCTTCCACTCTTCAGCTAGAACACTGCTGAGGGTCTATAAGCCGTTGAGATACCTGCCTGAGGACTAGCCAGCTACATGCACCTTAGACTATATTATGGTTGACAGCTTTCAGTTTTTAGCTTTTTGATATGTAGTAGTTCCGTGTAGAAATCGAATATTATTCCATTCGATCATGTTACTGTGTCCAGAGTTTTGGATCTCTGAACTTTCATAGGAGTGGGGCTCAATCATGCTGTGTAATTCAGAGAGCTTAGATACATGCAACTGTGTAGCAGGTACGAGCCCCGCCCTTGGTGGAATATCAGAACTATAGCACTTTAAATGCAGTATCATGCAGTAATAGTAATACGTAATATGGAGTATTTATTTCTACATGCCACTGTGTCATGTAAAGACTATATCTAACTGCTTATTTTATCTGGAAAGCTTCACTCATTGGGAGAAAAGCACAATCATAAAACCAAATCACCCTGCCATGAAACTAGTGTGCCGTGGCATAGATTGGGGTGTTTATGATCGGAAAGATGTAGGGAGGATGGTACTTCATAAACGCATTGCGCATTGGAGCTACTCTGTAAATGTATTGTGGTGTGGTTTGTATCACAAATCCATCCCGTTTTTGCAATTTTTGTTTTTCCTCAATCTAGAAAGTTGTTTTCAGCTGTTATTTTGGTGGGGATTTTTGTTTATCCACCACATGACTCTGTGATGTATTTTGGAATTGAAAACGTAATGTCCAGTGTGTAAACATCTTAACAAGTGGTGTCTTCCCAGTATCACAAAAATGAAGGTGCTCCCTAAATTATTATTTTGCACGCCTATACACATTTATGTGTTGTGACTATGTAAGCTAACATGTTGTAAATACAGCTACCCAGTCCCACGCCTCTGTAAAGCAAATGTCTTCAGGAGTGCGTGGCCCAGGTTTGTTTCCAGGGTTTTCACCCCACTTTTTTTTTTCTGAGGTAAGACTGTATATGATTACTAGGCGTGCAAAGTGTTAATTAATTATGGTGCATTATAAACGTAGCATCCTCATTGTTAGTAGTATGAGTAGAAATGTTTTATCATCAATCCTGATAAGAAACATTGTTATTTGCACTTTCAAGATTCACTCCCGCTGATTTTGCCAACGAGGTTGCGTTGCTCAACATCGATCTCGACATCCTGAGGTCAGGGTTTATCAACTTCACGAATTTCTCCGGCGGTGTGGTGAACTGCAGCGAAGACTTCGAACTCCTGCCCAACGGAAACAACTTTGACGAGCTCCTTAAGGTCGGAGTGACGCAACTGGCTTCGTGTCTGGACGCTGATTCGGTAGGTACTATAGTTATCATTACCACCGCCCTGTACCCGTTGCCCTGGAGGTTGCAATCTTAATCCTGAGGCACTGTTCCAGAGAGATACATGATAGATTAGTTAAGACTTACATTGACAATTAGCCCTTTACATGCCCTAAACCTAAACCTAACCCTAACCCTAACCCTAATCGTAACCCTAACCTAGCTAACCCTAACCCTAACCCTAACCCTTAACCCTAATCCTAACCCTAACCCTAGCCGTAACTATTCCAAATTGTCAAGTAGTGGGGGCGACGATTCTGGCAATAGAAATTTGACTCCCCCCCCCCCCCCAAAAAAAAGAACCTCTGTATTCCAATTTCGACAAATACATCAAACCAAGAGTGATTTTTTGAGGCACTGAAATTTTATAGAGACAGAGAGATTTCTGGAGAGATGAATTCTTAGGAGCTGATTAAAAAAGAAAGAGTCCTGAGGACTGGAATCGGGACTGAGTCCTGTGGACTGGAATCAGGCCCACTGCAAGGATTACATGTATTATTCTCATTCCCAGGCGAGGCCCAGACAATGATAATACTGTGAATTTCATAATCTTCTTTTGCGCAGTTCAACGAGGAAGTTCTGATCTACATCTGGGCCTTCTTAGGAATCGCTGCTGGAGTGTTTTTCCTGGCATACTTCCAGATAACAACCTTCCAATTGGCATGTGAGAGGCAGGTGAGGGTCATGTGACAGTCATGTGAGAATCGTATGCGAGCAGGTGAGGGTCATGTGAGAGTCATGTGAGAGGCAGTGGAGGGTCATGTGAGAGGCAGGGGAGGGTCATGTGAGAGTCATGTGAGCTGGTGAGGGTCATGTGAGCATCATGTGAGAATCATGTGAGAGGCATGTGAGAGTCATGTGTGAGCAGGTGAGGGTCATGTGAGAGTCATGTGAGCTGCATGTGTGTGGATGTGACCCTGTGTACTAAGCCTCCTAGTGAACTGTATTGAAAGAATTTCAGTACTTGTCACAATCAATCACTGTACTCACAATGCACAAGGGATTGCACAAAGGCCAGTACCAAAGGGGCCATGAAGTCATAAAATGATTTCCAAGTCAGGCTAGAAGTACATGTACACATGTTTACTATACCCTAAATTTCCTGACCCCACACAAAACATGTACTTCGTTACTAGCACATTTTATGATCAGATTTTTTTTGTACACCAACGATCGATACAACCTGTAAGTGTTACTTGGACTGCCAATAATATAGTGCAGTAGAGTTTGCACTTGGCAGGTGGTACGCAAAGAAACCACAAGATAGTTACACCCTATCTGTAAATGTACACATGTAGCAACTACACCAGAGGAGGTCGGTCAAGGTTGACCTTTACTAATCAGGTCTCATTAAAGTCACGTGTAGCTCAGTACTGTAGATTACGTAATGCACGTTTTAAATTAGTACAGTACTCTCCATTGACCGTTTTGGACTTTTTCACTATATCGCCCCGGCTCTATCACCTTGAAAATGGATTCGTAAGGCGGCGTGGGAGTCTTTTGTTGTGTTTAGAGCCCGAGCCCTTGAATCGCCCCTCTGCAACTGCTGCAACATGGCAAAGCGGCGTGGCACTTAGTTGCAGAGGGGCGTTCAAGGGCTCGGCTTACGAGTCCATTTTCAAAGTGATAGAGCCGGGGCGATATAGTGAAAAAGTCCAAAAACGGTCAATGGAGAGTACTATACTAAACGTGCATTACGTAATCTACAGTACTGAGCTACACGTGACTTTAATGAGACCTGATTAGTAAAGGTCAACCTTGACCGACCTCCTCTGCAACTACACATGCTACACACATTCTCTCTTGGCTCATGCTCAATACAATGACCTCTTTTTGTAGACTGCCTCAGCCACCTGCTAATAACGGAAGCTGATAGCCTTTTGTGGCTTCAGTCCACTGATAAAGATAAAGATGTCTAGTGTGTAGGTGGCACCCCCCAGTGTACAAATTCAGGCTCAAATTCTTTGATATATAAATTCATGTGCACTTTGATAAATTATACATTCACACTTTAATAGTTAATCACTGGAAGTCCTCTCTTGCCCAGACTATCGTCTCCAGCCCAGACTGTCACTGGTACAGTCCCAGGAAGGGTTGTCAGACATTGCATGTCACACTGTCCTGGAAGCCCTGGCTCTTGGTTGCATACTGGTTTAATTTTCGCTTGCTATTTCCTGATCACAGTCTCACAGATGAATATTAGTGCATTAATTGTACAGTTAACATGTATACAGTGTATATGGCATGTACTAGCACGCATCCCGAATGTGTGGCCTTGGGAACGAGGCTAGGCATATACTTACTGAGGGTAGCCCTGAGTGGCTCCCATTTTCACTAAGCTCATCTGTTTAACATTTTTCCCTCTCCCAAACCCCTCCCCTCTCTTTCCCTCCCCTCCCCTCCCCTCCCCTCCCCTCCCCTCCCCTCCCCTCCCCTCCCCTCCCTACATGTAGGTCTACAAAATCCAACTGGCATTCTACCGAGCCATCCTTCGCCAGAATATCGGCTGGTTCGACGCCACCCCCACAGGAGAACTCTCCAGTCGACTAGCCGAGTGAGTCTGGTAATGCGTCAGTATAGGACCTTGTCCATTATGATGTAATGGGGGTAAAAGGAGGCACTATCACTAATAATGGAGAAAATACATGAAAACGTGCCATGTTTTTGTGCTTTCATGTAAGCTTTAAACATGAAAGCATAAGCATGTTTCCATGTAAATTTTCCATTTAGTGCCTACTTTTACCCCACATTACATGTACATCGATCACAATGGCAATGCATCAGTATTACATCATCACAGAGCTCTCTCTAGACTAGTGGTCTACGTTGTTGTAGCTACACTGCTTGTAGCCTGGCAGCCTTACAAATCAAAGGCACTGCCCTGGTGTGTTTCCAGCTAATACACTCCAAAAGCGGTGTATTACTAGTCCACTAATACACCTAGCCACAATTCAATTTCACAGCTGGTAATGATCCTTAAAAAGGAAATACAGTACAGTCACACAGTAGCATATGAACACAACAGGGAAATGCAGTAGTAGACAGTACAGTAGCATATGAGTAGCTGCAGAGTTCAAGTAAATGTTCACGGTTTGATGCCAATGTAGTTCACAGTCACTCCTTGGCAACCACTGATCTGTAGGCCACCAAAAGGAGTTGTGCCTTCACTCGCAGTACCAACACAATCATCCTTGCTCTCAACCTTGCGCTTCTTGGTGTCTTTGGTATTCGTAGCAGTGTTCAAAATGTCAGAAAGAGCTTCCCGTTGCTCATTCGACACCCGTTTGTATGTACGAACACCCTCTGTGCTGCGATGGCCTGTAACTCCCATTATGAGCTGCTCCTCTGCACCGCTTTGAAACAAACGAGTAGCTGCAGTCACGCGTAGGGAGTGGTTAGTCTTGTACCCACTCAATCCACTAGCACCACAGTGCTGGACAAAGTATTGTGCCCAACAGGTAAGTGGCTGTACCAAACCTTTCCTTTAGGTTTTTTTAGTGCAGTGAGGTAGAACGCATCATACTCGGATCATCTGGTCGGTGTTCCAAGTAGTGTTGTTTTAGTATGGCTTTACATAATTAGATTTAGTTGTAGTAAAAAAGCTAATGGAGAACAAAGTTTAGTTTTAGTTTTAGTTAGTCAACTAAAAAGAAAAAAGGGTTACTAAAACACTTTTAGTATTAGTTAACCATAACTAAACGGGTTGATTTTGGCGGAAAAAATATTAGTTCAGTTGTAGTTTATTCCCAGAGGCCTGTGCTCTTGAAGTTTTAGTTTTAGTTAGTTAACTAAATCTGTTTTTGCTCCAACTAAAACACTTTTTGTTTTTAGTTTCAGTTAACTTTATACAAACGTATAAAGCAGCGAGCAGGGTTTTCCAGATTTGCATGGTGCACGACCTGCTGTGGCTCAAGCTTTCTCTGAGAAAACCCACCATGGTTATTTTTCGCTACATTCTCCGTATAGCGTACATATGCTCGCTCACCAACAGGTTCAACTAGTTCAAGTTGACTGACTTTGAGTGAACGGTGCTCTTCCCCACTCCTCAAAGCAAAGTGCACTCCACAACAATACACCATGATAGTATCGAGTAACACTTGAGGACAACTGTCGCCAAGTAAACCTTTCTCCCACAACGACATTTCCTCATCAACAGAGATGGGCTCTGCACGTTTCCGGGTACATCCTATTCCCTGACTTCGCAACCTCTTCATCTCCGCATTCAGTGACTGCTGGAACCCTCTCTCTGCACGTTTCCGGGTACATCCTATTCCCTGACTTCGCAACCTCTTCATCTCCGCATTCAGTGACTGCTGGAACCCTCTAAATTCGGAATCAGTGAAGAAGTTTACTTCCAGTCGCAAATCCCGCACATAGCGCAGTAGCCCACAACAATATAGAGACTGTGGCGGATACGGCTTTCCATCTTTGCGTCTCACTTCAACTTCAAACTTACTTAGCCAGTGAGAGAGCTGAGCCTTTGTGCACACATACAGGTGTGGTGGGCAATCAAGTGGATGGCACACGCTCCGGCGATGACCCGTCCAATCGCGCCAAACGTTCTGAGCCCACTTCGTCCCTTTTATGGTATTAGCTGGAATGCCCTGGCGTCGCAGTTTTTCAACTTTCGCATCCGATTTAGGCTCTGCAAAATGATTCTCCCCATTTCCAACCTTCACAGGTTGTAGCATTTGCTGTTTCTGAGGCTCTGCATTACACTGCTTGTATGATCCAACTCCACCAGCAAGCACTTTGTCGTCAAGTTCACCGTTACTTAGCTGCGATGCTAAGAACTCAAAGCTACACTGCAAACTCTCTTTAAGATGATAAACTTTCTGAAAGTTGTTGTAGCTACATTGCAAACTCTTTAAGATGATAAACTTTCTGAAAGAAAGTAAAGAAATTCGGAGGAAAAAATGGGACCCAGCTGGGGAATGAACCCAGGACCTTCTGAATACTAGTCAGATGCTCTTATTACTGAGCTACTGGAGCCCCTTGGCAGAGAGCTTTATATAGCCACTAAACCCGCTAGTAGCACTTGCCAGTAGGACCCAACTATAATTACTCTCTCATTAGGCCTCTCCCCCCATCTCCTAAACACGATGATGTAAGTGAGTGGTAATGACCAGCTGAGTTGGTCTAAATGCATCAACATTACATATTCACACAATACATGAAGTTTCGCTGGTATTTAATTGTTTCGCTGGTATTTAATGGATACTGTTTACTAATTAGTACTAATTAGTAGTTGTGCTTGCTACGCTCACTCACCTACTTGTAGCTGTTGAACTCACTCACTGTGCTCGCTCAGTTGCTTGTGTGCTCGTACTCACTGTAGCAAGGCATGGGTGGCTGAATGCATACCACATACGGTGGGACCCCTCTAATATGGACCACCTTGGTGACCTGGTTGAGTGTCCTGTGTATGTAGAGAGGTGTCCTCATTTTTGGGGGTAATTGTTTTCAAAAACAGCATATTTGGGACCTAGCGAAGTGTCTACTTTTGATTCGATACAGTGTAGCACACATGTGACTCTTGGCAGTTCGGTTAATCGTAAATGTTTTTAAAAACAGCATATTTGGGACCTAGCAAAGTGTCTACTTTTGATTCGATACAGTGTAGCACACATGTGACTCTGCTTGCATGGGGTCAGCAATTTGAGGTAGAGCTGTGTGCCAGAATATTACCTTTGATCCAATTTAGCTCAATATGTGTAACAAAGGCCATAGACTTACTGGATATTAATTAGGGAATGTCAAAGGGTGGTCAAGTCCAATAATCTCCAGCGAATTTGAAATTTGTGGCCGCTGTTTTTTGTCTTGAGGGAGTAAGTGAGCTAGCATTTGTGTGTGGGGTCAAAGTGATGCTCTCAGTCGTAACCAATGTTGTATGTTGTCTTGGCAGTTCGGTTAATCGATTTTCTGAAGGTTAAACAACAACTCTTATCTGGCGTAGTTAATTGCTAGCTACCGTATATAGTGCGCATGCATGCACACTTACTGCAACTGTAGCCTGTGATCATGGGGGACCTTGGGGGGGGGGGGGGGGGGGGGGGGGAGAGGGGAAGAGAGGGGAATACAGTGGAACCCCTCTATTGTGGACACCTTGGGGACCTGGTGAAGTGTCCTGTATAGAGGGGTGTCCTCATTTTTCAGGGGTAGATTTATATTAAGAAAGCATGTTTGGGACATAGCAAAGTGTCCTTTATACAAAGGTGTCCTTATTTCAGGGGTGTCCTTTAAGAGGAGTTCCACTGTATCCCGCATAGCAATTTTTTTTAGTGTACTAAGGGGTCTGGGGGCTTGTTTTCCCAGAAAAGTTTGAATGTTGGACCCATAGGTAAAATATTGATTTCAAGAGTGACATATTCTTATGTAGGAGAGAGAGTGAATACCCTGACCTCCCTCCTGATGCCACTGCCATATAGGCCTCTTATAGATATCATCTCGTTTGCGACTGTTGTGATTGTAGCGACAGAAGTGTTTTTGTTTATTATAGCTGCATGTAAAGCATACAGTCATGTTGAAAGAAGCATTATTCCCAGGTGTGTTATGGTGCAGAAAAAACAACATGTTGCTTATTAGTATCCATTTTGGCCTTATTTAGGCCAAACAGTAAACTCTGCTAGAGTTACATATCATGTAATTACACAAATTTGCGGCATACATGTATTTCACCTACCATGTACATGTACATGTAAGTAGTGTGTGTGTGTGTGTGTGTGTGTGTGTGTGTGTGTGTGTGTGTGTGTGTGTGTGTGTGTGTGTGCTGGTATTGCACAAAAATGTGTTTGTTACATGTATTTGATCATAGCCTCAGCCAATGCTAACTGTATTGTCATGTACAAATGACGCAGTACAAAAGGGAGTTGGACAGGAATACTGAATACACCAATTATTCAATCAATCACACCCTTCCAATCACACACACACACACACACACATGCACTACATTTATGTACGTAATACTGTGTGGGTAAAATGTGCCAAAGTGTGGTGACCTTCAGAGGAGTTGAATGTTGGGACTATTTTAAGGCCTCGAGAATACAGTACCTGGGGAAGTGCTACTAATTAGTGTTGCTCCCTCCTCCTTCTCCTTATCCCTCCCTCCCTCCCTCCCCCTATCTCTCCCTCCCTCCCTCCCTCCCTAACCTTCCCTCCCTCCCTCCCTCCCTCCCTCCCCTCCCTCCCTCCCTCCCCTATCCCTCCCTCCCTCCCTCCCTCCCTCCCTCCCTCACTCTTCTCCCTACAGTCACATTGAAAAGATCCATGATCAATTGGAGACAAGCTAGCGATCTTCATTCCTGGATCTCCCTCCCTCCCGGGGTTCATCCCGGTTTTGTCCGTCTCACCCTCTCCTCCTTGGAGTCCCTTTCCTCGCTCATTCTGGTGCCGTTTTCTACAGTGACATTGAAAAGATCCATGATGGAATTGGAGACAAGCTAGCGATCTTCATTCAGTGGATCTCGACCTTCTTCACGGGGTTCATCATCGGTTTTGTGTGTCGAGTGGCGTCTCACTGTTCTCCTCCTTGGAGTGATGCCCTTCCTCGCCATGTGTCTGGTGCCGTTTTCTCATGGGTATGTACATGTACTGGTGTGTGTGTGTGTGTGTGTGTGTGTGTGTGTGTGTGTGTGTGTGTGTGTGTGTGTGTGTTTTGGGTGTGTCGTGTGTGTGTGTTGGGGTGTGTGTGTGTGTGTGTGTGTGTGTGTGTGTGTGTGTGTGTGTGTGTATGTTTTGGGGCGTGTGTGTGTGTTTGTGTGCGTATATGAGTATGTGTGTGTGTGTGTGTGCACTTGAGTGTATGTGTGTGTGTATTTGTTGTGGACACTGGCTGAAACTAGCCTTCGGGGCTTCAGACTTATTAATTGTGCACAGGTGAACACGGTGTAGTTCTCAAATACTGAGGAAAGGGAGTGAATCAACACTTTTCGTAGCTAAGAACTTGTTAGTACCACAGAACCAACCAAGCATGTGAAGCAATTACATGGACTCCGGCAAAAGGTAGAGGAATGCATACATCCGTCTTTCAATTGGTCCTGGGCTTAAATCTCATGAGAAAACATACCTGACTTTCCCTCGTTTTAGGAGAGGCCTGGCGATGCGGCTATATAGCTGGTTCCAGCATTGACCTCTCTGAAATTTGTTTACAGTTTTGAGGGGGGTATGGCTCAATTGTATTCACAGCCTGTGTGAGTATGCAGTTAATGAGGTATATATGAGGATATTCATGGCTGGTGAAGTGGCACTGACTAGGCTATCACCTTTTAGTGGCATGTACGTACATACCTGTACATATATGTACATACATGTACATGTGTTGTTACCTACTTGCAGAAACTACCAATCCTGTATATTCATGGCTGGTGATGGCACTGACTAGGCTATCACCTTTTAGTGGCATGTACGTACATCCCTGTACATGTATGTACATACCTGTACATGTATGTACATACATGTACATGTATTGTTACCTACTTGCAGAAACTACCAATCCCATGTGTCATATGTAATAGTCTCATAAGCTTCCCATGCAGACTGTCCCCAACCTTTGTCGCTTCAAAATTCTTTTTGGAAAAGTGCTAGGGAAAGGGTCTGACTAAAGATGTATAATTAAGTTCTGGCCTCGTGGCAGAGAAAGCGAGAGAAAGCGAGAGAAAGCGAGAGAAAGCGAGAGAAAGCGAGAGAAAGTGGTGCACAGAACAGGAAGCACAATTATCATAATATGGCGTATTTCGGAAACTCCTATCACGTGCAATTCCTTGACGTCTTTTGGAAGCAAAAACGCTGAGTTTCTACTTGCTATATATGGAGGCTGAAGACTCATCAGAGGGTCTTGTCAAGGTAGCAACACATAAGAAGGTATGCATACAGATGCCTAGAAGTGTGCTTAGCTAGCTGGAAAAGGTAAAACATGCTACTCACCCAAATGTGCATGCCTGAATTTTATATTTTGAACAATGACTTTTAAAGGCTTGTTGCAAGCTGCTGCCTTAATGAGGCCCTCTTTTGAGCCCTCAATCTTTGTGAAAAGCCTTCACATTCGTAGGAAATCCTGTTTTCTACCTGCACTGTCCTCCAAATGACACCACGAGCACTGCACTTGATAGTTTTTGAAATGGGCCATAATAGGGTTGCAATATCAAACATTTGTGGTATGTGTACATTACTTGTTATCATATCGTTAATTCAGCCATAGATAAGTATAGGATATACCACGTCTACGAGGAGTATATCGCGTTTATACTCCGAGTAGGCGTGGTATATCCGGCTTATACAACATTTGACCAATCAGTGGAGTAGGTACCTAGAAACGCTGGGCTAGCATTCCCAGAGGCAGCAGTTATTTACGATGTCATAATACATGAAAACATAAAAGTAGTATAATAAAACATGAAAACATAAACGTAGTATATGACCCTTTATACTCCGCTTCTGCTCCAATCAAACACCTTGGATGTGATGTAATGTGGTATAATATGTACATATGTACCTTATCTATGAATCCGTGTAGGACTAGTCTGCTGACACAGCAACAAATGTAGCTAGCTACGTGGAGTTTGTAGCTCCGTGCCACTCACATGTAGATCGAAAAAAAAATGGTAGGACCTACTAGCCCCCGGAGACATGCATGTTTACGTACATCATATGTACATGTAGTTACATGTAGCTACAGCATGCTACTGAAATTCAAAACGTCTACTACATATACACTGAAGTACCATCTGTATTATATGACTGCAACTTGATCACTGTGTGTACATGTACATACTACTTTGTGTCATTTTACAGTCTGGAATTACATCAGTAGCTTTAGTAGTAATCGTGCTCCAACTCTATTCCCAACTCGTTGATTTTGCCATTATTCTCCCAACCTGTGATATTCATTTAGAGATGTAATAATATTGGAACCAGACCGTCTTCCGCTTTTTGTGGACAGGGGTTTCGCGGTCTGGACAGGAGACTGGCTATTAATTAGGGTTGAATCCCTGAGAGGATGCACAGTGGGTAAGAAGAACTTCAGAAGAACTTCAGAAGAATAATATTCAAACAATCACACTGCCCAACTTTGAATATTCGAGGAACCAGACATCTTCTGCTTTTTGTGGTCTGGACAGGAGACTGGTTATTAATCAGGGTTGAATCCCTGAGAGGGTGCATAATGGGAAAGAAGAACTTCAGGCGGGTGAAAGAACTTTAGAAGAACATCAGAAGAGCTTCACAGAACTTCAGGTGCTGCGCTGAGGTTGCTTCTTTTGGCTTCTGAGGCCCCTTGGAGGATATTGCTGCACATCTTATATGACAGGGTCGTCTGTCTGGGAGGAAATCGGGGAGGAAATCCCTGATAGCCCCCCTCTCCTTCCCTCCACACACACACACATATCAGTGACATATGCATGACTGTAGCTATCACACACACACATATGCATGACTGTAGTTTAGGCATATTTAGTGTCATCGTTATCTTGTGGACGTATATTGCTATATATGTAGGGGTGCGACTGGGCGTGTGAGAATGAGGTTACTAAACTTACTACAATACGCACCAGTACAAATCATTTTCCTTTTTTAAAATAAGCTACATATGTATCACATGCACACACGTTTGCAACTGATACATACACATGTACATATATCTCCCAGCTTTGTAAGTGTGGGCGCAATTTGTAAATTTGCGCTGCACACTTTATAACTTCATAGCAATTTAGGGTTAGGGTTAGGCTTAAGGCTAGGGTTAGGCTTAAGGCTAGGGTTAGGATTGGGGCTAGGGTTAGAATTGATTTTATATTACGTATATGGAGTGTCCGTGCCATCCCTACATAGAGAGTCTACCGACTCTCTGATGTATATACATGTATGTATCACACACACACACACACCTTCACACACACTCACACACGCACACTATCACATGCACAAACACTACACACACACACACACACCTTCACACACACTCACACTATCACGTGCACACACACCTTCACACACACACACACACACACACACACCATCACACATACACACACTTCACACATACACACACATTATCACATGTGCACACTCACTTACACACATGCACGCACACGCACACATGCATGCACATGCACACATGCACGCACACACACACACGCACACACACGCACACACACACACACACATACTATCACACTCACTCACACACACGCACACACTATCACACACACTCACACACCATCACACCCTCACACGCCCCCAGCTGACGGCTGCGGCAGCCAGTCGGGAGCAGCAGCAGTATGCCTCGGCCGGAGCTGTGGCGGAGGAGGTGCTGTCCTCCATCAGGACCGTGGTGGCCTTCGGGGGAGAGTACAAGGAGGCACGGCGGTGGGTGGGGCAGTGGGTGTGGCTTCATATGGTCTGGTTCAGTGTATAGTATAGTGTATATTTTCTGTTTCTACTACATGTAGCTACCAGCTTTTTTTTCTTCGCGGCAGTGGGTGGGGCAGTAGGTGGGGCTTCATATGATCTGGTTTAAGTTTATAGTGTATATTTTCTGTTTCTACTAGCTACCAGCTTTTTCTCACAGCAGTGGGTGGGGCAGTGGGTGGGGCTTCATATGGTCTGGTTTAAGTGTATAGTAATTATAGTGAATGTCTAGCCTTGTTTTCTGTTTCTACTAGCTACCAGCTTTTTGTTTTCTCACGGCGGTGGGTGGGGCAGTGGGTGGGGCTTCATATGGTCTGGTTTAAGTGTGTAGTATAGTGAATGTCTAGCCTTGTTTTCTGTTTCTACTAGCTACCAGTTTTTTGTTTTCTCACGGCGGTGGGTGGGGCAGTGGGTGGGGCTTCATATGGTCTGGTTTAAGTGTATAGTATAGTGAATGTCTAGCCTTGTTTTCTGTTGCTACTAGCTCCCAGTTTTTTGTTTTCTCACGTAGGCCAATTAATGGCTGCATGCTCATTTAAGAGCATATATACTAAACTCCCTCCCCCCCCTCCCCCCTTCCCCCCACCTCTCTATCTGGTTAGTGGGTGGGGCAGTGGGTGTGGCTTCATATATAATAAACTCCCTCCCCCCCTCCCCCCCTTCCCCCACCTCTCTATCTGGTTAGTGGTAGTCTATCATAATTAAAAGTATAGAGCTTAGCTGTAGGTGTTATACATGTACATATATATATATATACCAGTGTTCTAGCCAGAGACAATCGCAAGGAGCGGTGCTTTCTCAGAGATCAAAGCATAGCTGTGGTTTTAATTACATTCTTACGACCATATCAAAAGAAAATGGTATTTTTAAGAGCGGTGGAGCACCACTCTTCCACCCTTTTGCTAGAACACTGTATGCTGTTGCCATAAATCGTCTTATGGTCAGACTACAGTTCAATTTTTCCGCCCTATTTGAACTGTTCAAGAGTGCACGCTCTTTTAGGTGTGTGCAAACTTGTTTTATGCTCTCTTTCATTGCATAAGCCCTATTTGTGACTATAATTTAGTGCAGTTCAATTTCTCTGCCCAGCTTGAACCGCTCAACAGTACAGTGGAACCCCTCTTAAAGGACACCCCTGAAATAAGGACGCATCTGTATTAGGGACGCTTTGCTGTGTCCCAAACATGCTTTCGTGATGGAAATTTACCTCTGAAATGAGGACACCCCTCTATAAAGGACATTTTAACTGGTCCCCAAGGTGTCCACATTAGAGGGGTTCCACTGTACATGCTCTTACTCTCTTGGCGGTGGGAAAATTTATTTATGTACTCTTTCATTCAATGACATGCATGGCTAGTGCGAAATAAAGGGAATACATGTA
>CBDBCZ010000017.1:820000-872500 GCA_965203295.1 Nitrospirales bacterium | reverse complement strand
ACATATGGTCATACTGGAGTATATGACATTAGAATGTGCTGAGTCTCAATAAGAGTGTATTGGGCGATTTGTACAAAGTCATGTGTTACTGCTAATTGGCTGTGTGTTTATAATATATTTTCATACATGTGTATGTGTCCTTAATACAGAGGTGTCCTTATTTCAAGGGTATTCTTTAAGAGCGGGTTCCACTAGCTATATATGCATGCATGGCCCTACATGTACTTCTGAGTGTGAAACGGTCCAGCTGGTGTAAGTTGCTTATGAATCTTGTTCTGTAGTGACATAGTTCCAATTACACTTATGATGTGAATATATTTGTGTGCCAATTAAGTCACTTTAACTTTAATTTGAACCACCTCGTGACTATTTCTTCTCACAAGGACATAGTACCAATTACACACATGATGAATATATATTATTTTGTGTTCCAATTAAGTCACTTGAACTTTAATTTGAACCACCTCGTGACTATTTCTTCTCACAAGGACATAGTACCAATTACACACATGATGAATATATATTATTTTGTGTTCCAATTAAGTCACTTGAACTTTAATTTGAACCACCTCGTGACTATTTCTTCTCACAAGGACATAGTACCAATATTTCTTCTCACAACTCTCTGGAGATATTTTTAGCAGTATCACAATCATGGTGGTATTTAGTCTGATAGGTAGTACATGTAGGCCTACATCCCCCCTATTGCATAAGAACATGCCTCACACACACACATGCACGCACACTCTCTCTCTCACACACGCACACCCACAAACACGTACACACACACACAAACACGTACACACACACACACACACACACACACAACACACACACACACACACACACACACACATACACACACACACACACACACACACACACACACACACACACATACACACACACACACACACACACACACACACACACACACACACACACACACACACACACACATACACAGGTTCGGAGCATGGCTAATTTCCAAAGAGATTGTCCAGGCTGGTGAAGTGTTGACTGTGAGTACGGGCTAGGGCACTGATGTATGTATCTGTACTGATGTATGTATCTGTACTGTACATGCAGCATACTAGTCTAGCTAGCTAGCTATCTCCAACTTCTGCCCACCTTGGGATCGCTTGCAGCATCTCGGCGAGATACTGCAAGCGATCCCTAGGTGGGCAGAAGTTGGGGATAGCTAGCTAGACTAGCAGCATACATGCATGTATGTATCAAGTGAAGAGCTGAAGATGGCATTCAGTACATTCTAGAATCTTAAATATTCTCTAGCAGAGGAAAACTAACTTCCTAAGACTGAATTGCAAGATGAACATCCCTAGGTGTCCCAAGTCAATTATCCCACAAATCTCAGTTTTGAGGATTAGGAGCTATGAGTTGTAGTAGCAGGTTTTTTACAGAATTTTTTGTTGGGGGAGGGGCAATTTTTTTTTTTTTTTTTAAATAGCAAATGTTCTTGTAGGAGAGTCTGGGGGCATGCCCCCACAGAAATGTTTTGCTGCCCTGAGATTGAATCTCGTGGGTTTGGCAGCTTAGCTGACTACCACAAGATTGTGTTCAACCCACCTGACGTGTGTTTTAATGCAACTATGACATCGAAATTTGTAAAAATCCGGGGGGGGGGGGGGGGGGGGGGGGGAATCCAGGCCCCCCTGTATCAAACACTGAAAAGTATGCATGCAAAAAGGACCTTCCACGGTGTTGTCATTAACATACATACACACACACACACACACACACACACACACACACACACACACACACACACACACACACACACACACAACACACATGCACGCACACACACACATACACACACACACACACACACACACACACACACACACACACACACACACACACACACACACACACAGGTCTTCTTTGCTGTCCTAATTGCAGCCTTCTCCATCGGTAAAGCAATCCCTAACTTGGAGAAGCTGGTGACATCGGCCGGTGCCTCTGTCACCATATACAACATCATTGACAGGGTATGAAACCCGGGGGGTTAATGTTTTGGAATGGGGACCTAGTCATAATCCTAGTCATAAACTGGTGTGTAGCTTATTGGTAAGCTTCCACTGGAAAGTGGTCATTAATTAATCACTATTGCATGAACAAATGTTTTGGAATGGGGACCATTTCATAAATAAATTATAAGTAAAACATTACAACAGTACATACATGTACATAATGGTTATACTGTATTATCAACAGCTGAGGTAGGCTATATAGTAGTCAGTAGCTACTGAACGTAGAGTTCGATAACTTCAAGAGGCGTGTCTTCGCGTCTCCTGATAACACCGTCTTCCAATTGCATGCCTAGTCGGAAGAAAGCACACAACCTCACGTCTACGTCATCAGTGGTGGGCTCAATCTCTCTTCTGAAGTAGGGAGGAGCGTTGAACTGGCAGCAAGTGTTATCCGGCCCGCAACCCGCACCGTCCCACAGCGGGTCCTCGAAGTGAATTCGGTCTTCTGGGTCAGTGAGCTGGCTTGCGGTATCGCAGGAGAAATCTCTCCCGACAAACGGGGGCACTAGTGGCAGTGGCCCTGGTGGTGTTGCTCCAGATATGCAGGGACAGGTTCTGTTCGGACTCTGGCTCTCACTCTTAGCTGCTGCAAACGTCCAAATGTGGGTGCGATCTCCGCTCTGTCCGTGGGTGATGCTGACTCCATCGACGTACTCATCATCAATAGTGACATCGCCCACACCGACCGGAGGATTTTCAAGCTGAGCCTCATTGTAGAGCTTGAAGGCATCTGGTGCTTCGCGTTGGTACCCAATAACTCTACCGCACACGTGAGAGTACTCCACACCTTGCACGCCATAGGGTACAGAAGCACAGCCTGGCTCCCTGCGGTTTTCAACTCGGGTACACAATCTCCTAGAGCTGTTGTAGATTGTTATCAAGGGGGAGGGGCAGGTGTTGCATTGGGTATTGTTCATGTCGAGATTGGCCACCCTCATCCACCCCCTTGAGCCGCCGCACCTATCTTCATGGACCTCCATATCGCAGTAGACCAGCACAGCATCACCAACGGTACCATCGGATGGGTTGTTTCGGATCCAGTAGTGACCAGATCTAAAGGTTGCACAGGAGGCGCAGGTCTCGGCCAGATCCTGGCAGGAGTCTGCGGGATTCTCGGCTGTTCCGATACTGCAGCACGGCAGTGGAAGATTGACCGTTTCAAAGGTGGTGCACGGGCATTCCTCTAAGGGACATGGTGTCGGTCGAGGGGTGCCGCAGCAATTGCATGCGACATTCGACGTGGCATTTTCTATAAGGTCTGCCAACTCGCGTATGATTGTTTGCTCTGACTGTACAATTTCTCTTGTGCACGAACATGGTTCCCTTCCGACTGTAGTGCACTCCAGGTACCGCTGGTTGTAGGCACTGGCAGTGGTGAATAGGACATCGCTCGAAGCCACGAGGATTAGAAGTGCAGCGAACAGCATCTTGACGTTTTTGGAGTGATGTTCTGGGCTGCTTGTAGCAATTGGCAATGAAGAGAAAACTGAACTGATTTGCAAGGAAAGTAGCCTGCTTATTTATACCACCATGAAACCATTTCCATGGCCAGGAAATGACTCTGCAAGGTCAAGTCACTTAGCTGCACCCAGCAGTAAGGAAGGAAAACCCAACCACCAGCTGTGAATAGTTTTGAATGAGATCATATCCTTGTAAATAGAAAATAAATGCTGTTTCCTTCTTCCTGTGGGTAGAACTTCTCAATAAGTTATCCTGCCACTTAGCTGTACCTAGCAGTATTGAAGGAAGACCCAACCAACCAGCTGTTGATATATGAATAGTTATGAATATGTGCTGTAGAGATCATATCCTGGTTGTTCAAAATAGAAAATAAATTGCTGTTTCCTTCTTCCTGTGGGTAGAACTTCTCAGCAGTTTAGTATACAGTGTGGTCTGTCCAGTCACTGGAGCTATACCAAGATGTGACCTGTACTGATAGCTCTATAGCTAGGTTGAGGTAATAAGATGGATTTCAATGTCAATGTGGAATATCTCAGATTTAGCAATACAGCTACTGACCATGATTGCAAATATAAACAACAGAAGCCTCTTTTGGGAATATACTTTTTAGTATATATCTCACCACCTGAGTATGAAATACGTGGGGCTGAGGGGAGCTGCGGTGTAAGTACTGTATGCAAACTGCTGATGTAATGAATTACGATTTGGGTGTGGCGATGATGGGGTATTTTTATCCGAGCCAGCTAGCCGCAAGAATATTATTAGTATTTACTCTCTAACTTAAAGTCACACTGTGCAACTTAAGACTATTCAAAAGAAGAGGCTTCTGTTGTTTATATTTGCAACATTTAGCAATACAGTATTGCTAAATGTGAGATCTTCCACATTTAGCAATACAGTATTGCTAAATGTGGAAGATCTCACATTTAGCAATACAGTGTTGCTAAATGTGAGATCTTCCACATTTACATTGACAAGTCTGACATTTCATGTCTAAAAAACCAGCCGGACGCCTTTCCCGTACAATACACACAGCTCAGCTTAGGCCAAGCTATTAAACTACAGCTGTAAAGTCAGAGATACTATATTCCTAGAGCGGTACAGTGAAAGTGCTGACTCAGCATTTTCGTCATGCGCCTCCAGTTAGTAGCTATATGCCAAGAAACCAGGGTCTTTACGGCTACCTACCAAGTTTTCGCCATCTAGGCAACACTAAACTACCTTCATTTGCTGTAGCTTGGCCTGCAAACCTCCAAAGCTGCAGTTGCATAGTAACGTATGACGTAATATATCGCGCACGTGATAAGTGCGGACGCACAGACAAACAAACAGACGCGAAAAACGTAAAGCAATCTTAGGACCAGCCGTTCGCGCGCTTGCGCGCGCTCCGGCTGGTAAAAATCCATCACATTTCCTCAACCTAGCTATTGAGCTATCAGTACAGGTCACATACGAAGCTGGAAGTATGCTGGTACACAGTGGCATACCTTACTCTAATGTACATGTAAGTATCCAAATCCCATATTAACAGCTGTGCTGGGATACCATGCAGTCAATCTCTTACTTTCCGGCTTTGCACCTAGACAACATGCATAGTGCACAGCACCTGCCCACCATGTGATACCGTGCAGTAAAGCGATCAATTAGAAGCTTACCTACACGTAAAAGGTATTCACATGTTTGTTCTGCTGAGTTTAGTAAGTCTGAAGCTGGGACCACCCTTAGTCGTGTTCCTAGGCTCTCGCTTTATTAGGCTGCACGAAAGTTCAGTTCATGGTTTATGTCTCTTGTGAGGTGTAAACCTATAGTCCCGGGTAGAAAATGTCCATCGTGTAATTCAATCACATCACTGCGTTGGAAGCATCATATCTAATGTTCGATAGTTGCTGCAAACACTGAGCTTGTTTGAACCCCACCCTTAATACAAGTCCAGAGATATTGTGTTTCAAATAGAGAGACGCAATCGAAGTGTGCGATCGAATTATCCACTCGGGACTGCCACGTATAATTCAATTTGTTTTTTTATATTAGGTGTTTAACACAGAGTAATACAAATTTGTGCTGGGAAAGAGGTATGCGTGTAACATGCGTTGCTTCCCTGTCTATATTCCAGAGCTCAAAATAGCAGCTGGCCACTGGCCATTTTCTATGCAATTTTCTACAATGACCACCCAAAAATTCAACCATAATTGTACAGATGGCCAATCAAAATTTCAGCTTGGCCAGCCAAACCAAAACCTTATTTTTAGCTCTGATATTTCGGCCTTGCAGGTCCCTCCCATCGACTCCAGTTCATCCCAGGGAGAAGTTCCTGAAATGTTTAACAGTACTATCGATTTCAAAGATGTTACTTTTTCTTATCCTACTCGACCCACCGTGCCTGTGAGTTTATGTGTGGGAGGTAATGAGTGAGTGAGCGATTCATTAATTAGGCTTTGAATCCTCCCTTCTGAAGGAAGTGGACACTTTTTGAATCAAACCAATTACCCTAGCCATGGTTTTAAAGCTTCTCTTGATTTGCTGTTGCAAGATTAACATGTATGTAAACTGCTGTAACTTAAGTGTACTAGATATTGTCAGCCATGTCTCAATTCCGAAACTGAAAATATCATTTTCTCCCCATGGTTATACCAAGGTGCTGCAAGGGTTTGATGTTTACGTTGGCGCAGGTCAGACGGTGGCCTTGGTGGGTCACAGTGGGTGTGGCAAGAGCACTGCTGTGCAGTTGCTGCTCCGGTTCTATGACGTCAGCGCAGGACAGGTGAGGAGGGAGGGTTCGAAGCCATGCACGTTGCTAGTAGTCTATCGAGCTAGACCCTCCTTCACGCACAGCTTTGCTTGAAGGAGGGTCTAGCTCGATATACTACGTTGCTAGCAACTGTACTTTTAACCTTTCTTATAAAATGTGTACAATTTGGGATAATATGTCCTTTCATCTGTTACTCAAATACTTCTCTCTTTCCTTCCTTATGTGAACCACTCCCTCCCTTCTCCTTCCCCTTCCTCGCCCTCCCTCTTTTCTCCTTCCCCTCCATTCTCCTTCACACTCCACCTCCCTTCCCCTTCCTCCACCTCCCTTCTTTCCCCTTCCTCCCCCTCCCTCTCTTTTCCTTACCCCTTCTCCTTCTCCCTCCCCAACTCCACTTTCCTTCTTGCTCCTTTCCCTACCTCCACCTCATTTCCCCTCTCCCTTTCTTCTTCTTCCCCTTCCCCACCCTTCCCTTCCCCTCATTTCTCCTCCCCTTGCCCTCTTCTCCCTCCCTCCCTTCCTTCCTTTCTTCCTTCCTTCCTCCCTCCCTCCCTCCCTCCCTCCCTCCCTCCCTCCCTCCCTCCCTCCCTCCCTCCCTCCCTCCCTCCCTCCCTCCCTCCCTCCTTCCCTCCCAGATTCTAATCGGAGGGCATGACATTCGTCAACTGAATCTCCGCTGGTTGAGAGAGCACATTGGTGTGGTGAGCCAAGAACCGGTGCTTTTCGACACCACCATAGCAGATAACATCCGCTTTGGATTCCAAGCTGCTACAGCAGAAGACATTGAGAGGGCAGCGCAGAAGGCCAATGCCCACGAATTTATCTCCCGACTACCATTGGGCTATGAAACACTTGTGGGTGAGTCACGATGCAAGGGAAATGGGAACACTATGTAGCCATTACAATCCTTTCCTCCTGGATGAATGCTAATAAACTGTGCATGAACTACATGTAGTAGACAATTTTCAGGTAACCCAAATATCACGTGTAGATTCGCTACCTCATTAATTTTGTTATCTGAGAATTGCAAGTGTAACACCCATACTCATAATTACCTCTCTACTACCTCTCTATCTTTTGGCCTGTACACATGACTTTAGATCCCAGGCCCTGTGATAGCTTTCATATACAATGTACAAGGCTACATCAAATTACCATTGCAGTCATCTAGTAATTTTTTTTGCTGACCTACAATGTATTTTTAGTTCACCTTGGAAGTTTTTCTTTCTTTTTAAGGCCTAAGGCTCTTATATAAACATTCCACCTATTAACACATTGGGCATGTAATCACAGCATATTTTGGAGGATAAATGGGGCAGAACCTGCAGCCAGGGTAAATATTAAGCCTGTATTTAAAATTGGGCATTGGCAGTAGATGGCATAGTCTCGTGCCCAGCCCCACGTTAGAAAGTGGGTCTGGCTCCCCGTATATTCAAATTTGGGTTAGCGTTACATCATATTACATCACCAAATGGAAAGTGTCCACGTGGCCATTCGTGTAGATATCCGGATACTACAACCGTTTAGTGATGTAATACTATAAGTAACCAATCAGATTGCCGGTCCAGATCTGGGACCGCTGACGTAATGCTGCCCCAACTTTGAATATGCGGGGAGCCAGACCCACCTTCCTAACGTGGGGCTGGGCACGAGACTATAGATGGCATTGCATTGGGCTTTGGGCATTTGCAGAGTTAGCATATTTGTGAGCAGCGGCCTAGCAAGAAACAAGCCATTAGCATTAGGCATTTGCATGTGCATGATTGTAGCATAGAGCAGCTTGGCTTTGCATAGCAACACAGAGCACTGTGGATGGCAAAATTGGTCTTTCGAGCTTTTAGCGCCCCCGGCAGCAGGCCTGCCAACTACAAAAAAAGAAACCTTGCCAAGAAAAAAAAGAAAGAGAAAAACAGTCAAAAACTGTTTGTGGGAGGGTGGGTGGGCAACAGATATTGCAAAGGTTGAACCGTCTAGCTAGCACGTAGGGAATGCAAAGTTTGAACCGTCTAGCTAGCACATAGGGAATGCAAAAGCAGCAAGACAAAGGCAGACAGCTATTCAAGCTGAATGGGTTGAAGCCAACCCCATGTGAAATCTCTATCACCAGGGCATCAGCTGAGCATGTGGCATCAGCTGATCACATGCAGGGAACATGCTATGTGTTAACTGACATTTGGGCAAAGCTCAAATGAGAATTAATTGTGGAGTGCCAATTTACGTATTTAACGAACTCTCTAGGTGAGAGGGGCACCCAGCTCAGTGGTGGCCAGAAACAGCGCATAGCCATCGCCCGAGCCCTGGTTCGTGACCCCAAGATACTTCTCCTGGACGAAGCCACGTCTGCGCTGGACTCTGCGAGTGAAGCCATAGTTCAAGCAGCGCTGGACCGGGCAAGGGAGGGTCGCACCACGGTCGTGATCGCCCACCGGCTGTCGACGGTTCAGAATGCGGACATGATCGTGGCTATGGCTGACGGGAGAGTGGTGGAGACCGGAACACACTCTCAGCTTCTGGCCAGGAAAGGACTCTACCATGATCTGGTCACAGCACAGGTACACAAGCATGGATATAGGTAGTATTTAAACACCAGTTTGCAGTGATTACGAGATTTCGACTTGTGCATTATCCGCCCTCAACGGTTACTTCATTGTCCTCGCGCACAAATTAAATGTAATCACTGCAAACTAGTGTTTATTGCTCGTACCTGAGACAGCCACAGTTCTGTTGGGCGTTATTTAGAAAGTACGCGCTATTAAGATAATGCATGCTTAAGTGTGCATTAAGCGATTTGATTCACTGTCTGTGATTGATTTTGAGACTTTAGACGCGTGAGTAGCAATAAGATAGTAGTGTTGTTTTAACAATAAGTGTTTTAGCGGTAGTAGCAACAAATGCAGATCTATTGAACTGAGTAAAAACTTCAAGGGTGATGAAAAACTATAGCTAAACTTCACTAAAATCAACCCCTTCAGTTATGGTTTACTAAAACTGATAGTAACCATTTTTTGGCTAACTGAGCTAAAAATAACTTACATTCTTTATCTTTCGCTAAAACTAAATCTAAAAGCCATTCTAAATCAATGCTACCTTATAATCCAGCTTACAGGCATTTTCTTCCCATACAGTGTTTTTTTTAATGAGGGAAGACCTGAGTACTATTCAGATGCTATTACCCACTAGAAACAGATAGAAAGTCACATTTGCTTTGCTCAAATGTACTAATAGTACATTTAAGCAAAGCAAATGTGACTTTTAAGCAGCCTATCCATTCAAGCAGCCATGGCTAATCCTTGATAATATGTTGCAGATAGAGACATCAATCTCTCAGGGTTCTGCCCACACTGGTCGGCAGTGGTCGGGTCTAACCACCACTCATCTTTTTTGAACACCACTCAGCTAATGTTTAACTCTATCTACAGTATTTTTATATGGGAGAAAGTCAGTTTAGCCAAAGAAGTGTCTCGGAGATTGAATTTTGACCACTACTCAACGTCTCCTAGGTAGAACCCTGATCTCTGAAAGACCATTCACTCTTTCGTAGCTTCTCCAAGGAGCATTGCTTTGAGCGGTTCTGAGTTATTTCTAACAGGATAGCTGGCTCCTGACCATCTCACCACTCCCAGGTCATGATTCATTACATCGGCATCTGGACTCACCCATGCACAGTGCTTATGGTACACACACAGTCTACTCATACACATGGCAGTGTAGTCACACCTGGATAAATAGCCACTGCATATACAGAAGCCTCTTTTGTATAGTGTACTTGTCATGTAGCTGCATTCCCTAGCCCTGGCCATAACCCTACCCTAGCCCTAACCCTACCCTAAGACCACACCCTCTTCCGGGAGTCGGATATCCTACATGACCCCTCCTCTCTTCCACCCTCCCCCCCTCCCTTCCCCTCCCTTTTCCTTCCTTACCTGCTGTTGGTATATTCATGAATTCTCCTCTCTTTGTTCTTTGTTACAGATGCAGCCTGATTTTGACAATGCAATCCTATCACCCAGGCGTAAGCCTTCAGTCGGAGGTGGGTGGGCGAAGCACGCAGAGTCATCACCCACTCCCGAAGACCACGGTGAGGATGTGTGCTTATGGCAGGCACAGATTCACTAGTGGAAACTTTCCCTTTGTGTACCTAATGCAGCTGTTACCTCTAGCAACTTAATGTAATGCCCGTACAGTGAGTAACCAACTATGGTCCCCTCCTCTCCCCTCCCCTCCCCTCCCTTCCCCTCCCCTCCCCTCCCCTCCCCTCCCCTCCCCTCCCCTCCCCTCCCCTCCCCTCCCCTCCCCTCCCCTCCCCTCCCTCCCCTCCCCTCCCCTCCCCTCCCCTCCCCTCCCCTCCCCTCCCCTCCCCTCCCCTCCCCTCCCCTCCCCTCCCCTCCCCTCCCCTCCCCTCCCCTCCCCTCCCCTCCCCTCCCCCTTATAATAGGTTGCTAATTGTAAAAGTTGTGTTCCTAGATACTCTGTTCAGTAATATAAGCACGTCTCCCATTGATCACTATGTTTATAGCGCAGCCGGTTCATTTGAGCTAGTTAATTAGACTGGTGTTGGTCAGGGCTGGAACGCAATGGCTCAGATTTCCTCGGCACATTCTCTCGAGCATCATTGTAAGCGGGATCTAACGGGTGACACTGTACAGAGTTCTCTCTATGTTGCTATGGTGACACTGTACCCCCCCCCCCCCATCGTGATAATGTACCCCCCTATATGACCTAAATGTATACCTACTGTACCACCTTATTTTCAGAGATTGAATGTTTTAAAGACTATACATGTAGATGAGGTGATGAGATGAGGTATAGATAAAGCAGTATCACACTGATTCAGCATCATGTTGGTTTTTAGAATGACTTAATAATGATGTCAGAGTGATGTAATTAGTTCACTAGTAGGTGCGTACCCCCTATTGCATGAGAACACTGATGACACTCATCATAGATCTTGTTGCATTCTCTCTGCAGATGTGCCAAGCAAGACGGATAAGTTGGAAGAAACTGCCGAGAAGAAGCAAAAGAAGAGAGTGTCGGCCAAACAGCAGGAACTATGGGATAAGGAACTCCCCGACGTGCCGTGGATCGAAATCTTGCAACTCAATCTGAAGCACTGGTGGGAGTTTATCATCATTACCTTGGGCCTCGTGGGAGCCACTGTACAGGTCAGCACAGTGTGTTTATCATCATTACCTTGGGCCTCGTGGGAGCCACTGTACAGGTCAGCACAGTGTGTTTATCATCATTACCTTGGGCCTCGTGGGAGCCACTGTACAGGTCAGCACAGTGTGTTTATCATCATTACCTTGGGCCTCGTGGGAGCCACTGTACAGGTCAGCACAGTGTGTTTATCATCATTACCTTGGGCCTCGTGGGAGCCACTGTACAGGTCAGCACAGTGTGTTTATCATCATTACCTTGGGCCTTGTGGGAGCCACTGTACAGGTCAGCACAGTGTGTTTATCATCATTACCTTGGGCCTTGTGGGAGCCACTGTACAGGTCAGCACAGTGTGTTTATCATCATTACCTTGGGCCTTGTGGGAGCCACTGTACAGGTCAGCACAGTGTGTTTATCATCATTACCTTGGGCCTCGTGGGAGCCACTGTACAGGTCAGCACAGTGTGTTTATCATCATTACCTTGGGCCTTGTGGGAGCCACTGTACAGGTCAGCACAGTGTGTTTATCATCATTACCTTGGGCCTTGTGGGAGCCACTGTACAGGTCAGCACAGTGTGTTTATCATCATTACCTTGGGCCTCGTGGGAGCCACTGTACAGGTGAGCACAGTGTGTTGCTTCCGGTGGTGGAAGTTGGGGGACGCCTGGAATGAACTAAACTTTGGGGAAGGTCTGGGAATGCATAGGTATATAGTATAGTAACATTAATGAGACATCAATTTGTAGTTGCTAACATTAATATTCAGAAGAACCAAATTATGTTTTAAAATCACGTATGTGTGTTGTTGTGGTATAAATTGCCTTGTGAAAGTTGTTTATGCATGATTGCTAGCTAGCATCACTCACTGAATTTCGATCACTCAATCTTTCTTCCTCTCTCTCTCTCTCTCTCTCTCTCTCTCTCTCTCTCTATTTTTCTCTCTTTCTCTCTCTTCCTCCCTCCCTAGGGTGCCATCTTCCCCTCTTTCGCACTCTTCTTTGGTGAAGTCCTGGTGGTGTTCACTCTACCGTCAGAGAGGGTGCTCGGAGAGACACACTTATGGGCGGGGCTTTTCGTCATGTTGGGAGTCATTTCGGCAGTTGCTCAGTTTTTTAAAGTGAGTAACAATTATTTATTATCGGAGGAAAATGAACAGCGGTAGGTTGACAGAAAGCATGGAATTAAGGGTTTACAGGAAACTACATGTACCTATGACATTCTCTAAAGGAATTGAGGAAAAGTTCATACTTTCCTTTTCCTGAACTTTGGAAAGTTCAAGAAGCATGTTTCCTGCAGTACTTGGGAATTCTATATATGCCTGTTCCTCAAGCAATTATAGTACTCCTACACACTTGGAGATCTGTAGATAATATAACAACAGTATGGGTGTTAGTGAAAGTTGGGATAATTGAAATGGCAATACATAGAATGTCACAAGGCATGCTATGACACTGCATGATGTCGACATGATGTCACACTACTCTGCCTCAATTGCCATCACACGACAATCACATGACTATCACATGCATGTAACTCACCTCACACACTGCCGCCTGTCACAAGGCATGCAATGACACTGCATGATGTCGCTTCGCTGCAGGCAGGGTTCTGCCCACACTGGTCGGGTCTAACCACCACTCAGTCTTTTTGACCACCACTCAGCTAATGTTTAACTCTATTTACAGTATTTTTAATATGGGAGAAAGTCTGTTTAGCTAATAGAAGTGTCTTGGAGATTGCATTTTGACCACCACTCAACGTCTCCTAGGCAGAACCCTGGCTACGGTGTTCTGTTTCTCCGTGACTGGCAATAACAGTACTCTGCCTCAATTGCCATCACATGACAATCATATGACCATCACATGATGTCATACTACTCTGCCTCAATTGCCATCACATGACAATCATATGACCATCACATGTCACACTACTCTGCCTCAATTGCCATCACATGACAATCATATGACCATCACATGATGTCACACTACTCTGCCTCAATTGCCATCACATGACAATCATATGACCATCACATGATGTCACACTACTCTGCCTCAATTGCCATCACATGACAATCACATGACAATCACATGACTATCACATGCATGTAACTCACCTCACACACTGCCGCCTGCAACATGGCTTCCAGCATGGACTCGGGACTGTCGGTGCTCGCCGAGACCGTGGAACTGTTTACCATGGCTTGGAACAGAGACGGGTCAGCAGTAAAGTCCAGAGAGTGTCGGTAGGCGTACGCCACGTCACACTGCTCTTGCGTGATCCCCTCCGCCTCAGCCTCCTCGGTACAGGGAAAGTCACGACTGGAGAGGGGGAGGGGGGGGGGGGGGGGAGAGAGAGAGAGCATCCATTCATTCCCAGACAATGGCAATATGTGCACTCACAAGGCGGCCTCTGCAGGCATGCTATGACACTGCATGATGTCACTCCCCTGCAGGTGTTCTGTTTCACCGTGACTGGCGAGATCCTGACCTGCCGTCTCCGCTCCAATGCCTTCCGGGCCCTCCTGCGACAGGAGGTGGCGTGGTTCGACGACGAGAGACACTCCACGGGGACTCTCACAGCCCAGCTAGCCAACGATGCGGGACAAGTGCAGGGGGTGAGTTATAATTGGATCTATAGTTAAAGTTTTGAGGACCACTTTTGTTGATTGGTGTGTGAAGCCTCCCAATGTGGGTGCAGAGTTTGAGGTTGCTGTTTGGCTGCTGTATTGTCACTCAACACACATCTGCACAAACACACACACATGTACACACACACATGCACGTGCATATCATGCACACATATGCACACACGTACACACCTGCACACACTGTCTCTCTCTCACACACACACACACACACACACACACACACACACACACACACACACACACACACACACACACACACACACGTGTACCGTCCCAGGCCACTGGCGCACATCTGGGCACCCTCTTTGAAACCTTGGTCGGCCTGGTAGTGGCTTTGATCATTGCCTTCACGGCCTCCTGGGTGCTGAGCCTGGCTGTGCTCGGGCTCGTCCCCTTTGTCGTGTTTGCAGGGTTTCTGCAGCTGAAGGTCCTAACTGGCTTCGCCTCCAGCTACAAGAAAGCAGTGGAAGATGCTGGAAAGGTGATGTCATAGTTATGTCATTGTTAATGATTTGTTGTTGCTTTGTTGAGTTGGTAAGTGTAGCAGATGGAGTGAGAAGTTTCAAATAAGAAGTTTTGGGAGAGGGTGTGTGCGGGTGCGTGTGTGTGTGTGTGTGTGAGAGAGAGAGAGAGAGAGAAGAGAGAGGAAGGAAGGGAGGGAGGGAGGGAGGGAGGGATAAAGAGAGAGAGAGAGAGAGATGTAATGGACATAACTGACCATTCTTACCTGACAATGATGGACCATTCTTAAGTGACAATGCACATGTACTAGTATGTTCACTTGGAGGGAGGGAGGGAGGGAGAGGGAGAGGGAGAGGGAGAGGGAGGGAGGGAGGGGGAGGGAGGGAGGGAGGGAGGGGGGGAGGGAGGGGAGAGAGAGAGGGAGGGGAGGAAGGGGGCTTGTTAGTGGGGGGGGGGGGGAAGTCCCTGCTCTATGATGTATTCTGAAACTGAATTTGGTAAAAGAAGTTCTTGTTCCCTGTTTAAATTCCAGATTGCAGTGGACTCTATTGACAACATGCGAACAGTTGCAGCGCTATCAGCCGAAGATACGTTTCCAGCTTTTGTTGCTTGCAGTACGAAAAACATTTTTTTTTACATTTGTATGGAAAAAATCTGCCAAGTGGAGCCTGGGAACATTGCTTCTTGGCCACAAAATTAAGATATTTAAACACCAAATTGCAGTGATTACGGGATTTAATTAGTGTGCGAGGACAATATGTAACAGTTGAGGCAGTTAATGCATGAGCCGAAAATTTAATCCCATAATGGCATTTAAAGTATCTATTTCTTTCACTGACCTGAGACAGCCACAGTTCTGTTGGGCTTTATTTAGAAATTGTGCTTACGTGTGCATTAAGCTATTTAATTCACTGTCATGTGATCGATTTTGAGACTTCTGATTCGTCGAAGGTCATGTGAGTAGCAATAACTACTAATTCTGATAATATTCAGTTGTGTGTGATTACAGTGTTCTGTATACACATGCCCACACGCATACACACAGACATGGTTTGTTTGATTCCCAGCACAGTTGCCTGTACACCGTACGCAAGTCATTACTGTTCAGCTCTTCTGTCTCTGGACTAGCATATGGCTTCTCCCAAGCGATTTTGTTTGTTGGCTACGTGGTGACATTCAGATTTGGAGCCTACCTGATCACACGGCCAGTCAACCACCTCCTTTATCTGAGATTCGAGGAGCTCTTCAAGGTATTGTAGACCAAGAAAGGCAGAGGCTCTAATTAGGGTCACTATTTATGCATTCTATAGTGCATTCTGTAGTGACTTTTGAAATTATACAGCAGAGTACTTATTTACATCACTGGAAACTCAAGATCAAGATCAAGGAACCCTTTTATTGTGGGGAGCATATGTATTTACTATTTAGCACAAGTAAAAAGCTAGGGGAAAAGTTTGTAAAAGAATCGCAGAGAGTTGAGGCTTCTGTGGGACCTGTACCCTCGTATACATGTGTATGCTCCCCAACAGATTTTTCTCACTAACCTCTAGGCTAGCCTCGTTCCCAGGCTCTTTTTGTACTGCAAGCAACAATTTTAAGCTGTGCAGAGGCCTGGGAACGAGGCCACCTCTAAGCTACAGTTACTTGTGTGAAAGTTGTGTAAATATTTGCATAAGCATGCAGACTCTGCACTAAAGCCCCGTTTACACTAGGCGTTTAAACCAGTTTAAACTGAACCAGATACGTGTAAACGCGTTAATTATTTGGTTTGGAAACTGGGTTACGTAACCCACACCAGGATGTGGGTTGAACTCAGATTGAGTCCGGATTAGGCGCGAATAGTGCGTGTGTAAACAGCTGAAGCGGTTTAGAAGTGGATTAGGCAGCGGATACAGTAATAGGTTAATCTGGCCTCGCAGCATGCGTGTGGACAAGCGCTAATCTGGATTCCAATCCGGTTTAGTGTAATCCGGTTCATTCGTGTAAACTGGGCTTAATTAAGAAGGTTGACTAAACATACTCTACAGCTGGGCCTTTAACATTTTTCTTGTGCTCCTGCCCACCTTTACTTTCCCATCTAGGTCTTCATCGCCCTGATATTTGGTGCCCTGGCTATCGGACAGGCGGGAGCCTTTGCCCCCAGTTACGCCAAGGCCAAGCTCTCGGCCCAGAGAATCTTTGCCCTTCTACACCGCCAGCCAGTCATCGACAACTACTCTGAGGAAGGGACAGAGATTGTGAGTCTAGCCAGCCTCATTCGCTGCTCCCTCCCCCCCCCCCCCCCCACTTAATTTAGTTTTCCAAGATGACTCACATTTGATTGTTATCCGAACACTCATATACAGGCTGCTGAGGATAGCTTTTGGGTTCATTGCAAAGTTTCTTCAATTCCAACCCGACTTGCCATGAAGAATACTACAACACTGTAGTCGAAACATCGGCAATTAAAGAACTTCTGCTGAACTTCGGGTTGGAATTGAAGAAACTTTGCAATGAATTCTACTAGCCAACCAAGAGAATCTCTGAATAATAGCTTTTGAGTGTTTAACCTGAAAGAATCCTGGGCTTGTCATTTGTTGTACATATATATAATATATGGATATATAATTATTCTCTTCCCATCCTCCTCCCTCCCAAGCTCAATCCAACTGGCGAGCTAGCCATCACAGATGCGGAGTTCAGCTATCCCGCTCGCCCCTCTGTGCGTGTACTCCAGGGACTGAGCCTCCGTGTGCGCCCTGGCCAGACTCTGGCCCTAGTTGGGGCTAGTGGGTGTGGCAAGAGCACCGTTGTCTCTCTCATAGAGCGGTTCTATGACCCACAGGTGAGGTTAGTGACCTCAGGCAGGTATCTTAGCGAAGCCCGAGGCGATTATAGGTGCATCCCGAAGGTCTCTAAACAGCTAAGATACCTGCCGGAGGTCACTAACTAACTTAGACTGTGGTTTCCAGCTTTCAATTTCTTTATATGAAATACAAATTTTTGATAAGGTGTCTTAGTGATTAAAGACCTCATTAAATTAAAGATCAAAGCATATTATGCGCACCATTGTCTAAGATTGAGTGGTGAGAACCAGCAAGCATGACTGTGGCCACGAAATTCCTAGTGATGTGGGATTGATATTCAATCGTGTGCATTGTATACGTGTGTGTGTGTGTGTGTGTGTGTGTGTGTGTGTGTGTGTGTGTGGGTGGGTGGGTGGATGTGCCTGGAATTTCAATACTGTGCAGGACTTCTAGCTTGGAAACAGAGAGTTTGTAGGCTGCTCACACTGCCATTCCATCTCATTCCAAGCAGTGATAGTTTTGTGTGTGAATGATTTTTCATCAGATCCCAAAAAAGTTTACATGTATGTATGAATAGACTCTTTTTGCAGTTGCTGATGCTACATGTACATGTAGCATGAGACTTGGTGATGAAAAACACTCACCTTAGGCCAGGCCCCTTGTATAAGGCTTTCATAGGCAACACATTGAAGGGTGTTCTCCATTCTCCATAACACTTGTTATGTTTATAGAGATTACATACAGGACACTTTTTTGGTATAAAATATCCTACCAAAGAGTTGAATAATAGTGCCAATTGTCCCTGTTATACAGCATGGGCTGCTATCACTGGATTCCATCGACATCAAGAGCCTAAACATACGCTGGCTACGCTCCCAACTTGGCATCGTGTTCCAAGAGCCCGTTCTGTTTGACACCACCATCGCAGCAAACATCCGCTACGGGGCCAACTTCAGGGAGGTTTCAGACGAGGAAGTACTGGCTGCGGCCGAGGCAGCAAATATCCACCAATTCATTGAGTCCCTCCCCCAGGTACAGTGTTAGGGACAGCTTGGTGGCAAACTAAGGTGGATGGGCAAAGTTTGGCTCTTAGTGAATGGATAGTCACGAGAGAAAAGAGAGCTCGCAGAATGAGAAATTTATGTTTCTCTATAGTCAAACATGGGGTTTGACCCATTGAACAGTAGAAATTTGGCACTACTAGCACTTGCTGCATAGATATTTTTTAGCTTTGCTTCTAGTTAGGCAGGTCTGATGCGATCTGCACCTTATAAGGACATCAGATACTTCAGGCTAGGCAATCTCCACTTGTGTTTTGTTCACTTCCCTATCACACTCACATCAGTGTGCACAAATCTAGCAACAAATCATCTAGCCAGGAAGTACTAGCTGCGGCCGAGGCAGCAAATATCCACCAATTCATTGAGTCCCTCCCCCAGGTACAGTGTTAGGGACAGCTTGGTGGCAAACTAAGGTGGATGGGCAAAGTTTGGCTCTTAGTGAATGGATAGTCACGAGAGAAAAGAGAGCTCGCAGAATGAGAAATTTATGTTACTCTATAGTCATACATTTTGAATAGTACTAGTACTGCTGTAGCCCACACGTGTATATAGGCGCATAGGGTTTGACCCATTGAACAGTAGAAATTTGGCACTACTTGCACAGTGCAGTCTTGCTGCATAGATATTTTTAGCTTTGCTTCTAGTTAGGCAGGTCTGATGCGATCTGTACATGTACCTTATAAGGGCATCAGATACTTGTATATATGTGCATAGGGTTTGACCCATTGAACAGCAGAAGTCTGGTTCTACTAGCACAGTGCAGTTAGCACTACTAACACTTGCTGCATGGATATTTTTTTTAGTCTGAGCTTTGCTTCTAGTTAGGCAGGTCTAATGCGATCTGTACATGTACCTTATAAGGGCATCAGATACTTGCAACAAACAGGCTAGGCAATCTCCACTTGTGTTTTGTTCGCTTCCTTATCACACTCACATCAGTGTGCACAAATCTAGCAACAAATCATCTAGCCCCTTTCCCAGGCTGCATGAAAAACAAACTATACATGTATAGCTATCAATTTTACACTGGAAAAGAGCCACGATCATATATCCGAACGTTTTTGCTCATAAAAATAGTCTGTTGAATTTTTGCATTATTCTATTTTCGTCGCTTTGGTAGCAAGTATAGGTGTAGCTTTATTGATCAGCATTCACCGTTTTCTAATTTTCGTTCGTTGTAGGGTGCCAACGAAAATTTATTAATGATAGAAAATGTCCCAATCTACGGTATATAAGTATCCGTAGCGCGGATAGAGATGAATGGTGTAATTCTCTTCCCTCAGGGCTACTACACAAACGTGGGAGGAAAGGGAACCCAGCTGAGTGGAGGGCAGAAGCAGCGAATTGCCATAGCCCGAGCCCTGGTGAGAGACCCCAAAGTCTTGATGCTGGACGAGGCCACTTCTGCCTTAGACGCAGAGAGCGAGAAGGTCGTACAGGCGGCACTCGATAAGGCCCGCGTCGGACGTACGTGCATAGTGATTGCCCACCGTCTTTCTACCGTTTATAACGCCGACTGCATTGCAGTGATACACGAGGGGAGAGTGGTGGAGATGGGTACACATGCGGAGTTGATTGCCCTTGGGGGCATCTACTATAAACTGAATTCGCATCAGCTGCTGGCTACTAGTTAGTCTGCTTGTACCTAGAGCCGTGCTACACTCTTCGTATACTTATAGCTTTTAACCAATATGTCGACTCCTTGTACATTTAGATTTCATAGTATGTATATTGGTGTAATTAATAATGAATTTTTTACCTTCAACCACTTCCATGCATATGGCTAGCTGTATAGCTAAACTGTTCAGCAACAAATTTTGATGGTCAGCCTCAATCCATGCAAGTTTGTAGCATTGCTGTAAATCTGTTGCCATGATAGACATATGTACATAATTATACAAGTACTTGCGCTCGCTTCGCTCGCGCAAGTACTTGTGTGTGTTCAACTCACTCACTCTGTAAAGATAGAAGTGAAAACTGTGACCTCTATGTGATTTGCATGGAACAGTATAGCATCTTCTGTCAATGAAGCAGTGCTTTTGACTAAGCCACATGTCAGTGTTGAAAATTGACTCATCACAGTGGGGGGTAAGTATATAGTATGCGTGCACACTACATTTTGGCCAAAGCAGACATGTATTATGTAATGTCCATGTAGTATAGCTATCATATGGAATGTGGAGCATCTGCCAGTGGCAGTAGCCTGATCGAGAGTTTGACAGCTTTTCTACCTGAGCCATGTGGAGGCAGTAACTCAAAGGAGAGACTGCAAACAATTACAAAACCATACCGACATCAGCACATGTAGGCGAATGGAACTGACTCCACTTAATGCACACCGTCGTAGTTTGTCTGTAGTGTAGCAGTTACAGCTGTGCATGGTTTGCACTTACAGGACTATACAGCCACTAACCTTCGCAATAGAGCGCGCTCGAAGAGGCCATCATGATAATACCGTCGGCTGTCAGAGCATCCCAACGCACCCAGCGCTAGCGGTCGAAGTCATCCCAACGCATGCAGCGGTCAAAGTACTAATTAGCTATGAACAAATGATGACGTCACGGTCTTCTCGCGCATTCGAGTGTCATTAGTGCACGCCACGTCCGTTACGCACACACAGCAGTAAAAGTAAAGTATTGATTGATATCTTGCATGCTTAGTTTCAAACTGTATACATCAACCTGCTATCCCTACATGGATAATTATAGCTAGAGCTAGCCTCGAACCCAGCCGTCCCAGCTTTTTTTCGCTTGCAAGCGGAAAAAAAGCTGGGACGGCTGGGTTCGAGGCTAAGCTAGAGCCGTAATTCAAGTTCAAGCTCACAACATGCACGTGCACTCTGTCATTTTATGGAAATGCTGGAAATTGCATTTTCGGTACTGTCACAGTTCAGTGAGATTGTTAATGCTCCTACCCCTCCAAAGAGCTTTGAAATGAAAATTGCTGTGACCACCTTTCAGGAGATCGATGCTGGAAACCTGTAGAATATAATTTCCCGCATAACAGTCAGGATTCGCCTTGGAGTGCATGTACATGCATGGTAATGTATACACAGAACAGGACACATGTTGGTGGCATGCCTACTATAATTATTTCCCCTTATATGCATGCAGTATTGCTTAAAATTAGCATACACATGCCTACGTATAGACAAAAAGCGGCATGGGTGGAGGCTAGCTATATAGCGAACATGGGACCAGGAAGTTCTCCAGCTGCACAGTCACACCCATTTGCAAAGGAAGACAGTGTTTGTTGAAGTCATACATACTTTGCGTTATGAGACCCCCAGATGTAACTTAACGATTTTGGGTTATTTCTAAGTGTGCTTGCATGCATGGCTGATTGCATGCTACATGTACCAAATTTTGATCTACCTATAACATAATAATTATTATTATAATTATAGTGTAAACATAGTTTTCCAAGTAGCTAAGGCCCAATTTCCCATGCAGGAATCACAAATATTACTTTGCCAATTATATGCATAAACATGCTTTCAGGAGAGTATAGAATTGCTGTACCCAGCAGGAGGTCACAGCAAACCAGTGACAACTGATGAATAGTTGTGAAAGGCACTGTACAGATCACATCCTCAGTCGTACCGCAGATGGCAGTATACGGACAATTATTGAAGAAACGGAAAGTGTATACGTAAGAAAATTCCAGCGTTTAATTAACGGCACTATAGCTTCCGGTGTGTTTGCAAGACCTAGTACCACGAAGTCAGCAGCTGGACGCGCCTGGTTTGCCAGCGGTTTTATAGGCCTATACCTCTGCTATTCACATCCCACGTCTCAAGTTTCAGGCGCTTACCGCTTGGCCTACAGAAGCCGTTTTGTACGGGCGGTTCGATCGTGCTTCGCGCGAGAGGGGTGCGGTTTTTCTTAGTACATTTTTGTTCGCCCCCCCTGAGCTGCACAAAACTGGTACCATTCGAAAGCACTGGAATAGGGCTACAGAATATGCGAAAACTGGATATGTACCGGAGGCAGTCTCCGAGATACGCGCGCTGGTATGCGGACTGAAAAATTGCAAATTCCTAGTACCACGTGGTGCAAGACAGTGGCTTCTAACCAAGAGTGCAACTGGAGAAGTCATGTTAGGGCACTCAGAACTGCTGGGCTTTGTGTCATGAACGTCTGAAAGGCATACACAACCATCCTGGGCAGTGAAACTGTGGTACAGTGCCATCCTCACTTCAGCTACTTTGATATGCAAGGTCTAGCAAGGCTGATATAAACTAAAATAGATGCTTAAAGCAAGAGATAGGCCTACAGAGAAAAGAAACATGGAAGTTGCTGTGTACAATGTACCTGGGTGTAGTGTAACAGCTGTGAGCTGGTAGCTGCAGCTACAGGGCTACTAAGCTAGATTGCAGCAGTACCATGAAAGGTAGACTGCATGGTGTAGACAGCCCCTCGCAAAAATCGGAGGGTCTGGTACAGACGCCGTATTGGATTTGCCTGTCTCAGTGTAAAGCATCATAAAAAGATGACATAGAACGTCGGCAAAGGTACATGTACAGTCCGACCAATCAGATTGTAGGTGCACTGAAGGATCTCCTTAATTCGTCATATAGCATTCACATTCCAAATTAACAGATAAATCCAATACAGTGTCTGTACCAGACCCTCCGTTTTTCGCGAGAGGTATTAACGCCAGACTTTATGAGAGGTTCCATGACTACATTGATTGTGCTAGCCAGATTTGTGGGAAGCGGTGACTTGATTATTCTGAAAGTAGTAGGGCCCACATATTCATCTGCCATTGCCAAGTTTGTTAACACAACCTCCTGGTCGTTGCTAAAACCCGGGACAAGACGGTCCCGGCTGCTAAAACACAGGACGATGCGGACACGCGGAACAAAACAGAAGCTGTGTGACTTTTGTACACTGCTACAAACCCCTAGTTTGTTGCTGGTGAGTTTGGTTAAACTCTGAGTTGCAAATCTAGAAACATAACTCTCGAGCTAGACTCTCTCGGGCGCGGAAGAGACTATTATATTAAAAAAAATATCGACATGGTAACAAAGACAGTATTAAACTGTTGCTTGAGAAACAGTAAGGTTGCCAGGCATGATCGAGTGTCTTCAGGCAGCATGTTTTGTCACTGTAATGCACTGTATCGTCAGTGCCTCACTGCGTAAGTTTTACGTAGTCTCGTGACCAGACTACTGCGTACGGCGAAAGCAGCAGACTCACCAGCAACAAACTGCATGCTGGAGGGCTGCAGCAGCGTGCAACAGCCACTCATCCCATAGATAACCTATAGTCATCCACTGATAGCAGCTTGTGTGTGTGTCTCATCCTGTGTTTTAGCAGCCGGGACGGGACGGAATATTCCGTCACTGGCCCGTCCCGTCCCGGGTTTTAGTAACGACCAACCTCCTTACTAGAGTGGATCTCTCAGCTTGTTAACACCTAGAAGCCCTGGCCTCTATCCCCATGCCTCAGTGTAATATAGTTACCATATAGCCTGCATCATAGTTTGCATGAGACCAGTGCCCCTGCTGATGCCATGGTAACTACTGATACACTGAGGGACACGAGTCCTGCCCAACCACTCCCCATCGTTTAATACACAGTGTCAATATGTGCAGCACTTACATGACTACACCCAGATACACAGCAACTTCCATGGTTCTTTTCTTCTGTAGGCCTATCTCTTGCTTTACCCATTTATTTTCAGGCCCCTTAGTTTAGCTATATCAGCCTTGCTAGCCCTTGCATTATTTGCATATCAAGTAGCCTAAGTGAGGATGGCACTGTACCACAGTTTCACTGCCCAGGATGGTTGTGTATGCCTTTCAGACGTTCATGACACAAAGCCCAGCAGTTCTGAGTGCCCTGACATGACTCTTCCAGTTGCACTCTTGGTTAGAAGCCACTGTCTTGCACCACGTGGTACTAGGAATTTGCAATTTTTCAGTCCGCATACCAGCGCGCGTATCTCGGAGCCTGCCTCCGGTACATATCCAGTTTTCGCGTATTCTGTAGCCCTATTCCAGTGCTTTCGAATGGTACCAGTTTTGTGCAGCTCAGGGAGGGGCGAACAAAAATGTACTAAGAAAAACCGCACCCCTCTCGCGCGAAGCACGATCGAACCGCCCGTACAAAACGGCTTCTGTAGGCCAAGCGGTAAGCGCCTGCAACTTGAGACGTGGGATGTAAATAGCAGAGGTATAGGCCTATAAAACCGCTGGCAAACCAGGCGCGTCCAGCTGCTGACTTCGTGGTACTAGGTCTTGCAAACACACCGGAAGCTATAGTGCCGCTAATTAAACATTGGAATGCGCTTACGTTCTAACTTCCTGTTTTTTCAATAATCCCCGTATACGTGTCACTTGCGGAACGACTGTCCTGGTTTCCTTCCACTTTGGAAAAGTGGGTTTAGAAAAGGAATGCTGTTTCCTTCTTCCTGTGGTCAGATTACCATCCTGCAAGACCATGCAGTCTATACCAAGGAAGATTTTAATGTACTTACATCAGAGTTTTCCAGGAATCACTGATATGACCTTATATATGTTGCCAATTGCATGTATGGATGCTTTCAGGAGATTAGTACATGTATAGCTGCTCCCAGCAGGAAGAAAGCCACACCAAACCAGCTGTTGGTTGATGAATAGTTGTGAAAAGGGCACTAGAGACCTAGCCTCGGTCCCAGGCTCTCATCCAGCTTTTCGTCGCTTGCAGTACGAAAAGCGGAGTGAGAGCCTGGGACCGAGGCTACTAGAGACCACGTCCTGGTTCTGTTTCCTTCTTCCTGCATGTGGGCAGAGCACATGCACAGTCTTACAAGACCAGTCTATAGCCACTGAAAAACCTCAGGGACCATCAGGCAATATTCAAATTTATTTTTATACATTCTAGCCTGTATCTGAGGCTTGGCAATATATTATACTGAAAATCATTGCAACACCTCCATGTTAGTATTGGAGACAGTTTACAATTACAGGGCAATGACAGATCACAAATGCAAATGTCTCTACTGCATGCTACAATGTACATTTAGTTGTTTACAACACTGCACCCCAATGTACGCACTGATACATGAGTGTGGCACAGTGGGGTGAATATATATTTTTATTTACTACACATTTTGAAGTTGCCAGTTCATTAAACGTTCCAGGGACCCCTCTCTGGAACGAGCTGGGAGGGACCTGCAAGGGGGAGATATATATAGAACTATATACAGATAGGGGAGTAACACATGCTACATGTACATCTTTTTTTCCAGCCATGCACAGACACAGTTATATATTATTACTCCACATTCATGCCTAATATATAAGAACAACACACTGAAGCCCCATTCCCAGGCTCCCCCACTCCCCCATGCATGCACTCACACAAATAAACAGAAGTTGCTAGGCAGGGGCATGCAGGGGGAGCCTGGTCGATTTTACCATGTATGCATGATGTTGGGGTAGATGTTTGACGTCAAAAAGTATAGATGGATGATAAAAACATTGTGCGAAACAGTGCAGTACTTCGGCAAAGAAACAACAAAAACAGTGACTGAAGTCCTGTTTAAACTTCTCTAAAAGCAGAAGGACTGTTCTCACTAAAGAAAATGGATGCACAATGTGGTGTAGCTACAGTGAATAAGCTAAAAGAGAGGATTTCTACGTAATATTTTGCTATTCGGCCCTGGAGAGTATTGGAATAGCTATATTGGTCTATGGTGAAGGTCACCATACATACATGTACCTCCAAACCAAGGCATGTACACAGCTATCAATGAGTGGGCGCAACACACTTTCTACACAACTATTGAGGAACCCAGCAGAAGTGTTGTGATCATGTGGAGGTGTTGTGATGATGATCTCTGACTACACTGGTCTTGTAGGACATCGTACTCTGCCCACACAAAGAAGGAAATAGCTTTTCCAAAGTGGAAGGAAACCAGGAAATGATTTCTATAGCACCTTTTCATAACTATTCATCAGCTATCAATTAACAGTTGGTTTGGTGTGGCTTCCTTCCTGCTATACTACTCACCTGAAAGAAATCCTGTATAGATCATACATGTGAACCTCTAATGTACTTTAACCCATGCTCAGGAAGAAGGAAACAGCATTCATCTTTCATAACCCTCTTTTCCAAAGTGGAAGGAAACCAGGATGTGATCTGTATAGCACCTTTTCACAATTATTCATCAGCTATCAATTAACAGCTGGTTTGGCGTGATCTCCCTCCCACTGGGTACAGCTATATTACTCTCTTGAAAGCATCTTTACAAATAGAATTGGCAGCGTAACCTGTATAGATCATGTCCGTGATTCCTGGAAAACTTGGCCTTGCACAATTACTTGGAAAACATCCTTACACTAGGCGTAGTTCTTGAGGTCGTGCCTTCGTGGTGGTATAAATAAGCAGGCTACTTTCCTTGCAAATCACTTCAGTTTTCTCTTCATTGCCGATTGCTACGAACAGCCCAGAACATCACTCCAAAAACGTCAAGATGCTGTTTGCTGCACTTCTAATCCTCGTGGCTTCGAGCGATGTCCTATTCACCACTGCCAATGCCTACTACAACCAGCGGTACCTGGAGTGCACTACAGTCGGAAGGGAACCGTGTTCGTGCACAAGAGAAATTCTATTTTCACAGAGAAAAATCATACGCAAGTTGGGATACCTTATAGAAAACGCCACGCCGAATGTCACATGCAATTGCTGCGACACCCCTCGATGCCCTTTAACGGAATGCCCGTGCACCACCTTTGAAACGGACAATCTTCCACTGCCGTGCTGCAGTATCGGAACAGCCGAGAATCCCGCAGACTCCTGCCGGGATCTGGCCGAGACCTGCACCTCCTGTGCAGACTCTGGTCACTACTGGATCCGAAACAACCCATCCGATGGTACCGTTGGTGATGCTGTGCTGGTCTACTGCGATATGGAGGTCCATAATGATACTAGGTGCGGCGGCTCAAGGGGGTGGATGAGGGTGGCCAATCTCGACATGAACAATACCCAATGCAACACCTGCCCCTCCCCCTTGATAACAATCTCATCACCAACAAACAGCTCTAGGAGATTGTGCACCCGAGTTGAAAACCGCAGGGAGCCAGGCTGTGCTTCTGTACCCTATGGCGTGCAAGGTGTGGAGTACTCTCGTGTGTGCGGTAGAGTTATTGGGTACCAACGCGAAGCACCAGATGCTTTCAAGCTCTACAATGAGGCTCAGCTTGATAATCCTCCGGCCGGTGTGGGCGATGTCACTATTGATGATGAGTACGTCGATGGAGTCAGCATCACCCACGGACAGTGCGGAGATCGTACCCATATCTGGACGTTTGCAGCAGCTAAGAGTGAGAGCCAGAGTCCGAACAGAACCTGTCCCTGCATATCTGGAGCAACACCACCAGGGCCACTGCCACTAGTGCCCCCGTATGTCGGGAGAGATTTCTTCTGCGATACCGCAAGCCAGCTCATTGACCCAGAAAACCGAACTCACTTTGAGGACCCACTGTGGGACGGTGAGGGTTGCGGGCCGGGTAATACTTGCTGCCAGTTCAACGCTCCTCCCTACTTCAGAAGAGAGATTGAGCCCACCACTGATGACATAGACGTGAGGTTGTGTGCTTTCTTCCGACTAGGCAGGCAATTGGTAGAGGGTATGATCAGGAACCGCGAAGACACGCCTCTTGAAGTTATCGAACTCTACGTTCAGTAGCTACTGACTACTATATAGCCTACCTCAGCTGTTGATAATACATTATAACCATTATGTACATGTATGTACTGTTGTAATGTTTCACTTTTAATTTGTTTATGAAATGGTCCCCATTCCAAAACATTTGTTCATGCAATATAGTGATTAATTAATGAGCACTTTCCAGTGGAAGCTTACCAATAAGCTACACACCAGTTTATGACTAGGATTATGCATGCACAAGACTCCCTCCACCGTGTGTTCATCCATTTAAAGCCCACCTACAATACTTCTATATGCTCTGGTCTGCCGCATTCCTGCTTCACAGCTGTGTAGATTACATGAACTACAATAGCTATGAAACTTACTCACACATGTACAGCTGATTATATGTTGTTGGCACCTATACAGTAAAAAGCCTATAATAGTTTGTGCTTTGATGATCCTTTACACAAAGGTCTAGACAGAACGCTGCTTCCACCCTTTATAAAGGGTCAGCCATATATGGTCACTCAAAGAGAAGGTGGGGTCAGAGCAGCAATGCTGATTGCTATCTACAAAGGCAGCTACCATTAGAAAAACAACCTAGAAGACACCACACGAGTAACAAACTCATACCTGACACCTAAAAGTAGACAAAATATTGAGCTTGAGGGTATGTTCACTGCCAGTAGCTACTTTCAAGTGTGTGGAAACGTTTTTTTTGAAGTTCAAAGCTGCAATGGGTTCTGTGGTTTCAATGAATCGGAAGAGCTTTTTGCTCTGGGATCTGATTCCTCTCATCCCTCTGTGGCTGGTGCTGCCACTCGTACTGCTGAGCTCCTGTTTGCTCACTGGCTACATGAAGCACAGCAATGCCACCTCTCGGTGGATGACCTTTAAACGCAGCTGCTACGCTGTGTGTCGTTTTGCAGTCGTAACTGTGTTTACAGGTACTGCTAAGCTACAAGCAGTTGAAGCTGACACCAACCATGGATTAGACACTGTAGCAGAAGAAACTGGAGTCCTACGAAAGATGGTACTGCAAATACAGCAGACTCTACAAACCTTGAAATCTGCAGAATCACCGATACACTCAGACGGGGAAGAGAACCTGAAAACAACAGGGGACTCTTCTTCCCATGACACGGAAGAAGCTATCATACCACCCACATCTGCACAAGTCAGGAAGAAGTCTGCAGACGTCATGCTATTTGCTGGAAGAATGGAGCCTCAGAAGACTCGCTACAAAGTGTGGGTGTATGTGTATTTCCTGACAGTATTGATTCTGGCCACTTGTCTCTCTATTGTAGTGTTTTGGGACAATGCTCTGTACAGTAAAACCTTCAGCTGTAGCGACCTAAATCCGGAGGATGCAAACTATGCCTGCTTTGACATCAATTCAAGTGAATACGTGGACTGCCTTCAGTTTGCGTCTCGTGAGGAAGAGCCCGAAGTGGTGTGCTACCAGTTCCAAGGAGCAGCTTTCTTTCGAGGATTTGGAATAGCCGTGGGTGTTTTCCATGCGGTGCCGTTTGCCATGAAGATAGTTTTCCCAATTCTCATTGCAGTGGCTTCGCAAAACTCTAGAGCGGCATACTTACTACAGATTATAGTTGTGGTTACGGCTGTTGCCATTTTTAGCATTTGGCCTGCAACTTCAAAAACTGTTTCCGCTCTCCTTGCTTTTAATTTATTTCAGGGGGAGCTACCCTTGAGATGGATCATGTACGCACTGACTGCTACTATAGTATTGTTTGGAATAGCTGCCCTCCCGTGGCAGGCATTTGTATAGCTTTCGCAGCAATGTTGGGGTGCACTTCAGGGTTCGAATGTCGACCGCATGGTGCTTGCTCAGCCTGTTTAGAACACAACAGTCCTCCACATGATTATAAAATGTTCTTATAACAATACACAACATCATGTATTTCCCTGTTTTGTTCATATTTTTGAACAGGTGACTGCTACTGTACATGTACACGTATATGAACCTGTACAAACTGCAAAAGCCATCAACCAAATATATTTTGGTCGACTGCATTGTAATTCATTTTTATACGTCTATTATATATGCAAATTTGTCGGGGTCAATTTAGGTAGCCTAATTCCCTATACAAGTGTACTGGTTCCTTTTTCAGCCAGCAGGCCAAAAATTTGAAAGACTTTGTTAAGCAGGCTAGATTGGTAAGTAAAGTCTTCCCCTACATATTGATTTCATTACATAAATTGACAGTGGCGTAGCCAGAGTAGGGTAGTTGCTTGTGCACAGGTACATAGGGCAGGGCAATGCAACCACGCGAAGCACGGAATTTGTTTAGCAATTCTGAGGGGGGGACATGCCCCTGCCCTAGAACATTCCTACAAACCACATCCACCTTATGGCAAAGAATTATATTATCTAAAGTTGAAGGTTGACATCAAGCTTAAGAACACCTCTTGCTTCTGTAATCAGACTAGGTGATCGATAGCTCGCTCTTACGTATGTTCCGAAATACCCACTACTATTACAAGCTGATCCTGGACTAAGGTCGGCCCCTTACATCTTCAATTGCATAGCAGAAGCCATACAATGATGGCAATGGACCAGGGTGCCAAACTGTACTGCAATACATGGACAACTAGCAATCCTTCCTTTTTGCCTATACAAGCTGATGGCAAAGCCTCAGCCCTAATGATGAAAGTTGACATCAAGAACCCCTTTTACCTCAGACCAGAAGGCCGATAACTTGTTCTTAGGTATGTTCCGGAATACCCACTTCTAATACAAGCTGGTCCTTTCCTTCAGACTAAGGTCGGCCCCTTAGATCATAGCAGAAGCCATACGATGATTGCAATGGACCGGGGTGCTAAAACTGTACTGCACTACATGGACAACTAACAATCTTTCAATCCTTTGTCTGCAGTTGTCGTCGTCATTGTCTGTCAGTATGGACTACTCTAGAGAAATCTTCTAATCATAGTCAAAGTTGTGTTCATATGAATATGCGTATGAACATTTCCTGCTACATCTGCTTACTAATTGCCGAGCGCAGCGAGGCCAATAATCGCGTGCTATGGGCTCAACATTCTCAGCTAGCGTTTATATATATGTATATATATATCTATATATATATCTATGTAATAGTTGTACCATGGGTTTCTAGGGTGTATGGGATTTGTACTCTGAGGGCAGTTATATGTATTCCCGAGGGCGCAGCCCGAGGGAATACATATAACTGCACGAAGAGTACAAACCCATACACCCTAGAAACCCATGGTACAGGTGACTTGTACCATAATACAATTACAAACCTGTTAGTTATGACAAGCGCTAATGGAGAAGCATTAGTTGCCTGGCAACCATATACCCTAGGGTATATTGACAGTTCAAACAAGCCGCTAGGGTGTATGGCTGATATACCCTGGGCGGTGCCTTTCATGTAGAGGTGCATTATGGTACAAATATGTATATATATATCTATATTTCTATAAAGTTTGCTCGCACCTCCGCAAGGCACGTGTTCAAAATGGCGTATCTGGCAGTTTGTTGGGTGCCGTCTTCGAAGTCGTGGCGGGCACAAAGTCAGAGGTCTGGACAAATTTGTCATGAAGTTTTATCAAGGGAGACTTACTACAGCTCCCAGGTTTGTAGAGTTTGTGTAGCTTTACTGTAAGCTGAGATATGCGATCGAAAATCGAGTCACTACCAAAAGGGAGGCGCTTCAGAATTTTTCCGCTAAGACATATACCATAATCCTAGCGGATAGAAAGGTACAGGTCTTATTGCTATTTTTAAACTGGTTTTAAAGCTTTCTGAGGTTGGAGGACAGAATGAGCTAGTTTCTAACTCTTCCGCTTACTATGCTGCTCCGTACTACTCCTTACCACGTGGCTGAGGTCATTCACGGATACGTTTACTGACTCTTTTCCGTAAATTCTTGCGTATGCGCGAACAGCGTGTACCAGGCTCAACTTTCCCCACAACGTAATAAGCAACGGTATTTCAAGCCAGCATGCCAGATAAAGTAACTAGCTAACTGCCATTGTATACAATGAACATACTCATGCAATGCACAATGCATACTCATGCAGCTGCTACACGCCAATACACGAACACACAGTAGATATCATATTATTAGCAGATAGGTACACAGATCTACATGACATGTGAGCACTCAACCATAACCCCAATGCCCTAGATACCAATTACACCCCAGTGCGAATGCATGCATACTCCACTCGCATAATAAATATACTCAAGCCACCTAACACTACCATGCATGCACCACAATTCACCAATACCCAACCTGCCACAAATAATGCAAAAAAAGCTACGCGAGGCATATTTCGCTTGCGTATTCCTAGTTAAGCTTAAGCTTGCTGGCAGATAATATTACTGAAAACTTGACAATCAGATGAAATTCATGCATCTGTAAATTCCAGTGTAAACCAGTTACTACACAAGTAGTTCATCAGTGGCTGCATAAGCACTGATGTTGTAGTGTTTGTAGTACGACATTGTGCTCTCAATGTGCCAATGATCATATGTTCATGATGTCATATGCCGTATATGCTATTCCATTGTCTATGACTACTGTGTATCGAGAGAACTGAAATGGCTGCATGTCTGCTTGCTGTTCACCTCTTACTCATTGTGATACATTATGGTGAGGACTTCGTTGAAGTAAATTTAGTGCAGCTAACTTTTAGCATGCTGGTGTGTTCAAGTTGATTACATCAAGAAGCAGAGATTTGTCACATTCAAATTTGTCACTGGTTCAATTTAGCTGATTGAAAGAAAATAAAGAAAGGCCTATTCTCATGCAGGCTAGCACAACATGACATGCAGTAGTATATAGATTCAATAAATGGACCTAGACCAGCCTTACCACAACTGATATAACCCTTACTTATAGCAGGTTGCAATAGATCTGTGTTAGTTTTCCAAGTTGAACAGTCTTCAAGTTCCTTTACGTTTAGGTTCTAACCCCTCAATTATTTTTCTGTGACGGAATAAAGAATGCACCTAACCAGCTATCCTTGATTCAATTACAGGCCACACCTTCTAAACAGTATGTAAAATGGCTGGAAGAGTAATGCAGGCGCAGAACGAATATAGCACTGTGAACTGTCTTCTTTCTCGTTACATGTTCAACAGCTTTTGGAGTATTTTTTGGTTTATTTGAGTCCTCATATATATACAAGGGAAAAGATGAAAGAAATTGTATACCTGTGAACCAAAGGGCCCATACCTTTTACAGTGGGTGAAATTAAAGGTTAATCTGCAGGCCTATATATAGGCAAGTATGTAATATATTTAGTGGAGCATTTACTGCAGCTTTATGGCTATTGGATGCACATAGAGTGGACCTCTAATGTCTCAAACTTAGCACTACTTCTGTATTACCTATATGATCACTTTTACAGTAAGAGGAGCTGTTTAGTCATGTCCGTACAAGTACTCTGTGTGTACTGTTTTTGTTAAGTGGCATTGGGACGTCCGTTGCGTCTAAAGTTATTTCCATTATACTTTTCTTGCAGCTTCAGGACAGACAGACACTTGCATCACAGGCCTGAGTAAGCAAGCAAGCTTTAAGAAGAAAGGGCTACAGCATGTGGAGCATGTAGTTGGATCCTCACTAGGCCATCAAGTCATAATCCCTGGGATGAAGTTTACCTGTTACGGATACATTACAAACTGGAGTGCCGTAGCTGTTGTGGACACACGATTCAAGTTACTATCACATGCTGTACACTTTCAAACTTGGAGAAGGGATGAAAAGGCTAGCTACCACTGTGTTGGTGATGACTACCTTGTTTTCTCTCCACATGAACTCGACACTATCGTCACAAGTACCACAGATTCTAATATAGGTTATTTCGAGTTTCGGCAAAAAATGGGTAGAGAAAATCGGATACATTTTCAGCCAGGTGATGTTGTAGGATTCTTCACTGCTCCATTTCATTCATCATCTCTTGCGCCCCTTGGAATTGCTTTCACGAATGCTACATTCAGTAACGAATCCTCAGATGTTGTGGATATGTACGACTATTCAACTTCAGAGCATACGCAGTTATGTGAAATATCTGAGTGTGCACAGATGGCGACCACAATCTATGCTGTGGTACCTCAAATATTTGTAAACTTTGGTGAGTTAACTTATATGATAGATATAAATTGTGCATGTTAGCCACCAGAAAGTAGCGCTGAATTCCATTACCTTCAGTGCATATCTATGTGTTTCATTTGCACATGCATGGCAATATAGCATTCATCATTAAAATGGTTATGCATGCGAGTTTTAATGCTAAACCTTTTTCTTCAATACAGGCATTAGTTCTGCATGTCCATGCAGGTGCTTTTGCCAAGAGCTTTATTCAACACTTGTGCATGTAGAAAGCTAACCTATGGATATTTTCATTTTCAGAGCACTATATAGCATACAACACCTATGTACTAAACCAGTGTCCTATTCTAGGAGGATTTCTTTTCATTTCTTCTAGTGACAACCACACCTGATGTGCCTACACCTCACCCAACTGCACAGCATGACTGCACCGTACTCAGTTTTGGGACCTGCTATAGTTCCCCATCACCTGTCGCTGAAACCCCAAGCAATAGCACTGAACCCTACAAAGTTCCAAGATTGGTTTGGATTGTTGGAGCAACATTACTTACCAGTATTGTTATCTGTGGAGCCAGTATAATCACCTTAGCTGGCCATTTTTTCCGACAGAGGCAAAGAAACCGTACATATACGTTGAATAATAACTTTAAACAGAGTGTTATCTCCGCCAGCGATATACACTTACCAGCCGATCATGAACTGGTCATATGCAATAGGAGTACAAACAGTTCCAATATTTTAATTCCCGAATTTGAAGCATGTGGGACAGTATGAATGACAGTATAGTCACCAATGGAAAAGTATTTATTAGATGGATGTGGCCTGGCTGATAAACAGTCTACACTTTACAGCACACGCACATTTTGGTGTTTACCTGATGCTCATTCGCAGAGTCATAACTACTACTCATTTGTTCTATGCACTAGTACTATTATATGTACATGTATTATGTATTCTTGTTATTGCTTATTGCCAAATGCTGCCTTGGTCTAGCCTAAGTCATTCTTTCAATAATAATAACTACTGATACATGTACGTTGCTTTTTTTCATGTCTACTATGATTAGTTTTTGTTCAGTTTTTTTTTTTACCAAGCCAGCTAGGCACCGCTAGCAATTTTTATCAGTTGAACATGAAATAGTCACAGGCAATAGGACAAAGGACAAAAAACACACAAGCACACTGATTAGCAAAGCCTTAATTTTATTTTCTCTTCTACAGTATTCAGATGACCCACTCAAACCACTGCTTCAGATGAGCCCACTTGAACCCAAGGAGCTTCAAAGAACATTGAACGCTAGCAGTCCCTCTACCCTCTGCCATACAGCTAGGGTGTCCAGAGGCCTGTTCGTGTGCAGGTCGGAGGGTGTCTCGATAAACTTACGTTTCTGTCCACAATGGCATTGCTAATATAAATCCTTCTTTTAAGCCTACTCGTTAAACTTCCTGGCCAAGAAAAATCCCAGCGTAAAGATAACATCAAAGCCACAGCCCGCGTCTTCACTAAAGTTATGAACTGAAAGATTGCATCACTCCTTGTACGCTTCCAGGTGGTGAGGTGGACTCACTTTATAGCAGCCTGCAAATCAACTTATAGGCCTGTAAATGCCATTTGTTCTTTTATTGTGTTATTCCTCCTGTTCTTTATCAGGTGGACCACGCACCCGCTAGGATGATGAAATCAGCCACAATTTGACACCGGTAAGTGTAAAGAGAAGCTGGAACCCCTGGAGCTGCAGGTCCCTCTGGGCCAAGCGGACAGGGTGGTCAAGACTGCATAAGTCATACAAGTAGTTGCGCTCGCTTCGCTCGTGCAACTACTTGTGCTTTTTGAACTCGCTCGCTCTGTCTACGGATAGAAATGAAAAGTGCTACCTCCATGTGATGTGATTATGGAACATTTAGCATCTGCCAACGACAGTAGTGCTACTGACTTAGCCACATGGAGGCTCTACATTCAGGCCTCAACTTTTGTGCTGAAAATTGACCATCACAGTGGGGAAAAGTGCATAGCATGTGTGCACACCATGTTCTTTCAACAGCCAAAGCACTTTGTTGAGCATCTACCACGTGACAGTAGACTATAGTGAGATAAATAATATACGTATATTATCTATGCCTGAGCTATGTGTAAGCAATGCTAAACTCTAAGTAGAGACTGCAAAGAACTACAAAACAAAACAGGTAAGCTAAGACTGAAGCCGGGTCAACTGGACTTGACAGTCCGCGAAAAATTGTTAGGCGCGAGAATTAGGGTAGGGTTAGGTTCGCGGTCCGTCAAGTCCAGTTGACCCTCTTGATGATCCGGACACGTTCCCTTTCGTTATTGTCTTCCCTGGATCCAGGGCTTAGGCTTGTGCCACGTCGGGGACCGCTTAGCAGGCAGGCAGTGGGCGGGGCTGTCATCAGACCCATGTCTCCGCACCCGGGTGTCACTCTGGCACCTTAGCAACCTAGTGCATATAGCTCGCAACTCATGTCAATCCAGAAAGGTTGGTGAGAGGCGGCTGTGAGCAAGGAGTCGCTGATGGAGTGGTCACGTGCTGTTCTTGGCAAGCAGCGCATGCGTGCGCGCAGTGTACGCGACGCGTGGCATCGCGTGGCCGGCCGGAGCTCCATGGAGAATTCGAGGTGTTGGCGTTGATGTGGTCGTGATCGCAGACATGACTAGCTCGAACTCTGCCAATAGCAGTGTGCCGGCCACTGTGCCGGGATTTGTGAAAGTTCAGGGGAAGCTGGGGTGGAAGCCCGGGGAGAAGGTATGTCCTGGCATAATTATGTGCATTGTCTCGGTATTGTCACCTACGGCATGCATGTTGTAAATTTGTCCTTTCAATTTATTTGCTAGTCTGAGTGTGGTGAAATACGGACTAGCACACCGAGGAAAAGACAAATGCAAGACTGCGAATTCTCAGAAGGTATGTGCAAACTTATGAAAGATGGCCGTCTGAAAAACACTCACCCCTTCCGTACAGACACACCAGATAAACTCAAAAGATCAACTATGGGGAAGAACTACATAGCCATGGTGCATGAGGAGAAAAGAAGAAGGAAAGAGGTAATGGAGGAGGAGAAGGTGGAAATGTTTATGGTACCTCCATATCGGATTTGAAAACTCCTGCATCAAGTCAATGACATGGTTAAAACCATGCCTCATGCTGCGCTATGGCCATTTAATGTTTATGGTAATCTACTTCAGATATTTCATATCAGATTTGAAAACCCCTGTATAAGTCATGGATATTCTACTTCAGATATTTCGTATCAGATTTGACTGCCAGCAATAGATGCTGCGCATGCGATGGTGCCACCACAAAGAGAGCCCATGGTGGAAGGTATCTAAAACAAACTCAGTCGACACCGAACATCCTCGTACAACTGTGATGCAGTCGAGATGCAGAGGGAAACATGCCTACAGGGCATGTTCGAGTGTGTTCCACAAACCTTTGGTGAAAAACACCAGGCAATGAATGGCATGAACTTCCATGGGTGCAATAAAGGCTGTGTGGGGTCAGAGTTTACAGGCAAACCCATAAATTTAGTTCTCACAATTAGGGAGGTGACTAGACAAAAGTCTGGAGGTGGGAAGCCACTAATTAATTGGGTCACATACCTGCATCCTCTCCAAGCCATGCAGCACTTTTTTTTTGGACACAACTCCTTACTTGATTAAGGTAGGAAGGGCCTCACCTGGAATCCACAATTCAAATGGACGGCTTTGTTGATAACATGAAAGTCTACCTCGAATTGACAAAAATTTTGCATCTAACCACACCTCCTGCTAAATAATCCACAAAAACGCAATTTCGGGTTGCTTTAAAATACGAGAAATTTTGGAATCTGCTAGAGCCCCACCCACAGTCTGGCAACAACACCAGTACCTACAGAGGACAGGCTACAAACGTAGGGATGCTTTTTCACAGGAATGCTTCAAAGCCAGTTTTACAGCCCTGAACGCATCCAACCACCCCAAAACCCTCATTTTCGCTATCCTGACTTTCAAAAAAAATTCGGCAACCGCCCACGCTCACCCGACGAATTCGAGCCCTGCATTACAAACTTCAACCTACTCCCACAAAAATTAGGGATGCGATTTTTCATTCACCCCTCGGTTTCTGAGAACCACCCACCAGAGCTCTCCCTATAAATCTCCACAGATTTTCACACAACTAGCTATTCGAGCTAATTTTAAAAAAATGGGCGGGGCCTACAGACCCGAAAGGTGACTATTCTAGCCTACCTGAGATGGGCAACAACCTGCCACTATCCGTCTGTCTGGCTGACTTCTAGCCACTCGGGCAGCCTAACAAACTTTCTACAACACACTAGCTAGCTATTCTGACATAAAAAGCCTACTCACAATTCTATGATGTCATATCTTCTTTTAAAAAAAAAAAAAAAAAAAAAAAAAAAAAAAAGTGTTGAAAGCCAACATCAGAGTACCGCTCAACCACATCAAAGTGCCGATATCACATATGAAAGAGCCGCTATCCACATCAAAGTGACACACCCCTCCTGTTGATTCCGGTTGCCATGGGAAAATGCAAACATATCAATAAATCTAATTAGCGCCACGTGAGTGACGTCATCTCATTAATTATTCATGAGGAGAATCACGCGGATTCGAAGGTGAGGCCCTTCCTACCTTAAATTTATGACCAGAGACCATCCAAGCCTCCCTTAAGGTAGGAAGTGCCTCACCTGGAATCCACGATTCAAATGCATGGCTTTGTTGAGAACATGAAAGTCTACCTCGAATTGACAGAAATTTTGCATCTAACCACACCCCCTGCTAAATAATCCACAAAAACGCAATTTCGGGTTGCTTAAAACAACGAAAAATTTGGGAATCTGCCAGAGCCCCACCCACAGTCTGGCAACATCACCAGTACCTACAGAGGACAGGCTACAAACGTAGGTATGCTTTTTCACAGGAATGCTGCAAAGCCAGTTTAACAGCCCTGAACGCATCCAACCACCCCAAAACCCTCATTTTCGCTATCCTGACTTTCAAAAAAATTCGGCAACCGCCCACCTTCCCCCGACGAATTCGAGCCCTGCCTTATAAACTTCAATCTACTCACAAAAAATTTAGGTATGGGATTTTTCATTCACCCCTCGGTTTCTGAGAACCACCCACCAAAGCTCTCTCTATAAATCTCCACAGATTTTTGAACTAATTAGCGGGGCCTACAGACCCGAAAGGTCACTATTCTAAACCTACCTGAGATGGGCAAAAACCTGCCACTGTCCGTCAGTCTGGCTGACTTCCAGCCACTCGGGCAGCCTAACAAACTTTCTACAACACACTAGCTAGCTATTCTGACACAAAAAGCCTACTCGCAATTCTATGATGTCATATCTTCTTTTTTTAAAAAAAAAAAAAGTGTTGAAAGCCAACATCAGAGTACCGCTCAACCCCATCAAAGTGCCGAAATTGCATATGAAAGAGCCGCTATCCACATCAAAGTGACACACCCCTCCTGTTGATTCCGGTTGCCGCCATGGGAAAATGCAAACATATCAATGAATCTAATTAACACCACGTGAGTGACGTCATCTCATTAATTATTCATGAGAGAATTACGCGGATTCGGAGGTGAGGCTCTTCCTACCTTAAAACAGCAGACAAAATAGCTGCCACACACATGTGCATGCACAATGATATGTCAGTATTAGTTAAAAATTTATGAAGATCTGCGCAGCAGTCGAAGTTGGATACTCGTTTCGTACACCTGTTATTTTTTTGAACAAACACACCAGCAAGTAGCTAACAGCCGTTTAACTTCTATACAACAATACTCACCTCTCTTGGATGTTCCAGCGTGCATGGTAATATATCATCAACTGCCGTCACATTCTCGGCCGCAATGCTCCTTCATGACCCGTGCACCTAGATATTCGAAATCACTCTCAAGCACCGTCGCAGAAAATCCGCAAACCGTCTCTCTTCAACTTACACAGGCGATGCACCGTACGCGCATGCGCACTCATGCAAGAATACGACGACGACGACAGCAGACGGACAAAACCGATTGCTTAACCGATGACGTCATTATTATAATATTAGTTATTAAAAAGGGGTGGAGCTACAATTATTTGATACCACTCCCCCAAAGTTGATGACATCATCGCGTAGAGGACGTTCCATTTTTGGTGCGCAGAGACAGAAGTTTTCTTCACACCCTGGTAAGCAGTGTACGGGTCTAGCGCCGCTAGCAACGGTGCCAGGCGGTTAAATGTAATGCTACTCGAGCCTGTTTTGTGTCATAAAGTTTTGGCACTGAATCGCGCTGGATTATAGTCCGCCTATGCTAATAAAATTTGTGCCATAGGATAGTCCATGGGCCCTGGGATATGAGTCTGCCTCAACTTCCAAAATTGGTTTGAATAATATTTAGGGCCAACTGAAATAAACAGCACCGCAAGAATTAGGCTTCTGCGAAGTTTAGGGTAGGGTTAAGGCCAGGGTTAGGTGACATATTTTTCATTAGTTTTAAGTATATATTCACCGTGCCGTGTTTTTTTTTTCTGTTGATCTATTATTTATTTAGTCTAGAAAGGACTGAAGACTTTATTAGGGCTATAGAAGAATTACGTTGTTATCGAGCAGTTATTTTAAGGGTAGACGAAACTGGAGAAACAAATTGACGTAAGTCTTTAATAGTCTCAACGTTCAGATTCCTTTCGGAGGCCGAGATTGGGGTTGTCAGGATCACCTACCTAGAATCCCGGATCTTGGTACCAGGCTCACATTGAGTGAATATTTGGAGGTGGCTAACTAACAGCATAGACCCTATCTACACGTACATGTACAGGGTTCTGCCTAGGAGGCGTTGAGTGGTGGTCAAAATTCAATCTCCAAGACACTTCTATATAGCTAAATGAACTTTCTCCCATATTAAAAATGCTGTAAATCGAGTTAAACATTAGCTGAGTGGTGGTCATAAAAGCTCAGTGATGGTTAGACCCGACCACTGCCGACCAGTGTGGACAGAACCCTGCATGTATGTTAATGGCCGTTGATCAGCTTACAGACTGCCTACCAGCCACACAGAGGAACAGCTCTAATGTAGACACCTTGGGGATCTGGTGGGGTGTCCTGTATAGAGAGGTGTCCTCATTTCAGGGGTAAATTTATATTGAGAAAGCATATTTGGAGACATACATGTAGTAAAGTGTCCTTAATTTTGTTAATACACTTTTTTCGGGGGGTGTCCTTTAAGAGGGGTTTCGCTGTGCATGCTTAGTCTCATACATGTACATGTAGATGCATGTCACACTTCTCGACTTACACTCCTCACTGTATATGTATGTATACATAAACTGGCTTGTTAGGTAATGAGGGAAGTTGTCTAGTCTCTTGAAAGCATACAGGTACTTAAATGGAAGCACAAATGTACAGTGTCTTTGAAATAGATGCACATGCACCAAAACAGGGAAGCAATAACCAAACAAGTGTCTATTTCGTGTACATGTATCTATTGGTTACGGTCGGTAAATGTATGTGTAGCTGCTCAACTCAGCACACTGCAGGTTATTGTCTCGAGTGTAGTATCCACTGTTTTCAAATTGTCTGTGCATCCCTAGACTGGTACACTGTACATGTATAGCCTCGAACCCAGGCATTTCCCACTAGTACATGTACACGTACCTTTACATGTATAGCCTCGAACCCAGGTATTTCCCACTAGTACATGTACCTTTACATGTATAGCCTCGAACCCAGGCATTTCCCACTAGTACATGTACCTTTACATGTATAGCCTCGAACCCAGGCATTTCCCACTAGTACATGTACCTTTACATGTATAGCCTCGAACCCAGGCATTTCCCACTAGTACATGTACCTTTACATGTATAGCCTCGAACCCAGGCATTTCCCACTAGTACATGTACATTTACATTTATGTGTGTGTGTTGGGGTATGTGGGCACTGAATGTGTAACAAACTTTATTTTTGAAAATTCAGTACCTTATATGGGATTATCAGTCTTGCACCATAGATACCTGATGATATAGTGTACGATTGAGCACTCGCTGTACATGTGTGGACTGCTATCCAATCATTCAGTCTCCACTTTCAGGGTTTAATACGGTGGGGATATTCGAAATCCCCCTCGCCCCTTCCTGAATAGGTTCCTAAAATTATGCCCCCCCAGAGTATCTTAGAGGGCGTTACCCCACACACGCACAAGTAACATCTCTCCCACCCCCCTGCAAAAACATAGGTACATCCTGTTTGAAAGCCTTTAGCACCTCCATTAGAATTGGCTTGTCATGAGCAATGTGAGCTGAGTTGCTAATTCAGTATAATTTGATTCTTGAAATACACAATCAACCGCAATGTTTATTTGTTTGGCTATCCGTGTCCTTGCCTCTCAGATCCCCACCTGCGCTACCGTCAACCCCCCCCTTCGTCCCCGCAATCACCGGCACTAATTAACGTCAACCCTCTCCCTCATCCCTGCAATCACCGGCACGATGTGGAGGTCACAGCTGGGTTCAAAGGAGGTCAAGACCATCACTCAAGCTGACGATGACGACTGGGAGACGGACCCTGACTTCGTGGTACGTACGTGTGCGTGTACGTGCCTGGCCTGTCATGTGACTGTCACATGCACAGACCTGGATCTATGTATAGGCAGAGTCCAGCCTTGTTCCCAGTCTCCACTCCCCAACCTCGTTCCCAGACTCCGCCCCCCAGCCTCGTTCCCAGACTCCACTTCCCAGCCTCGTTCCCAGACTCTACCCCCCAACGTTAACCTTGTTCCCAGACTCCACTCCCTAGCCTTGTTCCCAGACTCCGCCCCCCAGCCTCGTTCCAGACTCCGCCCCCCAGCCTCGTTCCCAGACTCCGCCCCCCAGCCTCGTTCCCAGACTCCGCCCCCCAGCCTCGTTCCCAGACTCCGCCCCCCAGCCTCGTTCCCAGACTCCACCCCCCAGCCTCGTTCCCAGACTCCACTCCCCAGCTTTTTATCACACTGTATATAAATTAAGAGCTTGGGGAATGGATTCTGGGAACGAGGCTGGGCAGAACGTTAGACATGCATGTACATGTAGCCTCGTTCCCAGGCTCCACCCCCCAGCTTTTAATCACTTTGCGATTAAAAGCTGGGGGGTGGAGCCTGGGAACGAGGCTATGTACATGTACATGTATGCCTATATGATTCTGGAAAGCTGATTATATAGCTATCGTACGAATTGATGGTTGTGTCAAGTTTACATGTACTATTTACATGTATTAACTGTGTTGCGCATTCTATAAATTGCGCTGTGCATTCTACATGTGTAAATCTTGTGGTGTTATCCCTATCTATAATTCTAACCCTAGTCTTAACCGTAGCCCAAACCCTAAGTCTAACTCTAACCCTACATCACTATGAACTCATAAAATGTGCAGCACAATTTAAAAAATACGCAATTTATAAAATGTGCCCAATAGTTACATGTATAGTATCAGGAACACATGTGCTCCGGTTATCAGCTGCATGTACATGCACGTACATGTACATGTACATGTATCTCCACCTCACTGGCATTGTAATATTGTCCCTGAGTCTGCTAAGGAGGCTACTGGAGCTGTATGTGTACATGTATGTGTATGTGTGTACATCCACTAGCTAGTGTACATGGTGTAGGCTCAGTTCATGTACATGCTGTGAGTGTCGAATAAGCTCTCCATTGTTTGGTTTTTCATAAAGGAATGTTTTCATTTCAGGCAAACCAAACAACTACAGAGGCTTCCAGGTGTCCTTGTCCCCTGGATTTCCCTAGGGGGCTAATTAATAAGCTTTTGCTCTCCATTGCATGATGTGTACTGTACCTAACTGCCATATTTGGAAACTGGTAGCAAGTTGTGTACATGTGTAGGCCTGTAGTAGACACTACTAGGATTTTTACAGTTGCTTGCAATTGGTTAGCCTCGTACCCAGGCGCATCAAAAAGGGGAAAAGTGTGCCTGGTATCCACTGTTCGCGCATGCGCGTAATTAGTGCACGAAGTCCACGTGGATTTCAGTGGGCGTGTATCAAGTGACGTCGTCACAATTAGTGGATGTGTACAATGACGCTGTCCACGCAGAATATTTACTATAGCTATATAGCTATACTGCGACATTGAAGCGTCCCGTTCAACTTGCTCGTGCCTAGCCTGTTAGTTCTATTGTTAGTAAGCCTGCCAAGCTTCACAACACGAAGGGTAGAACGTTATAGCACAATTACTTACCAAAGCCAATTGGGAGCCGGAGAAAAAGGTCCATTCCTTCGTAGATGGACTTCGCAGTCGCTCTCTGCTCGAGTTTCAGTGTCACCGTCGCGCATCCAAGGCACTGGAGGGCGTAAGAAATCGAGCGATCGAAGTCTTCCATACAATTACAAGCAGCCATTGTCGCGTGCATTATTGATAATACGGCCGCGTTTACGGTATTGACGTCATCATACCGCGGATGTGTCACGGTGGTATCCTATTGCCGCGGAATGCTGGGAAATTAAGCGCATGCGCAAACTGTGGATACCAGGCTCACTTCTTCCCTATTTAATACGTCTGGGTACGAGGCTAGCAATTGGTCTAACCTGTTACTATGCCTGACTACCATACTCTCCACCTATGGGAATATCCATATGTACCACATGAATCATTTCCTCCTTCCTTCCCTCCCTCCCTCTCTCCCTCCCTCCCTCTCTCCCTCCCTCCCTCCCTCCCTCCCTCCCCTCCCGCTGCAGAATGACATCACGGAGGAGGAGCAGCGATGGGGCTCCAAAACAGTTGAAGGCTCTGCGGAGAGAGCCGGATCTGTCAGGTACATTCATGTACATGTGAAATCTAGGACATTGCCACATGTACATGTACAGGTGTGTGTACAAGTATGTACACTTGTAATTAAAAACAAATGTGCACATGTACATGTACATGTACATTCTGTGATTCTTCTGATGCATGCCCATGCACACACACATACACACACACACGCACACACTCACTCCTATACCTACACACACACACAGTATGGCAGAGATCCGCTCCAAGGTGAAGCAGGAGGACAAGGTGGTGAAGGAGCAGAGCAAGCATCACTCTCAGACCGATGCCGCCAAGGGCTTCGGGGGGAAGTTCGGAGTTCAGAAGGAGAGGCAGGATAAGGTGCGTGCGTGTGTGTGTGTGTGTGCATGTACATGTATACATGCCCTGTACATCAAGTAACATGTACATGTATACATGTATGTGTGTGTGACTGTGTACATGTGTGTTGTGTATCTGTTGATCTTTTTCAACCTGTTTATCTGTTTACAAACCTGTGTTTTGCCATCCGTCTATCTGTCTGTCTGTCTGTCTGTCTGTTCACCTCGCTTACCACTCGGGCTAAAGTGCGAGGTAGCCAGTTCATCATCGCTCTCTCTGCCTGTTTCTCCCCAGAGTGCCCTGGGCTGGGACTACCAGGCTGACCTGGCCAAGCATGGGTCCCAGACCGATGCCGCCAAGGGATTCGGAGGACGGTACGGGGTACAGAAGGAGCGGCAGGACAAGGTGCGAAACCAAGACGACTGTACATGTACATACATATACGTACATTGTATACAGTGTTTATAGCTTTCCAGTACATACAGCTTTTAAATTATGTACATGTACTTGTGATGATCTTCTGCCTTAATGCATGGACCTACATGTACATTGTACATGTACACGTATTCCAGATCACCTTACATGTATGCATTGTACATGTACAGCATACATGTACATGTATATGGGTCCTGTTTCTTCTCTTATCATCCCGAAGAGTTTGCAATGTACCATTACCATAAACATATACTAGCCCTCTAGACGTGTGCCCCTCTAATTATGCATCATGATCAAAGTTCAAAGTCCATGATGCATATCATTCCTCTGAGACGTACATGTAATTACTGTGTCATCTGAAATGATTATTGCTAAAGGTCTACATGTACCTGTGTTAGTAATAGCTTACATGTATATACATGTAGTAACTCATAAAGGTGTACATGTACGTGTGGCCACGGTTTCAATCCTGACACTTTTCACGTGATGATAAGTTCTTGTTGTTATGTGTGTGTCCCCAGGCCGCCTTGGGCTGGGACCACCAGGAGAAACTAGCTAAGCATGCGTCTCAGACTGATGCCGCCAGGGGCTTCGGAGGAAAGTTCGGAGTGCAGAAAGAGAGACAAGATAAGGTGTGTGCGTGTGGGTGTGCACGTGTGTGCGCACACATTTGTGTGTGTGCATTTGTGTGAGTGTGCTTTGTGTGTAACCTTGTACCCAGGCCTCCCGCCTAGACTTTATCTCGCAGCTGCGAGATAAAGTCTGGGCGGGAGGCCTGGGTTCGAGGTTACTCTGTGTGTGCATTTGTGTGTGTAATTTCATCTTATCATGCATGTATGCATGTATATTAACTTAATTATATCATCAGTACAACAAGTTTGTTATACATAAGACTGCGGTGCTTATAGACATGTGTGTACTCCCAAGAATGCAGTACCAGTGACTGATCGATGTACGCATGCATACATGTACATGTATGTTTGTGTCCCCATGCCAGTCCGCTCTGGGCTGGGACCACCAGGAGAAGCTGGCTCAGCACGAGTCTCAGACCGACGCCGCCAAGGGCTTTGGAGGAAAGTTCGGAGTGCAGAAGGACAAACAAGATAAGGTGCGTGTGTGTGGGTATGGGTGTGAGGGGAGGTGTCTCCTTTGTGACAATTAAGATAGGGTGGGTGTCTACCGGCAAGTGCTACTAGCGGGATTAGTGGCTGTATAAAGCTTGCCTACTGCTCCTCTGCCAAGGGGTTCCAGTAGCTCAATTGGTAAGAGCATCTGACTAGTATTCAGATGGTCCTGGGTTCAATCCCCAGCTGGGTCCCGATTTTTTTTTTTGGGGGGGGGGGGATTATTTTACTCTTTCAGAAAGCTTATCATCTCGAAGAGTTTGCAATGTAGTTTCTCTCCCTTGTGTCCCGGACAGTAGTGATCATAAAGTGTTTCCAATGTTTAGTGGAATCAGCTAGCAAGGAGGAGGCACGCAAGAGCAACAGTATACTAATTACTAATCAGCATCATCGCTCTCGTGGCTAAACGAATGTGCTAAACTCTTCCGCTTTACCTTAGCTAGACTGTAGAACACTATTCAGGATGATTGGACAGTTTTTTTTAAAAAACCAAAAACTCTGCATGTTGTTAATCAGTTTCTGCGCTCCCTCCCCCCCCCAGAGTGCCGTGGGCTGGGACCATCAGACTGAGCTCTCCAAACACGAGTCTCAGACTGATGCCGCCAAGGGCTTCGGTGGAAAGTACGGAGTGCAAAAGGAACGTCAAGATAAGGTACATCTGTACGCAGTACGTTTGTGGTTATAACCTCGCTCCCAGCCTCACAACCAAAGAAGTGCTTTCTTCGACTGTGTGGCCTGGGAACAAGGCTGGTTTGTGGTATGAGTATGAGCATGTTGTAATAGGGTCTGGCTTGGCCTGTATATAGTGCATACATGTAATTTTACAGCTATTTTCGCAGTTGCCAATGATGAATCTACATACATGTACATGTACATACATGTATACACACAACAATTTTTTCCCTCCTCACCTCAGCTATTTTGACATGTATTAACCTATAGCTAGGGATGAATTCCTTGTTTTTTTTTCTTGTTCGTCCCCCCCAGAGTGCCGTGGGCTGGGACCACCAAACTGAGCTTTCCAAGCACGAGTCTCAGACCGACGCCGCCAAGGGCTTTGGTGGAAAGTACGGAGTGCAAAAGGAACGGCAAGATGAGGTAATAAGAAGTTGTTTCGAAACAGTCATGTAGTCATGCACCAACTAGCCTCGTTCCCAGGCCCGCGCCATTTTCGGTAAGTCGTGGGCCTGGGAACAAGGCTATGCACCAACTACATGTACATGTACATGTATGCATGCATTGCCTCATTTTTGGACCTCATTCCCAGACCTCATTCCCAGGCCTCATTCCCAGACCTCATTCCCAGGCCTCATTCCCAGGCCTCATTCCCAGGTCTCATTCCCAGGTCACATTCCCAGGCCTCATTCCCAGTCCCCATCATTCCCGGGTCTCATTCTTCTCTTCATTCTCATGTTTCATTCTCAGGCCTCGTTCCCAGATTTCATTCCCTGAACTGGCCTCATTCCCGGGTCTCATTCCCAGGCCTTGTTCCCAGGTCTCATTCCCAGGCCTCATTCCCAGTCCCCATCATTCCCGGGTCTCATTCTTCTCTTCATTCTCATGTTTCATTCTCAGGCCTCGTTCCCAGATTTCATTCCCTGAGCTGGCCTCATTCCCAGGTCTCATTCCCAGGTCTCATTCCCAGGCCTCATTCCCAGGCCTCATTCCCATATGCTGGTGGGATTGGGAGCATTTGTGACGTAAAGATAATTTTTCTTTTTCTGCAGAGTGCCCTGGGCTGGGACTACCAGGCTGGATTATCAAAACATGAGTCCCAGACTGACGCTGCTAAGGGCTTTGGAGGGCGCTATGGAGTACAGACTGACAGACAGGATGAGGTATGTACATGCATGTATGGCACAGATTCTTTAACGCAAAGTGGATGGAACCCCGTTAGTAAGTCTGCATTAGTTCACATTCAGTCTGTCTGTTAATTTGTATGTCTGAGCTTGTTAGTGAATTCATATCCATCCAGGAGCCCCCACATGTTCCATGTACATATACAATTATACACACGCAATACATCTGGTGGGACGGCGTTTACTTGTATTACACCACTTGAAGTAGCTGTGGATAATGATTAACCTGTGCAATAGCTACGTATACTTATATGTACATGTAGGCTCAGCTTCTTTGTACTGCAGTAAATTGGATGCCTGCATGTAGGACTTCGATTTTATTCATATGAGTGTACATATACATGTACAGGAGACCTTATAAGGTACACTTAATTACTGCATACAATTAGACTGTCAAGAACTTCCTTACACACTATACAAAAATTTAAAGGGGAAATTGTGTTAAGAGGTGTGGGTTTAAAGGCTATACTGTTGGCAAATAACCACCTCTGATTCAGAAGTGGCATGCCGTTTTTTTTTTTCAGACTTCAGTCTTCATCTTCTTGGTCTTCCTGATCTGAATCATCGCTCAGATTCAACTCCCCCACGCCTTGATTCAACTCCCCCACGCCTTGATTCAACTCCCCCACGCCATTATGCAATGCCCTGTAATTGTCTTCTATAATGTGTTTGAGCACCCGTAGACATCCGGCATCCTCCCCTTGACGTATGGTATACACATTGACAAGGACGTTTACATAGCTGTCAAAGTGGTTGTTTTGCCTTGTGGCATTTGCTGTAGTGGTGATTTCAATGATTTGCTGGAAATTGTTCCTGAATATCAGCATCATTGAATTCAGTTGTACAGGCTGTCTGTCATCTGCTGCCTCTGCTGCATCAATCTTGTCTTGAATGATGTAGTGAGGGTAAAGCTGGTCATACTTGCTCCAGTAGTGTTTTGCGGGTTGAAGCTCATTGGCCAGTGTGAACCCATTCCCTTCATATTGCATTTTGTCTCGGTTTCTTTTTTTCATTATGGCGTTCTGATTTGGCCAGTGACATCGTGGTATGTTAGTGGCACGCAGCATGCACATTCGGATTACAGCCCCTGCTGTCCGGGTAAACTCAGTAGTGTCATTACCCCCACGTCCAAAGCGAAGCTTGTTGTCATCACCATCGACATTACTCTCGATGTTTTCAATTCTGGCAGAGCATTGGGATTGAGGCTGCATGCGACCAGCATCCCTTAACTCTCTGATTACGAAAAGGGGGAGGTTAAATGTTGGATCTGTGTCTAAGAAGATGTATTCAGCTGCCATCTTTGATGTGGTGTATCAGAGAATCCTGGGTAAAAATAAACAACTTTAAGGTACATGTACATCAGTGCATCACACAGGGGGGATTGCAGGAAGCAACTGAATTTCATTTGGCACAAACAGAATTAGCTACAAGAGTAAATTTGCTACCTTCACTAATTATCAGAGAAATGTGGCTGTACTTGCCCATGCTGTGTAATTATTTCTTTCTACTGCAGTGGTTTTGGCATCTACAGTACATGTACATTGTACTGACTATCAATTGCAGTATCACAATACTAGCATTTTACTTATATCTGTAAATTGGGTCATTAGGTTTCAAGACATCTTTTATATTCTGGGAAGGTGTAGCTACAGGAGGAGGGACTATATACATATCTCACCTTGTATGTGTACAATGATCTGTAGTCTGCATCCAGCAATATAACAGCTTTCAAACGTGTACACTGTATGGCTATACAGATATCGAGACTGCACAACAACACATGGGAGACCAGCTGAGCAATGTGATTGGTTGGGCACACTGTAAAAATAGACTGGGAGGATCCCTCATATGTTGCAGGAATAACAAGGTGTTACCACTGTTGCTACAAAGCAAAGGCTGTGTTGTTATCAAAACCAGATAAAATCTGGGGAGTAAGGCCCTAGATTAGAGGCTAGAGCATTGTTAAGCAGATGGCCAATCAGAAAACTGTAAAGGTGGATTTAATCAGTGGGCAGACTGGACTACTGAAACTGCTAAATGCTTATAATATATTCCTCTACACTACTCCTTCTTAAAAGTGGCTATTTCCCTCTGTAAAATGTCATAGGACCTTATGGGTGTCCGTACTGGTTGCGACTGGTCAAAGGTCAAACATTAATGCATATTTAATCCTACTTTTAAGCAGGATACCTTAACATGCATGGAGCGTGCCTGTGGCAAGTTATAGAATTATAATACAGAAAGTATAGTGTAGAGGAAAGATTGATGATAGTCTATCGAGCTAGACCCTAGCTTCTCTACGCAAAGCTTGAGGAACAGTCTAGCAGAGGTTATTAGTATTCATGACTAACTGACCAATCAGATTTAGTAGGTGATTTCATCTACATGTACTACATGTTGCAACACGTGAAAATTAACTCACAGTGCTAAATAATCGCAGAAAGAAGGAGATAATACTTTATATGACATGTCCCCCCCCCCCCCCACATACACACTCATACATTTGCGTGTACCGTGCACTTACAAACCATGTACACAGTCTGCCGGTGGCTATGACGACATGCAGGAGGTGCGGTCTGGCTACAGGACTGACCAGGGCGTCCGAGGTGAGCTCCACATTACCTGCCAGTAATTTTGCTCCTGCGTATACTCCAAAATGACAAGTTGTTTTTACCAGCCGGAGCGCGCGCAGCACTTGAACAGCTGGTCCTAAGATTGCTTTATGTTTTCCGCGTTTGTCTGTTTGTTTGTGTGGCTGCACTTATTACATGCGCAATACATGTATGTTACATCATACGTTACTATGCAACTGCATGTAGCAGCTTTTGGAGGTTTACAGGCCAAGCTACAGCAAATGAAGGTACGTAAGTGTGTGTTGCCTAGATGGCGAAAACTCGGTAGGCAGCCATAAAGATCTTGTTTTTCGTGATGTATAGCTACTAACTGGAAGAGACGACAAAACTGTCGAGTCAGCACTTTTGCTGTGCTGCGATCGATTGCTTATCAGTTTCTGCAGGATGCCTATTGTGGCGTAGTTACATGTACAGTATAGTTTGTAGTTGTACAGCCGCAGTTAGCTTGGCCTAAGCTGAGTTGTAAGTATTGTATTAGACATGAAATGTCAGGACTTGTTTTACAGGACTCTGAAATTGTAACCAGGACTACATGTATTAGATAAACCACGCCACCCAGGGCTGTATGGGTTTTAGAGTACACGAGGGCAATAACAATTAGAGCACAGGGCGCAGCCCAAGGGCTCTAATTGTTATTGCATGAGTGTACTCTAAAACCCATACAGCCTGCAGGTGGCGTGGTTTAACTGATTTGTAGCCCAATGGCTTCTGTCAGCTTGAGGTAGACTACACTGAGTGTGTGCAAGTTGTAATCAGCTGTCACTGTTATGTAATCAGCTGTCACTGTTATGTAATCAGCTGTCACTGTTACGTAATCAGTGCTGAATGGTGCGCATGCAGTGAGTAAGTCCTAGACCACAGGGCAATATAGTCTGGGGGACCCCCGCCCCTCGCGTTAAACGGAGGGTCTGGTACAGACCCCGTAATGATTTTGTCTGTCTTGCAGTGCACATTGCGAGCCAATCAGATTCAAGCTTTGTAAAACGTCAGGAAAAAATTACGTCAATGGTATGGTCTGACCAATCAGATAGCAGGTTCACTGTCGGATCTTTTTCGTTGATTGTCTGCTTGTGTCGTCATAGCACAACGTCCGCATTCCAGATTGACAGGTCCACTGCGGCGTCCGTACCAGACTCTAACTTTCCCGTCGAGAGTCTGGCTACGCGAGACTAATATATATATTGCCCCAACCGCAGGGCAATATGAGCGTA
>CBDBCZ010000017.1:755000-815000 GCA_965203295.1 Nitrospirales bacterium | reverse complement strand
AAAGACGTCGATTGTCCTCAGATACGTGGAGAACAAGTTCAACGACAAACATGTGCAGACACTTCAGGTAAGGCATGTTGAAGTAGGGTCGGTTAGGAGGTAGGTAAAAGAGAGAGAGTGAGAAAGTGTGTGTGTGTGTGTGTTTGAGTTGAAGTTTAAAGCAGTTTATGATTGTGCCAAACTTAGAGCAAAGTTAAGGTTCCATATCAAGGCAGAGGTGGGTTATGTCAAGGCTGCATACATGTACGAATCTGTTCAAGTACTGTACTACTGAGGCATGTACCGTGATTCTATATAGTCTCTAATTAAGGCACCCTTTAACATGTACATGTATCCTGCTAATACATGTATGTGTGCATGCATCTCATTCTTATTGTAGAGATGTTCACTAATTTTTAATTTGGTCAGCAAGCCTGTACTACCACTCCGAGCAGGTTCTCTGTATTAATTCATGTTGATAGGGAGTCGTCTGTTTACAATTTCCATTAGAGACAATACTTTTAAAATTATTTTTAGGGTTGGGTTAGTGTTTGGTTAGGGGCTAGGTGGCTAACCGTTGGGTTTAGAGCTGGCTACGGTGTTTCATTTTCAAGCTATTCACTAGTTCACGAGTGCGCATGCGCGTTCATTCCCCATACAAATGTACATGCCAACGTACTGTCTCTATCGGCTTGTCTGTTTACTAACCACAAATTGGCTTCACAAAGTCAGTGCCAGACATTTTGATGATACCAGTCTGGGCTGCAGTCTTTCATCAGGGCAGACATCACATCGCAACGATGTCTGCCCTCTGAAGACGACTGCTAGAGGGTATACGTACGTGTCGCTGTGTTGTCTGCCCTGAAGCACAGCACTCGAAACATCGTCTACATGGTACTACATGTAGTGTAGATGATAATTTTGTGAGTCTCCATTGTAAGTAATTGTTGTTGGTACATGTAGAAGGCCATATCATGTGCCTAGTTGGCAAGGAAGTTGGCAAAAAAGATGTAATAAACGAATCACGACGCCATTTCCTTCCTATGTAAACGACAGCATTTCCATAACCAGGCAGGATGCAACTTGGAGCTACGCTATATGCAGGGTTCTGCCCACACTGGTCGGCAGTAGTCGGGTCTAACCACCACTGAGCTTTTTTGACCACCTCTCAGCTAATGTTTAATCTATTTACAGTATTTTAATATGGGAGAAAGCCCGTTTAGCTAGAAGAAGTAAGTGTCTTGGAGAATGAATTTTGACCACCACCCAACGTCTCTCCTAGGCAGAACCCTCCCTGTAGATGCCCACAATCTAGTCTTGTTTCTTATGGCCACGTTGTTGTGTTGGCTTGTGGACGGGTGATTGCTTTTCCTTATGACTTACACAAGCAAATGGGACGAATCACTGCATATACATATACATGTACGTGTGTACTGTCGCTTTAGCTATTGAATTTCGAATGCGTATACATGTAGTTTTTTTCTGTACTGTGCCTCTACTGGATCGCTGCATATGAGGGCTTCACAAATATTGATAGTTGCAGAACTCTTTGATTTTGTAGTCTCATTTCTAGGCTCTGCTTTCTTCAGTTGCAAGTAGAGAAGTGTAAATCGCTTGCTACCTTCACTCATCTAAGAGCTGCAACTCTATTTCGCCCACACTCTTTAATTACCACCAGTGGCCTGTGCGCTTAACAGGCCCTGTGAACCATATTCAAGTTATAACGCATCCACATCTGTCAATTCATCCTAGGGTTAGGGTTAGGGTTAGGTTTAGGGAGGGTTAAGGTTAGAATTAGGAAGTTAGGGTAGGGTTAGGGATGGGGTGAGATCAAATGTTCATGAATTTGCTGCCCTTAGAAAGGCATGGGCCTGGGAACAAGGCTATACTTAGGGTTAGGGTTTAGGTTAAAGTTTGGACAAGGAGGCTGATTAGAGTTGGGATTAGGGTTCAGGTTAAAGTTAGGGAGTACAGCCAAGGAGGAAACCAGTACTCTCCGGTTTCTCCCTGCCCTGGCGGTTTCTCCCTGCCCTGGCTTCGTATGTTTGTGTATGTACGTGTAGTTCCAAACCAGTGTTGACAATTACACTGTAGTTGTCAACCCTGTGCAAATAATAGTCAGGGATATTTGTAATATATAAACCATGGCCAGGAGGTGTATACCAGTGATATACCACCTGCTGTGGAGGAGGTTTTTGGGAATATACCACGAGGGTCGTAGTCACCAATTGGCTATGGTTTATATAATATTATATCATGTTGAATTTTGATGAGGTGTATATCCTCTTACTGTTTCCATAGCAACATGATATATATATATACCCGTACTTATACATTTGTGTGTACGTAGTGCTAATCCACATACAGGACATCACAATCACAGACATGTACGAGATGCTATACCATATGTGCATGATTATTGCTTAGCTGGCCAGCATTACCGTATATAATGTTGTCTGAAAAATTTAATGTTAGAAGTAAAATTACAAGGTCCTAATATGAACTTTTAGGGTATGCCATTTTTTGAGCTACATGTACTTAATTTGGGAGTAGCCCATGAAGTAATATAGTTCTGAGCCAGTAGAGCTGTAAGCCTGCCTGCAGAGGACACATGAAGGGATCTCGGGGGTGACCTCAAGACGTACTTTTGCTGTTCTCATTTCCTCACAGGCATCGTTTCTTCAGAAGAATCTCAACATCAGTGGTCAGCGAATACAACTATCCATTTGGGTGAGTTTATTCATATATTCGTGCATTTTTTCTATAGGTATTTTTGCTCGTGTGCGTGAAGGAGTGTTAAACGGTGGAAGCAGAAGGCCACACCCCCTTTGGAGGGCAAATTGTAAATGAACTGCAGCCTGCCATTTGCCCTCCAAGGGGCGTGGCCTTCCGCTTCCGCCCGTTTATTTACCAACTAACATTCCTTCGCACGAGCGAGCGAAGAATACCTATACGTTCTGTGGAGATTAATGTCAGAATTGGACCCACAATCTCTATGTGCGCGTACGTACATGCTTGTCTAGTGAATTTCTGTGACTGCTACAGATGGTAGCCATACCCGCCTCCAATCTAGATCTTGCAGAGATAGTTAAGAAAGGACAAGTTCTCTGAATACCATCTGTAATCGGAAAGAAACTCTGCCGACGTTTCGACTACGTAGATGCTCTAGTCTTCTTCAGGGCAAAAATAAAGTTAGACTTTAACATGCTATTCTTATGGTCACACACATCAGAACACGTTAGTGGATGCCACAAGTGGTCGGGGTTTCTGGCCTGGTCTAACTGATCATTACTTGTGGTTACACGTAAGCAGTTTCACTATTTTGCTATTGTGAGAGTTCCTTCTCTTGCAGAACACTGCTAACTGGTCATTACTTGTGGCTACATGTACATGTACGCAGATTCACTATTTTGCTAATGTGGGAACTCCTTCTCTTGCAGGACACTGCAGGGCAGGAGCGGTACCACGCCCTGGGGCCCATCTACTACCGGGACAGCCAGGCGGCCGTGGTGGTGTACGATGTCACAGATGAGGACTCTTTCATTAAGGTGCTCGTTTACATGGGAGCCTTAATTAGAGTGTGGGATTCGAGTGTGATAATTAGTAGGGGCTGCGGCCTTGGCTCTTTTAGTATGGACATTTATGTACATACATGTATAGTGCGAATGTAGCTTGGATTTGCTGAAAGTTGAGGCATCTTATGATGACCATTTTGTCAGTGCAGTCTGCCTTATAGGCTTTATTCAGAAACGTTGTGCTTATATATGCACATAAGTGCTCTGCAAAAGATCACTGCTTTCATCTGCCAGCCAAAATTCATATCTACAGGCATCGAGTTACTCTTTTTCCCTCCCCTTCCCCTCCTCTCCCCTCCCCTCCCCTCCCCTCCCCTCCCCTCCCCTCCCCTCCCCTCCCCTCCCCTCCCCTCCCCTCCCCTCCCCTCCCCTCCCCCTCCCCCTCCCCCTCCCCCTCCCCCTCCCCAGGCTCGTAACTGGATCAAGGAGCTACGGCGGATGCTGGGCGATAACATTGTGGTCTGCATCGTAGGAAACAAGGTGGACCTGGAGAAGAAGAAGGTGGTGAACACAAAAGAAGCAGAAGAGTAAGTAAGCCAGCATCAGCTATATAGGTCTTGGTGATGGCATAATACATGTACATGTACAGGGTTCTGCCTAGGAGACGTTGAGTGGTGGTCAAAATTCAATCTCCAAGACATTTCTATTAGCTAAACGGACTTTCTCCCATATTAAAACTACCGTAAATAGAGTTAAACATGACATTGAGTGGTGGTCAAAAAGGCTGAATAGTGGTTAAACCCGACCACTGCCGACCAGTGTGGGCAGAACCCTGCATGTACATGTACATGTAGTAGGTGGAAGCATACATGTAGGAGCATAATATTGTTAAGAGCATATAGTTGTGTAAACATCGGCAACAACTATAGGCTGAAAGATAAAAAGCGTAAGAGTTAATAGTCTCATACTGCAGTATAATAGTAGTTTTAGCGTAATCCTCTAAAGCTGAGCTCGGGGAACGGCCGTCTAAAATGGAGAACACCCTCTCAACAGTAGAAGTAGTCTTTCATGTTTACTTGATTGTGCCACCTATATGTTATGCATGAGCATAACAAAAATTCTTAGAGTCACAGTTAAGAGCATTGGAGCATAGCATAATAGGCCAGTTTTTGAGCATAATTTGCCGAGGCCTAGTATCTGCATGTATATACATGTACAGCTGGGAGGGGGAAACTGTTGGTTGTTGACCTTGCTATTGTTCCCTGTGTGCAGCTATGCAGCGTCAGTAGGAGCCAGGCACTTCCACACATCAGCAAAACAGAATAAGGGAATTCAAGAAATGTTTCTGGACATGAGCAAGAGTAAGCTCGACTCGTGAATGAATGAACCTCAGTAGGTGCACTGTTTTCCATAGATGTGATATTGTTTGCATATCTGCAGCAACTGTAGCACGGAAAGCTTATACAGGCGAAACTAAAAGCTTGCCTACCAAAAGTGGTATAATATTTGTGGTTAACTATGTCTAGTCTACGGCTAAGATTTCTTTGGGCAGTTCACCCCATGAGGACAGCATGCAGATAAGGCTAGCCAATTTGTAAGCCCTGCTACAAATCAGTGTCTCATTAAAGATCATTGGGGTATTATGTTTGGATACCTACACCCAGACCGAGGGAATATATTATTATAAGCTCCTGATATCATCCATTTTCTCTCTCTCTCTCTCTCTCTCTCTCTCTCTCTCTCTCTCTCTCTCTCTCTCTCTCTCTCTCTCTCTCTCTCTCTCTCTCTCTCTCTCTTTTCTCTCCCTCTCTCTCTCTCTCTCTCTCCAGGATTATTAGAAACTCAGGGTAGCGGCATGGCACAGCCAGCAGTTCAGCCACAGCGTAGACCGAACAGTATAATGGTTCAGGACGACTCTAGACAGCCTGTTCCTAGACAGAGTGGTGGAGGCTGCTGCGGCTAAGTGCTGCAATCATTATTATAACTATCTTGTATTGTATAATAGTGTCAGAGTAGTGTCACAGATTTTGGATACTGTACGTCACAATTTTGATGTTATATTATGGTTTGTGTGCATGCAAAGTCTGTGAAGTGATATACATGTATGTGTACGTAAATTAATACTGTGGCAATCATGGCATCACTTTTACCGTGTTTCTTACGTAATACTACAATCCCGCAATTGTGTGACTCCTAACTATTATGCTATATTCGTGATTGCATATTATGGAACTAGTTCTATCAACAGTAATTTTTTTGCTTGCTGGAGTTTTCCCAAGAGGATGTGGATCGAGCATCAGGGATCAAAGACCGTGGTAGATGTGGATCGAGCATCAGGGATCAAAGACCGTGGTAGATGTGGATCGAGTATCAGGGATCGAAGACCGTGGTAGATGTGGATCGAGCATCAGGGATTGAAGACCGTGGTAGATGTGGATCGAGCATCAGGGATCAAAGATCGTGGATCGAGCATCAGGGATTGAAGACCGTGGTAGATGTGGATCGAGCATCAGGGATCAAAGACCGTGGTAGATGTGGATCGAGCATCAGGGATCAAAGACCGTGGTAGATGTGGATCGAGCATCAGGGATTGAAGATCGTGGTAGATGTGGATCGAGCATCAGGGATCAAAGATCGTGGATCGAGCATCAGGGATTGAAGACCGTGGTAGATGTGGATCGAGCATCATGCAGGGATTGAAGACCGTGGTAGATGTGGATCGAGCATCAGGGATTGAAGACTGTGGTAGGGGTGCATAGTGAACTTATCAATCAGCAAGGTATCATCACACAGCCTTGAAATCAGCCTCATATTAATTTTAGCCAGCTGGGAAAGAAAATATGTTCAAGATTCAGTTTGTTTTTTTTTCAATTAAAATTATGCAGCTGTATCTGCTTCCAGTAGAGGGCTGCCTTCATCATGGTCAGCGATAGCTTTTTCAGGTCCTCCCTTACGTGAAGCTTAACCCTTTCACCGGTAGAGACCTGCTTCCATAAGGCCCATATGAATTTATAATTATGGTGTTTTTATATTAGGCGTTAATATAAAGTATGGGCTTTCGTTTTGTTTCTTTGGGCAGTAAAGTGGCCTATACCGGTGAAAGGGTTAAGCTGAGCATGCATGCAGCTTTAGCCATGTTGTCTTCTGGTCACCATTGTGAGATCTATAATATAGGCAGCAAAGTTGGTCATTGTCTAAGAGAGCAGCGAGACATTTTCACGTTCGTTGGATGATCTATGTCTCTTCTCACTTACCTTCCTCTTTTCTTCATGTATGTTTCTGAATCATCTTTGACCCCCAAAACGACCAAACAAAATTAGACTATACATTGTAACCCCTCTATTATGGACACCTTGGGGACCTGGTGAAATGTCTTGTATAGAGAGGTGTCATCATTTCAAAGGTACATGTACATGAACATTTTGGGATACATGTCCTAATTCAGGGGTGTCCCTTAAGAGGGGTTCCACTGTAATTATTGCCTAACACTCAACAAGTTGACGTGCTGTTTTTCCAACTTACTAACTAGCTCATGGTACATAGCCACAAATCGCTACTAAGCTTCCTGTAAATCTGTGCGCATTTAGTCACTCAGGTACGCTCTGCCCATTATTCATTAGTACGTGGGTGTGGTGAGTTCAACAACGAATTCACCAAATTATTTCAACGAAACGTTCAAAAACGGCTATTCGCGAATTTTTAGACCCGCCAAATTTAAGCGCTATACAGTATTGCCTAACACTCAACAAGTTGATGTACTGTTTTTCCAACTAGCGCATGGTAACTCTAAGCATATAATTTGAGACCGATCAAGTATATTGTCAAGCATTTAATGGCTTCAAATTTTAATACACATGTGTCATGTATACCTTGTGCAATCAAATGTACTGTTACAGTACTAGCTTTAACATGGGAAAAATCAACAAGTAGGATTACAGATTCGGCATGTTGCTGTAGCCACACATTATAAGCAAGATATAAGTAAACGGATATAAGTAAACGGCTGGGTTTGGCCTATAGGTGAAAATCATTCGTTGTGAAAAATCACATAATTATAAACAAAGTGATTCTATCAAATTGATCCTATACTGAATTAAGGTCACATCTCCAAGTCCCACTGAATGGAACTACATCATTCCTCTGCTCCGTTAGCAGCCGGAGGTGATGACAGGGATTTGATCTCTTCTTCAGCGGCAGTGGACTGATCAGCAATGGCTTGTTGCGCGGCCTTCAAGTCGGCCTCAAACTCTCTAGCGAGCTGGGGAAGAAGTCGACGAGACTGTTCATAAGTTGGGTTCTCTTTGAGATACTCGTAGAGGTCTCTTTGAGTCAGTTTAATCTGCTCGATGTATTTCGCACAGACGCCATTCAGAGCCACCCACCCAGCGTAAAACTCTACGGCTTTCTTCTTGAATCCGTTGGACGTCCACACTTTCATTCGCCTTTCCTCGGGCATCGTCAGGGCTTTCTCAACCATGCTCTGCATTTTCGATTCGGCGAGTGACTTGCAATGCTCCTGCATCTGCTTCCAGAAGAGGGCCGCCTTCATCATGATCAGCGATAGCTGTTTCAGGCCTCGCATCGCTTCATGTAAGGCGTCCACGGCGGCATCTGCCATATTCTCTTCTCGACTGCACTGCGAGATCTTGGCAGCAAAGTCGGTGAATGATTGGAGAGCAGCATGACGTTTTTCTCGTTGCTCGTTGGCTATCTTCAGGGACTCGCATCGCTTCTCCTTCCACCTATTAGCCGTCTTCTCAGCTGCAATCATCTTTTCCTCAGCCCGTCGAGCTGCAGCTTTGCCCCCAAAGACCGAACCAAACCCCGCAAACGACGTGAGACCGTTCACCAAGCCTAACACTCCACCTGGACCATCTCCTGAACTGACTGTCGACATTCCCAGTATCGCCTCATCCTCCTTCTCTTCGTACTTTCTGTATTCACGAGCTGCCTCCTCCTCACGCAGTCTGGCTTCTTCCATTAGTTGCTGTTCTTTTCTTTGGTCAACTTCCATCTTCAGGCGTTCACTCGCCTTCTTCTCCACAAGCTCTGCCTATATTTTTGAAAGTTTTGCGTAATAATTATACTCATTCCTTGTTCCAACATGTTATTGTAGCCTGGAGTGTGCATGCATGGGTGGATGAAAGCTACCCGGTGCAATGTATGCCATATTGCACTGTTGTCAATGCAATATATAGCATAGGCTGCCAATTATCAACCCACACATGTACCAAATACCACATGCATGCAATCACTGCAAAAATGTTACAGGAATAACAAGTGGTCTTTGCTACCAGTATGAGTACAAGTTCAAGTAGGTTGAAGGTTGAGACAACCTTAGTACAAGTTCAAGTAGGTTGAAGGTTGAGACAACCTTAGTACAATTAATTAAGTTCAAGTAGGTAGTCTGTGCACTGCAATGGGTGCTCAGACTACCATCACAGCCAAATGCATTACAGAGTAGCTACAAATCACAGCGTAGTGCATTTACGGAGACCATGCCGATTGGTAGTGAGGATGGTCTCCGTAAACGCACTGCGCTGTGATTTGTAAATGTATACCTACTCTGTAATGCATTGGGCTGTGATGTTTAGGTAGTCTGTGACCCATACGGTGGTGTGAGTTAGTTATAGCCTTTGTTTTTGTGGAAGTGCTTCCCTACATAAATAGTTTTTGCGCTTTTTGGTAAAGTGCTTTTTCTGTAACTATATATATAATTATGTAATAACTACCGGAATAATGGAGGACAAAGAAATCTTACACATAATTTCACCTCTGAATTCGAATTTAGCGGGATGCAAGTATTATTGTAAGTATCTGACACTGCATGCATTGCATACGTATACATTGTGTGCAAGTGTAATCGTCAACTTTTTTTTTCACTAGGGAGCACATGGAGGGTACAAATAATGGAATAGGCAGCCGTTTTATGCGCATAGGAGTTACGTTTGCAAGTCACCGCCACTATAGATAATATAATTATAATAGAACAAAATACCTGTTCGCCTTTTTTCCTCTGTGTGTCCTCGAGCGTTTTCTTGACTTTCTCCCCTTGCTTTTCAAAGTCATGGTGAAGCTCATCCGCGGCTTTTGCCATGCTACCGGCGAGCTGCGAGACGGAAGACAACGTTTCGACAGCCATTTCTTCGAGATTATCGAGCAAGTACTCATAAGTGCACTGCAGGTCAACCAGGATGCTACCGGAGGCCTTCTTGAACTGGGCCACAGTGATGGCGGACTTGTCGCAGAGCTTCGTAATATCGTAGCCCAGGTCCTGGATTTTTATCTGCAGCTCAACGAACTCGGATTTCGCACCCGCCGCTCCGACGCCGTTGTACGCAATGCGGACAAATTTCCCTACTCGTCCGAGGTCTTGCACGAGCGACTTCAGGTCGACCGCTCCCAGAAGACGACCCTCCTGCTCCTTGACGATTGCAGAGTCTTCGGGGGGAACCTTTACGAGGGAGTAGGTCCCATCACCGATTTGAACCGCAAGTTTCTCTTCCGGAAGACTATCCGCCATTCCTTTTTGCGTCGCAGGCTTTTGCGTCGAACTAGATACGAAGACCAGTCTAAGAGTCGAACCGAAACTGAATAAACTGCAGTTTATAGGTTTTATATACTTGCTTTTAGCCGCCAGGCCCGGGGATTTACCAGGGAAAGTTTTAGGGTTGCTATAAATTAGCCGGTTAGCGCTACGCCGCCAGGCGCCTGGCGCGCGCCTATAGGGCGCCCAGCCCGGGGATTTACCAGGGAAAGTTTTGTTAATCGGGTATATATACACGTGGCACTGCACGCTCGCTGCTATATTATGCGTACGCGTGTAAATCAGTCGAAAAACTTGAAAGTGCTCCACAGCAATTTAAGATCCACGGCAACTGCAGCATTTTTTGTGCTCCTCTTTAGCTATAACTATTTTTTGAACGACTGACTGTTATAGCGATCGTGATTTTATGATGGAACTTGCGATTGAAAAAGGCGGAGGTAAAGACTGCGTCGAAACCATTTCTAAAGCTCTGCAGTGCATTGGGAGTGGAAAAGTGGAAGATGCCGCCAAGCTTCTTGGGACAGTGAGAAATAATGGAAGCAGGATCGAAGCACTGGTGCAAGAAACACTGCAGCAACTGGAGCCGTTGGAGTTAGATCACATCGCAAAGATGGAGGACATTATGAGGAAGATTGGGCAGCTTGGCCGGGATGAGGAAGAGCTGCAGACAAAAATAAACACTACTAAATCTTACGCGGAGACGAAGATAGCTCAACTGAAACAGGAGCAATTGCGGAATGAACAGAAAGCAAGTGAAGCCAGGGATGACCTGCGAAGAGCAGAACAAAGGACGTCCGAAGCGGAAGACTATCTGGCTAAAGCTAGGAGAGATCGTAAAAAGAGCAGGGACACAGGTGGTGGCATTGGTGGCGCTGGCGGTGCCGTTTTGGGCGGGGTGGTAGGATTTCTCGTGGGTGGCCCTGTTGGTGCAGTCGCTGGAGCAGCTGTTGGTGGCGCGGGTGGAGCAGTAGGAGGGACAGCCATAGGAGAGGCCGAGAGCTACGTGGGTAAAGCAAGGGACAACCTGAATCGAGCACAGCAGCACAAGAACCGATGCGAGTCTGCGTTAAGTAACACGCGATGCGAGCTCGAAAAGTGTATCCGTGAGCGCGACCGAGAAGTCTCGAATCTCAGCGACAGAATGAGGTCTTTGAATGGAGAAGTTAACCAGCTACAGCAAGAGAGGCAGAAGCATCACGAGGAGGCGCAGAGGATAAGAGAGCTCATTGTGTTCATGAAGGAAGCCAAGCATTTCTGGGGCGAGTTCGGGATTGCGGTGAACGGTGGGACGGGCAGGACTGATTTACTGCAGAAGTTAATCGACAAGGCAAAAACTAAGCAGAATCCGGAATTCAGCGCTCGCATCATGAACTCTAAAGGGACCAAGAAAACGATTGCCTCTTTTATGGATGCTTGGGAGGAGGTAGAGCACTTGGTTCGTAACGGTCGTGTGACGTACTGGTGTGTTCCGTCACTCACTTGACTTCGCAATCGTTTGAAATGATTCAAACTGCATAACCATGCACTCTTATACTATAGCACTGTTACAGTATTTAGTCACTGATGATTGTAGTGTCAGTAGCCATTTTTTTCCTTCTCTGGTAGCTATATGCTACTATACTATCAGCAACTATATGGACTTTAAGCTAATACATTCCAAATTGGTCATGCCATTAAATTTTGTTACTATCTTAATTTTTTATATACCTTTTATTATGTACAATTGTAAGCTATTGAGTTTTCCTATGATCATTATCATGAATGGCATACGTGTAATGAGCTTGCCTATGTAATGTAGAGAATGTAAAGCATGCAAACCTTTTGTCACTTGTGCTGTATACTGCTATTACGTAAATTTAGCAAGTGCAATTGTTGCCATAAATAAATGATTTCCTCTTGCAGTGCAGTTTTTAACCTAATAAGGTAGTTAGCCGTCATAATTATGATGATTACCAATAAAGTGAATTTAAGCCACAAAGTAACGTTTTTACCCCACCCACAAAAAGCACTCCAGGGGGGGGGGTTGAATACAAGAACAACCACACCACTGTGATCATATCATAATGAAGTGTATGCTAAGCCCTTTTGTGCCACCTTAATTAAACCTAGTGCATAATTAGATTTGATAAGGGTATGGTGTCTTGCATGATTCCCTAAAGGAGGCTAGAATTAGAATGTTCACAGTATGATTCCAGTCCAGACATTTCTTGCTACCTGCTAGCATACATACCTTTATGGTTTGTCATTGTATTTGCATATAATTATATCAACAGCTAGCATAATTATAACTTCTGAGAACTGAAAGTGATTTATGAGCAGGTAACTGCTATATGTGAGTTCCTAAGAAAATGAAACAACTATAGTTTCAATTATGGGGACTCACATTCATACACCACTTGGCAGGTAGCTATTAGCAACAGGGATTATAAGCACCTTTTGTGTCTGTTTAGATCTTAGTATGTGTTAGGCTACTTGCTGGATTGGTTATCAAAATTACTGATGATGAAATGAGATGGTTGCATATAAGGGCCTATATTATTATTAGGATATGTTCAAGAGGGGGGAACTACGCACTGGTGATGGTATGTTATTGTCAGTGTTTTCTTTTCAGGGGGGTGTGTGTGGGGGGGAGACAAATATATAGCCATCTGTTCAGTTTCCATGTGTATATATAGGCAGCAATTTGATCTGAACTGAATCAGATATGTGATTTGATGCTGAAAGTGGCATGTCCATGCATGTGTGTGTGTGTGTGTGTGTGTTCATGTGTGTTATGGTATAATAATATCCAATAGCAATGTGTTATGGGAACGAGGCTACAATAGCTGGCACCATGTCAAATGGCACATGCAGACATGCAATATAGTTGTTACACATTTCTGACGTAAGGGTTGAAGTACCATGCTCCATAGACTACATTTTGGTGTAGTCCCAGTGAAACCTGTAGCTACACTGCGTTCTCCATGTAAATATGAAGAATTTTTTGTGGATACTCTGTTTGGCTGACTTAGCTACAAAGATTTTTTTATCCAGTCACGAACCAAGTGCAACTAAGCAACTGTAGGTACTACAGTGAGCATGCAGGCTATATAGGTATGCCTGGATACCCAGACACACCTCATCCCGTATATATAGCACCCTCACCTGTGACTCCAAATCTAGGCAATTATCTATAACTATCTGTTCCCCTTGATTTTTTCCGCTATAGTTGAAACACAGTATAGGCTAGCTGGTGTGACTTGACTTCAGGTATGTCCTACATGTCAAGTAAATATGATTATTGCTGTAATCGGAACGTGCAATTTGTTTGTTTGTTTGTTTGTTTTACAAGCGACTACACTAATATATTAATTTAATATACATTACCATGGCAACCATACTTGTAGCACTCAAAGGAGGCCACATACTGGGATCATTGATAATACCAATGTATGTATATTAAATCAGTTAAGGTCAGTTTGGGTGAGGGGTTAAACTCCTTGACTTCTAATTCGCCTCGGAATTTAAACTCCCCTCACCCAAACTGACCTTTAACTGTTCCTAACAAGACACTGAGAATTAATTAATTCTTACAGCGGAGGGCCTGGGGAGGGTGGGGGGGGGGGTGGCTTTTCTCCCTCATTGTGATGGTTCACTCTGCACATGCAGAGAGGATTAGAAACTCATTGACAAGGGGAAGGGTATAGCTATGAGATAGGTCTTACAATTGACACACTCCCCATGCCACTGTACAGATTTTGCCCCTTCTATACAGCCAAATCAGTTGTACCTGCATGGTGGTATAGTGCAAGAATACTAGGACTGCTTTTACTGAGAGCTTGTTCCAATTCAAAGGTTACCTCATATAATTATGTATGTAGTTACAGGAATTACAAATGCAGGTTCGAGGGAGCTACATGCTAGTGACTATCAGTCTGTGGTTCCGTGCCTGGTTTTCTTAGCTGGAGCTATGTCTAGCCTTTCTGGTTCTAGTCAAAATGGAACTTGCATGGTAATCAGCTAATCATTGAGATCAGCTGATGTGATGCCCATATATGCAGCTACAGGAATATTGCAAGCAGCCCATTGAGCTTTCTTTGTACTTAATGACAATGCGTATGGAACTCTAAACTGATTAGTATAGCTATGTATCAAGGTATATATAATTATATGATGATGTTCATATTCCATAGAGCATAGGCAGCTGATAATGTGCATATTTATTGACTCAGAGCATGGGCAGCTCTATATGTTCTAGACCTCAGCTCCACCTTGGCCTAGTTAGTACATAGCTGCAGCCATTATGTAGCTGCCCATCCTATGTATGAGCCATTTAGTGTACCTTGCACAGTTTCTCATGCTCCATGCATAGGTTTCTTACTATTGATTCAATGGATACTTTGTTACATACTGAAAAAGCTGCATTCAAAGTTGCAGCCTGTAGTATAGCGACAATAAGTATACCTTTGTTCTCTCTAGCCTACCCCCCCCCCCTCCCCCGTTTTGTGTCCTTGTGCCCACCCCCCCCCCCCCCCCCCCCCCATTGTGAATTTTGTTGTTTTTGTTGTTCAGTGAATGTGTCTATATCTTTGTAAGTAGGTCTTTGTCCGTCCCCCAATATATTTGTACTGTGTGTCTGTTGCAGGGTTGAGTTTTATGCAGATGAGAATTGCAGGGGCGTTGAGACAGTTGAGAACTAATTAGCGGTCGTTTGAGCAGAAGCTCAAAATGCAGTAAGTATTAGTGGGTCGACCACTAGCAAGACACAGCGGTAGGATACCACATTGGGATCCCATCCTCGTCGCCAATGTGATATCCTACCACTACGTCTCGCTAGTGGTGGACCCACTAATTAATACTTACTGCGCTTTGAGCCTCTGCTCAAATGGCTGCTAACTCCCAACTGTCTCAACGCTACTGCCATTCTCACTGCATAAAACTCAACCCTGCAACGGACACACAGTACAAATATATTGGGGGATGGACAAAGACCTACTTAAAATAAAAACAATTCCTAGATGGCTAGACCACTACTGAGGATTGACTAACTGGCACTGTACATGTATATATTAATCGTTTTGGTTGTTGTGTACTTATGTATTTTTTTTACACTATTAACATCTCTGGGCACCCAATTCCCAAGAACATGAAAACAGAAAGAAAGAAATTGCTGTTTGCAGTATCCATTAGATGCAGACTCAATACAGTGTACAGTACAGTAGCTTGATGTATGTTGAAACTACATGTACTACTAATTTATCTAATCTCTGGGAACCCAATTCCGAAGAACATGAAAATAGAAATTGCTGTTTGCAGTATAAATGAAGCTGATTAGATACAAGACTCAATACACTATACAATCTGTTGGCTGAAACTGCAATACTTTTCTTGTAAACAATTATAGCCACATGTACTATGGCTTGATTACTCAGCCATTAAATCAGCCACATGCAGAGATAAGCAAACAGGATCTGTGCTGTCCACCTGGTCATGTAAACTGGTTGTACCTGAACAGTGGTACGTATAGGGACTGTCCACCTCATCTGGATATCTCCATATACATGTCCTAGTTAATGACACAGACTGTACAAAATGAATGCAAACATTTGTTTGGTGCCAATAATTGTCAGAGTTGATTGGTATTATTGCTACATGTATTCCTTGAACTTTCCATTTAACCCTATAAACTCCTTTTTGACTAGCTTAAGACTTCGATCTTCAGTTGTAGCCCAGTCATAAAATAAAAGGCTCCTACCCCCCGGGCCCCTTCTCAAACCTTTTCATATGACAATTCACTTCGACACTTTTTACAATAAGCTTCATATTATTATCTTATATGAAGGATATGGATGTTTCCCACACAGTTTTTTTTGCATCCATGAGATGGAGCACAGTTTAAAAACAGACTCCAGCCCCCCTTCTCGAACTTCTTATTCCTTTATTGGTTTTCTCCACTCTAGTCCTGCATAGTTCTCAGACTGGCGGCTTTAATTCTACTGTTGTGTTGTTGAGCTATGAGTGTCTAAGCCGTACATGGTCATAAAGTTCTTCGCTAACTTAAGTTTGAGTTCTCACAAAAACCAGCAGGGACGTCAATCTGTTAAGAACAGCTTGTAAAAAAGAATAAAAATACAAAGGGGGGTACTGAACCAATAATATCCTCAGCACCTTCATAATAATATCCCAAATTACTAATTGAACTAGAAAGCTTGAAAGCTTTAAATCTCACATCCATTGAAAGGATAGCAATTGTTAACCCCATGCAGGGTGGCATCCATCTATCTTCATAGCTATGTAGCTACGTAACATTCACAGCAGAGTAGCTACCTTGCTCTGAGCTCTCCTCTTTTGACACACACACACACACACAGCTACCCACACACATCCCATGTGTGTGTGCACCGCAGGTATGCACAATCAAAACACAGGAGTAGGAGAGCGTGAGAACAGACTCAGGCTTAGAAATGCATTTTACGTTACCTGCATATCATGCTCCTGGAACTGATAATGAATCTCTTTGATTCATTTTCAATATAATATCATTATGGGTTGTCATTGCAACATGCATCATTATTGAATTCTAGTCACATGAACTGTGAACTCCAACAGTACCTCATGACTGGCTTAAATGGCCTGTAATTAGATATCTATTTTAGATATATGTAATACATAAACCATGGCCAGGAAGTGTATATCAGTGACATATAAAGCTACTGACAATACCTGCACACAGAAGCAGAAGGATACTCAATCAAAAAGTCCATAGTAGCTTCTTTTTTTTTCAAAAAGGAGGAATATGAACTATATACTATATGAAACTCACATAGAACTAATTAGCACAATTTGGGTCTGCAAGTTTATGTGTGAGTTATATAGTCCTAAATTATATTGCTGAAGGCTGTACCTTGCCCTCTAGCCTACATATATATGTATTGGAGGGCATGAGTGGGGATATAAAGAAGGTGCATTCAGCTGATTCAGAAGATTTCTGACGCTGGTTAAAAGCGCTGCTGAATTAAGAGTGGCTAGCATCTTCCCCGGTACATATATATGGTTTTGGTTTGAATTATTTTATAGCCCAAATGGCTTTGATAATAGAGACACTTGAGACCCTTTTGCTGTGTGTGTGTATACTTGTGTGTGCATGTGTGTGTGTGTGTGTGTGTGTGTGTGTGTGTGTGTGTGTGTGTGTGTGTGTGTGTGTGTGTGTGTGTGTGTGTGTGTGTGTGAGTGTGTGTTATGGTGTGTTATGTAAAAAACAGTATTCCTATAGTCTCACAGTACAGGCCTTGCAGAGAGTCTCATACACAATAGCATGTACCACATCAAATGGCACAGACAGTAGTTGTATTTTATGCTTTTCTGACCTAAGGGTTATTAATAATTAAAGTTCCATGCTCCATAGACTCATCTTGATGTAGCTAATCATCCCAGTGAAACCTGTACACTGCGTTCTCCTTATAAAAATAAAGAATTTTTTTGTTGATATTCTGTTTGGCTGATTTAGCTACAAAGAGTTTTTATTCAGTCACAAACCAAGTGCAATTATAAGGGATTGTAGCTAGGCACTACGTACAGTGGGCATGCAGGCTAGGAATGTCCTGCATGTCAAGTAATATGCTGTAATCGGAACATGCAGTTTGTTCGTTTGGGGGGGGAGAGAATGGCTTTCCTCCCTCATTGTGATGGTTCACTCTGCACATGCAGAGAGGATTAGAAACTCAAGGGGAAGGGTATATAGCTATGAGATAGGTCTTACAATTGACACACTCCCTACTGTACAGCTTTTGGCCCATCTACAGCCAAATCAGTTGTACCTGCATGGTGGTATAATGCAAGAATATTAGGACAGTTTTAACTGAAAGCTTGTTCCAATTCAAAGGTCACTTCATGTACGTACTATGCAGTTACAGGAATAACAAATGCAGGTACACAGGAGCTATAATGTCAGTGACTATCAGACTGTGGTTCCATGACTGGCTTCCCTAGCTGGAGCTATAATATGTCTAGCCTTTCTGGCTCTACTATCATAAGGTCAAAATGGACACATTTAATTTGGTAATCTGATGATTATTTAGATCAGCTGATGTGATGCCCATATATATATGCAGCTCCAGGAATATTACAAGCAGCCCATTGAGCTGTCTTTGTACTTATAATGACAGTATATTGCAAATGGAATTCTAAACTGATTAGTATATGTATCAAGGTATATATATTTTTTCAATAGAGTATATTCAGGATAGAGCATAGGCAACAAATTTAATGACTCGGAGCATGGGCAACCTAATTAAGTACTTTAAAGCCACTGCCTATTTGCCTTCTCCTGTGGACAACCAACTCGAAAACCTCTGTAATAGCTGCCTGGCTCTAGCACACGCATGATGCATGACGGCAACCCATTCACAGCAGCAGCTACTTCCTAACACACACAGCTCTATAGCTTTATGTTCCAGACTTCAGCTCCGCCTCAGGCTAGTTAGAACATAGCTGCCATTATGTAGCTGCCCATGCTATGATCCATTCAGTGTACCTTGCACAGTTTCCTGGGATTCAGTGTTCTGAACCATTGGATACCTTGCTACATATACCATGCAAAAAAGGTGCATTCAAAAGTTGCAGCCTATATTATTAGTATAGTGACAAGTAGGGTACTTTGATGTCAAGTTCTGTCTAGGCCCTCCCCTGCATTGTATTGTCCTTTTGTTGTCTTTGTTGTTCAGTGAATTTGTCCGTATCTTTGTAAGTAGGTCTTTATCCGTCCCCCAATATATTTGTATTGTGTGTCTGTTGCAGGGTTGAGTTTTATGCAGATGAGGATTAGGTTTGAAGTCCATTGTACTCAAATTTTTGTGGAAGCGAAGGCAATTCCAAGATGGCTATAGAGACCCTGTGGCACCATGCACTACTGAGGATTGACTAACTGGCATTGTGTTTTAGTTGTGGTGTATTTTTTGGCTATCTTATCTCAATTCCCAAGAACATGAAAACAGAAATTGCTGTTTGCAATATCCATGAAGATGCAGACCCAATACAGTGACTGTAAAGTCAGCTTGAAACTAATTCCCAAGAACATATGCATGAAAACAGAAATTGCTGTCTGCAGTATCCATTAGATGCAGCCTCAATATAGTAACTGTACACAGTCAGCTTGTATGTTGAAACTACATTCTCTGGACACACAGTTCCCAAGAACATGAAAGCAGAAATTATATGTTTGCAGTAGCTATATCATCCACAAGGAAGCTGTTCAGATTCAAGACTCAATACACTGTACAGTCTGGTGGCTGACACTACAATATTTAATATAGTCCTTGTGAACAACAGTTACTATACATGTATACATAGCTATGTGTAGCTAGCCTCGTATCCAGGCATTATGGTTTGATTACTCAGCATTAAATCAGCCACAGAGATATGCTACAACAGGATCTGTGCTGTCCAACTGATTAAGTAAACAGGTTGTACCCGAACAGCGGTAGGTATAGGGACTGTCCATCTCATCTCCATATACATTGTAAACTCTTCAAGAGATGATAAGCTTTCTGAGAGAGTAAAGAAATCCCAGGGGAAAAAAACAACAAAAAACGGGACCCAGCTAGGGATTGAATCCAGGACTTTCTGAATAGCTAGTAGTCATGATCAGATGCTCTTACCACTGAGTCGCTTGGCAGAGGAGCAGTAGGCAAGCTTTGTATAGCCACTAACCTGCTAGTATTATGCCAGTAGGACCCAGCCATCCAACTCCAACTGTAATTACTCTCTGAGTCATTAGTACATGTCCGTTAATGACATGCACAGACTGTACAAAACGAATGTAAACGTTTGTTTTTCAATCAGTGCCAATAATATTCAGAGTTGATTGGTGTAAAATATTCCTTGAACTTTTCCCTACAAACTCCTTTTTGAGATTTTTACATCAATAAGCTCGGCATATAGCTAGTCTAAGAGTTCCATCTTCAGTTGGAGCCCAGTCATAAAATAAAAGACTCCTACCCCCAGGCCCCTTCCCAGACCCCTTCCCAGGCCCCTTCTCAAACTTTTTTTCACATGATAATTCACTCCTACCCTTTTAAAACAAGCCTCATATTATTATTTTGCTCTTACATGAAGGACATGGCTGCTTCCCACACAGTTCTTGCATCCATGAGATGGAGCCCATGCAGACTTAAAACAAACAGACTCCACTCCCCCCCCCCCCCCCCCACGCACACACACATCAACTCCAACAGTACCACACGACTGTGTGTGTATCCTTTAGTTTTGATGTTGTAGGCATGTTAGTGGACAGCCTAGCTTGCCTAAATGGCCTGTAGTTAGATATCTTTACCGTAAATACATACAAAGCTATATACGGGCTGCACACTGAAGCAGAAGTATACTCAATCAAAAAGCCCATGGTAGTACACAACCCCCCCCCCCCCCCCCCCCCCCCTCTCTCTCTCTCCTCTTCTTGAACTTCTTATTCCTTCATTGGTTTTCTCCACTCTAGTCCTGCATAGTTCTGCTGGCCCTCCATTGTCGTGTTGTTGAGCTATGAGTGTCTAAGCCATTCATGGTCATAAAGTTCTCAGCTAACTTGATAGGCGTGAGCTCTCACAAAAAAAAACAGCAGGGTCGTCAATCTGTTAAGAACGGCTACAAGAGTGGTATCGAATCAATAAATTCCTCATCACCTTCATAATATTCCAAATTGAAAGCTTGTAAGCCAGCTCACATCCATGTAATTTGCTAGTATGACTTGAACCACTGCTAAACGACATGTACTCACAGAGTCCGCTCTCCAGTGGCAAAGCCTAGGATGTCCGTTGCATTTGCTCGTATGTGGTACGTTAACGTACATTACCATGGCAACCACTTTTTCCCACGCTTATAGCCCTCAAAGGAGGCCACATACAGGGATCATTGCTATACCAATGTACAGTAAATCAGTTAAAGGACAGTTTGGGTGAGGGGTTCAACTCCTCGGACTTTAAATTCCCCTCACCCAAACTGACCTTTAACTATTACTTAACGGCGTAGCTAGCTGTTAGCGAGGTAACAGACAAACGCGCACAACTAAAGTACCGTAACCCTCGCGCTGCGCATGCGCGCCGCTGGAACAAGATGATAAATATAAGGAGGCGTGGCGAAACATGATAAGCTTATATTATGTTCCGCGCGAACCAGGAATTTGCGCAATCCTAGAATTGCGCAATGCATACTTTGGCGCGCAATCCCGGGATTGCGCAGCCAATTCCACTTTTGCGCACACGTGATTGTGCATGACACTTCTATAGCTACCGTATAGCGGGAAATTTTCGCCAGGGGTAAATTTTCGCCAATTTCGCCAGTCAGTTCAAGTGGCGAAAATTTAACCGGTGAAAATTTTGTCGGGTAAAAATTTTGACTGGTGAAATATTTACACATTGTCAATGGTAGCATGCAGCTGCGAAAGTTAAGCTCACTACCGGTATGGCTCTGCTGCGTTATTTGCAGGTTCTGCCACGTAGACAGCTCCCTGATCCAATGGGGGCGCTGTCATTTTCGTTGCCATCGTCGGCGATTGCGGAAGCGAACGCAGCCGTAATACCAATGCTCGGCACCAAGAAAAGGCTACAAAGGCGAAGAGGGGGCCTTATATGAAGCTAAGTAATGAACTGAAGTCCAAATCGCTAGTGAGAACGGAGATTCTGCGGCAGCAAGACACTTCTGCTCGAGACTGCTAAACTGCCGTGTTGAAAGAATAATTATTAATAATGCCGTGGAATTTAATTTCGCCCAATCGCATGTGCGCGAAAATAAATCTGGCGAAAATTTCCCGCTATACGGTATACATGTAGCTATATAAAAATGCCACGCTCGATAAGTAATGCAGTGTCTCTGCGACTTGCAAGCCATCAGTTTCTTTCATCCGTTTTATTGTGTAGATTGCCAGAATCATTTGACAATGTAATGGTTGTGACAGATGGTTTCATTACAAATGTGTTGGTTTTAATACATATCATGTTGGCGATTGGACTCAGTAGTTTTTTGTCTTTATAGCACTTGTCAATGTCCCTTTGTTTATCCCTTTGCTGTTTATACTTTGACTCTTCATGCACTTCATATCAAAATTCTAACTTTGTACGAACGAATTATTTTGCGCAATGCAGGGTTTGCGCAACGTATTTTTTTTTCACGTGTGCGCAAAAGTGGAATACAATACAATACAATACAATACAATACAATACAATACAATACAATACAATACAATACAATACAATACAATACAAAAGCAGACATACACAAAGACAAACACACAAATAGGTCAAATAACACCGTCCACGGTGGGGGGGGAGGGATGGCTGACTGTGTAAAAGGAGGCGTGCGTTACCCCCCCACAGGGCGATGGCAAGGCGATGGAAAAGCTGCCTTGTGCAGGTGTGGTTTTCAGCCTCCGTCCTCTGGGAGATCGCCTTCCCTATGGCTCTGATGGTGGTGATGGTATCAGCAGCCAGCCCTCCAAGCACCTCGGACACAAGGGGGACGAACTCCACGCCCGCAGCTCTGCAGGCAGACAGATGGGCAGCCAGTTTAGTAATACGCTGGATACCCACCTGCAGTGCGTGACCAGGGGTGGTGGCTGCCTCTTGGACAGTCTGGCGTTGCAGAGGCGAGATCACATGAACGTCCAAGGCAGCAGGGCGACCTCGGGACCAGGTTGGGAGAAGGATGTCAGCAGGGCGGGACTGAGAACCCGGCACCACACCAGGGGCCTCACGGGTTGGGGCCAGCGCAGCTAACTGGGCGGCAGAGAAAAGGACATCACGAATGGCGTTGTGACGAGTGATCTGGTCCCCGTTCCCCCCGCAACCGATCTGATGGTCCCCAAATTCATCAGCGGTGGAGGAACACTCGGGGCAGGGGTAGTGGGCAACGTATTCCAATTTTGCGCGAAAACCGCGCAATCCTGGGATTGCGCGCCAAAGTGCGGATTCCTACTTTGCGCAATCCTAAGATTGCGCAACTTCCTGGTTTGCGCGGAACATATATATAGGGCTAGGGATTACTTCTGCAGTTCGCTTTCCGTGATAACTCTGAGACTCGTGCAGCTTCTTGTTGGACTAACTATTAGCTAAATCCTTCAGCGATATAAATCATGGGAACCTCAATGTCAAAACTTCGAGAGCACGAGGCTAAACAGGATGCGCACGCGAAAGAGATGCTTGCGATGCTCGAGAAAATGGCACAGGCACAAGTCGCAAGCAAAGTGGATGAGATTCTGCATGGACGTTCTGGCGACGAGGAGATCCACAAAGGACTAGTTGTAGCCAAACATCAGCAAATCTTCGTCGATGCGTCCTCGGATTCTGACAAAGCCAGTAGCGCTATCGAACATTTCTTTAGTGGAGATTTTCTCGATGGTGCAAAAGAGCTCATTCTTGGCGGAGTAAACGCACTCCTTGGCAACTTTTCAATTGGGGAAAACGAGTCTGAGGACATGCTCATACTTTGGGAGAATAACGCTCTACTTCGTGTCGACGTATACTACTGGAAGTGGAACTTCTCCAGCGAAGGAATCGTGAAAGTCGCTCAGAATGTCTTTGCCGTCTACTGCGTTAAACGCGTGATAAACCCCGAACAAGTGGACCCGAGCGTCCTTATTTATGTCATCTCTCGAATGTGTGCAAAAAATGGGATAAAGCCTGACGCGGCCCTGGATTACGCCAAGAAGATAATGGAGAAGGTGAAGGAAGTCAAAGAGGCCATCAGCGGGAAACCACTGAAAGTAACAGCTGAGTAAACAAACTACTTGCGATGTAGTGACTAGGTCTTCATTCCTATAATTTTGTATCGGAACAATTACTTAGCTAATATTGATGAGTGTGCAGCTGTAACTTCTTTTTAAATTAGTTTTTAATACTTGCAGCAGAGTGGCTGATGCTCCTGTGTTGTTTTTCGGATCACGTTTGATCTGTTGTAGACAGTGGATTTAGAGCATGCTTGGGATAGTTTCAAACCCAGGTCTTCCTTTTATTTTGCAGCCTTGGAGATATCTATTTTTGTCCCCAAGGCTGTGAGATTATCGGAAATCTGGCTGAGGAAAGGCTTAGGTTCAAGGCTAGTCATGCATGCATTAGGGTCATGCATGCAGCGCATATACATTGATAAAAGGATAGGATTGTTTTATCCAAGCTGGTTACCTTAAGATCAGTTGCAATCCAAGAGATACCTCGTATTCCAAGTTTACTATCACAACCAGAAAGCTAGCCAGATAGATTAAGTTAGGAAACCAGTCACAGGAAACATAATCACTAAACATGTACGTACTGTTCCATGTATATACAGACAGTCTAGTTTTCCTCTGGCTGTGCCTTTGTATGGTCAAATTGGAATAGGAGGTGACCCTTGAATTGCAACTGAGGTAACCAAGCTTGGTGAAAACAACCACAATGTTTTTGCAGTTACATGTTATTTAAATTTTTTTTTGGGATTTTACAGTGTGTGTACTTACTAGCCTATGTTCCCAGGCTCTACTGCCCAGCTGTTTTCGCACGTAGGATACTAAAAGCTGGGCAGTAGAGCCTGGAAATGAGAAATAAGTAGCTTAGCTTTGGATAAAGTTAGATGGCTAATAGCTTTATCCATTGTGATGCAATGATGCTGGAGCACAAGAATCTAGGCTTGTTTTTCATATACAAAAAAAACTACATTAAAGCATAGCTATGTTTTCTCCATTTTAATGTTCACTTTATCCCCATTACATCGATCTACTTTAGGAAGAGGAAGCAGTTCGTCTGACTGCTGCCAAGCGCCGCCTGCAGCCTAAGGTCAATGAGCTGACTGAGCAGAACGAGACCCTACAGAGGGATCCGGGGTTAACGAAGACCAGGAAGACGTAAGTAGAAGGGCAGAAGATCTCTCGATCCCAGACTCCATTCTACAGTAAAAGCTGTACAGGGTCGAGGCCTGGAAGGAGACTAGTAGAAGACCGTGGCTAGCTAGTATTGCATGTGTTTTCTGCATGTGACTGCCATGGCTTCCTAACTGGAACTAGAAGTCCCTAGCAGAGACACATACCCCACTACATTTTTACAAATGGGAGCCTGGAACCTGGACTCCAGACTTGCCTAGAAACAACCCTTACATTTTTTCTTTGCAGTGAACCACTTTTGCAAGAAATACTGCAGCAAGTGGAGCCGTTGGAGTTAGATCACATCGCAAAGATGGAGGACATTATGAGGAAGATTGGGCAGCTTGGCCGGGATGAGGAAGAGCTGCAGACAAAAATAAACACTACTAAATCTTACGCGGAGACAAAGATAGCTCAACTGAAACAGGAGCAATGGCGGAATGAACAGAAAGCAAGTGAAGCCAGGGATGACTTGCGAAGAGCAGAACAAAGGACGTACAAAGTGGAAGAATACCTGGCTAAAGCTAGGGAGACAGGTGGTGGCATTGGTGGTGCTGGCGGTACCGTTTTGGGTGGGGTGGTAGGATTTCTCCTGGGTGGCCCTGTTGGTGCAATTGCTGGTGCAGCTCTTGGAGGCGGGGGTAGAGAAGTAGGAGGGACAGCCATTACATTAATGGGCAAAGACATTGTGAGAGAAGCAAGGGACAACCTGAATCGAGCACAGCAGCACAAGAACCGATGCGAGTCTGCATTAATCAACACGCGATGCGAGCTCGAAAAGTGTATCCGTGAGCGCGACCGAGAAGTCTCCAGTCTTAGCGACAGAATGAAGTCCTTGAATGGAGAAGTTAACCAGCTACAGCAGGAGAGGCAGAAGCATCACGAGGAGGCGCAGAGGATAAGAGAGCTCATTGTGTTCATGAAGGAAGCCAAGCATTTCTGGGGCGAGCATATAACCATGCATTCTTAGCATTGTATGTATTCACTTATGACTGTAATGTCAGTAGCCATTTTTTTCTTCTTTTGGTTTGCTACTATGGACTCTAAGCTAATACATTCCCAATTGGTCATGCCTTTAAATTTTGTTAGCTAGATTATACTATCTTAATTCTTTATACCTTTGATTATGTACAATTGCAAGTTATTGAGAGATTTATAAATTACATGATCATCACCGTACCAGGTTCTGCTATTAGTTATTGAAGAAAAATGGAATGGCATAATATTACGTGTAATGCGTATGGGCATGCAAGGCCTATAATGTAGAGAATGTATACACTGTAACAGATAAATGGCATTTTGTGAATTATACTGTACTACCATTAGAGCTAGTTAGCAAGTGCATTTGTTGTCATGGTTACATGATTTTCTCTTGCAGTGCAGCAGTTTTTGACCTAATAAGGTAAAAAATGAATTTAAGCCACAAACATTTTTACCACACCCAATAAAAGCACTCCAGGGTGGTTGAATACAGGTGGATGAACAACCACACAAATGAAGTGTATGCAAAGCTCTTTTATGCCACTAGTGCACAATTAGATTTGGTAATGGTATGGTGTCATACATATAGCTACCTTCTTTTTAATTATATCAACAGCTAGCATATAACTTCTGAGAACTGAAAGTGATTTATGAGCAGGTAACTGCTATATGTGAGTTCCTAAGAAAATGAAACAACTAGTTTCAATTATGATGGGGACTCACATTCATACACCACTTGACAGGTAACTATATAGCAACAGGGATTATAATAAGCACCTTTTGTGTCTGTTTAGATCTTATGTAGCTATTAGGCTACTTGCTGGATTGGCTATCAAAATTACTGATGATGAAATGAGATGGTTGCATATAAGGGCCTATATTATTAGGATATGTTCAAGAGGGAGGAAGTACACACTGGAGATGGTATGTTATTGTCAGCGTTTTCTTTTCAGGGGTGTGTGTGTGGGGGGGGGGGGACAAATATATAGCCATCTGTTCAGTTTCCATGTGTTTATATAGACAGCAATTTAATCTGAACTGATCGAGATATGCTGAATCAGATATGTGATTTGATGCTGAAAGTGGCATGTCCATGCATGTGTGTGTGTGTGTGTGTGTGTGTGCGTGTGTGTGTGTGTGTATGTGTGTGTGTGTGTGCGTGTGTGTGTGTGTGTTCATGTGTGTTATGGTATAATAATATCCGATAGCAAGGCGAAAGTGTGCTTACAAAACCGCTTTGATATGTCTAATGACTGACATGACCTTAAATATCGTTATAGCAACAGTGACCACCCATGCCTTGTGTTGTAAAAACAAGTATTCCTAAGCTCACTGACAGGCCTTAATTGGGATCCCATCCTCGTCGCCAATGTGATATCCTACCACTACGTCTCGCTAGTGGTGGACCCACTAATTAATACTTACTACGTTTTGAGCCTCTGCTCTAACGACTGCTAACTCCCAACTGTCTCAACGCTACTGCAATTCTCACTGCATAAAACTCAACCCTGCAACGGACACACAGTACAAATATATTGGGGGATGGACAAAGACCTACTTATAAAGATATGGACACATTCACAGAACAACAAAAGGCCAATACGTACAATTTAACGTGCGCGGGGGGGGGGGGGGGGTTTGGGTTAGACAGAACAAAGGTACTCATAGTAACGTGACATCAAATTACCCTATACTACACAGCTAAACTATATATTTGAAGTCTATAATTGTACTCAATTTTTGTCAAAGCAAAGACAATTCGATCCTATATGGCTAGACCACTACTGAGGATTGACTAACTGGCACTGTGTTTTGGTTGTGGTGTATTTTTTCACTTATCTCTGGGCACCCAATTCCCAAGAACATGAAAACAGAAATTGCTGTTTGCAGTAATCATTAGAAGCAGACTCAACACATGCAATGTACAGTAGCTTGATGTATGTTGAAAGTACATGTAATACTAATTTATCTGATCTCTGGAAACCCAATTCCCAAGAGCATGAAAACAGAAATTGCTGTTTGCAGTATAAATGAAGCTGATTAGATACAAGACTCAATACACCATACAATCTGTTGGCTGAAACTACAATATTTTTCTTGTAAACAATTATAGCCACATGTATTATGGCTTGATTACTCAGCCATTAACCCTTTACCGACCATAAGAAACAGCTTAAAGAAGCAGAAAAGCCTGTACAAAGTATTAACGCCTAGTATTAAAACCCCCATATAAATTCATATGGGCTTATGGGAGCTCATGACGCATATATGCGTCATTGGTTGGTAAAGAGTTAAATCAGCCACAGAGATAAGCTAACAGGATCTGTGCTGTCCACCTGGTCATGTAAACTGGTTGTACCTGAACCATGGTAGGTATAGGGACTGTCCACCTCATCTCCATAACATGTCCTAAAATGAATGCAAACATTTGTTTGGTGCCAATAATAGTCAGAGTTGATTGGTATATTGCTACAAGTATATTCCTTGAACTTTCCCTTTAACCCCATAAACTCCTTTTTGACTAGTTAAGACTTTTATATCAATAAGCTCAGCATAAGAGTTCGATCTTCAGTTGGAACCCAGTCATAAAATAAAAGGCTCCTACTCCCCGAGCCCCTTCACGAACTTTTTTCATATGATAATTCACTCCAGGACCTACACCTTTAAAACAAGCCTCGTATTTTTAATAATTATTTGGATCTTATATGAAGGATATGGGTGCTTCCCGCACAGTTTTCTTGCATCCATAAGATGGAGCCCAGTCTTAGAACAAACAGGCTCCCCCCCCCCTTCTCTCTTCGATTCTCGAACTTCTTATTCCTTTTTGGTTTTCTCCACTCTAGTCCTGCATATAGTTCTCCGACTGGCGGCCTTAATTCTGTTGTTGTGCTGTTGAACTATGAGTGTCTAAGCCATTCATGGTCATAAAGTTTTCAGCTAACTCAAGCATGAGCTCTCACAAAAACCAGCAGGGACGTCAATCTGTTAAGAACTGCTTGTAAAAAAGAATAAAAATACAAGGGTGGTACTGAACCAATAATATCCTCAGTCATCATGCACCTTCATAATATTTACTAATTGAACTTGAAAGTTTTAAAATCTCACATCCATTAAAAGGGATAGTAACTGTTAGCAATTGTTAACCCCATGCAGAGTGGCATCCATCGTATCTTCATATGTAACATTCACAGCAGAGTAGCTACCTTGCTCTGAGCTCTCCTCTTTTGACACACACACACACACACACACACACACAGCTACCCACACACATCCCGTGTGTGTGTGCACTGCAGGTATGCACAATCAAAACAGAGGAGTAGGAGAGCGTGAGAACAGACTCTTAGAAATGTATTTTACGTTACCTGCATATCATGCTCCTGGAACTGATAACGAATCTCTTCGATTCATTTTCAATATAATATCATTATGGGTTGTCATTGCAACATGCATCATTATTGAATTCTAGTCACATGAACTGTGAACTCCAACAGTACCTCATGACTGTGTGTGTGTGTATCCCTCAGATTTGATGTTGCAGGCATGTTAGTGGACAGCCTAGCTTGACTAAATGGCCTGTGCACTGTAAATGGCCTGTAGTTAGATATCTACTTTATATAAAGCTGCTGACATAATACCTGCACACTGAAGCGGAAAGATATACTCAATCAAAAAGCCCATAGTGGTTTTAAAAAAAGGAGGAACATCAACTATATACTTATGAAATTCATGTACAACTAATTAGCACATTAAATTTGTGTCTGAAAGTTAAATTTATGTGTGAGTTATATAGTCCTAAAATTATAATATATTGCTGGAGGCTGTACCTTGCCCTCTAGCCTACATAATATGCATCAGAGGGCATGAGTGGGGATACAAAGGTGCGTTCAGCTGAAGATTTCCACATGTCCACACTGGTTAGAATTAGCACTGCTAAATTAAGAGTATGTGGCTAGCATCTTCCCTAGTACATTATAGTTTTTGGTTTTTGGGGAAATGTTTTAGTGGGAGTGCATCCCTACACGACTGGTTTTTGCACTTTTTGGCAAAGTGTAGCTACATATGGCTGTTGGTTTGAATTGTTTTACAGCCCAATGACTTCATAACAGGAAAATCTGAGCCACTTCTGCTTTCATTCTGGGCACACTGCAAAGCTAACTTGGGGTTGTGCAACAGAATCAGTTACCGAATGGACAAAATGGTTCACATATACAACACATAACTGTACGCTGTATATGGCAATGGGATGCTGCCGTGTATGTTATAGAAACTGATATCACGAGACACTAACACCACATCAACAACTGCTTTCGTCAGTGGAACCTGTACTTTCTGAGAGGTTTTATGTTCACGTATGTCTTCTTCATTTCCTCTCCTTCGTGGTCTTTCTTGGTCACCATGGTATAGCGCTCTCCCTTGGTGCTCACCACCTGGTTGTCACGGTAACGAACCAGCTTCTTTTCTTGCTACAATGTAATTGTTGTTGTAGATGATACACCATCAATCATGCACTGTAGATTTTAATAAAGTTAAAGAAGAAACTCACAGATTTCGCCAAGAATGGCTTGTGTGTAAGTTTGTCCTGATGGGTATCAACGAATGCGTATCTACAGAGGAACGAGAGAGCACCAAACTAATGTTCCAGCTCAGTTCAAATAATAAGCTTTAATTATAGCTAAAGCAAGTTAACGGAAGAGAGAAAGTGTGTGGGGTGGGGCTGGATATAATTGGTAGCCAAGGGATGCAAATGCCACTTGGTGGGCTCACACAACAGCCACAAGTCTGATTTTGATCCAGACCTTTGTAGTGACATCATTGGATCAGAGACAGGGACGTGATACAAGTTCACTGTCTTAAGCGGAACATTTCACGAGCTCTATATGACTACAATTAAGCAGTTCTTTGTTTTGAACGGCAGAGTTACGTATGGTAATTATCACTCTATATTATACACTGTACACACTAGCAGTGACCACAACCAGTCTGAAGCCTTTATGCTCCCTTCTGCATGTTCATCCTATTTCTACTGTTCACTAATTTGCAACAGAAGGGCACCTTCCAAATGATGTCACAAACATCAAACGTGCAAAATGGACTATAACATAGCTACACATGAACTTTACTACCTTGACAAGACATAGTCCTTCAGCTGCTGATCCGGTGCTGTAGTTGTGACAGTCTTTTCATCAACTGCTCCATGGCTCTGACAGCTGCTGGGGTGTTCCTGAAACATTATGTCAACAACCGCCATGCAATTAGTCTCACACATACTATACTACAGTGGAACCCCTCTTAAAGGACACCCCTGAAATAAGAACACCCCTGTATTAATTAAGGAAACTTTGCTGTGTCCCGATATGCTTTCTTAATAGAAAATTACCCCTGAATTGAGAACACCTCTCTATATAGGACACTTCACCAGATCCCGAAGGTGTCCACAATAGAGGGGTTCCACTGTATTTGCACATATGCACACTAATCACCAGGTGGAAGCCCAGTTCTAGGCTGTTTTCCTCACCCTTCCCACATAGGAAGCAACGCCACCTTTTGCTTCCGGAATAGTTATATGCTGCTATATTATCTTCTTTCTTGAAATGGTTGTATTTAACACTCTAGGCAAACCATACGCCCATTAACCTTATGATGCTGTGCAGTGGAATTCTTCCCAATATCATCAGTACTGTGTATTTCTTCTTCTTTGGGATTCGTGTCTGTAAACTCCAACAAAGTCAGTACGGCTGCGTCCATGTCTCCCTGGCATCTCTCCAGGCTCTCCGCAACTTCATCTCTGGACACCTCAGGAAACATCTCCATCAGCATGGTCAGCTTCTCAGGATCGCTAGAACAGATGAAAATCAACAACAAGCTTTTGTAATACCGGGTATCTGACTGTGTCCTGTGTAACAAATCAGTTACATCACGGCTGTAGTGTTCTTTGGCCCAATATATACAGAACAGATAATCTTCTGTACACTGGCCTCTTGTTATCACTCACTAAATTGACCACCTCTCTCGAAAACATAAATCTTTATGGAAGCCAATAACCGACTTGATAATGTTCACCAATTTTAGGAAAAAAATATACACGGTTAAACCTAGCAATAGCCAACCAATCCAGAAGTGACCACCTCCTCCAAAAGAGGGACTTTAGAGTTTAGGAAAAGTATTCATAAATCAGATTGTGAACACACACACACACACACACAAAAACAGGACACAGAATTCTCACGTACAGGCATTTTCCCAGTTCCTTAGCATCTCTAGAGCTGCTTTCCTTTACACAGTGTGAGGCAGCCTGGCGACTACCACCACTGGAGCCACCGAGACTGGCAGTAGCGGTGGACGAAGACGCAGCCACGCCCTCTACTGGCTGCCGTCCCAAGCAGTCTCCAGACGGCAGGTGACTGCTTGTATCACCAGAGACAGCGTCAGGGTAGTCACTTCCCTGGAGTGATTCCGGTTTCTCTTCAACGTTTCTGTCACCATGCTTCTTATTCGAAATGGTAGCTGCTCTTTCTCGCTGTAATTCTGCCAACTGGAAGATCCATTCGCAAACCTTAGTGCTGGGAGAAAGAGCGTGGTCGACAGCTGCATGCTTTTGTATGATTAATCACAATAATACACAGGGTTCTACCTAGGAGACGTTGAGTGGTGGTCAAAATTCAATCTCCAAGACACTTCTTTTAGCTAAATGGACTTTCTCCTATATTAAAAATACTGTAAATAGAGTTAACCATTAGCTGAGTGGTGGTCAAAAAAGCTCAGTGGTGGTTAGACCCGACCACTGCCAACCAGTGTGGGCAGAACCCTGAATACATTATCTGATTGCTAAACCCGTCTCCGTGTAGCACTACTGCATTCTGTACACAGCGGGACTAAAACAATCCATTATGGTACAAGCAGAAAATGCATGTGCCAAAAAACATAATGTTTCACAGACAAGCCAGACCAAACTAAAGACCTCCTATGGCCAGAACATAAACATAACATTAAAAGTCTAATGAAGGCATGGTTTAAATGGGGTCACTTTTACAGAAGTAGGTGGAGCTAGCTACAGACTGCTAGGGTTCTGTATATATCTCTGGGGGGAATCCCCCTCAAACAGTCCCGCTTCCCCTACCCCCACATTTCTGCCCAGTAGGTGAGTTTTAATTGACAGGGGCGAGTAAGACTTACAATGCACCAGCTAGCAATCTGTCTGTACTGAGCTACTTATGACCTCAAGGCCATCTCAAATTGCTTCAAAGCCACTCTCAAAAATATCTAATTAAAAAACAAAAACAAAAATAAAACATTCAGGGGATGCATGCCAGATCCCCTTAGAAAATTGCGGCCATGCCAACAGCCACCCCCCCCCCCCCCCTACCCAACACCACTTTCAAGATCCCACCCAAACTAAAAATCCTAAATACAACACTGTTATGTACCAGTATACCTGTCAATCTGGGCAAACTCTGGGACATAAGCTGCTATCATCTCTGTGAGCTCCTCGACATCGAAGCTTCCGTCTTCCTCCCCCAAACTGGAGAGAACCTCCACCACATAGCCCAGGACAATGCTGTCAATGTTACTACAGAAGAGCAAAAATTTTTGATGCTCAGTCGCTAGTGATCATGAATTCAAACTTTCACCACGGTCTTATTTCCAGTCTCCATTTCAGAGCTAGCGGGAATCTTTCGCGGGTGAAAACTTTAATTTCGCGGTTTTGGGGCAATTTGCGAACGTTTTAATCACAAAAATTCTTATTGAGTGCGGGGGTGTGTCACCATCAATGGGCGTGTAAATATCAACAGGCGCAAACTGTCACACCCACAAACGGTCGTTTTCCATAATTCGCGAAAGTTTAATTCGCAAAAATCTGACTTTTCAGCAATTCGCGGTATATCTCACCCTCCAAAATTGCAGAGTGCATGGAGTCCTGGGAATGAGACTGCACTCCATGATGTCATATTGAACTGCTGCGTGCAGGTACAGTCTTACAAGCCAGCGACCAAATATGTGCATGCATGATCTCATGTTAGACGCCAACGACTATGCCTAGCCCTCTCAGTTGACTGATTCATCCTAGGTCACACTACTTACTGACTAAAATTAGTGAGGGGGGGTCCGAACAGTAGGGGTTGTCTGGATGCGCGATATATTTGCCTCGTTTCCAAGGCTTTTTTTTTGCCTGTGCTTGCAAGTGAACAACAGTAGCTCATGATACATAACATAGGCAGATAGAAAGGCCCAGAGAATGAGGTAAATGTGCGGGACAACCCCACCTGCGCCGTCCCGACACCCCCACACTTACCCTATTGTTGAAAGCTCAAACATGCTCTCATCACAGTTTAGATTATACAATAATATTATATGTACGAACTGCTATAATAGAGGCCTACCGCCAGTGCGCTAGATAATTTCTGACAACAACAGGTAGTCTATACTGACCTGAGACAAGCAGTAGGGGCGTACTGCTGGAGAAATGACTCCAACTGTTGTTTCACAAACAACTCCATGATGTTCCTGAGCTGAATGATAGCTGCATGTTACATGTAGCTTGCTCCGCCAGCACTAGCTAGCTAGCTACGAGCTCACGGCCAGGGTAGTCAAATTCCCGCCAGTTTTTGATTTTACTGACGGAATAAACATTGACGCAAAAATAGAATTCCAAAGCGCAAGGATGGGCGGGGCTCGTATGGGAACATCACAATTTTACAGCTCATCTATCAGGAGGCCCCAGCAAAAAAAGTCCACGATGCACAGCCCCTTTTTTGCAGACCCCCCAAAGCAACCTACCAACTGCATCACAAAGTGTCATACTTATAATTAATTACGTCATAAATAGTTAATTAACCATGCATTGACATCATAAAATGGTTAACTAATTTGACCCAACCCTAACTAATCACTTACTGATTGAGCGACCATGGCTGAAGGCAGCGGCAAGCTGCTGCCGAGTAAGTGATGAAGTGAGATCAGTGTCACTATTGTATGCAAGTACATGCGAACTGTACACAATGTGATGCATAATGGATATGAGGCATCCTCTACTGCTTGTACTGCCAAAATCTGAACTTTTGTCTGCAAAAAAATTCCCTAGTTTTTGGGACCTTTTTTGCTGACCCGCCAAAACAACCAACCAACTCGGTGGGTGCGCGTCGTACCTTTTTTCAAGTATGGCCCCCCGCATCTATAAATCAAAATAAAGTAACAGCAAACAGGTATATAAACAAATTCAAACAAAAACACTAATAGCTACTATCGGCATCTGATAGTCTATGCTCTACATTTGTGTGTATCGAATGAGTCTGTCCAATTCTGCAAGAATATCTACAACCCTCAGTCGGTTGTCTGGCTCAGGCTGGATGCAGGAGCTTATCAAACGGTGTACGGGGGGCCAGCTGCTTTCAACACGGCGAACCATTCCTGGAAAACTCTTCTGGCTTGGGAACTGACCTGATGCCACTTCACACACGAGGATGCCATAGCTGTACACGTCCACTTTGGACGTCTGCGGAATTCCGAGTTGCGAGCTAACTTCCGGAGCGGAGTACGCTGGTGATCCAGGACCGATTGTAGCGGCCTCCCTCACTAGCTTAGCGGAGCCAAAGTCGGCCAGTTTCGCCTTCCACGTATCGTTCGGTTTCGCTTCCAGGAGCACATTGGCGGAACTGACGTCCCTGTGAATGATCGGCTCGGGGCGATGGAGGTGCAGGTAGTTTAGAGCAGAAGCGACGTCTCGAAGTACACCCAGCTTGCAAGTGACCGTCGACAGCTTACCCTTCTGGTAGGCTTTCAGCAAGGTGGTGTCCAGCAGCTCCGTTACGATCAGATGGCCCGCGTCGCTGTCTACAGTGGCGGCAATCAGCAACACAAGGTTGGGATGTCGGATCTGCGCCATGATGTTCATCTCCTGGCGGATAGTCTTGACGAACTCGGGCTCCTGGATTTCAGCGTGCAGGCACTTTACGGCCACGGTCTGCCCCCTGAACTTGCCTTCTACGGTGTAGCCCCACGCACCAGTCCCCAAGACTTTGCTCATGTCGAATGAGACTTCATCCCTGTTGACTTCCCAGAACTCTGCGTGCTGTGTCGAGCGCTGACTTGTACTTTGGTTGGCTTGTAGCTGGTGTTGTAAGAATTGAACTCGGTGGTGTAGTGGAGCAATAGAAGCGCGTTCTTGTCGCAGTTCCTCCATGTTTTCGGCAAGATGCTGCTCTAGTAACCGGATTTGTTGCTGTTGTGCCTGCTGTATGCTAGCGCTCTGTACAGCACTGAGCTGCTCTGCCGAGTGAAGTTGGGCTTGCAGGGATTGAACTTGGTGACGTAATGGAGCACTGGAAGCTTGTTCTTGTCGTAGTCGCTGCTCTGCAGAGTGTAGCTGCTGCTGTAGGGATTGGATCTGCTGCTGAAGGCTTCTATTGCCGTTCACAGCGGCTTGTAGACGTTTTTCCACATCGCGAATTTGTGCTTGGAGTTGCTGTTTCTCTCGCTCTATGTGCTGGATAGCTGTCTGTTGCTGCATCCCCAAAGTATCTTTTTGTTGAGCAATAAACATTCTTTGCTGCGATTCTTCTTTTAATCTCTGGTTCTCCATTTTAAGACGAATGTTCTCTTCTTGTGAACTTTGAAGTAGACGTTTATAATATACAGCTGGTAATTCATCGGCAGCAGGCTTATTCTCAACATGCTTTTCCACTTCATGTACTATCTTTTCACCTTCACGTACAGCCTGTATTTGAGCACTTTCCTTAACAAAAAAGAAATAAAGTGTAGAGTTATCATTTTGTATATACTGTGGTAGTTTGATTAAAGTAAGTTTGTGTGCATGTAGCATAAACTTTTTCCAGTCCTACTTGCAAGTGCTGTATTAGTGGTTTATTAAAGCTTGCCTATTGCTTTTCTGCATACACCCAGGCTCCAGTAGCAGTGAATATGAACTTCTGATTAGTATTCTGGGTGCATGCAGGGGTTCTTTAGCCCCTCAATACTAGATGAATATGTAATTACAACTCTTTGAGGACCCTAAAACACAGCCACGGCCGAGTATTTGGTATTGGAAAGAAAACAACTCTGTGTTGGAATACACTTACCTCTTGCGTGAGAAGATTCAACTTCACTGCTTGAAACTTTCTGTGGATCTCCACAAAGGCGTAAACACCCTCAGGGATGCCCATGGCCGCAGTGCCCACAATCTTCCGATTGAGAATGATCACTAGCGACCTCTCCTTTGTGATCATTAAACCCAGTCTGTCACCACACTAAACAAACAGTTGAGATACAGTGGAATAACTATGCAACCAGTTCCTGCTGTATATCCCATACAATAAATAAACTGACTCGATACAATGTACTGAGGTTGCAGAAAAGGTTATGGGTCAAATTACAAGCTCAGGAAATAATTTACTGCAGTGCTGTATAACATAAACACTATCAGACATAGCCTAAGGTATGCACAAGTACATTTAAGCCGGAAATATGGCTCAATGCATGGATTTACTCAACGTAAACCCACATACCTGTATTAAGGGCGTGTAAATACAATGACAAGTGTCATTGTAAATACAATGACAAGTGTCATTCCTTAATACAGGTATACGTACACTATATATTCATTTCAAAAAATAACAAAGTTGCCTAGCTCATCCTAACATTGGCAATTGTGTGGACACACAATGACTTATACTTGCTTTCAAGTTATCCATTTCAGCTGGTGACAGAAACTCGTTTGTGATTGTCTCTCCAGCAACCATAACTCTGGCCCCTGAAGTTAAGCCCTGGAGTATCCATGTTCCAGCACGTAGGTCAGTCATGACAAATGGAAAGTCAATTGTTTCGGGACTACAGGAAGGTACATGGGTATGCAGATGTAATTCCCATAATATGCATCTCATTAAATTTTGTGCGATCCAGTTGTAGTAATGAGTCTAGTGTTTCGTGCCCTCCAATTATTTAAACACCCACAGATGTGTTCTCATTTTTGTTACACATTATGATAATATTATCTTACTAGGTAGAATTATCATCTTCTATCAGGGTACACCGCTATATGAGTATTGAGTGTTTCTATATCACGTTAGCTTGGTTCCCAGGCTCCACTCCATTGCTTTTTAATGTTGGAGGCCTGAGAACGAGGCTAATTAATAGGGGTTACCATAGAAATGTGTCTTTCTTAGTTTTATATATAGCTCCGCTGAGTATAGCCTAGAAGCCGTCATATTTATGCTACATCCCTTATACCAAGTAGCTATATTGATCATGGCTGGCACACTCTATTTGCCCTTTAGGCTCATAGAGAATACCACCCATGAATGATCAAAGCTATACTTGCTCAACAGAGGAAAGTAGGGACATATCATAATCGTTATACCGTATAGCGGGGCGATTGCGGAAGCGAACACAGCCGTTACCAATGCTCGGCACCAAGAAGAGGCTATAAAGGCGAAGAGAGGGCCTTATATGAAGCTAAGTAATGAACTAAAGTCCAAATCGCTAGTGAGAACGGAGATTCTGTGGCAGCAAGACACTTTTCCAAGCTGCTCGAGACTGCTAAACTGCCGTGTTGAAAGGAATAATTATTAATAATGCCATGGAATTTAATTTTGCCCAATCGCATGTGCGCGAAAATAAATCTGCCGAAATTTTCCCGTAATACTACACATCTGGGTTTGGCGAAATTTTTCCCTAGCGAAAATTTCCCGCTATACGGTAGTCATCAAGAGCTATATAGAACAATTGTTACGGCATATATTAGCTACTAACCTTTGAGAAATGAGTCCAATAGACAGTGAGCCAGTAGGGTGCTTTAGGTTTTCAGTGATCTCCACTTCAAAGATCTCAGACACACGAAGGGGGCGATTGGTGAGTGCAGCACAAGAAGAGCCACTGATTCTGTATCAGGATAACAATATACAGTACAGCTACAGCTACTGTAGTGGGACCCCTCTATTCTGGACACCTCTCTGGAACAAGTAAAAGGTCCTGTTTAAAGTGGCGACCTCATTTCAGGGGTTAATGTATAATAAGTACATTTGGGGCTTTGCACAATGCAGCTATAGAGGTGTATGTCCTAATTTGGGGGCCAAAACATAAGTGTTTCATTGTACAGTCATATTAGGTAGTTTGCATGAGTGATGTTAGCAGACACGATTTAGGAAGCACCATGCATCATAATAAACTTTATCTCATAATAGTATCAGCAGTCATTGGTCCTGATGAAATGAGCACAGCTGAAGCTATCTAGGATAAAAGAGTGCAGCATGCATGGGATCTGTGTTTAATTTTTTTTTTTTGACACACAAAGCTAACGTACTTGCAAAGTCCCCCATGCTCAATGTCTGCTTGCTGCAGCTTCTCCCTCTTTTCCACTGTCATCCCATTGTCCCCCACTATCACTGCCTCCCCACACCTCTCATGGAACCGTAACACACCTACATCGTCAGATTGGGCAGCCATGCCACAAGTCTGGAGAGATAGGAAGAGATACATCATTAATTTTAAAGATGTAGCTATTGGTCCGGCAGGAAATGCATACATTTCAATGGGGAATGGCCGGGCATGTGCACTCGTGCACAAGCCTGTATCTTGATATTGATGCAATGCAGTTACCTTAAATCCAATATGGTTAGGCTCTAGGCCCAACCCTGACCCGAACCCTGGCCTGAACCAAAACCCCAACTGACATCCTGCCAGACCAATAGCTACTTCATAATTCTGTCATGCAGTGTCACGTGTTTCATGCAGCTGGGCTGAGTATGTAGTAGTTCGAGTGCATTTGTCTTATTACCCTGCGCACGTATGCGCAAGCAGGGTTAAGCAATCGGTTTTATCTGTCTGTCGTCGTTGTCGTTGTGGTCGTGGTCGTCTGTCATAAATTTTTTTGGAAAACCCTTCGAACGGGCGATTTAGAGGCTACAACAACTTCTAAACTGGAGGATAATGCTCGAGTTCGTGGTACATTAGCTTATATGTACCTGATAAAGTAGAAAGCGGTTCTATTCTCAGTATATCCAAGCCTTTTCTGATTATCGGTGTGTTCCACCATTTTTTAAATATGGCAATCGGTCACACCTTTTTTAATACGGAAATTGGTCATGCCTACAGGTTGAATACGGACATACGTGAGCGCTCGAGTATGGTATATGAGTCTTTTATTCAACATGGAGATTAGAAGAGATAGAAAGCATACTAGAGTATACGTAGAGAAACGCCCGTGTCATTACTACGGCGATCAGCCACGCCTACAGCTCGCATACGGCGTTACATGCTGTTTCTAGTCTGCAAGGTCCAGGAGTGCGGGGTAGGTCTCTGCTAGAGACTTCTAGTTAACATCAGGCATTTAAACTGGGTTAGGATCCAGTTAAAACTGGATAAGTAGCTACAAACATGCCTCAAAAACCAGCTTACACGGTACGGACCACATTCTGAACAGGAGGTGGATTACCACAAAAGTGGTTTAGTTCGGTTTAAACTGGATCCCTGAACCTGAAAAGTGATGTTTTCCGACAAGCCTCTTGTAAAATACCATGCCAAGTCCTATTTTATCCTACCATATGCATAGGACAATAGAGCACCATGCCCTCCCTATATTAGTCTCGCGGGCCAGACTTCACTTCCAGTGAAGTCTGGCCCGCGAGACTAGCCCTATATACGGGCCTACTGGCTAGTCTCGTGGGCCAGTCTGGCCTGCGAGACTACCTAGTGGTCTTCTTCCGGGTCATGTAGGATATTTAACTCCTGGAAGAGGGTATGGTCTTAGGTAGGGTCAGGGCCAGGGTTAGGGAATGTAGACCACACCCACTTCCGGGAGTCAGGCATCCTACATATACATGCTCCCTCCTCCCTAGATATACAGAGCACATGCACGCAATTGGTGGTTTAGTGGTATAGCGACTGCATCCAGGCCTCTGTACGACCAGGAATGTATTTATCTTCCTGGATTTTTAATTCCAGGCATCCAGCACAGCAGTGTAGCTAGTTAGTCTCGCGAGCCAGCCCCTAACTGGCCCGCGAGACTAGTAGCTAGTTAGAACTTGCCTTGATTGGCTGATGGAAGGTAGAAGTCCACTACCTATGCCGTCAACAGGAACGTTTTGGTCTGTAATGCTGATCCCTCGCTCGATCGGCAATCATATCTAGTACAACCACGCCCCTCAGTAAAATTTCCGCGTGTGATCGTGACATTCCATATTACGTATACGGGACGGAACGCTCCGCTACCGTTCCGCCCCGGGTTATTAGGTGTAGTCTCGCGAAGTATACGGCCCATACGAGACCTAGACTGGGGGCGGGCGCGATAAGGCAGGGCCAGGGGAGGGCGGCCTGCGTCAGGGCGCGCATGCGCATCGTAGTGCCTGCTATCTCATCCAAAGAGCATGCAAGGCCGAAACTATATTATGTCTTGTTTTAGCTGTACATGTTTTCTGTTTTGCTGTTGTATTCTGCATGCCCACTGGGCCGGTCAGAAAATTTCCTTTCCTTTCCTGCCTCGTGCTATACGTATTTAGCATCGAACCCAGCCTTACACACCCGGATTTTATCTCGCATTTTTCACCAAGGCTGCGAGATAAAATCTGGGTGTGTAAGGCCTGGGTTCGAGGCTAACATTCCCCCTCCAAGTCACTCTCCGTTTGAGGCCAGTCTTGCCTAGAGTAGTCTAATTTGTCTTATCATTTTTTTCCGTTGTTGCTGCTGTTTATTTATTTATTTGTCTTTGTATTTTGTTTCTTTTCTCTGCTAGCTGTCCAGTGGTCATCTAACATGACGGCTCTGGCCTAGGGTGGGGTCCAAGGACCCCCACACCTCGCCTCCCAAGGGTATGGAACCAGGAATGTATAAAAGGGGCCTAGTGGTTATATTCAAGGTTAGCGGTGGCTGTGGCAGGGGTGTCCTGGGAGGCTGACCCAATGACCCATCCCACAATGCCACAATGCCAGTGAGCATGCCTAATCAGGGGCAAATTCCCCAGGGGCAAATTCCCCAGGCGATGCTAGGTTAACTCACACTGGTGCTAGTGTGATGATATGGCTTCATGAGCCAGTCTGTGGACTGTGGCCAAAGTTTACCCTTGCATGGGAAGGGGGAGATCACCTATTGCTATAATTGTGTCAGCTATATATAGATCTTGATGATGATTGTCACATGTTGAAGGTTTGCGGCAACAATTAAGCAAAAATCATGACTTGTGACAGTGTCTGTATATGCAGATGACCAGAGACCATGCATGCCAGTGGCCAAAATTCACCCTTGGGAAGGGGGGGGGGGGGGGGGGGGGGGGATAGTATTGCTGTAATTGTGTCTGCTATATATACCATAAACTCTGCAGTACAAGTACAGGTACTTCTATTTGGAGATTGTGCATTTTCGTGGCACAGATTATGGGGTACTTATAATCACGGGGTACTTTTCAACGAGGTTAAATATATGGTATACAACAGCATGCACAATAACTTGTAGTTTTGGTTTTGATATAGTCACTTTTGTGTTTTCTCGACTTCACTGTACTCTGTGATTGTCATAGCAATGATCTTACATGTGAGGGGTCTTTCTTTGCACTGAAGTGTATACTTGCAAGGCAGTTCAATGCCCCCCAACAGCCCATATGCCTTCTGATGTAGACCTAGGTGGACCCGATACCGTCCTTATTATTCATGCTTAACTAGTTACATGCACATGCACTGTTTATGCATCCCAGTTTTCTTAGAATGTTGTCTGATGGGTATTTATATTCATTGGGTACTTTTATTTGCATGGGTACTACTATTCAAGAAGTGGATAGCAACTGGGTTCATGGGTACTTATATTCATAGGATACTTGTATTTGATGGGTACTTATACTCCAGAGTTTACGATCATGTCACATGTTGAAGGAAAAATCATGACCTGTGACGTGCACCTGTACTATGCAGATGATATAATCAGAGAGTACAGCCATCTGCTATCTATGGTACAGCTTTGATAGACATTTGCACTAGTGCATGCATGGGCAGCTATCTACACTGCTTATATTTTTTGGGAACTGCAGTAATAAGGGTTAAAGGGCGCTGCTTGATTGACAAAGTGCGTATATAGTAGTACATGTACATGTAGGTCGCTATAGCCCCACCGCTGCAAGCTGGCAACCCCATCCATCTCATGTTGGGTCTCTATAGCTAATAATAGCCTTTCCTAAATAATATGTTCCTTTCTGTCAATAATGTGTTTCCTTTCTGTCAATAATGTTTCCTTTCTGTCAATAATGTTTCCTTTCTGTCAATAATATGTTTCCTTTCTGAATTCCACTAAAATTGAAAGTAATGAAACCATGTGGTTTGTGGCCAGCCATCTGGCTGCTGCTGATCTGATGGATATGCATGCATGTAGTTAATGGACAGGTGGCCACATAAACTCACATGAACTCTCTCGGGGATTACACAAGTAGCTTGGAGGGAGGGAGGACTGGGCATCCCTTGCGTAGCAAGATAAGTCCGTGAAATGACTGACTAGCCTAAAGCATGCATCTTCAAGCCTCTATATATAGGAATTGGGGGGGGGGGATGAGGGGGCCCATGCAGGATCCCTCAACGGCCCTGCCCAGAACAAGTCACGCCCAGATTGTGTCTTCTGCATGGATGGAGTTTCACTAATGGTCAAACTTCCATGAACCCCAGTTAAGGTAACAATTGCATGAAGTGTGAAGGCAGTGGGAGGGTGGTAAATACAGGCCGCCACTAACACTGAATGCAACATCAACAGCCAAGCTGAATTGGTGCTTGATAATATACCGTGCATGGACTGACCCGTGACTATGCATGGTTACGTGCAGCTATCTAAAGTTAAAGTAAACGTATAGTGAGACCCCTGGGTATCTCGGGTTGAAATAGTAAAAGGGGGCATATACTCCATGCATTATAATATTAAGGATGAATTGATCTGCAGGAATAACAATTGAAAGTGGTCAATGACAGGCTTTCCTTCAATATATGCATGGCTATGACAAAGTATAGTCCATGCATGGTCACAGCAAACGCTGATTACATTTATGATTTTCAGGGCTTATCAGATTGATGCTTAGTCTATCAAGCTAGACCCTCCTCTGTGCTTAGCTTGAGGAGACCCTTCTAGCCCACAGGCATCCATTGCTGGATACTAGCCAGGGTTGAACTCCCCATATCAGCGGGCAGTGGATTTCGCTTATCTTGTTGTGTTCCACTAGCTTTATATAATTATAGCAGTCGACTTTTTAGTGTGCCATGGTTGCTATATGCATGCTCTATACTGTGTGCGCATGCATGCAACTAACCACTAGCCTAGTCCTTCCAATAACGTTAACTGCACGCAAAGTAAAAATTTTAACTATAACAATATAGCAAATAATAAGGTAAAATATATGTAACACATTTACAGTTACATGTATAAACTTTGAGTCATCAAACTAGCTATAGTCATGATAAAAAAGGTCCAGAGTATACCTACTTGTACTAGAGCTATATATAGAGCAGTTATTATAGCTCAACTGTTTAATAAACAATTCAACTTCCTTTATCAAGTACTGCATGTCCACGTCATGCAGAATTAATTTGCTGCATGGATGGGAAATAAGATAGGTATATTATACGTGCACTTATATTGCTAGCTTCAGTACAGTTCTGCAAGCTGCTATATATCTGAGTTGCATGACTAAACCCATCTACAATTATATTGCTGCAGCATCATCATGCGCATATAGATAGATATTTTTAAGTCTCACTACAAAGCAGCAGGCCAAACTTGGCCTATGAGACTGGGCAGTTACATTACTGGCAGCGTACATACATCAAAATTTTTTATTCTAGACCTAGTTCTATCAGCATATACTGTAACATATGAATATATACATTTACCTTTTTCTTCTTTTGGCACGTACAAGTTCACTATATCTTTCTCCATGCCTACGGTAGGCTTTAACATAGCAGCACGGAAATCATGATAACGCTTTCGGTTGATTTCAATCTTTGACAGCATTGCCGTAATAAGTGGCTGCGCCCGCATAGTCTCGGTAACATGAGGACCACGAATATCGACTGTTTCTCTGAGAGCACTTCCGATTACATCTCGCGCAACGAGTTCATCGGCAATTTTGAGAGCTACTCCGTTTATTTTAGCCATCATAGCAGCAAGCTCAGCTTGATTCTTGAATAGTGTCTTGTATTCCCAAGTGTCCCTTCCATCCATTATGGAGATGTGACTCGGTGGTCAGGCTACATAATAGAGAGTATACAAATCAGCTCACAATAAATTTAAACGGAAAATTGAACATACCAACAAGTGACGGCAGTGATCGCAGTAGGTTAGTCGATAACTAACAATCTGTACTTCTTGATAGAGCAACGACGCACTTTTATAATGTATGCCTCACCCACTTGTACACGTAGACCGCACACCAATATCTGCGTCAATGCACGCGCATGCGCACTCGAGCACCTAGGATGTTGCGGTCTCTGTTGGATCGTGAACAGTGACACGGAGTAGGTGTACCCGGTGCGAGAGTGCAGAGAGCTGGAGGAGGTTTTTGGTACCAGCGGCTACACCAATCAAATTTTGGGGGAGGAGGAGCAGGAATGCCCACACCCCCGCGAGATGAAGGAGCACGTCAGGAATTAAGAGGGACAAAGCGTTGAAGCTAGCAAAGTGTGATCAGAGGCTAGGGGAAGGCTTGAGTGGTTGCGGAAGTAGCAAAAAGCATTGGTTGGGAGAAGCTGTGGGACGCTGCCGTAGATGAAGGGCCCTGTTGTCTTCGGTAACTGATGGGGCTGGTGAGGGTGTCACCAGTGCTTTGGGGATGGGAGCAACTGCCCCTGTGAGGTTCCAGAAGACCTACATGTATACTGAACTCCCTATCCAGTTTGAATTTTGGTGAAAGAGTTTGGCTAAATCTTTTTCTAATTATTGTACTGTTCCTCCCCCCCCCCCCCCCCCCCCCCCCCCCCAGCCCCCCAGAGGTTATTTGATCATTCCTTCATTCCTAATTATCATTTTAATCCTGCTCACTCATTGGAATTGCACAATGATAATATTTTGAAGGGTCTAGCTGGCTGTCCATTACAAATCAATCCGATCACAGTGGCACCAACATAAGTGCCCATTCTCAGCATCACGATAGAGCATTCAGTTTTTCAGTTCCCTCTTCCTCCCTAATATATAGAGGCGCCTTGATTAGAGCGAATACGGTATTAGGTAAAGTACCACGCTGCGATAGTATCGCGCCATAACCGCGCAGGGGTTAGGGACGAAGCTGATGTTCCAATGGCGTTGTCAACTACCAGTTCTATTAGTATGCGTATCTACCTGATTGCACTTCCTCTCTGCGTCATAAACGCTGCTGCAAGTGTCACACCTCGCAAAGAAAAACGCGAGTTACCACTGTCCTTCAATTGTGACCCTCGTATACCTGGATCTTGCTACAAGGGTGATTTGATTTCCGAGCGCGTGTCGGACTGTGAAAGGGATGCTGAAGGCTTATTTAATAGATGGACTTGTGATCCCATCAATGACTATTCTTTGAGCAATGTTGTTGACGTTCCTGACGTGACAGCTCATGACGTGGACTGTGTTCCCATACATAGCCGCCCTATACGCTGTGGATCTCTGGGCACCGATACACGATGCGTTTGTAACCAAGCGTACGATATCAAGGGGCCACTGTTCAATCACTGTCGATGTCAGTATTGGCCAAGCGTAGATGTTCGAATGTTCTCTCCGAGCTACTGCACCCAGTGGGATCATGGAGGCACTAGCGGCTTACACTTCTACGGTTGCTGTAACAATTGTAACGATGACGATCCCAGTTGTGATGGGGAAACTTATCAAGGTGGTGGCAGCACAGAGGCGTACTGCGGACAATGTGGCCAGAATTCACCCTCGGGAGGGGGGAGAATCACCTATCGCTATAATTGTGCCAGTTGTACTCAGCAACGGTATTGTGAAAGAAAGTGCGACGATCTTTGGTCTGGGCTGCCTAAAAGCGTTCCTGGCTTGTGCCCCAAATGGATAGGATGCTTCAGAGGATGTTGCTTAGAGGCTGAGAAAGTAAATAAGAAGCGAACTACACGAAGCCAGGCGATGGAAATTGATACATTCTGTGGTGACTTCGAGTGCCAGAGTGGAGAAAACGCCACATCTTGTCCTATAGATTGTTGTCCAAAGGTGAATCCGGAGTGTCATGACCCATTATCGGCATGTGCTCCTCATGACTGCTGCCTTGAGCCCCACTGCTGTCTTTTCACCGGCAGCTCAGCAGTGAGCACATCGTTTGCGAATCTCTTTATTGTGTGCATATTGATGCTGTATGTAGCTTATCTTAATACTGTTAGTAATTAATGTACCGTGCACAATGGGTTTTAATTTTGTAAGGCTTGGTTGTGAAAATATTTGATGTAGAAGTGTCATTATAACTGTTGGGTGCATTTTGTAAATTTGCAGTTTTAATTATTGTGTGGCACATGATGGCGATTTTCAGGTTATAGAGTTAGAGGATTAGGGCTAGGGTTACAATTAGGGAAAGGGTAACACCATAGACATTACACATTTTTAATGCTATACTCGCGTGACCTTCAACGAATCAGAAGTCTCAAAATCGATCAGATGACCGTGCATTAAATCGCTTAATGCACACTTCTAAATAACGACCAACAAAACTGTGGCTGTCTCACGTCAGTGAGAGCACTAAATACTTTATATACCAGTTGGCAGTGGATTACGGGACAAATTAGTGCGCTCGGTCAATTAAGTAATGGTCTCGGGTGGATAATGCACTCGCCTTCCGTAATGCACTGCCAACTGGTATATAAATATTACATAGAATGCACAGCACAATTATATATGCAACCATAGATAGTAGACTATCTATGATGCAACGAATGAGTATCGATTTACAGAATGCGCCTAACATCACCATATTTCCACCTGACAATGTACTCTAATTTGGACATTATCATGTAGTAAATCTTTTAATGGTCACTCTACTAATAGGGGATGATGGTATTATGACGTTGAAGAGCTGTAGGGATGGTAATACTCCATATAAGAAATTTGGTATAATCATTCCTTGTTTTGTTGCTTTTTTGTGATTCCATTCACATGTTCTAAAAATGTTTTTCCCTAACTTGTATTATCATGGGACACAAAAAGGCTGCAATAACAATTGCTTAACTTAGCCTTGTTCCCAGACTCTCTGTGCAACTGCTTTGACAGAGAACAATAGTTATGTAGTAACAAGAGCTTTTAATGTTATGATAGCAGCCCAGCTGATTTTAGATCTCCCGAAACATGCCCCGTGCACCCACTAGACACAAAACATTTTGAGAACAGCCTGTTGTGCACGCCACAAAGTTATCTAAACTGACAAAGTTATCCAAACTGATAATCCAAACACATAATACAACGAGTGACCACAGAATTTAGAGGGTCAAAACACAAAACCCCCAAGGGAAAAAACCTGAGGAAAAACCGCGTACAGGAGAAAAACCTCAGGAAAAAAACCGAACAAAAACCAGCAAGGTAGACATACTATCGACTGACCGTACCGACAATACACAAGGAAAACAACCAAAGAAACAACAAAAGAAAAACGACAACAAAATACAAGCTAGCAGTCCACGGCAACACCACCAGTCCAGAATATGGCCGGCAGATATATCTGAGTCATGAATGCAAGGAAAAATATGAGCTCGATCCCCAACAAGAAGGCGAGGAGGGGGAAAAAGGGGGGGGGGGGGGGGGGGAGGGAGGCAAAGAGACTAGGATTGTGACGAATGTGCACAAGCTAGGAATGACCCCAGACAACACGTGGCTGACATATATACTACCAGCAGCCACGTACACCCCCACCACGCATGTGAAGCATGCAGCGTCAAGCAAACTTTCGGGAGCATATTTTCCGTCTAATCCCCAAGGTCAAACGACAGAAAAGTATATAGCCGGTTCCTCCACATTGTACTATTATAATTATGTGCATTTCCTATACAACAAAAGCCTTTTTCCAATAATTTCCAGCCACCTTAACTTATATTGGAAATCACTCCCATGTTGTAACCCAGAGTGCAACAAGCTTCACCAATTCCAAGTAGACTTTATTAATTTTATTTGCTGTATAGTTGAAATTAAGGAGGAAAGCACCCACAGCTTAATTGTAGTCAAGGCTGTCATCGGTCCACCTCACCTCACATTACTGCTGCTATGGCACCCATTCCCATCCCATTTGTTGTGTTGTCGACATGGTTCTATAATGCATGTAGCTATGATCAGGACACTGACATAAGCTATATCCATGTTATTGGAGTCATGTGTCTAGACAGTGTCTTTCAGCAGCCACTAGATTTGTTTTCTAGCAGTGAACTTTTTCTTTCCTGTATCAACTACATGGTGTGGGCACAAGGCTATAGGGAGGCACATATCAAAATGTATGTACAGCATTCAACTTTACCCCATCTTCACACCTATGCAAGACAGTTAGCAATTCGGATTCATTTGTGCTCGCTTTATATACATCCCCAGACTGTGTTTCCCCTTCCGTCCAGTGTAAGATCGCGAGTGATAGTGGTATATGTTTGTAAACCAGACTGTTTTAAAATTAGTATAGTAGCATTATCTCCTCTGTAAAATTGGATGTCAAACAGACATCCTGAGTGTGCATGAGGTGATAAGTCTCCAGGATCATGAAACATCTGACTGAGAGTGATCGAACCAACCTTCTCTGATATATAATACATCTTCGAAGGTAGGCGTAAAACTGGAGTGTGACAATGTGGATCTTGCTCACCTCTCAAACTGCACTTAGTCTAGCACCACAGCCACACCCCAGAACTACATATAGCTTGTTATTCTCACTCTCCAGCTCCCTTGAGCTGCCCATGCATGGTTCGTGAGCGAACACAGGTCTCCTAAAGCCCAGTTGAGCAAAGAACTGAATGCTAAATTTGCACTGCAAAAATTGAAGTATAAAGGAAGGTCACATGTACACCAAAGGTATGATTCCTATGGCAAGATGGTATGAACTATGTATCTAGTTTGCCACAGGGCTCTTACCTTTGCTATGTCATTCTTACTTCAGTTTTTGCAGTGTGGTATGCAGTCTATAGACTGTCTAATGAAGTGTGTGAGTATTACAAGCTTGTTTGCATTGAAGAAGTATATACCTGTGCCTTGCTAAGTATGTGTACACAGCTTAGCTACTTACCAGGAAGCCGGTTCAATATAGCCTTCTTGGTCCACTACATAATAGTGTCCTATTAATTGCTTCTCATGCTGTTGTAGGTCAGCTTATGTTTGTGTACTGATGCTCTCATCCTACATAAAATAATAATATAATCATGTACTTGTTATTGTACTGTACTAAAACTACATAGACAAGTGTGCAATATATCTTGTATTTGTGTTTTCTTGTATTCAAATCATGTTTTCTTGTACGCAAAAGTGTGCAAAACTGAAATAGCGATACTATTGGGCAATAAGTGTGCAAAATTTGTAATAGCAATTTGATTGGCCAGAAATTTATGCAACCCGGGCCTATGGGCATAGAAACGTTAGTAGAGCAACGGCATAGAGATTCGTCTCTCTCGCAGGTATGGGTCGGTGATGACGAGCTTGTAAAAGCCCCGCCTACCTTTCGATGACGAATTACATGATTAACAAATAATAGCATGGTTTCTCGTGCAAATAGGAATTAATAGCACTTGTGAGTGGCATCAACTAGGCAAATAGCACTCGGCTTCGCCTCGTGCAATTTAAAACCTAGTTAATGCCACCATAGATAATATAAACCGTAGGTGGATGCGAAACGGTATGCGTCCGCGGATAGTATACGGAGATTTATTGAAGCAGTCATTGCAGCGGTACGCGTGACCAGCCACGGTGTGCAAGTTCCAGCGTCTACCTCAGCGATTGAGCAACGAAACAGCAGCACGGGCCCAGTATCCTGACAGCTACATCAGACAGTTCATAGGTAAGTGGCTCTGCAGACAAAAGAAGGCCTCATTTCTAGTAGTAGTCGGTGAACTGGGAAGGTGTCACACTGGAGTCAATGGAAGGCAGAGCTTTGGAACTTTTGTGTGAGATTATCTCCAGAGCAGTTTGGTTCTGAGCTAAAAACCTGCTACAGACCAATGCCTATCTAGGTCATCTACTGGGAGAAAATAGAGACTTTGCTCAGGCTTGGTCTGTAGTTTTCTAAATGAGGCTCATCATGCTGTAAAATCGGAACCTCAGTGTTCTCCTTTGTGTGAGATTATCTCCAGGGTTGTTAGACTCAGAACCCAAACCTTGTTTGAGATCAATGTCCAACTAGGTCATCTACTGGGAGAAAATAGAGACTTTCTTCTAGCTTGGCCTGTAGGCTATTAAATGAGGCTTGATCATGCAGTAGAATCGGAAACTCAGTTCATGTTTTTGTGTGCATATCCAGTGTTTGCAACAATAACAAGTCCACTGGAATGAAACAAAAATCCCCCCTCAGAATGCATATAGCATAAGGGTTTTGTTCTGTTTGCAGATGGATGTGAAGCCAGTTGGAAGAGGGCATCACAAGCGCCGAAAGAAGGGATTACGTTTGAGTTTTGATCGTAGGAAGAATGAAGAACGACACCGGCAGCAGTGTGCATCGTATTAAACTCTCAAACAATATTTTTTATTTTGTACGCATCACAGTATAATATCATCAATCCTCTACTCTTTGTGGTTGCAGTGACTTTCTTGTGCCTTTCTTGTATTTCTTCTCAAATTTCATAGTCCATCCTTTGGCAAATGCATGGGCACGTACAGTTATCCACAGATTGACGACAGCCTTCAATAGTTCAATGCTGTACTCTTCGTATGAAAGAGGGATGCTATGGGCAATCGTTTCCCAACAACACAAAACTGAGTTTGTTGTCAGGACTTCCTCAGTGATGGACAAACAAATGTTGGTGCCTTCATCATACTTCTTCACGCTTCTCTTCAACATAGCGGAGAAGTTCATGTACCTTCTTCCCCCTTGGTGAGCGCTGGATGATCGGCTCTTTCTGCAGTGCTGACACACATGAAAGAAACAGTGTAGTGCAACCACCTGTGCCTCCCAAAGCAGCTTCATCAACTGATGCACTAGAATTTGTGACCTGCAGGGCATTAAATAGAGCACAGACACTAGCGACGCTGCTATACAGGCAGTATATGCTTGCTAGTAGCACCATAGTCATAATAGAGGTACTACAATGGTACTTTTCACTCACAATGCTCACGCTCGGGCATGTTGAGGCGCTTTGTGGCACCAGGACCTGCTCTTCTTCACCGTCAACTTCTACAGTGACCAAACCCAAATCTCCGTCTAGAACGCTCTCTCCACTAGAAGAGGAACAAACTCTTTCCTCGCAACCATCTGCTCGCAGTTCTTGATCCATAACTCACGCTACTAGCGGGCCCAGACTAAACTCATGCACACTGCACGCAGCTCGAGAAAGATAAACGGAATATCGTAAATTACGTCCGTTACATCCGCTGCAATGAATGCTTCACGTGAAAACGTAGTAAGCGGAAGCGTTTCGTATCCACCTACGGTTTATATTATCTATGATGCCACTCACTCGTGCTATTAATCCCTAATTGCACTCGAAGCCATGCTATTAATTATACAAATCAGTTTTCTAGAGCAATAAAATGGGGGCACAATCAGCAAATTAAAACTAGTGAGGTTTCCCGACTAATGTGTGCCGTGCAGGCTTAGCCACTGAGGCACAGATATAGTGTCTATGTAGCTACTGATGTCCAGCTTTGAATAGTATGTGAGGTTAGGACTGATAGTGTGCAATGGAACCTACTGAAGTTCAGCCCTGAATAGTGTGCAATGCAACCTAGAGAAGTTTGTTCCAGCAATATATCCTACGGAGCATTGGTTCTGAATGTGTGCAATGCAATCTACTTCATGAGGTTCAGCCCTGAATAGCGTGCAACGCACCTACTAAGGTGCCCTGAATAGTGTGTACTGCTCTGACTGGCGTACCATGCAACCTACTGAGGCTCAGCTCTGAATAATGTGCAATGTAAACCTCAGTAGGGTGAATGGTCTGTAATTCACCCTACTGAGGTTCAGCCCTGAGATGCGTACATGCAACCCACTGAGGTTCAGCAAAGAATCATAGTGTGCCAATGAGGCTGAGCCCTGCAGAGCACACATAGAGCTTGCACGGACCCTGATATCAGCGTCATGATTAATTAACACTATTTCGACTAATTTGTGTATTAATTGCTTACTGTATTCTTTTCAACTCTGCGCCTGTATTGGTGCGTTTAACATAATATAATAGTGTAATGAGGTTTAGCCCTACATGTTGAGCAACCTAATATACAGACCCTTTACCAGTATGATGTAATGGGGGTAAAAGGTGGCACTAAATGAAGAAAATGCATAAAAACATTTACGTTTTTGTGCTTTCGTGTAACTTAAATACGGAAACACAAAACGTGCATATTTCCATGTAAACAAAACAGCCAGCTGCCCTATACCTGACATGACAGCATCATGCATGCATCCTCACCTTAAACTTGACTAGGGAGGCATCCATAGCATGTGTACTGCATCAAGAAGGATTCACAAAAAAGGTTGATTACTCACCACCTAGTGCGCTAGAGTGTACAATGCCAATACAAGAAATGCACTTCATGCCAGACCAACGGCATCATGTTCATTTTTATTTGAGATACTAGTAGCTACTATCCTCAAGGCTCAAGGTTTACGAACAGTCTGGCATGCATTGCTGTTATAATGAAGTGAGAAGATATTCCAAGCTCTGTAGACAAATCTTCAACAAGTAGGCGGGTAACCTCCCCTCCTGTTACACTCTTTGCTATAAGCATTAAGCCTACCAACCCGTTGTTTAACAATCCAATTTTCAACAAACCGTAGAACGAGCACAAAAGCCTCTGCAACATTAGTGACATCAAATATGATTTATACAGGTCTGCCAGAAATCTCTTGCTTGGTTTTTCTTCAAGAAGGAAAAATGGTATCAATTGACGAAGGTGAGTGCTGCTACACAAAGAATATCCACTCTCTTCAAACACGTCGCGTAACTTGTCAATTTTGCTTAACAAAATGCCTGCTTTCACCTGAAAAACACAGGTGGAGTCAGGTAGGGTTCCCCCAGGAGCGCATCGAGCCAGCTCGAAGGCTTCAGTGATACATGTACTTTGTTCTTTTTTCTGTTTCAAAATATTCTTTCTTTTCCCTTGGCTGACTTCATATGTAAAGCTTTTTCTTTAGCGGAAACTTCTTGGCAAGATGAACAAAAAAAGCTTGTTTTTAGCGGAAACTTTTTGGCAAGATGAACAAAAAAGCTTTACACCAGATACAACTAAATGATTGCCAAGGAATAGTCTCACACAATCAAGTGGCTTAATATGCTTTGGGTCATTTGATGTTCCACCTTTACAATGCTTTGTACTTACAGGAGGGACTGAAGGGTTACCCTGGAATCTTGCACATGGGTGCAAACTAAGAAAGAATTGAGAACACACAATTGCGAAGAAACTTGTGCCGAGTCAGACTCAGAGATCTCCCGCAAAGATCCTTCCATTTCATCACTAATATCCTCCACACTTTCGTCGTACGAACTACAACAGCCACTGGTGCCACGATGCCCATATTTAGGAATCCATAACAGGATGCCCATAAGCACCTTGTGGAATGTGGGCATCCCGGTGTGCATACATTGTATTTGCGTGAAAATGGGCAATGCCATCCATTTTCGGGGATGCCTTATATTCACCATACTATGCACCACGTGGTATACGTAAGAAATGAAACACACTGCAATAACATCGATTTGCAATGATCAATGCAACTACAGCAGTTTGTACAACACAATAAAGTTCATAGGTCTGAAGTATAACTCTCTAATGCTTTTGAGTACTTAAAAATATGCTGGCATAATAATTTGTCAAGGCCTAATCTTCTTTCTTGCAGTGCGGGCATCCTGGCGTACACTGGAGGACCCCCTCTTTATGGTATTGACGGTGCGAATATTCGGTGAAATTGCCTTTCTCAAATACTTCTTTCTGGTCAGTCTCCCGGATCGTCAGGTCCCGGGGCTTCCAATAACCTTCGCTGTTGATAAACGGCCCGCCCTCAACGATCAGCCAAGATCCTTTTCCACCTCCATAGCATCCCTTCTTTTCAAACTTCAGCTTGCTTCCCTCAAAAGCCTTGCGTAAATCTTCCTGATATTTTTCAGCACTTTCGTAGGGACCGATATCTGATTCTGAGTCTTCAGGCGGCCTCCGCTTGGTTATTTTAGCGTTTAATCCAGCCCCCAAGATACCCCCAGCCGCAAGTGGTGCCAAAGCGCCCACCAACAACACCGGATTAGCTGCAACAGCGGCACCCGCCCCGACCAGAACAGCAAGTGTCACTTCTTTCGCACATTGGCCTTTCGTTATATCGTTGCTTCCATCTGGCTGTCGAGCAAAAGCGATAACCGTGTACCAGACTGCCCCTGGCCTCCTGTAGAAAATCTCTCCGTATTTAACGCTGTTTTCAAAGTAGTGCATGGCGGCCATTGATAAGCCAACATTGATTTCTTGTAGAGACGAGTTGTTTAACACGCCGAATCCTCCGTTTCCCATCCTGCTTGACTATGCTGACTGGTGATATTAAAATTTGATTGATTGATTGATTGATATTAAAACGTGAAATACTAAGACCTTACAAATGCGCGCAGTGTCCACAACTTGTACTTGGTTCAGGACTAGTTTTAAAGTGCAAATCGTCTATGCATATAATATTCATCGACCACCGCTTTGGTATATCTACACTTGTGGATGTTACGTAATTATTACTTCATTCCAGTTACCGATTTCTCCTTCAGCAGAATGTAGTTAATGTGTCGATCGACTATAGTGCACGTGCACGTGCACGTGCGCTACGCCCACTTACGGTTTACAAAATATAACCAAAGGCTTTTTGAACATCCTGCAGTTAGGCTATAATATCTATAGTCGCACTCACTGGTTATACAATCTTTGCTTGGCTACGTGCGCAACAGACATCATGACGACACAAATCGTCCCACACGGAAAGGCAAAAGGTACCGATTTCTGTGGTGCTTACTGGTCGTACATCGTTCGCTCAGATCTCCGCTGCTACATGAGGTCAACGACGAAGGACTTCCATGAAGGGAGAGAAAACACTATACGCCCTTTGCACACGAGCTGTTCCGATGGAGATCACTACATGGCGTACCTTTACAACCCGGCAAAGCTGTCCCATGCGGGTGGGGTGAAGTATTTCTTTGTCATCAAAGGCGACAAGTTTCGTCGAGTGGTGGATTTGAGCGAGGACACAGGCGCCGTTACGGGTACACTCCACGAGAAATGTCAGAAGGGAGATTTCTACCTGGCCGCGCCCGGACCAACCTTCTTAATAATATTTGCAAAGAATTGGAAGTGCACAGTCGTATCCGATCTGAAGACCGCTAAAGGCGAAAAATCCTTCCGTCTTCACGACAACTGCGCAGAAGGACTGTATTACTGGGCAAGCGCAGACGCTGAGAATCGCATATGGTACCATCTCGTGAAGCAAGACGATACATTTGGGGTGCAAATACACCACACCACAGACCTGCGTACTGATGCACACGCTCGCGACGAAAGTTTTCACAATTCCGTATTGAATTTCGTACCAGGTGGCGTGGCAATCACGATGGGTACAGCGTTTGGCGTTTGGGAACCGGCCCGTCAACCAATCGAAAATACTTCAAATGCAACAATAACTCGGGTAATAACTGTCTCGACGAAAATTGGAAGGAAGGAAGAAATATTTCACTCTGTCCAGCACAACTGGAATGTAAAAGCTAGTGCCTCAACTGAAATCAAAGGGGGAATTGAGTTATGGAAGCTAACTGAAGCCACATTGAAGCAACAATTTTCGTTCGAAGCCTCATATGGCGGCCAATTGGTCGATACCACCAAAGAAGATTGGAGTGAGGAGCATACAGAAGAGAGAAAGGATACCGTTACCGTTGAGCCAGGAGAATCTGTGTACTTCTGGCGCTATACGCTGGGCTTTAAGAAAGGAGAAATCGCCCACGATGCACTGTACTGTGGTGGAGCATTGAAGATAACTAAAACAGAAGACGTGCCAGAAAACAAACCACAGCATCTGCAGCGCAGTATAACTGCTGAATGAGTACACGACTGTGACATTATGTGTATAGCTAGCTAAACTTTACTGTATCATGTTAATTATCTCATAGCAAATGTTGAGTTGCAAAATTAATTGTAATTGCCTGCAAATATATAATAATTACGTTGAAATGTATACTGTATTTCCGCGATCAGACGCACAGCTATACGTATCATCATGCGGTATAAAGTTCCCTGCATGTAGAAAGAAAACTACCTTCTTCATAATAATTTGGCAGGATGAGCACACGTTTGTAGACAATAGCATCGAGCGGGCCCTCTGACCCTAAACAATTTATAAGCCTAGCTAGCCCTAACCCTAATCCTAACCAATTAACTTCATGCCGAACCAATCTACATGTGTCCACTTCGAAATTTATATGCTCCATCTATATCTATACAGTTGAGTATGTTAATTACCTCTTTGAACGCCATGGGCACATTATATAAAATTGAAAAAACGTATACTTTATATTAACGCCTAGTATAAAAGGCCAATATAAATTCACATTAGCATTATGAATGTATTAAAACTTGGCTGGGAAAGAGACACGCGGTCAACCAATGGCCACAACCTATAGACTTTGCGTTACGATGTTGCGAGTACTACTGCTTTGTTACCAGACATTAATTGCATGTGTGGTGTCTACTGGCATAGTTGAAATACCCTTTACGGTCTGAAGCGTAACTCCTACCAACTTAATTTGCCACCGGTTGGTGGGCATGATCATCTGGAGGGCGTTGATCATGCATGTGTGTTGAGTCCCTCACAAAAACAAGCTATAACCATTATGTAGCCAAGGGCCAAGACTGTCTGGAGGGAGTTCATCAAGAATGCGGAAAATACACTAGCAATTAGTAAATTAATGTATTGCTAATGTGTTCCATCAGCAATCAACAATTAAGTTATAACCACTATGTAGCCAAGAGTCAAGACAGTAGGAGTGTCTGGAGGGAGTTCATCAAGAGTGCAGAAAATACACTAGCTATGTGTAAATTAATGCATTGCTAATATGTTCAATCAGCAACAAGGTATTTAACCACTACTGGTATGCATATGTATAGCCAAACTAGAGCTAGCTAAGAGTGTCTGGAGGGAGTTCATCAAGAATGCGGAAAATACATTAGCAATTCACTTTTAAAAAAAATTCAACAGTGACAAGAGGTTTGCTGTCTGAGTTGCAGAGGGAGTTCAAGAATGTAAAAACAGCTGTACATGTGATGTGTCTGAAGTGGTAATATGTTTTCACATTCTCGGACTACAAAAGGCAGAAAACAATCTAATCAGTATCCATGCATGTAATGTGTTTGTAGCTCATTATAGTATTGCAAATGTGTTAAATCAGCAACAAGGTGTAACGACTACCGGTATGCAGCCAAGGGCCAAGACTGTCTGGAGGGAGTTCATCAAGAATGCGGAAAATACATTAGCAATTAGTAAATTAATGCCTCGCTAATGTGTTCAATCAGCAACAAGGTCCAACCACTATGTAGCCAAGAGTCAAGATAGTACATGTAGGAGTATTTGGAGGGAGTTCATCAAGTGTGCGGAAAACACTATAGCTATGTGTAAATTAATGCCTCGCTAATGTGTTTCCACATTTCGAATAACTCAGTACATTCAACTGCAACAACAAACATTGATAGTTCCCTTTTAATTATTGCGTGCATTATAGTAACAGTGCTACTATTTTCCATACTAACAAACTATACCTAAACACCATGATTAAATGGTGCATGCTTGTCTTGATTGGCTGATAGAAGTCTGCACTAACAGAGCACGGCCTGATTCTCAACAGAAAAGCCGGATTGAGCAATTTTCGAGCACCCTGGAGCAGCCCAAAGTTTGCGAACGAACACTGGTCTTCTACAGCTTGGCTATACTGCACTCACAGAGGAATCACAAAAATTGATTTCACAGAAACTGTACAAATTACTGATACCTGACTGAATCTAGGAGCTCTGCTAGTCAGTGGGGTTCTTCCACAAGCCGTAGGTTTTTCCGACTGTGTTGAGCCACAGCCGTATGGTTCCATCTTCAGACCCCGAACAGTAGACCTCTCCGTCTGGGCTGTAGCGCAGGCAGTGCACCGGGCCAAAGTGACCCTTGTAGGATTCTGGTCGTGAGAGACGGATACACAAACATGAGCTGACCGTATGCACCATGAAAAACAACAGCACTGTAATTGGGCGAGCATGAGCGAACCCCACACTAGTGTGCTGAATTGAGAAGTTGTCTGTGAGTACGGTGTGCGTACGTACGTACGTACGCACTTTAGATACCAGGCCCTGTGACTTTCCTCTACATGTATGTATCCGAAAACGTCGCGGGCCTGGGAACGAGGCTATATGTTGCTATAGCCTCACATTTAGCCTCGTTCCCAGGCTCCACCCCTCAGCTTTTTATCGCCTGGGAGCAAGGCTACTCATATTCACAGCTCTGGGTATTAGTTTTGGAAAAATCTAGACGTGATTATGAGGCTATGCTTACACCCCTTGAAGTTGAGCAAGTTTCTACCTAGAGCTAGGTACAACAAAGCCCTACTAATCCCTGGCACCAAATACTATACACAATTAGCAAGTAAGCCTTCCTTTAAGACTGTACGACTTGGGTAAAAAGCTCAACATTCCTATTGTCAATCCAAGGATTCTGTTACTACCACTAAATAATTTGTGCATATTCATTTCGAATTCCAGAAGCTTCCTGCAAGTAAAACTGTATAGTTTGGTAGCACAGCTGCAACTGAGATAAGCCTGCTGACAACCCTTGCAGTGTAGCTAAGCTGTGTACACATACTTCGTATAGCAAGGTATAGGTACATCGCTTCAATGCCAGCAGGTTCACACTGTGTAAATTAATGTAGACTATAATTTATCATTCCGTCCTTTCGTAGGTGCATCACGGTTAATCAATGCAATTTCACAACGTCGTGGAACACACCTTCTGCAGGAGCTCAAATATTAGGCCATGTTAACCCCCT
>CBDBCZ010000017.1:370000-750000 GCA_965203295.1 Nitrospirales bacterium | reverse complement strand
ATTCTATGCGTTAACACGTTTAATTTTTTGCCACGCGTGGCGAGAAAAAAAACGTGCGACTATTTCTTCCGCAAAAAAAATGGAAGCAAAAATTTCCCAATCTACGGTACACCCTCCCCCCGGGAGGGAGCTTGGCTCCGATGATCTACGGTACACCCTCCCCCCCGGGAGGGAGCTTGGCTCCGAGAGGGAGCTTGGCTCCGAGATGCATGAGACGCGAGGCTGGGACTCACGCTGTGAAGTCGGCTGCACCAGTGGCTGCCCTGGAGGCGTCCCGGCTGAGACTGGCGCCCCAGACGGCTCCCTTGTGACCCTCGTACGTGCCCACCCAGTCTCCCGTGTCCCCCTGGCGTAACATAGGCTTGCCATCTTGTGGAGGGTGGGGTGTGTGTGTGTGTGTGTGTGTGTGTGTGTGTGTGTGTGTGTGTGTGTGTGTGTGAGTGTGTGTGTGTGTGTGTGCGTGTGTGTGTGTGTGTGTGTGTGTGGTACGTGTGTGTGTGTGTGTGTGTGTGTGTGTGTGTGTGTGTGTGTGTGTGTGTGTGTGTGTGTGTGTGTGTGTGTGTGTGTGTGTGTGTGTGTGTGTATGGTGGAAGAAACCAAGGTGAAATAGATCTAGCAAAGAACAGACCTGTATAAAATCATTGCTCCAGGTACACACAGTAACTAAGATATTTTCATCATCAATGCCAGGCTGGTCAAAGGCATGGTAGCACATCCTCTGTAGTCTGGAGAGGGAAGCCAGAACCACTTCAGACACCACAAGCAAGATTTCCCAAATCCTGTTACTTAGCAACCCTGTATGTAAGTCATCCTGTATTTGAACATGAACAGGAAGGGGGGCAGGAAACTGGCTATTCATAGGGTCATCCCTGTCTGTTGACCCCCCAAGTGGAGGTCTACTACTCAGAAAAATATTCTGGGTGCAGAGGAGGTTGGACACGCATTCATTAACATGCTGCCCTCTGCTACACTTAATTACATTCCACGTTGCATTCCAGCATGCAATTAGCTCACTGAGAAGCTAAAAAGTAAGGATTGAAGCTAGGCAGGCATCAACAAAGAGGTAGCAATTGCCAAAACGACTTACCGTTCCGCAATTTGAGTGATTCTGTGCGATTCTGAGGCGCCATAGGCGTGACAGAAATGAAAAGCCTCGCGGAAAGCTACACTGACTCAAAATACAGGTAAGCATAGCTTTATAAAGCTGTAGATTACTGCGCGATGGTTGGAACGGACCTAGAAGGGCAGCATCTTTCCGTTAGTAGATAGAATCCAGTATGCAGTCTCGCCTTGCCAATAGCTAGATCTTTAAACGACCGTAGCTCTGCAACAACCCGGGGGTTGGCTCGCTTTTCTGAAAGCGCATCACAAGAGGATTCCAACAATATGCGTTTCTTGTATAATGATAATAGAACTTGGCCAAAACTGGACCAAACTACTTTTGTACAGGCAGCTCCATAGAGAATCCATAAAACTCCACGATCACGTAGGCTGTCACATGACCGTGTCCAACCTCCTCTGCCCTGGGTGTTTGTAAACTCCACCAGGAACACCCACACCCCACACCCCATGCCCACACCCACACCCCACACCCCACACCCACACCCCACACCCCACACCCACACCCCACACCCCACACATGCTAGGTGCTGAGCAAGCAAGCAAGTAGTTTAGTCTTCTGTCTGTTTGTCTGTCACACAGAATAAATAATCTTACTCTTAGCTTTACCCAAGCAGAAATATTTGCCTATTTTCTCCGCAAGTTGCTATCAGCAGACAACTCTATGTTTAACCTCAAACTCAGGCCTTCCCAACACTCGTGAAAAAGAAAAGTTTTTTTTCTTTCCACAAGTGTGGGGAAGGCCTAGCTGGGTCCCAGGCTACCTTAGTAGCTACCACTATAGAGAAACAGTACTGGCTACTTCTACTGTGAAACCCTAGCGTCAAAAATTGTAGTAAAGTAGCAAGAAGCAGTGTAGCTCCCCCCCCAAAAAAATTCGAAGTTTTAGAGTGTAGTCCCCCCCCCCCCCCTAAAAAAAATCGAAGTTTTAGAGTGTAGTTCCCCCCTCCCCCCCCCCCCCCCCCAAAAAAAATGGGAGAGTATGTGGTGATATATTTTTTCCTATGAGAGTGATATTTAGGGTAGAAATAGACCCTTTACTGCTATGATGTAATGGGGGCACTAAATAGAGAAAATACATGAAAACGTGCATGTTTTTGTGCTTTTGAATATTAAATATGAAAGCACAAAATATGCATAATTCTGTGTAAATTTAGTGTCGTAATGGCAAAGGGGTAGAAAGGATTTAATAGAGCAGGATGCAGTAGACAGGATTTTCCTTTACCTAAGGCCACTCCAAACTATATCTTCCTACAGGATGTGGGCGGGAGGTTGATAAGGACTATAGGACTTTCATACATTCACTGCCTTCCCCCACATTGTATGCATTTTTAGGATGTTAAAAATGAGTTCTTGCTGTAGCAGGCGAATAAACAGTGTAAAATTTAAGCGGATGTGGGCGGTGGACCAGAAATTAAAGATTAATTTGGAGTGGCCTAACCCCTAAAAATAGGCACTAAATGGAGAAAATACAAATGTTTTGCTTTCATGACATGAAAGCACAAAAACATGTTTCCATGTAAATTTTCCATTTAGTACCTATTTTTACCCCTCAATTACACCATAATGGTAAAGGGTCTACATGTACATGTATAAGAACAGGATTGCAGTTTTCAACTGAGGAAGGACAGTGAATCTACTTCTCGTAGCTAATTTTTAGGGCTCGTTTGTGCCACAGTCTGAGCACTGAAGCAATGTCTCTGAAACAAGGCAGAGAAATGTTCTTTTGATTGGTCCCAGACCACATAAGGTAAAGCGGGGCTATTCCGACAGAATTTTAACCCCGGGGGTAATTCCGACACCGGAGTGTAGTTCCAGTTTCATAAAAGTTACAAAGCTAAAAACCGCTATGCATATAGCTGTCCTATTGACCTATGCTGAATCAAAAAATCATCGCGTAACTGAACAGTACGCTAGAGATATAAGTGTAACTGTCGGAATTACCCTGCCGTCGGAATAGCCCCGCCTTACCATATTAGTTAAATCAAGGGAGAAGAAAAAATAGGCTCTCTCTCTCGTTTTTCAAAGGGGAGTACCTGGGAACAAGCCTAGAGAATTTATTGTGCACCTTTCTATATCAGTCAAATTACGTCATAATTCACATAGACCCTACGCAAATCTGAATTGCTATTACGTCATTCTAAGCGTTACCTTTACTCGCACTGATGAAATAGAAGCCACTGGGAGTAATCTCGCTGTAGTGGAGGTGCACCACGGGCCTCGTGTGTCCGGGACAGGTGAGCGGTGTTTGGCGGGACATGGCTGTGGAGTCTCGGGGTCTCGGCCGATCGATCGGACAGTCTTGACCACGTGGGGGCCGGGGGCGGGGTGAAAAGTGACGTAATAATAAAACCAGTAGCGCTAGCTGCATAATAGCGGTACCGCATATTAATTAATCTGCGGAATTATATTAACTGTAGATTAGCGAGACTACTGTAGATTGTGCAGCTATAGAGTCATTATTCGAGACGATGGAATTGTGGCACAACCTGCTGATTCTCGCTGTGTCTGCTCTCATAAGGAGCTCGACAGCTCAAGTTCAAGATCCGGGTGAGTCGAAACTGAATAATGATTTTGCGGTAGCGTATAGCCGAAGGTTTTGCTCTATTATCTATGGCCGAAGTGGCTTTTAATACTTTTCTTCGGGGAAGGCCTGGGTTCGAGGCTATTTTAAAAAAAAAAAAATGTCGCTATAGTATTAAATAGGGCGTGCTTCCCAAACAAAAATACGACAGAACTGTGCAAGGTGGGGTTGTCCGGACATCGTGAGCACACACAAGCAAAAAAAAAAACCTTGGAAGCGAGGCAAATTTATCGCGTGTCCGGACAATCCCTACCGTCCGGACACCTCAAGAAAACTGATGTGTGCATGCAGGCAGTGTGGAGAAAGTAGTTCCATAAGGAGTTATGTAGCCCTAGATTAGATTGCTATTCCCAACTTCTTCCCGCCGAGATACTGCAAGCGATCCCTGGGTTTGTAGTAGTCTCGCGAGACAGCCTGCTTCGTTTCTCTGCATGGATCGCTTTCAGCTTGGCTTTCAGTATTGGGCAGAGGAGTAATTAAGTAACACCTTTGAAGGATGCTGAAGGTCACTGGTTGTACCTAGTCTGGGGGACCCCGCCCCTCGCGTTAAACGGAGGGTCTGGTACAGACGCCGTAATGATTTTGTCTGTCTCGCAGTGCACATTGCAAGCCAATCAGATTCAAGCTTTGTAAAGCGTCATGAAAAAATTACGTCAATGGTATGGTCTGACCAATCAGATAGCAGGTTCACTGCCGGATCTCTTTCGTTGATTGTCTGCTTGTGTCGTCATAGCACAACGTCCGCATTCCAGATTGACAGGTCCACTGCGGCGTCCGTACCAGACTCTAACTTTCCCGTCCGAGAGTCTGGCTACGCGAGACTAGGTTGTACCCAGCACTTTAATGGCCTCACACTTCCTGATTGTTTATATAGTATTCAGTAAGCGAGACACCTGGCTAGACTCTAACCTACTTTAACACCCCTGCATGGAACCTATATAGGAAGTGCTAATTGTGTTTAAGTAGGTTAAAGTCTGTAACCAGGTATTTTCAGAGGTTTGTAGGTTGATTAACTGCTGTCCAGTGCAATAGGCAAATGAAGTTGATGTGTAAACTGTTAGCCTTTGATTCTGACAGCCTAACCTAATTAAGTACTCTGGGAGCCACTGCCAACTTGCCTTCTCCTGTGTACAATCTACTTTGCAAACCTATACTGTAATTTTGTACCATTGCATGCATGTACAATTTTATACCATGCAGTGTAAGGGGTTTGTCACTTTGTACCCTAAGGGTACCCAGGTACCTGTACATGTACAAACCAATTAGATACAGATGACTGATAGTACCTGCTAATTGTTATTACAGCTTTAAGAAGCCAGCAGAGTACTTACATGGGCAGCCATGTCAGTTGTATATTTACATGTAGCCTTCAGGCATTTTAACTAATTCACCTGAGTAGGAGGGGTGGGGCATGAATGATTGGTTAGTCACTGCACCACACATGCAACCACACACACACGCACACACACACACGTGCACACACACACACACACACACACACACACACACACACACACACACACACACACACACACAGATGTAGCCACAGACTACTTTGGTATACTAATGGGTATACCCCTTGGAGTGGCCGTTCTTATAATGCTCTGGATTCTGTTCTGTGTGAGCTGTCATATCTTACGGAAACATTGGAACAACTCGAAGCTACAAGATCCAATCGGAGTCAAAGCTACGCAGGAACAGTGAGTCAACAGTCACACTACTATAAGGCAGGCTTTCTGATCAACCTCTAAACAGTACTAGCTGTCGTACATACTGTTCTCTATTATTCAAACCCAGATTCCACCTACTGTAATATATGTACGTTTATGTAGACATACCCATACCCAAGGGTGTATTATTATCAAGTGCATAGAGATCCATGCATTGGCTTAAGGTTAGGCCTATCGTTTGCACACGCCGCTTGGTACCTATGGCAACCTTAGATAATTATAATACTTCATGTATTACGATAACGTAATACTTTCATGTACTAAGTGAAAGCGTTAGTGAGTTGCCAGAAAAATCTGTCGCGGTAAATCCCAGGACTCGCGAGCTACCTCTAGGTCTGATTCACAGATATGCTAACTTCTACGTGGTCTACATGTCCAGACATCGAGAACGAAGACTTCTCGCCTTTTTCCAGAGCGTACAGAGCTGACTTTAAAAATGCAGCATTCACACGCTTATATCCAAACGCAATAACGTAATTATAGAATATGCAATTTGCGTTTAAAATGCAAAAACAATGATTTTAAACCAGTCCTACAGTAATAACTGTATTGCCGTTACACTTCATGTTGATTCTAGCAAGTAGCCACAGCACTTGTGAAATGTGTGTTTATAGCTCAGAGGAGACGATACACTCGCTCAGGCTACAGCGAGGACTAGAGCATAATATGGATTCACTCCATTTTATAGAGCACTATACAATGTCATGTGGTATGAATAGAACATGGCATTAGATCACATGATTATGTGTTATAGCTCAGAGGAGATGATACACTCACTCAGGCTACAGCGAGGACTAGAGCATAATATGGATTCACTCCATTTTATAGAGCACTATACAATGTCATGTAGTGTGAATAGAACATGGCATTAGATCACATGATTGTGTGTTTATAGCTCAGAGGAGATAGACGATACACTCACTCGGCTACAGCGAGGACTAGAGCATAATATGGATGCACTCCATTTTATAGAGCACTATACAATGTCATGTAGTGTGAATAGAACATGGCATTAGATCACATGATTGTGTGTTTATAGCTCAGAGGAGATAGGCGATACACTCACTCGGGCTACAGCGAGGACTAGAGCATAATATGGATGCACTCCATTTTATAGAGCACTATACAATGTCATGTAGTGTGAATAGAACATGGCATTAGATCACATGATTGTGTGTTTACAGCTCAGAGGAGATGATACACTCACTCGGGCTACAGCGAGGACTAGAGCATAATATGGATTCACTCCATTTTATAGAGCACTATACAATGTCATGTAGTGTGAATAGAACATGGCGTTAGATCACATGATTGTGTGTTTATAGCTCAGAGGAGATGATACACTCACTCGGCTACAGCGAGGACTAGAGCATAATAATGTGGATTTTATAGAGCACCATGCATACATGTAGTATGAATAGAACATGGCCTGAGATCACATGCATGCAGGTTCAGTGCTACATGTACTTGTCTCTCTCTCTCCCTGCCTCCTTCACACATACACACACACATACACAGTACAAGCGCGCATCGCCTGGAAGCCACACAACCCCCTATCGATGAGCCTCCTCCATACTCTCAGGCAATTATCCAGACCACCACGTTAACCCAAGTGTAAAGATAACTTTTCTGAATTCTCATAGGTTTTCTGAATTTCCTAATTATTTTCCTGAGGTTTTCAAATTATAACAATTTGCTGACCTGGTGTGAAAGAGTAAATTTATTACATAACTAGCTACAATTATAACAGTATGACATCAGAGCACTCGGGCCTAATGGCCCTTGTGCTCTGATGTCATACAGTACCAATATCTGGTATATGGCACTCACTTCCGTGTAATATCTATTACATGTACGTACATACAGCATTATTGAATTGCATGGTCAAATTCATGCATGTACCAATAATAATATTATAAGCAATGCAAAAGAAATGTCTGGTGACATACAGGGCATGCAAAGGACGTCTTAAATCTAAAATTACAGCGACAAACAACCTTGTATGAAACATGAAATCCATGTAATTCTGCAAATACAACGCACAATAACACTAAACAGCACGGTTCTTCATCAGGGGAGAGTCCCATCGGGCCGAGCTAGAGCGCTGGTAGAACCGCTTGCGCTTGAGCTTGAAAATTCTCGCCAGGTCCGGGGCCAAGAGCAGCTCGCTGGGCGGGAATATCTTGCGGATGCTGATAGCTCTGCTGTCGACCTTCTTCTCCTGGCTGTGCATCCATCCGTTCAGCTCGCTCGGGTGGGCCCACGGGGGGATGGTTTTCTTGGGACAGTCTTCCTCGTCCGTGGAGTCATCACTGCCGAGATCTCCAATGTCGTAGTTCTCGTAGATTGAAAACGGATCTTGCTGGTGAAGTGGGGTCATCTCGTACGACGATACTACTGTGTATTTCGGCTTGTTGTGTGAACTTGGTGCTGGGGTTACCACTGAGGTGGGAGCGGTGTTTTGCTCGGTATCTACAGTTTCTATGGTAAAGGTGGAGTTCATTGGGTTGCCATCCTCGGGCTCTTCGGTCCTAACAGAGTTATCGTGCGTCTTCGAAGGAGGTTTCTTTGACTTTGTGATAGTCGCAGATAAGGCAGTACTTTCATTTGCATTGGCTCTGAGTTGCTTCCACTGCTCAATGAACCGACTTGAAGCGTTTCCGCTCGGCGTTGGGTTGGCAGCAGGCTGAGCATGCCCTCCGAGCAACTTCTCAAATTTCTTCTTCTCTTCCTCTTTTCTGAGGTGCTCCTGCAGTTTCCGGGCCGTCTCCTGCTGCCTCTTGGCCTCCAGCTCCTCTTGCAAGCGTGCTGCTTCCTTGGCCTGCAAGAAGTGTTGGAAACACACTCAGTGCATTACACAATCTAGCCTCGCTCTCAGGCTCTCATCCAGCTTTTTGACACTTACAGTACATACTGTTTGACTGAGGGAGCCAAGCCTACAGAATAGTTTCTGAGTTAGGGTTGGTTCAACTCATTCGAACCTGCTAGGTTGACTGAGTGAACCAAGCCTACTGGATAGTTTCACAGCTAATTAGGGTTGGTTCAACCCCTTCGAACCTGCTCAAACCATAGGTTGACTGAGTGAACCAAGCCTACAAAAGCAGAGTGAGAGCCTGAAAGAAAAAGCTGGAAGAGAGCCTGGGAACGAGGCTACACACAACATAAGTTAAGTGTCTTTGTGCCAGCTGTATATACACGTAGTGACTATTGTACTAGTTTAACTCTAGACTCGAACCCAGGCCTTCCCCGCAGTCACGAAAAGTTTTTTCCCCCGCAAGTGCGGAGAAGGCCTGGGTTCAAGGCTAGTGAGACCCCACTACCCACCTGCAACCTCTCTTCCTGAATCTTCCGCCTCTGCTCGGCCTCTCTCTCTGCCTCTCGCTGCAGCTGCCTCTCCAGCTCCGCCTTCTGTCTTTCCAGACGACGGGCTTGCTTCTCCTCTTCCTAGAAAAAGGCAGGATTGTACATGGGAATGAGGCTACATTTATTTGTGTAATCTGTAATTAGTCATGTTACTGCAAGGAAAGTTGTCCAATGTTTTTTTAGCCTTGGTTTTGGGAACGAGTCCTTGCTGAATTTGCTACCCTTGTTGTTCCAAGTCTCCACTTCCAACTTCAGAAGCTGGCAGCTAGTGTAGACTGGGAATGAGGTTAGAATCTTGTATGTGACAAAGTTAGACTTTGATTCTGATATTTAGCCTATCCTAATTAAGTACTCGAGAGCCACTGCCTATATATTTGCCCTCTCCTGTGAACCACTAACTTGCAGACCTCTGTACAACAAACGATTTACATGCTTGCATCAAATATTATAACAACTAGAGGGTTGGTGTTTAGTTTCCAATCTGTAAACACAATACAAGCATGGATACTGATTAGATTGTTTTCCGCATTTTTAGTCTGAGAATCTTGTATGTGACGAAGTTAGACTTTGATTCTGATATAGAGCCTATCCTAATTAAGTACTCGAGAGCCACTGCCTATTTGCCCTCTCCTCCAACTTGCAAACCTCTGTAGAAAAAATGATTTACATGCATTGAGGGTTGTTGTTTAAGTTTCCAATGTGTAAACACATTACACGCATAGATACTAATTAGATTGATTTCCGCATTTTTAGTCCAAGAATGTGAAAACACATTACCATTACAGACACATCACGGCTGTGTTTTCATTCTTGAACTCCCTCTGCAACTCAGACAGCAAACCCCTTGTCAATGAGACAATTCCTTTTTTACAGTAAACATTAAATTTTCAGAATTAAAATTGGTTCTGTCAAAATAATATTGTGAGCTACATGTACATGTATGTTCTGTCGAAATTGTGAGCTACATGTAGCCAGCCATGCATCCTTTTATTGGTGATTTTTGTTTATTAGCTTGGTGTGATATATAGATGCAGAAGACTGCTAAGCCCATTAACTGGAGGCAAACTGAAATGTTTCGGTCATCAGGTTTGTTATTGGTACATTTATTAATATGTTGCGACCACAGGACCTAACCGCAGCCTAAGACCCAGCTGTCTCAGCTTTTTTCGAGGCTACCTAACCGAGCGAGAAAACTTAGAACCGAGTGGTCGCTAACCTCTTGCTCCATTCTCTTCTTGGTGAGCTCTTCGTGCATCCTCCGCTCCTCCTCCAGCTGCTGCAGCCGCTGCATCTTCTGCTCGTCCTCCTGACGTCGCCGTGCCTCTGCAGCCTGCATGCGCTCCTGGAGGTGGAGCGTTGTGGGTGACGTGAGCAGGGGTAAACCAGAGTGGGCCAACCTAACATTAAATTGCTCCTAGAAGTGGAGCGTTGTGGGTGACGTGAGCAGGGGTAAACCAGAGTGGGCCAACCCAACATTAAATTGCTCCTGGAGGTGGAGCGTTGTGGGTGACGTGAGCAGGGGTAAACCAGAGTAACATTAAACTGCTCCTGGAGGTGGAGCGTTGTGGGTGACGTGAGCAGGAGTAAACCAGAGTGGGCCAACCCAACATTAAATTGCTCCTGGAGGTGGAGCGTTGTGGGTGACGTGAGCAGGGGTAAACCAGAGTGGGCCAACCTAACATTAAACTGCTCCTGGAGGTGGAGCATTGTGGGTGACGTGAGCAGGGGTAAACCAGAGTGGGCCAAACTAACATTAAATTGCTCCTAGAGGTGGAGCGTTGTGGGTGACGTGAGCAGGAGTAAACCAGAGTGGGCCAACCCAACATTAAACTGCTCCTGGAGGTGGAGCGTTGTGGGTGACGTGAGCAGGGGTAAACCAGAGTGGGCCAACCTAACATTAAACTGCTCCTGGAGGTGGAGCGTTGTGGGTGACGTGAGCAGGGGTAAACCAGAGTGGGCCAACCTAACATTAAATTGCATGATGGTAAAATCTCACATTTTAGCTCCTGAAACATTTTAGGAGTATTTTCAAGTCTGAGAGGGGTAAAGTGGGTTAGACCACTCTGATTCTCAGCCTTTCATTTTTAAATTATAGTGTTTTATGTCTATGATACATCAGGGTTTCATACAGAGGGGGGGTGCCCTGGGATTCCCCCCCCCCCCCCCCCCAGGATTTTGAACTGTTAACATGTTTAAATTGTGGTTTTAACACAGACTTGGGGTATTACATACACAGTACATGTAAACTGCCAAAAAACAATCTCAGGGCATTTGTTTTGTACTAATTTCCAAGAGGGCAATACCAGGGGTTCATTTAGGGGAAGGAAAATGCACCAGAAGTGATCTCAGAGAGTCTAAATTTCAAAAAATTTCCTGGGGGGGATGCCCCCAGACTCCCCTAGCATGATGTATCCAATGATAATGAGCCCTGGACAGAATACCCCCACACAAGGACATTTGCTTTTCCGAAAATGTTTCCCAACCCCAGCCAAAAATCCTGTATGAAACCCTGTACATGTACAATGTATTGGCAGAACCTACATAAAGTCATGTCATCGTATATGTCATTATGCATGGGTGGGGACCGATTCAAAAGAAGGCTGTGTTTCTCTACATGAACTATAATTACCTTTTTACTACATGTACAATGTACATTTCTACTCTTGGCCTGCACACATGACTTTACATGTAGCAGGTCTTGTGACTTTCGTATGTGTAATTGAAATATATGTACATGAACTCAATGGAGGAGAAAGACTGTAGCCTCGTTCCCAGGCTCGGCTGTTTTCGCACATAGTAAATAAGTAAAATAAGCGGGCAGTACATGTATGTGTGGAAAAAGCTGGGGAGTATAGAGCCTGGGAACGAGGCTAATGGCTCTGATCAGTTTCCCAACCTTTTGCTTTTTCGTTTTCTGCTCAAACTCCTTGGCCTTTCTTTGGTGGACCTTCTCTTTCTTGGACAGCTCATCCTTCTGACGCTGGCCCTCCATTCTCTTCCGCTTCTCTTGCTCCTCACGAGCCATCACCGCCTGCTTCTCTGCGACTCGCTTGGCACGTTCCTCACGACGCCTAGAGTGGCAATTAAGATAAGACAGCTGCTAGACCGTGCTAGAAATCAGTGCTAAAATGTACTCTATCTCTTGCAACGTTCTGTGTAAATTTGCGACATAATCAATGCTTGGAACGTTACCTAGGGTGGCAAGATAGTTACTAGACCGTGCTAGAAGTCATGTTTAAGGTACACTGCCGAAACTGTACTCTACCCCTTGCAACATTCTGTGAAAGTTTATGACATACCGGTAAATTGCCAAAATTAATTGAAGATTACGTCATAGCCTTCGCCGTACACAATCGCCAAATGTAAATTTCGTCAATATTTATAATTTTAGGCGTTTTTGGCGATTTCGCCAAAGTTAATTCTCGCCAAATTTTCCGGCTCTACAGTAATCAACGCTTGTAATAGCCAAACATGATAGTCTTAATAGATGTGTCTCTGGTGCCCCCCCCACATAGGACTAAATGACGAGTGATGTTACGCCTAGCATACTTGATCTTGTCCAGTAGCTCTTGTTGCCTCTTGGCCTCCAGCTCTCTCTTTCTCCGCTCCTCATCCTCCTTCTTCCGCTGCACCTTCTCCACCAGCTTCTGCTGCCGTGTCTACACCGATCGAGACGTGGAGTTTACATTTACAGACTCGTGAGCATAGGTGCAAAGGCAGCAATGAAATTAGTTCTCTAGCTTTTGAAAAAAAATCACTAAGCCTGGACAAATGTCGCAGGAATATAGAGGTATTCCAGGCCAGTTGTTGTATTAAACTCTAGTGGGGATAGTGTGTTTTATGCTCCTTTCACTATCTCAAGGGACTGTCGTGATGATTTTACTCGTGCATGTAGCATTCTCATACCCAGATGTTGATGGCTAGAGCAGCCCAACACTCTGCCAGACCCCAGCCACCAGTGAGTAGTGGGGACTCCCTCCCTCCCCCCTCCCATTAAACTCTAGTGGGGATAGTGTGTTGTATGCTCCTTTCACTATCTCAAGGAACTGGAAGGATGATGAAGATTATACTCGTGCATGTAGCATTCTCGTACCCAGACCACAGAGGTACAAGTACTATTGGAGCCTGACACTATAGGGGGGTTTGGGGACACAGCCTCGCGAAAAATTTATAGTATACATTGTACACAGACACCCAAACTGTGCAATAAATGTATTAAAACCCCAGAAAATGAAGGTTAGGTGCCTATGAAAGCTTTTTTTTGGAGAGATTTGGAAACTTTGATTTATATTGTGTACCGGGTGCCATCCCTACATAGAGTCTACCGACTCTCTGATACCTTGTTCTTATAGTGCTAAGAATTGTCATATTGACTAGCGTACGTGTTATTGTATGAGTTTCAACATGCACGGATAACTGCAGCAACATTATTTTCCTCCGAGTCTTCCTCTGCCTACCTCTACATGGTTTCACCTTAGTGATGCATTTGATCATCTGTATCGGTAAATGATTAGGGCCGAGAATGTTAAAGCTTTCACATTTTTGGTCCAAAACAATCAATCGGTATCCATGCTTGTGATGTGTTGAAACTCAAACAACAACCCACTAGTTGATCAACATGACAATTCAATTATTTCTACATGAAGCTGAGCTATCTTGTTCCCACGCCTTGCACCAGCTTTTGGACTAGAAGCAATAAATGGTGGCGGAAGAAGTCCTGGGAACAAGGTTGTAATAGCGTGCACTAGCCTCGTACCCAGGCCTTCTCCGCACTCGTGAAAAAGGCCTGGGTACGAGGCTAGGCGTGCACGTGTGTACATGAATGCACTACAGTACTCTAGCCAGAGACAACTGCAAAAAAGCGGTGCTTTCGCAGAGATCAAAGCATAGCTGTAGTTTAATTACATTCTTTCAACCACATCAAAATAAAATTGCATACCTAAGAGCAGTGGAGCACCGCTCTTCCACTCTTTAGCTAGAACACTGCACTGTAAGATGTACCTCGAATAGTTCTTGCTTCCTGGGCGAATTCCTGGGCAGGAATGACAGGGGAGGGTCGGCAGCCCCTCCGACAGCCGTTAGCTTGAGAGCCTCGGCCTTTGAGGTGTGGGAGGGGGGGGGGGAGGGGGGAGGAGAGGGAGGGGGGGGGGGGGGGAGGAGAGAGCAAATAAAAGGCTATTACTTAAAGAGTTGTCATGCAGTTGCTAAGATTTCAAGTGATTGCATTAATCATCTATATAGTACATGTACCTGCTACATGTAGGAGTGATGTATTTTTATTACATTGTATAACACCCCTCTGAAGTTATAGAAATGCACCAATACACATACCGGTACATGTACATGTACATGTATGTGCCCTGCGCACTTATGATTTATGACACATATAGCATGGTAGTCAGCATATTGCATGGATAATACAGCACTGACTACCACATGCTATACAGTATCTATAACATGCATCATGGGTTCAACAGGTACATGTAGGACTGAGGCCATCTCCCCCTCCCCTCTGAAGTTGATTATGGGCATTTTCTAAGTGATTAGAATTTTCTAGAGGAGGAAGGAGTGTGCAGTTCCGCATACATTTTGACGTCTTTGCAACCCCTAATAGAAGTCATACAGAAACCCTGTACTTGTATGTGTACATTATACCACCCATACTGTAATTTGAGGAAAATTCGAGTTACAAAATTTCATAAGATTTTTCTGTGGATTTGGAACAAGATACAAAAAAATTCTCACGTACATTGCAATTCACAATTGAGCAAGATTTGCCATGAGCTTAATGAAAAGCCGTCCTGTAAATTAAATACCAACTGAAAGCCTCTACATGACATTGTAGCATTGTCGTACCAGTATACATTAACATTAACATACATGTACCTTCTTCCCAAAAAGGTTCCAAATATAGCCCATCTTAGAGCCACTCTTGGGCTGGCCAGATCTGACCTGTGGTGGGGTGACTGAGAGGAAGGAGAGGGAAGACGTTAGACCGAGCCATTGTCTACCTATGATGTGTGCAGCCATGAGCAAATACAGTGGAACCCCGTTGATCAGGCTATGGCTAGGTCCGAGATAAATACACTATTGCTTACAGAAGCATGCAGTACGTACATTGTACATGTAAGTGCACACAGTTGGGAACGAGACTAATGTGTACCCGAGCCATTGTCTACCAATGAGGTGTGCAGCCATCAGCAAATACAGTGGAACCCCGTTGATCAAGCTACGATTCCTTAGCCTAGCTCTGACACTATTGCTTGCGGAAGCATGCAGTACGTAAGTACACAAAGTTGGGAAAGAGACTAGTGTGTACCGAAGTCCTGCTTGCGTAAAGTTGGACAGCCACACACATGTGCGCATGTAACTCTACCATGATTGTCTCTTTGGTCGCCTTCTGCTGTGTCAGAGCTGTACTGCGCAGCATCACTGTCGGTGGATTGGGTGGTGTGCGCTAGATGGAGAGATGTCTTGTAAATGTACATGTACATGTAGTAGGCACATGGCACAGACATGCATGTGCCATGTACACAGGTATTCATACAGAGGGAGGGGAGCTCTTTATGGGATAGAACAGCACACCCTTCTAGGTGAGGTCTGGGGGTACCCCTTCCTGGGTTTTGGACTTCGTACCCAGAACTTCCCAAAACGACATTTTAGCGGTATAGGTCTGGGTACGAGGCTATTGGCAGCTATATTCTAGCTGATTACCGAACACTTTGTATTTCATTTGGAACAACTGTCATTAGGTTTCAAGGTAATTTCGTGTATGATATCCATTCTGGGGGGGGGGGGGGGCAGAACCCAGTGCCCCTGTATGAAGCTCTGACATGTACATGTAATTGTACCTCCATTGTCATTTGGGTTCTCTTTTGCTGTGTCAGAGCTGTACTGAGCAGCATCACTGTCAGTGGATTGGGTAGAGTCTGCTAGATGGAGAGATACACATGTAGTAGGTACATGTACATGAACATACGGTAGAGTCTGCTAGATTGAGAGATATAGTAGGTACATGAACATACGTGTATACACACACATGATCATGGTACACAACTATTACATGTAAATATGATTATTTCATTTCTAATACAATTCATTGGACGAGAGCAGTAGGATAGATAGGCGTCAAGCTACTTCACGATAGTTACGCACATGTGCAGTAGTGGGATAAGTCAGATGACCACGTCACAGTGGAGGATACATGTATGCACCCATAATATACTGTAGACTGATATACATGTATCCTAGCCTCATCTCCAGGCCTTCCCTGTACGCATGAAAAGTAAACGAGGACCTTTTCAAGCGTGTGAGAATTTTAAAGGCCTGGGAAGGGTGCTTTTTCATGATGAGACCTGGGTAAGAGTGCAACAAGGGCACTACACCAACTGACCTTTCTCTTGAGAGTCATCTGACTCAGCAGTCTCCGTTTCCTCGGCATCGGGACACGTCTTCTCAAGTGGGCTGACCTGGGAATCAGGAATCAAAACGGTAATGTACATGTATATGGAAAGTGTCAGCTACCATGAATCTGGAGTGTGAATCCTTGCCAACTGTTTTTCAACATGCAAAAAAAGTTGGCAGTGGAGACTGTGAACGAGCCTAAGCAATATTCTTAATCTGATGCATGTACATGTATAGTAAACTCTTAAAGAGATGATAAGCTTAATAAAAAACGGTGGGGATTGAACCCAGGACCTTCTGAAAACTAGTCAGATGATAAGCTTTTTGACGAAACGGGACCCAGCTGGGGATTGAACCCAGAACCTTCTGAATACTAGTCAGATGCTCTTACCACTGAGCTACTGGAGCCCCTTGGCAGAGGAGCAGTAGGCAAGCTCAATACAGCCACTAAACCCACTAGTAGCACTTGCCAGTAGGACCCATCCAATTCCAACTGTAATTATGTACGTAGGTGCGTCCCTGTACCCACCTGGCACAGTGCTCCCCCTCTGGAAGGTCTCTTTGCCTCCACGGCTTCTGGCAACTTCTCCATAGACACAGATCTGAGCCTCTTACCCTTGACTACCGTGGCGCGCACCACTTGAGGGGTACGGGGGAGGCCGGGGGTGCCACCCCTCTTGGACGAGTGACCTGGAGCAGGGCTACAGGGAAGGGGGTTGATTAATGAAGATGGGCGACCCACTCACAGCTGTCAGTTGGGATCAACTGAATAACGCAGTAGGGGTTGGGATTAGGGTAGGTGGGAGTTGGGATCAGGGTATACAATAAACATGTGCAAATACAGTGATCAAGTTCCTTAGTAGTCTTGTCCCCAGACCACTGCTGTACTCCCACAGAACATGGTGTGGTCTGGGGACGAGACTAGGTCTTCACTACATGTACATGTACATGTACATGTACTGATTCTGAACCAACGGATGCGGATGATTTGAGCTTTTATTGGGGAGAAAGAGCGTAGGGGTACGCTCTTTCTCCACTGTGTAACCCATATGCTTATCATGATAATTATCCCCATTGCTACTGGGGAAAAAAGAGCTTCACTCTCACTGCACTGAAAAGAAGAGACCGCTATGCTCTTTTTCCTCAGAGTGGTGGGAGTGCCAAAATGCCTCTAGAGAATACAGTGGAACCCCTCATAAAGGACACCCCTGAAATAAGGACACCTCTATATTAAGGACACTTTGCTGTGCCCCAAATATGCTTTCTTCATATACATGTAAATCGATCCCTAAAAAGAGGACACGTCTCTATACAGGACACTTCACCAGATTCCCAAGGTGTCCACAATAGAGGGGTTCAACTGTGATAAAACGACTGCTCTCTTTTAGCAAGGCCACTCCCAAACCCACACGTACCTGTTCCTACTCCTGAGCTCGGCAAGACTGATGATCTTTCCTCCACTGCGCGCCTGGTGCTCCTCGTGAAGCTGCCGTAGCACCCTGGGGGTGTTGCTCAGGTAGGGGACGTTCATCGGGGAGAAGACAGGACGGGGCCTGGTATAGGTGCCAGGAGTACGGGGTGTGTGGGGCTGCTTAGGTGTGAAAGGGCCGGCGGTGAGTGAGCGCTCCTCTGGTTCTGTTCTACCACCGACTGGAGTCTTCACTCTGCCTCGGACCTTGGCAGCTTTGGCCGCCCTTCTGGGGATACGACGGGACGCCTTTGTGTCAGGTTTTGATGAGGTGCCGCTCTCAACTTCTGAAATGCACGACTCATACATTGTGTCACTGCTTTGTGTGTCTGTCTGGACTGTCTCTTCTGTTACCTGTAAGCTGCCGTCGGCTGGTGTCTTGCTGGCGGCGACATCTTCAACGGGTTCCTGGGGCTGTTCAGTAACTGGTGTTGAGTCGTTCTCTCCTCCTCTGCCGGCAAGGTCTTTGTCTTGACTTCGGCCACGATCTGCAACTGCAATCACACTCTCGCCTGAAGAAGTCGGGGATTGCACATCTGTTTTCACCGCATCTTCCTCCACTTTCCTCGGGACTCTCTTGCCTTTCCGACTGCCTTCCTTGCCTTTCTTCTTCTTTAGCTTCAGAAGCGATCGCTTCGGGGGCGGTGGCCTGATATACCCTTCGTCATCCGTGTCCGATGTGCACGATGCGTCTGGCGTTCCAGGAGCCCTTTTGAAGAGCCTAGTGGATCTCCGCACTGGAGGGGCAACATCAGAAGCAACCGGTACTGGTAGTAGGGTTTGGCCTGCCGTAGTGGTCTCTTCGGTCTCCATGAGCTGGATGCTAGTTTCGATAGCTGGAGAGGACACCTGTAGTTTTTCCGCCGTGACTAAATCGAGTGTCTTTGCAGAGCCGTTTTGTGAAAGTCCTTTTCCAGTCGGCTCTTCGGTATGAGGTGGCAAGTTGGCCAAATCGGGAATGTCGTCAGACACTTTCTGCTTGGACTGTGTCACACTTGGAGAGCTACACTCGATAGGCACCTGATTCCGATCGGGCCCAACGGATTGCGTGGACATTGGGGAGTCTCCATTCTGCGGATCTCGGCAAGCCACTGGTAGTTTTGACGCCATTACTGGTTTCTCCTTCTCGCCTCCCGTCTGAGACTCAACGGACGCTGCACTGTTGATTCGCGACCGAGTCATCCTGCGACTGGAAGTAGCCACGGTGTCTACCAGGCAAGAGTCTTCCCCACCTTGGCCTCCAGAGCCTGTTTCTGCTTTCTTTGTGCGTGTTCTTGTGGTTCTTCGTGTCGCAGTCGCAGGTACGGCCTCCAGATCATCTGCAACTACTTCTTTGGTTACTCGTTTTCTTGCACATGCCCGAGTCGTGCGCTTGGGGTTAGTAGTGGCCGGAACAGCTGGAAAACTCTCGTGGGCATTTTCTTTGCTTGGAACAGACTTTTTCTTAGCACGGGAGCGTGTCGATTTTCGAACGGTGTTTGTGACATCTACCATACCTGGATCGGTTGTCTCAATGGTGTCACCAGAGATTAGCGATACGTCAGTGGCAGGTTTGCTGACTTGGTTGAGGCCGAGAGGTTGTGAAACAGGATCCCCCACATTATCAGCAGCTTCTTCCACTTGCTCCACTCGAGATCTGTGCTTTTGAAAAGCTGGTGTCTTCATGGTAGGCAGCACAGACATGTACCATTCTTGACTCGACCTTTATAAGAAATAATAACACAATGTGTGTGAATCAAATACATATTAGCCTCGTTCCCAGGCTCTACTGCCCAGCTTTAAACGGTAGGATGAGCCTCTTTAGTTATGAGTTAATAGTGCCATAGTTCTCACCTGTTTTTTTCAGTAAAGTGATCATACAGTTTATCAAAGTATTCTTCCATCTTCTCTTTGCATTCCTGTACAAACCATTTCCTTTTTTCTCTCAAGCTAGACCACCGCGCGCCAGTTTCACCCTTCAGACGCACGTCTTCGCCAGATTCGTCGTACACTGCCCTTTGAGCACTTCTCAAGTCTAACTCTAACAGATTCTCCAATTCAGGGGCTGTTTTCGTCCTCAGACCGGGTGCAAACCACGAACTACAATTGCCAGTGGGATCCATACTGTACATAAGCGTAAACTGTAGTCCTTGCAGCAAGAAAAGTCGGTTCTGGCAGAGCTACAACTAGCTAGCTACCTAACACAACAAAAGGTGAGCGGTCATTCAAATTGACCAATCAAAATCGCCGTATGAATAACTTTTCAAATATTTCTTTTGGACTAATAGGCCTAAATGAATAATTAGATAGCGATTGCCTTCATCACGTGATCACACACGTGGCGTGTGGAAATGGTGTTTTTCACTTGCAATACTTGTGGTGCGTCACTGAAAAAGAACCAAGTGGAAAAGCACTACCAGAATGAGTGCCCCAACTGCCAGGTTCTCTCGTGCATGGACTGTGGGAAGGACTTTCATGGGGATGAGTACGCTGCCCATACAAAGTGCATCTCAGAAGCAGAGAAGTACCAAGGAGCGTTGTACAAAGACGGTTCCAAAGGGAAGGGGAAGGGAGAGAAGAAGCAGCAGGAGTGGATTGATGTAAGTAGCAGCGCCACATTTACCTAGGGTCGTATACTTGTGACGCCTGACAACGCCAAAATTGAGTGGTTTGGGAACAGGGCTTCTTACGGGGAGTGTCCACCCATGAAACTCGCTAGATTATTGAAATCCAACTACTTTTTGTCTGCTGACCTAGCTCAGAGTGTGTGTTTGAATATTAGTGAATTAATTAATGTAGCCTCTGACCAGACTGTTCAAAAAATGAGTGGCCTGAGTTCGAACGTTGGAGGTTGTTTTGCCGTTAATGAGATTCTTGTTGCTCTATTCTGCCACTTTTGGGACACAAAATTGAATCTCAACAGGGTTTTCTATAGGATTTTTCATTTTGGGTGGGAAAGACTTTGGGGGTCGTCTTGGAGGGGGGGGGGGGGGAACCATGAAAAATTTTAGAGGGGGTCTCCAGTGTTCAATTTACATATTTTGTTATGCTGCCTCGCCTCCCGTCCCCTCCCCTCCCCTCCTCCAATCTGCAGAAGGTGAGGCAGTCGGTATGTAGTGCTAGTGTCAGTCCTCGAGTGGCCAGTCTACTGGAGAGAATTGCTGACTACCCCAACATTCCAAGGAAGAAGGCCAAGTTTGAGGTCAGAACGAGTCATTGTGTCACTATCGTGTATGTGTGTGCCAGCGAGGTGGTACGGCAATGCATGTACGTAAGTTTTGGAACCCTCTCTCTCCTCCTGTACAGAACTTTGTGAAGAACAGCTTCAATGTGCGTGACAAGAGGACCCTGGGTGAACTGTGGGAGGCCTTCAGTGGAGCTGCGAGCACACAACAGGTGGTGTAGATAGTTATAGCTTGGGGGATGTTATTGACCAGTCCTCAGACACATGCACGTACAACGTATCTAATGCAAACCGCTGAACTAGACTCTCTACATACATTGCAAACTCTTCAAGAGATCGATGATAGCTTTCTGAGAGAGTAAAGAAATTTCGGGAAAAAAAACAAAGGGACTCATTGTAGATTGAACTCACTTACCACTGGCATTGACTCTCCATAATATTAGCCTAGCCTGGGAACGAGGCTACCATAATATACATGTACATAAAATAGAATATAATCAAAACCTCATAATCTCAGCATTATTTTTTCAGTCTTTTATTGTAATGGTGATTACTCTAATAATTCTGTTCTCTTTCACAGCATAGCGGGGGTGAAAGTGCTATCCGTGAGACACAGGAGACAGCAGATGCCAGTACTGAAGAGGCATCTAGCCCTCAGACTGCGCAAGAGGAGGAAGCACCCTCTCCAAAGAAGAAGAAGAAAAAGAAAGAAAAGGAGCGCAAGAAGGAGTTGACCTCCAGTGATGGTGGTGGCGGTGGCACGCTCGAGGATGAAGAAATGGGTAAAGCGAAGAAGCGGAAGAGAAAGCATAGACACGAGAGTGACGATGAAAAGGGTGAAGGTCCGAGAGAGTTGGAGGTCTCAGCTGATTCTACTGAAGGCACTGTCGAACACCGGACAGAGGTCGATTTGGAGCAACTGACTACTGACACACCTGCCAAAAGAAAGAAACACAAGCACAAAACGAGGAGGGACAATGGACATGATATGGTGACCCCTCGTGAAGATGCGCGCTCGAGTCAAGAATTGGAGAGTGATAGACAGAAAAGTTGTGCGGTTGCTGTTAATGGCAAGAAAACCAAGCGGCATAAACAGACTGAAGTAGAAGACCAAAGCGAGCTCCCATTTGTCAAAAAGAAGAAACATAAATTATAATATAATTTTTTTATGTAGACCATAAAATAATTATTATTGTATCTTATTAATAAGATTTTAGGCCAGATTCTCAAATTCTCAATTCACAGCCGGCTATTGCACTACTATAGTCTTGTGCACATGCACTGACTTCTCTTGGCAGGGAGTCTATACGGGCACAGGACTATATAGCCCTGCATGCTGACTGAGGTTATCCATTGCAACAGTTATACACGCATAGTATTGGTACAGTCCATACGGTGTAATGACTATAATCGCCATACACTCCACAATCAAGAAATGGCATACACAATTAATATACTGTCAGCGCTAGCTGCGTTACGTTATGTTCAAGGGACTGTTCAAGGCAGCCTAGCAGCTCATGCAGCTACAGGAGAGCTGGGCTGTTTGCCACCGACCGCTGCAGAATGTCCTCTGCCAGCCTCACAAACTGCCCTTTTTCGTAAGGACCCAAGGCACCCCAGTCTCGGCGCTTCTCCTCCGGGCCAAGGCTGTGCCATACTGCACTCAGGAAGCTGATCAGCTTCCTACGGCCCACCTGTACAAAGAGACAATAAATATGCCCTCGGGCTATAGCTAGCTGTAAGGGAATATATAATGAGATATACTACACTCAAAAAAGTACTTATACACACAGATAAAGTCTGTACATGTATAGTGTTACGTATAGGGCAATGTTACATTACATTATTATGCTGTCATGGTTATGTAATCTATATATCACGTACTCATTAGTGGGACTTGCTGTTGTATTAATGGCTGTTGAGTTGTCTATGAAAGTCTATAATCCAGTCGCATCTCCCACACTACGATTAATGCATGTGCAGCATAACAGTACAATAGAAAATCCACTAGTCAGTTTACCAGAGTTTATCGTGCTTAAAAAATGATATATCACTCCAAAAGTGATGTAACGTGAGTAGAACTCTTAGAATGCAGACGTCATTGGGATCACCCATTCGTGTCTGGAGGTGCATGTATGTATATCAGGGGTTAAGTTCTGATAGGCGTGGCAACATGCACTCGGGCTTTTCCACATGACATGGCTACCTTTCTGGAATCTAGGCCCTGTTGGGACTGGAAAACATGACCGCTATACGCAGATTCCTACTTTCCTACCTCTACGGTTGCGAGATCAAGCCTGGGCAGGTTGGAGGCCTGGGTATGAGGTTAGAATTATAGCTGCAAATACATATAGGGGATAATCACTAGCTGAGCATGCAGACTGTCTGTCTTTAGTGCACTATCAAATTACTGCTCACTACCACAACTGATTATGTAATTATAGCTAATTAAGCACTATTGTCCCTTCATTTGTTAGTCCCACCTCTGTGCATCACTTGATTCCTCTGATAATCACAAGAGTATATACTCACCCACCCTCACAAGTTCAATTATACTATCTCTCTATCTTTTGTAATTTACTTTATATATACCAGGTCCTGTGACGACTTTCGTTAAACCCCCTATAATCCTAACCCTAAAGTCGCAGGCCCGGGAACAAGGCTAGCTAATTCCCATGCAAGCCTACACACTGCAAAAATCAAAGGATGGTTTCAAACCAGCTGGGGTTATCTCAGTTGCAGTCTACAAAACAATGTGTACGTAAACAAGTAGAGCACTTTACCATGCACCCTATTTCTCCAATTTCAGAAGAAAGGAAAGATCCATTAGAACAATTAGTAACACATATCCTGTTCCTAGTCTCACCAAAGAAAAAAAGATTTAGCTTGGCTTCCTGAGTAAAGTGATCTTATTGCACTGCACGTAACTGCACATTCTCTGGCACTGGGGCTGCAACTGAGGTAACCTTATGTGGGTTTAAACAAACCACTTTATTTTTGCAGTGCACCTTTCAGTTGCCAGGGAACAAAGCTAGCAGTGCTTTAATAGTCAGTAGCTACTCTCACGCCTGTAGTGCTAGAACATTCATGCATGTGCACTATACTGCATTTGAATATGCTGTGGGTGGACCTAATTCCGAGTGGAGGGTCAATCCTTCTGTGAGTGAGGAGTTAAACAAGTGTATTGGCCCATGGGATGGCTTACTTTCAGAAGACTGCAATAGGTATACAGGACTGGTGATTGGTACCAGTTTATTATTACTTCATTCCAAAAACTATCTGTATAATGATTGACAGCTTAGAAAATAATCGGATATCAGTAGCTCATCTGTAGCCTCGTTGCCAGGCATGCGACTTATATTTGGTTACACAAAAGCTATCACAGGACCTGGGATCTCAAGTCACGTGCATGCGCAGCCCAAAATATAGAGAGATATCGTAGTAGAGAGGTAATTATGAGCATGGACGGGTACTTGCAATTCTCAGACGAGTGAAGGTAGCGAAGCTACACTTCTTGTAGTTATTCTTCACAGCCCGTTTGCACCATAGACTTAGCGCTGAAAGAAACTCTCTTGTACAATGTAGAGAAACACAATCATTTTTTGAAGCAGATAGTGACATAAGTTGACCACATGGCTTTAGATATTATATCAGGCCTTGTGACTTTCCTTCGTGTAACTAAAAAAGTCACAGGCCTGGGAACGAGGCTAGTGCAAGTTAAAGTAGCTGTTACCCTGCATGTAACAAACATCTGCTATATACTCACTGGGATATGCTGTAGTTCTCCCTTACTCCTCCCAGGGTGGAGGTACGTCTTCAGTACAGCCAGGAAGGACGGCCCCATGGCATTGCTGAAACGGATGAAGGGGTTTGGAGGCTTCGGGGATCCCCGGGGAGCAGCCTTTCTGGCGAATGGGCGGGGCGTGTGGGGAACTCGGTTGTACTTCTTGAATTTTCCTTCAAGGATCGTCAGCAGTCTAAGCAGCTGTTTGAGGGTGTACAGCTTTGTCCAACGATGCTTCTTGCTGTCGTCGTCGATCAGAGTGGACCGCGTGATCAATTCCTTGGCCTCTTCGAGCTTCTCATTGATCTTGCTGACCCTGACGCGCTCCTTTCTGTTCCTTAGGCTTGTGCCACGTCGGGGGCCGCAGGCAGTGGGCGGGGCTGTCATCAGACTTGTGTCTCCGCACCCGGGTGTCACTCTGGCACCTGGGGCCACTTGATCTCCGTCATCTACAGATAGCATATCGTCGCTTTCGGACTCGCTGTCGGTGTTCCTGAGGTCGAAATCAGAGCATGCTGGCTCATCGCAAATGGCCTGGCTCTCTCCCATCACATATACGGCAACATCACAGTTGGCAAGCAGACATTCCGGGATGCCCTCAGGTGAGATTTCCAGTTTTCTGCCTATGTCATGATCATCCATGTCAGATGGGACGTACTCCAAGAACGATGCAACCACTTCTGTATGAAAAAGCAGATAAAAAACAATGCTCAACATGCTGCCTGCAGCAAAATTTTGCAGCAAGAATTAATAACTAGTTTCTGTAAAAAAAAAGAAGTGCAGTAAATTAGGCTTATAGCTAGATATATATAGCCAGCTATAGCTATAGGATTGTGTATAGGCATTAGAAACACCACAGACAGTTTTCTATGAAGAACCGTGAAAATTATAACCTTGCGGACATAGGGCTAATTAGCCCGGGTCGACAAAAAACGGTCTGTCATTCTGCCGTACCTCCTTTTGTCACGGGACACTCAGTTCACGATTAGCAGGGTCGCAACCTCAATCGCGGCAGCAGTACAGTAGAGTGTCTTTCGCTCTTCAACATGTGCTGCAGACCACTGGCGCCACTCGACAACAGATAAAGCAGACAGTACGTAACCGCGTATACATGTACTTGTACAAGATTAAGATTGGCCTGCAGCTGCCTTGAATTTGAACGTGAGTACAATTATTCCGTTGATGTCACCCTACAAATTTGGCTTTAAATACCCGCTACCATAATTATATATAATATAATAGATATCGATAATGTATAGAGTATAGAAAATCCTGTCTAGCCTCGACCCCCAGGCCTTACTCGCCCGGATTTTACTAGTCTCGCAAACTTAGAGAAGTATGCCCTAGCTTTAATAGTCTTGCCATGAGTTAATTAAAAAATACGTATACCTTACGAGCGTATGACCAAAAATCGAAAGAAACACATTTTAAGAGTATTCTCAAGTATGGGCCGGGAGGGGTAAAGTCTACATTTGTGGGTTGTATATACATGTGGTTTGTTAACCACTCTGGTTTATTCATATTACATGATACAGTCTAAACAGTGCGATGGATTGATAAAAATGCTATATACATTGACAGGTTCTCGTCACACACAACAACAACCAAGAAATGGCATACACAATACATTGTATGCATACATAATACAGTCAGCTGTGTTTATGTTCAAGGTACTGCTCAAGGCAGCCCAGCTACAGGTGAGCTCTCGCCATGGGCACCACAAGACTGCTTGCCACCTTCTGCCGCAGAATGTCCTCTGCCAGCCTCACAAACTGCCCCTTTTCGTAAGGACCAAAGGCACCCCAGTCTCGGCGCTTCTCCTCCGGACCAAGGCTGCGCCATACTGCACTCAGGAGCTTCGTCACCTCCCTATTGTCCACCTGTATGTGTGAAGAGAGAATAGACTATGCCCTTAGGCTACAGCTATTTGAGAGAATAAACTATGCTACGGAAAGTATATCCACTCTGAAAAAGTCGCAGGCCTGGGAACAAGGATAGTTTATCTGCACCACAAGTCACAGCTTTTGTTACCCTGTAACAATAGTCTGCTACTCACTGGGATGTGCTGTAGTTCTCCCTTACTCTTCCCAGGGTGGAGGTACGTCTTCAGTATGGCCAGGAAGGACGGCCTCAGGGCCTGGCTGAAACGGAGGAAGGAGTTCGGAGGCCTCCTGGATCCCCGGGGAGCGGCCTTTCGGGCGAGCGGGCGGGGCGTGTGGGGAACTCGGTTGTACTTCTTGAATTTTCCTTCAAGGATTGCGATCATTCTCCGCAGCTGTTTGAGAGTGTACTCCTCAGTCCAACGGTGCTTCTTGCTCTCGTCGTCGATCAGACTGGAGCGGATCGCCAAGGACTTGGCCTCTTTGAGCTTTTCCCGTTTCTTGATGATCCGGACACGCTCCCTTTCATTCTTGTCTTCCCTGGAACCAGGGCTTAGGCTTGTGCCACAACGGGGACCGCTTAGCAGGCAGGCAGTGGGCGGAGCTGTCATCAGACTCGTGTCTCCGCACCCGAGTGTCACTCTGGCACCTGGGGCCACTTGATCTCCGTCATCTACAGACAGCATATCGTCGCTTTCAGACTCGCTGTCGGTGTTCCCAAGGTCGAAATCAGAGCATGTGAGCTCATCGCAAATGGCCTGGCCGTCTCCCATCGCATACACTGCAGCATCACAGCCGTCAGGCAGCCATTCCGGGATGCCCTCATGGCCCCAGTATGCACGGCCGGCGGATCCGGAGTCTGGCTGGGGCGGGTAGACGTCGACCGAGATTTCCAGTTCGCTGCCTATGTCAGCCATGTCAGATGGGACGTACTCCAAGAACGATGCAGCCATTTCTGCAAGGAAAAAGCAGAGATATAAGACTTACACATGATCAACATGTTACCTGTTTGAGGCAAGAATAATAAACTGTGAATGTAGGACAGTATTAAATTATATATAGCTGGTTTGGAAGCATAAACTTCAATTTTTTCAACATACAAAAAAAAAGCTGGCAGTGGAGACTGGGAATGAGAAGCTAGTTTCTGCAAAAAAAATGGACGAAAAGCGGTCAATTAGCTATACATAGTGAGGTATAGCTATAGAATTAATATGTATAATGTAGGTATTAAAAAAAAACACGGATCTTCTATGGCTAGGGTTGGCCCGTGTCTACAAATGGTTTGTCACAGCCGTACCTCCTCTTGTCTCGGAACACTCAGTTCACGATCGGCAGAGTCGCAACTTCGCGGCAGCGATATTTATGGTATCACACCATCAGATCAGCCTAAGGCTCTACTAGCCGTCGGGTACAACAGCAGTACAGCTGTTTCTCTCTCTAGCTCCCCAACAAAACATGTGTGCTGCAGACCACTGGCGCCACTCGACAACATGCATATAAAGCTGACAGTGCAGCTGACTGATGTCTCATACCGGGACACCGGTACGATTATATACACCCGCGTGAGTGATGTCACCCTACAAATTTGGCTTGAAATACCCGTGACCATATTATAGTACATCATCTACGATAGATAGTAGAGTAGAAGGTCCTGTCCTCTACTGTCTTTCTTTGTCGTCTCCAATGAATTTGAGGACTATTCAACCATATAGATAGTAGAGTCCACGTGGACTCTACTATCTATGGTTCAACAGTGTAGAGCATAGTTCCGTGATGATCGAAGTTGCAAATTCTTGCAACTCTATAGCTTCTCGTTCTTGCAATCAACAAAAGCTGTGCGAATGCCTGAGAATGAGGCTAATACTCTATATCATCTATCCAGAGTCGAGTTAGCTAAATTTTTCAATACGTAGCGTCGGGGTGAGGAGCATTTCTTCATTTTTTCCTCAGTGCATGCTGGGCATGTAGCAATAAAGTGGGTGGGGGTCTTCATTCTCTTGCTCACGGAGCCTGCATGTGGGAGATCCTATATAAGCCCACCCCTTCTCACCCAAAAACGGGCAGTATCTGTTTCTGGCCCATGGCAGCGCAGGAAGAAACATGTACATGTATAAAGTTTTTGATTGTGAGGTGTAACCGGTCCCTAGATACTATGCAAGTACATGTAGCTAGCTACAATGCACAGGAAAAAAAAAGTGGAATTTCCTGAAATGCGTTACAAGGAAATTTGACAGGAAATCTGATATTTCAGGTACAGGGTAGTATAGGATAGGGCAGAATTTATACTACCCTGTTATTTCCTATCAAATTTCCTTGTTACGCATCTCAGGAAATTCCACCTTTTTTTTCCTGTGATGTATAATAGCCCATGCAGAGGGAGATGGGCTTAGTGTTGGTCTACCTGTATGGTTGCCTGTCCATTTGAGTTGGTGGAGCTGAAGGTCTGAGTTGGTGGAGCTGAAGGTCTGACAGGCTTAGTAACTATTGTGGTATGCAGCAACAGATCTATATCCCATGGTGCATTATACACTATGTACAGGTGTGCACGTAAAGTAATAATTTTTGTGCATGCATGCTTTGTCTGTTGCAAGTAGCCATCTAGCTAAATTAATATATGGCACCAGTACTCTAGATCTATAGGAGGCCCGCATGATATGGTGAAATGGGGTATAATAGTAACTGTTTAGATTATACGCTATCACCATGGATGATAGTATCAGATTCTAATACAGTGTACATGTATGTCATGCCATCTGTTCTCTTTCAAACATAGCAAAGCGAAAGTACCGCCCATGAGACAATTTATAGCTAGCTGCACAACAGCTAGACAGTTCGGGTTCAAGGATATTATACTGTAGTGGGGATTGCAGTATATATATCCTCAGCAGGCCTGCAATCACACACACACTATTACGATCCTGTACAAATTTTGCTCTGCACATAATTATTCAAAGGACACACTACATGTATCTGCAGTTGAAATTGAATAATATAGCTTTGGAAGCTCCACTCATAAAACTGAGTAAAAAAAAAATTAAATAAACTTTGTGAAAATGTGAAAAACATATTAGTATAAAATAAATAATAAATAGTAACTTTGAGAGCGGTACTGTAGTACATGGTACTGAAAGAACCAAAAAGATGAGACGATGAAGAAAGGCGCTAGAACCTTACATGTAGTTTCACCAAACACAGAGGAACACGGCATGCAACAGCCACACAACCAACTAAACACACACAGAAACTCTTCTCTTTTGTCCACAAACTCGTACAATGTAGAAGACTTCAACCAATTCGCATGCGAGATCGTACGCATCATCAAGAATGCACATGCTGTTGTGACACAGGGAACCCCTGGCCGGTGGTTTTTAGCCAGGACCTAGCGTAGTGGCTGTGCGGGGAGAGGGGAGTGGCACTCGGGTGGACGGGATAGCTGCTACGAGGGACGCTTCCCGGGCCGTTGATGGAGGAGGTGGAGGGGGTGATGAGGTAGGGGAGGAGTTGATTGCGATCCTCGGGGTCCGAGTCACTTGATCGGAAGAATATAGACTGGTAGTTCTGGAGGAAAAGCAAAACCGAGACAGCATAATAATATGGATCAGTGGTCTAGGTCTATAGTCTATGGTCTACATGTATGGTCTAGTCTACGGTCTATGGTCTATGGTCTATATGGTCCATGATCATGGTCTATGGTCTATGGTCTATGGTCTATGGTCTATGGTCTATGGTCTATGGTCTATGGTCTATGGTCTATGGTCTATGGTCTATGGTCTACACTGCTGCTGGCTATAGGGGCACTCAGGCACTGAGAGGCAGACAAACTATTAGAAGGCTGTAATTGATAATTACATCTAAGCTGAATGATCAATCTCATCACTGTTTACAATAGCCTACAGAGCTTGAGGTTGACACAACTGTGCATGCATGCAAGCACACACACACGCACACACACACACACACACACACACACGCACACACACACACACACTTTAGTGGCCCGGTCTCAGTGTTTGGGTACGTAGGGGGTAGCTGCAGACTAGCAGTTGAGTTTAGAGCAAGCTGCATTGCATCAACATCGAGATACACAGGCTATAGTTTGAGCTCTAAAACCCAATGGTTAGCCTCTAGGCCCTACCCAAACCCTATCCGTAGACCTAACCCTAACCCTAACCCTAACTCTACAGCAGTCACTAATCTTTAGTACATGTGTGGCTGAAGACAAGGCCACCAATTTTGCAGTAGAGCATGAGCTCACCGGCTTCTCTGCCCAGGAGAGTGCCTCCCGGGTGTCTTCACTGTCTGTGCTCTGTCTCTTGGGAGAGAAGATGAGGATAATGGCCCACTGGGCCAGCAGGTACTTTAGTATCTTGTGGGTGATGTAGATCACTGTCATGCCAGCACTGTTGCTGGTCTGTGTGTGTGTGTGTGTGTGTGTGTGTGTGTGTGTGTGTGTGTGTGTGTGTGTGTGTGTGTGTGAATACATGTGAATACAGAGTTGAATGGCAACACACTCAGTAGAGTACACCGACTCAAAGTAATCTTATTGGTCACTAAAGACACATGCATGTAGAAACCACCCCAGTAGGTGTGGTCCAACACCATAATTATATACTTCCTGTGCAAACAACTGAGAGATGCTTTGAACTTAAGAGTTATAGCTATAAAATTATCACTGCTGTAATATTATTTGGTTCTTCCTGTTTGTCCACCTGTCCACATGTCTGTAGGAGACATGTCTATTGTTTACCTTAACACTGCAGGCTGTATGCTTTTGTAGTTCATGTTCAAGTTTTGTATTGGACTCCCACCCTTCTAGAAGATTCTCTACTCCATATAAATAAATATATGCACTATACAATATTGTACACCAGAGTAGCCTCATTCCCAGGCCATGAAACATTGATATTGCGTGGCCCAGGAGTTCAATAGTTCATGGCCTGGGAATTCAATCCTGCATGGCCTGGGAATTCAATGTTTCATGGCCTGGGAATTCGATGTTTCATGGCCTGGGAATTCGATGTTTCATGGCCTGGGAATTCAATCCTGCATGGCCTGGGAATTCAATGTTTCATGGCCTGGGGAATTCGATGTTTCATGGCCTGGGGATTCAATGTTTCATGGCCTGGGGAATTCAATGTTTCATGGCCTGGGAATTCAATGTTTCATGGCCTGGGGAATTCGATGTTTCATGGCCTGGGGATTCAATGTTTCATGGCCTGGGGAATTCAATACTGCATGGCCTATGAATGCAATGTTTCATGGCCTGGGAATTCAATGTTGCATATGAGCATATGGCCTAGGAAAGCATGATGCTGTATAACACCAAAGTCTTAATTTAGCTACAGATTAATAAGTGTGATGCAGGTGTTAACTCACAAAGATAGTCCCACAGTCATCGTGTTCGTGTCTCGCTGTTGAGGAAGGGAAATAAAAGATAGCAACTCAACATAGCACTGGACACTCGAACATGCATGTACATGTGTATATGAATAACTAATAACTGAAAATATATTTTTTAAGCTTTATCTTAGCTTAATTCTTGACTCTAAATTAAGGTGCACAGTTATATTACTGATTTCTAACACATTGTGGCACTTATACTTACTGATTATTAAGTAAAGATCATAGGCGAATGTGCCAATGGACACTATCTCGTAGACAATTGTAAGCCTGTAGAGGGAAAATAAATACTGTGATAAAGAACAGAAGACTGGTTGGGTAGGAATGCAGCCTTGTTCCCAGGCCACGCAGAATTCTCCCGGCCGTGTGGCCTGGGAACAAGGCTAGTATAAAATGGTTAACTCAAACCAAGCCATACTTACACCAGCCAAGACAGACAGAGAAATATGGAAGGGGTCAGCTTGCTAGGGAGTGAAAAAGATAATCTATGGCCCACACAACAATACAGTATAGGTGGCGTAACTTGAAACTGTGAATTGAGTAATTTAAGCGTATGATACTCATTCTAGTTAGTGCTCACCCCCACAGTTGTGCCTTCTGCGAGAGCCTGTTGTTCCGTGATGTTCTGACGTGGTTGAGCTTCCTGCTGATGTAGACCACGGCCACCAGGAACAGCTGCACCATCACCAGCTGCGAGGTGCTGAAGAGCAGCCACTGAGGGCCTGAGGGGAGGGGAGGGGGGAGGGGGGGGGGAGGGGGGAATCAGGGGGGGAGGGGGGATCAGGAGGAGGTAGCTAGCCATAGCTGACTAGTCTGAGCTGTGTTGTCTAAAGATACTGTCAAAACCACAACTGCAACCTTCCTCTGATACACCCACACAGTGAAAGTTAAGGCACCTTATATTGTGTTTGTGGTCTCGTATTCAGGGCTGAACCTCAGTAGGGTGCTATAAATGTTTTCAGTGCTGAACCACAGCTGGTTGCTGAAGCAGTTTTGGTGCTGAACCTGAGTAGGCAACTATAGCTATCCCACTCAGGGCTAAACTTTTGAAGGCACTTTAGTGCTGAACCTCAGTTGGTTGCTAAAGCACATATAGTGCTGAACTTCAGTAGGTTGCTATAGCACACTCAGGGCTGAAAACCAGTTGGTTGCTAAAGCATTGTTAGTGCTGAACCTCAGTTGGTTGCTAGGCACACATTCAGGGCTGAACTTTGATAGTAAGTGGCTAAAGCACTTATAGTGCTGAACCTCAGTAGGTTGCTATAGGTGCAATTGGAGCTGAACATCAGTAGATAGGGTTACTTGCAGCAAAGCGCTATATAGCTAGACTATACTAGCTTCGATCTTAGGCCTGTGACATTTCAGTTACACAAACTGTCACAGGGCCTGGAATCTAAAGTCACAAGATCAACTATGATATCCGATATGAAAGACATAATGGCTACGTTTCTCTACATTTTATGTGGTTTTAATTGATTTGTCCCAATTCTCCCACCCTAAAACAAAACCTGTTCTCTTGAATGTATTAAACTATTCACCCCCCCCCCCCCCAACAGATTGTTTAATTCTCCCACGAAAACGTGCCTAACATGTGACTACCAGGCGACTCACGTGTGCACTCGTGTTTGACCTCCTGGATGGTTAACATGTGACTACCAGGCGACTCACGTGTGCACTCGTGTTTGACCTCCTGGATGGTTAACATGTGACTACCAGGCGACTCACGTGTGCACTCGTGTTTGACCTCCTGGATGGTTAACATGTGACTACCAGGCGACTCACGTGTGCACTCGTGTTTGACCTCCTGGATGGTTAACATGTGACTACCAGGCGACTCACGTGTGCACTCGTGTTTGGCCTCCTGGATGGTTAGCATGTGACTACCAGGCGACTCACGTGTGCACTCGTGTTTGACATCCTGGATGGTTAGCATGTGACTACCAGGCGACTCACGTGTGCACTCGTGTTTGACCTCCTGGATGGTTAACATGTGACTACCAGGCGACTCACGTGTGCACTCGTGTTTGACCTCCTGGATGGTTAACATGTGACTACCAGGCGACTCACGTGTGCACTCGTGTTTGACCTCCTGAATGGTTAGGCAGGCCCAGAAGAAAGCTGCGGTGAAGTAGAGCAGCACGATCACCATCAGAGGGAAGATGATGCTGGAGGAGGAGGAGGGATGTCTAGTATGAGAGCCTCTTACAACCAATTAAAGGTCCTACCATAGAGAAAGTATCAAGCACCCACCATATATTTAGCGCCCACCCCCCCCCCTCTTCCACTGCATCCTAAGGTTCCCCTCCTATGGGCGCTTGATACGCACTCTACAGTACATGTAGCATGTACATATACAACTGCAATACAATCCAGTTTGCAGTGGAACCCTTCTAATGTGGACACCTTGGGGACCTGGCAAAGTGTCCTGTATAGAGAGGTGTCCTCAGTTCAGGGGTAAATTTACATCAAGAAAGCTTATTTGGGACACAGCAAAGTGTCCTTAACACAGAGGTGTCCTTATTTCAGGGGTGTCCTTTAAGAGGGGTTTCACTGTAAAGGGGCTATGTAATGCAGAGGAAACTTGTCACGTGAGGAATGGTGCTTACTAGTTGAAGGGTCGTTCGTGTTGTAGAATCCTTGAGGCCCAAGAGAGGAAGAAATGTGATATCACCAGCAGCTGCAAGGGAGAGAGGGAGGGAGGGGAGGAGAGAGGAATAAAGGGAGGGGGTGTTCGAGGACAGATACAAAGAAGGAAGGAGTGAGGGATAAAGGAAAGGGGGGTTTGAGAATAGATAAGAGGAGGGGAGGAGTAAGGGATAAAAGAAAGGAGAGAGAGTGAGGAGGAGGGGAGAGAAGGATAAAGGGAGGTGGGAAGGGTTTGAGGACAGATGAGAAAAAGGAAGGAGAAAGGAAGAAAGGATAAGATCCTATGCAACACAGAGCTATGCATACATTGTAAACTCTTCAAGAGATGATAAGCTTTCTGATGTACTCCATCTTTTGATGTGCTCTTGCATGGTGGTACACGGGCATGGCTACCTGAATTCATCGCAAATTTTCCAACCTGAAGTTCAGCAGAAGTTCTTTAATTGCCGAACTTTGGGTTGGACTTCACGGTGAATTCTACTAGCCAACCATGAGTATCTCTGAGCAATGGTTACCTGAATCACGCTGAAGTAAGTGTTGACAAAGTCAAGGACGGCCGTTCTGACATAGGACCAGTGAATGATGCTGCAGGGAAATACAGTGTACACTATGTCACATACATGTATTAATACTCAGAATCGCCTTGCCAATAACTCTCCATGCATGGATGCTTGAAACACAACTGATGATGCCCTGAAACATAGTGGTTTCACCAAGACAAACTTTTTGGTTAACACAAGAGAATGATATTGTTTTCAGTCAGCCAGTTTTGTATACTGAGCTGTCTGGCTCTTCCTTCAATTTCATTATGTGCATATTAGGTTATGGTCTGGTGCCATAAGGGGAAATCCCTGGGATATCCCCCTAAACAACACAGCCTGTTCATTTGAGTGGCTACAATTCCAGCCTGCTATAAATATACTCAACCCTTTGTTAATGGTCTTGTACCCTAACCAAATCAAAGTTCTCCCTGATTAGGTGATGCAACCTGATATCGTATCATAGGGATGGTGCCACTCAGTCTAGCAAGTCACACAAATTAATATGATCAAAGCTCTACCTGTTAAGGTGGTTTTGATCAGACCCTTTAGTTTGGTCAGCACCCTGTTACAGCGCAGTTTCTATGATGTCCACACGGACTGTTCACTACAGAGTCACCCTCAACTTCCAAGCTTCCTGCATATCTCACGGCCAGACATACTGGCTGGTTATGTACTAACTTACATGTACATGTATGTGCTAACTTCCGTGGTTGTGCTAGGCACATTCTATGAATCGGTACAATTATGCATTCTGTAAATCTATAAACTGTGCAGCACTAACCATATCCCTAATTCTAACCCAACCCCAAGCCTAACCCTATAGTCCTAAAAAACAGGTTCAATCAGAAAATTAATTTAATAAGACAGCGGTTGTATACAAACAAAACATACCACTAACAACTCATGTGCACACTTCAGCACTCATAATACATGTATACCTACAAGGCCTGTGGTCTGTAGCCGTGCAGTCTGCTCGCCACCACAGGCATCCTAACAAGGGTCAGGTAAAAGCCATATTGCCAGGAACTGTGGAAGTGGCTGAATCCAGTTCCCACAACTAAAGGCATCATTAACCCTCGGGACAGGACCCATGCATTCATACGAACCCTAAACAGATAATCATGTGCTTCTGTGTTCATTGCAAAGTAAAGAAATCCCGGGGAAAAAAAAAAGGACCCAGCTGGGGATTGAACCCAGGACCTTCTGAATACTAGTCAGATGCTCTTACCAATTGAGCTACTGGAGCCCCTTGGCAGTAGTAGGCAAGCTTTATGCACGTGATTGTGAGGTGTGGGAATGTTACCTTCACTTTGATGGTACATGGTGTCTGCTGTGTGTGTGAGGATTAAACCAAGGCTAAACAGGGCAAGATGTAGTTCATGGGCTACCATAGTTTCATAGCCCCAGGTACAAGCCACACAGGAAGTGTGGCAAGGAAATTCATAGAAAAAGTTTCAATTAAACTCTGAGGAACTTGAGCTGATAGCTGATAATGAGAGCTATTGGCTTCTGCACATGCACTCATGTGTTCAGGGATTTTTAGGACACATTATCTATGTCAAAAACATACTGATAGACACTTTTCAGAGTTGTACACGACATTGTATAAGTGCATCATGACATAGCTGGCATGCTTCAGGATTGGGGATGACCATAAAAGGATATGATGATGATTGCATACAACAAAAGTAGGTTACCTTCTAGCCAATCAGATTCAGGAGTAAGGCATTTTTTAGAAATCATACACCCCTCCTCCCTCCCTCCCTCCCTTCCCTCTGACCTCCCCCTGACCTGATAGTACAGAGGTCTGCAAGTTGGTGGCTCACTTGAGAGGGCAAATAGGCAGTGGGTCTCAAGAACTTAATTAGGTTAGGCTGTCAGAATCAAAGGCTAACAGTTTACAGTCTCTACTATCAACCTATTGCACTGAACAAACAACCTGCAGACCTCTGTAGCCAGTTAATGTATGTGTGTGTGTGTGTGTGTGGTGATGAGTGTGTGTGTGTGTGTGTGTGTGTGTGTGTGTGTGTGTGTGTGTGCATGTGTGTGTGTGTGTGTGTGTGTGTGTGTGTGTGTGTGTGTGTGTGTGTGTGTGTGTGTGTGTGTGTGACTGACTGTGTGGTCAGCAACACCTGATAAGCCCATTGTCTTTCAAGGGTCTGGAGAGAACTCATATAAATGCACCACTATACCATTGCCATGACAACTTACAGTAAATGGGCTAGAATAGTACCAGATTGATTAGACACTTAGTGAATAATCATACTTTGACAACCAAAGGGCGAAAAGACTTTACTGAACAAGGCAGATAAAGACAATACTACTGTTTTTCGGACTATTCCTACCTACGAAGAGGCCGAGATTGCTTCAATGGCAGGTAAATCGAGCGCAAGGACGGCTCAAGTCTGACGGGTACTTACTGCAAAACGATCTCATTGGGTAAGTCTGTCATAATACGGAAGGCATAGACTACCGTAGCACTACTAAAAGTGTAAATGCTATCAAACTGTCAGTCTGAAACTTACTCGCAACTAAGTCTGCTACTGGGTAGCTTTAGTGTCGCTTACCGGCAAACTTGAGCCGTCTTTGCGCTCGATTTACCCGCCATTGAAGCAATCTCGGCCTCTTCGTAGGTAGGAATAGTCCGAAAAACAGTAGTATTGTCTTGTTCCGTAAAGTCTTTTCGCCCTTTTCCGTAAAGACGGGCCAGTACTAGCTAACACGTGGCTCTTTGCGTGGGCACGTTGCTACGATCCTTGCACAATTGAATTAGTGGCGTCTACCTGACGTCTACCCTGTGGTTGCGCACGTGATAAAATCGACCAGGCCTCTCCCCGCTTTACTTTTCCCCGTTTATTTTTGCGAGTGCGGGGAAGGCCTGGGTACGAGGCTAGTGCATCCTCTGATCAAACCCAAACTCTTACCCTATCTCTGTGATGGCAGTTAAAAGAATGGAGTATGCTGCTAACCTTAGTAGAGATATGAGCAGGGCAATGTAGTAGATGAGGTACTGGTGTGGGTTCTTCTCTCTGTGGTAGTGATACTGGATTATCTGTGTGTGTGTGTGTGTGTGTGTGTGTGTGTGTGTGTGTGTGTGTGTGTGTGTGTGTGTGTGAGTGTGTGTGTGTGAGTGTGTGTGTGAATTTCAATCCATTTACCATATCATGTTTGCTTCAGCAAATGTACCAACACTGATAGTGAAGGGGATATAGTCACATGTAGGGGCTTTCAGTTTCGGCGAGGATTCCTTAAATCTTGTTCCCAAGCTCTACTGTTGAGCATTTCACAGCACAGGTATGGTGGCTCATCGATACATCACAGTGCATCACACACATAGCACAGGGTTGCGGTTTGCCAACGATACATCACAGTGCATCACACACGTAGCACAGGGTTGCGGTTTGCCAACGATACATCACAGTGCATCACACACGCAGCACAGGTATGGCGGCTCATCGATACATCACAGTGCATCACACACGTAGCACAGGGTTGCGGCTCATCAATACATCACAGTGCATCACACACGTAGCACAGGGTTGCGGGTCATCGATACATCACAGTGCATCACACACGCAGCACAGGGTTGCGGGTCATCGATACATCACAGTGCATCACACACGCAGCACAGGTATGGCGGCTCATCGATACATCACAGTGCATCACACACGCAGCACAGGTATGGCGGCTCATCGATACATCACAGTGCATCACACACGTAGCACAGGGTTGCGGCTCATCAATACATCACAGTGCATCACACACGTAGCACAGGGTTGCGGGTCATCGATACATCACAGTGCATCACACACGCAGCACAGGTATGGCGGCTCATCGATACATCACAGTGCATCACACACGCAGCACAGGTATGGCGGCTCATCGATACATCACAGTGCATCACACATGTAGCACAGGGTTGCGGCTCATCAATACATCACAGTGCATCACACACGTAGCACAGGGTTGCGGGTCATCGATACATCACAGTGCATCACACACGTAGCACAGGGTTGCGGGTCATCGATACATCACAGTGCATCACACACGTAGCACAGGGTTGCGGCTCATTGATACATCACAGTGCATCACACACGCAGCACAGGGTTGTGGTTTGCTAACACAAGGCCCGGCTGAGATACATGTAAGCTATCGTGGCGATGTGTTTAAAGAGCCTACTTCTCAGCTCACCAAACCATACAATTAAGTAATAGACCTTTTACAATTGTGATGTAGGGGGGGTGGGTTAAAGGAGGCCCTAAATAAAAAAAAATACATGAAAACGTGCATGTTTTCGTGCTTTAATGTAAATTTTAAACATAGAGCACAAAAACAAGCATGTTTCCACATAATGTTTTCATTCAGGGTGCCTGGCGCCCCATGGCCTACCTTTACTCCCTATTACATCACAATGGTAAAGGGTCTACATCATGTGCCTGCAGTACAGCCATAATAGGGCTAAGTGCTATTGTTTCCCAAGCTACAAGGGACTTCACAGGGTTGTAGAACAAAGCTAAAGTAAACTAAGGTTAGGACGTTATCAGCAGTGATCCCAAATTGAGAGACTTAGCTTACAAGCTTACAAGCCTGACATCTGTCTCTGGCTGTGAATATACTTTTAGAAGCTAGAGAGACACTGATAGGATGACTGATGTGGATACAGTGTACAGTAGTAGTGTAAAAGATAAATCCTCATAAATACCGATCTCCAGCTGTGGTGGAAGGCGAGAAAGGAGGTTCAGAGCTCTTTAAAGCATGCAGTAGGTGTTTTTGTTTGCTTTTTTAACACTGCACTTAAATTGTAGCATAGAGAAATCAGTCTGACACTGCTACATGTATGTAGCCAAACCACCAAAATTATAATGCTTCAAGATCACTGAAAATATATCACCACTGTGTGTGCAGACTCTAGTCTTCCGCGTACAAACACACACACTTAGCTACACACATACACGCACATAGCTATACACACAGCAGACACCATCAAAGCGAAGGCAACAGATATAACATTCCCACACCTAACAATCACTTACATGAACACAGAAGCACATAATTATCTGTTTAGGGTTCATGTGAGCCTGATGTACAATAAACCCTTCTTTCATGTGCTAAGTGTCTATTAGGCAGGCCAGTGAAAACAAATTGCTCGGGTTTCACTCGTTAACTGCCACAAAGAAATGCTTCTAACCTCAAGCTAGGCAGAGCAGTATCAGAAGCCTACTTTTGGCGTTTGTTAACCTCTCTTTGCGCAAGCTTTGCTACCTCTATTGAGCCATTGCTTCCGGTTGACTTTGCTCATGCGCACCATTACATTGCACAATGTGCGATACTATCCCAAGTGAGAGGGGATGAGGTGGGCAGTCATTATCACCTCCTCCTTCCTCTCCCCCCCCACTATCCCTCCCCCTCTTCCTCCTCCCCCTCCTATCCATTCCCTTCCCCTTCCTCCCCCTTTCCCTCTCCCCCTCCCTCCCCTTTTCCCTCCCCCTTCCCCTTTCCATCTTCCTTTCCCTCCCCTCCCCCTCCCCTCCCCCCTCCCCCCCTCCTCTTCCCATGTAGTACTCTAATATTGTGTAGCGTCTCTACACTGGGGAGGGGGTTGATCTGGGGGAATGTGAAAGGGTAAACTTATTCACAACGATAACTCACTCTTAGGGCACACAGAACTCCTGTGACGATAGCCAGCGTGAGCAATATTGCAACTCTGTGTGTGTGTGTGTGTGTGTGTGTGTGTGTGTGTGTGTGTGTGTGTGTGTGTGTGTGTGTGTGTGTGTGTGTGTGTGTGTGTGTGCACATGTATATGTGTGTGTGTACGTGCGCATGCAAAGAGATAATGTAGAAAGTCAGTGCAATAGAAACTAAAAGTTGCATATGCCATCAAGTCTAGAGTAAACCCTCAGCATGCTGACTGTATATACTTCCTGGCTGCATCAGCACATACATTGTCTGCCTGTATGATTGTTAGTTTACATACCAGAAGGCCATACAAGAGCATACCAGACATGACAGCTTGGCATGTGCCAGGACGAATGATGTCATATCTCATAATACTGTGTACGCTAGAAGAAAGTTTTCGGATCGAAACATAGCCAGTACAGATCCTTTACCATTGTAATGTAATGGGGGAAGTCAGCACTTAATGGAAAATTTACATGGAAACTGCAGGTTATTGTGTTTTCATGTTTAAATTTTACATGAAAACAGGCACACATTCATGTGTTTTCTCCAATTAGTGCCTCCTTTTACCTCCCATTACATCATAATGGTAAAGGGTTTATTGAAAGTTATTCAACAGTGAATAGAGTCGTTCATAATACATGTACATTCATCAGAAGCTACAAATGGCATGCACACACACACAGTGACACACACACACACACAGTGACACACACACACGCACACACACACACACACACATACACACACGCACACACACACACACACACACACACACACACACACACACACTTGTAGCTTCTGTTGTCCTGTGGTTTCCAAGTAGTAACCTGTACCTGTATTGCACAGATGAGGTCATTGGTGTTTGCTGACTAATCAAATAAACAACAATATCCTGAGCTTGTCTCTCTCTAGAATATCATAGATAGTACTCTACTAGAGAATATGAACTCTCATTTTAATGAGAAAGCACAGCACTAAGGCTTTATACACAGGCTTCTAAATCAAGTGTGTGCATTGGCCTGTCACAGAAACTGAGTATTACCCCACACTTCGTATACGACGAGAGTAGTAGGATACATGTACACTGTGTATATAGCTATAGGCACACATCCTACAGTTCCTGTTCTCTGTATAGTCAGAATCAGCATGACATGTCCTAGGAGTTGTTGCTTTGAACTATCAGAACGGACTTGAACATAAACAATTCTGATTAGCCATTTCCCACAACCACAGATAATAGAGCATAGCTCTATCTATGCCACAACGGTTCGATCACTCATATCCGTTGTGATCAAGTACAGCTGTTATCCTATAGTTTCAATAAGCTATCTCCCTTGGCTACCGTGTGATGGCGTTGAAACCGTACTTTGTCTTGGAATAACTTTGTCTATTATATGATCTACCGATTTATATAGTGGAGTATCTACGACACTACTGTACTAGTCCAGCTAGCTATCCCCAACTTCTACCCACCTTGGGATCGCTTGCAGGATCTCGGCGGAAGGGAGATACTGCAAGCGATCCCAAGGTGGGTAGAAGTTGTGGATAGCTAGCTAGCTAGCTAGACCACGGCACTACTAACCTGACGCAAGAGTCCGGCTTCCCTTCTACGTAGCACCACCGCGCGTCGTTTTCTTCGAACGGCGTCAGGTTAGTCATACTGATGTTGGTAGCAGGGACATCTATAAGACTCACTGTGTCCCACATCATACGCTGTGCTATATTATGGAACCGTTGCTACTGTATACAGGTCACGTACGTACGTGTTACATATCATTACATCGGCATTGGAATGATTGGATGCAAAACGTTCAATTCAGTGTTTATCATCTTTCGCTTCCGGCGTGCGTTTTTGCGGTTTTATGAACCGTCGTTACATAACGTTACATAATGTAATGAGTGCAAATACGTACGTACGTGCTGTCTGATGTATATCGTACCTGCTTGTACTATACATACTTTCATTCATTGGTCGTTGCCAAGCAACAAGTTTATAAAAGCCTGTACAATTATATTTAGCTCTCATCTCTATGCATTTAGCATAATAATACAACGTTTACAGGGATGTTAAATTTCCTCTTGTTGCCACAGTGAATACGTAAACAGTCACCCAAGCCCCCCCCCCCACCCCCAACCCATATGAAGTTTAATGATTATACTGCAGCAATATCAGCTTCCTGCTCAATATTGTTTTCGGGATGAAAATACGATGTCACTGAAACAGTATCGTAGACATGGCAGCTTAATATTTGAATTAAGACACATGAGTATAATAATAATACAGCAGACTTGAGTAATGTAAGGTGGTAGTACAAATTTCAAGTCACGACCAAAACAAATACACACTGGCATAATAATATGACTAGCAAAACAGTCAACCCACACGCATGCCTAAAAGATACAGTCAAAGCGCAGTGCTAGCATTAATGTCAGAGTGCTCCAAGATGGAGTCCCTGTAGCGGGAGTAGTGAGCTTCAAACTCAATGTCTTCTCCATCATCTGCATCATCTTGCCCAGCTTCTTGTAGCTCCGGGCCACCCTTATCGAGACTCGATCCCAAACTCGATTCCCATTCCAAACCAGCAACGCTGTGAGTTGGGACGGAACCAGACTTTTCCGAGCTCTTTCTTCTTGTGTTGAGCTGATGGCTGATTGGTGTTTTCAACTTGTAGCCAGCATCCTCTAGAATCGCTGCCACAAATGCTTGCAGTCTCGGACTGAGTTTAGGGATCAACTTTTCGTCGATTTTTCTGACAACTCCGAATCTCACACACACAAACCCAAACAGAATCAACGCTATGAAGAAAATGGCGATGTCCAGTAGAATCTCGATTATTGCATAGTGCACTGACATGATGTGCGAGATGTCAACATTAGCTTGGTCGGAGAGCCGTAGGAGGTTATAGTACAGTGCCGTTGACAGCAGGTAGACCAAGTTGAATAAGAATAAGATATCGATTGCATTTCGAAGGACACCACGAAAGGGCCGTAGAAAAGCCTCAATCCCTAAGAATGTCACCAGCAGCATGATCATAACAAAGAGGTTGATGTTTCTGAAGCTTCCACTGTTTGAATTACTGGTAATTTGCGAGATTCCAGAGATCATGAGTGAAGCAACCCGTAACAGGAGTTGGATGCCAATCCAGAAACGTAATGTCTTGACATAAGGGTTCTGAAAAGCATCAAAGAAAGGCCACTGCTTCTGCAGAAATTTTCCAACGTATTTCAGTTTTTGGAGTGGCTTGTACAGCAATAGAACAACCACCAATGGCACAATGACAAATATTAACAGCGAGCAGGCGATGAACACAAGAAGTCCATGTGTTCCATGTGCATATCGAATGGTAGGATCTACGAGCCACCTGGCCTCTGAGTGGTTTTGGTAGTGGCCGTGAAATTCTAGGACTGCCACTGAAAGTATTTCGATGACTGTTTGCAGGAGGATATTGAAGGACAGGAACGTGACTGTCGCAATGGCTCTGACGGGACGAAACGATTCGGACTGTAGAATTCTGCTTCTTGGACAGAGCTTCACGAAGAGTATAATACAGCCTATGATGAGTAGAAGGTAGAAAGGGTAGGCCAGCCGCAGAGATGTGTAGTGCTTTTGAGTCATTCCATCATAGAAGCAGGTTTCGAAACCTATATCCAGGTTCAGAAACGTGATGAGGATGAAGGCAGCGTTCGTATAGCGGGGCCGGTTGGGAGGAAAGAGGATTGTACCAAACGTGGACACAATGTTGGCGTATAGGATCGGACCGTTGAGGTAGCCATGAACGATTGAAATGTGAAGAGTAAAAATACCCAGGACGGTTAGAATTCCAGAAGCCATGTATAGCAAGATGTACAGCAGTGTGACGTTGTTACAGATCCTGCATGCCGAGGAGCCAAATACTCGGCTATACCCTTCTTTGCAGCCACCACAAAGGACTCCGGTTCGATTATTATTGCACTGCTCGGCAGAATCGGATAGGTTCTTAATGAGCATGTCGCTTTCACTGCAAAAGTCGTACACACAGAGACTCGTTACATACACCAAATCCATTGCCTCGTCCGTACTGTTGTCCTGGAATCCAACCCATCTGAGCTGCCCGTGAGTAATGCTCCCGTCTGATTGGCATTCGATGCTTTCGTGAAGACCCTCCAAAATAGGGTCACACACACACTTCTCTTGGGTATCATCGTAGATGAAACCGGTATTGCATTCGGAGAATGTAAAGTTGAAACGTCCTGTGGGCCGAAATATAGAAATTGGCAGAAACTGGAATGTGACATTTTCTCCAGGTTTACCTTTGAAAATGAAACGGAGATCTTCGACTGCTTCTATGAAGGTGACGAGGTTTCCATCAGCACTGAACCGTCCAGATGTGTCCAGTCGTCCATCGCTGTCTGTACGTCGAAGAGTGTTGACTGAAGGTACCGATTGATTGAAGAAGTCGAGAGTGGTGATGTTAGCTCTAAAGAGTTCCCCGGGCATGATCCTGCTTGGAAGGGAATCGAAAAGGACATCGTTCAGGTAACCGTTGACAATGTCATTTTCTACAGTGAGTTGTTCATCAAAGTAAATAACATCACTCAGGTCATTTTCCAAGAACGATAGAATCGCGACTCCATCTTGACTGATGTTGTGACTCAGCCAAGGACAGAACTGAAAGGTCGCACCAAAGATCTCATTGCCAAATAATGAGGCCGTGTTGTTTATAAAGAGCACTTGGGAGGGAGGACCTTCATTCTTGTTGTAATCTGTGAGATCGTAGCATGGTCTTACCGGACACGCTCTGAAGTTCTCGAAATGGAGGAAGCAGATGCCGAATTCCGTAAGGGGCCACGGAGCGAATGTGTTCTCTGATACGGCCCCCCCTCTCCAAAGTGCTTGATTATTCACAAATGTCACAGTGGCGCCGTCTTTGACAATCAGATAAGAAGTGTCTCGAAAGTCTAAGACTCCTCCAAAGACAACCAGAGAGCGTTCGGCTAGGAAGTTATCATACACTTGCACTTCGCTTCTCGTGGCACCGATGCAGCTAACTCTGTTATCACCAAAGTAAGTCTCTCCATGGAAGTTTACAGCAACGGCATCCAAATTTACTGCAGCGGCATTTATTTGAGGTTGGTTCTCTATTTCAATGCGGTTTCCAATGAATTTGCAGTCCGTGAAAGTAATCTTGATCCCGAACCTCTTCTGCACTCCATGGTACTTTCCCTCCCAAAACCCTGCAGCACATCCAGCACTTCCCAAATTTTCTCTCCAGGTGCAGTTTGTGAAATCGATCCCCTTTATCTGTATTCCCTGGCGAAGAAAATTCGGTACGGACAAAACAGCCGACCCCCCTCCAAAGTTCCCCCTACACTTGTAGAACGTTGAGTTTCTAACGCTGACACTCTGATAAATGACATTCTCAGATTCTAGGGACATAAAATTAGTAGGGTAGCCATAGCCTATTAATAAGCCACCCCCGGTTTGTTTACCTCTGCAGTCTTCAAACCAAAGCGAGTCAAGCAAAACTGACACACTTGAGGTTAACTGTTGGAACAGGATAAGTAGGCATCCACCGTCTGGGTGAATGTTTTCCACCAACTGAGAATTACTGACTGCGACATTATAAAAGTCGCCTTGGTTCCTGCTGAAAATGAGAGAAAGTCCGCTAGCACCGTCTAGTGGGTAAGTATCGTTGAGTGTGTCACGGAAATCACTTATCTCGAAGAAATCGTCCACCAGAATGTGGCGGGTGGCCTGAGCTGCAGACTTGCTTCTCGTGAATCGACAGGAATCAATAACAAGATTGTGTTTGGTTTCGAAACTGCCTGGATAGCTATCACGCTTCAGCGAATTCCCGAAATAGAACATTGCCCCGCCTGCCACAAAGTCGCCTCTTTCTTTGAAGGTGAGATTATCATTGTAAGAGTTGTTGTAAAATTCCACATTTTGTATGTGCGAGTCGCCTTGGATGTTAAGTGCTGTAAGTCCAACTCCGACTGTGTTCTGAATCCGAACATTCTCGAGCGATAGATCATAGCATTCCGCTACAAACACTGCACGGCGAATTGACGGCAGCAGAATATATGTATGATTGAACAGAACATACTCCTCGGCCCTCTGGGATACAGCAACGATATTCTCATTTCTTATGCCACAGTTTGTAATGGTGATCTTGTGAATGACGAGGTTTCTCACATTCACAAATGCAAGACCAACGCCATCCTCGCAAGTGAGCCTGACAGTCTCCCTCGTACCGAGTCCCACGATGGATATATTGGAAACCGATTCCACAATTGTGAACACTGACAGTGTGTGGTTACCGGGAAGCAAGAATAGCTCGGTGTTGTTTTGATTCATCAGCAGAACTGCATCGTTCATTCCTTCGAGTATTTGTCCATCACAGAGACCGTTCAGTGGGCTTCTATCGCTTGCTCCGTTTGCGGCAACACAAACTTTGCTGCAAAAAGCCGATGGAGAAAGCAACGCTAGAAGCAGAAATGTCAGCAGCAAAGACATAATTAGCGATGACCACATTTCCTGCATAAAAGGAACACTTTGTGATAGCAACATACACTTCATGCCTGTATATAGTAGGCACATGACCAACTGTTCATGTGAGTACTACGTTAGGAACACTGCTCCATTCTTATAAAGAGCAACAGTTTTGGTAGCTATTCTTATCGACTTGTAACATGAGTTGGCAGTGACTGTGGGGAAACTGAATTCAAGAAGCTATGTATTTAATGTGACACATAGCTGCAGCGAAGTAAGCAAGTCAATGAAGAGCTAGCTTAACTGTTCACAGACAGGTATGTAGTAAATCAAAGGTTCTACTATCAGTTTAATTCAGTGGATGTATGGAACTCTGCAGATGAATAGTTCAGCCTGACTATAGCCTCACTCCAGCTTTTATTGCAGTGTGATGCTGAGGCATGTTACGATTGGCTAGAATCTAGTGTTCGTGTAATATAATAATAAGGGGGCCACTTTAATAGCAGTGTACATACCAACAGTAAAATAAATTGAAGACTACACACCATTATAGCTATTTTAAAGAGAACTAATGGAACCTTTGGGAACTATACTACATCAGAGGACCTGTCTTCAGTCTAGGAAATAGTTATGCTGCACAAATTCAGTGGTTTTAGAATGCAACCAGGAATTAACTGCATATAGCATTTTAGCTAATAGCTAATATCGGTATTGAATATCAAACACACACCGCTAAAAACGTCTAAAACGTAAGCTTACTTACATTCCTCCTGCACATGTAATCTTCTTCTACGCATCCAGTCAGACTCTACTGTTGCTGCTGAGCATTTACTAAGCTGTCAAGTGACACGATCGACCGGATACAGGCTTAGCCCCACCCTCATTGTGGTACTTAGGCCTATTGGCTGCATTCCATACCGAAGCTAGTCTCGTCAGCATCCGCTAAGCAATTAAAACTCTTTTCGTACATGTACAGCAGTATTCTCTCAAGGATTTTGAGTATGACAAGAGGTAAGTGATTACATAGTTAAAGAGGTATTATACGGGGCAGTTTAATCCTCAGTGTTACTTCGGCCACAAGTAGAATTTGCATAGCATTGAGTGCAGCTAATAATAAGGGTCATAACTGTACCAAAAAGTGCAAAAGAACTTGTATTCTGTCAATTAGATTCATTTTGTGTTCGTGAACATGCTTTCTTGCTTATTGAATAATGCTGTGGTATATATTGTCCTGCTCTGTATCGAGGGAAACCCGCATGGAAGATAAACACATGCAGCAGAATTTTGATGAATCGCAAAAGACATGGCATCGTTCTGTAGGCCATGCATGTGGGAAACATGCCATGTCTTCTTGAGGATCCTATCAAACCTCTGTTGTGTTTCCTTACAGCTTCCCTTGACGCAGAGCAAGAAATCTTTAGTACTTTTATAGTGTCCATCGTAGGGTGTATATACTGTCCTGCTTGGTAGGGTCCTGCTTGGTAGGGGTGCAAGACTTGTGACAGAACAAAGATGAGATAGTTAGCTATCTCTTTTTATGGTCTGTCTAATAAGAGTATGGAAGGTATGTAACAGCGGGTCGGTAGGGGTTGGTTAGCCCTGACTGTGAATGCGTATAGCCTCGTTCGTAGCATCCACACCAGCCATTGTCACTTGTAGCTAGTGTGAAAGAAAAAGCTGCAGAGTGGAGCCTGGGAATGAGACTAGTGAGAGCCTGGGAATGAGACTAGTGAGAGCCTGGGAACGAGACTAGTGAGAGCCTGGGAACGAGACTAGTGAGAGCATGGGAACGAGACTAGTGAGAGCCTGGGAATGAGACTAGTGAGAGCCTGGGAACGAGACTAGTGAGAGCCTGGGAACGAGACTAGTGAGAGCCTGGGAACGAGACTAGTGAGAGCCTGGGAATGAGACTAGTGAGAGCCTGGGAACGAGACTAGTGAGAGCCTGGGAACGAGACTAGTGAGAGCCTGGGAATGAGGTTAGTGAGAGCCTGGGAATGAGACTAGTGAGAGCCTGGGAACGAGACTAGTGAGAGCCTGGGAATGAGACTAGTGAGAGCCTGGGAACGAGACTAGTGAGAGCCTGGGAACGAGACTAGTGAGAGCCTGGGAACGAGACTAGTGAGTGCATGTCATCAAAGTTGTGTCCCTATACAAATCATTCCTGGATTTGTAATAGTATGGACATCCAAGGCATTTTTTCCTATAGTCTGTTTTCAAGCAGCACTATATAATTCATGCAGTGTCTAGTCCTGACTGTCCACTAGTACTGGAGTATACAGAAGTCTGCGTAGACAGATTATCCATTACAGCTCGAGTCTAATATCGTCTTTATAGTGATAATGAAACTGTGACTAAGCACTTGTGCATTACCAACCTATGTATATATAGATGCAAGTTTGATAGGTACATCCATCTTTTTGTATGGTCAGGTTGGCCGTAACATGCAGAGAGTAAATTGCAGCCAGTAATATTATGTGTACATAGCTGTCATCTCACAGTGGCCATATATGCATTCCAGTAGCCACAATACTATTGTACATTCACTTCTAAAGGTGTGCACGTGTGTGGTGTTGCTGTAGTGAGCCATGCATGTATTGTGCACCGTATGTTTATGTGCATGAGTACTTCTATATATGACAAGAATAGTATAAATTCCCTTACTGCAGTTTCATGATCATGTTTACTGTAGATTTATCACTACAACCACTTAGGAAGTTCTTGTACTATTAAACGTGACATACACCCACATTTCGCACTATCACCTGACCAGAACCTTGCTATTGGATTAAAACTATCCAACTGTGACATTCTTTGAATTTCAAGCATAAATAATTGATGGACTGTGACTTACACTTTTGGTAGTTTTGAAAGTCACAATCATGCAAAGTTAATGAGCCTTAGTCAACCTTTGGGAGACCTGTAAGATGAGCGTGAAGACTTCTCTTGCTACATCCAGGAGCTTATGAGCGGCTCATAAGCTCTTAAGAGAATGACATCATAGCTCAAATTAGTGATAGAAAGTATGACACTGCACCATGTGTGTGTTAGGGTTGGGCTGATCATGCTCAAAAAGTTACCTGTAATTCTATTCCCCTATTTTTACAAAACTGCCCTATTATTTCCGAGTGACTGCCTATTATTCTCGCATTATTCCCACTAAAATTGAAAAAAAATATTCATACATATAACACCTTTCCCCCCTCCCCCGTTGACTGGCAAGTGATGCTATTTATCACTATTGAAGCAGAACATGCTGTAGACCAGCCATTCTCCCATCAGAACCACTGCTAGACACCATAAATGCATGCAAAGTTTGTGGTGGATGAGATCTACTCGAATATTTCCGTTCAAGACTCGCGTTATTCCTGAAAACTGCCCTATTATTCCCATGCACATTATTCTCAATGCTATGCCAGCATAATTTGCCCAAGCCTAGTGTGTGTACATTCCAGTACTTAGCACAGACATTGTCAACTGAAACTGCTGTCCAAATAAACAGATCAAATAGCACTACAACCGCTATATAGATTGTTGATATTAACAATTGTTTTTCCACACTGTAGTGGGACTATTAGTATACCAAACTGGTATTTTCCCATAGCCTCGTACCCAGGCCTTCCCTCACAGCTTTTTTCACAGCCGAGGCAAAAAGCGCTTTTTGCCACGGCTGCAAAAAAAGCTGTGAGGGAAGGCCTGGGTACGAGGCTAATTTTCCCATACCTTTGTGGGGATTTTATCAATTTTTTTTTTAATTTCTTAATGCAGACAAATACCATCCACGCAGATATGATATCTAGACTTTGTATATTTCTTCTGCTTCTTTCGGTTGTGAAAACAACCAACGGTCAAAATGTCATTTGTGTCATACCAAGTGAGCCCGAAAATACAAGTAGTGCAGCGGGTGCTTGCACTGGATTGGAAGTCGATAAAATTCAAGTGCAAACAGTAACACAAATGGACGATGCTCTTTTGAACCTCAACGAAAATGGCAATATCACCAAACTAGCCCTTCTGCCTGGAGTGCACCAGATTTCAACAGCCCTTCTCCTGGAGTCGCTGTCATACGTTTCAATCAGTGGCCAGGGAGCTGCCGAGGACGTGAGAATAACTTGCACGCCAGATGTAGGCTTGGCGTTTGTGAACAGTCGAAATCTCATCATTGAGAACGTGACAATTACGGGCTGTGGCCTCACGGGCGAGCGCCTGGCCAGAGTGTCTCAAGTAGTTCAGGAGTATGTAGTGCTGAACACCACCTACGAACTGCTTCCGAACGTTGCTCGGGCCGTGGTAATAGCTCACTGCGATGGCCTCACACTTGAGAACGTTTGTATCAGGGACACTGTAGGAGTGGGACTCACCGTCTTCAACGTATTCGGGTCCTCCTTACTGAAAAACGTCAAGTTTTCCAACAATTCGGGATCGGCACATACCTTACCCTCTGTCGAGGACACTGCTGGGGGGGCAATGTTCTTTTTTGGAGGCTCGCTCACACCCGGCTTGAATACATCGGACGGAAATACACTGAGAATTGAGAACTGTAACTTTAGCAACAGCTCTTCCAGTTCCAAGGTGAACAGGTACATTCTGGCAGATGACTTCTTCGAGATCACCGACTTCCGAAATATATGGAGCAGCAGCTCTACTTACCCCCTGGATGGGGCAGCGGGGTTATCCCTGATATTCTCGCAGCAGTACAAAGAGTCTCACGAAGTTACGATCACCCATTCTAATTTCACCAATCTCCACCATCCAGAGGGAGGGTGCCTGCTCGTCCTGTTTCAAGAGCCTCTGGGGACGAGTGTCTCTGTCACGCTAGACAATGTAGTCTTTAAGAAATGCCAGGGTAGCGAAAGCGGGGGTGGATTGCTAATCGGTTACGGTTACCCCACTAACATTGATATGATGGACCTAAGTGGTAATGCGATGCCTACCAATCAGTTGATTACCGTGAAGAATACTGTGTTTCGGGAGTGCAATGCGAATTGGGGTGGAGGCACGGCCATTCTCTCGATACCTACTTTCCTTACTCGACTGAAAAGCGTCAAACGCGTCTCGTTCGAAAACTGTACCTGGACGCAGAATCGGGGAACGACGGGAAGTGCACTGGCCATATGGGAAGGGAAATACCATGGAGCCCAAAGGAAATTCGGATTTGAAGTTGATTTGAGAAGCTGTCGTTTCGTAAAGAACAGACTCGAAGTGGAGAACACCCAACAACTGAATGCAGCCGTAGTCAGCCTTGACGCCGTCGAAGTGACCTTTTACGGCAACACGAGCTTCCTCGACAACAAGATGAGCTGTATTGGAGCAACCAGAAGCATCATGAACATCAATGACACCTTTAGGGCCGAGGGAACCCAGGTGATAAGCAGCGGGGCCTTAGACTTTCGTGACACTTCTTTCTTCATCGTCAGAGAAGGGGCCACGGTACAGTTTGCCAACAATGAAGCCATCTGGAGGGGAGGGGCCATTTTTGTCACCGCTAGAGCGCCTTGGCCTTTGACAGAGTTTGGTCGCTGTTTTCTGCACTTCAGTAGATTTCAAGCCTGTCCCGAGCAGCCTTGCTACACGCTATCTAGTGACAGTGAAAACACACCTCCGTTCAGAATGGAGTTTATAAACAACAGTGCTGGAATGGTTGGGAACGAAATTTTTGGAGCGACATTTCGGGTTTGTCCGTATATTCTGCCAGATCAGAACGGGACTGAGATTCTAAACTACTTTGAGAGTGAGCTGAGCGACATCCTTCACTTCAGTGTGAACATCACAGATCCTGAGAGTCGTAACACGATTACTTCGGTCGCAACAGACGTGGATTTCAATCCCTCGACTCCACTACCACAGCAAGTAATGCCCGGTCAGCAGTGGACGGCTAAAGTAACGGCAACTGATTTCTACGGCCAGGGAGTGCCTTTGCTGACGACTCTTAGGTTCATGGAGACCGGGGACACCAAAGAGTTCTCGATTGATGGCGACGTAGTGGCTTTCATCGACAACGAAGATGACGAATTATTATTCGAGTTTCTTGGAAATCCTGGAGATGTCGTTGCATTTCAGTTCCTCCCGATTGTCTCGTTCCAGCCGTCAGGTAACTTTAGTCTCACGTTTAGGGACTGCCAAGTCGGGTTTGTTTATAACGAAACTCTTCATGCATGCGTCTGCGACGAATTACTGCTGAGCTTACACCCAAGCATTCGGTGTAATCCAAACGGAACGATTTCGTACGGTCAAGAACGGTGGATAGGATTTAGAGAGGATACCGAAAACCAAAATGAGATTCTCTACACTACTAGTCTCTGTATCTTCGACTATTGCAATGAGAGCGTTGTGTTAATTAACAACCTGTCAGATAGTTTAGAGCAGTGCAATTTCAATCGTACCGGAGCTCTCTGTGGCAGATGCAGGGAAGGGTACAGTCGAGTACTGGGATCTACGGCGTGCCTAATATGCCACAACTACACACTGTGGTACCTGTTTCTCTACTTCTTTTCAGGAATTGTAACAGTGATGCTGATATTCGGCTTTCAGATATTCATCAGTTCTGGATACTTAAACGGACCCATCTTCTATGCCAATGTTGTCTCGATCTTCTCCGAACGCATATATCCACAAAATGTAATACGCTACAACAATGTAGCTTTTGTTTTAATCTCGTTCTTGAATTTAGACATCGGTTTCGAAACTTGCTTCTACGATGGAATGACAGAACTGGCTTACACCGCGATTAAGCTTGCCTACCCATTTTACCTACTTCTAATCATCAGTATCATAGCTTTCGCAGCCAAATTCTGTCCTGGGAGAGTCTTGAAACTTGAATCACTCAAGCCAGTGCGAGCCATTGCAACCGTTTTGTTTCTTTCGTTTACTACGATCTTTCAGTCTGTGACACGCATAGTGGCGTTTGCAGTACTCACGTATAGAGGTCACGATACGGAAACTGAAGAGTATTTGTGGCTCCTTGATCCGTCAGTCCGATATGGAAGCGGAGGTCACGGTGTTTTTGTTGCTATTGGCTTCCTTCTCTTCTTTTTCATCGTTCTACCGGAAGTGTTACTGTTGCTATTCCACAAGCCGTTACGGAAGGTGAAACGGATCAACAAGTGGCTGCAGAAGTGGTGGCCGTTCTTCGACGCTTTTCAAAACCCTTTCGTCGGTCATCTGCGATTCTGGATCGGCGTCCAGCTGCTAATGCGTGGCCTAGTCCTCATGATTTACTGTTTTCAGCAGCTTCCCAGCACCAGTTCCGTCACTCTGCCAGACTACAGCCTCTTTCTCGTGATCATTTTTCTCGTCACTTTTACAATCCTGCAGGCTTTTCTCAGGCCTTACAAAGGATGGCTCAGGAATATACTCGATGTCGTATTCTTACTTGATCTGATATACCTACTTTCCACTGCCTTGTATTTCAATATCCTGAGAATATCGAACCAGAGCGAAATTCAGCGGCTTGAACACCTCCACTTCAAATTTGTAGAATTCTGTCAAGTCTCTGCGATCATCGTTGCAGCCTTCATTTTTCTCGGTTTCATTCTCACAAGGCTCGGTCTCGTAAGGAAATTCTGCATGAAAGTTCTTCCAAAGATGCCGTCAATGGTGCAGTCTACTCTAATGGCTGCTCTGAAGGATGCCAGTTACAAAACTAAGGAGAGGACTGAAACAACACGCAAAACAGCGATCTCAGTTACGAATCCACTTCCCACTGTTTCCACTGTTTCTCTAGATGAAAACGAAAGCGATTATGGTTTGTCAGTTGAGCTACAGACAGACTACAGTCGATACAGAGAATCATTTCTGGAAGAAGAAGAAGACGAGACAAGCATTTGATGATACCAACATCGATGCACCACTTCTTGCAGCTTGCACGTTTGTAAAAGCAAAAAAAATTAGTAGGACAGAGCTCACTTCAAATTGAACAATCAACCACGACATAACTGATGTCGCAAATGATCAATTTGTACTATAGTAAACTAGCTCTGTCGTGTTTGCTGTTTTGGCACTTTTTTACACTGTCCACAGAAAAAAAATTAAATAGTTTTCTCATTTGTTTACCCATTCTGTTTCACTATTGAGTGTTTTAATATACTTGGGAAGCCTGAATTATTAACACGATGCTTATTATGTGTATATGCCTTGTTTGTATGGGTAAATAAAGGTCATAGTAGGAGCGTTAACCTGTTTTATTTCTGTACCATTATGAACACTGTATATACAACTCAATGTGAATGCATGCTTGTTACTTAATACATTATGCTGATGAGACATTAAGAGTGAAGTTGCACACTGGCCCTATTTCCAGCTGGCAAGCTTCTTGGCTTCCAGTCTCAACTTGCTTCTGTGGCCTGTTCTCGATTTGACTTCTCTTTCTCGCGCATCTGCCAATGCCAGTTCTTCATCATAGCTGAGGGGAGAGAGATGTGATGTAATTACTCTGATTTAACTTGCATGATCGTGCCCTGGTACTTGTAGAAGAAGGCTATATAGTAACCATGAAGAACTTACAGAGTCTCGAATTTTCCGAGAGCTTCCTTTGGTGGTGTTTTATTCCACTTAACACTGACGAAAGGCAAAGAAACACAAGGATAATGATGTGAGAAACCCAATCAAAAGTGTCGATTAGCTACTCACTGGTACTACAAGCAAACTAGTTTCTAAGAATAGTGTACGTTATACTACAAGCATGTACGTATCTGATGCTCCCTGTTTTGTATCAATACAGACATACATAGTAAATCTGCAGACCGCAAAGGCTACTGGGAAACTTGTGCCGCAAGTCAAGTAATTATCCATGAAATTACTAAGTTATGTTCATTTTATATACAATTGTACACTGAGTCCAGAGTGCTATTTTGTAGGTAAGAGAAGTACGTAAAAGTCATTGGTTATGGAGATTTCAAACTGTATTGATGGAACAACTATTATCACTTCATCTCTCTGGATCTTGTTTCTAAGACATTGTACACAGTCGAATTGATGCCACAACAAAAGTTTCACATTTTTAGCTGCGTGTCCTAAAGGACAGCAATGGTCTCCTATAAGCAAAATGCAGAGAGACAGTTAACATACTCAGGGAATCCAGAGGGAGAGAGCACAATATTAATGACGTCATTGACGAGAGAAGCTTTCATGACTCGGTCACTGGGAGTAGTGTATGTCAGCGAAGGGGAGGCATTTACCTGGCAGGCAAAGAGAATGGGAAAGCACAATCATAGAGATACAGCAATTGAGCTGTGCTTCTTTAAAACTCTTTACCAACCAATGACGCATATATGCGTCATGAGCTCCCATAAGCCCATATGAATTTATATGGGGTTTTAATATTAGGTGTTAATACTTAGTATAGTACAGGCTTTTCTGCTTCTTTCAGCTGTTTTTTTTATGGTTGGTAATTAATTAATTCATCCAACATCTTGTTGGAGCCAAGAGTATAATCTAGCTTCCATTTGTTTAGGCTATGTTCCAACCCCCGACATTCTGTGTCCTAGCCCCACATCTACATTGTTTGTGTTTATATACTCTTCGGATCGTGTTTGTATCACAGACTGAATGTTGAAGCGCTGTCTCCAAGGCAGCTGCTTCCATCCATCCATGCATATTCAGTAATCGTAGCGGGACCTCTCATCAATTGTGAAGTGAAATGCACATGGCCTGGTAGCTCAAAGACAACAACAGCGAGTACACTGTCCAGGGAGACCATCAAAGGCTTAGTAGTGCCTTTGATTTTCCCTTTGAACTTCCTTTGAACTCTAACCCTGACCCTGACCCTAACCCCACCCCCTAACAATACATTGTTGGCATCCCTGGACATTATAGTGGGGGCGAGGTCATACCGGTATCAGTTGTAGGTACCTGTTGTAGGCTGAGAAACGTACGTACCTCTATTAGCCACGGTTTCAAGTTGCTGTCGATGATGATATCATATCTATACAATAAATATGAAATGATAATTATGAAACGTATGCCTGTCAATAGACCTATGGCAATCACTATTACTGGGATTTCTCAACAGCTTACAATGATCTCAGTAGAATGATAGGAACAGGTCAAGCAATACTGTAGAGTCTAATTGGGCTTCATCAGTGGAGTGTACATTTAATGACTTTCTAAGCAATTAACCAACATAGTCTCATTTACATAAGTCTGTAATAAATATATTCACGCAAGCAGAGCATAGCTACATTCCCCAAGGTGAGCTACTGCTAACACACGTTTCTAAATGATTGAGCACGCTCCCTAGACCACTAAATATCCTGATGATCAACCAGGATATTTTACTCCCGGGGCAGAGTGAGTTATTTTTCAAGTGCAAAAAAGATCATCATTTCATAGACAAAAACTACCAGAGGCTTTATATCATCACTGATTTTCATGCCATTCTGAAATGGATAAGCCACACGGGAGTGCTGAGTCTCTATAGGGAGAGTATCTAGCGTGCATGAGAGCCTGGACTTGCTACCATCTTGCACTTTATTCCTCCATAATAATCTTCTATGTAAGATGTACTGAAGGTATAGTCTTACATGCACCTGGTTGATAAAACAACATACCCATAACATTCAAAGCAGTGGCGGTCACTAGACATCACATTCTGTGAAGAGAAGATGACATAAGAATTTAGTAGCAGATGATGTCATCAGAGATTATGATTATATTCGGCAGCTCATATTTGACACACACCATTGATACCATGGTCAGTTGCTAATTTCTGTTATGGCAACGTACCTGTACTGCTTTCAGGGAGTGCACAATTTGCCAGTTGATGTCATCAAACAGTTTGTCACTTGCCTATAAGGGAGCATATACAGCAGACTTTGCATTTGGACGACAATAGTAATAGATAACTGTCATAATCATTTTCAGTTGACATAACACAGCCTCTTTATGATTCGTACGATATTAGAAGACTGTCAAATTGCTTTCAGTACTGTGTATGATGAAATATTATATTTCTGTACCTCCTTTCCACGAGTGCTTTCCAGATACAGTCGAAGGTTTTCAATGGTCCATTTGCCGCCATGACTGTCATTGTATTCCTCCTATCAGAAGAAACAACGACATGTCATCGAGACTTCTACATTGTATAGCATGTATATGTGCATGGAAATTAAAGCGGGAAGAGCTAGGTTTCTGCATGTTATAATTACCCTGCATGGAACACTAGATGGTTTTTAATCCACCATCAATTTTACCTGCTTTTAATTTTTTTCTGAAGACTTGCACAGCTAAACTGCTTCCTGCCTGCCTGCCTGCCTGCCTGCCTGCCTGCCTGCCTGCCTGCCTCCCTCCCTCCCTCCCTCCCTCCCTTTCTCCCTCCCTCCCTCCCTCCCTCTCTCTCTCTCTCTAACTTACCCCATGCTTTTGAATAGCCACATTAGTGAGGTGTACAAAAAGATTGTCGAGTTCACTGACACTGGCATTGTACTTGACGGTACAGAAACGGCAGAAACCAAGATGGAACCTAGAGATAAACAAAGCAATTTCAATCAGTACTATAGAGTCAAATAATGCATGGAGCTACATATGTATATTGAGATGCAGCAAGTTCTTTAATCCATAAAGGGTTCCATTCTGTGTACGTACTTACCAGCAGTTACCCAGCAAATAGGCCCTTTACTATTATGATGTAATGGAGAAAACATAAAAACATGCATGTTTTTGTGTTTTCATGTAAATTTTAAACATAAAAGCACAAGAACAGGCTTGTTCCATGCAAAGTTTCCATTTAGTGCCTACTTTTACCCCCCCCCCCCCCCCCCATTGCATCAAAATGGTAAAGGATCTTTTGCTTGAGGGTACTCACATGTATGCTTTGAGGGGGCGATAGGAGGTGACTAAGACGTAGAGTCTCAGGTCAAACTTCTTCCCACCGATCAGGAGTGGGTTTTCAATGTATCTGGAAATCACATACACTTCTTTCGTGTGCGGTACGCTACACAAATGGTAAAGAAGACAAGATAAAATTGATGCACTAGTAGTTATGTGCCATATTAGCCACACACCCACAGATACAGAGGGAGTTTCAGTCAGAGCATGCATGATGATATGTGTATAGACTTACACGCTGCTTTTGCTTCCATCCTTGGACCATTTCTTCAATTGAGAGAGTTTGTTAATCAGGAAGATGCCTATACCCTGGGCTAGAACGGGATGCACAAAAATAAAAATAACGTCAGTGCTGCACTGCCAAATGTTTTTTTTGTTCCCCTGTGAACCGTATTAACAAAAATTTACAGGTGTTGATAGAAAATGACATACCCTTTCCGGCAGGTTTCATAATCCATGTGCTGGATGGATTTCTGCGAAACTCTTCCACAAAAATGTTGTAATCGGCAGGCAGCATGAACGTCACAGGAATGAAATCTAAAGGAAAATTGTGCAAAGTATATACCACTTATTATGCTTGCTTACATATGTACGCACACACCTGCATTTATTTACACACAGTATTTTGGATTTCAAGCCGCCACTAAGAGGTATTGCTAGATACTGGACTGAGATTTAGTAAAATTAAAACTTCAAGGGCGGGAATAAGCTACAACGAATTTTTTTTCCACACTAAAAGCAACACATTTAGTTATAGTAAACTAACACTAAAAGTGTTTTAGTAACCTTTTTGGATTATAACTATAAAAATGAAACTAGACTTTTCTTTTTTCATTTTGCAAAATTTTTATATAGCCTCGTTCCCTGTTCCACTGCCAACTGTCTTTTGCATGTTGACAAAGGGTCAGTGGAGACTGGCAATGAGGCTACTAAATGCCGCACTAAAACAACACTGAATTCCTATAACCCTAACCCAGGTGAACGTATCTGCCATGCTCATCCCTCTCAGCCAAAGGACTTCCATCTCTTTCCAGGTCCTTCCGATAGCGCTTGATGTTCTTTACCATACAGTCCTTACGGGTCAGCTCGTAGTGGTTGGGAAAGTGACAGATTATCCTACAAATGAGAGAAGTAGAAGTGGATGTTGTAGCTGTATACCAGTGCCCTACTAAGAAAAGGTTCTAGGTTCCCCAGTGCCCAACTGCACGCGAAAGGTTCTAGGTTCCCCTGTGCCCTACTAGGAAAAGGTTCTAGGTTCCCCAGTGCCCTACTAGGAAAAGGTTCTAGGTTCCCCAGTGCCCTACTGGGAAAAGGTTCTAGGTTCCCCAGTGCCCTACTGGGAAAAGGTTCTAGGTTCCCCAGTGCCCTACTGGGAAAAGGTTCTATGTTCCCCAGTGCCCTACTAGGAAAAGGTTCTAGGTTCCCCAGTGCCCTACTAGGAAAAGGTTCTAGGTTTCCTAGTGCCCTACTAGGAAAAGGTTCTAGGTTCCCCAGTGCCCTACTAGGAAAAGGTTCTAGGTTTCCCAGTGCCCTACTAGGAAAAGGTTCTAGGTTCCCCAGTGCCCTACTAGGAAAAGGTTCTAGGTTCCCCAGTGCCCTACTGGGAGAAGGTTCTGGGTTCCCCAGTGCCCTACTGGGAAAAGGTTCTATGTTCCCCAGTGCCCTACTAGGAAAAGGTTCTGGGTTCCCCAGTGCCCTATTGGGAATAGGTTCTATGTTCCCCAGTGCCCTACTAGGAAAAGGTTCTAGGTTCCCCAGTGCCCTACTAGGAAAAGGTTCTGGGTTTCCCAGTGCCCTACTGGGAAAAGGTTCTGGGTTCCCCAGTGCCCTACTAGGAAAAGGTTCTAGGTTCCCCAGTGCCCTACTGGGAAAAGGTTCTAGGTTCCCCAGTGCCCTACTAGGAAAAGGTTCTGGGTTCCCCAGTGCCCTACTAGGAAAAGGTTCTAGGTTTCCCAGTGCCCTACTAGGAAAAGGTTCTAGGTTTCCCAGTGCCCTACTAGGAAAAGGTTCTAGGTTCCCCAGTGCCCTACTAGGAAAAGGTTCTGGGTTCCCCAGTGCCCTACTAGGAAAAGGTTCTAGGTTCCCCAGTGCCCTACTAGGAAAAGGTTCTAGGTTCCCCAGTACCCAACTATCTATGTTCCCCAGTGCCATACTGGGAAAAGGCTTTAGGTTCCTCAATGCCCTACTGGGAAAAGGTTCTGGGTTTCTCAGTGCCATATTTTAGTGAAGATGTTACTATAGTAGCAGTCTCTTAGTGAAGATACCACTGTGGCAATACTTTTCGTGAAGATGTTGCTACAGTAGCAGCACTCTTAGTGAAGATGCCACCGTGGCAATACTTTTCGTGAAGATGTTGCTACAGTAGCAGTACTCTTAGTGAAGGTTTTGCTACTGTAGCAACATCTTCACTAACAGTACTGCTACGTACTGTAGCTGCATCATCACTAAGAGTGCTGCTACTGTAGCAACACCACTAAAAGTGAAAATGCTGCTACAGTATCCGACGTACTGATCATCAGAGAGACGAAATCCAGCTTCAACACTGAATATTGTTCTAGCTGTGTAAACACTGCACCTGCACAAAATATACAAGGATATACTTTTCACTTATTTGCTCGTTCCCAGACCCCCTGTGTGAGCCCATGGATGAAGACCGTCTGCAAAAATGGCTTATCCCGAAGTAGTTCAGCTTGTAACTCCATTACGTACCAATAGAAATTCCAGTCACCATCTGAAGTGGTGGTGGGGTGTGGTATGAGGAAGGGAGAGGGTGTTAATAATAATGTACACTAGTCTCATAATGCGATTATGTAGTATTTCCTATATGGCAAACCGTCAAATATCTGGTGATGTTGGACAGCTTGATAAACAGGCCATTTAGAAACATGGGTGGTGTGTACGATATACAATAAATTTCTCATTGAATGGGTAGAGCCATCCAGTATCATTGGACATTGGACTTGTCTTGCTTATATTTGGCTTGTCCTACGGACTCACCGAAATACAGCACAAATTCGTCCAATATCCAGTGATATCGGACGTAGGCTTGGGAAGATTATGCCGGCATAATTTTGGGAATCATAGGCACGAAGAAGCATCGAGAATAATGCGGGAATAATAGGGCAGTTTTCGGGAAAAATGCGAGTCTTGAAGGGAAATATTCGGAGTAGATCTCGCCCGTCCCAAACTTTGTATGCATTTATGGTGTCTAGCAGTGGTTCTGATGGGAGAATGGCTGGTCTACAGCATGCAAATTATTTTTAAACCGACACGTTCTGCTTCAATAGTAATAAATAGCGTCACAAGCAGTCAGCGACCGAAGTTTCCCCTCGATTGTAGTGGGAATAATGCGAGAATAATAGGCAGTCACTCCAGAATAATAGGGCAGTTTTGTGAGAATAAGGGAATAGAATTATAGGTTTTCGAGCATAATCCGCCCAACCCTAATCGGACGGCTACCCATCCAATAAGTGTTGCAAAAATGGCGATATGGCTAGTTAGTGTAGTCATAGATAATAGAGTAGAAGGAGAGTTCCTTCTACTCTACAATCTATGGTGTACATGTAGTTGTCTGACACAATAGATGATACCATAGGAGTGCCGTCATGACTCATAACTAGCGGGAGCCCCCTCATCGGCTTACCTTCGCTCGAGCCCTTAACCCAGCCCCTCTTCTCAAAGTTGGAGATAAGCACAGACTTCTCCTGATCGCTAAGCCACTTCACTCGTGAAGCACTACTACCAGCTGCCATCGCGATATGAAAAAAAAGTTTAATTAATTAATTAACTCTTTGAAAACGCTATTTTGAAAAGGGGTGGGGCTCGCACGTGGGACGTTTCTTGCAGCGAGCTATAATATAGGCACTGTGCCATTATTACACAGTGTATAGCATTAGACAATAATCGTCATGATAACGTTCATGCAGTGCTGATTAATGGTGCCATGGTAGTTATTCTGCATGGGGTGACATAACTCTTCGATCGTTAGTCTCCATCATGGATAGTGCCACTGCAAGGAATAATAAGGAAAGGTCTTATGCCATTAACTGCGACTTGCAGCTAGTATCGATACTGATTCTTCTGTGACTAATAACGCAGTGTCATTATGTTCTACATATGTAGCTACAGACAATATAACATTGCAGAATTTTAGCAACCATTTGCACATGACAAGGGCCCTCCCCTGCCCACTTTGCTTCAGTGCGTCAAAAGAGTCAGATAGTTAACGAAATTTCATATCAAATCTGACAGGCCAGTATGTGTACAATAAAATAACAAGGAATTCTTTTGCGCTACTTACGATTCCGTCTCGGTTTCGGTGCAGTTGGCGGCGGTTTTCTCCTTCTGACCACTGAACGCTTCTGTACTTCCACTGAGTAATAGTAATGAACACTTTGCATGACTAAAATAGACAAAACACGAAAAAAGTATACCTCATTCTTACCCCAGAAATAAAAAGAAGGGGTGAAAACCTTAGGGCTTAACTTAGATCCTGGACCCCAGGGGTGAAAACCTTAGGGGCTTAACTTAGATCCTGGACCCCAGGGGTGAAAACCTTAGGGCTTAACTTAGACCCTGGACCTCAGGGCACTGCATGGCATTATTGCTTACACGAGGTCATACAACAGGGCTGGATCAAGCGCTCACACCTAGCTTTTATACTGATGATACATAATTCTGTTGTAAGATGTTAAACCAAGCCTTTGCTGGAACAAGTCCTGGAATATAATGTCACATTAAATTTCATGCAGCTACAGTGTTATATACTTTACCTTTTCCTCGCTTCACAATGCAGGTAACAATCAGGAAGGCTACTAGGAAAATGAAGGTAGTGAAGGCAAAGATGCCGACAACTACTCCTCCGAGACTTGCTGGCTTGAGGCAAATAGTGTTAGCAGATGGAGGAACTGGGGCGATAGTTACCACGGAATAGTCTGTCACCGCGGATTTCTTGCTTTCCACAATGTAGCCGGCAACCTCAACAGTTGCAGTCACCTGAAACTGATACCTGTGGTTTGAGTCCAGTTCTCGAAAAATGCCATGAGTGACATTTGGTGGGAATTCCTGAGTGGAGTCGTCGGGTACAGTTGTGGTCCTCGTGGTAACCGTGTCTGATAAACTGCTGTAGTAGACTGTATAGTTCACAACGGTTGAACCTGGTATATCCAGCTCATTCCACATCACTATAATGGAGTGTTCATCTATCTGTTCTGTTTGTACGTTCTCAACCACAACTGTGAGGAAGAAGTTCATTATGCCATTTACTACAATAGCACACTAGACTACGTTTTATTACTGTGTCATATATGTAGCACTGAACACTGATGCAGCCTCGTTTCCCGGCTCTATTGACCAGCTTTTTTTCTCTGACCGCTTATTTTACTACGTGCAAAAAAAAGCTGGTCAGTAGAGCCTGGGAATGAGGCTACACTGATGTATAATGGGATAGAGACTGCACGCATACATGGGGTATATAAAACTGTTCCTAATATTTAATCCATTAACACCCCCTTGGTTGTCCTATATGTAACACTGAACATGCATGGGGTATGGAACGACGCCTAATATGCAACCCATTAACACCAATAGTATACCCTCTTGATTGTAGCACTGATCACAGATGTATATTTGGATAGAGACTACATGAATGGGGTATGGAACTCTCTCTAATATGTAAGTATTGTTGCATGCATGGTAACTTACTGTGGTCAATCGGTGTGCTGTTCACTGTTACATTATCACCACGTCCCACCCGAGTGTATCCACTGACAGTAAAGATGTAGCTACTGTTTGGTTCAAGGTCGGTCAGTGCAAATGATAGCTCGGTGGTGTTCACTGATCCGCTATCCTGTGGTCCTTCATACACGACCTCATATGTAATAATGACACCATTCTGCACACGAGGTGTAAGCCATGTGATTTGTATTGCCGTCAGTAGAGGAGTAGCTAATAGGAGATGTACAGGCCCTGGGACTGAATGATATATATATATATAGACATAGATAATTGTTGTTATTCATATTATGTTGATTAATTAAGTAAAGTCATTGACGCAATTTATACTTAGATATACCTATAAGTTCCTTGAAATTTTGTATAATTTTCAGTGTGGGCGGTTGGGTACGAGGCTAATATTCAAAACAACACCCAAAATTATACACAAAGCATTGTAGTCTGATGATTAGCAAATTGAGTCTGTGATTAATGGTTTCTCATGATGACGGTTTCATTAATTCAGCAGTGGGAGTGGATAAGGGTTATACGTATATACCTAAGCAGTGATCATATCACCGCTAAAAGCAGTCTCACCATCTTCGTGTGTCTCTGTTGTCGTACTCTCACTAAATGGACCAGTATCTCCATAAACATTCTCCGCTGCCACTTTGATAGAGTAGTTGGTGTAGGTATTCAGGCCAGTAAACTCATAGTCCTGATTGTGGCTATTCGCAGACTCTGTTGTGGAAGCGCTATCAATCTGCAATAGGTAGCTTGCTATATCGCTGTTGCGATGAATGCAGCGCACTGGTTGCCATTGGACAAGAATGCTGGTTGAAGATGTGGCTGTGCTTGTCACAGCTTCAGGGGCACCGGAAGGAACTATAAATAAGAGACAGTTGTATCACTAGCAAGAATTAACACATAAAAAAGGATTCATGGTAGCCTCGAACCTAGGTATTCCCACACGAAAAAAAAACAATAACGGAAAATGTTCTTGGTCATTGACTTTTTTTGCGAGTGACAAGGTCTGGGAAGGACAAGGTTTGAGGCTAGATCCTGTGACTGTTTGTACAAATAAAGCATTACTAACGGAAGCTAAACACTCTAATAGTGGCAGAAAAGCCCCACAAAGTAAGGGACGAGCATTACATCAGTACATCATTGTGATTTCATAACTGTACGTAGCTCCTATTCTCCGAATACATATATGGTATAAACTCCCTTTGATTATTGTACTGGTAAATTAAGACATTTGAGTAAACATAGGTATTATGTGTAGTGAAAACACGGCATACATACCTGAAGGTAATGTCGTGATGTGCTGCTCCCCACTATAGTTAGATCTACCAATGCCATTGACTGCTACTACAGTAAAGATGTATGTGGTATTTTCTTCCAAAGACGTTACTGTGCAATGAGTGCTCCTACCATCCACAACCACCACTACGTTGCTCGTATTTAACTCAGTGCACGATCCTTCCGCTGGGATGGCATGGACCTCATAAAAATCAATGATGCTGTAATCGCTGTGATTCATTGGCTGGCTGCTCCAAGATATATCCACTGATGTTTCTGCTGGTGATGCAGTTAAGATAGCAGGTGCAGTAGGAGCTGAAAAGAAAGAAAGAATTCTGTTCTGTTATTTACAAGTTACAATCTAGCTATATATAGGCTGTACACATTTCCTAAGTTTACACTGAACACGTGTGTCCTTCACCTTTCATCAAGTAGCTAACAATGGTCGGAGACGTTCCTTTTTCATTGGAAACTAGGCACTCATATAAACCCTCCAATCTCCCGTGTATCCACAGTTGGTTATAATACGTTGCAGTGACAGTGTCGATACACGTCTGAGAGGTGACGTAGCTCCCTCCCTCCTCAGAATCTGGGATACCAGCTCCATCTCTGGTCCAGCTCACGGAAGTGGGAGGTCCTCCAATAGAGATGCACGTCAGAGAAAATATAGGATTCTCAGCATCTGTCTCAGTTAGCACTTCAAACTGGGGTACCCCAACTCCAAGAGGAATACCTATAAGAGTGAATATAAGTTTAGAAGGAAAGCACAAACATTAGTATGGGTGGAAGAAAGGGTGTAGGTGTGTATAAAAAAATTGTGATCATTACCAGTAGGAGTTGAAGATTTATATATTCCCACGTACAGGTCGATATTTTCTCCATTCTCATTTGGAATGGAACAGTGGAAGATGCCTTCTGTTCCTCCTTCCTTCCTGTACAGTAAGACCACCTGGTGAATTCTTGAGCGGTAAATGTCAATTCCAGAGTAGATGTAGTCACTCTTAAAGCCTACTGACTCTCCACTGGGAAGATACCAGTGTCCGATGAACTCGTTATCGAGAGTAAAATGGGTATTGCAGCAATAATACCAGCTAGTCCAGCACTTCAAAGTCCCTTTGCCCTGAAAGTTAATATCTTCCAGATTTACAATGCTGTTGTTAGGGAGTACTCTGTCATTGTGTGTAATCCAGACGCCTGGGTTGGAAAGGATTTGATAGTGAAATGTGATGAAAAGCACTGCTATATATATATATATATAAAAATATATATTTCCATTCATATACATGTTAGCTAGCTGCAGGATTGAAAGCAAGGGCAGTGATCACGAATGACAAAAAAGGTACTCAACTATTGCAAGCAGCATCATGAGCATCGTTCCCTCCGCAAGAGTAGTTTGCTATTGCTGCTCCCCTGGGGTTCGTCACGATGCACTGATACAACCCAACACATTCACCGGTGATTTGGAGTGTATTCTCATACGTAGCTGATTCACTGTCGACCAGTACTTTGGAAAAGATGTGACTCTCGTCGCTTTGGATCTGGATGCAGTTTCTTGTCCAAAATGTTTCAGACGCCGGACCTCCCGTTGAAGAGCAATTTAGAACTACCGTCTCATTGTCCAGTTGCTGAAACTGGATATCAGTTATGAATGGTGTACCCACAGTACCTGGAAATTGATTAAAGCAGAATACATTCAAAATTCATCATAATTATAATTATGTGTAAAACAGTGCATATGAGAAAATGGTGTATTTATTTCATGCACTGTAGGTAGAGGTTGGAATTTATGTTATATAATTAACAGTGCATATAAATGATGTAAAGTCTGATGCCGCAGGCATTCATGGTAGAGATACTCCACAGAATAATTGCATACATTACAAATACACGATTTTTTACCTGGACTGCCGTAGATACCAATATACAGTGTGTGTTCATCTCCATCCTGCCCTGGTACCACACAGCTATATACTCCCTGCACACCACCTCCGTGTCTGCTCAAGATGCTGACTCTATCACCACTTGTTTGAAAGAAACCTGTTGGTGAATTGATGGGAACCTCTGTACCATCGGGATAGTACCAACTGGTCGTGGTGTTGTCGTCTGTCCAGCACTGCACAGAAACTCTGTCTGGGGTGTATATGTCGTACCTGTTTACGATACTGTTGTTATACACTAGTCTTTCGTTGAATGTCATCCAAGCACCTAATTAAAAATATAAGATTTGTTCTCAGTCAATACAGTAAACAGCAACAACAATTAACAGTCACTCCTTTAACCCTTTCATGAACCGGTAGAGATCTGCTTCCATAAGGCCCATATAAATTTATATGGCGTTTTTATATTGGGCGTTAGTATAAAGTATGGGCTTTTGTTTTGTTTCTTTGGGCAGTAAAGTGGCCTATACCAGTGAAAGGGTTAAAAGTAATAATCCTTGTTGTGCTCTACTTTAGTCCTTTATTAGTATTTCCTTTTCTGGAGAAATGTTGTCGTGCTTGTGTTGTATTTCCTACGCATTCCTTGCTTTTTTATTCCAAATACATAGCTTTTAATCATAATTTTATTTACGTAAACAAAATTTTAACAAACAGCTACTCACATCTGCTAGTTACTTCTGGTGATGTTTCATTCTCCATCAACTGAATACTAGTGAAATTTATGGCTGCACTGGCACACCCCATCCAGTTGATAACAATACACCTGTAAACACCGCTGGTTTCATCGGTCACCCTCAGAGAATGCCGATAGGTAGCACTTTCCGGGTCCAGCAGTGTCATTGATTGGACATGTGTGCTGTCACTTTGAAACGGAACACAGTCTCTAGTCCAAACGACTAATGGGGCGGGCCCCCCACTTGATGTCAAGGTCAGGGTAAACACTGGAGTGGCAGCGTCCATAGTGGTCAGTGCAAGGAAGGATATTTCTTCTAAAATGACCGGAGCACCTAATAGTTAGAAGTTGTGCATCTACATTAATTTACAAGCAAGCCTACAGTTAGTTTCAGTAAAGGCAGGGTAAAAGAGAGGCCCTAATTCAAAGGTTAAGAACTCATGAGTTAAGCTGAGATACCTGAATCTTCAGCATATATTCCAACATATGCTGAATGTATTTCTCCATCTTCTGCTGGCATTACGCAACTATAGACGCCCTCCGGAATACTGGTGTTGCTCGTGGAATACAGACTCACCACACCAACCCCTCTCTCCTGATAGAGTATCTCTCCCTCGCTCTCGAAACTGATCTCGCTTCCATTGGGATAAAACCATGTTCCAATGTCCGCTCGTGGACTGTCAGAGCGGCAGTGTAGGATGCTATCTTCTGCCGTTCCTATGTCAGCTTGGTTCAAAACGCCGTGGTTTGGGACTCCTCTGCTTTCCAGGTTGATATGAACTCCCTCAGTAGGATTGTAGCTGTAGAATAAACACAAGCCGTTAGAGACATTACGTTAGCATGTACATGTACATTTGTATAGGGAATGCATGCACATGTACACTCGTGAACTAGTGAATAGCTTGAAAATGAAGCTCTGTAGCCAGTGCTAAACCCAACGATTAGCTTCCTAGCCTCTAACCAAACTCTATTAACCCAACCCTAACCCTAACCTACATGTAGTAACTCAAACCCTAAAAATAAGTGAATGCTAACGTACTGTCTCTAACGGAAATTGAATAAACAAGTATAACAATGTTCTAACTATGACAATGAGAATTGTTGATGCGATACCTAACCGGACGCCCTGTAGGGTGGACTCGTATGCACACTACTATCTATGCATGGTGGACTGAACACTTGCGCTCATACACACTATGACTATGCTAGCTTTATATGGGTTGTACGTTACCTCTGGCAACTGTGTGGCTGCAGTACTAGTAGTATTGTGATCAACGCAGCAGCTACGACACTGACTCTGGGGTGCTCCATTGCGCTCTCGAAGACGTTACCATGGCCGCCAGTTGGTATCGATATCGTTGAGCGCGGCTGGCCGGCCGTTATGAATCGCATGACGTAAGCGACAAATTCGCGCCAATTTTTTTTTTTGAGATATGAATTATGGACCGGCCGGCCTGGCATGCCGCAGCCCCTCCCACCATCAATAGTGGGCGTTCCCGGACCCAAGTTACCATGGAAGTGACCCAGATCTGTAAAGTCTAAGGAGCCGGGATGAGTAGAACTGAAGGCGTCTCTCTACCTCGTCTACCGTAAGTCCCGAGGGCATTCGTTGCCAGAATACGTGTTTACTAGCACTGTCTATAGCGATAATTATTATGCGGTGCAAAATCGTGCACAACCAGTTATTTGGGATATAGTTCGGGCGCCTGCCTAATGAGAGCACCCTGCGCCTGCCAGACTGACTATAGCTGTCTGAGACTAGACCGTTGCAGCACCATTGAATAGCTGTGGCTATACATGATCCACACTGCAGAAAACCCTTCTTGAACAATAGAAAAATAAGAAGCCGCTTAATGAACTTGGGTCTGGTAAGCCATAATCATTAGATGACATTTCACAATAAAAGTTGAGGAAACAGATTTTCTCGTTATGCTACATGTAGCTACTTTACAAGCCTCAATGCCAAATTGACCTGCAAGGATTTTGTAATACTATACCAGCATGATGACTCCTATAGCCAGAGCTCCTCTCTCTGGTGTTTTTAGCACTTGGGATGCCTATATTTTGTGTAGAAATATAATGCTGAAAACAGTAAACATTCTCTTTCAAAGAAATTGAAAGGGCGTGTCCCCCCAGACCTATATATCATCTTACAAGTGCATGACTAATAGCACAGTGTCATCATGTTCTACATAGCTACAGACAATATAACATTGCAGAATTTTAGCAACCATTTGCACATGACAAGGGCCCTCCCCTGCCCACTTTGCTTCAGTGCGTCAAAAGAGTCACATAGTTAACGGAATTTCATCAGATCTGACAGGCCAGTATGTGTACAATAAAATAATAAGGAATTCTTTTGCGCTACTTATGATTCCGTCTCGGTTTTCGGTGCTGTTGGAGGTTTTCTCCTTCTGACCACTGGACGCTTCTGTACTTCCACTGAGTAATAATAATGAACACTTTGCATGACTAAAATAGACAAAATACGAAAAAAGTATGCCTAGTTCTTACCCCAGAAGGAAAAAAAAGGGGGTGAAAATCTTAGGGCTTAACTTAGACCCTGGACCCCAGTGGTGAAAACCTTCCTTAGGGCTTAACTTAGACCCTGGTGACAACTACGGTGGCCGACAGAGTCATTTCTCGTTCATCCTCACTATTCACCGCTAAGCGATTCGACCTCACTGTTCACCGCTCACTGCTCACCGCTCACCGCTAAGCAATTCGACTCCAAACTGATTCACTACGAAAGCGAATCGACCCTGAGCCTTTAAATAAAGGAGAGCTGGGCTTAATTAGTAAGCCACGTAGCTACGAATACCACCCGTGGAGGCCTAGTGTGTCTGTGATTCTGACTATGGAAGATAAAAGGTAGCTAGCGCTATAGACAGCCACAATCATGCAGGATTATTATGTAGTTAAACTCGCATCATGTTTGTATAGCAGTGTATCTGAGGTAGGGTTAGAAGATATCGCAGCATGGCTGTCCATGAAAGCTTAAGAGGAAGCAGGTCTACTTAATGATATGTCGGGAAAGGTGAGTGTCACGAATCAAAATCCCATGTAGTGTTCTCTCCATGCTGTTAGACTACTAGGCATGCGTATGTTTACATGTATACTCTAGCACATTCTTACTGCATGCTACATGTGTCTCTTGGCACCTTTAAAGGGGAAGGCTGCCTTTGAATAATGCTCATGAATCGCTTAGGGTCGAATCGCTTAGCTGTGAGCGGCGAGTGGTGAGTCTTAGGGCCGAATCAATTAGCGGTGAGGCTCCAATCGCTTAGGGTGGAATCGCATAGCAGTGAACAGTGAACAAGATATAAGGTAGCTAGCGCAATAGACAGCCACAATCATGCAGGATTGATAGCATTATTATGTAGTTAAACTTGCATCATGAACGGTGAACAGTGTGGGTCGAATCACTTAGCGGTGAACAGTGAGGGTCGAGGGGGACCCTCACTGTTCACCGCTAAGCGATTCGATCCTCACCATTCACTCTTCACGGCTAAGCAATTCGACCATCACTGTTCACCGTTTACGGTTCACCGCTAAGCGATTCGACCCACACTGTTCACCGCTTACGGTTCCCCGCTAAGCGATTCGACCCACACTGTTCACCGTTCATGATGCGAGTTTAACTCCTGCATGATTGTGGCTGTCTATTGCGCTAGCTACCCTATATCTTCCATAGTCAGAATCACAGACACGCTAGGCCTCCACGGGTGGTATTCGTACGTGGCTTGCTAATTAAGCCCGTTCGTTCAGCTCCTTTATTTAATCACTAATCAAGGCTCAGGGTGGATTCACTTTCGTAGTGAATCAGTTTGGAGACGAATCGCTTAGCGATGAGCCGTAAGCGGTGAGCAGTGAGCGGTGAACAGTGAGGTCGAATCGCTTAGCGCCCCCCGGGGTCAAATCGCTTAGCAGTGAACAGTGAGGATGAACGAGAAATGACTCTGTCGGCCACCGTAGAAAACCTTACTTAGGGCTTAACTTAGACCCTGGACCCCAGGGCACTGCATGGCATTATTGCTTACACGAGGTTATACAACAGGGCTGGATCAAGCGCTCACACCTAGCTTTTATACTGATGATACATAATTCTGTTGTAAGATGTTAAACCAAGCCTTCTGCTGGAACGAGTCCTGGAATATAATGTCACATTTAATTTCATGCAGCTACAGTGTTATATACTTTACCTTTTCCTCGCTTCACAATGCAGGTAACAATCAGGAAGGCTACTAGGAAAATGAAGGTAGTGAAGGCAAAGATGCCGACAACTACTCCTCCGAGACTTGCTGGCTTGAGGCAAATAGTGTTAGCAGATGGAGGAACTGGGGCGATAGTTACCACTGAATAGTCTGTCACCACGGACTTCTTGCTTTCCACAATGTAGCCAGCAACCTCCACAGTTGCAGTCACCTGAAACTGATACCTGTGGTTTGAGTCCAGTTCTCGAAAAATGCCATGAGTGACATTTGGTGGGAACTCCTGAGTGGAGTCGTCAGGTACAGTTGTGGTCCTCGTGGTTACCGTGACTGATAAACTGCTGTAGTAGACTGTGTAGTTCACAACGGTTGAACCTGGTATATCCAGCTCATTCCATATCACTAAAATGGAGTGTTCATCTATCTGTTCTGTTTGTACGTTCTCAACCACAACTGTGAGGAAGAAGTTCATTATGCCATTTACTACAGTAGCACACTAGACTACGTTTTATTACTGTGTCATATATGTAGCACTGAACACTGATGTAGCCTCGTTCCCCGGCTCTAATGACCAGCTTTTTTTCTCTGACCGCTTATTTTACTACGTGCAAAAAAAGCTGGTCAGTAGAGCCTGGGAATGAGGCTACACTGATGTATAATGGGATAGAGACTGCACACATACATGAGATATATAGAACTGTTCCTAATATTTAATTAAAACCCATTAACACCGCCGATAGTATACCCCCTTGGTTGTCCTATATGTAACACTGAACATGCATGGGGTATGGAACGACGCCTAATATGTAACCCATTAACACCAATAGTATACCCTCTTGATTGTCCTATATGCAGCACTGAACACAGATGTATAATTGGATAGAGACTGCATGCATGGGGTATGGAACTCTCTCTAATATTTAAGTATTGTTGCATGCATGGTAGCTTACTGTGGTCAATTGGTGTGCTGTTCACTGTTACATTATCACCACGTCCTGCCCGAGTGTATCCACTGACAGTAAAGACGTAGCTACTGTTTGGTTCAAGGTCGGTCAGTGCAAATGATAGTTCGGTGGTGTTCACTGATTCACTCTCCTGTGGTCCTTCATACATGACCTCATATGTAATAATGACACCATTCTGCACACGAGGTGTAAGCCATGTGATTTGTATTGCCGTCAGTAGAGGAGTAGCTGATAGGAGATGTACAGGCCCTGGGACTGAATGATATATATATATATATAGACATAGATAATTGTTGTTATTCATTATGTTGATTAAGTAAAGTCATTGACACAATTTATACTTAGATATATACCTATAAATTCATTGAAATTTTGTATAATTTTCAGTGTGGGCGGTTGGGTACGAGGCTAATATTCAAAACAACACCCAAAATTATACACAAAGCATTGTAGTCTGATGATTAACAAATTGAGTCTGTGATTAATGGTTTCTCATGATGACGGTTTCATTAATTTAGCAGTGGGAGTGGATAAGGGTTATACGTATATACCTAAGCAGTGATCATATCACCGCTAAAAGCAGTCTCACCATCTTCGGGTGTCTCTGTTGTCGTACTCTCACTAAATGGACCAGTATCTCCATAAACATTCTCCGCTGCCACTTTGATAGAGTAGTTGGTGTAGGTATTCAGGCCAGTAAACTCATAGTCCTGATTGTGGCTATTCGCAGACTCTGTTGTGGAAGCGCTATCAATCTGCAATAGGTAGCTTGCTATATCGCTGTTGCGATGTATGCAGCGCACTGGTTGCCATTGGATAAGAATGCTGGTTGAAGATGTGGCTGTGCTTGTCACAGCTTCAGGAGCACCGGAAGGAACTATAAAATAAGAGACAGTTGTATCACTAAGATTGCATAAAGCATGATCTGTGGTAGCCTTGAACCAAGGTCTTCCCCGCACGCACAAAAAAAAAAAAAGACGAACACTGCTCTTGGGCGTTGACATTTTTTTTGCGAGAGCTGGGAAGGACAAGGTTTGAGGCTAGATCCTGTGACTGTTGTACAAATAAAGCATTACTAACGGAAGCCAAACACTCTAATAGTAGTAGTACATAGTAAAGCCCCACAAAGTAAGGGACAAGCATTACACCAGTATATCATTGTGATTTCATAACTGTAGCTCCAGGAGTCCTATTCTCTGAATACATACACGGTATAAACTCCCATTGAATATTATTGTACAGGTAAATGAAGACATTTGAGTAAACATAGGTAATATGTGTACTGAAAACACTCCATTCATACCTGAAGGTAATGTCGTGACGTGCTGCTCCCCACTATAGTTAGATCTACCAATGCCATTGACTGCTACTACAGTAAAGATGTATGTGGTATTTTCTTCCAAAGACGTTACTGTGCAATCTGTGCTTCTACCATCCACAACCACCACTACGTGGCTCGTGTTTAACTCAGTGCACGATCCTTCCGCTGGGATGGCATGGACCTCATAAAAATCAATGATGCTGTAATCGCTGTGATTCATTGGCTGGCTGCTCCAAGATATATCCACTGATGTTTCTGCTGGTGATGCAGTTAAGATAGCAGGTGCAGTAGGAGCTGAAAAGAAATAAAGAATTCTGTTCAATTATTTACAAGTTACAATCTAGGCTGCACACATTTCCTAAGTTTACACTGAACACGTGTGTCCTTCACCTTTCATCAAGTAGCTAACAATGGTCGGAGACGTTCCTTTTTCATTGGAAACTAGGCACTCATATAAACCCTCCAATCTCCCGTGTATCCACAGTTGGTTATAATACGTCGCAGTGACAGTGTCAATACACGTCTGAGAGGTGACGTAGCTCCCTCCCTCCTCAGAATCTGGGATACCAGCTCCATCTCTGGTCCAGCTCACGGAAGTGGGAGGTCCTCCAATAGAGATGCACGTCAGAGAAAATACAGGATTCTCAGCATCTGTCTCAGTTAGCACTTCAAACTGGGGTACCCCAACTCCGAGAGGAATACCTATAAGAGTGAATATACGTTTAGAAGGAAAGCACAAACATTAGTATGGGTGGAAGAAAGGGTGTAAGTGTGTATAAAAAAATTGTGATCATTACCAGCAGGAGTTGAAGATTTATATATTCCCACGTACAGGTCGATATTTTCTCCATTCTCATTTGGAATGGAACAGTGGAAGATGCCTTCCGTTCCTCCTTCCTTCCTGTGCAGTAAGACCACCTGGTGAATTCTTGAGCGGTAAATGTCAATTCCAGAGTAGATGTAGTCACTCTTAAAGCCTACTGACTCTCCACTGGGAAGATACCAGTGTCCGATGAACTCGTTATCGAGAGTGAAAGCGGCATTGCAGCAATAATACCAGCTAGTCCAGCACTTCAAAGTCCCTTTGCCCTGAAAGTTAATATCTTCCAGGTTTACAATGCTGTTGTTAGGGAGTACTCTGTCATTGTGTGTAATCCAGACGCCTGCGTTGGAAGAGATTTGATAGTGAAATGTGATGAAAAGCACTGCTATATATATAAAAAACAACGTTTCCATTCATACATGTTAGCTAGCTGCAGGATTGAAAGCAAGGGCAATGATCACGAATGACAAAAAAGGTACTCAACTATTGCAAGCAGCATCATGAGCATCATTCCCTCCGCAAGAGTAGTTTGCTATTGCTGCTCCCCTGGGGTTCGTCACGATGCACTGATACAACCCAACACATTCACCGGTGATTTGGAGTGTATTCTCATACGTAGCTGATTCACTGTCGACCAGTACTTTGGAAAAGATGTGACTCTCGTCGCTTTGGATCTGGATGCAGTTTCTTGTCCAAAATGTTTCAGACGCCGGACCTCCCGTTGAAGAGCAATTTAGAACTACCGTCTCATTGTCCAGTTGCTGAAACTGAATATCAGTTATGAATGGTGTACCCACAGTACCTGGATATTGATTAAAGCGGAATACATTCAAAATTCATCATAATTATAATTATGTGTAAAACAGTGCATATGAGAAAATGGTGTATTTATTTCATGCACTGCAGATAGAGTTTGGAATTTATGTTATATAATTAACAGTGCATATAAATGATGTAAAGTCTGCTGCTGCGGGCATTCATGGTAGAGATACTCCACAGAATAATTGCATACATTACAAACACACGATTTTTTACCTGGACTGCCGTAGATACCAATATACAGTGTGTGTTCATCTCCATCCTGCCCTGGTACCACACAGCTATATACTCCATCCACACCACCTCCGTGTCTGCTCAAGATGCTGACTCTATCACCACTTGTTTGAAAGAAAGCCGTTGGTGAATTGATGGGAACCTCTGTACCATCGGGATAGTACCAACTGGTCGTGGTGTTGTCGTCTGTCCAGCACTGCAGAGAAACTCTGTCTGGGGTGTATATGTCGTACCTGTTTACGATACTGTTGTTATACACTAGTCTTTCATCGAATGTCATCCAAGCACCTAATTAAAAATATAAGATTGGTTCTCAGTCAATACAGTAAACAGCAACAACAATTAACAGTCACTCCTTTAACCCTTTCATGAACCGGTAGAGACCTGCTTCCATAAGGCCCATATAAATTTATATGGTGTTTTTATATTAGGCGTTAATTAGTATAAAGTATGGCACAGTCACTCCTTTAACCCTTTCACCAGTAGAGACCTGCTTCCATAAGGCCCATATAAATTTATATGGTGTTTTTATATAAGGCGTTAGTATAAAGTATGGGCTTTTGTTTTATTTCTTTGGGCAGTAAAGTGGCCTATACTGGTAAAAAGGTTAAAAGTAAAAATCATTGTTGTGCTCTACTTTAGTCCTTTATTAGTATTTCCTTTTCTGGAGAAATGTTGTCCTGCTTGTGTTGTATTGCCTACGCGTTCCTTGCTTTTTTTTATTCCAAATACATAGCTTTTAATCATTTATTTACGTAAACAAAACTTAACAAACAGCTACTCACATCTGCTAGTTACTTCTGGTGACATTTCGTTCTCCATCAACTGAATACTAGTGAAATTTATGGCTGCACTGGCACACCCCATCCAGTTGATAACAATACACCTGTAAACACCGCTGGTTTCATCGGTCACCCTCAGAGAATGCCGATAGGTAGCACTTTCCGGGTCCAGCAGTGTCATTGATTGGACATGTGTGCTGTCACTTTGAAACGGAACACAGTCTCTAGTCCAAACGACTAATGGGGCGGGCCCCCCACTTGATGTCAAGGTCAGGGTAAACACTGGAGTGGCAGCGTCCATAGTGGTCAGTGCAAGGAAGGATATTTCTTCTAAAATGACCGGAGCACCTAATAGTTAGAAGTTGTGCATCTACATTAATTTACAAGCAAGCCTACAGTTAGTTTCAGTAAAGGCAGGGTAAAAGAGAGGCCCTAATTCAAAGGTTAAGAACTCATGAGTTAAGCTGAGATACCTGAATCTTCAGCATATATTCCAACATATGCTGAATGTATTTCTCCATCTTCTGCTGGCATTACGCAACTATAGACGCCCTCCGGAATACTGGTGTTGCTCGTGGAATACAGACTCACCACACCAACCCCTCTCTCCTGATAGAGTATCTCTCCCTCGCTCTCGAAACTGATCTCGCTTCCATTGGGATAAAACCATGTTCCAATGTCCGCTCGTGGACTGTCAGAGCGGCAGTGTAGGATGCTATCTTCTGCCGTTCCTATGTCAGCTTGGTTCAAAACGCCGTGGTTTGGGACTCCTCTGCTTTCCAGGTTGATATGAACTCCCTCAGTAGGATTGTAGCTGTAGAATAAACACAAGCCGTTAGAGACATTACGTTAGCATGTACATGTACATTTGTATAGGGAATGCATGCACATGTACACTCGTGAACTAGTGAATAGCTTGAAAATGAAGCTCTGTAGCCAGTGCTAAACCCAACGATTAGCTTCCTAGCCTCTAACCAAACTCTATTAACCCAACCCTAACCCTAACCTACATGTAGTAACTCAAACCCTAAAAATAAGTGAATGCTAACGTACTGTCTCTAACGGAAATTGAATAAACAAGTATAACAATGTTCTAACTATGACAATGAGAATTGTTGATGCGATACCTAACCGGACGCCCTGTAGGGTGGACTCGTATGCACACTACTATCTATGCATGGTGGACTGAACACTTGCGCTCATACACACTATGACTATGCTAGCTTTATATGGGTTGTACGTTACCTCTGGCAACTGTGTGGCTGCAGTACTAGTAGTATTGTGATCAACGCAGCAGCTACGACACTGACTCTGGGGTGCTCCATTGCGCTCTCGAAGACGTTACCATGGCCGCCAGTTGGTATCGATATCGTTGAGCGCGGCTGGCCGGCCGTTATGAATCGCATGACGTAAGCGACAAATTCGCGCCAATTTTTTTTTTTGAGATATGAATTATGGACCGGCCGGCCTGGCATGCCGCAGCCCCTCCCACCATCAATAGTGGGCGTTCCCGGACCCAAGTTACCATGGAAGTGACCCAGATCTGTAAAGTCTAAGGAGCCGGGATGAGTAGAACTGAAGGCGTCTCTCTACCTCGTCTACCGTAAGTCCCGAGGGCATTCGTTGCCAGAATACGTGTTTACTAGCACTGTCTATAGCGATAATTATTATGCGGTGCAAAATCGTGCACAACCAGTTATTTGGGATATAGTTCGGGCGCCTGCCTAATGAGAGCACCCTGCGCCTGCCAGACTGACTATAGCTGTCTGAGACTAGACCGTTGCAGCACCATTGAATAGCTGTGGCTATACATGATCCACACTGCAGAAAACCCTTCTTGAACAATAGAAAAATAAGAAGCCGCTTAATGAACTTGGGTCTGGTAAGCCATAATCATTAGATGACATTTCACAATAAAAGTTGAGGAAACAGATTTTCTCGTTATGCTACATGTAGCTACTTTACAAGCCTCAATGCCAAATTGACCTGCAAGGATTTTGTAATACTATACCAGCATGATGACTCCTATAGCCAGAGCTCCTCTCTCTGGTGTTTTTAGCACTTGGGATGCCTATATTTTGTGTAGAAATATAATGCTGAAAACAGTAAACATTCTCTTTCAAAGAAATTGAAAGGGCGTGTCCCCCCAGACCTATATATCATCTTACAAGTGCATGACTAATAGCACAGTGTCATCATGTTCTACATAGCTACAGACAATATAACATTGCAGAATTTTAGCAACCATTTGCACATGACAAGGGCCCTCCCCTGCCCACTTTGCTTCAGTGCGTCAAAAGAGTCACATAGTTAACGGAATTTCATCAGATCTGACAGGCCAGTATGTGTACAATAAAATAATAAGGAATTCTTTTGCGCTACTTATGATTCCGTCTCGGTTTTCGGTGCTGTTGGAGGTTTTCTCCTTCTGACCACTGGACGCTTCTGTACTTCCACTGAGTAATAATAATGAACACTTTGCATGACTAAAATAGACAAAATACGAAAAAAGTATGCCTAGTTCTTACCCCAGAAGGAAAAAAAAGGGGGTGAAAATCTTAGGGCTTAACTTAGACCCTGGACCCCAGTGGTGAAAACCTTCCTTAGGGCTTAACTTAGACCCTGGTGACAACTACGGTGGCCGACAGAGTCATTTCTCGTTCATCCTCACTATTCACCGCTAAGCGATTCGACCTCACTGTTCACCGCTCACTGCTCACCGCTCACCGCTAAGCAATTCGACTCCAAACTGATTCACTACGAAAGCGAATCGACCCTGAGCCTTTAAATAAAGGAGAGCTGGGCTTAATTAGTAAGCCACGTAGCTACGAATACCACCCGTGGAGGCCTAGTGTGTCTGTGATTCTGACTATGGAAGATAAAAGGTAGCTAGCGCTATAGACAGCCACAATCATGCAGGATTATTATGTAGTTAAACTCGCATCATGTTTGTATAGCAGTGTATCTGAGGTAGGGTTAGAAGATATCGCAGCATGGCTGTCCATGAAAGCTTAAGAGGAAGCAGGTCTACTTAATGATATGTCGGGAAAGGTGAGTGTCACGAATCAAAATCCCATGTAGTGTTCTCTCCATGCTGTTAGACTACTAGGCATGCGTATGTTTACATGTATACTCTAGCACATTCTTACTGCATGCTACATGTGTCTCTTGGCACCTTTAAAGGGGAAGGCTGCCTTTGAATAATGCTCATGAATCGCTTAGGGTCGAATCGCTTAGCTGTGAGCGGCGAGTGGTGAGTCTTAGGGCCGAATCAATTAGCGGTGAGGCTCCAATCGCTTAGGGTGGAATCGCATAGCAGTGAACAGTGAACAAGATATAAGGTAGCTAGCGCAATAGACAGCCACAATCATGCAGGATTGATAGCATTATTATGTAGTTAAACTTGCATCATGAACGGTGAACAGTGTGGGTCGAATCACTTAGCGGTGAACAGTGAGGGTCGAGGGGGACCCTCACTGTTCACCGCTAAGCGATTCGATCCTCACCATTCACTCTTCACGGCTAAGCAATTCGACCATCACTGTTCACCGTTTACGGTTCACCGCTAAGCGATTCGACCCACACTGTTCACCGCTTACGGTTCCCCGCTAAGCGATTCGACCCACACTGTTCACCGTTCATGATGCGAGTTTAACTCCTGCATGATTGTGGCTGTCTATTGCGCTAGCTACCCTATATCTTCCATAGTCAGAATCACAGACACGCTAGGCCTCCACGGGTGGTATTCGTACGTGGCTTGCTAATTAAGCCCGTTCGTTCAGCTCCTTTATTTAATCACTAATCAAGGCTCAGGGTGGATTCACTTTCGTAGTGAATCAGTTTGGAGACGAATCGCTTAGCGATGAGCCGTAAGCGGTGAGCAGTGAGCGGTGAACAGTGAGGTCGAATCGCTTAGCGCCCCCCGGGGTCAAATCGCTTAGCAGTGAACAGTGAGGATGAACGAGAAATGACTCTGTCGGCCACCGTAGAAAACCTTACTTAGGGCTTAACTTAGACCCTGGACCCCAGGGCACTGCATGGCATTATTGCTTACACGAGGTTATACAACAGGGCTGGATCAAGCGCTCACACCTAGCTTTTATACTGATGATACATAATTCTGTTGTAAGATGTTAAACCAAGCCTTCTGCTGGAACGAGTCCTGGAATATAATGTCACATTTAATTTCATGCAGCTACAGTGTTATATACTTTACCTTTTCCTCGCTTCACAATGCAGGTAACAATCAGGAAGGCTACTAGGAAAATGAAGGTAGTGAAGGCAAAGATGCCGACAACTACTCCTCCGAGACTTGCTGGCTTGAGGCAAATAGTGTTAGCAGATGGAGGAACTGGGGCGATAGTTACCACTGAATAGTCTGTCACCACGGACTTCTTGCTTTCCACAATGTAGCCAGCAACCTCCACAGTTGCAGTCACCTGAAACTGATACCTGTGGTTTGAGTCCAGTTCTCGAAAAATGCCATGAGTGACATTTGGTGGGAACTCCTGAGTGGAGTCGTCAGGTACAGTTGTGGTCCTCGTGGTTACCGTGACTGATAAACTGCTGTAGTAGACTGTGTAGTTCACAACGGTTGAACCTGGTATATCCAGCTCATTCCATATCACTAAAATGGAGTGTTCATCTATCTGTTCTGTTTGTACGTTCTCAACCACAACTGTGAGGAAGAAGTTCATTATGCCATTTACTACAGTAGCACACTAGACTACGTTTTATTACTGTGTCATATATGTAGCACTGAACACTGATGTAGCCTCGTTCCCCGGCTCTAATGACCAGCTTTTTTTCTCTGACCGCTTATTTTACTACGTGCAAAAAAAGCTGGTCAGTAGAGCCTGGGAATGAGGCTACACTGATGTATAATGGGATAGAGACTGCACACATACATGAGATATATAGAACTGTTCCTAATATTTAATTAAAACCCATTAACACCGCCGATAGTATACCCCCTTGGTTGTCCTATATGTAACACTGAACATGCATGGGGTATGGAACGACGCCTAATATGTAACCCATTAACACCAATAGTATACCCTCTTGATTGTCCTATATGCAGCACTGAACACAGATGTATAATTGGATAGAGACTGCATGCATGGGGTATGGAACTCTCTCTAATATTTAAGTATTGTTGCATGCATGGTAGCTTACTGTGGTCAATTGGTGTGCTGTTCACTGTTACATTATCACCACGTCCTGCCCGAGTGTATCCACTGACAGTAAAGACGTAGCTACTGTTTGGTTCAAGGTCGGTCAGTGCAAATGATAGTTCGGTGGTGTTCACTGATTCACTCTCCTGTGGTCCTTCATACATGACCTCATATGTAATAATGACACCATTCTGCACACGAGGTGTAAGCCATGTGATTTGTATTGCCGTCAGTAGAGGAGTAGCTGATAGGAGATGTACAGGCCCTGGGACTGAATGATATATATATATATATAGACATAGATAATTGTTGTTATTCATTATGTTGATTAAGTAAAGTCATTGACACAATTTATACTTAGATATATACCTATAAATTCATTGAAATTTTGTATAATTTTCAGTGTGGGCGGTTGGGTACGAGGCTAATATTCAAAACAACACCCAAAATTATACACAAAGCATTGTAGTCTGATGATTAACAAATTGAGTCTGTGATTAATGGTTTCTCATGATGACGGTTTCATTAATTTAGCAGTGGGAGTGGATAAGGGTTATACGTATATACCTAAGCAGTGATCATATCACCGCTAAAAGCAGTCTCACCATCTTCGGGTGTCTCTGTTGTCGTACTCTCACTAAATGGACCAGTATCTCCATAAACATTCTCCGCTGCCACTTTGATAGAGTAGTTGGTGTAGGTATTCAGGCCAGTAAACTCATAGTCCTGATTGTGGCTATTCGCAGACTCTGTTGTGGAAGCGCTATCAATCTGCAATAGGTAGCTTGCTATATCGCTGTTGCGATGTATGCAGCGCACTGGTTGCCATTGGATAAGAATGCTGGTTGAAGATGTGGCTGTGCTTGTCACAGCTTCAGGAGCACCGGAAGGAACTATAAAATAAGAGACAGTTGTATCACTAAGATTGCATAAAGCATGATCTGTGGTAGCCTTGAACCAAGGTCTTCCCCGCACGCACAAAAAAAAAAAAAGACGAACACTGCTCTTGGGCGTTGACATTTTTTTTGCGAGAGCTGGGAAGGACAAGGTTTGAGGCTAGATCCTGTGACTGTTGTACAAATAAAGCATTACTAACGGAAGCCAAACACTCTAATAGTAGTAGTACATAGTAAAGCCCCACAAAGTAAGGGACAAGCATTACACCAGTATATCATTGTGATTTCATAACTGTAGCTCCAGGAGTCCTATTCTCTGAATACATACACGGTATAAACTCCCATTGAATATTATTGTACAGGTAAATGAAGACATTTGAGTAAACATAGGTAATATGTGTACTGAAAACACTCCATTCATACCTGAAGGTAATGTCGTGACGTGCTGCTCCCCACTATAGTTAGATCTACCAATGCCATTGACTGCTACTACAGTAAAGATGTATGTGGTATTTTCTTCCAAAGACGTTACTGTGCAATCTGTGCTTCTACCATCCACAACCACCACTACGTGGCTCGTGTTTAACTCAGTGCACGATCCTTCCGCTGGGATGGCATGGACCTCATAAAAATCAATGATGCTGTAATCGCTGTGATTCATTGGCTGGCTGCTCCAAGATATATCCACTGATGTTTCTGCTGGTGATGCAGTTAAGATAGCAGGTGCAGTAGGAGCTGAAAAGAAATAAAGAATTCTGTTCAATTATTTACAAGTTACAATCTAGGCTGCACACATTTCCTAAGTTTACACTGAACACGTGTGTCCTTCACCTTTCATCAAGTAGCTAACAATGGTCGGAGACGTTCCTTTTTCATTGGAAACTAGGCACTCATATAAACCCTCCAATCTCCCGTGTATCCACAGTTGGTTATAATACGTCGCAGTGACAGTGTCAATACACGTCTGAGAGGTGACGTAGCTCCCTCCCTCCTCAGAATCTGGGATACCAGCTCCATCTCTGGTCCAGCTCACGGAAGTGGGAGGTCCTCCAATAGAGATGCACGTCAGAGAAAATACAGGATTCTCAGCATCTGTCTCAGTTAGCACTTCAAACTGGGGTACCCCAACTCCGAGAGGAATACCTATAAGAGTGAATATACGTTTAGAAGGAAAGCACAAACATTAGTATGGGTGGAAGAAAGGGTGTAAGTGTGTATAAAAAAATTGTGATCATTACCAGCAGGAGTTGAAGATTTATATATTCCCACGTACAGGTCGATATTTTCTCCATTCTCATTTGGAATGGAACAGTGGAAGATGCCTTCCGTTCCTCCTTCCTTCCTGTGCAGTAAGACCACCTGGTGAATTCTTGAGCGGTAAATGTCAATTCCAGAGTAGATGTAGTCACTCTTAAAGCCTACTGACTCTCCACTGGGAAGATACCAGTGTCCGATGAACTCGTTATCGAGAGTGAAAGCGGCATTGCAGCAATAATACCAGCTAGTCCAGCACTTCAAAGTCCCTTTGCCCTGAAAGTTAATATCTTCCAGGTTTACAATGCTGTTGTTAGGGAGTACTCTGTCATTGTGTGTAATCCAGACGCCTGCGTTGGAAGAGATTTGATAGTGAAATGTGATGAAAAGCACTGCTATATATATAAAAAACAACGTTTCCATTCATACATGTTAGCTAGCTGCAGGATTGAAAGCAAGGGCAATGATCACGAATGACAAAAAAGGTACTCAACTATTGCAAGCAGCATCATGAGCATCATTCCCTCCGCAAGAGTAGTTTGCTATTGCTGCTCCCCTGGGGTTCGTCACGATGCACTGATACAACCCAACACATTCACCGGTGATTTGGAGTGTATTCTCATACGTAGCTGATTCACTGTCGACCAGTACTTTGGAAAAGATGTGACTCTCGTCGCTTTGGATCTGGATGCAGTTTCTTGTCCAAAATGTTTCAGACGCCGGACCTCCCGTTGAAGAGCAATTTAGAACTACCGTCTCATTGTCCAGTTGCTGAAACTGAATATCAGTTATGAATGGTGTACCCACAGTACCTGGATATTGATTAAAGCGGAATACATTCAAAATTCATCATAATTATAATTATGTGTAAAACAGTGCATATGAGAAAATGGTGTATTTATTTCATGCACTGCAGATAGAGTTTGGAATTTATGTTATATAATTAACAGTGCATATAAATGATGTAAAGTCTGCTGCTGCGGGCATTCATGGTAGAGATACTCCACAGAATAATTGCATACATTACAAACACACGATTTTTTACCTGGACTGCCGTAGATACCAATATACAGTGTGTGTTCATCTCCATCCTGCCCTGGTACCACACAGCTATATACTCCATCCACACCACCTCCGTGTCTGCTCAAGATGCTGACTCTATCACCACTTGTTTGAAAGAAAGCCGTTGGTGAATTGATGGGAACCTCTGTACCATCGGGATAGTACCAACTGGTCGTGGTGTTGTCGTCTGTCCAGCACTGCAGAGAAACTCTGTCTGGGGTGTATATGTCGTACCTGTTTACGATACTGTTGTTATACACTAGTCTTTCATCGAATGTCATCCAAGCACCTAATTAAAAATATAAGATTGGTTCTCAGTCAATACAGTAAACAGCAACAACAATTAACAGTCACTCCTTTAACCCTTTCATGAACCGGTAGAGACCTGCTTCCATAAGGCCCATATAAATTTATATGGTGTTTTTATATTAGGCGTTAATTAGTATAAAGTATGGCACAGTCACTCCTTTAACCCTTTCACCAGTAGAGACCTGCTTCCATAAGGCCCATATAAATTTATATGGTGTTTTTATATAAGGCGTTAGTATAAAGTATGGGCTTTTGTTTTATTTCTTTGGGCAGTAAAGTGGCCTATACTGGTAAAAAGGTTAAAAGTAAAAATCATTGTTGTGCTCTACTTTAGTCCTTTATTAGTATTTCCTTTTCTGGAGAAATGTTGTCCTGCTTGTGTTGTATTGCCTACGCGTTCCTTGCTTTTTTTTATTCCAAATACATAGCTTTTAATCATTTATTTACGTAAACAAAACTTAACAAACAGCTACTCACATCTGCTAGTTACTTCTGGTGACATTTCGTTCTCCATCAACTGAATACTAGTGAAATTTATGGCTGCACTGGCACACCCCATCCAGTTGATAACAATACACCTGTAAACACCGCTGGTTTCATCGGTCACCCTCAGAGAATGCCGATAGGTAGCACTTTCCGGGTCCAGCAGTGTCATTGATTGGACATGTGTGCTGTCACTTTGAAACGGAACACAGTCTCTAGTCCAAACGACTAATGGGGCGGGCCCCCCACTTGATGTCAAGGTCAGGGTAAACACTGGAGTGGCAGCGTCCCAAGTGGTCAGTGCAAGGAAGGATATTTCTTCTAAAATGACCGGAGCACCTAATAGTTAGAAGTTGTGCATCTACATCAATTTGTAGGCAAGCCTACAGTTAGTTTCAGTAAATCATGAGTTAAGCTGAGATACCTGAATCTTCAGCATATATTCCAACATATGCTGAATGTATTTCTCCATCTTCTGCTGGCATTACGCAACTATAGACGCCCTCCGGAATACTGGTGTTGCTCGTGGAATACAGACTCACCACACCGACCCCTCTCTCCTGATAGAGTATCTCTCCCTCGCTCTCGAAACTGATCTCGCTTCCATTGGGATAAAACCATGTTCCAATGTCCGCTCGTGGACTGTCAGAGCGGCAGTGTAGGAAGCTATCTTCTGCCGTTCCTATGTCAGCTTGGTTCAAAACGCCGTGGCTTGGGACTCCTCTGTTTCCCAGGTTGATGTGAACTCCCTCAGTAGGATTGTAGCTGTAGAATAAACACAAGCCGTTAGAGACATTACGTTAGCATGTACATTTATATAGGGAATGCATGCACATGCACACTCGATCGTGAACTAGTGAATAGCTTGAAAATGAAGCTCTGTAGCCAGTGCTAAACCCAACGATTAGCTTCCTAGCCCCTAACCAAACTCTATTAACCCAACCCTAACCTAGTAACTCAAACCCTAAAAATAAGTGAATGCTAACAGTACGTCTCTAACGGAAATTGAATAAACAAGTATAACAATGTTCTAACTATGACAATGAGAAATGTTGATGCGATACCTAACCGGACGCCCTGTAGGGTGGACTCGTATGCACACTACTATCTATGCATGGTGGACTGAACACTTGCGCTCATATACACACTATGACTATGCTAGCTTTATATGGGTTGTACGTTACCTCTGGCAACTGTGTGGCTGCAGTACTAGTAGTATTGTGATCAACGCAGCAGCTACGACACTGACTCTGGGGTGCGCCATTGCGATCTCGAAGACGTTACCATGGCCGCCAGTTGGTATCGCGTTGAGGGCTGGCGGCCGGCCGTTATGAATCGCATGACGTAAGCGACAAATTCGCGCCAAAAATTATTTTTGAGATATGGGCCGGCAGGCGCCGGCCTGCGCTGCAGCCTGGGATGCCGCAGCCCCTCCCACCATCAATAGTGGGCGTTCCCGGACACAAGTTACCATGGAAGTGACCCAGATCTGTAAAGTAGTCTAAGGAGCCGGAGATGAGTAGAACTGAAGGCGTCTCTCTACCTCGTCTGCCGTAAGTCCCGAGGGCATTCGTTGCCAGAATACGTGTTTACTAGTGCTGTCTATCGCGATAATTATTATGCGGTACAAAATCGTGCACGACCAGTTATTTGGGATATAGTTCGGGCGCCTGCCTAATGAGAGCACCCTGCGCCTGCCAGACTGACTATAGCTGTCTGAGACTAGACCGTTGCTGCACCATTGAATAGCTGTGGCTACAGGCTCACCTCTGTGTTAACACCCCCATAAAAGTGCCCTGAGAACAGAATAGTTTAATACAGGCTACCCCTGTGTGCATACTTTTGATGCCTGTCTTGAGCTTTGGATCCAGTGTCTATTACCATCGAATATAATGCCACGAGTAACGTATGGTGTGTTGGAACCATGTGGTGTCTGTATCACTGTTTTTAGGGCGTCCCATGTTCGAGTGACGAGCCCTGGGGCCATTCAGCCCCACTCTCCCCGGCACAAAGGAGATCGCCACAGGAGAACACTCTCAGAGCCACACTACTCGGCCTTTGTGTAAGATAGGATTTCTGTTTCTTTATGCATGTGTGTATTCGCTGAGACTATTAAGCAATATATAGTACATGTACGTATCTGATTACTTTAGGTTGAGTGCATGCTTAACAAACTACAGTCCACAGAAAGATATCAACCAACGTTAATCACATTTAGACTAGGAGATCAGAGTCCAGTGGCCCTGGCACATCCAGGCACACCCAGGTCTGTGCCTGGGTAGATTGTGCGAGCGCACGGGTAAAATTAATGCGGGAAAGCTAAAATTAACTAGGAATGAGATTAGGAGATTAGGGACTCTAAGACTGGAATTAGTCAATCCAATTTAGTTTATAGCTATCATTGTACCCATGCAGTACATCCTTACTAGTAGCTACATGTAACTGCGGTCAACTATGCTTTTTTAAAAAGCCATGCATTAACTACACATGCAGCTTTTGGCACAATACACCAAGGATGAAAAATATTTATTGTTCTTTGTTTTTGCCACAGAGGGACTCCCAGGCAGGATGTGCCACACAGCGTCTATCATGACCCGGCCATGTTTGATGATGTCTTCGACAAGGAGGGCAAGCTACTGCTCGGGAGGAACACGCCCAAGTTCACCAGCCCACTCCACACCCTCGGCTACAACAGGTGTGTATGCAGCTACAGAAACAGTAATTGTTGCAGTTAATTAACTCTATGCATACAGTGCATAGCTATTAAGAGGTGGTCATCGTAACTCTCAGTGCTGCCCTCAGAGTAACTGTTGTGAAAGTACTTTCGTCCAATGGAACCATATCAGTGTTATACAGTCCCTGAAGATCAAGTATACTATACTAGATATTAAAAACACTTTTTGCCGACATAGTTATCATCATGCCATTTCTCAGGCTCCTATGCCCAATTATTGCTTGAAAAGCGGCAATTACATACTGGCCCAATTGGTTCATGTGATATTCATCATCTGTAGTGTACACATTTCACTGTTATTATTCATGACTGCTAGTCTGGCCAGTATACTTGTATTCATGGAGGAAGTACACTGTTGGGGGTAATACATGTGCTTGTTTGAGTCATCTCAGTTTAACACACACACACACACACACACACACACACACACACACACATACACACACACACAGTCTTCATGATCCGCACTGCAGAAAACTATTCTTGAACAACAGAAAAATAAGAAGCCGCTTAATGAACTTGGGTCTGGTAAGCCATAATTTATTCATTAAATATGAGAATGTACAGTAGCAAAGATTTACTACTGCAGCTAGCAAGATGCCAGTGTGAGAGCTCCTCTCTCTGGTGTTTTTAACACTTTGGTACAAAATAAGAGTGTACAATGGGCAGAGGTGAGTTGTGTGTATTAAATGATGGTCAACTCTCCTTCTAAAAGTTGCTTTGTGAAATGTATCATGCACTTGTATACTGGTAGGCCTAGGGGCATGCACCTTTTAACTTTCTTCTACTTCTCTGAAAGATTGCTAGGCTTTCTAGAGATACATACAATGAATGGCTAAAGAGAATGAAGGCTCTATAGTTCATTGGATCGTGCCCCCTATACAGATTACAGATGATCTCCGTGTGGTGGCCAGCACGAGAGAGCAACGACAGAAGATTCGGGCCCATGAGCTGCTGGAGAGGAAGGAACAACTCATCATGGTTCGTTGTAGTCCCGTGAACCAGCCTTCTTAATTTCCGCAGCGCCAAATTAATTGCCAATTAGTATGTGGTACGCTGAAAACGATCGGTGCTGAGGATCAAAGTGGGTTGGCTCGCGAGACTATATAGGTTTGTTGGTGGCACACACAATGACGTAGCATCACTGAAGCCCACACAACGTGTTTCTTGCCTTTTTTTTTCAGTCCACACGCAAAAAATATTTTGTAGCTTTTTGCAGTCCGTATGAAGTTTTGCAACCTTTTTTTTTTGCAGTTTTGTAACTTCTTGTTAATTAAGACAAACAAGCAGTGAAGCAGTAAGAAAAGTAGGAATCAGATGTTATTATCTGCTGCTCCGCTGCTGTGTGTTTCAATCAGAGATACCATCTTCCTTCTCTCCCAGCGTCTGGAGGAGCGAGAGACCCAGCGTCTTGAGAAGCTGCAGCGTCAGATTGATCTGCCACGAGCCTACCAGAAGAGCCTGGCTCAGCAAGCCGAGAGGAGGGAGAGAGAGGAGAGAGTGAGGAAGTTGAAGTTGGAGAAGGCTGTGCGAGCAGAGCAGGTGTGTGTGTGTGTGTGTATGTGTGTGTGTGTGTGTGTGTGTGTGTATGTATATATGTGTTTGTGTGCTTGTGATATACATAATCTGTGTGCAAGTACATGTGTACGTATCAATTTTTGCACAATACAATCATGAGTTGTGTAAGCTCTGCATCTCGAGCATCTATCAGCAAATATTTGTACATTACCTATCAAACCTGTCACTCCACTAACTCCATTTTCGCTTGTACTACTAAGGAGCAATACACTGAAGTCCTGCTCCAGAAGAGGGAGAGGCATCGCAAGCTGCAGAAAGCCCGGGAAGAGACCCAGCTGCTGGAGCAGGCCCGCAGGAATGCCGCCAGAGCAGAGCAGGAGTTCACTGAGAGAGCAGTCTATGAGAGGCAGTACGGCAGGGTGAGGCCCGCATGGAATGTGATATTTGGTCTCAAACGTGTGGATATGGGGTCTTGAATGTGATTTAAATTTCTGTAACCGTAAGTAATATGCATGGAATGTGATATTCAACCTCAAACATTTGATATGGGGTCGTGAATTTGACTTTGATTTCTGTAACAGAAAAGTTGTAAGTAATATGCTAGCTGTCCTTGTCAGTGTTCTAAGCAAAAAGAGCTAGGAAAAAATACAAGGGCACATGAGGGATTTGAACTGGAAATATCTGTTCTCCTGTTCAAGGCATTCACTGCTAGACCACTGAAAGTGTTGGAATGTTGGTGAACGTTATTCTGGCCATAACTCCTCACACCACAATTTTTTTTTTAGTTTCCTCCCAAGGATCACATGGTATAAGTTTCATCCTTCTGTGCCCACTCTTTTATGCCAAATTGCTTAAAACTTAACACTTAGGTAGCATTATTGTGTAGTGAGTATCATCTTTACTTGTATCGATCGTCTTTATAATGGTTTCTTGCCTGCCCACCAGGTTGCACAGTGGCACAGAGATGCAGACAGGATCCACAACAGGTTGAAAACTTAAAGTTACGGTATTTAATGCATCTGACCAGCAGGATGGCAATTGGATTGACTGAGGGGGAGGGGGATCTACAGTTGATTATCAAAGCGTGTTTACACACACATGCACACATATGCACACACACACACACACACACACACACACACATACACACACACACACACACACACACACACACACACTCACACACACACACACTCACACAGAATGATAATTATGGAACACAGGCACTGGTCAAAAATGAGAAAACAGAAGTGGCTCTCAGAGGTGTGCAAACCTGCTCATCATCTCCAGGCTCTCAATAGGCCTTCTCACATTATTATAGACATCGGTGATGCATGATTGCAACTGTTACAGTCCACTATTCTTACAGTTACCTCCTAACAGCATAATATTACCAGCTTCATACCCAGGCCTTCCCTCGAAGCATTTTTTCAGCTGTGTTCAAAATTCCTGAGCTCTATATCTGTACACACGTGTTCTGAACGAAAGCTATTGGTATGCATGTCATGATCAGCGCACTGTCTTACTGAAGTGAGAGAGAATTTTTCCAACCTATTCTTCTCCCTTTCGCTCTCTGTTTTACACACACACACACGTGCATGCACCTGCACATGCACACACACACACACACATGCACACACACACACACGCACACACACACACACACACACACACACACACACACACACACACACACACACACACACACACACACACACACACACACACACACACACACACACACACACACACACACATACACACACACACACACACACGGAAACATAATGTGTAGTCTTTTCCTCCCCAGCAACTGTCACAATCCACCCCTCTTACTGGAAAGACTGACAGGGAGAGTGTGCTGGAGCTCCCAGCAGTGGTGTCTGGGACAAAAGAGGCTACTTCAGAAGGGAAGCCGCAAGTTGAAACATCTCCTCGCCAAGATCCAGAGAGGGTAACTTGTTAATTAGCTATGTACATGTACGTACATGTAGCTAGATAAGTGTGGTACAAGCCACAAAAAAGTAAGGGTACACTATCAAGCACCATGCATACACTCCATACGGACTATATAGGACATTGCGCGCTTGGTATATGTTACTATGATCTAACTTTTCTATGAGGGAATAACAGATTAGAAAAGATTTTCCACAGTAGCATATATATACCAAGTATAGCTTAGAGCATGGGCAGCTATGTTCTAACTAGGCCGAGGCGAAGCCTAGGTCTAGTTAGAACATAGAGCTGCCCATGCTCTGAGCTATTTAGTATATGCACATCTTCAGCTTCTTATGCTCTATGGGATTCTTACTATATACTCTATGAAAATTATTCCATACACTTGTTACTATAGTAACATATACTAAAGATGTGTAGTATTACTGGCACTACAGCGACAGAGTATAGTTCATAGAGCATAGTAAGAATACCGTTGAGCATAGGAAGCTGAAAATGTGCATATATTGGATGACTTAGAGCATGCATGGGCAGCTCCATGTTCTAACTAGACCTTGACTCCACCTCGGCTTAGTTAGAACATAGCTGTCCATGCTCCAAGCTATACAAGGAACTATAGGTTTCAGTGATGCTTCTTCCTGCAGGAAGCGAATGGCAGAGTAAAAAAGATGCTAGAGAAAGACGCCCAACATGATGATGGTGGCGACACAGTGCCCCCTTCCGAAACCGAGACTGCTACTGAACCAGAGGATATGGCAAGGCTGAGAGATGGGGAAACAGAGGTCAAAGATCGTGGCAGCAAAGAAGAGACTGTCACAAAGGTGAAAGTTGAATCGGATGCTGAGAAGCTACCCAAGAAAGCAGAGGTGAAGCCCGCTCAGCAAGCAGCGCCTGGGGTGAAGAAGGAGGGGGCTCCCCCTCGGCAGGAGGAGTTCATCGTGTTGACGCCCGAGCAAGGCGTGCTGGAACTGGCCCGGATCCTGGTGGAATCTGCAGCAAGGTAGCTAGCTGCACACAGCTGCCGTACTGTGTGTGTGTGTGTTTTATCAGCTTCATTCCTAGCTAGGCTCAACTGCATTTCTCCACACAATGTGTTTGTTCTGAAAGATGTGGAGACTGGGAATGAGAATGTGCATAATCTGATAAATGTTTCACACTGCATACTTTCATATTTATGTGCGTACACATAATTACACACACACATCATATTGGCATACACACACACACACACACACACACACACACACACACACACACACACACACACACACACACACACACACACACACACACACACACACACCACATACACACACACAGTATTGATATCACCCAGTCGGGCTACATCTCAACTGATGACTTCATCCAAGTCCTCAACTCCCGAGACCTGGGCCTCCAAATGGATGAGAAAGAACTGCTCTACATTGCAGGGCAGGCTGACGTCTACGGCAATGGCTGGGTGCCGTATTCCCAGGTGGCTTCGCAGCTTCCAGACCTGTTTCTCAGTATCTACCATGAGAGAGCACAGCAGGCCATTGTGAGTACACTGGCCAAGTGCACTGATCGAGTTGTTGTTATGATACACATTGCATGCAGATACTATATAGAGTCTTAGGTGTGACTGTTGAGCTTGCATCAGTATGCATATGAACGCTGAGCTTCAAGAGAAAACACAGATTGCGTATCATACTTAATGATCATATCCTAAATTTATTACTAAATATTATACTGTTCCTAGTTGTCACACATAATACCTGCTATTAAAGTTTTAAGAGCATAAAGCTCTTCAACCCCAACCACGACAGATTTTCTACTGCTATCATATATTTGGGACAACTCCCAGAGAGCATGAACGCCAAAAAAAAACAACAACCAAAAACATGCTGTAGGGGTCAAAGTAAAATGCACACTCTTCACTACATGTATGTAGCTATGTACATTTCTTTATATGTTGCAAATGTAAGTGTTTGTTCTTATTCGTAACTCCTCAGCCACTTCACGTATGCAGCCTCTCTCTCCCCCTGTGCAGCAGCAGTATGGAGCCTACACTGAAGAGCAGTGGTGTCAGATCTGTCTCCCTGAAGGTGGCATGTGCTACTTCAACAAGTTCTCCGGGGTCATGCAGTTCTCTCGACCGGAGGACTTCCGACCAGCACTCAAGGTTAGCAGAGAGTGTACTGAGCCTACGAAGTAGCATACAGCCTAATAGCATGGTTCCAGAGCTTAGCTGCCTTAGTCCGGTCCCAGGCTCTCATCCAGCTTTTTGTCACTTGCAGTCCAATAAAAAGCTGAGTAAGAGCCTGTGACCGCTATAGCTATAGCTGCCTCACTTGTCCAAGTGTATACCTCCTGTACCTTTAGCCTCTATACACATATGAACATGCAGTTGTGTAGTATCGCACATGAAAAACAGAAAGTCCTTGCTATTCAAGGAACTATACCGCAGTGTGTGTTCATGCGGTCTGCCATGCTAATCGTATTTCAGTCGTTGCATGCCTTACTTTCTTCTTGACTGTACTTCAGGATGATGTATTTGAGGACTCCATTGTTGATTTCTTTGAGACTGCTGACGTTGACAGAGATGGCATTCTGGAGTACACTGACTTCTACTCGGTAAAAATACGTTTGACATTTATGTAATGACCAAACATATATCCATTTTCATGATAAATAATAGTAGAAACAATGCACATGCACATAGATGTATACATTCTATTATACTCTCTCTCTCTCTCTCTCTCTCTCTCTCTCACACACACTCCACATACTCTCATATGTACACAGTTGTTGGTATCACCGATGGTCAGCACTCGCATATATAGCAACCAGATGGAGGAGTTACTGGAGCTGTTCCAGTCCAACTCTTCGGATGGGAGGATGGAGCTCACGGAATTTGCCCCAATTGCAAGGGCTCTTCTACTCATGGTCTACCAGAATGCTTACCCAAATATGGTGAGCAGTGTTTGCTGTGCAAAGAAGTGTGATCGTTTCACAAACCCGTTATTTGCAGAGCATCTTCATCATCATATTTTATCCTTGCAAAGGGGGGAGGAACATCACTTTTAGAAATCTTTGCAATGTAAACATGTATAGCGATCGAGAAGCATAAAGGCTGTTTTATTAAAATGCTGTATAATTATGGCTGTGTTGTTTATGCACTAAGCTGACAGAATCAGAGAGTAACATTGTACATGTAACATGAGTATTAAGTAGTGCATAGATATATGTATGGATTAGTTGAACAAATCACAGCTAGAATTAAGTTTACCACTTTATTTCATTGCAGGAGGAGTGGATTGAACTGGAGTCCAGAAAATGTGGTCCCTTCTGGTTCAACAAACTCACAGGTGAAACCTTTGTGCCCGAGTCACAGACAACTCTAGGTCCCCAGCAAGTGGAGCCAACAGGGACTGTGGGTGATCCCAGCCACGGCAGAGAGACAGCGGAGGAGATGGAGGGGAAGTCACGTTCCAAGTCCAGAAAGAAAAAGGTATACTTGTATGCAATTTCATATAGAGTGTGCTATCAAATCTAATAATTATGCCAGTCCAGATCGCAAGCAATAATGCCTATAGAGTCTGCAAAATCGCAGTACAGTGGAACCTCTCAAATGTGGACACCTTTGGGACCTGGTAAAGTGTCCTGTATAAAGAGGTGTCCTCATATTCAAACTAAGTATTTAGTTGCGTACATTGCATGGAACACCTCTATTGTGGACACTTTGAGGACCTGGTAAAGTGTCCTGTATGGAGAGGTGTCCTTATTTCATGGGGTACATTAATAGCATATTTGGGACATAGCAAAAGTGTCCTCGTCACAGAGGTGTCCTCATTTTAAGGGCATACTTACATTAAGAAGGCATATTTGGGACATAGCAAATTGTCCTCAATACAGAGGTGTCCTCATTTAAGGGGTGTCCTTTAAGAGGGATTCCACTGTATCAACTACATAACTCATTACACAGAAACGGAGTAAGAAGAAGAAGACGCCTGACCCCGAGGAGGAAGTGTCGTGGCGTCCACCGAGCCAGGGGCCGCCTCCACTGAGGAAGCGATCGTCCCATTCAAGGGAGAGTTCTCGGTCTCAGGGAGAGAAAGAGGGAGACCTACATGTAGATCAAGAGCCACAGCTTCTACCAAGATCACCTAAACCAGAGGGCATTGGGGAAGACGTTTCAGAATTACCAAAAACCAAAACCGAAGGAGAGCTACAACTACCATTTGCAGGCATAGGTATAATAACGTATACGCGATGAATGGGGCTTGTTCTGTTCTTGTTATATACCATGGAGGCAGGTGTATATAGCAAACTATGACATAATAATCATTCTGCTGAGGGGAGTCACTTTCCAACAAGTGCATGTCCATCATTGGCTCAGTATTTGCAATGATTATAACGGTCTGTATTTGCAATAGTTACAACGGTCTGTATTTGCAATAGTTACAACGGTCTGTATTTGCAATGATTACAACGGTCCGTATTTGCAATAGTTACAATGGTCTGTATTTGCAATGATTACAACGGTCTGTATTTGCAATGATTACAACGGTCTGTATTTGCAATGGTTACAACATTGTAACCATTGCAAATACTGAGCCTACGATGGTCTCTAGCAGCTATTAGCTATAAACATTCCCAGTCCTTCCCACCCCAGCCTTTAATAGCTGCATGGGGTGGGAAATGCTACTACAGACCTACATTTTTTTGGCTGTGGATAAGGTACAAGTTTAAACTCTTGCAAATTATGTCCACAAACATTGCATACTGCCTACCTGCCAACTTCTGAGGGTTCCCAAATTGAACTCTCTGTTTTGCCCAGTCACCTAGGCTGACATGTAGACTAGTAATTTGTTAGACTAGCCTTGCCTCCCCACCCCCCCCCCCCCCCCGCCCTGAACACTTATTATCAGGGGGTGTGGCCTGGAGACGAGCTAGGCTTATACTAAGTTATTCTACTGTCGTGTCATACTTAGGCCATGTGGTTTATACAGTACCCTATATTTACTTGTTCATTATTATTGGGTAGGAGTTGCTTTCACTTGTATGTTTGTTTATCTCACTGCAGAAGAGAAACCAATCCAGACCATAACTAAGTTTGAAACAATTCCAGAGGTGGACGAAGAAGAAGAATCTACGAAAGGATCACAGAGTGCAGGGATTCCATCGGAGACTGACGATGCAGAACTCGAAACAGAACCTCAGAAGACAAGCTCTGTCCTGAGCCTAACAACACAGGTAACGCACGATGAAAGTCCTAGTGACGAGAAACAGCAAGAGCCTGAAGGTTCTCCTGATGCTGGAAATGCGGACAGTCGGACAGTCGCTGTGGAGGCTCACCAGATAGCTGTGATGGCAGAGGTTCATCCCACGGCGCAGACAACTGACGTACAAGTTGAAAGTCGCGATGCGTTTACTGTTGTAGAAGAGAAACAATGAAGCTTCTGAATACATTATGTTTTCACAGAGAATTCAAACGATTTGTGATTGCACATTATACATGTAATTGTTGATATAAATAGCCAAATCGGCAACATTATAACGTTTTATAAGTTGTACCAAATTGTTCATGGCAGTTTTAGAACTACATTGCACAAGAAAATCAATGTGGTGTAGTATATATACAGAAAGAACAGGTGTGCAATAGTCTATTCACGGCCAGCAAAATATTACATTAACCACGTGACCCTTCGCGCGCCGCGCCCGACCACGCATTCCAAAGTGAGAGGGAGGGGTTGTTTTGTTATAGCCAATAAACCCGACGTCGGCATGGCCTGTCTATTGCTGGGAAGAAAGCAATTTGAGTTTTTGGTAGCGGTACTGGCAGCTGCGCTACTTTTGCTGGTGGCCGAAGGTGAGCGTATTACTCACTCCTGATCATCTACGCGGTGTACGTATGTTTGTATATACTCAGACCCTCCCCCTTCAAAATCACTATGAAAAATGCGTACACCAGCCCAACATCGAGGCTGAGACTACTTTGGGAAAATGTTGCAAACGACCTGATGGGCTGGTGCCAAGACTGCTTGCGAGCAGAACACTGTGGGAAGCTTTCTGTTCATCCATCATGCATGTTTTTGTTTTTTATAATACACTTTAATTAATGTCTGGTAGTTTGCTGATCTTGCACTCTGTCTGGGGCCTGGGCACATGCCAATTCTTGATCAGTTATATCATTGTTGGTCACTGAACGACCATTAGTACTTCTTTCTGGTGATATTGGCAACAATGTGTGCAATAGTTGGTGCATAAATAAATTCCTGACTATACGTAGCTACTACTACTTTGTTTTAATGGTTGGTACACTAGGTCCATAGATGCATGCAACATTGCTATAATGAGTAGCAGTGTTGCGAGTATGGTTACAGTGGTACACAAAAAATCATGGCAACGTGTTCTTATTTTTTACCTGAGTGGACCGAAGGCTGTGAACAGAACAATTGCTTTATGTCCATTTGTCAGTCTGAATAAAAGCCGAAGTGCATAACCCCAAACAGGGGAGGTACTGACTGTCTGTTAATGCTCTCCTGATACAATTGAGAGGGCTCTACTAAATACGTGAATATTATGTTTATATACTACTGTACCCCTAAGGAAAACTCCTGTTGTTGGAGTAAAGTACATAGAGGCAATTATTCCTATCATGCACGAGTACAGCTAGCACTATAACTAACACAATTATTATACTAGCATTATTTCTTCCTATGCAGCAAATTCCCAGTGCCCTCAAGGCCTACCTCTGTTTGGTGACCGAGACCCGAACAGTGAACTACCAGACAAAATCCAAGCGATTCTGCCGACATACACCTTCACTTGCAGCGGTCCAGTGGTTCAGTGGGGTGCGTGTGTCCAGCCACGGGGAATTTCTGAAAGATATGACATTTACTTTCAAGTGTGGAGGTCGAATGGAGTTGATGGGTGTTACTCCATCGTAGATTCCAACTTTGTTGCTGATGGAGATCCAGATGTTCCTCGAGGCTGCATAGTATATGATGTGCCGGAGGATCAGCGTATCATGGTGGAGCCAGGAGATGTTATGGGGTTTTACTCTGATCATAATGACGATAGTGGTGGTATTGAAGTGGACACTGATGTAGACCTTGATGTGTGGTACCGTACACTTTCGAATCCAACTCAGAGTGATTTAGAGGACAGCTCTCTTTGCATTGGAGCCACTGGAGATCTAAACACACTTTCTACTAGTGGTGCTCCTGTAATAACAGCTGTGGTTGGTAAGGGTCAACAACTGCATTACCTAGTGCCAATTCTATTTTACTGCTAATAATAACACTACCAAAGTTTTGTACGCCATTGTAGTCATAATGAGAATGGGGTATAAATGTAATTTCCTGGGTGTTAAAATTATTTTCTATCTATTATTTTTAGACAATTCACAGTGTTTATTGAGAGCACCTCTATTTGGTGATCGAGATGGGGTCCCAAGACTTCCTAATTCAATCCAAGCCATTATACCAGAATACACCTTCACCTGTAGAGGCAGTGTAGTACAGTGGGGAGCATGTGTGGATCCACGAGCGAATGATGATCTATATGATATCTATTTTGAAGTGTGGAGACCGACGGACACTAATGACTGTTACTCTCTAGTTGATTCCAACTTTGTGAATGATGGAGTTGCAGCAACCGTCCATAATGTTCGTTCATGCATTGTAATCGATGTACCAGAGAATGATCAGGTCATAGTGGAGCCTGGAGATGTTGTGGGGTTCTACACTAACCACGATGGTGGCACTGGAGGGGTGGAACTGGATGAAGGAGTACAGTATACAAACCTTGAAGTGTGGTACCGCAGTCTTTCAAATCCAAGTCAGAGTGAATTGGAAGCCAATCCTCTTTGTGTTGGGAATGGTAATAATCTACCCACTCTACGTCCTGGTGGTGCTCCAGTAATAACAGCAGTAGTTGGTAAGAAGTTTAGTACTACAATTACTTATTAAGTAGTAATTTAGCTAAAGCCATTAGAGATTAACTTTGAGTGTAATTGCAAATGTATCTGAAATGTGTGACCTGTACAATAAGATCTCAAGTTTTTAACTAAATCTTTAAGCATAAACTGACGTTTGATTAAATGTTGAATATGTACACATGCAAGCAAGAGCAAAATGTTGATCACTCCATTCATATAACCACCTTGATAAATTTCTATCATTATGCACATTTCTATTGCAATGCATACAGCTGCAGACTGTGGCAGTCTAACAAATCCTGCAAATGGCAGTGTGTCCTTGACTATGACTACGTTTGGCTCAATGGCAAGCTATACCTGCAGTGATCGAAGCAATCTTTTGGGGGATGCCATGCGTACTTGCCAATCAAATGGAACGTGGAGTGGTAATGTTCCTGAATGTGGTAAGTTGTAGCACATTATTGTTCCTGAGCTACTTACACTTTAACTATAATAATGTTTTATTCATGCATGCAGTTATCGATTGTGGCAGCCTACAAGCTCCAGAAAATGGCGAGGTAACAGTTACCGAAACCACTTTTGGCTCAACTGCAAACTACTCATGCAGTGGTTCCAACTATCGTCTTGTGGGAGCTGCTGTGCGAACATGTCAAGCAGATGGAATGTGGAGTGATAGTACCCCAGAATGTGGTGAGTCGCTAGCCGTGGTAACATTTCAAAACTCATATGTACTAGTTAAAGCACTGTAGTGAGTGCAGCGCTGAACTTATTTCACGAGGGGCGGGTCGAGAGGCACATACAGCACGAGGCCGAAGGCCGAAGGCTGTATGTGCCTCAAGACCAGCCCCTTGTGTAATAATTTCCGTGATGCATTAACATTTACGGTGCTTTAACTGGTTTTTTGTCACAGCGTGGGTGGATTGACGGAACCACAGAAGGATTCAAATTTGTTGTACCGACTAATGTACTAGCTACTAGATCTAGAGGACTCGATTTCGAGCGATGTGGGACAATACGATAAACTATTTGTTGAGTTTCTGTGTTTTCGTGTGTGTGTTGATGTTGCCAGCCTACTATTTTGTGTCAAAATGGCACTAGGCTGGAGATAGATGGTTACTTTCAGTGTTTCTTAGCTGTCTGTCGTTCAGTCCTGCTACAGTTTTTCGGAGTGTTTTACGTGCTATGGCTTCATCTGCCAATATTTTGTGTCTATTGGCCGATTTACTGTAGGGCCTATCGTGCGAATGGTGCTTTACTAGATTTTTTAGCTTTTCTTGAAGATCTGCCAACTCTTGTCAGAACAACTTCACTACATAGCGGGGTGTATGACACGTTATCTAACTCGGAAAAAATCATCTTATGTTTGTGTACTGTTGTGTTGTACTACTACGCTGCCTCCCTGAAAATTAATTTAAAACTGTAAAAGTGCCTGGAAATGTTAGGATAATGTCAACCGCAGTACTGTATTTGCAATACAGCACGCTTATTCACTGTATGAAAAATACAGTACGGTGCGTTCCTTTGATCCACCTACACTGTGTACAATAAGTAATAATAATGTACAGGAACAATGTCCTGCTGATTGCAATACCTTTCTAGGCAATCAATGTATAAATAGATCATGACATATATTGAAGGTCAGCAGCATAGAAGCCGTCTTCCTTGTATCTGGCTCGTCCTTCAGACTCACCCAAATACTGCACAAACTCATCCAATATCCATGCAGTGTTATTAGACAGCTCCCTTCCATAAAGACATACTAGCTTATCACTGCAGACCTTTGATATGTAACATGATTTACGTACTCAAACCTTTTTCTGTCTGTTATGCAGTTGTGGATTGTGGCAGCCTACAAGATCCAGAGAATGGCATGGTAACAGTGACTGATACCACTTTTGGCTCAACCGCAAGCTACTCATGCAGTGGCTCCATCTATCGTCTTGTGGGAGTTGCTGAGCGAACATGTCAAGCAGATGGAATGTGGAGTGGCAGTACCCCAGAATGTGGTAAGTTGCTGGTCGGGTACCACCTTCAAAATCTCATTTCTTATAATGTGTAAAAGAACAATGTCCTGCTGATCGTACTACCTATTTGGGCAATCATTGTACACATGACTCATGTCCTTTGTCGAAGGTCCGCAGCCTAAACTACCAAAAAACATTACTTGTGACAGCATTCTGTGCTACACAGATGACATAACCATAAAGTACAGCTTTGACCAAAAGACAATTTGACAATATTATGCAGCATTAGGCAGATACCTGCACCGTGTATAGCTATTTTTGGGAACTACATTAAAATCATATTTTCCATAACAAGCAAGCAGCAAACAAGACTATAAACACTGTGGATAGCTATGTAACCACTAGTTAGCTGTGTTATTCTGGCTATGTCATTTGTGTATGCTGTGACAGTCATACATCTCGATCTTTGGCTATAAAGTGTCCTGCTGGATTTGTTTGAAATAACTATTAGCAGTGTGGGCATTAGATAGAGGTATAAACTTTGAGCTACTGTAATTCTTTCAGGATAGTGTAAGTGTTGCTTTACTTTTGCAGTTATCGATTGTGGCAGCCTACAAGATCCAGAAAATGGCATGGTAACAGTGACTGAGGCCACTTTAGGCTCAACTGCAAACTACTCATGCAGTAGTTCCAACTATCGCCTTGTGGGAGCTGCTGTGCGAACTTGTCAAGCAGATGGAATGTGGAATGGTAGTGCCCCAGAATGTGGTAAGTTGCTAGTCGTGTAATATTTTGGATTGTGGAGTGGTAGTGACCCAGAATGTGGTAAGTTGCTAGTCGTGTAATATTTTGGATTGTGGAGTGGTAGTGCCCCATGCAGAATGTGGGTAGAGATACGCCACCTTCAATTCAAATTCATATCTCATAATACAAACCAGAACAATGTCCTAGAGAGCGTATTACCTTTCTAGGCGATCAATGTAGCTATCGATAGATCATGACATTTTTTATGTGAAAGGTCTGCAGCACAGAAGTCATCTTGCTTGTTTTTGGCTTGGCCTTCAGACTCACCAAAATACTGCACAAACTCATCCAATATCCATGCAGTGTTATTAGACGGCTACCCATCCATTGAGATATACTTAATAATGACTGCAGATATTCAGTATATATGTAACATAATCTACGTATCCAGATCTTTTCTGTCTATTATGCAGTTGTGGATTGTGGCAGCCTACAAGATCCAGAGAATGGCATGGTAACAGTGACTGAGACCACTTTTGGCTCAACTGCAAGCTACTCATGCAGTGGTTCCATCTATCGTCTTGTGGGAGCTGCTGTGCGAACATGTCAAGCAGATGGAATGTGGAGTGATAGTGACCCAGAATGTGGTGAGTCGCTAGCCGCATAACATCTCCAAAATCTCATATCTTATAATGTGTAAAGGAACAATGTCCCGGTGGATGTGCTACCCTTTTGGGCGATCATTGTACGGATGAATCATGTGCTGCAAAAACGTTAGGGCTGTTTCAACCAAGCTTGGTTGCCTCAGTTGCAGTTCAAGGGTCATATTCCATATAAAGTCACCCCCAGAAAGGTCACCTGTATGGCCACAAAACATAATCACTAACATGTAGTTTCCCATGTAGCAAAAACCACTAGCTATTCCTGCAATGTGGTGAGTGAAGGGAACAAGCTGGTGGTTCACTCATGTAGTTACAGGAATAACAAGCTGTCTTTGCTACTTTGTTCATTAGTTGACGTCACATCCGTTACGCACACACGCACACACAGAACTAACGTTAAAGTATTGATGATGATGATGATATTGTAAACATGTTTTTCTGGCTGTGCCTTTATATGGTCAAGCTGGAAAATGAGGTGCATTACCCATGAATTGCAACTGAGGTAGCTAACCAAGCTTAGTTGAAGCAACCCTAATTTTTTTGCAGTGGCGCGCGTGCATGTCCTACCGGTATGTCAGAGGTCTGCAGCATAAACAAAATATCATGACCGGTGACAGAATTCTGTACTACACTGATGACATAGCCAGAAGATACAGTTTTGACCAAAAGACAGTACATTTGACAATAATATATTATGCAGTAGTGGGCAGATATAACAAGCAGCAAGCAAGACTAACACTGTGGATAGCTAAGTTAAACACTAGTTAGCTGTACTGTTTTGGCTATATCATCTGTGTATGCTGTCATACGTCTTGATCTTTGGCTTTAAAGTAAATTTATACTGCAGATCTTCAACATGTAACATGATCTATCCACACTATGATATAATTATCGTCTTTCATGAATATATTATACTGTGATCATAATGGAACAATGTTCTGCTGGCATCGAACTATTAGCTGTGTGGGCATTAGACAGAGGTATAGCCACTGAGCTACTGTCACTCTTTCAGTATAATTGTGTGTTGGTATATATTACTCATGCAGTTATTGATTGTGGCAGCCTACAAGATCTAGAAAATGGCGAGGTAGCAGTGACTGAGACCACTATAGGCTCAACTGCAAGCTACTCATGCAGTGGTTCCAACTATCGCCTTGTGGGAGTTGCTGTGCGAACATGTCAAGCAGATGGAGTGTGGAGTGAGAGTGCCCCTCAATGCAGTGAGTTTTTGCACTATTCTATACTGTTTCAGTAAATATACATAGGTAGTTTGTTACATGCACTTTTTTGTAGATTCTGAAATGATACATACATTATTATGTATACACAATGATAATTAAACTGACAAGCAGCATGCACACGTAGTGTTCATTCTCAGGACTAATTTTAAATGCCTGAGAATTAGGCTAGCTTGTATTCACAACTAGATGACATTGTACTCTTTTTTACCAGATGAAGTATGTGATATGCTTACGAGCCCAATGAATGGCGAAGTTATGTTTATTGAAAGATTTGTTGGATCGGTGGCAAATTATACCTGCAACATTAGCTTTGAACTATTTGGGAGTGAGACGCGTACTTGCCAGTCGGGTTCAGTATGGTCTGGAGTGGAGCCATCTTGTGAACGTAAGCCATTATCCAATGCTTGCTATCTAAGATCTGGTTAAGTATAGCTCGATCAAATATTTAAATGCTGAGAATTATTTTAGTCACGTATTTTAACCTATCTACATGCATGTAGAAGACATATTCTCAATCTAGTCCTAGTTCATGTGACTCTTGTATTGCAATACGTTCTCTTTATGAGCCACTAAAATTAAGTGCATAGCACGGCAGATTTGTAATGATTTTCTCAACCATTACAATAATGTTTTATATTTCTGTTGTCTAGATAGATTTGCATGCTGGAAGTGGTGGTTGATAAGTACATGACATTATACACTTCAAAAAATTCCAGGGTTGATTATGATGAATGATAGGCTATTGTACAAGGTTATTTTGCTGGCAAAGCAGGAAGCTTAAGTGTAGTTGAATAGAATCAGATACTCCATGCATGTATGAACTTTGACATTACTAGTGCGCGATCGCTGTGACCTTATCCACACATGAAAAGACAGTGTCTAATCCAGAGATGTTTGCTTGGGAAGCTAAACACACTTTAATATGACATTTTGGGGGAAAGGTAGTATAGACCTTATCACAGTGCTGAAAACTTGGGGGAAAGTTTCCTCCTTAATTTGAATGGTTGTACAATTCTATCTCTATATATATCCATGCAGTTGTGAATTGTGGTAACCTAACTAGTCCAGTGAACGGTACCATATTCCTGAATACAACTTTATTTGGCTCAACGGTCACCTACTCATGCAACAATTCCGACCATCAACTTGTGGGAGATGCTGTGCGCATATGCCAAGCAAATGGAACGTGGAGTGGCAGTGCCCCTACATGTGGTGAGCCAATAGACAGTATATTATGTTTTTGTGACTGAGCACTATGTACCAAGGTTTGATTAATTTACTCTAGCCCCACATATTCTCTCCTAGCTGCGAGGTTTGTTGTTTTGATGCTATATAGACTTGTTGCATTCATTTATGCAGAATACCACAATAAAGCTGTAGTTAAAACTGGTCATCTTTCTTCCTGTGCTTATGCCTACCTACCATATTGGACACATTAAGCAATCTCTGTCATTTCATCCCAACCCTATAGACCTGCTGTCATCTCAAGAGCAATCACATGCACTATCGCCAGGTGGAATCATTGGCGGCGTTTTGATAGGAGTATCAGTAGCGATAGTTTTTACTGTAATGGCGGCTGTCTTTGTAAGAAGACGAAAGAAGGTTGCAGTCAATGTCAGCCTGATACCCCAACCAGATATGCCTAATCCAAGATATGGGGAAATTGTCCTAACTGGGATACAGCGCACTGAACTGACCGATAACTCTTATGAATCTTCATTTATGAATAACGCAGCCTATTTGACCAATACTAATACTATCCCACTGTCACGTAATGTGGCTTATAATACTATTGCTTCCCCCAATGAAGCCTGCCGAACACTGCAGCCATTTGATGAGAGCTTGCAGGATCACAACCATACTTATGACTATATAGACAAATCTAATGACTATGAGTATGTGGACAGGTTTTGATGTTAATACAGTAAATGAGGAAGTTATGGTCACCTCCTATACGTAGATGTTTGTATCAATGGTCATGTGTACATTGTTGCTTATGAAACCATATTAGCGCTTAAATGTTTCTGATGCGCTTGCAAGATGTTGGGATAAAACTCTATGATTCATCCATGCATCTTTAAAATTTTGGTCCATTTCATGATGTACCGTTAATTAAAGGCCTATATAGCTACTTTAACCCTCTATACTTGAATGATGACTATAGTCGTCATGTAGGAAAAAAATCCGCCAAAAAGAGAAGTTAACATTTTTTTATGTATGAAATAGTGGTTATATTGAGAATGGGGTTAAACTATAATATTCTATATGTGAGGAAAAAAATCCGCCAAAAAGAGAAGTTAACATTTTTTTATGTATGAAATAGTGGTTATATTGAGAATGGGGTTAAACTATAATATTCTATATGTGAGAAGTTAACATTTTTTATGTATGAAATAGTGGTTATATTGAGAATGGGGTTAAACTATAATCTGCTGGGTTTAACGTATGTTCTGTCTATTGGCTTATTTTTAGACACTTAATTCATGGTGTCTATTGAGAGCACCTCTTGGTGATCGAGATGGGTTCCCAAATTTTTTTGATTCAATCCAAGCCATTATACCAGAATACACCTTCGCCTGTAGAGGCAGTGTAGTACAGTGGGGAGCATGTGTGGATTCACGAACGAACGATGATCAATATGATATTCATTTTTGAAGTGTGGAGACCAACGAACACAGATGGTTGCTACTCTCTAGTTGGTTCAAATTTTAGGACTAATGGAGTCAATCTTTCGAATCCAACTCAGAGTGAATTAGAGGGCAGCTCACTTTGCATTGGAGCCACTGGGGACATTAATACGCAAAACACTGCTAGTGGTGCTTCAGTAATAACAGCAGTGATTGGTAAGGACTCGCGTACACCCTTCCACAATGCCTACACGTTTTTGCTTCCATGACGCTAGCTACTCCATTAGCTTTGTATATCATCATGTGATTGCATTAGCCTGTTAAAAGGAGTTGATATTATGTCGAAAACATGTAGTTGCATGTGACTGATTCGAACTGCTTGTCATCACTAACTGTTGTCTAACTTTTACAGATAGTTCACGGTGTCTATCAAATATACCTCTGTTTGGTGACCAAAAGAGTGGACTGTCAGTACTTCCTAATAGAATCCAGGCCATTATACCGGGATACAATTTCACCTGCAAAGGCAGTATTGTCCAGTGGGGAGTATGTGTGAATGCAGATGGTGACGGGTTGATTTTGAAGTGTGGAGACCAACAACACAAGATGCTGACTGTTACTCTCTTAACTTGTTGGTTCAAATTACATTTCCAATGTGGAATCCAGATCGGCACATAAAGTTCAATCTTGTGTTGTACTTGATGTACCACAGGATGACCAGATAGTGGTGGAGCCGGGAGACGTTGTGGGATTCTATGTTGACCACATTGGCAGTAATAGTAGGGCAGTGGTGTTGGATGAAAAACGCCATCCTGATCTCGAGGTGTGGTACCGTCGTATTTTGAATCCAAGTCAGAGTGATCTAGAAGGCAGTCCTCTATGTATTGGGGAAGGACGAAATCTAAGCATGCAACGCACCGAGGATGTACCAGTGATAACAGCAGTTGGTAAGGGCTTATAATTGTACAGGATTGCCTTATGCACACTATATATTGCAGTACAAGGCAAATCATTACCTCATAGTTTGAATATAATTGACAGTATGGAATAAGTACGTAGTTATGTTAATCAAGCAGGCATTCTCCAGCAAAATAGGGTAACTGTGTACATGTAGTAGGAAAGACTTGACTTGCAATTTCTAGCAAACTAGAATAAAAAAACACATGATATTATATTGTAACCAAATATGGTAGGACAACATGTGTCACATGTTATCCTCCTTATTAGGTTGAATTCCATTCCTATAATATGATCATGTGCTGTTTTATCCTAGTTTGCTACAGTGTGGACTACCATCTATTCATCGCTTAGAAGTTTCATTCCTGTGACTTGTGTCTGCTGATATTTGAGGGGGAGAGGTATAGCTATGGATGGTTATGTAAAATGGTATTGTTAATTTTTGCAAGTATACTTCCATATGAATAGCTTGGTAATCTTACCTGTGCTATTTGTGTCAGAAGTGCTTGAAATGGAACAACCTATACCTCTATAAAATACTTGAAATGTGGCAGATGCTGTAAATGTATATAGTAATGTACAAGTCAGTTCAAAATGAGTACTCACTGCCTATTGAATCTTCTCTTCTAGTGGTAAACTCCACACAGGATGAACTAGCGATAGGTCCAATCATTGGAGGAGGAGTGGCTTGTGGTAGCGATTCTTGCCACATTGATAGCCGTTTGGACAATTTTGTTTGTCAGAAGACGACGAATGGCTGTGACAGCCCATATCAGCCAGGAACCCCAACCAGAGGTATCTACTCGAAGAAGAGCCCTCACTCGGTCATTTCATGCTGATCGTGAACTTGCTAGTGATGCCACTAGCATAAGAAATGAAGATAACATCCAGGTGTCTCATAATGCATCCTATGTCACAAACACCGCTGCCATCCCCATTTTCCAAAATGAGGCTTACGGAACAGTGAAAACAGATGATAGTCTAAGAGAGCATAGTTTTGACTCTATAAAGCACCCTTCTGTTTACTATGACTAGCTATGTTGACAATAAGACAGACAGACATTGACATTGAGTTACAGAAGAGCAACACTGTAGAACCTATAGTCGAATGTGTTAGCTACTGCACCACTATCAATGATGTTGGTGGGACAGTATAGTGTCTCTAACACATTTTAGTATCAATGTATACAAACAACAGTGTGCCGCACACATGTACAGCTGCCTATGGTCTAAGTTATTATGTATGCATATAGTGAATTTCCTGCATTCTATGTATTCTTGGCTGACCTCTGTACACTATTAAAACAATGTTAAAAGCTAGTCTATTTACTTACTATGGAATGATGTTTTGCTAGGCAGATTATGATTAGTGGGTAGCTGTAGGATCGATGCAGGATTCAAGTGGATGGTCAGGGCACGAGACTATAGTGCATCGGCTGCAATACCACGTGGCCCTTTGCGCGCGCGCCCCGACGGAAAATTATTAGTACGCTTCCGCTGGTAATCCCGAGGTCATGGCCTGCCTATTGCTGGGAAGAAAGGCGTTTGAAATGCTGGTCGCTGTATTGGCAGCTGCGCTACTTTTACTGGTGGCCAAAGGTGAGTTGACTCGCCCGCTCAGTCTTAGTAACAAGCTGTGCGTATTATTTCGCGGGCAGACCCTTCCCCTTCAGATAATAATGATTAATAGCAGTACACACCAACCTATCATGGAAATAGAGCTCGCACATGGAGGATACTGCGAACAAGCTGATAATGGGCAGCCAGGGTTTGATCTAAAAAAAAAAATTGTTTGAGGGAGAAGATCTAGAATTTCAAAGTGGAAGTGGTGTGTTGTGCACCACTCAGCTCTAGACCTCAGGAGATCCACTTAAACAATATGTAGTGGCTTTTGTGATATGCTGTTGAGATTTGTGGTGAAACCAGATTAGTTGACGGTGAAGATTCTGCTTGGAGCAGAGTTCACAGCCATACGTGAACATCAGCTCCTTTTATTTCTCTGTGAACAGTAAATCTTTGAGCACCCGAGAATCATGAAATCTCTTTGAAGTAGTGTGAAACTGGAGTGTTCCTTACTAATTAGCTGTTACTGTAGACATGTGAACTTATAGCTAAAGGATTATGCAAATATTAAACATGGTATTATACCAGTTGTTATTTGAGTTACAGATGAGTGGGCAAAATATATTAGCAATGCATCACTAGTGTATTTCACATTCTTGGTTAATAATGTATATACCACCAATGCAGAGGAGTGATTAATGTGTTTTCCACATTCTTGAGGCACTACGTGAGCAAGAATGAGGGAACGCATTTGCGATGAGTTAATCTGCTCATTGCTAATGTGTTTCCTCATTCTTCATGAACTCCCTCAAGATAAGATAATACACCAACTTGAAATTGGCTCTCAGCTGTGCTCACTCATTATATAAACTCAAACAGCAACCATGCATGCATGCATGCATGCGCGCGCGCACTGCTAAAAATAAAAGGTTGTTTCAGCAATGGTTTGGTTACTGGAGTTGCCATCTGTCATATCGTCATGACAAAAGAACAAAGCTCTGCTGATTGTAGTACCTTACACGGCTATCATAGTTTGGAGAGATCCTGTCACATGTCAAAGGCCTGTATATAGCGAGAAAGTACAATTGTGATAGACATTTTTTCCTAGTGGCTATAATGCACTAGTAGGCAGATAGTCACGCGGTTTATGGTCTGTTTCGGGAACTACAGTAAGAGTTATATAGATTTACCAAAAGGGCAGGACAGTGATTAATTGTAGCTATTAATGGACAAAATGAGTCCAACATACATTGTAGATGCAACTCCAATAACCAAACCGTTGCCAAATAACCATTTATTTTTATATTAGCAGTGAATTAACCATGGAATTCCCTTTTTACTGTGTATACCGTAAAGAGGTTTACTCATTGCAATTATCAAACCGGCTACATGTATCGTTATATTAGCGTGAATACACGTGTTATTCCTTATAGCTACCAACTATAGTAGGTTTATAAATATATATTATTACACGAGTGAGAGGGTAATATGGCCAGGTATTGCACGAGTGTGTAGGTATTTCCCCCGAGCCGAAGGCGAGGGAAAATACTGCACAAGAGTGCAATGTCCAGCCATATTACCCTCTCACGAGTGTAATGATAGATTTATTATATACTATCTCCAAGCAGTGTTGCTTGGTTGACAAACTCACTGCCAAACAAAGCCACACCTACTAACATAAAGGACGATTGGATACACAGCAGCAACATATAGCAAAGCGTAAACTAGCCCACTTACAAAGAACAAAAGAGAAAAAGGCTTGCAACTTTTTCGCAGGCAGACCCTCCCCCTTCAGATATATAATATGAATAATAGCAGTACACACCAACCTATCATCGAAGTAGAGCTCGCACATGGAGGATACTGCATACAAGCTGATGATGGGTTTCGTTCTAGAAAAAAAGTTGTTTGGGGGAGGTGATCTAGAATGATTTCAAAGTGGAAGTGGTATATCCCCAGACCCAACCCCCTCCTGTAGAAGCAGCTCTAGACCTCAGGAGATCCACTTAAACAATATGTAATGGCTTTTGTGATATGCTGTTGAGATTTGTGGTGAAACCAGATTAGCTGACGGTGAAGATTCTGCTTGGAGCAGAGATCACAGCCATACCCAAACATTGGCTCCTTTTATTTCTCTTTGAAAAGTAAATCTTTTGAGCACCCGAGAATCGTGAAACTCCTTCGGAGTAGTGTAAAACTAGAGTGTTCCTTACTAATTAGCTGTTACTGTAGGCATGTGAACTTATAGCTAAAGGATATGCAAATATTAAACATGGCAGTTGTTATTTGAGTTACAGATGAGTGAACACAGCGAAGCTAGAGCCAAGTTGGTGTGTTTGTCTTTAGGGAGTTATTAAGAATGTGCAAAATACATTAGCAATGCATCACTAGTGTATTTTCACATTCTTGGTTAATAATGTATATACTACCAATGCAGAGGAGTGACTAAGGCATTCTCCACATTCTTGAGGCACTACGTGAGCAAGAATGTGGGAACGCATTTGCGATGAGTTAAGCTCATTGCTAATGTGTTTCCTCATTCTTCGTGAGCTCCCTCAAGATACACACACCAACCTGAGATTGGCTCTCAGCTGTGCTCACTCATTATAGAAACTCAAACAGCAACCATGCATGCAATTGCTAAAAATAAAAGGTTGTTTCAACAATGGTTTGGTTACTGGAGTTGCCATCTGTCATATCGTCATGACAGAAGAACAAAGCTCTGCTGATTGAAGTACCTTACACGGCTATCATAGTATGGAGAGATCATGCCACATGTCAAAGGCCTGTATATAGCAACAATTAAGCAAAAATCATGACTTGTGACAGCATTTGTACTACACAGATTATATAGCCAGAAAGTACAATTGTGATAGATATTTTTTCCTAGTGGCTATAATGCACTAGTAGGCAGATAGTCACGCGGTTTATGGTCTGTTTCGGGAACTACAGCAAGAGTTATATAGATTTACCAAAAGGGCAGGACAGTGATTAATTGTAGCTATTAATGGACAAAATGAGTCCAACATACATGTAGATGCAACTCCAATAACCAAACCGTTGCCAAATAACCATTTATTTTTAGCAGTGTTAACCATGGAATTCCCTTTTTACTGTGTATACCGTAAAGAGGTTTACTCATTGCAATTATCAAACCAGCTACATGTACCGTTAGCGTGAATACACGTGTTATTCCTTATACCAACTATAGTAGGTTTATAAATATATATTATTACACGAGTGAGAGGGTAATATGGCCAGGTATTGCACGAGTGTGTAGGTATTTTCCCCGAGCCGAAGGCGAGGGAAAATACTGCACAAGAGTGCAATGTCCAGCCATATTATATACCCTCTCACTAGTGTAATGATAGATTTATTATATACTATCTCCAAGCAGTGTTGCTTGGTTGACAAACTCACTGCCAAACAAAGCCACACCTACTAACATAAAGGACGATTGGATACACAGCAGCAACATATTATAGCAAAGCGTAAACTAGCCCACTTACAAAGAACAAAAGAGAAAAAGGCTTGCAACTTTAGGCTAGATTAACTTTTATTGGCTGATGTGACGAGTGGGAGGGGTCACTGAGTGACACTATGACCTAGCCTCCTTCACTTCTTGCTTACTTAGACGGCTCCTCTATGACAGAAGCATTTCTTTCGCCAGCTTTTTGTAGCTGGGTAGCTTCCATTGCTTCAATAAACTGTAGCTTCACTGTAAATTTTTATTGTAGACTACATGTGCACGCAAAAGGCAATAACAGGTAGGCAATACGGGGGAATATTACCTGTCTGGTCTATAGGAAAATACTGTTAGTATAATTATAATGAAGTTGTTTACTTCTCATGCAGCAAATTCCCAGTGCCCTCAAGGCCTACCTCTGTTTGGTGACCGAGACCCAAGTACTGAACTACCAGACGAAATTCAAGCAATTCTGCCGACATACACCTTCACTTGCAGCGGTCCAGTGGTTCAGTGGGGTGCATGTGTCCAGCCACGGGGAGGCTCTGAAAGATATGACATTTACTTTCAAGTGTGGAGGTCGAATGAAGTTGATGGGTGCTACTCCATCGTAGGTTCCAACTTTGTTGCTGATGGAGATCCAGATGTTCCTCGAGGCTGCATAGTATATGATGTGCCGGAGGATCAGCGTATCATGGTGGAGCCAGGAGATGTTATGGGGTTTTACTCTGATCATAATCGGGATAGTGGTGGTATTGAAGTGGACACTGATGTAAACTTTGATGCGTGGTACCGTACACTTCCAAATCCAACTCAGAGTGATTTAGAGGACAGCTCTCTTTGCATTGGAGCCACTGGAGATCTAAACACACTTTCTACTAGTGGTGCTCCTGTAATAACAGCCGTGGTTGGTAAGGATTAATGAACAATAAGTGCATTACCCAATGCCAATTCTATTTGACTGCTAAAACATAATTTAGCACTACCAGAGTTTTGTACGCCATTATATAATGAGAATGGGGTAGAATATGATCTGCTGGGTGTTAAAAATAATTTTCTGTCTAATATATTTCTTTAGACAATTCACAGTGTTTATTGAGAGCACCTCTCTTTGGTGATCGAGATGGGGTCCCAAGACTTCCTAATTCAATCCAAGCCATTATACCAGAATACACCTTCACCTGTAGAGGCAGTGTAGTACAGTGGGGAGCATGTGTGAATCCACGTTCGAACGATGATCAGTATGATATTTATTTTGAAGTGTGGAGACCGACGGACACTGATGGTTGTTACTCTCTAGTTGGTTCAAACTTCGTGAATAATGGAATTGCTGCAAATGTTCATAATGTTCGTTCATGCATTGTAATTGATGTACCAGAGAATGATCAGGTCGTAGTGGAGCCTGGGGATGTTGTGGGGTTCTACACTGACCACGATGATGGCACTGGAGGGGTGGAACTGGATGAAGGAGCACAGTTTGCAAACCTTGAAGTGTGGTACCGCAGTCTTTCAAATCCAAGTCAGAGTGATTTGGAAGCCAATCCTCTTTGTGTTGGAAATGGTGAAGATTTACCCACTCTACGTACTAGCTGGTGATGCTCCAGTAATAACAGCTGTAATTGGTAAGAAGTTTAATACCATAATTACTTATTAAGCAGTAATTTAGCTAAAGCCATTAGTCATACCTTTGAGTGTAATTGCAAATGTACCTGAAATGTGTGAGCTGTACCATATAGTCTCAATTTTTTAACTAAATCTTTGAACATAATTTAAACTGAAGTGTGATAGAATTTTAAAGATGTGCATGAGCACCTGTAGTGATCGAAGCATTCTATTGGGTGATGCCATGCGTACTTGCCAAGCAGATGGAATGTGGAGTGGCAGTGTTCCTGAATGTGGTAAGTTGTAGAAGGGGTGCAAAGCCCCTGAAATACTGTCACTCTTTCCATATACACGATTAAGTATGCAGTTATTGATTGTGGCAGCCTAAAAGCTCCAGAGAATGGCGTGGTAACAGTTACTGAGACCACTTTTGGTTCAACCGCAAACTACTCATGCAGTGGTTCCAACTATCTCCTTGTGGGAGCTGCTGTGCGAACATCCACAGCAAGCAAAAAACAAGACTGTAATTACTGTGGATAGCTACCACTAGTTAGCTGTACTATTCCAGCTATATCATCTGTTGCTGCTGTCAGATGTCTCAATCTTTGGCTATAAAGTGAATTAATACTGTAGACCTTCGACACATAACACGATTTATCCACACTATGATATACCATCTTTCATGCATATATATTGTGATCATAATGGAACAATGCTCTGCTGGCATTGGACTATTAGCTGTGTGGGCATTAGACAGCGGTATAGTCCTTGCGCTACTGTCAAACTTTCAGTATAGTTATGTGTTGCTATTACTTATGCAGTTATCGATTGTGGCAGCCTACAAGATCCAGCAAATCACAATAGACTCATAGCCTCCACTCGATGATGTCATGTCTCGATCTCACGTATCTCGCGCAATCGTGCTTCACATCCATAACAGACAAAAATATTAATAGTTGTGACAGATGGAGAGATTTGTGTATTGATTACATACCTCACCATCATCAATTTTATTTTCTGTTTGTAAGATATGGTCTTAAGTTTCACTGTATGGACTATACTTCCCTTCAGCATTGGTCTCTGAAGGGGACAAACAACAGAGAAATTTAGGTCCAGTTATTGGTGGTCCCGGAGCAGCAGCTGTGCTCGTGATAGCACTCATTGTAACACTGGTAGCCATAATGGTAGGAAGACGAAAAAGGGCTGCAATCAATATCAACCAGGAATCCCAATTGGAGTTGGAGTCGCCTAATCCGAGATGTGACCAGGCTACCCTAACTGGGACACAGCACACTGATCAGGCCGATGATTACATTGAAGCCACAATCGTGAGAAGTGAAGGGAATACGACCAACACTGAAGCTATCCAGCTGTCTAGTAATGTGGCTTATAATGCTGTTGCTATAGTCACTTCAATGAATGAAGCCTACACAGCATTGCAGCCAGTTGATGAGGACACTCAGGACCACCATTATTCGACAGTTGATGAAGACTACGTTGATAGCACTATTGACTATGACTATGTGGACAGATCTACTTGTTAATGCAGTAAATGAGGACCTACAATAATATTATTGATGCTTGCATCAATGATTGTGTGTACATTAAAAATATCCTTTATATCAATAAAAACATCTTCAAATGTTTTGTTTGATTTCATGATGTACTGCTAACATAGGCTGTGTACATCTATATATATAGCCCATAGGTATGCAGGCATCATAGTATTTCATTCCTTACAACCCACCTATAATGTGAAGTTGAAGACAAGACTGATTCATGCATGATCTGAAACCTATGTACATGGTGGCAAATATAGTCCTGTTTGATCTTTAGCCTATACCGGTATACTACAAAAAAAATGTGTATTCGTTTTGATCACTTAGTGATTAGCTGGGTTGTAGATGGGCTGAGTACGTACACTGGAGTTACACCTTACTATAGAAGAAAGACTCACAATTTTGTACATCATATCAAACAGTTGATGAAGACACACAGGACCACCATTATTTGACAGTTGACGAGGACTATGTTGGCAGAACTATTGACTATGACTATGTGGATAGATGTTCTCTATGCTCTCTAAATCCAACATTGAGTGATTTAGAGGGCAGCTCACTTTGCATTGAACCTACTAACATGAACGTGCAACAGCACTGTGCATGCATGTGCTTTCTGTATGCATGGATACTCATCATGGTATGTCTAACTATATGTATCCAGGTCTCCCAGGAAGACCAGCCTCTTGGCTGATGGGACAATTCCTGGTTGAAATTAAATCTATCTATTTAACCCATACCCAGCATAGTTTGTCAAATATTGGATAAAAGTGATTAGATAGCTTAATAAGGAATGGAATCCAATAATTATTAAAACATACTTTGGTGGTTATAATAGCTGAACATATACTTTAGTTGAACTGTATTTTGGCAGTTTTGCGCAAACTATCAGTTGAGTCTTGTGTGGGGAAGGATGAAGTTTGCGGTTGTTCCTCTGATTGTCGCACTGCTTTCTCTCATGCTCCAGAAAGGTGAGGATAAGAATTAACTAGCAAGAATATACACACTTAGCTAGCCTGTGCATGTATACCCAAAAGATGACAAACTTTAGATTGAGACTGAAAGTCAATGAAGTGATGAAGGGTAGTTAAGCAGTTAATAGTCAGGGTGTGCATGCTCACCTTTATATTTGTATGTGCAATTAGTTAAAAAAGTATTAGAAATGATACCAAGCAGTCAGTGTACCCATGTAACTCTAATCTAATAATTAGTGGGTAACTATAGGATCGATGCAAGGATTCAAGTGAATGGTTAACATCAATATGACCAGGAACCACGAGTCACACTGTTATTTATTATCTGATCTCAGATAATGCCTATCATGGCACTATATATGTAGGCACATACGTAATAGATCTACATGCATGCATATCGGATGGCTACAAACTTTGTCTAAGTGCATGCAAACGGCTGCTATACCACGTGACCCTTCTTGCGCGCGCCCCGACGGAAAATTATTAACACGCTTCCGCTATGAATTCACTGCCAAGTGAACGGGAGGGAGATCTTCTGTCTCTGTAGCTGGTAATCCCGAAGTCATGGCCTGCCTATTGCTGGGAAGAAAGGCGTTTGAGTTGCTGGTCGCTGTATTGGTAGCTGCGCTACTTTTACTGGTGGCCAAAGGTGAGTTGTATCTTAGTAACAAGCTGTGCGTAGTATTTCACGGGAAGACCCTCCCCCTTCAGATGTATAATATGAATAATAGCAGTACACACCAACCTATCATCGAAGTAGAGCTCGCACATGGAGGATACTGCAAACAAGCTGATGATGGGTTTCGTTCTAGAAAAAAAAATTGTTTGGGGGAGAAGATCTAGAATGATTTCAAAGTGGAAGTGGTATATCCCCAGACCCAACCCCCTCCTGTAGAAGCAGCTCTAGACCTCAGGAGTTCCCCACTTAAACAATATGTAATGGCTTTTGTGATATGCTGTTGAGATTCGTGGTGAATCCAGATTAGTTGACGGTGAAGATTCTGCTTGTAGCAGAGATCACAGCCATACCCGAACATCGGCTCCTTTTATTTCTCTTTGAAAAGTAAATCTTTTGAGCACCCGAGAATCGTGAAACCCCTTCGGAATAGTGTGAAACTAGAGTGTTCCTTACTAATTAGCTGTTACTGTAGGCTTGTGAACTTATAGCTAAATGATATGCAAATATTAAACATGGCAGTTGTTATCTGAGTTACAGATGAGTGAACACAGCGAAGCTAGAGCCAAGTTGGTGTGTTTGTCTTTAGGGAGTTATTAAGAATGTGCAAAATACATTAGCAATGCATCACTAGTGTATTTTCACATTCTTGGTTTATAATGTATATACTACCAATGCAGAGGAGTGACTTCTGCATTTTCCACATTCTTGAGGCACTACGTGACCAAGAATGTGGGAACGCATTTGCGATGAGTTAAGCTCATTGCTAATGTGTTTCCTCATTCTTCGTGAGCTCCCTCAAGATACACACACCAACTTGAGATTGGCTCTCAGCTGTGCTCACTCATTTTAGAAACTCAAACAACAACCAACTGGTCCAACTCCCTTTTTACTGTGAATACCGTAAAGACCGTTAGCAAGAATACACGTGCTATTCCTTATACCAACTATATTAGGTATATAAATGTTGTTATCATATTAAAATATGGAAAGGCCAGGCCATGAATCTGTCTTGGTTGTGTTGTATTTGGGCACCTTCCTAGTATTCATTTCCTGGTGAATGTTAATTGGTGCCTACTAAAAATGAATATAGTTGTTTACTTTCCATGCAGCAAATTCCCAGTGCCCTCAAGGCCTACCTCTGTTTGGTGACCGAGACCCGAACAGTGAACTACCAGACAAAATTCAAGCAATTCTGCCGACATACACCTTCACTTGCAGTGGTCCAGTGGTTCAGTGGGGTGCATGTGTCCAGCCACGGGGAGGCTCTGAAAGATATGACATTTACTTTCAAGTGTGGAGGTCAAATGGAATTGATGGGTGCTACTCCATTGTAGGTTCCAACTTTGTTGCTGATGGAGATCCAGATGTTCCTCGAGGCTGCATAGTATATGATGTGCCGGAGGATCAGCGTATCATGGTGGAGCCAGGAGATGTTATGGGGTTTTACTCTGATCATAATCGGGATAGAGGTGGTATTGAAGTGGACACTGATGTAGACCTTGATGTGTGGTACCGTACACTTCCAAATCCAACTCAGAGTGATTTAGAGGACAGCTCTCTTTGCATTGGAGCCACTGGAGATCTAAACACACTTTCTACTAGTGGTGCTCCTGTAATAACAGCTGTGGTTGGTAAGGATTAATGAGCAATAGTGCATTACCAAGTGCTTATTCCACATTTGCTACTAACTGGCTACTGTAATAACTTCTACAGATTCACTAAATTCATTTTTAAGTATAAACTAGTGGTTATAATGAGAATGGGGTTGAATTTTGGGTGTTAGAATTATTTTTTTGTCTATTGCCTTTTTTTAGACAATTCACAGTGTCTATTGAGAGCACCTCTATTTGGTGATCGAGATGGGGTCCCAAGACTTCCTAATTCAATCCAAGCCATTATACCAGAATACACCTTCACCTGTAGAGGCAGTGTAGTACAGTGGGGAGCATGTGTGAATCCACGAGCGAACAATGATCAATATGATATCTATTTTGAAGTGTGGAGACCAATCGGCACTGGTGGTTGTTACTCTCTAGTTGGTTCAAACTTTGTGAATGATGGAGTTGCAGCAACTGTTCATAATGTTCGTTCATGCATTGTAATCGATGTACCAGAGAATGAGCAAGTCATAGTGGAGCCTGGAGATGTTGTGGGGTTCTACACTGACCACGACGGTGGCACTGGAGGGGTGGAACTGGATGAAGGAGCACAGTTTGCAAACCTTGAAGTGTGGTACCGCAGTCTTTCGAATCCAAGTCAGAGTGAATTGGAAGTCAATCCTCTTTGTGTTGGGAATGGTAATGATCTACCCACTCTACGTACTGGTGATGCTCCCGTAATAACAGCAGTAATTGGTAAGAATTTTAGTACTCTAGCGTGACCTGTAGTACAGTCTCAAGGTTTTAGCTGAATCTAGGAGCGTATTTACTGATGTGTGATAAATAACTGAATCAGAAGATGTACACAAGCATAAACTAAGTGTTGATCACTCATTGACAACCACCTTGATGAATTTCTTTGACTATCATTATGCACATCTCTATTGCGATACATACAGCTGCAGACTGTGGCAGGCTAACAAATCCTGCAAATGGCAGTGTGTTTCTGACTATGACTACGTTCGGCTCAATGGCACAATACTCCTGCAGTGATCGAAGCAATCTTTCAGGAGATGCTGTGCGAACTTGTCAAGCAGATGGAATGTGGAGTGGTAGTGCCCCAGAATGTGGTAAGTTGCTGGTCGGGTACCGGGTGAGTCGCTAGAATGTGGTAAGTAAGTTGCAGTAGTTTGTTTACTTTCAAATTTAAAAAGGAGCAGTATTTTGCTTACACTTATTCATTATTTTAAATCACATCTATATTCTAATTTGTTTCCATTGCTTGTTCATTGCTTGTGTACATGCACAATCAATTATTGCAGTTTGTGTTAATGGTTATCTTTCTCCCTGTTGTAAACTGACTAGCCATATTGGGCACATTCAGAAAAACCCTATCATTTTCTTCCAACCAATAGAATTGCTTTCGTCTCAGGAGCAACCACAATCGGAGGATGGATTCATTGGTGGACTTGTGGCAGGAGTGTTGGTTGTAGTAGCTCTGGCTGTTATAGTTGCTTTGGTCATTTTCTACATCAGAAGAAAAGGTTCATTTACGCTGCATTCCAGAGTAGAGTCCAAGGAAAGGACAAACACACAACTATGCAGCCTTGAGATAGAAAATCCTTTGTATTCTGGTGAGCTCATAATATCATAAAAACTATAATAATTGCTCTAACCATAACCATAAAGCAAATTATACACGTTATAAAACTTTGTGACAAGAGTTAAATCGACAGGCGATACTTCACTCTTACAATTAGGTATGCTGACACAGCCCAAGTATCCATCTCTGACTATAATTGCATCATTCATAAAACAAGTTATACCGTACACATATTAAGATGAAACTTTGTGACAAAATGTAATAAATTAACAGGAGATACTTCACTCTTATAAACTTTTCCTAGGTATGCTGACACAGCCCAGATATCCGTCTCTGACTGAGACAGGGGAAACGGTGTATGAAGATCCAGACCATCATAGGCTGGAAGACATCTATGAAGATCCAGAGAGAATTGATATTTATCGCACAATGTCTAGTGTATCAGGAATACAAAGAGGACAAGGAACCTTGTTGGAAGCAAATGTAACTCAACAAACAATAAATATGTGTTTTGAATCTTATACCTGTATTAATTTATTAATTAATTAATTAACTCTTCCACTACTGCAGGGACACTTTGATTGGAGCATTTACGTGCCTACTCAGGTATATATACAGTTACTGTATAGCGATAATGGTTGGAATATACTTTATATTATACTGCAGGAGCAACGGAGAGCAGTTACATCCAGTAAAACACCGTATGAAAATATATATGCAGCTTTTAGAGAGGTATTGGTTGTGAATTCCTATGACAGATTCTTTATTATTGTTACAGTGATGTCTACCATTGTATTCTACATGTGTCTCAGGTTCAAAATCCTCAAGAATCATTCTTTGAAGTGAGTGACATCTACTGGAAGCCATCATCTGATCCAAACAAACTTTTTGACCAGTTGTCTGTAAATAAATACCGAGAAATACCCCGGAAACTTATACAGTAAGTCAATTTAACAGTGTGTGGTCTTAAACAGGAGTTCCCAATGTGGACACTCTTTCTGAAGTGTTAATGTTTGTACCAATCATTCTGATTACCAAAGGATAACTGAGGATATAGGATCTGGTCAATTTGGAAGTGTGGCAAAAGGCATTTGGCAGACGGAAACAGGAGCTGTTGAAATTGCGGTGAAGACGTTGAAAGCTGGAGTATCTCAAGGTGATGAGGTCAGATTCCTCCAAGAAGCTGCCATCAACGGGCAGTTTCAGCACCCCAACATCGTGAAGCTCCTTGGAGTAGTGACAGTTGGAGAGCCCGTGAGTTATTCAGCAAGTTATTTAACAGACTGCTACCATAATAATCACCTTACATAATATTATAAAGCTATTGATAGACTCATGACTGAACTGACTGCATTTTTTCCATAGGTGATGATTGTATTGGAACTCTTGTCCGATGGTAACCTACGGAGGTACCTCATTAGACGGCAGCCGGCGTAAGTCTCACTATACATGGCTCTCATGCCAGATTCTTGGAGCATTTCCCTTATATATCAAAGTTTTGGATTTAAATCGATCAATATTTATTTTGGATTTAAATTGATCGACTTAATCCTGGAAGTCTTAGATTTAAATCGATCGATTTAATTCCGATTAAATTGATTGATTTAAATCCAGGAGTTTTGGAATTAAATCGATTGATTAAAATCCAAAAGTTCTAAATTACTAAATCCTGTATTCTCAGCTATCAGTGATCTGTAATTGAATCCTACGTTATTTCAACATTCATTGCATACAATCCGCGACCAACAGGAGACTAACACATTCACTATACTATACTGCACAGACTATTGACTTCAGGTCATAGTTATATGGGTATTCCTTGGCAGGCCTGGGGAACTACTGCCTTCAGATACTCCACATATGCTGCTGCAGTTCTGTCAGGAAGTTGCTTCAGGGATGGAGTACTTGTCGCAAAAAGCCTTTGTGCACCGAGACCTGGCAGCTAGGAACATTCTAGTTGCAGCTGATAGAACATGCAAGGTGAAGTTACGATTAATTATGACCTAAGCCATTAATAAGTTAGTTTATTTTAAAACACGTACAGATCAGTGATTTTGGAATGTCAAGGGACCTCGAGAATGAAAACTATTACATTTCTCAAGGAGGGAAAATCCCAGTAAAATGGACTGCCCCTGAGGTAATGTTATTTTTTCTTTACATGTGAGAGTCTTTAATTAACTCTATACCAGCCAAAGTTTTCCCCCCAATATAGCTCTGTGTGAAATTATATTTATTTTTTATATTAGGCGTTAATATAAAATCGGGTAAAGTACATGCTTTTTTCTATTTTATAGAAGGCAGATAAATATGCCCTTGGCTGGCAAAGAGTTAACATGTTAAAGAATAATTATTGGTTTTGGTTCATTTCTCAGGCACTAAATTTCAAGAAATATAGTACTGCCAGTGATGTATGGAGTTATGGGGCTCTGATGTATGAGATATGGAGTGTTGGATGCAAACCATTCCAAATCTACTCGAACCAAGAAGTGAGACACGCATGTGACATATCTTGTGGGTAGTGGTCATAAGATGTGAGTACATATAGCGTGGAGGAACTGTATTATGATTGTAGGAGACAGTCGAGTTGCGGCAACACACGATGGCACCAATTCCCAGCTATTATTATTCCTTCTGTCTGAATGCTTAGTAGGGACAAACAACACCTTACTGGATATTAATTCGTATACTCAGGGGCCAGACTATTGTAGTCAATGTTTGTGATCTGTAATGCCCCAGTAGTGCAGCTTGAACAAAGTAAATGCTACGCTCATGGGCCAGGATATAATGTATCACTCTTAGACTACTAGGCACATCTATTAATTAGCTAGAAGGGGCTGGCCCAATGTATGAGTAATGCTGAGGAGCTTGAGGGGAATTAGCTCATCAGGGTGGAGCCTCGAAACCAGGCTCTGCCCCCACCCGGACGTATCGCACCCCGAATGGGTGGCGTAGAAAACGTAATGCTCGCGTGGGTGGGAGGGTCACCAAGAGCAAGTGAGCTAGCCAGCCTGTCGCCACTGTATGCTACCTATACTTATGTGCATGCGCCAACATGATTTTGGCGGGCAGCTGGTAGGTGTGCCCGGACGTTGGTTCGTTAACCTGGTTGAATCCATGCAGGTTAAACTTCAATTTATCAAAACAGTTAGGCTTTGAATAGATCTTCAGCACCATAGTAGAGTTTGGGTTTTTCATAATTATAATTATTCCACTGCACACTTTTGAGGTATATGCTTTCATCTTGATAATAGGCTCTAAAGCTAGTGGACTCTGGATTTCGCCTACCTCCACCTCCTGGTTGTCCAAGGAAAGTTTACCAGATGATGATCCACTGTTGGTATGTCCTTAAACCTACAATCAAACACCTCTAGCTACGTTTATACTAAGGACATTTGTAAAGCCACAAACTCTTAGAATAAACTTACCCCTGAAATTAGGAAACCCCTCTAAACACGAGACTTAATATACTTGAAGTCCCAAAGGTGTCCAGAATAATGGGCACCACTCGCTGTGCATATGTCTAGTAGTAAGAAGTCAACATGATATAGCTGGTATATCTCTCCCAGGCATCCAGACACATCCTCCCGGCCATCCTTCACGGAGGTGCTAGAGGCCCTCTCAGAGCCCGAGACTGATCTGCTGTGCTGGTCAGCGGAGGACACAGCAGTCCACCCCCAGGCTGCAGTGCTGGGGGCTCCTCTGGAGGCTGGTGTGGACCTCTACCCCGAGCTGCAGAAAACTTATGCATGAGCTGATGTTTATTAATGGTTTACTACTACAATTTCATGTATGTACATGTACAAGAAATGAACAGTTGTTATAGCAATATAGGCTTAATAGCTAGTTAAGATTAGTGGGTAGCTATAGTAAGGATTCAAGTGGACGGTTAACGGTTGTTATAGCAATATAGGCTTAATAGCTAGTTAAGATTAGTGGGTAGCTATAGTAAGGATTCAAGTGGACGGTTAACATCCATGTGACCAGGAACCATGGGTGACTATCATTGAAGCTGCTTACACTGTTAGGGGGCGTTCACAAACAGCTTTGGGTCACGCTTAATGTCAATATGACATTAAAGCAATCCCCCACTCCCCCTCTCTTAGCGACACCTGACGTTTTACTAAAACACTGTCATAGAAGCACAAAAGCATAAAGCATGTATAATTACATGAAACAGCTAAAATTGCATGCAGTAATGCTAATGTAGTAATGACAAATGAGCTCGTCATCATTGATTACATACATGTGACTTGGTGATATGCACTTCTCTTGCTCGCAATTGTTGCATTTCCCACACAGTATTCCTGTCTCTCTATCTCCAGGCCAGGCGGTCATGCAATACTGGCTCACTAACGTTGTATTGACGTTAAGCGTGACCCAAAGCTGTTTGTGAACGCCCCCTTATTTTTTCAGACACAGATATTCCGTGTAGCTCTCAGATAATGCCTATCATGGCGCTATGTAGGCACATACGTAATAGATCTAGTAATGTGCAAGCATATGGGATGGCTACAAACTTTGTTTGTTTTTGATAGCACATAGCTGCTATATCACGTGGCCCTTCGCGCGCGCCCCCCGATGGAAAATTATTAATACGCTTCCGCTATGAATATAATAAATTCACTGCCAAGTGAACGGGAGGGAGATCTTCTGTCTCTAGTAGCTGGTAATCCCGAAGTCATGGCCTGCCTATTGCTGGGAAGAAAGACGCTTGAAATGCTGGTCGCTGTATTGGCAGCTGCGCTACTTTTACTGGTGGCCAAAGGTGAGTTGTATCGCCCGCTCAGTCTTAGTAACAAGCTGTGCGTAATATAATTTTCGCGGGAAGACCCTCCCCCTTCAGATAATAAAGATTAATAGCAGTACACACCAACCTATCATCGAAGTAGAGCTCACTCATGGAGGATACTGCAAACAAGCTGATGATGGGTTTCGTTCTAGAAAAAAAAACTGTTTGGGGGAGAAGATCTAGAATTTCAAAAAGTGGAAGTGGTGTGTTGTGCACCACTCCCCAGACCCAGCTCCCTCCTGTGGGAGCTACTCTCATCAGGAGATACCCACTTGAACAATATTTAATGGCTTTTGTAATATTCTGTTGAGATTCGGGGTGAAACCAGAATAGCTGACGGTGCAGATCTGCTTGAAGCATGCAGAGCTCACCGCCGTGGCATACCAGCACAAACATCAGCTCCTTTGTATTTCTCTTTGAAATGGAAATGTTTTGAGCACCCGAGAATTGTTACGCTCCTTCGCAGTAGTAAAAAAATGGAGTGTTCCTTACTAAATGGAGTGTTCCTTACTAAATAGCTGCCATCATGTGCACATGTGAACTTATAGCCAATTATTAAACATGGTATACCACTATATGGACCAGTGCGTTGTTGTTTGAGTTAGAAATGATTGAACACAGTGAAGCTAGAGCCAAGTTGGTGTGTTTGTCTTGGTTAATACCACTATTGCAGAGGAGTGACTTCTGTATTTTCCACATTCTTGAGGCACTACATGTACATGACCAAGAATGTGGGAACGCATTTGCGATGAGTTAATCTGCTCATTGCTAATGTGTTCTTCATGAGCTCCCTCAATATACACAGTGTCACACCAGCTTGAAATTGGCTCTCAGCTGTGAACATTTTAAAACCTCAAACAACAAACAACTCGTCCAAATCCTTTCTTACTGTGAATACCGTAAAGATGTGTACTCGCAATTATCAAATCAGCTACCGTCAGCAAGAATTCCTTATACGAGCTACTGTAGGTATATAAATGTCATTATCATATCAGTATTATTAATATGGAAAGGCCAGACTATGAATCTGTCCCGGTTGTGCTGTATTTGGACACCCTCCTATATTATTCATTTCCTGGTGAATGTTGAGGTCTACTAAAAAGGGTACTATTAATATCTTTATGTTTCATGCAGCAAATTCCCAGTGCCCTCAAGGCCTACCTCTGTTTGGTGACCGAGACCCGAACAGTGAACTACCAGACAAAATTCAAGCAATTCTGCCGACATACACCTTCACTTGCAGTGGTCCAGTGGTCCAGTGGGGTGCATGTGTCCAGCCACGGGGAGGGTCTGAAAGATATGACATTTACTTTCAAGTGTGGAGGTCGAATGGAGTTGATGGGTGCTACTCCATCGTAGGTTCCAACTTTGTTGCTGATGGAGATCCAGATGTTCCGCGAGGCTGCATAGTATATGATGTGCCAGAGGATCAGCGTATCATGGTGGAGCCAGGAGATGTTATGGGGTTTTACTCTGATCATAATGACGATAGAGGTGGTATTGAAGTGGACACTGATGTAGACCTTGATGTGTGGTACCGTACACTTCCAAATCCAACTCAGAGTGATTTAGAGGACAGCTCTCTTTGCATTGGAATCACTGGAGATCTAAACACACGTTCTACTAGTGGTGCTCCTGTAATAACAGCCGTGGTTGGTAAGCAGAAATCAACAATAAGTGAATTACCCAGGTTGCATTTGCTACCGACTGGCCCTTATAGTACCTACTAGAGAATCAAATACATTATTATGTATGAACTAGTGGTTCTATTGAGAGTGAAAATAATTTACGATCTGCTGGGTGCTAACAATTATTTATCTGCCTATTGGTTTGTTTTCTTTAGACAATTCACAATGTTTATTGAGAGCACCTCTATTTGGTGATCGAGATGGGGCCCCAAGGCTTGATAATTCAATCCAAGCCATTATACCAGAATACACCTTCACCTGTAGAGGCAGTGTAGTACAGTGGGGAGCATGTGTGAATCCACGTTCGAACGATGATCAGTATGATATTTATTTCGAAGTGTGGAGACCAATGGACACTGATGGTTGTTACTCTTTAGTTGGTTCGAACTTTGTGAATAATGGAGTTGCAGCAAACGTTCATAATGTTCGTTCATGCATTGTAATTGATGTACCAGAGAATGATCAGGTCATAGTGGAGCCTGGAGATGTTGTGGGGTTCTACACTGACCACCGTGACATTGATGATGATGATGATAGTGGCACAGGAGGAGTTGAATTGGATGAAAGAGCACAGTTTACAAATCTTGAAGTGTGGTATCGCAGTCTTTCAAATCCAAGTCAGAGTGAATTGGAAGCCAATCCTCTTTGTGTTGGGAATGGTAATGATCTACCCACTCTACGTACTGGTGATGCTCCCGTAATAACAGCTGTAATAGGTTAGTACTATAATGTGTACTGTATAATTATAGTCTCAAGGTTTTAATCAAATCTATGAACATAAACTGATGTGTGATAAAATGCTGAAGGTGTACGCAAGCATGAACTAAAAGTGTTGATCACTCTATTCATATAGCCACCTCGATGAATTTCTATGATCATCATACACATCTTTATTGTATATACAGCTGCAGACTGTGGCAGCCTAATGAATCCTGCAAATGGCAGTGTGTCTCTGACTATGACTACGTTTGGCTCAATGGCAAGCTACTCCTGTAGTAATCCAACCATTCTATTGGGTGATGCCATGCGTACTTGCCAAGCAGATGGAATGTGGAGTGGTAGTGTTCCTGAATGTGGTAAGTTGTAGCAAAGGTGCAAAGCCCCTGAAATACTGTCACTCTTTTCTTAAACTGCTATTACTTACACAGTTATCGATTGTGGCAGCCTACAAGATCCAGCCAATGGTGTGGTAACAGTGACTGAGACCACTCTTGGCTCAACCGCAAGCTACTCATGCAGTGGTTCCAACTATCGCCTTGTGGGAGCTGCTGTGCGAACATGTCAAGCAGATGGAATGTGGAGTGATAGTGACCCAGAATGTGGTAAATAGTTTCAAATTTAAAAGCCAAATTTTAAAAACAAAGTTGTCAATGACTGTGGTAAAGGTATATACATTTTTTTATTCCACTACCAATAGAAAGAAGCAGACCCTCGGCATGTAACACAATCTATCCAAACTTTTGCTTTCTATTATTTTGCAGTTATCGATTGTGGCAGCCTACAAGATCCAGCCAATGGCATGGTAACAGTTACTGAGACCACTTTTGGCTCGACTGCAAACTACTCATGCAGTGGTTCCAACTATCGCCTTGTGGGAGCTGCTGTGCGAACATGTCAAGCAGATGGAATGTGGAGTGATAGTGACCCAGAATGTGGTAAATAGTTTCAAATTTAAAAGCCAAATTTTAAAAACAAAGTTGTCAATGACTGTGGTAAAGGTACATTTTTTATTCCACTACTAATAGAAAGAAGCAGACCCTCGGCATGTAACACAATCTATCCAAACTTTTGCTTTCTATTATTTTGCAGTTATTGATTGTGGCAGCCTACAAGATCCAGAAAATGGCATGGTAACAGTTACTGAGACCACTTTTGGCTCAACTGCAAGCTACTCATGCAGTGGTTCCAACTATCGCCTTGTGGGAGCTGCTGTGCGAACATGTCAAGCAGATGGAATGTGGAGTGATAGTGACCCAGAATGTGGTAAATAGTTTCAAATTTAAAAGCCAAATTTTAAAAACAAAGTTGTCAATGACTGTGGTAAAGGTACATTTTTTATTCCACTACCAATAGAAAGAAGCAGACCCTCGGCATGTAACAATCTATCCAAACTTTTGCTTTCTATTATTTTGCAGTTATCGATTGTGGCAGCCTACAAGATCCAGAAAATGGCATGGTAACAGTTACTGAGACCACTTTTGGCTCAACTGCAAGCTACTCATGCAGTGGTTCCAACTATCGCCTTGTGGGAACTGCTGTGCGAACATGTCAAGCAGATGGAATGTGGAGTGATAGTGACCCAGAATGTGGTAAATAGTTTCAAATTTAAAAGCCAAATTTTAAAAACAAAGTTGTCTGACTGTGGTAAAGGTATATTTTTTTATTCCACTACCAATAGAAAGAAGCAGACCTTCGGCATGCAACACAATCTATCCAAACTTTTGCTTTCTATTATTTTGCAGTTATTGATTGTGGCAGCCTACAAAATCCAGAAAATGGCGTGGTAACAGTGACTGAGACCACTTTAAGCTCAACTGCAAACTACTCATGCAGTGGTTCCAACTATCGCCTTGTGGGAGCTGCTGTGCGAACATGTCAAGCAGATGGAATGTGGAGTGAGAGTGCCCCTCAATGTGGTGCGTAAGTTGAGTTGGTTTACTTTCCAATTTGAAGAGGAAAATGAAAATTGTAGTATAATGCTTACACTTATTCATTGTTTTATAAATCACACCAATGTTTTAAATAGTTTGCATTGCATGTGTATACGTGAACAATCAATTATTGGAGTTTGCGTTGATAGTTATCTTTTTCCTCAGTTGTAAACTGACTAGCCATATTGGGCCCATTTCTCCCAACCAATAGGCATGCTTTCGTCTGAGGAGCAATCGCAATCGGAGGATGGATTCATTGGTGGACTTGTGGCAGGAGTGTTGATTGTAGTAGCTTTGGCTGTTATAGTTACTTCGGTCATTTTCTACATCAGAAGATCTAGAAAAGGTTCACTTAAGCTGCATTCCACAGTGAAGTACAAGGAAGGGACAAACATACAACTATGCAGCCTTGAGATAGAAAATCCTCTGTATTCTGGTGAGCTCATAATATCATCAAAACTATAATAATTGCTCCAACCATGCGCACCATTTATAAAATAAATTATACACATAATATTAAGATGAAACTTTGTGACAAAATGTAATAAATCAACAGGAGATACTTCACTCTTTCAATCTTTTCCTAGGTATGCTGGCACAGTCCATGCAGTATCCATCTGTGACTGAGACAGGGGAAACGGTGTATGAAGATCCTGACCATCATAAGCTAGAAGACATCTATGAAGATCCAGAGAGAATTGATATTTATCGCACAATGTCTAGTGTATCAGGAATACAAAGAGGACAAGGAACCTTGTTGGAAGCAAATGTAACTCAACAAACAATAAATAAGTGTTTTGAATCATATATTACTGCAATTCTTATACTACTGCAGGGACACTTTGATTGGAGCATTTATGTGCCTACTCAGGTATATAGTTATTGTATATAGAGCAATGATTGTTGGAATATTACATTATATTATACTATAGGAACAACGAAGAGCAGTTACATCCAGTGAAACACCGTATGAAAATATATATGCAGCTTTAAGAGAGGTAATAGTTATGACAGATTCTTCATTATTGTTACAGTGGTGTCTACCATTGTATTCTACATGTGTCTCAGGTTCAAAATCCTCAAGAATCATTCTTTGAAGTGAGGGACACTTACTGGAAGCCATCTTCTGATCCAAGCAAACTTTATGACCAGTTGTCTGTCAATAAATACCGAGAAATACCCCGGAACCGACTACAGTAAGTCAATCTAACAGTGCGTGGTCTTAAAGAACAGTAAGAATTATGAGTTGCCTAATGCAGACACTCTTTCTGAAGTGTTAATGCTTGTGCCAATCATTCTGATTACCAAAGGATAACTGAGGATATAGGATCTGGTCAATTTGGAAGTGTGGCAAAAGGCATTTTGCAGACAGAAACAGGAGCTGTTGAAATCGCTGTGAAAACGTTAAAAGCTGGAGTATCTCAAGGTGATGAGGTCAGATTCCTCCAAGAAGCTGCCATCAACGGGCAGTTTCAGCACCCCAACATCGTGAAGCTCCTTGGAGTAGTGACAGTTGGAGAGCCCGTGAGTTATTCAACAAGTTATTTAGCAGACTGCTACCTAGCTATTGATAAACTCCTGACTGAGGTGACTTTATTTTTCCATAGGTGATGATTGTATTGGAACTCTTGTCCAATGGTAACCTACGGAGGTACCTCATTAAACGGCAGCCGGCGTAAGTCTTAATAATAAGATACATTGCAAACTCCAATTAATCTTGAAGCAATTCCCTCTGCTTATAGATGAATAATACAATGCTCGACCCTCTCAGCGTCCTGTATTTGAAATCCTTCATTATATCATGTTTTTCAACAGTCAGTGCATGCGATCCGCGACCAAAAAGAGACCATCACATTCACTGTACTATGCCACACAGACTTTCGACTTCAGGTCATAGTTATATGTATATGGGTATTCCTTGGCAGGCCCGGGGAACTATTGCCTTCAGATACACCACATATGCTGCTGCAGTTCTGCCAGGAAGTTGCTTCAGGGATGGAGTACTTGTCGCAAAAAGCCTTTGTGCACCGAGACCTGGCAGCTAGGAACATTCTAGTTGCAGCTGATAGAACATGCAAGGTGAAGTTACGATTAAATATGACCTAAGCCATTAATAAGTTAGTTTATTTTAAAACACGTACAGATCAGTGATTTTGGAATGTCGAGGGACCTGGAGAATAAAAACTACTACATTTCTCACGGAGGAAAAATCCCAGTAAAGTGGACTGCTCCGGAGGTAATGTTCTTTACATATGAGAGAGTCTTTTAACATGTTAAAGAATTGATTTTGGTTCATTTCTCAGGCGCTAAACTTCAATAAGTATAGTACTGCCAGTGATATATGGAGTTATGGGGCTCTGATGTACGAGATATGGAGTGTTGGATGCAAACCATTTCAAACTTACTCAAACCAAGAAGTGAGACGCGCATGTTACATACCTTGCAGATAGTGGTTACTGAGTACATATACCGTGGAGAAATTGTTTTGTGACTGTTGGAGACAGTCAAGCTGCGGCAACACACGATGGCACCAATTCCTAGTTATTATTATTATTCCTTCTGTCTGAATTCTTAGTAGAGACAAACAACACTTTACTGGATATTGATTTGTATACTCAGGGGCCAGATTGTATACTGTAATCATTGTAATGTGATGTGAAATGCCCCAGTAGTGCAGCCTGAACAATTAAAGTAAATGCTATGCTCATGGACCAGACTGTAGATGGAAGCTGTATACACTCCATGTTAGCTATGGCTTATCTTTTAATACATTTTCAGCACCATGGTACAGTTTGGGTATATACTTCAGCATACTTTTGAGGTACTTTTTTCTTGATAATAGGCTATACAGCTAGTGGACTCTGGATTTCGCCTACCTCCACCTCCCGGTTGTCCAAGGAAAGTCTACCAAATAATGATCCACTGTTGGTATGTCTTTAAATCTACAATCAAACACCTCTACAATGTGGCAGTCCCAGTTAAAAAACGAGTATTATTTCATCGTGTATTTTGATTACATCATCACGATATATATCTCTGAACTTCCGTTAAGGACGGGACTCGAAAATGCCGTGGAAATGTATTGATAGTTGCTGGTTTACACAGTGCATTTGACTTTTTGGAGATATTGGATTTTCAACATGGTGATGCAATCGAAAAACACAAAGGAATAATATTTGTTTTACTACCTGGACTGCTACACATGTATAGTATTAATAAGGACATTTTGTAAGTCATAAACACTTAGCATAAATTTACCGCTAAAACGAGGAAAACCCTCTAAACACAACACTTAATATACTCTAGCTAAGTCCCGAAGGTGTCCAGAATATATAATGGGTACCACTCGCTGTGTATATGTCTAGTAGTAAGAAGTCAACATGATATAGCTGGTATATCTCTCCCAGGCATCCAGACACATCCTCCCGTCCGTCCTTCACGGAGGTGCTAGAGGCACTCTCAGAGCCCGAGACTGATCTGCTGCGCTGGTCAGCGGAGGACACAGCAGTCCACCCCCAGGCTGCAGGGCTGGGGGCTCCTCTGGAGGCCGGTGCGGATCTCTACCCCGAGCTGCAGAGAACTTACACATGAACTAGCTATAGCAGAAAACTTATGCATGAGCTGATGTTTATTAATGAAGTTTACCACTGTAATTTCATGTATACAACATATGAACGGTTGTTAGCAACCTATAATATTTATAGTTTTAACATTGTAATTATATAGTTGTCATCGTACTTTATTAAAATTACATAGAAAAGTGTGCAATATAATTATCTTGTTTTTGTGTTTTCTTGTATTCAAATGATGTTTTCTTGAACATGTATGTAAAAGTGTGTAAATCTGTAATAGCTATAATACTATTGGACAATAAGCATGCAAGTATGTAATAGTAATTCCATTGGTCAATAATTTAATGCCTCTTGGGCATGGAAACAATCACAGTAACTGCATAGTATTTGTCAGACGTGAGTGGGTTATCAATAGTGCTTACACCAGCCCGACTGTATCAGTTCAGTAATTGTACAGTGCACTTCAATCACTCCAACAAGCAGTGATGGAGTCATGTGTTATTAGTGTGTACTGTATGCACTTCAGTGGAACCCTGAATAATATTGCAGCAACACACACAGATAATTCATGATCAGTCTCTGAATAAGGTAGGGCTTAGCGCCCAACTAACAATAAACATAACAATGAGGCCGCATCAGACCACCAAAAAAGCATAAATCAAAACCTAGTCCAGGGAAGTGAATCAACAGTAGCCCATAGTCCATGAACGGTCTCTAGTCTCGTGACCAGCCCTTAGAAGGGTGGGGCTGGGCACGAGACTATTATGACTGCATGGCTATCACGTGACCATTCGCACGCCCTGTTGGAAAAATTAATTATGCTAATTCACTTTGTGACGTTTTTGGTAATTCCGAACTCGACATGGCCTGCCTATTGCTCGAAAGAAAGTTTGAGTTACCGGCCGCTGTACTGGCAGCTGCGCTACTTTTGCTGGTAGCCAAAGGTGAGTTGTGACAAGCGGCGAGTGATAATTCGCGGGCAGACCCTCCCCTTTACATATCAGTAGACACCAACTTATCATCCAGGTATAGAGCTCAAGGAAGATACTGCAAATGAGCTGACGGGCAGATACCGAGACTGCTTGTAAAGCAGAATGCTATGGGCAGCTTTGTGTACCTGTCATCCATTACCCAATTAAACATTTACACTGATGTAGCTATAGCTCATTGTGGTAGCTTATGCTTCTGGGTCAGGTGCATGATGTCTTGAACAGTAGACAAGGATATATGGTCCATAAACTGCATGTCCAAGCAGAAGGTACTCTTTAGTAACTTGATTATCTTGGTTAACCTGAGGGACAGAATGCTGTGAACAGAAGAGTTGTGTAGCATTCTAAAGACAGCTGTCCATGGCTACACACCAAGTAGTGGAAGTGGTATATTGTCCCCCCCCCCACACACACACACACTCGCACACACACAAAAAAAGGGTGGAAACATTTCTCCTGTGAGAGCTGTTCTGAACGAGATATACTCTTGCAATGTGTTATTGAGTGTCAGAGACATGGCATGGCGAAAAGAAAAAGCCATGGAATGGCACAGGCCTGGAGCAGTTTTAGCTTTCTCAATATCATCCTGGGGCAGAGTACACTGCTACATACCAGCACAGTCATCAGCCCCTTTGTACTTCTTTTATAAAAGTAGATCATTCGAGCACCTGAACTTTAACATTGTGAAGCGGCCCCTTCAGAGTAGTGAGGAACTGGAGTGTTCCCTGCAGTGTTGTTGTACACATGCATTATAGCTAGACACACCACCTTTGTTAATCATGTTAGTGAATACCTGAACTACTCATTGTAAAACCAATAACCTAAGCTACATGTACTAATATAGACTCAGTGAAGTCAAAGTAGTATTTAATTTACTTAGCTATAAATACATTATTATGCCAAATATGGAAAGGCCAGATCATGAATCAGGTTTGAGTTGTGCTGTATATGGGTAACCTACAGATCATTACTATCTGGTGATCATTGTGTATTTTTGTATCAATTTAGTGGATACTATAATATTATCCTTATTTCTCATGCAGCAAATTCCCAGTGTCCACAAGGCCTACCTCTGTTTGGTGACCGAGACCCGAACAGTGAACTACCAGACAAAATTCAAGCAATTCTGCCGACATACACCTTCACTTGCAGTGGTCCAGTGGTTCAGTGGGGTGCGTGTGTCCAGCCACGAGGAGGCTCTGAAAGATATGACATTTACTTTCAAGTGTGGAGGTCGAATGGAGTTGATGGGTGCTACTCCATCGTAGATTCCAACTTTGTTGCTGATGGAGATCCAGATGTTCCTCGAGGCTGCATAGTATATGATGTGCCGGAGGATCAGCGCATCGTGGTGGAGCCAGGAGATGTTATGGGGTTTTACTCTGATCATAATCGGGATAGTGGTGGTATAGAAGTAGACACTGATGTAGACCTAGATGTGTGGTACCGTACACTTTCAAATCCAACTCAGAGTGATTTAGAGGACAGCTCTCTTTGCATTGGAGCCACTGGAGATCTAAACACACTTTCTACTAGTGGTGCTCCTGTAATAACAGCTGTGGTTGGTAAGCATTAATCAACAATAAGCGCATTACCCATATCGCATTTGCTACTGACTGGCCCTTATAGTACCTTCTAGTGAATCAAATACATTATTATGTATGAACTAGTGGTTCTATCATAGATAGTAGAGTAGAACTCTACTCTACTATCTATGGTTCTATTGAGATTGAGAATAAATTATGATCTGCTGGGTGCTAACAATTATTATCTGTCTATTGTTTTGTTTTTTTTAGACAATTCACAATGTTTATTGAGAGCACCCCTATTTGGTGATCGAGATGGGGCCCCAATACTTGATAATTCAATCCAAGCCATTATACCAGAATACACCTTCAACTGTAGAGGCAGTGTAGTACAGTGGGGAGCATGTGTGGATCCACGAGCGAACGATGATCAATATGATATCTATTTTGAAGTGTGGAGACCAACGAACACTGACGGTTGTTACTCTCTAGTTGGTTCAAACTTCGTGAATAATGGAGTTGCAGGAACCGTTCATAATGTTCGTTCATGCATTGTAATCGATGTACCAGAGAATGATCAGGTCATAGTTGAACCTGGAGATGTTGTGGGGTTCTACACTGACCACGACGGTGGCACTGGAGGGGTGGAACTGGATGAAGGAGAACAGTTTGCAAACCTTGAAGTGTGGTACCGTAGTCTTTCAAATCCAAGTCAGAGTGAATTGGAAGCTAATCCTCTTTGTGTTGGAAATGGTAATGATCTACCCACTCTACGTACTGGTGATGCTCCAGTAATAACAGCAGTAGTTGGTAAGCATGTAGTGTCATATTTGAGCTTATTGTACACTCATAGTACTACTATGTAGTATTCCTATATAGAAAACTGTCCAATATCCAAGTGATTTTGGACGACTTGATAAACAGGCCATTTAGAATCATAGGCAGTGCATACAATATACAATAAATTACTCTCATTGAATCATGGGTGGTGTGTTTCTCATTGAATGGGTAGCCATCCAATATCGCTGGACATTGGACTCGTCTTGCTTGTATTTGGCTTGTCCTACTGACTCGCCCAAATACAGCACAGACTCGTCCAATATCCAGTAATAATGGATGGCTACCCATCCAGCAAGATATATTGTATTGTGCACATTCAGCAAACCGTGTTATTTCATCCCAAACAATAGAACCGCTCTCATCTCAGGAGCGATCACAATCCGAGGGTGGATTCATTGGCGGTTTTGTGGGAGGAATGTTGGCTGTACTGGTTTTGGTTCTACTAGTCGCTTTGGTCGTTTTCTACAAGAAACGAAAAGTTTTGTTTACGCCAAATCTCAGTGACACAGTGAAGTCTGAGGAAAAGACAAAGGCACAGCAATTCCACCTTGAAGTTGACAACCCTAACTATTCCAGTGAGCTCATAACATCATCAAACTATTGCTTTTATACACCATAAATTTCATCCACATGATTATGTTGTGAGAGTTAGTAAATCAATAGGTGAAACTACTGAATCAGTCTTATTAATGAAATTTATTTTCCAAGGTGAGCCGGCACAACCCAAACATCCAGCTCCGGCTGATACAGGGGAAACAGTGTATGCAGATCCCAACCGCCAGAGGCTAGAAGACAGCTATGACTATCCGGAGAGAACTGACACTGAGCGTCCAATGTCTAATGTACCACTCGTAGAAAGAAGGCACGAGATCACAAATGTAACTACAAAATAAAAAGGCCTTTCTTTTGTTTTACAGAAATTCTTTCACTTTTGTAGGGGCACTATGAATGGAACATTTATGTGCCTACTCAGGTATAGTTATGATACGTGAGGATAATTAATATTATGTAGTCCCTAGAATTATATTTCTCGTATACTGTAGGAGCAACGGAGGGCGGTTACATCCAGACAGTATGAGAATATATATGCAGCTCTAGAGGAGGTAATGTTCATAGTTTTCTATTCCAGATTCTTCATTGTTAATGTTTGCAATTTGTATTTTGCATGTGCTTCAGATTCAAAAGCCTCAAGAATCATTCTTTGAAGTGAGTGACATCTACTGGAAGCCATCATCTGATCCAAGTGAACTCTTCAAGCAGCTGTCTGTCAATAAGTATCGAGAAATACCCCGGAAACTTATACAGTAAGCACAATAGCAGTGCATGGTCGTAAACTGTGGGAACCGTATGTTCCTAATGCAGACACTCTATCTGCAATGTTAAATGTTTGTGCCAATCATTTTGATTATCACAGGACAACAGAGCATCTAGGATCTGGTCAGTTTGGAAGTGTGGAAAAAGGCATTTGGCAGACAAGAACTGGAGCTGTTGAAATTGCAGTGAAGACGTTGAAAGCTGGAGTATCTCAAGGTGATGAGGTCAGATTCCTCCAAGAAGCTGCCATCAACGGGCAGTTTCAGCACCCCAACATCGTGAAGCTCCTTGGAGTAGTGACAGTTGGAGAGCCCGTGAGTTGTATCATGATTTATTCAACAGACTACGTACCGCTACGACAAGCACCTGTACTTGATATGTAAAGCTGCACTTAACTGCTGATAGACCTGATTTAAGCATTTTCTTCCATAGGTGATGATTGTATTGGAACTCCTGTCCAATGGTGACATGAGCAAATACCTCAATAAACATAAGCCAACGTAAGTCTCAACATAATAATAAGGTACATGCCTCTCGTTCTAGTCTCCAATTAACCTTGGAACATCCCCCTCTGCTAATAGTTCGATAATAATAATATTCCTTTCAGCTTGCAATTAAGATCTGTACTATTATGTTTTGCATCAGTTAGTGTACATGTATGCAATCCATGCACCATCACATTCACTATTATGATATTATACCACACAGACTTTTGATGTCAGGTCATAATTATCTTGATATTCCTTGGCAGGCCCGGGGAACTACTGCCTTCAGATGCACCACATATGCTGCTGCAGTTCTGCCAGGAAGTTGCTTCAGGGATGGAGTACTTGTCGCAAAAAGCCTTTGTGCACCGAGACCTGGCAGCTAGGAACATTCTAGTTGCAGCTGATAGAACATGCAAGGTGATTGAGAAGTTAAAAATTAATATGACCTAACCATCTTTGAGTAAGAATGCTTTGAAAAACAGATCAGTGATTTCGGAATGTCAAGGGATCTGGAGAATGAGAGCTACTACGTTTCCCATGGAGGGAAGATCCCAGTAAAGTGGACTGCTCCTGAGGTAATGTTGTTGTTGTTGTTGTTGTTGTCGCAGATGCTAAGAATGGTTATTGATTTATTTCTCAGGCATTAAGTTTCAAGAAATATAGTACTGCAAGTGATGTGTGGAGTTATGGGGTGCTGATGTTCGAGATATGGAGTGTTGGACGCAAACCGTTTCGAATCTACTCGAACCTAGAAGTGAGACGTGCATGTTACATTTTCTGCCAGTAAAATTATAAGTGATGAAATTTTAGAGATGATGTGAGTACATACATACCCTGGAGGAATTACTGATTATAGGAGACAAAATGAGTTGAGGCAACACATGCATGATGACATTAATTCCTAGTAGTTATTATTCCTACTCCATGAATGCTCAGTTAAGACACACGGTATCTTCTAAGACATTTACTTAGTCTCTGGGCCTGATTGACTACATCTAGTATTATGCAAAACATCATTATGTAATGCAACAGTGCAGCTTTAGATGCTATACTCATGGACAGACTATATTATCTGGTCTAATAGCACATTATGTTATCCACTCATTAGCGTTAGATCTTCAGTACTGCATTAACTCTTTCCCAGCCGAGTTTTAATACATCCATAAGGCTAATGTGATTTTATATTGGCCTTTTTATATTAGGCGTTAATATAAAGTACACGTTTTTTCTATTTTATATGGGCACATAAATGTGCCCATGGCGTTCAAAGAGTTAATTCTAGTAGAGTTCAGTTTTCTAATTAATACAAACTTCTGAGGTATAGCTATATAGCTACTTTGTATCTTGATAACAGGCTATGGAACTTGTGGAGTCTGGCGTTCGTCTGTCTCCACCTCCCGGTTGTCCAAAGAAAATTTACAAACTGATGATCAACTGTTGGTATGTATTTCAGTTTACAGTCAAACCTTTGACACCTCTACGCATATAGCTTGAGGACATTTTGCAAAGTCACAAATGTGTATAAATTAACCCCCAAGATGAGAACACACCTCTAAACAGTACAATTATACTTAGTCCTGAAGGTGTTTAGAATAGTGGGTTCCACTCACTGTGTATATGTTGAATCAGTAATTCATTTACATAACATACATGAAAAAGTCAACATGATAGTAGTAGTAAGAAGTCAACATGATATAGCTGGTATATCTCTCCCAGGCATCCAGACACATCCTCCCGGCCATCCTTCACGGAGGTGCTAGAGGCACTCTCAGAGCCCGAGACTGATCTGCTGCGCTGGTCAGCGGAGGACACAGCAGTCCACCCCCAGGCTGCAGTGCTGGGGGCTCCTCTGGAGGCCGGTGTGGACCTCTACCCCGAACTGCAGAAAACTTACGCATGAGCTGATGTTTGCTGCAGAGAACTTATGCATGAATCGTAGCTATAGCCTGAATTAGCTATAGCCCTATGTTTTTTAAAGTTTATTTATGAAGCTTGCCATTACAGTGTCGTGTGTGTATAGCTACATGTACAAGAAATAAAGCAATTTATTGACTTAACTTATAGGGATTGAATTGGTCCACCAATACCACGTGACCCTTCGCGGGCGCGCGCCCGGCCGGCCTGACGCACTTCCGCCAAAGTTAGTGGGAGGGGGGTCTTCTGGTAATCCCGATGTCGGCATGGCCTGTCTTTTGCTGGGAAGAAAGGAGTTTGAGTTTCTCATCGCTGTACTGGCAGCTGCGCTACTTTTGCTGGTGGCCAAAGGTGAGTGACACGTACGTATACCTCTCTCATGTAGTGGTATGTTCGCGAGCAAACAACTACACTATGTATGATAAATGCGTAAACCAACGAGTCGAAAAGAAAGATACTGCAATAGAGCTGATGGGCAGGTGCCAAGACTGCTCGCACGTAGAACTCTGTGGGCAGCTTCTGTTCATCCATAATGCCTAAACTTGTTGAACAGTTATTGCTGATCTTGCATTCTCCCTGGGCACATGACAGTTCTTGATCAGTTGGTCACTGAAAGTCCACTCCTTTTGGTCAACTATCTATAAGGAATGGTTAGTATGTAGCTATAATAAATTCCTGACTAGCTACTACTGCTGTTATAGTTTACTTACCATAGCTACGTGTGACATGGCTACAATGAGTAGCTGTGTTGTGAGTTTTATTACAGTAAATTTTTTTGCCGCTGCATGTGTTTTTGGTTTCAACCTGTGTGGAAAGAAGGATGTGATAGAACAATTGCTTCATGTTCATTCACATGAAGAACGAACGGCTGTGGCTATACACAGTAGTTTTTAGAAATAATGTTTTAGTCGAGTTTAGTAAATCTTGAAATTTCAAATTTTTTTACTGGATAGACATCGGACAGACAGACAGACAGACGGACCAAACCAATAATGTCTTGTCTTCACAGGGTATATAATGAGAGAAGACCATACATTCAGCATAGGGCTACACAAGACTAGTTAATAACTGTATACAAGAATGGCTGGCAGTCTTTATGTTTCATGTTCATGTTCATGCACCAAGAAGGTATTACACCAGACAGCTAGCTATACCCTACTAACTGCAGGTAGTATGACCACTAATATAATTTTTATAGTCCACATTATTCATAATTCGAACTTTGATACACCTGCTTTGCCAACCATGATTGTGAATGTCCATGAGTGTGTACCCCATTGTCATAACTGAATACAATACTACAATAGTACAGCATATATTTCAAAGGAAATGAATATTTTTTCGTTGTGATACATTTGGGCATCTTACTACTAATACATTGTCAGTGCATGAATATAGTAGCTACCACCTCATAAGTGCATGACCATGGACAATATTGTCAGTGTGCTGTTAGTCATTGACAAGATAATATGCAGTCTTACACATAAATCAATTGTAGCGCTCTAGGTCACCATATCTGTTGCAATCCAAAGTTTTGTTGCAAAGTATAGTAGCTATAATAGCTGTAATAAATACCTGGATATAATTGTACTTACTGCAGGTATTTGACTACTGTGAGTGCAGTAACCTAGCATAATATTAACATTATTCCTTCCGGTGCAGCAAATTCCCAGTGTCCACAAGGCCTACCTCTGTTTGGTGACCGAGAACCGAACAGTGAACTACCAGACAAAATCCAAGCAATTCTGCCGACATACACCTTCACTTGCAGTGGTCCAGTGGTTCAGTGGGGTGCATGTGTCCAGCCACGGGGAGGCTCTGAAAGATATGACATTTACTTTCAAGTGTGGCGGTCGAATGGAGTTGATGGGTGCTACTCCATTGTAGGTTCCAACTTTGTTGCTGATGGAGATCCAGATGTTCCTCGAGGCTGCATAGTATATGATGTGCCGGAGGATCAGCGTATCATGGTGGAGCCAGGAGATGTTATGGGGTTTTACTCTGATCATAATCAGAATAGTGGTGGTATTGAAGTGGACACTGATGTAAACCTTGATGTGTGGTACCGTACACTTTCAAATCCAACTCAGAGTGATTTAGAGGACAGCTCTCTTTGCATTGGAGCCACTGGAGATCTAAACACACTTTCTACTAGTGGTGCTCCTGTAATAACAGCCATGGTTGGTAAGCATTAATGAGCAATAAGTGCACTTAGTCTACCCAGTACCAATTCCACCTAATAACTTCTACAAAATTAATATTACCAAAGGCTATTTTATGTATGAAAAGTTGTTATATTGAGAATAGGGTTGAATTATAATCAGTTGGGCGTTAACATTATTTTTTGTCTATATTGTTTTTGTTTTTTTCCAGACAATTTGCAGTGTCTATTGAGTGTACCTCTATTTGGTGACCGAAGTGGGGCCCCAAGACTTCCTAATTCAATCCAAGCCATTATACCAGACTACACCTTCACCTGTAGAGGCAGTGTAGTACAATGGGGAGTGTGTATAAATCCACGTGAGAACAATGATTTTTATGATATTTATTTCGAAGTGTGGAGACCAACGAACACTGATGGTTGTTACTCTCTAGTTGGTTTCAACTTCGTGAATAATGGAGTTGCAGCAAACGTTCATAATGTTCGTTCATGCATTGTAATTGATGTACCAGAGAATGATCAGGTCATAGTGGAGCCTGGAGATGTTGTGGGGTTCTACACTGACCACGATGATGGCACTGGAGGGGTGGAACTGGATGAAGGAGCACAGTTTGCAAACCTTGAAGTGTGGTATCGTTTTTCAGAGCCAGATTTGGAAGCCAATGCTCTCTGTGTTGGAAATGGTGAAGATCTACCCACTCTACAAACTGGTGGTGCTCCAGTAATAACAGCTGTAATTGGTATGAGTTTATTAACAATAAACAGAATTGAAAACATCATTAACTATTTAAGCTATTAGTGATAAGCTTATTGTGTAAGTTCTCTGAAATGAGAACTGCAGTAGTCTCAACACTTTAAGCAAATCACTGAGCAAAATTAACTGATGATGTGTGAGAAAATGTATACATGCATGAGAGAAGTGTTGATCACTCCATTCTTAATAATTCTCAATCATTATGCACATCTTTATTGTATATACAGCTGCAGACTGTGGCAGCCTAACGAATCCTGCAAATGGCAGTGTGTCTCTGACTATGACTACGTTTGGCTCAATGGCAAACTACTCGTGTAGTAATCCAAGTTATCTTTTGGGAGATGCTGTGCGTACTTGCCAAGCAGATGGAATGTGGAGTGGTAGTGAACCTGCATGTGGTGAGTTACAGTATATTTTTCCTGAACAAGATTGAATGCTAGGCTGCACTGGGGAGTGTTAATGCTTACACATGCATATCTACACACTATAATATACCAATATTTTAAAACAGTATTGGCGTTCGTATTATGAAATGTGCTGAGAGATTGACCCCAGAATCTTCTGGATACTATGTTCCGACTTACTGGCCTACTGAGCAGAAGAACATGATATTTAATTTGCCGCTAAGCCTCATATTAGATATAGTCAAGATCGTCTGTCTTTTCTGACGCAAACGAGTCAGCATTTTCTAATGAAAATATGTGATATTTGAAGGAAGTGATCACTTATTCAAGGCTAGTGTGCTATTAAATCTCGGCCAACTTCCTCTTATCTACGCACACATTCTTAGCAGATGGCTGCGTCCATGAATTATAAAGGTGCCCATTCACATAGCTCCAACCAGTGACAGACAAATAGTTGAATGGCAATTTTTTTTGACTATATACGTAGACAATTCCAAATTAATGTAAAAATTTCATTAAAGCCTCGAGTCATCATTGGAAAATTCACAATTAAACAAATCATTACATTGGAGAATCTTTCAGTATGATTATGTGTTATTGTTTACTTACGCAGTTATCGATTGTGGCAGTCTACAAAATCCAGTAAATGGCGTGGTAACAGTGACTGAGACCACTTTAGGCTCAACTGCAAACTACTCATGCAGTGGTTCCAACTATCGCCTGGTGGGAGCTGCTGTGCGTACATGTCAAGCAGATGGATTGTGGGGTGGCAGTGCCCCAGAATGTGGTGAGTTGCTGGTCGGGTACCATCTTCAAAATCTCATATCTCATAATGTGTAAAGGAACAATGTCCTGTGATTGTACTATGATTTGGGTGATCACTGTACAGATGAATCATGTCCTTTGTTGAAGGTCCGCAGCATAAGCAAAACATCGACAGCATTCTGTATACACAGATTACATAGCCAGAAAGCACAGCTTTGACCAGAAAACAATACATTTGACAAAAATACATGTAGTAGTTAGCAGATAACTACACTGCGTATAGTCTACGTAGCTGTTTTGGAGAACTAAGGATAAGGTCAGAAAGGGGTCTTGTCCACAAAATAATATACTCATGTTGCTGCCGTAGCGCTTACGCCATTGACCACGCACCCACATACGCAGGCGGAGCTTGAAAGATCTCCAGTCAGAGGACAAGAGCAACCAGATGTCTCACCATTACCATGTCTTGTACTTTTTGTCTTGTCCACAAAAAGTAACAAACAAGACAGTAATTACTGTGGACAGCTACCACTAGTTAGCTGTACTATTCCAGCTATATCATCTGTGTACGTATGCTGTCATACGTCTCAATCTTTGGCTGAATGAATACTGCAGACCTTCGACACGTAACACGATCTATCCACACTATGATATACCATCTTTCATGCATATATATACTGTGATGATAATGGAGCAATGTTCTGCTGGCATTGGACTATTAGCTGTGTGGGCATTAGACAGAGGTATAGCCCTTGAGCTACTAGACTATCACTCTTTCAGTATAATTATATGCTGCTATTACTTACACAGTTATTGATTGTGGCAGCCTACAAGCTCCAGAAAATGGCATGGTAGCAGTGACTGAGACCACTCTTGGCTCAACTGCAAACTACTCATGCAGTGGTTCCAACTATCGCCTTGTGGGAGCTGCTGTGCGAACATGTCAAGCAGATGGAATGTGGAGTGATAGTGACCCAGAATGTGGTGAGTTGCTAGTCAGGTACTATCTTCAAAATCTTATATCTCATAATGTGTAAACTACTTGAGGTTCAGCACATCACACTTCAGAGCTTCAACACGTTGCTAGTCAGGCACCATCTTGATGTGTAAACTACTTGAGGTTCAGCACATCACACTTCAGAGCTTCAACACATTAACCTGAGCTTCAGTACATGCCACCATTCTGGCTATATCATCTATATATATAATGCTGTCATACGTCTTGATTTTTGGCTATAAAGTATTCTGCTGACATTGTTAAAATAACTTTTAGGAGTGTAGGCATTATACAGAGGTGTAGCCCTTGAGCTACTATCATTCTTAAGCTTTTAATTGCTGCTATTATTTATGCAGTTATTGATTGTGGCAGCCTACAAGATCCAAAAAACGGCATGGTAACAGTGACTGAGACCACTTTAAGCTCAACTGCAAACTACTCATGCAGTGGCTCCAACTATCGCCTTGTGGGAGTTGCTGAGCGAACATGTCAAGCAGATGGAATGTGGAGTGGCAGTGCCCCAGAATGTGGTGCGTTGCTAGTCAGGTACCATCTTCAAAATCATAATGTGTAAACTACTTGAGGTTCAGCACATCACACTTCAGAGCTTCAACACATTAACCTGAGCTTCAGTACATGCCACCATTCTTTGATTTTTGGCTATAAAGTGTTCTGCTGACATTGTTAAAATAATTTTAGGAGTGTAGGCATTATATAGAAGTGTAGCCCTTGAGCTACTATCATTCTTAAACTTTTAAGTGCTGCTATTACTTATACAGTTATCGATTGTGGCAGCCTACAAGCTCCAGAAAATGGCATGGTAACAGTGACTGAGACCACTTTAAGCTCAACTGCAAACTACTCATGCAGTGGTTCCAACTATCGCCTTGTGGGAGCTGCTGTGCGAACATGTCAAGCAGATGGAATGTGGAGTGAGAGTGCCCCTCAATGCAGTGAGTTTTTTTTTGCACTATTTTATAAAATGTAAACAGCTTATTTTGTTACCTTTTGCAATAGTATTATTTCCATAATTATACTGACAAGTAGCATACATACTCAATATTCATTCCCAGTCGAAATTGTAACCTCCTGCAAATGCCTGGGAATTAGGCTAGCTTGTATTCACAACTGTGGAGGCAATAATATTATCATACTTTTTTTACCAGATGAAGTATGTGATATGCTTACTAACCCAATGAATGGTCAAGTAGTGTTTGTTGAAAGATTTGTCGGCTCAGTGGCAAACTATACCTGCAACATTGGCTTTAAACTGTTTGGGAGTGAGACGCGTACTTGCCAGTCGGGTTCAGTATGGTCTGGAGTGGAGCCATCTTGTGAACGTAAGCCATTTTATTCAATGCATGTCACAAAAATTGACAGCAGTTAATAATACACTGTATTGTTGACATTGTGTTAAATAGGAGCGTTTCAAATCAATGAAAAGGGAGGTTGTCTAAATAATTGAGGACTGGTATTTTAATTGAGAAATTACAAAAAGCCACTTGATGATCCATATTGCCATATTTGTCCATGCAGCCGTGGACTGTAACAGCCTCGCAAATCCAGGAAATGGCACAGTATCAGTTACCACAACTACGTTTGGCTCAATGTCAAACTATTCTTGCAGTGGCTCAAGGTATCAGCTTGTGGGAAATGCTACACGAACGTGTCAAGCAAACGGAAATTGGAGTGGGAGTGCCCCTACATGTGGTGGGTTTGCAGCACACATACAGTTATACAAAATATCGTTTTCTATGTTAATATAAACACTGTATTTCATAACTAAATTCTACGAAGGTGTGAGGTTAATTAGAGTTTTTTTTGGGGGGGGGGGGTACTTTTTGCAAAGAAGATAGCAGATTGATAGTGGTCAAAATATCTATGTCACATATTGTTAATGATTTTTCCATAATGTACCATCCTATGTAACTTAATTAAACATGCTCTGCTAGCTCAGTATGCTGGTTCAGTACTCTGGGCTTTAAAAAAACACCACAGCTGAGATATCATTATTCCTCAGCAAGCTCCAACTACAGTAAAGCACAGTTGTATGCTCAGTGTGGAAACATAGATGATTAGCATGCCAAAATATAAGTGGTTTATCCTTGCACAAGATATAGTGGCCAGAGGGAGAGAGAGAGGGAGCGATGATTACATATTCCGCCTTTGTGAGATCAGAATTACAGATAACATTACTCATGTTTATCTCTGACAGAGGAAGTGTGTGCTACACTCACCAACCCCATTAATGGAGACATTGTATTCAGCAACAAAACATTTGTTGGCTCAGTGGCATCCTATAACTGTACCATGATGGGATTTGAGCTAGTTGGAAGTGGGAGACGCGTGTGTCAGTCAGGCTCTGGGTGGTCTGGAGTGGAACCATCTTGTGAGCGTAAGTATACTAGCTAATCACCTCATTACTGTTTACTTTCTAGCCTCTGTATATTTAGCTTAGAACTTCAAACTGCACATGAATGTTTTGTTAGCTAAAGATACTGTAGTTGTCTGTAACCGTCAAGAATGCTTGCATGACTGTAATGATGATAGTCTTGTCTACAGTCCACTGCCCAGTGAGGGAGTGCTTAAAGGTGGGGGTAACTGGTGTAACTGCTTCAGAGGGTAATTGCATGGTTACCAGCTGTGGATCAATTTAATCTGCACGTTTTATGAAACATGATTGCTGCCACACTAACTTACGAACTTGCTACTACGGTAGTGCCTTAAATGCATTTTAATTTCAGGAATGTGTGATCCACTTGTCGACCCTGCGAATGGACAAGTCACGCTAACTACTAGAACTCAGGGCTCAGTGGCAAACTACAGCTGTGAATTTGGATACAACCTCACTGGAAGCAACCCCCGCATTTGTCAGATGGCAACTGATGAACTGGAGTGGTCAGACGATGATCCGATTTGTCAAAGTGAATCGAAAGTTGTAATCTCATAAACAGTTTGTTAATTTGTTGCCTGTTTGTTCACCTTGCAATTCTGATTTTGTGCAAGATAATTAATTAGTGAGTTTAGTTGGAGTGTATCAGGATTAGCTATTCCTTGTGTAATTGTCTAAAATGGGAGCTCATTTTGCTGGTAAAGTGTAAAGTATAATTTATTAAAATTTTAATTCCAGAGATGTTGACTAGGAACTAACCGCTCTCCGTTACATTTTGGGGTGAAGGTAGTATACACAATTGTTATGAAAACTTTGGGGGAAGATACCTCCTAAAATGTGTGATTTACGCTTGTATCTCTATCCATGCAGTTGTGAATTGTGGTAACCTAACTCCAATAAATGGTATCATATTCCTGGAAACAACCGTATTTGGTTCCGTGGCCAACTATTCATGCAACAATTCCGACCATCAACTTGTGGGAGATGCTGTGCGCATATGCCAAGCAAATGGAACCTGGAATGGCAGTGCCCCTACATGTGGTGAGCCAGTTATTATAGATCATGTTCTGTGGATTTTATGACTGAGCACTTGCATAAACGATTCCAAGGCTCGATTAATATGCACTAATGGAATTGACTTCCTATAGGAGAATCTTGAGGAGATATAATACTAATTGTACTTTCCCATAAGTTCTCACTTGGCTGTAATGTTTGCTGTTACTGTTCTCTTCCATGTGAACTGTTGTGTTTGTTCATGCAGAATGCCATAGTCAAGTTGTGTATTTTGCAATGGTATAATCTTTCTCCCTGTAGCTACATACCGTAAAGTACGTATTATCCGCCCATGGGCGGGCCACTTAAGTGCAAGCTGAAAGAGGGGGGTGGGCGGATAATACGTAGTTTTTATAAATACGATGTAGTAGCTATCCGCCCACTCGAACGCATTCCAAACGCGCGGTATGCAAAGCGAGTATACAAGGTAAGTATAGCTTTTCTAGGCAAGTACCGCACCACAGTGAATGCAAATTGTATTGAACTAGCTATTATAGAAGCATGCAGACTACTATTATCCGCTAAAAAGCGAAGTGGCTGACTGACTTACCGTCGGTATTTCAATTAAAGCGCACTGAAGATCGAGTTTTGTCGTTTGATTCTGCTCGTTGTCTTGGAATTTTCAGTTTGTTAGTTACATGTTTAGCTCGCATGGATGGTATTTAAGGGTGGGCGGATACTAAGTGCATAAATACCCTCCGACGTAACTTTGACTCAAAAAGGGGGATGGGCGGATAATACATCATGGGCGGATAATACGTAGTTTACGGTACTTGTGTACTAACTAGCCATTTTAGACACATTCAGCACTCTGTCATTTCATCCCAAACAATAGACCGGCTTTCATCTCGGGAGTTGCGGGGTGGAATCATTGGTGGAGTTGCAGCAGGAGTACTGGTTGTGGTAGCTTTGTCTGTACTAGTTGCTTTGGTCATTCTCTACAAAAAGAGAAAAGGTTCACTTACTTTTCCATCCGAGTCGAAATCCAGGGAGAGACTAGACACACAGCACAGCCGTCATCTGGAAAATCCTCTGTATTCTGGTGAGTATACAAAGTCATTAAACTATTTCTATTCTCATATTCTTACTTCAGTGCTTGGTATACAATACACAAGGTAATGATGTACTGACAAGATACACATGAGATATCGGTGAAACTTTGAATCTCGTTCCAGGCGTGCCGACACGGCTCAGACATTCAAGTCTGACTACTCCAGGAGACAGTGTGTATGAAAATCCGGACAGTCTGATACCTGAATACAGCTATGAAGAAATTGGACTTTATCGCAGAAATTCTAATATACCACTCATAGAAAGAGGGCACATGACCTTTTTCGATACAAATGTAATACTCTACGAACTAGAAATACTTTTGTTTTAAATCCCATATCAATTTTTTACTATCACAGGGTCACTATGAATGGGACATTCATGTGCCTACTACGGTACAGTTATGGTAAAGATTCTTAGTTGGAGAAAATATATCATATACTTCTTTTGATATTGCAGGAACAACGGAAGTCTGTTGCATCCAGTAAAGGATGGCATGAGAGCATATATGCAGCTTTTAGAGAGGTAATATCATATGTGTACTTTATTTGTTTACCAAACCAACAGGCTATACCTTATCAAGTACCAATCCATGTGCAATTGCATGTGTGAGGGTCGCTACATAGCTGAAGTATTGTACGTAGAGCTTTAGCTAATTGATGTCATTGTATTCACTGTCGATAACTTTGGTCCTGAAAATTGAAAGCTTCACCTTATACTGGCTATATAATATAATTGCAGTCACTGTAATGTTTGCCATTTCATGCATTGTATTCTGTGCTTCAGGTTCAAAAGCCTCAAGAAACATTCTTTGAAGAAAGTGATACTTATTGGAAGCCATCATCGGATCAAAATGAACTTTACGAACAGCTGTCTGTCAATAAGTATCGAGAAATACCCCCGAAACACATACAGTAAGTAAAAATGACGCATGGTCGTTAAACTGTGGAAACTATGTGTCCCTAAAGCAGACACTGTAAAGTGTTAACGTTTGTGCCAATCATTTTGATTATCACAGGACAACAGAGTATCTAGGATCCGGTCAGTTTGGATTTGTGGAAAAAGGCATTTGGCAGACAATAACAGGAGCTGTTGAAGTTGCGGTGAAGACGTTGAAAGCTGGAGTATCTCAAGGTGATGAGGTCAGATTCCTCCAAGAAGCTGCCATCAACGGGCAGTTTCAGCACCCCAACATCGTGAAGCTCCTTGGAGTAGTGACAGTTGGAGAGCCAGTGAGTTACTCTTCAGTGAAAATTATTACGTTACTCAATTACAACAGACTATCGCGATGACATATCACCTGCACTTACCTCTTAATTAATCCCGGGTGACAATTCATTTCTCTGTTGTAGGTGATGATAGTATTAGAACTTGCGCCCAATGGTGATCTGAGGAATTATCTCATTAAACAACAGCCAGCGTAAGTGACATACAATAATGCCTGCAAGCTACATGTGTACTGCCTCAACCGAGAACCGGCCCTATACAGCGAAACACGTTTCTTTGTGGACCGTTTTCACTGGCGGGGACATGTGGGGTGTACAATATACTGCTTTGAGCTCGGTAAAGCTTCTACAGCTGGAAATGAAAGCACCATGAACAATGAGCATTTTCAGTAACACATTTGGGACACAGATGCGTACCTAGTGCACTCTGATACTCCTATACTAACATTCTCATTATGCCCTTATATGAACAAGTTGGTACAAGCAAACTCCTACACATGCACATGTTCTAATGCACTTCCGTATAGCAATTTAGCATTTTGGAGGGGTTTTGCCAGTTAGTGGGCTTGTTTCAAATTAAGGACGTGTACAGTTCTTGACATGTATATACATGCATGGTCAAGTCTGTGCTCTGTATTTATAGTGAATCCCATTTTTAGAAGTAGGAATAGCCTCATGCACTATGTGTCATGCTCGTTAGTAGAGATGTATGGATGAACAATAGCTAGATGAACTTGAAGAAGACCTAGTTGGGTCGAAATGTTGTGTATGAAGTTTTATCAAACATCCATTTGGCAACCACGAGACTATATCAACTTTCTATTCATCTAGTGAATCCCATGTAATACGGAGCACTGACTTCAGACTTCAAATTTGTATTGATATTCCTTGGCAGGCCCGGGGAACTACTGCCTTCAGATACACCACATATGCTGCTGCAGTTCTGCCAGGAAGTTGCTTCAGGGATGGAGTACTTGTCGCAAAAAGCCTTTGTGCACCGAGACCTGGCAGCTAGGAACATTCTAGTTGCAGCTGATAGAACATGCAAGGTGATTGAGAAGTTAAAAAATTAATATGACCTAACCATCTTTGAGTAAGAATACTTTACAAACAGATCAGTGATTTTGGAATGTCAAGGGACCTGGAGAATGAGAGCTACTACGTTTCTCATGGAGGGAAGATCCCAGTAAAGTGGACAGCTCCTGAGGTAATGTGTTTTCAATTTGTTTTGTTTCATACAAAAATGAATAGGCTAATAAAAAACGATAGTTTAGTTTCTAGTTCTAGTTATCCTACTACAATGAAAAAATGGTTTCTAAAACACTTTTAGTGTTAGTTAACCATAACTATATGGGTTGATTGTTAGAAATATTATTTCAGTTGTAGTTTACTCCCACCCTTGAAGTTTTAGATCTGTTTTTGCTCCTACTATTTTTGTTTCAGTTAACTGAAACCACTATAAATTATAATATAGCTACTAGGTGAATGCAAAGCATTGTGGGGCAAGCGTGTGCGAGGTATTAGCCCATGCGTACATTAGCGGCGACACGCCCTCAGCAGCTCTTCTGGCTCTAGCTCTTTCCCTCTCCCGTCTCAGTGTCACTTGTCGACGGCCTTGCAGCTCTTTTGGCGCTAGAACTCGCTCCCTGCTGTTCTAATGTGACTTGTCACCAACCTGGGGATATACAGCAACGCTGTAGCCTCTGCAGTCCAGCCTGTGAGGGCATACCTAAGCTATAGCTGCACTATTTGAAATGTTGTGTTGAAACGCGGAAACGATATGCGGTATGTGGACGTACATACGCACGCATGCACACCATACGCACAGACAAAATTTCAATTGAACACTCACGCTTGCCCAATGAATAATTCTTTGAAGATGCTTGAGAAGCACTCTTGATTTATTTCTCAGGCAATACACTTCAAGAAGTATAGTACTGCCAGTGATGTGTGGAGTTATGGGGTTCTGATGTTCGAGATATGGGGTGTTGGACACAAACCGTTTCAAACTTATACTAACCAAGAAGTAAGCTATGTATGTGATATGTCCTGCTGTCCGGTAGTGGATAAGAAGACAAGGGCAAATGGCATGGGTTAACCCTCTCACCGGTGTAGCCGCCATATGGCTGCAAGGAAGTACAGAAAAGCCTATACTTTCTAATAACGCCTAATTATAAAAACCCATATAAATTGATATGGGCCTTATGGGAGCAGGAATCCACCGGTGAAAGGGTTAATTAATTGCTGTGTTATGATTGTAGGTGACAGCAGCATGTAATGACATCATTTTAATTTCTAGTAGCTAGCCAATATGGCTACACATGAATATGAATGTACATTGTACTACAGCACAGGCGTCAGTAATTTAGCACTAGTGCAGCCTTTTTGGATACAGTTATTATAATAATTCTGTATGTAATTTTGTCTTCGAAATAGGTTATTAAGCTCGTGGACTCTGGAGTTCGCCTGCCTCCACCTCCCGGTTGTCCTGAGGAAATCTACAAAGTGATGATCCACTGTTGGTATGTAATTAAGTGTATACATACTACTGGCTGTGGATCTTTGTGGTTGATATTAATATTTTTTTCAGGCATCCAGACAAATCCTCCCGTCCGTCCTTTACGGAAGTGCTAGAGGCCCTCTCAGAGCCCGAGACTGATCTGCTGTGCTGGTCAGTGGAGGACACAGCAGTCCAACCCCAGGCTGCAGTGCTGGGGGCTCCTCTGGAGGCTGGTGTGGACCTCTACCCCGAGCTGCAGAGAACTTATGCATGAGTTCAACTAGCCTAATGTTCGTAATAGCATGTACATGTACATGTATATGCATGCAATTCAGGACTATATGTAGGCTTAGCTTTTATGGTGCAAACAGGAAGTAACCCGTTTTTATTGTTGCTGGCGTGTGTACATAAAATGTATTCAGCAATTCCAGGAACTCTGTGTATACAATGCTCTTTATCATGCTCAGTATTACATGTTCGTGTGGCATAATTTATGCATTGCGGTTTCAGAATACTATGTTTTAAAATCCAGCAATGGAATTGCAATGCAGTGACAATTTCTTCAACCACATACACTTCTGGCCATGGAAATCAATGCAAGGAATGATATACTACATGCCTGCACTGCATATTTTCATAACAGGAGTCTAATGTACGTAATTACAGTTGAGCCCCTCTAATGTGGACACCTTGGGGACCTGGTAAAAGGACTGGTTCCTATAGAGGTGTCCTCGTTTCAGGGGTAAATTTATTAGAAAGCATATTAATTTTGGATCATAGCCTTAATACAGAGATGTCTTTATTTCAGAGGTGTCCATTTAGAGAGGTTCCCCTGTATATGCCATGTACTACATAGCTAGGTTTCCTATATCACATTAATGGTTTATAGTGCAACACATCAGAAAGTGATACAGAAAGATGGAAAGAGTGATATCCCTGTTAGTGATCATAAAATAATGCACATATGATTAGTTTTATGTGTAGAGAAAGCAATTACTGAGAGTATGTCTCTTGAAGTTCGGGGTAGAGGTCCACACCAGCCTCCAGAGGAGCCCCCAGCACTGCAGCCTGGGGGTGGACTGCTGTGTCCTCCGCTGACCAGCGCAGCAGATCAGTCTCGGGCTCTGAGAGTGCCTCTAGCACTTCCGTGAAGGACGGCCGGGAGGATGTGTCTGGATGCCTGAATAAAATACATTTATACCACATTACATCACATCCAAGGTGTTTGATTGGAGCAGAAGCGGAGTATAAAGGGTCATATACTACGTTTATGTTTTCATGTAGGGTCATATACTACGTTTATGTTTTCATGTTTTATTATACTACTTTTATGTTTTCATGTATTATGACATCGTAAATAACTGCTGCCTCTGGGAATGCTAGCCCAGCGTTTCTGGGTACCAACTCCACTGATTGGTCAAATGTTGTATAAGCCGGATATACCACGCCTACTCGGAGTATAAACGCGATATACTCCGCTAGGCTGTTTACCCTCGGCTATCGCCTCGGGTAAACCGTCTAGCGGAGTATATCTGCGTTTATACTCCTCGTAGACGTGGTATATCCTATACGTACAAGACACTGTGCCTACTGAAGAGTCCAATACTGAAACAGCTTATTTGGTCCATGCTGCATAACGTTCATCACATGCACACCTCTGCAGCTTAATGTGCACAACTATCTGTATCGATTACCCAAGACAAATGATGACTATGCGCTTGCCACTAGTCGGACTTCACAACTACAGCTCTTTGAGTACCAGGGGATTTTAGTGATTCTGATAGTACGTAGAACAATGTAAGAATGCATGCAGGTGAAGCATACCAGCAGTCAATCATGAGTCTGTAAATCTCCTTTGGTGTGCCCGGAGGTGGAGGTAGACGAAATCCAGTCGGCACAAGTGTCATAACCTATGTAAAAAAAAAGAAGACGTTCATGTATGTTTCCCTATTAAGGATATCAATATTGACATCACATGTAGTGGATAAATTACGTTACAGACTAGACCTAGTCATGCTTTGAAGTATGCCTGCTTAATGAGGTATCCAAATCCGATAGATATCTGCCAGCCAGGGATTCAAATACCTCATCTTTGTTCACGATCAGTGGTTTACCTGTCACAACTGAAGCTTGGGGAACTTCAAATAGGTATTATTACTAACTTTTACAGCTGTCATAAGTATATACAATAGTTAAAGGACAGTTTGGGTGAGGAAAGTTTAAAGTCCGATCCAGGAGTTTAACCCCTCACCCAAACTGTCCTTTAACTGAGGAGAGATTTGTAACTGCCTACCTGTTGATTGCTATAACCTTCAAATGGCTTGTACCCCACGCTCCAAATTTCGTACATCACGGCACCATAGCTCCACACATCACTGGCAGTGCTATACTTCTTGAAATATATAGCCTACATGGTAACATGACATTTATCGTGAGTGAGAAGACTACTGCATTGCTTTCACAGCCTATATATATTAGCTCACCTCAGGAGCTGTCCATCTGATTGGGATCTTCCCTCCTTGCGAAATGTAGTAGCTTTCATTCTCCAGGTCTCTGGACATTCCAAAATCACTGATCTGCATGTCATGAATATAATGATGTCACATTAATGCACACAGTATTGAAGAAAATGCTGTATGCGATAGATGCATGGCATTAACCTCTGGCTGTATGAATTGAACTATTACGCACATGCTATGGAAGCACTGTTTGGTGCATGTATATACAAAACAAGTTGTACCAGGGGTGAACTATCCTCCCTAATGTCTTTCTTATTAGGCCAAACTTCCTTAGAATGTACATATGCTTATTAATTGTGCGAGCACTCTCAAGCACAGAGGCTCTTTGAGTGATACACCTGGAACAGATGGACAGATGGGCTTAGGCCTCAGCCATTGTATTTCATACCTTACAAGTTTGATCTTTAGCAACTAAAATATTTCTTGCTGCTAGGTCTCTGTGAACGAAGGCCTTGCTGGACAAGTATTCCATTCCGGAAGCAATTTGCTTGCAGAAACCCAATAACATTTCGGAAGTGTTTGCGGATGGCGACTCTCCAGCTCTGAAAAAACGCGAAAGGTAGTTTCTCAAATCCCCGTTTGGCAGAAGCTCCAGTACTATCATCGCCTGTAGTAGCACAGTACATTGTATTCTCAGTTGTGGGGTGAAAAAAGCCAAAAAACAAAAAAAAAACACAACAAAATTTAAACTCACCGGCATCCCAACCGTCACAACCCCTAGCAACGTCACAATGTTGGGATGTTTAAACTGTCCGTTTATGGCAGCCTCTTGGAGAAAACGTACTTCGTCAAACTCGGATGCTTCAGGTCGAAGCATCTTAACTGCAACGTCTACAGAGCCCAGCTTTGACTGCCAAACACCTTTCGACACTGTTCCGAAATGACCGGATCCTAATACCTCAGTAGTCCTTCAAAAGAGGTTATACATACTCACTAAATTGGCAAATTGAGTACTGGTATACAGAGAATGTTGACATAGGGTCATCAAGTCTTAATCAGTGATGTCATATTAGCTACTCGCTTTTGACTAATAGAATAGGTAGCTATTACACTGCAAAAATAAAGTGATTTGTTTAAACCCACATAAGGTTACCTCAGTTGCAGCCCCAGTACCAGAGAATGTGCAGTTATGTGCAGTGCAATAAGATCACTTTACTCAGGAAGCCAAGCTAAATCTTTTTTCTTTGGTGAGACTAGGAACAAGATATGTGTTACTAATTGTTCTAATGGATCTTTCATTTCTTCTGAAATTGGAGAAATAGGGTGGTAAAGTGCTCTACTTGTTTACGTACACATTGTTTTGTAGACTGCAACTGAGATAACCCCAGTTGGTTTGAAACCATCCTTTGATTTTTGCAGTGTATAGCTACGCTGAGGCAAAGCCAAAGTATACAACATTGCTGTTCATGCTCAGAATGAGTTGTTTAGCGTAATAACACTGTGTTCACAATTTCCTGCTTTTCTCAGCTTTCTATGCTCTATATATAACTTCCTTTCTATGTTTTTGAAATAAATGCCGTAACTTGTTACTGTCATGCAATGATAGTGTTAACTTTACACTCACCGTATTTGGTATCTGGGTATCTCTCGGTATTTTTTGCTAGACAACTGGTCATAGAGTAGACTCTGGTCGCAAGAGGGACTCCAATAAACAGCACTTTCTTGAAAGAAAAGCACTGGCTCATATGAAGCATCCTGAGTGTATTAAAAATACAATGTCTGAATTGTGAATATTATTGTGCTATACATGTAGACAATATGACATACCTTTCATAGCTCCTACATGTACAAACACATCATTCTTTACAATGTGCCAATAAAATAAAGTTATAGAACAAAGTATACTTACTTTTTCCAGCGTTGCATAAACATGATCCTGAGTTTCACATCCCCAGAATATTTCTTCGAGCCCATTTGCTCGACCAGTCGCATTCAGTGTTCTTCGTTGTTCCTGTAGTTAATAGGTGATAGCATGCTAATTCATAATGCATTTGAGGAGGCAAGAACACTTTGTAAATGTTAATTTTAAGATGTGTGTTCAGTAACAACGTGTATACAGTGGTCCAGTAATGCACACACATTCAATTGCAGTCACCTTGGGGTCACCTTGGGGTCAGCTGAACAACACTTATTATAGACTGTTAGTTAGTTAGTGAACATGGCTCACATATAATCTGTGCCTCATTTAAACAGTATTTGCCTCCCTACACTAAGATATAGTAATGGTAAAAAGTATTACAGCAAACAATAGATAGTTTTGGGGATAGAATTCGACTTACCGAAGTTGGTACATAGATGTCCCACTCATTATGTCTCTGCAGTAGCATACAAGATGATAAGCATTTCAACCACAAGAACATGGATTCCATTAGAACTAGAAACAAACCTTCGCCGTATCCAAAGTGTCTTTGCCGAAGGATCTAGAAGTCAGTGTTGCTTCGGAAGAAAGTGAAGCATAGATGTCCACTTTCGAAGGAACCTCATATGGCTGTGCCTCGTACTGGGCCAATAGTTCATACTGAGGGGATGCATCATTGGCTGCTTCAAGGTGGCCATTGATAGTTGGGCGGTGTTCGCTACCAGAAATCACTCCTATTATGTGGAATGAAAAAGGACTTTCCGAGTACAAATTCTAGCAAAAGGGCAGTAGCCACTGTATATGCCAGCATGCACATCACTCAAATAGCAGAGTACACATTAGAATGTTGTCTTACCTGCGTACAGTGGATTGTCCAATGTGTTTTCAAACTCCTTTAATTGTTTGCCAGAAACTTTTCTTTGCTTTCGTACAATGATAATAATCGCCACTATGACAGCTGAGATGACAAATGCTGTAAGGAGTATCCCGGCCACTACCCCTGCTATAATACCAGTGGCTGATGATGGCTGCGAACTGTCACTTTCGGGCTGTGTGATTGACTGACTGGTAATAGGTGTGCTGGGTTGAGCAGGTGGGACTGATATTGTCACAGGTGTTTCAGTATTACTCTGAAGAGATGTTTGTACAATAGTGCGTGAGTTGGATGATGGCTGTAGAATGCTCTCTGATGTCGGGACAGTGACTGATTCTGAAAGTGGTATTGCTGTTGGTGTTTGTACGATGTCATCTGCAGCCACACTTGTGGATCCAGATACTGTAGATGATGCCATTACAATGTGTGCATTGGATGTTTCCCTGTTTATAGGTGTGGTGGCAACTGAACTGCTTATAATAGCTGCAGAGGATGCAATTACAATGTGGCTGCTGTATACATGTACTTCCATGCTTGTAGGCGCGGCAGTGTCTGTAGTGGGTACTGGCAGTCGTATGGCCTCTATAGAAATGAAGTAGGAAAAATGCAGGCACATGGGCAATTGAATCACAATGTTTGCAAACACTCACCCGCTTTCAAATTCTGAATCAACAAAGAGTATGATGATGTGTGCCAACTAAAGATACACCTCATTAATATACTCACTATAGCATATAATATAGCAAACTATAAATGTTTTCCTGGCAAAAAAACTGATGAGGGTCACAGTACTACCTTGGATAATATGCAGATTACATGCCTAGAACAGTGGGGGCTACAGTTATTCCCCTACCAACTGCAGCTGTTATAACCGGAGCTCCATCTCTTTCTGATGATTGCAGGTCCCCTGCCGAACCAATGGAGAGACTACAGGCAAGTGGATCCTGACATGTAGACGCTTCTTCTTCATACCAAGTAGTAACTCCAACTGAACTTCTGTCAACTACCACACCTCCTCTATTTCTTCCAATGTGCTCAGAGTAAAAGCCGACAACATCTCCAGGTTCTACTTCAATCCAATCATTTTCTGACACATCCAGTGTTACACATCTTCTGGTGGGCCTTAAATTTTGCCCAAAGTTTGATCCAATCAGAGAAAAACATGACTCTTGCCCGGATTTCTGTGGTCTCCAAACTTGGAAGTTGAGAGTGTATTGTTCATTAGGACCTCCAGGCTCCACACATGCTCCCCAACGAAACACCCTTCCATGACAACCAAATGTATAGTTGGGTACAATAGCCTGGATTCTATTTGGTAGACGAGGTCTATTAGGTCGACCAAAAAATGGAGGAAGATTTTGAAGACAGTCGCTCTGAGAAAATACTGTACAAGAGAAATACATGTATAGGTATGTTGAGTACTTGTGTTATTTCAAACCCCACGAAATAACTAAAACAGCACTCATCTTCTGTCTGACTCATTCCCAACCCTTCTTGATCACAAAATAACAAACCAAGTTTGCAGGGGGGAGCCTGTCCCATGGTTGTACTGGAGTGCTTTCTTACTATGGTTACAAATACTATGAAGTAGAAGAATTACATCATCTGACATGTATATATATATGGTTGCATCAATTCATGACTACATGTACATGTGTATCCACAAACACTGTGATCATCATCACACATGTACATGTATGGTTGCCACTACAGGTGCATGTCTAATCACATTACAGACAAGAGCGTGATTATGCACACTTTTTGTAATCACACACTTTCTACACTTTTTATGTTTAAAAATACGATACACTTATATATAATTCTAGTCAGGTATTGAACGCCTAATTATTAAAGCAAATCATGGCATTTTAGCATACAAAGTATATGCTTTTAAATTACACAACTTTAAAATGCTGTTATTATGTGCACAGTAAGATACAACCTGAGGGATTCATTCAGGTTACAGTATTAATTAGCAGGATAAATTGTACTACACGTACTATGAAAAGTAATTACAGCTGGAATTGGCTGGATCCTACAGGCAAGTGCTATAAGACTTAGCGGGTTTAGTGGCTATATAAAGCTTGCCTACTGCTCTTCTGCCAGTACGTAGCTCAGTGGTAAGAGCATCTGACTAGTATTCTGAAGGTCCTGGCATAGATAAAGGAGGTATATTATCTATGGTCCTGGGTTTAATCCCAAGCTGGGTCCCGCTTTTTTCGGGATTTCTCAGAAAGCTTATCATCTCTTGAAGAGTTTACAATGTACATGTACACAATACATACCTAAATCACAGTGATAGGTTCTGCAGATTGGTGTGCAGAAAATAGTTGGGAATACAGACACTCACCTCCTATAGGCAACGCTAGCAGCCCCAGCATAAAACACAATAGCAATTCCATAGCTGCTGTAAATTTCACTAGCTTGGATTTGAGCGATACTGCAGCACTTAGCCTCACTTTTACGTGATCTGTATACTTCCGGCATGCATGAACCTTCAGATGCTAAACTATGGCTACGACCGACCGCACGACCTCTGACGTCATTATGGTGTTGACATCATAATGATGTCAGAGGCCGTGTTGCGTGCGTGCATGTCCCATGTGGAGTAGGGCATAGATCTAGATATAACTGAGTCTGAGAGCCTCAGTAATCTCCCGTTCCCGTTCACTTAGCGGAAGCGTAGACTGCAAGTGACAAAAGCTGTGCGGAGGCTGGGAACGAGGCTAGCTCACTTTGCGCGCTCGCTCTGTACGGATAGAAATGAAAAGTCGCCTCCATGTGATTTGCATGGAACGTTTTAGCATCTGCCAATGTCAGAAGAGCTTTTGATTTAGCCACATGCAAATACACATTCCGATCTCAGCGTCAGTCTCAGTGTTGAAAATTGGCGGTCACGTAATATCATATACTCGCACAATAATCGCGTTCTATTAGGTGACGTCACATCCGTGACGCACACATACAGCAGTAAAAGAAAGTATTGATAGCAGAACATGGCTTTTCATTCCATGGTAGGACTGTTTAATTAAGTAAAGAGACTAGCTATTAACAAGCTTACAAAGAATAGTGGAAGTTCACTGTATGCATACATAATAGCTTAGATTATAGGCAGCTGTACATGTGTAGCAAATCGCACGTACATAATATGTTGATACAAGTTCCTGAAATATTTTAGAGACACAATACTGCTCCACCACCAGCCACATGCATGATAGTGAAGCGGTATGCTATATTAGAGTTACAATGTCATGCACATTCAACTAGGTTCTACAGTGTCGCTCTTCTGTATCTCAATGTCAATGTCTGCCTGTCTTACTGTCAACATAGTCATAGTAAACAGAAGGGTGCTTTTTAGAGTCAAAACCATGCTCTCTACTATCATCTGTTTGCAGTGTTCCGTAAGCCTCATTTTGGGAAATGGGGATGGCAGCGGTGTTTGTAATATAGGATGCATTATGAGACACCTTGATGTTATCTTCATTTCTTATGCTAGTGGCATCACTAGCAAGTTCACGATCACCATAAATTGGCCGAGTTAGGGCTCTTTTTCGAGTAGATACCTCTGGTTGGGGTTCCCGGCTGATATGGGCTGTAGTCATTTGTCGTCTTCTGACAAACAAAATTGTCCAAACGGCTATCAATGTGGCAAGAATCGCTACCACAAGCCCGGCCACTGCTCCTCCAATGATTGTACCTATCGCTAGTTCATCCTGTGTGGAGTTTACCACTAGAACAGAAGATTCAATAGGCAGTGAATACTCAATCATTATATTTTGGATTGATTTGTACATTGCTACATTCAAGCAATTAAATGCATAGTATATGCCATATTTCAAGTATTTTACAGAGATATATATAGGTTGTTCCACTTCAAGCACTTTTTACACATTTACAACGTCTTTTTTGGAAATTCTTTTAATTTAAAATTGCTATTCAAGTCTTTTCCACAACACACTCACCCTACCTTGGGTGCTGGATTAACATAATTCCATAATGTTAATTGAATTCTATAAAATACACAATCACTATGTCATTGAGGTAACGATTCTCGTATTGCAATATACGTTTATAATGCAATCTGTGCAATAAGCCCTTACCAACTGTAGGTGTTTCAGCAATACTCTGAAGAGATGTTTGTATAATAGCATGTAAGTTGGATGATGGCTGTAGAATGCTCTCTGATGTCGGCACAGTGACTGATTCTGAAAGTGGTATTGCTGTTGGTGTTTGTACCATGTCATCTGCAGCCACACTTGTAGATCCAGATACTGTAGATGATGCCATTACTGTAACAATGTGTGTGTTGGATGTTACCCTGTTTGTGGGTGTGGCAGCAACTGTAGTGGGTACTGGCGGTACTAAGACCTCTATAGAAATAAAGTAGCAAAATTATAAGCAGTGCAGGCGCATGAGCAATTGAATCACTGTAACAATGTTTTCAAATACTATGATCCTGCCTTCAACTTCTGAATCAAGATAAATTAAATGTGTGCCAATTAACTACAGATGTTAATATTACGATACCATGTAATATTATATTAATAGCAAGGGATAAATGCTTTTCTTCACAGTGTACTACCTTGTATATTTCATGTCTATAGAACAGTGGGGGCTACAGTTTTTACCTACCAACTGCAGCTGTTATAATCGGAGCTCCATCTCTTTCTGATGATTGCAAGTCCCCTGCTGGACCAATGGAAAGTCTACAGGCATTGTTAAGTGAATCCTGACATGTAAACACTTCTTCTCTATACCAAGTAGTAACTCCAACTGAACTACTGTCAACTGCCACACCTCCTCCACTTCCTCTTTGGGAAATGTGCTCAGAGTAAAAGCCGACAACATCTCCAGGTTCTACTTCAATCCAATCATTTTCTGACACATCCAGTATTACACATCTGCTGGTGGGCCTTAAATTTTGCCCAAAGTTTGATCCAATCAAAGAAAAAAATGACTCTTGCCCGGATTTCTGTAGTCTCCAAACTTGGAAGTTGAGAATGTATTGTTGATTACGACCTCCAGGCTCCACACATGCTCCCCAACGAAACACCCTTCCATGACAACCAAATGTATAGTTGGGTACAATAGCCTGGATTCTATTTGGTAGACGAGGTCTATTAAGTCGACCAAAAAATGGAGGAAGATTTTGAAGACAGTCGCTCTGAGCAAGTACTGCACAGGAGAAGTATAAGATACATTGTTAATTTGAGTAATTGTGTTATTTTAGCTCGTGAAATAAATAAAACAGTACTCCTCTGTTCATTTCCTGCTCACAATCCAAGTTTTATAGGGGGGAGAGTTTTATACGCTAGCAGCATGACCTAAATCATTATGTATGGTTACAACCACCTGTATACTGTGATCATCATCACACATGTACATGTACATGCATGTTTGCTAATTAATACATGGCAAACATGGTAGTTTATGATCAAACGGGATGAGCTGAGCGAGTTGGAATTTCCTTATCTGTCTGTCTCTGCGCACATGTAAAAAAAAAAAAACAGAAACGAAAGCCGCATGCACGAGCTCCCATCCCGGATGTACAGTACTTTGACCGCCGCGGAAGTTCAGCGTTACAGGTCAAAGTAACACGTGTGAGTGCGAGATGATGCTCTGGGCCAGCGAATCACTACAAGACGTACATGTAGTCTTACGATGACGAATGTTAGCTGCAATATAGTCCTGTAAGTAAAAGCCAAGTAGAGCTATAAGGTCCTGTATATGGTCTAGCAGTTGTTTGTAGTCTCTCCTCTGAGTCACTGCTTCCGGCTGGAATCAGTTAGCAGCACTATACTGCCGCTGGCAAATGCTATACTCGTTCCATACCATTATCACATAGAGATTACACAGCCCAATTAGCTACACTTCGGCCACAAAAAGAAAACGTAGTGTGCACATTTATAATAATTGTAACCATTCATGCTTATTACGTGATTATGTATGAACATACAAGTAGCCATGCTGAGCTGCATTAAATCAGTGCCATTAGACAGATAAACATTTTTACGTCACACCACAGGGGCAGCAGGCCAAGAATGGCCTATGAGACAGTACAATGTACAAAAAAATGGTAGTAAAAAGCTGTAGGAATATTATGTAAGGCAGAGAGAGGAAGGTGAGAGAAGAGAAAATGATGTGAGTGTGCTTGTAATATGTTTTTGCAATATCTAGTGTTTTTTATGTACGCTAGGCCATGGCTGTGAAGAGCTAGCCTGTAATGATAATAGGCACGCTATGATTACACTATAATCATTACACTGTAATCCTAGCGTGCCTACACTGCCTCCAAGTGGCTCAGGCCGGGATCTGTCAGCAGCACTACTATCTGCCACTGGAAGGTGCTAAATGTTCCATATATATCAAATCACATTCAGACCACATCAAGCGCAGCGAGCGAGTTCAACAAGTCTAAATATTATACATGTAGACAGTTATGGCATTTTAACGTAGTAAAGATATGCTTTACACTGCTGTATTTTTTTAATGCTGCTATTATGTGCACAGTAAAATACACCATGAAGGATTCCTTGCGATATTAACTAGCAGGATAAACTGTACTACACGTAAGCTTACATGCACACTACCTAAATCACAGTGATAGGTTCTGCAGATTGGTGTGCAGAAAATAGTTGTTGCTCACCTCCTATAGACGTTGCTAGCAGCCCCAGCATGAAACACAGTAGCAATTCCATAGCTGCTCTAAATTTCACTAGCTTCGAATTGAGCAATACTGCAGCAACTCACCTTTAATACCTTTAAGTGATGTACTTCCGGCATGCATGAACCTACCAATATTAAACTATAGATATTATAGACTACGTACCTTATGATATAAAGTACATGAACTGCGTACACGACCTTGGACGTGACATCGTTTACACTGCAGTCTGTCGCGTGTGCAGCTCGGGTCGACCTGGGCGCGCGCGAGACAAGGAACGTTATGCATGGTACGCAAGTGCACGTGCCCAGACCTGGGCACGTGCGCACAGGACTATGACATCATGGTATTGACATTAATGTGCATTAAATAGAACAAACACAACTACAGGGGAGCCTCATTTTCTGGCCACATTTTAATGCAGCATTGACGTGCCTGTAGACGGATCCTTGTGTAAGTTACCGTGGCAGAGTAGCCATTGTGTGGAGTATGATGCAGAAGTAGTGTGAAGCCGTAGATAAAGCAAAGAGTAATCCAACAGTTCATGCAGTTGAGTTTATTTAGAGTTAGGGCTGGGGTAGGGCTAGCCTTGTTCCCAGTCCTTCCCACCCCAGCTTTTATCTCGCAGCCGTGGAGAAAACGCTGGAGCTGTGGAGAAAAAGCTGGGGTGGGAAGGATTGGGAACGAGGCTAGGATAGGGCCATTGACAAGGGAGTGGGGGGGGGGGGGGGGGAAGCACTCCCATAGACTTTGTACTTACAACTGTGACCATAGGTCAAAGATTTTGACCAGCTCTTTTCAGCGGTTGTACCATTGACCACGCTGATTTTCGGCCGTTGGCTTTTGACCACTGTATCTACATGTAAGCTCCTAATAAACACTTTATGTTTTTAGTTTCAACACACACACACCCTGCCTCTCTCAGTCTCATGGCTCGGAAGCCACTCCGACACCCGCTGGCCTGCCTGTGGTCCGGGTGCCCCATCCTGGGCATCGAGACCTTCACCTCGGCCGATGACCTCGGGGAGCACGTCAGCCGGAACCACCTGGCCGCCTTTGAGGACCAGGACATCGTCATCTGCCTCTGGGAGGGGTGTAAGGTCAGTGCCGCTAGTGAGGGGTGTAAGGTACGCTGTACGGGAGGGGTGTGAGGGAGGGGTGTAAGGTACGCTGTACGGGAGGGGTGTGAGGGAGGGGTGTAAGGTCAGTGCCACTAGTGAGGGGTGTAAGGGAGGAGTGTAAGGGAGGAGTGTAAGGGAGGGGTGTAAGGTCAGTGCCACTAGTGAGGGGTGTAAGGGAGGAGTGTAAGGGAGGAGTGTAAGGGAGGGTTGTGAGGGAGGGGTGGAAGGTACGCTGTACGGGAGGGGTGTGAGGGAGGGGTGTAAGGTACGCTGTACGGGAGGGGTGTGAGGGAGGGGTGTAGGGTACGCTGTACAGGAGGGGTGTGAGGGGGGGGTGTAAGGTACGCTGTACGGGAGGGGTGTGAGGGAGGAGTGGAAGGTACGCTGTACGGGAGGGGTGTGAGGGAGGGGTGTAAGGGAGGGGTGTAAGGTATGCTGTGAGGGAGGGTGGAAGGTACGCTGTACGGGAGGGGTGTGAGGGAGGGGTGGAAGGTACGCTGTACGGGAGGGGTGTGAGGGAGGGGTGTAAGGTACGCTGTACGGGAGGGTGCGAGGGAGGGGTGTAAGGTACGCTGTACGGGAGAGGTGTGAGGGAGGGGTGTAAGGTACGCTGTACGGGAGGGGTGTGAGGGAGGGGTGTAAGGTACGCTGTACGGGAGAGGTGTAAGGGAGGGGTGTAAGGTACGCTGTACGGGAGGGGTGTGAGGGAGGGGTGTAAGGTACGCTGTACGGGAGAGGTGTGAGGGAGGGGTGTAAGGTACGCTGTACGGGAGGGGTGTGAGGGAGGGGTGTAAGGTACGCTGTACGGGAGAGGTGTGAGGGAGGGGTGTAAGGTACGCTGTACAGGAGGGGTGTGAGGGAGGAGTGGAAGGTACGCTGTACGGAGGGGTGTGAGGGAGGGGTGTAAGGTCAGTGCCGCTAGTGAGGGGTGTAAGGGTGGGGTGTAAGGGAGGGGTGTAAGGTCATGCAGTGCCGCTAGGGAGGGGTGTGAGGGAGGGGTGTAAGGGAGGAGTGTAAGGGAGGGGTGTAAGGTCAGTGCCGCTAGGGAGGGGTGTGAGGGAGGGGTGTAAGGGAGGAGTGTAAGGGAGGGGTGGAAGGTACGCTGTACGGGAGGGGTGTGAGGGAGGGGTGTAAGGTACGCTGTACGGGAGGGGTGTGAGGAAGGGGTGTAGGGTACGCTGTACGGGAGGGGTGTGAGGGAGGGGTGTAAGGTACGCTGTACGGGAGGGGTGTGAGGGAGGAGTGGAAGGTACGCTGTACGGGAGGGTGCGAGGGAGGGGTGGAAGGTACGCTGTACGGGAGGGGTGTGAGGGAGGAGTGGAAGGTACGCTGTACGGGAGGGGTGTGAGGGAGGGGTGTAAGGGAGGGGTGTAAGGTATGCTGTGAGGGAGGGTGGAAGGTACGCTGTACGGGAGGGGTGTGAGGGAGGGGTGTAAGGTACGCTGTACGGGAGGGTGCGAGGGAGGGGTGTAAGGTACGCTGTACGGGAGAGGTGTGAGGGAGGGGTGTAAGGTACGCTGTACGGGAGGGGTGTGAGGGAGGGGTGTAAGGTACGCTGTACGGGAGAGGTGTGAGGGAGGGGTGTAAGGTACGCTGTACGGGAGGGGTGTGAGGGAGGGGTGTAAGGTACGCTGTACGGGAGAGGTGTGAGGGAGGGGTGTAAGGTACGCTGTACAGGAGGGGTGTGAGGGAGGAGTGGAAGGTACGCTGTACGGGAGGGGTGTGAGGGAGGGGTGTAAGGTCATGCAGTGCCGCTAGTGAGGGGTGTAAGGGAGGGGTGTAAGGGAGGAGTGTAAGGGCGGGGTGTAAGGTCAGTGCCGCTAGGGAGGGGTGTGAGGGCGGGGTGTAAGGTACGCTGTACGGGAGGGGTGTGAGGGAGGGGTGTAAGGTCAGTGCCGCTAGTGAGGGGTGTAAGGGCGGGGTGTAAGGGAGGAGTGTAAGGGAGGGGTGTAAGGTCAGTGCCGCTAGGGAGGGGTGTGAGGGAGGGGTGTAAGGTACGCTGTACGGGAGGGGTGTGAGGGAGGGGTGTAGTCTCATTCCCAGCCCCACAATCAAGGCTAAGGATCGCTTACAGTATCTCGCCACGAAAGTGGGTCTGGCGCATTGACCTACTACTGCATGAAGCTCAGGAATGTTAAATGCGGAGTGATAATTAACCACACGGGTGCTAACTAAGTTGACAGCTGACATCTTCTGACAGTAACTCATGCTTGTACTACAGTAACCACTGTATGGGAGGGGTGTGAGGGAGGGGTGGAAGGTACGCTGTACGGGAGGGTGCGAGGGAGGGGTGGAAGGTACGCTGTACGGGAGGGGTGTGAGGGAGGAGTGGAAGGTACGCTGTACGGGAGGGGTGTGAGGGAGGGGTGTAAGGGAGGGGTGTAAGGTATGCTGTGAGGGAGGGGTGTGAGGGAGGGGTGGAAGGTACGCTGTACGGGAGAGGTGTGAGGGAGGGGTAGAAGGTACGCTGTACGGGCGGGGTGTGAAGGAGGGGTGGAAGGTACGCTGTACGGGCGGGCGATGCATGGCTTGGAATAGTCTCGTTGCCCCTGGTTTTCTAGCATATGCACCCCACAGCTCATCAATAAGTAACTCTCCTGTCATTAACACACTAGTTAAGTAATGCACTATACATGCAAGTATGTATATATTACAAACTCTTTTAAGTGATGATAAGCTTTCTGAAAGAGTAAAGAAATCCTGAAAAAGAAAAAAACGGGGGGATTGAACCCAGGACCTTCTGAATACTAGTCATATGCTCTTACCAACTGAGCTACTGGAGCCCCTTGGCAGAGGAGCAGTAGGCAAGCTTTATATAGCCACTAAACCCGCTAGTAGCACTTGCCAGTAGGACCCAGCCAATTCCAACTGTAATTATGCTCTCATTATAGGCCTCTCCCCCATCTAAACACGAGAAACGTGCTACATTACAAACTCTTCAAGAGATGATAAGATCTCTGAAAGAGTAAAGAAATCCCGGGAAAAAAAAATTGGACCCAGCTGGGGATTGAACTCAGGACCTTCTGAATACTATAGTAAGATGCACTTATACTTACACCACTGAGCTACTGGAGCCTCTTAATTGGCAGAGGAGCAGTAGGCAAGCTTTAAATATAGCCACTAAACCCGCTATTAGCACTTGCCAGTAGGACCCAGCCAATTCCACCTGTAACTACTCTCTCATTAGGCCTCTCCCCCCCATCTCCTAAACATAATGAATGTGCTACACCCATGTACACCCAAACTAAGTGCTACATGTACATGTATTAGGCAGATTAGTTTTTGTCAGGCAGCAATAGATGGTACCCACTGGCCCCCCCTTGAACTTCAGACTTCCACCCCCAGGCATCCCCCCAGGTGCTTCACAGGAGATTGTCCCCTTATTAACTTGTTTACATCTCTAGGAATCTAGCCTCAGGGTATACAGTCTACATGTATAATGAGGGTGTTAACTTAATATGTAAATGTGTTTAGTGATACCATCTTTAGTTGCTTTGTAGCCGCTGTTATTACATAACAAAAGTGCATACATGTAAATGGAGTATTTATGCTCTCTTGTTATGTAATGATTACATAATGATGGCTGGTCGATGCATTTGTAAGCGGTTCCACAGAGGTAAAACTACACTCTACCTTTGTGGAACAGAATACAGCACACACCTAGGAATGAGGCCATCTCAAAACCACACAAGGAGGCTGGAGTATGCCAGCTGGAATGCAGGGGGAGGGCAGCTCATCTTTAAAAAAAATAACTGATAGTCACAAGTACACTTATGAGAAAGGAGACACAGTGTCTAGGGCCAGTAGTGGTAATTAATGCTCCAGCCTATTAAGCATGAGAAGCAAACATCCGATACTTCACTGCAGTGTAACACCATCATGGAATGGAATAACGCCATATATATAGGCTATATACCATGTTGCTATGGAAATGGCAGGAGGATATACATGTACACCTCACCAAAATTTGACATCATAAGTAAGCCATGTCCAATTATTGCTATACCGCCTACTGGTGTTTGGAGGTTTTTGGCAATATACCATGAGGGCCGCAGGCCTGAGGGGTATATTGCCAAAAACCTGAGTACCCACAGCAGGTGGTACATGTATATCACTGATATATAATACACCTCCTGGCCATGATTCATATATCCCTGACTGCCAATATTCACAGGGTTGACAACTACAGTGTAATACGTAGTCAATACTGGTTTGGGAACTACATACACAAACATACAAAGCCCAGTCTAGGAGAAACCAGAGAGTGCTAGTTATTTTTGTTTATTAGCCATATATTACTTATTCAATTCCACGAAGGTAAAGTGTTATACATGCACTTTAACGGCCATGCTTTATTTCATTCCGCAAAGGCAGGAGCTTAATTATGAGCGACTTTGGGTGGTTCATGCAGTGGTGGGGAAGCTAGGTTTAACCTAAATGGAATGTTTGTCAAGCCGTCCAATATCACTATATATATAGTGGGCAATTTGCCATATTATTATAGGAAATACCATACATAGTGGTAGCCTCGTACCCAGGCCTTCCCCGCACTCGCGAAAATAAGCGGGGAAGGCCTGGGTACGAGGCTAACGTAGTGGTACTATGAGTGTACAATAACAGCTGTTTTATCATCCAATTGCAGGTGTACATGTACATGTACAACGTTCCCAGCTCATCAAACTGTCCAATATCACTGGATATTGGACAGTTTGCCATGAAATAGGACATACTATACATAGTGGTACATACATTGTACTATGAGTGTACAATGTATAATAGCTGTTTATTATCCAATGGCAGGTGTACAACGTCCCCAGCTCCTCCTTCTACTGGCTCCGGAAGCACGTGCAGCAGTCCCACACCAAGGAGCGCCCCCACCGCTGCTTCATGAACGGCTGTAACCTCTCCTTTGCCTCTGTGGAAGCTCTACAGAGGCACCTCCAGCGGCACCTCGAGCCCCTCTCCCCCCCGCCGGTCCCAAAATCAGTCCGTCTTGGCCTCAAGGGACACAAGTTCCCGCAGCTGGTCGTTCGGGCGGAGAAGATCCCTGCTCCAATTTCTCCCACGACAAGTCGTCCGTCATCCATGCTTCTTGACGTTGAGAACGAAGATGTCCCCCCGGATATTAAGCCGTGTTTTCCCTTTCCGGCCGCCGACAGCTTCGACGCTGATTCCATTTCGGCCGAGGGTAGCGGAGACGGTCGCCCGGCCAAGCCACTGGCCTCTCTGCCGAGTCAGCAACATGCGCCGCAGAGAAGAGAGTCTGGTTCCAATTCTGCCTCTACCCAGCGCAAGCGGAAGCGGCGTCTCTCCTTCAAAGTTCGGATTCCACGCCACACCATCACTTTCTCTTCGCACGTGCGCGGACCGACCCCTTACAATGGTGAGTGACGTTAACGAGGTTTGAGTATACATGTACCTTAATGGACCCTTTACCATTACGATTAATGGGGAATAAAAGTAGGCACTAAATGGAGAAAATACAATGGTAAGTGACGTTCCTGGGGTTTGAGTATAGCTTAATGGACCCTTATTTACCATTATGCATGATGTAATGGGGGATACAAGTAGGCACTAAATGGAGAAAATACAATGGTAATTAAGTGACGTTCATAGGGTTTGATTAATGGACTCTTTACCATTGTGATGTAATGGGGGATAAAAGTGGAGTGGAGAAAGTATAATATATGGGATCATGCATGTTTTGTGGTTTTATGTTTAAAATTTACATGACTGCACAAAACATGCACGTTTTCATGTACGTTTTCATGTATTTTCTCCATTAAGTGCCGCCTTTTACCCCCCATCACATCATAATGGTAAAGAGTTACATGTATAGTGGCAGAAATGGAGTAATTTTTCATCACGTACATGTATTTCGGTGGCATCACTGTGTTTTTCATGCCATGTGTTGTCATATTGTAGCAATAGACCTTTAACATAATGATGTAATGGGGTAAAAGGAGGCACTAAATGGAGAAAATACAGGATACTTATGCGGTTTTGGGGCAATTTGCGAAAGTTTTAACCACAAAAATTCTCATTGAGTGTGAGGCATATCACCATCAATGGACGTGTAAATATCAACGGGCGCAAGCTGCCACACCCACAAACGATCGTTTCTCCTAACCCCTTACAATGCTAAGTGACGCTAATGCAGGTTTGAGTAGCTTAATTGGATTATATGGCCTCAATGGAGTAATTATCCATCTCGTGTTTCGGTAGCAGCACTGTGATGTACCTGTCATGTGTCACTGCAGCAATTATTGATGCAACTGCATATATATCGCATTTCAGTCTTGCCCTCTTTACGAAAGAGGGCGAGACAGTGATGCGATGAACACAGTGATGCGATCGAAATACTTAACAGATGGTAACAATTGTTTGAGGGTATCAATTGTTTGAGGGTATCAATTGTTTGAGGGTATCAATTGTTTGAGGGTATCAATTGTGTGAGGGTATCAAATGTTTGAGGGTATCATTATTTGTGTGAGGTATCAGGGTTCTCTACAGGATTTGTGGAGCCTAGGGTACAATGTCATGTATATATTCATGCTACACTATGTCCGAGCAGGTCAGATGCTACATGTACATTAAAAGCCCAGAGGGTACATTAGAAGCCCAGAGGGTACATTAGAAGCCCAGAGGGTACAGTGGGTTTCCTTATGCAGGCCTTATTAGAACTCTGGATCGGTAGTGTAAAGGATGATAATGTTCGTTCCCTACCCAAGATGTATGGTTGTGTACTGTAGCATATATAGCATTAATGATGCTTCAGTAGTGGATTAGTCACCTTCACTGAAGCTCACTTGTTGAAATAGTCTTCAAAGGTGAATCCACGCATAATTATAAGTGGTTTGATCGCATGAATGTAGATACCATGCAGGCCTGCATACAGTGGGGGACCTGGGAACGAAGCTAATATTGATGAACCACACAACTCCTACACACATGAGACAGTTTGTCCCACCCACATGAGACAGTTTGTCCCACCCACATGAGACAGTTTGCTCCACCCACATGAGACAGTTTGCTCCACCCACATGAGACAGTTTGTCCCACCCACATGAGACAGTTTGTCCCACCCACATGAGACAGTTTGTCCCACCCACGAGACAGTTTGCTCCACCCACATGAGACAGTTTGCTCCACCCGCATGAGACAGTTTGCTCCACCCGCATGAGACAGTTTGCTCCACCCACATGAGACAGTTTGTCCCACCCACATGAGACAGTTTGCTCCACCCACATGAGACAGTTTGTCCCACCCACATGAGACAGTTTGCTCCACCCACATGAGACAGTTTGTCCCACCCACATGAGACAGTTTGCTCCACCCACATGAGACAGTTTGCTCCACCCACATGAGACAGTTTGCTCCACCCACATGAGACAGTTTGTCCCACCCACATGAGACAGTTTGTCCCACCCACATGAGACAGTTTGCTCCACCCACATGAGACAGTTTGCTCCACCCACATGAGACAGTTTGCTCCACCCACATGAGACAGTTTGCTCCACCCACATGAGACAGTTTGTCCCACCCACATGAGACAGTTTGTCCCACCCCCATGAGACAGTTTGTCCCACCCACATGAGACAGTTTGTCCCACCCCCATGAGACAGTTTGCTCCACCCACATGAGACAGTTTGTCCCACCCACGAGACAGTTTGTCCCACCCACATGAGACAGTTTGTTCCACCTACATGAGACAGTTTGTCCCACCCACATGAGACAGTTTGCTCCACCCACATGAGACAGTTTGCTCCACCCACATGAGACAGTTTGTCCCACCCACATGAGACAGTTTGTCCCACCCACATGAGACAGTTTGTCCCACCCACATGAGACAGTTTGTCCCACCCACATGAGACAGTTTGCTCCACCCACATGAGACAGTTTGTCCCACCCACATGAGACAGTTTGTCCCACCCACATGAGACAGTTTGTCCCACCCACATGAGACAGTTTGCTCCACCCACATGAGACAGTTTGCTCCACCCACATGAGACAGTTTGTCCCACCCACATGAGACAGTTTGTCCCACCCACATGAGACAGTTTGCTCCACCCACATGAGACAGTTTGTCCCACCCACATGAGACAGTTTGTCCCACCCACATGAGACAGTTTGCTCCACCCACATGAGACAGTTTGCTCCACCCACATGAGACAGTTTGCTCCACCCACATGAGACAGTTTGCTCCACCCACATGAGACAGTTTGTCCCACCCACATGAGACAGTTTGTCCCACCCCCATGAGACAGTTTGTCCCACCCACATGAGACAGTTTGTCCCACCCCCATGAGACAGTTTGCTCCACCCACATGAGACAGTTTGTCCCACCCACGAGACAGTTTGTCCCACCCACATGAGACAGTTTGTTCCACCTACATGAGACAGTTTGTCCCACCCACATGAGACAGTTTGCTCCACCCACATGAGACAGTTTGCTCCACCCACATGAGACAGTTTGTCCCACCCACATGAGACAGTTTGTCCCACCCACATGAGACAGTTTGTCCCACCCACATGAGACAGTTTGTCCCACCCACATGAGACAGTTTGCTCCACCCACATGAGACAGTTTGTCCCACCCACATGAGACAGTTTGTCCCACCCACATGAGACAGTTTGTCCCACCCACATGAGACAGTTTGTCCCACCCACATGAGACAGTTTGCTCCACCCACATGAGACAGTTTGTCCCACCCACGAGACAGTTTGTCCCACCCACATGAGACAGTTTGTTCCACCTACATGAGACAGTTTGTCCCACCCACATGAGACAGTTTGCTCCACCCACATGAGACAGTTTGCTCCACCCACATGAGACAGTTTGTCCCACCCACATGAGACAGTTTGTCCCACCCACATGAGACAGTTTGTCCCACCCACATGAGACAGTTTGTCCCACCCACATGAGACAGTTTGCTCCACCCACATGAGACAGTTTGTCCCACCCACATGAGACAGTTTGTCCCACCCACATGAGACAGTTTGTCCCACCCACATGAGACAGTTTGCTCCACCCACATGAGACAGTTTGCTCCACCCACATGAGACAGTTTGTCCCACCCACATGAGACAGTTTGTCCCACCCACATGAGACAGTTTGCTCCACCCACATGAGACAGTTTGTCCCACCCACATGAGACAGTTTGCTCCACCCACATGAGACAGTTTGTCCCACCTACATGAGACAGTTTGTCCCACCCACATGAGACAGTTTGTCCCACCCACATGAGACAGTTTGTCCCACCCACATGAGACAGTTTGCTCCACCCACATGAGACAGTTTGTCCCACCCACATGAGACAGTTTGTCCCACCCACATGAGACAGTTTGTCCCACCCACATGAGACAGTTTGTCCCACCCACATGAGACAGTTTGCTCCACCCACATGAGACAGTTTGTCCCACCCACATGAGACAGTTTGTCCCACCCACATGAGACAGTTTGTCCCACCCACATGAGACAGTTTGTCCCACCCACATGAGACAGTTTGTCCCACCCACATGAGACAGTTTGTCCCACCCACATGAGACAGTTTGCTCCACCCACATGAGACAGTTTGCTCCACCCACATGAGACAGTTTGCTCCACCCACATGAGACAGTTTGTCCCACCCACATGAGACAGTTTGTCCCACCCACATGAGACAGTTTGCTCCACCCACATGAGACAGTTTGTCCCACCCACATGAGACAGTTTGTCCCACCCACATGAGACAGTTTGTCCCACCCACATGAGACAGTTTGTCCCACCCACATGAGACAGTTTGCTCCACCCACATGAGACAGTTTGTCCCACCCACATGAGACAGTTTGTCCCACCCACATGAGACAGTTTGTCCCACCCACATGAGACAGTTTGTCCCACCCACATGAGACAGTTTGTCCCACCCACATGAGACAGTTTGTCCCACCCACATGAGACAGTTTGTCCCACCCACATGAGACAGTTTGCTCCACCCACATGAGACAGTTTGCTCCACCCCCATGAGACAGTTTGTCCCACCCACATGAGACAGTTTGCTCCACCCACATGAGACAGTTTGCTCCACCCACATGAGACAGTTTGTCCCACCCACATGAGACAGTTTGTCCCACCCACATGAGACAGTTTGTCCCACCCACATGAGACAGTTTGTCCCACCTACATGAGACAGTTTGCTCCACCCACATGAGACAGTTTGCTCCACCCACATGAGACAGTTTGCTCCACCCACATGAGACAGTTTGCTCCACCCACATGAGACAGTTTGTCCCACCCACATGAGACAGTTTGTCCCACCTACATGTACATGAGACAGTTTGTCCCACCCACATGAGTTTACATGAGAGGATTGTAAAACACACACACCCTCACACACACACACACACACACACACACACACACACACACACACACACACACACACACACACACACACACGCACACACACACACACACACACGCACACACACACACACACACACACACACCCTCACATACACACACACACACACTCCCCAGGAGCACACATCCATGCGGAGGTACTGGACCGCAAGACGATGTCCGTGGTGAGGCAGACGGCTGGTCTTCTGGCCCAGTACAACCACCCAGTGTCTGCCACGTGCTCTTGCATTACTCTCAAAGCAAAGGTGATATGTAGCATAGCGGGAATCTTTCGCGGGTGAAAACTTTCGCGAATTTTATGGTTTTGGGGCAATTCGCTAAAGTTTGAAAAATTTCATTGAGTACGGGGGCGTGTCCCCATCAATGGGCATTGTACATGTAAATATCAATGGCTGCAAACTGCCTCACCCACAAATGCGTGGAAGTTTTCACCCGCGAAAGATTTCCACTATACGATAGCATGGCGCATGTGTGCACCCATACATGTACATGTGAGTATGAGCTGACAGAAGGCTCACTAATCCTTAGGGCCTAATTTCACCATCTGTACATGTACCTCCTTATTTTCAGAGATTATGAAGACTATACTGTAGGTCGGGAAATTTTCGTATAATTTTTTTTTGCGGAAGAAATATTCGTGTGTTTAATTTTCGCCACCTAGCGAAAAATTAAATGCGCGTTAAGCGCATAGAAATATTTTGTGCGTGTTTAATTTTTGCCGACAACGCAACCGGCAAAAAAAATTTAACGCCGAAAATTTTCTGATCTACAGTATAAGTGAGATGATGATATGAGCTTGAGGTACAATGACAGTGGTTGTACATGTATCACACAGATTCAGCAATATGATGGTATTTAGGACTTAACAGTGATGTCATAATGATGTAGTTAGTGATGTGATGGTGAGAACACGCTGGGGTCAGAGGTGAGCTGTCTGCTGTGGTGTGAATCGACAAGCATGTTGCTATAGGCACCCGTCAGTACAACAGATGGGACTGCAGAAAATGAAAATTAGATCGAGTCTATCAATGCACTTTATTGCTGTTGGAGGAGTCAGTGGTGAAATGGTAGCTGGGGGGTCGTGGAATGTCCAACCATGGTTCATGAAACTTGAGATGTTGTTTGTTCGACGGCTGCGTATCTGACATGCTCTCGGCAAATTTAAACTGATTGTATTACGTGTAGGTGTTGGAATGGGTGACTGTTCGTGTATTGTGTTTCAGATGGGGAAGTCATGATAGGGTTTCGGCTGTAATACTCATACTGTCATTCTTGGCAACACCTATAGTGTAATGCACGTGCATGTACAATGTGCATGTACATGTATATCCATCCTGTACTACATGTATATTATATTAGCCGTACATGTACATTGTTCATCATGTATCTTACACACACGCACACACACGCACAAACACACACACACACACACACACATGTACTGCCATATTCTTCTACTGCCACTTCAGATTCTCGGCAAACGGAAGCAACCTTCTTGTTCGGAAGACGAGGTGCTGGTGAGATGGGTACCTCCCCTGTGAGTTCAGCAAAATACTTTTTGATTATGGGTTTCCATTTAAAAATTTGATCTCCTCCCCTGATTATATTAGCCATTGCTTAAATTGGAACACTGGAAATATTATAGCCTCGTTCCCATGCTTCACTCCGCAGTGGCTAAGGAGTGATATATTTTAAATACAACGTATGTTAAACCTATAATGTCATAACACCCTGAAAGTAATGAAGATGTGTGTAGGTCAGTCAATTGTACATGTATGGATACATAGTGTAATTTCTGCACTTTTGTATGACATAATATAATATCTTACACACACGCTCACACCCACACACCCACACACACACGCACACACACACTTGCACTCACTCACACACACACACACACACACACACACACACTCGCACTCACTCACACACACACACACACACACACACACACACACACACACACACACACACACACACACACACACACACACACACACACACACACACACACACACACACACACACACACACACACACACACACACACACACACACACACACACACACACACACACACACACACACACACACACACACACACACACACACACACACACACACACACACACACACACACACACACACACCCAGAGCTGAAGACTCTTGGATACCAGCCAGTCAGTTTGAGGAGACAAAAGTCATCTCATTCCAAGATTTGTCCAATCAGCAATTGGCCGGTCTTGCCACAAAGTGCTTCGGCTATGACAAATTCCAGAACAGAAAGAGCAAGCGTAAACCATAATTATTTTCCAGTGAAGTAATGCTTTGCCTGAATCTCCAAGTCCTATTGTAGCATTCTGCTCACAAGACTGCGATTTGGAGTCTGCCTGAAACCCTCTGTTGTAACATGTACTCTTGAATTTCTGTCCTCTTTCTTTTGTTTTATCTTTGCTATTTGTTTCGTTTTTTTTGTTGTTGTTGCGTATGCGCACGTGTGATTACGTAATAAATTAAGACTTCGTATACGTACATGTCTATTACCCCACGTCAATAATTAAATACTCATACTAAGCGGCGACTACCACGCATATTGCAGGTTCAATGAGACTATATTATGTACAGTGCTACGCTAGTTCTAGCTGCGTAAGTAAAAAAAATGGCTGTTTTTAGAAGCAGAATTCTGCAGTGTTTGCTGTTCGAACTCGTCTGTACTCTTGGTAAGGAAACACATCAATTATTAATTATTAATATTCCTGCTAAGTTTCTTGTAGCGCTATTCTACCGAAGTGTAATACCATGGTCGGTCGTTGTGGCAGCCTTTGAGCATAGTAAATGTCTCAAATATTTTATTTCGGTGATGCTGTGCAGTTATTCAAAATGTAATACTTTCTCTACTGTTCTAGATCTGCCAGTGTATTTATTTCCTCTTTTTCTTTTTAGTTAAAATTGAAGCAGTATTAACTTCATGTGAGGATGAAATTGGCAGTGGACCTGGTATAGTCACTCTAAATGACTCAAGGTATGGGGAACAGTCATATAGGCGTATACAGTGCCATGTATTATAACACCAGCGGGTAAACAGGGGCATGATTCAGTCAATTAAATATTGACTAACCGCTGACATCAACCCCACCCCTACCTTACTGATTTTAGTCGTTAACAAAAAGTTCATATTTGTTCACGAACCCCAGTCTAAATGACTCGAGGTATGGGGAACAGTCGTGGTCACATACAGTGTCATGTATTATTACAACCAGCGGGTGAACAGGGGCATGTATATGATTCAGTCACTAACAGTGTTTGTCCCAAAATTCCAAACTTGAAAAGTTAATATAGAATAATGACTACGATGGTCACAGAATCTGCTGACATCAACCCCACCCCTACCGTATTGATTTTAGTTGATAACCAACAGTTCATATTAATTTTGTTCACGAACCCCAGCCTACAGTATAGCTATTAAATAAACTGGATCTTCAAAAACAGTCATGCAGTCCTAGCTCCTATAGCTATAACTCTAGATGGCAGACGACACTCTTTAATGATGTTATCACTGGATATCTCTGGTGTGAATTGTATTACTTACATTAGAAATGTTTGCCTGGTAGCTTGTGTGTGAGACTAAGCTGATTCCGACAACCATGCACCATTCCAGAATGACATGCACCTCTGTCAGGCACACTTGCAGGCCAACACAGCTAACTACGGTTTGTGTGAAATTGGATACATATTCAAAACACTCCATATTACTTGAAAAGCTTAGAACTCACTCAAGTAATGCACAGTGCAGTAGTGAAAAACAAACAAACAGACAAACAAACAAATTATTATAATAGGATCAAGTCTTTCAAATTCCCGCAGCTTCTGCATGAAAACACAGTATTTGCAAGGTTGCAGGGGGGGGGGGGGGCAAGTATTTTTGTGAGTTAGATTAAAACAAGGCATAATCGTTACTGCCACACCTATACTATAATCCTTTCTTTTCAGAACAACCAACCATGTATCTGGAGGGGAGGCAGCTAGCTTGCTGTAAAATACATGGAATAACTGCAACATGGTATACAAAGATTATCATCTGTATTGCCTCTTCTCCATCCTCCCACTAATGACATTACTGTGGTGGATAATGATATCACCCCAAGGCTGGATTATAGCTCATACCCACTGCCATTCAAGCAGAAATTTGAGCATTATAAATTTACCAGCATGTGGTGTGTGGATGACACTTGACACCGTGGTAACATATGTAAGGGTGGACATAGGAATATCATGTATACAGCTCAGTTATTAAACAGTTTTTTGTTCCCTTGCATCATCAGTAACATAAAGTAATTTGCCTGTGTAGCACATCCATTGACTCATGATAGACTATAGCTAGTCTATTGAGCTAGACTCAAGCTTGCGTGGAGGACGGTCTAGCTCGATAGTCTAGACTATATTATAACAAATTATTCCACACCAATGTACGTAATTGCAGCAACATACATGTACGACAGTACAAAGAACTAAGGAAACCTTGTAGCTCAAAGACACCATCCATTACTGGAGACCACCCATAGACTTCCAACCTGTGTATATTGAAGGACAATGATACCGCCAGCACAGTAGATGTTTTTATATGCGTAGATTAGAAGCAATGGTAAATTCAGGTGGTTATAGAAAACATTGGAGAAATTTGTATAGAATTCATTAGTTCTTAGTATAGGGATTGTAACAAGTAACCTAAAGTAAACCTTTCATCCTGTAGGTGTATTTCACTTAATGAAGAAGACAATCGCAACCTCTTATTCCCTACTTGTTTGGATTACATACCAGACACGAAATGCAGTATGTATAGGTACACAGATGATGCAGAATACATTGAAATAGCCGAGGGGCTGACTCTACTTGATGCTGCAGGTCTGCAGACCGATGCGTCCGCATATTGCATAGATACTATTCGTGCTTACGTCTGCAACTATGTATATCCGGGATGCAATTCCGTGACTGAGCAGCCTCAGGGTATTTGCCAGGATGAATGCAACCACTTTGCAGGCCCAAACAGCTTCTGTAGAAGGTTTCTTGATCTACTGGTCTCCCTCTCTGCCAACACTGGAATATTCACTTTTGAAATCACGTGCAACTTCACCTTAAGATTTCTAGAAATAGAGGGTTTTCGTGAGGAATTTGTGTATACTCCTTCGGATTGTTGGAACATTTCAAGTAAGTAATTTTAAATTTTGTTTATGATGAATGCAATGTCATGCAGATACTGTATACAATTGTTTAATCACTTATTGTGCAATAACCTGCACGTCGGTAGAGGATATGTCTCTGACAGGAGCTCACTATGTGTCAAAATACTATATGTCACTAAAGTACTGACACAGACATCACATTTGCATATATATATCTTATTGGATGGGCAGTCGTCCGATATTACTGGAGATTGGATGAGTCTGTGCTGTATTTGGGTGAGTTCGTAGGATGAGCCAAATACAAGCAAGACGAGTCCAAAGTCGAGTGATATATATATACATGGATGGCTACCCATTCAATGAGAAATTTATTATCGTACCCACCACCTATGTTCCTAAAAGGCCTGTTTATCAAGCTGTCCAATATCACTGGATATTGGACAAGTCTGTGCTGTATTTGAGTGAGTCCGCAAGACGAGCCAAATACAAGCAAGACAAGTTCAATGTCCAGTGATATTGGATGGCTATTCATTCAATTAAGAAATTTACTGTCTATCGTACCCACCACCTATAATTCTAAAAGGCCTGTTCATCAAGCCGTTGAGTATCAGTGGATATTGGACGGTTTACTATATAGAAAATACTACACAGTGGTACTATGAGTGTGCAATAATGTGAGCTATTCATCATGCAGGTGTGATCGTAGCTCCACTACCAATGAGTATGACCAGTTCAACAACAGCACTCAGAGCATCAGTGATATCGGTGGCAGTAGCAGTGCTATCAACTGTAGTAATAGTAGTTGGGATTGTATGCCTGTACAGACGACGAAAGGCAAGAGCAAGACAAAAGAGAATTTGGCGCCAGAGGGCTTCAGGGTAAGAAGGGTATCCCTCATTAGCCATTAGCTCATTCCTAGGCCCATGACCTGTATGGCTGTCATGCTACAAACCAGCTAAATCACCCCCTGGATACATTTCATTAACAGTAATACATTCGCCAATTCTGGGTAAACCCCTCGGGCTTTGGCCTCAGGGTCTACCTGGAACTGTCTCATGTATGATTGGTAAATGCGTGTCTAGGGGGTGGTTTAACTATAACATATATAATTATAGGCTAACTTATAGGTTTACCTTATGTTTAATGTTTAATACTATTGCTTATTTACAGGACACCAGCACTACATCTATCAAATGACTATCTGATAGACTTTCATCTTGAAGGTAAATAATAGCATGTAGAGTAAGTTTTTGAAAAAGTACAAAGCATACACAAGCAAGGTATGAAATGCGCACATAAAATTGTGTCAGGTTCTCATCCACTCTTCACTCAAAAAATTAGAGTACTCGCTTTTCTGTACAGACCTTTCCCAGATGGCAGATGACCATGACTACGAGGGTATTACAACCTTTACATTGAATGCTGAAGACATGAAGACCATAGGGGTACATCTAAAAAGTGTCTTGTTGCCATTCGAACAGTTGGAAATAACTGGTGATCTTGGAGAAGGTATGATTTATAAGCTTACTAACAATAGATATAGATAAAGATAATAGCCTTAGCCACAACATCATACTCTTTTAGTAGTAATAAAGTTATATGTAATAGTTAAAGGTCGGCTTGGGTGAGGGGAATTTAAAGTCCGAGGCGAAGCCGAGGATTTTAACCCACACTTGAACCCATGCGACTATCCACAATATTATTTGAACACAAATTAAACTTTGCATGTCCACATCCAAATTGGCTTAACAGTCCATTGTAAACTTTATATATAGGTGCTTTTGGCCACGTGTACAAAGGAGTGCTAACAAGGATCTCAAACTGTGATCGTAAAGAAGAAATACTACCTGTTGCAGTCAAAACCATTAAAAGTGAGTTGACTGTGTGAATGTAAGGTAAGGGCACTTCATTTCAGATGGTAGTATTATAAGTGCACGAGCACTGTTTTGAAAATGCGGTTCAGAAGAGTACAATTGTCCAGAATTAGGTACCCATCTGATATGCTCCCTTACCTTACAGAGAAGTAGTCTACTAGCCTCATTTCCAGGTTATAAGATACGCTAAGCTATAAGCTCTAGCTCTTAAGCCTTCACTCAGTTTAAAACAAAAAACTAACATAACAACAAGGAATCTTGCAAATACATTGCTGAGGGGGAAGAATATTTTCCTGTAGGTAATTAAATTGGGTATGAGCAGACTCTGATAGCTACCTGCATGGCTCTATATTGAATGGGCAGGAAACCATCATCAAATGACTTCTGCAAGTTGTATAATTACACAGAGGTTTGCAGGTTGGTTATCCAGTGAATATACAGGAAAATAAAAGTTGACAGTAGTAATGTGAAAACTGTTAGCCTCTGATTCTGACAGCCAAAGTACTTGAGAGCCACTGCCTATTTGCCCTCTTCTGTGGACAACCAACTTGCAAACCTCTGTACTGGCTAGCAGCTTGCATAATTTCACATGCTTAATATATACTCAGTCTAAAAGAATTTTTCCCCTCCAAATTCATGCATAACGCGCACACAGATTACTCTTCCTATTCTGATATGAAGGGGTTCCTAATGGAAAGTGCTTTGATGAGTACCTTCGATCATCCACACGTATTGGGGCTCGTTGGAATATGCTTGGACAGCGAGAAAAGGTCTCCATACTTGGTACTTCCATTCATGGAAAACGGCGATTTAAAAAGCTATCTGAGAGACTTGAGGGGTAATGATACCACATTATCACTCCCTGAGGTAAGCCAAGAGTATTATGTATAATATTATCAAACCCATTGTAGTTAACTCTCCAAACAGGAGACACAACATACATGGTAGCATTTTTTTGGCAGTAAGGCTAAAGAATGTTTTCTGTGGAACTATTCAGTACCGTATGGCGGCAAATTTTCGAGGTATACGACGAAGCATTTTGCGAGCTTAATTTTCGCGGTCTGAGGCCAATTCGCGAAAACCGTGCGCCTCGAAAATTTGGCGCTATACAGTATTCCAGTACTTTGTACTAGTCTTTAGTTCACACCGCTAACCTGCACACCCACTCACCTATCTCTGTACTATATTTCAAGCAAATGGTTTCGAGTTTCATTACAAATTGTTGCAGTAATATTATATGGACTCCTCTGCACTTAATGGCACATTTGTGGTTTATTGTCCATGTAAGGAGCAAGTTTATTGTTTTGGGGTGGGGCTCTACCTGTATAGCTATATAATATATTTGGTACATGTTACCATAGAGACAGATATTCTGAGCTTTATATCTCGCTGAACATAGACACACAAGCCATCGTATTAGGCCACACCCTCTACCCCACCCAGGTACCAAGTAGGTTTGATCATGGCTGGCATGCTCTATTTGCCCTTCGTCTCATAGAGCATGCCAACCATGATTAAGCCTATAATACATATATCATCATAATGTTATGTTCAGTTGCTAGTCAAACGAATTCTTGTATCCCTTGTCAGCTCTACCTTTTGTATTCTCATCAACTTAGCATGGCAGCCTACTTTCTTAGCTAACTACATGTACTCTGAGCAATTACGTAGCCAAAATTATAGCTACAGGGGAATAATCAAGTTAGATCTATCATTGGAATCTTTCTGTGGATACTTAATTGCACACTACAGGGACTGGACTCTGAAATGCTCACGAAAATTTGCCATCACATTGCTAGTGGGATGGAATACCTTGCATCTAGAAAGTTTGTTCACCGAGACTTAGCGGCTAGGAACTGCATGTGAGTTGTCAGTATTAACTTTAGTATGTTCTCGCATGGCAGGGTGCTATATATGAGGTCCAGGGGTGTGTAGAGCATTGTGATTGAGCCACGGAGATTAATTGTAGAGCCTTCCTGCAGTGAGGGGCTAGCACAATTGGTCTATCCCCCGACACAGTAATAAACTAATGTCTCTCGAAGATTCCTCCGTATACAAGTACAACTAGCTAAAAGCCAAATTATTTGTGAAGTGATACAATCCAGACTTTCACACAGTGGAAGTGGCAGACATGTGCGTAAATGTTTTGGTCACCCTGGAGGGAGGGGGTCTGTGATTATACTCCCACAAAAAAATTCCAGCATTCAAAGGTTGCTTCCAGTGGCTTTTTAGGGCAAACATGCTGGATAGTAGCTATTGCTAAACAACAGTAGTAGTACAGTAATGAGAACAATACACAATAAAATTTTCATATGATAGTGGGCCGGGCTGACTTTTATGTGGTACTTGTGTAGGGTGGATGGTGACTTATGCGTTCGGGTGGCTGACTTTGGTCTCACAAGGGACATCTACCAGACAGACTACTATCGGATGAGACAGGCTGGCAAGATGCCCATCAAGTGGATGTCTCCAGAGAGCCTCCACGACAGGATTAGCAATGAGAAAACAGATGTGGTACGTATTCCCACTTGCCCCTCCCTAGGCTAGAGCCTCCACGACAGGATTAGCAATGAGAAAACAGATGTGGTACGTATTCCCACCTGCCCCTCCCTAGGCTAGAGCCTTCACGACAGGATTAGCAATGAGAAAACAGATGTGGTACGTATTCCCACCTGCCCCACCCAGGCTATAATCTTGAATATATATAGACACTGAAGAAAATATCACTATAATTTAATATCTGAGAATCAGCGTGGTCTAACCCACAAATTGGAACTTACCCCTCCCAAACTTAAGAATACTACTAAAGTTCGTTTCAGGAGCTGCTCAAAATCAAATTTTAGGTCATTTACTCGTAGGGTACGCATGTTTGTACATTCGCAATTTCCAGTACTTAATTTTGGGTTAGCTATAGATCACTTCGATTCCCACTGTACAGTGATATCATTTAGCTGCACGGATATTTAGTTTGCACGTACCTATAGATAGCATTGAGGATTATGTATATAAATACATGTATTTTGCTTTGAATTTAGTGGTCATTTGGTATCACTTGCTGGGAAGTCTTTAGCCTCGGAAGAGCGCCCTATCCGACCATTTCCAACCACGAGATGGGAGAATACCTGGAGCAGGGATATAGACTGAAGATGCCTATGCTCTGCAGTCAGGAAATGTGAGACAACGTTAATACCGCCATGCTACAGGCAGTTCTTATGAATCACCAGCATACATATCTGTTTGTTGTGCGTGAAGCCTTGTGCTCTGACACAATAAATGGCAGGGCATTCTATACTCTGCATAGTGGAGCATTATACATGTAGGGAAACTTGTGAAAATTTAGTATAGCAACTATAATACAATAAAATGTGACATTCTATGGTGAATGTACCTATACAGCACTGCAATACATATGCTGTAAGTCACTGTTTTTGGGCAATATATTATATATATAATCAAAGGCCCTGTTAAACTCTACATGCTTTTATATACCTTATACTCTGTGCCTATTAAAGGTATAATCTTCTTGGTCCTTGTAGGTATGACTTAATGCTCCTCTGTTGGAGTAATATTTCGTCTGAAAGGCCCAATTTCTCTGAAATAGTCCGAACGATTTGTGCATTCCTCCCCACCGATGCGACTGCTAATGCCAGTCCGCCGTGCCTCAGACTCAGGTCTTCCATTTACGACCTACCACCAGACTTTTACTCCCAAGACGAAGATTGTCCTCCGTACGATTTTCCTCCAGATTCCAACAACATTGGAAGTGAATCGCTTTTAAATTCCATCATTTCACAACTACAAGACTGTTCTAGTGTACGTTTGTTAGAAAATGAAAGTAATGATCCACCTATACCTGAAGCCACCGATGACTATACAGAGATGCAGCATCCTGGGAAAGATAACCTCGAACCTTTAGTCATAGAAAATCATGAAGCTGTACCAGGAGATCGGGAGCACTTGTACGTTAACGTTCTCAGTGAGTACAGCAATCAATACGTTGATGTCAGTAGGAAAAACAGTCATCAATATGATACCACGACAGATCAGACGGCCAGCTCTCTGACAGATCACAGTTGCATGTCTTTAGAGCAAAATTCCTGTCCCTCGTTTAGTAGAAGTAGGACTACCAGTGCTGCAAGTAGGCATACCACAACTGCAGCTAAAATGGAATAGCTCGTGTAGTCTCCTTTTTGTATTCAACTTTGTCCCCTATAATTATCAGCTTATTAGTTACTAGATCACCATACAGCAGTCTGTAATAGTATATTAAGCTCTAGACTTTTACTGTTAGCTGCATCAGCTCTGTGTTAGCTGCATCAGCTCTGTGTTAGCTGCATCAGCTCTGTGTTAGCTGCATCAGCTCTGTGTTTGTAACATATCGCGTCATTTTTAATGGTAATTAATGCTTCCAAAACACGCGTACTAAAGCCATTTTTGTGTTTAGTTTCAATTAACTAAAACTACACTTTCATACTGCCCAGTACCTGCATGAAATAATTTTCTAATTTTCGTGTAACGCATTTCCTCTCTTTGCTGTGATTAATGTGATGTCTCTTTTATATACGTAGACTGTTGTGGGATGCCATCTCTCCCCATCACTTCATCCAACCGGTAGCCCCTACAATCTATTAGCTATTATAATTATACTGTAAAAAAATCTAAGCCAGCAAAAGTACCGGACATGAATACCACTGACAGATGAAGATATATCCTCCCTAGCTTGTAAGCTATAGGTTAAAAATACACTCCTTTTTCTGGAGAAAGAGATAGGTAAAAGATGTATCTTTTACCATGGATAATATAGTATATGTGTACTATAATGTTTTAACCTATTGCTTTCATAACAAATAATTATTGTCCTAATGGGCTTTTGAAATCGGAAAAATAGGGTGGTAAAGTGAACCACTAGTACAGTTTTTAGACTGCAACTACAGGTTTTTAAAACACCCACTGATTTTTGCAGTACTAGTGTATTTTCAACTGTCAGTTGCATGTTTATTCGACGACTTGTTCTTTCAAACAACACTCTATCGTATGCATCAATCTGTTGACTAAGAGTGGCATCCCAGAACTTTTGCAACTGGGTTAAAACTTACTTGTTTTTACATCAAGGTTTTCTCACAGTTACAACATGGCGAATTTGACCTCATTTCCCATTGACTGTACATGTAGTAGCTAAGTACCCCAACATGGCGCAGGAATGTACCCCAGATGTGATGTCACGTTCATTATCCATTAATTGCATAACTCCGTGCATTAAATGAAAAGGACTCTTCCTCAACTACACAACCACAACGTGTACATTGCTGAGCCCCATTGTTATAGACCATCAAAAAGGTTAAATACAACAGAGAGAGAGAGAGAGAGAGAGAGAGAGAGAGAGAGAGAGAGAGAGAGAGAGAGAGAGAGAGAGAGAGAGAGAGAGAGAGAGAGAGAGAGAGAGAGAGAGAGAGAGAGAGAGAGAGAGAGAGAGAGAGAGAGAGAGAGAGAGAGAGAGAGAGAGAGAGAGAGAGAGAGAGAGAGAGAGAGAGAGAGAGAGAGAGAGAGAGAGAGAGAGGAGAGAGAGAGAGAGAGAGAGAGAGAGGGAGAGAGTTCTGAACATACATAATCATGCTGATTGCATAAAATTTATACGGTGGAATACTATGCATTTTCATTCATATAATCCATTATTCCGAAAGTATTTCCAGTACCATTGTTTTCTTCCTGAAGCATGTTTATGACCTCTTTCACAACTGCTAACACCTGCTGTTTTTGCTCAGGCGTATAATGCTCAAATTCTTTAGTGCGTGTCCGGTGAAACTTTTCATAATCCATCGACATTCTAGCTTCCAGAAGCTGATCGGAAACAGGAACCTTTAGAAAGTTCAGCATCTTCTTTACTTCGGAAAGTTTGTCGGATTTGATGTCTTCGTACCTTATGACTAGAAAGGGTCGGTTCATTCGAGTCCCATTTTGTATCAGAGATACAAAATATGTCGTCCACACATCAAGAGAGCTGTTTATAAAACTTCCCCATGTCTCGTTAGTTCCTGCATGCAGTGGACAACTTACTTAACTAAACATGACCTCAAAAAGGTGAAAGATAGCAAGAACAAAAAATCAGAGTTCTTTCTTATGTAGGAAACCATACTCAGCCATATGCAAGCTCAGTGGGTAGTTACCCCGTATAATATTATGTACTGCTACAAGCTTTATACAGACACACATTCATCACTATATCTGGTTGAGGTTCATATGCATTATGTCATTTAATGCACACAAGGGATGACACTTATAAGCTATGTGCACACGCAAAAGCTGCAGTTGAGGTGGGTTGAAGTAATCCTTGCATTTTTACAGCATACCAGCTGCTGTCAGTACAGAGTGCAGCAGGTATATCATACACTCATAGCTTGTATATATGTATATCCTAATAATTTAGCCAAAAAAATTTAATTATTAATTAATGCTATTCTAGTGATCTCTGACGAATCAGAAGTCTCAAAATCAATCACATGACCGTGCATTAAATCACTTAATGCACAATTAAGTGTGCATTATCTGGATAATGGACACTTCTAAATAACACCCAGCAGAACTGTGGCTGTCTCAGGTCAGTAAGAGCACTAAATACTTTATTTACCAGTTGGCAGTGCATTACAGGACTGATTAGTGCACTCGGACAATTAAGTAACAGTCTCGGGCAGATAATGTACTCGCTGAAGACCGTTACTTAATTGTCCCCACGCACTAATTAAATCCCACAATGCGCTGCCAACTGGACTTATTACTTATTATTATACAGCTACACGCCAAACTAATTAATGCCTTCTGCATGTAATTTCACAGTGTACAAGGTACGGCTTACCAAAATACTCACTGCTAACAGAAGCAGTATGTCTGGATCCCTTAATCTGTTTGTTTCCTTTTGCCATTACTCTGTTAAAGTCTGCTACTAGTGCATCCAGGGGGTTCCTGATTAAGAGAATGACACTACCCCATGGAGGGCCAGTCTGTCAGAGGGCAGAGAGCAAGTTCACTCCAAAAGATTTGTAGCTTCATTGTGCCCCCACCATGCACATCACAACACCGTACTATAGGGCTAAACATTGAGGCAGTTAATATATATAGTGAGCTAGTAAGAGAACACTTATAGTCAGTCTGGTGCCCAAACATTTCCTTTGAAGTGCATGATAATGTTCTCATTGGTATTATTACATGCAACATGCACTAATCACATGTATTATACTCACCCCCTCTTGGTACTGTGAGTTTGTATTCCACACAATCGGCGTATTGTGATCCTTAACAGCGAGCACCACTCCACTCTGAAATCCCTCTCCAATAAAACCACCCTCCCTCAGTGAACTTTCACAATAGACAGAACCTAAGTAGTGTTTAATGTATATACTGCCAACTGATGATGTAGTAGCAGCTTGTGGAAACAGTAAATCATTAACAGGCTGCTGTAATGCTCTGCCGTGTTTTTTACCTCGCCTGAGTTATAGCACAGCTGAATGCCTGTGCAGTAAGCAGTACAAATAGTTCAACTATACAGTTGACCTTGATCATTCATGTATATGACTTCCTCATGATTAGTGTCAAAGCCTAACTGCTATTCAATGTACCAGTAGCTTATATGTCTCATCCCCCCACTCCCCTCCCCAGTATCTTACTGTACATGACACTGTAGTGCTACCGTTCCCTACCTCACCTGTACATATGCCAGTTGCTTGCTCCAGTAGGCCTCTCACCCATGTGTTGCCACTGCCAGGTAAGCTGATCAATCCAACTGGCGCTCGATGAGACCCATTCATGAAATGGCAGCTTCCATTGATCCTTTCAAGCATTTCAATATCCTTAATGTTGATATTATGTTGTCGTCTACAATACCAATTCACATTCGACTCAAAAAGAAACTGAGAACAAATGTCATCACTACAGTTGTAGTTCCCCATGAAAGGAATGTGAGCAGTGGTAGAGTTGTTGGTTAGTGTCTGACTCAGCGTGCTTCCATTTATTTGTGTGTTAGTTACTTGTGAATGAAGGGATGTTTGAGGTAAGGACAGAGGAGTTCCTAAATTGGGATATCCTGTGATATGCATGCATATGTAGTGTAATTATGGTGGACAATAAACGTTTATATATACACACACGATGCTCAAAAGCAAGAGCATGATTTGGAAAATCCCCATCATAGCATACCTGCTACATTAGAATGTGATGCTGGTTGAGCTATGCTTGGATTTGGTCGTACACTTGATGGTAACCATGCGGAGCCCAGTAGAGTGAGCATTAGCACAGCTGATATGATGACCACTAGTTTCATCAGCTTTGTATGGCTAGAAAAAAAATGAAACAGAAAGTAGAATTACATTGTTGTAGCTTTATACCAGTAGTAAACCAGCTGATAAGTGCGAAAACATTGTCATAGTGTACAAACATAATTCGATGGTAGCTATTGCTGTTGGTGCTAAGCTGCAAGGTGGAAGTAAGCTTTACAACTACCAGGGTTAAGTAGGTGTTGGTGGCATCAAATATAACTGGGGCCATCCTTTCTTTGTAGGTTTCTGCAAGCATAGATGGTAATCCTTCTACTCTATATATACTACTATCTATGGTGCAAGTAGGCCTGAGGTCCTGACGAAATAAGTCCATAACGACTCGCAAGAGGTAGAAATCTGTACTGGCTGCTTTGTGCACCCATACACTCAGGCACAACGAAATCCGTGACCTTACCGGCGCTCTACTCACGGAAGATGTCTGTGTTGAACCTAAGCTGCAGCCAGTGTTACCTCAAGAGCTAACTACAGTCAATGCTCAGGGCAGAGTGAGGCTTCCAATGGAGTGTGTGTGTGGGAGGGGGGGGGGGGTTGAAAAAACCTACATCAACGGGAGGGTGTTCAATCCTCGTGCCCCTTCGTACAAGAACATGACACTCAGCCCGTTACAAGAAACACGAGCGAGAGAAGAAACGGGCTTATGAACAATGGGTACATGGACTCGAACACTCCTCTTTCACCCCGCTTGTCCTTGCCGTGACTGGCAGTTTAGGAAATGAGACAACTTTGCTTTACAAGCGCCTAGCCACGCCCATTAAAGGCAATCGCCACTAGTAAACTAGAAGTCTCTAGCGAGACATACCCGCGCTGCAGAATTCCCAATTGGGACTGCAGACTTGGCTGATGGCTGTGTATCCGAACGCAGAGTGTACAGCGCGCGTGTATGCGCATCCACATTCTGTATTATCCACATTCTGTATTATCCTAATTATGGGAAGTGATGGGCGTGACAGATTGCCAATATGAACACGTGACCAGAGTCCGTATATGCCCGGCCCCCATCGTATTCTTTCAATGCAACTGTCGTGTTTAGCAATCGCTTAACCCTCTAAATCGCGAGATAGCCCGATTTTTGAGTGGACAGACAACGGACGGACAGACAGAACCAATCGCTTAACCCCGCCGCCGCCTACGCGCCGCGGGGTAATAATCAACTGGCATTGTATTTAGTATTTTTTACTCACACAGTAGTAGTATAGGTAGCGTCCATGTATATAACTGCGCAGAAGATAGTTTCTATCTCCAGGCTATATCTATCATTATGGGGGCGTCACAAGTCTCGTGGCCCTAACCACTTTGCGGAAGCCTACTTGGTATTAAATTCTTGCGGTGCCATAATCATTAATAATTCCAGTCACAAGATGTCGTCACATTACGATGACGTCACAGTCTTTTAACGCTAGTATAGTCGAGTCTCGAGCTCGCGGGCCAGCCCACTTCCGCTTAGAGGGAAGCAGGATTGATGGTAACCAAACGAGCTTGAGGCCAAGCAGAGTGAGTATTAGCACAGTCAGTATTGTGATGACCGTTAATCTTGTGCATAGTTGTCTGCAGACTATACTACAAATAAAGTTTAGATCTTTACCTCCAACATTGCATAGCAGGAGCTTCGCCGCTCATAAGCGCCAGTGCATAGCTATAGCTTTTTGGCGGTCAAATTTGAAACTGATTCAGTAAATAATGCCACTTCACTGACTGAAGGGTGTTACCAGGCACTCTTGTCTGTTCTGTACGTGCTCAGCAACTAAAAACCAGCGTATGTAAACTGGAAATTATTGAAAATATTTCCACTCACCAAGTAGTAATACCGGTAGCTTCCATGCAGCTGCTCAGACATTGGCTCCAGGATATGTACGATTTTTTTTTTTGGAATACAGTTGTAAAACTGGATTTTCTAGCGAATACTGGCTTCTTCATGGTTCAGTTATTAATGTTAGAGTCTCTTTAAGGTAGGAAGAGCCTCACCTGGAATCCACAATTCAAATGGACGGCTTTGTTGATAGCATGAAAGTCTACCTCGAATTGACAAAAATTTTGCATCTAACCACACCTCCTGCTAAATAATCCACAAAATGCTAGAGCCCCACCCACAGTCTGGCAACAACACCAGTACCTACAGAGGACAGGCTACAAACGTAGGGATGCTTTTTCACAGGAATGCTTCAAAGCCAGTTTTACAGCCCTGAACGCATCCAACCACCCCAAAACCCTCATTTTCGCTATCCTGACTTTCAAAAAAAATTCGGCAACCGCCCACGCTCACCCGACGAATTCGAGCCCTGCATTACAAACTTCAACCTACTCCCACAAAAATTAGGGATGCGATTTTTCATTCACCCCTCGGTTTCTGAGAACCACCCACCAAAGCTCTCCCTATAAATCTCCACAGATTTTCACACAACTAGCTATTCGAGCTAATTTAAAAAAAATGGGCGGGGCCTACCGACCCGAAAGGTGACTATTCTAGCCTACCTGAGATGGGCAACAACCTGCCACTATCCGTCTGTCTGGCTGACTTCTAGCCACTCGGGCAGCCTGACAAACTTTCTACAACACACTAGCCAGCTATTGACATAAAAAGCCTACTCACAATTCTATAATGTCATATCTTCTTTTTAAAAAAAAAAAAAAAAAAGAAAAAGTGTTGAAAGCCAACATCAGAGTACCGCTCAACCACATCAAAGTGCCGATATCGCATATGAAAGAGCCGCTATCCACATCAAAGTGACACACCCCTCCTGTTGATTCCGGTTGCCGCCATGGGAAAATGCAAACATATCAATGAATCTAATTAGCGCCACGTGAGTGACGTCATCTCATTAATTATTCATGAGGAGAATCACGCGGATTCGAAGGTGAGGCTCTTCCTACCTTAATAATTATACGTAGCTAATTATAATAATTTGAATACAGTGGAACCCCTCTTAAAGGACACCCCTGAAATAAGGACGCCTCTGTATTAGGGACACTTTGGTGTGTCCCAAATATGCTTTCTTAGTGTAAAATTACCCCTGAAATGAGGACACCTCTCTATATACAGGACACTTCACCAGGTCCCCAAGGTGTCCACAATAGAGGGGTTCCACTGTACTGATGTATACAGGGATACTTCGCTGATCTTCCAATTCCTAAATCAAGCGAATGGCTATGTTGTCCACATGAACGTCTACACCAAATTGACAAAAATTATGTATCTATAACCACGCCTCTGCTAAATATCTACAAATTAGAATGCAATTTCGGGTTGTTCACTAAAATGAAAAATTATCAGATTTGCTAGAGACCCACCCGACATCATTGATACTTACAGTGGACAGGCAAAAACCTTTTTATAATTATGACTGCTTCAAACAGCCAGAACGTATCCAGCCATCCCGGCCCATTTTTGCTATTCTGCCTTTCAAAAGAATTATCTGGCCACCCACTTTTGTCCCCCCCCCCCCCCCCCCCCCCCCAAAAAAAAGATGAGCCTTACGAACTTCAAAATAGTCACAGTAATTCTATAATAGCATTTTTCCATTCACTCCTTGAATACTGAGAACCACCCACTGAAGCACTCCCTACATGTATGAATGTCCACAATTGTTCACACAGCTGGCTAACCTATGCAGCTAGCTAGGAAAATGGGCAGAGCCTATGAACCAAAAAAGTTGGTCAACCGCCTAATAGTATCAGCATCTGTCTGTGTGGCTGGCTTCTAGGCACTTCAGCAGGTCAATAAAAAATAGTTAGCCTGCTTTCTAGTATGTACCTTCGAATATTAATCTGCGTGACCTTTTCATTATTTTTTTAAAGTGTATATAAAGGCTACATGTATAACATAATAAATTTGGTTGCTTGCGGCATACAATGAAGTTGTTGATCTGTCTCTCCAATTTGTGAAAATTAACCCAACCTGTATCACACATGCACAGGTATTTGCTTAATTAACTCTTTCCCAGCCAAGGGCATATTTATGCATGTGCCCATATGTAGTATAGTGACAATTAGGTTACTGTTAACACTATACCTTTGTTCAGTCTAGGGCCCCCCTGCGTTGTATTGTCCTTTTGTTGTTTTTTGTTGCTCAGTATGTCATCTTTGTCAGTAGGTCTTTGTTCATTCCCCAATATATTTGTACTGTGTGTTTGTTCAGAGTTGAGTTTATGCAGATCAGAATTGCAGTAGTTGAACCCGTTGGGAGTATTAGCGGTCGTTTGAGCAGAGGCTCAAAACTCAGAATGGATTAGTGGGTCTGCTACTACTAGACAGTGAGACATAGTGGCAGGACCCCACACCATATATAAAACTCATGTACTTTATCTGATTATATATTAACGCCTAATGTATTCAGATTGAATTATGTTACTGAAATAATATGGCCAGTTACAAGTTATCTATTGTGTTAGAACAGTTTATTGATGAACAATTCATTGACAGGGTGTAGCTACAGACTATTATATCAATTTGAACTATTTACAGTGAAGAGTGACACTGCTGTGATAAGCTGGCTGAGTAAAATATTATATGTAATCTGTGATTCCAAAAGTGTTGTTGTACTCTTTCTGTAGCATATCTATAACTTCCTTCACAATTGCTACCATCTGCAGTTTTTGCTCAGGAGTGTAATACTTGAATTCTTGTGGGTGTGACCGGTGAAACTTCTCATAACCTGTTGACATTCTAGTTTTCAGAAGCTGATCAGAAACGGGAACATTAAGAAAGTTCATCATCTTCTTTACTTCGGAAAGTGGGTTGGATTTGATGTCTTCATATCTTGTGATTAGAAAGGGTCGGTTCACTTGAATCCCACTTTGTACCAGAGATACAAAATATCGCTTCCATAGCTTAATACTGTTATTTGAATACTTTCCCCAGGCCTCATTAGTTCCTGCAGTGGACAACATATTAGTTGTTATGATATTATATAGCAAGTTATCATTAAGGGGTAATGTATTGTAGCTAACTGTATTATCTAGAAACTGTTTGCATGCATGAATGTAATTATGCAATACAGGCAATACGGAATGCAGGCTTTCTACAAGTTTGACAAATAATGGCATTCCGAAATACTTTTGTAATGACTATGAATTAATATTATCAGAAAACATGTACTAAACGGATATTTTTACCTCAGTCTTGGTTTCCTCAATTGCAATCTGGCTAGTGAATGTTTATATCAACTATAAATAAATGATGAGAACGTTGAGGGTGGCCTTGGGTCATTATTTTGCTATTCCATCACAAGCATCAGCATCATGCAATGCCATGTGAACAGAAGGATTGATATGACACTGCTAGCTTGTGTGCTCTAGCACAATATAATTATGTTTAAGCCATAATATTGCATGAAATAACAAAGTGTACATATACAAGATGGCTTACCAAACTGATCAGCGCCAACAGCGGCAACATGACCGTGACCCTTTATTCTCTTCCAATCAGCTACCATTGCATCCAGAGGATTTCTAATTATGAGAATGACAGCACCCCATGGCGGGCCGGTCTGACAGTGGGCAGAGAACTAAATTAAATAAATTGTTGGCCTCAGACTCTGATCATGCATGCCATTTTGCTAAAACACTTCGCACATGCAGTGAAAACATGATGTTCTTTTGTGCAAGCTGCTCTTCCTGAAGTTATACGTATATAGGTATGTGAGTGTAATTTTGGTATTCTAACTTATACCATTGCTACAGTCACAGCATGTACTCTGATGTACTTACCCCTCCTTGGTGTAGTTCGTTCTTCCACACAAAACGTGGGTTATGGTCCTTCACAGCAAGCACTACTCCACTATGAAACCCCTCTCCAGTGAATCCACCCATCTTCAGTACCCCATCACAATATACAGCGCCTAATATGAGACAGCATATCAATTTTGTCACATGAATATGAAGTAGAGACCTAGCACTCCATACAGGTCCCGGAGCCAGGGGTCATTTTTGGAGGAACCTGATGAAGGGGTTAAGTTAATTAATTAACCCATTTACTGCAATTGCCATGCACCATATGGTGGCATAGTCTCGTGCCAAGACCGTCGCTCCTCCCCCTCGCTTTGACGGTCTGGTAGCTTGATTTGAATTTCTTGTTTCTAACACCTCAGTGATCTGGATTATCAAAGCACGAATCACATCGTGGAAAACGTAATTAAACGTGTATGACATCCCCGATCCAGCGTATAATCAAATAACAAAGCTGTCACTGCACTGGCTATGGCTATTGTCGAAGACAACGACTGCTCGCAACTTTCCGGTCATCCAACTTGGATTTACAGCAGTCTGTACCGCACCATCTGCAACCAGAGTGGCAAGTTCAAAATCCGGGTTGTCCAGTAAAAACTGAACATGTACCACAGAGTAGCTAAGCACGCTCTTATTGCCAGCTAAAGCTTCAGGAACGTTGCTAACTGTACGAAGGTATAGGGCCTAGCCTTCTCACAGAAAGTACAACAACGAACGTTGATCATTGCATTTTTGACATGCAAACACCTTTCAATTAATAACGCTCTCACGTTCGTAAGACACGCCTCTGTGACAAGAATTTTAAATCAAGTTACCAGACACTCTTTGCCGGAAATTAAGGCGTGGGTGTCTGGGCACAAGACTAATGGTGGCATAAGGTATAAGATCTTACAAATATCAGTGTGCAGCACACAAAATGAGTTACAGTGCCACACAAACGGCATGTTTAGACAGTAGACAAGTTTTCCATGCCTTCCACTTAACTACGCTATCGACAACGTTCAGTTGTTAACCCAGTGACCCGTGCCACGTGGCTACACAAACGATTATGCCTCAAGGTAGTAACCCCACACCGGTTTGTTGCTGATTCAGAGGTAGCAATCATGTGTGTAAACATGTAGCAATAACAAACATGTCTATTGTACATTGCGGCCCAGCTTCCTGGAAGCCATAAATCAGGAAGCATGTAATAGTTGTGTTCATGCACACAGCTCAGCAACACTCGGACCTTTTTAGCACACAAGTGTATTATTAAATAATTATAATAATAAGAACATGTGTATATGATTTTGGAGAGGGGAGTTGGAGGGGGCGGGGAACCTCTAAAGTTAACACCGAGTGTGTAAGGCATGCACTTCACAGTTTTCATGTGAATGTCAGGCCGTTTGTAATAATTACTCTTCCCATATCCCTGCCTCACCTGTACATATGCCAGTTGCTTGCTCCAGTAGGCCTCTCACCCATGTGTTGCCACTGCCAGGTAAGCTGATCAATCCAACTGGCGCTCGATAAGACCCATTCATGAAATGGCAGCTTCCTTTGATCCTTTGATGCTTTTCGACAAGGAGCTTGAAATTGTAATTTCCACATCTGTATTTTTTAGCAGATTCTGTCAGAAACTGAGAACAAATGTCATCACTACAGTTGTAGTTTCCCATGAAAGGAATATTGAATTTATTTCTGAAGCTGTGAGCAGAGGTAGAGTTGTTGGCCAGTGTCTGACTCACGGTCAGTGTGCTTCCATTGGATGAATTTAGTGTGTTTTCTGATGGGAGAGCTAATTAAGGAAGGATGTGTTTATTCATGTGTGTTTGTGTACAAAACAATAAAACTACATTTACCATGTTGCTAAGGAAATAGCAGGTGGATCAAAATTATGCATTATATGAACCATGTCCAATCAAGTGCATGTATAATTCAGTGATGTTACGGTATATCACTGCACCGAGGTGATATCGTATACACTTCCCGGCCATGCATGGTTAAAAAAAAAAAACAACAAACAAACAAACACCTATACTATAATGCTCAGAAACAAAAGTAACATATATGAAGAGCTTAGCCTTGTTCCCAGGCTCTCTACCCAGCTTTTTTGCGAAAAAAAAGCTGGGCTATGACGAGCTCACAAATACCAGTTTCTGTTATTAGACTTCCCAGAATCATGCATAATAATACCTTACCATACAAAATCAATACAAGCAAAGACAATCATGAATTTACATTGACTCCCCATATTGTTGAGGCCACTGTCTGTAGAGCTCTATAATACGAGCTAGCTTTGCCATAATATTTCCATCACAATACTGTAACGATAAATTGTATACCTGCTTTGTATGATAGATGAAATTCGTCCTGCGTTGGAATTGGTCTTCTTGAACGAAGTGATGGTAGCCAAGTGAAGCCAAGAAAAATTAATATCAGCAAAGCTGATAAGACAGCTGTTATTAATAAGCCTTGTAGTTTCATCAGCACCTGCATGATTGAGTGTTGTTAGCTAGCTACAATTAAGAGAATATAGTGCAGCTGTACTTCTAGATTCTTGTAATGGTATACATGTATGTATATATGAAGGGTTGAGAAGCATAGTGGGCTAACCCACAAACATTAAATTAGCCCCTCCAAACTGTGTCTCATGCATGCCCACACTCCCACAGTAAGAAAGGAATTGCCATCTTGACCAGTGGGTTGTGTGAGTTTCAAATGAGTGAACACAGCCAAGAGTCATTAGCGATGAGCAAATTAGGGCAATTGCTAATTACACAGTTCTTAGTTAAGCATTTTGCATTATTGACCAAGAATTTGAAAACACATTAGTGATGCACTTCTGCTGAAATTGTATTTTTGTGCAATTCACCAGTATGATTTTGCATTGGCCCACTTTGGTTCTGAGCCCTTCATATATAGCTGCGCATATTTGCATGCCTTCACTTAATCGTTTACTCTAGAAATTGGCTACAAGCATAGCTTAGTATTGAAGCTGACTGAGATAGTCTAACTGAGATAAGCAGCCTTTTTTGTTTGGCTGTGATGCCATGATGATATAAAATTCACGGGTATCATACAGTTCCGCCCCTTACATGCACGGCTGGAGCATGCAACATGTGTTATTGCATGCTCATATACCATGCAGATTAGAAGCAGAACTCCTCCTTCACTTGTTACTGCATTAAACCTTGATAAATTCTTCTTTTTTATCTGCATGCCCATTATTCTATATTCTTTCATTCTCGGAGGTTACACCTATTATTCTTTTTGCCTTACCAATTAAATTAAATATGCTCACTTGCCTGATGAAATTCAATTCTACATGATGAAATTCTAACTCCTACTTAGCTATTCATACACTCCTGCTCAGCCGTCATTCAGGTACCCGCTAAGAGGTCAAAACAATTACACTATATAGCTTTCAGGCATGACCACCTGTAACTATTTCAGAATGTACATGTAAAGTCTGCAATATCACACCTGTATTTCTTCTTACTGAGAAGAGATGTGTGATAATGCATACAGAGTGCCTATATGTTTCACCCATGCAGTACTACGTGCACATGCATGCATGCTGTACTGCTAATGGCAACGTTGTAATAATCAGCCACAAAGCTCGACATTAGGTTCCGTACAAACACTCATGCATAGATAACTACGTACATGAGTAAGTTCAGTCGCTTCAAGCACTCAAACGCAAATACCCATGAATATCTCTTTAGATTCCACTGAAGTATTTGTTTAGTATCTAAGTCACTGCACAATACCTCCCTTCCCACGGACTACCTTTTGCTCCTTTATATCCCGATTTGTAAGGGAAAACTGACCCACACTTGCATCTATCCACTGGCTAAGGTTATACACTCATGTCTCTGCTCCTATTGTTTTATGTCAGTCCCATCGATATGCTGTACGCTACGCTGTTTTGTACTTTTTGAAACAAAAACTATAACCAATTCAAGTCATACATCCATTTTATTTGTACTTTTATTAAATTTTGTATTATTCCCATCATGCTTTTTGTCGGCTGTAAATTACCATTGCTGTGTGGTTTTGATCTGTGTCTGGTGTCTGTGAAGAAAAAAAAAAAATAGTGGTATCTGTACTCGCCATTCACCCACTAATCCCACTATTCTGTCTCTTCTCTTCTCTGATGTCCTTATTAATATGCTTTCTTTTTGTAGATGTGTGTATGACTGTGACCACCTATCGTGTATGTGCACACTGTCTCATAGGCCAGTTTTGGCCTGCTGCCCAAGTGGCGAGACATTAATAATTATCTATCTATCTATCTATCTATCTATTGCACCATAGGCTATGTACAGAGGTTTGCAGGTTTGTGGTCCAGTGCAGTCCAGTTGATAACTTCGACAGAAAGAAAGGAGAAATAGCTGAAAATGCATGAGAATTCGATGAGTTCGACGATCTAAGCACGGTGGCGCATCCTTCTCCAAAGGCGAAAATTCACGCGGTGGACTTCTGTTTTTCAGCGAAAAAGAGCAACAGTTGTTAGCTAATAAGTGTACGCACCTCTGGTCTTGTGATTCCGCACTCTTTGGTCTTTTAGCTTCGGTTTTGTATTCCGCTCGTTGCTTTCTTTTGCGTAGTGTAGCAAGTCGTCCGTGACTTGACTTCAGCCAACGCGCGTGGAAGTAGCACGTGAGAACTGAGCCACAAAGGGCCGGCCACGCCATGCGCAGTACGCAGTATAATTGCATTCCTAAGCGTGACACACGCTTGCTGAGATACGACAGGATTAGTTGCCTCGCGCTAAGACGCTCGGCAATTACCTTCTGTACATGACTATACCATGAACCATTCTTAGCAAATTCAATCCTAGTCTATCGAGCTAGACCTTCCTCTGCGCTTAGCTTGAGGATGGTCTAGCAGAGCTTATTAGTATTCATGACTAGCTGACCAATCAGATTTAGTAGCTGATTTCAGCTACTAGCAAGTAGCAACACCTGAACGTTAAGGCTTCAGTAAGCTATATATAGCTGGCTGCACAATACTTAGTATGTGTGAAGTTGCTACAATAGCTGTGAAGTATGAATACTAATGAGCTCTGCTAGACCCTCTTCAAGCTAAGTGCAGAGGAGGGTCTACATGTAGCTGGATAGACTAATTCAATCCCCAAGTAACAGTAACTTAATACAACCTCTGGAATGTCTTTATCTCCCCACAAGCACCTGTATTAACCTCTTTAGAAAATACCATAACAGCACTCTTTTTTATGTGTAAACTGTTGGCCTTTGATTCTGACAGCCTAACCTAATTAATAAATTCTCGAGAGCCACTGCCTATTGCCCTCTCCTGTGAAAAACCAACTTGCCAACCTCTGTACGCAGCTTCTGTATGTATACACAATATAACTGTCGCCTAAATAAAGCACCAATCATACCAAATGAAGTAAGCATCTAGCGCAGATTACAGACCTGTCAGCCTGAGTGAGCCCGAGTGTCGACGTATCTCTGACACTGCCAACTGATAGTCTATCGAGCTAGACCCGCCTCCACGCGAAGGTCTAGCAGTTCTTATTTAGTCTCGTTCCCAGACCCTCCACAAACACATGCCCCGTCGATAAAGTAGGAAAGGAAGGAGGGTCTGGTAAATGGGCTTACTACTTCACCCCGCTCCGCCAGAATGTTAGCGGAGCAATTAAAACGTGATTATTGGCAGTAATTGCATGTTTGCGGGAACCCCTATGCGCTGAATCTACAACACTTAGGTGGCAATTCTGCGCTTAGCGTCATAGTGACGATGGGGGGGGGGGGGGGGGGGGGGGTTTAAGCCGTGGCGTAAAAAATTGCAGTCGCGTGAGCACGTTCTGTGACGGCGTAGGCATGCTGCGGCAGACTACATTGTTCCGTGAAGCTCTGCCTTCCAAGAAGTATTTTGTATACAAAAACGTGATAGACACCTATCAGAAGTTCGTTGAAGTATTTGCTGCCAGTACTGCAAAGGAAAACAGAAGGCATGATTATGTATGCGTGACGTTAAGGGGGGGGGGGGTATTTTTTAACGTCACTATGACGCTAAGCGTAGAATTTTCATTTGGAGATGCCCCCTTAGCTGTGCTATTTACTTAAAGCGCCGCCCGCGCGGTTAATGAATATGCGTGCTCTACGGCTTCACCACATTCCCCTGCCACACTAGTCTCGTGCCCTGACGGAAATTTCGCGGAAAGTCCGTCTGGCAACATACGTAAGTACGTAAACTGTTGGGGCTGTTAACCTTTGAACTTTGAACTGGGATCACGTGACAGCTACTGCCTAGCAACAGTACCGCAGCTCTTATCAAAACGGCAATGTGATTGGTCGAGTTGCACTCCTACGCAAATAATTAACGACCGCGCGAAAAATGATTAACGATAGCCGCGCGAAAATTAAACCCATGAATTCGAGCGGAGTCTCGGGGTATATAATGAGTCTGCGGAAAGTTCGTGTATTTGGAAGCTCGGGGTAAGTGTCTCGGGATAAAATTTACAGAAACCTTACGCCAAGAATTGCACAACTCTACAAACATACTGTTGAACCAATAGAGTGGTGTGCAAACTAAAGTCAAGCTACAGGAGCCATTACTAAGATAACTATACACAAATCAGAGAAAGGAAAAAATGTACTTACATGTAGCTATAGCTACAGCCAACAAAACAAACCAAACACACAACTACATTGTGCTACTACAAACTCCTAAACAGACAACAGCACACATTTAATGCACAAATAAACAATAACTAGGGGGTAAACCAACATAAATAATTATGACCAGAAACCAACCAAACACATAACTACATCATGCTACTACAAACTCCTAAACAGACAAGAGCCTAGCTATATAATGCACAAAAAAGCAAAAAGTAAGGGGTATAATTTAAAACCAACATAAATAATAATAACCAGAAACCAACCAAACACAGAACTACATCATGCTACAACAAACTCCTAAACAGACAAGAGCCTAGCTATATAATGCACAAAAAAGCAATAAGTAGGGGTATAATTTAAAACCAACATAAATAATTATGACCAGAAACCAACCAAACACATAACTACATCATGCTACTACAAACTCCTAAACAGAAAGAGCATTTATAAGGCACAAATAAGCAATAACTAAGGGGTACATACCCCTTAGTTACGTATGAGAATGTGAGTGTACTTATGCTCGGTTTCTCATTCTAATTCTCTTCTGTCTCTACAACTATCTACAAGTACTTTTAGATACTGTTTCATCAATGGATCAATCAGATACGCATGAGTCTCAGTCAGGGTATTATATTGATAAATTTATACCACCAGGGAGGGGGGTGGGGTAGATGGATGTTTAGCTAGGGTTAGGGCTATAGGGTTAGGGTTAGGGTTAGGTAGGGTTAAGGTTAGGGTTAGGGTTAGGGTTAGGGTTAGGGTTAGGGTTAGGGTTAGGGTTAGGGTTAGGGTTAGGGTTATGGTTAAGGTTAGGATTAAGTTTAGGGTTAGGGACATTAGGGCTAATATTATATACGGTTAGGTTAAAGAGGTTAGGATTAGGGTTATATGCATTGGTTGAGGGTTAGAGCTAGGGTTAGGTTAGTGTTAAGGCTAGGGCTATATGGATAGGGTTAATAGGATTAAACTATACATGCAGCTTGTATTAGGTGCATGTAAGGCTATTGAGGGTGCAAAGTAGAGATAGTAGTTAGTGAATGATTGGCAATAATATGTTATGTTGTGCCTTCTCTTTTATACACATAGCTACTCCTACAGCATGACATGCAATATTATTGGAGGCAATTGGCTTCTACATGTCCACATTTGTGGCACTTGGTGCACACATAGCAGAAGCGGTGAAACACATCTCTAGCCACGGTTTCTCCTGGTTTAGTTCTCTTATGCATCTGGAGCCATTGCTTATGAACAATCTGCAAGTTGTTCCAATGATCCATCAGGCGGTTGTAGAAGAAGTAATGATGCAGGTTTTGTTGGTTGCTTGACTGAAGTCGTGTTGATTTTATCTTGGAATTCAACACCTCAGAAGTTATGCTTTGAAAGCTGATCAACTCTGGACACAGGTCTATGTTGTGATAACTGCATGTACTCTTTTTGTGGCCTGATGTCTTGGGACCATCGTGAAACCTGTCCCCGACGATGTAACGGTCAACTGCATTTGTTAGCGGATGAATCATACTTCTGCTGTAAGTGTGGTCTTGTCTGGCACCCTCCATACTATTCAATGTGATTGTCGGCAGATTTACAGCAGCTGTGAACTCAGGGTGCTGAATGACCTAAAACAAAAAAGAGTACATTGTGGTTGATATACGTAAGACTGCTTGCCACTTTCGCCCATGTGCATACAAACCTGTGGCTCTCTTCGGGGATGTGGCTTCTGAAAGCATGCCCTTCTTTCCCCCCAAAGAGCAGTGGCAAGCTTTGGAAGGCGAACTTCTAAATGAGCCGCAACATCGCAGGCCATGTCCACTGCAAATACAACAGGCCAGTGTTTCGAAGACAGCAGCAGGTCTACATGATCTCTAGTGCTCTCCTTTCTCATTACAAACTTTGCTGCTGATACAACCTGGAGGGTATGCAATCATTGGAGGATGTACTAACTATCACTGATTCACATGCACCCAACTTTTGCACTTATCCATAACTTTTGATGTATAATGCATCCAAAATGTACTGTAGAGTTGTCAGAATTAAATTTTTATACTCAGCATTTACCTGATGGTGACAATTTTTAAAGATCTTTCCTCCAGAGCACTTTGGGACTGCCTCAAAGGTGTGGCACTCACTCTTTCCTTGAATCAGGTATGAGTACAGTCTGTCTAAGTGCTTCAGTAGCTGTGGCTGGAGATATAATTAGCCTACTACTTTATTGTACATAACACATTTATATTGGTTACAAAATGTGGATAAATGGAATTGAATTTCTCAATTTGCGAGTATATGCTATACCTTTGTAGATCCCACAGAGGATGGAATTTCCACTTCTGCTGCTATCACCTTCAGCTCTGGCACTGTCATGGTGTGTGACTCCAAGGGATTGTAGCTACCTTTTCTGACCAATTCCGACAGCTTTTTGGGGCATCCAAATGGCCTGTTATTTGGAGGGTCAGTGATGCAGGAAGAGGCCTTAAGGTGCTCCGTGTTTAGGATGGTGGAGCTTCTGCAACTTGGTGGAATCCACGGTGCTATATCTGTGCTACTGACTGGCTCAGATGTCGATGACCTGAACACAGCTGCTTCCACAACCTTGCTATCCACATACGTCCACCACTTGTCCACATCAACAGTATCCACACTTGCATCCACTTCACTAAGAACTGGCCACACCACCTACAAGGAAAGATAGAGTGTGTAAGAAGATATCCAAAGCTACATGCAGTCTGTATTTATCACCTACCATGCTGTTTGTCAGTGGGGTACAGTTTTTACAGTTTCCATCACCACTCTCAAACAGGGGGCATATACCACAGATTCCACAAATACCCGAATCCCAATCTCTGTCAGTCATGGCCTCAAAAGCAAAGAACCCATCATACAACTTCTCAACCACATATCGCACTTGTTCTTCTAGCAACTGAGGTGCCTGGGGCATCTGGAGAGAAGAGTGGATCACAGCATCCGCACAATTGCCAGGTGGTTCCCCTTTCTGGATGTGCTCTCTCATCCTCAATAGAATGTCAATACACACAAGGAGTTTGTTGCTGACATTGAATACTCCTAATATAGCAGAAAGAATTATTACATATAGCTACGTTGATAGCTGTCAATGCATGTGACTGAAGAAACTGCATTACCTGTTTTCCAGTCTCGAAAGCTGTGCCTTGCTCGACAGTTCGGGTTTTGGCATTGCTTCAACAGCATTTCAACCTGTAGCAGTCCTTCATTACACAGCAGCCAGGATCTCCCTCTGCCTCCAGGAATGTGCATTGCCTTACTAAGGTCACCATCGCACACAACACACTTTGTGTCAGAAGGCTGATAGAGTGTTTCCCAAACCTATTTTTATGAATGGTAGATATAGAAGACTTAATTGGCTGCACAAATTATATTGTAGCTTGTTGCAGCTCAATTGGGTTGGTTAACTTACTTCCCCACTGACTGCCACGCCTTTCCTTTGCAGGACTAAGTTGGCATTCTTCTCCTGGATAAGGGAAAAAAGAGGCTGGAGCGCTGCTTGACTTTCTGGTATCTTCTTGGTGTGTTTCAGCAAAACGTCAACACTCTCTGGAACTCCAACTCTACCAGAGCTTGCAGGAGGCTCTCCTGCATGGAATACAATAATGCAGTTCATAATTAAATTAATGTTCACATTATGATTACATATACATTGCAATCAATGTACCTGAGGTCTGCGATTCACCTCGTGCAGTCATGGTTTCAGTTGCAATACCAGTTGGCAGCACACCTGCATATAATTATAGTTTGTATATTATGCATTGTGAAATTACTCAATGATATCCATTCTTGCACACATGCACTACTGATATATAATTTTGAAGTGAAATTCTTGGTTGGCTACGTAGTAGTGTTATCCTCAATTCTAACCAGAACAATTGTCTCAGAAAATTAACCTCAAACTGCCAGTATAATAATATATTTCTTAAGACAGCTGTTTAGGTTGGAATTGAGAATACATATCTTTAATTACATAATTATAATTATAAAAATATATAAATATGGCATATGAATTAATGCAATCAGTATTGCCAAATACTTTTGCCACAATACTTTGCATACCTTGCTGAAGCAGATGCACATACATGGAGAACTCTTGCTGAAGACTCGGACAGGAGAGGAATGCCCACATACAAATGTAGAGGTGGATGCATCGCTTAGACAGTTTGGGTGCTGTCGGTGCAGAAGAGAGCTGTTGGGTTTTCTTAAACTGAGAGCACTGACAGTGAAACTTGTTCTGACTGTCAAAGCGTATGTGAAGGAGCTTCAGTGGTGTCTGAAAGCTCTTTTCAGGAGTGCGAATGACGAATGACTTTTCTGACACACGCTGAATGATTGCTGGCTCTGTGTTTTCTGAAGAAGACACCATTTCCTGCAGTGTCTGCTGTACACTTGTGGGGAATGGAAAGCTAGATAGTGTATCTAACTTTAACTCGAGTGGCTTTGGCGCCGACATGGAGTGGATTGCCACTTCTACATGACAACAGCCTGGTCCAGGATGAGAATTTTCAGTATCTATAATATTGAAAGAGATAATTCATGGCATATGCATCCATGCACCTTTGATATATACAACGTGAATTATAATTTTCTGCTATACTTGCACCAGCTCCACCCACTGAAGGTATAATGCTTACCAGTTCCCATCGACCGAGCCCTTCCTTGCCGCACAACTTCACACTCTTTGTTTGTACACTTCCAAGCTCCGTCAGTGCCTTTTGTTATAAAACATCTGTAGTCTGGTCCTTGAGGTCGTACTCGAACAGAATAGGCGGTTGCAATTTCTACTTTAAGCTCAGCATCTAACAGGAACGTGACATTCGAGCTATACTGAGCAACAGGCTCCGGTTTCGGACGCTTAGTCTTGTTAGTAAGTGTTTTGCTGCATCCTTTACAGACAACTGCTCTATTTCCGTTGCTGGTTCCACAACCTCCGCACACAGAAGAACCTCGCTTTATAGCTGCCATATCTGCTGTGATTAAACATGGCCATGTAGTTGCTTGGTTATCAGTTTAACTTAGCAACCAGCTTAAAACTGGCGCCGGGCACACCATGCCTACGGCTTTCCCGGGTATAGGGAGACGGAAAAAAAGCGGCGCGCGCGAGAGCATAGCGACCAATAGACCTTTATCCATTGCTACGTAATTATGACGTCTGGGGGGTAATAGTGGGCACTAATTGGAATTCGAAGCGTCGCAGAATGGCGGAACGCAGCGGGAAGACCTCAGTTTTCTTGGAGTCCAGCAGCTGGAAAAGGCGAAGAAACCCGCGGAAAGTGTTGCTAGGTGAGTACTTTGCTTATTTAACTTGAATTTGTGGGGCCACATTATTGTATTCTAGAATGAGAACGCGCTGTTTGTAAGAGAGTGGGATTTCTATTGCGGTCGTGGATAGTAGTTGCCTGAAGACTCTATTGCGTGTGTCGAACTTTGAATAGAACTGAAAGATTTCACAGCCTCAATTGAACGCCTGAGCCCAATTCCCATGCCTCGACATCAGATTTGCAGCATACCGGGGTGCTGTAGCAGGAGTGATAGGCCTGAGTTTGAGGGTGTCAAATTTCATCGCCTACCCCAAGAACCTGACCAGAGATACAAGTGGTTAGTTAGTATTAAAAGACATATCAGTGTGAGTGAGAACTCTAGAATTTGCAGCCTGCATTTTGAAGGAAGTGAAAAAACAGTTAATTCCCAAATCCCAACTATTTTTCCATGGAGTAAATCAGTGAAGCAGCGACACCCTCCTACTGTTCGATACCCCATACCTTCCAAAAAGCAAAAGCCAGAAAAGCTTCCAACACCAGCTGAGGTAGAGCTAGACGTAGCAAAGAATGAAATTGAAAAACATGAAGAAAGAATTATGCAGCTGCAGGCAGATGTTTTGAGGCTCGAAGAGGAAGTAAGAACATTGACATCCCAGCGCTTCCTCCTGAAGCGATTTGAAGGAAGTGATGCAGATATACAGTTTTACACTGGCCTTTCATCATATCCTGTGCTCATGTGCCTTTATAGATATCTTGAGCCGCTACTGTGTTACCTACGTTTATGCCGTAGTGATATTAAGAGTACCTCTACCCAGACATTTAAACCACGAGCCCGGGTATTGCAACCCATTGATGAACTATTCCTTGTATTAGTTCGGCTGCGACTGGGATTATTGGAACAAGATTTAGCTCATCGATTTGATATTGGCATTGCTACAGTATCTCGTATTTGTGTAACCTGGCTCAAGTTTCTGAACCAGCAACTTAGACCCCTCATCACATGGCCGTCAAGGGCAGTTATTGATGCACACATGCCTATGCAGTTTAAAGAATTTTACCCCACTACCCGAGTTATTATTGATTGTACTGAGATACTTACTGAAGTACCCTCGTCCATGTCTGTGCAGTCACTGACCTACTCATCTTACAAGCACCACAACACTTTTAAGGGTTTAGTTGGCATATGTCCTACAGGAGCTGTTACGTTTTTATCGGAGTTATATGCTGGGTCAGTTTCAGATCAAGCACTTACCCGTGATTGTGGCATACTAGAACTTATTGAACCTGGAGACTCGATTATGGCTGACAAAGGCTTTGATATTGCGTATGATGTACTAGTATGTGGTGCAAAGCTAAATATCCCCCCATTCTTAAAGAATCATCAACAGCTTTCTAAGAAGAATGTTATTCTTACGCGTCAAATAGCATCCCTTCGAATTCACGTAGAGAGAGCTATTGGCCGCATCAAGCAGTATCACATTTTGAAAAATGTTGTACCACTAACACTTGTAAATTCTGTAGATAACATATGGGGAGTTTGTTGTGCACTCAGTTTGTTTCACCCTCCTTTGGTTACTGACTCTCTTTCAGATAACGAGTTATAAGTTATTTCTGTGCTTAAGTTATTTCTGTGCTCTTATCGTTGACTGTGTGTATGTTGTGTTTGTGGCATCATGAATATAATCAGCTACATACAATTAATATATAATTACATTATGTTTTAGGCCTCGCCTGCATTTTCATTAGCCTGTCTGCTTGCTTCGCATCTGGTTGTGATGGCCACACCTGACTGAAAAGTATCTGATCCTTACAATTCTTTTCTAGGTCCTCCCGAAGGGACATGATTCTAGCCATGTGTACTAGGCCAATAGAAGGATCGATGGGTTGGACGTCAGTAGGGGTGTGTTGCGGTAGCTTTCCATACTTAGGTTTTACTACCTCCAGCATGTTCACTGGTGTTGGGTCTTTCTTAGATTTTGCTGGAACACCCCACTTCCTGGGCAGCGAGGTTGAACTAGGGGCTCCACTACTTCCGGCTCCACAGCTAGCCCGTTCCCTGTTCATATCATCTATTGCGAACATCAGTGCAGCAGTATGATTGCAGGCTGAGTTACCTGCGACACAGGTACACCTTCCGTATATAACATGCCCATTTGTTTTATTTAGAGCAATGGCTGTTTTATATGCTCCAGATTTCTGTGAGGGCAAGACTGTTGCACGGATGATGCAGTAAACAGAGTTACTGGTAACGTCATGAATTGAGAGACACTGGACCTTCCTTGAACTGAATAGTCTATAGCCCCTCTCGAATGGCTTTGATGCAGTGACCCGCTCTTTGTGCAGTCGTCCAGTTATGAAGTACTGGTGTATGTGCTTGAGGGTGAGTGGGGGTAGATCAATACACTCGGCATCTATCCAGCCACTTTCTGACGATAGTGTTGCCTCATAACCGTCTGGTGCTGCCTCATTTTCTTCTTCACTCTCCTCTACAGGTGAATCAAGCCCACACCTGATTGCTCCCTCAACCCTAATGGAAGGATCAGTTGCACTGTAGTGTACATTACTTGCCCTGTAGTGTGTACATGTACCTGTACTTGCTTTATCATTTTGTGTAATGTAAACATGCCGAAGTACAAAAAAGGAGGGGACAAATCGCTCCACCCTACCAGTCTACCGATAATCGATTTACATCTGGACTTACTTCGCTATTAGTTCATCCTTTCTCATTGCTGAATAGCTTAATCCGCGGGCCTTAAGCCAGGTTTTGAGCGCAGAGCAAGTCCACTTGTGGATAGGGACGTCGCTACAAGACCGCGAAGGGTGAGGGGAAGATGAAGAGCCTGAAACTTCATTTGCGGTCGCCATCGAACTTTGAGATATCTTTTGCAGAGAAAAATAACTGAACTAACCTTGGAAATGGACTAAGCACTGAAAAACAGCTGACAGTCCAGAAAAACGAAAGAACAGGTGGTGCACTCGCGCTTCTTGCGACGCTTCGAATTCCAATTAGTGCCCACTATTACCCCCCAGACGTCATAATTACGTAGTAATGGATAAAGGCCTATTATTGAATGTTGCTTGGGTTACGTTTCGCATGGTTACCTGTTGTTCCTTTGCAGTGCTTTAAGTATTCTCACAAGCTATTTTTTCGCAGATTGAAGACAACCTCTTGTATGAAGATTTTTTACTGACGACCGCACGGTGTTTTCCTACTTCCCCCTCGCGTACATGTACGTGGTGACAAGAGCTTGGGCAGACTGAGTCTCGGTATGCAGTTACTGTATTAACTCCAGCTGGGTTTTATACATGTAGTTCAATGTAAACTCATGTCTGGGTTTGTATACATGTATTAGGCGTTAATATAAAATCAGCTGAAGTACAATCATGTATTTTTTTATGGGCACATATAAAATGTGCCCTTGGCTGGGAAAGAGTACTACATAATAGTTGAAACTACATGTACTTGCAGCTAAAATCAGTTGTTTACGTTGCTGGTGCATGGAGTAGCCTACATGTGTAGCTATATACAGTGACTAATAATAGCATTAATATTATTATTACGATGTATACATACATGTCCTGTTTACAGTACGGTGGCATATTGCACAATGCCAAGCACTTATGTTCGCATCGAAGAGAACCGAATCTTCCGCTACAATGAAAAATCAGACACCAAGGAGGCGGTTTCCAACTTTTCAATCTTCCTGTTGGGGACTGTTCACGTTAACTCTGATGGTGGTGGCCCAGGAATACTGATGAAAATTGAGAGGTATCCTGACAACATGAAAGAGTAAGTGTCTGCCTAGCCTTGTATCCAGGTGGGAATGGTGGAATGGGACAGGATATATACATAGCATGTATGAGGCTAATGACTGCATACAAGTAAAAATTAAATGAGAGAAGTTAATTTATACAAAGTAGCATTATATATGACAGTTTCCTTCCCCACAGAGTGCTATTTTGTCCAATGATGGAGCTCTCCGGACATGTGAAACAGTTCACAACATTCATCAACCAGCTATTCCCAGGCGGTGCCCTATTTCTTCTGCTCTCAGACAGTGAGTTTAAGAAACTCATGATGCAATTGTCAAGTGAGATGTTGGAAGGAGAGCAGGGAAAGAAGGTTGCAGCAAGGCTTGTTGGAGAGAATACGCTTGACGGAAAGTCCTACTGGGTTCTCTCTGATTCAGTTCAGCTTTCAGCAGATGGCTCACTGTTGCAGCAAGGTCAATCACCATTTCTGTGGCTGCGGCGTCTTGTTAATGGCAACAACATTCTCTTGGAGGAGACGCTGGCATGCAAAGTGTGCACTCCATTGGATGATGGTGAAAGTGTCCTTCCCCTATGCCAGTCCATTCAGAAGTTCATGCCCGAGAACTTCATGCCTGCAATGGCTACAATAGCAGCATGCTTGATGGGGGCAAACTACCTCAATGTTCTCAGAATGTTTGGCTGCTGTGGGGTACCAATGCTGACAGGAGCCCCTGGTTCCTGCAAATCAGAAGCAGCCAAGTGTGGCCTAGCCCTCTTTGGTGCTCATGAGTCACATTGTTTCAACAATCAGAGCACCCCCTCATATCTCTTCAAGATTCTGAACAAGACCACAATCCCTGTGGTAATTGATGATATCACTGCAAAAGCAGCCGACACATGGGAAGAGCTGTTTATCGATGCCTATAATGGCACCAGTCGTGGCACTCGATCGTATGGAGTCGAATCCTTCTCGACCCTTCCGGTTGTGTCCTCCAATTGGAAGCTAGGAGGTGAACGTCCACGTGCACATAGTCGTGCCATACACATCGGCTTCAATGAGCACACCGACGAGCCGGAGGCAAACCTTTTGTTTGCCAAAATGCAGCAAAGTCGGGACACTGCTTCAGCCTCTGTTGGTGAAGTGCTGAAGCTCTGTCAGCGATTCATGTCGCAGGAGACAAAGGAGCACATCAACAATGAAATCAGCCCAGCTGTATCCAGAATCCTGGCAACCTTCACCACACAAGCTCGATTCACAACCACTATGTCGATCTTCATGTACTTCTTCTTAGAGGTAAGTAAATCTGTTGCTTTGTTGGCTAAAAAGTAAAATCTTTCTTCGTTAACTCACAGTTTGCAGCAATTTCTGGGGGGCTACAGTTCAGTGAAGAAGACTGCTGGGATTTCTTTGCCGAGAATATGGCCCCCTTCACAGCTAGCAGTACCTCTGTCCCAGAGATGGTATTGTTTGAATCCAGTGTCTCCAGTGAGAAGATGGTGCAGGCATTCCTGAGAGAACTTGCAGGCTACATGCAGACAGTCAAGACAACCAAGAAGTATCTGGTTAGTTTGCATGTCTTCTGATCCAGTGCATTGTTCGTTGACTGCTTCAACAATTCAGGTGCTCCAAACTGTATCCGTGGATGTCTCGACTCATTCCCACCTGGATGTGTGTCTAGCTCTTCGAATTTCTGAAGCTGTTGCTTTGCTGAATTCGCAGCCTGAAAATGATAGCGAGAGGGTGATGTACTCAGCTAGTGACATTGAGCGTGCCCTTCTCCTTCATCGCATGGGAAAGAAGTGCAAGCAGCGATTCCTCAGAGGAAATTGCAAGGAGGCATATATTTCAAAATCCCGTCGTGGGTATGGAGGAAACGCTGTGTCTTTGAAGTGCATGGCCATTGCACAGGAGCGAATCCCAAGTCATGTAGTACAGCAATTTCGTGATGGTGAGGGAAGCACAAAGCTACCTTTGTAATTCAATTACTGTACATTTCATTGCTTGCTTAAGCAATAGTTGTGGTTGTACATTTTTATAGCGGTTCATCACCAAGGAGAAGGAAATGCAGATAGAAACACCTCCACACGCCTGGGCCAGCCTACATCGCCTACTGGTAAGGAATATTGATAACAATAATATGCAGTGGTTGAGGTTGCTAGATGGTTGCTATGTTTAGTGTAGCTACTGTGAGAACTGTATATCTGTCTGTACTGACACAGGGTATTCTCTGACTTATCGTATATACAATTTGACTGAGTCTATAAAATTTGCACGAGAGTTACCGTAGAATCAGAATAATAGGCACCCATACAAAGTAAGGGCACCCAATTGGATTTCCCGATAGTGAGTACTCGTATACGAGAATAGGCACCCCACATGAATAGGCACTCATAGCCTCTACTACAGTACTTACCAGGAAAATGGCACCTTATACAGCCTGAAAGCCTCAGTACATCAACTACAGTAGGTCAGTAGTACAATTGAATTCATTAAGTGGAGGAGGCCTTATCCAGGAGCACCGCCTTCTACACAGCAGTTGGATTGCTTCGTATGGTCATAGTGCAATAAGCATCCTGTGAATATAAACACACATTCAGGCTACTAATTTTGAAAATAGATACCAGTGCTTAGTATCCGATTCTACATTTCTACAATATATATCTTTCTCCTATAACAGTATCTGATTACATTTGCTGATGTCCAATTGCATACTGGTTACTGATTGCATACTGAATATACCGTGCAGGTCAAGGTGATGATGATTCAGTAGATGATTTTGAAAGCTGCAGATCTAGAAGCCGTGAGTTGTATGTAGCATGGCTTGTTTTATTCTAATCATGCACGCATGTATAATTATAGGCTTTGATACGTGGCATTGTTTATTTATGTTTACAGCAAACAGCATGGTGGGTGGAAATATTCCTGGAACGAGTCCACCGCCAACGTCATCTGTGCAAGGTATATATGGTATGAGTAGAGTCGATACTAGACTTCAAGGGTATACATGCATGTATATGTGTGCTGACTATCGATGCCAGACAATCATGCATACATGCATGGGGATTGTGCAGGGAAGTATTACACACCTCTTATATAGCTGTATAGTATAAATAGGTTTATAACAACATAATGATAATATTGTAACAGTTGTGTTGTTTTCATTCACAGTGGTCCTCTCTGTGGAAGAGCGAGCACCTTTGAGTAAGCAGCCTCGGCTTCAATGATGCCTATACAGAGCTCCATGCAAACAGCCACAGCATGCATCATGCATGCATGCATAATATGAACATGTATCAATAATACACCCATTAAATCTTCCTGCACTGTTAAAAAAGGGGTGTTAACCAAACACCTTTAGGGGCGCTATAGTCGCCGTGAACACCAAGCTCCCCATGGGTTCTATGTTACACCCTAAACGGTGGTATGTTACACCCTAAACGGTGGTATGTTACACCCTAAACGGTGGTATGTTACACCCTAAACGGTGGTATGTTACACCTTAAATGGTGGTATACCACCCTCATGCAGTGTTAAACATACACCCCCAGAGTTCAGGTGTATTTCTGCACTCCCATAATATTAAAACACTCACAAGTAGCCATTGTGGAATAAACTCAATAAAAATTTAATTGGTGACAACAAAATTGTACAATACAGCATAATATCAATGTTCAGGTTATTGAAATACAAAAAACACTACATGTAGTAGTTCGTGACTTCATGCATTCTTTACTTGTGCTTGTAAGATTGAAGTTCCTTCTGCCACAATGAAACGGCATGGCTTGTGAGAGTTCCTTCAGCCACCAGCAGTGCATGGTTGTGGCTGCTGTAACTCAGCAGCATCTACTTAGAGATCACAAATTTCCTGCATAGAACAATGTAGAATGTATGCACATAACAGCATGCAGACTTAGTGCTATGCATGCATGGACAAAATGATAAATAGTGGAAGTATATACTTACCCGGCATAAAGTCAACCACATTCTGGAACGTGGTCACACAGCATAGAGTGCCAAGTACTGCAAGGGTGAGAGTAAGTGAACATTCAATAACTCCTGTTCAGTACAATTGGGTGACGCTTACCCCGCCCCCCCACCCCCAACTAGGTGAAATAAAGTCTTCTCAAAACCATAGCTAGTCTATGTGTGAAACCAGTCCTACACGTACCTCTACAGTATACAGGATTAGTGTAGTTTAATCCTCCCCAGAGATGCTATTGTAAGCTAGCTAGATTATGTATCACCCACACAGTTAGGGGAGAGAGGCCACAGCTCTTCCTTTCCAGTTCTTCCATCATGGTATAGTTTCTGCAAACAGCTTTCTTTGCTGACCTGTACGGAACAAAAGTTTCATAGTACTTTGCTTTGCAGTTACATGTACTGTACATAAATAAGTGTTATAGCCAACTCAGTTTCACTTACTTTTAGTAGGTCATCTTGGTTGGTGATGGCTCAAACACTTGTGGGAAAGCTCTTGAAACAATTCCAGCAGGACTTGTCAATGCTAAGCAATAGTAACTATAACTTAACTGTAGCTAGCAATGAGTGGTAGCAGTAACTGTGACAATTTTTGAAAAATTCACACCAGACTACATTCCAACTACAGGTGACAATAGCACGTATGCATTCTCTTTTCAAAGAGTCAACATTACATCATACAATACTGTACTTTGCCATCTCTTACTGCAAGTTTCCCAGGCAGGACCTTAAGAAATTTCCAGTAGGGATGCATTACTCGCCTTCGACTTAGCTGTTGTACTTATAATAGTTGTGGGTGAGAGTGGGTAAATATTTAATAACTCCCATTCAATACAATTTTGTTACCACATTTAACGTACCCTTGAAGTCTACTATTAAAAAGCAGTTCACTAGCGTATAGTCCTACCTCCATCCAAATAACCAGGGCTAGTGTTTCAATCCTCCCCTGAATGCTGATGGTTGAAGATGAGAGTGGGTGCACTTTCAATATCTCTTTTTCGATACAGCTTCGATGTTAATTGATAGCTCAGACCAAGTCCTACCTCCATCCCAATAAACAGGATTAGTAGTTCAACCATCCCCTGAATGCTGGGTGTGGGTGTGAGTGGGTGAACAGTCATGACAATAACTCCTTTTCGATACGATTTCGTTAGCTTATCGAAGGTCACACCCCCCTGATAGGTGGAAGTAAACTCAAAACTAGTTCACTAGTCCTACCTCCATCCCAATAAACAGGAGAAATAGTTCAACCCTCCCCTGAATGCTGTTGTATTGATGGTTGTGGGTGAGAGTTGGTGAACAGTAAATAACTCCTTTTCGGTACGATTTCGTTAGCTTATAGAAGGTCACACACCCCTGATAGGTGGAAGTGAACTCAAAACCAGTTCACTAGTCCTACCTCCATCCCAATAAACAGGAGAAGTAGTTCAACCCTCCCCTGAATGCTGTTGTAGTGATGGTTGTGGGTGAGAGTTGGTGAACACAGCCAGTAGTTGTAATTATGATTAGTGAGTAAGTCTTATGTCGGTATTCCAGTGCTTGAAAGCCACACCTACTAACACCTTCAATCCCCAAAACACACCTACATGTCTCCTAAATATTGGGATAGGGTTGAAAGCATAAGTGAAGGGGGTTTCCTTGTGAACCTAGTGGTCTAAAGGGCCTAGATTGTTTTCCTTGAATAACAAGGACAAATGGATAAAACTAGTATTCGTTCGCTCGTCAACATGAGTTCTTCAGGGGAAATAATGATCAGTGCTATTTTCTGACTATTGGTCCTAGTTAGAATCACACTGGTATGGTTTGCCATGCATATCTCACATTTTAGCTGCACAAGGCCAGTAGTTGTAATTATGATTAGTGAGTAAGACTTATGTTGGTATTCCAATGCTTGAAAGCCACACCTACTAACATCTTCAATCCCCATAATACACCTGCATGTCTCCTAACTATTGGGCCGGGGTTGAAAACATGAGTGAAGGAGTCTCCTTGTGAACCTAGTGGTCTAAAGGGCCTAGATTGTTTTCCTTGAATTATAAGGACAAATGGATGACACCAGTATTTGTTCACTCGTCAACATGAGTTCTTCAGGGGAAATAATGATCAGTGCTATTTTCTGACTATTGGATCTAGTTGTAATCATACTGGTATGGTTTGCCTTGAATATCTCACATTTCAGTTCCACAAGACCAGAGTTGTGACTATGATTAATTATTTCAGTATGCAAGACTTAGGTCAGTATTATGTTAGTGCTATTTCCTTCACAGTTACAATCGGGTAGAAGTGAGCTATGCTCCTAGAGCACTGAACAAGGACATTCTGAAGGCAAAGCCAACTAATATGCTTCAAACCATGCCCAACAGCAAGAAAACAAGTTCGGTTAGGAGATTGAAGGTGTCAGTAGGTGTGGCTTTCAAACTTTCTAATAGAACCTAAGTCTTGCTTAGTAAAGCACCTAATTGGGCAGAATTTCTGACCTTATGGAGCTATAATGTGAGATGTTGAGGGCAAACCTAGCCAGTATGCTTCAGATTATGCCCAATAGTCAGGAAATTGCTTTAGTTTTTGTTTTCCTTGAGTATCTAGTGTTGACGTGAGCGCAAGTTTTGTTTCTCCCCTGTCCTTATTATTCAAGGTAGAAGTGAGCTATGCTCCTAGAGCACTGAACAAGGACATTCTGAAGGCAAAGCCAACTAATATGCTTCAAACCATGCCCAACAGCAAGAAAACAAGTTTGGTTAGGAGATTGAAGGTGTCAGTAGGTGTGGCTTTCAGGCTTTCTAATAGAACCTAAGTCTTGCTCAGTAAAGCACCTAATTGGGCAGAATTTCTTACCTTATGCATCTATAATGTGAGATATTGAGGGCAAACCTAACCAGTATGCTTCAGACCATGCCCAATAGTCAGGAAATTGCTTTAGTTTTCATTTTCCTTGAGTATCTAGTGTTGACGTGAGCGCAAGTTTTGTTTCACCCCCTGTCCTTATTATTCAAGGTAGAAGTGAGCTATGCTCCTAGAGCACTGAACAAGGACATTCTGAAGGCAAAGCCAACTAATATGCTTCAAACCATGCCCAACAGCAAGAAAACAAGTTTGGTTAGGAGATTGAAGGTGTCAGTAGGTGTGGCTTTCAAGCTTTCTAATAGAACCTAAGTCTTGCTCAGTAAAGCACCTAATTGGGCAGAATTTCTTACCTTATGCATCTATAATGTGAGATATTGAGGGCAAACCTAACCAGTATGCTTCAGACCATGCCCAATAGTCAGGAAATAGCATTAGTGTTCATTTTCCTTGAGTATCTAGTGTTGACGAGAGCGCAAGTTTTGTTTCTCCCCCTGTCCTTATTATTCAAGGTAGAAGTGAGCTATGCTCCTAGAGCACTGAACATGAAGGCAAAGCCAACTAATATGCTTCATACCATGCCCAACAGCAAGAAAACAAGTTTAGTTAGGAGATTGAAGGTGTCAGTAGGTGTGGCTTTCAAGCTTTCTAAAAGAACCTAAGTCTTGCTCAGTAAAGCACCTAATTGGATAGAATTTCTTACCTTATGGAGCTATAATGTGAGATGTTGAGGGCAAACCTAACCAGTATGCTTCAGACCATGCCCAATAGTCAGGAAATTGCTTTAGTTTTCATTTTCCTTGAGTATCTAGTGTTGACGAGAGCGCAAGTTTTGTTTCACCCCCTGTCCTTATTATTCAAGGTAGAAGTGAACTATGCTCCTAGAGCACTGAACAAGGACATTCTGAAGGCAAAGCCAACTAATATGCTTCAAACCATGCCCAACAGCAAGAAAACAAGTTTAGTTAGGAGATTGAAGGTGTCAGTATGTGTGGCTTTCAAGCTTTCTAATAGAACCTAAGTCTTGCTCAGTAAAGCACCTAATTAGGTAGAATTTCTGACCTTATGGAGCTATAATGTGAGATGTTGAGGGCAAAACTAACCGGTATGCTTCAGACCATGTCCAATAGTCAGGAAATAGCATTAGTGTTCATTTTCCTTGAGTATCTAGTGTTGACGAGAGCGCAAGTTTTGTTTCTCCCCCTGTCCTTATTATTCAAGGTAGAAGTGAGCTATGCTCCTAGAGCACTGAACATGAAGGCAAAGCCAACTAATATGCTTCATACCATGCCCAACAGCAAGAAAACAAGTTTAGTTAGGAGATTGAAGGTGTCAGTAGGTGTGGCTTTCAAGCTTTCTAAAAGAACCTAAGTCTTGCTCAGTAAAGCACCTAATTGGATACAATTTCTGACCTTATGGAGCTATAATGTGAGATGTTGAGGGCAAACCTAACCAGTATACTTCAGACCATGCCCAATAGTCAGGAAATAGCTTTGGTTTACATTTTCCTTGAGTTGATGAGAACACAAGTTTTGTTTCACCCCCTGTCCTTATTATTCAAGGTAGAAGTGAGCTATGCTCCTAGAGCACTGAACAAGGACATTCTGAAGGCAAAGCCAACTAATATGCTTCAAACCATGCCCAACAGCAAGAAAACAAGTTTGGTTAGGAGATTGAAGGTGTCAGTATGTGTGGCTTTCAAGCTTTCTAATAGAACCTAAGTCTTGCTCAGTAAAGCACCTAATTGGGTAGAATTTCTTACCATATGGAGCTATAATATGAGATATTGAGGGCAAACCTAACCAGTATGCTTTAGACCATGCCCAATAGTCAGGAAATTGCTTTAGTTTTCGTTTTCCTTGAGTATCTAGTGTTGACGAGAGCGCAAGTTTTGTTTCACCCCCTGTCCTTATTATTCAAGGTAGAAGTGAGCTATGCTCCTAGAGCACTGAACAAGGACATTCTGAAGGAAAAGCCAACTAATATGCTTCAAACCATACCCAACAGCAAGAAAACAAGTTTGGTTAGGAGATTGAAGGTGTCAGTAGGTGTGGCTTTCAAGCTTTCTAATAGAACCTAAGTCTTGCTCAGTAAAGCACCTAATTGGGTAGAATTTCTGACCTTATGGAGCTATAATGTGAGATGTTGAGGGCAAACCTAACCAGTATACTTCAGACCATGCCCAATAGTCAGGAAATAGCTTTGGTTTACATTTTCCTTGAGTTGATGAGAACACAAGTTTTGTTTTCTTCTTTTGTCCTTGTTATTCAAGGTAGAAGTGAGCTATGCCCTTAGAATACTGAACCAAGACATTCTGGAGGCAAAGCCAACTTATATGCTTCAGACCATGCCCAACAGCAAGGAAACAGGTTTGGTGTGGCAATTGAAGGTGTTAGTAGGTGTGGCTTTCAAGCTTTCTAATGGAGCCTAAGCCCTGCTTAGTAAAGCACCTAATGGTAGCTACTTATTCATGACATACACCTAATGGTGATTTCATCTTTTCAAATACAACACATACAGGCATGTCATTCATTCTAGAACTGCTTCATAGTGCCAATGGATTTACATTAAATTTTCCCCCCTTTGGTTGGAGTGCTTCATTACACCTTAAAGGTGTTGATGGTTTAGTAGGGCGTTTTGCCAACACCCAGGGGTGTCAAATGTACACCGTTTGTTGTCAGGGTGTTTCACTACACTGCGTAAGGGGTGTTCCACAACACCCCATTTTTAACAGTGTGTATACTCTTTCCAAATGTTATTACATTGTAGCATTATGTTGTATACACTTGCAATGGTATTTTGTAAACTCAAGCATAATAATTTATAGCTGCTTAAATAGTTGCAGCAATATCATGGTGCCAAACAACGAGGGTTGATGAAATGGTTCTGCACAATGGTTGTTGTAGTAATATATATAGGTTAGACATCGAGTCCATGGGATCTACGCGATTTAGAAACCCGAGGGCCCGAGGCTGTAGCGTCCCGAGCGAAGCGAGGGCGCTACTAAGGGCCCGAGGGTTTCTAAATCGCGTAGATCCCATTGGACGAGATATCTAACCAATTTAGAGTATAGCAACAGTAACTACGCTAGCACTTCAGGTAGCACAATGGACCTCTTGAGTGACGAGCTGCTAGAGTGGATACGGGATGCGTCGGACGATGAGCCGGCCAGGCTGGTAAGTGGCGGTGATAAATATTATCGTTCGGTATCGAGAGTCTGCTGCCGCTTGCGACTTTCATCTCGCTTGAATCTGACATCAAATCGAAGCTTGAAAGCGCTTCTCTTCATTTCTGCAGCGAGTTTAGTCGGCTCTACAACGCTGCTAAAACGGTACGTACTGCCTAGCCTCGTACCCAGGCGCATTTACGAGGCTACGTACTGCCACGCTTGCAACGTAATTACATTTTTGCTGCTATTATGACGTAATTTTAATTTGTGTTCCGGATATCCTGGGGGTATCTATAGAGTCCACGGTAGGTGGACTCTATGAGATTTAGAGACCATGCAGTAACCAATCAAATTGCGAGATTTTGCAACACTATACTCTAAACTTTATTATATCAGTTAATGGTCTTTGTATTGTGGTTGCTTATAGATCTGTTCATTAGTGTTCACAACTGGTGTCTTGTCTTCTGTGCTAATGAGTTTATTGGTGTTGCTCAAGCATGCATCTCAGTATAAGTTTCCTATCTCTCTGCACTTAATTAGAAGGATTGCCTGCAGGTCTCTTTGTCAGTCTCTGCTTGTATTAGTGTTGTCAATTTTCCCCTCTCTGTATTGGTGTTGCCCATCTCTGTATTGGTGTTGCCTATCTCTGTATTGGTGTTGCCCATCCCTGTATTGGTGTTGCCCATCCCTGTATTGGTGTTGCCCATCTCTGTATTGGTGTTGCCCATCTCTGTATTGGTGTTGCCCATCTCTGTATTGGTGTTGCCCATCTCTGTATTGGTGTTGCCCATCTCTGTATTGGTGTTGCCCATCTCTGTATTGGTGTTGCCCATCTCTGTATTGGTGTTGCCCATCTCTGTATTGGTGTTGCCCATCTCTGTATTGGTGTTGCCTATCTCTGTATTGGCGTTGCCCATCTCTGTATTGGCGTTGCACATCTCTGTATTGGTGTTGCACATCCCTGTATTGGCGTTGCCCATCTCTGTATTGGCGTTGCACATCTCTGTATTGGTGTTGCACATCCCTGTATTGGCGTTGCCCATCTCTGTATTGGCGTTGCACATCTCTGTATTGGCGTTGCCTATCTCTGTATTGGCGTTGCACATTTCTGTATTGGCGTTGCCTATCTCTGTATTGGCGTTGCACATTTCTGTATTGGTGTTGCCTATCTCTGTATTGGCATTGCACATCTCTGTATTGGTGTTGTATTGGCGTTGCCTATCTCTGTATTGGCATTGCACATCTCTGTATTGGTGTTGTATTGGTGTTGCCTATCTCTGTATTGGCATTGCACATCTCTGTATTGGTGTTGTATTGGTGTTGCCTATCTCTGTATTGGTGTTGCACATCTCTGTATTGGTGTTGTATTGGTGTTGCCCATCTCTGTATTGGTGTTGCACATCTCTGTATTGGTGTTGCCCATCTCTGTATTGGTGTTGCCCATCTCTGTATTGGTGTTGCCCATCTCTGTATTCGTGTTGCCCATTTCTCTATTTGTGTTGCCCATTTCTCTACTTGTGTTGCCCATTTCTCTACTTGTGTTGCCCATTTCTCTACTTGTGTTGCCCATTTCTCTACTTGTGTTGCCCATTTCTGTATTCGTGTTGCCCATTTCTCTACTTGTGTTGCCCATTTCTGTATTTGTGTTGCCCACTCCTATATTTGTGATGCCTATCTCTGCATTGCGTTCGTTTTAGTATAGGGTGGGGCTGATCACGTGATCTGTCCAATCGGATCCTTGTTTAGATTGTGTATCATATGACTAAAATTCTCCCTTTGAACCAATCCGATTAACTCTTTGATAGGAGCTGCGGGATACCTCCTGCCTAGATCCTTCACATCGCTGTTTACATGTACGTAATACATTATTGTGTATTGTATGTGTGTAGCCTCGTACCCGATGTTAATGCGCCTGGGTACGAGGCTATGTATGTGTGTAGCTATAGAATCAAGTTCAACTCAGATTTACAGTGAAAAGTGACACTGCTGTGTGAAGCTGGCTGAGTAAAAATACATAATAATATGATATATGATACTACACAGATAAAAATGAGGAGCACTTTAGCTATGGGGAGTAAAATATTAGTGGAGTTAGCGCAATCCCAGGAGTTTTTATAACTCCTAGGGTAGTTTGAAGGAGTTGTAACGCCGGTGTGGTGTAAATTTGACGCAGAATGCAGCCACGCCCACCCATAACTCTTCGCATAGTTAACGAAATCCTGCGTGAGGTGTAACGTAGCTACGCCCACTCAGAACAAGTGCGGGACTAGAGGCCATCATAAATAATAGAATACGTATTCTATTTTCTATTAGAGTATAGTGTTGCAAAATCTCGCAATTTGATTGGTTACTGCATGGTCTCTAAATCTCATAGAGTCCACCTACCGTGGACTCTATAGATACCCCCAGGATATCCGGAACACAAATTAAAATTACGTCATAATAGCAGCAAAAATGTAATTACGTTGCAAGCGTGGCAGTACGTAGCCTCGTAAATGCGCCTGGGTACGAGGCTAGGCAGTACGTACCGTTTTAGCAGCGTTGTAGAGCCGACTAAACTCGCTGCAGAAATGAAGAGAAGCGCTTTCAAGCTTCGATTTGATGTCAGATTCAAGCGAGATGAAAGTCGCAAGCGGCAGCAGACTCTCGATACCGAACGATAATATTTATCACCGCCACTTACCAGCCTGGCCGGCTCATCGTCCGACGCATCCCGTATCCACTCTAGCAGCTCGTCACTCAAGAGGTCCATTGTGCTACCTGAAGTGCTAGCGTAGTTACTGTTGCTATACTCTAAATTGGTTAGATATCTCGTCCAATGGGATCTACGCGATTTAGAAACCCTCGGGCCCTTAGTAGCGCCCTCGCTTCGCTCGGGACGCTACAGCCTCGGGCCCTCGGGTTTCTAAATCGCGTAGATCCCATGGACTCGATGTCTAACCTATATTTATGCCATGTATTGGTCAACCTATGAAACGGGGCCTCCACGGGACAGGCTCAGCTGCTCAAAAGGCTGTCGTAGGCAGCATGAGACTAGTATGTGAGTCCTGCATTGCCTTGTATGTATAGGAATCAAGGTCTGGGCACGAGACTATAGCCTTGTGGGCCAAACTATAGCTTGTTAACGGTTCATACTCTCCAGTCATAAAGCATCCCTAGCTTTCCACGAAAAACGTTGCGTGCCCAGACCTTGGCTCCTCCCCCTTTACCTAGCAAGGGGGCGGAACCTATATTACAACGTGATTCTCACGTGATATAATGTAAAAGGGGCTTTCCCGTCGTATATGTAGGTCAGTAGGTTAATTAAACAACTGAAAAGTGAAGGTCTATACTCTTTAGCCAAGCCCAAATGCTGTACATGCACTAGGTATGGTCGCACACGTCTCCTTAGAGATGAGGAGTAGGCGTATCCCTTTTCAGTATGTTGGTTGTACAGTACATATTGCTAGCAAAATCAGGGCTAATTTTCTAAAGGAACAAGCTACAGGATTACAACTCCTACAGTAGGTTCCTATTATAACCCCCATTCATAAACTGAAGTGTGAGGTATGGTCACACACATCTCCTTAGAGACGAGGGGTGGACGTATCCCTTTTCAGTATGTTGGTTGTACAGTACACATATTGCTAGCTACAGACTATAGTATCAATTTTAACTCAGATTTACAGTGAAGAGTGACACTGTTGTGATAAGCTGGCTGAGTAAAAAATTATAATATGTAATCTGTGATTCCAAAAGTGTTGTTGTACTCTTTCTGTAGCATATCTATAACTTCCTTCACAACTGCTACCACCTGCAGTTTTTGCTCAGGAGTGTAATACTTGATTTCTTGTGGGTGTGACCGGTGAAACTTCTCATAACCTGTTGACATTCTAGTTTTCAGAAGCTGATCAGAAATAGGAACCTTTAAAAAGTTCATCATCTTCTTTACTTCGGAAAGTGGGTCGGATTTGATGTCTTCATATCTTGTGATTAGAAAGGGTCGGTTCACTTGAATCCCATTTTGTACCAAAGAAACAAAATATTGCTTCCACATCTTAATACTGTTCTTTAAAAACCTTCCCCAGGCCTCGTTAGTTCCTGCAGTGGACAAAAATATAAGCTTTTACTGTATGATATATAAGGGGTAATGTGTTGTAGCTACGTATTATCTTGAAAATGTTTGCATGGATGAATGGAATTATGCGCACTGCAAAAATAATTTAAAAGTGGTTGGCATAAGGCTACCTCAGTTGCAACCCCAGTAACAGAGAATGTGCAGTTACATGTAGTGCAATTTAATTACTTGAAGCCAAGCTAGATCAGCATTCTTTGGTGGGGACAGGAATGAGTTGGTACAAATATGCGTTACTAATTGTCCTTCTGAAATTGGAGAAATAGGGTGGTAAAGTGATCCACTTGTTTACATTGTATTGTACACTGCAACTGAGATATCCCTAGATGGTTTAAAGCAGCCTTTCGAGTTTTGCAGTGCCTATTTCCTTAATTGTAGGAACCATAATTTATGTTGGGCAAATAATGTATTAATTGATCTGCCTGTATGCGCATTTTTTGCTAGTGAACTTGCAACTGAGTAACCTTAGCTGGGTGAAACCATAGATAGTAGAGTAGAAGGACTTCTACTCTACTATTTATGGTGAAACCAACCCTTTTGTTTTTGCAGTGTGCAATACAGGCAATGTGGAATGCAGGCTTTCTACAAGTTTGACAAATAATGGCATCCCGAGGTACTTTTGCAATGGTTATATCAGAAAACATGTACTAAACAGCCACTTTTACATGTACCTCTCGTGTCAGTTTTGGTCTTCTGTTCAAACTGGCTATAATGAATATTTATATCAACTACAAAATAAATAATGAGATTGTTGATGGTAGCCATCATTAGCATTGAGGGTGGCCTTGGGGCATTGCTTCAGCATCATGTATGTTAACAGAAGGATTGATAGGTGTACAAGCTAGGTATATAAGAAAAATTAATAATGCATGAAATACAAAGTGGACATGTACAAGATGGCTTACCAAAATAATTAGTGCCAACGGCGGCAACATGACTGTGACCCTTTTCTCTATTCCATTCTGCTACCATTGCATCCAGAGGGTTTCTAATTATGAGAATGACAGCACCCCATGGTGGGCCGGTCTGACAGTGGGCAGAGAAATAATATATGTTGGCCTCAGACCCTGATCATGCATGCCATTGTGCAGGGCTAAAACACTTTGCACATGCAGTGGAATCATGAAGTTCTCTTAAAGCTTGGGTAAGTACACCACTTGTGCAAGCTGTTCTTCCTGAAGTTATACGTATAGGCATGTGAATTAAGTTGTATTCTAACTTATACCATTGTTACGGTCGCATGTACTCTGATGTACTTACCCCTCCTTGGTGTAGTTCGTTCTTCCACCCAAAACGTGCCCCATGGTCCTTCACAGCAAGCACTACTCCACTATGAAACCCCTCTCCAGTGAAACCGCTCTGCTTCAGTGCCCCATCACAATATACAGCGCCTAGTGAAATAGCAAAAGTTTGTCACATTCATGAGTATGGAGTATAGAGACCTATATAGCACTCTATACAGGTCCTGGGGGAAGGGGTCATTTTTGGAGAAAACTGATGAGGGGGTTAAGTTAATTGACAATCTCTGGAAGCTAACCCTGCAACCTCGGTGACCCGTATACCACGTGGCTGCATGGTATTCTCAAGAACAAGCTGTTACAATTTGAGCAGCTCCTGAAACAAAATATAATTTTCAGTGTATTTTCAAGTTTGGGAGGAGTATATTCGTGGGTTAGACCACTCTGGTTCACAGCCTTTCTGAAGAGCCAAGAACCAAAGTGATATAATTGACTTTACCTCTAAGCTCCCAAACTTGAGAATACTCTTAAAATGTGTGGCTACAATAACTTCAGTTTGCGAATTTTTTGGTCATGTGTTCATAATGTATGATGTTAGTACGTACGTAAAGCCTAAGTTTTGGGAATCAATTTATGATTTACCAGACATGTACTTTGGCTCAAAATGTTTGTCCCCTGGCTCAAACTCTTGTGTACCAACAATTGTGTTGTAGAGGAATTTGATTATACACTTGGTGTGCATCTCAAGTAGGCTTTCTACATATACCTATAACTTCTTTAATACCTGGAATCCTGTTTATATAATAGACTAAGTAAGGAAAGCCACACCAATGGTGTCATTCAGCAGGTTTCTCGAAAATATACGATAGCAATAAAGCTGATGTGAAGCCGAGGTATTGCAATTGCACACCCAAAAGGCTTCAGCATGCATTGCCAAAACATATTTGGGGCAAGTGCAGATGACTCAGCTAAATAATGGATAATATGAAGGGCCGAGAACCTCGGAGTGGGCCAACCCAACATTATAATACCTTCTGAGCACGACCAAAAATGGTAAAATCTGAAAATTTAGGTAGCTTCTGAAACACATTAAGAATGTTCTCAAGTTTGAGAAAGGTAAGATTAAATTTGTGGGTTAAACTATACTCTGGTTCTCGGCCCTTTAGTTATCATAATATGGATGTCAGGTTTGTAATAATTACTCTTCCCACATCCCTGCCTCACCTGTACATATGCCAGTTGCTTGCTCCAGTAGGCCTCTCACCCATGTGTTGCCACTGCCAGGTAAGCTGATCAATCCAACTGGCGCTCGATAAGACCCATTCATGAAATGGCAGCTTCCACTGCTCTGTTGAAGCTTTTCGATATTCAAAGGGTGCTTGGCGTCACAAATGTATTTTCCAGGAGATTTCAGAAACTGAGAACAAATGTCATCACTACAGTTGTAGTTTCCCATGAAAGGAATATTGAAATCATTTCTGAAGCTGTGAGTAGTGGTAGAGTTGTTGGCCAGTGTCTGACTCACGGTCAGTGTGCTTCCATTGGATGAATTTAGTGTGTTTTCTGATGGGAGAGCTAATTAAGGAAGGATGTGTTTATTCATGTGTGTTTGTGTACAAAACAATAATAGCAATATTAACCATGTGGCTAAATACCAAGAGGATATACTCTTCATCAAAATTATGCATTATATATGAACCATGTCCAATAAAGTACATGTATTCACTGATGTATCATTGCACCGAGGTGATACGTATACACTTCCCGGCCATGCACTGTTCAAATAGAATTGCCATATTTACTAGTACATGTAGGTTGTGGTTTGAGTTTCAACATGCATGCATAACTGTAGCAACATTACGTTCCTCTGAGTCTTCCTCCACCTCCTCTACGTAAATCAAGCGATGCACTTTAATTGTCTCAGACTCTGTATTGGTAAATGCTGTCACATTCTCAGCGACCCCCAAAAAATCAATCTGTATCCATGCTTGTGGTGTGCTGAAACTCCCCACTAGTCAGTTATATGACAATTCTATTTTAGCTGTGTGGTTGAAAGAAAAAACAAAAGCAGCATCTATGAAGAGCCCACAACTAAAATTGGTTGCTAGTTTTTGTCTCTATACTAGCTCATACAGATGCTATATATAATAGCTGTCACAGGTATAGTAATAAGTACCTTACCATGCAAAATCAATACTGAGCAAAGACAATCATGAGTTGACATTGACTTCCCATATTGAGGCCACTGTCAGTAGAGCTCTATAATAATATGAGCTTTGCCATATTATGGAAAATTTCCATCACAGTACAATTAAAATCGTACCTGCTTTGTATGATGGATGAAATCTGTCCTGAGTTGGAATTGGTCCTCTAGGAATTGAACTATGTAATGGTATCCAGGTGAAGCCAAGGAAAATTAATATCAGCACAGCTGATAAGATAGCCGTGAAGCCTTGTAGTTTCATCAGCACCTGCATGAGAGTTGCAAGTTAGCTAGCTACAATAATAGTAACTGTGACATTCTAATCAAAAGCTAATTTTAATTTTTAACTTACTGTCATAGAAGCCTATGGAGTGGGTGTGCCTAAAATAGCAATAGCATTGCGAAACACATTAATTTTAGCAATTTGCGTTCAATACGCGAAAACCCAATAATTTTGCCACGCAATTAAAACCGGTCCTACGGTACTCTTGTTATAGCTAGCTGCTAAGCTTATCTTTATTACTACACTCATTGACAAGAAGTGCTGTGATTCAAGTAAAGCGCTAAGTCAGTATAGGCATCATTGTCCTGTTCTGCTGGTACAACTGTGAAATTGTATTATAGGTATTGAGGTTGCTACAGAACAGACATGCAAACCTGTTGACTAGTACATGGCTATTGTTGTGTAGCATACACTGCAAAAACAAAATGGATTACATTTATCTCAGTTGCAAGTTCACTACCAGAAAGTGTGGATACAAGCAGATCAATTACATTGTTTGCCCAACAACTGCGATATATGCATGACTAATTTAATTGAATTAAATAACAATTAATTATTGTCTGGGCATGTAGACCACACGTGATGATGTGTGACTATGAAATTTGATATGTATCATGTGAGTCTTTCATCTATGTTGAGGTCTAACTCCTACCTACATACGTACTCCTACTCAGCCATCTGCAACACAGGTATTCGCTAATTATATGTGGTCAAAACAACTATACAGACAACTATACACTGCACATGTAGTGGACCAGAGCTCTCTACTTTTCAACACCAGAACCAGATACCAGAATAAAGACAAACACTGTACAATAACCAACACTTAAATACTGAAGGACCTGGCAACGGAAATCACACCAACTAAAACAGAGACAAACAAAATACCTAACACTGGATTAACACGCACACATCTAAGGGGCGTACATTCCGCCTATTTAATAACAAACTCAATAAATCAAAGAGTCTAGTCATAGATAATATGGTCTAGTCCATCACAACTCACACATAATATTTAGCTCCCAGGCATGACCACCTGTAACTATTCAATGTAAAGTCTGCAATATCAGTGTATCACTGATCATAATGCGTACAGAGTGCCTACTAGTACGTTTCACCAATGCAGTACTACGTGCACATGCATGCATGCCTTGTCGCTAATGGCAAAGTTGTCATAACCGGTCACAAAGCTCTTATATTAAAACACACATGCAACCACTCATAGATAACTACATACAAAAAGGAAATGAATTAAACATTTAACGCAGATTACATACCTTTCAGCCTGAGTGAGCGCTACCCGAGTGTCGACGTGTCTGGCCCTAGTACGGCTAGTCTATCACCTAGACCTCGGCTAGACCCTATATAGCTCCTCCACGCAAAGGTCTAGCAGATCTTATTAGCATTCATAGTTAACAGCACGTACTTAATCATAGATACTATATTCCACCCTATCTATGACTTAATACTCGAGCTTACCGCAAGAATCCTCGCGGGTGGGTAGAATTTTGCATTATTTTGTAATTTATCCCTGCTAATAGTAGGGGACGCGGAGTGCCCCCCCCACACTCCGCTTCCCCTTCGTATACAGAAGGGAGCGCGGAGTGGCCCCCCACTCCGCTTTCCCTACTAGTACTGTAGAGGATGCGCAGTGGCCCCCCCACTCCGCTTCCCCTACTAGTACTGTAGGGAATGCGCAGTGGCCCCCCCACTCCGCGTCCCCTACTTATGGCAGGGGGAGGGGATAAACAGTGACCCCCCACTCCGCGTCCCCTACTTATGGCAGGGGGTGTACAGTGGCCCCCCACTCTGTGTCCCCATGTGTATTTTCCCAGCTAATGAAATGATAAACTTTGTGATAAAAATATGATAAACTTTGTGATGTACACCAAATCACGATGGTTGTAAATGCAACATTAACTCAGCAAGTGTGATTTTATGCATACATTGTAAAATAGCTACAAACAATAGTTACAAAGCCACTTTGCGCCACTATCGGAGAACACAGCGGGTGGTACGTTCTCACAGTCCTGGTGATACCAACGCTTGCATTTGCTGCACTCGGCCATACTTCGAGACTTGGATGTCTTTTTCCACGGAAGACGACACTTGCAATGCACAGACACTGCACACTCTGACTTGATACGTCGCTTTGTACGGACTGGCTTGTCGGAGTCTGGAAAGACGACCATATCACGGTTTTCCAAGCAGCAGATGAAGTGCTCTCGCATTTGCGATTGTTCTTTAACGTGAGCAGCTGGATCGTTCCCATGACACAAACTCACAGCTGTGGAAACAGCGAACAGGCCACAGTCGGCACCCCCATTCTGACGCTGCATGTTCACCATGCGTAAAGTTATTCTCTCTGCTGGTGAGCGAAGAATGGCAGCTACTTGCTCTTTCAGGGTGTAGCATGGAGTTGCGTATAGACTGTCGTAGACGTCTACCTCGTCAGGTTTGCAGTTGAGGTTGCTCACACACACCCAGTGAGTATTGCTCAGGTTAACAATCTGCACGAAGTTATCAGCACTGCAGCTGTAGTGCAAATCAGCCACCTCTGCTGTGTTCTGAAGTCCATTCTGCTGTGAAAACTTCTGTTTCAAAAGAGCCTGTGCAGCGGTGATATGCTGCTGTAGTAGCCGTGAGCCGGAGAGAATGTGTTCTTTGTCGTCGAGAAAAAGTTCAAACTCAGGTATCCATGGAGGACGAGATGGACGTCAGGTCGATAACTAGGTCTGCTGATGGAGGAGTGGATGACAAGTCAACAACAGGATCAGATCTTAGGTGTTTGGATGGGGTTGTCTAGAGAAGAGAAGAGATGATGTAAACAATTTGCTAATTGAACTATCCTGCATGTAACATGTACGTGTGCATGCCCTTGAATTACATGTACCACATACCTGCATTGGCAATTCCAGGCAGTCTTCACCGTCTGAATCAGATACAGTAGTCAGCTTCGGCTAAATGAGAAGCATCTGTAAATTCAAAGTGTACCTCCTACGTAAGTATCAAAGAGGGAAATAAACCTTTTTCCTAAGAGACTGGCTGCTCTCAGGTGCCGTTCCCTTCCTCTGCTTTTGCTTCTGATCTGACTGACTAGCTTCAGGCACCTTTCGCTTTCTAGTTTTCGGTTTCTTGAAATCGGAATTGCAATCAGGAGGGCCTTGCGCATCATTGACGTCATTTGCTTGCCTTTTTCGACGAGCAATGTTGGCGCGCTTGCTCCGCTTCTCTCTAGTAGCTGGATTTCTATCCACATAACTTGTGGAAATCCCGGTGTCGGAGGGCAGGATGTCCCCCCGTGCAGAATGCCCCCCCGGACATTCTGCCCTAGTGCAGGATGTCCGGGGGGGCATTGCGCTCTAGTGCGCAATGTCCCCCGTAGTGCACGATGTCCCCCCCCCCGTATACGTCTCCGCCTCACGCATAAACGTGTGAAACGTTGGGTCAGTTCAGTGTCAGTGAGAGAAGTATGGCGGATGATGATGAATACGAGGCCCTGTTTAACTATCTCCAGTGGAACGAATATCCAACCGGCTTTTCTAAAAGCCAGAAGCGAGCTCTTCGTCGAAAGGCCAGCACTAACTACAAGGCGGAGAACGGCATTCTTTTCTACTCTACTACTACTAGTAAAGCCAGTGGTCCGCGCGAGTGGAAGCAAGTTCCTCGCTCTGTACAAGACAGGGATCGAATATTGGAGGCTTGCCACGCACTACCTGAAGGTAATAAACTAGTGGCATAAGTATAATATATAGAGCTGGGGCTACAGGCTGTTGCAAATTACTTCATGTATTCTTCCTATAATTTCGTACATACAGGTGGTCATCTGGGTAGAGATAAGACCTACCACAAAATTGCAGAACGCTTCTACTGGAAGTTACTGTGGAAGGATGTCCATGAATATGTCAGGACGTGTGAAGTTTGCCAGCGGACTAATGATGCAAAGTTCGTAAAAGAAGCAGCACCTCTCCATCCTATTCCAGTCAAGCCTGAAGTTTGGAGACAGGTACGAATATGCTCTTTCACATGTTACTGTTTTTGTAAGGAAATAGAATTTAAGAATTACTTGCAGGGGGTCGGGGATCCAGGAACACGATTGATGTTTTAGTTTAGGTCGGGTACTAATGGCCTGAACGAAGAGTTAAAAAAAACATATGCCATTTATGTGTGAGGCGGGGACGTATACGGGGGGGGGGGGACATTGCGCACTAGAGCGTAATGCCTCCCCGGACATCCTGTTGACGGAGTTTGGGGTTAGAGTTCAAGATCTTCACACCACTCCATGCAATGCTGTGGTGTTCCTCCAATGCATTCTCAGCCAGGGCAGACAAATGGGGCTCTGCATTCGTCAGTGCCTGAAGGTTCTCCTTCCTTGTGTGTAGCATACGTGCCGTCTGGCCGACATACGTTATGTTACAGTCAGCGCATGGGATACGGTAGACACCTCGAATAATATTGGAATGCCTATAGCTACATAGACCTCTACAGAGTTTTATATTATTAATCTGGGATGCTAGGAAGACTAAGGCAATCAGGATGGTAGTGGTGAAACAACTGGTTGCTCTTGTCTTCTGACTAGAAATCTTACAAGCTTCGCCTGCATGTGTGGGTGCGTAGTCAATGGCGTAAGGGCTACGGCAGCAACATGAGTATAATATTACTGTTATACTAAAAGAATGCAACCTACTCCTGTTTCTGCACTACAGGTTGGAATTGACTTAGTTGGACCCCTGCCCAAGACAAAGTCAGGAAACCGCTACATCATCACCTTGGTTGACTACTTTTCTAAGTGGCCCGAGGCAGCAGCCCTACCCGACAAAACTGCTGAGGGGGTGGCCCTTTTCTTGTACCGAATGATCTGCAGGTAAAACAAAGTGACACAGACTACCTGGCTACAGTATCTTACTTGTAGCTGCCCCAAGAGCCACAAATTCAGTGGTAACTTCTATGCCCCTGAATGAAACACGTTGTACTTCTTTCTGCAGGTATGGCTGTACAAAGATCACCATCTCTGATCAGGGGAGGGAATTCGTCAACAAAGTTAGTGAAAGTCTCTTCGAGCGGACAAAGACAGAGCATAGAATATCGACTGCCTATCACCCGCAGACTAATGGATTGGTTGAACGCTACAACCAGACCCTGCAGCGATCCTTGTTGAAGCTCGTGAACAAGGAGCAAGACAACTGGGATGAATTCATCGATGGAGTGCTCTTTGCCTACCGGACATCAAAACAGAAGTCAACCCAGTTTACTCCGTTTGAGCTGATGTACTGCAGGCACGTTAATATGTAAAATAATTATTAAATAAGTAACTATAGGTGAATTAACCTGTAGTGTGATAGGAAGTAGGGGTACTGGAATCTTAGAATTACATAAAAGTGATTTTTTCCGCAGGAAGTCGGTCCTTCCTATTGAGCAAGAGATGCTTGACTGTGACAACTCCGAGTTTCTCAGTGATGATGAGGTGGATGAAGGTGATGTAGATCAGTACGGGGAAGAAATGCTCAAGTTCAGGAAGACACTCTTCTCCAAAGCGAATGACAACATCAAGAACGCCCAGGATCGCCAAAAGCGGGACTATGACAGAAAGCACAACCGTCAAATGGTGAGCTCAGTAAAAATACAGATTATTATGGCTTATGCACTTCAGTGTTTCTTATTATTGGGAGATCATGTTGCCATTTTGTATTAGCTCAAGCATATTTCCTCATTTTGTGCGCTCACATGCAGGAGTGGAAACCAGGGGCACTAGTGTGGCTTAGAAATAGTGCAAGAGATACAAGGAAAAAGAAGTTCCTACCGAGATGGCTGGGGCCATACAAGATCGTCCAATGCCTCGACAAAAATGTCTACAAAATCGCAAGGCTCTCAACCGGCCACGTCTTGAAGAAGGCAGTCAATGGCTGTAGGCTAAAGCCATACCACAAACGAAGTGGAAAGCAGTCCTTGTATACCACACCAAGACTGCATGACAGCTTTGTCTTCCAACGAGGATCTCCTAGTAGCAGTGAAGCCAGCCAGTCAAGTAACTCTGGACTCGGTGGTGATGATACCATTCCACCACTCCCATCCCCAATGCCCCCACTCAGTGAGCTGAAAGCGAAGCACAGAGTCCCAGTGATTTCAGAAGACGAAGACAGTAACTCTGGACTCGGTGGTGATGATACCATTCCACCACTCCCATCCCCAATGCCCCCACTCAGTGAGCTGAAAGCGAAGCGCAGAGTCCCAGTGATTTCAGAAGACGAAGACAGTAACTCTGGACTCGGTGGTGATGATACCATTTCACCGCTGAATGAGCAGATTGGTATTGAAGAACAGCAAAGGCTGAACACCTCCAACACGCTGGAGACATCACCAATCCACACTACAGGGATTACAGCAAGTACTCCCATTTTGGAAGGAGGATACTTTCCAGAATTCTTTCCTGGAACCCCACCCTCACCAATTTTGAGGCACATATTGCCGACCCAGCCCACATCCGCCAAGCCAACATTAGCCTCTAGAAAACGGAAAAATACTGGAGCAAAAGGGTTAATGTCGCATCGAAGGCAGAAGCGGGCCAGATTATATTCTTGCGAAGAAGTGATCACCGTTGAGGAATACAAACTAAAGAAACCCGAACAATCACGAAAGCTATGGATTCCGGAACTCAATCTAGCGAAGTCAGAACAAGACGTACTGCTCAATCCCACTGCTTGGTTGACAGGCACGCTAATAGATGCCGCTCAGATACTACTGAAGAAAGCCAATCCTGCGATGTCCGGGCTCCAAAGTGTTGTGCTTGGCCAGACAATGAATTTTGACATAGAGCCAGGGGAGTTTGTGCAAATTCTCCACAATGGCCATGGGCATTGGCTTACCATCTCCACTGTGGGTAACGAGCATCCACAAGTAGAAGTGTATGATTCAGCTTACTCGTGCTGCCCAACAATCTGCAAAGCCCAGATAGCTGCTCTGCTGTCAACAAGCCAACCTGCCATTGAACTTAGGTTCATGGATGTGCAAATGCAGGCAGGAGGCTATGACTGCGGACTGTTTGCGATTGCTTTTGCAACAGCTGTTGTGCTTGGGCAACACCCAGGACTCTTTTGCTTTGATCAGCGAAAGATGAGGCAGCATTTCAAAACATGCTTGGAACAGGGCTGCATCACCATGTTTCCCCTCAAAAAAATGAGACGGAGAATCAAAGTGAAAACTACGGAACCCATACCTGTCTTTTGCCACTGCAGGATGCCCGAACTGACGCAAACAACAAAATGGATTGAGTGTTCCAACTGCAAGGAGTGGTATCACGCTGACGCATGTGTTCAAGTTGAACCAAAGTACTTTGTTCTTAAATGTAAATGGTTCTGCGCGCATTGTAACAAAATATAAATATTTATTTATGTTTTATTAAATTTTGATAGTATCTACTTTATATAATATAATATTCTTGATTGTTGTGGCAAAAAAACTTCAAGTACAGTACAGAAAAAGATATCGGTGCATATAATGTGCATGAACAGTGTATACTGGATGGGATGACTTCAGAACCATTAAGCATGACATTCCATGCTAAAATATACATTATATGTAGGGAGGGGGTCACTGCAGTAAGAGGGGACAGTCTGCCCTGATCTTTGACCTCAGAACCATTTAGCAGTACATTCCTTGCTAAACTACAATTGTAGAAAGGGGGGACAATGTGCACTAAGAGGGGACAGTCTGCCCTAGTGCAGGATGTCCCCGGGGGGCATTCTGCACTAGTGCAGACTGTCCGGGGGGACATTCTGCACTAGTGCAGGATGTCCCGGGGGACATTTCAAGGGGGGGACATCCTGCACTACTACACCGGCATTCTCAGCTAAGCCCTCCAAAACTGCAACCATGTCCTTTTTGTACAAGGACATCAGTGCTATGTACATGCAAGTGCACTGCCATGCAATGTCTGGACGGTCACTCTTGATTCCCTCCCATTAGTAGGGAAAATTCAGTGGGGGGTCACTGTTTATCCCCTCCCCCTGCCATAAGTAGGGGACGCGGAGTGGGGGGGGGGGGGGGCACTGCGCATTCCCTACAATACTAGTAGGGGACGCGGAGTGGGGGGGCCACTGCGCGTCCTCTACAGTACTAGTAGGGAAAGCGGAGTGGGGGGGCCACTCCGCGCTCCCTTCTGTATACGAAGGGGAAGCGGAGTGTGGGGGGGCCACTCCGCATCCCCTACTATTAGCAGGGATAAATTACAAAATAATGTAAAGTTATCAAAACCCATCCTCGCTTACCTTAGTAGCGGAAATCAGCTACTAAAATTAATCTGATTGGGCAGCTAGTCGTGAATATCTTCGCTAGACCCTCCCTCGTTTTCCGGCGGGGGGCGAGGAGAATCTAGTAACTGACTGGTGAGTAGCCGACTGGCGACTGCCCGTACCAGACAATAATTGTTTTTTTTTTTGTTACTAGTGATATGCAGGGCATAGTCGAGAGTCTGGTCACGCGAGACTAAGTGGGGCGAGCCTTCGCGAAGGCCCCTAGTGGAACCGCTACACTCATAGATCTGGCTCTCATGTCTGCTCCTGACTCACTACGAAAGTGTGATGTTATTCCCCCGCTTTCCAACTCGGATCATAACGGTGTCGAACTAACGATCAGTGGGAGACGCACTATTCAGAGATCCCGTCCCAGACCTATTTGGAAATATTCTCTTGCTGACTTTGATAGAGCCTGTCATGAATTACAAAATGTTGACTGGGATGCTCTCCTGGTTGGTCACAATATTGACGCTGCTTGGCAACTTTGGGAGAGTACGTTTATGACCATTATTGAAAACTGTACATCCCTAAGGGAGTTCTACCCAAGAAACGGAATCTGCCATGGGTAAATGCTGGTATTCGTCGAGCTATTCGAAAGCAGAACTTGTTTCATCGCAAATCGAAACGGAACCCGGTACATAAGGCAAAATATAAACACCTTCGTAACCTGGTCGTATCCCAGATTCGTAATGCTAAAAAGATGTATGTGGAAAATATCCCAACAAACAATTCTAACAGTTCTGGAGAGCTATTAAACTGATGAATGGTATAGGATCCTCGTCAATCCCTGTTCTCAACCAAGATGGGAGAACAATCGTCTGTGAAAAACAAAAGGCCGATGTCCTCAACCATTTTTTTCACAGCTGCTTCAACAATGCTCTTCCACCTCTCACAGCTGAAGATTGCCCATGTGGACTAGATCCAGCTGCATGCCCCCAGGAACTCTATTGTTCTGAACAAGAAGTCTTTGAACTTCTTGTAAACTTAGACGTTACTAAGGCATCCAGGCCTGATGGAATCTCAGCCAGAATGCTGAAGGGAACGGCTGCTAGTATTGCACCAGTCTTGTGCAAAATCTTTAACTACTCAATAGAAACTGGCAGGCTACCCTCAGTCTGGAAATCATCGAACATTGTCCCAGTTCCTAAAGGATCTAATGGTGACAAGCCATCGAATTATAGACCCATATCTCTGCTGCCCATCATAAGTAAAGTGTTGGAAAGGATCATATACAGCAGGGTAGTGGACCACCTGGTGAGTAATTGCCCTCTAGCAGCAAACCAGTGGGGCTTCATGCCTGGAAAGTCAACTACCAGTGCTCTCCTATCGGCGACCTACGATTGGTTCCATGCTGGAAGACGGTAACGAAGTTGGTGCAGTATTCTTCGATTTAACTAAAGCATTCGATTCTGTACCCCATCGAAAGCTTCTGGGCAAACTCCAAGAGCTTGGTCTAAATGCCTACATTGTGAACTGGATATCTGACTACCTGACTAATCGTACGCAGTCAGTGGTTCTAAATGGAGTCTCCTCCACAACACTGCCAGTGCTGTCGGGTGTCCCTCAGGGCTCCATCTTGGGACCACTCTTGTTCCTGATGTACCTTAATGACATCAATGATACTACCATTTCCAGCGGTTCCAAACTTGTTTTGGAACCTCTACCGAGCCGTCCACTCTCAGGAAGACTACTTCGCTTTACAGCAGGATGTAGACACCCTGGCTGCATGGAGCTCTACGAAGTTACTCAAGTTCAACCCGTCGAAATGTAAGGCCATGCTACTTTCCCGTAAAAGGTCAAAATGTCAATACCGTGCACACTGTTACTAAATCAAATGCCACTTGAGTTCGTTGATAGCTTCAAGTACCTTGGTCTAAATATCACTTCTGACCTTACATGGTCCCGGCATATTGAGACTATCACTTCCAAGGCTAGGAGGCTTGTGGGATTATTGTTTAGGCAATTCTATCATTGTGCTGATACAAACACTCTAAAGAAGCTCTACGTATCACTCATCCGACCTCACTTGGAATACGCGTGTCAGGTATGGGATCCTTCCTCTGCAAAAGAATGCAACCTGTTAGAAAAGGTGCAGAGATTCGCTAGCCGGGTATGCCTGAAAACCTGGAACATGGACTACTCAGAAATGCTAAACTCTCTTGACTTGCCAAGCCTACAAACCAGGAGGAAAGTTCAAAAGCTATCATTGCTATATAAAATCATCAATGCTGAGGCTGAGTTCCCGGAGGCCCCCTTGACCTCTCGAACGGTTTCTTGTTGGTACCCCACCCGTTCTGTTGATAACCTTTCTTTCTGTAATCTTTATGGTCACACTTACAAGTTTATGTCATCTTACTTCCCCAGCACTATTAAGCTGTGGAATAGCCTACCGTATAGTATTCGTTCTTATACATCGTTAATTAGCTTTCATAATTCCTTAAATGCATATTTTGTGTATGGGTGCAATTAAGTACTAGCCGAGGCTAATTTTTGGACCCAGTTGTACATGTATTTTTGGTACAACGAATATTTATAAAATAAAAAAAAATAAAAAAAAATAAAATAAAAAGGGTGGACCAGAAAATGCCTGTCACGTTGCAGCCTAGTTAGCGCCGCTGTCGTGCTGCAGCTTATAGCCTCCATCTGCTCAACAGTCTGAGTACAGCGTCTAGTCCTGAATCTCTCACTCAGCCTTTCACAGATATATAATTTTAGCAGATTGTCTCTCAGCGATGTAACGTGATGCCTAGCCTCTCCCTGTCAGGCAGTGCTCCATGCTGGCAGAGTCGATACACACTTGGTTTAATATCGCGTCCAGAACAGCGCACGTGGTTATTCCGAAATAATTTACGCAAAAAATCGAAATTATTGCATAGATTCGGCATGACGTACGAGACAAACAAACAGACAGAAATTGCTGCATTGAACTCGCTAGTGTGGGGCTCGCTCACGCTCGCCCCAATTATTGTGTGTTGTATGCGTCGTATTAAATTGTGGAGCTATACATGTAGAATAATTATAATATCAATTTCAACTCAGATTTACAGTGAAGAGCGACACTGTTGTGATAAGCTGGCTGAGTGAAATATCATGTGATGTAATCTGTGATTCCAAAAGTGTTGTTGTACTCTTTCTGTAGCATATCTATAACTTCCTTCACAACTGCTACCACCTGTAGTTTTTGCTCAGGAGTGTAATACTTGATTTCTTGCGGGTGTGACCGGTGAAATTTCTCATAACCTGTTGACATTCTAGTTTTCAGAAGCTGATCAGAAACGGAAACCTTTAGAAAGTTCATCATCTTCTTTACTTCGGAAAGTGGGTCGGATTTGATGTCTTCATATCTTGTGATTAGAAAGGGTCGGTTCATTTGAATCCCATTTCGCATCAAAGATACAAAATATTGCTTCCATCTATTAATACTGTTGTTTAAAAACTTTCCCCAGGCCTCATTAGTTCCTGCAGTGGACAATGAATGTACTGTTACAGTATGACAGCAAGTTTCCATTAAGGGGTAATGTGTTGTAGCTATGTATTATCTTGAATTTTTAACATACATGAATGGAATGATGTAATCTAAAGTACTTTTGCAATGATTATATCAGAAAACACTATAATACGGCTACTTTTTGCCTCTGAGTCAGTCTTGGTTTCCTCATTTGCAATCTGGCTAGTGAATGTTTATATCAACTATAAATAAATGATGAGAACGTTGAGGGTGGCCTTGGGTCATTATTTTGCTATTCCATCACAAGCATCAGCATTATGCATGTGAACAGAAGGATTGATATGATTATGCATGTTTAACAGGCCGTATGATAATAAGAATTACTAATATACATGAAATTGCAAAGTGGACATGTACAAGATGGCTTACCAAAATGATCAGCACCCACAGCGGCAACATGACTGTGACCCTGTTCTCTATTCCAATCTGCTACCACTGTATCCAGAGGATTTCTAATTATGAGAATGACAGCACCCCATGGTGGGCCGGTCTGACAGTGGGCAGAGAACCAAATTATGTTGGCCTCAGACCCTGATCATGCATGCCATTGTGCAGGGCTAAAACACTTTGCAGTCATGCATGCAGTGGAAACATGACTGTGACCCTGTTCTCTATTCCAATCTGCTACCACTGTATCCAGAGGATTTCTAATTATGAGAATGACAGCACCCCATGGTGGGCCGGTCTGACAGTGGGCAGAGAAACAAATTAAACAATATATGTTGGCCTCAGACCCTGATCATGCATGCCATTGTGCAGGGCTAAAACACTTTGCAGTCATGCATGCATGATGTGCACACCACTTGTGCATTGCCAAGCTGTTCTTTCTAAAGTAAACGTTATACGTATAAGCATGTGAGTGTAATTTTGGTATATTTATACCATTGCTACAGTCACAGCATGTACTCTGATGTACTTACCCCTCCTTGGTGTAGTTCATCCTTCCACACAATATATGGGTTGTGGTCCTTCACAGCAAGCACCACTCCACTCATAAATCCCTCTCCAGTGAACCCACCCTTCTTCAGCCCCCCATCACAATATACAGCCCCTAATATGAGACAGCATAATTTTCTCACATAAATATGGAGTAGAGACCTAGCACTCCATACAGGTCCCGGGGTCAGGGGTCATTTTTGGAGGAAACTGATGAGGGGGTTAAGTTAATTAACCCATTCACCGCCGTTGCCATCATAAACCATGGCGGCATAGGGTACATGATCTTACAAATATCGGTATGTAGCGCACAAAAATGAGTTATAGCGCCACACAAACAGTATGTATACATACATGTATAGAGACAGTAGACATGTTTTTCCACGCCTTCCACTCAACTACACTATCGACAACGCCCAGTTGCTAACCCTGCGACCTCGGTGACCCGTGCCACGTGGCTACACGGTATTCCACAGAAGAAGCATTGGTCCAGGAGGTCGTTTTAGATGACAATTTCAGGCTACGTAGCTACGCGTATTGCAGAAATTGAACGAAATGCACAATACTGTTACAATTTGAGCAGCTCCTGAAACAAAATAATATTTTAGCGTATTGTAAAGTTTGGGAGGGGTAAGTTCATATATTATATTATCCCAGCCCATCATTAAAACTTTTAATATAATAATTGTCCAATGCATGTGGGTATGGGAGATACTGGACTATACCCTCGTCCCTATGCGATACGTTATAAGATTCCCTTTAACAGTCTTACAATATACATACAGGCATGGCTCTGAAAAGATGAGACATGTACCGTAACACATTGCCTAATATGGTAATCCCGTTCCAGGGCTGTCTTGGCTCACACACACACACACACACACACACACACACACACACACACACACACACACACACACACACACATTTAAATTCAGGGTAGCTTTTATTTGTGCTCAGGAAAAAAACTTGCTGTTACGCTCCAAAATTAACACCGATTGTGTATACGGCTTGCAGTTCACAGCTGTCATGTGGATGTCAGGTCTGTAATAATTACTCTTCCCACATCCCTACCTCACCTGTACATATGCCAGTTGCTTGCTCCAGTAGGCCTCTCACCCATGTGTTGCCACTGCCAGGTGGGCTGATCAATCCAACTGGAGCTCGATAAGACCCATTCATGAAATGGCAGCTTCCACTGGTCTGTTGAAGCTTTTCGATATTCAAAGGGTGCTTGGCGTCACAAATGTATTTTCCAGGAGATTTCAGAAACTGAGAACAAATGTCATCACTACAGTTGTAGTTTCCCATGAAAGGAATATTGAATTTATTTCTGAGGCTGTGAGCAGTGGTAGAGTTGTTGGCCAGTGTCTGACTCACGGTCAGTGTGCTTCCATTGGATGAATTTTGTGTGTTTTCTGATGGGAGAGCTAATTAAGGAAGGATGTGTTTATTCATGTGTGTTTGTGTACAAAACAATAAAGCTACATTTACCATGTTGCTAAGGAAATAGCAGGAGGACATCGAATCATCAAAATTATACATTATATGAACCATGTCCAATCATAGATAGAAGTATCTATGGTCCAATCAAGTGCATGCACATGCAATTCAGTGATGTATATCATTGCACCTGCTATATGATGGAGGTGCATGGTATACTCCCGGCCATGCATGTTTGGAAAAAAAATTACTGTAATGCTCAAAAATAAATTTAAAGCAGGCTATGAAGAGCCACAACTAAAATTGGTTACTATAAGTGCTTTTATACTAGCTCATACAGATGCTATATTATGCTGTCACAAGTTATTATAAAACCCAGAATTACGCATAATTATAATATATACTTTCCTTATACCATGCAAAATTAATACTATATAAGCAAAGACAATCATGAGTTTACAATGACTTCCCATATTGTGGAGGACACTGTTTGTAGAGTTCAATAAATTAAATGCGAGTTTTGCCATAATATTATTATTATGGAAAATTTCCATCACAGTACAATTAAAATCGTACCTGCTTTGTATGATGGATGAAATCTGTCCTGAGTTGGAATTGGTCTTCTTGGAATTGAACTATGTAATGGTATCCAGGTGAAGCCAAGGAAAATTAATATCAGCAAAGCTGATAAGACAGCCGTTAAGCCTTGTACTTTCATCAGCACCTGCATGAGAGTTGTTAGCAAGCTACTGTAATACTTATAATAGCTAAATTTATAGTTAATAATTCACTACTTGCTAAGCTATTATCGTAATTATACTTATACACTCAAGAAGTGCTAGGATGCAGGTACAGCGCTAAGGCAGTATAGACATCATTGTCCTCGATCTGCTTCTTTCAAGCTATGAGCTTCCATTATTCTTCTTGTACATGTACAACGATGAAAATGTATAGGCATTGAGGTTGCTACATAACAGACATGTAAACCTGTTGACCTAGTACATGGGTATTGTTGTGTAGCGTATATACACTGCAAAAACGAAAGAGTTGCTTTAGGATTATCTTAGTTGCAAGTTCACTGCCAAAAAATGAACATATTTGCCCAACACAAATCTTTTATGGCTCCTACAATTAATAAGGGATAATTATATTAAGGGAATATTATAGCGCTTCTAGATTCCTGTAATGATATATGTAGCTACGTATACCTGCACAACTTCACTTAATTGTTTAGTCTTTTGTTTGAAATCAGAGACCTTATATTGGTCAAGCATGCATAGTTTAGTATTGAAGCTGTGACTGACTAGCTGGGATAAGCAACCATTTTTGTTTAGCTGTGATGCCATGAAGATAAGGAGCAGAAATCGACCAAAATTCGTGTGAATTCTGGGTATCAATGACACATCATGCATGATTACTGGTTCAGTTCCGCCCCTTACATGCATGGCTGGAGTGTGCAACATGACATTGTGTTATTGCATGCTCATGCCATGCAGATTAGAAGCAGAACTCCACCAATATTCACGTGTTACTGGATGCTCCTGCCATGGCTGTGCCTTTAGATAGTCAAGCGGGAATATGAGGTGTACAACCCATGATTTACAACTAAGGCAACCAAGCTTGGTTAATGGTGTCTGATCGAATATTGCCAGCTATATGCATGTTCATTAGTTATTGCATACCCAGAATTCCTTTGTTATTGCACACTCCCACCATGCAGATAAGGGGTGGAACTGAACCAATATTCATGTGTTATTGTCTAGGTATGTATAGGTAGGAGTTAGACCACAAATTGGTGTTTTGTTACAACAAAATTTGATACATGTATATCATGGGAGTCTTTCTGAGGTCTAATACATAATAATTATACTCTTACTCAGCTACTGCACATTTTTTGCAGTGATATAACATGAGCACTCAGGCATGACCAATGTAACTATTCAAAGTGAATCAGAAGTGATGCATACAGAGAGCCTAAGCTAGGCACGTTTCACCCATGCAGTGCTACGTGCACATATGCATACATGCTGTGTCGCTAAATAAATGGCAAAGTTGTCATAACCGGTCACAGACCTCTTATATTAGACATTAGGTTCCATGCAGAGGAGGTTGGACACGCATTCATAAACGTGCGTGGTCACGTGCCTTTTGCTGCACTTTATTACATTCCACGTTGCGTTCTAGCATGCAATTAGCTCACTGAGCAGGTAAGCATAGCTCGTTATAAAGCTGCAATAGCCTGTAGATTGCTGGAACGGACCTATACGGGCAGCATCTTTCCGTTACTAGATAGAATCCAGTATGTAGTCTCGCCTTGCCGATAGCTAGATATTCAAACGACCGTAGCTCTGCATAGTCTCGCGTGCCAGCCCCTCGCATGAAAGTAGGGTCTGGTGTGGTCACGATACGGCAGTTGTGACAACGCCAAGATCCGGGCGGAGCCAATCAGATTCGTTGTTTACTGTATGACATCATAACTCACGTAGAAACTATTTCGCACTCACTTAACTTTTCAGTGATGGCGACAACTAGCGATATACCAGAGATTGTTGGTCGAGCAGCGACTTCGCTTGGTTATTCCGAGCTGAAACCCGAACAAGAACAAGCCATACTTGCCTTCGTTAGCGGGAAGGATGTATTCGTTGCTCTACCTACAGCACTTAATTAATTATCTCACAACACTTAATTATCTGACCACACTGTGTAAGCGCTGCGTAGTAATTGCATTCCGCTGTCACAACTGCCGTATCGTGACCACACCAGACCCTACTTTCATGCGAGGGGCTGGCACGCGAGACTAAGCTCTGCAATGACCCGGGGGTTGAACGGGGTTGGCGAGATATTCTGAATCTACTTCGGGAGAGCTTTCGAAAGATGTCTATTCCTTGGGAATACGCTTAAAGACTAACGAGAAAACTTTTTAGCGCTTTTTATACAGAAATCTCCATAGAGAATCGCGTACGCGCGTATGTCACATGACCGTGTCCAACCTCCTCTGGGTTCCATGCAATCACTCATAGATAACTACGTACATGTATACGTTCAGTCGCTTCAAGCACGTATATACATGCAAATATTGCACCATATGTACAGAGGTTTGCGGGTTGGTGGTCCAGTGCAATAGCAAATATATACTGTAGTAACTGCAAACTGTTAGCCTTTGATTCTGACAGCCTAACCTAAGTAATAACTTCTCAAGAGCTACTGCCTATTTGCCCTCTCCTGTGAAAAACCAACTTGCAAACCTCTGTATGCAGCTTCCATATGTATACACAATATAACTCGCCTAAATAAAGCACCAATCATACAAAAAGGTAATGAAGTAAACATCTAGCGCAGATTACATACAGACCTGTCAGCCTGAGTGAGCCCGAGTGTCGACGCGTCTCTGACACTGCCAACTGATATTCTATCGAACTAGACCCGCCCCAACGCAAAGGTCTAGCAGATTAGTATTCATAGATCCTAGCTACCACAAGTATTTAGCAGGTATTTAATTAATCCGCAGCACGCACCACGTGCTGCGAGCTAGCTGAAATGAGGTAAATCTGATTGGTCAGCTAGTCATGAATACTAATAACCTAAACCCTCCCTCGTTTCAGGCGGGGGGCGAGGGAAGATCTAGCTTGATAGACTAGCCGACTGCCTGCGACATAAATGTTACTATAGCACCTTTGCGCGCGTGCGCGGCCGGCCAATTGCCAATGCAGTACTCCGATCACGTGACAGCTACTGCCACTGTACTAGATCACTGTTTATGTAATTGTGTATGTATGCGTCGTAATTGCGTAGCTATAGAATATAATATTGATGTCAACTCAGATTTACAGTGAAGAGCGACACTGTTGTGATAAGCTGGCTGAGTAAAATATTATATGTAATCTGCGATTCCAAAAGTGTTGTTGTACTCTTTCTGTAGCATATCTATAACTTCCTTCACAACTGCTACCACCTGCAGTTTTTGCTCAGGAGTGTAATACTTGAATTCTTGCGGGTGTGACCGGTGAAATTTCTCATAACCTGTTGACATTCTAGTTTTCAGAAGGTGATCAGAAACGGGAACATTTAGAAAGTTCATCATCTTCTTTACTTCGGAAAGTGTGTCGGATTTGATGTCTTCATATCTTGTGATTAGAAAGGGTCGGTTCACTTGAATCCCATTTCGTACCAAAGATACAAAATATTGCTTCCATTTATTAACACTTTTTCTTAAAAACTTTCCCCAGGCCTCATCACTTCCTGCAGTGGACAACGTGTATTGTTACGGTATGATATAGTGAGTTTCCACAAGTTACAGAAAAAGCACTTTACCAAAAAATGAAGAACAAAAACATTCACATTGTTACGGTATGCATGATATAGCAAGTTTCCATTAAGGAGTAATATATTGTATAGCTACGTATTGTCTTTTATGCATGAATGGAATTATGCAATACAGGGTATGCAGAATGCAGGCTTTCTACTTTTGCAATGATTATCAAAACACGAATGGAATTATGTAATACAGGCTATGTGGAATGCAGGCTTTCTACAAGTTTGGTATTCTGAAGTACTTTTGCAATGATTATATCAAAAAACACTGAACGGCTTCAGTTTTGGTTTCCACAATTGCAAACTGGCTATATATAGTGAATGCTTATCTCAACAGAACGTTGAGGGTGGCCTTAATTTGCTATTCCATTAAAAGCATCTGCATTATGCATGTAAATTAACAGAAGGATTGATATGACGCTAGCTTGTGAGCTCTAGCACAATATAATTTTGTTCTCGATTTAACAAGCCATAAGAAGAATTACGTAATAATGTATGAAATTACAATTACAATTACAAAGTGGACATGTACAAGTAGATGGCTTACCAAAATAGTTAGTGCCAACGGCGGCAACATGACCGTGACCCTTTTCTCTATTCCATTCTGCTACCATTGCATCCAGAGGATTTCTAATTATGAGAATGACAGCACCCCATGGTGGGCCGGTCTGACAGTGGGCAGAGAAATAATATATGTTGGCCTCAGACCCTGATCATGCATGCCATTGTGCAGGGCTAAAACACTTTGCACATGCAGTGGAAACATGATGTTCTCTTGGACATGTACACCACTCGTGCAAGCTGTTCTTCCTGAAGATATATATACGTATAGGCATGTGATAATTAATTTTAGAATTCTAACTTATACCATTGTTACAGTCACAGCATGTACTCTGATATACTTACCCCTCCTTGGTGTAGTTCATCCTTCCACACAATACGTGGGTTATGGTCCTTCACAGCAAGCACCACTCCACTATGAAATCCCTCTCCAGTGAACCCACCCTTCTTCAGCCCCCCATCACAATATACAGCGCCTAATATGAGACAGCATAATTTTGCCACATCAATATGATAAGATAGTAGAGACCTAGCACTCTCTATACAGGTCCCGGGGCCAGGGGTCATAAGTGGAGGAAACTGATGAAGGGGTTAGGTCAACCCATTCACAGCCATTGCCACCATTACATGCCATGGTGGCATAGGGTACATGATCTTACAAATATCAGTATGTAGCACACAAAATGAGTTATAGTGTCACACAAACGGCATGCTTAGACAGTAGACAAGTTTTTTCGCGCCTTACACTCAACTACACTATCGACAACCTCAAGTTGCTAACCCTGTGACCTCATGCAGTGACCCGTGCCACAGTGTTCTCACTAGGCCTATACCAAAGGGCACAGTGCCCTTTGGGGCTGCCGCAAAACCAAAATATGCCCTTTGGTGTTTTTGCAGCCACTTGAACTACTCCTGGTGTTTTAACACCACTTGAACTGTCTGACTGGTCTGACTAAATAAATTAATGTAGAAATGCTGACAGCAGTAACATTTTACAGGGTAAATAGGGTAAACATTTTTCCGCGCTGCGTGCACATGCAGCTGATCCGCTAAAATGTGCCCTTCAGACCGTCAATCCTGGTGAGAACACTGCCGTGCCATGTGGCTGCACAGAAGAAGCATTGGAGGTTGTTCTAGATCACATGGAAAAATTTATTGCAGAGGCAGTAGAACAGTTTTATGTTTATACTAGTAATCCAGATTTTGCACGGAGTGATGTAGAGGCACAATCTCGGGAGATTGTCGATTATGGTATGCATATCAATTTTGATCGTGAATACAGCAGCACAGAAGAGTAACCACTTCCCCAATACATGCTGCATTTGTGCTACTTCAAGAAACATATGATTGTTATGGATTTAGTGCTTTGTCTCTACACAAGAGCCTAATACATGCTTTGACATATGTTTATGTTCTCACAATTAATGCTGAGCTGTGTGCATGAATATTATACATGTTTCCTGGGTATGGTTTCCAGTACCACTAGTCTCGGTCCCAAACCCTCCCTGCACTCATAAAAAAAAACGGAAGGAAGTGCGAGTGCAGGGAGGGTCTGGGGCCGAGACTACCAGTACCACGTGACATCTTACAAGTATATTTGCGCAGCAATTACAATACATATTCTCAAGTTTGGGAAGCCTAGGGGTAAGTTCAAAAGTTCAGGAAAAGGCTCGTTGCTACCAGGAAGTATGAGTTTGGGGAAGAGGGTTGGAGGGGGGAGCCTCTAAATTAACACTGAGTGTGTAAGCATGCATGCAGTTCATAGTTGTCAGGTCTGTAATAATTACTCTTCCCACATCCCTGCCTCACCTGTACATATGCCAGTTGCTTGCTCCAGTAGGCCTCTCACCCATGTGTTGCCACTGCCAGGTAAGCTGATCAATCCAACTGGCGCTCGATGAGATCCATTCATGAAATGGCAGCTTCCATTGTTCCTTTGAAGCTTTTCAATATTCAAAAGGATCTGAAGCTTGGCCTCACATTTGTATTTTCCAGCAGATTTCAGAAACTGAGAACAAATGTCATCACTACAGTTGTAGTTTCCCATGAAAGGAATATTGAATATATTTCTGAGGCTGTGAGCAGTGGTAGAGTTGTTGACCAGTGTCTGACTCACGATCAGTGTGCTTCCATTGGACGAATTTTGTGTGTTTTCTGATGGGAGAGCTAATTAAGGAAGGATGTGTTTATTCATGTGCGTTTGTGTACAAAACAATAAAGCTACATTTATGCATTATATGCAAGTGCATGACATCAAATCATCAAAATTATTAATACACTATAATTATGAACCATGTCCAATCATAGATAGTAGTATCTATGGTCCATTCAAGTGCATGTATAATTCAGTGATGTATATCATTGCACCTGCTATGATGGAGGTGGTATAATACACTTCCTGGCCATGCATGGTTGAAAAGAAAAACATCCAAACCTTACCGTTATGCTCAGAAACAAAAGCAGCGTATGTACAGTGGAACCTCCGAATAACGGACACTTTGGGAGCAAGGCTTCTGTCTTTATATATACGGACGTTGCATGTCCTCTGGTGGGAGATTCGACTCAATTTGCTATTTCTAGCCACATCGAGCACTCGAATGCCTACCAAACATGTATTAAAGCATAAAGCATGTCCGTATCTACCAGGAATACATTACTATGCTGTTGAGAACGTAATAATTCTTGTAATCACTGCCCCCCCCCCCCCCTCCCCCCCCAGGGACAACATTAACATTGAGTGGTATAACAAATACGAGGGACACGACGTCAGTATTGACCAAAGTAATTGTCCAGAGTGGTTTGAACTGTGGCAACATCTCTACACTTGCAGACAGCATATGGATATGGACTCAAGATACCGTATGTGTGTACTCACTCTACTGGCCCAAGCCCTGCATAGAAAAGCTCAAGGAACAAGACTCTTAGTAGCCTCGCTGGAAGCCAAACGACTGGTCAGCACGTCTAACTAAGGGACTAGATCTAGATCAACTAGCTAATACGTATCAAGTATTATGCATGAAGGATGGGGTGTGGTTTTGTTTATGCACGAACGATGGGTGTGGCTTCCTATTTGAGAGGCAGTTTTTAACAGATTTTTGCAGTCCGGAGCATGCAGTCTGTCCGCTGTCCGGAATCAAGAAGCGTCTGCTCGTGGGAGGTTTCTTAAACTAGTATTATAGTAATTTCACTCAGTGCCACAGCTGCTGTCCTAATAGAGAGGTTGTCTGCTGGTGGGAGGGTATGTTATGGGAGGTTCCACTGTACATGTGTAAAATTGGTTACCAGATTCTGTGTTCATACAGATGCTATAGCTTTCACGGCTATTATAGATATCCCAGAATCATGCACGCATACATTTTCCTTACCAAGAGGAGTTCATGAGTGTAAATTTAACAATGCAAAATCTATACTATAAGCAAAAGACTATACAATTTCTTCCCCCATCGTGAAGGACACAGTCAGTAGAGTTTAATAAAACGGGCTTTGCCTTTATTATACTTTAAAAAATTGTTATCACAGCACAATAATAATACCTGCTTTGTATGATGGATGAAATCTGCCCTGAGTTGCAATTGGTCTTTTCTTTGATGGTATCCAGGTGAAGCCAAGGAAAATTAATATCAGCAAAGCTGATAAGACAGCCATTAAGCCTTGTAGTTTCATCAGCACCTGCATGAGAGTTGTTAGCCAGCTACTGTAATATTTATAGCTAAATTGTAGATCTATAAAAGTTCATATAACACTGGCATATACTCTCGTTATAGCTAGCTGCTAAGCTATCATAGTAATTACTGCATGCAAGAAGTGCTAAGATGCAGAGGTATAGCGCTAGCGCTAGTGCTAAGGCAGTATATCTATGGGGAGCATTATCTTTTGAGCTACAGCTTCCATTACACTTGTACAACTGTGAAATTGTATAGGCATTGAGGTTGCTACATGACAGACATGTAAACCTGTTGACTAGTACATGGCTATTGTTGTGTAGCATAATAGCTCCCAGGCATGACCACCTGCAACTATTCAATGTGAACGTTAATTACACCTGCATCTCTTCTTACTGAGAAGAGATGTGTGATAATGCATACAGAGCGCCTATTAAATCTAGACACGTTTCATCCATGCAATACTTTACATCACATGCTTGCTGTGTCACTAATGGCTATAAGTTGTCATAACCGATTTACCGGATACAAACCTCTAAAACATTAGGTTCCGCGCAATCACGCACGTAAAACTACGTACATATTGTATAAGTTCTGTCACGGAAATTTTGGTCCGGCGGAAAAATTGGTCCGGGGGACCAAAATTTCCGGAATATCGGTCCGGGCGGACCATTTTTTCCTGAAAATTTTGGTCCCCCCGTGAAAATAATGATCCGACCTGCGCCATAAGCGAATTCTGCCTGCTACTGTATTTAACGCTTGATAGAGTGAACTACTACACTAAGGTGGATGGCTACATGATTGAGTATATTGTATTGGCTTGTTTGTTGTCATAGCCTACGCCTACCGTCAATAGCTTCGTCGTAAGCATGCCGTGAGCGTATAGCTAGATCTATACATTTTGTAGCTCCCAGGTCAGTACCACTTCGACCAAGAGAAAATGCTTCACCATCTGTGGAACTGCTTCGAGAGAAGGAAGATGTCAATGATTCCATATACAGCATGCAAGCTGATTGAGATTTGCCACAGAATCGACTCTACAGTCAGTAGACAAAGTCCCGGTGTAGCTATACTGAATCAGTTTGTAGGATATCGGTGCCTGTGACTGAGACACTGTCTCATACCTTTGTAATAAACTGCCTAATGGTTAAACTAAAGGTTGATATTAACTATGCCATACATACATACCGACATACAATGTCATGTATAAGCAAATTTTCAAGGTAAGACCAACTCTGCTGGAAGTTTGATGGGCGGACCAAAATTTTCAGGGTAGGACCAATTTTGCCGGAAAAAATAGTCTGGGGGACCAATTTTTCCAGCGGAAATTTTGGTCCTAGGACCATTTTTTCCAGGACCAAAATTCCAGTGACAGTTCATTTGCTTCAAGTGCGCATAATATATATATATACATGTAATTTATATGTACGTTGAAGTGTCTGTATACGGCACAGTATTACTCGCCCAAATGAAGCACCGATACTGTAACATACAAAAAGGTAATGAAGTAAACATCCAACGTAGAATACATACCTGTCAGCCTGAGTGAGCGCGACGTGTCTCAGATCTTGTTCACAGCTGTTGTAGCAACTTAGCACGCGCGTTAGGACCATACATAATTATACATGTATTGTCGATGTCGTCAGGTACAGGTACTAGGTACGTGCAGGGCGCACCATGCACGTGCATCTGAGCTGTGTGCTGTAATGGCTGAAATCAGCTACTAAATCTGATTGGTCAGCTATAGTCATGAATAAGCTAGACCCGTACCCTTCCTCGTTTTGCGGCGGGGATCCCGGGAGCGAGGGAGGATCTAGCTCGATAGCTATTATATAGAGCTGTGTAGACTAGCTGCCTGCACGTGCACCATAAATATAATGAATAATTAACTCACTCACTACACAAATGTATGTATGCCAGGTGATAGCATTCATACTCGAGGCCTGATAGTGACTACAGTATCAGAACTTCGCGCAAGCCTACATGTATAATTTTCGCGGTGCCGTTCTGAACCAGCAGCGGCTTACCCTCTGCCTAGCTGGTCGCATCTTTATTTGTCTGGTGGGAGAGACTGGTTGGTACCTCACAGATAGCAGGAGCTTACTCTCTGAGCCAGTTGGCTAGCTACCTGACCTCAACTGTCTGCCAGCTGGTTTGCATGTTTGCAGAGTGAAGATGTTTCCCGGTTTGGGTTTAAGTGAGGTGTGCCCGTCCCTTTGTGTACCCACCAATAGCACATATCACGCCCAATAATGGGCGGAGGTACGTACAATCCGTAACTATAACTTATCATTAATTTTAATATTCTTGGCTACTATCAAATTTCCTGGGAAGGTTAATTTCAATCGTCCAAGCTCTCAGGGAGACAGTTCATCTGCATGGCTTCTACTTCGCTAACTGATCTCCTGCCGTGTCAGAGAGTCGGTAGACTAGGTAGGGATGGCACGTACACTCTATATACGTAATATTAAAAATCAATGAAAAAAACCGCGAAACGATATGTAATACAATACACTACAGTACAATACAATACAATACTATACAATATACACAGACACAAGGCAAAAACAGGTTCCCAGCTAGGACACACCAGTCAAATTACACTGTCAAGGGAAGGGGGTAGAGTCAGGTGACGGTGTAGCTACAGGGCAATGGCGGTCCTGCTGAAAAGGTGCTTGGTGGAGGTGGAGGGGTCGGGGGAACAAGAGCGGATGCCAATGGCATGCCCAATGGCCCTGATGGCATCTTCTGACAGACCACCCAAGGTCTCTGCCACTAAGGGGATGCACTCGGCTCCCATAGCCCGGCAGGCCGACAGGTTAGAGGCTAGCTTTCGTCGAGTCCCCACCAGTAGTGCATGGCCTGGGATGGAGGATGCCTCAGCAAAGGTCAACTGCTGTAGCGGGGAGATGACGTGGACATCTACAAAGGCTGGAATCAATATTAGGCCTTTGGTACTGCGCACGCTCTGGGTCCGCTTCCCATATCCCATTCTCACATGGTCCCATGCTAAGCCCTTCGTTCCGTCCTGGGTTTAACTACTTACGTCACTGTTTACGTAATTTTACGTAATATTGTGTACGTGTGCGTCAATCGGATCTGGAGATGGCGTTGAGGCTAAAAGTACTGACTTTGAACGTTTGGTGAGTGAGTGGAAGGGCCCATCATGTTCTATAGCTGCCTACTATTAAACTCTTCGGCAATAAACTCCTGGTTTATAGTTTCACCAATTGAAAAGACCATAGATAGTAGAGTAGAAGGACTCTATATCTAGCTATGAAACTATTAGTTTCACATGAAGAGGCCAATGTAGACAGTAAGGCAAGTGATTTACGTACAAGAGCATGTTGAGGAATAGCCCATTGTGTGCGTGGCCTTGCTATGTACTTTGCTGGCACTATTGGTACAAGTCTGGGGAAGACATCACAACGAGAATCATGAAATTAAGAATTGTGTAGCCTAATCCGTGGGTCACGGTGGGTGTAGTTCTTGTGGTGCCATTTATCCCAGGTGACCGTAGGATTTTAACAATCTTCTATCGAATGACGGCCAATTTCAGTCTGTTATTTGCCTCCCCCCTTCAAACCATGTGTAAACTGGATGTCTCTAGCAGAGACATATCCTGGGCTCTGTAAAGCGTGAAAGACTCGTATATCATGCTTGTGTATTGTCTTTGTATTCAAGCTGTGGGTATGACATGGCTGATTGCCGTAGTAATGACACAGATGCTTCTCTGCGTATACTCCAGTATGGACACGTTCGCCTTGGTCCCAGGCTCTCATCAAGCTTTTCGTTGCTTACAGTACGAAAAGTGCCAAAAAGCTGGATGAGAGCCTGGGACCGAGGCTATGGACACGTGTCCTGAGACCGCATATGCCCACCCTCTGTCGTATTTGAGTTCATAAAATGGCAGACCACATTGAGAAATCTATGTTCTGTGTTGAATAAGAAAGAGCTGGAAATGCTGAGAATAGAAACACTTTTGTCACTATCAGGCACATAGATTTCTGGTCAGGTTTAGCGATTATTTAACCCTGTAAATCGTGGGTTTATTGGACAGGCACACAGATGGATTATCAATTGCTTTATTCCTCTTATTATGCGCGGGGTAATTATTGCACATGCATGTACATGTATATAACCATAATGCCTAGAGGTTTTGGTTAACAGTCGAGTCAGTGCAATGTGTGGAACATAATTATTGTAGGTCAGCTGTATTTTCTAAGGGGGTGGAAATCCATTATCTGATTCAGATCTTGGTCAGGTGAGTCAATTAAGACCTTTGCACCCAAAGGGGCTTAATTTACTCATGAAGCTGCACCCCATGTGGTTGGCAACTTTTTGGTTTCAACCCAGGAAGTCTAGAAAAGGATATGACCTACAGTACACAGGAAGCTTATGCAGGTAGAATTAAAATGCACTTCAGCCCTGACACCTCATGTTCAACTATACCTAATACAGTAGCTCTTCAGAGACACAGTGTCTTCTCCAGGTTATAAATCATAGTGTAAGCTATTAAAGCCCATTTGAGGCACTTTTTTGAAGCCCTCAGGGTTTCTGTTAGAGTTTGTTGATAATAGCTCGCTTAAGTATTTGTTTACATTTTTGGCTGGCAATGCTGTCACCATAGCGTTCGTGACTGCAAAGATTTGTGTTGGGGTAAGCAGCTAATAGTCACTTGTGCCAGTTATAGGGACTGTAAAACAGATCGAGAGAATCCTTTGGTGGAAGTGTATGAGATCATTAATGTGCGTATGTATGTGAAATGTTGCTCAATTATAGCTAGGTGTTATCAATGCCAATTGCAATATAGTAATTATACAGTTCCTTGTGAAACTAATAGTGGTAAGTTTCTGTTTAAATTGTATCTGAATGCATTACTGTTAGGTTTACAAAAGTCACTATATCAAATTAAACTTTACATCAACAACGTCAGTTTCATAGGTTAGCTGCTTCTGTTATGATTTGCAATCCCACACCATTGAGTTGTAAATAAATGTCTCCTTTTAGCCCCTCCCTCCTAGACCTCATACTTTTCAGGCTTGAACTAGCTAGCTAGCCTCGTTCCCAGGTCCGCGACTTTTTCTGTTGAACAAAAGTTTTCACAAGGCCTGAGATCTAAAAATCATGTGAGCGAGGCCAAGAGTAGACTAGTAGTAGACAGGTAATTATGAGTATGGGTGAGTACACTTGCAATTCTCAGACGAGTGAAGGTAGCAAATCTACACCTCTTGTAGGTTTTCTTTATAGTCCTTTTGTGCCATAAACTGACCGATGAAAGAATGTCTCTAGTAAATTACTGTAGAGAAACGCAGCCGTCTTTCGAAGTGAAAATTGATGATCACGTGACTTTAAATATTAGACCCTTTTCTTCGTGCAACCTAAAAAGTCACGGGCCTGGGAACGAGGCTAAACGCTAGCTTCGTTCCCAGGCTTTACTGCCCAGGTGGGCCTGGGAACGAGGCTAGCTAAAAAGTAGCATCTTGGGAAGATGCTGTACATTGATTATAGTGCTTGCGCTAGGGACCCTCCTGTACCTAGCTACACGTAGCTATGTTCCTGATTTGTTGGGATCCTTCCAGGGGCCTCCACATCCTTGCGAAGCACATTAGAGAGAGGCTGGGCTACATTGCTGAGGAACTGAAGGACTATGATATCGTGGCACTGCAAGAGGTATCGATCGTGAGACTGCATATACTGTGTGTCATGATCAGAGTTATACAATCGTAATTACCTGTATATGTATAAACCACAACTTTCTCTTGTACCAGATTTTATTTTTCATTAGTCTTCCCCCCTCCCCCATGAGCAGCTTAATGTACATGTACATGTACTTAATTGTTTATTTTTTTAATGCAGCTTGGTAGTAGCCTCATACCCAGGCCTAAAAAAAAAACCAAAGAAACTCTCTCTTCATGTGAAGGCCTGGGTGTATACGTGTACGTTCAAAGCTGTGCATTTGATGAAACCCCATCGCCTATCTTGAAGCAATTTCCCTTGTTATACGTATGTATGTTCATTTGTCCTTTCAATCCTTCCCCTAATCCTCCCCCTTAGGTATGGAAAGATGATGACTTCAGCTTCCTCGCTCAGAGGTTGCAGGATTCACTGCCGTACTCTCATTATTTTCACAGGTTAGTTATTAAACTCCACCCCCTTCCCCTACAGCCTTTGATTCCTTCCTTCTAGTCTCGTGCCCAGACCTCCTCACCCTCCTGTAGTGAATGAGGGTCTGGTGCTGTAGGATATCATCTTGTCCAAAATTCAAAAAGTAGTCTCAAATATAAATGGATACTGTAGGGAGGTTTGTTATTCAGTGCAATAGGCAAATAAGAGTTGACTGTAACTGCTAGCCGTTGAATCTGACAGCCTATCCTAACTAGAAGTCTCTAGCAGAGACATACCCCGCGTTCCTGGTAGTGACGTAAGTTGATCACGTGACTTTAGATACCAGGCACTGTGTGCAACCGAAAGAGTTGTGGGCCTGCAAGGGAAAGAGGCTGCCGTACATGTACATGTAGGAGCAGTTGATCAGTGGTGTAAGTGAAGCCATGTTGGCAACGCAGTCTATTAACACAGGAAGTCCACTTTTTTAGGGCTGTTAGCCTCACTACCCTATTTGGTGGGTTGTTTGTAGCTTTAATTTGCGAGGAAGTCATAAATACACATACATGTACATGTATGTATACGGTAGGTGCATACATGTACATGTATGTATACGGTAGGTGCATACATGTACATGTATGTATACGGTAGGTGCATGACAGTTGCTGTGATTATATTATACATGTATCTAGGTGAATGCAAAGCATTATGGGTGAGCTTGAGACATTGCTAACCCGTTACCGTGTGGTCAGGGCTTGCCGGTCTACAATCTGTGAACTGGAATGCATAATTTGGTGATTAGTTCACCTAGCTGCAGTCCTATACCCTCGTGTACATGTAGCTTATTGGTGGCCTGTACTCTCAGCATCACTGAAGCCTGATCCTTCTCTCCCGCTATAGCCTAGTGATAGCCTCCCTTTCTTGCTGTAACCGGGCATGCAGGCAGCATAAGCCACGTGATGAAAACAGTTTCGAACGTTGAAGAGATTCATGGATATGCGATATGTAGGCTGAGAAAATGTTGCATTGGATCATGGATGCAAACGATGTGCAGTATAAATAATTATGTGCATACATGTATGTACGTTTGCATGTACACACACAAATTCTCAAATGAAAGCACTAGTGTGCATGGGGCTCACTCAGGCTCTCCCAATAACTCTTGACTATTACAGGAAAATACACCTGTAGGCAGCTTGTACACATTGTACACACAGCTGTATGCCTAGTTTAGAGGACATAATAAGTACATGTAAACAGATGTTTCAATGTAGTTGTGAAACATAAGACAGATACTTGGAGACTCAGGTGCATGTTGCATACACAATGTTATTATGTTCCTATTGTTAGTTGAGAATGGCCTAATCAAGTCCATTACATACCTTGTTGACCTCCACCAAACACTCCTGCTCTTCCTGGACGGAATTACAGAAGCCCTTGCTTTAATGCTTGAGGTGTAGCTATACTGTTGCTGCTTTCACCGATTGCAAACATTTGGATCAAGGTGATTCATGTACAGTGGAACCCCTCTTAAAGGACACCCCTGAAAAAAGGACACCTCTGTATTAAGGACACTTTGCTGTGTCCCAAATATGCTTTCTTAATGAAAATATACCCCTGAAATGAGGACACCTCTCTATACAGGACACCTCACCAGGTCCCCGAGGTGTCCACAATAGAGGGGTTCCTCTGTATATACGTGCATGTAATTACAACTCACTTGATCCTATCTAACTACCTGTACCTGTTTTTACTCCCTCAGAAAGCTTATCACCTCAAAGAGTTTGCAACGTGACTCCATATACTTAGTTTCCAGTTCTGAGTCTTTATAATTGGTGGTTTAATTACATGTACATGTACCGGGGTGGCAGTCTGATCAAGGCTAAGTTTGGGTGCAGCACCTATAGTGTTTAGGAGATGGGCCCAATTAACCACATACATGAGACTGACAGAATGGCAATAAGGGATCCATTGCTCCAGTTTACTCTGCCGACAGTTGTCCTAATCTCCGCACACACGCACATACTCACATCACACACACACACATACACTCACTCACACACACACATGCACACACACACACACACATACACACACGCACACACACACACACACACACACACACACAGTGCTATCATCGGCAGTGGTCTCTGCATCTTCTCCCGCTATCCCACCATGACCGCTTTCACCCACCAGTTCTCCGTCACTGGAGGCATCTCCGATTTCACCGATGGAGAGATATTCGCTGGCAAGGGGATCCTCGGCTGTCGGATCCAAACACCCGTAGGAAACGTCGTTGTTTATACCCTACACGTGAGTGTCAGTGTGCTAGAACAAGTACTGTCCAGGGTAGTCTATCGAGCTAGACCCTCTTCTGCGCTTTGGAGGGTCTAGCTCAATAAATTAGTCCAGGGATGCCACCTAAGGCTTAGTACGTAGTACCTTTGATTTTCCCTTTGAATTTCCTTTTGAACTTTAACCCTGATCTTAACCCTAACCCCACCCCCCAACAATACATTGTTGGCATCCCTGGACATTATAGTGGGGGCGAGGTCATTATAGGGCTAGAACAGTAGCATGTAATTCTCATACCGTATTGTGGGAGATCTTCGGAGGGGAGAAATTTCATTGAATGCAGTTGCAAAGTATTGCTGAAAAATTCACCGGGATTTTTTTTTGTGCACATCTCCAAAGTTCTGATTTCGTTTAACGCTCGAGCAGTAGAGCTTGAGTCGTGGGAGAGAACCTGCCTGGATCATAGAGGTTGAAGTTCATTTGGGAATGTTGCCATAGTTGACATTTGTCAATCACCATGCAATAGCATAGCCTCGGTCCCAGGCTCTCATCCAGCTTTTCGTCGCTTGCAGTACGAAAAGCTGGATGAGAGCCTGGGACCGAAGCTAGCAATAGCATGGATACTTACACGACAAGGATGACAGTGATCCTGCGTAGCCTTATACAGACCGATGTGAACCATTTATGACCTCGTGTGAACCCCCCTTCCCTCCAAAAGCAAAATTTAACCCTAAAAAGGGTACCATCAACCTTCAGAGATACATGTAGTATGAGCGAGTTATAGACATAAATATACAACAGCTTTTTCGGTCTTGAACACTAAGCTCTGCTCCAGTATTGTTTGTATATTCACTAAAATTAGTTGGTTCAGGAACAATCCAACGTACACTATAGAGTTGCTGTTGTACATGTACATCCTATGCTATTGTATTTGCACACACGTCACTCACACACTCACACATACATGTACACACACGCTCGCGCACATGCACACACACACACACCACATGCACACACACACATGTACATACCGTACACTGCACACATACACACACACATGTACACGCACGCACACACACACACACTCACACACACATGTACATACTGTACACTGCACACACACATGCACACACACATGCACATGCATGCACACACACACACACACACACACGTACACACACATGTACATGTACATGTACACTGCACACACACACATGCACACACACACACACACACACACACACACACACACACACACACACACACACACACACACACACACACACACACGCACACACACACACACACACACAGGTCAACCCTCGCTGTAGAGACAGCCAGCTCTTTGAGTGTGTGCAGTTTGTGGAGCGAAGTAGAGGCAACGACATGATCATAGTCACAGGAGACTTCAATACCAAACCCAGCCACGCAGCCTACAGCATGATGATCAAGTGCCTCAACCTCAAGGTGAGCTTCAGTCGATAAGCAGCAGACAGGCATATAGGCTGGCAGACAGACCGGCAGACAGACAGACAGACAGACAGACAGACAGACAGACAGATGCTCAAAGAAGATACATGTGTAGTACTGAGGGTTGGTAAGGCAGACAGACAGACAGACAGACATACAGATGCTCAAAGAAGATAGTACTGAGGGTTAATTAGTAAGGCAGACAGACAGACAGACAGATAAACAGACAGACATTGTACCTCCTTTCTTACCTTCCCCTCCCCTCCCCTCCCCTCCCCTCCCCTCCCCTCCCCTCCCCTCCTCTCCTCTAGGATGTGTACGAAGACAACCCAGTGGACACTTGCGACCTGCCAACAAACATCTTCACTCTCAGGCATGTGCTTGTGTGAATTTAAGGCAACCTCACGTGGCCAGACCTCATTTTAGACGTATAACACGTTAGATAGTCCAGTGCCCAGACTACAGTGGAACGCTTCTATTGTGGACACCTTGGTGACCTGGTAAAGTGTCCTGTATATTGTGGACACCTTAATTGGGAGTCTGGTGAAGTGTCCTGTATACAGTGGAACTCTTCTATTGTGGACACCTTGGGGACCTGGTCAAGTGTCCTGTATAGAGAGGTGTTTTCATTTCAGGAGTAGATTTATATAATATTTGGGATACAGCAAAGAGTCATTTATGTATTATGAAATTGGTTGCATGATTAGACACGTCAAGGTTCTTAACCGGAAATGATGTGTTGAGCTGGATATTGTAAGCTAGGCTCTTCATTTTATTTTTTGGTACAATCATGTAATCCTTCCAAAATCACATTAACTCTGCACACACTCTCAATTACCATATTTAGGCGGATGACACCCAAGAGAATCGACTTTATCATGTACTCGGATGAGTACTGCCCCCAGCACTCGCTGTCACTGCAGGTCAGTAGGAAGGCGCTAGTGTGTATCAAACTGAGGATAGTGTTGAGAGCAATGTTGCAGCTCACAGTCCTAGGCTCGCTCGGACCCACATGCACATTTCACTAGCTCTACTGTGAGCGCAGGTCAGTAGGAAGGCGCTAGTGTATATCAAACTGAGGATAGTTACCAGTGAGTGTTGAGAGCAATGTTGCAGCTCACAGTCCTAGGCTCGCTCGGACCCACATGCACATTTCACTATATAGCTCTACTGTGAGCGCCTGGTATTAACTTTCTCATGTGATCAGATCACACTTGAGCGGATGATGATCGAAAGGTACATGTACATGTATGTGTAGTAGAGCTACATGTCCATGTACATTGTACACAAACTTGTTTTGAGTGTCATTAATTTAATCAGTTTATGGTACCCTCCCCTCCTCTCCTCCCTCCCCTCCCCTTCCTCTCTTCCCCTTCCCCTCCCCTCTTCCCCTTCCCCTCCCCTCTTCCCCTTCCCCTCCCCTCCCCTCCCCTCCCCTCCCCTCCCCTCCCCTCCCCTCCCCTCCCCTCCCCTCCCCTCCCCTCCCCTCCCCTCCCCTCCCCTCCCCTCCCCTCTCTCACCCCTCCCTCTTTCCTTCAGCACCGACGGCTATCCCTCTCAGGACACATTCCAGGAAAGAGCTTCCCTTACTCTGATCACGAGGGCGTGGAGGCTAATTTCCTCGTGGAGAGGATGGCAGAGCCTATTGAAGTGCCCGAAAGAGGATTGGATGGTGTGTAGCCATACATGTGGCAGGCTAGTAGCCTTGTTCCCAGGCCCGTGACTTTCTTGGTTGCGTAAAGGAAAGTCACAGGGCCTGGTAGCTGAAGTCACGTGATCAACTTATGTCATTATCCACTTGAAAAGATGCATAATAGTGATTATGAAATAGTTTGATTTTTTACCAGCCGGAGCGCGCACAGCACGTAAACGGCTGGTACTAAGATTGCTTTACGTTTTTCGCATCTGTTTGTTGGTTTGTCTGTTTGTCTGTTTGTCTGTTTGTTTGTTTGTCTGTTTGTCTGTTTATGCGTCTGCACTTATCACGTGCACAATATATTACGTCATACGTTACTATGCAACTGCAGTGTATAGCAGCTTTTGGAGGTTTGCAGGCCAAGCTACAGCAAATGAAGGTAGTTTTGTGTTGCCTAGATGGCGAAAATGTGGTAGGTATCCGTAAAGATCCTGGTTTCTTGGCATATAGCTACTAACTGGAGGCACATGACGAAACTGCTGAGTCAGCACTTTCGCTGTATCACTCTAAGAATGTAGTATCTCCGATTCTACAGCTGTAGTTTAATAGCTTGGCCTAAGCTGAGTTGTGTGTATTGTATGGGAAAGGTGTCCGGCTGGTTTTTTAGACATGAAATGTCAGACTTGTTTCAGTTTTAGTTGTTTTGTTTTTAGTTTCAGTTAACTAAAACAACACTCCTGTTAGTTCTACATAGCCCACTGTGTTTCCTTACTCCCCATAGATGAAGCCATGCAAATATTATTAAACGTGTCCCAAAACATCAAGCAGAGAAAAGCCAAGTACCAGAGGACCAAGCCCGGCATGTTTGGCATGTGGTTCATCCTGGGGGTAGTATCGCTCTTCACCGCCCTCCTCCTCAGCAACCACTATCTGGTGACCTTCCTGGCCAGCTACTACCTCCACTGGATGTGCACGCTGACCACCGGGCTGGTCTACGCAGGCAGCATACTCCACATCTTCAGGTAGGGACATGCACATTATTCAGGAATTTTTTTTAGGAATACAGAGGTTTGCAAGTTGGGTGTTCACAGGAGAATGCAAATAGGCAGTGGCTCTCAAGTGCTTAATTAGGTTAGGCTGTCAGAATCAAAGGCTAACAGTTTACACAGTCAACTTCATTTGCCTATTGCACTGGACAACCACCAACCAACCTGCAAACCTCTGTATAGTAGCTGCATGCATAAAAAAAAAGAATAATGCTGAGAATAATGAGTGATTGTTTGATATAACCTGTCTGTTGGGCCTTCCCTGGGTCAGAGGACTCAGTAAAGTGGTGGTAGAATATAAGTGGCTGTATATTTCCAAAGCCAAGTAGAGGAACCCAATATGACTTGTTCTTACTGGTAGAAACACATCCTAAACTCAGTCTGCTACATATGGCTCGTGATAAAGGAAAAGAATAATAGGGTAAAATATGAATATAATGGGAAGGAATAATAATAGGGCAAAATAAAAGAATTGAGGAATAGAATAATGGGTCAATTGACCAGAATAATGTGCCTGTCCCTATCTTCAGGATGTTCTCGGACGTGCAGTTGGTCCATGGCATGGAGGCGAACCTCTTTGAGATACGGACCCTGCTGAATTACGGCAAGGGTCATCACCGCCACAGGGATGGTTCTAACGCCACCTTGATCCAATAACCACCAGCCTAACACATAATTATTACTACTACTTGACTGCTTATTTTGTGCTGTAATCACGAAAAAGAAACTTTATTTTGAGCAATTATGTGATCATATTCAGTCAGCTGCTGTTTTTTTTTTTCAAGTACATGTATGATATCACCAAATGCTGGCACACCAAACATAACAATAATCCTGTCTCCCACGAAACCATGTATTGCTTCAAAGAAGTTTATAATTGTGCTATTGAAAATCACCGATAAAAGGGCTAGGTGTTAGGGTTAGGGTTAGGGTTAGGTCACAGCAAATTATAAGGAGCTTTGTCCATTTTCTTTTTGTGAGTGTATTATGTTGGGAGCTGCAAGGGTATTATATGAAGCTATAGTGTAGGCCCGCTCATGCAATACTACAGCATGTGAAAACATAATATTATTATAGTCTAACAGAGAGGTTAGCAGCTAGACAAGTGAAAACAGTGCTCGTGATTATTATAGTGTTTTAATCAATATTATTGAAACTAAAGATAATAAGTCGTAGTGTTTCTTAGAGGTGGGGATGGCCTCACTACAGAGTCACCCTCGTTATAATAGTAGAGACTTAATATGGCTGAACAGCAGATGCAGAGAATGTTGATAGTCTCGGGGTTGCCAAAATTATATAGTTTGATAAAACTTCACACATGACCAGTACTACACATGACCTTTCCACCCAACTGAGTCTTCTTCAAGCTCAGATATGTGTAAGCAGATCTAGAGTCCTTTTAAGAAAATACGTATATATAATCTGAAGCCATGCTAAAACCACACTATGTCCAGATGGTTGAGATTTGAGAATTGTCATTGCAAGCCTTCTATAGTAGCTAGATAGTGTTAGCATTTTTACAATACAGTTGTGTATATTATAATAATTTGGTTGCTCCACGTTAATTTTACAAGAGATTCCCTCGTGCAGCCACTTGCTTAGCCAATTGGGTGAGCAAGTGCACAAGGTAACCTAATGTGGAACAAAAAAATAACAAGTAAACATTGGCAGCTTGCAATGTGTCGTCTGCCATAATCACATTATGGTTGATCAGGTCATGCATGCAATCGACCTTCCATATAGAACTATATACATGCAGCCTGGGTGTGATACCGCACAGTATACAGAATCAAATATAGAGTTTTATGATAATATCTTCATTGGCCACATAATTAAAAATAGTACTAGTAAGTAATTTTCTCCCCCACTAATACTCCACTCTTGGATCTGACGCTTCCCATTTTTCATTTGAAAAGTCGGGTATCTGTGTTCTTGTGTGCCAGACATAGATCTGGGGGGAGAAGAGTATTGAGAGAATTGGATACTGATGAAAGTTACGTACTGTATTCAGGCATTAATTAATAATGAACTTGTTATTCATCATAATATTTTCTGCGTTTTTGAGGTAATCTTAACTCAAGCTTACACCAGCTCAAGATTACCCTGAAGATACTATTATTAGTAATTTTCTGTCAATAATTGGACGGAATCAATTTTCATCATTAACCACTCCTAGCTAAGGGCAGCGCCTGCATGCATGTGTACCGCAAATATTTACAAAACCTTTACACCAGCAACCCTTACCCTAGCAATTAGCACTAATTTAACTTGTGCAGAAAAATATGCTGATTTCAGCAGGAGTACCAACTATGTAAGATCTTCCTACTCTCTTTTTCAACTATGTAAGATTTATTCTTTCTTCCAACTTTCTTTTTATTATTATTAGTTCATTATACCCTCCCCACACTATGAGAATTAAGAGTAGTACTCTCACCTCTTCATTAGAGCCTCTGCACTCCACTGTGTCTTTGGTGGTGAAGTGCTCCAGAAAATCAGTCTCTAGCTGTCCACTTGCCGAATCCTTCCCGTTCACATTCACGCCAAACTGCACGTCCGATTTCATCACTTGGGCCAAGTTCAAAGCAAACCCAGCCATGTCTATTGGCACTTTCCTGGTGGAAAAACCAAACAAAAATGTAATACTTTATATGATTGAGAGAAGAAACCAAGTTTAGTATTCTGTATGGCTAACTGCTTGATGCACAAGTCATAACATATTTTTCAGGGCAGTACTCTATCTTAAAAACAGGAACACACACATACAGTGATGTTCAAGTTATTTACTTGTGACTGGCATGCATAGCTACTCCTTAAACAGCTTTCCCCAATATGTATTTCATCCTCATTTTTCAGGATATAGCTAGTAGCTAACAGGTAATATACTTTTCATTTTGCGTATTTACTTTTTTTGTGCTCTAAATATGATATAACTACTTTGATGGTCTGTTGTGTACGCTCAAGTGCTGTACATACAATACTTGTTTGACTCATAAAATTAATTAGCAGATAATTGCCAGCAATAAGCTTAAGTGGCTGTAAAGAGGTTTCATCAGACCTACTAAATGAGCTTCAGCTGTTACAGGTCCTTTGTATAGCTACACCCTGGCCTGGCATGAAGCTGGTCGATCAGCTGTACATGTAGGCCAGATTGTAAGAAGATTAGAAGGTACTATAGTGAGCTCCTGATCTAATCATTTCCAATAAGCATTGTAACTTCATTAGTGGTTTTATTAAAAAAGGTGTTTTATATATAGTATGAGTAAAAACAGATTTAATTAACTAGCTAACTACAACAATAAAAGTAATGGTATATGTCCTATTTTAAGTAAACTTGTGATACAGTGGAACCTCTCTTAAAGAAAACTCCTGGAATAATAAAGATTCTTTCTTAATTAATCTTTACCCCTCACGACACTCACAGAAGAGGGGTTCCACAACAGAGGGGTCCCACTGTAATTACCTGTTTGGTTGCCAAACAACATGCCATCTAACAGCCTTCCCATTCTCACAGATTGGACCTGCCCACTTCAACAGACCAGTAAACCCCACAGGAAAGACGGATACGAGTTGGGTTTTCCTTATCTGCATGGAAAACAAGCAGATTTATAAATTTATCCCCTAGCTACATTCTGCCTGGTTTACTCTCATTGTTCTTGAGCTAAAACGGCTGATAGCCACATTTATCTAAAAGGACACTGTGATAATGTACATATACATGTTGCATGCATAGTGCACCAATAGCCGAAAACAATTCAACATTGCATAATATGCACAAGTGTTTAAAATACGGTGCACTTGAGACATCGTTGTACACTTATAGTGTCTAAGCGGCTTTGTAACTGTGAATGTGACCTTTATACGTAAGCCGCCCGTGAATTGGGATTTTTACCAGTTGGTGCCAGAATCATTGGGCATGGACCAGTTTGTACTGTCCTGTACACGTGTAATTATTAGCACTTACTTTTTGAAATACTCTTACATCATACTTGTTGTCATCGTCCGCAAAGTAGACCACGCCGCTTGCGTTGATCAGTGTGCGCTGCTTTCTCAGCCATTCCAATGCTACGTTACGCTGTTCAACTCCTTTTGGTATTGCTGGAAAGAGCCAAGAGTATGGAGACCACCTCTTATGTCTGTATTTGTATGATGTCCTCACGTTTAAGTGCACACTCTTGATATTGCAGCGCTCCAGCAGACCCGATACCAGCTTTGTCTTTTCATTGGAGTCTTCCACGACTATCCATACCAGCTTCGGTACTTGTGCAAATGTGTAGCAGAGGGTGGTGAGGTCTGCTTTCTGCGTCGGACGAGCATAGGTGGGAGTTATGGCATACACGGTTGGGAGATTTGAATCGGAGCTAGAACTGGCAAGGAGATCCAAGAGCCTCAGGTAGGGTGAAATGTTGAGAGTTGCAGGGCGTATGATGCTGAATCTTTTGGTTGAAACAGCAGGCACTGGCTGAGCTGCATGTATTTGAGATTATTCTTCATTTGTAATTCACAATTAAAATTAATGAGCTAAGAAAAAAAAACTTGAAAGAAAAAGGGCCGGTGCATGGTGAGATTCAAACCAGCAACTCTGTCATACAAGTAACCCACTCAAAAAATTTAAATTTAAACTTGGGTGTTATTTTTTACCAACCAATGAAGCATATATATATGCGTCATGAGCTCCCATAAGCCCACATAAATTTACATGGGGTGTTAATATTAGGTGTTATAATACTTTGTACAGGCTTTCTGCTTCTTTAAGCTGTTTCTTATGGTTGGTAATGGGTTAGGGTACCTCCAAAATTGAGATTTAAACTTGAGTGTTAAAGGGTAGCAATCAGGCTTTGCCCAATAATATAAAGGACAAACACAGAACACAGCATGTGTTTTTGTGTGTACATTACCAAAAGAACTAGGAGAGGCTGCATGGAGTTTGCATGAGTCTGTGAGGACAGCCAATAATTATGTAGCCCCATGTGTGCGTGTACTTTTCTACATGCATCCATGCCAAATGGGTAGCACATATATGGATTTGCAAAATCTAGGTTGTGGACGTAACAGATAATATAAAGCTAGCTGGATGATTTAAGTATGATAGTACTTAGTAGTCTAATACTGGCCTGCCAAGTTACACCCTGCCTCTCCCATGCTACACCAACACTATGTTTGGCTGTGAGAAACTTGGCTATTGACTATGAAAACATTAAGACAATTAATGAGCTCACCTACCACACTGTAACTTTCAACCTGCACATTATCTGCATGATCTAAATTTTGTCTTTAAATGCTATTTAATGCAGTACAGCCACTTTAATTAATGTGTTCTGCATAGCCCATTCCATGTGTAGAATAGGCCATGTTGCATGTGAAGAATTATAGATAGAAGTGCCTTGTGGGCTATTTTTAGTCGTATACTCGTGCAGCCGGGACTGTTAACTCTTTCCCATGCATGCAGCCAAGGGCACATATAAAATAGTTAAAAGTATGTACTTTTTCTGATTTTACAATAACCATTCACATTGAACTAAATTACTTGACTGGTTCAGAGCGATTGTCTGATAATGTACATGTACACACATAATCTTTTCTTGTACTATTCTACTATCTATAGAATAAACATGTGACATAATAATTATTATTAGAAAAATTAATGACTGTATGTACGCACTGCAGCTGTATAGATTGTGAATTCTTATTACATTTTCTAGTATGTGTAATACCCTACAAATGATTATTCCTTGACAGCCAGTCACAAAAAAAAAACACTGTCAGTGTTACATTTACCGAGATTGTATGCCCGTCTTTCCAACAGAGTATTATACATGTACAATACACTGCGCTTACGCGGTATTGTGGCCTGCAAGGTGTAGAACAGTACAACGTTGGCCGTGATCAGATTGGACAGAAGAATTGCAAATGAGCTGCGGCTGCATCTGGTCGCAAAGAGAGCGGGTGCCATCGACTTGCACACACACACACGCCGATCAAAAATTAATTTTGAGCGATTGCACGCCAGTTACATGTATATTAATTAGTGAGGGCGGTTCAGCCGCGCCCCCGTCTGCTCAGACATTTACATGTAGACTGACTCTGGACTTGAGATGCCAAGACTTCATTATTCCAAACCTGGCCAGTTGCCCGCGAGGTGTGTCAGTGTGTAGCTAGGCGTCATCACCAGCGGCAGTGAATTCTTGCAGTCTCGTGCATGCCCAGACCCTAACAAAAAACGGTAGAAAGGGTCTGCCGGGTCTGGCGGCTGTCGAATCCAAAATTAATGCAAGACTGCGCATGCGCAGAAGAGTATCTTCGCGTATATCAGACACGCCCCAGGAGCGCAGACATACATTCACCAGAAAACACTATGAAATAAGTCCTTGCCTATTGACTTTCATGTACACTATAAGGAAGCCTTTAGGGGCAACTTTAATTTTTCATGGGAGCATTTTGCATTGGTTTGAATTAGAGTTAAGGATAATGCCACACAGATTACGAGTTACACAATGCACAACATAATTACTAACGATTCATTCCTACATAACCATAGTTATTCATCCATTTGTCTACCTAGCTACTTATTTATCTGTCCATCCATCCATCCGCCTAATACAAAACACAGCTAGGGGTACCATTCCTTATAGTTTCATCATTTTTAGTGGTACACTCCCAAGTATAATGACAACAAAGAAGCCTCTGAGTGTCTGCACAAGTCTCATAGTTTGAGTGTTCCATCATTACATGTACATACAGTCAGCTGGTATAAGTACAAAACAGCAACAGAAAGAGGGAATAAAATGAAATACATTTTTGGGCAAACATTTTTAAAAAAGGTCATCTTTTGTTCACGTACAATACCCATGCACTCCACAATGATATAATGAACATAATTAATGCTACGTAGCTGTTAGGTCACTCAGTCAACGGTCCACTGAAAAAGGAAAGAAAAGAAAAGTAGATATTAACTTCAAGAGATGTACCGTATAGCCGGAAAATTTGGCGAGAATTAAATTTGGCGAAATCGCCAAAAACGGCTAAAATTAAATATTGGCGAAATTTAAATTTGGCGATTGCGTACGGCGAAGGCTATGACGTAATCTCCAATTAAGTGAGCGTAGGCGCACAACGTGCAACGCTGCTGAAATTTTTTTTGTCACTGAGCTTGACAATGGAGACGTTGGATTCGCCGATCTTACTATCCAGAAGCTTCGAGAAGTGTGTAGCGGCCTTTGTCGCTCCGTTGTCAGCGGCATACTTTCCAATTTGTGCCATTTCTTGCGCGTAAGCGTTATAGCTACTTACCTCGAGGTGACCGTGTAACAGGCTTCAAGTCTCCAGATAGAGGGCGCTTTACAGCTTTGTTCACGAGTTCGATGTCCCTCCCGGACAGAGAGGAAACACGTACGTGGAGTGCGAACAACAACTTCTTTCTTGTAGCTGAATGCACGCGTGGGTGTTGCGTATTACATAATGTGTAAGAATTTTATTTGGCGAGAATTTAATTTGGCGATTTTTTACGATTCGCCAAACCGCCAAATTAAAGTCCTTGCCAAATTTTCCGGCTATACGGTATATAGTACAAGCCACTTAGATGATGCCATTTCGTGGATACAGGAAACCCACTCCGGCTTCATTTGATAGACCACTCCCCCTTCCTGCTTGCGTGGTCTATCAAATGAAGCTTCTTGTGTATTTCCTGCAAACCACTCAATGCCATTGTCTGAATTATTCTCACTCTGAGAGGTCCCTCTGAATCCCGTCCAGCATTCCCCGCTCTCTTCTCTGCCTCCTCTTTCCTCTTTTGCTTGGCCTTAACTGCCTCAGGGTTCTTCAGGCCCCGCCCCTCTTGCTATCAAAGGAGAGAGCGAGGTATAGGTGCAGGCAGTGGAGAGTTAATAAGACGACTCATCAGTCATCACCCACATAGAGTTAGGGAGAGTGAATTTTATGGAGTTTTCATATTAGGCATTATTATACCGTATAGGCTTTTCGATACTTCCTTACTGCCATACAGTGGCTACAGTGGTAAAAATGTTAATTAATTAATTCATTAATTAATTAAGAGTTACCTTGTTTTTGTATAATATTATGGTAACACTATTGTACATGTAGTCCTGGTGCACAAAGTGTTTAGAAGCTTTACATTTTTATGGACTCCTGTGGTCATTACGGTTTCTGTATACTCTTCCCTGCCAAAATAAGATTTACTTAGTCCACTCCTAGCCAGCAGAATTAAAGCAGTACCCAGGCCCGAGCTAGGCTACAGATCTCATCATAATCAACACAATTGTTGCTAAAATTTCAGTTGTTATAGCTAACCGAACCTAAAAACAAATATTGTTTTAGTGGGAGCAAAAACAGATTTAGTTAACTATAGCCAAAACTTCAAAAATTACAACTAAAAAACTAACATTTTCCCACCAAAATTAACCCCTTTACCCATCACAATTAACTAGTACCAAATGTGTTTTAGTAACCCCTTTTTCATTCTAGTTGGCACTGAAACTAACCTTTCGTTCGTTATGGGAATCTATACTAAAACAACCCTACATGTATTCCAAAGTTTTCTTTCCACAGTTTTAGCTGCTCTCTCATTCCCCTAATTAATTTCAACTCACCTCCTTTCGCCTCTGCTGCCTCAGCTTGTCTCTGTCTGCGAACACCCTGGAAAAGTGTTCGAAGGAATGGATGGACTTCTGGCCATATAGCATGCACTCTATAGCCACAGCAGGAATTTGAAAATGGTGCTTAGTTCCCAAAGGTTACAGCAATGAGACAGCACTATACTTTTCTTCAATATACACAATGAATTCAGTGGAGCCCCTCTTAAAGGACACTCCTGAAAAAAGGACACGTTGCTATGTCTCAAATATATAGCATGTTAAACCTGAAATGAGTTAATACAGGACACTTCACTAGGTCACCAATGCGTCCACAATGAAGGTGTTCCACTGTATTTGCCATAACCAATTAGTCTAGTGACAAGCATAGGACAGTGTAACACTTAACTATGGCAGCCTACAATCGTTGGACTGCAGTAGTGACGTGGACAGGTAGACTTGACCCCTGGATTGGCCAAAATGGCTGTAAAATACCTCTATACTACAATTTCTAGAATTTAAGCGACTGTTTACTTTTACTGTATATCCTCAAGCTATGGGTCATGACTTCAATGCAGAACGCGTCAAAAGGGATGAACACTCCTGTACTGTCAATTAAATAAGAAAGCAGCTACTACCCAGCAGCTGTAGTAGAGAAAAGCAGTTTTGGCTAGTCTTTTGGTTCTGTCCGCCAATTCAGTGCGCTACCCAGCAGGTACAGTCCACTCCAGTGATTGTAGGCGACCCTTGACGTGTACCTACACCAAAAATTCTTACCTCATCTTCCTGAGGTACTCCTACTTCAGGCTCCAGTCCAAAGCAATTTCCCATCTTTGTTTGTTGGTAAGAGAGTAGCGCATTAATTAGAAAGTTTGCCGGTGGGTGGAGCTAGCTGAATCTGCATAATGACGTCATTACATAATACGGTCGAATGCTGCACGCGCATGCGCAGTGGTCAGATCGTGGAAGGCTCCGACTTATAGCATAAATTATTCAGTCATAAATTATCCAGTTCCTCTGCCACTAGTTTAACTATACATGCTGGGGGAGGTACTGAAGCTGTTTTTGTATTTTTCAACCATAGTTCCAGGTGGTATCCAAAGATTGATAAGCTATATCATTCCTGGTCTAGCTACTCTACTCAGTATCTCGAACTTTGGGTAGTCATTTTATGTTTCACTGTTAAACGTTACTACCCCAAGCTCAAAACATACCTGCATGTAGTAGATAATTTTTTTCACATGCAGGGGTGATAAATGTTATTGAAAATAGCCACATGTATAATGTATGTAGATTTATGATGAATGCTATACACTTAGTTTAGTCATAATTGTATTGCTGCACACATAGCTGCAACTGCCTTTGATAAATTTCAGTATGTTAGCTACCTTTAATATTATGCATGTGTACCCGCTTAGTCTATCGAGCTGGACTTAGTCTAGCACCCGCTGAGCCAGCCTTCAGGGTAGCAAGAGTGAATCACAAGTAAACTAAACAGCGGTATAGAGTCACATGCATGGGTATAATATTAATCATCCACATCTGTGAGACACATGCAGTTGCTGTGATACAGAGTTCCTGTATGTGAGTATGCATAAACAAACACACCCTAATCAGAAGGTGGGAGGTCACCACACGTTCCGTAGTAAAAAGAAAGTTCGACACATGGGTATAATATTAATCATCCACCCCTGCGATACACAGTTGCTGTGATACATGGTTCCTGTATGTGAGTATGCATAAACAAACACACCCTTGGCTAATCAGCAGGTGAAAGGTTACCACACGTTCTAAAAAGGAAGTTCGGCACCCTTGACTCAACCCACTCATCATTCAGAGACAGGATATTCAAAGTTCTTCTATTTAGCTAGCTATAATATTATGTAAACATGCAGTCATGTGCATGCAGAAGGTGGGAGGTTGCACACATTAAAAACAAGACCTATGATGACGATATTTCTCACGAAATTGAACACCTGACAGTGAATCCCGGCACCCACTCATACTTCAGAGACAGGATATTTCAAGTTCTTCTATTTAACTAGTATGTGTGAACAGCCATACATTAAGACAAATAAACACCTACATGTTTACTATACAGTGCCATGCTGGGGAAGTACTGAATCTTTTCTTGTGCTTTCAACCAGTTCTAGGTGGTATCCCACATGTAGCTGATGAAGTTGCCTTATAAAGGCAATCAGGAAGCCAGCAGTGATCTATCAAACTATAGTGAAACCAAGTTGAATGACAACAAGGTTTAATTAGTGGCCACAATAACCTACACCTACTGTAACAGAATCCTTATTGCCATAAGCCTTAGCTCTACCTATAAAAGCAGCTCCTCTCTAGTCACTGAGCATCTTCTGACAACGTATATACATCCAAGAAGAAACTACCAAAATGAAGGCTGCCATCATTCTCTTGGCTACAGCTGTGGCGCTGGCAATTGTCTCATTGGCAGAATCCTCCAAGGGAGTTTGCGGTAATTAAGTGATAGCTAAAGCATGCTCTTAATGTCATACCCTAGTGTAATGTGTATAAGCTTTTAATACCAATGCTTTACATAATAATTACTGAGTTGGTTACTATTTATCTCTTAATATGCTACAGATTATGATCCACTTCAATGCGATATAGCATGTTCAAGAAAAGGCTACAGGAATGGAGAGTGCAGGTTTAATCACAGGGCAGGCCGTCTGTTCTGTGTCTGCACCAATACCAGACCTCGAACACCTGGTCCTCGAAGACCAGGACCAATTGGACCACCTGGCCCACCCCCTGGTGCGAGGGGACCACCTGGTCGGAGGGCAGGGAGAGGTGCAGAAGAAGAAGTGTTTGAGCAGCTGGCTGAGCTTGATGAAATGGATTACGTGTATGAAGAACCTGAAGTCATGGGCCCGTGGTAATTGAAAACTATGGGCATGCAAGAAGAGATTGAACTATAATAATTGCATCTACGTAATATTTGTGGCTAAAATGTAAGATGTGAAAACAATTAAGATAGCTGCTGCTTCATACACTTATGTATGGCATTGTATGTATAATCATCTTCGCTGAATATATCATGCAGTGTATTATGTCATTTTTAATACGATTGACAGTTCTTGTGTTTAATTAAAGAGAATATCTATAGCTAATGTACGAGTGACAAATATGTCTTCATTAAGAAGTATCAAGACAGTACAGCAGTATTAAGGGTGTATGCATGTAATTCAATTAAGGGATGGGAGGATACATGAGCTGGACCTAATTTTGATTTGTGTACCACACCCAGGAAGCTGTTTGGGTGTGCATGTTGTACACACCGCATCATCACTCTTTTGAACTCACACTTTATAAAAAGACCACTGCCATTCTAATTATAAGATCTAGAGAGTATTAGCTACTTCATTTTCAAACTCCTTGTGATACTAGTCAAAAAAGCACTACAGTCATCAAATGATGTTCAGACTATTGGTGTTGTAGAGTCCACATAGGTGTAGGAGTGTGCCAAGATCTGTGCTCATAAGTACGCATGCTCATGACTCAGTCTACACTAAGACATCTATAACCTCGCTCAAACAGGAAGTTCCTGCTTGAGCCAATTTGGCTGCATGATCATGAATGCTAAATAACCAACAGTTGGCCTGCATGTAGCTACATATAGTATAGGTGGTCCAGTATATACTTCTAAACCACGAACGTAAATGTAACTGCATGGTGGGAGAATACTACACATAATTTACAGCACTATAACCCCGATATCAATATTGCCATAAATGGCAGTGACATGCAAAAGCATTGCATGCTGGTTGAATCCTTCTGTACCCAGAGATACAAAATAAGCTTCTTCTATTTACGTAGGCCGTCATGGATGCTCAAGCAGTCATGTGTAAACCACTATACATGTTGGGGCTTTTCGACCACTTCCAGGTGGTATCCCATGCCACGTATAGCTAGTTGCATTTGCTTTATTGGGCTTAGCTACAGGAAACTGTATTCCAAACTGTGAGGAGTCATTCTACAGTTAAAACTTTAACTACATCCAGTGAGGTCGCTTGTGAATTGAGTCTAGGACAGCAAGGTCTATTAGATCAAGTAGAGGCAAGCCTAATACATATTACAATCAACTACATGTACATGTGGGATACCACCTGGAACTGATTGAAAAGCATACTTAGTACTTAATTCCCAGAATTATATAGAGCAAGTTAATATGTTCTGCACGGATACGTGACTGTCACCCTGTTACGTAACCGGCTGTCCTGTTATGTAACCGGCTGTCCGGTTACATAACGGATACAAACCATAAAGGTATTACTAATTGACGTACGTGCAAGCATTAGCTAATAAGGAAAAAAATTAATAAAAAAAGCAATGAATATAAGTAAACAAACAAACAAACCAACAAACCAACAACAACAACAGAAAGAAAAAAAATAACAACAGAAAACCGGATATCCAACCTGACCGGATACGCAACCGGGTAAGAAAACTGTTGTCCCGTTATTATGTTCTAATTATGTGTATCGATTTCCTGCACTAATTACAGTGCCAAGTGATAAGATAAGAAACCGTTGTCCCATTACGCAACCGGGTTAGTCTGGCCATAGATAATTGGGGCGAGCGCAGCGAGCCCTGTACTAGCGAGGTCAATGCCGACTCTGTTTGTATGTATGTCATCGACCGACCTGTATGTATGTCATCGACCGACCCGTCGCATTGCGCATGCGCAGAAACATGCTAAGCACATGTTGTAGTTGCGCTCGCCCCACAAATGCTCTGCATTCTCCTAGTATATTATCTATGGTCTGGCCCGCGAGACTACAATCGGGTAGTCTATCGTCCATCCAGTTGCACAACCGGCTATCCGGTTACGTAACCGATTGGCCGGTTTACGTAACCGGCATCCCGTAAATAACGTAACCGGTTGCGGCGGTAGTTTAGGGACCCCGGGTCCCCAATTTACCGGTATAATAGGGACCCCTTCATGAAAATAGGGACCCCTAAAGATCCCTATTCTACTGGTATGGGGACCCGGGGTCCCTAAATTACCGGTAGAATGGGGACCCCTCTGCCCATTCTACCGGTATAATGGGCCAGATTTTACGTAGACATGTAGCTATGTCACGCTTATAACAATATTATTTAAAGTATTGTAAGTTTCTATTAAGATCATGCCATGTGCAATAAAAATGCAGTCACAAATGTAGTGTGTGCATACAAAGTAAACAAAACATACAATGCAATTTAAAGTAACTAAACAATACACAAATTAAAGTAACTAAACAATACATAGACATATAGCTATGCATGCAATAACAAATGAAGTGACTTCCATGACCAGATTTAGCTATGGGACATGCGTCCGTCAAACCCATGACCCTTAGCGTCGGTCAAAGCGCTAGAGTTAGCTACCATTGTATGGAACATGCACCCATTAATATTTTAAAAGAGTTCAATGCGTTATATTTCTTTGCTAGAGTTAGCTTCGGGACAAGTATAAAGATCGCTGTTCATCCACGCAAAGGGGTCCCTAAAGTACCGCGGGGGTGCCCATTTTACCGGTAGATTAGGGACCCGGGGTCCCTATATTCATGGGGTCCCCAAAATTTTATGACACCGGTTACGGTAACCGGCATCCCGTAACGTAACCGGTGCCCTCTGAGTAGGGTTGGGCGGATTGTGCTCAAAAAGCTACCTATAATTCTATTCCCCTATTCTCACAAAACTGCCCGAGTAACTACCTATTATTCTCGCATTAATCCCACTAAAATCCCCAAAATTTTCGCGTATGTACCGGTAACATTTTCTTCGGTCGCTGACTGGCTTGTGACGCTATTTATCACTATTGAAGCACAGCATGTTGGAATAAAATTAATTTGCATGCTGTAGACCAGCCATTCTCCCTTCAGAACCACTGCTAGACGCCATAAACGCATGCAGAGATTGTGGTGGGCGAGATCTACTCCGAATATTTCCGTTCAAGATTCGCATTATTCCCGAAAACCGCCCTATTATTCCCGCATTATTCTCGATGCTTCTTAGCCTATCTAACAGGCTGCGGCGGTCTTCGATAATACCGTGCATGCGTGATGCTCTGAGCTGTCTGATTTAGCTGGTTCTCCCCTCTCCGAGTGGCCCTGGTTGAAAGCTTCTATCACAAACTCCAGGGGTGGTCTCAACCTCAGGAGGGCCTCCCTGCACGCACCAGCTGCCTACCTCGGCTCTCTGGCTCAGTCGAGTGAGCTAGTCGCACGGATCCTGGGGGGACACCTCACAGGTCACGGAGTGATCCATGCAAATGGTCCAGTGCAGGTATAGAGTCACCTGCATGTTGAGGCTAGGTCTTTACTCTTCTGCGGACCTGACATGTGCATTTTAAAATTAGCTAATATTTATACTTCCTATGCATATTCTTTTCTACCTATAGCTTACAAGAGTGTGTGTGTATACGTATAAATGGGCCCATGCAAACCAGGAGCTTATGAGCAGCAAATTGAGTCGGGATTAATTTTGAATTCATCCTGTAACCTGAGACCCGAGATAATAAAGCTCTTTTATAAATAAAATATAATATAAATTAAAAATATAGCCTACCCTGTAATTATACATGCTGGGAAGTACAGGAACTTCACATAATCAGCTCCAGGTGGTCCACATGCATGTACGTGTAGTTGATTGTATGTATTCACGTAGGCTAAACCTTGCTGTCCCAGACTCTGTTCACAAGCGAATCATTGAATGTATTGTTAAGTGTAGGATGATTCCTCACGGTTTGGGATACAGTTTCCTGTAAGCCTAATAAGGCAAATGTATACAGTCAACTACACGTGGCATGGGATACCACCTGGAAGTGGTTGAAAAGCACACGAAAAGCTTCAGCACTTCCCCCAATGTGTATAGCGGTTTACACATGACTGAGCATCCATGACTGCTTACGTAAATAGAAGAAGCTTTATTTGTGTCTCTGGATACAGGATGGATTCAACCCTGCATGCAATGCTTATGTCATTGCCTTTTATGGCAATATAGATATGTATGACATTGTGGGATACTACCTGGAACTGGTTGAAAAGCACAAGAAAAGCTTCAGTACTTCCTGAGGATGTATAGCGCGGTTTATGACCGAATGTGACTGTTTACATGTTATAGCTAAATAGAAGAACTATATCCTGTCCCTGAATTATGAGTGGGTTGGTTCAGGGAAATAAAGACTGTCAATTTTGTGACTCAGGAATCTCTATAGGTCTTATGTTGTTGCTGTATAACTTCCTTTAGTTTAGGATGTGTGACAACCTCCCACCTGTTGGTTAAGGTTGTGCATACTCACATTCTTGAGAGCAAGTCTGGCTCAGTGGTTGCATAACGTTAAAAGCACACAATATATTGTCATTCTGAATTGCAAGCACATCATTTCATTAAATGAAATCGCATCAGTAATGTATTCAGCTGTGCCATACTTAGGAAAACAACATTCACTGCATTTAATCATTTCCAATAGCCAATTCATATCACCAATTTTATGTAAAGAATTACATGCATGCTTGAGCTTAGGATGGCACTTGGAATAGTAAAAGGCTAGGTACAGCTAAAGCAGTGAGCACGCTTGAAAACACTGCATGACTGCACGCCGTGTATAGGTTCTTCATAATTACACAGTCACATTTTCATCTATGTTAGCCAGTTACTATAGCTCCAGTACCTATAGCTACTTCACACTGGCACAGTTCCTCTTTCTCTAACAATCAAGGACAGGAGCACATGCATGTGCATGGGCTCGTGTGCTTCTTGATAGTAGCTATAGGTGGTCAACACCTTTTAGGTTGTTTCCTACATGTATAATTACAAGAGTGAACATTTGCCTATATACCTACGTGATGAAATAATAGTAACCGCGGTGTCTGATCATGGATTCACTGGGTGGACCACGCAGCCATTCTGCTTGCAATAGTTCAGTATGCCATGACTAGCTACCTATTGGCCAGACACAGTATAGTCTGGTCCTGTGAGACTGTAGTCCAGACAGTTCTAAGCGAGACTTTTTGATAATTTTACAAGGGGTGGACCAGGCAGACCCCTTGCAAGTCACTGAGTGGCCCATGCATGCAAATGGTGCAACATAGAGTCACCTGCATGTTGAGTCTTTAGTAACTCTTCTGCGGACCTGACCTGATGTATACCTTTAGCTTTTATTTATACGTCCTACATATTTTTATTTTATTGTAGTAAAGGAGTGTGTGTGTGTATGTGCAAAGCGTGCTTCCAAGTTTGTTCACTGCTTAAGCTGTGCCTATATTACAATAGCCTTTTAATTAATTCTTTTATGTTTCACTATTCCAAGTACCATCCCATTAGCAGGTGAAATTTTGTATACGCATATGCTGGGTTATATGAATTAGCATGGAAATGATAAATACAGGTTTATGTCCTCAATAATAAAATATGGTACATCTGAATACGTTGACAATGCAATTGCCTTTGATGAAATGTGTGCATGTGATATAATTATATCATAGATAATATATACTTCCGGAGGTATATATTATCTATGATTATATTCTGTGCACCTTTAATACTATGCATCCACTGAGCCAGACTTGCTCTCAAGGAAATAATTATGTAATGGTGAATCCCATATCCCAGGTGATACATTCTTGCATGTGAGTATGCACAACCTTAATCAACAGGTGGGAGGTTGTCACACATCCTGAATTAAAGGAAGTTATACAGCAACAACATAAGACCTATAGAGATTCCTGAGTCACAAAATTGAACTCTTCATACCCCTGAACCAACCCACTCACAATTCAGGGACAGGAAATCTAGAGTTCCTCTATTTAGCTATAATGTGTAAACAGTTATATTCAGTCGTAAACTGCTGAGGAAGTACTAAAGGTTTTCTTCGGCTTTTCAAACAGTTCTGGGTAGTGCTACTAATAGTATCATTCATAGTCATGTACTTACCTTAGGCTTACAGGAAACTGGCAGGGGGGGCATCACTAGTTTAAAGGATCCTGAGGTTTAATTTGACCACATAATATATCCACAGAATCCTTATAGGTAGCTATCTGTCTACCACTATAAAAGCAGCTCCTCTCTAGTCACTGAGCATCTTCCTAGCTGCAGCAACATAAGAAGCTACCAATATGAAGGCTACCATCATCTTTTTGGCTGCAGCTGTGGTGTTGGCCATTGTCTCAGTGGCAGAGTCTTCCAAGAGTGTTTGCGGTGAGTGATAATATGTGTATACACTCTTAATATCATACTTACAGCTATAGCTAATTATGATAGTAATCAAGATTGAAATGTGTTTAATATCTATGGATCATTCCTGTGTTGGTTATTCTGTATTGCTGCAGATTACGGACCAGCTCAATGCGCAATAGGGTGTGGAAGAAAGGGCTACAGGCGTGGAGTATGCAGGTTTAATCACAGGGCAGGTCGTCTGTTCTGTATCTGCACCAATAGCGGATCTCGAACACCGGGTACTCGAACACCGGGTACTCCTGGTGCTGGACCAATAGGACCACCTGGCCCACCGGGTCCCCCTACGAGGGGTCGTCCTGGAACGGCTGGACCGAGGGGACAACCTGGTCGGAGAGCTGCAGAAGAAGAAGAAGTATTTGAACAGCTGGCTGAGTTTGATGAAATGGATTATGTGTATGAAGAACCTGAAGTCATGGGCCCGTGGTGATTGAAAACTATGTGCCTGCAAGAGGAAGCTATTGCATAATATGTGGTTAAACTGAAAGATGTATAAACATAGCTGCTGCATCCTACACTAATGTACTGCATTGTTATTATCTTGTCTGTGTATCAATGTTCTTGACCATTTTTTAACAGTTGCATTTGTTTAATTAAAGAGTATATCTGTAGCTATATATGCATGCAAGGGACACCGCAGACACATGAACTGGACTTAATATTGACTCATGATTTGTGTACCACACCCAGGAAGCTGTTTGGGTGTGCATGCATGTTGTACTCACGCATCAACACTTTAAACTCACACTCTATATACAGACCACTGTCATTCTAAGATCTAAGAGTATAATAGCTACTTCGGTTTCTAAACTACTTGTGGTACTATAGCTAATCAAAAAGCACCATAGTCATCAAATGTCATGATGTTAAGACTATTGGTGTTGTAGAGTCTATATATAGGTGCAGCAGTATGCCATGATCTGTACGCATATGCATGTACACGTATGTACATGGTTTTCTGTTGCGTGGGCACCTGTATACATGTAGCTGTAGCTAATTCCCAATTTGGTCCTGTATAGTTTTAGCTAAGCCATGAACCCTAAATTAGCATAATACGTATCTGTAACTTGTAGGAGGATACCACACATAATTTTTAGTACTAACATGAGCATTACATGCAGGCATGATTCCATCCTGTATCCAGAGACACAAAGAACTTTTTACATAAGCAGTCATGGATGCTCAGTCATGTGTATATAAACCACTATACATGTTGGGCGAAGTGCTGAAGCTTATTAAGTATCTTTTCTTGCATGTGCTTTTCAACTACTTCCAGGTGGTATCCCATGCCATGGGCGTGTAGTTGACTGTATGCAACTTGCCTTATTAGGCTTACAGGAAACAGCATCCCACAAATTGTGAGGAGTCATCCTACACGTAACACATTCAGTGAAGTCGCTTGTGAATAGAAGCCGGGACAGCAAGGTTTAGCCTACGTGAATACAAACAATCGACTACAGGTACAATGCATGCATGTGGCATGGGATACCATCTGGAGCTGCAAAAAGCTTCAGTATACTCACCAGCATGACCTCTCCATTGGACTGAACATGTATAACTGCTTACAGAAGAAAATATTATCTGGGTCTCGGGATACGGGATGACTTCAAGCCCGGCTTGGCCACTCACAAGCTCCTGGTAACTGCATGCCATGTAGCTAGGTTCTTCATGCACAGTCCCGTTTTCATCCAAGTTAGCCAGCTACTGCAGCACCTAGCTACTGCACACTGGCACATGTACAGTTCTCCTCTTCCCTTGCATGACAAGGTGGATCAGCCAGTCCCCTTGGTCCAGATATAGTTAGTACGGTGACTATATATGCTATTATTATAGCCATGCACCTTTGATGCCAGACACAGTAGTCTGGTCCTGTGAGACTGTAGTCCAGACAGTCCAAGTGAGCCTTTTGATAAATTCACGGGGGGGTGAACCAGGCGGACCACTACTTGCAAATCATGGAGTGATCCATGCAAATGTTCCAGTGCAGGTATAGAGTCACCTGCATGTCGAGGCTAGGTCTTTACTCTTCTGCGGACCTGACCTGATGTACCTTAACTCTTTGAACGCCATGGGCACATTTATGTGCCCATATAAAATAGAAAAAATCATGTACTCTATATTAACACCTAATATAAAAAGGCCAATATAAATTCACATTACCCTTATGGATGTAACTTGGCTGGGAAAGAGTTAAGTTATTATTTACATGTCCTACATATTTTTATTCATAGTCTACTTGTAGTAAAGGAGTGACTGTGTGTGTGTATGCATGCGTATAGTTTCACTATTCCAAGTGCCATCCCATGCATATGCCAGCTAGTAGGTAATTTGTGTGCTGGGTGATACGAATTAAATATTGAAAACGATAAATGCAGTGAATACTGTGGTATTGTTTTCCTAATAAAATATGGTACATCTGTTTACATTGACAATGCAATTGCCTTTGAGGAAAGATGTGCATGTGATACTATTCGAAATAATTTAACACTGTGCACGTTATCGCTATGCACCCACTGAGCCAGACTTGCTCTCAAGGAAGTAATATGTAATGATGAATCCCATATCCCAGGTGATACATTCTTGCATGTGAGTATGGTAGTACAACCTTAATCAACATTTTTCAGTCATAAATTATCCAGTTCCTCTGCCACTATAGTTTAACTATACATGCTGGGGGAGGTACTGAAGCTGTTTTTTGTACTTTTCAACCATAGTTCCAGCTGATTGATAAGCTATATCATACCTGGTCTACTCTACTCAGTATCTCAAACTTTGGGTAGTCATTTTATGTTTCACTGTTAAACGTTACTACCCCAAGCTCAAAGCATACCTGCATGTAGTAGATACATTTTTTTCACATGCAGGGGTGATAAATGTTACTGGAAATAGCAATAATGTATGTAGATTTATGATGAATGCTATACACTTAGTTTAGTCATAATTGTATTGCTGCACACATAGCTGCAACTGCCTTTGATAAATTTCAGTATGTTAGCTACCTTTAATATTATGCATGTGTACCCATTTAGTCTATCGAGCTGGACTTAGTCTAGCACCCGCTGAGCCAGCCTTATACTGACTCTCAGGGTAGCAAGAGTGAATCACAAGTAAACTAAAAAGCGTGGTATAGAGTCACATGCATGGGTATAATATTAATCATCCACCCCTGTGAGACACATGCAGTTTCTGTGATACAGAGTTCCTGTATGTGAGTATGCATAAACAAACACACCCTAATCAGAAGGTGGGAGGTTACCACACGTTCTATAGTAAAAAGGAAGTTCGACACCCCTGAATCAACCCACTCATCATTCAGAGAAAAGTTCTTCTATTTAGTATGTAAACAGTCACGTGCATGCAACAGATGGGAGGTTGCACACATTAAAGTTAAACAACAAGACCTCTGATGACGATATTTCTCACAAAATTGAACACCTGACAGTGAATCCCGGCACCCACTCATACTTCAGAGACAGGATATTTGAAGTTCTTCTATTTAGCTAGTATGTGTAAACAGCCATACATTAAGACAAATAAACACCTACATGTTTACTTTACAGTGTCATGCTGGGGAAATACTGAATCTTTTCTTGTGCTTTCAACCAGTTCTAGGTGGTATCCCACATGTAGCTGATGAAGTTGCCTTATAAAGGCAATCAGGAAGCCAGCAGTGATCTATCAAACTATAGTGAAACCAAGTTGAATGACAACAAGGTTTAATTAGTGGCCACAATAACCTACACCTACTGTAACAGAATCCTTATTGCCATAAGCCTTAGCTCTACCTATAAAAGCAGCTCCTCTCTAGTCACTGAGCATCTTCTGACAACGTATATACATCCAAGAAGAAACTACCAAAATGAAGGCTGCCATCATTCTCTTGGCTACAGCTGTGGCGCTGGCAATTGTCTCATTGGCAGAATCCTCCAAGGGAGTTTGCGGTAATTAAGTGATAGCTAAAGCATGCTCTTAATGTCATACCCTAGTGTAATGTGTATAAGCTTTTAATACCAATGCTTTACATAATAATTACTGAGTTGGTTACTATTTATCTCTTAATATGCTACAGATTATGATCCACTTCAATGCGATATAGCATGTTCAAGAAAAGGCTACAGGAATGGAGAGTGCAGGTTTAATCACAGGGCAGGCCGTCTGTTCTGTGTCTGCACCAATACCAGACCTCGAACACCTGGTCCTCGAAGACCAGGACCAATTGGACCACCTGGCCCACCCCCTGGTGCGAGGGGACCACCTGGTCGGAGGGCAGGGAGAGGTGCAGAAGAAGAAGTGTTTGAGCAGCTGGCTGAGCTTGATGAAATGGATTACGTGTATGAAGAACCTGAAGTCATGGGCCCGTGGTAATTGAAAACTATGGGCATGCAAGAAGAGATTGAACTATAATAATTGCATCTACGTAATATTTGTGGCTAAAATGTAAGATGTGAAAACAATTAAGATAGCTGCTGCTTCATACACTTATGTATGGCATTGTATGTATAATCATCTTCACTGAATATATCATGCAGTGTATTATGTCATTTTTAATACGATTGACAGTTCTTGTGTTTAATTAAAGAGAATATCTATAGCTAATGTACGAGTGACAAATATGTCTTCATTAAGAAGTATCAAGACAGTACAGCAGTATTAAGGGTGTATGCATGTAATTCAATTAAGGGATGGGAGGATACATGAGCTGGACCTAATTTTGATTTGTGTACCACACCCAGGAAGCTGTTTGGGTGTGCATGTTGTACACACCGCATCATCACTCTTTTGAACTCACACTTTATAAAAAGACCACTGCCATTCTAATTATAAGATCTAGAGAGTATTAGCTACTTCATTTTCAAACTCCTTGTGATACTAGTCAAAAAAGCACTACAGTCATCAAATGATGTTCAGACTATTGGTGTTGTAGAGTCTACATAGGTGTAGGAGTGTGCCAAGATCTGTGCTCATAAGTACGCATGCTCATGACTCAGTCTACACTAAGACATCTATAACCTCGCTCAAACAGGAAGTTCCTGCTTGAGCCAATTTGGCTGCATGATCATGAATGCTAAATAACCAACAGTTGGCCTGCATGTAGCTACATATAGTATAGGTGGTCCAGTATATATTTATAAACCACGAACGTAAATGTAACTGCATGGTGGGAGAATATTACACATAATTTACAGCACTATAACCCCGATATCAATATTGCCATAAATGGCAGTGACATGCAAAAGCATTGCATGCTGGTTGAATCCTTCTGTACCCAGAGATACAAAATAAGCTTCTTCTATTTGCGTAGGCCGTCATGGATGCTCAAGCAGTCATGTGTAAACCAATATACATGTTGGGGGAAGTGCTGAGGCTTTTCGACCACTTCCAGGTGGTATCCCATGCCACGTGTAGCTAGTTGCATTTGCCTTATTGGGCTTAGCTACAGGAAACTGTATTCCAAACTGTGAGGAGTCATTCTACACTTAAAACTTTAACTACATCCAGTGAGGTCGCTTGTGAATTGAGTCTAGGACAGCAAGGTCTATTAGATCAAGTAGAGGCAAGCCTAATACATAATACAATCAACTACATGTGGGATACCACCTGGAACTGATTGAAAAGCACACTTTAGTACTTAATTCCCAGAATTATATAGAGCAAGTGAATATGTTCCGCACGGACACGTGACTGTCATCCTGTTACATAACCGGCTGTCCTGTTATGTAACCGGCTGTCCGGTTACATAACGGATACAAGCCATAAAGGTATTACTAATTGACGTACGTGCAAGCATTAGCTAATAAGGAAAAAAAATTATAAAAAAAGCAATGAATATAAGTAAACAAACAAACAAACCAATAAACCAACAACAACAACAGAAAGAAAAAAAAACAACAACAGAAAACCGGATATCCAACCTGACCGGATACGCAACCGGATAAGAAACGTTGTCCCGTTTACGTAGCCAGCATCCCGTAAATAACGTAACCGGTTGGGCGGGTTGGGCGGATTATGCTCAAAAAGCTACCTATAATTCTATTCCCCTATTCTCACAAAACTGCCCGAGTAACTACATATTATCAGTCTCGCATTAATCCCACTAAAATCCCCCAAATATTCGCGTATGTACCGGTAACACTCTCTTCGGTCGCTGACTGGCTTGTGACGCTATTTATCACTATTGAAGCACAGCATGTTGGAATAAAATTAATTTGCATGCTGTAGACCAGCCATTCTCCCTTCAGAACCACTGCTAGACGCCATAAACGCATGCAGAGATTGTGGTGGGCGAGATCTACTCCGAATATTTCCGTTCAAGATTCGCATTATTCCCGAAAACCGCCCTATTATTCCCGCATTTATTCTCGATGCTTCTTAGTGCCTATTATTCCCAAAATTATGCCGGCATAATCCGCCCAAGCCTACCTCTGAGCCACATCGAACAGGCTGCGGCGGTCTTCGATAATACCGTGCATGCGTGATGCTCTGTCTGATTTAGCTGGTTCTCCCCTCTCCGAGTGGTCCTGGTTGAAAGCTTCTCTCCCAAACTCCAGGGGTGGTCTCAACCTCAGGAGGGCCTCCCTGCACGCACCAGCTGCCTACCTCGGCTCTCTGGCTCAGTCGAGTGAGCTAGTCGCACGGATCCTGGGGGGACACCTCACAGGTCACGGAGTGGCCCATGCAAATGGTCCAGTGCAGGTATAGAGTCACCTACATGTTGATGCTAAGTCTTTACTCTTCTGCGGACCTGACATGTGCATTTTAATATTAACTAATATTTATACTTCCTATGCATATTCTTTTCTACCTATAGCTTACAAGAGTGTGTGTGTATACGTATACATGGGCCCATGCAAACCAGGAGCTTATGAGCAGCAAATTGAGTCGGGATTAATTTTGAATTCGTCCTGTAACCTGAGACCCGAGATAATAAAGTTCTTTTATAAATAAAATATAATATAAATTAAAAATATAGCCTGCCCTGTAATTATACATGCTGGGGAAGTACAGGAACTTCACTTAATCAGCTCCAGGTGGTCCTCATGCATGTACGTGTAGTTGATCACGTAGGCTAAACCTTGCTGTCCCAGACTCTATTCACAAGCGAATCGTTGAATGTATTGTTAAGTGTAGGATGACTCCTCACGGTTTGGGATACAGTTTCCTGTAAGCCTAATAAGGCAAATGTATACAGTCAACTACACGTGGCATGGGATACCACCTGGAAGTGGTTGAAAAGCACACGAAAAGCTTCAGCACTTCCCCCAATGTGTATAGCGGTTTACACATGACTGAGCATCCATGACTGCTTACGTAAATAGAAGAAGCTTTATTTGTGTCTCTGGATACAGGATGGATTCAACCCTGCATGCAATGCTTATGTCATTGCCTTTTATGGCAATATAGATATGTATGACATTGTGGGATACTACCTGGAACTGGTTGAAAAGCACAAGAAAAGCTTCAGTACTTCCTGAGGATGTATAGCGCGGTTTATGACCGAATGTGACTGTTTACATGTTATAGCTAAATAGAAGAACTATATCCTGTCCCTGAATTATGAGTGGGTTGGTTCAGGGAAATAAAGACTGTCAATTTTGTGACTCAGGAATCTCTATAGGTCTTATGTTGTTGCTGTATAACTTCCTTTAGTTTAGGATGTGTGACAACCTCCCACCTGTTGGTTAAGGTTGTGCATACTCACATTCTTGAGAGCAAGTCTGGCTCAGTGGTTGCATAACGTTAAAAGCACACAATATATTGTCATTCTGAATTGCAAGCACATCATTTCATTAAATGAAATCGCATCAGTAATGTATTCAGCTGTGCCATACTTAGGAAAACAACATTCACTGCATTTAATCATTTCCAATAGCCAATTCATATCACCAATTTTATGTAAAGAATTACATGCATGCTTGAGCTTAGGATGGCACTTGGAATAGTAAAAGGCTAGGTACAGCTAAAGCAGTGAGCACGCTTGAAAACACTGCATGACTGCACGCCGTGTATAGGTTCTTCATAATTACACAGTCACATTTTCATCTATGTTAGCCAGTTACTATAGCTCCAGTACCTATAGCTACTTCACACTGGCACAGTTCCTCTTTCTCTAACAATCAAGGACAGGAGCACATGCATGTGCATGGGCTCGTGTGCTTCTTGATAGTAGCTATAGGTGGTCAACACCTTTTAGGTTGTTTCCTACATGTATAATTACAAGAGTGAACATTTGCCTATATACCTACGTGATGAAATAATAGTAACCGCGGTGTCTGATCATGGATTCACTGGGTGGACCACGCAGCCATTCTGCTTGCAATAGTTCAGTATGCCATGACTAGCTACCTATTGGCCAGACACAGTATAGTCTGGTCCTGTGAGACTGTAGTCCAGACAGTTCTAAGCGAGACTTTTTGATAATTTTACAAGGGGTGGACCAGGCGGACCCCTTGCAAGTCACTGAGTGGCCCATGCATGCAAATGGTGCAACATAGAGTCACCTGCATGTTGAGTCTTTAGTAACTCTTCTGCGGACCTGACCTGATGTATACCTTTAGCTTTTATTTATACGTCCTACATATTTTTATTTTATTGTAGTAAAGGAGTGTGTGTGTGTATGTGCAAAGCGTGCTTCCAAGTTTGTTCACTGCTTAAGCTGTGCCTATATTACAATAGCCTTTTAATTAATTCTTTTATGTTTCACTATTCCAAGTACCATCCCATTAGCAGGTGAAATTTTGTATACGCATATGCTGGGTTATATGAATTAGCATGGAAATGATAAATACAGGTTTATGTCCTCAATAATAAAATATGGTACATCTGAATACGTTGACAATGCAATTGCCTTTGATGAAATGTGTGCATGTGATATAATTATATCATAGATAATATATACTTCCGGAGGTATATATTATCTATGATTATATTCTGTGCACCTTTAATACTATGCATCCACTGAGCCAGACTTGCTCTCAAGGAAATAATTATGTAATGGTGAATCCCATATCCCAGGTGATACATTCTTGCATGTGAGTATGCACAACCTTAATCAACAGGTGGGAGGTTGTCACACATCCTGAATTAAAGGAAGTTATACAGCAACAACATAAGACCTATAGAGATTCCTGAGTCACAAAATTGAACTCTTCATACCCCTGAACCAACCCACTCACAATTCAGGGACAGGAAATCTAGAGTTCTTCTATTTAGCTATAATGTGTAAACAGTTATATTCAGTCGTAAACTGCTGAGGAAGTACTAAAGGTTTTCTTCGGCTTTTCAAACAGTTCTGGGTAGTGCTACTAATAGTATCATTCATAGTCATGTACTTACCTTAGGCTTACAGGAAACTGGCAGGGGGGGCATCACTAGTTTAAAGGATCCTGAGGTTTAATTTGACCACATAATATATCCACAGAATCCTTATAGGTAGCTATCTGTCTACCACTATAAAAGCAGCTCCTCTCTAGTCACTGAGCATCTTCCTAGCTGCAGCAACATAAGAAGCTACCAATATGAAGGCTACCATCATCTTTTTGGCTGCAGCTGTGGTGTTGGCCATTGTCTCAGTGGCAGAGTCTTCCAAGAGTGTTTGCGGTGAGTGATAATATGTGTATACACTCTTAATATCATACTTACAGCTATAGCTAATTATGATAGTAATCAAGATTGAAATGTGTTTAATATCTATGGATCATTCCTGTGTTGGTTATTCTGTATTGCTGCAGATTACGGACCAGCTCAATGCGCAATAGGGTGTGGAAGAAAGGGCTACAGGCGTGGAGTATGCAGGTTTAATCACAGGGCAGGTCGTCTGTTCTGTATCTGCACCAATAGCGGATCTCGAACACCGGGTACTCGAACACCGGGTACTCCTGGTGCTGGACCAATAGGACCACCTGGCCCACCGGGTCCCCCTACGAGGGGTCGTCCTGGAACGGCTGGACCGAGGGGACAACCTGGTCGGAGAGCTGCAGAAGAAGAAGAAGTATTTGAGCAGCTGGCTGAGTTTGATGAAATGGATTATGTGTATGAAGAACCTGAAGTCATGGGCCCGTGGTGATTGAAAACTATGTGCCTGCAAGAGGAAGCTATTGCATAATATGTGGTTAAACTGAAAGATGTATAAACATAGCTGCTGCATCCTACACTAATGTACTGCATTGTTATTATCTTGTCTGTGTATCAATGTTCTTGATCATTTTTTAACAGTTGCATTTGTTTAATTAAAGAGTATATCTGTAGCTATATATGCATGCAAGGGACACCGCAGACACATGAACTGGACTTAATATTGACTCATGATTTGTGTACCACACCCAGGAAGCTGTTTGGGTGTGCATGCATGTTGTACTCACGCATCAACACTTTAAACTCACACTCTATATACAGACCACTGTCATTCTAAGATCTAAGAGTATAATAGCTACTTCGGTTTCTAAACTACTTGTGGTACTATAGCTAATCAAAAAGCACCATAGTCATCAAATGTCATGATGTTAAGACTATTGGTGTTGTAGAGTCTATATATAGGTGCAGCAGTATGCCATGATCTGTACGCATATGCATGTACACGTATGTACATGGTTTTCTGTTGCGTGGGCACCTGTATACATGTAGCTGTAGCTAATTCCCAATTTGGTCCTGTATAGTTTTAGCTAAACCATGAACCCTAAATTAGCATAATACGTATCTGTAACTTGTAGGAGGATACCACACATAATTTTTAGTACTAACATGAGCATTACATGCAGGCTTGATTCCATCCAGTATCCAGAGACACAAAGAACTTTTTACAAATTAAAGCAGTCATGGATGCTCAGTCATGTGTATATAAACCACTATACATGTTGGGCGAAGTGCTGAAGCTTATTAAGTATCTTTTCTTGCATGTGCTTTTCAACTACTTCCAGGTGGTATCCCATGCCATGGGCGTGTAGTTGACTGTATGCAACTTGCCTTATTAGGCTTACAGGAAACAGCATCCCACAAATTGTGAGGAGTCATCCTACACGTAACACATTCAGTGAAGTCGCTTGTGAATAGAAGCCGGGACAGCAAGGTTTAGCCTACGTGAATACAAACAATCGACTACAGGTACAATGCATGCATGTGGCATGGGATACCATCTGGAGCTGCAAAAAGCTTCAGTATACTCACCAGCATGACCTCTCCATTGGACTGAACATGTATAACTGCTTACAGAAGAAAATATTATCTGGGTCTCGGGATACGGGATGACTTCAAGCCCGGCTTGGCCACTCACAAGCTCCTGGTAACTGCATGCCATGTAGCTAGGTTCTTCATGCACAGTCCCGTTTTCATCCAAGTTAGCCAGCTACTGCAGCACCTAGCTACTGCACACTGGCACATGTACAGTTCTCCTCTTCCCTTGCATGACAAGGTGGATCAGCCAGTCCCCTTGGTCCAGATATAGTTAGTACGGTGACTATATATACTATTATTATAGCCATGCACCTTTGATGCCAGACACAGTAGTCTGGTCCTGTGAGACTGTAGTCCAGACAGTCCAAGTGAGCCTTTTGATAAATTCACGGGGGGGTGAACCAGGCGGACCACTACTTGCAAATCATGGAGTGATCCATGCAAATGTTCCAGTGCAGGTATAGAGTCACCTGCATGTTGAGGCTAGGTCTTTACTCTTCTGCGGACCTGACCTGATGTACCTTAACTCTTTGAACGCCATGGGCACATTTATGTGCCCATATAAAATAGAAAAAATCATGTACTCTATATTAACACCTAATATAAAAAGGCCAATATAAATTCACATTACCCTTATGGATGTAACTTGGCTGGGAAAGAGTTAAGTTATTATTTACATGTCCTACATATTTTTATTCATAGTCTACTTGTAGTAAAGGAGTGACTGTGTGTGTGTATGCATGCGTATAGTTTCACTATTCCAAGTGCCATCCCATGCATATGCCAGCTAGTAGGTAATTTGTGTGCTGGGTGATACGAATTAAATATTGAAAACGATAAATGCAGTGAATACTGTGGTATTGTTTTCCTAATAAAATATGGTACATCTGTTTACATTGACAATGCAATTGCCTTTGAGGAAATATGTGCATGTGATACTATTCGAAATAATTTAACACTGTGCACGTTATCGCTATGCACCCACTGAGCCAGACTTGCTCTCAAGGAAGTAATATGTAATGATGAATCCCATATCCCAGGTGATACATTCTTGCATGTGAGTATGGTAGTACAACCTTAATCAACATTTTTCAGTCATAAATTATCCAGTTCCTCTGCCACTATAGTTTAACTATACATGCTGGGGGAGGTACTGAAGCTGTTTTTTGTACTTTTCAACCATAGTTCCAGCTGATTGATAAGCTATATCATACCTGGTCTACTCTACTCAGTATCTCAAACTTTGGGTAGTCATTTTATGTTTCACTGTTACTACCCCAAGCTCAAAGCATACCTGCATGTAGTAGATACATTTTTTTCACATGCAGGGGTGATAAATGTTACTGGAAATAGCAATAATGTATGTAGATTTATGATGAATGCTATACACTTAGTTTAGTCATAATTGTATTGCTGCACACATAGCTGCAACTGCCTTTGATAAATTTCAGTATGTTAGCTACCTTTAATATTATGCACGTGTACCCATTTAGTCTATCGAGCTGGACTTAGTCTAGCACCCGCTGAGCCAGCCTTATACTGACTCTCAGGGTAGCAAGAGTGAATCACAAGTAAACTAAAAAGCGTGGTATAGAGTCACATGCATGGGTATAATATTAATCATCCACCCCTGTGAGACACATGCAGTTTCTGTGATACAGAGTTCCTGTATGTGAGTATGCATAAACAAACACACCCTAATCAGAAGGTGGGAGGTTACCACACGTTCTATAGTAAAAAGGAAGTTCGACACCCCTGAATCAACCCACTCATCATTCAGAGAAAAGTTCTTCTATTTAGTATGTAAACAGTCACGTGCATGCAACAGATGGGAGGTTGCACACATTAAAGTTAAACAACAAGACCTCTGATGACGATATTTCTCACAAAATTGAACACCTGACAGTGAATCCCGGCACCCACTCATACTTCAGAGACAGGATATTTGAAGTTCTTCTATTTAGCTAATATGTGTAAACAGCCATACATTAAGACAAATAAACACCTACATGTTTACTTTACAGTGTCATGCTGGGGAAATACTGAATCTTTTCTTGTGCTTTCAACCAGTTCTAGGTGGTATCCCACATGTAGCTGATGAAGTTGCCTTATAAAGGCAATCAGGAAGCCAGCAGTGATCTATCAAACTATAGTGAAACCAAGTTGAATGACAACAAGGTTTAATTAGTGGCCACAATATCCTACACCTACTGTAACAGAATCCTTATTGCCATAAGCCTTAGCTCTACCTATAAAAGCAGCTCCTCTCTAGTCACCGAGCATCTTCTGACAACGTATATACATCCAAGAAGAAACTACCAAAATGAAGGCTGCCATCATTCTCTTGGCTACAGCTGTGGTGCTGGCAATTGTCTCATTGGCAGAATCCTCCAAGGGAGTTTGCGGTAATTAAGTGATAGCTAAAGCATGCTCTTAAGGTTACGATGGACAAGTTGGAAGCCTGCGGAATGCAGCTGGCTGTCTGTTTACATTACTGTAAAGTTGTTGTTATAGGTAATTGATAATTTAATGTGTATAAGCTTTTAATACCAATGCTTTACATAATAATTACTGAGTTGGTATTTATCTCTTAATATGCTACAGATCATGATCCAGTTGAATGCGCTATAGCGTGTTCAAGAAATGGCTACAGGAATGGAGAGTGCAGGTTTAATCGCAGGGCAGGCCGTCTGTTCTGTGTCTGCACCAATACCAGACCTCGAACACCTGGTACTCCAAGACCAGGACCAATTGGACCACCTGGCCCACCCCCTGGTGCGAGGGGTCGTCCTGGATCCGCTGGATCGAGGGGACCACCTGGTCGGAGGGCAGCGAGAGCTGCAGAAGAAGAAGTGTTTGAACAGCTGGCTGAGATCGATGAAATGGATTATGTGTATGAAGAACCTGAAGTTATGGGCCCGTGGTGATTGAAAACTATGGGCATGCAAGAAGAAAGAGATTGAACTATTGCATTTACGTAATGTTTGTGGCTAAACTGTAAGATGTGAAAACAATTAAGATAGCTGCTGCTTCCTATACACTTAAGTATATGGCATTGCATGTATAATCATCTTCGCTGAATATATCATGCAGTGTATTATGTCATTTTTAATACGATTGACAGTTCTTGTGTTTAATTAAAGAGAATATCTGTAGCTAATGTACGAGTGACAAATATGTCTTCATTAAGAAGTATCAAGACAGTACAGCAGTATTAAGGGTGTATGCATGTTAAGGGATGGGAGGACACATGTTAATTTTGATTCGTGTACCACACCCAGGAAGCTGTTTGGGTGTGCATGTAGTACACACGCATCAACACTATTTTGAACTCACACTCTATAAAAAGACCACTGCCATTCTAATTATAAGATCTACAGAGAATTAGCTACTTCAGTTTCAAAACTCCTTGTGATACTAGTCAAAAAAGCACTATAGTCATCAAATGATGTTGAGACTATTGGTGTTGTGGAGTCTATATATCATGCAGTATAGTCTGGTCCTGTGAGACTGTTACAGTAGATCAGACAGTTTTAAGCGAGTCTTTTGATAATTTTACAAGGGGTGGGCCATGCAGGCGGATCCCTCGCAAGTCACTGAGTAGCCCATGCATGCAAATGGTACCATATAGAGTCACCTCTATATGGTACCATGCAAACAGTACAATATACAGTCACCTGCATGTTGAGGCTAGGTCTTTACTCTTCTGCGGACATGATCTGATGTATACCTTTAGCTATTATTTACATGTCCTAGTACATAATTTTATTGTACTTGTAGTGAAGGAGTGTGTGTGTATGCGCATAGTGTGCTTCCAAGTTTGTTCACTGCTTAAGCTGTGCCTATATAGTCTTTTAAATTAATTCTTTTATGTTTCACTATTCCAAGTGCCATCCCATGCCATCTAGCAGGTGAATTTTTGTAGGCTTGGTTATATGAATTAGCATGGAAATGATAAATGCAGGTTTATGTCCTCAATAATAAAATATGGTACATCTGAATACATTGACAATGCAATTGCCTTTGATGAGATGTGTGCATGTGATTTATTCAAAATAACTATATACTGTGCACCTTTAACGCTATATGCACCCCCACTGAGCCAGACTTGCTCTCAAGGAAATAATTATGTAATGGTGAATCCCATATCCCAGGTGATACACAGTAATGTTGCATTCTGGTATGTGGGTATGCACAACCCTAATCAACAGGTGGGAGGCTGTCACACATCCTGAACTAAAGGAAGTTATACAGCAACAACATAAGACCTTAGAGATTGCAGAGTCACAGAATTGAACTCTTTATACCCATGAATCAACCCACTCATAATTCAAGGACAGGAAATTTAAAGTTATTCTATTTAGCTAAAATGTGTAAACAGTCATATTCAGCCATAAACCGCCATACATGCTGAGGAAGTACTGAAGGTTTTCTGCTTCTCAATCAGTTCCAGGTAGTATCCTGTGTGCCATCACTAGACTAAGTGTACATGCATTGTATACTTACCATCATTCTGTATACGTTTGGCTTACAGGATACTGCAGCAATGATCTATAGGGATATGTACAGTAGCAAAGCCAAGTACGGAGGGCAGCAGGTTTAATTTGTGACTACATCTATATCCACAGAATCCTTATATAGCTATCTGTCTACTGCTATAAAAGCAGCTCCTCTCTAGTCACTGAGCATCTTCCAGCAACATAAGAAGCTACCAATATGAAGGCTACCATCATCTTTTTGGCTGCAGCTGTGGTGTTGGCCATTGTCTCAGTGGCAGAGTCTTCCAAGAATGTTTGCGGTGAGTGATAATATGTGTATACACTCTTAATATCAAACTTACAGCTATTATTATAGCTAATTATGATAGTAGCAAGATTAAAATGTGTTTAATATCTATGGATCATTCCTGTGTTGGTTATTCTGTATTGCTGCAGATTACGGACCAGCTCAATGCGCAATAGGGTGTGGAAGAAAGGGCTACAGGCGTGGAGTATGCAGGTTTAATCGCAGGGCAGGCCGTCTGTTCTGTGTCTGCACCAATAGCGGATCTCGAACACCTGGTACTCGAAGACCGGGTACTCCTGGTGCTGGACCAATAGGACCACCTGGCCCACCGGGTCCCCCTACGAGGGGTCGTCCTGGAACCGCTGGACCAAGGGGACCGTCTGGTTCGAGGGCAGGGAGAGCTGCAGGAGAAGAAGAAGTCTTTGAGCAGCTGGCTGAGTTTGATGAAATGGATTACTATGAGTACGAAGAACCTGAGGTCATGGGCCCGTGGTGATTAAACTGATTGCATGAAGAGAGTTAGTTAGTGAGCTAATTATGAAAGTTGCTGAACCCTATACATATTATGTTTTTGTCACTTTTATTTTAGGTACGTGTATATAATAATACATACAGTGTACTTTTTTTTATTAGTGGCAACTTTCTTTGAGACATTCCAGTTACTGGTATATAGTGTACATTTGTGTGTGGATAAATTCCTGCCCTCATCCTTATAGTTACAGGCATGCAGGCTGCAATACATGTACTAGAGTCGGGACACGGGAAATATACTCAGAAACCAAGCTTCACAACTGATGCTTAAAGTATTTAGTACTCTTGTTGACCTCAGACAGCCAGACAGTCTGCCGGGCATAATTTAGAAAGTGTGCATAATTTAGAAAGTGTGCATTATCCAAATAATGTAGTCATGTAGTCATAGGATCAATTGAGACTTCTGCTTCATATTATGTTTCTTTTTTCACAACCCATGCGACCGTTAATAAAAGCAGTTCTATCATCTCACCTGTTTCATAGTCCAGCCGAACTCAAAATACTCATCACTTTCATCTATTATGTATTTCTTATTGGCAGTCTCAAAGCAATTGGCTCTTTAACTTCTCTCATGATCAGTGGACAAGCTGGGTTTAGTGAAAATCTTAAGGAATATCTCACCTGTGAAGCTGTTGGAATCACACCAGGAATAGTATGTCAGAGATCGTTCCAGTCTCTTAGGATCGAACTTCCAGTGAATATCGGAGTGTCAGTGCTGGGACTGTATCCAATTGCCAACTTGTTGTACGTTCTGAACATCAAGAAGATTAAAGAGTGGATTTCAAGAAAAACTTCACGCAAATGACACAATGAATAATTAGAGTACTGCTTATTTACTGTTTGATGGTCATATGGAGGCATCAACTCTTCTCATACATGATCGAGTTAACATTATACACATTACATTTCATGTATACATCATTTTATTGCATGCCTTGATGATTGCATTTTACATACAAATTGTGCACTAATATTGCTTGTACATCTCATGAATAATTAATTTGAATAATTCCCTCACTATACATATAGAGTAAGACAAAGCGTTATTGCAAAAATTACATAGCCTTTGCTGCATGCACAGCTCATTGCCCACCCTATGGACAGCATTATGCATGGTAGAAAAAGCCTCCTGAAAAGCACCATTTCAACCATGTACAGCTGTATGTATCTGTGAGGTACCATATAAATGTTCCCTTACAGTTATCAGCAGTGAATCATTTCTGCTCCTGCTGTACATGTATCCCCTTCCATTATTATTCAGCCTTACGAACACCCTGCATCTTATTAGTGAAAAAAATGGATCTGGTTCTCTGACTCCTTATCATGATGTACATGTTGCATATTAGCCATTTTGTATACCTTGCTGCTGCGGCTATAAATGACAAATGAATAAATTTACCCATATCTATGATTTACCTAACGTCAAAAGCGTCACATGACTGTGGAAAATTTAGTGGGCGTGGTGCCTGGCGCTGTTAAACGTTTTGGAACATGGATAGCTCGGTGGAAATCGAATTAAAGACCTTGACAAGTAACAACGCGTCTGTGCCCACTTCAGCTGCCGAAGAACGGGCGGCAAAACCCGGAGTCAATTACAGGAAACGTATTGATATAGCGGTGTTGTGTATAGTGCTCGTCGTTCTCTGGGGACTACTGTCGCTACCAGCTGTGTTCAGCATTATTGGATTATCCGAGGTAAGAGTTCAAAATTATGTAAAAATTAATCTCATCTCAAGTCCAGGCCCGGGCTACTAAAGCCTTTAGTACGGCTTTGCATAAATGTAAGCGTTTAAACCTGCATGCCAATGCCCCACTCCTCAACTTGCCCATAGAATATATTCTCACGGCTTTTTTGGTTTCACGTGTACGAAGTCTTTCCTTCGTGTAACTGGAAAAGTCGGGGGGGGGGCTGGGAACGAGGCTAACCCCCCCCCCCCCCCAACCATATTGTATTAACCTGTCAACGCTTAGCCTATAGCTATGGTACAAAGCATGCATGCAGATGAGAACAACAAGCACTCCCTTAATTGGCCAAGGAATTAATGTACATATGTAGCCTTTGTCTTGAATGTGGAAGACCATGCAAAAATCATGTAATCGACTTCCAGTCACATGTAGAACTCCTCTTAAACGACACCTCTGTATTAAGGACACTTTGCTAAATCCCAAAATATGTTTCCTTAGTAAAAATCTATCCCTGAAATGAGGAGACCTCTCTATAATGGTGGTTCTTAAGGTGTCCACAATAGAGGTGCATTACCTGTGCACTGCAACACGAAGTTCTAATTTCCTTATGCGTATATGTGGCCTAGTTAAGGTAGGAATAGCCTCACCTGGAATCCACAATTCAAATGGACGGCTTTGTTGATAACATGAAAGTCTACCTCGAATTGACAAAATTTTTGCATCTAACCACACCTCCTGCTAAAAAATCCACAAAAACGCAATTTCGGGTTGCTTTAAAATACGAGAAATTTTGGAATCTGCTAGAGCCCCACCCACAGTCTGGCAACAACACCAGTACCTACAGAGGACAGGCTACAAACGTAGGCATGCTTTTTCACAGGAATACTTCAAAGCCAGTTTTACAGCCCTGAACGCATCCAACCACCCCAAAACCCTCATTTTCGCTATCCTGACTTTCAAAAAAAATTCGGCAACCGCCCACGCTCACCCGACGAATTCGAGCCCTGCATTACAACTTCAACCTACTCCCACAAAAATTAGGGATGCGATTTTTCATTCACCCCTCGGTTTCTGAGAACCACCCACCAATGCTCTCCCTATAAATCTCCACAGATTTTCACACAACTAGCTATTTGAACTAATTTTAAAAAAATGGGCGGGGCCTACAGACCCGAAAGGTGACTATTCTAGCCTACCTGAGATGGGCAACAACCTGCCACTATCCGTCTGTCTGGCTGACTTCTAGCCACTCGGGCAGCCTAACAAACTTTCTATAACACACTAGCTAGCTATTCTGACATAAAAAGCCTACTCACAATTCTATAATGTCATATCTTCTTTAAAAAAAAAAAAAAAAAAAAAAAAACACATCAAAGTGCCGATATCGCATATGAAAGAGCCGCTATCCACATCAAAGTGACACACCCCTCCTGTTGATTCCGGTTGCCGCCATGGGAAAATGCAAACATATCAATGAATCTAATTAGCGCCACGTGAGTGACGTCATCTCATTAATTATTCATGAGGAGAATCACGCGGATTCGAAGGTGAGGCTCTTCCTACCTTAAGCAATTGGTTTGTCTGTCTGACTGTCGGCTCCATGTCTATTGGAAGAAAAATTAATCATGTGATTAACCCTGTAAAAAAATGTTAAACCCAACCCTAACTTTTAAACAAGTCAGGCTGGCATTTCATGTCTAAAAACCAGCCGGGAACCTATCCCGTACAATACACACAACTCAGCTCAGGCCAAGCTAACTGAAAACTGTAGAACGTATTAACTGCAAATTATAGTGACTATTGCTATATACAATCAGAGGAGGTTAGAAGCGATCATGTGTACCAGTAGTGGAATGCAATTAGCTATGCTGTCTGATGATGTAAAGAAAGCGTCTTGGGCTGAGAGGAGCAAAAATAGCCTCTCCACGAGTGATCTTGTGCAAGTTTTAAAACAAGTTTTCATGATCTAGGCAAGACACAACTACCTTCATTTATTGTAGCTTGGCCTACAACCTCCAATAACTGCTATATACTGCAGTTCCATATAGTAATGTATGACGTAATATATTGTGAACGTGATAAGTGCAGACGCACAAACAAACGTTAAACATAAAGCGTGCAATCTTAGGATCAAACGCTCGCGCACTTTGCGCGCTCCGGCTGGTAAAAATTTTTAATTCTGAAAAATACAGAGTTAAACAAATGCTAAACTCGACACCAACATTAAATCCATGTCTGTCATTTTATGTCTAAAAACCAGCTGGGCACCTTTCCTGTACAATACACACAACTCAGCTCTGGCCATGCAAGCTATTAAACTGCAGCTGTACAACACAAATCATAGTGATACAGCGAAAGTGCTGACTCGACAGTTTCGTTGTGCGCTTGCACTTAATAGCTATATGCCACGAAAACAGGATCTTTACGGCTGCCTACCTAGTTTTCACCATCTATAGGCAACACACAACTACCTGCTGCTTGGCCTGCAAACCTCCAAAGCTGCTATACACTGCAGTTGCATAGTAACGTATGATGTAATAAGTGCGGACGCACAAACAAACAGACGCGAAAAACGTAAAGCAATCTTAGGACCAGCCGTTCGCATGCTGCGCGCGCTCCAGCTGTTAAAAAGACGTGTGTACCTGATAATGACCAAAGCAGTTTGAGCTCTTTCTTATTTAACACAGTAAGCTTAAAGTGGTGTCCCACCCAAAGATTTTTGGACTTTTATTCCCGGAAAACCATAGAGGTATGAAGCAACCCAGTAATCTTCTCAATGAGATCTCTTCAATGAACACCTTTTCGAAACATACAGAGTAAATTTAACTTTCCAACTTTTTTTCTTTGACTCTCCTCAGGAAATACTAAGTGCCATTGCATAGCACTCATGATTTAGACACTTTGGTGAAATTATATGTGCATGGGGGTACATAAGCTCAAAAATGTCTCAAAAATGTGATTTTTCATTAATTTTGGGACATCGATATCTCGGCTGAACACCACCTTAAGGTTTGGCCATTTTTATTACGGTCTAGAACTCAAGGGCGAGCATGCATATACGGTCTTAGAACACATGTTCATATGGGAGCATACACAGAAAAACGTCTCTGTCATAACTTAATATGGCAATCGTTCACGTCCACAGCTAGCTTCATTGTGGCACTACACGAGCATGCGGTATGCGATTCTTTCTTGCTATACAGAGCCATCAGGCTAGAGTCCAGTCTCCAGAGTCCAGGGTAAAAAAATGTAGCGAAGGGTAGATCTATGTCTCTGCTAGTCTATCAAGCTAGCCCTCCTAGACCCTCCTCTGCACAAAGCAAGGGTCTAGCTTGATAGACTATGTCTCTGCTATATAGAGACTTTTAGTTAATATGTAGTCTAGTAGATAACCATATTTTTTTGGCTTTTGTGCATGGTATGGGAAAGACTATTAATAATTATTGTTCATGCAGTTGGCCAAGAGATGACCAATTGCTAAGGAATTCGCTAACTGATCTGTCATTAACCAATTCCAAACTATGTAGGATGTCGAAGTTGTCAATACAAATACTCCAAGCCGAGATGGTGAAGAGGGAAATACTACATTCTGCATCCCAGAAGTTTACACGGGAGATGTATGTAGAGCTACTCTGCAAGCATTGCAGAATTGTCTTTTTGGTGATGGTGGCAGCGAAGTATTTATCCCAGCTAATCAAAACCAAGAGGAATCAGAGCTGGTAGCACAAACTGCAATCAGTGTGCTGCCAAGTCTAGATCCAAGTCCAGAATGCAATGAAATAGCTCCGCAATTCTTGTGCATATCCATTTTTGGTTTGTGCAGTAATGGCAGACCAGAACCCTACCTGCCCTCATCTCAACAGTGTAGGGCGGTCACTGAAGGAGTATGTGAGGTACCGTTTGCTATTGCTAATGCTGTTTTTGGCCCCAATCAGCTGCCACAGTGTTATGAATTTCCAGATGTGTCTCTAAACAATTTCGAAGAGTGTGCAGGTATGTGCGAGCTTGCATGAATGCCAGTTGAATGGATGCTATTGTGAGTGTTGGTTGAGCTCAGTGACTGTACATGAGTTATCAATGTCAAAATCACTCAAAGTTGCATATACTATACGATGTATGTACATACAGAAATTATTGAACGTTATTCCCTTAAAAAAGCTTTTACTCCACCGGAAAACTAATTTTCAAAAAACATAATAATATAATATGCTCATAGCTACCTGTAATTTAATAATATTATACCTAGTTATTTCTCCATGTCCGAGGATGCATTGGTTTGTACAGCATATGCATGTGCACCTGATTGCAACCATGCATGTTGTATACTATATACACTCTTTTAATTTCAGTGAACGCAACTAGTGCAGAGCCATCAATGTGCAGTGATGGCTTCTACCGGGATCTGGATGGGATATGCAGGCCCGAGTGTGGAGTATGGGATGCATTCTCGTTTGGCACTTACATTCCCATTGACACGATGGTGATCATAATGGCTACAGTTTTCTTTATCGGTGCAGCAGTGCTCCTGGTTCTCTCCTGCATCTACTACAAGAATGTGTGAGTATTCTCCTGCCTTGCAGTGTTCCAACTCTGTTGCCGTAATAATACTAGATTGTCATGTGCATGCATGATGATCACAAACATAGATGACGCAATAATTATAATTTTGTATTTGGTAATTAGCATCCACAGATTGTAATTTAGCTGGAAAATAATTGTCCTGTCTAAAAAAGTATACTCTAGAAAGGGTAAAAAAAATATACTCTAGAAAGGGGTTAGGCCTACGTACATATACCCCAAGCAGGTGGATAGGTGGAACAGTATTGAATTAGATATGTTTCCATCCTATATTATCAGATTGAAGTTTCCAGCAATCTTCATTGTGTACGGCACTGTCACGTTGGGAGTTCTTCAATTGACTATGTTAGTGGGATACTTTGATCGCAAGGCGCTCTTCTGCCAGTTTCGAGACCTGGGCGAGAGTTTTCGACATCCAAAAACTTTTTGCAAGTTTCAAGGTTTGTCATTATATTAGTTCCAAGGAGGTTTACTATGTTCATGAGCCACAGTATTGAATCTGTTTGTCTGTATTATAATATGCTACACTGTTAACACTGTTACAGTACAAAGATTTGCATGAGATGCTTGGTTAACTTGAATCAATCATTCTATGATAGCACAGTCAATTCAAATGATTTATTTAGGACGTGCAGGTAAAAAGGGGAGAGGAAAAAACAGCATCATGTATAGCATGGCATGGAGGAAACAGCTGGTATGTATAATAATGGCTGCCCACAGTAGGGAGGAAGCAACCCAGACAGATATTGTCATCAGTTGGTCTTTGTTTCTGTTGTATGTCCTGTTTTCATTGCCAAATAATAAAAGCTATATTTATGTCTTGCATGATCAGTTTATATATCTTTCTCTTGCTCACAGCCATTATGTTCATCTACATCCCTCTGCTGCTCGCTATGTTCATCTGCTTTCACATTCTGTCGGTGTTTTGGGCAGTGATGTTTCCATTTCATGCAAGATCTTATAAACTTAAAGGTTACCACAAGTATGTCCACTTGACAATGCTACTGTTGGCTCTGATATTGCCATGGATTGCTATAATTGTAGCATTTGACCAAGAAAAGTATCAGCGGTTCCCACCCATAACATGTCACCCAGGGTCCAATGTTATCACATATGGCATTATTTGGCCTGCCTGTATCATGCTGGCCATCAGTCTCTCCCTCACAGCCATCATTTTTTGGGTAATAATACGACTCTATCGAAAGAAGAGAAGAAAGCAGGGTGGAAAGGTAATTACTATATTCTGCAAACCACTAGCATGTATATTTAGTAGATACTTCTTCATGCATATTGCATCCATTTTATTATCTCAGGTATACAGGAGTGTAGCATGCACATTGGCAGACAAATAATGATTGCTACACCTACTTTTATTTTTCCATCTGCAGAGTTTCAAAGCAGTGCTGCGTTCGTCTCTTCTGATGAGTACAGCTGAACTCAAAGTACTCATCACGTTCGTCTACTATGCAATATGCCTTGGTAGCGTTCTAGGATTGTCTTCGCTAGGTACTTTTGGCAAACATTTCGGTAATGAACTGAGAGATTACTTGTCATGTGAAGCTCCTGGTGGAAGAGTATGCGAAAAAACGTATGAAAGAGTGGAATTTGAGATTCCTGCAAACCTCGGCTTAGTAATCTTTGCACTGTATCCATTTGTCAATCTAATCTATGTAGTAGACATTACTAAGTTCAAGCAATTTATATCCAAGCAATGTAACTGTGGTAGTACGCATCAAAACTCTACTGTAACACGGGTGAAGGTGTAATATGTTGTTTTAGAATGGCTTCTATTAGCTATTAAGGAACAACAGTATAGTTTTAGTTTTAGTTAGCCAACTAAGCAGAAAAATGGCTTACTGGACACTTTTAGTTTAAATTAACCGTAACTAATTAAGATGAAAAAGTAGTTGTAGTTTATTCCCAAGCAAGTTAACTAAAATGTGTTTTTGAAATACTTACTGTTTTTCGTTTCAGTGACCTAAAACATTGAGATTCCTTATTATTGTGCAAGTGTTAGGTTAATGTATCACTGTGGTTTTGGTTATTTCCTGTTTTGTCTCTATTAAAATGTATACAACACATGTAGTAGGTAAGATGTTGTATTGGTTACCTATACTTACCTCACACTGTATTACTGATATCATTCTGACTGGATCATGCTGTATTTCTGTGTTTGGTTACTGTTACAGTAGTTATTTAGTTGAATTTTGTACAGCTTGCCCTAAGTTTTCTAGAACATTTGTTGTGTTGACTTTCACACTTTAATTTTATGTTGATTATATGATTTTCCTGTACAGGTTAGGATTATCGAGGATGTTGCTTAATGTTGGTTTCCTTTACATCAATTCTCTAGAATAATATTTTATTTCGTTTTATATCATTTTCTGTGATATCGAAGGAGCGCCAGTTTGTGCTGTGATTATTGAAGACCATTGATTTGACTGTGATTAATACTTGTAAACACACCGGATCGTGCACACTAGTTTTGTGGTATATAGCCTATCCATGTGTAAGCCTATCACAGTATGTGAATGACTTAGAAGTACGTATGTGTACTCCTGAGTTATAAAAATAGTATGCAATACTTACTTACTTGTGTGAGGTGGTTAATTATTAGCACTATAGTTTTATAACAAGATCCCTAACGTCCACAGCTACTTAACATTTCAGATCTCAAGATGCATGGGCATTAAATTTTAGTGGAGTATTAACGTAAGTATAATTATTCATCCTAGAAAGTGCACATGGGGTACAAAGTTCATCAAACTCCAGTGGGCAATAATTGGAGGCAATATGAGACTCTATAGATTATGCATGCAACTTCATTCTTGTGCATTTTCATAGAGCTGAGCATGGTGCGCGTCATTATGCGTCAAATGACAGTGCTAGTGAATTAGTAAGCCCTCGTGCGCCAATAGTCTCGTGCCCATACCGTCTGGGCACGAGATTAGTGCCCCAATAAGCGAAATTTGGTGGGCGTGGTGCCTGGCGCTATAAAACGCTTGGATCATGGATACCTCGGTAGAAATCGGATTGAAGACCTTGCAAAGTTACAAAGTGTCTCTGACCACTTCATCTGCCGAAGAACGGGCGGCAAAACCCGGAGCCAATTACAGGAAACGTATTGATATAGCGGTGTTGTGTGTAGTGCTCGTCGTTCTCTGGGGACTACTGTCGCTACCAGCTGTGTTCAGAATCGTTGATTTAACCGAGGTACGGGTTCATACTGTCTCTGATCAAATTCATCCCAAGAATTTCCGTTAGAGACAAAACATTAGCATCCACTTATTTTTAGGGTTTGGGTTAGGTTAGGGTTAGGGTTAGGGTTGGGGTTGGGGTTGGGTGAGGGTTTGGTGAGGGGCTAGGAGGCTAACCGTTGGGTTTAGAGCTGGCTACAGTGCTTCATTTGTAAGCTATTCACTAGCTCACGAATGCACATGGGCCTGCATTCCCTACACAAAATTATGTACATACTAACGTACTGTCTGTAACAGCTTGTATCCCCAGGCTATTCAAGCCTTTAGTACGGCTTAGCATATAAATTTTAGTCTACTATTAAGCCTGCATGCCAATGCCCCACTTCTCAACCATATCATATTAAAAAGCTAGTCTTGCGGGCCAGACTTCACTTTCAAGGATCTTGTGAACTAGTGAAGTGAAGTGAAGTCTGGCCCGTGTGTTGGACATACAGTTGTTCATTAGCTATGCATTTACCTTCGTATGATGTAACATTACCTCATGCTTATGTTCTGGACTTATGACTCTGCTAGCTCATTGTTCTTTTTTGAACCATTGTTCCACCAAACAATCCTATTCCATGTGCATATCATGCCACATTGCATGTGCATATCATGCCACATTGCATGTGCATATCATGCCACATTGCATGTGCATATCATGCCACCACTGTGTTTGAGGATATAAATAGGCCACTGGCCATTGTATTTTTTGGAGAAAGAAAAAATCAATCTTTGGAAAGTCTCTCTGCTGAGTGCTAGCGATATTACTAAGTCAGACCGAAGAAAGGGCTCTACGTATCTACATGGTCCTTCGAGCCGGATGCACTAACAAACTCAGTGCAGTGCCGACGATTGTCTACTGGTCCTTTCTAAGGAATCCCCCTACCCTCTGAGTCACCTGTAACGAACTCAGTGCAGTGCCGACGATTGTCTACTGGTCCTTTCTAAGGAATCCCCCTACCCTCTGAGTCAGCTGTTGACGATGAGCGAAGCAGATGTCGCTACACTCAGACGAAGAAGGGGCGTCGTGCGCGCCTCTGTTACTCGTATCGCCACTCGCCTTAGTGAGCTGGAAGGGAAGGTTCACGAACCTTCAACGCCAAGCCTCGCCCACCGCATGTCGCAAAGATTGGAAGCCCTCAGCGCGGACTTCAAAACACATCACTTGGCCGTGATAGACGCGATGAAAGATAACGACACGGACGGTCTAGCCCAAGAGCAAGAGATCCTTGACACCCACGATGATGAAGTCGCTTCTCTCGCGTACCGACTGGAACTATTGACCAGAGCTTGTACACCTAGCACAGACCTGGAAAGTCGAGTCATCATTACACGCCGCTTGTCCCAGCTGGAGACCAAACTCTCCACCCTCAACGCTGCCATCGGCAAGCTCACTGGAAGTCCTAGTGAGATTCACCTGGTCCACGCCTATCAGGAGCAGCTCTTGGACTGCAAGCGGGAGCTTGGAGTCGTACGTACCGAGGTTCTGTCCATAAAGACAGATGAATCAGATGACCTGAATACAGCGGTTCTGAAGATGGATCAAGCGATATTTGACATGTCCCTCGAGATCATGAGACGGCTATGCATGCCTGAGTCGACTACTCCAACAGCCAAGACCAGAGGAGTCAAGCTACCCAAGATCGACGTCCCAATGTTTGACGGCGACATCCTGCATTGGCAGACCTTTTGGGAGCAGTTCTCTGTTGCCATACATGATCGCACTAGCATCTCTGATGCCGAGAAACTGGTGTACCTACGTCACTCCCTGAAGGACGGTTCAGCGAAGTCCGTAATCGAAGGTTTGTCTCGATCTGGGGAGCAGTATGCTGAAGCCATCGAATCTCTCAAGTCACGCTACAGCCGCCCGCGACTCATTCACCAGACCCACGTCCGAAAGATATACGAAGTTCCCGGCATGAGGGAGGGCACCGGCAAGGAGCTGAGACGCTTGCACGATACTGTACAACAGCATCTGCGTGCACTCAAGGCCATGGGCCAGGAGCCCTCTGGGTCTTTTGTCACTTCACTACTGGAATTGAAATTGGACCCCAGCACGACATTTGAATGGCAGAAGTTTAGCCAAGATTCCGAGAGCGTCCCACACTACACGAAGCTACTGGAATTCCTCAACCTTCGAGCCCAAGCTTCCGAAACCTGTACGTCTGAGACGAGGAAGATCCCACGCAGCGAAGCTCACTCCACCAAGAGGCCTCCAATCAACAGAGCTGTTGCATCCCTTGCTGTGAACGCCTCTGAAACAGCTACCAATTGCGTCTTGTGCAAGTCCGAAAAACACCCACTCTATGCTTGTCCTCGCTTCAAATCATTGCCACATGACAAGATGATTGCCACCATTCGTTCTAATGGCCTGTGTTTGAACTGCCTGAGGCCCGGTCACCTCTCAAGGCAATGCAGCAGCTTCAATCGATGCAGGAGATGCCAGAGACCACACCACACGCTCATTCACACCGAAGTGAAAGAAAGTGTTCCACCTGAACAACAGTCTCATGTGTCCACCATTGGTCCTGTGATTGCTACTAATGCGCAGGCTGGTTGCACCTCCAGCACTCTCCTCATGACATGCCAAGTTGTCATCAACGGCCCTGATGGATCCTGCATGAGGGCTCGTGCTCTCCTTGATTGTGCGTCGTCGACCTCCTTTGTATCCGAAAGACTGGCTCAAGCTCTCCGTCTGCCACGATCATCTCAGAGCATGAAGATCTCGGGTGTCGCTGGACTGTCTCATCAATCTCCTCTTCACTCGGTTACCACCTTCGATGTTGCTGCTGTCTCCTCACCCAATGAGAAGCTTCGAGTCACTGCAGTTGTGCTGCCTCATGTCACCTGCAATCTACCCCTCCAACCAGTTCATCAGGACTCAAAATGGACACACCTTTCCGATTTGCACCTCGCTGATCCTGACTTTGGATGTCCCGGAAAGATTGATCTCCTCCTCGGCATAGACATCTATGCTGACGTACTTCTGCATGGCCGGCGGAATGGACCGCCTGGTACTCCCACTGCATTCGAGACCAAGTTTGGATGGGTCCTTGCTGGAAGGGCCGGTACATCCACATCACCTCCCCGTATCGCTGCCTCTCACCACGTCGCTGTTGCTTCTGGTGACGACATCCTTCGCAGTTTTTGGGAAATTGAGGAGAACCCTAGGGAAGACTGCAACCGTTCCCCTGAAGAACGCTCCGTCATGCAGCACTTCTCTGAAACACACACCCGTAGAGGCTCTGAGAGGTTCGTTGTTCCTCTCCCGAAGAATCCACAGGCAAAACCCCTTGGAGAATCCATATCCCAAGCCGTCCGGAGATTCCTCTCGCTGGAACGCTCCCTGCATTCAAAGGATCAATTCCCAGAGTTTGCTGCTGTGATGGAGGAGTATCTCGAGATGCAACACGCAGAGCTCGTCCCAGTAGCTGATCTACAGAAATCTCCTCAGGAAGTCTTCTACCTACCCATGCACGCTGTCAGGAAGGAGCACAGCACCACCACCAAGTTACGAGCCGTGTTTGATGCTCCTGCCAAATCGAGCACCGGTGTTTCTCTGAATGATACGCTCCTCGTGGGGCCGACTGTCCACCCATCACTGATAGATGTCCTACTGAGGTTCCGACTCCATCGTGTTGCCCTGACCACAGACGTCAGCAAGATGTATCGAGCTGTTGAGCTCGTTCCACCTGATCGCGATCTTCATAGATTTGTGTGGAGAAGAAGCCCTGATGAGCCCCTCCTGGATTACCGAATGACTAGAGTGACATTTGGAGTCTCAGCCTCGTCATTCGCCGCCAACATGGCCGTGAAACAGAATGCTCTCGACTTCGCTATGGAATATCCACTAGCTGCTGAGGTAGTGAAGAAGTCCTTTTACGTCGACGACGGCCTCACTGGAGCCGACTCTGTTCAAGAAGCCATCGAGCTGCAAGGGCAGCTACAAGACCTCTTCTCCAAGGGAGACTTTCTTCTGCGCAAGTGGAATTCAAGCAATCCAAGTGTTTTGCAACACCTCCCTACTGACCTGAAGGAATGTCAATCCATGCACATGATGCCTACCTCTGGTGAGTACACCAAGACACTGGGTATCGAGTGGAATGCTACTAAGGATCACTTCCGATTGACCATCTCCGACCCACCACCACTCGACACCATCACCAAGCGTGCTCTGGTGTCCGACATCGCCAAGACGTTTGACATCTTTGGATGGTTTTCCCCTTCCACCATCAAGGTGAAGATTCTACTGCAGCACCTTTGGGAGCAGAAAGTCAGTTGGGATGATCCTGTACCATCGCATATCAAGGACACCTGGTTCCAGTGGCGCTCAGAGCTCCACCTTCTCTCCGAAAAACACATCCCTCGATGCCATTTCGACAAGGCAACTCGTGTCTCCTCAGTCGAATTGCATGGATTCTGTGATGCTTCAGAGCTCGCTTATGCCGCCGTGATTTACCTCCGCCTCACTGACACTGCCAATGATGCTCAGATCTCCTTGGTGACATCAAAAACCAAGGTAGCACCTATCAAGCGATTGACCATCCCTCGTCTTGAGCTATGTGGAGCACACCTTTTGGCACAACTCCTCCACCATGTCAGACAAGTGTTCAAAGTTCCTCTCTCTCACGTTTGTGCTTGGACCGACAGCACCATTGTCCTCAATTGGCTGGATGGAAGTCCAAAACGTTTCAAGACATACGTGGGCAACCGAATCTCGGCCATTGTGGACCTCATTCCCCCTACTAAATGGAATCATGTGAGTGGCCTGGACAACCCCGCCGATTGTGCCTCGAGAGGTCTCAATCCTTCTGAGCTCCTACAACACCTACTTTGGTGGAACGGTCCAACCTGGCTCAAGCTACAACCGGCAGATTGGCCGAAGCAGCCAACTCTCCCACCGAATGAATCATCTGAAGAGGAGAGAGAGGTATCGCTCCATGTGACTACTACTCCAGTATCACCCATCATACCTCTTGATCGCTACTCTAGCTTCAACCAGCTGAAGCGTGTTACAGCCTGGGCACTTCGATTCTTGAAGAACTGTCGTGAACGAAGCAACCGGCTTTCATCTCCCCTCTCAGCTGAAGAATTGCACAAGGCCGAATGTTACTGGATACAAATAATCCAGCATTCACACTTTGAGAACGAGATACAAGCACTGAGCAAGAAGTGTTCCCTGAGCTCATCAAGTCCCCTCTTGTCTCTACATCCATTCATCGACTCCTCAAACGTACTTCGCGTTGGTGGTCGACGACAGCTCTCCAAGTCCTTGTATGGATCTCGGCACCCAGTTATCCTTCATGGGAAGCATCCTCTAACAAGACTTATCATTCGCTCAGAACACACTCGACTACTGCATGCAGGTCCGACCCTGCTGGCTGCTTCTCTCACTCGTTACCACATTGTTGGAGGACGAAAGGTCATTCGCTCCGTCACGCGTAAGTGCATCACCTGTCGTCGCTACTCCGCCAAACCTCAACCTCAGATGTTTGGTCAGCTCCCAATCGAACGTGTCACACCTGGTCCTGTGTTTGACAAGGTTGGTGTTGATTACGCTGGCCCTGTGCTAATCAAGTACGGTTACGTACGGAAGCCAACTATCGTGAAAGCCTATGTCAGTGTTTTCGTATCCCTCACTGTGAAAGCCGTCCACTTGGAATTAGTCTCAGATCTCACTTCAGACGCATTCATTGCCTGTCTCAGAAGATTCATCGCTCGTCGTGGCTGTCCTTCGCTCATTTGGAGCGACTGGGGGACCAATTTTGTTGGAGCTGCACGCGAGATTAAGGAACTCTACCATTTCCTGCAAGAACAAAGGACCCAAGATGCCGTGGCTAGCTTCCTCTCCGCCCAGAATATAACCTGGAAGTTCATCCCACAACATGCTCCTCATTTCGGCGGCCTCTGGGAAGCAGCTGTCAAATCTATGAAGACACACCTCAGACGAGTGGTAGGCGATGTGAAACTCACTTTTGAAGAGTTCTCTACAGTGCTCACACAAATAGAAGCCTGCCTTAACAGCAGACCGCTTGTACCACTACCTGACGGTGATGAAGGAATCGAAGCTCTGACCCCAGGACACTTCCTCATTGGGCGACCGCTCAAAGCACTTCCTGATTCATCAATCACCTATCCTGACTCGCTCTCTCTACTGAAGCACTGGCAACTCTGTCAAGCCCTGACCCGTCACTTTTGGAAACGATGGTCTACGGAGTATATAACTCACATCGGACGATTTACCAAGTGGCACCATCCCTCACGAAACATTCGTGTTGGTGACCTAGTGATACTTCGTGAAGATTCTGCAATCTCCACTAAGTGGCCGTTGGCTCGCGTCATCAAGGTGTATCCTGGAAAGGACAATCTCGTTCGTGTGGCCACTGTCAGGACGGACGCTGGAGTCTACACTCGCCCGGTGGTCAAGTTGGCATTGCTCCTACTCTCCGATATGGACTAACCTCATGTTACTTATTTCTGAAGACTATCCAGTCTTGGCCGGCGGTATGTTGGACTTACAGTTGTTCATTAGCTATGCATTTACCTTCGTATGATGTAACATTACCTCATGCTTATGTTCTGGACTTATGACTCTGCTAGCTCATTGTTCTTTTTTGAACCATTGTTCCACCAAACAATCCTATTCCATGTGCATATCATGCCACATTGCATGTGCATATCATGCCACCACTGTGTTTGAGGATATAAATAGGCCACTGGCCATTGTATTTTTTGGAGAAAGAAAAAATCAATCTTTGGAAAGTCTCTCTGCTGAGTGCTAGCGATATTACTAAGTCAGACCGAAGAAAGGGCTCTACGTATCTACACCGTGAGACTAGGCAAAAAGCATGCATGCAGATGCTAAGGAATTCGCTAAATTGATCTGATTCCAATCTATGTAGGATCCAAATATTGAAGTTGTCAATACAAATACCACCAATACTCCAAGCAGAGGTGACGAGGAAAATACTAGAGTTTGTTGCTGCTAATGCTCTTTTTGGCTCCAATCAGCTGCCACAGTGTGATGAGTTTTCAGATGTGTCTCTAAACGAATTCGAAGAGTGCGTTGGTACGTGTGAGCTTGCATGAATGCTAGTTGAATGGAAGTTATCGTGCATGAGTATTGCTTGTGAAGACTGACTGCATGTGGTTCATTTTACCCATACAATAAGGCATAACAGTCAGCAGAACATTGTTCCCTTAAAAAAGCTTTTACTCCACTTGTAAAAATAAAACTCTTGATTTTCCATAAAAAAATAGTGCTCATAGCTGTCAGTGAATAATATTATGCCTACTTATTTCCCACGACACATTAGTTTGCACAGCACATGCATGCACACCAAGTGTATCAACCATGCACGTTGTATAATATAGCTACTCTCTTTATTTCAGTGAACACAACTAGTGCAGGTCTTCCCGAGCCAATACTGTGCAGTGGTGGCTTCTACCGGGACCTGGATGGGATATGCAGGCCCGAGTGTGGAGTGTGGGAGGCATTCTCCTATGGCACTTACATTCCCATTGATGCGATGGTGATCATAATGGCTACAGTTTTCTTTATCGGTGCAGCAGTGCTCCTGGTTCTCTCCTGCATCTACTACAAGAATGTGTGAGTGTTCTCCTGCCTTGCAGTGTTCCAACTCTGTGGCCGTAATAATAGATATTTAATGAGAAACAATTTAATATTTTGTAATTAGCATCCACAGATTGTAATTTTGCTGGAAAATAACACTAAAATAGCATATTATACTCTTGAAAGGGGTTAGGCCTACATGTAACACTAAGCAGGCGGATATGTGGAACAGTGTTCAAGATTCTGAGATGTTTCCAACTATATTTTCAGATTGAAGTTCCCATCAATCTTCATTGTGTACGGCACTGCCACATTGGGAGTTCTGGAATTGACTGTATTAGTAGGATACTTTGACCGCAAGGCGCTCTTCTGCCCGTTTCGAGACCTGGGCGAGAGTATTCGAAATCCAACAACTTTTTGCAAGTTTCAAGGTTTGCCATTACATTAAGGTTACATCAATTTAATAATGTGCATGAGCCACAGTGTGTCCATGCAATCAGTTTCTCTGTGTCGTTTAACAGTACACTGCATACAACATTATACCTGTTATGTTTATGTTTAGTATGTCTTGCATGATCAGTTTATATATCTTGCTCTTGCTCACAGCCATTATGTTCATCTACACCCCTCTGCTGCTCGCTATGTTCATCTGCTTTCACATTCTGTCAGTGTCTTGGGCAGTGTTGTTTCCATTTCACGCAAGATCTTATAAACTTAAAGGCTACCACAAGTATGTCCACCTGACAATGTTGCTGTTGGCTCTGATATTGCCTTGGAGCGCTATAATTGTAGCCTTTGACCGAGGAGTTTTTCTGCATGCCCGTTTCGAGACCTGGTTGAGAGTTTTCAAAATCCAACAAATTTTTGCAAGTTTCAAGGTTCGCCATTACATTAAGGTTACATCAATTTATTATGTGCTTGATTGGACACAGTGTGTCTCAGTATCGTTTAACAGTATACGATGTTATATAGTAAAATACTTGTTGTACAGCCTGTTTACATGGCAATTAAAGCTATATATTAATATTTTGTGTGATAAAATTATATCTTGCTCTTGCTCACAGCTATTATGTTCGTCTACACCCTTCTGCTGCTCGCTATGTTTACCTGCTTTCATATTCTGTCAGTGTTTTGGGCAGTGATGTTTCCATTTCACGCAAGATCTTATAAACTTAAAGGTTACCACAAGTATGTCCACCTGACAATGCTGTTGTTGGCTCTGATCGATATTGCCATGGAGTGCTATAATTGTAGCCTTTGATCAAGGAAGGTTTGAGCGGTTCCCACCCGTGTTGTGTTACCCAGCGCCCAGCGTTATCACATATGGCATTGTTTGGCCTGCCTGCATTGCACTGGCCATCAGTCTCTCCCTCACTGCCATCATTTTGTGGGTAATAATACGACTCTTTCGAAAGAGGAGACAAGAGCAGGGTGGAAGTGTAAGTACTTTTTTCAAGAAATAAGTGTTTTATATTTAATGTTAGCCCACACCTGGTGATATTAATCTCCTTCTTATACGAAAGCTTTCAGAATAGGGAATATAGGTTCTGAGCACAGTGTTGTACATATGTACATATGGCTATAATATTTTCTACAATCTTCTAGCATGTATACTTCTTCATGCATATTGCATCCATTTTTAATTATCGATTTAGGTAGACATGGGTATACAGGAGTGCAACATGCACATGATTCATAGGCAGACAAATAATGATTGCTACACCTACTTTATTTTTCCATTTACAGAGTTTTAAAGCAGTGCTGCGTTCGTCTCTTTTGATGAGTACAGCTGAGCTCAAAATACTCATCACGTTTATCTACTATGCAATGTGCCTCGGGTGTACTCTAGGATTGTCTTCTCTAGCTACTCGGAACACGGCATTCGGTAGAGAACTAACAAATTATTTGTCATGCGAAGCTCCTGGTGGAAGAGTATGTGAAAGAGCATATCAGAGTTTGGAAACTGAGGTGCCAGTAAACCTTGGCTTAGTAATCTTTGCACTGTATCCAGTTGTAAATCTAATCTATGTAGTAGACATTACTAAGTTCAAGCAATTTATATCCAAGCAATGTAACTGTGGTAGTACGCATCAAAACTCTACCGTAACACGGGTGAAGGTGTAATATGTTGTTTTAGAATGGCTTTTATTAGCTTTTAAAAAAAAGGTTATGTTTAGTTTAAGTTGACTAACTAAACCAAAAAAATGGCTAACTGAATTAGCACTTTTAGTATTAGCGTTAACCGTAACTGAATGAGTTGTTTTGGTGCAAAAAGTAGTTGTAGTTTATTCCCAAATAAGTTAGTTAACTAAAATCTGTTTTGAAACACTTACTGCTTTTAGTTTCAGTGACCTAAAACATTGAGATTCCTTATCTATTTGTGCACATGTTAGGTTAATGTATCACTGTGGTGTTTTGGTTATTTCCTGTTTTGTCACTGATTGCGTATAGTAGGTAGGATGTTGTATTGCTTATCTACTTACCTCACACTGTATTATTGATAATATTCTGTCTGGTGCTCCTCCCTGCATTTCTGTATTAAGTTTAGTTACTGTAGTTTTTTTGTTGAGTTTGTACAGCCTGCCCTGAGTTTTCTAGAACATTAAATTTTGTTGTGTGTCTTTCACACATTTCTGAATCAGTTGATTATTAAATTTTCCTGTACAGGTTAGGATTATTGAGGATGTTGCTTAATGTTGGTTGCAATTCAATTTTTTAGAATCATCATCTTTATTTTTCTGTGGTATCGAAAGAGCGCCACATTGTGCTATGACCATTAATTGATTTGACTGTGATTAAGACTTTAATTGGAATCTGTTGTCAGCACACTGCATTGGGCACACTAGTTATGTGGTAGTCTATCCGCCTACGTATCACAGCATGCGAATGACTGATTGTGAAATACGCATGTGTACTGCTGAGTTACTAATAAATAATTTTAAATAGCATACATGGCTAATAAAAAATACAATATTATGCAAACATAATGATTGTACGTGTGAGGTGTTCAATTATTAAATATTAGCACTATAACAAGATCCTTAATGTCCACAGCTACATGCAACTGTTACTGTTTTTAACATTTCAGATCTCAAGATGCATGGGTATTAAATTTTAGTGGATTGCTAACGCAAGTATATTATTCATCCTAAAAGGTGCACACGGGGTACAAACTTCATGAATCTCCAGTGAGCAAGTAAATGAAGGCAATATGGGACTCTATCAATCACGCATGCGACTTTATTCCTGTGTATTTCATGATCATACAGCTGAACATGGTTACGTCATATGCGTCAAATGACTGTCTAGTGAACTATTAAGCCCTCGTGCGCCAATAGTCTCGTGCCCGGACCGTCTGGGCACGGGACTGGTGCCCCAATGCAATGAGCGAAATTTGGTGGGCGTGGTGCCTGGCGCTATAAAACGCTTGGAACATGGATACCTCGGTAGAAATCGGCTTGACGAACGTAGAAAGTTACAAAGTGTCTCTGACCACTTCAGCTACCGAAGAACGGGCGGAAAAACCCGGAGCCAATTACAGGAAACGTATTGATATAGCGGTGTTGTGTGTAGTGCTCGTCGTTCTCTGGGGACTACTGTCGCTACCAGCTGTGTTCAGAATCGTTGATTTAACCGAGGTACGAGTTCATACCTTCTCTGATTTAGAGTTTGGGTTAGGTTAGGGTTAGGATTAAGGCTGGGGTTGGGTTAGGGTTTGGTTAGGGGCTAGGAGGCTAACCGTTGAGAGCTGGCTACAGTGCTTCATTTGTAAGCTAATCACTAGTTCACGAGTGTGCATGTGCCTGCATTCCCTACACAAATGTCCATGCTAACGTACTGTCTGTAACAGCTTGTATCCCAAGTCCAGGCCCAGGCTATTCAAGCCTTTAGTACAGCTTAGCATATAAATTTTAGTCTACTATTAAGCCTGCATGCCAATGCTCCACTCTTCAGCCATACATATTAAACTGTCTACTCTAGCTATGGTAAAAAGCTAGTCTCACGGGCCAGACTTCACTTCCAAGGAACTCGTGAACTAGTGAAGTGAAGTCTGGCCCGCGAGACTAGGCAAAAAGCATGCATGCAGATGCTAAGGAATTCGCTAAATTGATCTGATTCCAATCTATGTAGGATCCAAATATTGAAGTTGTCAATACAAATACCACCAATACTCCAAGCAGAGGTGACGAGGAAAATACTACATTCTGCATCCCAGAAGTTTACTCGGGAGATGTATGTAGAGCTACTCTGCAAGCATTGCAGAATTGTCTTTTTGGTGATGGTGGCAGCGAAGTATTTATCCCAGCTAATCAAAACCAAGAGGAATCAGAGCTGGTAGCGCAAACTGCAATAAATGCACTACCATTTCTAAATCCAAGTTCAGAATGCAATGAAATAGCTCCGCCATTCTTGTGCTTATCCATTTTTGGTTTGTGCGATAATCGCAGGAGAGAACTCTACCTGCCCTCATCTCAACAGTGTAGGGCGGTTACTGAAGGAATATGTGCTGAAGAGTTTGTTGCTGCTAATGCTCTTTTTGGCTCCAATCAGCTGCCACAGTGTGATGAGTTTCCAGATGTGTCTCTAAACGAATTCGAAGAGTGCGTTGGTACGTGTGAGCTTGCATGAATGCTATAGTTGAATGGATGTTATCGTGCATGAGTATTGCTTGTGAAGACTGACTGCATGTGGTTCATTTTACCCATACAATAAGGCATAACAGTCAGCAGAACATTGTTCCCTTAAAAAAGCTTTTACTCCACTTGTAAAAATAAAACTCTTGATTTTCCATAAAAAATAGTGCTCATAGCTGTCAGTGAATAATATTATGCCTAGTTATTTCCCACGACACATTAGTTTGCACAGCACATGCATGTACACCAAGTGTATCAACCATGCACATTGTATAATATACTCTCTTTTAATTTCAGTGAACACAACTAGTGCAGGTCTTCCAGAGCCAATACTGTGCAGTGATGGCTTCTACCGGGATCTGGATGGGATATGCAGGCCCGAGTGTGGAGTATGGGAGGCATTCTCCTATGGCACTTACATTCCCATTGATGCGATGGTGATCATAATGGCTACAGTTTTCTTTATCGGTGCAGCAGTGCTCCTGGTTCTCTCCTGCATTCACTACAAGAATGTGTGAGTATACTTCTGCCATGCAGTAATTCAACTCTGCTGCTGTAATAATTGCATAATTATAATTAATTAGGCATCCACAGATTGTAATTTTGCTGGAAAATAACACTAAAATAGCATATTATACTCTTGAAATAACATACTCTTGAAAGGGGTTAGGCCTACATGTAACACTAAGCAGGCGGATATGTGGAACAGTGTTCAAGATTCTGAGATGTTTCCAACTATATTTTCAGATTGAAGTTCCCATCAATCTTCATTGTGTACGGCACTGCCACATTGGGACTTCTGGAATTAACTTTGGTAGTGGGATACTTTGACCGCAAGGCACTCTTCTGCCCGTTTCGAGACCTGGTTGAGAGTTTTGAAAACCCAACAAATTTTTGCAAGTTTCAAGGTTCGCCATTACATTAAGGTTACATCAATTTATTATGTGCTTGTGTGTCCAATCTGTTTCTCAGTATCGTTTAACAGTACGCTGCATACGATGTTATATAGTAAAATACTTGTTGTACAGCCTGTTTTCATGGCAATTAAAGCTATAATATTAATATTTTGTATTGATCAAATTATATCTTGCTCTTGCTCACAGCTATTATGTTCATCTACACCCTTCTGCTGCTCGCTATGTTTACCTGCTCTCATATTCTGTCAGTTTTTTGGGCAGTGATGTTTCCATTTCACGCAAGATCTTATAAACTTAAAGGTTACCACAAGTATGTCCACCTGACAATGCTGCTGTTGGCTCTGATATTGCCATGGAGCGCTATAATTGTAGCCTTTGATCGAGGAAGGTTTGAGCGGTTCCCACCCGTGTTGTGTTACCCAGCGCCCAGTGTTATCACATATGGCATTATTTGGCCTGCCTGTATTACACTGGCCATCAGTCTCTCCCTCACAGCCATCATTTTGTGGGTAATAATACGACTCTTTCGAAAGAAGAGACGAGAGCAGGGTGGAAAGGTAAGTACTTTTTCAAGACATAAGGGTTAAATATTTTAAATGTTAGCCCACACCTGGTGATATTGATGTCCTTCTTGTATCAATGCTTTCAGAATAGGGAATATAGGTTCTGAGCACAGTGTTGTACATATGTACATATGGCTATAATATTTTCTACAATCTTCTAGCATGTATACTTCTTCATGCATATTGCATCCATTTTAAATTATCGATTTAGGTAGACATGCAGGAGTGCAACATACACATGATTTATAGGCAGACAAATAATGATTGCTACACCTACTTTATTTTTCCATTTACAGAGTTTTAAAGCAGTGCTGCGTTCGTCTCTTTTGATGAGTACAGCCGAGCTCAAAATACTCATCACGTTTATCTACTATGCAATGTGCCTCGGGTGTACTCTAGGATTGTCTTCACTAGCTACTCGGAACACGGCATTCGGTAGAGAACTGACAAATTACTTGTCATGTGAAGCTCCTGGTGGAAGAGTATGTGAAAGAGCATATCAGAGTTTGGAAACTGAGGTGCCAGTAAACCTTGGCTTAGTAGTCTTTGCACTGTATCCAGTTGTCAATCTAATCTATGTAGTAGACATTACTAAGTTCAAGCAATTTATATCCAAGCAATGTAACTGTGGTAGTACGCATCAAAACTCTACTGTTACATGGGTGAAGGTGTAATATGTTGTTTTAGAATGGCTTTTATTAGCTTTTAAAAAAAAAAAGTTTATGTTTAGTTTAAGTTGACTAACTAAACCAAAAAAATGGCTAACTGAATTAGCACTTTTAGTATTAGTTAACTGTAACTGAATGAGTTGTTTTGGTGCAAAAAGTAGTTGTAGTTTATTCCCAAATAAGTTAGTTAACTAAAATCTGTTTTGAAACACTTACTGCTTTTAGTTTCAGTGACCTAAAACATTGAGATTCCTTATCTATTTGTGCACATGTTAGGTTAATGTATCACTGTGGTGTTTTGGTTATTTCCTGTTTTGTCACTGATTGCGTATAGTAGGTAGGATGTTGTATTGCTTATCTACTTACCTCACACTGTATTATTGATAATATTCTGTCTGGTGCTCCTCCCTGCATTTCTGTATTAAGTTTAGTTACTGTAGTTTTTTTGTTGAGTTTGTACAGCCTGCCCTGAGTTTTCTAGAACATTAAATTTTGTTGTGTGTCTTTCACACATTTCTGAATCAGTTGATTATTAAATTTTCCTGTACAGGTTAGGATTATTGAGGATGTTGCTTAATGTTGGTTGTAATTCAATTTTTTAGAATCATCATCTTTATTTTTCTGTGGTATCGAAAGAGCGCCACATTGTGCTATGACCATTAATTGATTTGACTGTGATTAAAACTTTAATTGGAATCTGTTGTCAGCACACTGCATTGGGCACACTAGTTATGTGGTAGTCTATCCGCCTACGTATCACAGCATGCGAATGACTGATTGTGAAATACGCATGTGTACTGCTGAGTTACTAATAAATAATTTTAAATAGCATACATGGCTAATAAAAAATACAATATTATGCAAACATAATGATTGTACGTGTGAGGTGTTCAATTATTAAATATTAGCACTATAACAAGATCCTTAATGTCCACAGCTACATGCAACTGTTACTGTTTTTAACATTTCAGATCTCAAGATGCATGGGTATTAAATTTTAGTGGATTGCTAACGCAAGTATATTATTCATCCTAAAAGGTGCACACGGGGTACAAACTTCATGAATCTCCAGTGAGCAAGTAAATGAAGGCAATATGGGACTCTATCAATCACGCATGCGACTTTATTCCTGTGTATTTCATGATCATACAGCTGAACATGGTTACGTCATATGCGTCAAATGACTGTCTAGTGAACTATTAAGCCCTCGTGCGCCAATAGTCTCGTGCCCGGACCGTCTGGGCACGGGACTGGTGCCCCAATGCAATGAGCGAAATTTGGTGGGCGTGGTGCCTGGCGCTATAAAACGCTTGGAACATGGATACCTCGGTAGAAATCGGCTTGACGAACGTAGAAAGTTACAAAGTGTCTCTAACCACTTCAGCTACCGAAGAACGGGCGGAAAAACCCGGAGCCAATTACAGGAAACGTATTGATATAGCGGTGTTGTGTGTAGTGCTCGTCGTTCTCTGGGGACTACTGTCGCTACCAGCTGTGTTCAGAATCGTTGATTTAACCGAGGTACGAGTTCATACCTTCTCTGATTTAGAGTTTGGGTTAGGTTAGGGTTAGGATTAAGGCTGGGGTTGGGTTAGGGTTTGGTTAGGGGCTAGGAGGCTAACCGTTGAGAGCTGGCTACAGTGCTTCATTTGTAAGCTAATCACTAGTTCACGAGTGTGCATGTGCCTGCATTCCCTACACAAATGTCCGTGCTAACGTACTGTCTGTAACAGCTTGTATCCCAAGTCCAGGCCCAGGCTATTCAAGCCTTTAGTACAGCTTAGCATATAAATTTTAGTCTACTATTAAGCCTGCATGCCAATGCTCCACTCTTCAGCCATACATATTAAACTGTCTACTCTAGCTATGGTAAAAAGCTAGTCTCACGGGCCAGACTTCACTTCCAAGGAACTCGTGAACTAGTGAAGTGAAGTCTGGCCCGCGAGACTAGGCAAAAAGCATGCATGCAGATGCTAAGGAATTCGCTAAATTGATCTGATTCCAATCTATGTAGGATCCAAATGTTGAAGTTGTCAATACAAATACCACCAATACTCCAAGCAGAGGTGACGAGGAAAATACTACATTCTGCATCCCAGAAGTTTACTCGGGAGATGTATGTAGAGCTACTCTGCAAGCATTGCAGAATTGTCTTTTTGGTGATGGTGGCAGCGAAGTATTTATCCCAGCTAATCAAAACCAAGAGGAATCAGAGCTGGTAGCGCAAACTGCAATAAATGCACTACCATTTCTAAATCCAAGTTCAGAATGCAATGAAATAGCTCCGCCATTCTTGTGCTTATCCATTTTTGGTTTGTGCGATAATCGCAGGAGAGAACTCTACCTGCCCTCATCTCAACAGTGTAGGGCGGTCACTGAAGAAATATGTGCTGAAGAGTTTGTTGCTGCTAATGCTCTTTTTGGCTCCAACCAGCTGCCACAGTGTGATGAGTTTTCAGATGTGTCTCTAAACGAATTCGAAGAGTGCGTTGGTATGTGTGAGCTTGCATGAATGCCATTGAATTGTTATCGTGCATGAGTATTGCTTGTGAAGACTGACTGCATGTGGTTTATTTTACCCATACAATAAGGCAAACAGTCAGCAGAACCTTGTTCCCTTAAAAAAGCTTTTACTCCACCTGTAAAAATAAAACTCTTGATTTTCCATAAAAAATAGTGCTCATAGCTGTCAGTGAATAATAAATATTATGCCTAGTTATTTCCCACGACACATTAGTTTGCACAGCACATGCATGCACACCAAGTGTATCAACCATGCACGTTGTATACTTTTAATATATAGTATAATATACTCTCTTTATACTCTCTTTTAATTTCAGTGAACACAACTAGTGCAGGTCCTCCAGAGCCAATACTGTGCAATGATGGCTTCTACCGGGATCTGAATGGGATATGCAGGCCCGAGTGTGGAGTATGGGAGGCATTCTCCTATGGCACTTACATTCCCATTGATGCGATGGTGATCATAATGGCTACAGTTTTCTTTATCGGTGCAGCAGTGCTCCTGGTTCTCTCCTGCATCTACTACAAGAATGTGTGAGTATACTCCTGCCATGCAGTGCTCCAACTCTGCTGCCGTAATAATAGATTAGAATTTTAATGAGAAAGCATTAAACATTGTAATTAGCATCCACATGCAGATTGTAATTTTGCTGGAAATTAATTGTAGTGTCTATAGCTAAATACTCTTGAAAGAGGTTAGACCTACATGTAACCCTAAGCAGGCGGATATGTGGAACAGTGTTCAAGATTCTGAGATGTTTCTAACTATTTTCAGATTAAAGTTCCCGTCAATCTTCATTGTGTACGGCACTGCCACATTGGGACTTCTGGAATTGACTGTATTAGTAGGATACTTTGACCGCAAGGCGCTCTTCTGCCCGTTTCGAGACCTGGGCGAGAGTATTCGAAATCCAACAACTTTTTGCAAGTTTCAAGGTTTGCCATTACATTAAGGTTACATCAATTTAATAATGTGCATGAGCCACAGTGTGTCCATGCAATCAGTTTCTCTGTGTCGTTTAACAGTACACTGCATACAACATTATACCTGTTATGTTTATGTTTAGTATGTCTTGCATGATCAGTTTATATATCTTGCTCTTGCTCACAGCCATTATGTTCATCTACACCCCTCTGCTGCTCGCTATGTTCATCTGCTTTCACATTCTGTCAGTGTCTTGGGCAGTGTTGTTTCCATTTCACGCAAGATCTTATAAACTTAAAGGCTACCACAAGTATGTCCACCTGACAATGCTGCTGTTGGCTCTGATATTGCCTTGGAGCGCTATAATTGTAGCCTTTGACCGAGGAGTTTTTGAGCGGTTCCCACCCGTGTTGTGTTACCCAGAGCCCAGTGTTATCACATATGGCATTGTTTGGCCTGCCTGTTTTATACTGGCCATCAGTCTCTCCCTCACTGCCATCATTTTGTGGGTAATAATACGACTCTTTCGAAAGAAGAGACAAGAGCAGGGTGGAAAGGTAAGTACTTTTTTCAAGACATAAGGGTTAAATATTTAAAGTGCAAGCCCACACCTGCAGAGGTGTGGTGGTATAAAGGCTTTGCGGTCCTTCTTGTATCAAAGCTTCCCAAATAGGGAATAGGCTCTGAGCACAGTGTTGCATGTATACATATGTACATATTATGGCTCTATATTCTGCAAACTTCTAGCATGTATAATATTATTTAGATACTTCCTCATGCATTTTATCACCTCAGGTGTACAGGAGTGCAATATGCACACTGATTCATAGGCAGACAAATAATGATTGCTGCGTAATAATACATTATTTTTTTCTCCATCTGCAGAGTTTTAAAGCAGTGCTGCGTTCGTCTCTTCTGATGAGTACAGCTGAGCTCAAAATACTCATCACGTTTCTCTACTATGCAGTATGCCTCGGGTGTACTCTAGGATTGTCTTCGCTAGGTACTGTGGGCAGAATATTCAGTACAGAACTATCAGATTACTTGTCATGTGAAGCTCCTGGTGGAAGAGTATGCGAAAGAAGGTATCAGACATTGGAAACTGAGGTGCCAGTAAACCTTGGCTTAGTAGTCTTTGCACTGTATCCCGTTGTTAATCTAATCTATGTAGTAGAAATTACTAAGATCAAACAGTTTATATCCAAGCAATGTAAGTGTGGTAGTGCATGTATGCAGCATAGCTCCACAGTAACACAGGTGCATGTGCAATAGTGTTGTTTTAGTATGGCTTCTATTTAATTTTAGTAGCAAGGCTATTAAAGAGCAAAAGCTTACTAATAGATTAAGTTTTAGTTAGCCAACAATAAACGGAAAAAGGGTTACTAAACACTTTTTATTAGTATTAGTTAACCATAACATGTGAATGAGTTGATGTTGGTGAAAAAATATTTGTAGTTTATACCCAAGTAAACTAATAAAATCTGTGTTTGCTCCTACTAAAACACTTACTGTTTTTAGTTTCAGTGAACTAAAACTAAGGAATTTCTTATTTAGTATTATTTTGTGCATGTGTTAGATTTATGCCAGTAGTAGGTAGGATGTTGTATTGCTTACCTACCTCATAGACTGAGTGTATATTGATCATATTCTAACTGGTGCTCCTCTCTGTATGTCTGTACATATGTGGTTCAGTTTCCTTATTTAGTTAAGTTTTGTATAGAGTTTTCTAGAATGTCAGATAGCTATGCGCCCTTCACACTTTTCAGTTTATTATTAGATTTCCTGTACAGGTTAGGATTGTCAAGGATGTTGCTTAATGTTGGTTCCCTTTATATTATCATTCCTGTAGAAAATATTGCATGGTTTTATATCATCATTTTCTATGGTATTTAAGGAGCACCTGTTTAGATTCTGAGCACATTTTCGAAAACCATTGATTTGACTGTGATTAATTAATACTTTAATGGAATCTGTTGTCAGCATGCTACATTGTGCACACTATACATGTAGTTCCAAGAACAGTGAGTGAAATCATCTTGCTTGTATTTGGCTCATACTACGGACTTGCACAAATACAGCACAGACTTGTCCAATAATAGATGGCTACCCTTTTAATAAAACATATGTACTGTAAAAATAATGACACCATGCAAATAAAAAATAAATGCAAATGTTGCTATCACGGTGTGAAGTTCTTAATAAGAACTTCACACAGTGATAGCAACATTTGCATTTATATTCCTAAGGTCCCCAAGTGCATGCAGCTGTTTAACACTTCAGATCTCAAGTGCACGAGCATTAAATTTCAGTGGAGTGCTAGAAAGTGCATGTATATGTGGGTATATTGCATCACGTGACAGTTAATATTATATATAGCATAGATAATATAATACATGTATACTTCCGGAAGTATAATTATATTTTATAGTGACCCAGTTGGGGAGATTTGGTTGGCGTGGTGCCTGGCGCTATAAAACGTTTTGGAACATGGATAGCTCGGTAGAAATCGAATTGAAGACCTTGACAAGTTACAACGCGTCTGTGCCCACTTCAGCTGCCGAAGAACGGGCGGCAAAACCCGGAGTCAATTACAGGAAACGTATTGATATAGCGGTGTTGTGTGTAGTGCTCGTCGTTCTCTGGGGACTACTGTCGCTACCAGCTGTGTTCAGAATCGTTGATTTAACCGAGGTATATGTTAGTCTCGTTCCCAGACCCTCCACACAAGCCCCGTCGAAAAGTAGGGAAAGGTAGGAAAGGAAAGAGGGTCTGGTAAATGCGCTTACTACTTCACGCCGCTCCGCCGGAATGTTGGCGGAGCAATTAAAACGTAATTATTGGCGTTAATTGCATGTTTGCGGGAACCCATATGCGCTGCGTCTGCAACACTTGGCTGGCTGTTTACTTAACGCGCGTCCTCTGCCGCGCATGCTGCAATGCCCATTTACCAGACCCTCCTTCCTTTCCTACCTTTCCCTAATTTTCGACGAGGCTTGTGTGGAGGGTCTGGGAACGAGACTAGGTACATGTACGGGTTCATACTTTTTAGTCTCGCGTGACCAGACTCTCTGACGTCACGTATAATTAACCAGCGCCACTTTAGTAAGGCTTCAGCCAAGGCGATGGCAGGGCTAGGCTTGAGACAATTATGCTGGAATAATAATAGCAAGACTGTAGCATAAAGCATAATTCCAGAATAGTATGTATAGCAAGCCTCAGGGTTTTTTTTTATGCGGCGCACGCCCGGATGAGTGAGCCAGCCCTGCCCTCCGGCCAGCAATGCAGGAGGACTGGGCACTCAATAGATGGTCTTTGGTTGTGTCAAGCACGTCTGATTGGGTGGCTGATGTATTAGTGTCAACATGTCAATGTCTAGTTGTCTTTCCTAGAGTGTTACAGTATAGCAACAGCTATAACTTGAGAATAATATGACAATAGTAGCAGAAAACTGGGAGCATAATAGCAATAAAATCAAAGAATTGGAGAATAGAATAATTGCAAAGATTTGGAGCATAATTATCTCAAGCCTAGGCCGCAGGGCTACATGCAAACCACAACCGCGTGTGATTCGCACACACTTAACTATATGGAATAGTTAAAGGTCAGTTTGGGTGAGGGGAGTTTAAAGTCCGAGGTGAAGCCAAGGATTGTAACCCCTCACCCAAACTGACCTTTAACTGATTTAATGTACATTGGTATAGCAGTGATCCCTGTATGTGGCCTCATTTGAGTGCTATAAGCGTGGGAAAAAGTGGTTACCATGGTAATGTACATTAAACGCTTATATAAAAGCATTCCAGAGCTACAACCGCTGTATAAGCAGTTCGCCAGACTCTAACTTTCCGTCAAGGGTCTGGTCACGCGAGACTAATACCTTCTCTGATCAAACTCATCCCAAGAATTTCCGTTAGAGACTAGCATTTTAAGGGTTTGGGTTAGGGTTAGGGTTAGGGTTAGGGTTGGATTAGGGTTTGGTTAGGGGCTAGGAGGCTAACCGTTTGGTTTAAAGCTGGCTACAGTGCTTCATTTGTAAGCTAATCACTAGTTTACGAGTGTGCATGTGCCTGCATTCCCTATACAAAATTAATGTCCATGCTAACGTACTGTCTGTAACAGCTTGTATGCCAAGTCCAGGCCCAGGCTATTCAAGCCTTTAGTACGGCTTAGCATATAAATTTTAATATCTACTATTAAGCCTGCATGCCAATGCCCCACTCCTCAACCATATCATATTAAATTGTCAACTGTAGCTATGGTAAATAGCTAGTCTTGCGGGCCAGACTTCCTTCCAAGGAACTTGTGAACTAATGAAGTGAAGTCTGGCCCGCGAGACTAGGCAAAAAGCATGCATGTAGATGCTAAGAAATTCGCTACATTGATCTGATTCCAATATATTATGTAGGATCGCGATCTTGAAGTTGTCGATACAAATACTACCAATAATTCTAACAGAGGTGACAAGGGAAATACTACATTTTGCATCCCAGAAGTTTACTCGGGAGATGTATGTAGAGCTACTCTGCAAGCATTGCAAAATTGTCTTTTTGGTGATGGTGTCAGCGAAGTATTTATCCCAGCTAATCAAAACCAAGAGGAATCAGAGCTGGTAGCGCAAACTGCAATAAATGCACTGCCATTTCTAAATCCAAGTCCAGAATGCAACGAAATAGCTCCGCCATTCTTGTGCTTATCCATTTTTGGTTTGTGCGATAACCGCAGGAGAGAACTCTACCTGCCCTCATCTCAACAGTGTAGGGCGGTCACTGAAGGAATATGTGCTGAAGAGTTTGTTGCTGCTAATGCTCTTTCTGGCTCCAATCAGCTGCCACAGTGTGATGAGTTTCCAGATGTGTCTCTAAACGAATTCGAAGAGTGCATAGGTTTGTGTGTAAGCTTGCATGAATGCCAATTGAATGGATGTTATCGCGCATGAGTATTGCTAGTGAGGACTGACTGTATACAATAAGGCATTACAGTCAGCAAAACATTACTCCCTTAAAAAAAGCTTTTACTCCACCTGTAAAACTAAAATTCCTGATTTTCCAAAAAAAATAGGCTCATAGCTGTCAGTAAATAATATCATGCCTAGTTATTTCCCACGACACGTTAGTTTGCACAATACGTGCATGCACACCAAGTGTATAAACTATGCACGTTGTATAATATAGCTACTCTCTTTATTTCAGTGAACACAACTAGTGCAGGTCTTCCCGAGCCAATACTGTGCAGTGGTGGCTTCTACCGGGACCTGGATGGGATATGCAGGCCCGAGTGTGGAGTGTGGGAGGCATTCTCCTATGGCAAGTACATTCCCATTGATGCGATGGTGATCATAACTGCGACAGTTTTCTTTATTGGTGCGGCAGTGCTCCTGGTTCTCTCCTGCATTCACTACAAGAATGTGTGAGTATACTCCTGCCATGCAGTGCTCCAACTCTGCCGCCATAATAATAGATTATAATTTGTAATTAGCATCCACATGCAGATTGTAATTTTGCTGGAAAATAATTGTAGTGTCTATAAATACTCTTGAAAGAGGTTAGACCTACATGTAACCCTAAGCAGGTGGATATGTGGAACAATGTTCGAGATTCTGAGATGTTTCCAACTATTTTCAGATTGAAGTTTCCATCAATCTTCATTGTGTACGGCACTGCCACATTGGGACTTCTGGAATTGACTGTGTTAGTGGGATACTTTGACCGCAAGGCTCTCTTCTGCCAGTTTCGAGACCTGGGCGAGAGTATTCAAAATCCAACAACTTTTTGCAAGTTTCAAGGTTTGCCATTACATTAAGGTTACATTAATGCTACTCACGTGACCTTTGATGAATCAGAAGTCTCAAAATTGATCACATGACCGTGCATTAAATCGCTTAATGAATAACGCCTAACAGAACTGTGGCTGTCTCAGGTCAGTGAGAGCACTAAATACTTTTATATACCAGTTGGCAGTGCATTACGGGACTAATTAGTGCGCTCGGACATTTTAAGTAATGGTCTCGGGCGGATAATGCATGGTTCGTGCATTATCCGCCCTCGACTGTTACTTAATTGTCCTTGCGCACTATCCTGTAATGCACTGCCAACTGGTATATAAATATTACACAATTTAATATGTGCATGAGCCACAGTGTGTTCAATCAGATCTGTAACAGTACGCTGCATACAACATTATATAGTGAAATACCTGTTGTACAGCCTGTATTCAATGTAATGAAAGCTATGTTTATGTCTTGTGTGATGAAATTATATCTTGCTCTTGCTCACAGCTATTATGTTCATCTACACCCTTCTGCTGCTTGCTATGTTTACTTCCTTTCATATTCTGTCAGTGTCTTGGGCAGTGTTGTTTCCATTTCATGCAAGATCTTATAAACTTAAAGGTTACCACAAGTACGTCCACCTGACAATGCTACTCTTGGCTCTGATATTACCATGGATTGCTATAATTGTAGCCTTTGACCGAGGAATTTTTGAGCGGTTCCCACCCGTGTTGTGTTACCCAGGGTCCAGCGTTATCACATATGGCATTGTTTGGCCTGCCTGCATTGCACTGGCCATCAGTCTCTCCCTCACTGCCATCATTTTGTGGGTAATAATACGACTCTTTCGAAAGAAGAGACAAGAGCAAGGTGGAAAGGTAATTACATTTTGTTTTCAAGAAAATAAGTGTTTAATATTTAAGCCTTCATGCACCTGTACAATGTAGAGATGTGGTGGCGTATAGGCTTTGAGGTCCTTCTTATTATCAATTTCCGAATAGGGATTAGGCTCTGAGCAGTGTTTTACATATGTTACAGTAACAGTACATATGGCTATACAATGCCATGTATATTCTGCAAACCTCTAGCATGTATATTTAGATACTTCATGCATATTGCATCCATTTTATCAACTCGGGTATACAGGAGTGCAGCATGCACATTGATTCATAAGCAGACAAATAATGATTGCTGCATCTATACTTTATTTTTTCATCTACAGAGTTTTAAAGCAGTGCTGCGTTCGTCTCTTCTGATGAGTATAGCCGAACTCAAAATACTCATCACGTTTATCTACTATGCAATATGCCTTGGGTGTACTCTAGGATTGTCTTCGCTAGGTACTGTGGGCAGAATATTCAGTACAGAACTGGAGGGTTATTTGTCATGCGAAGCCCCTGGTGGAAGAATATGCGAAAGAACTTATGAGAGACTGGAAACTGAGGTGCCAGTAAACCTTGGCTTAGTAGTCATTGCAATGTATCCCGTTGTTAATCTAATCTATGTAGTAGAAATTGCCAAGATCAAAAAGTTTATATCCAAGCAATGTAACTGCGGTAGTATGCATCAAAACTCTACACTGTAACAAAGGTGCCCTACATATTAAATGTTTCAAAAAAATTATTAGTATTTTTATGCATGTAATGTATCACTGTGCATGGTTTTAGTTATTTGCTGTTTTATGCAATAAGTAGGTCTTTGATTGCATTCTTAGTAGTATAGGTAGGTATTTGTTACCTACTTGCCTCATACTGTATATTGATACTACATGTATTGTGACTAGTACTGGTGCTCCTCTCTGTATTCCTGTGTTTGGTTAGCTATTTAGTCACAGTGAGTATTGTACAGGAATTAAAAGCCTGCCACTACATTGTGTAGCTTTTCTAGAATGTCTCTTATAATGATTATGTCTTTCACACTTTTCAGTTGGTTGTACAGGTTAGGAATTATAATTGAGGATGTTTCCTAATGTTGGTTCGCTTTATATCATTTCTCTAGAATATTGCCTCATATTTGACTTGGTTTTATATCACCATCTTCTGTGCATGATATATTGCAATTTTGAAATCTACCGATTTGACTGTGAATAAATTATAGTACTCTAATTGGAATCTGCATGTTGTCAGTACACCGCATTGTGCACACTACAGTGGTAGCCTATCCACACATGAGCCTATCACAGCATGTGAATGACTGATTGTGAAATACACGTATGTACTGTTGAGCTATCAAAATAATGCTGCTGCAGACATTAAATGACAGCTGAACAGTGAAGTGTAATTATGTACCAAACGTCAATTGTGTCACATGACAGTAATTAAGACAGTGGTCCCAGTGGGCGAAATTTGGTGGGTGGCGCATGCCTGGCGCTATTTAATAAACGTTTTGGAACATGGATAGCTCGGTAGAAATCGGATTGAAGACCTTGCAAAGCTACAACGTGTTTGTGCCCACTTCAGCTGCCGAAGAACGGGCGGCAAAACCCAGAGTCAATTACAGGAAACGTATTGATATAGCGGTGTTGTGTATAGTGCTCGTCGTTCTCTGGGGACTACTGTCGCTACCAGCTGTGTTCAGCATTATTGGATTATCCGAGGTAAAAGTCAAAATTATGATACCTTCTCTGATCAAAAATTAACCTCACAAGTCCAGCCCTGGGCTACCCAAGCCTTCCCCGGCCTAGTCTATGGAGCTAGACCCTCCTCCACGCAAAGCTCTAGCAGATTCAGTATTCATAGTTCACAGCTATTGTAGCAACGTAGCACATACTTTACTAATACCGCAGGTTGCACCATGTGTAGTACAGTAGCTGAATCCGCTACTAAATCTGATTGGTCAGCTAGTCATGAATACTAATAACCTCTGCTAAACCCTTACTCAAGCTTTGCGTGGAGGAGGTCTAGCTCGATAGACTATCCCCAGCCAATGTTTTTTTTTTTAGTATATTATACGGCCGTTGTGTTGTTTTAGTACTACTTCGCAATTTGTGTTTAGTTAATAAAAAACGTTTAGAGCCTGCATTCTTTTATTTGCCCTATTATTCCTATCATGCATTATTCATATTTTCACGAGGCATATGTAGCAGACTGAGTTTTTGATGTGTTTCTACATTTAAGTACCAGTCATAGTGAGTTCCTCTGCTTCACTACACTTGGCTTTGGAATTATTGATGGAATTCACAGCCACATATATTCTACTTTTCCTTAGTGATGTTTTGGTCTCACATGTGTTGCCGCCAAGGCCCAACCTCAGATGGTTGAAGTATTGAGCGTGTAGGCAAATAGGGAGTGGCCAAGTTGGGAGGCCCTACAGACTGGCTTTATCAAAACAATCACCTACTATATATTCTGGCATTAATGTACATTACCATAGCAACCACTTTTTCCCATGGAGCTTATAAAACTGAAAGGGGGCCACATACATGTACAGAGATTATTGCTATACCAATGTACAATTATTAAAGGACAGTTTGGGTGAGTGGTTAAACTCCTTGGCTTTGCCTCGAACTTTAAATCACCTCACCCAAACTGTCCTTTAACTATTATTTATGAATGCACCTACTACATGTACTCCTAAAGAAATTCTCCAATAATATGCATGTCCCTACTGTCAACTCCAGCTGTCAGTAGTATGGTAAAAGCATGCAGATGTGAGCGACAAGCACTCCCTTAATTGGCCAAGGAATGTAGCCTTTGCCATGATGTGGAGGAACAGGAATCACGTATTTGACTTATCTTTGTATTAAGGACACTTTGCAAATATGCTTTCTCAGTATAAGTTCTAGACTTATAGTATAGGTAACCATATAGTGGAGAAGGACATTTGTGCATGGTATGGGAAAGGCTACTGTACTTATGCTGATAGTTGCATGAAATTTAACAATGTTAAACCGAGTTAATAGCAGAAGCAATAAGGGTCGGGGCCAACTAAAAGATTTCCATGAAACCCGGTATGAATCTAGTCACGGGAAGTCACGTGTTCATGGCGCACTTTCACTGAGCTACATGCAGCCTTGTGACGTACAGGCTCTGTTAATTTTGTTCCCACCTCTTGCTCTTCCGACCCACTATAATTAAGTAACTACTCCTCCACTGAGGTCTTTCCTAAACCTCAGTGTGATGAAAGCAGAAGAGGGCCTGGGAGCAAGACAGGAGTCTAAGCCTCCTGTCCTTCACTTACCCTCCAAGCATCAGTGCTCAGGATGAGTACACACCAGGAGTGGCACAGTCGTCGCCACCATTAATTAACCCTTTACCAACCATAAGAAACCGCTTAAAAAAGCAGAAAATCCTATACAAAGTATTAACGCCTAGTATTAAAACCCCCATATGAATTCATATGGGCTTATGGGAGCTCATGACGCATATATGCGTTATTGGTTGGTAAAGAGTTAATGGTCTTACCCTGTGAAAAGCAGCAATTGGCCCCTTCTGCTTTTCTCCCAAACTCTCAGTAGACAGTCTGCCAAACGGTCAGACGGCCTATGCCAGTAACGACCCTGGCCGAGAGTGGTTAACAGTCCTTGTAAATGGGATGGCCAATTGCTAAAGAATTCACCAACTGATCTTTCAGTAGCCTATTAATGTTTCTCTATAATCTATGTAGGATGTTGTTGAAGTTGTCGATACGAATACCACCAATACTCCAAGCAGAAGTGACGAGGGAAATACTACTTTCTGCATCCCAGAAGTTTACTCGGGAGATGTATGTAGAGCTACTCTGCAAGCATTGCAGAATTGTCTTTTTGGTGATGGTGGCAGCGAAGTATTTATCCCAGCTAATCAAAATCAAGAGGAATCAGAGCTGGTAGCGCAAACTGCAATAAATGCACTGCCATTTCTAAATCCAAGTCCAGAATGCAACGAAATAGCTCCGCAATTCTTATGTACATCCATTTTTGGTTTGTGCGATAATCACAGGAGAAAACTCTACCTTCCCTCATCTCAACAGTGTAGGGCGGTCACTGAAGGAATATGTGCTGAAGAGTTTGCTATTGCTAATGCTCTTTTTGGCTCCAATCAGCTGCCACAGTGTGATGAGTTTCCAGATGTCTCTCTAAACGAATTCGAAGAGTGCACAGGTATGTGAAGCTTGCCTAAATGCCATTTACTACATGCATGTTTAGTGCTTGAGGTCAGTGACAATGAGTTATCAATGTTATGATATTCATATTAATAAATTGCATACTATACTGCATGCATTTGTATGTATGCGCACAAGCAATCACTGTGAATAATTCTATAGCCACACATTTGATTAAAGCTATGATCAAGCACTATCTACGTATAGGTATTACAGTCAGCAAACATTGTTCCCTCAAAAAGTGTTTACTCCACCTGTAAAGATAAATGACTGAATTGCTCAAAGCTGTCAATAAAGCTATTATACCAGGACTCGGTTTGCACAGAACATGCATATGCATGCTCACATTATATACTATACACTCTTTTAATTTCAGTGAACACAACTAGTGCAGATCTTCCAGAGCCAATAATGTGCAGTGGTGGCTTCTACCGGGATCTGGATGGGATATGCAGGCCCGAGTGTGGTGTGTGGGAGGCATTCTCCTATGGCACTTACATTCCCATTGACGCGATGGTGATCATAATGGCTACAGTTTTCTTTATCGGTGCAGCAGTGCTCCTGGTTCTCTCCTGCATTCACTACAAGAATGTGTGAGTATACTTCTGCCATGCAGTAATTCAACACTGTGGCCGTAATAATGAGAGTGTTTAATGGGTCAAACAGATAGATTGGGCTGGGGGGATTGTTACAGTATACTATAGTAGCCTGTGTGCATTCGCTATATATGCAGTTTCCAACACTGTGGCCGTAATAATACCCCAACTTAGCTGAGTGTTTGATGAGTCAAATAGTTTGGGGTGGGACGGGAATTGTTACAGTATAGCCTGTGTACATTTGAAGGCAGTGGCTGGTCCAGGATTACTTTGAGAGGGGTGGCTACTGTCAGTTGTGGGCCAGGAGTATAAATAGAGAGATTCGACCCTCTGAAATTCAGCAGAATACACATTATTCTGTATCAGACCCTCTTTAGCACTTTTCGTTCCAATTTTTTTTTCACAGGCCCCTGAATCTAGGGGTCTGTGATCACCCACACACTACATGCAGTCGCTACTGTAACACTGAAGGTATCAGCTTTTAAATTTTATGGGGGCGATGTGAGTATATGCAGACAAACTGAAAAATAAACAGACATAGAAAATGTAAATCAGTTTCAAGACCAGCCATGCAGGTGACACTGTGTGCTTTGTACTTGCTCTACTGCTAATCTGTAACTGCAAGACTATTAATTTCAGCAGCAAAATTTTTAATCAGTTCACTAGATTACCATGTGTTCATTGCAAACATTATAATTTTGATAAGGAAACATTAAATTTGTAACTAGTATTCGCATACGCTGATCGTAATTTAGCATTATGTGCATGCACGTGGAAAAATTGTAGTGTGTAAAAAGGTAGGCCTGCATGTAATCCTTAGCAGCTAGAGATGTGAAACAGTGTTCGAGATTCTGAGATGTGCATGTCCATTTTTCCTCACTATATTTGCAGATTGAAGTTTCCATTTTGCTGGAAAATAACACTAAAATAGCATATTATACTCTTGAAAGGGGTTAGGCCTGCATGTAACCCTAAGCAGGTGGATATGTGGAACAGTGTTCAAGATTCTGAGATGTTTCTAACTATTTTCAGATTAAAGTTCCCGTCAATCTTCATTGTGTACGGCACTGCCACATTGGGAGTTCTGGAATTGACTGTGTTAGTAGGATACTTTGACCGCAAGGCACTCTTCTGCCCGTTTCGAGACCTGGTTGAGAGTATTCGAAATCCAACAACTTTTTGCAAGTTTCAAGGTTTGCCATTATATTAGTTCCACGGAGGGTTAATTACATCTAACCTTTAAGATTTAATATGCGCATGAGCCATATATATAGTGTTGAATAAGTTTCTCTGTATGGATACGTATTCTCCTGCATGCAACATTATATACCTGTTGTATGGCCTTCTTTCATTGCCAATTAAAGCTATATTTATGTCTTGCATGATATATCTTGCTCTTGCTCACAGCCATTATGTTCATCTACACCCCTCTGCTGCTCGCTATGTTTACCTGCTTTCACATTCTGTCGGTGTTTTGGGCAGTGGTGTTTCCATTTCACGCAAGATCTTATAAACTAAAGGGCTACCACAAGTATGTCCACCTGACAATGCTGCTGTTGGCTCTGATATTGCCATGGAGTGCTATAATTGTAGCTTTTGACAAAGGAAAGTATGGCCGGTTCCCACCTATAACATGTTTCCCAAGGCCCAGCAGTGTTGTCACATATGGCATTATTTGGCCTGTCTGTATTACACTGGCCATCAGTCTCTCCCTCACTGTCGTCATTTTGTGGGTAATAATACGAATCGTTCGGAAGAAAAGAAGAGAGCAAAGTGGAAAGGTAATTACTCTACTTTTTCAAGAATTAAGGGTTTATTACCTAAAATATAAGCCCTCACCTGTAGCGCTTTGGGATAGGCTTTGAGGTCCTTGTATCAAAGCGTTCCAAATAAGCAAAACTGAGCACAGTGTTGTACAATCATATGTGCATGGAGCTATATTCTGCAAACTCCTAGCTTGTATCTAGCTTCTGCTTTGAATCATGCATGGATACATATTGCATCCATTTTATCAAGTCAGGCACAGGAGTTCAACATGCACAACAATTCATAGGCAGATTAACAATGATAGTTACACATATAATATTAATTTTGTTTTTCCATCTGCAGAGTTTTAAAGCAGTGCTGCGTTCGTCTCTTCTGATGAGTACAGCCGAACTCAAAGTACTCGTCACGTTTGTCTACTATGCAGTTTGCCTTGGCAGTACTGTGGCACTGTCCTCACTAGGTACTGTGGGCACAAGCTTCAGTATGGAACTGTTGGGGTACTTGTCATGTGAAGCTCCTGGTGGAAGAGTATGTGAAAAAACATACGAGAGACCAGAAACTGAGGTGCCAGTGAACTTTAGCTTAGTAGTCTTTGCACTGTATCCCGTTGTCAATCTAATCTATGTAGTAAAGATTACCAAGATCAAACAGTTTATATCCAAGCACTGTAACTGCGGTAGTACATGTATGCATCAAAGCTCTACTGTAACACAGGACCTGGTGCAGGTGTAATTTTAGAATGGCTTCACATAATTAGATTTCCTTTTAGTAAAAAGAACAAAGGTTTCGTTTTAGTTTTAGTTAACCGTAAATAAATGTATTGATTTTGGGAAAAAAGTAGTTATAGTTTATTCCCAAGTAAGTTAATTAATTTGCTTATGCTCCTACTGAAACATTTACTGTTTTTAGTTTCAAACATTAATATGTAAAAGATTCCTTATTTAGTATACGTATTTGTGCATGCGTTAGATTACTGTATCACAGTGATTTGACTGGTGCTCTGTATTTTTGTATTTTATTACTATTGTTCAGTTTCCTTATTTATAGTTATAGAGTTTTATACAAGATTTAAGAGCCTGCCCTTAGAATATGTCTCTTATGTGTCTTTCACACTTAACTTTTCAGTTGATTATTTAATTTACTGTACAGGTTAGGATTATTGATGATGTTGCTTAATGTTGGTTCCCTTTATGTCATTTTTGTAGAATACATGTATTTGATTTGGTTTTATATCTTGTGGCATTTAAGCATTATTGAAAATCATTGATTTGACAGTGATTAATACTTTTAAATTATTATTAATTTGGAATCTGCATGTTATTAGCGTGCCGCAATGCACACACCATGTTTAGTGGTAGCCTATCTACGCGTGAGCGCCTGTCTCTGACAGTCTGAGTTATACCAAACGACAATCTGTGTCACATGACAGTAATTAAGACAGTGCAGTGACCCCGGTGGGCGAAATTTGGTGGGCGGTGCCTGTCGCTATGAACATGGATAGCTCGGTAGAAATCGAATTGAAGACCTTGCAAGGTTGCAGCGTGCCTGTGCCCACTTCAGCTGCCGAAGAACGGGCGGCAAAACCCGGAGTCAATTACAGGAAACGTATTGATACAGCGGTGTTGTGTATAGTGCTCGTCGTTCTCTGGGGACTACTGTCGCTACCAGCTGTGTTCAGCATCGTTGATTTATCTGAGGTACGGGTTCATACTGTCTCTGAACAAAATTTAACCTCAGTATAGTCTTTATTAGTGTAGTCATAGTATCTATGGTGTAGTGTTGTTTTAGTACTGCTTTGTATTTTAGTTTTAGCTAAGGAAGAACGCTTGCCTTAATTAATTGAATGTGGAGGAACAGTAATCACGTAATTAACTTACAGTTTGTGCTTTCTCAATATAAATTTATCCCTGAAATGAGGACACCTCTCTATACAGGGCACTTCACCAGGTTCCCAATTAAGGTGTCCACAATAGAAGTGTGCCACTGCAGTATACCTGCATGTGCACTACAGCACGAAGTTCTAGACTTACACATGTAGTAGGGAAACATACTAGAGAGGGATATTTGTGCATGGTATGGGAAAGACTGTAAATTATACTTCAATTGTCCAGTTGGTCAAGGGATGGCCAATTGCTACTGAATCCGCTAACTGATCTCTCAGTGGCCAATTAATATTTCTTCAATCTATGTATAGGATGTTGAAGGTGTGGATACAAATACCACCAATACTCCAAGCAGAGGTGACGATGAAAATACTACTTTCTGCATCCCAGAAGTTTACTCGGGAAGTGTATGCAGTGCTACTCTGCAAGCATTGCAGAATTGTCTTTTTGGTGATGGTGGCATGCGCAGCGAAGTATTTATTCCAGCTAATCAAAACCAAGAGGAATCAGAGCTGGTAGCGCAAACTGCAATAAATGCACTGCCATTTCTAAATCCAAGTCCAGAATGCAATAAAATAGCTCCGCAATTCTTGTGTACATCCATTTTTGGATTGTGCGATAACCACAGGAGAGAACTCTACCTTCCCTCATCTCAACAGTGTAGGGCGGTCACTGAAGGAACATGTGCTGAAGAGTTTGTTGCCGCTAATGCTCTTTTTGGCTCCAACCAGCTGCCACAGTGTGATGAGTTTCCAGATGTGTCTCTAAACGAATTCGAAGAGTGCACAGGTATGTGTGAGCTTGCATGACTGCCAGTTGTCATTATGAATGCCTTGGTTATTGCTTGAGGTTTGACTCAATGACAATGAGTTACCATAGTCATAACCACATGCATGCTATGTAGAAAAGTTCATTACTGTTCTATATAACAGTCAGCAGAACATTGTTCCCTTAAAACACTTTTACTCCACCTGCTAACAAAATTGCTCATAGCTGACAAATAATTAAAATCTATACATGTAATTATACCTAGTATTTTCCCATGTGCATGTGTCTCAGGACCTACTAGTTTGCACAGCACATGCACATGCACACTGTAAAAAAGGAACTGTTAACAAGGGGTTTGCCTTCCGAGTTGCAGAGGGAGTTCAAGAATCAGAACACAGTAGTGATGTGTCTGTAATAATAATAATAATAATATTATTATTATTTACAACACACCAACGAAGATGCAATATTATACTACAATATAACTAGAAGTATTAGAGTTAATTAGTTGTAATGGTAATACGTTTTCATATTCTCAGACTAAGAATGCATGTAATGTGTTTACAGATTGGAAACTTAAAGAACAACCCACTATATAGTCAATGTGACAGTTTTATTTTTGATGTGTGCATCTGCAAGTTGTAACCACGTTATACACTCTTTTAATTTCAGCGAACACAACTAGTGCAGGTCCTCCAGAGCCAATACTGTGCAGTGGTGGCTTCTACCGGGATCTGGATGGGATATGCAGGCCCGAGTGTGGAGTGTGGGATGCATTCTCGTTTGGCACTTACATTCCCATTGATGCGATGGTGATTATATATGCGACAGTTTTCTTTATCGGTGCGGCAGTGCTCCTGGTTCTCTCCTGCATTCACTACAAGAATGTGTGAGTATCCCCCGGCTATGCAGTTTCCAACACTGTGGCCGTACGTAATAATACACCAACTCAGCTGAGAGTGTTTAATGGGTCAAACAGATAGATTGGGCTGGGGGATTGTTACAGTATACTATAGTAGCCTGTGTGCATTCGAAGGCAGTGGCTGCTTTGCTGGATTACTTTGAGAGCAGTACTCCACTACTATCAGTTGTGGGCCAGGAGTATAGTCTCATTGATTCGACCATCTGAAATTTTCACTTTTTTTGTATCAATTTTTTTTATTTAGTGAGTACATGCAGGGAGGGTCTGGAGATTAGACCTGGGCTAGTGATCACCCGGTAGCTTCTGTAACATTGGATGCGTCAGCCTTACTGTAACATTAAATTTTATGGGGGTGGTGTGAGTGTATGCAGACAAACTGAAAACAAACAGACATAGAAAATGTAAATCACATACAGTCTCAAGACCAGCCATGCAAATGTGTGCTTTGTACTTGCTCTGCTCCTAATTAAAAGTGTAACTGCCAGACTATCATATTATTGTGGACGCTTCGGTATAAATTTCAGCAGCAATATTTTCACTAGATTGCCATGACAGAAAACCAATGATCCTACCCATTTTTTACATGCCGACCAATAAGGAAAGGAGGTGGGGGGGTCGGAATATAATAGCTTTGGTACAGCTGGCAATTATGTTTGTGAATTGAAGCAAGAAGATACCGTGGTACTGTCATAGCTGTCAATTATGCCTGTGAACTATGTGTTGTTCACAAACATATACATGTAGATGACACAGGCATAGTGATAAGGAAACATTAAATTTGTAATTAGCATTCACAGATTGTAATTTAGCATTATGCATGAGCATGTGGAAAGAATTTTAGTGTGTAAAAAGGTAGGCCTGCATGTAATCCTTAGCAGCTAGAGATGTGAAACAGTGTTCGAGATTCTGAGATGTGCATGTCCATTTTTCCTCACTATATTTGCAGATTGAAGTTTCCATCAATCTTTATTGTGTACGGCACTGCCACATTGGGAGTTCTGGAATTGACTTTGTTAGTAGGATACTTTGACCGCAAGGCGCTCTTCTGCCCGTTTCAAGACCTGGTTGAGAGTATTCAAAATCCAACAACTTTTTGCAAGTTTCAAGGTTTGCCATAATATTAGCCCCATGGAGGGTTACCTATATTTATGTGCATGAGCCACAGTGTTATATCAGTTTCTCTGTATGGTACACTGCATGCAACATTATAATAGTGAAACACCTGTTGTGTACGGCCTGCTTGTATTGGCTATTAAAGCTGCCTTGCATGCATATGCTCAGTTTTATATTATATCTTACTCTTGCTCACAGGTATTATGTTCATCTACGCCCCTCTGTTGCTCGCTATGTTCATCTGCTTTCACATTCTGTCGGTGTTTTGGGCAGTGATGTTTCCATTTCACGCAAGATCTTATAAACTAAAGGGTTACCACAAGTATGTCCACCTGACAATGCTGTTGTTGGCTCTGATATTGCCATGGAGCGCTATAATTGTAGCCTTTGACCGAGGAAGGTATGGCCGGTTCCCACCCATAACATGTTACCCAAGGCCTACCAGCATCATTACGTATGGCATTATTTGGCCTGTCTGTATTACACTGGCCATCAGTCTCTCCCTCACTGTCATCATTTTGTGGGTAATAATACGAACCGTTCGAAAGAAGAAAAGAGAGCAAGGTGGAAAGGTAATTACTCTGTTTTTTTTCAAGAATTAAGGGTTTAATGTTTAAAATGTAAGCCCTCACCTGTAGAGCTGTAGTAGAATAAGCTGTGACGCTCTTCGTGTATCGAAGCCTTCCAAACAAGAATGATTCTGAGCACATGTACAGTGTGGTGCATACGTATATAAAACATATAACTATATTCTGCGGACATCTATGCTTGTATCTAGCTACTGCTTCTGAATCATGGATAGATATTGCATTTATTTTATCAACTCAGGTACAGGATACAGCATGCACAACAATTCATAGGTTGATTAATATTGATTGTTATATGTACACCTATATTTTGTTTTTCCATCTGTAGAGTTTTAAAGCAGTGCTGCGTTCGTCTCTTCTCATGAGTACAGCCGAACTTAAAGTACTCATCACATTTGTCTACTATGCCATTTGCCTTGGTAGTACAGTGGCACTGTCTTCGCTAGGTACTGTCGGCACAAGCTTTAGTACGGAACTGTTGGGGTACTTGTCATGTGAAGCTCCTGGTGGAAGAGTATGCGAAAGAACATACGAGAGACCAGAAACTGAGGTGCCAGTGAACTTTAGCTTAGTAGTCTTTGCACTGTATCCAATTGTAAATCTAATATATGTAGTGAAAATTACCAAGATCAAAAAGTTTATATCCAAGAAATGTACATGTAACTGTAGTAGTATGCATTCTGTAACACTGGTGCGTGTGAAGTGATTAATTGTATGATTGTGAAATATATACTGTTGAGTTATGAAATATTGAAGTCTTTAACATAATTATTGCAATAAAAATCATTTGCAAAATAAATGCACTAAGATCAGACAGTTTGTATTTCAGCTATGTAACTGTATGCATCGAAACTCTGCTGTAACACTGGTGCATGTGAAGTGATTAAATGTATGATTGTGAAATATATAATATTATACTGTTGAATTATGAACTGTTGAAGTCGTCTAATTAACACAATGACAATAATTTAAAAATCATTAATTTTGCATAATAAAATTGAAGGGCTGAGAATTAGAGTGGTAAAATTCAACTTACCCCTAGGCCTCCCAATGTTCAGATTACTCTTAAAATGAGTTAAAGGTCTCAGCTTTAATACTATAAAAGAGGGGGCCTAATTATTAATTGATGTCATCGTGTGTCAGATCAGAAAATCTTGTACTCAATATATCAGAAAATCTTGTACTCAATATTATTGAGTACAAGATTTTCTGATCTGACACACGATAACATCAATTTAATAATTAGGCCCCCCTCTTTTATAGTATTAAAGCTGAGACCTTACTGGACATAAGACCATTTTTTAACCAAATTTAAAACTGCATTACAAACTACTGATAGATACTAGGGACAGTCACTACCAATGATTTCTGGATGTTCTGTCCAAAACTGATCTCCAATAATGTCCACATGCATTGCTTTAACTTCCTTCCGCCTCCGCTCACTGAAACGATCTTCTACTTTGTCACTCTGTTCCACATAGTGTTGGGTTGCGCTCAGAGCGGTGGAGCTTGCACCTGTAGTGAACATGTAACTGTACTTATTTACACTTATTTTGTAATGGCCTTTTTTCTATCGATATGACTTAAGGTGTTTATTTGTATTTAGTTACTTGCATCACTTATTAGGTATTTAATAGTATCTCTTAATTTCCTTATTTGGTTATGTTCTACCACCAGCTGACTGTACCGCTCTCACCTCTACTCATCCTTATAACCTATGGTTTTTGTAGGTACCCCAGGTAGGTAGCCTTGCCTGACTTATATCATGCTCCTTCTATGCCATGTATATAAGGACATTGCACATTGTAAATCAGCTGAATTTGATGTGAAACTTTGTTAGTAGTACAATTCTCAACTGCTACACACCCCCATTAGATAGTAGACCACTTTGATAGTAGTACAATTCTCAACTGCTACACACCCCCATTAGATAGTAGACCACTTTGTTAGTAGTACAATTCTCAACTGCTACACACCCCCATCAGATAGTAGACCACTTTGTTAGTAGTACAATTCTCAACTGCTACACACCCCCATTAGATAGCAGACCACTTTGTTAGTAGTACAATTCTCAACTGCTACACTCCCCCATTAGATAGTAGACCACTTTGTTAGTAGTACAATTCTCAACTACTACACACCCCCATTAGATAGTAGACCACTTTGGGCATCCGTTGGACGAATAGCCTTGCCTTGGTCAAGCTGAGAAGAGTTTCTTGCACCTCCTTCTGGCTGCTTGGGAGGCATCTTCACTGGAACCTGAGAAACAGAGTGTACATTTTTAAATGACATGCTGGTAATAAAGAGCCCATTACTTCCCAGGTCTTTACATGAGTAAGCCATGAGTAAGCAAAGCACCATTGCTTGCTCATACATCCTACATTTACCTATAGCCTCATTCCTTGGTCCTGTTGAAAAAACAGACAATTATTTTTTCTGAAAAGGCCCAGAGATCTAGAGTGAGGCTAACTATTCACCTTCTCGGTGACAGTGTGCCAAATGAGGGTTGTTCCCTTGCGGTAGAGCTGTGGAAGGTCGTTGTAGTTGATACCGAACTCGGAGAAGAGGAGCTCATTTTTGTCAGAAGTCAGGGTCCCCTAAAGAAGGTTAGGGTTAGGGTTAGGGTTAGGGTTAGGGTTACGGTTAGGGTTAGGGTTAGGGTTAGGGTTACGGTTAGGGTTAGCTTAGTCTGATGATATTGGACCACTTTTCATGATGGGATTGAATACCATTAGCTAAGCTGAGAATTTCACTTCAACACACCAGCATATTAACTATAGCATAATACCGAATCATTGGCAAATCATAAAAATAAGTACCTAATTCAAAAGTTTTAGTCAGTATACGTGTGTATAAATATTATGGGGAGAGCCTGGGAAAGAGTCTAGTACACTCACACACAGTCTCTTCTCAGCATCAGTAGTGGAGACTCCAGAGTGGACAAGAGACCAGAAGCAAGTGTTGTACTGATTGTTGATGTGGCCTGGATGAATCAGTCAAACTATCACATCACTGTATTGCACGTGTACGCATAAGTTTAATGGGATCGGCTATAAACTTTCTATGGGGTATAGCACCCAAGCTCACATTCACAGAAGGTGCATGGGGTACATCGAAGGATAGATGATCCAGTATTTTTTTTGTATCATGGCTTATGTGTTTAAATGAAAGGTTTTGAAATTCTAGATGTTAAAATAGTCTTAGTGCTACTCACGTGACCTTCGACGAATCAGAAGTCTCAAACTCGATCACATGACCGCACGTTAAATCGCTTAATGCACACTTAAGTGTGCATTAACAAACTTAGTGCACACTTTTCTAAATAACGCCCAACAGAACCGTGGCTGTCTCAGGTCAGTGAGTGAACTAAATACTTTAGATACCAGTTGGCAGTGCATTATGGGACTAGCTTCGGCTCATGCATTATCCGCCCTCGACCGTTACTTAATTGTCCGAGCGTGCTAACTATATCCCGTAATGCACTGCCAACTGGTATCTAAATACTACTTAGTTTGCTAACCACTTTTAGTACGATTTATCATTTGGCCATAATTTTGGTGAAAAGAGTATTACATTATAGCTTACTTTCCATGGCCGCCCTCGGCTTTTTTAATAACTGAAACTGAAATTAATAGGTCTTTAAGTAGGAGCATAGTATAATTATTTAACAAACAGAAAACTAAAAACGACACCAACATACATAATGGACCTCTGTAGCACAGCTACTGCTTATATATTGCAGCCATAAAACACTGGCCCGAGGGTGACCACTTTATATAGGTTCAACTAAGTGTTGTTTTAGTTAACTGAAACTAAAAACAAAAAGTGTTTTAGTAGGAGCAAAAACAGATTTACTTAACTAACACAGAAACTTCAAGGGTACTGGCCCCTGGGAATAAACTACAACTAAACTAATAATTATTTCACCAAAATCAACCATTTAGTTATCGTGAACTAATATTAAAAGCATTTTAGTAACCTTTGTTCTTTTTAGTTGACTAAAAAAAACAAAAGTAAATGTTGTTCATCACCACTAAAACTAAATCTATTTATGTAAAGCCATACTAAAAGCATCCCGTACACTCACAGTCGGCCTGTCTCCAGCTGAGGTAGTCTCTCAGATTCTTCACGGAGGGGTAGAGGACCACCCTGCCGTCGAAAGCCGGGGGGTACTTCAGGGGCGTGGTCGGGAAGAACTGGGGCCATCGGAACACGTAGGAGGCAGCAAAGTAGGACACCAGGGTGGTCATGATCTTGCTATGGCACGGGCGTAGATAGCGAGATGGGGAAATGGCACATGCTATTATAACAAATTCCGTGATAAACGTCAAAAGCGTAGCATTCTCTGGTACTGGAGCTGCAACTGACGTAAGCTTAGTATTAGTTATATCACCCTCACGAGTGATGTTGCTGATTTATAAGCGGGCCCTAGCGCCTGAGGGGGAGGGCTTATAAACTGCAACATCACGAGTGGAAGGGTGATATAACAGATTTATAGCCCATTGCTAGGTGATTGCCTTTGAATTTATATAGGCACTCTTTACACCTGATATAGCCACGCTTCACACCAGATATAGCTGATTCAGCTCTTCTGGGGGTATGTTGCTGATTAATTTATAGGGCCTCTATAAACTTAGCAACCACCTAGCAACGGGCTATAACATGAGTTAAAGCAAACTACTTCCTTTTAGCAGTGTAACATTATAATAAATAATACGTAGGATTGAACACTGTGTGTACAGACCTTGCTCTTCGACTGAACAAAGTTGTATTCCTCTTTAGTACAAAGCTGGAGAAATGGGAAAATTAGCTGTGAAGTTTCACCAACCATCTCACAAATCTCATGACATTGTGTACATTATAACTATAACAAGGAAGCTATCAAGAAATCATACCAAATATCTACATACATGCATACAACTAATATAGCTAGGATAGACACCCTGGAGGCATTCAACAAAAAAGTGTTAAATGAGTCCAGGGCCTAGCCAGACTAAACTAGCACTTCTGCATGGTTCCAGGGGTGTTCAAGTAGGTTAAACGAGTCCCTCGTGTCTATTTTACTTATAAGTGTGGGGAGAATTAGAGCTGAGTATCAACAGAGGGCTTTAACCCACTTAAACACCCACCCTATTAATTACTCATGTATACTATGATAACACGCACAATACTAGTATAGCCTCGTTCCCAGGCTCTTTGCCCAGCTTTTTTTCTCACGTAGTGAAATAAGCTGACCGCTTATTTTACTACGTGCGAAAAAAAGCTGGGCAGAGAGCCTGGGAACGAGGCTACAATACTAGTACTATGAATAGTTACCAAGAAACCGCGTAAAATAAAATGATGATACGCTCCTCTCATCACCTGTATTCGTCGCTCTGCCCATACGATATGACGATATCAGGGTACTCCCTCATGACTCTCTTGGCACACTCGTTTATCAGGCTACAATACTAGTACTATGAATAGTTACCAAGAAATTAACCATGTAAAATGAAATGATGATACGCTCCTCTCATCACCTGTATTCGTCGCTCTGCCCATACGATATGACGATATCAGGGTACTCCCTCATGACTCTCTCGGCACACTCGTTCATCAGCCCCAGAGCCTGGTCGTCGTTCGGCTTGCGAAAGCCGTGTTCCTCAGAGAACCTGGAGGAGTGGCAGAGATTGTAGCGTTGTTTTAGTTAACTGAAACTAAAAACAGAAAGTGTTAATTTTAGTAGGAGCAAAAAAAATGTTAGTTAACTAGTACTAGAACTTTAAGGGGTGTGGCCTTCCGCTTGCACCCGTTTTTTTCAGACCATTTAGCATTACTTTGCACACGCAAGCAAAAAATACCCAAAGAACAAAAAAAAAGCTTGGGAGTTATAGAATTTTGGGGCAGGTACGTGGCACATATTTCGTATTATGAATGCCCATCAAACGGTGCTGTTTAATATGCACTTTCACCTATGATGCTTTTCGTGAATTATTCCTAAGTGAAACCATAGATAATAGTGCTCTATTATCTATGGTGAAATACTGACATATATGTATATGTGGTACTGTCCTAAGAAGTTTAGCTGCAAAACAATCACTAGTCGGATCTGTTTACTTATGAAAGCATCGCCCATCTAGCCTGACCACCAGCCAAGTGTTGGGTAAACAGCTGTCATTCTGTTCAAACTTTTTGACGTATTCAAACTTCGATTTCGCCATCCTGTATCCTAGATTCCCGATAATGGACAGTGTCCGACGCCATTCCATTTAGCGCTCACCAGCTATGGTGCGCTTTGAAAAGAATGTTAAGCGACTTCGCTGACTGTGCAGTTTGCAACATGCAGCTAGCATGTACAAGCTCGAGCCTCTAGGTGGGTTCCATCAGCTCACTTATATATCATCATAACGAGGTAAGACTGTCACAGGCGACTTTACATTCACACATGCACATGTAACAGCTTGATCAGAGAGATGTAGTCAGTGATATCGATCAAGGACTTAGCCTCATTCCCAGTCCTTACCACCCCGGCTTTTATCTCCGAGTAATAAAAGCTGGATGGGAAAGGACTGGGAACGAGGCTACATAATTTGCCCGTAGAAACGTTCATGATGAATGGAATCAAGAGTTTTGATCAGCGAAAGTCGTCCTTGATCTCTTGATCGCTCTTTCCAAACTTCTTGATCGCTTGATTTTAATTCGGGTGTTTGCCTGAAGGACCTAATTTTAGCCCTGTTTCCTTAGTTTCTGAGACTGATTGTTGATCCTTGGATTTTTTGTTGCTCAGACTGCATCTTGATCTTGTCCTGAAAAGTACCTTGATCGCTTGATTCCATTTTGAGCCCTTTTGCAAACGTTTTAGTCTCGCGGGCCAGACGATTTTTGTTGTGGGAAGTTACGTCTGGCCACCTTAGCCACGTTTCCGTTACGCAATGGAATGTAGTGCACGTGACGCAATGTCATTTTCACGTGGCAGAACGCAATATTATTATGTGAAGCTAATAGACTCTCGCCTTATAATCACGATATGGACAGTCGGTAGAGATGTGCTTGCTTTGTCAGTCAGCGGTGAAGGCGAAGGAACGTCGGAATCATCACAGTGAGTCTACAGAGCATGTGCTTCCTATTTTGCTCGATGTACTTAAGGACCAGCGACGGAAACCGTCATTTATTTTCAAACTTATTACTCGTTCCTGGTTCGGCCGAAGCATAACTAACTCGAACCTTTCGCTAACACTTTCTTCTTGATAACATCTCGTTTGAAAAGGACAGACTGTCATGTGACTAATACGTAAGAGCTTTGTAATAATTGAACGCTCTGCAACTGATTGGTGTCGCCCACATTCCGGCTACGTTTGCAAAAACGTGGCAAACGTGACCAGACGTACTTTAATCGTCTGGCCCGCGAGACTACAAACGTTTATGCACTAGTTATATGTAGGAAACTATCCCTTGGTGCGGAGGAGGTACATCAAGGTTTGAAATATGCATTACGACATGCACTAGCATGCAGTTAATTTAGCTATTATGCATGCGTACAAGTGTAGTTGGCAACTAAAACCTCGATTTTCTGACTATGCTCAGAGGGGCTCAGCTGTTCAAAAGACTCACTTTTTGTAGACAAGCTGAAGATCGGGCTCAACTTCAAGGGTATATCATTAAGCCACTCAGTAGAAGTACGGTAGACGCCTTCAATGATGGCAGAAAGTATTGCTTGCTAATTTATATCAGTTAATAGCTGGAAAGCCTCCCAAGAAGGTGATGCACAAATGCACAGAACTGCTTTTCCGCTAAGATCACTTGATATGCTTGCGAGTCATGTGACTAGTTGACATTTGCATGTGACGTTGACGTACCTCCTCTGTCCTTGGTGATTGTTTGTTGTGCATGATATATGCAATAACGGATGTTAGGAAATCCTCTACGGCTATATACTCATTAGCTGAAAGCAGTCACAACATATCCTTGTATGCACCTGCGTGTCGGTACTTACAGATCCGCGAAATGGACTTGAAAGGAAGCCACGCCCTAGCCATCGCCCTCTCGACCAGCGCCAAGGAAGCGTGGCGACACTATACCACCATACAAACCTGCGAGCCGAGTGCCGCAGCTGTTCTGGTGTCTCGGGCAGCGAGAAAACGCAGACAGCATCAAAGGAGTCCTTCACCTGACCAATATAAAATGGAAAACAAGGCTGGTGACCTTGGCAGCAAGTCACCTGACCGACGTGAAGTGGAGAACAAGGCTGGTGACTTAGGCAGCAAGTCACCTGACCGACGTGAAGTGGAGAACGAGGCTGGTGACTTTGGCAGCAAGTCACCTGACCGACGTGAAGTGGAGAACGAGGCTGGTGACTTTGGCAGCAAGTCACCTGACCGACGTGAAGTGGAGAACAAGGCTGGTGACTTTGGCAGCAAGTCACCTGACCGACGTGAAGTGGAGAACGAGGCTGGTGACTTTGGCAGCAAGTCACCTGACCGACGTGAAGTGGAGAACGAGGCTGGTGACTTTGGCAGCGAGTCACCTGACCGACGTGAAGTGGAGAACGAGGCTGATGGCATGGGTAGCAGGTCCCCTGACCGACGTGAAGTGGAGAACGAGGCTGATGACAGGGGTAGCAGGTCCCCTGACCGATGTCCCGAGCGAGCGGTTGCCCCTATGAGTCGAGTTCTGGCGGAGTCGCTAGTCAGCGAGCTGAGAGTGCAGCAGCTGTTGGTTGGGGCTAGCAAGCAGGAGACACTGCATGCTGAAGCTGTTCGAGGGATGAAGATCTTGGCTAGCTCTACACAGCCAACAGTAGCCCCTCCCTTCACTGAAGCAGCAGGTACGTGATTGTTTCTTTTAGGGGGCAGAGGGAGCATTCAGCTCTCCTGCTTGCAAACTTTGCAAGTGCTATTTACCATAGTCACACCACCTGGAAGAAAGGGCAAGGGGGGTACTTAAAATAGTGCTTGCACATTTGAGAGTGCTATAGTTTTCACCATAGATCGGGGGGCAGCTATGGTACGTACATAAAATAGTGCATGCAACCCCCCCCCCCCCCCCCCCCAAAGTTAAAACGTTTTTTTTTCTGCATACATTCACGTGTATTAATTCTTCCATTCGTGACACATACACAGATAAACCGCCACCACTCAACTGTCCCGACGGTGCAGGCAGTATAAACTCTTACCTGGCAGAGTCGCTCGGCCGTGAGCTCCGTGCACAGCAGCAGTCCGTGGCAGCTCAGGAGCAGGAGGCGAGGTTTGTGGCAGCCAGGGATGCCAGTGGGAGCAAGATCGGAGAAGAAGAAGAAGAAGAAGAAGCTACTCTGGCGACAGAGTCTAAAGGTAGCTTTCTGTAATCATAAAACTGCTTTTACAGGGTGTATGCAGTGGGACCCCTACATGTGTGTATTGTGGACGCCTTATAGGTACCCACATTAGTAAAGTGCCTTGTATAGAGAGGTACCTGGGAGGGGGGCTATGGTTCGTACTTAAAATAGTGCTTGCAATCCCCCACCCCCTCCCCACCCCCGCAATTAATACTGTTTTTCTCTGCATGCATTCATGTGTATTAATTTATGGTACATACAGACAAATCGCCACCACTCAACTGTCCCGACGGTGCAGGCAATATAAACTCTTACCTGGCAGAGTCGCTCAGCCGTGAGCTTCGTGCACAGCAGCAGTCCGTGGCAGCTCAGGAGCAGGAGGCGAGGTTTGTGGCAGCCGTTCAGAGGAAGGATGCCAGTGGGAGCAAGATCGGAGAAGAAGAAGAAGAAGAAGAAGCTACGCTGGCGACAGAGCCTTTAGGTAGCTTCCTGTAATCATAAAGCCGTTTTTTACAGTGTGTATACATTACACAGTGAAACCCCTCTATTGTGGACACCTTAGGGACCTGGTAAAGTGCCCTGTATATAGAGGTGTCCTCATTTCAGGGGTAAACTTGCTAGTGTATTTGGAACATAGCCATGTGTCCATAATACAGAGGTGTTCTTATTTTAGGGGTGTCCTTTATGAGGAGTTCCACTGTACTATGTTCTGAATGGTATTCAAGCATGGACTTTCCGTTAACTTGGAAGCAAGGGATACATTCACATCTAAGCCCTGCCTAATATCCTTGCTCACTTAGCATTAATTTACGTGCAGCTGAGCTCACAATGTTATGATTCAGAACATGGATTTAATTCGATCTTTTAAAGCAGGAACTCATTTTTTGTGATCATTATTCTTTCCACATAGCTGAATGTCCCAGGTCAAGTGATTGTGAGCACGTACACACCACTTCTGCCACCTTGGAAGTCAAGCCAGCAGGAGTCTATCTCGCCGAGTCACTAGTCAGTGAGCTGAGATCACAGCAACTTACAGTGCAGCTACGGCAATGTGAAGCAAAGCACGTTAAAGCAGTGCTGAATAGAGACAGACCAGAGCATAGTCAGCTACCACCCGACACGGTAACCTCAAACAGCGATGATCATACCGTCCATAGCACACCAGATCCGACTCTTCTCGCTACGAAGCTACCCGAAGTCGTTCCCAAACTCACAGTGACCACTGCGAAAGAGCTTAAAGATGCATTTAGTCAGACGAGTTCGGACCTCATCCCGACAGCCGAAGCAGCCACTAGCACCCCGACCCGAGACCTCCACACCTCAGCCACTAACACCGAGCTGCTAGAGCTCCAAGATGCCGGGGTCAATACCGTCCTGAGCTACAACAAGCTCATGAAGAGCGCGCAGGCGACCGAGAAGTACAAGAAGCTTCAGGCGGAGCACAAGGCCGCCGTCAAGGAGCTGAGGCAGGAGAAGTCTCAGAGGATGACGTCGGAGCAGCTGGTGAAGATCGTTCAGACGGATTTGAGCTCCGTGCAGCAGAGGAATGTTGCCGAGACGACGGCTAGACTGCAGTTGGAGAGTGAACTTACTGGTGTAAAGGTGTGTTTTATTAATGATTATTATTGTACACTCATAGTACCACAAAGTAGTAATTGCTATGTGGCAAACTGTCCAATATCCAGCGATATTGGATGGCTTGATAAATGGGTTGTTTAGAATCATGGGTGGTGTGTACGATATACAATATATTTCTCATTGAATGGGTAGCCATCCAATATCACTGGACATTGGACTCGTCTTGCTTGTATTTGGCTCGTCCTACGGACTCACCCAAATACAGCATCCAACTACAGCACATGCAGACTCATCCAATATCCAGTGATATTGGACAGCTACCCATCCAATAAGATATATTTACTGTTGTGACTAAAGGCTGAAATTGTGTACATGTTACTGAGTTTGCTAACTAAAAAGTGTATATACCTAGTTTTGTTATACTGTATGCTCAATCATGTTATTGAGTACCTGTCAGCTTTGTTTGTATAAGCCCTAGCCTACAATTGAGGAGGATATTTCCGGCTGGGCCTATGAAATGGAAATCTGTATACCAATTGTGTGGTGATTGGCATGTATGTTGTGTATACAGGCTGAGTTGGGATATGCTCGGAAGCAGATTGCGGATAAGGACCAAAGGATATCGGAACTCGAGGACAGTCTCACGGGAACATCACTACTGGTAAAGATGCATGCACTAACGTTTGCATATTATTGCTGCTTGTAATTACAAATGTATGCCTTCCTACATATATATGTACAGGTTAGTGAACTCAGGCATGTATTTTAGCTGTTTTAGAGACCTGAGGGATGCTACCTATAATTACTGAGGTCATTGTAGGTGCATCTCGAAGGTCTCTGAACAGCTAAGATACCTGCCTGAGGTCACTAACTAACTTAGACTATGGGTTCGAGCTTTCAATTTCTCTGTATGAAATGTGAATTTTGGATGAGGATATTAAAGACCTCATTAAATTCAAAAGATCAAAACATTATGCGCACCATTGTCTAAATATACTTAGAAGATTTTTTAACATACATTATCTTATTAAGAGTTCTTTATTTTATCTTAGCTGGTATGTGCTAGAGTGAACTCTTTACCCTCTCTGTACACAGGTTAGAAAGCTTGAAGAGCAGAATGCAGTGGCGCTAATGAACAGAGGGTAAATATCTCAGGGGTGTTTGCAATTTTGTAGTCTAGACATAGTCATGCCTCATAGATACAATAGACTCACGTACAGTTGTGGAGTCTATAGCATTGATGACTGGACTCACTGGGTGTACATGTAGAGTCAGATGTTGAACTAATCTCTTGGTAATGAACAGAGGGTAAATATTAGGGGTGTTTGCAATTTTATAGTCTAGACATAGTCATGCCTCATAGATACAATAGACTCACGTACAGTTGTGGAGTCTATAGCATTGATGACTGGACTCACTGGGTGTACATGTAGAGTCAGATGTTGAACTAATCTCTTGGTGGTGAGCTTTGAGCTGTTCAGAGATACTTGGCATAGCTCCGTTAATATTTCCAGGGCCCTATTTTCACTGATAGTTTGCTGAATTATATGCAGTATCAGTGAGCGAGTGCATAATATACGTAGAGGATATTAATCAGTTTCTACAGTGCAGTCCACCATATCTAGGAAGCGTATATTGATGTAGAGAAGCATTATGCACTCCTGCCAATAGCTAACTGATGTTTGGGTTCGTGGTTCAATCCAGTCACAACTTGCAATAATGTGTATGTAGCAACCCTTTTACTGTACAAGTTTGATTTCAAAAGACTTTGTCTACTAAATGACGTATGAGAACAAGATAAACACATACATGTACATGTACAGCATACTAGTCTAAGAGATAGATATTTACGTACAAGTGTATTCATCAGGAGCTGGGCGTGCGCTATCTACTTTTTGCAATAGTCTTCTGTGTTGAAGTGATACCTACTGCTCTCCATGCACTCAGGGGTATTGACTACATGGTGCAGGCTAAGCTGGCAGAAGGAAGAGCACAAGAAGCTGAGCAGAAGCTGCGAGGTACGTACATGTACCAAATGTTTCAGAATCCTTACGAGCTACAGAGTAGATAGCTATACATGTACATCACTACACAAACATGAGGGTTGTTCTAACCAGGCTTTGTTACCTCAGTTGCGATTCAAGGGGCACCACGTATACCATATAAAGGTAATGTTCCAGTTTGGGGAAGCCTTGCAATATCAGGGAAACCGTAATCTGATCGATAGACACTAACCTATAGGTTTCCCTTGTTAAGGCTGATCACTGTATTGTGGTGAGTGAACCATTAGGGATCAGATGCAGACATATGCAGCTGCAGGAATAACAAAGTGATTTACGTTCCTTTGTATATATTGAATTCCTTGCGCAAAATATTTAGTACTCAGAGCATTAATTAATTAATTAATCCCTTCGACATGATTTATAACATAAACCATATCCAATCGGTGAATACCATTGCTATATCACCTGCTGGTGTTCGGAGGTTTTTGGGAATATACCGCGAGGGCCGCACTGATATGCACCTCCTGGCCATGGTTTATATATTACATATAGTGCTCTCCTCTCTCCTGTAGTTCTTCAAGTGGACCTGCTGCAGTCTCAGAACGAGGTGAAGCAGCTGCTGGATCGGGTGGCAGGAGCGGCCAGGGAGAGGTCAGAGATGGTGTCCAGCAAAGTGCACGTGCAGTTGTTACAGATCGCGGATGATCGAGCCTTGGCTGCCGAGCAGAGAGCGCAGGAGCTTGAGAAGGAGGTGTGTGTGTGTGTGTGTGTGTGTGTGTGTGTATACGTATGTATGTGTGCGTATGCTAGCCTCATAGCCTCATTCCCAGGCTCTTTTGCCCATCTATGCATGTGCGTGAGTGTGTGTGTGTGTGTGTGTGTGTGTGTGTGTGTGTGTGTGTGTGTGTGTGTGTGCATGCGTGTGTGCGTGCATGTGTGTGTGTGCATGTGTGTAGTGTGTGTGTGTGTACATGTGTGTGTACAATGTTGTGCACAAGTACATGTACGTATATTATGTATTGCAGCTTGTCATTATTGTTGAATTTCACCTGTTTAGGTCCAAGACCTCAAGAGAAAGCTGTCAGCAGAGAAACCTATGACGGACCGTAACAATGGATTCCCATCCCTTTCGCTGTCCTCGTCCTTTCCATTTACCCCCTACTCCGGATACTCACTCCCCTCCTACCCCACAACGCTCTCGTCTAGCTGGGAAACAAAGCCGCTGACGTCTACCGCCAATGGGAGCCATTCCTCCTTTGGCTCCTCATCTTATCTTGGTAGTGTCGGTCTTGGTAGCACAGGTTCTGCGTTCTCATCTTCTCTTCGAACACCTTCCGATGCAAGTGCACTCCCGAAACTGCATGATTCACTCATCACAGCTACTCCGAGCAGTTCATATCCGTCAGACAACAAACAGGGAGTGCCTCCAGACACTGAAAGTGGCTCTTCTGCTACTGGTAGTGTTCTATATACGCCATCTCTCCTTCCAACTGCTCTAAAGCCACATGCTCTATCAACCGCTCTACCAAAGCTGAATGAAACCGACACTACAGCTCATTTGGTACAGACTAAGGCTGCCACAGAGGTTAGATAGCTAGGTTTGAGACTTAGATTGTACATTGAAAAATGTGTCAGTTACAGTGGAGCTATATATTCTGTGTTATACAGTGTAACCCCTCTACTGTGGACACCTTGCATGGGACCTGGTGAAGTGTCCTATATAGAGAGGTGTCCTCATTTCAGGGGTAAATTGAAAGCGTTTGTGACATCCTGTATAAATAGAGAGGTGTCCTCATTTTATTGTAAATTGAAAGTAAAATAACTACTTGTGACGTAACAAGGTGTCCTTACTACAGAGGTATTCTTATTTCCGGGGTGTCCGCTAAGAGGGGTTTCACTGTACATCTAGACCTTCACACTTTAAACTGTACATATGCACACTGTCAGAAAGCCTACGTAAGTACATGTACCTTGCTAGGTTTTCTGTAAGGAACAGTAATAGTTACATTGGTGGTTCATTTATGTGCAGCAATAGTCTCGTGCCCAGCCCCACGTTAGAAAGTGGGTCTGGCTCCCCGTATATTCAAAGTTGGGTTAGCGTTACATCATATTACATCACCAAACGGATAGTGTCCACGTGGCCATTCGTGTAGATATCCGGATACTGCAACCGTTTAGTGATGTAATACTATAAGTAACCAATCACATTGCCGGTCCAGATCTGGGACCGCTGACGTAATGCTGCCCCAACTTTGAATATGCAGGGAGCCAGACCCACCTTCCTAACGTGGGGCTGGGCACGAGACTAGTGCAGCAAAAGCTAGTAGTGTAAGCAGATCTGTGTGTTTATGCTTTACTAAATAATACCCTTGCAATGAATAACTCATTCAAATGAACAGACATACCTACATGAATATAATGTACATTGTATAAGGTACCGGTGGATAGTATTATGGGAATAAGTTACGTACCCTTGTTCTGTAAATACTGGAGCATTTATATATTTTTTACGTTTACGTTATCTCTACTAGTTAATGCTTACTGTTTTTTTTTGTGTTGTTGTTTATTTACTTGCCTGCATCTGTACAGGTGTGTTTACCATATTAATAATAATAATAATAATATCTTTCTTGTTCCCTCCACGCCCCAGGGTTCATCCCTAGGATTAGGTGTTGACCTGCCTTCCTATGATCCCAGCAGAGCTCCAGATCCCACTCCAGTGCCCTCATCAACTCCTCGTCTCAAATCACAAGCCGGTATATATGAGACATTTAATATGCTTTACTACAACAATGCAACCATCTATGGTATACAATTACATGTGGAATTATGTATGTAAACTATACTACACAGTTTGCTCTCAAGTTACAAGCTGGTATGCACTTTATGAGACACAACGTGAGTTCATCGCAAAGTTTCTTCAATTCCAACCCAAAGTTCAGCAAAGTTTTTTAATTGCCGACATTTCGACTACAGTGTTGTAGTCTTATTCAAGGCATGGCAATTAATGCAGTACAGAAACGCGGCTGCCATTCCTTGATAAAGACTGCAACACTGTAGTCGAAACATTGGCAATTAAAGAACTTCGGTTGGAATTGAAGAAACTTCGCGATGAATTCCACTAGCCAACCGAGAGAATCTCTGAACAATCACAACATGAGTGTGACAACCTCCATATGAAGTTATCTTCTATCCCCTTCATCAGATGGTGATTCTAGCGACTGGTCTTCGAGTGACGAGGACACAGACACAAATCCCTTCATGCCCTCCACGCACGCCAACCTGACAGCTCAGTGGGAGTGGAGATCCAGACAAGACTCAGCGTCTGCTGATAGGTAGCGTACATAGTACATACATGTACATACAGGAGTGCATAATGACGAAGAAATAGGTAGCATACATGGTACATTCATGTACATACAGGAGTGCATAATGACGAAGAAATAGGTAGCGTACATAGTACGTGCATGTACATACAGGAGTGCATAATGACGAAGAAATAGGTAGCATACATGGTACATTCATGTACATACAGGAGTGCATAATGACGAAGAAATAGGTAGCATACATGGTACATTCATGTACATACAGGAGTGCATAATGACAAAGAAATAGGTAGCGTACATAGTACATACATGTACATACAGGAGGGCATAATGACGAAGAAATAGGTAGCGTACATAGTACATGCATGTACATACAGGAGTGCATAATGACGAAGAAATAGGTAGCGTACATAGTACATGCATGTACATACAGGAGTGCATAATGACGAAGGAATAGGTAGCGTACATAGTACGTGCATGTACATACAGGAGTGCATAATGACGAAGAAATAGGTAGCGTACATAGTACATGCATGTACATACAGGAGTGCATAATGACGAAGGAATAGGTAGCGTACATAGTACATGCATGTACATACAGGAGTGCATAATGACGAAGAAATAGGTAGCGTACATAGTACATGCATGTACATACAGGAGTGCATAATGACGAAGAAATAGGTAGCGTACATAGTACATACATGTACATACAGGAGTGCATAATGACGAAGAAAAGTGCTTCTCTGCGGTTCTCTACATCATTAGGCACTCCAATATGTATGATGTATGTATGTGGTTTAATTTGGCAGATATGCATGCTTAAATTTTTAAAATTCCCAGTGGAGCCAGATTGGGTCCTATAGCTATTAAAACGTCACCACTTTTACCAACTTTTAAAATTCTATAACTAGTATCCATTTGAATGGACCTCTGTGTCTGTCTGTGGTGGTCTTCCTAATTTGAATCTTGAAAACCTATAGTTAGTGATTTCGTAGTATAATAACTATCCTAAATCAATGAACAAGATATAAATGACTGTCTGGGAGCAGGAGCCGAAGAATGGCTCATAGGAGCTCTTGCTAAGACTTACGTATCTTGCAAAGATATAAGTGATGAGAGAGCCCTGAAATTTCACGTAATTAATTAACCCTATCAGCAACCATTCCAGGATTTATACAGTGTGGGACCATGCAAGCTGCTATAAATGTACAATCCTGACACATTAATGCATTATCATATCATCATGATATACAAGTATGATCCTTGCTTTACTCACCATCTAGAAGCAAACCTGTAGGGGCCGGAAACCACCAAGAAGTCATATTCTGGGGGAGACATATACCTCCAACCTGCATGTATCTACATATATTATTGCTTGTCTTTCCCACCCCAATGATATTTTCCTCTCCTCGTGCAGTACTGCTACTGCAAGTGCTGCAGTGAAACCAGCTACTACAAGTGCTGCAGTGAAACCAGTTGCTCATACTCCCACCACCAAGAGACGGCCTCCCCCCATTGCCCCCAAGCCGAACCTGAGAAAGCCTTTGGAACACGAGCCTGGCCACACAATGGGGGAAACACTCAGGATTGCACAGGAGCTTCCCTGCTCTTTTGAGGAAGTAAGTAACCGTAATAAGGATTGAAGGAAACAAGGCAATGCCTAGTAGGAAATTGAAGGAACCGAGGCAATGCCGTAGTAGGGATTGAAGGAACCAAGGCAACGCCGTAGTAGGGATTGAAGGAACCAAGGCAATGCCGTAGTAGGGATTGAAGGAACCGAGGCAATGCCGTAGTAGGGATTGAAGGAACCAAGGCAATGCCGTAGTAGGGATTGAAGGAACCGAGGCAATGCCGTAGTAGGGGTTGAAGGAACCGAGGCAATGCCGTAGTAGGGATTGAAGGAACCAAGGCAATGCCGTAGTAGGGATTGAAGGAACCAAGGTAATGCCGTAGTAGGGATTGAAGGAACCAAGGTAATGCCGTAGTAGGGATTGAAGGAACCAAGGCAATGCCTAGTAGGGATTGAAGGAACCAAGGTAATGCCGTAGTAGGGATTGAAGGAACCAAGGTAATGCCGTAGTAGGGATTGAAGGAACCAAGGTAATGCCGTAGTAGGGATTGCAGGAAACAAGGCAATGCCGTAGTAGGGATTGAAGGAACCAAGGCAATGCCGTAGTAGGGATTGCAGGAAACAAGGCAATGCCGTAGTAGGGATTGAAGGAACCAAGGCAATGCCGTAGTAGGGATTGCAGGAACCAAGGCAATGCAGATAGTCTAGATAACTGGCTTGTCATGCTTACCTAATTTAGTATGTGAGGACTTTAAAAACTTTTAATAATGTGACTTATAAGTGACAAAGATATTGTGCAAAGTGCATGTACACGTTGCCTAGCCTAATACAAATTACACTACCATCGCTATGTATAGTAACGCTTGTCACAGCTTTCATTTTAGTCTGGTTTGAATAATGAAATGGTTATGCATACTGAGAGTATGCAGCTGTTTTGTTGTTTATCTGTAAAAAAAAACTGTTTGTTTTTATACATACAGCCTGCCAGAAAAGCCGGACTACAGCTCTTGACGACGGGGTTCAGGAGGCCGCGTGGCCCCAGGGGAAGAAACCTGCCATCACGATATCTTAAAAAACAAAAAGGTCTCTTTTTTTGAAATATCCTTCAACTTATACGCACTTCTGTGTGGGGTCTACAAGTGTGCACAATTCATGTGAGTGTTGATCATATATACTGTATCCCACAATGCAGTTCTTGTGTGTGTTATCTCTATGCCTTGAGTGTATATACATGTCAAAGGTTGATGTTAATAATTACTAACGTATGCATGCTACGTACTATGCGCATCTTTTCTTTGAGCTTGATATTTTTACTAGAGCATGGCATATTACACAATATCATAAATGGTGCTGAAAGCAGGAAATTTGACCTAGCTCTGTAGTGGTCCAGTGAATTGGTCATATTACCAACAATCACTAATCAAAGTACAGTCAACATCATCACAATATAGTTAAACAAATACTAAACTAGTCATAGATGTAGTGTACAAAAACATAATACGTATGCATGTGCACTATATATATAGTTACGTATGAATGCACTTATTGCGTGTCTGTGCTTCGATTTAGTATGGTCTACACGCAGTTATTTCTCTCAGCAAACTGTAATTTTCTTGCTGAACACTCTCAAGTTGCAATCGTAATCTTTCGTTTTCTGCTCTCAAGTGCTCGGCCTCCATGCGATACATGACATCGGAATCCGTCTGTCTCATACCGTATTCTTGCAGCCGTAAATTAGCATCTTTCAGTTTCATATCTAGCTCGACATTGACGGTCTTCAACTTATCGATCATCTTTTTCAGTTGTTTAATTTCTGATTTTGCCGATATTGAATCGTCACTCACAGATTTTGATAAACCTGAGTGTTGATTAGACCAACTTGACAGCGTTGGTAGGCTACTTGGTCCGCTGGAGGAGTGCCCGCTGGAAGAGTGCCCGCTGCTACCATTGTGTATTTTCTGCTGTTGTCTCAGTTCCAAGTTCTCCTCTTCCAGTGCTTGGATCTGTTTTTCCAGCCGGCTGACGTTGGCGTGCAGTGTGTTGACTCTGTGCAGTAGAGTAGCTCTCTGGTCGCGAGACTGCGGATCGGTGAGACTAGAAGGAGGAGAACTGAAGCTCGTCAGCTCGGAAATTTCCACCTCCTTCTGTCGCACAGTTGCCCGTAGTTGATCGATTTCGGCTCGTAGTCTGTCATTCTCTCCCTTCACTCGTTCTGTTTCCTGATGGAGTGGTTCACTCTCCTCTCTTTCTGCTTGCATGTAAGAGTTGAGCTTCCTCTCCAGGTGCTGTTTATCGCCCTGGAGCACTGAAACTTTTTCCTCCAGCATTTCACATCTTGCGGACAATGCTCGAGAGCTTTGCTGATTCAAACTCGGTTGCACGGGCTCCAATGTAGGCACAATGCGGCTTTCCGGTGCGCTTTTGTACTGTGCTGTATCCTTGACTCTTGTCAAGCGCTCCCATATTGCATTTGCTGTTGGTCGATCTTTACATGTATCGAGACACTGCATGATAAGTGGCTTCAAAACGTGGTTACTCAAATCCTGAAAGTCCCTCTTCCTCCGTTCTACCTCGGGAACTAAGCGCACCATTCCTAACTCACCCACGCGAAAAGCTTCGCTGGCAGTGACGTCGTGACCGATACAAATCTCAAGCATGATGACGCCGAATGAGAAAATGTCGACACTCGTAGAGTACGACAAGCCTTCGATCTTCACTTCTGGAGGCATGTACAGTTCGGTACCCGGCTGCCGAGTTTGTGGCAAACTCTGCTCGCCGAACTGAATGACCTTTGCCACCCCGAGGTCGGAAATCTTGGCGGTTCCGCTAGAACTTAGCAGGACGTTCTTTGTGGCTAGATCTCTGTGAATGATTGGCTCGTTTCGGTCGTGTAGGTACTGCAGAGCGCTGGCGATTCCGAGGCTTATCTCGACGACGTTGCGGAGGTTGAGCTTTGGCTTTGCCCGATTTCTCACATCCAAAGCACTCCACATCAACTCTTGGATCAGGTAAGAATCGTGACTCAGTTCCAGGTTGCTCAGGGAACCGCTTGGCTTGAAGACTCCGTAGAACTGGACAATGTTGGGATGTTTCAGCTGGAACAGTATGTTCAACTCTTTAGCGAATGCCCTCAGGATGCCCCGCTTTGCCTCTGGCACCACTGAAAACTCAAAGAAGATGTCGTGCAGCTTCTTGGCAGCAACTTCACTTCCGTGCCAGTGGGCGACAAAGACTGTGCCGTAAGACCCCTTGCCACGAATGTCAGCGAGGTTCACAGTGACACCACGCAGTAGCCACGACGGGGGGATTATGAGGGACTCCTCGGGGATGGATTGGTAGTCACTTCCCAGGGATGAAATCGTGCTCAAAGAAGAGCCAAAAGAAGACTGTGCACTCATCTTGTCTTCACCAGGTCTTCCGCTCCTTTGGAGTAGGAAGTGCTCTGACACTGCCAAAATAGCTACTTTAGGTAGTCTTCCAGTAGTCTTGTGGTGCAAGCTGTCAAAGGTAGCAGAAAACACCCCTGCTGCCGTAACTTTGTTGCACAGATATAGCTACTCCGCCGTATTGTATCAACAGTGAGAAGTTAAAAGGTTCCCTGGTGAATCCCCGGAGAATGTCAGGGGATGTTTTGCTCTTCAGTTTACTGACTTTGCTGCCTCAGCTGCATGTGGTACATTAAAGCTTAAGTCATTGGTTTACATTAGCAGGAACACATGCATGAAATAACCAGCTCTTTATACTGTACTGCAGGGCTAGCTATTATATAAACCGGTATAGTAATAACATACGACACACAGTGTGGCGACTGGGACAAATGAAAAGCTCAGCAAATCGGTCTCATTACCTCACTGCAGTGAATTCCCCTCGGGAAATGACTCGACAACAACAGCCACTCGGCTCTCATTAGTGATCGTGCCGCGCAAATGAGATCACTAACACACGTACACAAGCGGTGCTATAGGCTTACTGTACATGTATGTATATACTGCTTAGCGATTGGAATCATAATATGATCTATATTGGAATCCGGGGATTACCCCAATTAAACTAATTAAATATTTGTTGTGCGCATGCGCAGGAGCCAAGTCTCGTGCCCAAGATCCCGCCCAGGTCGAGCTGGGGACCGAGCCTAATAATCATGGCGACTTTGCCACAGCTGATGAGTCCGGCAGAAGACGACTCCAGCGAGGACTCGTTCGATCATGTGAGCGACAATTTCGACGGGGAGTACGAGGAGCTAACGGGAAGAGCCACCGGCGACTACGTACCCGGGCAGAAGGACGAAGTAGCCATTAGAGAAGGTATTTGCAGCAGCTGATGTGGCTTGGGACAAGACTAAACTGTATAAATTATGCAGAATCTATGTAACATCAAATACTTGCACAATTTGCGTATTTAGTTACATACATAAGGGAGTGTGGACACCTTGGGGACCTGGTAGCTGAGTGTCCTGTATAGAGTGGTGTCCTCATTTCAGGGGTATATTTATACTAAGAAAGCATATTTTGGGACACAGTAAAGTGTCCTCAACGCAAAAGTGCAGTTCCCAGTAGCCTCTTACCCAGACTGACTGCAATAAGGTAAGGCGGGGCTATTCCGATGGCGGGGTAATTCCGACAGCTGCGCTTATATCTCCAGCGTACTGTGGAGTTGGGCGATGATTTTATTATTCTAGTATAGGTCAATAGGACAGCTATATGCATAGCTGTTTTCAGCTTCGTAACTTGTATGAAACTGGATCTATACTCCAATGTACTCCAATGTCGGAATTACCCCCGGGGTTATAATTCTGTCGGAATAGCTCCGCTTTACCTTAAGGTGAAGGGTAGTTACAAGTCCAAATTCGGTATAGGACAGCAATATGCCAGTATGGTAGCTAGGACAATATTTTTGAGCAAACATGAGTATGGTTGTACCAAATTTGTAGCCTCGAACCCAGCCGTCCCAGCTTGGACGACTGGGTTCGAGGCTACCAAATTTGGACTTGTAGCTTTAAGTGGATGGCTTCACTGCAACATGAGTAAGCTGTCAGTACAAGTACTTAAGTGACTGCTTCAAAAGGAGTTTGTTGCATACATACGTATGCTGAAAGTATGGAAAACATGTTTGTGGATCTTTTGTGCCTACAGTTGCCGTGTTCAGTTCTCTTTCGATTTCCGTTACTGTCGTTGCTACCAACAAGACTCTTGTGTGTTGATCGTCTCTTTAAGTAGCCTCCAAACACTCATTGCATCAGCGTCACACGCATACTATAGGTAAACAGTGTTTTAGCTTCAGTGCTTATGAGCGGAGTTCCTCCACTCTTACGACTTTTTTGTATCGCAATAGGCCCTTTACCATTATGATGTAATGGGGGGTAAAAGGAGGCACTAAATGAAGAAAATACATTATGCTTTCATGTAAATTTTGGACATGAAAACACAAAAACATGCACGTTTTCATGTAAATTTGCCTACTGTTACCATTACAGGTACAGGGTCTATTTAAACCACAGCTACATGTAGTATGCATGCTTGAGTAAGCGCTGCTATTTTTGCAACTTCCTCTTGTGAACTGACCCATTATGCTGGCATTTAGTAATTGGCTTAATCAAGAATCAGGCATATTTATTGTAACATAATTACATAGTGCACATGCAACTGAATGTGTATTTCATTGCTGAATTAACTAGAGGTCTCTAGCAGAGACATACCTCACGCTCCTGGACCCTGCACACTGTAGCGCTGTATGCGAGCTGTAGGCGTGGCTGATCGCCGTAGTAATGATGCGTGCGCTTCTCTGTGTATACTCCAGTATGCTTTCTATCTGAGTATCTGACTATCTCTCCTATGGACTCGTATATCATACTTGAGGGCTCGCGTATGTCCGTATTCAAGCTATAGGCGTGACCAATTGCCGTATTAAAAAAGGCGTGACCAATTGCCGTATTAAATAAAATGGCGGAACACACCGATAATCAGAAAAAGCGTGGAAATGCCGAGAATAAAACCGCTTTCTACTATATCAGGTACAGACAAGCCAATGTACCACGGACTTCAGCGTTATAATCCTGTTTAGAAATTGTTGTAGCCTCTAAATCGCCCGTTCGAACGTTTTTCCAAAAAAAATTATGACAGACAACGACGACAGACGGACAAAACCAATTGCTTAACCCCACTCGCACATATGCGGTGCGGGTATTGACACATTCAGTGGCATACTTTTTGGCCAGCGGCATCTTTCTTCCCAACAAATGCACATGTACTTGAGTCACAATGCTAGACAGGATTAGTTTCCTGCTTGACAGTAGTTAATGAGAAGGCACATGTACTTGAGGTCACAATGCTAGACAGGGTATGTTTCCTGCTTGACAGTAATTAATGAGAACTACAAACACACACACTCATGCAACACACACCATACATGCACACACCCACACACGTACCCATACATTGATTACCACACACACACATACTCATACATACATTACCACATGCACACATGCACACACACACACACACACACACACACACACACACACACACACACATACACACACACACTCACACACGTGTTACCACATGCACATACACGCACACACACACACACACACACACACACACACACACACACACACACACACACACACACACACACACACACACACACACAACTAATGCCTCAGGGGACGTGGTGACCATCACGGAACAGAGCCTGGACGGCCGCTGCTTCATGGTGGTCAACATGAGGACAGGAGACAGCGGCAGTGTTCCGGTGGAGTTCATCGACTTCAGTGAGTCACAGTGTGCGGCCTGAAATGTGTGCCTAGAGTAAGGGATGCAATGATCAAACTATGAATCTTATTTGAAAATTTCAGAGATGAAAATTAAAACAATCATTGTGATGTACATGTAATGGTAGGCACTAAATGGAAAATTTAACATGGAAACGTGCATGTTTTTATGCTTTCATGTTTAAATTTACATGAAAGCGCAAAACGTACACGTTTTCATGTATTTGCTCCATTTTAGTGCTTCCTTTTACCCCCCATTACATCATAATGGTAAAGGTCTATTTCTAGTGGCGCTGCAGTGGGATCCAGCTCAAGCTGGTCTTTTCGAAAATTTCAGAGCTGAAAATTTAAACAATCATAATTAGTAGACCCTTTGCCATTATGATGTCAGGGTTCTGCCTAGGAGACGTTGAGTGGTGGTCAAAATTCAATCTCCAAGACACTTCTTTTAGCTAAACGGACTTTCTTTCATAGTGTAAGTAGAGTTAAACATTAGCTTAGTTGTGGTCAAAAAGGCACAATTGTGGTCAAAAAGGCTCAGTGGTGGTCAAGAAGCTCAAGTAGTGGTTAGACCCGACCACTGCCGACCAGTGTGGGCAGAACCCTGTAATGTAATGGGGGGGGGGGGTAAAAGTAGGCAATGAATGGAAAATTTACTTGGAAACGTTATGTTTTGTGCGCTTTCTTGTTTAAATTTTACATGAAAGAATAAAAACATACACGTTTTCATGTATTTTCTCCATTTAGTGCCCAGCCTCCTTTTACCCCTTCCACACCCCCCCCCCCCCCTTACATCATAATGGTAAATTACAGAGTTTTTCTTGAGAACTGCCAAATGCTTCATTAAGCCGTGGTTTTACAGCTTTCTAACATCGGTTGCACCACAGTGACGTACAATTAGCCCAAACTTACTGCTGGGAGCAATTAATGGTCACCTCAGTTTCCCATTCTAAAGAGGGAAAGGAAGTTGTGTTTAGCCTCACTCCCAGGCCCGTGACTTTTTCGTTTACATGAAGGAAGTCACAGGGACTGGGATCTAAAATCACAAGCGTGAGGCTAAGAGTAGACAGGTAATTAATTGTGAGCGTGGGTGAGTTGCATAGAAATGTTGCAGCAACACCTCAATTCCTCCTTTTCTTAAGAAATAACATTACAAATTTGCTTTGACCTGAGCCTAATTAATTCTCTTCAAATACAGTTCACTGCATGTACCAGACCAAACACAGATGTTACAGGTGTACAAATCTTCATATTAGAGCTTGAGTAGCCAGCTGAGGCATTGTGTGTACATACTGTTCAGTGTTAGGAATCAGTACTAGTGTGCGTGTACATTTAAGGTAGATTTTGGGGTTCATGTGTACATCTGTGATAATTAAGTGTAAGTGGTTTCCAGGCCATTCCATAAGGCTCCAGTACCATTCCCAGGCCTCTCCTTAAGTTTAACTGGTTCCAGTACCAGGGTTCTGCCTAGGAGATGTTGAGTGGTGGTCAAAATTCAATCTCCAAGACACTTTTTTAGCTAAACGGACTTTCTGTTATAATAGAATACTGTAAATAGAATTAAACATTAGCTGAGTGGTGGTCAAAAAAACTCAGTGGTGCTTAGACTTGACCACTGCTGACCAGTGTGGGCAAAACCCATCAGTACCATTCCAGGCCTCTCCTTATGTTTAACTGGTTCCAGTATCATCATTCCCCGACCTTCCTCAGCCTGTAGTCAGCCCCAGTACCATTCCCAGGCCTCTCCATTAGTTTAACTGGTTCCAGTATCATCATTCCCCGACCTTCCCCAGCCTGTAGTCAGCCCCAGTACCATTCCCAGGCCTCTCCTTATGTTTAACTGGTTCCAGTATCATCATTCCCTGACCTTCCCCAGCCTGTAGTCAGCTCCTGTACCATTCCCAGGCCTCTCCCCTTGGCCATAGTCAGTCTGGTACCATTCCCCAGGACTTCAATCCCCGCTTTAGTTACGATTTCAGGACTTTCCCCCAGCTTTGCTTGGTTCTGGTACCATTCACAAAACTTCCCTGTTTTAGTCTGCTCCGGTACCGCCTCAGGACTTTCCCCAGCTTTTAGTCTGTTCTGGTACCATCTCACGACTTCCCCCAGCTTATACCAATATGATGTAATACATGTTTTTGGGCTTTTATGTAAATTTTAAACATGAAAGCACAAAAATATGCGAGTTTCCAGGTAAATTTTCCATTTAGTGCCTACTCTTACCCACATTGAATCACAATGGCAAAATTAATGGTAGCTATATAGGTATATCCAGTTGTGGCCTCATTATACCTAGTAGTGGCATGGTTCCGGACAGGTTCCACAAAGTAGTAAACAGTTACAGCTAGTGTATAACTAGTCTCGGCCCCAGACCCTCTCTGCACTCGCAAAAAAAGAACAAAAAACGGAAACTACATGTAGTGTATAACCAGCTATATTCTCCACTTCACCCTTGTTTCTATAGTAACAGGTGGGTAATAAATCCCATATACTGACAGGACAAGAAGTTATACTCCAGCCCTCAGGGCAGGAAGTTGTCCATATGTAACAAGCGAAATCTCAAATAGAGAATAATGGGTGTCTCCACATAGTCTGGATCTGAATTATGTTAAGGTTACGGGATACCACAAAAATGTTTCGGTGACCCCAAAATGTTCAATTGTGAATATCTCGTCACTTATAGTACATAGCTCTATAATATTTACAGCACAATTGCTACAATATGTGATTGTTGAGCAGTGTGAGTTCTATGCACATATCTCAAAAGGTTGCTGAGATATGGAAGCTATAACATGCCATGAACTCTTGAACCAAATATTGCCCTCAAGGTCAGTCAGGCAGGATGACTATCAAAACCTATGAATAGCTTAGAATGTTTATTAGGGAATGACGGAAGCTTTTGAAGTGCTTATGTAGTGTTACTGAGATATACAGGGATGTATGGACTGAAATTCATAATTATTGACTACACGAGGCCATATTTCTGGCATCCCACAAGATAAGTACAAAATCTTCCGTCATTCCCTCGAGTATGTGCTGTATTTACTGTAAATGGTTGTAAACAATCACTGCCTATGACACACACCAAGATTTTTGGTTCAGAAAATTCTCTAGAGTCCCATCAGCTATACATTCCTAGCTAGCTTACTAATGGAATTCTTGTGGGTACCTTACAAGTGCAGGCGTATGTTATACATACACAGGGCTTCATTAAGCTTGTGCAAACTAGTGGGAAGCCACCTAGAATGCCATTTCTTATGGTTAGAAAAATTTACTCTTTATAAATATTGTTATGATACCGTATCTGTGGTATCCCGTAACCTTAACAAGGATGCCCATTGTTTTGCACCTGTATAATACTTCCGCTTAAAGAATATAACAGATAAACCAAGGTAGCCAGCTGGGATTTATGGCCATAAACAGCCCTCGCCTTCGGGCTTCGCCCTCTGGTTCGGGCAGTTTATGGACCATAAATCCCTGGCTTCCGTGGTTTATCTATTATTTGTCCTCGTTATACGTAGTTACAGCTGAGTTAAAGACAGTTACCAAAGAGTTGTAACTACACCTGTACTTATGGACTCATTATACAACACGGTAATACCTGCTGCGTGTTCTGTACAGAGCCTGAGGACATGGACTCCGCAGAGCCAGGAATGCAGGACTCTGGCACCAAACGGCGATCGGGGGTGGGCATCATAAGGAGAAACAGAGTTTCCAAGGTAAATTATTAGTATTCATCGCAAAGTTTCTTCAATTTCAACCCGAAGTTCAGCAGAAGATTTTAATTGCCGACGCTTCGAGTACAGTGTTGTAGTCTTCTTCAAGGCATGGCAATACTGTACAGAAACACAGGCTGTACAGTATTGCCATGCCCTGAAGAAGACTACAACACTGTAGTCGAAACGTCTGCAATTAAAATCTTCTGCTGAACTTCGGGTTGGAATTGAAGAAGCTTTGCGGTGAATTCAACTAGCCAACCGAGAGAATCTCTGAAAAATTATTAGTATGTAGTAAGTTTTATTCGTGGACTAACCCAGTACGTATAGGAAATTGTAAACGTGCATTGTAGACGTACATGTCTTACTAACTCTTGATCACATAGTTTTAAGGATCTGAGTGACAGTGGTTTAACCCACAAAATGGTTTAAGAATATACATTGTGTGTATGTGTAAGGCAGATATATTTGAACAGTTGGGAAGATTAATTTATTTCTTCCCCTCCCCTCCCCTCCCCTCCCCTCCCCTCCCCTTCCCTCCCCTCCCCTCCCCTCCCCTCCCCTCCCCTCCCCTCCCCTCTCTTCAGACAAGGCCTAAAGCCTTCCGGCAGTTTAGAATGGGCAGCAACGACGAGAAAGACTTGGCAGCTTCCCTCCCTGCGAATATGTTACTGGAAGACAACAGTGATAGAACACGGGGTACGTTTTGAAGAAATAACTGACGAGTCAATCAAGCAGTGCTTGAATGACTGTCATGTTACAATTACAATAAACCCTCTACCATTATGATGTAAGGGGGGGGTACAGTACAGTATAAGGAGGCAGAGAAAATACATAAGAACGTGCATGTTTTTGTGCTTTCATGCAGTTTTAAACATGAAAACATGCATGTTTCCATGTAATTCTTAATGTAAAGGGTCTTTTGAGTATTAGAAGTTTCTTGTTTTGTGGAGGGGGGGAGGGACTGGCCTTTTGTGGGAATATCCCTGGGTTTCACCCTATACACTGTACCTTAGTGGTGATAAATTCAGGTAAATGTACTGTAACAATATGGATAGCTGACACAATGTATTATTCCTACTAGTGCATGCAGCAGGTTTTTGGTGGGGGAATCCGAGTTTCAAAAGGGGGGGGGGGGTTTCAAACGGGGTGGAACCCTGGGAAATCCCCCCCCCCCTTCCAAGGAAAGTTTCCCCACCAATAAATCTTGGCAACATTATAAATTTGGACCCCCCCTCCCCTCCCCCCTTAAGGCCAGTTTCCCCCACCAATATTCTTGGCAACAATATAATATTACCTTGGAAATCCCCTTCCCCAAAGAAAAATCTTGGCAACACTGTGTACACTGTACATGTGTATACAATAATGAGGTACCCAGTAATTGGCATTAGTACTCCATCTGGGCTCCATAGCATTATTAAGAGACCACCAGCAATGGCAAGCCGACAAATATCCAGTGATATTGGATGGCTTGATGAACGGGCTATTTAGAATCATGGGTGGTGTTTATGAAACACAATGAATTTCTCATTGAATGGGTCGCTAGCTGTCTGGATATTGGACTAGTCTGTGCTGTATTTGGGTGAGTCCGTAGGACGAGCCAAATACAAGCAAGTTTATTGTGTTTCATATGCACCACCCATGATTCTAAATTGTCTCGTCTTGCTGGTATTTGGCTTGTCCTACAGACTCACCCAAATACAGCACATACTCGTCCAATATCAAGTGATATTTGGACGACTACCTATCCAATAAGATGTATACATTGGACGGCTTGATGAACAGGCCATTTAGGATCATGGGTGGTGTGTTTCTCATTGAATGGGTAGCCATCCAATATCACTGGACGTTGGACTCGTCTTGCTTGTATTTGGCTCATCCTACGGACTCACCCAAATACAGCACAGACTCGTCCAATATCAATCAATATAGGACAAATACCCATCCAATAAGATATGTGTATCTGACGTAGCGTCTTACTGTTGTCCCCCCAGGTATTGAGTCGCGATCCCCTCCCACCAGCCCGGCCAGGGGGCCCAGCCAACCTCTTCTCAGTCGGAGCGGGAGGCCTGCTTCAGCTGGCACCACTGGAGGAGTTCCTCGAAGTCCTCCTTTGTTGACTGTGGTCGGTGGAGAATCGCGACCTAAGAGTTGGAATCCTGGGCAATCGGTGAGTTGGAGTTTGCTGTGTGTGTGTGTGTGTGTGTGTGTGTGTGTGTGTGTGTGTGTGTGTGTGTGTGTGTGTGTGTGTGTGTGTGTGTGTGTTGTGTGTAGGAGTGTGTTACATGTATGTGTGTGTAGTGTGTGTAAGTGTACATGTACCTGTCAGCATGTAATGCATGTATGTACATTGTATGTACATGTACATGTGTGTATTTGTGTGTGTGCATCAATTGAAGTCATCCCTGCTGAGTTGGCAGTCCCATGGTGTAATTGCATTCACACTTTTGAATGTAATTATGATAGTGTGCAGTCAAAACTATGAATATAATTTTGCTAGCAGTAAACAGCAAAGTCAGTAGTGGGGAAATCCCTCATTCCCTGGATCACCAACAAGCTCTATGAGAAATGTAGCCTCGTTCCTAGGCTCCCCCCACATGGCACTGAAAACTACAACTGATCATTCATCGCGAAGTTTCTTCAATTCCAACCCGAAGTTCAGCAGAAGTTCTTCTAATTGCTGAACTTCGGGTTGGAATTGAAGAAACTTCGCGATGAATTCTACTAGCCAACCGAGAGAATCCCTCAGCAACTACAACTGATCATCCCAATAGATTTGTGTACTCTTATTAATCCACGGCCCTGTCCCTAAGTACAGCACCTTAATTCACCTGTTATGCTATGCTGCTATTTCTGATCATACAACCGATTGTGCTCACATGGCT
>CBDBCZ010000017.1:32500-365000 GCA_965203295.1 Nitrospirales bacterium | reverse complement strand
AGGTAGACTTTGCAGAGTATGGTGACCCCCACCTGGCAGCAGTGGTGATGAAGCTCTTTCTGAGGGAGCTGCCCAAGCCCGTGATGACACTAGAGGCGTACCAGAGCATCCTAGAACTTAGAGGTGTTTGCCGTTTGAAACGCGATATCTGCTGAACTTCCGTTAAGGGTGGGGCTCGAATGACCTATGTAAACGCGCTGTGTAAATACAGCAACTATTGATGCTTTTACTTTAAGCCCCACCCTTAGCAGAAGTTTGGAGATATATCGCATTTCAAACGTAAAGATGCAATCGCAATACACTGTTCAATTTCTACGAGTGGCTGCCACATAATATGTATGCATGTATCTGGCTAGAAACACTACAGTGTTATGACCACCTCCAGGTGTACCTTAAGCTAGGCGACTCTTATTTGAGGTAACAAAATTATAGTGGTTTGGGCATACAGCCGATTTGGCAAGTTTTTATTTTAGCTATTTTAAAAACGCTATCGCAATATTTTGTGTAAATACATGTACTTTTTGACGCATTTCGTACAACAGTAATACCCTTGTATAATAGTCACCCTAAGGTATACAGAGTACAGTACATGTATATGGTCTTTAAATTTGTGTGATCGTCCCTGTATTTATTGTAGCTATTGTACGCGTACAAACCTGTATAATTGGTAGTTTGTATCTTCCCATTCCACAGGTAAAACAGACTATTTCAAGCTACATCGGTGCACAGAATTGATTTCTCGACTCCCTGAAACAAACTATCAAGTTCTCAAGTACTTGATCGCATTTCTGTGCAAGGTAAGCACCTTTTAGCTAATGAAAATTATGTGCTTCACTTGCGAATCACTACTCCATACCACACCAAAATCAACTCATTGGTTACGGTTAACCAATACTAAAAGTGTTTTAGTAACCCATTTTCCTTTTTAGTTAACTATCTAAGCCAGAACTAAATTTTGTTCTTCACTAGCTTTTTTACTGAAACTAAATCTAATTATGTAAACCCATACTAAAACAACACTACACCACACACCACACCACACTACATGTACACCATACCACACCACACCACACCACACTGTGTGTGCACAGGTGACGGATCACCAAGAAGTTAACAAAATGACACCGATGAACCTCGCCATTGTGTTCGGGCCCAACCTCATCTGGTCCTCCGACCAAGCTGGTGGTCTCACCTCCCTGGGGGAAATCAACACTTTTACTCTGCTTCTCATCAACCACTTCAGCGAAATATTTACCAAATGATGGCCTCTCGTCTTTGTAATCTGCTATCGTGTATAAGCATTTATGTTTACCAAAATCAAACTATTGTTAGGGTCATTGTACTGGTTCGTTGTTTCTCATGACTGCATCTCTTTCTTTGTCACAGGGAATTATTATTATATATACATCATCAATGCGTTGGTTTTGCCTTTTATTCGTCACCGTGTTATGAACGTGTACTAGATTGTTGTGTATGGTCAGTAAACATTTTAAAATCAGAAGTGTTCTTCGAAACGTTTTTTTTAATTTAAAAGTTTATTTGGCTCAACTGTTGGTCTATCAGTTGCATATACAGTATTCATACGTTTATACGTACTAGTCCCTGATAAAATCATTGTTGATGCTGATGTGGAGTATCCCATTCATGGGGATTTCCCCCCCAGTTTTAGTGGTTCGGTACCACCACATGGAATTCCCCAGGCCGGGAATACCATACGGCCATATAGAATTCCCCTTCCCAAGACTCCCCCCAGCTATATATAGTCCATTTCAGTACCATTCCCAAGACTCCTCCAACAATAGTCAGTTCAAGAACCATTCCTGGGACTTCCCCCAGCTTCAGTTTGTTCCTGTACCATTCCTAAGACTTCCCCCCAGCTTTAGACTCCCCCAGGTGCGTATAGTCAGTTCTAGCTGGTACCTGTACCATTCCCGAGACTTCCCCCCCAGTTCCATGTTTAGTCTGTTCTGGTACCATCTCTAGCTGGTGCATGTAGTCAGTTCTAGCTGGTTCTGGTACCATCTCGGGACTTCCCTCAACTTTATTTTGTTCTGATATCATTCCGAAGATTTCCCTTGTACATTTTTCTTACCGTATATGTCTAGCTGCCTAGTGACAAAATCTCTCGATCTATGCCTTCTCTGTTACGCTACTTAGCTGCCAAAATCCACCAGTTTCGAATGTCAATACACGCAAGGCGGCTAGCCATTTTCTATGCCCCTGCACCCCACAACCCAAACTGAAAGCCAGTCACTATGATACGTAAATGCTGAAACCCACCAGATTCAGGGTAACTATGATACTATATATCACATCTCCAGCCCCCCATCAGTTCTGTATGTAGTATCTGAAACTAATATCTAAAAGTGTTTTAGTAGGAGCAAAAAAACAGATATAGATACATGTAACTCATTCTAAAAATGAGTATATTTAATATTATTAAAACACCTTTGGTAATACATAATAACTACATGTAAGTGGGTTGATTTTGGTAATCCCACCCTTGAAGTTTCTAAAATATTTTTTTTGGGTTCCCACTAAAATGCTTTCTGTTTTTAGTTTATTTTAGATAACTAGCTACAAATGTACTAATTCCAGAAGTTTCTACTATATGTATGAATGCATAATCCATGGCCTTATAGGTTTTAATCTCTTCATGCAGATTAAGGCCTTATTGCATTGACACTGAAACTGCAAGCATATCTTCTTGGGAATGTACAGTTCTACTATTTTTAGTAGCACTGGTGATGGATATCATTTGCTTCCGACATTAATTCCAAATTCAATGTCCAAACAGAACAAAAAGGATATACAGGGATAAATGAATTGCATTCTGAAAATGACAGAGCAGCAGAAATCACAATACCGGGGAATTCATGGCAAATGAATATAACCACTACATGTACATGTATCAGTAAAGAGGGATGAATACTGTTGAACTGTTTTTTGGGTAGTGACATCTTTAGTATCACTATGCTATCAAACCAACACAGCACAAACTAAAAGAGTTTGGGACTATATTATACTAGTCAAAGAACAGCTTTTTCAGCAGAAACATGCCACCTGCGAGGGCCGCTACCACTATCCCAACTCCAGTCAACAGCCCCGTTGCATCCATTTTCCAGGATCCATCGCCAAAATGGTTCACAAAGGCCCTCCAACCTCCCCTCTCGAGAATCCACTGCCAGAGCTGCCTGTGGAAGGCAGCTTCGGTCCAGTTCACGATGTCCCTCACTCTCGATCTCATGCCGTGCTCGGCGCAGAAGACAGCAGCCGAACCGGAGAACACTACGAACGCGAGAATCCTCCCCCAGTGTACCCCATCAGAGAAAATTTCTCTGACAATGGTGTCGTACGTTTCTTGCAAATTCTCTTCGTTGAGCTGCAGGCGGTAGAGAATTTCTCGAAATTGGTCCTGTCGTTCGTCTGCGAGCTGATCGGCTATCATCTGAAGGGCATGATGATGTGATTCGTCTTCCGGTTGTTCAAACTCCGATAGCTCATCAGCCAAATCATTGAAGTTGTGTCTTCTCAACTGACTCAGGATGTAAATTCTAGCAAAGTTCCTAATGTGCTGGTCATTGGAGTCAGCTACGTGCAGTGTCGTATCTTCCCTCGGTGTGGCTTGTTCAAACGGAGATCTGCGACGATTGCTCGCTAAGGCAGACATTCTCTGAGACTATCCTTTCAGAGTGGCTTTGAGTATAGTACGTTTGTGCTTGGGGTAAGACTATAGTCTATATCAAATTCAAATTTCAAACATGTAGCTACGTATCGCTGGGCAATTATGAAAGGTCAGAGTACTAAATCAAGTCAGAACGGTATATATTTCGCTCTCTTCTTTTTTTCTGTCAGTTTCTGGTATCAACTCACTCATTCTTATAAGCGCTCTTACCACCGCCTCTTATACTGTACTGGTTCCCTTTCGTTATCCCCCACGTCGCTTTCATTCAGAGTCTATAGTTGCATAGTGATAGAGAACTAACTAGAATTAGCTATTAATAACAAATGACGTAATGTGCTATCATGATTTTTCAAAAACAGTAATAATACTATTAATGACGCGCTAGCTAGCCTAGCCACGCCCAGCGCCCAAGTCGTAATTTTACGTCATACCAGTGCGTGTATATTTTATATGTAGTACCATTCAAGACGAAAACCTTCGGGCTTCCACGTCTAGTTTATCATGGCCGGTGGCGAACAAAGGATGGTCTCCATGAAAAGTAAATTCCCAGAACTGAGCCTGGACGCGCAAGCTTCGGACGAGAACGAGGCTGAAACGCAAAGTGCCCTTCTGGAGTACGTGTTCCAGCGAGCGAATACGGACGCCGCCCTCTCCGGAGACCAAGCGAGGACCTTCCAAAGCGCGCATCAACAGTCCGGTAGAGAGGAAGCCACTTCGGCGGCCATGGTGGGCCGGAGACTGGCGGAATTGGGTAAGTCCACATAATTTTGGGCTTTTCTATTTAATACCCTGTGGATAAACAATTTGGCAAAAGCAGTACCCCAGATGTATTTAGCAGACAGCCTCTCCCCCCCCCCTCCCCCAACAGTTAAATAAATGTGACTTAGCTCCCCCCTGATAGTAGTGTGTCCACCCCCGCCCCCCTCCTCCCCCAGATCGCCGTTAGAGACAGTATGTTAGCATGTGCATTTGTATGGGGTATGCACTCGCATGCACACTTGTGATCTAGTGAATAGCTTGAAAATGAAGCACTGTAGCCAGCTCTAAACCCAACGGTTAGCCTCCTAGCCCTTAACTAAACCCTAACCGTAACCCTAATCTAACCCAAACCCTAAGACTAAGTGGATGCTAAGCACTGTCTCGGGAATTCCCCAGACAGTCAATCACTTGTGACTAGCTCCCCCCCTATAATTAGTAGATCCACCCCCCCAGACAGTCAATCACTTGTGAGTTAGCTCCCTCCTGACACATATAGTAGTCTATCCACCCCTAGATAGTCAATCACTTGTGACTTAGCTCCCCCCTGACACATAATTATAGTAGTCTATTTACCCCTAGATAGTCGATCACTTGTGACTTAGCTCCCCCCCCAGCCAGTCAATCACTTGTGACTTACGTAGCTCCCCCTGACACAAATAGTAGTCTATCCACCCCTAGACAGTCGATCACTTGTGACTTAGCTCCCCCCCCCCCCCCCCCCGACATGAATAGTAGTGGTCTTTATATAGTAGTCCTGCCCCCCCCCCCCCGACATGAATAGTAGTGGTCTTTACTATAGTAGTCCTGCCCCCCCGACATGAATAGTAGTGGTCTTTACTATAGTAGTCTTGCCCCCCCCCCGACATGAATAGTAGTGGTCTTTACTATAGTAGTCCTGCCCCCCCCCCCCCCCCCGACATGAATAGTAGTGGTCTTTACTATAGTAGTCCTGCCCCCCCCCCCCCCCCCCCCCCCCCCGACATGAATAGTAGTGGTCTTTACTATAGTAGTCCTGCCCCCCCCCCCCCCGACATGAATAGTAGTGGTCTTTACTATAGTAGTCCTGCCCCCTCCCCCCCCCCCCCCGACATGAATAGTAGTGGTCTTTACTATAGTAATCCTGCCCCCCCCCCCCCTCCCTCCCCCGTACATAATTATTGCTCATCCACAGGGGTGTATACTTATTAAATGGAAGAACACAAGATTACGGACTCCTAGCCTTGTTCCCGGACCACACACCAAACCAAACACCCTACGTCACACTGTTGATGTACGTCATGTGATGAATTGTAGCAAGCTGTCTCCTAGTCTTGGCCCCAGACCCTCCCTGCACTCGCAAAAAAAACAACAAAAAACGGAAGGACTGTTTACACTAGTTTTTAAACACTCACTTAACTTTGGAACTTCCCGCCTCAATTATCGCACCCACAGTAAGCCATACAAGCTACATCCCATGGAGGCCTTCTGTATCAACTGCACCAGACCCTCTTCTGGCACTTTCCTTCCGTTTTTTTACCCCGCGCGTATGCGGCGGGGTTAAGCGATTGGTTCTGTCTGTCTGTCCGTCGGTCCGTCTGTCCATCTGTTGTCTGTCCACTCAAAAATCAGGCTATCTCGCGATTTACAGGGTTAAGCGATTGCTAAACACGACAGTAACATTGAAATCAAAAAAAAAATGTCCGGGTGTGTACCTGATAGTCGCCAAAGCGGTTCCATTCGCTGTATCTACAGCTCTTTCTTATTTAACAACGGTGCATTCTGCCATTTTAATACGGTCACAACTAGAATACGATAGAGGCCGGGCATATACGGACTCTGGTCACGTGTTCATATTGGCAATCAGTCACGCCCACCACTTCCCATAGGATAGATATATACGCGTACGCGAGCGCTGTACACTCTGCGTGCGGATACACAGCCAGTGATATACATGTACACTTTGCCAACTACTCGATCAGCCCAGTCTACAGTCCTGCCAGCTCCAAGTTGTGAATTATGCACCGCGGGGTATGTCTCTGCTAGAGACTTCTAGTTTAAGAGTGCAGCTCCCTCCCTGCTTTTATACACAGTGCGATAGATATAAAGCTGGGGAGCTGAGTCAGAGAACGAGCCTCTGGGATAAGATTAACCTCCCTCCTTGCAGGTGATGAAATCGACGCCCAGTACCACGATGAGATGGAAGAGATAGTGAAGCTGACAGAGTCTCCGGAAACAGCATTTGCCATGTTCCATGACATCGTACGAAACCTGTTTGAGTGGGACGAAAATGGAGCTGCCAAAATAAACATTGGTCGGTTGGCAGCCCTTCTTGCCTACTGCTACCACCTGTGCAAGACCTACATCAGTAGCCACTTCACCTCCTCTTATGGGCTCCTCTCTTTCCTGGCCATGGTTGGCAGCTGGCTGTTTCAGTTCCTCATCAAGGCAAAGTTCTACGAGTGGCTGAAGAGTCAAGGAGGGTGGGGACAGTTGGTAGCCATGAGCACCAGTGGGTGGGGCAAGCATGCCTTTCTCTTTATCGGGATCACCTCTATTGCGATATGGGCGTTCAGCTACTTCCGATCAAAATGAGTCTTGTGTGCATTATGTGGTGTTGTCCGGTGTTCGTAGTGAATGTGTTGTTGTGGAGATGTTTTCGTATTTAATTTGCTCTGTACAGTGACAGTATGGCTATTGCTCACCACTGTTTTTCTGATCTGATCTTTATTATACTTTGCACCAGTGTCTATATAAAGTCTTCATTATACCAGGAGGCCCCAGCAAAAAAAGTCCAAGATGCACAGCCCCTTTTTTTTCAGACCCCCCAAAACAACCCACCAACTGTGTCACAGTGTCATAATTACAATTAATTACATCATAATTATTGTGCAATGACATCATAAAATGGTTAACTAGTTCGACTCAACCCTTACTTTGCACTTACTGATTGAGCGACCATGACTGAATGCAGCGGCGAGCTGCCACTGAGTAAGTAATGACGTGAGATCAGTGTCACTATTGCATGCAAGTACATGCGAACTGTACACAGGCTGTGATATATAATGGATATGAGGTATCCTCTACTGCTGGTACTGCCAAAATCTAAACTCTTGTACTGCAAAGAAATCCCCTAGTTTTTGGGACCTTTTTTGCTGACCTGCTGAAACAACCAACCAACTTGGTGGGTGCGCGTCGTACCTTTTTTCATGTATGGCACACCGATTATACTATGAATTTATGATAATAATACTATGTAACGCACTACTGTAGGAAATGTATTGGGCCATGCCATTCTGGCATCCACTCCTGATCCAGCAATCCTTCTGCATAAGTTATTGTAGAGAGCGTCACTTTTAACATGGTGATAGTTAACCATCCATACAGCGTCACACTCACTTCTCAATCCACTGCAGATCTAGGGTATGAGTGCTGTTGGATAGTCTGTTAAGTGAACAAATTAGTATACGTTTTGTAAAAAGTACAGCAGAGACCGGGACCTTAACATGTTCAATTGTAATCTTCCGTCTTTCGTTCCTTTGATTAAAAAGAGGCACACAAACGACAGTTGCGTAGTACCCACCGAGTAAACCGTTCAACCACTAGCTAGAGTACCACGGCATGCAGACTTTCAAGATGCACGGCAACAGTCAACCAGTCAAGAACCCTCTTGAGCAGCCACGGTGGCCCAGAAGATGGGGAAATCTAACCATTCTAGGTGTACAACCCCCAGTAGTATAACCTAGCTGTCCTGGCCTACTAGCTGTCCTGGCCTACTAGCTGTCCTGGCCTACTAGCTGTCCTGGCCTACTATCTGTCCTGGCCTACTAGCTGTCCTGACCTACTAGCTGTCCTGGCCTACTAGCTGTCCTGGCCTACTAGCTGTCCTGGCCTACTATCTGTCCTGGCCTACTAGCTGTCCTGACCTACTAGCTGTCCTGGCCTACTAGCTGTCCTGGCCTACTAGCTGTCCTGGCCTACTAGCTGCCAAACTTTCCACAGATCACATTAGCTAGCTACCTTTTTATGCTATGGCTCTCAAAGCTCTGGCACGTGCTCAAACTGCTCCTCTGCTTATTTTTTTGTGACTTTGAGTGCACCTAGGCGACCTCACACATGCACAGGCAAGCATCCAATCACTGTGCCTGTCTCAGCCTGGCCACGCCCCCAATCTGTTAACTAACTTTTACATGGTTAAAGCTAGTGTTTCATGAGCCATGGGCCAAGTAGCTATGCCTCCCTCGCGATTGGGATCAGCTCTATTGCAGTATGAGCTTTCAGCTACTTCTGAGTAATATATCCACGATCACAGCCAATTGACATCCATGACCACCACTAGTCGAGGGAAGCACACTTTCCTGGGTGTCGAAATCACCTTCACAATCTCGTTCTTTTATCATACTCTTTTATCTCTATCATGCTTTTATACTAATGTCTGAAATAGCTACTATTGGAATTTTGCTCCTAGAGTTTAACCCATCGAAGCATCAGAGTACCTCACTTGTTTATGTCGAGGGGTGTTCTCTGTAGCTACACAATGAGCTAAATTAGTGACTGCAGATCTCATTAAGAATACTTTAAGCGTTCTACTATATACCAACTTCAACACAATAAGGATCAATACTGACATGCTGGAGCAGTAAGTGACAATATAATTGTATCAGATGTTTACCAGAAGAGTACAATAAACCACAGTTTAGGTGGTGTGGCTGTGGTATTATGCACGTATGATGTAACATCATCTTATATTGAGGTCATTACATCATGGCGCTTTTCTGGGAACCCTTGGAGAACAGAGTGCACAAGAAAGCAGCCCTTGGGCTGTGACCCTGCATTGTATCGGGTAGTAGCATTTAACATATATACCTCCTGACTGTGGTACATTGAACGCTTCCTATAAACGTCTGCTACAATGTTGATATTTGTATAATAGCTACTGCTCCAGCTACAGTGTTGATATCTGTATAATAGCTACTGCTCCAGCATGTCATTAGCCATCGTTGAAGTTGGTAGAGTAGAACCCTTGCATCGTACCCTGGCCTTCCCCACACTAGCTTGCAGGAAGAAAAGGCAGTGTACGAGGCTACTAGAACCATCAAACACTTCTTACAGAGATGTAGGGTTAAGCTTAACAAATGTTTATTCAGACATCAGTGCAAAATTACAATAATGAACACCAGATATAATGAACACCAGAAAAGAGTATTGATGACCAAGTAGGAAGAAAAGGCAGTGTACGAGGCTAATAGAACCATCAAACACGTCTTACAGAGATGTGGGGTTAATGTCACAAGCTTAACAAATTTTTATTCAGCAAAATTACAATAATGAACAGCAGATATAATGAACACCAGAAAAGAGTATTGATGACCAAGTCAGACAGTTAACTGTACAGAGTTTAATTCAAAACACCATACACTGTTTACATACTCAATTTTTTTTTCAAAAACTGCTAGCTGATTACCCAAAATGGCACCAAAAGGTAATTCTGAAATCAAGGAAAATGTGCTTCCCTCAATTAGCGGTTGTCGTGACTATCAACTGGCCCTGAGTGATGACTTTGATAAAAAAAAATACGGTTTTACCACTGGTCCTCTTGGCTACCAACCGTCCCCATCCTCCTTGCTTCTGCAGCCACTGCTCAAACATTGTCTGGATGAATAACGGGACTATCTCTTTCATCTCCTCACAATATTGGGCTTCGATTTTATCACCCAATTCCCCCAACTTCTGGGCCACCGTGGCTGCTCGAGAGGGTTCTTGACTGGTTGACTGCTGCTGTGCATCTTGAAAGGCTGCCATGATACTCTAGCTAGTGGTTGAACGGTTTACTCGGTGGGTACTACGCAGCTGTCGGTTGTGTGTCTCTTTTAAAGCCCGGGAATGAGTGATGTAAAATTACAACTAAAACATGTTGGTCCCGGTTTCTGCTGTATTTTTACTAAGTTGTTGTAGAGAGCGTCACTTTCAACATGGTGATAGTTAACCGTCCATACAACTTCACGCTCACTTCTCAATCCACTGCAGATCTAGGGTATGAGTGCTGTTGGATAGTCCGTTAAGTGAACAAATTAGTATACTTTTTGTTGTAGAGAGCGTCACTTTTAACATGGTGATAGTTAACCATCCATACAACTGCACACTCACTTCTCAATCCACTGCAGATCTAGGGTATGAGTGCTGTTGGATAGTCCGTTAAGTGAACAAATTAGTATACGCCTTGTTGTTGAGAGCGTCACTTTTAACATGGTGATTGTTAACCATCCATACAACTGCACATGCACTCACTTCTCAATCCACTGCAGATCTAGGGTATGAGTGCTGTTGGATAGTCCGTTAAGTGAACAAATTAGTATACGTTTTGTTGTAGAGAGCGTCACTTTTAACATGGTGATTGTTAACCATCCATACGACTGCACACTCACTTCTCAATCCACTGCAGATCTAGGGTATGAGTGCTGTTGGATAGTCCGTTAAGTGAACAAATTAGTATACTTTTTGTTGTAGAGAGCGTCACTTTTAACATGGTGATAGTTAACCATCCATACAACTGCACACTCACTTCTCAATCCACTGCAGATCTAGGGTATGAGTGCTGTTGGATAGTCCGTTAAGTGAACAAATTAGTATACGCCTTGTTGTTGAGAGCGTCACTTTTAACATGGTGATTGTTAACCATCCATACAACTGCACATGCACTCACTTCTCAATCCACTGCAGATCTAGGGTATGAGTGCTGTTGGATAGTCCGTTAAGTGAACAAATTAGTATACGTTTTGTTGTAGAGAGCGTCACTTTTAACATGGTGATTGTTAACCATCCATACGACTGCACACTCACTTCTCAATCCACTGCAGATCTAGGGTATGAGTGCTGTTGGATAGTCCGTTAAGTGAACAAATTAGTATACGTTTTGTTGTAGAGAGCGTCACTTTTAACATGGTGATTGTTAACCATCCATACAACTGCACACTCACTTCTCAATCCACTGCAGATCTAGGGTATGAGTGCTGTTGGATAGTCCGTTAAGTGAACAAATTAGTATGTAAAAAGTACAGCAGAGACCGGGACCTTAACATGTTCAATTGTAATCTTACGTCTTTCACTCCTTTGATTTTTTTTTCAGTCAGGTAGTGTGGCTGTGGTATTATGTTTGATGTGACATTATCATGTGTCGAGGTCATTACATCGTGGTGCTTTCTCTGGAACCTTAGAAAAACGGAGCACACAAGAGAGCAACCTTTGGGATGTGACCCTGTAACTCCAGGGCAGCCCAGTAGGTCTCCGCATGCATCGACACAGGAGCAGAGGTGAGTGTGATCTCAGGGCAGGTCTGGAAGCACATTGGCAGCCTCCCCTGTCACCATAAGATCGGACCCTGAAGGACACAAACAGCCACGCCCTCAAGCTTTAGGGAAGCTTAGGAGAACACTTAAGAGCATCGCCCAAGAAGCCAAAGAAGTCATCTACATTGCAGAAGGACTGAATAGGCCCTAATTGCTTGGACGACCAGCTATAGAAGAGCTCGGTCTGGTAGTTCATCTTGCAGCAATCCACATATTATGCAGATAGAAACTCAAAGGCCTGCCATCCAGTTCCCAGCACTCTTCCATGGCCTCGGAAAACTACAGTGTGAGTACGCCATTCAGCTACAAGAGGGAGCAAAAACATTAATTTGTGCTGTCTATACCGTGTCGTAGCAATCCCTCTCATGAAGTTGGTAATAAGGAAGAAAGAAGAGTTCCAGTGGTTTGGGCAAGTAGATAACTATGCCTCCCTTGCCGTCGGGATCAGCTCTATTGCAGTATGGGCATTCAGCTACTTCTGAGTAAAATATCCACGATCACAGCCATGCAATTGACAGCCATGACCACCACTAGTCGAGGGAAGCACACTTCCCTGGATATCAAAATCACCTTCAAAATCTCATTCTTTTTTTTTTAATCACATTTTTTTATCTAATGCTAGTCTTTCATACTTTTGTACTGATGTCTGAATTTTGCTCCTAGAGTTTGCTTTGTAGCCCTTCCGGAGCATAAAAATACCTTCACTTGTGTTCTTTTTACATTATTAAGTAAATTAGTCACTGCAGATCTCCTATTTCTACTGTACCAACTTCTCAATAAAGGATTTATACGGACATATGGAGCAGTAAATGACAACATAATTGTAGCAGAAGTTTACTGGAATAGTATAATAAACCACGTACAGTCAGGTGGGCTGGCAAAGTTGATACTACGTATATATAGCTACATGATACCGTGGTCAGGAGAAGCTTGCAGCTAGGTGGAACTACTAACTAGTATTCACTGAGTCAAAAGCAGAATTTTTTAGGTCTGGGATTCATGGAGTATGCATGCATGATTCGCTGATTGATGTACATGTACACTTCATGTAAAGTGTATCAGGAACACTAACTATATATACATGTACTATTGTTTGGGATGTTTATATAACTTCGAGATGGCATTTTAGTCACTATATACATGTACATAATCAAGAAAATTAGCTACCTGACTTGCCATCAATCTGTTCCCTGATACTTATATACTGAGAGGGGCAACAGAGGAAGTGGAAGTAAAGGCTTGTTCATTTGATAGCATGATTGTGTCTCTGAACATATAAATATACATGTACACATATAAATATACATGTACACATAGAACACTGACAATGGTGAAAATTATGATGCGATAAAAAAAAACCAAAAAAAAAAAGCCACAATTATTATGCATGACATTGTACAGAAAGGTGATCTGACTGTTATTATACTGAGAGCTTAAAACAAAAACCCCCAGATCTCAATTTTTAGCATGACTTTAGGTTCATTGGGCGTGAAATATAATACATGTGTATGTACAACAGAAGCAGAAAAGTGGCCTGTCAAATGTGTTAATTCCTGGTGAACCTGTTGTACAGCCACACTCCCAAGAGTACAGCAGCCCCCACCAACAGGAGTGTGTCCGTGGACACCTGTAGCCCAGGCAGGCTCACTCTCCCAGTCAGGGTCAGGAGCTGGTTCTGTGCAGGGGAGAGAGAGAGAGAGAGAGAGAGAGAGAGAGAGAGAGTGTTTCCTCTCCCAAGGCTAACTTTTAGTGATAGCCTGTTTGGTACCCAAGTCTCAGAAGCAACATCGTCTAGAATGTGGAGACACTCAACCTCTCTAAGTATAGCTCTCTTAATTAATTAATTAACCCTTTCACCGGTGTAGGGACAGATCTGTCCCTCACAAAACATGTACTGTACTGAATATTATATTAACGCCTAATATAAAGGAACCCATATAGTCACCGATGAAAGGGTTAATTAAATGAATGACAAATTTAGGTCGATTGCATTTCGAAATGCCATTTCATGTACATACATGTATACATGCATGTATAGCTACAGTAGAGCACCAGAGAATGAGGCTAGTACATACACGTATAATATACCGTAGATCGGGAAATTTTCGCATGTATTTTTTCGCAGAAGAAATATTCGCGTGTTTAATTTTCGACGTGCGGCGAACAATTGAACGTGCGTTATACGCATAGAAAAATATTCCTGCGTTTTATTTTCACTGCTAACGCAACCGGCGAAAAAATGTTAACAGCGAAAATTTCCCGATCTACGGTATTCAAGTGATACGAGAATTCCACTGGACGGATAACTCATTCACCCATGTTTTTTACTGTACACTATTACATGTACATGTACAAGTTAAAGCACTGCCCCCCCCTACACACACACATTTTGGCATTCAACACTTGGCATTCAACGCTTGGCGAGGGACTCACCCATCCACCCATCGACTGCAGCCACTCATAGAACCTCGCTCTGAGGAGGCAGCGAATGAGGAAGCCGGCCAGGGTCCCCAGGAATGCCGCTACACCCTGTAGGGCGTGGCGCTGGACGAAGGTGCGGCAGAGGTAGTAACAGTAAGCGAACACTCCGGCAATGCGGCCTAGGGTGATCTTCTTGGCTGGAGGCGTATGGGAAGAAGAGGATGCGCGTAAAGACATAATATTATGCTAAATTAGTGTGTGTGTGTGTGTGTACACTTTCAATGCAAGGGCTATGTAAGCTGTATACAGGAGCCTAAACTCATTCCCAGGCCACGCAAATCGGAGAAGTGGCCTGGTATCCATTGCTTGCGCATGCGCTAGAATGTACGGAAAACGGTCAGTAAATGTATCTGTTAACGAGTCAGTCACATGGCTATGAGTAGCACGAATTCAGTACACAAATGTATTAAGCAGAACCACTAGAAGCTCGGGGGAAAAATTAGATTCTTGTGTGGCTTGGGAATGAGGCTAACAGAAGCCAAGATGACACACACATACATACACATGCACACGTACACACCCACCCACACAAACATAGTGTGCAAAATCTTCAATACACATTTAAGTAGTTCATGCACTTATGCACTTACCAATACCGTTTACGTCACACTCAAATACGTTCTTGACCACCGCGCAGAAGTGATCGTATGTGGACTGGGGGGAGGGGTTTCCATCTGTATCCTCCATACTCCTAGAGTGGTGTGACAGACATGACATGTAAAGTTACAATTTCTTTACTACCTCTTTTGTGCACATAATTATGTAGAAGTTTGCAAGTTGGTTGTCCAGCAAATGAAAGTTGACAGTAGTAATACTGTTACATGTACATACATGTATAGCCCTTGATTCTGACAGCCCAACCTAATGAAGTACTGCTTCGCTCGCTCTGTACGAATAATGAAAAGTGTCACATCCATGTGTTTTCCATGGTTCATTTTAGCATCTTCTGCCATTGGCAGCAGTGCATTTGACAGAGCCACTTGAGAGCCATTGCCTATTTGCCCTCTTCTGTGGACAATCAACTTGCAAAACTCTTCTACGCAGTAATAATCTTTTTTGGTACCCAGTAATTCATTAGCACCCCATTTGGGCTCCATAGCATAAGACACCACCAGCAACCTCTGACTGACTGCTTTTAAATACAGAGGTTTGCAAGTTGGTTGTACACAGGAGAAGGCAAATAGACAGTGGCTCTTGAGTACTTAATTAGGTTAGGCTGTCAGAATCAAAGGCTAACAGTTTACACAGTCAACTTCCATTTACCTATTGCACTGGACAACCATCAACCAACCTGCAAACCTCTGTACAGTTGAGGCTGGGGGAGTTGGGGGGAGGGGAGGCCTGGCATCTACAAATCTGTGTATTGTGCATGTCTTTCCCACCCCAACCAGTCTGCCATTCTGCTACGTAGCTATCAGTACAGCTGTGCACAAGCTCCACTCACGCCTCCACCAAGTCCTTCATCCCGGGCTCGCTCAGAAACTGCGCCATGAACTCGTCCCCAATGGCTCTGATTCTCTTCCCCACCAGCTCCGCCTGCTTTTGCTTCTGTCCTGAGGCAGTATCCGAGTCACTCACTTGTCTCAGTCGCAGAGACGTTTCCTGTACAGCCACAATTACCAGTGAGGAGAGAATAGCATACAATGTATACATACACAATGTCATATACGCAAGGTCTTTAGCCTATACAGAAAAAAGCCAATGTATGCAAGGTCTCCAGCCCATGCATGGCCTCTAGATCATGCAAGATCTTCAGCCCATGCATGGCCTCTAGTCCACATATGGTCTCTAATGCATGCAAAGTTTCCAGCCCATGCAGGTCGCTAGCCCATATATATTGTCTCTATTCCATGCAGAGTCTCCAAGGTCTGCAAGAAAGCTATAGGGTCCCTGACCTCTTCTTCCCTGAGGTCCATATCGGAGCGAGCCTTCTCATCGATGAAGCCGAAGAGGGCAGCCATAGTGTCTCGCTGCTCCTCCTCACTGACTCTCTCTGTTTCCTCATCCACAGAAAGCTACATCAGAAAATTATAAACACAACATAGCAATGGTCATCGACATGCCTGCTGAATAACTCAAGTGTTTAATTACATGTACAATTCTTTCATGGAAAAATCCCTGATACTACATGTAGGCTAATGAAGAGAATACTTCACTGATCTTCGAAACCCCAAATCCAACCAACCCAAAATGCTCATTTTCACAATCCTGCCTTTCAAAATTGTATGCCTACCCAATTTCTGCCTGACAAAATGTCACGCACGAAACCCCTCCAATTGATTCCGGTTGCTGCTACGGTAAACAGATCAACAAATTCAATGACTGCCACGGGAGTGGTGTATGAATCACGTGGGTTCGAAGGTCAGCACGGTACCACCTTAAGAGTTTACAGCGATTTTCTTCAATGCTATATCTTACAGAGTCGATCTATCTACGGTACAGTGCCCCTGTATGACAATGCACCAGACACACAATGGTGTGCTCTAAATGCAGTATAGTGTATGCTACTCAAACGGCACATACTTTACTGTGGAGCATTAATTAGAACTGATACAGTATTCCGCTCAGTACTTCACTTTTACACATCCTATACAGACTTCCTTAGCTCCAACTCTATCTAGGAGGCCATGCTTGATATAATATCAGAAACAAATAATTTCCCTGGATTGTCTTGATAAACCTCAGTCTTGGGTTATGCAGAAACGGGTTATTGGAAGCATAGCCACAGTATACGCCTAAGTGATCCCTAGCTTGGTTAGAATACGAGATACTAAACTTACTAAAACTAATCCTGACTACTTTTGTAGTCATATAATTATATTAAATCACCAACTACAGGTCAGTTTATGCATAGATAGTATCTATGGTTTATGCTAACAGTAGATACAGATTTAGAAGGATCGTACACATGCGATTATGTACATACCTGGATATTGAAGGTAGTACCCGTCCCAATTTGATTGACAGCTATGGAGACTGCCATATCTTTACAGCACTTTTCAGGTAGCACTATTATAAGTCGGTAAAAACTCTAATAAATGCACACTGTTTGTTAAGAAGGAAGGGGAGGACCCAGGGAATTCCCCCCGAGTGCTAAACGTCAACAACTTACGTCATAACTTGCACGGTGCGGTATTGGTAATCAGAGAAAAATCCCTATCTGTATTGACAAGCATATAAATGAAAAACTTATTTCAGCTAGCTGTCATTAGCTACCTGTGTGGTACTAGTATACAATGTTATGAGATAAATAAACAATAATAGATAGATAGATAATCAGTCACCATTAGATAGATAAACATTTTTACGTCACACCACAGGGGCAGCAAGACAAAAATGGGCTATGAGACAGTACAATATCATGTACAAAAATAATAGTAGTAAAAAACATGAAGTTAGCTATAACAATATTATATATAGATACATGTCATGTATATACACACAGGATGATATGATGAGTTGATATATGGCCATAACAAGCTAGGCACATCATTTACACTTGCAGTAGCCTACTGCAAGAAGCACAAACCCAACTACGACTGTTACTGCACCAGCTACAGCAACATAGTTGTTAGTTCTAGCAGTAGCCAGAGATGACTTCAGAAGAGTACCCTGAAAATAGAAAGGAAGAATTATGAAGATTAAATTGGAAAGGAAGAATTATGAAGATTAAATTGGAAAGGAAGAATTATGAAGATTAAATTGGAAAGGAAGAATTATGAAGATTAAATTGGAAAGGAAGAATTATGAAGATTAAATTGGAAAGGAAGAATTATGAAGATTAAATTGGAAAGGAACGATTAAACTACGATGATCATATTACACTGCAATAGTCTCGCGGGCCAGCGTGACTAACACTGCACATGATTACCGTATGTGTTGTAGGAAATCAGGAGACCATACACTTCCTTTAACGTGCATACAGCAGCTACACTCAGCTACAGATAAAAATCAGTTTATAATTGTGTATATAGCTACTCTGCTATTAACTACTGTAACATCAAACTTTTCACTTTAAGTGAAGGGCATTATGTTGACATGAACGTGCCAGTGAAAAGAGTCCCACGCACGCATTAATTGAGTTTCAATACATGCATCACTCAGAAAAGACGGCCACCTAAAAGTTCATACTTACCCAGCCTCCCTGTACTTTCAACCATGAAAAGAACCTCGATTCTGCAAGAAATCTGATGACATAACCAATCACTTGCTTCACAAAGTCACACACAAGTTGCACAGAGTGTGTCTTCACGAACGCCTTGCAGAGCATGTAGCCTAGACCAAACAGTGCTGCCAGTCTGCCGTATGTCATCTTAGTGGCTGATGCATGCATGGGAGAAATTACGGTGATACACATTCTTTCTAAGTCTTGTATTGGTGCTTTCTTGTTGTAATTGATTCAATTACGTGTATTCTTTGGGTACTTACTTTCAGTGGTGTACTTATTATCCTACACATGTACAGATAGCCTCAAACCCAGCTTTTTTTCCCGCTTGCAGCTGGGACGGCTGGGTTCTAGGCTATAGGTACGGTAGCTATTATAATATAGCTTGGAGGATGGCAGCTATATGTTCTAACTAGGCTGAGAGCAGAGGTCTAGTTAGAACTCCTGCTCTGAGCCATTTTTAATGTACATTACCATGGCAACCACTTTTCCCCACACTTATAGTGCTCAAAGGAGGCCACATACAGGGATCATTGCTATACCAATGTACATTAAATCAGTTAAAGGTCAGTTTGGGTGAGGGGTTAAACTCCTCGGCTTTGCCTCGGACTTTAAATTCCCCTCACCCTAACTGACCTTTAACTATTACATAGTATATGCACATCTTCAGCTTCCTACACTCTATGAGATTCTTGCCATGCTGTAAGGAAAAAGACTATACCTTGTTACTATAGTAACAACCTTTGAGAAGACTTCAAAGAGGATCTCGGTTGTTTCTCGGTATTCATGTTGATGGGAATTCTCTTTCTACTGACCAACCACAAATTGCACAAACTTCATCATCAAATGAAGTATGTGAAGCCAATTTGTGGTTGGTATATAGAAAGAGAACTCCGATCAACAACCTATATAGAAGAGTTCGCTGTTTACGTGTCTCTCTTGGTTTTCCACGCATGAAAAATCGCTGTGTAGAAATTATAGGCTGGTTGGATCATTTTTTTTTGCAGACCAAATAAAATGCAGTGTTAATAGTAGAAGGTGCATAGCTGGTAATTGAATCTGTTGACTGTAATGCAAGAACTCACCTAGTCCATTCTGATCACACTCCAAAACAATTCTGACAATTTTCTGAAATATCTGAAACGTTTGATGTGACGCTCTCCCACTGTCTGTCTCACTAACACATGAATCAACCAGGCCTCTGACAAGTTCATCTCCTGACAATCGTTGGTCTATTTCTTCAGCCCAGTTAACAATCCTGCCATGAAATGAGTACACATGAAAATTATACTAGCCACTTACTGGTGCTACATCGTGAGAGGCTTGACCATTCAGTTATACAACCCTAGAACGGAAGCATTATGAGTGATCTGGCCTTGCAACGGCAGCACAGAGCACTGCATTTTTTTCAACACACAAGATTAGCTAGCTCTTGGCTTGAAAGCGGGTAGTGCCATAGATAATAGAGCTTATTATTGTTTATAGTAGCGCTATAGTCACTGTAGATCTAGTTACCAAAACAGCTGTTTTGGATAGGCCAGACTAAGGTAGTCATGCATACGTACTGGCATAATGTGCCAGACCCATGGTGCAACTGTAATAGTAGCTAGTGCGTAGCTGTAATAATCATAAATGTGGGTTGTAGTTATAGCTAGAGTGGATTTCATGTTTGATCACCCACTTGGTTAATCTGTCATAGATAGTAGAGTAGAAGGATTACTCTACTATCTACGGTTCTGTCAGCATTATTAGTTCTCTTAATTGTTTCAGGTCTATTTTATACTGCCGTGATTGATTCAGTCTTTGCTATACTGATTTACTGGGAACTCAGCTTACGTTCGCCCCACTAGAACCGCGGTGTCTTCCTCCTCAGACTTCGTCGACGGTTGCAGTTGCAACGCACTGGACTGCTCTTCAGTCAGCGTGGCGTCTTTGCGCGCGGATTCACCGACGCACCCCAGAATAGCGGCCGCCGTAGCTCTCTCTTCGTCCTCGCTGACCCCAAGTTCTCTGGCGGACGGAAGGTCAAGTGAGAAGCTGCTGCTAAAGCCGTGTGTGCTCACATCTAGCTGAACCGACATCGCGATACTTATTCCGTCAACATAGACCATAGATAAGATATATAAGTAGAGTGCATAGACCACGCCCTCGAAAATTTGCTGAATCAGCTATGTAGGTGTGGCTAAAGAATTTGCTGAATCAGCTAAGTAGGTGTGGCTAATAACATTGATTTGTAGTGTCAGAGTATGGCCCAACTTACTGTGAACGTACACGGCTCGGGGAACGTGTACCTCACGCTCCCGAAGGCGGAAGAGCTGGGGATCAGCGAGACAGACGAGAGAGCTACTACCGTGGCGTTCTTAGGCAGTGCCAGCGATTCAGCTCGCAGCGATCCGACCCTCACTCCCGAACAGAGGCAAGCCTTCCAGCTTGAGCCTGAAACACAGAACAAGCAAGAAGAAGACGCGTTTCAAGTTGGCGAAAAGTAAGGTTTCTGGAGGTGTGGGATTGAGAGTAAAAGAGTGAGCCACTTTACTGCCCAAGGAGACAAAAGAAAGCCCATGCATACGTACTTTATATATTAAAGTGCTAGTGATACACAATGTGCAGGGATGTCTTATATGTGCAATAATGCGCCTGGAAGTCCAGAGGCTGAAGCAGGCTAACTGTATTAGAGTAAACCACTGATGATCTGAAAATTACCGGAAGTGGGCATGGCCTTTGGTCAATAGTACAGACCCTTCGCACTTCCAATTGAAAGTTTGGTGTTCCTCCATTGCTTGGTTCTGGAGCTATAGCCTTCCAAAGTTAAAATTCGGACACAGCTATGATCGGACAAAAGTATGTATTGTCGGACACCGTTCCGTGTTTCCTCCCTGAAGCAACTTTCGGTGTCTTTCTTCATTATTGGGAAGCCCCACTACCATGTTGGCTGCACGCCAACTTTTCGGCATCGTAGCTGCTTTGAGCACGGAGGGGTGCTATTGAATGTAGAGCCGTGTCACCCTCTCTATAATCGGACAGTGGATTTTGTCTTTTTTCGGTGTAAGGACGCCAAACACTCTCCAAACGCTAGGATTTGGATATCGTTGGGAAGTACAGACACTTAGCAATGCAACGGTTCCCCCACAAACATTCCAGCTTTTCCCCCAAAATTTCTGCCAATTAAATTTAATTAAGTGAAAGTATAGTGTCAAGAAATGCAACATACAGTGAGAACATAACTATATTCATGTGCTACTTCCAGTGTCCACTTGAGTATGTCTTCTTCACACTTATGTCATGTTTTTGCTACTTCACGTACTACACTAGATGATTTTCGGCAGGGGAAACTTTAATTGACTTACTTGCAATTATTTTTGAATTAAGGGCTTACTTGCAATGTATGGTACACTAGCTAAGAATGTGTCTGTAATACCACAGCTACCAGGTCCTCAAAACTATGGGAGCATGCAGGACTCTACAGGTTTCAATTAATATGATTTGAGTCAAAACTACAACTATAGGATGTGAGCGATAATGTTCTTTGAATCCTTTAGAGGAAGGATCTGGGGTGACAAACTCGATGAAATCAGGCAGCAGATCCGCGATGATCCTCAAGTGAACGAATGGGTTGAGTCCTCAGTGGAGGAAACAGACAGTAGTGTGGCCACCGACACGGCGCTGCAAGAGTTCCAGAAGATTGTGTCACTGGTGCTCGAGTGCGATCAAGATGGCATGCGTAAGTTGATTGAACATGGACATGCAGCTATTTAATTACAAATGACTATTATATCCAAATCTCAACTTGATAATTGAGCAAAGTGCGTTTACTTCCAAAAACATTTGCTATTAAGTCCATTGCTAAGCCTGCTTCCAAAGCATGCTGAACATGTTTTTTCTCTCAAGAGATTTAGCCTCAGTTCCAGGTTACAGACTAGGACAGCGAGCCTGGGATTAGTGCTAAGCAATTGTGTACATACGCGAATACCCACTTATATATGGTACTAAGTTTTACATTATCAGTGTGCATAGACTGATAAAATATGCTTTTGTTACTTGCGCGTAGCGGTGGCATGATGAGGAAAAAGGGCTATAGTACAACATTGGAATTGGGTTGTATGTATATATCTGCTCCTCCACATAGCTACCATAATGTCTCCAGGCAGGGTGGAAGTGCTGTTCATCCTCGGCTACGAGCTCTGTGCTGCCTTCATCAAGAAGCATGCTCTCAGTCTGTTCATGGGATTCATGAGCAGAGTAGTGGGCTATCTGATCAAGTTCCTCGCATCCTCGGGATTCTTCCCCTGGTTGGAGTCTCTTGGAGGCTGGGTAAGCAGTTGTACACGCAAAGAACTGTCATGTTCTTATAGTCCTGGATCGTATAGGCTGTGGGGTTCCTGGTGTTGTCATGCAGTAGTGTTGTTTTAGATATCTAAAACTAAGAAATTTAGTCTAACTGAACTAGAACTTAAAGGGTGGGAATAAACTATATACAAGTACAACTGAGTAGTTCTTTTCGCCAAAATCAGCCAATTTAACTAATACCAAAAGTGTTTTAGTAACCATTTTTCATTTTAGTCGGCTAACGAAAACTAAAACTAAACTCTCATTTTAATCGCCTTTTTACCTATAGTGGAATTAGTGAGTTTTGTCTTCATGTAGCTAGTATAGCAATGCATTCAATCAATTTTTATAGTTTCTCACACATTATTATGGCACATTAATTCTTCTGCCTTTATATACAGAGCTATCTGCATAAGCTCCTGGCCCAGGCTCAGAGGAACAGATATATCACTGGGCTTATTCATGGTGTCGTTCTTGGTGCTTCTATCGCTTGTGTGGCACTGCTTTTAAAGCAGCGATATGCATCGTCCTGATAAACAGTTACTAGGAACCATTATTGTTGTTTAAATTTGTGTAAAATAATGTTCGGCAAGGTTATGCTTTATTGAAATGATTGGATGTATTGAATCATATTTTTTATAGTATACATAATTATACATGTATATTTTTACAACGTAGATACTATACCGTAAACTCGGGAGTATAATGACCGGTCATTCTATTCGAAAAGTGCGCATTTTTGCAGTACTGATGACATAGGGTAATTATAATCGTAGGGTAATTTACGACGAGGTTAAAAACACAGTAGCGTACGGTGGTAAGAATAGCCAAGTATGCATGAACAGTAACTATTATAGAAGCATACAATTCAAGTCGCTTTTATATACAATATACAATCATGCAAAATGTATTTATAATAGTTTTCCACCAAGCTTGTATATGTACCAATAAAAAAAAGCAGAGTGCTGTGAAACTACATGTTGCCTGCATCTTTAATACTCAATTCCGGCTCTTATAATTACAATAGGCAGAAAAGATTTAAGTTCATACTGTGCAGAAATAATACCAATTAAGCTTTTTTGAATCGAACTCTGTACACCAGGTAGAAAATGACCAAAAGTGACAAAAAAAAGAAATAGTACTGCTGCAGTAGGAATGCAATCAGAACGGCAGCACCACCTGTAATCATGGCTCCATGCATCAGACCTGCTGTGTACTGATGTTTTTCAGCCAGAACTAAGAGGTGGCTCTGTATTGTACCTAATTCGGGAAAAATTCGGCGTTAAAATATTTTCGTAGGCCTCCAAGGCTACGAAAATTAAAATTAGGAAAAAAATTTACAGCTAATTATTCAAATAACGAAAATTTACGGTCCAAAAGTGACACGTACACAGAAATCGACAGTCTGAATTGAGTGCAGTGAGCGAAATTACTAAGCGTGAGAATTTTTCGTAGCTTGTTCTAAATCTACGAAAAAATTTTAACGCGAAAATTTATCTTATGAAATTAAATTTTGTAACGAGAATTTTTCCCGAATTACGGTATCTACAGTCATACATGTATGAAAGAGTGGGGTGGTTATTACAGCCTACATAATTAACTTTTAATAATGTAGTATCGTATCTACAAAGTTGTAGACCTGTATCCTACTGTTACAGTACTATTCGACTTTGGTAAATAAAAAACAAACTTTTAGTATTGGAATGAGACTTCATGCATTTAAATGCGAATTATTTAATGACTGGCCATCACATTGCTTCAAATTGACTATATCTTTATGTAGGTATAATACGAGCACATGCTGACCCCTGCACAATTGCCACCAGTAGGCTTCTGTATATGAAGTACATAATATGCATTTGGGTAGGTACATGAGGGAGAGTCCCTGGGACTTCCCCTACACACCACCTGGCTATCTTATAATATAGGGAAGGTACTACTACTTTTGGGGACACTTACCCAGCCTCCGTGTTTCTTTAGCCATGGGAAGAATCCTCTGGCTGCAAGAAATCTGATAAAGTATCCAACCAAGTGGCTTATGAAGCTGATAAAGACCCTTAATTGGACCATGCTTTTGTACAAATTCAGCACACAGCTTAAATCCAAGTGAGAAGATTGTGGCCACTATTCCATACGTCAATTCAGTAGCTGTATAAAACATAATATTATAAATCAGGTTATAATTTCTCCTACGTATGCAGTGTTGATGTTTAACAACTTCAATAGGACTCTAGGAGCCAATTAATAAGCACGCTAAAACTGCATAGGGAAGATCGAAATTACAACAAAACTAACTAGCTATCACCAGTCAGCTTATATATCACTGTGTACATGTTTTAACTTAAGTGGTTACCTGCTGAGGGGCAAGCGTCGCTGAGGCAAGTATTGTGTGCAAGAGAGTTGCCAGGAGGACAACAAGGCTGCTGTTTAGCTATGTGTTGCTAGAGTCGCTAGTGGGATAGCCAAAGCGCTAAGAGGGTATGTGTTACCAGAAGAGTGAGTTGCGTGACAATGGCTTTAGTGAGTCAGGAAGAGAGGCTAGAAAGGGAGAACCGCATGTGCTACAGTAAAGCAAGTTTGTGGTGGGAGAAGGGGTAAAGAGTGTGATGGAGCGCTTCGCTACATACTATAACTTATTTATTTGTAGAGTTTGACTTGTAGCTATCAGGCTCATGTGTACAGTCATTTCCTCTTCACACTTAGGTCAATATCACAGTATGTACTGTTAATGATTTTAAGTTGTATACTCACCGTGTGTAATGAGGCGTTCAACAAAACAAAGAAATGAATAAATGATTAAAAGATTATAAATTTATGGTGTGGGGCCATCATTGTTCATTGGGCATCTTGTGTAAACCTTATAATTAACGCGCCCGAGGCCTCGAGGGTGCGGGTACCATGAATTTACAATGACGTGAACATGATATCTGTATATGTACATATATGGGGCCACATGATATGCTATTTCAAATTTAATTTGACAGTCAGCCTCACAAGCGGGAATGATAAGTATAGGATAGATCACGTCACAGTGGAGGATATGCGCCTATATCCTCCGCAGATGCCCGAGGCGCAGCCAAGTGATAAAACCGTATCCAAGGAGGATATTTTGGGCGCATATCCTCCACTGTGACGTGATCTATCTGACTTATCCCACTACTGCACATGTGCGTAACTATCGTGAAGTAGCTTGAGGTTATGTTACTAAAGTACAGAACTGTAAAATATGACATTGTGCCTTTATATATACCACATTACATCACATCCAAGGTGTTTGATTGGAGCAGAAGAGGAGTATAAAGGGTCATAATATTATACCACATTAATTGTTTTCATGTTTTATTATACTACTTTCATATTTTCATGTATTATGACATCGTAAATAACTGCTGCCTCTGGGAATGCTAGCCCAGCGTTTCTAAGTATTATACCTACTCCACTGATTGGTCAAATGTTGTATAAGCCGGATATACCACGTCTACTCGGAGTATAAACGCGATATACTCCTCGTAGACGTAGTATATCCTATACATATTATCCTACTGCTCTCATCCAATGAATGTATTAGAGATGATGTAATGTAGGATAATTATACAGATCACACGTTGTTAATGAACACTCAACATTGGTTCCAATCTGAAATGAATACACCAAAAAAAAAGTGATGGAAAGTCAGTCACTGTGATGGAAGTCAGGGATTCCATGGCCTGATAGGTACACCAGGGCTCTCCAGCAGCTGTAGCTTTCTCAGGTACTGGAACACACAGTAGGGACAAGCACTGGGATACAGGCTGGATTGCTTGTAGTGCAGCTGGAGGTGTTTCAGGGTGTGGGGAAGAGAAATCGGAAAATCCTGGACACGTTCGACAAAGTCCAGAAGAATTTTCAAGTGCAACTGCGAGAGGGAAAAAGCATGCCCGCACGTGAATGCAACGACTTTCTGCAAACTTGTGTTCATATCTTCCTCCATAACTGACTCTGTTTGAGAGTTTTCGATATTCGTGAGAGCTGCTCCTGATATCTGCACCAAGGACTGCTTCGATAAGTCCTTGGAGAGGTTGCGCAGTATCTCAGCCCAGAGTCTGGCATCGCCCACCGACGTCTCATTCGTGACCTGCTTTGAGGTGTCTGTTTCGGAAGGTTCTGGCTGGGTGGAGGTCAACACTTCCTCGGGTTTGGGGGCACCAGTGCTGATGTGATCGGTCACCTCCTTTGCGACATTTAGTTGGAAACTGAATGAGAACCCGCTGCTGAGTCTCAGAGTCTGAGGACTATAGGAAACAGAGGAGGGTTTCTTTATAGGGAAAAGCATACAAGTTTTATAATGAAGTTGCTGATTTACAGTTTTGCATCACGTATAACCATCACACTACCTTGCATCCTTCGATATGAATAGAGGTGACAGTGTAATTATAGCACTAAATATTCGAAATACATAAATTTTAGTTTTGTGGCTTCATATCTTAGAACACGAACATTAAGTTTGCAAAATTTAATGTTTCACACTACGTGGCAAGGCTATCAAGGATGCTTGGCTCGCAAATTTATTTCCCATAAATGTTAAATGTGACCAATCCAAGAAAATTTAGAATTTTGCGTTTCAAAAATTTGCCACCATGCAGTATGTTTTGGTGTCATTTCTAAGCCAGGCAACAGTCGTCGAAAGTTCCTTCAACTGTTACATGGTCTTGGTAACGAGGCCAAAATGATTAGTGTACCTCCATGACATCAATCAAACAGACACATTAGGTATAAATAATGGGGTGACACTATAGGGGTAATTACTTATTGCTACTCACGTGACCTTCAACGAATCAGAACTCTCAAAATCAATCACATGACAGTGAATTAAATCACTTAAGAAAAATTTAAGCATGCATTATGTGGATAGCGCAAACTTTCCAAATAACGCCCAACAGAACTGTGGGTGTCTCAGATCAGTGAGAGAAATAAATACTTTCAACACCAGTTTGCAGTGATTACGGGATTGAAATAGTGCGCTTGGACAATACAATGACAATACAATGATTACGGGATTGAATTGGACAATAAAGCAATGGTCTGGTGTTTAAATACACAAAATACCTTCTCAGAATGAGGCTCAGGGGGTATGCCAGTTGGGAAAGGTACTTGGCCAGGACAGCTTCCAGTTGAGAGAACTCCAGACCATGCTCATCCCAAGAGGCCAAGAGCTACAATGACGCAATAATAGTATGTCAACAACCTGTTTTGATACATTAAAAAAAAACATGAAACTGTCATAAAATATTTGGTGAATTGGTTCAATTGAAGATAGTGCTGTAAGAGACAGCATGACGCACCCTATGAAAGTTCCATCAGTCACAGAAAAGGAGTTGAGATAACTACCTCTTTTATGACATCATTATCATTGCTTGCTAAGACAAATCTGCCAAAATTAAACTTGAGCTACTAAGACCACTCCACCCCCAAACTGTAACTTCTACCAAAGTTTCGGCTGTATAGTATCTATGTTAAGGATTATGCACAACAATGAAATAATGTTATAGTCTCTCACATACACTTTGTAGTAGATAGAGTCCCTTCTTGACAAAACCCGTTGAGTGATAGTCTTTGACGTCAGATATAAATTTCCTGGATGGAGAATAGATAAAGTGACTCTGTATAGGTGTGTGTAGATATAGGCATTCCAATACTATCAGATATAAATTTGTACAATATTATTATAGCTGAGAATTTCAGGGACCAAATGTTTCGACATGCTATGCAACAGTCATCATCAGTGCAAAGGAAAAAACACCACAGCACTGCATGGAGTGATGCAGGAATCCAGGACTCCAACCCTAGACTCGGTCAATGATGTGCCATTGAGGCATGGCATATCCGCTCACGACCCCATCCCATTAACAGGGAACTTGGCCTTCTGCACCAGGCCTACAACCCATTGATCAAGCCTCCCCACCGTAGCTGACTCTGTTCTGTTTGTTGTAGTTCCCGTCTATTGTAGTTCCCATTTATGCTTCTTCTTCTCCTCCCTTTCTAATTATTCACTCATTATTGATTACTTCCGCCTTAACTATGTACTTAATCGACTGTTGTAACACTTCTCTGTTTACCACTAATGATGACCATTGCACAGTGTATCAAAACAAATGGTCCTTGAAATTCTCAGCTAGTGTACGAATTTATATCTGATAGTACTACAAAGTGACTTTATACGGTTTTTCACAGAGTGTGCGGTAGGGGTAAAGTACCATATTTCTCAAACAACAAGACACCGGTTTTCAAAATCATCATGGAAGAAAATTACAGGGAACGTACAGAAGACTATACCAACACTAGAAGTCAACTCACTCAATGTATCCATCAACAGTTGTAGAAATGCTACTTCCTTCACTGCTATTAGTCCTAAAGGCATTCAGAGAACATTCCAATGCCTGGATATAGAGAGTAAATTGAACAGCATGAACCGTGGGAAAATTTGTTGATCACACTGACTAAATTAAGCAAGAGTGCATTCAGATCCAGCATTCAAGCAAAACTATCAAGATGGGCATGTGCATGCACGTAGCACCATGCCGGCTTTGAAAGATGGCATCTGCTCCTACACACAAGCCCAAGAGCAGTAAAGATGCACCTTTCCCGTGTGTAAGAATGAACAACAGGAAGACATACCAAGATTAATCTTATCATAAACCGAGGGTAGATAGCAACTATTAGATAGCAACTGTTATATTCACCGAACATCAGTGCCAAGGTTGAGAAGGTCTTATGGACCACTTTAGGTCACTATTTTACATTCCATTGCACACTCATGCAAACGAAAACCATAAGAAACTAACCTGGACCCATTGTTTTTCAATGTTGTGGAGAGTGGCCATGCTCTGCCAGTCTTGCCAGTTCTGGCACTGCCAGAGTACCATGCTATCTCGATAGAATCCATGTAAATGTCTCAGAGCGGTATTGAGAGATTCACGACCATAAGGTGCATGTGGTGAGCCTGAGCGTGTGTGTGTGTGTGTATGTGTGTGTGTGTGTGTGTGTGTGTGTGTGGGTGTGTGTGTGTGTATGTACGTGTGTGTTAATGCATGTGTGTGCATTTGTGTGTGTGTGTGTGTGTGTGTATGTACGTGTGTGTTTATGCATGTGTGTGCGTTTGTGTGTGTGTGTGTATGTATGTGTGTGTTTATGTATGTGTGTGCGTTTGTGTGTGTGTGTGTGTGTGTGTGTTTGTTCGTGTATTAACATTATACATGTGTGCATACATACACGAAATCAAAACATAATCGAGTATATATACCACATAGAAGATGTAGCTTAAATGAAGTTTCATGTGCATAACAATGTACTGTAGAGCCAGTAAATGTGTATAACCTCACACATACCAATGGCAGCAAAGTCTGGTAGCTGCCACCCAAGATCCAATTCAAGGACAGGCAACTCATCACTCTCTGGAGTCTGCATAAGGTATGCCAAAGAACAGAACATGTCAAGTTTCACTGTCATGTTAATTAATTAATTAATAATGCATTATGTAGATGGATTTTGAGGATGTAGCCTCATTCCCAGGGTCTATACGGCTCAGCTTTTTTCGCACATACTAAAATAAGTAATCCTTTAGTTTACTATATTGCGTGAAAAATAGCTGGGCAGTAGAGCCTGGGAAAGAGGCTAGTGTGGATGCACAACTATCAATTCATCAATAAACAGGCATTCACCAACTTCCTCCATCCTTCATAACAATTAAGTCTCTTACATTACATATATGGCCTCGTACAAGCATTAATCATGATACCAATCACTACCCCCGTTCCCAGGCCTGGCAACAAGGCTAACAGATGGCTTTCTTGACAAGCTATCTATCACACTACAACACAACAATTCTAATTGCTCATTATTCTTGAGACAAGACTTGCTGCATCGTTCACAAGTACTAGTACTGATTCATACGTATATTACATACTCATTACTTGAAAGGTAACCCACAACATATATGCAGTCTCTGGTTACTATATGCTATTCATAAAGTAACATAATGAACTCACAGTCTCTCTTGATTTCTTAGGAGATTTGGGGGTTGGCTTCAGGGTTGTAATTACTGTTGGAGCAAAGAGAGACTGCTTGGGCACTTCACCTGCACCTGCCAAGGCTCTCATATTGATACCAAGCTGCAAGAAGCACAAGATGGTACTAATACACACAATGCAGTAAAAAAATGCCTATAAGCATATTTAGATATACACATTGTGTTTAGTACTCTGATAATCTACGGTGCCCATAGCTCAACAAAGACAATCAATGTCACACGCCCTATGCAGTTATTGTAAGAAACAACAAGTATGGTCATGGATATTCTTACTCATTGAAACACAACAAGTCACTGCAAAAACAAAAGGGTCGCTTTAATCCAGCTGGGGGTATCTCAGTTGCAAGTTCACTACCAAAAAATGTGCATACAGGCAGATCAATTACATTCATGATTTGCCCAACATAATACCTTTATGGCTCCTATAATTAAGGAAATACGCACTGCAAAACCTAAAAGGTTTCTTTAAACCAGCTAGGGATATCTCAGTTGCAGTGTACAGGTACAAAACAATGTAAACAAGTGGATCACTTTACCACCCTATTTAGGCTCCAATTTCTAAAGGAAGGAAAGACCATTAGCAACACATATTTTGTAGCAATCCATTTCTATCCCATGCACCTAAGAAAGCTGATCTAGTTTGGCTTTTGAGGAAAGTAATCTTATTGCACTGCACGCAAGTAACTGAGCATTCTCTGGTATACTGGAGCTGCAACTGAGGTGACCTTATGTGGGTTAAAACCAACCACTTTATTTTTGCAGTGATATATTATGGTCATCGATATTCTTGCATACTTCTAGCCTTCCTTTCTACTAATGTGGAAACGTACACTGCTATATACACCACATATGTAGCTGTACAAATACTTACCTGTCCATTATCAGACTTGCCCCACGCCCATGGGGTGCCCCTCTCATCAACTGCAATGGAGAATTCATCCCCAGTTGCTATCGTGGCAATCTTTTGATCGTCAAAACATGCTAGTTTCTTTGGTACAGCCTGCGTATAAAAAGAAACGTCGATTGAAGGCAGACGTATAGCAAGTGAAATAATATGCTACTACCTGGTACATTGTAGTATGTGCCATGTGTGGATTAGCATAATATCTTCATGAAAGTCCAAAGTAAGACAAACCAATTTACATCAGATTTTAATGGTTGTTTGCAGATCACCGCATCAAAAATAATTGTGAGGGCAGTTCTAAAATGCATATAGTATGATCCATTAGTGTTTGAAACTCCATTAAACCCATTGCAGTACTTACTAAAGTTCTATTACATCATCAATTTCCAGTTGAAAGAGCACAAAACTACACAGCTCTACTTCAAGCTAGCCTGTGTATAGTATAATCCAAATATGGTATAGCCTACACAAACGTCTAGAATCACATGACAAACGTGGTAACAGCTATATAGGCAGCTATTATTTGCTAAAGAAGACTGCTTTGCTTCCAAGCCTATTTACAGGTATGTGTATTCTAAAATAAAGCTTGGTGGAAACCACAGCTAGTTCAGAATTATAATCACAGCTAGTTTAGAAGGATAATTCTTTTTCTTGGTTAGGCAACAGATGTTGTGGCTACTATGCCCGGTGAAAGTCTATCACTAAAGTGTCCCTGTGGGTACATCAAACACGACGTCGTCCATCTTGGAGCGTGGGAAAACAGAGACAGTAGGCTGCTAAACTTCTGCGGTGGACTATGGATAGTAAACAAGGAAGGATCAGGAGCATCATGTATGAAGTGCAGAACTTTCGTATCTCAAATGGAGTTCTTTTGTGCCTTCTGTGGAAGGGTGACGACTATTCCCGTTGAGTATCGTGCTGCCACTTCAGCAGGTCAAGCTGTGGTCATGCAGATGTCTGTTCACAAAACTGTGGTGTTTTCCATTGGATCTGGTGCACATTCAATTAACTGATACATTGGTAGGTATGTGTACGACATACTTATGCAGTAATACTTCATGGAAGCATATGAGACACTCAATCTGTACACTTACCTGTGTTATTGATTCACAACAAGACACTTGCTCTACTGTGACAACATTGTAGGCATACAGCTGAACTTTGCCAACAATGGGAGTCAAATCTGTAACTCCGTGTTCGACATGAAATTACAATGGTTTTTATGTACCACTCAGAAGAGGTCAGTCGCAGTCACATGCATATAGACCCTTTACCATTATGACTACATGTAGTAGGGGGTAAAATGAGGCAATAATGGAGAAAATACATGAAAAATGTGCATGTTTTGTGCTTTCATGAAAGCACAAAAACATGCATGTTTCCATGTAGATTTTCCATTTAGTGCCTAGTTTACATCCCATCACACCACAATGGTACAGGGTCTAGCTATATCTACAAACGGTTGATTAAGATAGCACATTCTCTTGGCTGCTGAAAATGGCACATTCAGCAGCCCGCATTCAGTTATGAAAACTTAAACTATATATCTTACCGCATAGTGGCAACAATTTGCCATTACACATTGTGTTCGACCTCTACGTATCACTCACCATCTCTGCAGTATGGCAATGTCCCAACTGCCCATTCATGTTGCTGCCCCACGAGTAGACCGAGCCACTGGCAGTCAACAGAAGAGAATGGAAGCTCCCGCAGCTCACCTGCATGCATGAAACAAGTCCTTGGATGAACATTTTTGATCTTTGTCAGCTTTAGAGCAGTCTGTGTAAAGACTGAACGCTCAAAATGGAGCTCAAGGCAACACAGTTTGATAAGCTCTTCTTGTGTGAGTGGGTGGGATACCTGGGTGTTAGGCTGCATCACACACTCTGTTGAAACCACACTTCATTACCAAATACGTAGCTTTACAACATCAGCATCATATTCTTTGTTAACTTATTCACTGAACGTCTCACTTCTGACAAAATCCCGCTGGCCAGCCATTCATCACAGTTAAAGCTAAGTGAAATAGCATTATTAAGCTAGTGGGATGTCTAAATTACCATCTTATCTACTCAGTAGTACTACAGTGCAAGGCTACAGCTTGTTCCCAGGCTCCACTGCCCAAGCGTTTCTTGCGTGGTGTGAATGTGCATGTGATTTTACACTATCACATCCTAATGTTCTCAGTCTCACTGCAATTAGACGCGCTATTGACACTAGCAAGCCGCATGCTAATTGTGTCAAAACATTGGGTAGTGGAACAGGGGTATCTAGAACCCCACGTATAGTGGCAGTATTTCCAAAGACTTTTTGAACACCCCCTCCAAAAAAACAAAACAAAACAAAACATAACAAAACAAAGCAAAACATCTTCACTCGTACCTGCACTACAGTATCATCCAACTCAAGGTCAGTGATGGACTGAGGCAGGAGGGCATTAGAAATGGCCGCACTACTGGCCTGCCCATGCCGTGACCTCTTGTACTCTCTTAGGCCTTGGAGACTGGCACCAGGGCGCTATAAGAGATGAGGAAGAACGATCCAGTAAACCTAATAATAAATAGTTATTTTTTATGGGGGGTCATACAGTGGCAATGATATTGTTAAATAATGTGGAGACCTTTGATATATAATCTTCAAGAATGTCACAGAAACGAAAGCAGAATCGCAACAGTGGAAAAACTCACGGGTCTATGAAGATTCTTTCCCCAGAAGTACACAGATTGATCTGTGGTGACGGCAATCTTAATATGTGGAGAAAAAAAGAAAATGATACGTGAAAGTGTCTCAGCCTTAATATTGAACCACGTCTTATTAAAAAAAAACATTAAACTACTGTACATGAACGTGTATACAGTTTGTACTATACATGTAGATCATTATTTCCCCTGAACCTCAGTAGGGAGTATACCATCATCACAGTGTAACACTTAGTGTATGCATACACACATAATAATAAGGCCTTTTATGATTACCAACTTCAACTTACTGTACATGGCTACTGTAACACAGTGTCATGCGGGCAATTAAGCACTGGGACTACAGATAAATGGGCCCCACGTATGATCTTCATAACAGATATGCAGACATGGGACATACAAACTGAGTAACACAGGCTGTAGCACGAGGGCTTGACAATGTCTAAGCATGAAACTCATACGATCTTATTCAGTGAGGAGCTGTAACATAAATTCTAAGTGTGAGCCATTGGTATAGAGTTCCGTCATCAAAATTATTGCTGATTCAGGAGAGCCAGCACTTACTAAAGGTGGTGGCTTGCTTGAAGAAATACCAGTAACTGAGCCATGTACAAATACATGCAAAGGGATCACCAATTAATGCAGTGTACTATAATCATGCACTTTAGTGCCCTTACAGTGTGGAAGTTTCCACAAGCGAGGAGGTAGACAGCTTTGTCAGCCAGGGCCTCCACTTCTCTGGGAACGGACTGCTTCTCAGTGTTGCCGTGACCCAGCTGACCATACATACCTGCATGGTGAGTAGAGTTGACATCACTAAAGTGAGTAGTCATTGTGAGTAGAGTGGACATCACTAAAGGCACAAACAACAGTCCAAATACCGTATAGCGGGAATCTTTTGTGGGTGAAAACTTTCACAAATTGCTAAAAAGTCAGATTTCTGCAAATAAAACTTCACGAAATTATAGAAAACGACCATTTGTGAATGTGGCAGTTTGCGCCCGTTGTTATTTACACGGCCATTGATTGTGACACGCCCCCGCACTGAATGAGAATTTTCAAAGTTAAAACTTTTGCGAATTGCCCCAAAACCGTGAAATTCGCAAAATTTTTCACACACAAAAGATTCCCACTATAAAGTACACTGGTATCAGGGCTGTTGGAATTAAGTGGAGTGCCTGGGGCGATTTGGGCCGTTCCACTTTGCCTTTTTATTAGTAGGCTTTGAACTTTGTACATAATCACACCTTGCGAGTGAGGAATAGCCCCAAAAAGAATTTTGAATATTTAACATGTGTATTCTGTTGGAGTAAATGCATCTGGTGGTGGAAGCCAACAGCCAATACCGGCGATTGGTTTCGCCTTCCCCAGCGTGAGTTTAGAAAAACATCAATAATAGCAAAATTCTATAAGAGCAGCTTCTTGGCCACTAAAATAGATTACTGAAAAAATTTCCTGCACCATGCGTGGAAACAGTAGCTATCAGCTGCTGCAAGGCCTGTGAGATTGTCGCCTATGGCTGCTCCAAACCTGGGGAGCTTCTGATAGCCCAGGGTATGAAACATTTTGAGCTGCATGTGTTTATTAAACTGTATTTAAAACCACTTTGGGATTGATTTAGTATTACAGTCTAAGAGAGAGACAATCTAGCATGAACAAGTTGACTATTATTAATTCAATTGCCAGATGATATGACAAGTATGTACACATCCAAAAGTTGCTACTAAGTACACATTATATACATGTCAACCCTTTCTTACCATTTCCAAATGTCAGCACTTTGCCCTGCAGGTAAGACAGAGAAGTGGACACATAAAGTTTTGATTTTTTTGTGAAAGTAAATTGACTTCAAATCCCCAGTTTTGTGCACACACTACATGTACACACACTATGTATCCACGGCAACACACCTCAGCTGTGAGCACAGCACTGTGCCCATATCCAGCCACGATAAAGGACACCTGTTTCCCCTCCAAGAGAGAGGCGTGGCAGGGGAGGAGCTTGTCATCCACAGACTGCAGCCCCAGCTGACCATGCACCCCCCAACCCCAGCTCCAAACACTGTAGAGAATATAGAGTGCACCCACGCTAGATCTCCAGCCAGAAGATAAGATCAAAAGCAACCAGATATGGCACCATCCTGATTGCCATTTGGTGCAATCTCTGGTTGCTCTAAAACATAGTGAGATTGCTCTGTGAGTAGGTACCCTGATGGTTTACATAGCATTGACTAGACAGTATACAAAGATGAATTTATGGAAGTACCTACACATGCACAAACTATACATTACCTACTTCTATGGCACCTGAAAGTTTCTCGCATGACATCGGCGGTCACCGTCCATGCAAAGAAGAGTTTATCGAAGTGCCTACGTATGCACAAACTATTATAGCGAAGAGTATTTATTTCTATGGCGCCTGAAAATCTCTTGCACGACATACCGGTGATCATCATCCATGGCCATGGAATGGTACTGGCCGCACACGACAGACACAATGCCCTTGTCTGCCAGAGAAGCTACCTGCACTGGTCGGGTCCTCTTTAGAGTATCTCCATGGCCAAGCTGAAGAGAGAGAGAGAGACCAGTGATTAACTGCATGTTCACGGTTAAGGTAGATTGGTATCTGAGAGCGCTGAATGTTATATGATTGAGGAGGGTGAGTATTAATCTGATGGATGTGGGTGACTATTACCTGAAGATGACTGTAGTCTGAGTGACGAGGGTGACTGTTATCTGAGTGATGAAGGTGACAGATTGTTTCTTGACTGATGAGGATGACTGTTATTTGACTGACTACAAGGGCGACTGTTATCCGAGTGACGAAGGTGACTGATCGTTATTTGACTGTCAAACTGTTATCTGACAGCCTGACCCGGATGACTAAAGTCTGAGCAGTGAAGGTAACTGTTTATTTGTTGAACAAAGCTGACTGTTATGTGAGTGATGACTGACTGATATCTGACTAACAAAGGTGACTGCTATCTAACTGACTAGGGCGACTGTTATCTAACTGACAAGGGTGACCGCTAACTAACTGACAAGGGTGACCGTTATCTGAGTGACAACGGTGATTTTCTGACAAAGATGACCATCATCTAAGAACAGTGACCATTATTAGAGATCGGTGACTACTGTTCGTCTCTTGAGGGTTACTGCTATCTAAATCATGAGGGTGGTTGTTCATGGGATGGATGAGTGACTATTCTCTGACTGATGAGTGTGACTGCTATCAGACTGACACGGTGACAGTTATCTGAGCTAGTGACAAGGTTGACTGTTATCTGACCCTTTCAAAGGTTGATGTCATACAATACAACCTAACCTGGCCATGCAGAGAAGATCCCCATGAGAAAATCTGTGGTGAAGATGAAACATAAACACTTTATAAGTGACTGTTATACGAATATCATCTATATTTGGTGAGATGGTGAAAAACAGCTGTAAATTAAATTTAAATTTGTCGACTGATTATTGCAAAGATTATGTCATCTGTGTGTTCAGTCATGTCAAGCATAGATTACGTGGAGTCTGCACGTTGGGGGAAGTACTGTACATCCACGTAACTCCGATGATCCTGCATATGCAGTGGCAGTTACACGAAAGAACACTGTTGTCGACCATGTTCTGTGGAAATTATCAACTGCTTGCTCACTAACTTTCTGCACTGTTTCCGTGTTTTTCAATGGATTTACTTCAAAGAGGACTGGAAGTTTCTTGTAGTTACAATATCTGGAACAATGACTTCACGACTCCTTTCTTCATGGTTCACACTCAAAACGCTCAGCCAGTGTAAAGTGATAACAAAACATTGGCATGGCAGAAGTTAATTTGGCGACAATTAAATTTGGCAGGGTCGTCGACAATCACCTTATTAAAGTCCTTGCCAATTTTTCCCGCTATATGGTAGTAATTTAATTTCTATAGTACTTAATACATAGTCTCCTTACCCCTTCCTGGCACATGGCGAGAGTGTGCTCAGCTCCACACGACACTGACACTACGTGTAAACTGCACATGAATGTATACGGAAAAGTACCAACTCATCAACTTTATCACTATAAAATGCAGCCAAACATGCATACAAGTTTTACTACATACCTCAGCATGGTCATGGTCTCGACCCTCAATGGCATGGCTTTGCTTGCCTCTTCAATATCACCGTGACCAAGCCTGCAAGTGTGTGTGTGTGTGTGTGTGTGTGTATTGATATTCCACAGCATAAAACTGTTTTTATGTACATCAGGGTTTCATACAGAATTTTTTGCTGGGGGGGGGGAGAAATTGTTTCGGAAGAGCAAACGCCCTTCAAGGGGGATCTAGGGGCATATGTAACTGCCCTGAGATTGAATTTGGTGGGCTTACGTGCCCGTATGTAACTATAGCTACCCCAACTATGGCGAGGGACCTGAACTGTCTTCTGTACCATTTAGTGAAATTCTTGATGTTTTTATGGAAAAGAATTGTCGAATTTAGTTGTATGTGTGTGTGTCTATTCTGACCTAACTGCCATTAAACCTTGTTTTATTGCAACTATGACATCATAACTTTTCAAAATCATGGGGGGGAAACTCCATACGGAATTCCCCAGGTTGGAAATACTGCATTGCCAGGAAAAACTGTATGGCCATACAGAATTCCCCAGGACGGGGAATACTGTATGGCCAGGGAAAACCGTATTGCCTTATGGAATTCCCTAGGGCAGGGAATACTACGTGGCCGGGGAAACGGTATGGCCATATGTTTTTCCCTGGGCCGGGGAATACTGTATGACCATATGGAATTCCCTGGGTTGGGGAATACAATATGGCCAGGGAAAACCGTATGGCGCCATACGTTTTTCCCTGGGCCGGGGAATATTGTATGGCCATACAGAATTCCCCAGAACGGAAAAAAACGTATGGCCGGGGAAAACCGTATGGCCATATAGAATTCCCTGGGCTGGAAAATACCGTATACCATGTCCAGATCGTACACACTATTACTTAGCCAAGCTGAACTTTTTTTTCCAAAACTTATAGGCTCACTTTCCATTCTTTGTGGAGCCCCAAGTGAAGAGGTTCCCGTCCATGACTAGTGCAGCGTGGTGCAGGCCGCATGACACAGTGGCGCTACCGTGTAGCCACTGAGAGCCTTCCAAGTGAACAATGGGAGACTAGAAGGAGGAGGAGAAGAGCTGAATAGCAAGCTTCAGAAAGATCATGCAGAGGGCCTTATGAATTAGTAAGGCTACCAGATTACATACCGCTCCCTTATTATGGTCTGTTGAGGTCCTCAGGGGAGAAAATGACAGAGATAACCTGCATAGAAAACAAATGACATGGATTCACTTCAATGCCCAGTCTGCTGCTAAGAATTATGGCAAAATAATGATTTGGGCTACACAATGGTTGGATTGGCATGATATTGATTGGGCTGGTCGGATTGATTTATTGGTTTCAGGTCAATGTTTGGCACTACAAAGTTAGTCACCAAAACTATATGATTGCTGCAAAATTGGCTAGCCATGACACTCGTACATGTAGATATACCTTCACGCTAGAAATAATTACAAAAGCATGTGGCAAAACAATTTCATTTTCAGCATTCACTTGTATACTTGAATTGGTCCTCATGTACAAACAAATTGTTGATGATCTCATAAATGTTTCATGAAAACAGACAAACAGATAAACAGACAGACAGGTAGACAGACAGTGCTGCACCCACAGGCTGTTGATTCTGGAAGCTGGTTTTTGCCTCCGGCGGTGGTTGAGGACAACAATCACGGTGATGAAGAGCTCGATGTAGGCTTCCAGTTGAGGAGAACTGTCCTCCTGATGAGGGAGGGAGGGAGAGAGGGAGGGAGGGAGGAGGGAGGGAGGGAGGGAGGGAGGGAGGGAGGGAGGGAGGGAGGGAAGGAGGGAGGGAGGCGGGGGCAGTGAGTACAAGGATGACACAATTGTGTTTCTATCTCTCTTTGCTTGTGTTCCTTCTCTAGCCTTGTTCTCAGTCTACCTAACACCATGTTTTTGATGGCGAAAAAAAAGAAAGAACCTGGCAGTGGAGACAGGCCACAGTATGCCCACTTTGGTTACAAAAACACGTAACATGCGATGTGATTTACTATGCCTACCATATGTTTATACTGTAAAGCTGAGGGAAGGCCTGCACGATGTACCACGTGTGCATACAATATACCAGTTATTACCTGACTGAAAGCAGAGTTGGTTTCGGTGCTCATTGTTGATGCCAGTGAGCCAGTAGAGCTACTCCTGCAGAAAAACAAACCTTTCAAGCACATACACCTACAGGACAAACGTGAGATGCAGTTACAGTGGCACCCCTCTTAAAGGACACCCCTGAAATAAGGACACCTCTGTATTAGGACACTTTGCTGTATCCAAAATATGCTAAAAATTTACTCCTGAAATGAGGACACCTCTCTATACAGGACACTTCACCAGGTCCCCAAGGTGTCCACAATAGAGGGGTTCCACTTTATATGCTTGGTAAAGTAGCTTACACTTTGTCAGTAATGTAATGCTTGAACATCTGCTTGGTAGTTGTTACCTGTTCCTACGGGAGTGTGCTCGGATTAAGAGGGGCCGGATGGATGGGTGGGAGGGATCGAGGAGGTGAGCCAGACGCAGGAGGGAGGAGACATCCAAGCTAGGGAGGAGGGAGTGAATGTGGGGGAGGTGGGGAGGGATGATGGAGGGCTGTGTGTGTGTGTGTGTGTGTGTGTGTGTGTGTGTGTGTGTGTGTGTGTGTGTGTGCGTGTGTGTGTGTGTGTGTGACAGTGGGAGGTGTGAGGGTGATAATCCAGTATCACATACACAAAGACACACCACATACACCTACCATTGTTGTCAGCAGTCTCACAAACGTGGATGGCATCAACTGGTATAAGAACAACCCTGCATAAGAATAAAATGTGATTTGCTACTAGCGCTGAAATTGGAGATGGAAGACACTCACCATCGGCAGCATGGCTGAGGGGTTCCACGTACTGTCTACTGACCAGGGAGGACTGGAGAGAGACATCCAACTCCAGACTGCCTTCCTGGACTAGCAGCTCAAACACCTCAGGCAGTTTGTGGTGGGCCTGTGTGTGTGTGTGTGTGTGTGTGTGTGTGTGTGTGTGTGTGTGTGTGTGTGTGTGTGTGTGTGTGTGTGTGTGTGTGTGTGTGTGTGTGTGTGTGTGTGTGTGTGTGTGGGTGTGGGTGAAAGGGGAGGGAAACTGAAGCTGTTATCAAGCACTGTCCAGTGGCACAGACTGGGTAGTTACAGAGTGTGTCAGGTAGTTACACATACTGCATAATAGTCAGCACAAAATGCTCACAGACTCACAATGGTGTGAGTTGCATTTTCAATGCATCAACCCACCTTTGCCAGCTCAAACAGTGGCTCCTTGAGCCCACACTTGACCAGCTTCTCCATGGCAATTGAGTGATCATACAAGAACTTGTCAGTGATGAATTGGCTGTATTGAAAGGACGGTTAAATACAGGTATGACTAGTTTTACAATCAGCCAAACCGCTCCCAATGCAGACCTAAACTTGTGTCATCACCATTCTCAATGTCACACCCACCTAAACCTGTCTGTCATAATGACACCCTCTGACTTGTTGTGGAGGTACAGGCACTACAGAAGAGACACGGAGTGAGGACTTTGTTTCAACTAAAACACACACGATGGAGCTGAAACACATATGCTCAATAACACACCAAAATTAAGAGCTTATAAATATCAAATGAGAGATACTATTTCAATGCAGTTCTTAATTCACCTGGTGGATAAAACACTGTAGGAGTACATTCTGGACCATTTTAGGGTTGGCCATATTCGTGTGTCCCGTGTCATCATACACTGCCTGTAGAGAGCAACACATCATTTTCTTGAATGATTAGAGCACCTAGATAATTAGTCACTACAGAAATAATACATATCTATGCATATATTTACATGTACATGTAACTGAAAATTAAATGAATAGATGACGCTGTAATCCAACAACCTGCTCTGCTGAACAGAATAAACGTATTTTGCTAACTTTTCAGCCATGTGGATGTCGTACTTCCATTACATGTACATGCACATAGCAATACCTAACAGCGTGTGAATACGTACATGTATGTACAGTATGGACAACTATACATTGCATGCATGTGTACATGGAAGTGTCTATGCATACTGCGTTTGTGTTACCCTGACATTAGATTAGCTCATTCAATTCAATAAAGAACAAAGGAGGAAAGGACGGTGTCTAACAGAACATGCAGTACATCCTTAGAGCTAGCTTCGTTCCCAGGCTCCCTGGGAACGAGGCTACTTAGAGCTACGAACCAGTTCCTATAATTATAATTAATGGTACACGTAGCATCACTATTATTATTAATTTTTGTGGTCATGAGATGCATGTATCACATTACGTGTCTCCACCACGCACAATATGTAATAGTTAAAGGTCAGTTTGGGTGAGGGGAATTTAAAGTCTGAGGCGAAGCCGAGGATTTTAACCCCTCACCCAAACTGACCTTTAACTGATTTAATGTACATTGGTATAGCAATGATCCCTGTATGTGGCCTCCTTTGAGTGCTATAAGCGTGGGAAAAAGTGGTTGCCATGGTAATGTACGTTAAAGATGTCAGAGCTGTTCTGTGTACTATGCTATTGAATTCGAATGAATCTGTACTAGTAGCAGCTATAGGAGGGACGTCGGGCATTACATGTATAATTATGTGCATAACTGCTACCTGGTGTAAGTAATGAACCAGTTCTGGGATCCTCTCGTGCTTGGCAAAGCTCTCAATGATGTGAGAGGCAAGGCACTGAGCATGGGAGAGAGCAAGGATGAAGGGGGGCTTAATTTGCTGGAGTACATCTTATTTGCCAATTGAAAATGAGTCATACCCTCGAGAGTTCAAACAGTTTCAATGCTTGGCCGTATTTCTTATCATTCAGTTTCTTCTCAGCAGCAATCTGTCGCATGTATAAAAAGACACACAATAATAGCTGTACAGGCAGTGACGTTAAATGCACAGTATCAAGTTTCAAAAATTGGCACACTCAACATAAATAACGTTAACAATCCATATGCTCCCATCACCTTATAAAGTCCACACACGTCGAGCTTGAAAGTTATTCCAAACTCTTCAGCTCTCTCTTGCAGTTGTGGTGACAGTGCCATTTTCATAAACACACCCTCTGGTGAAAGCCTTGGATATATATAGTCAGGAACAAAAACAAGTTTCTTCTGAAATATCTGACCATATTAATATTCTATACCGAATCTGAAATGCAGAACATAGCAGTTTATTTACACATTATAGAACAACTGTGTGACATCACAACTTAATGAAAAGTGTGCCAAAAGTGTGGTATAGGTTCTACAGTGATCGCAACTTACGTTGTTAGTACAAGTACGTATGTCAATTGTAGCTGTGTCATGCATACCATGCTGCCACTAACACTGCAACTGCAACAACACTTCTTTCATTCAGCTGCCATTACATGAACACTATTCCTAAGCTTTTGCCACACAGAAGTGCTTAGAGTCACGTGTTTCATTGTAAGTGCTTTATATACCTTCAAAACTCAGGCTAAGCAGAATGGGTATGTAGCATAGCCTCGTTCCCAGGCCCACGACTTTTCGATTGCACGCAAGTCACAGGGCCTGGTATCTAAAGTCATGTGATCAACTTATGTCATAATCCACTTAAAAAAAAACGACTATGTTTCTCTACATTTTACCAGAGACTTTCTTTCAGCGGTAAGTCTATGGCACAAACGAGCTAAAAAGAAAAGCTGCAAGAAGTGTAGATTTGCTACCTTCATTCGTCTGAGAATTGCAAGTGCACACGCCCACACTGATAACTACCTTTCTACTACTGTTCTACTCTTGGCCTCGCGCACGTAATTTTAGATTTCAGGCTCTGTGACAGCTTTCGTGTAACTGAAAATGGCATGGGCCTGGGAACGAGGCTATATGTAGCCTACCTCTGGCGGCACTGATACACAGCAGTGGTAGTCACAATCACACATCCTCCAAGCTGGGTGGGCTTGACCAGGGAGTCATGTGATCCATTGCTCAGGTCAGGTGACTCCCTGGCAGTGCTGTAGCACCCCACGAGGTTGCTAAGAGACGGAATGGTGAACTGTTGGAGTATGGCGCTGTCATGAGGCACCTGGTCATCCTGTAACAACACATACCAAGTATGCGCTCAAACAAACAGCATAAAAAAGCTATATTAGTGTACTCTTTAGACTTGGCACATATTATCGTACACACAAATAGCCTACCTTTCACTATTCACTGAACTGACCTAAAATGCCATCAGTACATTTCCACCTATGCTACACCTAGGTTCTATAGTAGCTAATCACTTACATGTATTTAAATCTGCAACTTCTACGAACATGCTCCAAGCATGCTTTGAAGTCACAAAATCTAAGGTGTCCACTTTTTGTGAATGTCAAACTTTGGAAAAGTTGTAACGCATTAATTGCTGCCTTCACAGTAATTGGTAAAATGCGGTCAAACAGACATAAAATCAAAATTATGGATTCATGCAGAGTGACAATAATTAGGGTTCACAGTTCAGGGAAGGCTTGGCATATTAACATAGGATATATTCTTGCATCGTTTACATGTACATGTACATGTACACAGATAACTATGAGCATCATTATGTGCTAAAATGAAATGGTACATGTACGTATATGGCTTACCATCTCATTCACAGTTGCTCGCTGGCTTGACATCACTGACAGAGTGAACTACATGCGGGAGATGAAAAAACGGACGATACTCACTATCAGTAGCTGCTACTTGCCTACATGCTCACAAAGTACAAAGTTTAGTATGTATCTGGCTGGTTCAAAGTGGGGGTGTTGTCTCTCATGACTTAGGAACCGCTACAATAGGGTCACTCTATGGGTCCTTACAACGACCAACTTATGGGACCCAACATGCATGTTAAAACTGCTTAGTGCTACTCACGTGACCTTCGACGAATCAGAAGTCTCAAACTCGATCACATGACCGCACGTTAAATCGCTTAATGCACACTTAAGTGTGCATTAACAAGATTAGTGCACACTTTTCTAAATAACGCCCAACAGAACCGTGGCTGTCTCAGGTCAGTGAGTGAACTAAATACTTTAGATACCAGTTGGTAGTGCATTACGGGACTAGTTAGCGCGCTTGGACAATTAAGTAACGGTCTCGGGCGGATAATGCACTCGCCTTCGGCTCGTGCATTATCCGCCCTCGACCGTACTTAATTGTCCTCGTGCGCTAACTATATCCCGTAATGCACTGCAAACTGGTGTCTAAATATTACATAAGAGTCACATCTTATATTACAGCCATTGAATGAGGGATCGAGATACGGAGGCTCCACTGTAGTTACGATGTACATGTATGTAGAGAACTGGAATAAAATCCACCACAAACTCAGTGTTAGTCCCGTGAGCCAGCCCACTTACATGTATATTACACAGCACTGATCGCTTTCAGTACCAGCGTGCCAATACTGAAAGTGATGAGTGCTGTAGAACGTAAGTTAGAGACTAGCTACATGTAGGTGCTCACTGCACAGGGGCTATGTTCATCATCATGGCTGATGACAAATATCAGTCTGTCTGTCAGGAGGGTGTCGGTTGCTCCGGAAACCAGCTGGTAGGTCCTCAAGGGAGCTGAGAAGAGCTCAAAGTCATAGCAGTATACCTGGAACACGAGCAGTGTAAGGAATGGAAGGTAGAGGGAGGGAGGGACATGAGGGAGGGGTAAGTGTGTGTGTGTGTGTGTGTGTGTGTGTGTGTGTGTGTGTGTGTGTGTGTGTGTGTGTGTGTGTGTGTGTAAGTGCATGAGTGTTGCATGCAAAATGTTTGTCATGGTGTAGTAGATTTTCAGAGCTAAATATTATGTATACACAAAAAAACAACACACATTAGCAAGTTATGTGAAGACTGAGTGTCCTTATAGGTGCGAACCACTAGACCCATTCAAACTGATATCATATAAGAAAAGGTCTAATGCATATCTGGGCATATATACATGTGTAGCACATGAACATTTACACCAGGTTTTCTTTGTGAGGGTATGAAAAATATGAAGACCATGCAACACCCCCTGGGTGTGGTCTAACCTCATATTTGTGGTTCTGCAGATTCAGAGCTCCCAAGAAGTGCTGGTCCTTCCAGTCGTGTGTGCTGAGGTGGATCAGCTCAGAGAAGGACTGTGTATAACGTGAAGAGCATGAGCTTACGTAAGACAAGGGCTTACGTACATTGGACGAGGGACTTATTCCCTGCTGGGTATAACCAGGGAAGCACTCAGAAGCTCCTGATATAACTGGAAACTACTTGTATGATGTGGTTTAATTAAACCGAGTTAACGGCAGAAGGGTCGGGGCCAACTCAGAAAAGATTTCAAAGGAACCCGGCATAAATCTAGTCACAGGAAGTCACGTGTTCATGGCGCGCCTTTGCTGAGCTGCAGCCCTGTGACATAGCAGACTCTGCTACCTTTGTTGAGACAGTCACTGTTACGTCCACCCGATTGGTAACAACGGACCAACGGCAGACCAACCTCCAGACGCCCACCTCCATGAGCACACATAAGACGAGGGGGCTGAGGTTAGACATATGCTGGGTATAACCAGGGAAGCACTCAGAAGCTCTTGATAAAACTGGAAACTATTTGTATGATGTGGTTTAATTAAACCGAGTTAACGGCAGAAGGGTCGGGGCCAACTCAGAAAAGATTTCTAAGGAGCCCGGCATAAATCTAGTCACGGGAAGTCACATGTTCATGGCGCGCTTTTGCTGGGCTGCAGCCCTGTGATATAGCAGACTCTGCTACCTTTGTTGAGACAGTCACTGTTACGTCCACCCGATTGGTAACAACGGACCAACGGCAGACCAACCTCCAGACGCCCACCTCCATGAGCTCACAAAAGACGAGGGGGCTGAGGTTAGACATATTCCCTGCTGGGTATAACCAGGGAAGCACTCAGAAGCTCCCGATATAAACTGGAAACTACTTGTATGTCATAATACTATAACGTTAACCTCATATCAAAACTCCACACTCACGTTTTATCTCATAGTCATGGAGAAAAATTGGAGAGACTTACTGGTGAGAAATCACGTTTCCCTGACTTTCTCCACAACTGAGAGATAACATCTGGGTGTGGATATTTTGGAACACAGGTACAAGGATACGTTTCACTAGCAGCTAGCAGACGAAATGGGTGTTCAAATTTCCTATAATATTGAGTGCTCAAGTAATCGGTTGGTTTGAAACATGAAAACTAAGTATCGCATTAGGTCAGAGTTAGACTCACATGCATGCCGACCGTCTACCCTGGTCTCGGAATGAGGCTAAGTCAGAAAGAGACTCACGGGGAATGCTTTCAGCTCAAACTCCTCAGTGGCTTCCCCTTTGTTGAGAAAGCTCTTGATGACAATGTCATCGGGAACGACCTCAAACCCACTGGCGTGGGCATCAGAGTAGGAGGTGCCAGCTGTCTCATGGTAGTGCTCTTCTATTAGCATACGCTTCCACTCTCCTCCACGCAATCCAATCTTAGAATACACATACATGTATAGGAATGATATATTCATAAGCAATGTGTAGCATGGTTTACAATCTGTGCACGTTTATTAAAATCTTCGATCATATAACAAATACATTTAATGTATACAATCCCATAGATGTTCACACACGTACTCACAGACACACACACACACACACACACACACTAACACTCACAAACACACACACACGACACACATTAACACACACACACACACACACACACACACACACACACACACACACACACACGCACAATAATACACAATCACAGACTATCACACACATAGACACACACTAACACACACATATACACAGAGTGCATATATAACTATATAGCAGTGTTCTAGGAAGAAGAGGTTACAAAGAGTGGTGCTTCCTCAGAGATCAAACCTTAGCTGTTGTTTATTTGCAATCACATCAATTAAAAATATTATACTTAGGGGAGGGGAACACCAGAGAGCAGGATTTCAATCTAGTACACAGCTCCAAGCGGCTCACTGCTGACCTACGCACATACCAGTAGGTGTGTGGCTGTGTCTGTGTGGTGGGCAATGAGTAGGGACTCACTGCTGACCTACGCACATACCAGTAGGTGTGTGGCTGTGTCTGTGTGGTGGGCAATGAGTAGCGACTCACTGCTGACCTACGCACATACCAGTAGGTGTGTGGCTGTGTCTGTGTGGTGGGCAATGAGTAGGGACTCACTGCTGACCTACGCACATACCAGTAGGTGTGTGGCTGTGTCTGTGTGGTGAGCAATGAGTAGGGACTCACTGCTGACCTACGCACATACCAGTAGGTGTGTGGCTGTGTCTGTGTGGTGAGCAATGAGTAGGGAGTCGATACAGCCTGACACGTACACTGTGGCAACATCCTGACTGTCGCTCAAGTCAAAGAAGGTTATCTCTCCAACCTATAGGATAGGCCGGTATAAGATAGACTACACCCAAGAGTGGGTCATGTGCCTATACAACCCACGGGTCTGTATTTATCCTGAGGCGGTGCTCTACCTGCACTGTCCCTGGGTCTTTTGTTTATAAATCAACAGCAACCCTCCTGGGGTTCATTTAGAAAAATTATCAAGAGGGGGCAAAAGTGGGATGCTGCTGACTTTGGAGGGAGGGGGGAGGGGAATGTATAAAGAGGTGGGCTATATTTGTACACCTCGTGCTAGGCAGCTCAGGGGCTCCAGAAAAAAAAATCGACTTAGACCTTCTGCGATAGCATTATTTATTGTGTTGTGTTGTATTATGTTAAATTTATTACACTCTGTTAACCATGCATGCATGCATACAAATGAAACATCTATGTTATAGGCAACCAAGTTTTAAGGGGTGGGGCGAGATTTTGGCAAGGGGGGTAGAATACCACCGCCCATGTCCCAAAACAAAATGACTCATGCCCTCCTCGTGTTCTTTCAAGAACCACCTCAGAGGCAGGGTCCAACGTTAGGGACAGCTAACCTCGGAGCCAGTAATGCAAATGTGTTTGTCATCCATCGTTTCCCACCACAGTGCACAAGTAGGAGATGCTGTAGAGGGATATTAGCAGGGTGAACATGGTTTGCATTTTAGTACATGCTGGCATACCGGTACTACCTTAATTGCTATATACGTAGCAGGGTATATTGCACTATACTTACATATACATGTATGTGTAGTTCATAGCAGGTGTGTAAAATATTTGAGTGGCTTACAGAGGATATATTTAAGAAAGATAATTGTAGTAAGGGGCTGATATGATTTGAAGCAACCAAGAATTCGCACGAAGTGCAATCATTTCTTCAGCCTACATAATTCAGGAAGCTCTCCCATAGCATTTGTTGCATGCAGCTACAATGGCTTTTCTGAAGATTATGACAGAGATATGGGGTGGAGTCGTGGCATTCTCGATCATGATCGTGTGTGACTCACGATACGTACATAGTTGGTCAGTATCCACCAGATCATGACTGTATGCAATATAGTATGAAATGTACAGTCACAAAGAAGTCTTGCAAAAGTCAACAAAAGCAACAACCGTAACATATACCTCTCTTCCGAGAAGGTTGTATCACAGTGATGTCATCCAAAACACCAAAACTGCGACTAGGAGCGCAGTCCTATACAAAAAAAGATACGAGCAGCATATCATCTTTGAGGTAATTAAGGATCACAGGTACACACACACACATACATGCACATGCACATGCACACACACACATACACTCATGCACAGACATGCACAGACATGCACAGACATGCACACACACACACACAAACACACACACACACACACACACACACACACACACACACACACACACACACACACACACACACACACACACACACACACACACACACACACACACACACACACACACACACACACACACACACACACACACACACACACACACACACACACACACACACACACACACACACACCAGCATCAGTGCAAGGACAGGCACAAGATAGATTGCTCCATTGAGGCAGGCACAGGCTAGCCACTCCCCCTCAGGATCCAACACGACGTCCAGGATGTGCTGCTGCCGACTCTGCAGAAGAGACTCACTGTCAGTTTATAGCATTTACCATAGATCGGGAAATTTTCACTCATAAAGCATTCATCTTTTTAAATTTTTTGCGTAGTTTTATTCTCGTCGCTTCAGTAGACCAGAAGTGTAGCTCTATTGGTGGACGTTTAAGGTTGAATTTTAGTTGTCAAGGAGCGTAAGCAAGAAGATGTAGCAACTACAGGAAAAGTAGAGTAATACTTGACTTTCCTAGCTAACAGTTATCGGACCTCACCTTTGTCTTCTTCGAGATTGCGAATTTAAGGGATCAGAGCCCGACGGAGGCTGCCTGCGAATCTATATTTTCGATACCTCTCCCCTCAAAAAACAGCTGGCATTGTAGCATGACGGCTTTTCGGTAGTGTTGAGGCACGAACGGCGATTTTCAAACGGATTTAAACTGCTGTTGTACATCGCTGTGTAACCAGTAAACCGCTCAATCTAATAAACGCCGCCCTCGATTAGTGGCCGCCCTCGAATAGTGGCCGCGGAAAATCGCGCGATGAAATAAATAGTAGCCGCGGCGTCTGATCGCGGAAATACGGTACATGTATGTTAAAAAGTTACAAGGGGCGATGTCTAGGTTGGATTATGCTCCCCCTTGACCTTCTGAGATCGGTTCTAGTGCATTACAGAAGAAGAGCTGTTTAAGTTAATCATTTTGGTTGCGTGGAGTTGCATGCATAATTTGATAGGTTCCACCATTAAGGAAACGGTACAGAATGACTAGTAGGTCTGATCACCTCATACTAACCTCACAGCCAGGCTTCCTACACACTAGAACACAGCATGGTAACGCAAAGCAACGCTGCAATGTACACACACCTCAGAACTAGCCTCATACCCAGGCCTTCCCCACAGCTTATTTTCTTATTTTGCAGCCAAGCTGTGAGCTAGGGAAGGTCTGGGTAGGAGGCTTACCTCAAACCACTTCAGCTGCTTGACAACTGGCTGGCCGTGGGCTGGAGTCACATGAATCACAAGGTAGCCTGGAGTAAGAAAGGGGGAGGGGCTAATTATTTGCCACGCCAAAGGGCTCCAGTAGCTCAGTGGTAAGAGCATCTGACTAGTATTCAAAAGGTCCTGGTTTCATTCCCCAGCTGGGTCCCGTTTTTTTTTTCTTCTCAGTATTTCTTTATTCTCTCAGAAAGCTTATCATCTCTTCAAGAGTTGCAATATGCATAATATATGTGGTACATATTATGTGAATCCTAGCTAAGAAATACACATACACTCCGTCAAACACATCTTTCTCAAAACACACTCTAGTATGTACACTTTGGAAATTATAAATGACAACCAACCATTGTTGCAAACCAGCACGAGTGCACTGTGAGCACTGGTCTCTCTGAAACATGAGAGCTCAATCGCTATGGAGGAGGACTGAGAGTCTGTGGAGGGAGAGAAGGAGAGGGGGGAGGGAGGGAGGGAGGGAGGGAGGGAGGGAGGGAGGGAGGGAGGGAGGGAGGGAGGGAGGAGGGAGGGAGGGAGGGAGAGAAATGGAGGGAGGGAGAGAGAGTGGGAGGAAGGGGAAGAGGGAGTCCTATATGGAAACATATAGCAGACCCTCCACTACATACAAGGGGTGGGGCTACATGAGGGTGGGTTAGGGTTTGGTCAGGACGAATAAATCAGCAGATGCAAATTGGCCGATAAGTTGAGTCACACACTCTATTGCTACACACGTTAGGAAGGGGCTTCATACGTTCATGCATGTTAAAATATCAAGGAGTAGACAATTGCATATCGCCTGTGGAAATGTTTATGAACGGGATTAAGATTTTTCATCAATAAAAATTGTACCTGATCATTGTCCCTAATCATAAATAATCAGGGACAATTTTTACTGATGAAACATCTGGAATCAGAGTTGTTTTTAGGAGAGGATCAGGACGAAATCCGAGCTACAAATTTCACTGAATCAACAATCATCCCAAAATCCAAGGAGGCAGGGCTACAGATACGCCTGAAAATCAAGCCATCAACAAAGTTTTAAAGCTAATGGACAAATTTTGATCATTAGTTTAAAATTTTCTTGATTGCTTGATTTTCAGGTGTGTCTGTAAGTTACTAGTCCCACCCTCTTAGATTCTGGAATGATCGTTGATCCGAGTGATTTTTTTTGCTCGGAGTTCATCCTGATCTCTTGTTCACCTCCTAACAACAACTTTGAATGCTTGATTCCATTTGATCCCATTCACAAGCGTTAAATACAAACAACACATACAACTGACTACCCCCCTGTATATATGCACTTTCTGCTACAGCTCTTTAAACAACAGCGAGCTATTTACCGAAGGTCTGAATGGGTCTTTCCCCTCCAGCAGCTGGGGTGCTCTCCTCGACCTGAAACAGCCTCGAACACTCGAAAATCACGGGCTTCTCCTTGGGCATGTCTCGATCCTTTCATGCTCAATTATCGTGATAAAAGGGTTACTAACGCAAGTTCATTAACCCCTATTGCACCGTTTTTTAATAGTCCCACCCACCACCCACGTGCGTTGTGGATCCGGAGGAGTTCAACATCGAGGCTTTATGACTTTGCCACAGCGAAGACTTGGTGGACCAGAGTACTGAAGGAGCTGCAACGACTCCTTGTCAAAAAGTTCCTCGATTTCTTACTGAGCTACAACTTTAGCACTGCGAGTAAAGGTAGCTATCAAACATAATGGCTACCAGACTGCGGCACGTGGTCAAGAGGCGTCGGACCCCGGAGCAGGTCTACCTGTGTAACTGGTTTGTGAAGCTGGTCTGTCCGGGTAAGGAGCAGCCGAACGATCAAGTGCAGTGCCACGTGCCGATGAAGTAAGTACAATCAGATCAACTGGAAAGAACGGCACCGCAAAAAAATAAAAATATTGAAAAATATGTTGCCTAACCCTATTGTAAACCTCGCGAAAGTATAATTCATGTGGTGCTGTTCGTACAATCAAGGGCCTAATTATAAGACATACTTTCATATACCTTGTCCACAAAACGCCTTCCCGCGTACATTCAAAGTTAAATGACATCAAAAATCCTCTCAATTCTTTAAGTATAGGTACTGCATATGTAGGATGAGCATTCAAGTAGTGAGCTTCTGTTTCCATGGTGATAGTCGTCAGGAGCTGCAGGAAAATTTGACCTTTTAATGGTATACAGTGGAACCCCTGTACATATTGTGGACACTTGGGGACATGGTGAAGTGTCCTGTATAGAGTGGTATCCTCATTTCAGGGATAAATTCCCATTATAAGAATGCTTACTTGGGACACAGCAAAGTGTTCTTATTATAGAAGTGTCATTATTTCAGAAGTGAGAGGTTCCATGTAATTTGCATCGTATTGCGGGGAAGCCCCTGATGAGAACTGACAAATAGTACACAGGTGCATAATGGATTTGCTGATTTTGGCTACTTCTTTTATGCCTTCGATGCAAAGCATAAGCAAATACATCGATAACACTGTCACACTTACGAGCATGAACACCCATGCACTTGATCCTGTAAACCTGTGTTGCAATAGCATATCTTATGTTCTACTTTGATGTTATTTCTTATTCTTACATTGCAGGATGACAAAATTTGATATCAAAAACTACTTTGAAAAGATTTATGGAATCAGGGTGGCAAAGGTCAACACGAGGATCCAACTAGGTGAGTGTTTGATGTTCAAGAAATGTCCTTACACCTTGTTATTGTCTCCATACCACTCCATGCATTGCCTCCACACGTACTCATTCACAGCATGTTTAACTGCATGTGAAAAGCTGTGGGATGGAAACTGGGAATGAGACTGCGATAGTATTTGTATACATGTAGGTGATTCATTATTACCGAGCGCTTTAGCGCGAGGCAACTAATCCTGCATCGTATCTCAGCAAGCGTTTGTATATATATATATATATATATGTATGTGTCACGCTTAGGAATGCAATTATACTGCGTGCTGCGCACGGCGTGGCCGGCCCTTTTGTGGCTCAGTTCTCACGTGCTACTTCCACACGTGTTGGCTGAAGTCGAATCACGGAGTCTAACGATGACGGCGAGACGAGTGGGGAAAGGGCTAGGCATCTTGCTACACTATGCAAAGGAAAGCAATGAGCGGCATACAAAACCGAAGCTAAAAGATCAGAGGTGTGTATGCTTTTTAGCTAACAACAGTTGCTCTTTTTCGCTGGGGAAACAGAAGTCACCACCGCGTTAATTTTCGCCTTTGGAGAAGGATGAACTCGTGGAATTCTTATGCACGTTTACCTACCTCTCCTTTCTCTCTATCGAATTCTCACACATTATAAACACGTGCTACCAAACCACACCTACTGAATGCTCGTGCGCGAGGCTTACACTGCGTATGCGTATCTCTAGTATGTACAGGACTTTGCAACTGTTACGCTGTAAGGCTTGAGCCTAGGAGCTGATAAGTAGAGTAGTGGGTGGGTGAATGATTAATTAGGCTTATAAAGTCGCTCTTGGATCAAACTTAACAGTGCCTTCCATATAAGGATTGCTCTGAGCTTCATGGCTGTAGCCTAGTACTTAGTCACATGGTAAAACGTATAGCTTAAGTAAAACAGACTTTACACTGCCAAATAATGTAGTTGCTTTTCTCAATGGTTATGCAGAATTCCATGTACAGCTACTAGCCTTAGAGCTCCCAACCCTGCAATATAGATCTGAGTTCTGTCACGCAAAAGTGTGTTGTTATGACATTTTTTCCTTCACTTTCAATGACTATCTACAGTGGGGCATGTGATCGTAAGGGAACAAAGTTGTGCTGATTGTAGTACCTTTCATGGCTATCATAGTGTGCACATGTCACAGGTGGAAGGTTGCAGTGATGATTAGTGTTGTGACAGCATTTACGTACGTGTATGTACTTGTGAGTAACTTATTGTCTGTTCTTCTGGCTAAATCATCTATGTAGTACAGATTCTATCGCATGTCATGGTTTTTGCTTATTTGTAGCTACAGACAATCTGTTTCCTCCATGCTTTGGTCAGCTACTAGCTGTTTTTTTACTATTTAATTTGCATTTCTTCAAGTTCTATGTACACTGTAGTTTCCAATAACACTGCATGGCCACTATTGATCTCATGCACAGACTGTCGCTCCTCTCTCTCTCACTGAAACGGTCCTGCAATATAGATCAGAGTTCTGTCACACAACAGTGTGTTGCCATGACATTTCTTCCTTCACTTTCACTTAATTAGTAGCACAACTGGTTTGTCTAGGCTGTTTCCTCCATGCTGTGGGCAACTACTATATGTTTCTTCTTTATAGTGGGCAGTTACCTAAGGTTTGCAAGTGCAAACATGGATTGAAATTGTATTTAGTAACCTCTTTCCTGCAAGTGACTGGCATACTGCAGAAAGTGGATTACAGTGACTATCTGCAGCAGGGCATGTGATCGTTAGGGAACAAAGTTGTGCCGATTGTAGTACCTTTCATGGCTATCATAGTGTGCACATGTCACAGGTGGAAGGTTGCAGTGATGATTAGTGTTGTGACAGCATTTACGTACGTGTATTTACTTTTGAGTAACTTATTGTCTGTTCTTCTGGGCTAAATCATCTATGTAGTACAGATTCTATCACATGTCATGGTTTGTGCTTATTTGTTACTACAGACAATCTGTTTCCTTCATGCTTTGGTCAGCATCTAGCTGTTTTTTTACTATTTAATTTGCAGTTCTATATACATTGTAGTTTCCAATAACACTGCATGGCCACTATTGATCTCATGCACAGACTGTCGCTCCTCTCTCTCGCTGAAACGATCCTGCAATATAGATCAGAGTTCTGTCACACAACAGTGTGTTGCCATGACATTTCTTCCTTCACTTTCACTTAATTAGTAGCACAACTGGTTTGTCTAGGCTGTTTCCTCCATGCTGTGGGCAACTACTATATGTTTCTTCTTTATAGTGGGCAGTTACCTAAGGTTTGCAAGTGCAAACATGGATTGAAATTGTATTTAGTAACCTCTTTCCTGCGAGTGACTGGCACACTGCTGAAAGTGGATTACAGTGACTATCTGCAGCAGGGCATGTGATCGTTAGGGAACAAAGTTGTGCCGATTGTAGTACCTTTCATGGCTATCATAGTGTGCACATGTCACAGGTGGAAGGTTGCAGTGATGATTAGTGTTGTGACAGCATTTACGTACGTGTATGTACTTGTGAGTAACTTATTGTCTGTTCTTCTGGCTAAATCATCTATGTAGTACAGATTCTATCGCATGTCATGGTTTTTGCTTATTTGTAGCTACAGACAATCTGTTTCCTCCATGCTTTGGTCAGCTACTAGCTGTTTTTTTACTATTTAATTTGCATTTCCTCAAGTTCTATAAACATTGTAGTTTCCAATAACACTGCATGGCCACTATTGATCTCATGCACAGACTGTCGCTCCTCTCTCCTCTCTCTCTCTCTCTCTCGCTGAAACGGTCCTGCAATATAGATCAGAGTTCTGTCACACAACAGTGTGTTGCCATGACATTTCTTCCTTCACTTTCACTTAATTAGTAGCACAACTGGTTTGTCTAGGCTGTTTCCTCCATGCTGTGGGCAACTACTATATGTTTCTTCTTTATAGTGGGCAGTTACCTAAGGTTTGCAAGTGCAAACATGGATTGAAATTGTATTTAGTAACTTCTTTCCTGCAAGTGACTGGCATACTGCAGAAAGTGGATTACAGTGACTATCTGCAGCAGGGCATGTGATCGTTAGGGAACAAAGTTGTGCCGATTGTAGTACCTTTCATGGCTATCATAGTGTGCACATGTCACAGGTGGAAGGTTGCAGTGATGATTAGTGTTGTGACAGCATTTACGTACGTGTATGTACTTGTGAGTAACTTATTGTCTGTTCTTCTGGCTAAATCATCTATGTAGTACAGATTCTATCGCATGTCATGGTTTTTGCTTATTTGTAGCTACAGACAATCTGTTTCCTCCATGCTTTGGTCAGCTACTAGCTGTTTTTTACTATTTAATTTGCATTTCCTCAAGTTCTATGTACACTGTAGTTTCCAATAACACTGCATGGATGAGCCTTACATTACCTCATGCATGGCAACCTGGACTAATGAATTTCGTGACAGCCTGAATTGCAACCTTCATACAGATCCACTAGTAAATAAAATGAGCTGGGAATCGGTGAAACACTAACGTAACGCCTAAATAGCCTGGTTTTGAGGCTACTACTTATCACTGTGATGAGATGTTCAGCAGCATTGAAATAGCAGTTTGCAATATTTTTGCTAGCTGCAGAGTAAACCAACTGCACTAATGGTGTGTGGGTGATTAATTATATCAAAACTACTACTAAGTTATGCCGTAAATTGTACATTGTAAGGTTTCTGTAATCCTTCAGAGTAGGTAAGAGCACGTCCTTTCAAGTCCAGACAAAACCAGAAAGCCTAGTGCCTTTGTGCCCACCACCACCTTAGTTTCTTAGTGCATTCTCTGTCATAGAACAGTAGAGTGTTTGATTTGAGGTGACTAGCTCGTATTGCGTGCAGCGTCATTTATTATGACTTGTTTTTGCAGGTAAAGAGAAAACGCTGTGGCAGTGGAACATTAAAAGAAAAAAGCCAGATATTAAAGTGGCGTATCTTACACTAGTAAGGAGCTATATACCATACATTCCAAATCTACATGTACATGTATAGCAAACAGTAATAATATGATAATTAACAAGTGCATGAATGCTGAGGAGCCGCGTTGCAGTTCAGGTATGGAAGTGGCTTTTGTGTGAATAGTCTTCCCTCCACTCTAATTGTTACACTGATTATTTTCTGCCTCAATACGTAACTGCCTCAATCAGTCATATGCTTGTGATTATGGAAGTAAGTATGCAGCATCCTATTATAACATCACGAAAATCTTTTCTGCTTGGCTTATATACCACCAAAATCACACCCATTTTTTAGTGCATGACCAAGCCTGCATTCATATGAAAGATATTGTCATGCCTAACCATTCAATCACTACAGTATATACTTGGTTAGCTAGCATAACTACATAAAATTAAGTGTTCTCCCAGCCACATATCTGGATTGGCTAAATGCCATTGCTTGTTATCAATAACACTTGCTTTAGTAAAGAGGGTTCGCCTGTGAAAAAGAGTTGAAATTATCCTATATGGCTGCTTCTGTGCTGATCAGTGGTCATTGTTTTGTTTCTTTTCTGCAGGCAGATCAAACATTTGAATTTCCAGACATATACGCAAAGCACCACGGTGACGATGCATCATAGAGAACTACTTACAATACTCAGCTCTTTCATTGGAGTGCAGTCTGTCAACATTCAACTGAACATTGCATTGAATTGGCACTCACATGGCATCCAATTCAGCTTTTCTCGGGATTGATAATGTGCCTAGGTATACGAGGCAAATGATAAAGTGTAGTAACCCCAGACTTGAAAGCCAACTTTCACAGCTTCTCGTGCGTTCCACAATTTATAACTGCTATGCCACACCCTCATCTTGGTAAGAGTAGTAAATACCTACAAGTTTACATGTACTTCTGTTCTATAGAACATACATCCAGGGCATCGGATCATTTTTTTTAAAAAAATATCCAGTATCCAACCTCAGTGTTAGCTTGGTTGTGATTTAGTTGGCTTCTCCATAGTCTCCTACCCAAACTCAGTCAGGAAGACTGAGATTCGGAAGGATTCCTGCATGGTTTAATCTGATACACACCCATATGATGTAGCAACAGACCATTGTGCTGTAATCGAATATCTTATCTGATTCCCAGATCTGATTTGTAACAACAATGGCAACAGATGTATGTGTATATAAACATTTTTACATGCATAGCTGCATAGTTACAATGCACTCCAAAGTAACTCGCAACTGCATTCATTCATCAATCATAACTATAAAACAGCAAAAGTGATCATTGTAATGATTGAACTCAAGAAAAGCGACTATATAAGCTAGCTATATTATGAACAGCCTTTCTAACAACATTCACATATTAAGTATAACAGTTTTTAAGCTGGGAGTTGTCCTCCAGTAAACGTGTACTGGCCTCCAACTGCCTCCTGGTCAAGGGTCACCTTTAGGCCACCAGGAAACTGGCTGAGGTCAAACTGGGTAAGCCCTTCGGTTATGTCGAGAGATTTAAATACGTCTCCAACATGTATGTTGCGAACCACTCCAAAGAAAACTTTTGGCTGCAGCTCTATGTCAGCTTGGCTGCCAACGTGCACATCTTTCTGGGTCACCAACAGCTTACCACTCTTGTACAGAGAGACATCATACATTCGACCGGTCCATGTACCACCCCGAGGAGGTACGTTCTTCACCACAATAGTATTGTTGGGATTGGGAACAGCATTCACTGCAATTCAAGGAAGAACATTACCTCATTTGGTATGATCATACAGTGTCAGGCATTTAGCTATTTATCAATGCACTCCTATGTATTCTGGAGTGGTATTATGTGAACCAATTGTAGTTACTAACTTATAGTCAAGAAAAGAAAACCTTGGAAGTGCTTATTATTCTAATTGGGTAATAGGTAATTAATGTAGTAACACATCACGCTGTACGCAAACCTGACTGTAAAACCGGAGTGGTTGCTTTATTATCCTGATTAATTTCCCAGGTTGATCCCAGCACAGCACCAAAGGGTCCCATCGTGTTGTGTTGATCACGAAGTTGATAAGTTGCTCCAATAGATGTTGATATAGGGTATACAAATTTGGAGGAAGTTTGGACACGAATGACTTCCCAGGCTGCATAGACTACCTCAGGAGTGTTGACGTTGAAGTTCTTTGTGAACACCACTGTCGCGAAATCAGTAGAACCAGTATTATTGACGTACATGATTTCGATGTTAGTAACAGCCGATGACATAGCCGCCGACAGTGTTTTAGCTGTTAATGTAAGAAAACACATATATACATCAATCCATGTAGTACATAGTAACAAAGGAAAATCGTGTTTGAATGCTTGGTGGTCAGTTTAAAGGCCATGAGTGTGTCAAAAACGTCAGGATACACTTACTTGTAATTTTACAATCATGTAGTCCTGACAATTGCTGCAGTATATATATCATGCAAATGCTGTATGTCAGTGCCTGCATGCATGTGAAGTGCCAGGCATCATGGAAGTGCCATACCTTTAGTATTTATTATAATAACACCTACCTCTTGTAGATTAATTCTCTATTATACACGTTTTTATGCAGTACTATTATAGTTTATTAATATAAGAGCTCCACTCGATAGATATACAATAAACGCGCAGTCACTGACCTGAGCTCATGCTTTTAGGGATCATCGGACTCTTCCCCGGCTGTTTGTTGTACCAACGGCTTGCCAGGGGGCTGAACTTGCGGGTGAACTGCCTCTGAGGAACCCCGCACATTCTTGCAGCCCGAGGGGCGGATACTAACACACGGAGAGCCAACATCGCGCCTGTGACCTTTCGGGTTCTGTGTGTGTCATAAGATACAGTAACTATTGAAAGAACCGTATATAGTTGCGAATGCATGAACCCAGTCTGACAATTAATTGTAATGGTCTAATAGTATTAAACTCGCCAAAATGTTAAAGTGAAGTTCAGGAAAATTTAATAATAAAAAAACAGTTACAGTAACTGTAAAGTTACACGTATTCAATTTTAAAAAAAAATTAAAGTAACGGCTACTTACTGAGAGTTTCTTTTCAGGAATCAGTTGCAATCGCTGTCCTTGCAGTTTTCGGCGATGTCTGTTTAGCTACAAGGTGAAAACAATTTTGATAAATTTTACAGTCACACCAGTGGAAGTTACAGCGTACATTCACTGAAGGAATGCAGCGCCGAAAGTTTCTTTCAGAAAGAACGTTCTTTTCTTACCGTACGAGTAATAGTCGCACCGAATAACACTCTGCTGGCGCAGCGTTTTCGTGTTACTTTAAATATGCCAGTACCGGAAACATTCGGGGTCCGACATGTAGTTTCCGGTGTGCGCGTAGTGCCTCACCCCAAGCCTAATTTTTTTTCCGTCTTTTTTTTTTTGTCGTACAGTGGCGCCATGATGAGATTATTGAAGCAAACATTAATTTGGGATACTAGGAAGTAACCTGGTCGATCCATGGTGATCAGGATGCATGGTGTAGCTAGGTAGCCAGCTTACTGTGTCAGCAAGATGAATGTTACTAAACATAATTATAATATAATATAAGTTATACTAATGGTACGTAAATCTTTAGCTATATAAAGTCCATGCAGTTCTCCCAACTCTCACATTACTTTGGCAGCTAGCTACCTTTGCCCATTTCAAGCCCATTTGTTTTGGTATGTGGCTCTGAATATTGAAAGGAGATTTGAAATGGTGACTGTAGTCGACCAGACTGTCATTAGGTAATGTGTAAGGTTAATTAATAGTTGTTGATAATAGATTTGGATCTATAATTACACGATCTGGATGCCCTGAAGTAAGATGTAAGAAATCACCTGATTCATTGTACCACAGTATGTACTGTGCCAGAGCGCATAATATACCTTATATAGTAACCCACCCATATACAGGTGAAATTACAAACAGCCGTTAGCTTTGCTACGCTAAAGTCCTAATTAATTGCCTGGCAACCACATGCACACACACACTGCTAGGCTGATACAACTAGAGGTGCATTAGTCAGCTATATGGGGTGCCCACAGTGTAGAGGAAACAGCTAGTATTAGCCCAAGGCATGGAGGAATGGGGTGCCCACAGTGTAGAGGAAACAGCTAGTATTAGCCCAAGGCATGGAGGAATGGGGTGCCCACAGTGTAGAGGAAACAGCTAGTATTAGCCCAAGGCATGGAGGAATGGGGTGCCCACAGTGTAGAGGAAACAGCTAGTATTAGCCCAAGGCATGGAGGAATGGGGTGCCCACAGTGTAGAGGAAACAGCTAGTATTAGCCCAAGGCATGGAGGAATGGGGTGCCCACAGTGTAGAGGAAACAGCTAGTATTAGCCCAAGGCATGGAGGAAACAGCTGGTAGCTACCTACAGAAAGGAGGAAGCATCTGCATGAGTAGCCAACTCATAACATAATTATTATAAACAAGCAATTATAGCTATAATTGCATGTGTTTCAATCTAAAATCAAACTCATTAAAAAACAGAAAAATTAAAAGTCACTAAATAAACTAGCTACGACCTAAAGGGTTTCAAAGAATTAAACAATGCTCACATCTTCAATATTTGGGTCATTTTAAGCTGGCATTTGTCCTCCAGTAAACGTGTACTGGCCTCCAACTGGCTCCTGGGTGAGGGTCACCATCAGGCCATTGGGGAACTGGCTGAGGTCAAACTCTGTAAGCGCTTCGGTTATGTTGAGAGATGTAAATACTTCTCCAATGTGAAGATTGCTAACAACTCCAAAGAAAAGTTTCGGCTGCAGCTCTATGTCAGCTTGGCTGCCAACGTGCACATCTCTCTGGGTCACCAACAGTTTACCACTCTTGTACAGAGAGACATCGTACGTTCGACCACTCCATGTACCACCGAGAGGAGGTGTATTCTTCACCACGATGGTATTGTTGGGATTGGGAAGAGCAGTCACTGCAAGGAAAACCATGACCTACTTCAACGTGCTGATAATATATACATTACTAGCTATTATAATAATGGGAGACATGTCATTATTGAGCTTCTATGGGAGAGCAAAGGTGATGCTGGCCTGGTATACAAGCCACTGGCCAATTAGCCATGGATAATTCGAGCTCAAGGTCTATATTTCAGGGACTGTGTTGAGAGGGAAGTTGGACTTGCATGCAAGCACAGAAATCCAAAAGCTAAGGGCAAATAATGACAAATATATAGCAGTAAATAGCTAACTATGAAGCTATTATAGGCATGTGGCATTATAAACTTTATGTACGTAGGCAAGCTCTTGGGCACATCCAACGATCGATCACACTGCATGCGTATACAAACCTGGACTTAAAACCGGAGTGTTCGCCTTATTATCCTGATTAATTTCCCAGGTTGATCCCAGCACAGCACCAAAGGGTCCCATCGTGTTGAACTGATAACCAAGCAGATAACTTGCTCCAATAGATGTTGATATAGGGTATATAAATTCAGAGGAAGATTGGACGCGGATAACTTCCCAGGCTGCAAAGTATACCTCAGGAGTATCAACACTGAAGTTCTTCGTGAACACTACTACTGAAAAATCAGTAGAACCAGTATCGTTGATATATTTGATGGCGATGTCAGTCGTCGACGTTGGTATTGCTGGCATCAGTGTACTCTCTGTCATTGTAAGAAAAGATATTCTGACTGTTAAGTTTGTTTTGGTTTTCAATGAAAGGTATATTATGCATTTACTATGCACAGGTACTATATAGCAGTGAACATATGCACCCAAAATTAGACTTGAATGGTCCTTGACCAACAGATATTAAAAGGCAAAGTAATCCATGCATGCATGCCAACACAGTGCGTGGTTTTATTATATATGTGCATCCGGACATGCATACAATAAGGGTCTTATGGTAACAGGAGTTCTACCAATAATTCTTACTTAAAATCTTTTTTTACTTTTTTTTTGCCTTTTTTTAACAATTAGCTAATATCGGATATTTTTTTAAAAAGGCAGAAAAAAGTAAGTTGTGAATTATAATTTAGAAGTGAGAATAATCATAATATACAGTCATGCACTGACCTGACTGTGAGCTCATCCTCTTAGTGATCATCGGACTCTTCTCCGGCTGGTTGTTGTACCAACGGCTTGCCAGGGGGCTGAACTTGCGGGTGAACAGCCTCTGGGGGGCCCCGCACATTCTTGCAGCCCGGGGGGCAGCTGCTAACACACGGAGAGCCAACATCGCGCCTAGTGCATGTGTTAAAGCTTGAGCTCCAGTGAAGGTAACCTTTCGCGTTCTGAATAGTGTCGGACGGAAGAGCTGTAAAATAACCCTACACACAGCGCGTTGTTATGATTGTACTAAGTATATTGCGCAATTTATGCATACATGCGCTGTAGATTAGCCTCGTTTGCAGCCTCCTCTGCCCAGCTTTTTTTCGCCGCTTCGCACGCACGCGGTCAGACCGTGCGAAATAAAACTGGGCAGAAGAGCCTGGGAACGAGATAGCTAATCCACTGTAGCTCGGCGTGCAGTATATCCAATTTTCTAAGTATTAAACGCGGCCACTTACTGAGTCGAGAACCTTAAATGTTTCCGTTCCCACAGATGAAATAGCTGTCTTTGCGGTTCTCAGCAATGTCTATACACGATGAAACAGTAATTCAAAAAAAATACTCTAGAGCAAAACGAATGAAGACATTAACTTTCAGAAAGCTTGATTATGACAATAATAACTAATACACTGCTCTTACCGGTCTGGAAGAGTGAGAGTAGTATTATACTTTGCAGAGTCACGCAAGTGTTTATTTTTTCTTCAAGTTTATTTTGCGTAATATCATACGGAAGCCATTCCAGATCCGGGGTCAGAGTCCGAGATGTAGTTTCCGGTGGTGGCTTATTACCACGTGCGCAAGCGGCGGGGTTAAGATTGGGTCTGTCTGTCTGTCTGTCTGTCTGTCGGTCTGTCTGTCTGTCTGTCTGTCTGTCTGTCTGTCTGTCTGTCTGTCTGTCTGTCTGTCTATGCTGGAGACTTTAGGTTTAATTGTGTGTGTTTGTTGAAATGTGAGATACATTTCGTGAGTGATCGATGTTGAAGGCCTGAGTGGAAATACACTTTTACAAGACAGGTGGGTGTAGCCAAGATAAAATTGCCGTTTTTCGAACATTACAAGTGAAAATATACGTTACAAATTAATCTTCTGGTATAGCACTATATATGGCCTGAGTCGTCGTGAAGTTTGGGAATAATTTACTGCCCAATGGATAATAGTGCTGCACCAGAAATTTCACTACTGTTAGCTAGATTGAGTTTGGTAGTTGCTACATGTAGTCCATAGATAATCAGTTTGCCCATGGCCGGAGCTACATGTAGCTAGCTAGGTAGATACTTACAGCCAATTTAAGAACCTAAGCTTGCAATTTGGTAAAAGCGTCCTGGCAACGTCATTTAATTAATTAACCCACTCATCACCTAGTAAGTGGTCAATCTAAGGGAGAGTGATGCAATGCCACCAATATTTCATTCTGCTTTAGTCACTAACATAAATTAATTTGATGGAGATTTTCAAATTATTAGCTATAATAGTTCCCAGCTATTGTAATTTTCTGTCTTCATCACCGTGTATGTATAGTTAGCTAATAAGCTACTATAACATAGCTAGTAGTCACATTGATTGACAAAGTGGTGGTGGTGACTATTTTAAGCATTTTGAGACACAAAGTAATATGGTTTCAGCATCAGAGCATTCAGTCATGTTTAAAAGTGCCTCAAAATGGAAACTGAGGCGGGTCAACGGATTTTTGGCCCCTTCCACACTAATGATCATGAGCTATCACCATGCAGGCACCCATACCAGCCCAATCGGCATCATTCCCATATATGCGAAAATTTAATGTATGGTGCCTCCTTATGGACATGTCCTCTCCAGAAGGCTTTAGCTTAATTTTGTATCCATGCAGCATGCCAACATGACCCAGCCAACTTAGCCCCTTGCCATCACCACATCCTTGAGAATCTTCTCCTCTCCAAATCTCCTTCTGACATCACATTGGTGATACGACCAATGCACTGTTGTGCTTTGCATTCACTTAAGACACCTGTTGTTATATAGTAATACTCCTAGGATCACAGCATGATATACTTTCCTCCGGGACAGACTGCTATTCTGGATAATAGGTCAGACTCTGCACAGTGATGCTTTGGCAATCCTGCTCTCCGCGTCCGGCCTTCAGCACTTCTCCTTGCACCTCCACAATTGAACCAAGGTACATGTACTTAAACTTAGACACAGCCTCAATGGAGTCCCTCTGATGGTGATTGGTTGTAGATCCTCTGGCAAGTCAGCAGTGACCAGTAGTGTTGCATGTCCTTATTATTCAAGGTATAATCTTGCTGTACACATACAACACTCGGAAGAAGGCAGAGTATTGGCAAGTCAGCAGTGACCAGTAGTGTTGCACGTCCTTATTATTCAAGGTAATCTTGCTGTACACATGTAACACTCAATAGAAACGAGAGCACTGGCAAGTCAGCAGTGACCAGTAGTGTTGCATGTCCTTATTATTCAAGGTAATCTTGCTGTACACATGTAACACTCAAAAGAAACGAGAGCACTGGCAAGTCAGCAGAGACCAGTAGTGTTGCATGTCCTTATTATTCAAGGTGGTCCAGCTGTACACATACAACACTCGAAAGAGGGCAGCAGAGCACCTGCAAGTCAGTGGTCTTGTATGTCCTTATTATTCAAGGACTTCCTGCTGAACACATATGTATGTATACAACACTCGGAAAAAGGCAGAGCACCTGCAAGTCAGTAGTATTGTGTGTCCTTATTATTCAAGGACTTCCTGCTGAACACATATGTATGTATACAACACTCGGAAAAAGGCAGAGCACCTGCAAGTCAGTAGTATTGTGTGTCCTTATTATTCAAGGACCACTATATGTCAAGGCAATACTGTACTTCTATAGTCAGGGATCACAAGTAGTCCTTGACACAATCTGCTAGCAGAATTTTGAGCAAAATAGGCAACCAAAAGAATAAACACTTATGCAAGCAAAATGGGCTATCAATTTTACCCAACAAAGCAAAATAGGCAGAAGGATGAAATTTTATTGTGAATACTTCTCAGACTGAGCAGTAATATTGAACTTCTTCCAGATCGCAGCTAAACTACAGTACCGCGCAATAAAAGGTTAACGTACTGTTGTCATCAGGAATCTGCACGGTGCCTCCTTGTGAACGTATCCTCTCCGGAATTGGTATCTCCCCAACTCAGTCATTCTGTCAGTTAGCTAGCTGTCCACCAACCCCCATGCTAGTCTTGTGACCAGACCACGCAAAAAAAAACGGTGGTCTGGGATCATTGCTATTTCAAATTATCCTGCCGCATCCATAGCTGTGGCAGGAATTAGAATACGTCGACGTCATGTACGTAAGGATAAATAAATCTCATTACGGCAGTCTGAGAGCAAATTTGACATAGAAATGATCCCAGACCACCGTTTCTGAATCAATGGTCTACATTTGGTCACGAGACTACCCCCATGCACAGTGCGACACAGGTAGTGCGGTACAGCAAGCTGAAGAAGACTGGAGCATCACTGGTTGCACTGCTTCCAGTGGCCTAGTAACCAGCAATAAACACACAGGCATGATCATGTAAACAGACGTAGGACTAGCTGTCCCTTCCCTGTTTTGCTACCATATCACGTCACTGAGTGGCCCTCGGCCCAACCTTAGAGGGTGGAGCATTACTAAACCCTCACCTTGCAGTGCTTGCTCACACACACACATATACACACACACACACACACACACACACACACACACACACACACACACACACACACACACACACACACACACACACACACACACACACACACATGCACACACACACATACACACCTTGAAACTTGAAAGAAAGCCACCTATTGTAGGCGATGCCTTTCTGCCACAAAGCAGACTGAGCTTAAACAGGGCTGGCCGGGTCTGAATGAGTATTTTGGTGTGGTCTTTTTCTACTAAAGGACCTGGAACACGTGTTGCATGCACTGCAGAAAAAACTTTATTTAATGGAATGGTTAGCTCAGTTGCAGGGAGTTCTTTGCCAAATGTTCATGGCATAGCTACTCTTATAATTTTCATGGAGGCAATATTGCTTCCAGTGACTATAGCTACCAGATGGTAACTACTTAGGAATTGAATACTTCTTTTTTTTTGCTAGAAATGATACATGTAACTTGAAGACCTTTTCCCTCTGCTTTTCCTATCATGCTAGAAACCACACCTGTAACTTGAGGGATTGAATACCTTTTCCTCTGCTTTTCCTCCTATAGAAACCACACATAATTTGAGGAATTGAATACCTTTTCTCATGATAGAAACCACACATGTAGTTAACTTGAGGGATTGAATACCTTTTCCTCTGCTTTTCCTCCTATAGAAACCACACATAATTTGATACCTTTTCTTATGCTAGAAGCCACACATGTAGTTAACTTGAGGGATTGAATACCTTTTCCTCTGCTTTTCCTCCTATAGAAACCACACATGTTACTTGATTCTAAGAAAAGTATACAAGGGTAAGGCAGAAACAGCCTTAATAATTTTAATCATGAGATGCACACCAATATTTAACATGCAGGCACACAATAATAGAATTACTCTACAACACAATTGTTGGTACACAAGAGTTTGAAGTATGGCATAAACAATTTGAGTCTGAGCTAGTACAGTACTCACTGCAACTGTACTAACCGCTTCATTCGTTGCTTTAACTAAGGTATACGAGGCAAATGATAAAGTGTAGTAACCCCAGACTTGAAAGCCAACTTTCACAGCTTCTCCTGCGTTCCACAATTTATAACTGCTATGCCACACCCTCATCTTGGTAAGAGTAGTAAATACCTACAAGTTTACATGTACTTCTGTTCTATAGAACATACATCCAGGGCATCGGATCATTTTTTTAAAAAAATATCCAGTATCCAACCTCAGTGTTAGCTTGGTTGTGATTTAGTTGGCTTCTCCATAGTCTCCTACCCAAACTCAGTCAGGAAGACTGAGATTCGGAAGGATTCCTGCATGGTTTAATCTGATACACACCCATATGATGTAGCAACAGACCATTGTGCTGTAATCGAATATCTTATCTGATTCCCAGATCTGATTTGTAACAACAATGGCAACAGATGTATGTGTATATAAACATTTTTACATGCATAGCTGCATAGTTACAATACACTCCAAAGTAACTCGCAACTGCATTCATTCATCAATCATAACTATAAAACAGCAAAAGTGATCATTGTAATGATTGAACTCAAGAAAAGCGACTATATAAGCTAGCTATATTATGAACAGCCTTTCTAACAACATTCACATATTAAGTATAACAGTTTTTAAGCTGGGAGTTGTCCTCCAGTAAACGTGTACTGGCCTCCAACTGCCTCCTGGTCAAGGGTCACCTTTAGGCCACCAGGAAACTGGCTGAGGTCAAACTGGGTAAGCCCTTCGGTTATGTCGAGAGATTTAAATACGTCTCCAACTTGTATGTTGCGAACCACTCCAAAGAAAACTTTTGGCTGCAGCTCTATGTCAGCTTGGCTGCCAACGTGCACATCTTTCTGGGTCACCAACAGCTTACCACTCTTGTACAGAGAGACATCATACATTCGACCGGTCCATGTACCACCCCGAGGAGGTACGTTCTTCACCACAATAGTATTGTTGGGATTGGGAACAGCATTCACTGCAATTCAAGGAAGAACATTACCTCATTTGGTACGATCATACAGTGTCAGGCATTTAGCTATTTATCAATGCACTCCTATGTATTCTGGAATGGTATTATGTGAACCAATTGTAGTTACTAACTTATAGTCAAGAAAAGAAAACCTTGGAAGTGCTTATTATTCTAATTGGGTAATAGGTAATTAATGTAGTAACACATCACGCTGTACACAAACCTGACTGTAAAACCGGAGTGGTTGCTTTATTATCCTGATTAATTTCCCAGGTTGATCCCAGCACAGCACCAAAGGGTCCCATCGTGTTGTGTTGATCACGAAGTTGATAAGTTGCTCCAATAGATGTTGATATAGGGTATACAAATTTGGAGGAAGTTTGGACACGAATGACTTCCCAGGCTGCATAGACTACCTCAGGAGTGTTGACGTTGAAGTTCTTTGTGAACACCACTGTCGCGAAATCAGTAGAACCAGTATTATTGACGTACATGATTTCGATGTTAGTAACAGCCGATGACATAGCCGCCGACAGTGTTTTAGCTGTTAATGTAAGAAAACACATATATACATCAATCCATGTAGTACATAGTAACAAAGGAAAATCGTGTTTGAATGCTTGGTGGTCAGTTTAAAGGCCATGAGTGTGTCAAAAACGTCAGGATACACTTACTTGTAATTTTACAATCATGTAGTCCTGACAATTGCTGCAGTATATATATCATGCAAATGCTGTATGTCAGTGCCTGCATGCATGTGAAGTGCCAGGCATCATGGAAGTGCCATACCTTCAGTATTTATTATAATAACACCTACCTCTTGTAGATTAATTCTCTATTATACACGTTTTTATGCAGTACTATTATAGTTTATTAATATAAGAGCTCCACTCGATAGATATACAATAAACGCGCAGTCACTGACCTGAGCTCATGCTTTTAGGGATCATCGGACTCTTCCCCGGCTGTTTGTTGTACCAACGGCTTGCCAGGGGGCTGAACTTGCGGGTGAACTGCCTCTGAGGAACCCCGCACATTCTTGCAGCCCGAGGGGCGGATACTAACACACGGAGAGCCAACATCGCGCCTGTGACCTTTCGGGTTCTGTGTGTGTCATAAGATACAGTAACTATTGAAAGAACCGTATATAGTTGCGAATGCATGAACCCAGTCTGACAATTAATTGTAAGGGTCTAATAGTATTAAACTCGCCAAAATGTTAAAGTGAAGTTCAGGAAAATTTAATAATAAAAAAACAGTTACAGTAACTGTAAAGTTACACGTATTCAATTTTTTTAAAAAATTAAAGTAACGGCTACTTACTGAGAGTTTCTTTTCAGGAATCAGTTGCAATCGCTGTCCTTGCAGTTTTCGGCGATGTCTGTTTAGCTACAAGGTGAAAACAATTTTGATAAATTTTACAGTCACACCAGTGGAAGTTACAGCGTGCATTCACTGAAGGAATGCAGCGCCGAAAGTTTCTTTCAGAAAGAACGTTCTTTTCTTACCGTACGAGTAATAGTCGCACCGAATAACACTCTGCTGGCGCAGCGTTTTCGTGTTACTTTAAATATGCCAGTACCGGAAACATTCGGGGTCCGACATGTAGTTTCCGGTGTGCGCGTAGTGCGCTAGTGCCTCACCCCAAGCCAAATTTTTTTTCCGTCTTTTTTTTTTTGTCGTACAGTGGCGCCATGATGAGATTTTTGAAGCAAACATTAATTTGGGATACTAGGAAGTAACCTGGTCGATCCATGGTGATCAGGATGCATGGTGTAGCTAGGTAGCCAGCTTACTGTGTCAGCAAGATGAATGTTACTAAACATAATTATAATATAATATAAGCTATACTAATGGTACGTAAATCTTTAGCTATATAAAGTCCATGCAGTTCTCCCAACTCTCACATTACTTTGGCAGCTAGCTACTTTGCCCATTTCAAGCCCATTTGTTTTGGTATGTGGCTCTGAATATTGAAAGGAGATTTGAAATGGTGACTGTAGTTGACCAGACTGTCATTAGGTAATGTGTAGGGTTAATTAATAGTTGTTGATAATAGATTTGGATCTATAATTACACGATCTGGATGCCCTGAAGTAAGATGTAAGAAATCACCTGATTCATTGTACCACAGTATGTACTGTGCCAGAGCACATAATATACCTTATATAGTAACCCACCCATATACAGGTGAAATTACAAACAGCTGTTAGCTTTGCTACGCTAAAGTCCTAATTAATTGCCTGGCAACCACATGCACACACACACTGCTAGGCTGATACAACTAGAGGTGCATTAGTCAGCTATATGGGGTGCCCACAGTGTAGAGGAAACAGCTAGTATTAGCCCAAGGCATGGAGGAATGGGGTGCCCACAGTGTAGAGGAAACAGCTAGTATTAGCCCAAGGCATGGAGGAATGGGGTGCCCACAGTGTAGAGGAAACAGCTAGTATTAGCCCAAGGCATGGAGGAATGGGGTGCCCACAGTGTAGAGGAAACAGCTAGTATTAGCCCAAGGCATGGAGGAATGGGGTGCCCACAGTGTAGAGGAAACAGCTAGTATTAGCCCAAGGCATGAAGGAATGGGGTGCCCACAGTGTAGAGGAAACAGCTAGTATTAGCCCAAGGCATGGAGGAAACAGCTGGTAGCTACCTACAGAAAGGAGGAAGCAGCTGCATGAGTAGCCAACTCATAACATAATTATTATAAACAAGCAATTATAGCTATAATTGCATGTGTTTCAATCTAAAATCAAACTCATTAAAAAACAGAAAAATTAAAAGTCACTAAATAAACTAGCTACGACCTAAAGGGTTTCAAAGAATTAAACAATGCGCACATCTTCAATATTTGGGTCATTTTAAGCTGGCATTTGTCCTCCAGTAAACGTGTACTGGCCTCCAACTGGCTCCTGGGTGAGGGTCACCATCAGGCCATTGGGGAACTGGCTGAGGTCAAACTCTGTAAGCGCTTCGGTTATGTTGAGAGATGTAAATACTTCTCCAATGTGAAGATTGCTAACAACTCCAAAGAAAAGTTTCGGTTGCAGCTCTATGTCAGCTTGGCTGCCAACGTGCACATCTCTCTGGGTCACCAACAGTTTACCACTCTTGTACAGAGAGACATCGTACGTTCGACCACTCCATGTACCACCGAGAGGAGGTGTATTCTTCACCACGATGGTATTGTTGGGATTGGGAAGAGCAGTCACTGCAAGGAAAACCATGACCTACTTCAACGTGCTGATTATATACATTACTAGCTATTATAATAATGGGAGACATGTCATTATTGAGCTTCTATGGGAGAGCAAAGGTGATGCTGGCCTGGTATACAAGCCACTGGCCAATTAGCCATGGATAATTCGAGCTCAAGGTCTATATTTCAGGGACTGTGTTGAGAGGGAAGTTGGACTTGCATGCAAGCACAGAAATCCAAAAGCTAAGGGCAAATAATGACAAATATATAGCAATAAATAGCTAACTATGAAGCTATTATAAACATGTGGCATTATAAACTTTATGTACGTAGGCAAGCTCTTGGGCACATCCAACGATCGATCACACTGCATGCGTATACAAACCTGGACTTAAAACCGGAGTGTTCGCCTTATTATCCTGATTAATTTCCCAGGTTGATCCCAGCACAGCACCAAAGGGTCCCATCGTGTTGAACTGATAACCAAGCAGATAACTTGCTCCAATAGATGTTGATATAGGGTATATAAATTCAGAGGAAGATTGGACGCGGATAACTTCCCAGGCTGCAAAGTATACCTCAGGAGTATCAACACTGAAGTTCTTCGTGAACACTACTACTGAAAAATCAGTAGAACCAGTATCGTTGATATATTTGATGGCGATGTCAGTCGTCGACGTTGGTATTGCTGGCATCAGTGTACTCTCTGTCATTGTAAGAAAAGATATTCTGACTGTTAAGTTTGTTTTGGTTTTCAATGAAAGGTATATTATGCATTTACTAATTAGACTTGAATGGTCCTTGACCAACAGATATTAAAAGGCAAAGTAATCCATGCATGCATGCCAACACAGTGCGTGGTTTTATTATATATGTGCATCCGGACATGCATACAATAAGGGTCTTATGGTAACAGGAGTTCTACCAATAATTCTTACTTAAAATCTTTTTTTACTTTTTTTTTTTGCCTTTTTTTAACAATTAGCTAATATCGGATATTTTTTTAAAAAGGCAGAAAAAAGTAAGTTGTGAATTATAATTTAGAAGTGAGAATAATCATAATATACAGTCATGCACTGACCTGACTGTGAGCTCATCCTCTTAGTGATCATCGGACTCTTCTCCGGCTGTTTGTTGTACCAACGGCTTGCCAGGGGGCTGAACTTGCGGGTGAACAGCCTCTGGGGGGCCCCGCACATTCTTGCAGCCCGGGGGGCAGCTGCTAACACACGGAGAGCCAACATCGCGCCTAGTGCATGTGTTAAAGCTTGAGCTCCAGTGAAGGTAACCTTTCGCGTTCTGAATAGTGTCGGACGGAAGAGCTGTAAAATAACCCTACACACAGCGCGTTGTTATGATTGTACTAAGTATATTGCGCAATTTATGCATACATGCGCTGTAGATTAGCCTCGTTTGCAGCCTCCTCTGCCCAGCTTTTTTTCGCCGCTTCGCACGCACGCGGTCAGACCGTGCGAAATAAAACTGGGCAGAAGAGCCTGGGAACGAGATAGCTAATCCACTGTAGCTCGGCGTGCAGTATATCCAATTTTCTAAGTATTAAACGCGGCTACTTACTGAGTCGAGAACCTTAAATGTTTCCGTTCCCACAGATGAAATAGCTGTCTTTGCGGTTCTCAGCAATGTCTATACACGATGAAACAGTAATTCAAAAAAAATACTCTAGAGCAAAACGAATGAAGACATTAACTTTCAGAAAGCTTGATTATGACAATAATAACTAATACACTGCTCTTACCGGTCTGGAAGAGTGAGAGTAGTATTATACTTTGCAGAGTCACGCAAGTGTTTATTTTTTCTTCAAGTTTATTTTGCGTAATATCATACGGAAGCCATTCCAGATCCGGGGTCAGAGTCCGAGATGTAGTTTCCGGTAGTGGCTTATTACCACGTGCGCAAGCGGCGGGGTTAAGATTGGGTCTGTCTGTTTGTCTGTCTGTCTGTCTGTCTGTCTGTCTGTCTGTCTGTCTATGCTGGAGACTTTAGGTTTAATTGTGTGTTTGTTGAAATGTGAGATACATTTCGTGAGTGATCGATGTTGAAGGCCTGAGTGGAAATACACTTTTACAAGACAGGTGGGTGTAGCCAAGATAAAATTGCCGTTTTTCGAACATTACAAGTGAAAATATACGTTACAAATTAATCTTTTGGTATAGCACTATATATGGCCTGAGTCGTCGTGAAGTTTGGGAATAATTTACTTCCCAATGGATAATAGTGCTGCACCAGAAATTTCACTACTGTTAGCTAGATTGAGTTTGGTAGTTGCTACATGTAGTCCATAGATAATCAGTTTGCCCATGGCCGGAGCTAGCTAGCTAGGTAGATACTTACAGCCAATTTAAGAACCTAAGCTTGCAATTTGGTAAAACGTCCTGGCAACGTCATTTAATTAATTAACCCACTCATCACCTAGTAAGTGGTCAATCTAAGGGAGAGTGATGCAATGCCACCAATATTTCATTCTGCTTTAGTCACTAACATAAATTAATTTGATGGAGATTTTCAAATTATTAGCTATAATAGTTCCCAGCTATTGTAATTTTCTGTCTTCATCACCGTGTATGTATAGTTAGCTAATAAGCTACTATAACATAGCTAGTAGTCACATTGATTGACAAAGTGGTGGTGGTGACTATTTTAAGCATTTTGAGACACAAAGTAATATGGTTTCAGCATCAGAGCATTCAGTCATGTTTAAAAGTGCCTCAAAATGGAAACTGAGGCGGGTCAACAAATTTTTGGCCCCTTCCACACTAATGATCATGAGCTATCACCATGCAGGCACCCTTACCAGCCCAATCGGCATCATTCCTATATATGCGAAAATTTAATGTATGGTGCCTCCTTATGGACATGTCCTCTCCAGAAGGCTTTAGCTTAATTTTGTATCCATGCAAGCATGCCAACATGACCCAGCCAACGTAGCCCCTTGCCATCACCACATCCTTGAGAATCTTCTCCTCTCCAAATCTCCTTCTGACATCACATTGGTGATACGACCAATGCACTGTTGTGCTTTGCATTCACCTAAGACACCTGTTGATAAAGGACCCCAGCTTCCTTGTGGCAACTCTCTTATTCACCCATGCCTCAGCCCCATATAGTAATACTCCCAGGATCACAGCACGATATACTTTCCTCTGGGACAGACTGCTATTCTGGATAATAGGTCAGACTCTGCACAGTGATGCTTTGGCAATCCTGCTCTCCGCGTCCGGCCTTCAGCACCTCTCCTTGCACCTCCACAATTGAACCAAGGTACATGTACTTAAACTTAGACACAGCCTCAATGGAGTCCCTCTGATGGTGATTGGTTGTAGATCCTCTGGCAAGTCAGCAGTGACCAGTAGTGTTGCCCCTTGCCATCATCACACCCTTGAGAATCTTCTCCTCTCCAAATCTCCTTCTGACATCACATTGGTGATACGACCAATGCACTGTTGTGCTTTGCATTCACTTAAGACACCTGTTGTTATATAGTAATACTCCTAGGATCACAGCACGATATACTTTCCTCTGGGACAGACTGCTATTCTGGATAATAGGTCAGACTCTGCACAGCTAGTGATGCTTTGGCAATCTCATGATCAGGGAAATGAAAAAATTTCAAAAAAATTTCAAAAGATGTAGGGATGGAGGTTACTAGCTAAATATTTAGCTATACTAATGGTAAATCCAAGCATGCATGGTTATTATAAATCCAGTTCACCCAGAACTTCACATTACTGTAATGGTAGCTAGCTAGCTACTGTTATCCATTTGAAGCCCATTAATTTTGTTATGTATGTGGCTCTGTGTGTTGAAAGGAGATTTGAAATGGTGACTGTTATAGTAGTTGACCAAGTTGTCATTAATGTCAGCTTTAATCCACAAGGTTTATATTATAGTTGTTAATAAATTCGGACCTATAATCGCTCCGAAGTATAGGATGTGAAAAATTAGCTGAATAGAAAATGTACCCTTTCCTGCTAATTGCAGCTCGGCAGCCATACAATTTAAAGGCACTGCTAACTCATAACATAAGCTATCCTGAAGCCTTAGTTGCCTGCAACCATACACCCTAGGGTGTATGGATCTGGTACATGCATTAGCCCACAGCATGTATAGGGAATAACTGCATGGTGACCAACTCATAACACAATTATGAGCAAGTTTAGTTATTGTGTTTCAATTTACAATCAAACTCATTAACAAAAAGAATAAGTCAGTAAAAACGTAGTTTGAGTTAGCTACAGGGTTTCAAAGAAAAGCCTTTAAACGATGCTCACATCTTTTCCATCTTCAGGTCATTTCAGCATTTTTCGGGTGCTGGCATTTGTCCTCCAGTAAACGTGTACTGGCCTCCAACTGGCTCCTGGGTGAGGGTCACTATCAGGCCATTGGGGAACTGGCTGAGGTCAAACTCTGTAAGCGCTTCAGTTATATCGAGAGATGTAAATGTGTCTCCAACGTTCAGGTTGCGAACAACTCCAAAGAAAAGTATTGGCTGCTGCAGCTCTAAGTTAGCTTGGCCGCCAACGTTCACATCTTTCTGGGTTACCAAAACCTTACCACTCTTGTAGAGGGAAGCATCGTACATTCGACCGGTCCATGTGCCACCGAGAGGAGGTGTATTCTTCACCACGATAGTATTGTTGGGATTGGGATCAGCAGCCACTGCAAGGAAAATTATGACCTATTTCGATTCTGTGTGCTGATATACATTGCTAGCTATAATGGGAGACATGAGCTTCTATGGGAGCAAAGGGGATGCTGGCCTGGTATGTAATCCATTGACCAACATTAGTTATGCATTATTTGAGGTCTACATTAATTTTCTGGAACTGTGTGGAGAGGAATGGAATTTCAACACGTACAGTTAAGGCCAAATTATGACAAATGGGGACTATATGCATGCTTGCATGTTCTGATTTGAAGTGGAACGGTATATATACATGTGGCATGGCTGTTAGACTATTTCTTCAGAATATCTGGTATAGTTATCTGATGCTAGGTAAACAATAGCATTGAAATCTTTACCATAGAGTGTACTGTTTATGAAAACTATATAATTATCTGCTTGAGGTAGTACAACACTGAGCGTGTGCAAGTTGTAATCAGCTGTCACTGTTATGTAATCAGCTGTCACTGTTATGTAATCAGTGCTGGATGGTGCGCGTGCAGTGAGTAAGTCCTAGACCACAGGGCAATATATGTATAGGATAGACCACGCAAAAGAGTGGGTTATGCGCCTATATAACCCACGAGTTTGCGGTTATCCCGAGGCGAAGCCGAGGGATAAATGCAAACAAGTGGGTTATAGCGCATAACACACGAGTGGGTGTGGTCTATCTCACTTATACCACGTTGCGCATGCGTACAATCTTCGCTGCGTAGCAACGTAGCAAAAGTGTGGGTTATGAACCTATATAACCCACACTTTTTAGCCAATCATTTTTATTGTTGATGATGTAATGTGGTATAAATTACTTTATACTATACTGCAATGAAATACTGCATTCTGATTGGTCACTTCCAGGTGTCTAAATGACTTATACTACTTGTGATTCAACTTATACCCCCTGTAACTGAAATTACATTTATAATACTGAATGTACATGTACCAGTAGCAATAGAGCATTAAATAAGACAACAGTATACTTTTGATACGGGATGCGTCGGGCGACGAGCCAGGCTGGTAAGTACTTAAGTGGCGGTGATAATTATTATCGTTCGGTATCGAGAGTCTGCTGCCGCTTGCGGCTTTCATTTCGTTTCTAAATCGCGTAGATCCCATTGGACGAGATATCTAACCAATTTAGAGCATAGCAACCGTGATACTTCAGGTAGCACAAAGGACCTCTTGAGTGACCAGCTGTTAATAAATGTTAGAGTGGATGCGGGATGCGTCGGACGACGAGCCTAGGCTGGTAAGTATTTAAGTGGCGGTGATAATTATTATCGTTCGGTATCGAGAGTCTGCTGCCGCTTGCGGCTTTCATTTCTCTAGCTTGAGAGCTCACTCATTCTGAATTTTTAATATCTATAAGTATCTGTTGCTAGCTAGTTTTGTTGCTAACGCGAAACGGATCTGATTGGTTATAGTATAAATACCTTACACGATAAACCCTCGGGGTCTACGGGGTTTATAGCCCCTTGGAAACCGCTATAGACACCCTTGCGCTTCGCGCGCGGGTGTCTATAGCGGTTTCCGCGGGGCTATAAACCCCGTAGACCCCTCGCTTTCATCGTATAACCTATATATATTGCCCCAACCGCAGGGCAATATGAGCGTACTCAAAGCTCCACGGCATATATTGCCCTGTCGGTACCTTTGTTCCACCCACGCAAAGGGCTAATCGTATCAGGAACTTGCAATTGGAACTACATGTATGTGTACAGGAGTCTAATATACATGTACCGTACCAGTGACACATCCGACGATCGATCACACTGCATGCGTACAAACCTGGCTTTAAAAGAGGAGCGGTTGCTTGATCATCCTGATTAATTTCCCAGGTTGATCCCAGCTCAGCACCAAAGGGACCCATCGTGTTGTGTTGATCTCCAAGCTGATATGATGCTCCAACAGAAGTTGTTATAGGATATACAAATTCAGAGGAAGTTTGGACGCAGATAACTTCCCAGGCTACGTATGTCTCAGGAGCATCATGAAAGAAGTTCTTCGTAAACACTACTACTGAAGAATCAGTTGTATCAGTATTATTGATGTATTTGATGGGGATGTCACCAGTAGTCGTCATTGGTATTGCTGCCATCAGTGTACTCTCTGTCGCTGTAAGAAAATATGTATTACTGTTTATTTTTGTTCTGTTTTCTCAAAGAAAGGTTTGTATTTAAATCTTTAGCCTTAAATGTTTACTCTCACAATTGTAACTGCCGTTTTTGCGGTTCTCGGCAAATTATGTCTATACATGATGAAACAGTACTAGTAGCTAATTCATACAAAAAATACGCTAGAGCAAAACGAATGAAGATATTTATTTTCAGAAAGCTTGATTATGACAATAAATTAACACACTGCTCTTACCGGTTAGGAAGAGTGAGAGTCGTATTATACTTTGCAGAGTCACACAAATGTTTATTTCAGTTTCTTCAAGTTCGTTTAATATAATTATACTTGGCGCATACTGAAGCCATTCAAGACCCGGAGTCAGAGTCTGAGAAGTAGTTTCCGGTAGTGGCTCAATTAAGGCTTGGTTATTGGTTCTGTCTGTCTGTCTGTCTGTCTGCCTGCCTGCCTGCCTGCCTGCCTGCCTGCCTGCTACCTCTAGTTACCTCTAGTTACCTCCAGTTACCTCTAGTTACCTCCAGTTACCTTCAGTTACCTCTACGTAGTTACCTCCAGTTACCTCCAGTTACCTCTAGTTACCTCTAGTTACCTATAGTTACCTCCAGTTACCTCTAGTTACCTCTAGTTGCCTAGTTACCTCCAGTTACCTCTAGTTACCTCCAGTTACCTTCAATTACCCTTAGTTACCTCCAGTTACCTTTAGTTACCTCCAGTTACCTCCAGTTACCTTTAGTTACCTCCAGTTTATACCTTTAGTTACCCCCTTTCCTAATACTTTCCCCTACCATTATAGATAGGATTACATGCCGGAGGTACTAGTTACTTGGTTACCCTTGTTACCAGTAATTCAGAAAAATAATTCCAACGCTCAGCACATACAACACTCTGAAGAAGCCAGAGCACTGGAAAGTCAGCAGTGACCAGTAGTGTTGCACGTTCTTATTATTCAAGGTAATCCTGCTGTACACATACAACACTCCTGCAAGTCAGTGGTCCTGTGTGTCCTTATTATTCAAGGTAATCCTGCTGTACACATAATATACAACACTCGGAAAAAGGCAGAGCACCTGCAAGTCAGTAATGTTGTATGTCCTTAATATTCAAGGACCACTATATGTCAAGGCAATACTGTACTTCTATAGTCAGAGATCACCAGTACGCCTTGACAAAATTTGCTAGCAGAATTTTGAGCAAAATAGGCAACCAAAAGAAATAAGCAATTATGCAAGCAAATTGGGCTATCAATTTTACCCAACAAAGCAAAATAGGCAGAAGGATGAAATTTTATTGTGAATATTTCTACTGAGCAGTAATAATGAACTTCCTGCGCTTTCAGATTGCAGCTAAATACTGTAACAGTACCGCGCAATAAAAGGTTAACGCACTGTCATCGTGAGGAAACAGCATGGTGCCTCCTTATGGACATGTCCTCTCCGGAATTGGCATCCTCCCAACTCAGTCATTCTGTCAGTTAGCTAGCTGTCCACCCACCCCCATGCTAGTCTCGTGACCAGACCACGCAAAAAACAGCAGTCTGCGAACAAATTTGAAATAGACTGATCCCAGACCACCGTTTCTGAATCAATGGTCTAGATTTGGTCACGATACTACCCCCATGCACAGTGCGACACAGGTAGTGCGGTACAGCAAGCTGAAGAAGACTGGAGCATCACTGGTTGCACTGCTCCAGTGGCCTAGTAACCAGCAAGAAACGATACATGTAACTTGAAGACCTTTTTCCTCTGCTTTTCCTATCATGCTAGAAACCACACGTGTAACTTGTGGGGTTGAATACCTTTTCCTGTGCTTTTCCTCCTATAGAAACCACACATAATTTGAGGAATTGAATACCTTTTCTTATGATAGAAACCACACATGTAGTTAACTTGAGGGATTGAATACCTTTTCCTGTGCTTTTCCTATCATGCTAGAAACCACACATGTAACTTGAGGGGTTGAATACCTTTTCCTGTGCTTTTCCTCCTATAGAAACCACACATAATTTGAGGAATTGAATACCTTTTCCTATGCTAGAAACCACACATGTAATTAACTTGAGGGGTTGAATACCTTTTCCTGTGCTTTTCCTGCTAGAAACCACACATGTTACTTGATTCTCAGAAAAGTATACAAGGGTAAGGCAGAAACAGCCTTAATAATTTTAATGCATGAGATGCACACCAATATTTAACATGCAGGCACACAATAATAGAATTACTCTACAACACAATTGTTGGTACACAAGAGTTTGAAGTAGGGCATAAACAATTTGAGTCTGAGCTAGTACAGTACTCACTGCAACTGTACTAACCGCTTCATTCGTTGCTTTAAGTAAGCATTTTGGCAGTGAATATTCAGTACGTACCTTGAGACCCTCTTTGCATGTAGCCCTCCACTGTCCTCTGTCTTTCGCCACACGAAACCAGCTGTTTTCATCTACTCCAAAATGCTTCAAGTCTTTCCTTACTCCATCGCTTCATGGGCAGGTCCCCACTGTGGTAGCCATGGCAGCCAAACAACAGCCTATTAGGCAAACGAGAGTCATCCATGTGAGCAACATGACCCAGCCAACGTGGCCACCACCACATCCTTGAGAATCTCCTCCACTCCAAATCTCCTCCTGACATCAGCACTGGTGATACGACCAATGCATTGCTGTGCTTTGGTGATGCCGAGGATGCACCTAAGACACCTGTTGATAAAGGACTCCAGTTTCCTTGTGGCAACTCTCTTATTCACCCATGCCTCAGCCCCATATAGTAATACTCCCAGGATCACAGCACGATATACTTTCCTCCGGGACAGACTGCTATTCTGGATAATAGGTCAGACTCCGCACAGTGATGCTTTGGCAATCCTGCTCTCCGCGTCCGGCCTTCAGCACTTCTCCTTGCACCTCCACAACTGAACCAAGGTACATGTACTTAAACTTAGACACAGCCTCAATGGAGTCCCTCTGATGGTGATTGGTTGTAGATCCTCTGGCAAGTCAGCAGTGACCAGAAGTGTTGCATGTCCTTATTATTCAAGGTAATCTTGCTGTACACATGCAACACTCGAAAGAAGGCAGAGCACTGGCAAGTCAGCAGTGACCAGTAGTGTTGCATGTCCTTATTATTCAAGGTAATCTTGCTGTACACATGTAACACTCAAAAGAAACGAGAGCACTGGCAAGTCAGCAGAGACCAGTAGTGTTGCATGTCCTTATTATTCAAGGTAATCTTGCTGTACACATGTAACACTCAAAAGAAACGAGAGCACTGGCAAGTCAGCAGAGACCAGTAGTGTTGCATGTCCTTATTATTCAAGGTAATCTTGCTGTACACATGTAACACTCAAAAGAAACGAGAGCACTGGCAAGTCAGCAGAGACCAGTAGTGTTGCATGTCCTTATTATTCAAGGTAATCTTGCTGTACACATGTAACACTCAAAAGAAACGAGAGCACTGGCAAGTCAGCAGTGACCAGTAGTGTTGCATGTCCTTATTATTCAAGGTAATCCTGCTGTACACATACAACACTCGAAAGAGGGCAGCAGAGCACCTGCAAGTCAGTGATCTTGTATGTCCTTATTATTCAAGGACTTCCTGCTGAACACATATGTATGTATACAACACTCGGAAAAAGGCAGAGCACCTGCAAGTCAGTAGTATTGTGTGTCCTTATTATTCAAGGACCACTATATGTCAAGGCAATACTGTACTTCTATAGTCAGGGATCACAATCTGCTAGAAGAATTTTGAGCAAAATAGGCAACCAAAAGAATAAACACTTATGCAAGCAAAATGGGCTATCAATTTTACCCAACAAAGCAAAATAGGCAGAAGGATGAAATTTTATTGTGAATACTTCTCAGACTGAGCAGTAATATTGAACTTCTTCCAGATCGCAGCTAAACTACAGTACCGCACAATAAAAGGTTAACGTACTGTTGTCATCAGGAATCTGCACGGTGCCTCCTTGTGGACATGTCCTCTCCGGAATTGGTATCTCCCCAACTCAGTCATTCTGTCAGTTAGCTAGCTGTCCACCAACCCCCATGTTAGTCTTGTGACCAGACCACGCAAAAAAAAACGGTGGTCTGGAATCATTGCTATTTCAAATTATCCTGCCGCATCCATAGCTGTGGCAGGAATTAGAATACGTCGACGTCATGTACGTAGGGATAAATAAATCTCATTACGGCAGTCTGAGAGCAAATTTGACATAGAAATGATCCCAGACCACCGTTTCTGAATCAATGGTCTAGATTTGGTCACGAGACTACCCCCATGCACAGTGCGACACAGGTATAGTGTGGTACAGCAAGCTGGAGCGTCAGTGGTTGCACTGCTTCCAGTGGCCAAGTAACCAGCAATAAACACACAGGCATGATCATGTATACAGATGTTGGACTGTCCCTTCCCTGTTTTGCTACCATATCACGTCACTGAGTGTCAGTAGTGTTGTTTGTCCTTATTATTCAAGGATATTCTGCCGTACACATTCGTGTACAACATGCACTCGGAAGAAGGCAGAGCACTGGCAAGTCAGCAATGGCCAGTAGTGTTGAGCGGTGCCTTTAATTTGTATTGCTGCCAGGCTGCAATTAGCAGGAAAGGAAACATTTTCTATTCAGCTAATATAATTTTTCACATCTTATACTTCAGGGCATCCAGATGGAGCAATTATAGGTCCAAATCTATTAACAGCTATAATAACATAAACCTTATACATCACCTAATGACAGTCTGGTCAACTACAGTCACCATTTCAAATCTCCTTTCAATATTCAAAGCCACATACATAAAAACCAAAGCAAATGGGCTTGAAATGGCTAGTTAGTAATGTGAGATTCGGGGTGAACTGCATGGACTTATAGCTAGCAACCAAACATTTTTCTTGGATTTACCACTAGTATTAGCATAATACACTTACATTTTGTAATGGTTAGTAATACTCATCTTGCTGCTGTAATGCTTACACTATTAGCACCCACAGACACAGGCAGATTTCGTACGTAAGGTCTCCTAAGAACAGGATTTATTCTTCCTAGTATCACAAATTAATGTTTGCTTTCAATAACGGCAACACTGTACGACCAAGAAAAAAGGCTGAATAAAAAGTGAGGCTTGGGATGAGGATTATGCGCACACTGGAAACTACATTTCAGACCCCGAAACCGAAACTGTTTCCGGTACTGGCATAATTTAAAGTAACAAGAAAATGCTGCAACGGCAGAGTGTTATTCGCTACGTACGACTATTATTCTTCCGGTACGAAATAAAAATTATACTCTTTTGAAAGAAAGAGTATGTCCCTTGACTGGACTCGGATGCAGGTGCTTGTGGAAGGGGTATATAGCCTCGTCTTCCAGTACAACCCAGCCAGTGAGGATTGGACCATCCTCCTTCCATGTGACCTTTGGCCTGGGACTGCTCTAAGGGGAGCTCTTCAGAGTAGAGCGTTCGGTACATGGTACAGTCATACAAGGTGTACCACTACAAACTAGAATGGGAGCATGGAGTTTAGCAGCCCATGCTACCTGCTAGATATGCCCTTTCTGTCATCAGTGCATCATTGCATGTGCATGGTGAAAGTAAATTGTGTACCATTGCAAACTCGAGATGAAAAGCTGTGTGAAAAAAGAAAACGGGAGGGAGCCACCCAGCTGTGGATTAAACCCAGGACCTTCTGAATATTATATTAGTGATACTTTACCACAAGCAGCTAGGAGTATACAGTCCACTGTAGCTCGGTGTGCAGTATATCCATATATTAGTCCACAGCACAGAAGAAACAGCTGCATGCATGGTGACCAACTCATAACACAATTATGAGCAATAGCTATTGTGTGTTTCAATCTACAATCAAACTATTTAACAAAAAGAATAAGTCAGTAATGTAGTTTTAGCTATAGGGTTTCAAAGACTAGCCTTTAAACGATGCTCACATCTTCCATATTCAGGTGCTGGCATTTGTCCTCCTATAAACGTGTACTGGCCTCCAACTGGCTCCTGGGTGAGGGTCACCATCAGGCCATTGGGGTACTGGCTGAGGTCAAAAGCTGTAGGCGCTTCGGTTTTGTTGAGAGATGTAAATATGTCTCCAACTTGTAGGTTGTGAACAACTCCAAAGAAAAGTTCTGGCTTCAGCTCTAAGATAGCTTGGCTGCCAACGTGCACATCTTTCTGGGTTATCAATACCTTACCACTCTTATACAGAGAGACATCGTACATTCGACCGGACCATGCACCACCGAGAGGAGGTGTATTCTTCACCACGATAGTATTGTTGGGATTGGGAACAGCAGCCACTGCAAGGAAAACCATATCCTGCATCAATGTGCTGATATACATCGCTAGCTATAATATTATAATGGGAGACATGAGCTTCTATGGGAGAGCAAAAGGTGGTGCTGGCCTTTCTATAGTATGCATGCCAATGGCCAATATTAGTCAAGCATAACTCAAGGTCTACATTATTGGAACTGTGTGGAGAGGAATGGAATTTCAACAGATAAGGCAAAATTATGACAAACAATACATGTACCTTAGATCGGGAAATTTTGTCGTCTAAAGTTATAGTTATAGTACAGTTGTCAGGGATTCATGGCAGTAAACGAACAGAGTTTGAGGGCGATAGCCCGAGGACGAGGTTTGTTTACATAGCCATAAATCCCTGACAACTGTACTGTTAGTGTTATATATCCCATCTGATTGGTCAGTCCACGGGGGCCACGAACTATAGCAACGTTAGCACGTAGCAACGATTCACATTCTGGCTTTATAATGGAAGAAGCTGAGGCCGCTAGTCCTTACTCGCCGTCTTGCCTCGTTATGTGCGACTGGACCGCCTGTCCAGGGGTTAATTCAGAGCTTCTCCACTCGGAAGACAGTATTGAGCCCCTCCCACCCGCTTTTACAGTTACAGACACACTGAGGTGGATATATTGACACGCTCATTGCTGCCATTATTATATTGAACCTATTCAGTAACTCACGCTAACTATAATGTATTATGTATATGCTAAATATTGTGCCTGAATGCATGCATGTAAAGTACAGCTACACATAATGCAGTATAATATTGTATAAATGCATGATAGTCTGATTGGATGAAATTGTTACCCTATAAGGGAAGTCGGTATGAGTTATACCAGCCTTTTACCTAAAGGGAAGTCAATATGACTCATAACGACTTCTAGTAACCTAAGTAACAAGGGTGAGTGGGATATATATGTGTTTAACCCACACTCAATTTTTCACCACGTGGCGAAAATTAATCGCGCAAATATTTCTTCCGCAAAAAAAATATATGCGAAAGTTTCCCAATCTACGGTAAAGTATAGTTAGCTATGTTAGATATAAAGGCATGTGGCATAAATGTCCGCAGGCAAGCTCTCGTAGTATACTTTGCCAAGAAACACACAGTGCGTATAGGAGACTGGTTCACAGAACTAGTCATACAGTCAACTCTCCAAATAGCGGACACTTTGGTACGACAGCCTTTGTCCTTTATTTAGAGAGTGTCCTTTATTGGGGAGTTTTAAAAAATTCATGCTTAAATGATGTTAAAATAACTTTAATATAAGCATTCAATGACTCAACAGTTCAAAATTATGAAAAGTATTGATCAATTGTAGTCTGTGTATGATTATCAGCACTAATACCGGGTAGATTAGTCACGTGCTTACGGTTTCCAATTCAAATGGCGCAATTTCTACGTCAGTGTATCAAAGCAGTACAGTATAGACTATAGAGCTAGTCGAGCGCGAGTCAGAATGAGTCATGGTGTCACAGCCACAAGAGAGAGAAATTTTGTGATTCAAGAGAGAGAACTTTTGTGATTTAAGAGAGAGAACCTTTGTGATTCAAGAGAGAGTGATTCAAGTTTGTAGATTGACTGTACATACTTATTAATAAATTGTACATGCGATATGCATGCATTGATTGTTATGCCCCGCCCACTGTCTGTTAGCCAGGAAACGACTATCATTGTATTGTACTACAGTGTTCAATCTGAAGTGTCCGCTGTCCGGAAACTAGAGAGTCCGTTAGTCGGGAGTTTTTTTTGTATACTAATATAGGGAAATCAATCCGTGCATGGAGCTGTGTCCGCTATAACGTGTGAGTCCGCTATTCGGAGCGTCCGTTAAGAGAGAGTTGACTGTAATCAATTTTGGCCAATGACGCATGCAAGCACACCAGACCACTAATTTACAGTAACACATCCGATGATTGGTCGCACTGCATGCGTACAAACCTGGCATTATAAGAGGAGCAGTTGCTGGATTATTCTGATTAATTTCCCAGGTTGATCCCGGCTCAGCACCAAAGGGACCCATCGTGTTGTGTTGATCATGATGTTGATATGATGCTCCAACAGAAGTTGTTATAGGATATACAAATCCAGAGGAAGTTTGGACGCGGATAACTTCCCAGGCTGCAAAGTATGTCTTAGGAGTATCAACACTGAAGTTCTTCGTGAACACTACTACTGAAAAATCAGTAGAACCAGTATCATTGATGTATTTGATGGGGATGTCAGTAGTCGACATTGGCATTGCTGGTGTTGATGTACTTGCTGTCACTGTAAAAAAAAGATGTTTTGACTTTTTGATATTGTTCTGTTTTCTCAATGAAAGGTTTATGCATTTACTATGCACAGGTACTTAGTCTAATTTAAAAATAGCAGTGAGCTAATTTAAATATGCACCCAACCATGAGACTTACAAGATCCTTGACCAGCAGAAAAAAAAAAAACAGAAAAAGGCAAAGCATGCCAGTGACTTTCGATACTTACAAGCCACTTAATTATATGCCTCAGATGAAATGACACGGATGCACTTCCTTCCTTGTTAGACCTGCTCCTACAACCAGAAATGGCCCAATTCTTGGGCATTTCAAGGTCTTAAGTCCACAAAACTTTCTCAATTCGTAATCTCGCTTTTAATACTCACTTCCTCACAGCACAGTAGCTACTGACCAGCCTACACGGCCTACAATGTACCTATAATCTACAAACCACCAATGGTCATTTTAATTCAAATTATCCACGCTATCACTATACACTCATATAACACTTACAATAAACCTGCAAATTTGTCTTCCACTGCAAATACAAAAGCTCGAAAACGCCCGCTAGTCTGACAACGAAATCTTCAATTCCAATTAGTACGCACTTTCCCCCCACACGCGTACGCAATATAAATTGTTGTTTTTTTTTTTGTTTTTTTTGTTTTGTTTTTTGTTTTTTTGTATTGTATTGTATTGTATTGTATTGTATGATTTATATATTCTACGCGCGCTAAAAAAAAAAAAAAAAAAAATTGTTATGACGTAATAGCGGTAAAGGGGCTATTGTAATTCTGTTATGAAAGGTTAATGACGCTTTTTACCAACCGGAACGCGTGGCTGTCCTAAGATTGCTTTACGTTGAATTAATTACATTCCTAGCAACCTTATTTAATTATGTACATCCCAGTTTACTTAGTTGCCAGAAGGGTACTTAGCTATATTCGCTGCAGCTGTGTACTTTCTGCATGGGTACTACTATTCAGGAAGTGGACAGCAACGGGTTTAATGGGTACTTGTATTTGATGGGTATTTATACCCCAGAGTTTATGGTACATCGATCCTTGTGGATATGATGGAGGCTCAGACTAAGAGTCAACCAGGTGTCTATTAGTCTGAGTCACTGAAACACCCATGATCAGGTGTTTTCACTCCTGCACTGACAGACTCGTAGCATGCTATTTGGTAAATACAGCTAGCTTAGAGACTTACATTGATGTGATTCGAAGACGCCAGTTTTTACTTCTACATGTGTCGTATCCCTTAGGTAGTGTAACATTATTTACAGCTGTATATAAGGCATTCTGTGCTTAGGTATACCAAATGTCAATAAGAAACATACATAAATTAAATATTATATCCATGCAGCTAGCTAAGAAGTTATTATTGCCTAAAACACTAGTCATGTAGTTCATTGTCTCTGGAAGGCTATAGGCCATAGCCAGTTTTCAGTGTAATCATTCGCCACTGGTACCGGTGAAAACATACTCCCCTGAAGCTGGGTCTTGAGAGAGGGTCACCACTAACCCACATGGGAACTTATCGAGATCAAACTTTGTTGGAGACTTGACGTTATCAGGGTTGAATATATTTCCAGCACTTACTTCCTGAACCACTCCAAACGACAGACTATTCTGCAATTGAAATTGCACTGTTGTACCGATGCGCACATCTGGCTGAACCACCAGTAGAGCATCATCCTTGTACAGACCAATGTTGTACGTTCCATTGCAAGGAGATTTGGCGACATTTTTCACCACAAAATTTCCGTTGGGGTTTGATTCTGCAGAAACTGCAATCAGAAAACAACACAATATTTTGCACTAAATAATTCAAGTACATTGTACTGTGTACCCTTCTAAATCAGCCTGTTATAGATCTGTACATTGCGTACACATTCCTTAAGGATAATGTGTACACACAACTACTAATGATTGCAAAACCACAGTGCAATGCAGTTTTGCTATTTTTGGCGACAAACGACCACATTATAACTAAGTGCTGTTTTCTATAATGACCTTTCTGCATCACTGTCTGTTCTGTACCTTGAGCACTACATGCCTATACACATTCCATTAGAGTTAATTTTCTAATGTGTACACACAATTACTACTGATTGCAAAACCACAGTGCACTGGGGGTAGCACACATGCACCAGGCTAGAAATAAAAAATAAGCACACTTTGTACCTTTGATCCACCCACGCAAAACCCTAATGTAGTAGTCACGCTCTTAATTATTATGTGCCTGCTGCCAGTTTTGCCATATTTGGCGACAAACGGCCACTATCATAGAAACAGCCAATCACCGAATCGTACTGAAGCTATAAAAGAGCAACTAATAATGAGGTAATAGCATTCACTGTACACGCAACTGTGCTGTAACTAGGACAAGGCAAACCTCAGTTATAGCATACAGCTGCTGAAAGACGCACCTTCTTTTAATACAGCGGCGTTGTAAGCGCTATCTTGTTCAATTTCCCAAGTGCTTCCCGGTTGAGCTGGGAACGGTCCCATCGTAATCTTTACATTGTCTTGAAAGTAGTAGGCTCCGACTTCAGTACTTTCGTGATACACAAATTCAGCCTCTGTTTGAGCAACCAGGACACGCCATGCTACCTTCGAACTCGTCGCATAAACGACCACCTGGAAGTCCACCGCGCCAGTATTGTTGATGTAGGTAACAGAGATGTCTTGTACCGGTGGACCCGGAAGTTGTACTCGTTTTTCTACGGATATTGTAGTCGTTGGTTAAGGTTCCACCTGGAAGTCCACCGCGCCAGTACTGTTGATGTAGGTAACAGGGATGTCTTGCGCTGGATCAGACATTTTGATCTACGAACGCGTCGTGAACAATAGCTAGTCTACACCAAAACATCGTGCAAATTGGAGTATTTCATTATATGAACAGCAGGAAGTTGTGACCATAATATTACTGACGTGCAAGGGTAGTATAATGAAGAGTGGGCGGATCCACCAGTCGTGATATGCCATTACATGTCACATGTACATGTACATAGTCTTGATAAACAAGTCTGACATTAGCTACGTATAGCATATACAAAGAGTGGGTTATGCGGTTATGTAGCCCACGAGTTTGCGGTTATCCCGAGGCGAAGCCGAGGGATAAATGTAAACAAGTGGGTTATAGCGCATAACACACGAGTGGGTGCGGTCTATCTGACACAGTACCACAAAAATGTGCAGTCTCCGAATAGAAGTACCGTTACATGTACTCCAGAGTTTATGTGGGTGTCTATATAATAGCACTATATCTGCATGATCTATGTCCTGACACCAGCATGCTTCCCGAGGAGATTTCAATCAATAAACGTTGCATCTGGTGGTTTCTGAGGCCTACGTCAAGCACGGAAACTAGGGTGCTTATACTGAGTAGAATCAGCACAAAATACATGCAGGTCTAAGTATAAGTAGCTATTATATAGTGGTCTCAGTTTATTGTGCAGTTAATGTTTGGGGCTGCATTCATTGTGTTGCCTTTCTGACCATGATCCCAAACCTGATGGAGCTATTGTGGTGAAAAACAATGTTTCTGCTGCTGTTGTTCAAGTAGTAATGAAAAGTACATTGCATGGTCTGTACAAGAATGGCAATCTGCTGGTGGTTCAGCACTGGATGTGCCTCCCGGTGACCAGGTGAATTTTCAATTACAGCCAAGGTTGTTGTTTGGAGTGGTCCCAAAAGACAAAATGACATCTTCTAAAGACATTTTCCGCTATGATGTCACATTCTGGCTCCCACAGAGTTCCCGTGTGGGTTAGTGGTGACCCTCACTAAAGAGCCAGAGGCCTAGGGAGGGAAGTACATTTTCTCCAGCAGCTAGTTACTACACTGAAATTTAATTAGCTATATGACTGATCTGATAGATAACCCTTCAAAGACAATAAAATGGACAGTGGTGTTTTACTCAATACTTAGCTAGCTGGTTGTTTAGTTTTCAAGAATTAGTTCTCTTAAAATTAGCATTGGACATCTTCCCAAATCAGTCATCTTAATCAGTTAGGCATCCACCCACCCCCATCATGCACAGTGCGACACAGGTATAGTGTGGTACAGCAAGCTGGAGGAGACTAGAGCGTCACTGGTTGCACTGCTTCCAGTGGCCTATAGTAACCAACAATGAACACACAGGCATGATCATATATACAGATGTTGGACTGTCCCTTCCCTGTTTCGCTACCATATCACGTAACTGAGTGGCCCTCAGCCCATCTAAACTCTCACCTTGCAGTGCTTGCATACACACACACGCACACACACACACACACACACACACACACACACACACACACACACACACACCACACACAAACACATGCACACACTCCACTCTAGCACCCTAATTCTGCAGCCAACACCTCTCCAGACACATGAGAGCGAGCTACAAGCCAAAGCAAAGGCAGCAGAGCACCTGCAAGTCAATAGTGTTGTATGTCCTTATTATTCAAGGAAATTCTGCCGTACACAGTACTTACGCGTGCAACAGTAGTGTTGAGCGGTGCCTTTAATTTGTACGGCTGCCAGGCTGCAATTAGCAGGAAAGGAAACATTTTCTATTCAGCTAATTTCTCACATCTTATACTTCAGGGCATCCAGATGTAGGCCCAAATCTATTAACAACTATAATTTAGCTCGCTACCATAGTAATGTGAGATTCGGGGTGAACTGCATGCATAACTTATAGCTAGCAACCAAGTATTTTTCTTGGATTTACCATTATTAGCATAATATATTTACATTTTATAGTTTTTAGTAACACTCATCTTGCTGCTGTAATGCTTAAACTATTGGCACTCACAGACACAGGCAGACTTCGTACGTAAGGTCTCCAGAGGACGTCACCAAGAGCGACTGGACTCACTGGAGCGGTGCTGGCTACCTAGCTACACCATGCATCCTATTCATCATAGATTGACCAGGATTTACTCTTCTTAGTATCACGAATTAATGTTGGCTTTCAATAACCTCATCATGGCAACACTGTACGCCAAAAATAAAAGGCTAAAAAAAATTGAGGCTTGGGATGAGTATTAGCTATGTGCACCGGCACCAGAAACTGCATTTCAGACCCCGAAACCGGAACTGTTTCCAGTACTGGCATAATTTGAAGTAACAAAAAAATGCTGCGCCAGCAGAGTGTTATTTACTACATACGACTACTGCTCTTTCGGTAAGAAAAAAAAAAAAAGAGTATAGAGTATGTCCCCTGACTGGACTCGGATCAAGGTGCTTGTGGTAGCGGTATAATAGCCTCATCTTCCAGTACAACCCAGCCAGTGAGGATTGGACCATCCTCCCTCCATGTGACCTTTGGCCTGGGACAGCTCTTCATTACACTATTCGCCCACTCTTCATTACACTACCCTCGCACGTCTCGCATCAGAGGAGGTCGCACGTCACGCGTGACTACGTCAATAATTGACTTATGGGAGCTTCCTGTTGTTCAGATAATAAAGTACTCCAATTTGCACGACGTCTTAGTGGTGTACATCTGTATAGCTATTGTTCACGGCGCGTTCGTAGATCAAAATGTCTGATCCAGCGCAAGACATTCCCATTACCTACATCAACGGTACTGGCGCTGTGAACTTCCAGGTGGTCGTTTACGAGACGGGTTCGAAGGTAGCATGGCGTGTCCTGGTTGCTCAAACAAAGGCTGAATTTGTGTATCCCGCAAGTACTGGAGTCGGAGCCTACTACGCTGAAGACAATGTAAAGTTTACGATGGGACCGTTCCCAGCTCAACCGGGAAGCACTTGGGAGATTAAACAAGATAGCGCTTTCAACGCCGCTGTATTAAAAGGTGCGTTTTTCAGCTGCTGCATGCTATAACTGAGGTTTGCCTCGTCCTAGTTACAGCACAGCTGCGTGTACATGTACAGTGAACGCTAGTACCTCATTAAAATTATCTATGTTATCAGTTGCTGCTCTTATGTAGCTTCAGTACGATTCGGTGATTGGCTGTTTCTATGATAGTTGGCGTTTGTCGCCAAATATGGCAAAACTGGTGGCAGGCGCATAATGATTAAGAGCGTGACTACTACATTAGTGTTTTACGTGGGTGGATCAAAGGTACAAAGCGTGCTTATTTTTTATTTCTAGCCTGGTGCATGTGTTGAACAAAGCTGCATGCCCCACGCAGTGAACTGTAGTTTTGCAATCAGTAGTAATTGTGTGTACATATTATTCTTAAGGAATGTGTACACAATGTACAGAACAGACTGATATACGGAAGGGTACACAGTACAATATACTTGAATTATTTAGTACATTGTGTTGTTTTCTGATTGCAGTTTCTGCAGAGTCAAGCCCCGACGGATATTTTGTGGTGAAAAATGCCGCCAAATCTCCCTGCGATGGAGTGTACAACATTGGTCTGTACAAGGATGATGCTCTGCTGGTGGTTCAGCCAGATGTGCAACCTGGTACGGAGGTACAATTTCAATTGCATAATAGTCTGTCATTTGCAGTGGTTAAGGAAAGAATTGGAAAGATATTCGACCCCATTAACGTCATTGGTTCTCCAACAACTTTTGATCTTGATAAGTTCCCATGTGGGTTAGTGGTGAACCTCTCTCAAGACCCAGCTTCAGGGGAGTATGTTTTCACCGGTACCAGTGGCCAATGATTGCACTGAAAACTGGCTATGACCTATAGCCTTCCAGAGACAATGAACTACATGTATTGTTTTAGGCAATAATAACTTCTTAGCTAGCTGGTTATAATATTTTAATTTATGTATCGACATTTGGTATACCTAAGCACAGTATGCCTTATATACAGCTGTAAATAATGTTACACTACCTAAGGGATACGACACATGTAGAAGTAAAAACTGGCCTCTTTGAATCACATCATTGTAAGTCTCTAAGCTAGTCCGTCAATGCAGGAGTGAAAACACCTGATCATGGGTGTTTCAGTGACTCAGACTAATAGACACCTGACAAGGAGACATGACATCAGCATTACATAATTTACAACTCCAGTCTGCACTTTGTCACTTCAACGCTTTTAGGTAGACTCGGATAGTAGTTTGACCACACCAAAACCCCTCGAATCACTTTCCTGCAGGGGAAGCAGGACTACAGGGCAGCTTTGAGCCAGTTCAGGGTGGTTTAACTAGACTGAACCCCTTTGAACGACTGTCATGAAGGAAGAAGCTGAACTACTGGGCAGGTTCAAGGAGTGTAGGGTGGTTCGTCCACACCAAAACTCCTCGAACCACTTTTCTGTAGGGGAAGCAAGAGTACATGGGTGTTTATAGTCAGTTTGGGGTGGTACAACTACATCGAACCTCTTCGAACCACTGTGGTGAAGTGGGAAGCTGGTTGGGTCAATTCAGGGTGCACCAAACCATCTTGAGCCACTGTGGTGTAGGAGAAAGCAGGCCTACAGGTAAGCTTCAAGTGTGTTTGTGGCAGTTCGACCTCACCAAACCTCCTCGAACCACTATGACGAAGGGGGGTGTAGGCATACAGGAAAGGTTTGAATGAGTTCAGGGAGGCTCGAATACACCAAATCACTGTGACGAATGGGAAGCAGGAATACAGGGAAGGTTAGAATGAGATCGGGCTGGTATGACAGCACTAAACCCCTCGAACCACTGTGATGAAGGGGGAAGCTGGCGTGAAGGGAAGTTTGGAGTGAGATCTGGGAGGGTCACCGAACCTTATCGAACCACAGTGATGTAGAGAGAAGCAGACCTACAGGGAAGGTTCGAGTGAGATAACTACTGGCAGTTCGACCTCACTGAACCTCATTAAGCCACTGTGTAGAAGGGGAATGCAGGCATACAGGCAAGATTCGAGTGAGTTACTGGCAGTTCAACCTCACTGAACCTCATTAAACCACGGTGATGAAGGGGATACAGGCATACAGGGAAGATTCGAGTGAGAGGTCGAATACACTGAAACTCCTCAAAATACTGTGACGAAGGAAGAAGGAGGCATACAGGAAACATTGGAGTGACTTTGGGGTGATTCGACCCCACCGAACCTCCTCGACCCACTGTGACGAATGGGGAAGCAGGCCTACAGGGAAGGTTGAAGAGAGTTTGAGGTAGTTATACCACACTGAACCCCCTTGAACCACTATGATGAAGGAGGAAGCTGGCCTGAAGGGCAGTTTGGAGTGAGTTCAGGGAGGTTCGACCTCGAACCAATGTGATAAAGAGAGAAGCACGCCTACAGGCAGGTTCGAGTAAGTTTGGGGTGGTTTGACTACACCGAACCTCTTTGAACCACTGTCACAAAGGGAAGCAGGTCTGCTGGCATGGGCAAGTTCGAGTGAGTACGGGGTAGTTCGACCACAGCAAACCTTGTCGAACCACTTTTCTGCAGGGAAAGCAGGGCTACAGGGAAGTTTTGAGTTAGCTAGTTTGGGGTGGTTCGACCACATCAAACCTCCTCAAACAACTGCGATGATGGGGAAGCTGGTTGGAAGGGAAGTTTGGAGTCGGTTCAGAAAGGTTCAACGGCACAGAACTTTCTCGAACCACTGTCATGTAGGGGGAAGCAGGCCTACAGGGAAGCTTCGATTGAGTTTGGGGTGGTTTGACCTTACCGAACCTCCTCGAACCACTGTGCCGAAGGGGGATGCAGGCATACAGGGAAGGTTCGAGTGACTTTTGGGAGGTTTGAATACTCCGATATATGATGACCTTTTAGAACCAAGCATCTGTGCAAACTTCTACACAACTTGACTAACCCGTTATAATTTACGTCTGTAAACATCTTGTTGTTTTCATTAAGAGTAAACATTCAAATGCAGGGACTGTCCATTTTGGTTCTCCTCCTTTTTGATGGTGGTATAGGGAGTACAGGTAAGGTATTATTATTAATACTCCAGGGACACCGTGCTACGTTCCAATTGACGTTATTGTCCCTCAGACCAGTGAAGTGGTCGAGTCTGCCACACGCTTCCAATTGGGACTTGATCAGGGCAGGATACTTTGTTACTTTAGCGGGCAGTTCCTGCAGAAACAGTCTGAACAGATACAGGACATGGGAACATAAGGTTATGTAGCAGTACCAGGGGTGTAGCTAGCATTTAGGCAGAAGAGACAATCTCGATAATATTATAGATTAGCAGTGGCAGTAATGTCTAGGCGTGGCCGTAGCCCTGCTTACCTGTGCTTTAATACAAGCCAGTGAAATGCCAATCCACTCCTTGACAGGTGGCTAGTAATTTGTTTTCCGATATCATTAACACATCCTTTTCACAGTCATATAAGCATGCACAAAACTGTTTTTCGTCAATAAAAATGGTTGGTATGACTGCCGGCTTATGAGGATGGCGAGCTTTGGCAGTGAAGCTAGACGTAACACAAGTGCCAATTGCTTGCTTCAATCGTAACCATGGTAATATGTCCAAGGAGGGTTGGCGTAGGCCTGCTTTCTCCTACATCACAGTGGTTCAAGATGGTTTGGTGCACCCTGAATTGACCCAACCAGCTTCCCACTTCACCACAGTGGTTCGAAGAGGTTCGATGTAGTTGAACCACCCCAAACTGACTAGAAACTCCCATGAAGTCTTGCTTTCCAAACTGACTTTCAGGTCAGCTTCCCCCTTCATCACAGTGGTACCAAGAGGTTTGGTGTTGTCAAACCATCCTGATTCTCACTCGAACCTTCACTGTATGCCTGCATTATGTAGGAAGAAGCAGACTTGCTACACCATGCATCCTATTCACCATAGGATTTACTCTTCTTAGTATCACGAATTAATGTTGGCTTTCAATAACCTCATCATGGCAACACTGTACGCCAAAAAAAAGAGGCTAAAAAAATTGAGGCTTGGGATGAGTATTAGCTATGTGCACACCAGAAACTGCATTTCAGACCCCGAAACCGGAACCGTTTCCAGTACTGGCATAATTTAAAGTAACACGAAAACGCTGCACCAGCTATACGTACGACTATTACTCTTCCGGTAAGAAATAAAAAGAAGAGTAGCTATGTCCCCTGACTGGACTTGGATCAAGGTGCTTGTGGTAGCGGTATAATAGCCTCATCTTCCAGTACAATCCAGCCAGTGAGGATTGGACCATCCTCCCTCCATGTGACCTTTGGCCTGGGACAGCTCTCAGGGGAGCTCTTCATTACACTATTCGCCCACTCTTCATTACACTACCCTTGCACGTCTCGCATGACCGGAGTCTGGTCACGCGTGACTACGTCAATTTAATTGACTTATGGGAGCTTCCTGCTGTTCAGATAATAAAGTACTCCAATTTGCACGACGTCTTAGTGGTGTACATCTGTATAGCTATTGTTCACGACGCGATCGTAGATCAAAATGTCTGAACCAGCGCAAGACATTCCCATTACCTACATCAACGGTACTGGCGCTGTGAACTTCCAGGTGGTCGTTTACGAGACGGGTTCGAAGGTAGCATGGCGTGTCCTGGTTGCTCAAACAAAGGCTGAATTTGTGTATCCCGCAAGTACTGGAGTCGGAGCCTACTACGCTGAAGACAATGTAAAGATTACGATGGGACCGTTCCCAGCTCAACCGGGAAGCACTTGGGAAATTAAACAAGATAGCGCTTACAACGCCGGTGTATTAAAAGGTGCGTCTTTCAGCAGCTGCATGCTATAACTGAGGTTTGCCTTGACCTCATTATCATTTGCTGCCCTTTTGTAGCTTCAGTACGATTCGGTGATTGGCTGTTTCTATGATAGTGGTCGTTTGTCGCCAAATATGGCAAAACTGCTGAGGAGGCTGGACAAGCACCACGCGCGCATCGTGACCTTACTTAAGTATAGTCTCGCGTAGCCAGACTCTCGACGGGAAAGTTAGAGTCTGGTACAGACGCCGTAGTGGACCTGTCAATCTGGAATGCGGACGTTGTGCTATGACGACACAAGCAGACAATCAACGAAAGAGATCCGGCAGTGAACCTACTATCTGATTGGTCAGACCATACCATTGACGTAATCTTTTCATGACGTTTTACAAAGCTTGAATCTGATTGGCTCACAATGAGCATTGCGAGACAGACAAAATCGTTACGGCGTCTGTACCAGACCCTCCGTTTAACGCGAGGGGCGGGGTCCCCCAGACTAACTTAAGTACAGCAATGGCCATAGAGATTTTGAGTCTCTCTTCTGCCTAAGAATAACTATGCCAAAGATGATTTAAGTACCATAGTGTTAGTGCTGGTTGAATAGTTCAAGAAAATTGACTGCGCCCAGCGTTTTTCGGAAGAAATCTGGGAAAGAATAATGGTAGCGGTAAGGCCACTATTGTAGACTAAGCTAGGTTTCACGAACATTATAGGCGTAGATCGTAGCTATACACTAGTAGGCATCACTTTCATTAACCGTATAAGTCTTCCGGGTAGGAATCTTTGCAGAACAACACTACTCAAGGCTGGAATTGACCTTTAAGTACCCGCTTACCAATATTGAGTGGACTTCTACACAGCCTATGTTGCATTATTAGCTCTCCAGAAGGTCAGTAAATCGGGAAGCACTGAGAAACAAACTCTGACTACTTTTCCAAGTCACAGAAACTCTTGGAGAGTGCTACAGGAGCTTCTAGATCGTGAAACTGAGATAACCATGCTGCTAGCATTTTAGGTAAGGCTAGCGTACTAGTATATCGAAGGTATACGGATTTTTATCACGCGCGAAATGTAAAGAATGCAATTTAAGCCAGTCATTGTTATGTGACATTTATGTGTCGTCATAGCACGTCCAACCTCCTCTGGCAAAATTGGTAGCAGGCGCATTATTAATTATTAATAAGAGTGTGACAACTACATTAGGGTTTTGCGTGGGTGGATCAAGGTACAAAGCGTGCTTATTCTTTATATATTTTTAGCCTGGTGTATGTGGTTTTGCAATCAATAGTAATTGTGTGTACACATTATCCTTTACCATCTATAAGAAACAGCTTAAAGAAGCAAAAAAGCCTGTACAAAGTATCAACGCCTAGTATTAAACCCCTCATATAAATTCATATGGGCTTATGGGAGCTCATGACGCATATACCGTAAACTCTGAAAAATAACTGGGGGCGGTTATAATTAGAATTAGCAGCCTCAATGGGCGGTTACTTTTACATGGGCGGGTATAATCACAGATCGGTTATTTTTGCAAACAACCGTTAATAGCGTGGCAGATTTACAGAAACATCCTCTACGTTGAGATCAACCCGGTAGATGTGAGGTAGGAAGCCTTCAGACAGGCAAGCTGAACAGCTCCATAGCGTTACCTTAGCTACCGTAGCTTAGTCTCGTTCCCAGAACCCTCCACTAACCGTAGCTAGGGTTTTCTCGCTACGACTAACGCCGACTTCTTAGTTTTTACAGTCTGATTCTCGTCGCTGTTCTGTTCGGTCGTGTTCCACGTATTAGCTACACGCTCTGCTTGCTAGACATTCACGCGTGCAAACGCTATTAATTTTACAGATTCAATTTCCTGCCTGGGCTGCGCGTGTAAATTATGGGCGGTCATGTTTACGTAGAAGGTTTTACACGTGAGTAAACTGTTGTTGCAGTAAATTGATCGGTTATACTAGAGGGGCGGTTACCTTTAAGGGGGCGGTTATTTATCAGATTTTACGGTATGCGTCATTGGTTGGTAAAGAGTTAAGGAATGTATACACAATGTGCAAAACAGACTGAATATAGAAGGGTCATATAGTACACAGTACAATGTACTTGAATTATTTAGTGCATTGTGCTGTTTTCTGATTGCAGTTTCTGCAGAGTCAAACCCTGACGGAAATTTTGTGGTGAAAAATGCCGCCACATCTCCCTGCAATGGAGTGTACAACATTGGCCTGTACAAGGATGATGCTCTACTGGTGGTTCAGCCAGATGTGCGCATCGGTACAACAGTGCAATATCAATTGCAGAATAGTCTGTCGTTTGGAGTGGTTCAGGAAGTAAGTGCTGGAAATATATTCAACCCTGATAATGTCAAGTCTCCAACGAAGTTTGATCTCGATAAGTTTCCGTGTGGGTTAGTGGTGAACCTCTCTCAAGACCCAGATTCAGGGGAGTATGTTTTCACCGGTACCAGTGATGAATGATTGCACTGAAAACTGGCTGTGGCCTATATATTATATAGCCTTTCAGAGACAGTGAACTACATGTAGTGTTTTAGGCAATAATAACTTCTTAGCTATAGCTGGTTATATTATGTATTGATATTAATTTTGGTATTGTATGAATGCCTAAACACAGTATGTCTTATACAGCTGTAAATAATGTTACACTACCTACGGGATACAACACATGTAGAAGTTGACATTTCATGTCTAAAAACCAGCCGGACACCTTTCCCGTACAATACACACAGCTCAGCTTAGGCCAAGCTATTAAACTACAGCTGTAGAGCCAGAGATGCTATATTCCTAGAGCGGTACAGCGAAAGTGCTGACTCAGCAGTTTCGTCATGCGCCTCCAGTTAGTAGCTATATGCCAAGAAACCAGGATTTTTACGGCTACCTACCACGTTTTCGCCATCTAGGCAACACAAAACTACCTTCATTTGCTGTAGCTCGGCCCGCAAACCTCCAAAAGCTGCTATACACTGCAGTTGCATAGTAACGTATGACGTAATATATTGCGCACGTGATAAGTGCGGACGCACAAACAGACAAACAAACAAACAGACGCGGAAAACGTAAAGCAATCTTAGTAGAGTAAGCCACTGATGATCGGCCACCAGGTATATTCGGACGCGCTAGCGCCGAGCGCGTAAATTACCGGAAGTGGGCGGGGGCTTCGATCGATAGTACTGACCCTTCGCACTTCGGGTTGAAAGTTTGGTGTTCCTCCGTTGCTTGGTTCTGGAGCTATAGCCTTCCAAAGTTGAAATTCGGACACAGCTATGATCGGACAAAAGTATGTATTGTCGGACACCGCTCCGTGTTTCCTCCCTGAAGCAACTTTCGGTGATCTTTCTTCATTATTGGGAGGCCCCACTACCATGCTGCTGCACGCCAAGTTTTCGCCATCGTAGCTGCTTTGAGCACGGAGGGGTGTTATTGAATGTAGAGCCGTGTCACCCTCTCTATAATCGGACAGTGGATTTTGTCTTTTTTCGGTGTAAGGACGCCAAAACACTCTTCAAACGCTAGGATTTGGATATCGTTGGAAAGTACAGACACTTAGCAAAGCAACGGTGCAAGTCTGATGTTTATACGACGTGTCCTTCCTGAGATAGAGTTGTTTTGCCTGATTTCGTACACTAAAAGCTTCAGCATTAAAATTATTAGAAGGAATCGAGACAAATAGCGCTTTCTCACTCTATCTCGAGAACCATACGACGTATGAATATCGGGCTTGCACCGTTGCGTTGCTAAGTGTCTGTACTTTCCAACGATATCCAAATCCTAGCGTTTGGAGAGTGTTTTGGCGTCCTTACACCGAAAAAAGACAAAATCCACTGTCCGATTATAGAGAGGGTGACACGGCTCTACATTCAATAACACCCCTCCGTGCTCAAAGCAGCTACGATGGCGAAAACTTGGCGTGCAGCAGCATAGTAGTGGGGCCTCCCAATAATGAAGAAAGATCACCGAAAGTTGCTTCAGGGAGGAAACACGGAGCGGTGTCCGACAATACATACTTTAGTCCGATCATAGCTGTGTCCGAATTTATAGCTCCAGAACCAAGCAACGGAGGAACACCAAACTTTCAACCCGAAGTGCGAAGGGTCAGTACTATCGATCGAAGCCCCCGCCCACTTCCGGTAATTTACGCGCTCGGCGCTAGCGCGTCCGAATATACCTGGTGGCCGATCATCAGTGGCTTACTCTACCAGCCGTTCGCGCGCTGCGCGCGCTCCGGCTGGTAAAACTGGCCTCCTCAAATCAGATGTATTGATAAGTCTCTAAGCTAGCTGTATTATTACCAAATATTATGCTATCCATCGATTCAGGAGTAAAAACACTCAAGTGTATCAGTGACTCAGGCTAATAGACACAGTGGGATACTCTTTAGCCTGAGTCTCCATATCTTAGGCCACTCATGAATAATCAATAAGTTTTGAAGTTCTTGGTTAGACACGGGGTGTTCATGTCAGTTAAATCCCTGTGTACCAAACACTTTTAACCCCTTGAAAATCCATAGTGCGTGGCCTAAGTTCGTTAAATCACAGCATGTACATGTACTCGGGATCTAACTGACATAGACCATCCTTTGGAAAATCCCTCGCCCTTGGATGGTGTTATTTGACCTCGGGCTCTGATTTTCCCACGGATGTCTATGTCAGTTAGATCCCTCTTTGCTGTGATTGATCTAATCTATAGCTACATATCCACAAGGGATGTATCTAGCACTACCTGATCTATATGTCCTAACACCAAGGAGCACGATATGCTTCCCCAGGAGATTTCAACGTTGCATCTTGTGGTTTCTGAGGCCTACGTCGAACATGGAACCAGGACGCTTACTGAGGAGAATTGTCACAAAATACAGGTCTAAGTATAAGTATTATATATAGTGCCCTCAGTTTATTATATTAGGAGCCAGTACGTAAGTCTGTCTTTCTGACTACAGATCCCAACAGTGATGAGCTACATGTACATGTACTGTGGGGAAAACTAGGCCCAGCCAGATAACCCCGGCTGCTGTTAATTGGTGATGTTTCTGCTGCTGTTGTTTAATTACTGATGGAAAGTACAACATTGGTCTGTACAAGAATAGCGATCTATATACTGGTGGTTTAGCAGGATGTGCCTCCTGGTGACCATGTGTGTGAATATTCAATTACATTCAAGGTTTTATTTCATTTGCATAGGTCGATTAATGGTAGCAGTATAGCTACCTTGCTTTTTTTGTCAGGGTTCTCTTTGTCCTGGCCCTTCCTTTGATCAAGACATGCATGCCGTATGTTTAGGTGGTTGGAAATGTTAATTCTTTAACTTAAAATTTTGTGTTGTCGGAAGTTAATGACATGCATTAGCCTCGTTCCCAGACCTCCGCACAGCTTTTGTCGCTAGGATTCTGTTGTCTTTGCACTTTTTTGATGTATCACTATAGCCATGCAGTGATTTGTACTTCACTGCCCTGACTTCCAACTACCTCAAAACAGAGTTTGTTCCCACGCAAGTCCTTACATGTGGCATCAGAACCCAGCTTCACTAAGTAACCTTCCTGTGCTTTAGTCTATCTTGACTTATGGGAAGCCAACCCGGTAGCTACCTTCCTGCTAAGATCAGATTATTTAAAACACTGCAATTTTTCAGACATCTTAGTTTGTTCACGGGTGGTGATTGTAGATCAAAATGTCTGATCCAGCGCAAGACATTCCCATTACCTACATCAACAATACTGGCGCTGTGAACTTCCAGGTGGTCGTTTATGAAACGAGTTCAAAGCCGGTAGCATGGCGTGTCCTGGTTGCTCAAACAAAGGCTGAATTTGTGTATCCCGCAAGTACTGGAGTCGGAGCCTATTACTTTCAAGACAATGTAAAGATTACAACAGGACCGTTCCTAGCTCAACCGGGAAGCACTTGGGAGATTGAACAAGATAGCGCTTACAACGCCGCTGTATTAAAAGAAGGTGCGTCTTTTCTATAAAGCTCACAAAGTGTGCTTATTCTATAGCATGGTGCATGGAACAAAGCTACCCCCAGTGCACTGTGGTTTTGCAAGTAGTACATGTAGTAATTGTGTGTACACATTTATATTGAATATCCTTAACGTTAATATTGTAGATCTGGATGAGTAGTGTTTATGTACTGATTCTACAGAACAGACAGTCATTATATTAAGAATACATGACATTGTAGCACTTGGTTCATTTAATGCATCATGTTGGTTTTCTGATTGCAGTTTCTGCAGAATCCAACACCGATGGAACTTTTGTGGTGAAAAATGCTGCCACATCTCCCTGCAATGGAACGTACAACATTGGTCTGTACAAGGATGATGCTCTACTGGTGGTTCAGCCAGATGTGCGCATCCGTAATGAGGTGCAATTTCAACTGCAGAATAATCTGTCATTTGGAGTGGTTCAGGAAATGAGTGCTGGAAATATATTCAACCCCGATAACGTCATGTCTCCAACAGAGTTTGAGGTTGATTATTATACATTCCCATGTGGGTTAGTGGTTACCCTGTCAACAGACCCAGCTTCAGGGGAGTATGTTTTCACCGGTACCAGTGCCAAATGATTGCAATTAAAACTGGCTGTGGCCTATAGCCCTCCAGAGACAATGAACTAGTGTTTTAGGCAATAATAACTTCTTAGCTAGCTGGTTATATATATTATGTATCGATATTAATTTTGGTATTGTATGAATGCCTACTAGTAAACACAGTTATTATGTCTTATACAGCTGTGAATAATGCTACACAACCTAGGGGATACAATACATGTAGAAGTAAAGCAGTATGGTAAGTCTCTAAGCTAGCTATATTAATTAATTAACTCTTTGAACGCCATGGGCACATTTAATATGTGCCCATATAAATAGAAAAAACATGTACTTTATATTAACGCCTAATATAAAAAGGCCAATATAAATTCACATTAGCCTTATGGATGTATTAATAAAACTCGGCTGGGAAAGAGTACCTAACAGCATGCATGCATATTCATTGTTACAGAAGTGAAAACACAAGTGAGTGTGTCAGTGACTCAGGCTAATAGACATGTCATTGAGTGACTTTTATAGCCTGAGTCTTCATATCATATCCACACAAGGGATGTATCTAACACTACCTGGGATCTAGTCCTAACACCTTGCTTCCCCAAGAGATTTCAATGTTGCATCTTGTGGTTTCTGAGGCCTATGTCAAACATAGAAACCAAGATGCTTACTGAGGAGAATTTAACCGTTGCAAAATACAGGTCTTAGACTAAGTATAAGTATTATATCTTATAGTGCCTTATAGTGCCCTCAGTTTATTGTGCAGTTAATATTTGGAGACAATTTAGAATCTGTCTTTCAGACTATACAGATCCAAACCCTGCAGCTGATGGATCTATTGCGGTGAAAAACAAGGCTCAGCCAGATAACCCCGGCTGCTGTTGTTAAATTAAACTGGCAATGTTTCTGCTGCTAATGTTCAATTAGTGATGGAAAGTATACAACATTAGTCTGTACAAGAAGAGCAATCTACTGGTGGTTCTGAATCAGCAGGTTTTGCCTCCAGGTGACCAACCATGTGTGTGAATGTTCAATTACAGCCAAGGCTTTATTTCATTTAGTACATGTACTACATAGGTCGATTAATGGTAGCAGTATAGCTACACTGCAATAATAAAGTGGTTGGTTATGACACACATATAAGGTTACCTCAGTTGCAGCCCCAGTACCAGAGAATGGTCAGTTACGTGCAGTGCAATAAGATCACTTTACTCAGGAAGCCAAGCTAGATCAACTTTCTTTGGTGGAGATAGGAATGGATTGGTACAAAATATTCGTTACTATAATTTTGTCCTTAAGGCTAATGGATCCTTCCTTTCGTTAAAATTTGAGAAATAGGGTGGTAAGACTTGTTTACACTGTTTGTACAATGCCGTAACCGAGATAACCATATAGCTGGTTAAATTTAAACAATTAAGTTAATTAACCCTTTAAGGTTTGCGGTGTGTAATGCCAACTTCTGGGACACAGGCAAATGGAGTCTACTGGTTGTAGAATCATCTGTACACAAGATGGTCTACTTAATAAGAAGTTAGTATCTGTATACTAGCCCATACAGTTTAGCTTCCTTCACAGCTGCCCAGTGTAAGTATTGTCTATATACCTCTTTGGAAGGTAATACCAATACACAGCCCAGTAGTCTATCTTCCCATGAGGGAAGTTAGTCTGAATGGGCTGTGTACAGTTAATAATTTCCTATGGAGGAAAGTTATACTGAATGAGCTTTGTACAGCTAGTAACTTCCTATGAGTGAAGTTAGCAGTGAATGGGTTGTGTACAGCTAGCAACTTCCTATGGAGGAAGTTAGACTGAACGAGCTGTGTACAGCAAGCAACTTCCTATGGAGGAAAGTTAGACTGAACGAGCTGTGTACAGCTGGTAACTTCCTAGGTTAGGCTGCATGTGTACATTGTCAAATCATTCTACAATCTGCAGTCTCCATTGGCTTTGTCTGAGTCCTTTCCCCAGAAGTCAAATTTACAGTCATCATTAGATGTCCCACTCACAATGCACAATAGAGGAGCTGCAACTGGGATAACCATGGCTAGGTTAAACAGTTCAGAATCTGTTTTTCAGACTATACAGATCCAAACCCTGCATGCACGACGGATCTATTGCGGTGAAAAACAAGGCTCAGCCAGATAACCCTGGTTGTTGTTAATTGGCTATGTTTCTGCTGCTACTGATGGAAAGTACAACATTGGTCTGTACAAGAATAGCAATCTACTGGTGGTTCAGCAGGATGTGCCTCCAGGTGCATGACCATGTGTGCATTTTCATCAATTACAGCCAAGGTTTTATTTCATTTAGTACATAAGTCGATTAATGGTAGCAGTATTATAGCTAGTACCTTCCTTTCTTTGTCAGGGTTCATTTGTCCTGACCCTTCTTTTGATCATGCATGCTGTATGGTATGTGTCTACCACTATATAGGTGGTTGGAAATGTTAATTCCCTAAGGTCTGTACATGTGTTGTAGGAAGTTAATGAAATGTGGGGGTTCTGTTATCTTTGCACTTCTTTTGATGTATCACTATAGCCATGCAGTGATTTGCACCTCACTGCCCTAACTTCCAACTACCACAAACAGAGTTTGTTCCCAAGTCCTTACATGTGGGAACAGAACACAGCTTCACTACCTTCCTGTGCTTTATAGCTAAGCATATGGGAAGCAAACTCAGCCACTTCCTAGCTGCTATCAGATTATAAACACTGCAATTTTTCAGACGTCTTTGTTCACAGGCGGTGTTCGTAGATCAAAATGACTGATCCAGCGCAAGACATCTCCGTTACCTACATTAACAATACTGGCGCTGTGAACTTCCAGGTGGTCGTTTATGAGACGAATTCGAAGGTAGCATGGCGTGTCCTGGTTGCTCAAACAAAGGCTGAATTTGTGTATCCCGCAAGTACTGAAGTCGGAGCCTACTACTTTGAAGACGATGTTAAGATTACGGTGGGCCCGTTCCCAGCGCAACTAGGAAGCACTTGGGAGATTGAACAAGATAGCGCTTATAATGCTGCTGTATTAAAAGAAGGTGCGTGTTTCCTATAAAGCTCACAAAGTGTGCTTATTCTAGCATGGTGCATGGTGCAACAAAGCTACCCCCAGTGCACTGTGGTTTTGCAAGTAGTACATTGTGTGTACACATTTTTATTGAACATATCCTTAACGTTAATATTGTATCATCATCATAGATGTGTAGTGTTCAATGTACTGATTCTACAGAACAGACAGTAATATAGAGTCACATAGAACACAGCACTTGCCTGGTTCATTTATAGTGCATTGTGTTGGTTTTCTGATTGCAGTTTCTGCAGAATCCAATCCTGATGGAACTTTTGTGGTGAAAAATGTCGCCAAATCTCCTTGCAATGGAACATACAACACTGGTCTGTACAAGGATGATAATCTGCTGGTGGTTCAGCAAGATGTGCAACCTGGTACGGAGGTGCAATTTCGACTGCAGAATAATCTGTCATTTGGAGTGGTTCAGGAAATGAGTGCTGAAAATATATTCAACCCCGGTAACGTCATGTCTCCAACAGAGTTTGATCTCGATAAGTTCCCATGTGGGTTAGTGGTGAGCCTGTCACAAAACCCAGTCTCAGGGGAGTACGTTTTCTCTGGTACCAGTGCTGAATGATTGCACCGAAAACTGGCTGTAGCCTATAGCCTTCCAGAGACAATGAACTACATGTATTGTTTTTAGGCAATTAATTTTGATGTTGCCATATGAATGCCTAAACGCGGTATGCCTTATACAGCTGTAAATATATGTTACACTACCTATATAAGGAAATGTAGGATTAAAAACTGCATGGCGGCCTCGAATCAGAATCTGATGTAAGTCTCTAAGCTAGCTATTTTAATATTAATCAAACAGCATGCTATACATATCAATAATATTGATACAGAAGTAAAAACACATTGTCAAGTGAGTGTGTCAATGACTCATGCAGGCTAATAGACATGGGTGATTCTTAGCCTGCAAGCTAGTCTTTATATAATATCCACAAGGGACGTATCTGATATATGTCCTAACACCATGGAGCATGCGTCCCCACTTATTGTGCAGTTAATATTTGAAGACAGTTCAGTAGATTGCTATTCTTGTACAGACTAATGTTGTAATACTTTCCATCACTAATTGAACAACAGCAGCAGAAACATTGCCAGTTTAATTTAACAGCAGCAGCCGGGGTTATCTGGCAGAGCCTCGTTTTTCACCACAATAGATCCATCGTGCAGGGTTGGGATCTGTATAGTCTGAAGGACCGACCATGTGTGTGAATGTTCAATTACAGCCAATTAAGGCTTTATTTCATTTACATGTACATACCATATAGCAGTATTATAGCTACCTTCCTTTCTTGTCAGGGGTCTTGTCAATGACCCTTCTTTTGATCATGCATGGTGTATGCGGTAGCTGGTTGGATATGTTCATTGCCTAAGGTCTGTGTTGTAGGAAGTTGGTGAAATGCAGTGTTCTCTTGTGATTGCACTTCATCTTTTGATGTATCACTATTATAATAATTTAGAATTAATAATTAGAAGCCATGCATGCTGTGCGTGTTTTGCACCTAACTGCCCTGACTTCCACACAAACACGCTAACACAAACAGAGCTCCAACGGTTCCCAAGTCCTTACATGTGGGACCAGAACACGGGTTCATGCACTTCTTTCCTGTGCTTTAGAGCTACATATATCTTGCATGCACGTGTACCGATTCACGGAAATATCTCTGCCAAGCAAAAGCTGATATCTGTACTTCTCATTATCTTTCTGTGATACCTCATGCAGGGGTCTGTACGTTCTTTTTCCTTTTTTGTCATTTTTTTATTGGGTAATGACATGCTCATTAGCAAATAAGCTAATACTAAGAGTATGACAGAAAAATAATAATAAATACACCAGTTAACTCAAAATTGTAGATTACATATACTTATATAATATTTAAAAGAAGCTAATGAACTACAGTCTTTAAGGTGAGGAGGTAGAGAGTTCCAGAGGGAACAGGAGTTGGGAACAAAGGAAAGGAGTGGACAATTAACGAGGGACGAATAAGTTTCGAGGGTGAAAAAAATGGGTATTAAGCATGGATGAGGGAAGTAGAGGGCGAAAAGAGTTAGGTGGGAAGAACATAAAATCATTAATAATTTTGAAAAGGGAAGTAGTTTGGATTTTTTTTACGACGTGAAGAGAGAGAGGGACAGTTAAACAGATGTAGGGAGGAGGAATAATCAGAGGAACAATTTTTAGAGCAGAGTTTTAGGGCAAAGAATTGTATGTTTCCGAGTTGAGAAATGGTAGCAGAAGAGGAGGGGTCCCAGACAGAAGAGCAATATTCAAGATGAGGGCGGATAAGAGTGATGTAGAGAAGAAGGGTTGGAGTGTCGATAGAAGAGGCAATAAAAGATATCAATAAGTTTTCTTGGTTTACGAGAGGTGGAAAGGAGATGGGGAGTCCAAAACAGATTGGAAGAGATAATGATGCCTAAGTATTTAAAAGACGAGACTTGATCAAGAAGAGATCCATTGAGGTACAAGAGGAGAAGGTAGAGAAGAAAGCTGGAGATTTAAAAGAAATAAAGTCATGTATTTAGTCTTAGTGAGCAGAGATCCACGAAGCAATATAGAGTCAATATCAGATTGAATGAGAGAGATATCAGAGGGAGAATTACAATGGTGGGAAAAAGAATGTCATCAGCATAAAAGATAAGTTTAGATGAAGGAGAGAGGGGAATATCAGAACGACTAATAAGACAAATGAAGAGAAGAGGGCCTAGAATAAATCCTTGAGGTACACCAGAAAAAGCATGTCATTGAGTTCTTGGTCCCCTTCTTTTCATTAATGGCCTTTGTAACCGCTTTCTCTCTCCTTCTGCATGTAGCTGTATGTAGATGACATTCTTCTATAGCTATATACGGGCACGTCGACAGTAGTTATTAAATAATTATTGACTTACGGGAAGCAACTTCCTGCTGATCGGCGTTGAACCAAAATGTCTGACATCTCTGTTACCTACATCAACCATACTGGTTCTGTGGACTTCCAGGTGGTCGTTTATGCGACGAATGTTGCATGGCGTGTCCTGGTTGCTCAAACAGAGGCTGAATTCGTGTATCACGAAAGTACTGAAATCGGAGCCTACTACTTTCAGGGCAGTGTAAAGATTACGATGGGACCGTTCCCAGCTCAACCGGGAAGCACTTGGGAAATTGAACAAGAAGGCAGTTACAACACCGCTGTATTAAAAGAAGGTGCGTCTTTCCAAATTATATGAAACTTACAGTAACTTACAGGCACTGAGCTGCTGTATGGCTATAGCGGTTTGCCTTGTCCTATACAGCTGCCTGTACTGTGAACAACTAGTAATCAACCGTCACTGCTGTCTACAAATATTAATCTGCCTATAGCTTGGAGCCACTGTTGCCTACTACGTCTGAGTACTGTTGCCACTCTTTTGTAGCTTCAGTTTGATTCGGTGATTGACAGTTTCTGTATAATTATGTGGTCGTTTGTTGCCAAATATGGCAGTATAACTATAGTAGAGGGTGCACATAATGTAAGGGTGTGGAATGTTGACTACTGCTTTCTGTACTTTTAAATAGGATTTTGCATGGGCGGATCAAAGGCACAATGTGTGCTCATTCTATAGCCTGGTGCATGGGTGGAACAACGCTACATGTACCCTCAGTGCACTAGCTGTCTTTATGCAAGCAGTAAATTGTGTAGACATAGTCTAGCTAGCTATCCCCAACTTCTACCCACCTAGGGATCGCTTGCTGAGATACTGCCAGCGATCCCTAGGTGGGTAAAAGTTGGGGATAGCTAGCTAGACTAGTGTAGACACATGCATTTCTATAGAATTTTTTAAAAAGAAAAAGCGTCCTTGCCATTAATAGTGTAGTGTTCAATGGACAGATTCTAGATCTACAGTGATATAACACAGCATTTGATTCTGAATCATTTACTGCATGCATTGTAACAGTTTTAATCGGTTTTCTGATTGCAGTTTCTGCGGAATCAAACCCCGATGGAGCTTTTGTGGTGAAAAATGCTGCAGCCAAGTCTGAAGCGTACAACATTGGTCTGTACAAGAATGATGAACTACTGGCGGTTCAGCAAAATGTGCATTTTGGTACGGAGGTGCAATTTCAACTACACAATAGTCTGTCATTTGGAGTGGTTCAGAATATGAGTGCTGGAGAGGTAATCGATCCCGATAAAGTCATGTCTCCAATAAAGTTTGATCTCGATAAGTTCTCTAGTGGGTTAGTGGTGACCCTCTCACAAGACCCAGCTTCAGGGGAGTACGTTTTCACCGGTACCAGTGGCGAATGATTGCACTGAAAACTGGCTGTGGCCTATAGCCCTCCAGAGACAATGAATTACATGACTGTTACAGTAGTGTTTTAGGCTTCTAAACTGGCTGGTTATTGTAGTGACATTTGGTACTGTATGTGACCCTAAATATACTGCTATGATTGTATGTATGAAGGTTAGTACATACATGCACTACCTAAGGGGTACTGTAAGAATTATCTAATTTAAAACTGGCCTTCAGACGTCGGTCTCTTATCTATACATGTATAGCTGTTACAAATCGAACAATCTGAATTTGCTATCCATTAAGTAGCTTTAAAATAGTGGTTCTAATGTGAGTACCATGGTCCAGGAGTTCTGTGACCAGGTCTATAAGTTAGACATTACTGCTAGCGCTGCTGTAGTATACATACATTGTTATGTATATACAGCTGGGAGCAAGATGGAGAAGAATATTGCATGAAATCTTGTTCGCTGGCCACATGTCGACCTCTCAGATCGGATCTGTTTGAGTGCATGGGAGTGATTGTCGACTCAATATACGAAAACATTTTTTTTCTTTACTATAGCATTTTTACTAAAACTAAATCTGATTATGTGTGAAGTGCACAAAAATTGCTGCAGATGGGTACAAGGCTAGGGAATGATGTCATCACCCTGTTCCCTATAGTCTCGCAAGTTAGTCTGCATGACCGCGAGACTACTTGTTCCCAGGCCTCCGCACAACTTTTATGAGGCTATTATATATAGGGAAATGGAATTTTAAATATATTTTTAAAGTGTTTCTATGCATCATGTCATTAGCTAGTTCCTTCAAAATTATTGGCAATTTATTAAATAGATATTTGTACTGTTTGTTCAAGAGATGCGTAGTCACCTAAGTCACCTCTTTCCAAGTCAGTAGGTAGCTATCACTGGAGCTCAGACTTTTCCCACACCAGACAGCGCACGCCCCCAAGGCATGCACGCGCTGCAACAGGGTACAGTAGACGGAATTCTTGATAGGCTCAGCCAAACCACAAATTTGTTTATACAAAGTGACTATTATTATTGGCAGGAAGTCTGCTTGTCATGATTATAGTGACAATTAATTAAAGATGTCTGCGAAGTATAGCAAAATGTCTGATACCGGTAGTGCGCAAGAAGACGTCTCCGTTACCTACATCAATGCTACCGGTTCTGCAGACGTACATGTGGTAGTTTTCGAGACGAACGTGGCGTGGTATGTCCTGGCAGCTCAAACAAAGGCTGAATTTACTTATCCCGCAAGCTCTGAAATCGGAGCCTACTACTTTCAAGACAATGTAAAGACTACGATGGGCCCCTTCTCAGCTCATCCGGGAAGCACTTGGGAAATTGAACAAGAAAACAGTCACAGTGCCGCTGTATTAAAAGAAGGTGTGTCTTTAATAATTAACTACTCATATTCATGAATTAGCTAGCTCGCTACATGCACCCCCAACTTCTGCCCACTTACTATAGCGATCGCTTGCATGCATGCAGTGCATGTCAGATCCCCGTTGGTGGGTAGAAGTTGGGGATAGCTAGCTAATCTATATACAGGTTTCTAACAACATGCATAGATTTTGGTGCGATGCATGGGGGAGTCACTCGTTCCTAGGCACAGATGAATGACCCCCCGGTCACTCGTGACTAGGTACAAATGACCCCCTGGTCATCTGAGATGACCAGGGGGTCATTTGTACCTAGTCACGAGTGACCGGGGGGTAGATGACCAGGGGGTCATTTGTACCTAGTCACGAGTGACCGGGGTGTCATTTGTACCTAGTCACGAGTGACCGGGGGGTTATTTGTACCTATTCACGAGTGACCGGGGAGTCATTTGTACCTAGTCACGAGTGACCAGGGAGTCATTTGTACCTAGTCATGAGTGACCGGGGGTCATTTGTACCTAGTCATGAGTGACCAGGGAGTCATTTATGCCTAGTCACGAGTGACCGGGGGTCATTTGTGCCAAGTCGTGAGTGACCGGGGAGACATTTGTACCTAGTCACGAGTAACCGGGGGTCATTTGTGCCAAGTCGTGAGTGACCGGGGGTCATTTGTGCCAAGTCGTGGGTGACCGGGGAGTCATTTGTGCCAAGTCATGAGTGACCGGGGGTCATTTGTACCTAGTCATGAGTGACCGGGGGTCATTTGTGCCAAGTCATGAGTGACCGGGGGTCATTGGCGATGGGAGTCACTCGCGACTACAACACTGGTGCTGTTGCACGCATTCATTGCAAGTAGACGTGTTCTTTTCAGTAATGCAGGATCAAGTTGGCTCTACAGGCTAAGTTATGTAGCTGCTACAGGTAGGCTATGTGAAAAAAAGCTTACTGCGCTCAAAAGTGTAAGCCACCTGTGATTTAGAAATATAGGGGTTCTGGACGTGAGTCTGTATAAACTCAATTCAGTGGGTACAAGTAGCTGGCCAACAAAGCAGTATGTTTGAGGTATACCAATGAAATCATGCAAAGTATGAAGCAGTTACATGCACACAGCACTAGCAGTATTTAATTTAATTATAATAAGTGCCAAATAGCACTTTGAATGCAGTAATGCAATCAAAATTCCTGATGGAACATGATAGCTCTGTAATGACATGTTTTGTCGGGAGGGAACACACACCTGTGACTGCATATAAATTATATTCAAACAATGTGCCCGCCACATTAAGGTGGGGCTGATGTGGAATGTAATTAGTTAGTCTAATTATAAACCACAACCAAATAGCCACTAACTAGTTTGATGGGTTCGGTGATAATGTACCATACCGTATAGCCGGAAAATTTGGCGAGGACTTTAATTTGGCGGTTTGGCGAATCGTAAAAAATCGCCAAATTAAATTCTCACCAAATTAAATTCTTACGCATTGTGTATTACGTAACACCCACGCGCGCATTCAGCTACATGTACAAGGAAGTTGTTCCCACTCCACATACGTGTTTCCTCTCTGTCCAGGAAGGATATCGAACTCGCAAACAAAGCTGTAAAGCGCTCTCTATCCGGAGACTTGAAGCCTGTCACACGGTCACCTCGAGGCAAGTATAACACTTACACGCAAGAAAGGGCACAAATTGGAAAGTATGCCGCTGACAACGGAGCGACAAAGGCCGCTACACACTTCTCGAAGCTTCTGGATAGTAAGATCGGCGAATCCAACGTCTCCATTGTCGAGCTCAGTGACAAAAAAATTTTGCATGTTCAGCAGCGTTGCACGTTGTGTGCCTAGGATTACGTAATACGCAATATATATTGCTAGATTACGTCATAGCCTTCGCTGTACACAATCGCCAAATTTAAATTTCGCCAATATTTAATTTTAACCGTTTTTGGCGATTTCGCCAAATTTAATTCTCGCCAAATTTTCCGGCTATACGGTATTACCATATTGAAGCATTTGACACCACATACTTAAAAACATACTGCAAGCAACGAAAAGCCGGATAAGAGCCTGGGATCGAGGCTAAATTTGCCCCATCCTGGTGGGCTTCAGGCCATCGTGCAGGTGTCACGATTAAATCAGCTAACTATATTTTAAACCATATCGATCCACAAAGGGATAGGAGATGGAGATGACTCCAGCTAATAGCCACCTCTCTATAATACATGGTCTCTATTAGCCAGTCTTGAGTCAAAACAGAGTCATGGTCTCTATTAGCCAGTCTTGAGTCAAAACAGAGTCATGGTCTCTATTAGCCAGTCTTGAGTCAAAACAGAGTCATGGTCTCTATTAGCCAGTCTTGAGTCAAAACAGAGTCATGGTCTCTATTAGCCAGTCTTGAGTCAAAACAGAGTCATGGTCTCTATTAGCCAGTCTTGAGTCAAAACAGAGTCATGGTCTCTATTAGCCAGTCTTGAGTCAAAACAGAGTCATGGTCTCTATTAGCCAGTCTTGAGTCAAAACAGAGGCAAATGACTGATTTAGACCAATTAATAAGTGTTATCATGATACATAATATAGCGAAACCTTTTTCAACTCTTTACCAACCAATGACATATGAATTTATATGGGGTTTTAATATTAGGCATTAATACTTAGTACAGGCAATTCTGCTTCTTTAAGTTGTTTCTTATGGTTGATAATGGGTTAAAAGTCTATGACTGCTGTAACAGTTATTGCCTCATGGTGCTAAGTGCTTAAGTGGTGCAAGGCTAAATCTGCAGGATACCAGCATATCAGATTTAGGTATACCTTATACGTAATGCAAAGGTATTAATAGGTTTATTAAGTTCGTTGTGCAGTTATAAAACTGGACATTGTGTTGTCTTTCTGGCTACAGTTTCTGGGGATCCCAACCCAGACGGAGCTATTGTGGTGAAAAACGAGGCTCAACCAGAACACTCGTCGAGCTCCTGCTGGGAATCATTTTTCGGTTATTCGCCAAGCAGTGAAGAAATGTACAACATTGGTCTGTACAAGAATGGCAATCTGCTGGTGGTTCAGCAAGATGTACCTCCTGGTGACCAGGTGAATTTTCAATTACAGCCAAGGTTGTCGTTTGGAGTGGTCCCAAAAGACAAGGTGATATCTTCGGGAGACACATTCCGCTCTAAAGACATTCTGGCTCGCACAGAGTTTGATCTCAATCAGTTCCCGTGTGGGTTAGTGGTGACCCTCACTAAAGAGACAGACGGAGGGAAGTACATTTTCTCCAGCAGCTAGTGACTGCACTGAAATCAATGACTGAGATAGCCATTCAAAAACAATGAATTGGTGTTTTACGCAATACTTAGCTAGATGGTTGTTTTGTTTTTAAGAATTGGTTCTCTTAATAGAACAAGCATGCAAGCACAGTATAACAGTACTACATGTATATGGTCTCAATATAATATTATTTGTTGCAAATCTAAGACACTTATGGTCTTCTTTCCACCATGAATACATATTCTTCCCCTGCTGTTCTTTTAAATTAGTATATACGGTCTACGTGTGCGATAACCGAAAGTGATATCTCTGCGGTCACCGAACAGGCTGTTCGATCAGCGAAGAGCCCTGTGCGGTGACCGAACAGCCTGTTTGGTGAGCGCACAGGCTTGTTTGCTGACCGAACCGCCTGTTCGGTGACCGCGCAGGGCTGTTCGCTGTCTGAACAGCCTGTTCGGTGAGCGCACAAGCTTGTTCATTGACTGAACCGCCTGCTCTGTTACCGCACACGTGGACCGTATACTGCCGTGGTCGCTCGAGGCCGCCGACCACGGTTTCACCGCGGCGGCTAGTTCTTCTCTGCCACCATCTTATTCCCTTTGCTTATACTTTGGTGTTCCTTCGCTCTATTGTCCCTTTCGCATGCTCTTCCTGAAACTCTCTCCCCTCCTATCTCAAAAACTGTCCCTCTCTCTCGTCTTTTGTGTTCCGCCTACATGTACTTGAACATATTTGTTTTTGGTTGTTTTTTTTTGGGGGGGGGGGGGGGGAATTGGCTGCTTAGATGGAAAATGTTAACAAATTTCATTTAAAAATAGTTTTTTAACGTTTAGAAATGCATAGCAGAGCAGGAGGAAAATACACACCTACATGGTTTGTCAGAATTAATGTATAATGTTGGCCATGCGATGTGTCATCATCAACACTGCGGGAACGCGTATATATGTTCCGCGCGAACCAGGAATTTGCGCAATCCTAGGATTGCGCTGCGCAAAATAGGAATCCTTACTTTGGCGCGCAATCCCGGGATTGCGCAGCCCATTCAACTTTTGCGCACGCGCGATGTTGCGCAAACCTATGACCTTTGACACGTCTAAGCTAGCTATAAAAATGCCACGCTCGAACAGTAATGCAGTGTCAGAAATGGCCAGCCAAAGGCAGAAGTTCGAAGAGTTTTGCAGAGTGTCGTTCATTGAGAGTGACATTAAAGGCAGCAAGACAATCACCAGAGCCAAAGGAGAGAAGATCATCAACCTACTCAACAAAGATGGAGACCAGGAAGACTACAGCCCGAAGTTTAGGCACTGGGTAAAGACGAGGGGGTTCCAGCTCGTGTCGCATTCAGCTCTTGGACTCATTTGACAATGTAGTTGCCTGTGATGGTTGTGACAACTGGTTTCACTACAGATGTGTAGATTTTAAAGCATGTCATGTTGGCGATTGGTTTTGTAACCATTGTCAGTAGTTTTTGTTTTTATAGCACTTGAGACTTTTCATCCCTTTGTTTATCCCTTTGCTGTTCTACTTTGACTCTGCATACACTTTATATCAAACTGATTCTAACTTTGCGCGAACGAATGTGCTGTATACGCGTATAGAGTGTCAGGGATAGTCTTAAGGCTCGACATCTAAGTTGCAAACTACTACTGGTGCATATAAGCCCACTCTTCATTACACCATAGATAATATTATCTATGATTACACTACCCCTTGCACGTCAGTAATTGACTTATGGGAACTTCCTGCTGTTCAAATCATAAAGTACATGTACTCCCATTTTCACGACGTCTTGGTGTAGATCTAGCTATCAGTGATTGTTCACGACGCGTTCGTAGAAAGATCAAGATGTCTGAACCAGCGCAAGGCTTCTCTGTTATCTACATCAACAGTACTGGTTCTGTAGACTTCCATGTGGTAGTTTACGAGGCGAATTCGAAGGTAGCATGGCGTTACCTGTTTGCTCAAACAAAGGCTGAATTTGTGTATCCCGCAAGTACTGAAGTCGGTGCCTACTACTTTCAAGACGATGTAAAGATTACGATGGGACCGTTCCCAGCTCAACCGGGAAGCACTTGGGAAATTGAACAAGTCTTAGACAGCACTTTCAGCGCTGCTGTATTAAAAGAAGGTGCGTCTTACAGCAGCTGTATAAGCTTAATGTACTATAACTATTTCCCGGTATAGTGTTTGCCTTGAATGTCCTTGTTTAATTATTATAGCACAGCTGCGTGTACTTAGTCTATCATAGATAAATATAGTTACGGAGCTATATTATTTGTGCTGTGAACAAACCCGTTCAACTGTTGCTGTTCTTTTGCAGCTTCAGTACAATTCGACCACTTACATTTGGTAACAAGCGACCACCATATATTTTTGCTACCAAAATGTGGTGCATCTAGGGTATGACTGCTACATTAGAAGATTAGGGTTTTGCGTAGGTGGATCAAAGGCACGAGTCGTGCTTATTTTTGTTATCTCTAGCCTGGTGCATGGGTGCAACAAAGTTAACCCCATGCAGTGCAATGTGGTCTTGCAATCAGTAGTAAATGTGTGTACGTACACATTAGAAAATTACTTTTTTAGAAAAAAAACATCCTCAACTTTAATGGAATGTGTAGACGTGTTAGTAGTGCTCAATGCACAGAACAGACAGCGAATCCAGATATAGAAGTGTCACATATAGAACACAGAACTTGGTAATATTATTAAGTGCATTGTGCTGGTTTTCTGATTGCAGTTTCTTCGATATCCAACCCCGATGGAGCTATTGCGGTGGATAATGCCGCCAAATTTCCCTGCAACGTTGGTCTGTACAAGGATAATAATCTACTGGTTCAGCAAGATGTGCAAATTGGTCAGCAGGCGCAATTTCAACTGCAGAATAGTCTGTCATTTGGAGTGGTTCAAGTATTCAACCCCGATAACGTTTTATCTCCAACAACGTTTGATCTTGATATGTTCCCAGGTGGGTTAGTGGTGACCCTGTCACAAGACCCAGTGTCAGGGGAGTATGTTTTTACCGGTACCAGTTGCGAATGAAAACTGGCTGTGACCTATAGCCTTCTGGAGACAATTAACTATACATGTAGTGTTTCACGCTATTAGTATTATAACCTCTTAGCTATAGCTGCTTATTATGTATTGAATGACATTTGTTACTATAATTATACCACATTACATCACATCCAAGGTGTTTGATTGGAGCAGAAGCGGAGTATAAAGGGTCATATACTACGTTTATGTTTTCATGTAGGGTCATATACTACGTTTATGTTTTCATGTTTTATTATACTACTTTTATGTTTTCATGTATTATGACATCGTAAATAACTGCTGCCTCTGGGAATGCTAGCCCAGCGTTTCTGGGTACCAACTCCACTGATTGGTCAAATGTTGTATAAGCCGGATATACCACGCCTACTCGGAGTATAAACGCGATATACCTGTTTACCCTCGGCTATCGCCTCGGGTAAACCGTCTAGCGGAGTATATCTGCGTTTATACTCCTCGTAGACGTGGTATATCCTATACTTATATGACCCTAAATACTGTATGCCGCACACAGCTATATACATTGACGCACATGAACAGCTATAATAGTTGCTATGTATATATGTATGAAGGTTACATGCATACCTAAGGGTTACTGCAACAATAAAAATATAAACTGGCTTCAGACATTGGTCTCTAAGCTATTAATCGAACAGAATACAAAATCACCTGGTAAATGCAAATGCCATGGGGGTTCTGTGAAGAGATCTATAGGTCAAACATGACTTGACTGCTGTAGTACATATAATATTACACTGCTGTGAACAAGATGGAGAAGAATAATTTTTATGCCTTAATTGTACTCAGCTATATAGAATAAAGTGATCATATTGCACTACTGTAACATGCACGTAATACTAAATGTATAACTGAACAATCTCTGGTACTGGGGCTGCAACTGAGTAGCCTTATGTGGGAAAAACAACCACTCTGTTTTTGCAGTGGCAATGTTCAAACTACTTTGTAAGTGCATTAAAGTAGTGATTCTCTTTGAGATAGCTACGATTTGCTTATGAAAACAGCTGTACGTTGACACTATACACCTACAGTGTTTTCTTTGGGGGTGCTAAATGAAACCAAAATTAATGGCTTTAGACAGCCAGATTAATGGTCCTGTGGTTGCATCATGCAGGCATATATCACATTGTTTGGTATAGACTGCATCTGAGATAACCTTATATTATAGTAGTGCACTAATATATAGCTGGTTAAAAACAACCCTTTGACTTTTGCAGTGATATATATAGCTACAGGTTATATATCTATATATCTCATAGTGATGATGTCATCATAGGAGCTTAAGTACAGTAGCTGGGTATGATATTAGCCATATCAACCTATACTCAGGTTTGAATTCATATCATTACATTATGGTTGAAGCATCCATTTAATAACAGCATGACTGATGCATGATACATTGGGAAATTTAGCCCTTGAGCTACTCAGCTCAGCTAGCTAACTCACTGACGCTCAGCTACTCGTCTTCTTAGTTCTTTCGAAGGGCACAGGTATCTGAGCATGTGCAGTCTTGAATGACATCATCGCTATGAGCTAAAGCATAGGAGTATACGGTTGGTATACTAAATATACGTCCTCGGTCCGCGGGCGTGTCCGATATTGACCTCGGCGCTACGCGCCTCGGTCAATATCGGACACGCCCTTGGACCTCAGTCGTATATTTAGCATACCAACCTAACTCCTATGCTATATATATTACATACCTTTTATCAAAAATTGAAACGTACTTCACCAACTGAAGCTGTGTATATTTGTGGTTACAGATATACAGTGGAACCTCCCATAACGGACCCTCCCACCAGCGGACAACCTCCCTATAAAGGACACCAGCCGTGGCACCTATTGAAATTACTATAGTGCTAATGTATAAGAAACCTCCCACGAGCGGACGCTTCTTGATTCCGGACAGCGGACAAACTGCATGCTCCCGACTGCAGAAGTCCGTTGAAAACAGCCTCTTATAACGGACAAATTGGAAGCCACACCCATGCATCGTTCGTGCCGGAAGTTACTCTCGTACTCGTAGTATATACGGCAGATTCACTCAATTTATCCCGCCTTAAAACTGATTCACAGCGATAGTTGAGATACTGAACGCGTAAGTTTCCAGCAGCTTTTGTTTCTGAGATCGCTGTATAACATGCCAATCCAGTCGCCCACGCAAGTTGAGCAAAAACGGGCATAAACGGAACGTGACACGGATATACAGCTGGAGCACGTGATCTGTGACGACAGTACAGGTGAAAACTTTATTTCGAGTCCATACCCATAAGCTGTTTGCAAGTGTAGAGATGCTTACACAGTTCAAACCACTCTGGACAGTAACTGTTATTTTGGACATTACTGACATTGTGACACTCGTATTTGTTATACCACTCAATGTTAATGTCGTCTGATAACTTTCGACAACGTATTATACAGTGATGTAGCTATGTTGTCTGGTAGATACTTACAGTAGATGACATGGTTTATGCTTGAATACATGTCTGGTAGGCATTTGAGTGCTTAATGTGGCTAGAAATAGCAAATTGAGTCGAACCTCCCACCAGAGGACAACCTTCCGAATAAAGGACAAAAGCCTTGCTCCCAAAGTGTCCTTTATTCGGAGGTTCCACTGTAGTATACCACAGTATAGAGGTATTGAACTTCAATACATACCAGCCTCCAATTGTTTTCACACAATCCAAAATAGATGACATGGTTTATGCTTGAATACATGTCTGGTAGGCATTTGAGTGCTTAATGTGGCTAGAAATAGCAAATTGAGTCGAACCTCCCACCAGAGGACAACCTCCGAATAAAGGACAAAAGCCTTGCTCCCAAAGTGTCCTTTATTCGGAAGTTCCACTGTAAATAAAAGGCATCACTGTTTACAGATTACCATTGCCATGATACAAGTGGTTATTACACTTGGTGTCAGAAATGATCACCTTCCGCTCAGCCAAATAAATCTTCCACATATGTTTAATTGTAGAACCTATACTTGATGTCACAATTATCCCATAGTTTTAAAATGGCAGAACAATATCTCTGAGTGTCTGGTCAATTTCAGACATTGCGTCAAGATACTTCTTAACTAGGTGAATGAAAAGCATTATGTCGGAAAACAGTTTTGAATGATGAAATAGATTTTGGATATGCAGTAGCCATGCGGACTGAAAAACTTTCAAATACTTTGAAAGCTTGTTGGTGACTTGTACTCTCGGCACCACTGAAGCCATAAATTTTCTCCAAGTGTAGTCTATAGCTAATGATAGTCTCCCTGTGTATCCATGTGAAAACAGTTTCGAGCATTGAAATAGTTTATGAATATGCGGTAGCTATGTGGACTGAAAAACTTTCTAATTTCAGGAAAGTTTTGCTGTGTAGCTATGTGGCTAGCTCAGAGTCAGTAGCTGTTACAGCCTCCAATCCGGTGCAACAATTTTACATATACGCCCAGTTGGCTACGGAGTTTGAAGAATCTGAGGCTGCATGCATGCTGGGTAAGTAAATGAAGTGATTCAAATTCAGAAAGTACATGAATTAACAAACCCAGATACTCATCTCTCTAGGCCTCAACCATGCATTTAATTATGTATAAGTAACTGGATATTGGAACTTTATGTTTAATTTATGCCACCAGAAAGTAATTTTTATATAGCTAGCAGCTGTAATTTGGTTTCTTCCTTCATATCGAATTTTATTTCCTTTTTCACAATTCAATCACCCCCCATATCATTGCAGTTAGGTGATGGCTCAGGTCCTGAGTGCATGCTTGAGTGGTCTATCAAAGCAAACCTGCACGTTTTTTTTTTTTGTTTTTTTTTTGTGTAAAACTTTTATTTCCTTTTTCATAATTCAATCACCCCCATATCATTGCAGTTAGGTGATGGCTCAGGTCCTGAGTGCATGCTCGAGTGGTCTATCAAAGCAAACCTGCACGTTTTTTGTTTTTGTTTTTTTTTTGTGTAAAACACGAAAAGTTAATATCCTCAAGATGTGACCACACCGTCAAGTGAGTGTAAGTATGTGAGTGTGCTACCTGTGTATCATAAGTATATACTGTGTGTGAGCAGAGATATGTAGCCTTGCTCATTCCCAGGCTCCACCCCTCAGCTTTATCGCACCTTGTAAAAAGCGGTGATAAAAACTGAGGGGTGGCTGATGAGGGTCTACTTAATGACGACAATACAAGATGGGATATTTTGCAAGTCAGCTAAAGCATGCTAACTGGCAATTAGGATAGTGGAGTAACTAGGACGACGGAGTTACTTAGGTACATGCATGCCGTCAAAGACTGGCTGAAGGCATGGAGAGACTGCACTGTAAAACAGCCAAGATTCTGTATGAACCACAAGCGTATTAGCTATGTATCAGGAAGCGTATTAGCTATGTATCAGGAAGGGCTTTTGTAGTATTTTTATGCATTTCAACATACATACTTTGGTTGATCCAAATGCCGGTCACTTTTTGGTAGCAGCCACAGCAGAAGTCAAACAAATGGACAAACTAGCATGTTAAACACATTGTGATCATCTTTTACCTTATAGCTTTCTTCATTAGATTTACCAGGCCCCAGGTATGCCCAAGTATAACCTATGCCATTGAATTATGGTAGTTGGAGCATACAGAAGTACCTACTAGCTAGTTACAGCGTATAGGCAGGCATCATCACCTTAATTTAACCATGCACGTGATAGTACAAGGAATGGGATAATAAACTAGGTATATTTTAGTATAATAGTAATATATTACAAAACCATCAAAAATTGCCTACGATCAAGCTCAAACAGTCAACCTATAGATAGCTACAAAAGTATTGGCCTTTATTATTGATGTTCAATTGTATCCAAGTCTCAGGGCAGCAGGTTTTAATTTGTCAGATTTCCTCCAGTAAACGAGTAGAAGCCTCCAACTGGTTCCTGGTTGAGGGTCACTAACAGGCCATCAGGATACTGGCTGAGGTCAAACTCTGTAAGCCCTTCGGTTATGCTAAGAGATGTAAAAACATCTCCAACAGTCAGATTGCGAGTGACTCCAAAGAAAACTTTCGGCTGCAGCTCTATGTCAGCTTGGTTGCCAACATGCACATTTTGCTGGGTTACCAACAGCTTACCACTCTTGTACAGAGAGACATCGTACATTCGACCGGTCCATGTACCACCGAGAGGAGGTGTATTCTTCACCACGATAGTATTGTTGGGATTGGGAACAGCAACCACTGCAAAAGATTTAAACATGCATGACCTTACATTAAAGTGCTAGTGCTAATAACAACTCCGTGACACATAATTTGCTATAGGAGTAGCTATAATCATAGCCTACATTTTGAGAGAGGCTGGCCTTGCCGGCATGCTGTTGGCTTTACAAAGCTGGTACTTGCCACATTGTCATGGAAATAAATTGATGCTATGTGGCATACCATAAACTCTGGAGTACAAGTACCGGTACTTCTATTCAGAGATTGCGCATTTTCGTGGTACAGATTACGTAGGGGTACTTCTAATTATGGGGTAATTTTTCAATGAAGTTAAAATACGGTAGTACAACAGTATGCACATTAACTTTAGTTTCGGTCTTGATAGCCACTTGGACTTTCGATGCAGATCTCGATGGACCCATTATCATCATCACTATTCATGTTTAACTAGTCACACGTGCACTATTTATACATCATTTAGTCGTCTGTTGGGTACTTATATTCATTGGGTACTTTTATTTGCATGGGTACTACTATTTAGGAAGTGGACAGCAACTGGTTTAATGGGTACTTATATTCATAGGGTTCTTGTAATTGCTGGGTACTTATACTGCAGAGTTTATGGTATAGCCTTCATGCATATCCGCAAGTAATTTCAATACATGCGGAGTATTCAGTATGAAGCCATATCACTGCTATTTGCAAACAATTCAAATTAAGGACTACACTCCTTTTAATAGATGATCACAAACTACTATTATTATATTTCACCCCACCCCCTCACCCCCTCCAAAACTAAATGCACCTTCATCTTGCGGTCTAACTTGTGTCCCTTCAGCGAACATTCATCAGTCTGAGAGCCTCCTCTCAAAACCCATGCATGCTGCCACCCGGAACCCTAATTTAAAAGCTGACAAGATCTACTATTATTGTGGTAGGTAGCTAGCTAGTTAGACGGCATCTGTGTGTCATTTCAGCCCTCTATCTAGCTGTGGCAGGTAGCTTTAGACATGAAACCAAATGTGGTAGGTAGCTAGCCAGTTAGGCGGCATCTAGCTGTGTGTCATGTCAGCCCTCCAACTATACTATAGCTGTGGCAGGTAGCTTTAGACATGAAGTCAATTGTGGTAGGTAGCTAGCCAGTTAGACGGCATCTAGCTGTGTGTCATGTCAACCCTCTAACTACTAACTGTGGTGGGTAGTTAGACCTGAATTCAAATCACAACAACAATCCACAGTTTTGAGACTTCCTTACCACCAATTGAGTAACTTTCTCCTAGTAACAAACCCACCGAGGAACTTAGTCTAACCTTTATTACTGAATGGAAAAGGAATATCTAGCTATGCAAGTGTACAGACAACAAAAAGGGAAGCTACTTAGCTATATTAATGATCATGCACTACTTCAGCAACTCTGCACCCAAGACACTTCTCGCTTAATTTCTTAGATATACAGACAGTGATAAATTCAAAATATTATACTATAGCCCTGACTCCCTACAACCCAAACACTGTAAGGGCCATGGAGTCTTGCTCCCAGGCAACAGTCAATAGAGTGCATGCACTGCTTCTCAAGCTATAACTGCCATAGCACACACAAAAAATAGCCCAAGGATACAGATGCTACTACTACTCAATATCTGCATTAATCATTACAATTAATTGCACAATCTTTTTTCATATTAATTATTAAGCTAAAAAGGAACCTGCATCATGCTGTGCACAAACCTGACTCCAATATAGGGGTGGCATCCTTATCATCCTGATTAATTTGCCAGGTTGATCCCAGCACGGCACCAAAGGGACCCATTGTGTTGTATTGATCTCCAAGGTCATAACTTGCTCCAATAGCAGTAGAAATAGGGTACACGAATTGGGAGGAATTTTGGACTTGAATGACTTCCCAGGCTGCGTAGTATGTCTCAGGAGTGTTGACGCTGAAGTTCTTCGTGAACACCACAACCGAAAAATCTGTAGAACCAGTACTATTGACATACTTGATGGGGATGTCAGTAGTTGCCGATGCTGAGACTGTTGCCAGTGACTTCGCCATCACTGTAAAAAAAAGAGAGAGTCGGTTATTTTAAGCTCTTATAATTTTTATTCAGCAAAGACTCTTACTTTGATCAGGCATAGAAAGCTCTGTTAAACAAGCTGAATTTTGCGCTTCTCTCTGGGTTATTGAATGTTTAGGCTCATGATAGACTCTTGTGAACAAATAATCAGAAGTAGTGAACAAAACTTCTATTATTCATAAATGAGCTATTAATAAAAAATGTTCAGTTCATCTGTGGCATTACAGTAACTTAATTTTCAATCAGGCAGGAAATAAATAAATTGCACATTAATTTTTCTACTACATATAGGTCCTCGAACTGTTCCATGTAGCCAGGAAGCAAATTTACAATTTTTGGCTTGATCTAGTCTATAACTACAAACTATAATAATATACTGCTCTTCAGTGACTAGTATCGAAAACTAGCTACATTATAAGGCAGTAACTGGTATGTAAAACTAAGAAGATTGTCAGTGAGTGTCGCTTATTCAGTGCTCCCATATCAGTTTTCTGGGGCTTTATTTTTTATTGCTTCCCATTAAATAAAACGTGTTCCGACTGAAATAACATATATATAATCGCGCAGCCATGCATGCACTGACCTGAGCGCATGCTCTTAGAGATCACCGGATTCTTCTGAGGTAGCTTGTTGTACCAGCGGCTTGCCAGCGGGCTGAAATTGCGGGTGAACAACTTCTGAGAAACCCCACACGCCCTTGCAGCCCGGGGGGCGGATACTAGCACACGGAGAGCCAACATTGTGCCTGCAGTGTCGAGAGTGCAGAAAGTATTAAATGCGTGCATATACAGAGTAGAGCATCAGACAGTGCGTTCATAGTCTATTAAAGTCAAATTCAAAATCAAAGTCAAAGTTTATCGATTCAGCCCAGAGTGAGGACGTGTACACACAGAACAATTACACATACATTAAATTATTTCAGTGCGCAAGCAGCGCATGTATGAAATTTAAACTTGTACGAACAATCATGCTGCGCATGCGACGCAGGCATTAATACACGTACTTATAGGGTTACGATGTCGCGCTTGTTACAAAAAGCCACGTACTAATACTTACTGAGATTCTTGAGAGCTTTCTCTTTCCACAGTTGGAATCAGATGCAGTCAGATGTAATCGCTGTCCTAGCGGTTTTCAGCAAACTCTGCAAAAAGAATATCGTGCGTTAAAAACAATATAATATTATTTATAACGTAAAGTACTGCGCTTACCGATTGTGAAGAGCGGTAGTCGTACCCGATAATACTCTGTAGGCACTGTGCTTTCGCGTGTTTTTATACCGCTTACAGAAGCCATACAAAGCTGCTGTTCCGGGGTTGGAAAGTAGCCAGGTTGAAATTCCGGTTTACGGCGAAATGCGTCCGGAGCTCCTCGGATACGTCGATTTCGACCCTCGTATTTCTTCACTGATCCGTATACCCCCCCCCCCCCCCCCCCCCCCGGGCATACGGCTTCCGCATAATATATTACCCTGATAAGTCGGTATAAGTAACGTACGTGCAAACACCGCGCGCCCGCAGAATAATCGCACGGCTATTACTGTAATACCGACCGGTGAGAGAAGTATATACATGTGTAGCTAGTTGCAAATGTATAAATTATTATTTTTTTCACCATTATACAGACTTTGCTGAGAACCGCAAAGAAAACGACTGCATCCGAAACCATCTGTGGGGACATATTGAACTCTCTCGATACTCAGTAAGTTTCTGGAATCCCGTGAACGTGATCGGGCTAATTTACTAGTACGATCGATGGAGTCTAACTACGCATATGATATGTTAATACTACCGTGACAGTGTCACGCTTGATAGAACACACTCAATATCGCAAGTCGGCCCCTGCCCGCATTTTTTTTTGGCGGATTTGGGTTGGCTCGCGAAACTAAGTAGCGTATGTCTGTATTACTTTACAGTGAAGATAAACCTAATTAACACTGCAGACAATTAATTGTCAGACCGGTACATATTAAATTATTATGCGTTTTTTCAATGACACCATACAGAACCCGAAAGGACACAGGCGCGATGTTGGCTCTCCGCGTGTTAGTATCTGCCCCCCGGGCTGCAAGGACGTGCGGGGTTCCCCAGAGGCTGTTCACCCGCAAGTTCAGCCCGCTGGCAAGCCGCTGGTACAACAAGCAGCCGGAGAAGAGTCCGATGACCACTAAGAGCATGCGCTCAGGTTAGTGACTGCGAAAGCCTGGAATTCCTATTTTAATGCATGTGGTAAACGCTAAATATAAAATTCTTATTATTATTATAATACGGTATAACTCGGAAGAATAAATTATATGCATGGCGATCAGGATGGTAATGGTGAGACATCCGTGGTTGCTCTTGCTCTTGTCCTCTGACTGGAGATCTTTCAAGCCTCCGCCCGCGTACTGTATGTGGGTGCGTGGTCAATGGCATAAGCGCTACGGCAGCAACATGAGTATATTATTATTATAATATTAAAATATACCCTTTTTTAAGGATATTGGAACTCGATAGCTACTGTAACAGTAATAAATAGTTATAATTAAAAGCGGCTGTATAGGCATGCAAATAATTATTAGCACTGCACTATACTAAGTAGTAGCAACATGCTATGCGCCATATCCAGCGCCATCAGAAAAATGCGCCAAAGACTGAATCAATGTGATGGATGTTTTAAATTTATTTAGTCCACGTTGCAAGATGCAGCCAAGTGATCATAGCCACGGTTGTATGAAATGCTGTGATCATTTAATTTATATAGCCATGAATGTTATTAATTAGATCCCTGAAACTCATAATTATGATGGTAGTAAGTTCAGTGATCATCAAGCAGTCATATAATAACATTTGTTTTGGCAATCATAATTATATGATGATTGTGTTTTCTTGCAGTGTTAGCGAATGCTCTGGCAACAAGTGCAGATTCTAATATGTCATCGGTTACTACTGACATCCCCATCAAGTTCATCAATGCTACCACTTCTACTGATTTTTCAGTATGCGTGTTCACCCAGAACTTCAGCGTCGATACTCCTGAGATATACTACACAGCTTGGGAAGTCATTGAGGTGCAAAGTTCCTCCGAATTTGTATACCCTGTGTCGACTTCCGTTGGAGCAAGTTATTCCCTTGGTGATCAGTGCAACACGATGGGTCCCTTTGGTGCTTCCCTGGGATCAACCTGGGAAATTAATCAGGACAATGAGGACAATGCCCCTATTTTGAAGTCAGGTTTGTGGACAGAATAATGTGACTCTAAGCGTGCATGCATTTACAATTTTATTTTCTGTGATTACCGTGACGTATATATGCCCCCAGACCCTGATGCGCAAAGCATGTTCATGTGCTTGCTCCCCCCCCCCCCCCCCCCCCCCTTCCTGGAAAAAAAATCTACCCCTGGGTGAAAATCTGATTACACTATATAATATACATGTATAACATAAAGAGTCTTGCATATTGGCTAAGTGACTTGGGACATTGCACATTTCATTTTGCTACATGTATGCTGAATAATGGTAAAGTCACCCTATATCCACTGTCTAGTGAGTCTATACCATTAATCAATTATTAAAACCTGGATCCAGTTAAAGCTAGCTACTTTGGTGGCCCTGTCTAGAACATACGTATATCAACACCAAGGTTCATGAATAAGCCACCATTCAAATACGTAGTAGCTAAATTTAATTATAATATAAGTTACAAAGTAGCACAAATGGTTTTTGCTCGGTTCCTATAGGGCCCTGAGAATGAGCCTAATCGAATTTCCTTTATTAGATTTGGGGTTGTAGGAAGTCAGGGCTAGCAAGGTTGTGTACTGTGCTTTGAACTTACCCTGTGGTCAGCCAACTTCCTTTGTCAGGGCTCTATTGTCATGACACTCTCCTTAGTCATGGTAGAGGAACTTTTTTTTGTGGGGGGGGGGGGGATCTGAACAGATTTTTCTGCAATGGGGCATGAGCTAGTTTAGCTAGCTACATGGACCAGTTATCGTGGAACATTGTTTGCATTGAATGTCGGGTATGGTATAATCTTTACTGTACCAGCATTAATGAATAGCTGTGTATGGCAAATGTATTATGCCTAATGGCGATGCCACTTTGGAGTCGGGTTATGACTATGCTTTTTAATTAATCCCTTTGCAGTTACTGCTCCTCCCAATCCCAACAATACTATTGTGGTGAAGAATACAGCTCCTGATGGTGACACATGGCCTGGTCGAACCTATGATGTGTCTGTTTATAAGAATGACAAAATCTTGGTGACCCAGCCAGGTGTGCATGTTGGCAGCCAAGCCGACGTAGAGATACAGCCAATAGTTTCCTTTGGAGTCACTCGCAACCTGAACGTTGGAGACACATTTACATCTCTCGATATAACTGAAGCGACTACACAGTTTGATCTCAGCCAGTTCCCCGATGGCCTGTTAGTGACCCTCACCCAGGAGCCAGTTGGAGGCCTCTACTCGTTTGCAGGAGAAAATATGACAAGCTAAACACCCACTGCCTGGAGACATGACTACTGAATGTGTGAACGTATATTTTAAAGGCCATTCTTTTGTACAACTGAGTTGCTAGCTATAGATATTGTCTAATATATTGATGACTGTTTTTGTAGATTGAGGATATACTTCTTGCTGGTTTATAATTTCATTTGCTGGTAGTAGCTACTGAGGCATAATAACGTTATAATACCTAGTAGTGGGTATATAAGTCTGAGTGAGTGGTCAAGCATGAACAACCCGCACTTGCCTATTACACCAAACTGCTGCAAACAGATAAATCGATAGATAAAGTGTCACGTCACATGGGCAACAGACACGTTTAGCCTATTGGACTTTAAAACTCTTTCCCAGCCAAGTTTTACTACATCCATAAGGCTAGTGTGAATTTATATAGGCCTTTTTATATTAGGCGTTAATACAAAATACATGTTTTTTCTATTTTATATGGGCACATAAATGTGCCCATGGCGTTCAAAGAGCTAATTAGTTACGTACACACAACTTTATACATACTACATAGTCATAACCTGACTCAAAAGTGGCATCACCATTAGGCACAAATTTAGGGTATAAGTATGAGTGGGCGGTCATGCATAAACAACTCGCACTTGCCTATTACACCAAACTGCTGCAATTGCTGATCAATAGATAAAGTGTCATGCCACATGGGCAGCAGACAGTTTAACCTATGCCGGGACTCTTAATTACGTACACACAACTATATACATAGTCATAACCTGACTCAAAAGTGGCATCGCCATTAGGCACAATGCATTTGCCATGTACAACTACATATATGCAGAAATCCTGGTACTGACAGTAAAGATTATTTTCCATACCCGGAATTAAAGGCAAGCAATATTCCACGACACCTGATTCATGTGGCTAGCTAAACTAGCTCATGCCCCATTGCACTGTTCAGAGCCCCCTTAGCTACCCTACAACCCACAAAAAGAAAACTTATCATGACTAAAGAAAGTGTCGTGACAATAGAGCCCTGACAAAAAGAAGTTGCCTATTGAATATGACCACAGGGTACGTAAGTTCAAATCCCAGTACACAACCATGCTAGCCTTGACTTCCTGCAACCCAACCCTAAAAGGAAATTCGATTAGGCACATTCTCAGGACCCTACAGGAACAAAGCAAAAAGCATTTTTTGTATACTTGTTAATTAAATCATGCCGGTAGACTCACCTGTGTGCCTTGGGTGATTTTACCATGATTCAACATACATGCATGTAGCAAAATAAAATATCTCAAGTTACTTATATGCTAAACAAGTAATTACCTTTATGTGGTATATAGCTAGTGTTATCAGGCTCTGTAGAATTTTTGTTTTCAAGGAAGGGAGGGGGGAGCATGCTTAACACACCAAGGGCTGGGGGCATGCTGCCTACTAAAAATTTTGAGTGTATGCCTTTACATTAGACACCAACATGATATGGCCAGATGCCTTAGCATGGATGAAGCCGTCCATGGCAATTACATCATGGTATACAGTACAGGCACAGAAAAATTAAATTGGAAACGCATGCATGCACACTTGGTCACATTAATCTGTCCACAAACCTGACTTCAAAACAGGGGCATCGTCCTCATTGTCCTGATCAATTTCCCAGGTTTCATCGTTTCCATGATCGTAAAGTTTCCATTTAGTGCCTATTTTACCCGTATTACATCATAATGGTAAAGGGTCTATTTGGATGATTGCTTCTGCCACCTGGGTTTTGTGATAAGGCGAAGGTAGACATTGATATCTCGGCTTGTGTACCCCCTACGCACCTGAAAATTTCACCAAAGTGTCTAAAGTCAAGAGTGCTATGCAATGACTTTTAGTACTTCCTGAGGGAGGTCAAAGAAAAAAGTTGAAAATTTAAATTTGCCCAGTAGCTATGTTTCAAAAAGGTGTTCATTGAAGAGATCTCCTTGAAAAGGATCACTGGGATGCATTTATAGGTTCATACCCCCCTACGGTTTTTGTGGGAATAAACGTCCAAAAAATCTTTGGGGGGGACACCACCTTAAGGAAAATTGCACCATACCATGTATACAGCCCTGTGCTACCCTGTATATAAAATTCCTACAACTTCCCTGCAAGATATAAATTTCAGGAAAGTCACTTTGACCTACTAGCCCTGATTATTCCATTAAGAATTCTGGTGGGCATGCACTACCTTCAATAGTTCTCAGCTTGTTGAAGGTAGTGACTGCAATAATTGAGTTATGTGTTTGCAATGTCATGTGTGGGGTCATCTGACGATAACTTCAAAAGGAAAATATTGCACCCTGTCATGTACAGCGCTAGACCTGTATATTACAATAAAAATACAGGAGACTGAAATAATATGGAGCAGCCATTGACCACTCCATGCATCTCCTGCTACGATCTGTAATGGACCTAATTTCAGCTGTCCTGAACTGGACAATGTGGCTGTCATATACAATTTGCCTACATGTCAAAGTTATGTTTGAGTGTAATCCACATGTACGTTGTCCATAATTGCTGCCTGCGGCTGTGTATGTGTCTATTTTTCTGTGTGTATATAAGCTGCCCATGGATGTATGAAGAGGAGTCTAAGAATCCTACTCGCTCAGTTGCCACAGAGAATGCTGTCGGGATTGGGGCCGCTGCGCAGATACGCCGTCTATTACATATTGGGGGCCAGTCCGGGAATTTGCGGACTAGAGACCGGTAGCACTGATGGCTACAAAACTACAACTGAAGGCGCAGGTGGACTCCCTGCGGAACGAGAACCAACGGCTTGAAGAGCTACTTCAAGAGTACGAGTCTTTACGCACGGTTCCGCCCGAGCGAGCACGGGCGCCCGGGAGAGAGCGGGCAAAGCAGCTCGAACAGCTGCAGGAGAGAGCGAGTGTGGCCGAGGCGCAGGCCAAACAGTTTGCAGAAGAAGCAAGGAAAGCAGACGAGAGAACGAGAGAGGTTGAGGCGCAGGCCGGACAGTTTGCACAGGAAGCCGAGACTGCGAGGGAGAGAGCGAGAGTGGCCGAGACGCAAACTGAACAAATGGCAGCAGAAACCGAGAGAACAAGGGAGAGAGAGAGAGCGGTCGAGTTGCAACTTAAACAGTTAGCAGTGGAGACAGAGATTACCAAAGAGAGGGCAAAGGTAGCAGAGAGGGAGGCCGAACGACTAGCGGAATTACTCGCGCGAGCAGAAACGGAGCGAGTTCGAGCGATGTCTATACAGCAAGCCGAATGGGAAGCTGGAGAGCAGAAATTGCAGGCCCAAATAGGGACCTCTGAACGACGGCTGCAAGAGCCTCTAAGCGAACTACCGGAGAAGACCTGGGAGACTGAGCCAAAACCCCATGGAGGAATGGGCCTGAGAAAGTCTCTTTCTGGACTGTACCTGGAGAGACAACCAGAGGAAGCCTCGGGGGATGGACAGCATCTGCGGCCCAGGGAGACATCGGCCTACCGAGAGGGGAGGAAGTCTCCACCCCCTCTGATCCCCTGGCAGACGTCAACACGGCTGGAGCAGTACCCACAGATGGTTGACCAACCACAACGGGGTGTGGAGCTGCCACACCAGATGCCTGATGGTCTTCCGAGATCTAGAGGACTGGAGCTACCTCCCCGTGTGTCTGCCGGAGTTCCTGGGGCAGCAGTGCCACACCAGACGCTTGATGGTCCCCTGAGAGGACTGGAGCTACCTCCCCATGTGTCTGCCGGAGTTCCTGGGGCAGCAGTGCCACACCAGACGCTTGATGGTCCCCTGAGAGGACTGGAGCTACCTCCCCATGTGTCTGCCGGAGTTCCTGGGGCAGCAGTGCCACACCAGACGCTTGATGGTCCCCTGAGAGGACTGGAGCTACCTCCCCGTGTGTCTGCCGGAGTTCCTGGAGCGGCAGTGCCACACCAGATGCCTGATGGTCTTCCGAGATCTAGAGGACTGGAGCTACCTCCCCGTGTGTCTGCCGGAGTTCCTGGAGCGGCAGTGCCACACCAGATGCCTGATGGTCTTCCGAGATCTAGAGGACTGGAGCTACCTCCCCGTGTGTCTGCCGGAGTTCCTGGAGCGGCAGTGCCACACCAGATGCCTGATGGTCTTCCGAGATCTAGAGGACTGGAGCTACCTCCCCGTGTGTCTGCCGGAGTTCCTGGAGCGACAGTGCCACACCAGATGCCTGATGGTCTTCCGAGATCTAGAGGACTGGAGATACCTCCCCGTGTGTCTGCCGGAGTTCCTGGAGCGGCAGTGCCACACCAGATGCCTGATGGTCTTCCGAGATCTAGAGGACTGGAGCTACCTCCCCGTGTGTCTGCCGGAGTTCCTGGAGCAGCTGTGCCCTACCGGATGCATTATCAACCACAAAGGGGGCAGGAGCCATACCCACGGATGGCATCTGGTCAACAACCATGGAGAGGACTGGAGCAGTACTACGACCAGATGCATCAGTCGATGACTGCAGCAGTGTCCCCGCCAGTGGCTATTCCAAGTACTACGGTGCCCCTGCCAAGGACTACCCCATTATCCTTGAGTACGCCTGACCTACTGAGAAGGGAGCGGTTTGACCGGCCGAATCAAAACTGGGAGTTACCCCAGGCACTGGGAACCTCGATGCAACAGCTACCTCCCCTGGCAATGTTCTCTGGGGATGACTCAGCACGAGACAGTGGATCATTCCTAGACTGGGCGGAACAATTTGAAATGGTGGCCGAGCTAGCCCAATGGAGTGAAGGGGTCAAGTTGAGGCAAATGGTCCTGAGACTGCGTGGTTCAGCTCGAGCATTCTACCGTGCCTGTCTAGAGGAAACAAAGAGAGACTACCAGACACTGACTCAAGAGTTGAAGAAGCGTTTCACCCCTGTGCGGATCCAGGCACTGGAGAGCAGCATATTCCGTGAGAGGAAACAGAAAACAGGAGAGCTGGTGGACGCCTATGCACAAGACTTACAACGTCTCTTCCAGAAAGCATACCCTAATGCCCTACAAGGAAGTGAGGATGCCAGAGCTATGGGCCGAGCAGTACTGAGCAATCAATTCATTGGTGGTCTACTCCCAGAGCTGAAGCGAAAAATAGCCTACATTGAGGGAGCCACTTTTTCAGAGCTATGGCAGAAAGCCCGTTTTGAAGAGGCTCGACTACAGGACCTAGCCAGGACTGATCCAAAGATGTCTACCCCGTCGTGGAGACAACGACCTCATCGGGATAATCTTCCCCGACAGGATGAGCGACCACATGGTGAGCAACCACAGTCAGGCTCAACTAGAGAATCTGGTAAGGTGCAAAGGAGAAGCCTGCAGTACGTCAAATGCTACAATTGCAACAGAATGGGACATCTGGCAAAAGATTGTCATTTCATCAGACAGGCAGAAGCCCCAGCCCGCTATCCTAGCCGGAATGACCCCAAATCAAGTACCAGAAGCACTGAAACTCGAACAGCTGCTGTTGTACCAGTCGAGGGTGAATACCCACCCCAGGAGGAAGGGGAATCCTTAAAGTGGGTCTACCAAATGTATGGAATTCTACCGGGGAGCTCGACCCATGACTGCACTCCACGTCTGGGGCCCACGGTGAACATTCCCTTAATGGTGGATGGAATTCCTCTACAAGCCCTAGTTGACACTGGATGTCCTACCACTATTATCTCTAGAGAGATTTGTCGGAAAGTTCTGGACAAGGAACGAGAATTATTCCCAGAGAACTGGAAAGAGAGAGCCACTCAACGGGTGCAGCAACCCAGTCTAATGTTAAGAGCATACTGTGGAGCAGAGCTCAGTATTGGAGCAGAGATTGCAGTGCAAGTGGCTACCCCACACCGTACAGTGAACACTGTTGTTTTGGTCCAGAAAGACACTCCTGTGGACATGCTCCTGGGAACTGATCTAATGTCTTTCTTAGGGATCAAAGTCCTAGATGCAAAGGGCCAATCTCTGCTGCATCCAGTCAAAGAGCAACCAGCTGAAGAACAATTGGGCCAACGTAAAGAGCAACAACTTACTCCAGTCAAAGAGCAACCAGCTGAAGAACAATTTGGGCCACATAAAGAGCAGCAACTTACTCCAGTCGAAGAGCAACCAGCTAAACAGCAACTTGCTGCCATTGAAGAGCAGCAACCTACTCCAGTTGAAGAGCAACCTGTTCTCATTGGAGAGCAACCCATCGAAAGACTTGTCCCAATTGAAGAACAACTTGTTTCAATTGATAAACCTGCCCAAGTCACCGTTGAAAAGCAACCCGTTCGTCAAAATACAACGGCTGTGCCTGAATTTCTCCAAGGGACGGATGCTGTTTCTGACCCTCAACAAACAACCACAGCTACGTCGGATCCATCTGAGCAGCAACGAGTGACATTCACTACATGCGAGCTACCACAGGACAAGACTGTGAGCACCTTACCAGATCCAAAGCCTCTATCTCCTTGCATCAAACTTGGAAATGGGAGATATATATACCCTGCTGGCTATAGAAACAGTGCTCCTTCTACGCAAACAGAACAGAAGCCACTTAATCAGAAACGGGTGCCAGTACGTCTGATTCGAGCTTGTAAACTACCCGGACGGTGTGGGAAGCTGGTGAAAGCCAAGATGCAACTGAGCCTATCTGAGTCGTCTTTTGATTGGATATTTGAACCCAGAACAAGGCTACACCATTGTGCCCTGGAGGTTGCAGATGCAGTTGTCATACCAGAAGAACGATGTTTCTTGTTACCAGTACGCAACTCCTCCAGCTCACCGACTCGGCTGAGAAGAGGGCAACTCCTTGGTTGGATACAACCTGCTGATGTGCTCAGCCCGACAGACAATGCCTCTGGAATGGAGGAAGCACCAGACAGCGAGACAATTAATGACAGAAGTGAAGTGCCCAAAGAAGTAATCATTGACATCAATGATAATACAGACCGGAAAGCAACTGAAGAGACTGACATTGAGACCAGCTCAGAAAGGGGTGGAGAACCAGATGGGACGGACAATGGGAGATGGACTCACCTGAAAGCTATGCTGTACTTGGACCAGGCAGAGGTGGAACAGCCAGAGAGAGAAGCTCTGGAAACCTTCCTGGCAAAAAATGCTGATGTCTTTGCTGTTGACAGCACAGAATTGGGACTCACTAATGTCATCTCCCATTCCATTGACACTGGTGAGAACTTACCCATTCATCAACCTCCTCGTCGAATTCCTTTTGCCTTACGAAGCCAAGTGGAGGAGATGATCAATGATATGCTCGATCTAGATGTCATTCAGCCAACATCTAGCCCGTGGGCTAGCCCAATAGTTTTGGTAAAGAAGAAGGATGGCTCGATGAGATTTTGCGTGGACTATCGTCGCCTTAACCGGATCACCAAGCTGGATGTGTATCCACTACCTAGAATTGATGAAACACTTGATGTCCTGTCTGGAGCCCGATTCTTCACAACACTTGACCTAGCCTCTGGCTATTGGCAAGTCTCGATGGATCCTGCTGCAAGAGAGAAAACTGCCTTTGTTACGCATGCGGGACTGTATGAGTTTAAGGTTATGCCCTTTGGCCTTTGTAATGCTCCGGCAACTTTCCAGCGCCTCATGGAAGTTGTTCTCACAGGCCTCACCCGCAACCAGTGCTTCGTATACCTGGATGATATCCTAGTCATCTCTCGTACTTGGAACGAGCATTTGGAGAATCTCCAACTTGTGTTTGATCGGCTTCGAGAAGCCGGACTACGCCTTAAACCCAAGAAGTGTACCTTTGCTCGACGGAAAGCCTTGTATCTTGGACATGTAGTATCAGAGCAAGGAATTGAAGTGGACACGGAGAAAGTGGAGAAAGTAAGGAACTACCCTATTCCTACAAATGTGAAGACACTCCAACGATTTTTGGGACTAGCATCCTATTATCGTCGCTTTATTCCGAATCTATCCAAAGTTGCCAGTCCCCTCTACTGTCTCACTCGCAAAGATGCACCATTTGTTTGGTCAGAATCTTGTCAAGAGTCGTTTGAGAAACTGAAGATGCTGTTGACATCCACACCTGTCCTTGCATTCCCTAATTTCCAGAAACCATTCACCCTCGAGACGGATGCATCTGGATCTGGACTGGGAGCAGTCTTGTCGCAGCATCAGGATGATAATTCCATACGCCCAATTGCTTATGCAAGCAGAGGACTACAAAAGCACGAACAAAACTACGGCATCAGTGAATTAGAAGCTTTGGCGGTGGTATGGGCAACCAAACACTTTCATGTGTACCTCTATGGTCACCACTGCACGGTGCTCACCGACCACTGTGCACTGAAATCCCTGTTGAATACTCCACATCCTTCTGGAAAACTGGCCCGCTGGGGCCTGGCGTTACAAGAACTTGATCTGGATATCCAGTACAGACCAGGGAAACTGCACACAAACGCAGATGTTCTTTCCCGATTACCACTACTCCTGGATCAGCCAATCACAGAGCCTAACCAAGAAATGCCAAACCCCCTGGTGGCTAGAGTTGAAGCAGTGAATGAGGAACCAGACCCACCGACTGAAGAGTGGCAGAAACTACAAAGAGCTGATAGTGAACTGCACCCTACCCTTGCATATTTGGAAGATGGAACTCTACCCTCAGAAACCAAAGCAGCAAAGAGACTAGTCTTGACCTCACAGGTATTTTCCCTCTTGGATGGTGTCCTCTACCGTGTTCAGTCTGATGGCCGTCTAATGCTGGCAGTTCCAAATGTACTCCGCTACAAATTATTTGAAGAGGCTCATGAAGGAGTATTTTCGGGACACCTACGAGAAGCAAAAATACACAGTCAACTGTGCAAACACTACTGGTGGCCAGGAATGCATTCTGATGTCCGGAGATGGTGCAAAGCATGCCTGGTATGTGCAACGCGTCAGACAGGACACCCCACCAAAGTACCACTCTGCCCGATCCCTGTTACGGGCCCCTTTGACTGTGTTGGGGTCGATGTCCTGCAGCTACCTCGCACTTTTGATGGCAACCAGTATGCTGTGGTATTTGTAGACTATCTCACCAAGTGGCCTGAAGTATTCGCAACACCTGACCAGACCGCAGAGACCATTGCCAACCTTTTCGTCAGAGAAATAATCGCTCGACATGGAGTCCCAGCCCAACTACTATCCGATAGAGGCACAAACTTCCTGTCTGAGCTGATGACAGAGACCTACAAACTGATGGGAACGAAGAAACTCAACACTTCCTCTTATCATCCCCAAACGGATGGTCTTGTTGAGCGTTTTAATAGAACCTTGACCTCGATGTTAGCAAAGACAGTGGAGAAGGATGGAAGGGACTGGGATCACAGATTGCCATTTGTTCTATTTGCCTACAGGACCTCCCTGCAGGAATCAACTCGTGAGTCACCTTTTCACCTGCTGTATGGGCGTGATGCCAGGTTGCCCACTGAAGCTGCATTAAGTCACCCCCGTAGCTGTTATCAAGTAGACCTGGAGGACTACAAGACAGACCTGGTGGCACATTTGTCTGACGCCTGGGAACTGGCCCGACAGAACGTCCGAAAGGCCCAGAAGAGACAAAAACACCAGTACGACCGTCATGCCGTACCCCCAAAATATCATGTCGGGGATAGAGTGTTTCTTTACCAGCCAAGTGCCATACAGGGAAAAACTCGGAAATTTGCCCGACCACTTCATGGGCCCTACCGGATCTTAGAGCTGACACCCACCAATGCAAGTATTCGCCCAGTAGACAAGCCTGAGGAGGCCCCTATCTTTGTGTCACTGGATAGGATTCGGAAGTGTGCAGAGGAGATCCCCAACCAGTCCTGGTTAGGCCGTACTAAGCGGAAGCGGAAGCCCAGAGCCAAAAAGAAGCAGCCCAAGGCAACTGGTCGTGGACCTGAGCAAGCAACTCTACCAGAAGTGGCTAAGTCAGGAGATTGGGCCAGCCGACTTCGTCCGAGGACGTCCGTACTGCGGCCCAGGGAGATGTAATGGACCTAATTTCAGCTGTCCTGAACTGGACAATGTGGCTGTCATATACAATTTGCCTACATGTCAAAGTTATGTTTGAGTGTAATCCACATGTACGTTGTCCATAATTGCTGCCTGCGGCTGTGTATGTGTCTATTTTTCTGTGTGTATATAAGCTGCCCATGGATGTATGAAGAGGAGTCTAAGAATCCTACTCGCTCAGTTGCCACAGAGAATGCTGTCGGGATTGGGGCCGCTGCGCAGATACGCCGTCTATTACAGATCACAGTGTGGAGTCTCAGACTAGAAACACATGGATCATAATCAACCAATCACCTAAACATATGGACACAATTATGATATACCAGGAACAACCAATAGCATAATAAACAGAGGTGAACCTCCTTGTAGCTTGCACCTGCGATCTGGACAACAATTATGAAACTAGTAGTAATAAGTGACTTCAATCCACAATCACACACAACAGAATCAGTCAATCATGCATGCCTAGCTATAGCTAGGTTTTATAACTGTCTGCTAGTTTTAAATGTATTCATGTCTACAGTCACTATAGCTTTCAAGATGATAAATGTCCTCCAGTAAATGTATACTGCCCTCCAACTGGCTCCTGGGTAAGAGTCACCATGAGGCCGCCAGGAAACCGGCTGAGATCAAACTCTGTAAGCGCTTCGGTTATGTTGAGAGATGTAAATATGTCTCCTATGCGTAGGTTGTGAACAACTCCAAAGAACACTTTTGGCTGCAGCTCTATGTCAGCTTGGCTGCCAACGTGCACATCTTTCTGGGTCACCAACAGTTTACCACTCTTGTAGAGGGAGATATCATATTTTCGACCCGTCCATGTGCCACCCCGAGGAGGTACGTTCTTCACCACGATAGTATCATTGGGATTGGGAAGAGCAGTCACTGCAAAGGAAAACCGTGACCTCACTTCAATGTGCTGATGCTACTACCGTAGAGTACGTATCAAGCACCCATGGGCGGGGAACCTTAGAATGCAGCGGAAGAGGGGGGTGGGCGCTTACTACGTATTCGTCCGCAAACGGCATGTAGTATCCGCCCACCACCCTGGAAGTGAGAAATCTTCACCATAATATATTTTCTACCATAATATCATACCATCAAGGTGAGCTAAACTTATAACTAAAGCGCAGTAAGTGAAATCAAGCAGTAATATTCGATGTTTAGTGTGCTTTAATTGGAATACCGACGGTAAGTCAGCTGGCTACTTCGTATATTTTGCAGTTATCTGCATGCTTTTATAGCTATTCTAATACATATGCTTTAATTAATAGTCGGTTAAGAAGGCTCTACTTACCTTGTTTCCTCACTTTGCATCATGCGTTTGCAGCGCGTTCGAGTGCTAAAGAGGGGGGTGGGCGCTTAATACATGGTGGGCGCTTGATACGTACTCTACGGTATGTGGGGAGGATGCATGGGTGGATGAAAGGCACTACCACACATATCTACTCAGTCCCACAGTGGGTCTCCAGCTGAGGGTTGGTTAAGTAAGTATTCCTAGGGAATACATATAACTACAGGAAAGGTACAACCACACTATGTCGTAGGTGGCTATGCATGGAACACTAATTATCGTCTTTATTCTATTACTGTGCAAGATCCAGTTTAATGCAAAAAAATATGAATTATATTATGAATCTAATGTAGTCTATTACTGATTATCTTAGGCTGAGTCCAATCTAAGGCCACTCCAAATTGATTAGTTTCTGGTCCACCGCCCGCATCCTATTTTTGTACCCGCATTCACCTTAATTTTAGTATTTCTGCACTGTTTATTCGTGCACTACAGCAAAAATTCATATTTTTAACAGCGTAAAAATGCGTACAACGTAGGGGAAGCCAGTGAATGTATGGAAGTCCTATAGTCCTTATCAACCTCCCGCCCGCATCCTGTAGGAAGATAGGGGTGGACCAGAAACTAAAGATTAATTTGAAGTGGCCTAATGCAGGGGGTTTACAACTCCAGGAAATATAATTTGTAAATATAAACTATTAGTTAAAACAACTGCTAATCAGCTAAGTCCACAAATGGGTCTGAGTCTTTACTAAACTAGGTGAATGCAAAGCATTGTGGGGCGAGCGTGAGCGAGGTATTAGCCCATGCGTACGTTAGCGGCGACGCGCCCTCAGTAGCTCTTTTGGCTCTTTCTCTCGTCTCAGTGTCACTGTCGGTGGCCTGGAGAAGTGACAACTCTTCTGGCTCTAGAACTCGCTCTCTGCTGTTCCAATGTGACTTATCGCCAACCTGGGGATATATGCGGCAACGCTGTAGCCTTCGCCGCTGCCGTCTACTCTGTGAGAGCATCCCTAAGCTAGCTGCACTGCAGCCACCGCGGCCACGTGAACAATTTGGAATATTACGGATACTATTTGAAACGTTATATTGAAGCGCGAAACAATATGCGGTATGTGCGTAGGTACGGACGTACGTACACCGTACGCACAGACAAACTTGCAATTGAACACACTAGTGTGGGGCTCGCTCACGCTCGCCCAATTACTCTTCTGAGTCTTCTGCATAATATGTGGAGATAAATAGAGCTGGGACGGCTGGGTACGAGGCTATGTACAAGTAGCTAGACCTCAATCCGGATCTCATAGAGCCAGCTAAAAGATTCCATTTCCACCTTGAGGGTAGCGAAAATAAGACTGCACCCACCATCATGTAGTGATGGTGTCATCCCCGCAGTGATCATGGTGTCATCCCCCATGATGAGAATTAAAGCTCAAGCAAAAGCCAAGGAAGTAGCTAGCTCAGGATCACGGACACATCGAACAGAAGCTGAACCACTGTCAAGCAGTGAATTGAACATCTTTGAGCAAACTCTACAGCTTAGCTTTGTATCTACTGAGCACATGCAGTGACAAACCATAAGACTCAGAATCTCGTAGCATTAAATTTATGTACTTTAGTGTACAAGCAACCACTTTTCCCACGCTTATAGCACTCAAATGAGGCCACATACAGGGATCATTGCTATACCAACGTATGTTAAATCAGTTAAAGGTCAGTTTGGGTGAGCGATTATAATCCTCGGCTTCGCCTCGGACTTTAAACTTCCCTCACCCAAACTGACCTTTACCTAATATTGGGGGTGGTTGCCCCCGACAGTTACATGGATGTTGTTTTCAAATTGTAGTAGACGACAAGTTAGAGATTTAGGGAGGTCAAGCGCATAGATTTACCCGGGGAAACTGACTATAGCTGCTACATACGCCGTGTACAAACCTGGATATAAAATAGGAGGGTTTGCTTTGTTATCCTGGTTAATCTCCCAGGTTGAACCCCGCACAGCACCAAAGGGACCCATCGTGTTGTACTGACAACCAAGGCGATAACTTGTTCCGACAGAAGTTGATATAGGGTATGTGAAGAGGGAGGAGGATTGGACGCGAATGATTTGCCAGGCTGCAAAGTAAACCCGAGGAGTATTGACATTGAAGTTCTTGGTGAAAACACACACTGAAAAATCCGTAGAGCCAGTAGCGTTGATGTACTTGATGGGGATGTCAGTAGCAGATGTTGATGTTGTTGTAGAAGGTGTATTAGCTATCACTGTAAGAAAAGAAACTGACCATCATATTTATATTAACTGTGGCCATGATCAAAGTATAATTATTACCACTGCTTGGTGGTTACTCTCTTAGGTGGGTTTTCAGTTTCGAAATACAAAAGGGATACTTCCAAATTAAAGTTATGTACTAAGGCCACACCAAAATGATTATAAGTTTCATATGCATGTGATAGTACCCTCATTTCATCTGCCTGCACTGCTTGGATTTCAGACGGAGCGGGCACGATCAAGATTAGCTCCACCAGTTTTTGCAGCCACACCCACAACTTTGAAATGGGATTCACAATATTTTAACCTGCCAGGTCATAATTTTTGCTCTCGCTTGTCCATGGAACATGCATGAAATGAACTTGGTGTGGCCTGAGTACTCTAAGATTATACTCCCTGTAACTATTTAATTTTCTGAATCAATCCAACTAAAGATTAATTCCCTTTAAAATTCTTAATGAATTGCAAGTTTGAATATCCCATGCAGGGTGTCTGTTGAACACATTCTAATTTTTGAGAATCAGTACCAGTATGCAGTCACTGACTGACCTGAGCGCATGCTCTTAGAGATCCTTGCAGGCTGCTTGTTGTACCAACGGCTTGCATGCGGACTAGACTTGCGGGTGAACCGCCTCTGGGGCGCGCTAATCCCGCACATTCTTACAGCCCGGGGGGTCGCTACTACCTCACGGAGAGCCAACATGGCGGCGCCAGGCTGCAGTTTGAAGTTCCGAATCAGTAAAGGAACTGCCGAGTATTAGCTATCCCTGGCCCTGCCGGGATCCAGCACGATCGCTATAATAGCCAGCACGCTACAATGGCTGCTTCCAGAGTCTTCGGTGAGAGAATTTCAGTTTCTGTTCCCACGCACTGATGGGCGCCTCTCACGGGGGAGGCCGGAATCCGTTCCGGATACGGGGTACGAAAAGTAGGCCTGCGCGCGGGTTAATGGTAATTACGTCACCTATGGCGCATGCGCACGCGAGATGAAGGCGCACATCATGCAGTTGCGGAAGTGGCAAAGTGCATTGGTTGGGAGAAGCTGTGGGAAGCTGCTCTGGATGAAGGGCCCCGTTGTGTTTGGGAACTGAGGGGGCTGGTGAAAGTGCTATGTCACCAGTGCTTTGGGGATGGGAGCAACTGCCCCTGTGAGCACCGGCAGGAGGTGCCAGAAGACCTAGTGAATTCCCTATCCAGTTTGAATTTGGAAAACTTTTGGTCACGATGATTATTCCCTCAAAGTCCTAACTACTTTAACAATACTGAGTCACTTCCACTGAAAAAACCTAAAAACAAGGAAAAATTGGACTAGTCCATCCACTTGTGTTTCCCACTAAGTTAGTGATGATCCGCATTTGGTAGCCAGAATTGGACAGGGGGGTCCACTTTTGGTAACAAATAGTTGATTGGTTGGTTCACTTTTGGTTAACAACTAAAGTCATATTCAATACTGCAGTGGATCTACTGGCCAATGATTATTCTGCATGTGTATATCAAAGGCTATACACCTTCAAGTGCCAGTACTAGTATTACTGCAATCTTGCATAGCAAACATTAATATCGTTATTGCTGCTTAGTACAATGCTTACTACTGAGGCAATTGGATAAATGAACAGTTGCTACTTGCATGACGTCGACGCTGAAATTTTGGACTTTCTATTCATGCACAGTTTCACTGAAGCCCAGTTTTCTGTAATGACAAGTACTGTAACATTACACTATAGCACGGTAGAGGTCGGACACCTACTGAGGTTCATTATACTGTACTGCTATGTATGTGGCTTTGCCAGTACTGTAACATTACACTATATAGCGTGGTAGAGGTCGGACACCTACTGAGGTTCATTATACTGTACTGCTATGCATGTGGCTTACAAATACTGTAACATTACACTAGCATGGTAGAGGTCGGACACCTACTGAGGTTCATTATACTGTACTACTATGCATGTGGCTTTGCCAGTACTGTAACATTACACTAGCATGGTAGAGGTCGGACACCTACTGAGGTTCATTATATGCATGTGGCTTAGCCAGTACTGTAACATTACACTAGCATGGTAGAGGTCGGACACCTACTGAGGTTCATTATATGCATGCGGCTTAGCCAGTACTGTAACATTACACTAGCATGGTAGAGGTCGGACACCTACTGAGGTTCTTTATACTGTAATGCTATGCATGTGGCTTTACACTGGCATGATTATTCGATTACACCTATATACATGATTGTATATAATAGGAATTTATATACGTATGAAGTCAGAAATTTGTAACTGTGTTAAATCTCTCCATGTATGTCCTCTAAGACTACTAAAAGCTCAAAAGCAGATGAGTATATAATTCTCATGCAAATAATATATCATGGCTTTTTTTATATACGTACTTGCATTGATTGTGCAAATATTAATATTTATTTCGGCCTTTGAGTTAACCCGCTATGCTTCTAAGCTGTTTACTAGTCACCTTCCTGGCCTCCACTCCACAGCTTTCGCAAGCAGCAAAAGCTGGGGCGGAGGCCTGGGAATGAGGCTAGCCGCTACCATTTTTTATGTATTATACACTAAACAAGTACATTTGCTTGTTGTGGCAACAACCATGACAGGGCATTATTATACAGACACAACACAGAAGACAAGCAGGACGTACGTATAATAATAATAATGGCATACAATGATAGTGATTGTCACTGTATACAGTCGCAATAAATACAGTAGTTGAAATAAAACCTGTAAATTAAGGCAGTCGTGTGCATTGGTGATAAATAATTATGATGGCTTGGTGATCATAATGAATAGCTGTTCTGAGTATAAACATTAAGGTGGTCCAATAAACAGTTATGTCAAGAATTCAGAAAGAATGATTAAATCATATGAATCACACACACAGACAACAGAGACATGTAGCAATTAAGACAACACATGCACAGGTATATTGTCCGATGATATCCGTTCGACAGATAACTCACTACTGCATAAACGAATGCAGCATTCACTTCGAAGAAAATGTACGAATCACACACATAGACAACAGACAGTCATATACAACAGTTCCATATACACAGGGTATAGTGGCCGACGATATATACATTCATTTGTTCAGCAGGGAACTCACTACTGCATACACGAATGCAGCACTGACTCCGATATTGACGGTATAGAGCAGACCATCAAGTGCTCTTTCCGAAGCCCTCCGCGGCATTTTGGGTCTAGCACTCCTGCCCCTAATGGGAAGACTCCGAGTCCGATTGCGATCAAACAGCTGAGGCTCACTGTCAGACTCATCAGTAGGTGAGGTGGCTGTTCCCGCACCCATTAACGGGTCACCCTCCGCCTGCAGTCCCTGGGCCTCTGAACCTTGAGACTCGCTGACGACGCTGGTACAGGAGTTTGATGCAAAGTGTCCTTCCGTGTCCTGCGTGTCGAGAGATAAGTGTTCCATGGAGGAGACGATACCGCTGTCGTGTTCCAAAGACAAGGTGCTACCGGGGGGACTGGCCAAGAGTTCTCCAGAAGCGGAAGCCTCACACACCCCGCTGCCCTCGTTGTTAGCCGTAATGGTCTCCGAAAGCGATATTCCATCCTCGTCCACGATGCTCCCACTTTCCGAGAGGCTCCAGAGACGGGTCCTTGAGGTTGCAGCTATTGCGGGACTGTTGGGAGATCTTTCAACGTGGTGGCTGGCCGGCTCAGATTCAAAATGGTCTGTTGCCAGTAGAAATGCTCCCTGTGGAACAAACGATATGTGTATATACACTGAATTATTATAATGCCACATGTCAGTATAATACACTTTGTCATATTTGCACAAGACACTTGGTCAACTGAGTACTACGTGTAGTATTTCTTTGTTTATGGGATAATTAGTGATGTCACATTGCCTGAGTGCAAACACTGTCGCCAAATTTGTACATAAGAAGCCAGCCAATATTTACAGGCACTGTGAGTGGACAAATTGTCGCACAGTCAGCTACTCCCAGTATGGTTACTATATACACACACCTACACACTTCAGGTTATAAGAATTTTTATAAAAATTGAGTGGGTATCTACAACAGTATAATCATGTTTACAAGAATGCGTTACAGGAAACACGGGCACACATGTAGCTGTTCTGCTAATCCGATAAAGCACATCAAAGGAGATGATGTTGTAGCTTTGATCTATGTGCTGTCATGACAACTTTGCAATCACTGTTATTGCTTTTGTTTTGTTTTCGGCAACGTGTTATGACTGCACATATGACAAGCTTTTTGTCTAAGTGGAGTAGTACTTATAGGCTAATAAAATTATGCTGTTTACACCATAGTCAATGGACCAGGACTCCAGGAGGCACATGTAAGGGTGCACAATTATATCAACTATTACCTTGATCCTGGACAGCTAATTAAATACTCTGTAACCCACATACAGTCTATGTTCATGTACTCACATTAGTAAGATAGGAGCATATCTGTCCAACTGTATAACAGTCACAAATGTAAATTTTAACCCTGCCAAACTTGAGTATATTATACTCTTCAACATCTAAGATTTTGATCATCAAGAATGCATATAAAACTTGCCTTACCCATCCTCCATTCTCCATCACCCATCTCGCCACCGTGTTCACCATAAAGTCCCACAGTCTCTCAAACAGCCACCACCGCTCGTCCTCAAACGGTTTCGTTGTCGCCTGTGTCATAATCTCCAGCAGCCGGTATCCCACGACAAACACCTCACTCACTTTCTTCCAGTTGAGGCGGCTCCTGAGATTGCGCAGAAGTCTCAAAAATCGGGTGATAGTGATCGGTTGGTCGACACCGAATGATACAAAGGAGTTCACAAGGCTGCTCAAGCGTTCCTCGCCATGCTCTTGCTCAAGTTTGTCTCCAATAATCTTCAATCTCTCTGCAATAATCCGAGCGTTCTGTGGATCCATTCCCGGTAGCTATATACATAATAAAAACATAATAAAAACACAATATTCATAATACTTCAATTACAGAGCAATTATAGTTAAAGATTAATCCCTAAAATGCAACTGCATGAATGTTAAATTAATTAGGCCAATGGCTATATGCTAACATGAGTTGGCAGTTGTTCACCATTAAATTGTAGCAGCATTGAAATGCTGTTTGCTGTTAATAAATTCTCACTTCATGGGTTGTGCTAAAAACTGATGAAGTATACAAAAACTAGCATGCAAAAGCACATGGAAGCATGCTGTGCCCTTGTTTTGCCACAAACTGACAACGTAAACAATATTAGTAACATCTCAAGTTCTGCAGCAAACGTACGGGCGTATTATTATCTACTTCTCGCCGGCTGCATATTAAGCATGCTACCAAGTAGCTATATGTATAAACGTCCTCCGTAATTAACTTTCAGTGCTTACCTCTAGCTGCCCGGAACTCGCACCCAGAGCTACTTGGTGCCTCTGCCAGCCGTACGGTAACGGTAAGGGGGACGAACTGCTCCGAGAGCGGTTGAAGTTGTCTCTCGCCGGAGGGTAAGTGGCTTCCAGGGCGCTCAAACTGGCCGGCGAAAAAAGGGGCGGGTCGGGTACGGGCGTCGTTGTGGACTCGCAGTTTGAAGGCACTCTTTTGTGCTTCGGTGAGGAGGGCTTTACTTTGTCGGAGGCCCCGCTGGCTCCTGCTACGGAAGCACTAAGCAACAGAGTGGAAGGTCTGGGTTTGGCAGTAGTGTCGCGGGGTAGCTGCTCGCCGTCTTCTGGATCCATCTCAGCGAGTTCGCTGGCGGCGGTTTCTCTGAGAGTGTCAGTCTCTACCACGACTCGAACTTGTGGCTCTCCGCGGCCGTGTGGCTCACTCTGCTGTCTCCTGATACCTCGGTTCCTTCTTCGCGGTTCTATCGACATGGGCTCGAGAGTGTCTTCATTTGCATCATCAACTCTTGGCAGACTTTTGTTCCTGGCGTATTCCAAGAAAATCGAAATAGTAGAGTGCTGTGTGGACTTGAGGTCGGCGGGTATGTCTTCCATAGAGCGATGTCTCCTTAATCTGTTTTTGTGCTTTGGCTTGCAGGCGGTAGAGACGAAGGTTAATCCATTTCCTGAACATTTACTCCCTTCCGTTGAACTTTGATCGTTGCTACACTCCATACTAACAGGCCTAGCGTTAATTCAAACCGAAACTACCTCTTATACACAGGAATACATGTACTTGACTAGACTGGGCAGGCATAATCGAGGGGAACCCCCTATGTGCTATAATTGCAGGTGACGTCATGAGCATGGTAGGCTTGTTACATGGAACCGTGACGGTAAGGCCACATAACCTTTTTTCCTGCTGATAGCTAATAGCCTGCCTGATGCCCTACTACAATGAAAGTTAGCTACTCAGTTGTAAAATTGGGAACACAGTGAATAAAGTGTCATTTCCTGAAATGCGTTACAAGGAAATGTGACAGGAAATCTGGCATTTCAGGTACAGGGTAGTACATGTATAGGATACATGTAGGCAAAATCTTTAAATTCATGAAATTCTGCCCTAGTCTATACTACCTTGCACCTGGGATGCCAGATTTCCTGTCAATTTTCCTTGCAAAGCATTTTATGAGTTTTTTTTGCTGTATTATTGTGCACTCTTGTACATATGCTAATACGACACATCGTATGTCCATGAACTTGTGGCCATGCATGTGACTATATAGTAGTCTCAGCTATGGGGGCTTTTTAGTTACTGAAGTCACAGCGTTTCCACAAGCAACCAGCAATGTTATAAATTAGCTGCATGTCGTTACATACGAACAAGCACCTACAATTATGTATATGCAGGCTATAGTGGGAAGCCCACTGTTGTGCATGAGAAGGGTCTCATGTAAGAGTAATATAGCTGGCTTGGGTATTATGTTTATTTACAGTATAATTATATTGGGCATGCATGTCACTTTAACTGATTTAGCAGAGTGCATGCTTTTATCAATGAGTGCATGTCATGTAGCTTGCAGCATAATTATATTCCTACACAGTTATAGTAGCTACAGGAGAATGTATAGACTATATGAATGATTAATTTTTGTGACACGCATACACATATAAGCTTGTGAATACTGTAAATATCAATAAAGATGTGTAATATGATTGTAGAAGCAGTTAATTCCCTCCCCTTCCAGCAGGTAGCTACGTACTTGAGCATTATTCACCCCCATAGCTAATCACAGCAAAGGACTTGCAAACCTAGATGTGGCAGTGGATTTTATACATGTCGCCAACTGTTTTGCCCAAAACATCTGAAAAGAACTGTACTTAAATTCTGATCTCAATTCTTGAATATTTATACATAAAATATACTGACAATAGAATTTTTGAGTACATTACATACATGTACAGGCAATGATGTATATACACAGCAAAGAGATATTAAGGCATTAGCTCTCTATATTAGAGTATATGATAACGTTATACTCAGACTGATGTGTGCATGGTGGTAGCCATTAATTATAGCTTCTTCGGTGTCACAATTCAGATGCCAACAGAGACTAACGTCACGTCAACTGCCGCAACAGTGCATCATGGATATACTGTTGAAGAGTCAGTGCTTCTGCATGACTGTCTAAGTCATGATCACTCACTCAAGGCCTAGACAAAGGTATCTAGGCTCAAAGCCTCGAAGAGTTTGGCTCCCTCTAGCGCCAGCGTCTCGATTAGGTGGTAGGCGTGGTTACATACTCGTCTGACTTGCCGTTGCACGCTCACAGGCAAGGAACCGCGGAGGGCGTTCAGTGCAGAGATGATGATGCTTCTGACACCAATTTGGAAAGATCCAAATGCGAACGGGGTTATGATGTTGCTGAGGTATTCTTCGCTGTACTGTTGCTGCAGTTTGTCTCCGATACATTTCAGCCGTTCGGCAATGAGCCGGGTTTTAAGGTCACTCTCTGTAATGTCTGTTGGGAATATGGCGGGCTGCTCAATCTCCCACTCTAGGGTGGGATCGGGGTATGCGATTGCTTCCATTTCTTCTGCGATTGTTAATAAACTGCCAATTGAACTGACCATCGGTCTCGAGCAGAAGACTTTTATGCTGCGTTTCACGGTCGATTTCGGACAGATGTTACATCTGTAGGCTTAGACCTACAGCTATGTAATATAGTTTACAGAGCAGACGCAGATCTAAAATCGTACAAAATAATCTACTCGAGAACGATTCTTGCAACTCCCGCCGAAAAAATAAAATACTAAAACGCACGGGGCAAAGTTCAGCTTTTATAGGGGCACGCCTCTTTTTGGGTGCTTACCCGGGGGTTGTCCCATCGCGAGTTAGCAGTTTGTGTCCTGTGACTGCATGTGACTCCTGTCGTATATAAAAGGCCGAAAAAATGGCTTATCCTCAGTTGTTAGAAGAAGCGAAATCTACGATGCTGTACTACGAGGGCGAAGAAGAACAGTATCTACAATTTCAGGGGAGCTGCGAGGCTTTTATTACCGCGTTTGTGAGCATGAAAGTCGGCCCAGATTCTGCCTCGTCAACTTTCTCCGCGAAAGGGTTGGGAATGGACAAGTTGAGCAAGTCGGACAAGTCCAAGGAGAACACTGGCAAAGCGAGCGGTCGTGGGGCGTGCGTGGAAAGTAGCGTGGATCCCGCCGATAACCAACTACTCCGGGCTGCCTTAGACGTGGAGGCGTCTGTGGACGCAAGTGGGTGTGTGCCAAACGGTTTGGTACCTGCTGGCTTGAGTCCAACTATGAGGGGCGATCTGACTACTCTGGAACAGGGTGATATATCCCGCTTGTACGATGTGAGCTCCACAGTGGCCCATGTTAGCGATGGTAGCCTCGCTAGCACTGAGCTTGTCACCCTACACCTTCGTAGCTTTAGGAACATCTACCAGTATGAACTCAGTGATGTAGAACTGTTGAAGAGGCGGTTTCTACGGTTTTTTGCAAGAGTGTTCATGGAGCTGGTTGACCTGTGCTATCCAGACAGAGGAAATAGCTCACTGGTAAGTAGTACGTACAATCACGCATATAGTGCCAGTCCATGCAAGCACACATTCGCTAAAGTATCACTTAATACCTATTGATTGCACTGAGTCTCACAGTGCTACTAGTGCTGCAGTGTGTTTACAATAATACCTGCATACGTAAGCATGATCCATGCACTGTTTTACGTACACCAATTATCCAGATTCCTTGAAATTCATAGCTTGTATGACACTGCACAGATCATAATTTACTCTATACATGAAGGTTCTATATTTAGCAGTGCACGATATATTCGTATGTCTGCCAGTTTAAAGTTATTGATCTCGTACATGTCAACAGCATTATGCAGTGTGCTCACTGCACATACTAAATTATTGCACACATGCATAGCACTATAGCTGACGTGTATGCTATGTTTTGCTGCTGTCTCATGGATGTGTGCATGTCTACAATCATGCAGGAGGAACTGCTTCTGAGAGATTTCCGGGAGTATCAGCAGAAACAGCAGAAGAAAATCTCTGAGGCTCACAGAAAATAGGTCGAACTGTCATGATCACTCTTTGACTCCTAGATGCACCCCAACCTACTGATAAATTTCTCGAATTGTATATGTCATGTACAGCACATGTATTTATACCAAAGCAATCAATTTGTTCTATATATGTACCATATCATCTTTGACTCCAAGATGCACCCCAACCTACTGATAAATCTCTTGAATTGTATGTAATGTACAGCACATGTATTTATACCAAAGCAATCAATTTTGTTCTTTATATGTACCATATCATCTGATCATCTGTACTATGCCACATATACTTAATTGGGCCCATATCTAGATACACGTCATCACAGGTAATGTACCTCATAGTTGTCACATGTACATGTATATCCTTACTATGCAATGTACATAAGTTTATTATATAATTATGGTAATATGTCACTATTTGACCCTTGGTAAAAGAGTATACTGTGTGCTGAAATGGACACAAAATACGTTACACTGAAAGGCCTAAAAGAAATGTGATTTTCAAGGCTATGGCAGATTGCCTGTTTCCCATGCTTGTGCCCACTATGTGTTATCTAGACAACGTAAGTTCACGTCATCTTTTTAAAAATAAAATTTCTTGAATAGTTGCACCATGTAATGTAATAGTATTACTGATGATACTATACGACTGAAATAATACATCGTATAATGGGGTTAAAATAGTTCAATTTTGGGAATTGCAAATGCAGGAAGTAATAAACACATTCCGCTAACAGTCAAAGTAAGTACCTGCCTGTGATCTTGCTGTTGCTGATGCTGAATTTGAAATGTATACAAGTAGAGTGAAAGAGGAGCTTGGATACAATGTCTGAACACATTCTGTCGATATAGGATCAAAGCTACAGCCAGTGTAATAGATTAAAGGACAGCCGCTTCGTCACTAGTGAAGTTTAACGAAATTGTTTCAAAGTTCTCCCATATTTGGGTAAGACTGGAAGCGTTCTTCAATGGAGTCCTTGTAAAGCACCGGATCCAGTCTAAACTTGACTGTCTGTAGCGGCATGCCCTTGAAGAACTTCTCAAAAATGTTGATGCACTCATCTCGTTCTTGATAGTGCTGGGGGTCGCTCCAAAGGGACTCTTCAGATGAGCACGTGGGGCACTTGAACTTTTTTCTTGGGGACACCTGTGTATGTGTGTGTGTGTGTGTGTGTGTGTGTGCGTGTGTGTGTGTGTGTGTGTGTGTGTGTGTGCGTGTGTGTGTGTGTGTGTGTGTGTGTGTGTGTGTGTGTATGCATGTGTGTGTGTGTGTGTGTGTGTGAGTGTGTGTATGTGCAGGCGGAGAAAACACATGTCAGAATCGTTTGGAGTGGGTTGTACAGGTATAGCTATGTACATACTAGAACATAAGGGTTTTTCCTCTGTTCGTTTGTAGTGTTATAATAGTGTGCAGATTATTGATTCAGTAGATGATGAACACTCTGTAAATGACGCCCAATAGACCTATGGCCGTTTCAGGTTAGCAACAACATTCAGATACCAATTGACGGTGCATTAAAGAGGCTACTTAGTATGTGCACTCAGGCAACACAGCTACTGGTCTGAGACGAACAATGCATTCGGCTTCAGCTTATGCATTACTTTGCTCTGAACCGTTGGTTGCACTGGTCATTTACACACACACACACACACACATATTGTTAAACACATAGTACAGTGAAAATATTAGTGTAAATGCACTACAGTCGGTATTAAAGCACATTGCAAGTGACGAAAAGCTGGATGAGAGCCCGGGATGCCTAGCTGCTACAGTGTTTACAACACAAAGCAAATTAAACCCAATATGTAGATGAGGGACTTAGCAACACTCAGGGCTTATGCGACCTATATGGCAGTTTGTGCATCAACAAGTGAATGCAGTTTCCTGCTAAAAAGTGCCGATTCAGCAAATTCTCAAGATACAATTAACTGATTATTCAATTTCATGGCCAAAAGCCCCTGAGCTAGTACCAAATACTCAAAATTATTTGTGTTAACTTCCTGACAAACTGCTGATGCAGCAAAAATTCTGCTAATTAACTCAGCAACGCTATTCCTCAGAAAGGGAATTATCCTGTAACTAAAAGTGATTCATTACGGTGGTACATGTGATGTCATTATTACATAATGCTGGTAAATTCTCAGGATACAATTAAAGTGTTCAGGATAATTTTATATTTCCTGGCCAAATGCAAAACACTTAAAATTGTTTGTGTTAACTTCCTGACAAACTGCTGATGCAGCAAAAATTCTGCTAATTAACTCAGCAACACTATTCCTCAGAAAGATTGACTTCCTGACAAACTGCTGATGCAGCAAAAATTCTGCCAACTCAGCAACACTATTCCTCAGAAAGGGAATTATTCTGTAACTAAAAGTGATTCATTACGGTGGTACATGTGATGTCATCATTACATAATGCAGGTACAAAGACGACCCTTTTAGTGGTACATGTACAGACCAGCAGATAAAAGAGATTTGCTGGGTTTGAGATCAGAAAAGTGACTACTAGACCACGAAGACCTGGGATTTTGGCTTTATTTGGGAGTTACAGCTATCTCCATTCTGTTGTCATGGGTGTTGTGACTAGGCCATCTAGTTACCATTACCGTAAAGTACGTATTATCCGCCCATGGGCGGGCCACTTAAGTGCAAGCTGAAAGAGGGGGGTGGGCAGATAATACGTAGTTTTTATAAATGCGATGTAGTATCCGCCCACTCGAACGCATTCCAAACACGCGGTATGCAAAGCGAGTATACAAGGTAAGTATAGCTTTTCTAGGCAAGTACTGCACCACAAGTTCTGCAAATTGTATTAAACTATCTATTATAGAAGCATGCAGACTACTATTATCCGCTAAAAAGCGAAGTGGCTGACGGACTTACCGTTGGTATTCCAATTAAAGCGCACTGAAGATCGAGTTTTGTCGTCTAATTCTGCTCGATGTCTTGGAATTTTCAGTTGTTAGTTACATGTTTAGCTCGCATGGATGGTATTTAAGGGTGGGCGGATACTAAGTACATAAATACCCTCCGACGTAACTTTGACTCAAAAAGGGGGACGGGCGGATAATATATCATGGGCGGATAATACGTATTTTACGGTATGATGTAATGGGGTATAAGTAGGCACTAAATGGAAGATTTACACGGAAACATACATACTGTGCTTTCATGTATAAACCGAAAGCAAAAAACCGGTGCAGTTTTATGTATTTTCTCCATTTAGTGCCTCCTTCTACCACCCCCCCCCCCTGCCAAATACTATTGACCTCACTAGAAACCTCGGGACACATGCACTAGCTAGCAGGCCTTTCCCAATGAGATTTCCTCACGGCTGTGGGAATTATCTTTCAGCCGAAGAGAAATCAATTAACCTCAAAGCAGTGAAGAAAATCAATATTATTTCTCCACTGCTACAAGAAGAAAATCTGGATAAGGAAGGGATGAAGGGGTCCACAAGCATCATAGGTGAAACTAAATACATGTGCGTGTTGCTAAGGTTGTGGTGGTACAAATATGTTTCGGAATCCTGGGTAACAACCACTGAAATGATGAAATGGTGAAAACAGGAAGTGAATCGACTCAAGCGGGTTTCTGACATCTATGAATGCTATCCACTACAGCTATCCACTACAGAACTGAAACTAATTACAGTATGGCAACAAACTCCATATCAAGAATACTATCCGCTACAGAACTGAAACTAATTACAGTACGGCAACAAACTCGAAGACACACACGTAACTGAATGTACCTTACTGTTACTATAAGACCACCACATCCAGCCATGCAGTTTGCACATTCCAGCGAAGTTAAAGATTTCTACGAAAGACATTAAGAATTTAAGCACAAAAACATGCACGTTTTCGTGTATTTTCTCCATTTAATGCCTCCTTTTACCCCCCCCCCCCCCCCCCCCCTTACATCATAGTGGTGAAGAGTCTATATATACACTCTTTGGGCACGTGACTACAAGAGTATTATAACACTTTAGTGCTATTCACGTGACCTTCGACGAATCAGAAGTCTCAAACTCGATCACATGACCGCACATTAAATCGCTTAATGCACACTTAAGTGTGCATTAACAAGATTAGTGCACACTTTTCTAAATAACGCCCAACAGAACCGTGGCTGTCTCAGGTCAGTGAGTGAACTAAATACTTTAGATACCAGTTGGCAGTGCATTGCAGTACTAGTTAGTGCACTCTGACAATTAAGTAACGGTCGAGGGCGGATAATGCACGAGCCGAAGGCGAGTGCATTATCTGCCCGAGACCGTTACTTAATTGTCCTCGCGCGCTAACTATATCCCGTAATGCACTACCAACTGGTATCTAAATATTACGTAATGCCACATCCAAAAAGCATGAAAAATGCTGCAACAACACCCCAAGGCATGGTGGAAACAGGAAGTTGAGCCTGAGTGAGATCACAGGCACCTGACACAAACACACATATTCATTTCTCAGCAGACAACACTCAGAAATAGGAACTAAATATTTTAGGGGGTTTTAGGAAGCCATACAAGCAACCTAACAACCACATAAACATGTTGTGTATGTAGGTCAGTATAAAATGGATTCTTGGAAGGAAATTGAATTGACAACCAATAGTAACTTCCACAGGAAACAAAATGGCTAACATTTCCCCCTTGCAACACTCAGAAATAGGAACTAAATATTTTAGGGGGTTTTAGGAAGCCATACAAGCAACCTAACAACCACATAAACATGTTGTGTATGTAGGTCAGTATGAAATGGATTCTTGGAAGGAAATTGAATTGACAACCAATAGTAATTAACTTCCACAGGAAACAAAATTACTAACATTTCCCCTTTTCCCACCTCTTTGGGAACCAGTCACACAGGGGCAATTTCCTTGTCCCTGCCCACAAACAATGCAGGAAATATTGTGTGAATTAATTGGCCAAAGATGACGTCGCCTGAATACAACGTGTAACTTATCTGGCCAACACGCACGTATGTGGTGTCAATAGTGACAGACTCTTTGCATGGAACAGAATACTGTCCTCATTCAGTACTGGGGTATGCATGGGTCTCTGATTCATGATGGCTTGCAGCTGTCGAATCTGATATCACTTCAAATACTGATATGTACGTACAAGAGCTAAAAAGCTGGGCTGGGAAAGAGTTATAAAAGGACACCACTGACCTAAGGACATAATTATTTAGGAAACTTTCCTATATGATCCAAATATGCTTTCTCAACATACATGTAATTTTACCCCTGAATTTAGGACACCTCTCTATACAGGACATTTTACCACGTCCCCAAGGTGTCCACAATAAAGGGGTTCCACGTACTGTATACAGGACACTTCACCAGGTCCCCAAGGTGACCACAATAGAGGGGTTCCACTGTATACAGGACATTTTACCAGGTCCCCAAGGTGTCCACAATAAAGGGGTTCCACGTACTGTATACAGGACACTTCACCAGGTCCCCAAGGTGACCACAATAGAGGGGTTCCACTGTATACAGGACATTTTACCAGGTCCCCAAGGTGCCCACAATAGAGGAGTTCCACTGTATACAGAAAACTTCACCAGGTCCCCAAGGTGTCCACAATAGAGGGGTTCCACTGTATACAGTACACTTCACCAGGTCCCCAAGGTGTCCACAATAGAGGGGTTCCACTGTACACGTATGTAGCTGTAATCTATGACTAGAATGGTTTACAAACTAATTAAGTTACTGCAGGGCAGCTTCGTTTTGTGTTGCCTAGATGAAGAACAAGAAACCAGCAGCCATGGATATTAATCCCTCATTTGTACTACGTTAAACGGAAGTGTGCAATGAAACTATCGAGTCAGCATTTTGACTCCAAGTTCGGTTATACAGGGCGAGAAAGCCATTCATATGCAGCTCTCCAGCTGCGTTTAGCTTGTTGCTGAGCGGAAAACCGTGAGTGTTTCACCTGAAAGGTTTTCCCAGCTGGTGCATACACACACACACACACACACACACACACACACACACACACACACACACACACACACACACACACACACACACACACACACACACACACACACACACACACACACACACACACACACACACACACACACACACACACACACACACACACACACACACACACATGCACACATGTAAGGTACACATGCGCATGCACGACCTTTGAGATGCTGTACGTTCCTATTTACCTAGCTAGATAGCCATATCCTGACATCAAAAAGATCATGGACCATTAACCTGAGTGCTTAATTCACTTATCTTAGTTTACATTTCTGTTGGCCACTTAGCATCCTCCGCCACGCGTACAGTTTCCTAATCTGATCAACTTCAAGAGCTCTAAATCAGCTTACAATGTAGCAGACAGCCTGTCTGCCAGTTGGTGCGGGCAGCCATCAAAACATGCCCAATCACGAAACCCACCTAGTTTGAGGTGAATCCCTAGCACAGCAAGTTTACAAACTGTTACCATGGAAACTTTATTTATGGATTATATTATTATCTTCAGGGTCATGGTATTAAGGCATAACCAAGACGGCCATTAATGAGGTGAGTTGGATAGGTGCCTAATTGCAGACAAGTGTATTTTTTAACATTATTCAGTAATACACACTAAACAAAAAACAATAATAAAAAAAAAACACATCAGAAATAGGCAGTGCCGAAAATTAGGCAACCCTACTTTCCCACTCTCACGCATTAGGCAACCCTCTCACACGAATGCTAATTAGAGTGACATTCAAGACATTAAGTGCATAGTTACGTACTAGGCACTCAATGGTACCAGCGAGTAGCAACAACCTGCAACATGGTCGCATTCCCAGACCACGCAAGGGTCCGGGAATGAGACCGCCAGCTAGACAATTAATTGCCTGCTACTTTTGCTTTTTGACCCCCAACTGACTAATAAAATTGTGCTCTAATTAGAATTTTTGCCATTAATTGCCTGCTAGATGGAGTTTTGAGTGGCTCGATCCTGTGAAGTCAGAGGAGGTGTAGCAGAGGAGGTTGGAAGCGATCACGTGCGCTAATAGTGGAGTGCAATTGAGTGGCTCGATCCTGTGACGTCAGAGGAGGTGTAGCAGAGGAGGTTGGAAGCGATCACGTGCGCTAATAGTGGAATGCAATTAGCGATGTTGGCTGATGTGTAAAGAAAGCATCTTGGGCAGAGAGGAGCAATAATAGCCGCTCCGCGAGTGATCTTGTGTAAGTTTAACAGTTTTCAAAGCTAGAATCTGAGTGGTAAAACCGCTACCATACCGAAATTTTTGCAACCTCACTGAGAATTCGATGCATTCAAGCACAGCTCCATACTTGGAAGCCAAGGTTTTTGAGGCGGCGTCCCCACCCGTCCCCTCGAAGGTTATAGAGCTACAAAACGTTCTGTAGGCCAGATACCGTAAACCTCTGCATACCTTCCGTATTCATCTCAAGGAATGCTATTAGCTATACGTGACATCGTGCATTTATTGACGTACACGTGATTGCTTCGAACCTCCTCTGCAGGTCCTGTGAAGTGGCAGGTGCAGAGTGAGGCTTCACGGTTGAGCAGACATCAATGGAGTATTACCGGGAGAGTGCACTTACGTGCTAATGTGCCATGTAGGGTTGTTAAAAGATGTTTCAGGTTGTTTAGCTCAGCTGTTAAGTGTACGATTGGCAATCAAATAACTTTATAGACCGCACTTATTTCACAGTTGAGCAGACATCAATGGAGTATTACCGGGAGAGTGCACTTACGTGCTAATGTGCCCTGTAAGGTTGTTAAAAGATGTTCCAGGCTGTTTAGCTCAGCTGTTAATTAAGTGTACAATTGGCAATCAAATAACTTTATAGACCGCACTTATTTCACAGTTGAGCAGACATCAATGGAGTATTACCGGGAGAGTGCACTTACGTGCTAATGTGCCGTGTACGGTTGTTAAAAGATTTTCCAGGTTGTTTAGCTCAGCTGTTAAGTGTACAATTGGCAATCAAATAACTTTATAGACTGCACTTATTTTAGAAGTGTGGGAAGAGGGCGGGGCTAGAGGATTACTGTGTAATAAGCTATAGGAGGTGGGTGGGGCTACAGGATCATTAGAACTATGCTCTTTAATCAATAAACAAATTGTTGTGTCTGTCTGTCTGTCTGTCTGTCTGTTTGTCTGTCACAGACATGGTGATGACTAATACTCACAACTTTTATTATAGTTGGACGCCTGACATACAAACTTGAAACTTGGCAAGTCTGTAGTCCTATGTATGGTACCATCCACTAAGTAGTTTGTTTACATGACATCATATTACATCATAATTATGACATCATATGACATCATTGTAATAGCCTGGTGTAACTATCTAGCAAATAATGTTGTGTTTGGAGGATAGTTTCCTTGGCAGCTGATTTACATGAAGACAGGCTCAGCACATTCCAATACGCTAGCTAGCAAGCAAAGACTTTAAAAAAATTACCATTTTTGGTCAAAACTGGAGTTCTTACTGGGTTGTTTATGACCAAAGGATTGCTTATACTCTACATGTACATGTCTAGCTGAGTCAGCAATGGTCATCAAGGATTGGTAATTGTAGAGTCATTATTATCATATCACATAACCATCAGAAGAAAAAAAACAGCATAGTAAAATTGAAGGGCCAAGAACTAGAGTGGATACTGGAAATTACAGGAATTGCATGTAAAAAATATGCATACCCTACGAGCATACATGTAGCATATGACCAAAATCTCAAATTCTTAATATAGCTCCTGGAACACATTTTAAGAGTGTTCTCAAGTTTAGGAGGGGTAAAGTCGATATTTATGGGTTAAACCACTCAGGCCTTCAATTGGCCACTGTTAATCCTTTCACCGGTGTATAGCCTCCATATGGAGGCAAGGAAGTACAAATTGATATGGGAGCGAGAATCCACTGGTGAAAGGGTTAAACAATGCCCTACTCTTCCGTGTAAATAGCATGCTAGTACAGGCATTCTCATTTGGGGGAAAGTACACGAATCTTGTGGGATAGCCCACTCCCAAAAGAGGGCGTGGTCTACAGTCCCTAACCCTGGCCTCAATCCTAACCTTAACCCTTAATTACCCTAACACGCCCCACACCACAGTAGGTTATAAAAAGAGTTGTTGGCCCTTGTATGTGCATGTGCATGTGCATGTATCAGATGGGACTCCTTAATTAACCTGGATCACGTAGGATAACCGACTCCCGGAAGTGGGCATGGTCTACATTCCCTAACGCTGGCCCTAACCCTAACCTAGCCCTAACGCTACCCAAAGACCACACCCACTTCCGGGAGTCGGTTATCCTACATGACCCCTTAACCTTGTACATGTATGCACATTGACAGGTGCACTATATAACACATACCTACAAGTCTACATGTATATGTACAAGGAAACATTGTACTACTTGCAGGTCATTGCAATGTCAGCAGAGCATGCAGTAGCATGCCATATGTCAGGTAGTTGAAACAACTTTCTTAATATTATCATATTCACTATACCCAAATTATGCTAGCTGCAATAATGTATCCCATACTATCCTCACTATCATACAGAAGTTTGCAGGTTGGTTGTCCAGTGCAATGGGCAAATTGAAGTTGATAGTAAAACTGTGTAAACAGTTAGCCTTTGATTCTGACAGCCTAACCTAATTAAAGGCACTGCCTATTATTATGCTTTCTCCTGTGGACAACCAACTTGCACACCTCTGTAGCAAGACTGCCAGAGTGGTTAGCTAATAGCAAATATTAGCACTTCACAATTGTTTTTGTGTTTGTTTCAGGAAACTGAGCTAATGTACATTAAAAGTCCTTCCTGGTATACATAGCTGTTATTGTGTGCAAATGGATTCTGTTTCTCCCTAGGGTAAGGTGGATTCCCCTAGTGGATGGGATTTTGGGTTTTCCCTAGTTGAAGGTTGGGACAAGGTAATACTAGTAGTGGAAAGATGAACTAAAGTGGAGATTTTGGGTTTTCCCTAGTTGAAGGTTGGGACAAGGTAATACTAGTAGTGGAAGGATGGACTAAATGGAAATTTTCGGCTTCCCCTAGTTGAAGGTTGGGACAAGGTAATACTAGTAGTGGAAGGATGGACTAAATGGAAATTTTGGGTTTTCCCTAGTTGAAGGTTGGGACACGGTAATACTAGTAGTGGAAGTATGGACTAAGTGGAAATTTTCGGTTTCCCCTAGTTACAAGGTAATACTAGTAGTGGAAGGATGGACTAAGTGGAAATTTTGAGTTTCCCCTAGTTGAAGGTTGGGACAAGGTAATACTAGTAGTGGAAGGATGGACTAAGTGGAAATTTTGGGTTTCCCCTAGTTGAAGGTTGGGACAAGGTAATACTAATAGTGGAAGGATGGTTTCCCCTAGTTACAAGGTAATACTAGTAGTGGAAGGATGGACTGAGTGGGGATTTTGAGTTTCCCCTAGTTGAAGGTTGGGACAAGGTAATACAAGTAGTGGAAGGATGGTTTCCCCTAGTTAAACTTTGGGACAAGGGCATGTGTAGAATTCTTGTCTTCCTAGAACACACACACAGTAGTTTTTATTGGCAAAACAATTTTTCTCATTGCTGTGTTGACACATTGCATATTGCTTGGCTACACTTCACCGCGTGTAGAGTACGTACTATAATGCAGGGCGCTGCGGGGCTTGCTTCATGCTTGCCACAAATACAACTTCAGCTCTTGTCATTGGTCGAAAATACGCATGTTACGCATTAGGAAACATTATAATTAGCCAGCACTGCATTAGTGTGGGCGGGTCATAACAGCACTATTTTGTCACCATGGCTACACACACACCACACACACTGGGTTAAAATTCTTATGCACACATAATTAATTAAGTAAGTAAATAAACACCTCATCCAAAAATTATATAGCCAGGTAATGACAGCTAGGGTAACTCTATATTGCCCACTCCATGCAATTTGCTAACTCAGACCATTTGGTCTAATAAGGGTTAAAGTTCATAAGCGCACTTAGTAAACAAACACTCATCCTGAATTTAATTGTCACCATGTTTACCCCACTAACTAGGGTTAGAGTTTATAACCACACCTATTTAATAACGGCTATCCTCAAGCCTCCTGACAATAAAAAGGCTCTTATCGAATTCAGCACACTCGGATCTTCTATAAGAATACTGTTTATACAGTACTGGGCACAATGGACAGTTGTCCCCAGACCATGCCTATTTCAAACTGGTCTGGGAACGAGTCTCGTAACAACTCATTGGCTTCATAACATAACTAACCAGGCTTCAAAAGGAGCAGAGGAAATCAAGCAGACACTAAATGCCTCTGTGCTTTCAAAAAATACGTTTGAAGTTCACTCACTTCTAGGATATTAAAACAAACCGCCGGTCATGTCACAGAATCAGATTACCGTAAGACGAGCTTCAACACTAATCTGCGAATGTGATCCCTTTTTTTCTTTTGAAGCTTAGAATGCGGTCATGCGTTATGCAGTATGCACACACACTTATATAAGCAATTGTATAATATATAATTTGCATTCAAAATGTGAAACGCAAAGATTTCACTAACTACGCAATTAAACCAGTCCTACAGTATTCCGAAATGTGTACCTCCCTTAATTCTTTACCAACCAATGACGCATATATGCGCCATGAGCTCCCATAAGCCCATATGACTTTATATGGGGGTTTTAATACTAGGCATTAATACTTAGTACAGGCTTTTCTGCTTCTTTAAGCTGTTTCTTATGGTTGGTAAAGGGATTAGGTGCTGCACTTGCTAGCATTAATTCCTCTGGCCACAACGTTAATGGAATAAAACCCCTGGACTGTTTTTCATCTGCCATGACTGGCTGTTATCCTTCCTCTCTAGACTAAATGAAGCCCTTGAAGGAGTCCGAACACAGTGCTAGCCGGGACAGACTGCTCCAGAACCCACTGTCGTCCGGTTCCAATGTCGTCGTGACTCCATGCCAGACCACCGCCACTGTAGGCTCGCAGACACGAGGAGTTTGCACCACACGAAGTCTCTCTTTGATGTGTGGAAGAGCCAGTTGTTGTGAAGTCTAACAGGCTGCAACAAGCAGCAGTTCATGTCTCTTTGATCTGGCAGGGTCAGTGGGGGGGATGGTGGTTTAGGTAACTGCAGCTGGTTGTAAGCATAGGCCATGAATTGGCTTCTGATCTTTTGATATCTTTGAAGTTAGAGGATAAACGCCAGCGATTATCAGAAATAAACATGTAGTCATGAATTGGCTTCTGATTTTTGATACAAACATGTAGTCATGAATTTGCTTCTGATTTTTGATATCTTTGAAGTTAGAGGGTAACCGCCAGCGATTATCAGAAACAACCGTAATATTAGTCATAAATTTACTTTTGATATCTTTAAATTTACAGGTTAGTAAATGCCTGTACGTAACTAGCAGCAACAGCCAAGTCTCCTATGCTACATGTAAACAGCCATGAATTACTTACGTATACACTTGTTTTCAATAATCGCTGGCATTTACTCTAATAGAGCTAGTAACTTCAAAACCAGCCATGAATTTGCTCTCAATTAATGATACAACAGGTAAACATAAGTTGGCAGTTGATTTTTGATATCCTGAGGTTGCAGGGTGAAAGTCTGTGATCAACAGTGTCCGAATGACATGTCAACAGCTTTTTTAGCCTCAAAGAATATTGAAAGGTGACTGCTAGTGTTTGCGAAAGGTTTTATGGCTGGTTTCGTTGTAATAATAATTATCTTAGTCTACTTCAGTCAATAAAGATCAGTGTAGCAGCCTGGTACACCCGCATAGCCTTATTCTTAGGACACATTCCCAGGCACTTGCATCGCCTCATTCCCAGGCACTTGCATCGCCTCATTCCCAGGCACGCACGCATCACCTCATCCCCAGGCACGCGTGCATCGCCTCATTTCCAGGCACGCGTGCATCGTCTCATTCCCAGGCACGCGTGCATCGCCTCATTCCCAGGCACGCATGCATCGCCTCATTCCCAGGCACTTGCATCGTCTCATTCCCAGGCACGCATGCATCGCCTCATTCCCAGGTATGATAGTGTATCTGAACCCCTTCAGATGACACAGCCTATGAGAGCAAAAACATCACAATTGTTATGTCTGTAGACTATTGGCTAGACGGAGTCTGGGCTACTCCAAGAGTTTTTTGTTATGGGAAAATCCTCAGTAGCAATTTAGTCTTAGCAAGTGCTGTTGTAAACTGAGAAGAGGCTGCATTCTTCTCTCACCACAATGCCAAAACCGCTCCGAAACAATTTGCTGCAGTTGCTGTGTCAATGGTAGAGGAACGGCTTATAAAGTGGGTGGGAATTCATTTAGCAGAAGTTGTTGTTCGAGTGATTTTTGCAGAAGGCGGTCTGTTATTTTTCGCTTGATGTGTGTACACACACTAGAGTAATCAACTGGGATAAACAGTACCACAAGAGTAACATCCCGCAAAGAATTAAATACGTAGCCAAACCCTGGTTCAAACCCTGGCTCTATATCCTAGCCTAACCTAACCAAGGCCAACCCTAACCCTAGCTGGCTCCAACCAAGCCTAGCCATGGTAGCCTAACCCTATCCTAGCTCCAACCTAGCCTAACTGTGTCAGTGGTTCTAACCTACTAAACCTCCCGTGGTGATACTTTATGTGCTGCTTATCTCCACTAGAATGCCTCAGAACATGGCCACATGTGTACATGTGCTCCTTAGCTGCAAGTTGCATTTTTTCTATTGTATAATCACAATTAAGTGAGTGTACGTACGACACAAATGATGACAGTTAAGCGATGGAGACAGCTAAGCGGCAAAAAAAACTGCATCATTTCTTTCTTTTTTTTGTAAAAAGCACACGACAGCCAAAATGGTTATATAATATGAACAGCATAATGGCCAACACGTTCGCACGACACATTTCATCACCACGGCTACAAATCCATCCATTCAAGCCCAGGTGTATGTAACATCACTTGGCACCAGACAATACGCTGCCTCGACTGAACGTACACACTTTCCTCTTGTATGTAAGGAGGTACGAAAATACCTCACCTAGGGTCGAAAACACACAGGCAATTGAAGCCGGTTGTAGGTACATCATTTGTCTGCAAACGACAGCACTATGTACACATGCATATGGAACCACCGATTTAGAAGGGCATGTGGTGTAGGGGCAATCTGTCAGCACGTTGTCCACCTAGTCACACCATCAATGGCCGCTACATTGAGTCCTCATTCATCGCTAATAAGGAATTGCTTCCCTGCATTACACTGTGGTGATCACACTTTGAAATCGGAAGGTTCCGGGCTACCATACATGTATATCGTAGCAGGTGCAATATTCAGTGTGAACACAGCTAGGATGTCTATTGACATCGCTTTGTAGTCGAACACGACTTCTGTACACAGTGACATATCTTCCGCACCGCCCTCGATTCACAGGGGATTTTCAAAAGCAAGAGATGAAGGAGTTCACAAACACTGGACAGCAATCAGACATGCCTGAATGCAGCCGATAAGGTAAGGGACCCATTCAATGCAGCCACCTTGACTTATGCTGTAAACAGCATTCGAGCTTGTAGATGTGTGTACTAGCATGTCCAGAGCATGTCCAGAGTGTGTCCAGAACATGTCCAGAGTATGTCCAGAGCTTGTCCAGAGCATGTACTAGCATGTCCAGAGCATGTCCAGAGTGTGTATTAGCATGTCCAGAGCATGTCCAGAGCATGTCCAGAGCAAACCTTACAAGGATTTCACATGTTTTTCCTACAAGTTCCTTACCAGTACCAACCAGTTTAGCAGCAATACAACACCTGTTTAACAAGCTAGCAAATTGTGAACAAATTTCCTACAGGAAAGCGAAATACTACAAATGAAAAAACTATGCTGCACATTAAGCAGCTGGCTATTAGTCTATACACACAGCACATGATCGAACAAATTTTCTACAGGAGAGCGAAATATTACAAATGAACAAATGCTTGTACGAAGCTACACATTACCCAGCTGGCTATTAGTCTATACACACAGCACATCAATAATCCAGTATGCAAGGGAGGGCTTGTCGCACGGGGAGGGGGGGGAGGGTGGTAGGGGGGTCAGACAAGCTCCATGTGCAAGTGTAAGCAATTGCATTCTCCTGTCATGTGTATCCAAAAATTCGGAGTTATACGATTGAGATACGGAGTTACGTAGCTACAAAGAAACTGCTGTAACTTGCTAGATCAATGGGGCTCAATCCAAGGACGTACTTAGTTTCCAGTGGAAGGTTCAAAGGTCCAACAAAATAATCATTATGGCAAAACTCTTTATAACATGTTGCTCTCTCTCTTATTATAACCACAAAGTTGCTCTCTCTCTTATTATAACCACAAATCCATAACCTTAGCATGGTTCAAAGCCTAGAAACATCACAACCCCATTCCCAGGCCTCTAACTCCATGCAGAACGGATGTTTGGGAAAGAGTCTAGAAGCAGTGTTTGTACACTGGTGTCCAAGTGAGCTGATGTACAGCTTAAAAAGCCTTCTGTAGCGTCTGCCCGTTTGTCTTTGATTGAAATAACAATCCTACACTAGGAAGCCACATCAGCTATGTTTTCCAAACTGTATTTGCAATCGGACTTGCAACTTGTGGGGGATAGGAAAAAGTCACATGTGCAAGCCAGCACTGCTACTCTTGATGTACAGCGGAACCCCTCTTAAAGAATACCCCTGAAATAAGGACACCTCTGTATTAAGGACACTTTGCTATGTCCCAAATATGCTTTCTTAGTATAAATTTACCCCTGAAATGAGGACACCTCTCTATACTGGACATTTCACCAGGTCCCCAAGGTGTCCACAATAGAGGGGCTCCACTGTAGTGCTACTCTATTGTACTATCTCACATATTTCATAAGCATGGCAACTAATTATTGCCCTAGCCTTATTCTGATTGGTCAGCACACATACCAGACATCAATGCTATCACTAAGCCCCATAGTTTCCTTTGTGGGGAAATCAGTAGCTACCTGGAAGACAGCCACAAAGAGGGTGTTCCTGTGCTAGCAGACGGAAAGCCTAATAGTCAAAGGTAAACAAACTCTATTAGCAACAGATGGTACCCAAGCGGTTGCCATGGAGTTTGTTGAAACGTCTGGAGAATGTGGTTCTAGTGGCTTCTATGCTAACCACCAGATGTTGATCTTAGGCCATAGGCAATATTGCACAACCTAGGTGGGCATTGTGCAACATTGTGAGTTGTTGGGGTGTAAAACCACACAAGCACTAGTTTTTATCTGGGTGTGTGGGCACTGGTGTTTGATTTGTGTGTGGCAGGGATCAGTCCCATGGGCGGTAAAACAGCACTGCTTGTTTCTGCTTGCCTGGCCTGTTTATTCTGCGTGGGGCAGAGTTTTGTGCATGCAGAATGGTTATCATAATTATTTATGGGATTACCCACCCACAAAGCAAATGTTATGGGACATCTTTGAGAAGTACATGAAAAGCTGAAGCCCTTAGTGCTAACATGTACACTGTAGAGATAAGAGATAAGATCTAGATGGGAAAAGACACCTGATACTTGACTACAGCAAAAAGGCTATCTGACTCCCTGTCTACAAGTATTTCAAGTACGAACTAGCATGTTCTTCATAAGTAGAGTACAGTATGTTTCAGGGTGAATTTACAGTACAGTATGATTGCCTTCTAAGGTACATGAAAGCCACACCCTTCTAGGGGGGGGGGGGGGTATGCCCAACCAAAAAGGAAGATGCATTGAAAATACTTTAGTGGGTTTTGGCAGATAGCAGGCTACCCAAAGTTTATGACAGCATAATTTTAAAAGTCTGGGGGGGAGTGGGGGGAGGCCATATCAATGCTAGGGAGTTGCACAAAAGAGTGGGTGGCCTAATATTCAGGGAGGGTAGGCAGTAGGTTAGGTGGGTGGTCTTAAAGTCAGTGTAAAGTCAGTGTACACTTAATCTCCTGGGAACAAGGCTAGCAAGCTTATAGACTCAACAGTGTGTGAGCTTAATCACTGGACAGGGAAAACATTCATGGCTGGGCCCACCCACGCTTGGGATTTAAAAAAATAGATTATGAACTTGGAAAGTTTCCATTAAGCATCAGCCAGGCTCTAAAATGAGTTCACATAAATATTTTTTTAGGGAAGATGCTAGCCTCTTAGGACAATCAGAGCTTCTAACATGTGTGGACATAAAGGAAATTTCAAAAGTTGGAGCTGAAAGTGTCCTCTATGCTAGACATCCAGCACACACAGGCTGGCTGGAGGGCAAGGCATGGAGAAGTTTTCAGTAGGAGCCAAATTTTGGAAAGGAAACCGAAAAGTTCAGGCAGTGAAAGCTTCTGAATATGACCGCTACAGTGGGTGAGAAAGAGCTTATTATGCTAGTGATGATAGTGACATTGAGGAGACACCCCCACGCACATCAGTAAAAAGAGTTTCAAACTCAGAGATGCCACCACTAATTGACTTGTCAGACCCAAACTTAGAGATTTCCTTAGAGTATCATACGCATTATGCTATTGCGAGTGGTGTTCCTTCTAAATAAGGCATTTGTTTTACGGGTATTGTGTAATTCAGTGATGGCTGTCCTTACATGGTTTGGTTTGGGTCGATTTTCAATAGTTGGAGCTGAAAGTGTCCTCTATGCTGGACTTCCAGCACACACAGGCTGGAAGGCAAGAGATGGTCTCGAGCAAAAACTTATGAACAGAGAAGTTTTCAGACACAAACTTGGAGATTTGTTTAGAGTATCATACAATGTGGGCTAGTGCGAGTGGTGTTCCTACCTAATAAGGCATTTGTTTTACGGGTATTGTGTAATTCAGTGATGGCTGTCCTTACATGGTTTGGTTTGGGTCGATTTTGGGACCTGCTAGACTGTAAGTAAACAACTGTAATCAATACCACACGAGAGCAGGAAGAATACAGTCACATGCCCTTGTAATTGTAATTGCCGACTCAGCATCACCTGATCTTCAGCTTAAACACGTATGTACATGCTAGGTCACTGCGGTATTCATTGCAGGCTGCGTGACTACTGAACACTACCACCTGCTTGCTATATCCAGTTCCCTTCGCTTTGAAGCTAACATCGACTCCTCAGTGTCGTGTACACCACCACACTTTGAGGGTTATAGAAGTTTGCCGAAGATTGCTAGGAGTGTGAGACCACAGTGTTCTAGCTAAAGCTAACATCGACTCCTCAGTGTCGTGTACACCACCACACTTCAAGGGTTATAGAAGTTTGCCGAAGATTGCTAGGAGTGTGAGACCACAGTGTTCTAGCTAAAGCTAACATCGACTCCTCAGTGTCGTGTACACCACCACACTTCAAGGGTTATAGAAGTTCGCCGAAGATTGCTAGGAGTATGAGACCACAGTGTTCTAGCTAAAGCTAACATCGACTCCTCAGTGTCGTGTACACCACCACACTTCAAGGGTTATAGAAGTTTGCGGAAGATTGCTAGGAGTATGAGACCACAGTGTTCTAGCCAAAGCTAACATCGACTCCTCAGTGTCGTGTACACCACCACACTTCAAGGGTTATAGAAGTTCGCCGAAGATTGCTAGGAGTATGAGACCACAGTGGTTTAGCCAAAAACCACTGTTATAAAGAGCAGTGCTGTGCTCAGAGTTCAAAGCATAGCTGTGGTTTTAAATACATTCTTCCAAACGCATCAAAAGAAATTATATACCTAAGTGGTGGTGGAGTGCCACTCTTTAACCCAGAACACTGAACCACAAAACGTATGTGCTAACCCTTTCATCTAGAGCACTAATTAGACCAAGTAGCCAGTTAGGCAGTTTATGTCTGCTAGTGCCTTTTGTAAGCTTTCCGTACTGGTGAGCATAGAATTTCTGATGGTCTTGACTTTTAGATATGTTAATTGTGCAGGTCCTGCAATAAGGCAGATGAAAGTTGTTGTAGAAACTGTACTGTAGTAGGGCTGAGTCTATTATGCTCAATAAATGACCTATTATGTTATGCTGCACTGCTCCAAAAATCTTCCTATTATGCTCAACAAATGCCCCTATTATGCTCAAATTATGCTCATTAAATGTGACCCTCACAGTGAAAACCAACCATCTGGACTGTTTCAAGTATGCTTGGGTGGTGCGTATTTTCATAATTTTAGTATATTTGCTGATATTGGACCAATCCCCTCAAGGTTTGACAGTAAGACATTGGTAGCTTACTGAGTTTCCGCTACACATTGATTAAATGACGTAATTCCCCAAGAAATATACCTACTATGCTCGCATTATGCTCAATGCTTTAGTGTACCTATTATGCTCATTTTAATGCTGGCATAATCGGCTCACCCCTATTAACTGTAGCCTCTGCCTAACCTAATTACAATGTAAGTACTTGAGAGCCACTGCCTATTTGCCTTCTCCTGTGGGCAATCACCTCTTGTAGTATTCATTGGGAAGAGACTAAGCAGTGTTCTAGCTAAAGAGCGGAAGAGCGGTGCTGCACCGCTCTGAGATATACAATTTTCTTTTGATGTGGTTGAAAGAATGTAATTAAACCACAGTTATGCTTTGATCTCTGAGAAAGCACTGCTCTTTGCAGTTGTCTCTGGCTAGAACACTGGATTAAGTGAGCTGTTTAGTTTTTGAGATATGCACACTCAAAAGTGTCGACCCAGTCTGGTCGTACTAGTGAAGCTCTGACAAATACGTCCTGATCAAGGATGACTTACCCACTGACCAGCTTCTCTCATTAGTACTGGTAGACTTTACTCACGCATGAAAGGCATGTCTCATTATCTATTATTACGCCTGGTTGTGTCTGTTCGTGCGTGCGTGCATGTGTGTTTGTCTGCGCGTATGTGTGAAAAACGGAAACAGAAGCCGCATGTGCGCGCTCCCGGATGAATTTTTACCAGTGACCAGCAAAGTTTACGGTCACAGGTCAATTAAATCAAGTACCACATGTCACAGGTCAATTAAATTAAGTACCACATGTCTGTACATTAAGTGTATATTAAGTGCGAGAAGATGCTAGCATGTCTCATTTTACAAGTAAACTATACCCATTGAGAAGGTAGACTTTGCCCATTGACAAGCATGTCTAAACAAATACTTCAAGGATGACTTATCCATTGACAGGCTTCACTCATTAGTACTGGTAGAGTTTACCCATGAAAAGCATGTCTCATTATACATTACCAACAAGCATAATTATGTCTAACAAATACTTCAAGGATGAATTACTCACTGACAAGATATTATAGTAGAGGCTACCATTAACAAGTATCTCTCATTAGTAGTGATACAGTAACAAGCATGTTTTTCTATACCGGGTCCAGTAAAATTTACCCAATGACTAGCTTCTCTTACTACTAATGGTAGTTTTACCGCCGTGTCTCAATTTACTCACAATCTTCTCTCACTATAACTACTACACTGTACCCACTGATAAGCTTGGGTATGGACGAAGAACTTCACACACTATACCCAGGCCTTCCACCTACGTAGACTTTATCCCCACACCCTTGAAGAACAGTAGCAGCTGTGAAATAATATCTGGGTAGGAGGCCTGGGTGCGAGGTTAGGTATAGCATCATACGTACATGCTGGCTGCTCACTTATTAAGGAGAAACATCTTTCATACCCATTGACACGCTTCTCCTCTCACCTGGCTATTGAGTGGGAGCACTGTAATTTGATATGTTTACTGGTTAGCGACATATTTATATTATAGTATTCATCATGCAATTGGAACTGGGCGACTGTGATTACAATTTACTCACAATCTTCTCTCACCAACTACTACACTCTACCCACTGACAAGCTTGGATATGGACGAAGAACTTCACACATTATACCCAGGCCTTCCACCTAGACTTTATCCCCACAGCCTTGAAGAACAGTAGCAGCTGTGAAATAATATCTGGGTAGGAGGCCTGGGTGCGAGGTTAGGTATATATAGCATCATACGTACATGCTGGCTGCTCACTTATTAAGGAGAAACATCTTTCATACCCATTGACACGCTTCTCCTCTCACCTGGCTATTGAGTGGGAGCATTGATATGTTTACTGGTTAGAGACATATTTATATTAGAGTATTCATCATGCAATTGGAACTGGGCGACTGTGATTACACTACTTTTTTCATCCTGCAAATACTTAACGGTATGTTATTCAGGACACAAACGGCTCCTCAAGGTCTATACTTCTCGGCTGCCGCAGCCAGAGTTTAAGAGGCAATTTCCTCACCTCATGTCACTGACGCCCACCCAACCCTCAGACTTAACTTCCGAAAGAAGTCGTCAAAGGTTGGGAAGTGTATTCATCAGAACAGAACCGGAGGTACATGTAAACAACACCCACTTACGGCAGTACGGTCATGTTATCGCCTAGGCAGTATTGCCTCCAGTACTATAACATTACAGAATTGATGGTAGAGGAATATAATGCTCTGGCAGTATATTTCATCATCAAAGTTACCTAGGTAATAGACACCTACTTACGGCAGTATGGTTAGGCTATCATCTACGCAATATTATCATATAACATTACAGATTTGATGGTGGAGGAATGTAACACTCCGGCAGTATATTTCATCATCAAAAGTTACCTAGGTAATAGGTACATGTACTCTGCATTAACGTTGTCTGCAACACAGATACGTATAGGCAGCACTGCAACTTATTTATTCTCTCTCTCTGAAGAATACACTGATCCTTACTAAATGAATGTTCTGTCAAAATACTTTCACTAGTGCATATATGTCTTTATACGCTAACGAGCCATGCAGCCATGTACTTGAAAAAATAGGATTGTGGACCGACAATTAATGCATTCATGTACAATGTACATGTGTTCTCTTGACAGCTGACGGAGTTTCTAATTAGCTCTCCCATTCCTATCTGTTAATGTCACAGTTTGATAGTTTGGGGTATCTAATTAGCTCTCCCATTCCTGTCTGTTAATGTCACAGTTTGATAGTTTGGGGTATGTAAGAGTAGACGTTCTAGGTATTTAGCTCTCCCATTCCTGTCTGTTAATGTCACAGTTTGATAGTTTGGGGTATGTAAGAGTAGACGTTCTAGGTATTTAGCTCTCCCATTCCTGTCTGTTAATGTCACAGTTTGATAGTTTGGGGTATGTAAGAGTAGACGTTCTAGGTATTTAGCTCTCCCATTCCTGTCTGTTAATGGCACAGTTTGATAGTTTGGGGTATGTAAGAGTAGACGTTCTAGGTATTTAGCTCTCCCATTTCTGTCTGTTAATGTCACAGTTTGATAGTTTGGGGTATGTAAGAGTAGACGTTCTAGGTATTTAGCTCTCCCATTCCTGTCTGTTAATGTCACCGTTTGATAGTTTGGGGTATGTAAGAGTAGACGTTCTAGGTATTTAACTCTCCCATTCCTGTCTGTTAATGTCACCGTTTGATAGTTTGGGGTATGTAAGAGTAGACGTACTAGGTATGGGATTAGGAAGGGGTGGATGAGCTAATTTAATTAAGATGCCTTTTAGCACTACTGCCCAGAAAATCTGTCTATGCTAGACAATGCACTCTTCCAGCCACAGCCTACAGGCCTCACCAAAGCACTAGTCCACGCATTCACACCCCCACCATTAGCAAATCTCTGTACTAAACACCTAAGCATAAGCCCACCTCTGATTAGACACAGCCTGGCATGCCAAAGCTAGGCACTGTAGGCAGCTACTTTGGAATAATTGTTTACCAGACTGCATGGTGCCACCAGCCATACACCCACCCACCTACCTACTTCCTGGAATATGTCCACTTCCTGTTCATGGTACCAGTCACAGACTCATCACAAGCATGCCATCTGGTGCTTCAGGAAGACAGCCCTTGCACTCAACCCACAAGCAGAGGAAGAGGCCCAGTTGGGAATTTGAACCTAGTCTGGCATTGCCTTCAAAAGGCCCTTGAGTACACACTCTATAGGCTATTTGTTTTTGTTTGTGCTGGTGCAAATTAGCAGTACTATACTAAGTAAATAAATAGATATACATTATATATAAAACACACCAACATAATATAGGTGTAGTATAAATGATTAAAGTAAGTAATAATTAATTAGACACATGAAATTGTTTAAATCATGTCTTTAAAGTCGTTGTCCAGAGAGTGTTAGCAATGTATAGCCCTAATCACATTAGCACAGAGCTGGCATGAGGTGTGAGACACCAAACAACTCGTAGCCAGAAAACGAATAACAAACAGAAGCAGAGATACGGAAGACAGTATGGAAGGACATTTGGACCCCGCAACAACAAGAATTGGTATATATATCACAAAGAGATTAGTGAGCCTATGTTGTTGTTGAGATGTACATTTTTGGGGATTTTTTCTGTCCAGTTTTTCTGTCCAGTTTTTCCTCAAGGTAAGGGAGGTTTATTTACAGTTCTAATTATGGGAAAGTACAGAGTCTTTTGGAATTGCAGTGCACTTGTACAGCCCTAATAGCACACAAGCGATGATGTCACACCATGTCATGGTAACGCTGCAAATTACAAGTACACAAGATGTATTAGTACACAATCCGTGTGACAAGATCGAAGTAGAATATTCATACGCTGTTTTTGACAAACACTTTGTGTACATTTCCACGGGAGTCACTTTCAATTTCTACACAGCATGCAAAAATAATGCCTTGAGAGCAAACTTGCATAAAAACATCCTCAGTGTCTAAAAGGAGTAACCATATCAACCACAAACTAACAACATGACCCTTGGCCAGATTAAAAGATGATTGATGTACTTAATGCACTGTCACACACAACCAAGGGGTTACCAATACTCACACTGCTAGCTGCCTAATTACAGGTGCAAGTCTGTTACTGGTAATTCCAGAAGACTTTGTACTTTCCCATAATTAGAACTGTAAACAATCTCAGAAAAACCTGGGGGCATACCCATGGTGCACTTGTACAGCCCTAATAGCACACAAGCGATGATGTCACACCATATCATGGTGATGCTGCAAACTACAAGTACACAAGATATATTAGTACACAATCCGTGTGACAAGATGGAAGGAGAATATTCATATGCTGTTTTTGACAAACACTTTGTGTACATTTCCACGGGAGTCACTTTCAATTTCTGCACAGCATGCAAAACTTGAGAGCAAACTTGCATAAAACAACCTCAGTGTCTAAACTAAATGCAAAAGGAGTAACCATATCAACCACAAACTAACAGCATGACCCTTGGCCAGATTAAAAGATGATTGATGTACTTAATGCACTGTCACACACAACCAAGGGGTTGCCAATACTCACACTGCTAGCTGCATAATTACAGGTGCAAGTCTGTCACTGAAGTTTCAGAAGACTTTGTACTTTCCCATAATTAGAACTGTAAACAATCTCAGAAAACCTGGGGGCATACCCATGGTGCACTTGTACAGCCCTAATAGCACACAAGCGATGATGTCACACCATGCCATGGTGATGGTGCAAACTACAAGTACACAAGATATATTAGTACACAATCCGTGTGACAAGATGGAAGGAGAATATTCATATGCTGTTTTTGACAAACACTTTGTGTACATTTCCACGGGAGTCACTTTCAATTTCTGCAAAAATAATGCTCTGAGAGCAAACTTGCATGAAACAACCTCAGTGTCTAAACTAAACGCAAAAGGAGTAACCATGTCAACCCCAAACTAACAACATGACCCTTGGCCAGATTAAAAGATGATTGATGTACTTAATGCACTGTCATGCACAACCAAGGGGTTACCAATACCAGGAACTGCAGTGACAGACTTGCACTTGCAATTACACAGCAGCTAGCAGTGTGATTGGGTATGCCCCCAGGTTTTTTCTGCAGCCTTAGCTGTACTTTGACCCCTACAAACACTGAGGTAAGGATGATGTAATTATCTACTAGTTATACAAACGTTAAAAGTTGGTAAATATGAGAGAGCAAATTCCTTGGTGTATAGATTGTTATTTTGTCTGACAAAATAAACCCTTTGGTCATGTGAGATAAAATGATGTAATCGGATAAAAGGAAGCACTAAATGGAAATTTGCATGGAAACATGCATGTTTTTATGCTTTCATGTTTAACACTTACAAAAACATGCATGTTTTCATGTATATTCTCCATTTAGTACCTCCTTTTATCTCCCCCCCCCCCATCCTAGCTGGTTACATAATAATGGTAAAGGTACCAAAATAAACCCTAAGGTCATGTGAAAAAAACATGACTCCATATCTATTGCACAATACAATAAACACTACACTAAACATAATCACTACAACACAACTCATCTCCATTACCATGGCGACACGCCGGCAGACACAGCTGCATGCTAGTGCTAAGTAGGTGAGTGCTAGTCTGCAGTTGAATAGTCACTCATGAATATTTTTAGACAGGCATGAGTAACCTTACATCAATTTACACCCAGGCACATTTTTTTGTTTTAAGATTGGAGAAAATCCCTTGGAAATCCCTCATTTCTCCCCTTGTGTGGTTAATATCCCAGAAACACAATAGACAGTTGTGTAGGTGTGTTATATAGTTATACCTACATGGACCAGCTGTTACATACCTCTGTACACAGCTACACAGGTACACAGTACCACTGTACATGTTACTAAATTTACATTCAAGCTATATTTAGCAAACAGTTTGCTGTCCTGGCAAGATACAGTACAACACTGCAGTGTAGCTCATTGACTCTAATTCTGCAAAAACAAATCTTTCCCAAATCACCAACCTAGTGTAATCTGACACACTTACATACAAAACACTACATACACACATTCTCGCTTAATTAATTAATGAAGCCACCTAGAAATGCTGTGTGAATGATTTAGAGATGAGGTGTACTCCTTCAATGGCTCATTTTTAAAACTATCACGTGTATTGCTAGATTGTGATGTCATTTAGATGACAACTAAATGGTGAGTTTTCACAGAGGCTCAAGACTCATCAGAGGGCCTTGTCAAGGTAGCAATGGGTAAGATGGTATACAAATGCCTAGCAGTACAATGTATGCTAAGTTAGCTTGAGTATAAAACACGCTACTCACTTGCATGTGCAAAGCTGAATTTTGTATTCTTAAGGCAGGATGTTTTCTGGATATAAACGCTCATTCATTTGTCAGGGGGGGGCAAAGCATTTTCAAGCATCTGATGGAGAAGATACATAAAACATGCATGTTTTCGTGCTTTTACAAAATTATATTTGAAACATAAAAAACACGCACATTTTCATGTAAAATTTCCATTAAGTGCCTATCTTCCCTCCCCCCCCCACTCCAACATAATGGTATAGGGTCTATTGGCAAGAGGACTTCCTAATAGCAATAATGTCTGCTAATGATACTCCTTATGACTATGTACATATACAAAGTAGGACTGCTTACAGTCAAAACTAGACTGATTGCACAGCAGTGCACCACAGTACACAGAATGAGATGGCAGGATTATGTCATCATTACATCATCGTTACACAGCGGACACACAATTATAATAGAGTGTGCATTCATTCCCACAGTAACTATGTCTATAGCGATGCAAATGAAGCACAATGGTATTGCAACTATTTACTTAGTAATCAAAAAAGCACACACAAAAAAAACATGTTTATGTCTTTCAACAGCATTTTGGTATAAAAACAGCACATGATTATGTCATCATCATTAGCACATCATTTCAGACATGCATACACACCAAAGTATATCAGGAATGCGCCAATTTATAGCACCTCACAATGCCAATTAGCAGTAGAGAATGCAATGAAGACTACATCTCTATCATTCCACACATTGTTTATAGCAAAACATGTATCACTATACAACGGACACGCCTTCATTACAGCAGCCTTTGTAAGCTCTTATAGTAGCTAGAGCCCACTGAAATAATGGTGGGTGAGTGGTAAATTAGGTTTTGAAGTTCTCTTCTGAAAGGAGGTGGTCACTTCTTGAATCAAACCAATTACATTACTTGTGGTTTTACAGTTTCTGGTTTGCTGTTAAAATAGACCTTTATGATGTAATGGGTAAAAGGAGGCACTAAATGTAGAAAATACATGAAAACGTGATTTTAAACATGAAAGCACAAAAACATGCATGTTTCCATGCATTTACTCCATTTAGTGCCTACTTCTACCCATAATAGTAAAAGTTGATGAAATTGCTGTATCAATTTCGGCATTATCTTCATAGCAATTGCTTATAACCGCAGATGACACACAGTAGTGTTTCACAATCAATTACATGTAAGAATTGGAAAAAAGGGGGAAAACAACTTATGCTTGAGTTGTCTCCAGCATTTTGGCAAATACGCGCAGCATATGATTCAGCCATTGCAGTGCTAGAACTTTACTTGAGATCACAACAGGGCGTGGCTCAGGGAAAACCAATTCCCATGGGACCATGAATGCAAATCGGGCTGATTTATTAATCCCTTAAGCACATCCTGCAAAGTCGAAGGCAACGATAAACAGCTACATAATTACATAACTACACCATCGTGGACAACAAGAACAGATGTCGGGAGCACACTATGACATCATCAAGCATCACAGATATTTCATAATTACATAACTAACTACACCATCGTGGACAACAAGAACAGATGTCGGGAGCACACTATGACATCATTGAGCATCACAGATATTTCATGAGGACATAGCTTGCGTATTCATAGCAAGTTAAATTTTTTCAGCTCAGCAAAATTTCATCACATCAGAGAGCTTATCAAGCGTGTTTATCTCAGCCACACCCTAGTTTAAACAGCAAGGAATATCATTATTTATTTGTTGACTTACACAGGTGCCATAGGGACCACAGGTGCTTATAGACCACATACCTACATATCTTTTAACCTCCGACTTTGCTGCTGATGCTTAAGGGATTAATTAATCACCCTGTTTATATTCATGGCCTCAGGAGAATTGATTTTAGCTGAGCCCCACCCTTCTGTGATCTCAAGTGCAGTACTAGCATTGCAACGTCTGGATCATGTGGTACACCTAATTACCAAAATGCTGTTTAAGAAAACTTGTGCACAAACATGTTTATTACCTTTTTTCGATTCCTAATTGGATAATTGAAATACCACTGTGCATTATTTTGTACTATTATAATATTGGGGAAACACAGCAACTCCTAGCTGACCACCTTCTGCACCTGGAGTTGACCAGCAACTCCTAGCTGACCAGTAGCTAACCACCCTCTGCGCCTGGAGTTGACCAGCAACTCCTAGCTGACCAGCAGCTAACCACCCTCTGCACCTGGAGTTGACCAGCAACTCCTAGCTGACCAGCAGCTAGCCACCCTCTGTAAGTAAACCTAGGTCACTAGTCAGATGCTCCTACCCACTGAGCTACTGAAGCCCCTGGGTAGAGGAGCAGTAGGCAAGCTTTATACAGCCACTAAATCGGTTAGCCAAACACTCCGCCTAACAAAACCAATTGTACACCTGTTCTATCAATATAAGGAGAATGCTACAAATTGGGAGAATAAGCTCTAATTACTCTAATGATTCTAAAGCATTATTAAATCATTAGTCATTGAACGGTTAAAGACACATTCATTAGCAAATGGGAATAAGTGGTCTCATCTATTCATCACTCCTTTTGCAGCACTTCTGGTATGCAGGTGCTTCAGCTATTATATAATAATCCACTAAATGCACCTGCTGCCAGTAACATACCAGCAGCTGCCACACACAATGCCATGTAACTTCACCCCTGGCAACAGACATGCCGGCTAGCTAACAAAACAATGCTACATGCATGATCAGCAAAGATTAACAGACAAGCAGCCTCTGTATGATGAGTGTACGCTATACTAGAATATTTTCTCCTGAGAATCTTTTTTCTCCTAAAAGATGTAGCACATGTGAAAAGTATAGCAGGCTTATAAAAGTCTGTACATTACTGCTCTTTGTTACATTATTGCTCCTTGCTGAATCAGACAGCAATGTACCAACCTTGGCACCGAACTTTACATTGAGTGACTGCTAATCAGCATTGAGTACCCTATCAAGGTTCAGCACCCGATGCCTAATGTGCTGAGCCTCAGTAGGCCACAAGAACAACAGTACAACAGTAAACAAACACTACTTATGCTGAACTAATCAACATTAGTGTAATGTGCTGAACCAGCACGCTAAACAACAACTTTTCATACATGTAGCTTAACTGACTGCTGAACCTCAGCAGATTACAAGAACTACGTACAGTATAACTCAACGAGCGATCGTCACTACAGCATTAGTGTAATGTGCTGCACTTCAGGAAGCTAAACAATGTCACTCATAGATCAATATGTGACTCTCTCGGTGAAAACCGACCATCCGACCGGGCTGTTTTACTACTTTAATTTCAGTATGCATGTAAAATATCGTGTGGTGCTCAGAAGATGGGATATCGTGTATCAGTGGAACCCCTCTTAATTAAAGGACACCCCTGAAAATAAGGACCCTCTGTATTAAGGACACTTTCCTATGACCCAAAATAATATGCTTTCTTAATTTGAATTCACCCCTGAAATGAGGACACCTCTCTGTACAAGACACTTCACCAGGTCCCCAAGGTGTCCACAATAGAGGGGTTCCTGAAATGAGGACACCTCTCTGTACAAGACACTTCACAAGGCGTCCATAATAGAGAGGTTCTGCTGTAAGTGCAATAATACATGTGTGAGCAGTACTGTACATACATGTTCACAAACTAGTACGCAGAAGCTCCATGTTGATTGTCTGTGTTCATAAGTGCCAAAACGTTCAGAAACGTTCTGAAAGGAGTGTGCCCTGTCCTCCCCCCAGGGGGTATGGCTGTGTACACATAGACATGTATCCAACGAACCCTTAAGTAATATTTAGATACCAGTTGGCAGTGCATTACGGGATATAGTTAGCGTGCGAGGACAATTAAGTAACGGTCTCGGGCGGATAATGCACGAGCCCAAGGCGAGTGCATTATCCGCCCGAGACCGTTACTTGATTGTCCGAGCGTGCTAACTAGTCCCGTAATGCACTGCCAACTGGTAACTAAAGTATTTAGTTCACTCACTGACCTGAGACAGCCACGGTTCTGTTGGGCGTTATTTAGAAAAGTGTGCACTAATTTTGTTAATGCACACTTAAGTGTGCATTAACAACTTAGTGCACACTTAAGTGTGCATTAAGCGATTTAACGTGCGGTCATGTGATCGAGTTTGAGACTTCTGACTCGTCGAAGGTCACGTGAGTAGCACTAAGAAAACACTAAGCCAGCAGTAAGAGTGAAACCTCTACATAATAGGGTCACTCTATGTTGCAGCCACCTCCCTATGAAGGCCACCCTATGGGACTCAAAGTACATACTAATACTGCATAATGGACCTCTATAATACAGCAAACCTCTTAAGGGTCTTGGTTGTGCAGCCCTTAATTTCTATATACATGTACATGTATCACAAAAGGTAGCCTCATACCCAGGCCTTCTCTCACTGTACATTTTTTCCACAGCAACAAAAACAAGCCTGACATTTCATGTCTAAAAAACCAGCCGGATGCCTTTCCTGCACAATACACACAACTCAGCTTAGGCCAAGCTATTAAACTACAGCTGTAGAGCCGGAGATACTACATTCTTAGAGCGGTACAGCGAAATTGCTGACTCAGCAGTTTCGTCATGCACCTCAGTTAGTAGCTATATGCCAAGAAACCAGGATCTTTACGGCTACCTACCACGTTTTCACCATCTAAGCAACACAAAACTACCTTCATTTGCTGTAGATTGGCCTGCAAACCTCCAAAAGCTGCTATACACTGCAGTTGCATAGTAACGTATGACGTAATATATTGCGCACGTGATAAGTGCGGACGCACAAACAGACAAACGCGAAAAACGTAAAGTAATCTTAGGACCAGCCGTTCGCGCGCTCCGGCTGGTAAAAAGCAGAGGGAAGGTCTGGTTACGATATAAGACTGTCAAAAAGGAGAGGCGGATGCTCTTATTGTATTAGAGTAACTTATACAGTCTTATGCTTCATGTCTATGATACATCCGAGAGTGACCGCATTACGAGGTCTTAAGTATGCCCAGTTAATGACGAGCATATCCCAAACCTTGAGCGGAGGTTGTCCGCTGAAATTGGCGATGAGGAAGTTCATGGCGATGTCTTCACAGTTCATGTGCTGATCCACCCACTCACGGATCTCATGAGGCATCACATGGGAGTAGAGATAGTGGTAGAACTGTAGAGGCAAGGGTGGAATAACTTACATTGCAAACTCTTCGAGATGATAAGATTGATGAGAGTAAAGTAATCCCGAAAAGAACGGGGGGATTGAACCCAGGACCTTCTGAATACTAGTCAGATGCTCGTACCACTGAGTGGAGCCTCTTGGCAGAGGAGCAGTAGGCAAGCGTTATATAGCCACTAAACCTGTTAGTAGCCCCTCAGGCTATCCAAGGAAAGGGGGGTTTGGTTAGGGGTGTGCAAGGTTGGCCAACCCAACCTCCCAGCCGAGAACGCCAATGCTAAGGTGGACTTCCTTCCCGACCGAGGACGGGTTAACTAACTTCGGAAGCATGCGGTTAAATTAATCCAGCAAATTTTACCTGCCATACTTGCAACTACATATTTGACAATATTTTTTTCCCTGGCAAAAATTTTCCACCATATATATTACATGTACATGTATGTATTGTCACACGGCAAACCAACGAACATTAAATTTTACCTGCCGTACTTTACAACTACATTGGATGATATTTTTTTCCCTGGCAAAATTTCCCACCATACATGTACATGTACATGTATATATTACATGTACATGTATGTACGTATTATCACACAGCAAACCAACAAACATTAAGGGCAAGTGAGATTACCTTGTGGTAGAAAGCCGCACCAGTGAGCACGAGAGAGATGTTGTTCAGCCACTCCGACTCGTAGCGGCGCATGTGACGCTTGAAGTCGTACACGTGTACACGTCCGGGAAACCCCACTAGACGATCTGGAAACTCTTGCCATGCCTGGGGGGAAAATCAGAAGTATATCACATTAAAATTGAAGAAGGGGCTTCTTGGTTGGCCATTGCTTAAGTTTTTGTCGACCCCTGACTTCCAGTAGCATATCTGGTGACAAGTATTGATGTGTGTAGCTACTAGAAGAGACATCTATGTAACTTCACTTTCGTGCTGAAGAAAACTAGAACATCTTATCAAAAAGTTGGCAGAGTTTACATGCAGTATACATTTACATGTAAAAAGTATTATATCAGTATATTTATGTGTTACACCTAAACTCCTGTAAAATTAAACCTCATCTGTACACTATTGATTTTTTGAAATAAGAATCGGCTATAACTGTCACAGAACAGGAAGCACTTTGAGAAGTTGCATACATGAAGTGTATTATGTCAGTATGTGTTATGTCTCCTGTATATACCTTGTATCCAAACTCTAGCTCATCTGCAGTGAGCATTGTGATATCATCGTCTAATGCGAGTACCGCAGACGTCTGGATTTCAGAATAAGGGAAGAACCTGTGATGGTGTGTGTGCGTGTGTGTGTGTGTGTGTGTGTGTGTGTGTGTGTGTGTGTGTGTGTGTGTGTGTGTATGTGTGTGTGTGCATGTGTGTGTGTGTGTGCATATGTGTGTGTGTGTGTGTGTGTGTGTGTGTGTGTGTGCATGTTGAGAATAGCACTGTCTTGTCATCTGTGTACATGTACTATGGAGTTTATGCATACATGTACGCAGCTATGATCATGGTTCTAACGCCACCTTGATCCAATAATCACCAGCCAAACACATATTATTACTACTTGACTGCTTATTTTGTGCTGTAATCACGAAAAAGAAACTTTATTTTGATGGCAAGTTCCATGGTTTTGAAAGGCGAATAGAGTGTGCCAGCCATGATTAAACCTACATGTAGCTGGTACATGTACATAGCCTCGAACTTAGACTTTTCCTGCACTCGTGAAAATTAAAAAAGAAAAGTAAAGCAGTGAGAGGCCTGGTCAATTTATCACATGCACCTCTCCCCATGCACTTTACTATTTTCATGAGTGCAAGGAAGGCCTGGGTTCGAGGCTACAAGTAGATGATACAAGGCTGGAGTAGGGGACATCGCCTAAAACGCATGATGGCTTCTAGTCATCAGATGCCAGTACGACTCCACAGAATCTGATGCCAACACGGAACCTCACATACGATGAACACTCTACTATCTATGGATGAACAGTACATCGATGGAGTTAATATAACCCATAGCCATAATCCGAGAAAGCACACCTCAACATTGCAGCCATTCTCAATAAAGTGCCAACCTACGTATCTTGAACAAGTTTATCCTTGTACAAACACCAGTGTTTCCTTTAACCAGTCCATAGCATATAGCGATCCCTTCGTTTGCGAAAAATAGCAAATATGTGATGATTAGCTTATACTGAGTTTACATTGACAGGTATGTGTTCTCAATTTACTAGCTGGAATGTATGCAGTAAGTAAAAAAGGGCAGTTACGCTTGCATACGTATACACGAGTGTTGTACACTCTGGGTTCAGATACACAGACAGCTATACACTGTACCAACAGCTCCATCAACCAAGTCTGCAGTCCTGCCAGGTCCCAGTTGTAAATTATGCAGCGTGGGGCATGTCTCTGCTAGAGACCTCTAGCTGCAAATATGTGATGCTTCTGAATTTACAATCAGGTGAACTTTCTCAATTTACTATCTAGAATGTACAGTGTAAGTGAAAAAGATAGACTGACCAAGTACGTGGCTCAATTTATAGGGCTGCTCTGGATGGCACATTTCAAGACTGCAGCAATGAGTTTCCCTTATTTGGTCAGTCAATTACACTTGGAAGTACATACACTTGCTTAGAGTGTATGCAAACTTAGCAGTCATTCTTTCTGCTGCTATTGAATACATTTTTCGAACAAGACTTTGCTTATTTTGCAACTAGCCCTGGCTTATTTAGCAACTAACCTTGCTTACATTTGCCACCATAGCCCTTGCAAGAAGTGTCTTTAGACGGCCTAATTCACCTATATATCAACCCATTTTGTGAACCTGCTCTACATAAAACGCCAAACCTATCAAACAGTCGCTCTCTGGAATCTTGTCAGAATAGCATATCGAGTAGATCTACATGTGAACGATGTCTGCTGACGATTTCTCAAAGAACCCCGCATGGGTACAGCGCATGGAGGAGGTCTACGCCGCTGTCGACCTGAACAAGGATGGAGTCATGTCTTTGGAGGACTGGGAGATGTGGGTCGACAACATTGAGAAAGACGTCAAGCCAGAGCCTCAGCTAGTTTTGGCCCTTCGTACCCGCATGCAAGAGTTTTGTGCTGGGATGGGCCTCACTAGCGACAAGAAAGCAACCAAAGAGGAGTTTATCAGCAGCGCTGCTGCAATGGCCGAAGCTGAAAGAGCTAAGAAGCTCAAAGGAGAAGAAACTCTTCTTGAGCAGTTGAATAACGCCTGGTATGACGTTGTTGATACAAACCACGATGGCTGTGTGACGCTAGATGAGTGGAGGCAAGTCCAGAAAGCTTGCAACTGCGATGCCAGTGCCGCTGACAGAAAGTTTGAGGCAGTTGACAAAGACAAGAACGGCAAGATCGAGAGGAAGGAACTCAATAGCAGCGAGTTCAAGTTCTGGTTCACGCTGGATGATGAAGACAGCAAGAAAATTCTTGGAGAGTGAAGCTGTCCTGTAAATTCATGAACAGAGATAGTTCAATCACTGAACTATGTGTATTAAGTAGTATACTGCGTTCACTGACATTTTAGTCTTAGGTGTGAGGTACATTATTAAAAGACTCCACCTCCCCCCCCCTCCACAATAGCCCTATAGAAACGCATCGAGAGTGATTTTAGTTTCAGTTGTGTTGTTTGTAACATACACTTTATACATATACATGTATTGAAAATAATTATATTAGTTGAGTGTGACAACAATGTCAGGTGTAAGTACCAAGGACAAGCAGAGATGCGTGAGGTACACTGCTTAAAGATTTCACTCCCCTTCCCCTCCACAATAGCACTATAGAAATAATTGAGAGTGATTTTCCAATGTAGTTTTAGTTGTGTTGTTTGTATCGTACACTTTATACATGTATTGAAAATAATTATATTAGTTGAATATGACAACAATGTATGGACAAGCAGAGATCTGGCCGTGACATGTGACGAATTATGACCTGGGTGTAGTCATGGACGTGAATAGCTACATCCAAGTGTAGTAGGAGCACAAACAGATTTAGTAACTAAAACTAGAACTTCAAGGGATGGGAATAAACTATAGCTAAACTACACTTTTTTTCACAAAAATCAACCCCCTTAATTAAGGTTAACAAAACCAATAATGTTTTGGTAACCTTATTTTCATTTTAGTTGTCTAACTAAAACTGAAACAAAACTTTTCTTCTTTAGTAGCTCTTACTAAGCCTACATATTGTTTGCAGAGATATAAATTTGCACACTATAGCTGAGAAACAACAAACAACACTAGCAGTAGTCTCGGCCCCAGACGTTCCCTGCACTCATAAAAAAAAGCGGAAGGAAAGTGCCAGAAGAGGGTCTGGTGCAGTTGATACAGAAGGCCTCCATGGGATGTAGCTTGTATGGCTTATTGTGGGTGCGATAATTGAGGCAGGAAGTTCCAAAGTTAAGTGAGTGCTAAAAAACTAGTGTAAACGGTGGCAAAGCTATATCTACAGCTGTGGGGAGGCATGAATATTCTAAATGTCATTAGTTCCCAATCAACCAATCAGATTTGTCCCTCTGAAATTCCGGGGACTGCAAATTATTCTGTATCAACTGCACCAGACCCTCTTCCGCACTTTCTTTCGGTTTTTTTTTGCGAGTGCAGGGAGGGTCTGGGACCGAGACTACACTAGCAGTAACTGACCTGTTGCTGAGCTTATTCTGTTTGCTCCTGATAACTTGGATGGGCTTCTTGATTCGGGGCCACTCCTCAACTGTAGGGAGAGAAATGGAAGGAGAGGAGGGGGGGAGAGGAGGAGTGAAGAAAATACATGTACACAAACAGGCACACATGCACACACACACACACACACACATATATACACACACACACACACACACACACACACACACACACACACACACGGCACAGCTCACAAACCTGGAGGTGGTGGCTTCTCGACATTGTTCCACACAACCAGCACCTGTGCAGATATACATGTAAATTTACTTTTTGATGACTAGCTAACAACACACAGTTAACCTAGTCTGAGGTACAAGACCATGCACTAAATATCAGCTGCAGTATGTTGCAGAAAAAATGTTGTAAGATGCTCACGAAGTGTTCGCGAACCTTCGCAAAAATGCCCTTTTGTCACGAAGAGTGCCACGAAGTGTCCGTGGCATTAATTAGTGATGAAGAGTCCACTTTTTCAATAAAGTGTATGTATTTGTGGCATATAAATGTCATAGCCCAGACATAATCATTTATGGCTTCGTGTGGCATAATTATTAGTATTAATTACACTGTGTACATGTACATGTACAGCTTCATGAATCAGTTCACATGCAAGTTCGCAATGTCAGCTTCACGAACCCTTCACGAAGGTTCGTGAGTATCTCGCAAAGTTTTTTGTGCAACATACTGAACATCTTTCCTCGCTGACACTGTACTGTCAATCAATCCGTACCTTTGCCAGGCTAGGAGACTTTGCCACACTCTTGATGGCCTCGAACAGCATGTTGACACGGTCGTAGGTGAGGATGACGGTGGTGAACCCCTCAGTCGGAGGAGCTGCAGGCAGGTTCATGCCAACTGGGTAGCTGTACTGTGGGAAGAAAGTTGTAGCTGCTGCTAGATTTGCCCAATGCACAGACACCCTAAGAGCATTCAACCCATCCCCTGATGGATGTCACAAAATACTAGCTTTGTTCCCACGCTCTACTGTCCAACTTTTTTTTGGTAGTGCGAAAAAAAAAGCTGGGCAGTAGAGCCTGGGAACGAGGTACGTGCAAAACAATCTATAGGCAGTAGAGCCTGGGAACGAGGTGCATGTACGTGCAAAATAAGCTGTATAGGCAGTAGAGCCTGGGAACGAGGTTAACAAATACTACCTCCCCTGGGTAGACTGTGTACGTTTCATTTTTTTCACGAGTCACGTAAGAGGCTCCCACGAAATTTAAGGTTTTGGAGGCATAGCAGCAAGCCCTATACTACTAGTTAATTGTCTTCTGTAGCTTATCCATGCATGTAATGAACCTGCCTTATTTTTCCCACCACATTCAAGAGAGTGAAGGTGAAAAGGGCGCTGCAAGAGCAGCCTTATGCACATATACAGCGGAACTCCTCTTAAAGGACACCCCTGAAATAAGGACACCTCTATATTAAGAACACTTTACTGTGTCCTAAATAGGCTTTCTTAATATAAATTTACCCCTGAAATGAGGACACCTCTCTATACAGGACACTTCACCAGGTCCCCAAGGTGTCCACAATAGAGGGGTTCCACTGCATAACCACACAGCCATGTCTGAAAGTAGATAGGTTTAGCACACATACATGTACCAGTTAGTTTTATCTGTGGGGGTACACCTACACAGGCACATCAACCCTTTTAGGGTCCATGCACCCTTGGTGGTATATATTTAATGATGATCCACATGTACAACTCAGACAGACACATGTAGGTACATGTATGTTTAGGACATTGCTATTAGCGTCAATTTACCTGAAACTGTGAAGTAATACTTGGCTCAAACTGTTGGTTGTTCCACCACTACAGAACACAATATCAAATTAAAAATCTCACAATGCTCCTCTGCTGGTAAAGGATCATCTGGCGTTCAGAGTGCATGAGCTTCCTCACTACAGTGCTGGATTTTCCAAAGCTCACATCCAATTGCAACTTTAGTCCTATGACATTGCTATGAAGCGTAGCTCAATATGACCAATATTGAGCTACGCTTCATAGCAATGTCATAAGACTGCAACTATTTACATGTAAACGGACTGCTTGATAACTGTTGTGCTAATTAATCCACTGGCATTGTTTCCAGGCTCTCCCTGTAATACAGAAATTTTACACATTCCTGAGTAATGGATACCAGGCCACTTCTCTCCTTATTGCCAAGCGCCTTAGCGCGAGGCAACTAATCTTGCAGTGTGGGCTAAAATCTCAGCTAGCGTATGTATATATATATATATATATATATATATATGTATGTGCGCAACTTCCGTCACGCTTAGGAATGCAATTGATTCTCTGCTTACGCCCCGTAAATGTATGCGCACGACCGGCCCGCCCGGATGCATTGCTCCAAGCACAATGCTCTTTGTTCGCTCCGTAAATGTATGCGCACGACCGGCCCGCCCAAAGTCTTTGTTAAAGATTACTATTCGGCAAGATGTCAGACAGTGCAGAAAGTCCGGCAGATCGAGCGAGACGGCTAGCCCGCAAGCGCAAACAGCGCCAGAGAGAAAAAGCTACCCCGGTCACGCCACCATCGGCATCGGTCGCCGACCCCGCCGCACTTCGCCGGAGTAGACAGCGGCAGCGCATGGCAGCCAGCAGACGAGAAGAACTGCGACTTGACACCAGTGAAAGTAGTAAGAAAACAAGCCAGACAACACTCTCCCCGATTAGCAACACTCCACAGTGTAGTCACCATAGAGAAGAGCTAATTTTTCACACTGTAACATGTAGGTCTGCTAATTGCCTATAGCTCACCTGCACATGCACTCCTACACTGTACTGCGCCACATCACTCACTACTTCCAGTTGTCAAATACCATACTGCTACACGATTTTGCACGCGAGAAACCTTCGCTAATTTACCCCTTTTTAGGCTACTTTAAGTATTTTACAATCTTTTGTGAGCTCACGATCTCTGCCCCACCTCAGTGTTTGCACACGAAGTAAGTACTCTTAGCCATGCGATATTCTATGCACTCACTAAATTTAAATTACGCAACACAATATTGTACTTGTCCATACTGCGTAGATACAATACACATGCAGTCATTGCTACTGCATGTGCGCGAGGCCCTGCGCTTGCGTACAACTAGTATATATGTAGCACAGCCTGAGGCTAGAGCAGACAAACAGCAGCTGTACAGGCATGCTCTATGTAAACCCAGACTAAATAGCCAGTGGATTAATTAGCACAACAGTTATCAAGCAGTTCGTTTACATGTAAACAGTTGCAGTTTCAGAATGTACATGTAATACACATCATACTGAAGTTATAATTACCTCATAGCTGTGGACTGCCATGGGGAAGACCCTTTCATTAATAATATCAAGTGTGGTCATGGTGATTGCTGCCATAGAGGAGAAATAGCGACGGTAGAGGTATAATACCTGTATGTACATGATATGTATGAAGAGAATTAGGGGGTGTTAGATGAAATTGTAATGCACCATAGTCTATGGCAAACAAAGTGACAGGTATACGTAGTCATCATTCCCAGGCCCGTGACTTTTTTGGTTGCACGAATGAAAGTTACAGGCCTCGGTATCTAAAGTCACGTGATCAACTTACAATGTACGTCATAATCCACTTTGAAAGACGGCTGTGTTTCTCTACATTTTACCAGAGACTTTCTTTCAGCGGTACATGTACATGCAAGTCTATGGCACAAACAGGCTATAAGAAAAGCTACAAGAAGTGTAAATTTGCTACCTTTTACTTGATCATTGTCTGAGAATCGCAATTACAAGTGTACTCGCCCACGCTCATTACTACCATTTATATACCTTTCTACTTTTGGCCTCACGCATGTAATTTTAGATCCCAGGCCCTGTGACAGATTTCGTGTAACCGAAAATGGTGTGGGCCTGGACATGAGGCCAGTCATCAGCTACGTACTTACCTGTTCTCTCATCTCTCTCGTCATCATGTCCGGTATCGCCCTGAGGATTCCCACCACGTCCCCCAGCTCATGTGACCATACCCTGACAGAAACCCGGAGCCAGTCGATCACCTCCGAGAAGGGAAGAACGTAGTCGTCATCCAACACCACTGGGATGCAGCCCTGGGAGGGGAGGGAGGGGGGAGGGGAGGGGGGAGAGGGGAGGAGGAGGGGGGGAGGGGGAGAGGGGAAGGGAGGAGGGGGGAAGGGGGAGTATTACATATACGATGTATATGACATCACATTCACTGGGTAAGACTTTCGTATTCACGTATACGTACCACAAATTTTTTAAATGAATGTCTCTTTGATAATGTAGTAGAGTTTCACACATGTTTGTTCATGCATTAAAAATAAAGGACTATTGAACTGCTTCCCTGATTGAGAGCTCATCCCCAAGTTGGTAATCGTATTCAAATAAGTGTACATGCTGATACAGAGATTAGCAAGGTCATGCACTCACAGTCATCATGGCATCACCATGCATTAGCAAGGTCATGCACGCACAGTCATCATGGCAGCACCATGCATTAGCAAGGTCATGCACTCACAGTCATCATGGCATCACCATGCATTAGCAAGGTCATGCACGCACAGTCATCATGGCAGCACCATGCATTAGCAAGGTCATGCACGCACAGTCATCATGGCAGCACCATGCATTAGCAAGGGTCATGCACTCACAGTCATCATGGCATCACCATGCATTAGCAAGGTCATGCACTCACAGTCATCATGGCATCACCATGCATTAGCAAGGTCATGCACTCACAGTCATCATGGCATCACCATGCATTAGCAAGGTCATGCACTCACAGTCATCATGGCATCACCATGCATTAGCAAGGTCATGCACTGTCATGCACTGCTATGCACTCACAGTCATCATAGCATCAGTGAAGTCTGGAGAGCCATATCTCGTGCCAGGAAGCAGCAGGCAGTAGGATGAGTGCTGACATGCAAAAGAGGAGAGCAGAAGCTAAGACTATCCTTCAGGTTACCCAGATCAGCTGGGGACACACGCACACAAACAGACATACACACACACAAACAGACACACACACACACACACACAAATAGACACATACAGAGTGTTGTTTTAGTATGGCTTTACACGATTAGATTCGGGTTCTAGTAAAAAGGCTACTAAAGAAGATACATGTAGTTTTAGTAAAGTGAGAAAAGGGTTACTAAATTCCTTCAGCATTAGTTAGCAAAACGAGTTGATTTTGATGAAAAGAATATTACTTTATACACGTAGTTGTTACTTTCATGAACTCTTAAAGTTCAGTTAGCTAAATCTATTTTTGCTCCCACTAAAAGACTTTTTGTGGTTAGTTTCAGTTAACTACATGTAAAACAACACTCACTGACACACACAACCGCATATTGATACCTCTAACACATCGGGATAAGGCAACACGTCACCATTAGGAGTACATCGTCTCCAAGGGTACATATCCTGCGCCACTTTGTCTGTGGAGCAGCCCTCCAACACAGCGACATCATCACCAGAGTCAGCGAATTGAATCATCTGCTCCCTTGACAACCAGCCGTGACTCAAAATTGTGAGGAAGTGGGGTCGGTTACTGTTATGTGTGCAAATAAGAATAAATGAAGCGATTACAAAAGTACACTAAAATTTAATACAATTATGTAGAATTACATACATATAATATTATACAATGGCATATAGATTGATACACAAGAAGGCTGAGGAGACTACAGTTGGATAGCCTCACTCCCGTGCAGGCCCGTGCCATTTTCGGTTACACAAACTGTCACAGCTATAGGGCCTGATATCTAAAAGTCACGTGATTAACTTATCTCATCAGCTCAATTTGAAAGACGACTGCGTTTCTCTACACTTCACTGGAGATTTTGTTTCAGCAGTAATTAAGTTTGTGGCCCAAACAATTAGGCTCTGATGCTCATAATTAGTGCTCTTCTCTTTCAGGTACATGTAGGCTAATGAATCATCTATGTCAATTTTTCGAATTAGCCCATCATTACACACACACACACACACACACACACACACACACAGCACTACCTCTCATGAGCAGAAGTGATGTACTTGCTGGAGTGAGTGAGGGGATTGAAGACAGGAATGCTGATGTCATAGCCCATGCGGTAAGAGGCTCGTGAGAAACTCCCGCCAGCCACCATCGCCTGCACACAAGGCAATCAAGAAAGATCACTATACAGCTCTAGAGATAGGCACATTAAGCCAGAGTTGAAAGTAACTGCTCAGAATTCGGAGTAGTCATCGTATTTACCTGTTCATTGTACAGATGGCCAAATAAAATTTCATTTTGGCAGGCCAAACGCAAAGCCTTACCATCAACTCTGTTATGCTGGCATAATTTTGAGCATAATATTATACATTGTGAACTCTTCAAGAGAAGAAAGCTTTCTGAGAGAGTAAAGAAATCCCGAAAAATCGGGACCCAGCTGGGGATTGAACCCAGGACCTTCTGAATACTAGTCAGATACTCTTACCAATTGAGCTACTGGAGCCTCTTGGCAGAGGAGCAGTAGGCAAGCTTTATAGTAGCCACTAAACCCGCTAGTAGCACTTGCCAGTAGGACCCAGCCAATTCCAACTGTAATTACTCTCTCATTATAGGCCTCTCCCCCATCTAAACACGAGAAACGTGCTACACCCAAACTTAGCCTGTACAGTTGCGGTCAATAAAAACTTTACGTAACGTACCCGTAGTACATGCGTAGTACGCTAGTATGGTAGGCGGAAGTACGCGAAGAGTACGTGTGAAGTACGCAATTTTGCATACTGTATAAACGTACATGTACGGTGGCCCAGAAGTACATTATTAGCGTTTTCAAAACGCTTCTCAAATAGCACCATTTCGCTAATTTAAATATACAGTATTTCGCTATTTAAAAGTATACAGTCTGCGTGTGCGGTCATCGAACAGGCGGTTCGGTCAGTGAACAGCCCTGCACGGTCATCGAACAGGCGGTTCGGTCAGCGAACAGCCCAGTGTGGTCATCGAACCGGCGGTTCAGTCAGCGAACAGCCCTGTGTGGTCATCGAACCGGCGGTTCGGTCAGTGAACAGCCCTGTGCGGTGATCGAACAGGTGGTTCGGTCAGCGAACAGCCCTGTGCGGTCATCGAACAGGCGGTTCGGTCAGCGAACAGCCCTGTGCGGTAACCAAACTGGCGGTTCGGTCACCGAACAGCCCTGTGTGGTCATCGAACCGGCGGTTCGGTCAGTGAACAGCCCTGTGCGGTGATCGAACCGGCAGTTCGGTCAGCAAACAGCCCTGTGCAGTCACCGAACCGGCTGTTCGGTCAGCGAACAGCCCTGTGCGGTCTCCAAACAGGCGGTTCGATTCGGTCAGGCGGTTCGGTCAGCGAACAGCCCTGTGCGGTCACTGAACAGGTGGTTCGGTCAGCGAACAGCCCTGTGCAGTCATCGAACAGGTGGTTCAGTCAGCGAACAGCCCTGCGCGATCACCGAACAGGCGGTTCGGTCAGCGAACAGCCCTGTGCGGTAACCAAACAGGCGGTTCGGTCAGCGAACAGCCTTGTGCGGTCATCGAACCGGCGGTTCGGTCAGCGAACAGCCCTGTGCGGTCATCGAATCGGCGGTTCAGTCAGCGAACAGCCCTGCACGGTCATCGAACAGGCGCTTCACTCAGCGAACAGCCCAGTGTGGTCATCGAACCAGCGGTTCGGTCAGCGAACAGCCCTGTGCGGTCATCGAACCGGCGGTTCGGACAGCGAACAGCCCTGTGTGGTCATCAAACCGGCGGTTCGGTCAGCGAAAAGCCCTGTGCGGTCATCGAACCGGCGGTTCGGTTCAGTCAGGTGGTTCGGTCAGCAAACAGCCCTGTGCGGTCACCGAACCGGCAGTTCAGTCAGCGAACAGCCCTGTGCGGTCATCGAACCGGCTGTTCGGTCAGCGAACAGCCCTGTGCGGTCTCCAAACAGGCGGTTCGGTCTGCGAACAGCCCGGATCGGTCAGCGAACAGCACTGTGCGGTCACCAAACAGGCGGTTCGGTCACCGAACAGCCCTGTGCAGTCATCGAACAGGCGGTTCGGTTTGGACAGGCGGTTCGGTTCGGTCAGTAAACAGCCGTATGTGGTCATCGAACCGGCGGTTCGGTCAGCAAACAGCCTTGTGCGGTCATCGAACAGCTCTGTTCGGTCAGCGAACAACCCTGTGCGGTCCTCGAACCGGCGGTTGTAGTCTTCTCTGTAGCACTGTCTCCACATTTCAGTCTGCCAGCAACACTACTAGCTAAATGTACCCTACAAATCAACAAATCACATGCAGATTATACATCTTTAATCTCTATCCGTACAGAGCGAGCGCAGCGAGCGAGTTCAACAAACACAAATAGTTGTGCGAGCGAAGCGAGCACAACTACTTCAATATATACATGTATATTAAACGTGGCGCCATACATGTATGCTATGGTAATTTCCCTCTGATCGAGAGGCTGACAGTAGCTGACCTTGCCGTAGTGGAAGTCTGGAGTGGTATTGAAGTCCGGGGAGGAACCGGGAAGCATGCTCCACACCAAGTGGTTCCGACCACCTCGCCAGCTGTTGGGTGAGGTAAACATACACCATGATGTCATTGTGACATCATCATGTCATACATATATCATGATATCATTGTGACATCAACATTACGCTTATCATCTCGAAGAGTTTGCAATGTGTCTACTTAGTTAGTTATCAGCTCTGTGCCTTTGGTGGTTTAATTATTCCTGCAGTCTAAGTTTGTGTATGTATACATGTAGCACGTCTATTCTGTTCAGGAGATGGGGGAGAGGCTTAATGAGACAATAGTTACAGACGGAATTGGCTGGGTTCTACTGGAAAGCGCTACTAGCGGGTTTAGTGGCTATATAAAGCTTGTCTACTGTTCCTCTGCCAAGGAACTCCAGTAGCTCAGTATACACCTAATTAGCAATGACGTACGTTACATCTAGTAGAAATGTTGCTTGCTATAGACACACCATCCCTATCAATTTGTCAATGGTCACATGACATTTCGGGTCCCACATGTCCTGTCGCAATACATATACCTCCCCTGACACTTGCAACTGGCGGCCCAACAGCTACCTCATACTCACCCAGGTAGACTGTTGAACAGGGCCGTCATGAGGTCAAGGCGCATCCCATTCTGATTCAGCGTATCCAAGGCGGCCACAAACATGCACGCCCTGGAGGCATTCGGTTGATAGTAGGGGCTACTCCGTATTGCCTGGAGCGAACATTTAATGGAGGAGCAGATACATCAGTCAACTTTCTTCAAATAATAATTGTAAGACTTTTAATAATATCATATAACAGTGTCTGTTTCAGAGCTGGCTGCATGGATATGTGCTGAGAGAGCATGTTCTCCTATAGAAGCATATTGAACACAGCACTACTTATACAAGGAGGCAAGGGGAATATTTGACCCCCTTGCAAAATTTGCCCCCCCCCCCCCCCCCCCCCCCCCCCCCCCTGGAACAATATAGGTTTCAAAGCACATGTACACAATTGTATGTCACTCCCCTCCCCCTCTCTCCACACCCATACATATACACTGTACACACACACACACACACACACACACACACACACACACACACACACACACACACACTGTACACACACACACACACACACACACACACACACACACACACACACACACACACACACACACACACACACACACACACACACACACACACACACACACACACACACACACACACACACACACACACCTTCAGTATCTCTTGGTATTCCTTGCTCAGCTGCGGAGTATAGGTATGACTGATGTCGGAGGCTCCCGCAGTGATAAACTCAAATTGCGGATAAACGTAGACACCAATTTTGTCGTTGACATCAAACATGCAATCGTTGATTTCGAAACATGTGTGAAAGCGACATGTGGTTTTGAAATTTTCCTCTTTTCCACTTAATTGGAGAGGCTTCAGAACCCTCTTTTGTTTGCTAATGCTAAATGTGCCATTGGAGTTCAGTAAGAGATGACCAATCAGAAGAGAGAGCAGGAGCAGAACACCAATGAAAACGCAGACGTTGCATGCCTTGAAACGAGTCTGAAATGGCAGTCTACGAAAGCGAAACATGTTGCAGTGATGAACGGTATAGTGTCACTTGTTGCGCAGTAATGATCAATGCTGACGGCCAAGATCTGTTGGAATGAAATATTCAATAATCAATCACACACTTACATGTACATATATACTATTCGTAAGGGTTTGCATTATTGCACATTAAATGACCGTTGACCGCGTTCATTTTCGTTCGTTGACCGCTCTACAATATTTACCGTCGATTGTGAGGGACTTTCCCTAAAGCTAGCCACTCGATCCGAGTCTACCAAAACGCGCTCGAGTGACAAGCTGCAAAATGTTGCTCTTGCATACGAGTCCATCTATTCCGCACTGCGACCTGCCGTTGTCAGCGTTGACCATATTTCTGAGCGCGCTTTGACCGTTGACCACACCCTCTTGAGCGGCTTTGACCGTTGACCATTGACCGACTGCGGTCGCAGTTGTGACTACAGCGGCAATGGGAGTGACCGCCCCTTAACTGTAGACCACACCCACTTCCGGGAGTCAGGTATCCTACAGAATAGTCCAGGAGGTAATTGAGACATGGTTGCTCATGTTGATTCATTCAGTCGGGCTTTACCAAGGGGTATGCTACTACATTAACTACTGACTACCGTCACAAAGACTGTATGACAAACAACAGCCTGTTATCAATCCACAGCTCTTACCTCAGCGTTCACTGGGGCAGACCTAGCGGCAGGCCAGCTGCAAGTGGCAGTCAAAGCTTGAGATCTTGCATGAGGTGAGTATTAAGCTCGGTATGAAAGGATCAAAACACTGTACACAGTCTAGGAAATTTTTTCAACTTTTAAATTAACGATCAAGCACGCTAGACTACACATTACGTCACGCAGTGCCGCGCACTAGCACTATAGCTATAAACTAATAAACTAATAATTTGCGCAAGTGTATAATTAAACGCCGCGACAGACATAATTATGCCCGCGGGCCGCGGTAAATGCCGTTGCAGCCGTGCCCGCGGCTCAATAGGGTAGGAATGCTCTTAAATTATGTTTATGACCTTATTGAACCAATTAAACTAAACGTTCTACAAGGGCAAGTGAACTACGAGTGAGCTACGAAGTGAGTAAGCTGGAAACGAGGCTAGTCTTTTGTTATGTATTTGTCCGTCCATTCTACACTGTGACTTGGTGTTTTCAGCATAATTTGACCGTTTGTAGCTCGCGAGCCAGCCGGTTTTTCTTTTTTTTTTTGGGCGAAAACCCGTCCAAAAAAAAACAAAAAACTAGAAGTCTCTAGCAGAGACATACCCCGCGGTGCATAATTCACAACTTGGACCTGGCGCGACTGCAGACTGGGTCGATGGAGTAGTTGGCAAAGTGTACATGTATATCACTGGCTGTGTATCCGCACGCAGAGTGTACAGCGCTCGTGTATGCGTATCTGTGGGCGTGACTGATTGCCAATATGAACACGTGACCAGAGTCCGTATATTCCCGGCCTCTATCGCATTCTAGTTGTGACCGTATAGCTATAGAGCGGTTGCAGGTGACGTCACGACCGTAAAACACTGCAACACTCCGTGCACCAAACGTTATTTTCCGTGCACTAAACACTTCCGTGTGGCAAAAGAGTGGTAGGTTCTACAGTGATCTTTGAAACGCAAGCAAATAGCAACTTACGCTTTTAGTATGTCAATTAGTACTATGGCGAAGTGACTATGCTGGATAAACTCAACAAATCAGCCACCTACACCGCGCTTACAGCAGCAACTTCCGTTCGGCTGCCATTGAACCACTGTTATTCTTTTGCCACACGGAAGTTTACGTGACGTCATAACCGTGACGTAGTTGCAACCGCTCTGGCAGAATGTAAATAAGAAAGAGCTGCAGATGCAGCGAATGGAACCGCTTTGGCAACTATGAGGTACACACCCGGACATTTTTTTTTGATTTCAATGTTACTGTCGTGTTTAGCAATCGCTTAACCCGGTAAAGCGCGAGAAAAACCCATTTTTGAGGCGACAGACAGACAACAGAAAGACAGACAGACAGACAGACAGAACCGATTGCTTAACCCCGCCGCCGCCTACGCGCCGCGGGGTAAAAAACCGGCTGGCTCGCGAGACTAGACCGTTTGTACGTGTTTTGACTGTTGACACCCTTTGGAGCGGCTTTGACCCATGATCATTGACTAATAGTGGTCGTAGTTGTGACTGCAGAGTCTATGGGAGTGACCTTTCCCTGCTTAGCCAAGACTTTAATTTTTAAGCTTCAGTTGGTGGTAGCTATCTAGCTTCTCAGCAGCATCATACATGGCTCTTAGTGATGGTATGGAAATAACGTTGGCTATGGTACGTTTTGTATTTATGGTTAGTCTCGATACCAGCCTGGCCCTATAATCAGGGTGGGGATCGCTTGCAGTATCCCACCCAGAAACGGGATACTGCAAGTGATCGCCGCCCTGATTAGGGCCGATATCGAGACTATTTATGGTATGGCTGCTACACACTGTGGTTTGAGGCAATCCCTGTCATCTTCCTGCATATACTTGTGTGACTGTGAGTCATGATTATGTAGAGTCATATATATTTCTTCTATTCACATGCCTGACAGACCTATATACACACAACTGCAACAGTTCAGGTTGGAGATCACCTACACTGATTGTGCTATATATAGGTAAGACATGTATCTGAGTCTCGCTGGCCAGACTAACTTTCGACTGCCTCTGTCAGGAAAGTATAGTCTGGTCATTCGCGTATTCAGTTTTGGTAAAATTTAATGGTATTTACAATTACTGTTATATGTCACGTAGTTGGAATGCTCATTCATGACATCATTCACTGATGAGAATGTACCAATCTGACACAGCTTACTCCCGTTCTTTTCGAAGCTTTGATTTTAGCATAGTCTTAGACAAGCAGCCTGAATCACTCACTCAACATCGATGTCTGCAGTACTAGTGTGCTCGCACGTTGCCATAAACTCTTGCCTGGTATCACAAGCTTATTTGGAAGCTTAATATTTGAAAAACAGCAGCAGCCAGTATGCTGCCACTAGACAGACATTAGTCTAATTACAATTAAAAGGCAATACTACTATCCATGACTTTAACAATGTGACTATTAAGCAATCAATGAAGTGTCACGCCATAACCGCTTTTCGAGACACAGATTAAATTTGTGAGCAACTGCTAATGGGAAATTGCTATGTGAACCCATGGCTACGAAGAGACTAATTTCAGTTGAATTAACGACTGGAAGCAGGTACATGCATAACTTGTATTATTTTCCACTTCAGTGCATGGCTTTACAGATACCTGTTATTGCTTCTAATGTGTTGTTGTTATTTTTTTTTTACAATTAGTGCACTCTTGACAGCAATGACGACTACCGACATTCCCATCAAGTTTGTCAATGCTACTAAACAAACCGATTTTTCAGTAATAGTATTCACCAAGAACGATTTCCCTCGTGTGACAGATGCGCATGTAGCCTGGCAAGTCCTTCGTACCAATGTTTCTGTGATGTTTGTATACCCTGCATCAAATTCTATTGGCGCAAGTTTTGATATGTCAAATACAACAATCATACTTGGTCCCTTCCCTGCTGGGCTCGGATCAACATGGGAAATCATTGCTGAGACGGAGAAAAGTACTCCTGTTTTGAAGGAAGTTTGTACGTTATACAGCATGGATTTACCTATACATGTATAGACTATATATAAGAAAGGCATGAGTGTTTATAAAGCAGTAGTCTCAGACATAAAGCTTGCAGAGTAGTGCTCGTTAACGTTAGTGCAATATAGTCTTATAGCTGCATGGTACCATTTTCACACTCAGATCAAAAGGCAGACATGCATACAGCAACCATTTCATGCAAGAGTGCATGCACGCATGATCCGAACATAACTACATGAATATTATGCTAGGGGTGCAAGAACCCTAAACAGACATTGGAGCATCTAACCCCAATAATTATTAATGGGCTGCGATCCAGATTCTGTAAGTGGATCTTTTCCTGTGTGTGTGTGTAATAATTCAGTGCTATATAATGATTATAGTAGTGCATGAAACCAGATGACATTTTCAGATGCTCCTACTCTCTGGAGTTCATGTAGCAGCCCCTCTTAAAGTGTCCTATTAGTATTATGATGTCATGTTTCACTACAGTGCACAATGTCCCAGCCAATCCCAATGGTGAGATTGTGGTGCGGAATGCACGTCCACCCTGCTGGTCCGGTCGAAAGTATGATGTTTCTCTCTATAAGAGTGACAGCCCGCTCATGATTCAAAGAGGTGTCCTGCCTGGTGACCAAGCTGTTCTGGTGCTAAGGCCCATTCTCTATTTTGGAATAGTTCGTAACATGAAGGTTGGAGACGTCTTTCCATCTCTGGAAATAGCTTCATCACTGATGGAGTTTGACATCACCAAGTACCCCAATGGCTTGGAGGTGACCCTTAGTCAGGAGCCAAGTGGAGGCATGTACGTTTTTACTGGAACACAGATGCAAGTTTGAAATTCACAACCATGCTGGTGTGTTCAGGAATTAGCTAGATGGAAGTGACTTAGAATTTATACTGTATAGTGTACTGATCACTGTTAGATAGATGACCATGCAGTGTTAACTTTATGCATGCCTGTACACTTAATATTATGCACTCGTATAGTATTTGTAGTTTATTGATAGCAAGAGAAACTCTTTGGAGTCGTATATCATACTGTCTAGTCTGAAATCCACGCAGGCTCTTAGGGACCGTCAACCTTCCCTCGAAGCCTAGTTCCGGGCTAGGTACTGCATCTTGGGTAATAATAATAAGAATTAAGCTTTAATTTGGTGATCAAGACATGCGTGCACTATAGCCTCGTGCACTAGTACACACAACCTATACCCTATAGAAGCAATATCGGCATTCCTATACAAATTCCTCTCATTAGGTGAACGTAATATCTACCTCCACATAATATAGTCAAAGCACTGATTGTAATAGCAGTACTAAAGATTGCCAACTGAGTGACTCCTGGCGCACAATATTTTTTTTAGTATACTCATTTCTTTGATCCTAATTCTACATCTGTATAGTTCTATGAGAAAGATACATGTACGTGGGCTTGAGCAAATATTCTGGGAACAAACAAACCAATAGCTAATCGGTACGTAGCTGAAAGAGTCTCCTGGGAATAGTCAGATAGCTATGTTGTGCGCCAAAAAGGTGGCTGCTCACCGAATCTGATCTGCCAATAGAGTGATATCGGGTACTGTGAGTGAGAGACTAACTATTGTACAGGTCTGAAGGCCTAACAATCACATGTATCGTACATGCAGATCAACAAATATGTTACATATGCTAAAATTCTGACACAGGGAAAAAAAGTGGAGTTTCCTGAAATGCGTTACAAGGAAATTTGACTGGTATTTCAGGTACAGGGTATAGTATAGAATAGGGCAGAATTTCATGATTAAAGGAAAATTCTGCCCTATCCTATACTACCCTAAATTTCCTGTGTGACATGCCGGGTCGTACAGAAAGCAATCCCATACGTACGTACTCCCCTAACGAATACACAAACACCACAACTAGACAATCCATAAAGACAGAAACAAAACACAACCAAAGCACATGCACAGCCAAAAAAAATCGTTTTATTGTCTTGCAAAACAATATTCTGAATCATACGAAGTGTATACATTCACATGTGTATTCTGATTTCTAAATTTTTGCGTAATAAAATTGTCCCCTCCATGCAAAACACAGAGGGGACTGCATGGGTACCTGGCCTTGGGAACCAGGGGTGGTAGTTTACAGATTCTTTGGGCGAATCCAAAGAATGTGCCCTCACTACTTACCCAGTGGTAAGTTTCCTTTAGTTTGCGGGAAAGGAAGTCTTAACTTGCTGAACAGAGTGGTGTAAGTAAACAAGGAATATTGTGTGTGCCGTAATGAATATGGTAAAATGTGATTGTAAAATGAACTTGTACAGGAAAACTGAGGCAAACAAACTGTCGACAAAAACCTTGCGCAGAAAACTGTCTTTTAAAAAAACGTTCGCAAAAACTGGAAAAAGAACTGCCCGCAAAAACATTTTGCAAAATGTCCACAAAAATTTTCTGCAAAAACTGGAAAAGAATTGTCCGCAAAACACTGTCCATAACACTGTCACTGTCCGCAAAACACTGTCCGTAACACTGTCCGCAAAACACCGTCCACAAAACACTGTCCGCAAAACAATGTCCGCAAAACACTGTCCGTAACACTGTCCGCAAAACACTGTCCGCAAAGCACTGTTCACAAAACACTGCTCACAAACACTATCCGCAAAAACTGCCTGCAAATACATGACATTGTCCGCAAAAATTGTTGGAAAAAGAGCTGTCTGCAAAACACTGTTCGCAAAAAATTGTCCGCAAAAATTACAATAATAATTACAAATTATTGTCTGTGAAAACTGACCACATGTGAAATAACTTTGCAAAATACCCCGTTCAGTGATCACTCATTTGACAATCACATATTTATCATGTGATTATTGATTGCGATCGAACTTCGTGACATATAATCATAAAATTCACATTAAGTTACCGCTTAATACCCCGTTCTCCATACGTACAGTAAATCCCATAATTTCCGTTCCCGTACAAATAATTCCATTCCCATACCATTCCTCATACAATGAAAACCCAATGTGTTCCTGCACAGAAAAACCCATATAATTGGGGCGAGCGCAGCGAGCCCTGTACTAGCGAGGTCAATGCCAACTCTGTTTGTATGTATGTCATCGACCGACCTGTATGTATGTCATCGACCGACCGGTCGCATTGCGCATGCGCAGAAACATGCTAAGCACATGTTGTAGTTGCGCTCGCCCCACAAATGCTCTGCATTCTCCTAGTTATTATGCATATACTATAAAGCCCATTCCTATATACAGTATAATTTCACTCCTCACAGTTGCTTGCAGTACATGTATGTTGGCTGCATGTGTGTGTGATGTTGGCTTTGTCAATAGGTGATCATTCATGGTTGTCGGTGACTGTGGAGAAGCAAGGGAAAACAAATAGAGATTGATGGCATGCTAGCACAGACCAAGAGGAACAGAAAGCTTATTTAACCTACTCCCCCCCCCCCCCCCCCCACCAAAAAAAAACATCCCCTCATGCTATTTAGCTAATATGATTGTAGTACCCCATGCATGCGCACGCAGACATACAGTAAAGCCCATTCCTCACCATTGCCTGCTGTGTTGGGCGTACAAGAACATCTTGGCAACAGCAACAGCAGCAGCAACAAACACATCCTTACTCTATTGTGCGAACTGAAAATTTGAACCGTTTTCCCGCCGGCTGAACAATCTGACCAATGGCAGCACGGGATGCTCAACAGTCTGACCAATGGCAGCGCGAAGGTTGTCCGCCAGTAAGCTACGCACCTGCCATAAACGGTAACGGCAGAACTTAGTCTCGTGCCTGGTGACAGGCCGGCCGGCTAGCTAGCTGTGCGCGCGCGCGAGCGCGAACGGGGCCGGTCTCGGGCTCACGTGGTAGTTTGCGGCGCGCGGGTGTAGCCACGTGGGGGCCCAGGCTATGGCCATGGTTATTAATCGAACACGATACAATAGAGTGAACCGTGAACCTGCAAATTAAATACGTGAACTTCGTACTGGAATTCCATCGGCCTTCGTACGCAGTGGGTTGGCAGGCAGCGAGCAACCAAGTGAGAAAATCGGTAGACTTGGATGGTGAGTAATCAAACATACTGTCTACCTCGATATAGCTACGTAACCATAGTTTTAGCTACAGTCATCTGTAATTGCAAGTATAGGATAGTCCACGTCACAGCGGAGAATATGCGCCTATATATCCTCCGCTCCTCCGAATATATCCTATATCCTATATTCGCGCAAGGAGGGCGCAAATCCTCCGCTGCATGGGGCGTGGTCTACCTGACTTATCCCACTACTGCGCATGTGCGTAACTATCGTGAAGTAACCGGAGGTTATGTTACCTAAGGAAGTACAGAACTGTAGGATATGCGCCTGTATATCCTACTGCTCTCGTCCAACAAAATGTATTAGAGATGATGTAATGTGGGATAATACCACTATATCCTACAGTGATACAGTTTATACACTGTCAACAGCCATGACTGCTACAGACATTCCCATCAAGTTCGTAAATAAAGCTGATGCTACTGTAGTAGTGTTCACTAAAAACTTTGCTCCAAGTGCTGATGAATACTACGTAGCCTGGCAAGTTCTCAAAGCCAATTCTACTGCCGAATTTGTATACCCTGCGAAGACTTCTGTTGGAGCAACGCATGGTGGTGCAAACCTGCTTGGTGGTCCCTTCGAAACTGAGCCGGGATCAGTGTGGGAAATCCATCAAGAGGATGAGTCAGAGAGCCCTACATTGGCAGGTTTGTAGGCTGTCATAAGGCCATTCCAATTTACATATTTGTTTCTGATCTCACTCATTCCGCAGGAGCCATGCGGGCGAGCGGGCGGTCGCTGCATGCATATTCTTGGAAAAGAAACGCGCACGAAAAACGAATGCTCCACCCATTTGTAATAAATACCGGACGTGTCGCTTACTTCATTATAGAAACTTAGCATACGCACGTCTCTGTCGCTGATGCGGGCGGGTGATCAGAAACTAACATGCAAGTTGGAGGGGCCTAATTGTAGTATTACATGTGTGAATTTGTCTATACGCTGTGCAAGAATTACAAGTGGGTGTTACAGTTGAAGGATAAAGATGCATTAAGCATGCAGTATATAGACACCAGTTGTCAGTGTATTCTAGGATTTAGTTAGGACGATATAGTAACGGTCTTGCAGGGTTTTATCCAGGGCGGAGGGAAGATCACCCCCCCCCCCCAAAAAAAAATATCAAATCACACGTACAATGTACAGGCTAAGAACCTGTCTCTATTAACATAGATACTAGGACCTTAAACTGTCTCAGAATACCTCAGAACCACTCTTAAAAGACTCAAAATTCCGACAAAAATTCGGGGGGGGGGGGGGGGGGGGGGGGGGGGGGGGTGGCATGCTGAACAAAACCCTGCAACCCCCACACCCACCATCTTTTTCGAGATTTTCCCCCTCCCCAAGCCAAATATCCTAAATAGAACCTCGTCTTGGGCAGACAATACACTCAGCTTTGACTTGTGCATTGTCTGCCTTCGACCTTTGCTCTACTCTTCGAGTGCGCTAACACACCCCGTCATGCACTGCCAACTGGTGACTGTACAGTGTTTCACTGCCAAAGGTCATGTGACTAGAGCTGATTTTGTATGGTGGCTAATCCAAGCTATCCACCTGCAAAGTAGAGCTAACCTTACTGTAATTATGCTAATTTGTAGCGTTATCACAACTACATGTATAGGGTCCATGCTGTATGGGGAAGTGACAAATACCATCCGATAAGAATACAAAAGTCAGTGGCAATATGACCTCTACGTTGGTATATGCATGGCACTCTCCTGTATGGCATGCATCCTAATAAGCTGAATGGTATTTTTTCCATGTAAGTTCTGAGCGTGTAGCTATTTGTTCTCATACATAATGGCCACGGTTTTAAAACCATATATGAGGTGAGGTACTTAAAGTGCTATCTTACCTCTATACAGCAAGTGATGTCCCGGCAACTTCCAGCGATACGATTGTAATACAGAATAAAACCCCAGCCTCGTGGTCTGGTCAAGCATTTGACACTTCTGCCTATAAGGATGGGAACCTGCTGGTGACTCAGAGAGGTGTGCAGCCCGGCAGCCAAGCTGAACTGGTGCTGAAGCCCATTCTCTACTTTGGAGTAGCTCAACACTTGAGTGTTGGAGATGTGTTTATATCTCTGGAAGCGACTGAATCGCCGACCATGTTTGACCTCAGCAAGTTCCCCAATGGCTTGGAGGTTACCCTTGTCGAGGATCCTTTCGAAGGCCAATATGTTTTTACCGGAAAAGCAAAGGAGGATGATGGTGGGGATGATGACGGTCATGATCAGAATGTATCCTCGTGTAAATGCTGTTGAGAGATTTTGTAGGCCATCCCTTGACACTATATGCAGCCGAATGAAATGAATCAGTATTGTATAACTCACTACTTTTAAAATGACTTTTTAGTCGTTTTTGCTAAGAAAGACGAGGCACACATGATTTTGTAGTGCTTGTATTCTGTAGTTAGCAGAAGAAATCTTGTTGGTATCATAATTATATGTCACTCTGTCAAGTATACATGTATGTAGTTACCAAAATTATGTCAAGACGTATTGTGAGTAGAACCTAGATACCAATTTTTGCCCACTTCACTCAAGTGAATGTGTATCGGCTGTGACTCCCAATTGAATTTCTACTAATTCTATTGTTTGGCACCCTCCCAAATGCCAACACCCTTATAGCAGACATGCAGGCGTCTAGTCCAATTTTAAATGGTGCCCACATTACATTATAGGCTTGAGATAATTATGCTGGAATAAGTTTTAGAATAATAGCAAGACATTGGCATAAAAACATAATTCTAGAATAGTAGCAAGCCTCAGCATCTTTTGGTGGCCCGCGCCCGGATGAGTGGGCCAGCCCTGCCCTCCGGCCAGAGATACTATATTAATACAATACAGTGTCTCTGCTCTGGCCAGCAATGCATGAGGACTGGGTGCTCAATAGATCGAGTTTTTTTCTTTGGTTGAGTGCCTAGCTAGCACCCTATAATAATAGTATCAATCGCGTCATCATGTGGCTGGTGTATTAGTGTCGACATGTCGATGTTTACTTGTCTTTCCTGGAATGCTCACTTTGTTACAGTATAGCAACAAGTATAACTTGAGAATAATATGAGAATAGTAGCAAAAAAACTTGGAGAATAATAGCAATAAAATCATAGAATTGGAGAAAAGAATAATTGCAAAGATTTAGAGCATAATTGTCTCAAGCTACGCCCACATGCATGCTCACCACACTGGAAAATATTAAATACAGTAACCCAAATGAATGGAGTGGTTAACCCAGTTGCACTGTGACTTAAGATGTTTACGCCATGTAGCTACATACCAACAATTGTGTTGCAGTAGAATTCTACTATTATACGTACGTACTATATAATAACATTTGGAGGATGGCCTTGCAACAGTGCATGGCATGCATTTAAATCTACAAAAATGTTAATGCTGGTTACGAATTCTATTATCTGTGATGCTGCTTAATAAAAATCTCAGAATGCAATGCAACATTTCGTGGATAAGGCGTAAATTTCTACCTTCACACCCAGATATCTGGTAACCAGATCTAGTAGTCAAAACGTCTACATAAGTCGAAGTTCTCACTGCAACTGAGTTAACCGCTCCATAGATAGTAGAGTAGGACACAGTCCTTCAATCTATGCCCTATAGCTAGCCCCACCCCCATCCTTGACCCTGCACGTGATGCTCCACTGATCGTCATCGTCAGAAGATTACTTCATGCCCGGGCCTCGATCGACTATTAACTGGCAAGTTGTGAGCTTCTAATGCCAACATGCATATGTTGTGTTAGATGGAGGCCTTATGTAGGATTTCATGATCTGTCGTAAGTTCACTAGTGCCTATACTTTGTGCCCCTTCATGGGGGTGGGGCCTGGGCTAATTAGCTACAGGTATAGTGACATGTCAGGCTACACCATTCCTAGGCTGGGATGGGCTGTATCTACAGTAGGGCACAGCTATGTGATTTAGGTAGAGACGAATTGAACAAGAACTCAATGTGCCCGATCTGTAACTGTATTTTATTTGCATGGTGAATTGGGCCACACTAAATGCAGCGACTATTCAAGGAGCTCTATTTCATTGTAGTTCAAACTAGAAGTCTCTATCAGAGACATTCCCCGCACTCCTGGACTCTGAGACTGGAAAGAGTATAGTGTGCTCGTGTATTGTTGTATCCAAGCTGTGGGCGTGACTGATCGCTGTAGTAGTGACACTGATGCTGTACACTCGAGTATGAACACGTGTCCTGAGACCGTGTATGCCCGCCCTCCCCTCTGTCGTATTCGAGTTCTTTACTATACTAAAACAGTAGACTTTACCAGTGTTGAATAAGAAAGAGCTGGAGACTAGAACCGCTTTGGTCACTATCAGCTAGGTATACACATGATTATACATGTACACATATTGATTCTTTGGGGATTTTAATTGTTACTCAAAATTATTATAGCTCCTAATCTGCCTGCTATGAAGAATTTTTATGACAGACAATGATGACGACAGACAGACAAAACCGATCGTTCATCCCACCCAAACATACGTGGCATGGGGTAATGACTTGAAAGCAAAACAGCCTCAGCTGAGAACCAACTTTCCATTCAGAGTTCCTTCACTTTGCACTTAGTGAAGCCATGACCATCTGCAGCTTCCACTACTGGAACCTAATCAAGGTCACAGTGATATAGGAGCCCATGTACACACTACTACATTGCTTTCTCTAGGCAGCCACCCTATGTACATGTACATACTTCCCCTGACACACACTCTCTCTCTCTCTCTCTCATACACATACACACACACACACTCACTTTCACTCTCACACTCACACACACGCACTAGAAAATGGACGATGCTATCAGCTTCCTTACCCGATCGGCTCCCTTTCTGGCCCAGTACTGGCACTACCTGCTAGCAACCTTGGCCACTGTCGTAGTGGCCGCCATACTGGCACACCTGCTAGCACAGGTTAGCTATATACTTCTCAAAGTGGATATTTTTTTTTCATAAATCTCACTGGTAATGGGTATGTAAAGTGTGGACATCATTTTGAAGACGTGTGCTTATAATAGATCATTTGACTTTTGGTAGTATCCATTTCATCAGAAAGCTCTTTAGAAGGCGTGGGTGGGCCTAGTGTTTGGGATATAAATGATGTCTCATCTTCAGAATCTAAGCATGTGGATGTGTAGAGCTAGATTCGTCTAACAACTGATACCTCGAAACCATAAATTTACGAGCTGCCCTTCTTTCTGTACCATTGTAGAGCCAACCACACTTTGCTACATATAACACTCTAAACGCAAAGTTTATTTCCTCTTTGCACACCACAGGCACATTTTTATGCCCATGCATATTAAACTTTATATTAATGTCTATTATTGTTCACTCATTATCATGGTACCACTATGTAGTATTTCCTATTTGGCAAACCGTCCAATATCTTATGATATTGGATGGTTGATGAACACGCCATTTAGAATCATGGGTGGTGTGTACAATACACAATAAATTTCTCATTGAATGGGTACATGTAGCCATCCAATATCACTGGACATTGGACTTGTCTTGCTTGTATTTAGCTCGTCCTTCCGACTTGCCAAAATACAGCATGGACTCGTCCAATATCCACTGATATTGGACAGCTACCCATCCAATAAGATAAATATAAATATAAAACCCTCCATATAGATTCAAACTACCCTCTATGCTGAGGAATAAACTTGCCCTGGAATTAGCAGGTTTATTTAAATTTGTTTATATGGATCAGGAAAGACGCCCCAAAGACGAGTCCGAGGACAGCACAACTGCAAGAAAGAAGACGCAGGATATCCTCAGCATGGACAAGGGGGAGCACCCACTATCGGAATTCGACGAGGAAGAACCGGACCCCTCGCTTGCTCCACCCTTGCACGCGTCTGACACACCACACGTGCCGTATCAGCCAGAGAGGCCATCAGAAGAAGAAGTGAAAAGAAGAGCCAGGGAGTTTTATGAGCAGATGAACGAGCGGCGATCTGTGAGGAACTTCAGCCCCAAACCCGTTCCAGTTGAAGCCATCAAGAGTATCGTTCATACGGCAGGTACATCGCCATCTGGGGCCCACTCCGAACCCTGGACGTTTGTTGTTGTTGGAGATCCGAAACTGAAATCACAAATTAGAGACATTATTGAGCAGGTAATGAAGATGGAAGTAGATCAGATAATATGTACATTAATGTCTACATCTAACACTATAGTAACCTAAAACACTCTTTGAAATGAATGAGGTGTAACGAGAACATCAATTACAAACATATTCATGAAGTGTATTCTAACCCACTAGATTGGAAACATGCAGTATGCTTCCCCAAGTCTGTTCTTGGTTGGACTTTATTGCTAGCATTTTGAAGTGAAGATCGAGGCTTTACCACCAAATTGAGTACTCATCATACATGTAGCAAATTGATGTTGCCTGATTATCTGTGTTTATTCCAGTGGGCAAACTGAAATTGATCATATGATTATGGTCTAACTGTGATGCTGTTAATTTTATTCTCTTTTCCCTTACGTACGTACCCTAATACAGGAAGAATACCACAACTATGATCGTAGAATGGGCGACAAGTGGGTGAACGACCTCAAGTTCGTCAGGACAACCCACGAAAAGCCGTATCTGGAGACGGCCCCTTACCTAATCATCGTCTTCAAGCAGGCCTACCACATCGGCGAAGACGGGCAGCGATACGCTCACTACTACTACGAGATCAGCACCGCCATTGCCAGTGGCATTCTTGTGGCAGCCATCCACAATGCAGGGCTGGTTACAGTTACCACCACGCCTCTCAATGCCGGAGTGGCCCTTAGGGAGCTACTGGGGAGGCCTGACAATGAGAAGGTAGAGCAGACAGTACACTGCACTACTGACATGCAGAAGGGAATTAGACTTTCAATAACTACACTAGCTTTAATCTAAGGCTTTAATTTGAGGCAGAACCCCCCACCCCCTGTCCATACGTACAGTGGAACCGGACACCTTGGGGACCTGGTGCAATGTCCTGTATAGAGAGGTGTTTTCATTTCAGTGGTAACTTTCTATTAAGAAAGCATATTTGGGACACAACAAAGCCTCTCAATGCTGGAGTGGCCCTTAGGGAGCTACTGGGGAGGCCTGACAATGAGAAGGTAGAGCAGACAGTTCACTGCACTACTGACATGCAGAAGGGAATTAGACTTTCAATAAATATACTAGCTTTAATCTAAGGCTTTAATTTGGGGCAGAACCCCCCACCCCCTGTCCATACGTACAGTGGAACCCCTCTATTGTGGACACCTTGGGGACCTGGTGCAATGTCCTGTATAGAGAGGTGTTTTCATTTCAGTGGTAACTTTCTATTAAGAAAGCATATTTGGGACACAGCAAAGCCTCTCAATGCCGGAGTGGCCCTTAGGGAGCTACTGGGGAGGCCTGACAATGAGAAGGTAGAGCAGACAGTACAGTTACCTGAGTGGCCCTTAGGGAGCTACTGGGGAGGCCTGACAATGAGAAGGTAGAGCAGACAGTACACTGCACTTAGGCTGCGGACAGTACAAGCTTGCAGTGATGTAGCGATTTCCATCCTTGCCTCCCATATAAGACTGAAACTCTAAATCAAAATAGCTAGCTGCATAGATACGTATATACTTGCTGCTTACATGTACTTGCATGCAATTAGTGCATAGGCATATTTATAGCTAATTCTATTCTTAGACTACTGAAAAGCAGAAGGGAATTATACTTTTAGTAAATATACTACATGTAGCTTTTATCTAAGGCTTTAATTTGGGGCACAACCACCCCCCTACCACGTATGTAGGTACGGGAGCATGGTCTTATATACCGCAAAATTAATGTGTTGCCCAGATCTATTTCAACGACGTGTATATAGTCTAGCTAGCTACACATCCCCAACTTCTACCCATCTAGGGATCGCTTGAAGTATCTGACACTGCAAGCGATCCCTAAGGGGGTATAAGTTGGGGATAGCTATATAGCTAGACTACGACATGTACATTTTCCATTTAGTGCCTACTTTAACCCCCCCCCCCCTCCCAATTACATCAGATTGGTATGGGCATGCTATCATCACCTGTTATCCATCATCCAGGTGATGGTCCTGCTACCGGTAGGCTATCCCGCTGAGGGCGCTACTGTTCCAGACGTGAAGAGGAAGCCTCTTGAACAGATCATGGTTCTCAAGTGACGTCAGCTCTCAGGCTTGCAGCTATGCCTCATGAGAGCACTAGCTTAATTACTATGTAATGAACGACCTTTTTGTACATTGCATGTGCTACTGTTGACGATGGAAGTGCTATAATAATTCGTGCCTTTTCGTCTCTTATGTCTATGTACGTAATATTGACTCTGCATATACCTTTTTCTTGCTGTAAGTGTATAGCATGCACAGTGTCATCAAAAAATATTATGTGGTCACACACTATGATAATTATACATAATACATGCAGTACCTATGTATATATACCACAGCAAAAAAAAGTGGAAATGCGTTACAAAGAAAGTTGACAGGAAATCTGGTATTTCAGGTAGAAGGTAGTATATTATAGGATTTCATGATTTTCTGCCCTATACCCTGTACCTAAAATGCCATATTTTCTGTCGAATTTCCTCTATATATTGTAGCTAACGCATTTTAGGAAATTTAACCTGTGTACATAATACACGTATGCATACTATAGCACTAGTTGCAAAGGAACTGTACATAGTCATGCACAGCAAAAAAAAGTGGAATTTCCTGAAATGCATTGCAAGGAAATGTGATAGGAAATTTGGTATTTCAGGTACAGGGTAGTATAGGATAGGACAGAATTTCATGATTTTAAAGGAAATTCTGCCCTATCCTAATATACTACATGTACCCTGTACCTGGAATGCCATATTTCCTGTCAAATTTCCTTGTAACGCATTTCAGGAAATTTTTATATACGTACATAATACATGTCACGTATGCATACTATAGCACTCAGTATGGTTGTAAAGGAACGGTAGTCGAGGGTTTCACCCTGGTGGCCATCCAAACTGTCTTCCTCCCATGAGGTGCACGTGGAGATGGAAGACTGACTGAGAGCCATGCTTCCCATTGTTGATCACTGCAGAGGTACATGTCAAGGAACAGATCGTAAAACAACACACACACACACACACACACACATACACACACTCACATACATACACAAACACACACACAAACACACACATACATACACAAACACACACACACATACGTACACACACACATACCACACACACACATACCACACACACACACACACATACATACACACCTCAAGCTCAAAGAACAGAGGCAGGAGTGACACACGAGCTGGAACAAATCGTAAAATAAGTCCCATGGCCCAGCATTAGGCCCTGATGGATTATTCTTTTTTTTTCTACCTATTATTCTATTCTTTTTATTCATGAAAGTCTTACCTAATATTCTTTTTAATCTACCTACTATTCTTTTTATTGCACCTATTATTCAAAAAAATAACATGAAGTGAACCAGAACTGATTCAGAAGACGAGATTACAGTGGCACATCATGAAGAGCAATGATGATTATATTGCAATATAGAATCACATGTATAATATGCAAGCCAGCATCATGCATATGGCAAGTATTATAGTAGTGCATCACTACATTCAGTTTGAGAACTATTTGGTGGAAAATCTGCTTATCATTACTCTCGTATATACCTTGCATGCCTGCACTGTAGTAAAACTTCACTAACCAATTCTATATCCTTCCTCCAATTTTTCTTGGTCAGCCATTTTCCTGGCCACCTGCAGTAAGTGACCCAACAGCTGGGATTGTGTGTGTGTATTATAAAAGTGTATTAGTAACCTTTTTTCTACGTATTTAGTCGACTAACTAAAACCAAAACTAACCTTTTTTAATTAGCTTTTTTTACTAAATCTAAATCTAATTACGTGAAGCCATACTAAAACAACACTGGTGTGTGTGGGGGGGGGGGGGGGCAGAGATGAAATTACAGCTGTGCTGAATGCTAATTACATGTATGTGGAATGGCTTATTGAAATTTGTATACAGCGTTAGGAGAACTGGTAGCTACCAATGCATAGCTCGTTAGAGCATCATTGAACCACTATACTAATGCACTATTGTCATTAATGTTGTGGTAATCCTTTCTAATCGTACTGAAGTTATTCTCTAGTAGATCATAGTAACATATACCAGTATATCAAACACCTTATAGATAATCTCTCCTGGACTCCAACTGCCGTTGGGAGTTACAGATGATCGCAAAGATATATTTAGCTATATCTAGTCATATTTATCTAAACACACAGCATCTTTATGACCTTATACATAAAGTTATACTCAAGACATCATAAGGTGTGCTATAGATATAATTATAAAGCAAGTAATTTAAAAGGTTACTTAATCAATATCCCAATACTATTATGCCATTGGTACCTTTAGATGTGATTGGCCTTACTATTACACTCATACACAACTAAGATTGAGACTCACGCATGAATCATGCATGCAGCAGTACCTATACCTCTGTGTCACACAAACTGTGAAGAGACACATGCACGAATCATGCAGCAGTACCTTATACCTCTGTGTCATACAACTGGGAAAGAGACTCATGCACGAATCATGCAGCAGTACCTATACCTCTGTGTCACACAAACTGGGAAAAGAGACTCATGCACGAATCATGCAGCAGTACCTTATACCTCTGTGTCATACAACTGGGAAAGAGACTCATGCACGAATCATGCAGCAGTACCTATACCTCTGTGTCACACACACTGGGAAAGAGACCCATGCACGAATCATGCAGCAGTACCTATACCTCTGTGTCACACAAACTGGGAAAGAGACCCATGCTCGAATCATGCAGCAGTACCTATACCTCTGTGTCACACAAACTGGGAAAGAGACTCATGCACGAATCATGCAGCAGTATCTATACCTCTGCGTTACACAAACTGGGAAAGAGACCCATGCACGAATCATGCAGCAGTACCTATACCTCTGCGTTACACAAACTGGGAAAGAGACTCATGCACGAATCATGCAGCAGTATCTATACCTCTGTGTCACACAAACTGGGAAAGAGACTCATGCACGAATCATGCAGCAGTACCTATACCTCTGTGTCACATAAACTGTGAAGAGACCCATGCACGAATTGTGCAGAAGTACCTATACCTCTGTGTCATCATCACTGGCCTGTGACAGCGCGGGAATTGGTTTGCGTGGAATCACCAGAATGTGTACAGGTGAGACTGGATTCACATCACGAAAAGCCATACACTAAGAAAAAAAAAGAAGAAGTCTTAAAAGTAGAATATAGGGCCAGGAACTGCTTCTCAGGCGAATCACTATAACGTGTTGGTCAAAAGACTTCCGACCAATTAAGTTTTGGCATATTTCACAGGAACATTATTACTTCTAATAGCAATGGTTATGATTATTATGCACAGCCACATGCATACATTCTTTAATTTCACTTTAAAAGAGGCACATGCTAAATAACTGCTCAATACTGGTGAAATCATGGAAACGTCACAAGGCCAGGAGACTACATCAGTTGAGGGGGAGGACTAAGAAAAACATGGCTGTGCTATCATACCGGTAGTCAAACAGAGCTATACATACATAGGTGCATTTCTAACACCTAAATCTAAATTCCACAGTTTTTCCACCCCAATAAAACAAATACTAAAAAGAAAATAAACTAGGGGCAAGAAAGATCTACATCTAAAGAGCTCCCAGTGTTCCGAACATGCATCAGTAACCTTGTCATCTTCATACACAATGTCTGCCGGGATCTCCTTTCGGAGGATCTTAGCAAAGATGGTACTCTGTGACTCCCCTCCCCTCCCCTCCCCTCCCCTCCACTCCCCAGTAACCTTGTCATCTTCATACAAAATGTCCGCCGGGATCTCCTTTCGGAGGATCTTAGCAAAGATGGTACTCTGTGACTCCCCTCCCCTCCCCTCCCCTCCCCTCCCCTCCCCAGTAACCTTGTCATCTTCATACACAATGTCTGCCGGGATCTCCTTTCGGAGGATCTTAGCAAAGATGGTACTCTGTAGCTGCTGAGTGGAAGAGTTTCCCACTGAAGCAGCTGCAGCCACTTGGGCCCTTGTCACTTCATCGTGGGGGTCGGTTGAGAAGTGATGGTACAGTCCATAAGTACTGGTTGTGGTAGCTGAGATAACACGAAATGTTGGAGAAATTGGTATGCATATGGCGAGTGTTGCTCTGTGTTCTAAGCTGTCATTGCATGCACGCATGTATGCTAGTTATAGTATTACACACAGCTATGATAGGTTACTAATATAGCAGAGGTGGTACTTCAAGGTTTGAATTGTGCATTATACGTCACGCACTAGTTGTGCTCTATTAATGGCGTTCTTTTAGCTAATACGCATGTGTATATATACAAGTGCAGTTGGCAGCTACAACCTCGATTTTCTCACTACCTTGCTCAGAGGGGCTCAGCTGCTCAAACGACTTCTTAGTTTTTGAAGACAAATACCATGAGCTGAAGAACGGGCTCCACTAAGCAACTTCAAGGGTATATCGCTAAGCCACTCAGCAAAAGTATGCATGGTAGCTGCTTCCAATGATGATAGTATTGCTTGCTAATTTATATCAATCAATAGCTGGAAAGCCTCTCAAGAAGGTGATGCATGCACAAGTGCACAGAACCTCTTTTCCTCGTAAGATCACTCGATATGCTTGCTGGTCATGTGACTAGTTGACGCTTTGCATGTGACGTTGTCGTACCTCCTCTGCTAATATAATTTAGCATTGCCAGTTTAATAGCCTCGTTCCCAGGCTCTCCCCGAAAAAAAGGGGGAGAGCCTGGTAAATTTTATCACGTGAGTATTACGTAAGGTAGAGAGACCTTAATTGCATGTGGGCGAACATAACCACAATAGCGGGTTCATGCACGATCCAACGGTCTATCAGCGAAAACAGTCGGAGAAATTGGCGTTGAAGGGACTGAAACGAAAAATATCTCTTACAGCATCATGAATAGGCGTCAAACTTCACTGGCAATGGGCTATACAGTGGGGAGCATGGAAGGCGCCGGCACGGTACTCATCCATTCAGTACAGGCAAAGGTACGTGTTCTGCGGTAAGCAGAAGTATAAAATAGGCATACCCAGGCTTTGTTTAAATGCTTTTCTACACTTACTCTTCGCAAAGACTGCCAGAAGTGCGACTGTTCTCGATCGCCAAGAGACCTCGTGCTCGAGTAGCGGGATAAATCGGCTCTGCGTGGGCACGTTGCTATCGTTTCACCCACGCTCAATTAAAGTCTCTCTACCCTCTCTCTACCCTCAACGTTGCTCACGTGATAAAATATTCCAGGCCTTCCACGCTTTTCGTACTGCAAGCGACAAAAGCTGTGCGGAGGCCTGGGAACGAGGCTACCAGTTTAATATACTGTATATTTGGCCTCTCCACTTTCCTCACGCCACTGCAAAGTGGGGTACAGGGTAGGGATTTGATCAGAAGGTGTTGCCCCTAGATTGAGGCAAAATTAATTAGTCAAATCCTTTACCCTGGTCCCACATAGCTAGTACCGTGGTAGAGGTGCATTAATAGTCTATAGATAAACTCATAACGTCGTTCTTGCCTGGTGCATTCTCCAAGGCTGCAAGAGCCAGTACGATGTTCCTAGTCTGACGGATGGAAAGTCTAAGAAGACGTGGCACTAACATCGTCATTAATGACGTGGGCGTACCTCATGATCACGAGACTAGACACTTGGTCACGAGACTACAGTCGGGCGTGCACGAGCGCCTCGATCAGGCCATCGGATCTAACGGAGGATGCGACGTAACAATTAGCTATATAATGGGGTAGCTTTGCACAAACTACATCCTATAGCATAGCGTAATACAGTTTTTCATGAGCCAAAATCAACAAAGCTTATGACTATGACGAGCGGAGCGGACTGTGATACAGAGTTGGGCTTCGGAAGCAGTTACCACAATACTTTCGATCCAGAGGCGTACTTGAAGCCGAGGTACTCCGGAGACGTCACTAACGTGGTCCACTGCGTGTTCCCACTGCAGCAGTTGCACAATTTTTGGGCTTCCTTTAAACCGCATCGGCGGGACCTGAAGATTCTGGAATTTGGAGCCGGTCCCTGCATTCTGTGGCAGATCAGCTCTGCCCTGCACGCTTCGGAGATAGTGCTGTCGGAATATACCGCATCAAGTCGAGAATCGTTACAGAAGTGGAAAGACGGCGATCGGGATGCGCACGATTGGTCTCCGTACTTCCGGTACGTTGTCCAAAACTTGGAAGGGAAAAGCGAGCGAGAAGCGAAAACTCGCGAGGAAAAGCTACGCAGCGTCATCAAGGCGATTGTTGCCTGTGATGCTTCGCAAGAGCCACCGATTCAACTCGGATACGAGGGTCCGTATGATGTAATCATCACATGCCTATGCTTGGGACCAGCGTGTGCAACTGAAGAGGAATATAAATCAGCCGTGGCTAGGCTGTCAGCGCTCCTCAATCCAGGGGGACGAATAGTAATCTATTGCACTGAAGGAGAGAAATTCTACGATCTACACCTCGATTCGAATCGTTCAGAAAAGTTCCGAGTCTTGGAAGAGTCAGAGGAGCTGATTACAACCTCCCTCACCGAAGCAGGGTTTAAAAATATTTCCATTGAAAAGTTTTCATTGAATTCTGCAAATCTTATGCCGGGCCAAACAGAAACTGGACTAATGTTTGTTGTAGCAGAAAAAGAGTAGCTGCATGGCTTCATATTAATATCTGTGTTTTATTCTGTGAAAGTTTATGCAGTAGAAAGTATGTCATTATGAAGTGTGCCAAAAATAATTTACAGTAATTAAAAATAGGCCAAGTTGGAGCCAACACAGTGGAAGGGGCCAAGAAATTCTACAAAGGAAGTATCGTAAGGTACATGCACAAAGGGGTGATGAATAAAACTGGTGTGTGCATGAGGTTGATGTATAGTGTTACAGCAGCGGGATGGCAGGTACGCTGGCTGAAATTCACATGTACACAGACATCAAAGCTGGGGGAAGTACATGTAGCATAATTAACTACAGTACACATACACAATTTCTGATGAAGTCCGCAGGTGGCTAGAGAGGGGACATAGCTATATCTGTCAACCTGGTAGCTAGCCGAGATCTCATCTTACACTTTATTTCAAAAATGATCACAGGTGGGTTTTTTCACGAGTCAGACAAAGGAAAGAAGTGATACGGGACCAGTCTTGCCGTGACCAGACTCTCCACAAGAAAGCTAGAGTCTGCATGCATGGGAGAACGGCAATTTGTAGAATTTCTAGAATTATACACTTATATAAGTTTTGACCACTAATTTATTGGTCTCATATAATCTGGTATATACATATACATGTAGCTATGGCTGTTGCCATGGCGTGTGTAGTGGCTAGCACAACCCACGGGCCACAGCCTTTCCTATGCTCCATATATGGAACGCTCTTCACAAATCACTTTGGGCATTTTGGGGTAGCCTATACATTTTCTGGAGGCTTTCGCTCTGATACACCCCCTGCATGTCTCATCAAAAAAAAGTGTTCTGATGGTCTACAGTCACTCACCGTTTCAGTGATTCCTTAGAGCCTTTGCTTGGTAGCTAAATCATTCTCCATCTGACATCTTTCGCATATAATGCACTAGTGCGCTTTGTGAATAGGAAATTGGACATTTTGCAACCCCTGCACAGTTTACTGCTTTTCACACTAGCAATTACTTTTGATCACTAATTGATTGGTCTCTAGAGAGTGAGCAGAGCAAGCACCTTGTATCTGATCATATTCATGAATGGGTGGTTTTAGATTCCTAGCGATACCTTTGATATGTAGCTATGGCTACTGTGTAAATTTACATATCCCAGGTATGCCAGGCATTAGGGTTGCTTGACAACTGTGACCATCCTTCTCACAACTGAATTAACCCTTTACCAACCAGAAGAAACAGCTTAAAGAAGCAGAAAAGCCTGTACAAAGTATTAACGCCTAGTATTAAAACGCCCATATAAATTCATATGGGCTTATGGGAACTCATGACGCATATATGCGTCATTGGTTGGTAAAGAGTTAAGAAGCCAAAGTTGCCAAGCAACCCACATTCAGGCTAGGGGCATGGAATGTGTTAAGTGGCCGTGCTGCTATGGAAACAGCAGGAAGATATACACCTCATCAAATTTATAACATATGAAATGTGCCCAATCTGTGAATATCATTGCTATACCACTTGTTTGTCTTCAGAGGTTTATGGGGGAATATCATTGCTATACCACTTGTTTGTATTCAGAGGTTTATGGGAATATAGCTACCCTTCAGGCCTGGGGCCCTCACAATATAATTCCTCTTCCATATATAGCAGGAGGTATATCACTGATATGCACACTTCCCATTATTATATCACAGCCCAATGCATTACAGAGTAACTACATATCGCACTGCAGTGCGTTTACAAGAGACCGTCCTTCCTACATCTCCTTACCCAGGATGTTCTCCATAAACACTGCGCTGTGATATGTAGCTAGCTACCCCGAAATGCATTGGGCTGCTATGCGTAGGTAGTCTGTGAACGCATTGTGGTATGAGTTATAGCTTGCTTCCTTTGTTTTTGTCGAAGTGCAACCTTACATGAATGGTTTGTGCGATAATCGGGGCGAGCGTGAGCGAGCCCCCTTCTAGCGATGTCAACGGCGATTTTCTCTATATGTATATATATATTATTGGGGCGAGCGCAGCGAGCCCTGTACTAGCGAGGTCAATGCCAACTCTGTTTGTATGTATGTCATCGACCGACCGGTCGCATTGCGCATGCGCAGAAACATGTCTTGTTGTAGTTGCGCTCGCCCCACAAATGCTCTGCATTCTCCTAGTATATATATATATATACTAGTGATATGCAGGGCATAGTGGGGCGAGCCTTCGCGAAACATATAGCGTGCAGTAGAAAACGTGATGACAATGAGGGATAATTTAAGTAACTTGAGAAATGAAAGTGTACAAGAATGTGGAGAACGCTCCAGAGTGCATTCCTGTCAGTATGTTCTATGGTCTCTGCTCAGTGATGAGGTCCATCGCCCCCTTGAAGCGTTAAGCAGAGCAGGAGCATCAGAGTGTAGTGCCTGCACTACAGCACACTAGCTAAGCATGATGGATATTATCACAAGCATGGCAGTCAAAAAGGAACTGGATAGCTTATAACTATGACAAGCTCACTGGGTACAGTCATGGCAAGCTAGTGACAAAAGAGGCAATATCCTTTTGGTTCGGCTGTCTCGGAAGGACGGCGGTCCCTCTCACCGTCTTCAAAGCCTCTCCTTTCTCGCTGTATTCGTACATTGTTGCGATCTCTCCTCTCTGTCCTGAAGCACTTCTGGAGCTGACGAAGTATCCATGCTGACAGTTGTATCAAAAGCGCTAGCTTGCACATGTAGAAGTTTCAAATCTTCGAAGAAATTTCAAAACTGAAGTATTCACGTGGTCAAGTCAATTTAACGTCGCCTAGGCTACGCATTTCGCTAAATTAGACTTTACATTCACTTACATTCGGTAAGACGTACGTACCACGATATCGATATCGATAATAATAATAATAATAATACAGACAGATTATGCGCAGCCAAGTCGCTAAGTTTGGGGCTCGCTCAGGCTCGCCCCAATTATCGCACGACCGTCCGTCGTGCCGAATATCTATTACTATCCAATTTAGCGCGCGTAACGCCGCATATGACCGTATAGTTCCGTATACTTCTATCAACCACGCGTTCAAGCTTACGCGCGATGGATTCTCAAAGCAGAAGAGTCCCTGAATCGACGGGGAACAGAGAAGAAAGGTTGCGGCGTAGGAGAGAGCGAGAGAGAGCTCGCCGCGCCTCCGAAACCGCGGACCAAAGACATGAACGCCTGAGAGTGCGGAGAGAGAGGGATAGAGCTAGACGCGCTGCTCGGACCGCTGCAGATAGGGCTGTACTTTTACAGCAAAGAAGACTCAGACTGTCAACCGAGAGTAGTGAAGAGAGAGAGACCAGGCTGCAGCGAATGAGTAACAGGCTGGCTGCTGAGACCACTGAACTTCAGCAAGAGAGATTGGCTGCTGAGACCACCGAAGAGAGAGCGGCCAGGTTACAGCAGATGAGTGAACGCCAGCGAGAGAGATTGGCTGCTGAGACAACAGATGAGAGAGTAGCTCGGCTACAGCATGACCAAGAGAGTCACAGAGGTGCACAATCAGATCTTCCACTGTTTGAGCAGCCAGATGTTCGAGCTAGGATGTGCAAATTCCATGCTCATCTCGCTGCACTGGAATCACCAAGATGCACTACTTGTTCAGAAGCATTCCCTGGTCTTCAGCTTCGCTTACAGTCTACTGAGTGCCTGCGTTGTAGCCGAGACAAGCACACACCAAAGTTGTATTCTATTGCTAACAACACGGACCCTGGCCTTGTGCCACCTCAGCTACAGGTTAGACAGACTTCCTGCTTCATGTCATACTTCTGTTCTTGGTGTAAAAGTTTCTGATTTTTTCCCCATGTAGGGTTTAACACAAGTAGAGGAGATGTTAATCTCTGCTGTGTTGCCTATCACGCCCCTCTACCGCTTGCCTCATGGACAGTATGGCTATAGAGGACATGCCATCAACCTTCCACAGGATGTTGCCTCCTTTGCTAACACTTTACCACGACTTCCCACTGAACTTGATATCATTGTTGTGAGAAAGGAAGGCTCTATCCAATCCCATCGTGACTTTCGCGTCAGGAGGTCTGTAGTGCTTCAGGCTCTTCAGTGGCTGGTAGCCAACAACAGCTACTACCGCAATGTTCACATTGATCTTGATGCCCTTGCTCAGCTCCCTGAGGATGGTGAACTCGCTGGCCTTCACTCCATGACAGTGGACTCTCCCCCTGATGACTCTGAAGTCCCAGCACCACAAGACATTGACCCCTATGATGCTGACCTATCGAGAACTTTTGTTCCTGTCACTGCTCCAAGACTAACAGAACAGGAAGCCATCAGACAGTCAGTGCAGGAGCGACAATCTAGCCAACCACCTGCAATTGCATGGCCATCTACTGGTGACACTCCCATCAATGAGTTTAACACCGAGGGTTACATCTCTTGTGCCTTCTCAACTCTGCTTCCATCTGGTGCAGCTGACTCTGTAGCACCACGGACACATACAGTGACAGTTGGTAACTACTCTAAACATCTCCTGATGTATGAAGTAGTAGATTGCTAGTAGAAAACACACTCCTTCGCCAAAACATTCACAAAAACTTACACCTCTTACAATACCACGCGCTTTATGGAGAGGCGCGCGCGCTTTGTATACGCGCATGCGCACAACTGAATATCCGGCCCAGCCTGAGCGGTACACCTATGCCTAGGGGTATGCAGACAAGGGCTATAGGCTGTGGTTAGACCTACCAAATTAGAGGCTAAGCTAGAGTGTACCACAGCACCAGCTCCTACTTATGTCTTACTAGCTCACGCTCGCCCCCACAATGCCCTGCATTCACCTAGTATAGTTAAGTGGGTCCGAACCACGCTCCCGCGGTACATGGTTGCGATTTGCGTGATCGTGCGATCGAGCGCTTGAAAGGTCAAAGGTTAGTTGACCTCCCGGAGTCGCTCTGGCATTACTTGATGCGAAAATCGCACTAGGACCAGTCATTAAGGGCCACGGTTTCCAATTAAAGCGCAAGGGTCAAAGGTCAACTAGTGGACGAGTTTGGCCTAGTTCACGATCATGGCATCAGCAAAGGTTGCAATCGTTACTGGATCGAACAAAGGCATTGGATTTGCCACAGTGAAAAAATTGTGCAAGGAATTCTCGGGTGAAGTCTATTTGACAGCGAGGAACGTAAGTAAGGGTCTTGCAGCGGTCGCCAAACTTGAAGCTGATGGCCTGAAACCGAAGTTCCACCAGCTGGACGTAACTTCCGTCGAGTCTGTTGAAGCGCTGAAGCGGTATATCGGTGATAAGTACGGTGGCGTGGACATACTAATTAACAACGCTGCGATCGACTATCAACTGAGAGAAACCTCTCCAAACATAGAGCACGTTACTGCCACTATAGGCACCAACTTCACTGGCATAGTGAATATGTGCCGTGCTTTCCTACCGTTAGTTCGTCCCCATGGGAGGATCGTCAACGTTTCCAGTTTATCTGGTCACATATCTATTCTGCAAAAAAACTTGCAGGAGAAATTCCAAGACCCCGATCTAACCGAAGCACAACTCGTTGACCTCATGGACCAGTTTGTAAAAAATGTAGCGGATGGAAGCCATCGCGAAAAGGGTTGGCCAGATAAAATTCCTGGCTTTGACACACCATATGCCTTATCCAAGGTGGCCGTTACAACCTTCACTAGGGTTCTAGAAAAGGCAGTTGATCGTCTTGACAAAATGGATGTCCTCGTAAACGCCTGTTGTCCCGGCTGGTGTAAAACTGAGATGACAGTTGCCAATGCCCCAGGGACTCCAGATGACGGGGCTGAAATTGTAACCCACCTCGCTTTTCTTCCGTCGGGAAGCCCAAGTGGGAAATTTTGGATGAAGAAGAAGGTGGCTCCTTGGGATAGTTATACGCTAGATTAGTCTCGCGTGACCAGACTCTCGACCGGAAGGTTAGAGTCTGGCGAAATGCTTATACAGCTGTTGTAGCTCTGGAATGCTATGGTTATGTAACAGCGTATATAGTTAAGTGGGTGCGAACCACACTCTCCTGTAGTTGCGGTTTGCACGTGGCCTGCCACTGCTTTGGCTGAAGCCTTACTAAAGTGGCGTTAGTTAATTTTACGTGACGTCAGGCGCGTTCTGCAATTTCATTGGATTGCACTGTACGATGCAAAGTCTACAAAACCAATATTGGCATTTCGCCAGACTCTAACCTTCCGGTCGAGAGTCTGGTCACGCGAGACTAACGCTAGATGTGGTACACGCTGCCGTTGAGTAGAGTAGACTACAATTGAGAGCCACTCGTAGCTTAGGTTTGATAGCTGATTCTCTTTTGGGTTGTGATGTAACATAGGTATAGCTATTGTATATATATACATGACATGTGGCTCTCTATGGCTCAGCCTGTTTTGTAATAGTGTATTTATTGTGTGATATTTAGGATCTGCTGTCTGTAGTTTTTAGCCTCAAACCCAGCCGTCCCGGCTTTTTATTTTCGCTTGCAGGAAGAAAAAGCATTTTATCTTCCTGCAAGCGCTGGGGTCGAGGCTAGCGTAGATCATTAACGAATGTGGTCTCGCAGACTATATATTGCGGAGGATGGCGCCAATTATCGCCTAATTATTTCCGATTGCGTAGGTGCATAGGTAGGTAGTTAGCTCCGCTATACTGGCTGAGATTCGTAGAACGCCAATATGGCATCGCCGTCGCTGATTCTCACGCTCTCGCAAGATGTAAGAGACCTCATCAAAGTTCTCACCGTCTTTCAGGTATATATATTAAATACGCTGAAACTATTATTAGTAGTTCAGCGTACATAGATGTGTGTAGTACAGTGGCCGTTCCTTTTCATGTTCATTGTCCAGGGCCATAGCCACGAGATTTGAAGTGGTCCGGTTGGCCATTCTCAGGAGCAAGCGCAGCGTATGAAAACGCGCGAAGCGCGCTCGCGAGGGGGGTCTGGGTGCATACTCCCCCAGAAAATTGTAGGCCTTCTATAAGATCGTTTCTGATGCAATATTTGAGTAAAGTAGCTGGATGACATGCTGCAATGCTTACCTATTAGTGCTCGCTGGCTATCTCACAGCGCTTGAGAGGGGCCGAAAATGATGCGCGGAAAGTAAAAGGGACTTCTCCTACGACATCGTGCCCAAGTTCACGGTGAATAGTTGTGAAAATAGGCATGGGGGGGGGGGGGGGGGGGGATCCGTATGGATGCATGCCTATTTTCGCGTAAATTGCGCATTCCGAAGCTCATATTTACGTGAAAATAGACATCCTACAATTTCATTATGTCTATGCATGAAGTGTGTAGTCTGAAATACCGTCTTTACGCGAGATCCAATTTAACGCAAGAAATTGTGATTCTAGGAATTTATTATGAATCTAATCTGGCGCAAGTCCATCACTAATTATATTAAGCTGAATCCAATCTAACGCAAGAGGCGTACTTTGTAAATTGCATTATAAACTATTAGCTAAAATAACTGTTACTCAGTGAAGTCCACAAATGCCTCAGAGTCTTCACCAAATGGCTCTTCTGAGTCTTCTGGGTCCTGCTGCCTGCCTGCCTAGTTGAAATTTACAAATAATTGGTTTCAGCATACAGAGGAATAAATACACTTACACCATAGATACAATATTTTGGTTATTGTATCTATGCTTACACAAAACAAAAAATAAACTGAATGGACAGCAGATTTATGAATATGAAGTCTAGTGCAGTATGTACATGTATAATACTATTTATATCACATTACATCACTTTTGGAGAAATTCATTAGCTACAGAGAGGAGTATAAAGGTGTTTAAACTACTATTGCGTTTTCATGTTTTCCATGCATGTTTTCATGTTCGTTAACGTGTTTTTTTATTTGCGTAATTAAATTTTAATGAATACTACTGAATGGTAACTATGGCGATGACAAGCGGCAAGAAGCGATTGGCCGCCTGTGATATAAGCCGGATATACCGTGCCTAATCGGAGTATAAGCGCGATAAACTCCGCTAGACGGTTTACCCTCGGCTACGCCTCGGGTAAATTGTCTAGTGGAGTTTATCTGCGTTTATACTCCTCGTAGACGTGGTATATCCTATACGTATCAGGTACAGGAGATTTTAGATTTATACACTTATAATGAAAAAAGATGAGCTTCCCGATCATGGTATAGTATAGATACCAATACACTTCGTTGAAAGAGAAGCACCCTTCGTCGCTGCCAACTTGTCTCCGTCTCCGTTGCTGGTCTCCATTTCCATAGTATCTCGCCTATCTGAGCATCTCTCTACTGTCTGAATTTACCATTTTTATATACTCACCCATCGTGGACCTGACAGGTCTTAAAGCAAGGTTCGTATCGCAGCGTTATCACACAGGGCAGTACTTTCCCGTCGTTCACAGCCTAGAAGAAGGGGTCCCTAAAATCACGATGGGGTCCCCAAAATCACGTGAATATGGGGACCCTGGGATGCCCATATTTACGGGGTGTGCATATTTTTATGACACCGGACCAACCGGACCGGTGGCTACGGCCCTGTTGTCATGTTTATGTACATGTTTGCATTCGCGATCTTATTCGTTCACGTTCACGTTCACTAGTAGTCTTGCGAGCCAGAAATTATCGTCTGGCCCGCCCACGAGACTAGTTTGTTAGCTATACGTTTCAGTATCTGGGCATAATTAACATATCAGCCTTTGACTGTAGGCAACGCCTACTTATTAATTAACTCGTGACCAATCAGATTGCAGAATGGCATTAGTACGCATGCAAAATTTTTCAGCCCGGGACACGCATTGTGCATGTGGTGGAAGGATGGCTTCGAAAGCGCTGGTGAAGCATCTATAGTGAGAGATTCCTGTGGATGGGGTGAAATCGGCAGTGTTATTTAGCATCCAGAAGTTGGGATACGATCAACCGACCGTTGATCAGAGTAGTATACTGCAACCTTTTCTGCTGGAAGAAGATGTGTTCGCAAGCTTAGGGCGGTCGCCATTCGTCTCTATAGCCGTATAGCGACTACTCCACATTCACTAATTTAATTAAGTCTTATGCGCATTCTCGAATGTGCAATTAACTGGCTTCAGTACATCAGGTAGCGTGAATAGGAACACGCACATGCACACAAAAATAGCCGAATGATCCTGAACATGTATGCGAACAACAATTCATAATGAATCTAATATAGCGCAAGTTCATAAGCTGAATTTCAATCTAACATAAGACGTTTACAACTCCAGGAAATAAATTACATATATATATGTGTGTCTAGCTATTAGCTGATTTGTCAATGAATAACTGCCCTTATTTACTAGCTATTTCATGGACGTCTGTAGATGCATTTCTAGACTGAAGAGCTCCTCCCTCTCCTACAAGGCTAAATCTCTGTTACATGCAATAAAAGGTTGTTTCAACAATAGTTTGGTTACTGGAGTTGCCATCTGTCATATCGTCATGACAAAGAACAAAGCTCTGCTGATTGTAGTACCTTACATGGCTATCATAGTATGGAGAGATCATGTCACATGTCGAAGGCCTGTAGCAACAATTAAGCAAAAATCGTGACTTGTGACAGCATTTGTACTACACAGATTATATAGCCAGAAAGTACAATTGTGATAGACATTTTTTCCTAGTGGCTATAATGCACTAGTAGGCAGATAGTCATACGGTTTATGGTCTGTTTCGGGAACTACAGTAAGAGTTATATAGATTTACCAAAAGGGCAGGACAGTGATTAATTGTAGCTACTAATGGACAAAATGAGTCCAACATACATGTAGATGCAACTCCAATAACCAAACCGTTGCCAAATAACCATTTATTTTTAGCAGAGTGCAGTCTTGAATTATATAATAATATAGAATTTGGCTAGTTACCATTAATTTTTTGAACTATTATCGCTATATAGGAACTAGGCGTCTCTCTGAAGCACATTGAGTCTCGTCAATCTCGGAGTGATCCAGCTGCAAAGCGTGATTATTTCCTGGACTGTGGTTTTCCGCAAGTCTCTTCAGAGCAGCAACAACAGACACTAGATCAACTCATCACGCAGCTGAAGAAAATTTCTAGTTGCGTTACAATTCCTTCCAGCCCCATAAGTGGACCTGAAAGCCTAAGTTCCAAAGATGGAAAGAAAGAGTCAGAGGTACCCTGGTTTCCTAGAACCATTGCTGAGCTTTACAAATGCTGCACCAACCTGCACAAGTTTGGCCATGAGCTGACTTCTGATCAACCAGTGAGTTGTATCTTATTTGAACTGTCGCAATTGTGACCATCTGAGTCGGCAAAAGCCAACCATCTGGGGCTGTTGTACTAGTTGTTATATTTGCACCGTACGTTCCAAGGTGTATGGGATTTGTACCCTCATGCAGCTGTATGTAGGGACAGGCACATTATTCTTCTTAATTTCCTATTGTTCTATTCCCCAATTCTTCTATTTTATCAAAACAATCACCTATTATTCTCGCTTTTATGTTGCACCTATTATTCCTAAAGAAATTCCCAAATAATGCATGTGCTTGTCCCAGCTGTAATACTCAGCTTCACCTTGGACTTTAATCTCCCTTCACCCAAAGTGACCAATTAAATTAACTAATACATATAGTACCTACTAATAATTGTTTCACAGTTTTGAGAAGAGACCACAGTTGCCCAGCAACCCTCAAGTATACGTGTATGCCCTCGCCACCTAATACATGAACACTATAGCGGTGCCTATACAACTAAGTGTAATTGCTGGGTGGTGCGTATGTCTGTTAATTTCTCCAATTGCAATCCTCTACAAGATCTGATGGTGCGACAACTTACATTACCCTACTCTAGACACAAGCTATTCAACACAGGAACTTTGAATGCCAGAGCTTGACGGAATCATCATGGAAAGTCCTATATATACCGTAAAGTACGTATTATCCACCCATGGGCGGGCCACTTAAGTGCAAGCTGAAAGAGTGGGGTGGGTGGATAATACGTAGGTTGTATAAATGCGATTGACATTGTTCACTTATTTGGCCTTTGTGCAAGGACAATCTGATTGCTGCTGTAGGAGGGGCCCGTTGCTATAGGAGCCACTCCCACTCCAAACATCCTTAAGGGCTGCCTATTGGGTGTGCTCACCCTGTCTGCTGCATGAGCGTACTCGCTCAATGTTGTGCTGCTGCCCGGGTATTCTCACCCACTATACTATGAGGGGGTGTGCTCACCCGGTGTGTGGTATGAGTGTGCTCGCTCACTGTTGTGCTGCGTGGTGCTGCTACTTGGGTGTGCTCACCCACTGGATGGTGAGGGTGTGCTCACCCACTGGATGGTGAGGGTGTGCTCACCCTGTCTGCCGCAAGAGCATGCTAGCTCTGCGCAGTGCAGCCTGGGCGTGCTCACCCCAGGGGTCTGTCCACCCTTGAGCCACTTGGGCGGGCTCCTCCACCTTCCAGCTTGGTTGGGCATGTGCTGTTGACAGTGTGCTTACACAGTCTGCTACTAAGGGCGTGCTCACCCGATGAACCTCACCTGGGGTTGCTCCCCCAAAGCGTGAGGGAGTCCACCCTACTATTTTACAAACCCAGCTTCCCAAGAATGGTGGGTGTCCTGATGGAAGGGGGGATGGTTCCCCCATACTCACCTATTTCAACTAATCACATGCGTGTGATTCAACCATCCCCCCAAACAACACTCCGAAGAACACATGACTTAGTCTGTTGTCACAGCCAGATGCATGATGTAAATCAAAAAGTATTTGGAAAACTTGTGCTAACTCTCCGCGTGGGACCTTACTATTGCGAAAGGGCGTATGAGCGTGCTTGCACAATTTCCTGCTGCCTGAGTGCGCTCACCCATGGTGCTGCAGCCTGGGCGTGGATTGGGTGTGCTCACCCTGTGTCAGCTGTATGAGCATGCTTGCTCACTGCCATGCTACTGCCTGGGCGCACGTGCTCACCGTATGAGCTGTATGAGCGTGCTCGCTCACTGTCGTGCTGCTGCCTGGGCGTGCTCACCCAGTATGCTAAAAGGGTGTGCTCACCCAGTATGCTAAAAGGGTGTGCTCACCCTGTCTGCTGCATGAGCATGCTCGCTCAAGGCGGTGCTACTACCTGGGTGTATGCTCACCCACTATACTATGAGAGTGTGCTCACCCAGTATGCTGAGAGGGTGTGCTCACCCAGTATGTTGAGAGGGTGTGCTCACCCAGTATGCTAAGAGGGTGTGCTCACCCTGTCTGCTGCATGAGCATGCTCGCTCAAGGCGGTGCTACTGCCTGGTGTATGCTCACCCACTACGTCATGAGGGTGTGCTCACCCAGTATGCTGTGCTTGCGTGCTCGCTTACTGTCATGCTGCTTCGTGCTGCTGCATGGGTGTACTCGCAAACTGGCTTAAAGCTTTTGCTGTGTGCTCACAACTGCTCAGAGGAGGTTGAACACGGTCATGTGACATACGTGCGTACGCGATTCTCTATGGAGATTTCTGTATAAAAAGCGCTAAAAAGTTTTCTCTTTAGTCTTTAAGCGTATCCCCAAGGAATAGACATCTTTTGAAAGCTCTCCCGAAGTAGATTCAGAATATCTCGCCAACCCCGTTCAACCCCTGGGTCATTGCAGAGCTACGGTCGTTTAAATATCTAGCAATCGGCAAGGCGAGACTACATCCTGTATTCTATCTAGTAACAGAAAGATGCTGCCCGTATAGGTCCGTTCCAGCCATCTTACAGCAATATCCAGGCAATTGCAGCTTTATAACAAGCTACGTATGCTTACCTTCTCAGTGAGCTAATTGCATGCTGGAATGCAACGTGGAATGTAATAAAGTGCAGCAAAAGGCATGTGACTGCGCACGTTAATGAATGCGTGTCCAACCTCCTCTGGCGACAACTGCTGAGCGCTTGGAGAGCTCACGTGCAGCGATCACGTGCTCTATCGCCCTTGCAGCTTGCGCGGCGCACCTGCCGGCGCCGTTCACCAGTTAACAGCGTTTAACTAATATTTCCAAGCGCGTGGTATGCAAAGCGAGTATACAAGGTAAGTATAGCTTTTCTAGGCAAGTACCGCACCACAGTGAATGCAAATTGTATTGAACTACCTATTATAGAAGCATGCATACTATTATCCGCTAAAAAGCGAAGTGACTGACAGGCTTACCGTCGGTATTCCAATTAAAGCGCACTGAATATCGAGTTTTGTCGTTTGATTCTGCTCGTTGTCTTGGAATTTTCAGTCGTTAGTTACATGTTTAGCTCGCATGGATGGTATTTAAGGGTGGGCGGATACTAAGTACATAAATACCCTCCGACGTAACTTTGACTCAAAAAGGGGGATGGGTGGATAATACGTAGTTTACGGTACCTGTAGTTGCCTATGGATACCTAACTAAATTTGACAGCCGATCAACCTCAGATGATATAATCGTGTGGCTGCTACAAATAGTCAGCTTTCCCTGAGAATGTCACAAATTCAAAATTTACGTTTGTTTTAATCCCAGATCTTATAGCTACACTCTAGAACCTAACTGGATGAAAGTGTTTAACTGATGAACAAAATTACACAACATACTCTTGTACCATAATGCACCTCAACATGAAAGGCACCGCCCGGGGTATATCAGCCATACACCCTAGCGGCTCATTTGAACTGTCAATATACCCCAGGGTATATTGTTGCCAGGCAACTAATGTTTCTCCATGGTACAACTATTACATAAACCCTTTACCAACCATAAGAAACAGCTTAAAGAAGCAGAAAAGCCTGTACAAAGTATTAACGCCTAGTATTAAAACTCCCATATAAATTCATATTGGCTTATGGGAGCTCATGACACATATATGTGTCATGGGTTGGTAAATTAATGTAGTATCTGCTATATGAAGGGCTGAGAACCAGAGTGGTCTAAACTAATAAAAGGAACTTCCACCTCCCAAACTTGAGACAAAAATGTAATTTATACACTGCAAAAAAATATGTTTTTGACTACTGAGTGGATACCCGATCTGGGTAGCTATGGAAGTAGGAGTTAGACCACAAAGTGGTGATTTGTTACTCCTAAGATATTTGGCATTTCATACAAATTATGTACAAATTGTGAGTCTTTTATCTACATGGGACTCAACATTCCGAATGGAGGCGGTTCCAGGAGCCTGAGGTTCCTGGAACCTTCTCCAGTTACTGAGTCGCATGTTACATGTATTATATAGTGATGAAAGACCCACAAAAATGTATGACGTGTATTCAAAACACCACTTCGAGGTCTAACTGCTACATACACTGTCATCTGCAATTCAGGTAACCACTAAGTACATAGTCAACATATTCTTTGCAGTGAAGAGCTAGCTAGTTACTCAAATGTTAAGACTTTCAGCATAATTTTCATACACTCATGCACTTTAAATTGATTTTGTACAAATTATGCACTTTTCAGTGCTTGATTTTGCGTTGGCCCACTATGGCTCTCAACCCTTCATATATATATAGCTAGTCTCTAAATCCCTGAGCATGTTCAAACTATATATGTACCAGGGTCTATTCGTACGGAACTAGGCATGAGATTTTACTAGCTTTGTGCGTACGGTTTGAGGACAGAATCTGATTTTTAACATGGATATAATCCCTTTCACAGGGTTATGGTGACAAAGCGTACGAAGAGAGAAGGAAGTTCATTGCAGATCTGGCCTACAGCCATAAATAGTACGCATACTCTATCATCTCTCCCATGCAGGCTTCCACCCTGTGTTCTATACCACAACTTGTGAATCAAGTAGCGCTAGGCATGCATGGAACTTATTATTTGGGACCACATGGACTTTTGTAAATTAAGTAATGTAGATACCTGCACTGTATAACCAGGAGTGCATCGAGCCTTCGTCGGCTCGATGCGCTCCTGGTATAAGTGAGTCTATTATCACAGGTTCCACTGCAATAGTGGTTCAACAATATTATGATTTTGCTAAGAATTAAGGCCGTTCCTATATGTGTGGAGATGTATATATATATAGACATAATGCACATAGCTACGTACGCCACATCAACGATGTTTTACTCTTTCGATCACTACAGTGGAAATCCCATTTCAAGAGTGCAGTACACCGAAGACGAAATAAAAACGTGGTTAGTAGTTCACGCTGGCCCAAAATACCTGGTATACTGGGATTATTCATTACAAGAGATTAGCTATGTTTGTAGAATAATTAATTTCTTTTTCAGCCGAAGTTTGAATTCTGTTTCTCTGGCATAGCTATAAACTATGGTGTAGCAAATTTTGTTACACACCTCTACCAATCACCATATCAGTTTCAGATCTAGCTTGGCTGAATCTAAAGGGTACATAGAAATTCAAACGGGATCTCAGCATGTTACTCAAGCTCCAGATAGCATGTCTACGAATGATTGATTGTTTTTTTTTTGCAGGGGAGTGGTTTTCAGGGCCCAGACAGCACTCTACCCAACCAAAGCATGCAAAGAGTACAGGGAACAACTCCCCAAAGTCTTTGAGGCATGCAACTACAAGTGAGCATTGCGTATACACAGCAATAATTATATATGTTGCATCTATGCATGCACCTGGGTGTATGCCCCTCTGCACACAAAGTTTATGACTATGCACAGTGCTCCTTTGCAAGCACAGAGGATATTTTCATTCCATTATTAACACCGCTTATCCTGTAACTATATTCAGAAGTAGTCTATTGTTTAAATGTGAACATAATATTATGTTTGGCATTTTTACAGGGAGGACAATATTCCCCAGTTGGAGGACATCTCAAGATACTTGCGGAGTCGCACAGGCTGGCAGCTGTGGCCAGTGGTGGGATGGATTTCTCCTAGAGATTTTCTAGCGTGTTTGGCTTTTCGTGTGTTTCCCACGTCTCAATATATCAGGCATTCTTCTAGCCCTTTCTTCACCCCTGAGCCGTGAGTCAGCCCTTCGTTAGAGTTGTTTTAGTTAACAAAAATAGTGTTTCATTAGTGTTTTCGTAGGAGCAGAAACAGATTTAGTTAACTAACTAAAACTAGACCTTCAAGGTTGGGAATAAGCTACAGCCCATTTAGCTGATGGTTAGCTAATACTAACAAGTGTTTTATTAACCCGTTCATTCATTTAAATTGGCCAACTAGAACTGAAACTAAAGTTTTGTTCTTTTACTATTTTTTACTAAACTATATTATGTGAGCCCATATTAAAACAACACCGATTACAACCATAGACATTGCATGCAGTATAGGTGGACTCTCAACTCTGACCTCGGCACTGAGGAATTTTGATCATCAGGGGATAGACACTTTAACTCTTTGTATTTCTGAATAAAATTTTCTCAGTTAACTCTTTACCAACCAATGACGCATATATGCGTCATGAGCTCCCATAAGCCCATATGAATTTATATGGGGGGTTTAATACTAGGCGTTAATACTTTGTGCAGGCTTTTCTGCTGTTTCTTATGGTATGTAAAGGGTTAATTAATTAAACAGCGATGGACATAATATGTACTTTCTGGACACTTTGAGGCATTCCATAGTATATAGAGTCTGTGTTTGCATTTTCGAATAAAATAGTCTCACTGAACAGGACTACGTATGTAATACACACTCTTTGGACTCAGTATTTTTGTTGTTGGCCTCATGCAGAGTCTGTGTTTTCATTTTCGAATAAAATTGTACATGTCTTACTGAACATGGCTATGTACTCAGCTAATATGTACTTTGCACTATTTTCCCGTAGTGACATTTGCCATGAGGTGATGGGCCATGTCCCAATGTTTTGTGATCCCACACTAGCACAGTTCTCCCAGGTAAGTACAGTATATGCACACACCAAATATTGACTAGAGAGTTTTTGTTTAAGTTTCCAATCTGTAAACACATTACATGCATGGATACTGATTAGATTGTTTTCTGCATGTTTAGTCTGAGAACGTGCAAACACATTTCCCTTACAGGCTGTGTTTTCATTCTTACACTCCCTCTTCCAATCTGTAAACACATTACATGCATGGATACTGATTATGTTTAGTCTGAGAATGTGCAAACATATCACCATTACAGACACATCACGGCTGTGTTTTCATTCTTGAACTCCCTCTGCAACTCAGACAGCAAACCCCTTGTCACTGTGATAGTTCCTTTTTTACGTACTGTTATATACGTCTCACATGACCAATTTAATACTGTTGTACGTACCTATATACAGTGAGCTTATAAAATCATGAGGCTGGTATCTTTGTTGGAATGCCTGGGTATAAGGCTGGACTTATGATTTTGGTACTGACAATAGGCCCATAGATGCAGTGACTCAGATGTTGTGATGACTTGAAGTTTTGCATACGTATGTAGCTTGCCGAGAACTGTTATATATACACCTACATAATAAATATTTAGGAATAAAGTATGTGAGTAATGGCTGAGGTGAAGGAATAAGAAAGTGAGCACAGTAACAGAAGGTCTGTCATGTCATGTTTGTTCAACTTAATATTCAAGTGTGGAAGTCTGTACATATTTAATAATATGTGGTCTGCTGAGCTCACAGTTTGCAACTTTTACCGTGCACAGCAAATTGGCCTTGCCTCCTTGGGTTTGTCTGATGAGTGGATTGACAAGTTGGCTACAGTAAGTTTAACTTAGTAATTATAAAAGATGATTTTCCAATAAATCCTCGATTGTAAAATAATGTTGCTTCATGTAGCTAGTGCAGTTTGTTACTTTTTGAACCCATTTTTATTGTGCGTTTGTTCTTCCACATGTGTGATATATTGAAACAGTTGTACTGGTTCACAGTGGAAGTTGGCCTTTGTCAAGAGAATGGAAAACCCAAAGTTTATGGTGCAAGTCTACTCTCAAGCAATCGTGAATTAGTCGTAAGTCGCCCATTGTTTTGTTCAAAACTTCACATTGTATAGTATCATAAGCAAATTTTAGCTAGATATATATTATTAAAAATAATCTCTGAACTAAGTATGTTGCTGATTTCCAACCAGCACATGTATTATTTGACAGGTCTATGGAGTAGCAACTAAAAAACGTTTTAGTTGGAGTAAAAACAGATTTAGTTAACTATCTAAAACCAAAACTTCAAGGGCACTGGCTTCTGGGAATAAACCACGACTAAACTAATATTTTTTTCACCAGAATTAACCCATTTAGTTATGGTTAACTAATACTAAAAGTGTTTAATTACTAATCCTTTTTTCTTTTTAGTTAGCTGACTAAACCTAAAACTAAAATTTCGTTCATCCTTAGATTTTACTAAACATATCAAGAAGTATGTGTCATAAATGTTCAATGTGTGAAGTGGTTGTTTTCGCACTTTTCTTTGAAGTCTGTTTGGTTTCCTGCTTTTTTGTAAATGCTTTGTATGTATGTATTACTAAAGAAAGTCAGCATCAGACTCCCGATGCGCATGCATTCGCCTACCGTGAGCAGTGAAGCAAAACAGAAGGCACACCATAATGGAAAGGACAGTAGTCGTGAGAATTTAGAACTGCTTATGAAACGCTTGACAGGCAGGACTTCCTTAGCGTCATTGATTCTTCAACAGCTACCGCTTCAAAACAAATCGGCCCAGCGACAGAACACTGAATTCACACAAACCGAATATTTTTGAAATCCTCTTACCTGAGACTATTTCAATTTTACCTATAATTTTCGATTATATGCGCAGTATTAGATTCAGAGCGGTTCGAAAATAAATGACCTTTGACCCCTCATTCACCACTGTACTGAAGCGTTAGCTATAATCATGTATAATCGGCCGGCCAGTAGACGGTAACAGTGTCATGTTATTGATACCAAATTAAAGCTAACTATCTGTAGAATATGATTTCTACCTATAAAATTGCATTATATATAACATGAACAAGTTATTATAGAAAAACTGTGTCTTGTCCCATATCTGCTGTATATCTGTACTCCGGGGAGAAGGTGCTAACTGGTGTGATAAACAGAAATATGTTACATATTTCTTGATATGACTAAATCTATTTATTTGAAGCCATACTAAAACAACCATATGGAGACAGGTTGATAGAAAGAGAACCCGGTTCAACGTGGATAGTACCAGGAGCGCATCAAGCCGGTGAAGCCGGCTCGATGTGCTTCGCCGGCTCGATGCGCTCCTGATAGTACCTACATTGTATACTTCCGATGAGACAGCTGTAAATAAGTTAGGTAGTCGACTATATCAGTTTACTACTGCTATACTGTTCTCGTATACCCAGTTGTCCCAGGATTTTTTTACTTGCAGCCCCCCTGTCTTTTCCGTCATGTACAGCGCTGTCTCTCAGATGAAGTCGAGCACAAAGAATTCGACATCTCTCAGGCTCTGGTTCAGTCGTACCCTGACGTTGACTTACAGCCTGTCTTGTTTGTAGCCCAGAGTCTCACTGACATGAGGGATAGAATGATGTACGTAAGAGTAGCTGAGTATAGCTATCCTCATTTCTAGGCTCCACACCCCAGCTTTTTCGAACTAGCTAGTGTGTTTTTTCCAAAAGAAAACAAGCTGAGTAGTTAGTGAGCCTATGAACAGTGTTTTGCATTGCTTTACCCTAAGAAGCTTAATTAGCTACTACCAATAGGGACGTTTCACTATTTTAATAATGAATTTAGCATAATTTGCTAGCTTTATGAAATAGCTAGACGTACGTATAGATCTAGCTACTGATGTTGATTAGCCATCGTAATATTACCTTATTTCCAGAGAGTTTACCATGCATACGATCTAGCTACTGAATGTTGATCAGCTATCATAATATTGCCTTATTTCCAGAGAGTTTACCACACGTACGATCTAGCTACTGAATGTTGTTTAGCTATCGTAATATTGCCTTATTTCCAGAGAGTTTACCACACATACGATCTAGCTACTGAATGTTGATCAGCTATCATAATATTGCCTTATTTCCAGAGAGTTTACCACACGTACGATCTAGCTACTGAATGTTGATTAGCCATCGTAATATTGCCTTATTTCCAGAGAGTTTACCACACATACGATCTAGCTACTGAAATGTTGATTAGCCATCATAATATTACCTTATTTCCAGAGAGTTTACCACACGTACGATCTAGCTACTGAATGTTGATCAACTTTCATAATATTGCCTTACTTCCAAAGAGTTTACCACACATACGATCTAGCTACTGAATGTTGATCAGCTATCATAATATTCCCTTATTTCCAGAGAGTTTACCACGCGTACGATCTAGCTACTGAATGTTGATCAACTTTCATAATATTGCCTTACTTCCAAAGAGTTTACCACACATACGATCTAGCTACTGAATGTTGATCAGCTATCATAATATTCCCTTATTTCCAGAGAGTTTACCACGCGTACGATCTAGCTACTGAATGTTGATTAACTTTCATAATATTGCCTTACTTCCAGTCCGAGAGCTTACCATACGTATGGTCTAGCTATTTGCTATTATATTGCCTTATTTCCAGAGAGTTTACCAAGAGTATTCCTCGCTCTTTTGGCCTGAAATACGACCCCTACACCCAATCCATTGAGGTACTGGACAGCTGCAGAGCAGTGGAGGAGTATGCAAGGGACATCCACTACGAGATGGGAGTGCTGCAAGATGCACTGAAGAGACAAACTGTCTATAGCTAATTATGCAACTATGGCCTGCCATTAGAGACATGAGTTTACATGTCTATCTATATAATTATACCTAGAGTATGCAGCTGTACATGTAGTTCATTACTGTGTACGTAGCCTGGCTGTGTGTTACATGTAGCTAGATAGTGTTTGTTTTAGTTTGAGTGCGCCTAGTCTCTTAGTTAGTTACTGCTAATAGGTATTTTTTTGTTTCTGTAGTTGTATGTAATTTTGAGGATAAGTATAAAGAATTGTATGCATTGGAGAGTTGGTTTGGGGTTGTGAATTTGCAATGGTATTTACGTTTGTTTTAATCCCAGATCTTACACAGGCTCTAGAACCGAACAGAATGAAAGTGTTTAACTGATGAACAAAATTACAGCTACTGGGGAGGCCTGACAATGAGAAGGTAGAGCAGACAGTACAGTTACCACCACGCCTCTCAATGCTGGAGTGGCCCTTAGAGAGCTACTGGGGAGGCCTGACAATGAGAAGGTAGAGCAGACTGTCAGTACACTGCACTTAGGCTGCGAACAGTACAAGCTTACAGTGATGTAGCAATTTCCTGCACTTCTGAAAAGCAGAAGGGAATTAGACTTTCAATAAATATTATACTACATGTAGCTTTTATCTAAGGTATTCATTTGGGGCAGAACCCCGACGTGTACATTTTGGGAAAGTGGTCTGGCTACGTAAGTTTAAATCCGGGGGCTAGTCTCAAAATCTCAATGCGACCAATCAGATTGCAGAATGGCGTTAATTGGGGTCCGGGACACGCATTGTGGTGGAAGGATGGCTTCGAAAGCGTTGGTGAAGCATCTATAGCGAGAGATTCCTGTGGATGGGGTGAAATCGGCAGTGTTATTTGGCATCCAGAAATTGGGATACAATCAAAGATTAGAGTAGTATACTGCAACCTTTTCTGCTGGGAGATGTGTTCGCGAGCTTGGGGCGGCCGCCATTCGTCTCTATAGCCGTATAGCGATCTCATACAGTAATAGCAATACTATAGTACTACTCCGCATTCACTAATTCAATTATGTGCATTCTCGCACGTGCAATTAACTGGCTTTAGTGCATCCGGTAGCCCCAGGATTGAATTGGACCTTGCGTAGCCAGACCACTTTCCCCACAAGGAAGGGTATGGTCTGGGCACGAGACTACCCCCCCCCCCCCCAAGTAAATCAGATTGGTATGGGCATGCTATCATCACCTGTTCTCCATCATCCAGGTGATGGTCCTGCTACCGGTGGGCTATCCCGCTGAGGACGCTACTGTTCCAGACGTGAAGAGGAAGCCTCTTGAACAGATCATGGTTCTCAAGTGACGTCAGCTCTCAGGCATGCAGCTATGCCTCATGAGAGCACTAGCTTAATTACTATAATGTAAAGAACGACCTTATTGTACATTGTGCTACTGTTGACGATGGAAGTGCTATAATAATTCGAGCCTTTTCTTCTCGTATGTCTATGTACGTATTATTGACTCTGCATACACCTTTTTCTTGCTGTAAGTATAATTATAGCATGCACAGTGTCATCAAAAAATATTATGTGGTCACACACTATGATATACATATACATGCAGTACCTATGTATATATACCACAGCAAAAAAAAGTGGAAATGCGTTACAAAGAAATTTGACAGGAAATCCGGTATTTCAGGTAGAAGGTAGTATATAGGATAGGGCAGAATTTCATGATTTTCTGCCCTATACCCTGTATTTAAAACACCATATTTCCTGTCGAATTTCCTCTATATATTGTAGCTAACGCATTTTAGGAAATTTAACCTGTGTACATAATACACGTATGCATACTATAGCACTAGTTGCAAAGGAACTGTACGTAGTCATGCACAGCAAAAAAAAGTGGAATTTCCTGAAATGCATTGCAAGAAATGTGATAGGAAATTTGGTATTTCAGGTACAGGGTAGTATAGGATAGGGCAGAATTTCCTTTCCTATCCTATACTACCCTGTACCTGGAATGCCATATTTCCTGTCAAATTCCCTTGTAACGCATTTCAGGAAATTTTTATATACGTACATAAGACATGTCACGTATGCATACTATAGCACTCAGTATGGTTGTAAAGGAACGGTAGTCAAGAGTTGATTCACCCTGGTGGCCATCCAAACTGTCTTCCTCCCATGAGGTGCACGTGGAGATGGAAGACTGACTGAGAGCCATGCTTCCCATTGTTGATCACTGCAGAGATACATGTCAAGGAACAGATCGTAAAACAACACACACACACACACACACACACACACACACACACACACACACACACACACACACACACACACAAACACACACACATACACACACACACACACACACACACACACACATACCACACACACACACACATACACACCTTAAGCTCAAAGAACAGAGGCAGGAGTGACACACGAGCCGGAACAAATCATAAAATAAGTCCCATGGCCCAGCATTAGGCCCTGATGGATTTTTTTTCTACCTATTATTCTATTCTTTTTTTCTTGAAAGTCTTACCTATTAATCTTTTCAATCTACCTACTATTCTTTTTATTGCACCTAATATTCTCATAAAAAAATAACATGAAAGTGAACCAGAACTAATTCAGAAGACGAGATTACAGTGGCACAGTGGAAGAGCAATGATGATTATATTGCAATATGGAATCACATAATATGCAAGCCAGCATCATGCATATGGCCAGTATTATAGTAGTGCATCACTACATTCAGTTTGAGAACTATTTGGTGGAAAATCTGCCTACCATTACTCTCATCTCTTATATATACCTTGCATGCCTGCACTGTAGTAAAACTTCACTAACCAATTCTATATCCTTCCTCCAATTTTTCTTGGTCAGCCATTTTCCTGGCCACCTGCAGTAAGTGACCCAACAGCTGGGATTGTGTGTGTGTGTTATAAAAGTGTTTTAGTAACCTTTTTTCTATTTAATCGACTAACTAAAACCAAAACTAACCTTTTTTAATTACTAGCTTTTTTTACTAAATCTAAATCTAATTATGTGAAGCCATACTAAAACAACACTGGTGTGTGGGGGGGCAGAGATGAAATTACAGCTGTGCTAAATGCTAATTACATGTATGTGGAAGGCTTAATGAAATTTGTATACAGCGTTAGGAGAACTGGTAGCTACCAATGCATAGCTCGTTAGAGCATCATTGAACCACTATACTAATGCACTATTGTCATTAATGTTGTAATCCTTTCTAATCGTACTGAATTTATTCTCTAGTAGATCATAGTAACATATACCAGTATATCAAACACCTTATAGATAATCTCTCATGGACTCCAACTGCCGTTGGTAGTTACAGATGTTTGCAAAGATATATTTAGCTATATCTATAGTCATATTTATCTAAATACACAGCGTCTTTATGACCTTATACATAAAGTTATACTCAAGACATCACAAGGTGTGCTATATAGACTTATAAAGCAAGTAATTTAAAAGGTTACTCAATCAATATCCCAAATACTATATGACATTGGTACCTTTAGATGTAATTGGCCTCATTATTACACTCACACACAACTAAGATTGAGACTCACGCATGAATCATGCATGCAGCAGTACCTTATACCTCTCTGTCACACAAACTGGGAGAGACTCATGCACGAATCATGCAGCAGTACCTATACCTCTGTGTCACACAAACTGGGAGAGACTCATGCACGAATCATGCAGCAGTACCTATACCTCTGTGTCACACAAACTGGGAAAGAGACTCATGCACGAATCATGCAGCAGTACCTATACCTCTGTGTCACACAAACTGGGAGAGACTCATGCACGAATCATGCAGCAGTATATACCTCTGTGTCACACAAACTGGGAAAGAGACTCATGCACGAATCATGCAGCAGTACCTATACCTCTGTGTCACACAAACTGGGAAAGAGACCCATGCACGAATTGTGCAGAAGTACCTATACCTCTGTGTCATCATCACTGGCCTGTGATAGTGCGGGAATTGGTTTGTGTGGAATCACCAGGATGTGTACAGGTGAGACTGGATTCACATCACGAAAAGCCATACACTAAGAAAAAAAGAAGAAAAAATTTCGAGTCTTAATAGTATATAGAATATAGGGCCAGGAACTGCTTCTCAGGCGAATCACTATAACGTGTTGGGCGAAAGACTTCAGACCAATTACATAAGTTTTGGCATATTTCACAGGAACATTATTACTTCTAATAATAGCAATAGGCAATGGTTATGACTATATGTGCGCAGCCACATGCATTATACTTTTTACAAAAAGGCACATGCTAATTGCAAAACTGCTCTTAGACTACCGGTTGAAATCATGGAAACGCCACAAGGCTGGGAGACTACATCAGTTGAGGGGGAGGACTAACGGCTGTGCTATCATACCGGTAGACAAATTAACAGAGCTACATTGTGTATGCATACGTAGGTGCATTTTCTAACACCTAAATCTAAATGCCACAGTTTTTTCACCCCAATAAAATAAACACTAAAAAGAAAAAAAAAAAACTAGGGGCAAGAAAGATCTACATCAATGAGCTCCCAGTGTTCCGAACATGCATCAGTAACCTTGTCATCTTCATACACAATGTCTGCCGGGATCTCCTTTCGGAGGATCTTAGCAAAGATGGTACTCTGTAGCTGCTGAGTGGAAGAGTTTCCCACTGAAGCAGCTGCAGCCACTTGGGCCCTTGTCACTTCATCGTGGGGGTCGGTTGAGAAGTGATGATACAGTCCATAAGTACTGGTTGTGGTAGCTGAGATAACATGAAATGTTGGAGGATAACCTTAAAAATTGGTATGCATATGGCGAGTGTTGCTCTGTGTTCTAAGCTGTCATTGCATGCATGTATGCTAATTATAATATTACACACAGCTATGATAGGTTACTAATATAGCAGAGGTGGTACTTCGAGGTTTGAATTGTGCATTAAACGTCATGCACTAGTTGTGCTCTATTAATGGCGTTCTTTTAGCTATTATGCATGTGTTTATATACAAGTGCAGTTGGCAGCTACAACCTCGATTTTCTCACTAGTTTGCTCAGAGGGGCTCAGCCGCTCAAACGACTTACTTTTTGAAGACAAATATCATGAGCCGAAGAACGGGCTCCCCTAAGCAACTTCAAGGGTATATCGCTAAGCCACTCAGCAAAAGTATGCATGGTAGCTATAGCTGCTTCCAATGATGATAGTATTGCTTGCTAATTTATATCAATCTCAAGAAGTTGATACACAAGTGCACAGAACCTCTTTTCCTTGTAAGATCACTTGATATGCTTGCTGGTCATGTGACTAGTTGACTACTGCATGTGACATTGTCGTACCTCCTCTGCTAAGGCCAGCACTAAAAAAAGGTTGGTTTGAGGTCCTCTGCCAACCCAATTTTTCGATGGCTTGCAAATAAATTTTAACCGTCAGCACATGCGCACACATTAAAATGAAAGTTAATTATCGAACAGTCGGTCACGTGCATGACCGCGCTGCTCTTTTGTGCAGGTACACTGCGGTAGACTGAGTACATGTATGTAGCGTAGGCTTTTTGTCATTTTGCAACTCTTTTGTGCCCTTTTCTGCTTTCAATATTATGGTTAAATTAAATTTTTTCCTACCTACCTTCCCTGAATTCTAATCTTCCTCGGACCTCAAACCAACAATTTTTTAGTGATGGCCTAGCATTGCCAGTTATACTGCATATATGGCCTCTCCACTTTCACTGCAAAGTGGGGTACAGGGTAGGAATTGATCATAAGGTGTTGCCCCTAGGTTGAGGCAAAATTAATTAGTCAAATCCTTTACCCTGGCCCCACATAGCTAGTACCGTAGTAGATAAACTCATAACGTAGTCTTGCCTGGTGCATTCTCCAAGGTAGCTACGGCTGCAAGAGCCAGTACGATGTTCCTAGTCTGACGGATGGAAAGTCTAAGAAGACGTGGCACTAACATCGTCATTAATGACGTGGGCGTACCTCATGATCACGAGACTAGACACTTGGTCACGAGACTGCAGTCGGGCATGCGCGAGCGCCTCGATCAGGCCATCGATTTAACAGAGGATGCGACGTAACAATTAGCTACAGGTGATGTATATAATAGTGTAGCTTTGCACAAACTACATCCTATAGCATAGCGTAATACTTTTCATGAGCAAAATCAACAAAGCTTATGAATATGACGAGCGGAGCGGACTGTGATACAGAGTTGGGCTTCGGAAGCAGTTACCACAATACTTTCGATCCAGAGGCGTACTTGAAGCCGAGGTACTCCGGAGACGTCACTAACGTGGTCCACTGCGTGTTCCCACTGCAGCAGTTGCACAAATTTTGGGCTTCCTTTTCACCGCGACGGCGGGACCTGAAGATTCTGGAATTTGGAGCCGGTCCCTGTATTCTGTGGCAGATCAGCTCTGCCCTGCACGCTTCGGAGATAGTGCTGTCGGAATATACCGCAGCAAATCGAGAAACGCTGCAGAAGTGGAAAGACGGCGATCGGGATGCGCACGATTGGTCTCCGTACTTCCGGTACGTTGTCCAGAACTTGGAAGGGAAAAGCGAGCGAGAAGCGAAAACTCGCGAGGAAAAGCTACGTAGCGTCATCAAAGCTATTGTTGCCTGTGATGCTTCGCAGGAGCCGCCGATTCAACTCGGATACGAGGGTCCGTATGATGTAATCATCACATGCCTATGCTTGGGACCAGCGTGTGCAACTGCAGAGGAATACAAATCAGCCGTGGCTAGGCTGTCAGCGCTCCTCAATTCAGGGGGACGAATAGTAATCTATTGCACTGAAGGAGAGAAATTCTACGATCTACACCTCGATTCGAATCGTTCAGAAAAGTTCCGAGTCTTGGAAGAGTCAGAGGAGCTGATTACAACCTCCCTCACTGAAGCAGGGTTTAAAAGTATTTCCTTTGAAAAGTTTTCACTGAATTCTGCGAATCTTATGTCGGGCCAAACAGAAACTGGACTAATGTTTGTTGTAGCAGAAAAAGAGTAGCTGCATGGCTTCATGTTAATATCTGTGTTATGACAAATGAGTATATATTAGCTAGCTAGCTAGAGTTTTTATTCTGTGAAAGTTTATGCAGTGGAAAGTATATCATGAAGTGTGCCAAAAATAATTTACAGTGATTAAAAATAGGCCAAGTTGGAGCCAACACAGTGGAAGGGGCCAAGAAGTTCTTCAAAGGCAGTATCGTAAGGTACATGCACAAAGGGGTGATGAATAAAACTGGTGTGTGCATGAGGTTGATGAATAGTGTTACAGCAGAGGGATGGCAGGTACGCTGGTCACATGTACACGGACATCAAAGCTGGGGGAAGTAGCATACTGAACTATAGCTAGTACGCATACACAATTTCTGATGAAGTCCGCAGGTGGCTAGAGATACATGTATATAACCTGGCAGCTACATGTAGCCGAGATCTCATCTTACACTTTATTTCAAAAATGATCACAGGCGGGTTTTTGCACGAGTCAGACAAAGGAAAGAAGTGATACAGGACCAGTCTTGCGTGACCAGACTCTCAACAGGAAAGCTAGAGTCTGCATGCATGAGAGAACGGAAATTTGTAGAATTTCTAGAATTCCACACTAACAAATTTTGACCACTAATTTATTGGTCTCATACAAACGTAATCTGGTATATACCGTATTGTCCCGAGCAAGCGCCCATGGGCGCTTGCAGCTCACGCTAGAAAAATTATGGGTGGGCGCTTACACAGAGGAGCCCTTTGAACTACTCAGTTACCACTGTGTAAGGGCCCACCCTCCACTTACTTGTACTGCTTCAGCTACTACCATGAAGCCATTGGAAAGAATGCATGCACTTATCCCTTGTAAAGCTTCAGTAGTACTCCACAGGAAGCCTAGCCTCTGCATGACCAGTTAACATATTGCATGGCATTGCGTAATACTGGTATGAATACAAGGTGGGCGCTTACACGGAGGAGACTCCCAGACAATAGGCTTATCAAAACTGGGGGGTGGGCGCTTACACAGGGGTGGGCGCTTGCTCGGGACAATACGGTACATGTAGCTATGGCTGTTGCCATGGCTTGTGTGGAATGCTCTTCACAAATCACTTCAGGCATTTTGGGGTATAGCCTACATTTTCTGGAGACTTTCGCACTGATACATCCCCTGTCTCATCAAACAAAGCGTTCTGCGGGTCCACATTCACTCACCATTTCAGCAACCTCCCTGTAGGATTCCTTAGAGCCTTTGCTTGGTAGCTAAATCATTCTTCATCTGACATCTTTCGCATAATGCACTAGTGTGCTTTGTGAATTAATAGGAAATTGACATTTTGCAACCCCTGCACAATTTACTGCTTTTCACACTAGCAATTACTTTTGATCACTAATTGATCAAGCGCCTTGTATCTGAATATTCATGAAGAATACATGGGTGGGTTTTAGATTCCTAGTGATATGTATGGCTGCTGTGAATTTACATATCCCAGGTGTGCCAGGCCTAGAGGTTGCTTGGCAACTGTGACCATCCTTCTCACACAACTGAATTAAGAAGCCAAAGTTGCCAAGCAACCCACATCCAGGCCGCTAGGGGCATGGAATGTGCCACGTGGTCGTGCTGCTATGGAAACGGCAGGCAGATGTACATCTACACCTCATCAAATTTATAACATATGAAATGTACCCAATCTGTGAATATCATTGCTATACCACTTGCTTGTATTGGGAGGTTTATGGGGGAATATCATTGCTATACCACTTGTTTGTATTGGGAGGTTTATGTATACCCATCAGGCCCAAAAACCTCTTCCATATAATTATAGCAGGTGGTATATCACTGATATGCACACCTCCCAATATACATCACAGCCCAATGCATTACAGGGTAACTACAAATCACACTGCAGTGCGTTTACGGAGACCGTCCTTCCTACATCTCCTTACCCAGGATGTTCTCCATAAACACTGCACTGTGATATGTAGCTAGCTACCCCGAAATGCATTGGGCTGTTATGCGTACATGTAGGTAGTCTGTGAACGCATTGCGGTGTGAGTTGTAGCTTGCTTCCTTTGTTTTTGTCGAAGTGCATCCTTACATGAACGTTAATATAGTTAGGTGGGTGCAAACCACGCTCCCGCGGTACATTATCTATCTATCTATCTATCATGGTTGCGCTTTGCGTGATCGAGCGATCGAGCGCGTGAAAGGTCAAAAGTTAGTTGACCTCCCGGAGTCGCTAGTGGATGAGTTCGGCCTAGTTCACGATCATGGCATCAGCAAAGGTTGCAATCGTTACTGGATCGAACAAAGGCATTGGATTTGCCACAGTGAAAAAATTGTGCGAGGAATTCTCGGGTGAAGTCTATTTGACAGCGAGGGACGTAAGTAAGGGTCTTGCAGCGGTTGCGAAACTTGAAGCTGATGGCCTGAAACCGAAATTCCACCAGCTGGACGTAACTTCCATCGAGTCTGTTGAAGCGCTGAAGCGGTATATCGGTGATAAGTACGGTGGCGTGGACATACTAATTAACAACGCTGCAATCGACTATCAACTGAGAGAAACCTCTCCAAACATAGAGCAAGTTACTGCCACTATAGGCACCAACTTCACTGGCGTGGTGAATATGTGCCGTGCTTTCCTACCGTTAGTTCGTCCCCATGGGAGGATCGTCAACGTTTCCGGTTCATCTGGCCACATATCTATTCTGCAAAAAAACTTGCAGGAGAAATTCCAAGACCCCGATCTAACCGAAGCACAACTGGTTGACCTCATGGACCAGTTTGTAAAAAATGTAGCGGATGGAAGCCATCGCGAAAAGGGTTGGCCGGATAAAATTCCTGGCTTTGACACACCGTATGCCTTATCCAAGGTTGCCGTTACAACCTTAACTAGAGTACTAGAAAAGGTAGTTGATCGTCTTGGCAAAACGGATGTCCTCGTAAACGCCTGTTGTCCCGGCTGGTGCAAAACTGAGATGACAGTTGCCAATGCCCCAGGGACTCCAGATGACGGGGCTGAAATTGTAACCCACCTCGCTTTTCTTCCGTCGGGAAGCCCAAGTGGGAAATTTTGGATGAAGAAGAAGGTGGCTCCTTGGGATAGTTATACGCTAGATGTGGTACACGCTGCCGTTGAGTAGAGTAGACTACAATTGAGAGCCACTCGTAGCTTAGGTTTGATAGCTGATTCTCTTTTTGGTTGTGATGTAAAATAGGTATAGCTATTGTATATATATACATGACATGTGGCTCTCTATGGCTCAGATTGTAATAGTGTATTAATTGTGTGATATTTAAGATCTGCTGTCTGTAGTTTTTAGCCTCAAACCCAGCCGTCCCGGCTTTTTATTTTCGCTTGCAGGAAGAAAAAGCATTTTATCTTCCTGCAAGCGCTGGGGTCGAGGCTAGCGTAGTCATTAACGAATGTGGTCTCGCGAGACTGTATACTGCGGAGATGGCGCCAATTATCGCCTAATTATTTCCGATTGCGTAGGTGCATAGATAGGCAATTAGCTCCGCTATACTGTATCGCTGAGATTCGTAGGACGCCAATATGGCCTCGCCGTCGCTGATTCTCACGCTCTCGCAAGATGTAAGAGACCTCATCAAAGTTCTCGCCGTCTTTCAGGTACATATATTAAATACGCTGAAACTATTATTAGTAGTTCAGCGTACGTAGATGTGTGTAGTACAGTGGCCGTTCCTTTTCATGTTCATTGTCCAGGGCCATAGCCACGAGATTTGAAGTGGTCCGGTTGGCCATTCTCAGGAGCAAGCGCAGCGTGTGAAAACGCGCGAAGCGCGCTAGCGAGGGGGGTCTGGGGGCATACTCCCCCAGAAAATTTTAGGCCTTCTAAGATCGTTTCTGATGCAATATTTGAGTAAAGTAGCTGGATGACATGCTGCAATGCTTACCCATTAGTGCTCGCTAGTTATCTCACAGCGCTTGAGAGGGGCCGAAAATGATGCGCGGAAAGTAAAAGGGACTTCTCCACGACATCGTCGGTCGCATGCGCAATTTTAATCTATCGAGCGAGACCCTCCCTCCCGGAAATGGCTCTGTGGAAAAACTATGAAAAGCTAAGTACGTGCTAAGTTGCTGCAATAGCTGTTTGCTACAATATCAGCTAATATCTGTTGAACTGTGAATACTACTGCTAGCGCTTGATAGACTACTGATAATTGAACACCTGGCGCGTCACGCGACAACATTGGTGCTCCGGAAAGTGGTCCGGTGAAAACCGGACCAACCGGACCAGTGGCTACAGCCCTGTTGTCATGTTTATGTTTATGTTCATGTTCGCGTACGTATACATGTTCGCGTTCGTACGGTGGCCGAGAAGGTTCACCCACCGCGGGCACAGCGGGTATGAGCAGGTACCGCTGCGGCAGCTACGTACGGAAGGCGCTTTATTCTCTGGGAAAGGGTTGGGCTCATTTAATTACCTGGGATTGATCTATTCTGAAGGCCCAGCTAAACCTTAATGTATAGCTGATATAATTATAAGTCAGCAAGCCAAGAATAAGTCCTGCATTCAAGGGCTAACCGTGCATGCAGACATATATGTCAGCATCTATATACATAGATATACAGGTAATATACTATAATAATTATGGTAAGCTAACGTGGTATTTTTAAAACTGGTGAGATAAGCAGCATACATGTACAACCTCTGTTTGGCTGAACATGTATTATTATAGCAAGCTAAAGGAGTATATATGCATAAGACTGTTGTTTTATAGAGAGTACAGTCTTGATCCGTGGATGCCTTGTCAACAAAAGTTCGTAGGACATAACCTATATAATTCGAGATACATAATGCATGGTGATTGCAAATCGCGTGATCATAGAAGTAATATATAATAGTTAGACGGCGAGTGCAAGGGATCTATGGGATTTAAAGCCACGAGGGGCCCGAGGCTGTAGCGTCCGAGCGAAGCGAAGACGCTACTAAGGGCCCCGAGGGCTTCTAAATCCCATAGATCCCGCGCACTCGCCGTCTAAGTTATTTAGAATACAGCTTCAGGCACGTTACCATAGACGCATATTCATGACAACACCTACTACAGGCACTTATAATCCACAGTAGCGTGGGTAATAAGTGATTTATGACCCACGCTCTTAACCAATCGCATTGCAGGACTACAGTTAGCTGAATTCTAAAATATAATATCTTACTTGGTCAGTGGCAGGCCTTTTGATATGCTTTCTGAGTGTTTCAGTGACAATCTTAACAGGTTTCGTAGATATGGAGCAAGCTCCCCAGCAGTGCAGTCTGCAATCGTCTGTAACTCATGTCCTTCAACTTATCATCCATCACATGCTTATAGTCTACACAAGAGAGAGAGGAGAGGGGGGAATAAGATATGGCAGCATTAAAGAGATTTCTCCTAATGCTAATCAGTTTCTGGCCCTCCCATTTAGCACTGAAGGCCTTCATATACCATGTATATATAGGTTTCCAGAACTACCTACAAAGAAATAATACATTGTTACATGCAGTAAATTGTAGCCTACTATGTACAGCTAACTTACAACTCCATAAGAGTACACGTCACTCTTTGGCGAATCTTTATCCAGATCATGAAGCTCATGCAACTGGTGGGAAATCCCCATGTACTACACAACTACACACCCTGCATTTGCGTATTCGCTGTGTACAGTATGCGCGCGCCCCTAAAGGTACCCACCCCGCGGCGGTACCCGCCCATGCCCACTGTGCCCGCGGCGGGTGAACCTTCTCGTACGTTCGCGATCTTCTTCGTTCACGTTCACGTTCGCTAGTAGTCTCGCGGGCCAGAAATTATCGTCTGGCCCGCCCGCGGGACTAGTTCGTTAGCTAGACGTTTCAGCATCTGGGCATAATTAACATATCAGCCTTTGACTGTAGGCCACGCCTACTTATTAATTAACTCGTGACCAATCAGATTGCAGAATGGCATTAGTACGCATGCAAAATTTTCAGCCCAGGACACGCATTGTGCATGTGGTGGAAGGATGGCTTCGAAAGCGTTGGTGAAGCATCTATAGCGAGAGATTCCTGTGGATGGGGTGAAATCGGCAGTGCTATTTGGCATTCAGAAGTTGGGATACGATCATCCGACCGTTGATCAGAGTAGTATACTGCAACCTTTTCTGCTGGGAGAAGATGCGTTCGCAAGCTTGGGGCGGTCACCATTCGTCTCTATAGCCGTATAGCGATCTCATACAGTAATAGTACTACTCCACATTCACTAATTTAATTAAGTCTTATGCGCATTCTTGAACGTGCAATTAACTGGCTTTAGTACATCAGGTAGCGTAAATGGGAACACACACATGCACACAAAAATAGCCGAATGATCCTGAACGTGTATGCGAACAACAATTTATAATGAATCTAATATAACGCAAGTCCATAAGCTGAATTTCAATCTATCACAAGACGTTTACAACTCCAGGAAATAAATGACATAATATGTGTGTCTAGCTATTAGCTGAAACAATCGTTAATCAAATGGGTCTGAGTCTTGCTGGTCTTGTAACAAACCTTATTATCCTGTTGTTCTGCTGTCACTGAAGCCTCGCATGCATGTATTACACACACGTGGTTCAAGAAATTTATAGCATGCAAGGCTGCAAGTATATCGTGTATTGTTTTGGTATGACATATGTACCCAGCAAGACAAAAAGAATCGAGTGAAGAGCCAAGTCGCTAATATGGGGCTCTTACACGCTGGCCTCATCAAATGTCATTGCAGCTGTTGCTCAAAGGGAACTGCAATTCACAGTGCATACCATCCGTACTTAGTCATTCATTCAGTAACAGTATGTTACCTACCTAGTAACTGCTGTTACTGAGGTTTGTACTGATCTTTAGTTTTGTAACCTGATCTTGCATGTTACATGTATAAGGCCAATTAAATAGCATGTGCAGATGCCATCTGTACTTAGTCATTCATTCAGTAACATTAGGTTGCCTGGTAACTGCTGTTACTGAGGTTTGCAATGATCAGTGGTTTGTAAAATGATCTCGCATGTTATGTGTATTATCATAACAGAACTCCAATTAAACAGTGTGCAGCTGCTGTTCAAAGGGAACTGCAATGTACACAGTACATGCCAACTATACTTATTCACATCCTCGTTGACTAGGTAACCTGCATTGTAACAGCTGTTAAACAGTTGCACTGATTAGTCTTCATTTGTAAGAGGATCTTGCATGCTACATTAGGATCTTGCATGCCCAGACTGTCACTCCTCCCCCTTGCTTTAACGGTCTGGTAGCTTGATTTGAATTTGTTGTTTCTAACACCTTAACGAGCTTGATTTGAATTTTGGTTGCAGGGCCTGATTTGTCAATGAATAACTGCCCCTATTTACTAGCTATTTCATGGAGGTCTGTAGATGCATTTCTAGACTAAAGGGCTCCTCCCTCTCCTACAAGGCTTCCTAGGAAATCTCTGTTACAGTCATGAATTATATATTAATATAGAATTTGGCTAGTTACCATTAATTTTTTGAACTATTATCACTATATAGGAACTAGGCGTCTCTCTGAAGCACATTGAGTCTCGTCAATCTCGGAGTGATCCAGCTGCAAAGCGTGATTATTTCCTGGACTGTGGTTTTCCGCAAGTCTCTTCAGAGCAGCAACAACAGACATTAGATCAACTCATCACGCAGCTGAAGGAAATTTCTAGTGGCGTTACAATTCCTTCCAGCCCCATAAGTGGACCTGAAAGCCTAAGTTCCAAAGATGGAAAGAAAGAGTCAGAGGTACCCTGGTTTCCTAGAACCATTGCTGAGCTTTACAAATGCTGCACCAACCTGCACAAGTTTGGCCATGAGCTGACTTCTGATCATGCAGTGAGTTGTAGCTTATTTAAACTGTCACAATTGTGACCATCTGAGTCGGCAAAAGCCAACCATCTGGGGCTGTTGTACTAGTTGTTATATTTGCACCATACGTTCCAAGGTGTATGGGATTTGTACTCTCACACAGTCGTATGTAATACTCAGCTTCACCTTGGACTTTAATCTCCCCTCACCCAAAGTGACCGTTTAAATTAACTAATACATATAGTACCTACTAATTGTTTCACAGACCACAGTTGCCCAGCAACCCTCAAGTATACGTGTATGCCCTCACCACCTAATACATGAACACTATAGCGGTGCCTACATGTAGCGGACCGCGCTCTCTACTTTCAACACCAAAACCAGATACTGATGGAGGACTGAAGACAAACACTGTACAATACCACACACTTAAATACAAAAGGACCTAGCAACGGAAATCACACCTACTACAACAGAGACAAACAAAATACCTAACACTAGCACCTATTAACACACACACAGGTATAAAAGGGGGTGTCCATTCCGTCTATTAGCAAACTAAACACATCAAAGATCCTAATCTGTCACACTACAACTATGGTATACAAGCGTAATTGCTGGGTGGTGTGTATGTCTGTTAATTTCTCCAATTGCAATCAGGACCAATCTTCTACAAGATCTGATGGTGCGACAACTTACATTACCCTACTCTAGACCCAAGCTATTCAACACAGGAACTTTGAATGTCAGAGCTTGACGGAATCATTATGGAAAGTCCTGTATATACTACAGCCTGTATAAGAAAACATTGTGCTTATATGGCTTGTACTAGAAAACAGCATGTCTTGTCTGTGCCAGTGTTGTTACTATAAACAAATGCATGTTGGCTTGTGCATGTGCATTTGTTTGCCTAATTACCCCGCGCGTATGCGGCGGGGTTAAGCGATTGGTTCTGTCTGTCTGTCCGTCCGTCCGTCCGTCTGTCCATCTGTTGTCTGTCCACTCAAAAATCGGGCTATCTCGCGATTTACAGGGTTAAACGATTGCTAAACACGACAGTAACATTGAAATAAAAAAAAAATGGCCGGGTGTGTACCTGATAGTCGCCAAAGCGGTTCCATTCGCTGTATCTACAGCTCTTTCTTATTTAACAACGGTGCATTCTGCCATTTTAATACGGTCACAACTAGAATACGATAGAGGCCGGGCATATACGGACTCTGGTCACGTGTTCATATTGGCAATCAGTCACGCCCACCACTTCCCATAGGATATACAGATATAATACGCGTACACGAGCGCTGTACACTCTGCGTGCGGATACACAGCTAGCCAGTGATATACATGTACACTCTGCCAACTACTCGATCAGCCCAGTCTGCAGTCCTGCCAGCTCCAAGTTGTGAATTATGCACCGCGGGGTATGTCTCTGCTAGAGACTTCTAGTTGGCCTTTGTTATGTTGTAAAACTACCTGTGGTTGCCTATGAATACCTATCTAAATTTGACAGCTGGCTAACCTCAGATAGTATAAATACATGTCAGCTTGTGCATGTGCATCTGTTTTCCTAATTGACCTTTGTTATGTTGTAAAACTACCTGTAGTTGCCTATGGATACCTATCTAAATTTGACAGCTGGCTAACCTCAGATGGTATAAATAATGCTTGTGCATGTGCATCTGTTTGCCTAATTGGCCTTTGTTATGTTGTAAAACTACCTGTAGTTGCCTATGGATACCTATCTAAATTTGACAGCTGGCTAACCTCAGATGGTACTAAAAAGTTACAAACAAGGATAACAGTCACACTTGACCACACACCAGATCGGCCGAAGGACCAGACTCCCCATATCAGCACGTATACTCACACCCTCGCGTTGCTCGGGTGTGAGCATGTGCTGAAATGGGGAGTCTGGTCCTTCGGCCGATCTGGTGTGTGGTCAAGTGTGACTGTTATCCTTGTTTGTAACTTTTTAGTAATTTTTATATATTTTTTATTAAATTTTTTTAATAAATTTATTATTATTTTTTTTTTTTAAAGGAGGGGGGGCTGCGCCCCCCCTCACCCCCCTGCTGTTTGAATATGTCTGTTTGTGTGTGTGTGTGGGATGGGGGGGGGGGGGGGTATTGCAGTGAGTGCTGATTAATCCCTGGTTGGTATGACTCAGTGAGGAGGTTGGGATGGTGGGTTGGATGCATGGTGGTCAAGGTAGCTGTATGTGTAGATTTAGTACCTAGTTGGTTGTTTGGTGGTTGAAAATGATCTGAGAGATCTAAAAACTCGCAGCGGAGCGCCCGTGTGTTAATAGGTATAGATGTATAGTAGGAAGGGTCTCTTAGTGTATATAAGTATTTACTGGGGGGGGGGGGGGGGGGGGGGGGGGGGGTAGGGCACCTCTGTGCCTGTTCCATTGATAGCATTTACACTGTGCCTATGTGGCGGGTGAAGTGATTGGCTGTGTCTGTTTGTTGTCTATCTGAGCAGTCAAATTGGGCGATCTTGCAATTTACAGGGTTAATGACAGTAAGATTGGAATTGGAAAAAAATATATAGGTGTGTATGTAACAGTGGCAAAAGTGGTTATAGTCTGCCGTTCTTTAATACAGTCACAATTAGAATACGACAGGGGCCAGGTGTATGTGGACTGTGGACACGTGTTCATTGTAGCATAATATATGTAGACATTATCATTCTTCTCGTTAATTCAATGCATACTACCAAATACACAATACAACAGATCATGACAACAAAACACAACAGAAAAAAATCATGTCTGAAAAAAGTAAGCTACACTACTATCTATCCCCTAACCACTAACATAGGTCTACAATTTTACCTGAGGTGGTCAGTAGAGCCCAATAAGTACCCACTATTCCCAAAGGCATGGCTGATTATCTCACAACCAAGTCATCACTCCTTATGCTGTGAAATACTCCAGAATGTACTAACTATTATTACATACTGCAAAATATGCAATAGAACAGATCATAGCAACAAAACACAACAGAAAACAAGAAACAAAAAAAAACATCCTTACCCAGATTCGAACCTGCAACTACCAGTTCTCCAGCCAAGAAACTACCCGTTGCAACCAACTACACCGTCTCCAAAGAGCTGCCATAAGAGAGTACTTTATACCCAAACTAGTAACCACTACGTGACCTATTGTGACATTACATTACATTACATTACATTACATTACAAACCCAAAATAGTACTCTCCGCTCCGCGGCCTTCGGCCGCTCCGCTACGAGTAATAAATAATGCTTGTGCATGTGCATCTGTTTGCCTAATTGGCCTTTGTTATGTTTTGTAAAACTACCTGTGGTTACCTATGAATACCTATCTAAATTTGACAGCTGGCTAACCTCAGATGGTATAAATAATGTCAGCTTGTGCATGTGCATCTGTTTGCCTAATTGGCCTTTGCTATGTTGTAAAACTACCTGTAGTTGTCTTTGGATACCTATCTAAATTTAACAGCGATCAACCTCAAGGTGGTATAATCGTGTGGCTGCTACAGATAGTCAGCTTTCCCTGAGAAGGTCACAAATTCAAAATTTACGTTTGTTTTAATCCCAGATCTTACACTCTAGAACCGAACAGGATGAAAGTGTTTAACTGATGAACAAAATTACAGCACATACATTAATGTAGTATCTGCTATATATATATAGCTAGTCTCTAAATTCCTGAGCATGTCCAAACGTACTATATATGTATCAGGCTCTATTCGTACAAAACTAGGCGTGAGATTATACTAGCTTTGTGTGTACGGTTTGAGGACAGAATCTGATTTTTAACATAGATATAATCCCTTTCCCAGGGTTATGGTGACAAAGTGTACGAAGAGAGAAGGAAGTTCATTGCAGATCTGGCTTACAACCATAAATAGTACGCAATACATACTCTATCATCTCTCCCATGCAAGCTTTCACCCTGTGTTCTATACCACAACTTGTGAATCAAGTAGCGCTAGGCATGCATGGAACTTATTATTTGGGACCACATGGACTTTTGTAAATTAAGTAATGTAGATACCTGCAGGAGTGCATTGAGCCTTCACCGGCTCGATACGCTCCTGGTATAAGTGAGTCTATTATCACAGGTTCCACTGCAATAGTGGTTCAACAATATTATGATTTTGCTAAGAATTAAGGCCGTTCCTATATGTGTGGAGATGTATATATATATAGACATAATGCACGTAGCTACGTACGCCACATCAACAATGGTTTACTCTTTCGATCACTACAGTGGAAATCCCATTCCAAGAGTGCAGTACACCGAAGACGAAATAAAAACGTGGTTAGTAGTTCACGCTGGCCTAAAATACCTGGTATACTGGGATTATTCATTACAATAGATTAGCTATGTTTGTAGAATAATTAATTTCTTTTAGCCGAAGTTTGAATTCTGTTTCCCTGGCATAGCTATAAACTATGGTGTAGCAAATTTTGCCACACACCTCCACCAATCACCATATCAGTTTGAGATCTAGCTTGGCTGAATCTAAAGGATACATAGAAATTCAAAACAGGGTCTCAGTATGAATTATTACTCAAGCGAGAGATAGTATATCTACGAATGATTGATTGTTTTTTGCAGGGGAGTGGTTTTCAGGGCCCAGACAGCACTCTACCCAACCAAAGCATGCAAAGAGTACAGGGAACAGTTCCCCAAACTCTTTGAGGCATGCAACTACAAGTGAGCATTGCGTATTACACAGCAATAATTATATTATGTTGCATCTATGCATGCACCTGGGTGTATGCCCCTCTGCACACAAAGTTTATGACTATGCACAATGCTCCTTTGCAATGCACAGAGGATATTTTCATTCCATTTTTAACACCGCTTATCCTGTAACTATATTCAGAAGTAGTCTATTGTTTAAATGTGAACATAATATTATGTTTGGCATTTTTACAGGGAGGACAATATTCCCCAGTTGGAGGACATCTCAAGATACTTGCGGAGTCGCACAGGCTGGCAGCTGTGGCCAGTGGTGGGATGGATTTCTCCTAGAGATTTTCTAGCGTGTTTGGCTTTTCGTGTGTTTCCCACGTCTCAATATATCAGGCATTCTTCTAGCCCTTTCTTCACCCCTGAACCGTGAGTCAGCCCTTCGTTAGAGTTGTTTTAGTTAACAAAGTAGTGTTTCATTAACAAAAATAGTGTTTTCGTAGGGGCAGAAACAGATTTAGTTAACTAACTAAAACTAGACCTTCAAGGTTGGGAATAATCTACAGCCCATTTAGTTGATGGTTAAACTAATACTAAAAAGTGTTTTATTAACCCGTTCATTCATTTAAATTGGCCAACTAGAACTGAAACTAAAGTTTTGTTCTTTTTACTATTTTTTACTAAACTATATTATGTGAGCCCATATTAAAACAACACCGATTACAACCATAGACATTACAGTATAGGTGGACTCTCAAATCTGACCTCGGCACTGAGGAATTCTGATCATCAGGGGATAGACACTTTAACTCTTTCCCAGCCAAGTTTTAATAGACCCATAAGGCTTATGTGAATTTATATTGGCCTTTTTATATTAGGCGTTAATATAAAGTACATGTTTTTTCTATTTTATATGGGCACATAAATGTGCCCATGGCGTTCAAAGAGTTCAAACCAATTGGCATTCAGTAGTATCGTCGTTTGCCTCAGGGTCTGTGTTTGTATTTCTGAATAAAATTGTCTTAGTGAAAGCAACAATGGACATAATATGTACTTTCTGGACACTTTAAGGCATTCAGTAGTATAGTTGTTAAATAATTGGCCTCAGAGTCTGAGTTTGCATTTTCAAATAAAATAGTCTCACTGAACAGGACTATGTACGTATTACGTACTCTTTGGACACTGTATTTTTGTTGGCCTCAGAGTCTGTGTTTTCATTTTCAAATAAAATTATACATGTCTTACTGAACATGTGTACTCAGCTAATATGTACTTTGCACTATTTTCCCGTAGTGACATTTGCCACGAGGTGATGGGCCATGTCCCAATGTTTTGTGATCCCACACTAGCACAATTCTCCCAGGTAAGTACAGTATATGCACACGTCAAATATTAACTAGAGAGTTTTTGTTTAAGCTTCCAATCTGTAAACACATTACATGCATGGATACTGATTATAGATTGTTTTCCGCATTTAGTCGAGAACGTGCAAACACATTACCATTACTGACACATCACAGCTGTGTTTTCATTCTTGAACTCCCTCTGCAACTCAGACAGCAAACCCCTTGTCAATGTGATAGTTCCTTTTTTACTGTTATATACGTCTCACATGACTAATTCAATACTGTTGTACGTACCTGTCATACCAAAGTGTCTGCTATTTGGAGAGTTGACTGTATATACAGTGAGCTTATAAAATCATGAGGTTGGTATCTGTGTTGGAATGCCTGGGTATAAGTAAGGCTGGACTTATGATTATTGTACTGACAAATAGACCCATAGATGCAGTGACTCATATGTTGAAGTTTTGCATATGTAGCTTGCCGAGAACTGTTATATATACACCTACATAATAAATATTTAGGAATAAAGTATGTGAGTAGTGGCTGAGGTGAAGGAATCAGAAAGTGAGCACAGTAACAGAAGATCTGGCATGTCATGTTTGTTCAACTTAATATTCAAGTGTGGAAGTTTGTACATAATTAATAATATGTGGTCTGCTGAGTTCACAGTTTGTAACTTTTACCCTGCACAGCAAATTGGCCTTGCCTCCTTGGGTTTGTCTGATGAGTGGATTGACAAGTTGGCTGCAGTAAGTTTAACTTGGTAATTATAAAAGATGATTATAATGCCCAATAAATCCTTGATTAATGTTGCTTCATGTATAGCTAGTGCAGTTTGTAATCCATTATTCTTTCCACATGTGTGGTATATTGATACAGTTGTACTGGTTCACAGTGGAGTTTGGCCTTTGTCAAGAGGATGGAAAACCCAAAGTTTATGGTGCAAGTTTACTCTCAAGCAATCGTGAATTAGTCGTAAGTCGCCCATTGTTTTGTTCAAAACTTCACATTGTATAGTATCATAAGCAAATTTTAGCTAGATATAAATTATATTATTCTCTGAGCTAAGTATGTTGCTGATTTCCGACCAGCACATATATTATTCGACAGGACTATGGAGTAGGGTTGATAGAAAGAGAACCCGGTTCAACATGGATAGTACCTACATTGCATACTTCCGATGATACAGCTGTAAATAAGCTATGTATAGTCGACTATCAGTTTATTACTGCTACTATTCTCGTATACCCAGCTGTCCCAGGATTTTTTTACTTGCAGCCCCCCCTGTCTTTTCCATCATGTATAGCGCTGTCTCTCAGATGAAGTCGAGCGCAAAGAATTCGACATCTCTCAGGCTCTGGTTCAGTCGTACCCTGACGTTGACATACAGCCTGTCTTCTTCGTAGCCCAGAGTCTCACTGACATGAGGGATAGAATGATGTACGTAAGAGTAGCTAAGTGTAGCTATCCTCATTTCTAGGCTCCACACCCCAGCTTTTTCGAACTAGCTACATGTAGTGTGTTTTTTTTCCTAAAGAAAACAAGCTGAGTAGTCAGTGAGCCTATGAACAGTGTTTTGCATTGCTTTATAAACCCTAAGAAGCTTAATTAGCTACTACCAATAGGGACGTTTAGCTATTTTAATAATGAGTTAGCATAATTTGCTGAAGCTAGCTAGCTTTAGCAATTATTGAAATAGCTAGACGTACGTATAGATCTAGCTACTGATGTTGATTAGCCATTGTAATATTACCTTATTTCCAGAGAGTTTACCACACATACAATCTAGCTACTGAAATGTTGATTAGCATTCATAGTATTGCCTTACTTCCAGTCCGAGAGTTTACCACACGTATGGTCTAGCTATTTGCTATTATATTGCCTTATTTCCAGAGAGTTTACCAAGAGTATTCCTCGCTCTTTTGGCCTGAAATACGACCCCTACACCCAATCCATTGAGGTGCTGGACAGCTGTAGAGCAGTAGAAGAGTATGCAAGGGACATCTACTATGAGATGGGAGTGCTGCAAGATGCACTGAAGAGACAAACTGTCTTTAACTAATTATGCAACTATGGCCTGCCATTAGAGACATGAGTTTGCATGTCTATATATATAACTATCATACCGAGAGTATGCGGCTATAGTTCATTACTGTGTACGTAGCTATGTGTTAGCTAGATAGTGTTTGTTTTAGTTTGAGTGCTCCTAGTCTCTTAGTTAGCTACTGCTAATAGGTATTTTTTTGTTTCTGTAGTTGTATGTAATTTTGAGGATAAGTATAAAGAATTGTACATGTATGCATTGGAGAGTTGGCATGGTATTATTAAAAAGATCTGTTGCAGCTGTCTGTATAGCTACCGCAGAATCCTTTGTGAGTCATGATTATACTGAGTTGTGCTGTGTGAATAGATTATGTCAGACAGTGTGTCCTTGCAGTGGAACGGAAGTCCATAACGTGACGTACAGTATCTCTGGTACGGCTTCCGGTACCTAGAGTGGGCGGGGTAGACGGAGTGACGTATGTTGACCTTGCGATCACATGATCGCTCCACCCCCAATCGATCACTGTCTGCTCTCCAGGACGTTTCTCCTCTCTTGTAAGTTGGCTAAACTGTACCTGTAACAAGGTTAGCGGTTACTATTTCCTCGCAAAAGGTCTTTGTAAAGTGATGTATGTATTTCTCTGGCATATATATATGCACTAAACTGCCCTTTTTTAACGCGAAAATTCTGTGTGGCTGCAAGCAGTTTTAGCCTGTAGCCTGATGCCGTATCACAACTGGTAAAGCCAAGTCTCTTTGTCAGTCCATAATCAAGGCTGAGAATCGCTTACTGTATTTGGTGGGATCCTAAGCCTTGATTTGTGGGCTGGGAACGAGACTGGTAAGTATGCCGAAATGTCAGCTAAAGATCGCTTACATCATAGTATTATCTATGCTTACATTAAGCGACATTTAACCTTTGATTGTGGGCTGGGAACAAGACTGGCCCAGTACTCTATATGTATGTAGGTATGTTTTGCTAATTCATAGTCTTTGCTGATAGCTTTCTGAGAGAGTAAAGAAATCCCGAAAGAAACGGGACCCAGCTGGGGATTAAACCCAGAACCTTCCGAATACTAGTCAGATGCTCTTTAATGTATTGCATATTAATGTATTGCATATGTTATTTTATTAATGTACGATGTATGTATTTCCTGCCAGCTTTCTAAGTCAGAGCGTTTGAAAATGGACGCTGCACCTCCAGAACTTCCACCACAGAAGATGGCCAAACTAGATAACGGCGACTCCTACATCCCCACTGGGGTGGACGGGGGACCGGACACTTCCCTGCTGTTCTCACTCAGGGAGGAGAAGGGGGCGCTCATTAAGGCTCTCAAGCCTTTTGAGGTGAGAAGGGAAATGTAAACTCGTGCACAAGTATACTGTGATACATGTACTGTGCTACTCGTACATTACATTGCGAACTCTTCAAGAGATGATAGCTTTCTGAGAGAGTAAAGAAATCCCGAAAGAAACAGGACCCAGCTGGGGATTAAACCCAGGACCTTCTGAATACTAGTCAGATGCTCTTACCAACTGAGCTACTGGAGCCCCTTGGCAGAGGAGCAGTAGGCAAGCTTTACATGTATATAGCCACTAAACCCGCTACGTAGTAGCACTTACCAGTAGGACCCAGCCAATTCCAACTGTAAGTACTCTCTCATTACCCATGTACATGTATGTTTTCGATATATACATGTATGAAGATGAGATGTTGCCGGATGTAGTGAACAGATAGAGGGTATCGCTTCAGATCTCAGTTTGCAATATATGAGAGGCGGCAATCCTATGGGATCCGGCTATAGAAAGTTGTACAGGATAAGTGAACATGCATTCTTAAACACCGCCATTAAGTACATGTACATACATGTAAGTACATATATATGAAGCTAGCTACATGTACCAGTATAGAGCTATACATTGCCCATGACCGTCTCGGGATTGCGAAATGGATGTTTGATGAAACTTCATACACGATGTTTCGACCCAACTGGGTCTTCTTTAAGTGTTCAGAATAGAGCATACAGATCTCCTAAAAAGGGCTCTAGACCTGTTTACACATCTGCAAGTCTATAGACAGACACTACATCGAAGGGTTTAAGTATATAAGTATACATCCAGTAAAACAAACTTGCTGCAGGACTAGACGGACACTACATCGAAGGGTTTAAGTTAGAGTACAGACCTGTTTACAAAACCTTAAGAGTCACACATACACGTGCACATTCAACTACACCACACACACACACACACACGCACACACACTCACACACACACACACACACACACACACATACATGTACACACACACACACACACGCACACACACACACACATACATGTACACACACACACACACACACACGCATGCACACATGCACGTGTGCACACACACACACACACACACACGCACACACACACACACACACACACACACACACACACACACACACACACACACACACACACACACACACAGGACATGGGCATCAACATGTCCCACATTGAGTCTCGCCCCTCAAAGAACTGCCCAGGCCACCAGTATGACTTCTTCGTGGACTGTGAGTGTCCGACTGAGAGGAGGGATGAGTTGGTGGGACGACTCAAGGAGAAGGCCTCGTCTGTCACCATCTTCACCCGAGAGCCCACCAAGGATGAAGGTGTGGTGTGTGTGTGTGCATGCGTGTGTATGTGTGTTTATGTGTGTAGGTGTGTATGTATGTGCACGCATGCATGTGTGTGTGTGAAGGTGTGTGCAGTGTACATGTGTGTGTGTACAATGTGTGTGTGTGATCTATGCGTGCATGTACATGTATGTGTGCATGTGTGTGTGTTTATATCGCATGAGGTGATGCAATCCCCTCACAGTCCCCTGGTACCCTCGGCGTATCAAGGACCTGGATCGCTTTGCCAATCAGATCCTCAGCTACGGGGCAGAGCTAGATGCCGACCACCCGGTGAGACCTACCTCTCAGCTAGCTAGCTGCGTTGCACGGCCGACAAGAACCTTTCAATGTCTTCTTATCCAGTTATAACTCTGTACTAACTGTCTAGATCCATGCCATAACAAGGTATAATGAGGCCATACTACCTTCACACTGGCTGTAACTGTTTACAACTCTGTAGTGACTGTTTAGAACCCTACTGTATAACTAGGTATCACAAGGCCATATCTGGATACATACATGTACTAGCTGCAACTAACTGCCTAGAACCCTGAGGTACATTGAGAATTCATTCAACAAGGTATAACAAAGCCATGACTAGTTTATCACTGGTTATACATGTATCTCCTTGGTAACTGTCTACAACTCAGCTGAAAGAAGGCCATAACTGATTATACACTATAGCCGTAACTGGCTACAAGTACGTGGGGCTTCTGTGTTACACAGGGGAGAAAGAGTGTACCCCTACACTCTTTGTCCCCATGGGTACAGTACACTGGGAACAAAGAGCGTACCCCTACGCTCTTTCTCCCCAGAGTGGTGGGAATGAAAGCTCAAATAGCATAAGTCTATCCACATCCCGTGTACCTTTCAATGTCTTTCTTATCCGTCTTTCCTTGCGTACAACTGCAGGGCTTCACTGATCAGGTGTACCGCGAGCGAAGGAAGTTCTTTGCTGACATTGCCTTCCACTACAAACAGTAAGTATCTGGCTCTACATGTACATTGGAAACCCTCTATTGCGGACGCCCTAGGGACGTGCTGAAATGCCCTGTATACTTGTATATATAGAGAGAGGAGCCGGATAAATTATACTATGATAGCATTTTGGGACGTAGTCTGTTTCTCTGCATGCAATTCCCCAGAAGTCACATGAGCAGCAGAGACTGTAAGAAATCAGGCCAATGTCACCCATACCCTCTGACTGGATTATAAACATGACTGGTCACAATACTAGCATGCAATGAGTAACCTGTAAGCAAGCCCTCCCTCCCTCCCTCCCTCCCTCCCTCCCTCCCTCCCTCCCTCAGTGGCCAACCTATCCCTAGAGTGGAGTACACCAAAGCTGAGATTGAGACCTGGTGAGTTTTGTCAAGGACGCCCTTCACTCCAATTGTATACATGTACATGTAGGTGCACATACATATACATACAAGTATTGTACAGACTGAAATCTTAGGTGTGTGAGAATGAGAATGTTAATGAGAGTGGGAGACTAATATGATTTTTTGCATCCACAGTGTACATGTACTGTACATGTAGGTTTAACTACTAATGCTGGGTCTTACCATAGTTGATTGATGTACCTGTGTTTAGATGCTGTTTTGGTATTTTTAGCCTAGTTTCTAAACAGTTAATGTATGCTGTACACCTTTATAAACACCGTTTCCCATATCATGCTGTATATGTACATGTATATACATGTACATGCACTACACACGCACGCACGCACACACACACACACACACACACACACATACACACACGCACACGCACACACACACACACACACAGGGGCACCATATTCCGTGAGCTGACGAAGCTGTACCCCACTCATGCCTGCAAAGAGCACAACCATGTATTTCCCCTGCTGATAGAGAACTGTGGCTACAGGTAATTCTACAGCCTTGTTTAATCTTTCTTGTGTATAGCTTTATCTCTGTTACAATGCAGGCATAATTGTCTTACAATGTACATGTACGTACATGTAATTAATTTTACCACTAATTGTCACATAGCCGCGTACCCAGGCCTTCCCTCATTGAAAAATGGCTTTCAGGGAATGACATTTTGCTGTGTCCCAAATGCACTTTCTCAATATAAATTTACCTCCTGAAATGAGGACACCTCTCTATACAGGACACTATACAGGTCCCAAGGTGTCCACATTAGAGAGGTTCCACTTTATACAAGACACTCTACCAGGTCTCCATGGTGTCCACATTAGAGGGGTTCCACTTTATACAGGACACTCTACAGATCCCAAGGTGTCCACAGTAGAGGGGTTCCACTTTATACAGGACACTCTACCAGGTCCCCATGGTGTCCACATTAGAGGGGTTCCACTGCATTACTACAATTTTCTTCTCTAGCCGATATCCACTATACACTGTAGATGACTCTACTACATGTAAGTAGTCTCATGAAAACGCAGGCAGAGTTTTATGTGTTTATGGATGGACAACATTCTTGTGTCTTGCCAGTCCTAGAATCTCCTTCCTTGTTAGATACATGGAGAAAAATCCGCACACAACCATCAGGCTTCAATTAGAGGTCAGGGTATACTAAATGAGGTTTTTAAATTGCATCATCTGATGATAGGCTGCCAGCACATTATTGGCATCTCTTCTATTTTTTTTTTTCACGAGTGCAGGAAGGCTTGGGTTTGAGGCTGTACATGTAGGTCTGGGGTAGAGTTGCCATTCTAATAATGTACGTGCACCTTCCCTGCAGGGAGGACAACATCCCCCAGCTGCAGGACGTGTCTGATTTCCTGAAGGAGTGCACTGGTTTCCAGCTCAGGCCAGTGGCAGGTTAGTCAGCTGGTTGACACATTATTCAGGGAATTTGTACTACTGTATAGCAAGAATCTTTCGTGGGTGAAAACTTTTGCGAATTGCTGAAAAGTCAGATTTTCGCAATTACAACTTTCGCACGACAATTTGTAGGTGTGGCAGTTTGCACCCGTTAATATTTACATGCCCCCGCACTCAATGAGAATTTTCGCGGTTAAAACTTTTGCAAAATACCCCAAAAACCACAAAATTCGCGAAAGTTTTCACTCATGAAAGTTTCCCACTATACGGTATATTTTCCCTTCCTCTTACTGGCAAAGCAGGTAGCCATTTTTGCCTTATTATTCAAGGAATTTTTTACTATCTTCTCCCTTCCTCTTGTGGCAAAGTAGGTAGCCATTGTTACCTTATTATTCAAGGAATTTGTACTATCTTCTCCCTTCCTCTTATGGCAAAGTAGGTAGCCATTGTTGCCTTATTATTCAAGGAATTTGTACTATATTCTCCCTTCCTCTTACTGGCAAAGTAGGTAGCCATTTTGCCTTATTATTCAAGGAATTTGTGCTATATTCTCCCTTCCTCTTACTGGCAAAGCAGGTAGCCATTTTTGCCTTATTATTCAAGGAATTTGTACTATATTCTCCCTTTCTCTTACTGGCAAAGTAGGTAGCCATTTTGCCTTATTATTCAAGGAATTTGTGCTATATTCTCCTCCCTTCCTCTGTCTTGTGAAATACATGTAGGTAGCCATTGTTGCCTTATTATTCAAGGAATTTGTGCTATACTCTGTTCCCTTCCTCTTACTGGTGAAGTAGGTAGCCATTGTTGCCTTATTATTCAAGGAATTCGTACTATATTCTCCCTTCCTCTTACTGGCAAAGTAGGTAGCCATTTTTGCCTTATTATTCAAGGAATTTGTACTATATTCTCCCTTTCTCTTACTGGCGAAGTAGGTAGCCATTGGTGCCTTATTATTCAAGGAATTTGTACTATATTCTCCCTTCCTCTTACTGGCAAAGTAGGTAGCCATTGTTGCCTTATTATTCAAGGAATTTGTACTATATTCTCCCTTCCTCTTACTGGCGAAGTAGGTAGCCATTGGTGCCTTATTATTCAAGGAATTTGTACTATCTTCTCCCTTCCTCTTACTGGCGAAGTAGGTAGCCATTGGTGCCCAGAGGAGGTCGGCCAAGGTTGACCTTTTCTAATCAAAATCACGTGACATTGCAATCGAAATCCAATCAATCGATAATAAGCAGTTAAGTATTGCAAACTCCATAGAGAAAAAATCTAAGATTTAGGCATCTCGCCCCAAGCCAGCCGCTTTGAAAAATGATTCGCAAGCAAGCAAATTTACTGCTGGTGTTAAATTCACTATTTTCCCCTCGTGATTCAGACACCTTGGTTGCCTTTGGAGGCAAAATCCTGTGGCCTCTTGAGTGATGTTCCAGAATGGCTGAAAGACGCAACGAGGTTTCATCAGGAAAGCGCTTGCGAGGGTCCCCGACAGGGAATACGCAACAGCAGGCTGCTAAACGCCCACCACGACGAAGAGCAGACGGTAAAAGCACCCCACCGCCCTCGGGGAGACAGTTGGCATTCACTAGTGTGTTTTTAGCTCTTGTTTTACGGCTGCCTACCAAGTTTTCGCTATCTAGGCAACACAAGACTACCTTCATTTGCTGTAGCTTGGCCTACAAACCTCCAAAAGCTGCTATACATAGCACGAGGCTATGCTATACACTGCAGTTGATAGTAACGTTTTACGTGCATCGTTTCCCCTCCCTTTCCGGTCACGCGGAACCTCGTCAATTACTACTCGGATACGTAGCTTGTCCGACCTCCTCTGATTGGTGCCTTATTATTCAAGGAATTTGTACTATATTCTCCCTTCCTCTTACTGGTACAGTAGGTAGCCATTTTATTCAAGGAATTTGTACTATATTCTCCCTTCCTCTTACTGGCAAAGTAGGTAGCTATTGTTGCCTTATTATTCAAGGAATTTGTACTATATTCTCCCTTCCTCTTACTGGTGAAGTAGGTAGCCATTGTTGCCTTATTATTCAAGGAATTTGTACTATATTCTCCTCCCGTCCTCTGTCTTGCGAAATACATGTAGGTAGCCATTGTTGCCTTATTATTCAAGGAATTTGTACTATATTCTCCCTTCCTCTTACTGGCAAAGTAGGTAGCCATTTTTGCCTTATTATTCAAGGAATTCGTACTATATTCTCCCTTCCTCTTACTGGCTAAGTAGGTAGCCATTTTTGCCTTATTATTCAAGGAATTTGTGCTATATTCTCCTCCCTTCCTCTGTCTTGCGAGATACATGTAGGTAGCCATTGGTGCCTTATTATTCAACGAATTTGTGCTATAGTCTCCTCCTGTCCTCTTACTGGCGAAGTAGGTAGCCATTGTTGCCTTATTATTCAAGGAATTTGTGCTATATTCTCCTCCCTTCCTCTGTCTTGCGAAATACATGTAGGTAGCCATTGTTGCCTTATTATTCAAGGAATTTGTACTATATTCTCCCTTCCTCTTACTGGCGAAGTAGGTAGCCATTGTTGCCTTATTATTCAAGGAATTCATGCTATAGTCTGTTCCCTTCCTCTGTCTAGCTAAGTACATGTAGGTAGCCATTGTTGCCTTATTATTCAAGGAATTCGTGCTATAGTCTGTTCCCTTCCTCTGTCTAGCTAAGTACATGTAGGTAGCCTTTGTTGCCTTATTATTCAAGGAATTCGTGCTATAGTCTGTTCCCTTCCTCTGTCTAGCTAAGTACATGTAGGTAGCCATTGTTGCTTTAGTAGTCAATAATAGATATACTCCTCTCTTAAAATCCTCCACTCTCCCTCCCATTGGTAGACTATGTAGCCATTGTTGCCTTATTATTCAAAAGGAATTCGTGCTATATTCTCCTCCTTCCTCTGTTTGGCGAAGTACATGTAGCCATTGTTGCCTTCTTATTCAAGGAATTCGTGCTATATCTGTTCCATTCCTCTGTCTAGCTAAGTACATGTAGGTAGCCATTGTTGCTTTAGTAGTCAATAATTCCTCTCTTAAAATCCTCCACTCTCCCTCCCGTTGGTAGACTAGGTAGCCATTGTTGCCTTCTTATTCAAGGAATTGATGCTATTCCTCTCTCTCCTCTCCCTGCCTCTGGCGGTACATACAGGTCTGCTGTCGTCCCGAGACTTCCTAGCAGGGCTGGCCTTCCGGGTCTTCCACTCCACCCAGTACATCCGACACGGCTCCAGGCCCATGTACACACCGGAGCCGGATGTCTGCCACGAGCTGCTGGGACACGCCCCTCTCTTTTGCGACCCCTTCTTTGCTCAGTTCTCACAGGCTAGTGCAGTTCTTTCACTTCATGTATTCTATTATGCTCCTTGTATCTGTAAGAGTTCGTGGACGTAAATAGTCATTTAGCAACTTTCAGGAGCTGCCTCTCACGACAAAAAAAGTGGAATTTCCTAAAATACATTACAAGGAAGTTTGACATGGAAATTTGGTATTTCAGGTACAGGGTAGTACAGGAAAGGGCACAATTTCTTGTTTTTAAAGGAAATTCTGCCCTATCCTAGTACCTGAAATGCCAGATCAAATTTCCTTGTAACGCATTTCAGAAAACTCCACTTTTTTTCCCTATGTCTCATACTGGCTTTTCGTCGCTTGTAACGAAGATCTGGATGGAAGACTAGGACCGAGGCCAGCACAACGGCACCCTTGAAAGCTCTTTAGCTACATGTAACTATCAGCTACAGCAGTAGTTTGGGTAATCATACTTACGGTGTGTTGTATAAGCTAATGTAAGGAGTTTTCAGTATTACTTGTAAAATGCTACTTTTCACTCTGAGTGGTTCATGCACTCCTGCAATTGTATACGGTATATGTATATGCAGTACAGGATTTCTTATACAGAAGAGGGGGAGGAGTATTACCCTTGGATATATCCCCTCATCCAGTAAGATCCCCCCCCCCCACTTAAATTGACTGTGTTTTTTTAATACCCTATTACAAGCTATTTTTTTCTGCCTCAGAATCATCTGAATTTCCTGTACGATACTCTATCCTTTTTTGGTTTGTTTGTTTCACAGGAGATTGGGCTGGCTTCCCTGGGAGCTCCGGATGACTATGTGCAAAGGTTGGCAACGGTAAGTCCCATGCCATCCCTCTCCTCTAGCTAGGCTTGAGAATATCATGCTCATAAAATCACCCATTATTCTATGCTTTTATGCTCAGACAGTGTGGTGACTAGGCTGCTTTATATAGCCATATATTCCAGGTGCATACATGTACAAGTAGACACAACAAGTGTACATACTAGTACATGTGCATTGTCAGCTAATAATGGTCAATCATTGTTAGGCGATAATGGTCAGTTACAATTTCGTGTGCTCTCTATACAGCTCTACTGGTTCTGTATACAGGGATTACGTTCCCCTGATTTAATACATGTATACAGGGATTACGTTCCCCTGATTTAATACATGTATACAGGGATTACGTTCCCCTGATTTAATGCATGTATACAGGGATTACGTTCCCCTGATTTAATACATGTATACAGGGATTACGTTCCCCTGATTTAATACATGTATACAGGGATTTCGTTCCCCTGATTTAATACATGTATACAGGGATTACGTTCCCCTGATTTAATACATGTATACAGGGATTACGTTCCCCTGATTTAGTACATGTATACAGGGATTACGTTCCCCTGTTTTAATACATGTATACAGGGATTACGTTCCCCTGTTTTAATACATGTATACAGGGATTACGTTCCCCTGATTTAATACATGTATATAGGGATTACGTTCCCCTGATTTAATACATGTATACAGGGATTACGTTCCCCTGATTTAATACATGTATACAGGGATTACGTTCCCCTGATTTAATACATGTATACAGGGATTACGTTCCCCTGATTTAATACATGTATACAGGGATTACGTTCCCCTGATTTAACACATGTATATAGGGATTACGTTCCCCTGATTTAACACATGTATACAGGGATTACGTTCCCCTGATTTAATACATGTATACAGGGATTACGTTCCCCTGATTTAATACATGTATACAGGGATTACGTTCCCCTGATTTAATACATGTATACAGGGATTACGTTCCCCACCAGTTTTAGGCATGCATTTCGTGTCCTGCCCCTACAGCTCTACTGGTTCACCATTGAGTTTGGTCTCTGCAAGCAGGAAGGCAAGGTCAAGGCCTACGGAGCCGGACTCCTGTCCTCCTTTGGAGAGCTGCAGGTGAGCATGCATTGGTGTCATTGTTACCCCGCGCGCGTATGCGCAAGCGGGGTTAAGTAATCGGTTTTGTCCGTCTGTTGTCGTTGTCGTTGTCGTCGTTGTCTGTCATAAAATTTTTTGAAAAATCTCTCAAACGGGCGATTTAGAGGCTATAACGACTTCTAAACAGAATGCTAACGCTGAAATCCGTGATACATTAGCCTGTCTGTACCTGATATAGTAGAAAGCGGTTTTATTCTCGGCATTTCCACGCTGTTTCTGATTATTGATGTGTTCCACCATTTTATTAATACGGCAAGTGGTCACGCCTTTTTTAATACGGCAGTTGGTCACGCCTATAGCTTGAATACGGACATATGCGAGCCCTCGAGTATGGTATACGAGTATTTATTCGACATGGAGCTTAGAAGAGATATTCAGATAGAAAGCATACTGGAGTATACGTAGAGAAGCGCATGTATCATTACTACAGCGATCAGCCACGCCTACAGCTCGCATACGGCGCTACAGTCTGCAGGGTCCAGGAGCGCGGGGTATGTCTCTGCTAGAGACCTCTAGTTAACAAAAAGTTTTTTAGTAGGAGCAAACACAGATTAAGTTAACTAATTAAACTTCAACTTCAAGGGAAGGAATAAATTCACAAGGAATTTTTTCACCAAAATCAACCCATTTAGCTATGGTTAACTAACACTTGTTTTATTAACCCTTTTCCTTTTACATGTAGTTGGCTAACTAAAATTTTGTTCTTCATTAGGCTAAAACTAAATCTAATCATGTAAACCCATACTAAAACAACCCTAGTGCCATGCGTAGTGGCCCCTCTCATAGATGAAGGGCTCATCTCCTGAAGGACCAAATCACTCCTAACACACGCCCTCGGCCCTCTGTCCTCCTATAGCACTGCCTGTCAGACAAGCCAGAGATACGTCCACTGGATCCCGAAAAGACCTCCATGCAGAAGTACATCGTGACCGACATGCAGCCTGTGTATTTCCTGGCAGAGAGCTTTGCAGACGGAAAGGAAAAGATTATGTAAGATGTTGATTGTAGCGCTATAATACTATAATATTTGCATGACAACATTGTGTAATTGGCTAAGGCCACATTGATTTATTGTCACCCACCAAAGTAATTCTGGTAAGTGGTATGGATGAAAATTTAGTAATTTAATCAGGTACGTACAATCCATGTACCTCATGTGGACATGTTAGTATTTCAAGAATAGGGACTATACAAGCATACGTGACTCAGCACTTGGTTGTATGACTTTACAGCATGAAAATAATTACTCCAGACTATCATTAATTTGATGCGGGCGGGGCTGAGAATCTATTATACTCTAAGTGGCCTAAAGGTCTTGGTTTTGCAGCACTTAGTCTCTATATGTCACAAAAGGTAGCCTCATACCCAGGCAATCTCTCACTGTACATTTTTCCACAGCAACAAAAACAAGTCTGACATTTCATGTCTAAAAAACCAGCTGGACGCCTTTCCCGTACAATACACACAGCTCAGCTTAGGCCAAGCTATTAAACTACAGCTGTAGAGCCAGAGATACTATATTCTTAGAGCGGTACAGCGAAAGTGCTGACTCAGCATTTTCGTCATGCGCCTCCAGTTAGTAGCTATATGCCAAGAAACCAGGGTCTTTAAGGCTACCTACCACGTTTTCGCCATCTAGGCAACACAAAATCTTACCTTCATTTGCTGTAGCTTGGCCTGCAAGCCTTCAAAAGCTGCTATACACTGCAGTTGCATAGTAATGTGTGACGTAATACATTGCGCACGTGATAAGTGTGGACGCACAGACAAACAAACAAACAAACAAACAGACGCGGAAAACGTAAAGCAATCTTAGTACCAGCCGTTCGCGCGCTGCGCGTGCTCCGGCTGGTAAAAAAGCAGTGAGGCCTGGGTATAGTATAAGGCTGTCAAAAAGGAGTGCTGAATGCTCTTACTGTATTAGAATAAGCTTATATCGTCCTACACTCCATGTCTCTAGGGAATTTGCAAAGACCATCCCTCGTCCTTTCTCGGTGCGCTATAACCCCTACACTCAAAGCGTGGACACACTCAACGACAAACCTGGCATCCAGATGCTGGTGAGCGACATCAAGTATGAGATGGATGTTCTGCAGGACGCTGTCACGAAACTCAAGGGAGAGTGAATGTCGGTGTCTGGTTACAGCACCATGACATTGTGTGCCTTGAGTGGCAAACTGTTCTTTTAGTGTCTGACTGTATCATATCCCCCCCCCCGATTGTATTTGGTGTCATTGTTTTTAAAGCATCAAAATTATTGTTGCATCAGGTAATTGCTGCAGCTTATATATCAGGCCTGTGGTACCAGTTTTGCTGTTTACTTGACATTATTGTAATGTTTATTGATAATACATAATTATTGCCTTTTATTGTTTATAGTAGTTTACAAGCATACGCAGATAGTCTCGTACCTGGGTGCAATTAAAGCTATCTTCTGGTTAACTCGTGCTGTAGCCATGGACAGCACAGGAAGAAGAGTGTGATTTTCTGAAAATTAATTAATGTATTACAAGGAAATTTGACAGAAAATCTGGCATTTCCGGTACAGGGTAGTATAGGATAGGGCAGAATTTCTTTTAAAATCGTGAAATTCTGCCCTATCATATACTACCCTATACGTGAATGCCAGATATCCTGTTAAATTTCCTTGTAACACATTTCAGGATATTCCACTTTTTTTACTGTGCGGATCCTTTGACAGGCGCTCTAAATGTACAAACAAGTGAAAGAGAAATTAACATTGATGAGTTGTAATTTACGGAGCGAAGCTAAGTTGTATCTGTGAGTTTAATTGTTAGCCTCCGATCCCTCTGTCAGTCATAGCAAGATCATTTCCGGTCAGAGTTAAGTCCCTCTCTCTGTCAGTCATTGCTGGATCTCTTCCACACTTACCACTTCTACACTCACCATTAAATTTATATACCACACTTACCCAATTACCGCTTACCACTTACTACTTAACACTCTTACCACTTACCAGACTTACACACTTATGACTTACCACACTGTATACAGCCCTGTAACTTTCCTTCAAGCTACTTTTGTCCGTCTCGATAGCTAATACATAGCCTTGAACCCAGGCCTTACACGCCCAGATTTTATCTCGCAGCCTTGGAGATAAAATCTGGGCGTGTAAGGCCTGGGTTCGAGGCTAGCTAATACACAGCTGTCCCAGCTTCACTGTTATTGCATACATTAATGACTTGTGTGAGTTAATTAGTAATAATAGTATTTTACAATGCTGACATCAATGAAAGACCTGTATAATATGTACCCATGCACTGCTTGGAACTAGCTAGGTGGACCTCTACTGCCTGGTAAGTCCAGCTCAGACACTGAGAAGCCGTGCTGTTGAGCCAGTTTGGCCAGCAGCTCCTCAAACTGAATGTTCTTTCTGACAGCCTCCTGGTGATTGTACTTGAGGTCTTCTATCTCCTCGAAGAAGCTGGGGTCAAAAGCATCCAGCTCCTTTCTCAGCTGTGGGATTTACAGAAGATAATGATAATGAAACTGCTGTAGCAGTTCTCGAAACTTCAATTGTATAAGATCTGGTAATCAGGTGAAGAGCCTTATCCCTTTCATCGGTGACTTTCTACATTGTATGAATTTATATGGGTTCTTTTATATTAGGCGTTAATACAATATTCAGTACAGTACATGTTTTTGTGAGGGACAGATCTGTCCCTATACCGGTGAAAGGGTTTAATTAATTAATTAATAACCAATTCCAGTCTAGTACAGCTACATAGAACACCTTTCCTATGACCAAGCAGAATCTACTGCCACAAAAGGGGAGTACTAGTAGTAGGTACTAGTATGCTACTAGGTACATTGAGCAAATAGTGAACTGATTTGTGGTAGAGCTACACTTGTTATTAATATGCCGCACTGAAATTGATAAGCTGATGATGTGTAACGTACATGAGCAACTTGCTGTTGCAAAGCTTCCTTCTCCTTTAGCACAGCTGCGTAGTGCTCCGCAAGCTATATACAATGAAGACATACAACTTGAGTACTGCAACTGTACAATTTTCTCTTTCTTGTACAATGTAACCCTTGGAATGGTTACATAGGGCAATAGACAGAATCATTCCAAATGATGCAATTGGGATATAACATTCCATCAGGGATCTCAGACACACACTGTTGTAGCTGCTTAGTCCTCACACTTTACCTGTGAGTCTCCTGTCGCCGTCTTAAACGCCCTCTCTCTCTCCGCTGCCTCCCTCAAGTGCTTCTTCACCTCCATGAGCATAGCTGTCTTCTTTTCCACCTCAGCCTGTGAGTCATGAGAGGAGAGTGGCAGTACCACTGTAAAGTCCATTGCTGGTCCAGGCTCATTTATTTCACACAACCTGTAGAATTTCTATTCTCTGTTCTGATGAAGGGGCTGCATCAGCACTGGTATTGCCTTGGGCCTGAGTGTGTGTGTGTGTGTGTGTGTGTGTGTGTGTGTGTGTGTGTGAGTGTGCGTGTGCGTGTGCGTGTGCGTGTGCGTGTGCGTGTGCGTGTGCGTGTGTGTGTGCGTGTGCGTGTGCGTGTGCGTGTGTGCGTGCGCGTGTGTGCGTGCGCATGTGCGTGTGCGCGTGCGCGTGCGCGTGTGCGTGTGCGTGTGTGTGAATTCATAGAACATAGCTACGCAAGTCATCTTGCAGTCATTCAATGTCCTTTACCCACCTTCAACAGCTCCTCCTGTAGCTTACTGTTCTGTACCTCTAGAGTGGTCAGGGACAATTGAAATTGCTCACTCTTCTCAATCTCCTGTAAAAAAAAAATTGTGTGTAGCTATAGCCACTACTGAGAAGGAAAAACATGACATGTTCATATAACTACATGTTGTAGGCCGAGATGCACAACTAAATGCTATTGAAGGCAGTGCCCAGATATGTACATGTCACTGTTTTTGATTTGCTCGAAAAGGTGCATATTGTAGAAGTACAAAATGAATGAAGACAGCAATTAATCAACTGGACACCACTTGCAGACACCTGGTGGTAGGAGTCGGATGGCAGAGAATAGCTACCAATATTTCTGCAGTAGTTTCGAAACATAATATACCTAAACATTCATTTTCATAACATTACCGCACCTTCTTAAGCTCCCTCCTAATCCTCTCATTTTCTGCCACAATCTTGGCATAGGGAGACTTGGTGGAAGATATGGTAGCAGCTGCACTTGGGGCAGTCAGAAGTTTCTCCAACTCAGCCTACATCGGTACAAGAGCGGTGTCCTCATTTCAGGGCGACTTTACATTAAGAAAGCATAGTTGGGACTTAGTAAAGTGTCCTCAGTAAAAAGGTGTCCTTATTTCAGGAGGGGTGGTCCCTTAAAGAGGGACCCCACTGTAAATGGAAGGATATTTAGGGGTGACTATCATAGCAGCTAGACAGTGATATGTAACTACTCCATTATAATGCACTGGGTGAGTGCAACTATAAAGAACGTGCTTTGATGCTGCACTTTTAGCCCCTAATGTATAAAGCACGTAGCTACACATGCACCCAAGCAAACTGCATACATTCAGTGATGAATTACAGTGTGTGCGTACCTTTAGTCGCTTGTTCTCTGCCTCCAAGCGAACTTGTGTGGTCTCCTGCGCTCTCGTCTGCTTACCTCCCAACCTCCGCAAACTCTCGTTCTCTCTCTGCAGCCTCTCAACCACCTACCAAAGAATATGAAGAAATAATATACTGTGTACCTACCCAGTAGCATGTGCCATTTTGTTATGGTTGTGGAAGCCCAGTGACAGATGTCAAAGTACACCCTCCTAAAACGCTCTAACAATAAGTTGAATATTTGCCTGAGTGCGGCCAGAGCTATACATGTATTAGATTCCGAGGAAGGAATTATTTATATTGATGTACAAATGACACGAGAAGTGCTAGATGCTAGAATGGGGTTTCTACGAAACCTCGAGAGGGTTTGGTTTTATTCCCAGGCCCGATTTCATTACAGTGGAACCTCTCTGAAGGGACACCCCTAAAATAAGGACACCTCTGCATTAAGCACACTTTGCCATGTCCCGAAATATGCTTTCTTAAATAAATTTACCCCTGAAATGAGGACACCTCTCTATACAGGACACTTTACCAGATCCCCAAGGTGTCAACAATAGAAGGGTTCCACTGCACACGTATTTAACCAGATGGAAGAACACACATCTGGTTTAAAAACAAACAAACAAACAAACACACCTTTCTCATGGCAGTGATGACTCTCTCCAGCTCCACAACTCTGTGGCCCCCACCCTCTGCCTCTCCTCCATCACCAGGCCTGACATTCCCCTCGGCTTGAACTGTCCCACTGGCACTCTTAAGAGCCTCAATGTAGGACTGCTGGTCCTCCACCCTGGCCTAGGAGGCACAGAGAACAACCAGTATCATTTCTGGTCTATTACAGCCTGCTTGAACGAATTATCAAGTTACAACTTTCCAGCATGTTCATGAATGCATCTAATTAGTCACTAATGTGTATAACTAATAACTGTCCTCCACTCTGGCCTAGGGGCACAAAGAAGCACCAGTATCATTTCTGGTCCTGATTACAGAGGTTTGCAGGTTGGTTGTCCAGTGCAATAGGCAAATCGAAGTTGATAGTAGAAACTGTTAGCCTTTGATTCTGACAGTCTAAGCTAATTGAGTACTTGAGAGCCACTGCCTATTTGCCCTCTCCTGTGGACAACCAACTTGCAAACCTCTCTAAACGACTTATCAAGTCACAACTTTCCAGCATGTTCATAAATACATCTAATAAGTCACTAATAAGTAAAAATGTCAATAATCATGCAATAGTTGGTTATAGCTGTATACCTTCAGTCTTGGTACCTCGAGACTGGCCTGCTCACACTCAAACCTCAGCCTCATGTTTTCTCTCTGGCTCTGCAGTAGCTCTCCCTGCAGCCTGCTCTCTGCCTCCCTCAGACAGCGGAGGTCAGAGGACGAGCCGAGGTTCTGGTGTGTGTGTGTGTGTGTGTGTGTGTGTGTGTGTGTGTGTGTGTGTGTGTGTGTGTGTGTGTGTGTGTGTGTGTGTGCACATGTGTGTATGCGTATATGTGTGTGGGTGCACGCATGTGTGTGCATGTGCGTGTGCGTGTGCATGTGCATGTGTGTTTGTGTGTGGGTGTGTGTGTGTGTGTGTGTGTGGGTGTGGGTTTTCGTGTGCATAAACTAATGCCATTCCATTATATTAAGAACTATTTTCTATCACAGTACATTCTACTCCAGCTCACAACCTTCGACTTACAATACAGACAGATTAGTCTGTTGTTTAAAAGCTCTGACATTTCCAGTCTGCCATTACCAGTTGGCTGCAAAGGTGACTGCAGGACGTTTGGTACAAAATGCAATATCTACGTGGCTGTGAAGTTGATGAAGGTCTGTCTATTTTATAGCATCAGAAATGAAGAAGGCAGTGTTATGTTTTGGTAATCCATGAATCTGGTTTGTCTGTTGTTGTTAGCGTGCATTGTAGTACATATTCAAACTGGTTAACAAACAATTATATAAGAAGAAATAATTATTGCTAGGTGCGCTTATCTTTGTACCTGCTTTTGGAGTTGTGTTTCAAGAGCCTCAATGGTCTTGAGGAGTTGTGAGTTCCTAGCCTCCAACTGACGTGGCTCGGAGAGTCTCTCCTCATTCACATCCCTCTGCAGCTGCTGTACCTACACCAAGCAGGGACAGCCATGAACATCTGTCGTCAGATTGTCTTTAAACCTTCTTCTTCATCAGATTGTTCTTTTGCCAATAACATGCATGGATTAATGGATTACGTAGCCATGTAGTGAGTGAGAGAAAATTGTCTCTACCCTATATGTATACAGTATAGACTCTGAATAGCAATGTAGGCCATTTATGGACATTGAAGTGCTATTGTTTATATGTTTTTATCTGGGTGTCCTTACTATTCAAGGAATAACTTGTCGATGTTCACCTGATTCTCGAGTTCAAATATCCTAGACCTTAGCAGGTGCTGCTCTTCAGGGTCTGGTGTTGGCACTTCGTCCTTCTTTCCACTACCAGCTGAGCTCTTCTGTGAGGTAGCAACTTCGATGGAGGACCTCTGGTACGCTCGTAGCTTCGACTGCAAGACGGCTTTCTCCCGATCCGCCCTGAGAGAAAGATGAGGGACAGCGGGGAATTGAGGGTGGGAGGTGTTGTAAAAGTAACGATGTCATAGTTACATGTCATGTGTGCTGTACTGAACATTCTAGAACTTCTATAGCTGGAACATTCTATGGCTCGTTAGATTGGTAATTCTTGTGCTCTGTATCTTGCACTTGTACTTATCACACTTTGTATTATTGTTTAGAATGTTGTGGAATTTCTAGTCTAGTTTTTCCTGGTTTGTTCAGTGTCACTATTTAAACGAGTCTGCATTGTGCTATGTCTTAGTCTATTTTGGAATTGCTAAAGCTGATATGACGTTTGATGGCCAATTAAGAACAGGAGGGAGATGCCTGAATACGTACCTCTTCTAGATTATATAATTATCATAATTATACCTTTAATGCCCAGAATATATACATTAACAGAGAGGGGGGTTGGATAGCCTTGATCTGTATTCATCATCAATAGCCAACCTTCCTAGCATCTCTTTGAGGGAGGCAATCTGCTTGTGTCCTGCTTCAACCTCCTTGCCTTTCTCAGAGAGCCTGGCCTTGAGCTGCTCCACCCTCCTCTGCCAGCGCTTGCCCTCCTCCCAGCGAAGAACCTCCACTGAGGAGTGCTGTGTTGCGTGTGTGTGTGTGTGAGTGTGTGTGTGTGTGTGTGTGTGTGTGTGTGTGTGTGTGTGTTCTAAACAAGTAATGAACGCGGCCGCAACATGTATTTATAGTATTGTCATATACATGTACATAGCCTTGTTCCTAGTCTCTCATCATTGCTTGTAGTTTGAAATCCGCTTTTCATACTGTTAGCAATGAAAAAGCTGGATGAGATACTGGCTATTGTTATACATTCTGTACATATGTATGTACACTTGGCAGACTACAGAAAGACACTTGGATGGTCACAGCCCACCTTGCTGTCCACCTGAGAGCTGACTTCTGCTGCCACGGTCGCTTCACCCTGCTTGGCAGAAGCCCTCGGATTCTGCCCCCTCTCCTTCGCATCTGCCAGCTGTTCCAAGCGACTACGAAGCTGAGAGAAGCACACTACGTATGACCTATCAGGGTATTATATAGCCGGAACACCTGCCCCCTCCTAATGTATCCCATTCCCTAATCCCTTGCCAACACATTGGCAAAGGCATTCTGTCCATGGAACTACATGTATTACAAAATGCTTAAGTCTAAGAATTAACATTAGAAAAAGAAGTCCCATACGTACCATGTACACATTTCATGTAGTTAACACAAAATCATCCTATGTACTGCTAAAGCAGAAGGATAGTCAGAAAAAAAGTCGACATCAGAAAAAGAAGTCCCAAATAGAACATACCATGTACACATCTCATGCAGTTAACACAAAATCACTCATATTACTTATGTTTTGGTATATGCTGCTATAGCCTCGTAACCAGGCACATTAAATAGGGGAAAAGGATTTTAATGCGCCTGGGTACGAGACTAATGCTGCTAAAGTAAAAGGGTTGATAGCAAGGCCAATATGCTTCAGACCCTGCTAATAAGAAGGACGGTACCTCCTTGACTTCCAGTGCCCTGGCCTCCTCCCTCCCTCTGGCTTGCTCCAGGGACCTCTTCTGCTGGCCCAGCTCAGTCTCCAGTCTTGACGCCATGGAGGTCTTCTCTAGCAGCTCTTCCTCTAGCCTGGCAGGAAGAATGGAGGCTCAAACTTACTCTAATTGTTGATATACATAGCTGCGTTCCCAGGCTCCACCCCCCCAGCTTTTTATCCACGTTGTGATAAAAAGCTGGGGGGTGGAGCCTGGGAACGAGGCTACACATACACCCTAAATAGTTAAAAGTGGTAGTGGAAGTATTCTCTTGCATGCCTTAGGCTGGTGGGATGAGGTGGGTATGACTTTACAATTATTTATAAACTCTAATAATCGAAAATTAGTGGAGGTCCTATAGCCTGGCAGAAGGGGAGGGGGGTTCACTAATTCTTCATTTGCTGTCATAATTACGGGCGGAAGGTAGTCGATCAATGATGCAGTTCCCAACCTCTGCACTTGTTCCACTGCCTGCCTCTCTCTCGCCTGAGACTCCTCCAGTCTTGCTCTCAGCTTGTCCATGCGGCCACTCAGCTCTTGAATACGGTCCTTGAAGACAAGAAGAAGGGTGGGATACGCATGTGACGAACTTTAGGGATACTCCCTAGGGATTAGTGGTTTGAGCCAACAGGCTCACACTCGGCCATCCAAACTTTTTTTGCAGGAAGAAAAAGTATGGGCCTTTCATCGCAAAGTTTCTTCAATTCCAATCCGAAGTTCGCGGTGAATTCTACTAGCCAACCGAGCGAAACTCTGAAGCATGGGCCTTATTTTCACTCACAGGACAAAAAAAATGGTTATCATCCTGCAAGTGGAAAAACGTTGGGACCTCTGGGAAAGTGGTTACCAACACTGTGCACTGGAGTATGTTAAGCACCATGAGGACCAAGTTAAAGGCTCAATGGGCGCTCGTACGTACCTGCATCTGAGCCGTCTTTCTGTCCAGCAGCTGCTGCAGGTTGGCTTCCTGCACCTCCTGCCTGCTTTGACCCTCCACCGTCTGCTGGGCTGTCTCCACCAGGTCCGAGCGAACCTGGAGCAGGGCTGCACTCAGAGCCTTAGGCATGTGGGATGGGAGGTAGGAATGTGACCTCATAATATGTACAGTGTTCCACTTGATATGTATCCACACATAAACAAAATACCCCAACTACACGCATGCTCAAGCACATAACCATACCTACACACACACACATGCATGCACACACAGGTACCACACACACACTACACAGACACCCACATACACACACACACAGAGACACACACACACACACACACACACACACACACACACACATACACACACACACATACTCGTACACACACACACGAACACACACACACCTTGTGCTGTTTCTCCTTCACCGCCAGTTGTCCCCTCAGCTTCTCTACGAGGTTCCTCATGCTCCGGGAGGGGGCGTGGCTGGCCGCCTCCTGTGCCGCAGACAGCTCCCCCTCCACCACCTCCAGCTCCTGCTCCAGCTCTGCCACACGAGAGGACCGCTCCCTCACCGACTGCTGCAGCCCTGCGGATCCCATAGTGGGTGTGAGCTAGCGACTTACTCCAGGCCTTCCTCACACTACTAGCACACACGGCGAGGAGGCAAGCAAGGAGAAGGCACCTACTAGGCTACCATAGACCAATTCCCGGTTATCAACACTTTCATATATGGACCATTCTACTGCCATTCTATGCTACAGCCTATTCTACTCCAATTCTACTCCAACTCTACTCCAATTCTAACTCCAATTCTACTCCACTTCTACTCCAATTCTACTCCAATTCTACTCCAATTCTACTCCAATTCTACTCCAATTCTACTCCAATTCTACTCCAATTCTACTCCACTTCTACTCCAATTCTACTTCAATTCTACTTCAATTCTACTGCCCACTGTACTCCCAACTTAACAACAAAAAACAAACAGTTTATACAAACACAGCCTCTAGTATAGCTGCAATTAGTTGTGGGTCTCGTAAACTGGAATGAAGTGACTATACTATAAGCCAGAGGGTGGGTCATTCCAACTCCCTCACTGACCATCCACTGTGGCCTGGTGCGTCTTCTTCAGACTCTCCGTCTCCCGCCGCAGCTCTGCCTCGCGAGCCTGCCAAGCCTGCTCGGCCTGTGCTAGCTCCCGTCTGACCTGTTTGACCTGTTCTGCCAGCCCCGTGTTGGCTCCTTCCTGCTCCACAACCAGTTCTTCCAGTTCCTATACACGGTGGAAATAAACAAATGTCAATAAATACCTTGTGACCATGCAAAGTCTATACAACAGTGAGCAGACCTATGTATACATGTGCCTAAGCCTCACTTCCAGGCTCACCCACCCTCCTCCCCCTCCCCCCTCTCCCCCCTTCCTCCCTCCTCTTCCCCCAGGAAGGGCTAGAGCAAGAACTTCGTACGCTTTCAGAAAAGTTTATGCATGCTCTATATAGCTAGTGCATTTTTGTTGAATAAAAGTCATTACCACAGCAAACAGATTCTGCATTCCACATCAATAAAAAATTGAAGCCATAAACTATGGATAAACTATGTACGCACATTATTATGCATGCATAGACATTTAGTCTGGTGAGATCACAATGAGAAAACTTGCCTGTAGCCTTGCCAGCTGCTTGTCCGTGGGCAGCTCTGGAGGGGGAACATTGACGGCAGTGAGGGCTGCCTCCTTCAGCTTGGAGAAGGCAGTGTCCGCCTGAAGGGAGAGGACAAAGACAGTCGAGGTACAAGTTACCTCCGTAGTCTATTTATTAGGGAAGAACTGTTTGGAAACTTGTGTATGTGCAGTCCGGGAATGAGACTAAAGTCTAATTATTCTTATGGGCATAAACCTACATGTCATTGATTGTATGTTTATTAAATCAAGTACTGTTTGCAAACTACGGTCTCAGTCAGTTGTACTGATCACAAGTTCAAACATCTTGTCACGGTTGGGATATTGGGAGAGCAAACCAAAAAAAAGACGTTATCCACAAGTTCAAACATCTCGTCACGGTTGGGATATTGGGAGAGCAAACAAAAAAAAAGACGTTATCCACAAGTTCAAACATCTCGTCACGGTTGGGATATTGGGGAGAACAAACAAAAAAAAGACGTTATCCACAAGTTCAAAACCTGGTCACAGTTGGGATATTGGGAGTATAAAAGAAGACATTCAATGCGGTAGACAATACTTCATGCCTGAGAGTGGATCTGCTGTAGCAGAGAGGCTGTCTCTGTCTTGTGAGCCTCGGTGGCGGCCTGGAGCTCCCTCCTCGCCTCCTGTAGCAGCCGCTGGTACTTCTCAGCCAGAGAGCCCTTCTGAGACACCAGGGCCTAGAGGGGAGGGGAGGGGAGGGGAGGGGAGGGGAGGGGAGGGGAGGGGAGGGGAGGGGAGGGCAGGGAAAAGGAGGGGAGTGGAGGGGAGAGGAGGATTCTAGGCATTTGTTCCCACTACAGAGAGTTTGCTTCATGGTGCTACCTTGCCAGTCTTGTAGGTAATGATTATAATGACTGTGTATAGATTGACTACAAATGGGCATGTATTTAAAGCTCCATTCATACATTACGTGCTATGGAGACACATTTTTCTTACAAAAGCAACAAGTTGCCTTCCGGAGGTATATAGTGGCCTTGCACCAAGGAACTCTACAGCTAAGAACGATCTTCACATAATGTGTTACTTGGACTATCAAAAGTAAACAAATATCTCTTAGAATGGGAGGAAGATTTAAACCACACCACTTACAAACCATCGTTGAACTGATGAACCATAGAAATGAGCTACTCTTTGCACACTCTACTTGAAAGCATGGTGAGGTACGCAAGCAACACCAGACATGCAATTCATAGTACTACTAATCTAGAGGTAGTGGCTTTGCATATTCATATCTTCCAAGAGCTATTACCCTCAATTGCTCTATTGTCTCCAGTGCCACCTTCAGCGCCTTTCGTGACTCCTCTCCGCCAGCCAAGTCATGTGACCTCATGTGATCTGACCTGGCAGTACCAGCACCCTCAACCTGTGCACGACTCAGCTGCAAGCCCAACTCAGACACCTCTCGATCGCGTTGCAGCAGCTCGCTCTGGGCCCTGGTGAGAGCCTTCTCCAGCTTGTCTGCGTGCTCTTCCGACCACCTCACCTGCTGCTTGAGCTCTGCAATGGTGTGGGAGTTCTCTCGGAGAGTGCTAATGGCTTGCTCTAGCTGGGAGGAGACTGGTTGCTATGGGGATGGAGGAAAGGGGAGTCACATGTCGGCCTACAGACTGGCCTCCCTATGTTAGTACATACAAAGATTCTATTATTCTACTCCAAATCTACTCCAATTCTACTCCAATTCTACTCCAATTCTACTCCAGTTCTACTCCAATTTTACTCCAATTCTACTCCAATTCTACTCCAATTCTACTCCAGTTCGACGCTAATTCTACTCCAGTTCGACGCTAATTCTACTCCAGTTCGACGCTAATTCTACTCCAGTTCGACGCTAATTCTACTCCAGTTCGACGCTAATTCTACTTCAATTCTCAATGTTAGTACATGCTTACACCTAAGCAACATGACGGTGTGAGCATGCATGCTGACATGGAGAGACCAGTCCATATGACGGTGTGAGCATGCATGCTGACATGGAGAGACCAGTCCATATGTTGAACTAATGCATGCTGCAATGTGACAAGAGCAAGAAATGATGCAGAGCTGTACGTGCCCTTGTACGTACTAGTGGGTCAGGGAAGCTTCCAGCTGAGTTCTGCAGCTGTTGTGCGGCTGATGCAGCCTTTCTCTGCTGCTGTCTGAGATGCTCAAGCTGTTGCTCCAGCTCTAGCTCACGCTGCTCCCAGGAAAGCTGAGAGGATTCGTAGTCCTGGAGAGGAGAGGAGGGAGGAGGGGAGGGAGGAGGGGAGGGAGGAGGGGAGGGAGGAGGGAGGGTGAGGAAGGAGGGAAGGAAGGGAGGAGGGAGGGGGAGGAGGGAGGAGGGAGGGGGAGGAGGGAGGGGGAAGAAGGAGGGAAGGGAGGAGGGAGGGGGAAGAAGGAGGAAAGGGAGGAGGGAGGGGGAGGAAGGAGGGAAGGGAGGGGGGAGGGGAGGAAGGAGGGAAAGGAGGAGGAGGGAGTGAGAAGAGGAAAGGGGAGCAACACAATTGACGATTATCATTTCCTTAGTACAAAGTGTAGTTTTGTTTTTGCATATCATGGTGGTAGTGTATTTACACTCACACTCAAACCCTTGGCAAAGCCACTCTCACTCACAAGGGCTTGCCTGCCACCTACCTCCACCTCCACACATATCACCACTCTACACCTATACTGACACAAGCCACCCTCCAGTCGCACACCCACACCCCATCCTTTATGAGCACGGCCCAAGAACAACAAATTCAGAACCTCCCACCCCGAGTCACACTTCCTCTTACTCAGAGGAAGCACGTTACATCACATCACATGCAATAACCACACGATCATAAAGCATATCGAGTGATTTCTCCTGAAAAAGAGGCTTCATCCATCCACCCACCTTGGTGACAGTCACCAGGTCATGCTCCAGCTTTGCAAAGGCCTTCTCGCTGCTGGACACCAGTCCCCCCAGGTGCCTCACCTGGGGACAACCAAGAGCTAGAAGTGAGCAACCCACTGATGAATACATAAACTACAAATCATGCACCATGCCGTAACTAGCTAGCAAAGTCTTATACAATGTGCATATGCAACACACATAAACATGTAATATTGAGACCTTTTGTAACTGTAGGTAAGTAGCGGTAACTAGAGTATGGTAGGCAATCAGAGATGATGGTGGTTAAAGATTACATGCAGGTGAGCAAAACAGTTGCGAAATAAATAGAGTTGATTGACAGGAGCTTCTGAATCATGGATGTCTGAGGAACTGCCATACAATACACATGAGTACATGGATCAACAATTGTTTCAATAAATAATCTGATTGCTACCCTGTTATCTCACCTGGTCCTTCAGCCGCTGCACTGTTCGAGTCAGTTTTAATTCCTGGTATATGGAGAAGTACAGTATGACTCATGAATACTTGCCTAAAATGACTATAGCTTAGGGTTATGGTTGAACTTAACCATTTGATAGTTACTGATACAGCTAATGGGCTACAAAACACATTATTATGAATGTGACTAATGAAGCCTGGATCAGTAGTGGCTGACTCACTCACTAGTGCTGTTTAAAGTTAAAATGTCATATTTTTTTACCATTTTTTAATAGCTTGCTCAGATTGCGCAAGATAGCGGAGTGTAAAAAGTTTCTAGAGTGTAAGATAGTGCCAAAATAGTATTACTAAGATAATAGAGAAGTGGGGTTAGTATCAGTCCAGATTCCTTAGACAATTAAAAAGACAAAGAAAACTGCAGTAAAAAAACTAATTATGAAGACCCTCCATCACAGGGTTCTGCCTAGGAGACGTTGAGTGGTCGTCAAAATTCAATCTCCAAGACACTTCTTTTAGCTAAATGGACTTTCTCCTATATTAAAAATACAGTAAATAGAGTCTAACATTAGCTGAGTGGTGGTCTAAAAGGCTGAGTGGTGGTCAAGAAAGCTCAAAGCTCAGTGGTGGTTAGACCCGACCACTGCCGACCAGTGTGGGCAGAACCCTGCCATCATATCAACAAATGACTCTGCCTTATTCGGGATCATACTCGGCAGACCTGTAGTCTCATCTCTCCCAGCTTGGCGTGCCACTCTGTCATCCTGGCGGCCACGTTCTTGGAGTCTCCCAGGGCAGCTATCAGCTCCTGGAGGTTAGAGTGCTGCAGCTGGAGTCGGCAGAGCTCATCCTGAGGAAAGGGAGGGTTGAGCAGCTGAAAGAGGCTTGACACACACACACACACACACACACACACACACACACACACACACACACACACACACACACACACACACACACACACACACACACACACACACACACACACACACACACACACACACACACTCAGCAGCCTCCCTCTCCTTCCTGGTCTCCTCCTTCAGCCTCTCACTCTCCAACTTATCCTCTCTCAGCTTTGCCACCAGCTCCGCGTGCTTCTCCTGTCGTGACAGGGGAAGAGCTCCAGCGAACTGCCTGCGAAGGGACTGCATGAGCATAAAAATATAAAGATGGTTTCTCCATCCCACGACTGAAACACTGAGACAAGTGACTACGTGACTGCGACTTCAACTACAGTAGAACCCCTCTATTTTGGACACCTTGGGAACATGGTGAAGTGTCCTGTATAGAGGGGTGTCCTCATTTCTGGGGTAAATTTCCATTAAGAAAGCATATTTGGGACATAGCAAGGTGCCCTCAATACAGAGGTGTCCTTATTTCTTTTAAGAGGGATCCACTGTAGTTCATAATTAACACCAGCTAATCAAGCACGCTTTTGAGAAGTGTAGAGTTCCATGTGAGATTACGAGAGGTACTCACGTACGTCAACTAACTCATCTTGAGGTGCTCACCTGTACGCTACACCTCAGCTGTCTAATCTTGCCCTGAGCCTCAGCCCTGACTTGGAAGATGGAAGAGCTGAGCTCATCTCTCTCGTACTCGCTCCTCAACAAGGCACCCTCTAGCTTCAGAAGCTGGTCAGGGGGTGGGAGACACACAACACCTTATTACGGTAAAAGTACATGCAAGCCTTAAAGCATGGCATAAAGTCAGCTTAGCTTACAAATAGTACCTTGGTTACTTGTAAATGAGTGCACATGGACAGCATAGTTGTGTGTAAAATCATAGACTATTATCATCAAGCTATACAATTCTGCTCTAACTACTGAAGATGAAGTTTGGCTCAAAGGCTTTACATTTCAACTAAGTATTAGCCAAAGTTACTCCATTACACTGTCATGTTTAAAAGTCTCTACACCCTCATAAAAGCAATGAATCAATACTTATAACCATTTTCACAAGATCATCTTCATAAGCATAACTCTGTCTAGTGAGACTGAAGCTGTATATCCCTGAGTTAGAAAACTACAGGTACTAGGACACAATGCAGACAGCATCATAGAAACATTTGTCACCAAAGACTGCGTCAGTACATAACTCTCTTGAGAGTACTGTGTGGATAATCCATCATTTCTGTGTATGCCACAGTGATACAGTATACCAAAAAACTTTGTGACACATTTCATGACTTATAGCACAAGAAATGAATGCTAACCTTTCCATTCAAATCAAGCATATCAAGTGCTGTGAGTGAAACTGGATAGTAACTATACTGGTGTACACCTACTCTATAGTACCAGCACTATTGACATTTAAAGAATTCATGCACATTCGATTTATACGACAAGTTATGAATGCTTACCTTTCCATTCGCTTCCTCCAACTTTCTCACAGCCAAAGCCTCTCTAACTTGCAGTGTCACCAGCTGGTGATGGAGCTTCCCAATCACTGTCTTCTCATCACTCTGCATCTCTAGGTCCAACAACTGATGACGTAACGATGACAGCTCAATATCATGTGACTTTTGCCAGCTTTCCATGGCGACGCTCTGTTGCCTGGCGATCTCGGCAACTTCCTTAAGTTGTGAGTTCTCGAGTTTCAGTTTTGCCGCTGTTTGCTTGAGATCCTGGATGTGTGACTCCAGGGCTGCTTTCTCCGCTTGAGTCAGACAGTCTGCAGGAGGAGGAGAGCTCCTAACACCAGGACATGTCAAATACAGTCTCACTGGTGTGCTCTTCCAGTAGCGAGCATGTTTTGGTTTGAACAACGCAACTTCTGGACATCTCAGTAAGTAGAAGTGATGTTACACCAACTACTTTTTCGAATACATAAACACATGCATGCATACACATGCATGTACACACACACACACACACACACACACACACACACACACACACACACACACACACACACACACACACACACACACACACACACACACACACACACACACACACACACACACACACACACACACACACACACACACACACACACAAAATACGGCAACTCACTGGTCAACTTGTCCTCTAGCTCATTCTCTTTGGCTTGAGTTTGCAGGAGCTTCGCACTTAGCTCCCCAAACTTCTCCTCTAGATGAGCATTCCTGCCCTCTAGCTGGGAAACCACCTCCTGCAGGCCAACAGTGTGAGTTATACTCCTCACAAAGGACTCCAGGACATGTCAAACAGTCATCAATTTGACAGTCGATGCAGTGGTGTCTAACCAATTAAGAGAATATTTTGATCTACACTACAGTAACATGTGGTAGTTGTGTGTTTAGCTGTCTATTAGAGCACTAAATATTAGATGATCTTAGGAGCCCTAAATTTACTGTGGTGACGATTTTTCGAGGGGAAACTATATGATGACATAAAATGCCCTAGGAAAATGACTTGGCATGTTATACTGCTGCAGGGCAGAGTGGGCTATATAGAGTTACCCAGTCCACTCTCCACAACACAATTCAGGTAACAGGCAGTAGCGCTAATGCCTGTGGCTCTTCATGTGTTTAGCTGATTATTAGAGCACAAAATACTAGATGATCATAAGAGCCCTAAACCGTTTGGATTTACCATGGTGACAATTTTTTTTTTTTTTGGGGGGGGGGGGGGGGGGGAAATTATGAGATGATATAAATGCCCTATATAGGAAAATGACTTGGCATGTTACAGGGATGGAGTTACCCAGTCCACCCTCCACAACACAACTCAGGTAACAGGCAGTGGCGCTAATGGCTGTGGCTCTTCATATGGATTCTGAAGCTTAAAGTCAGAAGGTAAATTCAACACCTGGCTGACAAGGGTAAAAAGGGAAAACCCAAATGAGACTTCTCCATTAGCACCTTCACTTTAGACAGGAGTCATGTAGTCCATACTTGTAAATATCAGGCTAGATTCTAAAGGCTCACCACATTTTGTTACCTGGCACTTGAAGCCTCACTAACAGGTGCCACTTCCATGTCTCTAACTCATATATACACAGACTAGCTGTAGCCTATATAGCTACATGCAGTGAATATTTTGCAGAGTGCACTTACCAGCCTTTTATAGCAGTTTGTAAAACCATGGATGCTCTCAACGCAACCATGGATAGTTTAAACGGAACTACCAATGTCACTAACCTCATTGAGAACCTCCTACTGCTGAGCAAGGTGACTACACCGCTGTACGTAGTACTCATATTACTACCTTCCCTGTACCTGAACGGATTTGTGATTCGACTATTTGTGAAAGAGAAGGATTTTCGCACACCACTCAACCTGCTCATCGTAAACCAGTGCTGTGCTGGCATCGTCAGCAACATCCTAAATGGGCTCCTGATCCTCATCATCTCTCCTATAGCTCTCAAGTACGGAATCTGCGATACCGGTCCTCCGCTACTGGCATCCACCCTCTGGACACATTACGGAATGAATGCTCTCAATCTAGCAGCCATCTCTGTAGGAATATACGTCACAATGAAGTACAGATCTTCGATTGTAACATACAGGAGAGCTGTGACAGTGATTGTTATTAACTGGGTCTACCCAGCAATTTGGGCTGCCGCGCTTTCGTCCATCGTAAAGGACTATCCATCTCTCACCTGTGAGGCATACACTGATTTCGCGCCTCCTCCCGACATCTCACGACCCCAAATATATCAGCTCATTCCGTTCGTGATAAGAGATCTGATGATCGACATGGTGACCAGAGTCATCGTTGCTGTCTTCTGCATCGCTTCCTACAGGCTCTTTCGCAGAAACACCCTCAACCCTCCACCGGGATTGACCCGAAAGATGCTGTTGCTACCGGTACTGATGACCCTGCTCCTGACCGCCATTACCCTGTGCACCGGGGTTCTATTGATAGGGCTCAACAACGGCTACGGAGTCACCATAACCGCGGAGTCCCCAATTGTGATCATAAAGGATGTCGCACAAGTTCTTGTTGAATACGATGCAATTGTCTATGCCACTCTGCTCATCTATCTCAATACAAAGATAAACACAGCATTCAGAAAGTTCCACAAAGATCTCTTTGATCGCTGTCACTGCAAACTGACATCCAAGCAGAACAAGGTTACTCAAATTCCCAGATCTCAGAATACGCATCCCGAGGTGAACTACTCTGCTTGGGCTGAACAAACCAAAGCTACAGTCGGTTGAGGGCTAGACAGTACAAGGCCCAGATATTCATACGTGTGACCCCTCCACAGCTTCTGTAGCTAGCAATATGACATTAGCATGAGGGGAGCCTGAGAGCTTGCAAACTAACAATGTAGTCATGTAATAAGACATGTACGTATGTATATACTAGAAGTTCTTTGTATGACAACATCACTATTCACATTATGCATATATGTACCTGCATGCAAGCTAGTCTGGTGTCTGCAATCAATTTGTTGGTAGTGAGGGCTTCATATATGCAGCTTGCCCAGGGTGTCATATTTGTAGCGCCAGTCATGCATCCAGTAATACAAAGCACTTAAAAAGTACTTCATACAAGTCTGTTGTTTAGTAGCTACCAACAATTAAAGCTGACAAAAGACATTCCGTTATTGTGAACATGTAGTATATCGCTTTTGCACGACTTAATGTTTCGTACTTGTAACTGTACAAGGGTCTCACCTGTGCTTGCTTGAGTCTGGCAGCTGCCAGGTCGGCCCTCTGTCTCTCATTCAGCTCCTTCATCTCCAGCGTGGCCAGCCTCTCTGCCAGTCCCTGCTCACTACCTCCAGGTCCCCTGCGACCTAGTGCAGTGTGAGGCCATGAATGCATGGAGTATCGTCAGGGATTCTCTCAGTTGGCTAGTAGAATTCATCGCAAGTTTCTTCAATTCCAACCCAAAGGAGTTCTTTAGTTGCTAATGTTTCAACTTTCTTTGGTTGCCGACATTTCGACTACAGTGTTGTAGTTGAAACAACACTTATTTGTTAGTAGCTCTGTCTAGACTCTGTCTGTTAGTTAGTCTAGAGTTTTAGTACTTTATGCCGTGTTTCTATACTGTATTGCCATGCCTTGAAGAAGACTATAACACTGTTACAGTAGTCAAAAAGCCGGCAACTAAAGAACTTCTGCTGAACTTCGAGTTGGAATTGAAGAAACTTTTTGACGACAGTGATGCATGTATCTTAAGATGAGGCTACATACGTAATACACTCAGGAATCAACTCTTGCTTGGGAGACTGCAGTATCTGCCTACCATCAGTGATAGCGCTTGTAGATGTCTGCTCCAGCAAGTGGCACTTCTGTTTCTCTGTGGCCAGCTCTTGCTTCACACTCTCCAGCTGGCCATTCAGGGCCCTCACCTCAGCCTGCACAGATGACAGACAACAGTGAAACCATTGCTGTGATGACATAAACCTTGAGGCCGAGGACATATGATGAAATAACAAGTAAAAAAATGAATCGTTATTTCATTTAGTTCACCTCTTTCAGGCTCCCCCATTGTTTCACCAAGGGAAACTACGTAAATAATCTGTTTTCAGAACTCTTATGGACTTTTACTTGAAAGCGTTATTCACATATTACATCTGACAGTGTCTTTGCATGTATAATATTAAAGCAACAATACCCTGATATAACAGTTATAGATCAGAGTATTGGTGTAATATTAAACTGTATTGCTGCTATACTATTATATATTCTGGGTGGGCAAACCTTGAAAGCAGGTCAAGTAATACATGCAATGACACTGTCAGATGTACTGTTCTCTTTGCAGTGCAATATGTTCATACCCTTGCCAATTAATTCATGGTCAAGAATATTATAAGTGTGCACGTTGACACATTGTGCCAATAATAGTTTCACATAACCACTATGATAACTTGGGTACACGTGGAAACTTGCCATGATACTATGAGTTTCATTCATAGCACACCCAAAACTGCATATATCACAAACTCATACGGCAGGTTATTCATGAAAGCTGTGCTTACTACAACTATCATGAATAATGATGACATAGCTATACACATAGATGCATCTCACGTGCATGATGTCATACATGAATTATATCTAGTTCACAGGCTTCATTACACAAAACAAAACCTGGGAAATGGACACTGGAATTCCGTTGGGAATGAAGTTTCAGATTATAGAGTATTTCAGCCTGGTACTAGGCAAAAAATACATATCAAGAAAAATAGAATGGCCACTTGTGCTAGACTTTTAGTTTGTGTAATAAAAACTCATCTACACTAGCCTCACTTCATGTATATCGTCTCCGTAGTGTTTTTTTTTGTGTGCTTAACACTTTATATATAGCTCTGTGAGCATCAAATTGTTACTGTTTGACCGTATACTTCAAACAGTTTTAGTATTGACACAAATTACTGCCCGATTGCATCCAGTGATTGCTGTAATATAATGCACATGCCTTACACCAAACTGCGTACTATAGTGTCTCCATAGTTACAGGCTATCCCCCATGGCAACATACTCCTGGCTCCTAGAGACAATAGCAGCTGTAGTGCCTCCCAGTACTCCCACTATAGGCTGGCTATGGGGCGGCAGTCATCAAACACTTGGCACAGCAATGCAATTGGCTGTGAGCTGAGAGTAATGCAAACAATTAATAGTTTTCTTAATTGGCGCCAGTAGTACTTCGGCTGGGTTTGAACAGCAGATCAAGTTAGATACAGCATTGCTATCCATATAGTGTCAGTAGACACTAAGTACACACTATAGCTTATCTAATCAATAGCTTAAATATTTCAACTCAGCCAAGTTTTTAGCCTAAAAGCAAGCACCACTTGGACGAAATTTTCTCACAAGACTGAGAGCAAATTTAATACTTTAGCAACTAAAGTCACGTAACAAAAGCAGTCCTAGCTACAGTGTTTCAACTTGTAGTAAACCGGCATGGTGTCAGCAGCCCTGATTCTCGTCCTGGCCCTGCCAGCACTTGCCTGGGCCTCAGGCTCACCGGGAGAAGAGCCCCACTGTGGCCAGGAGTACCAGGCTGCACTCCAGGAGGTGCTCAGGCTAAAGGAGGAGTGTGGACTGGCTGCCTTCTACGACTGCTGCCAGGTGGGCAGGAGAGAGTGTCAGTATCCAGTATGGCCATGTTTTTCTGTCTATCAATCATCAGTGTCAGTATCCAGTATTGCCATCATATTATTTTTCTGTCTATCACTCATTGGGCCTTGCTATTGAATATAAATTTTAATAAGGTGGTGAGTGGCTTGAAGGAGAATTTTGAATCCACTGTTCTACAGTACAATTTTCTACATGAGAAGTTGGGCTGATATTTTTCTACTTATACAAGAGCCCATGAATTTGGAAAGTGCACGTACATAGTCAGTTATCTTGCACTACTGTGTGTTGTGTAAACATTAACATTTTGTATGCACTGCAGTTTCTCTCTAATTGCGCTAGCAATCGCTTGTACAAAGTAAGTTAAAACAAAGAATTCTATTTTAGTGTGCAAAGCTGCATTGCTGATGTACAGACATGGTGTTACTTTTTTATCATTGCGCTAGCAATCGCTTGTACAAAGTAAGTTAAAACAAAGAATTCTATTTTAGTCATGACCCCCTGAAAACAGAATACTGCAGTAATAAGAACATTTGATCTTAATTAACTGCATAATATTATACAATAAATGTCAGGTGTCTGGAGTTTGTCCATAAAGATATAAGTATCTAAGGGGTCCACTATAATACTTCACTGCTGATACATGTATATACCTACAGGCTATAACTACTTCAAGGGCTGTCTTCCATTCTCCCAACTGCTCGTCTGGTATCTACAAAATCAGTAGCATTTGCGAAAACGAGCCGATGCCATTTGCACACGTGACTGCCCCGCCCCAAAAAATGTATGCTGTGTGTGACATGGACACTGAAGGCGGAGGATGGATGGTCATACAGCGAAGGATAAACGGATCAATCGACTTCTTTCGCAACTGGACACAGTATGAAGAAGGGTTTGGAAACCTGTACATCGAATTCTGGTATGGACTCAGAAACATACACTGTCTGACGACCCGCTACGATGTGGAGCTACGAATCGACTTGCAAGAAGCAAACGGAAACGGCGTGACTTGGCAGTATCAGCGGTTCGGCGTTGACGGAGCAGAAGACGCGTACCGACTGCACATCGGAGAAGGTCAGGGTACGGGATGGGATGCCCTGGCCCCTCACAACGGGCAGCAGTTCACGACCGTCGATCGGGACAACGACAAAAATGCTGAGAACTGTGCTCAGAAGTACAAGGGTGGCTGGTGGTACGACAGCTGCTACCTGCAGGGAAGCAACCTGAATGGACCCATCAACCAGCCTCATGAGAGAGAGAGAACATGGGATTTCCTAGGTACGCGAACATAGATAAGTACTAACTGCTTCAGCTCTGATGGTAAAAGCAGCGGTGATTAATACAACAATTTTCAAGCAAACAGTTTTTTTTAGATATGTGTATATGTATGGAATCAGTGTCACATACATGTGACATGTATGTGACACTGATTCCATACAAGAGTTTAAAGTAGAATCTATACGTCGTCAGTGATAAGTGAATTTGCAGGGCATATTGCTAAATATATGGTAGAAAATAAAGGCAAGTTGCATTGAAAATATCCTTTTTTTGAAGGACTTCTCTTCAGAGTAGATGCATATGAGCTCCTCAGAGGTCGAAATTACGTGCGGTCATTGGTCAATTACTGTACATTTTGTTACACTGACAAAGCAAAACCACACATGGTCTGGGTGACCACAAGCTTCACATACCTGGATTCTATCCTGTGGGATGTAATAGTTAAAGGTCAGTTTGGGTGAGGGGAATTTTAAAGTCTGAGGCGAACCCGAGGATTTTAACCCCTCACCCAAACTGACCTTTAACTGATTTAATGTACATTGTTATAGCAATGATCCCTGTATGTGGCCTCTTTTGTGTGCTATAGGCGGAAAATGTGGTTGCCATGGTAATGTACATTAAATGTAGTAATTGTTAATCATATTCACAGTGTCTTGCACTAGCTAACGCATACTTGTGAATAGTAAACACTATCCACTTGGGAATTTACTGTGCTGAGGTCAACAGATTGCACAGCTGGGGATGAGATGATGCATATTGAGTTCAGACTGACTGGTTTTTGTGTATTCATTTATGTGCTTGCTTATGCATTATCAACAATGCTATTCGTTCACATTAATGTTGCTGAAATGTTTCCGTTATAATTAAGCCATAATTACCTAGACAGGTACGTACATCAAGACATATGCTAAATGACCGCTCAAAATCAGAAGTGCTAAGACATTGCGACCAGACAATATTTGAACATTATTTCGATCTCTGGTTCCTGATTATATAAAACGGATGTAATTTAGATACTGCAATATGTTCTGCATATATATAATGTAATCTACAGTTCTCACCAGAATTATGCAAAAGGGGGGAATGTGCTCCCCATTGTGATAAAGCACCCCATATAGGGCCTAAATGTACCTACTGTACACCCTTATGACAATGGTCATAGTGTCACACAGATTCAGCAATTTGGTGGTGTTTAGGATGACGTAACAATGATGTCATAGTGATGTAATTAGTGGTACAGTGTCCCTCTCAAGCAACATAGAGAGAACCCTGGTAACCTACCTCCCTTTCATTGTCACAGGGTGGTATCAATGATGTCATAGTGATGTAATTAGTGGTACAGTGTCCCTCTCAAGCAACATAGAGAGAACCCTGGTAACCTACCTCCCTTTCATTGTCACAGGGTGGTATCAGGGAGGCTCTGTTGGTGCTCAGGGCTATGTCTACTACCCTGACAGTGTCATGATGATTCGCCCCAAGACCTGTATCGCACCTGCGGACATCCCTCCACAGTGCACACCCCCAACGTATTCTGATCCCAAGCAAGCTTTTGTGTGACACCTGCAAGTCGTATAGAGACTCTTGTTTGCATGAAAGAACTAATTGGTGTGAATTGAGTTGTGCATTAGTGTAGATTCATTGATTTGCTGTAGTGCATTGTGCTGAATTGAGTTGTGCATTAGTGTAGATTTATTGATTTGCTGTAGTGCATTGTGCTGAATTGAGTTGTGCATTAGTGTAGATTCATTGATTTGCTGCACCCCTGTACGTTATAAGCCTTTGAAGTACGTGTGTCAATTGAGTTGTGCATTAGTGTAGATTCATTGTTTTGCTGCACCCCTGCATGTTATAAGCCTTTGAAGTGTGTCAAATGTACACTGATTACATTTCTATAGCCCATTAAGATGATTAGTATCTTAATTGCCTGTGCTCTTGTGGAATTTGAGTGGGAGAGTCACATACTAAAACCCATGAGATGTTCCCTCTTACCTCGCACACTGTTTTAGTTCAAAGGCATGTAAACTATGTAGCTATAGGAGCTGAGACGATGTGTGAATGACATGAAATCACATGAATTCTCGGCAGATCGTACTTGAATCCATGTGATTACCACTAACTGAACATCAGGCTAACTGAACTCCATGAAACCCCCCCCCCCCCCCCCCCCCCCGGTACACGTAGTACTCAGTTTGGCTCACTAAGGCTGCCTCTGGCAAAGACCTGCATATACAGTGGAGCCCCTCTTAAAGGATACCCCTGAAATGAGGACACCTCTTTACTAAGGACGCTTCACTGTATCTCAAATACGCTTCCTTAATAGAAATTTACCTCTGAAATGAGAACACCTCTTTATACAGGACACTTCACCAGGTCCCCAAGGTGTCCACAATAGAGGGGTTCCACATACTTGTACACATTAAGCACTACGTACATGTAGGTGTAAGGGTCATATTTAACATTGCTAATCATATTAGCATCATGGTAACATCACCAGTCAAGCCTACTAATGAATACATACACTGCACGCGGGGATTATACATGCTGGAAATCTACTGTTAGCACGTGACAAACACCAATACATCATACGTACGTACGTAAAAGCCCAGACTGGAGAATGGGATCGAGGTTCTACCTGTGCTTGGTCCAGAGCCCGTGCATCTGCCGTGTCAGCAGTCTGTCTTTGCAGCAGGTGCTGGTACTTGGCCACCAGCTGTTCGTGCTCCCTGTTGGCCCTCTCCAGCGAGGAGGAGGGGATGCTCTCGGAGAGCTGGTGCTGCAGCCCTGCCAGCTTGAACTGGGCTGCCTCCTTCAGACAAAGAATAACATATTACAATAGACCATTTACGTACCATTATGATGTAATGGGTAGTAAAAGAAGGAACTAAATGGAGAATGTTCATGTAAACGTGCATGTTTTTGTGCTTTAATGTAAAAATTAAACATGAAAGCACAAAACAATCATGTTTGCATGCAAATTTTTCATTTAGTGCCTATTTCTACCCCCCCCCCCTTACATCATAATGGTATTACAGCTATTTTTGGGCCTTACATAATTTACTTTAGTTCAGCACTCAATAGTACATACGTGTGTGCATACACTGCTAAAACTATGCTAAGCAAGGAGCATTAATACACGACAGTCACAGCGAGTCCCACACCTTAAATCTCTCCAGGTATCCCATTCTCTCAGTGGTTGCTCTCTCCAGTGTCACCAAGTCTTGCTGAAGTTTGCCGTTCTCCTGAGGGATTAGAAAGAGGTATATTGCAATTTGGCCTCATGTCGACTAGGCCACACATTCCTGAGTACATTCGAGACTGGTTGTGATTTGTTACCAAGAATGGAGTGTGTAATTACTTCGGAAGCATCAACTCATTCACTTTCAACATGGTTCACCCTGCTATGTTCAAGGAATGGATGCTATGTAGCTCATAATTACGTAGCCTAGCTCTTTGAGGATGAGTCTTAAGTTTGACGATAACACGTAACACCAGAGCTGTTACTGTAATACTCCAGCGACATCAGTAAATACAGTTAACAACTAGAAGTCTCTAGCAGAGACATACCCCGCGGTGCATAATTCACAACTTGGACCTGGCAGGGCTGCAGACTGGGTTGATGGAGTAGTTGGCAAAGTGTACAAGTATATCACTGGCTGTGTATCCGCACGCAGAGTGTACAGCGCTCGTGTATGCGTACGTATCTGTCTATCGCATGGGAAGTGGTGGGCGTGACTGATTGCCAATATGAACACGTGACCAGAGTCCGTATATGCCCGGCCTCTATCGTATTCTAGTAGTGACCGTATTAAAATGGCAGAATGCACCGTTGTTAAATAAGAAAGAGCTGTAGATACAGCGAATGGAACCGCTTTGGCGACTATCAGGTACACACCCGGACATTTTTTTTTGATTTCAATGTTACTGTCGTGTTTAGCAATCGCTTAACCCTGTAAATCGCGAGATAGGCCGATTTTTGAGTGGACAGACACCGGACGGACAGACAGAACCAATTGCTTAACCCCGCCGCCGCCTACGCGCCGCGGGGTAAATATACCTTTAAACATCGTACTAAGGAGATTAATATAGGCTCTAACCTCACTCCAAAGACACCTGGTAATGAGGTTACAATGAAGGCTCTAAGCTAACCTTGCTCCCTGGATGTAAGGTACACTCTAACCTCATTCCCAGATAATAAGGTTAATTTTAGCCTGGGAATGACACACTCTAATCTCACTCTAAAGACACCTAGGAATGCGGTTAATCAAAAACCTCACTTCCAGACCACCTGGGAATGAGGTTAATCAAAAGCCTCACTCCCAGAGCACTGGGAATGAGGTTCATCAAAAACCTCACTTCCAGACCACCTGGGAATGAGGTTAATCAAAAGCCTCACTCCCAGAGCACTGGGAATGAGGCTAATCAACAGCCTCACTCCAAGAGCACCTGGGAATGAGGTTATACTACCTGTTCCTCCTACCTTCCTGAGAGCTGCTTCAGCCTCGTGCAGCAGAGTGAACCTCCGCGAGAGCGTCTTCTCGTTCACCCTGAGGATCGTCACCTTGCGGGACAGCTCCCCCATCCTCTGGCGCCGAGAGTCTGGGTCAGCACTCAGCACCTCCTGCAGGTTCTGGGAGGGAAAGCGGGAGTCTTTATTATTCAAGGCCGCAAGATTTGGTCGCTACTAAACCTCTACAAACTCTTGGAGGGAAAGCGGGAGTCTTTATTACTCAAGGCCGCAAATTTGGATGCTACTTAACCTCTACAGACTCTTGGAGGAAATGCAGAGTCTTTATTATTCAAGGTCACAAGGATAAATCACTCCTGAACCTCTACAGACTCTGCAAGGGTAATACAGGTTCCTTATTATTCAGAGATTCCCTCGGTTGGCTAGTAGAATTCCAACAAGAAGTTCAGCAGAAGCTCTTTTGTTGCCAAAAAAAACTTCTGCTCAACTTCAGGTTGGAATTGAAGAAACTTCGCGATGAGGTGTCCTTATTATTCAAGGCCACAAGGATTACGTCATTCCTGAACCTGGAAGGAGATACAGATGTCCTTACTATTCAAGGCCACAAAGATAGATCACTCCTGAATCTCTACAGACTTTGGGAGGGTACTTAATTATTTAAGGTCACAAGGAGAGGTCACTCCTGAATCTCTACAGACTTTGGGAGGGTACTTAATCATTCAAGGTCACAAGGAGAGGTCACTCCTGAACCTCTACAAACTCTGGGAGGAAATGCAGGGGTCTTTATTATTCAAGGTCACAAGGTTAGGTTGCTACTGAATGTCTACAGACTCTGGGAGGGAATACAGGTATCCTTGTTATTTAAAACCACAAGGATAGTTGACTCCTAAACATTTACAAGCACCGGAAAGGAATATGTTTATTCAAGATGTTTGATAACACAAGTGTAGATTACTACTCAGTATTTACATGTTCTGGGAGAGATTGCAAGTGTCTTGATTATTAAGGGTATTCAATACCACAAGGGTTGGTTACTACTGATCTGTTGCAGGTTCTGGGAGAGAAGTGAGTGTCCTGTTTATTCAAGGTATTTAATAAATATCACGTGATTGGTCATTGTATATACAGTGTTTTTAAACTGTCCAATAGAATTGCACACTTGTCATGACACATAAACCCTTAACCTTGCATGACTTCCTTAGGCAATTAGCCAAAGGTATTACGTCAAACATCACCAATTAAGTTGTAATCATAACAAATAGTGTACTTAACGTCATAGGACCTTGCACCTTACTGAATAACAAACGTCATAGCAATGCCGTTGCACCACCCACACATGATAGCCAGGGACTATTTAAGCACTGCTCAGTAAAGCTGTATTCAAAGCACTGAGAGACCAGCATGAAGACTTTCAAGCTTTTCTGTGTGGCTGTTCTGTTGATCTTGTCAGAAAAGATCGTCGTCAACGGACAGGAAAATTCTGAAGGTAGGCTTATTAATGCTTTTAGTGCATGCCTAGATGTATGGTACTTGTATGTATGAGTTTCAGCTATACAGTGGAACCCCTCTATTGTGGACACCTTGGGGACCTGGCGAAGTGTCCCGTATAGAGAGGTGTCCTCATTTCAGGGGTAAATGTATATTAAAAAAGCATATTTGGGTCATAGCGAAGTGTCCTTAATACAGAGGTGTTCTTATTTCAGGAGTGTCCTTTAAGAGGGGTTCCACTGTATTTCCAATCAATAACTACTCTCTACCTGCATGTGACAGAATGTAAACCTGATTACCACATACAGGCTCAGAGTTTACTATAATAAAGTATGTATAATTATATTATCTATCTTGTTTGAAACAGAGTGTACTGCTCTCGAGGAAAAGCTAAAGGAGGTGTTGGAAGGAGTTCGTTCGCTCTGTGGACGGCCCACCAGTGGTCCAGGAGGCAATTGTTCCTGCCAATATGATCCAAAGTGGACATCCATCCCAATACAAAGGATAGGAGGATCTAATCTTCGAGGTATTGGAACTATCTCCTTCGTTATTCCATCAAATATTCCGAATGAATCAAAAGAAGTCCAGGTGTACATTGAGGCCACAACGGGGGGAAGTGGTCCTACAGCTGGTTTTTCACGCCTTACACTTTATACGGAAGAAGATGAAACAAGATATTCACAATATATCTACGTTCTTACATGGCACAACAGTGCCTTAAATACCAATTCGGATAACATGTGGTTCCCTCTGACAAAAAACCGCCGGCTGTACCTGCACATTCCTAAAGTACACAGTGGTCATGTGGACATAAACGTTTATGTAATCGGCTACCGCTAAAGCCAACTTTAAATGAATAATGGACACTTGAACAGTACATATCATTATATGTAGCCACCAGTTGCTGTACTTATCACAAAGTAGCAATTTTTGTGTGTAATTGAGCTGTATATTCTAGATACTAGTCACTAGTTGTTGTACTCATCAAGATATTATAACTGAGCTCCTTTTTGGAAGAGAGATATTTCTTTACTCCAAAACACACTCACTGTAAGTAACACAAGACACTAGCTTTTACAGAGTATCAAATACCCTGAATAAGCAGGACACCTAAGTTGTGACAGCTGCTGAGTAATGCATCAAACTCCTTGAATTCGTAGATACCGAGTGCTACATGTAGTAATGTGGATGTCCTATGTATTAAAGGTGTTCAATATACTGTAACCACTAATTGCGCCTGTTGAACTCGCTTGCCTTGCTCATGATCCTAGCACTAATCTATCGTCAGAGCAAATGTACATGTTTACATGTATCAGTGCAGAAGAGTCTGCCAATAAATCAGAAAATTGAGGTACATGAATGGAGAATGAATATTAAAGCTTCAAGCGTTTGGTGTGCTTTAATTCGAATCGGCTCTCCCGAGAGCCACTCAATAAAAAAACATAGTCATGTGACAAATTGAAACCCTACTTCTTCCAAAGGAAAAGCTAGAGACAGCTCATGATAAGGTACAGGAGTCAGTAGCTGGCTCAAAATACAGAAAAGTCTTTGCATCTTATAGGCAGCAGTGAAAATCTACTGAATACAAGCTACACATGTATATGAATTAAGCTTCTTACCAATGTGGTTTCTCATGATGCTATATTGAGTCGGTTAACAACCAAAAGTAAAACTCTGCTTCCATTATGTACATACATAGCACATACACACATTAGAACCTTAAACTCCTGTAGCTGCAGCTGGTCCTTCTCCCTCTGGGCCACCAGCCCCGCCCTCTCCTGCACCAGCCCCTCCCTCTCAGACTGCCACGCCCCCTTGGCTTCCTGGTGCTCATGGTACAGTACACCCTGGGGAAGACAGTGCACTGTGAAGCCATATGCTCCACGATCACTTTCAGGGAAGTAGTCTGATCAAAAGAGACATGGTTACGTTTGTGAACACAACATGTACAGATGGCTACTAATATAATCAAGTTGCTGCCGTAGCACTTACACCATTGACCACGCAACCACATATGCAGGCGGAGCTTGTAAGATCTATACAACAGTTTGAAAGGTAAATGAAGACAAACGTTAGGCCCTTACTTCATAGATACTGTGTGAATAAACATGTTTTTGCTTATTGTATGAATAAATACACTCTTTGGCTTTGCTATCATAACATTCCAAGTAACCTACGATACCTTCACCTCCTTTCAGTTGGATTTTCAGATTTTCCTGACCGCGATGCTTCTTTCTGCCTATTATTCCCCAAAATTATGCTGGCCTAATTCGCCCAACCCTACTCCCAGGAGCCATGTGTTTCTCACCTGCTGGTGGATGATGACAGCCAGCTTCCTCTGCACCCTCTCCAGGGCCCCCTGTGACTCCGCTACCACCCTTTCCTTCGCCCAACCCTACTCCCAATCAATCCCAGGAGCCATGTGTTTCTCACCTGCTGGTGGATGATGACAGCCAGCTTCCTCTGCACCCTCTCCAGGGCCCCCTGTGACTCCACTACCACCCTTTCCTTCGCCCAACCCTACTCCCAATCAATCCCAGGAGCCATGTGTTTCTCACCTGTTGGTGGATGATGACAGCCAGCTTCCTCTGCACCCTCTCCAGGGCCCCCTGTGACTCCACTACCACCCTTTCCTTCGCACGCAGCTCACTCAACACACGAATGAGGTGCTCGTTCAAGCCAGCGATGATGTCATTGGAGGTCGGTGGCATGCCCGCAGGTAGTGCAACTGGTTGAAACCCACAACCTGGAGTATGACCGAAGAATGTCACTTGCTATTCACAACAGTGTGTAATAGACCCTTTACCTTTTAATGGGGGGGGGGGGGGGGGGGGGTAAAAGGAGGTAATAAATGGAGAATTACATGAAAACGTGCATGTTTTTGTGCTTTCATGTAAATTTTAAATAGGAAAGCATACAAACATGCATGTTTTCATGCAATTTTTCCATTCAGTGCCTACGTTTAACCCCCCCCCCCATTACATCACAATGGTAAAGGGTCTATTAGCACACTCAGTGAATGGATGAATATGTAGCAGGTAGCCAGTGAGATATTCCCAAAAGCGTCACTTCAGAAACAAACGACATGAATATCCTTTTTCGAATAGACTGTTCACAGACTCCTTTTCCCTGCTTTTATACACAGTGTGATAGAAAGCTGGGAATCGGAGCATGGGAACAAGCTAGGGTAAGGAGAGAAGATATAAACATATGCACTTCCACTAACTTAAAGATAGTCCAGCTAGCTATTCCCAACTTCTACCCACCTAGGGATCGCTCGCCGAGATACTGCAAGCGATCCCTAGGTGGGTAGAAGTTGGGGATAGCTAGCTGGACTACCACTAAGGTTCACCATCTGTGGCATATTTGTGGGATGATACGATCTGGCAATACCACTGCACAACTCACTGGCTTTCCTGAGAGTCTCCACTTCATTCTGAAGGCTTTCCACCTGAGAAAAAATACCGGTGTTTCAGGTCCTGAGAGTTATACACTGCACTACAAGTACCGTAGATTGGGAAATTTTCGCATATTTTTTTTCGCGGAGGAAATATTTGCGCGTTTAATTTCCGCCACATGGCAAAAAATTAAACACACAATAAACGCATAGAAATTTTTTGCTCGTTTAACTTTTGCTGCCAAAGCAACCGGTGGAAAAATTTAAACAGCGAAAATTTCCCAATCTACGGTACATCTTTAGAAGGTTGTAGTCACTAGGTCAACGGCACATGCTTGTAAATAATGAATTTTTGTCTGTCTATTCAGTATGATTATCTTCAATTGATCAACAACAGGATTCTCTGTTTCCATCCTGAGCAGACCTGACAACCAATTGGCCGACAGAATTGCAGTAGTTGTCCGGCCATTCCTCAGGCAACTCCCCCAGGCCACTCCCCCAGACCACTCCCCCTGGCCACTCCCCCAGGCCACTCCCCTAGACCACTCCCCCAGGCTACTTCCCAGACCACTCCCCCAGGCCACTCCCCCAGGCCACTCCCCAGACTACTCTCCCAGGCCACTCCCCCAGGCCACTCTCCCAGGCCCCTCCCAGCTGACCTGCACCAGCCTCCTCTCCAGACGTCGGGTGGCCTTCTTGGTCTCCTGTTCTGCTCCCTGCAGCCGGGAACGGAGCTCAACGTTTTGGCCAGTCAGCTGTGACACCTGAAAATGAGATGAAGAAAAAGAAAATTTGGAACAGGGGGATGAATTGTTTTAAGAAGTGAAGCTTATGAATCTCATGTTCTAGCACCACCACAATGACTAGATTGCAAGCGAAGTGTACATGAAGGGGGCTCCCCCATTATTGGTTTCCAACCTCACTGTAAAAGAAGTCGTTAAAAAAATTCAGTCAACCTGAAATCCTGCTGGTTTTGATTGCAGAGGTGTCCTTATTTCAGGGGTGTCCTTTAAAAGGGGTTCCACTGTACACATTCTACAGCCATAGAGGATGATCCCTTGATAAAATACTACATGTACAGCAAGCATGTTGTGCATTATCTGATACGTAGCAATGGATTGCATACCTCTAACTTTAGTTGACGACTGACATCAAATTTGCCATCAGCACCGCGAGCCTCCAGCACCTGATAGCAGGGGACATCACTATAGTGAACCCAACTGATCTTACAAGAGCATCATAATCATGAGGGCATTCGTGTGGTGGCTTGTTAGGCTTGCTATATATAGCTTGGGTCTACAGATGGTGTACACCTGCATTACATCTGAGTATATAACCAGATAGCCCTGCCACTCATGTATGCATGATCACTTGTAAGTGCATGATGATGACCTGATTTGTGTTGAAAAACTTGTGCAGGTTTAAGTCTTATTACAGCTTCAATAGTTCCTAGGTCATGTGGTGATACTTGACACGTAAGAGCGCTTTTGGAATGAGGCTAGTTCTATCAAGAGAGCTCTGCACTATCATAACCTATCAAGAGAGCTCTGCACTATCATAACTTATCAAGAGAGCTCTGCACTATCATAACCTATCAAGAGAGCTCTGCACTATCATAACCTATCAAGAGAGCTCTGCACTATCACAACCTATCAAGAGAGCTCTGCACTATCACAACCTATCAAGAGAGCTCTGCACTATCATAACCTATCAAGAGAGCTCTGCACTATCATAACCTATCAAGAGAGCTCTGCACTATCACAACCTATCAAGAGAGCTCTGCACTATCACAACCTATCAAGAGAGCTCTGCACTATCACAACCTATCAAGAGAGCTCTGCACTATCATAACCTATCAAGAGAGCTCTGCACTATCATAACCTATCAAGAGAGCTCTGCACTATCATAACCTATCAAGAGAGCTCTGCACTAACAAGATCTTTTTTGTGGCTACTATAATTGGACTCATAGCCTATTAAGGTCTTAACAGGATTCTTGCTGCTCACTTACAGTGATCAGCTTCTCCAGAGCCTCTGCTGTTCTCTGCTCCTCTCCTGAAGCTTGACCTGCCTGGCTCAGCTCTCTCAAGGCTGTCTCATACTGTTTCACCTGTGTGTGTGTGTGCGTGTGCGTGCGTGTGTGTGTGTGTGTGTGTGTGTGTGTGTGTGTGTGTGTGTGTGTGTGTGTGTGTGTGTGTGTGTGTGTGTGTGTGTGTGTGTGTGTGTGTGTGTGTGTGTGTGTGTGTGTGTGTGTATGTGTGTATTGTCATGTGGTTAGCAATACGATTAGGTAGTAGATCTACTAGCCTCATTCCCAGGCCTTCCCTCTACCTCACTTGCTTCTCTGTCACTAGTGCAGGGAAGGCCTGGAAACGAGGCTAAAGGTAGTGCAGCAGATATTATGTACTGAACCACTAATACGTCTGAGTGTATGTGTACGTATGGACTATGAAACACAACAGTTAAAGAAGCAGAATGGCTTTGAGTGTGTCACCTGTTCCTGGCAGTCCCTTAGCTGAGAATACAGCTGTTGTGCCTCTCTCTCTCTAGCCTCTCTCTGATGCCTCTCTGTGCCATATGACTCACGTAGCTCCTTCACCTATGATGGACAGAGAATATGGCATTGCACTAAAGCATCTTGACAAAGTACTGTGCTTGGAAAAGTGATATTTCCTTATATGTGCACTTAGGGAACTATACATCAAATACGTACTCCACACATGCACTGTTGTGATTTAGCAGGTTGAGGAAAATTCATACCGGATAAAGTGATCATAGTATGAACTTGCCTTAACATGCAAGGTACTGTGCGTGGAACAGTGAGTACAATGGCATAAACATTAATTCTTATATGTGCACTTAGAAACTACATCAAATACATACTGCAAGATAGTGTGAACATGAGTCAGGAGTCTGTGTATATGCCCAGCCTTAACTGTATCCGGGTCGTCGACTGCATTAAAATGGTACCTACGTATACTTGATGTACTTTCATTGAGATAAGACTTGCTATCAAAGTTATTGATGGATTTAGTAATCATCTTAACTCACAGAAACACCATTTAGTTGCATTACGGTGAAGGGATGAATCTATTAGCCCACATTATATAGGCTCATTCCCAGGATCCACTCTGTAGTTTTTTCAGTACACAGGTATTTTCCTCCTGGTTTAATCAAAAATCTTGCAGGCAGAACTCATGTAGACAGAAGTTTCTTTTTCAACGTCCATTTGCTCACGCTAATAATTTTTTCAACTCTTTTGTCTTGCATGCAATCCTCACTTGGAAAACTTTACCTGACACACTAGTTACTAACTCTTCTGCATCACATTTTAATAAATCTTGTCTGCAGATGCATATTTCACATTAGCAATTGCTATATATGTATCCCTTGCATATAGCATAAACAATTCATTTAAAAAAAACAAAAAAAAACAGGTGACAAAGTTAATGAGAAGGTTGGGTCATAACTAAAATAATGTTGGGCGATAGTTTGTTGCTAGCTAGTATACACCATATTCTGAGCATCACCCACCCATGATGTACTATATCAATAGACACTAAACTGCTGCAAATGATCTTCACTGGGTGTTTTAACAGAACAATGGGGTAGCATATTGCTAGGAGCTTCATCCCCAGGTCTCCACCAAAATTTTTCTCCTAAATAATTTTCTATATGTCGCAAACTGCTCATAGAATAGAAATGCAGAGAAGTCTACCATATACCTGTGCTGTCAGCTCCTGTAGAATTCTTTCTTGCTCTGTTGATGGTGAAGTGCCAGGGTGTGTGGCCACATTCACCCGCATTTGCCCTGCAGCACTAAAGAAATATACAGTGGAACCCTTATATGGTGCATATCTTGGAGACCTGGTAAAGTGTTATGGATAGAGAGGTGTCCTCATTATTATTGAAGGGCTGAGAGCCATAGTGGGCCCACCCAAAAGGAAGCACTGAAAAGTGCATATTTTGTACAAAAATCAATTTAAAAGTGCATGAGTGTATGACAAATATGATGAAAGTCTTAAATTTTGAGTAACTAGCTCTTCACTGCAAAGAATATGTTTACTATAGTGTATGTAGCAGTTAGACCTGAAAGTGGTGTTTTGAATACATGTCATACATTTTTGTGAGTCTTTTATCACTATATAACATGCGACTCAGTAACTGGAGAAGGTTCTAGGAACCTCAGGCTCCTGGAACCTCTCACAATTTGTACATAATTTGTATGAAATGCCAAATATCTTAGGAGTAACAAATCACCACTTTGTGGTCTACCATAGCTACCAGTATTCACTCAGTAGTCAAAAACATTTTTTTTGCAGTGTATAAATAACATTTTTGTCTCAAGTTTGGGAGGGGGAAGTTCCTTTCATTAGGTTAGACCACTCTGGTTCTCAGCCCTTCAATTCAGGGCTAGGAGAAAGCATAATTTATATGGGACACAGCAAATTGTCTACAGTATAGAAGTGTCCTTTTTTCAGGGGTGTTCTTTAGGAGGGGTTCCACTATGATTTTTTGTGTATCTCTCTAGGTTTAGGTTTATACAGTTTTCAGGCTTTCGTGGGAAGGGAAATAAAATTTCCACCCCAATCAGAGTCTCTCCCAGAAATCTGTTTAAGATTTCATTCAAATCCACAAAACACAGTGCAGGTTCCCTTCAGTTGCAATGTGCATGGGCCTAGCAAGGTTGTTGTTTACCAGTTGCTGATCTGCTAATGTTTGGCGGTTTTTGTATATAAGTGTTGAGATATATAACTATACGGGTGCCAAAATCCAACAGATTCAATCTTAGAGCAGCAAATTCTCTGAGAAATCCAGGAGAGGCACCACTAACAGTAGTAATAATCATGACTACATCTAGAGCAGACTTTCGAACCAATCACATTTAGATTTAATTTTGCAACATTTTTGCCACACCATCACTACATGCCATGAGCAAAGTGAGTGCAATTACTCCCAGAATACAAGTGATTCTGCCTTAATCATATATCAGCACGGTTCTTAGAGTTACAGTCTGCAAGGAACTATATGTGCCACCTTTATGAGGAGTTCAACCTTTTACCAACCATAAGAAATAGCTTTAAGAAGCAGAAAAACCTGTACAAAGTATTAACGTCTAGTATTAAAACCCCCATATAATTTCATATGGGCTTATGGGAGCTCATGACGCATATATGCCTATTTGGTTATCACTTGATGCAGATAAACTCCTCCAGATGGTTCAGTATCGGAGACACAGCTGAGGGTAAACTACCTATGGCATCAGAATTCGAAGAATTACAACAATGCTACATGTATGTGATACAGCAACCTTTATAAAATACAGCTATATATATATTATTTGCGTAAATTGATACATAAATATAATAAGTATTTGCTATTCCCAGTACACAGAGTCAGTCTCCCCATAGGAACTTTCTGTCACCAAGGAGCTCGGCAAGCATGCGGTTGTATGGATGAAGGAAATCTCTCAGAAGCTCCTTGGTATCATTTCTCATTGCCAGATCGGGATCGTGCTGATAATCAATGATTGTTTGCTTATTGGTGTCAACAAAATATTTCATTACTTTAATGTTGTCTAAGTAATTGACACCTAAAAAGATCCAAATGTCGTTTGTCGTACGTTCTAGATTGGTAGATAATTCCTCCAATGTGAGGAAAAGGAATCTCTCTCGAGGAACAACACTTAGCCACTTCTGAATGTGAATATAGTATACAGATTCATATATGCTAACTACTCCGTGGTCTTGAGGCACTGCATTGGTGAGTAGCTCAGAAGTAGGACTAGATTCCACCAGACACTTAGCTAAAGGAAACACTTCAATACAAGATTTGATATCACTGATTTTCTTCACAATTTTATCATGAATAGTGTTGGTGCTTTCAACTGTGCATCTCGGGATGGTACATCCTCGCGAAGCAGTGTATATGAAACCAAAATGACGAATATAACCTGTAGTCAGTTCAGAGTGAAAAACCGGTATACTAGTTGATTCAGATTGATTTGGAATAAATTTTTCATTCTCATTTTTCATTCTCTTCTTGAATAAAATACAATACACACCAATAATACAAGGATCAGACCAATAATTTGTGCTGTATGAAATAGCACATGCAGTAGGCCTAGACTTGCATAGCGAAAATCCCATTGTTTTGATAGCAACTTTAAAACCTGCAAAAGTGAAAGATATCAGAATATCATGTACATAATTATGGTCGTGTCATCACTATGACACAAACAACATCAGTAACTCAATGAGTGGTTCTAGATTTAGGTAAATATCTGAAAGTATGCTCAGCCTAAATTTGAGGACAGATGCATTGTAGATAATTATATTCAATCTCTACTTTGGATTTGTCCCTGCAAAATATGTTTTCTATATGCTGATTGGAAACGAACCCCCGAAATTCATCAAGCAGGGGCTTGGCAGAAATTTGCTAGCATACAATACTACAAAGCAAGTGTGAATATATAGTTCTGTAAGTGAAAACCATGCTTAACTATAATGCAAGGTACGTTAGACTTAGTCTCGTACCCAGACCCTAACAAAAATAGTGGAAAGGGTCACTGACCTAACCTTGTACCCAGGCCTCCTGCCCAGACTTTATCTCACAGCCGAGGGTGAGATAAAGTCTGTGCGGGAGGCCTGGGTACGAGGTAACACTGACCTTCCACAGCTGCTGTCAATGTTAATCGTTCAAGAAAACTTGTCGTGCATGTAAAGTAAGTGAATAATAACAAACAGTAATTAGGCTACTGCTAATGATTGCTTAGTCTAATAAAAGCTGCTATTGAGCGAAAGCTTTGCCATTTTTGACTTAACACCTTCTTAATTATTACACGCTGTGCAAAGGTTTACGTTACCTGGCCTACAGAATATTTTATAGCTCGAGGGGACACCACCTCAAAAACCTTGGCTTGTAAGTATGGAGCTGTGCTGCAGAAGAATGGGCTTGAATGCAACGAATTCGATTCTCAGTGAGGTTGCAAAAATTTCGCAAACCTACGGCATGGTAGTGGTTTTACCACTGAGATTCTAGCTATTTTACTTTGAAAACTTACACAAGATCACTCATGGAGCGACTATTATTGTTCCTCTCTGCCCGAGACGTTTTCTTTTACATCAGGCCAGACCTACTGGATGTTTTGTTGCTCGAGCTAGCTTATCACAAAATAGACCCGGGTGGCCGGTAAAAAAATTTAAAAAAAAGTCACATGACCAAATCTTTTCACTCTCCTCTCCGAAAACTGCTCTTCTTGTATTCTCGATATTAAGTTCCCGAATGTTTCCTCCTTAGAACAGTTCACAATTTTTGACCCAAACAGCACACGGGAGCCGCAAACTACTTTAACACCGAGCCACAAACTGTCAACCATTTTAGGAACGCGCGAGTATGAATCACGTGTCAATTTTTTTTTTTTACGAAAATTTAAAAATTTTGACCCGCCGGGCTCGAGCAACAAAACATCAAGTAGGTCTGGCCTCAACATAGCTAATTGCATATTAGCGCACGTGATCGCTTCCGGCGTGTACACTGCATGTAGCGGGTAGGCCCGTTTACCAGACCCTCCTTCCTTTCCTACTTTTCCTACGGGGCATGCATGGAGGGTCTGGGAACGAGACTAGATCAGTACAGTACGGTTCTCGCCTCTCGCGTGCACAACTGTAGCTACATGCATACCTTTTAAGTTCTTCCAGTTAGTGTGAGCTGTCGAACCATTGCTTTATCGCTTCAGCTTTACTGCTCTTCTGCACTGCACCGTTTAATATCTTGCAGAGCGTGTTTTCGTGTAATTTTTGTACAGACGTATTATATTAGTTTTGGTTATTGTATCTATGGTGTAACGTGACTAAATATAGTAACATTTAATTGTACACGTGGCTTCATACGCTGCATCTGATACTAATTATAAATTACGCGGCTTCTTGCGCACTACTATACTGCACCCCGAAAGTAGTCGTAAATAGAGTCGGAGCCCCACCGCTTGTCGCGAGGGGCCGTCTACGCTATACGCCAGATTTGACCCAGCGCTGGTGAAAGACTTTCACTGTTTCTGCATCGGTGAGTGGAGAGTGCGGGTGTAGTGCCCCCGGGTCCTGCCCCTTTTCAAAACAAAAGGCGTATTCAAAAGACGGTACTGAGGGCTGCAGACAAGGCGCTAGCCATCCTCAACTTCTACCCCCCTAGGATCGCTTGCCGTATCCCGCCGAGATACTGCAAGCGATCCCTATAGAATTCAGGGATAGCCAGCATTCACAAACCTAAAGAGTAACAGTTTAATAGTGTCATTGGGCTATCCCAGTTTTTACTACACTTATACCCCTCAGGAACCATTATAATATGCTGATTACCCCCTCCAGACTTGTATTTAACAATGGTAGCCCCTCAGGACAAATTATAAATATCCTCCGGGACTTGTAACTGAGCTGAATAGCCCTTCGGACAAATCAGAAAAATGATGGAAACCCCCTCCAGATTTGTAATTACGCTTCTCTGACCCCTAAAGACATAATTATTTTACAGCTTAGACCCAAGACATAATTACCACTCCTCAATGGGGGTGTATTCTTATTAACTGGAATAGCCCATTGTGACGCTATGCCTAAGAGGAGAGAGGTAGCGTCCATGGCGCTATAGCTACACATTTGACAGTTTGTTCCCAGACTCTCCACGCATGCCCCGTCAAAAAAGTAGGAAAGGAAGGGGGTCTGGTAAAATTATGGGCTTACCACTCCACTGGAATGTTAGTAGAGGAATTAAAACGTCATTTTTTGCATGTTTGCAGGAACTCCTCACCACATTCCTCTGCTACGCATGCCGCATTGCCCATTTACCAGACCCTCCTTCCTTTCCTACTCTTCCCTACTTTTTCGACGGGGCCTACGTGGAGGGTCTAGGAACGAGACTACACATTTTGCATCTAGAAGCTTTCGTGATCTCACTCCACATGTGCAGTTAACTAGTTTGTCAAATACTGCACCAGAAACTGTAGAGTGTTTTTTTAAGAAATGCTTTTCTAGGGCATAATATAATTATGCTACATAGGTAGAAAATGCATTCTGTCTGGCCATCCGTTTTTGCTTGAAAATTCGAGCTGTTATTGTCAATTTGACTGAGTCTTTGCACGCTACGGTTGTTTCGTTTTCACAACGATATCATTCTTCTGTAGCAGTGTCTATAAGCATGTGTTGCTAAGGGGAGGTGGGGGGCAGGGGAGTCTGGCCTTAGCGTCACAATGACGCTAACTGTTCTATTTTTGGGGTTGTAAGTATAGGATAGACTACACCAAAGAGTGGGTTATGCGCCTATGTAACCCACGAGTTTGCAGTTATCCCGAGGCGAAGCCAAGGGATAAATGTAAACAAGTGAGGGCTGTAGACAAGGCAGTAGCCATCCCCAGCTTCTACCCACCCAGGATCGCTTGCCGTATCCCACCAAGATACTACAAGCAATCCCTAGAAGTTGGGGATAGCTAGCTAAGATGTACTTGCTCAATGACAAGAGCTCATAAATACAATCCCCCGCCCCCCCAAGCTTGTAATGTAGTAGATTGGCCTATCTGGGGGGTGGTGGCCTACTTTCTGGTCAGACTACGTATATTTACAGAGGTTTGCAAAAAGCTTGCAACAAGCACTCTAGAGACTAGCTGACAAATCAGAAATAGTGGGAGGGGTTATTAGTATTCGTTACTAGCTGACCAATCAGATTTAGTAGCTGTTTTCAGATTATTAGTATGTGGTACAATAGCTGTGTAGTATGAATACTAATAACCCCTCCCACTATTTCTGATTGGTCAGCTAGTCATGAATACTAAATAACTTCTGCTAGACACTCCCTCATTTTTCTGTGGGGAGGGCAAGGCTATAGATAGACTACATGTCCTACTTTACTATAATAGAGAGTTTGCATTGACGTCACGCACATGTGGCAACTGTTGCTAGGGCGCCATTTTAGTGGGAAGCAAATGTACATAGCCATATGCATACAGACTGCAACTTATTCTCATGTATAAAAGGCAGATTCACTCAATTTATCCCACCTGGAAAAGTGCCTCACATGTAGCGATAGTTCAGACACTAAACACATAAGTTCCCAGCAGAGAACATGCCAGTCTAGTTGGTGGGCATAAACGGAACAGTAATTATGTCAATGTCATGAATGGGGGGGTTGTACCTGTAGTCACAAGTGACAGGGGAGTCATTCAGCCTCGTCCCATCAAAACAACCAAACTTGAGGATATGAAAGAAACATGAGTCCTACTATGCAGGCATAAACGGAACATGACACGGACTAGACACGGACATACTACAGGAGCACATACTGCAGAGCACATGTGTGATGATACGTGAACCTCTCTATAGGGCTCATTGGTACTCTAACACTCCAGATCAAAAGCTCAATACTAAATAGGGCAGGCTTTGTGCTTTTCTATTCTACACAGTAATTATGTCAATGTCATGAATGGGGGGGTTGTACCTGTAGTCACAAGTGACAGGGAAGTCATTCAGCCTCGTCCCATCAAAACAACCAAACTTGAGGATATGAAAGAAACATGAGTCCTACTATGCAGGCAGTCAATTGCGCATCAATAAATTTGGGGGGGGGGGGGGGGGGGGGGGGGGGAGAAGCAATCATCTAAGTACAGTCTGACCAGAGTGTTATAACACCTAGTGCTGAGCTGTTAGTAGCAGATATGTAATTGAAAACCATGCTGAACTATAGCACAAGGTGCGCTAGACTTAGTCTCGTGCCCAGGCCCTAACAAATATAGTGGAAAGGGTCTGGGGAATAACTAGTCTCCCCTGATGAAAATTTCGCTGGAAAGTCCATCTGGCAACATTAGGCCATAGATAGTAGAATCAAACTGCTGGGTAGGCAATGGAATGCAATTATAGTGTTAATGGGTGATAAAAGGAAGCCATGTGGAGGTGAGAATTGTAAACAGAGGCCATGTAGCTGAACGCTACCGGTATCTGGTGGTCATGTGCCATAAGGGTAGCCTTGAACCCAGGCTAAAATCGGGAGGTGTAAGGCCTGTGTTCGAGGCTACCATAAGGGTATTCCAAGGCTCTCTTCGGAGGTTGCTTCACCCACCGTCGTCTGATGGCGCTAGAGCAGTTCGTGATTTTTACATCGCACACTCGAATCCTTTATTGGATATATCGGTCGCAGAACAGACATTTGCCATGCTTTGGGAAACTGGAGCAAGCCATGAAGCACGCAGCCAAGGCCAATACAATCATTACCGAGCTCAAAGACGATGACAGCTATGCTGTGGTGAGCGTTCTTCTCTCCAACAGATCTCCCGCAAACTGTCAAAAACGTAGGGTAGAGTAGCATAGCACAATGACTTGCCGCTCCTCGTTGGTAGCATGATGAAAGTATTTTGTCCCAAAACGAAATTTTGTGCAGCAAGTGACGGATGTTGGGTTGGACAGTTGTATCCAAGCTTCTGGAACACTTCTAGGATGGCTATATTGACAGAAGGCTCTTCAAAATCTTGATTGGAGTCGAATAAGTAGAACTCTATTGGAAAGGGCCATAGCTCTTCAGCCAGAAATTAGCCTATGATTAGCCTACAATTAGATAAAGAGCATCTCATTGGTTATAGCATATGTCATGGCTAATGTGAATGTGAGAAATCTGATTGAAACCCCAACAGTTTATCTAGTGTTGGTAGACAGACTAATTTCCTGGTGTTGATCCACATGATAAGAAACCACATGACACGTAGGTGTGACTAGTGAATATAATTACAAACAGTACAGACCGTAGGCCTTGCCCAGTTATGCTCTGCCTTTTATGCTATTCCCTAACTAGTTTTATCCCCTATTATACTTCAACCAGTACCTATTGTGCTCAAATTATGTCCTATTATGCTCAAGTTATGGTGGTTAAAGTGATAAACTTTTGTTTAAAAATAACAATTAGTGCTGTGGTTGTACTGTAACATGATCAGCAACATAATCATGTATGTAATAGTTAAAGGTCAGTTTGAGTGAGGGGAATTTAAAGTCCGAGGATTTTAACCCCTCACCCAAACTGACCTTTAACTGATTTAATGTACATTGGTATAGCAATGATCCCTGTATGTGGCCTCCTTTGAGTGCTATAAGCGTGGGAAAAAGTGGTTACCATGGTAATGTACATTAACATGATCAGCAACATAATCCTCTAAACTATCTTCCCTCTTTGTAGATGTGTGTTATAATCCACTAAACTACAAAGGCCAAAGGCCAACTATGTAAATAAATAGCTGTGTAAACTATGTCCCATAACCCAATACTCTGCCTATTATACTGGCATAATTCCTTGCAAACTGTTTCTTCATAATCGTCGTATACGTTCACTTCTTTTTTTTACCAGCCGGAGCGCGCGCAGTGCGCGAACGGCTGGTCCTAATATTGCTTTACGTTTTCCGTGTCTGTCTATTTGTTTGTTTGTTTGTTTGTTTGTGCGTCCGCACTTATCACGTGCGCAATATATTACGTCATACGTTACTATGCAACTGCAGTATATAGCAGCTTTTGGAGGTTTGCAGGCCAAGCTACAGCAAATGAAGGTAGTTGTGTGTTGCTTAGATGGCGAAAACTTGGTAGGCAGCCATAAAGATCCTGTTTTCATCACGTAAAGCTATTAACTTGAGGCGCACGACGAAACTGCTGAGTCAGCACTTTCGCTATACTGCGTTCTAGCTTGCAGATAGCGCTCCCAGTTGGCTTGGCCTGGGCTGAGTTGTGTGTATCGTACAGGGGAAAGGTGCCCGGCTGGTTTTTAGACATGAAATGTCAGACTTGTTTCAAAGCGAAATCAAGATGGTTCTGTACCACTATTTCAAAACTATAGATCTAAAGCTGCCTGATCCTCGGGGACCGCTTTCAAACTGACAAAAGCGGTACCGCCGAACTCCATCGTGTCTGCCAACGGGAAGGTGAGGTGCGTCCTTCAACTGCATGCAGCAAATGCCAGCAAGAGGCACATACGCTAAATTCACTCTGAAACAGAAACAGAAAACGGAGATAGGAAGCGTGCAGCAGAGCATCTTCGTTTAACCATAGATACGTGCTAAACCCAAAGTCTGGTCAAGGGGTGCGGCGAATATTAATGGTGGGGCAAAGAATTTTATTTCACGAAACATTTTTAGTATGACCAAACCGTGAAAATTATGCACCTCGGAAATTTGGCGCTATACGGTACACTTTCAGAACTTTCTAGAACCTCTCATTGAGATTTACAGATGTTGTGTGTGTCATGATAATGACACGACCATATATGTACATGATATTCTGATACTTTCCACTTTTGCAGGTTCTACAATTGCAAAATAAACAATGGGATTTTTGCTGTGCAAGTCTAGGCCTACTGTGCCATTTTATACAGCACAAATTATTGGTCTGAGCCTTATAGTGTTGATGTGTATTGTATTTTACTCAAGGAGAGAGCCGGAATTTACTGGAAGTGTACTACAATCACTTCCTGAGAGAAATGAGAGTGAACAATTTAATCCAAAGCAATTGTTGGATTTTCAATCTGAACTAACTACAGGTATCATACCACAACCAGTTCCCGAGTACAGAAACTATTCTGTTTATGTAAATAACTTGCTGAAATGCATAGACACAACCAATTTGACAAACTACTTTCATCAGGAAAACTTAATAGAAACAGCTGCGCTCAACGTGAAGAAGTATTTGGATGCAATTCGCAAGTTTATTCCTGCTAACTTCAACAGTGAACTCTCTTATCACTGTTGGAATTCAGCTGCTAGACTGAGTATTGGTACCACTGTTGTCAGCGGACACATTAATGGAAATGAATTCAGAATTGATAGAGAAAATATTAAAAAGTGGACATTGAATACAATACCACGCTTTCCCGACCACCATGGTCAACGAGAATATTTTCAGCCAATTTCATGTATACCTGAATTGTTCCTACTTGGGTTTCATAAATGTGGGTCCACTTATGTTTTCTCCCTACTAAATGTGCATCCTAAATTTCATAGTGCAATCCGGAAAGAACCTGGCTGGTTTATTGGTCGTAAACACGATTTCATGGATGAGTCAGCACAGCAATCCATGTACTTTGCTGACTACCTACTCAACTTTGAACCACTGATTACGAAAAATGAGCCTGCTCTTATCGTAGATGGATCGGTAGGAATGATGTTGGACTGGCCTGACTTTAATCAACAGCAGAGAATAACAAATTATTGTCTCCTTCCCTCTGTTTTTCCTCAAGTTTTACCAAGAGCAAAGTTCATAGTTGTGATGAGAGATCCACTGTTGATGTTATATTCATCATTTTGGTTTTCATATACATTGCTTCGCGAGGATGTACCATCCCGAGAGGCACAGTTGAAAGCACCAACACTATTTCATGATAAAATTGTGAAGAAAATCGGTGATATCAAATCTTGCATTGAAGTGTTTCCTTTAGCTAAGTGTCTGGTGGAATCTAGTCCTACTTCTGAGCTACTCACCAATGCAGTGCCTCAAGACCACGGAGTAGTTAGCATATATGAATCTGTATACTATATTCACATTCAGAAGTGGCTAAGTGTTGTTCCTCGAGAGAGATTCCTTTTCCTCACATTGGAGGAATTCTCTACCAATCTAGAACGCACGGCAAACGACATTTGGAACTTTTTAGGTGTCAATTCCTTAGACAACATCGAAGAGAGATTAGAGCAACATATCGACACAAATAGGCAAAAAATCATTGATTATCAGCACGATCCCGATCTGGCAATGAGAAATGATACCAAAAAGCTTCTGAGAGATTTCCTTCATCCATACAACCGCATGCTTGCCGAGCTCCTTGGTGACAGAAAGTTCCTATGGGGAGACTGACTCTGTGTACTGAGAATAGCAAATAGTGTATATAGTGTATAGTGTATATATATATTTTTTGTGCTTATATGCACACAAATTAATATATTAATATATTAATATATTAATATATTAATATACTAAAATATATATTTTATATATTAATTTTTATATTATAAAGGTTAATGTATCACATTTACATAATAATGTAGTATTGTTGTAACTCCGATGTCATACTAAGCCACACCACTTGCACCAGTCCATTATATACTTATTTATATTGCTGCTAAAACAAAGTATAATACCTACTACTCCAGATACCAAAACTACGTGCACGATTATTAATAATAGCTGTCTTTTTCAGTGAGGTTTGGAAATACATTGTGCTAAAATTGAACGGTGTATAGTGCATAGGCACGGACTTTTCTGCAACTGGAAATGTATTGTAATTATTAATTAAAATTAAAATTTTAACTTTTAATTTATTAATTAAAATTAAATATTAAATTTTTTACTTTCATTTTTGCACATTTCATACAATTTTCAGTACTTGATGTTGGGTTAAACCACTATGGTTCTCGGCCCTTCATATATTATTACATGTATGTAAGGTATTTTTTATGCAATCAATTCCCAATGAATCAGGAGAATGGGCTATGGAGATGGAGGATTGGAAGTTACACACCATAGTAATAACTCCTCCAAATCCTGCTCATGCCCAAGTAGAGGTGGTCTCAGTACACTAATTGCATTCTAAGAAACCTCTCCCTTGTTCTTGTAATTATATAATTACCGTAGAGTACGTATCAAGTGCCCATGGGCGGGGAACCTTAGAATGCAGCGGAAGAGGGGGCTGGGCGCTTACTACGTATTCGTCCGCACACGGCATGTAGTATCCACCCACCACCCTGGAAGTGAGAAATCTTCACCATCATATATATTCTCTACCATCCAGGTGAGCTAAACTTATAACTAAAGCGCAGTAAGCGAAATCAAGCAGAAAAATTCGATCTTTAGTGTGCTTTAATTGGAATACCGACGGTAAGTCGGCTAGCTACTTCATTTTTCAAGCTATGTTATCTGCATGCTTTTATGTCTATTCTAATACATAATATGCTTCCATAGTTGGTTAAAGAAGGCTATACTTACCTTGTTTCCGCACTTTGCATCGTGCGTTTGCAACGCGTTTGAGTGGGCGGATACTACGTGAATAAACGTACCCCTTGCAGGAAGTTGACGCTGAAGAGGGGGGTGGGCGCTTACTACGTTGTGGGCGCTTGATACGTACTTTACGGTACGGTGGCCCTGGAGGTCAATCCATGTTCCATACTCACATCACCACGTTCCAATAGTCCTCACTCCTCATTCCAATAGTTCTCACTGCTCATTCCAATAGTCCTCACTCCTCAATCCAATAGTTCTCACTCCTCATTCCAATAGTTCTCAATCCTCATTCCAATTGTCCTCAATCCTCATTCCAATAGTCCTCAATCCTCATTCCAATAGTTCTCAATCCTCATTCCAATAGTTCTCACTCCTCATTTTCGTGCCTCATGCTGCCAAAAATTATGAACTTTGAACTTTGCTTCTCACTCCTCACCCCAATGGCGCTCGTTCTAGTGCGGTGTCGCGCATGCTGGTACATGGTGCAGATACGATATTAATTGGAATGCAAAAATAGTGCTATGCTAGCTGCCAGTGCTAAGATTTCGCTATGGATGTTGTTAGCAGTCCAGTGTGTCGCCTGCTTAAGCAGGAATGATCCCAGAGTGAACGGTAAACAGTAACATACTTTTTAATTCATCTAGGAGAGTAAACTTGGACAGGTAGCAAAGTAGCAAAGACTTAGCAGTAGCATTAATACGGGAATTTTTTTAATTTGGGCGGATTACCAAGTACTGATGGCAGTAAAAGAAATATAGCGTAATTGTGGCGTACCTCAGGTTGGTGCATGGAGGAGCCATAGGATATGTTGTGATAATTTACTTGTCCCCAGCCTTCATCTAAGGATCTATCTATTAACAGGATGGCCTGGTTTGAGAAGCGAAAAAAGGATCTTGTACCCTATGGCTTCTCCATGCACCAGCCTGAGGTACACCAGACCACCATTACATCATACTTGTACTGCCATCAGTACTTGGTAATCCGCCCAAATTAAGAGATTTCCGTATTAATAACACTACTGCTAAGTCTTTACTACTTTAGCGGACTCCAAGCCTGTCCAAGTTTACTCTCCTAAACGAATTTAAAAGTATGTCACTGTTTTACCGTCCACTCTGGGATCATTCCTGCTTAAGCAGGCGACACACTGGACTGTCAAGAACATCCATAGCATCAACAGATTCACAGCACGAGCAACTGAGCTAGCATTGCTGTTCGTTTTGTATTCCAATTAAAGAACATTGAATGACACCATAACGTATCTCCACCAGCACACGTGCGCGACACTGGATACTAGAACGAGAGCTATTGGAGTGAGGAGCGGGGAGTGAGAATCAAAGTTCAAAGTTCATAATTTTGGAAGTACGTATGATATGAGGAGTGAGAACTATTGAAATGAAAAGTGATGACTATTGGAATGAGGAGTGAGAACTATTGGAATGAGGAGTGAGGACTATTGGAATGAGGAGTGAGGACTATTGGAATGAGGAGTGAGGACTATTGGAATGAGGAGTGAGAACTATTGGAATGAGGAGTGAGGACTATTGGAATGAGGAGTGAGGACTATTGGAACGTGGTGATCAGAGTATGGAACGTGGAGTGACCTCCAGGGCCACCGTACTACGGTGTACAGTCCAGAAAACAAATCACAATCCATATGATATGTCAACTGGCAATTTCTATTTCGAGCGACATGATGCACAGTTTGGCTGCAAGAAATGTTTCAGTTAGCAACATGGTTGCTGATTGAAACTCACACATTTGTGCTATTGGCATATGTTATCAGTCTTCTAGCATGGGGTAAATCCCAGCTCTGTGTTGCCATTCTTCAACCAGGAGCGCATAATGACAGTATGCACTCTGGCTTCAACCCCACCAGCTATATACGCACTACAAATGGATATCTAAAGTAGACTAAGTGCTGAGCTTGGTATGAGTAACTTACCTCTCGCCTTTAGCTGTGGTTTGGTTCATCAGCTGCTTCCTGAGAGCCAGCTTTTCTTCCTCCAAGCGCTCCACCTGTGTGAATAATTAGTGTTAACTAGTGAGTTAATTACAGTTGGAATTGGCTGGGTCCTACTGGCAAGTGCTGCTAGCGGGTTTAGTGGCTATATAAAGCTTGCCTACTACTCCTCTGCCAAGGGTCTCCAGTAGCTCAATTGGTAAGAGCATCTGACTAGTATTCGGAAGGTCCTGGGTTCAATCCCCAGCTGGGTCCCGTTTTTTCTTCGGGATTTCTTTACTCTCTCAGAAAGCTATCATCTCTTGAAGAGTTTGCAATGTAAATTGGTTTATTGTGTACATGCAGCATTAAGCATTGGCCACACCATCATAGATTCTATAGCACAGAGGATAAAAAGACTGAAAAAAACAATCAGGAATGTTATATCGCTACCTAGATGATGATGATCAAAGGGCTGAGAATCATAGTGGGACACTTGAAATCAAGTATTTGAAAGACATTGATGAATTCCACATAATATAAATATACATACGTATGCCTTTTGAGCATGTGACAAATTTTATCAGCTCCTGAAACATGTTCCTCAAGACTGGGGATAGTCCACTTCTTAGTCTTTCATACATAAAATTGCTATTCTCATATACCCGTAGTTCCACAATTAATAATTATGTTAACATCACTCTACCCTGCCCATTCCAGAATATTTTTTTTGTGTTACGCTGGGCTCTACTACACGTACTCGCACTCATACATAAGTGCATGCAAATGTAATACCGTAGAGTACGTATCAAACGCCCATGGGCGGGGAACCTTAGAATGCAGCGGAAGAGGGGGGCGGGCGCTTACTACGTATTCGTCCGCAAACGGCATGTAGTATCCGCCCACCACCTTGGAAGTGAGAAATCTTCACTATAGTATATTTTCTACCATAATATCATACCATCCAGGTGAGCTACACTTATAACTAAAGCGCAGTGAGCAAAAGCAAGCAGTAAAATTCGATCTTTAGTGTGCTTTAATTGGAATACCGACGGTAAGTCAGCTAGCTACTTCGTATATTTCGCAGTTATCTGCATGCTTTTATAGCTATTCTAATACATATGCTTTAATAGTCGGTTAAAGAAGGCTATACTTACCTTGTTTCCTCACTTTGCATCGTGCGTTTGCAACGCGTTCGAGTGGGCGGATACTACGTGAATAAACGTACCCCTTGCAGGAAGTTGACGCTGAAGAAGGGGGTGGGCGCTTAATACATGGTGGGCGCTTGATACGTACTCTACGGTAGTGCAATGTAGCGAGTGTCTATATAGTATTCAATTATGGACGCTTTAAATACAGTGGAACCCCTCTTTGAGGACCTCTGTATTAAGGACACTTTGCTATGTCCCAAATATACTACAGTAAATTTACCCCGAAATGAGGAAACCTCTCTATACAGGACACTTCACCAGGTCCCCAAGGTGTCCACATTAGAGAGGTTCCACTGTATACAGGACACTTCACCAAGTCCCCAAGGTGTCCACATTAGAGGGGTTCCACTGTATACAGGACACTTTACCAGGTCCCCAAGGTGTCCACATTAGAGGGGTTCCACTGTATACAGGACACTTTACCAGGTCCCCAAGGTGTCCACATTAGAGGGGTTCCACTGTATACAGGACACTTTACCAGGTCCCCAAGGTGTCCACATTAGAGGGGTGTCCACTGAACTGCTGTCATGCCAGTGCACATAGTATCTCCACGCACCTCTCTCTCCAACATCCTATTGTCTGCCCTGAGCTGTTCCAGCTCTGACTTCTTCCTCTGTCTCAGCCCCCTCAGGTCCACCTCCTCCTCCAGCCCCACCCCCAACCGCCCACGCAGAGCCTCGTTCTCGTCGCTCCACTGGTTCAGCTGGTGCTCCAGCTGGTTGACCTGTTGCGTCAACTCGGCAATGTCCCTACAACGTGGTTGGCACATTTAATACAGCAGTATAGCTATATAACAGTACTAGCTGTTTCTTATGCATTAAATGCAGGTGTTGAAAGTCAGGGAAAGGCATAGCAGGAGTATATACATGAACCACCCAAAGTGGAAAGGAGCAATTAACCCCGCTGTGTTTTTGAATGGAAATTGCACAGAAAATTGAAGGGTTGAGAACCCAAAATCAAGCATAGGAAATTGCATAAAATGTGCTATATATGAGCATATAACTAAAAATTTGGGCAGTTTCTGAAACACATTAAGTTCTGGAGGGTTAATTCAATTTGTGGATTGGACTACAGTCTGGTTCTCAGCCCTTCATTTTGCACCCCCCGAGATATTCCGCATCCCCCGATATATGTT
>CBDBCZ010000017.1:0-30000 GCA_965203295.1 Nitrospirales bacterium | reverse complement strand
GTACTAGACAACTTTATCTATGTAAGCAAAGTCAGCCTTAAGCATACATGTCACTATGAAAACGAATTAATATACTAGTCTCGATTTTCAACAACTGCATAAATGGGTTTGTATACATACATGTACCATAATACATGCTATGGATAATGCTCACTAGCTTAAATACAGAAGATACACCATAACACCTGTACACACGCACCCTCTCATACTCCCCCAGCCTCCCCAAGGCCTGAGTCAACTCCACATCCTTCTCCTCTTTACTGGACTCTGCCTGAATAGAGAATAGTTTAATGCGTCCATTATCAGGTGACCTGGGCAGTATGTTAAATCATGTTATAGCTGCATTGCATTTAATAGTCTCCTTTGCATCTTCCATTTGCATTAGTTCTCCCTGCAAACACTCCATCTCAAATATCCAGTACACCCTCATTTTCTCCTGGCTGCAGACTTCTTCTAGCAGTGCAAACGCTCAAGGTGTCCCAACCCCAACCTCAACATCCAAGTATCACACACCCTCTATAAAAGTTAGTCTTGTACCCAGACTGTACATAAGCTGTGCATTGTCACACACACACACACACACACACACACACACACACTACTTTCGCTGGATGTGAAGTACATACTGCAAGAGCTGGATGCAAAGTAGATACTGCAAGTCCATGTGACATTAAATTTTTGTAATCAACCAATAGCTTTGAGAACATTAACCATACGTTTGTCATGACAGCATAGCCCCAATATCCTGGTCTCCTTGGGAGAGAAGTCTAGGACCTGAGACCACTCTCGCACAGACCTACAGCTCCACCCTAATAGTTCTACCCCAATTGCCTTACCTCCTCCCTCCTAAGAACCTCCTGCTCCAGCTCTCGCTGTAGACGCTCCACCTGAGCTTGTAGTTCACTCACCTGCTGCATGCACAAAGAGGAGAAAAAATATTTGTACAGGAGCTTGGCAAGTAATATAGCTTTAACTATATATCTATAGTATACTCATGCTGAGCTGCTTTACCACATTGATGTTGTTATGGCATATGTCTTTGTTTGTAGTCATGAAATGTTGATTTACTTGCTCTTTGGGGAGGAGATCAGCTATCAGATTTGTCAGCTATTCATATAAACAAGTCTGACATTTCATGTCTAAAAAACCAGCCGGACGCCTTTCCCATACAATACACACAGCTCAGCTTAGGCCAAGCTATTAAACTACAGCTGTAGAGCCAGAGATACTATATACATAGAGCGGTACAGCGAAAGTGCTGACTCAGCAGTTTCATCATGCGCCTCCAGTTAGTAGCTATATGCCAAGAAACCAGGATTTTCACAGCTACCTACCACGTTTTCGCCATCTAGGCAACATAAAACTACCTTCATTTGCTGTAGCTTGGCCTGCAAACCTTCAAAAGCTGCTATACACTGCAGTTGCATAGTAGCGTATGACGTAATATATTGCGCACGTGATAAGTGCGGACGCACAGACAAACAAACAAACAAACGCGGAAAACTTAAAGCAATCTTAGTACCAGCCGTTCGCGCGCTCCGGCTGGTAAACATATAACATGCTCAGGAGTAGGCCTAATGGGAATGCAAGTGAAACAGTTGTGTAGCTAATGCATGCTTTATGAACACTCTTGAATTCATGTTAGCAGTTTAATGAGCCAATCTTTCGGGCAGCAATGCCATACCACTTACCAATAACCTTATAACAGCTACTAATGAAACCATTCATATTCTCAGCCTAATATCATGACTTAATTGTTACCTTACAAAAGACATAAATTGCACCACCCGAGCAGCCCTTAAGCAAACCTTCAAACCTGATCATTGTGCAACCTGGGCGCCTGGAAATGAGACTATAGTCACCGCTCACCTGTAGCAGTGCCGATAACCTTATAACAGCTACTAATGAAACCATTCATATTCTCAGCCTAATATCGTGACTTAATTGTTACCTTACAAAAGACATAAATTGCACCACCCGAGCAGCCCTTAAGCAAACCTTCAAACCTGATCATTGTGCAACCTGGGCGCCTGGAAATGAGACTATAGTCACCGCTCACCTGTAGCAGTGCTGTACCACTGCTGATGAAACCATTCATATTCTCAACCTCATTTTGTTACTTAATCGTTACCTTACAAAAAGACATAAATTGCACCCCTTAAAATTTGATCACCGCTCACCTGTAGCAGTGCCGTACCACTGCTGATGAAACCATTCATATTCTCAACCTCATTTTGTTACTTAATCGTTACCTTACAAAAAGACATAAATTGCACCCCTTAAAATTTGATCACCGCTCACCTGTAGCAGTGCCGTACCGGCCCCGCTGGCATCAGTCCTGGCACTGGACTGCTGCAGCTGTGAGGAGAGGGACTCCATGCCGTGGGCAGCCTCCAGGAGCTGTTCCTGCAGGGCCTCCACTTGGGCACCACGCTCCTGCAATTGCTGAGAAGAAGAGAGAAAAGTGTAGGATATTTCTCGAGTGCCAGGGTAATATCTGGCTTGTACCATGCCTATGAAGACTGCGTGGTAAAGGTCCAAAGGCGGCAGGCAAGTCCACGACAATGCTTTCTTTGATCTGTCTGCGGCAAATATGAATATGACCCGTTATTTCCCTCGAATACTGTAAGCTGATTGCTCAGTTTGAGCTAGGTATGGTACAATAATACATACATTAATTTGTTCTGATGTATACACCCCCAAAAATGTCTTATCCTGGCCTGGGCCATGTGATAGCAACAAAATGTTCGCTGACAGAGTTTAAGTATTGAAAGCAACCAACAGTGACAGGTTACAGTCATTATCGCGTTTCATAAACCATGGTAGGTTGACAAGCAATATGTAACCATCAATAATTTCCAAATGAACCATGTCAACCAAGCAATGTCATAGTGCACTACACTGCTTATAACTGACTCTAGAGGAGAGGCACCACATGCTCTTCTACTCATATACAACTGGAAGGTGGTGTCCTTGTGATCACCATCCCACTCCCACTTCCGATCTCAGCCCCATTTCAAGTGACAGAGGTACGCACTAGCACACACAATTTTCACGCCATTTCTGCCTCATTCTGTAAGAGCTTTGAAGAGACTGTGTCTCCAGGCCTGAAAGGTGCATGAGGCACACGCAGTACCTTCTTGAGCTTGATGATGGCCGCCCGGCTAGTGTCCCTCTGGGCCACCCTCAGCTGACCTTCCAGACGCACCACCTCCTTGTGACACTCGTCCAGCTCAGCCTGCTTGGAAGAGAGCCGAGACTGGAGAAAGAGGGGAAGGACGGAAGCAATGGTTGTTATTTGATGTAGCAACGTAATAGGGCATATACACTGTAGTGTGTGGTTGTAGTCTGTAGGCCATACAGTGGAATCCCTCTATTGCATCTTGGGGACATACGTAGTAAAATGTTCTGCGTAGAGAGGTGTGTCCTCATTTCAGGGTAAATTTCTAGCATATTTGGGACTGAGCAAAGTGCTCCACTGTAGCACACCTCACTTCTAATGGCTACCCAACAGTTTCTGCTGATCTTTACAACACCAAGTATCAACATAGGCTATAGCAAGGCTCCCCTAATATTTAGCCTGGAAATGAGGCTAGAAGGAAAGCTGTGAATTCGCAGTTAAACAACAACCATGTAGCAGTCACTACACACCTCCCACTCCCTAGATTTGCTGCTGAGCATGGCCATGATTTGGTCATCTGCTCCGGCGTGCTCCTGCAGACGACCCTCAAGGTCTAGCAGCTGGGGGAAGAAAAGTACAGAAAGAGGTGTTCAAAATATTAACACATGCATGCGGGTCTGAAATATTGGCAAGTGGAAAACACTTTAACAACTAAACTGAAAGCTAGAACACTACCATGCAGCTCTCCTGGTGAGTTGCTGAGAATCGGAACGTTTTCCTAAGGAGTGAAGTCTCAACAGAGGGCTTTCTCAAGGTAGTAGCTCACTGTTTTCATTGCAGCCAGCAAATGGTCATTACTTTACACTGCGCATGCTCAAGGCTCTCCTCTCCTCCTAGCACTCAAGGCAAAAAAATGGCCAGGTCAAAACAATTAACACATGTCACAGATCAGCCCTTGCATTGCTTTGCAAGTCAAGTGCTAAAACAGCACATCACACATTCTCAACTCTTCCTGTGTGGGGGATGGAGAACACCACCTGGTGCAAAGCTATAGATGTGCCCTGTATGGTCATATACTGAGTTGTTGTTGACATGCATACATCACATACACAGTGAAGCTGATTTACATGTAAACAAGTTAAAAGTTTTCATTGTTTGTTTTTTTCAACATTTTCATAGTATATATTGACATGGGTAACAAATTAATACGAGATAAAGGTACTTGGTGAAAAAGTTTACTGGTTTGCTGAAAACTACAACAAAAAGAATATAGTTGGCTACAACGACAGGAAGGTATAGAACACATTGCACAATGAGTTAGAAGTCTTCCTTTCTAATGTTTCTCTCAGTTTTTGTAACTACTTTTTTTGGTATTTCGTTCTTTATAGTGTACTTAGTTACAAAACAGTATCCATGTATTACATTTGTCTTTCACCTTGTTTAGCTTATTGTATGGCAGATCATCCTATGCTGAATGTGGCCTCCCTGTCTAAAACTAAAACTATAATTGCGCAAACAAGTACACACATTTCTATGTAGTCATGAAATGGAAGGTGCGTGCAATTCGGGGGACGAGATTAAGACGCAAGATATAGATGCATCGAAATTGCCATGGGTGGAGCTGAAGCCACACCCACCAATCCATACTCAAACACGTGCAGCATCAAGAGCTATAGCCGTGGGTGGAGCCGAAGCCACACCCACCAATCCGTACCCAAACACGTGCAGCATCAAGAGCGAGATGGCCGCGGGTGGAGCTGAAGCCACACCCACCAATCCGTACCATGCAGCATCAAGAGCTATAGCCATGGGTGGAGCTGAAGCCACACCCACCAATCCATACTCAAACACGTGCTGTACATGTAAATGAATATTATATGCAGCTGCGATAGTCTGCATGCTAGTCTCGCGTGACCAGACAACTATCTCCGTGCGCGCCCTAGTCTCGTGCCCTGACAGAAACTTTTCATCCGGGCAATAGACTATGCTGCCCAGACTACAGTACGGTCTGGTCATTAGACCATGGATAATGTATACTTCTGTAACAAAAGTATATATTGATTAGACTAGGGCATGCCCAGCCCCACGTTAGGAAGGTGGGTCTGGGTCCCCGTATATTCAAAGTTGGGGCAGCATTACGTCAGCGGTCCCAGATCTGGACCGGCAATGTGATTGGTTACTTATAGTATTACATCACTAAACGGTTGCAGTATCCGGATATCTACATGAATGGCCACGTGGACACTATCCGTTCGGTGATGTAATATGATGCAGCGTGGGGTTGGGCACGAGACTAGGGCTAAGACTGAGTGGGTAGTCCTGCTTGTTCCCGGATACTAAGATTTCTGTGGCACGTTTTCCACATGCAGCTTAGTAACGACCTTTATTAGTACCCTTTCACCCCAGGAAATGGGTGTGACAACCACACCCACTTATCTGGTGACAGCAACTGCAGGAGCACAATATTGGTCAGTATGGCCAAGTATTAAAGCTAAGCTTGAAGAACATGATCGGAGTAGTGAAAACGCTCGGTGGTCATTAGCAGTCAGTGACAATGGCTGTTCAATCTGCTCTATATATAGCTGCCATAATAATATATGCAAGAATGTATAGTGACATCATCATGATTGTAAACCTGCACCCCAATATATTCCACATGACCCAAAAAGGTACCAAACTGTGTGTCTGGATGGATTCAATATTCATTCTTTAACTCACCCCCACCTAGTGGCATGCATCCCTTCAGAAGCATTCAGGGAGGGTGTTTACTAGCAATCCTTATACTAAGTGCATGGGAAGTAGAGCAAATGAGCTCGATATCAGAGGACATCCCCTTTGTAGTGGAATATGGGCCCAAGAAAGGTAACCGAATTTACCCGGGGGGCCATTCCAATATTCTCTCACCCCCCACCTAGTGGCACCCCTTCAGGAGCACTCAGGGAGGGTGTTTACTATATAGCAATCCTGCATATTGGGTGGGAGGTAGAGCAAATGAGGTAGATACCAGAGGACACCCCCTTAGGAGCGGGGTATGGGCCCAAGGCTGTTTGGGCAAATGGTTTACACAGCTGTATCTGTTTACACCACATGTCTGAGCGCATGGGTGCTTTGACGTCATTTATCACATGAATTTCATTATAATTAGAATTCATGACTCAGGTGGCTACCCTATCAACCTACACTCCCACTGATATCGGTACTTGATCTAGAGATGACATAATCATAGTGCTAGCAGATCCATTACCACTATATATACAGCCTGCACAATAGCTGTATTACATATTAGCAAATGTCTTATCGATTCATTGAAAAAGTAACCTGTGAGTTTAACAACCGGTTATGCTATAGTAATATGTATTGTGTAAGAGTATACATATTAAATAGCTTCTTAGCACTTTGACTATATTATGCTCATAATGACTATGGTACCCAGCAAACTGTACACAGTGTAGGTTTAAACGGTGCCACTCTGCAGTGCTATACTAGCCTCACCTGCCTTTAATGATAGAGACAGAATAGTGGATCAGTTAATTAACAATCCAGTATCAGAATGTGTTCCAACATGCCTGTGAGCTACAGGATGCTGACACAAAATGCATCCATACGTTGACCTTCCCAACATTAAAGGCCTCATTCCCAGACTCTTGTATGGGCCATAGTTAATATACTTAGGAAAATATGTGCTATAGTACTTAGAGATGTCATATGTACAAGTTGCCATGTACTCATTGATATGTTTTCCAACAGCCACTGAGCTCAGTATCAAAGATCTCGGGATAATTTATGCAGCCATATTTAATACCTGGAAAAAATGGTACGATATTGGCCTCATGCTAAACGTTCCAGTTCACACTCTGGAAAGGCTCAAAAAGAAATTCAAAGGGCAAGAGCTACTTCGCGAAGCTTTAAAATCCTGGCTGATAGAAGCCACAAAGCCAACTCTGGAAGTGTTGGCAGATGCTATGGCCAGTCCATGCGTGGCAGAGCAAAGTCTGGCCAAAAGAATAAGAAGACATATAGCACATCTGAAAGGTATGTCTGCAGTACACAACGACAAAATAAAAGCAGTATTTTTTAATTTCTTTTATTTTTTTTATGCAGCAGTGGATCTCAGTCTCAATGACCTTGGAAAGGTATACGAGGCTGTACATGAAGCCAGTACAAAGTGGTACAAGATTGGCCTCATGCTGGATGTTCCAGTAGTATTCCTGGAAGAAATTCGTACGGATATCACCGTGCAAGAGCCACTCTGTGGGGCTTTAAAATGCTGGCTAAATACGGCACAAAAGCCAACTTGGAAGGAGTTGGTAGATGTCCTAAAAAAACGTTGCGTCGGTGAGGCAAGGTTGGCTGCCCAATTAGAGAAGAAATATATGACAATTGCTTACACACAAGGTATGATGTACAATACATAATTCACTTTCACCGCACAACAGGGAGGGTTTGAACTTAGTTTAGGTTGGCAATACTACTATATGCATGCATGGCCCCAGCTGCAAATTCTTTTGTTATTGCATGCCAGCTAAAAAGGGGTGGAATTCAACAAATATTCATTTGTTATTGCATACCAGCTAAAATGAGTAGAATTCGACAAATATTCATTTGTTATTGCATACCAGCTAAAATGAGTGGAATTCGACAAATATTCATTTGTTATTGCATACCAGCTAAAATGAGTGGAATTCGACAAATATTCATTTGTTATTGCATACCAGCTAAAATGAGTGGAATTCGACAAATATTCATTTATTATTGCATGCCAGATACAAAAGATTGAACTCAGTAAATACTTGCCAGATACAAAAGATTGAACTCAGTAAATACTTGCCAGATACATTGGTATCCCTGACAAGGATCAAGCATGCAGTACCTGATATTGTTATAGATGTATGTACCAATCCAGAATGATATAATTAGAAAAGGCCTGTAATTTGATTGGATTACATACTCACATGACTGCTTACAAGCACCAAGGAACTGTGTGTGAATATTATCAGACAGTGTAATGGGAGCCAAAAAGTCTGAATACACTTAAGACTTATAGCATGGGAGGTGGAGGCCAAATACAGAATCAGATAGACCTGCTCCTCATTAGTTCCCCCAGTAGTAAACATGCATAAAGCCATTGATTTGGAAGCTTCAGCAAAGTAGGATTTTAGTTAGTTGTTTGTGTTTTTTTTGGGGGGGAGGGGGGGAGATGTTGATAACAATGGTGGGCATGGGGCTGTAGCCATAGGCCACATTTTTGAATCTTGAGCCTTCTGAGAGTGGCTCTAAGGCATTCTGAGACAGTTTGAGGTCCTTAGTAGTAGCTGTTGTACTAGGGGCAGGTTCTTAGCCTGTACATTGCATGTCTAATTTAAATAGCTTTTTGTTTTTTTTTGTTTTTTTTTGGGGGGGGGGGGGGAGAAGCTGGAGTGTTTGGGGGAAATTCCCGCCCCCCCCCCCCCAGTACATTCAATCCTGGTTAGTGTATTGACATTTACATATGCATACCCAACTCACTACAATATCATTATAAGCATATTTTATACTTACTCTCATGTAGATATCAGCCCCCCACCTACACCAACCACCACAAATTTCCAAGAATTCCAGAATTTTCCAAGCTTGTCACCTGAAACAGAGACATTCGATTCACAAGAGCCCAATTACCACCAAACGCAAGTTGAAAAACCGATTTCAGAAGAGCCACAAGTGCAAGTTCAATTCGACATACGAAACGCAGCATACACTGCACTGCAAACTGCCTATGCCACATACAAATGGTTACTGACGTGTGGAGGCTGCTTTGAAGCTGCATACACCCACCAGTCGGTAAGTATTACAGTCTCTAGTACATGTAGAAGTGAGAAGCAGCGGAAGAGTTAGAGAGAAAACAACGCTCGTTCTAGAATAGAACTACACTTCCTCTTTATACTACCCATGAAGCTTATAGTGCTAAGAAAGCAGATTCGACTCAGCTTGTCAAATCTCCAGCATAGTAACGAGTTGCTAAAGCTTAAGCATCAGATTTACAGAGGTACCCGCAAGTGAGTTAGTGATTGCATTACAAGTTGAAATATAATACCTTATATGCAGAATTAAGAGCTTTTGCTAAGCATTAACTCGGTCATAGCCACTGCTTAGACACTAACTGATGCTCCGTAATTTTCAGCTGATGTGCATAGTATCGTATCAGAACTTTGCTAAATGGTAAGTAAACATGAACAAAAGTATTCATGAGCTACATGTACCTCTCAGTATCAGCCATCAGTGGGACAACAGCTTAGCAAAAGGACTATATGTAGCTATCGTGTGTGGAAAAATGGCAGTTTGTGCGTGTATGTGATTCTGAAAACTCTCACATTCACACCACGAAACCATGCAGGACTTACTCAAGAGACATTATGATCAAAATGCACCAGAAAACTGAACATGTACTATTATTTATTCTACATGCATTGCCTAAAAACTGTATTCCTGTATGTTTATTATTAATTTTCAGCTGGACTGTGAGGTTTTGGGTTTTTTTCCCCAGTGCTGAAATACCACTGGGTTTTTCCCCTGGCACGGGATTGGGCCTGCTCGTGTCAAAATTTTTGGTTTTCTTATTTTATTTCTGTATTATTTAGGTTGGCCCCAGTCCAGCAAATGTTCTGTAAGACATAATTTTATTTTTTTGCACTCCCTTTTTCAATGACTATTGGTTTGTGATACACAGGAATACGGATGAAAATGCCTGCATGATCAGTAGGTACTGATGTTTGCCATATACATGTATAGGCATATATAACAATTCACGAGTGAGAGGGTAATATGGCGAGGTATTGCATGAGTGTGTAGGTATTTTCCCCGAGCTGAAGGCGAGGGAAAATACCTACCCAAGAGTGCACTGCCTAGCCATAATATCCTCTCATGAGTGTGATAGATTTATTACATAAGTGGTGTCAAAGCAGTACACAATTATCATATAATTATACTACATACACATAGTACATTTTTCCACTCTTCCACTTTTTAGCTGGAACACTACGTGCATGCATGCAGTGCAATATTACTAAAGTGAAGTAAATTTGCGAATCAAAGTGTAGCTACTCCGGCAGTATACCTATCCCTCCAGCATGGTCTTAGTCTGATCCCCTGGCAGGGAAAGTGACCACTTACAATACATCCCTCACAGTATCTGTCCCACCAGCATCTTGTGCCTGGTCTCAGTCTGATACAGAGCAAGTATTAGACTGAAACCAGGAACAAGACATGATAAATTAAAAGAACGTCTTGCTATGCATTCCTGACAGTACCTGTCCTGCTAGTATCTTGTTCCTGGTCTCAGTCTGATCCCTGCTCTGGTCAGCCTCCACTAGAGCCACCTGAATACATACAATATACACATAAACTCATTAAAACTATACATGTACCTGTCAGCTACTCCCACACCCAAACACTCTCTCATTCCCAGTGCATCGAGTGGCATATGGTGGCAACCTTGTACCCAGCTATCCCAGCCTTTTAGCTTGCAGTATAACAAAATGAGACGGCTGGAAATAAGGCTATATCCGGGTGGTGTGAACTCCTGTCTACAGTCAAGAAGTATTGGGTTCAGTTAGATGGGTCCCAGGATTCGTTCGTCTTCCTCAATTGACACGACACGACAGCATGCACAGGGCCATCAGAAGCTCACATACATGCAGGACTGGAGCTGCTATCATTAATTTTGATAATGTTTTCGTGAGAAGTGCATGAAACCTAATTTTCAGTTGCAAGGAGCTGCTCTTATAGCATCTCGCTACATTGATCGAAGGCCATGCACAATCATAACGTATACTGTTTCCCTCAATGCAGACAAAGATCACCATAACAAGCTCTTCACTGACACATGGCCATGCATGTGTGCATGCAAAAGGAGAATATGAATATTCAATGAGTAGGCCACTGCAGCTCCAACACAGTCTTTTGCAGCATTCACCAATACTCACATCCATGTCCCCTGTATCCTGGAACTTCATAAGCTATCACAAGTATATCTACACCTGTAGCAGCTACTAACTCTCATTTTCTCCATGTCTCTGATGGCCATTAGCCTCTGCTCCTCCACATGACCCAGCTGCACTGTCAGTTCATGCAACTGCCGTTCCAGACCATCCCGAGCATTCAGCAACTCCTGCAAGTACAGTTGGAGCTAACATACTCCATTTGACATTAGATACACATCTACACTATACGGCAGCTGGAAGTATGTAGAGTGAGCTGTAACCTGGGCTTCCCAAACCATGCCTCCTCATATAAACTTTCTGGAGCCCCAGCATCTTGATGTGTTCTATGACGGTGCAAATGCCAGCTTTCTACATTTGCCAGATATGCACGCTTAAAACATTCTTTGTTCATTTAGATGGAGAGTGGGCCCAGATTGGGTCAATAGCTATTGAGATGTATATTAATATTGGAAAATAAAACTTTTGAGCATGTGTATCTCAGACTCTAAATATGTTATCAAGCTCACATTCACACCTTAGTCTCTTCTCAATGAGTACTAAGTCATATCTAAACTTGAGGACAATCAAAGATACTCAACAAAAGTTGGTTGGTTCTACTATTTAAACACAGTGTGAAAAAAGCAGCAGAGTAGAGCCTGGGCTATGCATGCACTAGCTGACTGTAGGACTATACTAAAACTCCAGACTAACTAACAGACAGAGGCTAATGTAGTACAAAAACTCGGCTTAAGTTCTAAACCTCCCGACTAGCATGACAGTGCTACTGACCTCCATCTTGTCAAGCTGCTCAGCAATCTCGAGGTCCTTCCTCCTCAGCTTCTCCCTGAAGTCAGGCTCCCCCTGGCGCTGCTGGGAGCCCGAGCTACTGTCTCTCTCGCGGTGCCACTCCAGCTGGCGCCTAGATCAGCAAGAGAGGAAAGAAAAAGGCGCTAGCAATTTATTTCAGGGGTGTCCTTTAAGAATGGTTCCACTGGGTACTCTTAAATCAAATCACATTATTTAATCACATGGTCTCCCCCCTCTCGACAAACAAGAGTCTTGCCTGTAGTCCTCGAGGTTCTGTTTGAGCCGATCCACTTCCCTCTCCAGCTGGCGGGAGCGGAGCCGCTCGGCTGAGCATTCCGAGCTCAGCCGCTCATTCTCTGACCGCTCCTGGTCAAAGAGCCTGTTCTTCTCGCTGAGATCATGCTGGTGTGTGTGCGTGCGTGTGTGTGTGTGTGTGTGTGTGTGTGTGTGTGTGTGTGTGTGTGTGTGTGTGTGTCGGGATGAATCCAAGTCGTACCTCCCCGTGTTTCCCGACTGTAACAGCAGTTAATCTGCTGGCTAACACGACTGGTGTTGAGGTGCCCATAACTCGAGGTAGTTTCCTGTTCTGACGGTGTCAGTGGCTATCTGAGGGGTACCTCAGCTGCACCGCAGTGGTTTTGCAAGCCCTCAGTGTTTATGTTTCTTTTTGCACGAGTTGCCAAGTGAGTATGGTTCATGGTTTGGACACCGATTCTCGTGCCGGGGGTACCCGTCTACGTCGGCCATGCAGGCCTCATAGGTTGTGTGTTGGTCGTGGCGGTGTAGCCCCCTTGCCATGAGTATTGGAGTTACACCTGAACTATGCAACTTGGTCAGCCACCGAAGGTGGCTGAATGGCATCATCGTATCGATGGCCATCAGTCAAGGTGTGTGTGCGTGTGTGTGTATGGTTTGTGTGTGGGCGAACCATTAAGCACGAGTATTATATCAATACAAGAAATACTTTAGTGACCGCAGCCACTTCTGCACAACGTTGTATTAAGTTGCTCTTTGTAATGTGTCTGTGAAATATGTAAACATTCACTCATAGTATCAGATTTGTGAGTGTTCAGATTGATTTTAACAAAATGCTCAGACTAGTGATTTTACACTATGAGATATTTATTTAGTATCGTTCCTAGCTCTCAACCAACTTGTCGCTTACAGTACAAAAGAGCTGGATGAGAGGCTCTAAAACACTATTTAACACATGTGCACACACACACGCACACGCACACGCACACGCACACGCACACGCACACGCACACGCACACGCACGTGCACAAACATACACACACACACACACACACACACACACACACACACACACAAACACACACACACACACACACACCTTCACGTCCTCCAGCTGCTCACGAAGGTAGCGAGCCTCGTTCCCCGGTGACTGCATGTTCCTCTCTCTCAGTTCCTCTAAGGCAGCGTCCCGGTGCCGAACCTCCTTCTCCAGGTGGACAATCTGGTCCAGCAGGTCCCGCTCGGCAGTCCCAGTCGGCTGGACAGCCTCACGGGCACTCAGCTCCTCAAATGCCACCTGCGCCTCTTCTCCCTTCACCTGAGAGAGAAGAACGCAGTATAGTACATACTGACAGGAAAATAGCTGAGGTAGAAATCAAGTGCCCACTACAACGACACGCTCACTGATTGGGTCCACTGGTGTGCAGTTAGAACATTAGTTATGGAGTGAACCACGAATAGCCAGATCCTCAAAGCTCATTTTAACGTTTCGACACAACTGGGTCTTCTTTAGCCTCGTTCCCAGGCTCCAACCCCGCTTTTAATCGCAAAGTGCAATTAAAAGCTGGGGGGTGGAGCCTGGGAACGAGGCTAGGTCTTCTTCAGGTGTACAGAAATGAGAAACATGTAGGAATTTTATAGGCCCAGAACAATGCACTAAAGTTGTATAGACAGACGACATATGTAAACATAATATACATGAGTCTGTACGACGTGGTGCCTTTGAGCAAGACATGTTTAGTAAATTGGAGGAGTTTATAAACTGTGCTTCACATTTTGGGAATTCATTTAGGGTTAGGGTCAGGCTGGTGGCTAGGGTTAGGATTAGGTTTGGGCTAGAGGGTTAGAAATAGCAATAGGGTTTACAGATTTGTACAACGTGCAAGACAATTAAGCAATACCTGCCATAGATGTCTCATTCGGCATGTACATATACATGTACTTCAAAGACATGATTAGGTTTTAGTGGCTGTGGCTCTATAAAGCATGCCTACTGCTCCTCTGCTAAGCCTGAATGGGTTCCTAAGAGTATCTGATTAGTATTCTGGGTTCAATCCCCAGCTGGGTCCCGTTTTTTTTATTTCTTTACTCTCTAAAGAAAGCTTTATCACCTCGAAAAGTTTGCAATGTACAATAAAAATCTTTATAGGAGCCTATCCTCACATTAAAATAATTATCAATAAGCCTCTAGCCTGGGGGAAAATACCCAAAATATTCTCAGCTACGAGAAGTGCTGTTATGAATATTCTAAGTAGCCACGCCCACAAATGAGCCCCGCCCCAATCCAACCCCTGTGCAATAAATAGAAAAAATAACAACAAAAACAACTACAGCAAAAATCATAACATAGCTCCTTATACAAGCTATGTCATCTATGATCACTTCCTTAAGTAGTGGCTGGCAAATATTTTGCAGCTGTAAGCTCATTCTTCCGTACCTTTAGCACGGTTCTCACGACAGCAAACACCTTCTCCACCGAGGCAGGGTCCCTCATCCACTGACAATCGCCCGGATTGGGCGCCCGGCTGTTCACCACGAAGCGATAGAGAGCGTCCGCTTGAGAGTCGCTGTCTTCTACCTCCGCCACGTCGAGGGCCAAAAACCCCGCCCAGCTCATATCCTCGGAAGCCATGCTTCAAACTAGCAACCTCCAGTAGGCTTTGACAAGTTACAAACTACACAAATAATAGAGTTATTAAATTATATCAACGCCAGACTCTGACAACTGTACTATCTTATTTTCCCGCCATTTCAATTATCCATGCGGCATGGAATTCCGGAACCAGACCTTTAATGCATAAACTCTGCATTCCTACGCGCACGCAAAGTTGCTATTACAAATGAAATGGCAATGACAAAATCTGAGAAGAAATGGTACCACGGTGCCGCGTAAGTATTGAATGCTCATTTATTGCATGCACTGTGAAGCTAGTCTTGTTCCCAAACCCTCCACGCATGCCCCGTCGAAACAATTATAGTGGGAACGAACGAGACTACTTTGAGGTAGTCTGGGGGACTTTGAGGCTCCTTGTTTTGACAAATTAAGCGGACTCTCACATCAATGCTTTTAATATGTTCAGCCTCTGAGGACGACTCTTAATTGCAAACATTTTTTATACGGAATTTTTGTTGTTACATGTATTTGGACTGGGTAATGGAGATTTTAGAAATTATAGTAAACAGATGTGTGGGTATGTAACCCATAGATTATCTGTGATAAACCACACCCGTCTAGGCCGTGAGGCTGCCTTGACATTAATTCTGTGGGGTTTATCAGCTAGCTGACTGCCCAACACTTGTATATGTTTAGCTCTAGAAGCTTCATTGTTATCTTAACAAGCTAGTATATATACTTTCGGAGGAGTGACTTTGCTACTGGTCGTAATCCAAGATTGCATACGAAGTGCTCCTGTCGTGCTTCTGGTGTTAGGCGCATTTTGTGAATCTGTACTCTTTATAAATCAGTGTGTTATGCATTCTGTAAATTATGCTGTACGTTCTATAAATCTATAAACTGTGCAGCGCTAACCCTATCCCGAATCCTAACACCAGCCTCTAACCCTAGCCATAAATTGCTATGAATTCATAAAATGTGCCACACAATTAAGAAACTGCTTACACAATGCAATGTTACAATATTGCATTGGCCTACATACCAGAAACAACATTTCCTGTCATGATAATATGAGTGTCATCTGCAGCGCCCTGGACAGTGTCAGAAGTGGAGGCCTCGTGTGTGCCATTGTGCCTACACTGCTATACCTGAATACTCTCGACTGCGGGCTGTGCTTTGACGACCATGAAGCAATTGGTAACAATCAGGATCTTCGACCGGATTCTCCTTGGTCAAACCTGCTCTGGAATGACTTCTGGGGAACTCCAATGAGCTCGGATGCAAGTCATGGGTCATATCGCCCGCTGTGTGTGGCCACCTTCAGGCTGAACTACCTACTGCATGAGCTGCAGCCCATGGGCTACCATCTGGTGAACGTGCTCCTGCACAGTGCGGTGTGCTTCCTGTACGTGCAGCTCTGTGGCGTGGTCTTTGGTGAGGCCTGGCCGGCACTGATAGCCGGGCTGCTGTTTGCTGTGCACCCGATCCACACTGAGGCAGTGAGTTGCTCAAGAATGTGTATGGGGGATTCGCAGAATTTTTGCAGCAGCAAAGCTGTTTTCAAAAAGGAAAAGATGCATAATCTTTGTAACTTACTACTTCATAGGACATTAATTTTGCTCACTATCCCGCAACCCCCCCCCCCCCCCCCCCTCGTAACTTAATACTTTGTGGTTGCTATAATTGAAGTTGTGTGGACTTCAGAGCTATTAACAACTATATAGTAACAGATAGGCAAGATGACATCATTAAAGTGTAGATGTTGCTGCCCATCTGTGAGATAACTCACTAGAGTATACACTATGTACAGCTTAGAGCATGGGCAGCTATGTTCTAACTAGGCCGAGGCGAAGCCGAGGTCTAGTTAGAACATAGAGCTGCTCATGCTCTGAGCCATTTAGTATATGCACATCTTCAGCTTCTTATGCTCTATGGGATTCTTACTATACTCTATGAAAATTATTCCATACACTTGTTACTATAGTAACATATACTAGTACATAGTAATGTAAAATTTACTATGCATGCACTTGATGTATACATTTCTAAGATGATGGATGGTAAATGTGATAATAAACTCATCATGTTCCTTTGTCTGCATGCATGCCTTCATCTGTCTAATCAGGTTACTGGAATGGTTGGTAGAGCTGAGCTGCTCTCATCTTTATTCTTCCTACTGTGCCTTCTCTGCTACCACAGAGCTATTCAGCATAGTTCTACTGCAAAAGGTTGGTACATTAGCTTGTATCTACTGTTCACATCAATCACATCATGATACGTATGCACACACCATTAATACAGGGCTAGTGCCACTAATCATACAATGTATTCGTACTAACAGGAGCGTATGAACCCTGGTACTAAAGTGATCGATCAAAAAGTATGTGTTGAGCCGTGCAGCACTAAGAATGTCATGCAACGCCTAGCATTAGCCATATGTAGTTGCATGTTTCCTCAGCTAGCTCAATGTAGCTATGCAGCTAGCTCAATGTAGCTATGCAGCTAGCTCAATGTAGCTATGCAGCTAGCTCAATGTAGCTATGCAGCTAGCTCAATGTAGCTATGCAGCTAGCTCAATGTAGCTATGCAGTTGCTCTGTAGCCAGACACGACAATAATTATTGCTTTCTATTCCTCACCTCATGCAGGGCAACTGTGGTTCATTTCAGCCATGCTCCTCTCCTTGTGCTCTGTCCTCAGCAAGGAGCAGGGAATCACCGTAATCGCTGTTTGTCTTGTCTTTGACCTCATCATTGTTCAAAAGGTACCCCAGTTCACGTTTTCAATACCGTAGTAGGTAGGGTTTGGAGAAAGAAATATGAACCAGCATGTTGAAGAACTGTCAAAGTAACACATTCTGTTTAAGATGGAAAAGTGAGCTAAACCTCATACAAGCCATTGTGTATAGCCTCAATCTCAGCGTCATCGCTTTGCATATACTACAAGCAATAAAATACTGGATGAGAGCCTGGGATTAAGGCTAAAGGTGTTCACCCCACTTAAGTATACCATGACAAGGCTTGCATCGTAATTAATAGCTAGTACATGGCATGGCACGACTTTCTTTTGTATTTTCCATAGATGGGTCCTGCCGCAATTTCAAAGCATCTGTATGCTGTTGCTCAGAGGAAGGAAGCTGCCTTCTACCACTTAAGACCACTCCTGATGCGTGGAGCTGTGCTTGTGGTATTCATCATCAGCGTTATGGTAGTGCGAGTCAAGATACTTATGAAGGGAATTCCTACATTTTATGTGTAAGCTTTTATTTAACACTTTATAATGAAAGGGGTGGCCAAATTTGTGTGTTACCTAGAAATTAGTGTTGTTAGAAGATGCACAGGGTCACAGCCTGATAATCACAAGGAGCAAATGCCTGTTTAATAAGGCTAAGGCTCTGTACAGTATGCATAACACTTTCCTGTTTACTTTCACTTAACTTGTGCTGCAACATTTCAGACAGACCTGATGCATTTAGCTATAGCGTAGTAGGATGGCTGTACATATATGGGCTATCATTGGTTTTCTTGGTCATTTGTTACATGCAGGGAAGACAATCCAATTGTTACATTAGAGACTCCATTCCGTCAACTGCAGTTGCTCTACCTCTGCTTCGTAAACACGTGGCTAGTACTCAACCCCAGCTTCCTGTGTGCAGACTGGACATCGGGAACTCTCTCCATGATTGACTCAATTGCTGATCCACAAAACATTGCCACCTTGACCACTTTCATTGCCATTCTCATCTTAGCGCTACGCTGTCTTTCTGGAAACGAGCGTGTCTACCGAGTCCTGGGTTTCTCCTTCTCACTGGCAATTCTTCCCTACATTCCAACCTCCAGTGCCTTTTTTTACGTCGGCTTTGTTGTAGCTGAAAGAGTTCTCTACCTTCCTAGTATGGGGTTCTGCATGCTTGTGGCTCTCGGCATTTGGACCATGCTCAAATGTTGCACGCCCAGAATGACACAAGCAGTCAAATTCGGACTGGTTTACTTGCTTCTTCTGCACTCGACAAAGACGGCACTGAGAAATAGAGACTGGCACTCAGATACAACTCTGTGGATGTCTGGAGTTATTCAGAACCCGAGAAATGGCAAAATGATTGCCAACCTTGCACGGCAGTATGAGCTGGCTGGAAACATCTCCTTTGCAGAGGAGCTGTACAGAATGGGTACCAGAGTCCGTCCTTTCAACCTCCTATCCCACTATAATCTTGCAACACTGCTTACAACTCTGGAGAAGTATGATGAGGCTGAAGAGGTAAACTAGCCAACCTGAGTATTATATTTTACATGATCATTCCGTAAGCATGTTTAGCTAATGGAAGGTTAGATCTGTAGCTTCTAAAATTATAGTCAGGCTTAGGTGGGGATCTGTAAAAGTATTTTATTGATGTTTCAATTCTGCCATTACGTATATGTTATAGGTTTACCGCGCTAGTATTGATGCAGCTCGTAAAATAAAGACGGTACCAAAGAAAATGAAGCTCTACCAGAATTTGGGGTACATTATTTCACTGCACCCAGCTCGGTGGAACGAATCTTTGGCGTGGTTTCAAAAGGCAATCAAGATCAACCCAGATGCAGACACTTACATGAACATTGCGTCTCTACTTCTGAACCTAAACCGAACATCAGAGGCAATATCCAGTTTGGAAAAGATACTGGAGTACGATATTGGCCCTAGCTACGCTGCTCAGACCCTACACAAAATCGCCTATGCATATTTGAAACAGGAGAAGGAATCATTAGCTATGCAATATTGCAGGAGAGCTCTGTCTGCTGACGAGAACCACGTTCCTGCCATTGTTACCTTAGCTAACAATTTGCAGAAGAGAGGAGGAGAATCAAATCTCAAGGAGGCAAGGCAACTGTGAGTTTTTATGCTTATCTCCAGCCAGTGGGGTATAAATAAATAGCTGTGCAAGCAAAGTATGATACACATGCATTCTTAATATTTGTATCAGTAATATATATTAGGTGTGTTGCAGGTGCTGAATGTGTTTGGCATTTTTGTCTGTTATGCTGAATGAAATCCTCCCTGATAGACTACAATTATAGCTATGCAGGGAATCGTTACATCCATGGTATATTTTCAAATTCAAGAGCATGTAAAAAGCTGTTTTTGCATTTGCCATGCAACTGTCAAGTAAATAGAAACCCAAGTCTCCATGCCATTGTAGCACTGGTAGTTCTTGTTCCATTTCTTCAAGCTCTTCACCCCTCTGACTTCAGGCTGCTCCGTGCTGTGAACACGGAGCCAGACAATGCCAGAGTTATCAAAATGCTCGGAGATGTGTGCAACGAGATCCAGGACACCAAGCCGGCTGAGGAAGCATACTCGAGGGCTCTGAGTGCAGATCCAACATCAGAGACAGCACTCTACGGCATTGGGTACTTGTATTATAGCGGTGGGATGTATAGCGTTGCCATGGAGTTCCTCTCAAGATTAATTCAGCTGCATCCCGATCACTCTAATGGACGAAACCTACTTGGTAGTTGTCATTTCAAGATGGGGAATCACAGACAGACTATAGAAGTGTATCAACCTCTGGTATCAAGCGATGAACACACTGACCATTTTTCTGATATTGATTATGCTGACGTGCATTCAAATGTAGGTGAAGCGTTCATGAAGTTAGGCGACCCTGTAAGTGCTGAGAAGCACTACAGATCTGCGCTGAGCATCAACAGCAGTCATGCGTGGACACAGTTTCGGCTTGCCTACTTGTATGTCCAGACTAACAACCTCCAGAAGTATCCCGAGGCAGAGCAGCTGTGAGTACAACTATATAGCTACGTGTTTGCATACTATTACAAGTGCACATAAATGAAAACTTTCCACCCTCAAGAGCATGTAACTGTTGAACAATTCAAACAGGGCAGAGCCCTTGAACTGTGCTAAATATATCCTGATATAAGGTGTTCACAGCTGCAATCCTGTTCAACAGTTACATGCTCTCGAGGGCGGGAAGTTTTATTTGGGGGATCACTTAATATAGGCTAGTCCTCGGTGCAACCCTTTCTCGTATTAGATAAAATTATTTCTATTCAATTGAAACCCCTACTGCTGAGGTGTATATACAGCTATGATAGGCTACCACTAGGGGTTCAATACTACTCGAATTATGGCTGTGCTAGTGTATTTTGCCCGCACCATAGGAAAATGGACCTTAATCACTGTAGCTAACGTTAGGGGGTAAAGCACAGGAAGCATGTGTTCATATCACAGAGCTACATCAGAATATATCTCTTTTTGGCTCATTACATTCTGGTGCATAAAATGATACAGCCTACATGTATATGTACATAAATTGTAATCACATATTTCCTTTCTACATGCAGTATGAGTGGATTATAGCTAACCCTTGTATGATGAGTGCCTAGATAGCCTTAATGTTTATAATTTGTATGAGAGACTGTTGTGCTTGTCTGATCACAATTCTGTTTTTGTTCAATCTCTACAACACTTCCGATTGTAATAGTTTACTCACCGTTTGGAAGATTGAACCGGAGAATGGGAACATCACCTTATGTCTTGGACATGTGTACTATGGACTCAAAAACCTATCACGAGCTGAAGAAATGCTTCAACAAACACTAGTAATCGCCCCAGACCATTACGGGGCACTCTATAACCTCGGAGCAGTGAGAACAGAGGCAGGGAAATATGCAGAAGCTGTGAAGGCTTTCGAGAGGCTTACAGAGTTGGTCCCACACCATGTTAAGGCGTGGACCAAATTGGGATCCTGCTATTGGAAGATGAATGAAAATGCACAGGCAAAGACTGCTTTTGAGGCGGTACTTGAGAAGGACCCTTCCAACAAAGAGGCTCTAAATAACCTAGGTAACTTGTGTACATATATGGATATAGTTTGTTTATTTCCTAACTAGGCCCATGCGAAGATTCAGTGTGTGTAGTGATCAGTGCATGGTTCATGTGAATGGTCATGGCTAATATTGTAATTTAATTAATGAGCTACATGTAGCTATTAAGATCGATATTTGGGTTTTTGTTGAATATCAAGAACCCTTAAGTCGGTTGATTTTTATAGGGCCATATGACAGTTTAGCTACGTGCTAACGATCTGAAAAGCGCACACATGAACTACCTCTAGACTAGCTACTGTACATATCTACTCTTACAAATGAAAAGAGCTTGTACTCATGCACTCCTGATTGATTCTTCCTGCATGAGCTGCTCCACACTAGCCTCGAAGCCGCACTCACAAAAATATAAACAAAAGTAAAGCTATATTTTTCGCGAGTGCGGGGAAGGCCTGGGTTCGAGGCTAGCTAGCTCCACACCATGCACTAGTACTCTCAGTCAGTGAATGAATTTATTCTAGCTGTTCTTGGCTACACTCATACAGTAGAATTATACACAGGAAAAAAAGTGGAATTTCCTGAAATGGGTTACAAGGAAATTTGACAGGAAATCTGATATTTCAGGTACACGATAGTATAGGATAGGGCAGAATTTCCTATAAAATCATCAAATTCTGCCCTATCCTAAACTACCCTGTACCTGAAATACCAGATTTCCTGTCAAATTTCCTTGTAATGCATTTCAGGAAATTCAACTTTTTTTCCAGTGATGAATCCTCTTTTCTCTCTCAATACATACTATGCAGGTCTTGTACTCATCAATACACAGCAGTACAGTAAGGCAATTGATGTCTTCACCAACCTCCTCAGCCTGGACCCACAGAATGAGACAATCAGAAAGCAAATAAAAATCCTGGAAGAGAAAATCAGAAGACGTCCCTAAGAACAGTTAGTATAGTTATTACTCCATGAACAAATTTTTATTGTCTTCTGACAATTAAATGAACTCTTTGGAAAGCAAAGAAGACCTAAGAAATAATTACTGTAGTTAGCTATGCACACACAACTTTTTATTGTATCTTTTTATAATCAGCATGACTATTTTATAGTACATGCAGTACAGTATATAGCTCTATAGCATAGAATAAATATATCTATGCTATATACTGCACCGCATAATTAATCTACACTGACAGGTTCTTTTTGCATGTTAATTGGGCGGCTGCAGTCTGTCATAACACGTCATGCGGTGTCACGCGATCTCGGCAAAATCGCTTGGCCCGAAACGGTACTGAACGCGAACTGAAAGAACGGCATAACAAATCATGTGACTAAACAGGAAATCACGAGGCAATTAGGAGTAAACTGGCTTTATAATGTGCCGAGATCGAAGTCACAGGGCGGAATGTTGAAGGACGAAAATCAACGAAATCAGCGACAGAGATGGCTCCACAGCAGCGACAAGCGTTCTTACGGAAGTCGTAAGTCCCTCTTCTTGTACTATCGCTGGTGCTCTTGTACGGAAGGACGAATGAAGTTTTTTGTTTACCAGGCTTGTTTATAGGGGGCGTTGCTGAAATGCAGCATGTACTTTGTAAACAGCTGCGACGACCTAAAAAGCAACGGAGCAAATTTTTGTACGTCTAGATATATTAATATAGTATGAAAGTCTACATAATTTTTGTGAGTTCTACCAAATCAAAAATCAGCAGTAACTCTCCAATCCTTGTTAAAAAAAAATAATGTACTACTCTATACCTGCTATGGGCACTGCAATTTTGCTGCTGCTACCTGTATATAGAACTTTATACCAATTGGCCACTATGGTTTTCTGATTTTGAACTCCATGATATACTGTGATTGTACTGCATGTGCACAATACTTTATTTACCAGTTTTCCAAACAGTAACTACAGTTCTGAAACCTGCTGTATATTGTAGTGTGTGTGTGTTAAATTAACTGCAACTTTATACAAATACCTTATTTTCCGCAAGGAATCGTTTTATATCTCCATCCCAATGTGTAAGTGCCATCCAATGTCAAAGTGTAATTGATATTCAGTTCCTAGCATTGTCTCTGTGTGATGTCACTGCAGTGTGGTCAGCACACTGCAGTACGTACCATCCTTAGACTTCTGTGGTGCTTATACAACCTTTTTTGGTATAATTACTGCAGCAGACAGTTCTGCATATTAGGAATTACAAGAATCAAGGATGCCGTTGTTGCTAGCTACGCCCTTAAGAGAATTCTGGAGAATTGGGTTCACTAAAAAACCTATCATTCCTGCAACATACTAGAGCTGCTAATATGCTGAGTGAGTGGTGCTACCTTTAGTTTGTCTCTTGCTACCTTTGTGTTTGTCTCTTTGTACATGCAATTCCTTTCACCAAGGCTATACATTCCACTTAGCTACATTGGTGTGTAGTTCAATCTTCCTCGAATTCACAACCCAACCTAAGAGCATGAAGGGTATCGAACCATTCTGATTCATTAATTGCAGTGCATTATTTATGGCTGGAAGACAAATGACAGCATTGTAGCTCAAATAGACTGCCAATTATTCACGATCGGTATGAAACGCTATTACAGGTACAGATTTTCAGCAGTCTACATGCCCAGTATGTTGTAACTCTATGCAGAAATATGTAGCTACGTGGAGTGTATAGCCTTTGTGAAAGGAATTGCATGTACAAAGAGACAAACATAAAGGCAGCAAGATACAAACTAAAGGTAGCACTCACTCAGCATACATGTAATAGTACATCTATCTCATCAAACCCAGTCCTCTAGGAGCCCAATTACTGCTTTCAAAATTATCGTATCTTAAGGGGAATATTTTTTTTGTGGTGGCAAAATTTATAGATCTGAAAGAATGACCTTGATGACTCAATAGATACAAAGTGTAGCCATGATGACTCCTCGGTCAATATAATGCTGTAAACTCCAGCGCATAACTCCCTTGCAATAAATCATTTCTGTGTGATCGTTTACACCAATGTTTCCTGTAGAAAAATATACATGTTTCATATTATTATAGCATGCTCAGCAGTACTGGGATATGTCTTAGGAGCTTGAACCATCTCTGGAGATTAATAGCATCCTAGTTCTCTCCACAACATGGTACATCTAGATCTTTCACTAAAGTATGAATTAGGATTTTTTTTCAATTTGTTAAAATCTGCTCATTATCTTGTTGCGGTTGTTTGTTCCCTGAATACCTGACTCTTAGCTTTGGCTTGCTACATTAGATGCTTGGAAGGCTTAGAGTAATTCAAAGTGGAGGAAAATGCCAGTCACCCTTTTATTCTTTTGAGGGTTTTAAAAAAGTATGGAATGTAGCCACGGAATTAAACTGCTTTTGAGGGGACTAATTAATTACTGGATTTTTAAGCCTATGTGATGTAAATTCTATAGCTTTACCGATTTTGTATTTCTTGGCAATCCTTTAATCTTACAAATCAGGATGGGCTGAAAGGCACTGATCGATCACCTTGACCCTTTTGAACTTGCGTCGAAGATACAGTAGCAGGTGCACTGATACCAGTAGGCTGCTGTGTTCGGTTGCCCCTGCTGCCCAAGAATCTTAAAACCTGAGTTGGAATACTAATTTTATTTTTCTGTTTTGTACCGTCGTGGAAATTTATTATCTTTTTCCTCACTGCTGTTTATATACGTGAGTAGTTTGTCTAGTTGGATAATAAAAGTTTGCGTAGCTTGTGCCAGCATTGAAATTTCATGGTGAGATATTTTGAAGCTATGCAGGAACTCGCATGCGTCAATATGTATTTTAACTCGTACGTAGCTCCAGTGTCTGATTATTCCCGAGTGCTACATGCGCTCTGTATTTCGCCACACTTGGTTATAATTGGCAAAAACGAAGTAGTCATTTTCACAGCTGGATGGTTGCTCTATATAATCTCACACGTGTGTGAATATTGAAGGCAGGCCACAAATTAGTTTTTATTAGTGCATATTGCACACTGGCATTTGATGTGCTTCGTTGTCTCAAAATAGCGGCTTTTTTGTGAACAGATGGCTATTGTTTTGGTAATCCTAATATTGAATTCTTGAGGCGATGTAATTAGTATTATGTAACAGTTTCACACTTATTATGCTAATGGACTGTTGTCACCAGTAATGGTGATGCATAACCTTCCCTAGTCTCATGCCTTGCAAGTAAGGTCTGGGCACGAGAATAACCCTCCCCTCCCCTCCCCTCCCCCTTTCCCTCCAGTAACCTCCACACAGCAGCCCTCCTCTGCTCCCTGGTAGCCTTCCTGGTCTACGCCAATACCCTGGACTGCGGCTTCTGTTTCGACGACCTCTCAGCCATTGAGGAGAACCAAGACCTCCGCCCACACAGCTCCTGGACCAACTTGCTCTGGAATGACTTCTGGGGAACCCCCATGCACATTGAGGGCAGCCATAAGTCTTACAGGTAAAGCTCACGTTGTAATGCAATTGTTGTTCAATCCATGTGCTTCATGCAGCCCAGGGATGTCTGGCCAGCGAAACTAACAGTAGAATTTTACTGCCTGGTATTTTATATCAACTCTTTGGTTTCTGCAAAATTGATTTGTCACAAGAACCTGACACCTATCTCCTCTTCCCTTCTCCTTCCCTTCTCTCTCCTCCCCTTCCCTTCCTCTCCCCTCCCCTCCCCTCCCCTCCCCTCCCCTCCCCTCCCCTCCCCTCCCCTCCCCTCCCCTCCCCTCCCCTCCCCTCCCCTCCCCTCCCCTCCCCTCCCCTCCTCCAGGCCCCTGTGTGTAGCCACCTTCAGGCTGAACTACCTACTGCATGAGCTGCAGCCCATGGGCTACCATCTGGTGAACGTGCTCCTGCACAGTGCGGTGTGCTTCCTGTACGTGCAGCTCTGTGGCGTGGTCTTTGGTGAGGCCTGGCCGGCACTGATAGCCGGGCTGCTGTTTGCTGTGCACCCGATCCACACTGAGGCGGTGAGTTATATCCTTGATAGTTGTGTGTGTACAATTACTACTGGTAACAGGTTGGAATAACAGACTATATAGCATTTCAGACTTGTTATTCATTCTATAATGACAGCCCACTTCAGTTGTGATCTTGTGTGAGTACTATACTGGCTTGTTATGAAAACACTGGTGGCTATGATTACAAATAGCCCAGGGTTTCTGCGATGAAATTGTTGATCCAGTGCCAATTATTGCACAGAAATGAGCACTACTTACGTAGGTGGTCCATATCATTGATTGTTTCTGGTACCCCTGGTCCTATTGCAGTATTTACGACTCTAAAATCATAGTCATTGCCTGTGTGATCTTGAGCACTGTGTCAGGCGAGCTTCATCTTTTTGCCTATATGCCTAGTCTTTTAGTTTCTCATTCAGTGACCTCTCGGAAGAACAATGATGTGGATGTAAGTGAGCCTGGATAAGCGTTTCAGGGTGCAATAGGATACATAAACGGTGTCAAATGAAGCATGGTGTAGTCACAGCTACGTACATGTATTTTATGACCACCACACACATTGGCCACTTTACACCTGGATTTTTTAGTTGACCACCAATGAAGGGATTGTGGACGGTTCACTTCTGTGCACTTTCACAGACCTTTGTTTGAAGAAGTCCCACTCGTACAGGCAGACTTTGACGTCTGGTTTGCACTGATGACAACCCCCACACTTACTGTACTAAAATTCGAAATTTCTAGCAGAGACATACATACCCAACCCTACACTTTTTTTGTACAAATGGACCTGGAGTTTGGGCACTGGACTCCAGATTTGCCTGGTCTGGTGGAGCAGCTGGCTCTGTAAACCGTGAAAGACTTGTATACTGCATGCTCATGTAATAAATTATTGCCGTATTCAAGCTGTGGGCATGTCATGACCGATTGCTGTATTAATCACACGGACGCCTCTCTACGTACACTCCAGTATGAACATGTGTCCTGAGACAGTGTATGCCTGCCCTGTTGTATTTGAGTTCGTGTCAGTATTAAAAAATGGCTGACATTACTGTGTTGAAAGAAAGAGCTGGAAATAGAAACCACTTTGGTCACTATCTGTATTGTCGGATTTAGCAATTGGTAAACCCTGTAAATCGCTAAATTACATTTTCTTTAATGGACAGACAGACAACAGGCAAACAGATGGGTAGAACCAATCACTGAACCCCACAGCATACACACAGGGTGTATACATGTACATGTACATGTACATGTATGTGTGTGGCTTCGCTGTTTGATTTGGTATTTTGGGGTTTGTGTTGAGGGAATCCACTGCATTTTTAAGGCTGTTAAAAATGGAATTAGATCAGCTGTGTGTGTGCGTGCATGAGTATAATATGTGCATGTGTGTGCATGTGCGTGCATGTGTGTGTGTGTGTGTGTGTGCACGCATGAGTATAATATGAATGTGTGTGCATGTGCGTGCATGTGTGTGTGTGTGTGTGTGTGTGTGTGTGTGTGTGTGTGTGTGTGTGTGTGTGTGTGTGTGTGTGTGTGTGTGTGTGTGTGTGTGCATTTATACAGGCTATAAATGAGATTTTCATTTTCCATCTCTAGATTTAGCAATACCCTGTTACCCCCAGTCAGCCACTTCCCAATGTGGTCATGAATATCTGTGGTAGCATAATATAGAGTGTGCAAGCATTCATAGTTCCTGATTACACTTTCTCGGCTCAAAAAGTGTGGTGAACGACATTTTTGAATTAGTCTCTTCCAAGACCCCTGCCTGACTTCTGTTGAGCCTGGGAATGAGGCAAGCTTTTGTCAACACACCTAGCTAGCCTCATACCCCTCCCCGAAGGATATGTTCGAACAGTGGGGATACAAGGTTATAGCACACCTTAATAATAGTTAAGCTCTTTGAAATTGGTTTGGGTTAACTTACTTACGTACATGGTGATCTTAATTCCAAACCAGGCTCTGGCTAACCTCATTTTCCGAAAGATATGTTCGAACAGTAGGGATACAAGGTTATAGCACACCCTAAGCCCTTTGCATTATCGGTTTGGGCTACTTACGTACATATATGGCGATCTGCATTCCAAAACATGCTCTGGCTACGAACATGTACCATGGAAGAACTACTTAGCATCCAAATGTCTACTTCAAGGAAGGGGAGTACCTCCAACACTTCCAGTGTAATGCGCAGTTTTGAAATCAGAAGCCTACAAACCTGTTTTGGCCTTTGAGGTGGCAGTAATGCAACACTCTCTTGTGTATATACACTCTCACTGAGACAATCAGGTGGTAACATAATACTCCCGGGATTTCATATGACATAGCTAGAGCCTTCTTGTCTCAGCCTTGTGTCTGAATTCCGCTCCGGATTTCACTTCAGAGCCAAGTAATGGTACTAACAAACAAACTCCAAACTTTTGACTCCAGTCTGAAGGCCCGTGGTAGCAATGGAAGGTCCTGCCCACTTCCGATAATATGCATTTTCTGCACTAGAGTGTCCGATCAAACCTTGTTAGTAAGTGATTACATCATGTTGTGCTCAGTATGCAGTGGAACCCCTCTATTGTGGACACCTTGGGGACCTGGTGAAGTGTCCTGTATTCCTCAATTTACATTAAGAAAGCATATTTGGGGCAAAGAAAAGTGTCCTCAATACAGAGGTGTTCGTATTTCAGGGATGTCCTTTAGGAGGGGTTCCACAGTACCTGTGCTGCACTGCTATCACAGACCATTCTGCTCATAATCATTTCACTAAAATACTTTTACGGACCCTGCAACTACAACAAAGCGGACAGTACAAATATTTGCCATGTCTTTCCCCATCCAGTCTTCTTGTGTACCTGACTTGTATCACACATCAGGTACAGCCCCAGTGGTATAGATAACGGCCTTGAACATACATCATTAGAACGACCTTGGATTCAGTGGTATAGATAACATGTAGCACTGTCTCTTACAGCTGTTATGTAGCACTGTCTCTTGCAGCTGTTATGTAGCACTGTCTCTTGCAGCTGTTATGTAGCACTGTCTCTTGCAGCTGCTACCACACATCATTAGAACGACCTTGGATTCAGTAAGGGTATCCAGTTTCTAAACTCCAGAGAGAATTAAGTGCAGTGTAACATTATCTCAAGGAAGGCTGTAGATATTCATACACATATTGTAATACTCTGATTGACATTTGTAGGCTGAAAAGCATATTTCAGGAGGTGTATAGAGAATATAATACTGTTGAGAATTTAGCAGAGGAGCTGTGTTTATACCATGGTATCATCCAGTGGGGAGGGGGGAAGCTCCCCCCCACAAACATCAAAGCTTCCTCCACCGAAGATAGTCCTGGTTGAAACCCTATATGCAATGTTCTTAGCAATGCTGTAGGGTGAAGGCACATTAGAGTTAATTGTGTGTGCGTGTGTCATTCATAAGTCGTTCTTACATCAAAGCTTCCTCCACCAAAGATAGTCCTGGTTGAAACCCTATATGCA
>CBDBCZ010000016.1:1112500-1520109 GCA_965203295.1 Nitrospirales bacterium | reverse complement strand
AAGGAACTTGAACAGCCTATCTGTATAAACAATCACCCAGGAGATGCATGCATGTTTACTAGCCTTGACCAGTTGCCAGGCAGTAAGCCACGCCACTGACTACAACACCAAGAGTCACTAAGAGTCACTATGATGCTGCATCAACTGGCTTCATTTGAAATGTTGCAGTATAGCTATCTAGTTTCTCGCATGTTGGAAACCTAAAATGAGGCACAAAGAAATGGACCTCAAAGTCAGATGTTTTAGGCACAGAGCTCATGAGAATTTGAAAATGGAAGACTTGGTAAGCGAGAAGATGAAAAAGCACCTTGTAAGAAACCCAGTGGCTTTGGCAGCGTCCCTGAAATGTATGATGGCTGCTCTCTTGCTGGTGCCAACATGTAACCCTCATTAGCCTACCTTCAGGCATACACCCTAGTGGAGTACAGTAGTACTCCTGGAGTCCATATGTAGGGATGGCGCAGGAAAAAGATGACCACCGCATATAATGTGTAAACAATCATACGCTCCAACTCTGCTGTTAATGTATTCATGACCCTGTAAAAGCCACACCTGTCATTCTCGTTTCTAAAAATCTTATGGAAGAAATTTGCTATGCTACTACACAGTAGAATATACACATACATAATGTGGTCAAAGAGATCAAATCCACTCTAATATCATGTATAACTTAGGCCCTCAGACAATCCTAGTCGTTTTAGAGACGTGAATGATGCTACCTATAACCACCAAGGACATCCTGACAGTCTCTAAACGGCTAAAATACCTACCTGAGGGCACCAACCATGCAGCTTTGACTATGGTTTCCAGCTTTCAATTTCTCTGTATGAAATATATAATTATGATGAAGTGCTTAGTGGATATTTTAAACACCTCATTCATACTGTACAAACCACAGTCTAATTGCTATACATATAAACCCACTAAGTCTTGTATTTATTCCTTGGCATTATCTTGGAATAATAATGGCACACACGTACGGTTGGGTGTAGGTCTATCCTGTACATATTATGGATACCTAATGCAGGAAACTACCCTTCATGGTACCTAATATAGCTTTAATAAGTAAAACAAGGCTATGGAATATACATGAAAACTGAATATACATGAAAACTGAAAGGGTATCCTAATCATTATTATTGCACTCACTAGCTTGAGGCCTAAAACCTAAAACAGTCCTTATACCTATCCTAACCCACGAAACTATATCTACACTACTGCAGCCCCTTATATTACAATCTAGTTAAACACATGACTTATCTAATTGAGCATATTACAAATCAGGCATAATAAAATCCAAATGGAAAGTAGAAAAATAGAAATCATGAAATAGAGAAATAGAGAAAAGAATAGAAAGAGTAGAAAAAGCTCCGATCGTAACCAAGGGAACCCGGGACCCGGAAAAAACCAGAGACCACCCAGCCCGTGACCGCAGAAAGTCAAAAATTTGAAAAATAGTTAAAAAATTTTCTTAAAAAGGTTAAAAAAGGGGACTAAATAGGTCTTGCCTCTGTTAAAAAAAACCCTTCGGAGAAATCTCCTACAAAAAGTTAAAAAGGTTAAAAAGCTTATGAAACTTTAAAAATTGTCAAGCGGCCCCGAACCAAGCAGCCCCCAGCCCTCCCGGGGCCCAGCTCCTATATAGCATGTTGTTACATAACCACAGGGTGCTGTATATAACTCACTTTTAGGCTCTAGCTTCTATATCTTACCCCAACACCATTCCTCCTTGTTAAATACTCCCCATCCAGTTCTTGAAACTCCTCTTGCAAAAACTAACTAAAAACTGACTACAAATGTTAAAACTGCCTAGAAATTCAAAAACTACAGACATATAAACAATCTGTGACATCATTTCCTCTTCCTATCTAGAGCACCCCACTAACATTTAGCTAGTTACCTAACTGTAACCAGTCTATTAAGTCTTCCCATGGTAGCTAGAGGCAGTGGTATACTATCTTTAATATGTTTTTTTAGGGTCACCTTAAATTTAGCAAAGATATTTACTACTAAACCTTTTGAAATATAAACATAATTGGTCGTACTTATAGCCCTGTTTAAGTAGTCTATTAGCCAGTAAGTGGTGTCTATTCTTAAATCTTCATATTGGCCACATATTCTACCTATTCTTACTAACTGGGAGATATAAACTCCGTATGCTGGCTTAGTGGGGATATTACTATCTAGGAAAGGAAAATTAACTACTGTAGAATCGGGAGTATAACGACCGGTCGTTCTATTCAGAATTAGTACAGCCAATGGGTTGTTATATTCCTGGGGTTCATGTTTTATGGGGTAATATAAAGCGGGTAGCATTGAGCGTAGCAATCAGTTCCCTCCATGCGTTCTATCTTGCAGCATAGGTGCCAAAACACGGGCGAGCAGGTCTGGAACATGGCCGACATTGCTGCTATTGCTAAGTTTCACAATCACTGCGTCTGGACTGTGAGGTTACCAGGTTCTCCAACACAGGAAAATGTATCTCCAGGTCTTGATTCACTCTAGAAAACATGATGGCCTTTCATGCAAGAGTTTTGCAGCCTTGCAAACTACATTTTTCGATCTCTACACGCTGCATGCTGAGCGCTGGTTATCAAATGTTAGTAATGAATTTTGAAATTTAGACGGATATTTAGAACAGTTGCTGCAGTAATAACAGTTGTGATAGGTAAAATTATTCATGAGGTTGTTGTACTGGAGAGGTCATACTATTCAGGAAGTGGGCGGTGAAATGATGACGGGTTGTTCTACATATGGGGTTGCTGTAATTGATGGGTCGCTATACTCTCGATTCTACGGTATATGAAAGTTAAAGGCATCTCTTTTGTCATAGACCGAAGTTTTAAATTTTCTTTCTTTTATTTCTATGCAGATATCCAAGTAAGATAATTTCACTGGAGTTTCAGTAGTTTTCTTTAATTGTAGTTGTGGGGGGTAAATATTTTGGTATTTCCTGTTCAAAGGTGGGGTTATTCAGTGTGAGCAAGTCGTCAATGTATCTAACAGTACGTCTGAGCAGCCTAGCTTCACTAGGATTAGTTTTAAGTTTATCTTTAACGTACTTATACTCCTAAAAAAAGAGGAAAAGGTTAGCCAGTAGTGGTGCACAGTCCGTACCCATAGGTATTCCGATTGTTTGTTTAAACACTCTGTTACCAACTTTAATGTATATATTGTTTATCAGAAATCGTATGTATTCTATAATCTTATCTAAAGTAATGTTAGTATGCCCTCTATAGGTTTTATCGGACCAGAAGGTTTTGTAACCTACTGAAATATATGTAGCACCCCTAACCCGATAGGCCTCTTTAACTAAGTTATCCAAGCAATCAATCAATAAGTCGTGTGGGATATTAGTATAAAAGGTAGAAAAATCAAAACTGTCAAAGTGACTAGCTGTAGTAGTGTCATTCAGTTTACGCAATTTATTAAGTACCTGTGTAGAATTATTGACAATCCAAAAACCATTTGCACCCGACTTTTTAGTTAGCCCTTCATTATATTCTTTGTAGTGGTGGATAATAAGGAAGGTAGTCAGTAATTTAGATAATGGTTTTGTGGTACAGCTACTTGAGGCAGCTATAAATCTACTGCCTACTGGTGTTTTGCGCATCTTGGGGAGCCAATAAAATGTTGGCAATTGAATCATTTCTTCAGGTATCTTAATATTGTTACCGTTCATGTATCTATCCTCTCATGACATTCTACATATGTACGGCTTCACATACAGAAAAATTCTAACCAGTGCAAAATTAATCAGTTCAGGATGTGAAGCAATAGCAAACAAAGTGTCACTTGCAATGAAGCAACAAAGTAATGGATGTGAACATTAATTTCACCAACTGATTTTTGTCATAAAAAGAATACAATAATTAAACAGATACTGAAACTTTATAGTTTATCGCACAAACTATAGCCGCATGTCGCTTCGTTTTTTGTCCGAATATACATTTAACAAGGAGAGAGCTGTCATTTACTTGTATGCAGAAAATGAAATATTGGACCACTGTACATTTCCGAAAAAGGTGGGATCATTCTCTGCATGTGCATGCAAGTAGATGACAATCAGCTCCCTGCTAAATGTACATGTGGAAAATGGCGGAGTGACATGCAGCTACAGTTTGTGTAATGGTATCTTTGCTGTCAGCAACATGCAGAAGGAGTTTCACCACCCTATGTGTACAAACAATCACCCAGGAGTTACATACATGTCTAGACTAATTGCCAGGAGGTCACTGACTGTCACTGTGATGCTGTATCATAACTGGTAACTAGGCAACACTTTGAGGGTGTAATTTGAGAACCATGGTAGGGTTTTCCACCCACACCATCCTGTTTTTTTTTGGCTAAGACTTTAAAGCTTGCTTAAGTCATAAGGAGTCACAGGTAAGCCAAAAAACAGGAAATGTAGCTACAGCCAAAAAACAGGAAATGTAGCTACAGCGCTTCAAAATTAGTCAATGTCAATAAACAATCACCATGGAGACTCATGTAGCCTTGACTAGTTGCCAGGCAATATGCTACATCACTGAATGTTTATACGCAATACCAAATATGGTCCAGAGTCACTGTGATGCTGCATCAACACTAGTAACTAGGCAACAAGGTTTCTTAGGTAGCACATTGCCTGTACATTGCATGAGCTACCTTACTCACTCATACAGGTCACATACAAGCCAAACAAGTGCCCTAATTGTCAATTACAGTGACCCTTGAACTATTACATTGTTTCATTACCTTATATGGAAGTTTTTCCCTAGGCTCGTTCCTAGCCACTAGTACCTTGCAAGGGTTTCTTGCAAGGTACTTTTTTCATCTCCTCACTTACCATTCTCATGAGTTCTGTGGCTAAACAGTCTTACTCTGAGGACAGATTTGTGATCGGTCCATCTCCTTTCACCTCAGTTTAGGTGAACTAATGCAGGAAACTACTTTTCATGGGCATGAAGTGTGGCTTTTTTCAAAGTAATGGGTGTGAACATAGATTTTACCAACTGACGTTTGCCCTCAAAAGAATACAATAATCATTAACTTTCGTTTGGAGCACTGTACATTTCCAGAAGAGGTTTGACCAAACATAATCATTTTCCACACGCAGAAATATGACTGCCCTCTCCTTGCTAAATGTACATTCGGACAAATAGCCTGACATGCTGCTACAGTTTGTGTGATAAAGGTTAGAGTATATCTTTTGCCACCAGCAACATGCAGGAGCTTAAACACCCTAGATGGATAAGCAATCACCCAGGATACTCCTGCATTCTTACTAGCCTTGACTAGTTGCCAGGCAATAAGCTACGTCACTGACTGAGAACACACCAAGTGTGGTCACTATGATGCTGTACCAAAACTGGTAGCTAGGCAACAGGAGAGAGGGGGCAAAGTCTAATTCCCCCACAAGTAAGACAAACAAGTGGCACAATTGTCAATTACAGAGATACTTGAACCCAAACCATTCTATGGCCATATTTGGAACTCCTTCTGCATGTTGCTAACAGCAAAGTTACCATCACACAAACTGTAGATGCATGTCACTCCGCCATTTTCCGTTTAGCAAGGAGCGAGCTGTTATCCACTTGCATGCACGTGCAGAGAATGAGTTGTTTGGTCCCACAAAATACTGCATGTGAACATTAATTTCACAAACTGATTTTTGTCCTCCAAAGAATACAATAATTAAACAGATACCGAAACCCTTGTAGATTATCACACAATTATAGCTGCATGTCGCTTTCCTTTTTTTCGAATATACATTAAACAAGGAGAGGACTGTCATTCACTTGCATGCAAAGAAGGTGAGAAGGTAAGCTTCATTGCAAGTGACACCTTAATTGTTAGCTATATATCGCTTCACATTCTGAGGTTCTTCAGAATTTAGTTCTGCGAGAATTTTTCTGAATGTGAAGCCATACATGTACATTCATTGCTCATCAAAGCCACTTTTCAGGCTTAGGTACCATGAAGAGTAGTTTCCTGCATAAGGTAACCATAATATACAGGACAGACCAACACCCAACTGCGGGTTGTGTGACAATGTTATTCCGAGGCAAAGCCAAGGAATGAATACAAGTGGGTTATGTGTGTAGCATTTGCTCTGTGGTTTGCACAGTATGAATGAGTTGTTTAAAATATCTACTAGACCCCTCATCAAAATTTTATATTTCATATCGAGAAATTGAAAGCTGGAAACCATAGTCAAAGCTGGTTAGTGCCCTCAGGCAGGTATTTTAGCTGTTTAGAGACTGTCAGGACACCCTGACCTTGACATAGGTGGCTACCTAGGAACCATACCTATATCAGTTGCCTAGTTACCAGCTTTGATGGGCACCATAATTCTTTCTGTTGACTCCAGACCATATTTGGGGTGGTGTATAAACAATGACTCTTATACATGTATACTGCCTGGTAACAATATAGTCAAGGCTTCCAGAAGACTACTGTCTTCATATACATATACATATAGCTTTCTGCATTGCCACTTATTTTGCTTCATGGTGCAGTGTCCTGAGGCTGTGCAACAGGTATATAATAATTTGTTAGGTAACCACATTCTAGACTTTGTTCCACGAGCCACTTGTAGCAGAATTTGAGATGTGCCTACCTCATCAGGTTGTTTTGATTAGCTTACGCCTTTTAAGCTTGTTTTAGTCGTACTTCATCACATTTACATCTGCCTCTGTGTTGACCCATGAATCGCAAATAGTATTTCCATATATTTGCTACCAGCAACTGCAGAAGGAGCTTGAAAACACTACGTGCATAAACAATCACCCAGGAGATGCATACATGTTTACTAGCCTTGACTAGTTGCCAGGAAATGAGCTAGGTCACTGAGGTCACTATGATAACTGGTAACTAGGCAACACTTCCTAATTTGAGAAGAATTTTTCAACCCACACAATCATGTTTTATGAAGCTTGCTTCAGTCATACAGCATCACAACCAAGCCAAACAAGTGTCAATTACACCATCCAGGCCATATTTGGAAGTCTTTTCTTTGCACTGTGGACTCTTGCCACTTGTGCAGATTCATTTTGAGACTATATAAATGAATGTCTTTTGTCACAAGGCAGCAAATCTCACAGCTACCTAAACAAAGTGGATAAATATACCAGCTTCGATTCTCCATCAGCTACTCCTCACTTGAGAAAAGAGAATGTTCAACAAGGCACTTCTGATCCTAGCTATCTGTGGTATTCTCACCACAGTCAGTAGCCAACAACTGTACAGGTGCAATGCAGTTGAAGTAGAAGACCATTCGTGCAGAGAAGAAATCGACAGTTCAACACAGGAGATCCTACGACGGCTGACCGACATCAACACGACACTACAAGACAAGCAGTGTAACTGCTGTGAAGACCCTACCGTAACCCCACCTCCTCGTGCCAATTTCAGGACCTGCGCATGCGATAGCTTTGAAGAAAACATTCTTTCGTGCTGCAGTATCGGAACACCTCAGAACCCTGCAGCTTCCTGCCAGGATCTGGCTGCCCGCTGCTCCTGTGCAACCTCTGGCAACTACTGGATAAGAAATACGGTACGTGATGCTGTGCTGGTCTACTGTGATCTGGAGGTCCATGATGACGACCGATCGTGTGGTGGCTCCAGGGGGTGGATGAGGGTGGCCAATCTCAACATGAACAATACCCAGTGCAACTCCTGTCCCCAGCCTTTGGTGACAATTTCACCACCAGGCGACAGCTCAAGGAGGCTGTGCACCCGAGTTGAAAACCGCAGGATGCCAGGCTGTGATGCTGTTCCCTACAGTGTGCAAGGTGTGGAGTACTCTCGCGTGTGTGGTAAGGTTATCGGGTATCAACGTGAAGCACCTGATGGTTTCATCTTCTATGATGAGACCAATGCCACTATCGATGAGGAATATGTCGACGGAGTTAGCATCACACACGGACAGAGTGGACATCGTACCCATATCTGGACATTTGCAGCTGCACAGAGCGAGTTTGCGGACAGTAGAAGAGCTTGTCCCTGCACGGAAGGAGAAACACCATCGGGAGATGTACTACCACTAGTACCCCCATATATTGGGAGAAATTTCTTCTGTGATACCGGAAGCCAGGCCACCGGCGTGCCAGAGGACCGATTTCACCTTGAAGCCCCACTGTGGGACGGTAGAGGTTGCGGGCGACGTAACACTTGCTGTCAGTTCAACAGACCTCCCTACTTCCGCACAGACATTGCACCCACCACTGATAATATAGATGTGAGACTGTGTGCTTCCTTCCGAACAGGCAATCGTATATTGCGACCTGGTGTGATAAGGAGCCGGGAAGATACTCCTCTTGAAGTAATTGAACTCTACGTTCAGTAGCTTCAGCCTACCTCTGTATTGTTGCTGATTAATGGCACTTATACAACTGTTTAACACTGCTCTCATGCCTTCTTTATACATGCACATGTATTTGAGTATTTACTGAGCTGTACATTGTGTCAACATTCACATTATTATTAAGGTAGCAATATATGTTTCCACTTCGTACGTTTTTTTTTGTATCAGCTATACTGTTTTTTGTTATTGTCTTTCCATAACCAACTGGCATCTCTGAATTACGTATGCGCAAGCCTCACTTTACCGCAGTTAGTCTCGCATAGCTACTAGCATGCTCAGGTTCAGCCTCCCATCACTGCTTAAGTTCACTGTTTTCCCCCAACAACAAGTAAATGTGTGAGTCTTCTTATACAAATAGGGTGTTCAAGTTCATTCTGCTTGTCGCTGAAATTCAGCTGACATGCATGTAGAGGTTTACTGCTTTTGGCAACCTACTAACTACTACTAAATTGTAAGATTAATTCTGGCTTACTTTATTAATTTCACAGAATCATGGAAAGGGTTTTCCTTTGCTGTTCATGCAGTTAACATGGGTAAAGGGCATAATCTAACATTCCTGTCCCTCCCACTTCCATTGCATTCCTGCATGGCACATCTGTATGTATTGATAGCAGTGATAGGTATGAACTAGCCTAGGCCTATAGCTCAAACAGTCTTGAACCCCATGCACAATCAGGACAATTAGTGGTAACCCCTTTGCTAGAGCCATACCCACTTCATATTTGCTGTTGAGTGGCTAGCTTGATCACACTTACAGGACCTTAGTCCAGTTTGATGGCTAGCAATATCTTCTTTGACTAATGTGCCTATTGCTGAGCAAAGTGGCAGAGTTTAGTCATGCCAGTGAGTTTCTAGCAGATCCCTGCAGAGTTGGTGAATGGCACTCCTGCTGAGCATGCCTTTGCATCCATTGATGATGCCTCCATGGCAAATCTTCCTTTGTAGTTGTGAACCATCATGACCCTTGAGCTACTTGTCTTAGGGGAGGAGTCTGACTCCTCCCAAACAAATCTGTTTGTCAACTGTTATGTACTGCTGTCAGACTTGTCAATAAAAAAAATGCGTAACCTTTGGATCTTGCCCCCAGCGGAAACCTGCATGTGCCATGTGATATCTACCGAAGCACAAAGCTAAAGGGCAGTATCGTTCCAGCTGACCACACCTTCAGTCCGTCGGGTACCTAACCGATTTGGTATGCATGGAGTCTCATTTAGTGTGCCAGGCTTTGGGAATCAAGTGAGGCAACAGATGGATCCTAGGCCATACTGTCCCAGACTAGTCTCGCGGGCCAGCCCACTTTCGCTTAGAGGGAAGGTTCCCTCTAAGCGGAAAACGTTCCCTATAAGCGGAAGAAAGGGGAGTGAAACCTATTTGCCTGTATAAGGGGATAAAAACCTATTTACAATGTAGTGGTTCAAGGAACTTTGTAATTGACAATTGTGGCATTGGTTTGCATGGAAACATCTGTTGATTCGATAAGCCTGAAATGTATCTTTAATCACCTATATTAGAATATAGCTAACAATATTTCGCTTGCAATGTACAAACTTATAAAAGTAAACATTTATCAACAGTTTTACCCTCAATGGAATATAATAATCAAACGTTCACATTGACTTTACCTCAATGGAATATAATAATCAAACGTTCATGGTAGAAAATATATTATGGTGAAGATTCCTCACTTCCAGGGTGGTGGGCAGATACTACATGCCGTTTGCGGACGAATACGTAGTAAGTGCCCACCCCCCTTTTCCGCTGCATTCTAAGGTTCCCTGCCCATGAGCGCTTTATACGTACGGTATGATGAGGTGTCTACAACTTATTTATATTGTGCAAATCACAGAGCAAGTGCTACACATAATAGCTAAACCCACTTGTATTTATTCCTTGGCTTTGCCTCTGAATAACACTGGCACACAACCAACGGTTGGGTGAAGGTCTATCCTGTACATATTATGGTTACCTAATGCAGGAAACTACTCTTTAACATGGCTTTGATGAGCAAAGGAAGCTACATGTATGGCTTCACATGCAGAAAAATTCTATCCAGTGCAAAACTAAATTCTAAAGCAGCTCAGAATGTGAAGCGATATAGCTAACAGGGTGTCACTTGCAATGAAGCTACAAAGTAATGAATGTGAACATTAATTTTACCAACTGACTTTAGTCCTCACAATAATTCAACAGATACTGAAACCTTATAGAATACTATAGGTGCATGTCGCTTCGCTTTTTGTCCGAATATACATTTAACAAAGAAAGGGCTGTCATCCACTTGCATGCAGAGAAGGTGAGAAGGTGGGATCAAACAACTAATTCTCTGCATGTGCAAGTAAGTACATGTAGATGACAGCTCGCTCCTTGCTAAATGGAAAATGGCGGAGTGACATGCAGCTACAGTTTGTGTAATGGTATCTTTGCTGTCAGCAACATGCACAAGGCAAATCAAAACCCTATATGGATAAACAATCACCCAGGAGTCACATACATGTCTTGACTAGTTGCCAGGCAATATGCTAGGTCACTGACTGTCACTATGATGCTGTATCATAACTGGTATCTAGACAACGCTTTAAGGGTGTAATTTGAGAACCATGGCAGGATTTTCCACCCACACTATCCTGTTTTTTGGTTAAGACTTTGAAGCTTGCTAAGTCATACAGAGTCACAGGTAAGCCAAACAAGTGCCACAATTGTCAATTGCTTGTTTTGCCAGGAAATGTACAGTGCTCCAAAACAAAGTCAATGTCAATAAACAATCACCCAGGAGACTCATGTATGCATACTAGCTTTGACTACATGTAGTTGCCAGGCAATACGCTATTTCATTCAATGTTTATACACAATTCCAAATATGGTCCAGAGTCAGTATGATGCTGTATCAACACTGGTAGCTAGGCAACAAAGTTTCCTAGGTAGCACATTGCCCCCACATTGCATGAGCTACTTTACTCACTCATACAGGTCACATTCAAGCCAAACAAGTGGCCCAACTGTCAATTATAGTGACCCTTGAACCATTACATTGCAAGCGTTTCGGACGTTATTCCGGATGTTTTTCCCTAGCCTTGTTCCTAGACTCCACTACCCATATCAGGACATTTGTAGCTGCACAGAACGAGACAGTACATCAGCCAAAAAAGTGCTTGTCCATTCACAGAAAGAGAAACACCATTGGAAGATGCACTACAACTTGCCCACATTTGCGATGCCCACCAGTAGCTAAAATACTTGTGTGAGGGATAACAAAGTGTCACTTGCAATGAAGCTACAAAGTAAAATGTGAACAATTATTTTACCAACTGACTTTTCTTAAAAAGAATACATAAACCTTATAATTATTCACACAAACTATGGCTGCATGTCGCTTTTTTTTTTAGGGCTGTCATCTACTTGCATGCAGAAAACAAAATATACCAGCACTGTACATTTCCGAACATGGTGGGACCAAAGAACTCATTCTTTGCATGTGCATGCAAGTAAACGACAACCAGCTCCTTGCTAAATGTACATTTGGAAAGTGGCGGAGTGACATACAGCTACAGTTTGTGTAATGATATATTTGCCACCAGCAACTGCAGAAGGAGCTTGAACAGCTTGTGTGTATGATATAAACAATCACCCAAAAGACGCATACATGTTAACTAGCCTTGACTAGTGGCCAGGCAACAAGCTATAGGGTCACTGACTGTCACCCTTGGTAAGCATCACAAATGTGGGCAAGTTGTACTGCATCTTCCAATGGTGTTTCTCTTTCTGTGAATGGACAAGCGCTTTTTTGGCTGATGTACTGTCTCGTTCTGTACAGCTACAAATGTCCTGATATGGGTAGTGGAGTCTAGGAACAAGGCTAGGGAAAAACGTCCGGAAACGCTTGCAATGTAATGGTTCAAGAGTCACTATTATTGGTAGTTGGGGCACTTGTTTGGCTTGTATGTGACCTGTATGAGTAAGGTAGCTCATGCAATGTAGGGGCAATGTGCTACCTAGGAAACTTTGTTGCCTAGTTACCAGTGTTGATACAGCATCATAGTGACTCTGGACCATATTTGGTATTGTGTATAAACAGTCAGTGACGTAGCATATTGCCTGGCGACTAGTCATGCATGAGTCTCCCGGGTGATTGTTTATTGACATTTCCTGGCAACTAGTCAGGTGGGTAAACAAGCAATTGACAATTGTGGCACTTGTTTGGCTTACCAGTGACTCTGTATGACGCAAGCTTCAAAGTCTTAGCAAAAAAAAACAAGATAGTGTGGGTGGAAAGCCCTACCATGGTTCTCAATTACGCCCTCAAAGTGTTGCCTAATTACCAGTTATGATACAGCATCATAGTGACAGTCAGTGACCTAGCTTATTGCCTGGCAACTAGTCAAGACATGTATGTGACTCCTGGGTGATTGTTTATCCATATAGGGTTTTGAAATGCCTTCTGCATGTTACTGACAGCTCAGTATTGGAGGAGTAGTTGATAACAACAAACATACTCATGTACTCCTTAATTCTATACACTGGTAGCCTTTTGTATTCTAGTATAATTTATGCAGGCATGTAGTCAATCAGTGATATTACTGCAGCACTCACAATGGCAAACTGGTGGTTTCGGTTGAAATGTTGTAGTATAGTTATCTAGTTTCTCGCATGTTGGAAACCTAAACTGAGGTGCAAATAAATGGACCGATCGTAAATCTGTCCTCAAAGTCAGACGTTTTAGCCACAGAACCTAGTGGCCTTGATAGCATCCCTTGGGATACTGGCAACGTTGACATCCCTTGGGATACTGGTGGGCATCACAAGTGTGGGTAAGTTGTAGTGCAACTCCCAATGGTGTTTCTTCTTCTGTACATGGACAAGCTCTTCATTGACCGATGTCTCGTTCTGTGCAGCTACAAACGTCCTTATGTGGGTAGTGGCTAGCAACAAGGCTAGAGAAACTTGCATGTAACCATGTTATGAGCCTGATGATGTTGCAGTACCTCATGCAAGCAATATGCTACCTAGGAATCTACTTAGCCTATCCTTGTTACCTAGTTACCAGTGTTGATACAGCATCACAGTGACCGTTTTTTCGGGATTTCTTTACTCTCTCAGAAAGCCTATCATATCGGAAGAATTTGCAATGTGACTACTTAGTTCGCAGTTCTGCGTCTTTGGTGGTTTAATTACCCTGGCAGACTGATCCAGACTAAGTTTGAGTATAGCACATTGATCGTGTTTAAGAGATGGGGCGAGGCCTAGTGAAAGAGTAATTACAGTTGGAATTTGCTGGGACCTACTGGCATGTGCTACTAGGAGGTTTAGTGGCCATATAAAGCTTACTTACTGCTCCTCTGCCAAAGGGGCTCCAGTAGCTCAGTTGGTAAGAGCATCTGACTAGTATTCAGAAGGTCCTGGATTCAATCCCCAGCTGGGTCCCATTTTTTTTGTGATATCTTTACTCTTTCAGAAAGCTTATCATCTCCGAAGAGTTTGCAATGTGATTTATGAGTCAGACCTGTTGTATGAGTCAAACTGATCACCATGAGACAAACCTGACCATGATGACATAGGTGGCTACCTAGGAACCATACCTATATCAGTTGCCTAGTTACCAGCTTTGATGGGCACCATAATTCTTTCTGTTGACTCCAGACCATATTTGGGGTGGTGTATAAACAATCACTCTTATACATGTATACTGCCTGGCAACTATATAGTCAAGGCTTCCAGAAGACTACTGTCTTCATATACATATACATATGTATCCCCCCCCCCCAAACTGGTATGCTTTCTGCATTACCACTTATTTTGCTTCATGGTGCAGTGTCCTGAGGCTGTGCAATAGGTATATAATAATTTGTTAGGTAACCACATTCTAGACTTTGTTCCACGAGCCACTTGTAGCAGAATTTGAGATGTGCCTATCTCATCAGGTTGTTTTGATTAGCTTACGCCTTTGAAGCTTGTTTTAGTCGTACTTCATCACATTTACAACTGCCTATGTGTTGACCCATGAATCGCAAACAGTATTTCTATATAATTGCCACCAGCAACTGCAGAAGGAGCTTGAAAACACAATGTGCATAAACAATCACCCAGGAGATGCATACATGTTTACTAGCCTTGACTAGTTGCCAGGCAATGAGCAAGGTCACTGACTGTCACTGTGATAACTGGTAACTAGGCAACACTCTGTAAGTTGAGAAGAATTTTTCAAACCACACCATCATGTTTTATGAAGCTTGCTTCAGTCATACAGCATCACAACCAAGCCAAACAAGTGTCAATTACACCATCCAGGCCATATTTGGAAGTCTTTTCTTTGCACTGTGGACTCTTGCCACTTGTGCAGATTCATTTTGAGACTATATAAATGAATGTCTTTTTGTCACAAGGCAGCAAATCTCACAGCTACCTAAACAAAGTGGATAAATATACCAGCTTCGATTCTCCATCAGCTACTCCTCACTTGAGAAAAGAGAATGTTCAACAAGGTACTTCTGATCCTAGCTATCTGTGGTATTCTCACCACAGTCAGTAGCCAACAACTGTACAGGTGCAATGCAGTTGAAGTAGAAGACCATTCGTGCAGAGAAGAAATCGACAGTTCAACACAGGAGATCCTACGACGGCTGACCGACATCAACACGACACTACAAGACAAGCAGTGTAACTGCTGTGAAGACCCTACCGTAACCCCACCTCCTCGTGCCAATGTCAGGACCTGCGCATGCGATAGCTTTGAAGAAAACATTCTTTCGTGCTGCAGTATCGGAACACCTCAGAACCCTGCAGCTTCCTGCCAGGATCTGGCTGCCCGCTGCTCCTGTGCAACCTCTGGCAACTACTGGATAAGAAATACGGTACGTGATGCTGTGCTGGTCTACTGTGATCTGGAGGTCCATGATGACGACCGATCGTGTGGTGGCTCCAGGGGGTGGATGAGGGTGGCCAATCTCAACATGAACAATACCCAGTGCAACTCCTGTCCCCAGCCTTTGGTGACAATTTCACCACCAGGCGACAGCTCAAGGAGGCTGTGCACCCGAGTTGAAAACCGCAGGATGCCAGGCTGTGATGCTGTTCCCTACAGTGTGCAAGGTGTGGAGTACTCTCGCGTGTGTGGTAAGGTTATCGGGTATCAACGTGAAGCACCTGATGGTTTCATCTTCTATGATGAGACCAATGCCACTATCGATGAGGAATATGTCGACGGAGTTAGCATCACACACGGACAGAGTGGACATCGTACCCATATCTGGACATTTGCAGCTGCACAGAGCGAGTTTGCGGACAGTAGAAGAGCTTGTCCCTGCACGGAAGGAGAAACACCATCGGGAGATGTACTACCTCTAGTACCCCCATATATTGGGAGAAATTTCTTCTGTGATACCGGAAGCCAGGCCACCGGCGTGCCAGAGGACCGATTTCACCTTGAAGCCCCACTGTGGGACGGTAGAGGTTGCGGGCGACGTAACACTTGCTGTCAGTTCAACAGACCTCCCTACTTCCGCACAGACATTGCACCCACCACTGATAATATAGATGTGAGACTGTGTGCTTCCTTCCGAACAGGCAATCGTATATTGCGACCTGGTGTGATAAGGAGCCGGGAAGATACTCCTCTTGAAGTAATTGAACTCTACGTTCAGTAGCTTCAGCCTACCTCTGTATTGTTGCTGATTAATGGCACTTATACAACTGTTTAACACTGCTCTCATGCCTTCTTTATACATGCACATGTATTTGAGTATTTACTGAGCTGTACATTGTGTCAACATTCACATTATTATTAAGGTAGCAATATATGTTTCCACTTCGTACGTTTTTTTTGTATCAGCTATACTGTTTTTTGTTATTGTCTTTCCGTAACCAACTGGCATCTCTGAATTACGTATGCGCAAGCCTCACTTTACCGCAGTTAGTCTCGCATAGCTACTAGCATGCTCAGGTTCAGCCTCCCATCACTGCTTAAGTTCACTGTTTCCCCCCAACAACAAGTAAATGTGTGAGTCTTCTTATACAAATAGGGCGTTCAAGTTCATTCTGCTTGTCGCTGAAATTCAGCTGACATGCATGTAGAGGTTTACTGCTTTTGGCAACCTACTAACTACTACTAAATTGTAAGATTAATTCTGGCTTACTTTATTAATTTCACAGAATCATGGAAAGGGTTTTCCTTTGCTGTTCATGCAGTTAACATGGGTAAAGGGCATAATCTAACATTCCTGTCCCTCCCACTTCCATTGCATTCCTGCATGGCACATCTGTATGTATTGATAGCAGTGATAGGTATGAACTAGCCTAGGCCTATAGCTCAAACAGTCTTGAACCCCATGCACAATCAGGACAATTAGTGGTAACCCCTTTGCTAGAGCCATACCCACTTCATATTTGCTGTTGAGTGGCTAGCTTGATCACACTTACAGGACCTTAGTCCAGTTTGATGGCTAGCAATATCTTCATTGACTAATGTGCCTATTGCTGAGCAAAGTGGCAGAGTTTAGTCATGCCAGTGAGTTTCTAGCAGATCCCTGCAGAGTTGGTGAATGGCACTCCTGCTGAGCATGCCTTTGCATCCATTGATGATGCCTCCATGGCAAATCTTCCTTTGTAGTTGTGAACCATCATGACCCTTGAGCTACTTGTCTTAGGGGAGGAGTCTGACTCCTCCCAAACAAATCTGTTTGTCAACTGTTATATACTGCTGTCAGACTTGTCAATAAAAAAAATGCGTAACCTTTGGATCTTGCCCCCAGCGGAAACCTGCATGTGCCATGTGATATCTACCGAAGCACAAAGCTAAAGGGCAGTATCGTTCCAGCTGACCACACCTTCAGTCCGTCGGGTACCTAACCGATTTGGTATGCATGGAGTCTCATTTAGTGTGCCAGGCTTTGGGAATCAAGTGAGGCAACAGATGGATCCTAGGCCATACTGTCCCAGACTAGTCTCGCGGGCCAGCCCACTTTCGCTTAGAGGGAAGGTTCCCTCTAAGCGGAAAACGTTCCCTATAAGCGGAAGAAAGGGGAGTGAAACCTATTTGCCTGTATAAGGGGATAAAAACCTATTTACAATGTAGTGGTTCAAGGAACTGTACACACCTATAAAAGTAAACATTTATCAACAGTTTTACCCTCAATGGAATATAATAATCAAACGTTCACATTGACTTTACCTCAATGGAATATAATAATCAAACGTTCATGGTAGAAAATATATTATGGTGAAGATTCCTCACTTCCAGGGTGGTGGGCAGATACTACATGCCGTTTGCGGACGAATACGTAGTAAGTGCCCACCCCCCTTTTCCGCTGCATTCTAAGGTTCCCTGCCCATGAGCGCTTTATACGTACGGTATGATGAGGTGTCTACAACTTATTTATATTGTGCAAATCACAGAGCAAGTGCTACACATAATAGCTAAACCCACTTGTATTTATTCCTTGGCTTTGCCTCGGAATAACACTGGCACACAACCAACGGTTGGGTGTAGGTCTATCCTGTACATATTGTGGTTACCTAATGCAGGAAACTACTCTTTAACGTGGCTTTGATGAGCAAAGGAAGCTACATGTATGGCTTCACATACAGAAAAATTCTATCCAGTGCAAAACTAATTTCTGAAGCAGCTCAGAATGTGAAGCGATATAGCTAACAGGGTGTCACTTGCAATGAAGCTACAAAGTAATGAATGTGAACATTAATTTTACCAACTGACTTTAGTCCTCACAATAATTCAACAGATACTGAAACCTTATAGAATACTATAGGTGCAAGTCGCTTCGCTTTTTGTCCGAATATACATTTAACAAAGAAAGGGTTGTCATCCACTTGCATGCAGAGAAGGTGGGATCAAACAACTAATTCTCTGCATGTGCAAGTAAGTACATGTAGATGACAGCTCGCTCCTTGCTAAATGGAAAATGGCGGAGTGACATGCAGCTACAGTTTGTGTAATGGTATCTTTGCTGTCAGCAACATGCACAAGGCAAATCAAAACCCTATATGGATAAACAATCACCCAGGAGTCACATACATGTCTTGACTAGTTGCCAGGCAATATGCTAGGTCACTGACTGTCACTATGATGCTGTATCATAACTGGTAACTAGGCAACGCTTTGAGGGTGTAATTTGAGAACCATGGCAGGATTTTCCACCCACACTATCATGTTTTTTGGTTAAGACTTTGAAGCTTGCTTAAGTCATACAGAGTCACAGGTAAGCCAAACAAGTGCCACAATTGTCAATTGCTTGTTTTGCCAGGAAATGTACAGTGCTCCAAAACAAAGTCAATGTCAATAAACAATCACCCAGGAGACTCATGTATGCATACTAGCTTTGACTACATGTAGTTGCCAGGCAATACGCTACTTCATTCAATGTTTATACACAATTCCAAATATGGTCCAGAGTCAGTATGATGCTGTATCAACACTGGTAACTAGGAAATAAGGTTTCCTAGGTAGCACATTTCCCCCACATTGCATGAGCTACTTTACTCACTCATACAGGTCACATACAAGCCAAACAAGTGGCCCAACTGTCAATTATAGTGACCCTTGAACCATTACATTGCAAGCGTTTCCGGACGTTATTCCGGATGTTTTTCCCTAGCCTTGTTCCTAGACTCCACTACCCATATCAGGACATTTGTAGCTGCACAGAACGAGACAGTACATCAGCCAAAAAAGTGCTTGTCCATTCACAGAAAGAGAAACACCATTGGAAGATGCAATACAACTTGCCCACATTTGTGATGCCCACCAGTTGCTAAAATACTTATGTGAGGGATAACAAAGTGTCACTTGCAATGAAGCTACAAAGTAAGATGTGAACAATTATTTTACCAACTGACTTTTTTAAAAAGAATACATAAACCTTATAGTTTATCACACAAACTATAGCTGCATGTCGCTTTGCTTTTTGTCCGAGTATACATTTAACAAGGAGAGGGCTGTCATCTACTTGCATGCAGAAAACAAAATATACCAGCACTGTACACTTCCGAAAAATGTGGGACCAAACAACTCATTCTTTGTATGTGCATGCAAGTAGATTACAGCTCGCTCTTTGCTAAATGTACATTTGAAAAATGGCAGAGTGACATACATCTATAGTTTATATCTTTGCTGTCAGTAACATGCAGAAGGAGTTTCAAACCCTATATGGATAAACAATCACCCAGGAGTCACATACATGTCTTGACTAGTTGTCAGGCAATAAGCTAGGTCATTGACTGTCACTATGATGCTGTATCACAACCGGTAACTAGGCAACAATTTGAGGGTGTAATTTGAGAAGCATGATAGGGTTTTTCTACCCACACCATCCTGTTTTTTGGCTAAGACTTTGAAGCTTGCTAAGTCATACAGAGTCACAGGTAAGCCAAACAAGTGCCACAATTGTCAATTGCTTCACCCACAATATAGTTACCAGGAAATTACAGTGCTCCACAAAGCCAATGTCAATAAATGAACAAGGAGACTCATGACACTAGCTTGATAGTGCCAGGCAACACTAGTCAAGTGCTAGTATACACTCCAAAAAGTATGCGTCTCCTGGGTGATTGTTTCCCCATCCATATAGGGTGTTCAAACTCCCACACATCTGCAATGTTGCTAACAGCAAAGATACCATCACACAAACTGTGAGATGCATGTCACTGTCGCCATTTTCCATGGTTGTGCAAGGAGCGAGCTGTCATCCACTTGCATACACATGCAGAGAATGAGTTGTTTGGTCCCACAAAATACTGCATGTGAACATTAATTTCACAAACTGGTTATTGTCCTCCAGAGAATACAATATTTAAACAGATACCGAAACCCTTGTAGATTATCACACAATTATAGCTGCATGTCGCTTTTCTTTTTTTTCGAATATACATTAAACAAGGAGAGGGCTGTCATCCACTTGCATGCAGAGAAGGTGAGAAGGTAAGTTATATTTCATACCGAGAAATTGAAAACGGGAAACCATAGTCAAAGCTGGTTAGGGCTCTCAGGCAGGTATTTTTAGAGACTGTCAGGATGCCCTTGGTGGTTATAGGTTGAAAAGTAGCATCATTCACATCTCTAAAACAGCTAATATTGCCTGAGGGCACTAATTCAAGTGGATTTGATCTATTTGACCACACTGTGCACGTGTATAATACCATAAAAAATTGCTTCCGAAAAAAGATTTTTTAGAAAACACTCATTTGCGGTGGTCATTTTTTTCCTGTGCCATCCCTACATATCGACTCCAGTAGTACTACTATACTCCACGATATTCCTAGGTCCTACATGTATGCCTGACGGTATGCTAATGAGTGTTACGCGTTGGCACCAGCAAGAGAGAAGCCATCATACATTTCAGGAAGGACCTCAGTACTGGAGGAGTAGTTGATAACAACAAACATATTCATGTACTCCTTAAATCTATACACTGGTAGCTTTCTGTAATCTAGTATAATTTATGCAGGCATGTAGTCAATCAGTGATATTATTGCAGCACTCACTATATGATGGCAAACTGGTGGTTTCGGTTGAAATATTTATCTAGTTTTATTTGTATCACTTCACATACGGAAAAATTCTATCGTGTGCTAAACTAAATTGCTAAGCCTTAATGTCAACCTATATAAGTGACTAAATTAAGATGTCCACTTGCAGATGTAGACAAAGCTGTAGCTGCAAAGTAATGGATGTCAACTTAATTTTATCAACACTTTTACCCTCAATCCCAAGGGATAATTGCCAGCTTCCCAAGGTACATTGCCAAGGCCACTTGGCTCCTTGCAAGGTACATTTTCATCTCCTCAATTACCAATCTCATGAGTTCTGTGGCTAAAAATCTCACTTTGAAGACAGATTTGTGATCGATCCATTTTATTTTGCCTCAGTACTAGTGTGGGTTAACTAAATTATATGAAGGAAACTCTCTTTCATGGTACCTTAGCCTCGTGCCCAGCCCCACATTAGAAAGGTGGGTCTGGCTCCCCGTATATTCAAAGTTGGGGCAGCATTATGTCAGCAGTCCCAGTATTATATCACTAAACGGTTGCAGTATCCGGATAATATATATATACTAGTGGCCACATGGACTCTATCAGTTTGGTGATGTAATGTTTTCATGCATGTACTACACTGGAATATGATGTACTGCTGCCCCAACTTTGAATATATGGGGAGCCAGACCCACTTTTCTAACGTGGGGCTGGTCACGAGACTAATGGTACCTAAGCCTGAAGTGTGGCTTTGGTGAGTAAAACAAGTCATTTTGTGCAATATAATCTACATGTATAGCTTCACATATACAGCCATCCCTACAAAACTAAATTCTAAATCAGCTCAGAATGTGAAGCTATATAGGATAGCTAACAGGATGTCCCTTGCAATGTACGAAGTTGAAAAAAGGATGTGAACATGGATGTGTAAAACGATTTTGCCAACTGATGTTTGCCCTCACAGACATAATCAAACGTAGGCAATAAGCTACGTCACTGACTGAGAATACCAAGTGTGGTCACTATGATGCTGTACCAAAACTGGTAGCTAGGCAACAGGAGAGAGGGGGCAAATTCTAATTCCCCCACAAGTAAGACAAACAAGTGGCACAATTGTCAATTACAGAGACACTTGAACCCAAACCTATTCTATGGCCATATTTGGAAGTCTTTTTACACCATGGACTTTTGGTCTGCATGCTGCACATGTGCAGATTCATTTTCAGTCTATATAAATGAAAGTCTTTTTGTCACAAAGTAGTAAATCTTACTGTTAACTAAACGAAGTGGATAAATATACCCCTTTCAATTCTCCATCCGCTACTTCTCAACTGGCAAAAAGAGAATGTTCAACCAGGCACTTCTGATCCTAGCTATCTGTGGTGTTCTTTTCACCACAGTCAGTAGCCAACAACTGTACAGGTGTGAAGCAGTTGATATGGAAGAGCATTCGTGCAGAGGAGTCGACAATTCAACACAAGAGATCCTACGACGGCTGACCGACATCAACACGACACTACAAGACAAGCGGTGTAACTGCTGTGAAGACCCTACCGTGACCCCACCTCCTCGTGCCAATGTCGTTGATCCAGGGACCTGTGCATGCGATAGCTTTGAAGCAAACATTCTTTCGTGCTGCAGTATCGGAACACCTCAGAACCCTGCAGCTTCCTGCCAGGATCTGGCTGCCCGCTGCTCCTGTGCAACCTCTGGCAACTACTGGATAAGAAATACGGTACGTGATGCTGTGCTGGTCTACTGTGATCTGGAGGTCCATGCTGACGACCGATCGTGTGGTGGCTCCAGGGGGTGGATGAGGGTGGCCAATCTCAACATGAACAATACCCAGTGCAACTCCTGTCCCCAGCCTTTGGTGACAATTTCACCACCAGGCGACAGCTCAAGGAGGCTGTGCACCCGAGTTGAAAACCGCAGGATGCCAGGCTGTGATGCTGTTCCCTACAGTGTGCAAGGTGTGGAGTACTCTCGTGTGTGTGGTAAAGTTATCGGGTATCAACGTGAAGCACCTGATGGATTCATCTACTACGATGAGACCAATGCCACTATCGATGAGGAATATGTCGACGGAGTTAGCATCACCCACGGACAGAGTGGACATCGTACCCATATCTGGACATTTGCAGCAGCACAGAGCGAGTTTGCGGACAAACAAAGAGCTTGTCCCTGCACGGAAGGAGAAACACCATCGGGAGATGTACTACCTCTAGTACCACCATATATTGGGAGAAATTTCTTCTGCGATACCGGAAGCCAGGCCACCGGCGTGCCCGACGACCGATTTCACCTTGAAGCCCCACTGTGGGACGGTAGAGGTTGCGGGCGACGTAGCACTTGCTGTCAGTTCAACAGAACTCCCTACTTCCGCACAGACATTGCACCCACCACTGATACTATAGATGTGAGACTGTGTGCTTCCTTCCGAACAGGCAATCGTATATTGCGACCTGGTGTGACAAGGAGCCGGGAAGATACTCCTCTTGAAGTAATTGAACTCTATGTTCAGTAGCTTTAGCCTACCTCTGTATTGGTTGCTGATTAATGGCACTGTTTAACACTCCTCCCATGCCTTCTTTATACATGCACATGTAGGATGTTTTGACACTATTTGCTGAGCTGTACATTGTGTCAACATCATTATTCACTGACATTGTAGCAACATTATCACCAATGTAATACATAAGGCAGCAATACACGTTTCTACCCTGTTATGTTTTGTAGGTATAACCTTTTTCTTGTATCAGCTATACTGTTTTTGGTTATTGTCTTTTCATAACCAACTGCCATCTCAGGATTACGTGTAGCGCAAGGCTCACTTTAAGTTGGTCTCGAATAGCTACTAGCATGCTGAGGTTCAGCCACCCATCACTGCTTAAGTTCACCGTTTTCCTCCAACATCAAGTAAACATGTGTGAGTCTCCTGGGTGATTGTTTGTACAAATAGGGTGTCCAAGCTCCTTCTGCATGTTGCTGAAATTGCCATAGATGCATGTAGATCACTAGCTAAATACCGCATAGCGGCAAATTTTCAAGGCGCACAATTTCTGCGGTTTTGTCATAGTTAACCCTTTTGCGGAAATAAATTTCGCATGCTTTGTGTACATTGCGAGATTTCAAGACACGATGATTGCTGGATTTCCAGGACAACATTTTGTGTACTGGAAGCGGCAGTATTTTTGCCAGAGGCAACTGCAGAAGGAACTTGAACAGCCTATCTGTATAAACAATCACCCAGGAGATGCATGCATGTTTACTAGCCTTGACCAGTTGCCAGGCAGTAAGCCACGCCACTGACTACAACACCAAGAGTCACTAAGAGTCACTATGATGCTGCATCAACACTGGTAACTAGGCAACAAGGATAGGTTGTTAAGGTTTCTAGCAGCATATTGCTTGCATGAGGTGCTACAGCATCAGTGATATTAATGCAGCACTCACGATGGTGAACTGGTGGCTTCATTTGAAATGTTGCAGTATAGCTATCTAGTTTCTCGCATGTTGGAAACCTAAAATGAGGCACAAAGAAATGGACCTCAAAGTCAGATGTTTTAGGCACAGAGCTCATGAGAATTTGAAAATGGAAGACTTGGTAAGCGAGAAGATGAAAAAGCACCTTGTAAGAAACCCAGTGGCTTTGGCAGCGTCCCTGAAATGTATGATGGCTGCTCTCTTGCTGGTGCCAACATGTAACCCTCATTAGCCTACCTTCAGGCATACACCCTAGTGGAGTACAGTAGTACTCCTGGAGTCCATATGTAGGGATGGCGCAGGAAAAAGATGACCACCGCATATAATGTGTAAACAATCATACGCTCCAACTCTGCTGTTAATGTATTCATGACCCTGTAAAAGCCACACCTGTCATTCTCGTTTCTAAAAATCTTATGGAAGAAATTTGCTATGCTACTACACAGTAGAATATACACATACATAATGTGGTCAAAGAGATCAAATCCACTCTAATATCATGTATAACTTAGGCCCTCAGACAATCCTAGTCGTTTTAGAGACGTGAATGATGCTACCTATAACCACCAAGGACATCCTGACAGTCTCTAAACGGCTAAAATACCTACCTGAGGGCACCAACCATGCAGCTTTGACTATGGTTTCCAGCTTTCAATTTCTCTGTATGAAATATATAATTATGATGAAGTGCTTAGTGGATATTTTAAACACCTCATTCATACTGTACAAACCACAGTCTAATTGCTATACATATAAACCCACTAAGTCTTGTATTTATTCCTTGGCATTATCTTGGAATAATAATGGCACACACGTACGGTTGGGTGTAGGTCTATCCTGTACATATTATGGATACCTAATGCAGGAAACTACCCTTCATGGTACCTAATATAGCTTTAATAAGTAAAACAAGGCTATGGAATATACATGAAAACTGAATATACATGAAAACTGAAAGGGTATCCTAATCATTATTATTGCACTCACTAGCTTGAGGCCTAAAACCTAAAACAGTCCTTATACCTATCCTAACCCACGAAACTATATCTACACTACTGCAGCCCCTTATATTACAATCTAGTTAAACACATGACTTATCTAATTGAGCATATTACAAATCAGGCATAATAAAATCCAAATGGAAAGTAGAAAAATAGAAATCATGAAATAGAGAAATAGAGAAAAGAATAGAAAGAGTAGAAAAAGCTCCGATCGTAACCAAGGGAACCCGGGACCCGGAAAAAACCAGAGACCACCCAGCCCGTGACCGCAGAAAGTCAAAAATTTGAAAAATAGTTAAAAAATTTTCTTAAAAAGGTTAAAAAAGGGGACTAAATAGGTCTTGCCTCTGTTAAAAAAAACCCTTCGGAGAAATCTCCTACAAAAAGTTAAAAAGGTTAAAAAGCTTATGAAACTTTAAAAATTGTCAAGCGGCCCCGAACCAAGCAGCCCCCAGCCCTCCCGGGGCCCAGCTCCTATATAGCATGTTGTTACATAACCACAGGGTGCTGTATATAACTCACTTTTAGGCTCTAGCTTCTATATCTTACCCCAACACCATTCCTCCTTGTTAAATACTCCCCATCCAGTTCTTGAAACTCCTCTTGCAAAAACTAACTAAAAACTGACTACAAATGTTAAAACTGCCTAGAAATTCAAAAACTACAGACATATAAACAATCTGTGACATCATTTCCTCTTCCTATCTAGAGCACCCCACTAACATTTAGCTAGTTACCTAACTGTAACCAGTCTATTAAGTCTTCCCATGGTAGCTAGAGGCAGTGGTATACTATCTTTAATATGTTTTTTTAGGGTCACCTTAAATTTAGCAAAGATATTTACTACTAAACCTTTTGAAATATAAACATAATTGGTCGTACTTATAGCCCTGTTTAAGTAGTCTATTAGCCAGTAAGTGGTGTCTATTCTTAAATCTTCATATTGGCCACATATTCTACCTATTCTTACTAACTGGGAGATATAAACTCCGTATGCTGGCTTAGTGGGGATATTACTATCTAGGAAAGGAAAATTAACTACTGTAGAATCGGGAGTATAACGACCGGTCGTTCTATTCAGAATTAGTACAGCCAATGGGTTGTTATATTCCTGGGGTTCATGTTTTATGGGGTAATATAAAGCGGGTAGCATTGAGCGTAGCAATCAGTTCCCTCCATGCGTTCTATCTTGCAGCATAGGTGCCAAAACACGGGCGAGCAGGTCTGGAACATGGCCGACATTGCTGCTATTGCTAAGTTTCACAATCACTGCGTCTGGACTGTGAGGTTACCAGGTTCTCCAACACAGGAAAATGTATCTCCAGGTCTTGATTCACTCTAGAAAACATGATGGCCTTTCATGCAAGAGTTTTGCAGCCTTGCAAACTACATTTTTCGATCTCTACACGCTGCATGCTGAGCGCTGGTTATCAAATGTTAGTAATGAATTTTGAAATTTAGACGGATATTTAGAACAGTTGCTGCAGTAATAACAGTTGTGATAGGTAAAATTATTCATGAGGTTGTTGTACTGGAGAGGTCATACTATTCAGGAAGTGGGCGGTGAAATGATGACGGGTTGTTCTACATATGGGGTTGCTGTAATTGATGGGTCGCTATACTCTCGATTCTACGGTATATGAAAGTTAAAGGCATCTCTTTTGTCATAGACCGAAGTTTTAAATTTTCTTTCTTTTATTTCTATGCAGATATCCAAGTAAGATAATTTCACTGGAGTTTCAGTAGTTTTCTTTAATTGTAGTTGTGGGGGGTAAATATTTTGGTATTTCCTGTTCAAAGGTGGGGTTATTCAGTGTGAGCAAGTCGTCAATGTATCTAACAGTACGTCTGAGCAGCCTAGCTTCACTAGGATTAGTTTTAAGTTTATCTTTAACGTACTTATACTCCTAAAAAAAGAGGAAAAGGTTAGCCAGTAGTGGTGCACAGTCCGTACCCATAGGTATTCCGATTGTTTGTTTAAACACTCTGTTACCAACTTTAATGTATATATTGTTTATCAGAAATCGTATGTATTCTATAATCTTATCTAAAGTAATGTTAGTATGCCCTCTATAGGTTTTATCGGACCAGAAGGTTTTGTAACCTACTGAAATATATGTAGCACCCCTAACCCGATAGGCCTCTTTAACTAAGTTATCCAAGCAATCAATCAATAAGTCGTGTGGGATATTAGTATAAAAGGTAGAAAAATCAAAACTGTCAAAGTGACTAGCTGTAGTAGTGTCATTCAGTTTACGCAATTTATTAAGTACCTGTGTAGAATTATTGACAATCCAAAAACCATTTGCACCCGACTTTTTAGTTAGCCCTTCATTATATTCTTTGTAGTGGTGGATAATAAGGAAGGTAGTCAGTAATTTAGATAATGGTTTTGTGGTACAGCTACTTGAGGCAGCTATAAATCTACTGCCTACTGGTGTTTTGCGCATCTTGGGGAGCCAATAAAATGTTGGCAATTGAATCATTTCTTCAGGTATCTTAATATTGTTACCGTTCATGTATCTATCCTCTCATGACATTCTACATATGTACGGCTTCACATACAGAAAAATTCTAACCAGTGCAAAATTAATCAGTTCAGGATGTGAAGCAATAGCAAACAAAGTGTCACTTGCAATGAAGCAACAAAGTAATGGATGTGAACATTAATTTCACCAACTGATTTTTGTCATAAAAAGAATACAATAATTAAACAGATACTGAAACTTTATAGTTTATCGCACAAACTATAGCCGCATGTCGCTTCGTTTTTTGTCCGAATATACATTTAACAAGGAGAGAGCTGTCATTTACTTGTATGCAGAAAATGAAATATTGGACCACTGTACATTTCCGAAAAAGGTGGGATCATTCTCTGCATGTGCATGCAAGTAGATGACAATCAGCTCCCTGCTAAATGTACATGTGGAAAATGGCGGAGTGACATGCAGCTACAGTTTGTGTAATGGTATCTTTGCTGTCAGCAACATGCAGAAGGAGTTTCACCACCCTATGTGTACAAACAATCACCCAGGAGTTACATACATGTCTAGACTAATTGCCAGGAGGTCACTGACTGTCACTGTGATGCTGTATCATAACTGGTAACTAGGCAACACTTTGAGGGTGTAATTTGAGAACCATGGTAGGGTTTTCCACCCACACCATCCTGTTTTTTTTTGGCTAAGACTTTAAAGCTTGCTTAAGTCATAAGGAGTCACAGGTAAGCCAAAAAACAGGAAATGTAGCTACAGCCAAAAAACAGGAAATGTAGCTACAGCGCTTCAAAATTAGTCAATGTCAATAAACAATCACCATGGAGACTCATGTAGCCTTGACTAGTTGCCAGGCAATATGCTACATCACTGAATGTTTATACGCAATACCAAATATGGTCCAGAGTCACTGTGATGCTGCATCAACACTAGTAACTAGGCAACAAGGTTTCTTAGGTAGCACATTGCCTGTACATTGCATGAGCTACCTTACTCACTCATACAGGTCACATACAAGCCAAACAAGTGCCCTAATTGTCAATTACAGTGACCCTTGAACTATTACATTGTTTCATTACCTTATATGGAAGTTTTTCCCTAGGCTCGTTCCTAGCCACTAGTACCTTGCAAGGGTTTCTTGCAAGGTACTTTTTTCATCTCCTCACTTACCATTCTCATGAGTTCTGTGGCTAAACAGTCTTACTCTGAGGACAGATTTGTGATCGGTCCATCTCCTTTCACCTCAGTTTAGGTGAACTAATGCAGGAAACTACTTTTCATGGGCATGAAGTGTGGCTTTTTTCAAAGTAATGGGTGTGAACATAGATTTTACCAACTGACGTTTGCCCTCAAAAGAATACAATAATCATTAACTTTCGTTTGGAGCACTGTACATTTCCAGAAGAGGTTTGACCAAACATAATCATTTTCCACACGCAGAAATATGACTGCCCTCTCCTTGCTAAATGTACATTCGGACAAATAGCCTGACATGCTGCTACAGTTTGTGTGATAAAGGTTAGAGTATATCTTTTGCCACCAGCAACATGCAGGAGCTTAAACACCCTAGATGGATAAGCAATCACCCAGGATACTCCTGCATTCTTACTAGCCTTGACTAGTTGCCAGGCAATAAGCTACGTCACTGACTGAGAACACACCAAGTGTGGTCACTATGATGCTGTACCAAAACTGGTAGCTAGGCAACAGGAGAGAGGGGGCAAAGTCTAATTCCCCCACAAGTAAGACAAACAAGTGGCACAATTGTCAATTACAGAGATACTTGAACCCAAACCATTCTATGGCCATATTTGGAACTCCTTCTGCATGTTGCTAACAGCAAAGTTACCATCACACAAACTGTAGATGCATGTCACTCCGCCATTTTCCGTTTAGCAAGGAGCGAGCTGTTATCCACTTGCATGCACGTGCAGAGAATGAGTTGTTTGGTCCCACAAAATACTGCATGTGAACATTAATTTCACAAACTGATTTTTGTCCTCCAAAGAATACAATAATTAAACAGATACCGAAACCCTTGTAGATTATCACACAATTATAGCTGCATGTCGCTTTCCTTTTTTTCGAATATACATTAAACAAGGAGAGGACTGTCATTCACTTGCATGCAAAGAAGGTGAGAAGGTAAGCTTCATTGCAAGTGACACCTTAATTGTTAGCTATATATCGCTTCACATTCTGAGGTTCTTCAGAATTTAGTTCTGCGAGAATTTTTCTGAATGTGAAGCCATACATGTACATTCATTGCTCATCAAAGCCACTTTTCAGGCTTAGGTACCATGAAGAGTAGTTTCCTGCATAAGGTAACCATAATATACAGGACAGACCAACACCCAACTGCGGGTTGTGTGACAATGTTATTCCGAGGCAAAGCCAAGGAATGAATACAAGTGGGTTATGTGTGTAGCATTTGCTCTGTGGTTTGCACAGTATGAATGAGTTGTTTAAAATATCTACTAGACCCCTCATCAAAATTTTATATTTCATATCGAGAAATTGAAAGCTGGAAACCATAGTCAAAGCTGGTTAGTGCCCTCAGGCAGGTATTTTAGCTGTTTAGAGACTGTCAGGACACCCTGACCTTGACATAGGTGGCTACCTAGGAACCATACCTATATCAGTTGCCTAGTTACCAGCTTTGATGGGCACCATAATTCTTTCTGTTGACTCCAGACCATATTTGGGGTGGTGTATAAACAATGACTCTTATACATGTATACTGCCTGGTAACAATATAGTCAAGGCTTCCAGAAGACTACTGTCTTCATATACATATACATATAGCTTTCTGCATTGCCACTTATTTTGCTTCATGGTGCAGTGTCCTGAGGCTGTGCAACAGGTATATAATAATTTGTTAGGTAACCACATTCTAGACTTTGTTCCACGAGCCACTTGTAGCAGAATTTGAGATGTGCCTACCTCATCAGGTTGTTTTGATTAGCTTACGCCTTTTAAGCTTGTTTTAGTCGTACTTCATCACATTTACATCTGCCTCTGTGTTGACCCATGAATCGCAAATAGTATTTCCATATATTTGCTACCAGCAACTGCAGAAGGAGCTTGAAAACACTACGTGCATAAACAATCACCCAGGAGATGCATACATGTTTACTAGCCTTGACTAGTTGCCAGGAAATGAGCTAGGTCACTGAGGTCACTATGATAACTGGTAACTAGGCAACACTTCCTAATTTGAGAAGAATTTTTCAACCCACACAATCATGTTTTATGAAGCTTGCTTCAGTCATACAGCATCACAACCAAGCCAAACAAGTGTCAATTACACCATCCAGGCCATATTTGGAAGTCTTTTCTTTGCACTGTGGACTCTTGCCACTTGTGCAGATTCATTTTGAGACTATATAAATGAATGTCTTTTGTCACAAGGCAGCAAATCTCACAGCTACCTAAACAAAGTGGATAAATATACCAGCTTCGATTCTCCATCAGCTACTCCTCACTTGAGAAAAGAGAATGTTCAACAAGGCACTTCTGATCCTAGCTATCTGTGGTATTCTCACCACAGTCAGTAGCCAACAACTGTACAGGTGCAATGCAGTTGAAGTAGAAGACCATTCGTGCAGAGAAGAAATCGACAGTTCAACACAGGAGATCCTACGACGGCTGACCGACATCAACACGACACTACAAGACAAGCAGTGTAACTGCTGTGAAGACCCTACCGTAACCCCACCTCCTCGTGCCAATTTCAGGACCTGCGCATGCGATAGCTTTGAAGAAAACATTCTTTCGTGCTGCAGTATCGGAACACCTCAGAACCCTGCAGCTTCCTGCCAGGATCTGGCTGCCCGCTGCTCCTGTGCAACCTCTGGCAACTACTGGATAAGAAATACGGTACGTGATGCTGTGCTGGTCTACTGTGATCTGGAGGTCCATGATGACGACCGATCGTGTGGTGGCTCCAGGGGGTGGATGAGGGTGGCCAATCTCAACATGAACAATACCCAGTGCAACTCCTGTCCCCAGCCTTTGGTGACAATTTCACCACCAGGCGACAGCTCAAGGAGGCTGTGCACCCGAGTTGAAAACCGCAGGATGCCAGGCTGTGATGCTGTTCCCTACAGTGTGCAAGGTGTGGAGTACTCTCGCGTGTGTGGTAAGGTTATCGGGTATCAACGTGAAGCACCTGATGGTTTCATCTTCTATGATGAGACCAATGCCACTATCGATGAGGAATATGTCGACGGAGTTAGCATCACACACGGACAGAGTGGACATCGTACCCATATCTGGACATTTGCAGCTGCACAGAGCGAGTTTGCGGACAGTAGAAGAGCTTGTCCCTGCACGGAAGGAGAAACACCATCGGGAGATGTACTACCACTAGTACCCCCATATATTGGGAGAAATTTCTTCTGTGATACCGGAAGCCAGGCCACCGGCGTGCCAGAGGACCGATTTCACCTTGAAGCCCCACTGTGGGACGGTAGAGGTTGCGGGCGACGTAACACTTGCTGTCAGTTCAACAGACCTCCCTACTTCCGCACAGACATTGCACCCACCACTGATAATATAGATGTGAGACTGTGTGCTTCCTTCCGAACAGGCAATCGTATATTGCGACCTGGTGTGATAAGGAGCCGGGAAGATACTCCTCTTGAAGTAATTGAACTCTACGTTCAGTAGCTTCAGCCTACCTCTGTATTGTTGCTGATTAATGGCACTTATACAACTGTTTAACACTGCTCTCATGCCTTCTTTATACATGCACATGTATTTGAGTATTTACTGAGCTGTACATTGTGTCAACATTCACATTATTATTAAGGTAGCAATATATGTTTCCACTTCGTACGTTTTTTTTTGTATCAGCTATACTGTTTTTTGTTATTGTCTTTCCATAACCAACTGGCATCTCTGAATTACGTATGCGCAAGCCTCACTTTACCGCAGTTAGTCTCGCATAGCTACTAGCATGCTCAGGTTCAGCCTCCCATCACTGCTTAAGTTCACTGTTTTCCCCCAACAACAAGTAAATGTGTGAGTCTTCTTATACAAATAGGGTGTTCAAGTTCATTCTGCTTGTCGCTGAAATTCAGCTGACATGCATGTAGAGGTTTACTGCTTTTGGCAACCTACTAACTACTACTAAATTGTAAGATTAATTCTGGCTTACTTTATTAATTTCACAGAATCATGGAAAGGGTTTTCCTTTGCTGTTCATGCAGTTAACATGGGTAAAGGGCATAATCTAACATTCCTGTCCCTCCCACTTCCATTGCATTCCTGCATGGCACATCTGTATGTATTGATAGCAGTGATAGGTATGAACTAGCCTAGGCCTATAGCTCAAACAGTCTTGAACCCCATGCACAATCAGGACAATTAGTGGTAACCCCTTTGCTAGAGCCATACCCACTTCATATTTGCTGTTGAGTGGCTAGCTTGATCACACTTACAGGACCTTAGTCCAGTTTGATGGCTAGCAATATCTTCTTTGACTAATGTGCCTATTGCTGAGCAAAGTGGCAGAGTTTAGTCATGCCAGTGAGTTTCTAGCAGATCCCTGCAGAGTTGGTGAATGGCACTCCTGCTGAGCATGCCTTTGCATCCATTGATGATGCCTCCATGGCAAATCTTCCTTTGTAGTTGTGAACCATCATGACCCTTGAGCTACTTGTCTTAGGGGAGGAGTCTGACTCCTCCCAAACAAATCTGTTTGTCAACTGTTATGTACTGCTGTCAGACTTGTCAATAAAAAAAATGCGTAACCTTTGGATCTTGCCCCCAGCGGAAACCTGCATGTGCCATGTGATATCTACCGAAGCACAAAGCTAAAGGGCAGTATCGTTCCAGCTGACCACACCTTCAGTCCGTCGGGTACCTAACCGATTTGGTATGCATGGAGTCTCATTTAGTGTGCCAGGCTTTGGGAATCAAGTGAGGCAACAGATGGATCCTAGGCCATACTGTCCCAGACTAGTCTCGCGGGCCAGCCCACTTTCGCTTAGAGGGAAGGTTCCCTCTAAGCGGAAAACGTTCCCTATAAGCGGAAGAAAGGGGAGTGAAACCTATTTGCCTGTATAAGGGGATAAAAACCTATTTACAATGTAGTGGTTCAAGGAACTTTGTAATTGACAATTGTGGCATTGGTTTGCATGGAAACATCTGTTGATTCGATAAGCCTGAAATGTATCTTTAATCACCTATATTAGAATATAGCTAACAATATTTCGCTTGCAATGTACAAACTTATAAAAGTAAACATTTATCAACAGTTTTACCCTCAATGGAATATAATAATCAAACGTTCACATTGACTTTACCTCAATGGAATATAATAATCAAACGTTCATGGTAGAAAATATATTATGGTGAAGATTCCTCACTTCCAGGGTGGTGGGCAGATACTACATGCCGTTTGCGGACGAATACGTAGTAAGTGCCCACCCCCCTTTTCCGCTGCATTCTAAGGTTCCCTGCCCATGAGCGCTTTATACGTACGGTATGATGAGGTGTCTACAACTTATTTATATTGTGCAAATCACAGAGCAAGTGCTACACATAATAGCTAAACCCACTTGTATTTATTCCTTGGCTTTGCCTCTGAATAACACTGGCACACAACCAACGGTTGGGTGAAGGTCTATCCTGTACATATTATGGTTACCTAATGCAGGAAACTACTCTTTAACATGGCTTTGATGAGCAAAGGAAGCTACATGTATGGCTTCACATGCAGAAAAATTCTATCCAGTGCAAAACTAAATTCTAAAGCAGCTCAGAATGTGAAGCGATATAGCTAACAGGGTGTCACTTGCAATGAAGCTACAAAGTAATGAATGTGAACATTAATTTTACCAACTGACTTTAGTCCTCACAATAATTCAACAGATACTGAAACCTTATAGAATACTATAGGTGCATGTCGCTTCGCTTTTTGTCCGAATATACATTTAACAAAGAAAGGGCTGTCATCCACTTGCATGCAGAGAAGGTGAGAAGGTGGGATCAAACAACTAATTCTCTGCATGTGCAAGTAAGTACATGTAGATGACAGCTCGCTCCTTGCTAAATGGAAAATGGCGGAGTGACATGCAGCTACAGTTTGTGTAATGGTATCTTTGCTGTCAGCAACATGCACAAGGCAAATCAAAACCCTATATGGATAAACAATCACCCAGGAGTCACATACATGTCTTGACTAGTTGCCAGGCAATATGCTAGGTCACTGACTGTCACTATGATGCTGTATCATAACTGGTATCTAGACAACGCTTTAAGGGTGTAATTTGAGAACCATGGCAGGATTTTCCACCCACACTATCCTGTTTTTTGGTTAAGACTTTGAAGCTTGCTAAGTCATACAGAGTCACAGGTAAGCCAAACAAGTGCCACAATTGTCAATTGCTTGTTTTGCCAGGAAATGTACAGTGCTCCAAAACAAAGTCAATGTCAATAAACAATCACCCAGGAGACTCATGTATGCATACTAGCTTTGACTACATGTAGTTGCCAGGCAATACGCTATTTCATTCAATGTTTATACACAATTCCAAATATGGTCCAGAGTCAGTATGATGCTGTATCAACACTGGTAGCTAGGCAACAAAGTTTCCTAGGTAGCACATTGCCCCCACATTGCATGAGCTACTTTACTCACTCATACAGGTCACATTCAAGCCAAACAAGTGGCCCAACTGTCAATTATAGTGACCCTTGAACCATTACATTGCAAGCGTTTCGGACGTTATTCCGGATGTTTTTCCCTAGCCTTGTTCCTAGACTCCACTACCCATATCAGGACATTTGTAGCTGCACAGAACGAGACAGTACATCAGCCAAAAAAGTGCTTGTCCATTCACAGAAAGAGAAACACCATTGGAAGATGCACTACAACTTGCCCACATTTGCGATGCCCACCAGTAGCTAAAATACTTGTGTGAGGGATAACAAAGTGTCACTTGCAATGAAGCTACAAAGTAAAATGTGAACAATTATTTTACCAACTGACTTTTCTTAAAAAGAATACATAAACCTTATAATTATTCACACAAACTATGGCTGCATGTCGCTTTTTTTTTTAGGGCTGTCATCTACTTGCATGCAGAAAACAAAATATACCAGCACTGTACATTTCCGAACATGGTGGGACCAAAGAACTCATTCTTTGCATGTGCATGCAAGTAAACGACAACCAGCTCCTTGCTAAATGTACATTTGGAAAGTGGCGGAGTGACATACAGCTACAGTTTGTGTAATGATATATTTGCCACCAGCAACTGCAGAAGGAGCTTGAACAGCTTGTGTGTATGATATAAACAATCACCCAAAAGACGCATACATGTTAACTAGCCTTGACTAGTGGCCAGGCAACAAGCTATAGGGTCACTGACTGTCACCCTTGGTAAGCATCACAAATGTGGGCAAGTTGTACTGCATCTTCCAATGGTGTTTCTCTTTCTGTGAATGGACAAGCGCTTTTTTGGCTGATGTACTGTCTCGTTCTGTACAGCTACAAATGTCCTGATATGGGTAGTGGAGTCTAGGAACAAGGCTAGGGAAAAACGTCCGGAAACGCTTGCAATGTAATGGTTCAAGAGTCACTATTATTGGTAGTTGGGGCACTTGTTTGGCTTGTATGTGACCTGTATGAGTAAGGTAGCTCATGCAATGTAGGGGCAATGTGCTACCTAGGAAACTTTGTTGCCTAGTTACCAGTGTTGATACAGCATCATAGTGACTCTGGACCATATTTGGTATTGTGTATAAACAGTCAGTGACGTAGCATATTGCCTGGCGACTAGTCATGCATGAGTCTCCCGGGTGATTGTTTATTGACATTTCCTGGCAACTAGTCAGGTGGGTAAACAAGCAATTGACAATTGTGGCACTTGTTTGGCTTACCAGTGACTCTGTATGACGCAAGCTTCAAAGTCTTAGCAAAAAAAAACAAGATAGTGTGGGTGGAAAGCCCTACCATGGTTCTCAATTACGCCCTCAAAGTGTTGCCTAATTACCAGTTATGATACAGCATCATAGTGACAGTCAGTGACCTAGCTTATTGCCTGGCAACTAGTCAAGACATGTATGTGACTCCTGGGTGATTGTTTATCCATATAGGGTTTTGAAATGCCTTCTGCATGTTACTGACAGCTCAGTATTGGAGGAGTAGTTGATAACAACAAACATACTCATGTACTCCTTAATTCTATACACTGGTAGCCTTTTGTATTCTAGTATAATTTATGCAGGCATGTAGTCAATCAGTGATATTACTGCAGCACTCACAATGGCAAACTGGTGGTTTCGGTTGAAATGTTGTAGTATAGTTATCTAGTTTCTCGCATGTTGGAAACCTAAACTGAGGTGCAAATAAATGGACCGATCGTAAATCTGTCCTCAAAGTCAGACGTTTTAGCCACAGAACCTAGTGGCCTTGATAGCATCCCTTGGGATACTGGCAACGTTGACATCCCTTGGGATACTGGTGGGCATCACAAGTGTGGGTAAGTTGTAGTGCAACTCCCAATGGTGTTTCTTCTTCTGTACATGGACAAGCTCTTCATTGACCGATGTCTCGTTCTGTGCAGCTACAAACGTCCTTATGTGGGTAGTGGCTAGCAACAAGGCTAGAGAAACTTGCATGTAACCATGTTATGAGCCTGATGATGTTGCAGTACCTCATGCAAGCAATATGCTACCTAGGAATCTACTTAGCCTATCCTTGTTACCTAGTTACCAGTGTTGATACAGCATCACAGTGACCGTTTTTTCGGGATTTCTTTACTCTCTCAGAAAGCCTATCATATCGGAAGAATTTGCAATGTGACTACTTAGTTCGCAGTTCTGCGTCTTTGGTGGTTTAATTACCCTGGCAGACTGATCCAGACTAAGTTTGAGTATAGCACATTGATCGTGTTTAAGAGATGGGGCGAGGCCTAGTGAAAGAGTAATTACAGTTGGAATTTGCTGGGACCTACTGGCATGTGCTACTAGGAGGTTTAGTGGCCATATAAAGCTTACTTACTGCTCCTCTGCCAAAGGGGCTCCAGTAGCTCAGTTGGTAAGAGCATCTGACTAGTATTCAGAAGGTCCTGGATTCAATCCCCAGCTGGGTCCCATTTTTTTTGTGATATCTTTACTCTTTCAGAAAGCTTATCATCTCCGAAGAGTTTGCAATGTGATTTATGAGTCAGACCTGTTGTATGAGTCAAACTGATCACCATGAGACAAACCTGACCATGATGACATAGGTGGCTACCTAGGAACCATACCTATATCAGTTGCCTAGTTACCAGCTTTGATGGGCACCATAATTCTTTCTGTTGACTCCAGACCATATTTGGGGTGGTGTATAAACAATCACTCTTATACATGTATACTGCCTGGCAACTATATAGTCAAGGCTTCCAGAAGACTACTGTCTTCATATACATATACATATGTATCCCCCCCCCCCAAACTGGTATGCTTTCTGCATTACCACTTATTTTGCTTCATGGTGCAGTGTCCTGAGGCTGTGCAATAGGTATATAATAATTTGTTAGGTAACCACATTCTAGACTTTGTTCCACGAGCCACTTGTAGCAGAATTTGAGATGTGCCTATCTCATCAGGTTGTTTTGATTAGCTTACGCCTTTGAAGCTTGTTTTAGTCGTACTTCATCACATTTACAACTGCCTATGTGTTGACCCATGAATCGCAAACAGTATTTCTATATAATTGCCACCAGCAACTGCAGAAGGAGCTTGAAAACACAATGTGCATAAACAATCACCCAGGAGATGCATACATGTTTACTAGCCTTGACTAGTTGCCAGGCAATGAGCAAGGTCACTGACTGTCACTGTGATAACTGGTAACTAGGCAACACTCTGTAAGTTGAGAAGAATTTTTCAAACCACACCATCATGTTTTATGAAGCTTGCTTCAGTCATACAGCATCACAACCAAGCCAAACAAGTGTCAATTACACCATCCAGGCCATATTTGGAAGTCTTTTCTTTGCACTGTGGACTCTTGCCACTTGTGCAGATTCATTTTGAGACTATATAAATGAATGTCTTTTTGTCACAAGGCAGCAAATCTCACAGCTACCTAAACAAAGTGGATAAATATACCAGCTTCGATTCTCCATCAGCTACTCCTCACTTGAGAAAAGAGAATGTTCAACAAGGTACTTCTGATCCTAGCTATCTGTGGTATTCTCACCACAGTCAGTAGCCAACAACTGTACAGGTGCAATGCAGTTGAAGTAGAAGACCATTCGTGCAGAGAAGAAATCGACAGTTCAACACAGGAGATCCTACGACGGCTGACCGACATCAACACGACACTACAAGACAAGCAGTGTAACTGCTGTGAAGACCCTACCGTAACCCCACCTCCTCGTGCCAATGTCAGGACCTGCGCATGCGATAGCTTTGAAGAAAACATTCTTTCGTGCTGCAGTATCGGAACACCTCAGAACCCTGCAGCTTCCTGCCAGGATCTGGCTGCCCGCTGCTCCTGTGCAACCTCTGGCAACTACTGGATAAGAAATACGGTACGTGATGCTGTGCTGGTCTACTGTGATCTGGAGGTCCATGATGACGACCGATCGTGTGGTGGCTCCAGGGGGTGGATGAGGGTGGCCAATCTCAACATGAACAATACCCAGTGCAACTCCTGTCCCCAGCCTTTGGTGACAATTTCACCACCAGGCGACAGCTCAAGGAGGCTGTGCACCCGAGTTGAAAACCGCAGGATGCCAGGCTGTGATGCTGTTCCCTACAGTGTGCAAGGTGTGGAGTACTCTCGCGTGTGTGGTAAGGTTATCGGGTATCAACGTGAAGCACCTGATGGTTTCATCTTCTATGATGAGACCAATGCCACTATCGATGAGGAATATGTCGACGGAGTTAGCATCACACACGGACAGAGTGGACATCGTACCCATATCTGGACATTTGCAGCTGCACAGAGCGAGTTTGCGGACAGTAGAAGAGCTTGTCCCTGCACGGAAGGAGAAACACCATCGGGAGATGTACTACCTCTAGTACCCCCATATATTGGGAGAAATTTCTTCTGTGATACCGGAAGCCAGGCCACCGGCGTGCCAGAGGACCGATTTCACCTTGAAGCCCCACTGTGGGACGGTAGAGGTTGCGGGCGACGTAACACTTGCTGTCAGTTCAACAGACCTCCCTACTTCCGCACAGACATTGCACCCACCACTGATAATATAGATGTGAGACTGTGTGCTTCCTTCCGAACAGGCAATCGTATATTGCGACCTGGTGTGATAAGGAGCCGGGAAGATACTCCTCTTGAAGTAATTGAACTCTACGTTCAGTAGCTTCAGCCTACCTCTGTATTGTTGCTGATTAATGGCACTTATACAACTGTTTAACACTGCTCTCATGCCTTCTTTATACATGCACATGTATTTGAGTATTTACTGAGCTGTACATTGTGTCAACATTCACATTATTATTAAGGTAGCAATATATGTTTCCACTTCGTACGTTTTTTTTGTATCAGCTATACTGTTTTTTGTTATTGTCTTTCCGTAACCAACTGGCATCTCTGAATTACGTATGCGCAAGCCTCACTTTACCGCAGTTAGTCTCGCATAGCTACTAGCATGCTCAGGTTCAGCCTCCCATCACTGCTTAAGTTCACTGTTTCCCCCCAACAACAAGTAAATGTGTGAGTCTTCTTATACAAATAGGGCGTTCAAGTTCATTCTGCTTGTCGCTGAAATTCAGCTGACATGCATGTAGAGGTTTACTGCTTTTGGCAACCTACTAACTACTACTAAATTGTAAGATTAATTCTGGCTTACTTTATTAATTTCACAGAATCATGGAAAGGGTTTTCCTTTGCTGTTCATGCAGTTAACATGGGTAAAGGGCATAATCTAACATTCCTGTCCCTCCCACTTCCATTGCATTCCTGCATGGCACATCTGTATGTATTGATAGCAGTGATAGGTATGAACTAGCCTAGGCCTATAGCTCAAACAGTCTTGAACCCCATGCACAATCAGGACAATTAGTGGTAACCCCTTTGCTAGAGCCATACCCACTTCATATTTGCTGTTGAGTGGCTAGCTTGATCACACTTACAGGACCTTAGTCCAGTTTGATGGCTAGCAATATCTTCATTGACTAATGTGCCTATTGCTGAGCAAAGTGGCAGAGTTTAGTCATGCCAGTGAGTTTCTAGCAGATCCCTGCAGAGTTGGTGAATGGCACTCCTGCTGAGCATGCCTTTGCATCCATTGATGATGCCTCCATGGCAAATCTTCCTTTGTAGTTGTGAACCATCATGACCCTTGAGCTACTTGTCTTAGGGGAGGAGTCTGACTCCTCCCAAACAAATCTGTTTGTCAACTGTTATATACTGCTGTCAGACTTGTCAATAAAAAAAATGCGTAACCTTTGGATCTTGCCCCCAGCGGAAACCTGCATGTGCCATGTGATATCTACCGAAGCACAAAGCTAAAGGGCAGTATCGTTCCAGCTGACCACACCTTCAGTCCGTCGGGTACCTAACCGATTTGGTATGCATGGAGTCTCATTTAGTGTGCCAGGCTTTGGGAATCAAGTGAGGCAACAGATGGATCCTAGGCCATACTGTCCCAGACTAGTCTCGCGGGCCAGCCCACTTTCGCTTAGAGGGAAGGTTCCCTCTAAGCGGAAAACGTTCCCTATAAGCGGAAGAAAGGGGAGTGAAACCTATTTGCCTGTATAAGGGGATAAAAACCTATTTACAATGTAGTGGTTCAAGGAACTTTGTAATTGACAATTGTGGCATTGGTTTGCATGGAAACATCTGTTGATTCGATAAGCCTGAAATGTATCTTTAATCACCTATAATAGAATACAAGTAATTGTGCTCGCTTCGCTCGCACAACTACTTGTGTCTGTTGAACTCGCTCGCTGCGCTCGCTCTATACAGATAGAGATTAAAGATGTAATCTGCACGTGATTTGTTGGTTTGTAGGGTACATTTAGCTAGTAGTGTTGCTGGCAGACTGAAGTATGGAGACAGCGCTACAGAGAAGACTACAATCAACTGTAAAACAGTTTAGGCATGTTGGGACTACAGCCTAGCTCTTCACAGCCATAGCCTAGCATAGCTACATATCATGTAAGTGAATGCATGGCACTGATTTTATTCTCAGCATGGCTACTTGCATGTTCACCATATTCTAACCAGAGGCAGTGACTCAGAGGAGAGACTACAAACAGCTGCTAGATCAAACAGGCGAGCTAGCATTGTAGCCTAGCTATACCACAGGCTACATGCAGGCGAACGGCACCGACTCCATTTAATGCACATCGACATGGTTAGCCTAGCATAGCAGTTATATCTCTGCTTGGCTTTCACTTACAGGACTATACCGCAACTAACCTTTGTGTTAAAGTGCCTGACATCGCGAGACTAAGTTTTGTAGTCGCTGGAAAGAGCTAGCATCTTCTCGCACTTCACATACAGACACGTGGTACTTTGACCTATGACCGTGAACTTCCTGGTCACAGGTGAAAGTTCATCCGGGATGCGGCTTCCGCTTCCGTTTTTCACACGTACGCACGCACGCACGCACGCACGGACGGACGAACGAACCCACGGACACAACCAGGCGTAATAGTAGATAGCTAACAATATTTCGCTTGCAATGTACACACCTATAAAAGTAAACATTTATCAACAGTTTTACCCTCAATGGAATATAATAATCAAACGTTCACATTGACTTTACCTCAATGGAATATAATAATCAAACGTTCATGGTAGAAAATATATTATGGTGAAGATTCCTCACTTCCAGGGTGGTGGGCAGATACTACATGCCGTTTGCGGACGAATACGTAGTAAGTGCCCACCCCCCTTTTCCGCTGCATTCTAAGGTTCCCTGCCCATGAGCGCTTTATACGTACGGTATGATGAGGTGTCTACAACTTATTTATATTGTGCAAATCACAGAGCAAGTGCTACACATAATAGCTAAACCCACTTGTATTTATTCCTTGGCTTTGCCTCGGAATAACACTGGCACACAACCAACGGTTGGGTGTAGGTCTATCCTGTACATATTGTGGTTACCTAATGCAGGAAACTACTCTTTAACGTGGCTTTGATGAGCAAAGGAAGCTACATGTATGGCTTCACATACAGAAAAATTCTATCCAGTGCAAAACTAATTTCTGAAGCAGCTCAGAATGTGAAGCGATATAGCTAACAGGGTGTCACTTGCAATGAAGCTACAAAGTAATGAATGTGAACATTAATTTTACCAACTGACTTTAGTCCTCACAATAATTCAACAGATACTGAAACCTTATAGAATACTATAGGTGCAAGTCGCTTCGCTTTTTGTCCGAATATACATTTAACAAAGAAAGGGCTGTCATCCACTTGCATGCAGAGAAGGTGGGATCAAACAACTAATTCTCTGCATGTGCAAGTAAGTACATGTAGATGACAGCTCGCTCCTTGCTAAATGGAAAATGGCGGAGTGACATGCAGCTACAGTTTGTGTAATGGTATCTTTGCTGTCAGCAACATGCACAAGGCAAATCAAAACCCTATATGGATAAACAATCACCCAGGAGTCACATACATGTCTTGACTAGTTGCCAGGCAATATGCTAGGTCACTGACTGTCACTATGATGCTGTATCATAACTGGTAACTAGGCAACGCTTTGAGGGTGTAATTTGAGAACCATGGCAGGATTTTCCACCCACACTATCATGTTTTTTGGTTAAGACTTTGAAGCTTGCTTAAGTCATACAGAGTCACAGGTAAGCCAAACAAGTGCCACAATTGTCAATTGCTTGTTTTGCCAGGAAATGTACAGTGCTCCAAAACAAAGTCAATGTCAATAAACAATCACCCAGGAGACTCATGTATGCATACTAGCTTTGACTACATGTAGTTGCCAGGCAATACGCTACTTCATTCAATGTTTATACACAATTCCAAATATGGTCCAGAGTCAGTATGATGCTGTATCAACACTGGTAACTAGGAAATAAGGTTTCCTAGGTAGCACATTTCCCCCACATTGCATGAGCTACTTTACTCACTCATACAGGTCACATACAAGCCAAACAAGTGGCCCAACTGTCAATTATAGTGACCCTTGAACCATTACATTGCAAGCGTTTCCGGACGTTATTCCGGATGTTTTTCCCTAGCCTTGTTCCTAGACTCCACTACCCATATCAGGACATTTGTAGCTGCACAGAACAAGACAGTACATCAGCCAAAAAAGTGCTTGTCCATTCACAGAAAGAGAAACACCATTGGAAGATGCAATACAACTTGCCCACATTTGTGATGCCCACCAGTTGCTAAAATACTTATGTGAGGGATAACAAAGTGTCACTTGCAATGAAGCTACAAAGTAAGATGTGAACAATTATTTTACCAACTGACTTTTTTAAAAAGAATACATAAACCTTATAGTTTATCACACAAACTATAGCTGCATGTCGCTTTGCTTTTTGTCCGAGTATACATTTAACAAGGAGAGGGCTGTCATCTACTTGCATGCAGAAAACAAAATATACCAGCACTGTACACTTCCGAAAAATGTGGGACCAAACAACTCATTCTTTGTATGTGCATGCAAGTAGATTACAGCTCGCTCTTTGCTAAATGTACATTTGAAAAATGGCAGAGTGACATACATCTATAGTTTATATCTTTGCTGTCAGTAACATGCAGAAGGAGTTTCAAACCCTATATGGATAAACAATCACCCAGGAGTCACATACATGTCTTGACTAGTTGTCAGGCAATAAGCTAGGTCATTGACTGTCACTATGATGCTGTATCACAACCGGTAACTAGGCAACAATTTGAGGGTGTAATTTGAGAAGCATGATAGGGTTTTTCTACCCACACCATCCTGTTTTTTGGCTAAGACTTTGAAGCTTGCTAAGTCATACAGAGTCACAGGTAAGCCAAACAAGTGCCACAATTGTCAATTGCTTGTTTACTGCCTTGACTATATATAGTTGCCAGGAAATGTACAGTGCTCCAAAACAAAGCCAATGTCAATAAACGAACACCCAGGAGACTCATGCAGGTTTACTAGCCTTGACTAGTTGCCAGGCAATACACTATGTCACTGAGTGTTTATACACAAAAGTTACAGAAAAAGCACTTTCCAAAAAGTGCAAAAACCAGTCTTGTAGGGATGCACTTACAGCAAAAACACTTCCCCAAAAACCAACGAAACAAGCAACAATGCACACCGGAAGGCATGCACAGACTACCCACACATCACAGCGCAATGCATTTACCGTGTACCTACCATCCCTATTTATACATCTTTCCAACCACACCCCTCCAATGATGTCTATGTGAGATGGGAATAGTGGTAGTGTCTGAGTATATATGTGTTGCTAATGAGTGAGTGTGTTGGCGCATGGTTGTGGAAAGTGTTGATTATGTATATAGATGTTGTGAGTGGTTGAGGGTGGCGTTTGTATAGGGGTTGGCAGTGTTTGGAGATGCATGGTTGAGTGTTGTGGTGTGTGTGGATGTTCTTCATAGGGGAGGTCGATGTGGGTTCAAGTGTTTGACTAGATTGGGAGTTGTGGAGTTAAATGTGGTGTGTGAAGGTTTGTTGCGTTGATATTCATTGGGAGTGTTGTGTGTTGTAGAAATTATACTCTGGTTGGTTTGTGCTTGTGAGTAGGATTAATGGTGCGGAGTGTGTTTTTATGGGAGTAGTGTTGCTGTAGTGTTTTGGGTTGGCTGTAGCATGGAGTGTTGTGTTTCGTGAAGTATGTAATCATTGTGGATGTGGATGCGAGGGTGGTTGTTGTGGTATCACGGTTGAGGATGGTGATGATTGTGGATGGTGGTGTGTGTTAAAGGGTGTTGTGTATGGGTGTGTGGTATGGTTTGTGGTGGGTGTGGTTGGAAAGATGTAGGGATGGTAGGTACGCGGTAAATGCATCGCGCTGTGATGTGTGGGTAGTCTGTGCATGCCTTCCGGTGTGCATTGTTGCTTGTTTCGTTGGTTTTTGGGGAAGAGTTTTTGCTGTAAGTGCATCCCTACATGACTGGTTTTTGTACTTTTTGGAAAGTGCTTTTTCTGTAACTTGTTTTGGGGCGTTTTTTTGGGAGATGGCATGAAAGGGTTTGGAGTGTTGAAAAGTTAAGGTATCAGTAGTTGTCTGACTTGGCTTGCTACTATAAACCCTGGGTATATATTATTCATTTTAAAATGATTTTTCTAAAACTTGTTCCTGCTTTTTTTTTTTGTGGGGGAGGACCATTGTGAACATCTACATAATGTGGTTGTGTGGGGTATGCATGAGCAATATGCATGTGCGGTATTGATCGAGTGGTGTTAGAGTAGCCTCGAATTGAGGCCTTTTATGCAGATTTTGAAAAGTCCATGGAAGGTCTGGGTTCGAGGCTAGTTGTAGAGTGCAGTAGATGCAGTACAGTGTCTGTGTTTCACTGGGGACAATTGTATCAGTCATAAATGGCTGTGCGTCGACAGTTCAATAAATGGCATGGCACTGCATGCACACGTCAAGGACATATACATGAACTGCAAATAGCTGTCTGCCCCCTCCAGTATTATTCATCCCATTACAACGTATTCAGGGTACTTACAAATGGAGTCTTTTCTTTATGACACCGGTTAGTCTGTCTACACAAGAATATGGTTTAATACTATTCTTCAACAGCACCTCTGGCCAGAACCCGTTCACCATGTGAGTAAAGTGTCTTCATTTTTTATAGCTAAAATTTGTGTAACTTACGCAGTAATGAACCAGGAGATGCAACTCGCAGCTCAGGCCCGAGCAGACTGCACGTTCAAAGGTAGGCGTTAAATAGACGAACACGTGCAGTCTAAGCATTACGTAATCCAAGTCATTAAATGGCGTGCAACAGCGAGCTTCTGCTCGAGAGTACTCGTGAATGACTGCCGAACCTATTCGTTTCTTTGAAAACGCTATGCGGCGAGTGCAGTACCCCAGGAAATATCTAGCGTCTTCGTGCTTGAATCATTGTGATCGCCTCAGCCGTTATTGCGCTAGCCTGGCGGAAGAATCAGAATTAGAATCAGAAGATAGTCGAATGGGCCCGATTTGCTACTTACCGGTTTGGTACTTAAGTGATACTCTTTAGCAGCGCTAGCAGTCTGATTAGTGATGAAAACGCCTTATAATAACTGGTAGGGCTCATATTCGCCCTAGACTACGCCTACAGCAGAGTTCTCAACATGTCATTTTATACACAGTTAATGGAGACGCCATTTTTTTTGGAGCCATCCCTACATATGGAGTACTACCTTACTCCATGTTACCAAATATGGTCCAGAGTCACACTGGTAACTAGGCAACAACGTTTCGTAGGTAGTACATTGCCCCTACATTGCCTTACTTCACTCATGCATGGTCACATACAAGTGCCCCAATTGTGAATAACAGTGACCCTTGAACCATTACATTGCAAGTGTTTCCATTGCCTTGTATGGAGGTTTTCCCTAGACTTGTTCCTAGACTCCACTACCCATATCGGGACGTTTGTAGCTGCACAGAACGAGACAGTACATCAGCCAAAGAAGAGCTTGTCCACGCACAGAAGTAGAAACACCATTGGGAAATGCACTACAACGTGCCCACGTTTGTGATGCCCACCAGCATCCCAAGGGATATTGCCAGCTTCCCAAGGTACATTGCCAAGGCCACTTGGTTTCTTGCAAGGTACATTTTCATCTCCTCACTCACCAATCTCATGAGTTCTGTGGCTAAAAAATCTCACTTTGAAGACAGATTTGTGATCGATCCATTTTATTTTGCCTCAGTACTAGTGTAGGTTAACTAAATTATATGCAGGAAACTCCCTTTCATGGTACCTTAGCCTCGTGCCCAGCCCCACGTTAGAAAGGTGGGTCTGGCTCCCCGTATATTCAAAGTTGGGGCAGCATTATGTCAGCAGTCTCAGTATTATATCACTAAACGGTTGCAGTATCCGGATATATATATACTAGTGGCCACATAGTCTCGTGCCCAGCCCCACGTTAGGAAGGTGGGTCTGGCTCCCCGCATATTCAAAGTTGGGGCAGCATTACGTCAGCGGTCCCAGATCTGGACCAGCAATCTGATTGGTTACTTATAGTATTACATCACTAAACGGTTGTAGTATCCGGATATCTACACGAATGGCCACGTGGACACTTTCCGTTAGGTGATGTAACATGATGTAACGCTAACCCAACTTTGAATATACGGGGAGCCAGACCCACTTTCTAACGTGGGGCTGGGCACGAGACTAGTGGCCACATGGACTCTATCAGTTTGGTGATGTAATATGATGTAATGCTGCCCCAACTTTGACTATATGGGGAGCCAGACCCACCTTTCTAACATGGGGCTGGTCACGAGACTAATGGTACCTAAGCCTGAAGTGTGGCTTTGGTGAGTAAAACAAGTCATTTTGTGCAATATAATCTACATGTATAGCTTCACATATACAACCATCCCTACAAAACTAAATTCTAAATCAGCTCAGAATGTGAAGCTATATAGGATAGCTAACAGGATGTCCCTTGCAATCTACGAAGTTGAAAAAAGGATGTGAACAGGGATGTGTAAAACGATTTTACCAACTGATGTTTGCCCTCATAGCCATAATCAAATGTAGACATTAACTTTTCCAGAAGAGGTAGCTAGGTCCAAAAATAATCACTCTCGTCATGCAAGTATATGACTGCCCTCTCCTTGCTAAATGTACTTTCGGACAAATAGCAAAGTGATATGCTGCTACAGTTTATAAAGGTTAGAGCATCTTTTGCTTTCAGCAACAAGCGGAAGGAGCTTGAACACCCTATATGGATAAGCAATCACCCAGGACACTCACACATTCTTACCAGCCTTGACTAGTTGCCAGGCAATAAGCTACGTCACTGACTGAGAATACCAAGTGTGGTCACTTTGATGCTGTACCAAAACTGGTAGCTAGGCAACAGGAGAGAGGGGGCAAATTCTAATTCCCCCACAAGTAAGACAAACAAGTGGCACAATTGTCAATTACAGAGACACTTGAACCCAAACCCATTCTATGGCCATATTTGAAAGTCTTTTTGCACCATGGACTTTTGGTCTGCATGCTGCACATGTGCAGATTCATTTTCAGTCTATATAAATGAAAGTCTTTTTGTCACAAAGTAGTAAATCTTACTGTTAACTAAACGAAGTGGATAAATATACCCCTTTCAATTCTCCATCCGCTACTTCTCAACTGGCAAAAAGAGAATGTTCAACCAGGCCCTTCTGATCCTAGCTATCTGTGGTGTTCTTTTCACCACAGTCAGTAGCCAACAACTGTACAGGTGTGAAGCAGTTGATATGGAAGAGCATTCGTGCAGAGGAGTCGACAATTCAACACAAGAGATCCTACGACGGCTTACCGACATCAACACGACACTACAAGACAAGCGGTGTAACTGCTGTGAAGACCCTACCGTGACCCCACCTCCTCGTGCCAATGTCGCTGATCCAGGGACCTGTGCTGCATGCGATACCTTTGAAGCAAACATTCTTTCGTGCTGCAGTATCGGAACACCTCAGAGCCCTGCAGCTTCCTGCCAGGATCTGGCTGCCCGCTGCTCCTGTGCAACCTCTGGCAACTACTGGATAAGAAATACGGTACGTGATGCTGTGCTGGTCTACTGTGATCTGGAGGTCCATGCTGACGACCGATCGTGTGGTGGCTCCAGGGGGTGGATGAGGGTGGCCAATCTCAACATGAACAATACCCAGTGCAACTCCTGTCCCCAGCCTTTGGTGACAATTTCACCACCAGGCGACAGCTCAAGGAGGCTGTGCACCCGAGTTGAAAACCGCAGGATGCCAGGCTGTGATGCTGTTCCCTACAGTGTGCAAGGTGTGGAGTACTCTCGTGTGTGTGGTAAAGTTATCGGGTATCAACGTGAAGCACCTGATGGATTCATCTACTACGATGAGACCAATGCCACTATCGATGAGGAATATGTCGACGGAGTTAGCATCACCCACGGACAGAGTGGACATCGTACCCATATCTGGACATTTGCAGCAGCACAGAGCGAGTTTGCGGACAAACAAAGAGCTTGTCCCTGCACGGAAGGAGAAACACCATCGGGAGATGTACTACCTCTAGTACCCCCATATATTGGGAGAAATTTCTTCTGCGATACCGGAAGCCAGGCCACCGGCGTGCCCGACGACCGATTTCACCTTGAAGCCCCACTGTGGGACGGTAGAGGTTGCGGGCGACGTAACACTTGCTGTCAGTTCAACAGACCTCCCTACTTCCGCACAGACATTGCACCCACCACTGATAATATAGATGTGAGACTGTGTGCTTCCTTCCGAACAGGCAATCGTATATTGCGACCTGGTGTGACAAGGAGCCGGGAAGATACTCCTCTTGAAGTAATTGAACTCTACGTTCAGTAGCTTTAGCCTACCTCTGTATTGGTTGCTGATTAATGGCACTGTTTAACACTTCTCCCATGCCTTCTTTATACATGCACATGTAGGATGTTTTGACACTATTTGCTGAGCTGTACATTGTGTCAACATCATTATTCACTGACATTGTAGCAACATCATTATTCACTGACATTGTAGCAACATTATCACCAATGTAATACATAAGGCAGCAATACACGTTTCTACCCTGTTATGTTTTGTAGGTATAACCTTTTTCTTGTATCAGCTATACTGTTTTTGGTTATTGTCTTTCATAACCAACTGCCATCTCAGGATTACGTGTAGCGCAAGGCTCACTTTAAGTTGGTCTCGAATAGCTACTAGCATGCTCAGGTTCAGCCACCCATCACTACTTAAGTTCACTGTTTTCCTCCAACAACAAGTAAACATGTGTGAGTATCCTGGGTGATTGTTTGTAAAAATAGGGTGTCCAAGCTCCTTCTGCATGTTGCTGAAATTGCCATAGATGCATGTAGATCACTAGCTAAATACCGCATAGCGGCAAATTTTCAAGGCGCACAATTTCTGTGGTTTTGTCATAGTTAACCCTTTTGCGGAAATAAATTTCGCATGCTTTGTGTACATTGCGAGATTTCAAGACACGATGATGGCTGGATTTCCTGGACAACATTTTGTGTACTGGAAGCGGCAGTATTTTTGCCAGAGGCAACTGCAGAAGGAACTTGAACAGCCTATGTGTATAAACAATCACCCAGGAGATGCATGCATGTTTACTAGCCTTGACCAGTTGCCAGGCAGTAAGCCACGCCACTGACTACAACACCAAGAGTCACTAAGAGTCACTATGATGCTGCATCAACACTGGTAACTAGGCAACAAGGATAGGTTAAGTTGTTAAGGTTTCTAGCAGCATATTGCTTGCATGAGGTGCTACAGCATCAGTGATATTAATGCAGCACTCACGATGGTGAACTGGTGGCTTCATTTGAAATGTTGCAGTATAGCTATCTATTTTCTCGCATGTTGGAAACCTAAAATGAGGCACAAAGAAATGGACCTCAAAGTCAGATGTTTTAGGCACAGAGCTCATGAGAATTTGAAAAATGGAAGACTTGGTAAGCGAGAAGATGAAAAAGCACCTTGTAAGAAACCCAGTGGCCTTGGCAGTGTCCCTGAAATGTATGATGGCTGCTCTCTTGCTGGTGCCAACATGTAACCCTCATTAGCCTACCTTCAGGCATACACCCTAGTGGAGTAGAGTAGTACTCCTGGAGTCCATATGTAGGGATGGCGCAGGAAAAAGATGACCGCTGCATATAATGTGTACAAAATCATACGCTCCAACTCTGCTGTTAATGTAGTCATGACCCTGTAAAAGCCACACCTGTCATTCTCGTTTCTAAAAATCTTATGGAAGAAATTTGCTATGCTACTACACAGTAGAATATACACATACATAATGTGGTCAAAGAGATCAAATCCACTCTAATATCATGTATAACTTAGGCCCTCAGACAATCCTAGTCGTTTTAGAGACGTGAATGATGCTACCTATAACCACCAAGGACATCCTGACAGTCTCTAAACGGCTAAAATACCTGCCTGAGGGCACTAGCCATGCAGCTTTGACCATGGTTTCCAGCTTTCAATTTCTCTGTATGAAATATATAATTATGATGAAGTGCTTAGTAGATATTTTAAACACCTCATTCATACTGTGCAAACCACAGTCTAATTGCTATACATATAACCCACTTGTATTTATTCCTTGGCATTATCTTGGAATAATAATGGCATACAACCTACGGTTGGGTGTAGGTCTATCCTGTACATATTATGGATACCTAATGCAGGAAACTACCCTTCATGGTACCTAATATAGCTTTAATAAGTAAAACAAGGCTATGGGATATACATGAAAACTGAAAGGGTATCCTAATCATTATTATTGCACTCACTAGCTTGAGGCCTAAAACCTAAAACAGTCCTTATACCTATCCTAACCCACGAAACTATATCTACACTACTGCAGCCCCTTATATTACAATCTAGTTAAACACATGACTTATCTAATTGAGCATATTGCAAATCAGGCATAATAAAATCCAAATGGAAAGTAGAAAAATAGAAATCATGAAATAGAGAAATAGAGAAAAGAATAGAAAGAGTAGAAAAAGCTCCGATCGTAACCAAGGGAACCCGGGACCCGGAAAAAACCAGAGACCACCTAGCCCGTGACCGCAGAAAGTAAAAATTTGAAAAATAGTTAAAAAGTTTTCTTAAAAAGGTTAAAAAAGGGGACCAAATAGGTCTTCCCTCTGTTAAAAAAAACCCTTCGGAGAAATCTCCTACAAGAAGTTAAAAGGTTAAAAAGCTTATGAAACTTTAAAAATTGTCAAGCGGCCCTGAACCAAGCAGCCCCCAGCCCTCCCGGGGCCCAACTCCTATATAGCATGTTGTTACATAACCACAAGGTGCTGTATATAACTCACTTTTAGGCTCTAGCTTCTATATCTTACCCCAACACCATTCCTCCTTGTTAAATACTCCCCAACCAGTTCTTGAAACTCCTCTTGCAAAAACTAACTAAAAACTGACTACAAATGTTAAAACTGCCTAGAAATTCAAAAACTACAGACACCTGCAAAATATAAACAATCTGTGACATCATTTCCTCTTCCTATCTAGAGCACCCCACTAACATTTAGCTAGTTACCTAACTGTAACCAGTCTATTAAGTCTTCCCATGGTAGCTAGAGGCAGTGGTATACTATCTTTAATATGTTGTTCTAGGGTCACCTTAAATTTAGCAAAGATATTTACTACTAAACGTTTTGAAATATAAACATAATTGGTCGTACTTAGAGCTCTGTTTAAGTAGTCTATTAGCCAGTAAGTGGTGTCTATTCTTAAAATCTTCATATTGGCTACATATTCTACCTATTCTTACTAACTGGGAGATATAAACTCCATATGCCGGCTTAGTGGGGATATTACTATCTAGGAAAGGAAAATTAACTACTGTAGAATCGGGAGTATAACGACCGGTCGTTCTATTCAGAATTAGTAGAGCCAATGGGTTGTTATATTCCTAGGGTTCATGTTTTTATGGGGTAATATAAAGCGAGTAGCATTGAGCGTAGCAATCAGTTCCCTCCATGCGTTCTATCTCGCAGCATAGGCGCCAAAACACGGGCGAGCAAGTCGGGAACACGGCTGAAATGGCTGCTATAATTTGCTAAGTTTCACAATCACTGCGTCGGGACTGTGAGGTTACCAGGTTCTCCAACACAGGAAAATGTATCTCCAGGTCTTGATTCACTCTAGAAAACATGATGGCCTTTCATGCAAGAGTTTTTCAGCCTTGCAAACTACGTTTTTCGATCTCTACACGCTGCATGCTGAGCGCTGGTTAGCAAACGTTAGTAATGAATTTTGAAATTTAGACGGATATTTAGAACAGTTGCTGCAGTAATAACAATTGTGATAGGTAAAATTAATTATGAGGTTGTTGTACTGGAGAGGTCATACTATTCAGGAAGTGGGCGGTGAAATGATGACGGGTTGTTCTATATATGGGGTTGCTGTAATTGATGGGTCGCTATACTCTCGATTCTACGGTATATGAAAGTTAAAGGCATCTCTTTTGTCATAGACCGAAGTTTTAAATTTTCTTTCTTTTATTTCTATGCAGATATCCAAGTAAGATAATTTTACTGGAATTTCAGTAGTTTTCTTTAATTGCAGTTGTGGGGGGTAAATATTTTGGTATTTCCTGTTCAAAGGTGGGGTTATTTAGTGTGAGCAAGTCGTCAATGTATCTAACAGTATGTCTGAGCAGCCTAGCTCCTCTAGGATTAGTTTTAAGTTTATCTTTAACGTACTTATACTCCTAAAAAAGAGGAAAAGGTTAGCCAGTAGTGGTGCACAGTCCGCAGCCATAGGTATTCCGATTGTTTGTTTAAACACTCTGTTACCAACTTTAATGTATATATTGTTTATCAGAAATTGTATGTATTCTATAAGCTTATCTACAGTAATGTTAGTATGCCCTCTATAGGTTTTATCGGACCAGAAGGTTTTGTAACCTACTGAAATATATGTAGCACCCCTAACCCGATAGGCCTCTTTAACTAAGTTATCCAAGCAATCAATCAATAAGTCGTGTGGGATATTAGTATACAAGGTAGAAAAATCAAAACTGTCAAAGTGACTAGCTGTAGTAGTGTCATTCAGTTTACGCAATTTATTAAGTACCTGTGTAGAATTATTGACAATCCAAAAACCATTGGCAGCCGACTTTTTAGTTAGCCCTTCATTATATTCTTTGTAGTGGTGGATAATAAGGCAGGTAGTCAGTAATTTAGATAATGGTTTTGTGGTACAGCTACTTGAGGCGGCTATAAATCTACTGCCTACTGGTGTTTTGTGCATCTTGGAAGCCAATAAAATGTTGGCAATCGAATCATTTCTTCAGGTATCTTAATATTGTTACTATTCATGTATTGTAAATGCTCCTTAACTATTTTATCTATACTCTCATGACATTCTACATATGTACGGCTTCAAGTACAAAAAAATTCTATCCAGTGCAAAATTAAATTCTAAATCAGTTCAGGATGTGAAGCAATAGCAAACAAAGTGTCACTTGCAATGAAGCAACAAAGTAATGGATGTGAACATTAATTTCACCAACTGATTTTTGTCATAAAAAGAATACAATAATTAAACAGATACTGAAACTTTATAGTTTATCGCACAAACTATAGCCGCATGTCGCTTCGTTTTTTGTCCGAATATACATTTAACAAGGAAAGAGCTGTCATTTACTTGTATGCAGAAAATGAAATATTGGAGCACTGTACATTTCCGAAAAAGGTGGGATCATTCTCTGCATGTGCATGCAAGTAGATGACAATCAGCTCCCTGCTAAATGTACATGTGGAAAATGGCGGAGTGACATGCAGCTACAGTTTGTGTAATGGTATCTTTGCTGTCAGCAACATGCAGAAGGAGTTTCACCACCCTATGTGTACAAACAATCACCCAGGAGTTGCATACATGTCTAGACTAATTGCCAGGAGGTCACTGACTGTCACTGTGATGCTGTATCATAACTGGTAATTAGGCAACACTTTGAGGGTGTAATTTGAGAACCATGGTAGGGTTTTCCACCCACACTATCATGTTTTTTGGCTAAGACTTTGAAGCTTGCAATAGTCATACAGAGTCACAGGTAAGCCAAAAAACAGGAAATGTAGCTACAGCCAAAAAACAGGAAATGTAGCTACAGCGCTTCAAAATTAGTCAATGTCAATAAACAATCACCATGGAGACTCATGTAGCCTTGACTAGTTGCCAGGCAATATGCTACATCACTGAATGTTTATACGCAATACCAAATATGGTCCAGAGTCACTGTGATGCTGCATCAACACTGGTAACTAGGCAACAAGGTTTCTTAGGTAGCACATTGCCTGTACATTGCATGAGCTACCTTACCCACTCATACAGGTCACATACAAGCCAAACAAGTGCCCCAATTGTCAATTACAGTGACCCTTGAACTATTACATTGTTTCATTACCTTATATGGAAGTTTTTCCCTAGGCTCGTTCCTAGCCACTACCCAAAATCAGGATGTTTGTAGCTACACAAAACGAGACATCCGTGAGATACACTACAACTTGTCCACATTTGTGATGCCCACTAGCATCCCAAGGGATATTGCCAGCATCCCAAGGGATATTGCCAGTATCCCAAGGGATATTGCCAGCTTCCCAAGGGATATTGCAAGGGTTTCTTGCATGGTACATTTTCATCTCCTCACTTACCATTCTCATGAGTTCTGTGGCTAAACAGTCTTACTCTGAGGACAGATTTGTGATCGGTCCATCTCCTTTCACCTCAGTTTAGGTGAACTAATGCAGGAAACTACTTTTCATGGGCATGAAGTGTGGCTTTTTTCAAAGTAATGGATGTGAACATAGATTTTACCAACTGACGTTTGCCCTCAAAAGAATACAATAATCATTAACTTTCGTTTGGAGCACTGTACATTTCCAGAAGAGGTTTGACCAAACATAATCATTTTCCACACGCAGAAATATGACTGCCCTCTCCTTGCTAAATGTACATTCGGACAAATAGCCTGACATGCTGCTACAGTTTGTGTGATAAAGGTTAGAGTATATCTTTTGCCACCAGCAACATGCAGGAGCTTAAACACCCTAGATGGATAAGCAATCACCCAGGATACTCCTGCATTCTTACTAGCCTTGACTAGTTGCCAGGCAATAAGCTACGTCACTGACTGAGAACACACCAAGTGTGGTCACTATGATGCTGTACCAAAACTGGTAGCTAGGCAACAGGAGAGAGGGGGCAAAGTCTAATTCCCCCACAAGTAAGACAAACAAGTGGCACAATTGTCAATTACAGAGATACTTGAACCCAAACCATTCTATGGCCATATTTGGAACTCCTTCTGCATGTTGCTAACAGCAAAGTTACCATCACACAAACTGTAGATGCATGTCACTCCACCATTTTCCGTTTAGCAAGGAGCGAGCTGTCATCCACTTGCATGCACATGCAGAGAATGAGTTGTTTGGTCCCACAAAATACTGCATGTGAACATTAATTTCACCAACAGATTTTCGTCCTCCAAAGAATACAATAATTAAACAGATACCGAAACCCTTGTAGATTATCACACAATTATAGCTGCATGTTGCTTTCCTTTTTTTTCGAATATACATTAAACAAGGAGAGGACTGTCATTCACTTGCATGCAAAGAAGGTGAGAAGGTAAGCTTCATTGCAAGTGACACCTTAATTGTTAGCTATATATCGCTTCACATTCTGAGGTTCTTCAGAATTTAGTTCTGCGAGAATTTTTCTGAATGTGAAGCCATACATGTACATTCATTGCTCATCAAAGCCACTTTTCAGGCATAGGTACCATGAAGAGTAGTTTCCTGCATAAGGTAACCATAATATATAGGACAGACCAACACCCAACTGCGGGTTGTGTGACAATGTTATTCCGAGGCAAAGCCAAGGAATGAATACAAGTGGGTTATGTGTGTAGCATTTGCTCTGTGGTTTGCACAATATGAATAGAGTTACTAGACCCCTCATCAAAATCTTATATTTCATATCGAGAAATTGAAAGCTGGAAACCATAGTCAAAGCTGGTTAGTGCCCTCAGGCAGGTATTTTAGCTGTTTAGAGACTGTCAGGACACCCTGACCTTGACATAGGTGGCTACCTAGGAACCATACCTATATCAGTTGCCTAGTTACCAGCTTTGATGGGCACCATAATTCTTTCTGTTGACTCCAGACCATATTTGGGGTGGTGTATAAACAATCACGCTTATACATGTATACTGACTGGCAACTATATAGTCAAGGCTTCCAGAAGACTACTGTTTTCATATACATATACATATAGATACCCCTCCCCCCCCAACTGGTATGCTCTCTGCATTGCCACTTATTTTGCTTCATGGTGCAGTGTCCTGAGGCTGTGCAACAGGTATATAATAATTTGTTAGGTAACCACATTCTAGACTTTGTTCCACGAGCCACTTGTAGCAGAATTTGAGATGTGCCTACCTCATCAGGTTGTTTTGATTAGCTTACGCCTTTTAAGCTTGTTTTAGTCGTACTTCATCACATTTACATCTGCCTCTGTGTTGACCCATGAATCGCAAATAGTATTTCCATATATTTGCCACCAGCAACTGCAGAAGGAGCTTGAAAACACAATGTGCATAAACAATCACCCAGGAGATGCATACATGTTTACTAGCCTTGACTAGTTGCCAGGAAATGAGCTAGGTCACTGACCTCACTATGATAACTGGTAACTAGGCAACACTTCCTAATTTGAGAAGAATTTTTCAACCCACACAATCATGTTTTATGAAGCTTGCTTCAGTCATACAGCATCACAACCAAGCCAAACAAGTGTCAATTACACTATCCAGGCCATATTTGGAAGTCTTTTCTTTGCACTGTGGACTCTTGCCACTTGTGCAGATTCATTTTGAGTCTATATAAATGAATGTCTTTTTGTCACAAGGCAGCAAATCTCACAGCTACCTAAACAAAGTGGATAAATATACCACCTTCGATTCTCCATCAGCTACTCCTCACTTGGGAAAAGAGAATGTTCAACAAGGCACTTCTGATCCTAGCTATCTGTGGTATTCTCACCACAGTCAGTAGCCAACAACTGTACAGGTGCAATGCAGTTGAAATAGAAGACCATTCGTGCAGAGAAGTAATCGACAGTTCATCACAAGAGATCCTACGACGGCTGACCGACATCAATACGACACTACAAGACAAGCAGTGTAACTGCTGTGAAGACCCTACCGTGACCCCACCTCCTCGTGCCAATGTCAGGACCTGCGCATGCGATAGCTTTGAAGCAAACATTCTTTTGTGCTGCAGTATCGGAACACCTCAGAACCCTGCAGCTTCCTGCCAGGATCTGGCTGCCCGCTGCTCCTGTGCAACCTCTGGCAACTACTGGATAAGAAATACGGTACGTGATGCTGTGCTGGTCTACTGTGATCTGGAGGTCCATGATGACGACCGATCGTGTGGTGGCTCCAGGGGGTGGATGAGGGTGGCCAATCTCAACATGAACAATACCCAGTGCAACTCCTGTCCCCAGCCTTTGGTGACAATTTCACCACCAGGCGACAGCTCAAGGAGGCTGTGCACCCGAGTTGAAAACCGCAGGATGCCAGGCTGTGATGCTGTTCCCTACAGTGTGCAAGGTGTGGAGTACTCTCGCGTGTGTGGTAAGGTTATCGGGTATCAGCGTGAAGCACCTGATGGTTTCATCTACTACGATGAGACCAATGCCACTATCGATGAGGAATATGTCGACGGAGTTAGCATCACCCATGGACAGAGTGGACATCGTACCCATATCTGGACATTCGCAGCTGCACAGAGCGAGTTTGCGGACAAACGAAGAGCTTGTCCCTGCACGGAAGGAGAAACACCATCGGGAGATGTATTACCTCTAGTACCCCCATATATTGGGAGAAATTTCTTCTGCGATACCGGAAGCCAGGTCACCGGTGTGCCCGAGGACCGATTTCACCTTGAAGCTCCACTGTGGGACGGTAGAGGTTGCGGGCGACGTAACACTTGCTGTCAGTTCAACAGACCTCCCTACTTCCGCACAGACATTGCACCCACCACTGATAATATAGATGTGAGACTGTGTGCTTCCTTCCGAACAGGCAATCGTATATTGCGACCTGGTGTGACAAGGAGCCGGGAAGATACTCCTCTTGAAGTAATTGAACTCTACGTTCAGTAGTTTCAGACCACCTCCCATGCCTCCTTTATACATGCACATGTAGGATGTTTTAACACAATTTGCTGAGCTGTACATTGTGTCAACATCATTATTCACCAATGTCAATACATAAGGCAGCAATACACGTTTCTACCCTATTATGTTTTGTAGGTATAACCTTTTTCTTGTATCAGCTATAGTGTTTTTTGTTATTGTCTTTTCATAACCAACTGGCTTCTCAGGATTACGTATAGCACAAGGCTCACTTTAAGTTGGTCTCGAATAGCTACTAGCATGCCATAGATGCATGTAGATCAGTAGTTAAATACCGTATGGCGGCAATTTTTCAAGGCACACAATTTTTGTGGTTTGGTCATACTGAACATTTCGCGGAAAAAAAATTTGCGAACCAAGGATGCTTTGTGTACACGCGTATATATACGACGAAACATTTCACGAGCTTAATTTTCGCAGTTGGAGGCCAATCCGCAAAACCGCGAAAATTATGCGCCTCGAAAATTTGGCTCTATACGGTAAGTTGTTTTACTTAAAAGCCACCCTTAAGGGGTAAATGTAGCTACCATGAAGTATAGGTCACTTAATCTTGGTTTACTACATTAGTCTACCATGCAACTACTTAATATTGTGGCTGACCTAATTAATTGCAACAACAGGAATACCTCTGATCCCTGAAGAACTTGGCATGCTGGTAGTCATAGCGAAGGTTGACAGATTTCCTGAAGAGAATGAGCAATACTACCAACCATAATGGCACATAAAACCACAGCATCAATGTATACTGGCATAATATTCATGATGCTATTTTCTACCCAAAATTATGCTGGCATATTTGGGCAAGGCCTATATAGTTGTTGTAAGAATGTGATTTTGGGCACGCACGTGCTCTAGACTGTTAGCTTGTGAATAGCTTGAAACAGGTCACAGCCGTCTAGTAACGCGATACTACTCCCTACAACGTTCAGCAACCCCGACAAAACCGCATGCGACTCTTCACTGTCAAGCGCTTGCTGGCCAGTGGCGTCAATACCAAGGCAACTCTCAGTGACGGTGACAATTAACTGCCGCTTTTGAACTTGTCTTCACTAAGTACAGCATCTTCAGAATCAAATCTCAGAGCCTGGTAAGAGTAATCCGATGAGTAGGTGTTGTTTTGCTGGTCTGTAGGTCCGTACCTCCGCCTGTAGCACAACGGTTGGCAGATAAATGATCACTAACAGCTACACAAACGTATTCGCTCGATTCTATGGTAAGATTCACTGTTGTAATGTGTGCAAGAGCTGTCTAGTCCAGCAAACAACGTTGTTTCTTTGATGGACTCGAGGCACGTGCGTGCCCAAAATAGTAACAGATCTACCGTGGGTAAATTTCCGAAATTCAATCTTTCGCGTGGGCGCTTCCCGCTCCTACTCTCTTACCTTTTTCTTACGTCATTATGCGCTCCTAGAAGCCATAGATGCATGTAGATCACTAACTACCTTCAAAAGCCGCACTTCAGGGTTAGCTACCATGAAGGGAAGTTTACTTTAATCTACATTTGGCAGCCATGTAAATACTACTAAATATATTTGTGGCTTACCCTAATAATTTCAATTACAGGAATACCTCAGATCCTTACTTCCTGTGCCAGCTCCTACAAAATGGAGAGTTTATATTTTATACCAGATATAGGCTACGTCAAAATATTCTTGTCTCCACAAAAAACTGGCAGCCACACTCAATCATGTACAGCAATACACATACCCGGAAGTGGTAAAATTACTGGTATTCATGGCTGTAAGATCTACCAGCAAAATAGTCTCCAAAGTCAAAAAGGAAATTCTATATGACAACATTGCCAGCCTCATACCCAGGCCTTTTCCCTCACTGCATTTTCGCAGGAAGGCCTGGGTATGAGGCTACAACATTGCTACTTCTAAAAATATTGGACGTGGCTACGTATTGGTCTGGCAGGAAGTTGAATGGGTAGTGCCCGCTCATGTGCACTCACTATATCCTGTATGTCGACACTCATTCAATGCAGCTAGCTAGTTTCCCCCCTCCCGTTTGTCTGACCCTAACTTTTGAAAACTATACTGACAGATTGAGGCAGCAGTACATGTAACCGCAAAAGCACTGTAATAGTATGATAATGGATCAATTTATTCAGTGCTTGTCTTGCTGCTCAGACTGATAATCCGCCCCAGACCTTAATTTGAGGGTCGGACCCGCTGGTTTAGTCTAGTCTAGACTACCTGTGGTGATGAAACCGCGAGGCAGAGCTGCTGCTGAACATTCAACAGATCGTTACACTGCTGCAAGACGGCCGGCAGTAGTTTCGCGAGGCCAGCCAGCTCCCAGTGGCACTCAGCCTGGGCCAGCCTGCCTTGCATATTACTGAATGGGGGGTTTCCGGAAACTTCGCGTTCCCCCCCCCCCCCCCCGGCCCCCGCTCTGATCTGTTACGTAGCCGTGCTGCAAGATTTGGGGGGGGGGGGGGGGGGGGGGGGGGGGCTATGGTATTATCCTCAGAAACACAGCTGCTGAGCAATCAGTTGCTGCCGCGCCGTATCGCAAGCAAAACCCATAATCAAATTACAACAGTGGGGGTATAAAAAGCGGCCCTTCAGCGTTTCACTTCGGGTCACCTCGCAGAGTTCATCGCTGTGAGTACATGCAAATTGCCTTGGGAAGACACTAGAGTAAGGCCGAGTTGGCTCCTCTGGTGCAGCCATTTATTGGCTGTCAGCCGGTGGCCAGACCCAGTACCCTTCGGGGTGCGCAAAAGGTCTGGTCGAGTGCTGGTCGCTTCTTTCGGGAAGCCCGGTTGAGGTTGGTAAGTGTGGAAGGAAAACTTCCACCGTGGTCTCGGACGATACGGCCTAGGGTCCGTCCGGGTTCCTCCCTTGATCCTTCCTCAAAAAACCGGAGTCCTTCCTGATGGGAGACCAAGCGAGGGCATGTGGCCTCGGTTCCTGATAGTCCCTTGGGAGGAATCCCTGGCTAGTTTGGCTGGTGGAGGTGATGCGCCGTACACCCTCGGGCTTTTACAGTCAGGGGGGGAATGCCATGGGCTAGGTGGGAAGCAAAGAGGTGTGGCCTCCCTCTTTTTTTTCTTCTCATTTTTCATCATCATGACATGTAGCTGACACCTAGTACCCGCGGTTTCTGTAGCCTCGTAGTAGGTACGTGACTACGGTTTCTGGTAAAACCGTAACCTACTGAAGTTCAGCACCTAAGTATTATGTGCTGAACCTCCATCGGTTGCTAGACTGCTATATATAGCTGTAACCTGCAGAGCCGCAATCAGTTGCTGGGCTGGCTAATGGCCATAATCTACAGAAGTTCAGCACTTCAGTTTAGGCGCTGAAACTCAATCAGTTGATGCAGACGTATTGCAATATTATAGCAAATTATGCTATAAACAAGCATTGCCGAGTTAGTCTACACTGCATGGTTCTGATATTACAAAAACTGACATTGTACTCTGCCCTCCAATCAGTCGATCAGCACCCGAACTGCAGGTGCTGAACCTCAATCAGTTTCTGAGGAAACTGCAACCTATACTGACGCTCAGCACTCCAGGTTTTCGACATAGTCTTATTAGCTCGGTAAAATCTTAAATTTGCTTATGGGTTTGGTTTGCACGTGCCGGAAATTGATTACTCGACGACACGTATGAAACCTGTAAATTAATAGGTTCTGGGGAATAGCCACTCTGAGATAGTGGATAAGAATCGAAAATAGCATTAATTTTGATTCCGGGTCCAGGTTGGCACATGTTGGAATGGTACGTCCCACCAGGTAAACAGTAAGACACTCTGAGGGATACCACGCCCACACAAACTGGTGTGCAAGCATGAGTGTAAAACGGCAAGATTCTTTGCTATATATTATACTACAATACAGAATCTGCGGATTTTTTTGCAGTATATAAAAAACAACAACAAATGATGCTGTATGTCAACTTCTCAAGCCGGACAAACAGCACACAGTCTATCATGAGTGGTGGTCATACTAGGTCAGTGTCTGTATCAGATGGCTTCCTGCCCTCCTTCTTAAGCTCCACCCACTTCATTCTGTTCTGTTTTAGAGACTCGTACACTACTCCAGTCTGAGGTAATACCTTTGCCAGCACCCTGAGTGTATATGTGAGCGCGTGCGTGCGTGCGTGCGTGTGTGTGTGTGTGTGTGTGTGTGTGTGTGTGTGTGTGTGTGTGTGTGTGTGTGTGTGAAAATGTGTGTGTGTGTGTGTGTGTGTTGTTGTATGTATGGGGGGGTTGTAAACAAGAAGCTTATATTATTTGTATGAATACGCTACTCGTTTATATGAGCTAGAAATTAATCAGGTCGTAAAGGGTGTACCGTACTACATATAAAGACGCAACACTATACATGCTTCTGCTGAAAAGGAACGACTTGGAATGAGGCCTTTACATTACAGTGAATCCATTGTAGTGTGATACTACCACTACATTGTAGAGAAGAACTCCAGAATCTGGCCAGAGTTGGTTTTGGACTTCAGTAATTATGCAGTGGAGTCTCACTTGTAGACAGGCCCTGCAATGCCGTCAAGGAATCCAAGCTGCAGCTCGGGGATGAAGGCACGCTCCCGGTCCATCATCTCACTGGGAGCCATATCCATTGCCTTCTCCTGCATGAGAGAGACATCAAGAGAGAGAAAAGGAATTGTGTTCCGGAGTCAGAAACTGTGAATTCAACGACACTCGTTTGCATGGCACAAAACCACAGTACCAAGTTGACTTCATCAATAAAACATGCCCTTACATGAATGCTCATTTGAGATATGAAAGACGCAACACTACCCAGGCTTAAGCTAACCTAGAATAGTGATGGCCAAATAACATAATGATGTCCAGGGTTTCATACAGGGGGCTGGGCCCATTATGATATGATGTCATAATTAAATGGCAGGTACATGTAGTTTGAACACAAACTCAATCTCAGGGTAGTTGTTTTGCAAAATAAAATCCTGGCCCCAGACCCCCCTAGAAGGATGTTCACTATTTCAAAGAAAACTCCTCCCCCCCCCCCCCCAACAAAAAAAATAAAAAAATAAAAAACCACTGTTAATTGATTCAAACACGCCATGACAGAGTTTTAAGCATATTTGCTAGTTTTGACAAAGATGTGCTCAGTCGTATTTGACAAAGATGTGCTCAGTCTATTCTCAGCAAGACCTCAGTCGTATTTGACAAAGATGTGCTCAGTCTATTCTCAGCAAGACCTCAGTCGTATGGTATTGTTATGCCGTAAAACCCCAGCTAAAATTGATCTGACTAGAACTATTGTAGAGAGCTGTAGCATTTCTGTAGAAAACCAAAGCTTGTGATAACATCTTGTAGAAAACAACTACTGCAATAGTGTCACCCTAACAATCATGTATAATGTACAGATATATACTACAGATCAATGTAACTCACAAGATCTCCTTGTGAGAAGAACTCGGTGTAAATCAAGTCCTACAGGAGGAACAATAAGCAACATTACTCTGTGTACACCTGAGTGTTATAATATCACTGCCTATGACGTAATGGTCATTTTCCAGTATGCATGCAGAAACTCATATGCACAACATTATGATGTCATAGGCACACACAGCAACAGTTAACTAGAGATACGCATACGCAGTGTAAGCCTCGTGCACTTGCATTCAGTAGGTACAGTTTGGTATGCACACGTGCATATTAATTCGACGATCTACGTAAGCTGGCGCATCCTTCTCCAAAGGCGAAACTTCACGCGGTTGTGCCAATGAAAAACAGCAAGAGTGCTAGCTAGTAAGTGTACACACCTCTGGTCTTGTGACTCCGCACTCTTTGGTCTTTTATATAGCTTCGGTTTTGTCTGCCTCTCGTTATTTTCGTTTCATGCGGTTGTGCCAATGAAAAAGAGCAAGAGTTGCTAGCTAGTAAGTGTACGCACCTCTGGTCTTGTGACTCCGCACTCTTTGGTCTTTTATATAGCTTCGGTTTTGTCTGCCACTCGTTGCTTTCATTTGCGTAGTGTAGCAAGATGCCTAGCCCCTTCCCCACTCGTCTCACCATCTAGTCTCGCGAGAACACGTGGAAGTAGAACATGAGAATTGAGCCACAAACAAAAGGGCCGGCCACGCCATGCGCAGTACGCAGTATAATTGCATTCCTAAGTGTGATACATACATGCTGAGATGCGATGCAGGATTAGTTGCCTCGCGCTAAGGCGCTCGGCAATGATATAAAAGGGCAAGTAAATTTACTTCTTTAATTTACTTTTTTCAAACCAAGGAATTATTCATTCCAATCTGAACTGCACATGTATCCTAGTTACTACACGTATCACCACGGTGAAGGTAGCCTGGCTGCATGCCAGTCCACAAGGCCATATTCTCATTCCCAGACCCTTGTCGATGTACTATTTGCCAGCCTGGTACTTTATCTTCATGTGCATGTTGTATAGGGTTCGAGGATATAAGGACAGTAGCAGTTCTCAAGCATACAACAAGAGGACCTTCACTTACACGTAGTATAGCTACTCCCCCCTTGGGGCTCAGTTGCACAATAGATTGGTGGTGTATCGCTAGCATAAGGCAGCCACCATTCGGTTTTTTTTTTCTGCCACGTGTAGTATAATAGTCAAGTGAGATTTACTAGTTACATGTGCCAGGCCCACAGTCTGCCAAAAGGGTCTTCATGGGAACGTGGCTGAAGTGACTCACACAAATGGACTTTGTACTCTCCCAGTCTTTACAGTTCGCTGAGAGGTCACATGATGTCATTAGAAGTGAGCACAGCAGCTCATGGTGTGCAGGGTTGGAGGAGTCAAAGCCAACTAGAGAGGTGTGTGTGTGTGTGTGTGTGTGTGTGTGTGTGTGTGTGTGTGTGTGTGTGTGTGTGTGTGTGTGTGCATGTGTGTGTTTATGTGTACATGTATGTGTGTGTGTGCATGTGTGTATATTTTTACATGTCCATGGCATATCTATGTGCGCAGATCCATATGCATGTGTAGGTAGGAATAAAAAGGATAGCCCAGTACACGAATTTTGTATCACAGGGTCTGGGATCGTGCATGAGGCCAAGAGCAGAAAGGTAATAGAATGGTAATTACAGGCGTGGACAAGTATAGCTGCAATTTGCAACAACATATGAAGCAGGTAGTGAATCTATATTTCTTGTAGCCGTTCTTCACAGCCCGTTCGTCATTGACTAACCGCTGAAACAAAGTCTCTGGTAAAATGTAGAGAAAAGCAGCCGTCTTTCGAAGCAGCTAATAACAGAAGTTGATCACATGACTATAGCTACCAGGCCCTGTCACTGTATCCGAGAAAGTCGCGGCCCTGGGAACGAGGCTATGTGTTCAGCACTATGCAGATTCTATTGAATAATAACTACGCAATTTCTATTCTGTTTAGCCCACCTCCCTTGTACAATTCTCATTTTCGCATGGCTAGCAGATTCACTGCCTTGGAAGATGTATCAAATCCTAACATGTAGAACACACACACATGCTAGTACCCTCTTGAAGGCCAAACTTTCATTTTCTGGATGGTCATTATAGATGCTAAATATGAAAACTGCTGCCCATTAGACTTATGTTTGTCGTTTTCAACTACCCAAATGGTTTACTCCAACAATATTGAGGTCCTTCCTTAAAAATGTATGATGGCGGCTTTCTTGCTGGTGCCAACGCGTAACACTCATATATCATACATGCTGCACACAAACTAGTCTGGTTTTAAGCTGTACACTACAATATGAACAACCCACTGTACAAAGCATGAGTGATGATGAGTACTAGCTGACCTTCTCCCATGTGCTCAATCTCCTTCATATGCCGGAGGTGGTTGGCAATGTCAGTGGCTAGGATGTTGTGCTGCATCAAGTCCAGCACACGCTTATAGTCCTGGTGTGTGTGTGTGTGTGTGTGTGTGTGTGTGTGTGTGTGTGTGTGTGTGTGTGTGTGTGTGTGTGTGTGTGTGTGTGTGTGTGTGTGTGTGTGTGAGTGCATGCGTATGTGTGCGTGCGTGTGTGCAAGTGTGTGTGCATGTGCATGTGTGTGTGCATGTGTGTATGTGTGCGTGTGCGAGTACATGTGTGTGCATGCGTGTGCGTGTGCGTGTGCGTGTGCGTGTGCGTGTGCGTGTGCGTGTGCGTGTGCGTGTGCGTGTGCGTGTGCGTGTGCGTGTGCGTGTGCGTGTGCGTGTGCGTGTGCGTGTGCGTGTGCGTGTGCGTGTGCGTGTGCGTGTGCGTGTGTGTGTGCGTGTGAATGGATAAAAAGACATCTAGACAAAAGGGAATAAAGTATTAGGCTATTACACAAGAAAAGCATGTCATTGAGCGAGGTTATGTAGTCTGCTAGTCCGGCAGTATGAGTATGTATCAGCACTACACATACATGTATGGGTGCATAAATTCAAGGAAAGTGCATCTAGTGGAAGACATTTTCTTACCGACTTACCTGAGGTGAGAGACCTCGAAAGATGTCACACTTTTCTGAGTGGAGAATGGACAGAGTCTGAGCAAAGTGGTGCCTCTGTGTGTGTGTGTGTGTGTGTGTGTGTGTGTGTGTGTGTGTGTGTGTGTGTGTGTGTGTTGGGGAGGGGGAGTGTGTGTGTGGGGGGGAGTGGTGTGTGTGTGTGTGTATGTGTGTGTGTGTGTGTGTGTGTGGAGGGGTGTGTGTGTGGTTGAACATCAGTGAATTCACTGGCCTATCAACAGTTATCTCCCTAGCAAACCATAGTTTACATGCTAAGCCTTGCCACATATACAATGTACCTCCATGACAGAGCCCTCGGTGTGGTAGAGAGATGCTAGCACAGAGTTCTGAGGAGAAGAAAACATTCTTTGTAATATGATATGTTAATCTTCATGTCTGAAATAAGCAAATTAACATTACTATACAAGACGTCAAAAAAGCTCTATAGCCTCCCTCCCTCCCTCCCTCCCTCCCCCCCACCCACCCACCCCCTCACTCACTCACCCACCCACCCACCCACCCACCCACTCACTCACTCACTCACTCACTCACTCACTCACTCACTCACTCACTCACTCACTCACTCACTCACTCACTCACTCACTCACCCACCCACCCACCCACACACCCACCCACCCACCCACCCACTCACTCACTCACTCACTCGCTCACTCACCCACTCACCCACTCACTCACTCACTCACTCACTCACTCACCCACTCACCCACTCCCTCACTCACTCACAGAGGAGACTTGGAAGGCATTGTTTGTGCCCCGGTGGTCGATGTCGTGGCAGAGGCAGGAGAAGAACAGGGCCAGGATCTCGATGTCAGAGAGTAGCCCAAGGCGCTCACAGTTCTGGAAGAGCAGGTAGCTGAAGTGCGCCACAGCAAAGGCGTGGGACCAGTTGTGGTAGGACGGGTTGCGATAGCCTCGCTTCACCATTAGTACGAATCTGGGAGGGGGGACAGGGCATGCTAGAAGTGTTCGAGAGTGTGTTGCACATGACCGTGCTCACCTGGCCAATGTGTTTTTCTGTAGCCTCCATCTCTTGATCAGTCCCATCTCGTTCACCATGCTGAGCACCGCCTGGCCGGTAAAGAGAGAGAGAGCTCAAGGCTATAACACGTATACTGCAAAGATTGGTGCAGCCTATTGGCTACCTTTTACATCTGGGCATGAATACATGTAACTCTAGACTACATGTACAAAATGTACATGTATATGGTATGCTTTGATCTTTTGAATTTAATGAGGTCTTTAAATATATAAGACAAAAATTCATATTTCATACAGGGAAATTGATAGCTGGAGCCATGGTCAAAGCTAGTTAGCACCCTCAGGCAGGTATCTTACACGCAGCTGTTTAGAGTCCTTATGGATGCTACCTATAATCACCAAGGGCATTCTAGGTAGCAATCGATCCTATGGTCTCTAAAACAGCTAAGATACCTACCTGAGGGCACTATCCTATATTTAAATGTTGAGGGATCAATAAAGCTAGGAGAGGGACAAAGACAGGGACAAGAGGAGGGCAATGGGAGGGAGAAGGGGGAATCAAGGATGCTACCGGCCAGGCCCCACCCACCATGATGGTGTCACTCTCTTGGATATTTCTGGGGGAGTAGGTGAATCTGGAGATCTGCTGGCTGTAGTGCTGTGCAGAGGGGACTTCGGCACGGGATAGTCGCTCCACCTCTTCGTCTGGGATCTAGTAGAGTGCATGGGGGAGGGGGGGGGGAGGGGAGGGAGGGGAGGGAGGGGGAGAGGAGTGATGGCTTAGGACTAAAGATCTTGGAGAACACCAACTGGGTTCTAGCTAGGGCACTACTGTGGAGCCTCTCTTAAAGGACACCCCGAAAAAGGACACCTCTGTATTAAGGGCATTTTGCTACGTCCCAAATATGTAGCCTCGTTCCCAGACTCTCTGCCCAGCCTGGGAACGAGGCTACCAAATATGCTCAATTTACCCCTGAAATGAGGACATCTCTCTATACAGAAGCCCAAGGTGTCCACAATAGAGGGGTTCCACTGAATACATGCAGCTAGGATATTGGTTGGACAAACATTCATGTGGTAGATCATGAGCTCTGTGGCCACTTTGCTCCTGCTTCGAGACTGCAGCATGTCACTGTAGAGCTGGGACTGTGAGAGAGAGAGAGAGAGAGAGAGAGAGAGAGAGAGAGAGAGAGAGAGAGAGAGAGAGAGAGAGAGAGAGAGAGAGAGAGAGAGAGAGAGAGAGAGAGAGAGAGAGAGAGAGAGAGAGAGAGAGAGAGAGAGAGAGAGAGAGAGAGAGAGAGAGAGAGAGAGAGAGAGAGAGAGAGAGAGGAGGGAGGGGGAGGGAGGGAGGGAGAGAGGGAGGGAGGGAGGGAGGGAGGGAGGGAGGGAGGGAGGGAGGGAGGGAGGGAGGGAGGGAGGGAGGGAGGGAGGGAGGGAGGGAGGGAGGGAGGGAGGGAGGGAGGGAGGGAGAAATTATAATCCGGCCCCTGGAAGTTTAGTCACCATGGCTGCTTAAAACAGTAGTCTGTAGTCTACCTACCACTCTATACAGTAGTCTACCTACCACTCTATACAGAGTCTACCTACCACTCTATACAGTAGTCTGCCTACCACTCTATACAGTAGTCTACCTACCACTCTATACAGTAGTCTGTAGTGACTGTTATTGCTACCATTACATACCACTCTATACAGTAGTCTACCTACCACTCTATACAGTAGTCTACCTACCACTCTATACAGTAGTCTGCCTACCACTCTATACAGTAGTCTACCTACACCACTCTATACAGTAGTCTACCTACCACTCTATACAGTAGTCTGTAGTGATTGTTATTGCTACCATTACATACCACTCTATACAGCAGTCTGCCTACCACTCTATACAGTAGTCTGTAGTGACTGTTATTACTACCACTACATACCACTCTATACAGTAGTCTGTAGTGACTGTTATTACTACCACTCTATACATGTGCTTCCAGAGCTCATAATGCTCCTGACATAGCCTCATTGCCAGTCTCCATTACCAACCTTTGTTTGCATGTTGGAAAAAAATAGTGCCACTTTCTTCCAAAATGTTGGCAGTGGAGACTGGGAACGAGGTTATCCCGACACACATACCACTGAAGCAGAAAGCATTATTCTAGCCCCACTACAACAACTCTTACATGGTAGATACTGATGCCGCAGTACACAGCAAAGGTCATGGCGAGCTCTTCGTCGTACTTGGTGAAGAACTTGGCTAGAGAGAAGGAAGAAGGGAGAAGGAAGATAGGTAGCCAGGAGCCACAGCTAGTGAGCAACTACACTGTGCATGCAATTCTCCACTGTCACAAATCAGGTTCCACATGATAAAACATAAAATCGTCTACTAAATTATTAGGTTTTTGTGACTCGTTTACAAATAGGCAAGGTCAAAGCGGTGAATAACCTAAGTATAGGATAGAGGGCTTTAACCTACTAAACACCCAGCAGGTTTTACCTCATAATACGGTCTAAGATGGCCTTACCTCCAACTTTGTTACAGAGTTGTGCTACACCCACCACCTCTGAGAAAAAATAAGAACAAAGCAGAGGTAAGCAATACACCACATGAATACACTACATGAAATGAGAGATTGAATTTGGCATACACCTTATTCCAATAGGTACTAATAATCTGTTCTTCTACAGTCACAACTTCAAAGTTGTGACTGTAGAAGAACAGATTATTAGTGCCTACAGGAAACTTCTTTGCCAAATTCTAGTAATATCTGTCATGCTATAATTCAAATCCCAGTGCAGTCACCCTTGAGATGAACAAGTGGTGCGTTATCATGATTATGCTTTGCTATACATGTACCTCCAGTGTTGATGGTGATTGGGAAGCAGAGGATATTCCTGCAGGCAGAAAGTACGGTATTTACTACAATGGAGGAAAAGGGGAGAAAGGTGGAAGGGGGGCTAAGAGGAGGGAGGGCAGGGAAGGGAAGGACACGGTGGGAGTTACCTCGTATGGAAACCGGTGGCTTTGTCCACATCCCTGAAGAACTTGGGATGCTTGTAGGCATCACGAATGTTGACAGACTTCCCTAAAGAGCACAATGACATACAGTATTGTGAGGAGGAAGCACCTGTTGGGGTTCAGCACGCTCAAACATTACTGCTGTACGCATTAGGTCTTGTACCAGTATATATAGCTTGCTCTGTAAGAGGTGCTGAACCCCAATAGGTGCTACATCCTTAGCTACCTTGAGGGACTACATGTACAGTGGAATCCCTCTATCCAAAACCTTCACGACAAAGTAAAGTCTCCTGTTTAGAGGTCATTTTAGTGGATAATATAACATAAAAGTGTATTCGGGGCTTTGTAAAGCGTCCTGAATACCCAGAATAGAGAGGTTCTGTCACAAGTAATGTTTGTTTGTGCTGCTGACTTGGGTTCAGAAGATTCATTGTCCTGTCTGGTTCCACTACTAAAGACACGCACCAGCCTCTACTCACCAGTCTTGGCCACGTAGCCAGCGATGCCTTGCCCCACCGGGATCCGCAGGGGCTCTTGATTGTCCTAGGAACAAAGTTGACATGCAGGAATTCAGTGGGTATACGTACAAAACACACGGCTTGTCCCAAACAAAGCCTGGGCCCTTCCCCGCATGTGCAAAAAAGTACTCCACTTTACCTCATCTACTTTGTTTACAAGTGTATAAGGTAAAAGATTGAAGATGAGGCTAGCCAGGGCAATACACCATACCCATAATACATGCACACATCCAGGCTAAGTTTGGGTGTAGCACGTTTCTCGTGTTTAGATGGGGGAGAGGCCTATAATAAGAGAGTAATTACAGTTGGAATTGGCTGGCAAGTGTTACTAGCGGGTTAGTAGCTATATAAAGCTTGCCTACTGCTCCTCTGCCAAGGGGGCTCAAGTAGCTCAATTGGTAAGAGCATCTGACTAGTATTCAGAAGGTCCTGGGTTCAATCCCCAGCTGGGTCCCGATTTTTCAGGATTTGTTTACTCTCTCAGAAAGCTTCCTTCTCTTGAAGAGTTCACAATGTAGATACTGGATAGTAGCCTCGAACCCAGGCCTTCCCTGCACTCTTATTCTTGTGAGTGCGGGGAAGGCCTGGGTTCGAGGCTAAGTGGAGAGAGCTAGGGTCAAAATACACGGAATGGGTGCACGATGCCCAGCCAGGAAGAGCACAAGCCTTACTAACTAATACATACAGTATTAAATTTGTCCCACCTTTACTGGCAGGTCACTATCGAAGACAGTGGCCACCAGCTCTGTTCTCTGGTCATCTAGGAGGAACAGAGAGCACCTGGAGAGAGGAGAGGAGGGGAGGGGAGGGGAGGGGAGGGGAGGGGAGGGGAGGGGAGGAGAAGGGAGGGAGATGAGCATAGTACAAAAACACCTTGATACTTCCTTTCTTACTTTTCGGAGTGTGTGATGTTCTGAGCTTCATGCATGATTTCGCTAAGAAGCACATCCAAGTTATCTGTGTGGATGGAGCAACATAATCACGTGACTCGCACAAGCAATAACTGGCATCAGCCATGTCTTGAGTCTTCATCACAACATAATACATGTGATCAAAAAACTCCTGCTTGTAATAATATTTGTCCATTAAATTTTCGCATTGTTTTATTAGCGTTAGTGGTCGATGTTTGATGCATAGAAGAGTTAGCGTTTTTATTTTTGTTGTTGTATGGTACCAACAAAAATGTATTAATGCCGAAAATTTCCCGATTTACGATACAGTACATATCTGACAGTAGCTCACCGAGGGAGGTGAAAAGCTTTCTAGCCACCTGCAAGAGTGCCTCGTTCTGTTTCTTGAGGACCCTTTCCCTCTCGTAGGCCAGCGTGTTGGCCAGGACATTGGAGGAGAAACGCAGCACAAAGCTCATGTTGTCCACATCCCGAGAAGTGAAACTGTAGGAGGTAAGCACGGGAGTTATGTGTGTAGGACAATGAGTAGCAGTCAATTCGTCTTTCCCCTCCCCTCCCCTCCCCTCCACCCCCAGCTTTTTTGCTAGCTGTGTAGGAATGCTAGTATGTAGACATCTACATAATTTTTTTGGACAATATTATAGCCCTATCGATAGCCACTACATTCGTCAACACGCATAAAAAAATCCGAATTCATTTCAAATGGGAGGAGAGAATTGCGCTGCTGATCCACTTACACTACGTTCTTTTCCTTGTGGCAGGCAGCCGCTACAGCAATGACCTTGCCTTCTGAAGGCTGGGGGACTTTCACTGGCATACAGAGCAGAGAGCTGGGCTCAAAGTCTATGGAGGGGGTGAGTGAGTGAGTGAGTGAGTGAGTGAGTGAGTGAGTGAGTGAGTGAGTGAGTGAGTGAGTGCGTGGGTGGGTGGGTGGGTGAGTGAGTGAGTGAAGAGCAAGGGAGAGGGGGAGGAAAGAGAGGGACAGGAAAAGAAGGGAGGGGAGAGTGAGAGAGAGAGAAAGAGAGAGGATAGTGAGAGAGAGAAGGAAAGGGTGAGTGAAAGAGAGAAAAGAGGGGAGAGTGGGAGAGAAAAGGGGTGAGAAAGAAAATTGAGGGAGAGGAGAGAGTGAGAAAAAAATGAAGGGATGAGAGAGAGAGAGAGAGAGAGATGGGAGGGGAGATCGAACGAAAGGGAACAGAGGAGGAGGAGGAGAGAGTCAAACTACCATACTAGAGACTACATTGAATACCTTTCACAAGGTCAATCTCTGGGTTGAATCTCATATCCTGTGAAACAGAACAACATACATGTACAATCGCACACAAGCTCTCCAACTCCCAAAGATCACAGCTTAGGGTTTGAACAGCCCAGCAAACACAACATATTCACTGACACCCCTCCCCCCCTCCCCTCCACACCTTCGACACATCACCGATGTTGACAGTCTCTCCAGTGAGGCAGCGACCATACAAGCTCTCAGTTATCTGGTGGGGCAGAAAAGTGACATGTGGTACGCACATACATGTATGTGCTTAACACCCACTACAAGTTACACCTAATACCTAACCAAGCTGAATATAGCAGCTCCATCGCATGACGGGAATTATTGATGCCGGCACGAGAGCAGAGCCTTAACGTACTTCAATAATTTCTGAGGCAACAAAACTACTGTCACCAGCTTACTTACATGTAGGTAATAAAAAACTTATTATGGATTTTACTAGAGAGCAGTGAGGATAGCTGGTAGTCTGCTAGAAGAAGTCTATCGTTAAAGCCATCATGCACATAAACAGTTCCCTAGATTTGCCAGTTTGCTTTTTTCAAACCTAAAAGTTGTATATGCAGACTTACGGGTATTCGAATTTCCTTGTCCAGTGGCAGATCATCAAACACCTGTCCCACGAGGCCAAAGGTATCGTTACACAGAGAGTCATGTGATCTCACATGATACATTATTGTAACCTCACCTGCAGCACTAACTCATTGGTTCCATCATCAATGAGGAACAGCAGGCACATCTCAGCATCCAGAATGGACTTCAACTGTGAGTAGAAAAGGCAAAGCACGTCTTCATGCTGACAAGATTTCCCAGAAAGGCCTACATGTACAGTCTAGAGGGCTCCTATCTACTGCATAATTTTTTCTCTGAAGCTCCGAAAATTAGCAGGTGTACAAAATGCTAATTTGGTTATTTCTAAAGTAGTTCACAATTTCTAAAAGTGTGGGATAGGCATGAGACTGCCTGCAGTAGCCTGTGATCCAGTTGCTGTAGCCTGTGATCTGGATATCAGGTTGCTATAGCCTGGGATCCGGGTATCACGTTGCTATAGCCTGGGCTCCTGGTGTGATCAAGAGTGAGACTCACATGCTTTAAGATCTTCACAGAGAGTGATGCAATGTCAAGATCAATCAGTTCCCCTGTGTATGTGTGGGGAGAGAGAGGGCGAGAGAGAGAGAGAGAGAGAGAGAGAGAGAGAGAGAGAGAGAGAGAGAGAGAGAGAGAGAGAGAGAGAGAGAGAGAGAGAGTGGGTGTGGGTGTGTTTGTGTGGGTGTGGGTGTGGGTGTAGGTATGGCTGTAACTAAACATTCTGAATGTAGCCAGAATAAGACATCATTACATGAAACTAGTATGAAACAAGTTATCCTTTTCTGAAGAAAAGCCGAACTCATTTCCAAATTCAAGTACATGGTTAAAGCCACCACACGTACCGCACACCCTGAGCATGTCTTCTGCCCTCGATCGCTCCTTCTCCGCAGCGACGTGCTTGAGCACCCGAGAAGCTGCCACAAGAACCTAGAGCAAGAGCACACCAACTCACTACACCATAAGAAGATATCCACAGCCCCGAAGCAAAGGCTGTCTCATTTTTAGCTTCTTCCCATGACACAGAACGCAGAGGTCGGTATGTCAGACACTGTAGAGGGTTTGAGCGTACGTTTCTCTCCAGCATGTACAGTCTCTCTTTGTGCATTTCAGCGGGTTCTTCACAAACAGCCTGCGGAGTGTGTGTGGGTGACAGCATGTGGCATCTGTCCATATATGCAAATAAGATGTAGTAACTGAGTGCTCATCTTAGCCAGGTTGATTCATAGTGGTCCTCTCTCCACATTCACACACACACACACACACACACACACACACACACACACACACACACACACACACACACACACACACACACACACACACACACACACACACACACACACACACACACACACACACACACACACACACACACACACACACACACACACACACACACACACACACACACACGCACACACGCACACACGCACACACACACTTCACTGTAGGTTAATGTTCATGTTTATCTATCATATCTAAGCAGTCAGAACCGCATGGGAGAACACCCCAGTTACCGTTACATCCTCACCATCAACAGAGCTACAACCCTCTGGCCCCTCTTCTCAACAAGGGGGGACAACACAACTGTGTGTGTGTGTGTGTGTGTGTGTGTGTGTGTGTACATGTACAAAGTATGTCAGGACCTATATAACATGGGATTGCTGGGAAGGTGACTAGCCAGTCTACTGAGAAAAACACAACACTCCAACTTAGTAGCATGCACCAAAGCACAGCCACCCATCCCATAAGCATCCCTAGATTCCCTACCACAGCCATCCATTGATTACAGCTCCCCTCCTCCACCCATCCATCCACTAGGCATCAACCCTCCACCATCCTCTCACATCTTGCCACCCATCCATCCACTAGGCATCAACCCTCCACCATCTTCTCACATCTTGCCACCCATCCATCCACTAGGCATCAACCCTCCACCATCCTCTCACATCTTGCCACCCATCCATCCACTAGGCATCAACCCTCCACCATCCTCTCACATCTTGCCACCCATCCATCCACTAGGCATCAACCCTCCACTATCTTCTCACATCTTGCCACCTACCGACTTGATTCTTGTCCAAGATTCCCATGGCAGGAAGCAGCTCCCGGATGGGGTCGTCAGGTGGGATATTTTGACGGGAGATGTCAGGAGTGCGGCGACGAACAACATCCCTGTGAGTGTGTGTGTGTGTGTGTGTGTGTGTGTGTGTGTGCATGTGTGCACATATACTACCAATGCAGGTGAAACGTTGCACAGAGTTAGTTATTAAGTGTATGTGGTTGACATTACAAAATCAGCGGTCTCGGTTCCATACCACACAACTCCCGACTTGGGCATGGTACGCACAGTGTTGTCAGCCTGGAAGTAGCCCAGCTCATTGGTCTCCAAGTCCAGGAGCAGAACCAGGGAATGGCGCTGGGGGAAGAAAATATCACAGCTCTAACGTCAGTACACGTCGCTATGACTCAGCCTCGTATGTGGAACAGCAGTGCCAACTAATGGCCCTCATGCACTGGAGCAGCAAAACAAAATTAAATTTCTTCCATGATGCAATTTCTTTCACCCCTTGCTGCGTAAGTTCCTGAAGCTGCTTGCCAGTTCTGGAGACAAGGTGCTTGCACATGTAATTGTAACGCTCGTTCCCATACAAGCTACTAATCCCATGTATAAGAGATACTCACTGTATCTCTTAGTACACTGGGGACCCTCTCCTCAAGCAGAGGAGGTTGGGAGTGATCATGTGTACGTCAATAATGCATAATGTCTGACATGCATGAATAGCTATATATAGCTACAATGAGCAGGTATGATGAGTTACAGTATCTGGCCTAAAGAATGTTTCGTGGCTCGACAACCTTTGAGGGGACAGATGGGGACACTTTCTCTAAGAACCACGGTCTGAAAGTGTGGAACCGTGCCGCAGATTGGGTCTCGGTGAGCTTGCAAAATATTTCATGAAGCTATGGTATGGTAGCTGTTTACTTCAAAACTGCTACACTTAGACAAGATCACTCGCAGAATATTGTTATTGCTCTTCTCCGCTGGAGACTTTTTTATTACATCATCAGGCAGCACAGCTATAATACCATGCCACTACAGTGCACGTGATCACTTCCAATCTTCAAGCTAGATACCGTAAGATTGGTTTCAATTGCATAGTAAAATCATAGCATTTTCGTATTTTGAACGCAAACTGCGTATTATATTATATGCGCTATTGCGTTAGCGTAATATGCATGTGCATACTGCATAATGCAGATAGCGTTCCAATTTTTGGAAGCTTCAAAAAAAATTACATTTGCAAATATTAGATTGCCGCAATTAAAACCGTTCCTATAGTACTCACTCCACAAAGGAAGGCAAAGGAGGTACTCAGTACAGTAATAATACAGTGCATACCACATTGAGTAGAGCCAGGTGAAGGGCACTGGACACCGCATCTCTGAGCTCCACTGCTGTCATAGCGGAGCCGATAGAGAGGATGGCATCCTGATGTGTGTGTGTGTGTGTGTGTGTGTGTGTGTGTGTGTGTGTGTGTGTGAGTGTGTGTGCATGTGTGTATGTTTGTGTAAGTTGTGCATACACGAGTGAAGATGCATACAATACAAGGGAGGGGGGGGGGCACAATTGCCACTGTGGTGGTCAACATACGTACAAATCAAAGCAGTAGTTAACATTGCAGTGGCGTAGCCAGGATGAAATAGTTGCTTGGGCACGCATGTGTATACAACAGATTCTGTGAGAATGCACACGAAGCGCGGAAACGTTTTCTGGCTAAATCACTTGTAGCTAAACCAATTCGGGTCACACAAGTGAACTATTAGTCGGCACGACTCTGCAGATGTATGTACTCGAGTAGTTAGCTACAAGCAGTTTCGTGCATCCGCTGCTCACTGCACGAAATGCTCCACCCGTCCAGTTGGTGGGGCACTGGGAGCACAATTGGCAGCAGCTACGCCACTGGTTAACAGTCACAGGGAACCACCTTGAAACTGAGACGGTGTCAATTCTTAGCTTTTAATCATCGACTGGTTGTGCAACCCATACAATAGTGGTGCTTTGGAGCAGATAATTTGCACGGTCTTGTGTCAGATAATATTTTGCAGCCACAGGGAAAAACAATGACAACGTTTGATCACTGTGTGGAAAAGATTAAAGGAGGTGGGGCAGATTCAGGGTGACGAGGGTAATTATCTTAGGGGGGAGGGGGGTTTCATAGCAACTGAGCAACCGTGTTTTGATGGACTTCTAAATTTGGTATTCGCGAGTATCTCAGATATCATAAGGAATTTGTTGCACTAGCCAAGGCTCTTGCCAGCTACATGTGGCTATACACTAGTCTCGTGCCCAGACCCTATTTTAGGCACGAGACTAGCTATACACTACTACTACACATATCAAAAACAAACCTCAAATGTGACCTGGCCTTCCTCTTCCCAAAAAAGCCCCACGCCCATCATATGAGCTGGCAGACTGTAACTACGTATACGGCTAGCCGACAGTCTATCAGCCATCTCGTAGACTTCACATGCTTCGATTTTTAATGCTCGAAAGCACTTTTATAGCCTCCACGTGCTACACTTGTAGGAATACCAGCAAGTGCTGGATTGTGAAACAATTAAAAAGGCGGGGTTGAGCACTCGAGTATACAACGACTACTGGCTTGCCTCGTATTGCGCCTCCAGCAGGGCGGAGGGCCTCCTCAAGAGGAAGTCGTAGTTGCTAGTACCAGCTGGAGACGGCAGAGCCATCGCAGGGTCTCGACTCTGGCCGACTTGCGCTGATTTGTGATTAAAGTATCTTTGAGCGGCTACGGCTTCCGGGCTGCTCCTGTAATTATGACTCAATCGTGAGAATTATGGCAACTACTAATCCCCCTCCCCCTCCCCCTCCCCCTCCCCCTCCCCCTCCTGGGCGTGAGTCTTTATCAACTGAAGGGAGTAAGTGTCTACTGAGCAGTGAGGACAGTGACTCAGAGTTGACCAAGGGCCATGATGGGCACCAGTACATCAGGGAGCCACTGAAGCTTGAGGAAGAGATTCCATACCTCCTCGCCCCATTATTACTAGCTGTGACTGCCTCTGGTGCCGGTAGTACAAGCGATCGTGGCCCTAGTAGATGTGTGATCACGTTCGTTCACAACGTCCGCCCTGTGATCCAGAGTGGCCCCATGTGTGGGTTGGTTGCCCTCAGCATGGCCTCGGGGCTCCTCCACGAGGGTCGGGTCTCGCCCGGAAGCCAGCCCGATGCCTTGCTGGACTTTGCGAAGGCGAACCTCCTCTCTAAGCGAGGAGAGATGTTCTCTGTGGAGTACATGCTCAGGATTGCCAAAAGTCAGCTTCAGTGTCATGGGAAAGTGGCCAATGCTGACTCCATTGGATTGAAAACTCTTCTAGAAACTCTCCTGGAAAATCAAGCCATTCTACTTCCCTACGATGCTGATAAAAACCACTCCCCTTGCCTAGAAAATGGCCATAAAGCTCACTGGTGCTTACTGGTAGGATTTGCCCTCGTTATACGTACAGATCGCTGCACTTTTGACCCCACATATCTTCTGGAATGCTGTGAAGCTAACCATACTATTCCAGGACATTATAAGCTGCAGAGCAACTCAACATCAAGAGAAGCTTTCGTGCGGAAACTTTCTTCTCTGAGCCAAGACAGCTCTACGTACCTCTTACAATCCCTCTTTGTTTTTGCAAGACATGGTAAAAGCCGACACCTGGGTCTGTGGCGATACGGGGACCTGGTGACTAGCAACAATAACCTGTTTGAGGTGGGACCTCACAGAATTTCAGGGGAGTACGTCATTCCAGAAGGAGACATAGTGGATGGTCTTTGCTCTAAGCTTCTTGTTTTGTACATGCCAAAGTGATGTTCATTTAAATCAAGCCTAATAATTAGCTCTGATATAGCCATGTGTCCTGCAATTGTCTGTATTATTGCTGAATGCCTTGTCTAGATTTACATCTTCCACATTGTTTACATGCATAAGAGACCTAGTAAATTCATAGCTCCATCTGTTCAAGGGCATGCATATAGACTTCAAGACAGCATGTCTTGGCAGAGTTTTTTTTTTTTTTTTTTTTTTTCCACCATTGGTACAATGTTAGCCTCGTTCCCAGGCGACAAAAGCTATGCGGAGGCTTGGGAGCGAGGCTAGTACAATGTAGTGATACTTTACTGCAATTACAGACTCCACTTGTAGCCCTTTGCGTGGGTGGAACAAAGGTACCGACAGGGCAATATATGCCTTAGAGCCTTGAGTACGCTCATATTGCCCTGCGGTTGGGGCAATATATATATATTGCCCTGTGGTCTAGGACTTAGATACTCACTGCACGCGCACCATCCAGCACTGATTACAACTTGCACACGCTCAGTGTTGTACTACCTCAAGCTGACAGAAGCCATTGGGCTACAAATCAGTTAAATCACGCCACCTGCGGGCAGTATGGGTTTTAGAGTACACTCGTGTAATAACAATTAGTCTAAGAGCCCTCGGGCTTCGCCCTCGTGCTCTAATTGTTATTGCCCTCGTGTACATGTACTCTAAAACCCATACAGCCCTGGGTGGCGTGGTTTATCTAATACAAAGAACACGTGCATAAATATTAGAGCATGTGTGCTCATATAACCTCATTGGCCTATAGTCTCAATTAAATACCAACCAACAGAAACAGAATCACATGTGTATTAATTTGTATGTAAGTAAGGAAGACTTTCATAGCTGGTAATAGTTCATGGGCATAGGTAATATTGGAACTACTGCTCAGTGAAATGTATCATAAACCCATAAACTATCAATGTTATTTGGAACTGTTACACATGCAGCGTAGCTCGTGCAGTCTGTCATCCTGCAGAGATTTGTCTTTACGTAAAAGTTGCACCAAAAATTCAAGGTACAGAATATACCCTATCAGCTAATTAAAGGATAATACATGACAATTGTATGTATATGTATAGGATATACCACGTCTACGAGGAGTATAAACGCAGATATACTCCGCTAGACGGTTTACCCGAGGCGATAGCCGAGGGTAAACAGCCTAGCCGAGTATATCGCGTTTATACTCCGAGTAGGCGTGGTATATCCGGCTTATACAACATTTGACCAATCAGTGGAGTAGGTACCTAGAAACGCTGGGCTAGCATTCCCAGAGGCAGCAGTTATTTACGATGTCATAATACGTGAAAACATGAAAACATAAGCGTGGTATATGACCCTTTATACTCCGCTTCTGCTTCAATCAAACACCTTGGATGTGATGTAATGTGGTATAAGTAATAGTTGTACCATGGGTTTCTAGGGTGTATGGATTTGTACTCTGAGGGCAGTTATATGCGCCCTTGGGAATACATATAACTGCACAAAGAGTACAAACCCATGCACCCTAGAAACCCATGGTACAGGTGACTTGTACCATAATACAATTACAAACGCTGTTAGTTATGACAAGCGCTAATGGAGAACCATTAGTTGCCTGGCAACCATAATTATACCCTAGGGTATATTGACAGTTCAAATGAGCCGCTAGGGTGTATGGCTGATATACCCTGGGCGGTGCCTTTCATGTAGAGGTGCATTATGGTACAAGAAAAGTAGTCCATTGCAACTGAAAAAAATAATTTAAACATAACATGCATGCAGTTACAGCATAGGGGCACACATATTTTAGTGTCTGTAAGTGTGTGCCGACACACACTTAGAGACACTAAAATATGGCTAACTGTACATGGAAATGAACACACAACGTTGGCAATACAGCAACTTAAAACAATTGCGTGAGAGATGCAGTACAAGACTTAGTGCTATAGCAGACAGTAAGTTTGTGTGATATTATTTATGCATACGGGTCGTCAATCAGTGGCTCTCGTAGCTCACTGTATGTCACCCTTGGGCGGCTGTGTGTGGTATCATCATGGTGTTGTGCGACAATTTTGTGAAGCTCAATGTCGACATCTTCGTGGTTTTCAATGTCCTCCTGTTTATTCAGATGCTTTGATACTTTTATTCCCAAGTTTTTCCACACTCTGGTTTCGGTTACTCGCATAAAAATGTGAAAAATGATTATTCCAATAAACACCAGAAAGTCTATGCTAAGCATTGTATAGGAAAGTGCAGCTAGATTACCATCAATTTCTCTCACATAGTAAACACCAGCAGCAAAGATGCCCAACTGGAGGAAAAAGAATGATTCAAGTAAGTCGAGACACCAGTTCTTGTAAATTCCTCCAGTATTCCAAGCCAATACTAGAGTAGTGAAACTGCCCAGGATAATCAGTAAGAGATTGAAGCTTCTATCTCCAAAAGAATTGATGATAAAGGAAAGAAACAGGATAAAGCGAAGCAGCAGTAGCCAGCCAGTCCAGTAATGGTGATTGTCTTTGTACGGGGCATAGAAGGCATCAAGGAATGGCTTCATTAGTTTAGGAGAGTTGATCCACGCAAGTAGTCTGCTATTAGATTTTCGCATCAAGCTCCCAAAAAGAAGTACCAGCGTGAAAGGGGCACTAAAAAGCACGAATACTACAACAGAAAAGAAGAAGAGAGGAATATGTTTGCCCCTCAAGAACGCTACATTGGCATCTTCAAACCAAACTCTGCTCTTTGAGGCAGGATGAAACACATCTGTGTAGGAAACAGCAGTGCAAATAGCACGAAAAATTTTTGTGTAAGAGAGAAGAAAAAGTGTTGCAAGCACTGCAATAGGGTTGTGTCCCAGGTGGTTAGCTATTTTGGAAGAATAATGGCTGGTGAGGACTACCAGTCCAACTAGAAGCCATATGTATATTGGATATGCAAACTGGAGCCACGCATACCCGTATACATCCATGCCGTCATAAAAACAGGTCTCGATTCCAAGATCCAAATTTAACCAAGCTACGAATACAGTTAACACATTCCTCTCTCCAGTGCTGAAGATGTTGCTTGCAGCAAGAACGTTGACGTAGAAGACTAGCCCGTTGATAGTACCCATGGTTACTGTCAAATTGAGCACAAACAGCAGAAACACCAAAGCAATACCAGCAAGAGTGAATGGAACCAGGAGAGCTAGATAGCTGTTAGAGCATTGCAAGCAGCGAGAGCTACTTAGAACAACACTTAAGCCTTCACTACAGCCTCCACACACTTTTCCTGATCTATTGTAGTTACATTGGGCATCACTTTTGTTCACCGATATAAATTTTGAAGTCTCCGATATGCAGTAGTCATAGACACACGAGGGGTGGAGAAGCAGCTCTTGAGTTTCATCATCAACGCCGACCCAAAAGGAGTCACTAGTATCACGTAGAATGGTGCCATTATCTGCACTGCAAGTATTTGTGTAGTCAGCCAGTCTTTGGTCACAAATGCACGCTTGCTGCTGTGACAATTCAAAGCCAGGAGGACAGGGAAGAATCTGAAGGGAGACGTTGACAAACACTCGTGGACATGGCCCATGAACCGGAATCAGTAATTTATTATGTGTTTTATTCACAGCCGAGGAACGTATTGTGTACTTTAAAGTGGTACACTTTCGATTAGTTCTCTGGGTAATTTGACTTGGTTCCACTTCAATTTCACTCTGGGGTGGCAAATAAAGTCTGACATCATCTACAGTGATTCCACCTCTCTGCCCAAGCACCACCACGGAAACTTGCACAGTTCCACCGGGGTATACGGCTTTCCGTAGCAGTGGGTTGTTGCAGTTCATTTGGTCGTTTTCACAATTGCAAATCTGGAGTGGGACGGATGTTATATCAAGAGACGTTACTGATTTATTTTTGATGAGATCAAACACCTGACCACTGGTCAGATTGTCTGTTGTTACGTATGGCATTTCACAGTTATCTATCGATCCTCCGAAAATATCTCCGCCTCCTTCAGCAGCGCTATTGTTGTAAAAGTTTAAGGTGATGTTGGGGTGTCCACTGTACTGACGTAAGGGGGGAACTCGGAAAAAACACTGAGTTTGAAACGCTAATGTACTCTCAGTGCAGTATGTCAGAGGGTTAAGGTCGTCTGCTTTGATCGCTCCTCCCTGTTTCTCCGCACTATTACCCACAAAGTCTACTATGGTATTACTCGAGAAAGAGCAGGAAGAATCACTGACGAGAAGCAGTGCTCCTCCATCCATTGTAGCTGAGTTATCCACGAAACAGGGGTTTCCTTCAAAGAGAAGTACGGCCCTTAATGCATATATTCCACCTCCATAAGTAGCAGCATTACTACTTAAACTAGTAGTGTTTGTTAATTGTATAAAGCTCTCCTGTGCATAGATACCCCCACCAAATCCAGCTCCATTTCGGTGAATTGTACAAGTTCCATCCAGATCGAGTGTACTTTCCACCATAGCAATACCACCACCATACTGCGCGAAATTACCCGTCATTCTCGTGTCTCCATATATGGTCACATTACCTTCGGAAACAAAGATTGCTCCACCAAGTAGTGCTGGAATATTATCAGTGAATATGCTATCTCGAATATTTACAACAGCATTGTTGGCATACATCCCTCCACCATAGTTCTTGTTGAAACGAGATTCAGTGATGGTAAGCTGGCCACCTTTGACCTCTAGAGCTCCGCCAGTACTCTGCTGGTTCATGTTGCTATCAAACAAGCACCTTCTAAACTCACAAGAGTCTACAGATGTAATCCTTACTGCTGCATTGTCAACACTCCCACAGTTAGCAAAGGCTAAAGAGTTAATTAGTAGCCGACTGATGTTTCGAAACAAGAAGCCGGCTGGCCAGGTACACACGATTCTGCTTGTGACATTTGGGGTATTGCTAGTGTCTCCTTCAAGCGTCAGACTATCAATATTCTCAACTGAGACATTGCGATGCAGAGTGTGGACCCCAGACAGGAACTTCAAAGTAGCACCAGGGGTGAAGTACTGGTCTGCCTGTCCAACGTATTCAGCAAGTGTGAGGCAGTTTGATTCTGGGATGCCAACTGGACACTGTGTATCAGCCGTTGGTTTGACATAGTAGTTTGGCTGCGCAAAACACAGTGGAAGAATGATTCCAAACAGCAGAGCTAATATTCGGGAGCTCATAGCTTCCTGTGTTGATACTTGCACGGTATATACAATAGCACGGTCAGAGTTCCAATCTGTAAAGCCAGAGGTCAGAAAATATGAGGTACTAGGTCGTAGCAGATGTCAATCTTGCAATACTTGTTTCTTAATTATTCATGATCCTGCCATTCAAGAAATATTTGCTCTTTTACAACCTAATACTGCTAAGCCTGGCAGCTAGTAGGCACAAGGAGTGTAATTATTGTAAGTCAAAAATCATCTTTAGAACGAGCATGCCTCTGAATTAACACGTTATCTAAAGAGCTGAGAACTAGAGTGCTCTAACCCAATAAAAAAGACTTCTCCCTATGTGGTAACCAGAGGTTTCTTGAAAGATGCATTAATCGAACTGAATAATACAGCAATGATGCTCACTTATATACTAAACACAATGACTAGGAAACGAGTGGGAAATGTCTAGGAAGTACAAAACTGAAAGCAATTAATCAAATACATGAATGTACAATATCCTATAAGAAAGCCATTTCCTTCTAACTATTGGTACAATAAACTATTCAGCTACTTCCACAATGGTTCCCGTTCAGGGGTGTGAAAACTCCCATATCAATATTAGTTATGTAATGTCCTGAGTTCATAGTTACCACACCCTAGTAATGTGTTTCAATTAATACAGGAAAAAAGTAATGGCTGTATTGACTACATAGTGAATACCTGATCTGAGTAGCTATGAAAGTAGGAAATAGACCAAAAAGTGGTGATTTGTTACTCCTTCCATACGGATTTTATACAAGTTGTAAGTTTTTAATCATGCACAGCTAAAATAGAATTGATATAATAAAATTATTGACTAGTGGGCTGTTGTTTGAATTTCAACACATCACAAGCATGGATACAGATTGATCGCTGTGGGTAAAAGAATGCATGTGAAAGCATTTACCGATACGGATGATTAAAGTGCATCACTAAGGTAAAACCATGCATGTAGAGGAGGCATAGGTAAGACTCAGAGGAAAGTAATGTTGCTGCTATTATCCATGCATGTTGAAACTCAAACAACATCCCACTAGTCAATATGGCAATTCTATTTGGGACTCAACATAGTAACTGGAGAAGTTTCCAGGAACCTCAGAGACTCAACATACTAAATGAAGGAGGTTCTAGGAGCCTGAGGTTCCTAGAATCTTCTCGAGTTACTGTGTTGAGTCCCTTGCATGATAGACAGTGAAAGACTCACAAAAATGTATGACAATTCAAGCATTGTGGTCAAAACACCACTTTGAGATCTAACTCCTACCTATATACTCTGATATATACAATTGAAGGGCTGAGATCTCGTGCCAATCCAAAATCCAAAATCAAACTGGAAATTGGCATGAATTGCACAGTTAAAAAAGTAAAAAAATTTCACCAGCAGTGTGTTGTTGACTTGTCAGAGTTCCTGAATGCTACATGTACCAAGGCCCAAAATACACGGAGGGAGTGCATCAAGAATGCAGAAAACGTTAAATTAGTGCACTAGTAACGTATTTTCACATTCTTGGTCAATAGTGCAAGAACTGTGTAATTAGCAATTGCCCATTGCTGTATTAAATGGCTCTTGGCTGTGTTCACTCAATTGAAATTCAACGAACAACTTCTGGTCAATATGATAATTCCTTTTTTACTGTGGGCATGCATGAGACACAGTTTGAAGGGGCTAATTCAATGTTTGCGAGTTAGCACACTATGCTTCTCAGCCCCTCAATTTTAAAAGTCCTCAACTGACTTTGGCTGTCTATAGATAGCTACCGGTAGCTAAGTAGCTACATGTAGAGTAGAAGGACTGTCCTTCTATTCTATTTTCACCCACCTAGGTCTTCTTTGCCCGCCTCTATACAGTTTTCGGTTCACTTTCTACTCAGTGTCTAGTTGCCGAGCGCCTTTAATAGCGCGAGACAATTAATCTTGACGGAAGTGCAAGCCATGCGCGAATGTGATGTCATATCTTAAAAGTAATGGGTGTGGTCAACTCGTCACGCGTCTCTGCGCGTGGCCTGGCCGGCCTCATGTTAGTCTCGTGCCCAGCGTGAAATTTCCGGCTGGGCACGAGCTCGATCTCGTGCCTAGACCGTCGCTCCTCCCCCTCGCTAGCGCTGCCGGAAAGGCGTGGGTGTCTGGGCACGAGACTAGGCCTCATGCACTGCGCACAGACGTAGACAGAGGAGGTCGGAAGCGTATGTGGATCTACGTACGCTTATGCGATGATGTCATGGCTCCGCGAAGAGCCAATGGCGGAGCACGTTGCCGTCGAGTTTTGGAGCGGCTCCACTCGCCCTGGAAAGTATCTAGAGTCGCTACTGCGGAATGTTTTGAAGAACCTAGATGGGTATAAATGGATTCTGAGCGTTTAAAGACTAAAAGACCTCTCCTGCTAGGAGCCAGGGTAAGCCGAAAATGGTACTAAGAATAGAGGGCAAACATGACGTGTGTTTGAGCGGCTGTAGCTCCATAACGGAGGCAGCTAGAATCATGGGACTTACGCTATTTGAAAGAGCAAGTGTTAGTGATTCTAGCAATCACCGTTTATGGGCCCTTAGTTTTGGAGTTATGGGCCTCTGAAGTTGGGCATTATTTAGAAATACCTCCAAAGTTGCCAGAGTTGAATCATGTTTAGCACCTAAACGCTAGGAGATATGAACTCAGCAATTTCACCTGATGAAAGTACTATGCCTGATGATTCCAAACTACTACTTTTTAACCTCTATTCTTAGTACCATTTTCGGCTTACCCTGGCTCCTAACAGCAGAGGTCTTTTAGTCTTTAAACGCTCAGAATCCGTTTATACCCATCTAGGCTCTTCAAAACATTCCGCAGTAGTGACTCTAGATACTTTGCAGGGCGAGTGGAGCCACTCCAAAACTCGACGGCAACGTGCTCCGCAAATTGGCTCTTCGCGGAGCCATGACATCATCGCATAAGTGTACGTAGACGGAATTCCGTTTACATCCGCATACGCTTCCGACCTCCTCTGGCGCACAGAGGAGGTACGTCAGCATCACGTGCTAAGAGGCAACTAGTCACATGACCGGTAAGTATATCGAACTTTTTTACTTGGAAGAGGATCTGTGCGTTTGTGCGTTACTTTTTCGAGAGGTATTCCAGCTAATGACTGCTATAAATCAGCAGTCAATACTTTCTACCATCATTGAAGGCATCTACCGTATTTCTGGCGAGTGGCTCACTGATATGCTCTTGCAGTTCAGCCCGATCTTTAGGTCCATGATTTTTGCCTTAAAAAGTAAGCCTTTTGAGCGGCTGAGCCCCTCTGAGCCCCCGGCCGAACTAAACTGAATCGTGAAACGTCTTGAGTTAATTCTAGGTTTGCTATCTACATTATTCAGTTAGATTACCTACTGCAGACTTTAATGTCACACCTCCTCAGCCCATAGATAATACTCTATTATCTATGGTCAGCCATACCTTGGCTCAAGACATAACAAACGCACTTCCAACATTTTTAATTCCCTGTGTGAGTGTACTCTAATCCAACAGGGCCATTCTGTGGAAGATCTTTGGGATGCAGTAGTAAATCAGGAACTCCATATATGGAGACAGTCAGTTCAAGAGACTCCTAGAAATTCTGAGACTGGTGGCCGCCTAGCATTCTACCGCCAAACAAAGAGTGACCAGAGCCGTACATCAATAGTATATCTACGACAATGTTAAGATGTGGATGCCTCCCACTAGAGGTTGAAACCGGTAGATACAGAACACCTAAAACCCCGCTCCTACAGAGGAACTGTGAGATTTGTGCAAAGGGCATTGGAGATGAAATTCATTTCCTGAACTACTGCCAGCCCCTCACAACACTGCGGCTTCAGCTGTATAAGGTAGCATCGGATGCGTGTGATTTTAACTTCTACGCCCTCCTTCCCGAGCAGAAGACTCTCCAGCTGCTACATCTTTGTGCAGAAAATTCTGCTGTAAAGGACCTCATTTATGACATGTTTATCCTTCGCAGAAGTTTACTGGAACGTTGACCTCAAAATATAGTATGAATATACTTGCGCATATTACCTCCCACTGTCAATCAAATTTGTATCTCTATATCCTTGTATGTTTCATGTATTCTTATCTTTACTCTCTCTTGACTCCCCTTGACTCCCCTTCCCTTATTTTCCCTCCCCATCTGCCTACCCCCCCCCCCAAAAAATCATCTTACAACCAACTTATCCATCCCAAACAACCTCTGCTTATATTATATGTATTCGCAAGCTCAACCCTTACCACCCTTGAGAATCTCTTCCTTGCTTGTATTCCGCCTTACAAGTGCAGTCACTGCAGTTTCACATCACGCCTGCCAGTATTGCTGACGAGTTATCCACAAGTGATAGATTACCCAACAAGTTCACTGCACAGTTCCATCACCATTCTCACTTCTCGTTTTATGTCAAGTCAAAACTTTTGCAATTTTGTATTCTCCCACCCCTGAGAACCTTCCTCTAATTTACAGGTGGATCCCATAGTTACAATCTCCACCACTACAGCATTTTTTTTTCTCCTTCATTTTTCGTCCGTTAATATGCACCACTCCTCCCTTTTGTAAACTTCGTACACTGCAATTTTATCGCTCCATCAACAATATCTAGTCATTTCAACATACATGTCCTTCTGTCTGTCCAGTGTGGTCTTGGTCCTTGTTTGGTGATTACACAACAAAAAAAAAAAAATATTGCCCTGAGAAATATAGGCCCCCACTTCCTTGTCTCCTTCCTTTCCTTCCTCTCTTACTCGTATTAATATAAATTGCTTTAACCCCTTTTATTGTACCACTGCTCTATTGCTGTATTTTTATTTGCTTATTAATTTTACTTATTACTATTTGTATTTGTATTTCTCTGTCACATAGGCCAATTTCGGCCTGCTGTCCACGGGGCGTGACTATAAAAATTTTCTATCCTACTTTGACCTGCTTTGACACTGCTAAGTAGCTATATGAAAGAACTGAGTCTATTGCTACAACTTTTCTTCTTCTTCACACCAGGCAGGCCTCTTTGCACCACTGCATGCTCTTCAGTTCTTTCATGTGTCCTGATAATGTCATATTATTCACCGTGATGTCCTTATAACCTCAAAATCAAAGCAAGTCCCCAACAGTCATGACACTTCAGAAAGGATTCACACCCAATATATCAGAGGACACACATGCATGAAAGAACTAAAATATGGAGAGCCTAGCTAGTGATGGAAACTGCAGAGCTCTTTGATTTACTTTTAGTTCTGTCACTTGGCAGAGCGATAGCGATTTACTAAAATTACTGTACATGTGTACAGTAGAAATAATTGTAGCTTGTACCTGTACTGTGTGCTTTTGTGCTATGTACTGTCTTTTTATGCACCTACACGTATATATACATGTATTTATATATTGTGCAAATTGTTTTGAGTGTGAATTAAGTGACTGCGCTCCATTACACATTACGATCACTGCATGAAGTAGTTAAAAAGGAGACATGGCCTAACAACAAGAACCTCTTTGAGGTGGGACCTCACAGAATTTCAGGGGAGTACGTCATTCCAGAGGGAGGCATAGTGGATGGTCTTTGCTCTAAGCTTCTTGTTTTATATACATGCCAAAGTGATGTTCATTCAAATCAAGGTTAATCATTAGAGTACTTCTCTGATGTGGCTATGTGTCCTGCATGCAATCACCTTTATTATTGCTGAGTGCCTTGTGTACTATATTAATATTGTTTACATGCATAAGAGACCTATCAAATTTATAGGGGCTTCATGACAGCATGTCTTGGCAGAGTTTTTTTTCCATGCACCATTGGTATATACAATGTTGTGATATTTTACTGCAATTACAGATTCCGCAAAGAACACGTGTAAGCATAAATAATAGTGCATGTGTGCTCATATAGCCTTATTGACCTTTAGTCTCCATTGAATACCAACAGAAACAGAATCACATCTGTATCAATTTTATGTCAGTAAGGAAGACGTTCATAGCTGGTAATAGTTCATGGGCATAGGTAATATTGGAACTACGTACTGCTCAGTAAAATGTACTATAAACCCATGAACCATAACACATAGTCTGCCATCCTGCAAAGATTTGTCTTCATGTAAAAGTTACATTAAGATTTCAAGGTACAGAATACACACTATCAGCTAATTAAAAGATAATATGAAAAGTAGTGCAAAGCAACTAAAAGTATTAACACAACATGCATGCAGTTACAGCAAAGGGGTACGTACTTACAGACACTAAAATATGGCTAGCTGTTTATCAAATGAACACACAATGTGGGCAATACAGCAACTTAAAATGATTGCATGGGGGTTGCAGTGCAAGACTATTTGTGCTATAGCAGATAGTAAATTTGTGTGAAGAATAATTATTTATGCATACGAGTCGTCGATCAGTGGCTCTCGTAGCTCACTGTATGTCACCCTTGGGCAGCTGTGTGTGGTATCGTTGTCATGGTGTTGTGTGACAGTTCTGTGAAACTCAATGTCGACATCTTCGTTGTTTTCAATGTCCTCCTTCTGTTCATTCAGATGCTTTGATGCTTTTATTTCCAAGTTTTTCCACACTCTGGTTTTGGTTACTCGCATAAAAATGTGAAAAATGATTATTCCAATGAACACCAGAAAGTCTATGCTAAGCATTGTATAGGAAAGTGCAGCTAGATTACCATCAATTTCTCTCACATAGTAAACACCAGCAGCAAAGATGCCCAACTGGAGGAAAAAGAATGATTCAAGTAAGTCGAGACACCAGTTCTTGTAAATTCCTCCAGTATTCCAAGCCAATGCTAGAGTAGTAAAACTGCCCAGGATAATCATGAAGAGATTAAAGCTTATATCTCCAAAAGAATTGATGACAAAGGAAAGAAACAGGATGAAGCGAAGGAGCAGTAGCCAGCCAGTCCAGTAATGGTGGTTGTCTTTGTACGGGGCATAGAAGGCATCAAGGAATGGCTTCATTAGTTTAGGAGAGTTGATCCACGCAAGTAGTCTGCTATTAGATTTTCGCATCAAGCTCCCAAAAAGAAGTACCAGCGTGAAAGGGGCACTAAAAAGCACGAATACTACAACTGAAAAGAAAAAGAGAGGAATATGTTTGCCCCTCAAGAAGACTACATTGGCATCTTCAAACCAAACTCTGCTCCTTGAGGCGGGATAAAACACATCTGTGTAGGAAACAGCAGTGCAAATAGCACGAAAAAGCTTTGTGTAAGAGAGAAGAAAAAGTGTTGCAAGCACTGAAATAGGGTTGTGTCCCAGGTGGTTAGCTATTTTGGAAGAATAATGGCTGGCGAGGACTACCAGTCCAACTAGAAGCCATATGTATATTGGATATGCAAACTGGAGCCACGCATACCCGTATACATCCATGCCGTCATAAAAACAGGTCTCGATTCCAAGATCCAAATTTAACCAAGCTACGAATACAGTTAACACATTCCTCTCTCCAGTGCTGAAGATGTTGCTTGCAGCAAGAACGTTGACGTAGAAGACTAGCCCGTTGATAGTACCCATGGTTACTGTCAAATTGAGCACAAACAGCAGAAACACCAAAGCAATACCAGCAAGAGCGAATGGAACCAGGAGAGCTAGATAGCTGTTAGAGCATTGCAAGCAGCGAGAGCTACTTAGAACAACACTTAAGCCTTCACTACAGCCTCCACACACTTTTCCTGATCTATTGTAGTTACATTGGGCATCACTTTTGTTCACCGATATAAATTTTGAAGTCTCCGATATGCAGTAGTCATAGACACACGAGGGGTGGAGAAGCAGCTCTTGAGTTTCATCATCAACGCCGACCCAAAAGGAGTCACTAGTATCACGTAGAATGGTGCCATCATCTGCACTGCAAGTATTTGTGTAGTCAGCCAGTCTTTGGTCACAAATGCACGCTTGCTGCTGTGACAATTCAAAGCCAGGAGGACAGGGAAGAATCTGAAGGGAGACGTTGACAAACACTCGTGGACATGGCCCTTGAACCGGAATTAGTAATTTATTATGTGTTTTATTCACAGCCGAGGAACGTATTGTGTACTTTAAAGTGGTGCACTTTCGATTAGTTCTCTGGGTAATTTGACTTGGTTCCACTTCAATTTCACTCGGGGGTGGCAAATAAAGTCTGACATCATCTGTAGTGATTCCACCTCTCTGCCCAAGCACCACCACGGAAACTTGCACAGTTCCACCGGGGTATACGGCTTTCCGTAGCAGTGGGCTGTTGCAGTTCATCTGGTCGTTTTCACAATTGCAAATCTGGAGTGGGACGGATGTAATATCAAGAGACGTTACTGATTTATTTTTGATGAGATCAAACGCTTGACCACTGGTCAGATTGTCTGTTGTTACGTATGGGATTTCACAGTTATCTATCGATCCTCCGAAAATATCTCCGCCTCCTTCAGCAGCGCTATTGTTGTAAAAGTTTAAGGTGATGTTGGGGTGTCCACTGTACTGACGTAAGGGGGGAACTCGGAAAAAACACTGAGTTTGAAACGCTAATGTACTCTCAGTGCAGTATGTCAGGGGGTTAAGGTCGTCTGCTTTGATCGCTCCTCCCTGTTTCTCAGCACTATTACCCACAAAGTCTACTATGGTATTACTCGAGAAAGAGCAGGAAGAATCACTGACGAGAAGCAGTGCTCCTCCATCCATTGTAGCTGAGTTATCCACGAAACTGTGGTATCCTTCAAAGAGAAGTACGGCCCTTAATGCATATATTCCACCTCCATAAGTAGCAGCATTGCTACTTAAACTAGTAGTGTTTGTTAATTGTATAAAGCTCTCCTGTGCATAGATACCCCCACCAAATCCAGCTCCATTTCGGTGAATTGTATAAGTTCCATCCAGATCAAGTGTGCTTTCTACTACAGCAATACCACCACCATACTGCGCGAAATTACCCGTCATTCTTGTGTCTCCATATATGGTCACATTACCTTCGGAAACAAAGATTGCTCCACCAAGTAGTGCTGGAATATTATCAGTGAATGTGCTATCTCGGATGTTTACAACAGCATTGTTGGCGTACACCCCTCCACCATAGTTCTTGTCGAAACGAGATTCAGTGATGGTGAGCTGGCCACCTTTGACCTCTAGAGCTCCGCCAGTACTCTGCTGGTTCATGTTGCTATCAAACAAGCACCTTCTAAACTCGCAAGAGTCTACAGACATAATCCTTATTGCTGCATTGTCAACACTCCCACAATTAGCAAAGGCTAAAGAGTTAACTAGTAGCCGGCTGATGTTTTGAAACAAGAAGCCGGCTGGCCAGGTACACACGATTCTGCTTGGGACATCTGGGGTATTGCTAGCGTCTCCTTCAAGCGTCAGACTATCAATATCCTCAACTGAGACATTGCAATGCAGAGTGTGGACCCCAGAAAGGAACTTCAAAGTAACACCAGGGGTGAAGTACTGGTCTGCTTGTCCAACGTATTCAGCGAGTGTGAGGCAGTTTGATTCTGGGACGCCAACTGGACACTGTGTATCAGCCGTTGGTTTGACATAGTAGTTTGTCTGCGCAGAACACAGTGGAAGAATGATTCCAAACAGCAGAGCTAATATTCGGGAGCTCATAGCTTCCTGTGTTGATACTTGCACGGTATATATAAACAATAGCACGGTCAGAGTTCCAATCTGTAAAGCCAGAGGTCAGAAAATATGAGGTACTAGGTTGTAGCAGATGTCAATCTTGCAATACTTGTTTCTTATTCATGATCCTGCCATTGTATTCATGCTAATACCTAACATGCCTTTTCCTTAGGACGTCAGCCTCCCTTTATAGTAATACACATGTATGTCATAACTTAATTCATATTTAGTTACCTACATTCATAACACAATTGGAACTAATTTTTCAAAGGGGGTACTAACCCAGCTCGAAGTCAATTAACACTGGTCCTAGGTAGGCCTGAGCTAATTATTCGAGAATAAAATTTTGAATAATAGGGCCAATTTTGAATAATCAGTAAGAAAGCAAAAATATAGTTTGCTTATGCGCATTTTCAACATCTATGTGCGACCTTTGAACCATACACGACTTGGTGCTGGGGAGGCTGAATCCCAGGATCAGGCTGTATCGTCACCTCCTGTATTGATCTTAGAGGCGCTAAAGGCCCCAAAAGCCTCCAATTTTACATGTAAATGTAAGGTGGATGTGTGTGTGTAAGGTTTTGCATCAAACAGTACCAACAAAAACTTGCTTCAAGTAATAACAGGTCATAATCATGTGAATAATTGGGTAGGTTCACTTGAATAATAGGGAAGAAAGGTAAGAACAAAGAATTTGAAGTTTGAGTGAACAATTAGCTCAGGCCTATAGGCCAGGGCAGGGATTTTTCCAAGGGTGTCTATGTCAGTTAGATCTGCCACGCACTGCTAGCTAGCAGAACTGCAAATGATTCATGAGTGGTCTAATTTATCATTTTTGTATAGCCTATCCCACTTCAGTTTTAGATCAGTGCCCAGAATTGAATAGTAATTTTCAACAATGCGTTGGTTACTGGAGTTGCATCTATATATACTGTGAACAATGTTTTGCTGATTGTAGTGCCTTACATGGCTATCATAGTATAGGAGAGATCATGCTGCATGGAAGGTCTGTAGCAACAACTGTGACTGGTGACAGCATCTGTACTACACAGCTGATACAGCCAAGGAGTACAGCTTTGTATTTGCACTAGTGGGCAGACATCTGCACCCCTTATGTTTTGGGAACTAGCTGTAAGGGTAAAGGCTACAAAAATAATGGGCAGGATAGTGATTGTCCTGTTTGACAAAACGGGTCTTAATAATTATTACATAGATGCAACTCCATGCAGTAACTGAATCATGCATTGTCAAAGTAACCATTACTTTTTAGCAGTGCTAGCCACGTAGCTGCTTAGCTGAGGAAGGATACACTTTGGAATTTGAAAGGGTGCATAATTAGAGGCTATAATGGCTATTAGCTAACTGCATCAGTTTCTGGCTGCATTCAGTACATACAAAGAAACTACTTGCTTTTTTACAGCGTAATCATGACTGCTGGGTCTGGGCACAAGGGGTGTAATTGTAAGTCCAAAGTCATATTATTCAGAGATTCTCTCGGTTGGCTAGTAGAATTCATCGTGAAGTTTCTTCAATTCCAACCCGAAGTTCAGCAGAAGTTTATATTTACCGATGTTTTGACTACAGTGTTGTAGCCATGACTTGAAGAAGACTACAACACTGTAGTCGAAACGTCGGCAAATAAAAACTTCTGCTGAACTTCGGGTTGGAATTGAAGAAACTTCGCGATGAGTCTAATGTCATCTTTAGAACGAGCATACCTCTCAATTAGCCTCGAACCCAGCCGTCCCAGCTTTTTTTCGAAAAAAAGCTGGGACGGCTGGGTTCGAGGCTACCTCTCAATTATTTAATAGTCCTCATTGGCTGTCTATAACATGTAGAGTAGGACTATCCTTTTATTCTATTTTCACCCACCTAGGTCTTCCCTGCCAGCCTCTATGCGGTTTTCGGTTCAGTTTTTACTCAGTGTCTAGTTGCCGAGCGCCTTTAATAGCGAGACAATTAATCTTGCAGTGCGGCGGTGGGGCTAGTGTATAATATATCATGCGGCTTCCAAAGTGGGTGGGTTTGTGATTCCAACTCTAATAGGTGTGGTCAACTCTTCACGTGACTCTGCGCGAGGCCTCACTGCGCATAGTATAGTCTCGATCTCATGCTCAGCCCCACGTGGGGCTGGGCATGAGACTACACTGCGCAGTAAATTATAATTTAAATTATACGCGAGTGTTCAGTCATAGCTCCACCTACGAACTCTCCAATGTGGGTGGGGCTGGCACGCAGTGCACTCTCAAAAAGACTATAGCATTGGAATTTTGTTTGATTGGCGAACTAAACTGAAGTTTTCACTGATTTAGAAACGTCTTGAGTTAATTCTAGGTTTGCTATCTACATTATTCAGTTAGAGTACCTACTGCAGACTTTAATTCCATAATCTGGCTCAGGACACATCCTACTTTGACACTGCTAAGTATAATGAAAGAACCGAGTTTATTGCTACTCTGATTCACACCAGGCAGGCCTCTTTGCAACACTGCATGCTCTTCAGTTCTTTCATGTATCCCGGGCCTGACAATGTCATATAATTCACTGTGATGTCCTATAAACCTCAAAATCAAAGCAAGTCCCAACAGCCGCATGACACTGAAAGGACTCACACCCGATATATCAGAGGACACACATGCATGAAAGAACTAAAAAGGCTACTGATGGAAACTGCATAAAGCTCTTTGATTTACTTTTAGTTCTGTCACTTGGCAGAGCGATTTATTAAAATTATTACTGTGCATGATTGTGTACAGTAGAAATAATTGTAGCTCGCAAAATAGTGTGCCTGTTTGGTATATGGTAGAGCTATATACTGTCATTTTTTGCACCTACACGTATAATATATATATACTGTGCAAATTGTTTTGGGTGTGAATTAAGTAATACTGCAAACTGAGGCTCCATCACACAGAAGTGTCTTATGATCACTGCACGAAGTACTTAAATAGGCTAGGAGAGACATGGCTATTATCCCAGGAGGATGCTATACATACAGACATTAAAAATTATTCAAGAAATGTATGCCAGAGATTACTGGCAAATTAAAGCAGCAGTGCACACCATCTTCACCACACTGTAAAAAATGGGGTGCTACTCTAGCACCTTTAGGGGTGCTTGTTCGCATACTCATCTCCTGTGTGCCTCCCTTATACATGCCGTAGAGATCACCAAAGTAGCAGTGCACACTGTCTTCACCACACTATAAAAAATGGGGTGCTACTCTAGCACCTTTAGGAGTGCTCGTTCGCATACTCATCTCCTGTGTGCCTCCCTTATACATGCCGTAGAGATCACCAAAGTAGCAGTGCACACTGTCTTCACCACACTATAAAAAATGGGGTGCTACTCTAGCTCCTTTAGGAGTGCTCGTTCGCATACTCATCTCCTGTGTGTCTCCCTTATATGCATGCCGTAGAGATCGCCAAAGTAGCAGTGCACACACTGTCTTCACCATGCAGCATCATCTGTTGAGTGTGCCAGGGTCCTTCGTCCAAGCATAGATAGTAGAGAAGACATCCTGCAAGTTTCTCCCATCCAACAACCCGAGCAATGTTTGCCACATGCACTGGAGCCGTGTCAGTCAAGCACTGTCATTCTGACTAGCCTTACCTCTAGCCTATCCTTACGCATGATATCCTCCTTTGGGTAGAGTACACCTTGTTAATGTACATTACCATGGCAACCTTTTCCATGCTTATATATAGTACTCAAAAGAGGCCACATACAGGCAGAGGTGTTAATTGACATCAGTGCAATATTGGGCTAAGTTAGTAGGCAAGTTGCAGGAAGTAAAAAATCATTTCTCTTTCGAACGGTAAAGCATGACAAAGATTGTAGCAATTTGAAATCTCTACCTTATCTCAGGCAGTACTCCTAGCAACTACATGTACATCCAACTTAAGAGCCTGCTAGTAGCGACAACAAAAACTGATCTAGGTCCCGCTTAGCCATAACGGCTGGCAGTATGCACGACTCTCTATAAACCGCAAAGCTAGAACAAAATAAAAGAAAGACCATAATAATTACAAAAACAATTCAAACACTAAAAATCATATTTATTTTAGTAATTGTTCCTGTTTCAAAAATAGCTAACTAGAATTTTTCCGTCCAGGGTCTCAGATCCAACTCCAGGGTCCAGGTACTCCTGTCCTGAACGTGGAGATGCCAATACGTCTCGGCAACACCCTCAGGATTGAGAATACGATCCTCGTCCTTCAGTTTAGTGTACATCTCCGGACGCCCTTGCTGCAATATCTGAGTGTCAACTTCACCATCTATTATCACGTGGGCTACATGAATTCCCTGAGGACCCAGCTCCCGGGCCATGGACTGAGAGAGAGCCTTAAGACCAAATTTGGCCGAAGCAAAACCTGAAAAACCTGAGCTTCCACGTACGCTCGCCGTTGCCCCGGTGAATATGATTGTGCCCCTGCCACGCTTCTTCATGTACAGTGCTGCTTCACGCCCAGACAGAAAACCGGAGAAACAGTTTGCTTCCCAAATCTTGCGGAAGTCGTCGGAAGTCATTTTGTTGATGGGCGCCACCTTCATCATGGGCCCAACGTTGAACACGCACGCCTCGATCGGCCCGACCTCCTCCTCCACCACACGGAACAAGTCTTTAACTTGATCTTCTTGACTAGCATCGGTTCCGAAGGCCCTAGCTTTCCCGCCATTGGCCTGGATCTCTTTCACTAGTGGTTCCAGTTTTTCGACACTCCTTCGCGCGACACAGACCGTGAAGCCTTCCCGAGCGAAACGCTTGGCAATCGCTCCACCGATAGCATCTCCCGCGCCCAACAGTATGAGAGCTTTAGCTGCCATTATAGCTATAGGGCGGTAATCTCTAATGTTTCGTGGCTACACTCTGCTAAAAATGATTGACCAAGCTCAGCGCTATATAGTCCCGCGAAGCCACACCCTCGTGACTATATACACTCTGCAAAAAATGATTGACTGTATACACTGTGCAAAAAATGATTGGCTAGTATAGTCCCGCGAAGCCACACCCTCATATTTATCAGGGAGAGTCAACAAAGTGTTATAATAACAAAGCCATAGAAGTGCAAAGGCTTTGTAGCTTAGGCATGCATACGTATATACACAGTAGCAAGTATGCTAATATTAACTAGAGTGTGCCCCACAAAAATTACATTATGGTTGAAAAATAGGCATAGTCAGTGGGGTCGACACATGATGCTAGGGGCCAAAGAAGTAGTGTGAGGTGTAAAAGAGTGGTAAAAAGAACTGGTGGGTGTATGAGTCGAGGTTGGTATGAAAAAAGATGACAGATAGCTAGCTACGCTGGCTAAAGTTCACACAGGGGACAAGGACATCAGAGGGGAAGTAGCACAGCCTATGGATGAAAGCAGCAACCTAAGGTACATGAAAACTAGAAGGGCTTCTCTATCCAAATTCAATGTACTCCAGTAGCAGGACAACAAACACTGAAAAGTAAAGGTTAAAAAGGGCAAAAATGTTTTAAAAAGGGTTAAAAGGTTAATTGAACGGCTCAAAAAGGTTAAAAAGGTTAAAAAGGGTTTAAAAGGGTTAATTAATTAAAAGGTTTGAAATGTTATAGTATAGAACATACATGTCAGCCTCTACTATAACATTTCAAAGATGTAGCAAAGATGGTAATGACAAGAATTAAAAAAAGCACAACTGTTTGGGCTAGCATGAATGTAGTGTGTTAGCTACAACTTGTGATAAACAAGAATGTTTGAACCGGGGAAAATGTGAGTGAGAGGTGTTTACAAAATTTATACATTAAACCGCCATAATTAGTAGCTACTAGCCATAGTACAAAACTGAGAACTTCTACAAAGACTATCAAAAACTTCAGAGAGGACAGTGCAAAGAGATATACAAGCCATACAGCAAGCACCTGTGTACAGTAACATTAATTTGTCACAAACAATGGACAATAAGTTACCTTTATTCAGTAACAATACAATTTTCCAGAATGTACATGATAACACCTCCACCCTGTCTGTTCCTATAGAGCCGAAATGTCTGGTACCCTTGTATTGCTATCTCAGAGTCTGTCACAGGACACAGCCATTCATGCAGGTTCCACAATGCAAGGACGTTGAATCTCAGCTATTATCTCTTTACCTACCAATGACGCATATATGCGTCATGAGCTCCCATACTGAGCCCATATGAATTTATATGGAGGTTTTAATATTAGGCGTTAATACTTAGTACAGGCTTTTCTGCTTTTTTAATCTATTTCTTTTGGTTGGTAAATATTAGTTAAAGTACCGTCGACGTCCCGAGTGCACTACGTGAAATATTGCGCGAGGGCGTGGGCGAGAGGCAAATATAGCACGAGGCGAAGCCGAGTGCTATATTTGGCCTCGAGACCATGCCCAAGTGCAATATTTCACGTAGTGCACGAGGGTATACGGTACTTTAACTGGTTTATAGTATTTCACGTTTGAATTTTGTGCTGGTCCTGGAGGGATATGGCGTTTTTTGGCTCACAGATCGTTCAACAATCGATGTAGAAAGCATGGTAAGCTGCCATTCTCGGTGTATGCCTAGTTTTGTTGCGTTTCCGTCTGCATGTCTGTACGCTGCAAGCTTACCGTTTTGTGCATCAAATAGCACTGCTAGGCTCAAGGCTTTACTGGTACCATGGTAGCTAACGTGTTGTACCATGGATGAGCTCCGTATGGTTGTACCCATTTGCTAGGAGTGTTTGTCGTTTGTAGCTAGCCCTGCTGCACTTTCGTGGATTCTGTTTACAGTTAATTGATAAAAGTTCTCAATTACCCATGAACTGTTCTATATTGTACTTCCTGTGCTGTATGAGTTTTCATACAGCACTCTTCACACCATAACTGTGCTATATGGAAAATAAAGCACACTTTTCGCCTTTGATCCGCCCACGCAAAATACTATAATGGGTTATATAGCACTCAGTTCACCATGCTTGGGGAGGAGACTTATTGCCTTAAAACAATATAGTACACTTACCATTACAGTTACAGTTTGAGTTGTACATGAAAGCATTCATCTTGATTCCTAAAGTCTTCACACGTATGCATGTACTCGCTCCAATGGGGCTGGTATAGCCTCGAACCCAGTTGTCCCAGCTTCTTTTCGCAAGCGAAAAAAAGCTGGGATGGCTGGGTTCGAGGCTAGGGCTGGTATGTACATTGCAGTATAGTATTCACTTGTTGGTCAAATTGGATGTGGACCATGTGTACCATCAGAAATTCAATAGGCAAGTTTGACCAGACTCATTCCCAGCTGCAGGTGCTTGACATGTGGCCTGAGAACGAGGCCAGTATTTAGCAATCGAATTCCAAGTAGCAACGTTAACTGTGCAAACAGGATAGAAATTATATACATGCATGTAGCTGTACACTGCAATTTTTTTTTAAAGATTACATCTTTCGACATTTTTCCAACCAGCTCCAATGCATGCAACTGGTCGTGTACATGGGATAACAAGATGCTGCTTTGTGTATCATCTCAATTGTATTTCAAAGTGTGAATTATAAATCAATTATGGTAAAGTCATACAGTAGCTACAAGCAAAACAATAGTTAAAAATAAACTAAAAAGTTTCTTGTTCCTGTTTCACTAGAATTTTTCCGTCCACGGTCTCAGAGCCAACTCCTGGGTCCAGGCACTCCTTTTCTGCACGTGGAGTTGCCAGTAAGACTCGGCAATATCCTCAGGGTTGAGAATACGATCTTCGTCCCTCTTTTTAGCGTATGCCTCTGACGGTGGGATCTTCTGAGTGTCAACAACACCATCTATGATCACATGGGCTATATGAATGCCCTGAGGACCCAGCTCCCGGGCCATGGACTGAGACAGAGCCTTAAGACCAAATTTGCCTGCAGCAAAAGCCGAAAAGCCTGCGCTTCCACGCATGCTTGCTGTCGCCCCGGTGAATAAGATTGTGCCCCTGCCACGCTTCTTCATGTACAGTGCTGCTTCACGCCCAGACAGAAAACCAGCCAAGCAGGTCGACTCCCAAGTCTTGCGAAAGTCGTCGGAAGATATTTCGTTGATGGGCCCCACCTTCGTCGTGGCGCCAACGTTAAACACGCACGCCTCGATCGGCCCGACTTCCTCCTCCACCGCACGGAACATATCTTTAACCTGATCTTCTTGACTAGCATCGGTTCCGAAGGCCCTAGCTTTCCCGCCATTGGCCTGGATCTCTTTCACTAGTGATTCCAGTTTTTCGACACTCCTTCGCGCGACACAGACCGTGAAGCCTTCCCGAGCGAAACGTTTGGCAATCGATCCACCGATGGCATCTCCCGCGCCCAACACTATGAGAGCTTTAGCTGCCATTGTAGGACGGTAATCTCTAATGTCTCGTGACTAGCAATTACACTCTACAAAAATGACATGATTGCCCAAGCTCGGCGCTATATAGTCTCGTGCCCAGCCCCACACGAAGCCACACCCTCGTGACTACACTCTGCAAAAGAATGGTTGACTGTATACACTATGCAAGAAATGATTGACTAGTCTGGCGCTATATATATAGTCCTGCGAAGCCACACCCTCATATTATCAGGAGAGAGTCAAAAGTGTTATTACAGTCTACACATGTAGTCACACTCTCACACTGCGGTCAGTAAATGTCTGAAGCTTCAAGGTGTTATAAAAACGAAGTGATAAAAGTGCAAAGGGTGCTGGGATGCACTGGGCACGAGGTATAATAGTGTGAGGGTGTGGCTATGTTTTTTGCAAGTACGTAGTCACGTGACTTTATCACTAACAATGCAATGGCAGCTAAAGCTTTGATAGTGCTGGGTGCGGGAGATGCAACCGGTGGAGAGATTGCCAAACGTTTCGCTCGGGAAGGCTTCACGGCCTGTGTCGCGCGAAGGAGTGTCGAAAAACTGGAGCCATTAGTGAAACTTCCCATTACCAGATATCGTTTGACATCCGCTTTGTAATTTAGTAGAATACGGAAATATTTCCGCATACTCAAAGACGGCAAAATGTACAGGCTACATGGCGGTGAAAGAGACCTACGCTTCTCTCCATTCAGGCAGATGCTGTTTCTTACTTCCCATCATCCAGAAAGCTACCACAAGTCTTTGCCTAAACATCCGCGGAAGTTACAGCAGAGGACCTGGCCTTTCGATTTTTCCCTAGCAAGATTTATAACTTCTCCGTTTCTATGCATTAACTGTGTATAAAATTTCATTTTTTTCAAAAATCGACTGGACATGACGGCTTCTTGAAGGAAAAACACTCATTTTTTTTAGCTTCCCATCATCTCATTTCTTAAAAGACTGCCTAAAAATGTTCCAAACAACAGAAATAGGCGGTACTGCCCACTCTGGATTTTTCCTCGGACAATTTAAAAACGGGCAAAACTCCATTTTCAACAGAGGTTGACGTAATAGTGACATCATTCGAGAACGATTGCGTACGGAGTGGAGGCAGCTAGCTGAAGGCAGATTCTCTTCTACCATGGCGCGCCTGACAGTGTGGGTTGAATGCAAAAGGGAGGGAAGTGGACTGGTAGACTCTAAGAGGGTTGATTACGAAGGTAGTGGGTATCCGAAGCTTGCAATCTCTACGGCTCTTAGCTGAGCTGGTCCTGGACAAGCTATAAACATGCGCATAGCTGTAGATGAAGCTGTGCGCTAAGCTTTGGCGCAGGCGGGCTGAATGACTTTAAGCAGGTGGTTTCTAGAGCACAGGGCCTGTTTCTCTATAGTTGCAATGGCTGAGCCTAAAGCTAAAAGTAGAGGGAGGCCTAAGAAGAGCACAGAGTGTGAGGCGGCTGCTGTTGAACCAGATGTTGAAGTGGTGATTGAAAGCTCTAGTAAAGCCTTGAAGACCACAAATAGCTGTACCTCACTGGGGAAGGTTATCTGCTGCCTTACTATTCGCAACCGGCTATTGCACGAGTGGTACTGTAGTCGGAGTCTGCCTTATGTATCACAGCTGAATGCCCAAATTGCTGGGCATGAGAGATCCAGGCCAATGGCGGGAAAGCTAGGGCCTTCGGAACCGATGCTAGTCAAGAAGATCAAGTTAAAGACTTGTTCCGTGTGGTGGAGGAGGAGGTCGGGCCGATCGAGGCGTGCGTGTTCAACGTTGGCAGAATGACGAAGGTGGGGCCCATCAACGAAATATCTTCCGACGACTTCCGTAAGACTTGGGAATCGACCTGTTTCGCTGGTTTTCTGACTGGACGCGAAGCAGCACTGTACATGAAAAAGCGTGGCAGGGGCACAATCATATTCACTGGGGCGACAGCAAGCATGCGTGGAAGCTCACGCTTTTCGGCGTTTGCTGCGGCCAAATTTGGTCTGAGGGCTCTCTCTCAGTCCATGGCCCGTGAGCTGGGTCCTCAGGGCATTCATGTAGCCCACGTGGTCATAGATGGTGGAATTAAAAAGACGGAGGAGGATCGCACTCTCAACCCTGAGGATATTGCCGAGACTTACTGGCAACTCCACGCGCAGAAAAGGAGTGCCTGGACCCAGGAGTTGGAACTGAGACCGTGGACGGAAAAATTCTAGTGAAACAGGAACAAGAAACTTGGGTGGAAAAATTCTAGTTTAATTTTTCAAACAGGAATAATTTTCAGTGTTTGCATTTTTGTTGTTATTGTTGTTGTTTTTGTAGCTACTTAGGGGAAAGTTAAAGTTTTTCTATATAGTTATCTAAAAAAATCATTGGGTATATGCAGCAGACCGGATCTGAATAGTCCAGATGCATATAGGGGATGCATGCATGCATGGTCTTGAATAGCTATAGAGGTGTGGTTCATATAATTATGTATATTGCTTATATGCAGCATGTCCCCAGACTAAATCTGGTGTACATGATACTGAACACGTCAACTGAAGGCTGTGCGCATAAAGTGGCCAGGATGAAGAAAGTAATAGGATGCATATGGGTGTGGAACTATTGCATATATACAGAGTCGACGTCATGGTCTACAATCTGAGATCTTTAAACATTGTTCTATAGTGTCACTATATTATATGAAGGGCTGAGAACCATAGTGGTCTAACCCAAAATCAAGCATAGGAAATTGCATAAAATGTGCTATATATGAGCATATAACTAAAAATTTGGGCAGTTTCTGAAACACATTAAGTTCTGGAGGGTTAATTCAATTTTGTGGATTGGACTATACAGTCTGGTTCTCAGCCCTTCATTTTGCACCCCCCCCGAGATATTCCGCATCCCCCGATATATGTTGCATCCACGGGGTTATTTCGCACAACCAATGTTATTACAGATTTTTTTGAGATATCAGGGCTGGGATATTTTGTATCCCCCGGGATATTTCGCATCCCCGGGATATTTCGCATCCCCTGGGATATTTCGCATCCCCCGGGATATTTCGCATCCCCCGGGATATTTCGCATCCCCGGGATATTTTGCATCCCCCGGGATATTTCGCATCCCCAGGATATTTGTATCCCCCGGGATAATTCGCATCCCTGGGATATTTCGCATCCCCGGGATATTTTGCATCCCCCGGGATATTTCGCATCCCCGGGATATTTTGTATCCCCCGGGATATTTCGCATTCCCGGGATATTTCGCATCCCCCGGGATATTTCGCATCCCCAGAATATTTTGTATCCCCCGGGATATTTCGCATCCCTTGGGATATTTCGCATCCCCCGGGATATTTCGTATCCCCCGGGCTGAGAACCAGACTGTAGTCCAATCTACAAAATTGATTTTTAGTTATACGCTCATAGCACATTTTATGCATTTCATGCAATTTTCTATGCTTGATTTTGGATTAGACCACTGGTTCTCAGCCCTTCATATGATGCAGCTGTGTTCTCACACTGGTGATATAGTCAGAATCTTAAAATACTGTATGGGGTATCAGTGCACATTTAGGATAGTGGACTTCAATATTCTGTGCATGCGCGCAGTGGTAAGCAGTGCACAGGATTCTATTACCAAATGTACATGTATCATGTCCGATTAATATAATGGGAGTGAATTTAGTCAGGATAATGGAAAAAAAACAAACAATATCTTGAGGCTAGGATTATGATCTTAATTACTATTACATATATATATATACCTATACAATGTATATACACCAGCTAGTGTAGGTAGTATCAATTCCAAGAAAGCAACTCTCTGATACCATCCTTCCTATGTCTATAGATCTGTGGACATAGCTATTTCCACGCAACCATGTATGTCTCTCGTGAACTTGCATTGTTATAAATTGTTAGCTATAGGTTAATTGTGATTAGGCTTTTTTAATGAGTGAGTCATGCATAATTATCTGCACTATAGCTACATGTAGCTGTGATCATGAGCAGCAAAATTAGTGTACAACGTTAACGGTTCATGTTACTGAGACAGATGTCGGATGTGAGAGAGAACATTTGCAAGTTCTGAATGTATAGCTGTCAATCGATGAATCAATGTTATTTTTGTAAGTACAGGCGCCCATTGGATTATCAGACACAAAAAAAGCACAAATGTGAGAAACTAGTAGGTGGCAGAAGGGAGATGAAAGAGGAAAGAAAGACTTCGGAAAATTGAGTAACAAATTCCTCCAAAGAATTAACACCACCACCACCACCAACAACATTATATATATAAGACTATAGAGTTTCCAGCTCAACTGCAATGTCAGGATCCCTCCTAAAGCCTGCAGATCATTGATGACTACTACTTCTGACAGGAACACAGTGCCTATCGCAAGCAAGCCTTGAGGTAGCTAGCTACGTAGCGAGCTAGATGAGAATTTGCTTGGTGTGGCATGTACTATATAGTATCCAGGGTAAACCATACAGGCCCTGTAGTGCAGGTGCATAGTTCCTTATAGGATTCCATGTGCCTCCCACGCGAGCGCATACATGTATATATAAGACTTATACTCGGGGCGTGGTCAATAAGGCGGGACGTCGACGTCGACACAAGCATGTCTGGTCACGAGACTTAAAAATAATGGCAGCTAGAGCTTTCATATTGTTTGGTGCTGGAGATGCCACCGGTGGAGCAATTGCCAAACGTTTTGCTCGGGAAGGCTTCACGGCCTGTGTCGCGAGAAGGAGTGTCGAAAAACTGGAACCACTAGTGAAAGAGATCCAGGCTGATGGCGGGAAAGCTAGGGCCTTCGGAACCGATGCTAGTCAAGAAGATCAAGTTAAAGACATGTTCCGTGTGGTGGAGGAGGAGGTCGGGCCGATCGAGGCGTGCGTGTTTAACGTTGGCAACATGACGAAGGTGGGGCCCATCAACGAAATATCTTCCGATGACTTCCGCAAGATTTGGGAATCGACCTGTTTCTCTGGTTTTCTGTCTGGGCGTGAAGCAGCACTGTACATGAAGAAGCGTGGCAGGGGCACAATCTTATTCACTGGGGCGACAGCAAGCATGCGTGGAGGCTCAGGCTTTTCGGCTTTTGCTGCGGGAAAATTTGGTCTGAGGGCTCTCTCTCAGTCCATGGCCCGGGAGCTGGGTCCTCAGGGCATTCATGTAGCCCACGTGGTCATAGATGGTATAATTGACACGCAGTGGTTCCAGCAGAAGTATCCAGAGATGTATGCTAAAAAGAAGGACCAGGGTGGTATTCTCAACCCTGAGGATATTGCTGAGTCTTACTGGCAACTCCACGTGCAGAAAAGGAGTGCCTGGACCCAGGAGTTGGATCTGAGACCTTGGACGGAGAAATTCTAAACAGGAAGAACGTTTTTTTTTTGTTTTTTTGTAACTGTTAAAATCTTATTTTCTTCCTTGCTACCTTAATAGCAATGCATGATGAGAGTCTTGCATGGATTGGACCTCAAAACACCTTGTAATACATGTATAGCTACTAACAAATTAAATAACTGATATCCTTCAAAGTAAGATTCCCACTGAAAATAAGCGGCTGATCATGAACAGTTCACTGCCCGGCCTGCATGGATTTTGTCGAGGACTCCCATCAGCCTTTCAGCTCCTGTGGCAATCACATCCTTATCACAGTAGGAGAAACTGACATGAGTCAAACGTGCGCATGGTCAAAAAACTTTCCCGTTGGGGAAGTTTTGCTAAAGAAAGATAAACTACAATCATTGAATTTCTATAATATTGCAAACAACTTGAAGTGAGTGATATTTCATTAACTATTGAACTGCCAAACATGTTACAAGCTTAGGCTATATTAAGTCATTCTAACTCTAGTATATAAGACCTGCATGGGTATTTCTGACAATTAGTACGTAATTACTCATACGTCCTGGCCATGTTATATCAAAAGAGTTGATAATTTTGTCACTGGCTAGCTAAATAAGAGCATAATTATGTTGGTATTAATACTAATTTGGGGTACTAGGAAGAAGTTGTAATAGACCAATCAGCTGTGTAACCATTGGTTACTCTTGCTCTAAGACTTGTTTTCTTTTATTGACATGCAGCAAATGACGGTCCAGAGATCATAATGAGAGATGTACGCCAAAAAGAAGGACCAGGGTGGTCTTCTCATCCCTGAGCATATTGCAGAGTCTTACTGGCTACTCCATGTGTAGAAAAGGAGTGCCTGGACCCTGGAGTTGGATCTGAGACCCTGGACAGAAAAATTTTAGTTATTAACTGTGTGAAAATTAATAATTATGAAAATTATTCCTGTTTCAAAATTAATAATTCCAAATTATCCCTGTTTCAAAATTATGATAACTAGAATTTTTCCGTCCAGGGTCTTTAGTTCCAACTCCTGGGTTAGTTTGCCTGGTGTGGCGTGTAGGGACTGAGCTGTAGAGGGCTAGCGCTAAATGTCCAGGGTAAAACGTACAAGCCCTGCAGTGTAGGTGTAGCTATACGTAGTTCCTCATTGTTTAGGCATAAGCTTTTCCCGCGCGCTCGTACTCGGGGCGTGGTCAATAAGGCGGGACGTGTAGTCACGAGTCTATAAAATAATGGCAGCTAGAGCTCTCATACTGTTGGGTGCTGGAGATGCTACCGGTGGAGCAATTGCTAAACGTTTTGCTCGGGAAGGCTTTACGGCCTGTATCGCGCGAAGGAGTGTCGAAAAACTGGAACCACTAGTGAAAGAGATCCAGGCCAATGGCGGGAAAGCTAGGGCCTTCGGAACCGATGCTAGTCAAGAAGATCAAGTTAAAGACATGTTCCGTGTGGTGGAGGAGGAGGTCGGGCCGATCGAGGCGTGCGTGTTCAACGTTAGCCGGATGAAGGTGGGGCCAATCAACGAAATATCTTCCGAGGACTTCCGCAGGACTTGGGAATCGACCTGTTTCGCCGGTTTTTTGACTGGGCGTGAAGCAGCACTGTACATGAAGAAGCGTGGCAGGGGTACTATCTTATTCACCGGGGCGACAGCAAGCATGCGCGGAAGCGCAGGCTTTTCAGCTTTTGCTGCAGGCAAATTTGGTCTTAAGGCTCTCTCTCAGTCCATGGCCCGTGAGCTGGGTCCTCAGGGAATCCATGTAGCCCACGTGATAATAGATGGCATAATTGACACGCATTGGTTCCAGCGAATGCGCCCAGAGATGTATGCTAAAAAGAAGGAAGAGGGTGGTCTTCTCAACCCTGAGGATATTGCTGAGACTTACTGGCAACTCCATGTGCAGAAAAGGAGTGCCTGGACCCAGGAGTTGGATCTGAGACCCCCGACGGAAAAATTCTAAACAGGAATTCAAACAATGCGTTTTTCTTTGTGTTGTATCAAAAGAGCTACAAGTTTTGTTGTTGGCTGGGTAAAGAAGAAGTGGCCCAATTTCCTTGAATTCGGCCAAGGTTTTTTTTGCTCTCAGCTTACCTGGTAGCTAGTCTTTCTGGGATTCCTTCAGCAGATTGGTCAGCAGTCCCAGAGATATGACACTAGTCATGACACCTGACATTGTATGAGTAGCCACCTCCGCTTCGTGCCATTCCACTGCATGGAAGAGAATTTGAGGTACATGTATACATGTGATGGGCTAGCTCCGCAGCATTTCACTTAGCTATATAGTCTCGCGGGCCAGACTAGCTATATTATGCTTGCCATGAAAATCTCTAGGCCTCATGTGCCTGCACACTCCCTTCCATACCCATAGCGATGTTTTTGATCTGGAAAGCTAGTACATACATGACATACAAAACCAAAAAAAGAAAAATAGTTCATCTTATTCAAAACGTAGGATGATCCCTGCAAGGTGACCCAGCAGTAGAAGCTGAAAATTAAAAATGAGCTGGGATTGCTATAGGATAGTCAATAATTCTATAGCTGTAGCGCTGCAACCAAACACAGACACTGCTAATGAGTGTACATCAGAATTTGGAGAGATGTCTGCCACACGACCAGTGACCACCCTTAATGACAGTCACTATTCAGTCACCTGTTACTGTACTATGATGCGCATGTGTGTGTGTGTGTATGTGTGTCTGTGTGTGTGTGTGTGTGTGTGTGTGTGTGTGTGTGTGTGTGTGTGTGTGTGTGTGTGTGTGTGTGTGTGTGTGTGTGTGTGTGTGTGTGTGCGTATTGAAGTACCTACAATTACCTACATGTAATTGGCTATAATTCCTGGCCTTATGGAGCCAAAATGGGAGATATTCATGGCAAACCTTGCTAGTATGAATCAGATCATGCCCAATAGCCAGGAAACAGTTTTGAAAATCACATTGACTGAGGCTTTAGTGTTGACGAGGCAGCAAATGGTAATTCATCCCTATTGTCATTATTATTCAAGGTAGAAGAAATCTATCCTCTTAGAGCACCAGGTTCAGATAATTATGATGGTTAATCTTGCTATTGTGATTCAGACCATGCCAAATAGTCAGGAAATATGATTGGTCGGGGGATCAAAGGTGTTAGTAGGTGCGGCTAGCAAGCATTCTAATACAGGTCAAGTCTTGCTTTCAAAGTATCAAATTGGCTACAATTTCTGGCCTTATGGAGCCATAATGGGAGATATTCAGGGCAATCCTTGCTAGTATGAATCAGATCATGCCCAATAGCCAGGAAACAGATTTGAAAATCACATTGTCTGAGGCTTTAGTGTTGACGAGGCAGCAAAATTGGTAATTTACCCCTATTGTCCTTATTATTCAAGGTAGAAGCAATCTATCCTCTTAGAGCACCAGGTTCAGATATTATGATGGTTAATCTTGCTATTGTGATTCAGACCATGCCAAATAGTCAGGAAATATGATTGGTCGGGGGATCAAAGGTGTTAGTAGGTGCGGCTAGCAAGCATTCTAATACAGGTCAAGTCTTGCTTTCAAAGTATCAAATTGGCTACAATTTCTGGCCTTATGGAGCCATAATGGGAGATATTCAGGGCAATCCTTGCTAGTATGAATCAGACGTACGTGCGTCAATATAACCGCTTGTCGCATGCTGAGGCAACACGTACGTGCGTCGATATAACCGCTTGTCGCATGCTAAGGCAACACGTACGTGCGTCGATATAACCGCTTGTCGCGTGCTGAGGCAACACAGGACGCGTGTCGATAATCGACACGCGTCACCCCGTGCCATTTTCGGGGACAAACGAACAACACGCGAACGTGAGTTGTTCCGACTCGGCATTTTTTGCAGTGTACAATTTATGATCATACCAAGTATTAGAATGACAGAACAGTAAGTCTTCCCTTCTCCCCTTCAGCCTTTTCCGACAGGAGGGCCATGGGAAGGAGACTATATAGCCTCTGTACATGTCAGTCAGCCTGTATGATCCAGATGTCTAGCCATGTCTCTCTCTCCCTGCATGTCTTAGCTGTAGATCTAGATAGACGATGCTTATATACATATTAGCACAACTCGGGTCCCAGCGAGTGCAAACTGGTGCTGATATGCACTAACTTTTATGGGCTATTTGCATACATTCAATAGCTAAATGACACTAAACTACACCCTATATGCTCCTGCACTACGGGAAATAATAGACTCGAGACCACGCCTGAGTTAACTAGTAGTAGCTATACAGAGACTCTCTGCATGCATGAGTTGGGGTAAGGAGATCCCTGTGAATAGACCATAATATTATTATACTATTATGATGCAATGGGGGTAAAAGGACGCACTAAAGTTCTTGTGCTTTCATGTTTACACAAGAACATGCATGTAAATTTCCCATTTTTAAATTATTGCCTACTTTTACCCCCCCCCCCCCCCCCCCCCCCCCCCCCCTTCCCATTACATCATAATGGTAAAGTGTCTATTCGAACCTTCTCCCAGCGCGCGCCAGGTAGGCGGAGTTGTTTCCGCCGGATGGGCGTAATCATCTACGCTATAAATTGCGACTGACGGACAGACTGCAACAGTTTTGACGCACGTTCAAGTTGTCTAGTCTGGCTCGCGCTTCGCTTCGCCGGACTACAATTCAAGTTGTCGTGGTTTGAACACCGCAAGGGGTGCATAATTAGCGATACGCTTCAGTCTTTGCTAGTTTACCTATATCCGACATGGGGAACTTGGCTTTCATCTGCGAGCAGACCGTACCCGAGGATCCGGATACCCCTGCTGCCGAAGGACGAGGTGCTGAGGTCGATCAATCCCTCCCCGTTCACGCAGACCTCATCTTCACTGGGGGTACAATCATCACAATGGATGACAGCAACCCGACGGTCGAAGCTTTGGCGGTGCAAGGAGAAAAGATCGTGGCGCTCGGCACAAAGGACGACATCTTCAAGCTGAAGGGGCTTTTCACTCGCGTCGTCGAGCTGACGGGCACGGAGACGCTTATGCCGGGACTCATCGAGCCACATACACACCCTAGCGCGGTTATTGGGCTTTCTATCTTCACCGACTTGAGCGGATTTCGATACAACTCGTTCGCGGAAGTCAAGAAGGTCATCAAGGATGCAGTGCACAAAACAAAGCCAGCTGACCCGTTCTTCCCATGGGTGCTCTTCAAGGGCTGGGATCCTGCTCTCATCCTCGATCTGCCGCCTTTGAAGGATGCCAAGGCGCTTGACAGCCTTGCCACGTCTGAGTATCCAGTACTTCTCCTGAACCAGGCATTGCACAGTGCATGGTTGAATACCAAAGGATTGGAAGTATGTGGCATTAATCGTGGGACCCAAGATCCCAATGGTGGTGTAATAGTCCGTGACAAAGATGGAAACCCAACCGGCATGCTCAAGGAACCCCCTGCTATCGACCTCGTTCTTGATAAATTGCCGAAGCCCCGCATACCAGAGTTGCCAAAGTTTCTCCCGGTGCTTTGCAATGGACTCCGGCAATACTCCAAGAAGGGATTTACCACAATTACAGACATGGGTACCACGCCACTTAACGAGAAGACTCTACCGCTCCTGTCTCTCATCACTCATTTACCTGAGTGCCCAGTCCGCATGGGACTCTACTACACTCCCAAATACGACAAACCATCCAGCCTTTACACGAACAAGAAACTGTGGTTTCCGGGGGTGAAAGTCTGGGCTGACGGATCGCCCTATGCTGGTAGCATGGCAGTTGCAGAACCGTACAAGAGGTCCCACATGACAGAAAAAGGGCTGGAGTTCGACTTCACGAATTTTCCATGTGGCTACCTTATTTACTGCGACGATAAAACAGAAAAAGACGGTAAATGTCACAGCGACGCGGCCACAAAACAAGCGAAGGTGATACAACGATTTCATGACGAGCTAATAGCCACACACTGTCACGGGGAGAGGGCAATCGAGGTAACATTGGATGCCTACGAACAGCTCATCCGAAAACATCCTGAAAACTCCGACCACCGCTACCGTCTTGACCATACTTGTCTCATCACAGAAGACCAGCTTCAGCGTGCGACTCAGCTTGGGGTGACGGTGACCATGTTCGTCAACCATATCTATTACTATGGTGCTGCCTTGCGAGATCACATAATTGGGCAAGACAGAGCCGAGCGACTTGCTCCCACACATTTGGCAACTAAGAGTGGGCAGAAACACTGGACCATCCATCAAGATTCCCCATGCAACCCCATCACTCCTTTCCTCTCGATGCAAACGTGTGTGACCCGTCGAATGTGGAAGGACCCTGAACACCAGCTGGGGCCTCAGTATGCATCTACGATTGATGAAGCACTCAAGGCCTACACCATCAACGCAGCTTGGCAGCTAAAGCGTGAGAAAGAGCTCGGTAGCTTGGAGGTCGGGAAGCTTGCTGATCTGGTGGTGTTGTCTGCAAATCCTAAACTCGTCCATCCGGAGAAACTTCATAACACTATTCAGGTCCTGGAGACGTACGTTGGAGGGGAGCGCTTTAACCACAGGAAGAGTAGTGGCACTGTGTAGTCCCTTTTTGCACTGTAGCTTATATTATTGTACATGTACATGTAGCTGTAATGCACAGTTATATACCAATAAATACCAATAAATGTATCAGAAAGCCTTTTGCTAATTGTAAGGTGTATATATATTTTTTGGAATAGAACTAAGCATTTTTTTCTTTTATGTAGTCATAAACACCCTTTTTTGCTTGATTGGTTTTGATCTTCCTATGTATATACCATTGGAATGACTTAGATTTTTGTAATTCTCTTTGCACAGGAGCACATGAATTGTTACAGTATAATTATGGCTTTACATTTAATGTTACTGAGACTTGGGTGCTGTGGTTGCAAAAAGAAATCACCTTAAATTCCATTGTATTCTTCCACTGATATTTCAAGTCCCATGTAGCGATAAATCCCACCAATGCTCCTTTGTACCAGAAGGCCACTGTTCAAGGTATGTATGCGGATTAGTGCATCCCGTTACTGGGGAGGGATAAGCCTAGCTACGTAGAGAATATGATGTACAGATCTACAAATCACAGCGCAGTGCGTTTACGGAGACCATCCTTCCTACATCTCCTTACCCAGGGCTCTAGCTTCGCTGTGCTCACTCATTTGGAGCTCAAATAATAACCCACCGGTCAATATGACAATTCTATTTCTTGCTAATTTCTCCCCATCATGAAGTACAGTAGCCACGTCACAAGACTGTTGCCACAGTATAATTATTGTTGTATTTGACCAGTGGACTGTTTTATTGTTTTTTTTTGTTAATTGAAGGGCCAAGAACCAGAGTGGTCTAACCAACAAAATTGATTTTCCCTTTCTCAAACTTGAGAACATTCTTGTGTTTCAGAGGCTACCTAAATTTTCAGATTTTACCATTTTTGGTCGTGCTCAGAAGGTATAATGTTGGGTTGACCCACTCTGAGGTTCTCGGCCCTTCATATTATCCATTATTTAGCTGAGTAATGCTGCACTTTCCCCAAATGTGTTTTCGCAATGCATGCTGAAGCCTTCTGGGTGTGCAATTGCAAGCCAATAAGAGCACGCCTCCACTCTCTGAAGTACACTCAGCAATATGGAAAATACCTTGGCTTCACATCAGCTTTATTGCAAGAAACTTGCTGAATGACACCATTGGTGTGGCTTTCCTTATTCAGTCTATATACAGAGGAGATTCCAGGTATTAAAGAAATTATAGCTATGCAGAAAGCCTAATTAAGATGCACACCAAGTGTGTAATAAAATTCCTCTACAACACAATTGTTGGTACACAAGAGTTTGAGCCAGGGCACAAACATTTTGAGCCAAAGTATATACGTGTCTGGCAAATCATAAATTGAATACCAAAACTTAGGCTTTACGTACCAACATCATACATTATGAGCAGACCAAAAAATGGTAAATTCTCAAACTTAGCTATAAGTAGCCACACATTTTAAGAGTATTTTCGAGTTTGCGAGCTTAGAGGTAAAGTCAACTATGTGGGGTTAGACCACTTTGGTTCTTGGCCCTTCAATTGAGTGAACACAGCCAAACGCCAAGATGGTGTGTGTGTGTGTCTGGAGGGAGTTCATTAAGAATACGGAAAACACATTATCGATGAGCAAATTCATGCATCACTTTTTGGTCAAGAATGCAATTCTGTGAACCACAGCAGATGGTTTGTTGATTCAGTTACAGAGGGATGCTTCAGGAATGCGGAAAGCACATTAGTGAATTATCTGCACTGCTGACCAAGAGTGTGAAAACACAGTAAGTGATATGCATCAACTTGCTTGTTGATAATGTGTTTTTCTCATTCTTGAAAATTCCTTTGCGCCAATTCGGCTCTACCTTTGCTGTGTTCATGCTCAAACAACAACCCATTAATCAATACAGCATTCCTATAATATAGTGCTGCCAGAGAGCATCACTGTAGTATGTATCACTGTGGCAGGTCGAAGTATCACATACAGCGATAGGCCTTTGGCAAAATATTCCCAGAATCCTATGAGAAAAATAGGCACCACAATTTTGTTAAGAATAATGTGAGAATAATGGCCATTGCTTTTTGAATAATAGGTTAAATTGTCTGCTGTGGGTGTTGTTCGGAGTTTCAAATGAGTGAACACAGCAAAGCCAGAGCTAAGTTGGTGTGTGTGTGTGTGTGTGTGTGACTCGAGGGAGTTCATCAAGAACGAGGAAACACATTAGCTATGAGCAAATTAATGCATCACTATGTGTTTTTACATTCTTGGTTAACAATGCGAACAAATGCAAATGATTCACTATTACACTTTCCGCATTCTTGAAGCACTAGCTCCCTCTGCATTAATTGGTCCACATTTTATGTGGAAACATAATATAGTGACATACTTTTTTTCCCATTCTTGATTAACTTCCTCAAGACACACACACACCAACTTGGCTCTAGCTTCGCTGTGCTCACTTATTTGACGCTCAAGTAATAACCCACTGGTCAATATGACAATTCTATTTACAGTAGCCACGTCACAAGACTGTTGCCATAGTAAAAAGAAAATAATTATTGTTGTATTTGACCAGTGGACTTTTTTTTTTTTTTTTGTTAATTGAGTGAACACAGCCAAGCGCCAAGTTGGTGTGTGTGTGTGTCTGGAGGGAGTTCATCAAGAATACGGAAAACACATTATCGATGAGCAAATTTATGCATCACTTTTTGGTCAAGAATGCGATTCTGCGAACCACAGCAGATGGTTTGTTGATTCAGTTACAGAGGGATGCTTCAGGAATGCGGAAAGCACATTAGTGAATTATCTGCACTGCTGACCAAGAGTGTGAAAACGCAATAAGCGATGCATGCATCAACTTGCTTGTCGATAATGTGGTTTTCTTATTCTTGAAAATTCCTAATTTGCACCAATTCGGCTCTACCTTTGCTGTGTTCATGCTCAAACAACAATCCTCTAGTCAATACAGCAATCCTATATAGTGCTGCCAGAGAGCATCACTGTAGTATCACTGCAATAGGTCGGAGTATCACACGCAGCGATGGCTTAACTCAGCTGTACAAGTACAGTTTTACATGCACTACCAAAGTGTGTAGCTGGCCTTCACAGGAAGTTATTCTAACAATTTTACCCATTATGCTGGTATAATTCCCCTATGCCAGGCCACACCTATTATGACCAAAATTATACTAGCATAATGTGGAAAAGCCTACATTCCTTCCCGTCTAGTATAGAGTATGATCTGAGCTGTAGGAAGAGTCCGCATCGAAATGGGACAGAGTTAGCCACGCCCCCAAAGGTTGCACACAATCCACACACCGTTACCTTGGCACCATCATGGCAAGCCCTCTCCTGCCTGGCGTAGTACCTTCAGAGTCGAAGGAGGACTTGCCCAGCACCTTGCTGCAGCGGCAAGAAGGAGCTCCGGATATCGATAAGCTCAAGAATGTCATCAAAGAGGCACCCTCCTGAAGTTCAAACATACTGTGGATGTCCATTGTAGTGGGTCATGTATTAGCAATACCACAGTCAGTCTAGCAACTGCAGTACCGATATACTGTAGGGCCCAATCCAATATAACTCCGACAAAACAAACAGAATCGGATTTACTCTCTACTGATTCAAATTTAAAGAATCATCGTTCAAAGTAAGATTCCCACAGATAAGATAAGCATCCTAACAAGTTCACTGCCCTGCCCGGATCTTTTCGAGGACTCCCATCAGCCTTTCAGCTCCTGCTGCAAGCACATCCTTATCATAGTAGGAGAAACTAAGTCGAACATGGTCAATAAACTTTCCCGTTGGGGAAGTTCTGCAAAAGAAAGATAAACAGTACATGTAATATTTATGGCTAATGGCTTGTCATTTCATTAAGCATTGAGCGGCCAAACATTTTGTAAGCTGGAGTTATAGAGCTAAAGCCCATAAGGGCTGGGAATATAAGCACCTAAATCATAGACAATGCGACCCACCCGGGATTGAAAACACGGCGTTATTTGGAGTACTTTGACTAGCCATATAATCTACCAAGAGATGGAGTGCACGCAGAGTGATGACTCTCTATGATCACAGATCACTATGCTGAAGGTACTAGCATTTATCTTTGTAGCATTTGCCTACATTGACACCAATGTCATGTTATATTAAATGAACACATACTTACACATGTCCAGTGACAAAAGTGAGCTGGGCATCAGCCTCACAGCGCTTCAGCAGCAGGGGGGGGGGGGGGGGGAAGCCCAGAGAATCCTAGCAAGCAAGCTTATCAGAGGGCCTTGTTCCACTGCTCTGGATTGATATCTGTTTGTTTTGCCCCACCACTGAACTGGTTGGCTATGCAAGCACTATCATAGTGTCCTATACCTGCATAACCATCCTGTTCGCTATAGGGTGCACGAGGAAACAAGAGTTTAGGGATGATACAAGGCAAACATGCACAAGACCTCTGAGGAGTGGAATACCCTATTCAGTAAATGCATTTTGAATGATAACCTTACTGATGAAACTATTGGCTCTAGATACTCAATCAGATTTGATATTCATGCAATGGCTTATGTGGCCCATGTGGTGGAACGCACTATTCTGAATAAGTGAATACATTTTGTATGATAACCTTACTGATTATATTCTTGGCACTAGATACTCAACTTGAACAGATTTGATATTCAGTGGCTTGTGTGGCCCATGTACAGTACAAAAGGTATTGCCATAGTGACCAGTGGGGTGTTGTTTTGATTTTCAAATGAGTGAACACAGCAAAGCCAGAGCTAAGTTGGTGTGTGTGTGTGTGTGTGTGTGTGTGTGTGTGTGTGTGTGTGTGTGTGTGTGTGTGTGTGTGTGTGCGCATTGTTATCTGAGGAAACCATTAGCTATGAGCAAATTAATGCATCACTATGTGTTTTCACATTCTTGGTTAACAATGCGAACACAATAGCTAGTGACGCACTTTCTCGATAAACTCTCTCGAGACGTACACACCAACTTGGCTCTAGCTTCGCTGTAATCACTCATTTGGAGCTCAAGTAATAACCCACTGGTCAATACGACAATTACATTTCTTGCTAAATTCTCCCCATCATGGAGTACAGTAGCCACGTCACAAGACTGTTACCACAGTATAATTATTGTTGTATTTCACCAGTGGACTGTTTTTTTGCCAAGTGCCAAGTTGGTGTGCGTGTGTGTCTGGAGAAAGTTCATCAAGAATACGGAAAACACATTATCGATGAGCAAATTCATGCATCACTTTTTGGTCAAGAATGGGATTCTGCAGATGGTTTGTTGATTCAGTTACAGAGGGATGCTTCAGGAATGCGGAAAGCACATTAGTGAATTGTCTGCATTGGTTTACACTGCTGACCAAGAGTGTGAAAACACAATAAGTGATGCATCAACTTGCTTGTTGATAATGTGGTTTTTCGCATTCTTGAAAATTCCTTTGCACCAATTCGGCTCTACCTTTGCTGTGTTCATGCTCAAACAACAACCCTCTAGTCAATACAGCAATCCTATAATATAGTGCTGCCAGAGAGCATCACTGTAGTATCTATCACTGTGGCAGGTCGAAGTATCACATACAGCGATAGGCCTTTGGCAAAATATTCCCAGAATCCTATGAGAAAAATAGGCACCACAATTTTGTTGAGAATAATGTGAGAATAATGGTCATTGCTTTTTGAATAATAGGTTAAATTGTCTGCTGTGGGGTGTTGTTCGGAGTTTCAAATGAGTGAACACAGCAAAGCCAGAGCTAAGTTGGTGTGTGTGTGTGCGTCTTAGCTATGAGCAAATTAATGCATCACTATGTGTTTTTACATTCTTGGTTAACAATGCGAACAAATGCAAATGATTCACTATTACACTTTCCGCATTCTTGAAGCACTAGCTCCCTCTGCATTAATTGGTCCACATTTTATATGGAAACACAATATAGTGACATCCTTTTTTTCCCATTCTTGATTAACTTCCTCGAGACACACACACACCAACTTGGCTCTAGCTTCGCTGTGTTCACTCATGACCTGCTGCCCACAGGAGCTTGACATCCTCCACGTTGGGTATTGGGGAGCCCTGGAAGTGGCGAGGGATAATGTGGTGGACAAGATCGGAGGAGGCAGCAGCCGAGGCCAGAAAGGCAGAAGGTGCAAGCTGCACTGCACTCCGGATGCCCAACCCCCCCATTTTCACAGGAAGGGTAGCTTGCGTCCATGCCGGATCATTCTTGTCGAAGTGTATGTTCGTTATGTGACCCACAATCGACTTTAGAAGCTCGTCGTATTCCTGCAGCACTGGAGAGAGGAAGCATGGTGAGGTCCTGAGGTTGTATAGAAGCTTTGGGAGGGCAAATGAGTGTTTCAGGAGGAGAATAGCATCATGGGCAGATAGATGTTGAAACCTGTCACCCATCTTCCTCAGCATGTCAGCCTTGGTTCTGAGAACATCCGACACGGAGGACAGGTCTCCGATTGATGACCCCAACAATGTGGCCTTTGCAGGGTACACCACCTGTGCCCCCTGGAGTGAAGGCAGGATGGCGTTTGAAGTGTCACAATCGGCACAAACGATCTCTGATTTCTCTCTGTTCAACCATAGCCCAATCTCTGCTCCCTCCCGGTCCACTAGGTCCAGGTCATGCTTGAGGTCATCCACAGTTCCCCCCAGAGTGCCATCATCCAGGTAGAACAAGGAGATCTCTGACTCTAGCTGTGTACACATGTGGTGGATTCCAAGACAGAAAAGCAGTGGCCCCAGAGGATCACCCTGCTGTACCCCTTCTGCCGACTGGATGACTTTAACGCCCCAGAAGAGAGATGATGGTGAGGAGTATGCTGAGTAGACAAAGGGGTGGAGCTCAGGGACATGCTCCCGGACAGCATCCAGCACCTTATCCCTGCGGATAGAATTGCTGTTTTTTGTTTTTTTTTGTTAATTGAGTGAACACAGCCAAGTGCCAAGTTGGTGTGTGTGTGTGTCTGGAGGGAGTTCATCAAGAATATGGAAAACACATTATCGATGAGCAAATTCATGCATCACTTTTTGGTCAAGAATGCGATTCTGCGAACCACAGCAGATGGTTTGTTGATTCAGTTACAGAGGGATGCTTCAGGAATGCGGAAAGCACATTAGTAAATTATCTGCACTGCTGACCAAGAGTGTGAAAACGCAATAAGCGATGCATGCATCAACTTGCTTGTCGATAATGTGGTTTTCTCATTCTTGAAAATTCCTAATTTGCACCAATTCGGCTCTACCTTTGCTGTGTTCATGCTCAAACAACAATCCTCTAGTCAATACAGCAATCCTATATAGTGCTGCCATGGCCAGAGAGCATCACTGTAGTATCACTGCAATAGGTCGAAGTATCACACACAGCGATGGCTTAATTCAGCTGTACAAGAAGTGCAGTTCTACATGCACTACCAAAGCGTGTAGCTGGCCTTCACAGGAAGTTATTCTAACAATTTTACCCATTATGCTGGCATAATTCCCCTATGCCAGGCCACACCTATTATGACCAAAATTATACTAGCATAATGTGGAAAAGCCTACATTCCTTCCCGTCTAGTATAGAGTGTGATCTGAGCTGTAGGAAGAGTCCGCATCGAAATGGGACAGAGTTAGCCACGCCCCCAAAGGTTGCACACAAAGTTTTAAACCACACACCATTACCTTGGTGCCATCACGACAAACCCTCTCCTGCCTGGCGTAGTTCCTTCAGAGTCGAGGAGGCCTAGCCCCCGCACCTTGCTGCAGCAGCAAGAAGGAACTCCAGATATCGATAAGCTCAAGAATGTCATCAAAGAGGCACCCTCCTGAAGTTCAGACATACTGTGGATGTCCATTGTAGTGGGTCATGTATTAGCAATACCACAGTCAGTCTAGCAACTGCAGTACCGATATACTGTAGGGCCCAATCCAATATAACTCCGACAAAACAAACAGAATCGGATTTTACTCTCTACTGATTCAAATTTAAAGAATCATCGTTCAAAGTAAGATTCCCACAGATAAGATAAGCATCCTAACAGTTCACTGCCCTGCCCGGATCTTTTCGAGGACTCCCATCAGCCTTTCAGCTCCTGCTGCAAGCACATCCTTATCATAGTAGGAGAAACTGAGTCGAACATGGTCAATAAACTTTCCCGTTGGGGAAGTTCTGCAAAAGAAAGATAAACAGTACATGTAATAATTATGGCTAATGGCTTGTCATTTCATTAAGCATTGAGCGGCCAAAAATTTTGTAAGCTGGAGTTATAGAGCTAAAGCCCATAAGGGCTGGGAATATCATAGACAATGCGACCCACCCGGGATTGAAAACACGGCGTTATTTGGAGTACTTTGACTAGCCATATAATCTACCAAGAGATGGAGTGCACGCAGAGTGATGACTCTCTATGATCACAGATCACTATGCTGAAGGTACTAGCATTTATCTTTGTAGCATTTGCCTACATTGACACCAATGTCATGTTATATTAAATGAACACATACTTACACATGTCCAGTGACGAAAGTGAGCTGGGCATCAGCCTCACAGCGCTTCAGCAGCTCTTCACATACGGTGGTATAGAGTTGAATAATTAACCAGCTTTGAATTGAATACTTGCATGCCAGTGCAGCAGTAGCTCAGATTTTAAATAATATCCCCATCCCCTTAAATTTAAACAGGCAACATTTTGGTGGCTTAGGAAATACAGCAGAAAAAAAGTAAACCTCGAAGAAGAAACTAAGACCCATATATCTCTTGCTTAGCTAGGATACAAGTCATTTTAGGAATCACTGGGCTCCCTTGGGGGCCCAATAATATGCCCTTCATGTTTTGCTCTCATTTATGTATATAATATTATGTTCTCTCCTTCTTATCGATGTACTTGCACTAGCTATGAAATCGGGTCACCAAACTATGGCTTACCTGGTGCTCGAATACCATCAGGCAGTTTTACCCACAGAAAGTATCCTCCCTGCGCAATAAATGATGATACAAGCTCAAATCCTCAAGCCTTGCTGGCATAGGCTGCACGGCCATGTCAGGTGAGCTTACCGATGGTTCTTTGAAGGATGCTGTGGGCAATTTCTTCTTTAGTACTCCACAGAGAGCCTCACATTGAGCCTACAGTGACAAATGCAGACATACTGTATAGCCGGAAAATTTGGCGAGGACTTCAATTTGGCAGTTTAGTGAATCCTAAAAAATCGCCAAATTAAATTCTCACGCATTACGTAATACATGACACCCACGTGCGCTTTCAGCTACAAGAAAGAAGTTGTTCCTACTCCACGTACATGTTTCCTCTCTGTCCGGGAAGGATATCGAGCTCACGAACAAAGCTGTAAAGCTGGAGACTTGAAGCCTGTCACACAGTCACCTCGAGGCAAGTATAACACTTACACTCAAGAAAGGGCACAAATTGGAAAGTATGCCGCTGACAACGGAGCGACAAAGGCCGCTACACACTCTCGAAGCTTCTGTATAGTAAGATCGGCGAATCCAACGTCTCCATTGTCGAGCTCAGTGACAAAAAACTTTACATGTTCAGCAGCGTCGCATGTTGTGCGCCTAGGATTACGTAATACGTCCATTTAAATTGCCAAAATTAATTGAAGATTACATCGTAGCCTTCGCTGTAGGCAATCACCAATTTAAATATCGTCAATATTTAATTTTAGCCAGTTTTGGCGATTTTGCCAAATTTAATTCTTGCCAAATTTTACGGCTATACGGTAGGCTATACATGCAGAAGGGGGTCCGAGTCATTTTTACAGAAGCCAGCTGCATAAATATTACTGAGATACACCTCTATTTGTACTTCCAGGTAGTATATTAATGCTATGCAGTTGCAATAAGGCTAATCCACTTGCATTTTGCTCTCAGCTCACCTGGTAGTCTTTCCGGGATTCCTTCAGCAGATTGGTCAGCAGTCCCAGAGATATGACACTAGTCATGACACCTGATATTGTATGATTAAAGCCACCTCCACTTCGTGACATTCCACTGCACGGAAGAGAATTTGAGGTACATGTATATGTAATGGCAATATTTCACTGTTAGCTTGCCAATAAGATCATAACAATAGTAAGAAACTGACAACTGAGTCAATTGCATACAGAACTTAAGAATTGTTCTCATCATATCTACTTACATCACTTGGAGTCAGGAAATAGGCTGATAGCAATGTTCTTCTGTACCTGGTGATGATGATGTCTTTCACCCTATCTGGCAGTTCCATCCACCCCAGTCGCATCCCTGGACCGAATATCTTGGAGAAGGTTCCGTTGGAGACGACATTTCCCTGGTACTCAGGATCACTCCTGTATGAAGGACCAAGCAATGTATATATACCAGAATGCAAATTAATATAAAGGAGCATTGATTTACTTTTATGGTACACAGTAGGTAAACAGGTTACTCTTATGTTTTGGAGAAAATTGTTAAGGTATGTGGGAGAAGTAGGCCGGGTTTGATTGGATAATTGCGAACTGTAAGTTTGATAGCTTGAATGCAAATGCATGTATTATGCAATATGCATAGAGAAAATGTGTATGCTATAATGTAATTAGCAAGTAGGCAATTTACTTTTCAAACCTACAAATGCAATGCCTTTACAATGCAATTAAACCCCCCACCCTACGGTAGCAACAGGCGCAGTAGGATAGAGAAAAAAATTACAGATGACATACTTGTCATCATAGGTAAAGAGCCTTTGGGGGGCAGTCTTATCCGGAAAGTGGAGCAGGTTGTAGACATCGTCACACAGTACCAGTAGGTTATACTTCCGAGCCAGTTTAATCACCTCCCTGCAACGGTCTGTAGCCAGGTTGTCAGATCACAGAGAAAATATTATCATATTTAAAGTATACATTTACTGTTTATCTTCGCCTGCGTATGTGGGTGCGTGGTCAATGGCGTAAGTGCTACGACAGCAACATAAGTATATTATCATTTTCACTGACTAGCATTGATGCAAGGCCTAGTTGTTGTATACTGAAAGACAAGAAAACAGTACCAGGATGTTCATAAATCACTGTAGTGGCTACAGTTGTCAGTTACCTACAACTACTGTAGTCATCAAAAAATTGATGGTAGTAATAGTTGCAAGGCTACTGTAATTTAGAAAGTGCTGCAGAAATCCTCATATACAAAACGCCTGAACTAGAGCTTGCAGAACAGCAGTAAACAGAAGAACACACCCCATCTGATCTCCTACCATACTCAGTACTATATTATAGTTAAGTCTTAATGAAGCTGTAGCCGACTTTTCAAAAGCAGCCTCCATATATACTAGCTAAGCCCTTTGTGTAGGCCCTATTAATTGCCCTCAGTTGTAACTACAGCTAAAAACACACACTTGCATGTACACACCTTACATTACATGCAACTCACTCAGACAAGACTCTTCATACACACAGACTATTATCACTCTAGTTCAGTATGACTCTCCATGCATTGTAAACTCTTCTCACAACACACGCAGGACACCTGGCGAGAGGCAGACTCCAGTCGGGTTGTGGTAGACGGGGATGAGGTAGAGCATGGCCCAGAACGGCTTCCTCTCTGTCAGCTCCCGGGGGCGGTAGTCCTGGTGGGCCTGCAGGACCTTCTCCAGTTCGGATGGAACAATGCCCTCGTCATCCACAGGGACTGCAAGAGGATGCTTGTAAGATGATAACAGGCAACTTTGCTAATCTGGACCTCTGAAATGTGGACATGTAACCCACTATTCTATAGAGCATTCTATAGAGCAGACAGGTTTTTCAGTCCCAACAATAGCGACATAGATTGTATCAACTTCACTTGACAATGCAGGCTTTCACCACTACTAGATTCATATTGCTAGTTTTGATAGCCACTAGCAAGACTTTAGAACCCTCCTCACTGACACACAGCTGAGCCAGAGCTCCAGAACATGGCCATGTGGTGCTGAAAAGCTCGAATGTGTGTTGCCACTCCTACCAGTAGCCTCACTAGAAGCCCCTGAAATCGGGACACCTTTACATTTCGGTCATGGTGTCTGCATTAGACAGGTTCCACTGTGTCTGCTTTATAACATGAGCAAATTATTGTGCAATCAAGACAGCTCTCTACTATAACAGACTCTGCATAAATGTTTAATGCATTTACATGTATCTTTTAGCTGAGCTTAGGTGTAATGATGTCAAACCAACACTTACATTACATGTAAGTCTCATAGTCATGAAGCTTTTCTGGATTAAAGACGACTACCGATAGCCTCATTCCCAGGCTTGGGGCCATTTTCAGTTACACAAACGATTTCAGTGAAACCACAACGGTGCAGACCTGAGAGTGAGGTCACACTACAGATCAGTGTGTTTAAAAATTTATGTATATACATGTACCTGACGCAAACTTCATCCCGTGTTCACTCTCTAGCATTTTGACACTAAGAAAGTAGGTGGGATCTTCCATGAAAACGAAGTCGCCACTTGAGAACAGCAAGTGTGTCAACACATTCAAAGCATGGGTTGCACCTGCTGTGACAATCATGTCATCGCTGGAGGAAGGGAGGGGAGGGGAGGGGAGGGGAGGGGAGGGGAGGGGAGGGGAGGGGAGGGGAGGGGAGGGGAGGGGAGGGGAGGGGAGGGAATGAACAGGATGGAAGGAAGGGTATTGGTATAAATATAGCAATTGCAAATGAGCAAAAGTATCAGTATTCTGATGTATATGAATCATGAGAAATTGACTGTGCTGGGATTTACAGCTGACTCTTACATACGCCTGCACAGGAGACTGGTACTCCTCAGTGAGAAAGGAGGCCAGTGTCTCCAAAAACTGTCGGTCCCCCGACTCAGGCCCGTACTGGAACAGCTGGTGAGCATTGGGCTCATCCTGGAGAGGAAAAACAGGAATTGAAAATTGCAATGGGGGGAGGAGGAAATTATTCTCGCAATAAAAAAATTGTCTCAAGTGTTCAAGTGGACTAGGAGACCAGGATCTCTCCTTGCATATGAAGGTGTAGCCTTGTACCGGCTACCTGGGTACGAGGCTACTAAAGGTGTAGGCTACGAATCAGATAGCCAAAACATAGTTCGGTGACCTCAAGCGATTCATTTATCATTACCTATGCCATATTATTGTAAATAGGAGGGGGTGTGGTTATCTAATTTAGAGTCTAAATGGTCGTTAATCAGTTTCGCGAATCCATTATAGAGAAGAGGTACTAATGTGCTGGTCATTCAAGATCACAGTCACGCTCCTGGACCCTCCTGTGCACCCCGTTGAAATTTTGAGTTGGGTTCACATTGATCTATGCAGGCACACTAGCTACCGTATAATGAGGTACAGTTTTACTATGCTTGCTCATAAACAAGTGCCCGTGTGGTGGCGAAACTTTCTTGATGGAAGGTATACGTTAGATACAAATAGGTAGTTTCACAATCCAGCCCCAAGTCCACACAACATTCCACTAGTTGTGCTCCAATCAGCTTGCAGATCTTTGTCACATGATCGACTACCGCATAATTATTGCAGAGATAAGTCACTGTGTATAGGTAGTTCAAGACTGCAGTCCTGAATATATGATGCAAGAAATGATCAAGTGGAGTGCAGCAGCAATAAATGAGCTATCGGTAGTGCAGCTAAATATGCCTTAACACTAATTAAAACTACGTAACTGATAACGTTCCTGTATTGCAGAAGCTGTACGGTGCGTTTACCACGCCGTTTCCCATTTTTGTTAGTAAACGTGGGCTGGCTTGCAAGACCAATTCCAAGGATCTCAGTGAAGTCACCAGTCCATCCTCTCGTATGAGCTAAATTTTCCTACGGTGCATTTGAAGAAGGTCTGGGAACAAGACTAGGGGAGGAGGTGCAAGGACTGATTGCTCAAAGCGGTCAGGAGCACCTTCAACAACTGCTGGATCCTACTAATCCATTTATCCTGCTATGTTCGAATTTAAGTACGGGATATGTACAAATCAATGCACCATGGAATACAGATGATGTCATGCTGATTTACCATTCTATGTATGGTGGCCTTTTTCAGGATCTCCGTGCACTTTGAAAGGGTTTCGACCCCCGGGGCGCCCATCTTGAAGTTGGTCACGCCCGGAGAAACGCCGTCGAATTGGGTGGCACAGTTATTGCGGGCTGCTGCAGACATCTTCCTGCAGCTTTTGACTATTGGATGTCAGATAAAATGAACGACGTCCCCAAAATTACTACTAAAGAGTATCGGTCAATTGATGCGGCCTTAGGGGGCGTTGCTGACTCCGTTTCACGTGTCATACACGCATGTATGATACGTGAACGGAGTCAGCTGTCAGGGAGGACTTGCTGACTCCGTTTCACGTGTCATACACGCATGTATGACACGTGAACGGAGTCAGCCACGCCCCCTAAGTGCATGTATGACACGTGAAACGGAGTCAGCCACGCCCCCTAAGGCTGCACCAATTAACCGATACGCTTTTCATTTACGCTGGCGTCATCATGGCAAACCTTCTCCTGCCTGGCGTAGTTCCTTCAGAGTCGAGGGAGGACTTGCCCCGCACCTTGCTGCAGCGGCAAGTCATCAAAGAGGTAAGTAAGATGATGCCTGACTGATGATGTCCATTATAGCGGGTCATGTCAAACAATACCACAGTTGCAAAATCAGTCTAGCAACTGCAGTATATTGTGGGGTCCCATCCAATATAACTCCGACAAACAAACGGAATTTATAGATTAGAATTTACTCGCTACTGATTCAGATTTAAAATTCATTGTTCAAAGTAAGATTCCCACAGATAAGATAAGCATCCTACATGTAACAGTTCACTGCCCAGCCCGGATCTTTTCGAGGACTCCCATCAGCCTTTCAGCTCCTACTGCAAGCACATCCTTATCATAGTAGGAGAAACTGAGTCGAACATGGTCAATAAACTTTCCCGTTGGGGAAGTTCTGCAAAAGGAAGATGAACAGTACATATAATAATCATGGCTAACGGCTTGAAGTGAGTATTTCATTTAGCACTGAATTGACAGCAAGCTGAAGACCATACAGCCTGGGAATAAATAGTAGCTCTACTTATCTTTGTATTATCTTGCCTACTTTGACACCAATGTACATGTTATATTGAATGAACATACTTACACATGTCCAGTGACGAAAGTGAGCTGGGCATCAGCCTCACAGCGCTTCAGCAGCTCTTCACATACGGTGGTAAAGAGTAGAACAATTAACCAGCTTTGAATTAAATACTTGCATGCCGTGCAGCAGTAGCTCAGATTTTAAAATAATATCCCCATCCCCTTAAATTTAAACAGGCAACATTTTGGTGGCTTAGGAAATACAGCAGGAAAAAAGTAAACCTTGGAGAATTAAATAAGGCCCATATATTTCTTGCTTAGCTATAGTACAAGGATACAAGTCATTTTAGGAATTACAGCATGGGCTCCCTCTGGGCCCAATAATAGGCCCCGTTTTGCTCTCATGTTCTCTACTTATTATTGATGTACATGCACTGGCTATGAAACGAGTCACCAAACTATGGCTTACCTGGTGCTTGAATGCCATCAGGCAGTTTTACCCACAGAAAGTATCCTCCCTGTACAATAAATGAAGATGATATGAGCTCAAATCCTCAGGCCTTGCTGGCATAGGCTGCACGGCCATGTCAGGTGAGCATACCGATGGTTCTTTGAAGGATGCTGTGGGCAATTTCTTCTTTAGTACTCCACAGAGAGCCTCACATTGAGCCTACAGTGACAAATGCAGACATAGGCTATACATGCAGAAGGGTGTCCGAGTCATCTTTATCATATCTCAGAAGCTAGCCGCATAAATATACACCTCTACTTGTACTTCCAGGTAGTATAAGGCCATGCAGTTGTAATACGGCTAATCCACTTGAGTTTTGCTCTCAGCTCACCTGGTAGTCTTTCCGGGATTCCTTCAGCAGATTGGTCAGCAGTCCCAGAGATATGACACTAGTCATGACACCTGACATTGTATGATTAAAGCCACCTCCACTTCGTGCCATTCCACTGCACGGAAGAGAATTTGAAGTACATGTATATGTGATGTCACTATTGTGCATGGGCAATATTTCACTGTACTTGCCATTAAATCCTCTCATGTATGATCATATAATAATGGTAAGGAACTGAAAACTGAGTCAATAACATACAGAACTTAAGCATTGGTTCTCATCACATCTACCTAAATCATTTGGAGCCCTCCATTTGAGTCAGCAAATTAGCTGTGTGCGTGTTTGCCCATACCAATCAGATGAAAACGCAGGTTAAAACTTGAGCAGTGGTAACACAATACCTATGACTATAGGGGGTGAATAAATCTGACTATAGTACAATCTAGAGTGTTGAGTCTCTCAATAATATGAAAGTACTATATAATCAAGGACCTGGTATAACTATAGTGCCTTCATGGTACAAACAGTAGGCTGGCAGCACTGCCACGAGCACAAGCACAGAGAACATAAAGTAACCTAATTGAATTTTCCCCCCATACCAACAGTCAATGTACCAGCCTAATACCACTGCTAGAAAACAAGTAGTTCATCTATTGATATGTATATAAATGCATGCTGTATATCGATCAACACCTTCCTTCAGTACATACATAAAGTTAATCATTTCACAGCCACTATATATGTAGGTGGGGTCTATACTGCTCCAGTGTGTAACATAGCCTATCAATATCCATTCAGTTCTTCCGTACCTGGTAATGATGATGTCTTTTACCCTATCTGGCAGTTCCATCCACCCCAGTCGTATCCCTGGACCGAATATCTTGGAGAAGGTTCCGTTGGAGACGACATTTCCCTGGTACTCAGGATCACTCCTACATGGAGGACCAAGCAGTTATACCAGAATGCAAATTAATATAAAGGAGCATTGATTCATTTTTATCAGGTTACTCTGTGTCATGGAGGATATTGTTAAGGTTGTGGGAGAAAAAGGTACCTTAGACCATTGGGTAATTGTGAACTGCAAGTTTGTTTTGAACATGCAAAAATGTATTATGCAATATGCATATAGTATACAATACAATGTAATTATCAAAGAAGGCAATTTGTCTTCAAAACCCACAAATATTAATGAAATATTACAGACGACATACTTGTCATCATAGGTAAAGAGCCTCTGGGGGGCAGTCTTATCCGGAAAGTGGAGCAGGTTGTAGACATCGTCACACAGTACCAGTAGGTTATACTTCCGAGCCAGTTTAATCACCTCCCTGCAACGGTCTATAGAAAGTATACATTTAATTTTCATCTCTCTCACCAGCACCTATGCAAGGCCTAATCTTTTGTTGTATACTGAAGGACAGGAAAATGTTACCAGGGTGTTCATAAATCACTGTAGTGGCTACAGCTGTCAGTGACCTACAACTACTGAAGTCATCAAAAAACTGATGGGAGGAATAGTAGCAAGGCTTAGCTACTTATAGACCAGCTTGATGAATACTCTCCCCCCCCCCCCCCCCCCCCGTTATAGCTGGCTAGTATAAGTCTCATATCCTCAATTTCAATCCGAACCTATACGAGGGCTCATAATTATTATCCGAAACGAACTCCCTAGTTTTATTTCTGTTAGTTCTTCAATGCCCATACTTAGTACTACAGCTCCGTCTATTTCAGTCTTGATGAAGCTGTAGACAACCTTTTCATTGCACGGAAGAATGCATCTGTTGGTGTCACTCTATTATGAGAAGCACACGCGTGTCAATGATTATCTGCGTGGGCCCTGTTAAACATGCACTCAGTTGTGATTACAGCTAAAAGCATACACTGGCAGGTACACACTAACATTAAATGCACTCACTCAGACAAGACTATATCACTGTAGCTTAGTATATGACTCTCCATGCATTGTAAACTCTTCTCACAACACACGCAAGACACCTGGCGAGAGGCAGACTCCAGTCGGGTTGTGGTAGACGGGGATGAGGTAGAGCATGGCCCAGAACGGCTTCCTCTCTGTCAGCTCCCGGGGGCGGTAGTCCTGGTGGGCCTGCAGGACCTTCTCCAGTTCGGATGGAACAATGCCCTCGTCATCCACAGGGACTGCAAGAAGATGCTTGGAAGATGATAACAGGCAACTTTGCTTATCTGAACCTCTGAAATGCGGACACCCTACTATTCTGCGAGCAAACAGTTTTTTTTCAGTCCTAACAGTAGCTACATAGACTGTATCAACTTCACTTGACAGTGGGGACAGTCAGCTGTCTTCTTAGAAAAGTATCTGTCACACCATTGGGACCAACCATGCTTGTCCAAAATGTAAAGGTGTCCAAATTTCAGCGGTTTCTAGTGTAGCTGCTGGTAGGTGTGGCCACACATATTCGACGAGCTTTTCAGCACCACATGGCCATGTTCTGGAGCTCTGGCTCAGCTGTGCGTCGTTGAGAAGGGTTCTAAAACCTTGTTAATGGCTATCGATATTAGTATGATGAATCTAACTAGTAGTCTGCATTAGAGAGGTTCCACTGTGTCTGCTTTAAAACAGGGATAGCAAGTTGTTGTGCTGTATGAAGATAATTTTCTACAGTCTCTATTTGTATACCATAGTCTCATTCCCAGGCTCTACTGCCCATTTTACTACATGCAAAAAGAAAAAAACTGGGCAGCAGAGCCTGGGAATGGGGCTAGTATATCATACGTAAATGCATATACATTATCATTTAGGAGCGGTGATGTCAAACCAATGTTAATACGTGTACGTCTATTGGTCGTGGAGCTTTTCTGGCTTGAAGACGACTACCAATAGCCTCATTCCCAGGCCTGGGCTATTTTTGGTTATACAAATGACTTTAAAAACGGTGCAGACCTGAGAATGAGGTCACACTACAGATCAGTGTGTTAAACAATTATGTACATGTACCTGAGGCATACTTCATCCCGTGTTCACTCTCCAGCATTCTGATACTAAGAAAGTAGGTGGGATCTTCCATGAAAACTAAGTCGCCATTTGAGAACAGCAAGTGTGTCAACACATTCAAAGCCTGGGTTGCACCTGCTGTGACAATCATGTCATCGCTGGAGGGGAGGGGAGGGGAGGGGAGGGGAGGGGAGGGGAGGGGAGGGGAGGGGAGGGGAGGGGAGGGGAGGGGAGGGGAGGGGAGGGGAGGGGAGGGGAGGGGAGGGGAGGAGAGGGGAGGGGAGGGGAGAGGAGGGGAGGGGAGGGGAGGGAAAGGAAAGGAGGGAAGGAATGGGATGGAAGGGGAGTGTATTGGTATAAGTATAGCAATCTCAAACGTGCAACTTCGAAACAAAAAGTACAGGTATTCTGATGTTAAATACTCTACGTAAATCATGAAGAATTGACTGTGCTAAAATTACAGCTGACTCTGACATACGCCTGCACAGGAGACTGGTACTCCTCAGTGAGAAAGGAAGCCAGTGTCTCCAGAAACTGTCGGTCCCCCGACTCAGGCCCGTACTGGAACAGCTGGTGAGCATTGGGCTCATCCTGGGGAGGAATTGAAAATTACATCGTGAGATATCCATGACAATTCCATGGGGAAATACTCGAATATCAACATTGGGATATATGTCAGTCCCCAGTACAAAAACATTCCTTACTACATGTATTACCATGGGAGTGGTTTTAATTGCACATGAAAATCATTGCATTTGTATGTTTTCAACACAAATCACATACTTTATATTTTGTGTTCGTATATATGCGTATGCGTTTTAATTTTTGCAAGCTTCAAAAGAATTACTTTCACATCATCGTAAACCAGTCCTACGGTAATAATCATGATAGTCACCCTGCACGACTGACTGTGAGGCCGAAGTTTAGTTTTTGAGGTATGTACAAATTCTTTGGGAGTGATAAACAATCACATAATGCAGTACAAGTGCTGTGAATATCATGCTAGTTGTGAAATAGAGATGATGAGATAATCAGGGGGAGGTCACCCCCATAGACTCTGTAGTCACAAGTGCGACTGCCATCGGTCAATGGTCAACGGTCAAAGCCGCTCAAAAGGGTGTGGTCAACGGTCAAAGCACGCTCAGGAATACGGTCAACGCTGACAATGGCAGGTCGTAGTGCGGAATGGATGGACTCGTACGCAAGAACAACAGACTGTAGTTTGTCACTCGAGTGCTTTTCGGTAGACTCAGATCGAGCAGCAAGCTTTAGGGAAAGTCCCTTGCACAATCGACGGTCAAAATTGTAGAGCGGTCAAAGGTTAACGGGAGAAAATCAGCATGGTCAACAGTCAAACTACTGAAAAGAGCTGGTCAAACTTTGACCCGCGGTCGCAGTTGTGACTACAGAGCCTATGGGAGTGACCCCCCCTTGAATATTCACAATAGAATTACTGGAGGCTTGCCAAACTACATTTTCCACTACCTGAAAGTACCAAAGGTCAACCACACTGCTGCAGTCATTACTTTAGTGGCAGTCTATCTTCAGTGTAAGCATGCGGATTAGCGAAAACCGTTTAGCGACATTTAGACCCTAAATTAGATAGCCACATCCCTTCTGGTCGGTTGGCAAAAAGGTAGGAGAAAAGTACAGCGGCAGTGGTATTTGCCTTTGTAGCTCTGGCCGAGAGTGTGGTTGAATATCTACACTCCAGTATGTTAAAGGGCTCCATGAAACAACACCATACCTTTCGTGCCGAAAGTACGGCTATGACGAGGTGAGAGCTACATAGGCTGCAACTAGCACTCTGTACATTATCCCCGTTCAATATCATTTTTTTTGCCAACCGACCGTAAATAGGAGGGGGTGAGGTTATCTAATTTAGTATCTAAATAAGTATAAATGGTCGCTAAACGGTCTCGCAAATCCATGTATTGAGAAGAGATACTAATGTATAGGACATTCAGTCATGTTCCTGGATCCTCATGTGCACCCCGTTGAAAGGTCATCGGGAAGAGAGAAGGAAGGAGGTATCGGAATTTGATGGAAGGTAATGTTACATACAAGGGCAAAAAGGGAATAGCATAATAGGCAAAAAAAAAGAGGGCACAGCCTAGTGGTTTTCAAAGGTTGCATGTATTTCTATGATGTTATTCAACGGCTTCTATAACTATATTCAGGGCGGAAATAGAACGTATAATTGTACTGTTGGTTGAACTTTGAGAAGTCTGTGCAGGCGGTAGCCTAGTCTCGCGGGCCAGACGATTTTTGCGGTTGGTCTGGCCCACAAGACTAGCGAGCGGTACGTAGGCCCTAACCCTGCTATGGCCTAACAGTATACCTACTTTCGAATTTAAGTATGGGTTATGTACAACTCAATGCACCGTGAAATATAGATGATGTCATGCTGGATTTGCCTACCATTCTATGTATGGTAGCCTTTTTCAGGATCTCCGTGCACTTCGAAAGGGTTTCGACCCCCGGGGCGCCCATCTTGAAGTTGGTCACGCCCGGAGGAGAAACGTAGTCGAAGAGGGTGGCAGAGTTACTGCGGGCTGGTACGGCAGACATCTCGCTATAGCCTTTCAGCCTTTCGTCTAATAGATCTAGAGTCTAGTCTGCAGGATCGAAATTCGTGAATGGGACGGAGTTAGCCACGCCCCCAAAGGTTGCAACCCCGCAAGTTTCAAACGAGCCACACCCCCTTTTTTACGCTGGCGCCATCATGGCAAACCCTCTCCTGCCTGGCGTAGTTCCTTCAGAGTCGAAGGAGGACTTACCCCGCACCTTGCTGCAGCAGCAAGAAGGAGCTCCGGATATTGATAAGCTCAAGAATGTCATCAAAGAGGCAAGTAAGATGCCTGACTGGGATTTGAATGTCCCCCACTCACCCAGACTTCTGTCTACCACCCTCCTGGAGGGCTGACGTACTGATGATGTCAATTGTGGCTGGTCATGTATCAAACTTAAGCAATACCACAGCTACAAAATCAGTCTAGCAGATTGTAGGGGTCCAGACAAACAAACAGAATGAAAGATCCAATTCAGATTGTACTCTCCACTGATTCACATTTTAAAGCTCCATCCAATAGAAATATCAGATTTCAGAACACTATTTTATAAGACATTCAAGCAGAATGCTGTATCGATAGAGTAGCTGATTTCATGTGCTTTTACCACCTATCATGTTTGGTCAGGGCACACTGGCTAGTGATGGTGATAAGAAACATGATGTGACCGAGGTGGAGCCCTCTGGTACCCCAGTCCTGGAGGGGACCCCACCAAAGGCCTGGCCACCCCCAGAGGAACCTCAACAGTTCAACGTAGACCTTAGTAAGTTGGGAATCCAGTAGGTTAGAGAGTGTCTTGAAGATGCATGCACTAACACATGTTCATTCAGCCATAATGAACCACTAGTATGTGAGTGTATCAACAATTAATGTGCTCTTTCTATTGCATAACATTATACTTTTGCCATCTCCTCCCTTGCAAAATATGAAGGAAATGTGTGTACGAAACAATCGAATAATGAGATTGAGCATTTAGCTGTAGACAAAATAAATCATGATTGCCATCACCTCCTAGAAACAGCTTTGTGAGAACTGTTTCACTAAACTTATGTTCAACATTCGAAGTTGCTATATCTGACAAACCTACAAATTGACACATGCTTTAATATTTCATACAGGTGGAACAGAAGGTGACGATGAATCAGGAACTACCAATATACCAGTCAGTAATAAGCTATATCACCCAAAAACCATTTTATTGCTAACTGCAGTGGTAGTATGCTTTCATGCCCGTATTCATTACACAGGTAAAGAATGCAGGTTTTCAACCAGCGCCAGAAAGTGAGAAAGACAAAACAGCTGAGCGCAAGACGTGGTCACCATTCAGCAAGCCAAGGAGTGGTGTACAGGGTAAGCATATGTTTAGATGTGCAGACTCTCATTTCAATTCATGATCATTTTAATTAGCGTTTTTTGTGTGCTTTGAAATGTTGTATTTGTATAGGCATGTGCATTATATCTAGCTACATTCACATACTCACCCTAAAATATTATCACCTTTGCACATCAGAGCTCCGCAAAGACGCAGTCCTCAGTGGAAAGAGGCCTCCCCAACAGCAGACGACTCCTAAGAAGCTGATGTTGCGACGCAACAAGGTAGCTCCGAGCCCAACCACAGCCCCTGCTGAGCCACTGCCAGACATCACACCACAACGGCCGAGTAATGCCGTCTCGCTGGGCAGGAGGCTCGTGCAGGGGAAGAAGCAAAGCAAAGCGAGACCCGGTAGTGCCCCTCTCAGCAAGGAGGAGGAGGAAAGTCGCGCTACCGCTATCGCTGCCCCAGCAATAACCACCGTCACTGCCACGCTCAAAACTGCTGACACGTCAGGTAATTAAGAGTGATTTCACACCAGGTACCAGTCACTCCAGTACTCCAGAGAGTAATAGCTCTTTGATTCTATATTGTGTTTAGCTTTGTTCCCAGTCTCCACAGTAGCTATTATTACAGAATTCAATATTACATGCATGTAAGCTTATTTTGCAATTATGTAGGAAAAAAGCTGGGGAGTGGAGACTGGGACCTAGGCTAAAACGTGTTCACACTGTTAACAATAGAGTTTCCTATTCTACAGCTGGAGGCCAACCTGCCCCATACGAGCCAGTATATAGCACTGTGGTGAAGGTGAAGCCAAAGAAGAGACGGTCATCTTCCCTCGAGGATATAGCCTCTCTTAGCCCAGCCACTTCTGCACAGGAGAGAACTCAAACGAGATTTTCGCCTGCCGACCAAGCTAGTACGCATAAGAAAGAAGCCACCTACAAAGAACCCGAAATTATCGCAGCAATGCCCAAGTTAGAGTGCTATGAGCCTACTGAAGCAGATACCAGCTTTGTCATCGCTAATCTTTCTGCAGCTGAAGCCTCAAGGCAGAGCACTCTATCAGTATCAGGTGACAGTCACATGATATCACATGATCCCGAATATGACAGTGTCGAAGAACCTGATGGGCAGTCACAACACTACACTGAAACTCAAGTGGCAGCGTTCGATCCAGCTCTTTACAAAGGCCTTAAGAAGCACGAAGACAAGGGAAACGTCCACCTCGTATCTGTACGGGGCACGTCGGAGTTTCCACACAGTCAGGCCGTGAACTTCCCAACTGGTAGCTCCCAGGATATGCAGCCACTGCACTACGCAGCAGCAAGCGGCAACAAGAAAGCGCTCTCTGAGATCCTCTCCCAGCTGCCCATCCTGCAGGACACTGTGGAGCTGGTGCTAGGCACGGACAACTTCTGCAAGAGAGAGGGAGTGGATATCAGGGACAGCGAGGGGCGTACCCCGTTCATGCATGCTGTCCACAACGAGCGAGTTCAGTGTGTCAAGCTACTGGCGGAGGCTGGAGCTAATGTCAATGAAGACGCTGACGGTGAGTTTGTGGCAGCTGCAGCTGTAGACTCTGCTAGCTTCTGCATTGAGCCAGTCATTAGTAGGCTATATAGATGAATTCCATTCCAACACTTTTTTTTATATTGCAGATGGTAGCACATGTCTCCACCAGGCTGCATATTCCGGCACAGTTGAGATGGTAGCACTGCTGTTGAGTCTTGGGGCTGATGGACTGAAGAGGGTAAGTGGGAAATAGCCTCACCGATACTTTAGTTAGACTGAAGCATTTGGTGTTCCACTTGAGCACTTAGATTGATGGTGCATGTATTAGGTATTTGAATTAATTGCTATACAGTGTAACAGAAAAGTTCTAGAACCATCCCCTTCAGTCTTATGTACTTAGCTACTATGTATAAATGACCCTGAATTCTATTAGAAATGCCTCCGTGCATGTGTGTACCGTACGTAAACTACATATTGTACGCCCATAATGTATTATCCACCCATCTTCCTCTTTGAGTCAAAGTTGTGTTGGAGGGTATTTATATACTTAGTATTCACCCACCCTTAGATTAAAAACCCTGATCTCAGTAGTCCCTCAATTAGTGATGGACTTCTTAAATGTTTACTACATCCGTTGGTACTGTAACATGAGTTTGGTGCATCCATGTACCAGGTTAAAACTTTAGCGGTGAGCAGCTTTAGAATATTGTGTGTGCACCCCTGAGATTTTGAGAGGTTATCAACTGCTATAGACTTTAGGATACAGATTTGGACCTACCACCTTGAAATCATTCCAGTGTAGACTAGCTAGCTATATCAGCATTGTCAGTTGAGGACTAGCAATCATTTCATCAGGACAAGGATGGAAGAACTCCTCTCCATTGGTGCACCAACAACCAGAACCCAGAGACAGTCGATATACTCTTGGATAAGGTCAGTTGCTGCATTACCACTACAAGTGTATTAAGTATACGTGAGACAATCATGATATAGCTATATGCATTGTACACTATACACTGCATCTGTATTACAGGTGCCCAGTCTTGATGCAAACATCAGGGATGGTGCCATGATGACTCCACTGATGTGGGCAGCCTTTCACGTCAAGCCAGAGCACATTGAGAAGCTAAAGCAGAGGGGAGCAGGTATGCTCATACAGTAACTGCTGCTGTGTATTATTGGTTCTTTAGAAGAAGAGAATGAAATTTAACCTTTGGTAGTTGCAAACAACTCGCCCCCAGGTCTAGGGAGCTCGTTACTTGTGTACTTTACTGCAGAAGAGTATCTGCCTATTACTTTGAGATCAAATGGCCAGGCAGATGAGAATAACAATTTAACCAAGTCCTTCATTTCATGATACTGTTCCACTGCAGACCCTGCTTTGGCTGACATGGATGGTATGACTGCTGTACACTGGTCTGTGCAAAGGCACGACTTAAGAGCACTTCAGGTAAGCCACACGGTTATGAGCACGAGCTTAATATATTATGGAGCAGTATTAACAAATGTGAACATAATGGATTGTTGTGGACTATACACTTAGTTCGATACTTGCATGTACAGTGAATAACTAAACCATATGCCTATATACCTCTATAGGTACTTATCACCACGGAATCCTCCCAATACTGTGACAGCAAGGGAAAGACTGTTATGCACCAGGCAGCAGAGCAGGTAAATATTTTATTCAATGTTAATCATCTTTATAGCGATATTTGTTATCTTATTCTATTGCCACTTTTCAGGGATGTGCCAAGGCTGTGAGCTTAATTAAAGCTGTTAGACCAACATCTGTCGATGACATGGATGAAAATTGGTGTGCTTTTAATGTTGTAGAAATTAAGTGTGTATAACCACATGTTCTCTCAGTTGTGGGTTTCTAATTGGTTTCACTCTTGATTTCAGCCGGACTCCTCTTCATTGGGCTACAGTTTGCGAGAACCCTGAGGTCATCAGGGCACTTCTTGCAAATGGAGGTATATGCAGTACACTAATTTATATACCATACCAACCTTCATTCTCAGGCTCTGCTCCCCAGCTTTTATCTCAGAAGAAAGTTGGGGAGTAGAGCCTGGGAATGAAGCAAATACCATACTAGCAACTCCAGAAATGAGTATATACACATATTACATTATTTACACACACACAGCTGATTCCAGTATCAGAGATTCCAGTGACCACACGGCGTTGGACTATGCTGTAGAGAGAGGCCTGCACTACTGTGGTCTGCTACTATCCAAGGCCGATGGTGTTGATGAGCCAGATGTTGGGTGAGCTTCCTTCATGCCCTACACAGTAGACTGCAACCAAGGCTAAAAGCCTTACGAGTGCATAAGTGCCTCATAAATTCAAGGATTTTCTTCTGAGTTGAACTTTTTTGCTATGGGCCCCCTTTTTTTTGGGGGGGGGGGGATGAAGGAGTGCAGGCAGAAGTGTGGGTGTTGCACTAATGGAATGATATGTTTTTTTTGTTTAGGAAGCCTTACAGAGTGGCCTTGGTTCAGTCACTGGGAAGTCCAGCTAGGCGATAATATTGTTTTCCTTCTACTGTTATGAACCTCAACTGTGTTACCCATAAATAAAGTGACCAGTACTCGACTAGATCTTTAGCATGCCCCAAAGGGCACTGGGTCTAGCTGCCCACTAGCTAAAAAACGAAGCAGACTTGATCCTTCTTGAAAACCAAAACTGGAGCCTTTCCTGGCGGGAGACCCAGCAAAGGCATGTAGCCACTGTTCTGCAAGGGGGGGGGGGGGGGGGGGGGGCAATCTATTCGCTAATTTAGCAGCCTACTGTGGTTCAGCATCAAGAGTGATTGAGGTTCAGCACTTATAGCTGTGTACTGAACCCTGTAATGTCAGAATGTTACACAAAAAACAAACTCTTTTCCTTTCAGGTACCACTCCTTCCTTGCCTATGGTACCACTGCAGTCTCAGTGGGTGCCAGAGCCTTACAGCAGCAGGTGAGTCATGCATGTACAGCACATTGTGTGCCCATTAGAGTAGCTGCTCATCTCCAAATAAAAGCTCCCGCCTTTGAGAGATAAGATTTTTGAACAACAAAAAAAAGAATCGGTAGCACAAAGGGTGGCTGCTTTTGCATACTAACTGTTGCATACTAACTGTGATCCCCTGCAGGAAGGGCAACTCCTTGACCCTGAGGAAGTGAAAAAAATTCTGACGAAAGAACAGATCCTTCAGATAGAGGTGAAATGAATTATTAAAGCCAATGCAGAACCATTACACCTGCAATGTTTGTTGAGTAATGAACTTATAGAGCACTTCTTATCATATCTACAGACTGTGTGTGCAGGTTCATGGATTAGTAAATTCACCAACAATGGAAAAGGGGCGCTGCATCCAAGGTTCTTCCAAGTTAACCCATCCAACCTCAAGGTATACAGCCAGTATTGCATCTCGCTATCTATACGTAGTTGATCTATATTCCAGTGGAAGGGATACTGCAGCTCCAGATTAAGACTGTGCTCCTCAAACATTTCCATTGTTGTTTAGCTTGATGCATACTACCTTGGATTTCAGATCTGTTGGTCGAAGACTAGGGATGCCAGCAGCAAGGATACAAAGACTGGTAGGACACACCGTATTAACATAGGGTGAATACAATGCGTGTATCAACTCACGCTATCACCATGCAGACCTGCTGGTTGGCGTGCGCTCCTCAGCTAGTCCAGCAGTGTTTGGGAGGAAGGACTTCGATCCTCTCAACAAACACAAGTTCTCTTTCACCATCTTTACCACTTCAAGGTATACGTATATATGCAGCAGCAATTGATACAAACTACATGACTATATACTCGAACTCTGTAGGGTCCTTGATGTGGTTGCCCTGTCCTCTGAAGACTTCAAGATTTGGTTGAATGGGCTGCAGCTGCTGCTACACTTGGGGAGCGTGAATGTTGCCAGGGTAAACTCATCCGTAACATATATATAATCATTGTAGGCATGCTTTGAATCAATCTGTTGTCTGAATTAATCGATTTAATTATTACAAAATTTAATACACACACACACACCACAATTATAGTTGATTAGTGTCCTTCAGAATGGATCGAAGTGAAGACAGCTCTTCATCAGCTTGCAAATGTATATTATTGTCACATTCATGCATGCACACTTACACACTATAATTATGTGGTAGTTTTTATATACCTTTATACAGCACCAGTTCATTATTCTTTCCCAGCCAAGTTTTAGCCCCCATGTATATATAGTTCTATGTGAATGTAGGCGCTAATATAAAGTGTAAATGTGCATGCCATTGGCTGGCAAAGCATTTTATTATTTCTTACAATGTTATGTAGCTGGGGTATACAATCATACAAAATGGAGACAGCCAACGAAAAATCCTAGCAATGCACAAACAGTGAGGATGACTATGACTTAGCACTGGGTTCTGAAGCCTGCGACAACTCAGTCCGAGTCTCGGTCTGAGTCTCAGGGACAAACTTGGCCGCGTTCTCTCTCTTCTTCTGCTGCAGCCTGATCCACTGCCGGTAGTCGCTGAGGGTCACCACCTTGTCTCCGTAGTAGTCGTCTTCGTACCTGTTAAATGCCGAGAATCGGTGCTTTTGTATTCTCTGAAGGAAGTCTTCATCTCGCTGCAGATATAGCGGAGATATGAATGACAAGGGAAATCATTTTAGAGGTTGCAGTTCATGGGATATTCCTGGGGCTATGGGTTCCTGATATTAAGCTTCATACAGCAATACCAAACCTGTTAAAGTCACAGGAGTGTGTGTGTGTGTGTGTGTGTGTGTGTGTGTGTGTGTGTGTGCGTGTGTGTGTGTGTGTGTGTGTGTGTGTGTGTGGGAGGGGGACACACTGCCCAACAGGCTAGCCCTATATAGTACAATGGCACATCTGAGCTAAACTGTAACCCAGTGCAGGGCTTTATGATCTCATGCAACAAAGTGGTGTAGGGTAAAGGGGTCACTGTTTTGCACTCTTCCAGAGGTTCATTGATATATGAACTGCCATCGAATGAAAAAATTAAGTCCGGACTCAATCAACCAAGGAACAGCTGAGATACAGGCAATTCAATTCAGATGTTGAAGAACGGGAAATACGGGTAAGGCTTACCAAAGAGTGCTTCTCATATAGCTTCATTGTGAAAATAATGGACTGGTTCTTAGACTCTTTTATCTTTTGTCTTTGCAAAAGACAACTAACTTGCAGCAGAGAGAGAGAATGCAATAGAGACTGCAGCAGACTGAATTGTGAGTCCCCCAACCCACCTCCTGCAGTTGTCTGGCCTTGTTTCTGGCCAGCAGTTTCCACGTGGCGTTGAAGATAGCTCCCCCGAGGATGAACCCCACGGCACCACTGCCCACCCCGCACACAGCCGCAAGCACAATCGGGTCCATGCCACTGCGTGTGGGGGAAGAGTCAGAGATAGTGGACTTGGTACTATGAGGACAGTCTTGCTTGCTCTGGAGTAGCTACGTTGCTATGCCCCAAACATGCTGTAAATTTACCCCTGAAATGAAGACACCTCTTTATATAGGACACTTTATCAGGCTGCCAAGGTGTCTACAGTACAGGGGTTCCACTGTAGTTGAAACACCGGCAACCGAAAGAACTTCTGCTTATGTTTGGGGTGAAATTGCAGAAACTTTGCTATGTACTAATAGGAAGAATGGCTGCAACCACTTTTGTACCAGACCATCATATCATACCCAGACATCTATATCCTCAGTTACAAAATGGAGATGAAAAACTGCCTGGACAGGAGGTCAATCGAGCACCGGGTTACTGAAAACGGATAACTAAAAAGAATGACACAGCGAAAAATTAGGACTCGTGAAAAATATGTTGCCTAACCCTAACCCTACCTAAACTTCGCGTAAGCCTAATTTTCAGTGTCGTTCTTTTTAGTTGTTCCCTGAAAACACACTCACAGTATGGGCTGCACTTCTTCGGGCGTCATCTCAAACATGCGGGGGTTAAAGTGGATATTGACGAAGGAAGATGCCATCACGCCCACTACAGCCGTCGGAAGACCAGCTATTCTCGCTCGCATCTTCAGGGCCTTCTTTAGTTTCCTGTATTCTTCGAAAGGCATCATTCTCAGACTGCGATCCCCTCCCGACTGTGATGATGTCACAGACAACCACCTCGTAGACGGGGCTGCTGAACTAGGGGCGCGCCCTCCATCAGCCGTGAGGCTTCTGCAGTGCGATATAGTCTTTTCCAGCCGCACTGAGCTGCAGAGAGGTCCCGGAGCGGCCCATCTTGGCGGCAAACTGTACAGAATCTTTAAGGTAGCCATGACACGTGTGCGTGCCTGCCCGGTGCCATTCCGGTCGCGGTTTTGGGAGTGAGACTGCAGTCTTACAACCTTTGACCTTTCAATAGAGAACATGGCAGAGAAGCAGCCCAGATGGCTTCCCTTGGAAGCAAACCCAGACGTGAGTTTCCGTAGAGTATGCAGTGGTACACAGTATACAGTAAATACACTAAGAGCATGTCAGCAGTCTACAGTGAGTTTCCTTAGAGTATGCAGTGTTTCACACAGTATACAGCGAGTTCCTTTTTAATGCACACACTTGCCATAGTCTCGCGGGCCAGACCCACACGGTCTGGCCCGCGAGACTGCATATGCTACAGTGTACAGTGAGCTTCCCTTAGAGCACGCAGCATTCTATATAGTATGCAGTGTTTTACTGTAGTGTCTCCATGTACCGTCTGGTCAGAAGACAAGAGCAAGAGTAACCAGAGACCTGATTGCCGTAATCAATGGATTACCATTTATTCTTCCTAGTGGGCCTTACATGCATGTAGCTTGAGACTTTCTTGCTAGTGTCCGTGTGTGTGCTAAGGTAACATTCTGTGCCGTGATAGTATGTCTCCACTTTGTCCTCTGCAGGTAATGAACAAGGTGAGTTTGAAGACGAGCACCTTTAAAATAATCTCAATCTACACGTATGTGCAGATATACTACAAAGCAACATAAATTGAGAGCAGAATTTGTGAAAAAGACTCGATCTAATGCACTTAGCATATAGGTCATAAATTTGTCCCCCTTAATTAAATAATGCATGAGCTCCTAGCTGTATATAGACCCTCCTCACATTTTGATAATGAGGAAGAAAGATCCTTTGCTACATGTATACATGTATATGTAGCGTTGGTTTTCCATATGAAACTTGGAGCTTGATCATTGCTTTCTTAACGAGTCTTCATTAGTGTTGGTACTGATGTACATGTAGCCATAGTGTGAAGTGCACACTAGTACATGTTTGTGTTGGGTAGCACATTACTTCCACTGTATGTACAACAAATGTGAATGAGACTCCATACACATAACCAATGAATTACTGAATCAAGGCCTTGTGATGATTCACGTGGTATTTCTAGATACTCCCTTTCTTTGTACCTCCAGTATGTTGCCAACCTAGGCATGGGGATGTCCTTCCAGTTCCATGATGTGTTTGGTTTGGATCCGGATCTGCTGGGGATGGTCCCCACTCCGTGCATCGCTCTACTCCTGCTCTTTCCCGTCAACCAAAAGGTAAATAGCATATCCAGAGTGCCTATCTACTACACACTGTTATGGTTGGGGTTTGGAATAAATAAAGAAGCAAGCACTGCATAACATATATTAGAAGAACACTTTACACATACATGTATAAGGCTAGCAACTCCACAATAGTATTGGTGATGTTACACAGGCTATGGCGATACATGTACATGTAATGCAGCATAGGATACATGTAATACAGGGTAGGATACATATAATACAGTGTAGGATACATATAATACAGTGTAGGATACATATAATACAGTGTAGGATACATGTAATACAGTGTAGGATACATGTAATTCAGCTTACAGACAGCAGCTCTGTGATGCTGGGAGAGTGGTCTGAGTAGACTTCAACAGCTTTTCTCTTCAACTCTTGTACCTCTTCATGCATGGTACCGACCATGTTCCGCAGGGAGGTCGTACAGCCCTGGAGTTGGTTAGTGTACATCGCATCGTTGAAGCTGTACTCGTTCAGGCGTCGGCACACTTCCGCTGGGTTGATGGGGCACTGGAACGCAAGACCGATCAATAGGAGGAGAAACGTATACCATGGCGTTGATATGGTCTGCACATGGTTGTAAGGTCCGGTATCGGTACAGGGATCGGGCCTAAAGTATGGCGAAGCAATGTCAGTCTCGGTCTCGGTCTCGGTCTCGGTCTCGGTCTCGGTCTCGGTCTCGGTCTCAGTCTCGGTCTCGGTTTCAGTCTCGCTCTCGGTCTCACTCTCGCTCTCGGTTTCGGGGATAGGAATCTTCAGGGCTGGTGCTATCCTCTCCATGACTTCTGCACCAACGATTCGCAAGAGTATGTCGTAGCTCTGCATGATGCCGTCCCCGTGCTCGGAAATGATTTCCATCAGCTGGCTCCTGCACTGGCCCAAGTTGAGCTGCGGAGAAGCCTGGCGCCCGGGAGTAGTGGAATTGATGAGGTTGCCCATCCACTCAAACATGGGGAGCCAGTGTGATGTGGAGTAAGCACAGGCCTCGATGACCGAAAGCCTTCCCCTAGCCTTTTCTGCTTCCTCTTCGATGGCGTCTATACCCGGCACCTTGTACGTCCTGCAGATGTTGAGAATGGATTTGCATGCCTCGTGCACAGGGATCTTGAGTTCGTGTTCTGTCAAATGCTCGTTTGGGTGGTATCGTTTCGTACAGAGTAGAGCTTTGAATGATTCTGCTGATGCGCTGCACTGCATTGACCATGGTTTGAGCTCTTTGAATAGGCTTTTGCTTTCTGATTTATGGAGTGCCCATGGTTTGTGAGCAAGGTACGCCTGCAGAAAGCTAGAGATGCTCTTTAGAGTGTCGCAAACTGTGGCAACGTGGTAGACGTCAGTTGAGAATGGAATTTCTAACTTCCACGCAGATCTGAAGCTCTTCAACCAGGCAGCCGTGACTTTTGTGCAGCTGTCGTTGAGCCTGTGCATGCTAATCTTAGCCATGGCGGTGGTGTACGTGTGGCGTTTCAACCGCAGTACTTCCTGAAGGGTGAGCTGAGGGCCACTGAAACACGCCGGTGTATACGGGATATGGCCCCGAAGCTTCTTGACGAGGTCGCGCCTTCTGATGTACTCTAGGTTCTCTTCCAGATACGTGTAGTGCCCAGGCCCCAGAAGTCCTAGCTCTTCTAATTCAAGGAAATATTCAAAGCCTTCTTCGATTTTTTCTCTTTGTGCCTTTGGTATGTCGGCAGTGATGAAGATAAGTCGTTTTATCTCGATTTTAGTGAGTTCATCAGAGATTGTAAGCAAGTGACGTCGATATCCATCCATGAATGGAGTAATCTATAGTTTACTTTTCTTGTGATTGTTGTAGAAATAGTACAGTTTCCACATATAAAAGTTCTTCAGTACAGCCTGCTCTAGAAGCACTATCACCATCCAGTAACTTGAACTGAGCTGCAATACTTCTTTGAAACCACATATCAGAACTTCACTCGATGCTCCAGATTAGATATGGCCTATTTATATACACACAACCCAACGGAAGTATGGCTACATGTAGGTTATAATGATTGCTTATAAGTGCTGCCCTGAATAAGGGTGATTCCCTCGAATCGCTTGTAGACCTATCACTCAACCACCTGTACACAACACATGCTCCACCCAGTATGAGTAAGGAAAGTTTCTCAGCCCCCGAATTCACCTTTCTGCATGACAGCCCCAACAGTAGCTCTCCCCTAGCTGTAATTGCTGTGCCTAAACTTCCCTAATCTTCCCCTAGACACACTGTATAAATACCCTCCCACATAACTTTTCACCATAAAAGGGGATGTATGGATAATACACTGTATAAATACCCTCCCACATAACTTTTCACCATAATAGGGGATGTATGGATAATACGTAAAATATTGTATTTACTGCACATGAAGATTTTTCTTTATAAAGAAATATAGTTGACCACATATCGTCTAAAAATTGTATGTTATTGTTCATTCGATTCACTTGCTCATAATAATCACATACGTGCAAGGAAGGCCTGCATGGGTATTAGAAGAAAATTTGGATATAAGGCTAGTGAAGGTCTAGGTTCAGAGTAGCCATGCTATATGTAATAAATCCTTATTTACCCTTGCCTCGTAACTCAGCTTTCTTCTATCACGTGGCCTGGGTATCTACGAGGCTAAAATTGCCCAAAGCTACATGTAGGCTCTCTTTGCCATCCATACCTTTATACTCCTGCTTTCTGGATGGAGAGAAGATGGCTGTCCTCACACACACACACACACACACACACACACACACACACACACACACACACATACACACACACGGACAAATCCACACCACATACACCACACAGTATTAATTAATGCCCATATTGGTGTCGTTTTCTTTTCAATTTCTGCCGCATGAACCAGTGTGCATACAATAAGACCTCAGATCGTGTGTGTCTTTGCTTGCACTGCCTCCATGCAGTTTGAGCAGCACAAGGAAGAGGAGGACGCTCGCATCAAGAGCCAGGGCCAGGTGCTCTCACCCGCCGTCTACTACATGAAGCAGACCGTCGGGAATGCCTGTGGGACGGTGGGGCTACTGCACGCACTCGGGAACTGCACTGACAAAATTACGTTGAGTGAGGAATGTTCTTTTGTCGTACTGATTGCAGCGCTTTGGGTGATCTGAATTATTTTTAGCCACTATTCCAGTCCAGTTCTCAGGCCAGTTTTCAGTCCAGTGCTCAAGTTCGTTTAGTCCAGTGCTCAGTCCACAAGGCCTCTAGTTGACTGATCGGAGTACATGTATATTCAACACAGAATGTGCTAGCCTGGTTCCCATGCTTTGCAATCAGGCTGTAAATGCTAACTTAATCACTGCAGCGGATGGCTACTTGAAGACTTTCTTTGATAAGACCAAGGAAATGACTCCAGAGGAAAGGGGCAAATATCTGGAAGAAGATGAGGTTAGTGGAATACACACGCTTGTGCAATGAATTGCCTATTCTTAAGCATAGTCAGGTATTTATTGCACAATTTGAATTTGGTTGACTGTGTCCTTCGATAGCTCAGTTGGTAGAGCGGTGGACTGTAGTGGTGAAATGGTCATCCATAGGTCGCTGGTTCGAATCCGGCTCGAAGGACTTTTTTTTTTCCTTCCGTTTTAATATTTTTTCTTTTACATGAGTGAAGCAAAAGCTCACTAAGGATTTTTTTGTTCCTCCCGTTTTTTTTCTTCTTTTTAAGGATATCAGTGAGGCACATGAAGCAAGTGCTCAGGAAGGAGACACTGCAGTAAGTGGTCTAATTAACTCAATGTGACTCAATGTACTTGCTGTGGAATTTAATGTTTTTTTTTGTGCAAATTATGAGGCATGGGAACTTTGCATGTAGTTATATTTAACTTGGTGGTGGGTATTTTAGCAAATTGGCATACATGTATACAAAACTCCTGTTTTGCCGAGAAAGGTTAACACGAGACTGCCATATTTTCAGACAATTAACCACTCTTTTGTAGTGAGCCTGTCTCTGTAGCTAGGTCTTTACAGCCTCATTCCCAGTCTCCACTGCCAGCTTTTCATTGCATGTAGGAAGGTTTCCTAAAAAATTTGCAATTTTTTTTTCCCAACATGTAATTGGCAGTAGAAACTGGGAACGAGGCTACAGTCAGGCTACAGTCTTTACGAATACTTATGGCATTCTTGTTATGCTTGTTCAATTGTCCTTCTAGCCACCATCTGCGGAGGAAGATGTGAACTTACACTTTATTGCTCTTGTGCAAAAGGATGGACATTTATACGAACTTGGTAAGTGTTTGTGAGTGAAGTTTGAAATTTGCTAATGGTAAAGCAATCAATGTTGTATATACTCTTCTCCAGATGGCCGGAAATCTTTCCCCATAAACCACGGTCCAACAGCACCAGACAGGTTCCTACAGGTACTATGATTCCTCAGCTTGCACCAAGCTTTTAAATTTGTTATTTTGGGAGGGATATACAACAAAGGTAGTACGTAGAATATGTTGGATACTTATGTACTTATACATGCTTGTACATGATCATACTTGGATTTTCAGTGCTACTTATGCAACAGTAGCGCACCCTCGTAGCTAGAAGGCTTCAATTTAGGTACGGTAAATTTATTGTTTTAGTATTTTTTCCCTCTGTGCGTGACGTCTCAATCGTTATCAAGACCATGTTACAGCCGTTTACTTTGCATTATCTTCCACTTGCTACTTGTAAACAATTTCTATGGTAGTCGTAGAAACAAACATCAGCTTGAAACATTCACTTTCACTGACGCTGAAGTCGCCATCACACAGGATAGTTCTCCTGATCTATCACCAATGTACTGCTGTACAGCAGCGTGAGAGAGCGACGGAAACGTCCAGGTCCTCAAGCTGCCATTGCTTTGTTCCCAGGCCCACGCCGCTTTGGGTCACAGCCTCGTTCCCAGACCTGCACAATTTTCGAATGGAACAAGGCTACCATATTATTTCCCTATTTCAGCTCCTATGGAAACCTCTTTCTTAGGTCAATTTCAATGGGACACCATTCATGGCTATAATATACTACACTGCTGGTACACTTGGCAGTAGTAACCTATCCCATTGTGAAAGTATCTCATTGTTCACAGTAGCTCTGAATCAATTTCCTCTGCAGGATGCAGCGAAAGTGTGCCAGGACTTCATGTCCAGAGATCCCACCGAACTGCATTTTACAATTGTAGCTCTGGCTGCACCACAGTGATATTTGCGTGATATTTGCCTCCGCATAGTAGTACATGTACAGTACATACAGTGTGTGATGCATGTGTACTGTAGTTAGTACTGAGCCATGTACATGTATGTGTTCTAATAATTCGCGTGCGCGGGAAATTCTTGAATGAAGATGGCGTTTTCCACGTGGAGGCAGCTGCTGTTGCTCGCAGCTCTTTGCTGGTTTGCAAGCGGCCAGAAAACCTCGAAGGTGGGTATATACATGTAGGCTTTGCATGTATGGTAGGTGTATATTATAGCTACCATCAGTCCCCTAGCTATAGACTTTTGTAGGTGTGGTCAGTCAAAACTGTCTGTCATGGCTGTGTTCATAGTGTAGTCAGTTCCCTTGCTGTGTTCGCTCATAAACAAGCATGAGATGCCATAATTTGTATATATTGTTTAGTGCGTGTAACTGACAACGGAATGAACCCATTTAGCAGATGCTTTTTCAAGTTGTAAACTACACCATATGCACTGTGTCTAGATATGTCATTCTGTGCGTAATTTCTGTTAAGTGTGCTTACCACATCCACGTGGATTATGCCTGGAGTACAACCCATGCCAAGCAATAGTGGTTCGGCCCACCATCAGTTGCACCACTACTACTACTACTGTGCTAGCTCCTTACAGACTACATGTCACTCTAATAAAACTTGATTGATTGATTGTAGCACTACCAAGTAAAGGATATTACCCTGGCGTGAGGGAAATATGACCCGTTATTTCCCGCGGGTTTGCCCGAGGACACTCTGAAGGTAATACATGTAACTTTTCCCAAGGGAAATAACGGGTCATATTTCCCAAGTGCCAGGGTAATATCTGGCTTGTACCACGCCTACGAAGACTGGTGAAGGTCCAAAGGCGGCGACAATGCTCACAGCTATAGCCGGAAACAAGATGTGGGTACCCGGTTTCGTTCCATTCGTTCAAATGTTGAGAAAGCTACGGTAGGCTGGTGGCTGGGGAGCCTAGGCAGAGCGTATGTTTTTTTTTTCCACTGGTGATTGGAAAATCGATGCAGGAAAGCATATAAGCTACTGCTCTCTGTTTGTGGCTAATTCTGTTACATTTTCGTGTACCTGTGCATGTGGCCACACGGACAGCCTATAATGGTGCTAGGCGCTGGCTAGATGGCTAGCTGCCGTAGCTGCTAGCAGTCCTTTGTGCTTGCTACGTCTAGTTAGAGTGTTTTGCTAGTCGTGGCTAGTATTTTGCATTCTGAAAGCCTGCTGGCTTGCTGGTTTACCGTAATTTGTGCCAAACGGCGCCTTTTGCAAGCTTTTGCCGCGCTCGGTGCCAAGCTGTAGTTCGTCCCACAGTTCTTCTGCTTCTCACAGATCTTGCAACTCTTGTCAGAATGACTTAGGCATGGTATAAGTTAGTTGTATACCTGCTCAGTGGGGTGTAAAGACCCGATATACAATTATTCTTTGATCTGTCCGTGGGAAATATGACCCGTTATTGCATCCAAATACTGTAAGCTCATTGGTCAGTTTGAGCTACATGTAGGTATGGTACAACCCAGCATACCCAACTTCTGAATCGCTCTCTCTGAATCTGATTATTACTGTGCCTACTTCAACACAGATGCCCCCAGGCCATGAGTAGAACAGCAAGAACATAGCACTGAAGTCATTAACCAGAAAGACAGAGAAACTACACTTATGAAACTACACTATTTCCCAAAATCTGCCCTATTATTCCCGCATTATTCTCAATGCTTTTTTGTGCTTATTATTGTGCCGGCATAAGTGTGTGCACTCTCTCTCTCCCCTCAGAAGCTGGAGAGCAGGGTAGCCCAGCTGCTGGAGTGGAACGCCAAGCGCTCCATCATCACCCTCTCCTCGGACAAGTTCAACACCTACGTTCGTAGCAAGCCCAGGAACTACTCTGTGATCGCCATGCTCACCGCTCTCAAGCCACAGCGCCAGTGCACCGTGTGCAAGTGAGTGAGAGAAGCCAGCTGCTTGAGGTGTGGTCAGTCAGGGTGCTGACAACAGCCCGGGCGAAGCAGTAGTGGGGTCTGAATGTGTAAATGAGGGTAGAGAGAAGTTGTGTGTGTGTGTGTGTGTGTGTGTGTGTGTGTGTGTGTGTGTGTGTGTGTGTGTGTGTGTGTGTGTATGTGTGTGTATGTGTGTGTGTGCGTGTGGATGCGTATTGCTTAGGTTGAGACTTATACATGTAGTTTTCATGTTTCCATATTTGAGGTCTGTGTAAGAACAATTCCACACGCGCACGCTCACACACACGCACGCGCACACACACACGCACCCACACACACACAAACACATACACACACACACACACACACACACACAAACACACACACACACACACACACACACACACACCATAATCCGCAGGGAAGCATACGACGAGTACCTGATCCTGGCCAACTCGTGGCGCTTCTCTCAGCAGTACTCCACAGAGCTCTTCTTTGTCATGGTGGACATTGATGAGGACGGCATGGACGCCTTTCAGCAGGTAGGCCAGAGCTGCACCTGTGACTGTAGGAGACTGTAGCCCCACCCACGCAAATCATGGGATCCTTCTGGTGCTGCTAAAGAGCTGTCCAGACAGTATGATAGTCGTAGCTGTCGTGGTATTGGCTGTGGTGCACTCTGCTGGCTTTCTGATGTGGCGTACAACTTAGCAATCCCTTGATGCTTAGGATTGTGTAGCTATTGCATTGCTGCTCATGGCCATTTAGGGTTAGTGTTTAGATGTACATAATAATTATGCAAGACGAGCCGGCCTAAAGCCGATGGCTACCTGCCACTACTTTGTAATCTGGGACGCAGCCAAATACACACATCTGTGGAGTAGTTCATAGTGCATCACAGCAGAAACTAAGCCAGCCCTGCTTCCCCCCTCCTCCCCCCCCACCCTTTTCAATCCAGCTCCACCTGACCACTGCCCCCACCTACTTCCACTTTCCTGTCTCTGGCAAACGTAAGCAAGAGGACAGATACGATGTTTCGAGGTGAGTCGGTGCAGCGCAGGTTATCACATAGGAGAAAACGGTCATGTAGCAATGCATGCACCAGCCAACAAACTGTTATAAAGCTTATTAGCAACTGATTAGCACTTTATGTGTTGAAGGGAGATTCTCGGTTGTCTAGTAGTCATCTCAGGATATAATTATGTACTAATTATAACCTTCCTCAGGGCACATCAAGATTTGATGTACCCTGAGGAAGGCTGCAGTATGGCAACCAAAACGTTGGCTGTTTGATGAAATTCTTTGAAACAACTGTTGTGGGTTAGAACAAGGATACGTATATTTAAAGATAGTAGTTTACATTTCAGTTTTTGTATCCCTCCTCCTCCCCTGCTTCTCGCTGCAGGCATGGCTACCAAGCTGAAACTCTGGGAAAGTGGGTTGCTGACAGGACAGGAATACAGGTGTGTGGTAATATACGACACGTGTGTGTGTGTGTGTGCAAGTGTGGCAGAGAGAGAGAGAGAGAGAGAGAGAGAGAGCATTGTGTGTGTGTGTGTGTGTGTGTTGCAGAGAGAGAGAGAGAGAGAGAGAGAGAGAGAGCATTGTGTGTGTGTGTGTGTGTGTGTGTGTGTGTGTGTGTGTGTGAGAGAGAGAGAGAGAGAGAGAGAGAGAGAGAGAGAGAGAGAGAGAGAGAGAGAGAGAGAGAGAGAGAGAGAGAGAGAGAGAGAGAGAGAGAGAGAGAGAGAGAGAGAGAGAGAGAGAGAGAGAGAGAGAGAGAGAGAGAGAGAGAGAGAGAGAGTCAGCTTTCACGAGAAGGGTTGATCTTGCTGCCAGATCTCGGTGATGCGCCCTCCCAACTACACCCTGCTAATGATCTGGATCCCGGTCATCATTCTGGCGACCATAGTGGGCTACTTCAAGAGGGAGAACCTGCACGTCCTCTACAACACCAGATACTGGGCCGTTGCTGCAATGGTGAGAGACGCATGCGATTTCGGAAGGATAGAGAATTCTGGACAGTCCCGCTAGGTGAGAGACTAGTCTCGCGTGCCAGCCTCACTGGGGGGGAGGAGTGAGTCTGGACAGATACACCATGTTTCTGTTCCGTCTGGCAGAATCTTGGCAGAGCCAATGAAAACAGTAATCATGTAATTATATTGTGAAATTATTATGGAGAGATTTCGGCAACTGGCTTACCTCGTCAACACGCTATGAAGTCTCCTCCTGCTTTGCTTATCCGACCATAAGCAAACGACACAGGGCACTACCAGCTGAAGGTTAATCATCACTCAATATCTGTCATGACTTGGCCCTTGGGCGTGGTTTAGGAATGTAATGCAGAAACGTGGTGTATCTGCCTCACTTCTCTCTGGCACGCAAGACTAGTACATGATGCATTTTTACCAACTGTGGGCGGTCTAGCTATTGGCTGCAGTTCGCTGGAATAAGCGAGCACCCTCTCGTACTTTTGCATGATCTCGTACGATTGGCTGATCTCGTACCATTTGCATGATCTCGTACCTTCGGTCCAGAAACATGTTTTTATGTTTGCGGGTCACAGGTCAAAGTATATCCAGGAGTGCATGCATGCAGCTTCCATTTCCGTTGGTACGCACACACAGACAGACACACAGACAAAACCAACTGTAATTATACCGTAGACTCGGGTTATCAGGCGCACTTCGTTATGTAGCGCACATACGCTATCAGGCGCATGCTCGCTTCTTGGCCCGGAGCCGCAAAAACCTCGTTAAGAAGCGCATGTTCCAATTAAACGTCATATGGGGTGGAGCATCCGCACACAAAATCGAACGGAGACTGCTAGCAGTACTTTCTCGGGACATAGATAATATAGCCATATTATCTATGCTCGGGATCACTTTGCAACTGTCCAGTCCTCAAGTTGCTAGCTGAGTCAAAGGCCTATAGAGGGAGCAAGCATGCACCGATCCTCATTCGAGTTGATCGAGCATGCACGCTCTCAGCTCAGACCGCTCTCCGCTGATTTTCATCTCCAACCGCTCTCCGCCGAGTTACATCGCCGACCGCTTTGATAAACTGCGATCCCATATCGGTAGCTGGTAATCTGCTACCGGTAACAGCAACAATTTTATAGCTGCCATAACTTTGCCGTAATGGCGTCATGAAAACTAGGCGTGGTCAACCTTAATAACCCACGTTATGTAGCGCATATATTTTTGCTATTGTCCCAACTAGCGCATGCGCTTGATAACCCGAGTCTACGGTACGTGTACAATGTAGATTTCTCTGCTGACTAAGTATAGACATAGTGATACCGACTGCATCATCGTATGTACATGTACGTAATTGTCTCAGAATCGACTATCCTTCTCTCCTCTCCTGCAGGCGTGGGTGTTCATAATGCTGTCGGGACAGATGTGGAATCACATCAGAGGACCGCCCTTCGCCCACCGTAACCCTCAAACAGGAGAAACGGTTAGCCTCGCTCCTGAGCCCTCGATCGAACCCGCAACAGACCTCTTAGTCATAGAGAAGAAAGTCGATTTTTTTTCCACGGTCTGAAGTGGTGGGTTGACAGAGCTGCAGTAGCTGAACTGAGGGGAGGTCTAGCGTCATACCCAGGCCTTCCTTATAGCTTTTTTTTTGTTTTTCGCAGCCATTGGATGAAAGTGTGGGTAAGGCCTGGAAGCAAAAAAAAAGTAGATAAAGTAACATCTTTAGTGTGTTTCCTGCATATGCCAGACTCTCTTCGCTATGTCAAAAGACTCAAAACCTGTCACAGCTCAGCTTAAGTTTAAGAGAAAACCTGCATCTTCCGTAATGTAATGATATTCTCCTCTACCTCGCAGGGCTACTTCAGTGGCACAAGTCAGTTCCAGTTCATCGCTGAAACCTACATTGTTCTAGGGCTCTGTATCCTCTCCTTTCACCAGGGAGTGCCCCTCCCCTTCCTTTACCAGGGAGTGCCCCTCCCCTTCCTTTACCTGAGGAGTGCCCCTCCCCTTCCTTTACCTGGGAGTGCCCCTCCCCTTCCTTTACCTGGGAGTGCCCCTCCCCTTCCTTTACCTGGGAGTGCCCCTCCCCTTCCTTTACCTGGGAGTGCCCCTCCCCTTCCTCTACCTGGGAGTGCCCCTCCCCCCCTTCACTGAGGAGTGCCCCTCCCCTTCCTTTATCTGAGGAGTGCCCCTCCCCTTCCTTTATCTGAGGAGTGCCCCTCCCCTTCCTTTATCTGAGGAGTGCCCCTCCCTTCCTTTATCTGAAGAGTGCCCCCCCCTTCACTGAGGAGTGCCCCTCCCCTTCAAATGGGAAGTACGGAACCCCTCCCTTACAGAAGTACCATTCTCCTTCAATGGGTAGTGCCCCTCCCCCTTCCCTTCGCTGAGGAGTGCCCCTCCCCTTCAATGGGAAGTACCCCTCCCCTTCATTGGGTATGCTCCTCCCTTCCCCACATCCCTGTGGACACAGCATTATAGATGCCTCGATACCTACACACATTGCGCAAGCATTAGTCTCGTGCCCGAACCCTCTACCCGCCTGCAACGAATGAAAAAAACAGCAACACTTTTTTCTCTCCCTTTCTTTCTGGTGGGGGGGGGGGGGTACGAGACTGTACATGGCATTGTCCACAGTTGTGTTTTTTTTTTCCTGAGCTGTGTCGTCAGATGCTCTTATCTCTGTGGGAATGATTCTCATGAATGAGAAATTTGATGTATTTGAAGATATGGGGGTACAGAAAGGTACGTTATGTGCATGTATGTATGTATGTATGTATGTATGTGTGTGTGTGTGTGTGTGTGTGTGTGTGTGTGTGTGTGTGTGTGTGTGTGTGTGTGTGTGTGTGTGTGTGTGTTGTGTGTGTGTGTGTGTGTATGTGTATGTATGTATGTATGTATGTATGTATGTATGGTATGCCTGTATGCATGCATGCATGACAGCATGTATGCATGCATGCATGTATGCATGTATGCCTGTATGCCTGTATGTATGTATGCCTGTATGCATGCATGCATGCGTGTATAGACAGTGTAGCCTCATTCTAGGACCTTGGTTGCTTGAGAAAAGCTGGAAGGTCTGGGAATGAGGCTATGTACATGTCCACTGTGCCTTGGTGTAGGCTGCTGCTTGTGTGAATGTGATGTGTGTGCCCCTGTCTGTCTCTGCTGCTGCAGTCACTCCCATGATCGGCCTGGGACTGGTGGTGCTCGTGTTTGCCTACTTGCTCTCCATATTCAGGATGAAGTACCAGGGCTATCCTTACAGGTGTGTGCAGAACGTTGAACAAGTCTCCCCTTCATACATGTACCTAATGCCTCCCACATGTTTAATAGTTATTCCCAGGTTATTTGAAGGGGTAAGGTTTGTCCCATTGTAGCGTGGGTAATTGATGGGTGGCCAACAAGATTTTCTGCTTGGAAGAAGAGCCCTCCAAATACCTGTATGGCATGCTGTAACAGTACAGCAAGTGTGTTTCATACCAGAGTTGATATCGATCTAATGCTGTGAAGGTTAATGTCTTTATTAGACTATGGTATGCATAATTCACTTTGATATTTTGAATTTAATAAGATCCATTAGATACCTAATAAAAATACATTTTTCATACAAGAAAATTGAAAGCTGGAAACCATAGTCTAAGCTGGCAAATGCCCTCAGGCAGGTAATTTAGCCTTTACAGACCTTAAGAACACACCCAGATAACCTTGGGATTCACCCTTGGTGATTATAGGTAGCATCCCTAAAACAGCTAAGATACATGCCTGAGGGCACTAACCCAGGCACACAGGCTCTCTTTAGCAAGATGACATTCCAAGAGTAGAATATGTCCTTATTATTCAAGGAATGCAAGTAGTAAAACATCAGGGCAGATATTTTATGTCCTGTCATGCCAAAATTGACCTCAGCCCCAACAAAAAAATTCGTTTCTGAGATCCATAAGTGATCTGACATGTAAATGTACATGTAGCAGTTCTCAAAGAATCTCAGTGATATAACCGCTATACCTTATACCGTAGCTTTACGGAATAGTTTGTAAGCTCACTGAGAATCCACTGCATTCAAGCCCATGCAATCTTCTGCGGCACAGCTCCATATATACTTGCAACTCAAGAGGGCGTCCCCACCCATCCCCTCGAAGGTCGCAAAGAAAGCTATAAAATGTTCTTTAGGACAGATTTCGTATAACTCTGCATACCTTCCGTATTCTTCTCAATGGAATGCTATTAGCCATACGTGACATCCTGCGTTATTGAAACAGACGTGATCACTTCCAACCTCTTCTGGGTTGAGCTGAAGTTGTTACATCCGCATGTGATTATTGCCTCTTTGTTTTGCAGTTTCTTGTTTAGGTGATTGGCAGAGTGTCAGCTGAGTGAGAGCGAACACATGCAGGAGAGAGCTCAGGCTGTAAAGAAATAACGATCCATTTTTTTCTTTATACTTACATGTATCCAATTTATGTACTTGCAACATGTGCAATCAATTAAAAACAGCAATATTATTTTGTTGTTGTGCCAAAAAAAAGTCACGTCCTGCGTGCTTTGGCGTCAGAGCGCCTGTGCAATTTCAGGAAGGTCCGCTTCCTACAAGAGGACATGCGACTATGGCTTCGCAACAGATGTTTGCTACTGTTTTTTGGTAGGTACATAATTAGTAGTAGGTGTTGTTGCGCCCCCCAAATTAAAAAACTCACGTCCTGCGTGCTTTGGCGTCAGAGCGCCTGTGCAATTTCAGGAAGGTCCGCCTTCCCACAAGAGGACATGCGACAGGAATTGGACTATGGCTTCGCAACAGATGTTTGCTACTGTTTTTTGGTAGGTACATAATTAGTATGTGTGGAGTATTAAAACGGTATTTAATAAAAAGGGAGAGAGCGAATTGCCGGTTTGAAGCTTGCGAGGGACTCTACAAACCAGTGGAGCGGTGAGTTTAGTAGTTCAGCTGCAAACTTTGCATGTGTGCACGTATATTGTGTAAGCACGCATGCAGTATTAAACTATTCTTGCATAATAGTGACATTGTGTGCTTTGATCTTTTGTGCCTTTGTGGACTGTATATTATATGCACGTACGGCTAATTGCAAGCTCTATTTTTCCTGCACTATACAGCCAACCGCGCGGGGGCAGTAGCTATGGAGTCGAGCTGGACTGCTGCGCATGTGTTCCTACTTCTGCTGGCGGGGAGCCTTCTTGCGCCGCCGGCACTGGTGCTTGCTGATGCAGCTCCCACGCCGGCGAGCACAGAGGACACCACCGCTGCTACTAGTGTCGCGTCCACCACTACCAATTTCGTGCTGACGGAAGAGCCTCTGATGATCCAAACATTCAAGGTAGGCTGCAGCTTTTAATATAGTGAGTCTGTATACATATTGAAGCCTTGGAGGTGCAGTCTGCACAGTGCAGTTTTGCACTACTAAAATATACATACAGTACATGTACACTGGTCTACTTGGGTGCATGTGTACTGTATAACTATTTAGGAACCCCGATCCCCCTACTTTGTACATAAGCACCAGTTTCGCGAAAAGAATCAATGTATAATTTATAATGGTTGTCATCACTCCTGCTGCAGAACCCACAGTGCCCACTGAACCAACTGCAAGCAGCCAGCAAAACCAGAAGATGTGGTCTGAAGGAGCTGAACCCAGTCAAAGGCAGAGGCGTTGTGTTCTGGACGCCCAAGACATGCGGCTCCAAGTGCCAGTGTCGGGCAACCAAGGAGATCCGTAGGGAAAAGAGAACCATTGTAAATAACAAAACTGTGATAGAGTACAGGAGGTTTAGGGTTTTCGAGTGCGTGTAGTACGTGGCAAAGGTCACATTATACTTGGTGTTCTGTTTGTCGGATGTGGTTGTCGTCTTGTGCTGTTTTAAGTTGCTGCAGTGGACTACATACAATCACGTATTTGACTTGGTGATGTACAATGTTGGTGTGCACACTGTAGTTATTCAATTCACTATACAGTCTGGCAGGTTATTATTTTTGTAGTAAGTCATTGATCAGGTTATACCCTTCAGCCATCCACTCTCCAGTCTCAACCACCATGTTTTCTCAAGTCTCAACCACCATGCACATCAGCATCTTTGCAATACATTCTGCACCAACCGTCTGCATTAATTATGGACTCAGTTTGGCAACTTCATTATCACTGTTTATGAATGTTTTTTTTCCTTCAAGATCACTACATTTTCATCACTTGAGCTTGTATCTCATCACTTGAGCGCTTGTATCATGCACATTGTGTAACTGTCCTTGTGTCTGTGCAATGTGAAAGTATTTGGTGTCAGAAATTGACAGCTGGGGGGTATATAAATAGGGTAGCTATGAAGCTTTGATAGTTTGCTAGAATGGAATTTTAGTGCAGCCCATGCCCATGCACATGGCCTTGAGGGAAACTCTCAAAAGTGGGACAATACCTGGACATTATAATAATATTTTTGTGAAGCTCTATATTACTGGGGAACTCTCAGCATGGGCTGGGCCAGAGCACAAGTACAGACCAATCACTTCAAGTGGGCTTGCCCTCTAGATCCCAGGAGACTCAACTTCCAGGAGATATAATAATTATACAAACCAAAGGTACATTTCAGGAATCAGGAATCAACTGTGTTCCAGCCCAGTGAGGAATTCGTGGTAAGACAGGAGCCAAGTCCATAGCACTCCCAAAGCGCAAGTGACTGAAGTTAGCAGCAGTGGGAGAAATTCCAGGTGGGCTAGTAGCCCTCCAGTACCGTGGAGGAAGAGGCAGTAGACTTGCACTGTCAAGAGCAGGATCAGGTAGCATGACTCCAGCTTGGTGAGCCCGGAGCACTGCAAGGAGGGCTCCAACCCTTTCTCCCGTGGGTTTACAGAATTCTCTTCTGATGGCGATAGCAACATCTGATCCCTGTAATATATTAAAGGGATAGGCATACCATTACGCCCTCTAGCACGCACCAACGTACACTGCAGCTTTGATGATGCTATTACAGTTTGAGTGAGTCTGAGCTCAGTACATTATGGCCTATTATTATGGGTGGATGGACGTTATATTAGTGCTCACTACTACATGTACATGTATGGGCATGACATGCCCAGTAGTATAGTACAAGGAGGAATCTATGAAATAATTAGCATTAAATTTTGAATACTACTCTTTGCTAGTAGAACCCTTAGATCATGCTAATTCAATTCTAGTAACAAACACCTTAGATCATTTCTCTAGTAGTAAGTTCTAATAGCCAGTTAAGAAAATTAACGATCTAAGGGGTACATAGCCTCGTATCCAGGCCACACCCACTAAAAATAGTGGCCTGGTATCCACTGTTTGCGCATGCACGTAATTAGTGAATAAATCCATGTGGATTTCTGGGGGCGTGGATCTAATGACGATGTTGAATGTTGTGTGGCAGTGTGCAATGACGCAATCCACGTGGTGTATTATTTACTACGGATCGAAGTGACACGAGGGGTGAGACTACAATAACAGCGCTGTTGCTACTATCGGTACCTCTGCCAAGCTTCACATCAAACACGAAGGGTAGAACTTCGTAGCACATAGACTTGCCAAAACCCGTCGGCAGCTAGCAAAACTGTCCTTCCCCTCGTACACGTACTTCACGGACGCCCTCTGCTCAGGTTTCAGAGTCATCGCTTCACAGCCAAGGCGCTGGAGGGCGTACAAAATCGCTAGATCCAAGTCTTCACCGCGAGTAGCCATTGTAAACACATATATTATTCACGTGCATGTATCCTCCGTCATCATACCGCGGACGTCAAACGATAGTATCCGGAATTCGCAGAAAGTTGAGAAATTACGTGCATGCGCAAACAGTGGATACCAGGCCACTATTTTCAGTGGGTGTGGCCTGGATACGAGGCTAAGGGATCCATAGATCCTCCCTCTTTTCAGTCCCCACTCTAGTAGAGAATGTATGGAGTATGAACCGAGATTCAGTCTCATCCCCAGACCGACCTAAATCTACATGACCTGGTCTGGTGACTTTAATGCAATTCCAGACATCTGGTCAATAAGTCAAGGACATGCATTCACTGTTGTAACTGGTACAAACAGGCTGATGGTACATGCTTTTGGTTGTTACGATTATGGTCTGATGAAAAAGAAATTATGCAAATTTTCACCAAACTACAATGTTTATAATTGTACATGTAACATTTACAACTGTAACAATGATGACAGGCATTCTTTGGGTTTAGTGGGAGTCAAACACACTGAATACTACTACACTTGGGCCTTAGTGGGAGTCAAACATAGTGATGGGTTTAGTGGGAGTCTGAATACTACTACAATACCTGTGTGACAATCATTATGTGTGGGAGGGTATGGAAACCATATAAGGCAGGATGCTCAGACCATGGCATAGGAAGGGAATGAGTTCACAGACCTTGAGCCCAAATGACTGCATTTTTATTTAATTAGTGTCACAATTAAATGTTTTTACAAGGCATAACAAGGTTAAGCTTGTTTACAGATGCATATTCAGTAGTATCGGACTTCATCAGACAGACCACTTGCTTCCTTTGTAGTGTAGAGCTTCAAGGACATTGGGAACACGAATTCCCAGGTGTTTAGACAATGCTACAGTGAGTGCTTACCTCACACTGAGAGCTGGAAGAGCAATAAATGCAGTGACAGTGTACAGGATGATAAGGGAAACCTTGACTGTGGTTTCTATGGAGACAGGAACAGAATATACAGTGGATTACATAAAAAGAAATCGCTAGCTACTGTTCCCAGGCAACTTCCAACATAAACACAGCCATCCATCTACTTCAACATACAGTGGAACCTCTCTAATGTGGACACCAATGGGACTATCCATGCATGTCTAGACATATGTATTTAAGGGGCTTTTGATTAAACTTCTAGCAAGTGTGGCAACACACATTTGAGCTTTTCAGCACAGCATGGACACCTCTCTTGAGCTCTAGCTTGGCTGTGTGTCGGCGAGAAAGCTCTTAAAGCCTTGCTAGTGACTGTCAATACTAGCCATGATGCAATATTAAATCATCAAATCTAGTAGCGGCTGCAGGTAATTTTTCAAAGAAGACAGCCGACTATCCAGTGAAGCTTGTACAGTCCAGGTACCACCGCAGGGATTGGCAAACCTGTCCGCTATACGGAATTGAGAGGTATCCACATCTATCAATGGGAACGTTAATTCGGTTTGTCTGCTTGAGCTAGGTGGCCACATATGGGAGGGGTGTGGAGAGTGAGGTTCCAAGGCACATCTTTCTGTACATACATGTACTGCTATATTAAAATATTCAGCTCTACCAACTCAATAACTAACCACATTATTGCTACAAAAACAACAGTGTGTGTGTGTGCTTATGTACTTATCACGTGATAATAAATCCTCATCCAGTCTTGCTATATACCTAGAATGCATTTAACAGGTGTGGAGAAACTTTTCTCCACCGATATGAGAAAAAAAACAACTACTTTGTCTGGGTGGGAAGCCTGGGTATGAGCCTATGAGATTACAAATCCTTAACACCGAGGTGGTTGGCTGTGCACATACTGCTGTAGCATGAATCACCTGTTGGTTTGAAGAGCAGTGGAAGGAGGGAGATGTGGCCAGTGGTTGAGAGCAGGAGGAAGATCCTCGTGTGGCGCTTGGTGTCTACTGCCAACAAACTGCAGTGAAGGAAACGCTCAGATTGAAATGAACGACAGAGAGCTGGATACACATATGTAGAACTCTAGCCAATAGTGTTTACTGGTAGTCTTGACAACAAACACTTCCCCTTCATTCCTTTGTCACTCTATAGATTCAAAGGACCAACATGATGGATTAAAGCTTTCCCAATGCTCTTACAGGAGGAATCAATCATCAAATCTAGTAGCAGTTGCCGGTAATTTTTCAAAGAAGACAGCCGACTATCCAGACAGTCTAGGTAGCGTTAGGATTGGAAAAAAGGAGCAGAAGTCTGGGCATAAAATCATAAAGAAACTTTTGCCCCCCCCCCCCCCCCCCCCCCCCCCCAAAAAAGGTACCACAGGTACCTATCAAACAAAACAAGGTGGGGCTATACGTACCACATTGGGAGTGTCATCATCATGATGGCCTTCTCGTGCACGTGCCAGCCGAAGAGGAAGGAGGAGTAGGCGCATAGGGTGAGGGTCTTCAGGAAGTCGACCGGCCGAGAGGGCCTCAGCCAGAGCCGCAGGAGGGCGGGCTGCGCGGGCCGGGGGGAGGGGACAGCAGACGTGGGGAGGAAGGGAGCCGGGAATCTTAGTGTTGTTTAGTATGGCTTTACATAAACTTTAGCTAAGAGGTTATACACAGAACAGAAGTTTCATTTTGGTTTTAGTTCGACAGCTAAAATGAAATAAAACACTTCTAAGTGCTAGTTAACCATAACTAAATGGGCTGATTTTGGTGAAAAAATACATGTAGTTGTAGCTTATTCCCACCCTTGATATTTAGTCTTAGTTAGTTAACTAAATCTGTTTTGCTACTATTGTTAGTATATACAACACTGCCTGTGAGTTGCATAGCTATATAGGAGGAGTTAGATTAGCTTCACGATGTACCAATTTACGTGTACTACAATTCCCTAGCTGTTTCCTCTCCTTCTACTCACTTGCAATCATGTCATTAAGTAAGAATGTACCTTAATTGTAGCAGTGGTACCGTTGCCAGGTCACAGGCAGTAGTTCCCATGAAGATCAAAAGCAACACAAACTAATTCTTCAAGCATCTCCTATTTCATACTTTTGTGAACAGAAAACAGAATGACATCGTGCCTGTTTATGTGCATGCTGTGTCTGTGCAAGCGCTAAGCCCTATAATACATAATTATACAATATAATTTTATGTATACATATATATACAGTATACACGTATAAGAAGGACAAACTCACCAGCATGGCTCCCAGAGTGGTTGCCATGGTGACTAAAGGTGGGATGGAGGGGAGTGCCTGGTGCTGCATCTCTCCCACCAGACCAGAGCTCATGCTACCAGCAGAGCTGGGAGAGAGGAGGCCCAGCCGCGATCCTGAGGGGAGGGGAGGGGAGGGGAGGGGAGGGGAGGAGATCGAGTCATTCTAAAATGTCATAGATCTCTTAGCATGGTTGAGGTGCTTGGCCTAGCAACCATCAAAACATACATACATTCTAAAATGTCACAAGCTGGTAGAACTCTAGTCCATTGCTCTGTGCTCACTGTCGCCTTCTTGGGTTCAATCCCCATCTGAGTCCCGTTTTGATTTCTTTACTCTCTCAGGAAGCTTATCATCTCTTGAAGAGTTTGCAATAGATCTCTTAGCATGGTTGAGGTGCTTGGCCTAGCAATCATCATGGCATACGTACAATGGGGAAGGCGACAGTGAGCACAGAGCAATGGACTAGAGTGCTACAGCTTGTGCAAGCTAGCTTCTAGCTCCAGCCCTAGCCACCTTCCCTCACTCTCTCCCTGCGTGGAGTCTTGCTACCAAGGTCTTCATGAGATTGAGATCAATCAAAATCCAAGATACTATCACGTCTCCTGCACATTCACTTACACACGACACATCCGACACGACACATCGCAAGTTTGAAAACACAGACATGTGTGTTCTAGTATGCACTTACTATACCTTATTACTTACACTAACACTTTGTTAGCAGCTACAAATCTGTGCAGCCACCAGTGGGTCCACCTAGACATGCAGTCTCAGAAATCAAAATCCATCTCTGAAGATTGGTCTCCAAATTAAAAGAATTATAACTGCTCTTATCACAACACTACATGCACATGTAACTTGAGAGAGGGCCACAGGTGCAGAACATGTGATTACGTAAGCAGTTACTAGTCTTTCTGTGTAGCTATATAATCAGACACTTATGTGTGCACTTTAAATCCAAATCACAAACTATAGGCAGGCATTTGATAGGGCCTTTAAGAACAATATCCAAACATACATGTACATGTATTCTAAAGCAATGTACCAATACAAGTACTTGCCCTGAGAAGAACTCCTAATAGTGAAATGGTGCAAGTATTTGTGCACTGCAGTATCAATCCAGTACTGAAGGGGCTAATTAGCTAACCGAGGACTGCGAGGGTCTTGTCCATCACGTTGTAGAGTGCCCAGAAGTTGGGGGCCCAGTAGGCGTGGCACAGCCCTCGCTTGAACGGAAAGAGTCGGGAGAGGACCTGGCGAAGTTGGCCCTGTGGGATGAACGAAGCGATCATAGCTCCATGTTAGCACGGAGCAGGGTCGTGACAGTTAGTGTGGCCTACACCTGGACAGCCGGGGTGGGGTGAGAAGAGGTGGTCTGGGAATGAGTGTAGCTTATACACTTAGGGCAGAGGTGGTCTGGGAATGAGATTGTAGCCTATACATGTATATACCCACCAGGGCAGAGATGGTCTGGGAATAAGATTGTAGCCTATACATGTATATACCCACCAGGGCAGAGATGGTCTGGGAATGAGATTTTACCCTATAAATGTATATACCCAGTTGGCCGAAGCAGAGGTGGTCTGGGAACGAGATTGTAGCCTGTCCACTCCACTCAGACCATGTTAATACTGTGTGTAATTCCACACACTTGAGCACAAAACTTTCTCAGGATCTGGTCCAAAGACCAATCCATAAAATACAGTTCTCAGGAAACAGATGGCTTTAATCACACAAATCCACTTTGGACCACTTTGCAGAACCTCCCCAAGAAACCTGAAGCTGCAATTCAATTAACCTCTGCAAGCACCTGAAACTGCAATTAAATGTCAGGTGTTAATTAAATTATTCTTTGCACAAAACCAGATGTAACTACATCATAAATAACATGTGCTATGTATTACGTAAGTAGTTACAGTGTGCCCCCCCCACACACACACTGCCTTGCTCTGTGCTCACCATGTATATGAAGGGTCCAAAGGAGAGGGCAAAGACGAAGGTGACCACCAGCCCTAGCTTCAGGAAGCTTCCCAGAGAGAAGTTTCTGAGAGAGGGGAGGCTCCTGCCACTGCCCGCTAGGTAGTCAAAACAGTGTGTCCATTGACAAGAACTGGATTACATAATTCACTAATTGGCTTAAAATTGATAAGATTTGGATTCAAGCTGCATATGGCTGTCTCCTCTAACATGCTCCAACATGCATGTCACTAAGTCAGCTAGCAGCGTGGTAGCAGTAGGCCTCGGGACACTGTGGCTGCAAACAACACCACCCTTGCTTGTCAGGGACTATTTAAAATGCAAGAAAACAAATGATTCTATATCACATGTACTGGCTCAGGTTTCATGAACAAGCAATATTGGAGACAGGCTGGATGTGCTAATACCCCACTACTACACTGTCCATGCATGCAAATACATACGCACGTAACATATGCACAGAATCTCACACATGCCTCGCCGCTGTGAGTCAGATTCATCACTCCACTCCTACACTGCACCATGCATGCGAATACAGTGGAACACCTCTGAAATAAGGACACCTCTGTATTAAGGACACTTTGCTATGCCCCAAATATGCTCTCTTAATAGAAATGTTCCCCTGATATTAGGACACCTCTCTATACAGGACACTTCACCAGGTCCCCAGGGTGTCCACAACAGAGGGGTTCCACTGTACGTACGTACGTACGTATATAACATATGCATAAAATCTCACACATGCCTCGCCGCTGTGAGTCAGATCCATCACTATGGAAGCAGTAGTGTTTGAGGAGGTAGACGAAGTAGGCCGGAGCGATGTAGAGGAAGATGTGTTTGAAATTCAGCAGAAGAGCGAAGAGCACAGCCCCCTCCAGGCACCTCCCCTGAAGCAGAGAGCAATAGCAGCGTTCACACATGTAAGCACTGCACCATTAAGCTTCTTTCAGCCTAAAGCAAAACCAAAACCAAACCCTAACCCCATTGTCCTTTCAAACTGTGAGGTTTGCTGTGAGGAATTCTGAGTGATGTGAGGCCAGCTATGACAATATTAAAACTCACAAGCTATTACGCTAGCTTAATTCTATTCTTCCAAAAAAAATTGGTTAAACAATTGTCGAAGGCAATCACATACAGCAGTGATGGTTGACACTCCCTGATGGTCCTGATGGTTGCAGACAACATTATAGATTGGTCCCAATTTCCTGCCTAGAGGCTCCAATAGGGCACATACCCCAGTACAAGGGCAAGGGTGAAGCCCAGACCGAAGCCTTAGCAGTTCAAGGACCTGGTACAAGACTGGCATGTATCTAGAAGTGGTAGGGAGGAGCTCTCGAGCACATGCAGAGGTACACACTGTAACACACATCACACGTCAGGAGAGTGAGCCGATTATGCCAGCATTAAAATGAGCATAATAGGTATGCAAAATCATTGAGCATAATGCGGGCATAATAGGTAGATTCTTGGGAGAAATTAGGTCTCTTGATTAGTGTGTAGCGGAAACTTAGCAAGCTACCAATCTCTTACCGTCAGACCTTGTGGGGGAGTGATCCAATAGCAGCGAACATACGCACAACCCACGCATACTTGAAGTTTAAAACAGTCCTGATGGTTGGTTTTCGCTACGAGGGTCACATTTAATGAGCATAATTTGAGCATAATAGGGACATTTGTTGAGCATAATAGGAAGATTTTTGGAGCAGTGCAGCATAGCATAATAGGGTATTTCTTGAGCATAATAGGCTCAGCCCTATACACACATCACACGTCAGGAGAGTGAGAACTCAGGGGAGGGGTCACTTCCATGTAATCACACAAACTGCGACTGCTGTCACTCAATGGACCAAGCCGTTCAAAAGGGTTTGGGCAACAAAGTGCACGCAGAAATCTGATCAGCGCTGACAACGGCAGGTCGCAATACGTAATGGATGGACATGTGTGCAAAAGCTTGTTATTTGAGAACTTTTCAATTGCAGTAATCGACTTGGATTAAGCAGCAAGCTTAACAGAAAGTCCCTCGTACAATCAATGTAAGGTCAACAGTTGAAAATCAGCATGGTCAATGGTCAAACCACTGAAAAGAGCTTTGACCCATGGTCGCTGTTATGAATACACAGAGTCTATGGTCTATGGGAGTTATGTATAGTCCTGGCTTGGATTACTAAACATGGCAGTCATACAGAGACAGATAATGCAGGTCCTCAATTGCGATTGCCTGACAGGATGAAAGAGTAACAGACCCAAGTTATAGTGATTCGCGTCCGCTGATTCTAACCCAAATCCTCTCCTAACCCTAGCCCTTCCTAACCCTCACCCTAGTCCTAAATCCAGCGTGTAACCGAAGAAAAGCGGCTAGAAATTCCTCCCCGCCCTCCCACACACACACACTGCACACACTAAAACTGGTTAGCTAAGAGCATTTTTAGCCCGAAGAAGAACCAAATAATCTAGTCAAAACACCAGCAGTTTTCTTTCCGAGTAAAGTTAGTATCCGAAGAACTTTCCTTTCTTAAGAGCATCACTTCAACCCCACTAGGATTGTCATACTGTCGCATGGGTATGGTTTCCAAACACAGAGCACACATGGTATCTGGCATTAACTTGTATAGACTGTGTAGGTACAACAAGATCCCATTCCGGCGTTAATAGCACCGGGCTCTGTTATAGAGTGTGTAGGTACAACAAGGTCCCATTCCGGCGTTAATAGCACCAGGCTTTGTTATAGAGTGTGTAGGTACAACAAGGTCGTATTCCGGTGTTAATAGCACCGGGCTCTGTTATAGAGTGTGTAGGTACAACAAGGTCCCATTCCGGTGTCGATAGCACCGGGCTCTGTTGTAGAGTGTGTAGGTACAACAAGGTCCCATTCCGGCGTTAATAGCACCGGGCTCTGTTATAGAGTGTGTAGGTACAACAAGGTCCCATTCCGGTGTCGAGAGCACCGGGCTCTGGTACAGAGTGTGTAGTACAACAAGGTCCCATTCCGGCGTTAATAGCACCGGGCTCTGCTATAGAGTGTGTAGATACAACAAGGTCCCATTCCCATGTCGAGAGCACCGGGCTCTGGTACAGAGTGTGCCGGTACAGCAAGGTCCCATTCCGGTGTCGAGAGTACCGGGCTCTGTTATAGAGTGTGTAGGTACAACAAGGTCCCATTCCGGTGTCGAGAGCACAATGCTCTGGACCCCAGACTGCTACACAGCCGGCTAACCTGCAGAATCCTGGTAATGGAGAGCAGGAGGATCCCGAATAAGAAACCATTGTACTGGAAGTGAATGTCTGGAGAGGGAGACAGCTGGTTAAGGAGACAATGGACACAATTCGATCGACATAATAGGACAAATTCGATCGGGGAAAGAAAAAAGCGAGCCGACTTGGCGAATATGGATTCTTTCCATTTTACTCAATTTAAACTTGCACACATATACACACACGCACTCACACACCTGGGCTCGTTGTCAAGGCCTAATTGTTTAATGCACGTCTGAATCCCTAGCAGCACAGATAACGTAATTAAGAGAGTTGAGTTGAGTGGGCCATTATTGTTCTTAGGACAACATCCTCAGGGAAAAGGTCAGGTTACATGTACTGCAAGTTTGGAGTGGATGGGTATATAGTCTGGGGTGAACATGAGGGCTAGAAACAGAAAGTACATATAGAAACAAGTCTGACATTTCATGTCTAAAAAACCAGCCGGACGCCTTTCCCGTACAATACACACAACTCAGCTTAAGCCAAGCTACTAAACAACAACTGTAGAGCCAGAGATACTATGTTCCTAAAGTGGTACAGTGAAAGTGCTGACTCAGCAGTTTCATCATGCGCCTCTGGTTAGTAGCTATATGCAGGATCTTTGCGGCTACCTACCACGTTTTCGCAATCTAGGCAACACAAAACTACCTTCATTTGCAGTAGCTTGGCCTGCAAACCTCCAAACGCTGCTATACACTGCAGTTGCATAGTAACGTATGACGTAATATATTGCGCACGTGATAAGTGCGGACGCACAAACAGACAAACAAATAAACAAACAAACAGACACGGAAAACGTAAAGCAATCTTAGTACCAGCCGTTTGCGCGCTGCGTACGCTCCGGCTGGTAAAAACTGTAACTAAATATGAAATAAAGTTGTGTCTGTGTGGGGTGGGTGAGGAGGGGGCTATACAGAATGATTGGTGGGCTAGAGTTTGAGCTCCACACTAGCGAACATGTTTTGTGTCATGTCAATTTATGGTGTGTCTAAAGTTCACTTATGATTATCAGGGTTCATATACTGGAGGGGGGGGGGGGAGACTTTTTGGGGGATAGTAAATGGATGTGTGTGTAACAAACAACATCTAAACCATACCCTTCCGGGAGGGCCGGGGGAATACCCGCTCCCAAAAATACTACACTTTGTTCAAAATCACAGTAAATACATGTATCATTAGGTTTAGGGCAACTACTACATCAAAATTAATTCTGGGGGGAGATCTCAGTGCACCCCCTCTGTATGAAACCCTGATTGTACTGTAAGTTTTAGCACCCCCCTAGCCAGCCACATTCTGGGGGGAGATCTCAGTGCACCCCCCTCTGTATGAAACCCTGATTGTACTGTAAGTTTTAGCACCCCCCCCCCCCCCCCAGCCACATTGTCTGTCCCAGTGTGCAAGTCACCACTGCATGGTGGGAGACAACAGCACTGGCAACAAATGGAAAAAAACAAAAAAATCTTTAGGAGGCGATGCCCACAGTTGGAGGAGCCAAGAGCTACATGTAGATGACAACCAACCAAAGATAGAAAGATGTGTAAAAATTGATAGACACAATTCTGACAGCAGATGAGTTTAACCCTTAATTTCATCGGTAGAGACCTGCTTCTATATTAATTTATATGGTGTTTTTATATTAGGCGTTACTATAAGTATGGGCTTTCTTTGGGCAGTAAAAGGCTAGGAACAGTCTTGCAGGCCAACTACCCTATTTCTTGGAAGGAGAGGAAGTGGCAGGAACTTCCAACCAGCTTAATTCAGAGAAGCCCCTATAGTCTATACTGGCCTCAGGCAGTGGGAGACAGAAGAGCAGACTACATACAGGTCAGTCAGTGGCAGTGGGAGGCCTGACCAGTAGACATAGCCTCGTTCCCAGGCTCTCTGTCCACAGGCTACAGTAGACATACAAGAGCAGGAGAGTTCTTCTTGGAAACAATTACAGATTCAGGCACTCCTCCACATTTCTGTATGTACAGTTCAGTTTTGCACTGGTATATTACATGCATGCTCTAACCTACACCACTTCACATGCATGCTCTAACCTACACCACTTCACATGCATGCTCTAACCTACACCACTTCACATGCAGGATATCACTGCATGCACAACAAACCCTGCACTTGATCTACTGTGTAGCACCAGATTTTTTGAGGCACACAAATTATGGCTCCAAAAAAGTTTTTCTCGAAAGCAACACTTTTGCTGGGCTCGTTCTTGGGTACTCCTCCACACTGCTGTCCAGTTCAGGTTTACACATAACAAACACTTGCGTAATATACTGCATGCATGCTCACCCTCCCAACACATTCACACTAATGCAGGATTGCCACCACAACCTTGTATTTTGATCTACCATATAGCACCAAATTTTTATGGCACAAAAATTTTGCAATTTTTTGCGGTTACCTTTTAGACCGCGAAAATTAAGCTAGCGAAATGTTTGGCACTACACGGCGCGGCTATCAAGGATCCTTGGTCCGTGAGATTTGTTTTTCATGAAATGTTCAGCATGACTAAACAGCGAAAATGTCAAAAAATTTGGCGTCCTCGGATAGTATATTAGAGCCCCAACATCATCTGTGCTAACTCCAGTCCTCTACCTGTGCATGGTACTTAGCCTCGATTCCAGACTCCACTCCCCAGTAATTTTCACCCCACATATATATAAAAGCTTTTTATCACATAGCGTATACAATCTTTTATACACAGTGTGATAAAATACTGGGAAGTGGAGCCTGGGAACAAGGCTAAGCAGAATAAATAAATCAAGAGACAACACCGCAAGAGATACTAATTTAGGCTTTCAGGCAAACTGAAGCCTATATATGCACAGTAAGTGAGTTCTATGCGACTCACAGATTGTGCCACTAATTAGTGGGAGAGGCCCTACAATAATTAACACACAGGATACGGTCCACGACGATCAGGCCGTAGTTCAGCAGCAGGAGTACGGAGAGGACGAGGGTCTTCCTGGAGGCCAGCAAGACGTCAGACGACCGGCTCTCTTGGTAGCGACAGTACCTGCGGCAGAGGGAAGATCGTGGAACACTACAGTGGAACCCCTCTTAAAGGACACCCCTGAAATAAGGGGCACTTCTGTATTAAGGACACTTTGCTGTGTCCCAAACATGCTTTCTTAATACAAATTTACCCCTGAAGTGAGGACACCTCTCTATACAGGACACTTTACCAGGTCCCCAAGGTGTCCACAATAGAGGGGTTCTACTGTATAGCATTCAGTGTCTGCCCAGTCTCATTCCAAGTCCAGTCTCATTCCCAGTACAGTCTCATTCCAAGTACAGTCTCATTCCCAGTACAGTCTCATTCCCAGTCCAGTCTCATTCCAAGTACAGTCTCATTCCCAGTACAGTCTCATTCCAAGTACAGTCTCATTCCCAGTCCAGTCTCATTCCCAGTCCAGTCTCATTCCCAGTACAGTCTCATTCCAAGTACAGTCTCATTCCCAGTCCAGTCTCATTCCCAGTCCAGTCTCATTCCCAAACCAAGCCCAGTCTTTATGGTGAAGGAGCAGCATATGTAGTCTCTACAATAGCATGTTGCTATTCTGTACAGTATTGTAGCTACTTTCTAGTCGATAGTTACCTTCTTTATGCAGGAGTATATGCAAAGTGAGATTGTGGTAAGGCAATATGCTACGGTGTGGGAGAGGAGCCACAGTGTGGGCTTGAGACTAGCTGATAGGTGGGCTCATACTCTCAGTGGGCTCATACTCAGAGGTGGGCTCATACTCAGAGAGGTGGGCTCATACTCTCAGTGGGCTCATACATGTACTCAGGGGTGGGCTCATACTCAGGGATGGGCTCATACTCAGGGGTGGGCTCATACTCAGGGGTGGGCTCATACTCAGAGAGGTGGGCTCATACTCAGGGGTGGGCTCATACTCAGGGGTGGGCTCATACTCAGAGGATGGGCTCATACTCAGGGGTGGGCTCATACTCTCAGTGGGCTCATACATGTACTCAGGGGTGGGCTCATACTCAGGGGTGGGCTCATACTCAGAGAGGTGGGCTCATACTCAGGGGTGGGCTCATACTCAGGGGTGGGCTCATACTCAGGAGTGGGCTCATACTCAGAGAGGTGGGCTCATACTCAGGGGTGGGCTCATACTCAGGGGTGGGCTCATACTCAGAGGATGGGCTCATACTCAGGGGTGGGCTCATACTCAGAGAGGTGGGCTCATACTCAGGGATGGGCTCATACTCAGAGGATGGGCTCATACTCAGGGGTGGGCTCATACTCAGGGGTGGGCTCATACTCAGGGGTGGGCTCATACTCAGGGGTGGGCTCATACTCAGAGGATGGGCTCATACTCAGGGGTGGGCTCATACTCTCAGTGGGCTCATACATGTACTCAGGGGTGGGCTCATACTCAGGGGTGGGCTCATACTCAGGGGTGGGCTCATACTCAGAGAGGTGGGCTCATACTCAGGGGTGGGCTCATACTCAGGGGTGGGCTCATACTCAGAGGATGGGCTCATACTCAGGGGTGGGCTCATACTCAGAGGATGGGCTCATACTCAGGGGTGGGCTCATACTCAGGGATGAGCTCATACATGTACTCAGGGGTGGGCTCATACTCAGCTCATACTCAGGGGTGGGCTCATACTCAGGGGTGGGTTCATACTCAGGGGTGGGCTCATACTCAGGGGTGGGCTCATACTCAGAGGTGGACTCATACTCGGGGGTGGGCTCATACTCAGGGGTGGGTTCATACTCAGGGGTGGGCTCACACTCGGGGGTGGGCTCATACTCGGGGGTGCATGACCCTAATCCAAGGATGCACTTATTGAAAGAAGTGAATTTGTACCCCTGTCACTCAACATACTGTAGTAATGTTGTAGCAACAGTATGCACAACTACATGCAGGACTGGCCTCAGGGAGGGGGGGGGGGAAGGGGGTATGCTTGGAGCCAGTACAACTGGTGCTGCAACACAGGTATCCAGTACATCTCAAATAAGGTAATGCAATTCCAGTAGGTTCTCTGATTAAAGGTTAACAAGGTTGATTGAATACTTGTCCTGATTGGTCAAAGGAGTGATGAAATAAACAATCTGCTTTAATTCTTTTCGTAGCCCTGATCTCGCCAAGCAGCACGAAGAGCAGTATGTATCAATCACTAGCTACATCAAACCACTGCTAATACTTGCCAAAATCAAACGATGCCATTATCTCCACGGCCTGAATGGAATTCTTAGGCTCACAAAATCATTGGCACTGCCCGGAGTATGAGCGGCTGAAACAAGCTTTACTCTGGACCAGACCATTTCAGTGAGGGGAAGAAGCCATGAGACTAAGTATAGGCCCACCCCTGAGCACGAGCCCACCCTGAACTGAGTTATAAGCCCAGTCCTGAAGATGTGTATGTGTGCCCACTTAAAGGCCTCAGTGTGAATACGTACGGGTACCTGCTATAGGCTTACAGTATGTAGCCCAAGTTTACTCTATGGTTGCGAATTGGGCAGGAGGCCTGGGCACATACATGTAGGTTACCAAGTATAAGTTTTGTTTTTTGCTTCTACCAAAACAATTTTTGTTTTGGTTTCAAACAACACTAGTATGTACCTTGCCATTCTGCACACTACTGTAGCTGTACAGTCTAGTCAGGGTAGCTCTGGCCTGCGTTGGAGGCTACAGTGGGCTTTGCTAGTGCATCTGTGCAGCTGTATGCCCACTAAGTAGTTTAGTCTAGGTGGCTGGTGAATGCATTAGAGGAGAGCACTTCAGGCAAGATAATCCCAGACCCATGTGGTATTGTTGACAAATCGTTGGTAACATGTACTAGTTCTTGTTCCACTTTGCAGGTCATAGTTTTCAAGAAACACTAAACGCTATCACAGACAGTGACTGTAGTGCCCGGTTAACTGTGTAGCAGTGTAGCTATAGCCTTTAATAGTTAGCGATCTTTAATTGCCTGCCAATTTTGCCCTGCATGATACAAAAATTTGTCTAATTTTGGTACAGTTACATTACAAAGGTGTGGCCAAATGACTGTATGGGCGTAGGGAGGGAGTTTCCCTTCGCCAAGGGCCAATTCATGTATGCGTGTCTATGTTAACCTATAAATAGGAACTTTGCGTAAACTAATTATAGTAAATGTGCCTGTATACAGGTGTGCCGCTACAATGAGTTCAAAGATGTGACCTCTGCATGCAATGCTAATATTTTAATGAAATGGGCGGGGGAAGGGGGTGGTCCAAACTACAACAGCAATCTCCCTTTGCAAAAAAAGCTACTGGAAGCAACGTAGAATTTGCAACATGGGTGGTAGTTCTGATGAGTCGATTAAACGGTACTTGCATAAACGTTTTCGACCCAAACTGGGTTTTCAAGTGAGGAATACATGTATGATCTACATTGTATATATGAAAGAAGAAAGACCGTTTCCAGGGTCATTACTGCAGAATCACCTCCTGTAAGAACCACCACTTTTTCTTAGATCCAAGGGGTTTTCATAAAGCCAGTCAGTTCTCACAAAGGCTCGCCCCACAAAGTCGCAACATTAATTATTCACGAAACACAATTGAGCTACTCTGATTCAGTTAAACAATACAGGTTACAGAGGTTGGCTATTGCGCATGATTGAGCATTAATTAGGACCATTACATATTACACATGAACACGACACAGAAAACTATTATTTTGATCAGAACGACAGATGCTTAAACTAGAAGTCTCTAGTAGAGACATCATACCCCATTCTCCTGGACTCTGGAGACAGGACTAATCAGCATGAAAGACACATACACCATGCTAGTGTAATGCCGTACCCAAGCTGTGGGCGTGACTGATTGCTGTAGTAATGACACGGACACTTGTCTACGTATACTTTAGTATGAAAGAGACTGTGTATGCCCGGCCTCTGTCGTGTTCAAGTTCTTGACCGTATTAAATGGCAGACCTTACCGATGTTGAATAAGAAAGCGCTGGACATGCAGAGACTAGAAGTGCTTTGGTCACTGTCAAGTACGCTCACGTCAATTTTTTGAATCTTTACCTCCTGCTTTGAAGTTGTTATAGCCTCTAAATTGCACGCTATGAAGTTTTTTCAAAAATTTTTATGACAGGCAACGACGACAACAACGACAGACAGACAGAACCAATTGCTTAACCCCACTTGCACATACACACGGGAGGTAAGAAGCCAATTGCCTAGCCCTGCTCGTATATATGCAGCGCGGAATAATCAGTTACTGTTTCTGGCTCTCTGTTGACTGTCTGAAGCTGATGACACAAAAGATATGCTAAAGCAATGGAACTATGGTATTCAACAGCCACACTCACTGTTGGACTGCGTAGAGCAGGACAAGGTCGCTGGCGATGACTGAGAACCTCTGGAACAGCACGCAGGAGTGAGCCTCATAGTTGAGGTTGTGGAGTGTCACGATCGCTGGGTCCACCAGAGCAGCAATGGAGGAGAGGAGGTACTCGAACCATGCAAAGAGAGGAGGGTAGTCTAGTGTCCACTCAGAGGTGTCCTGGGGGAGGGGAGGGGAGGGGAGGGGAGGGGAGGGGAGGGGAGGGGGAGGGGAGGGGAGGGGAGGGGAGGGGAGGGGAGGAGGAGGGGGAGGGGAGGGGAGGGGAGGGGAAGGGAAGGGAGGGGAGGGGGAGGGGAGGGGGAGGGAGAAGAGAGGGGAGAGAGTCATATGCGGCAGACAAGAAAAATGCAACGAGGCAATACGGTGAGATGTACTTACCTCATAGTACCATCTCGAAATGGGCAATGTGTGTGTGATGGCCAGCCAATTTCTGTGTACCTCAAAGTCTGTAGACCTACTGGAAAAAAAAAAGATGAAAAGAACTTGAGCAACAAAATGAATAATTTATAGCCTATTAATTTCGTGTAGAAAGCATGCAACATTTCTCAGGAATGTTCCTGTAGCTGCAGTATCGGCAGTCCCAGCCGCTTACTAGGCGGGGACGAGCAGGATCTTGACGAAAGTAGCCAGAGTGAACACCAACAGCGGCACTCCTGCAGAAGTGGCCATTGCGCAACACACGCGCTATCAAAAAGGGTTAACTTGATTTTGTTTACAATAAACCAGTTTAACCCTTTGTATCATACGAAGGCGAAGGCGGGCTGTAATAAAAGGATGTCCCTGCACCACGAAGTTTTGCTAGCTCTCTCGGGCTATCCCGGTAATGTCTTCGCTGCTTCCAGGGAGACTGGACTGTTTGAGGTGAGGGCTGTTGCGGAGGTAGCACAGGTTGTGGAGCAGCATTGAATCTGTAGATCTACCTCCAATAAATACATGAAGACGATGAATTTTCTCCTCAGATTTTAACATGCATATACATGTATATGCATACTCACACCCCTCACACACACACTCCACACATACACACTCACACCTCCACACACACTCCACACATACACACTCACACCCTCACACACTCCACACATACACACTCACACCCCCACACGCTCCACACATACACACTCACACACCCCCACACACATTTCACTGCTGGCAGGTATCCCCCGACCTCCCCTTCATCCACCCCAGTGAGGTCAGCCTGCTCAACAGAATCTGCCGACTCGGCTCCTACTACCTCCAGCTGAAGAGCTTCATCTCTGAGCAGAGTGCTGCAGCTGTCACACTAGCTCCTGAGAGCCCAGGCAGTGAGTGCATACCAGCACGACCTAGCCTCACTCCCAGGGCTCCCCCCCCGTAACACCGTGAGTGAGGGGAGGCCTGGGTGTAAGGCTAGGCAAGATGGAGTTTGGACACATTGCAAACTCTTCGAGATGATAAGCTTTCTGAGAGAGTAAAGAAAAAATGGGACCCAGCTGGGGATTGAACCCAGGACCTTCTGAATACTAATCAGATCCTCTTACCAACTGAGCTACTGGAGCCCCTCGGCAGAGGAGCAGTAGGCAAGCTTTATATAGCCACTAAACCCGCTAGTAGCACTTGCCAGTAGGACCCGGCCAATATGTATACCTAACCTTCTACTGAGCTACAGTAATAATTACTGCTATCCATTTTCTTTTTTGCGAATTAAGGAAGCTCAACTTTCCACTTGTACACTGATGCATGACTCCCAGTAGTATTGGTGTCAGAATACAATTGTACATGTTCTTATATTACATGTTACATACAAGCATGCAGCACACTAAAGAAACGAAAAAAACCCAGCTGTTTCAGCTATACATGGGGTGCCATGCGGCATAGCTGAACCTCAATAGGATACAAGTGAACTGAATCTGATGGTCTAGGCTAACTGTCTGAGAAGAAATGTTACTGTAATGCCAAAGGCCGTGGGGTGCAATAGACTACTTCTAGATGGCTAATGTCAAAGATGGCAACTTTCAACAAGAAACTGCTAGCAATTAAGACTGTATCAATTTGCTTTGTCATGCAACTTTAACATATCCTTGAAACGCTACAGTTGTGAGTTGTAGGCCTGAGTTTAAGGCTAACTCTAACGTTAGTAGGTATAATAGGAGATACAAATGGTGAGTACTGAATCTCAATAAGCTATAATATAGTTTGTATGGGTAATCAAATGGATTCGAGTGCGATTTGGGAATAATTGCATGAGCAATAGGCAAGATATTTGCACGAGAAAAGTGAGTGTAATTTTGCCTGTTGCAAATGCCAGTATTCCCAAATAGCACGAAAATGGATGTGATTCCATATAAATCACATCACAGTTCCTATTGCTACAGCCTTTTTTTAAATTTAAAATGTGTGTGATTACAAAAGTGCAGTTATGGACATAAACGCTCTTTTGTCTATAGGGGTAAATGTACTGATCATGTATGTGATTATCTTCAATATAGCTTCTTTGGTTGGGTAGGCAGCGTAATCAATCAGTGTTTAAACACTAGCAATGATCCGATGTGCTAGCACCAAATGTAGAAGTGGGCGGGGACATTCAATAGATACTGCAAGTTTCAAGTTTGGCATTCTTCCATTGCTTGTTTCTGCCAATTCATTCCTCTAACTTTCCCTCCTCCCCTGCCAGGCAGCAGTCTCTACCTGAAGGCCCTGGCGTTGGGTGTGGACACAGTCCTGGACTCCTATAGGCAGACACTGGTCAGAGTGGAGCAGAAGGTGGGCGGAGTCTCTGAGCTGTCAGCCATGGACGGAAATTCCCGCTGTGTGTCTCTGGGTTCCTGAATTAAATCGAGGAGGGGTTTTAGGAGTCACTCGAAAGGAATGCTAGTGACCAGCCAGTTTGAACCTCACTTTAGCATACTACAAGCAGCATTAGTGTGCTATATCAGGCTGCCTTGAAAGTTCGCACCAGACCCACCATAATGAAATACACTATGTTGTGAGCCTGCGGATGAGGCTGTGGGGGGTTGGTTGCTATACTAGGAGAATGCAGAGCATTTGTGGGGCGAGCGCAACTACAACATGTGCTTAGCATGTTTCTGCGCATGCGCAATGCGACCGGTCGGTCGATGACATACATACAGGTCGGTCGATGACATACATACAAACAGAGTTGGCATTGACCTCGCTAGTACAGGGCTCGCTGCGCTCGCCCCAATAATGATCAAGGAGAACGATGCACCTTTACTATACCATTGGCATAACCGGCCAACTGCCTCTTCCCCCCTTCCCCTCTCTCAGTGCATCAGCGAGCCCCAGCTCCCCCTGTCCCATCTGCAGCACCAGCTGGAGGACTACCAGCAGCTGCTGCCATCGCTGGACTCCTGCGTCAAGCTCGTCCGCAGAAACAAGGTGTGGCTAGAGCTGGAATTAGCTAGGCCCTACTGGCATGTGCTACTAGTGGGTCTATGTAAAGCTTGCCTACTGCTCCTTTGCCAAGGGGCTCCAGTAGCTCAGTCGGTAAGAGCATGTGATAGTAGCATGACCACATGCATAAACTACTCATAACCTTCTGCTAGTAGTCAGTTTAAGTTTATAGGAATGACCAGTGAACACTTTGCTGGGTACGTATAATACAATTCGGACATGATCCTTTAACCGGTCCTTCATTCCTTGCTTGGTTCTACACAGCTCTGTGGATGTCAGATTCTCAGCCACCTGCACCAGCAGTGCTCTACTGGGATCCCCATCATTCAGAGGGCCTATGAGAGGTGAGTGGACAATCAGCCCACCAGCCACCAAGGAATGCTGCCAGCAGCTAGAAGCCGCTTGGCTATAGACCCTGTCTGTGTAGTCACTGTCACTATTAAACTATGAAAGGGCTTATTATTAGGCTATGAAAGTGCTTATGGCCTTCTACATGATTATATTATGTTATTTATTGTCTGTTATTATGGCTCGAGACTCACTCACTGCAAGATGTCATATTCGTAAATTGAGGTTTGGGGCCTGCAAGTACATATGTAGTATGCACATGTGGCAGCCCCCTGTAAAAGTCAAATATTAACCCATCACATAATTTTATTGCATCGCTGCGTTCGAAGCACTGTATCTCTAAACTTCCGTTTAGGGCTGGGCTGAAACACAATGCGTAGTTGCGTCAATAGTAGCCACATTTACATGTTTTAGCCCCACCCTTGATAGAAGCTCAGAGACTTGCCGCTTTGAGCACTATGATGTGATTGAAATATGTATATATTCTTTATATATGGACTGCTATACGTGTACATGTAGCAACCCTTCATAGCTGACACTCTTTCTCCTCTCCATCCTCCTCAGAGTTTTGGCCACCTGTCACGGTGTTCTCTACAAGCAGCTCTCGGCCTGGATGCTGCACGGGCTACTGCTGGACTACCAGGGAGAGTTCTTCATTGAGGCAGCAAGGGAAGCTCCTGCAGAGGTGAGTATAGTACGCGGTACGTGCTACACAGGAGATACGTCAATATGTGCACGAGTCACATAACCAACAAGCATATCGAGCATTCTTTCCCGGAAAAGAGGTTCTGTGTGTTTATATGTTGTTATTTTTTTGAGAGGCTTTCCAACTAATGAGTAGCATGAATACTTCCTACCATCATTCGAGGCATCTACCATACATCTGATTAGTGGCTCACCAATATGCCCTTGAAGGTAATTACCCAGGTCTTCATAATTTTATCTCCAAAACTTATAGTGGCTGAGCTCTGGGACCCTAGCAAAGTAGAAAAGTTTTTGCTGCCAACTGCACTTGTATATTGAATGATGTAATGCAGAATTCAAGCTTTGACGTACCTCGTCTGGTGGTGCTACTAGTACAGTGTACGCTGTAATCATGTGACTATCATGTGACTGTCACACCCCCAACCAGGACCATGGGGATCAATCAGAAGGAGGAGATGGCTCAGAAGCTAAGGAGGGTGCAGTACAGCCGCTGGAGCCAAAAAGCACTAGCTTGTTCAGAATTGAGCACAGTCTTGTACCATCATACATCCCTCTCAGAGTCATAGAGAAGGTATATTTGAGTACATGCTGGTACCAGTTCCTAGCTGTAACAGTTGATTGATCAGAGGTGCAGATATTATATGTGTGTGTAATTTATTCTGCACAGATTTTGTTTGTTGGAGAGGCTGTGCAGATATTCCAGAGCCAGGCCCAAGCACAACACAGGCTCTCCAGCACTCGCATGGGAGTAGGTAAAAACCATTACTAGTCATTACCCTGAGCGCTCATGCGTAAGGCAGGATTAAGCAATCAGTTCAGTCCATCCGTCCTTCTGTCCATCCGTCTGTTATAATATTGACAGACATCGCCAGCGTCCAGTGTAAATGTTACATCATCATTGTAGCCTCAGGCTATCAGAGACAAATTAACAGTTATTAATGACACGTCCATTCAAAGTTTTTTGGCCAGGTACAGTCAACAAAAGGTGCTTGTACATGTATATGAAGAAAAGATCTCTACAGCTGCTTTGCCCTGATCTTCTCCCTATCTCCTCTCCCATCCTAGAGTTTGATGTGCTTGTGTAGGGTGTATGACACTTGTGATGTGGGCTGAATGTCACTCCATGTATATGTCTATCCTTGTATTGTGATATTGTGAGGGATGTGTACATAAATGGGCTGGGCTCACATCTAGTTGTATGTCACGTGGGTGGGGCTAAATACTGTATCGTCGCGTTGCTTCGATAACAGAAAATTTGGCACGATCGAAGGTAGGCTTTAAATAGATGAGCAGGTGATGACAGGCGGTCTGCGCATGCGTATCCTTACCATAAAATGGCGTGTTAATGGAAAGCATCCACTCGAGAGTGCTCGTGATTACTGTTGAACTAAATCAAGTTCTTTGATAACGCTATGCTATATAAGGGCAGTACCCCAGGGTGAAATTATGCCCGTTCGTGTTAGTAATCGCTTCAGCCATTGTTGTGCTAGCCTGGGTGAAAGAAGAAGACGAAACAAGAAAGAAGCAGGTAGCCGATTTGGCCTGTTTAGTGACTGGCTGATGTGGTACTCTGGCTATTTTGTACACGTTATATGTAGTGGCCATTTTTTCCTCCATGCCATCCCTACATATATGTGGAGTACTACCGTACTTCATGATGCATGTGTACTATGCATACCTTTAATAAAATGTTTGAGCCTTGTCTTGTTGCCTTTTCTTTTGCGCTGCCACTTTCTTTGTGCTTTTTTCTTGCCCTTTTCTGTCTTCTTACTGTTCCTTTTCCCGAAGCTTAAGGGAATGCTTTTTTCTTGATCTACCTTCTTATAGTGCTTAAAAACCTTTAAAACAGGTTACCATACTATGGCCTAATGATTTCTGTAGGTTTGCCCTATAACTATCATGTGACTCAGATGTCACTTGCCGTACACAGTAATGATACTATGGTTGAGCTGTACAGTTACTACTGCTCTAGTTACGAGACGTATATGCTATGCACTTCTATGTTTCTACTCACCCTCCCAGTATGGTATAGCTCTCATTGATCCTATGACAACTGTGAAACCCTCCCAGCATTGGATAGCTCTCCAGCCACCATTAGGGGGTGGGGCTCAGCTATGCATGTGCGCCTGCATACAGAATGACAGTAGCAAATGGGTGCTAGTGGGTGCCCTCTAGTGTTCTCTGGTCTCTCTCTCTCTCTCTCTCTCTCTCTCTCTCTCTCTCTCTCTCTCGTATCAAACATCTTTTCTGAGCATATACATGTACAATGTGCACTGCATACGTACAAAAAAGGGCTGGTATTAGTAAGATTTCCAGATATACAAGTGTTAGGCGATAACACTGCTCATTAAAATCTCTCCAGCAACAATAATAAATGCAAATTGAGGTAATATGAGTGGGCTACAAATTTACAATTTAAATGACTGGTAAGTTAGGTGGTTCTCCAGTTCCTCATTGTCCATACCTTATGGGACCCCATTACCACTGCTCGTACAATTGATGCTAGTGAATCTGACCAGTCCTTTCGCTGGCATGGCAGAAGGTGTCTCAGTCTCTTTAGACCTCGGAGGTCCAAGAACCCCCGGCTGCCGACTTGAATTGGTACCATGTGCGCCCTGAATTGGGTTTGTCGAATTGCTTCCACCAGCTCGAGGTACTTAGTTCCTTTCCTGAATTGGGCCTCGTCGAAGTTGGTCTCGAAGCAAATGGTCAGCTCGATCAACCAGACCTCTTACTTCACGTCGTTCCATATGACTAGATCTGGCCGAAGGTCCGTACTGGCAATGTGAGGTGGGAAAATGTAGGGGGGGTATTCTGGGAGGTCAGCGATGAGGTGGTAGTTGACTGGGAGGTGAGCAGAGGCAAAGTCCGAAATCACCCCCAGAACAGCGTCGTGTCTCTGATTATACCGTCACAGGCCGAGAGCAACTGGGCAGTGATTGAGGACATGATGAAGGGTCTGTCTTTCTCCACACAACTTGCACGAACTGGGGAGATTCTTCCAGCGAGAGAGGTTCGCATTGTGTGGGAGGGTATCCTGGCTGGCATTCAGGGCGAACTTCAGCTGCTCTGATGGCAATGATGTGATGGTTGAGGCCCAGATGCTGGAGGCTTCTTCATCTGCTGCCCTGTGGACGTCTCCCTGATGCTCCAGGCTGCGGGCATGGTTGATCCTCATCTCGGTATCCTTTGCCACCACAGCTTTACTGGCTCTGCTCTTCAGACCACTCCTGCTAGCCCCTGGGTCTTCCGACAGGGTATCCCTGGCAATCAGCATGGGCTTCAGTTTCGGTCGCTGTAGAGCTTCTTCACGCTGGATTTCGAGTGAGGCCACATGTCGTACAACCGGATCTCTTGAGGAGAGAAGCTGGCAGGTTTGGGAGACTTGTTGTTTCTTGTAGATCAGAGAGATGGATGGGAGACCTAGTCCGCCTTGGGCCTTTGGCAAGTACAGCCTAGATGGGTCAGCTGACTTGGCAAGTCCTGACCACTTCTTCAAGTATTTGGTGGCTTGTGCTTCAAGGACTGATGTCACCCATGTGAGGGGGAATTCATTGACAGCTAGATCCCAGCTTAGTCTGGGGCAGATTCCAGCTCGATACAGCAGCAATTTCTGCTGTCTTGTCATGGGAGTTTCATCCACCTTCTGCAGCATTTTCTTCAGTTTGTCGAAGAGTTGCCCACGGATGGCGTTGGTGTTCAGAGGAACTTGGATGATACTGCCCAGGAACTTGATTGGTGCTTCTCCGATGAAAGGGATGGATTGCCCCCCAAGGGAGAGGGTAGGGTCATGGGGCTTCCCTGAAGAGGCCTGTATCCCAAGGCTATGACACTTGGGGACCTTGGCCTTCATACCAGTCCACTGCAACCACTTCTCGACTGACTGGAGCAGATGCTGGCAGCTCGCTGGACCATCCCCAACAAGGCAGGTATCATCAGCGTATTGGAGCAGGTTGACCGGTTGTTGGCTCTGAGATAGGGTGTAGCCAAGATGTTGGAGAGGCTTCAGGGCTTCAATCAGGGTACACATCACAGTGTTGAAAATGACAACGGAGAAGGGGTCGCTCTGATACACTCCTATCTCGAGTGGAACCACGGGGGTGGTCCAGCCTTCAGCAGTGATGGTAGCATTAAGGCCAGAGTAGAGGCTGGCGACAGTGTTAGTCAGCTTGCTTGGAGCATGGTAGTGGTTGAGGGTGAAGTGAATTAGCTGGTGATGTACACTCCCGTAGGCATTGGCCAGATCTAGCCAGCATACAGCGAGGGAGCGATGCTTCTTTCGGGCCTCATGAATGATTGTGGCTAGCTTCCATTGGTGTTCTGTGCAGCCAGGCACTCCGTCAATAAATGCTTTCTGAATGGCTGTGTCCATGCATGTACCCATTGTCGATCATGTACGTCAGCCATCGGTTCTTCAGCACAGTAGTGAACACTTTACTGATGTACGATGTGAGTGCGATGGGCCGGAAGTTCCCTGGGTCGTTGGGATTATCAGCTGCTGAGCTCTTTGGGATTAGACGAATTACCCCCTGTCTCCAAGCTGCAGGTATTACTCCAGATGACCAGCAGGTATTGTATAGATCAAGAAGGGCAGTGACAAGGGAGGGACAGCGCTTCAAGACTTGGTAGGAGACTCTGTCATTGGGGCTGGGCGATGACTTGGCTTTGGTGTGTCTGATCACGCCGACAACTTCTTCTAGTGAAATGGGGTCTTCATTGAAGTGTGATGTTGGGGAAGGTGGGGGTGGGAGCCAGTCAGGTCTGGTGTAGGTCTTGGACTCACAGCTGTAGATCTTCCTGAAGTGCGATTCTGCTGCCTCAGCAGAGAATGTAGGGGTAGCGCTATTCTCGCCTTCGTCATCTAGGATCTTGGCTGCAAATCTCCAGAATGCCTTAGTACACTCCTTCCGTGCCTTGAGAGCTTCCATTCTAACTCTGGATTTGAGTTGGGCTTTCTTCTCTTTGCTATGGAGTCTCAGCAATTTGTGGAACTCATTAGCAAGAGTGCGGATAGTGTTTTCATCACACCCTTCTCTGCTGGCTTTCCTCATCTGCTTCCTAGCTTCATTCTTCTGCTTTGTCACAGTCTTCAAACATCTGGCATGTTTTCTAGGTCGTTTCCTGGGCGTGCGAAATGAGCGTTTTGTACCATATTTCTGGGAGAAGTATTGATACACCCCCTCACACAGCTCCCTGTTCTTCTCATCTACTGTGGGTGTGCTGAGGACAGCTGGGACAACAGTTGTAGACAGAATCTCGTCTGCTTCGATCCAAGCATCAGAGCTCCGTGGCAGACCGAAGGGGGGCAGCTGGTTAGGGTGCGATGTACTGTTATCTGTCGCCAGATTGTTGGGTACAGGTGGGGGGGGAAGGAGTAGGATGGGTTGAAGCGGTGGTTGGTGTATGGGGATCCAAGGTGGGTGATGGTAATGGATCAGAGGATATAGGAGGAGGAGGAGAAAGAATTGAGGAGGCTACAGACTTGCAGGTGGCACTGTTCTTTAGATGAGTGTCCAGCCTGGCAAACATCTTGTGGCATTTGTGGCAAGCCTTCCTGCTACCTTTCTTGGACTTCTTTTCTAGGGTCTTCTGGGCAAGGTACATCGAATAGTCTCTTCCTTGCCTATCCTTGCAATGGGGAAGATGGTTCCCAAGACCTCTAAACTCATTTCCACAGAAAGGGCAGCATTTTAGGGCTCCTCTGGGTCTTAGGTTTGGGGTGGTAGCCATTGACCCAGGTGCGAAAATCTTCAGATGTGTGTATCTTTGAATCCAGCAAAGCAACTGACTTCAAACTTTCCCAGCAGCTGCAGCACCACTAATAGAGCAGATCTAGCCACTCATGCATCAACTATGCTAGCAACAACTAGTACTAGGTAAGAGTAGTAGGACAGAGCCTGAAAACAACACTTCAATCAAAATTTCGCACCTTCTCTCTCTCTCTCTCTCTCTCTCTCTCTCTCTCTCTCTCTCTCTCTCTCTCTCTCTCTCTCTCTCTCTCTCTCTCTCTCTCTCTCTCTCTCTCTCTCTCTCTCTCTCTCTCTCTCTCTCTCTCTCTCTCTCTCTCTCTCTCTCTCTCTCTGTGTGTGTTCTTCATTTCCATGCCTCTGCTATGAGTCTGGGAATGAGCCCTGGTGGTGTCTGGAATGAGATTGATAGTACCACGAATTTATTAAAGATGTGTAGTAGGTTGTTGCATTTATCAGCAGTAGTATTATGCTGGGATAGCTTTGCTGTGATAGTGTGGTTTCACACACTTAGCTAGCTTGTAGTCACATGTCAAAATGATACAATACCAGATATTTGTTTATGTGAGCTAGCCTTCCAATTTCAGCCAATAATAGCCTCGTTGTCAGGCTCTACTGCCCAGCTTTTTTCCACACATTGTAAAATAAGCGATCAGACTGCGAAAAAGCTGGACAGCCTGGAATGAGACTAGCTAAAAACTGGTGGAGATCCAGGAACAAGATGTCCTGCGTCTTGCTAAGTGATTGGATCGCATGATCATGTCGTGCAAGGTTACCGTAGCTGCTCCTCCTCATACACTTTCCTTAACCTGAAGCACCTCCACTCCTAAGGCTACAACTAGTCTCATGAACACACTCTCCATGGAGCCACTCGCTATAAGCTAGAGGACAAATGAGTCTGGTGCAAGAAACTGGAGTAGCCAAGATGATCTCATTATTTTAGCAATAATTTGTCATGATATGCACAGTTCATTATCGCGATAATGAATATTGGTCAGTGATATAATACTTTGTCTCTCAATAGACTTTTGTGTAGTTGAATACTTTGCAAAAGGGTGTATTGCTCTGATCTCCCACAGTGGTCTAGGCCCCAATTTGGGAGCCACTTACTATTGGTTAGCCAACTATGGTACCTGTATGTGTATTTGTGTATGGACTATAATGTATAGCTAGCTATCTAACTACTACACAACAGTTCAACTATGCAGACGTGGCCATCATGTGCTTGTTATTGTTGTCAGATATATGGTCATGCATGACCTCAGAGCACTGGTTGCAGCAACAATGCCTTATTTGGAACTCATCACAGCTAGTGGATGTTTGCTGCAGTTCAGTGTATGAGCAGTGCAACTGTATTCCGGAGTTACTGAAGGTCACAGACACAGGCTATCTCACTATAGATCTGGTAAGGCTTTTGCTTGTCTCTTACCCAGTCACATTTAATGATCTACATGGGCATGAGAAACCAGTACAGCACAAAATGCTATCTGGAGAGTTCCACTAATTGAGTGTATCTTTGACAATACCGGTATACCAGTACTGCCTGCTTTACGTAATAAACTTTATTTAATACGCAGTCATGTATCACCAACGACAACCACATGACCCAATTGTGAAATTGTTCAGAAATGACACCCTTGGTAGTGGGTCCTACGGAGTGGTCTGCAAAGCTATGTGGGGGCAATGTCTCTGTGCTGCAAAACTCCTGCACCCTATCTTCTTTCAGTCCAATGACCCCGGTATCGTGACAACTAGGAGAAGGTTCGAGCAGGAGTGTCGCTTCCTCAACGACATGAAACACCCACACATAGTTGAGTATCTCGGGACCTCCCATGACCCTGACTCCGGCCTCCTAGTGTTACTCATGGAACTCATGGACGAAAGCCTCACCCACTTCCTCGAGCGATCCCAACAACCACTGGCTTACCACATCGAAGTAGATCTGTGCCACGATATAGCCCAGGCACTAGCATACATCCACTCCAAAGACATCATCCATCGTGACCTCTCTGGCAATAACGTCCTGCTGCTTGCTGGAAGAGCCAAGATCACAGACTTCGGGATGTCAAAGCTTCTTGATGCAAGTCGACGTATGACACCCCTCACCATGTGCCCTGGTAACTCAGTCTACATGCCACCAGAGGCCCTCAGGGAGCCTCCCGTCTACTCCAAGAAAATTGACTGCTTCTCCTTCGGAGTGCTACAGATTCAAATTATGACACGCCAGTTCCCTCACCCTGGTCCTCCAAAACGACTGGTTGAAGATTCACGATCTCCAACTGGTAAAATGGAAATGCCTGTTCTTGATAGCGAACGTCGCAAATCCCACATTGACCTCATTGACCCCACCCATACTCTCCTCCCAACAGCCCTTGGCTGTCTCAGCTACTTAGAGAAGGATCGACCTTCAGCACAGGACCTCTGCCGACTTCTATCTGTCTTCAAGGAGGCCCCTCTCTACATTCAAAGCATGCAGTTAGTACAACTCAGAGTAAGACATGAAGAGCAAGCCCAGCAAATTCAGCGCTTACGACCGCAGTTACAAAGGCTACAGCAGGAACTTCAAACCAAAAATCAACAACTACAGGATAGTCAAGCTCACATGCACACACTACAGCAGGAAATTCAAACTAAGGACCAACAACTGCAGGATAGTCAAAGGCAGATCCAGCAACTCACATACCAAGTGGAAGACAAACAGCACATGATTGATAACAAAGAGACACTTTTGCAAGAGCAAAATCAAAGGTTGCGATCGAATGAGCAAGTCATCACAGAATTCCAACGAAACGTCCTACAGCACAAGCAAGCAAACAAACAGCTCCAAATCACTGTTGACCAATTGAGGCTGGATCTACAGCAAACCATGGAACAACAACAGGCTTGTGAGAGGAGGGTGCGAGAAGTAAATCAGGACCTGCTAAATATGTCGCCACAAGTAGGAGTACAACCACACAGAACTAATACCCCACCCAGGCTGGAACTACAACAACCAGGACCACTACTGCAGACAACTTTCATGCAGCAGAAGGCAATGCAAGAAATGAGATGGCAGAAAAAGTCTAAAGCACCACAGAAAATGGACAGGGGATCTGCAGCTTCAGATTTTAACTTGGCATATTTCAATAGCAGTAACTCTACTAAAGTTCATAGCTATGATTTTAACACTCAGGAATGGCATCAGCTACCAGACACACCATTCAAGTACTTCACCCTAGTAGTAGTTCGACACATAATAACTACGGTGGGGGGTAAACTGAGACAAGGTGAAGCCACTGACTCCCTACTCTGCCTCATGGGGGAGGGGAGGGACAAAAAATGGCTGCCTAACCTCCCTCCAATGCCAACCGCGCAGTACTTCACTGCAGTCGTGTGCAGTGGCCACTCCCTCATCGTCGCTGGAGGGAAGGACGGTCGAAACAGACTAGCTACAGTTGAAGTGTTGGACACTGACACTCGGCAGTGGTCCATTGCTAGCTCTCTAGCACACCCCTTCTCCTCTGCTACTATATCGATTTGTGGTGAGAAATTTTACATGCTGGGTGGCAGAGATCAAACTGATGACTGGGGGACATACTCTGTCCTCAGCTGCCCTATCCCGGACCTGCTTCAGTCCTGCCGGCCACAGCCATTAGCTGGGAAATTACAAACATCACCAACCAACCGGTCTACAATATGGCAGCATGTAGCAGATTCCCTGTACTACTACTCCTCCTGTGCCACTCTCTGTGGGCAGCTGGTTGCTGTGGGAGGGTGGAAAGCTAGCAAGGACACTAGAGCTATTACTCTCTACAATGAAAGAACTGACTCCTGGGAAGCCATGGGAGACATGCCAACTGCTCGATGCCAGGCACTAGTAGCCATCCTTAATGGGAAGATGATGGTCGTTGGAGGCTGGGTGGTCGAAGGCTGGACTGAAACTGATGTAGTAGAGTTACTGTGTTGAACAAAAGCCTGTTACATGTTTTTCTTGTAAATATTTGCAGAGAATTGTAATAGCTCTTTGTTTTTGTAGTACTTGGCATAAGTTTGAGCTGATGTTACCGCTTATTCCCTGAAATGCAGTCTGGTTCTAGACTTGAATGGGGATGGGGTTCATCTGCTATTGCGCACGCATATTACCAGCGGATGTGTCTTCTGGTGTTCACTTCTCTGGCCCACCTGTAGCAGCAGGGCTAAGCAATTAGTTTTGTCTGTTGTCTTTCTAAAAAGTATCTGCATTTAATTATAATCATACTGTTGGGCTCTGGACATGTATTCATGTCGTAGTAGCATCCATATTGGTATGCTAAGTCATAGCCTAAGTCACACTAGTTTGCGGGATAAGTATTCTATGAAAATGTCTAGTTGTTGTATTGGTTCACAGTGTGTTTATTTCTCTCTGTTGTTCAGGTTCAAAGTTGAAGTCTGATCAGTTTCGATTCGGCCATATGTTGGCTGAGCTTCAGAAGCAGCCAGTCTTTAGCCTCAGAGAGTTTGAACGCACCATTGACTCCATTAGGGACTGTGTGGCTGAGGTACGCCCACACAAGTAGCATTAATTTACGTTGGCTGGTTCCTACTGGCGAGTACTTTGTGGGTTTCATAGCTACTATATAAAGCTTACCTACTGCTCCTCTGCTCGGGGGTTCCAGTAGCTCAGTGGGTAAGAGCATCTGACTAGCGTTCAGAAGGTTCTGGTTACTCTTTTGCCATCTGGCTGAGCTTTTTGTGTGAATTTATTTATTCGTTCATCTGCAGCATCTCTGGAGGCTATTGGTGGAAGAGTCAAATCTTATAGCGCACTTGAAGGTACAGGTAGTTCATGAATCTCACATGTAAATCGGCAATGTTCCATCAACCCATCCTTTGTGCTATCTCCAGACCGTCAAGGATTTCTTCTTGCTGGGTAGGGGAGAACTGTTCTTGTCGTTTGTGGACCTGGCACACTCCTTCATGAAGCTGCCCCCTACCAACACCACACAGCATGGTCGGTTTGCCCAGGAAACCTCCAAGCTATAACTGTGAAGGACCAGGAAATTCCGGCCCAAATGTTCTGGAATTCTTATGTCCTCGCGTGTTTATGAGCTATACAGAATAGAATTTCAGCATAGCCAGAGTGCTATGAGCCTATGTGTAGCCCAGATTAATTGGAAGCCTGGGAATATGTAGTGTCATGTGTTATATGGCTTAGAATGGAATTAAGGGCATAGTATTAAACTGTTTTTTGAAAACTTTTGTTTAGCACCTTATTAGGAGAAACAGTTATACCTGTACACCCAGGACTAAATTTGTACATACACATACACAACACACACACAACACACACACAACACATGCACACATGCACACACACACACACACACACACACACACACACACACATACACACACACACACACACACACATACACATACACAGATGTGAATGTAGCCTTCCAGCAGGCCATGCTGAAGGTGGGCATGGAGAATGAAGACCTCCCTCGTCAGTTCACACTGACAGTGGACCAACCCCGCCCACCCCCAGAGGCCAGGAGGCCCCCTGGGGGTGGGGCCACAGGAGGGGAAGGGGTGGAGTCAGGCATAAATGCCTGGAGTCTCCTTGGGCTATCGCACACTGTAAACTGGCCACTGCACATTCTCTTCACTCCAGCTGTCTTGGAGAAGTAAGGAGACTAGCTGTCAGAAGCCCTAAGTTTAGCAGAGGTAAAAATAAGGCTTTTGATTGGCCATCTGTACAATTTAATGCAATCATGGTCAAATTTTGGGTGGCCATTGTAGAAAATTGCACAGAAAACAAGCAACAAAAAAAAACTGAATGAATGTCTGGGAATTAGGCTTATGTTGTTGGTGGCTAACAAACAGGTGGTTGTCATGTGGGCTATGTGGAACAGAGCATGAAGTCGCTAGTACATGCATGAGGTGAGTGCAGATGAGGTTACACTATACACTACTCAAAGGAGTGATGACAGTGGTCGTGGCTAACACACAGCTCTCATGTTTTGTGGAACAGTGCATTACGGTCACTACATGTACATGACGTGTACATAAATGCAATATTGTCAGTAGTATACTTATTAGGTATTATTGTTCACAGCAGTGCATGTTCTGACGCATACCTCCATCCTCCTCAGGTACAACAGCCTCTTCAGGTTCCTTTTTGTCCTGCGTCGTGCTCAGGTGGCCCTTCAGCAGGGCTGGGCCCTCCTCATGCAGTACCGGGAGAGGGCGGGGCAGCTGAGGGCCGTCTGGCAACTCAGGACACACATGGGCTTCCTGGTTGACAACCTGCAGTACTACGTACAGGTGGGCGTGCAGCAATTGGAATAAATGTATCTACATGTATATGGAGATACCCCGTAAAAGTATTTGTGATGATCGATGCTCATTGTGTTATGGTCAACAAGCCAACCACATTCCCAAGTGTAAGATTCTGGGTGAGCAGTAATGCAGGTGAGCAGAGATGTGGCTAAGCTAGCGTATAGATTCAACTGATCAGAGAGACTGTATTCTACTATGTAGGGGAGATGCAAACCATGTACGTATCACGTGATTTGCTGCACAAATCTTTTCTCTCCACATGTGACTAAGTCCTGCGCCCAGCAGAGGCTGTAGAAAGAACATCTCTCCTGTGCTCTTAATTGAAGAGCTTACTGAATCTTTAACTTTTATTCATTCGTGGCCCAAAGTTTGTACCCAGGGTTCTCTCGGTGTTGCTTTAGAGGGGTACTGTACCCCCTATAGTTATACTGTACCCCCTTTATATTTTTAGAGTTATATATAAAGACTACATGTATGTGAAGTGATAAGATGAGGTACAGTGATGATGGTTATAGCAGTATCACTAGAATCATGGTGGTATTTAGTAGACTTAAAAGTGATGCCATAGTGATGTAATTAGTTCACTAGCAGGTGCCACTGCAAAAAAGCAAGTAGTTGTTCTGCCTACTAATGGATTACCTGAGTTCCATATGTCTGAGTATGAGGGTAGGAGTTATGCCTCATTGGTTGCTTCCTTGTGAAATTTAACATTTCATTAACCGTGAAGTATTTTATCTGCATAAGTAGCCATGCTCAATTGCCTGTCCTAGAAGGGAGTAGCCCAAAGTTTAAGCGTTTATTATATGCGTGAGTAACAGTTTATTGAAAGTACATCGAGTGTAAAAAGCAGGAGTTTCATCTTAAATTCCATTTATGTGTACATTCTATAGATGTAAAGTCCTCCAATTTGTTGAGTTCCATGTAGATAAACAATTTCACAGTTGATAAAATGTTAAATTTCATAAGTAAGTAACTATTGACTCCTTACTCCTACCTACATACTCAGACATCTGCAACTCAGGTAGCCAATTAGTAGTCAAATAAACTATTTTATTTATTACAGTGATATATATACCCCCTATTTCATAATTCTGGTTCCAGACGTTACACTTGGGAGTGTATTGATGTACTCATATTGTCTTGCTTTGACTTCTTGTTTCTTAAGCAGCTACTGAAGCACTGTTTTCATGCTTCCAGGTTGACGTGTTGGAGACTCAGTTTTCCCAGCTACAGGAGAAGATTAACTCCACCCACGACTTTGAGACCATCAAGCACGCTCACGAGAGCTTCGTCACCACTCTTCAGTCACAGCTATTCCTCCTCCTCCCAGCTGTAAGTCACCATATGTCAGCTGAAATTCAAAGCATGTGTAAAGCGACTATGGTTATCTGTATGGCATGCATTTTCTTTCATGGATTTCTAAATGCTCTTCACTGTAGGCAGTATCAATTGTGCATGGGCTGGCCAGTGTCTTAATTGCTAAATGATGCTATGTCTGCCTTAAAACCATTGCAGATAGCTCATGTTAGTAGACTTGAGGCACTGCCGTTTGCTATAGGCTAAGCTTTCACAAATTTACGGACATGGTTTGTGAATCAAGAATATTGCTTGTATGAGCAGGGGCCGACATTTGTATCATTAGTTACTCACTACTTACGTAATACACATAGAATAGAGGTTACCGTTAGCATACACACATCTTTGCATGGGCAAGTTTGGGCTTCAGTGTAAAAAAAACACAGAATCACTAGCAAACAAGCGCAATGACAGCCACAGCTCTTGTGCTGTCTTTCAGATGCCAGAGGTTAACTCTATAGCCTGCGACTGACAGAGCATGCCAAAAGGCAGTGGCATACTCTAAAGCTACAGCCCCTCCTGCCAGCACTCAGCCAGCCACAGCACTTGCTAAATAAAGAGACGTGTGCTATCAGCTTAGGAGACAACCAACCAGCTAAGCACATGACATCATAGTGCAGCACACTGCTCACCCCACCTCTACTCTCGCTACTGCATGCGTGTGTGTGTGTGTGTGTGTGCACAGACTTGGCAGGAAGGGGCTTACCACTCCAGTGAGGGGGGAGCCGCTGGTCTGTCGTGCTGCGGCCGGCGGCTGCTGCTGCTGGTGTTGAGGGGAGCTAGCGGCATGTGATCTCTTTCATAAAAAACAAATGTGATTATATATAGTTCCACCTGGTTTGTGGGTGTGTGGCATGAAGTGTAAGCACTCTGGCTATGGTATTTTGTAAAGGTATGACTTATGTTTTGATTTTTGCCTTCTCATCCAGGTCTCTCGGTGCTTACGCGAGATTCTGGATCTGTGCAACACATTTGTATCCCTGCTGCAGCGATGCGACAAACTGCAATTGTCTGTTGAAGAGAAGGCGAGGGTGGAACAGATTGCAAAGGTGTGTGTTTATGTGTTTATATGGACAAGACCCCTAACCACTAGAATATGTATATGTTCCGCGCGAACCAGGAATTTGCGCAATCCTAGAATTGCGCAATGCAAACTAGGAATCCAAGACCCCTAACCACTAGAATATGTATATACTAGGCAAAACGCAGGGCATTATGGGGCAAGCTAGAGCAAGTGTATGTGCCCATCAAAGTGAACATAATTTAACTGAGGAATGTAAGTCTTGAGAAAGACCCTTTGATCTATGGTCTCCGTTCCATAGCGTACGGTGTTTAAACTTTCGTCGGGTTTCTGCATGCAAGTTGACAGATAAACAACTGGTGTTCTAGAGACTAGTAAACATCTCAGTCTGCAATAAAGTTTGATTGATACGCCATGGCTGCCACAGGAGAGCTGAGAGGGGCTATGGCACACTCACCCTAAAAAGGAGATAGTGAGATTTAGTTGCTGTAGGCCGTACATGCATGCATGGCTAGCACAATTAATGTCACCTGAAACTTAGTTTCTTATCGCTTGATTTGTGCTGTCGGTATTCAGCAATCATATCTCTGTTTACAGAGTGGCCTCACAAACTCTACTAACCTGGAAGCTGTATTCAATAGAAACATGTATCTCTATAACAGTTTATGTGCCACGGCGTTGAAGACAGCATTGATGTAACTGCCTGAGACATCATTTTGAACACAGGAAAGCATGATGGACAGAAAGAGGTTCTGAGCCCTATGTCACGCCCAATCTTTGGCTTTGCTGTACTAAGCAGTAATATGCCTGGCTTGTAAATAGCTGCAGAATTGAGCAATGAAACAGCCTTAATAATAATATGCCTTAGGCCCCAGCTAGGCTAAGCTACAGATTAATCAGTGTGGCTTCAATACACACACACATGGACTTTAGATTCCCCATCACTACCGAATACCTCTCCCTGGCATCTCCCACACATGTACTCACACACTGCACACAGGACTTCAAGCGCCAGTCTTCTCTTTTCTTCAAGATAGTGTCTAGTGTCAAGAACCACCACTCTGCCCCTCACCTGGCACAGCTGCTGCTCAGGGTGGACTACAACAAGTATTTCAGTACTCAGAACCCTCTTGTCTCCCTTGCTATGATGTTAAAGTGACTCCATTGACTTTATACATAATTATATTCCTTTTCTTAAAACTGAAAGTTGCCAATGAGTGGATTCTCACTTTAAATTGGATGGTGAGTGCTGGCTAAAGATAGATGGAATAACTATGTACAGAGTCACAGTCTCATGTGCCAGTCCCTGTCTGTAAAGGGGCCTGGCTTGTGAGACTAGGGGAATCCCTGAGCAATGATTCAATACTTAGGCATGTTAATTAGGTTGAGGTATGATTGTTGACATTGGTTATTGTTGGTGGCAAGCTGTTGAGGAATGCATTTAAGGTTTAGAAGGGATTTACAATGCAGTTGTGGTTGCCATGTTAGTTTGTCATCAGGGTACTGAACACTAATCGCATGAAATATACATTAATGCATACCTGTACAGTAAATTGAAAACACATGGGTGATTATTCCTTGCCTCGTTCCCAGTCTCCACCGCCACCTTTTCCCAACACGCAAAATAGAGCTGCCAGTGGAGACTGGGAACTAGGCTAGGCAATCATCGGTAAATTAGATAACAGTTTTGCCCTAGCTTCTACTGTGTATGCCCATATATCATCTACATGTATATACACTGTAAAAATAAAAGGATTACTTAAACCCAGCTATTATCAGTTGCAGTTTTAAGCAAGTGTACTTAAAGTGTATTGTAATTACATGTGCACATTAGTTATGTGCTAATAGTACAGAGAAACATGTCGTATTATGACAAATGTACATATGTAGTAACAGCAGTTTGCAAAATAAACTACAGAATCAGCTGGGGAGTTGGGTATAACTCCTCCAAATCCCTGTATATATATAGCTCATACTCCCAGTCTGATGGACCACACCAATTGCATTCCAACTATATAGCCTCTCCCCTTACCGTTACAATAACACAGTCTAGCCAGAAGCAATACCGTAGCTAATCCACAGTTACTTTATTACATTCAATGATAATGGAAACAGAAATAGCATGACATTGTACATTATAGCCATCAAGACAGTACCATATACAGTACCTAATACTATGTGTATGTAAACACATTCAAGTATGCAATCACAATGAGCTTTAAGGCTCCTGTATACATTGTTATCTTGTTCTTTCAGCCTCTGTCCAAGTTAATAATTAGTAGCCTCAGAATCGCTATCCCATTGCACTGGCACAGGTAGTAGGGCTGTGTTCTCTTCAGGATGGTCGTAAGCTATTCTGTCTGGCAATGACTCTTGTGAGTCTGCGTGAGTAATTGAATCTTTGCAGTAGCATAGTAGCCAAGGCTTGACCTTTTGGTAGACACTTTGCACACAGTGGCTTTGGAATAGCAGCCTGTACAGCAAGACTGCCAGTACATATATGAATGGAACAATCGCGAAAATGCTACCAATTACATCCAACATTTTCTGGAAGTGATGGACTATATAATCCGATATAACATGTGCCATGGCTGATACAAGTATGAAAGCCATTACAAAAAATAAGATAGTTTCAACAGTGTTGAAAGTAGGAGACTTGTAGGGATGGAATACAGTAACTAGAATCAGCATAATGAGGAGAACAAATGCTACAAAAGGTAACCATAAATCTGAAAGAGCTACTGCACTCACAATGAATAATGCAATTCGAGCCCACAAGTACACTGCTGCATACCACCTACAATCTTTTGTATCATTTGTTCCATCCTTGTAGCAACCTTGAAAGGCATCCATGAATATATGCAGTGCCTGACAGTTACTAAGCCTGCAGCGATTCAAGCATTTCTGAAAACATTGACAGGGATACAAGCTCAACAGTATGGCTGGGAAAACATTAAAAGTCAGGAATACTCCAAGGGCCAGGAATGCATATGGAAGGTGCTGTTTGCTGAAATATTTAACTGTGGCATCATAAAAAAGATACAGCCCGACTGACTTCCCATGAATATTAAAAAGACGAACGGGAATCAAAAGATTGATAGATACATCCAAAAATTTGATGTAGGATAAAATAATGAAGGTAGCAAAAGAATCGACTAACGAACTTTTGATGTTCCAGTTCCTTCTAAAACGAATAGAGCAGTAACGAAAGGGCTTCCATAGCCACCTAATTATTCTTACATTGTTGTCGTACAGTACAACCAGAAAATAAGTGATTACAATTAGTGTCAGGGGATAAACAGCTGTGATGTAGTCCAGTGCTAAAGCTTGGATGGTGGACATGTGAGGATGTAGGCAAAATGGTGGGTATAAAAGACGAAAAAAATCGAGATTTGAGACACCATAAGGTACACTAAGAATACCTAGAGTGAAGTGGAATGTGTTGTGATGTAGCTGATATACACGCATGAGAAGAGGTGTTGACAGTATTTGACTAATCAAAATGTAACCTGACCATGCACCTGAAAGTAATTTAATCCTAGTAAGTGCGATAACAAAAAAGAACACAGTTAGGGGTAATAATGAAATCACTGCATACTTCACCCAATTATAATGATAATCCTTGCACTCTACACAACTTAAGCTGTAGGAGTATACTGCTGGTGCAAAACTGTCTTTGCATCTACCACATAATTGACCATCACGATTAAGCCATCCACAGACCTCTTCATTCAGCTGAGAAATATTGGATGGGAGAGAGTAATAACTGGATTTCTGACTACAACCATATGCACACTGTCCAAGCACTGTTGAGTGGTCGTCCTCGCTGTATGTCATGCAGTAGCAGTCAAGAATATCCACTTTCTTGGTTGCATTGTTGCATCTCACTTTATTCCCTACAGTACTACCACACTCACAGGTATGGTCATCATCGGGGGCTGGGAAGAACCAGGTGTTCTCGCAACTGGTGTTCCTGTCCACTTCACTAGGCACTTGATTGGTTGTAATTCCAAAGTTGCAGCTCTCCTTGCTGGTACACTGGGTAGTATCACACTCCACGACTACCAGACTTCTTAGAAGGTATAGAATTGCTGCTACAACAATGAAGTAAATTTTATCCATTGTGCTGAAAAGCAGTAGTGCCAGGTTTGTCCACTCAGACTGATAACTCTTGCTACAGTCTTTGCCTATACGTAGAATACCGTATAGCAGGAAAATTTGGCCAAATTATTTAATTCTCGATTATAAAGCGTGATGTAATCCGTAACACCCACGCGCGCATCGTACCTAGCCCCACGATCGTGTAGCGATTCCTCTCTCTGCGGTATTAAAGGACATCGAACTTGAGGCAAACAGGGTTGTAAAGTGCACTCTATCGAACTCGAAACCTTGAGTGTCTGACCTCCGGAAGCAAGACTTTCAGTGCAATAGTTACACTCCGTATTAGGACGAATTAGGAAGTATGCCGCTGAGAATGAAGCGACAAGGGCTGCTATACGTACGTCTCCAAGCTACTGGATCGAAAAATAAGCTACGTCGTAGCCAAATGTAAAATTCGCATTTAATTTTTCCGCTATACTGTACTTCACATGCGCATGCGTAGAAGTAGTACGGCATGAGGTTGTGGGAGTTCGGTATTGAGACGTGTGTATATACCGGTATGTATTATTCACGAATTTCCTTCTCAGCCGGTGCGTGCATGTAGACACTCATCAAAGTTGCATGGTGTAGTACATTTCAGATCACCAGTCAAAGAGCTATATATCGTAGACACACTCATTCTGTTGGTAATATGCATGCATGGCATGAGAGCAGAAATTCTGAGGCTAACAACTCACTGACTAGCTATATGAATAGCTGAGAACTAGAGCGTTCTAATAATAAACTTACTCCTAGCCTTGTGCCCAGGTGCAAAGAGCCTGGGTACGAGGCTTATCTACTCCTTTCATGTACTTGGTAGTTTAAACCACAAATATTAACTTAGCTACCCCTCCCAATTTCCTAAATGTGATAATACAAGAATGGAACATACCCCTCCCAAATTTGAGAGTATTCTCGGTAGCACGAACATGAACTTAGCTACCCCTCCCAATCTCAAATACGAACATACCCCTCCCAAATATAGAGAATAAACACATATTTTGTAGCTATTTCAGGAGCAACTCAAAATTGAAGACTTTGGAAAAGTGCTCATAGGAATATTATAATATGTAAATTCAGTTTGTGCAATTCATGTATTTTCCACTACTTGATTTCAGGTTAGACCACCCTGGTTCTCTGCCCTTCATGCATATTTGGAGCCTGCATGCAATGTCTGAACAAACTGGAAAGTCTTGTGCAGGCTTCTTCCCGCCTGGTGAGTTAGTTGTAGGTATACACTAAATAGCATTGGGCGACCAGCTTCTTGCTGGAATGAATGTTCTGCAGATGGAGATGGAGAAGAGTCTTACCCTTGAGTTTAAATATGTATGAAACTATATGGTATCATAGTATATGATAGCACTTAGTCTAAAATGTTGTTTTTTATTGCTATCTCAAATGATGTTCTACACGATACAATGAATTTCAATGCAATAATTGTGGCATATACATGTATACAATAACCTGTGTAGTATCCCTTAACCCAGGCTAAAACCCAGAACATAGCTCTGGCTGAATGCTATTTATGACTTTTTGAGTGCTAGAGTATAAAAATTATTACATGTGCTTGTGTTTGCGACTATAGAAAATTTTGTTATCAAAATAAAGGTTCATCCTGAGGCAAGGATCGTTTTAGGTATGTACTTAATCTACGAAAACCTTGTTCAGAGCTTTCAGTATTTGTACCTAGATTTCTTGGAAGTCACAAATGACATTCACATCGGGGATTCTCTGGAAGCATGCATGTTGGTTGTGTATGCTTATTACAATGAAATACATTGGTTGTATTCGACCAAAAACTTTACCCATTCCAGAAGTTCAGCACCTACACTGCCTAAGTGAGTCTGAGTTTGTAAGAATGGCTTTAAATCACATGCATGCTCTATCCCAATCCAAATATTGCAGGTGTTGTACTGTTTCTTTGTCTTGAACAAACATTCTTAGAACAAATAAAAATGCTAATTGAGTGGGAGAAAAATTCACACATGCATGCTGACAACAATTCCACATGGCCTTATAAGGGCTAGAATTTCTGTTGTTCTATCATACCATTTAGCTTATTTGTGGGTGGTTTGCACTCTACTAATAGTGAAATGTTGGGTAGTACTCCCGACCAGTGGTTTTGATATTGACATTGCGAAATTCTGGAAGTGGCTTTTCACGCTCCCCAACATCAGAACTATCAGTAGCTAAACTGGGTTTCCTAACATGTAGTGGACAAAAGCGAGATAAAACTTTTTGTTGTCCTCCTGTTTGATTTGTACTGCACTGCACAATCTTTGAAAGATCTTAATAACTTTGAGCGTGAAGCTGCACACATCAGTCTCCATCCCTATCGACTGTTACATAACCCTCAAAACATCATCCATCACCCACTTGTTTTGTGTTTGACAGATTTCTTCCCATAACACTTTGCACAGTCCCTCTAAATTTTGCCAATTTTGGTGAACTCAAAGAAGAGATTAATTATAGAGAGAGTCTCAATTTTATGCATAAACGCTTGTAATCCACCAAAGAAACCAAGTTCCTGGAATTGTTCTGGCTGATGGGGACCACTCGTGAAATAGCATTTGAGGCAGGTGAGCAGAGATGTGGGTGAGTGTGAGTGATGCAGCTGATCAGGGAGACTGTATTCTACTATGCTCCCAGGGGAGATGCAAACCATGTACATATCACGTGATTTACCACACAAATCTTTTCTCTAGTTTCTTTCATGACCCAAAATTTGTATCCAGGGTTCTCTCTATATGTTACTTTAAAGGGGCACTGTACCCCCTATTGTGATAATGTACTCCCCTTATAAGGCCTAAATGCACATACACTCTACCCCCCCTTATTATTAGCGAGTGAATGCAGGTGAGCAGAGATGTGGGTGACGGTGACCCTAAACAGAATTTGGTTGCTGTAACGTGTGCATGCATGCATGGCTAGCACAATATTACCTGAAACTTAGTTACTTATTCATTGATTTGTGCTGTGGGTATCCAGCCCTTGTATGTCTGTTTATAGAGCGGCCACACAAACTCTTCTAACCTGGAAGCTGTAACATGCCTTACTTGATAGAAGCATGTATAGTAGACTTGTCCAGATCTCCACAACTGTTTATGCGCCACGGCGTTGAAGACAGCATTAACGTATCTGCCTGAGACATCGTTTTGAACACACTTAGCTAGGAAAGTGTGACGGACAGAAATTACATGCAGTAGTGTGATTCTGAGCCCTTTGTCATACACAATTATTGACCTCACAGTACTAAGCAGTATTATGCCCGGCTGGTAAAACAGCTGAAGAATTGAAGCAACAAAACAGCCTTATTATAATATGCCTAGCTAGTAAAAGCTGCAGAAATATAGTGTGTGGCTTGAATACACGTATACAGACTTAGATTCCCCATCACTACCAAATACCCCTTGAGTTTCAATACATCACATGCATGGATACAGATTCATTGTTTTGGGTCAAGAATGTGTATTACTAAGCATTTTACTAATGAAAGTGCACCACTACGGTGAAACCATGTAGAGGTAGATAGAGGAAGACTCAGAGGAAAGTGATGTTGCTGAAGTTATTCACATGCATGCTGAAACTGAAACAACACCCCACTAGTCAGTATGGCATTTCTATTTTAACAGTGTATACGGCGACTCCAACACATGATTGTACTCACACACTGAACACAGGACTTCGATCAAGCGTCAGTCTTCCCTTTTCTTCAAGATAGTGTCTAGTGTCAAGAACCACCACTCTGCCCCTCACCTGGCACAGCTGCTGCTCAGGGTGGACTACAACAAGTATTTCAGTACTCAGAACCCTCTTGTCTCCCTTGCTATGATGTTAAAGTGACTCCATTCACTTTTTAATTATACATAATTATATACCTTGTTGTATACCTGAAAGCTGCCACTGAGTGGATTCTCACTATTAACTGGATGTTGAGTGCAGCTATAGATAGATGTGATTACTATAGTATGCCGAGAGTCATCCATATAGTCTTATGTGCTAGTCCTTAAAGGGAGCTGGCATGTGAGACTAGGGGAGTCACTGAGTAATGTTTCAGTTCATTAGGCTGAGGTATGATTACTGAATCTATTCATTGTAGGTGGCTAGCTGCAGAGGAATGCATTTAAGGTTCAAAGGGGATTTACAGTGCAGTTGTGGTGGCATACTGTTTGGCTTTTTTGTATAGTTTGTCATCACGCATACTGAACACTAATCAACAGAAACACATATATAGTCAACGATTAATGCATACCAGCACAGCAATTTGAAAGCACATGACTAGTTGTGTATTCCAAGCCTCGTTCCCAATATCCATTGCCACCTTTTCCCAATGTACAGAGAAAATAAAGCAGGCCGTGGAGACTGAGGATTATAGTTTCCACTTAAACAATGGTAAATGATAACGCCTAAAATAGCAAGTTTGTCTTGGAGCTGTGTGTGTCCGCTATCACAAAACAGCTACTAGTGAGTGGATTCTCACTATAAAGTGGGTGCAGCATATTCCAGCTTTCTGTTCGTATAGTACTGGCTATACGTATAGAAATATGTGATTACTATAATTATTATTCCAGGCAAGTCACTGCATGAGTATCGATTGCAATGCTCATGCATGTTGATTAGGCTGAGGTATGATTGCTGAAACAGATCATTGTTGGTGGCAGGCTGCATGCTGAAGAATGCATTAAGGTTCAGAGGGGATTTTACATTGCACTTGTGGTTGCTGTTTATGCATAGTTTGTTCTCAGACATATAATAGAATATTCAGAAATAGAAAGTAGCAGAGTAAATGCACATTATAGTCAAATAACTAATACTATATTCATGTATGCAATCACAATGAGCTTTAAGGGCCTTATATACATCGTTATCTTGTTCTTTCAGAGTCTGTCCAAGTTAATAAGTTTGTCTCACGAGCCAGACTGTAGGACTAATAATAAGTAGCGTCAGAGTCGTTATTCCATTGCACTAGCTGGCACAGGTAGTAGGGCTGTGTTCTCTTCTGGATGGTCATAAGCTATTCTGTCTGGCAGTGACTCCTGTGAGTCTGCGTGTACGGAAGCCCAGGGCGGACATCCAACTTCCACTTCTACTTTCCACTCTCCACCTTCCATTTTCTCCTTCTGTGATAATATTTTCAATTTTCTATTTAATTTTACCTACTTCCATTTTCCATTTTGCATATTCCACTCTTTATAATGCATTTTGCCAGGGCGGACATCCAACCTCCACTTCTACTTTCCACTCTCCACCTTCCATTTTCTCCTTCTGTCCAGGGCGGACATCCAACTTCCACTTCTACCTTCCACTCTCCACCTTCCATTTTCTCCTTCTGTGATAATATTTTCAATTTTCTATTTAATTTTTCCTACTTCCATTTTCCATTTTGCATATTCCACTCTTTACAATGCATTTTGCCAGCATAGATTCCAGCAGTGGTAGAAATATTGTCTGCTGGCCATTTTAGATTCATTGTCAAGTTCCACTTCAGGCATGTGACTATAGTTTTGTATAGTAACTAGAGACATGGAAGGAATCTCTTACTCTCCAGGCCTTCTGCAGCTGCCTAGCCAGCTACCTAGAAATGATTTAATAGTGTACTATTCTCTTTGCGGATTGACAACGTCTGTCATTCAGCGATTCCTCAGCAACCATGGGCATCGCATAAGGTAATAAAACCTGTATAATGTATATGAGAGTCAGTAGACTCTCTATGTAGCTAGGGATAATGTTAACACTCAAGATAGAGTTGCAGCAGCTAGCTACATCGATGCATCAAGTACGTAGCTACACACGGCAAATGATCATAGATTTTCTACCGTTCAGTGAACGACATGTAAGGAGGATCAGGAGAATGTTTGATGTCAGTGCTGCTAATCAAGAACCTCCACTACCTGTAATAAGGACTGCCATTCAGGTTCATACAGCTAAACAGGAAAAAAAAAACCCTTGTCTTGAAAAAGCATGATGCATACCTTCTGTAAAGGCCACAGCTAGGAGTCTCATATACACTATGTAATAGGCTATTTAATTTTGTGGCAGCAAGAACTACAGGGATCTGGATCTCTTCTTGGGTACAGAGGAATGTGGAATCGGCTGCGTTTAACTCATCAGTTATCTGTTAGAAGGTATACTATATCAGAAATTATAGTTTTGTGGTAAATCGATCATCATGCCATCCCTGCAGGAACACGATAATGATGCTGCTACCATTACTAGATCCAGCAGGTAGTAAAGAACGTTCGTGCAGGAGGCTGAAGAGAAGACTGTATCGCAGCAAAGTAAGCATGATTGTAAGCAAGCCTGTTGATATCCAGTGGTTTATTAACAGTCATGCACTACTTTCTTCAAGGGTCCAAACTTTCTGTGGCACGTCGATGGCAATGATAAACTCAAACCCTATGGCATTACCATTCATGGATGCATCGACGGGTAGGTTCATTTGATTGACATTAGACTAGCCAGATGTATCTGTATTATTATTACACTTCTCTCTCTGCACGTATGTACATACCTATAAGCTATTCTAGGCGAATTATGTGGATGAAGTGTGGGTACACCAACAACAACCCTAGGGTCATAGCACAGCACTACATTGATACTGTACGCTATGTTCAAGGTATGCCAAATAGTCTGTATAGGCTAAAATTGCTACAGTTATCAAGGTCTTATGTATGCAGGTGTCCCCAGCCTAATGAGGGTAGACAGAGGAACCGAGAATTCAATTATTGCCTTTGTCCAGCCCACCCTTCGTAGTCAGCATTCTGATGATCTTTCTGGAGAGAACAGTTTCAGATATGGCCGTTCATCATCGAACCAGGTACATCACATACGTGACATTGTATACATGTACAACAAAACCTATATAACCCATTTTGTATTACTGCCAGCGAATTGAAGCATGGTGGGGCTTTCTTAGAGCACGAATGACAGACTGGTGGATTACATTTTTTCGCGTAAGCAAAGCAAATACTGTTAAAGTTTAGTTCACATAATATTATAGTGTTTAGGTAGCGTTTGCTTTTTTTCTGCATGCTAATTGTTGTTCATAGCTTCCACATCTGCCTTTCTATACTATTGCAGGATTTACGGATGCATGGTGATTTTGATGACTCTCTACCTCATCACCTGTATGGATTGTAATTACAGTAATTATTTTGCACACTTATTACGTGTAATATCCTGAATTTCAGGGAAGCTGTAAGGTTCTGTTTTGGACCAATCATTCAAAAGGAAATTGATATTCTTGTTCACGAGTGGAATTACCATCGCATCCGGGAAAGTCGAAACACCGAGACCCCTGGTGGAATCCCTGAAGTACTGTACTTCCTTCCAGAGATGAATGGTCTGACCAGAAATTTTAATAGCAACACTGCAAATAATTATTATAGTAAACTTCACTGTAGGTGCAGAAGACCATAAATTTTCAGTTGATCTTGACCTACTGGATTATGCTGAAACCAACTACGGCTTTCCAAACAGTTGCGAAGCACACTTCTGCCAAAGTGAAGAGTTTGCAGCGTATGGAACTAAAGTTTTGGAAGATTACAGTCTGCATCATCCTGTATCGTGGCAAGAAGCTCTTCAACTGTATTTTCTGTTGCTAAATGACATTGACAGCATGTAAATCTTCAATCAAGCACATTTATAGCAAAATGCACAAATAAATAACTGCAAAGTGGTCAACTCAGGATTTTGCATTTATGAATGCCTGTTTGCACAGTGCAGACATGGGTATTTGCCTTCGTAAATATGGATTGGAACATCAATCGCTAGATATATAGATGGAGTTCTCATCGGCGGAAGAGCACTTGCATACATTATCATGATCCGAACTTCCTCTCCTCCTGCTACAGGTCAGGCATAAAGCCTCTGTTCCATGAGCTGCCGAAACAGCTGTCATCACAGAGAGGGCATTGTGTGACTGGATCTGTGTAAAACAAAGTGTTTCCATCTGGCAGATGGCACATTGTTTCCTCAATTGGTGCAAGAAAAAGCTTGTTGCAGGAGTTGCAATGCTTTGCCTCAAGTTGTGTATGTTCTACAGAGACAAGAGTTAAATCACTAGTCACCTTAAAATAATATAATAAAAATTAATATTTGCTTACTAATACTGGACTTGGCTGCTGCATCTGGGACAAGTGGAGGAGGTTGCCTTGGGCAATCGTTACTGCTCCGTGTTGGAGCTGTATTGTCACTTTCTGAACCCTCATCTTCTTGTTGAGAATCATCACTCTCGAGTTGGGTTTTCTATATTTATTTGAAGAGAGAATCCTATAGAATAATCAGCTTTAATTTGAATCCATTCATTACACAGGTACCTTGTGCCTATCAGTGCCTTTGTACACAATATAGAACCGTGTTTTGCTGGGCTGAAACCCATGTTCGCTGAGAAATTCTCCTAGGCTCCACTCTTCAGGATCATCGACATGAAATGGGATCCCACTTGTGGATGCCAAGTAGTACCGGCTCATGTCATTGGCTTCCTTTGGGAAGAAAACTTCCTTCCCACGCTTTATCACCTCCTCATAATTTGAAGATTTCGGAAAATCGACATACCGAGGAGATGGTAAGGTCTTCTTCCTCACTCCCTTTTGAAGGTCTGTATCGTATAGCATTCCGCCCAAGTGAATCTAGAAAAGTATAATTATACAAATTATATACACATGTTCCCTTTTGAGGAGTCACTAGATGTACACCAGCAGACTCACCGCTACATATCGCTTTTTACTACTTGTTGGTTTCATTGCAGTACTGCGCTGTTGAGGGGCTTCTGCAAGTGACTTCATTCTTTTTTTATAGGTTTCGAAAAGCACTTTTCGGGATTCAGGATCTGGAGTAAATAATACTAGTCTAGTGACTGTAGTTGAACAGTTACAGAAAGGTTAACTGTCCTCATGTGTAATACATGTACCTGATGATAGACTTCCACTGCTAGCACTTTCTGGAGTGGGTATGGCTTTTCTAACATCTATATAGATTAATAAGCAAAAAATGCATGTCTAGCGTGGATGATATGCCATTGAACATGTGGCTTGCTAAAGGTCCAATTACGTACCTTGTGATGCAGTGCTACTCAATTTGTTGCTGCTGCTATTACAAGTCAGCTCTTCCCAAAGTTGCCAAATCAATGAATGTTGGCCGACACTTATCACCTGATTCTTCAACAGGCGAAGAATGTGATCTTCCCTTAGAGATTTAAAAACTATTGAGGAAATCACATCTTCTTCCTTCAGCACTGCTATCACTTCTTCTTTCATTCCTCTCTGGCTCAACCATGTCTTGAAACTCGACTCCATTCCAGCTAGCTACTCGTCACTACCAAAATACAGCAGAGATGCAGATGTCCAATTATTGAAGCTGCAGCACGTGGCTAAAATGGAAAGAGGAAAACGGGTAACTCAGAAAGGGGCGGGGTAGCCAGCTATTTTCGCGCGAAAATACATACAGCAGTGGTAGCCAGTCATGCACAATTCCAAATAACTGAAAGTGCACAACGAGTTGTATAGTAACGTATGGTGTATTATTGCACACATTTACAGAACTAAGTGTTAATACTGCCCCGCCCCTTTCTGAGTTACCCGTTTTCCTCTTTCCATTTTAGCCACGTGCTGCAGCTTCAATAATTGGACATCTGCATCTCTGCTGTATTTTGGTAGTGACGAGTAGCTAGCTGGAATGGAGTCGAGTTTCAAGACATGGTTGAGCCAGAGAGGAATGAAAGAAGAAGTGATAGCAGTGCTGAAGGAAGAAGATGTGATTTCCTCAATAGTTTTTAAATCTCTAAAGGAAGATCACATTCTTCGCCTGTTGAAGAATCAGGTGATAAGTGTCGGCCAACATTCATTGATTTGGCAACTTTGGGAAGAGCTGACTTGTAATAGCAGCAGCAACAAATTGAGTAGCACTGCATCACAAGGTACGTAATTGGACCTTTAGCAAGCCACATGTTCAATGGCATATCATCCACGCTAGACATGCATTTTTTGCTTATTAATCTATATAGATGTTAGAAAAGCCATACCCACTCCAGAAAGTGCTAGCAGTGGAAGTCTATCATCAGGTACATGTATTACACATGAGGACAGTTAACCTTTCTGTAACTGTTCAACTACAGTCACTAGACTAGTATTATTTACTCCAGATCCTGAATCCCGAAAAGTGCTTTTCGAAACCTATAAAAAAAGAATGAAGTCACTTGCAGAAGCCCCTCAACAGCGCAGTACTGCAATGAAACCAACAAGTAGTAAAAAGCGATATGTAGCGGTGAGTCTGCTGGTGTACATCTAGTGACTCCTCAAAAGGGAACATGTGTATATAATTTGTATAATTATACTTTTCTAGATTCACTTGGGCGGAATGCTATACGATACAGACCTTCAAAAGGGAGTGAGGAAGAAGACCTTACCATCTCCTCGGTATGTCGATTTTCCGAAATCTTCAAATTATGAGGAGGTGATAAAGCGTGGGAAGGAAGTTTTCTTCCCAAAGGAAGCCAATGACATGAGCCGGTACTACTTGGCATCCACAAGTGGGATCCCATTTCATGTCGATGATCCTGAAGAGTGGAGCCTAGGAGAATTTCTCAGCGAACATGGGTTTCAGCCCAGCAAAACACGGTTCTATATTGTGTACAAAGGCACTGATAGGCACAAGGTACCTGTGTAATGAATGGATTCAAATTAAAGCTGATTATTCTATAGGATTCTCTCTTCAAATAAATATAGAAAACCCAACTCGAGAGTGATGATTCTCAACAAGAAGATGAGGGTTCAGAAAGTGACAATACAGCTCCAACACGGAGCAGTAACGATTGCCCAAGGCAACCTCCTCCACTTGTCCCAGATGCAGCAGCCAAGTCCAGTATTAGTAAGCAAATATTAATTTTTATTATATTATTTTAAGGTGACTAGTGATTTAACTCTTGTCTCTGTAGAACATACACAACTTGAGGCAAAGCATTGCAACTCCTGCAACAAGCTTTTTCTTGCACCAATTGAGGAAACAATGTGCCATCTGCCAGATGGAAACACTTTGTTTTACACAGATCCAGTCACACAATGCCCTCTCTGTGATGACAGCTGTTTCGGCAGCTCATGGAACAGAGGCTTTATGCCTGACCTGTAGCAGGAGGAGAGGAAGTTCGGATCATGATAATGTATGCAAGTGCTCTTCCGCCGATGAGAACTCCATCTATATATCTAGCGATTGATGTTCCAATCCATATTTACGAAGGCAAATACCCATGTCTGCACTGTGCAAACAGGCATTCATAAATGCAAAATCCTGAGTTGACCACTTTGCAGTTATTTATTTGTGCATTTTGCTATAAATGTGCTTGATTGAAGATTTACATGCTGTCAATGTCATTTAGCAACAGAAAATACAGTTGAAGAGCTTCTTGCCACGATACAGGATGATGCAGACTGTAATCTTCCAAAACTTTAGTTCCATACGCTGCAAACTCTTCACTTTGGCAGAAGTGTGCTTCGCAACTGTTTGGAAAGCCGTAGTTGGTTTCAGCATAATCCAGTAGGTCAAGATCAACTGAAAATTTATGGTCTTCTGCACCTACAGTGAAGTTTACTATAATAATTATTTGCAGTGTTGCTATTAAAATTTCTGGTCAGACCATTCATCTCTGGAAGGAAGTACAGTACTTCAGGGATTCCACCAGGGGTCTCGGTGTTTCGACTTTCCCGGATGCGATGGTAATTCCACTCGTGAACAAGAATATCAATTTCCTTTTGAATGATTGGTCCAAAACAGAACCTTACAGCTTCCCTGAAATTCAGGATATTACACGTAATAAGTGTGCAAAATAATTACTGTAATTACAATCCATACAGGTGATGAGGTAGAGAGTCATCAAAATCACCATGCATCCGTAAATCCTGCAATAGTATAGAAAGGCAGATGTGGAAGCTATGAACAACAATTAGCATGCAGAAAAAAAGCAAACGCTACCTAAACACTATAATATTATGTGAACTAAACTTTAACAGTATTTGCTTTGCTTACGCGAAAAAATGTAATCCACCAGTCTGTCATTCGTGCTCTAAGAAAGCCCCACCATGCTTCAATTCGCTGGCAGTAATACAAAATGGGTTATATAGGTTTTGTTGTACATGTATACAATGTCACGTATGTGATGTACCTGGTTCGATGATGAACGGCCATATCTGAAACTGTTCTCTCCAGAAAGATCATCAGAATGCTGACTACGAAGGGTGGGCTGGACAAAGGCAATAATTGAATTCTCGGTTCCTCTGTCTACCCTCATTAGGCTGGGGACACCTGCATACATAAGACCTTGATAACTGTAGCAATTTTAGCCTATACAGACTATTTGGCATACCTTGAACATAGCGTACAGTATCAATGTAGTGCTGTGCTATGACCCTAGGGTTGTTGTTGGTGTACCCACACTTCATCCACATAATTCGCCTAGAATAGCTTATAGGTATGTACATACGTGCAGAGAGAGAAGTGTAATAATAATACAGATACATCTGGCTAGTCTAATGTCAATCAAATGAACCTACCCGTCGATGCATCCATGAATGGTAATGCCATAGGGTTTGAGTTTATCATTGCCATCGACGTGCCACAGAAAGTTTGGACCCTTGAAGAAAGTAGTGCATGACTGTTAATAAACCACTGGATATCAACAGGCTTGCTTACAATCATGCTTACTTTGCTGCGATACAGTCTTCTCTTCAGCCTCCTGCACGAACGTTCTTTACTACCTGCTGGATCTAGTAATGGTAGCAGCATCATTATCGTGTTCCTGCAGGGATGGCATGATGATCGATTTACCACAAAACTATAATTTCTGATATAGTATACCTTCTAACAGATAACTGATGAGTTAAACGCAGCCGATTCCACATTCCTCTGTACCCAAGAAGAGATCCAGATCCCTGTAGTTCTTGCTGCCACAAAATTAAATAGCCTATTACATAGTGTATATGAGACTCCTAGCTGTGGCCTTTACAGAAGGTATGCATCATGCTTTTTCAAGACAAGGGTTTTTTTTTTCCTGTTTAGCTGTATGAACCTGAATGGCAGTCCTTATTACAGGTAGTGGAGGTTCTTGATTAGCAGCACTGACATCAAACATTCTCCTGATCCTCCTTACATGTCGTTCACTGAACGGTAGAAAATCTATGATCATTTGCCGTGTGTAGCTACGTACTTGATGCATCGATGTAGCTAGCTGCTGCAACTCTATCTTGAGTGTTAACATTATCCCTAGCTACATAGAGAGTCTACTGACTCTCATATACATTATACAGGTTTTATTACCTTATGCGATGCCCATGGTTGCTGAGGAATCGCTGAATGACAGACGTTGTCAATCCGCAAAGAGAATAGTACACTATTAAATCATTTCTAGGTAGCTGGCTAGGCAGCTGCAGAAGGCCTGGAGAGTAAGAGATTCCTTCCATGTCTCTAGTTACTATACAAAACTATAGTCACATGCCTGAAGTGGAACTTGACAATGAATCTAAAATGGCCAGCAGACAATATTTCTACCACTGCTGGAATCTATGCTGGCAAAATGCATTGTAAAGAGTGGAATATGCAAAATGGAAAATGGAAGTAGGAAAAATTAAATAGAAAATTGAAAATATTATCACAGAAGGAGAAAATGGAAGGTGGAGAGTGGAAGGTAGAAGTGGAAGTTGGATGTCCGCCCTGGACAGAAGGAGAAAATGGAAGGTGGAGAGTGGAAAGTAGAAGTGGAGGTTGGATGTCCGCCCTGGCAAAATGCATTATAAAGAGTGGAATATGCAAAATGGAAAATGGAAGTAGGTAAAATTAAATAGAAAATTGAAAATATTATCACAGAAGGAGAAAATGGAAGGTGGAGAGTGGAAAGTAGAAGTGGAAGTTGGATGTCCGCCCTGGGCTTCCGTATGCGTGAGCAATTGAATCTTTGCAGTAGCACCGTAGCCAATTCTTAACCTTTCCATAGACTTGTACGCAGTAGCTACGAGACAGCAGCCTGTATACTGAGACTCCAAGTGCATACATGAGTGGAACAGTCAGTGAAACACTACCAATTATATCCAACACTTTGTGGATCTGAATCTGTGATTTTGCTATATATATATGTCCCATGCCTGACACTAGATTGAAAACTGATACAAGAAGTAAGATAGATTCAACAGTGTTGGAAGTACGTGACTTGTAGGGATGGAATACAGTAACTAAAATCAACATAATGATGATAACAAATGTAACAAAAGGCAACCATGAAGTTGAAAGAGTTATTGCAGTCACAAAGAATAATGTAATTCGAACCCACAGGTGCAATGCTACATACCACCTACAATCTTTTGTACCATTTGTTCCATCCTTGCAGCAACCCTGAAAGGCATCCATGAATATATGCAGTGCCTGACAGCGGCCAAGCCTGCAACAGTTCAAGCATTTCTGGAAGCATTGACAGGGATACAAGCCTAATAGTAGGACTGGGAATATATTAAAAGTCAGCAATGCTCCAAAGGCCAGGAATGCATATGGAAGGTGCTGTTTGCTGAAATAATTCACTGCGGTGTCATAAAGGAGATACAGCCCAACAGATTCTCCATGGATATTAAAAACATGTACTGGAATCAAAAGATTGATAGATACATCCAAAAATTTGATGTAGGATAACATAATGAAGGTAGCAAAAGAATGAACTAACGAACTTTTGATATTCCAGTTCCTTCTAAAATGAACAGAGCAGTAATGAAAGGGCTTCCATATCCACAAAATTACCCTTACATTGTTATCGTGCAGTATAACCAGAAAGTAAGTGATTACAATTAGGGCCAGGGGATAAATCGCTATAATGTAGTCCAATGCTAAAGCCTGGATGGTGGACATATGAGGATGTAGGCAAAAAGGTGAGTACAAAAGACGAAAAAAATCGAGATTTGAGACACCATAGGGTATACTAAGAATGGCTAAAGTGAACTGGACTGCCTTGTTACCATGTAGCAGTATAACACGCATTAGAAGCGGTGTTGACATTATCTGACTGATTAAGATGAAAGCAGACCACGCACCAGAAAGAAGTTTAATCCCAGAAAGTGTGACTACAAAAAAGAATACAGTTAGGGGTAATAATGAAATCACTGCATATTTCACCCAGTTGTAATGATATTCCTTGCATTCTACACAGCTTAAACTGTAGGAATATACTGCTGGTGCGAAACCGTCTTTGCATCTGCCACACAATTGACCTTCACGATTAAGCCATCCACAAACTTTTCCATTGAGCTGAGAAATATTGGACGGGAGAGAGTAGTAACTTGATTTATGATTACAACCGTACAAGCACTGTCCAATCACTGTTGAGTGGTCGTCCTCACTGTATGTCATGCAGTAGCAGTCGAGAATATCCACTTCCTTGGTGGCATTGTCGCATCTCACTTTACTCCCTACAGTACTACCACACTCACAGGTATGGTCATCATCGGGGACTTGAAGGAACCAGGTGTTCACGCAACTGGTGTTACCATCTACTTCACTTGATGCTTGACTGTCGAAGTTGCAGTTCTCCTCGTCAGTACACTGGATAGCATCACACTCCTGAGGTACCAAATTACTCAGAGTTACTGCTACAATGAAGAAGTAAATTCTATCCATTATTCACTATGATTACTATATGCATAGAGTCATAGTCTAGTGTGCTATTCCCTGTCTCTAAAAGGGGCCTGGCGTGCAGACTAGGGGAATCACTGAGCAATGATTCAGTACATAGGCATGTTAATTAGGTTGAGGTATGAATCCTGAAACTTGTTCATATCGTTTGTGGCAAGCTGCTCAGGAATGCATTTAAGGTCAAAGGGTGCAGTTTACAGTGCAATTGTGGTTGCATTGAGCTATCCTAGCCTTGTTCCCAGGCACCACTCCCCAGCTTTCTGTTGCACCGTTTTATGTGGTTTTATACATGGAGTGATAGAATGCTGGAAGTTGAGCCTAGGAAGAAGGCTAGAGCTGTCCATGCTCTGAGCCATTTAGTATATGCACATCTTCAGCTGTATGGGATCTTACTAGCTGCAGTCTTCATCAGGGCAGACATCATTGTACTGCAGCCCAGCAGTCGAAACATTTGAGAAGCCAATTCGTTGTTGGTAGAAAGAGAACTCCGATCAACATGATCTCACACATGCTGACAACAATTTCACATGGTCTTATAAGAGCTAAAAGTCTGTTGTTCTATCATACCATTTAGCTAATTTATGAGGTGGTTTGCACCCTACTAATAGTGAATCATCATCATTATCGATTAGTACTCCAGTGGTTTTAATATTCTGGAAGTGGCTTTCTGCACCTCTCAACATCAGAATTAATTATCACTAGCTACAGCTACTCTAGGTTTGCTAACAATGTGTAATGGACAAAAGTGAGATCTCAATTTTTTGTTGTCCTCCCATTTGAGAGGAAGATCGTATCAAACTTTTAAACTTCGAGTGAGCTAGGAGCTGCACACATCGGTTTTCATTCCCATCGACTGTTACATACCCCTCAAAACAGCTTTAGACGCCACATCGATGCATCACCCATTTACTTTGTGTTTAACAGATTTCTTCCCATAATATTTTGCAGTCCCTCTAGATTTCGCTTTTTACCAATTTAGGTGTACTCCAGGAAGAGATTAGTTATAGAGAGAGACCCGATTTATGCATAAACTTTTATGATACACTAAAGGAACCAAGATTCTTGAATTGTTCGGGCTGATGGGGACCACTCATTAAATAGCATTTGAGGCAGGTGAGCAGTAATGAGCAGAGAGAGACTGTATTCTATTATGCTCCCAGGGGAGATGCAAACCATGTACATATCACGTGATTTACCAAACAAATCTTTTCTCTCGGCATGTATGTGGCTAAGTCCTGCAGCAGAGGCTGTAGAAAGGACATCTCTCCTGTGCTCTTAATTGAAGAGTCTACTGAAGTATTACTTCATAACCGAGAGTTTGTACAGTGACCGTACGAACTTTGGGTCATGAAAGAAAATCGTAAAAATCAACATTTTCAGAATGAATTATAGATCTTTTAATTTCAGACGTTATACTTGGGAGTGTATTGATGTACTCATATTGTCTCGCTTTGACTTCTTGTTTCTTAAGCAGCTACTGAAGCACTGTTTTCATGCTTCCAGGTTGACGTGTTGGAGACTCAGTTTTCCCAGCTACAGGAGAAGATTAATTCCACCCACAACTTTGAGACCATCAAGCACGCTCACGAGAGCTTCGTCACCACTCTTCAGTCACAGCTATTCCTCCTCCTTCCAGCTGTAAGTCACCACAGTCAGCTGACACGCAAAGCATGTCTTGAACCCATTGCAGATACGTAGCTGAAGTTTCTAGACTTGAAGCACTACTGTATAGCTAGGCTAAGCTTTCACAAGGTTTACGAACACAGTTTGTGACAATCAAGATGATTGGTTGTATAAGCTAGAGGCCAAAATTTGTTACGTATTATGTAATGTAATACACATGGAATGGAGATTAGCATTATATACATGTAATCTTTTTCATAACAACTGATTGTGATTATCAATAGATCCACCTGGGTTTGTGGGTGTGTGGCATGTAGTGTTATGGTATTTAGTAAAGGGATGACTTGTGTTTTGGTTTTTGCCTTCTCATCCAGGTCTCTCGGTGCTTACGTGAGATTCTGGATTTGTGCAACGCATTTGTATCCCTGCTGCAGCGATGCGACAAACTGCAATTGACTGTTGAAGAGAAGGCTAGGGTGGAACAGATTGCAAAGGTGTGTGTTTATGTGTTAAGACCCTTCACCAATAGAGTATGTAATAGGCAAACGCAGGGCATTATCATGGGGCAAACTTGAGCACGTGTATGTGCCTAACGATGCAGTAACTGCAGTGTGCAGTGATAGAGATGCATAATTATATGCACATTGAAGTGGACATACATGTATAAAAGAGGAATGAGAAAGACTTTATGTTTGCTCTATATCATATGGTGTTTAAACTTTCTTCGAGTTTCTGTTCAATTGGTCAACATTTGTATATAGTGCTGTAACCGTCACTTTATTTTCAGTTTGCTGGAAACTGTAAAATAGGTGACAGTTACGCTAATGTATTGCACAGGTAGCACTTGTAGTGCCTGCTTGTAAAATACAGCAGAATTGAAGCCCCAAAAGGGTATATACAAGCACACTATGTCTTATGTAGATTGATAGATGTACACAGCATGCATGCGAGATGACAGTTGAGATAAACATCTGGTGATCTGGAGACTAGTAAACATCTTAGCTAGTCTGCAACAAATTTCAGTGGATCAGCCATGGCTGCCACAGGAGAGCTGATAAAGGGGCCATAGCGCACTGCATGCATGCAATGTTACCCGAAACTTAGCTACTTATCGATTGATTTGTGCTGTCAGTATTCAGCCCTCATATGTATGTTTACAGAGCGGCCACACAAACTCTACTAACATGGAAGCTGTAATATGCCTTACTTGATAGAAAGATGTAGTAGACTTGTCCAGATCTCTATAACTGTTTATGCGCCACAGCGTCAGAGATGTCATTAACGTATCAGCCTGAGACATCGTTTTGAACACACTTGGCTAGGAAAGTGTGACGGACAGAAATTACATGCAGTAGCTGAGATTCTGAACCCTATATCGTACACAATTATTGACCTCACAGTACTAAGCAATATTATAAGCTCCGCCTGCGTATGTGGGTGTGTGGTCAATAGCGTAAGCGCTACGGCAGCAACATGAGTATATTACTATCACTAAGCAATATTATGCCTGGCTGGTAAAACAGCTGCAGAATTAAAGCAACGAAACAGGATTAATAATATGCCTAACTAGTAAAAGCTGCAGAAGTAGTTTGGCTTGAATAAATGCACAGTCTTAGATTCCCTATCACTACTGAATACTCCTTGAGTTTCAATACATCACACGCATGGATACAGATTCATTGTTTTGGGTCAAGAATGCCATGGATACAGATTCATTGTTTTGGGTCAAGAATGCGAAAGCATTTGCTACGTAATGAAAGTGCATCGCTATGGTGAAACCATGTAGAAGTAGGTAAAGGAAGACTCAGAGGAAAGTGATGTTGCTGCAGTTATTCACATGCATGTTGAAACTGAAACAACAACCCACTAGTCGGTATGGCATTTCTATTTTAACAGTGTATACGGCGACTCCAACACATGTACTCACACACTGCACACAGGACTTCAAGCGTCAGTCTTCCCTTTTCTTCAAGATAGTGTCTAGTGTCAAGAACCACCACTCTGCCCCTCACCTGGCACAGCTGCTGCTCAGGGTGGACTACAACAAGTATTTCAGTACTCAGAACCCTCTTATCTCCCTTGCTATGATGTCAAAGTGACTCCATTCACTTTTTAATTATACATGATTATATACCTTGTTGAAAGCTGCCAATGAGTGGATTCTCACTATAAACTGGATGTTGAGTGCAGCTATCGATAGATGTGATTACTATAGTATGCCAAGAGTCATCCATATAGTCTTATGTGCTAGTCCTTAAAGGGGGCTGGCATGTGAGACTAGGAGAGTCACTGAGTAATGTTTCAGTTCATTAGGCTGAGGTATGATTACTGAATCTATTCATTGTAGGTGGTTAGCTGCAGAGGAATGCATTTAAAGTTCAAAGGGGATTTACAGTGCAGTTGTGGTGGCCGGCTGTTTTGGCTTTTTTGTATAGTTTGTCATCACGCATACTGAACACTATTCAACAGAAATAGAATATGCACATATATTGTCAACGATTAATGCATACCAGCACAGCAATTTGAAAGCACATGACTAGTTGTGTATTCCAAGCCTCGTTCCCAATATCCATTGCCACCTTTTCCCAATGTACAGAGAAAATAAAGCAGGCCGTGGAGACTGAGGATTATAGTTTCCACTTAAACAATGGTAAATGATAACGCCTAAAATAGCAAGTTTGTCTTGGAGCTGTGTGTGTCCGCTATCACAAAACAGCTACTAGTGAGTGGATTCTCACTATAAAGTGGGTGCAGCATATTCCAGCTTTCTGTTCGTATAGTACTGGCTATACGTATAGAAATATGTGATTACTATAATTATTATTCCAGGCAAGTCACTGCATGAGTATCGATTGCAATGCTCATGCATGTTGATTAGGCTGAGGTATGATTGCTGAAACAGATCATTGTTGGTGGCAGGCTGCATGCTGAAGAATGCATTAAGGTTCAGAGGGGATTTTACATTGCACTTGTGGTTGCTGTTTATGCATAGTTTGTTCTCAGACATATAATAGAATATTCAGAAATAGAAAGTAGCAGAGTAAATGCACATTATAGTCAAATAACTAATACTATATTCATGTATGCAATCACAATGAGCTTTAAGGGCCTTATATACATCGTTATCTTGTTCTTTCAGAGTCTGTCCAAGTTAATAAGTTTGTCTCACGAGCCAGACTGTAGGACTAATAATAAGTAGCGTCAGAGTCGTTATTCCATTGCACTGGCACAGGTAGTAGGGCTGTGTTCTCTTCTGGATGGTCATAAGCTATTCTGTCTGGCAATGACTCCTGTGAGTATGCATGAGCAATTGAATCTTTGCAGTAGCACCGTAGCCAATTCTTAACCTTTCCATAGACTTGTACGCAGTAGCTACGAGACAGCAGCCTGTATACTGAGACTCCAAGTGCATACATGAGTGGAACAGTCAGTGAAACACTACCAATTATATCCAACACTTTGTGGATCTGAATCTGTGATTTTGCTATATATATATGTCCCATGCCTGACACTAGATTGAAAACTGATACAAGAAGTAAGATAGATTCAACAGTGTTGGAAGTACGTGACTTGTAGGGATGGAATACAGTAACTAAAATCAACATAATGATGATAACAAATGTAACAAAAGGCAACCATGAAGTTGAAAGAGTTATTGCAGTCACAAAGAATAATGTAATTCGAACCCACAGGTGCAATGCTACATACCACCTACAATCTTTTGTACCATTTGTTCCATCCTTGCAGCAACCCTGAAAGGCATCCATGAATATATGCAGTGCCTGACAGCGGCCAAGCCTGCAACAGTTCAAGCATTTCTGGAAGCATTGACAGGGATACAAGCCTAATAGTAGGACTGGGAATATATTAAAAGTCAGCAATGCTCCAAAGGCCAGGAATGCATATGGAAGGTGCTGTTTGCTGAAATAATTCACTGCGGTGTCATAAAGGAGATACAGCCCAACAGATTCTCCATGGATATTAAAAACATGTACTGGAATCAAAAGATTGATAGATACATCCAAAAATTTGATGTAGGATAACATAATGAAGGTAGCAAAAGAATGAACTAACGAACTTTTGATATTCCAGTTCCTTCTAAAATGAACAGAGCAGTAATGAAAGGGCTTCCATATCCACAAAATTACCCTTACATTGTTATCGTGCAGTATAACCAGAAAGTAAGTGATTACAATTAGGGCCAGGGGATAAATCGCTATAATGTAGTCCAATGCTAAAGCCTGGATGGTGGACATATGAGGATGTAGGCAAAAAGGTGAGTACAAAAGACGAAAAAAATCGAGATTTGAGACACCATAGGGTACACTAAGAATGGCTAAAGTGAACTGGAATGCCTTGTTACCATGTAGCAGTATAACACGCATTAGAAGCGGTGTTGACATTATCTGACTGATTAAGATGAAAGCAGACCACGCACCAGAAAGAAGTTTAATCCCAGAAAGTGTGACTACAAAAAAGAATACAGTTAGGGGTAATAATGAAATCACTGCATATTTCACCCAGTTGTAATGATATTCCTTGCATTCTACACAGCTTAAACTGTAGGAATATACTGCTGGTGCGAAACCGTCTTTGCATCTGCCACACAATTGACCTTCACGATTAAGCCATCCACAAACTTTTCCATTGAGCTGAGAAATATTGGACGGGAGAGAGTAGTAACTTGATTTATGATTACAACCGTACAAGCACTGTCCAAGCACTGTTGAGTGGTCGTCCTCGCTGTATGTCATGCAGTAGCAGTCGAGAATATCCACTTCCTTGGTGGCATTGTCGCATCTCACTTTACTCCCTACAGTACTACCACACTCACAGGTATGGTCATCATCGGGGACTTGAAGGAACCAGGTGTTCACGCAACTGGTGTTACCATCTACTTCACTTGATGCTTGACTGTCGAAGTTGCAGTTCTCCTCGTCAGTACACTGGATAGCATCACACTCCTGAGGTACCAAATTACTCAGAGTTACTGCTACAATGAAGAAGTAAATTCTATCCATTATTCACTATGATTACTATATGCATAGAGTCATAGTCTAGTGTGCTATTCCCTGTCTCTAAAAGGGGCCTGGCGTGCAGACTAGGGGAATCACTGAGCAATGATTCAGTACATAGGCATGTTAATTAGGTTGAGGTATGAATCCTGAAACTTGTTCATATCGTTTGTGGCAAGCTGCTCAGGAATGCATTTAAGGTCAAAGGGTGCAGTTTACAGTGCAATTGTGGTTGCATTGAGCTATCCTAGCCTTGTTCCCAGGCTCCACTCCCCAGCTTTCTGTTGCACCGTTTTATGTGGTTTTATACATGGAGTGATAGAATGCTGGAAGTTGAGCCTAGGAAGAAGGCTAGAGCTGTCCATGCTCTGAGCCATTTAGTATATGCACATCTTCAGCTGTATGGGATCTTACTAGCTGGGCTGCAGTCTTCATCAGGGCAGACATCATTGTACTGCAGCCCAGCAGTCGAAACATTTGAGAAGCCAATTCGTGGTTGGTAGAAAGAGAACTCCGATCAACATGATCTCACACATGCTGACAACAATTTCACATGGTCTTATAAGAGCTAAAATTCTGTTGTTCTATCATACCATTTAGCTAATTTATGAGGTGGTTTGCACCCTACTAATAGTGAATCATCATCATTATCGGTTAGTACTCCAGTGGTTTTAATATTCTGGAAGTGGCTTTCTGCACCTCTCAACATCAGAATTAATTATCACTAGCTACAGCTACTCTAGGTTTGCTAACAATGTGTAATGGACAAAAGTGAGATCTCGTTGTCCTCCCATTTGAGAGGAAGATCGTATCAAACTTTTAAACTTCGAGTGAGCTAGGAGCTGCACACATCGGTTTTCATTCCCATCGACTGTTACATACCCCTCAAAACAGCTTTAGACGCCACATCGATGCATCACCCATTTACTTTGTGTTTAACAGATTTCTTCCCATAATATTTTGCAGTCCCTCTAGATTTCGCTTTTTATCAATTTAGGTGTACTCCAGGAAGAGATTAGTTATAGAGAGAGACCCGATTTATGCATAAACTTTTATGATACACTAAAGGAACCAAGATTCTTGAATTGTTCGGGCTGATGGGGACCACTCATTAAATAGCATTTGAGGCAGGTGAGCAGTAATGAGCAGAGAGAGACTGTATTCTATTATGCTCCCAGGGGAGATGCAAACCATGTACATATCACGTGATTTACCAAACAAATCTTTTCTCTCGGCATGTATGTGGCTAAGTCCTGCAGCAGAGGCTGTAGAAAGGACATCTCTCCTGTGCTCTTAATTGAAGAGTCTACTGAAGTATTACTTCATAACCGAGAGTTTGTACAGTGACCGTACGAACTTTGGGTCATGAAAGAAAATCGTAAAAATCAACATTTTCAGAATGAATTATAGATCTTTTAATTTCAGACGTTATACTTGGGAGTGTATTAATGTACTCATATTGTCTTGCTTTGACTTCTTGTTTCTTAAGCAGCTACTGAAGCACTGTTTTCATGCTTCCAGGTTGACGTGTTGGAGACTCAGTTTTCCCAGCTACAGGAGAAGATTAATTCCACCCACAACTTTGAGACCATCAAGCACGCTCACGAGAGCTTCGTCACCACTCTTCAGTCACAGCTATTCCTCCTCCTTCCAGCTGTAAGTCACCACAGTCAGCTGACACGCAAAGCATGTCTTGAACCCATTGCAGATACGTAGCTGAAGTTTCTAGACTTGAAGCACTACTGTATAGCTAGGCTAAGCTTTCACAAGGTTTACGAACACAGTTTGTGACAATCAAGATGATTGGTTGTATAAGCTAGAGGCCAAAATTTGTTACGTATTATGTAATGTAATACACATGGAATGGAGATTAGCATTATATACATGTAATCTTTTTCATAACAACTGATTGTGATTATCAATAGATCCACCTGGGTTTGTGGGTGTGTGGCATGTAGTGTTATGGTATTTAGTAAAGGGATGACTTGTGTTTTGGTTTTTGCCTTCTCATCCAGGTCTCTCGGTGCTTACGTGAGATTCTGGATTTGTGCAACGCATTTGTATCCCTGCTGCAGCGATGCGACAAACTGCAATTGTCTGTTGAAGAGAAGGCTAGGGTGGAACAGATTGCAAAGGTGTGTGTTTATGTGTTAAGACCCTTCACCAATAGAGTATGTAATAGGCAAACGCAGGGCATTATCATGGGGCAAACTTGAGCACGTGTATGTGCCTAACGATGCAGTAACTGCAGTGTGCAGTGATAGAGATGCATAATTATATGCACATTGAAGTGGACATACATGTATAAAAGAGGAATGAGAAAGACTTTATGTTTACTCTATATCATATGGTGTTTAAACTTTCTTCGAGTTTCTGTTCAATTGGTCAACATTTGTATATAGTGCTGTAACCGTCACTTTATTTTCAGTTTGCTGGAAACTGTAAAATAGGTGACAGTTACGCTAATGTATTGCACAGGTAGCACTTGTAGTGCCTGCTTGTAAAATACAGCAGAATTGAAGCCCCAAAAGGGTATATACAAGCACACTATGTCTTATGTAGATTGATAGATGTACACAGCATGCATGCGAGATGACAGTTGAGATAAACATCTGGTGATCTGGAGACTAGTAAACATCTTAGCTAGTCTGCAACAAATTTCAGTGGATCAGCCATGGCTGCCACAGGAGAGCTGATAAAGGGGCCATAGCGCACTGCATGCATGCAATGTTACCCGAAACTTAGCTACTTATCGATTGATTTGTGCTGTCAGTATTCAGCCCTCATATGTATGTTTACAGAGCGGCCACACAAACTCTACTAACATGGAAGCTGTAATATGCCTTACTTGATAGAAAGATGTAGTAGACTTGTCCAGATCTCTATAACTGTTTATGCGCCACAGCGTCAGAGATGTCATTAACGTATCAGCCTGAGACATCGTTTTGAACACACTTGGCTAGGAAAGTGTGACGGACAGAAATTACATGCAGTAGCTGAGATTCTGAACCCTATATCGTACACAATTATTGACCTCACAGTACTAAGCAATATTATAAGCTCCGCCTGCGTATGTGGGTGTGTGGTCAATAGCGTAAGCGCTACGGCAGCAACATGAGTATATTACTATCACTAAGCAATATTATGCCTGGCTGGTAAAACAGCTGCAGAATTAAAGCAACGAAACAGGATTAATAATATGCCTAACTAGTAAAAGCTGCAGAAGTAGTTTGGCTTGAATAAATGCACAGTCTTAGATTCCCTATCACTACTGAATACTCCTTGAGTTTCAATACATCACACGCATGGATACAGATTCATTGTTTTGGGTCAAGAATGCCATGGATACAGATTCATTGTTTTGGGTCAAGAATGCCATGGATGCAGATTCATTGTTTTGGGTCAAGAATGCCATGGATACAGATTTATTGTTTTGGGTCAAGAATGCGAAAGCATTTGCTACGTAATGAAAGTGCATCGCTATGGTGAAACCATGTAGAGGTCGGTAAAGGAAGACTCAGAGGAAAGTGATGTTGCTGCAGTTATTCACATGCATGTTGAAACTGAAACAACAACCCACTAGTCAGTATGGCATTTCTATTTTAACAGTGTATACGGTGATTCCAACACATGTACTCACACACTGCACACAGGACTTCAAGCGTCAGTCTTCTCTTTTCTTCAAGATAGTGTCTAGTGTCAAGAACCACCACTCTGCCCCTCACCTGGCACAGCTGCTGCTCAGGGTGGACTACAACAAGTATTTCAGTACTCAGAACCCTCTTGTCTCCCTTGCTATGATGTTAAAGGGACCCCATATACATAGTTATACCTTTTCGTAAAACTGAAAGCTGCCAGTGAGTGGATTCTTACTATATAAACTGGGAGATGTGATTGGTATAATATAGAGTCATAGTCTCGTGAGCCAGTCCCTGTCTGGGGCCTGGCATGCGAGACCAGGGGAATCACTGAGCAATGACTCAGTACTTATATAGGCATGTTAGATAGGATTGCTGTAATTATGGCTAGCATCTGAGTAATGCATTTAAGGTTCAGAGGGGAGTTACAGTGTAGTTGTTGTTGTTGCCATATTTGTTTGTCATCAGGCGTACTGAAGACTAATCAAGAGTACGCATGAAGTAAGCATAAACACATACCTGCACAGCATATTGAAAACACATGACTGTAGTTAGTTGTTTATTCCTCACCTCGTTCCTAGTCTCCACTGCCACCTTTTCCCAATGAACAAGGCTATATAAACATTGGTAAATGATAATGGTTAAAATAGGTTTTGCCCTGCTACTGTGTGTACTGATATATAGCTTAGTCTATAGAACGTATAGCTGTCCTTGCCTTGTTCCCTGGCTCCACTGCCACTATTTTCCAACATGCAAAATAGAGCAGCCAGTGGAGACTGGGAACGAGGCTAAACAAACTTTGGTAAAATTAATGTAATGTTTGCCCTGCTACTGTGTGACCACATATAGCTTCGCCTATAGAACATAGAGCTGTCCTTGTTTTGTTTCCAGGCTCCACCCCCCCTATTTTTCTGTCACACTCTTTTTTATACACGGTGTGATAAAAAGCTGGTGGGTGGAGCCTGGGAAGGAGGCTAGAGCTGTCCATGCTCTGAGCCATTTAGTATATGCACATCTTCTGCTTCCTATGCTCTATTGGATTCTTACTATATAGCTCAATGGAACTATACCTTGTTACTATAGTAATATATACTACGTGTAGTGAGTGGATTCTCACTATTTAAACTGAGTGCAGCATACCAGATTTCGGTACGTATTATAGCAGTTAATGACATAAGATTGCTAAAGCAGATCATTGTTAACTTACTTGGTGGCAAGCTACATGCTGAAGAATGCATTAAGGTTCAGAGGGGGTTTACAATGCACTTGTGGTTGCATAGTTTGTTCTCAGATACACTGAACACTACTACAAAAACAGAAACAGAAAATAATATGTTTATGCATAACTCATTGTAGCAATCAAGACATTACCATATAACTAATACAATCACTGAATGTGTATGTAAATACACTAACATTCATTCAAGTATACAATTACAAGCTTTAAAGCGCTACCTATACATTGTTATCTTGTTCTTCCAGAATTTGTCCAAGTTAATAAGAAGTAGCGTCAGAATTGTTGTCCCATTGCACTGGCACAGGTAATAGGGCTGTGTTCTCTTTTGGATGGTCGTAAGCTATTCTGTCTGGTAATGATTCTTGTGAGTCTGCGTGAGTAATTGAAACTTTGCAGTAGCACAGTAGCCAAGTCTTGAACTTTCGGTAGACTGTTTGTACACGGTGGCTTTGGAATAGCAGCCTGTACAGCAAGATTGCCAGTACATATATGAATGGAACAATCGCGAAAATGCTACCGATTACATCCAGCATTTTCTGGTAGCGATGGACTATATAATCCGATATAACATGTGCCATGGCTGATACAAGTATGAAAGCCATTACAAAAAATAAGATAGTTTCAACAGTGTTGAAAGTAGCAGACTTGTAGGGATGGAATACAGTAACTAGAATCAACATAGTGAGGAATCCAAATGCTACAAAAGGTATCCATAAATCTGAAAGAGCTACTGCACTCATAATGAATAATGCAATTCGAATCCACAAGTACACTGCTGCATACCACCTACAATCTTTTGTACCATTTGTTCCATCCTTGTAGCAACCTTGAAAGGCGTCCATGAATATATGCAGTGCCTGACAGTTACTAAGCCTGCAGCGGTTCAAGCATTTGTGAAAACATTGACAGGGATACAAGCTCAACAGTACGGCTGGGAACACATTAATAGTCAAGAATACTCCAAGGACCAGGAATGCATATGGAAGGTGCTGTTTGCTGAAATACTTCATTGTGGCATCATAAAAAAGATACAGCCCGACCGGCTTTCCATGAATATTAAAAAGACGAACTGGAATCATAAGATTGATAGACACATCCAAAAATTTCATGTAGGATAAAATAATGAAGGTAGCAAAAGAATCAACTAACGAACTTTTGATATTCCAGTTCCTTCTAAAACGAACAGAGCAGTAATGAAAGGGCTTCCATAACCACCTAATTATCCTTACATTGTTGTCGTACAGTACAACCAGAAAATAAGTGAATACAATTAGGGCCAGGGGATAAACACCCACAACGTAGTCCAATGCTAAAGCCTGGACGGAGGACATGTGAGGATGTAGGCAAAATGGTGGGTATAGAAGACGAAAAAAATCGAGATTTGAGACACCATAGGGTACACTAAGAATACCTAGAGTGAAGTGGAATGTGTTGTGATCCTGATGTAGCTGAAATACACGCATGAGAAGAGGTGTTGACAGTACTTGACTGATCAAAATGTAACCAGACCATGCACCCGAAAGTAATTTAATCCTAGTAAGTGTGATAACAAAAAAGAACACAGTTAGGGGTAATAATGAAACCACTGCATACTTCACCCAATTATAATGATAATCCTTGCACTCTACACAACTTAAACTGTAGGAATATACTGCTGGTCCAAAACCATCTTTGCATCTGCCACACAATTGACCATCACGATTGAGCCATCCACAAACCTGTTCATTCAGCTGAGAAATGTTGGACGGGAGAGAGTGGTAACTTGATTTATGACTAACATCCATACACACATTTTCCAATCACTGTTGAGTGGTCGTCCTCGCTGTATGTCATGCAGTAGCAGTCGAGAATATCCACTTTCTTGGTGGCATTGTCGCATCTCACTTTATTCCCTATGGTACTACCACACTCACAGGTATGGTCATCATCGGGGGCTGGAAAGAACCAGGTGTTCACGCAACTGGTGTTACTCTCTGTTTCACTGGACACTTGATTGGTTTTCATTCCATTGCAGCTCTCCTTGCTGGTACACTGGGTAGTATCACACTCCACAGCTACCTGACTATTTAGAATGTGTAGAATAATTGCTGCTACAACAACGAAGTCCATTATGCCTGCAAAGACTGAGGAGCAGTAGAGCCAGGTTTGATCACTCAGACTGATAACTCTTGCTACAGTTTGTGCACAATCATAGCCGTATAGCGGAAAAAATTGGCGAGGACTTTAATTGGCCAAATTAAATTCCTCGCCAATAATAAAGCGTGATGTAATCACCCACGCGCGATCGTATGGCGATTCCCCTCAGGCTCCATCGAACCTGAGGCAAACAAGGTTGTAAAGCGCATTCTATCTCGAGACTTAAACCCGAAGCGTGTGAGTGTCTGACCTTGAAGCAAGTAAGATACACGTCGTAACTAGAAGTCTTTAGCAGAGACATACCCGCGCTACATTTTTTTTTTTTACAAATGGGACCCTTGGACTGTAGACTTGCCTGGCCTCGTGGACTAGCTTGAACTATAGTTAGTATAGTATCTATGCTTGCAAGGCTCGTTTACCGCGTGCTCGTGCCGCATTCAAGCTGCGTACGTATATGGGCGGGACCGATTGCCGTAATAATGACACGGACGCCTCTCTACGTATACTCCAGTATGAACCCGTGTTCTGAAACCGCATATGCCCGCCCTCTTTCGTATTCCAGTTTCTGACCGTATTAATTACCGTGTTGAATAAAAGAGAGCTGAGAATAGAATATACCAGGTATTAGGTGAGCTAATTGTTCATTCAAACTTGCCTATTATTCAAATTCTTTTTTCCTGATTTTCTTCCCTATTATTCAAGTGATCCTCCCAATTTTTCAAATGATTATGACCTGTTATTCAACTTGAAGGAAGTTTTTGTTGGTGTTGTTCGATGCAAAACCTTACACACACACATCTGCTTTACGTTTACACGCAAGACAGGAGGATTTGGGGGCTCTAGGATAAGTACAGGGGGTGACGATATCACCTGATCCTGGGATACAACCTCCTCCTCCATCAGCACTGAGTCACTGACCCACGCAGTGCAGCTCAAAGGTCACGCCTAGATGTTCAAAGTGCGTGTGCAAACCAAATTTTCGCTTTTCTTACTGATTATTCAACATTTGAAAAATTTTATTCGTGAATAATTAGCTCAGGCCTATCAGGTACACACACATCGACTTTTTTAGATTTCAATGTTACTGTCGGGTTTGACAATCGCTTAACCCTTTAAATTGCGAGTTAGTGGACAGACAGAAGCAATCCCTTAACGCCGCTGCATACGCACGGGAGACGGATTAGGAAATATGCCATTGAGAATCACTGAAGCGACAAAGGCATCTACGTCCGTCTCCAAGCTGCTGGATCGTGTAAGATAAGCTTGTTAGAAGGCTACGTCATCGCCAAATTTAAAATTCGCGATGTTTTTCGTCAAATTTAATGTTCGCCAAATATTCTCGCTATACTGTACGTCACATGCATGCAGTAGTATGCATGAGGTTGTGGGAGTTCATTATTGAGTATATGAGTTGTACGTAGTGTACTGATATGAATTATTCATGAGTTTCCTTCACAGCTGAACATTCTAAGAACAAATGAAGGGCTGAGAACCATAGTGGTGTAACCCAAAATTAAGTACTGAAAATTGCACAAAAATGAAGGAAAATGCTATGAACATATGACCAAAAATTTCATCTTGACCAGCTCCTGAAACACATTTTAAGAGTGTTCTCAAGTTTGGGAAGGGGTTAGACCATTCTGGTTCTCAGCCCTTCAAATGATCGTAGACATATGCATACGTGCCGAACTTCTGAGGCTAACAACTCACTGACAATATTGCTAATAAAATGAAAAAGCATGTAGGGATGGAATCGCAAAAAAATTTACCAAACAAGATATGAATTAGCTACACCACAGAACTTTCACGGATTACCATCCCTACAAAATTTAAATGGTGTAAGCATGCACTTTAGCTAGCTATCAGATTTTTTTTTGCCTTCTCATCCAGGTCTCTCAGTGCTTGTGCGAGATTTTGGATCTGTGCAACACATTTGTATTCCTGCTGCAGCGATGCGACTGACTGCAATTGTCTGTTGAAGAGAAGGCTATAGAGTGGAGCAGATTACAAAGGTGAGTGCATACGTTAAAAAAATTTGGGCCATACTGATGAGACTATTAATCACTAAATATGTACTAGTCAAAAGCAAGGCATTGTGGGGCGAGCCTGAGTGAGTGTATGTGTCATTCACCCTAATCAAATAATAACTTCAGTGTGTAAACGAATTTGGACATGCGCTGGATTCAAACCCGCATACCGGTATTGTAGGTGGAATAAAGGCCCTAACTAGCTATGCATACCATGGTAGGGTTGTGTAAACATTTGCTGACTACATACAAGACGTATGAAAGTGGGTACTGCACCCAGAGGGTCAACATTAGCCTCGTACCCAGGTGCGGGGCTAGGTTAACACCTGTACTAAGTGTGGCTTGGATTAGGCATGCAAACAGACATTATTGTTGTAGCTAACCTCGTTCCCAGGCTCCCCCCACTCCCCAACCTGCATTCGTGAAGATGAACAGTTTGCGAGTGCACGTGGGGGAAGCCTGGGAAAGAGGTCAGTCAAATACCACTCCCTGGTCCCCCACTAATTACCCCAGGACTTCAAGTGCCAGTCTTCCTAAGATACTGGCACACAAGACTATGACTCTATACATATACCAATCACATCTATCTATCTACAGCCAGCACTCAAAGATATACCACCCTGAGCAGCAGCTGTGCCAGGTGAGGGGCAGAGTGGTAGTTCTTCAGTGACACTAGTCTCCAGTTCTCCTGTCTGGGGCCTGGCATGTGAGACTAGGGAAAGCACTGAGCAATGACTCAGTACTTAGGCATGTTAATTAGGCTGAAGTATGATTGTTGAAACTGCTCATTGTTAGTGGCAAGCTACTGAGGAAGGGATTTACTGTGCAATTGTGGTTAACGTTGCTGTATAGCTAATGGCTTTTTATGTATAGTTTGTCATCAGGCATACTGAACACCAATCAAAAGAAACTGAATATGCATGTAGTAAACATTAATGCATACCATCTCAGCAATTAAAAAAAACATGACTGTGGTTAGATGTTTATTCCTAGCTTCGTTCCCAGTCTCCACTGCCACCTTTTCCCAACATGCAAAGTAGAGCAGCCTGTGGAGATCGGGAGTGAGGCTAGACAAACACTTATGAATGATAATGATTAAGATGACAATTTTGCCCTGATACTGTGTGTGCCCACGCATAGCTTAGTCTTTATATGATAGCCTCGTTCCCAGGCTCTACTGACCAGCTTTAGAGCCTGGGAACGAGGCTAATATAATAGAACATAGAGCTGTCTTTGTTTTGTTCCCAGGCTCCACTCCCCTAGCTTTCCGTCACACTCTTTTTTTTATACACGGTGTTATGAAAAGCTTGTGGGTGGAGCCTGGGAAGAGGCTAGAGCTGTCATGCTGTAAGCCATTTAGTATATGCACATTTTCTGCTTTCTATGCTCAATAGAGAAAAGACTACACCTTTTACTATAGTGAAGTGCGTTCTCATTATAAACAGGGGGCAGCATATCAGATCTGCTTGTATTATACTGGCTATAGAAAGATGTGATTATGTATTATGTAAGGGAATCACAGCATGAGTGTTGATTTAAATATTTATGCATGTTAATAATCAGGCTGAGGTACGTTACAATGGACTTGTAGTTGTCGTTTTTGCATAGTTTGTACTCAGACACACTGAACACTTTATTACATTCAATTACATTAAATAGTAGCAGCAACAGAAAATGGCCTGCACATGTAGCAATCAAGACGACACAATATGCATACAGTCAAATAACTAAAGTAAATGTGAATACACTAACAAGTATGCAATCGCAACGAGCTTTATGGCTCCTGTATACATTGCTATCTTGTTCTTCAGGCTCCGTCCAAGTTAATAATAAGTAGCGTCAGACTCGCTATTCGATTGCACTGGCACATGTAGTAGGGCTGTGTTTTCTTCTGGATGGTCGTAAGCTATTCTGTCCGGCAGTGACTCTTGCGAGTCTGCGTTAGCAATTAAATCTTTGCAGTAGCACAGTAAGCAAGTCTTGAACTTTCGGTAGACTTTCTGTACACAGTGGCTATGGAATAGCAGCCTGTACAGCAAGACTGCCAGTACATATATGAATGGAACAATCGCAAAAATGCTACTAAATACATCCAACATTTTCTGGTAGCGATGGACTATATAATCCGATATAATATGTGCCATGGCTGATACAAGTATAAAGACCATTACAAAAAATAAGATTGTTTCAACAGTGTTAAAAGCAGGAGACTTGTAGGGATGGAAAACAGTAACTAAAATCAGCATAATGAGAAATCCAAATGCTACAAAAGGTATCCATAAACCTAAAAGAGATATTGCACTGACAATGAAACATGCAATTCGAGCCCACAAGTGCACTGCTGCATACCACCTACAATCTTTTGTACCATTTGTTCCATCCTTGTAGCAACCTTGAAAGGCGCCATGAATATATGCAGTGCCTGACAGTTACTAAGCCTGCAGCGGTTCAAGCATTTGTGAAAACATTGACAGGGATACAAAGCTCAACAGTACGGCTGGGAACACATTAAAAGTCAGGAATACTCCAAGGACCAGGAATGCATATGGAAGGTGCTGTTTGCTGAAATACTTAACTGTGGCATCATAAAAAAGATACAGACCGACTGACTTCCCATGAATATTAAAAAGACGAACTGGAATCAAAAGATTGATAGATACATCCAAAAATTTCGTGTAGGATAAAATAATGAAGGTAGCAAAGGAATCGACTAACGAACTTTTAATACTCCAGTTTCTTCTAAAACGAACAGAGCAGTAATGAAAGGGCTTCCATAGCCACACAATTACCCTTACATTGCTGTCGTACAGTACAACCAGAAAGTAAGTGATTACAAATAGGACCAGGGGATAAGCAGCTGTAATGTAGTCCAATGCTAAAGCCTGGATGGTGGACATGTGAGGATGTAGGCAAAAAGGTGGATATAAAAGACGAAAAAAATCGAGATTTGAGACACCATAAGGTATACTAAGAAAACCTTGAGTGAAGTGGAATGTGTTGTGATGTAGCTGAAATACACGCATGAGAAGAGGTGTTGACAGTACTTGACTGATCAAAATGTAACCAGACCATGCACCCGAAAGTAGTTTAATTCTAGTAAGTGTGATAACAAAAAAGAACACAGTTAGGGGTAATAATGAAACCACTGCGTACTTCACCCAATTATAATGATAATCCTTGCACTCTACAGAACTTAAACTGTAGGAGTATACTGCTGGTGCGAAACCGTCTTTGCATCTACCACACAATTGACCTTCACGATTAAGAAATCCACAAACCTGTTCATTCAGCTGAGAAATGTTGGACGGGAGAGAGTGGTAACTTGATTTATGACTACAACCATACACACATTTTCCAAGCACTGTTGAGTGGTCGTCCTCGCTGTATGTCATGCAGTAGCAGTCAAGAATATCCACTTCCTTGGTGGCATTGTTGCATCTCACTTTACTCCCTACAGTACTACCACACTCACAGGTATGGTCATCATCGGGGGCTGGAAGGAACCAGGTGTTCTCGCAACTGGTGTTACTGTCCACTTCACTGGACACTTGATTGGTTGTAATTCCAAAGTTGCAGCTCTCCTTGCTGGTACACTGGGTAGTATCACACTCCACGACCACCAGACTTCTTAGAAGGTATAGAATTGCTGCTACAACAATGAAGTAAACCATTGTTCCTGCAAAATTATTACTGAGGACCAGTCACTTATGCCTACTAGCTGGTTGCCCAAATTGCAGATGTCTGAGTATATGTGGGTAGGAGTTATGCCTCATTAGTTACGTCCTTATGAAATTTAACATTTCATTAACCTGGAAGTATTTTATCTGCATAAAAGTATATATTATTTCTATTAAGGTAACCATGCACAATTGTCATAACTGTCCTAGAGGGAGTGCCCAAAGTTTAAGCATTTATTATATGCGTAATTAACATTTACATGAGGCTAATTGAAAGTATATCGAGGGTAAAATTTAGGAGTTTTGTCTTTAATTCCATTTATGTGTACCTCTATAGATGTAAATTCCTTCGTTTGTTGAGAAACGACTTTTAATGAAACGACTTTAGAAACGATAATTAATGAAACGTTAAGTAAGTACGTAACTATTGAGGCCTAACTCCTACCGCAGGAAGCCAGTATTCGAAATGAATACACATGCTAATTCTTTACGATATTTGGTCAGAGCAACTGAATCCTTGAAATGATAATAGGAGTGCTGAGTTTTCGTCTCGATCCTTACAGAAGAAAGAACTTACTGATTGTTTATGGTATTTAGTAACAGGGATTAGATTCTGCAGCACTCCTATAGTTATTCCAAGGATTCAGTTTCTCTTATCAAAATACCATAAACAATTAGTTAGTGCATTCATTTTCGAATTCCCATTGTTATTGGCTTCCTGCAGTAAAGCTGCAAGTTTGGTAATGCAGCTGCAACTGAGATAAGGTTTAAAAACTACCCTTTCAATTTTGCAGTGATACATACATCAAGACAATATATACATACAGTCAAAAAAATACCTTGTAGATGGGTAATTCCATGCCAAATCAACACAAAAAAATGACGACCCCCTCAGATTTCCACGAAACTTGGTACATATGTACCCTATGTGAAGTTATTAATTCACAGTGATTATTAGCCTCACATGTTGTACGGCTTCTGTGTTACAGCCAGCCAAAAACTCAATTTTTCATCAAATTTTCGGCTACCTGCCTCTACATAATTGACCATAACTATTACTACGATTGTCTGTGCAAGATGAAAATTGTACCATCTTGTACCTTAGTAGATACCCTTTCAGCTGATATATTGCAAGTGATAATTTGATTATGTTGAGGTCAAAGATCATGGTTTATATACTTGACCTTTGCCCCCTTGAAAAACGGATTCTTCAATTGTTTTAATTTTTTTCCAAATGTTCTCTAAATCTTCATGTTGAGATGGTATTATTTTAATTTTGGGACTGCCATGGGATTAGGAGATACAGAGAGTAGAGTAATAGCCAGTAGGGTGTTTTTCATGTATGTCCACACATACTTGCCCCATACTGGGATTTGTTTTGGTGTGAGGTCAAGTACTACATGATCTGGGTGAGCAGACTGATTTAATACACTCATTATACATGTAGTGAGTTATAGTTTGGTACATTCCTGAAAGTAGATGGGACTGAGTAAAGCTGCACAAATCCACAAGATTCCCACAATCAAACAGAGCTCTCACACTTGCACATTTTCATGCATTATTCTAACTAATACTCCTAACACAGTGGAATGCATAATTCCAAAGTTGCAGCTCTCCTTGCTGGTACACTGGGTAGTATCACACTCCACGGCCACCAGACTACTTAGAAGGTGTAGAGTAGCTGCTACAACAACGAAGTAAACCATTATTCCTGCAAAATGATTGCTGAGGAGCAGTTACTGTGATAAACAAGAGCTTCCTGCTCTGCATCGAGGGAAACTTGTAAGGAAATACAACAGAGTTTTGATAGGATCCTCAAGGAAATGAAGACACTGCATGTCTCCAATGTCATTTAGAGAAACATGCTATGTCTTCGTGTTTCCTTGTGGTTCCTATCAAAATTCTGTCATGTATTTCCTTTGAGGTTTCCCCTGACGCAGAACAGGAAACCTTCTGTTGTTCAAAGGGAGTAGTGCCAGGTTTGTACACTCAGACTAATGATTTCTGCTACATGTACAGGCTATGCATATAGCAGTATATGTACATGTATGGCTCCACATGAATTTTAGTTGGGATTCTTTACAACATGAAAACATTCCCGCTTGTGTGTTATTAATTGCCTTAACTGCAGAGACAAGAAATATTCCAATGTGCAAAAAAATGCTGGCAGTGGATTCTGGGAACAACGCTAGTTTATTCCTTTAAGTTTCCACTCAAAAACGATAATATTTAAGATAGCAATTTTGTTGTAGTACTACAAATATTATACATGTATCATGCATGGAGAGTCACTGCATGAGATTATTTATGCTTGCAAACTAGGCTGAGGTACATGTAATGATTGCTGAAACAGATCATTGGTACAAAACTTTGCAGAATCTTTGAAACACTGTAGGCTTGAGCTCAGGAGCTGCTAAGTAAAATAATGGGTGGGTGAATGAATGATTAACAAGTCACTCTTGGATCAAAGTAAACAGTGCCTTCCATATAAGGATCATGCTGAGTTCTGAGCCTTATACAGTGTTGCAAAGATTCTGCAAATTCCGGTAGTGGTGGGCTGCAAACTGAAGAATGCATTAAGGTTCGGAGGTAATTTTACAATGCACTTGTAGTTGCTGTTTATGAATAGTTTGTTCTCAGATACACTGAACACATTACTACAATGTCATTCAATGGTAACAAAAACAGAAAATATCATATACATTTAGCAATCAAGATAAAACAATACAGTCAGATAATTAATACTATGTGGATGTAAATACACTAACATTCATTCAAGTAGCTATATCACAATCACAACAAGTTTAAGGCTCCTTTATATTATTGTTATCATGTTCTGCATGAGCTGCATATTGAAGAATGTAGTAAGTGTGGTTGCTGTTTATGCATAGTTTGTTCTCAGACACACTGAACACTTTACTACAATGTCATTCATTGGTAACAGAAACAGGAAATAGCATATACATTCAGATAACTATAACTATGTGGATGTAAATACACTAACATTCATTCAAGTATATCAGAATCACAACACGTTTACGACTCCTTTGTATATCGTTATCTTGTTCTTTCAGCCTCTGTCCAAGTTAATAATAAGTAGCCTCAGAATTGCTATCCGATTGCATCGGCACAGGTAGTAGGGCTGTGTTCTCTTCTGGATGGTCATAAGCTATTCTGTCTGGCAGTGACTCCTGTGAGTCTGCGTGAGTAATTGAATCTTTGCAGTAGTACAATAGCCAAGTCTTGAACTTTCGGTAGACTGTTTGCACACGGTGGCTATGGAATAGCAGCCTGTACAGCAAGACTGCCAGTACATATATGAATGGAACAATCGCGAAAATGCTACCAATTACATCCAACATTTTCTGGAAGTGATGGACTATATAGTCCGATATAACATGTGCCATGGCTGATACAAGTATGAAAGCCAATACAAAAAATAAAATTGTTTCAACAGTGTTGAAAGTAGCAGACTTGTAGGGATGGAATACAGTAACTAGAATCAGCATAATGAGGTGAACAAATGTAACAAAAGGTAACCATAAATCTGAAAGAGCTACTGCACTCACAATGAAAAATGCAATTCGAACCCACAAGTACACTGCTGCATACCACCTACAATCTTTTGTACCATTTGTTCCATTCTTGTAGCAACCTTGAAAGGCGTCCATAAATATATGTAGTGCCTGACAGTTACTAAGCCTGCAGCGGTTTATGCATTTCTGAAAACATTGACAGGGATACAAGCTCAACAGTAAGACTGGGAAAACATTGAAAGTCAAGAATACTCCAAGCGCCAGGAATGCATATGGAAGGTGCTCTTTGCTGAAATACTTAACTGTGGCATCATAAAAAAGATATATCCCAACTGACTTCCCATGAATATTAAAAAGACGAACTGGAATCAAAAGATTGATAGATACGTCCAAAAATTTCATGTAAGATAAAATAATGAAGGTAGCAAAAGAATCGACTAACGAACTTTTGATATTCCAGTTCCTTCTAAAACGAACAGAGCAGTAATTAAAGGGCTTCCATAGCCACACAATTACCCTTACATTGTTGTCGTACAGTACAACCAGAAAATAAGTGATTACAATTAGGGCCAGGGGATAAGCAGCTGTAATGTAGTCCAATGCTAAAGCCTGGATGGTGGACATGTGAGGATGTAGGCAAAATGGTGGGTATAGAAGACGAAAAAAATCGAGATTTGAGACACCATAAGGTACACTAAGAATACCTAGAGTGAAGTGGAATGTGTTGTGATCCTGATGTAGCTGATATACACGCATTAGAAGAGGTGTTGACAGTACTTGACTGATCAAAATGTAACCAGACCATGCACCCGAAAGTAGTTTAATCCTAGTAAATGTGATAACAAAAAAGAACACAGTCAGGGGTAATAATGAAACCACTGCGTACTTTACCCAATTATAGTGATAATCCTTGCACTCTACACAACTTAAACTGTAGGAATATACTGCTGGTGCAAAACCGTCTTTGCATTTGCCACACAATTGACCATCACGATAAAGCCATCCACAAACCTCTTCATTCAGCTGAGAAATGTTGGACGGGAGAGAGTGGTAACTTGATTTATGACTACAACCATACACACACTGTCCAAGCACTGTTGAGTGGTCGTCCTCGCTGTATGTCATGCAGTAGCAGTCAAGAATATCCACTTCCTTGGTGGCATTGTCGCATCTCACTTTACTCCCTACAGTACTACCACACTCACAGGTATGGTCATCATCGGGGGCTAGAAGGAACCAGGTGTTCTCGCAACTGTCCACTTCACTGGACACTTGATTGGTTGTAATTCCAAAGTTGCAGCTCTCCTTGCTGGTACACTGGGTAGTATCACACTCCACGACTACCAGACTACTTAGAAGGTGTAGAATAATTGCTGCTACAACAACGAAGTCCATTATGCCTGCAAAGACTGAGGAGCAGTAGTGCCAGGTTTGATCAATCAGACTGATAACTTTTGCTACAGTTTGTGCACAATCATAGAATGCCGTATAGCGGCGAGGACTTTAATTGGCCAAATTAAATTCCTCGCCAATAATAAAGCGTGATGTAATCACCCACGCGCGATCGTATGGCGATTCCCCTCTCCATCGAACTTGAGGCAAACAAGGTTGTAAAGCGCATTCTATCTCGAGACTTAAACCCGAAGCGTGTGAGTGTGTGACCTTGAAGCAAGTAAGATACACGTCGTAACTAGAAGTCTCTAGCAGAGACATACCCGCGCTACATTTTTTTTTTACAAATGGGACCCTTGGACTGTAGACTTGCCTGGCCTCGTGGACTAGCTTGAACTATAGTTAGTATAGTATCTATGCTTGCAAGGCTCGTTTACCGCGTGCTCGTGCCGCATTCAAGCTAAGGGCGTGACCGATTGCCGTATAAATGACACGGACGCCTCTCTACGTATACTCATAGATAATAGCCTAAGGTATGGCTATATTATCTATGGTATACTCCGGTATGAACCCCGTGTCCTGAAACCGCATATGCCCGCCCTCTGTCGTATTCCAGTTCTTGACCGTATTAAAATGACGGATTTTACCGTATTGAACAAGAGAGAGCTGGAAATACGGAGAATAGAAATCGCTTTGGTCGCTATCAGGTACACATAAATTGACTTTTTTTAGATTTCAATGTTACTGTCGGGTTTGACAATCGCTTAACCCTGTAAATCGCGAGATAGCCCGATTTTTGAGTGGACAAACAGAACCAATCCCTTAACGCCGCCGCATACGCACGGGAGACGGATTAGGAAATATGTCGTTGAGAATCAGTGAAGCGCGAAAGGCTTCTACGTCCGTCTCCAAGCTGCTGGATCGTAAGATAAGCTTGTTAGAAGGCTACGTCGGCGCCAAATTTAAAATTCGCGACGTTTTTCGCCAAATTTAATGTTCGCCAAATATTCTCGCTATACATGTACTGTACGTCACATGCATGCAGTAGTATGCATGAGGTTGTGGGAGTTCATTATTGAGTATATGAGTTGTATGTAGGGTACTGATATGAATTATTCATGAGTTTCCTTCACAGCTGAACATTCTAAGAACAAATGAAGGGCTGAGAACCATAGTGGTGTAACCCAAAATTAAGTACTGAAAATTGCACAAAAATGAAGGAAAATGTGGATATCCTATCACCAAAAATTTCATCTTGACCAGCTCCTGAAACACATTTTAAGAGTGTTCTCAAGTTTGGGAAGGGGTTAGACCATTCTGGTTCTCAGCCCTTCAAATCATCGTAGACCTATGCATACGTGCCGAAGTTCTGAGGCTAACAATTCACTGACAATATTGCTAATAATGAAAAAGCACGTAGGGATGGAATCGCAAAAAAATATTACCAAACAAGATATGAATTAGCTACACCACAGAACTTTTACGGATTACAATCCTTACAAAATTTAAATGGTGTAAGCATCAGCTGCACTTTAGCTAGCTATCAGATTTTTTTTTTGCCTTCTCATCCATGTCTCTCAGTGCTTGTGTGTGATTTTGGGATCTGTGCAACACATTTGTATTCCTGCTGCAGCGATGCGACTAACTGCAATTGTCTGTTGAAGAGAGTGGAGCAGATTACAAAGGTGAGTGCATACGTTAAAAAAATTTGGGCCTTACTGATGAGACCATTAATCACTAAATATGTACTAGTCAAAAGCAAGGTATTGTGGGGCAGCCTGAGTGAGTGTATGTGTCATTCACCCTAATCAAATAATAACCTCCAGGGTTCTATCTACTGGGGGGGGCGGGGGGGGAGGTTCCCCCCCAAACACTCCAGCTTCCCCCCCAAAATTTCTGGCAATTAAATTTAATTAAGTGAAAGTAGTGTCAAGAACTGCAACATACAGTGAGAACATGATAACTTTATTCATATGCTACTTCCAGTGTCCACTTGAGTATGTCTTCTTCACACTCATGTCATGTTTTTGCTACTGCTTCCCCCATTTGGTTAATTAATAACACTTCTTTTACTTTGGTTCACGTACTACACTAGATGATTTTCGGCAAGGGAAACTTTGACTTACTTGCAATCTTTAAAGGACTTACTTGCAATGTATGGTACACTAGCTAAGAATGTGTCTGTAATACCACAGCTACCAGGACCTCAAAACTGTCTTAGAATACCTCAGAACCACTCTCACAAGGCTCAAAATTACAATTTTTTTCTGGGGGAGCATGCCCCCAAACCCCCCTACAAAACTCCGGCCTGTGGTCGCAGCCCCCCCTCCCACCATCAATTTCAAGCCTGATCTTCTCCCCCAAACTCAAAATCCTAGATAGAACCCTGACCTCAGTGTGTAAACAAATTTGGACATGCGCTGGATTCAAACCCGCATACCGGTATTGTAGGTGGAATAAAGGCCCTAACTAGTTATGCATACCACGGTAGGGTTGTGTAAACATTTGCTGACTACATACAAGACGTATGAAAGTGGGTACTGCACCCAGAGGGCCAACATTTGCCTCGTACCCAGGTGCGGGGCTAGGTTAACACCTGTACTAAGTGTAGCTTGGATTAGGCATGCAAACAGACATTATTGTTGTAGCTAACCTCGTTCCCAGGCTCCCCCCACTCCCCAACATGCATTCGTGAAGATGAACAGTTCGCGAGTGCACGTGGGGGAAGCCTGGGAAAGAGGTCAGTCAAATACCACTCCCTGGTCCCCCACTAATTACCCCAGGACTTCAAGTGCCAGTCTTCCCAAGATACTGGCACACAAGACTATGACTCTATACATATACCAATCACATCTATCTATCTACAGCCAGCACTCAAAGATATACCACCCTGAGCAGCAGCTGTGCCAGGTGAGGGGCAGAGTGGTAGTTCTTCAGTGACACTAGTCTCCAGTTCTCCTGTCTGGGAAAGCACTGAGCAATGACTCAGTACTTAGGCATGTTAATTAGGCCGAAGTATGATTGTTGAAACTACTCATTGTTAGTGGCAAGCTGCTGAGGAAGGGATTTACTGTGCAATTGTGGTTAACGTTGCTGTATTGCTAATGGCTTTTTATGTATAGTTGTCATCAGCCATACTGAACACCAATCAAAAGAAACTGAATATCCATGTAGTAAACATTAATGTGTACCATCTCAGCAATTAAAAAAAAACATGACTGTAGTTAGATGTTTATTTCTAGCTTCGTTCCCAGTCTCCACTGCCACCTTTTCCCAACATGCAAAGTAGAGCAGCCTGTGGAGATCGGGAGTGAGGCTAGACAAACACTTATGAATGATAATGATTAAGATGACAATTTTGCCCTGCTACTGTGTATGCCCACGTATAGCTTAGTCTTTATATGATAGCCTCGTTCCCAGGCTCTACTGACAAGCTTTAGAGCCTGGGAACGAGGCTAATATAATAGAACATAGAGCTGTCTTTGTTTTGTTCTCAGGCTCCGCTCCCCTAGCTTTCCGTCACACTCTTTTTTTATACACGGTGTGATGAAAAGCTTGTGGGTGGAGCCTGGGAAGGAGGCTAGAGCTGTCATGTTTTAAGCCATTTAATATATGCACATTTCTGTTTCCTATGCTCAATGGAGAAAAGACTATACCTTTTTACTATAGTGAAGTAAAATATGCGAAAAGTTACTAAATGTAGCGAGTGCGTTCTCATTATGAACAGGCCTAGGGTGCAGCATACCAGATATCTGCTTTGTATTATACTGGCTACAGAAAGATGTGATCATATGCGAGTCACAGCATGAGTGTTGATTTAAATATTTATGCATGTTAATAATCAGGCTGAGGTACGTTACAATGGACTTGTGGTTGTCGTTTTTGCATATTTTATACTCAGACACACTGAACACTTTATTACATTCAATTGCATTAAATAGTTACAGCAACAGAAAATGGCATGTACATGTAGCAATCAAGACGACACAATATGCATACAGTCAAATAACTAAAGTAAATGTGAATACACTAACAAGTATGCAATCGCAACGAGCTTTACGGCTCCTGTATATATTGCTATCTTGTTCTTCAGGCTCCGTCCAAGTTAATAATAAGTAGCTTCAGACTCGCTATCCGATTGCACTGGCACATGTAGTAGGGCTGTGTTTTCTTCTGGATGGTCGTAAGCCATTCTGTCTGGCAGTGACTCTTGTGAGTCTGCGTGAGTAATTGAATCTTTGCAGTAGCATAGTAGGCAAGTCTTGAACTTTCGGTAGACTGTTTGTACACAGTGGCTATGGAATAGCAGCCTGTACAGCAAGACTGCCAGTACATATATGAATGGAACAATCGCGAAAATGCTACTAAATACATCCAACATTTTCTGGAAGTCGTGGACTATATAGTCCGATATAATATGTGCCATGGCTGATACAAGTATGAAGACCATTACAAAAAATAAGATTGTTTCAACAGTGTTAAAAGCAGGAGACTTGTAGGGATGGAAAACAGTAACTAAAATCAGCATAATGAGAAATCCAAATGCTACAAAAGGTATCCATAAACCTAAAAGAGATATTGCACTGACAATGAAAAATGCAATTCGAGCCCACAAGTGCGCTGCTGCATACCACCTACAATCTTTTGTACCATTTGTTCCATCCTTGTAGCAACCTTGAAAGGCGTCCATGAATATATGCAGTGCCTGACAGTTACTAAGCCTGCAGCGATTCAAGCATTTCTGAAAACATTGACAGGGATACAAGCTCAACAGTAAGACTGGGAACACATTAAAAGTCAGGAATACTCCAAGGACCAGGAATGCATATGGAAGGTGCTGTTTGCTGAAATACTTAACTGTGGCATCATAAAAAAGATACAGACCGACTGACTTCCCATGAATATTAAAAAGACGAACTGGAATCAAAAGATTGATAGATACATCCAAAAATTTCGTGTAGGATAAAATAATGAAGGTAGCAAAGGAATCGACTAACGAACTTTTAATACTCCAGTTTCTTCTAAAACGAACAGAGCAGTAATGAAAGGGCTTCCATAGCCACACAATTACCCTTACATTGCTGTCGTACAGTACAACCAGAAAGTAAGTGATTACAATTAGGACCAGGGGATAAGCAGCTGTAATGTAGTCCAATGCTAAAGCCTGGATGGTGGACATGTGAGGATGTAGGCAAAAAGGTGGATATAAAAGACGAAAAAAATCGAGATTTGAGACACCATAAGGTATACTAAGAAAACCTTGAGTGAAGTGGAATGTGTTGTGATGTAGCTGAAATACACGCATGAGAAGAGGTGTTGACAGTACTTGACTGATCAAAATGTAACCAGACCATGCACCCGAAAGTAGTTTAATTCTAGTAAGTGTGATAACAAAAAAGAACACAGTCAGGGGTAATAATGAAACCACTGCATACTTCACCCAGTTATAGTGATAATCCTTGCACTCTACACAACTTAAACTGTAGGAGTATACTGCTGGTGCGAAACCGTCTTTGCATCTACCACACAATTGACCTTCACGATTAAGAAATCCACAAACCTGTTCATTCAGCTGAGAAATGTTGGACGGGAGAGAGTGGTAACTTGATTTATGACTACAACCATACACACATTTTCCAAGCACTGTTGAGTGGTCGTCCTCGCTGTATGTCATGCAGTAGCAGTCAAGAATATCCACTTCCTTGGTGGCATTGTTGCATCTCACTTTATTCCCTACAGTACTACCACACTCACAGGTATGGTCATCATCGGGGGCTGGAAAGAACCAGGTGTTCTCGCAACTGGTGTTACTGTCCACTTCACTGGGCACTTGATTGGTTGTAATTCCAAAGTTGCAGCTCTTCTTGCTGGTACACTGAGTAGTATCACACTCCACGGCTACCAGACTACTTAGAAGGTGTAGAGTTGCGGCTACAACAACGAAGTAAACCATTGTTCCTGCAAAATTATTACTGAGGACCAGTCACTTATGCCTACTAGCTGGTTGCCCAAATTGCAGATGTCTGAGTATATGTGGGTAGGAGTTATGCCTCATTAGTTACGTCCTTATGAAATTTAACATTTCATTAACCTGGAAGTATTTTATCTGCATAAAAGTATATATTATTTCTATTAAGGTAACCATGCACAATTGTCATAACTGTCCTAGAGGGAGTGCCCAAAGTTTAAGCATTTATTATATGCGTGATTAACATTTACATGAGGCTAATTGAAAGTATATCGAGGGTAAAATTTAGTAGTTTTGTCTTTAATTCCATTTATGTGTACCTCTATAGATGTAAATTCCTTCGTTTGTTGAGAAACGACTTTTAATGAAACGACTTTAGAAACGATAATTAATGAAACGTTAAGTAAGTAACTATTGAGGCCTAACTCCTACCGCAGGAAGCCAGTATTCGAAATGAATACACAAGCTAATTCTTTACGATATTTGGTAAGAGCAACTGAATCCTTGAAATGATAATAGGAGTGCTGAGATTTCGTCTCGATCCTTACAGAAGAAAGAACTTACTGATTGTTTATGGTATTTAGTAACAGGGATTAGATTCTGCAGCACTCCTATAGTTATTCCAAGGATTCAGTTTCTCTTATCAAAATACCATAAACAATTAGTTAGTGCATTCATTTTCGAATTCCCATTGTTATTGGCTTCCTGCAGTAAAGCTGCAAGTTTGGTAATGCAGCTGCAACTGAGATAAGGTTTAAAAACTACCCTTTCAATTTTGCAGTGATACATACATCAAGACAATATATACATACAGTCAAAACAATACCTTGTAGATGGGTAATTCCATGCCAAATCAACACAAAAAAATGACGACCCCCTCAGATTTCCACGAAACTTGGTAGGTATGTACCCTATGTGAAGTTATTAATTCACAGTGATTATTAACCTCACACATTGTACGGCTTCTGTGTTACAGCCAGCCAAAAACTAATTTGTTTGTCAAATTTTCGGCTACCTGCTTCTACATAATTGACCATAACTATTACTACGATTGTCTGTGCAAGATGAAAATTGCACCATCTTGTACCTTAGTAGATACCCTTTCAGTTGATATATTGCAAGTGATAATTTGATTATGTTGAGGTCAAAGGTCATGGTTTATATACTTGACCTTTGCCCCCTTGAAAAACGGATTCTTCAATTGTTTTAATTTTTTTCCAAATGTTCTCTAGATCTTCATGTTGAGATGGTATTATTTTAATTTTGGGACTGCCATGGGATTAGGAGATACAGAGAGTAGAGTAATAGCCAGTAGGGTGTTTTTCATGTATGTCCACACATACTTGCCCCATACTGGGATTTGTTTTGGTGTGAGGTCAAGTACTACATGATCTGGGTGAGCAGACTGATTTAATACACTCATTATACATGTAGTGAGTTATAGTTTGGTACATTCCTGAAAGTAGATGGGACTGAGTAAAGCTGCACAAATCCACAAGATTCCCACAATCAAACAGAGCTCTCACACTTGCACATTTTCATGCATTATTCTGACTAATACTCCTAACACAGTGGAATGCATAATTCCAAAGTTGCAGCTCTCCTTGCTGGTACACTGGGTAGTATCACACTCCACGGCTACCAGAAGGTGCAGAATAATTGCTGCTACAACAACGAAGTAAACCATTGTTCCTGCAAAATTACTGCTGAGGAGCAGTTACTGTGATAAACAAGAGCTTCCTGCTCTGCATCGAGGGAAACTTGTAAGGAAACACAACAGAATTTTGATAGGATCCTCAAGGAAATGAAAACACTGCATGTCTCCAATGTCATTTAGAGAAACATGCTATGTCTTCGTGTTTCCTTGTGGTTCCCGTCAAAATTCTGTCATGTATTTCCTTTGAGGTTTCCCCTGACGCAGAACAGGAAACCTTCTGTTATTCAAAGGGAGTAGTGCCAGGTTTGTACACTCAGACTAATGATTTCTGCTACATGTACAGGCTATGCATATAGCAGTATATGTACATGTATGGCTCTACATGAATTTTAGTTGGGATTCTTTACAACATGCATATGAAAACATTCCCGCTTGTGTGCTATTAATTGCCTGAACTGCAGAGACAAGAAATATTCCAATGTGCAAAAAAAATTCTGGCAGTGGATTCTGGGAACGAGGCTAGTTTATTCCTTTAAGTTTCCACTCAAAAACGATAATATTTAAGATAGCAATTTTGTTGTAGTACTACAAATATTATACATGTATCATGCATGGAGAGTCACTGCATGAGATTATTTATGCTTGCAAACTAGGCTGAGGTACATGTAATGATTGCTGAAACAGATCATTGGTACAAAACTTTGCAGAATCTTTGAAACACTGTAGGCTTGAGCTCAGGAGCTGCTAAGTAAAATAATGGGTGGGTGAATGAATGATTAAGAAGTCACTCTTGCATCAAAGTAAACAGTGCCTTCCATATAAGGATCATGCTGAGTTCTGAGCCTTATACAGTGTTGCAAAGATTCTGCAAATTCCGCTAGTGGTGGGCTTCAAACTGAAGAATGCATTAAGGTTCGGAGGGAATTTTACAATGCACTTGTAGTTGCTGTTTATGAATAGTTTGTTCTCAGATACACTGAACACATTACTACAATGTCATTCAATGGTAACAAAAACAGAAAATATCATATACATTTAGCAATCAAGATAAAACAATACAGTCAGATAATTAATACTATGTGGATGTAAATACACTAACATTCATTCAAGTAGCTATATCACAATCACAACAAGTTTAAGGCTCCTTTATATTATTGTTATCATGTTCTGCATGAGCTGCATATTGAAGAATGTAGTAAGTGTGGTTGCTGTTTATGCATAGTTTGTTCTCAGACACACTGAACACTTTACTACAATGTCATTCATTGGTAACAGAAACAGGAAATAGCATATACATTCAGATAACTATAACTATGTGGATGTAAATACACTAACATTCATTCAAGTATATCAGAATCACAACACGTTTACGACTCCTTTGTATATCGTTATCTTGTTCTTTCAGCCTCTGTCCAAGTTAATAATAAGTAGCCTCAGAATCGCTATCCGATTGCATCGGCACAGGTAGTAGGGCTGTGTTCTCTTCTGGATGGTCATAAGCTATTCTGTCTGGCAGTGACTCCTGTGAGTCTGCGTGAGTAATTGAATCTTTGCAGTAGTACAATAGCCAAGTCTTGAACTTTCGGTAGACTGTTTGCACACGGTGGCTATGGAATAGCAGCCTGTACAGCAGAACTGCCAGTACATATATGAATGGAACAATCGCGAAAATGCTACCAATTACATCCAGCATTTTCTGGAAGTGATGGACTATATAGTGCGATATAACATGTGCCATGGCTGATACAAGTATGAAAGCCATTACAAAAAATAAAATTGTTTCAACAGTGTTGAAAGTAGCAGACTTGTAGGGATGGAATACAGTAACTAGAATCAGCATAATGAGGTGAACAAATGTAACAAAAGGTAACCGTAAATCTGAAAGAGCTACTGCACTCACAATGAAAAATGCAATTCGAATCCACAAGTACACTGCTGCATACCACCTACAATCTTTTGTACCATTTGTTCCATTCTTGTAGCAACCTTGAAAGGCGTCCATAAATATATGCAGTGCCTGACAGTTACTAAGCCTGCAGCGGTTTATGCATTTCTGAAAACATTGACAGGGATACAAGCTCAACAGTAAGACTGGGAAAACATTGAAAGTCAAGAATACTCCAAGGGCCAGGAATGCATATGGAAGGTGCTCTTTGCTGAAATACTTAACTGTGGCATCATAAAAAAGATATATCCCAACTGACTTCCCATGAATATTAAAAAGACGAACTGGAATCAAAAGATTGATAGATACGTCCAAAAATTTCATGTAAGATAAAATAATGAAGGTAGCAAAAGAATCAACTAACGAACTTTTGATATTCCAGTTCCTTCTAAAACGAACAGAGCAGTAATGAAAGGGCTTCCATAGCCACACAATTACCCTTACATTGTTGTCGTACAGTACAACCAGAAAATAAGTGATTACAATTAGGGCCAGGGGATAAGCAGCTGTAATGTAGTCCAATGCTAAAGCCTGGATGGTGGACATGTGAGGATGTATGCAAAATGGTGGGTATAGAAGACGAAAAAAATCGAGATTTGAGACACCATAAGGTACACTAAGAATACCTAGAGTGAAGTGGAATGTGTTGTGATGTAGCTGAAATACACGCATGAGAAGAGGTGTTGACAGTACTTGACTGATCAAAATGTAACCAGACCATGCACCCGAAAGTAGTTTAATTCTAGTAAATGTGATAACAAAAAAGAACACAGTCAGGGGTAATAATGAAACCACTGCGTACTTTACCCAATTATAGTGATAATCCTTGCACTCTACACAACTTAAGCTGTAGGAATATACTGCTGGTGCAAAACCATCTTTGCATCTACCACACAATTGACCATCACGATTAAGCCATCCACAAACCTCTTCATTCAGCTGAGAAATGTTGGACGGGAGAGAGTGGTAACTTGATTTATGACTACAACCATACACACACTGTCCAAGCACTGTTGAGTGGTCGTCCTCGCTGTATGTCATGCAGTAGCAGTCAAGAATATCCACTTCCTTGGTGGCATTGTCGCATCTCACTTTACTCCCTACAGTACTACCACACTCACAGGTATGGTCATCATCGGGGGCTGGAAAGAACCAGGTGTTCTCGCAACTGGTGTTACTGTCCACTTCACTGGGCACTTGATTGGTTGTAATTCCAAAGTTGCAGCTCTCCTTGCTGGTACACTGGGTAGTATCACACTCCACGACTACCAAACTACTTAGAAGGTGTAGAATTGCTACTACAACAACAAAGTCCATTATGACTGCAAATACTGAGGAGCAGTAGTGCCAGGTTTGATCAATCAGCCTGATAACTTTTGCTACAGTTTGTGCACAATCATAGAATGCCGTATAGCGGCGAGGACTTTAATTGGCCAAATTAAATTCCTCGCCAATAATAAAGCGTGATGTACCGTATCCGCTCTTATTAACGCGCCACTAAAAAAAAATTAATTATCAACTGTGGCGCTCTTTTAGAGAGAAAAATACTCGAAGTTCAATAAGTGGCGCCATCTTAGAGTGGCGCGTTGCCATTACGTAGACTGATCATCCTATTCTTTTCATTCCGCAGGACCTTGAACTCCTACGTTACGTGATCGGACAGTAGACAGTTAATAAACTTTGTCTTGCATACACGTGTACTTGTACAGCAGACAATAGTTCCGTTTAGAGTGGACGGTAGTTACATTCTGTAAGAAATACTTTCAGTTTATCAATTATTTTCTTTTTCCCCTTAAAAGTATAAATGTATGGTATTTCCAGTCCGCCTTCAAACAACGGAGACCTCCGTCGGTCTCCCGTTACTTCACAAGTAATGATTCCACTTCTCTGGATGAAAAAAGAGCAAAGTTTGGAAATCTCGCGGGGCACGTGACCAACAGTATCGGTACCATCTTTTCGCACGGCAACAGCATACTTATCCTCAGTATTATCGCTCTCCCGCTCGGTTGTTAGCTGTTCACCAACATAAGGGTTCCAAATATCACCATACACATGGTAGCCTCGAACAGCTCCATTGACACGAGTAGAAAACCAAGCATCATCATGAGCGGCCATTTTAACCGACGGTCACGTGAATGCACAAACATAAACGGAATACTGCAGAATGAAACACGTGGAGTATAAATACCGGTACAATAACGAATACAAGTCTGTATAAGTCTTAACTACTGAACTAGTCTGAATCGGTGCTGGCGAACGGATCACCTTCACTCTCCGCATCACTACTGTATCCTATGATATCATCCCCAAACACTTCTGAAAGGATTTCATTAATTTCCTGATGGAGAGCATCATTTCGAATCAGTTCATCCTCGAATGCTCCGAGTGCATTTGATATCCCAGTTACTTGAAAAGATTTTTTGACAACTACTGGATTGCTAGAGAGTTTGCTGACAGCAACTTCTAACCATTCACAGATCAACTGTTTTGATGGTGGAGGAATTTTTTCAAGTGGTGTTTCCTGTTGCTCTGACTCCTCGCTCTTTTTGATCATATAGCCAGTCCACTGGCTACGAAGGTGATCTTTGATGGGCTTATTTAAGCTGACATCAAGCGGTTGCACTACTGATGTGCATCCTCCAGGTATAAGTATTGTTGTGGTGTTACACTTCTGAAAAGCATCTTTGACTTTATCTTCCAGATGGGCTTTGCAACGATCGAGAATTAGAAGAGATGGGCGTCCTTTTGTAAAAGCCTTCCAAATGTTTTGAATCCAGTATAGCATTAAATCTTTGTCAATCCAAGCATTTTTTTGGGCACGCACATGAATGCCATGCGGAGGTGTGATACCTTTTAATGCTCTTAGTGTTTTTCCTTTGAAAATAGCGAGAGTAGGTAGAAACTTGCCCGCAGTATTGCAGCACATAACGGCAGTTATACGCCTCTTCTCTGAATTTGTTGAACGTACCAATATGCTTCTTTTCCCTTTCTTGTTGACGGTTCTGGATGGAATCATATCAAGATAGACAGGCGTTTCATCCATATTAGCTATGAGCTCAAAAGGGAAATCGGAATTTTCTCGCACATGACGAACTCTGTCATGAAATGCTGTAATCTTTGTTTCTAAATCACAGGGTAGTGTCTGGGAAAGTGTTGTTCGACATCGTAGGACCAGCTCGTGCCTCCGCATAAACTTTTGCAACCAACCCTCAGAAGCTGTAAATTGTGGGTTGTGCTGTTGTATGAGGGTTCGAGCTTTTAGCCTAATCATTCCTCGTGATACCGGTAAATACGATTTCTCGCGCTTTTCAAGTATCCACTTCAGCAACTGATCTTCCACTTCCTGCGGATAGGTTATCTTTTTACCTTGACCGGGCTGGTTTCTACGCTTTTTGGGATTTTTAATCACTTGCATTTCTTCCTTCAGCCATCTTTGAACATTGCGGTGATGTACTCCGTACTTCCTTGCAGCTTTGCGGACCCCATTGAATCGTGCATATGTAGCCACGGCTTTTTTTTGTGCAGGCGAATACATGCGGTGCAGTACAGATCGGCTGCTCTTGCTCTCGCTTTCTTCATCCTCCGAGCTGTTAGTTTTGTCTCCTTTACGTGGCTTTTTGGCTGGTGGGAGGCTGGCTTCACTTGTAAGATCAATAATTTCAGGCTGCTTCTTCCGAGGCCTTCCTACAGGTCTTTTGCCCTTTCCCACAAATTTTGGCCTCTTCTTAGCAGATGCGCTAGATGTCGGAGGTGAGCGTTTAACAGTACACTCATGATGAATTGTATCGGTGCACTTGGGAAAGTAGTCTTCAATGCGAGACATGACGACTTTCAAGAAGCTTTCAAGACTGGATTGAATAGATGCTAAGATGTACACGCGCAAAACTCTCTCCTTTTACAACGCGCCACCTGAATAATAATCCAGAAAACTTATTGGCGCTATATTAGAGAGAAAAAAATTGTAATACGACGATTGGCGCATTAATTAGAGTGGCGCGTTAATAAGAGCGGATACGGTAATCACCCACGCGCGATCGTATGGCGATTCCCCTCTCCATCGAACTTGAGGCAAACAAGGTTGTAAAGCGCATTCTATCTCGAGACTTAAACCCGAAGCGTGTGAGTGTGTGACCTTGAAGCAAGTAAGATACACGTCGTAACTAGAAGTCTCTAGCAGAGACATACCCGCGCTACATTTTTTTTTTACAAATGGGACCCTTGGACTGTAGACTTGCCTGGCCTCGTGGACTAGCTTGAACTATAGTTAGTATAGTATCTATGCTTGCAAGGCTCGTTTACCGCGTGCTCGTGCCGCATTCAAGCTATGGGCGTGACCGATTGCCGTATAAATGACACGGACGCCTCTCTACGTATACTCATAGATAATAGCCTAAGGTATGGCTATATTATCTATGGTATACTCCGGTATGAACCCCGTGTCCTGAAACCGCATATGCCCGCCCTCTGTCGTATTCCAGTTCTTGACCGTATTAAAACATAGATAATTATCTATGATTAAAATGACGGATTTTACCGTGTTGAACAAGAGAGAGCTGGAAATACGGAGAATAGAAATCGCTTTGGTCGCTATCAGGTACACATAAATCGACTTTTTTTAGATTTTAATGTTACTGTCGGGTTTGACAATCGCTTAACCCTGTAAATTGCGAGATAGCCCGATTTTTGAGTGGACAAACAGAACCAATCCCTTAACGCCGCCGCATACGCACGGGAGACGGATTAGGAAATATGCCGTTGAGAATCAGTGAAGCGCGAAAGGCTTCTACGTCCGTCTCCAAGCTGCTGGATTGTAAGATAAGCTTGTTAGAAGGCTACGTCGTCGCCAAATTTAAAATTCGCGACGTTTTTCGCCAAATTTAATGTTCGCCAAATATTCTCGCTATACATGTACTGTACGTCACATGCATGCAGTAGTATGCATGAGGTTGTGGGAGTTCATTATTGAGTATATGAGTTGTATGTAGGGTACTGATATGAATTATTCATGAGTTTCCTTCACAGCTGAACATTCTAAGAACAAATGAAGGGCTGAGAACCATAGTGGTGTAACCTAAAATCAAGTACTGAAAATTGCACAAAAATGAAGGAAAATGTGGATATCCTATCACCAAAAATTTCATCTTGACCAGCTCCTGAAACACATTTTAAGAGTGTTCTCAAGTTTGGGAAGGGGTTAGACCATTCTGGTTCTCAGCCCTTCAAATCATCGTAGACATATGCATACGTGCCGAAGTTCTGAGGCTAACAACTCACTGACAATATTGCTAATATAATGAAAAAGCACGTAGGGATGGAATCACAAAAAAAATATTACCAAACAAGATATGAATTAGCTACACCACAGAACTTTTACGGATTACAATCCCTACAAAATTTAAATGGTGTAAGCATCAGCTGCACTTTAGCTAGCTATCAGATTTTTTTTTGCCTTCTCATCCAGGTCTCAGTGCTTGTGCGAGATTTTGGATCTGTGCAACACATTTGTATTCCTGCTGCAGCGATGCGACGAACTGCAATTGTCTGTTGAAGAGAGTGGAGCAGATTACAAAGGTGAGTGCATACGTTAAAAAAAATTTGGGCCTTACTGATGAGACCATTAATCACTAAATATGTACTAGTCAAAAGCAAGGCATTGTGGGGCGAGCCTGAGTGAGTGTATGTGTCATTCACCCTAATCAAATAATAACTTCAGTGTGTAAACGAATTTGGACATGCGCTGGATTCAAACCCGCATATTGTAGGTGGAATAAAGGCCCTAACTAGCTATGCATACCACGATAGGGTTGTGTAAACATTTGCTGACTACATACAAGACGTATGAAAGTGGGTACTACACCCAGAGGGCCAACATTAGCCTCGTACCCAGGTGCGGGGCTAGGTTAACACCTGTACTAAGTGTGGCTTGGATTAGGCATGCAAACAGACATTATTGTTGTAACTAACCTCGTTCCCAGGTTCCCCCCACTCCCCAACCTGCATTCGTGAAGATGAACAGTTCGCGAATGCACGTGGGGGAAGCCTGGGAAAGAGGTCAGTCAAATACCACTCCCTGGTCCCCCACTAATTACCCCAGGACTTCAAGTGCCAGTCTTCCCAAGATACTGGCACACAAGACTATGACTCTATACATATACCAATCACATCTATCTATCTACAGCCAGCACTCAAAGATATACCACCCTGAGCAGCAGCTGTACCAGGTGAGGGGCAGAGTGGTAGTTCTTCAGTGACACTAGTCTCCAGTTCTCCTGTCTGGGAAAGCACTGAGCAATGACTCAGTACTTAGGCATGTTAATTAGGCTGAAGTATGATTGTTGAAACTGCTCATTGTTAGTGGCAAGCTGCTGAGGAAGGGATTTACTGTGCAATTGTGGTTAACGTTGCTGTTTAGCTAATGGCTTTTTATGTATAGTTTGTCATCAGGCATACTGAACACCAATCAAAAGAAATTGAATATGCATGTAGTAAACATTAATGCATACCATCTCAGCAATTAAAAAAAACATGACTGTAGTTAGATGTTTATTCCTAGCTTCGTTCCCAGTCTCCACTGCCACCTTTTCCCAACACGCAAAGTAGAGCTTCCTGTGGAGACCGGGAGTGAGGCTAGACAAACACTTATGAATGATAATGATTAAGATGACAATTTTGCCCTGCTACTGTGTGTGCCCACGCATAGCTTAGTCTTTATATGATAGCCTCGTTCCCAGGCTCTACTGACCAGCTTTAGAGCCTGGGAACGAGGCTAATATAATAGAACATAGAGCTGTCTTTGTTTTGTTCCCAGGCTCCGCTCCCCTAGCTTTCCGTCACACTCTTTTTTTTATACACGGTGTGATGAAAAGCTTGTGGGTGGAGCCTGGAAAGGAGGCTAGAGCTGTCATGTTTTAAGCCATTTAATATATGCACATTTCTGCTTCCTATGCTCAATGGAGAAAAGACTATACCTTTTTACTATAGTGAAGTAAAATATGCGAAAAGTTACTAAATGTAGCGAGTGCGTTCTCATTATGAACAGGGTGCAGCATACCAGATATCTGCTTTGTATTATACTGGCTACAGAAAGATGTGATCATATGGGAGTCACAGCATGAGTGTTGATTTAAATATTTATGCATGTTAATAATCAGGCTGAGGTACGTTACAATGGACTTGTGGTTGTCGTTTTTGCATAGTTTATACTCAGACACACTGAACACTTTATTACATTCAATTGCATTAAATAGTTACAGCAACAGAAAATGGCATGTACATGTAGCAATCAAGACGACACAATATGCATACAGTCAAATAACTAAAGTAAATGTGAATACACTAACAAGTATGCAATCGCAACGAGCTTTACGGCTCCTGTATACATTGCTATCTTGTTCTTCAGGCTCCGTCCAAGTTAATAATGAGTAGCGTCAGACTCGCTATCCGATTACACTGGCACATGTAGTAGGGCTGTGTTTTCTTCTGGACGGTCGTAAGCCATTCTGTCTGGCAGTGACTCTTGTAAGTCTGCGTGAGTAATTGAATCTTTGCAGTAGCACAGTAGGCAAGTCTTGAACTTTCGGTAGACTTTCTGTACACAGTAGTTATGGAATAGCAGCCTGTACAGCAAGACTGCCAGTACATATATGAATGGAACAATCGCGAAAATGCTACCAATTACATCCAACATTTTCTGGAAGTGATGGACTATATAGTCTGATATAACATGTGCCATGGCTGATACAAGTATGAATACCATTACAAAAAATAAGATTGTTTCAACAGTGTTAAAAGCAGGAGACTTGTAGGGATGGAATACAGTAACTAAAATCAGCATAATGAGAAATCCAAATGCTACAAAAGGTATCCATAAACCTAAAAGAGATATTGCACTGACAATGAAGCATGCAATTCGAGCCCACAAGTACACTGCTGCATACCTCCTACAATCTTTTGTACCATTTGTTCCATCCTTGTAGCAACCTTGAAAGGCGTCCATGAATATATTTAGTGCCTGACAGCTACTAAGCCTGCAGCGGTTCAAGCATTTCTGAAAACAGTGACAGGGATACAAGCTCAACAGTACGGCTGGGAACGCATTAAAAGTCAGGAATACTCCAAGGGCCAGAATTGCATATGGAAGGTGCTGTTTGCTGAAATACTTAACTGTGGCATCATAAAAAAGACACAGCCCGACCGAACTCCATGAATATTAAAAAGACAAACTGGAATCAAAAGATTTATAGATACATCCAAAAATTTCATGTAGGATAAAATAATGAAGGTAGCAAAGGAATCAACTAAAGAACTTTTAATACTCCAGTTCCTTCTAAAACGAATAGAGCAGTAATGAAAAGGCTTCCATAGCCACACAATTATTCTTACATTGTTGTCGTACAGTACAACCAGAAAATAAGTGATTACATTTAGGGCCAGGGGATAAGCAGCTGTGGTGTAGTCCAATGCTAAAGCCTGGATGGTGGACATGTGAGGATGTAGGCAAAAAGGTGGATATAAAAGACGAAAAAAATCGAGATTTGAGACACCATAAGGTATACTAAGAAAACCTTGAGTGAAGTGGAATGTGTTGTGATGTAGCTGAAATACACGCATGAGAAGAGGTGTTGACAGTACTTGACTGATCAAAATGTAACCAGACCATGCACCGGAAAGTAGTTTAATTCTAGTATATAAGTGTGATAACAAAAAAGAACACAGTTAGGGGTAATAATGAAACCACTGTGTATTTCACCCAATTATAGTGATAATCCTTGCACTCTACACAACTTAAACTGTAGGAGTATACTGCTGGTGCAAAACCGTCTTTGCATCTACCACACAATTGACCTTCACGATTAAGAAATCCACAAACCTGTTCATTCAGCTGAGAAATGTTGGACGGGAGAGAGTGGTAACTTGATTTATGACTACAACCATACACACATTTTCCAAGCACTGTTGAGTGGTCGTCCTCGCTGTATGTCATGCAGTAGCAGTGAAGAATATCCACTTCCTTGGTGGCATTGTTGCATCTCACTTTACTCCCTACAGTACTACCACACTCACAGGTATGGTCATCATCGGGGGCTGGGAAGAACCAGGTGTTCACGCAACTGGTGTTACTGTCCACTTCACTGGGCACTTGATTGGTTTTCATTCCAAAGTTGCAGCTCTCCTTGCTGGTACACTGGGTAGTATCACACTCCACGACCACCAGACTTCTTAGAAGGTATAGAATTGCTGCTACAACAATGAAGTAAACCATTGTTCCTGCAAAATTATTACTGAGGACCAGTCACTTATGCCTACTAGCTGGTTGCCCAAATTGCAGAGGTCTAAGTATATGTGGGTAGGAGTTATGCCTCATTAGTTACGTCCTTATGAAATTTAACATTTCATTAACCTGGAAGTATTTTATCTGCATAAAAGTATATATTATTTCTATTAAGGTAACCATGCACAATTGTCATAACTGTCCTAGAGGGAGTGCCCAAAGTTTAAGCATTTATTATATGCGTGATTAACATGAGGCTAATTGAAAGTATATCGAGGGTAAAATTTAGTAGTTTTGTCTTTAATTCCATTTATGTGTACCTCTATAGATGTAAATTCCTTCGTTTGTTGAGAAACGACTTTTAATGAAACGACTTTAGAAACGATAATTAATGAAACGTTAAGTAAGTAACTATTGAGGCCTAACTCCTACCGCAGGAAGCCAGTATTCGAAATGAATACACAAGCTAATTCTTTACGATATTTGGTAAGAGCAACTGAATCCTTGAAATGATAATAGGAGTGCTGAGATTTCGTCTCGATCCTTACAGAAGAAAGAACTTACTGATTGTTTATGGTATTTAGTAACAGGGATTAGATTCTGCAGCACTCCTATAGTTATTCCAAGGATTCAGTTTCTCTTATCAAAATACCATAAACAATTAGTTAGTGCATTCATTTTCGAATTCCCATTATTATTGGCTTCCTGCAGTAAAGCTGCAAGTTTGGTAATGCAGCTGCAACTGAGATAAGGTTTAAAAACTACCCTTTCAATTTTGCAGTGATACATACATCAAGACAATATATACATACAGTCAAAACAATACCTTGTAGATGGGTAATTCCATGCCAAATCAACACAAAAAAATGACGACCCCCTCAGATTTCCACGAAACTTGGTAGGTATGTACCCTATGTGAAGTTATTAATTCACAGTGATTATTAACCTCACACATTGTACGGCTTCTGTGTTACAGCCAGCCAAAAACTAATTTGTTTGTCAAATTTTCGGCTACCTGCTTCTACATAATTGACCATAACTATTACTACGATTGTCTGTGCAAGATGAAAATTGCACCATCTTGTACCTTAGTAGATACCCTTTCAGTTGATATATTGCAAGTGATAATTTGATTATGTTGAGGTCAAAGATCATGGTTTATATACTTGACCTTTGCCCCCTTGAAAAACGGATTCTTCAATTGTTTTAATTTTTTTCCAAATGTTCTCTAAATCTTCATGTTGAGATGGTATTATTTTAATTTTGGGACTGCCATGGGATTAGGAGATACAGAGAGTAGAGTAATAGCCAGTAGGGTGTTTTTCATGTATGTCCACACATACTTGCCCCATACTGGGATTTGTTTTGGTGTGAGGTCAAGTACTACATGATCTGGGTGAGCAGACTGATTTAATACACTCATTATACATGTAGTGAGTTGTAGTTTGGTACATTCCTGAAAGTAGATGGGACTGAGTAAAGCTGCACAAATCCACAAGATTCCCACAATCAAACAGAGCTCTCACACTTGCACATTTTCATGCATTATTCTAACTAATACTCCTAACACAGTGGAATGCATAATTCCAAAGTTGTAGCTCTCCTTGCTGGTACACTGGGTAGTATCACACTCCACGGCCACCAGACTACTTAGAAGGTGTAGAGTAGCTGCTACAACAACGAAGTAAACCATTGTTCCTGCAAAATCATTACTGAGGAGCAGTTACTGTGATAAACAAGAGCTTCCTGCTCTGCATCGAGGGAAACTTGTAAGGAAATACAACAGAGTTTTGATAGGATCCTCAAGGAAATGAAGACACTGCATGTCTCCAATGTCATTTAGAGAAACATGCTATGTCTTCGTGGTTCCTATCAAAATTCTGTCATGTATTTCCTTTGAGGTTTCCCCTGACGCAGAACAGGAAACCTTCTGTTGTTCAAAGGGAGTAGTGCCAGGTTTGTACACTCAGACTAATGATTTCTGCTACATGTACAGGCTATGCATATAGCAGTATATGTACATGTATGGCTCCACATGAATTTTAGTTGGGATTCTTTACAACATGAAAACATTCCCGCCTGTGTGTTATTAATTGCCTTAACTGCAGAGACAAGAAATATCCCAATGTGCAAAAAAATGCTGGCAGTGGATTCTGGGAACGACGCTAGTTTATTCCTTTAAGTTTCCACTCAAAAACGATAATATTTAAGATAGCAATTTTGTTGTAGTACTACAAATATTATACATGTATCATGCATGGAGAGTCACTGCATGAGATTAATTTATGCTTGTAAATTAGGCTGAGGTACATGTAATGATTGCTGAAACAGATCATTGGTACAAAACTTTGCAGAATCTTTGAAACACTGTAGGCTTGAGCTCAGGAGCTGCTAAGTAAAATAATGGGTGGGTGAATGAATGATTAACAAGTCACTCTTGGATCAAAGTAAACAGTGCCTTCCATATAAGGATCATGCTAAGTTCTGAGCCTTATACAGTGTTGCAAAGATTCTGCAAATTCCGGTAGTGGTGGGCTGCAAACTGAAGAATGCATTAAGGTTCGGAGGTAATTTTACAATGCACTTGTAGTTGCTGTTTATGAATAGTTTGTTCTTAGATACACTGAACACATTACTACAATGTCATTCAATGGTAACAAAAGCAGAAAATATCATATACATTTAGCAATCAAGATAAAACAATACAGTCAGATAATTAATACTATGTGGATGTAAATACACTAACATTCATTCAAGTAGCTATATCACAATCACAACAAGTTTAAGGCTCCTTTATATTATTGTTATCATGTTCTGCGTGAGCTGCATATTGAAGAATGTAGTAAGTGTGGTTGCTGTTTATGCATAGTTTGTTCTCAGACACACTGAACACTTTACTACAATGTCATTCATTGGTAACAGAAACAGGAAATAGCATATACATTCAGATAACTATAACTATGTGGATGTAAATACACTAACATTCATTCAAGTATATCAGAATCACAACACGTTTACGACTCCTTTGTATATCGTTATCTTGTTCTTTCAGCCTCTGTCCAAGTTAATAATAAGTAGCCTCAGAATTGCTATCCGATTGCATCGGCACAGGTAGCAGGGCTGTGTTCTCTTCTGGATGGTCATAAGCTATTCTGTCTGGCAGTGACTCCTGTGAGTCTGCGTGAGTAATTGAATCTTTGCAGTAGTACAATAGCCAAGTCTTGAACTTTCGGTAGACTGTTTGCACACGGTGGCTATGGAATAGCAGCCTGTACAGCAAGACTGCCAGTACATATATGAATGGAACAATCGTGAAAATGCTACCAATTACATCCAACATTTTCTGGAAGTGATGGACTATATAGTGCGATATAACATGTGCCATGGCTGATACAAGTATGAAAGCCATTACAAAAAATAGAATTGTTTCAACAGTGTTGAAAGTAGCAGACTTGTAGGGATGGAATACAGTAACTAGAATCAGCATAATGAGGTGAACAAATGTAACAAAAGGTAACCATAAATCTGAAAGAGCTACTGCACTCACAATGAAAAATGCAATTCGAGCCCACAAGTGCGCTGCTGCATACCACCTACAATTTTTTGTACCATTTGTTCCATTCTTGTAGCAACCTTGAAAGGCGTCCATAAATATATGCAGTGCCTGACAGTTACTAAGCCTGCAGCGGTTTATGCATTTCTGAAAACATTGACAGGGATACAAGCTCAGCAGTAAGACTGGGAAAACATTGAAAGTCAAGAATACTCCAAGGGCCAGGAATGCATATGGAAGGTGCTCTTTGCTGAAATACTTAACTGTGGCATCATAAAAAAGATATATCCCAACTGACTTCCCATGAATATTAAAAAGACGAACTGGAATCAAAAGATTGATAGATACGTCCAAAAATTTCATGTAAGATAAAATAATGAAGGTAGCAAAATAATCAACTAGCGAACTTTTGATATTCCAGTTCCTTCTAAAACGAACAGAGCAGTAATGAAAGGGCTTCCATAGCCACACAATTACCCTTACATTGTTGTCGTACAGTACAACCAGAAAATAAGTGATTACAATTAGGGCCAGGGGATAAGCAGCTGTAATGTAGTCCAATGCTAAAGCCTGAATGGTGGACATGTGAGGATGTAGGCAAAATGGTGGGTATAGAAGACGAAAAAAATCGAGATTTGAGACACAATAGGGTACACTAAGAATACCTAGAGTGAAGTGGAATGTGTTGTGATCCTGATGTAGCTGAAATACACGCATTAGAAGAGGTGTTGACAGTACTTGACTAATCAAAATGTAACCAGACCATGCACCCGAAAGTAGTTTAATTCTAGTAAATGTGATAACAAAAAAGAACACAGTCAGGGGTAATAATGAAACCACTGCGTACTTTACCCAATTATAGTGATAATCCTTGCACTCTACACAACTTAAACTGTAGGAATATACTGCTGGTGCAAAACCATCTTTGCATCTACCACACAATTGACCATCACGATTAAGCCATCCACAAACCTCTTCATTCAGCTGAGAAATGTTGGACGGGAGAGAGTGGTAACTTGATTTATGACTGCAACCATACACACACTTTCCAATCACTGTTGAGTGGTCGTCCTCGCTGTATGTCATACAGTAGCAGTCGAGAATATCCACTTCCTTGGTGGCATTGTTGCATTTCACTTTACTCCCTACAGTACTACCACACTCACAGGTATGGTCATCATCGGGGGCTGGAAAGAACCAGGTGTTCTCACAACTGGTGTTACTGTCCACTTCACTGGACACTTGATTGGTTTTCATTCCAAAGTTGCAGCTCTACCTGTAGAGGTACGCCGAGGATGACCCAGAGGAAAGTAATGTTAAACCCACATGAATCACCCTTCTCTTGTGGCTCATAACTACATGAGTCTCGATTTCATTAGGCTGAGGTATGTTTGCTGAAACAGATCATTGTTGGTGATAAGTTGCATGCTGAAGAATGCATTAAGGTTCAGAGGGGATTTACATTGCACTTGTGGTTGCTGTTATGCATAGTTGTTCTAAGACTTATGTCACTATCATAATTATTATTCAATGGCAGCAGAAACAGAAAATAGCAAGTACATGCACTTTGTAGCAATCAAGACTGCATTCAGTCAGATATTAATACTATGTGGATGTAAATACACTAACTTTCCTTCACAATCACAACAAGCTTTAACGCCTCAGTCTGTATATATATACTGAACACTGATCAGCAGAAACAATATGCACATAGTAAACAAATAATGCAGTTTAAAAACGCATGGCTAATTGCATGTAGTTTTTTCAAGCCTTGTTCCCAGTCTCCACTGTCACCAATGTGCAGAAGAAAAAAAAGCAGGCTAACAGAGACTGGGAATGAGTTAGATTATTCCTTTACAGTTTCCAATCAAACAACGGTAAAGTAAGATAGTCCCCCTGGTGCTGTGTGTGTCCAACAGCTACTAGTGATTGGCTTCTCACTATAAACTGTATGCAGCATATACCAGGTTTGAGTTCGCATTTTATACTGGTTATAGAAAGATTTAATTACTATATTATGCATGCATTGGGAGTCACTGCACGAGCATCGAGTTCAATACTTATGCAGGCTGAGGTATGATTGCTGAAATAGATCATTGTTATAGAACTTTACAGAATCTTCACAGTACTATATAAGGTTTGAGCCCAGGAGCTGTTAAGTACACTCACTAGAGTAATAGGTGGCTGAATGATTAATTAGATTGGCTTTTGAAGCCGCTCTTGGATCAAAGTAAACAGAGCCTTCCATATAAGGAGTATGCTGAGCTCTGAGCCTTACAGTGTTGCAAAGATTCTGTAGTGGTGGGCTGCAAACTGAAGAATGCATTAAGGATCGGAGGGAATTTACAATGCACTTGTGGGTGCTGTTTATGCATAGTTTGTTCTCAGACACACTGAATACTTCAATGGCAACAGAAACTTAAGTATGCAGCAATCAAGATAATACAATACAGTCAGATAACTATAATACTATGTGGATGTAAATACATATACTAACATTTATTTCAGTACATCACAATCACAGCAAGCTTTAAGGCCCCTGTACATCGGTATTTTCTTCTTTCAGCCTTAATAATATGTAGCATCAGAGTCATTATTCCATTGCACCAGCACATGTATGTGTTCTCTTCTGGATGGTCATAAGCTATTCTGTCTGGAAGTGACTCTTGCGAATATGCATGAGCAATTGAATATTTGCAGTAGCACATTAGCCAAGTCTTAACTTTTTCATAGACTTGTACGCAGTGGCCATGAGATAACAGCCTGTATACTAACACTCCCAGTGCATATATGACTGGAACAATCAGTAAAATGCTGCCAATTACATCCAACATTATCGGGAACTGATGTGTTTTTGAGTATGATATAACATGTGCCATGCCTGACACAAGTATAAAAACCATTGCAAAAATAAGCTCGATTCAACAGTGTTGAAAGTAGGAGACTTGTAGGGATGGGATACAGTAACTAAAATTAACATAATGAGGACACCAAACGCTACAAAAGGTAACCATAATTCTGAAAGCACTATTGCACTTATGGCAAAGAATGTAATTCGAGCCCATAAATGCACTGCTACGTACCACCTACAATCTTTTGTACCATTTGTTCCATCCTTGTAGCAACCTTGAAAAGCATCCATGAATATATGCAGTGCTTGATACCTGCCAAGCCTGCAGTAATTCAAGCATTTGTGAAAACATTGACAGGGATACAAGCTCAAAAGCAAGACTGGGAATATATTAAAAGTCAGAAACGCTCCAAGGGCCAGAATGCATACGGAAGGTGCTGTTTGCTGAAATACTTCACTGTGGCATCATAAAAGAGGTACATCCCAACTGATTCTCCTTTAACATTATGAAGACGAACTGGAATCAAAAGAGTGCTGGATACATCCAAAAATTTGATATAGGATAGAATGATGAAGGTAGCAAAAGAATCGACTAGAGAACTTTTGATGTTCCATTCCCTTCTGAAATGATCAGAGCAGTAATGAAAAGGCTTCCATATCCACAAAACTATCCTTACATTGTTGTCGTACAGTACAACCAGAAAGTAAGTGGCTACAATTAGGACCAGGGGATAAACAGCTATTATATAGTCCAGTGCTACTGCCTGGATGGTGGATATATGAGGATGAAGGCAAAAAGGTGGATACAGAAGACGAAAGAAATCAAGATTTGAAACACCATAGGGTATACTAAGAATACCAAGGGTGAAATGGAATCCATTGGGATGCAGGCGAAATGCACGCATTAGAAGAGGTATAGACACAATTTGACTAATCAAAATGAAAGCAGACCACGCACCAGAAAGGAGTTTAATCCCAGAAAGTGTGACTACAAAAAAGAACACAGTTAGGGGTAATAATGAAATCACTGCATACTTCACCCAGTTGTAATGATAATCCTTGCACTCTACACAGCTTATGTTGTAGGAATATACTGCTGGTGCAAAACCATGTTTGCATCTGCCACATAATTGACCCTCACGATTAAGCCATCCACAAACCTGTTCATTCAGCTGAGAAATGTTGGATGGGAGAGAGTAGTAACTTGATTTATGACTGCAACCATACAAGCACTGTCCAATCACTGTTGAGTGGTCGTCCTCGCTGTATGTCATGCAGTAGCAGTCGAGAATATCCACTTCCTTGGTGGCATTGTCACATTTCACTTTATTCCCTAGGCTACTACCACACTCACAGGTATGGTCATCATCGGGGGCTGGGAAGAACCAGGTGTTCACGCAACTGGTGTTACTGTCCACTTCACTGGGCACTTGATTGGTTGTAATTCCAAAGTTATTGCTCTCCTGGCTGGTACACTGGGTAGTATCACACTCCACGGCTACCAGACTACTTAGAAGGTGTAGAATTGCTACTACAACAATGAAATACATTATTCTCTGCAAATACTGAGCTGTGGTAGTGCCAGGTTTGTACACTCAGACTGATAATTATTGCTACAGTCTGTGCATTTGTGCACAGCACATGTATGGCTAAAGTTTTCATTTAGAGAAATTTTTATGTCGTAGAAACATTCCCCACAGATCTGCTATTACATTTTTCATAAAATTAATATGTAATAGTCATGCTTGATGGCTTCACAGTGTTAGTAGCTAGTGCAGAAGGCACTAATCCTGGAAGTTTTGGAGACAGGTCGCACTAAACCACTCCGGTTGCAAGTCAGAGATAGCTCATAAATGCGGTTCATACCACACTACTCCAACCCACAAATTGTTGAATTTGCTTTGTCCAACCTTTGAGGAACACTGTTATAATATGTTTCAGGAGCTGCTGAAATTTGAGAGTTGGTCTCCTGGCTAAAGGTTACACATGTTCATTATTGTGCACTTCATGCGATTTCCAGCACTTAATTTTGGGTTGCATAGCCACTAACAATACGACCCTGAGCCTTTCAATTGTTACTTTTTATTATGTATTCTATAGACGTGATCACAAGGATGTCATGTAACTTATGCTAACTATTAGCACTCTGGACTCCTGTGCATTGGCACAACATTTCCATGCACTGGTGGTGTCTAAGTATAGGCTGTTGCTCTGAGGCAGGTACGTATCAAAGCTGTTTTAGAGACCTGAGGGTTGCTACATATATCCCCGATGGTGAAGGCCGAGATGGATATAGGTGCACCCTGAGGGTCTCTAAACAGTTACGATACCTGCCTGAGGGAACTAATTAGGGTAGACTATGGTTTCCAGCTTTTAATTTCCATTTGAAGTATGATTTTTGGTGAGGTGTCTTAGTGATTTTAAAGACCTCATTAAGATCAAAGCATATTATGCATAGTCTAAGGTGATTTCTTTATGCAGACCACCCTTTGATGTGATGACCCTATGTGTACAGCCATACATTAATGTCTTTCCAATGTACCCCTGCTGAATATGTAGTTAATTCTCAAGTTTATTCAATTTAGTGTTTCTATTGCGACCTTGTCGTATATACTGACACTTAGACAGTACATGTATATACCAAAATGTTTCGATAGCATGACAATATCTCACACGAATGGATAATGATGGATAAAAGAGTGAAGCTGTGACAAAAATACAGGTACAGTGAGAGCTACAGTATATCCTTGTGTGTAATGTATGAACAGTATTATGTATGATGCAGGGTCAATTTTCGTCATCACTGCACAAAATTAGAGGTTCACGCAGTTCAATGAAGTTTATATGAGTCACAGAGGGATTGCCAGGCTGCACGTGAACATCCCTGGGGTTTGCATGAGCAGCTACAGCAGCAGGAGTAGCAGTTCTTTGGTTGCTGTTGCTACTCAAGGCACTCCGTATAGTGTGCATCAGTCTCATACTCCTCAAGCACACATAGAAGTGGTACAGTACTGTGGCACAAAACACTACAAACCCTGTCCCTACCATGATATCTGTCACGACTTCTTGGCTTGTTGAGGAGGGTTCTCCCAGGCTTTTCAGGAGGAGAGTTGCAGTCGTTAAAATCTCAAGGTTGAGAAGGTAAAAGGACTCGATTATATTCCATGTGAGTGTCTTGTATACCCATCCAGCATTCCACAAGTATATTAATAGCAGGAAAATACCTAAATCCACTGCAAATAAGTTTATTTCTGGTTTTCCAAAAACATTTCCTGCAAACACAGCAAAAAGGAAAGCCCTCAGAAGTAGCATGACTCCGGTCCAGTGTCTGAACCTGTCCCTGTACGGTCCGTGATAGGCATCTAACAAGGGATTCAGTTTAATGGCAATTTTTCGGAGTACTCTGTGGTAGTGTGAATTGGCTTGCAAGCAACGACCTAGCAAAACAAGCAAGGTGAAAGGTACTATGAACACCAGAATGAATACCACTGCCATTAAAAGAAGTGCTGTGTGAGCTCCCCTGTAGAATGGCATATTGCCATCTACAAGCCACACTAATGGGGTGGAGGAATCTTTACCAATCAAGGCAGTGGAATACACTGTTGTGATCACTGTACGCAAGAGTTTTGCATAGGAGAGCAGAAATAGTGTGGCAAGAACAGGAACTGCATTTGAGCCTATCAGTCTGAATACTGTGGGGGAGTATCGGCTGCCATAGATCATAGCACCTACCATAATCCACACATATACTGGAAACAGGAATTGGAGCCATGTTTTAGAGTATGCATCCATGCCAGCAAAAAAGCAAGTTTGTATCCCAAGATCCAGATTCAGCCAAGCTATAAACACAGAAAAAAATTTGGTACAGAGATTTACGCCCTGGGCTCCGTGTGGAAAGAAGACGGCTTGGTTGGCTTGAATAATGTTGGCATAGAAGATAAGACCGTTGATGCTTCCGACTGACACTGTGAGGTTGCACTTTAGGAGCAGAAACACCAGTGCAACTCCAGCCAAGGCAAATGGGATGAGAAGGAGAAGGTAAGTGTTGGAACACTTGAGACACTGTGAGGTTCCCAGGGCCAGGCTGAGTCCCTGCTGGCATGCCCCACAAAGGACACCAGAGTGGTTGAATGCACACTGTTCATCCTGACTGCTAAGACTAAGATTAGTGTCTTCTGATTTGCAGTAGTGAAAGGGACAGTTGGGGTGGATTGCTACCTGTTTCTCTCCATAATACCCTATCCACATGGATGCTGGCCGGTGAAATGTCCAGGTGCCTGTGTCACATTTTAGTCCGTTATTCTTCAGGTGTGGTTCGCATTTACATACGGAAAAATCACTTGAGAGTTCCAGACCAGGGGGGCATTTGAGGAATGAAACAGAAATCAGCGCTGGATGCCGAAGATTAATACTTGAGCCTGTCCTTTCAATGGTAATCTGAAGTTGTGTAGTATTTTCAGAACTCCTGACAATATAGTTCAAAATTCCGCAACAACGACCTAATTCCTGAACATTTTGTCTGTCTCCCAATTCTCCAGTGCATTCAGATGGTATTATGGTCCGTACGATGGATGGTGACGAATTATTGAACTGTCCCACTCCTACTGCAGGAATATGGAATGCTTGTCCTCGGTAGATTTTGATATTAGCTTCAGTTTTACATTCTAGCTTATTCATGCTTAAGTTTTCATCACAGAAGCAAATCTGCAATGGATTTGATGTAACTTCTGACATAGAATGGGTACCATTATTAATTTTAAATATCTCAAAAATTGTGAAATTTTGTGATGAAAAAGTTGTAGTGGCTTGGTATATATCTTCCAAGTGACATGTTTCAAGCAGCCCACCATAAATAGAGTCTCCTGCCTCTTCTGCTGTGTTGTTTTCCAGTATCACACTCACATTATCAGGTACCTTATAAATGTTTGTGTTGTTTCACCTATACAGACCTTCAATTTGAATGAAGCAGTATACTGTGTTTACACTGCTGCAGTCTTTGACAAATATTGCTCCTCCATGATATGATGCAGCGTTATTGGCCATATACAGGTGTGACGGATGTTTAAGATGTATGTAAGATGGAGGGTTACAGTCAGAGTAGAGACCACCACCACTGTGTCCATGGTTACCGGTAACATTAACTCTACCACTGATGTAAAGTGATGATCCACTGATGTATATAGCTGTGCCATTATTATCAATAATAGCACTGTTGTGTAATTCAAACCTCTCTATATTTTGTATGTAGAGTGTTGCAAAACCATTAAAGAAGCTATAAGCGTTTTTGCTAATTACTGTACTGCACAATCGAATAGACATTCTGTAGGCTTGCTGACAAGACTCAACTCTGTCTGTGTTCATCACATTCTGTCCACAACCTTTGGCATGTACAGCACTACCATTCTCTGCTTTGTTGCTAACAAAAGAGCAGCCAGTGCATGTTACAGGAATCAAACATTGACCCAATCCCATGGGATCATTTGTGGTGCGTAAACGAATATCAATTCCCCCGCCACTCCTGCTTGCAGTATTCTGTACGAAGGTGCTTTGCGAAATGTTGACAAGTGCCGTTGGGTACATATAGAAAAAACGGTCCGCTATCACCAAGAGTGAAATATATACACCAGCTCCTTCTACAGCCCTGTTACTACTAAAGTTACAATAAAGCAAGCTGAGGTAATCCCTTTCTTCATACTGTAACATACCATCACGTAGTTTAGATATAAAGTGCAAACCACCACCACTCCTTGCTCTGTTGTGACAGAGTGTACAATTCGAGACTCTGATCAGTGGGTAACTGCTTAAATACATACCTGAGCCTATGTACCCTACAAATATACCTCCACCGTCTAGAGCTTCTCCATCATGGAACTTACATCTATTCATTAATATATCTATTTGGATCACCTTTTCTGCGATTTTTTCAGTAGTTATAGTATCAACAAGTAGGAGCATATTAGCTCCAGGTCCATATGGTGACTTGTTGTGGTGAAAGATAGAGTTTGCAATACTATAGGAAATTTCATGATAACTAGCTGTCCCACAATAGAACAGCAATCCTAAACCACTCCCTCCACTAACTCTATGGGATGATTTCTGCCACCGTTGAAAGTCTAAACTGGTGGTATCTGTACCATAAGCAAACTCACAGTGAGAGATATTTATAGTATGCTTCCATTCCGGAAACTGTAGTACTAGTGGCCGAGAACAAGGATACACAAACAATACATTGCCACCTGGAGGAGTCTCTGAATTTGATTCATCACTGTCGATTTGTTTCCAACCATTAAAGCTAAATGTGCAATTTGTCAAACTAGAACTTCCCCCAACATCCACTCCAAACAAACCATAACCATGGCTTTTCTGTATTTGAATGTTTTGAAGTTCAAGTGAAGAGACATTAAAAAAAGCAAGAGCTGCTTTAGTGTTCTCGTGGATATTGAGAGAGTATTCACACACTTCATTCAGTAAAGCAGTGATCGTCTGGCCACAGTTGGTAATCATGATGTTTGATATATGTATATGTACAGCATTCATAATGGCAAACCCCAGCTTTCCAGTACAGTTTAGTACAGTACCTTGATTACTGTGTCCGAACAATGAAAGATTGTGGACATTTGCTGCAAAGAGAAGATCTTGATTAGACTCACTACTGCTGAGGGTGTGGTTCCCAGGGAGGAAATGGATAGCTGTATCAGAAGTGAGGAAATTGCTCACGTTCTGTAGATACTCCGAGAGGGTGAGACATACTTCACCAAGTGGGCATTCATCAAAGGCAGGAGATGGCTTCACATAGAGGTGTCGCCTCTCAACTTGCTCAACTGAGAGATGAAACAGTACCAAACTCAATGCAAAAATTAGTCCGTACTTATGACTGCCTTTTTGTGCAGCCATGTAGCTAGCCAACTGCAATTATACTACAATGATATGATGGGGAGTTATATGCAGTTTTGAAGACAGTTGCAAGTGCAAACTTGGGCTAATGTGCTGTCTAGATAAGATCAATGAAGCTGAAACTGTCTTGAGTTTCATGAGAATCTGTTTTGTCATGAGACTGAGGCCATATCAATTGCTTCACAGTATGGTACAGGTCAATTTTACCTCACTTGCATGAGCAACCAAGGTTATGCTGTCAGTATCCAGTCTCATTTCCAGGCTAATTTAGTGTAGCCTCATCCCAAGGTTATATATGTATTTCTTGCTAGCAGGGTACAAGTAGCCTTTACGGTGGCCCTGGAGGTCACTCCATGTTCCATACTCACATCACCACGTTCCAATAGTCCTCACTCCTCATTCCAATAGTTCTCACTGCTCATTCAAATAGTCCTCACTCCTCAATCCAATAGTCCTCACTCCTCAATCCAATAGTTCTCAATCCTCATTCTAATAGTTCTCACTCCTCATTCCAATAGTCCTCACTCCTCATTTTCGTGCCTCATGCTGCCAAAAATTATGAACTTTGAACTTTGCTTCTCACTCCTCACTCCAATGGCGCTCGTTCTAGTACGGTGTCGCGCACGTTGGTACATGGTGTAGATACGATATTAATTGGAATACAAAATAGTGCTATGCTAGCTGCCAGTGCTAAGATTCCGCTATGGATGTTGTTAACAGTCCAGTGTGTCCCTTGCTTAAGCAGGAATGATCCCAGAGTGAACGGTAAAACAGTAACATACTTTTTAATTCATCTAGGAGAGTAAACTTGGACAGGCAGCAAAGTAGCAAAGACTTAGCAGTAGCGTTAATACGGGAATTTTTTAATTTGGGCGGATTACCAAGTACTGATGGCAGTAAAAGAAATATAGCATAATTGTGGCGTACCTCAGGTTGGTGCATGGAGGAGCCATAGGATATGTTGTGGTAATTTTACTTGTCCCCAGCCTTCATCTAAGGATCTATCTATTAACAGGATGGCCTGGTTTGAGAAGCGAAAAAAGGATCTTGGGTTAACGTACCCTATGGCTTCTCCATGCACCAGCCTGAGGTACAACAGACCACCATTACATCATACTTGTACTGCCATCAGTACTTGGTAATCCACCCGAATTAAGAGATTTCCGTATTAATAACGCTACTGCTAAGTCTTTACTACTTCAGCGGACTCCAAGCCTGTCCAGGTTTACTCTCCTAAACGAATTTAAAAGTATGTCACTATTTTACCGTCCACTCTGGGATCATTCCTGCTTAAGCAGGCGACACACTGGACTGTCAAGAACATCCATAACATCAACAGATTCACAGCACGAGCAACTGAGCTAGCATTGCGGTGGGGACTATTTCACGGAACGGAACGGAACGAACACGGAACGGCCTAAAACACGGAATTGCAGTATAGGGGAGGGGCTCAGAGTGGGTGGGGCTGTACATTGTAGTTTTGGCGGCAAGATACAAAGCGGCCACGTGTACTCATGAGCAGCTATACGTATAATGAGCGTATCCACTGTCTTTCGAGTCCAGGAGACCCCACTGGCAATTTCTGAAGTTGTCTCTATCCTCAAGAGCCCACCGGTTGATGGTATATCAAATCTCCCACCAGCAAAACCAAAGGCTGGTGAGATCTACATTTTCCAGAGTGACGACAACACAAAGCATGGTATGTTGAACATGTGCATGTATTGTACATAAAATTGTCCTTTCCTACACTTTGCTGCACTACCCCAAATATATTCCACAAGAGGAGGAAGCCAGGGGTATGGCTAATATAATAGCAACTGATCAGATAAGTTGTCACCCTTTCAGCACCAGATATAGCCTGCAAGGAGAAAGATACAATCATCTGTTTAGTACGACCACAACTGAGCAATAAATGCAGTGGAACCCGTCTTATAAGATGCCCCTGTAAAAAGAACACCTCTGTATTAAGGACACTTTGCTCTGTCCCAAAAAAAGGTTTATACTTCTGCCCCTGAAATGAGGACACCTCTCTATACAGAACTCTTACCAGGTCCTCAATATGTCCATATTAGAGGGGTTCCACTGTATTTTATTAATCTGGGCTACTACAAAGAGGAAGTTGCTCTTTCTCTTGTCCCCTGACTGAAGATCTTCCAAGTTCCGCCTGCATATATATGTGGGTGCGAGGTCAATGGCGTAAGCACTACGGCAGTGAAATGAGTAAATATAGTGTACTTCCCTAAGACAAACTCTTATCAAAGCAAGATTTGATTGGTCCCTGGTTATACTTTCTATATTTAACCATTACAGATGACTGGCGCTGTGACCAGTACCGATGGACAAATCAGGGGGTACGACAACTCCCTAGAAAAGATCCAAGGGTAAAGAAATCCTACTTTCAAATAAGCACGCCAAATGGGCCATCCTCTGAATTTATGAGGCATGCTTATCAACTACTCACCCCAAGTAGCTCAAAGGCCATCCTCATACACTACATAGGGGATGAAAAGGCTGCCATCAAGTTCCCTCATGGAAATGCTACAAAGCACCTCTCAAGGCCACACATTAGAACATGCCCGTCTGTTCTCAGAAGCCTAGAAAAGGAATGCCAACACACCACAACAGCCAAGGTATACAGGAGCCATATCACACAAGTCCCAGCCCCAACACACCTTCCAGTCATGCAGCCTCGCAATACAAAACAAGTTAAGAACATAAGATCTAAGATGCTTGAGAGGCAACGCTTGTCACATGATGCTCTGTATAACCTCCATGAATTGGCTACAGATATGCCAGATTTCGTGCACGCAATTCGTACACACCCTGACCTAGTGTGTGTCTGTGCTCATAAAGCACTGCTTGAAGAACTGGATCGCGTGCTATTAGTGGAGTCTTCCTCGCCCCAGTTACTATCTTATGATACCACCTTTCAATTGGGGGATTTCTACATATCAACACTCACTTTTCGGCACACTCTTTTTGAAGAGGCCCCTGTCATTCCAGCTGCCTTTCTACTGCATGAAAGGAAATTGAAGGAATGTCACGAAGAGCTCTTCAGCATCTGCTGCAAGCTGGTACCCTCCCTTGCTAAAACAGCAAAACCGATAGTGACCGATGAGGAACAGGCATATGTGGCTACCATTGGAAAGTATCTACCAGCAGCACCTCACCTCAGATGCTGGAATCATCTGTTTCAGGATGCAATGAGGTGGCTAAGAAGCCATGGTGCACCATCAGATGATGTGTCTGTGTATCTCAGTGATATGAGAGCCCTTTTCCATCTCCCTACAAGAGAAGAGTACACACAAAGGCTGAAACAAATGGCTCAAAGGTGGAGTGCTCCATTCTTTGACTACTACCGTACAAACATACACCCAGATATTGAGTCAATTGCAAGATGGTCCATTGAGCCACATGGTGTGTATGATCCCTACAGTGGGGTGACAAATAACCAGGCCGAAGGCATCAACTATGTCCTCAAAGAATTGCAACAGTGGCGGGAGGCTCCTGTAGATTGTATGGTCTTGGCCCTGCACTACCTACAGGGATACTACAGGGTGGAGATTGCACGTGGTCAACAAGGCCTTGGAAACTACCACCTGCACCGACAGTTCTCTTGTATAGTCAAAGCACAACCATCCCTCATACCAGAGCACAATATCTTCGCTCCAGAGAAAATAGTTGCGCGAATCAAAGGAAGTCTGGACACTTCCTTGCCTGATCTCCCCACCATCAACAATGGTATCCAAGATCAGGACAGGAGTGCATCAAACCACCAGCACACCAGCACATCAAACCACCAGCTGAGCCAAAGGGAGCGCGCAAAGCGAGTACTGGAATGCAACAAAATCAACATCGACCCAAAGCTTCACACTTTTACAGTATGGGGGTCAAAACAGCCTCATGTTGTAACTCTCTTCCCGAGAGAAACCTGCTCATGCCCGTCCACATCTCAATGTTATCACATTTTGGCAGCCAAAATGTGTATTGGACAAGATGATCAGTCGAGTGGGCAGAAGAAACTAAACCTCACCCAGCTCCGGAAGAATGTCCGCACCAGAAAGGAAAAGAAGTCAGGTAGAAAACGTCCACGCCCAGGTGACTGCGATGTTGTCCCCGCTCCGGATGCAGCAGGTAACCAATGCTTTTATGTGTAGAAATCAGTCTTATCACTGTTTAATGTGACGTGTCCATGTCTAGGCTCTCAAGTGACAATCAAAGAAGGATCAAACAGAGCCCTTGACACTGCAGGTGAAGGGAACAAAACAGTCTGTATAACTGAATGGTCTGTTAAAAAAATTACATACATTTCACACAATGTGGAAATCAAAAATGGTATATTATTAATGTACACCTAAATAGTAACAAATACTCCTGTATATCATACCGTATTTGCATCGTATCATACCATATTGTGCAGATAAAGACATGTCCGATTCTACTGAGGCACTTGACATACTCTGGGAGTTGATGTGTAAGGACAGCAGTAGCAGAAGCAGACGTGATGCTTCAGACAAGTCTTCTGCCAAGCAGAAGCACAGCCCTAAATTGACAGGTTAGATATTCAAAATGATTCTCATAATAATATTATTGTGGTCATGCAGACATTGTATACCTGCAGACAATCTCAAGTCTGAGGATGAGAATGTCTGGTCTGAGAATGAGGAGAATGCGGACATACTATCTAGTGCAGATTCTGCACTACTGGCTGCAATTGAAGAAGACAGTCTTTTCCTTTCTCAAGGTATAGATGGATCTGTGCAATAGAAGGCCACGCATACACTACCATGTGGCTATAATTTTTACACACATGAATGCAGACACTGACGATGAGGATGTCCCACCTCTACCCCCACCTATGCCCTCATTGGAAGAGATTAAAAAGGCTCAATCTGAAAGCAGCTGTGGAGGTGCATACTACTGAGCTACTCTGTATAGTGAAATATCTACTCACATTCATCTTTTCCCCCATTAATAGATGCAAAAGTGCAAAACAAATCCCATGAGAGGCTCCAAAGTGAAAATTGTAGCCCAAAACGAAAGAAGAGGAAGGTATTAAAAAAGGGAGCAGCAAATGACCTAGAAGATTGCTTTGAGGTCATTGATGCAGACGCGCATGTTCCGCGGCAACAAATGTCACCATATTGGCTGAAGGGTCTTGAGCTTCGTGACTCAGACAAAGTTGAGCTATTAAGCGGTAAGTGGCTCACTGACAAACACATTAGCGCTGTTAGCAAACTTCTACGGAAACAACATCCTCAGCAGAATGGTTTACAAGACACCCTTGTTCTTGCCGTGAAGTTACAGTGGACCTCAAACTGTACCAATTTCGTCCAGATCATCAACATTTGTAAACAACACTGGGTATGCTCTTCAAATATTGGGTGTCCAGAAGGGGTTGTCGATATTTATGACAGCATACCTGCCTATTCAACTGGATCCACTACTCTGAAAAAGCAAATTGCCGCAATCTTAAACACAAAGAGCCCTAGCTTAAAACTACGGTTCATAGATGTGCAAAGGCAGAATGGGGGTGGTGACTGCGCACTCTTTGCAATTGCAAATACAGTCGCACTTTGTCTTGGCCAGGATCCCCACTTAATCAGGTACGATCAGAGCCAAATGAGAAGCCACCTCTTTGAGAGTTTTCAACAAGGAAAACTAACATCCTTTCCAGAGAAAGAGAAACCTCGGAGAATGAGACAACGACTGTCAAGTACAACAGAAGTTGCACTTTACTGTTGCTGCAGGCAACCCCATACAGGAGGCCGCATGATTCAATGCCACGCCTGCAAAGAGTGGTTCCATGACATCTGCAAGCCAGATATTCCAAGAGAGTTTTGGAATACCACTAAGAAGTGGTTCTGCTCACGTGGTAAAAAGTGCAGTCTAGCACTCTGAGGTGGCGACTACTCACACTGTAGAACTTCCATCTACTACTACTGTAATACCATAGCAACCTGCATGTCCTTTTATTATGGCCTGCAACATTATACAACTTACCATGTATGCGTTTCTTACAGTTTTATAATTTGCCCCTAATAAAAAAACAGAGACTATTCAAATTTCAATATGTAGACTTAGCTACTTCACACACACATTCAAATTAAAGTATACTACTACCTACAGTCAATGTCATGTAAGCTAACTCACACAATTTTCTGGTGGCATTATTACATTGTAGAACACAGTGAGTACAGCGTTGAATCGGCAGCACTGATCACTGATGGCCATTGTTCCGCGTTTTAGACCGTTCCGTGTTCGTTCCGTTCCGTTCCGTGAAATAGTCCCCACCAGCATTGCTGTTCGTTTTGTATTCCAATTAAAGAACATTGAATAATATCATAACGTATCTGCACCATGTACCAGCATGCGCGCGCGACACTGGATATACTGGAACGAGAGCTATTGGAGTGAGGAGCGGGGAGTGAGAATCAAAGTTCAAAGTTCATAATTTTGGAAGTACGTATGATATGAGGAGTGAGAACTATTGGAATGAGGAGTGATGACTATTGGAATGAGGAGTGAGAACTATTGGAATGAGGAGTGAGGACTATTGGAACGTGGTGATCAGAGTATGGAACGTGGAGTGACCTCCAGGGCCACCGTAAGCCTTGGAACAGTGAATGTACCTCACCTAATAAACTTGCCTAATTACTGCAATTGATACTCAGTGACTCCCAATGCATATTAGCATAGGCAAAGAGTGATAGCTACAGTATAGAAATGCTAACGTAAGAGCGGCTTGCATTGGAACTAGAGAAAGCATTGGCCACAGCATACTATTTGAGAATCACTATACAATCTGAAATGTTGGTGACAAGCTCTGAAGAACACCTTAGAGTTCAGAGGGGATTCACAATGTTGTGGTTTACTGCTGTAATGTTTGTCATCAGACATGCTGTAGAAACAGAAAGTAGCAAGTTGCACTGCACAGTAGTAAACAAAGTAGATAACATCCAGAATACATTCACAGAAAACTTGTAGTCATAGCTGTTTTCCCCCCACCACTCAAACAACACTACCGATAACAGTAAGATAATCATTTGTCCTACATGTAGGTATACAGTTTTTTCTTTCAGTTTCCATTAGTAGTGAGTAGCCTCAGACTACTTTTCCTGGGATGGTTGTAAACTATTCTGTCTCTAAGTCTTGTGAATCTCCATGAGCACTTTCTAGCATAGTAGCCAAGCCTTAACCTTTCAGTAGTCTGTTTGTAGCTACACTGAGATAGTAGCCTGTATAAGACTTGAAGTCATGCATATACTGGTAAAGGTGGAACAATCACTAAAATGATACCAATTATATCCAAGATATCTGAAACTGAGTTATTTCTCAGTGTGATACATGTGCCATATCTGACACAAGTACGAAAACCATATCAAGAAAAATAACTAGAGACTTGTGGGATGAACTGTACAGTAACTAGCCATACTTTTGAAAGAGCTATTGCAATCATAACGACATGTATAATCCAAGACAACAAGTGCACTGCTACATACCACCTAGCCTCGGTACCTCTCCTCTAAAAACAACCTATAATCCTGTGTATATGGCTTTCATAGCCAATGTATAGCTGTTACCCTTACATACAGTGCAGCCATGCAGCGATTACAATTAGGACCAGGGGATAAACAGCTATAATGCTATTGCCTGGACTGTGGACATGTGAGAATGTATGCTGGGTGTGGAAGCTAAAAGTGATTTAAGATGAGAATACCTAGAGTGAAATGGGATGCAGCAGAAATGTCGTAATACACACAGAACTGAAACCTAAGCAGTCAAGTCACATGTCTACTTATCATGATGACAAATCATTCAGTATCAAAGAACTCACACTCAAACCTTTTGTAGAGTTTAGTATGAGTTAACATACATATATGCTCATGAGCATAAAGCTAGAAGTTCATGCATCCTATATAGTCGTGTATAATTATTGAATAATCTTTTACGTTAACATTGCAAGATTAGACGTGCAGTGAGTATAAAATCTGTTTAAGTATTTATAATACAAAACACAACTGTTCTCAAATGCTTCCGTAAGTGTTGCTGCTGTGCGTTGCCCTCAATGACTCTAGGCATTCCACTTTGTTTCCTTCAGTTGATTCTTCGTACTGTTCTGGGTTTTGAAGTCTATGTGCAATATCAAAATGGTCCTGTATTGATCGTTGAAAAAGCCTCTGCATACAGTTAGTTTTTCTGTTGATAATCCAGTACACAACAAACAAAACAAAATACAGCAGTGGAATGGTGTACAATATATCAGTTAACAACAGCAAAAATGTTGAAGAATGCCCAGTGAAAAATACATAGGCAATATTGAATGTGATAAAGGTATATATAGTGCCCATTAGGCCTAGTATCACAGCATCGATAAAATTGTAGATGTGGTTCTTGTACGGCCTAACTGATGCAAATAAAAGTGCTACACACCAATAAAGAACAGAAGAGCACAAGACAAACAATGGAATATTAGCAAGAGAGAGTGTAAAAATAACTATGCGAAGAATGAAGTAGAGTCCTGCAAAGTATCGACAGTCTCGTGTACCACTTGTTATACCATCCTTGTAACACCCTTGAAATATCTCAACAAACGTATGGAGAGCTTGAGAGTTCATCTTGCATCGTGAGAGGCACTTTTGGAACAGTGAACATTGATAAAAAGTAAGAACAATAGGAGGGAGAGCTGTGAATGTTAGTAGTATAAGCACAGATGGGATAGCAAACGGAAGATGTTTCTTGTGAAAGAAATGGATATTTGTACTGATATACACTACTAATGTGTTGAGTTTGTGTCCATGTCCATCGTACAAATTTGAAGGTAGTAGCATCTTCCCTGCAACAACCATTATTTTCACATAGGAGAGGAGTATAAAAGTGGCAAATGCATCAATGATTGAAGTTTTTGGATCAATACTCCTTTGGATGTAGTGAAAACATTAAGAAAGGGATTCCAGCAAAATACAACAGGCCTAAAATTCCGGGCATGTAATTGTATGCAGAAAAAAAGGAAGAGGATGAGAAACAGTGGATAGAATGCTGTGATACCCTCAAGTGCATATGCTTGCAGCCTAGTGAGATGGTTTGTCAGGCATATAGGAGGTATGATAAAACTGAAAACTCTCAAGTTCCAAAAATCATAAATTGCAGCTACTGTTGTTGTCGATGCTCTACTTGAGTAAGAAGAAGTGCCTTGGGATCCCAGAACACTAACAAAAAAGGCTATATTATAACTTGATGAAGTGACCTGGCTAAAAAAGATGACTGAATTAATGGGTCCTGATACAATACTGATTGAAAGTGCCATGGTAACACAGAAGACTAAAGTGATTGGTAGATATCTAATAGCGATAGCTCTAATCCACTCATGGGAGTGAGAGGCACCTGTGCAATTGATACAGTTAACAATGAAGGTGGGTGAAACAGTAAAACCATCCTGACACTCTCCACAGAGTATACCTTTGCTATTGGTTGGGCTGCACACTCGGTCGTTGAGGTCACACTCTTCGCTAGGAAGGGAATAGTAAAATTTGTACGAATCATTTCTGAAGAAGCTTTGTAAACAACCTCCGGCTCTCACTTCTCCAGTCTCGTTGCTGTATGTCATGCAGTACCCAATTTGCATTGAGGCCTTCTTTGAGTCTTCATCACAGATGATCATTCCATTGGGCCAGTCCCCACAAACACAGTCGTCACCTTGAGGCACAAACCCAGGAGAACAGGAGAGGGCAGCTGCCACATTGTTTGGGCTCCACGTGACAATGGCTACTGCTGCAAATACTCTAACGATCCACTCCTGCATTGTAGAGACTATTTTGTTAACTGCTCAGTGAGATAAATTTTCACAGAAAAAACTAACAACACAAACGAACTATAAAAGTATATATAATAACATCCAGTGTACTACTATTTGTGTTTGTTATAAATCCCTCTAAACACCTTCTCTATAATTATCATGTAAGAGAATTTCAGTATTTTATCACTAGTTAGCTATATCCTGTTTATTCCTGTTTTTGTTTTCAATATGCCATCAGAATCAGCAGGTCTACAACTCCCAAGCCACTGTTGTGCACACTCTACAACACGTAATGGGTAATTTATTACTCCAAAACTGTGTACTGAAAGTAGAGAGTGTAATATCTTGGGGATTGAATATTCTTGAATGGTGTGCATGTATAGTAAGAAAGCATGAAAGCAACTATAACTATCTTTGAGTTACTTTTTTGAGTTTCTATAATAGGTACTACATGTAGCGCAATACGTCAGAGATAATATAGTAAATTACATGTACATCAGTCATGCAAGTAATATTTTATCACTTTTTGAGTATTCCATTATTGATGGCTTTCTTGTATATGGCCATCATCAAAAAATATAGCTGGCTGTTGCAAGTGTAAGTTCAGTTAATATGCAGTCTAGATAAGCTCAATAAAAGCAGTAAGCATTTCATTATAATCTGTTTTGCCAAGCTGAGACTGCATGAGGCCATACAGTATGGTACAGGTCCTGCATGCATGAGCAACCATGCAGTCTGTCAGTCTCCAGTCTCATTCCCATGCAGGTTATGATTTTGCCTCATTCCAAGATAGAGTGGCAGGGTGTGCCCCAGCAGTGATATCATGTTCTTTTAGTATGGTACACATGCCATATTTGACACAAGTACAAAAATCATGACAAAATAACAGTGTTGAGACTTGTAGGGATGAAATACAGTAATTAAAAATGAGGAGAGCAAAATAGTAGTATAGCAAAAGTTCTGAAAGAGTAATTGCAATCACAATGTATATTATCATCCAACACCACAAGTGCACTGCTGCATACCACCTACAGTCTTGTGTATGGCTTTCATATCCACAAAACACCAATGTACCTTTACATACAACACAACCAGTGATTACAATTATGGGCAGTGGATAAACAGCTATATAATTATTGCTCGTCTGCAGCAAATGGGATGTAGCAGAAAAGCAGAAATGCAGTAATAAGCACATAACTGAAACATAAGCTGTACACATCCTGATGAAAAATCCATTGAATATTGATGATCTCACACATGACATGTGCATGAGCATGAAAAGGAATCTTAGTCATGCATAGTTACACATTTCATCAACTGAATGTAACTTGTGTAACCAATGCAAGATTAAAGTGCAGTGAGTGTAAAAGATTTTGATATACAACACGACTGTTCTCAAAAGCTTCCGTAAGTGTTGCTGCTGTGCTCTGCCCTCAATGGCTCTGGGCATTCCACTTTGTTTTCTTCAGTCAATTCTTCATACTCCTCTGGGTTTTGCAGTCTATGTGGAATTTCAAAATTGTTCTTTCTTGATATAATGCAGTCTTTGAGCCTCTGCATACAGTTTGTTTTCCTGTTTACAACCGAATACATGATGAACAGGACCAAATACAGCAGTGGAAGTGTATACAATACATCAGTTAACACCAGCAAAACTGTTGAAGAATGTCCTGTCAAAAACACATAGGCAATGTTTAATGAGATAAAGCTATAGATAGTGCCCATTAGGCCCAGTATCGCAGCATCTATGAAATTGTACATGTGATTCTTGTAAGGCTTAACAGATCCAAATAAAAGTGCTGTACACCAATAAAGAACAGAAGAGCACAAGATGAACAAATGAATATTAGCAAGAGAGAGTATAACAACGATTATGCGAAGGACGAAATAGAGTCCTGCGAAGTATCGGCAGTCTCGTGTGCCACTTGTTACGCCATCCTTGTAACACCCTTGGAATGTCTCAACAAACGTACGAAGAGCTTGAGGGTTCATATTGCATCGCAAGATGCACTTTTGAAGAAATGAACTTTGATAAAAAGTAAGCACAATTGGAGGGATAGTTGTAAATGTTAATAGTATAAAAATAGAAGGGATAGCAAACGGAAGGTGCTTCTTGTGAAAAAACTGGATATCAGTACTGATGTACACAACTAAGTTGCTGAGCCTGTGGCCATGTCCATTGTATACATATGTAGGTAGTAATATTCTCCAAGCAGTATACATTAGCTTTACATAAGAAAGGAGAATAAAAGTAGCAAATGTATCGATGACTGAAGTTTTCGGATGAATACTCCTTCGAATGTAGAAGAAGCATTTTAGAAAGGGTTTCCAACAATAAACAACAGGCCAAAAGTTTCGATTATGTAGCTGTATGCAGACATACACAAATGAAATAATAATTAATGGATAGAATGCTGTTGAACTATCAAGTGTATGTGCTTGCAACCTCGTGAGGTGGTTTGTCAGGCATAAAGGGGCTATGAAATTATTCAAAACTTTCAAGTTCAAAGTATCGTAAATTGCAGCTACTGCTGTTGTCCATATTCTATTTGAATAATATGTGCCTTGGGATCCCAGAACACTAGCAAGAAAGGATATATGGTAACTTGTTGTAGTGACTTGGCCAAAAAAGATTACCGAATTAATGGGTCCAGAAACAAAGCTGATCGAAAATATAATGGAAACACATAAGATAAAAGTAATTGGTAGATATCTAATAGCGATAGCTCTAATCCACTCATGGGAGTGAGAGGCACCTGTACAATTGATACAGTTAACAATGAAGGTGGGTGAAACAGTAAAACCATCCTGACACTCTCCACAGAGTATACCTTTGCTATTGGTTGGGCTGCACACTCGGTCGTTGAGGTGGAACACTTCACTAGGAAGGGAATAGTAAAATTTGTACGAATCATTTCTGAAGAAGCTTTGTAAACAACCTCCGGCTCTCACTTCTCCAGTCTCGTTGCTGTATGTCATGCAGTACCCAATTTGCATTGAGGCCTTCTTTGAGTCTTCATCACAGATGATCATTCCATTGGGCCAGTCCCCACAAACACAGTCGTCACCTTGAGGCACAAACCCAGGAGAACAGGAGAGGGCAGCTGTCACATTGTTTGAGCTCCACGTGACAATGGCTACTGCTGCAAATACTCTAATAAGCCACTCCTGCATTGTGGAGACTATTAATTTTTGTTAACTGCTCAGTGAAGAGAACTGTCCTGCAGATTTAAGAACTAAAAACGCAAATGAAGCCCAAATATTTATGATGACAGAATAGTGATATGTTGTAAACACCTCAGAATGGTGATTCCGGAGTTTCATCACATTATCCAGTTTCTGTTTTGGATGTTCCATCAAAATAGACACACCGGTCTGGATCGTACTAAGCTGCATCTCCCAGGCCTCTGTTGTGCCACTCTGGATCTACAGAGTAGTTAAGGAAATAAATGCCCGGGCGCTATAATTTATTCCAGAAAATACGTAGATTATCGTGGCTCACCAGTTATAAAAAGCATAACCTGCAAAAAGCTGCCAGAGCTTACTTGTGCTACCATGGTTTAGTGCATCAGTTTTAGCTTCATGTATTGTTGCAATTGCCACTTGGAAGTACTCAGATTTATTCTAGTTATATCATAAATACAAGATAGTTCGAAGTGTGCTACCGGTGTATCCAGTCACTTGCTTCCCATGAGACCCTCTAGCTATGTGGAATACCACAGCAACATAAATGTTACAGTAGCATTTGTCTACATTTTAATCGTAACCTCAGCCATTATTGTAACAATTATGGAAACAGTAAATTTACATATAACTGGCAGTACAGCAATTCTGGGGCTGTAGAGGAAAGCAGTTTGTATGATGTAGTTATGCTCGTTAATGCTAAGAATTCACACATTTTGCTCTATTATATTTAAGGTGGCGGTCTAACTTTGGTCTAGCCCTGTGAGCAATCAAATTTGTTACATATAGTGCCACATTCCCTTGAGGCAACAATGGTATTGTTTTGAAGCTGAAAAACTGTTCTCTCTAAAATGTAGCTACTTTAACATCATACATGTACAGTTCACAATGCAAGCTACTGAAGTGCATTCAGGATTTCAGGTTTACATGGTAGTTGTGTTTGTAATCATAAGTGTAATACATATTTTGTCATCAGACATACTGAAAATGTATAATATGACATTCAACAAAAACACACAATGTCATACAACACTATTACAGCAAACATGAACTCATGTGCAGCCAAAAAAGGTTATTTCTGAAAGAATAATCAGTTGGTTGTTGCTAAAGTGCATTAAGGTTTACAAAATAATTGCTGTGTTTACTTTCAGAATAACATGTAGTGTATACAGTAGTTTGTCATCAGACATACATGTACTGAAACACTTTAACACCACATATTCAACAGAAACATACACAACACAGTCACAGCTAACGCAAACAAATATGGAGTCTTCAAAATGTTGTTTCTTCAACAGGAATGTTGATAATGATGAGTAGTTGTTGTTGAGTTTCAGTGCACATGCACATTATCTGTATAGATTCAGACTGATTGCATTGCGATGTGCATTGTCACTTGTTTAATTGGTTTTTGGGGAATTGTTTTTTGGTGGAAGTGCATCCCTACTGACTACTTTTTGCACTTTTTGGAAAAGTGCTTTTTCCTTAAATAGAGTTCGGAGGGGATTTACAATGTTATGGGCTACTGCTCCAATGTTTGTGTATTTTTTCATCAGGCATGCTGAACACTTGCAAAAAGAGCGATAGCAAATTGCAGTAAACAAGACCCCTAGCTACATATAACATCCAGAATACAATCACTGCAAACATGCAGTTGGCAGTTTTTCTTCTTCAACAAAACTTCTATATATAATGCAGTTAAGATGATGTTTTTGTTCTACATGTATATAAAAATGATAGTATACGTACTCAGCGTCTTTCTATATATGTTCTTCAATGCTGGTTAACTCTTCTAGGTGCATATACAGGGTATTTGTTTCATTTCTTGCAGATAGTAAGTAGTCTTATAGTGACAGAGCGGTTTCACCCATGCAGCTGGAAAACTCTAAAGTTTCGTTGAAGCATTCAGGGGTAGCTATATAAGGGTCCAGAATATTCATAGTTAGGACTGCAAGTTCTGTGTGAAGTGAGCGGTATGGGTTTCAGTGTGTACCTGGGACTCAAATTGAAGCATTACATCTTGTTTATGGGTGGCTCAAAACACTGGTGATAACGATATGGGTCGGTCAATAATGTGGTGAGGTGGCAGTTGTAGCTTCTAAGTCTCCAATATGTTCTGTACTGTTTTCACTCACAATCATAAAACTAGCCTTCCTCAACTTACAAAATACTGCTCATATAGAGGTAACATACAGTATAATAGTGTACAACCTAAAGTTAGTCTTCCATAGTTACTGAATTACACACTTTTTGGAAAGTTTTTCTTCAGTGTATTGATGGTCTAGAAATAAAAGTATTGCAGTATCAAAAACTTCCTTCATTCCCTCATTGGTCAGAGCAGAGCATTCCACATATTCCATTCTCAACTTCTTCGCAAGAGCCTTCCCTTGGAGTTCGGTAATTGGAGCCGTTTTTTCTTCCAAAAGCTTTGCTGTCGTCTCAGGATCATCTCGAAGATCTTTCTTCAATCCTACTAGGAGATGTATACAACTGGAACCGTAGTGTTGAACCTCCGGATACCATTTTGCAGTGATATTTTCAAATGATGCAGGTGAAATCACAGAGAAGCAGAGTAAGAAAACGTCAGTTTGGGGATAGGAGAGTGGTCGCAGTCGATCGTAGTCTTCCTGACCAGCAGTATCAAAGAAACCAAGATTCAGAGTAAACCTATACCTTCGCTTTATAAACTCAACATCACGAGAGTAGTTATCGAAAACAGTTGGTATGCAGCTTCGAGGAAATCCATTTGTGGTGTATGTAATAAGTAGACATGACTTCCCTACAGCTCCATCGCCAACTGCAACAATTTTGATGCTCTGATTGCCGGAGATGATAGAAGCTCTTTCCTGCACCTATAGCAAAGGCAGACGTTCTTGCATGTAAAGATTCAATATGGTTTCAAATTTCAAGCATCTTATAATTAGCCACAGATATTCTTACCAAGATAGCAACTGTAATATGTTATCAGGCTTTCATACAGAGGGAGGGGGAGTGTATATACTGGAATCTTCCTTCAGCTAGCTGCCAAAACCCACCAGAATTAATCTCAGGACAGTATGGTTTGCACTCCATTGCATCTGTTACAATGCAAATATAGTCACCACCCCCAGCCAAAAATTCTGTATGAAACCCTCGCTAAGTAGCAGATACTGTTGATACAATATGCAATATTATGAAAGTCTGAAAAGTCATAGATTCCCTGAAATTGTACAACTCAGGAAGAATATCATCTGGACTCAGCTCTCTACCTTTGGCTTCGAGGATTTGCTATCTAATGACATCCTTCTGAATATTCCAGCTGATTTTTTCTTGCTGGCTCCTCTGGTTTTAGTAAGTGCCTTAAACTTGGAGGCAGAGTTGTGCACCTGCAGTGGGACATATGTGGTGTGTATTCATGAAGGCTCATTTCATGTGTGCTTATGTCCTAAGAATGATGGGTAACCAGTGACAAGAATAGCTACTGCCATGATAGGGCAGGTAGAACATTCGAATTTCAAGGTGATTATTGGGAGGAATATACAGACCAATTGTAACAGTTTTTCATAAGAGCAGGATACGGTATGGCATCAAATTTTTGAGGAGTCAAATTTTTGTGGTTTGGTCGCATTGAACATTTTGCGGAAATAAATATAAATTTCGCCAACCAATCATCTTTGATTGCTATGCTACATACATAGTGCAAAACATTTTGGGAACTTAATTTTCGTAGTCTAAGACGGCAACTGCAAAAACTGAAAAATGTGTGTGCCTTGAAACTTCAGCGCTCTATGGCAACTGTTGATGGCACGTTTCTGATAGTTGTAAAGGGTGAAGCATACACCGGTCCTTCTATGGAATTAAGTGGCACCATATAAAGCCAACAGACAAGTCAAGTGATAAACTTGTAAAGGTTATACCTGAAAACCAAATCCACTTATATTCACAGAATCAGTGAGAGACATACTCTCTGACATACAGTTGCGATTTAATTGCAGTCAAGGTGGTAGAGAGCATGCCTTAGTCAGCTATCATGCAAAGGTGAACGGTATACAACCACAGCTAGATATAGGTGCCTTGGTGTCTCATTTTCTACAAGTAGAGGAATGCCTTTCTATGTATAAGGCTAAACTACAGAAATGAGACACCGTGTTGAAAAAGGTACTGTACACTCGAGTTATCAGGTGCACTTTGTTATGTAGCATACTTACGCTATCAGGCGCATGCTCGCTTCTTGGCCCAAAGCCGCAAAAACCTCGTTAAGAGGCGCACATTCCAATTAAACGTAATATGGGGTGGAGCAACTGCACACAGAATCGAACGGAGACTGCTAGCAGCTAGCTAGCTAAGTGAGAGGATAACTTTTTAGGGATCTCTTTGCAACTGCCCAGTCATCAGGTTGCTAGCTAGCTAAGTCAAAGGCCTATAGAGGGAGCAAGCATGCACCGATCCTCATTCAAGTTGATCGAGCACACTCTCATCTCAGACCGCTCTCCGCTTATTTTCATCTCCAACAGCTTTCCGCCGAGTTACATCGCCGACCGCTTTAATAAACTGCGATTCTATATCGGTAGTTGGTAATCTGCTACCGATATCAGCAACAATTTCATGTAAGTTTGCCGCAATGACGTCATAAAAAACTAGGCGTGGTCAACCTTTAACCCCCATTATGTAGCGCACTTCGTTATGAAGCGCATATATTTTTGCTATTGTCCCAACTAGCGCATGCGCTTGATAACCCGAGTCTACGGTATATGGGCAAGATAGAGTACAAGTTAGGAGCAGCAGCTACCACTGCATGTCAGTGGTTGCTGAGAAAGCCCATTCCTACACAGTGATAGGGCAAAGAATACTAAATTGTAACTAACCTTTCACTCATCCTGACACTACACTCCATAGAACTATGACTCTTGAACTGATGAATTTGTTAATGCACAAAAATACACTAGCGCATAGCCAGGGAAATATTTTGTTAAATGCAGTTGCAAAATAATGCAGAAAAAATTCACCAGATTTATTATTGAGCATGCTTCCAATGTTCTGATTTTATTTAACGTGCAGTTAAGCCCGAGTCGCGGGAACCGACTGGTGAAATTGGCGGAATTCTATCCCCCCCCCCCCCCCCCCCCCCCCAGCGAAAATTTTCCACTATGCAGTAGTTGAACAGTTTAATTTCTAGCAGATTTTGCCAAAAGGCCTCCAGTTCATAGCTAATGTGCAGTAGTCAGTGACTGGGAGAGAACCTGCCTGGATCATAGAGATTGAAGAATATTCAGGAATACCACCATTGTTGTCTTTTTTTAGCAAGGTCACTTGCATGACTCGCATACAAGGATGCATTGTGAATGGTCTGGTCTTGCAAGACTATGGCCTGCATGCAAGGCCAGTAATCTCACTATATGCTATTCTGCCAATTGCCACCTGTACTCACAAACACAATGACACAATTTGTGTGGGATGCAACACAAAAGAACTACTGTTCACTTTGATTCATACAGTGTGAAATTTATTGTGATCCTTCCAGCATGCATACCTAACCTTAGGTTTCGGCTGAACTTCATCCTCATCCTTCTCTTCCATCCCAACTGTACTCTCATATGACTGGCGCTTGGTTTCAGTCTCATTGTGAGAGGCCTGCGGGCTGGGGCTCTCAGACATTTCTTGTTGCAATTTCTTTACTCCATTAGAGCTTGTTACATTTTTCAGCTGCAAATAAGTTTAGAGGTGATAAAGTCATTAGTACGACACTGTACCTGTCTTACATTCTTTACCTATTGCAGAGAATTCTGATTAGGAAGACAACTGTCGCAACATCACTATTGGCAACCTCTCTCCCCCAATAAAAATAATAAGTGCTGCATAAATAGCAATAATAGTGCTAAAGCAGAAACACTTTAGCCAGGTGCATGTCTTGTTTTTGTTCCCCAAAACTATTGCCTACTGCCACACTAGTACCATTACAGCTTTATGACTTACTTTGTAGCTATTCGCGTATTGCAATAACATTCTTGATATTCATGATGTCATTCATCATTGCTAACAAAACTGGGGTAGGGGCTACAGTTCCATTATACTACTATTGGACTGCACTTACTGCTCAAGGCTACCAAAGTGGAATCTCTTATCTTAGGTATCACTATAAAATGTAGAGGTATAAGTGTCATCTGTTGTGAAACTGCCATATAGGAAATATGTTTCGCCATGGAGAAATGCCACCAGTTCTGTTAATGTGCAGTAGTAAGCTTGAGTTGCTGGAAGATAACCTGACTGGATCATAGAGATTGAATGGATACCACCATTGTCGTCCTTTCTTTGATCACTAGTAGCAAGGTCACTTGCATGACTCGCATACAAGGATGGCACAGTGCCATTGTGAATGGTCTGGTCTTGCAAGACTATGGCCTGCAAGGTCAGTGAGTTCACTGTGACACAGCAGAAACTTGCATGTATCTTTGTCGAGTAATGAGCTAACCTGATTCACTTGGCAGAGATGATAATAACTTTCATCAACAGAAAAATATCGCTGGTATAATTTCGTCACTTTAAACAACTAGCAAAATGGCAAAATTAAACAGAATCCCCCTATATACTATTCTGCCAATTGCCACCTGTACGTACTTCCATTACAAACATGATGACACAATTTTATGTGGGATGCAACACAGAAGAACTAATGTTCACTTTCATGTAGGGTACATTTTTTTTATCCTTTTACCTTAGGTTTTGGCTGTACTTCATCCTCATCCTTCTCTTCCATGCCAACTGTACTGTCAGAGGGCTTGAGCTTGGTTTCAGTCTTGGGACTCTTAGACAAAATAATTATTCAGTGGTGGTAAAGTCATCAGTAATTACCACACTGGTACCCGTCTTACATTATCACAGTATACCTACATTTGTAGTCCTGGAAGCCATACTATCAAAGGCACTGACTGGGCAATATGTAATAGTTAAAGGACAGTTTGGGTGAGGGGAATTTAAAGTCTGAGGCGAACCCGAGGATTTTAACCCCTCACCCAAACTGACCTTTAACTGATTTAATGTACATTGGTATAGCAATGATCCCTGTATGTGGCCTCCTTTGAGTGCTATAAGTGTGGGAAAATGTGGTTGCCATGGTAATGTACATTAAGGGATTTGATAGCGCACTCATGCAATAACTAACTAGTGATATGCAGGGCATAGTGGGGCGAGCCTTTGCGAAGCATGTATAGCGTGCAGTAGAAAATGTGATGACAATGAAGAAAAGTGTGCATGTACAAATTCAGAATCTGTGCAGTGATAGAGTAACTTGAGGAACAATAATTTGGAGAATGTCAGTATGTTCTATGGTCTCTGCTCAGAGTAATGAGGACCATCGTCCTCCGGTAGCAGAGCGGGAGCATCGGAGTGTAGTGCTAGCCAGCAAGCACTGCAGTACACTATTAAGCATGATGAATCTTTTCACAAGCATAGAAGTCAAAAGTAAAGAAACTGAATAGCTCTTAAGCCAATTGGGCACAGTGATGGCAAGCTATAGCGTCAATATCCTGCCAGATTGATGACGGGTCATACTGCCCATGTCTGGTAGCCACTGATATGCCATTTAGCTAGCAAACTATGCTGGTCTTCCAACGAACCTTACATTCTGTTGGCTTGCTGGCTCAGAAGCACGGTGGTTCCTCTCCCGTTCACGCTGTCAGTGAGCCTAGTTGCTGCTATTTCATGCGTGTTCAGTACAATAGCTATACGCACTTGCACGCGGCCAAAGAAATTTATAACAAGGCCGCAAATATAGAACATTGCACGTAGTTTCGGAATGACGTACGTACCAAACGGACGGATGGACAGCAATTGCACAGCCAAGTCGCTAAGTTTGGGGCTCGCTCAGGCTCGCCCTAATTAGAGTCCTCGGCTTCACCTTCAGGCTCTAATTAGATAATTATTGCACTCGTGCGCTATAAATCCCATACAGCCCTAGGTGGCATGGTTTAACCTATAATTATGTATAGCAGAGAATTATGATTAGAAAGCCAATTGTTACAATATCACTATTGGCAAAACTCTCTCCCCCCTCTCCAATAAGAAAAAACTGCATAAAGAGCAATAATAGTGTCATAGCAGAACCGCTTTTACTAGGTGCATGACTTGTTTTTGCTCCTCTAAACTAATGCATGCTGCCACGCAAGTAGCCATTTGCATGACATACCTCAAAGATTTCACTTAGTGGAGAACTCGTAAGCTCTCCCAGTTTCAACAGTATCTCCTCTTTCAGCTCTGACCCCTCTTTAAGATCTTCTAATTTCTGCCCGATTGCATCTTCAAGCTGTTCTTGATCCTCACTGCCACATGATGGATCCTGTTGTATGCAAAAACATTACCTTAGCATATATACAGGATCATGTATTAAGTCAAACTGCACCACCCAGGGCTACATGATTTAAAGTGTGACTTGTAAGCACGTCTCAAAAGCACCACCCATGTACAAAGTCCACAGAGAGTTTTTCAGTATATTTACCACATATCTGTGAACCAATTCAACGTTCGAAACTTTTTCATGTGACCACGCAGTATTTGGACCTGCATACACGGCTGTAGCAAGTAACGGAGACTATCACTAGGCTGCAGCAGGAGGGACCAGGCTTCAGTGATGCTGAGAGTACAGGTCACCAACGAGATATACGTACACGAGAGGAGGGCTAGAGCTAGGAGAGCTGTCATATTTGTACGCCAGTCTACAGGCCGTCAGCAAGCCACACTGAAATGGTGAGGGCTCACTCATGCTCGTAGCCTCTTCGCATTGATCTCTCTGACTTACTCTTCTCCTCTGTTAGCACTCATTATTCAATGGGCACATATACTACACACTTTGGTACATCGCAAGCACAAAAATTATCTTATAAAACACACTAGTGTGGGGCTCACTTAGGCTTACCACAATAACGTATATACAATCCAGTGGCATGATTGTAGACAGTATACTATACTTTAAGCAGTGTACCTTTATTTGGATTGGGTCACTGCGATCTTCTCGATCTCTGAGAAGTTGTTCTATCCTTTGTCTAATCTCCTTTTCAAACTGCAGTTTTTCAGCCTCCTTCTGTTGAATGTGCTTGTCCTTGGCTTTAGAGAGTCTCTCCAGCCCTTCTATTTCCATCTGAGAATGTGTGTAAAACAATCACTTTGAAAATAAGCTCAGACCAGTTAAGAATTTTTTAAGGGCAAGTGCTGCCATTCCTACAGGGATGCAGGGATTTCACTACTCTTTTAACTCAAATAATTAATTAGCTTTAAAGACTATCTACACCTGCTATCATGCTATTGACTTAATACCTCCTGTACTCGAAGCTTTGATTCCAGCTCAGTGACCACTTTCTGCTGCTTCTCAAGCAGCTCATGTGCATGCTGGAATTCGGCCTCTTTGGTCTGTGTGATATGAGGAAGAAATCTATTAGGAGGCCGAAAATTGTCAATTTTCAGAGCACACTCACACCAAACTGTTCTTTAAATTCCTTTAGTTTCTCTTCCATTTCTTTCTCCTTTTCAGCACATTCAGCCTTTCTGGAGCAGAGAGCCTCATACTCTAACAGTTGTTGCTGGAGTAATACACAATGAATGGGCACAATTTAGTTACAGTATCACTTCCTTAGCTAATGCGCACATGCACTAATTTGGTGTTCAAAACCTCATTTCTATTTATGGGGCTATTCACTGCAGCTCCCTTATACTGCATGAACATATTCTAGCTAGGTACATAGCTTGTGTAGGACCTAGCCTCGTACCCAGGCGCATTAAAATTGGGAAAAGTGTGCCTGGTATCCACTGTTCGCGCATGCGCGTAATTAGTGCACTAAGTCCACATGGATTTCAGTAGGCGTGTATCAAGTGACGTTGTCACAATTATTGGACATGTACAATGACGTCCGACTCGTCCACGCGGAAATATTTACTACAGATATACTGTGACAATGAAGATTCCCGTTGAACTTGCTCGTGCCTAGTCTGTTAGTATTATTGACAGTTAGCCTGCCAAGCTTCACATCAAACACGAATGGTAGTCCTTTATAGTACAATTACTTACCAAAGCCAGTTGGGAGCCAGAGAAAAAGGTCTTTCCCTTCGTAGATGGATTTTGCAGACGCTCTGAGTCTCTGCTCAAGTTTCAGTGTCATCGTTAGACGCAAGAAATCGAGCGATCGAAGTCCTCTGTACAAGCAGCCATTATCGCGTGCACAATTGATAATATGGCCACGTATGCAGTATTGACGTCATCATACCGCGGATATGCCACGGTGGTATCCTATCGCCACGGAATGCTGGGAAATTAAGTGCATGCACAAACAGTGGATACCAGGCGCACTTATTCCCTATGTAATACGCCTGGGTACGAGGACCTAGAAAAGAGGGTAGAAGGAGGAGTCAGCCGATGTTGGCTCATGACTATAACTAGCCAATACTATATCAGAAGGGACAAGAGTAATGTTCAGCTGGAGTAGTGAAAGCTCACAGGCATTGTAGAGTTGTCAAAAAATGGACTTATATTATGAGTCGTTCTTATATTTCAATATTTCACCAAGGTGAAAGAAGATGGGGGGCTGGCTAAAGATGTTTCTGCGTGATGCATGAAGTGACTTTTTTTTAGCTGCAAAGAAGCAACTCAATCTTTTCAGAGGCGCATGGATGATATCTTCAGCATTTAGACCTACAGCCATGAATAATATCCTTTGAAGTATGCCTATAAGGTATTTAAATCTGATAGTTATATGCCTGCTGGTATCTATCAGATTCAGATACCTCATCTTTATTCCTGATTTGCCTGTCACAACTGAAGCCCTAAACTTCAAATAAGTCACTGGCTTTCTCAGTTATAGTAACCTTGCTGCAGATACCTCTACCTCGTTGTCTAACCTATTTTTGTCGAGAAGATTGACAATCTCAACGGTATTCGTCCCACCATCCAGTTCACACAGTCGTTCCGCAGATGGCAGTATACGGACAGTTTTTGAAGAAACGGAAAATGTATAGGTAGGAAAATTCCAATGCTTAATTAACGGCACTATAGCTTCCGGTGTGTTTGCAAGACCTAGTACCACGAAGTCAGCAGCTGGACGCGCCTGGTTTGCCAGCGGTTTTATAGGCCTATACCTCTGCTATTTATATCCCACGTTTCAAGTTGCAGGCGCTTACCGCTTGGCCTACAGAAGCCGTTTTGTACGGACGGTTCAATCGTGCTTCGCGCGAGAGGGGTGCGGTTTTTCTTAGTACATTTTTGTTCACCCCCCCCCCCCCCCCCCGCGCTGCACAAAACCGGTATCATTCGAAAGCACTGGAATAGGGCTACAGAATATGCGATAACTGGATATGTACAGGAGGCAGGCTCCGAGATACACGCGCTGGTACGCTGACTGAAAAATTGCAAATTCCTAGTATCATGTGGTGCAAGACAGTGGCTTCTAACCAAGAGTGCAACTGGAAAAGTCATGTCAGGGCACTCAGAACTGCTGGGCTTTGTGTCATGAGCGTCTGAAAGGCATACACAACCATCCTGGGCAGTGAAACTGTGGTACAGTGCCATCCTCACTTCAGCTACGTTGATATGCTAATAATGCGAGGGCTAGCTAAACTATAAGGGGCCTGGATATAGATGGGTAAAGCAAGAGATAGGCCTACAGAAGAAAAGAACCATAGAAGTTGCTGTGTATCATTAAGCTTGTGATCGATTTTGAGACGCCTGATTCGCCAAAGGTCACATATGCATGAGTAGCACTAACCTGAATTTGGGACTGCAAGCTTCTCGTTTCTTCTTCCTTGTGCTCCATTATCTTAGACTGCTGTCTATTTTCAAGCTCTTTGGTCTCAAGGAGCTTTTCCTTTGTACAACACAAGTCCTGCATAATAATACGGTAGATGTTGACATATCTGTACCAATATATACTATTGAGATAGGCATGCTTACCTCCAGTTGCTTACACTGGGATTTCAAACTGTTGAGCTCTGCTTTAAACGCTTCACTTTTGGCCTACATAATATTATGTAGGAATAAAGAGTAGCACAAGTATAAAATTGGTTCTTTTAAAATTAACTTCACATACAAACATTTATAGCATCAAACCTCAATCTCTGCTTGTTTCTGTCGGATCAGTTCTGCCTGCTGGCAATTTTCCATCTTTCGTGCGTCCAGAAGTTTGTCTTTTGTCTGGCAAAGGCTTTCCAAATCTGATTGTTTCACCTACAGTATTATGTATTGCATAAAATTCTAACAACTTGGCTTTGCTAAGTTTTCTTTTCCTATTTCTTAACTGCTTTTTATGCGTTCTTTTACGCTGCGTGTATATTATGCACTTCGTTCATTCTTTTTTTTTGGATTGAGCTGTGCTATCTTTGAAGCCAACTAAGAGACAGATACTAAAGTCTGCAAATAACTAAACACAGGCAAGGCTATATATTCGTACGGTTTTGAGGACATTGAGTCTTCATAGTTTAAACATGTAGCTGCAAAATGTGCTAGAAAATTAATCACCTCCTACACTTTGCTAACAACTTTGACAGTAAAATTTTGCTATATGTGATACATTTTCCATGGTAGTGTAAGTGGCCGCTTATCGCGTAGTACCTAATATTGCTCAGAAAGTATTAGTACTTAAGCGAAATTTTTTTGGGCTTGTTATGTTCATACAGAGTTTCTTATTACAAGAAAACGTGAGATGACAGAAATAATTGGGGCGAGCCGGAGTGAGCCCCACGTAGTCTGTACAACGAGGAAATTTCTGTCTGTCTGTCTGTCATCGTACTTTCAACCGTCAAAAAAATTGCTTGGGTCGGCCGGGAAAATTTTAGGGGGCTCTGGCCATACGCATGCGCATTAAATTATTTGCACGTGGTACTCGTCTGAGTATCTGATCGCAATGAATAGGCAAGAGGGGCTTGGGGGGCGAGAGCACGAATGACGACGGAGAGCAGAGGAGACTGCCAAGCGAAGGAGGCGAGATTAGGCCTATACGTAGACGCCGAGAGAGTGATAGAGCACTAAGGCTACAACGTAAGTCATCTTGCTGCTAATTTTTGCGATTTGTAGCTACAGGGTATCCATTTCATGTGTATCCATAATGCCACAGAGACTCTCGAGGCAAGGCAGACAATTAATGATAGAAACAGACCTGATCAACTACAGCAGATGCCGTGAGCAGTCTAGAGGGAGAGAATTGACATGGCCAGTAGTACACGTATGCAAGCAGCTCCTTATGTAGCTGTTCTGAGGTACACAAATTCTGCATGTGCACACTTGAGATGAGTCGTGTTCAGAACCACTCCCTGGTCTGCACCTACATCCTGAGGGTATGCTGTAACCGAATTGTACTCTACTGGCACGAACTAATCCTCTACTGGCGTAAGTCTGCCACATGTCACCGGTTTGCTATGACTGCCCAATGAGCTTGAAGGCTTAGAGTCATGAGAAAGGAAGGAACTACTTGATTTCCAGTGAGAAGATCCATCATACTTCATGCACTACAGTGGTTACAGTTGCCCTGGAACAGAGACCATGTGCATACAAAACAGACAAACAGAAACTGAAATCATGCATGCACAGTTTTCTTTATTGTCATCACATTTTCTGCTGCACGCTATATGCTTCGCGAAGGCTCGCCCCATTATGCCATGCATATCACTAGTGATATTTCGTTACTAATACATGCACTGCTATTTTAAACCAACTGCACAATAATTGGTAATAGCAGTAAGTATTGGTGTATGACTTTACGTACTCACGCACGGTGTCATGCATGTTAATTGCTGGCTCCACCCTTGCATTGTTCAGACAAAATTGTTTCTATTTCCGCATAAAAGGAGTGTAAGATTAGAGAAATGATGATGATTATCTCAGTGCAATTCTGATATTCTGATATATATATATAGCATTCCAGTCTGATGGTATGGACTCAGGTACAAAAACTGTGTGATAGCTGGTTGCTTACGCTAGGAGTCTAATTTTTGCCATTGTAAAAAAATATGTACTTGTTTTGATCCCTTGTGGTTACCTGAGTTGTAGATGGGCCGAGTATGAGTATGTTAGTAGAAGTAAGCCCTCAAAGTGCATGGTAATTCGTCACTACGAAATTTGATAACAATTGTGAGTCTTTCATCTACATGGACTCAACATACGAAGTGGAGGGAGTTCCTATATTTAGAGTTGGTATGTATGTAAAATGTGTATATACCTAGATTCTAAACGCCGATTTGTGAGGACCTATTCAAAGTTTAGCGACCCTCCATTTTGTGTGATGAGTCCAATGAAAATTTTATAGTAACAGATCACCACTTTGAGGTCTAAATCCTACCTACATACTCAGACATCCGCACTTCAGGTAACATGTAACCTCTAAGTCAAAACAATGATGCATTTTTTGTAGTAGAATATGAATCTTTGGCATCTATAAATATAAATCCCCCCAAAAATTATCCCATCTGTCAGAACAGTAGTATTATACTGCACAAGAATATATATATACCTTAATCCATGATTCCTTTCTTGTACTTCCTGCCTCTTCTTCTGGCAGTGATTTATGCCCCTTGAGGATCTGCATCATGTCAAATCTGTTCAGCTCCCTGTACGGGTCTGGGATCTCAATGCTAAGCTGGGCGAGGCAATCCATGGCTTGTGCTGCAGAGGGCCGTTTGTCAGGGGTGTTATCCAGGCACGCCACAATGAGCTGCTGGAGAGAATCGATGCCAGAAACTTGTGTACGAAGCACTTGCAGGTATTCACTGCGACGCTCGACCTCTGAACGAGCTACAACGACCTCGCTCTGTGGTTCTGTGTAAGTTGAACCAATAGGCATCGGAAAGACTTGGATGATTGTATAGAGAGAGAGGTGACCGAATGAGAACATATCGAGCTTCGTGTTGTAATGGGGGTGTGGATCAAGCGCTTCAGGGGGAAGATAAGCCAGGGTGCCAGGGAATTGAGTCAGCGTCTGAGTTGCGAGAGCATCAACGAGTCGACTGTTTCCAAAATCTGCGATCTTGGCAGTCATCATGGAGCTGAGCAATACGTTCCTCGCAGTGAGGTCGCGATGTATGACTGGCGGTGTGCGGCCGTGAAGGTATATAAGGCCTCGTGCGACATCATGCAGAATGGACCTCTTGAGGAACAGAGGAATATCTGCCTGCTTCTCCAGAAAAGCATCTAGATTGCTGCTCAGATACTCCATGACTAGAACGGGAAGCTGTGACCCAGGCAGAAAGCAGATTCCCATAAACTGCACGATATGAGGATGGCGTAGGCTTGCCATGAGATGACACTCCCGAATGTACCTCTGTACAATATTATCAGCTCCCTCGTTTTCAACATCAATTAGGGCATCATGAACAGTTTTACCTGCACAGATAATCCCTCCAATTACTAATTCGTCTACGCTTCCATAAGAGCCGGTGCCGAGGCGTTTTGGTGTAGACGGATGCTTGACATCTTTGAGAATAAACTGCTGCAGCCCTGGAGCACTCTGTAAACCCTCTGGAGTGCCACTCATAGTTACGTGGTAGTGGCTGTGAGAAAACACAGAATGTTATTAAGTACAGTTGTAGCTAGAATAGGTAGTAAAATGGTTCGTCTGTATATTTGTATCATATACTGTTGGGGATACTATACAACTCACGCAATGACACAATGGTTTGACATGGTGGCTGAGGGGTACAGCTAGTCAATGAGCATGAACTGAATTGTTTGCTTTTTTTCCTACGTTGTATGTAATTATGAAACACAATTCACCTAGCTAGCTATAATGACTGCATTAATTGGGGGGCTTTGTGAGATGGACAAACTGTAGTTTTGCTTACGTCGCTGACTAGTTTATTTCTTTACTGAGAGAGACAGTTACCAAAGTGCATAGATGGCTGACTACATGTATAGTCAGTGACATTCCTAAGCCAGCACATGAGTGCGTGTGACTTGCTAGTTTTACTGGCCAACCTAAATCTTGTATTTGCCGCTCCAGAAACAGATAGCTACATACAGTGCTTAATGCTGTTTAAAGTCGGAGAAGGCCAAAAAGTCGCTAGCAGTAGTCTTCTTCGATAGTAGACATGATAGCGTTCTGTTTGAAATTGTGCATACTCGTAATGTAATGTCGTACAAGTTTTTGGTGGTCCTTGTCTTCATTCTTAGGAGTGGGTGTCTGGGCAAGCAGCTTGTCCCCATTGAAACCATAATTAAATTAGCTATCAGCACTAGGTTAAATTAGTATACACATGAATCCATTAAAATTTATCAGAACAGAAGTTCATAATATGGTTTCTGCCTATGGAGTCACAGAATGGAAGTCTGCTTTCTATACATACTGTGCATAGGTGATAGAAGTTTACAAATAGTTCTGAAATTAAATGAAACTTATCATGTGCTAGTGCAGCTTGTTTTGGTGGGTGACAACCTTCATGAGCATGGCAGCTTCAGCTTTCTATGCAGTACATGTACCATGCAAAAAGAGTCAGCAGTCCTATACAGGTACAGGTAGGCTACCACCAGCTCTGCACTACGTTACAAGAGTTAGGATATTCCAAATTGATTTGTTGTTTCACGGGCTGTCCTGTCAAATATTTTAGGTCTGTAGCTAGCTGGGTCAGCTTGAAAAACGAGAATCGTTTCATGACAACTTCAGCTAGGGTGCCTTGCAGTAGCTAGATAGCTACTGAGCTTAAAGGCAAAAGTTGTTGCTCTAACTTCGTAGTTTCCTTCACCACACTACACTAAAGTTTAACTCGGACTTTTGTACCGTGTAAGTTTCTCAAGTTCCAAGAATAGGAAATTAATTTGGTTTGGCCTCAGTAAAAGAATTAGGAGTGGAGATAGAGCCCCTAAGAAACAACAAAAAAATGACGACCCGGTATTTTAGGCAAACACAATGCTGCATGTTTAGCTGTAGTAAAATAAACGGGCAGTCTTGTGTTAAATTACCATGCAGGTATATAGCTGTACTATTCTTAGACTATATACATTGTATCAAATGTAAAAACTTCCACTTTCTTGCCAAACATAGTTAGCTATCAGGCCCCCACGCCAGTGTATTATTACAGTCAATCATCGTTGATACAATATGCATGCGCCTACATGTAGTTCTCACTCACTGACATTCAAGCAGGCTCCTTATTAAACAGGTAAACAACTACACATGTACATGTACATGTAGCTAGGTGGTATATTACTGGCTGCAAAAATAATGGTATGACATGTAAGTACTGTTCAACAGCAAAAAAAAAAAAAAGACGATAAAAACACGTCCTAAACCGATCGTCCTAAACATCCATGGATGGGGGGATTACCGCTCAGGTAGCTAGATAATTATTTTCGAGCCTATATTACAGCAAGAATGGGGGTACAGTTGGGTACCAGTATAATACACATACTAAAGGACAAAATCGGATCGTAGACCATATCATAAATGATAAAAGTGACATGACGAAATCATCAGCAGCATACGCTTACCGTTTGGAGTGGCAGTGTTTTCCGTATATATACGAAACAGGCGCTTTCCAATACTGATTAGCACTGAGCACTGTCTTTTCCTCCGCACGAGCTCGCGGGAGCAGGGTTGTGTAGTATTACGTCACAACAAGCACGTGCGTACCATGTGATGCATCCTGGCGTATAATTATAACTCCCATGCTTTTATAATAGACCTTTATCCATTGCTACGTAATTATGACGTCTGGGGGGTAATAGTGGGCACTAATTGGAATTCGAAGCGTCGCAGAATGGCGGAACGCAGCGGGAAGACCTCAGTTTTCTTGGAGTCCAGCAGCTGGAAAAGGCGAAGAAACCCGCGGAAAGTGTTGCTAGGTGAGTACTTTGCTTATTTAACTTGAATTTGTGGGGCCACATTATTGTATTCTAGAATGAGAACGCGCTGTTTGTAAGAGAGTGGGATTTCTATTGCGGTCGTGGATAGTAGTTGCCTGAAGACTCTATTGCGTGTGTCGAACTTTGAATAGAACTGAAAGATTTCACAGCCTCAATTGAACGCCTGAGCCCAATTCCCATGCCTCGACATCAGATTTGCAGCATACCGGGGTGCTGTAGCAGGAGTGATAGGCCTGAGTTTGAGGGTGTCAAATTTCATCGCCTACCCCAAGAACCTGACCAGAGATACAAGTGGTTAGTTAGTATTAAAAGACATATCAGTGTGAGTGAGAACTCTAGAATTTGCAGCCTGCATTTTGAAGGAAGTGAAAAAACAGTTAATTCCCAAATCCCAACTATTTTTCCATGGAGTAAATCAGTGAAGCAGCGACACCCTCCTACTGTTCGATACCCCATACCTTCCAAAAAGCAAAAGCCAGAAAAGCTTCCAACACCAGCTGAGGTAGAGCTAGACGTAGCAAAGAATGAAATTGAAAAACATGAAGAAAGAATTATGCAGCTGCAGGCAGATGTTTTGAGGCTCGAAGAGGAAGTAAGAACATTGACATCCCAGCGCTTCCTCCTGAAGCGATTTGAAGGAAGTGATGCAGATATACAGTTTTACACTGGCCTTTCATCATATCCTGTGCTCATGTGCCTTTATAGATATCTTGAGCCGCTACTGTGTTACCTACGTTTATGCCGTAGTGATATTAAGAGTACCTCTACCCAGACATTTAAACCACGAGCCCGGGTATTGCAACCCATTGATGAACTATTCCTTGTATTAGTTCGGCTGCGACTGGGATTATTGGAACAAGATTTAGCTCATCGATTTGATATTGGCATTGCTACAGTATCTCGTATTTGTGTAACCTGGCTCAAGTTTCTGAACCAGCAACTTAGACCCCTCATCACATGGCCGTCAAGGGCAGTTTTTGATGCACACATGCCTATGCAGTTTAAAGAATTTTACCCCACTACCCGAGTTATTATTGATTGTACTGAGATACTTACTGAAGTACCCTCGTCCATGTCTGTGCAGTCACTGACCTACTCATCTTACAAGCACCACAACACTTTTAAGGGTTTAGTTGGCATATGTCCTACAGGAGCTGTTACGTTTTTATCGGAGTTATATGCTGGGTCAGTTTCAGATCAAGCACTTACCCGTGATTGTGGCATACTAGAACTTATTGAACCTGGAGACTCGATTATGGCTGACAAAGGCTTTGATATTGCGTATGATGTACTAGTATGTGGTGCAAAGCTAAATATCCCCCCATTCTTAAAGAATCATCAACAGCTTTCTAAGAAGAATGTTATTCTTACGCGTCAAATAGCATCCCTTCGAATTCACGTAGAGAGAGCTATTGGCCGCATCAAGCAGTATCACATTTTGAAAAATGTTGTACCACTAACACTTGTAAATTCTGTAGATAACATATGGGGAGTTTGTTGTGCACTCAGTTTGTTTCACCCTCCTTTGGTTACTGACTCTCTTTCAGATAACGAGTGATAAGTTATTTCTGTGCTTAAGTTATTTCTGTGCTCTTATCGTTGACTGTGTGTATGTTGTGTTAGTGGCATCATGAATATAATCAGCTACATACAATTAATATATAATTACATTATGTTTTAGGCCTCGCCTGCATTTTCATTAGCCTGTCTGCTTGCTTCGCATCTGGTTGTGATGGCCACACCTGACTGAAAAGTATCTGATCCTTACAATTCTTTTCTAGGTCCTCCCGAAGGGACATGATTCTAGCCATGTGTACTAGGCCAATAGAAGGATCGATGGGTTGGACGTCAGTAGGGGTGTGTTGCGGTAGCTTTCCATACTTAGGTTTTACTACCTCCAGCATGTTCACTGGTGTTGGGTCTTTCTTAGATTTTGCTGGAACACCCCACTTCCTGGGCAGCGAGGTTGAACTAGGGGCTCCACTACTTCCGGCTCCACAGCTAGCCCGTTCCCTGTTCATATCATCTATTGCGAACATCAGTGCAGCAGTATGATTGCAGGCTGAGTTACCTGCGACACAGGTACACCTTCCGTATATAACATGCCCATTTGTTTTATTTAGAGCAATGGCTGTTTTATATGCTCCAGATTTCTGTGAGGGCAAGACTGTTGCACGGATGATGCAGTAAACAGAGTTACTGGTAACGTCATGAATTGAGAGACACTGGACCTTCCTTGAACTGAATAGTCTATAGCCCCTCTCGAATGGCTTTGATGCAGTGACCCGCTCTTTGTGCAGTCGTCCAGTTATGAAGTACTGGTGTATGTGCTTGAGGGTGAGTGGGGGTAGATCAATACACTCGGCATCTATCCAGCCACTTTCTGACGATAGTGTTGCCTCATAACCGTCTGGTGCTGCCTCATTTTCTTCTTCACTCTCCTCTACAGGTGAATCAAGCCCACACCTGATTGCTCCCTCAACCCTAATGGAAGGATCAGTTGCACTGTAGTGTACATTACTTGCCCTGTAGTGTGTACATGTACCTGTACTTGCTTTATCATTTTGTGTAATGTAAACATGCCGAAGTACAAAAAAGGAGGGGACAAATCGCTCCACCCTACCAGTCTACCGATAATCGATTTACATCTGGACTTACTTCGCTATTAGTTCATCCTTTCTCATTGCTGAATAGCTTAATCCGCGGGCCTTAAGCCAGGTTTTGAGCGCAGAGCAAGTCCACTTGTGGATAGGGACGTCGCTACAAGACCGCGAAGGGTGAGGGGAAGATGAAGAGCCTGAAACTTCATTTGCGGTCGCCATCGAACTTTGAGATATCTTTTGCAGAGAAAAATAACTGAACTAACCTTGGAAATGGACTAAGCACTGAAAAACAGCTGACAGTCCAGAAAAACGAAAGAACAGGTGGTGCACTCGCGCTTCTTGCGACGCTTCGAATTCCAATTAGTGCCCACTATTACCCCCCAGACGTCATAATTACGTAGTAATGGATAAAGGCCTATTGGAACAGGAAGAACTTAAACTAACATGAGCAATGAAGTGTTTACAAAATGTATGCATGCAGGGAATTACTGTTATATAGTATGGTCTAAGGATCACTGCAAATATCTCATCATCGAACACTTGCAGAAATATGTGGATTAGCTACAGGATCTATAAAATAACCATAGCTAGCTAGTAAATAATGTTGCAAACAGAAAGTGGACACCAGAAATGTATTATGTGGCTGTGTATACAATGAAGCTCATATTGAACCCTAGTGGCAGCACTAATGAGATAAAATTCAAAAGCATATGCATCACTAAGTACTAGCAATATCTGTATAAGGTGTGTAGGTAGTTTCGTTTCCTCCAATTGTAGAAAATTCCATATCGACATTGGCTGGGGCAGCACGAACAGGGATCAACTCAGGCCTTGTGGTGGTAAGGGAGGTGGGATCAAACTCAGTTGGAAAAGAATAATGTGTATCATACCCCCGAGCAGTTTCAGCAGCAGTTTCTTGAAAAAGGGGAGTTCCTTCAGATGACGGTTTGCCGTGACCAGGAAGTGACCGTGGCCTAGCGGGGGGCTCCCTACGCTGCTTTCTTGTCTTCTTTGCTAGCCTCCGAAGTGGTTGCCAGAATATCCTCTGCCTCATCTTCTTGGAAAGAAAAACAAACAGGATAGCATTTACCCATCCTTGGCTTGAGTTTGCTATCACCTGCACGTAAAAAAAGAAAACTAGGTCACTTAACATTAGTCGTAACTATAGAATGTGTTTCCTTTCAAAGCAGCTACTGCATGCATGTACTGGTTTTATCTATGTAGAAGAAAATAGGCCTTAAATTGTTTAGGCCCAGACTCCACATGCATGTAACATGCTATGCTTTGGCGAATTATTAAACTGACCTATATACTATCTTAATTCCTCCTAGCTGCTCTGATTAGCTTATGCCCCGCCTACCTTTCGATGACGAATTACCGTAAATTCTGGTTAATAAGCGCATGCGCTTATGACTCTAGGTGGTAAGCAACCATGCGCCTAATAGAGGATGTGCGACAAATAATAGCATGGCTTCTCGTGCAAATAGGGATTAATAGCACTTGTGAGTGGCATCAACTAGGCAAATAGCACTCGGCTTCGCCTCGTGCAATTTAAAACCTAGTTAATGCCACTCACTCGTGCTATTAATCCCTAATTGCATTCGGAGCCATGCTATTAATTATACTAATTAAATAGCAAAGACATGCATAAAATTCCAAACCAAATACTACCATTCCTCCGTAATTATGCATAATGCTACTGCAAAATTCCATCTTCAGCAATAATTACTGAATATAGTATTTCTTAATAACATCTGCAAGCTATTACATAAACACTACAGCATGAAATTAACTCCTGTGGCTTTCCTAAATTTACCTGTAGAATGGTGATGACATAAAAAAATGTCTGAGTTGAATGTGGGCTGCAAGGATCTGGATTAAAGGAGCGACTGGACAGCAGTGCAAATTCAGCCGTGTTCCACATTCGGAGAAAAATGTAGACAATCGGAATAAGTAATAGCCTCTTCTCTACATGTCCCATATCGGTGGTTAGCCTCATCCTTCGTCTCTGCCCAAAGTAAAGTCATGTTTGATAGATGGTCATTTCATCTCTTCAAGATATACATGATAATGTGCAAATAACAAAAATTATATACGTGAAGGCATGCATGCCTTTAATAATGTTAAGGGGATGGACATGGCATGCATGCATGGACTAATAGGAGTTGAACGTTATACACACAGTCAGTAGAACTTTTATTTTGCAGCATAAAATGTGCAATTTATTCATGAAAATTTTGATACCGTATGTTACTAATACACATGCACAGGCGCTATATAGAAAATGTGGTTAAAATTTTTCAGTTCTCCAAGGACTGACTGCTCGCACCTTGCTAGCCTTGTTCCCAGGCTCCACTGAGGCTACGCATCAGCTGTATAGCTAAATCCGTGCATGCATATCATGGAAAAATAACGCTTCGAAATAGGCATGTATGGCTAAATACCTTGTGAGGGATTTCAGAATTATCTCAAGAATATATGATGTGAGAAATTAATATAATTATATAGACAGTGCAATTTAGCCATAGGTACACCAACTATATAGCTAACAACCAATGTGGCTAGAGATTGAGTAGTATACCAGGGCTGGGAAAAGTGATGCATACTCCCACACAGCTTTAGCGTGCGTGTGTACACGACAAATATTCTCCATGCAGAATTCAGAATCTTATAGGATTCTTGAATATAGCTATACAGACATACCTGTATACATAGATGGATCCCAATAATGGTGTAGAGTATTATCACAAAGGCAATACTGATCAGCTCTGGTAGCCATCCTCCAAGAAGCAACAACAGAGCGTTTTGTCCTGGAGAGCCGTTCGGCACTGGCTTGGTAGCGCACACCAACCATCCCGGATATAGTCCAAGTTTATCCAGTGCTAAGAGAGGGAGAGCAACAGCAATTGGTATGCCCCACGCCAGGATATTGTATAGAGGAATGAGTTTGGTAGCCATTTTAACAGCATGGAACACAAACTGCATGAAGAAGTAAAACGCAAGAATCGAGGTCCACATAAAGGTACCCCACGTTCCCAAGATTGTAATGAATCCTTGTATTTTGCAGATGGTTTGATAAACTTGACAATCTTCTTGGCGAGTCTCTTTGTAGTATACGAAGTAGGTAATACCAGCCAGAATTAATGAGCTTGAATAAATTATGTCTGCAACAGCTAAGACAGTTATGATCGTCTGGGCACCCTTTCGAATGTCCTTGAGTGTGCAGTAGGCAATCAAGATAAGAACAGCACCAATGCACGAAAACAGACTTGCAATAATCAGGACACAGCAAGCAGCTATACTTCCAGCAAGTCCCTCCACTGTACTGTTGCCACAGTCGTAGATTACCCTTGGGCATAACTGCTCATCCCCTTCCATCAGAGACATTATCGCAAATGCTGAATTGGTACACAAATAGCTAGTTATACAATAGCTTCGGTTAATGTACCGAGCACTATAATATTAAAGTTACAGAAAAAGCACTTACCAAAAAGTGCAAAAACCAGTCATGTAGGGATGCACTTCCAGCAAAAAACACTTCCCCAAAAACCAACGAAACAAGCAACAATGTACACCAGAAGGCATGCACAGCCTACCCACACATCACAGCGCGATGCATTTACCACGTACCTACCATCCCTACATCTTTCCAACCACACCCCTCCAATGGTGTCTATGTGAGATGGGAATAGTGGTACATGTAGTGTCTGTTGCTAATGAGTGAGTGTGTTGGCGCATGGTTGTGGAAGGTAGGTGAAAGTGTTGATTATATGTAAATGTTGGACAAGTGAGTGGTTGAGGGTGGTGTTTGTATAGGGGTTTGGGAGTGTTTGGAGATGCATGGTTGAGTGTTGTGGTGTGTGTGGATGTTCTTTATAGGGGAGGTCGATGTGGGTTCAAGTGTTTGGCTAGATTGGGAGTTGTGGAGTTAAATGTGGTGTGTTCGTGTTGGTGTGTGAAGGTTTGCTGCGTTGATATATTCATTGGGAGTGTGGTTTGTGCTTGTGAGTGGGATTAATGGAGCGGACTGGGTTTTCATGGGAGTAGTGTTGCTGTGGAGGTGTGGGTTGGCTGTAGCGTGGGGTGTTGTGTTTTGTGAATGTAATCATTGTGGATGTGGATGCGAGGGTGGTTGTGGTATCACGATTGAGGATGGTGATGATTGTGGATGGTGGTGTGTGTTGAAGGGTGTTGCGTATGGGTGTGTGGTATGGTTTGTGGTGGGTGTGGTTGGAAAGATGTAGGGATGGTAGGTACGTGGTAAATGCATCGCGCTGTGATGTGTGGGTAGGCTGTGCATGCCTTCTGGTGTGCATTGTTGCTTGTTTCGTTGGTTTTTGGGGAAGTGTTTTTTGCTGGAAGTGCATCCCTACATGACTGGTTTTTGCACTTTTTGGTAAGTGCTTTTTCTGTAACTTGTTTTGGGGCGTTTTTTTGGGAGATGGCATGAAAGGGTTTGGAGTGTTATGGAGTGTTGATGTTACGAGTGGGGTTGGCAGGTAGGTAGTTGTGCTGTGGTGTGAATTGCATTTTGTATAATGTGTTTTTTCCATTGAGGATTGTGTGACTGCTGTTGTGATTGATGGTGTGGTTCTTGGGAGATTTCTGAGTTTGGATTGTTTGTACAAGGATGTACGTGTACTGAGAAGGAAGTGTTTTATTGTGTATAAAGAAGTGTTGTGATGTATAGTTTTGCAGATGTGTGGAAGTATGCAAGCGTGTTGGTACGAGTGGAATGATACTGGGTGAGAAGCATCCTCAAAATTAATGCCGGCTTGAGGTGAACTATGGCAGCTACTTCTGTTTCAGTGACTGTGTTGCACTCACTATTAGCTACAGTGCCATTTCACAGGCTGCTGGCCCTTAATACTGCCTGCATATTCAGAGCTGCTGATTTCATTGGCAACTATACATCTGCCATTTGTCATCAAATATGGGAAGTGCACAGGCTCTCTGTACATGCTGATAGGCTGAGTTGTTCAATTAGGCATAAGCTTACTGCATGCAAAGTACCTTGCAATTCCAAGAAATTATATCAGCAAACACACGGTTTTGGATGTAGTAACACTTACTCTGGGCTCTCTTCTTTCGCATATTCGGCATGCTTCACGGTACCTTGTAATTCCAAGAATAGCAACAAGTGCAACGCAAAGGACCGTCCAGCTTGCAGTCAGTTAAGCTCATAAAGGTCCGAACTGGAAGGTCAGTTTTGCCGTACCGCTAACCGCAAGACCTCGTGGTTGAGCTTCCGGTTACGTAATATTTATGTAACAAAATGGTGTAACGCGAATAGCTTCCGCTCGAGAGTACTCGTGAATCACTGCCGAACCTATTCGTTTCTTTGAAAACGCTATGCTGCGAGTGCAATACCCCAGGGAATATCCAGCGTCTTCGTGCTTGAATCATTGTGATCGCCTGAGCCGTTATTGCGCTAGCCTGGCGGAAGAAGAATCAGAATCAGAAGATAGTCGAATGGGCCCGATTTGCTACTTACCGGTTTGGTACTTAAGTGATACTCTTTAGTAGCGCTAACAGTCTGATTAGTGATGAAAACGCCTTATAATAACTGGTAGGGCTCATATTCGCCCTAGACTACGCCTACAGCAGAGTTCTGAACATGTCATTTTGTACACATTTGATGGGGAAGCCATTTTTTTTAGGGGCCACCCTACATATGGAGTACTACCGTACTCCATGATAGTTTCGACACACAGCGCAGCTTTCACGGTTTATGAAAGTACAACAGCATTCACAGCCACGTGAAGTTTGTATGGGCGTTTGGGTACAAGGCTATTCATGATTGTAGACTATTAGTGTCAGCACTCAGCGTGACGCTGCATGTGCAACGTCACAATTCTGGCTACATTGTGCCCAGGAGAGTAAACAAACTCTATATAAAGTAATGATGTCACTGAGTCCTTGCTGTGTTTCACATTGTATAGTAAAGGCATGCTTTCAACTTTGTTGTACATGCATAGAGGCAGAATTAACATTTTCCAGCACAAGTGAGTAGGGTCTGGCAGGAGGCGACATGTATTATAGCTGGCTATGGTGCTTTTTGTGTAATATAATAAAGGCCTCGCTGGACTTTATAGCATAATGTACAATATTATGATTATACTCATTTCACAGAAATGATCAGAGAGCAGCTGCACAGATTTAAGCTACGTAGGACGACAGCTGTCCAGATCTTTGAGGGCCTTTAGCTATAGAGTGGCTAAGACGCTCTCAATGGTTTCAGATACATAGTACTCAGGGCCAGGGTTACCTATAGCTAAGACATGCATGCACCCATAGCTTTACGTACATGTATACACAGAATCTTTGACCCTACTCTATCGAGCTGTAGTCCTGAATATTAATAACTTCTGCTAGACCTTCCTCAAGCTTTACATGGAGGAGGATCTAGCTCGATAGACTACCTTGACCCTGTATTGGAAGTTAAATTGCGTGACAGGTACAGGTACATGTACATGTATATATCTATATACATGTATATGAGTATGGAACCTGGCACGCTACCACCAAAATTTCCGCAAGGACCACAATGACATATATTTGATAGCAAGTTTAAGCTATTATGTTTTACAACAATCAGCATGATGGGCAGGCTGAGAATCAGACTCTGAACTTTCACTGTCACTGCTTAGACTATTGCTGTCGCTTGATGAATCTGAGTCGGTCGTGTCTGACTGCTGGTGGAGTTCTTCTATCAGTGGCGTACTACACACACAGCTCAAATCAGAGTTCTTGGCAGAAGGGTTGAGCGTCAAGAGCTTCTCCAGTCCAACACTTAGTGCCTGCACAGTGGGTTCCAGCCTAGCAACTGACTGCTCACGGCAACACTCACATGTAGCTGCACTCATATGGTCACTGGTGTGAGCTCCCATAGAAGGACTGGGCTCCAGCTCTTTGACATCTTCCATAGTAGCCTCAGAAGTTTCATGAAGTGCTTCTGATGCTCCTTGGCTGTTTGAGAAACCTATTGGATTAGTCGACTGCCTCCCCTCTTTCTCTTCAGCGGCAACCAGATGTGCTGCTTGCTCTAGTTCTACTAGGTCCCAGCCAATGGAGGAGACAGCAATCTTCACCTATGGGTAGATAGACATTGGACTAAATGACTAAATACCTAAATAGGTATGTTATAAACTGATATCTTACTTCATCTAATTCACTTGCTAAATCCTGGATTTGCTTGGAGCTACACGTTGTAGAGATAAACCACATGTGTGTAAACACTAAACACATACAAGTGTATAGATATACGAACCTTGCTTTCTGGATCCAGATGCAGTAGTCAGTGATGTAGAGGTTGTTTAGGATGTAGTAGGGCTCAGTTGATCCAAGGAGCCGATGCAGAGAAAGCAAACACTGCAGAAGCTTCCTGCGACCTAACAACATGCATGTAGTAAACAGTCATCCAATAAGAGTTATGTACATGAGTACACAATGTTTATATACTTAGGAAAGAATTAGTGTCAAGTATTGAGACTCATTGTATATACACTGCATGGGTATCAGGTCTTGTGAGGGATAAAATACAGAACTAAGACACTTAGCCTAATTATTGCTAGCATTGAGGATTATAGCATTTCTAGTGAACTAAAACAATGCCATACTCAATCTGAAGCCACACTGCCACGGCTTTCTAATTAGTCCAGGAATTCAATCACTGGGGGAAGGGAATGTCTATTTGTGCATGTTTATCTATGATATTTGGTGTGAGCAGCTATACTAGTGTGTGTACATGACTTGTGATATATACCGGTCTCTTACCAAGATGGAAGATGTCCCTTGTGTCCTGCAGTGTTGTTAGTGCCAGTTGCCAGTGTCTGTAGAGAGGGTAGCAGAGGGTTCGCCTCAGGCTGCAGTACGCCACCTCATGCACACTGCCCCTGAATACCTGATATTTGATGATATAGGATTATATGCATAGTGCAATAAACCAACTTGTCTTTTAAAAATACCAATATAGCCTAGTACTCAGGCCTTCGGATCCCTCACACCTTTTTTTTGCCACCCACTCCTGAGTCTATTAGTTATTTGTATTCTTTAATTTAGCGAGACAATAATGTATATGGGAATGTATACCTCAAGCCATGACAGAGTTGAACTCATTTTGCAAACAGTCCATGCTGACTCCACCTTTCAAAAAAAAAGAGCACTGCAATCAATATTCATACTGCCATACGACACTTGTGCTCAAAGCCTCTATGACTTGAACATAAATTTTGTTTCAAGTTCAAACTTTCCCTTACATTGCTCTCTCCCATGTTGGTACGATAGTTATATGCATATGCGAATATGATGTCGACTAGCCCGAGGTAGAGAGCTCTCTTCATGGCTTTGTCTAGGAGGTCTATGCGCTTGGAGTTAAGGACAATAAACATACAGTACGTACCCCATGCACACAGCAATGGCTACACGATGATGAGCAATGAAGAATAAAAGATACAATCTTTATTAGGGAGGTCCTTTAGCTGTTCCTTTTCTTCAGCTGAAAATGGTACTGAAGAAATAATACAGAGACATTACAAGAGCCAGGAGCCATTGACACTCCATGTAGTAGGCGGACTCACATATACTCTGGTTTGGCTCTAAGGGAGGCCTGCAGAAATATAGTTTAATGTTCTACAGTGCTCATAACATACTCAGATATGCTCTTACTTGCAGGGTGGTGAGACCTCTGACTGCTGTTTTTTCCATCTCTCCAGTTCCTCTTTCCAAGGTGGCCGAAACTTCAAAAGACTCTCAATGCAGTCATTGTCCATCAGGTCAGCACTGCAGTATGCAGGAAACCACACACGTGAATCCTGCACATCATGCATATCTAACACCACAGTCCATCTAACACACAAGTATATAGGGTATGCTCTACATTGAATGAAACTCGGTTGAACACTTCTTGTTTCCCATGTACTTCTACGTACCATCATGCACAGTAACACAAAATGTGCTACTCTTTCCTCTTTGGGCCACAGGTTTCTGAGGCTAGAGCAAGCCAGCAGTTACATGTGCTTGCTTCATATTTTTGAACAGCATACACTAGGAAGCAAAACAAAGTAGTGTATTGATGCATGCATGCAGTGTGGCAATGATAACCGTTACCATCCATGAATGAGCCTAGCCTCAAACCGGGCCAGGCCCAGGTTTTATCTCACATGTGAAGAAAAATAATAAAGTGAGGCCTGAAAGGATCTTTGTACGTGATGTGCATAGCTGACATGGAAACTACTTCAGCTCAGTTGAAAAAAGTCATAAATCGCAAACACGTGGAGCTGGTGTACTGCTTGCAAGGTTCTGACTTGTGATTTATGGTGAATAGATGTAGAGTCCCACATTTGCTTTCTATAGCTATGACTGAGAGCAGAGACCAGGGATGACTGGCTGATAAACTCCATTTTTTTCGTGTTCTTGGTTGCAGCTCAAGTCCTGTCTGTCCCTAGAAGCTTGCCTGCTCAGTTTGTCCTTCTCAGAAAAAGTATTTATACCTGTGATGTTGCAAGAAATTCTTCCAGACTTTTCAACACGATTGCAAGATAAATGGGCGCGAGGAAGGCATTCTAATTCTATGTACTCATGTCATAGCCTCGTTCCCAGGCTTCCGCACAGCTTTTGTCCCTTGCAGGGAACGAGGCTACTCATGTCACACAATCCTCATTGACAAGTGCCTCAGGATCCACGACCTACAGATAGTACTCTGGGTCAAAGCTGGCCTCCTCATGTGCCACTCTGGCCACCCTCCTCTCATGTGAGGTCATGTGATCCGGGTCAGGACAGTCCACAATGCTTGGAATCTCCTCCTAAAGACAGAATTTCATACTAGTTAATACAAACATTAACGATGCTTCTGTATTGGAAATATCTTCGTGATAAAGAAAACAATCCAATCTGTATGTGCATGCAACACCCGAAACTCAAACAACAACCTGAAAAACAATATGAAAATTATAACCCGTGGGACCTCCAGTGTATAAATTTGCGATGTTGTAGTTAATGCTACTCCTTAAAAGTGGAGTTTTACAGTGGAGATAAAACTGTGAAAAAACACAAATATACATGATGGTATATACACCCAGTGGGTAAGGCCCAAGTGGGAATGTAATATCTCCCACCAGAGGAGGGTACGTCAAGGTTTGAATTATGCATTACGTCATGCACTAGCGTGCACGATTAATTGCGTTCTTTTAGCTATTACGCATGCGTACAAGTGCAGTTGGCAGCTAAAACCTTGATTTTCTCGCTATTTTGCCGGGGGCTCAGAGGGGCTCAGCCGCTCAAAAGGCTTACTTTTTGAAGGCAAAAATCATGGACCTAAAGATCGGGCTGAACTGCAAGAGTATAACGGTTAGCCACTCACCAGAAATACGGTAGATGCCTTCAGTGATGGTAGAAAGTATTGACTGCTGATTTATAGCAGTCATTAGCTGGAATACCTCTCGAAAAGTAAAGCACAAACGCACAGATCCTCTCTTCCAAGTAAAATAGCTCGATATACTTACGGGGCATGTGTATAGTTGCCTCTTAGCACGTGATGCTGACGTACCTCCTCTGATCTCCCACTAAAAGTTTTCAGCATAATACCTCACCTGAAGCTTAGAGAAGACACCTGTGTGCTGGCACGCGAACCCGTAAGTGGGAGCACCAACCAATTTGTTTTCCTGCAAGTACATAGCAAAATGTGAGTATTCTGTGAAAAGTAATTGTCATTCCTTGCAGCGGTTCAACAGTGATTGTCAGTGGGAGTAACTATAGTAAACCTCTACATATAACGGCAGCAAAGCTGGCAAGGGTGCATGTCAATACACACACACACACACACAGAGTACATATAGTTGGCGGATATAATCATTTTAGTTAAACTGTGTAGAGGCAGGAGCCCATCCAGCCAGAGAAGCTAGCAAGGTGACTGAAAAATTCAAACATGCTGGCCACATTTTAGTAATGTAAAATATTGACTAGTATCCATAGCACTTGCTAAACTTCAAAATGGTGAATGCAATGGCATAGTAAACAGCAATCAGTGATGGTTAGTCCAGGTCACCATCATATACATTTAATACAGAGCAGTTTCACTCTGCATTGTGTACCTCATCAGGTAGCTTTTGATCTACTTGCCAATCAAACTCTTCGTTTTCATCAGTAGCAGTGGTAGCAGTGGCTCCTTCAGCACTCTCTAAAGGAAGCAAATAGTTTTTAGTGGCGGACTGAGCAGAGTCCACAGTGCAGAAGAGAGGAATGTAGGGTCTGACTGTATTCCTCAACACTGCTATGTCTACTTTGTTGTGCAGACATGTACATCTCCATCACTGATTCTTCATCATAGCACCTCCACTATGCATGTTTGGCATATGCACACACTCAGGCTGACCCCACACAAGAAGCCCTACTATACAGATATGTGTAGGAGCATATCATGCTGTTGGTTTTACACTGTGCAAAAAAAAAATAGCTGTGGAGTGAATCCTGGGAGTGAGACTAGAATTCGAAGAAACACTCGACAAACTCCTTGCCTCCAACTGTCTCAATGAGTGGTCTACTGGAGAGCTTAGAAAGGTCCTTGGAAGGCTTCTTGGAGAGCAGGGTGGTCAGCATACCGAGGTTCTCAAAGTGCGTGCCACGTTTGCATTTCGACAGGTGGACAACAATGACAGCTGCAGGATGGAAGCAACACAAGCAAACCTTAATAAGGACCTGTTGGGAGGCTCCTATATGCCTGTCAATGACATGCGTAGCAGGAATGTATAGGGAAATTACAGAACCCTAACAAATAAATTCCAATTACTCAGACAGCTTTAATCAATTCAATGTACAGTAACTTCCCAGTTGCAAAATGATGCAAATTTCAGTTGTAAATCTGTTCACACTGCCCTGTTCAAATGCAAATAAACTACAGGGCCTTGTGGAGGTATATATTGCAACCAACCTAGCTCTTTTTCTGCATGTACATGTACAAGTACACTACTGTTTTCAATTGCACAATCTCGCAGAACAACTGCCTATTAAGTAATAGTTAAATGTCAGTTTGGGTGAGGGGAATTTAAAGTCTAAGGCAAGCCGAGGAGTTTAACCCCTCACCCAAACTGACCTTTTACTGATTTAATGTACATTGGTATAGCAATGATCCCTGTGTGTGGCCTCCTTTGAGTGCTATAAGCGTGGGAAAAAGTGGTTGCATTGGTAATGTACATTAACAGTTGGGCAATGTACATGTTATAATTGTTCCAAGGCCATGTATCTACATCTGACAAGAGAGTGGTCTGAGAACTAAGCTTACCAGAGTCAACATCATAAGACGCCTTCTCCCTGCCATCCTCTACCAGTTCCTCAGGAAAGTGAAGCCTACAGATTAGAGAGTAGAATCGCTGGTTACTCACACCATGGTGATATGGTCATAGTCTGGTAGTTTCATTTGCAACTTGAACACCGACAGGATGCCCCAAGGACTGTGATTATGTACTAGTGTACATGTACTTATAGCATGCATCACTATGTATAGTATTTCCTATGAAGTAAACCGTCCAATGTATTCAGTGATACTGGTTGGCTTGATGAACAAGACATAATCATGGTGGTGCTAATATCACTGGATATTGGACTCATCATGGCTCATCCTTTGGACTCGCCCAAATACTTCACAGATTCCAGATTCGTACAATATCCAGTGATTTTGGACGGTTGTCCATCCAATAAGATATGCATGTATGTATGTACTCTAGACCAGTATCCATAAGCCATTTGTAATGAGTGTGGCCGTTTGCGAATATGCAGCTCCCTTCTCCTAGTTGCTTATATCTAGGCCCTGTGCAGATGTATATGTTCACCTTTGAAAGTGTAATAGATGAATGTGGCAGTCGAAAGTAGATATCAAATTTTGAACAAACATGTAAGTTTGATATTTGGGAAATTTAATTAATTTAAAGCAGCTGTGAGAGTGCCATACTTACCAAGATACAGGGCTGAGTGTAAATTAGTTTTCCATGGCATCAAAAAGACTCACGGATCCACTGATTCTTAGCAGTGATATATCTGGGCTGCTTCTTCTTAGGATTTTGGTGGACACATGCAGGCAAAGATATGTATGTATAACAGCAAAGTTTAAAATTGACTTTCCTAATAAAGAACTGATTGGTACTGAAAACATTGAACTGACCATGTGTGCCCAAAATTTGATTTCTACTCTCGACTCTATGTACCCATCTTCAAAGTGAAGGGCTGTTTAATACAGAATAGCTGCAACCGCTCTATAGCTGTTCTGCTGACGTACCTCAGAAAGTACGGCTTACAGTAGAACTTGAAATCTTTCCCATGGATGTAGAACTCTGCTTCTGAGATCTGTGACAGCAGAGCACCGGTGCAATTTAAACGTATGAAATACATGTACGTAGACTCCATTTATACCATTGATGCCACCTACACTCTTGTCTAAATTATAGCCATAGTATGGTATTCGGACTAGTCTCGCATAGCCAGACTCTCGCCTACGCGAGACTAATTCAGGACTCCCAGATAGACTAGCCTCTTGATTGATGGGACAATTCCTGTTAAACTGATTTATCTATCCATCCAGCTATCTCTATTTGTACATGTAGCTACACATCTGCTGTTTGTAGCGCGCAGTTCCTCCTACCTTGACGTAGGGCACTCTGATGCTGAGAATTACGAACTCATCGTCCTGCTTCAGGTCAAAGGATGGGGTAAGCATGACTGCAGTTTGTGCGCTGAAGTGATATTCCTCTCCGGCTAACAAGGATGTCGGAACGTCCATTGATGTACACGGGGTTAAAATAGCTGTAAATACGTCATGATCACCTTGATTGTGGGCCGGGCATGGGGCGGGAACGAGACTATTAAAGCTTAGTAAATGTAAAAAAAAATGGGCAACCCTCGGATCTTGTCCCCAACGGGACCCTAGGCCATGTGACAACTGCCGCGTTAAAGCACGAAGCGAACGGGCAGTGTCGTTCCAGCTGACCAAGCCTTCAGCCCGTCGGGCGCCTATCCGCTGTGGTACAGGCATGACAGGGGCTCGTCATTGGATCGTTTAGTGCGTCAGGCTTTGGGAATCAAGGGAGGAAGCGGACGGATCCTAGGCCATACTGTCCGAGACCACCGTGGCAGTTGCCAAACCAAGTTGCCCTCCCTGGTCCTGAACATACAAGGTCACAGTCCGGAGCTGACTGCTCCACCCATTATTCTAGAGTACTTATTAGCCCGGTAAAAAACATTCTATTTGATTATGGGTTTACTTTACGAGCGCCGCGGCGCCAGTAATCGACTACGCGCGTCAAATTATTATAGCGTGGGATATCTGGATCCGAAATTATCTTCTCGAACGCTTCGGCATTAAATTCAAGACGCACATGGATTTCTGACTCTCGCAACATGCCACTGAGCTATTTATCAAGCAGACTGATAGCTAAATAATTGACACATGAATCTACAACCATACAATTCCACTGAGCTTTTGAATCTGCTATGTAAGCTGTACAGTACCAATGAAATTCAGAAACTAAAAAAAATTGGCATTAATCACTTTGATATCTAGACCTCTAGTTTATCAAGAATCGGCTGGATCTTGTCAAATCGTGGTCTCTTATTGGGGTCGGCGTTCCAGCAGATGTCGATGATGCGCTGCAGATGGTGGTTCACAAACTTGGGGATCAATGGACGGGTGTTCTCTTTGGCAACCTAGAATGGAAGAACAGTGAATGCACCGTGTAATAGCTCATCTCTAATATACAACAGTTACTGTTCTCTGAGTTCTCTATATACCAGCGTATTGATCGTAATTAGCAAAGAAACAGTAATTAAAACTTTGGTGCCACCTCAATAGAAATCAACGAACACACACAGCAAAGGGTGGCAACTCCTTTCTATAGATCATAATACGTATGCCAATTAACAATCCAAGGATTATATAGTACTGTAATACCATAGAATTAGTCTTGCGAGACTACCATAGAATCGGGATAAAAGCACTGGTGCCTATTTCGAATTAGTAGCACAAATGAGTGCTTACATGTAGATTCGAGGGGTGACTACATGGGGTGCTTTTACGTCTCGTGAATACAACTGCTGCATCGCATGTTTGATAATAGCAGTACGTAGTAGCTGCTCTTACACTACATGTATGACTTCTACACTTGTGGGGTTGGTACTAGTAAAATCTAGATGAACTCATTACAACAATACTATGAATCTAACCAACGCGTTCTGCATAAAGGGACAAGTTTGCTCTTACATCAGCATAGCTAGTTATAATAACATGACTTTCTAGAGCTTGTTGAGTGTAATTAAAAAAGTTTGCACAGACTTGTCCAGTATCCAGTGATATATTATTATACAGGCAGTAATACACATTCAATCATACTTTTCGAGTGTCACAGCCCTACCTTAATGCCCACGTGCATGGGCGAGAGTCCAGCAAAAGGCACCTTCCCAGTGGCCAGTTCCCAGAGGATGATGGCAAAACTGTACATGTCAGCAGCACGCTTGTCAATGTCCTCTGGCCGGTGCTGGAGAACTGGGATGGATAGAATGAATACGTATCTTCAAGAGATTGCTGCATGGATTATATATTCTACGTATATATGTTAGACTCATGCTCCCAACATTTTATATTTCACAGGATTTCCAGTGAAATAAAAATCATAGCCATACAGCTCAGACAAAAACAGTTTCATTTTCAAGGTGCCGCCAGAGATTTAAAGTCACCTTCAGGTGCAATCCAGTTTGGACGATAGTATTTCTCGTTGTCCATGAATGAGAATCGTGTGTGGGCCATGTCCAGCTTGGCTGTCATGTCTTCGTCAATCTAAGTTAGGGTGTCGGGGAGGGGGAGGGGGAGGGGGAGGGGGAGGGGAAAGGGGCGGGGAAAGGGGAGGGGAAGGGGAGGGGAAGGGGAGGGGGAGGGAGGGGAAAGGGGAGGGGAGGGGAGGGGGAGAGGATGGATAGGAAGTCGAGAGAAAGGCAAAGCTGGGAGCTCAAGTACATGCACATGTACGGTATATCGAGTTACATGAACATTAATTTTAGAACATGTACATGTAGATATAAAGCCTGTGCATGCATATCAGATGTTTCAAAGCTTTCCGAACTAGTGCAGGCACGAATGATTAACACCAGACCACTTTTTTCTATGTGTTCTGAAATTCTGGGAACAAAACGTACGCATTGACACATGTACGCACACACGCACAACCCACATACATGTACATGTACACACACAAAGTACTACTGGTATACAGTGTCAAGACACTGGTCAAGATGGCTATGTCAGCAATGGGCTCACAAAGACGTGGTGAGGGTTGAGGTCGAATCTGGTGATGAGTGGCTCCAGGGCGTGGAGGTAGGCCATCCCACGGCAGATGTCCTGGGCAAATCTCACGCCCTCCTCAATGTTAGTCTTGATGTCTGCAGAGGAGACGGGGAGAGGTGTGATGTCATCATGTGTACACCTTCACTAACACTCCATGTACAGTACATGTATGGTATTGTACGCATGACTGTTTGTGGTAGGCTCGGGTAGAAAATGATATTACTCTGTCACTCATTTCAAACACGGCACTGTAGTCTCTGAGCCTCTGTTAAGATCGGGACTCAAATGCAATGTCTAGCAGCTACTGATTGGTGTAAGTATATATGTACATGTACTATTATATAAGTCCCACCCTTAAGGGAAGTTTAAAGATATTACGTGTACATTTCAAACGCAGTAATGCAATGGCATTACATGTACATGATGGAATAATGTTGATTTCTACCCATATGGCAGTTACTGTATGATATCCAAGGAGGAAATACAGGTGTTTACAATAGGTGATCAGGAAACAGCGATTCTATAACAGGCAATAGTAAACACAGAAGTAGTTGTCAGGGATGATGTCATTGTTACATAATGTGCATGCCCTGCCCCCTTTACATGTACTACATGTATCATGAGCTCACCTGAGTCGAGGTCGTGCAGCACATGATACAGGGAGCCGAACCTCATGAAGATGCCAATAGTGTGCACATGAGGCTCAGCGATGACCGCCAGCAGAGGGAGAATGTTGTCACAGTTGAAGATCCTGAGGATAGGAAATTGGGGGACAGACATTATCAGGATACCATAAACTCTGGAGTACAAGTACAGGTACTTTTATTCGGAGATTGCGCATTTCCGTGGCACAGATTATGTGGGGTACTTATAATCATGGGGTACTTTTCAACGAGGTTAAATACATGGTAGTACAACAGCATGCACATTAAACTTGTAGTTTTAGTCTTGACAGTCACTTCTGTGTTTTCGCGACTTCACTGTACTCTGTGATTGTCATAGCAATGGTCTTACATGTGAGCGGTCTTTCTTTGCACTGAAGTGTATACTCGCAAGGCAGTTCTATGCCCCCACCAACAGCCCATATGCCTTCTGATGCAGACCTAGGTGGACCCGATACCATCCTCACTATTCATGCTTAACTAGTTACACATACACTGTTTATGCATCCCAGTTTACTTAGTTGTCTGGGGTACTTATATTCATTGGATACTTTTATTTGCATGGGTACTACTATTCCGGAAGTGGATAGCAACTGGGTTCATGGGTACTTATATTCATAGGGTACTTGTATTCGATGGGTACTTATACTCCAGAGTTTATGGTATGGCATTCGACAGTCTCCGCATGAAGACACCAAGCTTTTACAGAGGTCATGATTGGGGGACACCTGGGGAAACCAAAACCCAGGCGACAAGTGGGTCTTAAACCAGGCTACTCTTCAACTGAAATGGGCATGAGTGCCTACTGATGCACACTACTGATGCATACCACAGAGAAAGGACAAGACCCTCATCAGCCTGGGGTAGCAGCTAGAGTTGACCAGCTAGTAGCCTTGCTGCCTACAATTCCTAGCTGATCAGCAGCTATATGTAACACTACATGTACATGTAGCAACTCTACAGCTGTAGCTTTTGTTTAAGCTCACACCAGGCAGGCCTCCAGGACCTACTGTTGTAGTACTGCATGTATGTCACTGGACCTACCGTAATCTTGAGTACTCGTGTGGGAAGCTGTCCATGTAGCCGATTCGGTGGACGTCCCCTTTGGTCTTCAGCTTCTTCAGCGCCACTGTGTGGCCACTCCAGGACCCCTTCCATGTCTGTGTGTGTGTGTGTGTGTGTGTGTGTGTGTGTGTGTGTGTGTGTGTGTGTGTGTGTGTGTGTGTGTGTGTGTGTGTGTGTGTGTGTGTGTATATGTGTGTGTATACATGTACATGTATATGCAGATTTATTAATACAAACATGTACATGTGTATATGTACATGTATATATTGGTTGCAGATGCATTGCTTGTTAGTATAGCGGCCACAAAATTTAATTTTGATGGAATACACATTGTAGTGTCATGCATCCAATACAGAGGAGGTTGGACACGATCATGTGACATACGCGCGTACGCAATTCTCTATGGAGATTTCTGTATAAAAAGCGCTAAAAAGTTTTCTCGTTAGTCTTTAAGCGTATCCCCAAGGAATAGACATCTTTCGAAAGCTCTCCCGAAGTAGATTCAGAATATTTCGCCAACCCCGTTCAACCCCTGGGTCATTGCAGAGCTACAGTCGTTTAAATATCTAGCTATCGGCAAGGCGAGACTACATACTGGATTCTATCTAGTAACGGAAAGATGCTGCCCGTATAGGTCCGTTCCAGCCATCTTACAGCAATCTACAGGCTATTGCAGCTTTATAACGAGCTATACTTACCTTCTTAGTGAGCTAATTGCATGCTGGAATGCAACGTGGAATGTAATAAAGTGCAGCAAAAGGCACGTGACTGCGCACGTTAATGAATGCGTGTCCAACCTCCTCTGTATCCAATACTACAAAGCACTTAAAAATACTTAATACAAGTTTGTTGCTTAGCAACTACCAACAAATACACGTACACAAACATGTCTGTGGTATACTGTACATGCATGCCTGTGTGAGAACAAAAGATGAACTAAGAGGCTGGCAAGGTTCGTTCCTGCCTTCCCACGGTATGTCACTATCAAGTATACATGTATACATGTAGTTCGGTACAAATTCTGTTGCGAAATGCTTCAAAAATCCACTTCCAGTTCTTGTTTCTCTGTTTAATTGCTGCTATAGTACAGTGTACATACATGTATATGTACGTACAAGTATACAGTTTGAAATAATCATTTCTTAGCCTAAACATACGTTTGTACCTGTAGAGCCCTATAACAGTGCTGGCTTTGACGCTCACCTCCCCGTAAGGTCCCTGTCCAATCTTGAGGGAGGTGGTCACCTGATTCCTCTCAATCTCAGGCTGGCGCTGCTTGAACTCCAGGTCTGAGATGACATTACATCATCACTAATTACATCATCACTCATTACATCATTTCATAGCACAATCAATCAGGAATGGCCCATTTCTGAAGCCATATGTAATATCACGTGTGATACTGTGTCGTCATTTGGAGGACAGCATGTGAATTGAAAAAAAAAAACGGTGAGTTTGTTTTCATAGAGGCTGAAGACTCATCAGAGCGCCTCATCAAAAGAGTAATGCATAGGAAGGTTGGCAAATGCTCATGTAGAAGTGTGCTAAGCTAGCTGGAAAAGGTAAAACACGATACTCACCCAAATGTGCATGCCAGAATTTTCTTTTACTTATCGTTGGAGTCTTTTTGCAAGCTACCTTAATAAGGCCCTCTGTTGAGCCCTCAGTCATTGGGAAAAGCCTTCACATTCGCACTTTTTTCTACTTGCACTGTCCACCAAATGACATCACGAGCATTGCAAGAGAGTTTCCGAAATGGGCCATTCCTATTATCCTTAATGAGAAAGTTAAAGCCTCGTTTATATAAAATCATATGCTCCATTTTTTTGCAGCATTAAAACCATAACAACCACCACACCATATGCAATACTAAACTAGTGAACTGCACAAGCTTCAAGTTTAGTAAATCAAGCAACTTACAGTCGTTCTTCCGTGTAAGGTTGGCCCCTACGTGTGTAAGAATCAAGAGACAGGAACATCAGTTACGGCAAAATTTATAAATTATAGTCATTTCCTACAGGTACATGTACATGTAAATGTACATGCACATGCACATGCACATGCACATGCACATGCACATGCACATGCAAAGACAGAATGAGGTACATGTAGTGTCTGAAGAGACAAGCAAACAAGCTGAGGCAAAACGGCATCATCCATATATAGGTTAGACATCGAGTCCATGGGATCTATGCGATTTAGAAACCCGAGGGCCCGAGGCTGTAGCGTCCCGAGCGAAGCGAGGGCGCTACTAAGGGCCCGAGGGTTTCTAAATCGCGTAGATCCCATTGGACGAGATATCTAACCAATTTAGAGTATAGCAACAGTAACTACGCTGGCACTTCAGGTAGCACAAAGGACGTCTTGAGTGACGAGCTGTTAGAGTGGACCCGGGATGCGTCGGACGACAAGCTAGGTTGGTAAGTGGCGGTGATAATTATTATCGTTCGGTATCGAGAGTTTGCTGCCGCTTGCGGCTTTCAATTCGCTTGAATCTGACATCAAATCGAAGCTTGTGAGCTCTTCTCTTCACTACTGCAGAGAGTTCTGTCGAAATTTTCCCCCATTTTACTCTACAACGCTGCTAAAGCGGTACGCACTGCCACGCTTGCAACGTAATTTCATTTTTGTTGCAATTATGACGTAATTTTAATTTGTGTTGTGGATATCCTGGGGGCATCTATAGAGTCCACGGTAGGTGGACTCTATGAGATTTAGAGACCATGCATTGACCAATCAAATTGCGAGATTTTGTAACACTATACTCTAAATTGTGGTTACGGCTGGAGATGGATGATACTACACGTACATGCAGAACACTGCGTACAATGAAGACATTTATCTTGGCCTTGTAGCTATTTTAGCAATCCTGTTTGCGATTTACATGTACGCGTTACATGTATAACGACAGCTATGATCACTTCAACTCACGTTTGTGTGGGACAATGACCAAGCTCTGGCCATACTCAGATGCCAGTGCTACAGAGAGAGAGAGAGAGAGAATTTGGGAACAAGCACATGTGGAAGTTCAGAAACTTGTAGTACATGACTTGTAGTACATGTACATGTACATGTACATGTACATGTAGTCTGGGAAAAAGGCCATAGTATATTCACTGCCATACATCCAAACTAGTACTACCTTATAAGTGCTCAGGGACAAGAGAGCAATTGCACAAAGTTTAGAGTTTGAAGTCTATACATGTAGCATACCCATAAACACCAAAGAAAACACTAGATGGTCATTCTCAAATGTACATGTACTACCCGTGCATGGTAGCCCCCCCCCCCCCCCCCTCCCCCCCCAAAAAAAACAACAAAAACAATTAATTATGTTGCACTTTAGACAGCTGTAGTACCTACATGTCTACATGTAGTCTAGTGCATACATGTCTGAGTACCTTCCAGTTTCTTTCTTAGCCGTGGCCTGGACTTGGACAGAGGTGTGTCTCCGTACTTGTTGGCGATGGCAATGACTGCGCCCCGCTTCACCAACACCTGCAGACACATGTATAACGCATGACATCCACAATGTTTACTACTAACAGAGTACATGCACTCTGTGCACTCATAGATAGATGTAGAAGCCATTGCACATCAATCACAAGTACAGGAATTATGCAACTTCCTGACCTCCCAAATATTGCAAGCTAGATCCCATTCTCTCATTCATATGGTTTGGAAGTTTCTAAAGTTATAGCAGTTATAATGGATACAAGTACTTGCGCGTGTTCAACTCGCTCACTCTGATAGAAATGAAAAGTGTGACCTCTATGTGATTTGCATGGAACAGTATAGCATCTCCTGCCAATGAAGCAGTGCTTTTGACTAAGCCACATGTCAGTGTTGAAAATTGACTCGTCACAGTGGGGGGTAAGTATATAGAACGTGTGCACACTACATTTCTTTTATAAGCCAAAGCATGTATTATGTAATGTCCATGGAATGTGGAGCATCTGCCAGTGGCAGTAGCCTGATCGAGATTTTGACAGCAGTTTTCTGCCGGAGCCATGTGGAGGCAGTAACTCAAAGGAGAAACTGCAAACAATTACAAAACCATAAGCTTACCCACATCAGCACATGTAGGCGAATGAAACTGACTCCATTTAATGCACATCGTCGTAGTTTGTCTAGCGTAGCAGTTACAGCTGTGCATGGTTTGCACTTACAGGACTATACAGCCACTAACCTTCGCAATAGAGCGCGCTCGAAGAGCTGATTTGAGGCCATCATTATAATACCGTCGGCTGTTAGAGCATCCTAACGCACGCAGCGGTCGAAGTCGTCCCAACGCATGCAGCGGTCAAAGTACTAATTAGCTATGTACACATAGGATGACGCCACATCCGTTACACACACACACACACACAGACGGACGGACAGAACTAACGTTAAAGTATTGATACTGTAACTTTTTTACGAAATCAGCCTTGTTCCCAGTCTCCACTGCCAGCTTTGTTTTGCAGGTTGAAAAAAAAGCTGGCAATGGAGAGACTGGGAACGAGGCTACAGAGGAGTCCCAAACCAATGTAACTACATGTACATGTACATGCAAGTTAGTGGAACACAAACACACACACACACACACACACACACACACACACACACACACACACACACACAACACACGTGCGCGCATGCACACACACACACACACACACACACACACACCTCACAAATGCCAATGTAGTTCCAGAAGGCGGCGTAGTGCAGCGGAGTGTTACCGTGCTCGTTGGCCAGGTTGACATCAGGTTGAGTCCGTAACACCTGCGTGGCGACATGGAGTGAGAGTGTGAGGGGCACGAGGGGGAGAAAGGGGACGTATGGGAAGTAATGAGCGGGGAATTACTCACAAGTGGCTTCTTGTTGATAATCTGTAGAGACTGTACAGGTGAACTACTCTAGGTGTAGCCTCCATCCCACCCCAGCTTGTATCTCGCAGTGGAGGCTATACCGTAGGTGTACCGGTGAAGTTGGACCTACTGCTCCCAGTCTCCATTCCACAAACAAAGCTTATTACTTCCAGAACCTCTTGAAATGAAAGGGTATGGGTCTCATATTCTCAACAAATGATACTGTTACAGACTCTGAGGATGAATCTCAAAAAGATTGGTCACTGTATAATTTAAAAAATTCATTCCAATTATTCACACTAGTATTGCACATAACGAGCCACAGTAGAAGGGCTAAAGCTGACAGATTCCAAAGCAGAAATGCTGTTTGTGACGAGAAGCTTCGTTGTGAATACCACACCCTCTCATCTGCTCCTTGAGGGTATACAATGTAGATCTGGACATGAGACTACAAGAAAGCTGTAGAACACAGACTGACCTTCACAAGTACATGTAAGGCCAGACAATAGTCCCATGTTTACCTTCCTTTTTATACACCCGCTACTGCCTATGTCCAAGTACAGGAAATCTGGCACTGGTGTGTATAATACAGGTTACTGCTATAGCAACACAAACACAGCTCTATTTTCTATAATGGCCTAAGCAGCTCATTTGCAAAGTTTACATACACTAAATTACGAGCAGCCAGTGCCAATTCACCATATATGGTTAAGTCTAGCATAGGGTGTGGGCCAATCCAGACACCAAATGAAAGAAGCTTTGGCTCCAACTGATACAAAGGTTTGCAGGTTGGTTGTCAGTGTAATAGGCAAATGTTGTTGTGAGTAGAAACTGTGTAAACTGTGTAAACTGTTAGCCTTTGATTCTGACAGCCTATCGTAATTAAGTACATGAGAGCCACTGCCTATTTGCCTTCTCCTGTGAACAACCAACTTGGAAACTTCTGTATGTGCAGCCAGAGTTGACAACTGCAGTAACACACATAACTATGTATGCGTATGCATGCATATTCATGTTAGCCTCAACATGTCCAGAGATTGAGTCTACATGTACAGGTACTGTACATGTATCTATACATGGAATTATGTGTACAAAAATACATGATCAGTAGTAGATGTATGATTCTTTGCGTTTTCTATTTCTATAATATTTTGTTCCCTGACTTTCAGAGCCAGACCACTGTAGTACGTACACTAGCCTATGGTAGCCTGCATGAGTTGTGAGACCATGATGCTGAGAGTACACACTTCTTCACCTACATTTGGTTTTGTACAGTCTCATGCCCAGGTGAGTACTGGAAATGAGACTACAGCTCATGGTTCATTCATTTCAGCACTGCCAGCATATCCTCACTTCTAACCAGGCATAAGATGATCTATAGTCTGCGCAGGTTGGTACATGTACAATGTACATGTATGAGCAATCAACTGGAAGGAAGAGGCTTTCAAGTGCCAAATTATGTGGTTCAAACTCAGTTTACATACAGTCAGCTGCCTATTACAATCCATGATCAAAGATGCTTTCAGGGCAGGGCAGGGAAACAAGGTAACATTTCAGCCAGGCAAGCAAAAACAGGTCAATGCAACATGCACTTTGCATATTAAAAGAAAACAGGTCAATGCAACATGCACTTTGCATATTGAAAGAAGAAAGGAAAAAATGGCAGTGGAGACTGGGAACGAGGCAATGCACCTATCCAAGGCTCTTCTGTGCAACAGGTCAGGCCAAGCTACATGCATTGCATGTATATTCAGCTGTAGAGCTAATGACAGCTTTAGAACACACAAGCAGGGTTCTCTCTATGTTGCTTTAGAGGGGCACCGTACCCCACTATTGTGATAAAAAGTACACCCCTATAGGGCCTAAATGTACCTACTATACCCCCTTAATTATCAGAGATTGAATGTTATAAAGACTAGGTGCATGAGGTGATGAGATGAAGATATAGATACAGCACAGATTCAGCATCATGTTGGTATTTAGAATGACTTACTAATGATGCCATAGTGATGTAATTAGTTCACTAGTAAGTGCGTACCCCCCTATTGCATAATTCTGGTGAGAACACTGCACGCAAGAAGTTAGAACCAGCACCAACACGTAGTTGGCAAAATAGCAGAAAGCCATAGAGCACTACATTTAAATCCAGACTCCACCCACCTTCATCATGACATCATACTTGCCGTGCTGCGAAGTCACATGGAGAAGCGAGTCTCCGCCCATGTTGACGAGGTCGGCCCTGGCCCCACGCTGCAGGAACATCTCCACAATGTTGGCATGGCCGTACATGCAGGAGTAGTGGAGGGGAGTGAAGCCATGCTCATCACTGGAGGAGGACAGAGACGGTGGTGGTGAGTGTATGAACAGAAGAAATTAAAGCCCCCTATACACATACTTGTAACAGCTAAGCTAAATGAAACATTTGATTGAAATAAAACCATTTCCAAACAGATAATATATTTAGTACCACTTCCAAACACTACAAAAGATACATGTAACATATAATGCACTCCCATCCAACTCAAGTATACTACAGCCCAATTCTAACACTAGTCTCATGCCCAGACCCTCACAAACAACTACATATTCATGAGGGTCTGCATGTGAGAGTAAGCTAACCCTAACATACATGTAGCCTAGCGGACATGTAGCGGTCCTTGTTTAATTGGGGCGAGCCTGAGCGAGCCCCAAACTTAGCGACTTGGCTGTACAATTGCTGTCTGTCTGTCCGTCAGTCCGTCCGTCCGTTTGGTACGTACGTCTTACCGAATGTAAGTGAACGTAAAGTCTAATTTAGCGAAATGCGTAGCCTAGGCGACGTTAAATTGACTTGACCACGTGAATACTTCAGTTTTGGAATTTCTTCGAAGTTTTGAAACTTCTACATGACATGTGCAAGCTAGCGCTTTTGATACAACTGTCAGCATGGATACTTCGTCAGCTCCAGAAGTGCTTCAGGACAGAGAAGAGAGATCGCAACAATGTACGAATACAGCGAGAGAGGAGAGGCTTCGAAGACGGTGAGAGGGACTGCCGTCCTTCCGAGATAGCCGACCAAAAGGATATTGCCTCTTTTGTCACTAGCTTGCCATGACTGTACCCAGTGAGATTGTCATAGTTATAAGCTATCCAGTTCCTTTTTGACTGCCATGCTTGTGATAATATCCATCATGCTTAGCTAGTGTGCTGTAGTGCAGGCACTACACTCTGATGCTCCTGCTCTGCTTAACGCTTCAAGGGGGCGATGGACCTCATCACTCTGAGCAGAGACCATAGAACATATTGACAGGAATGCACTCTGGAGCGTTCTCCACATTCTTGTACACTTTCATTTCTCAAGTTACTTAAATTATCCCTCATTGTCATCACGTTTTCTACTGCACGCTATATGTTTCGCGAAGGCTCGCCCCACTATGCCCTGCATATCACTAGTATTCTTGGCTGGTCAGAAAGCTACATATTATACATGTATATTTCACTCAGAGAGCTTCTTTTTTTCATTCTGCTTACTAATAATAGTATGAGTATACTGTGTACCCCTACTTCTCCATGGTATGTGACAAAGGCTGTTCATAGATTCTTTTACTGAGTCTTCTCCATAAATTCTCACGCAAGCACAAATCAAACGCTGCGTACCAACTAGATCACTCCTCCACCTCCACAAGAGTCTGAAAAGGAGGCTATAACCTAAACCCTGTCTGTTAAAGCTTTCAAAGGCCACAAAAAAATGGACCAATGCAAGACTTTGCTCAAAACCAATTTGTCGTTCACCTCTGGTTGATGTCGTGGTCGGGGTTCATGGCCCACTCCTTGCAGTAGAACTCATCCCCGTCCTTACACGCTGAGTAGATATCCTCGCTCGTGGTCTCGGGACGAAGACCTGTTGCAACAATAGTTCACATCCTCACTGAGCATGCAAGACAGGTGAATTCAAATATACAAGCTAGGCCCCATTCTATTTTGCCAGCGCTTATCTAGCTTTGTATCCAGGCCTCCCACCCAGACTTTATCTCGCAGCCTAATCGTAACCTGACTTATCTCCACGGCTGCCAGATAAGGTCTGGGCAGGAGGCCTGGGTACGAGGTTAGGGCTTATCATTCACATGTACACAGCAGTCATGTGTCTATCTTGATGAATTTACCACGTATACTGTACACATGAATGATCCTCTATAGTTGCTCCAATACAGTGTACATGTAGTGAAGTTGTCCTTAGCAAATCAAGGTAGAGGTTCAAACTAACATGTATCTCAGGGATATCTAGAGCAGCTGTATCCAATCCATGAAAGTCAATCCTAAGTATTTCATAACAAATGGAGAGCCTATTGATGAAAACCACAGACAATTTATAACTGTTTCAGCCTATTTAGGCCTAGGTAGTGTGGTGCACATGTAACAACTACATGTACAACTGACCAGCCACTCCATATATAGCTGATCTCGCAGCATGCAGCTACACCTTTCGTTGGACACACATCAGGCAGGCCTCCGGGCTCATACATAGGACACTGCTAGTTTCAAGCCCAGGCCATGGCACTCTACAGCTTGGTATGCTTTACAACTAGTGTATTGAGTACTACAAGGGCCAATCACAAGCCCAATGCTCCAGCCACTAGCCCCACTCGTACCTCGAGAGCGCTGCATAAATTTCATGTCTTCTTCAATGAGCAGGTCCATGGTGAGTGAACCCAAGCAAAACAGGCACTACCTAATGGCTAGCAACTCTTTGCAACACTCACACATACACAAAACTACTAAACTATGAATCACATATGGCAGTGAATATTATGTACTATAGTGCTAGGCTAGCTAGAAAACACATTACACTGAGGAATGTAGTGCCGAGCCCTGTAGACACATTGGAAGGTTAATTCAGTGATGCACCCAAAACAATGCACTGGGCGAGATTCCAATACCAACATTGTTATGGAGAATCCCGACAAAAAGTAGTCATTAATTGGAATAGTTGGGCGGATTATAAATACAATCTGATTTGAATTCACTTTTTGGGCTACCATCGCACTCAGTACACTCGAGATGTAAATTACATTCTTTACGAGGACGTACCTGGTAGTGACATTCTGAGTCCTTGGCGTTTTTAGCAGAAGAAGAGCTATATAGCTTTGGCAAATAACATTCCTCTGGTCGGGGTCACAAAGAAATTGGAAGTTGTGACCCCCACAGTGCATAGCGCTTCATTGGTTTCGCGATTGCACAGCAGCATGCACGTGTAGCTGAGGCCGAGTTGCATCATAACTAGGGTTAAGACCCTGCAGTGCCGTATTCTGGACTGAGGTGAACTTCGTACTCATACCTACCCATCTGATGATCGATGGGTGAGCTGTAAGTTCTGGTGGTCTGGCCATTGATTTCTGACATGGTGGTTGTGACGTAGCTGAAGGACTGGAGCTGGAGGGCGGGGTTGAACGCTAACGGTATGAGGAGTATTCCTTTCAGCAGAGCGTTGCTGTGGGGGTGGAGAGAAGTCATTGGGGCTGGATTTCAGAGTAGGAGCCTCCACGTACTTACTAGGACTGCTAGTCCTTTTGCAAGGAAGTATGTGGGTGGTCTGTTTGTACCAAGATGGGCAACAAGGCTGCTTTCGGCGAGAGCAAACGCTGTGGCGTCCTTTAGCAGACTTAGGACACACCCTTCGTGGTTGGGTTACAGGGCTCTGCACCGGGTACTCTGTCACGTCAAGCCTCGGAGACTCCTACAGACTTCTGGACTCCTTGCTGGCACAGCCGGGTGCTATCTGTTCCGTAGACTGAACGCTCCAAGCAGTACCCAAGCATTGTGCCACGACACCAGCATACAAGAAGAAACTGAAGCGTATGCACAACCAGCAACAGAATTAACATTTGTGATTGAGAAGAATCTCAGCCTGCTCGAACAGATACGACTAACATTTCGAATGTTCTACCTGTGTATGCTGTTCTCTCCAGCAGCCCTGCTCTACTGCCTCAGCTACGTCTCTGGGAGTGGCTACCTCGCTGACCTGGGTTGGAGGTACACCTTCGTAGCCATCCAGATTGCTGGACCGGCCTTCATGAAACTGGGCCAGTGGGCCAGCACGAGAAGAGATCTTTTCAGCGAGAAATTCTGCTCCACTCTCTCTCGACTCCACATGCGGTGTGACCCTCACCCCTGGCGCGAGACAGTGAAGACGCTTGAGGAGAACTTTGGCCGAGAGTGGGAAGATGAGATTGTGATCGTCGATCGCAGACCTATCGGCTCCGGGTGTGTGGCTCAGGTGTACAGGGGCTACTTGAAGACGGATGCGTTTGGAACGGATTCGAAGCGTCGAAAGAGCCGATTGACTGCAGCCGCATCCATTTTGGATCAAGCTTCTGAGAGCGTGAGACCGAGCCACTCGACCTTGGCCTCCTTGGAGGAGAGGCCCATTGCTGTGAAGGTGCGTCACCCGGGCATTGTTGATGCCATGGCGACCGACATCCGACTGATGCAGTATGTGTCGGACTGGGTGGATACCGTGTACCCTGATGTGCACTGGGTGGCTCTGAAGGAGTGTGTGAACGAGTTCTCAAAGGTCATGTGGAAGCAGGTGAGGAAGTGAGTGTGTGTGCATGTGCATATGTGTGTGCGTGGTGTGTGTGTACAGTTTGTATGTGTATGTGCATGTGTGTGTGCATGTGAGTGTGTGCGTGTGTGTGTGCGTGTGTGTGTGCATGTGTGTGTGTGTGTGTGTGTGTGTGTGTGCATACAAGCTCATTCTTGGGTTCCACCCATGTACATGTACAACAAAAAAAATCAGGAGTGGAGATGCTGGTCAAAATGAATTGTGATGAGGTGTAAAGGTTTTGATTTTCGAAATACAGAGACATATACATGTACATGTACTACTTGATCCGTATAAATGTATCTCATTCACTCCTCAGCTTGATCTGGAGCTGGAGGCTAGGAACCTGAAGCGGTTCCAGAAGCTAATGTGTTCCTATGGCAACATCAAGTTCCCCACCCCCATCCCACCCTTTGTCACTAGTAGCGTGCTAGTGGAAACCTTTGAGGTACATTTTGTAAGAAGATTTCACGATGTTTGCTAGTGATGATTGTACTTGTAGCTTGGATGGCTGGTAGGTGTTCTCAATTTTAACTCTCGAGAGATGAAATTTAGAACACCTACCATGCCCACACTCTCCGCCTTTTCTCCACCGCACACCCTCCTCTCCCTCTCTTCATCCCCACACTCTCCTCCCCCTCTCTCCATCCCCACACCCTCCTCTCCCTCTCTTCGTCCCCACGCTCTCCTCCCCCTCTCTCCACCCCACACCCTCCTCTCCCTCTCTCCATCCCCACGCTCTCCTCCCCCTCTCTCCACCCCACACCCTCCTCTCCCACCCACACCCTCCTCCCCTCTCTCCACCGCACACCCTCCTCTCCCTCTCTCCATCCCCACGCTCTCCTCCCCCTCTCTCCACCCCACACCCTCCTCTCCCACCCACACCCTCCTCCCCTCTCTCCACCGCACACCCTCCTCTCCCTCTCTCCATCCCCACACTCTCCTCCCCCTCTCTCCATCCCCACACCCTCCTCTCCCTCTCTTCGTCCCCACGCTCTCTTCCCCCTCTCTCCACCCCACACCCTCCTCTCCCTCTCTCCATCCCCACGCTCTCCTCCCCCTCTCTCCACCCCACACCCTCCTCTCCCACCCACACCCTCCTCCCCTCTCTCCACCCCACACCCTCCTCTCCCTCTCTCCACCCCACACTCTCCTCCCCCTCTCTCTACCCCCACACCCTCCTCTCCCTCTCTCCATCCCCACGCTCTCCTCCCCCTCTCTCCACCCACACCCTCCTCCCCCTCTCTCCATCCCCACACCCTCCTCCCCTCTCTCCATCTTCACACCCTCCTCTTCCCCTCTTTCCATCTCCATGCCCTCCTCCCTCCCCACACTCTCCTTTCCACAGTCAGGAGCACAGATCTCAGAGTTCCTGGACAACCCTGGAGGGGCACTGCAAAAGAAGATGGCACGGATTGGAGTAGAGGCGGTACTCAACATGGTAATTAAGATGGAAGCATATGTATGCATGTATGATTGCTGTTTTATGTTTTTCTGAGATTTACAAGAAAATCCTCCCCCTCCCCCTCCCCTCCCCTCCCCTCCCCTCCCCTCCCCTCCCCTCCCCTCCTTTCCCCTCCCCTCCCCACCCCACCCAGTTATTCATCCACAACTTCGTCCATGGAGACCTGCACCCAGGAAACATCCTCGTTCAGGATCCGTCTCTCGAGGACCTCATGCTTGTGATCGTGGACTGCGGCATTGCCACAAGCCTCGGGCCGATAGACCTCGAGAAATTTAAGGGAGTGTTCACTGCCATCATCAAAGGAGAAGTGAGGAGCTAGTGTATTTCTGTGATCAGATGACATGGCTACGAATCATTTCATCCATAGTACACGTACATGTACATGTACTACATATTTTATCCATGTTTCATCACACAATTTTCTGCGGCCACTATTTGAGGGTGGTGACAAAACGAGGGCAGCATTTATTAGACTGAGCAATTTGCTGGCTACACAACAATGCACGACAGCACTTCGTTTTTTTCTATTCTTTAATTGCCATTAATTTTGTAGTCTCGTGCCCAGACCACACCCTTGTTTGGGGGGGGGGGGGGGGGGGGGGATATCGAGAGTATAGATTTGCGGGCAGCCTATGGCTGTGTTCAGGAGCTGATGAGGCGGGTACTGTATAACAGTGGGAGGTGGGGGGGGGGGGGGGGGGGGGGGGGGTACGGTGCCCCTTTACAGCGGGATAGAGCAAACCCTGCTGGTATGCATTGCATAACATAGCTAATAGTATGCAAGTGTAGGACGTAACACGTTATTTGAGCCTCGATGTAGTACCTTCTCTGGCTTACCTCTGTTTTCATAGAAGGATGTGAGTCATTGGTTTTTTAATATTTTTTTGTACTCAGGGTACAAAAGTTGCAGACTTGTTCCTAGGCAGCCAGTCATGTGCCACGGTGGAGGAGTACCGCAGGGGTATGGCGGAGCTGGTGGACAGAGGCAGGCAGAACCTTCAAATGAAGAAGGTGGGTACTAGTCCCGTTCCAAGACATTTTGGCGGTTGTGGGTCTCATTTCCTGTTTGCTCAGTGTGATACGTGTAACTGTCCCCATTCTTGTCATAAGGTGTGTTTATGTGATGCGGCCCACAGGGATGTGTGTATAGATCTCAATAATAGTGGCATGCAGAATTTGTACTACTTATAAGCTATATATGGCGAGATGATTAATTTTGCCAGGGAAAATATGTAGACCCATGTGAAAATTATTCCAAGACACTGTGTATCACAAAACCACAATAGTGCTAATTGAAATGCATGCTCCACCACGAGATAAGTGTGATAGTGCTGGACACAGATTGGTCCGTGTGGTCCGACTCACTGCAGCACCTATATACATGTATCTTCTGGACAGAGTCTGGCATTCATTAGGACTCCCCTGTCATCACTACAACGTAATTAAACAGCCTGTATTGTTCTAATTTGCTGCACTTTTATGTATAGTGTACTGTATAGTTGGTACATTGTATTGTTTCCTGTTCATTTTAGATTGATGTGGCTGATCTCTTCTCCAGTCTGTTCAGCATTCTCATTGAGCACAAGGTGTGTGTGTGTGTGTGTGTGTGTGTGTGTGTGTGTGCGCGCGTGCATGTGTACAGTCGTGTATACATACATGCGGACAGCCATGCATGTGTGTATTGCGCATATTGCATGCGTTGTGTGCGTGTGCGTATGCCCTGGTATTGGTACGTCTAAGTGTAGTGTACATATACATTCACTTAAGCCACCTACACGTTTCCACACTACTGACTGTGATCTCTCTTCATAATTGTTCCGGTTACCAACATTATATCATGTACAGGTTCGGATAGAACCCAACTACACCAGTGTCATGGCTGCTGTCATGGTGATAGAGGGACTGGGGCGGTCGCTGGACCCTTCTCTTGACCTGCTCACAGTGGCCACTCCCTGTTTGTTGCAGGCAGCCAGACAGTCTATCAGTTTCAAAAGATATAGGACAGATACTGCATAGCGTATATTGTTTCACTGTTGTTATTGTGACCACTTGTGCACATTAATTTTATGTGCATTAGTTGCTTTCAGTTGCTTTCTGGTTGGCTGATAAGATGAAACACACAAGAGGAGTACCAGTACTAGTCGCAAGCACTGAAGCCTGGATATTTTCAAGCTGCTCATCTGATTGCAGTATGGAGCTCTTCCCTGTGATAGTGGCAAAGTCTGGATCCAACTCAGGCATAGAGAGGAGCTCTCTGCTGTGTACATGTAAATGCACCAGCGAGATAAATTTTTGCCGCCAATACGCCAATATCACGTGCCCGCTGTGCTTACCACGCATGCGCATGTCCTTTATACTTTGAACCTTACTGTGCCAGGCGATCGATTGCAAGAAGATGAACAGACTCAAGAAAGCTTCTATTGCGTTACTTCTCGTTTGGATATTGCAGGCGTTCGATATTACTTTGCAACAGGGTGAGCATACATGTTATATTTGTACCATGGGTTTCAAGGTGTATGAGATTTGTACCCGAGGGCAGTTGTATGTCTTCCCGAGGGCGAAGCCCGAGGGAAGACATACAACTGCATGAGGGTACAAATTCCATACACCTTTGAAACCCATGGTACAGATGACTTGTACCATAGTAGCTTTTATAGTGCCCGCTAATTGTTTCACAGTTTTGAGAAGAAGCCACAGTTGCCCAGCAATCCTCATGTACCCTAGGGTACATAGATGTACCCTGGCTTGAAAGGCACCGCCTAAGTACATGGGGTTTGTACACTATGGCGGTGCCTTTCAAGTGACTTACAACTACAAGCAGACTTGTACTATAATTTGCGTAAAAACGAAGTTGTTCTGCTGGTGGGGTGAAATTGTCAGTCGTCTTCCTGTACAATGTGCATGTGAAGCAATAATTCTGCCAGCTAGCCGTAGCTGCCCAGTGGGTCACGAGTCGTTAATTTAGCATGTATTTATTTGATGACATCCATGTCAGTGCATACTAATGATAAATGATTAGCAGCTATAGTAATAGTATAAATCATGCCGTATACTGTGACAATAATTGCGATTGCAGTGAAATTGCTCCAAAGATTATTTTTGGACTCTACCATTCTACTCAACCAATTTGGTTCTGCAGAACATGCACAACGTTACATCATATAGCTTCCTTCAACAAATTGTTTTCCATGGCCATAAGTTTATCCCCCCCTCCAACTGTTTTTAACTATAAGCATGATGTGTGCAGATCACAGGCACTCTGCGTAGGGAGTTTGCCAGTGATCTACTGCTTTGTGAGCTGATGTTTACGGAAGCTGCAAAGTCAGCTTGGTGGTCTGGAGCGGATAAAAGATAAGCAATATTGGCTGAAAATCAGTAACTGTGGTCAAGATGCAGCATTGGCTGCAGAACAAGGTCAGAGAATCAGGCTAGGTACTGACACTTACAAAGTCATCCGAAGGTTCTGCATGAAACTGTAACAATATGTACCCTTCACTATAGCTTTAGTCTTGCTACTGCACCAGCAATAATACTATGCGTCCCTCACTGCAAAATGGAACAGTTGTTTTAAACCAGCTAAGGTTATCTCAGTTACAGCTAACATCAATGGGAATTTGTGCTTGCTAAATTGTTTATGGTGTTTGGTGAGAGCAGCTATATCCTTGGTATAAACTTTGGAGTGCTGCAGAACAAATCCTTACTAATTCCTGGTACCAAATACCATTAACAATTATAATAAATTCTTAAGGTTTGGGACAAAGTTCAGCGCTACTATGAATAGTCATTCCAAGGATTCATGATCAGCTGCTCTTGCCAAATACTGTAAACAAGTAATTAGTAAGTACACTGGTTTATTTAGAATTCCCATTGATACGTATTGGCTTCCTAGTATTGGCTTCCTAGTGCAGCTGCGTTTAAAACAACCTTTAATTTTTTTTTTTTGCAGTGCTGATAATATGCTCATCACGTGGGCTTGCCATAGTATTGCTAATATTATTAGCAGTGAGGCCCACTCCTACAATAATAGGTGAATGCAGGGTCTTGCAACCTATGTAGCCTGTCTTTAGCTGTCTACAGAGTGTCTCTTTGCTTTGAAGTCTCAGGATATTGTCTCTCCCCATATTTGTGATGTAACTTGGTGCCTACTTTCTCTCTGTCAGGCAGTGTCTGTACTGGCAGTGGAGGCAGAAATTCTGGTGTTCCTACAAACCTCACTTCCTTTGTGCTGCTGTCTTTGAAACACGGCGAGAGCCATCTCTAACTACGAAGCCTCTGTAGGCAGTACCTCATGCTGGCAATGTAGGCAAAAAGCTATATTGATCTTTCTACAAGCCTTGCTTCCCTTGTTGTCTCAGAAGCAATGTGCGGGGCCCTTCACATTGTCGTCAACCAACGTTGTCATTTTCAAAGCCTCTCTTCTCTCACTCTGTTTTGGACTACTTCTGAATTATCCTTGCTAGGGCTAGCTGTAGCTATACATGTAGCATCAATGTAATTCAATATTCAAGGTTGTGAAAGAATATAATAATGAGAATAATGAGCGTAGATTCAGCGTGACGTACGTGACCGACAGCCAGAGAAAATTGCATAGACACCACTAGTGTGGGGTTGCTCACACTTGCCCCAATTTTTGCTAGCATTGAGGATTGTAGAATTTCTAGCAAATTAAAACAATACATACACAATCTCAGCTATGACAGTTGAAGCCACACTGCCACAGCTTTATAATTAGTCCAGGAATTCAACAACGGGGGGGGGGGGGGGAGTTGAAATGTAATTATTGTACAGTACTGTAATTGTGAGGTATTTGCATGCTGGACTAGATGGCTCGGAAATGGTAAATATGTAGTTAATATACTTTTGAGTGGTGTTTTTCAACTGCTTTCTGAAGCCAGCTGCATAGCTGGGTTGTCGAGATAGAGCAGTTGCATTTTATATCACAGTTATGGTGTCATACACACTTCTGTGTGGCAAAAAACCACAGTGGTTCAATGGCAGTTAAACAGAAGTTGTTGCTGCAAGCTCTTTTTAAAGTGCAGATCTGTCCAGCATAGTAACTGTGCCATAGTGACAATTGCATGGCTGAGAACCACAGTGGTCTAATAATGAATCTACTCTCAAACTTGAGATCTTACTTGGTAGTTTAACCCACAAACATGAACTTAGCTACCCCTCCCAATCTAACCTAAACAAACACGAACATACTCGAGCTTATGTTTTGTGTTTCAGGAGCAACTCAAAATTTAAGATTTTGGTAATGTGCTCATTGTGTAATTTAGTTTGTGCAAATTCATGTAATCTCTATCAGGTTGGACCACTCTGGTTCTCAGCCCTTCATAATACTAAAGTCTTTACATTTCAAAGCTCACTGGTACTGTAGAACCAACCACTTTTTGCCACGCTTAAGTGCTTTAGTGCACAGAAAATAACAGTTAAGGCACAGTGTTTATGGTTATGATGACACCAACAACTCTTTACATGGCTTAGAAATATTCATTCTTTCGAGAGGTGGTTTTAAACTGCCTTCAGCCCAAAACTGGGTTGTCAGGATAGTGCCTTTAGCTGCTGCTTGTTGTGCATGGTAATCCCATGATGATCTCGTGCGTGGTATACGTCTCTCTTATGCAGGAGTCGAATGTGTCAATGAAGGTGCTGTGAGACTGGTGAGTGGAGACGGCCTCGTTGACAGTGTGAACGAGCTGGAGGGCAGGGTTGAGGTCTGCCTGGGAGGGCAGTGGGGGACGGTGTGCGATGATGACTGGGACGGCAGGGACGCGGCTGTTGTCTGCAAGCAGCTGGGATACCCTTCAGTGTGTAAGTGCAAGCCATTAATTGGCAATATGTGACTTCACTAGTGGTGTTTATCACAGAGTTTGGCTGATCTCTAGCTCAAACCCAGCCATTTCGGCTTTTTTCGCTTGCAGGAAGAAAATGCTGTTTATTCCTGCAAACAAAAAATGCTTTTCTTCCAGCAAGCGAAAAAGCCGGGACGGCTGGGTTCGAGGCTAGCCGATGCCCGACAACAAATTGCATTTGAGGCCATTACAATATTATACCATCGGCAGTCAGATCGTTGCAGTAGGTTGAAGTATAGTACTAGCTAAGTATTTGTATAATGACTTCTTGCGCAATCGCACTTCATTAGCAAATGTCACATCCGTGACACACGGACAGAAGGACAAACTATATATTATTTGATAACTGCAATATGAAACCTTGTATGTCCTCTTCAAAGACAACTCTCACTCACAATAAAGTACATACTAGTATGCTAGACTGTAATTACATATACTACATCTTTATGTATTAGTCTGGCAATACCTACATAATTTTACTAATGAAGAGGGGGCTTCTCAGTTGCATTTTGCATAAGTTTCCCAATATGGCTACTGCCTTGCCTAGCATCTCTCACTGCTATTTCTCTGATCTTCAGTCTCCACTGCCTCCAAGTTCGCTCGGTTTGGGCGGGGGCCTCGACTGCAGCCCATCCACCTGGATGAGGTGGGCTGCACTGGCTCGGAGGAGCGGCTGATCGACTGCTTCAATGACACAAGAGCAGGTACTGACTGCTCCCACTCTGAGGATGCTGGGGTGGTCTGTGAAGGTTAGTGAAATGGTGCTGAATGTTGCTGTTGGTAGCTTTAGCAAGCTAGTGCATGCCAGCTAGGGTGACACCCTATATATTTAGCGGATTCGTAGGGTACCATTATTCCTTTGGTGTGAATATCCAATAATTCGATTTCTACATTCAGCTGTCACACATAACATTCTGTTACATGTAGTAAACACATGACATTGACTTTTAGGGAGTTATATAAGTATAGACATTCTCTTTATGGACTTGAACCATGTGATTTATATGCACAACACCATATATGCATGCATGGCTGTACGCATGCATGTATACACAACTGTACGCATGCATGCACACACACATACACAAAACACACATGCCCACATACACGCACACATGCACACACAGGAGACACTTGTTCAGACGGAGCTGTTCGTCTTGTTGGAGGGTCAGATGCCAAGGAAGGGAGAGTGGAGGTGTGCTTCAACAACAGCTGGAGCTCGGTCTGCAGCGAGGGCTGGGACAGCAACGACGCTGCTGTGGTCTGCAGACAGCTAGGACTATCACCACAGAGTGAGGAGTTGCCCTGAGGGCACACTGCAAAAATAGACGGGTTAATTTAACCTATAGCCATAATTATCCCATGTGTTAAATGTGACTGCAATGTCAACTTCTGAGACACAGGCAAACAGAGACTGATGGTTGTAGAATCATCTGTGCACAGCCAGATAGTCAACCTAATAAGAGGTTGGTACTTGTACACAGCGCATACTGTCTAACTTCTCTCATAGGAAGATAGTATAGCTACATGTATATACACAGCCCAGTATAAATACTGTCTATCTTACCTCATTGGAAAGTAATATCTATGTATACACAGCCCAGTGTCTATCTTCCTATAAGGGAAGTTAGCCTGAATGGGCTGTGTACAGCTAGTTAATTCCTATAAAGGAAGTTAGACTGAATGGGCAGCCCCTGCTGTGTATAGCTAGTAAATTTCTATAACAAAAGTTAGACTGAATGGGCAGCCCGGCTGTGTATAGCTAGTAATTTCTATAACAGAAGTTAGACTGAATGGGCAGCCCGGCTGTGTATAGCTAGTAATTCCTATATATAAAGGAAGTTAGACTGAATGGGCAGCCCGGCTGTGTATAGCTAGTAAATTCTATAAAGGAAGTTCGACTGAATGGGCAGCCCCAGCCGTGTATAGCTAGTAAATTCCTACTAGACATACGCATGCATGCGCATTGAGGCCTCGCGCAGAGACACGTGGAGAGGTGACCACACTCACTAGAGTACAAACCACACCCACTTTGGAAGCTGCACGAGTTATTGAAGATACTACGTACGACAACGCGACTACACTTTCAGTAGACGGATATCTCTGTCTGAAATGCACGTCCAAGGCACAGCTATGGTCGACACAGTCACTGGGCTTTGCTCCTGTTCATAGCGCTCGATTTGCAATGATACCATCGGGCGGTCACGTCTCTGCTGAAACAGACGCTACTCAAACCCTTGTGGTATTGGAGCTGCAGTAAGATAACCTTGGTAACACACAGTGATCGACTTGAATAACTCTCTGATCGTTCATGCACCAGCAGTAAAAAATCTGAATCCGTGTCACTTGGCGAAGACGCCATCTTGAACACGTGCTTGCCCCCGGGGTGGTCCCCGGGGCCGAAAGCGGTAATTACAGACATTTATATATATACATATATACATATATACATATATACATATATACACTAGCTCAGATTCGACTGCCGCACCGCAAGATTAATTGCCTCGCGCTAAGGCGCTCGGCAATAACGGAAGTTAGACTGAATGGGTTGTGTACATGCAGCTAGTAACCTCCTATGAGACTATCTGGCTCTGCATAGATAATTCTACAACTTGCAGTCTCCATTTGGCTTTGTCTGTATCCTTTCCCCAGAAATTAAAGTTACAGTCATCATTGCATGTCCCACTCAAAATACACAATAGTGGAGCTCTAGTAGAGAAGCTGCAACTGGGATAACCATAGCTAGGTTAAACTAACCCAGACCCTACTGTACGGCGCCAAATTTTCAAGGAGCAAATTTTTCTTCGTTTGAGCATTTCATGAAAATAAATTTCATAGACCAAGGATCCTTGATAGCATTGCCGCATAGTGCGAAACATTTTGAGAGCTAAATTTCATGGCCTAAGATACAGCTGCAAAAACTCTGAAGTTTGAAAACTTGGTACTATACTGGTATTGTACTTTCCTATATATGAATTAAGCAAACATACATGTAATTATGTGCTAGAATTTCATCTAGCAACCAGTAGCCAGGTATGTACTAGCATGGTACAGCCCACGACTTCAGATACATGGCTACTGTAGGCCGGGTTTTAGTTGCTAGGGTCGAAAAATTGTGAAATCGTAGCCAGTTTGCAAACTGCTTTGAAATAAACCTAGGCCTATACCTGTGTGATGGCTGCCCTGTTGATACAGATTGCAACTTCCTATACTACGAACACACCTATACATATACCTTTCAAAGCTCGGAAAATAACACATTTTTTTAACTATAGGTATTTAAAACCCAGCTTAGTGTACATTTCATAAGGTGTTTGAGAAACACAAAACAATATACAAGTATTCCTGCTTGACAAGCGAACAACTGGCGCATATCACTAGGTTCACGCATGCAATGCACATTTTGATGATGTACTTGCTTGTTTCTTTATACCTCAGGCGCAATGTCCGTCCCATTTGGTCCCGGGCTGGGCCCCATCGCTCTGGAGAATGTGTCGTGTAGCGGCACAGAACAGACCCTGCTCCAGTGCCCCAGTGATATCACCGAGGAAGGCTTCAGCCAGTGCTTGCAGCACGCTGGAACCGTGTGCGAACGTGAGTGGATTTTGGAGACCACTCTAGCTTAACTCATTTTTTTAGCATCTGTTACTGTCTGTACCCACACTGGCTTGGAGTTACAGTCTGCACTTCCAACTGAGTCGTGTCTAAAACTTGGAACAACAAATTTCTAGCAGCGTATAACGACATAGATATGTACAATATACTCGTTGGTATATATATGTACCACGCAGCCGTAATCTATTGTAGTTTGCACTTAATGGAATATTGTTTACTATTCTCTCACCCCCCCCCCCCCCAAGCCTCTATCCCAGCTTTTATCGCTAGCAGTACAAAAAGCATCAGCAGGGACTGTGAGAATAAAGCTGCATGGTGGAATCTGGGAACAAAGCTAGTAGAGTAGATGTGTTTTTTTATTGGTTGTGCTACAAAAATTGTTGGACTGGTGCTCTTGTTGTGCATTACTATCACACCAACATGACATGGCCATCTACTGCTTGCAGCACCGTGCACCCTGGACGGGCTGACAGAGTGTGGGCTATCGCCGAATGACCCCCTATTAGGCATCAACAATGAGGAGCTGTGCTTCTGTACCTCGGACTGTGTTGACTTTGGGGACTGTTGCCGCGACGTTTGGTCGCTAGCCAACTGCACGGATGGAGGTTAGGGTAGTAACTAACTTTCCCAGTCCAGGGTACATTATTTCATTACTGGGTTCTCTCTGTGTTGCTTTGTAGGGGTACTATACCCCCCTATTGTGGTATATACAGTACCCCCTATATTATTAGTAAGGTTATGAGATGAGATACAGTGATGATAGTTATAGCAGCATTACACAGATTCAGTATCATGGTAGGACTTAATAATGATGCAATAGATTTAATTAGTTCACTAGTAGGTGGGTTTCCTTCCCCCTATAGCTATTGCATAATTCTGGTGAGGACACTGGTCAATCATATCTTTTGAGTGCATTCGAATCAAAAACACGAACTGCCATTATAGCTGCTATATTGACACAGCATGTTTGAGTCCCACCCATGGTGAAAGTTTGGAGTATGCTTCATTGCAGCGACACAGTCAAAATTGCAATGATATGATGAATAATTCTACAGTAGAATTTACACATGTAGCTTAGCCTGACCTGTTGCCGAGCTGAGCTGGAGCCTTGGGTATTTCACAGACACATGAAGGGTATTGAAGAGTACCGTCAAATACCTTGTATGCTGGAGTGAAAAAAAATAGCTTAAGCATGCATGATCTCTTATAGACCGTAGATATGTATGTAACACCCTGAATATGCAACCATATATTGGAGAGATATACAGAGATGGTAGTTGCACCTCTTAACAACTTGCAACGCAACATTATAATGTTTACTAATAACCATGTGGGTGTATTTTGCGCAGTTTAAAACTGTGCTAAGCATTTATTTTATGAATTCATTGTGATTTAGGGCTAGGGTTATAGGCTTAGGGCTAATGTTAGGGTTAGCTAGGGTTTAAATTAGGAATAGGGTTAAGGTCGCGCAGTTTATAGGTTTATACAATATTCAGCACAATTTATAAATAGTACCAGTTCACAAGTTGTGCCCAGTAACCACACTCCTTTCCTTCTGACATCTTACAGCTCCAGTCTGCAATGACAGCGATGTGAGGCTGGAGGAGGGAACCCGGGCCTGGAACGGGAGACTGGAGGTGTGCATCCACGGCCAGTGGGGCTCCGTGTGTGAGAGACACTTTGAGGAGGTGGACGCACAAGTGGTGTGCAGGGAGCTGGGATTCCCGGAAGAAAGTGAGAGAGGGCATGTGCCGGCATCAGAATGGCCAAGCATGCTAATAACACCCCAATTATTTTGTTTCTCCGGTTTTTATCCTTCAGATGCCTTTGCTCTTCCTGGAGGGACGTTTGGTCAGATTGAGCGCATCTGGCTTGCTGGAGTGGAGTGCCTTGGCATAGAGTCCTCCATTCTAGAGTGCCAATCCATGGGAGCTGGCAACTTCATTCCATGCCAGTTTGGAAATGCCAGTGGTGTGTGGTGTGCAGGTAAATAGACCACAAAGAGCTCAGCTGAGGCCCTTCCTTATTTGGAAGCATGGATATTTGATGTTCAGTGGGCTATTGGATTTGAAGCCTTTCAAAGCAATTACATGTTCCAAAGACTTGCAGTGTTTGATGACTTCAAATTCTGATGGATCTAAAAAGTTTCTTGAAATTTTTAAGGCTGCATGGGTGGTTTCCAAGTGAAACACCCTAACAGCTCACCTCAGTAACCATTTAGTGTGCGCTGTTGAGCAGTATACTTAGCTAAGTGGTTCTGCATACGTAGATAAATAAGTAAGTAACAAATTACAGTACAGCAAAATATTGACTTGGCAACTTCCTTGTACACTTGCAGTTAGCATTGTGACCATAATTGCAACTGCCATATCAGGGTTTTATACATGTTCAAAAATTAAGATGTCAACCGTAATTGCATTAAACATGGTATAATGGCAGGTGGTTTGAACATGAAACTGGGGTACCTACATGTAGTCTGCTAAGCTGCTAAAACCCACCAAATTCAATCTCAGGGTAGTTGTTTTGCACAAAAACTTTCTGGGGGGGGCATGCCCCCAGATTCCACTCGAAGGACATTCAGTATTCCAAAAAAGTTCCCTTCTCCCAGGAAAACATCCTGTATGAAACCCTGCATATACATGTATAATAACTGGGTATGGTACGGTCAACCGAACCGATATTGGTACACCCATGCACACAGTATGCAGGAACTGAACCAATGATGTCTGCAACATTTTTTTGTGAGAGTACTGACATACCTGTTGTTAAGTTTTGACTATAATCTAATAACAGGGGCAGCCCCTCCAGAATGCACCGAGTCAGAAATCCGACTGGCCAACGGCACTTCTCCCTCCAACGGGAGAGTGGAGGTGTGTCACCGGGGGGTCTGGGGCACGGTGTGCAGTGACAGCTGGGACGAGCGAGATGCTGCAGTGGTCTGCCGAGAACTGGGACAGGAATCAGCTCGTATGTGGACTAGTGTAGCTTCAAGCAATTGAAATTGCCATAACTTGATTTTGGTGAGAAAAAAATAGTTATATCTTATCCTTGAAGTTCTACATGTAGTTTTAGTAAATCTGTTATTGCAGTTTCAGTTAACTAAAACAATACTAATGTGAACAGGCTCACCATACAAGACTTCCAATTGTACAGAAAATTGACAATCTTGTTCACCAAAAAGTTTATTTTGGTGGAACACGTTTAAGCCTGAGCTGGACCTTCATCATGTGTATTTCAAACATGCATGGAGATATGGAGCCATACATGCTTGAAACACACCAGATGAAGGTCCAGCTTGGTCTGAAACATAGCGTGTTTCACCAAGATCAGCTGTTTTGGTTTACATGAATGCCCCTCCCCCCCTCCCTCCCTCCCTCTCTCCCTCCCTCCCTCTCTCCCTCCCTCCCTCCCTCCAGATGCTGTTCCTATCTTTGAGCTGACATTTGGCAGTGGGACTGGGCCCATTGTGCTAGATGATGTGGAGTGCATAGGACAAGAGCCTCGCCTGACAGAGTGCGACCACCCTGGAAATTTGGTCCATAACTGCTTCCGCAACCAAGAAGCCAGCGTTTCTTGCAGAGAAGGTACAAAATTAAGCACATGTACAGAAGCATGTAGAGCAGTGGTAGCAAAGATATATATATATATATAAGAGAGAAGTTCTCGTGGACAGTCATTGGCACTGGTTGAGAAAAAGTAACAACTGCTCACAAAACTCACAGAAACATACATAGGTTAATGTCTATGGCAGCGAGAAAAAAAATACTACGATGGCTGCTGGTAAGCGTAAGGAGAACCATCCGCCGCTTGAGCATGACCCTGATTTTCAGGTTTTACCAAAGCGTTTGAAGATGTCAACTAAAGGGAAAGGAGAAATTCGTTAATGTCTATGGCAGCAAAAGGAATAAGTTGTACATGTAGCTACACTATTATGCAAAATGTCTAATAATTTATGCCGTTTGAAAGGAATTTATTTCTTACTTACAGGTCCAGTTGCACGTTGCACTGACAGCCCTCCCATTGTTGCTGAGGAAGAGCTCATTCGGTAATGTGCAGTCATGTGTAGAAATTGAATATCAATATTTCGTGCTGTGTCTTGTAGCTAATCTGTAACGCAGAGCGCTGTGATGTGTAGGTAGTCTGTGAATGCATTGCGGTGCGAGTTATTGCTTGTTTAATTTGATATTAACAGAAGTGCATCCCTGCATACATGGTTTTTACACTAATATGTATCAATGATGGATCTGTCCCCAAAATACTCACAGCTTTGGTGTGTGTGAGCCCTACTCTGGAAATTCCTCAATCTGCAATCGAGTCTTCACTGAGGGAGTGGACCTTGTCTACATTCCACACACAAGAGGACAGGACGACCAGAGCACACTGCTCAGGGAGCTTGAAACGGCCCTCGGTGGACTGATATCAGCAGCTCCCGAAACTTGCCAAGACCTCTTCAGCCGTTTCCTCTGTAACTCTTACTTCTTTGTTTGCGGAAGTGATGACGGATTCAGTCCTCCCGTGTCTGTGTGTTCGGAGGAGTGTAGCACTGTCCAGACAGAGTGCCCAGAGCTCTGGGCTGCTCTAGGGCGTAGCCCTGCGCTGGGTGGATTGGATTTTGCCAACTGCAGCACTGTAGGGCGCGCTCTGGAACCACTCCCGCACTGCTGCTCCGATGCTGGAATCGGTAAAGTGTATGTCATGTTTTGATTGAGGGAGAAATGGGAAGTCAGCAATACTTATAATTTTGCACCCGTGGTAAAGGCATTCAGAGAGGTTCTGGGTGGGTAATTAGAACAAACCATCATAACTGTGCACGCCTGACCAGCTGGAGTCATCGGCCTCACAAGTGAGGTACAAGTGACCTTGCAAGTGAGGAAGGAGTGAGGGGGATGATGGTAGGGAAGGGGGGGGGGAGTAATGCATGTGCAGCAATGTACAAACTGCACCCCAAAATTTACAGTGTAGTTATAAAGTTATAAACATGTCCGTATAGTTGGTACTACATTATTGTTGTATACTTTCTCGGTTTAGCTCCTGTTGACTGCGCACCCGATCAGTTTCTTTGCCGCTTTGGGGTGATAGGTGCTGCCAGCAACCGCTGTCTCCCTGGAGAGCAACTTTGTGATGGTAACAATGATTGCGTTGGTGGTACTGATGAGCTGAACTGCCCCGGTACGTGTAGCTACTAGAAAGTAAATTTTTTGGAAGTCTTAGAGATATTATTATAATACAATATCACGGGAATACAAATAGCTAAGCTTTTATGCTTTAGCCATTCTCAGCATCTATAGCTGTAGGTCATTGAGTGAGGAATACAACTAGGCAATAGTGTATAGTTTTTTACTTGATACTTCCTGTTTGGGCATAGTAATAAGTATTTCGCTGTGTAGACTATAAGAGGTGATGCTTTTGATTCTCCGTAGAAATGGTCACTGTTGCTAGAGCAACCCCATTCAGTCAGAGTGTCCAAGAGGGAAACCCAGATGATGTCGTCGTTGCCTGTGTCGAGGTTGTGAGTGGTAACGTGACCCGGCCTCTCCAACTCACTGGTGTGGCCAGTAGTTTGACAGCCATAGGTAAGTAGAGTACGTACAAATTTTCTATATAACAGGCCAGTTTTGTGATAAAGGCTGCACTAGGGTTTGATTTGTACCAAGCCAAAGAAAAAGTCGTGCAGAAATACGCTGTACATTTGGCTAGTATACTCTGGGAATGCAGTGGAACCTCTCTAATGTGGACACCTTGGGGACCTGGATAGAATAAAGATGGTATACCATGGAACACCTCTTAAAAGACATCCTTGAATTAAGGACCGCTCTGTACTTAGGACATGTTGCTGTGCCCCAAATATGCTCTATACAGGACACTTTACCAGGTCCCCTAGGTGTCCACATTGCAGGGGTTCCACTGTAACCATTGTTGACATCATGTAGTAATTACCCATTCCATTTCCTTTCTTGCAGACCAAATTGATTTTCGTGGTGGATCTGTTCCTCTAATACTACTGCCCGGCGAAACCCGTGTTTGTTTCAATAGTGAAGAACTTCGTAATGAATTTATCATAGATGATAATGTGTTTGAGTTCGTTGAGTCTTTCCTGCTCAGAGTTTCTCCTGCTGGCATAATTGCGAGTCGCTTTGTGGAAGTGGTTCCAGGGTTAGACACTACTATTGTCTACATTGTAGATGATGAAGGTACACCTCCTATAGCCTTGTTCACATGTCTCAACCTTTTTTGGCAGGCCTGGGAATGATGCTACACCTCTTACATTTCAAGCCTTAGCTTTAAACTGGTCTAACCTAAGGTACTCTGATCAGAACTTGATATTTTTGTGCTGAATAATTAAGTGTTATTGTAAAGTATTGGGCTACATTCTGCAATGTAATAGTATACGTTATGCGCTTACTCCACTTACTTAAGCCAACTAGGGCCATAGATTACTGAAATAATATTGTTAGTCTAGTACCTGGTACTGAATTCATCACATAGAGAAACAGCATGATAATGCCTCACTGAAGTATTGGCCGGCCGGCAGGCCAATGATTAAAACCATGTTAATGAATGTCTTACTTACTGGGGTAAGCTATAGTTGATTTTGTACACACTAGTGATGTGATTGAGAGTATATCCCTGTCACCTATGTTTCTGCAGTTGCAGTGATTGGGTTTGATCAGCCAGTGTACCATGTGAGGGAAGATGCTGGTGAAGTGGAACTGACTGTACAGCTACTTGGTTCAAGAGTACCAGTGATAGACAGGCCTGTTGTCTTTACTTACTACACTGAGGATCGCAATGCCACAAGTACGTTTACTATAAATCAGCATTTAGTCTTGTGTATATATACATGTACAGCTGTTGAACAGCACATAAAATATAAGTGATTGTTCCAACTGTATTGGCAGATGGAGAGGACTATCTTAGCCATCGTGGTCCACAAATAGGGTCCCTCAGTAGGGAACCTGAAGAATTCACAGGAGACCAAAGGGTGCTGTCGTTCAGGATTATTGATGATGACCTCGCCGAGCGTCCTGAGACCTTTAGAGTCCGTCTGATGTCGTCTGAAACTGGAATCTTTGTCAGCCCAGACCGTGGAGAAGCAACAGTAGTCATTGTGGATAACGATGGTGGTATGTCAGTAACACTACAATAAGGCAGTTTGTGCAGTATATGTATACTATAGGTGACATGTTGGGACTTCCAACAACTCTGACTTCTTAACACTCATGTTCTTCTCTCAATACACTGACTTCATACGTTAATTGGAGGGAAGCTATCAGAGAGTCAATAGACTCTCTATGACGGGATGGCGCGGACACTCCATATATGTAATATAAAATCAATGCTTCCAAATCTCTCCAAAACATACAATTAGTTTTCTAGAGTGGAAGTGTATGATATAACGATAGTGACCTGATTGCAACTGTAGCCAGCACACTCCTTCTTAGTGCACTACATAATAGTCTTGCCAACCTGCCCATACCACAGAGCCCCCTCCCAGGGACCTGGAAGTTCGTTTCACTGGAAATACCCCCAGAGTGGTGGGCAACAGCATCGTATTCCAGGTGATGACTAACAGAGATGACGCTAATATTCGTTGTCAGATCAATCGTGGAATGACAGTCGACTGTAAGTAAATTGAATTTTGTGACAAGTACATGTAGCTACCTATACATGGAAGAAGTTATATAGCAACATAAATGCAATGTCATCTTCACAAATACCTACCCATGTTGAGTGTTCATCTAAGGTCATGTTATTTTAACGGCTGTATTCTTACTGGTTGCAATTTGCAATTGCAATCTTATGCATGTCTGTAGTCCCGTCTCTGTATACCATTAATCCCAACCCTGTACACCCCTGAAATAAGGACACCTCTCTATACCATACACTTCACCAGGCTCTGTATACCATTGGTCCCAAAACTCTGTACCTCCCCACTCTGAATACCAATAGTCCCAACTTTGTATACCATGCCATTAGTACAAACGTAGTATACCAATATAGCCCTAACCCATTATACAGTAGCTTACTCCTTGATATCCCTGACTTAGGCCAAGTGGGAGAGACTGTCACCATCGATGACCTTGCACTTGATAACTACTTTATACGAGTAACTGCTACATCTGGTCGTGAGAGAGATGACATTTCCAGCAGCGTGGCAATTACAAGCCCTGGCACCTGCACTACGCACTTTGTTGGCCGTGGGTTGACGGTTGATGGTGAATCTGTCATGGTCGAGTTTGCGAGCGATGGGCCTGGGCAGCGTACATTCACCTGCAACTTGGATCGTGGGGGAGCTCAGGCGTGTAAGTCATATTGTAGCACATTCTCATTCATAGTTGAAGAGTACTTTACGGATCTTCACAGCAATGGATTGTTCCAGATTATATTGTTAAGGACTTTATAGCCCCTTGGTATTTTGGTACTTTATGTACATGTATACATACCATGCACTGCCAGGTGAAAGTCCCTACAGACTGAGCAATCTGAGTGAGGGGAATCATCACTTCAGGATCAATGTATTTGGAAGATCCTGTGACAGTAGTCGCCCTTTCACCTTCAGATTCGACATTGAATAACTTGTATAGTAGCATGTAGCAGCTAAATATAGACACAAAATCTTAGTGTTGATACTTGGATTGTTAGTCTTGGTTTAATTGAATTAGTGTTCATAATGGGTGTTCTCTGTATTTGAGAATTTAAGTTATCATTGCATGGTACATGCTGCTACATTCTCTGTTGAATACCACACCAAGGTAATTGGCTATTACTTTTTCAGCTGAAGCCTACAGCCCTTGACAACAAACAGGTAGAGTTCGCACTTGTAGCAGAGGTCTTGCTCTGAACCATGCCTATTATTTGATCAGACTCATGCACCTGTATATTATTTAGACTCAGACCATGTGAAGCCACCCATTGTTCGCTCCATCTAAAGAGATGTAATGCTGCGTTTGTGCAAAGAGAGCTAGAGAGAGAGTTTAGAAATTGTAATAATGTTAAGTATTAACTCTATGAGTGTACGAGTGTGGCCCACGGCACATTGATCTTGATTATGGCAACCTTAAAAAGTGAATACTGTTGGAGTGTTACCTATCGCAGCCTCTGTAATGTCAATTTGTATTTTTACCAATGGTACATTTACATGTAGCAACTTAAAGGTGCAATTCATGCATGTGCAAATAGTGTCATTAGCCTAACACAAAATGTATTTCAAGACAACTCAGCTTATAATATGGAGGCATTCTTTTTGCACACAGGAATAGTGCAACAAACAACAACTATGGGGTGTCCGGCTCAGTGACACGTCTTTTTAAAGGAGTATCGAAAGGCATCATTATTTTAACAAAACATTAGGCCTTGACCAATTATCCTTTTTTCCTCCCTATTATTCTCTTTCCCTATTCACAAGACATACTGATTATACTTTTTAAGTTGTCCTATTATTCTCAATATATTTCTCAAATTCCACAGTAGCTACATGACAAAACGTTGAAAAACTACTCGACAGTAATTGTATTGTAACATAGCAGATAATTTTCCAGAGACAATTGCTGCTGATTGCAATTGGAGAGTGTATTTCACAACACATAAAACACTCGCTCTGTAGTTGCAGAGAACAGCTGATCTGGTACAATTACTTTAGCCTAGGTATAAGTGATAAGTTATGACCTATCATTCTTAAAAGTTTGCAAAATTATATATAATGCTTTTGTGTACCTCTTATTCTCAAAAATATGCTAGTGTAATTTTTCAAGGCCGTCAGGAGGTTGACGCTTCCTCTCCTGTTAGCTAGTCTACAGATTCACACTGTCATAATTTGATGTTGTATGTTCTAGCACTTCGTTTTGTTCGGGTGACTGATGGGTACATGCAGACTGAGTAGATGTGTTGACTGCCCTGACAATAAGTGAGGACATGAAGTCACTCAATTACATCAGCAGCAAGGAGAAGGAAGAGAAAGCAGACTACAACTGCTTGCACAATTCAGTAGCTATTGTTTATTACACTTTTGTGAAGGGTGAATTACCATTATTCTCCTCCACTGCAGTGAGGAATTCAGATTGTGGGATGCAATGGCACACAGCATATATCCAGCATTTTTGGGGTCTTTGAGGGGACAGCCATTCTCCTGACTCATTAATTTTGTAATTGATTTAGTTAACTAGCACACCCTTAATAGGTCCTTGTTTCATTGCCACTCACATGCACTTCTCTCGTGATTACATTGTCCATTTACTTTGATATTTTGTTCTTAAAACAGAAATAGAGGTGATTTTATAGGAACTGATATTCATGTACACTATCAGGAAGATGATGAATATATAGGTGGCACTAATTACAACTTCTTGGGATGGGCGGGTCTGCATGTTAAAGGTAATGATGGCAAGAAAGATGAATTCTCTCTTAACAAAATAATTAACTTCTGCTTATTGTCAAAATTACTCCATAATTTGGATGACAAAGGCAGTACATGTAGCTATACCAATACCAGCAGCTATAATATTATAGCTAAATACAGGGGGTTGCATGTTGGCCTGAGATACCCATGATGAGGGAAGCTATATGCTGCGCGCTATAGCTAGCTATACAGGGCTACTGTAACAGTGCATGCTATATAGCTACTAAACAATGCAGGGCACAAATCATGTTGGTACCAGTACATGATTGAGGGGGTGATAGTTGATAGTGGTAGTGGGCACGTGTCATATAGTGGCGTGACATGAAGCTAATGAATATCATTATTGATTTCTTAAAATCTGTGCTAGAGAATTCTTGCAGTCAGATTTACTTGTTAGCCTACGTGAGTGTAGTTCATGGTTCCAGCGTAGTATATTACTGAAGATATCAATGGCTATTAAAGGTAAAGAAGATACGGCATGTATATTAAACAGTGTCTACCTTCTGCATTGCCTCCCTGATTATTACATGTTTAGTATTATACCCTGAAAATTATGTGCCACACATACAGTCCAACGGTATTAATATTCAGTGACGGTGGCTCCATGCAAGATGGAAGCCTTGGACGACAAAATAACCCGCGGGTTTGGTCAGAGGCGGCCTCCCCTCTCCACGATGATCAAAGACATCCTTGAAAGATACCCGGACGGACAAATCTTCAAGGTACATTGTATTAGCATAGATAGTAGAGTAGAAGGACTTCTACTCTACTATCTATGGTATTAGATGAGCCATATAGATCTAGCGAACTGTACTTGAATTGCTTGCGATACTAACCCGCCCTGCAAAAATTTTATATCCTGGATGGATTCTCTATAGAGCTGCTTTGTACAAAAGCATAGATAATATAGCCTCATCTATGACAAAAGTACTTGGAATCCGCTTGTCTGTCAGTGAGCTAAAGCGCTTTCAGGCTTGAAACCCGAGTGAGTCGCTGCAATGCTACTGCCAGGCTCTACTTCCCAGCTTTTTTTTACTTCGTGCGAAAAAAAGCTGGGAAGTAGAGCCTGGGAACGAGGCTATAGCCTAGCTATATTGATGTATTAATTTAGTTGGTACAAGCCTAAAAGGGCAGTGTCTAGCCGTTCTGTCGATAGAAATCTAGTAAATAGTCTCACCTTGCCGACAGCTACGGAACGAGGCTAGCTAGGCTATAGGTTATATTGAGTCAGTGTAGCTTTCCGTTTCTGTCACACCTGTGGTACCACGGAATCACTCAAACTGCTGACCGGTAAGTTATTTCTCAGTAACGCTTTATTGATGGCTACGTTTTAATTTATTAGCGTCTTAATTGGAATGCAATGTGGAATGTAATTAAGTGCAGTAAATGGCGCGTGACTGCGCACGTTAATATAATTACATTAGTCTCGTTCCCAGCCCGACGGGCTGGAACGAGACTAATAGTACATGACCAAACTATTGGTAGATTGTAGCACTGTTGTGTATGGGCCTGGGTACGGTGAGGCTAGGTAACTATATTAGGCCATGTGTGTGTTGTGTAAGTTTAAGAAGGCTCTATGGGTGACTAATCTTTTTGTTTTGCAGGAGATAATCCAGAATGCCGATGATGCAGGTGCTAGGACAGTGCGTTTTTATTTGGATTGCAGACAGCATGGAACCAGTTCATTGGATAATCCTGAGCTAGCAAGGTTCCAGGGCCCTGCCCTCCTGGCTTATAACGATGAAAAATTTAAAGAAGGTGACTGGAAGGGCATACAAAAGATCCAACAGAGCGGCAAAGCTAAAGACCCTTTAAAAGTAGGAAAGTTTGGCATTGGATTCAACTCTGTGTATCACATCACAGGTAAGATAGCTACATGTATTTCAACTACCGTACAGTGGGAATATTTCACCAGGGAAGAATTTCGCCAACTACAGTTGCAAAGTATAGTGGAAAATATTCGCCAATTTTATTTTCGAACGCACGCCTCCAAAGTTTTGATTTTATTTAACATGCGTGCAGTTAGCTAAGTCCAAGTAGAAAGAGAGAGCCTACCTGGTTCATGGAGATTGAAAATCGTTCTGATTTCCGCCATTGTCTCCATTTGTCAATCATCAGTAACAGGGTAAGAGGTCCTGCAGTAGTCTCGAGCTCGCAGGCTGGCAGCAAGGCTAGTCCTCGGGCTGGCATAGCTAGCTTCGCAGACCATTGCCGCAAACGAGGTCTGTGAGAGTCTGAGACAATGAATTTAGTGAGCTCGCTGCGTCATTGCATAACTAGCAAGCATCTTGGTAAAGTCATGATTCACTTGTCAGAAATGGCTTTTGTCAATGGAATTTTTTTTTACCGGTTTAACTTTCACCGCTGTAACCGACTGGCGAAATTGGCGAAATTTTACCCCCGGCTAAAATTTCCCGCTATACGGTATTATCTATTTTATTTATGACTACGGTATTAGAGCTAGGTAGTATAGCTCTCATATTACATTGTTAAATTCTATGCATATATTGAGTGATAGAATGCATGTCATCATCCACTACACGTACCCATTTTTTGCTTGTTTTACACTGGTATGGTAATAAAGAAGCAGCTTAAACTTGGCGATGATGCTTAGCTACTAGTGTATCGCTGCACAACACTACGATTGATTCGATCAGTACACATACATGCAGTAAAAGTAGTACGGTCATAGTGACTAGTTAGTTGCTGTTTAAATTTTAGATGCGTGGACACAATACATGGGTACAGGTTTGATTACTTTTTGCATTTTGGTCAAGAATACATACCAAATTTCCGCAATCAGACACTTGCAGCTATTTATTATTTCATCATGTAATTTCTGCGGCCACTTTTCAAGGGCAGAGACTAATCAAGGGTGGCATTTATTTGTTTGCTGCACTGCAAAACCAAATTAAGTGATCCACCTCAGTTGCAGCCCCAGTAGCAGAGAATGTGCAGTTATGTGCTGTGCAACAAGATCACTTTACTCAGGAAGCCAAGCTATTTCTTTCATGGGGATAGAACAAGTTGGTACAAATGTGCGTTACTAATGGGTATTTCCTTTCTTCTGAAATCGGAGAAATAGGGTAGTAAAGTGATCCACTTGTTTACGCACTGTTTTGCAGACTCCAACTGAGATAATCCTATCTGGTTTAAAACAACTTTTTGATCTCTGCAGTGCGGCTAAATGTAGTGCAAACATCCATTTATTTTTCCTTTGTGCCTCAACACTAATGAAAATTTATCATAAAGCACAATGCCAGTTGTTTTTGGCGGAAATATTGAGAGTAGGCCTATAGATTGACAGGCAGCCTTCGTAGAACGACGACCCCTTCTCAGACCTCTAACACAAGAAGTCTAAAGTGAGTTCCGATAACTTTTGGCTAGCAAAGTCTTACGTATTTTTCTTCTCTTGTTGTATATTTTGTTGCTTATTCTTGCGGTACTTAGATTTTAGTTGCGGCTACTAATCAAGGGCAGCCACTATTTCGTTCAACACTTCTGGAGGTGCAGCACAATTTGAGGGTGGTATCTATTCACAGAAAATAATTAAACAACTGCAAATGAGACAGACAACAAACTCATTTTCTAAATCATAAACTGCGAGTTTTGCATGGTGCACGCAGTTCATTTGTTTGCAGTTTATGACTCCAACAACAGAAGTAGTTTACACATCATTAGTGGCACATATCACGCATAAAATCCTTCCAGGCCTTACTGTTCAACTTTTCTCTAAAGTTCTGAGATAAAGTCTGGGCAAGTACGCCCTGAATTTGAGGGTACCTTTTACTGTGACAGTGGTTGTAAATAATAGCACTTTTCTTCATTATGTTGAGTGTGTGTGTAGGGAGGCCTGGTAAGGCTGTAGTAATGCCTGTATCATGACCAACTTTTATATTGAAGAACCTCATAAATTCCAGCAGGAAGTGAATGCAGTTACTAATTTCTATGTACATGCATCTGCATATGGCATGCAGAAGTTGAATACCGTATAGCACAAGAATTTGGCAAACATAAAATTTAGCAAAATGACAAGAGCAGGCTATTATTATTTTAGTGAATAATAATTAAATCCTTACCAAATTATCCTCCTATATGATAATTAGCGCAAAACAGCATATGTGGTATGCTGGACAGATGTAGTACTACATAATTATTGTTCTCCAAACTCACTAGTATTCAGTTTGACATTTGACACCAATCGACAACTGGGCAGTCACTTCTGATTGGTTTATGGGTAACATCTTTTCCTCTAGACCTTCCAGTGATCTTAAGTGGTCCAAACCTGGCCTACCTTGAGCCACAGGAGAAGGTATGGAAGGGAGAGTCGGGAAAGTGTTTTGACATAGCAAAGCTTCGATTTCAGGGTCGAGATACTCTTCTTGCTCCATTTGATAATGTGTGTGGATTCTCTGCTAACATGACTAGCAATTATCCCGGCACCCTTTTCCGCTTTCCTCTTCGTGACACTTGCTCTGAGCTTTCAAAGAACCTCTACACGATTTCGAAATTGCATGAACTGCTAGCAGCTCTCAAAGAAGAGGCAAAATTCCTCCTACTGTTCCTCCGCTCCGTTGATACTATCGAAGTACTTGAGCTTACTGAGTTAGTGCCTGAGGAGTGTTTGTGGGCTGAGCCTGAGGGTACTCCGAAATATAGGGAACAGAAGTTGTTTCGAGTGGAAATAGTAGAAAAACAGCAAGCAAACCAAGACCGAAAGAATATCATGGACCAATTGAAATTAAAACCAGTGTCGCAGTCTTACAGTATCAGCCAGCACACTGTGACTGACTTCCATATAAAAGTGACAGATGGTGACCACACCACACAGAGCCACTGGCTGGTTGCCAACCAGGTAGGATCTCGGTGCCCAGACGTTCAGGCTGCAGCTATGAAACAGCATGTTTACCCCTGGGTGGGTGTGGCTCTGGAGCTCAAAAGTAGCACTGCCCCGACCTCTGCTGGTCGTATCTTTTGTTTCCTTCCAATGCCAGCAGAAGCTTCATCTCCTCTTCCTGTGCATGTTAATGGCACTTTCAGCTTAAATGACGACCGAAGAACACTCAAATGGCCAGGTATTGAGAGGAAGAATGATCCCACTGCCGAGTGGAACACCTTACTTGTAAACCAGCTTCTTCCCCCGTGCTATGCATTACTGCTTGATAAAGCCAAGGACTTCCTGACACCCGAGGAATTCTACAATGCATGGCCAGAAGTGGGCAGTGTTCATTCCACTAAATGGAGCGGTCTCTTGCTTCCCTTGTTGGAGATCCTCATGAATGAACCAGTTGTCCGGACTGAGAGATCAGACACTCGGGTGGGAAGGTGGATTAAGCCAGGAAAAGGAGTGTTTATACCCAAGGAAGATCAATTCTCACCGATAGTGCATCGTGTTCTCTCCTCTTGTAAAATCAGGCTTGTGGATGTGCCGCTGAGGATCTGGAATGCCTTTGAACTTGCACAATTCTCTCCTACTTGTATTTCATCAAGATTGACCCGTTGCCACCTCCGGAACCAGAGTGGCTCTTACATGTACATTGATGCCCATGAAAAGCATGAACTTCTCAGATATTGCCTAGAAGATGCAAACTACTCTGATCTTCAGGGACTCGTTTTGCTTCCACGAGCTGATGGTAACTTTGCGAAATTTGAAGAAGTTGGCTTGTATACACAGCATTACTACATTTGTAACGAAGAATATCCACAAGCCTTATTACCTCACATGAGTAAACAATTGGTAAATGTACAGAAGCAAGATTCTGACTTACATTCCAAATTACTAGCCGTTGCCTCTTCCAAGGAAACACAAATTCTGAACTTGGATGTGCAGGCAGTGGCTAGACTCCTTCCAGAGAATTTTCCCAGTGAATGGCGCTCATGCCAGACTGTTTCCTTCCCTCATTCATATGAACAGTGGTTAAAAACATTCTGGACTTGGGTAAGATCTCATGATCTCAGTATATTTCTTGGACAATTAATACTCCCTCTGGTTTGTTATGAGCAGAGTGCACCACAGTCCTGTCAGGTTACCAGGCTTACACATAGCTTTGGATCTTCTATTTTATCTCTTAATACCCAACAGTGCTCTCGTGACTTACTTCAGGCATTTAACAAATTACAGGTTCGATTTACTGACCCCAGTCAATTTCCTTACTTGGACCGTGCACACCTTCCCTGCTATGTGAACAGCCTCACATCTGATGGAATTCTAACAGCAATTGCTAATGCTCATCCTAGAATAGCAGAGATTCAAACCACTGAATTCGTACAGTCTGAGGCACATATTCTTCAGGTGAATCTGTCACAGCGATGCTCTGGTAACCTGAGAGCTTTAATGTGCCTTCCTATTCTTACTGCTCTAAATCAGAAACTCTACTCAGCAAATGAAGTCACACAGAATGGTAAATTAAAGATAGTAGTGGAGCCAGAGCAGTTTGATATTGATTACAGCTACCTTCCCTCAAATCTCATTGTTATATCACGAGCACAAAACTATATCCCATTTCTGAATTCCATGCCTGGTATTCAGAAACCATCCAAACTGGAATTTCTTCTCAAATTTCTGTTTCCAATGATAAGAAACAATACATGTACATTCTATCCTCCCAATCAAATCGACAATCTGATGGAGCAAGTACTCATCAGTATGTCATACCACTCTCCAGCTACAGAACTCACCTCTGAGTTGAGGAGTTTAAAATTCTTAAAAGGCAGCACATTAGGCTCACCCAAATCTCCTGAAGAACTCTTTGACCCCTCACAAGAAGCACTCAAGGCACTGTACCAAGGTGAACCAGTATTTCCCATTCCTCCTTTTGACCAGTACGTACTACAACTTCGTAGTTGTGGACTGCGTTGTTCAGTCACAGCTCAAGAAATTGTGGAGATAATTGAGTCCATAGCCGAAGGTTCAACTGCAGGCTGTCCACAATCTGTGGCTCCAACTAGAATTTCACGTGCAAAAGCAGTCCTTTCATATTTGAGCTCTGAGAAGCAATCAATTTTTGATTGTTCGGTCAGAGTAAGCCACAAAAATCGTTCATACACCTTGAAAAAAGCTCTGCAGTTGTTGGCTTTGAAGTACTGCTGGCTTCCAGTTCAGTCCCATCTTCCCAAATGCTATCCAACATGCTTATCTTGGAAAGGTAGCACCTGCACCTCCCACCTCACATCACTCCATGGTTCTGTACTGTTTCCCTGTCATGGTCATGATGAGCTCGCCACCATTACAGGCTCTCAGGTGTATGTAGTCGATTGCTCTCCATCTATGAAGCTTTCAACTGTTTTTGCTTCTGCATGCTCCACAAGTCTAGTAAAGCATGTACTAGCACATTTCCAGTATATAATTAACAATCACCACAGGATTGATACAGATCTAGTGAATGATACTGTTCACATGATTTACAGATACTTTAAAAGGAATTTGTCGAATCAAGATTTGAATGGCTTAAAATATGTCGAGTGGATTTGGATCAGCAAACACAGAAATTTTGTTAGCTCCAAAATGGTTGTGCTAAAGCCTCATCCCAGCTTCCACCATGATCTTGAACCTTACCTCTACATATTACCAGGTGAGCTCTCAAGGTATTCACCTCTGTTCTCTAAATTTGGAGTTAACGACTTTGCTAGTCAGTCACAAATCATTTCTGTACTTAAAAAGATTAAAGACACGGATAGCAGTACACTCAATGTTGATAAAACGTGGAGTACAATTGGAAGCATTCTTTCTTGGCTGACTGGCTATGGAAAGCATTATGTCGAGCTCTCAGTGGATGATGTACTGTATGTTCCAGTTGAGTCCACTGGTCTTCCACAGTTAGTAGATGCCAGTAAAGTAGTGTACACAGACAATGACTTCCTGAAAACATACTTCAAGTCTTCTGAAACAGAAAAAAGACACATATTTGTTCACGAGTCCATAACTCCCCGGATGGCTAAATGCCTTAGGCTAACACCACTCACTGAACATTTGGATATTTCAGAAGATACTTTTGAGGATGTTGGCCAGAGTGAACCTCTCACTCAGCGATTGAAGAATATCCTTCGAGACTATGATGGTGGCCTTACCATTATCAAGGAACTTATTCAGAATGCTGACGATGCAGGGGCAACAGTAATGAATATTTGCTTTGATGCTCGTACACATGATGTGGCTCCCAAAAATCTATTCTTAGCAGGAATGGCAGAATCCCATGGGCCAGCACTGATTGTTCATAACAATGCTGAATTCACAGATGAAGATTTTCAGAATATACAGAAATTAGCAGGAGCTACTAAACAAGATCAACCTCTGAAGATTGGCAAGTTTGGTGTGGGCTTCTGCTCTGTATACCACATAACTGATGTTCCTTCCTTTGTGAGTCGTGATTACCTCTATATTTTTGATCCGACATTAAAATATATCAAACAAGATGTCAAAGATTCTACAAGAACTGGAAAGAAAGTGACTTTCACTAAAAAGTTAGTGGCAGATTCCAAACAACTACTGCCCTATGAAGGTTTATACGGATTCAATGGAAAGGAACCATATAGTGGGACCATGTTCCGGCTCCCATTTCGTACAGTGGCCAGTAAAATCAGTCATGTGATTTACAATGAGAGGATAGTTGACCAGTTGATTGATGATATTAAGAAATCCAGTTCAAGACTACTTTTATTCTTAAGTAATGTGAAACAGATAACATTCAGTCGGATCAACCCAGGAGATGAAGCCCCTCGTCTCATACTGGAACTCAGAAAGGTTGAAAATGAGAAGATTGTCACCAACAGTAAGGCTGTATGCCTGTATATGAACTACACTCCAAATCAAGCTCCTGCGCATATCCAGCGAGAGCATTGGCTGGTGGCTTCACATACCAGACAAATTGAGTTGAACAGTAAACCGAAAGAGTCTACTGCTGCTGTGGCCTGCCTGGTTAAACAGAAATCACCTCTTCATTTTATCCCAGAGCCTGTTGATGGAGAAGTCTTCTGCTTTCTTCCTTTGACCTTGCAAACCGGACTCCCAGTGCATGTGAGCAGTAACTTTGCTGTAATGAATGATCGAAAAGGTATCAAATGTTCATATGATGAACTTAGTAGCAGCAGTGAGACCGAGTGGAACACCAAACTAATGGAACACACCATCCCTAAAGCATACCGCAACTTGTTGGTAGCACTTCAACGAATGTTCTCAGTCCACAAAATTCAAGAGGATGAGTATAAATATTTCAGTCTGTGGCCACTGCAAGAGAAATTAAAAGCACATGTTCCATGGGATCGTCTTATTGCTCCACTGTATAAATTCATCTGTTCCAGTACTAGCAACTTGTTTTACTGCACATCTCTGTCAAGGTGGCAGTGTTTGGCTAACAGTAAGATTCTATTGCAGGGTATTCTTTGCCACTTAGCTAATCAGGATTCACCTAAATGTATCCTAGCTGTTGCTGAGAAGCTGAAACTTCCAGTAGTATCTCTTGCACATTCATACCGAAAACATTTACCTAAAGCTAAATCTGACCGTGTTGTAGTCACTGAGGAGATATTTATTCAGCAGTTCTTTGAGAACATAACTTCAGAAAGTCTGGTTGATGTTCGAAATGAAGTTCTTGAATGTCTGTTGCAAACTTTTGCAGTGGTGTCAGCCAGAGAAACACAGCGAGAGAGGTACCTCAAGAGATTTATGATTGAAAACAGATGCATCCCTTGCACTCCTACTGGTATGAATCTAAAGCTTCCTACTGAGGTTGTTGATCCTCGATCAATTTTCGCCAGCCTTTATGACCCTGAGGATGGTGTGTTTCCATTGAAGACACTGTATAACAATGGGCTTGTTTGTACTGCTCTGAACCAACTTGGAATGATTAGCAGTTCTATACCCTTGTCTATGCTAATAGAGAGAGCTCAATCTATATGTGACCAATATTCTAAACATGAATTGAAGGCTCTTGAAAGAGTCCAGCTAATACTGAAGTGCTTATCGAGGTACAAACGAGCAGACCTGAAGCCACTAGCAGAAATCCCATTCCTTCCTGTCAAGAGAAAGCCAAAGGGCTACCCACTTGAGTGGTTTGGCGAGAAGTACAGTTTGCTAAGTGCCAAGGAACTTGTACAGGGAGAAAGTAACAGTATCTTGGCTGGATCACAAGTTTCAATTCTCTGTGAAGAACTTCCCAAGAATGGTGGGTGTGGGTACTTTCCAAGTAGACTCATCCATATCCAAACCTGCCCAACCAATCAACAGGTTGTCAAACATTTTTGCCATTTGATCCAAGTATTTGAAGCTCAGCAGCCTAATCTGCCTGGCACTTGTGTACCAGCCACCCCATCCATTAATATCAAATTCATAGAAGACACTTGTGTAAAAGTGTATGAGTGGCTTGAATCACAGCTTAGCTTTCTATTGAAGCCAGATGACCCATTGTTTGCTGAACTGCAGTGCCAACCATGTGTATGGAATGGTAAACAGTTTATATTCCCAAATGCAGTTGCCAAAAATTGGGACCACAATGGACCATACTTGTTCAGTCTTCCGTCCCTTTTGACTACAAAACCTAATCTTACTACAGCAATGAATATCCGAGAAAGTTTTGTACCAGAAGACTTTCTATCAGCCTTGAAGAATATGTATCAAGATTCTACAAGACTTGGTGTACCAATTGATGATAAGTGCCAGAAAGCAATCCCTATCCTACTACAGACTCTGCAGAAGGCAACAGATCTACCTGATGATTTCACCTGCTATCTTCCAGACACACTGTTCATTATGCATGATGCCAAGAAGTTGGCTTACAATGATGCTCCATGGTGTGAGGCTGAAGATGACTGTCTATTTGTGAATGAATGTATTCCAAGGGCTGTAGCAGAAAAACTTGGTGTAAAAATGGTTCGCAGCAAACTCCTTCAAAAGTATGAAGCAATCAGTGATGACTTTTATGGTGTAGAGTTTGGCCAAAAAGAAGAGCTGACTCGGAGAATTAAGAACATATTGAATGAATACTCATTTGATGTCACGATTTTGAAAGAACTCCTCCAAAATGCAGATGATGCCAAAGCAACAAAAATGTATGTTATTCTTGACATGCGGCAGCATGGTACAGATAGTTTACCATCTGATGAATGGAAAGATCTCCAGGGTCCTGCACTACTGGTGTGGAATGACAGTGTCTTCAGTGAAGAGGACCTAAAAGGCATTCAGCAACTTGGACTCGGCAACAAGAGAACCGATTCAGAATCCATTGGCATGTATGGCATTGGCTTCAATGTAGTGTACCACCTCACTGACTGCCCCAGCTTTATTTCAGATGGGACCACTCTGTGCGTCCTGGATCCTCACTGTCGATATGTTCCTGGAGCTAATGAAAGGCGACCAGGAAGGAGATATGACAAATTAGATGAGAGGTTTTGGACACACTGGCCAGATCTGAAGGCACCATATTTACAGGATGAACTGTTGTGCTGTCCTAGTGAACTCAAGAAGGGAACTTTGTTTCGGTTTCCTCTCCGTTCCACTCGTAAGCTAGTGGAAAAGTCAAAGTTACTAGACAATCACTCATTCAGTATGGGCCTACCTGATTGGAAAATGAAAGAATACATAGATGAATGGACTCCCGATATAAAACAATGCCTTCTTTTCTTGAACCACATAGTTGAATTAAAATTCTTTGTGATTGAAGATGAGGCAGTCCCTAAATTGAAAACAACTCATTGGTTTGAAGTAAGCCTTGACAATCCTGAAACTGCTACTGTAGAACAAAATGAGCTGCATGGGAAGGTGGCAGCTTTTGCAGAGAAAGGAAGTGAGTCTCACGTCATCATGTACTCCATGACATCCATAGATAAATCTACTAGCAGCATAGAATCCGAACGATGGCTCATACAGAAGGGAGTGGGGGACATTGACAATCAGGAACAAGATTGGATTTTTGCCCCTCGAGTCAAACCAATACATGGAATAGCTGCTCGCCTAAAACCTGGAAATGATATCTCCTTTCAAGGGAAACTTTTCTGTTTCTTGCCCCTCCCTGGGAATTCAAGACTTCCAGTGCATGTCAATGGCCGCTTTATGCTTAGCTCTTCTCGGAGAAATTTATGGCTTTCCACAAACACAAACTATCCTGATGACCGAACCAAGTGGAACCTCAAACTGATTGAGGCAATTGCTTCCTCATATGCCAAGTTCTTGGTGACTGCCCGTGAGTTTTACTTCAAGTCGGAAGGCTATGACTCAAAAGAGGTACTGAAAGCGGATATACAAAGATACTATTGGATTTTTCCAACATGGCTGCCGCAATGTGGATTATCTCCAGACAGTCTTTATAAAGATCTTGCAAAGAGGGTCTATAAAAAACTTGACAGTCAGAATGCAGAGGTGCTGATGACTATTCAGGACTGTCACAAACAATTAGTGTCTGCTCCTGAAACCAGTAATTCCACTTTTGAATTTTTTGCCGGAAAGTGGTATCCCCTACACAGCCCCAACCCCGCACAGCAGAGCTACTTTTGCTCTGAGTCTGAGGTACTACCGCAAGTAGCTCATGCTTTGGTAAGGATTGGAATGAACCTCACAGCTACACCAAAGAAAATACAATTACACTTTAAAGACATTGAAACAGTTGATTTACCAGAAATTTCACAGACAACTGTGTATGAATATTACAGCAGATTTTCTGAACAAGTAAGCAAGAAAGGCTTCCCATGTCACATTGAAGAAACAGTTTTTCTATCAGCCCCAAATTTTCAGCAATTCATACAGTTCCTACTCCAGAATTCTGAAGAATTCCCCAGTACCCCATTTGATCTTCCACTGCTTTTGACTGCTGATAGTCAACTTCGAAATTTTGATGAAGAGCATAAGGTCATTAATTCCAACTTTGTCGAACTGTTTCCTCGAAAACAAGAACTATTTCTCCATCAAGAGATGCAACAAATAAACTGTGTTAAATCATATTTCCTTCAGCCAGATGATGATAATTGGAGTATTGTCTATAGTATTCTTTCAGCAGAACTGCCCCCTGCACTTTGTACAAGGAGAGTGCAAATCATAGAGCAGTGTCCTATCGATATGGAGATGCTAAAGTCACTCTGGGACTGCTTCCTGAATGATCCCATCTTCAGGCATCACTTGAAGAATATAGTAATACAGTGGGCCCTGCTACCATCCACGAGCTGCCAATTATTCTCCTTTAGACCAAACCAACTAATGCCATTAATCAACCCCACTGATAGTTGTAGCGAAGGATGTACCTCAGAAAGCCCTACTAGTACAAACAATACCACTGAAGAAGTATTTGAGATATTGAGGAAAGTTGGAATGCCTATTCTTAATACTGATATAGTTCCATCATTCCAAGCTGAAGAAATAGAAGAGTTTTGTCCAGCACTTTCTAACACTGTGAAAGTATTGTCAAACTTGTATTATTTTCATATGGAAGGGAGACTTCAGGCATTCCTGAATACCCCAGATATTGATAAAAACATTGAAGTTTTGTTTGGATATTTTGGTCATATACACTTTGCTGATGTAGCATACAGAGACAGTCTACAGAAAATTAAGACTTTGCCACTCTTTAGAAATATTGATGGAAAACTATGCACTCTTCATGGTAGAGTGCATTTTTGGCCAGGCAATCGAGTCTGCTTAGCTGGTTCTGACAAATGGATGCAAAATTCAGGGTGCGTGTTTCTGAAATCGAATGGTATGTGGAAAAAACTGCTAGTACGACCATTAGTTTTGGGAATAAAAAATGTGTATACCGAGGAAGTATATACACAGTACATCTTCCCACACTTTCACCTTCTCAGTAGCAAAGAAAGGCTTGAGCAGCTGCTGCATATTAGAGATCAGCTATTGGATGATGCCATGACAATGAGTGAAGTGGATGGTATTACCTTGGAATTCATTGACACATTGAAAAGGCTCCCGTGCATACCATACAATGGCACTCTTAAGCGTGTGAGTGATTTCAGTGACCCAGATATTAAAATCTTTACCACATTTCCAGATTCCTTTCTCTTTCTTCCAGAAGAATTGTCCAGTAAAGAGTGGCTAGAATTCTTTCGCAAGATTGGGCTTCAAACTGAAGTGAGTATGGAGATATTTATTAAATTCTGTTGGAAAATATCAAAAGGGAATCATGAAGATCTCCGGGAAAAATCATCGGTTCTCCTGACATATCTGTTTCAAGCTACAAAATGGCATGAAAACAAGGACCATTTGAGGAAGGTTTCACAAATTCCGTTTGTATGCACTGAAACTCTACCACATCTAAGCTTGATAAAACCTATCCACTCATCAGAAAATACTTATGGGAAAGCCGTTCCTATGGCCAGACTCTGTGGTGCAGCAAATTATGAGGACCATGCATTGCTACTGTGGACTCTGAAGCCTGTTGTGGTACTCCCTGAACTTCCCTGTGAGAGTAATAAAGATGATTTCTATAGTGCCATAGGGGTGATTCAAAATCCGTGTACTGATGATGTCATTAAAAATATCTGCAACATTTCCCAGTCACGTTTCTCAAATTTTAGTCTTTTTGACAAATATGATGAAGAATGCAAGATGGAACTAATCTCTGGAGAGAAATGTCCTTTACTGCATGTAATGCTAGCCAACTTCACATTTCTTCAAGAATCAGAATGCACAGAGAGCCAGTTGAAGCAACTTAATGGAGTATCCTGTATTCCGGTACTTGCACAGGATGACATGACAGCTCCCGTACTGGTACAGCCACAGCAGGTTGTTGCCATTCTAACAGACGAAATGAAAAAGTTTCAACCTTTTCTAAACCCTCTTCCAGACCAGTTATATGCTGTTCTTCCCACAGTACTGTCATATATGGGAGTAGAACGAAGCATTGGTCCTGCCCATATTAGGTTAGCACTTGAAAAAGTGCATGCCACAGCCAGTGGTGAAACCTTGGATCCCAATACACAAGAAGTAGTGAAGCATCTACTCAATAAACTTCAAAGTCTCCTCGAAGCAAACTCAACCATATCATCAAAAGCTTTGGAGACACTGTATCTACCTAGTACTGAATGCAGATTGATGAAAAGTACTTTACTATTTTATCCTGATAAAGGATACCATAGGAAGACTGATTTTAACTTCTCCACTTCACGGTACTCACTATTTTCCCTGCTTTCAGAAGAACAAACGTACAGCGAATTTTTCAGAAGTAATACTGAAGAGCAATTTTCTCTACTGTTGCCACAAGCAATCTCTCCACGAGCCCTATCTGCATGCACAATTAATGAGCTACATGACCTTTGCTCTAACTGTGATGTACCACTTTCAATAGCTGAACGGCTTAAAAATGTTCTAACCTTGTCTAGCCTTCCCAAAGCAATACATTTAGTTTCTAAAGATGTATTTCATAAACCCAAGGCAGATAAAGTGTGCTCTAAGTTTCCTACAGTGACTGCACTTGAACAGTTTTTCCAGAGCATAGATGTTGTTTCAATGAAAAATGTGATGGTAGATATTCTACTATCAGTTGATCCCAAAAGAAACCAAAAAATTGCAACCACAAGAATGATGTTCTTATTTCAGAAGAAAACAAATGACGATGGATCAGAGAAGTTCTTTCTTTACGTTAGTGCAGAACTTCTGAAGAATTTTACCAGACATTTAGTAACGATTGACTCGTTCTTCAATCCTTTTGCCGATGAGATGACGTTACATATAGCTCAAATGAGCGGTATTAATCCCAAAGAATTGAAGAGAACTACATTTCCACATTTACTATCTCGTTTCCTGAAGGCCGAAACTGATGATGATATTTCTTTGATTCTAGAGCAGCATTTTGATGCTCCATTTATTGCCGAATTTGGATCCTCCACATCTTCGCTTTCCCCCAAACTGGGTAAGCATATCCCAAAATGTTGGCACCATCGATTGGATGTGGATATCTACAATATCTTCAGGTCAGAAGAGTGGATTGGCTATGGAGAAATAGAAGATACTGTCACCTTTGCTCGTGTGGGATACTGTATTCCGCGAGATGGACAGGGTCCTCGACTAATGGATGAATACCTTATATATACAGGTGACAGTGATGAAGAAGGCACTACTGTAAGTGTCCTAGACATGTACAAATTTCTTCGTGGCCCTACAGGAAACCAACAAAGTGATGCAGACAGTGATGCCTTGTGCACATTTGAAGATGAAAGTGAACCCATACAACTGAGGCAAACTCTGGATGCAAATGACCTGAAGGCAATCAAAAGACAAATATGCGAAGATCTTAATATTATCTGGAAATTGCCTGAAGACCAAAAACGGAAAGCAATCAAGAGGTTATACCTCAAGTGGCATCCTGATAAGAACCCCAGTCCCCTTGCCACAAAGGCATTCCAGTATCTACGACAACAAATCGATCGACTTAGTAGTGGTAGTTCTCTTGAAGAACCAGGTGCAGAGGAGACTGCAGCACATTCATCACCCCCAAAATGGGACAGTTATTGGGGTACTCAGTTTGATCATTGGAACCAAACTGCCCAAGCACATCGCAAACGTTGTGCAACAGAAAATACTGCAGGTGAAGAATTTCCATTTGAAGCAACACCTCAACCTCAGCCTCAACCAACTACAGCAAGGGTGTGGCTAGCTCAGGCTAAATCTGATTTGGATGTTCTCCGTATATTACTGGAAAAAGTAGATGATAATCATCAGGTTTGTTGTCATATTTGCTTCCTTGCACATGAGGTTGCAGAAAAGGCCCTCAAGGCAGGAAAGTATGCTGTGTGTGGTCTTGACCCTGGGAGTTTGGGGCACCATAGCCTTACACCTCATGCTATAGCCCTTGAGCAGGAAAGAAGCAGTGTCACTTCTGGCTTGCAGCTCCTTGCATCTTCACTGGAGGCACACTATCTTGATACTCGCTTTCCCAACCGATATTACCCTCCCTCCATCCCATCAAACCACTATAACCATGACAAGGCCAAAAAGGCTGCAATAACAGCAGAAGACATCTTTCGCATGATGAAACTAGTTGTTAAAGAGTCATAAATGTGTTCTTAGCTTAGTAGAAACCTCAGCTAGCTAGCTAGTGTCGATTCATGACTAGTTTTTATTGTTCTAAATTTGATTGTTCCTGTACAGAGATTTGTTTTATTCTTCATGCATTCTATGATTTTGGGAATGCCCACAACCTTCAAAGTACGGGGCTGATTACTATTGTATGATAAAATGAGATTCAAAAACTTGCTTGTTCATGCTGAGTTTTCATAATAATCAGCATCCAAGTAAGATTAAAATTTCCCTGTTACTGGATGTAAGCCATTGGGAATCCATCAAAGGTGCACCTTTGGAGATAGAGAGAGCGAGATATTATTATTCTCCAAGTGGTTGCCTACTTATTCCTTTGTAACAACAGCTACAAATCTCATGATACTGTTTTAAGGGTAACATAGGGCATACAGACATGGCATTTTTGCTATAGTAAAGTGACAATCAGCTGCGGCTGTACACAACAATGTGGTGTGGAATGTCTACCATGATGCCCATTATGAGGATACAAGCTATTGTGCCTCAATCGTCATCAATCCTTGGAGAGTCTCTGAGTCACAGCTCAATGAAGATTGAACAGGGCATTTTCTATAACTATTCACCTCAACAGAACTGTAATTACCAAAATATTAATAGGGAAGGAGCTATATAGCCTACGGTCAGGGGCCAGCTGCAGTGTGTTCTGTGCATGAGTGATCTTCTCTGCAATACACACGACTGGTAGCCTCGTTCCCAGGCCTCCACACAGCTTTTTTCGCTTGCAGTATAAAAAGCCTGGGAATGAGGCTACACGACTAATGCTTCAGGTACATTGCCAAAGGGGTTAGTGGAGAGGAATAGGCTTTAATTATACAGTGGCAATGGGTTGTTCCAGATTAAAACTTTAGCCCTTTGGTATATTTGGTACTTATTTATTTCCATGCACTGCCAAGTGAAAGTCTCTACAGACTAAGCAATCTGAGTGAGGGGAATCATCACTTCAGGATCAATGCATGTATTTGTAACAGTAACCGCCTAAATATAGACCCAAAATTTTAGTGTTGATACTTGGATTGTTGGTTTTGGTTTGAGAACTGAATACTTGAATCAGTGTTCATAATGGGTGTTCCCTTTATTTGAAAATGTAGTAGTATCTGGAGATTCCTTAGCGCATACTGCCACATTCTCTGTTCAATACATGCACACCAAGGTAATTGGCTATTACGTTTTAAGCTGAAGTTTACAGGACAAACAGGTAGAGGTTGCATTATTTATTCCCTATTCTCGGGACTTATGCCGATTATCGTATAACTTTTAATGTTGTCCTATTATTCTCTCAAATTTCACAATTCTCGACAAAACGCTGAAAAAATCCTCAACATTGTAACATAGCAGATAAAGAAATGTAATCTTCCAGAGACAATAATTGCTGCTGAATGGCGAGTGCATTTTGTAAGACATAGAACACTCGCTCTGTAGTTGCAGAGGACTACTGGTCCCATACGATTACTGTATATGTAATAGTTAAAGGACAGTTTGGGCGAGGGGAATTTAAAGTTCGAGGCGAAGCCGAGGATTTTAACCCCTCACCCAAACTGACCTTTAACTGATTTAATGTACATTGGTATAGCAATGATCCCTGTATGTTGTCTCCTTTGAGTGCTATAAATGTGGGAAAAACTGGTTGCCATGGTAATGTACATTAAGTAGATAAGCAATAAATTATAGCCTATTGTTTTCACACGTCTCAAAAATTGTACATTTATTTCAGCATAATTCTCTAATGCTTTTGTGTAGCTATTATTCTCAAAATTATGCTAGTGTAATTTGTCAAGGCCTCTTCGAATACGATACAGTATATCCTCCATGATCACCAGTTTGCACAATCAAGGGATACCCTCACTGCTGCAAGAAAGATGCTCAAACCTAATGATTGAGCAGAAGAGTTTGAGGTACTTGAGGTTGAGGGAGAAGATATCCTTGGAGATAAAAATCCAGAGAGGTTGCAGAATAGAATCTGGCTGATGCTGTGTATGCACATGGGAATGAGAGGTTGAGATGAGCATCATTAATTGAAGTTCTCTGACTTTGATGTGCAAGTCACGGCTGATGCATGGGAAGAATTATGTTCAGTTCAGTGGTACCAAAACAAAAATGCAAGTATTAAACCTTTTCTGGGGGGATGGCGTATTTTACACACCTTGTTGCTTTACTATCCCTAGAGACCCTGTATGAATTCCTATTAACTTGTTCATCATTGTGACTTCGTACAGTGTGGATCACCTGTTCAAAGTTATTCCTGCTTACGGTTGTAGATCAATTACAGCGAATGAGTTTAATCTTGCTAAAGATCTAAACAACCTGTACATGTAAAATTGCTAACTAACCGTGTTATTCAAAGTTTCTAAACTCATCTCTTAGTCTCACTGATGACTACCTTGATATAACTGTACACATTATGCTGAACTAACTACTCTATTGTCTGAGTATAGTTACTAAAACCTTAATTTGTTCTCTCTATGGAATAGCTAATCTGAGAGACTGTCAGCATGATGGTTCCCAATAACTGTAATTCCATCGATCACACTATCTGGACTGGTATCTCTGACCGCCGACATATCTGGATTCTCTTCAATAAAATAGATTTCGATGACCTCAGAGCTGGTAGAAATCTGGTCAGCTTTGGCTGAGAGCTCTGGGACCGGATTGTCATTTTCTTCTGTGATTGCACGCATCTCCGTCCCAAATGAAGCCTGGCTCACTAATCGATCTGAAGTAAGTGTTGAGAATTGCATGTCACTATTTCTGAGGGTTACAATTTGTGAGGTTGTTCCTGTGCCACTAGATGAAATCCGGGGATGTCTGTCCTTGAAGGGTGCCTCGAGGTGTGATGATCGGAAAGGTTGCTTCTCACGGCCGCACAACAGAACCCTTTTCCAGGACTTTCGGGCATCTTTGTTAAGCACGCAGAAGAACAGAAACAGAAAGAAGCCCTGGAGAGAATTGAGTAGGGCAAAGAGGATTTGGAAAGCCAGCGAGGTTTCACTCAAGATAGTCAGGGCACCAAATATCCATGTCAGTCCGAGAAGGAACGTGACACAAATCAGTCTTCCAATCAAACCAAATATGGTCGTTGCTCGTTTGGATGATTTTTTCTTTCTGTGCTTGATAGCAGTTTTGGTTATGATTGCAAACACTATGGAATTGAATATCAGAATGGCAACAATGGGTCCAAGGAAGGCTCCATAGAACACTCGACTATCTCCAATGAAGCAGCTGTGTACATGAAAAAGAAGAAAAAGTTAACACCTTGAATGGGTAATTGCAATGACTATTTTGCTCAGTGACTACTGCATACAGCGAGGAAATGCAATACTCACAATCTCACTTCGGTGGAGTTATCATTAAATCCCAGCATGAAGTCTCGGTCAATTCCCAGTGGCACAATTACAGCCACAATAGGCAAGGCTGTAGAGAATAAATGTATTGGTTCATTTAGTATTATGTCCACCGGTAATGAAGAGACTTCTTGTAAGAGCTTTTTTTTTAGGGCTGTAGCTATGATAGAATTTTAAAACAGAATCCAAAAGCAAAGGGCCACTGGACTGTACTGGTTTGCAAATGTAATGCTACTGAAATGACTTACTCCAACAGATAATTGAGGTAGCAATGATGTGTCTCACAGTGATATGGACATGTACAACTACTAGCTTTGCAAACATTTGCAGGGCCTCTGCTCCCATCCACATGAATGCCGCCAGAGTGAAGTACTGGATTAGGGCCGACACTGCCACACAGCCTCCATAGAGATGAGAAGGTGGGACTCGATCGATGCCAATTACAAACACTAACAGCATACAAAAAATTGCAATGCAGAGCTGAACATGAAACTTGGTAGCTTCACGTTTACGTAAAGTCCTGAAAAAGAGAAAATGATGCGTAAATAAATTGGCTATTAATGCTAACGTTAGACTGACTTGATCGCAAGCAGTGTGGCGATAGTCAATGTAAGGCCTATCAGAGATAGGACAACTCCAATGATGGAGATGATATCCAATGCCAGCTCAGCTTCAGCAGACAGTTGGCTGCAACCCTCTACCCTTGCGCAAATATCCTACAGTGTACAAGACTTCACACATCAGTCAATGCTTTTGGAAAGTATGTAATACATGTAGTAATAGGTCAAAATTGATACATGTATACAACAGCTTGAAAGAGCTATATAGACACAAAACTAGACTTTCCTTTCTGCAATAAATTTACACTAGAAGGGGCAGTTAATCATGCAAAATATAACCTTATTCATATTTCCTGAATGGAAATAAGCTATACTGCAGATCATAATGTATCTGCTAACTATATATACAAAAAAACTGGCCAAACTTCATAAGCAAAGACGTGCTGATGTTATAATAGAGGGAGCTCGAGTGGCGAATCTACTCACCACCAGGACAGCAAAGTTTGTTATATGGTCACAGCGGCAAGTAACTACATCTGGATCATCACCCTTCACCGTCTCACACCCCTCAGAAGTCCAGTTACCACGTCCACCTGAGAGAAAGACTCGGCCCTAACCTTTATGTAGCATTATAACCTATAGTATGTGAACTAGCTGACTACGAGTAAGTTATTATGAGAAGGGATACTATTACCTGCAAGGCTGAAATCCCAAGACACACATGTGCAGCGTGTAATATTCTGCAATGGAATGAGAAATGAAAGGCATAAGGTTTGATGTACTTGGCAACTAAACCTGTACAACCCACCCCCTCCTGGACTGGGTTGAGTCGTACAACAATGGTGACAGGTTCTATCAGGTCAGAGAACGAAGTTTGATCGGCTGTAACCACTGTAGCAGCAACCACAGGAGAGCCGATTCTGGTCATAATGCCACTTATGGTCGTATTTGGCAAACCAGCCACCGGAAAGAACAAGGCACTCTCATAGAACGAGAAGAACAATCCAATTTCATCATCAGTAAGAGGTTCAAACAGTGAGGCAGGCAGTAAAGCAAGACCGATCTCTTCTGAGATGAGCATCTCAGTGCGAACATCTCCAGTTATTGAACACAGGGTCCCTGAGCCATGATGAAAATCCAATTTACATACATCTATAATGTAATGTGGTTCATGCAGACGTCATAACCTAATTTGGCAAATAATGCAATAAGATACTGTACCATTATCATCCCTCAAAACCAAAAAAACTCTTCCATTAGACTGAAGAAGTGATTGTTCGACCTAAAAGGAGGAAAATGAAAAACATTACAAGATAGCTTATGACAGAAATCACCACATGACATCAACATACCCTCTCTGCTATTAAAGTTGTGTTTTCCAGTAACAGCGTAAGGTTGGTGAAGTTTTCCTGCCGCACAGTATTAATAAGCACTGTCTCAAGGCTCTGAATTATTCTATAGCAATAGAATGCTTGCACCATCACAAAATGAATACTTATTTATGTAAATTATTCCGTGTAACCTACTCAGGCCCGTCTCCTGCTATGACAGATTCTGGCCAGCTCTGAAGGTCATCCGCTATTGTCACAGCATTAGTCAAAGTCTACCGTGGTAAAGGTGGAAGGAAATGAGCACAGGTTGCCTCTAGCACATGAAAAATAGCTGAGCAGCGAGCATATTCATTTAATAAAAAATAATTCATGTAGTTAATTGGACAAGGATCACACTGCCTAGTGAAGTAGAATGCCATGCAGAGTGAGCAGAGATGTTACCGTAAGAAAGAGAATCATGGTGTTAGGGGCCTCCCCTTTTCATTGCAGGGCACCTGAGGCTAGCCCTCCTGTATGCCCTTTCCTTTTCTCTTTGTACGCTTTTTCCAGGTGTTTATTTTTATCAGCTGTTTTTTTAACAGTTCTTCGTTCGCTTTTTACCCGCACTTTTTATCCGTCGCTTGCCTTGCTTCTTGTCGTGAGGTGGCGCTAATTAAGCTATCAAGACTAGCCATCAGGTTGGTTGGTAAAACTTGGTATACTGTATCTCATGTACATAACATGCAGTAGGCCATGGCTTCCATGGGAAAGTAGAGATATAAAATGAACTGATCGAAATCATGGGGCGCTAGAAGTTGCCAGACTCTGTCTGGTCCAGTAATAGCTGGGAATCATGACACTTGCCTGCTATATAAGTGAATTCACAGCCATGAGAAAAGACCAAACTTCTAAAGTTGGCCATACATATTATATAACCCATCTTTACAAATGAATAAGTATAGGATATACCACGTCTACGAGGAGTATATCGCGTTTATACTCCGAGTAGGTGTGGTATATCCGGCTTATACAACATTTGACCAATCAGTGGAGTAAGTACCTAGAAACGCTGGGCTAGCATTCCCAGAGGCAGCAGTTATTTATGATGTCATATTACATAAAAACATGAAAGTAGTATAATAAAACATAAAAGTAGTATATGACCCTTTATACTCCACTTCTGCTCCAATCAAACACCTTGGATGTGATGTAATGTGGTATAACACTAAATACATATCCAAGTGAGAATTTAACAGAACCCATGCACAACAAAATACTGCATGCATGCTGTGGGGAATGAACCCAGTCTCTCTGAGTCTTAGACAGCTCTGCATGCAGTTCGAAGGTGGAACTTGGAATATCAAAACATGCAGGGATTATTTAGCCTCTACATACCTGTTCATCGATAATAAACATTTCTTCACTCAATGTAGCAGTCCTGTTGAAGCCCAGGGTTACCACTTGCAGATTTTCAGTGGTTTGGTTTTCTGGGTCATCAATTAAGCTGATAACTGTAGCTAACTCTGTAAAAATGTCATCAAGAATCACGCCAGTGAGAGCTTCCTATACATGAGCAAAGTTTTGAAGAGATTCAGTAAACAGCTATACAACCATCAGGTGATGTAGCTAGCACGCTTACATTTCTTAGTCTGTCTTCTATTTCAGAGAGTTCGTCAGCAATAATAAAGCCTAACATGTCCAAGTGAATAATCAACAGTAAATTAGGCCTGGGCCACTCAAAAACTGTTATGTTGTGAAGGAGGGGTCAAAGAAGGGCAAGTATATACACCGTTATGGTTCTTAACCCTCTCATCAGTGGATTCCTGCTTCCATAAGAAATTTTAATACTTCTTGGCCCCCATATGGTGGCTACACCATTAGAGGGTTTATTTTATTAGAAAATTTGTACAAAGAAATACAGCCCAAAGTAATAACATTATGTCCTATAATTATGTGTTAAAAAACATAAAACGTTGATAGTTAATAAAAGGAGGTTCTTTGCACATAAACCTACAGTATAATGCATATGCTTTTCCAGGGAGTGTTCTAGCTACTTATAGTTATTTGCTGTACTTACTCCTGCAAACTGGTGGTGCTGGTTGAAACATTGCACTGTATACATCCACTTGTGTGCATGTTGTGGTCACACCTCCAATAAGCTCAAAGCCCAAATTGCACGTGTAGGTAGCAGTGTCACCAATAGAGTTGCCAGTGAATGTCACCATGCCATTGGCAGTGTTAACCGGATCAGGACACAGTGCTGCAGAGCAACATTCATGCAAATAATTATGTTAGCACATCCAGCCATGTAAGCATGTTTTCATAAACACAGAGCATGATATGTGTAGCTACAGGTACACATATAGCTAAACAATTTGCATGCTAATGGATTGTGAATATAAACCTCTTATCGGTGACTGTGCTATAGCTATATATATATCCCTTGAAAGCATTGTAACTCTCATAATAGGTATATTATATGGAAACAAGCACACACCCATTCCTAGACTTTTAACGACATGGAAGCTAACTGATTCAGAATTTGTGTGCAGTAGTCTATTGGTCTGGGAAAATAGCTTAGTAGCTGCTGTATTCCTGACAGAATCATCCCATACCCCTACATGTAATGTGACTAAAAATGGCATGTATATAAAACCATTCCGTGCATGGGATTTACAGTTTTTATTGACAAGCAGCTACACTACCAAGTGTAGAGTAAGCGACCATACAGAAGTATGAATGTAGATTAAATAAATTGCACCCTGGCTGTGACTGAAAACCATAGTGCCAATGACATGAAGTAGAAGTTCACTCGGGGCATTTTTTCATAAATGTAAAAATGAGCTGTGGTTACATGGATGAGCAAGGACACAAAATGAACTCTTGAGGAACAAGCTATACACACATCACGGTTTACAAAAAATATCTCAGTGGGGTTTGGAACTATCTGAATGCAGCTATTTTTTAAAGAACGTACAAGGCTTACTATTCCCAAATCTGCTTTTTTTCAGATAACAAAGCCAGTACTCACAGAGTCCCAAGAATCATTCTAATTTGTCCTTTAGTTGACTACAGAGATAGCAAGGACTCAATCATCTGTTGTGATTCTGAAAAATTAAAATTTCTTTTTTTTACAAAAAAGCCATGCAGGACAACAAAAAGGAGATTATAAATGCACACGAGGGACTCAAACCCAGATTCACAACTTTGCAGTCCAAGCCGTTAATCGTAAGCCTACTGAAAAAAGTAAGTTGTGTCCATATCTCCTCATGGATGCTGAAAGTGAGAAGTTAGTTTTCACTCAAGAATCACAGGAATATAAGACTTCATTCTGACCCTCCGAACATTACACTACACCCCCTGTATCTTCATACTTTCTCTCGGTTCAGGGAATAGTAAGCCTTTCCTTACACATTGTATGTATGCACTATAAGCTCTGTGAAACCAAAGAACTAATCATAAAAAGGTATGCACGTATAGCCGCTAAATTTATACAGTGGCCAGTAAATGTCGTTGTGACATTGTTACTGTCACCCCTAGCAGGATACAGTACATGTACTAGAAATCAGTTTCACCAAACGTTATCAAATTGGGTCACGCCTGGTGACCCAATTCGATTCTCATGTGACTGTTATGTGACTACATACTCCTACAGCCCAGCCTATCAATAAGGCAAGCCGAAGACAGCAAAGTGAAGGAGCAAGGCCTTCCCCGTCATTGGTCATCGCAGTGCCTACACCCACTCTAGCTAGAAAAGGCCTTTCGAAAGCGAGTTTACCCAAATCCTGCGTAATCTTGCCCGTCTGCCCTCAAGCATGCTGACAATTTGAAATGTAAACTATGTACTAAGTTTGCATGCGTAATCTAGCCTCATATCAGCATATGTGTACTGGTTGTTCTTCTATGAAACATTGTATTACAGAGTGATTCAGACAAACAAGAAAGCACACACATGTAACCACTGTAGTTATATGTATGCAGTACTCACGCCAGCAAAGTGGTGGTTCTGGTAAAAATGCTGCTTCATAAACATCCAATTGTGTGCATGTTGTGGTTGTGACTCCAATCAGTTCAAAGCCTGGGTCGCAAGTGTAAGTAGCAGTATCACCAACAGAGTTTCCAGAGAATGTAGCCGTGCTATGATTACTCTCAACCGGATCAGTACACAATCCTGCAAAGCAAGATAATGGTATGCACTAGATGTGTGTGCATTAAGATGGAATTTAGCCTAATAGCTATATGCTCCATTGTATACATGTACTGCTATGTGAAACCCTTATTCCAAAATGATAAAAATGATAACAAGAAGACATGCGTATATCGCGCTGTACTCATTCCTACAAAATGGTGGCGCTGACAAAAACAATGCACTATACATATCCAAATATATATATACGCTTCATTCTATATATACACTGATTATTCTGATGTGAAACTCTTATTCCAGAATGATCCTCAGAAACAAGGCATAGCTACATATATGCAGCTACTCTGGTTATAAATATGCAGTACTCACGCCTGCAATATGGTATGTGTTAAATTTTGTGCTTCTTCATACGCTAGTATGTGTGCAGCCCGAACAATTGCATGCAGCCATCTCAAAAAGTTTATTGTTATGGTCATTAAGGTTATACTTACGCCTACAAACTGGTGGTGTAGGTTGAAATGCTGCAAAATTGGCATCCATTTGTGTGCATGTTGACATTGCATCACCAATCAACTCAAAGCCTGAATCACAGGTGTAGGTAGCATTGTCACCAACAGAGTTGCCAGTGAAATTCACCATGCCATGGTCAATCTCAAGTGGACCAGGACAGAGTAGTAGTGCTGTAGAGTAAGATGATTGTGAACCATGCAATAAGTATGCAACAAGCGAACGTTGTTCTTCTGTGAAATTCCATAACAATTTACACAAACAAGGAAGCCTGTATATGTAACCACTCTCATTATAGTTATGCAGTACTCACGGCTGCAAATTGGCTCTGTTAAAAACGCTGCATTATAAACATCCACTTGTGTGCATATTATAGTTGCATTTCCAATAAGCTCAAAGCCCGGATCACAGGTGTAGGTAGCAGTGTCTCCAACAGAGTTTCCAGTGAATGTCACCATGCCATTGATGATGTCAACCGGATCAAGACACAGTGCTGCAGACGATGTTTATAATACACCAAAGATGAATGAAATTATTTGTAATGAGCAAGATTGAAACTAGGCTGCATATTGGTATTTGTTTGTACGCATATAATATTCATATTAGACTCATATCACAGCCATAATGTTTATGCCATTGACCACGCACCTACATATGTAGGCAGAGATTGAAGATCTTATGCATGCATATATTAATAATTGTTCTTCTGTGAAGCCTTAATTCCAAAATGTTTCACACTACAAGAAGGGATGCACATATAGCCTCTTTATATTATTACTTACGCCTGCAAACTGGTAGCTCCAGTGGAAATGTTGCATTATACGCATCTATTTGTGTGCATGTTATAGTTGCATCTCCGATCAACTCAAAGACTGAATTACAGGAGTAGGTAGCAGTGTCACCAACAGAGTTTCCAGTAATTGTCACCATGCCATGATCAATGTCGACTGGATCAGGACACAGTGCTATTGTAGTGTGTGTGTGCGTGTGTGATTGGTAAGATAATGGGATGCTAATCCGTAAAAGATTTGTGGTGTCATTTCTACCTCGTTTGGTTACGTTGTTGGGATTCCATCCCTACATGCTCTTTTAATAAATTATATGCACATGATAATCACTTCTATAATATAATGCTCACAACATGAAGGCATACACATTATAGTCACTTAGTTACATATATATGCAGTACTCACGCCTGCAAACTGGTGGTTCTGGTGAAAATGTTGCATTATACGCATCCATTTGTGCACATGTTACGGTCGCATCTCCAATCAGCTCAAAGCTCGAATTACAGGAGTAGGTAGCAGTGTCACCAACAGAATTGCCAGTGAAATCCACCATACCATGATCAATGTCAACCGGATCAGGACACAGTGCTGCAGAAAGATTTTGAACTATGCATTAAGTATGAAACAAATTAGAATCTGGTCTCTTCAATTTTACTTCTCTTGAGGTAACCATACTCCCTGAATAAATGCAATATTACGGGTAAGCAGAGATGCAAGTGAGCAATGATAACTACAGGCGAAGGAAGAACAGGTGTATAGTACTGCACTCTCAGGGTGAATACACAACTTAAGCACGTACCTGCATTTCTGCTCATATGCTGTGCTTCACTTGACAGTGTGGTTAGGCTAGATTTCTAAATATTTACACTTGAGATATATTGTATGGACTGTATGTTCTGTGAAACCCTTACTCCAGAAGAAACAAAAGCACATGGAATTATAGCCACTCTAGCTAATTTATGCTGTACTCACGCCTGCAAACAGGTGGTTCTGGTGAAAATGTTACAGTATACACATCTACTTGTGTGCATGTTGCAGTCGCATCTCCAATCAACTCAAAGTTTGAATCACAGGTGTAAGTAGCATTGTCACCAACAGAGTTGCCAGTGAAATCCACCATACCATGATCAATGTTAAGTGGATCAGAACAGATAAGTAGTACTGTAGAGTGAGAAGATTGTGAACAACGCAGTAAGTATATGCAACAAGCGAAAGCATGTACATGTAGCCACTCTAGCTATAGTTATGCAGTACTCACGGCTGCAAATTGGCGGCTCTGTTAAAAACGTTGCATTATAAACATCCACTTGTGTGCATATTATAGTTGCATTTCCAATCAACTCAAAGCCTGGGTCACAGGTGTAGGTAGCAGTGTCACCAACAGAGTTTCCAGTGAATGTCACCATGCCATGATTAATGTCAACCGGATCAGGACACAGTGCTGTAGATAAATGTTTATTAGATGAATGAAATTATTTGTATGAAACGAGATTGAATCTAGCCTTTTCAATGATGCTTTGCTGTATGCATATACAATACTGATATTAGACTATGTTGCTTCCACAGTGTTTACGCCATGGACCATGCACCCACATATGCCGGTGGAGCTTGTAAGATCTTATGCATATTTTAATAATTGTTCTTCTGCGAAACCTTTATTCCACACTACAAGAAGGCATGCACATATAGCCACTTTATATTATTACTTACGCCTGCAAACTGGTAGCTCCAGTGGAAATGTTGCATTATACACATCTATTTGTGTGCATGTTATAGTTGCATCTCCAATCAACTCAAAGACCGAATTACAGGAGTAGGTAGCAGTGTCTCCAACAGAGTTTCCAGTAAATGTCACCATGCCATGATCAATGTCAACTGGATCAGGACACAGTGCTATTGTAGTGTGTGTGTGTGCGTGTGTGATTGGTAAGATAATGGGATGCTAATCCGTAAAAGATTTGTGGTGTCATTTCTACCTTGTTTGGTTACGTTGTTGGGATTCCATCCCTACATGCTCTTTTAATAAATTATATGCACACAATAATCACTTCTATAATATGATGCACATGACATGAAGGCATACACACATAGTCACTTAGTTACATATACGCAGTACTCACGCCTGCAAACTGGTGGTTCTGGTGAAAATGTGGCATTATACACATCTACTTGTGCACATGTTACGGTCGCATCTCCGATCAGCTCAAAGCTCGAATTACAGGAGTAGGTAGCATTGTCACCAACAGAGTTGCCAGTGAAATCCACCATACCATGATCTATGTCAACCGGATCAGGACACAGTGCTGCAGAGAAATTTTGAACTATGCATTAAGTATAAAACAAAATAGAATCTGGTCTCTTCAATTTTACTTCTCTTGAGGTAACCATACTCCCTGAATAAATTCAATTTTACGGGTGAGCAATGATAACTACAGGCGAAGGAAGAAAAGGTGTATAGTACTGCACTCTCAGGGTGAATACACAACTTAAGCATGTACCTGCATTTCTGCTCATATGCTGTCCTTCACTTGACAGTGTGGTTAGGCTAGATATCTAAATATTTACACTTGAGATGTATTGTATGGACTGTATGTTCTGTGAAACCCTTACTCCAGAAGAAACAAGAGCACATGGATTTATAGCCACTCTAGCTAATTTATGCAGTACGTACGCCTGCAAAATGGTGGTTCCGGTAAAAAGGTTGCATTGTAGACATCTACTTGTGTGCATGTTGTGGTCGCATCTCCAAAAAACTCAAAGGCTGAATCACAGGTGTAGGTAGCATTGTCACCAACAGAGTTGCCAGTGAATGTTACCATGCCGTGATCAATGTCAACTGGATCAGGACACAGTGCTGCAGAGTAAGATAATCGTGAACTATGCATTAAATGAAGCAAAGTATATGCATGCTACAAGATAGAATCAAGGCTCATCAAGTTTACTTTTACATATAAACTGTTTATTCTTTTGAGAAATCCTTACCCCAGATGAATGCACACAAACAAAAAGACATAAACATTTAGCCACTGCAGTTATAATATTATATGCAGTACTTACGCCTGCAAAATGGTGATTCAGAAAATATCGCATTATACACATCTACTTGTGTGCATAATATAGTTGCATTTCCAATCAGCTCAAAGCCTGAAGTACAGGTGTAGGTAGCAGTGTCATCAAGTGAGTTTCCAGTGAATGTTACTATGCCGTGATCAATGTCAACTGGATCAGGACACAGTGCTGCAGAGCAAGATAATCGTAAACTATGCATTAGATGAACTACATTATTTGCATGCAACAAAACACAAACCACCCTCTTTGATTTTTCCTTTTGTTATACAGTGATTGTTCTTCTGTGAAACCATTACTCCATATGATTCAAGGTATTTATGCAGCACTTACGCCTGCAAACAGGTGGTTCTGGTGAAAATGTTGCATTATACACATCTACTTGTGTGCATGTTACGCTTGAATTTCCAATCAGCTCAAAGCTCGAATTGCAGGTGTAGTTAGCAGTGTCACCAACAGAATTTCCAGTGAATGTCACTATGCCATGATTAATGTCAACCGGATCAGGACACAGTGCTGTAGAGCAAGATGTAAACTATGCTGTAAGTATGCAACAAGATGGAAACTACCCTCACATAGTATGCTTTAATTTTACCTTATATTATATGCAGTTATTGTTCTCCATACAAACAACACAGTAGCCACTCTATGTTGTATACTCACGCCTGCAAAATGGTTGTTCCGGTGAAAGAAAGTTTGGGCATGTTATGGTTGCATCTCCAATCAGCTCAAAGCCCAAATCACAGATGTAGCTAGCTGTAAATATCACCAGGCCGTGATCAAAGTCAACTGGATCAGGACACAGTACTGCAGAGCAAGATACATGTAAAGTATCCACTAAAGATCAACCAAGGATAGAATCTAGCCTGATATAGTACATTATATACACCATACGGAAAAACGAATACAAAAATCTTTGAATATTATACATGGATCAAATCTAACAAAACAAGGCAGCAACAACACCACACTATACTTCACAGAACGAAAATTAGTTTAGATAATGAAAGAGCATGTGAGAATGGAATCCCCAAAAGTAACCAAACAAAGTTGGAATGACACTACAGCAGTTTCAAGGATTACTGGATTATCAGCTGCAAATATTTATGCTGATGAACAAGGCCACCGTGGTGCGATGAAGGGAGTACTGAGCTAAGAATAGATTTTAGTGTGGGGCCAGATGCCTTGTGGAGTCTGATACATTGGTCCAGGATGTGAATATCGTTGGTATGGCATGGAGGGGGATGTGGTGTGTGTGGTTAGCAAGATGTAGGGATGGTCACAACATATAGCCCACAATCCCACCAGCCGTACTCATTAAGCACTTCACAACTGACACTACAATATACTAGCCTTGTTCCCAGGCCCGCTCCATTTTCGGTTACACGAAAGCTGTCACCAAAAAAATCGCGGGCCTGGGAACGAGGCTAACAACATACCTTATTATGCTTTAGACTCAGCACTCCCCATCTTACAGACAACTAGCTATTGCCTCCATTAGCCACATTACAGATTCACACAACTGGTCAACAATTAAACTATTCTGGCAATCAGCAGACACCTTAACTCATCCCTCTTAGAATATAATATCTTCACACTCAATATACAACCCAATAGCTGGACAGTCATTACTTTAACACACTTGCCAATAAATGCTCATTAAAACAAAGACATGCACTGGAAGCTGCATGATTATGGAGGGGATTGTGCTGTGTGTGTGTGTGTGTGTGTGTGTGTGTGTGTGTGTGTGTGTGTGTGTGTGTGTGTGTGTGTGTGTGTGTGTGTGTGTGTGTGTGTGTGTGTGTGTGTGTGTGTGTGTGTGTGTGTGTGTGTGTGTGTGTGTTTGACAAGATGTGGGGATATGATAATCCATGTGGTGTCACTCCTATATATACTTGTTTGCTGGGATTCCATCCCTACATTTTCTTTCACGTATATATGATATAAAAGCAGATTGAAACAAAGACCGACACAGACAACTGTATGAAGAGAATGGAGGGGATTTGTATTGTTTAAAGTCTGTTTTGTATATGTTTTTCTGTACTTTTCCATCCCTACATGGCTTTTAAGCTTTTAAATGTTTTCCGTTGCTTTTTAGGGGGAGGGGGGGAGGGGGGGGGGGGGGACAAATGGTATGGGTGGTTGATGTTTGGTAGTAGCATGAAATGGTATGAGTTGATTCAGTGTGGTTATGTAGTGTAGAAATTCAGCATTTGTACTGTGAAAATGCTTCACATACACACTGCACAGTCTCTTTTTATAGGAGGTGGGGATGTTAAGTTTTATGGTGCTTTATTGAGGAGGAAGATGTCATCAGAATAATTTATGAAGTAGCTATAATGCATGAATGTCATAACAAACAGTTACCATGTATATAAGTTAACAAACTTTGATATGATATGCATATAGCACAGTATTAATGTGTTCCTATTTACTATTTTTTAGGGGGGGGGGGGTAAGAGTGGAGGGAAGGGGGCAGAAATATTATGTACAATAGTGTGGTTGTGCAGGGTACAAGAGCAATATGCATGTGTGGTAATGATGAAGTTGTTTTACAGGTGTAATACAGTGAGTGTGTGGGCTTCGTTGCACATGAAGCATGCCGTAGTGTTTGCATAGATGCACAGTGCGGAATATGCTGTGTGGGTGATTTGCTGAAATTAATTGCCTGTGTGGCAATTGTACATGTATTAAATAGCAATAGTGAATTTTTAGCTGTGTGGGTAGTTTTACAGATGAAATATATTGTTTGATGCGCAAGAGGTAGAATTTGTTCAGCATCGAAAGTTAAAAATAAACTAGCTGAGACTGAAGTGACACTAGCCAAGAACTGTCGTGCATTAATCTTGATGCTCTATAAAGTGTATGTGTATGCCAATTGATATGCTTTGGACTGCAATCGCCGAAGACATACATGTGAAGAAGTTTCTAGTATCACATGGGAAAAAAACCTGCCTGCCCCCAGCAGTATTTCTCACCCCCAAACATTGCTTTAACCAGTTAGCACTTTCACTGTAACTAAATAAGGCCCAGATTAATTGCCCTGTTTGTCCTAATAGGTTTCCAATTTCAGATTGAAAGATAAACGAAGCTACATTTGGCATAGTATAATTATGAAGGAATGTTTGAGTTGCAGCAGAACTTGCAATGCTTCTGCAATTGTGGGATTACATTAATGTATAGTGTACCTGCACCTCTACCTATACCTGCTGATATTGATTAGTACGTAATGCACTTCTGTCTGAAATTAGAGATGCATGAGATCTGTTGTTGTTGTGTTCCATAGCTACAACCACTGTAATGTAGCACTTCCCCAGAGACCAGACTCTAACTTTTCCTTGGACTTGGGCAGCCAAAATATACTGAACCATGTAAGTCAGTCTATACATTCATTTTATAGCTACAGTTGGTATGAAATACGCAGTCATGAACCAAGAGATGTGACACGGGCCAGAACAGCCTGAACATATGTGTTAAATAGACTATCACGCAGTCTGCTCATGCATGATTCGGGTCATTAAAGGGCATGAGACGGCAAGCGTCCACTCGAGAGTACTCAGAATCACTGCTGATCCAAGTTGATGCGTTTGAAAACCCCATACTATGCATGGGTACCCAAGAACATGCCACATTTTCATGTTAGAATCATTATAATTGCTTGTACTAGACTGAGATAGAAGAAAGAAAAAGAAAGAAAGAAGTGGATGATCACGATTGGCCCATTTGTCGACTTGCCGGTGTGATACTCCAGCGATGATCTCTAGCAACGCTAACCATCCTTTTGCTCATAAAAACATTTGGAAATGACTGGTATGATAAAAGGTTAGCTATGGCTGCAGAGTTCTGAACATACGATTTCGTATGGGGTGGCCATTTTTTCCGTGCCATCCCTAGTACCACCATATTCATCGACTTTCCTTTTCAATGAGCCCATAACCACACTGCCAAGTGGCAGTATGGCTAATCAGCAGAGAATTTTGGGAGATAGTATAAAGCCTAAAGGAAGCCAATGTGGTCCAAGTGATTGCAAATATATTACCTTAAAATAAGACAGGTGAAATTCCTATACTAATAGGAACAGCACCCACAAAATTATCCAGTGTCAGTGAGAGACAACTAAAGAGTGACTGCATGGTGGAATTCGAATGATTATATTTGCTATATCAGTTTGTCAGGTATAGATCACTTGTGCCACAGCTCCCTGTACCTCTATAAAAAATACGCTACAGTATAATACACTGTGTAATGAAAGAAGTATTAATACGCCTGGGAAAGACCCAGTATGGCAAAAATAGGGGTTTCTTTAAACCATGGAGCTCTGGTTATCTCAGTTGCTGCTGCACTATACCAAACTATCTCGTTTTTACTCCAGTTCAGTTATGGCTATCACTGAAAAAACTGCTTTAACCAGTTAGCCCAAGTTGCTTTTTCACTATAACCAAACAAGGTGCAGATCAATTACCCTGTTTAACCTAATAAGTTTCAAATTTCAGATGAATAGATAAGCAAAGCTAAATGGGCATAGTACAATTATGAAAGTATTATAGAAATGTTTGGGGTGCAGCAGAACTTGAAAAGCTTCCACAATAATTGTGGGATTACGTGAATGTATTGTGCAGCTGCACCACCTTTACGTAACACTCCTATACCTGCATTATATTGAATAGTACATAATGCACTTTTGTCGTGTGACACACCGTGATGGATGTGTTTGTATGCAAATCGCTTGGTAGTGCTTCAAGCAACTGCTCGCTGGGAAAAAGCACCTGCTTTGTTTTGAAGAGATATCAAGACTAAGATTTATATCCTCATGACCGCTACTTCTTTATATTACACTTGGCCTTTTCAAATTATATCTTCACATTTGGTAGTGTAGTCAGTACTGTAATTACACTCACGCCTGCAAAGTGGTGGTGCTGGTAGAAATACTGCCACATCTGTATCGACTAGCGTACATGTCGTGGTCACATTTCCAATTGGCTCAAATCCTGAATTACAGGTGTAGGTAGCATTGGAACCAACCGTCAGGGTAGTGAATGCCACAGCACCATTTTCAATATCAACTGGATCAGAGCACAGTGCTGCATGAATGTAGGGCAAAGAGTGATTAAGAAGAACTTGCAGACCACCTTTGCAGCTAGTGCATTGAGCTTAATTATAGTAATGATGAGGTTTACCTGCTCCTGAACCAGAGCCAGAACCAAAAAGTGGCTCCACAACTGAATTTATAAGAGATATAGCATAATAATGAGCAGTAAAGTACACATGCAAGAGATCTTAATGGAGAGAATTGTCAACATGTGTACGAGTATAAACAGTACTAAGTGGTATGCATTTTACCTGTACCTAAACCAAAAAGTGGTTCTGCAACTGAATTTATGAGAGAAAGCACATTATGAGCAGTGAAAGTGAATATAGGTTCAGTACACATGCAAAGAGAATTTAACGGAAAAATTAGCAATGTGTGTAGATATCAACTGTTATTACACTAACATAGTGGAGCCGCGGGCCCCTTACTTCTCTTTCTGCCTGCAGAGTTTCTCAAAACAGCCTACACACGCCTATCAGTGAACTCAAAGCAACTCTGCATCAGACTCCAGCGCAATTTGAATATATATATAGCTAGCTAGTAGCCCAAGCTTGAACAGAGCTTGATTAAACGGGCTAGGACTAAGAAAGAATACTAGATTTGGAAGCAGTGACAACTTGTTGTCCATGAACTATTAAAACTGGGCTGGCCCAGGATAACTATAACTTGGTTGATGGTTGTCTAATACTAAAGATATTTAATAATACTTTGACCTAAATATAATTATGTGATGCCATACTAGTCTAAAACTTAAACGACATAAACTGCAAGTATTTTTATAAAAACTTACAGACGCAAGGGCCAAAGATGGGATCTCCATCGAGATCCGGTGTCAACCCAGGCAGACAGCCCCCACAGTTTTGACCAAGCTCGAAAGTTGTACACTCTCGTGTGAACTCGCAGCCTCCATAATAAGGGAGACGGCACTTGTCTGGAAAATTGAATATGGTATAATAGACATGAAGAAGTATTATGCATACAGTGTGTGCTCATCCGTGGTAGCTATACTGTATATAGCTCGGGATTTTAAGCTGGAGAAATTATTAACTTACTTTCGCAGATTATACTTCTTTCATCTTCTCCATCCACACAATCGTTGAAACCATTGCAGAGGGCATCAAGCAGAATGATTGCCCCATCTGTACACCGAAACTCCCCTATGTTTCCAAACTCACCGCTGCCTGTATCAGAATAGGAAAAGATCGCCATTAAATTTATCATGAAAATAAAGTTCTTATATTATATAATTCTGAACAGGTCATATATTATAGTAATTGTAAGTGCCCTATGCTTGATTTTATTCAATGGCAATTGCAATGTGTAATTTGTTCAAAAATGAAAATCTGCTTTTTCCAAGTTGCAAATTTAGATGGTTTGGGCTGAATGAATAGCTACTATTGTTTACTTACAGTCCAAGCTCGCAAACTGATTTCCTTCGTCTAAACCGTCCGCACAGTCGGCAGTTCCGTCGCAGAGCTGATCCACAGTGAGACAGTTGTCTTGGCCGCCCTGAGCAGTGGCGTTCACACAGGAAAGGTTGTCCACACCGCACGGCAAGTCATTGCCAACGACCATATTCTGGCTGACAACGCGATGGCCCAGGAATATCAGGACCACCAGCGGAATAAATATTGAGTGCTTCATGTTTTGAACCTCTTCTTACATTCGGTCCGTCCGGCGTCCGCCCGGTAGCCTAGCTACTTATGTGGCTTCTCAACTGGTACTGTATATGGAATATGAAGTCTAGAAAGCGTGTCAAAATAGCTAGCAACGCGTTGAGTGTGTTAGAATGGTCGGAAGTAAACTTAAATTGGCATGTAATCGATATCATTGCAGAAACATTATACTGACTCTCTATTTTGATCCAAATGATGCTGTTTACTTTCAGCCATTTGCATTGTGGCTTGTCAAGCTCTAACTCAGTAGCAGGGTTCCAGTGAGTAGCTAGGTATAGCTAATACATGCAATTTTTTCTGCCTTGGATATAGGCACGAGCCTGTATACTGTGGAAAAAAAAATTAAATTTATTTTAATGTACATTACCATGGCAACCACTTTTTCCCACGCTTATAGCACTCAAAGGAGGCCACATACCCATGTACAGGGATTATTGCTATACCAATATACATTAAATCAGTTAAAGGTCAGTTTGGGTGAGGGGTTAAAATTCTCGGCTTCGCCTCGGACTTTAAACTCCCCTCACCCAAACTGACCTTTAACTATTACTTATATAGATAAAAAATGGATACTCAATAGCATACAGCTAATATAAAGAGCACCAGAGAAATAATTTAAGCGTACAAGTCTACAAGTTATATTGCTCTTGCTCTTAAGTGTCATTCCATAATAATAATATTGTAGGAATGGTACAAATAATGGTCACCGCATTCATACAAAAGTATAGCTATGTTCAGAATTCAGAAGTATAGTCATGAACCACGCATAGCTATAGCTACCATGCATTTTTCTCAAATGTGTTCATTAACAAAAAGGCTGTTAACAGTCTACACAGCGCAACTGAAGAACCACTATGTACGGTGTTTATACGGCTGATTGAGTAGCTAGTCTCGCTCAGACGTCTGGGCATGACAGTATATATACTGAGTCAGTACACGAAGTGATTGTGCGGGCAGTGGCAAAGGACTTCCCTCCAATGCATGAACGGGAAGGTTGTGTCGGAAACACAAACCCCCTTCACCCCCCCCCCCCCCCTCATAACATTCCTGGAGGGAAAAATTTGTGTTCCTCCTAATTTATTATGCTAGACTAACAATTGAAAGATACTGTACACTAGAAAAGAACAACAAAATTGTAAGTTTTCCCATAATCTAGAAGTGGCAACTTTGTTCATACCTAGTTACCACAGGCATTCACATTCTCACACGAAGGAATAGCTATCACCAGTCTTTCCTGGAGAGTTCCAACTATCCTAACTACAGCATTTAGCTATAGGGCTCAGATTTTGAAGGGAACTGCCTGCAGGTGACCTCGCCACAAGAAACTACTCAGTGTGGATGCAGCTGAAAAACAATTGAATATCGGATAACTCCTTCCAATGGAGTTACAATATGCAGGGCTCTCCACTGCATAAGGATCAGGTGATTTGTCATTGTAGGATGTAGTGCCAGGAAAACATGTCCATGCAAAAAAAAGTTGGAAGGCTGTACATGTGTGGTCCAGAATGCCACCCAATGAGATCATGCTGCAACCAGGAAGACAGCCCCCCAGACCTGCACCAGATATTGTTGATGCCCTATCCCCCACGGGGGATGGAAATGTTAACACCTTGGCTACGTGGATACAAATGTGCCCGACCGGACCCACTACCGAGTGACAAGGAAGTATAACAATCTCCTCATGTTGGTGGACTATGCCAACCAGCATATCAACCTCACAAGGGTGACGTGGCACAGATCTCAAACTCGGGTGGTAGCCGTTGTCCATGTCCGCATGTGACTGGAAAACGATGCAGTGGCTAGGCTAACCAGCTTTCATGGGAGTCCATGCACCTATAGCTTGGCTCAGCATGCAAGAGCTTAATTGATAGCAGACCTACTGAAGATGATAGTATTGGTATACAATGAATGACAATGTACAAAATGCATGCATTTGGGCACTTCAGACAGACTTCAGGCTATGAATATCTGCCCTGGCATTCACAACAGCCATTTTGTGTGGGCACGGCCTGACTATAAGCTCTATTTTGATACATGACGGATACAATGCAATAATATCTTATAGCCTGTCTGGAAAAGATTGAGCCATTAATGTTTTCACTCAAAGACATTATAATATTATTATTAGCAATACTGGAAGAAGTCAAAGTACCTGTATACACTGCATCTGCAGACTATTACATGCAGGAACCCACATGCATGGTACATAGGGTGCACCCACTGCTTAAAGTGGCTCCACATTCACAGCATGCATACATGTAGTTGGTGGACAGTGTTTGGAGAATGATTGGTACTCTTGTCTCTGCTTGTAGTCTTAGTTGTTTCTGCAATCTTTCATCACAGATAAATGCTTAATAACTGCAATGTCCTCAGGAAGGAGAGCGGTCGATTAAAATGATGCCAGATTAAGTCATGCATGTACATGTATGCATAATTATTACACGTAAGTATTAGTATAGTGGGGGAGAAATGTGATGCATTCTTGATTTCTTGTTACCTATTGTGTTAGGTGTATGTGACAGTGTTCATGTTAGCTATGTGATGATCTGCTGCATAAAAGTTATGAAAAGTGTTGAGTGAGTAAGGTAACTGAATAGACCTACACTAGAGGCTGCAACTCAGAATCGACCGCTCCACTTGAACACCTGTTACAGTAGTACATGTACTTGATGAACTGTCCATGGAATACACGAGCTAGTTTACCACACACAAGAGCTGTGAACACTGCATGGAATGAGAGGACTGTGATATCACCAGAGTCTCTACAAATAAGCTGTGGAATGTCCAGCTAACATCAAGCATAGATTATGTGGGGTACTTATAATCATGGGGTACTTTTCAATGAGGTTAAATATATGGTACTACAACGTTACAGTATGCACATTAAACTTGTAGTTTTGGTTATGACAGTCACTTTTGTGTTTTCTCGACTTCACTGTACTCTGTGATTGTCATAGCAATAGTCTTACATGTAAGCAGTCTTTCTTTGCACTGAAGTGTATACTTGCAAGGCAGTTCTATGCCTGCACCAACAGCCCATATGCCTTCTGATGTAGACCTAGGCGGACCTGATACCGTCCTCACTATTCATGCCTTACTAGTTACACATACACTGTTTATGCATCCCAGTTTACTTAGTTGTCTGATGGGTACTTATATTTATTGGGTACTTTTATTTACATGGTACTACTATTCAAGAAGTGGATAGCAACGGGGTTCATGGGTACCTATATTTATAGGGTACTTGTATGTGATGGGTACTTATACTCCAGAGTTTACGGTATATACCAAGGCGAAGCCAAGGGATCAAAAAAGTGTGTTGTAACATAGTGGGTGTGGTCTATCGTTATTGTAAACGCTTTTCAGCCAATGAGTGGTACGATGGGTGATGAAATGTGGTATGCTTGGAAATAGATCATAGTAACTACGTACCATTAAGGTGACAGAGGGTCTGGGAACGAGGTTATCCAGTAGCCACATAGCTAAAACTGCCCTCAGAGTAAAAATCACTTACACCCTCCAAACGCATCCAAAGCCATGGTACAACTATAACCACGCACTGATTTCTGTGCGAAGGCCTGGGTTTGAGGCTATACTTAACTCTTTCCCAGCCGAGTTTTAGTACATCCATAAGGCTAATGTAAATTTATATTGGCCTTTTTATATTAGGCGTTAATATAAAGTACATGTTTTTTTTATTTTATATGGGCACATAAATGTGCCCATGGCGTTCAAAAAGTTAAACTGCATGCCGACATACATGTACAACCATTTGGACTGTAAAAATAACCTGCATAGATTGCTAGCTAGCATGATTGTTAGAGCCCATGAGCAGCCACCATTTTAGGAGTTGTGCTAGCTAATCTCATTCTACTATTATGCTTCAAACCCCCACATTGCATGCCAATTGTTGGTTAGCTAGCTTGCTGTATTTATTCTTGAATAAGTATGTTTTCATCCTTAAAATAATGCTATACATACATGACATTGTAGTCGTCAGTCGTATATTCATTTACTAATTATAAATATAGCCTCGTTTCATTTTATGCTCACCAGCTTTTTATAACAAAGAAACAGCGGCCCGGAGCAGAGACTGGGAACGAGGCTACATTTGCCGGCTTGTATGTATACTGCACGTCGATAACATTTAATTTACCAAATTCATCCTCAGATGATCGAGTTAAGCTAGTGAAGTGTTATGTACACAGATCAGGGTGTGATCGTTAGCTGCAGCTGCAGGCCACACGTACTGTTAATTAATTAGTTTACCATGAAGTCTATTATACTTCAATCACCGCTTTTTCAAAAGGATGACATGGTTGGCATGCACAGAATTTCTATTCGATCAATGACTTCGACTATAATATTATGTTTCTAGCCTCAGTCCCAGGCTCTCTGCCCAGCTTTTTTTCGCATGTAGTAAAATCTGGGCAGAGAGTCTGGGAACAAGGCTATGTAGCTGCCTTGATTACCATACTTGCCACAATGTGCAGACTGATCCAGACTAAGATTGGGTGTAGCACGTTTATTGTGTTTAGGAGATGCTGGGGGGGTGGGAGAGGCCTAATGAGAGAGTAATTACAGTTGGAATTGGCTGGGTCCTACATGTACTACTATCGGGTTTAGTGGCTATATAAAGCTTGCCTACTGCTCCTCTGCCAAGGGGCTCCAGTAGCTCAGTTGGTAAGAGCATCTGACTATATACATAGTATTCAGAGTTTAATCCCCAGCTGGGTCCCGTTTTTGCGGGATTTCTTTACTCTCTCAGAAAGCTTATCATCTCCGAAGAGTTTGCAATATACTCTTTAAATTGTTCTGAATCAAGATACATTCAGCAGTCCTAGGTGCTAGCTGTTCCTAAACTGTGACAAATCAATATTTCTTACACGGTACATGTACATGTATATCATGTAGTTTTGACTTCGTCAGGTTGGCCGACTACGTACAGCTCTGATGGTTCTAAGCTCCACTCTCCGTTAGGAGAGTGTACAATACGAATAGTTAGTGAATCATTGTATAATAAAATACATTCAATCACAAACTGTCTAGCCTTTGATTTATTTACCTCAAAAAACTCAAAAATATCTCCTGTGTAAAAAAAACAACAACAACAACAGCAACAACAAAATAACAAAGTTTTATGTTTGGGAAATTCACCACACAGTCATGCTGCCTCATTCGTACATGGCTTCAATTGTTGCAGCATACTTCTTCACAACTTTCGGTCGCCGGACTTTCAAAGTTGGACCTGTGAGAATGTTGATAGTGGATTATTGGTGCTCTACATGTAGGAAGGGGCTTTTCCATCTAGCTTCAGAGTTCTAAAATAGTATCTTACATAATTTCACTACTTTTAGCCTACTCTTTGAGTAGCTACTCTCAAAGTCAGCACTTACTAAATACATGTAGTACATGTACATGTACATGTACATGGAAAGCCAGGTTCTAATTCTGACACGCTTCAGCCCTTTCCTGCATGCAGGCAGAAATTCAATGAATCTTGGTTCTTCCCTGATAGAAGTTTTTCATTGGCTGGCCACGGAACTACAACAGTGTACTAGAAGTGGCTTCATCTAGCTAAACTGAAAACAGTGGTAGCTGTCAGGACTCACCAAGTTCCCCACCGGGTATTGAGAAGTCAGCATCAAGCAGAGAAAACTTTTGTACCTGCAGAGAGATTATAACATGCTTTCTTTTCAGTGTACTGTTCGGTGGCATGTACATTGAAACTGAAAACTGCTAGTGCAAACCAGAAATAACCTGCTAACCTGCTAAACGATGTCATATACATGCACGCTTGTGTGTGTCCTGAGTCCATACCTTCTGTGCCCGAGAGGTGCTCTGCTGATTGGCCCGGTCTAGCCCCTCCTGGATGGCGGCAAAGACTGCCTTGTCCTGCTCCTCTATGATCCCAGAGACAGTGGTGTTACGAGAGCCCAGGTCTCGTATCATTTGCTTGGCCTGGGAGGTTAGTTCATCAGTCGGTTCACCTGTGTCAAGATTCATATCCACCTGTGTGTGTGAGAGGGTGCGTGTATGTATGTGTGTGTGTGTGTGTGTGTGTGTGTGTGTGTGTGTGTGTGTGTGTGTGTGTGTGTGTGTGTGTACGTGCGTGCGTGCGTGCGTGTGTGTGTTGTGTTGTGTGTGTGTGTGTGTGTGTGTGTGTGTGAGTGTGAGTGTGAGTGAGTGTGAGTGTGTGTGTGTGTGTGTGTGTGTGTGAGTGCGTGTGTGTGTGTGTGTGTGTGTGTGTGTGAATTGCAGCATAGCTAGCTGTAAACCAGAGCATGCTGTAAAGTGGTCACAGGACTATCCACCTTGAGAGTCATAAGACATGTCAGGTACTTCCTGTGGTCTCCGATGACCATGACGTTGCTGAGGAAGGGAACCTCCCTCTTGATGTGGTCCTCGATGGGTACGGGAGGAATGTTCTCACCCCCGGAGGTGATGATCAGCTCTGGGGAAATGTGAAGCGACAAGTCTAAAATGTGCACAATGTACTTAAGATGTTTACTTCACCCTGAAGGCATAGACCGGTAACGTACATGATAATGTGTATACTGTACATGTATGGCTAGTTCTTTTTGTAGGAGGAAATTTCATGATTATCTCATTGTCCAGGAATGGTCAGCAAAATCGCAGTTTGTAAAATTCACAGTTTGCTCATACCTGTAGTATGCTGATGCACACCCCAGACCCCTAAAATTTCACGGAAAGAGAATTTATGGTTCGCAATGGCCAGTGTTTTTGCCATTTGTGACAGTCACTCAGCAATAATTAGTGCGCGGTGTAGCTACACACTTGCATTTCACTTTGCTTCTCTTGGTAAGCTGCAAAACACGTGTATGTATTTGTTGGTAGTTACTAAGCAACAGACTTTAATATATTAAGTACTTTATAAGCGCTTTGTATTACTGGATGTATGACATGCGCAACAGATATGATACCCTGGGCAAGCTGCCTGTATAAAGCCCTCACTAACAACAAATTGGTTGCAGACACCAGACTGGCATATATGGTTATCAGGTATCAAACTAATTTGCTGATTGGTGAACGGCTCTTTTAATTTTTGCAGGTGCAATGAAGAACCTGTACATAAACCAAAGTAGTCATTCAAAACAACACTCTGAAAATCAACCACAGGTATTTCCTTAAAGAATCAGGGAATGGCCACAAACATGCATGCTATACCAAGAATATCATATTTGTGCAAAACATTTCACTGAGACTGAAATTACGGTGTAGAGATTGCTCCCAGGCCTCCGTCCAGCTTTCATTGCTTGCAGTATGAGGATTAGAAATACATGTACAAGCATGTGTACGTCAAGGGAGGCTATTTAATGCCTACCTTTAATCCTGCCAGTGATGTACAGGAAGTCATCCTATGGGAACAAGTACACAGAAGACATTAGACAAAAGCAATGACTGTACATAGGCTACTTCAGCCGATCTACAGTACACTGGTAATAAGAACCATTACAGAGTGACTGTAAAGTGTGCCTACCTTGTCCAGTCTCCCAATGTCCCCCGAGTGCAGCCAGCCCTCATCATCAATGGCCTCCGTAGTCTTCTCCTCGTTGTTTAGGTAGCCCATGAACACGTGACGGCCATAGAAACAGATCTGAGGCAGGGTAGGAGAATTTCTTAGCAATGCACAATAAATCTCTCTCTCTCTCTCTCTCTCTCTCTCTCTCTCTCTCTCTCTCTCTCTCTCTCTCTCTCTCTCTCTCTCTCTCTCTCTCTCTCTCTCTCTCTCTCTCTCTCTCTCTCTCTCTCTCTCTCTCTCTCTCTCTCTCTCTCTCTCTCTCTCTCTCTCTCTCTCTCTCTCTCTCTCTCTCTCTCTCTCTCCCTCCCTCCCTCCCTCCCTCCCTCCCTCCCTCCCTCCCTCCCTCCCTCCCCTCCCCTCCCCTCCCCTCCCCTCCCCTCCCCTCCCCTCCCCTCCCTCCCCTCCCCCCTCCCCTCCCTCCCTCCCTCCCTCCCTCCCTCCCTCCCTCTCTCTCCCTCTCTCTCTCTCTCTCTCTCTCTCTCTCTCTCTCTCTCTCTCTCTCTCTCTCTCTCTCTCTCTCTCTCTCTCTCTCTCCCTCCCTCCCTCCCTCACCTCTCCATTCCCTTCCTCGTCAGGCTGGTCGATCTTGACGTACACGTTCTTGAGAGCCTTCCCACAGCTGAAGACCCTCCAGTTGCCCCCGTCAATGAGGTTGAGGGTGTGGGGGCCTGAACTCTCACTCATGCCATACATTTCCATCAGAGGCATGTCCAGGGACATGAAAAACTCATGCACCTATTTGGGGGAAGGGGGTATGTACTGACACTCCCGTGATGAGAAAGGTTCTTCTCAATCCAGACAGCATACATGCATATGTTGCTTTTGTAGCATATAACACACGCACACATACACACGTAACAGTATAGAATAAGATGTAGCGTTTGTGTATTATTTTTAGACCAAACATATTTTCTATGGGGCTTATGGCGGCACCAACGGGGCAGGAAGGCCCAAAAATGGAGTTGCGCGTCTGCATTCATATCTCGGAGAAGAAAGCACATCTATATACGATCCGCATATTACATGAAAGTTCAACCTTTGCTGGTTCCGATGGTACCCAGCATTAGTGTCAACTCGGCCTTTTTCAGGGCCTTACGACCAAAAAGCGGCTGCCTATCGAAAAAAGTTGACTTTTTTTCATTTTCTGAACAAAGTGATGCAAACCTTACCAGCAGTGATATTTCAGTACAGCATCAAGCACAAGTTGAAAAATCAAGTCCGGTGTCATTCGACCACGGAATGGCTGAGATACAGGCCATTAAATTCAGAGGCTGAATACTGAGAAACACGGGTAAGGCTTACACAAAAAATTAGGAGCACTTCTGATATAACTCCACAGCGAAAATAATCCACTGGCTCCTAGACTCTTTTCCTTAGAAGATCTTTTCTGCAGGTGTACTTTGTCTTCAATGACGGTTTTTGTCAATTCAACTCTCAGCAATTTTCAGCCTTCAATTTTCTGAACAAACCAGTGTAAAGTCTCTGAGAACCTCGAAACCCGTAACAGATGTTGCTTTCCACGTGAACTACTAGTCTCGTGCCCAGACCTCACTACTAGATGCAAGTGGTTTGGAATGCAAACGATCGCGATTCTGGAAGATCTGGAAGAAAAAAGGACGAAAATCAAACATCTGGACCCCTTGCCTCGAGGCTAACTAAAATGATTACATCTACGATGCGGCCGCACGTAATAATGCGCGTGGGCACTTCCGATTTCGATTTGGTCTTTAAATTTTACGTCTTATTCTAGACTGGTAAAGACACACACACACACACACACACACACAGCTGTTAATAACTATACACCTACACTGCCTATCATCACTTTTACCCCTATATATGTCTTCCTAACACTTCCTTCAGATCATTAGTACTACACTAATCTTATACCTTATCACCTACATGTACATGTGTACCCCCCTGCAAGCATAAAATTAGGACATACAGGAATCAAATACCAAGAGCATGTATAAAGCAAGGGTATGACAGACAGGAGAACAGACAGACAGATTCACCTCTTGGTGGATGGGTGCAGCACCAACTACTAGAATTTTGCATCGCTGAAAGCCAACCGCCTCTCGAACCTTCTTAAACACCAGCTTGTTGGCAATGGACCAGCCCCTCGGTAGTGAGGTCTTCGTTGCCGAAGAGTCACTAGTCCTGAGAAAGCACAATGCATGTACATGTCATGTACCGTAGTGGTCAATAAAAACTTTATGCTTCGTTTATAAAGAATGATCGTTCTACGGCGAAACTACAGATAGTAGAATAGAAGGAAAGTGTTAGGATTTCCATGGTTAAATGCTTCGATGATAACGGTCAAAATATGCCGACATGATCATTCCTCATGGAAAGAGAATGATATGGACCATTTAAAATGGAATGGAATGTACCACAGCCATTGTGGTGAAAAAAGGAAATGACACTGAGGCAGAAGCTGAGAATCCTGGCAACAAAGTATGCTGGCCACTAAAAGCACGGTTAATCATTGATGGTCGCTAGTGCAGGCTAGCGATCAAGCATACTTATGTTCTCTACTACTATCACTGATGCTCGCTACTGCAGGCTAGCAATCGAACATACTTATCTACTATCATTGATGCTCAATAGTGCCGGCTAGCACTCGAGCATGCTTGTGTTCTCTCCTACTATCGCTGAAGGCAGTGGCAGTGTCATAATTCTACTCGTACAGAACCCGGTCTCCACACCTCCGCTGTTTCCTCTGGTTCCCCTTCAGACCCTTCTTCTTGGCCC
>CBDBCZ010000016.1:477500-1107500 GCA_965203295.1 Nitrospirales bacterium | reverse complement strand
TTCTCAAGGCAGGTAGCAAATCTACATTTCTTGTAGCTAATCTTCATAGCACAGATCTGGGAACCAGGCTAATGTACATGAAAACTGAAAGGTATCCTAATCATCATCCACGCAAACATTTAGCTCTAACAAAACAAACAGCTCTCATACTTATCCTAACCCACAGATTATATCTACAATCCTAACCCACAGAACTATATCTATACTGGTGTACTCCCTTTACAATCTAATCTAATTAAGCACATGGGCTATCTAATCTACATTGCAAAACAACTAAATTAGGCATAAGAAGTTAATAAAGTTGGTGAAAGGTGGCAATAGAAAATTAGAGATAAGAAAATTAGAGAGAAGAATAGAAAGAGCTCCGAGTGCAGCCAAGAGAATCCAAGACCCGGAAAGAACCAGAGACCACCCAGCCCGTGACCGCATAAAACTAAAAAATTCCAAGGTAGAGGTAAAAATTATTTTAAAAAGGGTTAAAAAAGGGGACCAAATAGGTTGTCCCTCTGTTAAAAAACTGTTAAAGAGAAGATCCAATGGTCCCGGCTTAACCATAAGGTCTCACCGAACCCAGAAGGAGCCTCCTACAATAAGTTAAAAAGGTTAAAAAGTTTTTTAAAAATCATCAGAGTAGTCCCAAACCAAGCAGTCCCAACCCCCCAGCCACAACCCAGATAAAAGACAAATCCTTAGGAAAGGTAAAAAAGGTAGAAAATTGTATAAAACATACCAATCAACATCAAAATAAAAAGCACTGAATTAATGCCTGGCCTTGAGAGCCAGGGGTGGTGGTTAAAGAGTCTTTAACAGCTAACTCTCTCCACTCATTCAGTGGATACTCCTATACAACGGTATTTGCAGATTGTTTCATGACCACAAGGTATATAAACTCACTTTTAGGCTCTACTACAACTCACCCCTCCCCACACCATGCAGTCTCCCTTGCCCTTGGAAAGATACTCCCAAAACTTCTGTACAACCTAACTAAAAATTGACTAAAAATTTAAAAACTGCAGACACCTGTAAAATAAAAGTAGCCTATGACATCACTTCCCATTCCTATCTAGAGCACCCCACTTATATGTAGCTTGCTATCTGACAGTAACCAGTCTGTTCACGTATGACTAGTCCATTAGCCTCATTCTCAGGCTCCATGCACTCCTACATGTACATGTACATGTAAAGCTCATTATACTGTGGAAAGAGAGGGGCTTGGAACAAGGATAGGAGACAGCTATTTGTATGCTAATTAAGAGACTATAGTTGGTAGAGTTCTTGATTAAATCTCTTGAACAGTGCTTTCACTGACACGGAAAGAGCCTGGAAGTGAGGCTAGTGATCCTACTTTGGATGCAACGACAGTGTCTGCAGTAAATTTATACTGACCTTGAGGAAGGACTTATGAGAATTATTCCCAGCCCACCTTGAGGAAGGACTTGGCAGCCCGGATGCAGAGGTCGTAGTACTCAGCATAGCTGATGGTGGTCCAGTCCCCTTCCGGATCCGCCTTGAACCTGAGAGCGGGGCGGTCTGGGATGCGGGTCTTGGTGTCCTGGAACATCTGTCCCACGGTGATCGGTTCGTCTGCCCCAAGACCTGACGTCTCCATTGCCAGGTCCACGCCCTCACCAGGATTAGCTGACCGAACCCGAGTCCTCGGCAGACGTTTCGGCTTTGGCTCTTCTTCCTGTTGCTCGGGCTGCCCCTCCCCCTCAGCTGCCAAGAGGAGCTCTTCGGGCTCCGGCTCACCAGCTGAGAGGGTAAGAATTTGACATACATGTACGTACGTCTTTAAGAAATTATACAAGTCACAAAACCGATAGACAGTCGGCAGCTAGGCTCCTCCCCAAAGGCAATTAATGGCTGAACTGTTAAGAATTAGTAACAAACAGGATTAAAAGCATGTTCAGCAGGAGTATCAGTCACCAAGAGATCTCCATTACTTAGTAACTCTTCCACTGCTGAGTGTAAGTTCAGTATCTACGGCGCTATAGAAAGATGTTGTTGCATGCCAAAGGTGTTAGCTGTATTGCTACACAACTATTGCTATATACATAAACGCCTAAAGCGATCAATAATATTGATTAGTTATATGTTTCATCCTCGGTTCTAAGGGCAGGAACACTTTACCTCATAGCTCCTGGTAAGTAACTATAGAGAACAGCTGTGAATTTTAGGAACAACACAATACCGGAAAGCATATTATACTATCCAATGACATCATATATCACAGGACTTTGGAACAGTGGCTGAAGTTAGTCAACACCAAGATGGGACAATATCCACTACTCATTACACCCAGGTCAACAAACATCGGTGAGAGAGGGTTGAGACACTGCTGTCTGTTCCTTCTCTAAAGCAACCCGTCAATAACATTGTTGGAAAGCCCCAAGACACTCTTCTTGCTCTCCACACCCCTGAGGCACAGAGGGGTGTGGCTAAACATCACACAGTAATTAGTGCAATGTTGGGGTATGAAATTGGGACACAAGGTACAAAAGACTAATAGTAAGTGAATTGATCATCATGCTTAGTGCACTTTAGTGCTTGCTGACTAACAACTGCAATATTCTCATCACTCCGATGCTCCTGCTCTGCTACCAGAAGACTCTGAGCAGAGACCACAGAACAGACAGATACAGGAATGCACTCGCTCTGGAGCAGATGACTGTTTTTAGATGTGGGCACCAGACATAATCACAAAGACAACAACAGCTGCAGTCATTGCTCAGGCTCGCCCCACAATGCCCTGCAATAGTCTAGCAGTATAATTCATGAGAAGGTGGCATGACTTAGGAAGAATGTTATTGAGAGGGTGTTCGATCTCTACTAAACAAACACATTAACCACCTTCATTGCTCAGCTTAGAGGAGTAATTACAGAGGTTTGCAAGTTGTTTGTCCAGTGTAATAGACAAACAGAAGTTGAGAGTAGAAACTGTAAACTGTTAGCCTTTGATTGAGTACTTGAGAGCCACTGCCTATTTGCTTTCTCCTGTGAACAACCAACTTGCAAACCCACTGTACTGCTATCATGCTACAGTATAATCAGTGAGACTATAAACTTATACTCTTACTGGACCCTCCTTAGCATATAAGGTAGTTGTTCATTGTTCCTATTGTTCCACAATAATGCTCATACCAGCTCTCATTATGCCAGCTAGCAGAAGCTCCCATACATTTACCTACTAATACTACTAGTAAGAAAAATCGTTGAAAATGAAAGAGTATGTATGGATGAAATCATAAAAAGGTAATCAAACAAGAGGTCTCTAGCAGAGACATACCCCGCGCTCCTGGACCCTGCAGACTGTAACGCCGTATACGAGCTGTAGGCGTGGCTGATCGCCGTAGTAATGATACAGGCATTTCTCTACGTATACTCCAGTATGCTTTCTATCATAATCTGAGTATCTAATACCTCTTCTAAGCTCCATGTTGAATAAAAGACTCGTATACCATACTCGAGGGTTCGCGTATGTCCGTATTCAAGCTGTAGGCGTGACCAACTGCAGTATTAAAAAAGGCGTAACCACTTGCTGTATTAAAAAAATGGTGGAACACACCGATAATCAGAAAAAGCGTGGAAATGCCGAGAATAAAACTGCTTTCTACTATATCAGGTACAGACAAGCTAATGTACCATGGACTTGAGCGTTATCCTCCAGTTTAGAAATCGTTATAGCTTCTAAATCACCCGTTGGAAGGGTTTTCCAAAAATTTTGTATGACAGACGACAACGACAGACGGACAAAACCGGTTACTTAACCCCGCTCGCGCATACGCAGCGCGGGGTAACAAAGTAGGAATGACACCACAGAACTTTCATGGATTACCATCCCTACATCTTGCCAACCATATTTATTAGTGTCTAATCATTACCTGTCTCTTCTTGGTTCTCCTGGGTAGCCCCACTCCCTTCTTCAGGCTGCTGCTGCTCCTCCTCCTCCTGGGCAGCCCCGCCCCCTTCTCCTGGCTGCTCCTCCTCCTTGACAGCCCCACCCCCTTCTACTGGCTGCTGCTCCTCCTTGGCAGCCCCACCCCCTTCTCCCTCTTGCTGCTGCTCTGTCTCCTGGGTAGCCCCACCTCCTTCTCCCTCTGGCTGCTGCTCCACCTCCTGGGTAGCCCCACCCCCTTCTCCTTCTGGCTGCTGCTCAGAGGCTGTTGCAGAAGAAGACCAAGTAGCATCAGATAATTTAACTTTATATTTACACCACTTGAGTGGTTTGAGGAGCAGCACTGGGTACTCCACGGAATGACCTACTATCACGTACCATGCTCGTGATGCCATTTGGAGGACAGTGCAAATAGAAAATTGCAGTATCTACAAACGTGAAGGCTTTTTCACAAAGAATATAAAGTTCAACAGAGGGCCTTATTAATGCAGTAGCTTTGTGTGATCAGTGTGGTTTACCATTCCTGGCGCCAGTTTACTTCTAGGCATTTGCATACCTTCTCACACACTACTACCTTGACAAGCCCCTCCCGTGAGTCTTCAGCCTCCATGAAAACTTACTCTTGCCATTCAGCTGTCCCCAAAACATTGGTCACAGCAGCACATGTAATAGTTTGATAGTTTCCAAAATGAACCAATGAAAGCTTTAATTTTCTTTTAAGCAGCCCACTACAACTTACCATATAGCGGAAAAAATTAGCTCCTGGATAAAATAGTAAGTTTGCTAGCAAGCTGAATACGTCATGCGCTAAAGTAAGATTATGTCATAGTCGACACGGTTCGCCAATATTAATGTATAGCCTTTTTTTTGGCGATTTTGCCAAATTTTCCTGCAATACGATAGTTCAGGCACCTTATACACCTTCAGTATAGGCACTGAACAGAAAACGCACGTGCAGGGAAGCCTGGGTACGAGGCTGCACAAAATATTACGATCACCCATGTGGGCAAGGGGACTGCAAGTGATCACTCCACCCCCATGCTATTTTTGCATGTGTACGGGATCAGGAGGCGCTTGATACTGCTTGGGGGTAGCTCACCTAGCCTCTCAGAACCAGATAAGATTGTTACTCAATTTGAAGAATATATCCGCTGATGTTTACAACAGCTTGATATTGTTTTGTGTACCTATCTCGCCATAGTCTATACACATAACTCCCAAGGGATTAAGAAATGTACATATTATGTGTACAAACAATTTCTTGTGAGAACTACATTGTAGAAATCTCTAGCACAGACATACCCCGTGCTCCTGGACTCTGCAGACTGGACCATCTTTAAAACAGTGTGAAGACTCGTGCTCGTGTAATGCCATATACAAGCTGTAGGCGTGACTGATCGTCATAATAATGGCACGGACACTTCTCTAGGTATACTCCTGTTTGAACACATTTCAAGAGACCGTGTATGCCCGGCCTCTGTCATATTCGACTTCTTGACCGTATTAAAAATGGTGGATCGTACTGATGAAAAAGCTGGACATACGGAGACAAGAATCATTTTGGTCACTATCAGGTATGCACAGATTGATTTTTGGGGGATTTTCATTGTTATCTTCTGCTTCGCAATTGTTATAGCCTCTAAATTGCCTGTAATAAGTTTTTTTATGACAGATGACAACACCAACAATGACAGATGTACAAAAACCGATTGCTAAACCCTGCTTGCACATACGCGGCGCAGGATAACTACAGAATAATGCGTACATGTCTAGACAGCGAAGGTCATGGTGAGCCTCTGCTGAGTGGTGACTTGCATGGAGGACACGAGGCACAACAATTGCTACTCCAGCTGATAGTGCACCTGTTGTGATACTCTGTGTGGACCCACTGCATGAGACAATGGGGTTTCCATCTATGCAATGTCAGCTGCTACAGTGTTTGCCATATTTGGTATGTGGACTAGCACTACAGGACACAAACTGCATGTATTGACTGTACTGTACTTCCAGTGAGCTTCTGAGCGACTTTATTCTGCTACAGTATACCCTTTCTTGAGAATCTCTCCAATACCATGAACAGCCTATGCCCTAGACGATGTAACAGTTACCCCACACTGTGCATGCGCAAGCGGGGTTAAGCAATTGGTTTTGTCCATTTGTCATTGTCTGTCATAAAAGGCCAATTTAGAGGCTATATCACTTTCAAAGCAGGAGGTAGCAACAAAAGAAATCGGCTTGTGTGTATCTAGTTTGTCTCCACATGCCCAGCTCTTTCTTATCTGACATCGGTAAGAAGTCGAATACGAGAGAGGCTGGGCATACGCGGTCTTTGGACACATGTTCAAACTGGAGTATACGTAGAGAAGTGTCTGTGCCATTACATTATGATCACAGACGACAACAGCTTGGATACGGCATTTCATGAGCATGACATACGTGCCTTTCACACTGTTTAGTCCAGTCTCCCGAGTCCAAGAGTGCGAGGGATGACTCTGCTAGTTTGTGGATGTAAGTAGCTTGCTAAGGGAGGGGGGGGGGATGGTTAGGGGACTGCGTTGGGATTTAGAGGGTGTAGGTGACAAGTAGGTGATGGTTAGCTTATACTGAGTTCACATAATGTGTACATTCATGTACATATATTTATGGAAATACATGTAAGCTATGGGGGTAGAGTCCTGCATATATGGCATCACGTATACCTATAGTTATCACATCCACAAATTGGATAATAGCACAATACATTCCTAAATTCGAAAACGGGTACCATAGGTAGTTTACGTTACACACCATGGTATCAATTTCCAATGCAACCATACCTACACTGCATGTCTATGCCTCACCAACCTGACACTTCTTGAATCTCTTGCTGGGCTTCACCTTCAGACATCTTCAGTTTTCAATCTAAGCACACTACATACACAGAGAAGAACAATTACTTATATGGAGAGCCACAGTCAGTCCCCAACACATGTGTTGTCATGTGATCTTCACATGTTGTCACTATCTAAAGTGTATTACTCATTCTTCAAAGTGTGCATGAGTAAGTGAGAGATAATGTCTATAGGCAAACAACTGAAATCATGCTGACCATGATTTGTAAAGGCCAGGTTGCACTTGGAGAGAAAGAGAGAGAGAGAGAGAGAGAGAGAGAGAGAGAGAGAGAGAAAGAGAGAGAGAGAGAGAGAGAGAAATATAGAAACTGAAAGTGCTGAGACAGCAGGTCTGCAGCAGGGGCATCTCAGAGAGATGAGACTGATACAGAGAGAAGAAATCAAGTCACAGGCTGACAAGAACACCAGATGACAAAAGGGACAGGTTGTACAGAGAGAGGAGACACTATACATGTACATTGCAAACTCTTTAAGAGCTGATAAGCTTTCTGAGAGAGTAAGGAAATCCCGGGAAAAAAAAAAAATGGGACCCAGCTGGGGATTGAACCCAGGACCTTCTGAATACTAGTCAGATGCTCTTACCAATTGAGCTATATACTGGAGCCCCTTGGCATGTACATTGCAGATCAGAGAGACAGGCTAACCCCACTCCCAACTCATTCACAAACACGTACACGTACACATACAAATGTTGTACTACTAGCCAGGTTCAGAGGCCTCCACCTCAGGTTTGAGGTATGAAAAGCGGGGAATTTGTTACATGGTGGAAACGAGGCTATTGTACCACATTACTGCATTGTCAACTTCGTTTCATGGATGAACCAGTGCAAATCATACATGTATAGCATCAAGCATGACAGGGAGAAGTTGAGCGATCAGTAAAAGGCATGCAGGCATACGTGTACTAGTGCAGGTGATGCTTACACAATGCCGTGCTTTGCAATCTATTTGCGATACTCTCAATGAGGAAAGCAGGACACTGCTAGCCTTGAGCCTAGGCTTTCCCCACAGCTTTTTTTTGCAGCCGTAGAAAAAATCGTTTCCATGGCTGTAAAAAAAGCTGTGAGGGAAGGCCCAGGTACGAGGCTAGGAAACACTACACACTGATGAGGAGCCATGCGACATGATCCTTCTGTTACTGACTAGCCACAAAGACACGACAGCAAACAGGGGAGGCATTCCATACGCTCAATTATCTATATATATGGGCAAACAATAGATAATAGGCAAACACAGCAATCATGGCTTCCAAGGTCTGAAACAAGACTGTGCGGAGAAAGCTGTAATTGTAACGAGAGTAGCTAACTACTCCTTTCTTCCAACTTGGGATACACACATGTAGAGCCTAATAGAATGACCACAGTCTCTTGTGCTATAGCTCTTGCAGTAGTAGAAAGCTTACTATCACGATTGCGTGTAATTTTATTCAACAATCATTGCAACAAAGCCTAGTAACCAGGAGACACTTATAATTCAGAAGAGACTCAGGGCTTTTTAGTATTAAATATTGTAGTCAGAAAAATAGGTAATACTCTCAATTTGACTTTTACTCAACTACCCAAAGGCTGTTGGGCAAGAGCAGCGAACCTACACTGTCTGGAAAAGCCCCTCCCTTTACCTTGCATGCATGGATGCATATAATTTAAAATTCAGAAGACACATACACGTGCCTCCAACCGTAGAGATAGTGCACCCTCGGCCCGAAAGGCTATAGTCGCCAGCTTTTCAAGTTCAGAAGTCGCGTTATGCAACATGCAACATAAAAATACGTATCCAGGTATATATAACACACGCATGTACCTTACTGTTCACAAGCTCGAGGGAAGAGGTCAGGCCGTACAAGCGTACAAGCAATCGCAGCTTTATTACATAAAATAGGCGTGGTTACTTCGCATTCCAGACTGTTACACGTGCCCTATTTAGCGCATGCGCATCAGTTCATATTCACATTGGAGCCTGAGGCTAACAGCTGACAGTTTGTAAAAAAACATTTTGTTACAGCAGACATGTGGCTTAGTATGATTATGGGCTATTCTTGGATAAAAATTAAAACTATAATAAAACATATTCACTCTTTATATATTTTCTTGTCAATGAGATGTGAGGTTCAGAACACATGCCACGCTATTCATACATGGCTTCAATTGTTGCAGCATACTTCTTCACAACTTTAGGCCTCCGAACTTTCAAAGTTGGGCCTGCAAGAAAGCAGTAATTTGCAGTGGAACATCAGCATGCAAATTTAAGGGGCGGACCCTATAGCTAATTAAACAATCAGATCTAGGCCCAACCATAGGAGATAGTCATACATGTATAAAAAAAATAATGGTAACAGGACTGATTGAATTGGCTCCCCCTAGAATTAAAAGTGATACATGTACAATTGGAGGGATACATAGATACTACAAATTGACCCCCCCCCCCCCCTCCCAGTAGCATTGAGGACACACTTCAAATGTGTTTCATGTAATGAGCTGCTGAACGATTTCTTGATCATATTATCATACATTTGTGCCATTCAAGTAATTTTCCAGCGCTCCATTTTGGGGTTGGCCCACTATCTTTTTAGCCCTTCTTGCTACATTTGAATCTATCTCCAGCAGAACTCTGAGTGTCTACACAATTAATAATACAGCAAATGACCCCAACTTTTGACTCACCCAATTCACCACCAGGTATTGAGAAGTCGGCATCCAGCAGAGAGAATTTCTGTACCTGCGCAGGAGAGGGACTTTACTCCATTAGGAATCACTCCATGTTTGTGCTGGAATACTGTTTCAGTGTGGCAGCTAGTCTCCAGCAAAGCATTAGAGAGCGACAAATTACAGCACCCTCTGTGGTACGATCACACTAAGCTACACAGACATACGTACATATACTTCTCTCGTAATTTAGATAACTATGTAGCTAATTTGCTAACAGGGGAGTGGAGACTTAGTACATGCAAGTAGACCACACCCTTTCCCCCCAGAAAATTTTGGCACCCTGGGATTGATTCTGGCGGATTTTGATAGCTGGCTTCCCCTAGAATTAAAAGTGATACATGTACAACTACCCAACACTTGTGTTCACTGAATGACAAAACGTTTCATTATGTTCAAGGTAATCATGGCAACATATTTGTATTCTGGGGGGGGGAGGGGGGGAGAGATCCCAGTATCCCCCCTCTACATGAAATCCTGAGCAATAGTAGAGCTCTGGGTACGCATGCGCTTGTGTGTGTCCTGAGCCCGTACCTTCTGTGCCCGAGAGGTGCTCAGCTGGTTGGCCCGGTCTAGCCCCTCCTGGATGGCGGCAAAGACTGCCTTGTCTTGCTCCTCTATGATCCCAGAGACAGTGGTGTTGCGAGAGCCCAAATCCAGTATCATTTGCTTGGCCTGGGAGGTTAGTTGATCCGTCGGTTCACCTGTGTCGAGATTCATATCCACCTGTGTGTGTGTGTGTATGCGAGTGTGTGTGTGTGTGTGTGTGTGTGTGTGTGTGTGTGTGTGTGTGTGTGTGTGCATGTTAGTGTGGGAGTGTGTATGTGTGTGTGTGTACATGTACATGTATGCATGTTAGTGTGAGAGTGCATATGTATGAGTGTGTTAATGAGTATTTGTGTGTAAGCGTGTGTGTATGTGTGCGTGTGTGTGTGTGTTCGCGTGCGGGTGTATGTGTACGGTGTGGTCATTGAGCATGCATAAAACTCACAGTACACACCAAGCAAAGCAGGCTGCTAAACACTGTGATACATCGCAACCCACCTTGAGAGTCACGAGGCATGTCAAGTACTTCCTGTGGTCCCCGATGACCATGACGTTGCTGAGGAAGGGCACCTCCCTCTTGATGTGGTTCTCGATGGGTACGGGAGGAATGTTCTCTCCACCAGAGGTGATGATCAGCTCTGGGGAACGTGGGAGAAGGATTGGGGTTGTTCTCGTGTATGACGGTCAATATACATGATAGTCGTGCATGATAGACAGTATACAGGGCACAGTTCAAATTGATCAGTGATATTATACACTGTATCCTTCCTACACTCTCGTTACCAGGCCCGTGACTTTTTCAGTTACACAAAGAAAAGTCACAGGGCCTGGGATCTAATCACGCGCGCAAGGACAAGAGTAGAACTGTAGTAGACAGGTAATTATGAGAGTGGGCGAGTATACTTGCAATTCTCAGACAATGAGTGAAGGTAGCGAATTTACACTCCTGTAGTTTTTCTTTATAGCCCATTTGTGCCATAGACTTACAGGTGAAAGAAAGTCTCTTGTAAAATGTAGAGAAACACAGCCATCTTTCGAAGTGAATAATGTTGATCATGTGACTTTAGATCTAAAGTCACATGATCAACATTATTCACTGTGACTTTCCTTTGTGCAACCGGAAAAGTTGTGGGCCTGGGAGCGAGGCTATCTCTCCTATTCCTATGAGTACTTTGAGGACTTGCCTATGACTGATTTGATTAGCCTTTGCCTAATTTGTGTGAAGTTCTCAGTAGGTGCAGTGGATTGGAAACAAAGGCACAGTTTTGAGGCACCGAATCTACACTAAACAGTGGAGCCCATCTATTGTGGACACCTTGGGGACCTGGTAAGTGTCCTGTATACAGAGGTGTCCTGTATACAGTGGTGTCCTTATTTCAGGGGGTGTCTTCTAACTTTTAAGAGGGGTTCTATGTAGTACTGATAGCAGCCAATCTTCAATGCCCATTTGTACGATAGACCTATCACCAAAACAAAGTCTCCGGTAAAATGCTCAGTTGGTGTTAGATCAGTTCCAGCCAATGCGCAATCATGCAAAAAAAAACCCGTTTTAGGGAGAATCTGGGGTTACTAGAATAAAGACACACTAGTAACAACAGTGCAGCAGACATGCAGTGCTAGTGTGTGGTCTCTCATTGACACTGCCATCACTGACACTCAACAGCTAATCAATCCATCCACTGTCATGAAAGACAACTTGCATGGCTGACCTTTGATTCTGCCAGTGATGTACAGGAAGCCATCCTGCGGAGACAAAAAATAAATGTGCTAGCAGCTATACTGGAAATTAGTCATCTTAATTTCCAGCATTTTAGTGTCTCATTTCGTAAAAATAAGGAGCAGAGCGAAGAGTGGAAACATGGCTACTAGATACATACAAGATAATACCCAGCCAGTAGGAAGGCCTTGTCAGGTTGGTTTTGTAGTATAGGGACTCTGATACATTTACAAATATGTAGTACTACATACTACAAATATGTAGTACTACATACATACTTAACATGTGGTTATGGACCTCAGAGTGATAATTAGCTGACTTTGATGCCGCTCTTTGTCATCCCCCAGGTACAGTCCTTTGTAGTCTTTTGTCAGGAATTTGTTCTGTACATGTAGTATATCTTTATGTTGGTTCCTTTGTCTGTATGTTAGATCATAGATAGTATCTCTACTATCTATGGTTAGATGTGTTGCAAGGTACATGTATGTCACATGCAAGTAGAAAAGCGATAGAATTTATAAGTCTAAGTCAGAGTTGCACAGTTGTGCTCGAAACTGTATGGCCACAGTGTCAGAATAATATGCCGGGTTTTTTAAGTTTTTTGGTGTTAGGTTTTAGGTGCTTTCAAATTTTTGATGAGCTGGGTGGTTCCTGTGCCCTTGGATAGTTACTTCTCAAGGTTTTCACCCATTGGTAGCCTGGTAGGCCAAAAGATGCATGTTTTCTTGAATATTAATATAGACTAGCTAAGAAATGTGGATCTATGATACTGGTACAGTGTGCCTACCTCGTCCAGTCTCCCAATGTCCCCCGAGTGCAGCCAGCCCTCATCATCAATGGCCTCCGTAGTCTTCTCCTCGTTGTTTAGGTAGCCCATGAACACGTGACGGCCGTGATAGCAGATCTGAGGAGGCAGGGGAGTGGAATATAAACTTGTATAGCTGAATAACAGCCATCATAACACCATACTGACACAGCGCTCCAATTAGTAATTCTCTCTCTCTCTCTCTCTCTCTCTCTCTCTCTCTCTCTCTCTCTCTCTCTCTCTCTCTCTCTCTCTCTCTCTCTCTCTCTCTCTCTCTCTCTCTCTCTCTCTCTCTCTCTCTCTCTCTCTCTCTCTCTCTCCTCTCCCTCTCCCTCTCCCTCTCCCTCTCCCTCTCCCTCTCCCTCTCCCTCTCCCTCTCCCTCTCCCTCTCCCTCTCCCTCTCCCTCTCCCTCTCCCTCTCCCTCTCCCTCTCCCTCTCCCTCTCCCTCTCCCTCTCCCTCTCCCTCTCCCTCTCCCTCTCCCTCTCCCTCTCCCTCTCCCTCTCCCTCTCCCTTCCTTCCCTCCCTCTCCCTCTCCCTTCCTTCCCTCCCTTCCCTCCCTCACCTCTCCATTCCCTTCCTCATCAGGCTGGTCGATCTTGATGTACACACTGTTGAGCACCCTCCCACAGCTGAAGACCCTCCAGTTGCCCCCGTCGATCAGGTTGAGGGTGTGGGGGCCTGAACTCTCACTCATGCCATACAGTTCCATCAGAGGCATGTCCAGGGACATGAAAAACTCATGCACCTATTGAAAAAAGTACATTGTACACGTACTTTTAAAAATTGGCACTCGATTCCATGTAAGGGGGCATATTTGTGTTATTTAAAAAGGCATTATCCTTGGGAGATACACTGTATGTAACAGAAAGGACTATCAGTTCTAAAAAGAGAAATATGCCATGGTTCTTGAAGATATTCATGATCCTTCCAGCCTTTGAACCAAAGACCAGGCTCAAGTCACATAATAGCACAGCTACATATACTAAACAAGCTAGCCAAGTGACTTACAGAGGCTACTGTGTACATGCTCAATAAATGGAGACAACCAGATGGTCACACAAAGGACAGCAGATAAGTTCACCTCTCTGCGTATGGGTGCAGCGCCGACCACCAGTAGCCTGCACAGCTGAAAGCCAAGAGCCTCTCGAACCTTCTTAAACACCAGCTTGTTGGCAATGGACCAGCCCCTCGGTAGTGAGGTCTTTGTCGCTGAAGACTCACTGACACTAGAGAGAGAGGAATATCCAAACTACTGGTCAATCACAGCACCACAATTACGTACGTAAAAGCTGACTCCTGATGTACGACTGCACTGTACAATATGTTAATGGTTTATAAGGCGGCAAGAAATTGTACATGTACATGTACATGTAAATGTAAGCTTGAGTGTAGCACGTTTATCATGTTTAGGGGATTAATAACAGTTAGAATTGGCTGGGTCCCACTGGCAAGTGCTACTAGCGGGTTTAGTGGCATATACATGTACATATGTACATGTAAAGCCTGCCTACTGCTCCTCAGCCAAGGGGCTCCAGTAGCTCAGTGGTATAAAAGCAACTGACTAGTGTTCAGAAGGTCTGGGTCTTGTTTGTTTGTTTTTTGTTTTTTTTGTGGGGGGGATTTCTTTACTCTCAGAGAGCTTATCATCTCGAAGAGCATGCAATGTTGACATAACATTATGCGGAACCAACTGGGTCTCAGTACGTTCTCTGTCTCCTCTGGTTCCCCTTCAGACCCTTCTTCTTGGCCCAGATGGACACCCTCCTCTTGAACCCTGTGAGGGAGGCCCCTCGCTCCTGCATCCGCTCCATCATCTTCTCATACACCCTGCACACAGGGTGGGGGTGGGGGGGGGGGGAAGAGACACCAGGGGGGAAGAGGCCAGATGACTAACACTGAACTAGCCGAATATTAATCATGTAAAGACACACCGTACTCTTGGGAGAACAACTATTGGTACTTTCTAAATCATGAATTAAAGCAGTCCCAATTGCATGTACATGCGCTAATGGGGTATACATACATATACTGTAAATAACAATAAGCAAGGTGTGTGTGTGTGTGTGTGTACAAGTTTACAATCAGCTCACATACATGTACTAAATACTATTCTGCAAACTCCTACCTCGGCACACCGAAGAAGATGGTAGGCTGTCCCTCCCTCAGTGTGTCCACCAGTGTACCCTGCAAAAAGAAGGAAATTAGCGTGTGAAATCAAGCTCTGATAGTATAAAGTGTAAATGGAGATGCAATAGCAACACATGTAGAGTTCCTTGTGGTGCTTACCTTTAGAGCATCAGGCTTTGCAAAGTACACTACTGCACCGGTTTTGATGGGTACGTAGATATCAGTTGTCTACAGGGACAGACATACAATTTCATGCTTCACAGACCACCTACGCTATATCATACATGTACTAGTAGATCAGGTGTTCACAGAGTCAGTCAGTCCATCAGTCAGTCAGTTAGTTAATTAGTTAGTTAATTGGTAGCTAGTTAGTTAGTTAGTTAGTTAGCTAGCTAGCTAGTCAGTTAGCTAGTTAGTTAGTTGGTTAGTTAGTTAGCTAGCTAGCTAGTCAGTTAGTTAGTTAGTTAGTTAGCTAGCTAGTTAGTTAGTTAGCTAACAGCTGATTAGCTTTCATCATCCCAGCATACCTGAGCTGCAATGTGGCTGAGAGGGAGGTAGCTAACGGCACGCTCATAGCCAAATTTTACATGGCCAAAGGTGACTTCCAGACACTTTGCAGTCCATGTTAGCTATGGGACAAGAGCAGATATTCATGATTGCGAGGCCAGAGGGCTATACTGCAAATGAATTGTTGAAGAACTCACGTTATCATGGCTCAGCATAACCCCCTTTGGATTACCAGTGGTTCCTGACTGCGTGTGTGTGTGTGTGTGTGTGTGTGTGTGTGTGTGTGTATGTGTGTGTGTGTGTGTGTGTGTGTGTGTGTGTGTGTGTGTGTGTGTGTGTGTGTGTGTGTGCGTGTGTGTGTGCGTGTGCATGTGTGGATGGGTGTGGGAGGGAGGGAGGATGAACAGCTATCAGCTGTACCTCTGGCAGTGCGGTGACACTTACGGTGTAGATAAGCAGGGCGCACTGCTCTGGCTTCTGTGCTGCAATCTTCTCCTCCACCACACTGTTGTCCATGTCGTCCCCCAGCTTCATGAACTGCTCCCACTGCAGAACACAACACACTGTAATCTCTCTCTCTCTCTCTCTCTCTCTCTCTCTGTCTCTCTCTCTCTCTCTCTCTCTCTGTCTCTCTCTCTCTCTCTCTCTCAACTCACGTCATAGGTATTTGGGTACTCCTGACTCAGCTTGCCCTTGTACTGCACAATGGCCTTCAGGTGGGGCAGACGGTCACGAATCTACAGCGCATAACAAGTTTCAATGAGCTCACAAATGTTATACCAAAACTATTGGCGAGTGCTGAACCTCAAGATGATAGGGTTCAGAAGTGGGCTAACAAGCATCACAAGAAGCTGAAGTATCATGACGTAAATATCTGGGCAAACTGCATGGTCAAACTAGCCTATCTACAAGTGGCAGGGAAGGTGAGGTCCATGCTGACTAGCGTCAAACAGTCTTTGGGGCAGACCTGAAAATGAACAAAGTTGGGATGACACATTGTTCCTAGCATATATACATAGCCCGGATGGTCCAGATGCAGTGAAATGTTGTTATCCAGCTCAAATTTACAATTTAGTCTCTTCCTAATGAGTGCTAAAGTGCTTCCTAATGAGTGCTAAAGTCATGTCTAAAATTCAGTACAATCAGAGATATTCACCAAAAGTGGGCGGGTTTTGGAAAGCCCCTACTTAAAAGACATCTATACATGGCACATTTATCACCGACCTCCAGAATCTTGTCCAGCTGCTTCTGATCCTCCACCACTATGACGTTGGCCTTGCAGTTGTCTGCTACGAAATGGCAGGCCTCAGGATTATTGGAGGTGTAGATACCAGCAGCCAGACCCCTTTGAGTGAGTGTGAGTGTGTGTGTGTGTGTGTGTGTGTGTGTATGTATGTGCGTCACAGTGGTGTAGTGGTTAGAGCATTGGACTCACAACCCAAAGGTTGGCGGTTCGAATCCCACAGTGACTACTGGTGACTATCTATTCTTTCCATCATTATTTGGTGTGAATTACCATCTATGTCACCAGTGCACACCAGCCCACCCAGCTGTAATGGGAACCTGGCATTTATTTGCTGGGGTGCAAATTCGACTGACTGCTCTCATATATCAGCTTTGGCCCAGGTGGGACTTTGGGTGCCCACACCAGATGCTGAGAGAAGTAGTCAGTCCTCCTGCGAGCTCCTAGCCTGGCTCCAGGAGTTTGCCAGCACTGGCTCATAGTGCTTGCTTAGTGCACAAGCAGCCTGGCTTTGCCAGGTGCGCGTGACCGCTTAGCGGTAGCAGTAGAATTTGCATTTATTTTATTTTATTTTGTGTGTATGTGTGTGTGTGTGTGTGTGTGTGTGTGTGTGTGTGCACGTGTGTGTGTGTGTGTGTGTGTGTGTGTGCACATGAACATATATGGCCCGTATGCTAATCCTGCTTCTTGCAGTGGATGGAGATCAGCGTATACACAGTATACACAGTACATTTTCTCATGCTCTGACTAGGCCCTTTATTTTTCAAGGAGCTGGCTTGGAATGGGTAATCCAATAGATGTCTCAACAGCCCACAAAAGTTAACGAAAGCACTTCCTGACCGTTAAGAAATTTGAGAACTGCAATGTGAACGCTCCCTCATAGTTACCAGTTGAAAAGTTCCTTTGCACTTTCACTAGGGCCTCACCCCAATCATATAATTCTCTTACTGGGTCAATAGAAAAAAAAACGACAACAAAAAAAAAACTGCAGGGGCAAGTCTGAGTGAGCTCCACACCAGCACTACAATACCTTGTGCTCTTACAGTGCGAGTTGCATGTACATGTACATGTACAATGTATAGTCATGGTGCTTTAAAATTCAGTTTTAAGGACACAACATAAACAGGTAGGACACTAGCCACTGTTGATCTACTGTACATTGCTGGTATTTTTTAGAAAGTAAATACAGCTATAGTCAGGGTGCTATTAAAATTCAGTTTTTAAAGCCACAACAAAAAAAAAAACAGGTAGGAAGCTTAAGCTAGCCACTGTTGATCTAAAGAACATTGCTGGTATTCCTGAGATAAGGAGATTGTAACTACTGTCATTACACCTATTACCTTATATGGGTTTGAACCATTCCCAAGCTCTACTTTCAAGGTGTTCACCTCAGTAGTGTAGGTGGGTGGCCCTGGTTTCAAGCCACCTGACCAACCTCATGCCGAGGGAAGTCTCATTCCCAGACTGCATTCTCATCACATGTACAACTGTCCGCTACCATGACTGCGTGGGCTGGCGGTAGGGGTGAGCCTACTATGCTCAAAACAACTATGCGGCACTGCTCCAAGAATCTTCCTATTATGCTCAACAAACCCTATTATGCTCAAATTATGAATTATGACCCTCACAGCGAAAACCAACCATCTGGACTGCTTTACAACTTCAAGTATGCATAGAGGGTGCGTATTTTCTAGTATATGTTCACTGATATTGGACCACTCCCCTACAAGGTTTGACGGTAAGACATTGGTAGCTTACTGAGTTTCCACTACACATTAATGATGTAATTTCCCCCAGGAATCTACCTATAATGTTTGCATTATGCTCGATGCTTTTGCATACCTATTATGTTTATTTTAATACCTGCATAATCGGCTCACCCCTAGTTGGCAGTCAGCCCATATGGAACTCGCTTGTTTAACGTTAAGTTTTCCTTTTCCCACTATTCGATTTTTTGTAACTTCCAATACTTCAGCACGTACAGAATTTCATATTTGAACCACCTGCATGTGCCATTCTGTATTGCCTGATGCAAAGAGCCAAAGGGCTATCGAAACGCTGCAATAAAATTTGCTAAAACTATCTTCAAGTCCAAAATCTACCATGTATTATTTGCCACACTATACAATAATACATATTTACAAAGGGCCCTAGATTAGGGCCTAGACAACCCTTACCCTGCGAACATCGCCCCCAGGTTTGAGATGAGCCACTCTGGAGAGTTGAAGCCGATGATTGCCACTGCATGGTAGGGCTCCAGGCCAAGCTGAGGGGGGAATATCGAACTAGTAATGGAAGTTGCAGATAATTAGAGCATAATAAATAGGGGAATTCAGCAATGAAAGTTTGGCACAGATTGCCAAGTTGTCATATTTGCATGAACCCTGTGTTGAAACCAGTACATAGGTCAGGTGAGATGATGTACATGTGTGTATCCACAGCCCACCCAAGAATGGAAAACTGAGCAGAAATTTTGAAAACCAGGACCTAGCGATTCTGTGACAACACAGAATCTAGCAAATTCCACTAATGACGTTACTACCTTCCTTCAGAATACATGTACATGTATATTGCCTCCCTTTCCTCGGACCATAGCTCCATCACCACACACCTTAGCCCCACTGTGCGAGCTACAGTAAACCCCTAGCAGAAATAGCTTTCCAAAAATATACGCACATAGGTAAAAAAATACTTCAACAGGAATTGTTTCATAACATAATAATAATTAAAGTTGTTAAGTGTGAGACCACTGGCAAAAATCCCTACAGCTGTTTGCGTAGGCCTTGCATGCAACAGCAAACCAAACATGGTAAAACCACAGCCAGGGTCATTGGTTTCATTCAAGAAGTGAACACCTTTCAGAAGAGGACTTCAAAGCCCAATCAGTCACTCACCCACCCTTTAGAGCAGTGGGCTCTACTCTAAAGTAGTGAGAACTGCTGTAAGCTCAAACAGAGTGTAGAGACAGAGAGTGTGTGTAGTGTAAACCACCACTACTTGCTCCCCAGACAATCTGCTTCCCCACCTAGATTCTATCTTGTCATCTCACAATGAGTCAGTAAGCCTGGGAACTCCCCTACACAATACCAAAATAAACTAGTGATATGCAGGGCATAGTGGAGCGAGCCTTCGTGAAGCATATGATGACAATGAGGAAAAGTGTGCATGAACAATACCAAAATAAACTAGTGATATGCAGGGCATAGTGGGGCGAGCCTTCGTGAAGCGTGTGATGACAATGAGGAAAAGTGTGTATGTACAATATCAAAATAAATTACTGGCTGGGCCCAAGCCAAAACCTCCCTCTCTCTCTTCTCATACAGGTATCTCATTATTAGGTATGCCAAGAATGACAACAGAGTTACTAGGAATCTCTAGAGGAGCGCCAACAGAAACCCCAGAGCCCACTTCTCTGGAATGCGAAAACAACCTGGGTCTGGGAACGAGTCCAGTAGGGGATTTCTAGCCTGGTCCCCATGTAGCTAGGGTTTGCCACAACTCTAGCCCATGTAGGGATTGCCACAACTCTAGCCCATGTAGGGTTTGCCACAACTCTAGCCCATGTAGGGATTGCCACAACTCTAGCCCATGTAGGGATTGCCACAACTCTAGCCCATGTAGGGATTGCCACAACTCTAGCCCATGTAGGGATTGCCACAACTCTAGCCCATGTAGGGATTGCCACAACTCTAGCCCATGTAGGGATTGCCACAACTCTAGCCCATGTAGGGATTGCCACAACTCTAGCCCATGTAGGGATTGCCACAACTCTAGCCCATGTAGGGATTGCCACAACTCTAGCCCATGTAGGGATTGCCACAACTCTAGCCTGATCCTACACAGGGGATGACTAGCCTGATTCCCACCTAGGGAAGGACTTATGAGAATTATTAGGAATACCAGCCCACCTTGAGGAAGGACTTGGCAGCCCGGATGCAGAGGTCGTAGTACTCAGCATAGCTGATGGTGGTCCAGTCCCCTTCCGGATCCGCCTTGAACCTGAGGGCGGGGCGGTCTGGGATGCGGGTCTTGGTGTCCTGGAACATCTGTCCCACGGTGATTGGTTCCTCTGCCCCGAGACCTGACGTCTCCATTGCCAGGTCCACGCCCTCACCAGGATCAGCTGTCCGAACCCGAGTCCTCGGCAGACGTTTCGGCTTCGGCTCCTCTTCCTGTTGCTCGGGCTGCCCCTCCCCCTCAGCTGCCAAGAGTAGCTCTTTGGGCTCCGGCTCACCAGCTGAGAGGGTGACATATTAGGACATACATGCAGGCTTCTTAGGTAACATACAGTAAATGTGGAATAGAAAGTCTCAAGCACTTTCGGCAAACTTCAAGATGTGAGAAGCAATACATTCCTGCTAAATTTGGAAGTGTTTGTAACCTGTCATACACTCTCCAAAACAGGACTGCTATTTTAGTCTATATAGACACCCAATTAAGGCTACTCTTAGCAGCCAAGTTAAATGCAGCACAAGTCACTAACACTTAATTGCCGTATAGTGGTAAATTTTCGCCAGGGAAACATTTCGCCAAATGCAGTTGCAAAAGATTGCGTAAAAAATTTGCCAGATTTACTTTCGTACATGCCTCCAAAGAACTGATTTCATTTAACATAAATGCAATTAAGCCCGAGTCACTATAGAAAACCTACCTGGTTGAAGATTGTTCGGGATTGCCGCCATTGGTACCTTTTGTCCATCACCAGTAGTGAGGTCAGTGGTCCTGCAGTAGTTTCGCGAGCCAGCAAGACTATAGTCCTAGCTTTGCAGGCCATCGCTGCAAACGGTCTGGCTCTGTGAGACTACGCCTTGCAAGGTTAGTGAGCTTGTTGCAGTGCTACAGAACTTGCAAGTATCTTAGTAGAGTGATTGCGTCTCGGTTAGTAGAGGCATGATTCACTTGCAGCTTTCATCAACACGGAAACTTTTCGATGGTTTAAATGTTGTCACTTGAACTGACTGGCGAAATTGGCGAACTTTTACCTCCCAGTGAAAATTTCTCGCATACAGTATACAAGCATATATATATAGTGTCTGTATCACCGATTGACAATCCAATCTGTTACAGCTACCTATCTATCATTCGTTTGAAACACAATATACAGCTACTGCAGATTAGCGCATAACCCTTTCACCAGTAGAGACCTCCTTCCACAAGGCCCATATGAATGTATATGGTGTTTTTATATTAGGTGTTAATATAAAGTATGGACTTTTAGTGGCCTATACCAGTGAAACGGACAAACCATGTAGATACATGACATATATGTTGAGGGCATGATAACTAATAAGTGCAATGATCGCACCTGGTTTTTCTTCTCCCTGCTGTTGCTCCGGTTTCCCTTCTTGGGCAGCCCCGCCCTCTTCTCTCTGCTGCTCCTCCTCCTTAACAGCCCCACCCCCTTCTCCCTCTGGCTGCTGCTCCTCCTCCTTAACAGCCCCACCCACTTCCCCCTCTGGCTGCTGCTCCTCCTCCTTAACAGCCCCACCCCCTTCTCCCTCTGGCTGCTCGGAGGCTGCTACAGGAAAGACATACATGTAGCCCATCAGTCAAGCTGTCATTATCATGGGGCGTTTTTGGGTGAATAACCCTGCATGAATATGCACTCCCATGTGAATTCCAGCTCTGAAGTTAACAATATTCACTCAGTGTTTTGGTAATCTTTTACCCAGAGGAAAACCGCCTACATGTAAGTGCCAACTGGACTCTCAAAGTAACAAGGTATATATATATATAGCTTCATTCCCAAGCCCGTGCCTTTTTTTATTAACAATATGAACTGTCACAGGGCCTGGTAAGTAAAGTCACATGCACCAGCCTAAGAGCAGAAAGGTACATATGCATGTAGTAGAAGGGTAATTATTGAGCGTGGGTGAGCACTTCTCAGACAGTGAAGGTAGTATTCTTCACAGCCCATTTGAGCTACAGACATATCACTGAAACGATGTCTTAAAAAAACTTTCGAATCAGCTAGTCCTTAGCCATGCATATTGATCAACGTACGTTGATTGACGATGACTCTAGATACCAGGCCCTCTGCTTTATATACTCATGTTGCTGCCATAGCACTTACGTCATTGACCATGCACCCACATACACAGGCGGAGCTTGTAATCTTTAATCGAGGACAAGAGCAAGGGCAATTAAAATGTTTCACCATCCTGATCACCATAATATAATTTATTCTTTCTAGTATCCCAGACAAAACTCTTAAATTAGTCTTAATAAAGCCTTAAAGTCATACCTGTCCACACCCTCAAACAAAGCCTGTTCTCCTGAGTGCACAAAACTCTTCAAAACTCCCCCCCCTCCTCAACAGGTTGTCTATTTCTCCCATGAAAGTATATCAAATGGGGTCATACTGCCAGAGCACATGTACTACACTCTCACCCACTGCCTATCATCATTTGTACCCCTATGTCTTCCTAAATCTTTATTCAGACCATTAGTACCCGACCCAGCCTTAAACATCAATCTTGTTCCTGGATACCCAACCCCCTGCAGTACTTCTTAAGGCCCTCTGCTTTAACCAAACCAAATAAAGCTTATGCCATAGACAAATTCAAGCAACAGAGCTAACAAAGCCACCATTCAAGCACAGCTAATAGAGCCATACAGACCCTGGCTCCAGTCAATAGCGGGGAGGAGTCAAGGTAGATTTGCCAACAAACTGAAACTGTTACCATATCAAGGACAGACAGATGGGATGTGAAGCCTGGAAGGTACATTAGTACATAATTATAAGCTTACTTCATATAATTATGTAAGCTGTGCAGTGTATCACAATTTTAAACCAAAGCAAATGATTGAAAACCAAATGTGCTGCCGTGATTTTGTGATTTTAATTTTCGTTCATGCTAGCTTTTGCCTGACATGCAAACATACACAAGCTATTTCCATCCTGGCGTAAAAATATTGTGGATTCTATTTAATTGGCCTGGTCCCCAGGCGCTTGACTAGCGTGGGAGTGAGACTAGCACCCAGTGTGAGATGATGGTCAGATGTACAAATGTTGTCTCAGCTATTGTGCCACGCTGAGTGTGCAGACAGAGCACTTAAAAACATTCCCATAGTGTTTAATCAAATACTATACACGCACTTCTCTTTGCAAAGAGCTACAGCGAAAATGTATCTGCATTTGCACTGGCCCGAGAAACATCTGCTGTAGCATAGTCACAAGCACCCTAGCTGCCAGTGAGACTCTACTGAGTTGCAGCAGTGAAAAGATTACTAGTAACAGTTGGCCTTGTCCATAAGAACGTATCTTCCACACGTTCTATGCTTTCATTCAACAATAAATTACAAAACGATTATCTCTACAGATTGAAGCCCTAATGGCTGTTTTCTCCCTTTCATACATGTACAGTATGTTTAACCAATAGTCCTTTTTATATATGAAAGGTACGTACATGCTCCTTCTGGCCATCAGTACAGCCTCGTTCCCAGGCTGGTGATTTTCTCGGTTGCACGAAGGAAATTCACAGGGCCTGGTATCTAAAGTTACGTGATCAACTTACATGTACATCATTACCCACTTCGAAATACAGCTGTGTTTCTCTATACTATAGTGGAGACTTTCTTTTAGCAGTAAGTCTATGGCACAAACAGACTACACAGAAAATTACGGGAAGTGTAGATTCGCTACCTTCACTCGTCAGAGAATTGCAAGTGTACTCGCCCACGCTCATAATTCCCTCTCTACTACCTCTCCCTCTTTTGGCCTGCACACATAACTCTAGATCGATCCTAGGACCTGTGATAACTTTAGCATAACTGAAAACGTTGCGGGCCTGGGAACGAGGCTACCATCATCATACTTAAACCAGTTCAAATGACTGCAGCTTTACTGCCCCCCGGATTACATAAGCCAAACTCGTCAGTAAATCACAGCTAGTGGCAGGGACAGGCTGAGCGTGCAGGACACTCTAACCTCAGTTTCAGCATCCTAATAGCCCCGCATTTGTAACCTAGATTACTTGAAAGAGCTCAGAACATACATTTTCCAACTAATGGAATTAAATTTTGATTTTGTACAGCTTATACATGTATTACATGCACATGTAGTCATGTAAACAAAGTTGCTTGGCACGTGCTTTTGCAAACTGCATGCACCGGAACCGTTGTAGTCAGTATCCTTTACTATTCCACTAATTTCTCCAAGTAAGTTACAATTTGGAGGCAGAGGCTTTTGAAGCTTTAGTAGCTACCAACCTGGCAATTCTTGAATCTCTTGCTCGGCTTGGGCTTCACCTTCAGACATCTCCAGTGCTCGACTCAATCTAGAATATCAACTGCTAAGGAGGACAGACATGGAAAAACGATGTAAAAACGGTATACAGTTGCAATGTCCCATGCAAATGGCTGTTTAATAGCCAGCATCGTACATCAGCCTCCTGCTGAAGTGAGTATATACAGCATGGGACTACGTAGTAGACGGGAAAGCCTGGCTGCAGCCGAACTTTACCTCACAGACAGGCACCATTCAATTTCACGAGTAGCTAGCCTCCCAGACCACGCCTCTAGCTATGTTGATTGCTGCCGTGTGCGCATGCGCAGTCTATAAATATAGGCTATTGACCTCGCCAATTACGCTGTGCTTTACCGGCAATCTATTTTGCAATCCGCCCCCTCAAGAGACTACTCGAGACAGCGTGCAACAGACTATGGCTGACCAAGAGATCGACGAGACTGGACTTCTTGAACAACAAGAGCAAGGTATAAATACTGATGCCTGAGTAGTCTCGCGTAGCCAGGCTCCGCGCGCGAGACTGGATCAGGCCCGCGCGCTATATATAGCTTCAACAAAGGTCAACTAGGAAAAAAACTTAGTCGACAGTCCGTCGTGCGCGTCTACAGCACACTTATGGCCGCGTATTCTTGATGGTAAAGTATTTAATATGTCACTTGATACATTCTACTCTATTAATATCTTTGCCTGATACAAACGCTGCTCTCGTGGTTCCACAGAGCCCGAGGTGGCTGCAGCGAGTGTGGAGGATGAGAGCGTCCCTGTAGAGCAGGAGCAGCCGCCAGAGGAGGCTGAGGAGGGAGAAGAGGGGGAGGGTGACGGGGAGCAGGAAGCAGAACAGCCAGAGCAGCAAGAAGAACAAGGTGGGCAAGATGGTGAGGCGCAGGTAGTCTGTGAAGCTGCACGTGAGCCACTGTGTAGCTAGTCTCGTTCCCAGCCCCACAATCGAGGCTAAGGATCGCTACAGTATCTCGCCACCCCCGCCTGCATTTCAGCAGAGCAGTGTGAAGTGGCAGGTCAATGTTCCAGACCCACTTTTATGGCAAGGTGAGCTTAAAGCGATCCTTAGCCTCCAATGTGGGGCTGGGAACGAGACTACTATATATGTAGCTGCTGTACTAGTCTCATTCCCAGCCCACAGTCAGGGCTTGCTAGGGCTAGGGATAGCTTACAGTACCCCGCCATGACAGTGGTCTGGCGCATATGTAGCTGCTGTACTAGTCTCATTCCCAACCCACAGTGGTCTGGCGCATAGATCTACTATTTTCTCGGGGACCAGACCCTTGAAAACTGCGGAAGAAGGGTCTGGGCAATAGGCTGAGGCTGATGTGTACCACTGGGCTGGAACATAGATAGTAGAGTAGTACTGTCTATGTTCTAGTTGACAGTATAAGTGCCATAATGGTAAGTTTCGGCTCGTGCATTATCCGCCCTCGACCGTTACTTAATTGTCTGAGCGCGCTAACTATATCCCGTAATGCACTGCCAACTGGTATCTAAAGTATTTAGTTCGCTCACTGACCTGAGACAGTCACGGTTCTGTTGGGCGTTATTTAGAAAAGTGTGCACTAATTTTGTTAATGCACACTTAAGCGATTTAACGTGCGGTCATGTGATCGAGTTTGACACTTCTGATTCGTCGAAGGTCACGTGAGTAGCACTAACATGTGTTAATTGGAAACATCTTTGTTCTAATGTGTATTAAGCTTCATTTTTTGATGTGGTATGGTTGCTTATATAGTCTCGGAAGGGGGGGGGGGGGGCAGACTCTCAATGGAAAAGTTAGAGTCTGGTCAACTGCTCATATGTAGCACCCACCAGACTTCAGCAGGCAGTCAATTACCAGTAGGTGTTGTACCAGCAATCCCTAAGGCAGAAGTTAACCGTTGAGATGAGTTCCTGCATGCACATGAAGCTGTATAGTACTTACCATTATGCAATCAATGGGCAGTTATCTCTTGTGCATGGATTCCTCACACGTGGATGTGAAGCAGTACATGTGAAATGAGAGCTAAATTGCTACAGCTGTCTGATGGCAGCTGATAGTGATCCACAGTCCTTGGTACAGACCGCCATGACTGTTAGCTTTGAGTGTGGGCTGTGCTACATGTACATGTACATGCACATGCACATGCACATGCACATAGGTGGCTAGGAGATAAAATCTGTGGCTTGAAGACTAGGGTAGTAGCTAATAGGTTTGGAGATCAAAGTACCATGCACATGTCCAGAACGCTATCTCCTGGAATCTACTAGTACATACACGTGCATGTACAGTAGGAACACTCCACTCTAGATATACAACACTGAATAATACAATCAACTTGAACTCAGTTGTGTATTTCCGTACAGTGTACTTATGGGCATTTCTGTACTGTTTTTTTCTTCCTGGCAGCCACTCCTAGCCAACCACCACCCAGCCGGAAAGTCCGATCCATGGATCCAAGGGAAGGCGTGGACATCGTAGTTGAAGCCAGTGGGATCGGGGCAGAAGCTCCCATCACTTTCGGACAGATGTTCCAGGACACAGTGAAGCGGTACCCGGACCACGTTGCGCTGAGGTACAAGCAGGACGGCACCTGGACGGACATCAGCTACACCGAGTACTACAACCGCTGCATTAGGGCTGCCAAGTCCTTCCTCAAGGTACTGCTAGTGATACACAGTGTGGAGGGAAGTCCTCGCTTTGCGAGAATTGCTGGGTGTGACATATTTTATTTTAGTAGATCGCTGACATCACTCACCCACCAAATGTAGCCCACTAAGCATGATAGTAAAGGTCAACGGAACTGGGCACGCCCACAATACACACCCACAGTACAAATATAATTGCTTTATACATGTAGTAATGTGCCTGGAAGGCCGGGGGAGGCTCACTGCAGTAGCGATCGCTTCCAAGTCTCCCGTATAAAGTCCTATATGGTAGTGTTTGCTGCAGAGTTTGGTAGGCTATGAACTATGCCTGGAGAAGTGGTTGGGTAGGGACCGGTGGACCACGACCATGACGACAATGAGAAAGGTCACCAGAACTAGACTATAGCCTCCCTGCTCAAATTACTCATACTGGCCTCCTCTCTAATGGGCCCCAGGGCGAGTAGGACAACAGTGTCATGCCTACTGTAAACAAGACACTGTTGTTAGAGCTTCTAGGTACAGTGTATACACACATGGACTTTGCCTCATCTCTTCAGATATGAAAACCCTGCACTCCTCTTCTAATAATGTTTTCTTTGTCGTCGTCACTATGCGATGGATTTAGACTTTTAGCCATATCAAGAAACTGCATGTTTGATAGCTAAATCGTTTTTCACCAATGTATGAGCTGCATCAAGCTGGAAACGCTGACACAATAAGGGACATATGACTGCTTTATACACAGTGAAATTGAAACGTGGTGGTTGAATACTACCACCAAATATGGACTAGTATTTATGTGTGGATACTTTGAGTTCATAATGTGAGCATCAGGCTAGCTAAAAAATGAGTGCACTGCGAAGGAAGGCGTGGCACTATTACGTGTATATGAATATACCTGCCATGTTTGTATAATGTCTGTGCTTCTCATTCAGTGGGTGTTTAGGTGGTTTCGAATTTGCAGGACTGCATTTCAAATTTGAGTTGAATTGCATACGAGAATTCATTAGCATTAGCTTTAGTCAAAATAGTACCACCCTGTGTAGTGTGTGTGTGTGTGTACCTTATTCCTGCCTACATATAATGTCTACTTCAGCTTGTAAATTAATATTCGCACGTGTGTGTAGAAAAGATCTCGAGTTAATTAATTATGCAGTAAGTGGTGTACGTTAGATCATTATCCCACGCACATGGCTAAGCCTTTACCATTATACGTGAAAACATTCAGTTTTGTGCTATCATGTAAATTTTAAAAATGAAAGCACAAAAACATCATAACCATGTAAGTTTTCACCTACTTTTACCCCCCCCCCCCATTACATCATAATGTTATTGGAATTCTGTCCTTCTGTCTGTCCAATGAAGGTTAACCCAATTGCTAAACCTGACAAAAACATCATAACCATGTAAGTTTTCACCTACTTTTACCCCCCCCCCCATTACATCATAGTGCTATTGGAATTCTGTCTGTCCAATGAAGGTTAACCCAATTGCTAAACCTGACAAAACATCGATATATAAAAACCTCCATGTTGTGTGCCTGATAGAGACCAAAGCAGTTCTATTCTCAGAATGCCCAGTTCTTTCTTATTTAATATCAGTATCGACCACCATATTATTATGGTCAACTACTCAGATACGGTGGAGGCCAGGCATATGTGCCACGCGTTCATATTCCATCCGCTTTACCATATCGCTATGCTGAGTCATAATAGCATCCAGGGTACATGTGAATATGCTCTACCCTTATCGAAATAATTTTTTACCAGCCGGAGCGCGCGAATGGCTGGCCCTAAGATTGCTTTACGTTTTCCGCGTCTGTTTGTTTGTTTGTGCGTCCGCACTTATCATGTGCGCAGTATATTACATCATACGTTACTATGCAACTGCAGTATATAGCAGCTTTTGGAGGTTTGCAGGTCAAACTACAACAAATGAAGGTAGTTGTGTGTTGTCTAGATTGTGAAATCTTGGTAGGCAGTCGTAAAGATTCTGTTTTCGTGGCGTATAGCTACTAACTGGAAGCGCATGACGAAACTGCTGAGTCAGCACTTCGCTGTACTGCGTTTGATTGCTTATCAGTTTCTGCAGGATGCCTATTGTAACATAGTTACTATAATTTGTAGTTCTACAGTTACATGTAGCTTGGCCTGAGCTGAGTTGTGTGTATTGTATGGGAAAGGTGGCCGGCTGGTTTTTTTAGACATGAAATGTCAGACTTGTTTCTCCCGGGAAAAATGAAACAACGAGGGGAAACATGTGACTAACCAATGTTGTTGATTGCTATAGGCTCACTGTGCATAGCAAGAGTTGGCGCCACGATACAGCAAACAGTTATGCGTGTAACAATTTGCCTATAGCCTCTAGCCTTCATGTATCAAAACTGGAAATGACTCGCCAAAGATGGAAAGCCTGCCTTTATCGAGTGAAGGGGTCACTATAGCTGTGCATGTTACTAGCCAATAGCCACTAGCTGTGCATGTTACTAGCCAATAGCCACTAGCTGTGAATCTCACAAGCAGGTTCCAGCTGTTTCATGGCTCATATACCTGACACTCGGCAGTTCATAAGAATGCCATTAGCAGCATGTAAGCATTTTGTTCTGGAGAGTAGGTGTTTCATCTTCAGCATTGTGCCCTACAGTGCTATGAATCTTGTGCCTATTGGCTGAACAATAAGCCCACAGGTGCTATATTGTGTGCGGTCTTCAAACTTTGTGAAATGATTTGGCAGATTTATAAAGAGAGCTGTACTTTCATGCTTGCATGTCATGTGGTACACGTACATATCCTCCCTCCCCCTCCCTCTCCCCCCTCCCTCCCCCCTCCCTCTCCCCCCTCCCTCCCTCACCCTCCTCCCCTCCCTCTCCCTCCTCCCCTCCATCACCCTCCCCCCCTCTCTCTCCTCCACTCTCAGCTGGGCCTGGAGGACTTCAATGCAGTAAACATCATCGGCTTCAACTCTAAAGAGTGGCTCATCGCCAACAATGGAGCCATGTTTGCAGGGTGAGTCCTCTCAAGTGATTGACCTTGGAGTGATAGCACGCGTGAAGCGCATGAATTAGCGCTTTCGTGCTATTTTCCGCATATGCACGAAATAGTGAGAAATGGTCACAATCGCGGTTATCATATATAGCATAGCACAGTGAACGTTTGGAGCAAGAAATCGTGTTCTATGGCCTTAGCAAACCTTAGCAAGTGGTTAGCTACACTCGTTCACGTAGTGTATTGCTGTTAGCGCTCGGCGACCACGCGTGATTTGGCATTATTTACGTGGTATTACACGTAATCACACTGAAAATAGGCGTTAATTACGCGTAATATCGCCGTAATCACGCAGATTATCGCGTAAACACGCGTGCCTTTTCAACCGGGTAGTAGTAAATAATTATTGATCTTGGACGATGCCTCCATTAGTAGCTATGTTGACCTTGGAATGACTAGTTATATAGTTGTATGTTACAGTTGTTGCTCTTGGATTGATGCATTAATGGCTAGGTTACAGTGATTGGCTTTGACTAGTTAGTAGTAAGTGTACAGGGTTCTGCCCGCACTAGTCGGCAGTGGTTGGGTCTAACCACCACTCAGCCTTTTTGACCACCACTCAGCTAATGTTGAACTCTATTTATAGTATTTTTAATACGGGAGAAAGTCCATTTAGCTAATAGAAGTGTCTTGGAGATTAAATTTTCGCCACCACTCAACGTCTCCTAGGCAGAACCCCGAGCTACAGTTGTTGATCTTGGGTTGATGCATTAATGGCTAGGTTACAGTGGTTGGCTTTGGAATGGCTCATTTATAGTAGGTTACATGCATGATTAGCATTGATTTGTTACATCAGATAACGGCATAGCAAGCTCTCCCTCCCACCTCTCCACACTTAATTGTTTCTCTTACTGGACACGTAATCTTCTGATCTTAATGTATTACAAATTTGACGGGAATCGTATTTGGCCTATAAAAAGCCTCAAAGTGGCTGTTGAAATACATGTAACATATTTAATGTTGGCAGAATGGCATCGTCTGATTCTGCGATAGTACTAATGATAGTAATTATGTAGGCATATACTGTGCCAACTGTGTAGTCTGATTCCATTGAAATGTAGTCTCGTCCCCAGGCTTCTGTTTGAGCCCTGGAAACATAAGGCTACATGCACATGGATTTATTCTACCATAGATTGGGAAATTTTCACTAATAAAATTAAATTGACTGTTAAAAATTCCTTGCTTCGGCAGACTGGAAGTGTAGCGTTATTAGTTGATGTTGGACGTTGAAAAAGTTTGCATTTTTAATTTTCGTCGTCATAGGGTACCGACGAATATCTATTAACGACGAAAATTTCCCGATCTACGGTAGTTGCTACAGTAGGAAAGGTTAGGGTTGTACCATGATCCCAGGTGCTACATACATGTATGTGGCTTCCTAGGAGTTGCTTCTGTGAATTCAGGAATGCATTCTGCAATGATTGGGGACAATAATGCCCCCCCTCCCAAAAAGACATGTGCTGTATAAATGCAGCAACTATCGGCACTACTACTCATCACATACGTATATATATGAACCCAGCCTTTATTAATGTTAAGGAAGTTCAGGGATATGCTTCGAACACGGCGACACAATTTGAACACGTGAACGAATAATGTTTATTTTCTACTCGGGACTGTCTCATATACTTTAGTCTCATTCCGAGACCATGTAATCATAGCTCTCATTCCATCATCCTACGTCATTTTCCCCGAGACCCATGGAAAATGAGTCTCATTCGAAGACCCATGTCATCCTAACTCTCATTCTGAAACCCACATATATATATTATGACTTAGCAAAAGAAGGCTGTGATTTTCCGTTTACTTTGCGTCATGTTCGTCATGCCCTAGGGGTCTTGCTGCTGGCATCTACACCACCAACAATGCTGAGGCCTGCCATTTTGTGGCCCTGGACTGCAAGGCCAACGTCATAGTGGTGGAGGATCAGAAGCAGCTGGACAAGATTCTGGAGGTCAGTTTTGCTTCCTAATTGATTCATGGTCTCCTGGGAATTCAGTAATTAAGCTAATTGATCATTCATGAGGCTTCCTACAATATTATAGTCATGTTTTTTTATTGATGTCAACGCTTGTTCCCAAGCAACTATCCTAGCAACGTGACCTCAAACGAGCCAGGATTCTGAATCGAGAATGGCTGAAGCTGGTGACACACTGTCTAGGTCTGATGCTGCGAGCGATGATTGCTTCTGTCCTTCATTGAAAAAAAATCTATGCCTGACAGAATGTAGATGCGAGCTAGAATTTCTAGAGGCAAGCTTGAGCAGCATCAGAAGCTGTTCTGAGACCAGTGGTCTTGTGTCTGTACAGCAACCAGTTTGCTTGACCCTCTGACCAACCCACTTCTTAGTTAGGCATACGTGTATATGCATGTACGTGTGGTAATCTTGGGTAGGGAATGAATGTTATTCTGTCCTGTTTTTCGATCACATTGCTGCTTTTGAAATGCGATATCTCTGAACTTCAATCAGTTAACGGCGGGGTTTAAATGCCCTGTGTAAATGCAGCAACTGTTGACACTAATTCACACCAAGTATGTTAGCCCCAGGAAGTTCAGAGTAAGTTTCAAATCTCATCAAAAAAATCCGCAATGGAATAATGGTTTTTCTGTCCACGCTTGTAAAATGTTTGGCTTTGTCAGCTGTGTTTCTATCTCCCTTGATTAGATTCGCGACCGTCTGCCTCACCTGAAGGCCATTGTGCAGTACAAGGGCAAGCTGAGTCAGGAGTACCCCAATACCTATGACGTGCGTTGAGAGAGAGAGAGAGAGAGACAGAGAGAGAGAGAGAGAGAGAGAGAGAGAGAGAGAGAGAGAGAGAGAGAGAGAGAGAGAGAGAGAGAGAGAGAGAGAGAGAGAGAGAGAGAGAGAGAGAGAGAGAGAGAGAGAGAGAGAGAGAGAGAGAGAGAGAGAGAGAGAGAGAGAGAGAGAGAGAGAGAGAGAGAGAGAGAGAGAGAGAGAGAGAGAGAGAGAGAGAGAGAGAGAGAGAGAGAGAGAGAGAGAGAGAGAGAGAGAGAGAGAGAGAGAGAGAGGTTAGTCCCAGTTGTATATAGCTGCTAGTGTATCCTTGTTCATGGGCCTAAGTGGGTGTCGAAGACTCGCATGGGAATGCGTGAAGCAGCGCTGCATGAGGATAACTACATGTACAGATACCCAGTACAAGAATGTTCAGGAGGGAAATTGTTGTTTTAGTAGCAGTTCAGCTGTAAAGGTACGCTGCTGCTGTAGTGTGGAACTAGCTATAAGTCTTGCTATGCTCAGCTCTAGCAGCTTGTAACAGATTGAGCTATGTGGTTACATTTGCTGACCAATTGCATGTGCATTCATATCTCCCCCCCTCCCTCCCCCCCTCCCTCCCTCTCCCCTCCCTCCCTCCCCCCTCCCTCCATCCCTCCCTCCCTCCTCCCCTCCCTCCCTCCTCCCCTCCCTCCCTCCCTCCCCCCCTCCCTCTCTCCCCCCTCCCTCCCTCCCTCCCTCCCTTCCCTCCCTCCCTCCCTCCCTCCCTTCCCTTCCCTCCCTCCCTCTCTCTCTCTCCCCCCTCCCTCTCTCCCTCCCTCCCACAGTCTGGAACCACTGGTAATCCCAAGGGAGTGATGCTCAGCCACGACAACGTGAGTATACATACCAGTGTACCAGTTTCTTAGTGGAGTGCTGTCCAGATTGATGAGGCCGTATCTCCCCTCTACTAGCTGGTTTGGACAGCCAAGGCCTTGTACACCTCTTGCGGAGTTCTGGACCAGGGATGTGAGCACTTTGTCAGCTACCTGCCACTCAGCCACATCGCAGCCCAAGTAAGTATGCAGCTGACCTCTCTAGCATTTTAGTATATCGATCTGGGTCCGAGGCTAGTATTTGTAACATTTTTTCTGCTTACTCATTCTAGATGCCAAAATGTAGCATAATTATTCCATTGGGAAGTTAATACACCTTTGTGTGACTATTATTTGAAGTGACAAAGTTTAGCGGGTTAGGCATATTGCAGTTCTTGAGGGTATTAATTTTAGTGATTTCAAAAATGATACTACACAATTACACAATTCGTATAGGTGCCTATTTTAGACTTGTGCGTATACATGCATAATAATGTTAGCAGAAGGCATGTGATACGTATATTATGTGTGATCATGTATTTGCGTGGACGTACACCAAAGTGCGTATAGCTTGTTCATATACGAGTGATTATTTTGTGGGAAATTTTTTTCAAAATTGCTAAATTTAGTACCCTCACTTCAGATCTGTGCTGGATTCTTGTACGTACATGTAGCTAGGCAGCAAATGAAAAATGGGAGGAGAGGCCTGAATATGAGGCATGGGAGGGGAGGCCTGAATATGAGGTATGAGGTATGAGGCCTGGGTATGAGGTATGGGTATGGGTATGTAGTACACCTGTATGGTAGTAGTGTTAAATGTAATGTACATTTATGTAGTACGTGTACATAATTCATTAAAAGACTGAGAAATACTCTTGCTGCCCTTGTGTTGTACCTTTTCTCAGTAGGTTAGTACTATCTTGTATCCCAGCTAGAACCAGCTAAGAACTGTTCTTACTAATGTAGCCATGGTACACCGGAGCGTTATACATGTAGATACTGAAACTTGGTAGCTTCTAACTCCACTTTCCTTGACAGGTGGCAGATATCTACATTCCAATCTACTCTGCTGCCACGGTTCACTTCGCTCAGCCTGATGCCCTCAAGGTAAACACCCCTCACTGCCAGTCTCTGGTGTTAGAAGATGATGCCCTACTGAAAATTGAATCTAGATTTATTGTCAGTGAAATAATGAAAGGGGGGAGGGTGAAAGTGGATGGATTTGGAGTTAACTTGTTTTTGCCTTCTAGAATTTGCCCAAAGAAATCTCAACCTTTCTCATTTGTTTTGGTAGTGTTTCAATTGAGCTGTGTGCAAAGGAATTTAGAAATGGCCTCAAAATAAGCCTGAAATTTCTAGGGGGGAGCATGCCAAGCCTACTTGGGCTTTTAATATTACTTACCGTTTATTCCCACACAGGGCACCCTCTTGCAGACGCTCAAAGAAGCGGAGCCGACCTTCTTCTTTGGAGTTCCGAGGTTAGCTCACTGTCAACCACACCTTAAAATTCACTAATTGGGTAACAAGCCCCACACTAGTGTGCCCAAATGAGAATTTGTCTGTGAGTACGTCTGTGTGTGTCTACGTACCACATATGGCATATCATCTGCATCCATGATTCAATACAACACTCGAAAGTTTTTCAGTACACATACCACATCCATGATCCAATTCCATGTTCGAAACAGTTATCACATGGACATACATGTGACAAGAGACTATATACATACTTATGCATTTGACATTTCCGTTTTGAGTTTATTTCCTGGATGACATCAATGATATAAATGAGAGAGAGACACGATCTGAACTTAGATGGTGAATTGATACTGTGCTAGCTCCAAGTAGCATTACGTACAGTGTTTTTGTGCCTGCTTGCAAGCCTCATTCACGGCTTCAGTGATGCTGAGAGTACAGGTCACTAGCAAGCTACACGAGCGGAGGACTAGGAGAGCTAACCGCCATATTTGTGTGCCAGTCTACAGACCATCGACTGGCAAGCCCCGCCCACACAGCAACAGGCGAGGAGTCACTCACTCTCGCCCCACAATGCTTTGCTAGTTATAGTACTTCAAGTTTGTCTTTGCCTCTCATGTTGGTTTTCATTGACACTACTAGTGCATTATGTGCTTGCCTAGCTTCGCTGTATATGTTGGCAGCTAGCAGTTTGAAGCTGTAGCAACTAGGCTGAATATTTTGCACACACCCACCCACACACACACACACACACACCCACACACGCACACACACACACACACACACACACACACACACACACACACACATACGCACACACACACATACACACATGCGCACGCACACACACACATACACACACATGCGCACACACACGCACACGCACATGCGCACACACACACACACGCATACACACACACACACACACACACACACACACACACACACACACACACACACACACACACACACACACACACCAGAGTGTGGGAGAAGCTAAAGGAAGGCATGCAGGCACAGGCTGCCAACGTCTCTGGTATCAAGAAGATGATCGGCACTTGGGCCAAGGACAAGGGCCTCAGGGGAAACTTGAGCAAACAGAGGAAGTAAGTCATCTCTTCCAAGGCTGTCTGCCCCCTCACCTTGTGCTCCACGTATTGCCAACCAGGAGTGCGTGAACGACCAAGTTTAAAACTTGTGTGCTCCTCTCCTTCTCCTCCCCTCCTCCTCCCCTCCTCCTCCCCTCCTCCTCCTCCTCTTCTCCTCCCCCATCCTTCTTCCTTCCTCCCTTCCTCCCCTCCTCCTCCCCTCCTCCTCCCCTCCTCCTCCTCCCCTCTTCCTCCTCCCCTCTTCCTCCCCTCCTCCTCCCCTCCTCCTCCTCCTCCCTTCCTCCTCCTCCTCCCTTCCTCCTCCCTTCCCTCAGCGAACCAGTACCATGGGGCTGGACAATAGCAAACATGCTTGTCTTCTCCAAAGTGAAACAAGCCCTCGGTTTCGGGCGCTGCAAGTACCTAATGACAGGGGCAGCCCCAATCCACCGCGAGGTCCTGGACTACTTCATGTCCCTCAACCTCCCGTTGATGGAGATCTACGGCATGAGCGAGAGTACAGGCCCCCATTGCGTCAACCTGCTGCATGACTGGAGGGTGGGAGCTGCCGGGAAAGTCATGCTGGGGGCCAAGTTGAAGATTGATACCCCGGACGCAAATGGAGACGGAGAGGTGAGTCACAGGGAAGAGAAGCTCTGTTAGGACTCGATCATGCACTTGGGGCTTGCAGAGGCAGGGGTGTGGCTACCATAGGCTACGAGGAAGCTGATGATATCTCCTTGTTACTTCCCGGAGTGGATGCTCCCAAAATGCATAGTCAGCAGTGTATGGGCTAGGGCATGGGACCGTTGTAAGTAAAACCATCACTGTGGATGAATTGGGTGAATAATCCTTACATGATTCACCAGAACAGTTTGGTAGGTAGCAGGTAGCTAATGGGGTGGAGTTTCGGCAATCTGAAATGCAGTGAACGTTCTGTGAGCTCCTTGCAGAGTAGTATTGCCATCTGTGCAGTGACGGTTTGCTTGCAGGCTAGTTATACTGAGCACTGTACATGGGCACCACCCACCTTGCATGAGTGAGGTAGACGAAGTGCAAATAACAGCACTTCCTTACCGCTATAGATAGAGAAATAGATAAGAAGTATTTCCCGCAGTTTCTAGCTGCCTTCTCAGTCTTAAAATTTTCAGTTATGCCCCTGAGAGATGCACAAGTAATAACTATAGTCTCTATAAATCTGATTTCAATAAGTTATAGGTGCCTTCTGGCAAGGGTACGCATCCAGTATCCATTGTTTCACGAATTGATGCGCGTCCATTGTTCAATCAAAATATAATCTCTTGTCTGGTTCGTCCTCAGATCTGTTTCTATGGCCGTCACGTGTTCATGGGCTACCTGAACAACGAGGAGAAGACTACGGAGACCATTGATGATGAGGGCTGGCTGCACTCGGGGGACATTGGGAGAGTAGACGAGGTAGGAATGGCTTCTGTGGTTAAACCACATCTGTACCTTAATTGCTGTAGTGGTTATGATGTGCTCCATTGCCTGTTTTAAAAAGGGAGTAGCTTAGAATTTATTACATGCATGAGTAACAAGCTAATGGAAAGCATATTGAGTGTATACTATATGAGCTTTGTCTTGAGAACTACTATCCTGCATGCCCATGTCCTACCTGTACAGCCTCATTGCTAGACTCCACTCCACAGCTTTTTGTTGCACTCCGCTTTTATGCACAGTGCAATAGTAAGCTAGGGAGTGGAGTCTGGGAACAAGGCTACTTGTTCTACCCTGAACATCATTGTTCTACCCGAACAACATTGTTCTACCCGAACAACATTGTTCTACCCTGAGCATCATTGTTCTACCCTGAGCATCATTGTTATACCCCGAACATCATTGTTCTACCCGAACAACATTATTGTTCTACCCTGAACGTCATTGTTATACCCTGAACATCACTCATGTGAGAAAAGCCCACCAGGCCCTCCCCTACTGTTAATGACACGTGTAGTAGTAGCAGCAGATTATATGTATAGGTTATACCACGAGGTGGAGGTGTATAAGCGATTTATTTACCGAGGGCCGAAGGCCCGAGGAGAATAAATCGCTTATACACCGACCACGAGTTGTATAACTGGCTTCTACCACGCTATACCCGGCAGTTATATTTACGCGTGTTTATATGGCAACGCGTCGCTGAAGGGTATTAAAACAAGGTGAATAAGTGAGTAAGTTAGACACCTATTACGAGGTGAATAAGTGATTTTGAAACCTCAAATCTAGCTACCTAATTGGTCTGAGTACTACAAGCGTGGTAGAAATAACATTATTTCTGTTTCTTCTTCCCTCAGGAAGGGTTCCTGTACATCACTGGAAGAATCAAAGGTGAAAATACATGCAGAGTGTCATTTCACAACCACAGCTGTAGGGAGTTAGTAGGGATAACGTAGCATAGAAGGTCAGTCAAGATCCCCCCCCCCCCCCCGACAGAGCATTTTGGGTTTGCAGTTGAATATTCAAACACATTCTGCATGCTTATACGTACCTAACTCTTGCCCCAGAGCTGATCATCACCTCCGGGGGTGAGAACATGGCCCCGGTACCCATCGAGGACCACATCAAGAGGGAGGTGCCCTTCCTCAGTAACGTCATGGTCATCGGAGACAAGAGGAAATACGTCACGTGTGTCGTCAGCTTCAAGGTACTGTGTTGGATGTCATAATGATTGTGCTGAAAAACTATGTATTGGGTTGTGCCCAGACTCTGGCTCCTCCCCCTTTGCACAACAGTCTGGCACACCAAGTAGAAAATGGTGTATATACCAATGACATCATAATTTTCGGAGGAAGGGAGATTCTTGCTGGGGGGAGATCCTAACCCCTCGTATAAAACCCTACATAATGCCATGTAACTTTTGACGCCTTCTGACTGTTACTATGCAGATGTATGCATGCTGAGGTTCGTACGGGAGAGGGGGGGGGGAGGGGATACCAGTGTTAAAGCAACTTCTTGCAATCTCCAATCTCTCTCTCGCCATGCAGTGTGTGGTGGACCTTGACACGGGGGAGCCACAGGACGAACTGCTCCCTCTGGCGAAACAGATGATCGCGGAGCTCGGATCCAGCTGCACCACGGTGTCCGAGATCGTGAGGACCAAGGACGAGGCCGTGTACAAAGCAATTCAGGAGGGACTTGATCGAGCCAACCAGCACGCTGTCTCGCGAGCACAGAAGGTGCAGCCTGTCCACCATGATGCCATAATTTCGAGCCCGTCTGATTTTTTGTTCCCATAATGTGTACATACATACGTGGTACCATATCTACTTGCCCATACATTGAGGGTTTAGACATTTAAAGAACTGTCTTCATTGTGGTGACTCGATTGTCAGCGTGTACCAAGTGTTGGGTAATAATTATACCCCTTTGGGCGTGATTGGCATATAATTATATAAGTCTTTACAAGTAATCTACGTTATGATATGCACATATATACACTCACCAAAGTGCTATGGGCAGACTCTTCCCATTTAATGACAATCACAATATTGAAGAGGAGAGCCCTAGCAATCAATCTGTAACTCTACTTCCCAGTTACGAGTAATTCTATAATTACCGTATTTCTGCGATCAGACGCCGCCCTCGATTAGTAGTCGCCCTCGAATTGTAGCCACACCTCCGGAAGTACTGAACGAAATAGTGGCCGCCCTCGATTAGTAGCCACGGCTAAAATTGAAGTACCGTGGTAGGAATAAGCAAGAAGATGTAGTAACTACAGTAAAAGTAAAGTGATACTTGACTTTGCTAGCTAACGATACTAACAGTTGTCGGACCTCACCTTTGTCTTCTTCGAGGTTGCGAAGGGATCGGAGCCCAACGGAGGCTGCCCGCGAATCTATATTTTCGATATCTCTCCCCTTAAAAAACAGCTGGCATTGTAGCGTAACGGCTTTTCGATAGTGTTGAGGCACAAACGGCGATTTTCAAACGGCTATTTAAACTGCTGTTGTGCATCGCTGTGTAACCAGTAAACCGCTCAATCTAATAAACACCGCCCTCGATTAGTGGCCGCCTTCGAATAGTGGCCGCAGAAAATCGCGCGATGAAATACATAGTAGCCGCGGCGTCTGATCGCGGAAATACGGTATGTGTTTTACCTTTCTTACCTTCTATGTGTGGTGCCGTTAGTACAATGACTAGGGTTTTAAGCACAGATAACTGAGCACAGTGGCAATCAGAGTACCAGCTAGGGGCCACTCTATCACATTTGTTTGTCCTTGTACGATAAGCTTGCACTGACATGTTGCAATCTAGTGTTTCACATAGTTTTGTATATCATTGTAGGTCCAGAAGTTTACTGTGCTTTCAAAGGATTTCTCCATACCAGGTGGAGAACTTGGTAAGCATTATCTAATGTGGTTCCCAGTAGGGCTGCAGCGGATGTCCAGAAATAGTCCCATGATCATTCAATATCCTGTAGTTGCTATATTAAACTACCTTTATACTCAACACACAATTATATTGTAATGAATCTGTGAATGCAGCAGTTAGGCACGGTAGCAAGAATCATTCCAACTGCTGTAAAGGTATAGTATTGTCCAGACAAGTGATCAGAATTTGTTTACGTGAATTCATTATATTTATTTCCTTCTAGGTCCTACTCTGAAGTTGCGACGAAGATCCGTACAACAGAAATACATGACAGTGATTGACGGCATGTATGCTGACACTGGTGCCCAGTAGAAATTTGATAGACACTACATGTAACTAGCTACCAGAGATTTTGTGTGCATGACTGTTGTAATTAGCGTCACTTAGTTATTCTCAGTGTCTAAGATCTGTAATAACTGTCTAGTTGTGACTACTCATATGGTAGAAATGTCTTGATTTTGTTGTAGATGATTATGCTTTTCTTTATGAATGATAGTTTTGACCTGTGCTAACCGGACAGCATGTTCGACAAAATTTAATGCCAGTTTAAGGCAGATCGAGGGTTTGTTTGACTGGAATCACTTTCTCTTCACACAGCCAAGAGTTGCCAATATCTTGCATCCACTTTTTTCCCAGTCTAGCTGGCCTTTTTATAAGGTTTCATGGCTCAAGTAATCAGCAAAACTACATGTAGACTTTCCCCTTGCATACATGTATGCATGTATGTACTCCAAACTACATGCCATGGCCAGGTCCTACATAACCAACTCTCCACCCCACACACTTCAGCCAGCTAGTTTATTATTAAAATTTTGCAACTTCAGATCAAGCCAGATAAGCAGTTTTGGAAGACTATTATACCTTTGCAAGGAACAAAGCACAATGTCATGCAGTCCTTACGTATCTTGTCTCATGATGATTGTACTGCAAACAATGATAAAGACATGCAAGGCAAGGATGCTCAATAGTTTTTTCTTTAACAAAGTCCTAGCTACCACCATAGATAGTATAATAGTCTACTATCTATGGTGGTGGGATAGATAGTAGTCTACTATCTATGGTGGTAGCATAGATAGTAGTCTACTATCTATGCTACCACCACTGACTAGCCACAATTGTCTTGGTTTTACTATACCTGATGAATGCCCTGGGGGTGTTCTATGCTGTCAGGAAGAAGTGGCACACCTCCTGCATGGAGTCTTACTATTGATGTCTCACAATCAAAATGATTAATGGGCCAGATAAAATCTCAGGAAGAATGCTACAGCACTCAGTATCACACACCCTTTTTACTTTTGGTTAACTGAAACTAAAAGCAAAATGTGTTTTAGTAGGAGCAAAAACACATTTAGTTAACTAACTAAAACTAAAACTTCAAGGGTATTGGCCTCTGAGAATAAACTATAACTAAACTAATACTTTTTTCAACAGAATCTCCACATTTAGTTATGGTTAACTAATACTAAAACACTTTTAGTAACCCTTTTTTCCTTTTAGTTAACTAACTAAAACTAAAACTAAATTTTCTTCTTCACTAGCTTTTTTACTAAAACTAAATCTAATTATGTAAAGCCATACTAAAACAACACTACTTTTTACTGAGCATTTAATCTGTCCATAGACACAATTGTGTCTATGATGTAACAGAGTGACGAAAGTTGCTATATATCATAATATATGACGTACAATCTAATACAGACAAGTCTGACATTTCATATCTAAAAAACCAGCCGGGCACCTTTCCCGTACATTTATTATACAATAAGTTACACACAACTCATCGTAGGCCAAGCTAACTGCAGCTGTAGAACTACGAATTATAGTAACTATACTACAGCATAGTCACGTTTCCAGACCTACAAATTATAGGCATACTGTAGAAACAGCGCAGTTCAGCGAAAGTGCCGACTCAGCAGTTTCGTCGTGCGCTTCTAGTTAGTAGTTATACGCCACTAAAACAGGATCTTTACGGCTGCCTACCAAGTTTTCGCCATCTAGGTAACTCACAACTACCTTCGTTTGCTGTAGCTTGGCCTGCAAACCTCCAAAAGCTGCTATAATTATACTACAGTTGTATAACGTATGGCGTAATATACTGCGCACGTGATAAGTGCGGACGCACAAACAAACAGACAAACAAACAGACGCGGAAAACGTTAGGACCAGCCGTTCGCGCGCTGCGCGCGCTCCGGCTGATAATAATTGAAGCGGGAGAGTAGTACAGAGTACGGATTAATAACCGCATGACATAACTATAATTATTGTCGTATGTATGTTTGCAATTGACTAGACGGTATTGTCGGATGGTGAGATGTTGCTACACAGTGCCGTGGTTTTGCTCGCAATTTTCCTTGCAGCCTCAGTGACGCAAGGTGACTACTGTGTTATCATGTGTACATAATTGTAGCTAAATATAATTACATCGAACTAAGCTTCAAAAAGTACGTTAGTTGAATCTGCTGGTTTGGAGTATCAAGAGCCGCTATATCAAGTGCGCACCTATGAACACCGCTAAGAGCCCGAGCATAATCGCCGAGACACCTGCATTGCAGTATACTATACATAATAGACATGCTGTATGAAGTATATACAGTCTAGCCTCCTCTTTCTTTTTATTTGTAGGAAAGGAAAAAGGAATGACTTGCTTTTCTTTTTTCTAAAAAAGGAATTAGCTAGCTACTGGCCATATAAATTTTACTTTCAGTTTTTCCTTGTTCGAAGGCGCCGGCCCAATATTATAAATTTTGTGGAAAATTAGGTTATCATTTGGCTCAATAGTGCAGAGAATCATGTGCTCTCACTGCTAAAGATGATAATAGTTTGGTTACCTTGAGTAAGATCTATGCTGGCCTCATTTTGTCAATCACCTAGCCTAATTATTGTTTTACCCTTTCTGTAAATTTAACTCTTACTGTAGTTCCCAAACAGACATAAACAGCGTGACTATCAGACCACTATATAGGTCAATGTATTGTCTTGCTATATCATCTGTGTAGTATGGATGCTGTCACATGTTGCAGTTTTTGCTTAATTGTTGCTACAGACCTTAAACCTGTGATATGATTTATCCATACAATGATAGCCATGTAAGGTTCTAACAATCTGATTATCAGCAGGACATTGTTCCCCTATTATGAAAAATGGTATGTAGATGCAGATTTAGTGCCATACATATAGGTAAATTTTAAAATAACCTATTATTTTAACATTGGTATAATTAGTTGTAGCTAAACTATAATACAATTAAAAAAGCTGTTATAACAAAATAATTGCATTTATGACATCAAAGAAGGCAATTAACTAGATATTCCTTTTGACAAGCACTAACACTGAAAACCTTAGTTGCCTGGCAACCTGGAGATCAATAGTCTGCCACGTGTTGTATGGCAGACAGTCACTGTGGAGGTGCTTTTCAAATGCCCATGCGCTATGGTACAAGTGCATAATTATGGCAGGACAATTATTGTTCTGCCATTTCTGTAAATTTAGGCCTAATTGTTACTGTAGTTTCCAAACAGACCATAAACAGCGTGACTATCTGCCCACTATTGCATATATAGTATTGTCTTGCTATATCATCTGTGTAGTATGGATGCTGTCACATGTTACAGTTTTTGCTTAATTGTTGCTACAGACCTTAAACCTGTGATATGATTTATCCATACAATGATAGCCATGTAAGGTTCTAACAATCTGATTATCAGCAGGACATTGTTCCCCTATTATGAAAAATGGTATGTAGATGCAGATTTAGTGCCATACATACGGGTAAATTTTAAAATAACGTATTATTTTAACATTGGTATAATTAGTTGTAGCTAAACTATAATACAATTAAAAAAGCTGTTATAACAAAATAATTGCATTTATGACATCAAAGAAGGCAATTAATAACTAGATATTCCTTTTGACAAGCACTAACACTGAAAACCTTAGTTGCCTGGCAACCTGGAGATCAATAGTCTGCCACGTGTTGTATGGCAGACAGTCACTGTGGAGGTGCTTTTCAAATGTCCATGCGCTATGGTACAAGTGCATAAATATGGCAGGACAATTATTGTTCTGCCATTTCTGTAAATTTAGGCCTAACTGTTACTGTAGTTTCCAAACAGACCATAAACAGCGTGACTATCTGCCCACTATTGCATATATAGTATTGTCTTGCTATATCATCTGTGTAGTATGGATGCTGTCACATGTTACAGTTTTTGCTTAATATTATTGTTGCTACAGACCTTCAACCTGCATGTGACATATTTATCCATACAATGATAGCCATGTATAAGGTTCTTTATAAGCAGAACATGGTTCCCCTATCACCACAGTATGAAAGATGGTATGTAGATGCAGCTCCAGTACCAAACCATTGTTGAAAATAAATATTATTTTTAGTAGTGCATGGTATAATTAGTTGTACCTAAACCATATTAATGTAATTACCATGGCAACCACTTTTTCCCACGCTTATAGCACTCAAAGAAGGCCACATACAGGGATCATTGCTATACCAATGTACATTAAATCAGTCAAAGGTCAGTTTGGGTGAGGGGTTAAAATCCTCAGCTTCGCCTCGGACTTTAAATTCCCCTCACCCAAACTGACCTTTAACTATTACATACAATCACAAAAGCTGTTATAACAAATAATTGCATTTATGACGTCAAAGAAGGCAATTAACTAGATATTCTTTTTGACAAGCACTAACACTGAAAACCTTAGTTGCCTGGCAACCTGGAGATCAAAGGGCTGCCATGTGTTGTATGTAATAGTTAAAGGTCAGTTTGAGTGAGGGGAATTTAAAGTTTGAGGCGAAGCCGAGGAGTTTAACCCCTCACCCAAACTGACCTTTAACTGATTTAATGTACACCGGTATAGCAATGATCCCTGTATGTGGCCTTCTTTGAGTGCTATAAGCGTGGGGAAAAGTGCTAATGTATATTAAGGCAGACAGACACTGTGGAGGTGCTTTTCAAATGCCCATGCTCTGTGGTACAAATGCATATGTTTTTAAGCTTATTTGCATCATTGAAGTTGTTCCTGAGAGGACACACATGGGGTTGGCTTGGAGTGGTAGACTTTGTTAATACATTTCTTCTGTGAGTTCTTTTGCTCGCTCTTCGAATACTGCACCAGCCTACATAGTTTGGACATATTACAGTCTCTGTTAGCATTGCCATAGACTCCAGCTATGTATTAGTTAAACCACGCCACCAAGGGCTGTATGGGATTTATAGCGCACGAGTGCAATAACTAATTAGGGCCCGAGGGCGAAGCCCGAGGGCTCTAATTAGTTATTGCACGAGTGCGCTATCAAATCCCATACAGCCTGCAGGTGGCGTGGTTTAACAGATTTGTAGCCCTATGGCTTCCAGTGCATGCGCAGCTTACCATCAGTGGCTTCCTTCAAGTGTGCAGCTGCAACCACAGGGCAATATCATGTTATTGCCCTGCTCTGTGGTAAGCCACAGGGCAATAACCTGTTATTGCCCTGCTCTGGGGTTACTACAGCATATATTGCCCAGTCGGTGCCTTTGATAGTATGGCTTCAAGGGCTACAAATATATATACGACACTGCTGCTATAGCTATACTGCACACCAATTCTGATTCGGTTAGAGTTGAAACTCAGGCTTACATGGGGTCAGGATAATACAGTAGTGACCCTGATTATCTCACAGTGAATGGATGAATAATTAAGCTAGCTCACATCCACACCCTCTACCATTTTTTTTGATAAGCTAACTGTGATATGTTTTGCGTATTATGAAGAAAACGTATCAACAATAACTGACCTATTTTCTATTCCTACAGGCAGTGCACAGATCACATGCTACACTGTACCCTCTGTTGCTGGGGAATTGAATTGCCTGTCTACAACTGATAATTTCCAAGCTATCACCATTACAGAATGCTGTTTAGAGCGTAACGGATATTTTTTTGATGGAGGAGGCCAAGGAGCTTGTCAAGCTTGCATTGGTATGGAAAGAATGGCAGAATTGGTTAAGTTAAATTGTATTTATGAAGCAACTGCAAAGAAAATAAACTATAATAAGGTACTGTCCAATAGTATGCATGTATAGGGCTAAGATTATACAACCAGGGTTACGCAAATAGCAACATGCCTTGCATGGCTGTGATAGCCCCATGGATTGTTACATGGGTGTGTGTGTGGGGGGGGGGGGGGGAGGGGGAGCTATTGTTGCGAGTCTCCCATACATTCATGAGAATAACAATAATGACATAACGACAGCTGTCCAGGAGAATGATGTCTCTATTTGTCACCTTTTTTAAGGATTGGCCATGGCTGCCACGAGACAGCAGAAAGAGGGGCTGTAATGTATCATGTTTGCATGGCTCGGTCTGTTGTTCATGGACAATAAGGCCTTTCCAAAACCCACCCACCTTTGGCAGATATCTCTAACTGTCCTAACTTTTAGATATAATTATTAGGAAGAGACTGAGTGGTAAATTTGAGCATGATAGCATGTTTGGTTTCTGAGGTATATGTACATTCAAAATGTGGGAAGATAAACAGTTTTCTGTGTGCAGTACATATACATGTACAATGGAGCATATATGCCCGGTGCCCAATTCATGTATAAGACACTGCCCATGGGCTGCCATTTGCCATGGCATAAAGGCATATATTGTCATTACGTTTCAGAGTTTGAATAGCTAGTTAATTTAATCGACTTAGCTAGATGTTGTGAAGCTCATGCATCAGATATTTACGGTGGCTGAGAGGTTCACCCACAGCGGGCACAGCGGACATGCATGGGCGGGTACCGCAGCGGGCAGGGGCGGGTACCGCCACAGCTATGTACTGGGAAAAGGTTGGGCTCATTACCTATGCTGAAGGCCCATGCAGCTAAACATTAATGCATATAGCTGATATAATTACAAATCGGCAAGCCAAGAATTAGTCCTGCATTCAAGGGCTAACCATGCAGGGATATATGTCAGCATCTACACTATTATGGAATCAGTAAGCTAACATGTGGTATTTTAAAACTTGATAAGCAGCTTGCAACCTCTGTTTGACTATATCATTCAATACCGAACATGTAATTATAGCAAGCAAAAGGAGTATATATGTTATTTTAAAGAGAGTACAATCTTGACTGTAACTGATCTGTGGATGTCTTGACATCAAAAGTTCGTATCATTCCTGGCCACCAGGACATAACCTATATAATTCGAGATACATAATAAATATAATGCATGGTGATTGCAAATCAGATGATCACAAAAGTAATCTTACTTGGTCAGTGGCAGGCCTCATGACAATCTTAACAGGTTTCGTATAGATGTAGAGCAAGCTTCCCAGCAGTGCAGTCTGCAATCATCTGTAACTCAGACCCGAATGTCTATCATCCATCACATGCTTAGTCTACACTAGAGAGAGAGAGAGAGAGAGAGAGAGAGAGAGGGTGATAAGATATTGGAGATTTTTCCTAATACTAAACAGTTTCTGGCCCTCCCATTTAGCACTGAAGGCCTTCATATATATATCATGTATAGGTTTCCAGAACTACCTTCAAGAAAAAATACATTGCTATACATGCAGTAAATTGTAGCCTACATAGTACTGCTAACTTACAATTCCACTCTTCGGCGAATTTTTATCCAGATCGTGAAGCTCGTACATACATGTACGCGCGTACGCGGAAACAAGTTCCGCATGTCTACTGTGTGTACCAGCAGCCACTGCCTGTCAATCATTCGCTATCATACTTGAGATCAGAGATGGTCGTAGATCATTAAAAAGGCCAGCGAGTCATCAGAAGTGCTGGCTTACGAAAGTATATTATAGCTAGATCTAAAATAAAAACAAGCTTGAAATTTTCAGTTCGCATCGGCGACTCGATTGTGCCGTCCCGCCCGTCCGACTCCAACGCTTGTTTACAGGCGGCCTACTCAAACTTCTGCTAATCCGAGATCTGTAGTAGCTAAGCCTCCCTTGGTAAAAACTATGCGATAGACTCGCTCAAATTTCGGACTCTTCGTGAAGGGGGGGGGGGGGGAACAAAAATTTCCGAGGGGGTCCATATATTTCAATATTATGTTCCGGGGGGTCCAAATATTTTGAAAAATATGGACCGGGGGGAACCATTTTAGCGAGCAGTGTTACCCCCTATTTTAAGTCCTGTATTATGCTTATTGCTCTAGATATTATTGAGTGGAACCCGTCTTAAAGGACTCCCCTGAATAAGGAAACCTAGCTCTGTATTAAAGACACTTGCCATGTCCCAAAAATGCTTTCTTAATTTACCTCGAAGTGAGGACACCTGCATGAGCACACCTCTCTATACAGAACACTTCACCAGGTCTCCAAGGTGTCCACAATAGAGGGGTTCTACTGAAATAGCTTACATGCATGCAAATTGCAATTATTGCTGTCTTTTTTTTGTTGATTTAGTGTTTGGATTTTTTAATGGATCAGAGATTACTCTTTCAGAGCGAGGAGACTTTGCAATCCTGTCCATAGGATTTATTAAAGGAGGGAATGTGCAACAACTGACAGGTCTAGACACAAGAAACACTGCGCGTTTTGGTGTAACTGCAGTTTCAGGAAATGGAAGTAAGTGGGAACTTTTAGAGCTTTAATTATTTTCGTCAGTTGGCTATATACAGTATGAGTCATATATGAAGCAATGACTGTAACAGCATTAGCATTATCCCAACACGAAGTGAAAAAAAGAAACGATTTCATTCCTACTATCATTATTTGTAGCTTCGGACCTAGCCGTCCCAGCTTTTTTTCGCTTGCAAAGAAAGCTGGAACAGCTGGGCTCAAGGCTACATTAGCTATATGGGCATAAGAACTATTTCATGAGCAGTTGAAAGGTTTTTTTGATTGAACTGCCACATTTCTTATTTATCCAAAGGACAAAATTTGTTGAAATTCTCCAAACCTAAGGGCTGAAGCTATAGCTAGCACTGTAAGCTAGCACTGTAAGCAGTATACCAGTCTCAATCACCATATTATAGTGAATCTAATTTATTGAAAAACCTCCATTTCTTTGAATTCCTACATTTCCAAAGAATATAAAATATACTTCAAGAATTCAAAAAACCAAACTGAAATTATTAATAACACTTGAAAAACTCACTGCTACTATGCTACCCATACTGCCCACTTAACGCCAGGAATACCCACTCGAGTAACAAGAGTCATAACAAAGTCTGCAATATTATCACTGCATGCATATAATCTTGACAGCTTTTTGGCTGTACGTTCTACTCCTCTATGTAGCTATTGTATCAGCTACCTACACTGTACATGTACATACAATGGCAATATGTTATAATGTGTAACTTGCCCATTTTCTTAAGTGAATCCTCAGAAACATTGTAAAGCATCGATCACTCCTTTGTCAGTGGCTGGTATAGAGGTAGCCTATATGAGTCTAATTTTATTGCCTCGATCAATATATTAATTTATGAATTTGAGTATCATTGATTTGCAGCTGAAGGCTCCAATGCTGATTTTATATTTCAACCAAAGTTATTTGAAATCGAAGGACCGGATGCAAGAGAGACGTTCAAACTTCTCATCTTAGTTCGTCTCGATGGTATAGCACTGGAAACAGCTGAGGACTTCACACTGACCTTGGGGGGACGCAATAATGCTGGAAGAGCTATACAAAGCCCAACACTACGTGGCCAGTTTGTTGTTCCAGCAATACGAGTTGTTATTGAAGATGTGGAGGGTAAGTTCAAATAATAAATTCACATACATAACTTTAAATCGTAATGCAGAGATGAATATGGCGTGTTGGTGCATCATTTAAGTATAGTCAAAGGTATTAGCCATGCATGATTTCTAGCTGCCTGAAAAGCCATAATACTCCAAGACAATATAGCTAGTGCAAGATTCTGGACACTACACCAAATTAACTTGGTATTGCATGGGTCAGCAACTGGAAGGACTTCTCTGATTCACACATTTTACGCAGTGTTTGCCATGATTGTTTTGTTTTATTTTTTTTTCAAAACATAATTATATATATAGCTTTGTGCAGTATGGCCAAGCCAGATGTACGTACATGAAATGTTAGCATTATATATAAACAGTTGGTGTGTATACTTGGATGTGTATGTGTGTAGGTGCTAGTACTCCCTTAGCCATGAGCAACTAATTTACATCTGCACACATGATCACATGGGCTTCAAACTCTCTATCTCCAGAGGCTGTTCTCCAGTTTACCGATTCAGACCATTCCAGCATAGAAAGTGAAGAGGTCATATCTCCTTTAGTACAGCTCCTTACTAACATAGCTACTGACCTGACTGTTGCGGCTATTCCAGTGAACTATACTGTTCTGAATGACTCACAGTCACATATACTTGGTGCTCTTCCTGATGTTCCTGATTATAACCGTAATCGTCCAATCAATGCCAGAAGTAAGTTGATTTCATATCAATGTAAGAAGGAAGTGTACAGATTTTTTTCCACAGGTTTTCCCATTGAGGATCGTGACTTCAACAGTTCCCCAGTTTATATCACATTCCCAGCTGGAAATGCAGCTGTTCGGAGAATTGATATTGGAATAGTGGATGATGAAATCCATGAGGTGGAGCAAATATTCGTTGTATTTCTACGAGTGGTTGATGCAGTGAATCAAAGCAGGGTCGATCTACGAAGTGGACGTTTTGCCACTTTGGGCAGAATTTTTGATGATGATGGTAAGGGTGAGAGTGGGGTTACGTTAGAAGGGCATACAGAGTAGGGACTGTTTGGAATAATATAAAGAAGTGAGTGGAGTGGACAATAAAATTAATGTCAAGCTGTAGTGAAGAACTTCACTCCAGTACTTTAAGATTGGATACTAATAACCAATAACGTATGGTTTGTAAAAGAGAGTGTATGTAGTGCATGGATGTGAGAAAAAAATATCCATACCTAGCCCTCCCAGCTTTGATGCTTGCAGGAAATATAGCAGAAGGGCTTGGAATTGAGATTACATAGTTTAATAAATGTAAGTAAAACAACAAGCAATGAGTAGCCATGCAAGCTAGTTACATTGTAATCAAATTAGATCAAGAAGGAGCTCCAGTATCTCCAGAGGAAGTACAGCCTGGCAAACCTTTACATTTTGATATAGATGAAGCATACAAAGCAAGGGAGGGCATACAAGTTTCCTGAATAATTGATATTGCATCCCTGCCTCACCTTGCATTTAGAAATATATATGGGGTAATAGCCCGGACACACTTTAGTGAGGAAAGATGGAAGGGTGGATATGAGGCTAGATATAACTGCTATTTATGTCCTTATGCTCCTTCTACACAGCTCTCATTATTGGGTTTGAACAGAACAGCTACACAGTTTATGAATCTTTAAATGCTACTGGCGAACTAGTTAGAATCCCAGTCATAAAAGGGAACAATCAGCTATCAGAGTTAAGGTTTCTGTTGACTGTCATTGCAATTTCCGGAAGTGGTCCAAATGCTGCGAATATAAATAGATTGGATACATTCCATTGGGACGTATTGACTCATCTACACTCTGATTATACGTTTTCATCTGATGAACAAAGCATACATTTTCCATTTGAACTATACGATGATCTTGAGATTGAAGCGCTTGAGGTGTTTGAAATTGAACTATCACTTGTTCGTGAAGAGTCAGGATTAAACATCGAACTCGGTGGCACGCTTGCTGATGGCAGATCCCTCTTTGCTAGCGCACAGATTTTCATTGTTGATAATGATGGTCAGTTGGTATGCTGCATGTAGGCAAACATTATCATTGGCATTTTCCATTATCATAATTAAAACATATACATCTGCACATATTGTTGTTTTTTTTCAGCAAATGTGACTATTGGATGGGAGAAAGTATTTACCTCAGTGAATGAGGGGCATGGAATTCTTGAAATTTGTGTTCGCACTCTGGCTGTTACTAACAATCCCTTTCCACCAAATGTCAAAATCACTCTTGCTGCAAACACCATCAATGGCAGAGCTGCAGGTTGGTTATTCTCATCACTAAAATTCTCTTTGTTTGTGTCATTGATTCTTTCCATATATATCATGTAGCTCCTGGAGACTATAAACAACTATCAGCGGATAATGGTGATCTATTCTTTGCTGACATCACTGCTATCAACAGTCGGGCTTGCATTGGAGTGTCTATCATTGATGATAATTTGTTAGAGAACACTGAGAATTTCACTGTGCAGGTAGTTCCAGATCCTTATTCTGGACTGCCTGTTAACTTCTTCTTGGAGCCAGATCTGGCTACTGTGGCAATAATTGATAATGACTGTAAGTTATCCCCAACTGTCGTATGCCCCCTACACTTGGTAGTGTGCTATGAGAGAGAACAGAATCAAGCTGATTGCATGGCCTAGTGTAAAGATACGGGTGAGTAGAGAAACTGGTGTGGCTATATATACTACCACACTCCCAGTATAATACAAAGGCATGAATGTGGATATCACATCTCTCTACCTACATATAGGTCCTTCACAGTCACACTAGTATATAGTAGCCACATCACACTAGTATAGTAGCCACTGCCCCCCATGTATGATCTGGTGATACCATATATAGAGCCGTACATACACTCAGCAATTTGCGAAATTCAATCCATATTTCAGTACATGTACATAAGAATCATGAGAGCTTAAATTCTCACTGATCAGTTTTCATAGTAACTTTCTTTTCCTTTATAAATTTATACTGTTTGGCTCATGGAGCCAACTCCAGAAAGATAGAGTTAAATTCTATACTACCTTTTCAAGCAGTTGCTAGAAACTCCTCCCTAAATAATATTTGAGGGGGTGGTTTTGAAGAAGCAAGCTGCAGATGTATTTTTCAGTGATAGTATGCAGCAACATACAGAGGGGTTAGAACATAAGACTTTATTAAGTGATCACAATTGTCATATTAATGCAAACAAAACAAGTACAGGTCAACTATACATCTAACAGTGGAGGTGATTTCACTATTGGCTTGTCCAATCAAATCAAGTGCTCTTTTGGTAACTGATTTTGTCATAGCTAGCTACTGTGTACACTGCCACAACAGTTGCACTCACTACTCATAGTAGTTTCTTACTAATTTTGTGATGTATTTGAGATGGTTATGCATTTGTATCAATATTCTTACAGAAGTTTGTTCCCTAGTTCTTAGTTTGCCAGTCTAAGAGTCATTCTCTGCAAATTATAATTATAATCTCTGAGATATGAAGTACAGTCTTTACAACCATCTGCTGGAATTTTGTGAAGGTGATGGGTACAATCTTCCAAATCAATTCATTGTCCTTGAGACCTCAAAAGGATTTCTTTGTTTTGGGTTTTATTCACTGAGTCTTATGGTGCTACAGTATAAAGGAAAACCCGGTGCACTTTAAATATAGCTCTTTGATCCAAAAACTACGTAGCTATTTATTTTTTGTGTTATTCATCTCTTTCCTACAGTAAGTACACAATCAGTCCAATGCTTCACTGCACCCTCAGCTACCGTTGAATTGGGATGTGAAAGCTCTGATCCTAGTTTCATTGCTGAAGGTATTGAAGAATGCTGTGTGCAATCACCTGGACTGTTCTACAGGCAGACATCTGGGGACCAATCCTGTCAGGCCTGCATTGGTAAATATTTACAAGTGACTTTAAAGTACATTGCTTGTGTTATTCATAATTTATATAGAGTGTATACTGGTACGTAGCTTCTTTTTCCAGCCCTGCTGAACCCTGACTATCATATTCACAGCATAGTTCTCATTATTTCTGTCACACCGAATGAACACACTACTAAGTATCTTTTCCTGATCACCACACAATGGTCCTCAGAGGGGGAAAGTACGTGAGTAGTCATGTAGAGTCTACATTCAGGGCAATAGAACTTTCGTATGGTAGTCATTTGGCTTGTAAGTAACTAATGATCATACACTATGTATACATATTCGGATCTTACTCATACCATTTATATCTCTGGTAGTGTTTGGATGGTTCAATGGCTCTGAAGTTTTAACTGAAGAGAGTTACCGTAGCACTCTACTGGATGTAGGCTTTATTAAAGGAGCCTTCTTTGAAGAATTTCTGCAGCTGGATAGGAGAAGAGAACTACGTTTCAAAATTACAGTAACACAAGGAACAGCAAGTGAGTGAATGCATGGCAATAAATTGTCACACGTGCTTAGCCTGGCTATAGCTATTTAAGGCTGAAATATGTGACATTGCACAGCTAAGTGTTGCAAGTTCCCTCACTCATAGAATGCAGCAACAGAACTATCTAGAACAGCAATATAATTGTATCCATTATGCCGTCCATTCTTCACATGTACCAGCAGCTAGTATAGCTGGGAAAGAGTCTACATCCTGCTTCTGTTTCAGCTGCCTTAACGGTTTTCCTCTGTAGTGTCAATCTCTTCTGCTATCTGTTCTGCTCCCAACTGAGCCACTTTCCTTGATCAACAGTCTCGGCTAACTGGCATGCAAGTCTCCTCCTACAACACTATAAGCTCCTTCTTAGGTTCATTCTTCGTGGCCATCTGCACTTGGACAGGATTTGTCACATGCAGGCCTCTACTACTTCACTAAGAATCTAGCTGTAAATTGCTTTGTAGCCAATCATCTTGCCAGCTAGAATACATATGCCAGATAACCCCCCAATCATGCATAGAAAATGGTGTGCAATGGTCCAAACTCCACCATAACAACTGTGAAAGAACACTCTATGTGTTAAGGCCAAACAGGTAGTTTTTATACATGACAACTGGACAATGATAGATATGCAGCATGTGGATTCAACAAGGCTATTATGTGTAAATGGGAGGAGCTCAAATATATGCATCACTATATAAGCTACTATGAAGTCTACATATCATGTGCAATATTATTATTATGAAGGATATAATAGTTCAATACTTCAACCTTTATCTATTGCAGAGGAGGGTGCTGACTTCAGAGTTTCTGTTAGATCTAGGAGTGCTGTGATAAATGATGCTACTGTACCAGCTAGAATTCGAACCTTCATCGGACATGACAGTATAGCACTGGAACTACCTGAAGATTTTATCCTGAGTCTGACCGGTGCCAATGATGCTGCAAATGCTGTACTAAATGCTGCAGCCCCCAATACATTTGCAATTCCAACAATTCGTGTGGTCATCGAAGACAAAGATGGTATATACTGTAAATGAAATATTTGCATACATTATTTTAGTTGGACCTCGCTTGACAGTCACCTACGTAACACAGTCACCCTCTCATTGGCTGTGATCCCAACTGCATCAAAATAATAATTACTAACTGTGCAATGTTTTCAATATCTGTTAGCAGTTTTTAACTTTATGTTCGAATATTATACGGAATGTTAGTAGTTGCTATTATAGTGGCCCTGTATGTATGTAGTCATGCACGTGCAACTAATTTCACAGAATGTCTGCACACATAATTACATGGGCTTCAAACTCTCTATCTCCAGAGGCTGTTCTTCAGTTTGCCAATTCACACTATTCCAGCATAGAAAGTGAAAAGGTCATATCTCCTTTAGTGCAGCTCCTTACTAACATAGCTACTGACCTGACTGTTGCGGCTATTCCAGTGAACTATACTGTTCTGAATGACTCACAGTCACATATACTTGGTGCTCTTCCTGATGTTCCTGATTATAACCGTAATCGACCAATCAATGCCAGAAGTAAGTTCATGCATATCAATGTAAGAAGGAAGTGTACAGATTTTTTTCCACAGGTTTTCCCATTGAGGATCGTGACTTCAGCAGTACCCCAGTTTATATCACATTCCCAGCTGGAAATGCAGCTGTTCGGAGAATTGATATTGGAATAGTGGATGATAAGATCCATGAGGTGGAGCAAATATTTGTCATACTTCTAGAATTGGTTGATGCAGTGAATTGGGTTGATCTACAAAGTGGCCGTTTTGCTACTCTAGGAAGAATCTTGGATGATGATGGTAAGTGTGGGAGTGGGGTTAGAAGGGTATAGAGAGAAGGAAAGTACTAGCAGAAAGAGAGAGAGTATAGACCAGGTATATGTAGGAGCTTATGAGTGAACGTTTTATGCACTCCCGGTATGTGTCATACAGCTGCAGTAATGAAGAACATGCTCCAATGCTATATGGCAGACCGTCCAACCACATGGTGTATATAAGGAACATAAGGAATAAGAGGAGGCATACAAATACCTTAATGTAGGATGTACTGTATGACTTGTCCAAATTACATTTTGGGTTGACGAATTCATTGGAGGTAATTAATTATGAGCGGTGGTGAATAACTACAAGATAGCCTGAGATACTTACAGCGTGTCAGATATTCACGATTTACTTGTATTGTTAACAGGACACAAGCTCTCCATGCTTAATTAGAAATTATATGGTAAGCTTACTCTTGTTTCAATTTGCGATATTATGTTCACTCACACATGCCTAAATTGACATGTGTCTATAGGGTTCTTATATAGTATGTGTGTGTGCTTCTCTATAAGGATATGGCTACTTTTTGCCACAGGGAAGTGGCTCAGGGTGGTGCAAGCGTTACAGTCATGCATGCAGATGTATAAACATTAGCTGCAATTTATGGTTAATTTTAATGAGCCCAAACTACTGTGTTCACTTGAGAATTATCTGTGCATGCATACGTGTGTACATACGAAGAGTGTGTGTGTGTGTGCATACCAGTACGTATATAAAATAAAGACAAGGGTTCACTCATGCTTGCCCCACAATGCTTTACATTCACTTAATGTATGTACCAATGGCAATGGGCTGGTTCATTGAGGCTGCATTCTTATGGTCATAAACTCCTCTGCACAGCTTTCTTCCTGAAAGAAAGCTCAGAAGGCTTGGCTATTATGTATTGTGCTATTTATAGTATTATTTTCTTCTACACAGCTCTCCTTATTGGGTTTGAACAGAACAGCTACACAGTTTATGAATCTTTAAATGCTACTGGTGAACGAGTTAAAATCCCAGTCATAAAAGGGAACAATCGGCAGTCAGAGTTAACCTTTCTGCTAACTTTCAATGTAATTTCTGGAAGTGGTCCAAATGCTGCAAATATAAATCAAGCAGATTTCCATCGAGACATACTTACTACTCTAATTTCTAGTCGTACTTTTTCATCTGATGAACAAAGCATACATTTTCTATTTGAACTATGCAATGATCTTGAGATTGAAGTGCTTGAGGTGTTTGAAATTGAACTATCACTTTATCCAAAAGAGTCGGGATTGAACATCAATCTCGGTGGTATGCTTGCTGATGGCAGCTCCCTCTTTGCTAGCACACAGATTTTCGTTGTTGATGATGATGGTTAGTAAAATAGCTAGCTGAAAGCATTGTACATTTAAAGTAAAAACATCCACATTTGATATACAAATGAATCTCTTATACAGTAATGGTGACAATTGGATGGGAGGAATTTTTCGCCTCTGTGAATGAGGGACAAAGAATCAAGATCTGTGTTCGTACTCTGACTGTCACTGGCAATCCATTTCCACCAGACATCAGAATCACTCTTGCTGCAAATACCATCAGTGGCATTGCTGCAGGTTGGTTGTTCTTGCCACCATAATTATGTCTCTTCTGAGTTACTCTCTTCATATCATTGTAGATCCTGAAGACTATGAACGGCTATCAGCGGATAATGGTGATCTATTCTCTGCTGACATCACTGCTACCAACAGTCGGGCTTGCATTGAAGTGTCTATCATTAATGATAATCTACCCGGTGAGGGCACCGAACATTTCCTTGTGGAAGTAGTTCCAGATCCTTTTTATCACCCAAATGGACTGCCTGCAAACTTTTTGTTGAGGCCAACTCATATTATAGTACGAATAAATGATACACTCTAAACTTGTGTGTGCAAAAATGACACCTTGCTAAAATACACGCTGTATATGGTTGTACATTGGTGTCTTCTGAAATGGCTATATGGACACATTATGTGTTATAGTGTTGCTGCATATGTAGTTATTACTGCTTGTATTCGAGAATTTTAATTACACTTTTAGTACTATGCACTACATATGTTTACACATTATATAGATCTACTGTTCCCCGAAACAGCTCACAATATGTGTTTAGTGCTCTTGCATGACTCAGCAGTTAACTCTCATCTTAGAAATTCAACTGCATATCCTGACGGACTGTAGAATGACTATAATCAATAATATTATGGTGTTGTTACGTGCATTTATGATCGTGCATTGTTAGGGATTTTCCCCTTTATGCTATATAGGCGCTTCCTTATGTAGTAGCCTATTGTATAATTATTATGGGAGGCCTGCACCTTCAGGCTCAAGTCTGCCAGATACTAAATGCAAAACGATCTGATTGGGTAAGTTTGTCATAATTCGAAAGGCAAAAGCTACCGTAGCACTACAAAAAATGTAAATGCTATTAGTGCTACTCACGTGACCTTCGACGAATCAGAAGTCTCAAACTCGATCACATGACCGCACGTTAAATCGCTTAATGCACACTTAAGTGTGCACTAAGTTGTTAATGCACACTTAAGTGTGCATTAACAAAATTAGTGCACACTTTTCTAAATAACGCCCAACAGAACCGTGGCTGTCTCAGGTCAGTGAGTGAACTAAATACTTTAGATACAGTTGGCAGTGCATTACGTGATATAGTAGCGCGCTCGGACAATTAAGTAACGGTCTCGGGCGGATAATGCACTCGCCTTCGGCTCGTGCATTATCCGCCCTCGACCGTTACTTAATTGTCCTCGCGCGCTACTATATCACGTAATGCACTGCCAACTGGTACATGTATCTAAATATTACTTAAACTGTCAATCTGAAACTTTTAATACTCGCAACTAAGTGTGTTTACCGGCAGACTTGAGCCGTCCTTGCGCTCGATACATCAGCCATTGATGCAATCTCGGCCTCTTCGTAGTAGGAATAGCCCGAAAAACAGTAGTCTTGACTTAATGCGCCATGTACAGCTCCCTTTTCCGCGCAGACGGGCCAGTATATACTAGCTACATGTAACACGTGGCTCTTTGCGTGGGCACGTTGCTTACGATCCTCGCACAATTGACGTCTACCTGACGTCTACCCTGCGGTTGCGCACGTGATAAAATCGATCAGGCCTAGCTTCTCTCCCCGTTTTACTAATAGCTTCCTTTTTACCAGCCGGAGCGTGCGCAGCGCGCGAACGGCTGGTCCTAAGATTGCTTTACGTTTTCCGCGTTTGTCTGTCTGTTTGTCTGTGCGTCCTCACTTATCACGTGCGCAATATGTTACGTCGGACGTTACTATGCAACTGCAGTGTATAGCAGCTTTTGGAGGTTTTCAGGCCAAGCTAAGCAAGCGAAGGTAGTTGTGAGTTGCCTAGATGGCGAAAACTTGGTAGGCAGCCGTAAAAATCTTGTTTTGGTGGCGTATAGCTGCTAACTAGAAGCGCACGACGAAACTGCTGAGTCAGCTCTTTCGCTGTACTGCGTTAGCGCCTATAATATATGATTTGTACATGTAGGTCTGGGAACGTGACTATACTGTAGTATAGTTACTATAATTCGTAGTTCTACAGCTGCAGTTAACTTGGCCAAAGCTGAGTTGTGTGTAACTTATTGTAATGTACAGGAAAGGTGCCCGGCTGGTTTTTAGGCATGAAATGTCAGACTTGTTACAGGTAGCGTTAAGGTAAGAAGAGCCTCACCTTCGAATCCGCGTGATTCTCCTCATGAATAATTAATGAGATGACGTCACTCACGTGGCGCTAATTAGATTCATTGATATGTTTGCATTTTCCCATGGCGGCAACCGGAATCAACAGGAGGGGTGTGTCACTTTGATGTGGATAGCGGCTCTTTCATATGCGATATCGGCACTTTGATGTGGTTGAGCGGGACATCATAGAATTGTGAGTAGGCTTTTTATGTCAGAATAGCTAGCTAGTGTGTTGTAGAAAGTTTGTTAGGCTGCCCGAGTGGCTAGAAGTCAGCCAGACAGACGGATAGTGGCAGGTTGTTGCCCATCTCAGGTAGGCTAGAATAGTCACCTTTCGGGTCTGTAGGCCCCGCCCATTTTTCCTAATGAGCTCGAATAGCTAGTTGTGTGAAAATCTGTGGAGATTTATAGGGAGAGCTTTGGTGGGTGGTTCTCAGAAACCGAGGGGTGAATGAAAAATCGCATCCCTAATTTTTGTGGGAGTGGGTTGAAGTTTGTAATGCAGGGCTCGAATTCGTCGGGTGAGCGTGGGCGGTTGCCGAATTTTTTTTGAAAGTCAGGATAGCGAAAATGAGGGTTTTGGGGTGGTTGGATGCGTTCAGGGCTGTAAAACTGGCTTTGAAGCATTCCTGTGAAAAAGCATCCCTACGTTTGTAGCCTGTCCTCTGTAGGTGCTGGTGTTGTTGCCAGACTGTGGGTGGGGCTCTAGCAGATTCCAAAATTTCTTGTATTTTAAAGCAACCCGAAATTGCGTTTTTGTGGATTATTTAGCAGGAGGTGTGGTTAGATGCAAAAATTTTCGTCAATTCGAGGTAGACTTTCATGTTATCAACATAGCCGTCCATTTGAATTGTGGATTCCAGGTGAGGCTCTTCCTACCTTAAACACACTGTGAAGAGATTGCAGTCTTGGTGATAAGTCAGAGCCCACTCCACACGCCTAATTGTTTTCTGTGTTACAGCACAACTGCAATTTACAATTACCTACATGTACAATACAAAACATTTAATATGATGTAGCTATACTGGCACCACATTAATAAAAAGGAACAGTATGTTGAACTAACTGCCTTATTCGCTCTGTATAGTTCACAACACCAAATCGAGGGTCTCAGTATGGAATAGTTAATCCGAAGGACTGCAGGTACCTTGCTCATGCTTGATAGAGGGGTCACTGTGATCAGCATGAAGATTCTCAACATGGCACTGTAATTCCATCAGCCTCACTCTCTGAACTAGTATCTCTGGCTGAGACTTCAGGGCTCTCCACAATAAAAGAGATTTCAACGACTTGAGAGCAAGTAGAAATATGGTCAGCTCCTTCTGAAGTAAATCCATCACCCACATTTTCCTTTCTAACTGAGAGCTCTATGACTGGATTCTCATACACATCTCCGATTGTATCCATCTCAGCATCATCAGAGAGTCGGTAGACTCTCTATGTAGGGATGGCACGGACACTCCATATACGCAATATAAAATCAATGTTTCCAAATCTCTGCAAAAAATAAGCTTTAAACTTTTATAGGTATCTAACCTTCATTTTCGGGGGTTTCTGCAACCAACAAGGCTCACAAAGTTGCCAAAAAGCTTCGCTAAAGTAGAAAACTGGAAGCTGGCTAACTACCAGTTTGTTCACGTTCTAATTCTGGTTTCTTCTTATTATTATTATTCTTCAACGAGGCTAGCTCAAAATTGGTTCAAGTGATTGCCGTGATTGTAGCGCGAAAGATCTTCATTTTCGAGCGCGCAGGTCCACGACAACATAATCTTCATAGCGATCAAACCGATTCTCGAACGTGATATACAGTGCGCTCTCACGAGCTCTGCAGTCCAGTTTTACGCCATTTTATTATTTGTACGCATGCGCGGAGATTGTCACATGACATGCACTTGGCAACCAGAGATCGTCATCGTGTGCTTTGTTTCACTGGAGTGTTTTACTTCGGCAACTGGATCAGTGAACTTATTCATGCGGCTGGAATAATTATTTTTTACCTTTTTACCAAGGTGAGTAGCTATTATAAGAACTTACTCGCGTCAATATGAAGACAGCTAGCCCAACTGCGTATGTGCGCTAAATAGAGTATGGACGCATAGAGCTAGGCTGGCTACATCTTCACTGGGTGAGAAAGCCTCCGTACCTCACTCAAATAATTCTAGCCAAGGAAAGCCTTGGTATGAAGCATTCTCATGGTCCAGACTCACTTGGGGGAGGAGTGAGTCTGAGAGCTTCCATGTCAACTACAAGACTAAAAGTGATTACCGCAACATGAGAGTAAATGGCATTTCTTCTGCTGGATAGAAGTTCAGCTATTTACAACTAATGCCCAAACAGAAAATTGTGGTCGAGGCATTGCCATAGCAAGCTGATCGCTGCTGTGCGGTTAGTATTAGTTATTAATTCTGCATTCTTTACACGCGACCAGTCTGGAATAATCATTTTCTTCCAGGGCACAGAATGCTGTCCATAGTGTCCAGACTCACTCCTCCCCACGAGTGAGTCTGGCCCGTGAGATTGCTACTCTAGACTTACCTGTATTCCTAAGAAAAATTCACAAGTTGGGGTGTCCAGGATAACACGCCGAAATTTACCTCTGTCTCGGAAACTTTCTGTCTGCGTTTTCAGGTACCATGAACTGCTTTTTCTTACTTGCTATCTATTGTCTTTACCTTTGGCAGTGCGGTCGGCTCGTTATGCATCTTAAGATAGAGTTCCAAATAGAGGTGGAGGTTTTTTTAGGGGGAGGGAGATGCCCCTAGATCTCCTTAGAATGATGTCTGGTGTTCAAAACAAAAGCCCCTTGCCCCCCCCCCCCCCACAAAGAAAAATTCCTGTATAAAACCCTGATCTATACTATGACAACCAAAAATAATCTACAAACAGAAAAATTAAAGAAGGACCTTTAGGGATGGAGTACCTGTCATGTAACAACTTATTTCATCAACTGGTATAATTATAACTTGTATTTAATGTTATACTATGAATTATTTATTACTGATTTTAACAAGCATTAAAAAAAACCCCACAGAAACAAGAAAATGAAAAAAATTCAAAATAATTTAAAAAGATGTAGGGATGGAGTGCCAAAAAGCAAGAAAACAAGGGTAGGGATAGCATGAACGCAACATACACAGCCCCATCCCTACATCTTTTTCACATGTCAACTGCAATGATGGCCTAATTAATTCTTAATGGTCCTTCCTGTAGGCAGCACTGAGAAGGGGGTGGCCATGGATGTGTATTGAAATTTAAGCTGTGTATGTAATTTTCAGCTTATTTCCAGCCTCCTTAGTACCCAGACATACTTTTGTACGAGACACACCAAACAGTAGCTCCTGCATTTCAGAATCTATGTACAATCATGGGCTGAAATTACATTCCGAGTACTAATAAGCCTGCATGAATATACACTGTGTGTATGTTTGCTTGTATAAACACACTGTACAATGTATATACATGCAAACATGCACACAGTGTGTACATCCTCATTAGTACCCCACTTAAAAAAATATGTATCAATATAACATACAACATAGGCATAATTATACTTCAGAAATGATACAATTTACTGGTTCAACTGGTATATATACATGCATGTAGCTGTGATATATATCAGCAAACCGTGCAAAGAGGGTTGGCCTGTGCAAGTTGGAGTCACTGGTTAAATGGGTATGACACAATAATATCGCAACACTACGGTTGCAGTGACATGTGAAAAAGATGTAGGGATGGGGCTGTGTATGTTGCGTTCATGCTATCCCTACCCTTGTTTTCTTGCTTTTTGGCACTCCATCCCTACATCTTTTTAAATTATTTTGAATTTTTTTCATTTTCTTGTTACAAATATGATCAGGAGCAATTCCATCACCCACACTTCCTCTCTGGTTGAGTTCTCTGCTACAGGATTCTCATATACATCTCCGATTGCACTCATCTCAGCATCAGTAGGAATCTGAGTCATCGATTGCTCTCCCAGAACAGTATTCCTGAGAGTTCCACCTTGTGAGGTCGATCTCGTGTCACGAGATGAAATCTGTGGATATCTGTCCTTGGTGTGCGACGTACGCTGCGCTGATGATGGTGGAGGTTACTTGTAACGGTCACGAAACAAAATCCTTTTCCATGACTGTCTTGCGTCTTTGTTAAGCACACAGAAGAACACAAAGAGAAAGAAGCCTTGGGAAGAATTGAATATAGCGAAAAGGATTTGAAAAGCCAGTGAGGTTTCACTCACGACAGTCAGGCCGCCAAATACCCATGTCAGTCCTAGCAGAAATGTGACTCCAATCAGTCTCAAAATAAAACCAATTATTGTGGTTGTTCCTTTGGCAGATTCTTTTCTTCTGTGCTTGATGGCAGTTTTGGCTACAATTACAAACACTATGGAATTGAATATCAGAATGGCAGCAATGGGTCCAATGAAGGCTCCAAACAACACTTGAATATCTCCAATGAAGCAGCTACAGTGTAATAAGATAAATGTCATATTCAACTATGAATGGGTAATGGCATGGGGTAGTTAAGCGCTGCCTGTAGGAACGTTTGCAAACATGACATCAAATGGAATCAAACAATCAAAGTACTATTTGGGAGACAATCAACAGATCAGGATAAAATCCGAACAGCAAATATCAATGCATCAACAATCAAGGACAATTTTTGCCAATTAAAAATCTTGATCCCATTTGTAAACATTTTTATGGGAAGTATGCAAGTGACTACCCATTGAATAGGAGAGATACTATTATAGTACGACATTACTGCACACGCAGCAGACATGCAGTACTCACAATCTCACTTCGGTGGAGTTATCATTAAATCCCAGCATGAAGTCTCGGTCGATTCCCAGTGGCACAACTACAGCCACAATAGGCAAGGCTGTAGAGAATAAATGTGTTGGTTCATTTAGTATTATGTCCACCGGTAATGAAGAGACTTCTTGTAAGAACTTTTTTTTAGGGCTGTAGCTATGATAGAATTTTAAAACAGAATCCAATAGCAAAGGTCCACTGGACTTAACTGAAGCGATAAGGGCTTGCAAATGTAATACTAGTGAAATGACTTACTCCAACAGATAATTGAGGTAGCAATGATGTGTCTCACAGTGATATGGACATGTACAATTACTAGCTTTGCAAACATTTGCAGGGCCTCTGCTCCCATCCACATGAATGCTGCCAGAGTGAAGTACTGGATTAGGGCCGACACTGCCACACAGCCTCCATAGAGATGAGAAGGTGGGACTCGATCGATGCCAATTACAAACACCAAAGAATCACGATGCAGAGCTGAACATGAAACTTGGTAGCCTCACGTTTACGTAAAGTCCTGAGAAAGAGAGAAATGACAAGTGAACAAATTGGCTACTCATGCTAACGTACACTGACTTGAATGCAAGGAGTGTGGTGATAGTCAATACGAGGCCTATCAGAGATAGGACAACTCCAATGATGGAGATGATATCCAATGCCAGCTCAGCTTCAGCAGACAGTTGGCTGCAACCCTCTACCCTTGTACAAATATCCTACAGTGTAAAAAGAGGATCCTCAATGTCACAGGTTAGTCACTGTTATTGATAGGGTGTGCTGTTACAAAGTAATAGTTTAATAGTATAGTAGCCAATACAATGTCAATTAGAGGGGCCAGAAGTCCATGTGATAATCAATATGCTTATTTAAGCTAGCTATTGCAGTTACTTACTACCACATACACCTAGTTGCGTACAAGCTGTTATAATAGCTAATATTACAATCTTGTTGTTGCTTGCCATATTTGGCGTCAGTATGTATAGGAAGTGTCCTTGACATTACAAGTGAGGTATTTTTACTTGTTGTTTACATCAGCAACTGTGACTAACTCTACACCTTAAACAGTCAATAAACAAAGAAGTGCTGGGTACAATAGGAGTATGTGAAATACTAACTCTACTTCACCACCAGGACAGCAAAGTTTGTTATATGGTCACAACGGCAAGTAACTACATATGGATCATCACCCTTCACCGTCTCACACCCATCAGAAGTCCAGTTACCACGTCCATCTGAGAGAAAAAATAAACTGACTTTATGTACCACTATGAATTATAGTACATGAACTAGCAGAGGTTCGATGAGACATATATATTACCTGCAAGGCTGAAATCCCAAGACACACATGTGCAACGTGTAATATTCTGCAATGAAACAACAAAGGCATAAGGCTTGAGGTACTTGGCAACTAAACTTCACACCACTCACCCCTTCCGTGACTGGGTCAAGCCGTACACCAATCGTGACCGGTTCTATCAGGTCAGAGAATGAAGCTTGATCAGCTGTAACCACTGTAGCAGAAACTATGGGAGAGCCTATTCTGGTTATAATACCACTTGTGTTTGTACTTGGCATGTCAACCCTGACTGGTAATAATAATGAAATTCTATACAATAAGAAGAATAGTCCAATTTCAGCATCAGAAAGAGCTCCAAACAGGGAGGGAGGCAGCAAGGCAAAAGCAATCTCTTCTGAGGCGAGTGTCGTGTTAATGAAATCTCCAGTTGTGGAGCGCAAAATCCCTGTACAATGAATGATAAGAATACAATGTCATACATAAATCATGTTAGTGCTACTCACGTGACCTTCGACGAATCAGAAGTCTCAAACTCGATCACATGACCGCACGTTAAATCGCTTAATGCACACTTAAGTGTGCACTAAGTTGTTAATGCACACTTAAGTGTGCATTAACAAAATTAGTGCACACTTTTCTAAATAACGCCCAGCAGAACCGTGGCTGTCTCAGGTCAGTGAGTGAACTAAATACTTTAGATACCAGTTGGCAGTGCATTACGTGATATAGTAGCGCGCTCGGACAATTAAGTAACGGTCTCGGGCGGATAATGCACTCGCCTTCGGCTCGTGCATTATCCGCCCTCGACCGTTACTTAATTGTCCTCGCGCGCTACTATATCACGTAATGCACTGCCAACTGGTATCTAAATATTACTTATATGCTTCATGCAGATGTCCTGCTAATAATATAATGTGCTGTACCTTGAATATCTTCTGAGACATTAAACCGTCTTCCATTAGACTGAAGGAGTGACCTTTCAACCTAATTTTTTAAAAAAGAGGAAGGAATAAAATATTCGACAGTTAGTACATGCATGCATACACGCCCGCATACCCTCTCTGCTATTAAAATGATGTTTTCCTGAGATGATGTAAGGTTGGTGAAGTCTTCTTGCCGTACTAAACTAATGAGTATTCTTTCAAGGTTGAAAATTAGTCTGCAGTAATAGAATACTTGCATCATCATAAATTCAAACATCCTTCTAATCTAGTTAACGTAACTTACTCAGACCCTTCTTCTGATACAACATCTTCTGGCAAGCGCAGAGTAAAATCCACTAATGCAAGAGCATCAATCACAGTCTATGGTGAAAACAGTGATAGATAATAAGTACAGATAGCCTCTAATACATAAAAACATACGATGCATTGCAGTTACTAAGAAATCGGGCAAGCACCAACCGGCCAAGTGTAAGCATGGCTAGTGAAAGGAATGTGGGTGCAAGAATGAAAGATGCTGCTATACTGAACCATGACCTGGCCAGTGCTATCATGATATAGCCATTAGGCTGATCACGTATCTAATAGTATGCCATGCATGCTTATCATGAAGATAAGATCTGCATGTACATACTATACTGATACCATCATGTCTGTAACATAAAAGATGTGGTAGACTTGTCACGTTGGCTCATTTCTCAGTTCTACACTACACTAACACGTTACGCTTTCCACTCATTATCAAAGCATAGGAGCTACAGAGATAGCCCATTCTAAATAAAGCCAGTGCAGTCCAAATATGTGAAATGAACACATGAAGATAAAGGTCAGACTCAAGCTAGCGAGAAAAGAACTGGACTCAAACTAAGAATAAAAGTGTTTGCGGTTGGGATTGAACCCAGCCTCTCAGCTCTGCAATTCAAGCATTTCTACCACTAGGCTACTGGAAAGGCCGTGAATGTCTCTAAACATGCTGAGATGGTTGGGTCTAGATGTACCTGCTCCTCAATAATAAACTCTGGGCCACTCAATGGTGCAATTCTGTTGACGGCCATGCAAGGTTACCACTTGTAGGCTTTCAGTGGTTTGCTGATCTCGCTCATCAGCTAAATCAATAACTGTAGCCAATTCTTCAAGAATGTCTTCAAGGTCTTCACCAGTGAGATTATCCTGCATGAGGAAAGGTTTGAAGTTAGCTACTCAGAATGCTTTTTTATCTTATGTATGTGTTACGCAAGCCATCACTGTGAGTCAATGGAGTACACTTACATTTTGCAGCCTGACTCTTATTTCAGGGAGCTCATCACAAACAATGATGCCTAACACAACCAAACGAATAAATGCAAGTTAAGCCTCAATCACTAAAAAAAAAAAACTCGTAAGGGGTCATAAAGGGGGAAAGGATATTTCAAAAAAAAAGTATACATATAGGAAAGGAAGTACTTGACAAACCTGCGTTGAGAGACAGGAAATGAGCAAAACTAAACCACAGTTTGTACTGTGTACCTGCAACGTTCCAGGCCAATGTACCTAAAACAAACCACTGGCTTTTTAGGTGATCACTGAATTCCTATGAGATGATATCCAAACAGCACCATGGCTCTCACACAGTCTTAGTATGCACCTGAATTTGAGCTATAGAAAGGCACTGGCAACTACTTAACTACCGTTATTGAGCTGTATGGTGTTTTCCATTACTGCTCTATCAGCAGATTAATGATGCATGTTAACCCAGCAATCAATATCAGTGAAGAGTTATAGTTTAGTGTAAGGCGTCAGTCTAGAGACCCTGACTGTAGAAAACTGGTGATGTATAATTTACACATTCTCTGCATAACTCATTTGTCCATCTGGTGTATTGCTTTTACTACATATGTAAAGAATGATGTAAAATTGCACTCTGTGCACGGATTCGCAACTTATATTACACTGTGGGTGCCTTTGAGCTCGATCTATACCCATCGTGGTACAAGACACTGTACTATATATGGCAATGAGATTAAGCCTTTACTTTTTACATGTATGCAAGTATCTAGCTATATTCATGCAGAACCCACGGCTGTAAAATGGTTGATGTGGTGAAAATGCTGCAGAGTATGAGTTCACTAATGTACAAGTCGTGCTTGCACTACCAATCAACTCGAAGCCTTGATCGCAGGTGAAGGTAGCAGTGTCATTAACGGAGTTGCCAGTGATTGTCACATTTCCATTGTCAATGTTAACCGGATCAGGACACAGTGCTGCAGAGCAAAATTCATGTGAGTTAATGTGTGTTCTCATTCAGAAAATTAGTGCATGTGAACACATTTAGTTAACCAATATAATATAGGCCGTGTTTTGTTGAGAAATATAACAATTCAGAATTGTGAGTGTGTTTTAAGCATGGAAAGATTAGAATGCAGCAAATGTATAACACAATATGCTTACACATGCAGTAACAATTGATATGTAGCTATGCAAATTTGCTTTTAGAGTCAATGTTTTTACTAAGCGATTAAAACACAGCCTATGATGTATGCACTGGCTTGTGGATTGAAGAAATTGCTAAAGTTACTGTGTTTTATCACTTGTAGCTGGTATTTTGTGTTCGGAAATTTTGTATGTTGATGCTAGTTAGTGGGATTCCGGCACAGTGACCTTTTGAGGTTTTACTGAGCTCTGTACTACAAGATCTAGACCTGAATTTCTTGATGCTTCTCACAGCTCTGGCTTCTCTTGTCAGAATCACTACAGCATCCTTCGAACTAGTAAGCCCTGGCCTAGTGACCATGGGTTTATTGGAGATCCACTCAGAAATAATTTAATATTGCCTCCACATATCTAGTATGTACTATGTAACACAAAGTTTCATTCCATGCTCTATATATGTACATAAATGCACTGGAGGCACTTCTGTGAACACATATACCACTGACCCACGCAATCAAACAATGCTACATGTACTAGCATTCCAGGGTAGTTTACACTCATCCAGTGTACTCACACCTGCAAGACCGTGGTGGCATTGGTTGAAATACTGCACGGCTTGTATCAATTATCATGCATGTTGTGGTTGGAGTTGCCAATGAAAGTCACCATGCTATAGGCAATGTCAATAGAGCAAGATTCATGCAAATTTTAGTTAATGGATAGCCAAGCTTAAGTGCACTATATCTCATAAACACGGACAATGTAATGGACCTACGTACACTTAGTATTGTGGTTACACACTCTCATTAGAGATTAGAAACAAACTTATGCGGTTCTGGAATTATAACAAGATGGAACCTATTTTTGTACACAAGCTAATTGATCTGGAAACATAGCATGGAAGCTGCACTAGGGTATGCATAAATGCCAAGTTAGCTCTACTCTGTAAAGCAAGGACATAGTGTTATGATTGACACATGCAACTACAATAATGGCATGTACCCACTCCAGGGAGTCATTCACGCCTGCAAGATGGCGGTGCAGGTAGGAATGATGAAGAGTTCACACTCACTGTGCAGGTTGTGGTATCACCTCCGATCAACTCAAACCCAGAATTACAGGTGTATGTAGCAGTGTCATGTCACATTGAGTACAGACCCAGCTCGCTGTAGATCTGATACTATCACAGCTGTATCTGATCTACATTTGTGCTCTGAGCTAGCAGCATTGATTTCATCATCAATGTACATCACACATCGAAGACCAATAGATCTCCACCTGATTTCTTGACTAGAGGTCTCAGCAGCTTTGTAAAAACATAGCATGTGTAGACGAACCAAAAGGTAGCACTCAAAAAGCATACCATCTTCTAGTGCTCTGAACCTCCCAGGCAAACCCAGATATGGCCAACACTCTTCATGTATATGTATCCACATGATGGTAGCCTGATTTAAGATCAAATACTATGAAATACTTGCCCTGCTGGAACAACAACAAAATTAGGTTTAACCCCTCATACTTGAACTTCCTGTTTGGCAAGAACCTATTCAGGTACCTCAAATCCAAGACTAGGCGTCTTTTGCCCTTGGCACTGGTTACCACAGACAATGGGCTGCACACAATAGGACACCGGTCACATTCCACCACACAATGCCCCGTAACCAGTTCCTGAATAGCATCAGTAACGTAAACTGCATTTTCCAGTGCAGACTTGTGGTTGCACTGGTACCTAGGGTCTGGCAACCTCATGAAAGGCAAATGATAGATTCTTCCTGCCCTAGCTTCGGCTCTGAAGAGCCTCTTCTGAATTTTCTGCAAGCTCATCCTCCTCATACTCTTTAACCGTAGCCCGGCACCCGTTCTCACTTCTATCCGCTATAGTCTTTATTTTCTTTCTGACCTTCCTCCAGAAGGGTTCTGGTCTTCTCCACCGCCGGCGGCCTCTGGGCAAGAGCGGCATCTGCAGAGTCCAGCTTGTCTTGCACCTCCGCGTTGAACTCGAATTGTTTTTCATTTCCCAACTTCTTGAAGGTCGGCTTTTTCTCGAGCCGAAGTTTCTTCACTATCCGGCCGTCGGCCGACTCGCGCTCTTCTTTCAGCTCTCGCCGCATCTGAGAAAGCTTTTCGCACGGTCTACGTTAGCCTCAACCCCCTTTATATATAGCGGCTAAGCAGCTATGCGAATTGAGCTGTTGTGGAGCTCCTCCGCCGGTTGCCATATTACGGGACGGACTTCGACGCGATATCAAGTGCAACACCGAAGGGACGGTAACACCGAAAGCCGATGAAACTTAGTACGAATACACGGGAAAAGCTGCGCGTCTAGAAATGAAAGTTTGCTTTGCCAGATTCCAGCTGTAGTTGCTCAAGAATGACTACCTTTCTAGTGCAACACCTTTAATACTCCCAAGCCTTAGCAACGCAGGAATGCCAACTGCATTAGCTTCCTGCCTCACCATCATGCACTAGCTGCACTGCGCATGCCCCTGCATACAGCCGTACTGCGCATGCGCATGCCTCCGCATGCAGCCGCACTGTGCAATGCATGCTTCTTGTAATAATCATATAATTGTTATTGTACTGTACTAAAACTACATAGACAAGTGTGCAATATATCTTGTATTTGTGTTTACTTGTATTCAAATCATGTTTTCTTGTACGCAAAAGTGTACAAAACTGAAATAGCGATACTATTGGGCAATAAGTGTGCAAAATTTGTAATAGCAATTTGATTGGCCAGAAATTTATGCAATCCGGGCCTATGGGCATTGAAACGTTAGTAGAGCAGCGGCATAGAGATTCGTCTCTCTCGCAGGTACTAGCAGAATTGGGTCGGTGATGACGAGCTTGTAAAAGCCCCGCCTACCTTTCGATGACGAATTACATGATTAACAAATAATAGCATGGTTTCTCGTGCAAGTAGGGATTAATAGCACTTGTGAGTGGCATCAACTAGGCAAATAGCACTCGGCTTCGCCTCGTGCAATTTAAAACCTAGTTAATGCCACTCACTCGTGCTATTAATCCCTAATTGCACTCGGAGCCATGCTATTAATTATACGTATGCACTGGGAGTTGGAAGATCAACACTGCCTACGTTGGCTGCTCTCGGGGAACTCGGACGATATCCCCATCAATATCGGACTGCAGATTAAAAAGGTGGCTTGGTGGAAGAGAGTCTGTAACTTTCCCTCAGATATGGTGAAGGGGATTGTACAGCTATAGACTGAATGGGTAAACTTATCGTGGTACACTCATTTGAAAGACTCTCTAGCAGAGGTCACTATGACAACAGAGATGCCAAGGCAGGATACAGACTTTGTCGCTAACTTCATCCACCAACTCCAGATCAGTTACAAGGAAGAGTGGGCATATACATGTAGTGTCCAGACTACATCCAAACTTGACTCCTTTGCCAGTTACAAAACAGAATTGGCAATGAGCAAGTATCTCAGCCATATTCACAGAACTGTTTTTGTGAAACTCCGAACCACGAACCACAGCCTTGAGATTGAACTATAGGTAGGCACAGAAATACTTTCTGAACGAGCAGAATATGTAAAATTAAACTGGTGCTGTGGAAACGAAATTGCATTTCCTACGTACTAGACTGTGGCGCTTTGAGGACCTAAGACACCAACTATTCTGTGAGATAGGTTTTGTAGATTCCTCCTTTTTGTATCTTAGCAAAGAACAAGCGTTTGTGTATTTATGTCTGACCAACTGCGTGTAGAGCTGTATAATATAGAGTAGGTTACTATCTTGCAAGTTTTTATAGTAGAAGACACTTTATTATTTCAGACTTATAGGCCACTCCGGCCTTTTAAAGTCATTAAAACTTATCCAATTATTTTCCATCTAAATCGCTATACACTCAAACGACATAAAATACATATATTTAGTGTCCCTGTGACCCCCTCTGCAACATACATGTACACTTAATATAATTTACTTCAGCTACTTTTACTTTAATGGCAAGAAGGCCAATAGCTACTAATAAGGAAGCACGTCTAGCTCCACACACAAGGTCAGCTAGCTATGTGTTGTAATTTCCCGACCATCACTGACAGTTTCTATATGAAACCTGATGGCATTGTTATTTTTTGAGTCAATTGTCACTCTTCTGTGCATGGAATTACCTAACATTAAATTTTCTTGGATATCAACTAGAAACGATACACACTGAAATAGAAATTGTTTTTAGAAAAAAGGACTTCAGGGCAGGAAAGAGGTGATGACTTAACTACCTGTTATGCTTACGTATACGTAACAATAAATTTTCTTGGATATCATGATCTCAACAAATTAAGAAACTATAAACATTGAAATTAAAATTGCTCTTAGAAAAAAGGCCTTACCTAACACTGAATTTTCTAGGATATCAAATGCTACCTACAAGAAAGAATAAACATTGAAATAAAAACTGTTAATGAAAAATGCCTTCATAAGCTCAACCTGACTACCTATTTAGCTATAGAGTTAAATTTGTTCTGTCAATTAACTTGGTCATTATGCTGACAGTGGTCTGTCTACTGCTATTGATCGGACAAGGAGGTGCACAGCATACCCATTCCAAGAGGGGTAGCGAAGTGGTCAATGACACCGCCATGGAGTTATCAACTCTCTCCTGCCCTAGCCTATGGAGCATTTATGAGAACACTAGTGGCAGTGTTGGCTGTAGGTGTGGTTCCAGTCTGGGAGGCATGGTGCACTGTAATGAGAATTCTTCCGAAGTGCAGCTGCTTCCATGTTTCTGTATGTCACCTTACGCAAGGGACCCAAATATCATTGTTGCTGGTGCCTGTATGTACACGTGTCGTCATATTGGTACAGGCTATGATTCGATTCCTAGCAATGTCCATGACCTGTCTGATTATATGTGTGGCACGGGAGATTTTAGGAGCAATCGGGAAGGTCAGTTGTGTGGTAAGTGTAAAGAAGGGTTTGCTCCACCTGCCTACTCTCATGACTGGCGATGTGTGAGGTGTTCAAGTAATAACAACGTGGCAAAGTACTGTGTTGTTGCATTTCTACCACTAACATTTTTTTTTGTCATGGTAATAACCTTTCACATCAGTGCCACTTCACCCTCCATGAACGCATTCCTACTTGTTTGCCAAGTATTCACCTTCCCTGTGCAAGCAAGAATACTCTCCAGTGTCATTTTTTCTGATGGATGGACTGTTATAGTTGCAGTAATTGGATCATTATACGGCTTCTGGAACCTGGACTTTTTCCGTACTCTATACCCTAGATTTTGCTTGCATCCCGGTATGAGTACTCTCCAAGTATTAGCACTTGACTACATTATAGCAGCTTACCCACTTTTCTTGACAATAACAACATATTCACTTGTTAAACTACATAACCATGACTGCAAATTAGTAGTATGGTTGTGGAAGCCCTTTCGTATATGCTTTGCTCGTCTTCAGAGGCAGTGGGATATCCAAACATCCTTGGTTGAAGCCTTTGCATCTTTTCTTCTTCTTTCATATGTCAAATTTCTCAGTGTATCATTTGATTTTCTTGTTCCAGTATGTGTTTATAATGTCCATGGGGAGTCGATGGAACTGTACCTCTACTTTGATGGGACAGTTGAATACTTTGGGAAGCAACATTTGCCCTATGCCATCCTAGCAATTGTAATCCTTTTCATATTTAATATTCTTCCTCTTATTCTTTTATTTCTTTACCCCTGTTCAAGCTTTCAAAAGATGCTTAATTTCTACAACCTCGACTGTCATGCACTTCATATATTTATGGATGCCTTCCAAGGCTGTTATAAAAATGGCACAGACAGCTCAAGGGATTGTCGACATTTTTCAACGTTATATCTACTGGTACGGATCCTCATTTTACTTACGTTTGCAATGACTTTAAGTTCTTCTGTTATCATGGCTTGTTTTATTGCAGGCTTGATATTAACTTTTTTTGCTTTTCTGTTTGCTGTAGTGCAGCCTTATAAATTACCAAAGCACAATGCAGTCGATACAGGATTGATCCTTACAGTTGCGCTGGTATATTTTTGTTTGGTGGCTAGCGCAATATTAAGTGTCCAAGTAGCCAACACAAAATCTGAGATTTTTTTGAATATCATGTTTGCTGTGTTGTTGCCAGTTCCTTTTATTTATATGACAGTGGTAGCAGTCTACTGGATTATTTCCAGACACACAAAAATTGCAGCACTGGTACTTAAAATTCTGATACTGTGTGAAAGTACATGGAGGCGGAATAACTCGGTGGAATCGCTGCTACCAGATCGCTGTGTTAATCCCGAGGAATGTGCAGCTCTGCTCCAAGACCCCATGAATATTGAACAAAGCAGTGATGAGGAACTTGATGAACCATCCATTTACTAACACACCCCGTTATGTTTTATACATAGGAGTTTATGTAGAAATTTAATATTTCTTGTAAGCGTTGCTCCATTGAAAAAGAAACTACTCAATTAAGTGCAGATTTGAAATTGCATGAATTATAGATAATGAATGGTAGGGTGTATCTCCACCAATATTTGAGTAACAAATATAGTGGTCTGCAATGCAAACACTGTACGGCATACTGTTGCCACATGATAACTTTAAGCTAAAGGCCTGTAATAATAAACGTATGAATTGTTTTCGAAACTACTATGGAAGATATGCTAACTACACAAACTTAGCAGTATTTATAACCTATGTGTATATTGGAAATTCCTCAAAAAATCTGGTGCTGGAAGCATCATCTACTCTGGAGTTACACTTGCCCTATAATACAACAGGCTGGATGGTCTCCAGCAATACAATTTTGAGCTATAACTCCCATATAGAGAGGTTTTAGGACCCAATTTTGATAATTGATAGTTTTAAAGTAAGCTGCTGCAAAAATTGGAGTTCATTAAATAATGCATTGACCTTATATGGAAGTTGAAATGAACATTATTGCTCCACTATATTACTGATACACTCAGCCACTTTTACTAGTCATCCTAATGTCAGTATGCATGTGATGGTTTGTGTAGTGGCCCTGTATAGAAATTAACTTTAAAGGCTGCTCGTAAGTAGCTGTGTCCATGTAGATAGCTTACTTTCGCCAAGTTTTCAAACAACAACTGCTTTTGCATTAGAATACCAATCTTAATAACCAGAGTGATGTAATACATTGGAATGTACTTAAAGATTGGCCTTAGTGGAACAATAATATATTCTGAGGATAGCTTGCTGAGCTCAGCTGTCAGTACATCAATATTATCGTGGCTCTTCTACATAAAGTTTGCTGCTAGCCATCTGTCTACTACTATTGCTAGGGGAGCCATATGTCAAACACATGAAACATCAAAAGTAGAAGCTGAACACAATCGTGGTCAGGAACTAATGCAGGCTGGTCGGCCAATGCACTTGTCAATGGGGACTACAGTCAATGGAGATACCATCATCCCCTGATTCATCAATATACTTTTTGCCAAAGTGGGTTGAAGTGAATGAATGCAATAATGACTGCCTGCATTATAAACAACTGGTATGATGAGTGCAGAGATGAGAAATTAGCTACTACATAAAGTGCAAATCTAGTTGTCCTTGACCAAACATGCACTCTAGGAGAGCTATAGCTACCTGTACACAGTCACTGATAAGCACCACACATGTTTTGCTATCAAATAGAAAGTATCTCTGAAGAAGTGGTAATGACATTTATTTATCTTTATGGGGATTAACTCATGCAAAGAGACTGAGTTGCTGGTTGTCTGTATAGGGAATCCCTGACAATTGATTTCCAAGGAGATTGAATGTCAGCAGAAGAAAACAGTAAACAATGAAAACTTTCCCACACATGCATGCCTTCAGTTTAGAAAATATTGAAGTAAAAACCCCAGCTGATACTGCTAGTGAAAATGGCAAATTGTGTGTGTGTTGTTGAAAAGTAGTTTAAATTAATCCTCGTGAGTGATCGTCCATGCAGATAAATCTCATGCAGTTTCAAAACAGTACAAAAAGATTTCACAGATTGCCCATAGATAAAGGACTATTTAGTTCGCCAAGCACGGCTGTAAGTACAATTACTGGCTCATCTGAGTGCGTATACAGTCATTGTGGCTCTGCTGACATTCATAATGCTGATAGTGATCTGTCTACTACTATTGCTGGAGCAAGGCAGCACCCAGTATACGTATGGAGATCATGGAAACGGCACTGTTGTGAAGTCATCGACTCTCTCCTGCGCTGGTTTGTGGAGTATTTCTGAGAACACTAACGGTCATATGCAGTGTAGATGTGGTTTTGATGTGGGAGGTGTGGTTCACTGTGATGAAAGTAACTTAAAAATAGAGCTACAGCCATGCTTTTGTATGTCATTTTATGCAAAGGACCCAAATATCACTGTTGTTGGTGCCTGCATGTACACATGTGAAAGAGCTCAAAATGTCATAATCAGTGACCTGTCCGACGATATGTGTGGAGAAGGAAGTTTTGTGAGTAATCGAGAGGGTCAGTTGTGTGGAAGGTGTAAGGAAGGATTCGCTCCACCTGTATACTCTTACGACTGGCGATGTGTGAGGTGTTCACATGGTCATTTTTTCACAAATTGTTTGAAGTACTGTGTTGCTGCATTTCTGCCACTGACGCTTTTTTTTGCTATAGTAATCACCTTTCACATCAATGCTACTTCACCCTCTATGAATGCATTCCTACTAGCTTCCCAAGTATTGACATCGCCTATGCAAGTAAGAATAGTCTCCAGTGTTCATGGACGTTCATGGGGTACTATAATTGCAGTATTTGAATCATTACACGGCTTCTGGAACCTGGACTTTTTCCGTACTCTATACCCTAGATTTTGCTTGCATCCCGGTATGAGTACTCTCCAAGTATTGGCACTTGACTACATTATAGCAGCATACCCACTTTTCTTGACAATAATGACATATTCACTTGTTAAACTACATAATCACGACTGCAAATTAGTTGTATGGTTGTGGAAGCCTTTTCGTATATGCTTTGCTCGTCTTCAGAGGCAGTGGGATATCCAAACATCCTTGGTTGAAGCCTTTGCATCTTTTCTTCTCCTTTCATATGTCAAATTTCTCAGTGTATCATTTGATTTTCTTGTTCCAGTACATCTTTATAATGCCCATCGGGAGACACTGGAACCCTACCTCTACTTTGATGGAACCGTAGAATATTTTGGCAAACAGCACTTGCCCTATGCTATTCTGGCAATTGCAGTGCTCTCCATATTCAATATTCTCCCTCTAATGCTTTTGTGTATTTACCCCAGTCACTATTTTCACAAGATCCTTAATTCTTGCAAGCTGAGATGCCAAGCATTGTATGTATTTATGGATGCCTTTCAAGGCTGCTATAAGAATGGCACTGATGGTACAAGAGATTTTCGATCTTTTTCAGCAATGTATCTTTTTATTCGTATCTGCTTTTTCATGGTGATGGCAGTCAGCTTGAGTTCTTCTGTATACATGACATGCTTTATTGCAGGAGTGATGTTTACGTTGTTTGCTATTTTGTTTGCTGTAGGGCAACCTTATAAGTCACCCGTTCACAATGCAGTTGATACAGTGTTGGTTCTTGTTGTTGCATTGATATACTTTTGTATTGTTGGTGGTACATTAGCAAACGCACATGTCAAAATGACGCAAAATTCACCCTTCACCATTGTGATAGCTGTCTTACATTCCGTATTAGTGCCAACTCCACTAATCTATATGACAATAGTGGTAGCCTACTGGCTTTTCTTCCGACACACAACAATTGCAGAGCTGGTGCTCAAAGTTCAGCTACTGTGTAAAAGTGTACTGAGGCAAAGTAACTCAGAGGAATCACTTCTGCCGGATCGTCTTGCCAATCCCGAGGAATGTGCAGCTCTGCTACAAGACCCTATGAATATCGCACAATACAATAATGAAGCTGTCAATGATCTACCTTCCTTTGTGGAATGATCGGGCTCTACATATTACACTCTATCAGTGTGAAATATTTGTACACAGTTGTAAGGCATGTAACAAAATCTCTCAGTATTCATATGTTCAATTTTTATCAACTATTGGTCTAACTACAGGACAATTATTTTTATCTAGGAACAATATTTAAACAATACCAGCACTGTTATTCTTTTTTATGAGTTAACCACATGTATTTGTTAGAGTGTATTTGCTCCCTCAGATTCGGAGAGAGGGGAATATAATTTCTGCAGAAGATTCCATGCATGCTTACAAAGAAGTACTACAGTTGTAGGCTAAATATATACATGGGGTGGCCAAATATGTTTATCAGGAAACATCTGATTCATTGTAGTATGCAACTTCAATGTACACAGTACATGTAGAACCAGATGCTTTCCCCAGATCTGGGCTTCTGCACGCTCATGTGTTGAACATAAAAGAGAAAATACATGGAAATAGGGAAGCAAGCTGTAGAGTATAGAGCATGCGAGCTATCGCTAGTCCTACTAAATTTATCATTTAAGCTGAACAAGATAGAGGCTACTACACAGAATTTCACATGTACAGTAAAGTAAGCAAACAAAATATACAACGGTCAACTATTGTGCTTTTTAGATAAACAATAATAAGCAATCTGTAAAACTGTTGATAAAAAGTAGTTTGGCGATAGAGATTCATGTAACTAGATTCCAGGCCAGCTATCATGTACTTATAAATCAGCCAATAGAAGCTAGTGACAAACTGAATAGCACAGTTTAATTAACCTTTAGATGGACACTTCAAACCCATTTTAAAGGTCAAAACTCACACAAAACCCTCCAAATGTTCATTTTTGCAATCTAGGCTCTGAAAGAAAGTTTTGCATCACCCACTTTTGCCAGACGAAACTGAACACATGCTGTCATACAAAGCTCAACAAAACTAAGTTATGTATAGCATCATTCCTACATTTTGAAAGCAAAATAAAATTGGTGTGAGAAGCGTAATGACAAATGAATTCCTTTGCCAAATTAATAGGGGGAGAGGGGTTTAGCTATATACATGCTCTGACTAAGTACCCCTAGCTGGGATGATATATCTGACTCTATAGTAGGGCAGGCCTTGCACATGAGCTCCCTCCCAACCTTTACCAGCTGCTCTGTGTGAAAACTAGAAAGTGGGACTTCATGAATGATCATCAAATGAATTATTTGTCATGAAGCCTGACTCCCTGGCTATCACTTTCAGTTGGAAAAGTAAATTCTAGGCCTAAGTCCTGCTTTTAGAATTCACCACCTACAGTTTTTCAGCATCAATCAGCTAAATGATTCCTCGGCAAGCATCCGCCATGCCCTGTCACCCATCTGTGCAACATTTGTTACTCCTATAGCTGATGGTCTACCTTGGAATAGCATGTCTCAGCTTTTCAGGCAGTTGAATTATTTGTGCCACTTGCAGGTTACGTACTCTATATTTTCTGACCACTACAAACACAGGCCATGGTAGAGTGCATATATAGGTGAATCCATGCAGGGACTTATACTATATTTGTAGGGGTCATTACCACGTCCAATATTGACTGTCAACTTGCACATGGGCCCTTATTCTATATTCTAAAGTTACAGAAAAGGCACTTTGCCAAAAAGTGCAAAAACAAGTTATGTAGGGATGCACCACTACCAAAAAAACACTTCCCAAAATATCCAATTAAACAAGCGACAATGCACACCACAATGCATGCACAGACTACCCACACATCACAGCCACACATCACAGCGCGTAGCTACCATCCCTACATCTCATACTCAGGGGTGGAACGTACTCAGGGGTAGGCTCACACTCAGGAGTGTGCTTATATACTCTAGCGTGGGCTTATCCTGAGGGTGAGCTCATACTCAGGAGTGGGTCAAGGGTGGCTCAGGGGGTGAGGTCATACTCCGGGGGGGGGGGGGGGGGGGGGGGGGGGCTCATACTCTGGAGTGTCGTATACACTAAGGTGGGCTTATGCTCAGGTGTGGACTCATACTCAAGAGTAACATATACTCAAAGGTGCATGGGCTTATGCTCAGGGATGGACCATACTCAGGGGAGGGTTCATACTCAGGAGTGGGCTCATACTCAGGGCTGGACCATACTGGGGTGGACTCACAAAATGTTTCAAGTCCATCTCAGTGATTGAATTGTACTGAATGCTTGGTCCCATACTTTGCTATCTGCCCCTTGAATCAGTCTTGTTGAGAACACCAATACCTGTCCCACAACGCAGAAGTGTTGTAACCGGCTTTACTGCAACTGTTGCTGATGGCCTAGTGGCTAGTCGTTGCTGATGCTGACACAGTCTGTGCTCCTACAAGGGGTGAAACAAACCATGTTTCAATAGATACACACCTAATCAGGTATATGAACCTGGCCTTATGCCACTCCACCCTGACCACAGTTCACCTTGGCACCTGTCCAAACCTGGCCCTCATATACAATCATGGGCTGAAATTACATTCCAAGTGAGTACTAATAAGCCTACATGAATACACACTGTGTGTATGTTTGCTTGTATAAACATGTACACTGTACAATGTATATACATGCAAACATGCACACAGTGCCTCATACTCATGCTTGCTATATAGAATCTCAGCGGCTTTTTTTAGTATGAGCCCATCCTTAGTATGAGCCCACCCCTAAGTCAGTTTTGAGCAGCATTTTAAGAATATTCTCAAGTTTAGGAGGGATAAGTTCAAAATTGTGGGTTAGACTACTCTACGTAGTTCTCAGTCCTTCTGAGTATGGTCCACCCCCGAGTGTACAAGAAATGAATATATTATTTACTGGTTCAACTGGTACATGCATGTAGCTGTGACATATCAGCAATCCGTGCGAAGTGCGTTGGCCGGTGTCAGTTGTCACTGGTTAAATGTGTACTCGACTGTCATTCTTCTTGTTTCTATGGGGGGGAGTCGATTGCGGCACCTTCGTCCCCGAGATACCGAAATTGTTGGGAGGATCCAACTCATAAGCATTCCTGCTGAAATCGGAGCAGGTTTCCTTAGGAGTGTCAATGTGGAAATATACCTTGGGGTGCTTTTTGGATGTACGCGTCACCAGCCTTGGGTCGTACCGGTGGAAGAGTGGAGATGGAATCTTGTGGTGGATTCTGGAGCAGATTTACCACAGTGGTTATTGCCAAGGGCGTAGTAGAAACCTTCACCGTCACAGAAGTCATGGCCTGAGATTGCGACCACTCGAGACGGCTGCCAAACTCCCGCGAAAATTTTGAATTACATTATACGCATGCGTGCATGCAATTAGTTGGTCCGTTCTGCGTTATAGTGTATGATTCCGTTCCGTACCGTTCCGTGAAATAGGGCCTAGGGAGGCCCTTATTATAATTATTATAGAGTTTTCGTTGACATCATCTTACGTCACGCGCATGTAGCAACTGTTGCCAGGGCGCCATTTTGGTGGGCAGCAAACGTATGTAGTCGCCCACGCATGGTGGGCAAGAACGGGCATAAACGGAACGTGACACGGACGTACTGCAGGAGCACGTGATCTGTGACGACACGTGAAACTCTCTATCCGTCGAAGATGTGTTCATATAGTTCCGCTGACGTAGTGGGCAGGAAGCTAGCATGTCAATTATGATAAAAAAGCTGTTTTGCTACTCAATTGCAGTCTGCGCATTGTATAAAGCAAACAGTGAGTAAAGTCTGCAATATCGTCGCGATGTCGCACAATGGACTCCTCGCCCGGGGTTGGTGCTTTATTCTGCTCGCCGTCTATATCTTCCCCGCCTGGGTCCACTCATCAGAAGGTAAGAGACTGCATGCTGCAGATTATACAATTAAAAAGTGCATATTAATCACAAGTAGGACTAGCCTCGGGCACGAGGCCAATGCAGGACATGTGTTCAGGCATTATGTGTGTACATAATATATGTTCCGCGCGAACCAGGAATTTGCGCAATCCTAGAATTGCGCAATGCAAACTAGGAATCCATACTTTGGCGCGCAATCCCAGGATTGCGCAGCCAATTCCACTTTTGCGCACACGCGATGGTGACACTTCTATACATGTATAAAAATGCAATGCTCGATCAGTAATGCAGTGTCTCTGCGGCTTGCAAGCCATCAGTTTTTATTGTGATTGTAGATTGCCAGAATTATTGACAATGTAATGGTTGTGACAAATGTTTCACTACAAATGTGTTGGTTTCACTACATTGTTGGTTTTAATACATATCATGTTGGCGATTGGTTTTGTACCCACCGTCAGTAGTTAAATTTATTGTTTTTACTGACCCTTTGTTCATCCCTTTGCTGTTTGTACTTTGACTCCTCCCTCATGCACTTCATATCAAAATTCTAACTTTGTACGAACGAATTTGCGCAATGCAGCGTTTGCGCAACGTACTCCAACTTCGCGCGAACAACTGCGCAATCCCTGGATTGCGCGCCAAAGTATGGATTCCTACTTTGCGCAGCGCAATCCTAAGATTGCGCGACTTCCTGGTTTGCGCGGAACATATGTACCGTATATATGTATATAGTTTGATAGGAAAGCGAAACACGTACAAATTCGGTTAAAATAATTTACTGTGACTGCGCACAGTGTGTTCAGGCTAAACTTCACTATATATACTAATCACTAGAGTTGCAGAATTACGTGTGTTCCACTACCATGCAGCTGTACAGAATAACAGCATGTAGTGCATGCATGCATGCATCTCCTTTAATCATCAGGCATGCAAGGAGACACGCTAGCTTCTGCTGGTTGGTGCTTTGAATCCCCAATTTGTCCATGCACATTAGAGGGGTTAATCATATTACCAGCCCAAGGTTTATACATGAATATATAGGACCACTGGACTATGCACTGGAATCTGTCAGCATGCCAGTCCAATACTGGGCACTGGAGTCTCATCTATCAAATCAAACACTGGGCCATGCACTGTTACCTTATCTATAAGGAACATTATAGAACCCTTTTACTTTATAATGATATACCTATACATGTGCCCCTTCAAGCAAAAAAAAAGAACGTAGCTGCGTATCTACACCGATTTTCTGACAGAAACCAAGAGTGCATGAAACATAATGATATATTCTCTACAAGATAGTTACAGTACTGATACGTTTTGTGTCTGTGACTGCTGTTACGTTTCATGATTATAATGATGTGGAAATAAACCCCCTTTGCCAGCCTTATCTTTAACATTTGACAGTGTACATACACTCCCTTTCCCTTCATTTATACACTTTTAGTTAGCATTGTTTTGATATACCTTTCAGGATTAATGATTGGCTTCAATCAGACTACCTACTCTGTGGAGGAGAGCCTTAATGTGACAGTGTGCATTAATGTGACGGTAATCAATGGCACACTCCTGAGGGAAGTGAATGTAACCCTTTCTAGTTTCGATGTGAGTGCTACAACTGAAGGTGAGCTTTATATAGTATATTAGGCATTGTATTGATGGCTATGCATTAATGGAGAAATGTCATGCTCATTTATGCGACCCCCGTAGACTACACTGCTATCGCAGAAAATGTCACAATCTCTGAAAATGAAACTCAGATCTGCATGGATGTGATGTTGAGTGATGATGATATTCTGGAGGAAGATGAGGACTTTCTGCTGTCTTTAGCCACTACTGATGACAATATTAATGTGACCCTGAGTCCAAATGAAACCAGAGTCATTATTATGAATGATGACAGTAGGTGGAATCTGATGCAAAATGGTTAAGAGTAGTAATTTTATTCAGATTTTTTTTCCAGCTGTGACCATCGGCTTTAATCAGTCCTCATACAATGCTACGGAAGGGAGCGATACAAGTGTGGAAGTGTGTACTTCCGTACTGAATGGCATACTCGGAAGAAATGTAACGGTCACCTTCTTCACAACAGATGGCACTGCTACATCAGCTGGTTAGCATGTTTGTATTCATGTGGCACTTTGAAGATAGATGCAATTGTAATACTGTGTATATGTAGTTCTAATGGCGACTGGAGGTAGATACATTTACATGCACTGATTTGCATGCACTGCATTTACGATTAAAGTGATCCTTTATTTCTGGTCCCAGTGGATTTTCCTCAAGTTGTAGATGAGCTGACTTTCACTCCAACTGAACGTCAGCTATGCCACAATGTATCAACTAAGATAGACGGTGACTTCGAGAATGATGAAGACTTTTGCTTGAATTTGAGTCAAAATATGAGCCAACTTGAAAGTGGAGTGATCCTTGAACCAAACACCACTACAGTGACTATTCTGGACGATGATGGTGAGTTATAATGGCTTGTATGCTTGGATTAATTTGACAGGGAAAACCTTTGCATCTTTCAGGATTAATGATTGGCTTCAATCAGACTATCTACTCTGTGGAGGAGGGCCTTAATGTGACAGTGTGCATTAATGTGACAGTAATCAATGGCACACTCCTGAGGGAAGTGAATGTAACCCTTTCTAGTTCCGATGTGAGTGCTACAACTGAAGGTGAGCTTTATATAGTATGTTGGGCATTGTATTGATGGCTATGCATTAATGGAGAAATGTCATGTTCATTTATGCGACCCCTGTAGACTACACTACTATTGCAGGAAACATCACATTCTCTGAAAATGAAACTCAGATCTGCTTGGATGTGACGTTGAGTGATGATGATATTCTGGAGGAAGATGAGGACTTTCTGCTGTCTTTAGCCACTACTGATGACAATATTAATGTGACCCTGAGTCCAAATGAAACCAGAGTCATTATTATGAATGATGACAGTAGGTGGAATCTGATGCAAAATGGTTAAGAGTAGTAATTTTATTCAGATTTTTTTTCCAGCTGTGACCATCGGCTTTAATCAGTCCTCATACAATGCTACGGAAGGGAGCGATACAAGTGTGGAAGTGTGTACTTCCGTACTGAATGGCATACTCGGAAGAAATGTAACGGTCACCTTCTTCACAACAGATGGCACTGCTACATCAGCTGGTTAGCATGTTTGTATTCATGTGGCACTTTGAAGATAGATGCAATTGTAATACTGTGTACATGTAGTTCTAATGGCGACTGGAGGTAGATACATTTACATGCACTGATTTGCATGCACTGCATTTACGATTAAAGTGATTCTTTATTTCTGGTCCCAGTGGATTTTCCTCAAGTTGTAGATGAGCTGACTTTCACTCCAACTGAACGTCAGCTATGCCAAAATGTATCAACTGAGAGAGACGGTGACTCCGAGAATGATGAAGACTTTTGCTTGAATTTGAGTCAAAATATGAGCCAACTTGAAAGTGGAGTGATCCTTGAACCAAACACCACTACAGTGACTATTCTGGACGATGATGGTGAGTTATAATGGCTTGTATGCTTGGATTAATTTGACAGGGAAAACCTTTGCATCTTTCAGGATTAATGATTGGCTTCAATCAGACTATCTACTCTGTGGAGGAGGGCCTTAATGTGACAGTGTGCATTAATGTGACAGTAATCAATGGCACACTCCTGAGGGAAGTGAATGTAACCCTTTCTAGTTCCGATGTGAGTGCTACAACTGAAGGTGAGCTTTATATAGTATGTTGGGCATTGTATTGATGGCTATGCATTAATGGAGAAATGTCATGTTCATTTATGCGACCCCTGTAGACTACACTACTATTGCAGGAAACATCACATTCTCTGAAAATGAAACTCAGATCTGCTTGGATGTGACGTTGAGTGATGATGATATTCTGGAGGAAGATGAGGACTTTCTGCTGTCTTTAGCCACTACTGATGACAATATTAATGTGACCCTGAGTCCAAATGAAACCAGAGTCATTATTATGAATGATGACAGTAGGTGGAATCTGATGCAAAATGGTTAAGAGTAGTAATTTTATTCAGATTTTTTTTCCAGCTGTGACCATCGGCTTTAATCAGTCCTCATACAATGCTACGGAAGGGAGCGATACAAGTGTGGAAGTGTGTACTTCCGTACTGAATGGCATACTCGGAAGAAATGTAACGGTCACCTTCTTCACAACAGATGGCACTGCTACATCAGCTGGTTAGCATGTTTGTATTCATGTGGCACTTTGAAGATAGATGCAATTGTAATACTGTGTACATGTAGTTCTAATGGCGACTGGAGGTAGATACATTTACATGCACTGATTTGCATGCACTGCATTTACGATTAAAGTGATCCTTTATTTCTGGTCCCAGTGGATTTTCCTCAAGTTGTAGATGAGCTGACTTTCACTCCAACTGAACGTCAGCTATGCCACAATGTATCAACTAAGATAGACGGTGACTTCGAGAATGATGAAGACTTTTGCTTGAATTTGAGTCAAAATATGAGCCAACTTGAAAGTGGAGTGATCCTTGAACCAAACACCACTACAGTGACTATTCTGGACGATGATGGTGAGTTATAATGGCTTGTATGCTTGGATTAATTTGACAGGGAAAACCTTTGCATCTTTCAGGATTAATGATTGGCTTCAATCAGACTATCTACTCTGTGGAGGAGAGCCTTAATGTGACAGTGTGCATTAATGTGACAGTAATCAATGGCACACTCCTGAGGGAAGTGAATGTAACCCTTTCTAGTTTCGATGTGAGTGCTACAACTGAAGGTGAGCTTTATATAATATTATGTTAGGCATTGTATTGATGGCTATGCATTAATGGAGAAATGTCATGCTCATTTATGCGACCCCCGTAGACTACACTGCTATTGCAGAAAATGTCACATTCCCTGAAAATGAAACTCAGATCTGCTTGGATGTGATGTTGAGTGATGATGATATTCTGGAGGAAGATGAGGACTTTCTGCTGACTTTAACCACTACTGATGACAATATTAATGTGACCCTGAGTCCAAATGAAACCAGAGTCATTATTATGAATGATGACAGTAGGTGGAATCTGATGCAAATGGTTAAGAGTAGTGATTTTATTCAGATTTTCTTTCCAGCTGTGACCATCGGCTTTAATCAGTCCTCATACAATGCTACGGAAGGGAGCGATACAAGTGTGGAAGTGTGTACTTCCGTACTGAATGGCATACTCGGAAGAAATGTAACGGTCACTTTCTTCACAACAGATGGCACTGCTACATCAGTTGGTTAGCATGCTTGTAGATCATGTGGCACTATTCATGTGGTTGTATTCATATGTGTGTGCTTACTATATACCATCCCTGTTCCTTCTGTGACATAATCAATTTTTCTACAGATGACTACACTACTGTCAGCGTGGAGCTGACATTTTCTCCTGGCAGTCCCAGGAATTGCAAAGATATTCCCATCACAGATGACATTGTTCTGGAGGGTGCTGAAACCCTGTTTGCAAATCTTACTACTTCAGATTCAGTTGTAATCTTAGCACCAAATGTGACAGAGATAATTCTTGATGACAGTATGTACAGAGTAATTTGAACATCTATTCCTAATAGTGCTGATCTACAATGTCTCTCCCAGGTATAACAATTGGTTTTGAAGATGCTGCCTATTCTGTGGAGGAGGGGCTTGCAGTGGAAGTATGCTCTCACATCCTCAAAGGCACTCTGGAGTTAGAAGTAAATGTAACACTAGTGCTGGCCAGCTCTAATGGCACAGCTAAAGGTAGATAAGTTTGCATAGTAGCTACGACTTAAAAGTTATTAACCGTTTAATTGTCTTTTCTATCCAGCCTCAGAAGATTTTGATGTGGTTTTAGAGAATCTAACCTTCACTGCCATGGAACCTCACCATTGCCGAAATGTAACGACAGTGCAGGACAGTGTAAGAGAAAACAATGAATACTATTCATTGCGTCTGAACATGAGCACGAGGCAAAGAGGAGTGAACCTGGACCCAGACACAGCTTTTATCACTATTCTAAACGATGACGGTAGGTTGTAAATTAAAAAGCAGGTAATCACATTGCCAATTATAACTTAAACAGGCAAGTAAAGATGAGAAAATGAAGGTAATATGTACTAGGGTTTTATACAGCATTGGGGGATAATGATCAGAAATGTATGAAACAGCATTCAATACTTTAAATTCCTCCAGGTCTTCCTCTGCCTACATGCACCTCTAGATCTACATGGTTAAAGCACAGTTACTGTAGTGATGCATGTATTGGTAATGCTTTTCCATTCATAACCAAACTGTGTGCATGCAAGTAGTGTGTTGAACTCCACTACTATATATAGTCACTAAGACAAATAGCTAACAAACTAAAGGTATCTGGTTTTCAATATGCATATAAGGCTTGGAAGTACATGTAATGCTGTGGAAGAGGACCACTCAATTAAATTTCATTTGATTAGTTATATACAGCTGCATTTACATAGCTTGTTGTTATTCTCAGTCAAAAACATGTTTTTGCTTCAGCTAGGCATCATAAAAACTGATAAAGATTGAACTTGGGCTGGCATGTGTGTTTTACGGAGTTCATATACATTTACTGTAATATTATATTGAGCCTATCACTATATTTTTTAAAGTAAACTACAGGGTGAAGTAGTATCCAAGCCCTGCATAATAATATTCTTTACAGAAACATGTAGTTCTGAATTCTACGTATATTCATGTGTATTCGTGCTTGTTGATGTGTCTGATTGTCATTTAAAAGTGGTCATGCCGATTTATTTTCTGAAATAGAGCTATAGTGCATGTTAGAAGCACTGAGGAGTGATGTGTTGTGTATTGGGGCAGCAACCAAGTTGGAAAACTGCTGTGCAGCCCAACTCTCTTGAGGCAGACTCCCTCTATAGCACTGATTGCTTTTAGAACATGTTCACAAGCAGTGTTCATGCTGCAAACTGATGGAAATCAGTATATTATTGTTACCATCACAGCAAATATCCGATATTAACTGGTGGGTTGTTGTTTGAGTTTCAATGTGTTGCATACATGGATACAGTTTTGATTGTTTCTTTTGAGGCAGTTTCACTTAGCTACCTTTGCTGATTGAATGCATCACTAATGTGTTTGATATTCTTGAACTCCCACTACACAAGTTATATACAAACTCCTTTTACAGTTATAACTCTTCTCTCTGGGTCTTCTGCCTACCTCTACATGGTTTTTACATAAAACACCTTAGTGATGCATTTAATCATCTGTACCAGCAATACTTCACTTTCTTGACAAAAACATTCCAATCCACACGTGATGTGTTGAAACTTGTATGACAACCCTATAGTCAATGACAATATGAAATTTTCGTTTCAATCACCGGCTAGATAATGCATCATATGGTTCAGACTTTCTATGGGATAGCACTAAAAAATTAGCTACTATGGTCTGAGGGACTTTTGACAGTATTAAAATCAACTAGTGGATAAACCTCCATTATTAAAAATCCCTTTAACCCTTTATGCTGTTGTATCTTATATTCATGACATTGTGTGTGTGAGTTAGATAAAAAAACTTACATCTCCATATCACCTGGTTTTGAAGTGATGGGTGTGTGTAATTAGGCGGAAGGAACGCTACATACAACCTGGTCTGCTTATTGTTTCTTTAGTGTGTGGTTAGTAGAATTGCAAGATCTATGATGAATATGCATGTCCTGAATGCAATGTGGACTGTGCACTTGACATGATCCTCATGAATATAGTATGTATGATGATGGACATACGAGTCATTTGACTGACCCTTTATCATCCTCTCCACAGTTGATGGTGATGACTATGGGGCTGTCATTGGTGAGTGCATGTATAGCTAGATTACTAAGAAACAATAGCTTTATGTTTACTATTCACTCATCCATTTCTTGGAAGCTTTTTGCTACGTACTTAGTACCTTTTGAATAAGTCATTTACCACAATTGAGGTGGACATTCGAGTGGAGGTACTGTAAGGAGATGATGATGTATTGAATCTCGGTTTGAGTGCAGTTAATGTATAAATGCCTGATATCAGAAACACATTCTTGTTTCTGCTTACACAACAATACTTGTTGTATGCCCCCTCAGGTCAGCAAGGGCATACGTAGGCTGCCGTGTAACTAGCTTGTATGGAAACACACAAAACAACTGATAAAAATACTTATACAACTGTTGCTTGGTACTAGGAGTACTATTGAAAGCACATCCTTTATCTCTACATACCTACAGGCATCATCATCGGCACTATGCTGGGAGGATTACTGCTCATGGTCGTCATCTATCTCACTATAGTTAGAATGTTTTTCTACCAGAAACGAGGTGTCTCTTCCAAGCGTTCTCTAGAAAAGGGAGGTGGAGGAGAGCAGATTAGGTATGGTTACAAGCTTTTTTCTAATGCTACAGTCTATTATGTAATTGAGTGGTAACTACTAATCTTCTCATTGACTAGTACTTTCAGTCAGGGACAGTTTCCTGCTTGTTTATTTGGGAGGTGAGGGTTAGAATCAACAGGAGTAAGATCTGCACAAGTCTTCCTGTCTTCATTTGTCTTAAGACTGCGAGAAAAGATTGTCAAAGGTAGAGCTAACAACCAGGCTATGCTGGAATGCTCTTGGCCAAAATCAGCTTTTCTCAAAGCCATGTACATGTACATGTATATGAAAAAAGCTGTCACCTAGCTGGCCTGCTTTCACAGTCACTACATAAAGTGGTCCCGACGAAGGATGGACAAAACATATTATCCTCCCACATAACTTTTGCTCAAAGAAGGGGGTGGGAGAATAATAACTAGAATATGGTTAATGACTCTCCATACTGTACTTATGCAATTCGATGGTTAAAGGTTTCTCCTCATCATAAGTATACTGGGGTGCTAATAGTATTTAAGCGCTTTCAGGACCATCTTTACATAACAGAGGCAATTTACGCGGGGATCGGACAGGTACATGGTAGAAAAAGAATTACCGTAAGCGCTCTAAATTTGCGTCACCCTCAAAAATAATTATTTCTCTGAACGACACAAAATTAGAAAATTGGCATGGAATATTTTATTCATTTTGACGCATAATTGGAAAATATGGCCTTAACGGTATACCGCACCAGTAACGTAAGCGCTAAGCTTTTAGGACAGTGATGAACTAATCTTCTGGATTCAGTTTTTTGGAAAATTTAATTCCAGAAAACATCACGTACTTGGAACCGAGATGCAAAAAAAAAGAATAAATCATTGCAAATTTTGCAATCAGGCTACAGAATAGCTAACTCTACTTGTGTTTATACAATTCCTGAATAACATAGACATGTATACACTAGCTAATAACAATAACACCAAGAAGTATATGGAATTTAAACATGTAGGGAACAAGTACACTATCAATCTAATACTGCCCGCACGCAGGTGGCATGGTTTAAGCAATAACTTGCACAATGCTCAGGCAGAACATTGAATATTGTCCTGCTGATATTCCTACTGAAAGGGCTGAACTGTACTCGCTGTAACAAACCAAGTTGGTGCAATTTAATGGCCCACCCCTCCTACACACATACACATACAATAAATTTCTGTGTAAATCATGATGCCCTTTTATGCATTCACATTGGCAGCACAAGTCACATTCCTCTGGAGAAAGTGCACCACACTGAGTGAAGATGATGATAACATTACAGTGAACAAGCTCTTGAAGTTTGACCTTATAGCGAAGTAGTATACTGTAGACAATAGTATTATTTTGTCAGTAATGCTGTGAGGACTGTAGATTGAATGCATTAGTTGTTAGTTTCCAAGTGCGCAGGTTCTTTGCTTTGCTACATGTAGTGAATGTCAATAGGTGTGTGGACTTACACATGTATTATCATGTTATAGTTTTGTTATTGGAGTGGTTAAAATTTTGTTCACTTGAAAGAGTTCATGAGTGGCAATATGGAGTGTTGGTCTGTTGGGGGCTTGCAATTGGCTAAATCTGGGGGATCAATTGCTACATGTTCACTTAAGGGCTCCTCACTACCAATGGAAATGACAACACCGTATATACTTGTGCGCATGCGTAGCTCTTGGTACTATTAATGACGTACGTACTCACCTTGTCTCTAGTATGCACGCCAAGACCTACCTTGTCTATAGACTATACCTTGGCTAGCTGAGTGCGCAGAAGATATACAGCACATGTTCGAGTCATAGGGTGGAAGTTAAAGAAGCAAAAATGTGATATGTATCGCCTAAAGTATAAAAATATTCACCATAGTGAACCTTCACAAAGCTCTTGAATAATTAAAATTTTTTCTACCAGAAACGAGGTGTCTCTTCCAAGCATTCTCTAGAAAAGGGAGGTGGAGGAGAGCAGTTTAGGTATGGTTACAAGCTTATTTCTAATGCTACAGTCTATCATGTAATGGAGTGGTAACTATACTAATCTTCTCATTGACTAGTACTTCCAGTCCGTGAAAGTTTCCTGTTTGTTTATTTGGGAGGTGAGGGTTAGAATCAACAGGAATGAGATCCGAACAAGTCTTCCTGTCTTCATTTGTCTTAAGACTGCGAGAAGTGGTTGTCAAAGGTAGAGCTAATAATAACAACCAGTGCTCTTGGCCAAATCGGTTTTTCTCAAAGACATCTATATGAAAAAAATCTGTAACCTAACTGGCCTGCTTCCATTGTCACTACATATAATGATTCCGACAAAGGGTGGACGAATCAATTATCCTCCCACATAACTTTGCTCAAAGAAGGGGGTGGGTGGATAATACCTAGAATATGGTAAATGGCTCTCCATACTGTACTTATGCAATTCGATCGTTAAAGGTTCCTCCTCATTATAAGTACACTGGAGTGCTAATAGTACTTAAGCGCTTTCAGGACCATCTTTCTATAACAGAAGCTATTTGCGCGGGGTGCATGGTAGAAATCACGTACTTGGAACCGAGGTTGCAAAAAGGGAAAAATCATAGCAAATTTTGCAATCGGGCTACAGAATAGCTGTGTTTATACAATTCCTCAATAACATATAATAGACATGTATAAACTAGCTAATAACAATAACACCAAGAAGTGTATGGTATATAAACATGTAGGGAACAAGTGCACTATCAATCTAATACCGCCTACAGGTGGCATGGTTTAAGCAATAACTTGCACACTGCTCAGGCAGAACATTGAAATTGTCCTGCTGATATTCCTACTGAAAGGGCTGAATTATACTCGCCGTGAACAAACCAAGTAGGTGTAATTTAATGGCCCACCCCTCCCACACGCATGCATACACAATACATTTCTGTGTAAATCATGATGCCCTTTTATGCATTCACATTGGCAGCACAAGTCACATTCCTCTGGAGAAAGTACACCACACTGAGTGAAGATGATGATAACATTACAGTGAACATTCAAGCTCTTGAAGTTTGACCTTATAGCGAAGTAGTATACTGTAGACAATAGTATTATTTTGTCAGTAATGCTGTGAGGACTGTAGATTGAATGCATTAGTTGTTAGTTTCCAAGTGTGCAGCTCCTTTGCTTTGATACATTTAGTGAATGTCAATAGGTGTGTGGACTTACACATGTATTATCACGTTATTGGAGTGGTTAAAATTTTGTTCACTTGAAAGAGTTTATGAGTGGCAATATGGAGCACTGGTCTGTTGGGGGCTTGCAATTTGGCTAAACCTGGGGGGATGAAAGATAGTGATTGCCATATGTTCACGTAAAGGTTCCTCATTACCAATTGAGATGACAACATCGTACTTGTGTGCATGCATAGCTCTAATGACCTAATCACCTCGTCTCTAGTATGTATGCCGAGCCCTACTTTGTCTATATACCTTGGCTAGCTGAGTGCGCAGAAGGAGTATACAGCACATGTATGTTCAAGTCGTAGGGTGGAAGTTCAATAAGTGATATGTATCGCCTGAAGTATAAAAATATTCACCGTACTGAACCTTCAAAGCTCTTGAACTCGGGCATCATATAGCAAAATCCATCCGGCAAACCTTATCAAGCAGAATCATTAGCTGTTTAATATCGTTTGCGCTACGGCAGCAACATGAGTATATTATTATTATTATCGTTTGTTGGCTGTTTTGCATGCTTTGCGTAGTACAGGCTCGTAGAATGGAGACGGCTGGTACGGCGGAATGGTACAGGACAGCAGAGGGGACCTCAAATCGCCTCACGAGACAACATGACTTAGAGTTTGCTCACTTTCCCTCTACTACCACTGTCTCACTCAGTTGGAAAACAAAATTATAATTGCCTTTTGAAACAAGGTGTATTTGTACCATAGGTTTCAAGGTGAATGGGGATTGTACCCAAGGGCAGTTGTAGGTCTTTCCGAGGGCAAAGCCCAAGGGAAGACCTACAACTGCATGAGGGTACTACAAACCTCATATATACATGACCTTAGAAACCCATGGTATAAATGACTTGTGCCATGGTAGTTTTAATACATTACGTACCATGGCATACGAGGCCTGCAGCTGTGCACCCCCCCCCCCTCGTTCCTTTCCCACTGAGGCCCAGTATCATCACGGACTGGAAGTAAACTGATAGTAGAATCTAACCCTGTGTAGCGGGTGTGTAGCTATAGCCTCATATTAGGCCAAACTTGGACAGCTGGTTATGTACTGTGGCTAGTTTATTCATTGCTTCATTCATATACCCGTGGAAACAGTAAGCATGAGTATATTGGTTCAGTTCTGTCCTTATCTGCATTGTGGGAGCATGCAATAACAAAAAGAATTCTGGGTACATGTATATGCAATAACAAATGCAGCTGGCATGCACTATGAAAAATAAAACAAAGATTCCCAGCTCTGCATCCAGGAAAACCTGTAAAGAAACACGACAGATTTGGATAGGAACCTCAAGAAAACATGAAGACACAGCATGTTTCTCTAAATGACATGGGAAACATGCCGTGTCATTGTGTTTCTTTGAGGATCCTATCAAAAATCTGTCATGTTTCCTTACTGGACTCAGAGCAGGAAACCTTATTTTTCACAGTGTGCATGGGTTCATCCATCCATATAGCTGGTAATATTAGGTCATGCAAGAGACACCAGCTTGCATATACAACAGCAAGTGAAGCAACCTACACTGCAAAAATAAAGTGGTTTGTGTTAACCCACATACATTGTAAGGCTATACCTCAGTTGCAGCCCCAGTACCAGAGAATATGCAGCTTTATGCGGTGCAATAAGATCACTTTACTCAGCTCAGGAAGCCACGCTAAATCATTTTTCTTTGTTGAGGTTAGGAACAAGATATTATGTAATAGTTGAAGGTCAGTTTGGGTGAGGGGAATTTAAAGTCCAAGGCGAAGCCGAGGATTTTAACCCCTCACCCAAACTGACCTTTAACTGATTTAATGTACATTGGTATAACAATGATTCCTGTATGTGGCCTCCTTTGAGTGCTATAAGCGTGGGAAAAAGTGGTTGCCATGGTAATGTACATAAAGTGTTACTAATTGTCCTAATGGATTTTTCCTTTCTTCTAAAATTGGAGAAACAGGGTGGTAAATTGATCTACTTGTTTACGTACACATTGTTTTGTAGACTGCTTGAACTGAGATAACTCCAGCTGGTTTGAAACCATCCTTTGATTTTTGCAGTGATACATGTAATCGAGGTGGATAGCCCTCCCATTTTGCAGTGTATCATGTATGCTGAACTGTAGGCACATTATACATGTAGATGTCTACAATTTCATACAGAAGGGCAAACATCTAAGCTAAGTTATACCACATTACATCATCAACAATAAAAATGATTGGCTAAAAAGTATGGGTTACATAATTCATAACCCACACTTTTTATCAGTTCGCTACGTTGCTACGCAGCGAAGATTATACGCATGCGCAACGTGGTATAAGTCAGATAGACCACACCCACTCGTGTGTTATGCGCTATAACCCACTTGTTTGCATTTATCCCTTGGCTTCGCCTCGGGATAACCGCAAACTCGTGGGTTACATAGGCACATAACCCACTCTTTGGTGTAGTCTATCCTATACTTATGTACTACGAGATTATAAGACTGCAAAGTTGCAACTGCACACCTATAGTATATAGCTTAAAACAACTCTTTATCTTGGCTAAAAAAAACATTACAGCAGATTTATAGCTACATGACATTGTATAATGCCTATAAAACTCTATGCTCGGAGGAACGAATGGCCTAAACACTGAACCTCGTCCCTAGCACTCTTGATCACAGACTGCATCCAATTCTCAAGCTCTAGCTTCATCGGGTTCAGTATATTCGGATATTCGGCTGATAAGTCCTTTGATTCACTGCGATCATTCTTGAGGTCATAGAGTTCCGTTCTTGTCATTTTGCCCTCGTTGAAGGTAGCAAATACCTTGTACTGGTTACTGCTTAGGGCTGCATGGTACTGTCCTTTGCTGAAGCTATTTGAAATTTGATAAGCCCATGCAATAGGTTTACTTCTTGTAGAGGTTTTGTTTCGAAGGAAAGGCAGAACTGAAATACCATCTATTTGACGATCATTTGGGGGCTGAACACCCAACATATCGCATACGGTGGGAAGAAAGTCATTTGATACAACCGGATAATCAGAGATTCTGTTGCTTTTGATCACAGCAGGCCACTCGATGATCCCAGGGACCCTAATCCCACCTTCATACAGGTCTCTTTTGTGACCCCTTAAGCCCCCAGTCCTACCAGGCGTTGGTGCTTCAGGGCCGTTGTCACTAGTGAACCAGAGCATGGTGTTATCACTAACATTGTGTTTCTTGAGTAGAAGACGGATTTGACCGATGGCATCATCCATTGCAGTGATGGCACCGAAGTAGTCAGCCTGTGCCAATCCCATTCCTTGGTCGAGATAGCGCTTACCATACTCCTTAGTGGCAACATACCGGTGGTGTACTGTGTGGAAGGGCAGGTAGGCAAAAAAGGGCTGTCCAGATTTACGTACTTTCTGCAAGAATTGATCAAATTGCTTTGCAATGAAGTGAGAATCGTCACCTTCGATTGAGCTAGGGAATGAGACCAACTTATCTGTGTGCGGATCCCTAGAGTGGTAATTGGTACATGGGTGTCGACTGGGATAGTGTCCACAGGTACACGCTGCTCCTTTGAAGCACCCACAGTTTATGGTTGCCGTGGGCGCTGACCGCTCTGTCACCCACCACTCGTCAAATCCATGCATTCCTGGATGAGAAACCGGCCATTTATGATTGTATTGTTTAGAAGATCCCTCGGCACTCTTCAAGTCACCAACGTGCCACTTTCCAAATATTCCAGTTCGATACCCGTTTTCTTTTAGTATCTCGGCCACTGTTACTTCAGATGGTGGCAAGGGCATCGGCGATGGGATTTGAAAATCCGCAGTTCCCATCCCTGTATTAGCAGTCCAAATGCAGTAGCGGTTGTGGTTACGCCCCGTCAGCACAGTACCTCTAGTGGGAGAGCACACAGGAGCACCTGCATAGTATCTCGTGAGCTGGATGCTGTTACGGCCTGCAGCCATGGCATCCAAAACTGGAGTTTCTGCTTGTCCGCCGGTGTAGTGCAGATCACCATAGCCCAAGTCGTCTGCCATCATGAATACAATGTTTGGAAGGTCTTTCACGGTAGCTTTGCTAGTGGTAGACTGTGGCAGCTCGGCATCAGGGATAGGGTCAGCCACTGTGTGGGTGTGTTTGCCATGGATAAGCAATGGTTAAAGGACAGTTTGAGTGAGGGGAGTTTAACCACTACTTTTTTACACAAAGTCCTGGTTCATAGACTCAAACCATAGATATATACTTCCTAGTATATATTATCTATGCTCAAACTGACATACCTTGACTGCCGATGCGTCCATTAGCGATATGAGTGGTATCGCTGGTCGTGTCCACGAGTGCAGGTACAGGAGGCTCGCTCGTTTTCTCGCGTGCCACCCCCAATTCGCTTGGTAGAGCGCTCGGTCGAGCTATGCCTTCGAATCCTTGCGGAGGCGAAGAGCTAGACCTATACAGGGCTACAGCAACAAGGCCGAGACAAACAAGTACAACAATCAGAATCCATACTCCTCGTACCATAGCGACTAGACAAGAGAAGTATTATTTAACACGCAAAACGCGCTATAGGACCAGTCATTAAGAACCACGGTTTCCAATTAAAGCGCAAGTGCAAAAGGTTAAAGGTCAAAGGTCAACTACCAGCGCGTGGGCGGCCGTGCACATCTCCGTTCGTACGCCTCTGCCGAATGTCTCGCGCTTGAATTCTTTCTAATTTTCTTACAACTGCAACTACATCTTCTAAAAAAAAATATCATTAATTCTTTATTTCAACAGTGAGGATTTACCTTTCTTTCTTTGTTCTTATTACAGTAAATACAAAGGCAATTACTATAGATCATTTGTTTGTCCTTTTTATGCAAGTTAGGCTACATTCTAAGAATGGTTTACAACCTCTACTTCTTTACATCCCTTGCGTTTTTAAATACAGCTAGGGAAGTTAGATAATTTGTTGCACTCCTGAGAAGCAAAGATTGCACTCCTCTTCACATTTCAAAGTATGTTGTATCTATTATAGACCTTTTAGTGTGTAATAAGGCACAACCTCTCTCCGTTTCTTCATTACTTACTACTAACAGGCTAGGAAGCTTCTACCTTAAATAATTCAGGTAGTTTCATCCTGTATAGTAGTGAACGGTCCTTAGTAATTGTCCAGTATCAATGGTCTTTAGCGACATGTTATGGGACACAAACTCTCTCCGTTCCTTCATTACTTACTGCTAACAGGCTAGTAAGCTTGTACAGGTAGTTTCATCCTCTATAGTAGCAGACGGTCCTTACTGATTGTCCAGACGGTCCTTATTTTAATACATGTGTTAATGGTCTTTAGCGACAGGTAATGGGGCACAAACTCTCTCCGTTTCTACTTTACTTACTACTAACAGGCTAGGAAGTTTCTATCTTTGATTCAGGTAGATTTATCCTCTATAGTAGCAAACGGTCCTTAGTGATTGTTCAGACGATCATTATTTTCGTACATGTATCAATGGTCTTTAGCGACATGTAATGGGGCATAAACTCTATCTGTTTCTTCATTACCTACTACTAACTGGTTAGAAGGTTCTACCTTTAATTCAGGTAGTTTCATCCTGTATAGTAGCAGACGGTCCTTAATGATTGTCCAGACGGTCCTTATTTTAGTACTACTTTAATGGTCTTTAGCGACATTTAATGGGGCATAAGCTCTTTCCGTTTCTTCTTTACTTACTAGGGATGGAATGGATCGTACGGGTGCGTTCATCTGCATGCATGCTCAGATAGAGAGGCTGAAGACTGAGGGTGTGGTTGATGTCTTTCAGTTCATCAAGTCAGCCCGTCTCAACCGTCCAGGCCTGGTGCAGAGTGTGGTGAGTTTGTGGGAGAACTCAAGCAGTGATAGTCTGCTTTGGCTAGGAAGAACACATTCATGTAGTAGTTGTAGTCACTTCTGACTGACCACAACATGTTTTGTTTTTCCCTGTAGGAACAATACATTCATTGTCATGAGGTACTGAAAGAGTTTGTGGGCAGCTTTGAAACATATTGTAACTTTCAAGAAGTGGTCTAAACTCTGAGATTCAATTTTAGAAGGACATAGCCACTTTGTGTTAACTACTGCACTACATAGTTGTTACGCCGTAAATAATAATAGTAACTGTGACAATCAGCTAATGCTACAATCATTCTGCATTGTGTGTACATTGTTTTTACATTGCACAATAAAGTCATGCAGTAGCTATCATGAGGTACATAATTATCTTCAATTAATTATGATGTAAAAGTAAGCAGTAAATAGAAAATTTACATGGATCGGAGGCATACATGTTTCATCTTTAAAACTTACATAAAACCACAAAAACACGCACGTTCTTCATTTAGTGCCTCCTTTTACCCCCAGGCTCATTACATCATAATGGTAAAGGTTTATAAGAAAACCACTGTGATACGTAGCTATATAATAGATACACTGGAAAAAAAGTGGAATTTCCTGAAATGCGTCACAATGAAATTTGACAGGAAGCCTGGCATTTCTGGTACAGTGTAGTATAGGATAGGGCAGAATTTCCTTTAAAATGATGAAATTCTGCCCTATACTATACTACCCTGCATGCACCTGAAATGCCAGATTTCCTGTCAAATTTCCTTGTAACGCATTTTAGAAAATTCCACTTTTTTTGCTGTGGATTATCTGAGGTTTAGAACAAAATAACTAGCTAAGACATTTTTCTAGCATGGATATATAGTAACATTGTGGGGTGTAGCCATCACTAATAGACATCACCAGGTCCTACGTACATCTGGATTCAAATAGTAAATTGCTGGAATATGAAGTAAGCAACTGTAACTACGTGATACGCATACATGACACTGCAGCGACTGCTATATGACAAGGATCCCAGATAGCTATTATATTATATGTACATGTAGGATATGGGAGCTAGCAGTGAATGAAACCTTGGCCATGTTGGTATAAAACTGTTACTGAGTTTTTTAAAATTATTTTCAAGGTTATGTAATTATTGCTATTTGAAATGCAATATTAATTATCTTTATGTTGTTGGGCTATTTAAAAAAAAAGTTGTCTTAACCCTGCACTGTCTCACAGAGCTCAGAATAACAGCTGGCCACTGGCCATTTCCGTGCACTTTTCTACAATGCCACCCAAATTTGATCATATTAATTTTGTATCAAATTGTACAGATGGCCAATCAAAATTTCCTTTTGGCCAGCCAAACCCAAAGCCTTATTTTTAACTCTGTCTCATATTTCCACAGGTGTTTGGCTTTATACAATCGGTGAACTGGACTGGACTGGAATGGAACGGACTGGAATGGACTCAAAGTGTCCAGAACTACACTACAACTTCTAGAAAGGGGGTGTTAACTTATAGTTTTGCAACTTACCCTACAATGTGTGTCTGTACGGTTAGGGACAGGTCAAAGGTCACATGCTTATGCAATAAGACTCCGAAGCAGGACTCCTCGGTAAGTATGGAGCATGCCTGTAGCAAGATATCAAGTTATATAAGTACGTACACAGCAACTTTAGTAGCTGCAGTCTGCTCCATACTCATTGACGAATCCTGCTATGAAGATATACATGCCGTGACCTTTGACCTGTCCTTAGCAGCGCAGACACGCAAAGCGTAGTTCCATGCATGTACGGCAAGTTACACACAGTTAAATAAGCCAGCAAGCAACTGCTGTGTACATGTAGCTAGTTGCAGACATTTTGAGTCCAGTCGAGTCCAGCCTATCACAATCAGTCCACCAATGGTATGCAGCCCAGGTGTTTGTGTTTTACTCCTCTAAGAAGTCACATGGCTTCGTTCAATATTTGTTATGGGAGACTCATCCCCAGGCCTTCCCTCCATTCAATTAGTGTGTGAAGGGAAGGCCTGGAGATGAGACTGGGTACCCACACCTGTTCCCACTTGCAAGTGACTATCATTGTTCCCAAATGTAGCTACATGCAGTGATTATTATGTATTGTACATGTATACATTTTAGAATTTTCAGTCATTATTAATAACAGTGACAGCTCCATGTTTGGTAATATGTATATTGGAACTATCCATGTGATTTTATTGTTTGTTTAGATGATTATCTACACATGGGAATGGTTTCATTGTGACTGCTTGTCATAACAAGTTCGTGTACCTCTAGCATGACATGGGGGTGGTTCTATATACGACTTCAGTGTGTTCCAGGCATTTTCCTGACGGTGACAGCAAGAACCAATAGCTGTCTTATGCAAGAGATTTGCATCACCCGGACCAATCAACAGCGTGAGATTCCCAATTAAAGGTTCACTCGGCCTGGTACACCTGCAGGGGTAAGTGTTATAGAACAGAACACTCGGATTATTGTGCAGCCCAGCATGGAGATTATTGCAGTACGGCGACTGAGGCGATCATGAATTGGATGCACGCGTACGTGTGGGTAGTTTTGACTGTATCCATGTTACTTGAAGAATTCACCGTTGCTGAACAAGGTACGGCTAGTGGTTATTTTTGCATGTAATTACGCAGTAGTCCATTCCTATAGCTACCATAAGTGACATTGTTGTAGCTAAAAAGACACTGCATATAAAATTTAAAAGTGGAGTTTAAAATGCCATTAGCATACATTTGAAGGAGTTCAAGGTTAATGTTACGTATCCAAATCTCACTCTCAAGTGTTGTTGGGACAATGATCATTCTTTGAGCCAGAAATGCTATGCAACAGTTGGCACGTAATTCACTGTACTGTTTGGTTACTTATCTGCTTGTGTGCATTATATAGCTGCAGATAGCTACATCTCGGCCTGACCTGTCGCCAAGCTGCATGAGCCTTGGGTGCATTTTTCTGTTGAAAAGTTCCCAGATGTTTTGCTGCTGTTGTTGTTGTTGTTGTTGTTGTTGTTGTTGTTGTTGTTGTTGTTGTTGTTGTTGTTTTAAAATATTTCAAGCTGCCGTTGCTGTTGTTTTTATCAGAAAATAATATTGTTTTAAGCTCCATTAGTGAAAGGCTATGACCATTTACACTGCTATCTCTGTTAGCTCTGAATGTCAGCATAACTGTGGACTACACTCCTCCTCCTGGTTCTAATCTGGACACTGATGAGTACAGGGCAGCCTCTTGTCCAGTGATAGTCACTTGCAATTCAGGAGGAGCTAGTAATGTGACCTACCGGTGGTCATCCACATGTAGGAACTGCACGTTCGATAATATTAGCTCACCAAACATTACCCGAGCAGCCGTACACTCTGGTGATAATGGCATCCACACATGCACAGTCACTATGAAGTCAAATGGATCAGTAGCTGTAAATACAAGTGCAAGTGTCAACTTCAAAATTGTGGGTAAGTTATATATATATATATATATATCATGTATGTTGTTGGTGCTTATGGCAGTTGGTGAAGGACTAGCTTTTTATGTCCACTTCATACAAAACACAGCAGCTTAGCTATGTATACTTGCATGCTATGCCATTGTTGCATGCATGTACGTAATGTCTAGTAGCAGTCATCTGTATACATCTACAGGTGCTGGAATACATGTTTTCAGGGGAAATTCAACTGGTGATCGGGGATCGCTCTCTAACAATGGGATTATCATTGCCAATAACACTGATCCACAGTATCGTTTTCGCTTTGCCTGTCGCTCTGATTCTATGAAGGAGAATGTTGGGACACTCATTGGACTGGATGGAACTAATGTCACCACTGGTGGTGTCTTTGAGATCACTAACCCACAAGTTGGAGAGCTTCGTGTAGAGGGCATATCCATGAAGCAAAGTAACCTAACCGCTAGTGATCAGGGGGTGTACACCTGTCGCATTCCTCTTCAGAATGGAGAGATGACAGATATCAATGTTGGAATATATCCCAGTGGATTTAGTAGTAAGTAATGCAGTACACTAACTGTTAGAATTATACATGTATATAATACTATATGTCATGGTTTGAACCTGGACCTTCAATTATCACTCACTGTGAGTGGAAGGACTGTTGTATGTGACAGAAGGCCAGAGGTTGAGTAGCAATGGTGACCAAGTCCATAGCGCTTTGTTTTGGGTCCCATAGATACTGCTAGTTAGCTAAGCAGAAGGCTACAGTGCTTTTCACATAGAGAGTACAAGTATAATTATTTTAAAAAGTATTACATATTCCTACACACACCTGCCCACACGTGTGAATATTAGATTGGGCTTAAAAGAATTTTCAGCCTTGCCGTATGTTTACCTGGTTGATAAATACGTTTTTGCATAAAAGAGAAGAACCGTTGGGAGTTCGACCACCATTTTCAGTGAACATCCTTCTTGCCCTTAAATGTTTGATAGGCCCAGCACTCACCCATTGTTTTTCTTAACAAGAATGATCCTTTTACTTTTTAGATGAATATTTAAGCTTTGAAGTATGTCAACCTAATCAGGTATTTTATTTTTCACACTGCCCTTGAGATATTCATGGAAAGCATCTGAATGTAGCCTCGACAAGCTGCTTTTTCTGGTGTTCATAATTACAATGGACATGTATACATGTATCCACCTAATCTTGGCCCCAGACCCTCCCTGCACTCTCAAAAAAAAAAAAACGGAAGGAAAGTGCGGAAGAGGGTCTGGTGCAGTTGATACAGAATAATTTGCAATCCGCGGAATTTCAGAGGGTCCAATCATCTGATTGGTTGATTGGGAACTAATGACATTTAGAATATTCACGCCTCCCGTTTCTCACGCATAGCTGTATATATAGCTCTGCACTGTTTACACTAGTTTTTTAGCACTCACTTAACTTTGGAACTTCCCGCCTCAATTATCTCACCCACAGTAAGCCATACAAGCTACATCCCATGGAGGCCTTCTGTATCAACTGCACCAGACCCTCTTCTGGCACTTTCCTTCCTTTTTTTTATGAGTGCAGGGAGGGTCTGGGGCCGAGACTAGTATCCACCTTGCAATCTGTGGTCAAAATAGCCACCATTTTAAATTCTGACTCACCTGCCGCAAAAATTAATTGTATTTCTTTATAACCTAAACTCCCTTCCAACTTTATAGAACCAAATCACCTATAATACAAACACATGTGATGGAAGTACACAAACATGCAGTTGAGTATATGTTCCTTGCCAATGTTATATAATATCATGCACCACCATCCCATCACATCACATTCTCTCTATGAATTTTCACACCTCAATACTATATCTTCACTCCAGCTCGTACCTCAACCACCACATTCCCATTCATTTCTAAAGCACTCCATGAAATGGATGACATTTTCATAGCTATAGTATTGTGTTCCTCCCCAGCTCCTCCCAACATCACATTAGTCAATGGATTCACGTCCCCTAATGTGACCTGTGTCTCCACTGGTTCTCCTGCTACCAATGTCACCTGGACGAGGAACAGGCAACCACTGACCATTGATGGAAGCCGCTACCAACTGACACAGACTGTGACCAACAGAAGGCTGTCCACTTATGAGAATGTGCTCACCATATCTGATATTGACGGATGCTCCTATACTTGTACAGTTACTAATGCACTGGGAAATGATTCACAAACATACTGTAAGTTTACTACATCACACCTGAACCTATTTATTGACACCCATCGGATAAGAACATTGTAGAATAGGTCTGCTCAGTGATACCAAATGTATTGCATTATCTCCTTGCTATTCCTTCCATCCCTCAGTCCCTCCTCCCGGAGTCTCAGTGTCCTCACTGAGTCAAACAGTAACTGCAGGAGAATCCTTCTCTCTCGAATGTACTGTCACTGTAGCAGTGGGAGACTCATTGTCAGTGCAGTGGACAGGCCCTGATGGTGTTATCAGCAGTGGTAGCACCCAACATACCATGACTGATGACTGCACTATGACTTACACAAGCACACTGGAACTCGGCCTTGTAAGGACATCCCACGGAGGACAGTACCAATGCATGGCCACATCCAACGGAGGGATAAGCGTGGACACTGAGACAGTAACTGTACGAAGTGAGTAGATGTATATTTCCTGCTAAATGCGTACACACACACGCACGCACATACACATGCACACACACGCACGCACGCATGCACGCACGCACGCAAGCATGCACGCAAGCACCCACCCACCCACCCACACACACACACACACACACATGCACACACACACACACACACACACACACTCAAACACACATACACTGTGATAAGTTTCTAGTGAGATAAGTAAAGACCGTTCCCCCGAACTTTATTGTCTCCAATTCCCCTTAACCAAATTCCTTAGGAAATGAAATTGGTCTATGTACTACTGAGACTCTACTGTAGGCATCATTGTTTCCAGGCTCCATACTCTAATTATTGTGTGCACACAAAGCAGGGAAATAGAGCCGGGACTGGTGTGGTCAGTGAGTTTAGAAATTGTTGATGTAAAATGATTACTGAACCACAGGCTGCAGAGTAAGCAACTGTGTGTATATGTGTGTGTGTGTGTGTGTGTGTGTGTGTGTGTGTGTGTGTGTGTGGTGTGCGTGTGTGCGTGTGTGCGTGTGTGCGTGTGCGCGTGTGCGCGTGTGCGCGTGTGCGCGTGTGCGCGTGTGCGCGTGTGCGCGTGCGCGTGTGCGTGCGTGCGTGCGTGCGTGTGCGCGTGTGCGCGTGTGCGCGTGTGCGTGCGTGCGTGCGTGCGTGCGTGTGTGCGTGCGTGTGTGCGGGTGCATGTGTGTGCATGCATATTTTGATTTTCTCACAGTCCCTCCCCCTACACTGGCTATGAGCCGTGACCCCAATGCCACTGTGATCCTCCACAATGGAGACCCTCTCACCCTGACCTGCACCATCCAGCTAGACCCAGCAGTGGTAGACAGTGATGTGATAGTGACTGGAAGCCTTGGTGGACCAGGAGGGAGAAGCACCACTATAATGCTAGTTATGGATTCAGCTGGAGTGTACAGAATCACGTTAGATATTCCTTCACTACGGGCTACTCTCTCTGACACATATACCTGCACTGCTACTGTCATACCTGCTTCAGGATTTGAGAATGTCCAGGGTAGTAGTGAGTCACACTCCAGTCTGGACATCACTGTAGGTAAGAAATCTGCAGCCTCATTCGCCCCCCACCACTCCCTAGCTTTTTCATATGGACCATAAATGAGCTCAAACTGGTTAATGTTTCAACAGCCAATATATATATATATATCTCCTACCAGAACTAAATGTTAGTATAACTGTCTCCTACATACCTCCCCCTGGTGCTGAGCTGGGCCCCAATCAGTACAGAGCAGCCTCTGGTCCAGTGACTGTCACTTGCACAGCAGTGGGGGGTACTGGTCCTGTGAGCTACCAGTGGTCATCCACCTGCAGAAACTGTCCTTTCCAGACTGAAAATTCAACATCTGTTACACGAGCAGCTGTTCACTCTGGTGACATTGGCAACCACACCTGCACAGCCACTAGTGGTTTGATAAGTGGAAGTAAAACAATCAGCTTCGATGTTGTGGGTAAGCAAGATGCTATTAATGTACATGCATTAGTTCTTCCAATTTGAACATGCTATCAAAGAGTTATGTTGCAATTTATTGCCTTGCAGGTGCTGGAATACATGTATTCAGAGGTGCTTCAACTGGTGACCTTCAAGTCCCAGGATCGCTACCAAACAATGGGATTGTCATTTCCCTTGGTACAGCCAGATTTGGATTCTATTTCCGTTTCTTCTGTCGCTCTGACTCAATGATGAACAATGTTGGGATGCTCATTGGACCAGATAGAACTACTGTCACTACTGGTGATGTATTTACAATTACACACCTACGACCTGGGGAACTGGGAGTAGAGAACACACTCAGTCAGAATATCCTAACAGCTAGTCATCTGGGGGTGTACACCTGTCGCATACTTCTTTAGAGTGGAGAGATGAAAGATATCAATGTTGGAATATATCCTAGTGGATTCAATAGTAAGTACGGTATATGTTGAATGTATGCTATGTGGAGCATATGAGTGCTACCTAAATTTCGATTTAGCATTACATGCCCCAGAGCATAATACATATATTGCATTCACTCACAATTCACAACTATTAACCCTCACAACGAAAACCAAGACTTTGATAAGGTATATCCATTTGCACGTTATTAGTCAGTAAATCATTAGGGTGGGTACGTTATTCCTTCCCAGCTCCTCCTAACATCACACACCTGGGATTCACCTATGGTCACTTATCTAACCTGACCTGTACTTCTACTGGTTCCCCTGCCACCGCTGTGACCTGGATGAGGGATAGCCAACCACTGTCTCTCCCCGATGACACCTACGCACAGATACAAACAATAACTGACAGGAGGCTATCCACATATGAAACTGTTCTTATCATCGATGCTGCAGCAACTGACATCACTGGACATACTTATATCTGCACAGTTATAAATGCATTGGGCACAGCTTCAAAAAACTTATCGCATGTAAGTTTTCTTCCTTATAATTGCATGATAATGTAAGTCTCTCCATATGGCCGTATTGCTTATAGTATTGAGACTGTCTAAGTGTAAAGAAATGATTTATCATTTAATTCATCTCGATGTATATAGGTACTGCTATATTACTGTTGTGATTCTTTGGCCATACGTTATGTTCTGAAAGACTTTAGTCAGAATTTGCTAGGCATAACTTGCCTTACGAGTACAGGATACAGCTCTGGGAAGTGGTCTCACACCAGTACTCTATCAGACTTGACTGATTAGCTGCTTCTCTCATTACAATTGTGATAGTAAAAAACAGGCAGTTAAACAGCAGCATAATCTACAATGCTTTCCTCAAACTCAACTTGTAAATTTTATGTGTCCATTTACTACTAGAGATACGCATACGCAGTGTAAGCCTCGCGCACAAGCATTCATTAGGTGTGCACGGTTTGGTAGTACATGTTTATTAATGCTGTGAGAATTTCAGAGAAAGGAGAAATAGCTAAGCGTGCATGAGAATTCGATGAGTTCGACTATCTAAGTAAGAGGCGAAAATTCACGCGGTGGTGACTTGTTTCTCCAGCAAAAAAGAGCTACAGTTGTTAGCTAATAAGTGTACGCACATCTGGGCTAGTGGTTCCGCACTCTTTGGTCTTTAGCTGAAGAGTGATAATTGCTATTTCTTCCTTCAGTTGATCCTCTCACAGTCACAGTATCACCGTATGAGACACCAACAGCAGGAGAGTCCTTCTCTCTCACTTGCACTGTCTCTCTGGCAGAGGGGGACTCGCTGATGGGAGCTGTGCAGTGGATGGGTCCCAATGGTGTTCCTGTCAGTAGTACACGTCAGACAACGACTAATATATACATCAGAACACTGGAATTCAACCCTGTAATGACATCCCACAGAGGGGAGTATACTTGCCAGGCTACCTCCTCTGCTGGCACAATGACGGACACAACAATATTAACAGTACAAAGTGGGCATACAGCATTTGTCAGTGTACAATGGGGGGGAAACTTTGTGACTGGCGGGCATCTATAAATAATGTGGTGGTGTTGAATAGATAAAATATTTGAGGCTTACAGCTGCCGAAAGCCGTCTGTAAATCTATTTTTAGATAGGCACCATAGACAATGTGTTTTTGTTTGCTGTGCATTAACAGAATTATTTACATGAATCTTGCTCTACAGCATGATGACATTTACTGGCAACTCTGTTGGAAACACTGCTGCCTATGCATGTAATTTGGGTTTTGAGTTGATCGGAGATGCAACGACAGCTTGCACACAAGTGGATGCCAACTCTGCAGCATTTCAACCTGCACCACCAGATTGCAGGCGTGAGTATCCTCAATGACTAAAACTATCAACTCCTTAGAATAGCTACATGTCAATTTTTTGGTCTCATACGTACAACAGATTCACTATACTAAAGGGCTGCAAATATAATGATATGCATACAGGACATTGGATAAAATATTTGAGGCTTACAGCTGCCGAAGTCATCTATTAATCTAATCACTTCTTGCACACCATTAAAAATAGGCTCCAATGACAGTGTGTGTTTGTTTGCTGTGCGTTAACTGAATTATCTGCATGGAATTTTCTCTGCAGCACTGTGTCCTGATCCTGTTGACATTGTCAACGGCATGGTGACATTTATTGGCAACTCCGCTGGTGACACTGCTACCTACGCGTGTAATTTGGGCTTTGAGTTGATCGGAGATGCAACAACAACGTGCACACAAGTGGATGCCAACTCCGCAGCTTTTCAACTTTCTGCACCAGTTTGCTTGCGTGAATTTAACCAGGATGGCTGTAACCATCAACTCTTTGGAATGGCTACATGACATTTTTTGGGTCTCAAACGTAAAACATACTAAAAGGCCACTAAATGCATACACGTGTAGGCATGAGACTTAGAGCTATCGAAGTCGGCTATAAATATATCTCCTGCTTATCAATATAGAAAAGCACCATTCACAATGCCCTCAACAGGACACACTTAGCATCATCATCTACACTGCAAAAATAAAGTGGTTTGTTTAAACCCACCTAAGGTTACCTCAGTTGCAGCCCCAGTACCAGAGAATGTGCAGTTACGTGCAGTGCAATAAGATCACTTTACTCAGGAAGCCAAGCTATTTGTTTGGTGAGACTAGGAACAAGATATGTGTTACTAATAATTATTGTCCTAATGGATCTTTCCTTTCTTTTGAAATTGGAGAGATAGAGTGGTAAAGTGATCTTACTCAGGAAGCCAAGCTAAATCTTTTTTTTTTCTTTGGTGAAACTAGGAACAAGATATGTATTACTAATTGTCCTAATGGCTCTTTCCTTTCTTCTGAAATTGGTGGTAAAGTGATCTACTTGTTTACGTACACATTGTTTTGTAGACTGCAACTGAGATAACCCCAGCTGGTTTGAAACCATCCTTTGATTTTTGCAGTGTACAATGCTTTCCTCAAACTTGACTTGCAAATCTTGTTTTCAACAGCTTGCAAATCTTGTTTTCAACCTTGTAGCTAATATCGCATTATGCAACAAGTACAAGAGTGTTGCAAACTCTAGCTGCATTTTCCCTTAGCGTTATTTCTTTGCCTTACTGGGGATGGAAGCATGTTTGTTTCTTCCACTATTTTCAAGATGGAGGATACTAGCATTCAACTAATTGTTCACCTATACATGCAGCATTTCTGACTACTGCACTTTTCCAATTGTGGATACTTACAGTTGGTGACTGTGCAACCTGGGTGGTGAGTGGATCAGCACAAAGCTGACTAATCTCTATAGCATCAGTCCATTTTTCCCCCTTTCAGGTCAACAGTCCTGATCAAAAATTTAAAGAAATTATTTCCGCTGTCGTCAATGCAGTGAGTATGAGGTGCTCGTGTGCTTTTACCCCAGACAATATTCAAAGAAATGAATTCAGCTGCAGAAGCATTGGAAATAATGTAGTATTCAGAGCTCAAATCGTATATGCTAGTGCTACTTACACAGCAGCTCAGCTGGTAGATTTTGTCTCTCAATGGGTGCAGAGTGCTCCATCATTCGTTGTGGGCCCAAGTATGTCGAGAGTTAATGTTGATGCAAATTGCCCAACTCAGCTACACTCATTTCTATCGGAAGACTGTGTATCAATGGATCAAAGCGTGACTGAAAGCATAGGAGCCATAGTTGGTGGAGTAATCGCAGGTATGCAGGTATATGTGTGGTTCTCACATTCAGTGTCATCACTGTTGTGGTGATAGTCACACAGAAGGGAAAACTGAAATCTTTAAGGTATGTGACTTTGATGTAACAGTTGCCAACTGCAAGTATTAATATTATTCATTCCTTAAACTCTCTATAGCCCGGCAAATGAAACTGAGCTCTCTCATCAGGACACTCTACCAGTGGATACCAATCCAGCTTATGGATGCTCAATAAAGAAACCCGCTTTAACACAGCAGTCTGCATCTCCTTATGAAACAGTACTTCACCCTGATGATCAGGAAATGGAACATGAGTATGCCGCCATTCCTTATGACCTTCCCTCACCCACTCAGTAGCTACTTTTTTTGTATACATGCACTTTTTGTCATGAGTTTGTCAAGTAGTGTTGCTGCATACAAGTATTTGCCATACAGTGTTATGCTCATTGCAGTGTAGTTTGTGCTATTGCTATAACTGTCAGAATTTCAATTGTACAGGTCATCAAATAAGTTTTAGTAGAGAATGTTTAAAGTAGAAACCTGTAGTTGTATTTATAAAGTATAAATATTTGAATTTTTTTTTGAGGGACCTACACTCAGCTACAGCTGTCTAGCCATGCTGTTGGCTGCACCCTTTTGACACGGGGGGAATGTAGCTAGATGTCTACTAGCCTCGTTCCCAGGCCGCAGTCTTCCTGAACTACAAGCGACAAAAAGCTGTGCAGAAGCCTGGGAACAAGTCTAGATGTCTACAGGGATAGCAATTTCATCTGTGTGAGAACTCTCATTATAAGTAGGCATAGCTGAAGGAAGTGACAGCAATTAGTTCATCACAGGAAGGTAGTGTGCAGACTACTGTACAGTTATATACTCCAGCTGTTGTCTCATAGCAACAGGAAACCATAAACCACAAGTAGTCACAATAATTCGAAAAGTAACCACCCTCATAGTAGATGGCACTGTAGCTGCAAATGTCAGCTAACTTCCAGCTGCAAGAGGGTACCTAACCCCCATGCTTTCAATTATGGGCTGAGTGGCTTCAGGTCCTTTCCTAGTCTCATGCCCAGACCGTCGCTCCTCCCCATCGCTGTGCACTCTTCGCCGGAAAGGCGTGGATGTCTGGGCACGAGACTAGGGTTCTGACAACTCTGAACTATCTTATTTCTTTGGTAGGCTAGCTACATTGATTAGACTGCCTTTTAGTTTCATTTTTATAGACAAGTTTTTTGACCATGGGAGTGATTGCTAATAATATTATCACTGGACATCTTTTTTTCGCCTTTTTACCCCGCCCTTTCTGCATTCTGGTAACTTGCGGCAGTCGGGGCAATGCCATTTTCCCTTGGGTACTGCCTTGATCTTCAAACACTTCGTGTGAAACCATTCAATGGGACAGTGTGGATTGTCACAAGCTATCATTTCGTCCTCTTCAGGTTGTCGACAGTAGCAGTACACACTTACAGTCTCTTCTGAGGGTCCAGGCTCAGCATCTGTAGTAGTTACCGAGCTCGTTTCGGAACGCTCCTTCATACATGGCCTTGAATACCACCGTCCAAGGAGTTCAGGTAGCACACACAAACGGAAAAAATACGATGATTTTCTAACGCAACTTGACCACAAGTTCTCATCCGCTGAAACACGCTCAATGTGGATACTCGGCTCGCAGTGTTCAGCTGCAAAAGTACAAACAACGAAGTCGCAATATGCTACACCACACACGAACAGTTGAGTTTGCACCTGGTAATAGTATGCATGTGAATGATCCAGGTAGCATGCTCCATCAGGTCCACGCTTCAAGCAGAAGTTCTTGTCATGAGCAACTGCATCTGCTATTTCATCCCATCTATGACAGTAGGGACACTTAATCTCAACAACGCCTCTTCCACAACAACTGCAGCTTACAGACCCATCGGGTGAGGCACCGATGTGCGGCCATTGAGGATTAAGAACCAGACCAATGTCCGTCGCTGCAAAGTCATTGTGGTTTCGTGTCATTGTCTTGGTATATGCGTCTCGTGCTATCTTTTCATGCTTGCATTCCCAAGAAGTAGCTTTTGTTGTGAACTTGAATGCCTCAGGATATGAAATTACTTTCACCAAACTTTGTGCTGGATTGGCAGGATCTGTACAGCATGCTGACTTCATCCTTGATGCTGTTATTCGTCCGGCTCTGAAAGTAAACCAGAGTTTGGAGTTGCTCTGAGCTCTGGTTTCTCTTTCTACAGCTTGTGCCATCTCATCAGTGATAGAAATTCCAAATGTCTCACAGGCACTCAACAGTGCAATGTAGTCCATTTTGAAATATTTTTGGTGAAACAGTGTTTGCAAAGGCTGTGGGAAACATGATTGAGAAGATTTTGGAGTGTAATTGTTTGCATATGGGAACACAACTGAAAGTACGGCAGGTTTAGTTCCACACTCACTCAGTGTTTGAAAAAGTGATCGTAACTCACAAGAGTCTGGTGATTTTACGGCAGCTGTGTTGGACGATGGGGACGGAGTTGAAACTGGCATCTGTGTGGGTTCACTGGCCATGGATAGCACACTGTCTATCTTGGTCTTTTTCCCCCTTGCTGATGTAAAGTCAATCGCTTTGACAGGAGAGTACGGTATCTCCTTTTGAAAGCCTGGAACCACCCATTGGCATTTCTCTTGTGTGCATGTACTCCTTTCATTCAATCTGGCTGACGTTTCCAGAAAAAATAAAACTGCTGCTACATGGGTGCATACTTCACCAAGACCTGCCATACAGTTGCAATGGGCACAACATATTTCACCCGTACTTTGGCAGATTATCCAGCAGCTCAGCGGTGTTTCATTGCATCGCTGGGAGTGGCGCACCTACATAACATAAATGTAATATTATTATACAACAGGTACATACACATACACATCTACCCTCATTGCCAGCAAGAGCGTAGGAATGCACATCTCATAGCACAGGTCCAAAAACTCCATGCGCGCACATCCTTTACCAAGCCACAGACAAACTGATTGTAGCTAGGCCTCAAGAGATTTGTGAGCTTTGAACTGTTTTGGGGTCAGAAAACTAGTCTGCAGTACAAGGTAGGATACGAGGTCACTGGCCTCGACAGGTGGAAGACTTTGAGGTATAGCGTTAGTTAAACTCTTCAGACTTGCAGGGTTACTTAATAGAAAGGGATCAACACTGTCTGTCAACTCTAGCTTCTCCAGGTATCTCTTTTTTGCTGCGTCACATAGTTTCTCAGCATAAGGAGAGAGCTTAGCCATTCAAACGTAACGATTCTCGTACGCAACTATCTCAAATTGAGCACCAGCTGTACACCACTACGTGCGTATGACGTCATAGCGCGTCAGAGACGAAACGCTCTATTGAACACGCGTACGCTAGGTGACGTCTACATACGCACGACTACGCGTACGCGTTCGCGATCGACCCACGTGGTAGTCTCGTGCCCAGACCGCACCCACGTACGTGGCTACAGAAGTGGGCGGAGTCTGGACAGGATTTGTCGCAGTATTTGCATCAGCTGCAAATCCACGCCACGAGTCGGTGTATGCTGGTTTCAAGATGAGTTGGGTGCACGGCGTGTGGGCAGTTTTGGCTATTTCCGTACTGCTTAAAGTTTCAACAGCTCAAGGTATGGAGCATGGTGCGTCTACTCTACTATGGTGGTGCGTGATGACGGTATATAGTACGCTAGATTGACTGATACAAAACAGTATTCATGCTGCAGTATATTAGTCTCGCGAGCCACCGCCGAGTACGTGCACACTGCGGCACTGTTGGCTCGAGAAACTAACCAATCCATGCCTGTATCGCTTTAGACCACACATGAATAATTAATAAGCATATTCCTTTGATGGTTTCCGGTTAGTCCGAGGCGTTTAAGTAGGTTAAACCCCCGCTTGCCCTTTGAAGTCGCCGGTTAGTCCAGGGTAGTTTAATAGACCCTTTGAAATCAGCCGGTCAGTCCAGGGTAATTTAACAGAGACAAACAATTAAACATAAGCGCTTAGTATGAATGAAACAATAAAAAACTGCATTTAAAAGCAATTGGCTGGCTATTAAAATCTAAAGATCTATGTTCATTTCTGCCTCGGAGGCCAAACAGCCTGCAGTTGTACCGGCATAGGTAAGGCCCCATCCACTGTTCAACGAAAAAATTGTGAGGCTTCATAGCTTATTTTCTTGTTCCAATGACAATGGCTGCGCTTGCTTAGCATCTGTTCCAACGCTCTCCTTCAACAGCGTCTTCATTCGTGCATCAAGGGTACTACGAGTGTGTGCAAAGCGATGGTCTTTGACACCAAAAATTAAGACACTAGGCTGGCCATTCTCTCAAAAGTGACGTATTCGTACAACCAGCTGCATCAGGGTGGCTGGGGGGTAAAGTGTTTCGTCTTGGCTTGCATCAAGGCAACAGATCTGCTAGCTTATCGATCGACGTCTTGGATCCTTGATCCTTATGAGCATCGCACCACGACTGAAAAACACTGACTGCCCAGTGCGTTGCCTTTCGTGTTTTTGCAACTAGCTACTCGTTCACAGATAGCCCGCACTATTGCATTCTCAGGTAGGGGAGATCCAAACCGCTTACTGTTTTCTTTGTTACCGAGCTTGAAATCTTCAGAGTCGTCAACGTTCAGTTCAAATCCATCAAAATCGAAAGCGTTAAACGCACAGTCCTCCTCTACCATAACGTAGAAACTACAGCACACCAGAACCTCGAAAACCTCAGAAGTGTTAATTGTGTCTCCGGCTTCGCCCTCGACCCAATTAACACTTCCTTGGTTTCTCTTGATTCCCACAGGCGCTTAAGTCGGTTAGTTCCCTCTAGGGAGGGCTCTATCCTATACTTAGAGCATAATTCCTTTTGATGTAATGAGTAGCAGCAGCGTAGTCTGCAGGTCACTAAGTGGCGGGTCACTAAGTTGCCAGTTAGTGACCTGCGGTTGCCAGATAGAGACCTGGGAAGCCTTACATAAATCATGAACATCTGGCATGTACAAATGCTGAATTGTACTACATGTAGCATAAAGCTAACAGAAGTAAGCGTAGCATTTATATACAAAGCCGTTTACACAGCGGGTAGAAAGCTAATGGAGTGGGTAAGTGCTGCAGTTGTTGTTGCTTATACTTGGCCATCATAGTACCAGCTGGATGTTTGCCAGTGACAGAGGCGCAAAAACGATACCGCTGTAGTTAAGACAACTTGAGGCAGCTGTACAAACGGCTAGAAATCACAACTGTGATGCCTTGGGCTAGGCCTTGGGGCAGTTCTGGAGGCTTATCATGGCAAGATCAAACTCAGATGGGCAAAAACAACTTGGCGGTGGATCCCACGAACTAGCAAGGATAGACGGACTGTCTCCATTCTCTGCACTCATGCTCTAAGCCGGTTAGAGACCGATGCGAGTCACTACTCGGTTTTGAAACCTCGTGGTCGGGGCGAGAATGTTGCAATAGTAACCTCAGCTTCGCCTCAGTCACTATTGCAACATTCACGCCCCTCCCCCTCGGTTTCTAAAACTTTGTAGTGACTCGCATCCGGTCTCTAACCTATACATAGGTATCGTACTCGACTGTGAAATTATGCGATTTTGCATTTACATAGTAATATGGCTTCTGTATATCTAAGAGCGATGTGATTAGGTCGCCATAGCGCCCACAGGAACATGTGGAGACGTATACAGGGCCAACCGCTATAGACACAGCCAATGACTCATCCCTGAAATGCCTGCTGTAGCTGGAGTGTACGGAATCACGTTAGATATTCCTTCACTACGGGCTACTCTCTCTGACACATATACCTGCACTGCTACTGTCATGTTAATTAAGATCAAGTTATTGAGCATGTGCAGTTATGACAGCCACTATGTAGAGATATCTTTGCAAGATGGCTTTTGCAGCAACGCATCCGTGTTATACAACACGAAAAGCGTATGACAGGCAGTTTATTTTGAGCGTACGATTGTTACTGCAGTCCTGGGCAGCTGTGCGTTTATGCCTCTCTCGACAAAATGCCAGTTTTTCGATTTTTGCCCAACCTGCGGCAAAAGATTTTACAGCTGAGATTTTGTGCTTCAGCACATAATATATATACCATTAAGATCTACGGCACAGCAAGGAAAGTTAGCAGTAACCCCAATCTATGAATAAATATTAAAGGAAATAGAAAGCGAGGAAACGGTGTAAAAGTGACATTCAAAGTTGGATGCATAGCATTCTGTTACACTGAAAGCGCTAGAAGCTGGGATAAGTGCTCGCAGAGAGCACAGAAGTAACTACTTATAATGTAAAAAAGGGAACTTTGTAGCTTACGTAGTTCTGGAGATACAGCTCAGGACTCTCCTTCCACTTTTCAGTTGGTGAGGACAAGTGATTTGTGTGGCCCCAAAAGTATTTTAAGTGACGCATCTTGTACCAAACCACTTACGCTTTTTTGTTACTGAACTCTGACAGGTTAATTTATTTTGAGAGCAAATAAATGACCACAAAACAGGGATTGAATGAAAAGTTGCTGTATTTCGCAGACCACATACACACCTAACATGTCCTTACATAATCAGTAAAGTTATCTTGTAATAACAACTTGTTTCCTTGTATCAACTTCCCTTTGAAAGAAATTCAGCTGGAAACACAGCAACATAACTAACTGTTCCTTCTGAATGTGCAAAGCAAGGGTTTGCATGGGACAAGGCTAGTAGCTAGTAGCTATACATATAGTTACCTGCAACTGCTATAGAATGTGGAATCAATAATAATTTACCGGCCATTACGTCTCTCTTACCAGAGCTGGAGGTTAGCATAACTGTCTCCTACATACCTCCTCCTGGTGCTGAGCTGGGTCCCAATGAGTACAGAGCAGCCTCTGGTCCAGTGACTGTCACTTGCACAGCAGTGGGTGGTACTGATCCTGTGAGCTACCAGTGGTCATCCACCTGCAGAGACTGTCCTTTCCAGACTGCAAATTCAACATCTGTTACACGAGCAGCTGTTCGCACTGGTGACATTGGCAACCACACCTGCACGGCCACTAGTGGATTGATAAGTGGAAGTAAAACAATCAGCTTCGATGTTGTGGGTAAGCAAGATGCTATTAATGTACATGTACATGCATTAGTTCTTAATTCCATGCTATCAAAGAGTTATGTTGCAATTTATTGCCTTCAAGGTGCTGGAGTACATGTATTCAATGGTGCTTCAACTGGTGACCTTGAAGTCCCAAGATCACTACCAAACAACGGGATTGTCATTTCCCTTGGTACAGCCAGATTTGGATTTTATTTCGTTTTTTTCTGTCGCTCTGACTCAATGATGAGGAATGTTGGCATGCTCATTGGACCAGATGAAAGTACAGTTACTACTGGTGATATCTTTGCAATTTCCCACCCACGGACTGGGGAACTAAGAGTAGCGAACGCACTCAGTCAGAATATCCTAACAGCTGGTGATCAGGGGGTGTATACCTGTCGCATTCCTCTTCAGAGTGAAGAGATGAGGGACATCAACGTTGGAATATATCCTAGTGGATTCAATAGTAAGTATGGTATATGTTGAATGTATGCTATGTGGAGCATGTGAGTGCTACATAAATTTTGATTTAGCATTACATGCCCTAGAGCATAATACTTATATTGCATTCTAATTTTTGTGAGCTCGCAATGCACTCACAATTCACAGCTGTTTAACCCTCACAACGAAAACCTGGACTTCGATATAAAGTATCCAGTCGTACTTGTTATTTGTCAGTACATAATTAGAGTGGGTACGTTGTTCCTTCCCAGCTCCTCCTAACATCACACACCTGGGATTCACCTATGGTCACATGTCATCTAACCTGACCTGTATCTCCACTGGCTCCCCTGCCACCGCTGTGACCTGGATGAGGGATAGCCAACCACTGTCTCTCCCCGATGACACCTACACACAGATACAAACAATAACTGACAGGAGGCTATCCACATATGAAACTGTTCTTATCATTGATGCTGCAGCAACTGACATCACTGGACATACTTATAACTGCACAGTTCTAAATGCATTGGGCACAGCTTCAAAGGAACTCATGGCATGTAAGTTTCTTTGTTATAATTACATGATACTAAAAGTATCTCCGTATGGCCATATTGCTTATAGTATTGAGACTGTCTAAATGTAAAGAAATGATCTATCATTTAATTCATCTCCATGTATATAGGTACAGCTATTGTGATTCTTCGGCCATACGTTATGTTCAGAAAAGACTTTAGTCAAGAAAGATAAATATTTCTACAGCTTATATGTGCTCTTGCTAGGCAGAACTTGCCTTACGAGTATAGGATACAGCTCTGGGAAGTGGTCTCACACCAGTACTCTATCAGACTTGACTGATTAGCAGCTTCTCTCATTGGCTGGTGACAGTAAAAAAGCAGTTCAACACAGACTCCCACTTTATATAGGAATTGCTCAGTGCCCTTAACATGCAGGACACACTTAGCATCATCATCTACAGTGCTTTCCTGAAACTTAAATTATGTACGCATTTACTATTAGGCATGTGTGTCTCTGTTAACCTGTAATCTTTACTATATAGGAAGTGTGGACAGCTTGTACATTTCAGGTATTATTTTGAGAAGTAATTTACTGGTATAATACAATTAAGCTATGAAGATACATATCAGAGTAATAGTCAGTGCATGAGGAGTGATGATTGCTATTTCTTCCTTTAGTCGATCCTGTCACGGTCACAGTATCACCATATGAGATACCAACAGCAGGAGAGTCCTTCTCCCTCATTTGCACTGTCTCTCTGGCAGAGGGGGACTCGCTGATAGGAGCTGTGCAGTGGATGGGTCCTGATGGTGTTCCTGTTAGTAGGACACATCAGACAAAGACTAATATATACATCAGCACACTGGAATTCAACCCTGTAATGACATCCCACGGAGGGGAGTATATCTGCCAGGCTACCTCCTCTGCAGGCACAATGATGGATGCTACATTATTAACAGTACAAAGTGAGCATAGAGTGTTTGTCATGCGGGGAAAACTTTGTGACTGGCAGGCATCTATAGATAACATGGTGGCCTGTATAGCACTTCCGGAATTGGTAGACCATGCGTACATACAAATATCCTTGCATTCATGTTTAAAGTGGCACATGCAGACATTAGAATTTGAATATTGAATCACACCATTCTAAAACATACAAACATAACTGATTAGTGACTCAACATTTCGGACAAGCAGATGTGAGCGATACAACATACTGTACTGTAGAATATGTGGTGTTTAATTTACTCTACAGTTCCTCTTCCAAGAAATTCTGTGAGCCGTGAACCTGATGCCAGTGTACGCCTCCGCCATGGAGACAACCTCACTCTGACCTGCACTATCCAGTTAGATCCTAATCCAGCAGTGGACAGTGATGTGGTGGTGACTGGAAGACTTCAGGGAGCGGGGAGGAACAGCACCATTGTGACATCCTCAGATGGAGTATACAAAGTTATGCTACATATTCCTTCACTACGAGCTACCTCATCTGACACATACACCTGCACTGGCACTGTTGAGCCTGGCTCAGGAGTAATGTATGTCCAGCGTAGTGAGTCGCACTACAGCCTGAACATCACTGTAGGTATGCAATTATTACTTCATTCATTAAGTTTGCATGTGCAGTCATGGCACCTCACACTAGACCATTACTCAGGCTTACAAACAGTTAGAGTGTTGTTTGTTTACTACCTCTGCAAGCACGACATGGCCAGGACCATTACAGCTACTTTTTCTCCTACCAGAACTGGAGGTTAGCATAACTGTCTCCTACATACCTCCTCCTGGCGCTGAGCTGGGTCCCAATGAGTACAGAGCAGCCTCTGGTCCAGTGACTGTCACTTGCACAGCAGTGGGTGGTACTGATCCTGTTAGCTACCAGTGGTCTTCCACCTGCAGAAACTGTCCTTTCCAGACTGAGAATTTAAAAACTGTTACACGAACAGCTGTTCGCACTGGTGACATTGGCAACCACACCTGCACAGCCACTAGTGGTTTGATAAGTGGAAGTAAAACAATCAGCTTCGATGTTGTGGGTAAGCAAGATACTAATAATGTACATGCATTAGTTCTTCCGATTTGAACATGCTATCAAAGAGTTATGTTGCAATTTATTGTCTTCAAGGTGCTGGAATACATGTATTCAGAGGTACTTCAACTGGTGAACTTCAAGTTCCAGGATCACTACCAAACAACGGGATTGTCATTTCCCTTGGTACAGCTAAATTTGAAGTTTATTTCTGGTTTTTCTGTCGCTCTGACTCAATGATGACCAATGTTGGGGTGCTCATTGGACCAGATGGAACTACTGTCACTAGTGGTGATATCTTTACAATTACCCGCCCACGACATGGGGAACTGAAAGTAGAGAACACACTCAGTCAGAATATTCTAACAGCTGGTGATCAGGGGGTGTACACCTGTCACATTCCTCTTCAGAGTGGAGAGATGAGGGACATCAACGTTGGAATATATCCTAGTGGATTCAATAGTAAGTATGGATATGTTCAATGTATGCTGTGTGGAGCATGTGAGTGCTACATAAATTTCGATTTAGCATTACATGCCCCAGAGCATAAAACATATATTGTATTCTATTATTTCTGAGCTCGCAATGCACTCACAATTCACAACTATTTAACCCTCACAATGAAAACCAGGACTTTGATATAGTATATCCAGTTGCACATGTTATTAGTCAGTAAATCATTAGAGTGGGTACGTTGTTCTTTCCCAGCTCCTCCTAACATCACACACCTGGGATTCACCTATGGTCACGTGTCATCTAACCTGACCTGCATCTCCACTGGCTCCCCTGCCACCGCTGTGACCTGGATGAGGGATAGCCAACCACTGTCTCTCCCCGATGACACCTACACACAGATACAAACAATAACTGACAGGAGACTATCCACATATGAAACTGTTCTCATCATTGATGCTGCAGCAACTGACATCACTGGACATACTTATAACTGCACAGTTCTAAATGCATTGGGCACAGCCTCAAAGGAACTTATGGCATGTAAGTTTCTTCGTTATAATTACATGATACTAAAAGTATCTCCGTATGGCCATATTGCTTATAGTATTGAGACTGTCTAAGTGTAAAGAAATGATCTATCATTTAATTCATCTCCATGTATATAGGTACAGATATATTACTTGTGTGATTCTTCGGCCATACGTTATGTTCAAAAAAGACTTTAGTCAAGAAAGATAAATATTTCTACAGCTTATGGGCTCTTACTAGCCAGAACTTGCCTTACGAGTACAGGATACAGCTCTGGGAAATGGTCTCACACCAGTACTCTATTCAAACTTGACTGATTAGCTGCTTCTCTCATTGCATGTGACAGTAAAAAAAGCAGTTCAACAGACTCTCTCTATATATAGAAAGTGCTCAGTGCCCTTAACATGCAGGACACACTTAGCATCATCATTACAATGCTTTCTTGAAACTCAAATTATGTACCCATTTACTATATGCATGTGTATCTCTGTTAACCTGTAATCTTTACTGTATATGAAGTGTTGACTGCTTGTACATTTCAGGTATTATATTGAGAAGTAATTGAATATATATTACAATTAAGCTATGAAAATACATATCAGAGTAATGGTCAGTGCATGAGAAGTGATGATTGCTATATCTTCCTTTAGTCGATCCTCTCACAGTTGCAATATCACCATATGAGATACCAACAGCAGGAGAGTCCTTCTCCCTCATTTGCACTGTCTCTCTGGCAGAGGGGGACTCGCTGATAGGAGCTGTGCAGTGGATGGGTCCTGATGGTGTTCCTGTTAGTAGGACACATCAGACAAAGACTAATATATACATCAGCACACTGGAATTCAACCCTGTAATGACATCCCACAGAGGAGAGTATATCTGCCAGGCTACCTCCTTTGCAGGCGCAATGATGGATGCTACAATGTTAACTGTACAAAGTGAGCATGTACATGTAATGGTTGACCATGCATAGAAAGAACCTTGCATCCATGTTTAAAGTGGCACGTGCAGTCATTATTTGAATGTTAGCACCATACAAACATAACTGCTTTAGTGACTCAACATTTTAGACAAGTAGATGCAAGAAAAGATTGATGAGCCAGAGCTGCTTTATTACTTTATATTCCATTGGTTTCCCAGGCTCTCCTCCCACAGTCACAATCTCACCACCTGAGATACCTGTTGCAGGAGAGTCCTTCTCTCTCACCTGTACTGTGACCTTGGCAGAGGGGGACTCACTGATAGGAGATCCAGTTGTGCAGTGGTTAGGCCCTGATGGTGGCAGTATTATCAGTGAAACCCAGCATGTGATGACTAGTGACTCCACTAAGACTTACATTAGCACATTGGAGTTCACCCCAGTGCAGACGTCCCATGGAGGACAGTACACCTGTCAGGCCACCTTCTCCACTGGGACAATTATGGATGTTAAGATACTCACTGTGCAAAGTAAGTAATAGCATTTTTTTTCTGACAGTGGAGAGTCAGTAAAGTGTTTTCTTTCATAATTGAAGAGAGTATATTGGTTACCAAGTGTAACAACTATGCACAACAAAATGGTTAGGGTAGTGCATGCAGTGGATGGCATGTTACTATGGCACCTACCCATTGAGTCATTCTGTCTTTAAAACATAAATAATAGTATTGCTGGTCTGACTCCACTGGTACAGGTTCAAGTAGCAGTTCTGTGTCTCCTGGAGCAGTGGCGGGAGCAGCCGCTGGAGTTCTCATTGTTGCACTCATTGTTATTGTAATAGTTGCTGCTTTGTGGTGAGTACAACAGCTATGATACACATCATATACACCTACACTTCTATATAATATAGCTAACCTTTAATCAATTATTATTTTTATAGGCTAAAGTGGCGTGTGAAATTACACTCACAACCTCAACCCAAGTGGCCCATCGCTGGAGCCAGCTTGGAGCTGACAGTCACTGGGAAAGATCAAGTAGAGAAAACCAGGGAAATAAACTCATACAGAACAGGTTAAGCATTGCTTCATGCACTGCAAGCTGTCATTGTGATCAGCATTTGTATAACTACTCAGCCCAGAACAACAGTAAGGGTATCTCAGTTGCCTGGTTCAGTGCTCATGTGACCAACATGCACGCAGACAAAGATAGAGGGTTTCGATCTGAGTACGAAGTAAGTACTACACTGCAATGACTATCAGTGTGAGAAATTATAATACCATTGTGATTTGCATTTTCAGTCTCTAAAGAAGGGCCCATTGGCATCATGTGATGCTGGTCTGCTCCCTTGCAACAAAGAACGTAATCGATTTCGCCACATTTACCCTTGTAAGTCCGTTTTAAAAAGGCGTAGCCACAACCCCTGCCACTATCCAAACCCTCAACTCGCTCATACTCAGATGACTTCTGTCGGGTGAAACTGAAGGAGATTGAAGGAGTAGAAGGATCTGACTACATCAATGCCAGCTTCATAGAGGTATATATGGCTTGTTTGGTATTGATTATCTTTGGCTCTTTATACTACTTACTTCTTCTCCAATTTAGGGATACACCAAACAGAATGAGTACATTGCTTCCCAAGGTAACTAGCTTATAATTCATTAGAGATGTACACTGAGTTCTTTGTTTGAATTTTCATCTCAGGCCCTGTTCTCGATACTTTGGGTGACCTTTGGCGCATGGTTTGGGAGCACAAAGTCACAACTATTGCGATGTTGACCAGATGCGTTGAACTCGGAAAAGTAGGATGTTTTTTTTCTGTGTATAAACTAAGACCAGTGTTTACCTGTGTATCTCTTCCAGCGAACCATTTCTCTTTACCCACATGTTTTGACAGAAAAAGTGCGAGCAGTACTGGCCTAAAGGAGTGAATGAGACTAAAGAAGTGGGCTATAACCTCACAGTCACCCTCACCTCCCTCCTGCCATTCGCTGAATACGAGATCAGGACATTCATTGTGAACGATGTAAGAATAAAGCTCTTTGCCCATTTTAGGGGTGCTTGAATTACATGAATGAATCATTATACTATATCCCTCGTTAGACATCCAATCCTGCTGAGCCAGCTTTGAAAGTTACCCATTTCTTCTATCAAGCCTGGCCAGACCATGGAGTACCATCAAATGCAATGTCTCTTATTAGCTTCATCCAGAGGATGCGCAAGTCCCATCCCCCATCGCACCCACAACCCCTCCTAGTGCACTGCAGTGCTGGAGTGGGCAGGACTGGTACATTTATAGTTCTCGATATGGAGATGCAGCGGATCAAAGACATGGGGGTTGTGAATGTCTTCAGGTGTCTCAAAGAGCTGCGGTGCCAGCGTGTAAAAATGGTGCAGACTCTGGTAGGCTGTACTATACTGTACGTACTGTAATCCTTTTAGCACTCATACTAAATCAGTCTCAGTAAATTATTGTTGTCTCATAGGTTATAAAGTGCTGTGTGTACCCATCAACACATTGGATGTCATGGCTATTCAGTTAGACTTCCATCTTTCCCTTTAGACCCAGTATGTGTTCATCCATACTGCCCTGGATGAACTGATCACCTGTGGAAAGACAGACATATCTGCAGCCAACCTAAAGGTCATCACCAGCCAACTGCATCAGACTGCCGATGGCAAGCAGGTGTCTGGGTTCCAAGACCAGTTTAAGGTACAGAATAATCAGGCGGCCTGCTTGATCTGGTATGATTTCAGTTACTCCATTCTTGGCATTGCTTTCCCAACAGCTACTCAAGCAGATTTCTCCCAAAATGGAGACAGAAGACTTCTCTGATGCTACAGCTGAATACAATATTTCAAAGAACCGCTATGCCTCCAAGCTTGCAGGTATATGCGTTACTAAATAGTTAGTATTTCTTTGTCTTATGTTATTTTCTACAACTCACAGGCAACTACTGCCGAGTATACCTACGACTAACACGATTTGAAGGATCTGACTATATCAATGCCAACTTTGTTAATGTAAGTAGAGTCTCACAATATACTTGTAACTTAAACATTCTCATTAGTCTTAACGTTACACAATAGGGCTATAAGAAGAGAGGGGCCTACATTGCCACCCAGGGCCCACTGTCTACCACTGTGAAAGACTTTTGGAAGATGATTTCAGAGTGCCAGAGCAAGTGTATCGTCATGCTGTGCAGCTTGCTGGAGGAAGGAGAGGTAATTTTGTCTATATAAATACAATTCCACAATGCGAAACAGCAGAATATATATGTTCCGCGCAAACCAGGAAGTCGCGCAATCTTAGGACTGCGCTGCGCAAAGTAGGAATCTGTACTTTGGCGCGCAATCCCAGGATTGCGCAGTTTTTCGCGCAAAGTTGGAATACGTTGCGCAAACCCTGCATTGCGCAAATTCGTTCGTACAAAGTTAGAATTTTGATATAAAGTGCATGAAGCGTCAAAGTATAGACAGCAAAGGGATAAACAAAGAGTCAAGTGCTGCATGTAAAAACAAAATCTACTGACAGTGGTTACAAAACCAATCGCCAACATGATGTATTAAAACCATTGATAGTCTACAATCTATGTTAAAACCAACACATTCCTTTGTAATGAAACCATTTGTCACAACTATTACATTATCAAATGATTCTGGCAATCTACAGTTTACAGTAAAGACGGATGAATGAAACTGAGGGCTTGCAAGCCGCAGAGACGCTGCATTCCTGATCGAGCGTGGCATTTTTATAGCTAGCCATAGAAGTGTCAATATCACGTATGCGCAAAAGTGGAATTGGTTGTGCAATCCCGGGATTGCGCGGCAAAGTATGGATTCCTAGTTTGCATTACGCAATTCTAAGATTGCGCAAATTCCTGGTTCGCGCGAAACATATATACATGATAGACAACATATTGTATTCAGCAGATGCAATGCTTATTGGGTCCACAACAATGCCATAATGTTTTATGAACATGTGCGTACTAATGTCCCATCGGCTTTGAGGCTCTCCAGTTTGATTGACCCATCCCACAACAAGCTCTGCATGCCACTGCCCCCATGAATGAGGCTCTTTGTTTACAGCGATGACTATAGCTAGCTTAACCTATCACTCTGTGTCTGTAAACCCCGTGAGGCATCTGTTGAGATATCAGTGTTTTTCTTACTACAGGAGTCTTGCTATCCTTACTGGCCTACGGACCAGGGGTTAACCAGAAATTATGGAGAGATTGGAGTCACATTGAAGTCAGAGGAGAAGTACCATGCTTATATTGTTCGCAAGTTTGAAATTATTGAGGACAAATCCAAGTCCACAGCCGTAAGTAAGCATATTCAGTGTTGTATATTTATCAGGGCAATGTTTCCTTGTTGTTCATCTATACTTATAGGAAACAAGGGGGCCTTCCTCATTCACTGTGACCCAGTTTCAGCTGCTGTGCTGGCCAAAACGTGACCATCCTTCTCCACCTGTTCTCTTGGAAGTGTTGGAGAATGTCAACCGGGTGCAGATGACCACAGGAAAGAACGCCATCACTGTTATGTGCAAGTTAGTTGGTGTGTGTAATACTATATGAAATCTGCAAGAGTATTGACTCAGTCCTGGTGTGTTTGAGCCCACTTTTTGCAGGTACTCTAACCAGATGTGTATGTCTCCTTGCAGTGATGGAATGGGTCGTACGGGTGCTTTCATCTGCATGCATGCTCAGATAGAGAGGCTGAAGGCTGAGGGTGTGGTTGACGTCTTTCAGTTCATCAAGTCAGCCCGTCTCAACCGTCCAGGCCTGGTGCAGAGTGTGGTGAGTTTGTGGGAGAACTCAAGCAGTGATAGTCTGCTTTGGCTAGGAAGAAAACATTCATGTAGTAGTTGTAGTCACTTCTGACTGACCACAACATGTTTTGTTTTTCCCTGTAGGAACAATACATTCATTGTCATGAGGTACTGAAAGAGTTTGTGGGCAGCTTTGAAACATATTGTAACTTTCAAGAAGTGGTCTAAACTCTGAGATTCAATTTTAGAAAGACTTAGCCACTTTGTGTTAATTAACTACTGCACCACATAGGTAGTTGTTACGTTGTGAATTATGATAGTTGCTGTGACAATCAGCTAATGCTACATGCAATCTTCTGCATTGTGTGTACCTGTAAGGCATGTTTTTTCTTACAAAAAGCGTACAGTGTCATGAGGTACATGATAAATTTCTTAGTCTTACTCATAATCACCCTGTCCTGTGCATTGGATAGTATGGCTTCCTATGCTTCTAAACCATTTTAGTGATACTAGATAAGTAATCTAGTTGAATAGTCAACCCTGTCACAGCTGCTTAGAAGACTAAGAGTACAGTTCGTGCTCACTTTAGGATATGGTTCCTTTCCAGCTCCTCCTATCATCATGCATCTGGGGAGCCAAAATAAGGAAAGTCCTTGATTAATAAGGACAATTATTACTTAGGAAGGCATGCATGCTTTTTGTACATGTGATAGTATTCTGTGATGAGATGTTTTTTGGCTTTGGGGGTTATTGCTAAAGTATGGCATATTTATTCCGAATTATTCACGAATGGAAGGGTAATGCCACGCTGTGGATTCGCTGCCTACCAGTCCGTCCGGCCACAGTGGACAACCAAGTTTGACTCTTTCCTGTTTCTGTTATGCTCTAAGTAGTGATACACAATGTTGCAGGGATGTCCTCGCCTCGCGAGAATTGCTGGTGGTGGCACATTTATTTGTGGCGCGCCCCTACCGTGAAGAAAAAGGTCAAAGGAACAGGGCACGCCCACAATACCCAACCACTACACAAAATGGCTACGTGCAATAAATTATTCACCTGGAAGTCCAGAGGCTGAAGCAGGCTAGCTGTACGTATTTAGTGAGCGCTTCCAAGCCTCCCGTACAGCCTTTTTATATATAGCGAAGGTAAGTGCTCATGGCGAGTTTGGTAGGCTATATTATGTCTGCATGGAGAAATGGCTGGGACTGGAGGGACGGTGACGAAAAACAGTCTAGACTGAAAAGGTCAATGGAACCGGAGTACGTGTACGCTGAGTGACGTAACTACGACGCGATCGTTGACCCACGTGGACGTGGCTACCGAACTGGGCGGAGTCTAGACACGAGATTAATAATTACTTAGTTTCGCGCGCTGTCTCAAGCTTTGCATGCGGTTGAATGCTGCCGCAAATCCACTCCACGAGTGCTGGTTTCAAGATGAGTTGGGTGCACGGCGTGTGGGCAGTTTTGGCTATGTCCGTACTGCTTGAAGTTGCAACAGCTCAAGGTATGGAAAGCAAGCATGGTGCGTCTACTCTACTATCTATGGTAGCCAGGCTCTACTGACCAGCTTTTTTTCGCACGTAGTAAAATAAAGCTGGTCAGTAGAGCCTGGGAACGAGGCTATATCTATGGTGCGTCTACGGTGCGTGATGTATATACGTACGCTAGGTACGTGGATGACATAATTTGTCATCCGCGCACCATCAGCCAATCATGAGCGTACTATATTAGCTAGAGTACGCTCATGATTGTTTGATACAAACAGTATAGTATAGAGAGTTTCATTGACATCATCTTACGTCACACGCATGTAGCAACTGTTGCCATGCCAGGGCGCCATTTTGGTGGGCAGCAAATGTACATAGCCATACGCATAAAGACCGGAAGTTACTCTCGTACTCGTAGTCTAGGCAGCAGATTCACTCGATCTGTCCCGCCTGAAAACTGACTTACAGTGATAATTGAGATACTGAACGCGTAAGTTCCCAGCAGCTTTTGTTTCTGCGATCGCTGTAGCTATAACGTGCCAATCTAGTCGCCCATGCATGGTGGGCAAGAACGGGCATAAACATAACGTGACTCAGACATACTGCAGGAGCACGTGATCTGTGACGACACGTGAAAACTCTCTATTCATGCTGCAGTATATTAGTCTCGTGAACCACTGTCCAGTACTTGCACACTGTGGCACTGTTGGCTCGAGAAAGTAACCAATAGACCCTTTACCATTAGTACGTCATTATGACGTCTGGGGGGTAATAGTAGGCAATAATTAGAATTCGACGCGATGGCGGGTGCACCAAAGAAGCAAAAAGAAGACCGCTCTCTTGGATTTTATCAGCTGCAAAGAAGTCACAACTCGCGCCAACTGTTGCTAGGTGAGTTGCCTAGTGTGTATATGTACGGTCTTTCAAGTTTAGTATTGTAAGTGAGAGTTGTTGGTTTGTAAGTAGTGCTCGCGGAACGTTGCCGTGTTAACAGTAAAGAGCTAGATACTTGCCGAAGTTATTGTGTAGCGAAGCTATTGATTGTTACCACCGTGGTAGGCAGTAACCCTACTAGCTTCCAGAATGCCACGACACCAGAGTTGTAGTATCCCAGGCTGTCCTAGCAGAAGTGACAAGCCCGAATTCACAAGTATCAAATTTCATCGCCTGCCCCAGGATAGTGACCTAAGGCAGCAGTGGCTTGTCAGCATAAAAAAAACACTGTGTGTCAGTGAGAGCACAAGAATATGTAGTGCCCACTTTGCAGAAGGGGAAAAAAATGAGAATTCCTCCGTTCCAAGTGTTTTTCCGTGGAGTAAGCCAGTAAAACGTAGACGACCCCCAGCTGTGCGTCACCCATTGCCTCTCAAAAAGCCAAAGCAAGTTGAGACTCCAAGTGCAGTCAATGCAATAGAACAGCATGAAGAGAAGATTAGTGAACTCCAGTTGAAGGTGCTTAGGCTTGAAGAGGAAGTTAGAACTCTGGAGTCACAACGGTTTCTTTTGAGACGCTTTCAGGGCAGTGACAAAGACATTCAGTTCTATACTGGTCTTCCCTCCTACTCCGTATTAATGTGCCTGTACAGATTCCTGGAACCTCTACTATGCTACTTACGTCTCTGTCGTAATGAAATCAAAAGCACATCTACCAGTATATTCAAACCACGAGCACGAGCTTTACAACCTATTGATGAGTTTTTTCTGACACTAGTTCGACTGCGTTTGGGATTACTGGAGCAAGATTTAGCACACAGATTCAACATTAGCATTGCTACAGTTTCTCGTATCTGTATTACTTGGATAAAGTTTCTAAACCAACAACTTAGACCCCTGATTACATGGCCCTCAAGAGAATGCATTGATGCACATATGCCTGCACAGTTTGTCGAATTTTGTCCTACTACCCGTGTAATACTAGACTGCACCGAATTCTTCACTGAAGTACCCTCATCTATGTCTATACAGTCGCTCACTTACTCATCATATAAGCATCACAATACTTTTAAAGCTTTAGTTGGCATTTCCCCTACAGGAGCTGTTACATTTATATCTGACTTGTACGCTGGTTCTGTATCAGATCAAGCCCTTACCCGCGAATGTGGTGTTTTAGATCATGTTATGCCTGGAGACACAGTCATGGCTGACAAGGGTTTTGATATCTCGTATGATGTATTGGTTCGTGGTGCAAAGCTTAATATCCCCCCATTTGTGAAGAATCACCAACAGCTATCGAAGAAGAATGTTATTATTACACGTAAGATAGCCTCACTTAGGATCCACGTGGAAAGAGCTATTGGCCGTGTTAAGCAGTATCGTATTTTGTCCAATGTTGTACCACTATCACTCGTACATTCCATCGATAGCATATGGGGAATTTGCTGTTCACTTAGTTTGTTTCACCCTCCCCTTGTCACCGATCCTGCAAGGCTATCAGAAAAAGAAATTAGTGAAATTATTGCTTGTATTTTGGTGTTGTTTCTGATTAATGTATATGTTGCTGTTACAGTACTGAAGTTTTAATTGAGCTGTTAATTAATCACACTGTTTTGACTTGTATTGGAGTTGCTTACATGTACAAAGAATGCTGTTGAACTTGCAAGAAACATGTCATGTTGTATGATGTAGATATATATAGGCAATTAACTATAGGCATTGGATAAAGTACATGTACTCACGGTTGCAACTGAAATATCGGGGGGAAGGACTGGCATGGGGATGAGGCTACAAAAAGAGACGGTTCAACATTCTTTTAGTCCACTTTTGGTTGCTGTTTCTGCATAAGATGTTTAATTTGTAAAGGGTCTGGATTTACGGGCCACACCTGACTAAACAGTATCTTTTGTTGACAATTTTTTCAAGATCTTCCCGAAGAGACTTTACTCTACCGATGTCAACTAGACTTTGGGAAGGGTCAGTCGGTTCTATGGTGTTCATAGGTGACTGCTGTGGCAGTTTTCCATACGTAGGTTTAAGTACCTGCAGTTTTTTAACTGGCGTTGGTTCCTTTCCCCTCTTAGATTTCGCTGGAACTCCCCGCCGCTTGGGCAGTGATGTACAACTTGGTGGTCCCCCACTTCCATGACTGGATCACTCTCTGTTCGTGTCATCAATTGCAAACATTAGTGCGGCAGTGTGATTGCAAGCTGACTTGCCTGCAATACAGCTACATCTACCATATATGACTTGCCCATTCATTTTGTTTACAGCCACAGCTGTTGTGTAAGCAGTGCCACATTTCTGGGATGGTAGTACTGCTGCACGGATGATGGTATAAAGAGAGGAACCAGATACTTGATTTATTGAAATTCCTTGCACCTTCTTAGATTCAAAAAACCTATATCCCCTCTCAAATGGTTTAGTGGCAGTCACTCGCTCTTTCCTTAGCCGACCTGATATGAAGAATTGATGTATATGTTTCAGCGTGAGAGGTGGCATGTCTGTAACGCTAGCATTCATCCATCCATCCGCTACTGGATGTCATGGCTGCTTCAAAGCCATCAGGCACTATCTCATCATCCTCATCACTTTCCTCAACTGGGGAATCAAGCCCACATTGGATTGCACCCTCTACTCTGTGGATTGAAGAGTGTACTACGTTTATGTTATGCATAATGTAAACATTCCCTCCGGATATAGACGGTGCAGAGGGAGGAGCTGAAAGTTGCCGGAAATCACGCCTATGTATTATTATTTACTGTGTTTCCTAACTTTGCTACAAGTTGATCCTTTTTCAAGCCAGAATAGCTAAGTCCGCGGGCCTTAAGCCAGCTCTTTAGCGCAGTGCACGTCCATTTCTGGACGGGAACATCGCCGGAGGACCCAGAGCAGCCACTCGAAGAAGAAGGGTCAAACAGTTGACTTGCCATGGCCATCAGAGTTCAATATGACGCTAAAACTAAGCAAGAGCAGCTGTACTTACCCCAGCAGTAGGCTAAACAGCGAATGTCAGCTGTTAACGTAGACAAGAAGCACAAGAACAGGTGTACTCGCTCGTCTTTTTGCGCGTCGAATTCTAATTATTGCCTACTATTACCCCCCAGACGTCATAATGACGTACTAATGGTAAAGGGTCTATTACGCCTACATCACCATAGGTATCCCACTTGACTGTGAAATTAAACTAGTGATACACAATGTGCAGGGATGTCCTCGCTTTGCGAGAATTGCTGGGTGTGGCACATTTTTTTTGTGGCACGCCTAGCATTGAAGAGAAAGGTCGCGGAACAGGACACACCTACAATACACACCCACTACACAAAATGGCTACGTGCAATAATGTGCCTGGAAGACCACAGGCTGAAGCAGGCTAGCTGTAATAGTGAGCGCTTCCCGGTCTCTTGTACAGAGTTCTATAGCGAAGGTAAGTGCTTGTGGCGAATTTGGTATGCTATAAGTGTAGAGAAGTGGCGGAGGGACGGTGACCATAACGACGACAATGACAAAAAAGTCAATGGAACCTGAGTATAGCCTCGCTTCGCTCAGAATTATGCGACTTTGCATTTACACAGTGATATGGCTTCTCTAAGGGCGATGTGATTAGGTCGCCATAGCACCCACAGAAACACGTGTAGACTCTCTCCCATATAGGGCCACAGGTTATAGACACATACAGTGACTCGCTTCACCGGAATGACTGCTATAGCTGGAGTGTACAGAAGCACGCTAGATATTCCTTCACTACGGGCCACTCTCTCTGACACATATATCTACACTGCTACAGTCATGCCTGCTCCAGGAGTTGCGAATGTCCTGGGTAGTAGTGAGTCACACTCAAGTCTGGACATCACTGTAGGTAAACAACATTTGTATATAAGTAAACTAGCTTACCATCTGGAAAAGAGACAGTGTGTGCATGTACCATGATTGGTGCAGCTTCCTAGTGTATGTGCAAAGCAAGTGTTTGCTGGTATAATGTGTAATTAATGATAATTCACCAGCCATTATGTCTCTCCCACCAGAACTGGATGTTAGCATAACTGTCTCCTACGTACCTCCTCCTGGTTTCATCCCGGGTCCCAATGAGTACAGAGCAGCCTCTGGTCCAGTGACTGTCACTTGCACAGCAGTGGGTGGTACTGATCCTGTGAGCTACCAGTGGTCATCCACCTGCAGAAACTGTCCTTTCCAGACTATGACAGTCAGTTCATTGACACGAGCAGCTGTTCACACTGGTGACATTGGCAACCACACTTGCACAGCCACTAGTGGTTTGATAAGTGGAAGTAAAACAATCAGCTTCGATGTTGTGGGTAAGCAAGATGCTATTAATGTACATGCATTAGTTCTTCCAATTTGAACGTACTGTCAAAGAGTTATGTTGCAATTTATTGCCTTCAAGGTGCTGGAATACATGTATTCAGAGGTGCTTCAACTGGTGACCTTGAAGTCCCAGGATCACTACCAAACAACGGGATTGTCATTTCCCTTGGTACAGCCAGATTTGGATTCTTCTGTCGCTCTGACTCAATGATGAGGAATGTTGGGATGCTCATTGGACCAGATGGAACTACTGTCACTAGTGGCGATATCTTTACAATTAATACCCACATACGGCCTGGGGAACTGAAAGTAGAGAACACACTCAGGCAGAATATCCTAACAGCTGGTGATCAGGGGGTGTACACCTGTCGCATTCCTCTTCAGAGTGGAGAGATGAGGGACATCAATGTTGGAATATATCCTAGTGAATTCAATAGTAAGTGCCTATTTCTGAGATAGTGTGCTACAAATTGTTGCAAAAGAGTGTAAGTATGCTGTAAATTCACTGTGAAGAAAGTTTATGCTCTTCAGTGAGTCACTGCAGTGGGCTTACTAGGCGATACTAGGCGATACTATGTTTCCAGACCCACCTACATCTGTCTCCATGTATCAGGTGATCCAGACACTCCCCTTTTTTGTCTCAAGGCCATTTGCTTTGTCCATTGTTTCCTCTATTGTCCCTGTGTCTACCTCCCCAGCCCCAGGCTATTGCCTCTCTGTATGTAACATGTTCACCACCACAGCCACTATTGTATCTCTGCATGTTTCTGTTGCTATATACTGCCTGCTAATATTGGCTTCTTCTGGTGTTTCTTAATACTGGTCTTAATCCTCACTCAATTTCTGCACCGTGTTCCACTTTCTCCCCCTCATAATGTTTGTACAGTTTCTGACCCTCTTGCTGTTACCAAGTCATTATCCTCCCCCCCCCCCCCCCCCCCCCAACATCTCCCTCTCTTATCTTCTGTCCCACCGTACCTGCTCTCTGTCCTTCACCAACCAGTTTTAGATCCTCCCTTCTATCAACCCCACCACCATCTTTCTACCACACTTGTAGAACTCCGTCCAATTGGGCAGGTAGATTTGAGGTTTCAAAATCACTTATTCACCTCGTAATAGGTGTCTAACTTACTCACTTATTGACCGTGTTTTCATGTCCTGCAGCGTTGCCATATAAACACGCCTAAATATAACTGCCAGATATAACGTGGTAGAAACCAGTTATACAACTTGTGGTCGGTGTATAAGTAATTTATTCCCCTCGGGCCTTCAGCCCTCGGTAAATAAATTGCTTATACACCTATATCTCATGTATACTAGCTAATTCCTGGAATCATACTAATAACATACGTGTACATGTAAAACAAGCTGATTATACTTATAGCCACGAACACAGGCCTTCCATGCAGCGATTTTCTCCACAGCTGCAAAAAATCTGTGTGGAATTAAGGCTAGCTTTCTTAAAGTTGGCATTTTGTTGTTGAGGATGATTGCTTCCTTCTTAAAAGGAATTCTTAGATATACAGTCACAGTGCCTGTAGCAACAGCATTGATTGGCTTCAGGCAGTATATGATAACATTTACATGTGGAAGCAGTTAAGCAGATTTATTGGCTGAGCCGAAGCCTAAGCCAACTGCTGACACCCAAGTGTTATAACTGACTTGTACCATGGCAACGTTTTCATAGTAACCAATTTGTGGTTCTCCTTAAAATTCAGAAAAGTGGTAATGAGTACAATAACAGCCCAGACAGTAGAATAACTAGACAGACATAGTGTAGCTAGGCAGACGTAGAATAAGTAAACTGTCTGGCAACTTATTCTACAGGAAGCTGTGGGGTAAGCTGTATACTGTGCTGGCGGTGCCTTTGATTTGTATGGCTGCCATGGTACAAACATAGCTACAGTGATTCTCTAATTAGGTTAGGCTATCAGAATCAATAGCTAACTGTCTACACAGTCAACTTCATTTGCCTATATATTGCACTGGACAAATACTTGATAAAAGCTAAGGAAGGGGTATTTTATTCTTCTTCTGACTTCAGTACATGTATCTTTGCCCGTACTGAACCAATGAGTACTGTATCGGTGCCCTTCGTACATGTATTCTCCGACTTTATAGCCCATTTCCAGTGAAGTTTGATGCCTATTCATGCGGCTGCTTCAGAGATTTTTTATTCTGTTCAACGCGATTTCTTCAACTGTTTTCGCTGATAGACCATTGGATCGTGCATGGAAGTCTGCCATTGTAGCTTTGTTCACCCACATGCAATTAAGCTGTCTCTACCTTACGTAATACTCACATGATAAATATACCAGGCTCTCCTTCCTTTTTTTTTTAGGGGAGAGCCTGGGAACAAGGCTGATTATTTTCCTGTCCTCACTTGACAATGTTTTGTACATCGATAATACTCTCCCTGCCCTGTAACTCTCCCTCAAGTGTGCTATCTGACATACCCTCCGAAGTTTTCTCCCACTTTCATGCTATCAATTTCTCTGGTAGACTAACTAGGTGACTGAATTTACAGGTATCTGGGATCAAACACGCACTGAACTGAGTAGTAATGATTACCCAAATTATTGGTTCCATGGCAACTTCAAAAATTTAACAATGACCAATGACAAAGCAAAAGACAACTACTAAAATGTTACAACTTACAACCACAATGAGTGTTGAATGAGAGTCAAGTTACAAGCACAATATTAATTACTTCAGATTTGTAGCTGGTAAAACAAGCTTGTCAACTGAGTCCGGTTTTAATGAGTTCCGTGAGCTTGTGACAATGTTCCTTCCAGCACTAAAAACTCTTTCAGAGGGCACACTAGTGGCACAGATACATAAATAATTATGGGCAAGCCTGCCAAGTAGTGGAAACTGCTTTTCCTGTGCTTTCCACCACTCAAGAGGGTGGGACTCAACATCAAGTATTGGATGATGTAAGTATCTATCCATTTCCTGTGCAACTTGCTCTGAAGGGGAAAGAGTAGTAGAAGATTGCACCGCAGGTGTCCCTAGAATCTTAGTTAGCCAGCTCTTCTTCCTTTTTGGGGGAGGGGGTGCTGACTCTGCCGATGAATTACATTCTTGGGTGGGCAATGGGCAGGCTTCAACAGACAATAACATTTCCTCTTTCATCTCCTCAATAATGCTCTCACTGGGCGCTGCTGGCCTAAACCGGGGATCCAAGAATGCACAGATATCCAGGAGGTTACTTAACTCTGAATCACCATACCTGCTTTCAAAGTCAACCCTTATAAACGCTTCATTTCTGCTGTCAGAGAACTGTCAGTATCCTTTTCCATGAGGATTTCGTGGCTGAGACGAGTAAGAAGTGGTCGGACTGCTGAGATGGTAATGTTCTTTTCAGCTGAAAGAGCATCGGTAAGTTCTCACAGGGGACCAAGAGCAGCTATTGCTGAATTGATTACATCAAAATCTTGCCAAGTGGGTATAAGATGAGAAACCTTTCTATCACTAGCCAAGACAATTCGAATGGCTTCTTGCTGCTCAGTTATCCTCTCAAGCATTGCAAGTGATGACCCCCAACGTGTCACACAATCAGCTTTCAGATTGTGAAGCGGTAGCTGCTTTTCATGTTGAGCCTTAGCAAGGTCTCTCTTCTTTTCCCAACTCCGACAGAATGTAGTAGCTATGACCTGTCGGCAGACTTTAAGAACCCTGGTGACTCTACGATCATCTAAAGCTTTTCGCACTGCAAGGTCTAAGTTATGCCCAAAACAGCTTAACCACCTCCAGTGGAGAAGTGCACATGCAAGCTTTACATTTGAACCAGAATCTGTTGTGACAGCAACCAGCTTTGTCGCATCAAGGTTCCACTCGCTAAGGGTCTCAAGGAGTGATTCTTTAATATTCTCTCCTGTATGGTCCTCAGCAAGATACGTAGCACCAAGACAGTAGCTTCGAGCTGCCATGTGGTATCTATGTAGTGCATGGTGAAAGTTATGTAAGGATCAGATGACCCTGAAGTCCACAGATCTGTGGTACCTGAGAAATTAACAACAGCCTCTCTTTCTATCTCTCGCTCAACTTCCTCTCGAACTTTGTTATAAAGACTAGGGATTCCAGTACGACTGAAATAATTTCTACCAGGTAGACAATACCGTGGGTTTAACTTGCTGACCATTCTATGGAACCCAGGTAGCTCAACTGAGTATGCAGGACGCATATCTTTCGCTAGATAGTAGGTGACAGCTTTTGTAAGCTCTCTGTACTCACGACTATCAGAGCTAAGCTTGGTAGCAAGCTTAAAGGATTCCGCAATGGTACACTCCCTGGCTGTACTCGACGAGGCCTTCCCCTTTCCCTCTTCCTTACGCTGAGCCCTGACTGCCTGGTACTCAATCGGGTGATGCTTTTTCAAATGGCTGTACAAGTTACTGGTATTGGCATGCTTCGTCTTCACGCGTACACGACAGACTCAGCATACCGGCAGATCTGGGTCTTTGACCACGCCCGACTCCACTTCCATCCCGAAATACCGCCATACTGCAGCCTTGGCATTTTGCTTGTTCACTAGGCAATCTTCGGGGACAGCAGATATACCCCACTCGACAGATTCTTCGTCAGATTCAACCTCTGTTTCGCTGCTCTCGTTCTCCCGTGCGCATGTGCGTGCTATGTATTGCGACTACAATATTATTGTCTGCTACAAATTTCTGCGATACAGATACCAAATTCCGTCAATATCGCAATATTTCTATGATATCGCAATATCGCCCAGCACTACTTGTGTGTAAAGGTCTGTGTGCTCTGTTATGAAAATGCAATACTGTATATTCTCCTTGTTAACTTCACGCTCAAGAATTCCCCGTCACATCACAATTGAAAACCTCATACCTATAAGCCAACACACTCTCACTCACTTTTAAACCACTTCATATAAGAATTATTATATTTGTGAAAAGTTATTGCACTCCGTAACTGATATGGTATTGTGTTCCTCCCTAGCTCCTCCCAACATCACATCAGTCACCCATGAAGCCGGGACCACTGATCTGACTTGTTTCTCCACTGGTTCTCCTGCTACCAATGTCACCTGGACGAGGAACAGGCAACCACTGACTATTGATGGAAGCCGCTACCAACTGACACCAACTGTGACCAACAGGAGTCTGTCCACTTATGAGAATGTGCTCACCATATCTGATATTGACAGATGCTCCTATACTTGTACAGTTACTAATGCACTGGGAAATGATTCACAAACATACTGTAAGTTTACTTGCTGTTGTGATTATCAACTCCGAATTTTCTCCTATTTACTGGATTCTAACTTGATCACGACAAGTGTAGTACATCCAATAGCAATGACTAGTTTGCTCATGCAGTGGTACCAAATTCGTTGCATAATCTACTTGCTATTCCTTCCATCCCTCAGTCCCTCCTCCTGGAGTCTCTGTATCCTCACCGAGTCAGACAGTAACTGCAGGCGAATCCCTCTCTCTCGAATGTACTGTCACTGTAGCAGTGGGAGACTCACTGTCAGTGCAGTGGACAGGCCCTGATGGTGTTACCAGCAGTGGTAGCATCCAACAAACCAGGACTGATGACTGCATTTTGACTTACACAAGCACACTGGAACTCAGCCCTGTAAGGACATCCCACAGAGGACAGTACAGGTGCAGGGTCACTTCCAAAGGAGGGATAAGCGTGAATACTGTGATATTAACTATACAAAGTGAGTAGATGTGTCTCTTGTTAAATGTGTACATGCATGTGCATGCTGTGTTACATTTCTAAGGAGATATATGTCATAAGGAATGCCCCCCAGAGGAGTGGTCCATACTATTCTGATAAATGTTGTCGTTTGGTTTTTGGGGGGGATTCCATCTTGTGTTGGTTGCTCTTTTTGGGATTCCATTTCAAATCTCTGTGTCTCATCATAGAGTCAGTAATCTCTTCTCTCTGTAGGGATGGTGCCAACATTCCTTATTACACATAGTATTAAATTATTAAAGCCTCAAAATCTCTATAAAGAAGTAACATTTAAGCTTTTATTGGCAGGCACCTAACCGAATTCTGGTTTGGCCCCTGGCATTTTTCCACACATTTGGCTCATTTCCTATATTTTATTGTATGGGTAGTATCACCATGGCATTTTCTCGTTCAGGAAATACCATTGGCTTGGGTAAATATGTGTTACAAAATTGACAGTCCAGTTCAGCTGAATGTGTTGGCTGTATCCATTGATTGGCAATGGGCTAGCTGATCATATTGTTGGCAGTGAGGATCAACTTGTATTCCATATCATTGTCCTCTTGAAGGCCTGCTTCTAAGATGATGATGGTACACAGATCATCACGATGTTGACTAAGTTTGGGTTACTCTCAGCTTGCATACATTTAGAAGAGAGTTTCTGTACAATTTTTTAAACCTCAGCGATATATCTCCACCATTCACTTAGCTAGTGCATATAGTTACCCGAGCTCCATATATATTAAAGCATTGTGTACAGCTAATTTCCGTCTTTAAAGCTCCCCTGGATTATGTTGAACGCTCCCAAAGTATCTTCCAGCATGACTGTGTAGCCTGTCTATTCCAGGTGCTCAGGGATCCTATGGCTATAGAAACAGTGGTCTTGAGTATAAATGATTATATAGCTTCTATGTTGTTTAGTGCTCAGATTATTATAGCACACTTTTGGTCCATGAGGTACTTTAGCTGTAAACTTTTCAGGCAATTTTCATTCCTGTATTGTTCTTCAGTCTACTGTTTTGAACATCACATGTGCAATGGCATTAACATACTAGAAGTACATTATACAAGTTGAAGTAAGGATGTATGCATATATATCATTTAAAAACTACACATACTTCCACAGTCCCTCCCCCCACACTGGCTATGAGCCGTGACCCTGATGCCACTGTGATCCTCCACAATGGAGACCCTCTCACCCTTATCTGCGCCATCCAGCTAGACCCAGCAGTGGTAGACAGTGATGTGATAGTGACTGGAAGCCTTGGTGGACCAGGAGGGAGAAGCACCACTATGCTAGTTATGGATTCAGCTGGAGTGTACAGAATCACGTTAGATATTCCTTCACTACGGGCTACTCTCTCTGACACATATACCTGCACTGCTACTGTCATACCTGCTTCAGGATTTGAGAATGTCCAGGGTAGTAGTGAGTCACACTCCAGTCTGGACATCACTGTAGGTAAACAACATTTGTCAGGCTTTTTTTTTCCTGTAAGTAAACTAGCGTATCATGCGGTAGAGCCTGGAAGAGAGACATAGCAGTGAAGTGTGTGCATGTACAATGATTTGTACAGCTTCCTAGTTGACTTTGAAAGGCAAGGGTTTGCATGGGACAAGGCTAGTAGCTATATATGTAGTTACCTGTTACTATTATGGAGTGTGGAATCGATGATAATTCACCAGCCATTATGTCTCTCATACCCAGAACTGGATGTTAGCATAACTGTCTCCTACGTACCTCCTCCTGGTGCTGAGCTGGGTCCCAATGAGTACAGAGCAGCCTCTGGTCCAGTGACTGTCACTTGCACAGCAGTGGGTGGTACTGATCCTGTGAGCTACCAGTGGTCTTCCACCTGCAGAGTCTGTCCTTTCCAGACTGATAATTCAAAATCTGTTACACGACCAGCTGTTCACTCTAGTGACATTGGCAACCACACCTGCACAGCCACTAGTGGTTTGATAAGTGGAAGTAAAACAATCAGCTTCGATGTTGTGGGTAAGCAAGATACTATTAATGTACATGCATTAGTTCTTCCAATTTGAACATACTATTGAAGAGTTATGTTGCAATTTATTGCCTTGCAGGTGCTGGAATACATGTATTCAGAGGTGCTTCAACTGGTGACCTTCAAGTCCCAGGATCACTACCAAACAACGCGATTGTCATTTCCCTTGGTACAGCCAGATTTGAAGTTTATTTCCGTTTCTTCTGTCGCTCTGACTCAATGATGAACAATGTTGGGATGCTCATTAGACCAAATGGAACTACTGTCACTAGTGGTGATGTATTTACAATTAACCACCCACAACCTGGGGAACTGAGAGTAGAGAACACATTGAGTCAGAATGTCCTAACAGCTGGTGATCAGGGGGTGTATACCTGTCAGATTCCTCTTCAGAGTGGAGCTATGAGGGACATCAATGTTGGAATATATCCTAGCGGATTTAATAGTAAGTATGGTATGTTAAACATGTGCTATGTGGAGAACATGAGTGCTACATAAATTTTGATTTAGCATTGCATGCCCTATGGTATAATACAGTATTTGTGAGATCACAATTCACACATAGTAAATCCTCACATCTAAAGTCTCGACTTCATTATAGTAAAATTATTCACTTGCACATGTTATTAGTCAATAAATCATTAGAGAGTGTACGTTGTTCTTTCCCAGCTCCTCCTAACATCACACACATGGGATTCACCTATGGTCACTTGTCGTCTAACCTGACCTGCATCTCCACTGGTTCCCCTGCCACCGCTGTAACCTGGATGGGGGATAGCCAACGACTGTCTCTTTCCGATGACACCTACGCACAGATACAAACAATAACTGACAGGAGACTATCCACATATGAAACTGTTCTTATCATCGATGCTGCAGCAACTGACATCACTGGACATACTTATAACTGCACAGTTATAAATGCATTGGGCACAGCTTCAAAGGAGCTTATGGCATGTAAGTTTTCCCTTATGATACTAAAAGTCTCTCCCTTAAGTGTATGGCTTATAGTAACGAGAGTGTCTAAGTGTAAAGAAATAATCTATCATTTAACTCATCTCGATGTATATAAGTACAGCTGTATCATTGCTGTTGTGATTCTTTGGCCGTATGTCATGTTCAGAGAATACTTTAATTAAGAAAGATAAATGCTTAGTTTGCTAGGCAAACGTTGCCTTATGAATACAGGATACAGTTCTCAGAATGGGAAGTGGTCTCACACCAGTACTCTATTCAAACTTGGACTGAATAGCTGCTTCTCTCATTGCCCGGTGACAGTAAGCAAATGTTAATTAAACAGTCTCTAGGAAAGGGCTCAGTGCCCTCAAATGGGCACACTTAGCATCATCATCTAGAATGCTTTCCTCAAACTCAACTTGCAAATTACATGTATGTCTGTTCACCTGTAATCTTTTCTAGTAGGGAGTGCGGTCAGCTTGTACATTTCACACATTGTTTTGAAATGTGAATTGTTATATACAGGTATAATGAATTTATAGTTATGAAGATACATATCAGAATATTAGTCAGTGGTCACTGTGTAGTTGCTGAAGAGTGATAATTGCTATTATTTTCCTTTAGTCGATCCTCTCACAGTCACAATATCACCATATGAGACGCCAACAGCAGGAGAGTCCTTCTCTCTCACTTGCACTGTCTCTCTGGCAGAGGGGGCCTCGCTGATAGGAGCTGTGCAGTGGATGGGTCCTGGTGGTGTTCCTGTCAATAGTACACATCAGGCAACGACTAATATATACATCAGCACACTGGAATTCAACCCTGTATTGACATCCCACAGAGGGGAGTATACCTGCCAGGCTACCTCCTCTGCAGGCACAGTGATGGCTGATGTAGTGTTAACAGTACAAAGTGAGCATACAGTATTTGTCATGGTACAATGGGGGGAAACCTTTGTGACTGGCGGGCATCTTTTAATAACATGGTGGCTTGTAGAGCTGGTAGTCATACAGCATGTATACAAATAACTTTGCATGCATGTTTAAAGTGGCACGTGCAGTTATTATTTTGAATAATGAATCGCATCATACAAACATAACTGCTTTAGTGAGTCAACATTTTGGACAAGCAGGTGCAAGCCTAAGAGATACATCATACTGTACTGTAGAATATGTGTTTAATTTACTTTACAGTTTCTCTTCCAACAATTTCTGTGAGCCGTGAGCCTGATGCCAGTGTACGCCTCCGCCATGGAGACAACCTCACTCTGACCTGCACTATCCAGTTAGATCCTAATCCAGCAGTGGATAGTGATGTGGTGGTGACTGGAAGACTTCAGGGGCAAGCAGGGAGGAACGACACCATTGTGACAACCTCAGATGGAGTGTACAAAGTTATGCTACATATTCCTTCACTACTGGTTACTCACTCTGACACATACACCTGCATAGGCACTGTTGAGCCTGGCTCAGGAGTAATGTATGTCCAGCGTAGTGAGTCACACTACAGCCTGAACATCACTGTAGGTATGTAATTATTTACTACACTCAATAAGTTGGCATATGCAATTATGGCACCTCACACTAGACCATAATACAGGCTTACGTACAGTTAGAGTGTTGTTTGTTTACTACCTCTGCAAGCATGACATGGCCAGGACCATTACAGCAACTTTTTCTCCTATACCAGAACTGGAGGTTAGCATAACTGTCTCCTACGTACCTCCCCCTGGTGCTGAGCTGGGCCCCAATGAGTACAGAGCAGCCTCTGGTCCAGTGACTGTCACTTGCACAGCAGTGGGTGGTACTGGTCCTGTGAGCTACCAGTGGACATCCACCTGTAGAGACTGTCCTTTCCAGACTGAAAATTCAAAATCTGTTACACGAGCAGCTGTTCACTCTAGTGACATTGGCAACCACACCTGCACAGCCACTAGTGGTTTGATAAGTGGAAGTAAAACAATCAGCTTCAATGTTGTGGGTAAGCAAGATGCTGTTAATGTACAAGCATTAGTTCTTCCAATTTGAACATACTATCAAAGAGTTATGTTGCAATTTATTGCCTTGCAGGTGCTGGAATACATGTATTCAGTGGTGCTTCAACTGGCGACCTTGAAGTCCCAGGATCACTACCAAACAACGCGATTGTCATTTCCCTTGGTACAGCCAGATTTGGAGTTTATTTCCGTTTCTTCTGTCGCTCTGGCTCAATGATGAACAATGTTGGGATGCTCATTGGTCCAAATGGAACTACTGTCACTAGTGGTGATGTATTTACAATTAACCACCCACGGCCTGGGGAACTGAGAGTACATAACACACTCAGTCAGAATATCTTAACAGCTGGTGATCAGGGGGTGTACACCTGTCGCATTCCTCTTCGGAGTGGAGAGATGAGGGACATCAACGTTGGAATATATCCTAGTGGATTCAATAGTAAGTATGCATATGTTCAATGTATGCTGTGTGGAGCATGTGAGTGCTACATAAATTTCGCATTACATGCCCCAGAGCATAATACATATATTGTATTCTATTAATTGTGAGCTCGCAATGCACTAACAATTCACAACTATTTAACACTCACAAGGACTTTGATATAGTATATCCAGTTGCACATGTTATTAGTCAGTAAATCATTAGAGTGGGTACGTTGTTCTTTCCCAGCTCCTCCTAACATCACACACCTGGTATTCACCTATGGTTGCTTATCCTCTAACCTGACCTGCATCTCCACTGGTTCCCCTGCCACCGCTGTGACCTGGATGAGGGATAGCCAACCACTGTCTCTCCCCAATGACACCTACACACAGATACAAACAATAACTGACAGGAGACTATCCACATATGAAACTGTTCTTATCATTGATGCTGCAGCAACTGACATCATTGGACATACTTATAACTGCATAGTTCTAAATGCATTGGGCACAGCCTCAAAGGAACTTATGGCATGTAAGTTTTCCCTTATGATGGCATGATACTAAAAATCTCTCCCTTAAGTGTATGGTTTATAGTAACGAGAGTGTTTAATCATTTCATTCACCTCGATGTATATAAGCACAGCTGTATCATTGCTGTTGTGATTCTTTAGCCGTATGTCATGTTCAGAAAATACTTTAATTAAGAAAGATAAATGCTTAGTTTGCTAGGCAGACGTTGCCTTATGAATACAGGATACAGTTCTCAGAATGGGAAGTGGTCTCACACCAGTACTCTATTCAAACTTGGACTGAATAGCTGCTTCTCTCATTACCCGGTGACAGTAAACAAATGTTAATTAAACAGTCTCTAGGAAAGGGCTCAGTGCCCTCAACTGGGCACACTTAGCATCATCATCTAGAATACTTTCCTCAAACTCAACTTGCAAATTACATGTATGTCTGTTCACCTGTAATCTTTTCTAGTAGGGAGTGTGGTCAGCTTGTACATTTCACGCCTTGTATTGAAATGTGAAATTGTTATATACAGGTATAATGAATTATAGTTATGAAGATACATATCAGAATATTAGTCAGTGGTCACTATGTAGTTGCTGAAGAGTGATAATTGCTATTATTTTCCTTTAGTCGATTCTCTCACAGTTTCAATATCACCGTATGAGACACCAACAGCAGGAGAGTCCTTCTCTCTCACTTGCACTGTCTCTCTGGCAGAGGGGGACTCGCTGATAGGAGCTGTGCAGTGGATGTGTCCCAATGGTGTTCTTGTCAGTAGTACACATCAGGCAATGACTAATATATACATCAGCACACTGGAATTCAACCCTGTGATGACATCCCATGGAGGGGAGTATATCTGCCAGGCTACTTCCTCTGCTGGCACAATGATGGATGCTACATTATTAACAGTACAAAGTGAGCAAACAGTATTTGTACATGTCATTGTACAATGGGGGGAACCTTTGTGACTGACATAACTTACTACTCCATTGGTCTCTCAGACCCTCCTCCCACAGTCACAATATCACCTCCTGAAATACCAGTTGCAGGAGAGTTCTTCTCTCTCACCTGTACTGTCACTCTGGCAGAGGGGGACTCACTGATAGGAGATCCAGTTGTGCAGTGGTTAGGCCCTGATGGTGGCAGTATTATCAGTGACACCCAGCATCTGATGACTAATGACTCTACTAAGACCTATGTTAGCACATTGGAGTTCACCCCAGTGCAGACGTCCCATGGAGGACTGTACACCTGTCAGGCCACCTCCACCGCAGGGACAGTGATGGATGCAAAGACACTCACCGTAAAAAGTAAGTGATTTCGTTTCTTTCTGATGGCAGAAAGCACTAGCTGCCAAGTCGAAGATTTGTACGGCAAGGATGGGTTTGTCTATTCTCAACAACCCACCCCTCCTTACCATGCGAATCTTGAGTTTGGTACCATGGACCCATTTCCTGATTGGTCTTGAGCTCCTATATTGATCATGTACAGTCTTTAAATTGTTACGCTCCATGTTATAAATCCCCTCCCCCCTTCCCTATGAAACAAATGTATTTTCTCCTTTTTGATTTCACAAATGTATCTGGAAAAGAGTACACATATTGTTTATACCATGCACTGCTGGTACCCCACTGATACAGATCCAAGTAGCAGTTCCATGAATGTTGGAGCAGTGGTGGGAGCTATCATTGGAGCTCTCTTTGTTGTGCTCATTGCTATTATATTGGTTGCTGCATTGTGGTGAGTTCATGTACAGTGTATGAGTACAAGTATATAGATGAATACATGAAGTGTACACATTGCTGTGACCTTGATTAACCAACAATGGTACGTATTAATGTGAGCTGTAACTTACGTTATGCTATTACTCTATAGGCGATTCTATAGGCAGAAGCGGTCTCAGACTGGAAAGTATCACGTACGACCTCAGGCCATGTGGCCCATCTCTGCAGACAGCTTGGAGCTGTCATTCAGTGGAAAAGAGAATACTCAGGGGAAAAGGTCTTCAGGTATAAAGCATTGTTTCCACACAGTAGACAGTAGTCGATATTTTCAACATTTGCATGTCTATTTAGTTGAGAGCAAGAGTGAGGGTATCTCAGTTGCCTGGTTCAGTGCCCACGTGTCCAACATGCACACAGACAAAGATAGAAATTTTCAAACTGAGTACGAAGTAAGTACCACACTGCTAACCTTGTGAAAAGATTATTTTAACTATCACTTGGATTCTTAGTCCCTAAGGAAAGAACCTTTGGCAGCTTATGATGCTGCTATGACCTCCTGCAACAAACCGCGTAATCGATTTCAAAACATTTACCCATGTAAGTTATTTCAAGAAACGGTATAGCCACAACACCTGTCACTTCCCTATACCATCCACCCTCTCATACTCAGATGACTTCTGTCGGGTGAAACTGAAGGAGATTGAAGGAGTAGAAGGATCTGACTACATCAATGCCAGCTTCATTGATGTAAGGCTCATTTACTTTTGGTAATGGCTATATATGTTTGGCTCTTTAATTATAAAGCTTACTGCTTCTCCAATTTAGGGCTACACAAAACAGAATGAATACATTGCCTCACAAGGTACCATTCTTTTAGACACTATGAGTTGGACATTTTGTCATCAAAACATGCCTTTTTACATCTTTATCTCAGGCCCTGTTCCTGGAACTGTGGGTGACTTCTGGCGAATGATTTGGGAACACCAACTCACAACTGTTGCAATGTTGACTAGATGCATTGAAGAAGGAAAAGTAGGCTGTTATCTTAGACTAAGACCAGCATACGCAATTATCCTGACTAGTAATTAAGTTATTTATTTTACCCACACACTGGTCTTCCTGTACAGAAAAAGTGTGAGCAGTACTGGCCTAAAAAAATCAATAAGACTGAAGAAGTGGGTTATAACCTCACAGTCACCCTCACCTCCTTCCTGCCATTCGCTGAATACGAGATCAGGACATTCATTGTGAAAGATGTAAGAATGAAAGTTATTTGCCCATTTTAGGGACAGTTTTGCTTGAATGAATCATGTATACTATTGGTTACTATATCCCTCCTTAGACATCCGATCATGCAGAGCCAGCTTTGGAGGTTTCCCATTTCTTCTATCTAGCCTGGCCAGACCATGGAGTACCATCAAATGCCATGTCTCTTATTAATTTCATTGAGAGGGTGCGCTTGTCCCATCCCCCATCACACCAACATCCTCTCCTAGTGCACTGCAGTGCCGGAGTGGGCAGGTCTGGAACATTTATGGTTCTCGATATGCAGTTGCAGCGGATCAAAGACATGGGTGTTGTGAATGTCTTCGGGTGTGTTGAAAAGCTGCGACGCCAGCGTGTACAAATGGTCCAGACTCTGGTAGGCTGTACTCTATTTTAACTATCCCAGCACTGATAGTTTATCTGTTTATATACTCTTATTGTCTCATATATACATCATAGGTGTAGTGCCTAACCCCGTTTAGGAACAACTGCATGTTAGACATTCTCCTCTTTAGGACCAGTATGTGTTCATCCATACTGCCTTGGATGAACTGATCACCTGTGGTAAGACAGACATATCTGCAGCCAACCTAAGGATCACCACCAGCCAACTGCATCAGACTGCCGATGACAAGCAGGTGTCCGGGTTCCAAGACCAGTTTGAGGTACGGAATAAATTTGTCAGTGTACAGAATATGAGATTTCATTTTCGCAAAATATTCCATGTATGCCCAACAGCTACTCAAGCAAATTTCCCCCAAAATGGAAGAGGAAGATTTTTCTGATGCTACAGCAGAATACAACCTCATAAAGAACCGCTATGCCTCCAAAATTGCAGGTACAAATGGCCATGTTTGCCTGAGAAAAAAGTGGTTTAACAAAATTTATAGCAACGCTAACAGTCTGGTTGATTACAACAATGCTCCTGGGAGGGCTCATAGTTGGCCTAGACTACATCTACAGCAGTCATGAGCATCATTTTGTACAGATGTAATGGGACTGGGACCGCCATTTTTTCCCCACACCATCCCTACAATGTCATATGGAGTACTATAATCCACGATGATGAGTATATCTGTGCCTTACCTCATTTTCTTTTTAACTCACAGGCAACTACTGCCGAGTGTTCCTACGACAAACAGGAATTGAAGGATCTGACTACATCAATGCCAACTTTGTTGATGTCAGTAGAGTCTCACACAATACTTGTACCTTGAACATTCTCTGTATTCTTTCCACATTATACAATAGGGCTATAGGAAGAGAGGGGCTTACATTGCCACCCAGGGCCCACTGGCCTCTACCATGAAGGATTTTTGGAGGATGATTTGGGAGTACCAGAGCAAGTGTATCGTCATGCTGTGCAGCTTTTTAGAGGAAGGAAAGGTGATGTATTCTGTAGCACATGAAGTATGGCTATGTTGTGCCTAACACCTTGAGATCATACTATTATCGTAGTAGCATCATATATAGAGTTCCCAGTGTTACTGAAGTTGCATGTGAGAGCGAATTTGAGACAATATTTCAAATTATCTTGCTACAGGAGTCCTGCTATATTTACTGGCCTACGAAGCAGGGGTTGACTATAAAGTATCGTGACATTGAGGTCACACTGGAATCAGAGGAGAAGAACCATGGCTATGTAGTTAGAAAGTTTGAAGTCTTTTACGGCCAATCTCAATCCACAACTGTACGTAAGCAATTACACCACATCACAATGTTATAGCTTCACCACGGCAAATATAAAGTTTGTTGTTAACTTCTTCTAGGAAGCAAGGGGCCCTTCCTCCTTCACTGTGACCCAGTTTCAGCTGCTGTGCTGGCCGAAACATGGCCGTCCCACTCCATCTGCTGTCTTGGAAGTGTTGGAGAATGTCAACCGGGTGCAGATGACCACAGAAAACAAGGCCATCACTGTTATGTGCAAGTTAGTTGATGTGTTTAGTACTGTAGCCATAGAGTGACTTATTAACTTTGCCCGGGAACACAGTGGAAATATTGTGTGTTGTGCTTCTTGTATCATTGGTTTCCATTAAGAATTCTATTATGATTTCGGCATGATCTAGTCCAATTAGTGTGCCTTCTTCTATCATTGTTTTCTTGCAGTGATGGAATGGGTCGTACAGGCACTTTCATCTGCATGCATGCTCAGATAGAGAGGCTGAAGACTGAGGGTCTGGTTGACGTCTTTCAGTTCATCAAGTCAGCCCGTCTCAACCGTCCAGGCCTGGTGCAGAGTGTGGTGAGTTTGTGGGAGAACTCAAGTGGTGATCGTATGCTGAGCGAGGAGTCTTCTTTCTATGCATGCATGCACACATCACTAGTCCAAAGTCACTTCTGACTGACCACCTGTTTCCTTTTCCACTGCAGGAGCAATACATTCTGTGTCATGAGATACTTAATGAATTTTTAGACAGCTTTGAAATATACTCCAACTTTCAGAAAGCTGCCTAAGCACGAAACCTCACCCATCATGATAATATTTTCATTGTCTCTTTAAGTGATAGTAGCCATGTCAAAATCAAGAGGTGACATTGACCACACCTTATTTCTTATATAGCAATGATCATTGTAAAATTCTACAGTGTTGCGTTGTACATAATCATCTTGTAGATATAATATTGTATGAGCAATACATGCAGGTACAATCATGTACACTCTTGATAGTTTTTGGGACTTCATTGTCTCCTTATAATTTTGTATCCAGTCATTTCTCCCCCTTAAGTTGTGAGTAATGTATTGTGCTTATAATGGCAAGGCTCATGATTAAACTGTCACTAGAAACACCAACTGACCAAAAGTATAATTAGTTATGAAGCCATCATCCACACATTTAATGTGCTACAGCTTTTGGCTCTTCACTCTCACTGAGAGATACAATTTATTAGGAAATGCGGTACATGTAGCGCCTAAGGAATGATGGCATATTTGTGATCAGTCTCTCCGTAACTCTTCTGCATGTGAGGGGTACATCTTCTGAGACCTAACAGCTGTTTGTCCCTTTTTATGTGTATACTGCATGTGGACATGTAGCTAGTCAGGGAAGTCTCTGTTCTTTGACTTACACACCACTTCTTAGGATTCAAATATTTGCTGACAGTTCTTTCACATAATAATTATTATAGTATAATACATGCCACAATGTCATAGTATCACTATGTAGTATTTCCTATAATTGTGGCAAACCATCCAAGTCAATATCCAGTGATATTTGACTGCTTGATGAACACCGGCCATTTGTAATCATGGGTGGTGAGTACGATAAATTTCGCATTGATATAATTATATAGCCATCCATGGCCAGTATCACTGGACATACTCGTCTTGCTTGTATTTGTGGCTCATCCTACATGTTATACTGACTCATCCAAATGCAGCACAGAATATAGCATACAGCTCTAATACATGAAGAATTATGTATAATGCTCTGCTTTATCTGGCTCCTTATCCTACACCACCTTTGCTGCCTGTAATGGGCACACTTGCCGTCAAGTACACAACGACCTGTTTCAGAGGAGTGAGGAAGGCAGTACATTCTAGAGAAACTGCAGGTTAACACCCAGAATATCATCTGCCAAATTTTATATGTTTAGTGAAGTACACTTACTCAGCTTGCCACTGAAACATTTCACCTTCTCATTTTTCCGACCCACCTTCACAGGAGCAAGTTCAGTCATCACTTCATGCATCGACACCCCTTCGTAACCACACTCAATTTGCCATTCTCTAAAAAAACTCTCCGCAATCTACTATAATTACCTCACTTTTATGATAAAGTGCAAAAGCATTCATGTAGGAATGCACTTCCAATGAACACAGTGCAGTGCATCTGAGACCATCCTGCGCAGCTGCAGTGACAGCTAGGGGTGAGCCGATTATGCCAGCATTAAAATGAGCATAATAGGTATGCAGAAGCACTGAGCATAATGCAAACATAATAGGTAGATTCTTGGGAGAAATTAGGTCACTTAATTAATGTGTAGCGGAAACTCAGCAAGCTACCAATCTATTACTGTCAGACCTTGTAGGGGAGTGGTCCAAAAGCAGTGAACATACTAGAAATTATGAAAATATGCATCACCGATTATCCACCCACGCATACTTGAAGTTTATGGTAGGTTTCGCTACGAGGGTCATATTAAGTTTAATGAGCATAATTTGAGCACAATAGGGACATTTGTTGAGCATAATAGGAATATTTTGGAGCAGTGCAGCATAGCATAATAGGGTATTTCTTGAGCATGATAGGCTCAGCCTTAGTGACAGCACTTGTGCGCATAATTATGTGAGCTGTATCACTGAATGACGTAATCACCTCGTGCGCAGAAGTGTGTTCAGCATGCACCTAGTACCCGTTCGACTCGTAGGGGTGACATAGCTGGAAGTTCACGAATGCTAAGCCTTCACAGAATTGAAATCTCGTCGTAGCTACTGATCAGTCTGCTTCATAATTTATTATTTTGCAATAGCTATGGATTTTGCTATCATAATGTCCAAGTTTAATGTCGTCTGTCGGTTGCTTTGCATACTTTGCGTAGTACAGGTTCTTAGAGTGGAGACAGCTGGTACGGCGGAATGGTACAGAACGGCAGAGGGGACCCCAGATCGCCTCACAAGACAACATGACTTGCAGTTTAGTGATGACTTCCCCTCTACCACCACCGTCTCAATCAATAGGTAAACGACAAGTCTTTTTATCATCATGCATCATATACATGTACGTTATGTGGGATCTACCGCAATAGTGGGAGGGGCTCATGCTTATTTGAACAACATCGGGGTGCTGTAAATTACGCCCGCGATTGTATAATAAATACGAGGGGGGTTTCCGTTAGGTGGACTGGAATGGACTGCTCAGAATAGCCTAGACAACTATCCCCAACTTTTTACCAAGAGATAGTCCTATGTATCTAAGATTGCATTCCATTAGTCAATTAAGGGCTTCATTCCAGCCCACTGTAATAACGAATCCTTGCTAATGGAGAATAATATCCAATCTGCCTTGAATTGAGAGATCACTTTTGTAGTTGTGATCATGTCAACAGAAAACGGTCTGATGACCCGGAATGACACATGAACCCATACCATGCTTATCCACCATCAGGTCAGTTACTTACCAGACCATAGAGGGATTCGGAGGGGCCTTCACAGAGTCAGCATCCTACGTGTTCTCCAAGCTGAACCCCACCCTTCAGTCTCAGGTTCTGGACATGTACTTCTCTGAGGAGGGACTGAGGTACAATATGGCTAGACTACCCATGGGCTCATGTGATTTTTCCCTCGAAACTTACAACTACGATGCTGTAGCTGGAGACTCTAATTTGGACCACTTTAGCATTGATCACGACAAGCAGCTGATTATTCCTTTCATCAAGCAGGCCATTGAAACCAGGAAGAAGTGGTCTAACAGCACCCTGAACATTGTGGCATCACCATGGAGTCCTCCAAACTGGATGAAGCAGAGGGACACTCTGCCTCCTTACTGCCCACACGGTTGCTCGGACTGCAATCTAAAGGATGAATACAGGCATACGTGGGCACTATATTTCTCAAAGTTTATTTCAGCATACTGTGATGAGGCGGGAATAGACATCTGGGGCATTACGATTCAAAACGAGCCAGGATACTGTCCACCAGACTATGAAGGGATGCATTTTACTCCTGAGGCGGAGCGGGACTTTCTCAAGACGTTTCTTGGTCCTCAGCTTAGCATGGACCACCCAAAGCTCAAGATTCTTATCTACGACCACAACAAGGATAATGTGGTTCAATGGGCAAAGACAATCTACACTGATCCCAATGCTGCCAAGTATGCCTGGGGCACCGCTGTGCATTGGTACAGCGGAGATCAGTTTGAGAACCTCAATACGACCCACTTTCTCTTTCCAGACAAACCCATCCTGGCCACTGAGGCCACCGATCCTAGGGAGATAGATCCGAAGCATCCGCTGTGGTCACACGGGGAGCACTATGCTCATGACATCATCGGAGACATGAACAACTGGGTGGTGGGCTTCATTGACTGGAACCTCATGCTGGATATGCTTGGGGGGCCAAACCACAAGGGTCCTGATGAGTGTGAAGGGCCGGTCAAATGCGGTTTCGATGCAATGCTACTAGCTGATGCAGAGAACCAAGTGGTGTACCCTCAGGTGTTCTACTACTACGTGGGACATATTAGGTAAACATCTGTTGCTGCATTGTACTGACTATATAGGATGCACCACACAATATCTATTGAGCGGTTGTTGCAGTTGCTGATAATTCACATGCTCACAATGCTGTTGCAAGAAAAACACGTGATTGTGCCTTTTACTACACAGCCATGAGTATAATATTATGGGCATCATCTAAAAACATGTGATTGTTCCTTGTACTACAAAGTGCATGAGTATATGGGCATCATCAGATTCTGACTGGCTACTGGACAGTTGTTAATCAGGAAGCCAACATACACTTTGTAGTAACCTACCTGTTTGTTATTCCTGCAACAGCATACAGAGTGTGGTGGCTCTAGCTCCATGCCATAACTTCAAACAGCGATAATCACACAGGGATCAGATTTAGATCATACCAATTGACTATAATATTTTCTCTCATTTGCAGCAAGTTTGTCCCCCGTGGATCAGTGAGGATATCCAGTGTTGTGATGAACTCTTCTCTAGAGTGTACTGCCTTCCTCACTCCTCTGAAACAGGTCGTTGTCGTGGTGATGAACACTGGTGACCAGTCAATTACGTTTAAGCTCCTGGACACAAGTGGTGGCAAGCAGCAAGCCGTTAAAGTGACTGCATTATCTCACAGTATACAGACAATTATATACAGTTAGTCTACATAAAGACATATAATCATATTCATGTGCTCAGTTAGAGCCATGTATTCCAATTATTATGTGTTTGCAATACTATTCACTCACTGCTGTGTGTGTAAGGGAGAAACAGAAATTGTACAATGCAATTGTATATCTGGTCTATATACGTATTCCCTATGTTGCTTTTTTTGTGATCGCTATGCATTGTAATAGTCTGTTGCAACCAATACCTTCACCCTATAATCTGCAGCAGGAATTGTGGACCATAATTATATTTTTCATGCACTAGCTATATAGCTAGCCTCTGGTGGCTATTGAGCCAGCTATAACTAACTTAGAGTTACACCCATGATTATTCCTGTCTGGACAAGACATGCATTGCATACAGTCTGCATGAGGTGGTGGGATAAAGATGTGCAGACCTTTCCAGTACGTTGCTATACTAGATATCGGATGTGCTGGTGTACTTACATTGTCAGATGTCTGGTGTATGTATGGTCATGTAGCTGATCTAGATTTACCGGCATGTCCGAGCTCAAGAGGATCAATGAGTAGGGGTGTGCAATTCTGCTTCACCAACTCTGTGGAGATATTTCAGAACTGCATAATATATAGGGCTATAAAATGTATAGGTTCATTTAATTACCATGCATACCACTGATGCAGGTACGTACATGTACATGACCTTGTATAGTTGGCATTGTACGTACGCTTAAGGAGCTCCCACATGCATGATGGAACCGGGGGTAGCTTTATCATGCACTTCAACTATTGCAGTCGTTTACTGACAGAGAAGAAAAAGCAAGAGAGAGGAAGCACGGCTATAGCTCAGCTAGAGTTCACTAGTTCTCTGTCTAATCTGAGGTCTCTTCTGTGCCCCTCCAGTCCTCTTCTTGAAGTTGAATCCTTTGAAAGTTCCGGGAGCGATTACTTGCTCTGTTGTTGGCAGTGTCTTCTCCTCAAACTGGACTCTGTCTTCTTTCTGGTCTTTCGAAGAGCTCTCCTCATCATCCTCACCCTCTTCATCTAAGTCTCCACCCCCAGTCTTCTCCTCCTGGTAACTAGAATTTCAGGAGAGAGGCAGTGAGTGATTTGTTAGTGAATGCGTTTCCAATGCAGTTGCTGTGACATGTGAAAAGATATAGGGATGGGCCTTTAGCCTCACACGGGCCATGTGATAGGAGAAAATGCTTTACTCATACCACGTGGCCTGAGTACAAGGCTGGATGGGTCAATGTACATGACATGGTATATGCCACTGATGAAATCATTCTTAAATGCTTGTCAAAATCTCCAACAGATGCCAACATTTTGGCTACAATGCTGTAGCCTACTTCATGCTGCAGTAACAGACTGGGAAGCACTTTGAGTTCGTATTGACTGCATAAACTCTACTAGCTATCCAAAAAAAATCCTTTTAAGAATGACAAAGTGATTCAACTCTCCTCACCTGATAGAAACGGTCGTCCATGCCCCATACGGGTTGGCTACTCTCTTGGGTGACCTGTGGCTCTTGCTCTGCTCCAGCCCGGCTTCCTCTGCTGTTCTCTTCTGTCCCGCCTCACTCCCACCGTCCGTAGGGCTGATGGTGGCAGGAACTGTTGGGGCAGCGTTATTCGAACCTGTTGGGAAGACAAGCAGGAATCATTCTACAAATCATGTGTACACGGCATGATTTATTCCCTCCTGTATGCACATGATAAGGTACACATGTATGAGTTCAACCCCCAGGTTTATTTTTGCTTTCACTCACATGCACATACACACACACACACACACACACACACACACACACACACACACACACACACACACACACACACACACACACACACACACAAACACGCACACGCACACGCACACGCACACGCACACGCACACGCACACGCACGCACGCACGCACACACACACACACACACACACACACACACACACACACACACACACACACACACACACACACACACACACACACACACACACACACACACACACACACACACACACACACACACACACACACACACACACACACACAAAGACTTGATCACAAGTACTGGACCACTCTGCATACTGGGTCTGGGAATACAACTGCTCACTCACCCTCTGATGTTGGAGGCTGCAGCTCTTCAGGAGTCTCCCACTGAGACACTGCAGGAATCACAGGAAGTGAGCATCACAGCGTTGCTAATAAAGCAGTGTAGTTTATGTTAACTGAAACAAAAGTGCTTTAGTAGGGGAAAACAGATTTAGTTAATTAAAACTTTAAGGACACTGGCCCCTAGGAATAAACAACTAAACTATTTTGTTTTCGCCAAAATCAACCCATTTAGTTATGGTTATCCTAGTCTCATGCCCAGCCCCACATTAGAAAGGTGGGTCTGGCTCCCCGTATACTCAAAGTTGGGTTAGCGTTACTACATTACCAAACGGATAATGTCCATGTGACCACTAGTATGGATATCCGGATAATGCAACCATTTAGTGATGTAATACCATAATCAATCAATCACATTGCCGGTCCAGATCTGGGACCGCTGACGTAATGCTGCCCCAACTTTGAATATACGGGGAGCCCACCTTTCTAATGTGGGGCTGGGCACGAGACTATGGTTAACCAGGAGCATATGAGCGGCGCTCAAAAGCTCCTGGTTGGTTCATGCGCTCCTGTGTTAACTACAACTAAAAGTGCCTTTTTTAAGTACATACAATTAATGGACTTGTGGGCGGAGGGGAGGTGAAGCAGTGCACCTTAAATACTTCTTTTGTGCAGATATAGTCAATTTGTCTCATATTTAAGGTTCTCCACACTGATGGTCATTACTGAGTAATACCTTGAATAGCAGCCCAGTACATCCATTCACCTATTCTTGTGAAGAGCATTACGCTCTCTAATTATCCTTACTCCAGCTTACAGTTCCTACATGTACATTCTCTACTTACATGTTGCTGATTAAAATACATATCTAAGGAACATCTACAGTGGAACCTCCCTCTATAGGGTACCTTCCGATTGCGTCCACCTTACTGATAAGCACCCTTGGAAATGTGGACACCTTGCTATTCCATATAGCGGACGGGTTCTCTAGCCCCAAACAGTACCTGGACTATACAAACTTCACTTGATAATGTGGGTAGTCGGCTGGCCTCTTTGTGGAAAGTTACCCGCCACTGCTATTACACTCAGCGATTTAACATTACATCACGCTAATAACGATGGTGATATCATTATAATCACTGGCAAATCTTTAGGAGCCTTCTCACAGACACACAGCAAACCAGAGTAGTGCATGTTGCCACGCCTTCTGGTAGTTTCACTCAGGAGTCCTGAAAACTGGACACCACTACTATACTCCGAACGCACATAGGTGGTCCCGTTATGCCACGCCTACTAGAAGGTTAGCCGAATGTCCTTAAAATGAACAATTTCATACCCCAAAGTGCACATGGGTGGTCCTATCGGCATCCACACTGGAGAGGTTCCACTGTACATGTAGTAAAACAAGGAGGAAGTAGGAGTAGTTAATTTACCTCCCGTTAAGATATTATAATAGTACACGTGGCCCTCCGGCGTGCTCAGCTGCTGCCACTGAGAGGGAGGAGGGGGAGGAGTCGCGGTGACGTCACTGGTAGAAGAAGTGGGCGTGGCCACAGCGGCGGTAGCAACAGGGGTAGAACCAGGCCTGATTTGCTCCATCTTGCTCCTGTACCACTCTAGAGGTGGAGGCTTCTGTGGCTGCTGCTGTGGCTGCTGCTGTGGCTGCGATTCTACCAGGCTTGGCTGCTGCTGTGTCGGTGGGAGGACGGCCTCCTGCGAGAGGGGAAGGCCCGCCTCTACCTCCAGGTCCTTCTGGTAGGCTTTCAGTGCTGCCTGTTAGTGTAACGGGGTGGAAATGAGACCGTGTGCACAACAAAGAATGGAAAGGAATAAATCACCTAGTTTTGAGGAGGGCTAGGGCTCCTCCCCTTATGTATATACATGTAGCCCTATAAGACCCATAACTTTTTTATTATTCTCGTGCCCAGACCCTCTCCCTGACTGTAAAATGAGTTTTTTTTTCAGTGGGGGTAAGATCCCCTAAAGGATGTACAACTGTAGATTACTGCTTGCTTCCATTGGAAAATATTAGAGAGTATTGCAGGCTCAGTGGTTCATATGAGAAGCCACACTAAGTTATCCAACCATGCCTTTCTCAAAATGGCAGCTTATCCTTAAGCAGTGACTACATAGAAGTAATGTCTCAAGAACAATATGGTATAGCTACACTCCCTCACCCAATTCCCTGGGAGCTTTCAGGTTCCGGTACCTAGCTCGGAAAGAGTGTGTAAACTATGTACCCATGAAGGATTTACATTGTATTTACCGTAGAGTACGTATCAAGCACCCATGGGCGGGGAACCTTAGAATGTAGCGAAAGAAGGGGGTGGGCGTTTACTAAGTATTTGTCCGCAAACGACATGTAGTATCCGCCCACCACCCTGGAAGTGAGGAATCTTTACCATAATATATTTCTACCATAATATTGTACCATCCAGGTGAGCTAAACTTATAACTAAAGTGCAGTGAGTGAAGTCAAGCAATAAGTCAGCTAGCTGCTTCGTACATTTCGTAGTTACATGTATCTGCATGCTTTTATAGCTACTCTAATACATATGCTTCAATAGTTGGTTAAAGAAGGCTATACTTACCTTGTTTCCTCACTTCGCATCGTGCGTTTACAATGTGTTCGAGTGGGCGGATACTACGTGAATAAACGTACCCCTCGCAGGAAGTTGACGCTGAAGAGGGGGGTGGGCGCTTATACGAACTCTACGGTACTATCCTAGTTCACAACTATAATATACACCCAGAACCTTACGCTGACCCCATTTCAAAAATTGTACTTTAATACTAATTTTTTTTATGTTCATTATTTGGCAGTTTGTTTGTACATGTAAGTATAGTTTTGTGCTGATAAACAATCCATGTTTTGAAAAGGCAGGGCATCAACGGTTGTTGACAAAAAATTCTATTTCAAGAAGCAACTTCTACTTTTTTTTTCAAAGTAAGACCAAGTTTTGTTATAGCATGGAAACTTCAGAACTTTGCTTTCTGTGTAGCCCTGTTCCCAGTCTCCACTACCAACTTCATTTTTTTTTTTAAAGTGCAAGAAACAGTAGGTAGTAGAGGCTATGAGCTTATTTGGCTAATTTCTGTGTGCATGCATACAGTGTCTGCCGTCAAAGAAAGCGTAACCCCAGCCCCCCCCCCCCCCCCCCCCATGGCTCACCTGCTCCATTGCCTCCAGAGCCCTCGCAGTCTCTGTCTTCTCCTTCTCCTTCGCTGCAGTTTTCTGCCGGGACTGCAAGAGATGGCATGCAAGTGGATAACAGGCACACATACCGTACATTGAAGTTCCTCTGTCAGTCTCTAACAGCAGCGATGTAAGTACATGTATAATATGTATAATATTATTATTAGTGCAAATTCAACATGGGTGCATCGACTTCATATTACATGTACATCGTACCTAATTTAGGCCATTCTACGTAGCTCAAATTTCAGCATTGCAGGTACATGTATTGTACATGTACATGTACATGTATAGCTAACATGTAATACCTATTGCAGACAAAAATACGCCCTAATTGCCGAGCACAGCGAGGCCAATAATCACGACATACGGGCTCAGAATCTCAGCTAGTGTTTATATATAAAAAACTGTATGCACTCTTGATGCAGAAACAGGCAGAGATCTGGACAAGTCTACCACACAGTTTTATCAAGTAAGGCTTACTGCAGCTCCCAGGCTTACTGCAGCTCCCAGGTTAGTAGAGTTTAAGTAGCCGCTCTATAAGCAGAGATTCGAGGGCTGGAGACGGATGGCACAATCGAGCGATAAGAACGCAACTTTCAAGTAGCATGTCTGCTCTCCTGTGGCAGCTGTGGCTGCTCCTTGGGAAACTGTTGCAGATACAGACATCATTCATCTGGATGCGAGTCGTCTTGTCACAGCTAGCAGTCTCTTCCCGCTTCAGCTGCTATTCTTGTGGCTGGCTTACTCGCAAAAATAGTCATCCCCACGTGTAAAACTAATCTAACCAAGAGAACACTACACTCTAACTCGCTCACCTCTCTTAGGTGTTTCTTCACATTCTCCTGGTGTCTCTTCCCACTCTCATGGAAGTCTATACTCTGGAGATTAAAAATATAATAGCAACGATAAGTGATTCAAAACAATTAACCTGATATTCCCACACAGGCCAGCCTCGTTCCCACGCAGGTCAGCCTCGTTCCCACGCAGGCCAGCCTCGTTCCCACGCAGGCCAGTCTCGTTCCCATGAAGACCAGCCTCGTTCCCATGCAGGCCAGTCTCGTTTCCATGCCAGCCTCGTTCCCATGCAGGCTAGTCTCGTTTCCATGCCAGTCTCGTTTCCATGCCAGCCTCGTTCCCATGCAGGCTAGTCTCGTTCCCATGCCAGCCTCGTTCCCATGCAGGCCAGCCTCGTTCCCATGCAGGCCCATTTGTACGATTTCCCGGGGCTTACAGTCTATACACACTAATATTATGCTGCTTGCATAGTATACTCTGATTATAGCGTCTTAAACACCATCTGATATTACTCCCGCACTTACAGCTTTGTTTTCTCCAAACCAGCACTTGCAAATCTCACAGAAATGCCTTGGCTGGGATTTCCAGTAGTCAGCCCTGCAAGAGCAATGGCCGTGGCTAAATTATCATCATACAGGTATGTCACAGAAATTTTGGTCCGGCGGAAAATTGGTCCGGGGGACCACAATTTCTGGAATATCGGTCCGGGCGGACCACTTTTTGGTCCGACCTGCGCCACAAGCGAATTCCACCTGCTACTGTCTTACGCGCTTGATAGAGTGGACTACTACACTAAGGTGGATGGCTACATGTTCGAATGTATTGTATTGGCTTTTTTGTCATAGCTTACACCTACCGTCAATAGCCTTATTGTACCGTGAGTGTATAGTTAGATCTGTACATTGTATAGCTCCCAGGTCAGTACCACTTCGACCAAGAGAAAACGTGTCGCCACCCGTGTTCGAGATAAGGAAGACGTCAATGATTCCATACAGCATGCAAGCTGAGACGGGCCACAGAATCGACTTTACAGTCAGTAGACAAAGCCCCGGTGTACGCGGCTACTGCCTCATACCTTTGTATTAAACTATACTTAATTGCCAGCCATGATCAAACCTACGTACTCGGTACGTGGGTGGGATAGAGGACGTGGCCTAAATATGATGGCCTGTGTGTCTATGTTCAGCGAGATATAAAGCTCCGAAAAATCTGTCTCTATGGTAACATGTACCAAAGGCTGATAATAACTATGACATAATAAGCTTACATGACAGTTGCACTAAAGGGGGGAGGCATATTTCAGTTTTGCCGGAAAAATGGTCCTGGGGATAATTTTTTCAGTGGAAATTTTGGTCCTAGGACCATTTTTTCCAGGACCAAAATTCCAGTGACAGGTAGGGGCTAGGACTGCTTTGAACTTACATATTCGAAGGCACAGCATGCACAGTCCAAGGTGGATACTTAGGTGTGCTTCATTTAGAATACAAAGCACGGTCACGTGGTTCTCAGGAAATATACCGCCAAGTTTCGACGAAAAGACTTTAGACTTTCTGGCTTAGGTTATAGACGGCCGAACGCTAGCCCTAGCCCTTTCGTATCCTGTTCAGAAGAACCTTGGAACCATGTCTGACGAGACCAAAGTAAGGATTGTGTGTGTGCGGGGGAGTAAGTTTGTGTGACAGAGAATCATGAAGATTTTTCTCCTCTTTCCCAGCCTGAAGTAAAACCAGACGTCGGCAGTGAGCACATAAACTTAAAAGTGACTGGCTCGGTGTGTGGTACAGTGTTTAATAGTTTACTATGTGTATGTACATAGGCTATGGATTACTTTGGGTGATTGTGATGTTACAGGTCCCTTAAAGCTTTATAGAGAGTTTTCATTGACATCATTTTACGTCACGCGCATGTAGCAACTGTTGCCAGGGCGCCATTTTGGTGGGCAGCCAACGTACATAGCCATACGCATAAAGACCGGAAGTTACTCTCGTACTTGTAGTCTAGGTGGTAGATTCACTCGATCTGTCCCGCCTGAAAACTGACTTACAGCGATAGTTGAGATACTGAACGCGTAAGTTCCCAGCGGCTCTTGATTCTGAGATCGCTGTATAACGTACCAATCTAGTCGCCCACGCATGGTGGGCAAGAACGGGCATAAACGGAGCGTGACACGGACACACGTGATCTGTGACGACACATAAAAACTCTCTATTGGTGATAATTTCAGGCTTCTCTGTGTAGAATAGCCTCCATAGGCAACCTTGTGGACATGGTCATAGGATATATGCTAATATTACCTACATGGTTGTACGGACAGTAGAACTGCTGAGTCAGCAATTGATTGGGCAATTCGAGTTTTCAAATGGCTTGTCACTGGAATTTTGGTCCTTTGGCTCATGCATTATTCGCCCTGGACCGAAATTTTATGGGGCCCTAGATCTGCCCAGATTCTTTTTTTTTGGGGGGGTGGGGGGAAGTGGTCTGCCTCTGAAAATATGGTCTTGGTACTTGGCAGTGCGTGTACATGTATCTTGTTCTGTGCACATAAACTTATATGTAAAAGCCTGAACTGATGATTTGTATAGCTAAACGTGTGTAGACAGCTTTCTTCAGTTTATAGCCCGCCACTGATCTTGGAAGAGCCGATACAAATTAAGGCACACCAATTGCAAGGCTTAACTGAATCTCTATTATTTATAGTCCATTCATCTACTAGACTCTGCATGACTATACATGTTTACACATGCTCAGACCACGTCGAACCGTTATTCCATGTGTGGATCAAAATATTTGGGAGAAATATGGGCTGGGAGACCCATTTGTCTGGAGTTTCAGTCCCCCGGACCAAAATTACATCATGACCAAAATTTCTGTGATAGACCAAAGCTGTCCTTTGCTCATTAAGGTATTAAGAACTAATTATAAGTAAACTGATTCAGTACATATAGGCTTGTGAGTAGTGGTCTGTCGTTGATATACATGTTTAGTTGTTCGTAGTGATTAGTTGTTCCGGTGACTATTGTGGAGTGTCCACATTTCAGTGGTTAAATGCAGAGCTATTATCAATGGGATTTTAAAGCATTTTGTACGTGAGCAAAACATTATTCTATTAAACGAAGTTTTCGCATTTCAGACTGAGATTCCACAATATACTAATTCCATATTCTGGGTTCTTATGCTACGTGTATAGTTGAGTTCGCAAACAGGAAGCTAATCATTCCCCTGTGACTCCCTACAGTGGAAGGGAAACTTGTTGTGGTTCCCCTATCACCTAAGGAGGTGGTTAATTGTGTATGGGGGCACATATGTTCTTTTTGGAGACAGATAAAAGCAGTCATAGCTATTGCCACTGAAGATGGCATTTGATGAGAGTTTTCGTAGTCAAACTAGACATTTTGCAAGCTAATCTTCGTTGAATTTTGCAAGCCGCGTACCGTATTTCCGCGATCAGATGCCGCGGCTACTATTTATTTCATCGCGCGATTTTCCGCGGCCACTATTCGAGGGCGGCCACTAATCGAGGGCGGCGTTTATTAGATTGAGCGGTTTACTGGTTACACAGCGATGTACAACAGCAGTTTAAATCCGTTTGAAAATCGCTGTTCGTGCCTCAACACTATCGAAAAGCCGTTATGCTACAATGCCAGCTGTTTTTTTTGAGGGGAGAGGTATCGAAAAAATAGATTCGCGGGCAGCCTCGAGCTCCGTCGGGCTCTGATCCCTTAAATTCGCAATCTCGAAGAAGACAAAGGTGAGGTCCGATAACTGTTAGCTAGCAAATTCAAGTATTACTCTACTTTTACTGTAGTTGCTACATCTTCTTGCTTACGCGGCTACTATTCGAGGGCGGCCACTATTTCGTTCAGCACTCCCGGAGGTGCGGCCATAATTCGAGGGCGGCGTCTGATCGCGGAAATACGGTATATGTTTTTCTCCCTGTTTTTCAGTTTCCTCTGTGATAAAGCTGCTATGCAAGCCACCAGTGAATTTTATAACCTTCGATCTCTACTCTATTACGCATTGCAGTGCAAACTACAGGAACACATTAATAAGCAGTCAAACATGATCAGTGTGGACAGTCATGCATGGATAAATGAGGATCTTGGAGCAAGCCATGCAACACCATAGAAATGGGCTGTTTACAGGCAGACCAGTAGAATTGAATTTCTTTTAGGAAGAAAGTTTGTAAGTGCCCCCAACACCCCCCCCCCCCCACACACACACACACCTTGAAACTAAAAGAAACCCTGACTCTGCTGTTTAAGGATGTGTTGTGACATTGGCATTCCCGACCCACACATGAGCGTTAATGCTCTCATAACATTAAAACTGTCCTGTTTCTAGAATGAAAGTGTGATGTGGGTTATTATCATTAGCACCGACATGGGAAGCAGGGTGGTTGAGAGACTGGAGCGTCCCTAAATGCCAGAACACTGTGTATAAACAGTATACGGTAGCTTACATGTACCTTGTATAGTTGCTGTTAGTCACAGAGCAGGGATGCAGAAAGACTGCCTGCGACTCTGTCTACATGTGTATGTGTCACTGTGTCGTGGTTAAACGCCATACCACGTTTTGCTGTGTAGAACCTGCCAAGGACTTAATTGCCACAGGAATGATGTCAGTGGATGACCTTCGATGTATGTTGCATTTCCTGTCTCTGTTCCTTGCAGGATGGATCTGTTGTCCACTTCAAGATCAAGAAGAACACTCCGCTGAAGAAGCTTATGCAGGCGTACTGTGACAGACAGGTGCGACATATTACATGTACTAGAAATGGTTACATGCATCCCTAATTGTGGGGAAGGCCTGGTTCATTGTCTAACATAGAGTGTGCATGACATTAGCTGTAAAGCTGTTTAGGCTGCTGGCTACACAGCACATGTATGTGTAGCCCATGGGTTGGCACCTATGTGCTGGCTAAAAGAGGGACAATGCGTAAATGTGATTTAGTATCCACCCACTCAAATGTAGTGCTATATAGTGCAAAGCGAGTATATGTAACTTCATTAGGCAAGTATGGGATAATTATAGAACGTGCACATTACCATTATCAGCAAATAAGTTAAACAGGTAACTACATGTAGCCCACCTTGGCATTTCAATTAAAGTGCACTGAATTGAAATTGTGGCTTCAGTCTGCTCACTGTCTTTGATTTTTCAGCTGTTAGTTACCGGTATAGGTTTAGCTCATATGGATGATATAATGAGTGGGTGGATACAAATACTCTCCCACCTAACTGTTGAGCAAAGAAACGGGTGGGTTGATGATGTGTTTATTGAGGAACATACATGTAATTACCATACCAACTAGATATTCGGACTTGAGGATGGCTTTGGCAAAATTTTGATAGCACTTTGGCACTCTTTGTCAGACAATGTCTGGTGAAGAGAGCCAAAGCTATTGAAACCATAAGTACTTCACAATGTTGAATCGTGTCAATGAAGTTTACCAAAGTAACATTAAATCCAATTCTGTACCGGGGGGGGGGGAGGGGGGGAAGGGGGCAGATAATTGGGCGAGCGTGAGTGAGTGAGCCCCACACTAGTGTGTTCAATTGAGAATTTATCTGTGCGTGCGTGCTACGTCCACATACCGCATATTGTTTCCGTGTTCCAATATAACGTTCCAAATTGTTTACGTGGCCACGGTGGCCGGCTGCAGCTGGCTAGCTTCGTAGGTGTGCCCGCACAGATTAGACTGCAGCGGCAGAGGTCAGCGTTGCTGTATTTCCCCAGGTCTGCAACAAGTCACATTGAAACCAGAGATGCCATTTTCTCTAGGCCCCCGACTCAAGTGACACTGAGATAGGAGAGTTAGAGGGCTAGAGCCAGATTCGAAGAGCTGCTGAGGGTGCGTCGCCACTAGCGTACGCATAGGCTACCACCTCGCTCACGCTCACCCCACAATGCTTTACATTCACCTATATAGTAACGTAGAATATGGTACCTGTCATAATTTTGTTAGCCTCCACTTGCCATTAATCATACGATGTATTTTTCCTCTACAGGGCTTTCAAAGGAACACAATAAGATTTACCTTTGATGGGGGTCATGTTGGTGAGGACCAAACACCTTCAGACGTACGTTGGCAAATAGATTTTTTTTTTTTTTTTTTACTTTTCAGCATAAATTGACTAAAAGAAGGTTGATTATTATGCTGGCCTATTTCATGTACCTACAGTTGGACATGGAAGACGATGACACTATTGAAGTCTTTCAGCAGCAAACTGGCGGGCTTTAAAAAAAAAAAGAACAGCCACACAATTCATGCACTGATCTCAAGCTACACACACACACACACTACTGTTTGCTTTCTTCCATGTGACCTCATTAAGTTATTGTTTACCTAGCTAGGTATATTATTAATATTAACCAGCAGATGAGATTTATTGTGTTTTCCGTTTTTTAGCAAATACAATGGGTGACATGATATTGATTCTACTGCTATAATGAATTGGGGATGCTCCTGGGTCCAGCCTCAATGAGTTTCTTTGACTTGAAACTCTTGCGGTCTTCTTTAGTTCTCTTCTTGTGCACTGCCCGGCCTTGTTTGAGTACCAGGAAGTAGTGTGAGTAGGTCTTGTGCATCACCCCGTGCATCCCTCTCCCGTGGTAGCGGATTCTCTTCAGATACGTCCCCTTGCCAACGAACGACTGAGCTGTTGGCACACATTGAGAGAGGCAGAACAGAAATATTTTTAAGTGTGTAATTGGCACAAAAATTGACAAATTCATTGGGCAATTAACCTATGTCCTATTCCTGCGTGCCACCATATCTCCTAATTAAGAGATTCTAAGCCCCACACTTATATTAGTCTAGTTGTATGCATTCTGCCCACTGTGTGTAAGTCTTGCCACCCCCCCCCCCCCCCCAGGCAATGCATGTGTGTTTAGAATGGCAGTTGCATGAATACCATTGCGGCGCACACGGAGTCAAAGATCAATCATGTAGTCATTCAAACATGTACCTAGAGACAAGCGGCACCATCGACGAGTATTAGCCCCAGCAGCACAGTCTGCCTCTACCCTCCTGTGGTAACCATGGCAGCAGTGAGCTGGCTCGTGAAGCCACACTTATGCAGTTTCCCCTCGTCCACACACACAGCAAGTCAGCTGTGTTACTGAAGTCAGCCGTGTTACTTTAAAGTCAGCCGCGTTATAAAGTCAGCCGCGTTATAAAAGTCAGCCGTGCTATTAAAGTCAGCCGTGTTACTAAAGTCAGCTTTGCTAAAACTTCGTAGGTAGAGTCAGAGATGCATGTAATGAATGTTGTCTGTGGGAAAGTACGATTGTAGCTAAAGTTCTCGAAATTCGACCTTTAATTAAGTATGACAATGGATACCTAAACCTCCCTCCGAGTTCATATTCCAGAGGATTGAGTCGGGTTCGATGGCTAAATCTATCTAGACACTGTTTATGGGAAACACTGTACTTAACATGCATTACAAATCTGTATTAAGTTACTTTAATAAGACCTGATTAAAAAGTCAACCTTGGTGGACTTCCTCTGGTGCCAGATACTGTATTCACTGTCCTAGCAGTATATAGCCTCAAACCCAGGCCTTCCACACAGATTTTTTTTGCAAGAGGGAAGGAGGGAGGGAGGGAGGGAGGGAGGGACATTAAATCAATTCATATGTATGTAATCATACAGTAAACACATGCACACACACACACACACACACACACACACACACACACACACACACACACACACACGCACAGACACACAAACACACACACAAACACACACACACACACACACACACACACACACACACACACACACACCACACACACGCACATGCACACACACACAAACATACACACAAACACACACACACACACACACACACACACACACACACACACACACACACACACACACACACACACACACACACACACACACACACACACGCACACACCTCTCGATGTCTTGGTTGAATTGCTCCAAAGTACTCATCTCCAATGTCAGTTCTTCTGGTGCGTCTTCTGCCGGCTTTCAGTTCCTCCACCTCCGCACCCTACTCAGCAATGTGAGCATTCAGCTCACCGATCTGAGAGGACGTGGGGAGAAACAAAATGAAGTCTTCAATCTTTGGCTATTGAAAACTAAATAAACAGCCATTGCAGTTCTAAGCAGCACTAACAACAGCAAATTTCCTTCTGAGTACATAAAAGTCTCGGATTTCAGGATGACATCTGATCTACAAGCATAGGCTCCCCCCTTTCATATTTAATTATTACAATTGCGCTTTACCCCAAACCACAAAACATATGGTGTGAGATAAAAGCTGGGGTGTATGGGAAAGGAATGGGAACGAGAGACGTCCGCTACAAACCACTAGTACACCAAGAGCTACGTCATGTTTACAATTGCACTCTACCACAAAACAGGAAACTGAGTGTGCCTATTACAAACCACTAGTGTACTAAAGTCCCTGTCTGCATGACAATGATAATTGACATCAGACCAGCTGGCATGCCATCAAGGTTCCAAGAAATCTGCCCGTAATGAGTATGACGTTGCATTCCTAAAGTCCTGTAAACAGATCCTATTCACCCGTACATCGCCTGGAGGACCGGCACTACATGGCAATCTTAGTCTCCCATCTCCAATAGCAACCAGGACAAGATCCATTTAAAGCTTTAATCTGTCTTAGATGCTTTTCTCAAAGTCTTCTTAGACCATCTTTGCTCGATTGACTCCTTTGGACTCCTAACTATGCCATTACTTTATTGCCATGCATGTTGCCTCTTGTATTCTATGGGTGTGTGCTTTACTCTTTATAATATCATCAATTTGGAGCAATTCATTGGTTAAAGGGAGGAATATACTGTCAATCGGAAGATTTTTGTTGTTCATAGGCACCCTACGTGGGGAAAATAATCTTTTTTGCAACTTCATGTATTGAACAATGAAGCTACACTCCCAGTGTGCCAAAGTGATGCAAATAAAAAGGATGTGAAAATGTACCAGCCTAAAAGTCTGAGGGATAAGGCTCCCGTAGGAGGATGGGCGGGACTACCTCCAACTCACCCTGCCCTTGAGCAACTGGGCAGGGAAGATGGGCGGGACCACCTCCAACTTGCCCTGCCCTTGAGCGGGTAGGGAAGATGGGCGGGACCACCTCCAACTCACCCTGCCCTTGAGGGAAGATGGGCAGGGAGGATGGGCGGGGCCACCTCCAGCTCACCCTGCCCTTGAGGGAAGATGGGCGGGGCCACCTCCAACTCACCCTGCCCTTGAGGGAAGATGGGCGGGGCCAACTTCAACTCACCCTGCCCTTGAGGGAGGATGGGCGGGACCACCTCCAACTCACCTGCCCTTGAGGGAGGATGGGCGGGGCCACCTCCAACTCACCCTGCCCTTGAGCTACTGGCACTCCTCTTGAGAGATCATGTGTGGTCTTGGCCACCTCCAGCTCCTTCGCCGTCAGCTCGTGCAGCTTCAGTTCCCTCTCTGTCTTCCTGAGCTGCACTCCCAGCGAGTCGGAGTGCATGTCCTCCGACTCCTGAGGGAGGAGCAGGGAGCATCTGATTATGCCAATCTAGTTACCACCATAGGACACTTTGGCTTACTTAGTTCAGTGCAATAATACCATCTGTCTGCTTTGAGGGGTGGGAAGCTGTACTGGGAGTATTTTGATATGCCCACAAATGGGTACCAAGGGATTAGCTATGTTCCAATTCCAAAATTGAATGTTTTGTATCCTGGCAACGATGGATGAGACATAGACAGACAGACAGATAGACAGACAGACAGACAGACAGACAGACTAACAGACAGACAGGCAGAAGCAAACAGATAGACAGACAGACAGATGGACAGACTAACAGACAGACAGACAGAGAAAGAAATAGAGAAAGACAGAGAGAAAGACAGAGACAGACAGAGGAAATACTATATACTACTTGGTGCTCGGCATTCAGGCCAGAGATGACACAGTATTGCTCAGTGAAGTTTAGCTGCAGTTGATTTTCGTGGGGAGTCATGTACATGTATTACGCTGGAAGATGTTAAGGGACAGTCCCCCTGCCTTCCCTCCCACGAGTTGCTCAGGGAAAAGCAATCACTTTGTGGGCCTCAGTCTCTGACTTGAGCTTATTCTGCGCCCACATGACTACGGTCCCGAGAGAGCCATGTTCCTCCTTCGACTGAGTTACCTCCTTCCACTGCTCCACTGCTCTTGCCTACAGGTGGGGGGAGGGGAGGGGAGGGGAGGGGAGGGGGAGGGGGAGGGGAGGGGAGGGGGAGGGGAGGGGAGGGGAGGGGAAGGGGAATTAAGGGGAAGGGAAAGGGGAGAGGGGTGGGGGAGGGGAGAGGAGAAGGTGCGCTTCCATGCAAGGCATAGAGTATGTACCACTTAAGAATTCATGGTCAGTTCGTGGTATAATACATTATGTAATGTGTTTTCTGCATGACACTGCTTGCGGTAGTAACGTGGAGGGTCTCAATTTTTCAGAGATGAGAATTAACTAAAAAACAAGGACATTACAATTCATTAGTCACTACATCCAGCTTTAATTGGTCTGGTGTACTAGAAACTTGGGGTAAATATGGCTGCATGCATATTAGAGCTGCTTTAACCAGTTGCAGTAGCTCAAAGAGAGAGCACTTGGTTGTCTGCTGCTATGTCACGATTGATCCAAGAGCACGCAGAGAGTACTATCACCTGGTCCCTTATCCCACCCAATGTCATGTCTTCCTGTCCAATTCCTATAAATGTTTCATGACCAATTCCTATCAATGTTTCATGACCAATTCCTATAAATGTTTCATGACCAATTCCTATAAATATTTCATGACCAATTCCTATAAATGTTTCATGACCAATTCCTATATATGTTTCATGACCAATTCCTATAAATGTTTTATGATGTACATACATGTAACAAATTGCAAATTTCCGAGAACTGTGCAGTGGTCTGTCAGAGGCCACCAGATACTTAAACTCTAGACTCAAGAACATTTTTGTGGTGAATTCCATGCTTCCTGTAACAGTGACTTTAAAGTGAAACCAGCAAGCAGCTCTTGCAGTACTGCACTTTGTATGCAAGTGGTTTTAGTTGTGAAGCAAACAACTTCAAGACAGAGAGCAAATGGATCTCAACTACTATGAAGATTTTTTCTATCGAGAGCAGTTGCTACGGATCTCACAGCAACTGACAGCTCAAGATATCGAGAAGCTCCTCTGGCTCCTCAAGAAAGTCATACCACTGGCAAGGGCAGAGAAGATAAGCAAAGGGTACCAGCTGTTTGATGAGCTCGAGAAACAGAGGCTTCTAGGCCCTAATAACCTCAACACTCTTTGCAACTGCCTCTCTGCAGTGGGAAGACAAGATCTTGTAACAGCAGGTAGCACAGCTGTAGCACTGTTTAGCCCTCTCAGTTGCAGTACAGTTACTCCGATCAAACCAACAGTCGATTTTGCCTACCGAAAACAGCTGCTACACATCTCAGACCAACTGAGCTCTGAGAATATTGCCGCCCTCCTCTGGCTGCTAAAGAATGTCATTCCCAGAGCCAAGGCTGAGAAGATAACTGAAGGCTACCAGCTGTTCGATGAGCTTGAGAAACGTGGCTACCTGGGCCCGTCCAGTCTCAGTTTTCTCCACTTGCACCTCCTTGCAACAGATAGAGATGACCTGGCATGTCATCTAATTACAGAGCTAGAAACAGCCACTGTCACTCAGTTACCCCGTATCCCATCAACCCTCGCCACCACTCATTATACTCAAGTCTTCCAAATGAAAAAAAATGAGTGTGTGTCAAAGATCAATTCTCTTGCTCACATAGCATCCACTCACGCAGGAGAAGAATGGGGAAAGTTATACCAAATGGTATACAATGTTCAACATGAAACTTTGTATGCAGCCGAGCTAGACATTCCAGGAGAATGGTGGCAACCCACTGCCACACCAGAAATGGTTGATGAAGTCATTCAAAACACACTTCAGAGCACATTAGCGTTTACCAAAGCCATCTTCCCTTGCTACTATGACCCAATACCATCCAATTATGATCAAATATGGCAGCCATGCTACCAAAACTATCAGGCGTTCGAGAAGGAATTAGATAAACCACACGTGAAATGGAACATTTCCATACGAAAGAAAATACGTGAAATGATCGATGGTAGAATTCACCCACATGGAGCACTGACCAAGTGTGTGTGCGATTACACTCAGAGCACATGTACAGATCTGCTTCAAGATCAAAATTTCAAAACACATCTGAAAAGAGTCAATGATAGCCTATTCATGTGGGAATCAACGTGGTACATTAGATGGCTAAATGCTGCTCTGCTTCACTGGATTTCCAATCTCCTTCATTTAGCACACTGCTCTGTCATTGACCTCAGCAGACATCGCGAGCTGATACTGAAAATATTTGCAGAACACAAAGACAACATCCATCAGAGCTTAGCAGACATCTCATGTGTAGTTGGGAAAGAAATCGTGCAGAAGATGTCCCCAGTGCTAGAACTGCTACAATGTAAACCAGAGTATTCCAGTCAAAAGCCAAGTCAAGAATTCCGATTGACATGCATACCAGTGCTGTGGTACATGCTTCTCATGCAGCTAGCTACCTTCGCTGATGGGCACCACATAAACCCACGTGAAATAGGCAAAGAAACTATCCATCGCCTAATCAACTACTCAAGTGGTAGTATAATATCAAGCAATGCCAAAGTGATACAAAGTGCAGCCAACAGAATGCACACAGATGTGTTAGAGCTATGGAAGTATGCAACCAAAGTGGCTGACAGCAGCCATTATGATGTTCCAGTGCAAGAGCTCTTTCCAAATTTAGACTCTCAGTCCTCCTGCTAATTCTACACGATCGGAAACTATGTATCAGATGAATACCACTAGCCTACTGAACATTGCACTTGAAATTTCTTTTGAGTAAGGAAATACATACTAGTAAGCATTCATGCTCTTATAACTTCAATACGATTTTCATCTCTGTATATATGCCTTAATTTACTCACTGGTATTGTCAGTTTCTAATAAATTATGCCATTCATGCGTTGTCACAATAATGCAAGCACAATTGTTTATACTTTGATGAGCATGTATGTATGACTTCCTTCACCATGCAGCTACGTATACTATCTCCATCAACAGTCTGTGCATGGAGATTGGAGATGAGATCCTATGTAATTCCCTATATCTGTGTTGGGGTGCATTTTGTAAATCTATGCAGTTTGTAAATTGTGCTGTGCATTTTATGAATTCTTAGTATATGTTACTATAGTAACAAGTGTATGGAATAATTTTCATAGAGTATAGTAATAATCCCATAGAGTTATGCATAAGAAGCTGAAGATGTGCATATACTAAATGACTCAGAGCATGGGCAGCTATGTTCTAACTAGGCCGAGGCGAAGCCGAGGTCTAGTTAGAACATAGAGCTGCCCATGCTCTAAGTTATACTTAGAACATAGCTGCCCATGCTCTAAGCTATACATAGTGATTTAGGGCTAAAGGGTGAGGCTTAGGGTTAGGGGTAGGGTTAGGTTTGGGGCTGGGTTAGAAATAGGGATAGGGTTAGCGCCACACAGTTTATTAACTTATAGAATGTGCAGTGCAATTTATAGAATTTAGTTTATAAATTGTATTGATTCACCAAATGCATCCAACAACATTCGCATCCTACCATTCGAGATGAATGGAAGGAAGGGGAAAATGGAGTGCTTTCAGTTTACTGATTTTATTACTTCATCTCTACACTCTATATCACCTCAACTCCTATATCCATGCAGCTCAAAGAGAGGATGTCAGTAAGCACTGAGATGCGACTGTACTCCTAAAATGCACATGTCTTATAAGCCAAGAGAGTCATAATGGTATGCATGTATGTAAAAAGGGCATGTACAATCAGTATTCAGATTATATGCTGAGGTAGGATGTAACTCTTCTACCTACCTCAAAACTACAAATCACTCTTTTCACAGTTGGCTTGTAACTTTATAATCTCAGCTTTCTGCTTTTTCACCACTCCCTGAATCTTCTCATTTTCCTATGAATTATCACATTTTGTCACTCTAACTATACTGTCTGCTTTTCTTTCCAATATACATGTACAGGTGAGTAGGTAAATGCAGGGGATAATGGTTATGTTTTCACCTTGATAGTTTCTCTATGGTTTTGCTCAGCACTATAGTGAGTTCATCAATGACTTTCATCCTCTCTCCATCCAGCAATACCACTTTCACAACCAGCTCCTCCTTCTCACACACCACTTAATTCTTCATATAATTATTGCTGTCACCTGGGAGGGGAGGGGACGGGATGGGAAGGGAGGGGGGGGGGGGGGGGAGAATGCTTCAGACACTCCAAAACAGTAAAGCCTACACATACTTCGTCAATCTGAGAGGCCAGCTCTGTCTTAACAGCTGGTTAGGGGAGACTAGGAAGGATATGAGGTGTTTATCATTAAAAAGCGTTGTGGGACAGCTACAATTTTGAACGGTAGGTAGGTTCCAAGAGGCACATAATGGATGGCAGCACTCCCAGGGATCGTCTCAGTCAATGCATTTGAGATTCAAACTGAGGACTGGCATGCTCTGATGCTTCTTGGTGAAGTGAACCTGAATGTACATGCAGAGGAGAAATACATGTACAGGGTTTCAAATGAGGGGAAACACATTTTACACTACAGTTAATTACATACAGAAAAGCAGCAGTACAAGATTAAGATGCTGCATCGTTGACTTAGCAGGGTAATTACTTGAATGTGGAAATGTTGCACTAAAGTTTGCCCAAGCTAACATCAATCTAATTATATCCCCGGGGGTGGGCAAATAATAATACGGTACCTCCCATAATTATTATTTCAACTTATTAGCTTCCACTTGCTATTAATCATACGATGTATTTCATTCTATATACAGGGCTTTCAAAGAAACACAAGGGTCATGATGAGGACCAAACACTTTCAGACGTATGTTGGAAAATAGCTAAATTTTACTTTTTAGCTTAGATCAAATAAAAGAAGGTTGATTATTATACTGGCCTTATTTGTCATGCACCTACAGTTGGACATGGAAGATGATGACACTATCGAAGTCTTTCAGCAGCAAACTGGCGGGCTTTAAAAAAAATGAACAGCCACACAATTCATGCACTAATCTTGATCAACAAACACGCACACTACTGTTTGCTTCCATGAGACCTCACTAAGTTATTGTTTACCTAGCTAGGTATATTAATAATATTAACCAGCGGACCAGATTTTAAATGTTTTTTTTTTTACAATGGATGGCATGATGATATTGATACTGCTATAATGAATTGGGGATGCTCCTGGGTCCAGCCTCGATGAGTTTCTTTGTCTTAAAACTCTTGCGGTCTTCTTTAGTTCTCTTCTTGCGCACTGCCCGGCCTTGTTTGAGTATCAGGAAGTAGTGTGAGTAGGTCTTGTGCATCACCCCGTGCATCCCTCTCCCGTGGTAGCGGATTCTCTTCAGATACGTGCCCTTGCCAACGTACGACTGAGCTGTTGGCACACATTGAGGGAAGCAGAACAGAAATATTTTGTTAAGTGTATAATTTGTAGTGTTGTTATGTTTTGTAGGAACACAACAGGTGTAGTTATAATTAATTTTTTCTAACACTAAATTGAAGCCATAATTAGTAATCAGACAGGTCACTATAATTAGTAATTTCCAACAAACACTAATTTCCAAGCGGAGTTGACAGCGAAGTACGTACCAACGTGGAGATCCACTGGGTCCATGTCATATGAATTAGCAGCTCTTCTTTGAGTGTCCAATAGTGTCTGGGGAAACAGCCATCATTGTCACTTCCTGTTTACTACTCGATTACTATGACTTCCTCCTATAAAATGATGCATGCACTTAGAAGATAGCTAAACAATAGCTTGTGGGTTCAGGGGTTATGAACAGGTACAATTAACCACAAAAATCTATTAGGGAGACAGAGTTTGTCCCCGCCCCCATCGGAAATGAACAAATTCAACTGACTCTACAACACAACAACTTACACTTGGGATATCAACAACACATGAGATATCATTAAGTACCTCATACAGAGCATTCTAGAAGAAAATCAAGGAAAAGCTAACCCAGTGATGTTGATAAAGTAGCTGTAGTGAACAGGAAGTGACACCAGGTGCTAAATGATCTATTCTAGTGAAGAATACATGCTAGGAGCCCAGTGGAGGACGGCCAAGGTTGACCTTTGCTCATTAGGGTCATGTGTAGCCGGATAATCATCTGGAATATGGACTTGAAGGAAGATGTAGGTATCCATCGTCATTCTTAAAAGTCAAGCCCTTCAAAATTTAACACAACTGCGCTTTCCCACCCAGACAACATTCATTATGAGTATTTCTGACTACTAACCTGCGGAGACCCGCTACTAGACTCACTGTCAGAATTACACTCTACTTCAGTTCTTCTGCATGGAGATGCCAACTCAAGTATTTTGCAGTAACTTTTATTAACTATTCACATGACACAAATCAACTAATACTTCGTGCCATATGCTGTGTCCTACCTCCTCTGGTAGGAGCCTACTACAGCACAATAATCTTTAGCCCCATTCCAGTTCCAGGCCTGGGAATGAGGCTGAGTAATAAGCTGGAGCACTAGCTAAGGTCTGGTGAACTGATTAGGAGAGGGCTTTTGACTTACAGTGAGAACAAACTTGGATGCTTTCTTCTGGCTCAGTTCCATTTGAATGATGGCATCAGAGATCCTCATGCCCCGGATCTGTAATGTGATACATTAGTGAGCTCACTTCAGACAGCACGGCTCCAATCAGACAGCCACAGTGTGAGGGCTTACCAATTTGGCGACAAGGTTCAACTTCATTGGGCTGGTTTTCACTGCTCGCATGCAGCCATACACCTCCTGCAGAGAGAGAGAGAGGGAGGGAGGGAGGGGAGAGGGAGAGGGAGAGGGAGAGGGAGAGAGAGAGAGAGAGAGAGAGAGAGAGAGAGAGAGAGAGAGAGAGAGAGAGAGAGAGAGAGAGAGAGAGAGAGAGAGAGAGAGAGAGAGAGAGAGAGAGAGAGAGAGAGAGAGAGAGAGAGAGAGAGAGAGAGAGAGAGAGAGAGAGAGAGAGAGAGAGAGAGAGAGAGAGAGAGAGAGAGAGAGAGAGAGAGAGAGAGAGAGAGAGAGAGAGAGAGAGAGAGAGAGAGAGAGAGAGAGAGAGAGGGAATCAGACACAATGTACCCGATTCCCATGTATCATAACAACTACCCCAGCTTATTTGCAAACGTGGATGTTTGAGTTAGGAAGGTATTGCGTCTCGTGCCCAAGAGTTTGTCTACTCCCTCTGCTCTGGCAACCCTAGTCCGGAGCATAATAGTTACATCAGTAGACTGTAATTGCATTCCTTTGCATAACAATTGAAATCTCACTTGAATGTGAGTGGGTGAAACAAGTGCTAGAGCTTGGGTAGCCTTGTACCGAGGTGCACTATCATCAGGCGAACAGTAGCTACCAGGCACACTTTTCCTGACGATAATGCGCCTGGGCACACGGCAAGAACTTGGGTCACCAAACTGTTTCAGCGAGGGGGGTAAGCTAAGGTCTGGGCACAAGACTAACTTCAGCTGGTGGTAGAGTTGTGGATAATAAGAACAACCGAGAAGATGAGAATAGCTACACACTCTCGTCATTCTGTATCTGCTCTGGCTTAGACAATATAATTTAGGAGTAATTTTGATGATACAGTTTCAAGCCTGGTGGTTCAACCATAAGCAGATGTGCACTTCTTGATAACCACAAAACTACGTACACATGATCAGATGGCCAACTATAACGTCCAGGTTTGCCGGCAATGTATCGTTAGGAGGAGGGGTTAGGGTTAGGGTCAGGGTTAGAGTTCAAAGGAAGTTCAAAGGAAAAATGGACGAGTATTAGCCCCAGCAGCACAGTCTGCCTCTACCCTCCTGTGGTAACCATGGCAGCAGTGAGCTGGCTCGTGAAGCCACACTTACGCAGTGCCCCCTCTCCACACACACAGCAAGCCAGCTGTGTTACTGACGTGTAAAGCCCAACTGTCCTTTCATCGCTGCTACCTGTCACAAGTGTGGCAAACGACCATGGTCCACCATATGCAGATCATCTTCTAATAATTTCAATACATTAACTCTACTGGTAGACTGACTATCATTGACAAATTCGAGACAACTATATGAGACAACTATATACTGTCTCACACCGCCAGGACAGCAAGGACTATATACATGTACATCAGAGGAGGTACGTCAGCATCACGTGCTAAGAGGCAACTAGTCACATGACCGGTAAGTATATCGAGCTATTTTACTTGGAAGAGAGGATCTGTGCGTTGTGCGTTACTTTTTTGAGAGGTATTCCAGCTAATGACTGCTATAAATCAACAGTCAATACTTTCTACCATCATTGAAGGCATCTACCGTATTTCTGGCGAGTGGCTCACCGATATACTCTTGCAGTTCAGCCCGATCTTTAGGTCCATGATTTTTGCCTTTAAAAAGTAAGCCTTTTGAGCGGCTGAGCCCCCCGGCAAAATAGCGAGAAAATCGAGGTTTTAGCTGCCAACTGCACTTGTACGCATGCATGCGTAATGCATAATTCATGCATGTGTAATGCATAATTCAAACCTTGACGTACCTCCTCTGCATGTACATAGCCTAAATGCAAGACAGTGTCCCAGTTTATATAGCAGTACTTGCTCAAGGCACTTGTGGGTTTCCATGTCGGTCAGTGTGATAGGTAATTAGGGCACATGAATACAATCACAACTGGCCACCATGTGGAGATGGCTGGGTATGAGACCATACTCTAGCTTATGGTGGAGTCTGAGGCATGAATGGCTGGGTATGAGACCATGCTCTAGTTAGGCAGAGCTAGTAATCACTAAGACTAAGGACTGCACTCTACTCAGCTACTGGATAGGCTAGATGCAGGGACCAAACTCCCTCCAGTCTCGTGCCCAGACCTCTGCTTGCCAACTCGCCAAACAGTGCATGAAGTCAAATTTTGAACCCATGGCTGGAGCATACATGAGCACTTCAATGAAGGTTTGCACTAGCCTCGTACCCAGGCCTTCCCTCACAGCTTTTTTCGCAGCCGTGGCAAAAAGCGTGGTTAAGGCCTGGAAGTAAACATCACGTGATGCGTGCCTTCGCTTTCGTCACCACAAGGGTTCACGGGTTCATTTGCACTCGTGACGTGTTTCACGTGGCACTCTCTCGAGACTCTAGCAACACTGTGTTCTGGAGTTACTCGTTACGGTAAAGTTGGTGAGCCGGACGGGTCATAATAGTTAAGAATCCCACGACACACGAGCGTCAGCCGCTGTTTACGCTGTTCGAGTCGGTCTGCGTATGACTAAGCGCCAAGGACTGTTGTGCCAAGCCAGCTGCAGATTGGACGTTACTGTCTGCGGATATCGCTCTCAAGTGAGTGTAGTATAGTCTGCAGCTTCGCTTTGCTGTTGCTCTTTTGACTAAAAATTATACTTGAGGTCGTTATAAATCGTCGCGTGTACTTCTGTGACGTCACTTCAATCCCACGCACTGCAACTGACGTAAGCGATGGCACGCATCACGTGACGTTTACTTCCAGGCCTTAACCACGCTTTTTGCCACGGCTGCGAAAAAAGCTGTGAGGGAAGGCCTGGGTACGAGGCTAGGTTTGCACTACTACATGATGTGCACCGCCTCTAGCCCTAGCTCTAGCCCTCCTATCAAGTACAATCTACAACACATTAGGAAAGAATTTAATTATGACAACTGTAAACATGTCAACGGCAACCTAAATCTTCGCCAGTCTAAGACACTCCAGACAACTAACCCAAATATATAAACTAGACACACAGAATAAAAGTGAAAAAATACATGTATGAATGTACTACGGTGGCCGAACGTTTTGTGTTCACGTTGTTCACGTTTACTTACGCGTTAATGGGTGCGTTCCGGTTCGCTATCTCTGGGATTTTGGGAACCAGTACATGTACTGACTATACTCAGAGCATGAACGCGTGAACACGCATGCGAATGCGAATGCGAACGTGCACATGAAGATGAATGTGGCACGGCGATACGCGAGTATACGCATACACGCATCTGAACGCAAACAGGAACGCACACGTGAACGTGTAAGTGAACGTGAACGTGAACGCGAAACATGAATGGCCGCTCTCGGCCACCGTAATGTACAATGTGATAAAAAGGGAAGTTTGTGAGTACAATAAGCACATGCACACTTTCAAAATGCTCCATCACCACACACAAGCCTGCCAAAAATTACATAAACAGCAAGAGCTTGAGAAAACGTATTCCAAGTGACTGACATTGTGCCACCTTACATGCACACGTACTTAATATATTCTGTTAGTTTGCTGGTTCAGAAGCACGACTGTTCCTCTCCCGTTTACGCTGTCATTAAATTGTATACATGTAGTTGCTGCGATCTCATGCTCAGTACAATATACACACATGCACATGGTCAAAGAAATTTCTAGCAAGGCTGTAAATATAGAACAATGTACGTAGTTTCGGCCCGATGTACGTACAAAACAGACAAGACAGCAATTGCATAGCCAACTCAATAATGTAGAGCTTGCTCAGGCTCATCTCAATGACAACCATAAAAATGTCAATGGCGACCAAAATCTTCATCAGTCAAGGGCAACCAACCCAAAAATATAAACCAGACACACAGATTAAACGTAATAAAATACATGTACTAGTGGTGGGCGATACCGATACCAATTTAGCGATAACTCCGATACTGGTGTTGTTTTTGTCAGTATCGATATTCAATACTATATCACGGTATAGCGATACGATACCTTACATCATGTGCCATGTATGTATGTGTACATCTTGAAGAACTTTTGTTAGTTTTTGTTTGGCTGTTTCACACACATCCAGTTTCTATATGCATGTACATGTATGTGTACATCTTGAAGAAACTCTTTGTTTGGCTATTCACCCACATCTGGTATCGTATCACAATATATTGATATGAGCAATACCTGTGGCCAAAGTACCGATATCATATCACTTCTTGAGCTGCTGGTATCGCCCATCACTAACAGGTACATACAATGTGATAAACATTCTGTGAGCGCAGGCATACTTTCGATAGGCTTCATAACTTGTAGAAGCCTTCCAAAAATTTTTTTAAATGGCTAAAGCAAGCTTACAATGTAGTCTAAGTGACTAACATGGTGCCAGTTTATATAGCAGCACTTGCTCACAAAACTTGTGGGTTTCCTAGTCCAAACATAATTGCAATTAGGGTACATGAATACCATCACACAGGGAACACGCGGTCTCCTCACACCCAGGCCTTAGGGAGGTCAGAAGTGATCATGTGAACTGTGGTGGGATGATAGCTATACCATCTGATGATGTCATGCAAGTCTCTCTTTTGCACTTTCACAGTAAAATGAAATAATAAGCAGTAAAATCATTACAGTACTGTAACTAATTTGCAGAGGAAACATTTGCAAGCTCGATCACTGACAATCCACTGCATTCGAGCCCAATCCGAGTCTGGGGGGCATGAAATACATGTACATACTCTGTGGGCAGAATAAACATGTATACTACTAGTGTGGGGCTCGCTCAGGCTCACCCAAATCAAAATCTCTTAAGAGTCTAGGCGAAGGAGGTTGGAAGCAATCGCGTGTAAGTATATATTGCATGATGTCACGTTTTATAGCTAATACCATTCCATTGAGATGAATATGAAAGGTTTGCAGAGTTGATATCTGACCTAGCCAAACATTTCCTAGCTCTCTCTACAACCTTCAAGGGGATGGGTGGGGATGCCCCCTCAGAAACCTTGGGCTTGCAAGTATGCAACTGTACTGGAGAGGGGAGGGGGGCAATACAATATCAGTGTTCAAAATGGCACTCCTGCCAGTTGCATGAAAGCTAATGCCCTCAACTATTTCAATAGCAAACGTACAACCATACCAGACTCTCCCATTCTAGACTCGTGCCCAGACCTTGGCTCCTCCCCCTAGCTGAAATGGTCTGGCGACCCAATGTTGCAAGGGGGAAGCCTAGGGTGTCATTTAGAAAACTACCCAAGGGTGGAAAGGGGGTAATGAAGCTGGAACGCATGATTCTAAATACCAGGACAGAATTCTCAAGGGGAGGGGGGTGGAGCCAATGCCCTGCACAAGTCTCTCTGATCACCTGTCACAGGACAGCCCTTGCTATTTAAGTTTCTGTTCTACATGTACTACAGTGGAACCCCTCTATTGTGGGGACGTGGTAAACTGTCCTGTACAGAGAGGTGTTTTTATTTCAGGGGTAAATTAAAAAGGCATATTTGGGACATAGCAAGTTCGCTTAATACAGAGGTGTCCTTATTTCAAGAGGGGTTCCATTGTACAGCCACTACAAAAATTTACAGTGGCAACATTGACACATTAGCATGCACTGCAGCAAGTCAGCTGCTGTAGCTAGGATCGTTATCTGCAGAGTAACAGCCAGCCATGCAGACAGGATGGGTGCGTTGAAGCTGCACTCCGAGGTGAGTGATTGGGGAGGTCATACCAGAAGCACATGGACTTCTATGTATTATAGCACTAGTAAAATCTCCCAATATTCCTGTAGAGCAGATTCCTGTTTGCTTGCTTCGAAAGAGCATGCAAGAAGTAAAACGACATGTTCGGGCTTCGGCAGGCAATGGCTGAATCAATATCCTTCCGATTATTCTACTTTAGTCTTTTGGCTTCCAAATTATTGCCACAATAATTTCCTCAGGCCTAATATAACACACTAATGGTTCGTAGGTCATACTGAATTGGTCATAATTAACAATTACATACATGTAATCTGTTCAGTTATCATTTTGTAAGAAACAGCAAAGATCTCCAGTCTCGTGCCCAGACCTCTGCTTGCCTACACGCCAAACAGTCACCATGTATGGTATCAAATTTCTTGACCCCAGGGCTGGAGTATACATGAGTCTTTCAATGAAACTACCCCAGGTTTGCACTACTGCATGATGTACACTGCCTCGTCCCCAGGCATTTATTCCAATCCTAGCACTAACGGATTCTGAGATTAGCTACCAGAAGGGTAGATTCACGACCTTCCCTCGACGTCCAAAAACTACAACTGTATCTGCCCATTCACACACAATTATCTACCACCTTGAAGTCACCAACAGCAGAAAATACAGTTTCCCCAAGACTACTGGAAACTAGCGGATACTACAGGATAATATTATCCCTCCATCACTGAATTACTGACTGCTCATCACTGAAATCCCTCCATTAATGAATTACTGTCTGCTGCACTAGTAGAGTTTGAGAAGGTGATGAGCATCAACAGTCTGGGTCGTGATGCATAGAAAGTGATTGCTAGAGTTTCTTGTGTATTGATAACAGGGCTTGGTCAAAACTGGACCAAACTATTTCTGTACAGGCATACAACTCCATGATCCCAGTAGGCTGTCACACTATCGTGTACTGTACAACCTCTTCCGAATGATACATATATACTGTGCATGTGTAATGTGGTACACTAAAAGTTAGATCAGTGAGCACACCCAGGCACTAGTCTTGTGCACAGCCAAAGGTGGATCTGGTGCCTTCGGTTTGCCAGGTTTTGTGCATTATATATCCGAGTTGGGGCTCCATTACATCATATTTACAGACACACCTTTCTAAGGTGTTACCCAAGGGCTAACCCAGCACAGGACTACTTGTAATAGGCTATATTAGAAGCCCTCCAAAAATTGTATTCAATGAAGCAATGAAGTTGTGGTCGCTGTTATGAAGGCAATGACTCTCCCAGGCCAGTTTATATAGCAGCACTTGCTCAAAACACTTGTGGGTTTCCTTGTCCAGAATAATTAAGGCACATGAATACAATCAAACAGGAACCACATCTTGACCTCATGGTTGAAGCTTTACATGAAGCTTTCTTTACATGAATCCTTCAATGAAACTACTCCAGGTTAGCACTACTGCATGATGTGCATCGCCTCGTCCCCAGGCTCTCCCCTCTAAAACATCATAAGACGAGGGAGAGCCCAGTATCTTTTTCTGTGTTTGTAAGCAGGCTGCCTTTTTTTCTCTAGCTGCTGTTTAATTATACAATCAGCTGAACCACTTGTATGGATGATATCAGGAGTGCATCGAGCCGGCAAAGCTGGCAAGGGAGCATGCAACTATGCATGTCCATTACATAGACGACGAAATTCCAACATGGCGGTCATAATCTACATAAAGTAGTATCCATATATAGATTTTTATGATGCAAAAAAGTAACAGCATTAAGAGTGAGAAAGCCACGAAGTGGATAAAAATGAAGCGGTGTGTCGGCATACACTTGAGCGAGATGACTAGTTCTCCGAAGCGAAAGCGTATGGGAGACGGTCCGATCTTCCAACAAGTGAGTCCAACCATACCCACGCTCAATGACTGTTATAACGGCTTAGTACAACTAACCCTCACATCAATGTCGTTGTGCTCGGAGCCTGCGTTAGCTGTATCACCATCCAACGCTCTTCGTAGTCGCCTGTAAAGCTGCCGCTCACCGACTTACGTACCCACGTGTGTATATATTCCATATTTGGTGGTTACTAAAACTAGCATCCGGATGCCGTGTCTAATTTTCGCCGTCTATACTAGTTGCATGCTCCTTCGCAGCATGCTAGTATAGTATACTAGTATAGCATGCAACTAGTATAGCTTTGCCGGCTCGATGTGCTCCTTGTAGTACACTTTGACACGCTCCTGCTGATATCAAACCTGACAACCTACCAAGCATTATCTCAGTCAGGAAGAGATTTAATTATGACAACCATAAACATGTCAATGGCGGCCTAAATCCTTGTTGTCTAAAACACTCCGGGCAACCCACCCAAAAATATAAGCTAGACACATAGAATAAAAGTGACAAAATACATGTATGAATGTACAGAGACTAAAAATTCTACATAAACAGCAAAAGCTTGGGAGAACGTGTATCCAAGTGACTGACATGGTGCCACCTTATATTGCAGCCCTTGCTCACAACACTCCTAGTCCAAAATTATTTGCAACTAGGGTACATGAATACCATAGCACAGGGAACACGTGGTCACCAACCCAGCCTCATACCCAGGCCTCTGGGAGGTCAGAAGTGATCACGTGAACTGTGGTGGGATGATAGCTATACCATCTGATGATGTCATGTAAAAGTCTCCAGTTTTACATTAATTACAGTGAAATAGTGAGCAGTATTACAGCTCACTATTTCAATGTAATTAATGTACAGAGGAAAATTTGCAAGCTCAATCACTGACAATCCATTTCCAATCGTTTTGTAGCCCACCTTAATACTTGCAAGCCAAGGGGTGTCCCCACCTGTCCCCTTGAGTGCTGTAGAGGGAGCTATGAAATGTTCTTTAGGCTAGATACCATATAACTCTGCTCAATGGAATGGCAATGTTTACGTACATGTGATTGCTTCCAATCTCCTCTGCCTAGACCCTAAGAGAGTTTGATTGGGGAGAGCCTGAGCGAGCCCCACACTAGCAGTATACATGTTCATTATGCCCCCAGAACTTGGGGAAGGAGACAATATAATGTGTTCAAAAATGGCATTTCTGGCAGCTGCATGGATCGGGAGAAAGCTAAAGCCCTCGACTCATTCTTCTCCATAATCAAAGCTCCACACCTATTACACCACTAGATCCCATCAATGTCAGTAGTACTGTACAAGTGGCTGTCACCGCCCACTTACTGCTACTTATGGTTGGCTTAGAAACAGAACCACTGCTAGCTATAGAGGCCCCACCCCATGACATCATTGGTATTTATAAAGAGTAGTTCTTCAGATGAAGTGTGTTTTCACATCTTCTATCACCATTGCTCTCTCACCACAGCTACTAGCACTGCCACCTCGCTCACACTTCATGACAGCTACTGAACAAAACTCTTACATTCCAACCCCCTGTTCTGAATCTAGGTTCAGGCCAAGTCAGTGACAAAGCCACTGCTCATGGCTCATTTTGCAGACAGGATGGGGCATTGGCCGAGGGAGGCTGCTGCACTCCGAGGCAAGCGGCTGGAGAAGGCTCTGTCAGAAAGGGTGTCTAGCTAGAGTCTCTGGCAAGGACAGAAGGCAACAGAGCTGAGCTTTGGTTTCTCCCACTTGTGTGAGTGCTAGAAGGCAGACAGTACATTCGAGCATGTAAGTTTCGAATTCTTTAACCATGTACGCATGTAGCTAGCTAGCTAGGTCATAGCCACAGCTTCTGACAAAGACAGAAGGCTACAGCTTGCCTGTGATTGGCCCGCTTAAAAACCACTACAGTGCATTTGAACGGTGCAAGCGTGAGTTAGAGATGTACTTGTGAACATGATGAGTGATAATTTCTCCAGCAGGTGAAATTATAACTCAACCCACGTGCCCAACCTCCTCTGACCTAGCCTCGTTCCCAGACCACACCCCCCAAAAGTTCATCTGGGGATGTTCAGTAGGATTTTCGGTCTTCAGCAAAGGTCTCAGATAATTACTTTTCGTTAAGAATTTCAGACGAACCAATAAAATCATTGGAAATACAATTTTCTGCTACAATGCATGTTAATGTGAAGCAATCAATTCACAAAGCGAAATGGCTATCCGAGAAGATGTGTTGCTAGTGCCACAGATCAGTGTTTCGATTTCAGATAGCGAGCTAGGCATTACTCTCCTAAGTGCCGTCCAGAAGATGGGCTGTGATAGTGCCACAGATGACCAAACAAAGGAGGTGAAAGTGTTTGCGCTTGGGAAGGATGTTTTTGTATCGCTTCCAACAGGCAGCAGGAAATCTCTCTGCTACGCCTGCTCCAGTTTTGAGAAGCATAGCTTCTTACAAACAAAGAGCGTCTGCCCATCACTCGGGCCTGAAAACACTAACCCGGGTTTCACAAACCAAACGAAGAACTCTCGGATTCCATGGCTGCCCGACAGTGTTGAGTGAATGGTTCTTCTAGACAACAGTGGTACTTCCTTTCGGCAAACCAGACAGCATTCCATTCAGTCCTGACAACTGCATACTATAGTCACCATACTATAGTATAATGTACACAGTCCTGACTTCGTAATAAAGAACGAGGATCGAGGTGAAAGCCACCAGACCACCTTACCTGGCAGGAGAGGTGTGGTCTGGGCACAAGACTACCTCTGACCCCACTCCATGATAGTATCTGCAGTGCTTTTTTTGCAATGGCTTCTTGAGAAGCCTCCAAAAATTTTTACTATCAAACAACTCACTTCTGAGTAGTGGTGTGCCTGTCCCAGCTTATATAGGAGCACTTGCTCAAACCACTTGTGGGTTTCTTTGTCCATGCAAGTATGGAAAATGAATATCATTATACCCTGTGAGAGCCCAACCACTAAGAGGTTTAGTGCCCTGATGAATCTTCTACCAGCGGTTATCACTGAGTACATACACACAGCTAATTGTGGTTGAGACTGTTGCTCAGAAAGGGAATATGAGGCTTCAATATGTCCTGCCCCATGACATCATTAGAAATGCAAACAGTGTTTCCACATTGCTATACTGAGGTGTAGCACTCCTTTCATTTGTATTATGGACTCTTGTAGCCTTGTTCCCAGGCCTTCCCTGCGCAAACGAACGAAGTGTGAACTGTATCTGCCCATCCACACACAATTATCTACCACCTTGAAGTCACTATCAGCAGAAAATACAGTTCCCCAAGATTACGAACTTTTTCGGTTCGGATGAAAACCCACAGGGCCTGGTAACTAAAGTCACATGATCAACTTACAGCATAATCCACTTCAAAAGACGGCTGCGTTTCTCTACATTTTACCGGAGACTTCCTTTCAGCAGCACAAACAGGCTATAAAAAAAGCTACAAAAAGCTGCAAGAAGTGTAGGTTCGCTTCCCTTCACTCATTGTCTGAGAATTGCACGTGTACTCACTTACGCATATAATTACCTTTCTACTACTTTTTTACTCTTGGCCTCGCACACAATCCCAGGCCCTGTGACATCTTTCGTGCGGGCCTGGGAACGAGGCTAACGCTGCTCAACTTTGAATATTCAGGGCCAGACCCACCTTTCTAAGGTGTGTGGGGAGTGTGCTCCCCACACACACACACACACAAGGGCTAACCCAGCACAGGTCACATGTAATAGGCTCCATTAGAAGCCCCCCAAAAATTATTATTGGATGTGAATGTAAAGATGATCAGGTGTGAGAGCACAGTCCCAGGCCAGTTTATATAGCAGCACTTGCTCAAAACACTTGTGGGTTTCCTTGTCCAGAATAATTAAGACACATGAATACCATCAAACAGGGACCACATCAACTTTATTGACCCATGGTTGAAGCATTACGTGAGTCCTTCGAACAAAACCAGTTTGCAATACAGCATGATGTGCACCGCCTCGTCCCCAGGCTCTCCCCTCTAAAACATCATAAGACGAGGGAGACGGGGGAGAGCCCAGTATCTTTTCCCAGAAAAGTTGGCATATCTGGAAAAAAATTAATTATGACAACCATAAACATATCAATGGAGGCCTAAATCTTTGTCGTCTAAAACACTCCGGGCAACCAACCCAAAAATAGCTAGACACATAGAATAAAAGTGACACAATCCATGTATGCATGTACAAGGAAATAAAAAGGGAAGTTTGTGAGCACAGTAAGCATAGGCATACCTTCAATAGGCTCCATTATGTGTAGAAGCCTCCCAAAAATTCTACATAAACAGCAAAAGCTTGGGGAAACGTATTCCAAGTGACGGACATGGTGCCACTCTATATAGCAACACTTGCTCACAACACTTGTGGGTTTCCTAGTTCAAAGTGGGAATTTGGACACTATAGGATACTACAGCGTCGTACCCATCCATCACTGAATTACTGTCCGTTACACAAGTAGAGTTTGAGAAGGTGACGAGCTGCAACAATCTAGGCCGTGTAGATGTCTAGAAAGTGATTGCTAGTATTTCTTGTGTATTAATGACAGAGCTTGGTCAAAACTGGACCAAACTATTTCTATACAGGCAGCTTTATACAGCATCCATACAACTCCATGATCACGTAGGCTGTCACACTATCGTGTACATGTACAACCTCCACTGAATGATACATATATACTGTGCATGTGTAATGTGGTACACTAAAAGTTAGATCAGTGAACACATCCAGCACTAGTCTTGTGCACAGCCAAAGGTGGGTCTGGTGCCTTGTATATTCGAGTTGAGGCCCCCATTACATCATATTACAGACCCACTTTCTATAGTGTTCCATCACAAGGACTAACCCAGTACTTGTAATAGGCTCTATTAGAAGCCCTCCAAAAATTATCTTCAATGAAGCAATGAAGCTGCAGAGGCTGTTAGTCTCGTGCCCAGACCGTTGCTCCTCCCCTAGGCCCTCGCTGAGACGGACTGGCGACCCAAGTCATAAAGGTCGTTTCACTCGCTCTGAATCCAGGCGGATCCAATGAGATTGCAGTATTTGCAATTACTACGTAAAAGAATGCTATTATGGTCCGAGAAAATGGCGATGTTTGAGTTTTAGGGTAGGTTTAGGCAGCCTTTCAAATCAGGTAGCAATTGAGACAGTTCTTTATGCAGTTTCAAAAATGAGATAATCTTGGCGAAAGGAGGGCTTATGAGAAGATCAACTCTCGTTATCAGCTCTGAAAGCTAAGTTGCCGTACCTTGCTCATTTTTCCGTTTTGTATAGTGTTGTACCTGCTTTTCAGTTCAGATTTGTGTGCAAGTATACAAGAACGGTCCTTGTAGAGGTTCGTAGTAAGCTTTTATACAGCTTTGAAGCCTGAACTATTTCACTAATTGCAATTAAACCACTCATTACTTCGCCCATATCTCCGCCATTGAAACGACCTTTTGGACTTGCGTCACCGAGGAGCCACGTCTGGGCATGAGACTAGGTGGCTGTTAGGGCAGGTCCCAGGCAAGTTTATATAGCAGCACTTGCTCAAAACACTTGTGGGTTTCCTTTCCAGAATAATTAAGACACATGAATACAATCAAAAAGGGAACATATCTTGACCCCAAGTTTGAAGGAGCCCTTCACTGAAACTACTCCTGGTTTGCACTACTGCATGATGTGCATCGTCTCCTCTCTAAAACATCATAAGACGGGGGAGAGCCCGATATCTTTTTTCATGAGATCAATTTAGCAGCAATGAACCAACTAAGTGCCACGCTGCTCTGCCATGTTGCAGCAGTTGCAGCCGGGCGCTTCAAGGGCTCGGGCTTTAAAACACAACAAAAGACTCCTACGCCGCCTTATGAGTCAATTTTTAAGGTGATAGAGCCGGGGAGCTATAGTGAAAAAGTCCAAAACGAACAATGGAGAAATCTGTACTAAATGTGCAATACGTAATCTACAGTACTGAGCTACACTAACTTTAATGAGACCTGATTAGTAAAGGTCAACCTTGACTGACGGTACTGTACTCCACTGTATTTTTGCAATGGCTTTTTGAGAAGCCTCCAAAAATTTTACTATTCAGTATTCACCAGTACTACCATTCCATGTGTGTAATGGCAGTGTGCCTGTCCTGGCTTATATAGCAGCACTTGCTCAAACCACTTGTGGGTTTCTTTGTCCATCCAATTATGATTATGAACATGATTATCATCACACCCTGTTAAACGCCAGCCACTAGCAATGGAACAAGCTAGCAACCATGGGAGCCCTACTTGCACCTCGCCAGCTTGGGTATGGCACCCCCCTGGGTGCTGAAGCAGCTGTTCATGCCGCTCGCATCTACCTACAAAACCTATAGCCGGATAGTCTGATCTTGAAGCTGGAAAGGGGTATGCATACTGAATTGGTCTTAATTAGTCCATAATGATAAGTCCCTTAGTCAATGAAGCAAATTAGGAGTGAGACGTACCATTATGGACTAATTAAGATCAATTCAGTATGCATACCCCTTTGAACCACTGATATGGAAAGTGTGTTATACTGAAGTTTGACACTACTATTTTGCAATGGCTTCCTTAGAAGTATATATACATTTCCCACTCTGCAGTGGTCCTCTACCTCTTCAGGTATCAGCTCCTGAATAATTCGAAGCCCACTGAAAAATCACAAAAGAGTTGTTAAAGCCTGTTATTGTGTTCACTACCTCACCTTATTTACTACCACTTGCTCTAACCCTTGTGGTCATACAGACTGAGTGCAAATAGGAAACATGAATACCAATAATGTGGAGTCTGGGGCATGGATGGCTGGGTATGAGACCATGTTCTAGCTTATTTGAGCAAACAATTACACAATCTGTTCAGTTACCATTTGTAAGGAACAGTTATAAAATAACACTTATATGCAGATACAAAGATCTCCAGTCTCGTGCCCAGACCTCTGCTTGCCCACACGCCAAACAGACACCATGTATGGCATCAAATATAATGACCCCAGGGCTGGAGCATACGAGTTCTTCAATGAAACTACTCCAGGTTTACACTACTGCATGATGTACACCGCCTCGTCCCCAGGCATTTATTCCAATCCTAAAGTATGTAGCACTAATGGATTCAGAGATTAGCTACCAGAAGGGTAGATTCACGACCTTCCCTTGACGTCCAAGCACTAGAACTGTATCTGCTCATCCACACACAACTGTCAACCACCTTGACGCCACTAACAGCTGACATTTCATGTCTAAAAAACCAGCCGGGCACCTTTCTCGTACACTCAATACACACACGTCAGCTTAGGCCAGGCTGTATAACGCAGTACAGCAAAAGCGCTGGCTCGGCAGTTTCATAGTGCGCCTCCGGTTAGTAGCTATACGCCACGAAAACAGGATCTTTATGGCTACCTACCAAGTTTTCGCCATCTAGGCAAACACAACTACCTTCATTGGCTGTAGCTTTAGCTTGGCCTGCATACACTGTAGCATAGACTGTAGCATACTTGCTTAGTAATGTATGATGTAATATATTGCGCACGTGATAAGTGCGAATGCACAAACAGACAAACAAACAGACGCGAAAAACGTAAAGCAATCTTAGGACCAGCCGTTCACGCGCTGCGTGCACTCCGGCTGGTAAAAATATAGTTCCTCCAAGATTACTGGAAGTTTGGAAACTAGTGGATACTACAGCATAAAATTATCCATCCGTCACTGAATTACTGTCTGCTACTGTAGAGCTTGAGGTGATGAGCTACAACAGTCTTGGTCGTGTAGATGTCCAGAAAGTGATTGCTAGAATTTCTTGTGTATTGACAACAGAGCTTGGTCAAAACTGAACCAAACTATTTCTGTACAGGCAGCTTTATTGAGCTTCCTTACAGCTCCATGATCACGTAGGCTAGTAGGCTATTACACTATCGTGTACAACCTCCACTGAATGGTACATATATACTGTGCATGTGTAATGTGGTACACTAAGAGTTAGAGCAGTGAACACACCCAGCACTAGTCTTGTGCACAGCCAAAGGTGGATCTGGTGCCTTCGGTTTGCCGGAATGCGGGCAGAGCCAATGAAATTGCAGTAGTCACATGACTTCACGTAATTGCATCATTAGCAAACGTGGAGAGCTAGAGAAAACTTATAGTCTAGTAATGGCGAGCAGCTATTGTGAGAGACCTAGAGTGTGCGATTGCCACAGCTGCAAAGCAGCTAGGATATCGAGGGTTGCGTCCCAAGCAAGAGCTAGCAGTAAAAAGCTTCCTAAGCGGACGAGATGTTTTTGTGAGTTTTCGAACAGGCAGAGGGAAGTTGCTACTTTGAGGTTCGTCTCTAGCTCACTTTTCAGATTACCACCTCACTCCTGAGCTCCACAAGTTTTCCAGCTTTCTGAAACATCCCCGGCATACAAACCGAGTCCTGAGAAAAAAACTGCTTCGCTCTCAGCTTCTGAATGTAGCTTCGTGACGAGTCACACAACAGAGCGATTACGTGCTGCGTAGAGACACTGTAGAGTTTTTGCCGCTAGTTCGCGCTTGCAACAGAACTAACAAGCCACGCAAACCGCCATTGCCTTCCATCGAGATTACTCAGAGAAGCGTGAAAAATTGCTTGCGGTCAATAATTGCATAGCCATCTCGTGACTTACATTCTAGTGCGCAACGGTTAGTTGGCAGTCGTCACCAGACGGTTTTTCCCCGTCCCCCCAAAAAAAGAACAAGTCTGACATTTCATGTCTAAAAAACCAGCCGGACGCCTTTCCCGTACAATACACACAACTCAGCTTAGACCAAGCTATTAAACTACAGCTGTAGAGCCAGAGATACTATATTCCTAGAGCGGTACAGCGAAAGTGCTGACTCAGCAGTTTCGTCATGCGCCTCCAGTTAGTAGCTATACGCCACCAAAACAGGATCTTTACGGCTACCTACCATATTTTCGCCATCTAGGCAACACAAAACTACCTTCATTTGCTGTAGCTTGGCCCGCAAACCTCCAAAAGCTGCTATACACTGCAGTTGCATAGTAACGTATGACGTAATATTTTGCGCACGTGATAAGTGCGGACGCACAAACAAACAGACGCGGAAAACGTAAATCAATCTTAGTACCAGCCGTTCGCGTGCTGCGGCTGGTAAAAACCAGCTGGCTCGCGAGACTAGGGCCAACCCTGTGCAAGTCTACTTGTAATAGGCTCCATTAGAAGCCCTCCAAAAATTATTACATAATGGAGTAGCAGAGTTGTAGGGTGCACACATATGGTAGGTCCCAGGCCAGTTTATATAGCAGCACTTGCTCAAAACACTTGTGGGTTTCCTTGTCCAGAATAATTAAGACACATGAATACCATCAAACAGGGACCCTAAATTCCTAATCACATTTCTTGACCTCATGGTTGAACCCTATCTTGACCCCAGGAGCCCTTCAATGAAACTACTTCAGGTTTGCACTACTGCATGATGTGTATCGCCTCGTCCCCAGGCTCTCCCCTCTAAAACATCATAAGACGGGGGAAAGCCCGGTAGCTTTTCTCTGTGTTTCTGAACAGGCTGGCTCTTTCTCTAGCTGCTATATAATTATACCATTAGCTGAGCCACTTGTACGGCCGATATCAAACCTGACAACCTACCAAGCATAATCTCAGGAAGAGATTTAATTATGACAGCCATAAACATGTCAATGTCGGCCTAAAATCTCTGTCGTCTAAAACACTTCGGGCAACCAACCCAATAATATAAGCTAGACAGTAGACACATAGAATAAAAGTAACAAAATACATGTATGAATGTACAAAGAGACCAAAAATTCTACATAAACAGCAAAAGCTTGGGGAAACGTACTCCAAGTGACTGACATGGTGCCACCTTACATAGCAGCACTTCCTCACAACACTACTAGTGCAAAATTATTTGCAATTAGGGTACATGAATACCATCCCACAGGGAACACGTGGTCACCAACCCAGCCTCATACCCAGGCCTCTGGGAGGTCAGAAGTGATCACGCAGTGTTCTAGCCAGAAGCAGTAGCAAAGAGCGATGCTATCCTAGAGATCAAAGCACAGCTGCGGTGTTAATTACATTCTTTCAACCACATCAAAAGATAATGGTCTACTTAAGAGCGGTGGAGCACCACTCTTCCACTCTTTAGCTAGAACACTGGATCACGTGAACTGTAGTGGGATGATAGCTACAAGTAGTTGTGTTTGTTGAGCTCGCTCGCTCTATACAGATAGAAATAAAAAGTGTCTTCTCTAGGTGATTTGTTTGAAACATTTGGATCTCAGTGCCAATGGCAGTTAGTAGTGCTGCCGACTGAGCAACGTTGAGGTAGCTCCACATTCAGGCCTCAACTTTGCGACTGTGATAGTGGGGAGAACGTGCATAGCATGTGTGCACACCACGTTCTTTTAGTAGCCAAAGCACTTTGTATGCCTACTGGTAGCATAGTAGACTATAGTGTAGCTGAGATTCTTGCCTGAGCCATGTGGAGACAGTAACTCAAAGGAGAAGCTGCAAACAACTGCAGAAGGAGAAACTACAAACATCAAAACAGGAAAGCTAAGACCGAAAGCCTAGATCTGCAATAGCCACAGCCTACATGTACATGTGGCATTGACTCCATTTAATGCACATCTAGCGTAGCAGTTACAGCTGTGCCTGGTTTACACATACAGGACTATACAGCCACTAACCTTTGCGTGATAGAGTGCGCTTAAAGTGCTCGTTTGAGGCCATCATGATAATACCGTCGACTGTCAGAGCGTCCCAACACATGCAGTGGTCAAAGTTCTAAGTACTCCCATGATGACATCACAGTCTTCTCGCGTATTCTCGCGCAATCGCGCGTGTGACGTCACATCCGTTACACACAGACAGACGGACGGACTCAGAGACGGACAGAATTGATGATGACGATGATGATGATATTGTCTGATTATGTCATGCAAAGTCTCAGGCAGAGAGGAGCAATAACAGCTTCCCTTTTAGTGATCTTGTTTAGCACTTTCACAGTAAAATGTACAAGCTTGATCACTGACAATCCACTGCATTCAAGCCCAATCTTTTTGTAGCACACCTTAATACTTGCAAGCCAAAAGTTTCTGAGGAGGCATCCCCACCCGTCCCCTTGAAGGTTGCAGAGAGAGCTAGGAATGTTCTTTAGGTCAGATATCAACTCTGCGCATACCTTCTGTATTCATCTCGATGGAAAGGACGTCTACCCTGCGGTTGCGCACATGATAAAATCGACCCGGCCTCTCCCCGCTCTACTCTCCCCCGTCTATTTCCGCAAGTGAGGGGAAGGCCTGGGTACGAGGCTCGGAACAAGCTACAAACTGTTTAATCTAAAAAGACCAGATAAGAAATGAGTCGAGTCTCCTACCAGTGGCTGTCACCACCCGCTTACTGCTACTCGTGGGGGGAGTGGAGCAAATACCTTCACAGGCTACCTACGCATTACAGCGTTACACAGCAGCTTCAAATCACAGAGTAATACGTTTATGGAGACCATCAGGTTTTTGTAAAGTTCTTTTCTGTAACATATTTTGGGGTGTTTTATATTTTGGAGGGGCGGTGTGTGAAAGGGCATGGTGGGTTTGATGCCGCTATGTCTGGTGTAGCTGTGTGCCCCCTCCAGTAGTATTCCTCTTGGAACGGATACAGGGTGCTTACAGACGGGTGACTGGGTGAGTTTTTTCCTAATGACACCGGTGAGAGTATGGCTACACGTTATTCTTCGACAGCACCACTGGCCAGAAGCCACTTGGACTTGTGCCAGCCAAATGTAATCAGCCACATGCAATCTGCATATGCACAATCCGAGTCATTAAATGGAGTGAAACGGGCAAGCGTCCACTCAAGAGCACTCGTGAATCACTGCTAAACCAGATCAATTTTTTTGAAAGCGCTATGCTACATGTACGTGTGTGTAACTGCTCTATTCAACTCAGAATCTCAGAGCACAAGAACTGATCATTCTGTGCAATGCAGTCATTTATACATGTAGTGTGCAGGTGTCAATAGTAAGTTCTAGAATGTGGTGACTCCAAGAGAGAAATACCAGGTGATAGTTGTAAACATAGACTAGACAGCCAGGTGGCTACAGCAAACAATAAGGAGTGGTGATCAATACATTGTAAGTGTGCCCTCTAGGTCCAGCAGTCTACATGTGCAATACCACAGAGAATATCCAGCTTGTTCATGCTTGAATCATTGTGATTGCTTCAGCCATTGTTGTGCTAGCCTGGCTGAAGAAGAATCAGAAGATAGACGGACGATTCAGCCATTTTAGCGACTTTAGGTTTGGTTCTGTAGCAACCCTAACAGTCTGTTTAGTGACGACAATGCTCGAGAATGACTGGTAGGGTTCACATTAGCCCTAGACTACACCTACAGCAGAGTTATGAACATATCATTTTGTACACATTCAATGGAGACACCATTTTTTTCCCTACATATGGAGTACTACTCAGAGGTGGTTGGAAGCGATCACATGAAAACTAGAAGGGCCATTTCTATCCAAATTCAATGCACTCGTTAAGTAGCATGCAGTATATATACAACAAACATGGAAAAGTAAAGTAATTAAAAAGGGCAAAGTGTTAAAAGGTTAAAAGGTTAAAAAGGGTTTAAAAGGTTAAAAGGGGTTTGAAAAAGTTAAACAAAAGGTTTGAAAGGGTTAAAAGGTAAAAGGTTAAAAAGGGTTAAAAGGGGTTAAAGGCTCAAAAGGGTAAAAGGTTATTCAAGTGCAAATATAAAATAACTCACTATGAAAAAGTAGCCTAGAAAGTAATAGAAAAATTGAAAACAGCACCAGTTGCCTGACCTCGAGAACCAGGGGTGATGGGTTAAAGATCTTTTATGGCATGCCAACTCTCCCCATCCAACTGGTGCCCCTATGACCTGTCATATCAGCTAAGAAATACAGCCTATTCTAAAAACATCTTCAATACCCTCTGGTACATGTAGTTATTTCTTCACCCTTTTCTTCTACCCAGAGTTCAAACAGCTAGCCCTTAGTTCCTGCTAAGCTTATGGTGTCTCTCCCTAAAGTCCTTGTACCTCCTGCTATATTGTACTTGAAGCCTCATAAGTACTACATCTGCCAAAATTCTAAATAGAGCATACTATCTAATAGTAACCATACTGTTAAGCCCATGGATGGTATTCAAGGGTAATGGTATACCTTCTTTAATGTGGTGTCTCAATGTTACTCCAAACTTATCCATAATGTTCTTATATTTACTATTAAATTTCTTCAAGGCTAAGCATATTATTGATCATATTTATATCCCTGTTTGAGTAGCGTGGTGGTGAGCTTATGGTGTCTCTCCCTAAAGTCCTTGTACCTCACATGTACGTCAATAAAATGCCCATGTCACGTATAGCTGATAACATTCCATTAAGAAGAATACAGAAGGTGTGCAGAGCTATACGATACCTGGCCTACAAAACGTTCTGTAGCTCAACAATCTTTTGAGAGGATGGGTGGGGACGCCCCCTCAAAAACCTTGGCTTGCAAGTATGGAGCTGTGCTACAGAAAATTGGGTTGAATACAGTGGATTCTCAGTGAGTTTGCAAAAATATTTCATAAAGCTACAGTAATATTAAGATAGCAGTTTTACCACACATATTCTACTTTGAAACTGCTAAACTTACACAAGATCACTTGTGGATAGGGTTGGGCGGATTATGCTCAAAAAGTTACCTATAATTCTATTCCCCTATTCTCACAAAACTGCCCTATTATTCCCGAGTGACTGCCTATTATTCTCGCATTATTCCCACTAAAATCCCGCCAAAATTGCGTATGTAACGCTTTCTTCGGTCGCTGACTGGCTTGTGACGCTATTTATCACTATTGAAGCACAGCATGTTGGAATAAAATTAATTTGCATGCTGTAGACCAGCCATTCTCCCTTCAGAACCACTGCTAGACGCCATAAACGCATGCAGAGTTTGTGGTGGGCGAGATCTACTCCGAATATTTCCGTTCAAGGTTCGCAGTATTCCCGAAAACTGCCCTATTATTCCCACATTATTCTCAATGCTTCTTCGTGCCTATTATTCCCAAAACTATGCCGGCATAATCCGCCCAAGCCTACTCGTGGAGCAGTTATTATTGCTCCTCTCTGCCTGAGACGTTTTCTTTACATCATCAGACAGCATAGCTAATTGCATTCCACTATAGTGCATGCGATCGCTCCTCTCCAGTGCCACTGTACTCCTAGTCCAGCTGCTAGACCTTCCCTCTCCCTCCAAACCAAAAAAAGGAAAGGAAGTAAGGACAATTGTATCTGCAGTGTTTCTTTGCAATGGCTTCTTGAGAAGCCTCCAAAAATTTTTACTATTCACCAGTAACACCACTCTCTGTATGATAAGAGGTGTAGTGGTGGTGTGCCTGTCCTAGCTTATATAGCAGCATTTGCTCAAACCACTTGTGGGTTTCTTTGTCCATACAATTATAATTACGAACATGAATATCACTAGGTGAATGCAGCGCGTGAGGAGTACATAGGTACTAATGCACAAAGATGGTAGCATGCAGAGCACGACTTAAGTTGAGCGAGTCTAAATGGATGTATCTTCAGAGTACACAACACGCGAATGTAGTTGGGGTTGCAATTTTACACACGTGACCATTTTTCGCTATTCGCGAATTAATGTTTAGATTCGGCACGACGTACGAGACAGACAGAGAAAATCGCGTTGACATGACAAGTGTGGGGCTCGCTCGCACTCGCCCCAATTACACCCTGCGCGCCGCCAGCTGTGTATTAAATGACTTGTTCAAAACTCTGCTGTAGGTGTAGTCTAGAGGTAATATGAGCCGTACTAGTTATTCTCATGTGTTGTCATCACCAACCAGACTGTTAGCAATGCTAAAGAACATCTCTGAAGTACCAAAGCGGCAAGCGGGTAAAACTGCAGATTCACCGTCTATCTCAGTCAGATTCTTTCAGCCAGGCTAGCACAAAAATGGGTGAAGCGATCAGAAAGATTCCAACACGAACGGGCATGATTGACCTTCGGGTAGTGACTTTTGGAAATAGCGTTTTCAAAGAACTTGAATTAGTTTAGCAGTGATAACGAGCACTCTTGAGTGAGCGCTTGCCACTCACACACCATTGTTGGTAGGATGCGCATGCGCAGACTGCCTGCCACCATGTGTTCATCTATTTAACGCCTACTTTGATTGTGCAGGCTGCTTGGGCCTGTGCTGCTGAGCTGCGTCGCGATGTTGAACACTGCGTAAGTTACACGGACTGTAGCTATAAAAATAAATACACTTAGCTACTCATACGGCTGATTATGTTTGGTTGGCACAAATTAAAGGTGCTGTTGCCAGGCTCTACTGCCACGCCCCCTCCCCCCCAAAAAACACCCAAACAAGTTACCATGAAAAATCACTTTACCAAAAAGTGCAAAACCCATTCATGTACGAATGCAAGACTACCTACACATCACAGCCTAATGCATTACATAGTAGCTACAAATCACAGCGCAGTGCGCTTACGGAGACCATCCTGGGTAAGGAGATGTAGGGAAGATGGTCTCCGTAAACACACTCATAAAAATAGTCTCCTCGTGTTCGTGAACAGGCTGGCTTTTCTTCTCTTATATAGCTGCTGTTTATACCATCAGCTGAGCCACTTGTATGGATGATATTAAACCTGATAACCTATCAAACATACTTTACAACATATCAGAAAGAAATTCAAATATGACAACCATAAACATGTCAATGGCAGCCTAAAATCCTTGTTGTCTAAAACACTCTGGGCAACCCAAAAATATAAACTAGACACATAGAATAAAAGTGACAAAATACATGTATACATGTATGAGGAGATAAAAAGGGAAGATTGTGAGCACAATAAGCACAGGCATACTTCAACAGAAGCCTCCTAAAAATTCTACATAAACAGCAAAGCTTTGGGAAACGTACTATTCCAAGTGACTAACGTGGTGCCACCTTATATAGCAGCACTTGCTCACAACACTTATGGGTTTCCTAGTTCCAAGTTATTTGCATGACACAGGGAACACGTGGTCACCAACCCAGCCTCATACCCAGGTCTCTGGGAGGTCAGAAGTGATCACGTGAACTGTAGTGGGATGAGATAGCTATACCATCTGATGATGTCATGCAAAAGTCTCAGGCAGAGAGAAGCAATAACAGCTTCCCTTTTTAGTGATCTTGTGCAAATTAGCAGTTTTACAGTAAATGAAATAGTGTGCAGCATTGCTAACTATTGTACAGAGGAAAATTTGCAAGCTCAATCACTGACAATCCACTGCCAATCTTCTTGTAGCACATCTTAACACTTGTAAGTCAAAGGATTCTGAGGGGGCGTTCCCACCCGTCCCCTTGAAGGTTGTAGACAGAGCTAGGAAGCATTCTTTAGGTCAGATACCAACTCTGCATACCTTCCGCATTCATCTCAATTAGCTAATCAAACGTAACATCATGCAATACTTACGTACATGTACATGTGATTGCTTCCAATCTCCTCTGACTAGACCCTAAGAGAGTTTGATTGGGGTGAGCCTGAGGGAGCCCCACACTAGCAGTATACATGCTTGTTCTGCCCACGAAGTATGTTTTTCACGCCCCTCGAACTTGGGGGGGGTCAATACAGTGTGTTCAAAATGGCATTTCTGCCAAGTTACATAGATCTGGAGAAAGCTAAAGCCCTCCTTCTCCAAATGTTCTAATCAAAGCTCCCCACCTATTACACCACTGGACTCCATCAATTCCAGTAGTACTGCACACTACCATCTCAGCTGCTCTGTACTGTAGAAGAGGCTACTGTAAATAACCCCCCCAAAAAAAAACAACAACAAAAAACAACAAGTCTGTTTTCTACCAGTGGCTGTCACTGCCCACTTACTGTTACCCATTTTGCAGATAGGATGGGGCATTGGCCGAGGGAGGCTGCTGCATTGCAGCGAACACACCCAGGCACTAGTCTCGCGCCCAACCCCACGTTAGAAAGGTGGGTCTGGTGCCTTGTATATTCAAAGTTGGGGTACCATTACATCACAAAACGGATGTCACAGTACACTAGTGTAGCGGACCGAGCTCTCTACTTTTCGACACCAAAACCAGATACTGATGGAGGACTAAAGACAAACACTGTACAATAGCAAACACTTAAATACTAAGGACCTAGCAACGGAAATCACACCTACTACAACAGAGACAAACAAAATACCTAGCACTAGCACCTATTAACATGCACACAGGTATAAAAGGGGGTGTCCATTCCGTCTATTAGCAAACTAAATACACCAAAGATCCTAATCTGTCACAACTAGCCACATGGCCACTTCTATGGATACTGCAAACTACCGTATGATATCCGCGGTGATGAAATACTATAATCAACCAATCACAGTGCCGAACCAGAATTCAGAACTGGGACCACTGACGTAACACTCCCCAACTACGAACATTGAAGGTATCAGACCCACCTTTCTAAGGCGTGTGCCACCCACCACCCACTCACAAAAGGGCTACATGTAACCCAGAACAGGTCTACTTGTAATAGGCTCAATTAGAAGCCTTCCAAAAATTATTAATTTTCTGCTGCTAGAACAGACAGGACTCCACTGCCCCACAGCCCCAGGCCAGCTTATATAGCAGCACTTGCTCAAAACACTTGTGGGTTTCCTTATTCAGAATAATTAAGACACATGAATACTATCAAACAGGACCTCAATCAATACTTTTAACTAAAACACCCCAGGCAACCAACCCAAAAATATAAGCTAGACACATAGAATAAGTGAGGCAAAATACATGTATCTATTATTATGCCTGGTTGTGTTCGTGTGCCCGTTTGTGTGTCCGTGCATACGTGTCAAAAACAAAAACGGAAGCTGCATGCGCGTGCTCCCAAATGCACTCTCACTCGTGACCCGTGAAGATTGTGGTCAAAGTACCACGTGTTTGCAAATAAGTGTGAGATGATGCTAGCTCTTTCCATAGCCTGGGTACGAGGCTAGCTCTTTCCACTACAAGACGTAGTCTCACGATGACAGGCACTTATCACAAAGGTTAGTTGTGGTACAGTCCTGTAAGTGAAAGCCAAGCAGAGCTATAACTGCTATGCTAGGCTAACCACGTCGATGTGCATCAGTAAATGGAGTCAGCAGCTTTTCACCTGCATGTAGCCTATGGTAGCTAGGCTACAGTGCTAGCTTGCTTGAGTGGTCTAGCAGCTGTTTGTAGTCTCTCCTCTCAGTCACTGCCTCCGGCTGGAACCAGCGCTCAAATGCGAGGTATTCCATACAAACAGAAGCTAGAGATTACACTTTGGCCACAAAAAGAAATGTTGTGTGCATATTTATACATAGAACCTTTCATGCTTACTACAGTGATTATGTATGAGCGTGCACGTAGCCATGCTGAGCTGCTTTAAATGGAATCAGCACCATTTACTGTACTTACATGTACGCTAGGCTATGGCTGTGAAGATAGTAGCACTGCCACCTCGCTCGCACTCCATGACAGCAGATGCTACTGAATGAAACTCTTACATTCCAACCTCCTGTTCTGAATCTAGGTTCAGGCCAAGTCAGTGACAAAGCCATTGCTCATGGCTCCAGAGTTCTCTCTATGTTGCTTTAGAGGGGCACTGTGCCACCATATTGTGAAAAAGTAACCCCCTATAGGGCCTAAAAGTACCTACTGTACCCCCTTTGTTTTCAGACATTGAATGACTAAGTAATGAGATGGGGCACGCCTTCCCTCACAGCCAATCAAATATAATCAGCCTTGTGAGTAGTGCATTCAGCTACAGTTTGTGTAACTTACGCAGTGATTAACCAGGAGATGCAACTCAGCAGCTTAGGCCCGGACAGCTAGCACGATCAATGGAAGGCGATAAGTAGACAATCACGTGCAATCTGCATATGTGTAATCCAAGTTATTAAATGGTGTGAAACAGCAAGCATCCACTCGAGAGTACTCGTGAGTCACTTTTGATTTCTTTAAAACGCTATACTACGAGTGCAATACCCCGGGGAATATCATTGTGAATGCGCCATTATTGTGCTAGCCTGGCTAAGGAAGAATCAGAAGATAGACAATTCGGCCGTTTTAGCGGCTTGCTGGTTTGGTACTTAAGAGATACTCTAACAGTCTGGTTTGTGATGACAATGCTCGAGAATGACTGGTAGGGTTTACATTAGCCCTAGACTACACCTATAGCAGAGTTCTGAACATGTCATTTTGTATACATTTAATTGAGACGCCATTTTTGGGGGGGCCATCCCTATATATGGAGTACTAAGAGGTGGTTGGAAGCGATCACATGTACGTCAATGAAATGCCAATGATGTCACGTAAAGCTAATAGCATTCCATTGAGAAGACTATGGAAGGTGAGCAGAGGTATACGGTATCTGGCCTACAGAACGTTTTGTAGTTCTACAACCTTCGAGGGGACGGGTGGGGACGCCCCCTCAAAAACTATGGGTTGCAAGTATGGAGCTGTGATGCAGAAAATTAGACAGTGGATTTTCAGTGAGCTTGGAAAATAATTCGTAAAGCTACAGTAAGATAGCGGTTTTACCACTCAAATTCTAGCTATTTTACTGTGAAAACTTGCACAAGATCACTCACAGAGCGGTTATTATTGCTCCTCTCTGCCCAACACGTTTTCTTACATCATCAGAAAGCATAGCTAATTGCATTCCACTATAGTGCATGTGATCACTCCTCTCCAGTGCTACTGTACTCCATTATATCAGGAGTACTAGCCTCGAACCCAGCCGTCCCAGCTTTTTTTCGCTTGCAGGAAGAAAAAGCGGAACGCCTGGGAACACTTATCACGTGATATGACGTAAAGGTAGAACCAAGGGTAGAACCGACTTAATTGCGCGTGGGGTGCACGGCCGCAAGATGGCAACCGAGCTCAGCTTGCCCACGCAAACGGGCACTACTCGTACGCTCACTAACAGCGCACAATTTCATGTGTTTCTGTAAGAAAGACATACCTTTATCACTCGCAAAAGATGCTGGACCCGCGAAGGCGTTGCAAGAGATCCATTCTCTACTGACCGTCTGGCTAGCGAGATTATGACCGGTATAGTACCGTTCTCGTCAAGCATGCACGCGTACTATATAGCTAGCCTCTCGCATAGCTAACAAGATAACTAAACACACTGAGCTGCCTGTAAGGAGAGCAGCACCGGTAAAACCATACTGCCTGCTATTGTAAAAATATGACATCACTAAAAATAGAACAATGACGTCATGCAACGTGGTCGCCATTTTGGAGAAGTACCGCCTCTGGAAACGCTGGAGCTTGTTCACGTAACTTGTTGAGTCGATTCATGGTCGTTGCACTCCCATCTGTAGCTGTAAAGCGCGAATACTTCGCTGTCCAGAAACCCGGGCAAAGCGCGCTAAAATCAGCCGTTAATTAGCGTGGGTTGCTTATCGCTTACGGTTACTCCCGCCCACGTTCAATTAAAGTTACGTAATATCACGTGATAAGTGTTCCCAGGCGTTCCGCTTTTTCTTCCTGCAAGCGAAAAAAAGCTGGGACGGCTGGGTTCGAGGCTAAGGAGTACGGTAGTACTCCATATGTAGGGATGGCCCTGGAAAAAAATGGCTTCCACATTAAATGCGTACAAAATGACTAGTCTCGTGCCCAGACCACACCCCTGCTGGGGAAAGTGGTCTGGCTACGCAAGTTCAAATCTGGGGGCTAGCATTGAAATCTCAATGCGACCAATCAGATTGCAGAATGGCGTTAATTAGAATTAGTACCTACGCGTGAAATAATTTACAGTCTAAGACTCGCATTGCGGTGAAATGATGGCTTCGAAAGTGTTGGTGAAGCGTCTAAAGCGAGAGTTTCCTGTGGATGTGGTGAAAGCGGCAGTGTTATTTGGCGTCCAGAGGTACGGTGGATTCAGCTTCCGTCGCTGTTTCGTGTGCACTATAGCAGTTTTGCAAATACCACAAATGGGCAAGCTTGGGGCGGCAGCCATCCATCTCTATAGCGATCTTTAGTAGTAGCAGCATGGATAGTATAGTACACGTGTCCCGGCAGGGGTGTGGTCTGGGCACGAGACTACAAAATGACATGTTCAAAACTCTGCTGTAAGTGTAGTTTAGGGCTAATATGAGCCCTACCAGTTCTTGTCGAGCACTGTCATCATTAACCAGACTGTTGGTACTGCTAATAAACATCTTTGAAGTACCAAAGCGGCAAGTGGTTAAAACCGCTGAACAGTCCATCTTGTTCGTCTTTGTCATATTCTTTCAGCCAGACTAGCACAATAATGGGTGAAGCGATTAAAAAGATTCCAACACGACCAGGCATGGTTGACCCTCAAATAGTGCCTTTCGGGCATAACATTTTCAAAGAACTCTGATGTGTGGGTAGTCTGTGCACGCCTGCTGGTGTGCACTGTTGCTTGTTTCATTGGTTTTTGGGGAAGTGTTTTTTTTTGGTGGGAGTGCATCCCTACATGAGTGCTTTTTGCACTTTTTGTAAATATTATAGTATCTGCGTGGCTCTTTGCAATGGCTTCTTGAGAAGCCTCCAAAAATTGTACTATTCACCAGTACATTATACCATTCTATGTGTGCAGTGGTGGTGTGCCTGTCCCGGCTTATATAGCAGCACTTGCTCAAACCACTTGTGGGTTTTACAGTCCATGCAATTATGATTATGAACATGAATATTATTACACCCAGTGAGACGTCAGCCACTAGCAATGGAACAGGCTAGCAACTATTTACTTAGCCTCGTGCCCAGGCTCATTGCGTGGGAGGAAAGTTGAGCCTGGTACACACTGTTTGCGCATGCTCAGTTCCCCCAGGATTTCTGGGGGCTTGGAAACTAGCGGATACTACAGCGTAATATTATCCATCTATCATCGTATCACCGTCCGTTGCACTAGAGTAGTTGGCAAGTTATATGCGCCTGGGAGCATTTTTAAGCCATGTAGATGCCTCAAAAGTGATTGCTAGTTTGAGTCTTCGATCCCGCTTGCTTCCTAAAGGCCTAGAAGACCAGATCTGCGATCGAAAATCGAGTCACTACCAAAAGGGAGGCGCTTCCGAATTTTTGCGGTAAGAGATATACCATAATCCTAGAGGATAGAAAGGTACAGGTCTTATTGCTATTTTTAAACTGGTTTTAAAGCTATCTGAGGTTGGACAGAATGAGCTAATTTCTAATTCTTCCGCTTACTATACATGTATGCTGCTCCGTATTACTCCTTACCACGTGGCTGAGGTCATTCACGGATACGTTTACTGACTCTTTTCCGCAAATTCTTGCGTATGCGCGAACAGTGTGTACCAGGCTCAACTTTCCCCCACGCAATGAGCCTGGGCGCGAGGCTACTGTTTACTGCACTGACTACCAGCCGATATCACTGACTAGAGTCTTCTACCACTGGTTATCACTGACTACATACTGCTACTTGTGGTTGAGACCTGCTCAGAAAGGGAATATGAGACCAGTACATCCTGCCCCATGACATCATTAGAAATCACATTGCTATACTGAGGTGTAGCACTCCTTTCATTTGTACTATGGACTCTTGTAGCCTTGCTCCCAGGCCTTCCCCACACAAACGATCTAAGTGTGTATGCTCTTAGTAAACAGCAACTGCCCGAAAACCATTATCTCTGACTTGTACAGTGAAAACTGTCACAGTGGCATACACCAATGCATATTCTGTCCCCGTCCTTATGGTGCCTAGGGATGGTAGGTATGCAGTAAATGCAACGCGCTGTGATGTGTGGCTATAGTCTGTGCACGCCTTCCGGTGTGCATTGTCGCTTGTTTCGTTGGTTTTTGGGGAAGTGTTTTTTGCTGGTAGCTAGTGCATCCCTACATCACTGGTTTCTGCACTTTTTGGAAAGTGCTTTTTCTGTAACTTGTCATATGTATAAATGTCCATCTAGCTAGTATAGCTATCATACAAGCATCTGCCAGTGGCATGGCAGTAGCCTGATCGAGAATTTAGTGTCCCTGAGTTTTCTGCCTGAGCCATGTGGAGGCAGTAACTCAAAGGAGAGACTGCAAACAATTACAAAACAACACAGGGCTAAGACCAAAGCCGAACATGATGAGGCCAGGTAATAGGCTTCATCAGAGACCTCCCAACAAATGCTTTGAAGGCTGGAGGAACACAATCCAAGTGACAAACACTCATATAGCAGCACTAGCTCAAGTCACTAGTGGGTTTCCTTGTCTGAAAATCATTGTAATTACGGCACACTAACACCATCAAACAGGGAACAGCATGGTGTGCTAAAAAGTTTTGGTTTTTGGGGAAGTGTTTTTTTTTGGTGGGAGTGCATCCCTACATGAGTGCTTTTTGCACTTTTTGTAAATATTATAGTATCTGCGTGGCTCTTTGCAATGGCTTCTTGAGAAGCCTCCAAAAATTGTACTATTCACCAGTACATTATACCATTCTATGTGTGCAGTGGTGGTGTGCCTGTCCCAGCTTATATAGCAGCACTTGCTCAAACCACTTGTGGGTTTTACAGTCCATGCAATTATGATTATGAACATGAATATTATTACACCCAGTGACTTCAAAGCATTTGTGCTAAAAAGTTTTCTCGTTAGTCTTTAAGTGTATCCCCAAGGAATGGACATCTTTCGAAAGCTCTCCCGAAGTAGACTTAGAATATCTGGCCAACCCCGTTCAACCCCTGGGTCATTGCAGAGCTACGGTCGTTTAAATATCTAGCTATCGGCAAGGCGAGACTACATACAGGATTCTATCTAGTAACGGAAAGATGCTGCCCGTATAGGTCCGTTCCAGCCATCTTACGGCAATCCGATACCAATTTATCGATAACTACGATACTGGTGTCGTTTTCGTTAGTATCGATATTCAATACTACATTGCGGTATAGCGATACGATACCCTACATCACGTAGCTACCATCCCTACATCTTTCCAACCACACCCACCACAATCTGTACCACGCCCCCATACTCAACAGCACGCTGAATACTTCCTCTAACACACAACCATCCACAATCATCATCAACCATGACACCTCGTCTCCATCCAACAAGCACCCTTACTTTCGACTTGACAAAACATAATTATCACCCTACACTACAACCAACCCAAACCTTCACAGGAAGTTCAGGAACACTACTCCCATCAAAATACACTTCGCTCCACCATTCACCATTCACAAGCACAATTGAGCAGAGCAATTCCTCACAACACCACACTGCCACCTACACACACAACTAACACAAACCCACATCAACCACCATACAACTCGCTCAGCGAAGTTTCTACACTTTACCAAACACACCCACATTGACCTCCCCTACAAAGAACCTGCACACACAAGCATCTCACAACACACTCACAAACTTCATAACACTCCACCAGGCATAACCAAACACTCCCCAAGTCCCTATACAAACACCATATTTATGACTCCACCCTCAATGACTCACTAGTCCACATTCTACAGTTTCAGCTACCTTCCACAACCACCACATGCTCAGTCATTAGCAATACACACACACCAAATTACACTACCACTCTTCACATCTCACATATACGTATACATGGTTGTGGTGGGTGTGGTTGGAAAGATGTAGGAATGGTAGCTACGCGGTAAATGCATTGCACTGTGATGTGTGGGTAGTCTGTGCATGCATTGTGGTGTGCACTGTCGCTTGTTTCATTGGTTTTTGGGGAAGTGTTTTTTGGTGGAATTGATACCTGTGGCCCAAAGTATCGGTATCATATCAATTCTACAGCTGCTGGTATCGCCATAGATAATATATACTTCCGTAGGGATTGGAAACGAATCACGTGCGCCCATTAGCTGCCGTATTGAGCGCTTGAAACGCTCCGCGTTGGGACGAATGTGTGGAATGTCACACTTGCCGTTCGCCACTTTATTCAGCGACAGTGCAGCGACATAGCCGTCTCTGGCTGGATTTGTTTGACAAAAAGATAAGACGACAGGTAATGAGCGATATAAATAAGCGTATTCTGTAGTGGCAGGGATATACTGAGCCATAGTGGGCATTTAATGAAATACTTACCTCGTGGGGCAATTGTACTGTACTTTTCTGTTGGTAAGCAGCTAGGCCAAAATTTTTGTGTACCTATAGCATGGCCTAGGGACAGCTTACAGTATCTCTAACTGTATTGCTTGCTTGGAGTTTAGCTAAAGTTTTGCATGGTACTTTACTTATAGGTACATTGTATTTCTTGGCCAGTTGGTGCACCATTTACTTCGAAACGCTTACCTTGACATCGCTTTTTTTGTGTACCTACCAGGATCACAGTTTAATTCCAATAGTCAAACTAAAGCTATCAGAGAATAGGAAAATACATGTACTTTTGCATGAACACCATATTAGAATTGCTTCAAGCCTTGATCAAAAGTTTTTCCCACAAGTTCAGTAGCATGTTAAAACGTGCGTTTAAAGTTTGGCACCATAACGAATACTGTATTTATTACTCTAGAATGGGGAGAAAGCACAGACTGAGCGTCCATAGAAAGAATGAAGAAGAAAGAAGCAAGCACAGAAGCAAGCGGAGGAGCAAACAAGTGGAGAAGATGGTTTCTGGGACAGCTGAACAGAAGACGAGTCCTCTGCAAATTTTCTTGCCTCTTTCTGCATACATGTACACTGTTGTCGATTTTCTTGCACCATTTCCCCAGTTTAGAAGCTGCGTGCAGGGCTTGCTCTTGCACCACTGCTTTGGAATGGACCTGAAAACCATCATCATTTACCACACATCTCACTGCATCCAGAAATAGCCCTATGGAATAGCAATAGCATAGATAATAGAAGTGTGTACATGTACGTGTATAGGCAAAGGGGCTCTATTTAGACTCATGCCCCACCACAGACTACATTTATATATCTCGACTTACCTCTTGCCACATCACCACGGTTCGCTTTAGCCATAATCTCTTCTTCAGTCGCAGTAAAAGATTGACAGCTCGTAGATTATGCGCACGGCGCGGCGTTAAACGCCATTATATGACATCACATTCGCGCACAGCATGCACTTCCGTCCCAACGCGGATCAAGGCGTGATAAACAGCCGTTTCCAATCCCTACGGAAGTATATATTATCTATGGTATCGCCCATCACTACCTATAAGCAAGAACATACAGGTCACTAGCTATACCCTTGTGTATAGGCCTTGTAGATAGGCTTCAGAACGATTTGAAGCCCTCCAAAATTTTTTACAAACCTTAAACAGGTTGGGTGAACTACCATCACATCAGTTAGTAGATTCACAGGCTCCAGTTTATATACCAGCATTTGCACAAAGCACTTGTGGGTTTCATGTAATAGGTAATTAGGGCACATGAATACCATCACAACAAGTGTCTGGAGCCTGGCTGGCTGGGTATGAGATCAGAGTCTAGCTAGGCAGAGCTAGCAATTACATAGGGCAGTTTATTCAGCTAATAGATGCTGGAACCAAATTTCCCTCCAGTCTCATACCCAGTCCAGTGCTTTCCCACATGCCAAACGGTGTATGGAAATCAAATTTCATACGTGCATACGTGAGTCCTTCAAACAAAACCGGTTTGCACTACTGCATGATGCGCATCGCCTCGTCCCCAGGCTCTCCCCTCTAAAACATCATAAGACAGGGGAGAGCCCAGTATCTTTCCTCAATTTAGCAGCAGTGAACTAACTAACAGAGCCTCATGCAGTGTCCCCTCGTCAACACTTACAGCAAGTCTGCCGTGTTACTGACATGGAAAGTACAACCATGCCACCTCCAACTGTCCTTTCATCGCTGTTACCTGTCACAAGTGTGGCAAACAAGGCCAAAGTCCACCGTGTGCAGATCATCTTTTGTCACTATTCTGATATTTTCAAAACGTTCAATAATGTCTATCGGTACACTGGCTATCAAGTTACGGACAACCAGTAGTCTCACACTGCCAGGATAACAGCAGTTCCTATGTAATGATAATGTAACTGAGTTGGACAGCAAAAACAGCAAGTACAGATACGTAGTATATGTAGGCTTCTGACAGATAACCAACACAATAGGCTGGGGCATGAATGGCTGGGTATGATACCATGCTCTAGCTTATGGCAGAGTCTCGGGCACATGGTATAAGACTAGTAACACAAGAAAATGAAAAAATTTCAAAAAAATTTAAAAAGATGTAGGGATGGAGAGCCAAAAAGCAAGAAAACAAGGGTAGGGATAGCATGAACGCAACATACACAGCCCCATTCCTACATCTTTTTCACATATCACTGCAACCGTAGTGCTGCAATACAATTATTGATGTCATACCCATAACCAGTGACAACTTGCACCGGCCAACCCTCTTCGCACGGTTTGCTGATATGTCACAGCTACATGCATGTACCAGTTGAACCAGTAAATTGTATTATTGTATATGTCTGACTATGCCTGTGTTGTATGTTATATTAATAAGTGGTGTACTAATGAGGATGTACACACTGTGTGCATGTTTGCATGTATATACATTGTACAGTGTACATGTTTATATACAAGCAAACATACACACAGTGTGTATTCAGGCTTATTAGTAAAAGTATGTCTGGGTTACTAAGGAGGCTGAAATTAAACATAAGGTACATGCACAGGTTAAATCTCAATACACATCAACGGCCACCCTCTTCTCAGTGCTGCCCACAGGAAGGACAGCTATGCCATTAAGCATTAATTAGACCATCAATGCAGTAGACATGTGAAAAAGATGTAGGGATGGGGCTGTGTATGTTGCGTTCATGCCATCCCTACCCTTGTTTTCTTGCTTTTTGGCACTCCATCCCTACATCTTTTTAAATTTTTTTGAAATTTTTCATTTTCTTGTTTCTGTGTTTTTTTTTATGCTTGCTAGAATCAGTAATAGATAATTCACAGTATAACATTAAATAATTACAAGTAGTTGTGTTTGTTGAACTCGCTCGCTCTGTACAGATAGAGATTAAAGATGCAATCTGCATGTGATTTGTTGGTTTGTAGGGTACATTTAGCTAGTAGTGTTGCTGGCAGACTGAAGTGTGGAGACAGCACTACAGAGAAGACTACAATCAGCTGTAAAACAGTTTAGGCATGCTGGGACTACTGCCTAGCTCTTCACAGCCATAGCCTAGCTACATATCACGTGAATGGCACTGATATTATTCTCAGCATGGCTACTTGCATGTTCACCATATTCTAACCAGAGGTAGTGACTCAGAGGAGAGACTACAAACAGGTGCTAGACCAAACAGGCGAGCTAGCACTGTAGCCTAGCTATACCACAGGCTACATGCAGGAGAACGGCACCAACTCTATTTAATGCACATCGACATGGTTAGCCTAGCATAGCAGTTATATCTCTGCTTGGCTTTCCCTTACAGCTAGGACTATACCGCAACTAACCTTTGTGTTAAAGTGCCTGACATCGCGAAACTAAGTCTTGTAGTCGCTGGAAAGAGCTAGCATCTTCTCGCACTTCACATACAGACACGTGGTACTTTGACCTGTGACCGTGAGCTGGTCACAGGTCGAAGGTGCATCCGGGAGCGCGCGCATACGGCTTCCGTTTCCGTTTTTCACACGTACGCACGGACGGATCGACGAACGGACACAACCAGGCGTAATAATAGATACCAGTTGATGAAATAAGTTGTTACATGACAGGCACTCCATCCTTAAAGGTTCTTCTTAAATTTTAGATCAGTCATAGTATAGATCAGGGTTTAATACAGGAATTTTTCGTTGTGGGGCCGAGGCAAGGGGCTATTCTTTTGAACACCAGACATCATTCTAAGGAGATCTAGGGGCATCTCCCTCCCACCCAAAAAACCTCCACCTCTATTTGGAGCTCTATCTTAAGATGCATAACGAGCCGACCGCACCGCCAAAGGTAAAGACAATAGATAGCAAGTAAGGAAAAGCAATTCATGGTACCTGAAAACGCAGACAGAAAGTTTCAGAGACAGAGGTAAATTTGGCGTGTCAACGTGGACACCCCAACTTAAAGGGGGGAGGAGTGAGTCTGGACACTACGGACAGCATTCTGTGCCATGGAAGAATGTGATTATTCCAGACTGGTCGCGTGTAAAGAATGCAGAATTAATAACTAATACTAACCGCACAGCAGCGATCAGCTTGCTATGACACTAGATCTAACGCCTCGACCACAATTTTCTGTTTGGGCTTTAGTTGTGAATAGCTGAACTTCTATCCAGCAGAAGAAATGCCATTTACTCTCATGTTGCGGTAATCACTTTTTAGTCTTGTAGTTGACATGGAAACTCTGAGCCTCACTCCCCCCAAGTGAGTCTAGACCATGAGAATGCTTCATACCCAGGCTTTCCTTGCCTAGAATTATTTGAGTGAGGTACGGAGGCTTTCCTCGCCCAGTGAAGATGTAGCCAGCCTAGCTCTATGCATCCATACTCTATTTAACGCACATACGCAGTTGGGCTAGCTGTCTTCATACTGACACGAGTAAGTTCTTATAATAGCTACTCACCTTGGTAAAAAGGTGCACTCTAAGTAATTATTCCAGCCGCATGAATAAGTTCACTGATCCATTTGCCGAAGAACAACACTCCAGTAGCAGTGAAATAAAGCACACGATGACGATCTCTGGTTGCCAAGTGGATGTCATGTGACAATCTCCGCGCATGCGTACAAATAATAAAATGGCGTAAAACTGGACTGCAGAGCTCGAGAGAGCGCACTGTATAGCACATTCGAGAATCGGTTTGATCGTTATGAAGATGATGTTGTCGTGGACCTGCGCGCTCGAAAATGAAGATCTTTCGTGCTACAATCACGGCAATCACTTGAACCAATTTTGAGCTAGCCTCGTTGAAGAAGAACAAGAAACCAGAATTATTATTAGAACGTGAACAAACTGGTAGTTCAGCCAGCTTCCTGTTTTCTACTTTAGCGAAGCTTTTTGGCAACTTTGTGAGCCTTGTTGGTTGCAGAAACCCCCGAAAATGAAGGTTAGGTGCCTATGAAAGCTTAAAAGTAATTTTTTGGAGAGATTTAAAAAGTTCTGATTTTATATTGCGTATATGGAGTGTCCGTGCCATCCCTACATAGAGAGTCTACCGACTCTCTGATAGTATTTTCAAAGAATTGAGCTTCCGAAAACTCTCGAGTAGACGCTTGCTGTTTCACGCCATTTTATGACTAGAATTGCGCATGCGCAGACTGCCTGCCACCACGTGTTCATCTATTAAAAGCCCACACCTCCGGTTGTGCTGTCTGTTCTGGTCTGCTAGTTTGTGACTGCAGAAGTTACACAAACTGCAGCTATAAAAACAAATAGACTTACTCACATGGCTGATTATAGTTTCGTGATACAAATACGGAAAAGACCCACCCAGTCACTCATCTAAGTATAGCGTATAATTATAAGGTATGAGTGATACTGGAGGGGGTAGGCAGTCATTCATCCGTGTGACACTAGATAGAAACTGCTTGATTCACGGAGATCGAAGATTGTTCGGGAGTTTTGCCATCATTGCTTTTTGTCAATAACTAAATTATCTGTCACAGCAACATGCCTCGACACCACTCATCCTCCCATCACCTCAATCCAACATCTGCCATGTTCAGCAGTAATAAACAATTGAAGCTGCTCACAGTGCAGACAACTCTTGTCTCCCTCACACATACTACAGATTCTACTGGTCACAACTTTTGATATATACATATACACTACAGAGTGTACTGGTCACTATAACTACATATCACTTTTAAGGGGAACACCCTAATTCCTCCCCAAACCAACTACATATGCAATGAGAAATTTCCCCACTATGAAATGCTATCTTCAACCCAGAGCAAATTTAATCTATTTGCAAGTGAGATGATTCACGAAAGCGCTTTCAACACACAAGTCCACAGACCCTTTACCATTATGATGCAATGCGGGGTAAAAGTAGGCACTAAATGGAAAATTACATGCTTTTGTTTAAATTTTGCATGAAAGCACAAAAACTTGCATGCTTTCGTGTATTGTCTCCATTTAGTGCCTCCTTTTACATTATATGGTAAAGGGTCTATTTGGACATCTCATCACCCCGCATAACAAATTCCACATACACAGCATGGTTGGAAAAAAACTAACCAAACAAGGTGGGAACTGGAACAGTTTCCACTCCTACATTTGGATTTTTTTGGGATCCAGAACCTACTAAGTATTTCTATGACTTCATGGCAGTATTTATCGAAGGAGAAACAATGCAGGTTAATTACCGTTCATAAAGGACTGCCATGTATTAATTTTCATGAAAGAATGTTGCTACAATACTCAATTACTGCCTTAATGAAGCCATGACTAGGACAAAACATGGATTCCAGATGTGGAGGCCTACTTGTATGGCGTAAGAAAACTGCAACTATCACTTAGAGTAACTGGTTACATGTTTGTCAGAACTGCACTGTGGCCAGATGTAAGTGCTAGTTACACCCCATTGATAGCATCAAGACAAACCATCTCACTAGGTTACAGCAGCTTTCATAAACCTTGCTACAGCAAACCAGAACCGCAACTCATTAATTGGTTTGATTGAAGAATTGACCACCTCCTTTCAGAAGAGCTTATAGCTATACTCTATAAGCTGTACATCTCAGATGCACATCTCTTGCAGACTCACATTATTAGGGGCTGCTCCAATCTGAGATCCGCTGTGCTTGGTCTCTGCCACCGCACTACTGGAGTGCCTCACGGCTGCTGCAGCAATAGTGGCTGCACGGCTCACTGGATAGCCAGCTCTGCTGCATGGGAAAATGCAGTAGTCTCATACCCAGACCTCCAGTCTCATACCCAGACCTCCACTCTCATACCCAGACCTCCACTCTCATACCCAGACCTCCACTCTCACACCCAGACCTCTACTCTCACACCCAGACCTCCACTCACACCCAGACCTCCACTCTCATACCCAGACCTCCACTCTCATACCCAGACCTCCAGTCTCATACCCAGACCTCCACTCTCATACCCAGACCTCCACTCTCACACCCAGACCTCCACTCTCACACCCAGACCTCCACTCACACCCAGACCTCCACTCTCATACCCAGACCTCCATTCTCATACCCAGACCTCCACTCTCATACCCAGACCTCCAGTCTCATACCCAGACCTCCACTCTCACACCCAGACCTCCACTCTCATACCCAGACCTCCACTCTCACACCCAGACCTCCACTCTCATACCCAGACCTCCACTCTCATACCCAGACCTCAAGTCTCATACCCAGACCTCCAGTCTCATACCCAGACCTCCAGTCTCACACCCAGACCTCCACTCTCACACCCAGACCTCCACTCTCATACCCAGACCTCCACTCTCATACCCAGACCTCCACTATCACACCCAGACCTCCACTCTCATACCCAGACCTCCACTCTCACACCCAGACCTCCACTCTCATACCCAGACCTCCACTCTCATACCCAGACCTCAAGTCTCATACCCAGACATCCAGTCTCATACCCAGACCTCCAGTCTCACACCCAGACCTCCACTCTCATACCCAGACCTCCACTCTCATACCCAGACTCCACTCTCATACCCAGACCTCCACTCTCATACCCAGACCTCCAGTCTCATACCCAGACCTCCACTCTCATACCCAGACCTCCACTCTCATACCCAGACCTCCATTCTCATACCCAGACCTCCATTCTCATACCCAGACCTCCACTCTCATGCCCAGACCTCTACTCCCTCCCTGCCTAGTCTCATGCCCAGACCGTCACTCCTCCCTCTTACTGAAACGGTTTGGCGACCCAAGTCCAAAAGGTAGTTTCACCCAATTGCATTCCAGGCAGATCCAATGAGATTGCAGTATTATTACACAAAAGAATGCTTATACGGTAAAGAAAAAGCAATGTTAGCTGTTTTGGGCAGAGTTAGGCAGCCATTTGAATCAGCTGGCTAAAGATACTGTTCTTTATGCAGCTCGGAAGGTTAGATAACCGTAATGTCGTCAAAAGCAGGGCTTATGAAAAGAGCAAATCGTGGTAGCTTTGAAAAGCAAGTTACCGTACCTTGTTCACGTTGCATTCTGTACAGTACTGTGGCTAGTTTTCAGTCAAGATTTGTGTACAAACGATCCTTGTAGAGACAGTAGTAACTTGTATACAGCTTTGAAGTATAAACTACTTCACTAACTGCAATTAAACCACTCATTACTCTGCACACATCGTATCCATTTAAACAACCTTCTGGACTTGGAGTCGCCAGACCGTTTCAGCGAGGGGGAGGAGTGACGGTCTGGGCACGAGACTCCTCCCCCTCAAGGTTCCTCGTGCATGCGCATAATTTTAAACTACTTCATTTTTATTCTTATTGCATTTAAATTTTTTTTGGGTCAGTCAGGCCCTGTAAAACAACAAATCAAGTTGAAGTGGCATCATGTCAAGTCGGAAGGCTTAGGGTTAGATCACATGACTTCCGCTAGCGCTGCCATGCCCCTGAGGTGCCATTCTCCGATTTGATCCTGGTACTCATTCACTAGAATAGCCCATTGTTTCAGTAAACCAATCATTTTCCCTGCCTGCATGCTATCAACCCAGGTACCAGCTGTGAATAATCACATAATTTGATACCTCCTACACTGCATAAAGGATATAGATAGCATGGAGCTTAATAGTACCGGTGTATACAAATATCTTACCTTACAGAGCCAAGGATGGAGGATATAGTCGGCAGGAATCCGTGCACACTGAGAGAAACCATCCCTTATCAGCCGAAATGACAAAATAAAAGGCAGGATCTAGACCACGCGCCATGCATAATATGCACGTGCGGCCCAGAGAGTTAATTAATTATTAATTAATTCGACTGTAGATCTATGCGTGCGAGCCGCAGCGGCTAGTCTGGCGTAGCAAGCAAGCGCTAAGCAGCGTGGCCGCCTGAGTATCAACGAATTACTCGTAAGTGTTGTGTAATATTAATAGGCCTAAATGCGCATTAAAGCCTTCTGAAAAGTGCCATACCTCATAAATTTATTTGCCCACCATCATCCATGGTTTATTATTAAAATTATACCAGAAGTGTCGTTTTTGTTTCACAAACGACAGAAACCATACGTACATGTACGTACAGTGCGATTTGCCATGAAGGTAGTTTCATGCAAGAACTACTTTTGCTTCCAACTTGACTGTTGAGCTTGGTGCACCGGGCAAGCTGTCCTAATTGAATATTCAAACTTGTTCATCCTCCCAAATGATAAGATCCTGTATCACTATCATTTTCCCTTTTCCCAGCTATCGCAACACTGCTGGTAACCAGCTGTTGAAAACAGTTAAAGACGTTAACCCCCACCATGGCAAGTGAGGAGATGGATGTGTTGATTGTGGGCGGGGGGCCCGTGGGTCTCACAATGGCTGCCGAACTGTCCTACCGAGGCATAAAGTCCATTGTGGTCGAGAAGAAAACATCAACCTCTGTCCTTGCCAAGGCTGCTTACGTCAGCTCCCGAACCATGGAGCACTACCGAAGGCTTGGGCTACAGCAAAAAGTGATGGATGCGGCTTACCCAAGAGACATGTCATTTAACGCTTCGGTTCGAACAAGCGTCTTAGGTGGTTCAACGATGTGGAGGAAGAAGTTTGCGTCTTGGGGGGAGATTGTGGATGGTATTCCGGGGAAAACATTCCTGTTCTATCAACCTGGGGCGTCTGTTGCCATCCCTATGGTGTGCCCACAGACTGCCCTTGAGCCAGTGCTGAAGGAGCATATCGAGGCTTGCCCCAATGTTAAGACGTTTTGGGGCTGGGAAGTGATGTCGCTAGCTCAGGACGAGAATGGAGTCACAATTCGAGCAGTCTGTAGTGCCAGCTCTGAAAATGATCCTTCGGAAAAAGTCTTCAAAGCAAAGTACCTCATTGCATGTGATGGAGGGTCTAGCCCGATTCGAAAGCAGCTTGGAATCCACACGTACGGTGAGTTTGTGATTGTCAGAGCATGTAGCATCACTTTCAAGTCTACAGAGCTCTATACGCGGATGAAGGAAAGAGATCAGTTGGGGTTTTGTGTGGTTGTCAGCAAGAAAGGGTCCGGATTTCTGATCACGCTAAACGCCAATGCGGACTTTGCTCTCCATGTCGTACTTCCCCCAAACACCAGTGACGAGGTCCTCCAGGAATATGTTCGCAATGCCTCTCGCTGCATAGTCAATGCCGTGGGTGTAAACCTACCCCACACAGTAGTTGCAGCCTCAGGCTACAACATGCACGCCCTCGTCTCCACGAAGTACCAGGAAGGTCGTTGCTTTTTGGCCGGTGACAGTGCCCACCAATGGCTCCCCGCTGGTGGCTTGGGAATGAATACCGGGCTGAGCGATGTTGCTGACCTTGCCTGGAAATTGGAAGCCGTCTTGAAGGGATTCGGTGGTCCGTATCTGCTTAATTCTTACCAGGTTGAGCGCATGCGAATGGCTGATATTGCCCGACGGTTTGCTCTCTCTATTGGTGGTACAGAGGGCATGGAGGAATTTAGACTGAAGATACTGCCGTTCCTAGTTTCCAACCCGTTGACCCGTTTCGTACTTGGTCGTGTGATGGGAAGATCCTTGAATGCTCAGGTCACCCTGGGGATTGATATTGTCCTCGGCTTCCAGTACATCAACTCCCCTGTGATCATGCACGAGTACGACTCCTTTGGCAAGGTCAAGCTGAATGCCAGCACCAGAACAAGGTTTGTACCTTCCTTGCTGCCTGGTTGTCGTGCCCCTCACGTAGCACTGCCGGACTGTGCCACAATCCTTGACCTATTCGGAAAGCAGTTCGTTTTACTGACCATTGGAGGAGAGGAGAGTAATCTGGATGACCTCAAGGCAGAAATGAGGACCAGGGGCTTGCCCTATGAGACGTACTCCTACCCCAAGCTTCCAGAGCTCGTGGCCTGCTATGATCGAAAGTACTTCCTTGTTCGTCCTGATGGCGTGGTAGCGTGGAGGTCGGACTGCCAGCCTAGCTCGCTAGAAGCCAAGAAGATTGTCAGCACCGTTGTTGGTGACACACCACCAAAGAGGATCCCTGCAACTTCACCCCACCCTGTGTCACATCAGCAGCCTCCGACCCTCCTCCGTGATGCTGTGACCAGCGCTGGTACCGCTTTCCTACTGTTCAAATACAGCGAGTTACCCATCAAGAGCTTAGTGTGTATTGGACTAGGGGTGTTCTGGCTGCTAAGAGGCCTTCACATTCAAAGAGCACCCCAATTCCAGCAGCAGTATTCCCGCCACAGGGCTGCCATCTGCAACACGTTTGGAGGTTCCGACAAAGTCCTACAAATCGACCCTCGATTCGTGGGTGAGTTTCATCCGGAGGATGTCCTAGTTCGAGTCCATGCTGCATCCATCAACCCAATTGACTTGGGCATGAGACGGGGCTATGGCGCAGATTTCTTTCGCAGAATTTCTCGAATGACCAGGAAGAAGTTCTTTCCGCTGATTGTCGGGCGAGACTGCTCTGGTGAGGTGGTTGCAGTAGGGGACAACGTGAAGAAGTTCTTGCCGGGAGATCTCGTATATGGGGCTGTCTCGTTCGCACGCCAAGGCACCCATGCCGAGTATGTCACCATGAGAGAGAGTGAGCTGGCCTTCAAGCCCTGCAACGTCGATCACCGTGAAGCAGCCTCCCTCCCGTGGGTTGCTGTCACTACGTGGACTGCACTGGTCCAGCTGGGCGGTCTCAACAGAGGTAATGCAAGGGGGAAACAGGTCCTCGTGCATGCTGGAACTGGAGGTGTTGGCTCGTTTGCGATCCAGCTGCTGAAGGCCTGGGGTGCAGAGGTCACCACAACCTGCTCCACCGGCAATATCTCCCTCGCACATCGTCTTGGAGCCGACAAAGCTATCGACTACACAACGGGAAATTTCGCCACAACCCTGAAGGAGTACGATCTTGTGTTTGACACAGTTGGTTATGTGTACGAAAGACCTTCTCTGAGTGTGCTGAAGTGCTTCGGGAACGGCGTTTACGTCAGCATACGGTCTCCAAAATTGTACTTCATCGCAAGGTTTGGTACGTTCTTTGGAGGTCTGTTGTTCTCGTGGTTCTATCGCTTCAAGGTCGCGCTGAATCGGCTGTTCTACGGCCGGGCTTTCTACTACTCCATAGCAGAGCCAAATGCAGAGGCCCTTGAGGAAGTGCGGGGAATGGTGGAGCGAGGGGAGATCCGCCCCCTCATCGCTGCTGTGTATGCACTGGACGAGATCGTGGCTGCACACAAACACGTTGAGAGTGGACACACACGAGGGAAGGTGATTGTCACCATGGTGTAACTGTACAGATGCTGATTGACTTTCTCTATACATAATATTGTTGTAATATGTGAACTGGAAATTACTTTATGCCAGAGTTCCTTGTTAGTCAAGCAGCAACTTCGTCAATTGTGGTGTGTGTGTGTATTGACAAGATGTAAGGATGGTAATGTTTTTGAAAGTTTCGTGGTGTCCTTTTTGGTTACTTTAATACTTTGTGATTCCAACCCTACATGCTCTTTGATGAACACACTGTTATGGTTTCATCAAGGATATATTTTGGGGTGGGGGGACAGAGCTGTACTCATGCTCGAGCACATGACAGTGCTCACATCTAGTACATGTATACATAGTCTCATGTGCAAGACTAACTTTTCACTGCCTCCATCTGGTGGCTTCTGAGGCTACTCTGGAGAGGAGCTTCGGTGACATGAAACTTAGCTTGTTAATAATATTATGAGGTTTCTTAATCATTGCTTGATCTGTTTGGAGGGAAGCTTTGCTTTTTGAGGGGGAGCTTCGATCCCCTGTCACTCCCATGCACTGGATGAAACCCTGACTGTTATGTATGCACTATCGTATAGAGACTATACTCTTTCCCAGCCAAGGTTTAATACATCTGTTTATACAACTGGACAGAATGATTTCCACAATACATGTAGTACAGGATTTATAGTACAAGTTTCTAAAGTAGAAAATTGAGACAAAATAATTTACATGTTATATTTGCATGTACATATATTGCAAAATGATAGTAGTTCATGATATATACCCTTCTGGGTACAGGACTCTGTGTGGAACAGCAGCATCAAAGTCCCTTTGGGATACTGCCTGATCTTGAAAGAAACAGCGTACAATTTGTTTTTCTATTGAGCAGCCAGCACACAGTGAATAGAACGAAATACAGCGAATGAATAAAGACATGAATATAGAAACACAACTGCTTTGAGCTTGTGCACTGGGAAACATCAGTTCAGTGAGGCTGTTAACTGAAGTCATCAAGTGTGATCCCAACACTGTCGTAATTGACAAGCAAACAGTGGCTGATGGTGTACACATACATGCATACAGAACTTGTTCCACGGGTACGTTATTTTTGTGGGGGTCCAAATATAACGTGACATTGAGCTCTTGCTGCAGAATGAGCTCGAGGCAGAAATCGTGAGTGTCTATAATGCTGTTTTATGAAGTAAGGGTTACTGCAACTCCCAGGTTGGCAGAATTTGTGTTGCCACTCTCTAAGCTCAGATATGAGCACTGGAGATCAAGCAATCCACTAGGTTAGTTCCCCTCTCTTAGCTCTCCGTGACAGAGATCATTCACCTGGATGCCAAACATTTTTTTTTGCAGTTCATTTGTTCAGGGGGTACTCCCATTCCCAGCCACATGCAGTCAGCAAAACGTCTAAAGCATACCCCCACACCCAATAATAGCTGCGTTAATACAGTAGGTATATCCATAAGACAACCCTTTCATAATTTCAGTGTATGTACCATAATACAAACAGATAGAAATGCAGAGCCAACTTGCTAGTGTGGGACTAGCTCAGATAAAAGTAGTATTCTCAATAAAAAAAAGTGAAACTTAAAATCTGTGCAAGCAAGTTACATTAGCAAATGAAAATTTACCAGTGCAGGAAGCTACAGTGGCTTGATGCAACCTGAGAGCTATGCTGCCATGCTATTTCATGCACACGCGGTTGAAAAATTTATAACAAGGCCATTAATACAGAACATTGTGCGTAGTTTCGGCAGGATGTAGACAACAATGAAAGGGTTGCTGTAAACCAGCTAGGGTTCCTCTATTGATGCAGCTGAAATTGATATGAAGTGTTGCATAATAGACAAAAAAGCTTTTTCTGATTAACCTGCATGAATACACATGTAGCTTGCTTGTATAGCTGTGTCATTGACGAATAACATGGAAGGAGATGGAGTGCGAACATTTGCAAGTATGGTTGAGCTCGCTTCGCTCGCTAAACTATATTTGCATGCACTCGTGTTTGTGCAGAGCAAGTACTCTTTTAGTGGCCTGAACAACTCTGTAGTAAGAAAAGTTGGTTACAAACTTGCCTGGATATAATTATGTTAAAAAAGGTGAAGTTCTGTAATCTCGAGTTGTATGGAATTACCACACAACTTGACGTTTAAATTTAGCATCTGCCATGCAGTAAGTGTCAGTATAGTGCTGACAGAATCTGGCCTGAGCCACATGGAGCCAGTAATTACCTCAAAGGATCTACTATTATAATAAGCCACTGCAGCTGCAAAGCGCATTAGTTTGTCTGTCTGTCCTTGAGTGAAACATTATGATCTTTAAGACCTTCGTAAGTGGCCTACACAACATGTTAGCTAATTGGGAGCATAATTTTTTTTATAAATCTGTGAAATTGCTTTGGGTTTTCGCTCTGCGTATTCTATATAACTTATAAACTGCGCAGCGAAATTCTTATCTTTATTCTAACTCTACCCCAACCCTATAAGCCTAATCTAGTAAATCCGCCCAACAAAAACACTTGAACAGCTGCTCATATACCTGATCATGGGTTAGTCTGGCGGGCCAGACCAACTTTTCGCCGGAAACGGATTGTCATTGTACGTGACGTCACGCGTTTAATTGCAAAAGAACAATGCGCCAGCATTCCGGCGCACTTGCACCAAGATGGAATAAGCGGATGGCCAGACTTACTTTTCCCACGGAGGCGGCGAAAAGTTAGTCTGGCCCGCGAGACTAATCATGGGTAGAAAGCAAGACCGGTTCTTTCACCGTGATTTTCAGAAGGCAAGGCAGTCCTTTCACCGCAATTTTCAGACACTTGGCAGTTGCTATCATCATCAACAGTCTAGAAGACGTTAATTATCTGAAGTCGCGACGGTGCAACTGCAACCATAGATAATATAGCCTATATTATCTATGCTGCAACCATGCACCAGGAAGTGACCACGCCATTATTACGCGTTGGCCGTTCACGGCTCTTCTACCGGACTGGCGTCCGCCACCTAGTCCTGGACCCAAGGCCTATATTGGGCATGGGAACGAGTCTAGCAAGCACGACGAGTCCTGTCTTTGACGTAGCTAATCTGGCAGGACGTGCTGCTGTAAAGATAAAAGTAGCGGGATCATCGATTTGAAGAATGCTCTCAACGGAGTCACAACACGCATAGAGAACACCTTTAATAATACAGCTTGTTTTTGTAAGTACAGCCAAAACACTGCAAGCACGGAATTACAATTGAAGGTTTGAGAACCATATAGTGGCCTAACCCATAATCAAGTACTGGAAATTGCATGAAACACACAATAATGAAGTAAAAAATTAAACGTGTGTACCCTGTGAACATATGTTTGAAAATCTTAAATTTTCAGCAGCTTCTGAAGCACATTTTGAGAGTATGAGAGGGGTAAGTTCAAATTTTGTGGGTTAGATCACTCTGGTTCTCAGCCTTCAATTATGACGGATGAAGTCATCTTTTTATGACATACGTATATGCATGACATACATATGCATATTGCTCGCCCTTCTTGTGTGTCCAGTTGTAAATTTTCTCACGCAGCACCCGGGTTTGAACTTCATCATCCTCCTCCCCTTTCTCACAGAGAATTGTCCGCTGCCTACATTTTCACCCGTTTCACTGCCTTCACACAAGGCAACTGTCAGTACATCCATGCCAAAGTGGCCGCATCAGTATGCTACCGTCTGTAAGAGTGGTTGGAGAGGTGTGTTTGCCTGTCAGTATGAGTGTCTGGAGAGGTGTGCTTACCTGTCTGATCTGGAGGTGTGTATACCTGCATGTGTACATGATTATCTGGAGAGTCTGTCTGTATGATTATCTGGAGAGTCTGTCTGTATGAGTATCTGGAGAGGTATGTCTGTATGAGTGTCTGGAGCTGTGTGTCTTCACAATTATCTGTCCATGTTGTCTGGCAATTACCATCTGGTTGAGATGTGAGCTAGGTAACGATGCTCCCCTCCTCTCTTCCAGCCTAGTTCCTGATACAATGTAGCCTCATTCCCAGTCTCCAATATGCAACACTGGCCAATTCTTTTCTCCCCATGCAATAAAAGTTGGCAACATGAGTGGAGACTGCATGGGAACAAAGCTTGCTCAGGAGGTGAAAAAGTTCTCCTCCATGTTGAGCTCCTGGCTGAACAGGTGCCCTCAAGGGACTGCCTGACTCCATCAGGGACGCCAAGCAGAAAGGTTAGTACGTAACTGCACCGCTATTCCCGTGATGATGTGTGGTGAGGTTCTTAAAAGATACAACAGTCAATGTCATGCAGACCAGCACTCTGAGTGATGATGCTGGTGATAAGTTTTGCTTCGTACTTCCTCCATTAGCGGAGTCATTCACCAAGAGTTTGAAGAGACAAATCTCACAGAATGATGTATTTACACAGAGAGTTACAGAAGGGGTGAGTGAATAATTAGAGGGACCATTACCATCGTTTGCCATGCTCCTGCATGCAAGCTATAGTCTTTTACCTTTTAAGAGAAATGGATCACACCTAACTATACTCTGGCCGATGCATGCATGCCATTTACAAGCATATCATTGTGCTGACACGTGTTCAATTTATAACAATAAGATACATACACTTATTCTGAACAGGCACTAAGAATCTGGCTAAGATAGGGAAATAGTTGGTACTATACGTATAGCTCTGCAAATCTGTTCCAAAGCACCATTATTGTGACACAATATATGTCAATATATAGCAGCAACCAGTACACACAAGCAGCAATTTATTGTTACTAGAAAGTCTACTAAACCTATCAACACATTTGTCAAAACCAGCAACCATGCAGTATATGTAAAGCAGCAAAGCATAATCAAACTAACTGTAATTCAAAAAAATGTTTACTTTTATGTCAATTCTCAAGCCAATTCGTTTACATACTTTGTGATGTTTCGTAAAATTCTGCGTCGATCAATGCCACTGGCAACTCCAAGATCCTCCAAGTCCTTTTCAGAATATGTGAACAGGAGGTAGCCATCAATATCATTAGAAGAGAAGAGGTCTATGTATTTGTCTAACTTCCAGTTGTGCAAAAGCTCTGCCACCATTTCAACCGTGATATTCTCAGCAACGTCTTTGAGGTCTGTGACGTTTCCAGTGACTAGGGGACAGGAAACACAAGTTAGAGGTATCTTGCCAGCAATGCATAGTTTAGTCTTGCAAAGAAGTGCACGTTAATCAATAGTTAGTAGCAATGCTGGCTTGAGCTTATAGTAGCAAGAGCGGTACTTACTCTTAGGAGATACTGACGGTGGCTGAGGAGTTTCTTGTGGTTCTGTTACTGAAGGTTGCTCAGGTGATGCCGGCCGCTCTGTGTCTTCCTCCTCCTCTTCAGTAAGAACGAACGAAAGGGGTTTTTCTGCTTCTATCCCATCTTCCATTTGGAAGCTCTGGAACCCATACATTTGAGTAGCTGGGTCAAACACAAACTGGTGATCATTGACATATGGCATAGCAACATCCCAAAGGTGTTTGAGTCCATCTTCATCCCAAAGGTCCTGTACAAACTCTACCCAGCGGTCTCCCTGGCTCTCCACTTGCTCACGACTCCTACTCTGTACCTCTGCTATTTTTCTGTCAAATATACAATGAACATGAAAAGTTAGTAAACTAGTAAGGACTTTGAGTGCAGAAGTAAAAATCAGTGCACTATACATAGTGCTTACCGTTGAAGGAAGATACGAAGTGCCACGTAGTGCTGGCAAAGGACTGAATTGGGGATCAACTTTGTCAGCTGTTCACAATCACCACAAAGTCCATATTCTCCCAGATATTCCATAATGGGTTTCTGCAAATGATAATATATTATGTATTTTCACACAAGTTTGATCTGATCATACATGTGAAGTGTATCACTCACCTCCATATGCTTAGAGATAGTCTTTCTTATGTCTGACTCTGAGTGCACGAGAACGTCAGTGAGAGCCTGCATCTCATGAAGCAGTGCATTGGGACCGCCTAAGGTAAGAGAAACCCCACCTGAGTTAAACCACAGGGTAATTATGATACGGGTGCACTATTGTACACAATACCTGGATACATGTGGCTACTTTGAATACTATTCAATGCTGCTTCATCTTGTGGTTCCAGGTGCTTCCTCATCACCAATGGAAGCTGATGGAAATCATACATTCCATCCTTCACCCATTGTACAAACTGCTCCAGTGTGGAGTATAAGAAAGGGAGCTTCAGAGAGAGTAAGTATTCCAGCTGAGACTGAGGGAGACTACAGACATATCAAGAATGAATAGATAGAATTATGACAAAGATAAATAAACACCACTGACCCTTTTATTCCAATGTTTTCCATTATATTTTCTTCTGTTTCTTCAGGTACTTTGAAAACTAGAAGTAAAAACTGAGGTAATGTCAGTTCATCAGTACCTTTGACTTCAATTTCATCTGGCAGTTGAATGCTCTGCAAGGAATAAAGCATCTGGATCCACACATTAGCTTTTCACTTCATATTTCATGCATACCTTGATAAGATATTCAGTGGCAACTTTTAGCCCAGTGATGACTTTCACTAGTGTGTGGTAGTCAGCTGTGTAGAACTCATATTCAAGGGCCTTTGCTAATCCATCCAGTGGGAGCTGCATTACCAATACCATAATAATGATGAGAAATGAACAGGGGAGCTAAAACAGTAGATAGAAATACCTTGAATTCATCTGTAATGTACTCTGAAATAACTGATAGGTCAAGGTCGGCACCTTCCAAGACTAGTTTGTCAATGTGTTCCTTTTTGAACTTAAAAAGAATCCGGTCGTGACCACCGTCTGGCAGGTGGCAAATTGAGGGTTTTCCTGATAAGTAGGTTTTGATCACATCACTCTGCAGTCGTTTGAGATCAAAAGGACACGCTTCGTCTTGAATAGGGTGCAAATAACGACTGCGCACTAACTGCAGATGTTCATCAATTCCATGACTCCTAGATATTGAAATAAAATAAGTGCTATATGAAGATTAAATCTGTCAGTTTGCTCAACTCACTTGACAGTTTTTCCAATAATCATGACATCTTCATTCACTTCATTTGGATGGATAGGATCCATTTCATGCTCAGATGGCTCAATAGAATGCTCTGAAGCGTTACTCACATCAAAAACAGTCTGAAGAAAACTGTTGTGGAAGGTAATCTGTTGAAAAGAAAATTAAAGACAGTCTCACAATCACTACAGCTATCATCTACTATAGGCCCTTACGATATCTTGTATTACGACACGTAACAGATCACTGCCTTCCCACTGGTCTTCAGTATCCACAGAGAGGAAGTTCTTGAGCTTGGTATCATCTTGGATTTGAAGGACAGTTCCTTCTCTCTTGGTGTTAGCACAGGCACCGGCACCAATAGAGTATCCAGTGACTTCTGCATACTTGTTGTAGCCACCTAGATAAAGATAACAACATAATATATTGCGACTGTCTTTAATACCAGTTATAAAAACGTTATGGTACCTTTCACTTTTTCATACAGCTTATTAAGGTCAATTCCTGCATACTTCTCTTCTGCTTTGGTGATTACCGTCCCAATACTTTCTTTTTCTGCATACTTACGGGTGACCAAGTATGCCAATTCACTGTGTATCCACTGGTAAAATTCCAGCAAATCAGGAAGCAGTGCTCCAGCAGCTTTTAGGCGAGGATACTCCAAAACAAACTTTGACAATACATAGAATTCATTCTTTGAGGCATCACCAATGTCTACTGATGATAGCATGGTCTGGGAAAACTCATCCATTGTAGGAAAGTGGGGATAGTGGACCTCTAGACAGCTGTACAGGTACAAAGTGAATAGCATGAAACACTGCTTAGGACACACAGAATGCACTAGAACATACCTCAGGTCTTCGAACAAAGCATTCTTTGTGAGCTTACAGTGTTCTGCAAACTAAAATTGGAAAGTTAGTTCACAATGGGCTAGAGGGGGCTAAATAGTGATAATAAACAGCCATTACCTTCTCATGAACATTATCAAAGGAAGGTGTAAAAATCAACTGATGCCACATCTTTTCATAGTCATCCAAATCTTCAAGTTCGTCAAACTTCCCACTTTTCAAGAGATGTGGTTGCCTGATACTTACCTATAGAACAAAAACAAGGTTCACTCTACTGAAATATCAATTACACTACTACTAAAACATTACCTCCAATAGGTTCTGCATACACTGCATTATAAAAAAGGAACGCTCATCAAGTGAGAGCTGCAGGTTATTGCCTATGTGCAGCCACACACTACGAAGCTGCATGACACAGTAGTGGCGAACAGACTGCCAAGTTGATATAACGGGCCCACAAATTTTCTCTTGAGCATCAGCTTGAGTGACTAGGGCCATGCAGAATGCACCAAAGTTGGCCCATAGGATGAGGTAGAGTGAGTGCAGGCTCAACGTTCCTCGAGTGGCATGCTGAAGATAGTCTGGCCTGCCATATGTGCCATCACTTGCTAGCTCCACCCCACAGTCATACAGGCGTCCCTCGGTAGTTTTTTCCTTATACTGCACATAAATAAAATATTGGGATGGCATACATTATAGCTCCTACAGCAAGAAATTAGGCAGAGAATTAATTAGGCAGAGAATTAATTAGGCAATGGGCAACAGTATCACCCCATATCTTTATTTTGTCATCACTACCTTCGACTTTGAAGTTTTTCACAATATGCATCTGGGTTTATTGCAAATTGTCCTTGGCGAAATTTCGGCTGTACGGTAGTAACCCACTGAAAGAAGCTACACCATCTCTAAAATAGCTTGCAAAGTAACTACATGGCTCCACAAAACACCAGTCAATCAGTGCTAGGTGAGCTATAAATCAGTTGTAAAATGTAAATGACTTGGGCTCTTTCTAAATATGCTACAATCAACAAATTAAGAGCTGTAGTGTTAGGCAATTTCCACTATTTCACGAATAATCTGACATGAGTTATTTATACAAATTTTGAGCTATACAATTGCCAACAAACCATAAATCCAGTCATATGGGTTCCAAGGAGACCATCTGCTGCAAACATGTGGTACCACAGATGATTGGAACGAGGCGGGCAGGCCAGTACAACAGCCACCATATTGGCCATTGCATGGCACAGTTCAACATCTGATGGATCTAAATGACAAATCATTATTTAGTCATTACACCAAAAACTACAATCATAATGAATACAGCTTTACTGTATTACCTGGCTTTGGTTGATGAATTGAGTTAAACAGGTCATACAAAGGATCTGTCTTTTTACCATTACTTGTAACTGGCACAAATTGATAATCTTCTGTGAGTCGTAGCCTGGAGGCATTTTCATTCATTGGTGGTGGCTGTTCAGGGCTTCGTATCATGTATTCAGCAGGGAACAGAAAACTTTGTATGAAGCTGATAAACTCGGGCTCAAGAATACCCCTTAGATGGTCATTGATTGCATCTGCCAATACACGGGAATGGATCTGAAAAGGAAGAAAGGTATGCTTACTGCATTGAGTAAGGAGATGTTAGATGGTAGAGTACCTTTGTGACAAAGAATTTATAATAAACGCACAACCACAGCAGCATCCGGAAGGCTCTCTTCTTGTTAATTAGAAGAGCATTAAGCCTCATTTTCTCGTCACTGTTGCAGCTACAGAGGCATTACATTAATGATATTAGTATATCACTCAATAGACACTACTACACATGTACTCTAACCTTTCATGTGCAAGTTTTACCAACACAGCAATAGATTCCCCGCTTGCTCCTTTGCTGCGCACATTATCCAAGGTTTCCCAAATTTGTCGGTAGAAGTGGCTGAGTGCACTGGACTCTTGATGCCCAATGAATGGAAAGAGGTGAGCCTCACTCTTTGGTTGGCTCTAGATAGTATTACAATACAGTAGCTAAAGAGCAATAGTACCCAATATTGTACAATCATAGTACCCAATGGTGTGTAATGTGCTCCGACCAACCTTGACAAGTGTTTGAAGTGGCTTTATACCACTGATAGTCTGCACAAGAGTGCTATGGTCATCAGTTAGCATATCAATCAACTTTTGCTGACTATTCAATTGCTTTCGTAACTGCATAGCAAACACAAGCCCATGATAACCAACGCAAGTGTCACTCCCTCCCATTGCATTGTCGCTTAGCAGGGAATTCAATCCACTAACTATTTGAGCAGTGAACAGCTGCAATGAGGGAAAATATTATCTGTAACACTACAGTCGAATTATAAAATTATACATGTAAAATATAGGCATAGTAAATTGCATGCAGTACTATACAGGCTCTAGCTCCCTGCCACTGCTTTGATGTTTATATCTTTAGTCAATCTTTATTTGCATTTAACTCTGCCTGAGTCTCTACCTTTTCTTCTCATTCTTTGCTGATTCCATCCTATTTGAACATGCCCTCCCTTAGCTGTATAACTGTTTAATCTGTTGTGCCACCATTTGCATGCACATGTCAAATAATAACCGCACATTGAAATATCCAGCATGCCAGTGTATTCATTACCACAATACACACTGTATCCTTACTTCATTAGACAAAATATGTAGGTTCTATTTACCAGTTCAAAAACAGTTCAACTTACATCATGAAGCTTTCGTGGTATTTTGGGGTCAAAATATTCAGTCACCCGCTGAATGAGGACTTGAACAACAGCTTGCTTCTCAATGAAAAGCAACACCTTTTCAGATTTGGGAGTCGACTGCTTCTCCAAGCGCTGAAGTGAGAGCTAATCTTTTTTACTTGTAATGCCAGACAGTATGGTGCTAGAAGTTTGACTAGTGCTATGATTGTGTATTACAGCTGGTCATGATACTACACACCACTGAGTCATAAAAGCTAAACTTGATGGCATGCACCTTACCTTTGTAATCCTTCCTGTAAGTCTGACAAGATGGTTAGGAAGATTTCCTCGGCTTTGCAGATGCTCCATCACAGTCAAGAAATATAAGTGGGCTAAAGGTTGCTGCATTAGTGTATTCTAAAAATGAGGGAAAAATACATACTTCACAATGGTAGTGTTATAAGGTGAATGAACATAACCTTGCATCCCTTGCATGAAAACTCGCTGCACTGGAAGCCTTTCTGCTGGTAACACAAGGGAATGTAGGGGCCAGGTGAGCCTTCAATTTTGGCTGTAAGCACTTCGCCCACCATTCCACGACCCTGACAGAACATCATAAAAAAATAATTCTCTATGTAAAGCCGAACAGCAGAAAGCTTAGAGTAACCTTAGCATTGTGAAGCATTAACTCATTTGCAGCTTGGCCTTTGTCTGCAGCTTCTTCCTTCTGTGCATCATAACAGTAAGTAAAGACCATACAAGTATAAATACAACAGTTTAAGAGTACAGCATTGTACCTGACGTTCCGCAATAGCTTCACCAAGAATCCTAGAAAGGTACAACTTGAACACATTTATAGCTGTGAAACTGTAATGGTGAGGATCTTCTGCTTGTGCTGTAGCTCTTTCCTGAGTACAGTACGAATTTTGCTGGTTTGCAACTTCCAGGAAGTATCGACAATCTTCTTCAGGAAATGAAGCACAGTGTTTTGAAAACGTGAATGCAAATAGTCCTTCAATAAATGACTGCACACAATAGCTCTCCCTTCCCTGGATAGTTGGGGAGAGTGGAGTTGCTGCAAATGCTTGCAAGCCAGCATCCACCACTTGTTGTAAATACAGAAATGGTCCACCCATCTGTTGTGTAAGAAGATAATAATAATTGAATGCACACAAGTACACTGACTTCTTTATTTAGAACAATATGATTTTGTTACAGATGCTGGAATAAAAGAATAATGTGGTGATGCTAAAATCTCTGCTCTTGTAATCTGACCGGGAACTCCTCAGTAATGCACAATCAGTAGTGCAGCACAATGGCAGCAATATGAGTATATTACTCAAAACAAAAAGGGAACAGTGCAAGCACAACATGCCATCTCGAAGTATTGTTAAGTGATATAGATCTAAAGGGGTGGGGATATACAAGATAGATAGAAGGAGGAATCTCAGAAGGCAAAAACGTGTATTACTGTCATTCTTGGGAGATAGCTCTGATTGGAGATCTTACACGCTACACTTGTGTATGTGAGTGTGTGGTCAATGGTTGGTATAAATACTACAGCACCAACAAGAGTACATTATTATTCTTCTTGAAAGACAGCTAGCTAATGTTCAGACAGAAATTCTCATAAAGATGTTTTCACAACTCCCCAGTAGCCTAGTGGTGAAAGCATAAGACTGGAGCACTGAGAGCTATAGCATAAGCATTGGCTATGTAGGAACAGAGTGTACCTTTTTGCCTTCTGGAGAGTATCTTTTATGCAAGGTCATGAATACTTGTTGGCCTCTGCACGACTTTGAGATATAGCAGCATTGCATGACCAGATATGTAGCATGCAGTATGCGAAGCTGGGTCTGTGTCTGTAGTGATGTTGTGCCCAGAATGATATTCTCTTCCATTGCTGGCATTGACATCTACATAAATCAAATAAGGAGCAGAGTGCTTTAATGAGGAAAATACATTTGCATAGCTGTATGGACGAACTTACAATATCGCTGTAGCTCTGGTACCAGAAATTAAGACTTTCTGGGTCAGTCTCAGCTGTACTCATATGAAGAGCAAATGTGTACAGTGTCTCTACGATAGGACTCACAAAAGTGTGTGGTATTCTATCAATAGATTTGGGGTCATGCAAAGTTGTTGCAAAAAATAAATAAGCTAAAGAACCGGTTGCTGCAGGGTGCAATGACTGCTGCATCTTTGTTATGGGCTTTAGAATTGCAGTAACTTTTGTGAGATCCATCTGGTACACATGAAGGCGAACATGAAGAGACACCAGTCGTTCAAGCGCACTACTGCCTGTTACAGGTCCAATGTAAGCTTTGAGGATCTCATTAGTAAGGGGAGTGACTTCAGGTTGAAGATGAAGTTTTTTGTGGGCAAAGTCCATGAAATATCGATTCCAAATTTCACCACCATACTCATTCATAGCTGAAGCCGTTACCTCCAAGCAGCCCTTCATTTCCTAGGTAAGAGTTTAAAAATCATTTAACATAATAATATACATAAAATGAATATGTACATACCTTCACTCTTGACAATACAACCTCATTAAATAAAGTCTCCATTTGCTGTTTGGTTCTCTTCTGGGTAGGAAGATGAATAGAAGTCTCCATCTGAGGTAAAGCAGTGTCCAAAATATTTGATTTTTGATTCACTTCCTCTCTACTTTCATCTACAGCCTTGTCTAACATATCACACACTTGCTTGAAGAATGGGAACCTCGGAAAGTATGGCTGAATAGGCCGTTGCCGATTGGCAGCCATTAGTACTTTAATTTGTGCTAGTTCTGGAGCTGGAAGTGCACTAAGTAGATCTAGAAACAATCGCTGAACTGTTGGGCAACACTGAGGCTCTTCCACAAGAATGTGAACATCGTTTCTTTCATTTAGGCTAGAAAACATGTAGACAAGGAAATCAAAGAATGTAGATCTCACTACACTTTGAATAGTGTCGGTAATATTCAGGGTTGATTCACGTTCATACATGAAACTGGAAACTTGTTTGATATGCTGTTCCATTAGTTGAGGTGTCCAATACTTGCAATACTTTACACACAGCACTCTGCCTAGGCTCATTTCAATAAGTTGTTCTACTTCAACTTCAGCATCACCATGCAGAGTGCCTATCAATAGTCTTTGGAGTATTGCAGTTCTTTCAGAAGCATCCATTACTTTCCTTTCATTGTTGCAACTAAAACCTACCCGTGAGGCAACTATTGGAATTGCTTCTGGAAGCAATTGCTGAAGTGCTATAACCATCTGGCTGTTAAGTGCACTATCAGGTGACTGTGGAAAGCAGCAATGATAAAACCATTCCTTAACATCAACGACAGACTTCACACTTTCTCTTGTTAGGGTGCCGTATGCTATTGTATCAAGATAATAGTGGCCCCATCCCATCAGAAATAACGAAGGGTAGCATGGTTTGAAGAACATCACTGGAGGAAAATGCAGTAGAAGTACAAAAACTTTGCTCTGATTTGTGATCTTATTCTCTGCCTCTTCAATCATGATCCGGAGATGATTGATCATTTTTTTAGAGATTTCTTGCATATTTGCAACCAACAATAGCAAGTGTGACTCCGACAAAACATACCTGGCTAGTAGTTCTTCAATTTTGCTTTGTGAATGCTTTAGGGATATTTTGCATATCATTAAATGGTTCACATTGCTATAGATATGCTCCCTGAGAGATTGCTGCATTACATCATCAGATACAGTGGTGAGTGTACTAGGATATTCAGATGGAAGTTGATGGATTTGTGGTGATGAACGAGTAAAGCAGAGTAACTTTGTTGGGCATACAGAATTGTCCCTGTAGGTAATAAATGAAGAAGTAGGTGTTTGTTATGAATATTTTGTCCAACCAAAATTACTAAGTATTTGTACAGCTATGAAACACAATACTTTGCCCCAAGTTTTTTATGCATGTTTTATGTACACTAGTATAAAGTAGGCTATCCATATGATCGCATATTCACGTTATTTACAGTTCCAAACCCTTCTGCTGAGAATCAAGTCAACTTAGTTAGGAACTAACCATTTGTTCAATTCCAGCAGACCGATCTGTCTCTCCACCAAGTCTTTTAGGCTAAAGTGTTTTTGGAAATTCAGATAATTTTCAAGATATGGAGTAGGAATTTCCTCATAGTGGACAGCCAATGCCTCAGGAGTCATCAACTGCAGCAACTGCTTGCAAAGATAGTTGACGATCCACTGTGTTAGGACTGCAATGACCATCAAGGCATCTGTGTAGACCTCAAAAGGTCTATCTATATTCTTTGGGTTTGGACCGTAGTAAAGTACGTGCAATGCTCCATCAATCAGTGTTACTACATTCTCATCATTTACTTTTATCATAATTCCCTCAAACTCAGGCTCCTTTTGGATCAAACAGAAGATATGATCAGCATCGATCTTAATCTCCTCAGATGAATACTGTAAAAATGAGAGGATAATAATAGCACCACGATATATATATATTCATGTACTGAATACAAACCTCAGGAATACGAAAGCCAGTATTCTTTCGAAGCATACTCAGTAGAGTTTTCAATAAGAACACATGCTTATCCTCTGCATCAGATGAAACAGAAAAATTCTTTTCGTCTGGTAGGAATTTATACTCTTGACCAACAGGTGGAAGAATTGCCAGCATCAAAGACTCAAGGCTACTATTCTCCAAAAAACCATAAAGAGATGACCATTTAACACATAGGATGAAATCAGAGACCTGGGCAGGAAAGGAATTATGAAATATCTTTAATTGCAAAATAGTTTTTAAAGTCAAAAATAGACTAACCTTGCTGTATGCTGATCGAAGCATTATACTGAGACAAGGAGGCATGCTTTCAAAAATACTATCCAACAGGCTTCTGTGGGTAAGGTAGTATTTCTCAAACCGATTCAGAAAGGGAGCAGGTGTGTCCTGCAATTCTGATGCACTTATCACAACCACACATTGGAAATGAGGGTCCACTCGGCAAGGTCCAGAATGAGCACCAATAGCAATATTTGCATAATGGTGGGTGCCACTTTGAGGATCTTCAATACAGCGAAAATGCTTATTAAATAGGTCGTAAAAGCTCTCATGTATTTCATCTGTCTGACACATTAGAATAGTATGACCAGCTGCAACTGAATGACAGATTTGTGAAATGGTATGAACCTATATTGAGATGAACATATAGTAGATTAAAATGGTAAACGTTCAGACTGTAATTAAATTTTGTTTCCTTACCCTTAGCTGCCTATCTCCGGGAAAGTCACTGCAAATATAGAGCCGTGTGTTGTTTCTCTTTAGCACTTCATATGTGAAGAGGAGCCTCATTAGTGAGTCATCTTCACTAGGATCAATGATCAGCTTGTACCGAACCTCACTTTGGATGCTATTGTGAACATCACCACCTTCTGTGCTGGCATGATCAGCAAGACTGTTCTTCAATATACTAAGTATATGGCTGAACTGGAGCTTCTCCATAGGAACATCAATCTGCAAAGTGATTATTTGGTATATCCATTCAACAGTATTACCACGCTATACTATCACAGCTGGCGTAGCTAATTAAAGACAGAATAGTTTAAATAAGCTTTGCAGGAAGTATCAGTAGGGAAACAGCTAGAATCTATATTAGCTACATAGTACTAGCTAGCTTAGTAGTAGGAGCAAATATATTGGAAAACAATACCACTACTGTCACTATAGAGTTTAACTTTAGAGCACATGATGTACAATGTCATATAGCAGCACACACATGCAACTACTGACATAACAGCCATTGTGTATTCACGAGCTATGCCTCGCATTCACACAATTTGGCTAAGGTTTTGTGCCGATGAGCTAGTCAGTGATATTACTAGTTCCAAACTTGATGCAAGGCTATGCATTGTTGTTTTCAGCACTTGCATTGCTAAAATAGTAGCTAAACATCTTTTACAACAGAACAATGTGACATAAATAGGGTACAATGAAAGATTTTAACATGACTAGGTCAGTGGATATGGATTTATTCAACCTTCAACCTCGGGTTGCATATCCACCTCCCAGCCATGACAAAACGTACAGTGTAAGAAAGCTTACCTTTTCAAAGAAAAGTTTAAAAAGGTCGTGAAACTTTTTACTGCCATTAAAGTTTCTTTCCAACCCTTCCAATATTAGCTGTTCATCCAAGTATCTCCTACGTTTGCGACGTAGGTATGCAACAAAGTGAATGAAATCACGTAAACCAAAGAGCTGCTGGAAATCATGATCTAAAAGTACTCTGTTGTACGAAAAGCAGAGTTTTCTTAAAAGATTTCCTTCATCCTCTGAAGGTTCATTTTGACCAGGTGGAAGAATGGTTCCCTTTGCAAGCTCATACAATTCTTGGTCTGTGGCCTTAGGTCTGAAGATGCTAACTGCTCGGTTGGTTTTGGCAGCATCAAGGACATGATTGCTAATGGCAACAAATGAAACTTCTGGCCTGTCCAGGTAGTAGTGTAAAACTTTAAGAGATTCGAGTTTATCTTCTGGAAGACCAGCTTCATCCATAAACACAACACAATGAACTGGCAAGGGAATATTTTGAAGACTGCGTTGGCGAGTTATAGCTCTTCTAAAGATCGTTTCTATTTCATTTGAAGTAGTTTTCCGAGAACACTGATAAAAGTGGGCATCCAGTGACTTGAAGACATCTGTGTTTCTAAAAGCCAGACTTCTGGACTGACTTCCTTTAAAGTTTGCAATAACAATGTTTACAGACAGGGTTTTTGAAGAACCAGGGTCACCCACGATGATTAGTGGGGTGTGAGTCATGGTACATGCTACGGTTGCAAACACATTCTCTTTTAGAGCCTCAGTTTTGGCAATACTTCGTGGAAGTTCAATTCTGTCTATGTACCATCTCAACTCACTTTCGAAAGCCTCAGAAAATGTTACTTTGTAAAATAGGTCAAAGTGATTGTGATCAAGAAAAAGCCTGTATTTGCTTCGATATTTTGAGTCAAGCCGCATAAAGTACACTATACCCAATGATACCATAATTGCACGACGGTGGTACAACTCAGTCAACTCTTCATGAGGATTGAATTGGATATATATTTTCAATAGCCACTTATAGAATGTAAATACCCTTTCAATATCTCTTAGACTGACTGAGCTCTTTGCACAAACTCTTGCCTCATGTTTTGGAATGTTTACACTAGATAGCTGCTCATAAGCATATTCCCGCACCTTCTGTTGGCTTTGAAGAATGAGATCAGTTAAACTAGCAATGTCTTTTGAAAACACTCTGAAATCTGTGGCACCCTCAGTGGACTGCTGGGTGAGCATTTTCATTTTAACATTTACATACTCACGCTCCTGTTGTTCATTAAGTGACCCATAGTCCCACAAGAGCGATTGCAGGGTAGGGTGAAGTTTTCGGACATGGTAGGTTGCTTTTAGCCATGATTCTTGATCTTTAATGGCAGCAAAAAGATCTCCTCGATGAGGATTGCAGGAAGCAATTATGAATACATTCTCTGGTATGGACTGTAATGGAACAAGTACATTAATGTGAAACAGCATAAGTGCCAATTGCACCATCTAGAAGTAACCACTTAGTTAGATCAGACACCATGTCCTAGTCATGAATGATTTCCTTTGAAGTACAACGTATGCCTGCTTAATGAGGTATCTAAATCTGATAGTAGAAACCTGCCAGCTAGTATCTAAAAGATTTAGATACCTCACCTTTATTCATGATTTGCTTGAAACGCTAAACTTTAAATAGGTCACCGGCTTTCACAGCTGTCATAACACTCGGTATAAATCAGTTAGACACCTCTGTGTCGGCATCTCAGTCAACAGATACCTCCACCTCGTTGTCTAACCTATAATTGGGTGTGGCGGCACTGAACCTTTATATTGGGTGGATACTGCACACCTTCTCACTTTGGATTGAAAGTATGGTGTTCTGGTGTTGCTTGGTTCTGGAGCTATAGCTTCCAAAGTCAAATATGGACACTGCTATGAACAGACAATTGTACATATTGTCAGTCTCTACATATTTTCCCTGAAGCAACTTTCGGTGATATTTATTCATCATTAGGAGGCACCATAATGCTACTACCGCATACGTACCAACATCCATCATCATCATAGCTAGGACCTCTCTATAGTGGGCAGTGGATTTCGTCATATTTTACCTTTAATGATAAAGGTAGATATTATTGGAATGTAATTTAGTGTTAATTATAGTAAATCTAATTAATCAAACCATCTAATAATTCAAACGCCCCTCTTTTCCAAGAAAACCTTTTTTAAAAATATTAAACAGCCACTCAAACACCCATGTACTGACTTCCTAAGAAAAACTGTACAGTACTGCTAGGAATACACGTTGTTTAACTCTGTTTCCACCCACTATAAATGTTTTATCATTGTATTTAGCAGAAGGAAGCATGAAGAATAGCTCTATCTCTCACTAGCATGCGATGTGTGGACAACAAAATTGGCACTGTGATGCTGCTGAGTACCTGTACATTCCAATGATATCTATTTTCAGTGTTAAACCGTTCTCCCCAACCCCCCCCCCCCCCAAATAAACAGTATCTATTTTCTGACTATAGAGAGGTGACCCTGTTTCACATTCAACAGCATTCCTCACTGCTAGATGCAGCTATGATGATGAATTTATTGGCATGGAACAACAGGGTCATGAGGCTTTGCAATGATAAAGTTTCACTAAAAGGTGCTTCAGAGAAGAAACAGAGACTAATCATACAATCATGTACGAATGTCCACTCTGGAAGGTTATAACTCTGGAGCGAAAGCAACATATGACTACCGAAGTATATACCGAGAGTGCAAAGGGTCTGTAATATCAATCACCACATTGAAAGATGAACACTCTGAAGATCAGACACCATGTACATATGTATAAACATGAACAAAGGTAATGCTACGTAATCCTATCTCAATGCCACAAATTAAAGTACTTTACCTTCCCATCAATTGTTCTGTCAACAATTATCTCTTTTAACAGTCCCAGGCAGGAAGCTGTGTTGATTTCATCTAAGTATGCCTAAATTAAAATAACAAATAACATACTAACTGATGGACAAGCTATCATACATCTACCCCAGTTTTATTAACTTACAGTAACAAAAGGGACTCTGAAATTGGGTCTTTGGGCTGGATCGCAGCTACTGTATGCTTGTTGTATTGCAAATGACTGTTCAAACACTTCTTCAAAGAAGGCTTCTATTTCTGTTGGCTGCAGAGCTAACAGGAAAACAAGAATTACCAATAATTTAAAAGTAGTCAATAAAACTTTAAGATACAATACCTGCATGGATATTCAGTTTGTGGAATGTAGTCTTCACAGTAGCACTAAAGATGATGTATAGTAAGTGAGCTGTACCCTAAAGCGAAAATGAACATGATGTTGCATACAAATGTTTATATAAAGCTTGTTCATATACCTCAGCGGAATCTTCTTCAATAGCACAGAAAGCATCATCGAGACTTTCTCCATCATACAGCTCAACACTCAGCAGAGAAAATATTGGGTCTCCCTTTAGCTTTCTCAGTGACTGATTTAACACAGTATAGAAATGTCCACACCCTGAATTATCTGGAAGTTGCACTATTTCATTCAGCATTCTTTCTGTAATCCTTTTTCCAGAACTCAAGGTATACACTGTGTCCATGCATACAGCAAGTTTAGAGTCTGCAATGGACTCTGCAGGTAGATCTACAAAACAAAAATATAGGCAATGAGTGTATTGGAAAGTATACATTTAACTGGAAGATGATATGCACTGAGCTATAGCCTTCAATCAGCTGTTATATGAGTGGGAGGAGAGAAGCACCCTGGTCTCCACTACTCACACATGCACAGTAACTAACAGAAAGCAAAAGGTTTCCGTAAATGAACTGCACAGTGATTTGTAGCTACTCTGTAATGCATTGGGCTGTGATGTGTAGGTAGTCTGTGAACCCATTGCGGTGTAAATTATAGCTTGTTTCCCTTGTTTTTGTGAAAGTGCATCCATACATGAATGGTTTTTGTACTTTTTGGTGATGCTTTTTCTGTAACTTGTTTTGGGTGTTTTTTTTAAGGGGAGTGGGTGTTCTGGCTACAAGGACATAGTTGTTTTTCAACAGCACCTTTGGCCAGAAGCTATTCAAACTTGTGCCAACCAAATATAATCAGCCATGTGAGTAAGTGTATTCATTTTTATATACCGGTACTATAGTTCGTAGTGACTCATGCAGTAATCAACCAGGCGACACAACTCAGCAGCACAGCAGTACAGGCCTAAGCAGCCTGCACAATCAAAGGTGGGCGTTAAATAGACGAACACGTTGTGGCGGGCAGTCTGTGCATGTGTAACCTACAAACAATGGTGTGTGAATGGCAAGCGTCCATTCGAGAGTGCTCGTTATATCACTGCTGAACTAATTTGAGTTCTTTAAAAACGCTATGCCTGAAAGGCACTACCCAAGGGTCAATCATGCTCATTTGTGTTGTAATCGCTTCACCCATTAAATGGTGACTATAGTCACTACTGTTCACCAAGGGTGGCTCAGGCTGGAATCTGTCAGCAGTGCTGCTACTAGCAGGTGCTAAATGCTACAAATCATGCATAACACTTCACCTTCCTTATTCTACACCCAATCATAGATAGTAGAGTACTTAACCACCCTGGACTAACAGGGATCCTTCAAAGGTTTTACCTCATTAATTATTCCTAGCTATATGGTCTAACTAGAATATATGTACCTCCAAGCCTCTTCTTCATTGAATCCACTAGGCGATCTTTATGTCTTTCCCATTGTGCAACCCAGGAGTAGTTCCAAAGCTTAGAAAGCATCTCAACAAGGGCTGTCTTCCCCACTCCTGTCTCCCCTTCTATAATCACAGGAATCCCACATTCATATCGCTCGTGGATGTTGAGCATCTTCAGTGTGTAATCAAGGGTAAGCACGTACTGGCTTTCTTGAATTGGTAATACACTGCCATTCTTTAGAGGAATATTGAGAGACCGAGACAGGTACTTATGCAAAAGTGTGCTGGAATACAGTTCCCTATAAAAGAAGATGATATTATAATTATGTCATTGTGGTTAACTACATATACGCAATGGTATGTGTATTGTACTTATAGTTACATTTCCAGTATAAGAACGGCAACCCATCATCTGTTCTGAGATGTTCACCCTGACCAGGGTTTACTGTGATCTATACTACCTATCATTGTTAATGAATTTAAGCTCGCTTACTGGAATCGAAAGTAAGCAGCAATACTATTTTTATGCACTTACTCAATGGAGGGGATTTCCACTCCAATTCTGATAAACCTCTCACGATCTTCCCTAGGCAGCTCATCCGGAAACAAGGAGATTAAATCAAGACTTCCACCTCCATCTTTGAAGTCATAAATCAGCTGCAAGGTACATAATATCCAACCATGTCTAAATAACAATCTAAGAGCTCGGATAAAAGTGAAGGAACAGATGATGTATTACTTAACCAAATAGTGCAAAAACCGTTCTTGTAGGAATGCACTTTCACAAAAACAAATTAAATAAGCTACTCAGAATGCATTCACAGACGGAGTAGCACTTTGTGGTAAAGTGCATTTTATGCAATTTGCTTTGAGCATTTCTTTTTTGGGGGAAAAGGGGGGTGCAGGAACGCAAATACGAAACCAATGCAATTGCGAAACTAACGCAAAACCTGCCAAACCCCATACTGGCCGGCCAGTTTATAACCTACCCACATCCGCCGTTAGTGTTTCGTGATTGCGTTAAGGCAAGTTTCATGAGTGAGTTAACCAAGTTTGTGACTGTCCCTAAGTTATATCATTTTTCATAGGCCCCTGTGGTGACTGATTCTTGTCCGCATTGAAAGTTTTACCTCAAATTCAAGTGATTGTGTATGTTTCGAGATTGCGTTAGCGTTTTGCGATTGCGTTAACTTAATGACTCCAAAGTGTACTGGCAATCGCATGAAACAATCATCACAAAGCGCATAGTGGAAAATTGTGGCAAGAAAGTACATGTAGTAGACATGTACTATATACAATGTCGTGTGTTCACCGCTAGAATTTTTGGCCAGCCATATTACAGAATTGTTTAAGTGCCCTTGACTTCACTGCTGAATGTTTGTTTCGAGACTGTGTCTGGCTCATCCAGCTCAAGCAGTGAGGACTCGCTCCCGCACTCACCTTTTGAGGTTCTTTTGCCACTGCTGACTCCAAGTACAATAATACTTTGCACACGCCACAGGAAAAGGAGCGTGTGCCATCATGATGATTGCGTGCACCGCTCATGGAAGCTTCTCGTTTGCGTTAGTTTCACAATTGCGTTGGTTTCGCGTTTGCGTTCCTACAGGGGGAAGGTGTGAAAGTGTATGGAGGGTTTTGTAGATTTGATGTCGTTATGAGTGGTAAAAGTAGTTGTTTTGACTATTAATTGGTTATCTGAGTTCCAGATGTCCGAGTAGGTAGGTAGGAAGTAGGCCTCATTAGTTACTTCCTTATGACATTTCATTAACCGTGAAGTATTTTATCGACATAAAATATATATTTGTATTAAGGTAGCCCTGCTCAATTGACCAGTCTAGAAGGAAGTAGCCCAATGTTTAAGCATTTATTATGTGTGGGTATAACATTTACATTAGGCTAATTGAAAGTACATCAAGTGTAAAATGTACATGTATAGGAGTTTCGTCTTAATTAATTAAATCAAATTTATTTTATAAGTAAGTAACTATTGAGGCCTAACTCCTACCTACATACTCAGACATATGCAACTCAGGTAACCAACTGGTAGTCAAAAGAACTACTTACTATTTTTTGCAGTGATATATATATATATATATATATATAGCTGCCCGCTTCCTCCAGTATTATTCATCCTATTAAAATGTATACAGGGTATTTACAGATGAGTGACTGAGTGAGTCTTTCCTAATGACACAGGTGAGAGTATGGCTATACACAAGAATATGGTTATTCGCCAACAGTACCTCTGGACAGAAGCTGTTTGGACTTATAACATAATCAGCCACGTGAATAAGTGTATTCTCCTACAGTTCGTGTAACTTACGTGGTAATGGACAAACCAGGAGATGCAACTCAGCAGCTCAGGCCAGAGCAGCCTGCACAATCAAAGGTAAGCGTTACATAGGCAAACACGTGCAGTCTGCACAAGCGTATTCCGAGGCATGAAATGGCAAGTGTTCACTCGAGAGTACTTGTGAATCACGGCTGATCCAAGTCAATTTGTTTGAAAGTGCTATTATACTATGGGTGCAATACACCAGAGAAAGTGCTACCTTTTCATGTCAGAATCATCATAAATGCTTAATCTGTTTTTGTGCTAGCCTGGCTGAAGAAGAAAAAGCACATGATTGGCCCTTGTGATACTCCAGTGATGGTCTCTAGCAATGCTAACAGTCCTGTTCCTCATAGAAACATTCAGGAATGACTGGTATGGCTCATAGAGGCTTATCACTACATCCAGAGCAGAGATCTGAACACACAATTTTGTATGCGTTATATGGGGCAGCTATGTTTTTTCCAATGCCACTCCTACATATGGAGTACACGGTAATGGAGTACCACTGTCCTCCATGATATGTATGGCACCTCTTGCCTCAATCATCCATTCAATAATAAATAGCAGTGCACTATGCAGGTTCCAAAACGTAAGTGCTGCTTGCTTTAGAGTATTTTCCACTTACTTGTTGGTGAGCCTTATGTGACCAGTCATCCTTGATTGTAGGGTCACAAAAATCCTCAACTTCTTGTAGCATCATTTGCACTAGTGTAGATCCCAGCTCACTTGTATCTGTTCTCATTCTATTGCCGTTCACTATAATGTATTCACCAACGCCTGAATTATAGTTAAAAGCTGGAAGGTTGTCCAGGAACATGCACCTTCTTTTCATGTACCTATTCAATAATGGAATACAGAATAATGTAAGACTCATTCATATGATCTCACGTGGAGTAAACCTTCTCACTGGATGAATAGTTTTTGAGTTATCTTGCTTCCCTTGATGTGAGTAGACATATACTTCTGAAGGAGATATTTACATTCTTGTTCAGGTAGATCAGGATCCACACTAAACCTAATCACTGCACATGTATAAAATAGTGTTCTGAATTAGTGTAGTGTTCGCAATAAAGCAAACTGTCCACTTGCCTTGAAATTCATTATAGAGAGTGTTTATAGCTCCAGAATCATATGCTTTCAAGTACTTGCATACAAGCTGAACATCCTTATCTACACTGTAGTCACAGCCAGGATCAATATGTTGAGAAGTCCCCAAAAGACCCAGTGCTGGTATCTCTTCTTTAAAGTGAATAAGAAAATCCTGCTCAGGAGATTTTCCAGCCAAGGCTCTACAAGGAACCTGTTGGAGCAATTATAAAGCCACAGATCTAAAGCAAACAAAGTTAAGCTTACCTCGACATACACTGCCCAGGACAAGCCACCTGGGATCTGAAATGACATTCCAGTTGCCGGATCTTCCACATAGCAAAGGATCAGGAGATCAAAGAAAAACCATCCCACTTCTTTCATCAACTGCTGATAATGTTCTTTCTCTTCTTCATATGCAGATTCCTATCAGAAATAGTGTTGTGTTGCTAAATAATAGCAATAAACAAGTGCCCTGAATATACCTACAACTTTTTTTAGTAACTCAAAGGAACTAAGAATGACATGGCCAAATAATAGCAATGCCCCAAAGTGTTAGAAGGCTTCCACCTTATCACAAAACTGCTTATCTAAACAGTTATTACAGCACATTCATAAGTATGGGAACATATCAACTTCAGTAAACACCCTCATAGCAGAGCTTACCACAGGTGGAAGTATAGTAAAGTTGAAGAAAATGGTACATTTCTCTGCATTTCTTGGGAGGGTACACAGTTTTTCAATTGCATTGACAGTAGAAAATGCTTCATTGACTGCAATTGTAACTCGGTGAGTTTCTGCAGTAGTCTTCAGTTTTTCATTAATGTAGTGGGTTTTACCATTTCCTGGAGACAAACCACAATGTAAACTAATCGGTGTAAACTATTACTGCGTTTCAATTTTTGCATACCAGGTAGACTGTAAACCAGCTCAATACAAGAAAAATTATTTCCTTGTAGTACAGTTTGTTGGCAAATGATTTCAGCTTGCATGTCAGTCAAGGGTGGCCCATTTTCCTGCAACATGTACCGAGATGTTATGATCACATAATAATAGGTCTGTAATATTTACGTTTTACCTCATACTGCATGACTCTAAGCCATGGTGCTCCTCCAAGCACCGAAGGGGAAGTTTCAATGAAATGAACACAAGCATTTGTGCCACCAGGTATCCTATGCTTCAAACGTAAAAAGTGCTGCAACAAAACATGGAACAAAAAAGGATACATAGTGTTACAGAATGATAGACATCTAGATTAGTTTTACTAACCTCCTGAAGTTGGCATGGTAGATGGTTAACTTCTAACACAATATACTGCTGAGGATGCTGGGCTACTCTTTCCACGAACAGCTTCAGCTCTTGCTCCGTAGTTGACGGCTTGCAATGGAAAACCTCAAAAGCACTTGGCGGACGACCATAAATGCCAAGAACAAGCCTTATCAACTGACTTTGTGAATAGTTTGGAGTACAGTGAAGGGTGTTTACTGCTTTCGAACTAAAGTGGCGAGTGAACTCTGAGTCTGAGTTTCTCTGGTAGTATTTCGGCAACAAACAACTACTTATATGTTGCTGTTTAAAAAGTTCTTCCAGAAATGATCCTGCTACATCCATTGGCAAAGCACTAGTCGTTATTTTTACACAGAATTTCATAGCACTCTGAAAAAGAGTTAAGATCTAAGTGGTGTGAAGTCTTACAGAGTAACAGAATAGAAACTTACTTCGATGGCAGTGCTGAGTAGTTCTCTTGTGTCAGGATCTCTTTTAAGGAGGAATCCTACTTCATTTATTATTGTAGGTATAGAGGGTTTTTCAGCTACCAAGGTTTCATAGAGCATCATCAACTTGGGAGCACGGAAAAACAGTAGCCATTTGTAATGGCTGTGCACTTCCTCCAGCTTATCCACCCATTCTTCAAGAACTGCTTCTGCTTCAATCACCTAAGGTCATCATAGGAATGAGTACACATATGCAATCATGAAAGTTGTGTTGGTAACAGACCTCTCCATCAGCATCAGGTAATGTTGTAGAGCACTTTAGGGTGTGTGCAAAGCCTTTCTTTGAATACTCTGGGTGGCAGAGTTCTCTAAGTTTTCCGAACAGATCTAGAAGTTTGTAGGCAACCTGTATATAGCAGAAAAATGATGTTATTTTCACTTAATAATATGCAGCTATGGCAACAATCACACTTACTCTGTTTAGATATAAGAAATGCTGAACTAGTTCATCATTTTTTTTACTATCGCTTTTATCTTCTTCCCAATCTTTTTCTTTCTTGTCTTTTTGAGGTTCTAAAAAGCCAAGCTTGTGGACAAAAGCATCAATCTGATCTCTATGCAGTGTCTCCTTTGCACAAGCTTCAGGTTGTTGGTTTTCTTGAAGCACATCAGTGCTTAAATGTTTCAACAAAAAAGGTTTATTCATTGTAGCTGATGGTTCATAGTCAAGCACTACTTGAAGGCAACTTCTTTCAGCTACCATGGAAAAAGTAATTCGATAGCATCCACTCTTCAGAATGTTATCTAATTGGTTCCACACATTTTCTTCAGTCTGAGAGAACCAAAGTCGGATAAGATGCATGTTCTCTCTTACGGTTTCAAACTGTGGAAGCCCTTTAGGTAAATTAAGGGCTGTTACAGCAGACATCAGAGAGTGTAGTGAATCATGACTTGGGTTCATGAAAGGGGCAATAAACCTAAAAGCAGCAAGCAAGTGGTTCAACACCATTTCATGGTATTCATTGTGCTGCAGCTGAGCAGTGATGAGCTCGAATTCCTGCTTGAAACGGGCTTCTCCATCTGTTCCTCTAAACTGCTTTTCTTGAATGAAGTTGGAAAAATCAGCACCATCAGCAACTTTGGAGAACAAATCAAGGCACATTGGACTTGCATCTTCTTCAATACAGAGTGCTTTGCAGATTCCTTTCCATTTGCCTATTGCATCTGCAGGAGTAACATTCTTTTGTGTCTGCATTCTTTTATCCAACTCTGTAAGTTCTGTTAATTGAGGATCATTTAAGCAGTGCTCAAGTTGGAACTGCTGGCAAACTTGTTCAATAATAGGAATGTAACCTAAAAATTGAAACAGTCTCAAGAGATTCTTTGTTGTAGCCAGTCCGGTCTCTCCACATGATCCAATGTACTTGCATTGTACTAGACCATTTAATTCTTCATCTATATTAAGATCTGTCAAGTTAAGTGCACCTTTTGCCAACAACTCTTCATGTGACAGAGTTCCTTTAAGTACTTCTACAAGAAGAGCTCTTGTCTGTTCTATTGCAACTTTTAGAGATAGAATGTTAATAAATGGTGTTACACAAGTAAATTCATGTGTGGCTTGCTGTAGATATGTGCTGACAAACTTGTTGGGATGCAGCTCAAAATAAACCATGAAGTTTACATGCTCAAGGATTGGGGCTATTATAACATTCAGCTGATGAACAAGTGAGTGTAGCAAAGTTAGACTTAACCTCTTTGAGAGCCAGAGGTGGACTTTCCGATTATGCAGACGGAAGCTCCCTGAAGACGAGGGTGATGGTTGATTGACCAGAAGTTCCATTTTAGCTGGTTTTTCTTTTATTTCATTCGGAAATAGAATATACTGACTCATGGCTTCCTGGAGATCTTGGGGAATTTCAACTTTATTCTTAGAAAGAATGTCAATCATTGAGCACCTACCAGAATTAACAGTGATCACCACATATAAAGACCTGAACAGATTATTCTGTAGGCAATACAGCTTTGGTGTTACCACAGCAAGAACATATCGGAAGTATGTGTGGTTGAGAGGCAAATACATAAAGTACATATATACTTGGTATATTGTCCCATATATATACAGCCATTCAAACGCTCACACTACATAGTTGCTGGCTAGCTATTAACTGTTACACCATTGAATGCAGCAGACAATAAACAGGTGCATTAGTGATCCAGGGAAAGCCATACAAAATACGGCTCTAGAACACAAGTAGGCAAGCAAACAATGGCTAAATTGTATAGCAGATATAGTAGTAAGGCCTAGATCATGTTGCAGCAGAAAGTGCAGTTATCTGACACAATCACTAGTTTTGTTTAAGATCCTGAGGTCTTCTCATTAACTAAAATAACTTTATCAATATGGTAACATGAAAGCTCGAATATTCATAAATTTCTAAATCGTGTTACCTGTCTAACTCAAAGAAAGATATTAAGTGCACAATTATGCTTACCATCCTCCATTTGGTTCATCGGAAATGTACCTCAGTAAGAGCTGATTTAGCTCTTCAAAGTCCTGTAGGAAACTATGCTGCACTAGCGATACCTTCTGGGGTAAAAGTACGAGGCTAGTGACTCTAACAGCTTCAGCAAGATTGTAAATGTGGCGCTGATTCTGATGGTACCAGTGTATGTCATCATAGTTTGCTGACTGATCATCAAGTTTGGATTTCCACGATGACAACATTCTGTGGAGTCTTTGAACCCATTGAAAGTATTGCAACACAAAAGCAGAGTAGCTTTTTTCAACTTCTTCCGGTAAACAGTCACATAAAATCGTCTGTTCTTTGACTAGCTGTCTCGATGATGAATAGGCACAAAATACCTCGCCCAACTTTTTAATAATGCTTATATACTCCTTCATCCAGTCAAATTCCATGACGTTCAATGGAATTCTGGCACAGCATGCACACAAAAACCTGAGACAAAAGCTCTGCTTGAGAGATGGCTCTTCTTGCATCCATTGTAGATTAGTTTTCAGAACATTAATGATGGCATCCAATGCTACGATCACTGAAGCATTGTGTATTAAGTCAGCAGTCTCAGGAATTACTTCCTACACAAGATAATGATTTGTTTCTGTAATTATCTTGACTCGCACTATAATGATCAGCATACCTTATATGTTGCTGCCAAAACAACTTTTTGAAAACAGTTCTTCTTTGCAGTGATGTAGGACTGAGTAAGAAATACAAAACACCATCAGATTTTTTGCCCTTACAAATCCATTAGCAATTAAATTAATTACCAGCATTTGTTTGGTTTGAGCAAGAAGACTGTACTTGAGTTTGTTTTGAAGAATAAACTTTCGAAGATCAAATTCAAACCTTACAACTGCTAGCTTATCTTGCTGGGATTCTTGTCCACTGGGATCAGACTGTATTGAAAAAAGACTAGAGACTCCCAGCTGCAAGACATCAGGAATAAACTTGTAAGCTTTCTGATTGTCCTGGTAATGAGCGGCCACTTTCATCAAGAATCCATGGAGCATCTGCTGCTGAGCAGCACTTGGGAACCTGTATAGAAAAGAAAAATATGCAGTACACAAATTCAATACATAGGGTGGCGGAGGCAGTTTAGGAGTGGTTGGGGCTGGTAGACACTGTGTAGATCTAGAACATGGAAAACTCAAACTCCTTTCATTGTTGATATGAAACTAGACAAGCCAGATTTGTTCTGCCACCTTTCTTTGGCATAACTTACCTTTCTGTTACTTTATCAAAAAATTCTTTCCATGTTGGCTGAGAGATTATGACAGACTGTGAAAGTATACACCCATCAAGGTACTCTTCCAATAGCTACGTATGAACGGGAAGCAAGGGGGATTCAAGTGTAAAGTAAGAAAGTAAGAATCAGTACTACTTTCTAATATAAATCCATATCCGTACATTTGCTGAGAATTTTAGGGACCAAACGGGCCAGATAAGTACATAGATGAGGCGGAAGTGATCCATAATTAGAAATATTTAAGACTCTTGTTTCTAATTATAGATCACTTTCGCCTCGTCTATGTACTTAACTGGCTTTTTGTCACACTTTTTAGTTTACCACTGATGATGACCACTGCAAAGCGTGTCGAAATGTTTGGTCCCTTAAATTTTCAGCTATTGTACAGATGTATATCTGATAATACTGGGATGCCTAGCTACAAAGATCTATACAGAAGAATCAGTACTTTTATGTGATGAAAGTACATACCTGAGCTGGCCATATACGAATTGCAATATTGAAGAGTGGAAAGAGTTTGTCCACTGAAAACCTATGGAATCTCTTTCTGGTCACGTCAACAATCTACATGTATACATATCAGGTAGATAGCACAATAATGGTGATCAGAAAATTCAAATGCTTCTACTTCTATAAACTAGTATAAGAACTATAACATCAAATAATCTACTTGAGAAAATAGTTTTTACTTTTTAAATAATTTGAGTCATATCTACGTACCTGTGCATGAAGGAATGTTTGGTACTTTCTTACTACACGTAACTCTGAAGACAACATCGCCTGCAAGCAAATCTGTGTGTCTTCATTAAAATCAACCAGGCTCAGCAGCAGCATAAACCACTGTTCAAAGTACTCATTCCATTGCTTAGTACTCCATTCACTTTCAGTGACAACATGAAGTAGAGCATCCACCAAATACAGACCCTAAGAATGACATGTGTAGGCATTAATTTTATAAGCCTATGGCTGTGAGACCTATTATACTAGTAACTTAAGACTTCGATACACGTTCCATGGTTAGCCAGTGATATAATCAATGCATGACATTATCTGGAACTTACATCTGAAACAGCTCCTAATCTGGTCCCGTCAACACTCAAAGCATTTATCCATCCTGGAAGCTTTTTCCTTATCCAATCACCATAGTAAAATTTCAGTCTTTTTGCGATATGCTGCATAAATTCTTCTTCAGTAAACGTAAATGACTCTTGAAGTGCAGTTAGTACATTCCTATTGCAATGAGAATACATATCACAAGTTAACAGAGATACACCCGAGGCTGTAGCACATGGATAAAACAAGAGACTGTATTTTATAGGCCTAGCTCACTGAACAATAAAGTGCTACTCTAAAATAGTGAGTTTCACTTGAGCTACCTAATTCCCTCAGGTTTGACAAATCAGATACTATATAAGGAAACTCACCCTTGTTTAAAGAAAAGGTGCACTTTACATTCACTCTTTGGAGCCAGCAACTGGCCAATGTGTCTGATACTAAGAGATAGTTCTGCAGGTAGGTCTAATTCCTGACCCAAAACAATGCCACACTTGAGACCTTCAATATCTTCAGAATCTAATGAATATCCATGACTGTCCTATTGTATATTTTGGGGGGGGGGGGGGGGGGATTTGAGAAATGGTCATTTTCGTAATAAAGAACTATTATCAATCACTATAACATGATAAAGGCAGCTCAACAACAGAAGACAATAGCCTGCAGAAAAATGGAGCATTGTACAGTGTAATCAGCAACTATGTTGGCACACAAGTCTTCTAACCTACTGCATGTACATCTCAGCTTCAAAGAAATGTACAAGTGTACAGCAACAACAAATCATAAACCTTCAGGCCAACTGGTTTTCCAAAGGCCTCTTCTAGAGTCAGTATGGTGACAAGTGACGGGGAAGCCCATGCTATATTGTACACACCTCCATTTCGGCTTGCCTTTTTGATGGGTGGGATTGCAGTTCATGAATATATTATAGTAATGTGAGGATCACATGGGTAAATGATAGTTTATTAAACTGAACTATAAAACATAAGTACAAGGCACTTGGAATTCACTGGGCTTACTTGTGTACGGACTTTTATCAACAAGGCCCCAAGCACGCAAACAGCTGGTCCTAAGATTGTGTTACATTTTCCATGTTTGTCTGCTCGTTTGTTCTTTTGTATGCGCATCTGCACTTATCACATGCGAAATACGTATATAGTTACTATGCAACTAAAGTCTGCCATCTTTTTAGAGATTTGTAGGCCGGGCTACAGCAAACAAGTATAGTTTTGCGTTACCTAGACGGCGAAAAGTTAGTAATCAGGCATGATAATTTTCCATGTTTGTCTGCTCGTTTGTTCTTTTGTATGTGCATCTGCACTTATCACATGCAAAATACGTATATAGTTACTATGCAACTAAAGTCTGCCATCTTTTTAGAGATTTGTAGGCCGGGCTACAGCAAACAAGTATAGTTTTGCATTACCTAGACGGCGAAAAGTCAGTAATCAGGCATGATAATTCTGTTTGTCCTAACGTACAGCTACTAACAGTAAGTGCTCAATGAAACAGTCAGCACTTTCATCACTGTACTGCATTTGGTTACTTATCTGCTTCTGCAGGATGCCTATAATTTATAGTCTACAGATGCAGTTCACTTGGCCTGACCTTTTTCTGAGCACAGCCATGGGTATCAAAAAGCTCCCTGTTTAATTTTTAAACATGAAATGTCAAACTTGTTTAGAATTCTTGGCAAGTGCCAACCAACTTAAAGTTATATCGCTACCAAATTCAGGAATAACAGAAAAGAAAAACTTTGTGGCAACACTGAACTAATTGCTGTTAGGGTAAATCAATGCTATAACATTGGCTACCTGAACACTGACAACCTGCTCCAATTTCTCACTCAATATCATTATATTATGTTGATTATGAATTGTGGTACCACTACTATCCATAACTCCCTTCCGCTATGGGTACAGTACGTAAAGAGTTTTTGGAATATGTTCATGTTATAGGTTAAAGTATGCTATGATCTACAATAGCCACATATGATCTACAGTAGATACAAAACAACCATTAATTTATTGACTCTGCACCACTCTAGAATGTTGCAGATTCATTAAAGACACCCTACAATGATGATATTGGGGTGCAAGGTTGATAAGATTCTGAGATAATGTTAAGGTAATAAATTTAATAACACCTGCAGCAACTCAAGGGTTAAATGCAATAATGGCTAAGGATGTTTGAGCAGGGTATAGCTAGTCTCAGAGATGTCCTAATGTAAATTTGTATGTGTGGTAAATGTATCAGTCTGACCTTTAAAAATTCTTCTTGCCATATTCTTGCTACACCTTCTACTCGTACATTCCTCTGTACACTAAAGTATAGGCTGGTTGTGACTGTATAACAAACAGAAGAACAACTGCATAACAGCATCAGTTACTTGCAATTTTACTGGGCTACACTGAATTTCTTTTTTGAACATGTAGAATGTTATAATCCTAAATATATACTTCACCACACCACCACTGAAGCTAATTCAGTAATGTCTCGTTAGGAATCAAAGCCCAATTTTACCACATACACAAATGTACATACTCCATAACATTGTGGGACGTATTCGAAGTAGAGTTCTTCCACTCATGAGACCATCGAATGCATTTCCAATTAGCTCAACTGCACTGATTGTTGAAGACTGCTTGGTCTTCATACAAACCATGAAGTCAGCCCTGAAAGAACATGGTACAAGATTCATTCAAAAAATGAATGAACAAGTAGCATGATACTTTAACATACCTTTCAAAGAGACCTTTCAGTGTTGTAGCAACACTGTATATGTCCAGATTTTCAAATCCCTTAATACAGGTATCCACAAATTTCTGGAGAGCATCACAATTATAGTGGGGTTGCTTTCTGAAAATGGATAAAAATTCACAATGACTATACGTCTACTATACTACCCCGCATATAATATATAACTCTTAATTTTATCCATGTATCAATCTAACTGCTGCTTATTTACTTGTTTCCAATTTCATGTGTATGTTGCATTTATACTACTACCATAGAAAATAGTGCTCCTTTACTACTGAAATATGCGTGGGGACTTCTTTTATACATACATAAGGTTTGATACTCCTCACACGATCTGGGCGTATAGCTATAAAGTTGATGTGAGGCTCATGTCATCAACATCACAGCTATATTAGTGGAATAAGTTACAATGCTCCAGAGGAGGAGAGTAAAATTATGAGTATTCAATAGGAGTATTTACATGAATTGTACATGCACTGTGCAGATTCTTTAGGATTAAAACACCTAATTAAATACAAGTTGGTGAAGTTTGATTCTTTAACTACAACAACTGAATGCATATTTACATCGAAAACAACTGTTTTTGGAACTTCCAGGCATAGTGTAATTACTTACTAAAGAGCATCACATTATATTCATTTACGTCTCCATAATATTGGACAAAGCCCTAACACAAGATTACAGAATGTGTGTAATTGCTCTCTTGCTCTGAAAAACTAGTAATATAGGTTATAGGTTTTTATCAACTTACATGATGCTTGTGCGGTACGCTAGTACCATGTAGAGGGGAAAATCTCGTTTAAAATTTTGCTGGCACTTTGATGCAGTCATTATTAATACCGCTCTTGCCATAATCTGTTTGGAGGGGCCACTAGCAACCTGTGCAGATATTGATACAAATAATTAACTACAATAAATGTTTCCCAATGCAATGTAATCTTACCTCCTCTTCAAAAGACCAAAACTCTGACATCACTGACTGGAAGAGTGCACTATCTTCTGTTGCAATCCTCCGTTCACCGGCTGGAAACAGCAGTGAATCAATTCTTGTTGCCAGAGTTTCTTGTTTAGCATCACCCTGGCCTTGAGGACTGCTGCTGTGACACAAATTGCTAGTGCCCTGCATCGTCTGTCCAAGAAACCCTTATAAAAATCAAGAATGCAATATCATTGACTGTACACAGCAGCACAACCACGTCACAAACCTGGTGTAGTCACTGCAGTTTGTGTGACTACTTCCACTTTGGCTTCGACGTTTCTGTCATGCTCCATCAAAAGCTGCATTAATAAGTGTCCACTCTCAGATGTGATAATAAGAATAGGAAGGTTAACATTCCACTCCTGGGAAAGGAGACTAGGGTGAATCTGGTAGCTGCTGTCATTGTTAATAAGAACTAATGCTACTGCAAGATCGGTACTCTCCAAGGTTGTTAAGAGGTACGGCAGGTCTTCACCGTGGGCTGAGATTTGATGGCAGCGGATGTGGGGGTATGTGACATCATGTTCTGTGATATCTGTCCAGCCAATAGGCTGGGGATTCTCAGTAAAGGGAGCCCATTGATAGTCAGAATAATAAATCGACTCTTGACCTTTGATTCTCACATTTAGCCCTGTAGGAAACACAGGTATATTATGTAAGGTGATTAGGATTTCAGCCCTAGGGTAGACCAATACTACAATCATTTAAAATAACATGTAGTTATGGAATCCCAAAAATAAAGGTACGTAGGAATGACACAACATTACTTTGATGGATTACCAACCCTACATCTTTCCAACCACACACACACCACAATCTCCTCCACACCACATTGTGCAGCTTCCTGTGCATTCGTTGTTTTAAATATGGTTTTTAACTCTATAATCTTATTTGTAAGTGTATAAAAATTATAATAACTACGCAGTTGTAAGGTTGTATAGCAATGTACTACAGGGAGGGGTCAAGGTGTTTGCTAATGAATAGGTTTGTGTTAACCAGTTGTGTGAATCTATTATGGACACAATAGTTGTCTGTGAGGCAGGGAGCATGGAGATAGGCCTATAGTGCATGTAACACTGTAGGATACATTGTACCGTCTTTATTCTATTATTACGCAAGCAAATAAATTAATTTCAGTTTTGTTTGCGTTAAATTAGATTCACTGAAAATTCCTGGAATAGAATTTCTTGCGTTAGATTAGATCATGCGTTGTAAAGGAGTGGTTTAGTCGCTTTGAAAAAAGCCAGTTTTTTTCAAGAGGTAGGCTCAAGGTTTCACCAGAATTTTGATAGGCAGCAAGACCCAGAAGACTCAGAAGAACCATTTAGTGAAGGCTGGGAGCCATTTGTGGACTTAGCTGAGTAACAGTTGTTTTAGCTAATAGTTTATAATGCAATTTACAAAGTATATTTCCTGGAGTTGTACACCCTTGGGTTAGATTGGATTCAGCTTAAAATAATTAGTGATGGACTTGCGCTAGATAAGATTCATAATAAATTCCTAGAATCACAATTTCTTGTGTTAAATTGGATCTTGTGTAATAATAGAATAAAGACGGTAGTCTCGGCTGTAAAATGCCTAAATCCTATGCTTGATTCACTGTGAATATACTGGTATGGGATTGTGGTGTGGGATGTGATCAACTGCAATCATTCATGTTGATGAACATGTGAATGGTGGTGTGCCGAAGAGAGTACTGAGTCTGCAATGCAAAATGCTGCTAAGAGAAAGTTCCAGAATGGGGTAAGGCGTCTTGTGGAGTCTGGTGCATTGGCTACAAATATCGTTGGTGTGTCAGATAGGGGATTGTGGTGTGTGTGTGGTTTGAAAGATGTACGGATAGTAATCCATCAAAGTAATATGGTATCATTCCTATCTTGTTTGGCTACATGAATTGGATTCCATTCCTATACATCCTTTTTCAAGCTGTTTTTGTTCCTGCTGTGTTTTATTTTTTTTTTTGGGGGGGGGGGGGGGGGGGGGGAACATTAGTATGGTTGTGCACAGTCTGTGAATTACTCATTTAGTTGCTTCGTCAACAGACTCAACATCAAAGAGTTGATTTCAGGCCTCTGCACAGCTTTTGCCGCTTGCAGAACGAAAAGCGTGGAACGCCTGCAATATTTTATCACACGAATGACGTTAAGGGTAGAGATACTTTAAGTGTGCATGGGTAAAACGATAGCAACCTGCCCACACAGAGCTGATTTATCGTGCTACTTGAGCACAAGGTTCTTGGCGATCGAGAACAATTGCACTTCTGGCAGTCTTTGTGAAGAGTAAATGTAGAAAAGTATGTAATAAAGCCTGGGTAGGCATATTATATTCTTCTGCTTACCGCAGAACACGTACATTTGCCTGTACCGAACTGATGAGTTTGACACCTATCCATGATGCTACAAGAGTGATTTTTTGTTTTAGTCCCTTCGACACTATTTCTCTGACTATTTTCACTGATAGACCGTTGGATCATGCATGGACCTACTATTGTGGTTTTGTTTGCCCACATGCAATTAATTAATTAAGTTCTCTCTACCTTACATAACACTCATGTGATAAAACTACCAAACTCTCCCCCTTTTTTCAGGGAGAGCCTGGGAATGAGGCTAATGTGAGTAAGTGTATTCATTTTTATAGGTATAGTTCATGTGACCAAAGCAGACAGAACAATTAAAGGTAGGCTTTTAATAGACAACCACGTGGTGGCAGGCAGTCTGCATATATACGTAGTCCTAGTCATAAAATGGTGTGTAAACAGCAAGCATCCACTTGAGAGTGTTCATAAATCACGGCTGAACCAATTCGAGTTTTGAATGCTTTGAGTGCAATACGGTAAAATCTGATAAATAACTGCCCCCTTAAAAGTAACCACCCCTCTAGTACAACCAATCTATTTACTGCAACAACAGTTTACTCGTGTGTAACACCTTCTATGTAAACATAACCGCCCATAATTTGCACTTGCAGCCCAGGCAGGAAATGGAATCTGTAAAATTAATAGCGTTTGCACGTGTGAATGTCTATAGCAAGCAGAGCATGCAGCTAATACGTAGAACACGACTGTACAGAATAGCAACGAGTATCAGACTGTGAAAACCAAGAAGTCAGCGTTAGTCGTAGCGAGAAAACCCTAGCTATGGTTAGTGGAGGGTTCTGGGAACAAGACTAAGCTATGGTATAGCTAAGGTAATGCTATGGAGCTCGTTGTGAAGGCTTCCTACCTCAAGGGATACTACATCTACCGGGCTAATCTCAACGTAGGGGATGTTTCTGTTAATCTGCCACGCTATTAACGGTTGTTTTGCAAAAATAACCGATCTGTGATTATACCCGCCCATGTAAAAGTAACCGCCCATTGAGGCTGCTAATTTTAATTATAACCGCCCCCGGTTATTTATCAGAGTTTATGGTACCCCAGAGAAATTTATGCCTGTTCGTGTTAGAATCGTTGTAATCACTTCAACCATTATTGTGCTAGCCTGGTGGAGAATAGAAACAAAAAGAAGTGGCTGTTCAGCGACCTAACAATTTCAATGTCTTTACCAATCATGGAGTATATCACTCTTTTGGTTATAAAAATGTCCGAGAATGACAGGTACAGCTCGAAAAATTGACCACCACATTTAAGCCTGTACAAAATAATGCGTTCTAATGTCTGCTGTGCATAAGCTTTTTCTGTGCCATCTCTACATATGGAGTACTACTGTACTCTATGATAACCACAACCCATATGCTATGTGGTGCTCACATAGTGACTGCAAAAAGGTCTCTCACATAGGTCAAACAGATATGGTGGGTAAATTGGGCAAGTAGAAAAGGGCGAAATGAAGACTGAAATTAATCAGACATGCTGAAAGAGACCTCTTATTGCTGCTAGTATTTTAAGGAATACAGTAGCAGCAATACTTTAACCTTAGTTTGTCCATCTGTGTGTGTATGTGCATGTGTGAGTGTGTGTGTGTGTGTGTGGGGGGGGGGGGCTGATTAGTCAGCACCTCCTCGTGGTGACCCCTGGGCAGCTTTCCACTTAGAGATTTGTGAATTGGCTGGCTAAAGCTGGCTGTACAGAGTTGGCGTGATGTGAATGTGATTACAGAGTGCTGTTCAGTGGCACCACTCGGCTTGTGCCAAGTCTGTTCTCCCACAGAGGATTGCATACCTCTTGGGATGAGCCATCTAGTAGTAAAGCACATAGAACAAAGCCAAAGCAAAAGCGAAAGCTGGTATCTTCAGCGTGGAACTTGGCATGAGGGAAAGTTAGGTCACTGTTGGATGTGGAAGGTTATACAAAGACTGCTAGGAGTGATGATGTGATGAATGCTGAGAACAGAAGGATAGATCAAGTGGCGAGTGAGTTAGGTCGGTATGGTGTGGATGTTGCGGCTCCACAGGAGACAAAATGGTTTGGGGATGAGATGAACAGAGTGGGCGAGAGTGTGGTCCTGATTGCTAGTAGACCAGCACCTGGAGATGGTCAAGTGAAGAAGTGAGGTGAAGGTGTTGCCATTGTGCTCGCTGGTCCAGCAGTAAGGGCGTGGAAGGCAAGAGGAAGTAGTTGGAAGGCATGGAGCTTGAAGTTTGTTACGGCTACTTTAGTAACAGGATGGGGTAGCTCTGGCCGCCTGCATGTCATGCCATGTTATGGCCCAAAATTTGCTGCAGGCAGGGAAGAGAAAGATGAATTCTTTGACTCACTCCAGCAAGCACTGTCCATGATTCCTTCAGAAAAGAACTACGTGATGTTGGGAGATTTCAATGCTCGAGTAGGTTCAAGAGTGGATGGGGAGTGGCGGCATGTGAGGGGCCCACATGGGTATGGCGAGTTGAATGAAGCTACAGTATGTAACACCTGGCTTCAGAAGATAGCGATTCACCAGTAGACCTGGCAGCACCCAAAGTCCAAGAAATGGCACTGCAATAATTATGCTATTGTCAGGCAGTCGTTTCACAGGTGCGCGGGTGTATCAGTGATGCTTGGAGCGGAGTGTAAAACCGACTATTAGATTTTGCGGTTAAAGTTGTTGGTAGGGATGAAGAAGATGTTCCGCGCGTCACATGATAGACTCAGCGCACAGAGATTTGAGGTGTCCAAACTGCAAGGCAGGTGTGTGGATGACAAAGGTGAGATGACAACTAGGGGCGAGCTTCAGAAATGGGTGTGTGAGAGAGTGCAGGAGTTGTGGGATAGTGAAGGTTCAGAAGTGAACAGCGGTGAAATCAGCCTTGTGTGTGTCAGCGAAATCAGTCTTGGGGATAGGGAAGAAAAAACATCCAAACTGGTTCCAAGAGAGTAGCACTGTGTTGCAACAACGTCATGAAGAAAGAAACAGGATGTACACTAAGTGGCTTAGTACAAAGCGAGAGAGTGATAGGAAGAAGTTTGTGAAGATGAGGAGAGATGCTAGACAGTGCGTTAGGGAAGCCAAAAATACCTGGCTCTCGCCTAAGGCTGAGGAGACACAGAAGGGAAGACATCAAGGAAGATAGTATGGAGGTGCATCAGGAATATCCAGCGTGGCAGGAGGGGGCTTGCCCAGTGAGATCAGCAACGGTGAGGGATGAAGTAGGTGATCTTTGCAGTACTTCGGAGTTGCAACAGCGGAGGTGGAGGAGGCACTTCACCAAGATCCTGAACATCCAGAGCAAGTTTGATGAAGCAGAGCTGGATAATGATGACGCACCATCAAGGGAAGAGCTGGAGAGAGCAACTGGGAAGATAAAAATGGAAAGGTTGGTTGCAGCTCTGGTATATTTCTTGAGATGGTGAAAGTGGCTAATTGTGAGAACCAGTTTTTTGATGTGTTGTTGGACCTAGTGTGCAAGGTGTGAAAAGAGAGCTGTGTTCCTGGTCAGATGCTGTGCTAGTTCCAATCTCAAAGAAGGGTGACCTTAGCAACTGTGATAATTGGAGGGGGATAGCAGTGTTGGATGTGGTGGGGGAGATGGTTGCGAGAGTGCTGCAGAAGAGATTACAAGAGCTGGCTGAGGATGAGCTGACCAAGTCACAGTGCCATTGTAGGAAGGGAAGCTGGAGCTGCACAGATATGTTATTCACGGAGCGTCAGCTTGTGAAGAAGTCTTGGGAGTATGAGTATAATGCTAAGCTATTTCTGACCTTCGTAGATCTAAAGAAGGCCTATGATTCTGTGCCGAGGAGTGCATTGTGGGTGGTTCTAGGAAAACTAAGTATGCCAGAGTAGACTGTCTAGTTTTTCGATCATCTCACCAAGGCATGCAAGACAAGATCTGCCTGAAAGGTAATCTCCTGGAGGAGACAGATGTGGACAGTTACCTTAGGCAAGGCTGCTGCATGCCCCCTGTAATCTTCAACCTTCACACTTGCTTGATGATGGAATGCTGGCAGGCTAGGGTGGAGAGGGTTCCTGGTGTTGGCATCAACATCAAGTACAAGTATGATGAGAAGCTATTCAGGAGATACACTAGAAATGCTATGGAGAGAAAGCTGACAGAGTGTCTATTTGCTGATGATGGTGCAATCCTTGCCTCCACAAGATCGGGCGCAGAGAGAGCTGTAGCAGAGTTCCAATCCGTTAGCATGAATTTTGGTCTGACAGTCAGCATACCTAAGACCAAGCACATGGCGACTAGAAGAGAAGCTGTAGATTAACAAGACATCGATACCAGTCAGTGGTGGTGAAATTGCTGAAGTAGAGGAGTTTCTTTATCTCAAATCCACCACAGCAGCCTCTGGTAGAGTGGATGTGGATGTGGAGAGGAGAATAGCGCTGGCATCAAGAGCCTTTGGAGCACTGAGGAAAGCTTTCTTCCTGGACAGGAACTTGAGACTGGACACCAAGAGGAGGATATACCAAGCATGTGTACTCTATGTACTATTGTACGGTTCTGAATGCTGGATTCCACTCAGGAAGCATGTGAGGAAGCTAAACTCTTTCCATCACAGATGCATTAGAACCATTCTAGGCATCACTAACAAGCAGCAGTGGACGCAGTACATCACAATGAGTGAAATCAGGAGTCGTTGGGGTGATGCCAATACTGCAGCAGAAATGGTGACCAAGCGCAGGTTGGGACACCAAGTTTGCATGCCCGACCACAGAATCCCAAAATCTGCCCTGTTTGGATGGTTAATTCAGCCTCGTCCAAGATGTGGTCCCAGGAGGAGATGGAGGGATGTAATCAAGAAAGACCTGGTGAACGAGAGTGTGTGGTATGAGGAGGCTTGCAGATCTAGGCCAGGATGGAGGGCGATGTATAGGCTGGGATTGGAGAAAAGTGTAGAACTGCGAGCTACAGCACAGGATTCGGAGCAGGCAGCTAGAGAAGTGGTATGTGAAGAGTACTTGAGAATCTTCAGAAGGGAGAGTGACAGGAAGAGGTACAAGTGTAGAAATGAAAGGCAAAAACCTGTGTGGGAGCAGCATGGAGCCGCCAAGTGCCCAGTGTGCAACCGATGGTTCCACAGCAAAGGTCTGAATGTGGAGGTGCACGTGGCTCAGTCAGCAGCACTACTGCCATTGGCAGATGCTAAATGTTCCATACACATCACATGGAGGTGACACTTTTCATTTCTATCCGTACGGAGTGAGCAAAGAGAGCGAGTTCAACAAGCACAAGTACTGGTATTATTAATAGCAAAGAGATGATGTGTGCACTTGTAACCCTCTACATATCCTCATTCCTAGTCCTCTCACCCTAACTTTTATTTCACAGCCATTGAGAAAAAGCAAGGCCTAGTGCCGATTATTATGCTGTGATGTAGATACTGTATAGCGCCAAATTTTTTAAGGCGCATAATTTTCGTGGTTTTCGCGGATTGGTCTCAGACCATGAAAATTAAGCTCGTGTTTCGTTGTATACGCGTGTGTATATGCGAAGCATCCTTGGTTTGCGAAATTTATTTCTGTGAAATATTCAGTATGACCAAACCGCGAAAATTGTGCGCCTCGAAAATTTGGCGCTATACGGTACACGCACATAGACTTTTATGCCCATGCAATGATACTACATACACACACACTAATTTAAAACAGCATCTGTTAACTACAGAATGATTGAAACGGCACAATTGAGAGCCATTGACTTAGACAGACAATCCTTCGGGCAGCAATAAGCTCAGATTGACCAGCTAAATGACAGGTAAGAGCACTTCTCACTGTCATGGCCTCTCATCCTCCATCAGGCATTCAAGAGCAATCCTTTCAGTCACGGACAGTCAGAACTTACTGTAATGTACATCCCTGCCGTCCATACAAGATTGAAAGTTTAGTCAAAATAATGACGTAGTTGGTTACATACACACACTTGCATGCATGCAATTAGACTAGTGCACGGGCATATAAGGCTACCACACACATATTATATATGTACAGTAGTGTTGTTTTAGTATGGCTTCACATAATTGATATAGGCCTTCCCTCTCACTTTTATTCCATGGCTGTGAGACAAAAGCCGGGGTGGGAAGGACAGGGAATAAGGCTATCAGCTACGTATGTAATAGTTCTGTGTTCCCAGAACAGGTGAGGTTTCCCCAAGGCTGGCTCACCACTGCACTATCCTTTTGAAAGATTAGAGCATTCCCTGTCTCAGCACCAGAGTGCCAATGACATGGTATGGACGTACGTTGGTTACATCATTGTGAATATACACAACGCATGCAGATTTAGTATGTGACATTTCCTTGGCCTGTCAAAGTTTAAACATGGATCAAACAACTTCATAAAGTTGGAAACCCATTCTGTCCTGAAAGTACCACACTCTCCCTTCTACATATCTAGTCATTGACAAATATGTGTTGCAACTGATGGTCTATGTTAAAATGTATACAGGTCTTGGATGTATTAGTAATAGTTGTACCATGGGTTTCTAGGGTGTATGGGATTGGGTGAGGGGTTAAAATCCTCGGCTTTGCCTCGAACTTTAAACTCTCCACACCCAAACTGACCTTTAACTATTACCTATAGCACAAAGTGAAAGTGGTTGTAGGGATTTATTGGCAGAGGCACAGTGGAAGCCAATAAAGCTAAACTGCTCACACAAGTGGAATTAGTTACAGGTTAGTGCTCAGGGGTGGCTACTATAGCAATTAGGCATGGTCCAGGGCACACCTCAAAGGATTGTCACAAGTGTGTTGCTATAGGATGCCATGCAAGTTTAATGTACATTACCATGGCAACCACTTTTTCCCACGCTTATAGCACTCAAAGAAGGCCACCTACAGGGATCATTGCTATACCAATGTACATTAAATCACTTAAAGGTCAGTTTGGGTGAGGGATTAAACTCCTCGGCTTCGCCTCGGACTTTAAATTCCCCTCACCCAAACTGACATATAGGCATGGTATAACTGGTAATTGTCTGGCTACTTATACCTCTGTTTGATTATTAATAAGGTGTATAACCCAGATATAACCCAGCGGTTCCTTGGTAACTTGTTACAAAAACCCATACACCCTAGAAACCTATGGTACAGGTGAAGCCTTAGTTGCCTGGAAACCATATACCTTAGGTATACTGACAGTTCAAAGTGCACCGCTAGGGTGTATGACTGATATACCCTGGGCGGTGCCTTTCATGCAGAGGTGCAATAATTATGGTACAAGTAGGTATAGATCATCCTAATGGGGATTGATAGTCGCTTGCCATAGCTAATGCTCATAGAACAGTTTTGATACCGTCATTCCAATGCCTAATTTCTGGGCCAATATGCCTTGTTACCCCCACCCACACAGTGGGGAGGGATACTGCAATTCATTAGCTCTTTTCTCTTTTCTACTAATATCTCCACAATACAGAGTTGAGAGACATGACCACAGATATCACAACAGCTTCTGGGAATATAAATGTTGGCTAATAGCTACTAAGAAATCATACAACTAGAAGTCTCTAGCAGAGATATATACCTCGTGCTCCGGGACTCTGATGACAGGGCCTAAAAGACATGCATATATATCATGCTCAAGTATTGTTGTATCCAAGCTGTAGGCATCACTGATCATCGTAGTAATCACACAGATGCTTTTGTATGAACACGTGACAAGAGACCGTGCATGCCTGGCCTCTGTCATATTTGAGTTCTTGACCGTATGAAAATGGCGGACCTTATCGATGTTGAACAAGAAAGATTTGGGCATGCAGAGACTAGAACAGCTTCAGTCACTATGAGGTACACATATATATCAATTTGTTTTTGGATTTCAATTGTTACTTCCTTTTGTTATGGCCTTCAAATCACGCAATATAACGATATTTCAATTTGTTTATAACTGACAATGATAACAGACGGACAAAACTATTTGCTTAACCCCGCTTGCTCATATGCGCCACAAGGTAAAAATATTATGCTACCAATCACACACACACACACACACACACACACACACACAGTATCATACCATTTTGGATGAGCTTGGGTGGTATCAGAGAATGTGGTCTGGAACTACCATTTTGAGCATCTTTGTTTTCAACTACATTACCTGTAGCAAAGCAAGATGAATGAAACTAGCTGATTGTGCTCATACATCCAGAAGTGTCAATTCAATTAATGAAATAAGTGCACATACATGAACATAACATCAATAATAATAGTCAATATTGGTGAGTAGCATATTGCTAACTGCCAAGAAGTGAATAGTTAAATACTGGGATGTATTCTTCTTGATGACAAGCCAGCAAGTAAAATTGCAACTTAAAATGGGAATGCCACACGATTGGGGTGGGTGCAGTTGGAAAGATGTAGGGATGGGAGCTATGCGGTAAATGCATTGTGCTGTGATGTCACTTGTTTCATTGGTTTTTGGGGAAGTAGTTTTTGGTGTAAATGCATCCCTACATGACTGGTTTTGGCAAAGTGCTTTTACACTATGAATCTGTGACCACACAACTGGCAAGAAAGCACTCCAACTGCTAGGCGGTGCTTCTAGACAAGGCTAAAGGCCTCCTTAACTTAAAAATGAATTCAATGGCAGACTTACACTATAGCAAAAATTCTAATTAGAGCACAATTTTTTCAGCCGTTGCCCCTAGCGACCAAATATGTTGTAGCCCTTAATACATTTAAGAAAAAATCCAAGTTTGAAAATCATAGCTTGTTTGATCATTAAGATATGCAGAAGCAAAATTTTTGATTTCCTGTACATTCTTAATGGAGATGTGCTTTTTTGACCCCCAACTGACTTTGGGGGTCAAAAAAGCACCTCTCCATTGTAAATGTACAGGAATTTGCAAACTTTGCCTCTGCATATCTTAATGATCAAACAAGCTATGATTTTCAAACTTGGATTTTTTTCTTAAGTGCATTAAGGGCTACAACATATTTGGTCGCTAGGGGCAACGGCTGAAAAAATTGTGCTTTAATTAGAATTTTGCTATAGTGCAAGTGTGCCATTGTACTACTGACTTACTGATCAATCGTAGTTGCTGTTCTGCACGTGGCACGCGCTTGCGCTTTCTACACGTGCTCTCAGCTACTAGCATAGAATGAGCCTTCCAGCTGTAAAAGGTGCCATTTTCCTACACATACTCTTCTTGCTTGAGCAGAGTCAACAGCACCACGCACCATCTCATTCACCATGCTAATCTTATTTCAAAAAATACCTCTGACTTTGTATGGAGCTCACGTAGCTGTACCAGCTGTGCTGCATGTAATGAACTAAAATGTCCCATGATTGTAACACGCATTTGTCCCAGAAGTGACAACCTTTTCCAATCCATTCTCTGTGTAAATTATCACAACGCTATCATGTATCCGGATCTGGACCCCGCAAGCAATAGGCATGTCCCATTGCTGTACTAAAATGGTGGATGGCACTGATAATCAGAAAAACCTAATAACCGCACAGAATATAATGACATTAATATTGTGCTTTACCTGGTACATACAAGCTGATATATGAAAAACAAAATCATTGTTAACCTCCTGCTTTGAAATTATTAGAGTCTCTAAATCACGTGTTATGAAGATTTCAATACATTTTATGACAGATGGACAACAATAACAACAACAGACAGAAAGAAAACACTGCTTAACCCCACTCACGCAGGTGTGGAGTAATAATAGTTACACGATACTGCATATTCTGACATAGTGGGAACAAACCTTCTTTGGCAGGAGAGGTTGTAGCAATCTCAGGCTGCATTTCAGTATTGGTGTGAGTAGAATCTGATGGTACTTCTAGCTGCATGGCTGCTTCTGAATCAGCTCTTGTAGCTGCAAGGGTGCATGTGGATTTGAGCATGGGTTTATCTTTACTATTTGCAAACACCATGTAGTGAGTAATCATATCTTGCCTACCTAAGATACACTCTAGGCTGATGAGTGGCTAGATCTATGGAGCTTATGTATGTTATTTGCTATCAAAACCTTGAGCTAGCCCTAGAGAGACACCCTATAAATTAATACCAGCACAATCGGGTACAACTGGGAACAAACCTTGTTGCATTTCTTTAAATTTAACTCGAGTGGTTGTAACAATCTCAGACTGTATTTCAGCATCAGAGTGTATAGGCACTTCAGGCTGTCTTGTTACCTCAGTTCCTGTAGTTGCAAGATTGCAGGTGGATTTGAGCCTGGGTTTGTATTTTCTATTTGTAAATGCCAAGTGGTGAGCAGACAAATCTTGCCCAGCTAAAATTCATTCTCCCTGATGACGGGTTAGCTTCTGTAATTTTTTAATGAAACAATAAAGTGATATCACAAAAAATTATGTGATACTACATATTCTGGTATACAGGAGCAAACCTTGTGTGTCTTCAGGTTGGGCAAGAGGTACTTCTAGCCATCTGGTTGCCTCAGATTCTGCAGCTGGAAGTGTAAATGTTTACATTTACTACTTATAATGCCAAGGAGTGTGTGAATGAGTGAAATCTACACTCTACAAATAATTCTATTACCTGTTTTCTTATCTCCAAAGAATATTTTTTTTACCATATTTATGTGTATAAGCAGAAACCAAAAAGATTATTTATGTAGCCAGGTTCATTCTTCAGACGTCCTTTATGACTTTCCCATCTTCAGTTGCAATGATAGTATTTATACCCTTGATTCTGTAGTTATACCTGCTTTAGCTTATGCATATAGCCAAGGGTGAAGGAGTGTCGACATATTATGGCTTCTTGTCTGAATATAATAGGATATGAGTCTGGAAGTGAAAGTGTTTTTCGAAGGGCTGTAAAGCACTACGTTTACAACATCAACTGTAAGTATGCTGTTACCATGTAACAGCTCCTCCCCTTGTAAATATGGCGACATATTGCATGTCCTTAAAGACATTTCGCGAGAGGTGGAAAGTTTGATGAGTTTCATAGCCGCATCAGATGTTCTTTGTTATAAGCAGGCTATCCTACTCCGACTGGAAAAATGTACTGCTAGATATATTACGGCAGTAGTAACACAAAATGAGCGGTTAAAGACAGCAACTAGCAGACATCTTAAGCTTTATGTAGCCTACCTCCGGGTCCATGTTGATGATAGCCGAATTTTTACAACCACAGCTCAATAGCAAGGGTCATTACAAACACACAGAAACTAGAAATCAAGGCCCATATAACCTTTAACTTTCTGCAAACTTCACTCACTAACTTTCACTGACTGCCAGCCAGCTAAAGCTCACTAAAACTCACTAAACTAAAACTTGACCACATGCAGATTGTCCAATTGGTAACTTCCAGCCTAAAAGTCCTGGATATCTAACTGCTGAAACTTCGCCTAAACAATAACTGATTGACTGAAGCCACGCAAACCGCCACCCAACATCCTTTCTAATGCAGCACTTGTTTACATACACACGAGATAATTGAGTGCATATGGTTCCCCACTCTGAAAAAGAAAAGATATGAAACTGTGCAGAGGGTCTGGATAACTATTTCTTAACAGCCGAGAATGTATGCGAGCTAATTAAATGGACAATACCTTTAAAATATCTCCCAGACCCTCGCTTCTTTTATTAGGGTGGGGGGAGCCTGGGTATGAGACTAATAACTGTTTAAACTTAATAGCTTACTGACCCCAGGAATTGGCAGAATTTTTAGTTTAGTGAGCCTGGCAGAGGTACCCATGCCATGGTGCATGCAAGCTCTCGGTCTCTGATTACTAGCTCTTCCGGCATTAGCCATCAGTGACCTAGCCGGAAACAGTCTAGAAGCCCACCTAAGGATAGTTGTGCCGCAGACTTCAGAATGCTTTGTCTCTGAGCCTTAATGTGTAGCTCTTCACTTGCTAATTCCTTGTGCATGCCAATCCCTGGAACTTTTGGCTTTACATCAACCAGCTCTTTCCTCCTTGGTGGCTCTTCATCTATGCATGGGGAAAAAAGCATGAAAGAAAATAACTTGATTTTAATCATGCATGTTCACAGTATGGAGGTGTAAAGGAGTGTAAAATTCAAGCTAGCTTCTCTTTACCACATCCCACTCATTGTGATAGAACCATAGATAGTAGAATACTATCTATGATAGAACATACGTTTCTGAGTTTCAGCTCGTGCAGATGTCAGTGGCACCAGTACCTAAAAAAAAGATTACAAGAGCTAAAATTACAAATGGTTTTGAACCTTATGCAAATATACCTCTGGTGGTTGGGGGAAACAATAGTTTCCGCAGGTGAGCTTGATCACACCAATAGAAGTGAGTGAACTCTCTTGTTCCATGGACAGGGGGAAGATGTCCTCCTCGACAAAGGATGGGACCTGAAACAGTACTTCCATGCACCCCTCATCAATTCGGCAGAGTTGGAGCGTCGAAGGTTGGACTCCCAGGATGTCACCAAGAGAGTTATGCAAGTGTCTTACAGTTTCAATAGGACATCCTTCTGCAGGACCAATTTCCTTTACCTTCACGACAAGGTTAGTCTTTTCTTGGTCAATCTGACTGAATAAGTCAGGTGGGCACTCAAAAGTCATTCGCCTGCAGAATATCTTAAAATCTTTCACATAGGTTTCAAGTCGCTCCTTATCTTCTGATGTCCCGAACCAGCCAATAAGTTTTTCAATGATGTAGTAGTTGAAAAATGAGTAGTACTTCTGCAAGATGCTGAACACATGATCAACATCTTCTGCTCTCTCGATTTCATCCAAATGGTCTCGCAGGAGAGGAACTTGCTTATAGATTGGCTTGTAGGCCCCAAGGCTGCTTAAGCGAGCATGAAGTCGTTTGACTGAAACACCACTAGAAACTATGGAATTAATTGTGTAGTGTGTCAGATCACTGAACGCATCAATGATCTTGTCAGAGTCTTTCTGCAGTTTGCACTGGAGATCAAACTTTTCACACTCACTCAGTTTCCGTATGTCAAGATAGGGAAAGCTGTTGGAGGTTTTATTTTGACCTTGGGGTACATGGTCACTTCCACTAGAGCTACCAAGTGTTGACTCAGGAAACTGGGACACTTTCTCTGATGATGGCATTGAGATTTTTCTGGCACCTAGAACAACATATTGAAGTGTATATAATTGAAAAGCTATTCCTGTCATAATAATATGCAAGAGCTGCAGGTGAGTGGTTCAACATATGAACAAAGTCAATCAATATGATATAATGAGGGGTGTTACCTATAGGAACATAGGAATCCATGCACAACAGGCCCATGAATTAATGTATTTATGATCATTGTTCAATCTTGCTTTATTGCTGAGCGCAGCGAGGCCAATAATCCCGTGCTATGGGCTCAACAATCTCAGCTAGCGCTTATATATATCTATATATATACGTATACGTATATACGACTATAAAGTTTGCTCGACTCTGGCCCCCGGGGGCAAGGCACGTGTTCAAAATGGTGTCTCTTGCCTTGTCGTTTTTTTGGACGGCGTCTTCCAAATCACGGCAGACAGAGTCAGAGGTCTGGACAAATTTGTCATGTAGTTTTATCAAGGGAGACTTACTACAGCTCCCAGGTTTGTAGAGTTTGTGTAGCTGTACTGTAAGCTGAGATATGAGCGCTGGAGGCCGATGACACGATCGCAAGATGCCAACGGTTAGTCTCGCGGGGCCAGACTCTAGATGGGAAAGTTAGAGTCTGGTCAACTGCCCATATACGACTCGTTGTAGCACCCACCAGACTTCGGTGGGTGACGATTAGGTGTTGTACCGCAACGTTTACATTATGTAAGCGTTAATCGCTACGTGCAAAAAGTTGACGAGTTGAGGTGAGTGCTGTGACTGTTCAAGCCGTAGCGATTAACACGATTAACGCTTACATAATGTAAACGGTGCGGTACAACACCTAATTGTCACCCACCAAAGTCTGGTGGGTGCTACAACGAGTCGTATATGGGCAGTTGACCAGACTCTAACTTTCCCGTCTAGAGTCTGGCCCCGCGAGACTAGCCAACGGTATTAGCCAACATGCATTCCGGCTCTCCACTTTTTTCGTTAGCAGCTCCCAGGTTTGTAGAGTTTGTGTAGCCGTACTGTAAGCTGAGATATGAGCGCTGGAAACCGACGACACAATTGCAAGATGCCAACGGTATTTCAAGCCAGCATGCATTAAGCTAGTCTAGCTAGCTATCCCCAACTTCTACCCACCTAGGGATCGCTTGCAGTAGGGGGGGGGTAAAAGTTGGGGATAGCTAGCTAGACTAGCATTAAGCTGAGATTATTTCAGTCTCGTGAGTCAGCCCCTTGCATGCACGCATCAACTTTTGATATAGATCTGTACAAATAATTGCACATCATGGTAATATACCGGTACCTCAAGCCACCTATTAGACTACCATGCACCACAATTTACCACTACTTAGCCTCGTTCCCAGTGGCCTGGGAACGAGGCTAACCACTACCCAACCTGCACAAATAACTGCCACCATATGCTACGCGAGGCATATTTCGCTTGCGTATTCCAAGTAAATAATACAAGTACTTTCGCTTACTTCGTTCGCTCTGTCTACGGATAGAAAGGAAAAGTGCTACCTCCATGTCATGTGATTATGAAACATTTAGCATCTGCCAATGACATGCAGTAGTGCTGCTGACTTAGCCACGTGGAGGCTCTACATTCAGGCCTCAACGTTTGTGCCGAAAATTGACCATCACAGTGGGGAAAAGTGCAGAGTATATGTGCACACCAACAGCCAAAGCACATGTTCCTGACTGAGCCATAGGTTGAGATATTAAAAGTATATTATCTATGCCTGAGCCATGTGGAGGCAGTGCTAATCTCTAAGTAGAGACTGCAAAGAACTACAAAACAAAACAGGTAAGCTAGGACCGAAGCCTAGCTCTTCACAGCCACAGCCTACATGTACTGGCATGCATGTACTGGAATGCAGGTGAATGGCACTGACTCAATTTAATGCACATCGTCGTTGTTTGTCTAACGTACTAAGCAGATTACTACAGTTGTGCATGCTTACATGACTATCTAGCTACTAACCTTTGTGATAGAGTGTGCTCAAAGTGCTCATTGCAGCAAATTTGCAAATCTGCATTTCAGCATTGCAAACTGAAAAGCAGGTTTGCAGATTTTGCAACGTCAGCAAATTTGCAAATCTGCTTTTCGGCATTGAGAACTGAAAAGCAGAATTGCAGATTTGCAATGTCAGCAAATTCACAAATCTGCATTTCTGCATTGTGAACTGAAAAGCATATTTGCAGATTGCACTTCCTGGGAAGTTTGCAAATTCACAAATCTGCATTCCTGCAGTGATATGCAATGGCCACATTGAACCACTCTCTTTGCTAAACTGTCAAGGATCCAGGGTCCAGTTCTTGTGGCTACCCGGAAAGTGAATTCACAGATTTGCTGGCCTGCTCAAGTCTGCAAATCCTCAAATACACTATTTTGGTGTACCAAAATAGCAGAATTGCATTTGGCCACTTTGATCCACTGACCCTCAACACATGCAGTGGTCGAAGTGCACGTGTACTGTATGATGATGTCACGACCTTCTCGCGTCTTCTCACGCATTCGAGGGTGATGATTAGCGGACGTCACATCCGTTACACATACATGCACACACGGACAGAACTAACGTTAAAGTATTGATAATATTATGCTCTACACTTAGACATCAAGTAGCTAATTTTGCAAAGGTGATTTCAAAACCAAGTGCTAGTACATGTATATGTAAACGGTATGATGATGAGTGGGAAGAATATGACATCCAAAAGTGGTATGAGAATCCTACACATGGAGTCATGAGCCCTGGAACTGTATATCCATCTCCCATCCGGTACACTGTTAAAAGTGAGGTGTTACTTTAACACTAAAAAGAAGTGTTGCTCGAGTGTCCACTCAGTGACTCTAGATGGGAGTGCTCACTTGGCACCCCTAAAAGGGTGCTAGTTTAAACCTTAACATGTTGTAGATCTACACCAGATTCGTGGGTACATTTAGCACTGGTTGATTTATATTAGCACTAAAAGGTGGTGTTCTTTGAAGCCCATAATACAGGTCACTCCAATTGTGAGCGCTTAATCAACACCTCTAGAATGTAAACCTGGCGTTGAACTGCACCAGTTTCCTTGGTAAAATTAGCACCGAAAGGAAACTATAACACCAGAAATGGGTGTTCCTCAAAACTCACATTATAGCATATATACAAATGCAGTATACTATACAAAAAGCATAAACAAAGAGTACAAGGTTCACGACTGAGACAGTATGCTCACTTAGCTATACATGTAAGCGTCTACAGTTTGTCCATGGTGCTTACAGCTGCAAGAGCACTACTACTCATCTTTTCTGCATTTGTAAGCTTAAGAAGAGCTTTCTCAAGAAAAAGGAGGGAATTTTTACATTCCCTAGGGTAGGCCATATCGAACACATAATATGTTGCAAACAAGCATACTAACGCCTTGTTGAAAGTATTAACAGAGCATAAAATTACTTTTTCGACCACTATCTGAAACTGCTGGATGTGCAGTAGATCATCTCCTGATGCCATCATATATGGAGAGTTCGTCTTGGCTTGTTTGAGAGCTGAGTCGGGGTCCTCTCCATCCTGTATGTTGAGAGACATACAATGACATCAATATCCATCTACATGTAGCCACCATGGATATCTATAATACACAATGCTGCATGAAGTCTCTAGCCACGTACCCATGCAGGGCTAGTGCATCTAATCTACCTGTACAGGCTATACTGGCTGTAGTTTGCCCAACATCAAACAGGCCATGCAGGAGCCGAGGTCTGGGCATAAGACTACCTCCTTGCCGCTTTTCTCCAACATCTAAAAAAAAACTGGCAGTGGAAACTGGGTATGAGACTATTTTAATGCTCCAGTACATACAGACCTCAACTAAACTGCAGCCTTAGCTGGCAATTGCATACAAGGCTATCATTCCATTCATACACCTAAAGTGTTACTAAAGAAAACTCACCTCCAAGAACTGAAGCAGACTCTCTCCTCCATTCTTGTACTTCTTGTCAAGAAGCATAGGTAACAGGAGAAGAGCTACTCCATTCTTGTTCTCTGCAGAGAGGAGGTTAAAGTGGAAATTGTTGACATCATGCATGCATGCATGGCAAGTGTGAGCATGCATAGTGCTTACATATATATTTATATATATCTATATCTATTGCATGACCTTTGCCCCAATTACATGCAGTTGTGACTGTCAACACAGATATTGTAGTAGGCAGTACAGGTCATGTAGCTTCAAATTAAGATAGTGCACTTCTTTGATCTTACCCTCAGATATGTCTTTATCTTCCAGCTGGAGCAGAGAACTCATCATTGGCTTACTCTCCAGTTTTGCCAACTCCAAAACTTTCCCCCTCATCCTCACCCAGTTGAGACCTAGCGTGTCTTCAGGTGATGAATTCAGCAGAGTGAGGGATTTGAACTCCTCGATCAGCTAATGCATGTGTATACAGGAAGAATATTAATGCTCCATATAGTGTAAACTGCATTTAGTAAAAGCTATGGCTAGCTTGACTACCCACTGTTCTGTATACACGATTTCTACTATGTCAAAAGCTTACTACAGGAGGGTCTTTGAGGTAGGGAAACTCCTTGATTATGACCGTCACAGTAGGTCTCTCTTCTTGAATCCACTGCCGTCTGTTGGCTGCTGTCTCTCGCATCATTATCAAGGTAGACTCTGTGCTTGTCTTTTTACGTTCATGATCTCGCACTAAGGCAGTCTTGTGCCGCTGGTAGGTGAGTTCATCAAGAACTCGACCACTGGTACTCTGGGACCAATTCTGGTGAAGGGCATTTTTTTTCTTCCTGTTGGTATCTGGTGGAGTGAAATCTAACCCAGTGCGTGCTGACCGTGGCACCCGCCTCATATTCTTGAATCGATTTTTGAGAGCCTTTGTCCATGAGAGCTGTATGGAAGTATTAAAAATAGCTGCATGTAAATTTACTGGACAAATCATCATGCACAATTATTGCTTCTTGAAATGTATATGTATATAGCTGGTTCTGACTAGTGCTAATACAACTTGACTACCTATGTATACAGTTGCATGTCCTATTTGTAATAATTATAATTATGATGAACTTACATGACCAAGCCCCATAGAGTCCTTCAGGATGGGAAAACATTCCACCAGCTTCTGAGCCACTTTCTCGTATTGCTCAGGTGAGGGGTATTTGCAATAGCTCAACATTTTGGTGGCTACATCCTGTGTAATTTGGGACCTGACATTAGATGTAATGCGACCTGTTGTCAGTGCAGCCATGACACTCCCAGAATACTGTTTTGGAACAACAAACTCTTCCTCCCATCCATCAAGTCTATCTGGAACACCTTGCATGAGATCAGGAGTGATTGACATTTTTGGCTTCTCGGGCTTGAGTAGTGTGCTCTGCAAAGAGAAACCGTGCAGGTCAAAATCACAGCAGCTATGTAATATGGTACCATGGCCAGGAGGTGTGTATCAGAGCTATAATTTTACCACTTGGCACTTGTTGCATGCATGCGACCCTAGCGGTACTGTAACATTTCTAAAAACCTCCAAACACCAGCAGGTGGTATAGCGATGATATACACTGCTTGAACATGGCTCATATGTTATATCATGTTGAATTTAATGAGGTGTATATGTATAGGATAGATCACTGCGCAGCGAGATGTATGACCCATTATCTACCGCAAGAAAGTTATCTCCCACGGAAGCCGAGGAACTTCCGAGGCGTCCAAGGGAGATAACTTTTCCCAAGGTAGATAACGGGTCATACAACCCACTACGCAGTGATCTATCTATCTTGTATATACTATACCTAAATCATTCTAACAAGAGTTGGTAGTTCTGTAAGAAAAACTAGAAGCTTGAAAGGCTGCACCGTTCGACACAATACGGTAAACCGACTAACTAGCATCAAGACTCAATCAAGACGGAGTAGCAGACTACGCTATAGCAGGGAAAACACTTATATACAGAAACTGCAGCAATGCTGAGCGACAGCTAGGCGCCACAGTAAGTAACCATCTATCCCGAGCCTAATGCCATTTGACAGAATATGTTTGCACTGCATTGTGCATGCGGTAGCTCCTGAGGCAACTCACATCTTCCAATTTCTCATCTCCTGTGACCTTGTTGGGGGTGCACATACCAGTAGTCTGTTCCTCAACCTGCATGGAATTCGAAAAGAATATAGTTGTACATGTAGTATGCATATACCATCTGAGCAGTTGAGTATATATAAGTCCATAATTAGCATGGATAAGTATATACTACATTTATTCAATAGAAGTATCTAATGATCCTTACATTCTTGGCTGTAGGAAGATTTTGAAGAGACTCATCTTCTGAATCAGAATCGTCGATACAGCTGAACTTGCGCTTCTTCGAATTCTGCAAGAAATGTTTCATACATGTTAAATGAATGCATGCACAAGGCAGACAATTTACAGGCATTCAAGCTATTATATATATACGCGTGTCATTTTGCTGTATTGATTTTTATAGGGTGTCATTATTTTAGACTTTATACAACAGGAATAATGCCATGTATTATTAAACCTTGATGCTTGTAGGTGGCATCGGGATGCTCATCACACTGTCGTTAGAAAGGCTGTCGCTGTCAGATTCATCAGGTTGTGGAAACAACTGTGAACTGGCACAACTGACATTGGGCTTCTAAAATTGTGTATGCATGTGTGCAGATGAAATAAATTGTTTGCAATAATTATACGTCTTAAATCTTCTATACAGCTGCTTCTCATTATAATCTCAATTTTGTAGTATTTACCCTTCAAGACGTGTGAAAAGGGGCAAGCAAGACTATGCAGTATATATAATGCTACAGGGAATAATCAGACCTTGCATGGGAGCTCGAGGTTGTGTTCTTAAATGTAGCACTATATGCAATCTGACTAGCCCTTTTTTTATTTGCCAAAAGAAAACAACAGACAAGCGAAAATATAGGACTGTGAATAAAAATACCTTGTGAGTCGGGGTACTGCAGCTGGTGTTAGTCTTGCCATTGGGGCCTGGTGAAGGTGCCGCCATTGCGCTTTTAACTTTCGCCAGCTTTTTTCTGTCTCCAAGCGCGACAATTCCTAGTTCCTTGAGATCGTCTGAGTTTAACTCAAGAAGTGTGCTACCATCAATTTTGTTTGTACGAAATATTTCCACAACTTCGTCGTCAAAGCCATTCGTCTGTAACAGACTGCAGACTGCTGCTATCGATAGCGGGGCGAAGCGGCTAGCCATGTCGGACGGCGATGTGAATTGCACCGATTTGGATGCCGGGTTATAATGCAGAGAGGCGCCACTGATGAAAAACGGGGTTCGCTGGAAACTCAGAGCTGCTAAACTGTAGAAAATTCAAATCACAAAGAGAAACAGCCGCAATCCTTTTGCGAACAAAGAGAGTAGGTAGCAGCTGCAATTCTTTGCGAAAAGTAATGATGTCATTGTTCGGTGTTGGCGCATGCGCAGTACAGCAAACCGGCAAAACACCGTTAACCCCGATAATTTCAGCAGCTGGATTCGCCTCTGTGAGTATAGGATACAGATGTGAATATCTTTATAGGATGCAAATGTGATGTAGTTAATATAGGATCGATTTTCAGTGACACAAGTTAAGATAACATGGCACATGTGTGTCCAATGTGCAGTAACTTCACAGCTCCAACTTTTCAGCTACTGCAGTTGCATTTATTCCGAGTGCATTCTGGAGACTTTCATGTGACTTGTTGCATGGTAGGCTTCGAAAGTGCATCAGCATATCGAAAGCATATCCAGCGACATCACCGTAACCAATACTCTGTTCATGACGAGCCTGATGGTCTGGCTTCAAGTTCAGGAAATACTGTTGAAGACATGGATAGCTCAGGTTTTACCGGTACCGGTAGGAGGCCTACTCCACAACAGGCAAACACAGCAATGTGGATCCTCAAACTAAAAGAAGCACGAAGATTAACACAAACTTGTGTTGATAGTGTGCTACAAGAGGTAACAGAGTTGTGCACTGTCTCCATATCTGAGCTCGGTGGTGCTGTTGACTCAGTGCTCCAGTCAGCTGGCCTAAGGATGGATGACATCCCTGGCCTACGTGAGCTATTTTCGCAGTCATCTCCGTTTTGCCGTCCATTCGATGGTCTGGATACGTACCACCGTCAGCTGGCTTTCTACAAGAGCCACCTAAACTTTGTGGTGAGGCTACTAGTATGAGTTATGCATGGCATGTATCTGGTTTGTAGGGCTGAGACCCGGGGGACGTGGCCAATCAGATACACCCCTCCCTTAATTGTATGCTATAAACAATTTGTAGTATCTTGATTGAAAATAATATATTAAGAGAGGGAATTATTACTGATAATTACTTTCCAGAGTGTTTGATCCGCCCACACAGTATACTACAATACCCTTAACAGGCATGCAAGTAGTAACATGTATATTACTACTTTTAACTAGAATCCGGTCCGTGTGACACTGGGATCATACCAGTCATGGCAAACGCAGGGAACTGGAAGGCAGCTTGTTGAAGTGAAGGATGAGTTTATGTACGTGCCTCTCTTAGAAGTGTTGGAGCGAATACTTCAGAACAGCAGTATTTTTGAGGAGGTAAACAAGACCATATTCACTTAGCTGATACATGCATGTGTATTGATGACGGAAGTTTCTTTTTTGTAGATTGTGTGCGGACACAAGAGGAGTGATGATGTGGTAGCAGATTTTTGTGACAGCAAACATGCTTCCTCTCATGCCCTTTGGGGGAGTGACTCGCATGCTCTTGAGATTTTCTTATATTTCGATGAGTTGGAGTTGTGTAATCCACTTGGAGCAAGCCGAAAAATTCACAAGCTTGGTATGTAGATACCTATAAAGTGGTTACTCATTCCATACCAATGCCCTCCCTCTCCTTTCTTTTTCGTTTTTCAAGGCAGATGGGAGAAGAAGGGTCTAGCGAGCTATATATATATACTGCATGGCTGAGCTCGAGTGACTGTTACTGCTTTTACACATGCATGCATGTAGGTTGTTTCTACTTCACACTTGGCAATCTCCATCCGAAGTATAGATCAACTCTAAAGTCGATCCAGCTTTTGGCACTGATCAAGAATGAGCACCTAAAACAGTACGGAATGGACAGTGTGTTACGGTATATCACAGCTGATGTTGCAAAACTTGAAAAGGTATGGCTATATATGTATATTTATAGCTTCAGCTTTAAATTTGGCATAGTTATTATGTGCAGCATATATACATAATAATACTATATGCAGCTGACTTTTGTATGACATTCTCAATGTTTTCATTTGACCCTTGCAAAGGGTGTGTCTTTTGAAACTTGTGAAGGAGAAAAGGAGTTTCGTGGAAGCATAGTTACAGCTCCAGCCGATAACCTAGGCAGTCATGCCATGGGAGGCTTCAAAGAAGGATTCACTGCATTGCGACCATGCAGACAGTGCATGGCAAGCAGCAATGATATGAAACTTAAAGTAAGTTATGGAGCTATAGCTACACATATATAAGAACGGTTAAGGGGAGGAAAATTTATACTCCCCCTTCTATAGTTTCATGAGAAGATGTTTGTACTGCGAACCCCTGAAGAGCATCGAAAGATGTGTGATCATCTTGAAGTAGCAGAAGATGCCACCTATCATTCTACCACCTATGGAATCAACCGTAGGACTCCACTGAATTACCTCCAGTTCTACAACGTTTGTGACCTGGGCTTACCTCCAGATGTAATGCATGATTTGCTAGAGGGATATGTCCCGTACAAGACAAAGCTGATGCTAAGGCATTTTATCCAAGAGAAAGTTCTGTTTACCCTGGATGAACTGAATACCAGAATTCGAAATTTCCGGTATGGTTACATGGACACCAAACCTACTCAGATCTTCCCTACCACATTCTCATCTACTAACAATACGGAGTTGAATCAGTCAGGTATGAAGTCAATTTTTTCATTGGCTACTATCGTATAGCTCAGCTGTAAAGAGCCAGTGCATTATCTAAGAGAGCATTACATGGAAATTTAACTTACAGTTGCACCGGTATATAAGGGAGCATTAATTAAACTATACCAGTAGCTATATTCAGGCTATAAATGAGTATATGCATATGCCTCTTCTTGCTATAGCCACGAAGATGTGGACACTGGCACGCTACCTGCCACTTTTGATTGGAAAAAAAGTTCCCGAAGGTGACCCACACTGGGAGCACTACTTAGAGCTTTTGGATATCCTGGAGCTGGTCTTGTCCCAAGTAGTTCGCCCAGATACACCTGCATATCTGCAAGTTGTGCTAGAAAGTCACCTGATTCAATTTCAGTGCCTCTACCCAAATGCTTCTGTTATACCCAAGATGCATTTCCTGGTCCACATCCCACGGTACCTTGATCTGTAAGTAAATTTAATATGAATGATGCACTTACCAAAGTTATGATGCTGCCGTGCACGTTTGTACTAATTTTGCAGTATTGGCCCACTTGTACGGCACTGGACCATGAGGTACGAGGCTAAACACCAGTACTTCAAACAGCTGGCACACACCATGGGTAACTTCAAAAACGTGTGTTACTCACTTGCCATGAGACATCAGTGCTTTCAGTGTTACGCCTTTTCTTCAGAGGGCTTTTTTTCAAATATCGTGGAGATTGGACCAGGTGCGTGCTTATTATAGAGTGACTGAGGATATATTTACATGCTACTTCATGCCCCTTTCGGAATAACCTTTGCAAATTAGTACATTGTACTATATGTAGACGTCCGTCCACCCCCCCCCCCCCGCCCCCATGTATGTATGTGTGGTGGCCACACACACACACACACACATGCACGCACACGCTCATGCATGCATGCACACACGCACGCACACGCGCACGCACATGCACACACACATGCACGTACGCACACACACACATTCACGCACACACACACGCAAGCATGCATGCACACACACCCACATACGTGCATACACTGAATACATGTAATACCTTCTTGCCACATGCAGGAAAGGAGGTAGCAGTGGAAAGTACAGAGTTTGCAGCCCAACTAGCTACCTGTATTAGAGAAGATCGCGTCTATCGGTAAGCACTTCCCCCATCATGCTCTCCATATCATAATAGTCCATATACCAGGAAATTATTCTCACTGTTCCAGATTGTGATCATACTCTAGTTATGCATATGGAAAACAGTATACTAAATTTGTCTTTATTCACTTCTGACAGTGCAAACTGGGTCAAGGTGGATGGCGTTTTAGTGAAGCCAGGAGTTGCGGTGATTACTAACATCGACGACAGTGATAAGCCATCGTTCAGTGAGGTGGTCAACATCTTCCCTTCTGCAGCCTCTGTGATATGGATCGGTTTGAGAGAGCTTCTGGTGGTTGATTTCCACTCACATTTTCACTCTTGGGTTGTGAAGAGAACTGAAATTGTATCACTGAAGATGTTTAAGGAGCTTGCTAGTATGCAGGTGCTTCCAGTGAGGCCTGCGAGATTTGATGCTGATTTATTGTTGTACATTACATTAAAGTATTCACCCTAGATGCACTCTTGATAATACTATGCATGCATGCATGCCTGACACACCATGCATGCACATTCAAGTCTGTTTACACCACTACAACAACAATTCTAATTGAATTCTGTTGTAGGCGAATGTTATGCATGTGAGAATGAATGAGTAGAGGATTTTACTGTGCATGCATTTACTTGGCTTGAACTAGTAACATGTTCAAGTATATGAAACCTATTTATAGTGCCGTTTTAACTCTTCATGGTTTATAGTAGGCTATATTGGTGCTAAATCAACAAACGTACAGTTACATTACACCTATTGGGTTAATGATAACACTATTAAGTGTGCTTGGATTAACACCTCTGGTACTATCAATGCACCCCTGATTATTCGAATCTCATTATGGGTGCTATTTCTACTCCCTATGGTTTTACATCCAGCTCTGTTGGTGCTGAAGCAACGAACCCAGTGTTGTATTACACTACCAGGGATAACAATAGCACCACTAAGATATGCTTGACGTAACACTACAGGTGCCAATGTTACACCACCATTTTAACAGTGTAGACTAGGAGATGCAGCGTGCATAGTATATACAACTCAGAGAATTTGGTGGTAACTATGTTTGGCAAAATACTGGTGCATGTACTAAACACAGGATTGCCAACACAAAACGAGTACGCAAAATTATGCTTGAGTAAATATTTCCACAGTTGGTAGGCTAGTAATAAAAGATGAGTTGCAGCATCGTGCATAGAAAGTTCAATGGTGCCAGCAGTGCAATATATTCCATACTGCACTTGCTTCCCGTGTACATTGCACCAAAAGACAGTCTATATATTACACCGAAAGTAGCACATAATCAAGAATATTGCACCATACAATCCACAATGCACATAATCATCGATCTGAAAAGCTAAAAAAAAAGCTAGCTAGCAGTGTTCAATAGTCTGGGTAGTATACTGAGCTATCCCATTAAACTCTTCACGATTGGTTCCAATGAAGGTTCAGTCTGCTGCTGGAGGTTAAGCTGAACATGGACCCACAGAACAGAACTGACTTGAGATATTTGGTTTTGATATTTTGGAAAATGCATTGAGCTTGCTCACATTTGTAACTACACCTGGGACTTTTGAGGTCGCTTCCCTAGGGCTCACATTTGTAACTGAAGTTGGGATTTTTGAGAGTGCTGTTCCAGGTCCAGACATGAGAATGTTTGAAACAACCTTCTCTTGTGCCACCAACAGTCATTTGTAGAGCTGCAGCACCTGTATGGCCATGCAGTTTTACATAATATCAATTTTCAAGTACTTCGACTGCTGTAGCCCCGGTTGCATGAAGACTGCGATTACATGTAGTCTTTCGCTCCAAAATACCAGCCTCTACACACAGTCTGGACAAACCTTCCAAGTGTATTCCAACAGATTGGGGTAGGAAAGAATCACAGCAACTGGATCAGTGGGGGCCTGGCTAAGTGGCTTAGCAGGACAAGCTTTTTGAGTTCTTTGGAAGGATAAAAACCAAGCAATGGGGTTCTGCTTCAGGTTTCGCATAAATCCTCAGAAGTTTGTTGACATCTTTTCTCCAAAACTCCGTGTGGTTCATGGACCTATTTTCCACGTGGTGTATGGTAATTGTGACGAAGTTGGGGTCACCTGACTCAACTTCGTCTGATCTAGTTAGATTGACTGGCAATGACAGTGATATTCTATGTATAGGTTAGACACCGAGTACAGGTTTCTTAGAGGTTTTGACAACCGCAGCACTTAAACATAATTACCAAGGCGTAGTATGCTAAGGTTGTCAAAACTGAGAGAAACCTTACGAGGACAGTGTTTAACCGACTTAGACCATGAGAAATGACGTAAAACCATGAGAAATCTCCATGGTAACGTTCTGATAACGTCAAACGTGGGCAATTTCCATGGAAAACTGCTGATGACGTCAACATACTGCATTCAAACGCTGTTGAGAATGGCCTGGTGTGGAGGATTCTCTCTCGAATTGCTGGGCGCTTCTGGCAAGAAATTGCCGCGCTTAGTTCCAGAAAGCATTATTCATTTATCCCCGAGGGCGAAGCCCAAGGGATAATTGAATAATGCTGAGTGGATAACAGATAAAACGCGAGATAGAGGCATGGTCTAACTGACTTATATATCCTGTTACTATGGTAATAGCTGTGTAATATTCCGGATACACACACACCATAATGATTGTGATAGTATAGGCATAAGTGCATTGCAGAAGCCAATGCAATGTGTGCAAGGTAAAAGTACTGCTTGATGTAGTTTAGCTGTCATAACATATTGCTATGGTAACAGGATATATAATAGTTATATTCCTGCAAAAGGTGTGTATCAGCTCATATATGCCCTTGGCTTCGCCTCAGGCATGTATGGCTGATACACACCATTTTGCAGGGATATAACTATTACATACCACACACAAAAGCCATGCATGGGCTTTAGTTGTAACACTTGCAGTGCTTCTAAGGAGGGCAATATGTATATTGCCCTAGCCACAGGGGAATATGTATATTTCCCTCACCACATCCTGTCTTCCACTAATATTCCTTAGTCGGTGCCTTTGTAAAGTATGGCTTCAGTGGTATAAGATTCTATTAGAAATACTTTCATGGAAGACTTAGACAATCTGTTGGGTTGAAATTTTGAAGAGTTTAGTGCACTCAATAATTTCGAGAGGACGGGCTTCGCTTTAGGGTGTGAGAATTGGGAAAGATATGATTTTAAGGCTTTATTAAGGCTAGTTAAGAGTTTTATTTTACTAATCTGGGATACTAGGAAGAATAAATTATATGGCGATCAGGATGGTAATGGTGAGATATCTGGTTGCTCTTGCTCTTGTCCTCTGACTGGAGATCTTTCAAGCTCCGCCTGCGTATGTGGGTGCGTGGCCGATGGCGTAAGCGCTACGGCAGCAACATGAGTATATTATTATTGTTCTATTTGGTTGTTTTCTCTCATTTGGTTACGTTTTGTACAGGAAGTGTGTGTTTATGTCATACAGGATGCTGCGTTCATTTTCCTAGACAGGTCACTTATTTCATACTATTCACCTAGGTTGTTTGCCCTTAGTTATTTGATTTCCTGTGCAGTTTTATAGAGCAAGGAAGTTGCCTCATACCTCATCTTAGGAATATTTCATCATCTTCATTTCAATATTTTTGGTTTGTATCACCTGAGTATAATAAGAAACACCAGATTGTACATTATTGTTCAAACTGTTGATATACATCTATTGCGAGCAACGCATTGACAAACTATTGCCTTGGCACGCTCAACTACACTACAGTAATGGTCTAGATTACTCAATTGTTGAAACATGATGGCTTTAGTCCTCATTGCTCTTGCCTTCCACAATGGCTTTCCCAACGTAAAACAAGACAGCTCAAACAAGGTGAGTTGATTCCTATCGCCCTATTTCCAAAGCTCACCTTCTTCAGCACTTATCACAACAACATGCCTCACTTATACACCACACGAAGCCACTTAAATCGCAAGTTCTTTTGTCCAAAAAGTTTGGACAGCTTTCAGAGACTGCACGGCAAATATATAGTCTAGCTACATGTAGCTACCCCAAACAAAAAACCCACCGGTGAAGTGGGTCTAGATACTCTTGCATACTTCTAGTGCGCTTCATGGAATGCAATTACACGATGTGATGTCATAATAAAACATTGGCAGAAGTTAATTTAGCAGCACAGTCACCGATTGCCAAACCGCCAAATTAAAGTCCTCGCCAAATTTTCCCACTATACGGTATACCCCTCACAAATGAACTTTGGCCATGATTCTCCTTGCCCTTCAGACTGAGCTTTGAAGCAGTACACTTCTTCTTATAGCAGGTTGTTTAATTAATTAACCCATTGCACACGGGAGGACATGTCACGTTAAATTTGGACCCCCGTAAAATATGTTCCTCCCGGAACAAATATTTTGGTTTTGCAGTGAAGTACTCGGACCTCCCTTGAAAATAAAGTTCCGCACGTCTACTGTGTGTACAAGCAGCCACTGCCTGTCAATCACTCACTATCGTACTTGAGATGGTCGTAGATGACGGTCATAAAAAGGCCAGCGAGTCATCAGAAGTGCTGGCTTGCGAAAGCAGATCTAAAATAGAAACAAGCTTGCAAATTCCAGTTCGCATCGGTGACTCGATTGTGCCGTCCCGCCCGTCCGACTCCAATGCTTGTTTACAGGCAGCCTACAAAAACTTCTGCAAACCTGGAATCTGTAGTAAGTTTCTCTTGGTATTAAATATGTGTTAGGGCCTAGACTTGTCCAGACCAGCGAGTCATCAGAAGCTGTATTGTTTTGTTGTGATGTTCAAGTTCCAGATCGCTCGAACATGCCGTCTGCTTCCAGTGCTGGTTTACAGGAAGGACTCAGAAACTCTGCTAACCTGAGATCTGTAGTAGCTAAGCCTCCCTTGGTAAAAACTATGCGATAGACTTGTTCAAATCTCTGACTCTTCATGGAAGGAGGGAGGGGGGAGGGAAGGGGGGGAACAAAAATTTCAGAGGGGGTCCAATGTACGAGGTATCCAATTTAATACCCCTACCTCAACAAATTACTAGATATGGTAGATGTGTGCTGCATATCGAAGCAATGGCTCCATAGTTACGAGCTTGACACTCTGCATAGTCTGCACCATGATTTTAATGCTTTGGGGCTGGCCCCTCCTGATGAAGTAGATACTGTACACTGCGTACCAAGGTGTAGAAGAGGTCATTGTGGGGTGGCTATACTCTGGCGCAAATCCCTGCACAAAGTCAGCAAGCTCCCTCAACTACCGTAAAATCTGATAAATAACCGCCCCCTTAAAGGTAACCGCCCCTCTAGTACAACTGATCAATTTATTGCAACAACAGTTTACTCGTGTGTAAAACCGTCTATGTAAACATAACCGCCCATAATTTGCACGTGCAGCCCAGGCAGGAAATTGAATCTGTAAAATTAATAGCGTTTGCATGTGATTGTCTATAGCAAGCAGAGCGTGCAGCTAATGCGTAAACACGACAGTACAGAATAGCAACGAGAATCAGACTGTGAAAACCAAGAAGTCGGCGTTAGTCGTAGTGAGAAAACCCTAGCTCCGATTCGTGGAGGGTTCTGGGAACGAGACTAAGCTATGGTAGCTAAGGTAGCGCTATTGGGCTCGTTCAGCTTGCCTACCAGAAGGCTTCCTACCTCAAGGGACACCACATCTACCGGGCTGATCTCAATGTAGGGGATGTTTTTGTAAATCTGCCATGCTATTAACGGCTGTTTTGCAAAAATAACCGATCTGTGATTATACCCGCCCATGTAAAAGTAACCGCCTATTGAGGCTGCTAATTCTGATTATAACCGCCCCCGGTTATTTATCAGAGTTTACAGTATCTCACTATCACTGTATAGGTATAAACGTTGCAGACCGACATTCTAACTTCTTGTCCTATTTACCGTCAAGAAGTGGTTGCACTGATGCTTTTAAGGTGTCCCTAGATTTGTTGCGAATGATCAGAGATAAGCTCGATAGTAGTACAATGGTGATCTTTGCAGGCAACTTAAATGCTGACATCGGTATGAAAGGGGGACCCTGTGCAACTACAGTAGTATATGAACAAGGTCGAATTCTGGCTCGATACTTAGAAAGCTGGGGCTATACATCTGCCCATCTGCACCTAAATACTGCCCCCTCGTCTCATACATATGAGGGAGACCATAATGGCTGCAAATCAACGATAGACCATTTTCGGGGGGCTGAACGGTACCTCCCTCACTTCCAGTCTTGCTATGTAGCTGATGCTGAACCCAGTAATACCTCTGACCACCTACCTGTGTATGTGGAGATAAATGTCCCCATCCTCACACCGCTCCATGTTCCCAACAACCCAAGCAGGCTAATCTCAACTGGAAAAAACTCATGGTTAAGGAGATCGAGGAAAGATACACCAAGTCCCTGCATACCAGACTTAGTGAATTCAATGCTCCTTCCACAGAAGCTTGCACAGAAGACCCCCAGATTATTAACCAGTTCCTGGAGGATCTCTGCACTGCCATGAGAACCTCTGCTGAGGAAAACCTCCCAAAAAAGCAGTTTATGAGCCACAAGCGACCGGGTTGGAATCAGTCTATCAACGCTGCACATAGGAAATCCAAAGCTGCATGGCGCCGGTGGAAGCAAGCAGGACGCCCAATGGATCCAACTCATCAGGCCAGGGCTGATTATCTGGGCAGTAAGCAAAGTTTTCGTCAGGCTCTGAGAACTCTATGAAAGGAACAGGACATGGCATTCTATAAAGAGCTCGATCTCTAGTGCAGCGACTCCTCTAAACTTTTAAATCTCTTACGTCATCGCATGGGAACCCACTGCGACCTCTCCAGGAAGATCACTGTAGACGGAGTGGAATATGCCGGTGAAGAGATCCTTGAAGGCTGGGCAAAACACTTTGAAGCGCTGGGAACCCCTGAGATGACTGGCTTCGACGCGCCGTTCAAGGATCAACTATGCAAAGACTTAGCTGCTATGGAAACAGCCTCTGGGGAGCAAGAGGACACACTACTTGTGTCCATTACCAAGGCCAAGGTCGCAGCAGCCATTAAAAGCTTCTCATTGCAGAAAGCTGCAGGACTAGATAAAATACAGCCAGAACACTTGCGATATGGATGGTGACCTACTCCTACCTCTCCGTACTTTTCAACCTAATTATCAGCCACGAATACATCCCTAATTCACTCCAACATGGTCTGACCGTACCCATTCCCAAATCGTCAGATAAAGACCCAACAAATCCCTCCAATTATCGAGGCATCCCTCTTCTATCTAATGTAGGCAAGCTACTGGAGAAAGTCATCTTACAGAGGCTGCATGATCGCTCAGATGTTGCTTCTCGGCTAAGCCCACTTCAGGGTGGTTTTAAACCAGGGGTAGGTAGCAATGGTTTGTCAAGAAGCCATTCAGCACATCAGAGAGAAAGGAAGGAAAGCCTACGTCGCCCTCTTGGACGTGAGGAAAGCTTTTGATACGGTATGGCACAATGGGCTTTTCAACAAGCTTTTCCAGAGGGGATTAAGGACCACACTTGGAGGCTGTTGAGAAAGTGGTATTCATCATCATCTTGCTCAGTCTTGTGGAAGGGCACATGCTCCAGACCATTTTTTATCAATCAAGGTGTAAAGTAGGGAGCTATACTAATTCCCCTCTTGTATAGTATCTATCTCAATGATCTGCTAGTAGAGCTGCAGCAGTCAAACCTTGGGGCCAAAATGGGAGAGGGGCACCAGCTTATGCCGACGACCTAGCCCTGGTGGCCTCCTCACCAGTGGAACTGTAGAAGATGTTAGACATTGTGTATAGGTACTCAAATAAATGGAGGTACAGGCTGAATGCATCCAAATCCAAAGTCATGACCTTTGGTTCAGCCAAGCCCAAGAGCTTAAATGTACATCTGTCGCTGAACGGTGATCCCCTGGAGATAGTGGAAGAATATACTCACCCTGGTGTCCTTAGATTCTCTGGCCGCTCCACCATCAACAGAACTAGTCGCAAAATGAGTACAGCAGGGTCTTCCTTTTTTGCACTGAATAGAGCTGGGTCTAGGTTTGGGTGTATTCGCCCCATAACCTCTATGCGGCTTTACTATTCTTTTTGTCTCCCCGTATGCTCTATGGATGTGAGCTCTGGGCCATTACCAAAACGGAACTAGAAATGCTTGAAAGATCACACAGGAAGATTATTTGTACCATCCAAGGTCTCCATGTATGCTGCCCCAACGCTGGCCTGCTTGCTGCAATGGGTTCCCAGACAATCGCTGACACAATAGCCGCCAAGAAGCTCCTTTTTATTCATTCAGTGATATCACTTCCTGAGCACGCCCTCCCTCACCAGGTTCTGGTCAAACAATTGCAAACAGGAAATGCCAAAGCTTGGCTCCCCATCGTGCTAGAATCCCTAGATGCCCTTAACCTCCCCTTCCCCAATGATATGTTGCTGCGAGTTCCAACTAAGCCTGTCTGGAAGAGGGTAGTGGCCGGTGTTATCCGGTTAAGAGCAGAAATGTCCCTACTTGATGAAGCAGAGCAAAAATCAGACCTTCAGCTCTTCACTCAAATGGACCGGCAACCAGATAGCCCATCTCCCCTCTGGGCTAGTACACATTGCAAGGACCTACTACACCTCACCTCCAAGAATAATTTTAGAGTACGCCTGCTCCTTGGCTGCCATGGGCTGGAAATAGACGCCGCCCGTTTTCGGGTGAGGAAAGGGGGGCTTAGGGTCGGTTCTTCCACCTGCAGGCTCTGTGATCAAGGGGATGAAGACCCCACCCACTTTTTGGCTACATGCCCTGCCCTCGCTGGAAGGCGTGCAGAACTGCTCCAAGCCATGCCCCTTGCGTTGCACGTCGTTGTCCCCGACCCGGCACGTGAGCCCGATGAAATCACTTCAACCCTGCTGGGCGTACCCTGGATAGACGATAGAGAGTTCCAAGAGTTTGCTATCTCTTTTATCACCGAACTCAAAGCTCTAGTGCAGATATCCTGTTGAACAGTCCTTAATAATCACCCGCAAGTTGGCAGTACTCTCCCGAAGAGGAGGCAAGAAAGAAAGTAAGTAACATCACATTCTAAGGCTTTCAGTGGCCGCGTTTGATGCTAGTCTGAGGTACCTCGCCCCTCACGTTCGAGAGTCTGGCTACGCGAGACTAGTTAGATGCATGGACTATCTGTCTAACCACTCTACTTCACAACTGGGGATATAAGCATCACAGAAAGTTTCTAGTTTCTAGTTACCACACTAAGGCTTGCTAGTACACTCAAAACTTACCGTCTTACCGTCTACGTGTCCCATTTCAGAAAAGCTGGAAATTCGATGTAGCTAATGGCTTCTTTTTGCGTCTATAATATTACAGAGACCACATATACTTTTTCATAGCTGGGAGTCGCTGTTTTGTCTACTAAATACTCGCGGCAAATCCAGCACGTTCTATTCTGACAGAAATGCTCGAGGTAAATTAATTCGCGTACAGTGAAACTGATTTAATGTACATAGGTATAGCAATGATCCCTGTATGTGGCCTCCTGTGAGTGCTATAAGTGTGGGGAAAAGTGGTTGCCATGGTAATGTACATTAAGTATCACGAAGGTGCAGACCAGAAAATGCCTCTGAACATATGTAAACTCCAGTGCAGTAAAATTTTGTGCATGGAATTTCAGCATCTTTATTTGAACTGGTGCTCTCCGTGTTCCCTGTAGCTCTTTCTACGGTGCTCTCTCTCATGATGCAACCTAGCTCCTACTACTCCAGAGTTTCAACAGACTTTGTCTCTCTCTGACGCTCTCTGTTGTGCTGCAGCCTAGCCTCCGTATGCTCAGCAGTCTGAGTATGGCGTCTAGTCCTGTCATTCTCCCTCCTGGGCCCTCTCATGTTCTCTTGATCTCTGAAGCCTCTCCTTTCTCACTTCATCAGTAACTGAGCGTAGTAGCTGACCGGGCGAAGTCTCCATGGCTTCATGTAGGGCCTTCTGGCTTGGAAGCGAGGCTAGCTAGTGCGCTAGTGCATTTGTGTTATAGAACTGCATGCACATGTTTTGCATACGTGTTTTGTATACAGTTTTGAGAGCATGCCGTTGGAATAGGTATGGTAACGCATTTGCAACCATGTATACGCACAGATCTACACTAAGGGAAGGCTCACACATGCTCGCCCCAATTATTCTCTCTTTTTTATGCATGCACCTATTATTTCTAAGGAATAATGTACGTGTCCCTACCTAGGGGGGAGATCTTGAGTGGGCTCTAATTGAATTATTGCCACTCGTTCATTTCCCAAGCAGTCCTCATAGCTGTGGTTTAACCAACTCGTAGATCAGTAAAACCATTGCAGTAGTCACACTACTGTATATTCTTTTTGACAATGAGGGAAAGTTGTGTGGTTGGTTCACACAAACTATCCCTTGAAAGAGGGCCATATCAATGCCATTCACTAGGTGCTAGAACTACGCCCCATGTGCACTCTGGCCAAAACGGGCACATGCGCAGCTCAGTCTAACTTGCCTCCTTGATAATAGCATCACTATAGTCTGGATGCAAGCTATACTTGATCTACCAAGATGATTCGTACCTTGATATTGTACAGTGGAGTCAGTTTCAGATCCAGAGCTCGAGCTTTCAGTAGAGAGTCTGGCCTCCGAGACAAATTTACCTACAGAAACAGTCATATTTTGGACAAGGTTACAACACAGTGGTAACTACTATAACTACTATCATTAAAACCAGCTGCTACACCACAAAAATATCCAGGGTGAATTTAATCTAAGTCGGTTTGTCTCAGTTAACTAGAACCCCTATTGCTCACATAGAGGGTTAAGGTTTACCTTACATCCTTATAAGTATCTAGCCTCGTAACCAGGCCACGAGGCTAATAAGTATCCAATAATATTATACATAATATTCCCAAGGCTGCACAATAATATTAGCACAGCCACATTCCCAGTCTCTACTCCACAGTTTTTTTATACACTTTCCTATGTGTGGAAAATATTGGGGAGTAGAGACTGGAAATGAGGCTAATACATGTACATCATACACCAGAGATACAGAATTCAACACAATAGCACAAGAATATTGCCCCAAGTCCAGTCCCGTGACACATGAATATTGCCCCAAGTGCCATGCCATTAAGCATGCACAGTCCCTTGATTGAGTCTGCACTTCTCTGGTACAAGCATTAAGTAGCAATGAATAGCAATGAATATTAACTATGGATATACAATAACACATGAATATTGCAATCTGGTTTCCACTTGAATAACAAATTAAGGATGCAGATAGCCTCATGCATATACCTTCAGTATTAGGGCATACAGGCTTATACCATATTAGCTTGCAAAACTACACCTAAAGCACCCAATCACGGTTGATATAATCCTTCCTTGTACAGAGTACAGCAATTCAAACATTAGGCCGCATTCCTAGGAGGGGTGGGGCTGGGGAGCCTCCTACATTCTGGGGAGAAAACATACTTGATATTGTGTTGTACGTAGCTACACGCCATTGAATCAAACCATCAAGATTCTCAATACAGAATGTGTACAGCCTCAACTTTGACTGAGTGTACGAAAGCTCAACACGGAATCACAATTCAAAGATTTGCTCCAATTCACTATTCCAATAATTACCCTGCGTGCATGCACAAGCAGGGTAACACAACCAGCTGTGGCCGTCTGCTGACATTTTTAGATTAATTCGATTAACTTAGTAACAAAAAACATGGCGTGAACTTACAGAATCATACAGCAAGTTCTTCAATTACATGCCTCAGTGTCTTACACAGTGCATTTGTATTCCTTACAGTATATAGGCTACCACATCAGAAAAAGAAATAATAGCACATAGAACATTAACAAACTTACGATACCGCTGAAGCAGTTTTTTGGCAATAGGCTTCAGGACAGGTTGTTTCTTCAACAATTTTGTTACCGTCCACAGCCTGGTGTAATCAGTTTTTATGGAAGATTCAACACCTTGGAGAAGCAAACTTGCTTGCTGTATAGGAGTTGGAGAAGTTTGGACTGCATCTCTGGTTTCTCGTGTGATTATCGTGTCACTGTAGAGTTGTACAGCAAACCAATTAGGCACATCAGGTTGCGCAATAGCATTATGAAGAGCAGCATAGGTTCTCATGAATGCCTTGGCTGCAAGATCCCTTTTCTGCGGTTGGTTTCCTTGAGCCATTACTACTGTTGCTGCACATAACTATATGTCATGGAGAAGCAATGCATAAAACAGAAGAACATGTTATACACTGGGATTTGTTACGGCAATCATTAATGGAACAGATGTGGCAGAGCATTCTGATCTTTATTAGATTATAGTGGTAACGTACAAGCCAATTAAATCGCTGATATGAGGACTGTAATGTAGGTTAGGGTTAGAGCACGTGCCTATAGCAATCCGATTGCGCAGCAACGCATATGAATTCGTTCAGCCATTGCCAAGCTCACAATATTTAGCATGGAGAGTGGTATACACAGCCCAGTGTTTGCAGCGACTCCAGGGACACTCCAAGTGATACAAAACCCAAAGACTCTTCAATCTGCTTCAAGTGGCTGCCTCTGAACATGCATGCTGCCAAATTATGCGAGACAGCTATCCTCCGAACTACCCCAACCTGAGCTTGAAAAGTAATTTTCCACGGAAGGTCTCCGACAAAGCCTCGGCTTCCCTCCGGAAAATTACTTTCCTCGGTCAATAGTACAGCGTATTGCAGTTGCGTTGGAAAAATTATTGCGTACGCGATCTTAACTTCCACACAATTCCGCGGGCCAATCGAGTGCAGTGCCACTTTTGGCGGTTTCTGCGCTGGCCGTTCGATCTAGGAACGAGTGTTTGTGTTCCTCGTGATGGAAATGGAAAAGGAGCCTTTTGATGGTGATATTGCAGGTGGTAACCTAGTTACGCGAGCCAGTGAGACTAGTGGCAACCAAGGTGCATGTGGCCCTTGGGTAAATCCTGGCTGGATGGACCTGAGGCCATGGGAGTGTGGCTCACTGCCAGATATTACCTGGACTCTGGCTTTCACCCCGGGACTGGTTTTCCGACTCAAACTGGTTCCTCGAGCTCAGCTGTACTGATAGACTCTGATATTGAGACTACAGAAGTACAGGTAATTAATTATAAATAAGCGATTAGTATGACGTCATACAATACTGATCTTGTGTGCTTTCTATCTGCAGTGTGAGCGTGCAACTACTGCAGCCAAGTGTGTGCCGAAGTATGTCTATTCTGTAAAGGTTGTTAACCCATCCAAGAAATCTAATTGTTATGTGAAAAAACTTAAAACTGGCTCTCAGTTTGAGACAATGAACGAGTTGCAGAAATGTCTTTCTGATGAGCTCCATGTGCCAACGGACCGCATTGGCTACGTAGAGCCTGGTCATGGTGTGAAGGGGAAACAGCAGTGGTTGGATACTGATGGTGACCTCAAGCAAATGTATGAAACTCACCAGAGACGCAAGGAAATACTAGGAAGCGATCCTCTCCTATCCCAGGCGACTGAGAAGAAGTGCCTTCCCGGAAGAGTAAAACAGGGGGTACAAAGGCCGATTTGTGTGCAAAGAAATTGTCAGATGTTGAAGAACTAGTAAAGAAGCTGACAGAGAAACATCAGTCCAAATATACTGTGGAACAAATGAATACATGGGCTCACATGATTCATATGGGAAAACATAAGAGTCTTGATGAGCCGCCATCAGTACCCTACTTCAAAAAACCTAAGAAAGTGAGTGAGAGTAATGGCCAGCTGTACATGAGAAAGAGATCGCAATTGAAAGCCACGCTACTGTGCGCTCTCCAAGTAAGCGAATAAATAACCGCACACAATGCATTCGTCAGCTAAAGGATCTGAGTGCCCTGCTTGACACTGGAGGTATTGATAAGGAACAGTATGAAAACCTCCAGAAAGATAAAGACGTTTTTACAGACACTCTGTAATCTGCATGCACTCTATACATAGCTATAATCGACATAATTTGTTTGGTTATGTAGCCCATAGATACTAACTGCCATGTATTATTATTACGGTGATTCTATACTGTGGTACATACATGATTGTATAGGCACGCATGCATGCATACATGCATAGCATTTTTGTCCAATGCATTCCAAAATGATGAGTGAGAGCATAATACAAGTGTATGTCATGTCATTGAGTTATAAATTGTATCCTGAGTGTGCTATCCACTTCTTGCATTTGTCACCTGTTAAGCTTGTAAATGCACTCTTTATTATATCTACTGGATTTGGGATGACTTGGAGAAATTCTTCATGCTTGCGCATGTACTTTTCACATAACTGAACGTTTCCTCTATTGGGTTGAGATCTGGACTATAAGGTGGTAGGAACAGTACTAAAATTCCAGCAGTCCTGAACAGCTCAAGGACTTCAGGTACGCGATGGACAGATAAATTATCCATAACCACTATTCGGCGTGGATTTGTGCCATTGAATGGCATCATGTTTGGAATAAGGCATCCTCTTGCAAAATCAAAAAAGTTATCCGCATTCACAGTTGACATGGTGAGCTCCAGTCCAACTAATCTTGTTGTTGAAATCGCAGTTACTGCATTCACTCTTTTACCCCTAGAAATGAGTACTTTCGAGATGGGAGGCAAGCCCCAAAGTGCATAAGCGTATTTACGGATGTGATCTCGGGCATCAGATCCACTTTCATCCATAAACACGAAAGTTTCTGCTGGAAAGAGAAGGCATTGTGCCAGGAATGCACCTCGAACTGTATCTCTCCTCTGCAGTGCAACTTTCTTGATCCTTTTTCTTGTTATTCCGTAGGACCTGAGCAAGCGGCAAATAGTGGGTGGGGCTACTTCGATGACTAGTTCATCACAAACATGCTGACATATTTCACTGAGATACATCGAAGGGTTTGCTAAAACTAGACCAATAACATGGAGCTCACTGCGCTCGTCCGGTGTCCTCAGATCATACCTTTTTGATTGCACTGCAGCGGGAATAACGTTCAGTGTTTGCTCGAAACGAGCATTTGTGCGGTAAGCCGTGCTAACAGCCATGTTGAGGTTGTTCACAATTTCTTCATATGATAAATGCATTCCGATGCGTTGATATACGATACGCCAACGAAGATCATCGGAGTAAACACTTTTTCTGTCTGGTTCAGCCGACATTGCTGTCGTTTACAATGCACATCCAAAATCAAATGCCCCGCTATTTTTTAGCGTACGCAATACGCGTAACACAATTTTCCAACGCAACTGCAACTCGCTGACTCTCACTCGACTCTGTGACACCGAGGGGTCCGTAGCGCACCAGAAATGTGTACGAGATTTCAAAACGTCAGGATTTCATTCAGGATTTCCAGATTTCGGGATTTCATTCAAGATTTCAAGATTTCAGACATGATTTCGCGAGATTTCAGGATTTCATTTATTTTGCGAGATTTCGGGAAGATTCCAAGTTTTTGGATGGGATTTTGAGAATTCTGTTGCCGCTGTGTTGCGGTTTAAGCCAGTTTTACTTCATTTCTAGGCCTTGAAGGCTTTGCTGCACAATCGCATATAGCGAACTCGGCAAAGTAGGCTTGAGAATAAATTTAACTCAGGATACTGCATAAGCTTTTGATTTTATAGATGATTTGTCACTGTTCAGTAACCAAGTCGTAGACACTAGCAGCCGCAAATATGCTCGTGCATGCACACATGTTAGCCTCGAACACAGCCCTTACACGCCCAGATTTTAGATAAAATCTGGGCGTTGGGTTTGAGGCTACATACATGTAAGCTTATTGTTTATCGTTTACATAGGCCTAATCAAGTAACTAGGCTTAGTACTGCCCAAGTACAAAGTATGGCGAGTGAGCCATAGCTGCTGGTGCATTTATATAGCCTAAGTGCGGGTATTTTTGCGAATCAGCCCGTCGCAAGAATAGCGACAAAACAATTATGCATGAACCCACGACCTGGGCGTGGTGAAGCTGCTATATTTTCGCGAGCCAGGCTGTTCGACTAGTAATGAATCAATGGCAATGTTGAGCTACGAAAAGCAAGTAGAAATGACCAAACATGCACAGGAACAGGTCACATAAGACTGGTGCATAAAAAGCTAGCTGCATGCAATAGAAGGCAAAAAGTAGCTAGTGTCTAATAGTACAGGAAACAAATAACGGCAGATCTTCTTGCCTTACCTGCAGTTAGTCTCGCACGCCCGCCTCACTTCATTAGGGGAAAGTGAGTCGGGACGGTTACGCCACGTTTCCGTTCCGGCTGCTGGAATGTTGGCAGAGCCAATGAAAATGGAGTGATCATGTGACAACTATTATTACCACGTAAAATCACGTGGAGGTGCGAGAGAGATGGCTGATAAGTATTCCAGCGAGCGCATGTGCAAAGCGATTACTGAAGGTACAGAGCAGCTGGGGTATGCTGAGTTGAGGCCAAATCAGGCGCTCGGGGTCAAACACTTCCTGGGTGGGAAAGACGTCTTTGTATGCTTGCCTACTGGCAGTGGAAAATCCCTGTGCTACTGCTTGCTTCCGAAAGTTTTTGACATCTTTCGAGGGAGCAAGTCGATTGAGACACAGTCTATTGTCATCGTCGTTAGCCCACTTGTGGCTCTCATGAAGGACCAGGTGAAACAGATGACTGAAAGAAACATGCGTACCATTTATGTGGGAGATGTTGATAGTGAGACCGAGAACGTGGTGTGCGATGGGAAGTACCAGCTGGTGTATCTGAGTCCTGAGGCCCTGCTGACTAATATGACGTGGAGAGATATGTTACAGAGTCCAGTTTACCAGCAGAACTTGGTTGCATTAGTGGTGGACGAGGCACATTGTGTTAAAAAATGGTAAGTGTACATGTCAAAGTGACAGAACTATACTTTATGACAGTTCAAAACTCTTCTCATCGCAGGGGAGAGTCATTTCGGAAGGAGTTTGCCAATCTTTGTGACATCAGGGGTTTGGTCCCAGAGACGGTCAGAATCATGACACTAACAGCTACAGCCACAAAGTTCACACGATGTAGCGTGTCAAAAACTCTGGGTATGGTCCATCCAGTTACTGTTGCTGTGTCTTCAAACAAGCCAAACATCGAGTATGTTGTGAAGGGTAATCCCGGCACACTAGAGGAAACATTTGCACCCTAAGTTGAAGAACTTCGACGAAAAGAACAAGCACGGATCGAACAATTGTTTTTTGTCGTACCTATAGCCAGTGCTCTGGTGTGTACATGTTCATGGCAGATCGCTTGGGGAGGGAGATGATGGAGCCAATTGGTACCCGTTATGCCTTGCAGCAATGTCGTCTCATTGACATGTTTTCAGCATGCACACACTCATCAGTCAAGAACGGCATTCTTCAGTCTTTTCCTGACTGTAACAGCACCCTCCGAGTAATAGTTGCCACAGTAGTTTTTGGCATGGGGTTGGACTGTCCCAACATCAGAAGGGTGATCCACTGGGGACCATCAACCGACATTGAACTGTACCTACAAGAAACGGGTAGAGCAGGTCGCGATCGACAATTGGCAGTAGCAACCCTATACTATACCAATACGGAGTTGGGTCAGATTGACGATACCGCTATGAAAGAATATTGCAGAGACAAGGACACGTGCAGAAGAGAGTTGCTTCTTAACGATTTTAAAGCTCCACCAAGTGATTGTGGTGTCAAATCTTTGTGTTTGTGTTGTGATTTATGTGAAACTAAATGTCCCTCATGCCAACCATTATCATTATGATAATCATTATAACCAACCAATGCCATCATGAATATATTATGCCATCAATGATAGACAATCAGCTTTTGCATGCGATCTTGCATCCACTCCTTTAGCTCACAGCGCGACAGCTTCTCAACTAAGTTGGTTGAAAACCATGGGAAGTTTTTATGTTTGCGTCCAGGCTTATAGTCGAAAACTTTGGACTCTTGCAGTTGTTTCAGAATTTTGTCACGGTCCGCCGATGCTGAGTGTCTTGTATGGTGGCCAGAAACTTCACGGACTCCATTCACCTGATCGTACTGATGGAGTATGCTCTGCATTCTACCGATACATTTAGCACAGAGTGGTCGGTGATGTTGGCTCCCAAACCACTCAGGCTGCTCTTACACTCTCGATTCAAATGTTCCATGTGTAAGTCTGCTGCAATATTCTTTCCTGGGCGGCCATGTACATTCACCATCCGACTCCACTTCAATTGCATGGCCATCCTTGGGCTCAACAAGTACTCGTATTGGGCTAGGAGAGTGAACGACTCAATAGAATAATTGGTATGGTCAGAAGCTTTAAAAAGAAGTAGGAATTAGCGCCAGCAACAAAGGATGCGTGTACCATCCCCTTCTCGGACAGCATCACCAAATTCCATTAGGAGGAGTCCAAGGCTCATCAGATCACATGAGTAAGCGTGCACACGATCAAACTCTTTGGAATGCGGTGTCTTTTTCCCCGGTTTGGCCTTCGCTAGCCTGGAACCCAGGCTCCGGGAAAAGGTTGAAAAGAGAGCCTGGTGTCCACTGTTTGCACATGCGCGTTAATTTCCAAAATATCTTGGAAAACCGTGTCACTAACGAACATCTCCATGTGATGAATACGTCACGCTCGCATACTTTGCGGTTATTGGTAAGTATTAGTTTACGATGCCAAATGGCGAATGAGTTTGACCTCGCGATTTCGTACGCTCTCGAGCGTGTTGGTTGCCCTTCGTTGACCCTAAAGCCAGAGCAAAGAGCCTCTATTAAGGCTGTCTACGACGGAAAGGACGTTTTTCTCTGGCTACCAACAGGTTTTGGGAAGTCTATCTGTTATACTACACTTCCGTTTGTGTTTGACTTTAAGTTGGGGCGCGTTGATGGTGACAGTCACAGTGTAGTTTTGGTAGTTTCGCCTCTCATCTCTCTGATGGTCGACCAAGTTGCCAACTTGAGGGCTGCAGGAGTAAGTGCTTCTGTCGTTTCCTCTGGAGGGGGCGTGCCGAAGGCGCTGGTTGCTAGCGAAGACGATCTGGCGAAGTGTAGCGTTCTATTCTGTGCCCCGGAGGCGCTTGTGGGTTCTAAGTGGAGAGATGCACTTGAAAAGTCTACCATCTATGACAGGATTGTTGCTGTGGTTGTAGATGAAGTCCACTGTGTTTCTAAACGGTGAGTCTGCCCCCCCCTCAAACAAACAAAACACAAGTTTGAAAAAAATATGAAAAAGCCTGATTTGTAGCTTGTTTGTTTGTTTCGTGGGAATCCCTCTACATGTATATACATGATATCCAAACTTTAGATCCATGGGTGTGCATTAAATAGCTATAGGACCAGCACTGTTGCAATAGAGACTTGGTTGTGGCTACATAAGCCTTACAAGTCAGGGTTTCATCTAGAAAAAAATGTTTGGGGGGGAAGCAGTGGAAAGAACCGCGCACAATTCTTTAATTCCGCGGAAGAGGCGTGGCCTACTGTGCCATTCTAATTAGTGCTCATCACGCATGGCAGCGGCTGTTAAAGTTGTTTAAGCTAGCCTAGAATGGATAAATTTGTGATTAGGAAGTCTCGTGTTCCTGCTGAAGCTGATGTAGGCTCTGAGGATGACCAGGATCATCGTGAGCCCTCCGCACCGGCTGCTAAGCGACCGCGACTATCAACGCAGGGAAATCAAACAAAAAAATGAAACTGTACAAGACCAATTTGAAGTACAATCCTGACTGGAAGGCAAAGTGGCGTTGGATGGAGTATGACGAACACGAAAATGGCATGTTTTGCACGTTTTGCAAGAAGTACGGCAAGCCACCGGTAGTGGCATGTGGTGCATGGACTACTCGTCCTATCAATAACTGGGTAAAAGCAACAGAGCTCCTCAATAAGCATGAAAAATCAGACTGGCATTTGGCATCTGTAGAGGCACAAGTACTGGCAGAATCTGCAAAAAGGAGAGGGGACGTTGTGGAAAGAATGCTTGCTGCCACTGAAGTTGAACGGAAAAGAAATCGTGAATTGATGAAGAAATTAACAAGGTCTCTCTACTTCCTAGTGAAGCACCGTATCCCACACACAACAACATTTGAGGACTTAATTTTGCTTCAAATTGATAATGGGAGTGAACAACTGGAAGCACACCAACGTACATGCCCATCCAATGCAACATACGTCTCTAAGGCCACAACAACTGAGCTTCTGAGTAGTATCAGCCACTGTATTGAAGAAGCTCTCCTTGCTCGCTTGAAGTCTAGTCAATTTATTTCTATAATGGCTGACGAAAGCACTGATGTATCTTCCAAAGAAGAGCTATCAGTTTGTGGTAGATGGCTTGAGAGTGGAAAGCCGGTCGAGCACTTTTTAGGCATCATCCATGCACATGAGGTTAATGCAGAGGCACTCACACGCTACCTACTCCAGTTTCTTCACGACAAAGGCATTCCCATTCAAAAACTGCGTGGGCTGGGATTTGATGGAACGAACACAATGTCAGGGAACAAAAGTGGAGTGCAGATACGAATGAGACGTCATGCTCCAAGTGCTTTGTTTGTTCATTGTCGATGCCATCAGCTACAGCTGGCAGCAGTTCATGCTGCTAATGAGCACCGTGAAGTCCAAAGAGTTTTGGGGACACTTCTTACCATTTGGAAAACTTTCCACTACTCACCAAAAAAAGCTGAAAAGCTTGTGGAGATTCAGGCAGTACTTGATGCACCCGAGTTGAAAATTCACAAGCCTAGTGACACACGATGGCTGGCACGTGAGCGATGTGTTCGTGCTGTCCGAAAGTCACTACCAGCCTTGATTCGTACCTTCAGCGACCTTTATGAAGGAATGGTGATGCTGAGGCATACGGTCTGGCTAAGCTGCTGCGTACATACAAATTTGTGGCATGCCTTTATATGCTTTGTGATGTTCTTCACACAGTTGCTAAGCTGCAAGGTAGCCTTCAGTCTAAGCAAATCGATCTTGCAGCTGTGCCAGTTATGGTAGAGAGTACTATTTCAAGGCTCAGGGAGTTGAAGGAGAGCCCAATGTCCAGCACTTGGTTTAAGGACCACACAGGCGTGTATGCAGAGCTTGAAAACTCAGAAATTTCAGTCACTGATCAGGAAACCTTCGTCAGGACAGTTTACCGCCCATACATCCAAGGTGTCATTGACCACATCTCCAGCAGGCTGAAGGCCTCTGATACGTTTTCGGCATTCTCTCTATTCGATCCACGTCATTCGCCAAGCTCAGAAGATTGTCTGTCTACATATGGCACAGAGAACCTTCAGACTTTAACGAACTTCTATGGCAGTGAGCAGCGAGTGACGTTTGAGGGTGAGACAGGAATTTCCACACCTGATATAGACACAGAAGGGACAGAAAGTGAGTGGAAAATCTTTCGGCGGGTAATATTCACCCAATTCAGGAACAGACCTGATTCTGAACGTGAATCGAGTGATAACACCACCACTGGTCTGCAAGACGTTACTAGTAAGCTGCTGACGAATACTACCCTGAATGCTGCCTTTCCGAACCTTGCATGTTTGGCATCACTTCAGTTAGTTTTACCAGTCACGACAGCAACAGTAGAGAGAAGCTTTAGTGATATGAAGCTTGTGAAGACCAGGCTAAGAAGCAGGCTCGGAGAGAACACCCTGGATCAAGTCATGCGTATCTGCATCGAAGGGCCCGATAGGCTGAGCGACAACGAACTGGAAGCTATACTGGATCACTGGAAAGACCAGAGACCGCGAAGAATTATTGTATAAGTTAATATTGTGTGTGTGTTTGGTTTTGTGTACTGTGCAGATGTGTTGCACAATTGAATGGTATTTCCTATGATGTAATGATACACAATGACATGTAGTCTTTGGGGGGGAAGCTAGATTGTTTGGGGGGGAAGCTTCCCCCCTGCCCCCCCCAGTAGATGAAACCCTGCAAGTACATAGGAATGTTTCCCAGGGTACAAGGAAATATCTACAACCTCTTACGTACCTTAATAATCATTGAATCAAATCAATTTCTTCCACAGGAGCAGGGATTTCCGTCAGGCCTATGGTCGTCTCCATGAGATCAGAGCCCTGGTCCCTAGCGATACACCATACCTTGCATGCACAGCCACAGTTACCAGAAGTATTCGTGAAGAGGTGGTGAAGAGTCTAAAGATGGTTGGATGTGAATTTGTGAGTATATCACCTGATCGACCTAACATTTTTTATGAGGTCCATGTGCGCACAGACATTGAGACAGATATGCAGCCTTTACTTGACTCCTTAAAAAACCACAAAGCTAATACCCCACGAGTGAATGTGTTCTGTCGATCACTAAACACATGTGCAGATCTTTACGCCCACTTCCACTATGAGCTTGGCAGTGGCTCATACTTTCCAGCGGGATCTGAACAAGTTATATTTGTACCATGGGTTTCAAGGTGTATGGGATTTGTACCCGAGGGCAGTTGTATGCCTTCCCGAGGGCGAAGCCCGAGGGAAGACATACAACTGCACGAGGGTACAAATCCCATACACCTTAGAAACCCATGGTACAGATGACTTGTGCCATAGTAGCTTTTATAGTGCCTGCTAATTGTTTCACAGTTTTGAGAAGAAGCCACAGTTGCCCAGCAACCCTCATGTACCCTAGGGTACATAGATGTACCCTGGCTTGAAAGGCACCGCCTAAGTACATGGGGTTTGTACACTAGGGCGGTGCCTTTCAAGTGACTTACAACTATGGTACAAGTCAGCGATAATCGGTTGTTCGCAATGTTCCATGCAACAACACCGCAGCACAACAAAGACGTTGTCTTGAAGAGCATGACACAGCCTGATGGTGTGGTTAGGATAGTTTTTGCCACTGTTGCCCTAGGGATGGGTGTTAATCTCCGAAATGTCAACACCGTAATCCATTATGGAGCCCCACAGAGTATCGATGACTATTTTCAAGAGAGTGGGAGAGGAGGGCGTTCTGGTGACCATGCATGTTCCATTGTATACTGGAAGCCAATCGATTGCCCATTGCGCAAAGAGCTGATCAGTACCAGAGACAATGAAGTAGCTTGTGTCAGGAGGTACCTGGAGAACACAACTGTACGTAGACGTAAATGGCTATTGGTTCATTTCGAACCTATGTGCGCCAAACCTGGAAGAGAACCATCTAAGTGCTGTGATATCTGTGCATGTGTTGAAAAGAAATATGTTCTGTTTTGAAGAGACATATACAGCACTCTGTTTGCATGATGTTAGATTTGTTACAATCCTCCTCTATCATAATCAAACATAGCCTGGAACCCAGGCTGCGGAAAAAGTGAAAGCCTGGGTTCAAAGGTACACCATAAGTTAGTCTCCCATGTTTAACCTGAAACAGGCTCGATTAATATCCTACCCCTCACTGGCTCCAAGCTTGTATAAGGGCTAGTAGCCTGTTAGGGAAAGGGAGGTTTATTATTGGGAGGGGGGGGGGGGAGAAATACAAACATGCAAACCGTGATAACTTCTAATCAGTTGCTAGATGAGGTTGTGAAAGCTGGTTCTGGCAGCATCGATATCTATGGGTACATTGTGTGAGCACAGGCAGTAACATGAATATATTATAGTAAGTATGTATGCCCATGAGTGTCATCTGAACTGAAAATTTGTTTGTGAGCATCCATCTCTCCTAATTGGAAGCATCAGAATCTGAATCAGAATCTGAATCGTGATCAGATTCATCCCCTTCTTCTCCTTCCCTTCTCATAGCTCCTTGGAATTTTAAAAAATCTCGTTTTTTCTTTTCAATCCATTCTTTGGTTTTCTCCTTGTCCCAATCACACAAAGGGTTCAATTTAATTGTATGATATGCTTTGTGTGCCCTTCTTGGTGAGACTTGCAGCAGCTTTTCCTTTATGACAGCACGGATCACCTTGGTAACATCTTGCAAATCCGATAGAGTGGAGTGTGAACGTGTGCCGACAGCAACATCCGATTCCTTGTCAAAACGTCTGCAGATCATCTGCAATGTACTCACTGAGCGTGCAGCTTTCTGAAGGGACCCCTCTGTCAAGTTTAACCCCATGCTCGCTATTATGTGCTTTAACATTTTATTTGCATGTTCGTTGTATAGGTCACAGGGGATATTGTGTCCCAGCCCCCCTCGTGTTCACAAAACGATCCTACAAAATCTGATGTGCTAACTGGGGTGACACAATAGCTTTGACTTGAAACTGGAGTCGCAGTGCTTCCAACGAGTACTTTGTACGATTCGTACTTTTGAAATGGGGTAGAAAAGCCTCCAACAACGGTACACCCGCTCACCGTCACCCTCTGCCCAGGCATCAGTAAACTCAAGTACCAACGATCCAAGGTGGCAGAGGACTCGTGTGTAATTGTACACATGATCACCAGCATCAATCACCTTCTCGTCTGTGTATGCATTCTCGACCAATGTGCATTGCTCTACCACTTGAGTAGCAAGCCGTCTCACATACGCTTGCTGCTGGCCCGAACTACTTTTCAAGATACCAGGTGGGAGCTGTACGTGGGAGTCAAGTTCGGTAATTCCCAGTAGTTGGCATGCACAAGCAAGAAAATGGCCTGTGACAACTGTGCGTAGGAATTCGAGAGTTGCATCTACAGCTTTCTTGGGGTCCTTCTTGACAGTGATACGATTCAGTAGACTCTTGAAGTACCCCAGCGTACCATGATCTTTTGAAGATTGGCTGTAAAGAGATCTCCAGATCACCTAGGTAAGGATGATAGAATGAGGTAAGTTTCAGATGGGAGCCCAAATGTAACACACAATCATGTATACTGTTGTGTTATATTGTTACAATATTATTATTTATTCATCAACACAGGGCTTAATGAGAGCACACAGACAGTGCCAGTCTTCCGTCACGGGTTCCAGCAATTGAAGTCGTTCCTCCTGGGTGTTTCCGTCCATCATGCGCCGCTGTGCACCAACCTGACGCTCGCATGTCAACTGGTCTCCACCTGATGCCACTCTGCGTTCAGCAGAATAATTCGGCCCTAGGTACTCCTGCATCTTCAACATGATATCCAGCATGTCAGTGTGCTTGCTCTCATTCTTCATTAATACATCTAGCACCACTACCTCTGATTTGCATGCCATTTGGTTGGAGTACTTGTGGAGAATGTGCTTTGGAATACACTTGGACAGTGGGGAAAGATCACGGATATAGTGAGTGAGAATGCGACTGACGATGACAACCAGGTTTTTCTTGACGCACTGAATATCGGCTGTTTTAGGCAGGAAAGAATCACTGGGAAGGGACGTCAAATCGGCTACATTTCCTGTACGAGAGGGCTCAATCGCAGGTGTGCGGCTGCGGCCAGCAAGCAGGCTGTACATGTGCACCATCGCCCCTTGACGATCTGAACGCACGTCACGCACTCCTCGTTTTTTGTCAAGATTGTCACCCCAAAACTTAAAGATGATGTCTTCAGCAATCCATTTCTGCAGAGGAATTGTGAAGAGTTGGCTCACTTCTCCCACGAGTCTAAGGGTCGCAGAGTAGCTGACGCACACGCTGATGTGATTCAACCTGGAATATACCTGAAGTAGTAGAGTAGGGATTGGAAACTCAATTAACACGTAATGCACATTTGTATACATGTATATAGTGCATATGGCATGTCCATCTGGGTTAGGAATTTAGCACTAAATGAAGGTGTTGATCATGGACTACACATACAATATTCAGTGATAAAAGAGAAACCATGAGGGTAACACTCTCTTTGTGGCATAGAGGATTTCAGTAACTAGCCTGGTGCTAATTAAATTAGTTAGTGCTATATAAGTAGAGTCTAGTCATACCTGCTTTTCAACACGTGATGCGAACAAAAGAAGGGACGTTAGTGACTGCAGCCCACACATCTCTCTGTTCCTCTCCTTCAGGATGACAGCAGCTGCCATGCAGATACTCGGATAGTGAACAGTATCGATCTTCTTCTTGTTGCGATGGTCACTGTGACATGCAATCTTCGTAAGGATCTGCAGCAGTGATTGACACTTTACAGCAAGCTCATCCATGCAACGCTTCCAATCGAATTCACCCATCTGCGCTACTGGGATCTTCCGAAACAAAGACTGTGGCACTGCACTACGTTGACAGAGGGTGTTACACTCAACCAACATCTATCCTATCAAGAATGAGTGAGAATATCAACTCGTAGAGAGGCTCATGATTCACTACTGCCTTAGCTAGAGATGGTAAGTGACCACCTGCTAGTGCTAATCCAATATTCGACACATCCTCAGTGAGCAACTTCGTCCGAGAGTCAGCTTTGGAGGTCATGGACACAGAGGCCTATGAGGTATGTAAAAAAATATTCATTATGCATGTTGAACTTAGCTTGTGACATGATCATGTTCACTTACAGTTACATATTTCTTTGTAGTTGTAGGTGGCTCATTAACTGCTTGACAGTGTGCATTCTCAATGGTACCTGTAAACAGACAGGAATTGTTACACAATTATTCACTGAGCATATTATAGCATTATTACCCATAAGAAAAAGCCAAGGTTGTCTCAACCTTGTAACAAGCATTCAACAAGGTTGCCAATGGTGGTTGTAGCAACCTTGTTTCTAGGTTGTGGTAGCCATGTAACAACCGTGGATTTGACACAGTTTCTAGGTTGCAACAAGCTTGTCTCAAGGTTGGAACAACCTTGCCAACAAGGTTGCAACAACCTTGCCAACAAGGTTGCAACAACCTTTCCAACAAGGTTGCAACAACCTTGCCAACAAGGTTGCAACAACCTTGCCAATAAGGTTGCAACAATTAACCTTGGCAACATGCCAGTACAGCGTTACTTTAAAAGTAATAATGCCAGAATGAAATGTAATAATGCCAGAATGAAATGTTCAAAGGAAGTGAATCAAAATGAAGTGAATACAACACATGAGCGACAGAGCTAACTATAGGTTCACTAACACTTAAAAACAAGTGATAGAGGCTCACTTAAAGCTTATTTATATATATCAACATAATACCAGAATAGTTATGAGTATAATCAGGCTAACCAGAAGCTGTAAATCACATACAGCTACAGTAAATACTTGGTTGTTGAAATGGTATGTTCACTTGTACTTCACTTGTTCACTTGGTCTTTTTCCTGCGACACTGTGCGCACTTATCGTTCACAGCATCAACAAGGTTTGTACGAGGCACTTTGTACTGCTGCTGGACAAACCCTGTATATGTGAGCATTACAAAGTATAAGTTAGGAGAAACATTACGCAATATATTATACTTACGGAAGCAAGCATCAAGGATTTCCTTTTTCAATGCTGGATTGAGGCGCGATCCCAGGGCACTCGAAGCAGCGAGCACACGGGGCTCGAAATAAACTGAAATTAAATTTCTGATGAGTTTGGTAGCAGTAGTGCTGTTGGCTATGGCTTCATCAAGCTGTTTTTGTGTAATGAACACTCCATACCCAGGAACCAACTCGATCTGGTGAGCCTGTCAACAAAATGGTAACAAACAAGGTATACACGTACATGTATTGCATGCAAGCTAGGAACATGTAAAGTGTACCTTTGTGTCATTCGGACATTCCCTACCACTCTGTTCCTGCACAAATAAAGGTGTAAACGGCAGTTTCAATCAACGCACGGCTATATATGGATATATTCGTATACAACTGTACCTTCCACTTGCCAGTACTGTCTTTCGCAGAGGGATGTTCAACAAACTGCAATTGCACAACAAAGGAACATGTAAAATTATGCAACCATCTAAATCACTAATGATGATACACCCAGTCAAAATTATGTTAAACCCTCTGGGCTTCATGCTTATGAATCAACGACACCCTTGCTGGGCATGTTATATAAATATAATACGAGTCTACCTTGTGGTTTTCAGGACCTTCCAAACCCCATGGAGAGGGACGTGATGGTGTTCCTTCCTGCACCTGCATAGATATTATACGTATGTGAAGCACACCTACATGTACTGTGAGCCATGTGAAAATCACATTACAATAATTGCCAATGACTTTTACACAGGAAGCTATAAACAAGTACACACTAGGGTGTGAAGCACACTTTCATGGCTCTGTTTTCATGCAGTTAGGCACCCAGGTCTATAACCATCTGAGGAGGTGAAGTTGTATGGCCATATCCACTTGATAAATGTCAGGAATGGGACAGCCAGAGTGGCTAGTTTCATCCCAAGTGCTGGAAAGCATGCCTACTGTTTACACAAGCTTTCCTTTGTAGTGTCTCTTAGAGATATTCAGTGTAGGGAGCCTAGCTATGGCAGACCAGACACTAAAAAAGGCAAACCAGCTCGAGGAATCAGTTCAGATATGACATTTAACATACCTCGAAGAATTGTGTCGCGCAACTCTTCACTGGTGTCTCCTTCACACAGAAAGAATATACAAATAATGAGGTACAAGAATGTGCATGATTACAATCAGCAGGGTACCTTGGCAGCAACCGGTGGAGAGTAGCACACAGGACTAACCTAAAATAATGCACATTAACATATTATTCGTATTATATACAGCCCCTATATATACAGCTGTGTTTACGCAGTGCATGCTCTATATAGGGTATTAGTAATGTTTACAACAGTGAGGCAAATTAAAAAAAAATACAGCTAAATCGTCTGGAAGGGACGATTTGTCACATAATTATACCTGCCCACTCACTGTGCACTTTTAGAGTAATGGCGTACCAACCAGAACGGACCAAGGACTATGATGACGGAAGCGCTGGTGAATAGTACAGAGTCTATGCTTTAACAACCGTAATTGGCATTTACTTAAGCTTGAAAGTCTGGATACATTAGTCCATTGAACTGCTAGTGATTGATCACACGCACGCAATATTTTATCTGCCACCAAACTATCTTCGTTCTCAGGCTCTACTGCCCAGTTTTTCTTCACACGTAGTAAAATAAGCCATCAGAGAGACTGCTTAGCTTGCTTATTTTACTGTGTCGCGAAAAAAAAAGCTGGGCAGTAGAGCCTGGGAACGAGGCTACAGCAAAACTACGTTCTACATGTGGAAAATTCGGCTCTTGCACCTTCAAGACATGGCGTACTAAACAGCTCACACGTACACGAGCGACTCGCATATGCACAAGCGAGTGACTCGCACTGCATGCCAGTGAACACGCATGTGATTCGCACTGCGCGAGTGCACCACTCGCACACGTGAGTAATGAACCTACCGCTCGCGAGTTGCTTTCGAGTCACTCACGGGTGCACACGCGTGTAGCGACAAGTTGCTCGTGGGTGGGACTGTATAAATACACAATTCTTACCACTTTCTGCAGTGATTCAAAAGTGGAATTGGTCACCTTGTTGTTAGTCACCGATAAAGTACCTACAATGTGTAATAATACATCTTGGAGTTAGTTTTGTGGTTGTGTGCTTTTAAAAGGGTAGGCCAACAATTTGTATGTGCAAAGTGGAGACATGGCCAGTCTCGTGCCCAAACCGCCACACCCCCCATTGAAAGATGGTATGCCAATTAACAATACAGCATTCCGCTCAACCCAATAATGTTGATTTCTGGTATGTGGGATGGCCAAACGGAACAAAGCTAGAGTAACAATTAGTTCGCAGTTCAACTGCAATCAAAAATGAATGTATTTATACCGAGACTGAACCGAGAATGAAAGAGATGCAGAATACTCTTGTCATGAACAGTCCTGGGGCCAAGTTTATCTCTGCTAGCTATTCACTAGTCTCATTCCCAGATCCCGTGCAACTGAATGAAGTGTGGGAGGCCTGATTGGTCCTGGGGCCAAGTCTACCTCTGCTAGCTATTCACTAGCCTCATTCCCAGGTCCCGAGCAACTACCATTCACTGAGCGATCGTTGAAGCAGTGCAGAAAATCGACTATAGCAGAGCGACAAACGATCAAGCAAATGCCATCTGGGAATTCTGGGAGGGAGGTTTTTACCACATTTATACCAACTGGCAGTTATAAGTCGCTATGCTATGCTACACTACCCGTTGCATCGAAACAGTAGCACTATACTGTCTAGGTGGTGGGCGGATACTACATGCCAAATGTTGAAGAATACATATCAAGCACCCACCCCCATCTTTAACAGTATCCTAAGGTTCACTGCCCATGGGCGCTGGATATGTATTCGGCTATACTGTACATACCTGCAGACTTCAACTTTCGGATTACTTCTTTCTGTTCTTGAATTAGTTTCCGCTGCTCTTCCAGCTGATGATGAATATCGTCCTCAGTTCCAACTTCAGACTCTGACTCAAACTCAGACTCTGACTCTGACTCATCACAGCGGCTTAAACTAAACATCTGCCTCGCTCGCTCTTTGGCAGCTTGCACTCTCGCCTGTTGATCAAGCTTACTTTTCAGTGCAGCCTTACTCTTGTCTAGGCCAGTGGGTTTGCACTTCTTCCGGGGTACTTTCTTGGGACAACTTTCAGTGGTTTTGCGTTTCTTTGGTGTACTTTGTGGAGTAGTTGTTCCCACCTCACACTCGGCTTCTTGAATCAGGTCTTCTCTGGTTAAGCTACATTTAAGTAGTGCATCACAGTCCTTGGTTAGCTGCTGACGATCATCTGGAAAAAAAAAAGCAAAGGTATTATCAACTGACCACACCGTAGAATGGGCTATTCCATTTAATAAACATAAACCCCCATCGAATGACCTTTAATTACGTCTGGGGGGTAAAATGTGCTCAAATATTAGTGTGTCCAGGGGGTTAATACAATGGATTTAAATAGTTCTAGGGGGTCAAAACCAACCAAATTACTTTGTCCTAGGGGGTCAGAAACTAAGTCAATTACGTGTCCAGGGGGACAGATGGAGATTTTAATTTGACCTAGGGGGTCAGAAATAAAGCTAAATATTCGTCCGGGGGGCAATGACGGGGGATTAACTTTGTCCTAGGTGGGGGAAAAAGAAACAAATTAGTGGTCCAAGGGGGGTTAAATCACCTGTCCAAGGGGCATCTAGCAGAAAAATTATATATGTCCAAGGGGGAGCGAGAAATCATCTCATCCATGGGGGGTGTACACTTAACTCATTGCATGCGTAAGGCGCCACATAAGTGGCCTGTATTTAATAAATTTTCGCGCGTAGCGCACGCGGAAGGCCACAAATGTTACCCGCACGCATAGCAGCGCTTCCCTTAGGGGACAACCCTTCTATTGCCAGAAACAGCTTGCAATTACAAGTAGATATCCATAGCCTAAACACCAGAAGTCATTTCGATCAACTAACGCACGAGCAACAGCCAGATCGTCGATACACGGTACATAGAGCGGTACAGGATCGAGTTCTAAGGCTTTCAGTGGCCATCTTCGATGCATGCACTATCCATCTAACCACTCTACTTCACAATTGTGGACATAAGCATCGCAGAAAGCTTCCAGCTAACGCGCTAAGGCTTGCTAGTACACTCAAAGCTTACCATCTACGCTTCCCGGTTCAGAACAGCTCAAAAATCCGATGTACTTGCTTCTTTTGCGTCCATATGGAGACCAGATATACTCCTTCATACCTGGGAGTCATCAATAGCTGTTTTGGCTGCTAAATACTAGCAGCAAACAAAGCACGCTCTACTCAGACGCTAATAATATGCACGAGGTAAATCAATTCGCGTACGGTGACGCCCAAGATGACGTAATTTCCGCGTGCAAATGAGGGCAATATCCGACTCCATGGTCTGAGGGTTATATAGGGTTAGGGAAAGGGTTAGGGACTGTAGACCATGCCTTCAGGCTCTTCCAGGAGTCTAATATCCTACTGGATTGCGTGGCCTCAAAATTTATGAGACCTGGCTACATATAGGCTACTGCGTGTCCTGTAGCAGCTTCAAATAATATAGGCAGACGACACACGACACTCACCTGAAATTTTGAGGATTTCTCCCTCGTACGTTTTCCCCTTCCACTTGACAGGATAGCTCTGTCCAACCGATGGGTTCTGAGCGACAACTGCTGATGCAGGCATGACTCCCACGCTCTCCTCTTCCACCCACCGGACGAGAACAAAGCTCTTTGGCATGGCTTAAAGGGTTGCGGTTACTGGCAACTGGTATTGAAGGCACACTGTTCGGCGCAGCACGCAGCTAGCTAGCTACCGATGACAAAGCTAATTTAAAGCCCGCCTATTGCATGTGACACAATTCTTTAGTGCGCATGCGCGTACCCATGCCCGTTATTTTGAAATACCGAATAATAAGAACTCCAGTCTTATCTAGCTGTCATGGCTGAGCGTTCTCAGTACAATCAACGGTACGCTTTTCCAGATCCAGGTAGATCTGCATCTCGTAGTACACAGTATAGAAACAGAAAAAGAGCTAGAGAACAGCGGTCCACTGCAGTGGAATCCGAGACTGGGAGTGCTGTGCTATCGCTTGAACAGGATACCGACGATACTGTTGGTAACGTGGAAGAAGAGATTGAGGGCTGTGATGCATTAGGTTCTGACCGTTCGATACCTCTTGCAATGCACAGTGAAAGCAAGAATAGTAGCTGTGACCAGCCCCAACTCCTTGAGGCGGAAGTACTTGGTTTTGAAAACGAATGTCAGAGTGTATTGGAAGATGAAGATGATTGTGAACAATCTGAGCTCATTACCAATGCCGGTTGCTCGTCTTACAGCAGTAATGACCTTCCTTTGTATGAGGGAGCTCCACTCACGATATCAGCCAGCAATGTACTGATTATGCAATACAAAATGCGACATAAGTTAACTTATGAAAGTTTGGCCGATTTACTTCAGCTGCTGAAACTGCACTGCCCTATACGCAGTAATTGTCATCCCTCCATCTATCACTTTAAAAAGCAGTTTCAAAGCGTTGCATCTTCCATGAAATTTCATTATTTTTGTAGTAGCTGCCTTCAAGTGGTAGACGAGCCACAGTCTTCAACGGTTTGCACGAATTCATTGTGCAGGAGCGACCTTGCTGAACAAGGAGCTCGGTCTTCCTTCATCGAGGTGCCTATTGAACCTCAGCTTCAGACTCTCTACAAGCGTAAGTGAACATACTGCAGAGTAATGACTTCCTCACCACAATTAGTTATGCTATTTGTGCTACAGGTGAAGGATTCTGCACGACGCTTTACCGTCATTTTCACAGTCGTACAAGCAGGCAAGAAAGCTTAGGAGACATCTGTGATGGTTCGGAGTATCAGAGGCTGGTGTCTCTAGGATTCTTTTCATCACCAAACAACATTTCTGTGACGTTCAACACAGATGGGATCCCTGTATTTAGATCATCTGGGTTTTCCTTTTGGCCTATCTATTTGTGTATCAATGAGCTGCCATACAGGATGAGGTATGAATAGCGGTATACATTCCTTCTACATGTATTGACATAATATTAGATACGTTGTTTCTACCTGTAGGATAATGAAGGAGAACCGTATATTTGCAGGTATATGGTATGGCTGCACAAAGCCCGACATGAGTCTCTTTTTGAAACCTGTGGCTATGACATTGAAGAGGCTCTATACGGAAGGTATATCTCACACCATTATGCCTGTATGAAGTCTTTGTTACCATAGGGCCAACCTCAACTTGATGTTCTGTTACTTAGGCCAATTTCTTCCATGCTAGGGTTGGTCAGTCGGCAAGAAAGGGGCATTATGATTCTGTTCTTTCTGCTGCATTGTTTGCGAAAAAATTTGAAAGATAGCTAAGATGAACAGTTCTTCTATGAAGTCTTTACATCCTTGTACTTGGTGATTTTGCAAGAAATTGCATGCATTCAGCTGTTTTACTGTTTAGGTTTTGGACTGCCACTGAACTACGTGTTTGATTACATAAGCCCAAGGAACAGAAAATTAAGTCGAAGTGACCTATGCAGCAAGAAACTGTAGATACTGCACACAGTGAAATTGGAAGGAATCAAGCGAAAATAAAATAGTATAACCCAGTTGTTTATGTACACATTTGCTTGAAAATGGACTTTTTTGATAACTTATAGGTGTTATGCTGTCGTCTCAAAGAGGTGAAACTATGCTGTGCCGTGTTGCTTTACTGTGCACTACACTAGATCTACCAGCCAGAGCAGCTGTTCTCAATTTTATTCAGTTCAATGGCTATTGGGGATGCTGTCGTTGTTTGCAGAAAGGTAAGTTGACACATAATTATTTCTGGATTGACATTGTATGTCATATGCTTACTAACCATTGTTTCTTTACCAGGGACAAGGGTTGAAAGTACACATACCTATCCTTATATTGAGGACAATCCATGTGGACCACCAAGAAGCCACAAGAAGAGTTGTGAAGATGCCGGCATTGCAATGGAGAAAGACACCAATGTGAGTAATGGCAGGGTTTCATTTAGGGGGGGGGGGGGCATTTGCCCCCCCCCTTGGAACTCAGGTTGCCACTTTTATGGTTTAGCTAATGCAAAATTTAATGCAATGTATTACACAACACAGCTGTCTATTCATAGGTCCTGTAAATCCACTTGAAAATGTACCAGATGTGATTTCAGAGGGTCTACAATTCAACATTTTTCTGGGGGGGCATGCCCTCAGGACCCCCTAGCATGAGGTGTGCAAAACACACCTCACTGTACATCGTCCCCCCAAAGTCAATAACATATTCCACTTTTGCCCCCCCCCCCTTGATAATTTGAAGCCCTCAATGGGCGTACTACCACTAATGTGCACACATGTATAAGTAGTGCAGTTGCTATATCCAGACTCTTTATTATTCTGTATAGGTCGAGGGTGTGAAAGGACCTTCGTGGCTGTCAGTGGTGCCCTGCTTTGATCTCATCAAAGGCACATCAGTTGACTATATGCACTGTGTCCTCCTTGGCGTGTGCCGGCTCCTGCTACGGTTATGGCTGCAATCCTCAAACCACCAAAGCTTGTGGTATATTGGCACTAGAGTGCCTGATTTGGATGCACGCCTCTGCAGCATCCAACCTCCAGATGAAATGCAGCGGACACCTCGAAGCATGGCTTCAACATTGAAGTTTTGGAAAGGTCAGCTATCATTTTTAAGAGACTTTATATATATTTACATTATGTCTATTGCATAACTAGCATAGACATAAGCACTTAACTACACTTCTGTAGCACACGAACTTCGGGCGTGGTTGCTGCATTACTCTCCTGTGGTTCTTTATGGAGTGCTTCCGGATGCCTATTATCAGCACCACTTGCTCCTTGTGGAAGCAGTCTTTCTACTGTTGCAAGACGAAGTGCACGACAGAGACATTGAACAAAGCTTACGACTCCTCCAACACTACTGCTTTATGTTTGCCCCTTTATATGGTAGGTGTTCCATCCCTCAGCATATCAGAGTCATGAGAGCAATCAATAATGTATGAATGTTTATTAGGGTTTCATACAGGATTTTGGTTGGGGTGGGAAAATAGAGGTATGCCTCCTAGGGGGTCTGGGGGACTTTCCCTACAGGAAATTCTGAGGTTGCTTTTGGGGTCCTAAAAAGGCTAAAAATTAGCTACTAATCAATTACTGAGTAGGTATCTCCGAAACAACACAATCACTGTAGTCTGTTGCAGAGATTTATGTGGGGGGGGGGGGGGGGGGGAACCTGGCCTTTGGGGTGGGGGAGGGGGGTTTCCCAGGACTTTCCTTCCTGTATGAAACCCTGTTCATGCAATCACATGGTGCTCTAGTAAGCTATTTCTAATTAATGCACATTATCTACCATCTGCTATCAAGCTTGCAACTAGTTGGCACTTATTACTAGGTGCATTACCTTAGCAACACATTGCCGGCGTGTTGTAATACATGTGACTTCCCTATTGTGGAAAAAAATTCCTGTTTTAGGAAAACAGCACATGACAGCAAATCTCCACAGCCTCCTTCACTTACCAGAAGTGGTACGACACTTAGGTCCCCTCTGGGCGCATTCGTGTTTCCCATATGAAGATGCCAATGGAGACCTTTTGACCTTGTTTCATGGATCCCATGCAGTTGAGAAGCAGGTACAGTTGTACATGTGCCATTGGATACATTCAGTGCATGCATCCCTCAATTTATACATCTTTAATTACTGTCGCAGATTGTCGAACACATCAACACACTGCAACAGCTTCCCAGTCTGGCTCAGTCAACTTTGCTACCGAACAGTAGTCAGCAAGGTTTTTACCACAAAATGACTACCAAAGGAACACATGGCAGGTACGCTATACTCACTGTACACATGAATATAGCTGCTGCACATTTTTATTCACACATTTTCTTTCCTTGCAGAAAGAGTCAGAAAATTGACGAACATTTATCTGTGGTAGGAAGCCCTCACTATGCAGAATTGTGTGATTCAGAGAAAGCACTTCTATTACAGGCAGGAGGCAATCCACCCACTCAAGTATTGCTCTATCCTAGACTGCTTTTGCCAAATCATAGAGAGCTAGTTGCTGAAACGAGATCAAGATCAACAAAGCGTAACAATTCCTGTCTTCTTTATAAGTCCGGGGAAGCACATAAGTATGGTGTTGTACAGAAGATTATTTCATTCTGGGAGTCAGCTACGGTGAAGTGTTTTGTACTTTTGAAACGCTTAGAGCCTGCTTCCCTGGAAGTCTGTGATGATCAACTGACACACGCCAACTTTAAGAAACACTTTGTTGCTTTCTTCCCACCACGGTTAGTTTATGTATAGGCTGTCTATGCAGAATCTGAATTTCATTAGAAATTTTTAGGGATGCCCCCCCCCCCCCCCTCCATCTCTCCCATTCATGTAGCTCCCCACCCATTGGGATATGTTCTTTCCTAAATGAAATGGCTAGAGGCCACACTTTCCGATGTAGCAGTTTCTACTATTATGAATATCATATCTTCTCTATTTTTTAGATCAGAAAATCAAGTAGCTATCTCCGCCACTGAAATCCTGGACAAATGTGTCTATATCAACATAGCAAAGTACATTGAGTATGTTTTTGTTAGCCATTTGCCAAATACAGTTGAAGTAGAGTGAAGTATAGTATCCGACATAGTCTTGTATTGCTACACTGTGAAAAGAGACAATGACGTGTATGTAATCCCTTGGTGTATGCATGGAGGATTGTGGCCAACTTCGAAAATAAATTTAAATAATGTACGCTGTACACGGTCAATTTACAAGACATTGCAAGGTTGTCACTTACAAGGTTGTGACAATCTTGTAAATGTGTGATACAAGGTTGTGATAGTAACTCACAAGGTTGTACCAACCTTGTAACTGAAATACAAGGTTGTGCTAGTAACTCACAAGGTTGTACCAACCTTGTAACTGAAATACAAGGTTGTAGTAGCACATCTACATGGTTGTAACAAGGTTGTTACAACCTTGTTACGTGTTCACATGGTTGTGACAACCTGTTTTTTTTTGTATGGGTAATGCTATTTTACGTTGTTGTTGTGTGTGTGTGTGTGTGGTATGATCCTTGTACATTAGTAAAACCTTTTCATCTACACCTACCCAGAGGCAACGGTTCCGTCACAGTAAGGAGTGTGGGTGGAAACTGACAACAAAGGAGAGGCGATGGTGATTCAAGTGGCTCCGCAAGGAGTGACGCTGCGGTGGAACATTGACAATTTATTACTATACCAACAAAGGATAGGAGATGCTGTTGTATTTATTGTAATATAATAGCACTTACAGTTGTGAGTATATCGCTCTGTCCAAAATGCAAGCGCTTGGAGTGGATCGTTGCCCTTATGGATGGAGGTCTGGCCTTGGCAATATCCGGTGATACGCCGACGTCGCCACTGCTCTCTTTAACACGCTTCACGGCCCCTTTAGAAGGTAAAAGCGCGATATACGCTGCCTTGGCTTGATTTCTGAAATCTACGAGATCCTGCGCTGCATTCTCCAACACTTCAACTCGCCGCTTGCACTTCCAGCATACGTGCTGAGGCAAGCAGTCACTGCTGTCCACGTTCACGTCCAACAAATCAGCGATTCTTGTCGAGAGCTGTTGTTGAACGCTACCTCGACTGAACAGTGCTACGCTACGATTGTAGGCAACTAAAGACTGGCACAAGCGACACACATGCGACGACTTTTCCATCTGCAAAATTCGTAGTAAACACCCACGTGGTCGCTTCTTTACGTTAACGGCACACGCCTACTTATTTTATTTCGTCATTTTGGAACACGCCTCCCGATACACGTGGTCTAATTACGCGCATGCGCAAACAGTGGACACCAGGCTCTCTTTTCAACCTTTTCCCGGAGCCTGGGTTCCAGGCTAGGCCTTCGCCTGCTTTGGATCCTTGAGGGTTACGTCTAGGACAACAAACTTCCTTGTCAACTCCCTGAGTCCCGCCATCAGAACCTGTCGCCTCTGCAAAGTGTCCAACTCTGAACTACCTTCTGGGAAGAACTCAGCACTGGGTTTATCCTCAAGAGATGACATTCAAAACAACTGCATTGTAGCTGCAAGGATGTGCGTCTCTACGACAAGAAGGAAAAATTCCTCACATGGAGCGACACTCTTGCTCGGATCCTTGACAACATTGCGACGATTTATCAGCTTCTGTAGCTGGAACCGTGTTCCTGCATCCATTCCTGACGAGCACTTGTACAGTCGTTTCCAAATGACCTGCACATACATACGTTCCAAAAAAATACATAGTGTGCATGAACACTCATCATCAGCTATCATAAGACGTGGAAGGAGAATACTTACCCCCAATAGGCACACTTTTTAGTGCCAATCTTTCACCACTGGTACCATTCCCTCCAATCTGTCCTTCCCTCTTAGAGAATTGCTCCGTATTCTTTGGCTACTCCTGGTCCGGGAAGCAGTCATTTGATCTCCTCCTGAGAATGTATAGTGTGCATCAAAGGCAGGAAATTTACAAGTGCCCCTAGCTTGCTCCTCCATTATAAATGTTGATAGCTTACCTATCTCCAAGTGATGGAATTTGTCCACATGAACCTGCACAGGTGTTGACTCTCCTGGCACATCAACACTTTCAGTCATGGACACTGTTGGCACATATTTTTGCAGATCTTCCAGGATTTCTACCATATCTTCATTTTTCTGCTCACCCTTCAAAGTAATTCCTACAGGAACCTGCATGCATACAATGACACGGCATAGTATTAACGTGGGACAGGTTGGGTTAGGTGCCAACTCAAAAGTACTTGCTATATATGGCCAAACTATTTGGTAAATAAAATGTATATAGAGCAGCAACCTTACCACTTCTGACTTTGCGGACATCTGATCAGAGAACTCATGGAGGATGTGCTTCTCAAGACCCGCACCGAATTTTGCAAAGAAAGGCATATTCTTCTTTAGGCAACGTCCAATCAGAATTGCCACACTCTCGTATAGCACTTTCTTGTCATCATTCGATGGCAGGAGCTTCTGATAGTTAAATTTACTGACATCTGGTACAGGAAGGTCGCTACTGAACTTGGAGAGATCAGTGCGGTCCCGGACTGCATAGGTATGAAAAATAATGAAGGGAGCGAGTCTGGTGGTCACTCGTCATGTTTCTCGGTTTCACATTCTTATCAATGTTGTCCCCCACAAGTCTATACGTCTGCAAGTGTGGGGTTACAGGATGATACTCAGAACCCAGGAAGGCATCAATATCTGGACTGGAAAGTTCACTAAAAGTGAGCTCTGAAGGCACTGGACTTGCTGGCGAGTCTTCAGACTCAGTGGATGGTGAACCACATGGGGAAGTGGGCGGTAAAGAAGCCTCACTGGAACTGGTTGGTGCATCAGTGGACAGTTCTTGCACTACTGGAACAGTCACAGGCTCCTGCAGTGCCTCAGCTTCATGTTGGAAAGAACTGCCAACCACTCCTGCACCAGACTGTACCATACGAAACAATAGCCGTATTGTTATAGACCATCCGCAAAGATTCATAACTACAAAGTATAACATACAGATTTATACAAATATTATACATGTACCTCTGCCACATTTTCTCCCCTAGCATCCAGGCTGCCTGTGCCAAAGTCACCAAGGGACTGTAATATTGAGAAGCTCAATAATTTAAATGTACATGCATGCATTGTGGATGTGGTACATTATGCTTCACTAACCTCGCTTGTCAGTGAGCTAGCTATATTGGCCTGCCATTTCCGAACTTCTGCATCATGGCCTTCACCAAGCTCATCAAGGGTGACCAAAGTTTGGGAGTGTGACAGACACAAGAGCATCTTCTGAAGTCGACAGTACGCCTATCCAAAAAAAAACAACAATAATCTACTGAGGCATAGCACAGACAACTAGACAAACCTGTTTCGCTGTGTGTCCGCTGTGTAAGATGATCGAGATGATCCGCTGAACTATGTTCATGTGGTGATTTCGATGTCTTAGCAACATGCAGTGCTGCACACACACCAAGAACTGCAGAATTGCTCGGACGATATGAGCATGGAACTTTCCCCTCTTCTCCCTTTCTTACTGACTCGTTGCCGTCGCTTAACATTGACGCATCCTTGGAGAATACGGTGAAGTGTTGGAGCTTTTGATTGCAGCTCAGAATGGAGATGATCCCAGGAGAAGCTGTCCAGAGCTTCCAGACTTCTATGATGGAGACAAGACTTGGTATTCTTGGCAGACATTTTTGTCATCTCCTTCTGCACATCTTTCTCCAAGATGTTCAAAACCACCTTCCGAACTTTTGGATCACGCATAGCTTGTTGAGCAATGGAGGGACGATTCAGGCGACCTACACTCCTGGCCAGTGTCTTCAGACCGGAATGCTTGGGAATAGGATGTGCACGGGAGTCCGTTTTTCCTTTCACCAGAATCTGTGAAGTGCAAATGTGTGTATCATTACATCCTGGAAGGGGAAATGCATGACTCTGACATGTGTAATGCTTATGCCAGCTAGCTGACTTTAATTCCTCTCATTCCCATTCAGATTGAAACTGTTTTTCTCCTAAAGATAACACTCTACATCCCACTCTACACACACAACCAATAACGTATACCGGTACCATGATAATTAGATTTCCAGTGACAATAAATATAACAAGACAAAACTACTAGTACTACACTTTAACGAGTCGAAACATGGTACTTACTGCAACAGCTGGAGAGGTTCCAGGATGCATGCATTTTAAAGCTTTTCTGGTTGGCGTGTCATGTGCTTTTCACCTGCGCTTGGGTGATGGAGTCTCCAAGGCAGCGAGAGAATGAGACCGTTTTTCTGGAGTCCGATTTGCACTAGGTAGCTCTCCTATAATTACAGGAGTGCATGTGAAGTGGACAATACAAAGGAGGTCCATACATCTAACATGGCAAAAAATTGCGACAGGCTGCCTACTGACCTCTCTCATGTCCAACACAAGCTGCTGCCTCATCTGTTGTGGACAGACCACGAGCTTCTCCAGCTCGCTTGATACGCTCCATAAGTTCCTGCTCCTGGTAGCGCGCGTCCTGCTTCACCTTGGTGAGCTTCTCGACCAATCTCATACAGGGTCTGCAGAGGTAAGCGTCTACCGGGAGGAAGGCATCTACGGCGTTTGGAAACACTCCAGCCACAACCTCCTTCCACACACTATGGACTTTCTTTGTCGACACACTATGGAGTCTCCTTCTGTCGCTCGTCTTCTCCAACAATCGTAAACAAACGACACAGGACGCCATTTACACGACAGCTTGTCACATGATATCACTCATGACTTGGGCATGGTTTATGAACGTAATGCATTCCATTCCGAAACGGAAATGTGGCGTAACCGTCCAGACTCACTTTCCCCTAATGAAGTGAGGCGGGCGCGCGAGACTAACCTGCAGTCAAGCGCCTGCTACAACTTATTGGGGCTCGCGGGGTGTGTCAAAAACCACGTGATACGTAGTATTTAATAGTTTTCGGTAAAATTTACGAAAAAATAGTTAGTTAATAAAATTTCAGATTCGAGATTTCAGAAAATTCAGTCACGATTTCAGCCGAGATTTCAGCTGAAGTGTGCGAGATATCACGCTCGTTGCGGACCCCTCGTGTGACACTCACTTGCCGAGTGAGTGTCAGAGGGTCCGAACGAGACTAGGCCAAATTATATAATGTCGGTTCATGGATAATATAGTACATGTACTATATTATCCATGGTCGGTTAGAGCTAGTCTCGCGAGCCAGCCGGTTTCTGGCTCGCGAGACTAGTTAGAGTCCTCTTCGGGGTGATTAACTTACATGCTATAATTATCTACGAACTTACTAGCTAAGGCATATTCCTCCTGAAATGTAGCGTGTGAGATCACCGAAGCTCACCCATCCAACCATTTTGTACTGTGTCTCTGGATCACGCGCGCAGTACGGCCCCCTTAAGTACTTTTTGTACGATCGATCACGCGTTAACAATAAGTCACGCCCCCTTTTTTTCATGCGCTTTTGGCATAATTTCCAGACTAGACCAGGGCACTCAGCATAAATACAGTGCAATCAGTGAAGGTCGACGTTTTTCGCATCGTGGCTAAGGTAAAGCGGGGCTATTCCGACAGAATTTTAACCCCGGGGGTTATTCCGACATTAGAGTATAGATTCAGTTTCATACAAGATACGAAGCTGAAAGCCGCTATACATAACATCATGTAAGCTTATAGTCTGGATCAGACCCTCCACGCTTTCCCTTGAGAGTGGAGGGTCTGATCATAGATAATATACCTATTATCTATGGTCTGATCCAGACTACCCTGGTCTAATCTGGATCGGGGTATAAATGACGTAAAATTAGGAGAAACCAATGAAAAACTCATTGTAGAATGACGTCATCTATACCATGAGTTACTGGAAAGAATTACGTCATTTACACCTTGAGTTACTCATGGGACAGAATTACGTGCTTTCATTGCACGTAAAATCCCCCCAAGTATGCACCTTATCCTAGCTTATACAAGGGAAAGAATTACATCCTTTGCATGTAAGGGATGTTCCTGCAATCAATCAAATATTGGCTATAAATATCATTTAGATTCCCCTCTGAGATACATTGTACCCCTGTTGTGTGTTCTAATTTGACGTATAAGCTTTTCTATAGATAGGCAAGCATCAGTATCGGGGACGGAGCTGTCAGAACGAGAGCTTAGCACGACCACATCTAGTAGTCTCATGTGCAAGACTAACTTTTCACTGCCTCCGTCTGGAGGCTTCTGAGGCTACTCTAGAGAGGAGCTTCGGTGACATGAAACTTAGCTTGTTGATAATATTTATCAAACGATGTATTTCATTCTACAGGGCTTTCAAAGGAACACAATAAGATTTACATTTGATGGGGGTCATGTTGGTGAGGACTAAACACTTTCAGACGTACGTTGGCAAATAGCTACGTATTTTACTTTCAGCTTAGATCCATTAAGGGTGGCTTTTTAATGCACCTACAGTTGGACATGGAAGATGATGACACTTGGTCTTTCAGCAGTAAACTGGCAGGTTTAAAAACAAACAGCCACACAATTCATGCACTGATCTCAAGCTACACACACACACACACACTACTGTTTGCTTTTTCCTCATTAAGTTATTGTTTACCTAGCTAGGTATATTATTAATATTAACCAGCAGATCAGATTTATTGTGCTTTCCGTTTTTTAGTAAAATACAATGGATGACATGATGATGATGCTACTGCTATTATAATGAATTGGGGATGCTCCTGGGTCCAGCCTCGATGTGTTTCTTTGTCTTGAAACTCTTGTGGACTTCTTTAGTTCTCTTCTTGCGCACTGCCCGGCCTTGTTTGAGTATCAGGAAGTAGTGTGAGTAGGTCTTGTGCATCACCCCGTGCATCCCTCTCCCGTGGTAGCGGATTCTCTTCAGATACGTCCCCTTGCCAACATACGACTGAGCTGTTGGCACACATTGAGGGAGGCAGAACAGAAATATTTTGTTAAGTGTGTAATTTTTTGTTTTGTAGGAACACAACAGGTTTAGTTATAATTAACTTTTGGTTTTAGCCAACGAAGTGTGTAATCACTGTAAAGCTGTTTAGTTGACTAAAACTATAAACTAAAAGTGTTTTAGTAGAAGCGAAAACAGATTTAGTGAACCAAAACTTCAAGGGTGGAAATATAGTGCCAAAATCAACCCATTAATTTCGTTAGGTTAACTAATATAATATATAAAGTGTTTTATTACATGCATGTACATTAAATCCCTTTTTTCTTTTTAGTTGACTAACTAAAAACCAAATACAAACTGTGGTTCTGCACCAGCTTTTAAATAAACAAAATCTAATTATGTGAAGCCATACAAAACAACACTTGTAACACTAATTTCCAAGAGGAGTTGACAGTAAATTACGTACCAACATGGAAATCCACTGGGTCCATGTCATATGAAGACGATGACACTATTGAAGTCTTTCAGGCAGGCTTTAAAAAAGGAACAGCCACACACACACACACACACACACACACACACACACACACACACACACACACACACACACACACACACACACACACACACACACACACACACACACACACACACACACACACACACACACACACACACACACACACACACACACACACACACACACACACACACAACACACACACACACACACACACACACACACTATTGTTTGCTTCTTTGCTCCATGTGACCTCATTAAGTTATTGTTTACCTAGCTAGGTATATTATTAATATTAACCAGCAGATCAAATTTATTGTGTTTATGTTTTTAGTAAATACAATGGATGACATGATATTGATTCTACTGCTATAATGAATTGGGGATACTCCTGGGTCCAGCCTCGATGAGTTTCTTTGTCTTGAAACTCTTGCGATCTTCTTTAGTTCTCTTCTTGCGCACTGCCCGGCCTTGTTTGAGTATCAGGAAGTAGTGTGAGTAGGTCTTGTGCATCACCCCGTGCATCCCTCTCCCGTGGTAGCGGATTCTCTTCAGATACGTCCCCTTGCCAACATAGGACTGAGCTGTTGCCACACATTGAGGGAGGCAGAACAGATTATTTTTTTAAGTGTGTCATTGGGAGTGTTGTTAACTGAAACTAAAAGTGTTTTGTAGGAACGATTATAATTAACTTTTGGTTTTAGTTAGCCAACTAAAAAGCAAAAAAGGAATGTAGTAATAATTAACTTGTGGTTTTTCATTGGAAACTAAATTGAGGCCATACCAGCTTTTTAATAAACTAAATCTAATTATGCAAAGCCATACTAAAACAACCCTAGTAATTGGACAGGACACTAAGTAATAGACACTAATTTCCAAAAGGAGTTGACAGTATGTACCAACGTGGAGATCCACTGGGTCCATGTCGTATGAATTAACAGCTCTTCTTTGAGTGTCCAATAGTGACTGTGGAAACAGCAATCATTGTCACTTCCTGTTTACTACTCGATTACTCTGATTTCCTCCTACAATGATGCACTTAGAAGATAATAGCTTGTTGGGTTCATGAAACTTCCACTGGCCACAAAAATCTATGAGGGGTCAACTTGTCCCCAGGCGCTCCCCTAAAAAACATCATAAGAAGGGGAAAAGCGCAGTATCTTTTCTTATCGAAATTTTCTTCTCACTATGCAAGTTGTTTTGCTGATTTTTTTTTCTGTCCAGCTGCTCTTTGTAAGGATAATAAGCTACCACACATAATCTACAACATAAGAATTTGATTGTGGCAATCACAAACATTGTCAATAGCGAACTAAACTTAGTGGTCTTAAGACTCTCCGGGCAACTACCGTAGTGACTGGTTAATAAGCGCATGCGCCTATCGTAGTCAGCAGTAAGAAACCATGCGCTTATTAGCCGGTATGCGCTTATTAGCGGTAATCACGGTACCTGGTATGAGTTATCGGTATTAGTATCGACGTGTGGATATTGGCAATGGCGAGCGCGAGTCTGACAGATCAAGATGATGTGTACCTGCACAAGAGTTTTGTGCGCGGCCACCGTATCTATAAGAGAGTGTGGTCCCCTATTATTGGCGAGGTGCTTGAACTTTTACGCGAGGAGGGGAATGAACATGATCGGTTTGCTGTGTGCCTTTTGAAGCCTAGAGCGGAGACTGTAGGCCACGTCCCTCGCGAACTGTCGCGTAAGATTTGGCACTTTTGTTAAGGCACGGTTGTGTTACAGGTGCTTCTGCGCGTGCCATCTCGATCTCGATCTCAAGCTCACTCACAAAACAGTACTGACTTCGACACGTGTAACAAGCGCATGCGCCAATTAACTAATACGTAATGACCGGAAGGAAGTATGCGCTTGTTATGAAACATGCGCCTAATAGCTGTGTGCGCTTATTAACCGGTCACTACGGTAACCTATGTCCTATTCCTGCGTGCCACCATACCCTTAAGAGATTCTGATAGGGGTGAGCCACACACTAGTGGTATGCATTCTGCCCTCTGTGTGTAAGTCTTGCCCCCCCCCCCATCGGGGCAATGCATGTGATCAAAATGGCACAATCGCTTCACTTTTATCCACTTCGTGGCTTTCTCACTCTTGATGCTGTTACATTTTCCTGCTGTTGCATCATAAAAATCCATATACAGATACAACTATATTTAGAATATGACCACCATGTTTGAATTTCGTCGTCTATGTAATGTACATGTGTAGTTGCATGCTCCCTCGCCGGCTTCACCGGCTCGATGCGCTCCTGGTGGCGCACAAAGAGTCAAAGATCAATCACGTAATCATACCAAGGGTACTAAAGCTCCCAGGTTAGCAGTCTTTGTGTGCCTTCCGTATACACGAGAGCTGCAAACAAACGGCACCATCGACGCGTATTAGCCCCAGCAGCACAGTCTGCCTCTACCCTCCTGTGGTAACCATGGCAGCAGTGAACTGGCTCATGAAGCCACACTTATGCAGTGTCCCTCATCCACACCCACAGCAAGTCAGCCGTGTTACTGACATGGAAAGTCCAACCATGCCACCTCCAACTGTCCTTTCATTGCTGCTACTGGTCAAACAAGTGTTTGGCGGGGCCTAAATGTACTCTGGATGTACACCACGTAAAATATTTGCATTCCATGAATACTTCTGCGTATAACAAAAAGGTCTATTTCAATACCAACAACAACATTGGTTGACAGGCTATCGTTGACAAGTTCAAGACAGCCACTGGCCCCACACTGCCAGGACAGCAAGGACTACACTTCCTAAACTGTTGTATAGCAGGCTTCTGAACAGTTCGAAGCCCCCCAAAAATTTCACATAGTAACTGCGTTGAATAATACTTTTTGCTAGCCTCGTTCCCAGGCCCGCGACTTTTTCGGTTGGACGAAGGAAAGTCACAGGGCCTGGTAACTAAAGTCACGCGATTAACTTACGTCATAATCCACTTCGAAAGACGGCTGCGTTTCTCTACATTTAACCGGAGACTTTTTTTTTCAGCGGTAAGTCTATGGCACAAACGGGCTTTAAAGAAAGGCTACAAGAAGTGTAGACTCGCTATCGTCGCTCGTTGTCTGAAAATTGCACGCGTACTCGCCCACGCTCATAATTACCTTTCTACTACCTTTCTACTCTTTGCCTCCTGCACGTGACTTTAGATCCCAGGCCCTGTGACATCTTTCGTGTACCCGAAAATGGTGCGGGCCTGGGAACGAGGCTAACTTTTTGCTGTGTAATAATATAATAATAGGCAGATTCTATATGCACTGTCCCAGTTTATATAGCAGCACTTGCTCAAAACACTTGTGGGTTTCCTTGTCCAGAATAATTAAGGCACAAGAATTCAATCAAACAGGGACTCTATTCAAATTTCTTGACCTCATGGTTGAAACATTGCATGAGTCCTTCAATGAACTACTCCAGGTTAGCACTACTGCATGATGTGCTTCGCCTCGTCCCCAGGCTCTCCCCTCTAAAACATAAGACGGGAAGAGCCCGTTATCTTATATTACAAACTTTCGACTGCTATTGCAAGCAGGCTGGCGATTCTTCTCTTAGCTACTGTTATTCCATCAGCTGAGCCACGTGTATGGATGATATCAATCATAACAACCTTATTATAATAACCTTTATATCCAAATAAAGAAATTTAATTATGACAACCACAAACACATCAATGGCTATTACGCTACTCTCTTTATCTCCTAATCCCATGGCAGTCCCAAAATTAAAATAATACCATCTCAACAAGAAGATATAGAGAACATTTGGACAAATATTTTGAAGAATTGAAGAATAGATTTTTCAAGGGGGCAAAGGTCAAGTATATAAACCATGACCTTTGACCTCAACATAATCAAATTATCACTTGCAATATATCAGCTGAAAGGGTATCTACTAAGGTACAAGATGGCGCAATTTTATCTTGCACAGACACTTGTAGTAATAGTTATGGTCAATTGTGTAGAAACAGGTAGCCGAAAATTTGCCGAAAAATTTAGTTTTTGGCTGGTTGTGACACAGAAGCCATATCATGTATGAAGCTAATAATCACTGTGGATTAATAACTTCACATACGGTACATATGTACCAAGTTTTGTGGATATCTGAGGGGGTCGTCATTTTTTGTGTTGATTTGGCATGGAATTACCCTATAGGCTTCAGAATGCCCCCCCCCCCCCCCCCCAAAAAAAAAATTTCACAAAACCATGGTGGGCGACTACAATCAGAAACAAGAACACTGTGTGTTCAGAACCCTCGGCGCTTTACTTGAGAGTTAATCAACATTCCCTGCGCGATGGATTGACGTAACCCTCGCACACGCTCACGTGCCGAGGGTTAATTAGATTCCCTGTCCCAGCAGAAATGGAATAATGCTACAGGACACACTGGAAACCAGCAGACACCGTGCACTGGAAAATCATAGAGACCATTGGAGACCTGCAGAAACCAGGAGACCCTACACTTGTGAACTGACACGCACGTGCATCCAAGTCAAGATTTTTTGATGACTAACTGATGGCAAGGTAGGATCTGAGGATCTAAGAACTCAAAAATTGCTAGAAGATAACGTACGTACCAGAAGACCCCAGAGGCAACTGAGACCAGGCTCCAACGAGGGAGTTTAAAGCAGTTAAACTGAGTTAACGTGTGAGCAAGGGGAATACCCTTGGGGGAGGAGTCAGGTCTGGTAAGTCGCGCATGCGTGTTTCGTCCCTTTGCCTCGTGCTTGAGTACTAAACCTTTTGGAGCTACTGTAATCTTTCTTTTGAATCCTGTCTCTGCGCCTACCAAATGGCAACCCCACCTAGTGAGGATGGCACACCCCCTACTCCCACCGCCCCGCTGACGTGGGCAGATGTTCCCGAGTTAGTGAAGTCGATAGCGGCGGCCATGAAGGCTCAATCCGAGGCCACGGTCACGAACCCTGTTGATGCGGGCGACGGAAGCTCGGGTGACACCCGTCCCGGTGAGTTGTCTTGATTACAGCGCAGGAGGTTACAGAGGCTCAGGGCTCCAGGCGGTGGAGTGCAGTGGCTATCACCTAGAGCTCCAAGAGGTATACGGGGTGAGGGTGCAGGGGTCACCAACAGTGGCCAGGGCACCAGGGGCAAGGTGGACGGATAGAGCAGGGGGTTCACTCGAACCTAGGGCTCTTGGCGTATACAGGGTAGGGGTGCAGGAGGTCACCAACAATGGCCAGGGAACCAGAGGCGTTCAGACGGATGGAGCAGGGGGTTCACTCGGACCTAGGGCTCCAAGGCTGAGTCAGGACGGGGGTGCAGGGGGTCACCAACAATGGCCAGGGCACCGGGGGCATTCAGACGGATGGAGCAGGGGGTTCACTCGGACCTAGGGCTCCAAGGCGTACTCAGGTCGGGGGTGCAGGGGGTCGACAACAATGGTCAGGGCACCGGGGGCAGTCAGTTGTGAGAAAGGGTCTGGTTACCAACAGGCAGCTCACTCGGGCACTGGCCGACCAGAGCGCCTTCTCGAAGGCCACTGGTAGGGTTAGGTGGAGGTGGGGATAGGGACCGAATAGCCCGGCAACGGGCAGTGCGGTGGGGCCTGCTGTCCAGGGATCACACCTGACTCCTCCTGTAGGTGGAATCGAGCTAGGCGCTATGCCGTCGGCTGAGGTGCTCCAGAGCCTGGGGCTCCCGGCCATTTCAACCTCTGCCCCGGGAACACAGCCGGCGGGTGGGTCAGCCATTAATCCTTTTGCTGCAATTCGGCCGCTGCTAAAGTCGGCGGTAGATCAGACGAAGGGAGAGTCAAAGCCGGCCCGCCTCCTGATTGCAAAGGGCTTGCCTCCACTCCCAAGGAAACTCATGGAGAAGGCTCGCAGTTTAGAGTTTGTGGAGATGGAGGAGTTTCTTCCTACTCCACGGTCACTCCGCTTGGCGGAACAAAGGAAACCAAACACCTCACTCCAAGACAGTCTCGTGGGGGCGCTGGACCAATTTCAGGCAATTCAGCAGCAGAAGTCATTACAACGGGTGCTGGATATTGGGACCTGGAAAAGGTGTTTTACCCTCTACATTGCGGTGATGGCTTCAGCGAGAACAGAAATAGTTCCAATCATGGTGGCACACCTCCACACCGTGTATAAACTGCACAAAAAGGCCCCACGATCAAAAGCGTGGCTAGAGTATGATGCCCAATATCGCATGGAGGTGGCAGCCTCTGAAGACAAGACCTGGAAAGCAGTGAATTCATGGCAGTACATCTCCTGCCTCCCAGACCCTAGCGGAGGGCCTGATCCATTCGAGATGGCGGGAGGATCCCAGGCGCAAACACCTACCCCACCAGTCCAATTACCAGGTCCAAGCAACAGGCCCCTGGAGGTATCCGTTCTCGACAAGGGGAAGGGCCCAGCCAATGGACAGCCTACCCCAAAAAAGGCCAAGAAGTCAGGCGTGTGTAAATGGTTCAACACCACCCCTGGTGGCTGCCCATATGGCAAAGCTTTCCAGTTCATCCACCGCTGTTCGAACTGCGGTGCTCTCAACTCCCACACGATGGCAATGTGCCCTTATCCACGGAAGCCTTATCCCGGCCAGAACTAGAAAGGGTAGTTGGCAACACCCTAGCCAGACATATTAGGTAGTGTTTGGGTTTCAAGTCATGCAATACATGTAGGTTGACTGTTATAACCGAAAATCTGGCCGTTGGATCCGCCTCAACTCATCGGCCCGTTCGGATCTAAGGTGGTGGCTGCAGTATATGGAGGAGTGGAATGGTGTGTGCCTCATGCTATGTCTCTCCAAGCCCGCTATTGCACTAGAATCAGATGCCTCAGGCTCTTGGGGGTGTGGGGCACTCTGGGAAACCAGGTGGTTTCAGTAGCACTGGTGTACTCCAGTGGCAGGTTGATTGCCCCGAAAGAGCTGCTGCCTATCTTGCTGGCAGTGGCGGTGTGGGGCCCTCAATGGAGGGGCCGTCAGATAGTGTGCCACTGCGATAACATGGCTGTAGTGGCAGTGGTGATTTCTGGCTACTCACGGGAAACCACAATGATGCATATGTTGCGGTGCTTGTTCTTTTTGGTGGCATTTTTCCAAATCAGGATCAGGGCGGTACATATCGCAGGGATCTCGAATAGGGCAGCTGATGCTTTGCCACGTAATGACCTACCGCATTTCTTTCAGGTGGTTCCGGAGGTAGCACGGGCTCCCACCCCCCTTCCGCATGAATTGCTGGACCTGCTGGTGCGAGAGTGCCCCGATTGGACGTCACCTCGGTGGGCCCGACGAGTCAACGACTGTTTCACACGGGTTTAGCAGGATCCACACAACGGGTGTATGCGTCGGGTCAGAAGAAGTACCTAGCATTCTGCAGTCAATTTGGGGTGCCTCCTCTACCTGTGACCGAAAGGGGTTTGGTGGGCTTTGTGGCCTTTGCGGTCGAACAGGGATTGAAGCATACGACAATTAAGACTATTTGTCAGCAATCCGCCACCTCCAAATTGCGTGTGGAGGTGGTGACCCGAAAATTGGCAGCATGCCTCAGCTGGAGCTAACGGTGCGAGGGACCAAAAAGGAACAGGCAGGCTCCCCTAAGTCGATTCGGCTCCCAATTACCCCACCCATCCTCCTAAAGATGCGTCAAGTGTGGGGAAGACAAGCTTCCAGCTGGGACTGTCATGCTTTGGGCAGCTTGCTGCCAGGGGTTTTGGGGTTTATGCGGTCGGGTGAGCTAGTAGCCCCAGCTGACGGCCAGTTTGATGCAGGACAGCACCTGACATTTGCAGATGTATCTGTGTACAGTAGCACCCGACTGAGTCTGTTGGCGGTCTGCATCAAGCAATCAAAGACCGACCCTTTCAGACAAGGCACAACAATTTTCATGGGGAAAACAGATACGGCACTCTGTCCAGTAGCAGCCATGTTAGCGTACATGGCATTGCGTGGGCCAGGTGAAGGCCCCCTCTTTCGCTTCCAGGACAAGCAGCCTCTGACCCGGCAGAGATTGGTGGCAGCAATCCGCAAGGTGCTGGCAGAGGCGGGGCTGCAGCCGGAACAGTTTGCAGGCCACAGCTTTCTGATTGGGGCGGCTACTACAGCGGCTGCTTGTGGAGTACCCATTGCCACCATTAAAACCCTGGGAAGGTGGAAGAGTGAAGCCTACCAACTGTACATTCGCCTGCCCCAGTCACAGCTGGCTAACATTAGTCGCACCTTGGCATCCTACAGGGGGCCTTGATGCTTTCAGTATTTGTTGTTGTCGCCATTCATTCTGTTTTTGGGCTCATTTACGACATGGTTGAATGAGGAGCGCATGGGGCTTGGGGCGGTATGTTCTAGGGCTTGGGGGGCGACTGCGTCTTGGGCCAGGGGTGGGGTCCAGGGCCCCCCACACCTCGCCCCCCAAAGGGTCAGGGACCAAGGAGGGCCAGTTTGATTAGTGAGGCCCCCTTGGTCAATGGGACCCAGGGTGATTGGGGATGGGGGGAATGCAGGTGTGCTGCCGCCAAACCCAATTATCCATCCTAGAATGCATGTGAGCATGCATGCCTGGTTTGAGTGTTGTAAATTCCCCCTTTGCGAGATACAGGTTAATCACTATGTACAGAAATATTCACACAAAATGTACCTCCAAATCGTGGTCCAAACAAAGTTGTGACGTACTTATAATGTAATTATGAGGAAAGTACACCAGTGTTCTGTGTTACTGGAAATACTGTAGTGTATATACCAGCACCAGGGATAGACTTAGGAGCACGGAATGGTCTCAGAAACACATCCAGAAACACCACAGCGGTGTGATGGGGTGTGTACCTTTACCAGAACCGGATCATTCATTCATGTTTTCATATAAAGCCCATACAATTAAATATGGGCACCCAAAAATTCTATTGCTGCCAGCAATCATGCAGCAGGGTTTCATACAGAGGGGGGGGGGGGGTGGGGGGGGCACCCTGGGATTTCCCCCCCCCCCCCCCCCCCCCCCCAAGATTTTGAACTGTTAACATGTTGAAATTGTGGTTTTAACACAGACTTGGGGTATTACATACACAGTACATGTAAACTGCCAAAAAACAATCTCAGGGCAGTTGTTTTGTACTAATTTCCTAGAGGGCAATACCAGGGGTTCATTTAGGGGAAGGAAAATGCACCAGAAGTGATCTCAGAGGGTCTAAATTTCAAAAATTTTCCTGGGGGGGATGCCCCCAGACCCCCCCTAGCATGACGTGTCCAATGATAATGAGCCCTGGCCAGAATATCCCCACACACCCCTACAAGGACATTTGCTTTTCCAAAAAAGTTTCCCACCCCCAGCCAAAAATCCTGTATGAAACCCTGCATGGTCACACAAATGTGGTCACCTTACTCTCCAGCCAGAGCTGCTTTTATAGCCCCACTGTGAGCAATTCACTTGTGGGTTTGGTACATTCAGTACAGATATTCATTCACCCAGAATGTAATTAATACCAATGATCACAATTCACTCTGAGAGCATTAGGCGGAGCCTGAGTGATCAGATACAGTGCCCATTGCAAGATGTGGAGAGCACATTTTCACCCCATGCCACGTAAGGGTGAAGGCTTAGGGTGGAAGGCTCAGGGTGAGGTCACATGACTTCCGCTAGCGCTGCCACGCCCCTGAGGTGCCATTCTCCGATTTGATCCTGGTACTCATTCACTAGAATTGCCCATTGTTTCAGTACACCAATCATTTTCCCTGCCTGCATGCTATAAACCCAGGTACCAGCTGTGAATAATCATATACTTCCTACACACACACACACACACACACAGCAAGTCAGCCGCGTTACTGACGTGTAAAGCCCAACCATGCCACCTCCAACTGTCCTTTCATCGCTGCTACCTGTCACAAGTGTGGGGTAATATTTCAACCCCATGTGCAGATCATCTTCTCGGTTCTGATATTTGCAAGCAGTTAACTATCAAAGACACCATCTACTGGTTGGCAATCAAGTTACAAACAACCACTGGCTTCAAATATCAGAGATTATGATTTTTGGATAGCATTTCTAAAAGCAAGTAGTTTTGTGCCCAGACCTTTCGCCGGAACGGTGTGGGTGTCTGGGCACGAGACTAAAAAGCAAGTACATGTATAATATTGGTCAGTAGCTATACAGTCATGTACATGTACAGGCTTCGGAATGATTTGAAGCCCCCCAAAAATTTACAAACCATGGAATGTGACTATAATTAGAATCGGATATTACATTTACTGTCCCAGTTTATATACCAGCATTTGCACAAAGCACTTGTGGGTTTTCATGTCAATAGGTAATTGGGGCGAGCGTGAGCGAGCCCCCCCTTAGTGCTGTGAATGGTGATTTTGTCCGTCCGTGCGTACGGCGGATGCATGGTCCTACATACCGTAAATGCGCAAATGCGCTCCCACACCAATTTTAACAGCATACCCTCAAATATTTCACAAACACGTGTATGCACTTCATGGCGTCTGTGTCTGCGAAAACGACAACGCCGGTCGGCAAGAACGAGAGAGGTCCCGCGCTGCGCTTCCGTGAGGGTCCGTTTCACTGCAATTGGTTCCCAAGACTATTCTGAGACTGCCATACAGAGGAAAGCAAGGTTTGTATTCTGGAGCAGCACGAGAGAAGAGAGGCTTCGAAAACTACGACGTCAGTCGGCAACTGAGAAGTCCCGCGCTGTGCTTCTAAGGGTCTGGTTCCCGAGAGTACCTAAGACTATTCTGAGACTGCCATACAAAAGAAAGCAAGGTTTGCAGAGAGACCACGGACTATTTCTGCCTACACTCAGCCTGCATATTAGCCATAGAGCACTGCCTGAAAGAAGCTTCAAAACTGACGACAGAAAGAGAGAGAACTCGCACCGTGCTTCTGAGACAGCAGCACAAAGGGAAGCAATGCTGTACTCAGACTGTTGAGCAAATGGAGGCTATAGGCTGCAGTGCGACAGAGAGCATCATACATGTAGGGAGACACGAGAATGTGGAGCAGCAGAAACCAAGCAGCAATGTGATAGACAGCACCATCTGGTAATTGAGACTCTGGAGCAAACGGAGGCTAGCCTGTAACAGGACAGACCATCATTGAGAGAGCTGCAGGGAACATTCAGTTCAAACAAAATGTTGAAGTTCCATGCATACTTTGCTGTAATGGTCTACACTTCTTATTGTGCTCTACTATAATAGCATCTTCATGCAATATGTACATGTACTCGCTCACGCTCGCCCCACAATGCTCTGCATTCACCTAGTTAGGTAATTAGGGCACACGAACATCATCACAAGAAGCTGTCTGGAGCATGGATGGCTGGGTATGAGACCACAGTCACAGTCTAGCTAGGCAGAGCTAGCAATTACATAGGGCTGTAGTTTTTTTATTTGGTCTCGTGCCCAGATCCACGTTAGAAGGGTGGGTCTGGCTCCCCATATATTCACAGTTGGGGCAGCATTATGTCAGCGGTCCCAGATCTGGACCGGCAATGTGATTGGTTGATTTATAGTACTACATCACTAAACGGTTGCAGTATCCGGATATCCATACTAGTGGCCACGTGGACACTATCCGTTTGGTGATGTAATATGATGTAACGCTAACACAACTTTGAATACACGGGGAGCCAGACCCACCTTTCTACGTGGGGCCGGGCACGAGACTATAGTTTATTCAGCTACTAGATGCTGGAACCAAATTTCCCTTCAGTCTCGTACCCAGACCACTGCTTTCCCACATGCCAAACAGTGTATGAAGTCACATTTCCATGGTTGGATCATGCGTGAGCCCTTCGAACAAAACCAGTTTGCACTACTGCATGATGTGCATCGCCTCATCCCCAGGCTCTCCCCTCTAAAACATCATAAGATGGGGAACAGCCCAGACAGCTTCCGGCTAGAAGTGCCACTGAAGTTGAACCATAGTCTCACATACATGCATGTAACCAGACTCTAACCAGTGTCATAAGAAAAAGATTCACTCAGTCACTCATTGAAGTACCGTGTATAAGTCCTAATGGGATAAGTGATACTGGAGGGGGCAGGCAATCACGCATCTTTGTGACACTAGGTAGAAAATGCTTGATTCACGGAGATCGAAGATTGTTCGGGAGTTTTGCCATCGTTGCCTTTTGTCAATAACCACATTAGGAACGTGCCTCAATACCACTCATCCTCCCATCACCTCAATCCAACATCTGCCATGTTCAGCAGCAATAAATGGTACCAGCTGCTCACAGTGTAGACAACTCTTGTCTCCCTCATATACACTACAGAGTGTACTGGTCACTAAAACTATCACTTTTAAGGGAAACACCCTGATTCCCCCCCAAACCAACTACATATGCAATGAGAAATTTCCCCACTATGAAATGCTATCTTCAACCCAGAGCAAATTTAATCTATTTGCAAGTGAGATGATTCACGAAAGCGCTTTCAAAAACACAAGTCCACAGACCGTTTACCATTATGATGTAATGAGGGGTAAAAGTAGGCACTAAATGGAAAATTTACATGATTTTGTTTAAATTTTACATGAAAACACAAAAAAATTGCATGTTTTCATGTATTGTCTCCATTTAGTGTCTCCTTTTACATCATATGGTAAAGGGTCTATTGTGACATCTCGTCATCCCACATAACAAATTCCACATACACAGCATGGTTGGAAAAAACTAACCAAACAAGGTGGGAACTGGAATCATTTTACAGTTACCACTCCTACATGACATGTACAGCTTTGGATTTTTTTTGGATCCAGAATCTAATTAAGTATTTCTATGACTTCATGGCAGTATTTATCGAAGGAGAAACAATGCAGGTTAATTACCGTTCATGGACTGCCATGTTAATTGTATTAAACCATCTCACTAGGTTACAGCAGCTTTCATAAACCTTGCTACAGCAAACCAGAACCGCAACTAGTTAATTGGTTTGGTTCAAGAAATGATCACCTCCTTTCAGAAGAGCATAATTAATCACTCACCCGCCAATTAGTGCAGTGGGCTTTACTCTATAAGCTGTACATCTCAGATGCACATCTCTTGCAGACTCACATTATTAGGGGCTGCTCCAATCTGAGATCCGCTGTGCTTGGTCTCTGCCACCGCACTACTGGAGTGCCTCACGGCTGCTGCAGCAATAGTGGCTGCACGGCTCACTGGATAGCCAGCTCTGCTGCATGGGAAAATGCAGTAGTCTCATACCCAGACCTCCACTCTCATACCCAGACCTCCACTCTCATACCCAGACCTCCACCCTCATACCCAGACCTCCACTCTCATACCCAGACCTCCAGTCTCATACCCAGACCTCCACCCTCATACCCAGACCTCCACTCTCATACCCAGACCTCCACTCTCATACCCAGACCTCCACTCTCATACCCAGACCTCAAGTCTCATACCCAGACCTCCAGTCTCATACCCAGACCTCCACTCTCATACCCAGACCTCCAGTCTCATACCCAGACCTCCATTCTCATACCCAGACCTCCAGTCTCATACCCAGACCTCCACTCTCATACTCAGACCTCCACTCTCATACCCAGACCTTCATTCTCATACCCAGACCTCCACTCTCATACCCAGACCTCCACCCTCATACCCAGACCTCCAGTCTCATACCCAGACCTCCATTCTCATACTCAGACCTCCACTCTCATACCCAGACCTTCATTCTCATACCCAGACCTCCACTCTCATACCCAGACCTCCACTCTCATACCCAGACCTCCAGTCTCATACCCAGACCTCCATTCTCATACCCAGACCTCCACTCTCATACCCAGACCTCCACTCTCATACCCAGACCTCCACTCTCATACCCAGACCTCCACTCTCATACCCAGACCTCCACTCTCATACCCAGACCTCTATGCCCTCCCTGCCTAGTCTCATGCCCAGACCGTCACTCCGCCCCCTTACTGAAACTGCCTGGTGACCGAAGTCCAAAAGGTAGTTTCGCCCGCTAGCATTCCAGGCAGATCCAATGAGATTGCAGTATTATTACACAAAAGAATGCTAATACGGTTGAAGAAAAAGCGATGTTGGCTGTTTTGGGCAGAGTTAGACAGCCGTTTGAATCAGCTGGCTATCGATACTGTTCTTTATGCAGGTTGGAAGGCTAGATAACCATAATGTCGTCAAAAGCAGGGCTTACGAAAGAAGCAACTTGTGGTAGTAGCTTTGAACGGCAAGTTACCGTACCTTGTTCATGTTGCCATTCTGTACAGTACTGTGGCTAGTTTTCAGACAAGATTGGCGTACAAACGATCCTTGTAGAGACAGGAGTAAGTTCTTATATAGCCTCGTGCCCAGGCTCATTGCGTGGGAGGAAAGTTGAGCCTGGTACTCACTGTTTGCGCATGCTCAGTTCCCCCAGGATTTCTGGGGGCTTGGAAACTAGTGGATACTACAGCGTAATATTATCCGTTTATCATCATATCACCGTCCGTTGCACTAGAGTAGTTGGCGAGTTATATGCGCCTGGGAGCATTTTTAAGCTTTGTAGATGCCTAGAGAGTGATTGCTAGTTTGATTCTTCGATCCCGTTTGCTTCTGAAAGGCTTAGAAGACCAGATCTGCGATCGAAAATCGAGCCACTACAAAAATGGAGGCGCTTCCGAATTTTGGCGGTAAGACATATACCATAATCCTAGCGGATAGAAAGGTACCGGTCTTATTGCTATTTTTAAACTGGTTTTAAAGCTTTCTGAGGTTCGAAAAGGCAGAATGAGCTAGTTTCTAGTTCTTCCGCTTACTATACATGCATGCTGCTTCGTACTACTCCTTACCACGTGGCTGAGGTCATTCACGGATACGTTTACTGACTCTTTTTCGTAAATTCTTGCGCATGCGCGAACAGTGTGTACCAGGCTCAACTTTCCCCCACGCAATGAGCCTGGGCACGAGGCTAGTTCTTATACAGATTTGAAGCCTAAACTACTTCACTAACTGCAATTAAACCACTCATTACTCTGCACACATCGTAACCATTGAAACGACCTTTTGGACTTGAGTCGCCAGACCGTTTCAGTGAGGGGGAGGAGTGACCGTCTGGGCACGAGACTCCTCCCCCTCACTGAGACTCCTCTCCTCAAGGTTCCTCGTGCATGCGCATAATTTTAAACTACATGATTTTTATTGCATTTAGAAAAAAATTTGGGGGTCAGTCAGGCCCCGTAAAACTGCAAATCAAGTTAAAGTGGCATCATGTCAAGTCGGAAGGCTTAGGGTTAGGTCACATGACTTCCGCTAGTGCCGCCACGCCCCTGAGGTGCCATTCTCCGATTTGATCCTGGTACTCATTCACTAGAATTGCCCATTGTTTCAGTAAACCAATCATTTTCCCTGCCTGCATGCTATCAACCCAGGTACTAGCTGTGAATAATCATATAATTTGATACCTCCTACACTGCATGAAGGATATAGATAGCATGGAGCTTAATAGTACCAAATATCTTACCTTACAGAGCCAAGGATGAAGGATATAGTCGGCAGGAATCCGTGCACACTGAGAGAAACCATCTCTTAATCAGCTACGATGACAAAATAAAAGGCAGGATCCAGACCACGCGCCATGCATAATATGCACGTGCGTGCCCAGAGAGTTAATTAATTATTAATTAATTCGACTGTAGATCTATGCATGCGAGCGGCTAGTCTGGCGTAGCAAGCAAGCGCTAAGCATCGCACAAGCGAGCAGCGTGGCCGCCTGAGTATCAACGAATTACTCGTAAGTGTTGTGTAATATTGATAGGCCTAAATGCGCATTAAAGCCTACTGAAAAGTGCCATACCTCATAAATTTATTTGCCCACCATCATCCATGGTTTATTATTAAAATTATACCAGAATTGTCGTTTTTGTTTCACAAGCGACAGAAACCATACGTACATGTGCGTACAGTGCGATTTGCCATGAAGGTAGTTTCATGCAAAAACTACTTTTGCTTCCAACTTGACTGTTGAGCTTGGTGCACCGGGCAAGCTGTCCTAATTGAATATTCAAACTTGTTCATCCTCCCAAATGATAAGATCCTGTATCACTATCATTTTCCCTTTTCCCAGCTATCGCAACACTGCTGGTAACCAGCTATTGAAAGCAGTTAAACAAAGACGTTAACCCCCACCATGGCAAGTGAGGAGACAGATGTGTTGATTGTGGGCGGCGGCCCCGTGGGTCTCACAATGGCTGCCGAACTGTCCTACCGAGGCATAAAGTCCATTGTGGTCGAGAAGAAAACATCAACCTCTGTCCTTGCCAAGGCTGCTTACGTCAGCTCACGAACCATGGAGCACTACCGAAGGCTTGGGCTACAGCAAAAAGTGATGGATGCGGCTTATCCAAGAGACATGTCATTTAACGCTTCGGTTCGAACAAGCGTCTTAGGTGGTTCAATGATGTGGAGGAAGAAGTTTGCGTCTTGGGGGGAGATTGTGGATGGTATTCCGGGGAAAACGTTCCTGTTCCATCACCCTGGGGCGTCTGTTGCCATCCCTATGGTGTGCCCACAGACTGCCCTTGAGCCAGTGCTGAAGGAGCATATCGAGGCTTGCTCCAATGTTAAGACGTTTTGGGGCTGGGAAGTGATGTCGCTAGCTCAGGACGAGAATGGAGTCACAATTCGAGCAGTCTGTAGTGCCAGCTCTGAAAATGATCCTTCGGAAAAAGTCTTCAAAGCAAAGTACCTCGTTGCATGTGATGGAGGGTCTAGCCCGATTCGAAAGCAGCTTGGAATCCACACGTACGGTGAGTTTGTGATTGTCAGAGCATGTAGCATCACTTTCAAGTCTACAGAGCTCTATACGCGGATGAAGGAAAGAGATCAGTTGGGGTTTTGTGTGGTTGTCAGCAAGAAAGGGTCCGGATTTCTGATCACGCTAAACGCCAATGCGGACTTTGCTCTCCATGTTGTACTTCCCCCAAACACCAGTGACGAGGTCCTCCAGGAATATGTTCGCAATGCCTCTCGCTGCATAGTCAATGCCGTGGGTGTAAACCTACCCCACACAGTAGTTGCAGCCTCAGGCTACAACATGCACGCCCTCGTCTCCACGAAGTACCAGGAAGATCGTTGCTTTTTGGCCGGTGACAGTGCCCACCAATGGCTCCCCGCTGGTGGCTTGGGAATGAATACCGGGCTGAGCGACGTTGCTGACCTTGCCTGGAAATTGGAAGCCGTATTGAAGGGATTCGGTGGTCCGTATCTGCTTAATTCTTACCAGGTTGAGCGCATGCGAATGGCTGATATTGCCCGACGGTTTGCTCTCTCTATTGGTGGTACAGAGGGCATGGAGGAATTTAGACTGAAGATACTGCCGTTCCTAGTTTCCAACCCGTTGACCCGTTTCGTACTTGGTCGTGTGATGGGAAGATCCTTGAATGCTCAGGTCACCCTGGGGATCGATATTGTCCTCGGCTTCCAGTACATCAACTCCCCTGTGATCAAGCACGAGTACGACTCCTTTGGCAAGGTCAAGCTGAATGCCAGCACCAGAACAAGGTTTGTACCTTCCTCGCTGCCTGGTTGCCGCGCCCCTCACGTAGCACTGCCGGACTGTGCCACAATCCTTGACCTATTCGGAAAGCAGTTTGTTTTACTGACCATTGGAGGAGAGGAGAGTAATCTGGATGACCTCAAGGCAGAAATGAGGACCAGGGGCTTGCCCTATGAGACGTACACCTACCCCAAGCTTCCAGAGCTCGTGGCCTGCTATGATCGAAAGTACTTCCTTGTTCGTCCTGATGGTGTGGTAGCGTGGAGGTCGGACTGCCAGCCTAGCTCGCTAGAAGCCAAGAAGATTGTCAGCACCGTAGTTGGTGACACACCACCAAAGAGGATCCCTTCGAGTTCACCCCACCCTGTGTCACATCAGCAGCCTCCGACTCTCCTCCGTGATGCAGTGACCAGCGCTGGTACCTCTTTCCTACTGTTCAAATACACCGAGTTACCCATCAAGAGCTTAGTGTGTATTGGACTAGGGGTGTTCTGGCTGCTAAGAGGCCTTCACACCCAAAGAGCACCCCAATTCCAGCAGCAGTATTCCCGCCACAAGGCTGCCATCTGCAACACGTTTGGAGGTTCCGACGAAGTCCTTCAAATCGACCCTCGATTCGTGGGCGAGTTTCATCCGGATGATGTCCTAGTTCGAGTCCATGCTGCATCCATTAACCCAATTGACTTGGGCATGAGACGGGGCTATGGCGCAAATTTCTTTCGCAGAATTTCTCGAATGACCAGGAAGAAGTTCTTTCCGCTGATTGTCGGGCGAGACTGCTCTGGCGAGGTGGTTGCAGTAGGGGACAACGTGAAGAAGTTCTTGCCGGGAGATCTTGTGTACGGGGCTGTCTCGTTCGCACGCCAAGGCACCCATGCCGAGTATGTCACCATGAGAGAGAGTGAGCTGGCATTCAAGCCCTGCAACGTGGATCACCGTGAAGCAGCCTCCCTCCCGTGGGTTGCTGTCACTACGTGGACTGCACTGGTCCAGCTGGGCGGTCTCAACAGAGGTAATGCAAGGGGGAAACGGGTCCTCGTGCATGCTGGAACCGGAGGTGTTGGCTCGTTTGCGATCCAGCTGCTGAAGGCCTGGGGTGCAGAAGTCACCACTACCTGCTCCACCAGCAATATCTCCCTCGCACATCGTCTTGGAGCCGACAATGCTATCGACTACACAACGGGAAGTTTCGCCACAACCCTGAAGGGGTACGATGTTGTGTTTGACACAGTTGGTTATGTGTACGAAAGACCTTCTCTGAGTGTGTTGAAGTGCTTCGGGAACGGTGTTTACGTCAGCATACGGTCTCCAAAATTGTACCTCATCACAAGGTTTGGTACGTTCTGTGGAGGTCTGTTGTTCTCGTGGTTCTATCGCTTCAAGGTCGCGATGAATCGGCTGTTCTACGGCAGGGCTTTCTACTACTCCATAGCAGAGCCAAATGCAGAGGCCCTTGAGGAAGTGCGGGGAATGGTGGAGCGAGGGGAGATTCGCCCCCTCATTGCTGCTGTGTATGCACTGGACGAGATCGTGTCTGCACACAAACACGTTGAAAGTGGACACACACGAGGGAAGGTGATTGTCACCATGGTGTAACTGTACAGATGCTGATTGACTTTCTCTATACATAATATTGTTGTAATAAATTATGTGAACTGGAAATTACTTTATGCCAGAGTTCCTAGTTACTCAAGCAGCAACTTTGTCAATTGTGGTGTGTGTGTGTATTGACAAGATGTAAGGATGATAATGTTTTTGAAAGTTTCGTGGTGTCCTTTTTGGTTACTTTAATACTTTGTGATTCCAACCTTACATGCTCTTTGAACACACCGTCATGGTTTCATCAAGGATATACATGTATTTTGGGGGGACAGAGCTGTACTCATGTTCGAGCACGTGAGAGTGCTTAGCACGACCACATCAAGTAGTCTCATGTGCAAGACTAACTTTTCACTGCCTCCATCTGGTGGCTTCTGAGGCTACTCTAGAGAGGATCCGGAGCTTCGGTGACATGAAACTTAGCTTGTTAATAATATTATGAGGTTTCTTAATCATTGCTTGATGTGTTTGGAGGGAAGCTTTGCTTTTTGAGGGGGAGCTTCGATCCCCTGTCACTCCCATGCACTGGATGAAACCCTGACTGTTATGTATGCACTATCGTAAGGGTAATGTGAATTTATTATTGGCCTTTTTATTTTAGGCGTTTACACGATTTTTTCTATTTTAAAATTATATGGGCGCATAGATGTGCCCATGGCGTTTATGCTTCTATTCTACATACCTGGAAGAGGAGCCCTCATTGCCTGACATCAGCAGTGTCAATATTGTATTCTACTACATAGTCTAAGCTGTGGAAACATGCACGGCCATATAAGAAGCACGCATTCAACTATTAATGAGTAGTATATAAGGACCAATGTTGTGCTTTGCGCATGTAGTAAGTGTTGCTGACTCAGTCTTTAACAAGCTAATTAGCCTAATTAAACTGGACAGAATGATTTCCACAATAGTACAGGATTTATAGTATAAGTTTCTAAAGTAGAAAATTGAGACAAAAATAATTTAATACATGACATGTTATATTTGCATGTACATATTATTGCAAAATAATAGTAGTTCATGATATATACTCTTCTGGGTACAGGACTCTGTGTGGAACAGCAGCATCAAAGTCCCTTTGGGATACTGCCTGATCTTGAAAGAAACAGCGTACAATTTGTTTTTCTATTGAGCAGCCAGCACACAGTGAATAGAGCGAAATACAGCAAGAATGAATAAAACATTAAGGCCGCAAAAGATGAATTAGATTTAGTCCTGCAAAAGAACGACTGTCTCGTGTGCCATTTGTGCCATCTTTGCTTAGCAGGGGGTTCAATCCACTAACTAGTCGAGCACTAAACAGCTAGCCTCGAACCCAGCCGTCCCAGCTTTTTTTCGCAGCGAAAAAAAGCTGGGACGGCTGGGTTCGAGGCTACTAAACAGCTGCAAGGAAGGAAAATGATATCTATAACACTACACTTGAGTAATAAAATATACTACAGGCTTAATAAACAGAATGTATTACTACACAGGCTCTAGCTCCCTAGCTGCCACTGCTTTGATGTGTAGTCACTGTCAATTTCTGTAAATAGCTGCAGTGGATGGTGATTAGAAGCCAATCAATCAGTTATCAAAGTGCATCTTAAAAAAACAGAAGAGGAAACAAATTCCAGTTCACATCCATTGATCATTGTGTCCAAAGAAGCTACACTAGTTAGTTTCCTTTGCTGAAACTATGCAGAAGACTTGTCCGGATATCTGACTCTTTGAGCATACTGTACAAACCTAGGGGGTATATATACTGTCAAAGAGGGTTCATGTACTTCAGTATATCACTGAAATACACGTTCTAGGGGTTCAAATATTTCACAATTTTTTATGGTGGGAGGGGGGGGGGGGATTAGTGGCCTGGTACCTTCTGTTTGTCATATGCCCGGCTTCCCAGGTTTTGCCTCATGCAAGTAATCAGGGTCATATTTTATTCCGGCAGTAGCCATTAACTACCTGTAGTGCTGAAATGTGATTGAGTTAGGTATGGCTATATTAGAAGCCTTATCAATGACACTAAATCATATGCAAGTCTGTTATTTGAGGTTGCTGATCACAATAATAATTTTATTATTACAGTGCTGCTGCAGGAATGCAGAAGTGTTGTCCAAAGTCATCGCTTAAGACATGAATATAGAAACACAATTGCTTTGTGCTTGTGCACTGGGAAACATCAGTTCAGTGAGGCTGTTAACTGAAGTCATCAAGTGTGATCCCAACACTGTCGTAATTGACAAGCAAACAGTGGCTGATGGTGTACACATACATGCATACAGAACTTGTTCCACGGGTACGTTATTTTTGTGGGGGTCCAAATATAACGTGACATTGAGCTCTTGCTGAAGAACGAGCTCGAGGCAGAAATCGTGAGTGTCTATAATGCTGTTTTTTGAAGTAAGGATTACTGCAACTCCCAGGTTGGCAGAATTTGTGTTGCCACTCTTTAACCCTTTACCAACCATAAGAAACAGCTTAAAGAAGCAGAAAAGCCTGTACAAAGTATTAACGCCTAGTATTAAACCCCCATATAAATTCTTGTGGGCTTATGGGAGCTCATGACGCATATATCCGTCATTGGTTGGTAAAGAGTTAAGCTCAGATATGAGCACTGGAGATCAAGCAATCCACTAGGTTAGTTCCCCTCTCAGCTCTCCGTGATAGAGATCATTCACCTGGATGCCAACCATTTTTTTTTGCAGTTCATTTGTTCAGGGGGTACCCCCATTCCCAGCCACATGCAGTCAGCAAAACGTCTAAAGCATACCCCCACACCCAATAATAGCTGCGTTGATACAATAGGTATATCCATAAGACAACCCTTTCATAATTTCAGTGTATGTACCATAATACAAACAGATGGAAATGCAGAGCCAACTTGCTAGTGTGGGATTAGCTCAGATAAAAGTAGTATTCTCAATAAAAAAAGTGAAACTTAAGATTCTGTGCAAGCAAGTTACATTAGCAAGTGAAAATTTACCAGTGCAGGAAGCTACAGTGGCTGGATGCAACCTGAGAGCTATGCTGCCATGCTATTTCATGCACACGTGGTTGAAAAATTTATAACAAGGCCATTAGTACAGAACATTGTGCGTAGTTTCGGCAGGATGTAGCTACACAACAATGAAAGGGTTGCTGTAAACCAGCTAGGGTTCCTCTATGGATGCAGCTGAAATTGATATGAAGTGTTGCATAATAGACAAAAAAGCTTTTTCTGATTAACCTGCATGAATACACATGTAGCTTGCTTGTATAGCTGTGTCATTGACGAATAACATGGAAGGAGATGGAGTGCGAACATTTGCAAGTATGGTTGAGCTCGCTTCGCTCGCTAAACTATATTTGCATGCACTCATGTTTGTGCAGAGCAAGTACTCTTTTAGTGGCATGCTGAACAACTCTGCAGTAAGAAAAGTTGGTTACAAACTTGCCTGGATATAATTATGTTAAAAAAGGTGAAGTTCTGTAATCTCGAGTTGTATGGAATTACCACACAACTTGACGTTTAAAGTTAGCATCTGCCATGCAGTGAGTGTCAGTATAGTGCTGACAGAATCTGGCCTGAGCCACATGGAGCCAGTAATTACCTCAAAGGATCTACTATTATAATAAGCCACTGCAAAGCGCATTAGTTTGTCTGTCTGTCCTTGAGTGAAATATTATGATCTTTAAGACCTTCGTAAGTGGCCTACACAACATGTTAGCTAATTGGGAGCATAATTTTTTTTATAAATCTGTGAAATTGCTTTGGGTTTTCGCTCTGCGCATTCTATATAACTTATAAACTGCGCAGCGAAATTCTTATCTTTATTCTAACTCTACCCCAACCCTATAAGCCTAATCTAGTAAATCCGCCCAACAAAAACACTTGAACAGCTGCTCATATACCTGATCATGGGTTAGTCTCGCGGGCCAGACCAACTTTTCGCCGGAAACGGAGTCATTGTACGTGACGTCACGCGTTTAATTGCAAAAGAACAATGCGCCAGCATTCCGGCGCACTAGCTTCGAACCCAGGCCTTACACGCCCAGATTTTATCTCGCAGCCTTGGAGAAAAATCGGGAGGTAAGGCCTGGAAGGATTTCACACGTGATACGTGCCGCCAACGTCACGGCTGTAATCTTGTAAATTCAGCAACGTCATAACGTGATGGGCGTGGTTAAACTTGATGACGATTTGTCTCGCGCCAAAGTCCCGGGGAAAAGTTGGAAGCGTTCAAAAGCTCGCTGCAGTTTTGGAAGAGGAGAAGCTCTGTGCCCAGGTTACTATTTGAATTTGCAAGACGCCCGTCCGTTCACGTTTTGGACAACAGTTGGCGAATTGAGGAGTTCTAAGCTTGCCTCCGACGCAAATTTAGGCGTGCTTGCTATGGCCCCTCACGTGGACCTTCATGTAACTGTTGTTTTAACCTGTTTTGGCAAATTTTATGTTAATAAAAGTATGATGATAAAGAAAAAGTACAACCGTGAACACTAAAGGCTATAGCTAGCTAGCTAAGCTAGCGTCAAGTAGCTACAAATATGGCTGCTTAGCTGTATCCTTTGGTACTATAAAGTACACGCCAGGTAACTTTGTTGCCTCTTCTTGCCATCTCGCGGTCCCCAGCTCGCAACAAAGAGACTACACGGTGAGTAAAGTCGTCGGAAAAACGAACGCATGGAAATGGAAAGAATCACGCGAGCGATCAGCGCGTAATAACTTCACATCCGGAAGACTTTGACGTCATTGGCGGCACGTATCACGTGTGAAATCCTTCCAGGCCTTACCTACCAGGTTCAAGTTATCCGCCGATTCGCGTCCGCCAATTCAACCGCCGTTTCATCCGCCGATTCAACAGCATGACTGTCACATGACTCATGTTTACGTTCCAACTAAAGCGCATCACTTGGGTTCCAAGTAAGTTCTGATATAGTCTCACTAGGTTAGGCTATATTATCTATGGTTCTGGCTATACATCCCCAACTTCTACCCACCTAGGGATCGCTTTCAGGTTCCTACAATTAAGCGTTACCCACCTAGGGATCGCTTGCAGAGTCAGACCTGCAAGCGTTCCTAGGTCCTTAGGTGGATCGCTTGCAGGGTCAGGCCTGCAAGCGTTCCCTATGTGGATCACTTGCAGAGTCAGGCCTGCAAGCGTTCCCTAGGTGGATCGCTTGCAGAGTCAGGCCTGCAAGCGTTCCCTAGGTGGATCGCTTGCAGAGTCAGGCCTGCAAGCATTTCCTGGGTGGATCGCTTGCAGAGTCAGGCTTGCAAGCGTTTCCTGGGTAGGTAGAAGTTCGGATAGCTAAGTAAGGACACTGCAGTTATGGGACACAATTTGTTGGTCAGATTAAATATTGTGGTTCAAAGGTTAACTGTGGCAACCACTATAGCCCACTGGTAGAAGTGCTAACGTCTTCTTGTGCCAGCGTTTGTTGTTCCAGCTGGCTTTTAAGTATGTTGTAGAGTAGGGGTGCATCTCTATTAGTTTCTGTAGCTGTGGGTTTTTTGGGTCATGCACAGGCTGGTCACTGTATTATAAGTCGATCTCAAAAATATCCCTTCAATCCACCATAAAGGAACCCTTTCACGGGTACCCTTCACTTACAAGAATCAGACACTGAGAACATTGCCAAGTAGTCAGAAACAATTTCACAATACCTTCTAAGAGGGCAAATAATTAATATCTATAGCACTTTCATATCTTATGAAACCCAAATGCCTGCTTTGTAGTCTCTTTCCACATGAAGTCTTTATTTTCGTACGGAAGAGTCTGGGAATGAGCTTGTCCGCACTGTATACTGTATGCCCTCACATGAAGGCTTCAGTTGTAATGCCAATCCCTTCCGTGCATGTGAGGGTACAATGTAGCCTCGTTCCCAGGCCACGCATGTCAGAGAAGTCCGACTTGCACGGCCTGGAAAAGAGACTAATGAGATAGCGCGGTATGTATAGACTACAGCTGTTTAAATCGTATGTTTTTATTAAGACAAACTGTATAAATCAGCGTGGTTGTAATAGTGCTGCGATTGCTGTGACATGCTGACAAAGATGTATGTGTAGCTACGATGAGGCTGTCTACGTTTTTGTGTTTACGCTATGACATATATATTATTAATTGCATGTGTAGCCGTCCAATATCACTGAATATTGAACGAATCTTTGCTGTATTTGGGCAGGTCCATAGGACAAGCCAAATACAAGCAAGATTAGTCCAATGTTAGTACATGTCCGTACAGCTACCCATTCAATGAGATATTTATCGTTCACGTTACTTATGATTTTAAATGGCCAGTTCATCAAGCCGTCCAATATCACTGCATGGATATTGGATGGTTTGCCATATTGGAATTATTACATAGTGATGGATGTATTGTAATATTATCGATGTGGTAAAGTGTTCTACATAATTATATTTGATGTCTTGTTTACGTACTTTCATTTCCAGGGTAATTCCAGTTCGTCAGTCATGATCATAACAAGCTACTGGTTCCTCTCAGTTAGAGTGCTTAAAGCTGTTATTCAAAGCAGTGTGTTCTAACTGGTGGCACCAGGAAGCTAGTTGGTTGTGTGCAGCACATCAGTGTACTCCTGGGATTCTGTGGAAAGCCCGGCACCGTCAGACCAAGCATTCGAATAAGACTATAGTGTTTGTTTTTACGTTTTTATTTGGCCACGTACATGTATCAAGTGAATTGAAATCCCATGAACACACCACACAGAGTTTACTGGAAGACTGCATGCCCTCTTAAATCATTGCAATCTGATATATACATGAGAATAGTGGTCACCAATTATACAAACCTCAACCCAAAATATATAGGTGAAGACAATGATCCCCAGGAGTAGACCATAGAGAGATTTCTGAAAGACCAACGTACCCAATGAAAAGGTTTCATGGGAATCTTGAATGAGAATGGTTGGTCATAATCGCCAGTGATATATATAAACTTCAAACAATAACCATTATGTAGAGAGAAAGAATTCCCATGAACCCACTATGCTGCATGAGGTTTGTGAGAGCTCTGCCCGTGCCACTGAGAAAGGTTTCATGAGGATGGTTGGTTGGTCACCAATGATATAAACCTCAAACCAAAATAAATAGGTAGAACTATCATGAGCACACCATGCTGAGGTTTGTGAAAGACCTGCCCGCTGAGAAAGCTTCATGAGAATCTGGAATGAGAATGGGACACATGCAAGGTCTGTATGTTTTTCAGCAGTAGTTGAGTCACAGCATCTGGTTACAAGTTCCCTTAGCTGCTGTATAGTTGAATGGACTGTACAGTATACCTGTGAGGACAGAATGAAGGTGAGAGTTAACAGTTTGTATATGGTAGTGTGAAAAGCATGACCAATTATTTTCTGTACAGGATGGAACACAAAACTAAGGAGCTACGTATACTTGCAGGAACTACTTTGCCATCATCAGATTTAGAGCTGTACAAGCCCCCAAATAGTGCAACATTCATGCTCTTGCAAGCTGAATTAGATGCAATTCTGCCCAAGTTTGCACCTGGGAAACGGATGAGGCTAACAAACAACTGGACATCTGTTTTTCGAGAGCACTTGTTACGTGTGACTCCATACACGACATGGAATTTCAACGACTCCAGTGTGTCGTCACCACTCAGCAGGAAGGCAACTGATCCACTCCTCAAGGCCCACGGTACTTGTGCTGAGCAATACTGCAGTGCACCAATAGAGTGTTTGGCTACCAAGGAGTGATTGTGGTAAACTGGTATTACGCACTTAACTAATTGATACCATGAGATTCACTACTGCTTTTTTTTTTTCAGTATGCCCTACACAAGATGTTCAGAGTACCGTACACTTTACTCAGGTCAGTTGATCCAATATACATCAGTCAGTGGAATGAGATTAAGGCTGGACCGTGCATATAAGCACGAGGCTTTGTGCTGCTTATTTCAGAATGACATGTTGGACATCCGAATGTAGATCCTACAAGCGAGGCGGTAGTGCAAAGCTTAGCTACTTCAAAATTTTACAAGACAATCATTTAACTAGTATAATATATAATCTATAATTTCTATGAACTGGATAGCTGAATCCAACTATTTTTGTGATTTGTTTGTTAATGCCATACACATACTAACAAATTATGTTATGAAAGAAACTTCAGCATAGCAACTTCACCTTTTCAATCCTTAGAGTTGGAACGTAAACATAAGAGTCATGTGATAGTCATGCGGTTTAATCGGCGGATGAATCGGCGGTTGAATCGGCGGACGCGAATCGGCGGATAACTTGAACCTGGTGCCTTACCTCCCGATTTTTCTCCAAGGCTGCGAGATAAAATCTGGGCGTGTAAGGCCTGGGTTCGAGGCTACCGGCGCACTTGCACCAAGATGGAATAAGCGGATGGCCAGACTTACTTTTCCCACGGAGGCGGCGAAAAGTTAGTCTGGCCCGCGAGACTAATCATGGATAGAAAGCAAGACCGGTTCTTTCACCGTGATTTTTAGAAGGCAAGGCAGTCCTTTCACCGCAATTTTCACACACTTGGCAGTTGCTATCATCATCAACAGTCTAGAAGACGTTAATTATCAAAAGTCGCGACGGTGCAACTGCAACCATAGATAATATAGCCTATATTATCAGATTCTATGCTGCAACCATGCACCAGGAAGTGACCACCCCATTATTACGCGTTGGCCGTTCACGGCTCTTCTACCGGACTGGCGTCCGCCACCTAGTCCTGGACCCAAGGCCTATATATAGGGCATGGGAACGAGTCTAGCAAGCACGAGTTCTGTCGTTGACGTAGCTAATCTGGCAGGGCGTGTTGCTGTAAAGATAAAAGTAGTGGGATCATCGATTTGAAGAATGCTCTCAACGGAGTCACAACACGCATAGAGAACACCTTTAATAATACAGCTTGTTTTTGTAAGTACAGCCAAAACACTGCAAGCACGGAATTACAATTGAAGGTTTGAGAACCATAGTGGCCTAACCCATAATCAAGTACTGGAAATTGCATGAAACGCACAATAATGAAGTAAAAAACGTGTGTACCCTGTGAACATATGTTTGAAAATCTTAAATTTTCAGCAGCTTCTGAAGCACATTTTGAGAGTATGAGAGGGGTAAGTTCAAATTTTGTGGGTTAGATCACTCTGGTTCTCAGCCTTCAATTATGACGGATGAAGTCATCTTTTATGACATACGTATATGCATGACATACGTATGCGCATGACATACGTATGCATATTGCTCGCCCTTCTCGTGTGTCCAGTCGTAAATTTTCTCACGCAGCACCCGGGTTTGAATTTCATCATCCTCCTCCCCTTTCTCACAGAGAATTGTCCGCTGCCTACATTTTCACCCGTTTCACTGCCTTCACACAAGGCAACTGTCAGTACATCCATGCCAAAGTGGCCGCATCAGTATGCTACCGTCTGTAAGAGTGGTTGGAGAGGTGTGTTTGCCTGTCAGTATGAGTGTCTGGAGAGGTGTGCTTACCTGTCTGATCTGGAGGTGTGTATACCTGCATGTGTACATGATTATCTGGAGAGTCTGTATGATTATCTGGAGAGTCTGTCTGTATGAGTATCTGGAGAGGTCTGTCTGTATGAGTGTCTGGAGCTGTGTGTCTTCACAATTATCTGTCCATGTTGTCTGGCAATTACCATCTGGTTGAGATGTGAGCTAGGTAACGATGCTCCCCTCCTCTCTTCCAGCCTAGTTCCGGATACAATGTAGCCTCATTCCCAGTCTCCAATATGCAACACTGGCCAATTCTTTTTTCCCCATGCAATAAAAGTTGGCAATATGAGTGGAGACTGCATGGGAACAAAGCTTGCTCAGGAGGTGAAAAAGTTCTCCTCCATGTTGAGCTCCTGGCTGAACAGGTGCCCTCAAGGGACTGCCTGACTCCATCAGGGACGCCAAGCAGAAAGGTTAGTACGTAACTGCACCGCTATTCCCGTGATGATGTGTGGTGAGGTTCTTGAAAGATACAACAGTCAATGTCATGCAGACCAGCACTCTGAGTGATGATGCTGGTGATAAGTTTTGCTTCGTACTTCCTCCATTAGCGGAGTCATTCACCAAGAGTTTGAAGAGACAAATCTCACAGAATGATGTATTTACACAGAGAGTTACAGAAGGGGTGAGTGAATAATTAGAGGGACCATTACCATCGTTTGCCATGCTCCTGCATGCAAGCTATATATAGCCTTTTACCTTTTAAGATAAATGGATCACACCTAACTATACTCTGGCTGATGCATGCATGCCATTTACAAGCATATCATTGTGCTGACACGTGTTCAATTTATAACAATAAGATACATACACTTATTCTGAACAGGCAGGCACTAAGAATCTGGCTAAGATAGGGAAATGGTCGGTACTATACGTATAGCTCTGCAAATCTGTTCCAAAGCACCATTATTGTGACACAATATATGTCAATATATAGCAGCAACCAGTACACACAAGCAGCAATTTATTGTTACTAGAAAGTCTACTAAACCTATCAACACATTTGTCAAAACCAGCAACCATGCAGTATATGTAAAGCAGCAAAGCATAATCAAACTAACTGTAATTCAAAAAAAATGTTTACTTTCATGTCAATTCTCAGCCAATTCGTTTACATACTTTGTGATGTTTCGTAGAATTCTGCGTCGATCAATGCCACTGGCAACTCCAAGATCCTCCAAGTCCTTTTCAGAACATGTGAACAGGAGGTAGCCATCAAGATCATTAGAAGAGAAGAGGTCTATGTATTTGTCTAACTTCCACTTGTGCAAAAGCTCTGACACCATTTCAACCGTGATATTCTCAGCAACGTCTTTGAGGTCTGTGACGTTTCCAGTGACTAGGGGACAGGAAACACAAGTTAGAGGTATCTTGCCAGCAATGCATAGTTTAGTCTTGCAAAGAAGTGCACGTTAATCAATAGTTAGCAGCAATGCTGGCTTGAGCTTATAGTAGCAAGAGCGGTACTTACTCTTAGGAGTTACTGACGGTGGCTGAGGAGTTTCTTGTGGTTCTGTTACTGCAGGTTGCTCAGGTGATGCCGGCCGCTCTGTGTCTTCCTCCTCCTCTTCAGTAAGAACGAACGAAAGGGGTTTTTCTGCTTCTATGCCATCTTCCATTTGGAAGCTCTGGAACCCATACATTTGAGTAGCTGGGTCAAACACAAACTGGTGATCATTGACATATGGCATAGCAACATCCCAAAGGTGTTTGAGTCCATCTTCATCCCAGAGGTCCTGTACAAACTCTACCCAGCGGTCTCCCTGGCTCTCCACTTGCTCACGACTCCTACTCTGTACCTCGGCTATTTTTCTGTCAAATATACAATGAACATGAAAAGTTAGTAAACTAGTAAGGACTTTGAGTGCAGAAGTAAAAATCAGTGCACTATACATAGTGCTTACCGTCGAAGGAAGATACGAAGTGCCACGTAGTGCTGGCAAAGGACTGAATTGGGGATCAACTTTGTCAGCTGTTCACAATCATCACAAAGTCCATATTCTCCCAGATATTCCATAATGGGTTTCTGCAAATGATAATATATTATGTATTTTCACACAAGTTTGATCTGATCATACATGTGAAGTGTATCACTCACCTCCATATGCTTAGAGATAGTCTTTCTTATGTCTGACTCTGAGTGCACGAGAACGTCAGTGAGAGCCTGCATCTCATGAAGCAGTGCATTGGGACCGCCTAAGGTAAGAGAACCCCCACCTGAGTTAAACCACAGGGTAATTATGATACGGGTGCACTATTGTACACAATACCTGGATACATGTGGCTACTTTGAATACTATTCAATGCTGCTTCATCTTGTGGTTCCAGGTGCTTCCTCATCACCAATGGAAGCTGATGGAAATCATACATTCCATCCTTCACCCATTGTACAAACTGCTCCAGTGTGGAGTATAAGAAAGGGAGCTTCAGAGAGAGTAAGTATTCCAGCTGAGACTGAGAGAGACTACAGACATATCAAGAATGAATAGATAGAATTATGACAAAGATAAATAAACATCACTGACCCTTTTATTCCAATGTTTTCCATTATATTTTCTTCCGTTTCTTCAGGTACTTTGAAAACTAGAAGTAAAAACTGAGGTAATGTCAGTTCATCAGTACCTTTGACTTCAATTTCATCTGGCAGTTGAATACTCTGCAAGGAATAATGCATCTGGATCCACACATTAGCTTTTCACTTCATATTTCATGCGTACCTTGATAAGATATTCAGTGGCAACTTTTAGCCCAGTGATGACTTTCACTAGTGTGTGGTAATCAGCTGTGTAGAACTCATATTCAAGGGCCTTTGCTAATCCATCCAGTGGGAGCTGCATTACCAATACCATAATAATGATGAGTAATGAGCAGGGGAGCTAAAACAGTAGATAGAAATACCTTGAATTCATCTGTAATGTACTCTGAAATAACTGATAGGTCAAGGTCGGCACCTTCCAAGACTAGCTTGTCGGTGAGTTCCTTTTTGAACTTAAAAAGAATCCGGTCGTGACCACAGTCTGGCAGGTGGCAAATTGAGGGTTTTCCTGATAAGTAGGTTTTCATCACATCACTCTGCAGTCGTTTGAGATCAAAAGGACACGCTTCATCTTGAATAGGGTGCAAATAACGACTGCGCACTAACTGCAGATGTTCATCAATTCCATGACTCCTAGAAATTGAAATAAAATAAGTGATAGCTATATGAAGATCAAATCTGTCAGTTTGCTCAACTCACTTGACAGTTTTTCCAATTAACATGACGTCTTCATTCACTTCATTGGGATGGATAGGATCCATTTCATGCTGAGATGACTCCTCAGAATGCTCTGAAGCATTACTCACATCAAAAACAGTCTGACTAAGAAAACTGTTGTGGAAGGTAATCTGGTGAAAAGAAAATTAAGAGACATTCTCACAATCACTACAGCTACCATTCACTGTAGGCCCTTACAATATCATGTATTACAATACGTAACAGATCACTGCCTTCCCACTGGTCTTCAGTATCCACAGAGAGGAAGTGCATGAGCTTGGTATCATCATGAATCTGAAGAACAGTTCCTTCCCTCTTATTAGTAGCACAGGCACCAGCACCAATAGAGTATCCAGTTACTTCTGCATACTTGTTGTAGCCAGCTAGATAAAGATAACATAATTATATAGCGGCTGTCTTTAATACCAGTTATTAAAACGTTATGGTACCTTTCACTCTTTCGTACAGCTTATTAAGGTCGATTCCTGTATACTTCTCTTGTGCTGTGGTGATTACAGTCCCAATACTTTCTTTTTCTGCATACTTACGGGTGACCAAGTAAGCCAATTCACTGTGTATCCACTGGTAAAATTCCAGCAAATCAGGAAGCAGTGCTCCAGCAGCTTTTAGGCGAGGATACTCCAAAACAAACTTTGACAATACATAGAATTCATTCTTTGAGGCATCACCAATGTCTACTGATGATAGCATGGTCTGGGAAAACTCATCCATTGTAGGAAAGTGGGGATAGTGGACCTCTAGACAGCTGTACAGGTACAAAGTGAATGGCATGAAACCTGGCTTAGGACACACAGAATGCACTAAATCATACCTCAGGTCTTTGAACAAAGCATTCTTTGTGAGCTTACAGTGTTCTGCAAACTAAAATTGAAAAATTGGTTCACAATGAGCTAGAGGGGGTTAGTGATAATAAACAGCCATTACCTTCTCATGAACATTATCAAAGGAAGGTGTATAAATCAACTGATGCCACATCTTTTCATAGTCATCCAAATCTGCAAGCTTGTCAAACTTCCCACTTTTTAAGAGATGTGGTTGCCTGATACTTACCTATAGAACAAGAACAAGGTTCACTCTACTGAAATATCAATTACACTACTACTAAAACATTACCTCCAATAGGTTCTGCATACACTGCATTATAAAAAAGGATCGCTCATCAAGTGAGAGCTGCAGGTTATTGCCTATGTGCAGCCACACACTACGAAGCTGCATGACACAGTAGTGGCGAACAGACTGCCAAGTTGATATAACGGGCCCACAAATTTTCTCTTGAGCATCAGCCTGAGTGACCAGGGCCATGCAGAATGCACCAAAGTTGGCCCACAGGATGAGGTAGAGTGAGTGCAGGCTCAACGTTCCTCGAGTAGCATGCTGAAGATAGTCTGGCCTGCCATATGTGCCATCACTTGCTAGCTCCACCCCACAGTCATACAGGCGTCCCTCGGTAGTTTTTTCCTTATACTGCACATAAATAAAATATTGGGTTAGCAACATATTAATTCCTACAGCAAGAAATTAGGCAGAGAATTAAGTAGGCATTGGGCAACAGTATCACCCCATATCTTTATTTTGTCATTACTACCGAAGTTTTCCACAATACTATGCATCTGGGTTTATTGAAAATTTTCCCTGGCAAAAATTTCCGGCTATACAGTACTAACCCACTGAAAGAAGCTACACCCTCTCTAAAATAGCTTGCAAGGTAACTGCATGGCTCCACAAAACACCAGTCAATCAGTGCTAGGTGAGCTATAAATCAGTTGTAAAATGTAAATGACTTGGGCTCTTTCTAAATATGCTACAATCAACAAATTAAGAGCTGTAGTGTTAGGCAATTTCCACTATTTCACTAATAATCTGACAGGAGTTATTTATACAAATTTTGAGCTATACAATTGCCAACAAACCATAAATCCAGTCATATGGGATCCAAGGAGACCATCTGCTGCAAACATGTGGTACCACAGATGATTGGAACGAGGCGGGCAGGCCAGTACAACAGCCACCATATTGGCCATTGCATGGCATAGTTCCACATCTGATGGATCTAAATGACAAATCACTATTTTGTCATTGCACTGAAAACTACAGAATAAAATTAGCTTTGCTAGATTACCTGGCTTTGGTTGATAAATTGAGTTAAACAGGTCATATATAGGATCTGTCATTTTACCATTACTTTTCACAGGCACAAATTGATAATCTTCTGTGGGTCGTAGCCTGGGAGCATTTTCATTCATTGGTGGTGGCTGTTCAGTGCTTCGTATCATGTACTCAGCAGGGAACAGAAAACTCTGTATGAAGCTGATAAACTCGGGCTCAAGAATACCCCTTAGATGTTCATTGATTGCATCTGCCAATACTCGGGAATGGATCTGAAAATGAAGGAAGGTATACTTACGGCATTGAGTAATGAGATACTAGATGATAGAGTACCTTTGTGACAAAGAATTTATAATAAACACATAACCACAGCAGCATCCGGAAGGCACTCTTCTTGTCGATGAGAAGAGCATTAAACCTCATTTTCTCGTCACTGTTGCAGCTACAGAGGCATTACATTAATGACATTAGTATATCGCTCAGTAAACACGACCAGCTATACATGTCCTCAAACCTTTTATGTGCAAGTTTTACCAACACAGAAATAGATTCCTGGCTTGCTCTCTTGCTGCGCACATTATCCAAGGTTTCCCAAATTTGTTGGTAGAAGTGGCTGAGTGCACTGGACTCTTGATGCCCAATGAATGGAAAGAGGTGAGCCTCACTCTTTGGTTGGCTCTAGATAGTATTACAATACAGTAGTTAAAGAGCAATAGTACCCAATGGTGTGTAATGTGCTCCGACCAACCTTGACGAGTGTTTGAAGTGGCTTTATACCACTGATAGTCCGCACAAGAGTACTATGGTCATCAGTTAGCACATCAATCAACTTTTGGTGACTATTCAATTGCTTTTGTAATTGCATAGTAAACACAAGCCCATGATAACCAACGCAAGTGTCACTCCCTCCCATCGAATTGTCACTTAGCAGGGGGTTCAAACCATTAATTAGTCGAGCATTGAACAGCTGTACAGGGGGAAAATAATATTTGTAACATTACACTCAATTATACATGTACAATACAGGCTTAATAAACAGTATGCAGTAGTGTACAGGCTCTAGCTCCCTGACACTGCTTTGAGGTTAATGCCTTTTGTCAATCCTTATCCCCTTTTAACAGTCTGCCTTTTCTTTTCATCTCTCGCTGATGTTGTCCCATTCGAGCATACCCTCCTTTAGCTGCATAATTGTTTAATCTGTTGTGCCACCATTAGTGCATTTGCATGCAGATGTTACATAATTATGGCACGAAGTATCCGGCATGCTTGCGTACTCATGACCACAATGCCCACTGTATCCTTACTTCATTAGACAAAACATGTAGGTTCTATATAACTGTTCAGGAAAAGTTCAACTTACATCTTGAACCTTTTGAGGTTCTCTGGGGTCAAAATATTCAGTCACCCGCTGAATGAGGACTTGAACAACAGCTTGCTTCTCAATGAAAAGCAACACTTTCTCAGATTTGGGAGTCGACTGCTTCTCCAAGCGCTGAAGTGAGAGCTAATCTTTATTACTTGTAATGCCAGACAGTATGGTGCTAGAAGTTTGACTAGTGCTATGATTGTGTATTACAGCTGGTCATGATACTACACTTCACTGAGGCACTCATAAAAGCTAAACTTGATGGCATGCACCTTACCTTTGTAATCCTTCCTGTGAGTCTGACAAGATGGTTAGGAAGATTTCCTCGGCTTTGCAGATGCTCCATCACAGTCAAGAAATATAAGTGGGCTAAAGGTTGCTGCATTAGTGTATTCTAAAAATGAGGGGAAAAATACATACTTCACAATGGCAGTGTTATAAGGTGAATGAACATAACCTGGCATCCCTTGCATGAAAACTCGCTGCACTGGAAGCCTTTCTGCTGATAACACAAGGGAATGTAGGGGCCAGGTGAGCCTTCAATTTTGGCTGTAAGCACTTCGCCCACCATTCCACGACCCTGACAGAACATCATAAACAAATAATTCTCTATGTAAAGCTGAACAGCAGAAAGCTTTGAGTAACCTTAGCATTGTGAAGCATTAACTCATTTGCAGCTTGGCCTTTGTCTGCAGCTTCTTCCTTCTGTGCATCATAACAGTAAGTAAAGACCACACAAGTATAAATACAACAGTTTTAGAGTACAGCATTGTACCTGACGTTCCGCAATAGCTTCACCAAGAATCCTAGAAAGGTACAACTTGAACACATTTATAGCTGTGAAACTGCAATGGTGAGGATCTTCTGCTTGTGCTGTAGCTTTTCCCTGAGTACAGTACGAATTTTGCTGGTTTGCAACTTCCAGGAAGTATCGACAATCTTCTTCAGGAAATGAAGCACAGTGTTTTGAAAACGTGAATGCAAATAGTCCTTCAATAAATGACTCCACACAATAGCTCTCCCTTCCCTGGATAGTTGGGGAGGGTGGAGTTGCTGCAAATACTTGCAAGCCAGCATCCACCACTTGTTGTAAATACAGAAATGGTCCACCCATCTGTTGTGTAAGAAGATAATAATAATTGAATGCACACAAGTACACTGACATTCTTTATTTAGAACAATATGATTTTGCTACAGATTCGGGTACAAGAAGAATAGACTATGTGATGATGCTAAAATCTCTGCTCTTGTAATCTGATTGGGGACTCCTCAGTATTGCACAATCAGTAGTGCAGTACTATGGCAGCAACATGAGCTCAAAACAAAAAGGGTACAGTATGAGCACAACACGTTATCTCAAAATAATAATATTGTCAGGTGATAGATCTAAGGGGGGGATATATATATGAAGCAGTAGAAGGATGAACCACAGAAGGCAAAAACATAATATCACTGTGATTCTTGGGAAATAGCTCCGACAGGAGATCTTACATGCTACACTTGTATATGTAGGTGCGTGGTCAACAGCTGGAGCACTGAGAGCTATAGCATAAGCATTGGCTGTGTAGGAACAGAGTGTACCTTTTTGCCGTATCTTTTATGCAAGGTCATGAATACTTGTTGGCCTCTGCACGACTTTGAGGTATAGCAGCATTGCATGACCAGATAGGTAGCATGCAGTATGCGAAGCTGGGTCTGTGTCTGTAGTGATGTTGTGCCCAGAATGATATTCTCTTCCATTGCTGGCATCGACATCTACATAAATCAAATAAGGAGCAGAGTGCTTTAATGAGGAAAAATGCATTTTCATAGCTGTATGGACAAACTTACAATTTCGCTGTAGCTCTGGTACCAGAAATTAAGACTTTCTGGGTCAGTCTCAGCTGTACTCATATGGAGAGCAAATGTGTACAGTGTCTTTACGATAGGACTCACAAAAGTTTGTGGTATTCTATCAATAGATTTGGGGTCATGCAAAGTTGATGCAAGAGATAAATAAGCTAAAGAACCGGTTGCTGCAGGGTGCAATGACTGCTGCATCTTTGTTATGGGCTTTAGAATTGCAGTAACTTTTGTGAGATCCATCTGGTACACATGAAGGCGAACATGAAGAGACACCAGTCGTTCAAGTGCACTACTGCCTGTTACAGGTCCAATGTAAGCTTTGAGGATCTCATTAGTAAGGGGAGTGACTTCAGGTTGAAGATGAAGTTTTTTGTGGGCAAAGTCCATGAAATATCGATTCCAAATTTCACCACCATACTCATTCATAGCTGAAGCCGTTACCTCCAAGCAGCCCTTCATTTCCTAGGTAAGAGTTTAAAAATCATTTAACATAATAATATACATAAAATGAATATGTACATACCTTCACTCTTGACATTACAACCTCATTAAATAAAGTCTCCATCTGCTGTTTGGTTCTCTTCTGGGTAGGAAGATGAATAGAAGTCTCTGTTTGAGGTAAAGCAGTGTCCAAAATATTTGATTTTTGGTTCACTTCCTCTCTACTTTCATCTACAGCCTTGTCTAACATATCACACACTTGCTTGAAGAATGGGAACCTCGGAAAGTATGGCTGAATAGGCCGTTGCCGATTGGCAGCCATTAGTACTTTAATTTGTGCTAGTTCTGGAGCTGGAAGTGCACTAAGTAGATCTAGAAACAATCGCTGAACTGGTGGGCAACACTGAGGCTCTTCCACAAGAATGTGAACATCGTTTCTTTCATTTAGGCTAGAAAACATGTAGACAAGGAAATCAAAGAATGTAGATCTCACTACACTTTGAATAGTGTCGGTAATATTCAGAGTTGATTCGCGTTCATACATGAAACTGGAAACTTGTTTGATATGCTGTTCCATTAGTTGAGGTGTCCAATACTTGCAATACTTTACACACAGCACTCTGCCTAGGCTCATTTCATTAGGTTGTTCTACTCCAACTTCAGCATCACCATGCAGAGTGCCTATCAATAGTCTTTGGAGTATTGCAGTTCTTTCAGAAGCATCCATTACTTTCCTTTCATTGTTGCAACTGAAAGCTACCCGTGAGGCAATTATTGGAATTGCTTCTGGAAGCAATTGCTGAAGTGCTATAACCATCTGGCTGTTAAGTGCATTACGAGGTGACTGTGGAAAGCAGCAATGATAAAACCACTCCTTAACATCAACGACAGACTTCACACCTTCTCTTGTTAGGGTGCCCCGTGCTATAGTATCAAGATAATAGTGGCCCCATCCCATCAGAAATAATGAAGGGTAGCATGGTTTGAAGAACATCACCGGAGGAAAATGCAGTAGAAGTACAAAAACTTTGCTCTGATTTGTGATCTTATTCTCTGCCTCTTCAATCATGATCCGGAGATGATTGATCATCTTTTTAGAGATTTCTTGCATATTTGCAACCAACAATAGCAAGTGTGACTCCGACAAAACATACCTGGCTAGTAGTTCTTCAATTTTGCTTTGTGAATGCCTTAGGGATATTTTGCATATCATTAAATGGTTCACATTGCTATAGATATGCTCCCTGAGAGATTGCTTCATTGCATCATCAGATACAGTGGTGAGTGTACTAGGATATTCAGATGGAAGTTGATGGATTAGTGGTGATGAACGAGTAAAGCAGAGTAACTTTGTTGGGCATACAGAATTGTCCCTGTAGGTAGTAAATAAAGCAGTAGGTGTTCGTGATGCAATAATATTTTGTCCAACCAAAATTACTAAGTATTTGTACAGCTATGAAACACAATACTTTGTCCCAAATTATTTATGCATGTTTTATACATGCTAGTTAGCTTTAAAACAGGCTATCCATATGGTTGCACGTTCACATTATTTACGGTTCCAAAACCCTTCTGCTGAGAATCAAGTCAACTTAGTTAGGAACTAACCATTTGTTCAACTCCAGCAGATCGATCTGTCTCTCCACTAAGTCTTTTAGGCTAAAATGTTCTTGGAACTTCAGATAATTTTCAAGATACAGAGTAGGAATTTTCTCACAGTGAACAGCCAATGCTTCAGGAGACATCAACTGCAGCAACTGCTTGCAAAGATAGTTTACGATCCACTGTGTTAGGACTGCAATGACCATCAGGGCGTCTGTGTAGACCTCAAAAGGCCTATCTATATTCTTTGGATTTGGACCATGGTGAAGTACATGCAACGCTTCATCAATCAGTGTTACTACATTCTCTTCATTTACTTCCAACATAATTTCCTCAAACTCAGGCTCCTTTTCAGTCATACTGAAGATATGATCAGTATCAATCTTCAACTCCTCCGCTGAATACTGTAAAAATGAGAGAATATTCATTTACAACATGACTAAATATTCTTACATCTGCACTGAATACAAACCTCAGGAATACGAAAGCCAGCATTCTTTTGAAGCATGCTCAGTAGAGTTTCCAATAAGAACACACGCTTATCTTCTGTGTCAGTTGAAACAGAAAAACTGTTTCTGCTCAGTAGCGATGTATACTTTTGACCAACGGGTGGCAGAATTCTCAGCATTAAAGACTCAAGGCTATTTCCTTCCGAAAAACCATAAAGTGATGATGGTTTTACACATGAAATGAATTTAGAAACCTGAGCATGAAGCAATAAATTATTTTTATATAAATAAGATACTTTTTATAGACAAGAACAGACTAACCTTGCTGTATGCTGATCGAAGCATTATACTGAGACAAGGAGGCATGCTTTCAAAAACACTATCCAACAGGCTTCTGTGGGTAAGGTAGTATTTTTCAAACCGATTCAGAAAGGGAGCAGGTGTGTCCTGCAATTCTGATTCACTAATCACAACCACACATTGGAAATGAGGGTCCACTCGACAAGGCCTGGAATGAGCACCAATAGCAATATTTGTGTAGTGGCGGATTCCACTTTGAGGGTCTTTGATACTGCGAAAATGCTGATTAAAGAGGTCATAAAAGCTCTCATGTATTTCATCTGTTTGACACATTAGAATGGTATGACCAGCTGCAACTGAATGACGGATTTGTGCAATGGTATGGACCTACATTGAGATGGGCATATAGTAGATTAAAATGGCAAATGTTTAGACTGTAATTTACTTCCTTACCCTTAGCTGCCTATCTCCGGGAAAGTCACTGCAAATATAGAGCCGTGTGTTGTTTCTCTTTAGCACTTCATATGTGAACAGGAGCCTCACTAGTGAGTCATCTTCACTAGGATCAATGATCAGCTTGTACCGAACCTCACTTTGGATGCTATTGTGAACATCATCACCTTCTGTGCTGATATGATCAGCCAGACTGTTCTTCAATATACTAAGTATATGGCTGAAGTGGAGCTTCTCCACAGGAACGTCAATCTGAAAGGAGTATAAAATACCGTTCATTAGTAGTGATTACCAAGGTATGCTTTACATCTGTAATTATAGAGGCCGAACTGTTTAACTTTAGCTGTGTAGGAAGGAATTCTAAGAAAGTCTCTAGGGGCATTAGTACATAGGGATAATACTCCATGTAAGGTAACTTACCTCTTCAAAAAATATTTGGCAGAGCTCCCGAAAGTTTCTACTGCCGTTGAAGTTTCTTTCTAACCCTTCCAACATGAGCTGTGCATCCAAGTATCTCCTGCCTTTGCGGCGTAGGTACGTAACAAAGTGAATAAAGTCACGTAAACCAAAGAGCCTCTGATGTAGCAGTATTTTATTGTATGACAGACAGAGTTTGTTTAGTAGGTTTTCTTGCAATTCTGTAGGTACATTCTGACCAGGTGGTAGAATGCTTCCCTTTGCAAGTTCGTATAATTCTTGGTCTGTGGCCTTAGGTCTGAAGAGGCTAACAACTCGGTTGGTTTTGGCAGCATCGAGGACATGATTGCTAATGGCAACAAACGAAACTTCCTGCCTGTCTAGGTAGTAGTGCAAAACTTTAAGAGATTCAAGTCTGTTTTCTGGAAGACCAGCTTCATCCATAAACACAACACAATAAACAGGCAAGGGAATATTGCGAAGACTGCGCTGGCGAGTTATTGCTCTTTTGAAGATCTTTTCAACTTCATTTGAAGTAGTTCTCCGAGAACACTGATAAAAGTGGGCATCCAATGACTTGAAGACACCTGTGTTCCTAAAAATTAGATTTCTGGACTGGCTTCCTTTAAAGTTTGCAATAACAATGTTAAAAGACAGGGTTTTTGAAGAACCAGGGTCACCCACGATGATTAAAGGGGTGTGTGTCATGGTACATACAATGGTTGCAAACACATTCTCTTTTAGAGCTTCGGTTTTAGCAATACTTGGTGGAACTTCAATTTTGTCTATGTACCATCTTAACTCACTTTCAAACGCCTGAGAAAATGTTACTTCATCAGTTAGATGGTCAAAGTTATCAAGGAAGAGCCTGTACTGTACTCGATATTTTGAGTTGAGCCTCATAAAGTACACTATACCCAGTGATACCATGACTGCGCGACGATGGTACAACTCGGTCGACTCTTCATGAGGATTGAATTGGTTATATGTTGTCATTAGCCACTTATAGAATGTAAATACCCTTTGAATATCTCTTTGACTAACAGAGCTCTTTGCACAAACTCTTGCCTCATGTTTTGGAATACTTATGCCAGATAATTCTTTTAGCTGCTCGAAAGCATACTGCCGCATATTCTGCTGGCTTTGAAGAATGAGATCAGTCAAGCTAGCAATATCTTCTGGAGACATTGTGATATCAGTGGCACTCTCAGTGGACTGTTGGGTGAGCATTTCCATTTTAGCATTTACATACTCACGCTCCTGTTGTTCATTAAGTGACCCATAGTCCCACAAGAGAGATCGGAGGGTAGGGTGAAGTTTTCGAACATAATAGGTCGCTTTTAGCCATGATTCTTGATCTTTAATGGCAGCTAAAATGTCTCCCCGGTGAGGATTGCAGGAAGCAATTATGAATACATTCTCAGGTATGGGCTGTTGTGGAACAAGAACATTATTGTTAATGTGGAGAACCTATAAGTGCATATTAGACTTTAATTGCACTGTACTGATGTAGTCACTGAGTTAGTACGTAACTCATAATCGGACACCATGTATTACTCAGATGCAGTAGCAAAAAACTTGTTTATTACCAAACGTTTGTGGATACTACACACCTTCTCACTTTAGACTGAAAGTATGGTATTCCTCTGTTGCTCGACTCCACAGCTATAGCCTTTCAAAGTCAAAATTTAGACGCAGCAATGAGCGGACAATTGTACATTTTGTCAGACTCTATTCCCTATTTTTTCTCTGAAGCAAGTTTCGGTGTTCTTTTTCTTTATCAATGGGAAGCCCTACTACCCTGCTACAGAATGCCAACATTAATTTTCATCATTGTAGCTGGGTACCTTCTCTGTTATAGTAATCGGACGGTGGATTTCATCTTAGTAGAGACCCCAAAGCATTCCTTAGTGATAAGATGTGGATATTGGAATGTACACTTAGTAGCACAATGATTCAAGTATGGTTCTTACCATAGGGACTCTAATTATTTGAATTATCTAATTATTCAAACACCCCTATTTTTGCCCGCACAGCGCGCGAACGGTTGGTCCTAAGATTGCTTTACGTTTTACGCGTCTGTTCGTTTGTTTGTTTGTTTGTCTGTTTGTGCGTCCGCACTTATCACGTGTGCAATATATTACGTCATGCGTTACTAAGCCACTGCAGTGTATAGCAGCTTTTGGAGGTTTGCAGGCCAAGCTACAACAAATGAAGGTAGTTTTGTGTTGCCTAGATGGCGAAAACGTACTAGGTAGCCGTAAAAATCCTGGTTTCGTGGCATATAGCTACTAACTGTAGGCGCATGACGAAACTACTGAGTCAGCACTTTCGCTATACCGCGTTCTACAGCTGTAGTTTGATAGCTTGGCCTAAGCTGAGTTGTGTGTATTGTATGGGAAAGGCATCCGGCTGTTTTTTTAGACATGAAATGTCAGACTTGCTTTTAGAAAACACGCACGTTTTATTTCAAGAAATTCGAACAGCCGATCAGAAATTATTATTTAATTATTCAAACACTTATGTACTGGATTCCTATACTACTGCCCATTTATATGCTATGAATATACGTCGTATAATTCTTGAGATAGAGCTGCCACGAACTAGGTTTTCTTTGATCGTGATTCCATACCGGTAGTTGATAATCTGCTAACACCAACAAAGCTTCCCATTTTTATAGCTAGCTACTGTAGCCTTGCCGCAAAGAATTTTAACCTTTCACGTCAACAGCTGACATGACATCATGCAATAAATAGGCGTGGTCAACTTTTAACCCCTGAAATGTAGAGCACTTTGTTATGTAGCGCTTATACTGTTGCTATTGTCCAGACTAGCACATGCGCCTGATAACCCGAGTCTACGGTATGCTGCTGACTACCTGTACATTCCAATGACATCCATCTTCTAGTACAAGAGAGTGTTTTGGGGTCTCTACCCCAAAATAAACAGAATACACTGTCTGACTATGACCCAGTTCCACATTAAACAGCATTCCTCAGTGCTAGAGGCAGCTACAATGATGAAATATTGGCGTGCAACAACAGGGTCATGAGACTTTTCACAATTTCACTGTAAAGTGCTTCAGAGAAGAAACAGAAACTAGACCCCAAAAATACATACAATTGTCCAGTAATAGCTGTGCCCAAAACTCACCATTGGAAGTCTATAACTCCAGAACCAAGCAACAAAGCAGGGCCAATGCCGTTGGTATGGCTGGTACGGCCATGCATTTTTTGAGAGGGGAAAAATACTGTTATTACGTATTTGAAAGTGGGCGTAGTCTGCCAAGCCTTTCATCGTAGCTTCGAATGTACAAAGTTATGATATAGTCTACTGAGACCTCCCCCTAAGTCTTTAGGCATCCAAACCCACAACCAGAGGGCTGAAGTACCACCTTTCCCAATCTTGGGTTTTATTGCCATGCCGACTGTACTGACCTGTTTACACATGAGGAATGGAGCAGGGCTAATGCATGCATAGGTCAGTTAACATGACAATGCATAATGAAATGGAAAGTTTCAAATGCGGACATGTTCGTGTTGCACCAGATCAAGCCTTTCAGCCTACTCACATTTCCTTTTCATGTCGAAATTGAAAATTTCGTTTACAGCGATGATGAAGAGCATAACAAACGATACAGAAATTTCTTCTGTGCTTCACCGCGTGTATGCATGATGGTTGTACCAGACTAAAATACATGCCTCCAGGCCTGAAGAACACCAAACTTTCTACTTTGTATGTAAAGGGTCTGTAATTTCAGTCACCACTTATTGGAGATCAGATACCATGTACATGAAGAATGCAACAAAGGTAAGACTAATCCAATTCGATGGTACAAATTTATGTACATTACCTTCCCATCGATTGTTCTGTCAACAATTATTTCTTTAAACAGTCCCAGGCAGGTGGCTGTGTTGATTTCATCTAAGTATGCCTAATATGAACAGCAAACAACATACTTACTGATGGATGGAAGTTGACATACATCTACCCACTGTATTAACTTACAGTAACAAAAGGGACTCTGAAATTGGGTCTTTGGGCTGGATCGCAGCTACTGTATGCTTGTTGTATTGCAAAAGACTGTTCAAACACTTTTTCGAAGAATGCTTCTATCTCCTTTGGTTGCAGAGCTAATATAGAAACAAGAATTCAATAATTCAAATTCAGTCAATAAAACTTCAGTATGTAATACCTGCATGAATATTCAGTTTGTTGAATGTAGTCTTCACGGTAGCACTGAAGATGATGTACAGTAAGTGTGCTGTAGCCTAAAGGTGGGTACAAACATGATATTCCATACATATATACATTTAAAACTGGTTTTTATACCTCTGAGTCAGACGAATCTTCTTCAATAGCACAGAAAGTATCATCAAGACTTTCTCCATCATGTAGCTCAACACTCAGCATAGAAAATATTGGGTCTCCCTTTAACTTTCTCAGTGTTTTATTTAGCACAGAATAAAACCGTTCACAACCTGATTTATCTGGAAGTTGCACTATCTCATTCAGCATTTCTTCCGTAATCTTCTTCCCAGAACTCAAGTTACACACTGTGTCCACACATACAGCACGTTTAAGGTCTGTAATGGACTCTGCATGTAGATCTAAAAACCCAAATATGGGCAGTGAGTATACTGGAAAGTATAAACTAAAGTGGAGGATGGTAATGCAATGAGCTATAGTGAATAAACCGTTATGTGAGTAACCTCGTGCGAAGGCCACATGGGAGGAGAGAAGTGCCCTGGTCTCCAATACTCACGCATGCATGGTAATTAACAAAACAAGGTCAGTAAATGTATCCATGAACAATTCTAATCAGATGGCAAAGATAATAAAGAAGCAGTGCATAATGAAGAAAGCTAGAAAGAAATAGAAAGCTACCTGATTCAGAGCAAATATGGCTTTCAACCCAATCAAAACCCCTATAAAGTATAAGGGTTAGATAATGAGGTAGAAGTAGCTCAAGAAAATAGATAATCGTTTCACACGGTATCTATTCGCTGAGATAATTTCACAGTGTGATTCAAAACTAGTGTAAGGATAACTATAAGTGACAGCTGTGAAAAGTAACAACTGATTTAGTGAATGAAAATGGGGTATCTATATGTAAGTGCCATTTAGACACCTGCTAGCAGGTATGCATCCACTAGATTGCAACACCTCATTAGGAAGGCATACCTTAAAGGAAATTGTTTATGACTAGTCTACAGCAAATTAGGATTAATAATGGTTGGAAGCACATCCCTACTGGCAGTGACTGCAATTTTTGCCACAGATCCTCTGAGTAAGTTGAGAGGTAAGCGGAATTGACTCAGCATAGAAATGCCAGATGCATGGCGATCGAACATTAGTGGTTTACCCCACAAGCTGAGCATTTCTATCTTATAACTGTCTATGAGCTTCATTGAGCTGTTGTCTTGTGTTTCCATTCTGTATTTGAAATTTTGACCACAAGTGGCAAAGCAAGTGAATGTACTCAGCAACTTGCTACAACAGATATATGTATTTAAATGTGCATACCTCCAAGCCTCTTCTTCATTGAATCCACTAGGCGATCTTTATGTCTTTCCCATTGTGCAACCCAGGAGTGATTCCAAAGCTTAGAAAGCATCTCAACAAGGGCTGTCTTCCCCACTCCTGTCTCCCCTTCTATAATCACAGGAATCCCACATTCATATCGCTCGTGGATGTTGAGCATCTTCAGTGTGTAATCAAGGGTAAGCACGTATTGACTTTCCTGAATTGGTAATACACGGTCATCCTTTAGAGGTATATTGAGAGATCGAGACAGATACTTATGCAAAACTGCGCTGGAATACAGTTCCCTGTTGAGGAAGATGTTTGTGGTAAAAAAAAAACTGACCATGTGCATTTATTACAAGGTGGCGGGCAAGTAATCTCGCAATTAACAATATTTCGCTGTTTACAACTTACAAGTCTTCCACAATAAATATGACATTCAAACAGTTCATGGTAAGTGCTACTTATGTACTAAGATATTCTGCAGCAGCAAACAACCGAGACAGTACTGGTGAAATTAATTGGGGCGAGCTGGAGGGGGCCCCAATCCTAGTGAACTCAATAGCTATTCCTGTGCTTTTGTACGTACGTTTGTACGTGTGCATGGTCCATATACTGAAAATATCTCCCCTATTTTTACGTTTAACTTTACGTACGCCGCGAGCGTAATATTTTTGAGCGGCCAACCAAAGCTTTATAGCTGTACTTTCAATGAAGACAGCTTGCTTTAGAACTGTGTCAGTTGCATTACAGGGAAAGAAGGCTTGAAACTGCAGTGGAGAGGGAGAGAAGGTTGCAGGTGGAGCGAGAATGACGAAGGCGTAGGCAATTAAATGTGTCGTCAATGGCGCAGGAGGGATGTTCGATGCTCTGAGCAAGAACGGCAATGGTGAACTCCTTCCCTGAGTTCTGCTACTTTTAAGTCTTTCAATAACTGTTGTATCAACCTATCTCTGCCAAATAACATACAAACCTTAATGATTTTTTTAAATTGTTTTACAACCACTATAATAAATATTCAAGCACTGCTGTTAATCAACAACTACAATCAGTATACCTCACTCCGGCTCGCCCCTTCAATGATCTTCATTATAACTAGTTAAGTTTCTGTATCTCAATTCCATTACATGCACATTATAGCTACTGGTCTTTTTCAAGGTAAACTTGCCCCCAGTCCGGAGGGGGCTGTGTGGAGTTAACGTAAATACAATGCGAAATTCAGTGGATAGAGAGTTAATTAATTAAGACTGTTATTGTGAGTTTACAGTTTTTTTTTGTACAGTTGCAAGAGTAGGACTTTGATGAGATGTTCCTTTGGTGCCGTTTGAGGACATAGCCCCTTCGAGTAACTAGTGGAGAAGCTGTTTACAAAGAATTAGCTTGCTAAGTCGTTTACCTAATTTTGAGGCATCACAGAAAACAGTGCACTGCTTTGTGTAATGAGCATGGTCATGTGAGTACACACGCATAACATTGCTTGTTCACCACCATAAACCTATGGCTACATTCCCAGTATGAGAACAACAAGCTAGTGCCCACCATCTGTTCCCTATAAATTTAACCTGGCCAGGGTTTGGCGTGATCTATAAGACCTAACATTGTTCGAGCTCACTTACTGTAAATGAAGTCAACAACAATACACTTACTCCATGGAGGGGATTTCCACTCCAATTTTGATAAACTTCTCACGATCTTCTCTAGGCAGCTCATCCGGAAACAAGGAGATTAAACCAAGACTTCCACCTCCATCTTTGAAGTCATAAATCAGCTGCAAGGTACATAATATCTACCATATATGTTTTGCAACAACCCTGTCTAAATACTGGAGTTGGACGATAGTGTATGCAGAAATGATGTGGTATGCACTACTGGGCCCAGATTGACCACTAATTTCATTCTTCCCTCAGTTATTTGTTGATTAATATCCCTTTATAATTAGGAGTGCTCTATGCAGGTTCCGAGAAATATGTAATATTCCTTTTCACTCACTTGTTGATGAGCCTTAAGTGACCAGTTATCTTTGATGGTAGGGTCACAAAAATCCTCAACTTCTTGTAGCATCATTTGCACTAGTGTAGATCCCAGCTCACTTGTATCTGTTCTCACTCTATTGCCATTCACTACAATGTATTCACCAACGCCGAGGTTATAGTTGAATGCTGGAAGGTTGTCCAGGAACATGCACCTTCTTTTCATGTACCTATTCAATAATGGAATACAGAATGTAAGATTCATTCATAAAATCTCAAGTGGAGTAAAAATACTCACTGGATGAATAGTTTTTGAGTTATCTTGCTTCCCTTGATATGAGTAGACATATACTTTTGAAGGAGATATTTACATTCTTCCTCTGTTAGGTCAGGATCCATACTAAATTTTATCACTGCACCTGTATAAAAGAGTGTTCTGAATTAGTGGTGTTCGCAATAAAACAACCTGTCCACTTGCCTCTAAATTCATTATAGAGAGTGTCTATAGCTTCAGAATCGTATGCTTTCAAGTACTTGCATACGAGCTGAACATCTTCATCTACACTGTAGTCACAGCCAGGGCCAATATGTTGAGGAGTCCCCAAAAGACCCAGTGCTGGTATCTCTTCTTTGAAGTGAGTAAGAAAATTGCTCTCAGATGATTTCCCAGGCATGGCTCTAGAAGGAACCTGTAGGAGCAACCTCAACTTTTAAACTGAACAAAATTAGTTCCAAAGTTAAGCTTACCTCGACATACACTGCCCACGACAAGCCACCTGGAAATTGAAATGACATTCCAGTTGCCGGATCTTCCACATAGCAAAGGAACAGGAGATCAAAGAAAAACCATCCAACTTCCTTCATCAACTGCTGATAGTGCTGTTTCTCTTTTTCATGTGCAGATTCCTGATGGAATTAGTTAGTCAGTGTTATGGTGCACCTTATCTAAATATCAGCAAATGATAAATGCCCTTCATGTGATCTAATTAGTGGCTCAAAGGAATTAAGGATGACATAGCCAAATAATATCCTATAGATGGCTTCGGTTTATGTGTTTCTGGATATCAGAATGGTTATTACAGTCTATCAGGTGGGATCATAATGCCTTTAGTAAGTAAACTTGTAACAGAGCTTACCACAGGAGGAAGTATGGTAAAGTTGAAGAAGATGGCACAATGCTTTGTGTTCCTCGGCAGGGTACGCAGCTTCTCAATTGCACTGACAGTAGAAAATGCTTCATTGACTGCAATGGTTACTCGGTGAGTTTCTGCAGCAGTCAGCTTCAGTTTCTCGTTAATGTAATGGGTTTTTCCATTTCCTGGAGATAAAACCACAATGCAGACATTTAATTAGTGTTTATATGTGCTTCTAATATTCCATACCAGGTTGACTGTAAACAAGTTCAATACAAGAAAGATTTTCTTTTTCTTGTAGTCTAGCCCACTGGCAAATGGTTTCAGCTTCCTTAAGAGTCGTGAGTGGTCCATCTTCCTGCAAGACGTGAAGTACGATAAGATCACATAATATTATAAGCCTTTATTATTGATTATGTTTTATTAATATACCTTATACTCCTCAACTTTAAGCCATGGCACTTCTCGAAGTACCGAAGGAAAGGTTTCAATAAAGTGAACGCAAGTATTTGTACCACCAGGTATCTCATGCTTCAACTGTAAAAAAAGCTGCAATAGAACCTGAGACAAGAAAGGGGAGACACAGTATTACAGCATAAAATACCGATGTGTGCGTTAGTTTCACCCACCTCCTGAAGTTGGTATGGTAGATGGTTAACTTCTAACACAGTATACTGCTGAGGATGCTGGGCAACTCTTTTCATGAACAGCTTCAGCTCTTGCTCTGTGGTTGATGGCTTGCAATGGAGAACCTCAAAAGCACTTGGCGGACGACCATAAATGCCAAGAACAAGCCTAATTAATTGACTTTGTGAATAGTTTGGAGTACAGTGAAGGGTGTTTACTGGTTCTGAACTAACATAGAGGGTGAACTCTGAGTCTGAGTCTGCATCTCTCTGATAGCATTTTGGCAGCAAAAAACTGTATATATGTTGCTGTTTAAAAAGTTCTTCCAGAAATGATCCTGCTACATCCATTGGTGAAGCAGTAGTGGTTAGGTTTACACAGCATTCCATAGCACTCTGAAAAAGAAATCAGATACAAGTTGTTTGAAGTTGTAGAAGTAACATGATAGAAACTTACCTCGATGGCAGTGCTGAGTGGTTCTCTTGTGCCAGGATCTCTCTTAAAGAGGAATCCTACTTCATTTATTATTGTAGGTATAGAGGGGTTTTCAGCTGCTAAGGCTTCAGAGAGCAGCATCAACTTTGGAACACGGAAAAACAGTAGCCATTTGTAATGGCTGTGCACTTCCTCCAGTTTATTCACCCATTCTCTCAGAACTGCTTCTGCTTCAATCACCTAGGGTCATCACAGGAGAGTACATATATGTATGTGTTTGCATGAAAGTTGTGTTGGTAACAAACCTCTCCATCAGCATCAGGTAATGCAGTAGAGCACTTCAGGGTGTGTGTAAACTCATTCTTTGAATACTCTGGGTGGCAGAGTTCTCTAAGCTTTCCAAACAGGTCAAGAAGTTTGTAGGCCACCTGCAACAGAAAAATCAATGTTACACATACAGATGAAATGGGTTATAATCAAACTTACTCCATTCAAATGTAAGAAATCCCGAACTAGTTTATCATCTTTTTCACCATCAATTTTATCATCTTTCCCGCCACTCTGCTGCTGTTTCTCTTTCCTTTCTTTTTGAGGATCTAAGAATCCAAGTTTGTGTACAAAATCATCAATCTGATCTCTATGCAGTGTCTCCTTTGCACTAGATTTTGGTTGCTGAAGCTCATCAGAGGGTTTATTCATTGCAGTTGATGGTTCATAGTCCAGCACTACTTCAAGGTAACTTCTTCCAGCTGCCATGGAGAAGTATATTCGATAGCATCCACTCTTCAGAATGTTTTCTAATTGGTTCCATACATTTCCTTCCGTCTGGGAGAACCAAAATCGGATGAGGTGCATGTTTTTTCTTACTGTTTCAAGCTGTGGAAGTCCTTCAGGTAAATCAAGAGCTGTTACAGCAGTCATCAAAGACTGCAGTGAACCATGACTTGGATCCATGAAAGGGGCCATAAACCGAAAAGCAGCAAACAAGTGGTTTAAAACCATTTCATGATATTCGTTGTGCTGCAGCTGTGCAGTGATGAGCTCAAACTCCTGAATGAAACGGGCTTCTCCTTCTGTTCCTGTAAATTGTTTTTCTTTAAGGAAGTTAGAAAAATCATCACTATCTGCAACTTTGGAGAACAAATCAAGGCACATTGGACTGGCATCTTGTTTAATACAGAGTGCATTGCAGATTACCTCCCACTTGTGTTTTGCATCTGCAGGAGTAATTTTCTCTCGTGCTGCTTGATCCTGCAATGTTTCAGCCATTTCACTAACTTCTCTTAATTGAGAATCGTGTAAGCAGTGTTCAAGTTGGTACTGCTGGCAAACTTGTTTAATAATAGGAATATAGTCTATAATCTGTAAAAGCCTTAACAGACACTTTATCCCAGGCAGTCCAGCCTTTCCATACCATCCAATGTGCTTGTATTTTACTAAACCTTTCAATTCTTCATCTATGTTAAGCTCTTCCAAGTTAAGTTTACCGTTTGCAATCAAATTCCCATATGATGCTGTTCCTTTAAGTACTTCTACAAGGAGACATCTTGTCTGTTCTATAGCAGCTTTCAAAAATGGTACACTAGTAAACGGTTTTACACGAGTAAACTCCTGCATAGCTTGATGTAGATATGTGGTGACAAACTTGTTGGGATGCAGCTCAAAATAAACCATGAAGTCTACATGCTCAAGAATTGGTGCTAATAAAGCGTTTAGCTTATGAACAAGCCACTGTAGCAAAGTTAGACTCAACCCCTTTGAGAGTGAGAGATGGATATTGTCGGGAAAGGGATTTGTCCCTGAGGTAGAAGGTGATGGCTGATTGATCAGAAGTTCAAATTTATCTGGTTTCTCATTTGGAAATAGAATATGCTGACTCATTACTTCCTGGAGATCTTGGGGAATTTCAACTTTATACTTGGAAAGAATGTCAACTATTGAGCACCTAAGAATTGAATGAAGTAGTGAGCAGCATGTTTAGAGATCTGCAGGAGTACACATTACTCTACGGGCACTATGCATGCATAGCAGACAGCCTCAACCACATAAAGGTTACTTGGGCTTGACAATGCAGGGTAGAAAGAAATGTCTGGCAATGACAGAAGGCAGGCCACTTCCGTTGGAAAGAGCAGGGCCACCTGGCATAAGGGCTTGGACATCTAACATCACAAGACTACGAACCATGTATGTGCAGGGTTTCAAAATCCCCCACATTTGATGTTATAAATCACATTATAATTCTACTAGCCTCGTTCCAAGGCCCACACCATTTTCGGTTACACAAAAACTGTCTTTCTTTCGTGCAAGTGAAAAAGTCGCAGGCCTGGGAACGAGTTTATAATTCCACTACTTTAGTTTTAATATACACTGACAGCTGCTACGCGCTGTGATTTGCTTTAAATTGGTAAGCTAAACTGCCAAAAACCACCAGATTTAATCTCCAGGTAGTTGTTTTGTAAAACTTTTCTGTGGTGGGCATGCCTCCAGACCCCCCAGATGGATGTTTGCTCTTCCAAAAAAAAAAGTCTCCCCTTAGCAAAAAAATCCTGTACCCTAATGCCTGTAATTTATTGAAGAAAGCAAACTCAACAGGTACGAGTAGCTGAGTGAGCAGAGTGAACTAAGTTGTTTGTCATTGTTACAAAAGTGCATTCCATAATTAATGCTTATGATCCTGCTCTTTAGTACTAGTGATATACTGATAGTACAGCTAGTGCAGGACCTGTTCAGCATTAGTGACATTGCACCAGATGGAAATTTAGCACCCCGTTTGATTGCAAACTGAGTTTGCAATCATACCTGTAGCCTAACATTTATGCTTACCATCCTGCCTTCGGTTCACCAGCAATGTACTTTAGTAACAGCTGATTTAGCTCTTCGAAGTCCTGTAGGAAACTATACTGCAATTGGGATATCTTGTGGGGTAACAGTACCAGGCTAGTTCCTCTAACGGCTTCAGCAAGATTGTAAATGTGGCGCTGATTCTGATGGTACCAGTGTATGTTATCATAGTTTGCTGACTGATCCTCAAGTTTGGATTTCCACAATGACAACATTTTGTGGAGTCTTCGAATCCATTGAAAATATTGCAACACAAAAGCAGAGGAGCTTTTTTCAACTTCTTCCGGTAAAATGTCACACAGAATTGTCTGTTCTTTGACTAGCTGTCTCGATGATGAATAAGAACAAAATACCTCGCCCAATTTTTTTATCATTTTTATATACTCCCTCATCCAGTCAAACTCCATGTCACTTAATGGAATTCTGGCACAGCATACACACATAAATTCGAGACAAAAGCTCTGCTTGAGAGATGGCTCTTCTTGCACCCATTGTAGATTAGTTTTCAGAACATTAACGACTGCATCTAGTGCCTCAGATACAGAGATGTTCTCTATCAAGTCACCAGTTTCAGGAATTACTTCCTACAAATAAACATAATATTATAGTGATTAATTTTGTTACTTAATACCTTGAAATGCAATACAATGATCTGAATACCTTATATGTTGCTGCCAGAACAACTTTCTGGAAGAAATTCTTTTTTGTAGAGATGTAGGACTAAATAAAAAATAAAATTATACAATCAGATCTTCAGACCATATACAAAATCATCAGCTAATCAATTACCAGCATTTTCCTGGTTTGAGAAAGAAGACTGAATTTGAGCTTGTTTTGATAAATAAACTTTCGAAGATCATGTTCAAACTTTCCAGCTGCTAGCTTATCTTGCTGAGATTCTTGTCCATTGGCATCAAACTTTATTGAAAAGAGATTAGGGACTCCCAGTTGCAAAACATCAGGAATAAACTTGTAAGCTTTCTGATATTTCTGGTAGTAAGTTGACACTTTTATCAAGAATCCATGGAGCATCTGCTGCTGAGCAGCACTTGCAAACCTTTATGAAGAGAAAGAAATACAAACATGTACGCACTACACAAACGTAAACATTGAAAATTGGTATGTAATAATATGCCCATGGCCAAGATGTCAAGTGACTCCTCAAAGGGTGGCGTATTCAAGTGGAATGATATTCCACTAAAGTACAGCCAGTACATTAGCACATCCTCCCACTAATAAATGCACTGTTACACACTCCAATTGTAATGTGCACAGAGAGGACGGAAATGACAGTCTTTACTACGGTGGCCTTGGAGGTCACTCCATGTTCCATATTCATATCACCACGTTCCAATAGTTCTCACTCCTCATTCCAATAGTTCTCACTCCTCATTCTTGTGCCTCATACTGCCGAAAACTATGAACTTTGAACTTTGTTCCTCACTCCTCGCTCCAATGGCACTCGTTCCAGTACGGTGCTGCGCATGCTGGTACATGGTGTAGATACGTTATGACAACATTCAATGCTATTTAATCGGAATACAAAATAGGGCTATGCTAGCTGCCAGTGCTAAGATTCTGCTATGGATGTTGTTGACAGTCCAGTGTGTCACCTGCTTAACCCTTTGAACGCGGCGAGCGTATATATACGCTCGCCGTAATAAGTGCTACGGGTCAGACCCTTCCAATTTTATGGCACGCATGACACTTTAGGGGGATAACCCCACAGGGGGATAACCCAACGGTCTTTAGCAATCGATCTAAAGCTCCACCCCCATCACAAGTCGTTCAAAGCGTTCACTTGACGCTTAGTTGTGTAGCACAGTTAGTACGCGGCAAAGGCGCGGGTAGCGTCTACAAGGCTTTTGAAGCCAAAAATGCTGAGTATGGCTGCAGTCAGAGCACGAGGCCTTAGGTACAGATCCAGCACTTAGTATCAGAACCGGCACGAAGTAACAGAAGCGACTCACCACTGTAGTTGAGGGGACAGACACACGAAAATGGCGACTACCAAGGTTAGCTTTAGTGCTGCCGTTTGTATTCGCTCTTCTGCATTAGTAGGGACTTTAGTACACCAGCTACACACTAAACAATGATAGTTTTACACTCCCTGGCTTCCAGTGTTGCCGTTCAGCACGGAAAATAGCCTACAACTCTACAAAACTGCGAGCACATGCAACGTAGACAAAAATTAAATTGGCTTCCGCGTGACGCGGAAGTTATGAATAATCAAGTATAAAGATTAAGAAGGAATGATCCCAGAGTGGATGGTAAAACAGTGACATACGAGTAAACTTGGAGTCAGCTGAAGTAGCAAAGACTTAGCAGTAGCGTTAATACGGGAATCTCTTAATTTGGGCGGATTACCAAGTACTGATGGCAGATGGCAGTAAATGAAGCAGAGCGTAATTGCAGCGTACCTCAGGATGGTGCATGGAATAGCCATTGGATACGTTGCGGTACATTTTACTTGTCCCGAGCCTTCATCTAAGGATCTATTTTTTCAGATTAACAGGATGGCCTGGTTTAGAAGCGAATAAAGGATCTTGGGTTAACGTACCCTATGACTTCTCCATGCACCAGCCTGAGGTACACCACCCTTACATCATACTTGTACTGCCACCATGTACCAATACTTGGTAATCCACCCAAATTAAGAGATTTCCGTATCTACGCTACTGCTAAGTCTTTGTTACTTCAGCGGGCTCCAAGCCTGTCCAAGTTTACTCTCCTAGACGAATATGTCACTGTTTTACCGTCCCCTCTGGGATCATTCCTGCTTAAGCAGGCGACACACTGGACCGTCAACAACATCCTCAGCATCAACAGATTCGTAGCACGAGCAGCTAGCATAGCCATTCGTTTTGTATTCCAATTAAAGAACATTAAATGACATCATAACACCAGCGCGCACGGCACCGTACTGGAACGACAGCTATTGGAGTAAGGAGCGGGGAGTGAGAATCAAAGTTCAAGTTCATAATTTTGGAAGTACGTATGGAATGAGGAGTGAGAACTATTGGAATGAGGGGATAAAAGTTTTGGAATGAGGAGTGAGAACGTGGAGTGACCTCCAGGGCCACCGTGCTTTACTCTTCAGAGTCATTTCCATCTGAAAAAGTGTCAGCCATGTCATCACTAAAGTAAGCCTAGACTAACTAATAGCATTTTGGTAAAGAGAGGGGTGGGGTTATTTTTGGGAGACTATTATTAGGTAACTTGGATATAATGCACTTTGGTGGGGGTAATGGAAGCAGTCTAGGAGTGGTCTGGCCTGGCAGAGGCTGTGAAGAACATGGAAATTCGATTGTTGACAAATGATCCAGCCAAATCAGATAAGCCAGATTGGTTCTCCCACCCTTTGCTAATCAAAACTTACCTTTCTGTTACTTTTTCAATGAATTTCTTCCATGTTGGCTCACAGATTACAACAGGCTGTGAAAATGTACACCCATCAAGATACTCTTCCAGTACCTGTGAACAGCAAACAAATTGGATTAACATGTCGAGTAAGAGCTGTTATTTTATGGGATAAAGTACATACCTGAGCTGGCCATATATCAACTGCCACATTATAGAGAGGAAAGAATTTGTCCACTGAAAGCCCATGGAATCTCTTTCTTGTTTCTTGAACGATCTATACCAGGTAGATAGCACCATCACAGTGTAGGATAAGAAACATTTTATTATCAGGAATCGGGTTTATTGAAATACTGCTACCTACAGTATTTATAAACTAGTTCCAACTGTATAAAATCAGGATTGTTTGAGGTTAGAATACTACTTTATGATAAAGTTCTTCTTTACAAAATAATTTGCAGCGTCACAACTGTTTGTAGTCAGTCATACCTACCTCTGTATGAAGGAATGTTCGATACTTTCTTACTGCAAGGAACTTCGAAGACAACATCGCCTGCAAGCAAATCTGGGGATCTTCATTAAAATCAACCAGGCTCAGTAGCAGCACAAACCACTGTTCAAAGTACTCATTCCATTGTTCAATACTCCATTTGTTTACAGTGACAAGTTTTACTAGAGCCTCCACCAAATATAAACCCTACAAGAATGAAAATAATATAGGCATAAATTTTTTGATGTAAGACATCAGTAGATCTAACTTAAGATTACAAATCGATGCACGCTCCTCAGCCACCCTACAACTTCAAGGTAAAGTCATAGGTTTGTTGATTTTACCTTCAACAATATCAAGTATAGTAAGCACAGGAGACGTTAAGTGAGCGTCTTGGGGGAAGGCTACAGTATTTATATGGCGGCTCAGGTACCAAGCTTAGCATCAGATAGGGTGTAACCACCAGTTTTTCTTGCTATCAGTACATACTCTACTTAACTCCTGCCCATTATGTGTAAACACTCAAAACCTGTATAGATACATAGATATGCATGGATCATACATTACCGTAAAGTACGTATTATCCGCCCATGGGCGGGCCACTTAAGTGCAAGCTGAAAGAGGGGGGTGGGCGGATAATATGTAGTTTTTATAAAATGCGATGTAGTATCCGCCCACTCGAACGCGTTTCAAACGCGCGGTATGCAAAACGAGTATACAAGGTAAGTATAGCTTTTCTAGACAAGTACCGCACCACAGTGAATGCAAATTGTATTAAACTAGCTATTATAGAAGCATGCAGACTACTATTATCCGCTAAAAAGTGAAGTGGCTAACGGACTTACCATCGGTATTCCAATTAAAGCGCACTGAAGATCGAGATTTGTACTTGAATTCTGCTCGTTGTCTTGGAATTTTCAGTTGTTAGTTGCATGTTTAGCTCGCATGGATAGTATTTAAGGGTGGGCGGATACTAAGTTTATAAATACCCTCCGACGTAACTTTGACTCAAAGAGGGGGATGGGCGGATAATACATCATGGGCGGATAATACGTAGTTTACGGTAATCAGCTTGGCATATTATCTCATTGCACGTGGAAATTACGCCATCCTGGGCGTCACCATACGCAAATAAATTTACCTCGTGCATTTCAATAGCGTCCAAGTAGAACGTGCTGGGTTTGCTGCGAGAGTTTAGTTGACAAAACAGCTATTGGAAACTCCCAGCTACGAACTGGTATGTGTGGTCTTGTTATGGACGCAAAAGAAGCAAGTACATCAAATTTCCAGCTGTTCTGAACCAGGAATTTTAGACGGTAAGCTTTGAGTGTACCAGCAAGCCTTAACTTGGTAGCTAAAAGCTTTCCGTGTTGATGTAGTTTAAGTATGTTAAACGGAGTTAACGGGGGAGGGGCCGATTGGCAACTGCGCATGCGTGGGGGTCAGCTGACAGATCCCACCAACAGCAACCAGCCAGGCTGAGCAGAGAGTGTGGTTGAATCGTTCGGGAGCTCTTGGCTGTGTGTGTTGGTCGTCTGTGATTTCACCCCGCTATCAGAGTAACATTGGGCTGTGTCGAAACAACTGGAAGACTGGCCGAGGGCAGAACACCAGCAACCTACTCGTCGGCGTCGGTGGCCGCGGGATCGGCGGCCGGGGGGGGGGGGGGGGGGGGGGGGGGAACATCCCCATCTCCAAGCTTCTGAGCAAGCTCAAGGTGGGCCAGGCTAAGCAGCAAACAAAAAAATGGCACAAGGCATCGTCCACGTGCAGTAGTAGCTACTCACAGGAGGGGCACATGATGAGTGCTGGGAGCACGTGTAACTAAGGCCGGTCTTAGAGGGGGGTGCTGTAGACAGGGACAAGCAGCGCAGCAGGGCCAGAAGGCAGCAAGTTAGACTCAGTCCAGTAGGCAAACAGAAGGGCCGCATGAGCAGCACAGCAGTGCCAGAGCGCAGCAGCTTGCAGCAAGCTATTCTCAGGCCTGCAGGCAAATAGAATGGCCGCATGAGCAGCTCAGCAGTGCCAGAATGCAGCAGCCGGCAGCAAGCTATACTCAGGCCTGCAGGCCAATAGAAGAGCCGCATGAGCAGCGCAGCTTGCGGCAAGCTATACTCACGCCGGCGGAAAAACAGAGAGGTTGCAGAAGCAGCATGGCAGTGCCAGAATGCAGCAGCTTGCAGCAATACTCAGGCCAGCTGGAAAACAGAAAGGCTGCATGAACAGCACAACCCTAGCTTATAGCAAACATGATATTTATGCACCTCCTCTTGTTTAGTATCCAACCCAGTAATGATGGGGGTGATGCCCCCGAGCGAAGCCTTGGAAGCCATCCCGTTATTTGCAACATTAACACCTATCCCTCCACCACTCCTTCCACTACCAACGAGTGCAGCAGCCCCACCAGCCGGAAGCATGACCCTGAGTCAGGGCCATTTGGCAGGGAACCAGCCAGTGGTTAGGTCAGCAAGCGGGGCAGCGACAGGTAGCAGGGACCAAGCCCAGTCAGCCATGCCCGGGGGCTCATTCCTAGGGGATGCTCAGTGCCCTTTGCCTGATGCTTTGCGAAAGCGGATTTTAAAGCTTGAGTTCATTGATATGGCTGAATTGTGTCCAGAGGCCTGGCTCTTTGAAGACTCAGCTACAGAAAGCTCGGTGGCTAGTTTCTTCAAATGGCGCAAGGAGCCAGTCACAGATATCTTGCTTTGGGTGCAGTGCTATTGCTCTCTTGTGTCCATCTTAGGGGAGAGTTATCCCCAGTATATGCAGCACTTCTTATCCTACTTGGCACAAACGGTACGAAACTATAAGAGCCGTGCCCTCGAATGGGTAGCGTACGATGTAGCCTATAGGAGGAAAGCAGCCTACCTAAAACGCTTGGACTGGGCAGTGATTGACCACAATCTTTCCGCCACCTGGTTTACTGGTCACGGCAATGTCCTCTCGTGCATGCACTGCCTGGGGGAAGATCATTCAGCTGCAGCTTGCCCATAACCTCACCAATCCCTACCCATTAACACAGAACACGCTTTGCTATGTTGTGGTTTTCCTCGGTAAGCTAGGCCTATCCTCAGCGACTGTTAAGGTTTATTTGTCAGCGTTGAGACGTCAGCAGATAGAGCGAGATCTGCCAGCATCGGATCATTGCTCGATGCCAAAACTCAAGGCAGTCCAAGGAGGTGTGGCTAAGGCTCATTTGCAGGCAGTAAGACAGGTGCGCAAAAGGCTACCGATAACGCCGGCCATATTGCACTCCATAAAAGGGGCCTGGAGAGAGTCAGGAACTAGCTACGATTCCATCATGCTGTGGGCTATATGCACGTTGGAATTTTTTGGCGGAAAGACCGGGGACGATATCTGCCCGGTAGCAGTGGTATTGGCCTTCTTGTCGATTCGGGGACAGCACCCGGGCCCACTATTTGTATTGGGACAACCCAGCTCTACTGAAGATACATCTGAAAGTGTCCAAGACGGACGGACCAGGTGGGAAAGGGATCGGATGTATTCATCGGAAAGACCGGGGACGATATCTGCCCGGTAGCAGCGGTATTGGCCTTCTTGTCGATTCGGGGACAGCACCCGGGCCCACTATTTGTATTGCAAAATGGTAAAGCGTGCACAAAGGAGCTCTTTGTGAGTAAAGTGTGAGCAGCACTACAAGAGGTGGGGCTGAATGCGGAGGACTATGCTGGACTCAGTTTCTGTATAGGAGCAGCGACGACAGCAGCGGCCCAGGGGGTAGAAGACTCCACTATTAGGTCATTAGGAAGATGGCGGAGTACGGCATTTTTGTCATATGTCCACTCCTCAGGAGAGACACTGGCCGAAATAGCTCCTAACCTTAGCAACACCGGAGAGAGCCAGGGTACACCACGAGTTCGGGCAGAGAGTCACGAGATCTAGTAAAGCAAGCAATGTCATGTAGGAGGATTATAAGTCAGTGTAGTGTTCTTGAGTATGTAACTGGATTGCAGGTTGTCTATTTGTGAATTTTGTTATTTGGTGTCGGAAAGGCCGGCCAGCTCCTAATATTCTAATTGGTAGAATAGGATTGGGGGGCCGGAAGGAGTCTTCCGTGTGGGCCAGGTGAATGTTGCATCCTTCACTCTCCGCCCCCAATGTCAGAGGTATGCAGGAGGACTGCAAACAACCTGGAAGTGGCATACTGGTTGTTGAGCACAGGCTTGGGCCGGCATGCCTCCAACCGTAGAATACAGTACGTCTTCCGGACATGATAGCTCAGTTGCTTGATACCGACCAGACGTTAACTTATGTTTTCGCTTGTGAAGTACAGTTGTTAGATGGATAGTCCATGCATCAAACACGGCCCCTCAAAGCCTTAGAACTCTATCCTGTAAGCGCTGTATGTACCGTGTATCAACGATCTGGTTGTTACTCGTGTGTTAGTTGCTCGAAATAACTTCCGGCATTTAAGCTATGAATATCTTCTTGTAATTGCAGCCAGTTTCCGATAATGGAAGGGTTATCCCCTAAGGTCAGTGCCGCTATACACGTGGGCCACTTTATTGGCCTTCCGCGTGGGCTACACACAGATAATTTTTAAATACGGGCCACTTATATGTGGCCTCCTGCGTGCAATGAGTTACCGCAGACTCGGGTTGTTAAGCGCAACTTTCTTATAAGCGCACACTTTTTTATAAGTGCATACTTACTTCCTGGTTTTTAAGACTTGCTGTTAAGCGCATGTGCGCGCCCGATTAAACTTTGAACTTTGAGCGCTCTCAGCACGAGATCAAGATCGCGACACGCTATAGTATTGTCGAGTGTTACACTGGAGAGTCTCACGATGGCTACTGCTGCTGGTGCTTCTGTCCTTCCCTCGAACAGATCGGGAAAGGCTAAGAGGAAAACCTATGCAAGAGAGTTCAAGCTGACTGTTGTCAACCACTATCGTGACCACAATAATTTGTACCAGACGTCCAATCGTTGAACGCGAAGACGATTTTGTACACGTGGTGCCTTCGAATGAAGCTTTCGTGAATCAAGATCGTGTCTTCCCCCCTTGCCATGATAGCTAGCTAGCCATAGATCGAGATGCGACAAGTGGGCGGGACTAATGGGCGGTGCTAGAAATCGCTCTTTTATAAGCGTGCACTTTTTGTTAAGCGCATATTTACTTATAAGCGCATGCGCTTAATAACCCGAGTCTACGGTATTGGGTGAGTGATATTTTTACTTGCCAGGCAAACTGAAATCATGTTCCCCCAATATGGTTAATTGACTCACAACATCTGCATCACTTTGCTTCGGTTGTTTGCCTACTCTTCCCATGTGCTTAAGACTATTGTTATGTATGCATCTGTGCATGTACTCTACTAGCACAAGAGAAGCTGCTGGAAACTTAGTACATCAAAATAGTGTAGGTTGTTGTTGTCTAGATAGCAAAAAGTCAATGTAATGGCTGCTGAGGTGCATGCACTATAACTAAATCAAATCAAAAAAGCCTAGTCAGCATTTTCAAAGCATCAGACATTTGTGTAGTTAACAGATGCTTTTGATTAGTTGTCTTTGTTTCTGTGAAACAATCCATACAGGGTATTATCGAGGACTTACATCTGAAACAGCTCCTAATCTGGTCCCATCAACACTCAAAGCGTTTATCCATCCTCGAGACTCTCTCCTTATCCAATCATCATAGTAAACTTTCAGTCTTTTTGCAATATTCTCCGTGAATTCTTCTTCAATAAATGTAAATGACTCTCGGAGTGCAGATAGTACATTCCTATTACAATGAAAATACATATCACAAGTTAGCAGAGATACACCCAGGAAATTCATGTACACGAGTAAAATTTGGAAACTATATATATTACAGGCTTAGCACACTGAGAAACAAAATAATACTTAACAACAAATAGTGAGTATCACTTGAGCTACCTAACTCCCTCAAATTAGTTAAATCAAATGCTATATAAGGAAACTCACCCTAGTTTAAAGAAAAGGTGCACTTTACATTCACTCTTTGGAGCTAGCAACTGGCCAATGTGTCTGGTACTAAAAGTTAGCTCCGCAGGTAGGTCTAATTCCTGACCCAAAGCAATGCCACTCTTGAGACCTTCAATATCTTCAGAATTTAATGGATATCGATAACAGTCCTGTGGAGAAGTAGCATTACAAATATAGACAGATCATGGAAAGAAAACATAAGTCTGGGGGAAGATGATGTCATAATGACCAAATAAATCAGCACAAAAGTCCTTCTAATCTACTGTATGTATAATTTAGCTTCTCCAAGTGTCAGAGAACATGAAAGCATAGCAACAAGAATTTTGACTCTGGATTGACTGGCTGACTGGCTACCACATGCCTCTTCCAGAGTCAGTGCTGGGACGACGACAAGGAAGCCCCTGCTACACACCTCCTTGCCTTATCAGTGGGCAGGGTTGCCATCAGTATGGAAAATTACATTACGTAGGTTAAGAGGTTTGACTATGCTACACTATACTATGATCTACGCCCTAACTCCAACACAGGTCTACAGCCTCACATGAGCTGCTCGGTCAGACTACATGCAGCATGCAAACAATTTTATTACTTCGGTGAAACAAAGCTGGAGACTCATTTACAAGGCACTTGGAATTCACTGGGTTCCGTGTCACCACAAAGCACTTTTTGTAGATGGTATTGGTGGGGTGCAAGATCAGTAAGATTCTGGGATACTGCTAACCGCCTCTAATGAAATACTAAATAAATCATGCAACAATCAAGCCACTTTTATAATGAATCGTATAGCTACTTAATAGTTACAACTTATGACATGCATACAAAGGGCATACACGAGGTTGATGCAATAAGTGTTGAGAATACGTCATGCATGCTGAATTAACCATGAAAACTGCAATTGATTTTTGAGCACCTTTCATGAAGGTGTGGTGATTGTACTATTAGTCTGACCTTCAAAAATTCTTCTTGCCATATCCTTGCTGCACCTTCTACGTGTACATTTCTCTGTACACAAAAGTACAGGCTGGTTGTGACTGTATATTAAACAGAATGGATATCTGCATTACTAGGTAACAGCATACACTTTTATGCAAGTTTACTGGGCTACTTTGAATTTGTTTGATAAACACAGAGAAAAACGTTCCTAAATATATGCTTTATACATCCTTGCACCACCACTGAAGCTTTTATGCCCTATTTTACTACATACACAAAATTACATACTCCATAACATTGCGGGCCGTATTTGTTGTGTTCTTCCACTCATGAGACCATCGAATGCATTTCCAATTAGCTCAACTGCACTGATCATTGAAGACTGCTTGGTGTTCATACAAACCATAAAGTCAGCCCTGAATTAGCATGGCAGAAGATACATGAACATATACTCAAATAGACAGATGCGCTAATTATACTTTAACATACGTACCTCTCAAAGAGACCTTTCAGCACTGTAGCAATACTGTAAATGTCCAAATTTTCAAATCCATTCATACAGGTGTTCACAAATTTCTGGAGAGCATCACATTTGTAGTGGGGCTGCTTTCTGAAAATAGATCAAAAGTCTAAAGTGAACCTGCGTATTAGTTCCCAGTTATATGCACAAGTTCCAAACCATGGGAAGACTACAAAAGATTTCTGCCATCATAGAGAGTACATGTAGTGCCTCTACTACAAAAATATGTGGGGGGGGGGGGGGGGGGGGGGGGGGGGGGGCTTCCTCTATGTGTTTGATGCTCCTCACACTATTTTAACACAATATTAATAAAGTCACTGAGGCTCATGTCGGGATACATGCAGTCATCGATATCACAGGTATATTATTTACAGTGCTCCAGAGGAGGAGAGCAACGTTTGTGGTTAAAGTACTCAACTATACCAATAGAAAATACATAACACATGTGCTGTGCAGAATCTTAAGGGTTAGAAAAACAATAACTACTTATAACCTTCCAGGTACAGTGCAGTTTCTTAACTAATGATTTTATGTCCAATCAAGTGAAAGGCTCAAAACTCAGCTCAGAAACTGGCTAACTACGGCCATCTGCATAGACTACAAACCTCAAAAAAAAAACTAGTAGACTGTAACCTCATACCCAGGCCTCCCACCCAGACTTAATGGTTGCGAGATTAAGTCTGGGTGGGGAGGCCTGGGTACGAGGTTAACTAGACCGCAGTTGCATAGCCATGTATGACGTATATTGCGCACATGATAAGTATGGATGCACACACAAACAGACTGAGAAAAAGCATGCCAGCCAACACATACATCTCCCAAAGAATAGCAAGGCTGCATGGACAAAGTCCTAACAATAGTTTATAGAATGTGTGTAATTGCTCTCTGTTCTGGAGAATTAAATTTAGGCACTTAAAAGTGACAGGTACAATATTATACCACCTTACTATATGCAGTAAGACTGACTTACACTATGTACATATCTAACACCATACACCATATATTTCAACTTACATGATGCTTGTGCGATACGCTAGAACCATGTACAGGGGAAAGTCCACCTTAAATTTTTGCTTGCACTTCAATGCAAGTGTTGTTAATACTGCCCTTGCCATAGACTGTTTGGAGGAGCCAACAGCAACCTGGTAGAAATTCATGCAAGTTATCATCCACAGTAAACGTTGCTTAATGCAGTCTTACCTCCTCTTCAAAATCGAAAAACTCTGACATCACTAACTGGAAGAGTGCACTATCTTCTGTTGCAATCCTCCGTTCACCGGGTGGAAACAGCAATGCATCAATCCTTGTTGCCAGGGTTTCTGATTGTTTCTGGCCTTGCGAACTGCTACGCCACCAATTGCTGATGGCCTGCATTGCCTGTCCAGGAGACCCTTACAAAAAATGAGAATACAACATCATTGACTGTAAACAGTTGCACAACCACATCACTAACCTGATGTAGTCTCTGCAGTTTGTGCGACAACTTCCACTTTGGCTTCTACTTTTCTACCATGCTCCCTTAGAAGCTGTTTAAAAAAGCGTCCAGTCTCAGACTTGATAATAAGAATAGGAAGGTTAACATTCCACTCCTGGGAAAGGAGACTAGGATGAATCTGGTAGCTGCTGTCATTGTTATTAAGAACTAATGCTACTGCAAGATCGGTACTCTCCAAGGTTGTTATGAAGTATGGCAGGTCTTCACCGTGGGCTGAGATTTGATGGTACCGGATGTGGGGGTAGGTGACATCATGTTCTGTGATATCTGTCCAGCCAATGGGCTGGGGATTCTCAGAAAAGGGAGCCCATTGGTAGTTAGAATAATAGATCACCTCTTCACCTTTGACTCTCACACTTAGCCCTGTGGGATACAGTTTTTATTATGCAAGGTGATTTGAGGTATAGGATTGCTGTATTACATAACCACATTCCATATGCCAAATGGTGCACAGTGACTGCATGTGCACCCAATAAGGGCTTTCAATTGAAATGGAACACTGCACTGTCTTTGTCTTACACCATTGCAAATTACATGACTGCATGCCAACCTAGTACATGCACTTTCTTTGCCCTACCAAAGATTAAATATGAATCACATGTACAACTTAATAAGTTGAAATTCCTTTCTGTCTGACTTGATGACAAAGCAATTATGTGCACTGTCATGAGAAGTGGTACACCCTCCTTCTACACTTCTGTAGTCATTGCCAATATATGTATGTATAGCAACAGATGTTACAATTATTGCAGCAGCATTGGAAGAATTTATAGGTACGTGTATGGGGAGTTCATAGTGGTGTTTGACATAGATAATGTTCGCAGGACAGTTTCAACTTTAATGTCTAAATTTAAAGCCACTCTGGACCAAATTGAATATGCCTTGTTACCCCTCACCCACATGGTGGTGAGGGATTCTGCAATTCATTTACTCTCTTTTGCTTTCCACTAATGTCTCCACAACACAGAGCTGAGAGAGAGGAGCACAACTATCACAACACCCTCCGGGACTATAAATGGTGGTTAATTGCTGCTAATAAATAACTGAGTATCAAACAATAAGATAACGATACCAAGCACACACACACACACACACACACACACACACACACACACACACACACACACACACACACACACACACACAGTATCATACCATTTAGGATGAGCTTGGGTGGTATTGGAGAATGTGTTCTGGAACCACCATTCTGAGCATCTTTGTTCTCAACTACATTACCTGTAGCAAAGCAAGGTTAATGACACTAGCTCATTATTGTGCTCATAGACCCTGCAGTGACAGTGCACTTAGAGTACCTCTATGCATATACACAAAGTTAACATGACATTAGTCGGAATTGGTGTGAGTAGAATTTGCAGATATTTCTAATTTACCAAGGAGAGGGTAGTTTAATCCTGGGATGCACTCCTCTTGATGACAAGCTAGCTTTAAGAAGCTTAAGTTATAGTGCCCTTAACCATGGATATTAGAGCGGTTGAGTTGGATAGGAAACGCGCGTGGGCGGCCAAGCAATGCGGGTTACGCCGGAAGTGATGTCACGTAAATTGTGCGTGGCAGCGTGTTATTTACGCGTAGGCACAGTACTGTTAGTTCGAGCAGCTAGCAGTTTTATGAGTTACAGCCGGCTGGTTGTAATCGCGCGGTGCCCTTTTTGAAGCAGTAAGACGTTTATTCTCCGCTATGGCGACAGTGTGGACAGGTAAGATGAGTAGAAACTGTAGATTGTGTTAGTAGTTAGTGTTAGTAGGCTTTATTTGGGAAGCGGTAAATTACACTTTATTACTCTGTCTGTTAGGTGACCCGGCATTCGTTCAGCAGATGGCACCAGAAATATTTGCAAAGGCTATTAATAGTGCTCTGCAGCTGCCAGAGCTGAAGCTGTCTTCGCATAGTTCGATGATGTTAGTTTTCCAGAACTGGAGCACAACAATCCAGGGGAACAGCACGTTTGCCGACAAGCTAGTGAGGCTCGTGCTCAAGCATGCTTTTACTCCAAGCATGCTTAAAGCAAAATCCCTGACCACAAGATACGAGAAGATGTGGCGTGGGTATCATCAACTCATTATTGGTGATGAGCTGTCTTCACTATGGCACAGTACACTGGAGCGTGTGGAAAACCCCCTGTTTTTTCAGCAGTTTATGCAGCTCGTAACAAGAAGGGTGATGGATGAGGCGGTGAAGTCAGCATTTGTGTTCGGCGATCAAGAGACTGCCTCGCCCAAAGTTCAGCCCTTGAAGGCAGAAGAAGAACAAGCACTACGCTATGTCGCTGGCTACATCCCTATGAAGCTGAAAAAGAAGTACGAAAAGCGTCCAGACAGTGTACGTGCTCTCAAGTACATGGAGTGCCTGAACACAATGAATGAAGAAAAAGGCACAGACGTAGATTTCCTGCAGTACACAAAGTTATGGGTCGAGCAAGTCAACAGAGGTGGGTTATTCCGCATTACTAATGACACATACTTGATCTTCCGAGCAATGGAGTTGGCATCAAGGCGTGTTTTGAGTGTTAAGCGTGTCACTTCCACCCCACACTCGAGATTCAACGTGAAATGGAAGAGTCGATTATGAAAGATCCATCTGTTACAGCGCACTGGAACTACTTGATGACCAAGGTTGAAGCATTTGATAGTGATGAAAGTGATGAGCTCTTGGGGGAAATCGTTGATAAATGGGTCAAAATCCGTAGCCACTCATTCGCAAGTGCGTGGGTCGAGCAATACCAGATAGCAAAGAAACAATCTACTAAGCAGAAAGGACTCCGAAAATCTCTACAACAAAGTACTTGTAGTGACTCTGATGCACAGAGTTAAAGACTTTAATTCAGATAATAAAATGTAATACTGCATGTTATGCAATTAATAGTTGTGATGTATATTAAAACTTAAATAATAATCAGATTACAATAATATAATGAGATTACTTCTTTGAGTGACGGGGCCTTTTCGGTAGTGGTGTATCATCTACCACGTCGGTATCTTGATGGTGCTTGCTTGCCCTAACATTGCTTGTTTTAATAGGAGCTGTTGACCGTTGAACTCGAAGGGATGAGGTATTATACGTGAACTGCTGAACCGTGGGATTTTCACTGCCACCTCCCTTCTGTCGCTGCTGGCCAAAGAAAGACTCCACGGGGTCCTGAGTAAATTTCTCGCTGAGAAGAAACTTCACTCCCCTTACACCAAGGAGGTATCGGCCCATTGCCACAAATGACCTCACTGTAAAAATAAAAACAGCTGCTAATAGAACTTCAATCTCAGCGTCCCTTCCTCCCCATATACAAACTCTGCACTGTGAAAATTAAGATACTTTAGTTTACCTGTGATGTGTAGTCCTTCTAAGGTTTCTCGACTGAGGCACATTCTTGCTTTGTCACCATCTGAGATACCAGTTCGGGAGTCAACGGATGCTTTCCACTCAGCCAAATAGCCTAGGAAGTCCTTTTCGAGCCACTGCACACAGGAATAAATATCATTTATTATACCATGTTTGATATTATTGCCAATAAAACCATTCTGTACAATTTTCACTGTATGATAGTGCATGACACTTACGGTACCACACAATCTACACCTGTGTGGTAAATTACATTCCTAGTATTTTCACCTAAAGTGACACTTGACAACCATATCGGGCAGGTAACAGTAGACATTCCAGCACCAGTGTGTCAACAACTACATGTATGATACACACTTACTGTGAAACGCTTGTCGTTTGGGGATCGATATGGGTAGAGATCCGTTTTCCGTGTTTGCCTTCCCTCAGAAAGACTGCTCACATTCAAGCAGTCAAAAAAACGATCGAAGAAACGGACAAATCTAATGGTATCAGTCATTTCAGGATCACCCATCAGCTCCATTGCATGTGCAACACTTGCACTGAGTACCTGAAAAGAGTAAGATTGCATTAAGCACCAAGGTAACACAATGCATAGTATCTATAAATCACCTGGGCAGCCAAATCCACTCGCATTCTGGAGAAGGAATTTAGGTGCAAGTGATTGTACTTCACCCTAGGCAGCAAACAAAGGCCTGGTGTGTCAGTCTGTCTCCCTCGGTTGCCTTCATACAGTCTCACCAGATGCTGCCAGCTAATCTCCTTGCCATTGATCTAAGTGTATTAGAAATGTTCAAAGTTAAACCATGGATAATAAATAGAGTAGATAGAGCCCGTAGAGTGGTGAAGCTTGTGCTATTGGAACATGAATTATTGACTACTATGCATACTCTACAATCTTGGACTTACCCATAGCATACGCTTTCTGCTATGGCCATGTGAATTCGACCAACAGTTGCGCGTAGTCTTCAGGAGATGAGGAACATCGGCAATAAAGTACAACCTACGGTCATCATCGGTAAACGGGTTAGGACAACAGTATCCTGGAGTAGTGTCATCGGACGGATCTCTCATGAGGCGATACAATTTACGGTTAGGTGAGGACCCATCAGAAGTGAGCGACATGACCTTGAACCCCATGATCTCCAGCCGCATAGCCGCTTCAGTTACGATGGGGTATAGCTGATGTGATGCTGCACCTGTGGTCGGGAACTGGGCCAGGGGAAACTTTAGGGTGGTGAATATGCCTCGAACTAACAGCACAAGCATATGCGAAGCAAGGTCGGGCTTCTGCATGGTGCCGTCAGACTGACAGAGACGTTCAAATTCCAATAGCCGGTCACTGACATTATCAAGGGCTACAAAACCCACCAACTGGTCTGTGTACTTGTTATAGACCAGCCCCTCTTTGATTTTCATCTCATCGTATGTCAGACACACAAACTTCTGCCAGTCTTCAAGTTCATCCAGTTTTGCCTCTCTTGCTAGCTGCCCAGGAACTCCATTCTGAAAACCAGTCTGAGGTGGAACGTAATGTGTATAATCCCGAAGGGTTCGCTCAGATGGCAGTCGCATGAGACCTGACTCGCGCAGCAAACGGTATCCACCACCAGATACGAGTCGTAAATGAAGACACCATCTGATTACCTGAGGGTGCCATCTCATCTGACGGGAATCAGACTGTCTAGCAGCTTGCATCTGCTGGTCCCAGAAGAGACGGTGGAAAGAACCCTCCTTGTGTTTCTGATGCACAAGGTTGGTATGCTTATTCTTCATTGACATGATGTCACCATGAAGTGTTTCATCAAGGGCTACACCATCCTGTTGGCAAAGTTGCGCTACTCGCTCCCTCAGTCGTTCATTGGCAGCCTTCAGCATCTTTATCTACACAAAAAGAAAAAGTAGCTAAACATAGGCATGCAGAATGCCTGCACTCGCCATGCCACTATGCATACTTATTGCCCATGTATTAAACACAGTACTAGTATTGCAACAACATACCTCTGCTGTACGGCTCTTGACTCGTTGTTTCCTCTGAGGAGTGGTGAGAAATCGCCAGTTCCAAGTAGACGCACTAGTGGTTGCCCTCCTATTTGGTGATGTGAGACTCTTCGCTTTTTTTGAAAGGGCTCGAAGGGTTGGTCGATAGGCCTTGCAGTGTAGGCATCTACCACTAGAAACAAGAATTTCACACTTTGATGTACGGACAGCTTCCTGGTAGTATCGACGCGAACTGATGAATGGAGCGGTATCGAGGCTTGCTTTCACTGTCTTACTACTTGAATCCTTGAAAACCCCCTTGCGAGACTTAGCAAGCATACAGTATTCTTCCTCAGGGTGACCCATACAAATACTGCAGCCATCTAAGAGCTTGACCACAGCAGGGAGACATTCAGGCGTCATGATTTCAGGAACGTTCTCAAGGAGCTTACATGACGACGAATCAAGACGACATTTGCGAGCATACACACTCCAAGAACCGTCTGTGTTCACTACAAGACAGAGCTCAACTACAACTGGTTGCTTACTCTCCATGGGTAGGTTCGTCAGCTTGCAGAGTCTGATATATCGATCGCAGTCCGATGTCTGGACCCATCCTTCAGGAAGGGAAACCTTCCACGGAGAAAGCATGTCATCAGAGGGTGCCTGTAATAAGAACACACATAAAGGACATTAAAACACCATCATGTCTTGCATCATGGATCCATGCTTACATGTATCTACTAACCTGGACAGCAGAAAGATTATCTTCAATGATCTCGACAGCGATTTCGTGCTCGCCAGGTGAGGGGAGGTCTTCAGCAATCTCGTGCTCGCCAGGTGAGGGGAGGTCTTCAGCAATCTCGTGCTCGCCAGGTGAGGGGAGGTCTTCAGCAATCTCGTGCTCGCCAGGTGAGGGGAGGTCCTCGGCTCGTTCATGCTCAGCAATCTCGTGCTCGCCTGGTGAGGGGAACTCTTCCACTCTCCCATGCTCACCAGGTGAGGGGATGTCTTCCATCTGGAGAGCAGTAAGAGTTAGAGTGACACTACTACACGAACGGTGAGCAATGTTGGTCCTCACCTTTTTCTTCTGCTTATGCTGCAGTCGCTTAGCCCTACTCTCTTGTTTGCGGTGCTTGAAGCGCTTCTTCCGAGGTGGATCTAATACAGTGAAATAGCACCCATGTATTTTGTACGTATTCCGTGTGGCTTTCATCAGTAAGTTACTTCACTTGTATTTACTTTCTGAGGATACATGGCCCAATAGCAGTGTATTACGAACTTCCAATGTGAATTTGGCAGCTTTAAAATACATGCCTTCTTGGATAGGATAATGCAATCATCATTTTATAGCACCCAGCATGCTTATTCTCACTCCATCCCAAAATGAAAGATGCTGACAATACAACTTAACCCAATGGCCCTAGACCGTCTCGATTGCTAACAGATGGCGCTGGAATTCAGGTTGTAGCAGTATAACTGTCGCTCATATGGGTACCAAAGTACCGTACTGTAGCCCTCCGGGGTTGCTTACTCTCACTCTATCTTAAAATGAAACACTGACAATACAACTCACCCCAATGGCCCTAGACCGTCTCGAATGCTAACAGATGGCGCTGGAATTCAGGCTGTAGCAGTATAACTCTCGCTCATATGGGTACCAAAGTACCATACTGTAGCCGGAAATCGCTGGTTTTCGCTAGTTTCGACCAAGTAGGAGCTCAAACTCTCGCACGCACTTCTTCGCACCTCGTCTAGGGTCAAGCGCTTCTATTTAGAGCCTCGTTAGCATGGTACATATCGCATGTAGTGGAAACGCGGCCGTGTAGTAAATCTACCGATCACTGAACTTCCGGTGCCGCACGTAACTCGCTGTACTTCAAAGGATTGCCGCAACGCCATACATTACGAACGGCGGGGCGCGCGCGTTTCCTATCCAACTCAACCGCTCTAATATCCATGCCTTAACAAAGTATGAATGCAACAGCAAATAAACATTGCATGATATTGCACACTCTAACAAACTTTGTCGCATTTCTTCATGTTTGGCAGAGAGGTTCATCTCACCATGTGTTTCAGCATCGGTGTGAGTAGAAACTGCCGGTACTTCTAGCTGTCTGGTTACCTCAGTTCCTGTAGCTGCAAGAATGGGTTTACATTTACTATTTGCAAATGTCAAGAAGTGAGTAGTAAAATCTTGCCTAAATAAGATGCACTTGTTGATGACTAAGTAGCTACCTCAAAGGAGCTTCTGTTATTTTTGCTATAAAATATAATGGGAACAAACCTTGCATTTCTTCAGGTTTGAGAGGAGATGGTGTATCAATGTCATGCTGTATTCCATTAGTGGTGTGAGAGGAGCCTGCAGGTACTTCTAACTGTCTGGTTACCTCAGTTCCTGTAGCTGCAAGGGGGCACGTGGATTTGAGCCTGGGTTTACATTATTGCCATGGAGTGAGCATTCAAATTATACCTAACTAAGATGCAAACTTTTTGATGATCAGCTATAGCTCTTTTCTTTTTGTAATAATATAGTGATTTCCAAAAAACAACAGTAGCATATTCTGGTATAATGGGAACAAACCTTGCATCTCTTCAGGTGTGGTAGGAGATGGGGTATCTTTCTCATGCTGTATCCCATTACTGGTGTGAGAAGAACCTGCAGGTACTTCTAGCTGTGTGGGTACCTCAGAGTCTGCAGCTGTAAGGGGATGGATTTGGGACTGGGTTTATGGTTAATGACAACATTTGTAAATGCCAAGGAGAAATCTTGCCTAAATAAGATGCACTGTGTTCTTGACAGCAAGTTAGCTCCAATGGGACACCATATACATTGAAAGCTGCACATTCTGGTACAATGGTAACAAACCTTGCTGCATTTCTTTGGTAGCAGGAGTTGTATCAACCTCAGACTGTACTTCAGCATTAGAGTCTGTAGGTACTTCTAGCGGTCTGGTTACCTCAGTTCCTGTAATTGGAAGGGTGCATGTGTATTCGAGCCTGGGCTTATATTTACTATTTGCAAATGCCAAGGAGTGCATGAGTAGTCAAATTTTGCCCACTAAAAAAAACATACTTTTTGCTACTTAGCTAGCTCTAAGCGATATTTTTTGCTACAAAGCAACTTCCACAAAAAATGATACTGCATATTCTGGTACAAGGGAACAAACCTTGCATTTCTTTAGGTGTTGTAGGAAATGGTGTATCAATCTCACGCTGTATTCCATTACTGGTGTGAGAAAAACCTGCAGATACTTCTAGCTGTTTGGTTCCCTCAGATTCCGCAGCTGTAAGGGATAAGGACCTGGGTTTATATGTAAACTTCAACACTTGGAAATGCCAAGGACAATTCTTGCCTAACTAAGATGTGCATCTCCTTGATGCAAGCAAGCCCTAGGGAGACATAATAGTTGCACATTCCGGTACAATGAGAACAGACCTTGTTGCATTTCATTGGTAGGAGAGGTCGTATCAACCTCAGACTGTATTTCAGTGTTAGAGTCTGTAGGTACTCCCAGCTGTCTGGTTACCTCAGTTTCTATAGCTGTAAGGATGCATGTAGATTTGCAAATGTCAAGAGTGAAAGATTGCCTAACTAAGTTGCATTCTTCTTGGTAACAAGTTAGCTCTAAGGATTTTTTTTGTACCAAAGTGACATCCAAAAAAATAATAGTTGCATGATACTGCACATTCTGGTGGTAAGGGGAACAAACCTTGTATTTCTTCAGATTTGGGAGGTGGTATTTCTAGCTGTCCTGGTACCTCAGATTCTTCAGCTGCAAGAGTGTGGATTGAACCTTGGTTTACATTTACTTCTTATAATGCCAAGGAGTGAGTGAGTGAAAATTACACTGTACAAAAATTTAATAACATCACCTGTTTTCTTATCTTCCATGAATATGTACAACCACCTATTTTTCACTTTGTTTATGGAGGAGCCCCAGTGCTGCTAAAAGGTTATTATTTATCAAAGTTCGTTCTTCAGACCTCCTTTATGACTTTCTCATCTCCAGTGGTATTGATAGTAACTATACCCCTGATTCTAAACAGTCTATAGTCATACCTGCTGCAGTAGATTTTGTTCTAAAGTTATCACTCAAAGTACACACTCAATGGCGTACAAGACTATTGCAATTACATATAACACTATCTTAAGTGTATGCTTCACCTATAGAACAGAGTTTATTTGTATCCACACTTAAGCGTACCATTAATTTCGTCAGTTGAAACCATCACCCACTCAGCACTACTGTCTGTGACTTCGCCTATAAACCCTAATAAAAGAAATATAAGGGTACTGGCTCACAATATCTGTAAATAGTATAGACAGAACCACTACCACTAAGAACAACATCACCTTATAATTGGCACTACTATTTTAGAGTCAATTCAATACTTTAAATAGACATCTGCTAATCACCAAACAGTCATACAGTGGAACCTCTCTAACACAATTGGGACCCCGCAGGTGTGTCCAAAATACGGAGCCATTCGTATTTCAGGGGCTTCCATTTAAATTTCCAGTAGGCACGGCAACACGCACTCAACCATTTTAATACAACATGACCGAGCTTTAGCTTGCTGTGAATTGGTAAGAAGGCTCCTAAAGCATTGCTAGTATTAGCACTATCGATAGTAGCGAAAATACAGTGTGATGAAACAGCGGTTGTGGGTGATTAATTAACTCATTGAACACCGTAATTACGTCACGCGCGTGATGCTCCACGCTATAATTTCTACAACAATGGCGTACTAAAAGTTTTAGTTCACTGTTTGGCTATTTTTATGATTACCAACTCAAGTATCCAGCGAATTCTGCATTGTACTTGTTAGAAGACTACCAGCTACAGCCATTAAAGGCAAAAAGGGCGGCGGATTGGATCCAAGAAGGGCTTCAGGATCGATAACCGGATACACGGTAAGTTCGATACGAAACTGTTGTCTTCACACTCAGGCGGCAAAGAACGATGGTCCTACTGAAGCCCCCGACTCTCCCCTGAACCAGTTACCAACATATCTGCCAGTGAAGTTGACTACAGAGCCCAACTAACGGCATAGCAATGTAGGTAGCCATAGCTAGTCGCTTTGATCGATTGTATATTTTGTCGTATGTATCCGTTCTATTACAGATTAGATCGACTTTCGGTACACTTACATCATTATTAGTAATCACTCTACTCAATTTAATGGCTAATAAAGGAAGGGGTTGCCCCTCCTGGCCGTACAGCTAACTTGCCATTTCTAAAGCCACTATAGTGGCGTGTGGCGTAGCGGAAGGATTACGTAATATCCACTTAAGTGGCGTACGGCGTGCAATGAGTTAAGCTAGGTACTGTTGGGGCCAGAAAACCCGTCCGCTTTACAGATTAGCGAGGTGTCCCATTCTGGGAGTTTATTAGTACATAAGTTAATGGAATTCTGCATTACAGTAGATGACTGGATTTCAGGGGAGTTAGCTAGGAGAGGGGTATTCCACTGTATTGCAACCGTAGTGTTTAAGCCACAGGTGCAAGTAGAGCTTGTACAATCTCCAATCAAAGAACAAGATCAAGAGGACTTCTCTCCTCCATACATTCAAATTCTAATGCTACCATATATAGGACACTCTCAGCACACATGCGCAGTACACTCACACTGTTGTCCCACATACCACATGTACACTGCATAATATTACCACATACATGATCACTAATTATCCCGTGTGTACATATGTGAATTTTACTCATATCTCACTATTGAAAATTCTCTTCCCTTTCTAGTACTAATAGCTTGTCCGTTTGTCTGTTGGTCCGTCAAAACAATAGTGTCAAGAACCTAGGATAGACATCGGCCGTCAGGTAACCATCTGTAAATGTATGGGATAATTGCTACAGACCCACTGCTAGTCATCACACTGTTACAGTATGTGCCAAGAGAAGCTGCATAATCGAGCACTTTTGATCTTTTCTCTCCACTGCCCCCCACAGCTCAAGGTAGCTATGGGAGAGAGTACATGTATGCTGACAAGCCTCTCGGGTTCAGCTGTTTCTTACTACTGCTTGCCTGCGTTACAAATTTTAACTGCCTATATACTCTTTCATGCTGCACGTCCACGCAAATAATATGATCAGACCCCAAAATTAGGTGATGAAGAGCTTTTCATTTCAGAATTTTGTACATTATACCCACAAACATTTACAAGCCAACACTGTCCCCACATATAATATTATATGCTGCATAATCATATCCAACAACATACATGTAAACAGAAGGAATGAACATTACAAGGGGTTACATGGAATGGGAATTAGACCCCGAACATGGAATGAGAATCTAATTTAGTACTAGACATACTCTTACCCCCTGGCGTTGTATACAATGTGACATTTTTACCATTAAAATTGTGTATATATATGTATAGTCTCATCAGCCAGTCTGCAATTCAGGCAACTAACTTACAGTTTTTTCAGTGCTACAGTGAATTTAATTGAGAAACGAGCTATGAAGAAGTATAAAACGAGTATATGGAGAAGACTACCAGCTAAATGTACGTTATTACTAGCCTGAAGCTAGTCACAGCTGTGTATGTGTACTTGAGATGAGATAGGCAGTACGATTGAGAAGTGAAGTACAGTAGCAGTCCATAGCTATATAGAGATGGCATGGAAACTAATTACCACATGTTTTAAACTCAGCTCTAGATATACCGTAGAGTATGCATCAAGCGCCCACCATGTATTATGCGCCCACCCCCCTCTTCAGCGTCAACTTCCTGCAAGGGGTATGTTTATTCACGTAGTATCCGCCCACTCGAACGCATTGCAAATGCACAATGCAAAGTGAGGAAACAAGGTACATGTAAGTATAGCCTTCTTTAACCAACTACGGAAGCATATGTATTAGAATAGCTATAAAAGCATGCAGATAACTGCAAAATATAGCTGAAAAACGAAGTAGCTAGGCGATTTACCATTGGTATTCCAATTAAAGCACACTAAAGATCGAATTTTACGGCTTAATTTCGCTCATTGTGCTTTAGTTATACGTTTAATTCACCTGGATGGTATCAAGGTGAGGATTCCTCACTTCCAGGGTAGTGGGCGGATACTACATGCCGTTTGCGGACGAATACGTAGTAAGTGCCCACCCCCTTCTTCCGCTGCATTCTAAGGTTCCCCGCCCATGGGCATTTGATACGGTTGTTATAAGGCTTCATGAGCTATATACATTTTAATGTAGTTAAACTGGGTTAACGTGCGAGCGGTGAGTGTCTTGGTGGAAGGAGTTAGGGAGCGGGAGGTGGTGTGCATGCGTGAGGATTTAGGCCTCGTGCTGTGGTTCAATACCGTTTTCTCCCAGTTGATTACTTACTACAACAATAAACGCTCTGCAAACTAGAAGAGACATACTCCATGCAACAAATGGGACTCTGGGCTCTGGACTCTGTGACCAATTGCCATGATATTTATTTAACGGATGCTTTTTTACATATGCGCCAATATGAAAACATGTCCAGAGTCCACATACGCCTGATGCCCATCATATTCTAGTTACCCCGCGCGTGTGCGGCAGGGTTAAGTGATTGGTTCTGTCTGTCCGTTCGACCGTCTGTCTGTTCACTCAGAAATCGGGCTATCTCACGATTTACATGCATGGTTAAGCAATTGCTAAACCCGACAGTAACATTGAAATCTACAATGTGTGCAATCTTGATAGTGATCAAAGCGATTTCTATTCTCCACATTTCCAGCACTTATTCACCACGGTAAGTTTTGCTATTTTTAATACGGTCAAAAACTGCAATACGACAGAGGGCGGGCATATGCAGTCTCAGGACACAGAGTTCATACTGGAGTATACGTAAAGAAGCGCCCGTGTCATTAATATGGCAATTGGTCATGCCCACATACAGCTTGAATGCAGCACAAGCAAGGCAAGTCTAAAGTCCAAGGGTTCCATTTGTAAAAAAAGTAGCGGGGTGTGTTAATTGATTAAAAATAGCAGACCATACTGATGTTAAATAAGAAAGAGCTGGAATACAGAAATATAATCGTTTAATTTGGCCACTATAAAGATCACAAGTGTACATTCTTTTTATTTATTGCTGGGAATAGCAAGCGTCTTACCCTGCAATTTTTTTCACGGGACAGACGGACACAGATGGTCAAAACCAAGCGTTTAACCCCGCTGCATACACATGGAGTAATTAGGAGTGTATTCAAAAATCTTCGTTAGTTTATCATCTTGTAAATAAAGAGGGGATAGTCACACACAGGGATATGCTATGCTGGCACACAAGGCAAACCAACGTCCAGTGTTGACTGCTTTTACAAAGATGGTACAAGTGCCAAGCAACGACAGGTGTGAGTATCATGTGACCCTACAACACTCACTGAGCGATGCTTAGCCACCACATGGCTGAAACTCAATAGGCTGCAATCCTAGAACTCACTTTAGCTTCAGGGTTCTATGACTCTTCCACAATTTAACTGGGGGTGATACTTGACTGGTCCCAAAAACATGTCACTATTTTAGGCATGATCTTTGTCTGCAGATTTCTTGGGTGTTGATGTGTTTCCATTATTGATATATAAAAACATACTTTCATCACTTTCTTAACATTTCTCCTTATACCTACTGGCAGTCAAGCCGTCACAGAAACAGTTCAGACTTCTACTATCTACCGAGGTGCTTGTTAAAAGCTCATTTCTATCTACTTTTTGCCGCAATTTTACTTGCCTCTGACAAAACTCACATTTCCCGCCATATCTCACTAGTGAAAGGAGTATCAAAACGCACCTCGGTATATTCTTAATGACGTGTGTAGACGTCTACGGGGTTTAAAGGGCCCAAGCTTGAAGAGTCTTGTGGCCATTACAAGGATGTTGTGCACTACCCCGTACCACTACCTTTCCGGGGGGGGGGGGGGACTTCAAGCATAATTTTCTATGTAGTACTGAGTAGTACGACAATGAAGCCACGAGAGTGCACCCACAAATTGAAATACTCTCTAAGTATAGCTTAGAGAATGGGCAGCAACGTTCTAACTAGGCTGAGGCGAAGCCGAGGTTAGTTAGAACATAGCTGCCCATGCTCTGAGTTATTTAGTACATGTTTGGAGCTATTCCCATGGTTTCTTGCACAGCTTCCTATGCCCTTTGAAAATTATTCCATACACTTGTTACTATAGTAACATATACTAAGCATCCGTATGGTTCTACAAAGGTGTGCAGTATCATTGCCGGGGGGGGGGGGGGCTATGTTATGAAAATGTACACCTAATCACACTGTCTGCTAAATAATCCGCAAAAATGCAATTTCGGATTGTTTACTATAAAAAAGACAAATTACTGGAACGGCTAGAGCCCCACCCACAGTCTGACAACATCACCGTACCTGCAGACGATAGCTGTCTGTTGGCTTTTTCTACAGGAATGCTTTAAGCCTAGGTTTACAGCCCAGAACACATCCAACCACACCAAAATGCTCATTTTCGCTATCCCGTCTTTCAAAAAATTATCTACTTACCCATTTCCACCCACAAAATCAAGCCCTGCCTTTACAAATTTAAACTCACAACAAATCTATGTTAGCGTTTTTCCATTAATCCCTCAGTTGCTGAGAACCACCTACCAAAACAAACTCCACAAATTTTCACACAGCTAGCTACAACAATGGGCAGGGCCTACAGACCAGAAATTGAAAGGTCAAAACACTAGCCCACCAAAGTCGGCCAAAAGCCTGTCAGCCACTGTCTGTCTGGCTGACATCTAGGCACTTCAGCAGCCTTACAAACTTTGTGGAACACTAGCTAGCTAGTTATTCAGCTGTTATTAGCCTACTTTCCACTATACGTGGTCCTAACTAAAAAAAAAAGAGTGTAACATCAGAGTACCGCTCAACCACAACGAAGTGCTGATATCACACAACAAAGAGCCGTTATCTACATCAAAGCGACACCCCTCCCCTTATTGATTCTGATTGCCACCATGGGAAAAAATAAACATGTTCATTAGTACCACGTAAATGACATCTCATTACTTATTCATGAGAAGAATTATGTGGATTCAAAGTTCAGTGCAGTACCACCTCACTAATTGACGTGTGACACAATGTAATGTAATATCACTGTCTAGAAACGAAACCAATGAACACGTGTCTTGCCTCCTGAGGCTGGCTGGCGAGTAGTCCCATGTACATTAAAATTTCTTTTAGCCCATTATGCTTTATCCTCAAGGATACAGACCATTATGCTTCACTCATTATGCTCCAATATGCATATCTTAAATTGTCAAAAAAGATTGAAGTGGCTCGCAAAACTACTAGAAACATCTGGACAGCTTAGTTGATCCATCCTGTGCTACTACCTGGCACCCACTGCTTTAATTGATAAGGAGGAGAAACTGCGCCACCCCCTCCCCTCCCCCACCCCCTGCTGTTTATTATTTTTCGTTGGGTAGAAGTGCTGATTAATCTCATTGAAATGTAGGTCCTAAATCTCATTGAAATGTAGGTCCTACATTTCAATGAGATTAATCAGCACTTCCCCCCAAAGATTTTATGACGTACTCGTAGTCCGTTTTTTGTTTTTTTTTATATATAGTACCATTTAATATAGAAACCCTATTCCCAAGGGCATGGCTGATGATGTCACGACAAAATTATCACTCCTAACACTGTGAAACATACTAACTACAATATATGTTAGATCAAAACAACAAAACACGACAAGAATATGCAAGAAGTCGTCTCAACTAGCACTAGCAGTTTTGCAGTAGAAAAACTACTCCATTCAGCCAAATAAACACTATAGTGAAAGCAAGCTAACTCGAGAGGGTAAAATGTGGGGGCCGGGGTGAATACACATGAAACTGGCAGCATGTGGGACGCACATGCCACATGAAATTGGCAGGCTCATACAACAGCCATGAGACTGAAAACAAAAATGACATTCCGCTGCTTCGAAATGTTCTCACAAAATGAGTAACACGCAAGAGTCGGCAAGCCGTCCGCCCACCTCCAGCTCTGACGGTCGCTCAGTTTATGCGCCAACCCCCACGGGAATCCCACCAGCCTCCCACTAACCCACTTCCACAGGCGGTGGGACCCCGAACAGAGCGTCTCTCAATCCTGCCGCCAGTGAACCCTATACAGCTCCCTCATGATCAGGTGAGAAACAGAAACGCTGTCGTGGGCAGGACCACCCCAGCCCATAAGAATGACCACTAAGCCCATTATGGCCAAAGGTCGTAAGGTCAAGTGGAAAAGGCCAAAAGGCCACAAAAACACAAGCCAACAGCGGAGGCTTATATATATGGAACAAAACCCCTCAGGCCGGTGCCAATCCTAAATGGGAAAAAGGATCAGCAATATGGGCAGATACCTCTCCTTCTTTCCTCCTCCCACCCCAACCCATCCCGCTCCCCCACCCATCCACCCCAGCTATTCCTATAGATGCTGTGCATCAACACAAGTCTCCCCCAGGAATACAACTGGGTGAAATCCCACCACTCAATGCCATCCCCGGGGGTATCCGTGGCTTCCAAGTCCACCCCTGCTGATACACAGCCAGGCAGATCACACTTTAAACTGAATTATGAGCTCAGGGATTGCAGACTTGGGCCGTAACTCTCCAACCCTGTTTCCAATTAGTCCAGGGACCCCACCAATCTCAAGAGAGATGGCAGACAGAATCACTGCAGGAGATTATACATAGACTTCGTAGACCTTCCACCGGCCAAGGACAAAGTCGAACAAATCCCGGCCACGGAGGGTAACATCATAGGGGTTCAACTGCAGACCTCATACAGCAGAAGAAACTAATCCCCAATATAGCAACGTGAGCTCAATGCTTTACAAGGCTGTAGAAACCAAGCAATCCCCGGAGAGGACACCCAACCTGCGGGCTTACATGGTCCAAATTACCTGGGCAAGCCAAAGATGCCGTCATGGATAATCTAAGATTAAAACTTCCGTCAAGAATCTGCCACATTCGGGTCAAAGCAATGGGCCCAATCAGACCCCCGCCTCTTTGCCCTATGCATCACAGGGCAACTAAAAACACAGATATGGTGCAAAGGGCACCAGTCACTCAACCATGCTACAGTGCAATGTCCGTATGCCCCCTCCCCCCGGCTGGCAAAGACCTTCTCACTCTCGTTGCAGCCCCATCCAAAGAGAAAGTACCTTCAATAACCTCACAGGGATGGATGGTGCAAGTGCGGCAAAAGATGTCGCTATAACCATGAATGCCACCTCTTTCATGGGGTTCACCCTGCGTATAAGTGCTAAAAGAATGGCACCCCCAAACCATACAATGCTGCATGGCGGAAAGAGCCGGCCCGAGGAACCATGATGAATTCTTCAACATCAACACATGCAAGATTATTACCATGATGATCTATGACGGGTAAAGCCTACCAATGATTGCATGGGTAGCACTGTCACCACTCTGTTAAGTGCCATAGGAGGCATGTTTAGCATTCCCCCATTTATATCACCTTACTAATCAGTCTTATACTACATACAGTCTAAGTCATGCATGAGTGTTACAACTCATTAGAGCACACCTGGTACACTGTGGAAGTGTGGATGTGGACATGGACCTTATCAAAATGTTATTACAAGCACACAAATGTTTGAGTGTTACAACTCATTAGAGCACACATGGTACACTGTGGATGTGGACATGGACCTTATCAAAATGTTATTACAAGCACACAAACGTTTAGGCATGAGGAAATTATGCTCAAAACCTACCCCATTATGCTTTTCTTCAATGCTTGCAAACCCAACTAATTTTTCTTTCAATTTATTCCCATTATGCTCCATTATGCTCAGCTGCGTGACTGACATGACATCACAAACAAGACAAAAAACAGTTAGAATATGCACCAATGCAAATACGGCCAAAGCCTTATTCTAATTTGCTGGTTGTTAATTGCTTCAATGTAATCATACAGACAGTACAGTTATCCTGCTGGCTTCGAAAAGAATTAGGAAAAAACCTGTTCAAGTAAGACTAAGACCGTATACATTATTTTGGCCTATTATGCCGGAATTATGCTCGATTCTTACGTGGACCTGGTATGCCGCTTATTTTTCCGGCATAATTTTCCATGCCTACAAACGTTCTAACAATCAGGGCAGCAGTTCAGATGGGTCTCATTCCTATGCTGCAGGGCCTCCACCAGAACACAACATGTACACCCCAGATTGTACATGGAGTCCTTACCCATGCACAGCTCAATAGAGACAAACAGACCCAGAACTGCAATAAATCTCCCTGGTCTGGTTACCATGCAAAACAACCTCCACCCTAATTCCCTCCAGCTATGCTCCAAGACCATCCAGACAGGCTCTTCGCAGAGTATCTGGTGAAAGGAATCAAGTCAGGATTCTGCATTGGCTTTAACTATAGCGAGCTTGGCAATCTGAAACAGCCATAAGATCAGTATCTCAGAACACAGAGGTGATGAATGTTTAAAGGGGGTGGATAGTTCATGTCAAGGAGGCTTCAACACTCCCTCCCCTTGACTGCAGTCCCTAAGAAACATAAGCCAGGGAAGTGGAGGTTGATAGTGAACCTGTCTGCCCACAGCGTGAATAATGCCATTACCGAGGAGTTAATTATGTTCCTTATCATACATGTCAATCAATGAAGTCACCACATGTACAGCCATCCTCACACTGGGTAGGGGCAATATGATGGCAAAAATAGACGTCAAAGAGGCATATAGATCGGTTCCATTCCACCCAGAGGACAGGCTCCTCCTGGGGATGCACTAGCATAACACGCTCAATCCCGACAAAAACCCTCCCAGTGTACGCTTAGCCCCAGTGATATTCACAGCCCTGGGCAGATGGGTTGGAATGGGGAGTCAGACGAGGTGGAGTGGAGCACATATTCCACTATGTCAGTGATTTCATCGTGCCGTGGCAACCTGGCATGGATGAGTGTGCAAATAGCATGGCCACAAGCATGAAGACGATGGAAGAGCTCGGGGTTCATATACAACTGGACAAAAGGGAAGGCCTTCCCAAGCAGCTGATCCATTCCTGAAATATTACCAACCAGTCAGAAGCAGGGCCGTCGGAAGCAGGGCCGTCGGAAGCGGGGCGGCTGGGGCACTTTTCATGCCAAACTAGGTGAGAACATGAGCCGGCTTATCGTAGGCAAGGTCTGTTATTATACAGAGACCAGCATAATTAACTAAATGCTTATCACAAAGGTTAGTTGCAGTATAGTCATGTAAGGGAAAGCCAAGCTGTGCTATAACTGCTATGCTAGGCTAACCACGTCGATGTGCATTAAATGGAGTCGGTGCTGTTCGCTTGCACAGCTGCATGTAGCCTATGGTAACTAGGCTACAGTGCTAGCTTGCCTGTGTGGTCTAGCAGCTGTTTGTGTGATCATGTATTAACATGCAGGTAGCCATGATTTACAATGCTTTACAAGGCTGTAGAAACCAAGCAATCCCCGGAGAGGACACCCAACCTACTGGCTTACATGGTCCAAATTACCTGGGCAAGCCAAAGATGCCGTCATGGATAATCTACGATTAAAACTTCCGTCAAGAAGCTGCCGCTTTCGGGTCAGAGCAATGGGCCAAATCAGACCCCCGCCTCTTCGCCCTATGCATCACAGGACAACTAAAAACACAGATGTGGTGAAAAGGGCACCAGTCACTCAACCATGCTACAGGGCAATGTCCGTATGCCGCCCTCCCCCCCCCCCCAGCTCCAAAGCAGGCAAAGACCTTCTCACTCTCGTTGCAGCCCCATCCAAAGAGAAAGTACCTTCAATAACCTCACAGGGAAGGCTGGTGCAAGTATAGTCTCGGCCCCAGACCCTCCCTGCTCTCGCAAAAAAAAAAAAACGGAAGGAAAGTGCGGAAGAGGGTCTGGTGCAGTTGATACAGAATAATATGCAGTCAGAGGGTTGAATCTGATTGGTTGATTGGGAACTAATGACGTTTGGAATATTCACGCTTCCCATTTCTCTTGCACTGCTGTAGATATAGCTTTGCACTGTTTACACTAGTTTTTTAGCACTCACTTAACTTTGGAACTTCCCGCCTCAATTATCTCACCCACAGTAAGCCATAAAAGCTACATCCCATGGAGGCCTTCTGTATCAACTGCACCAGATCCTCTTCTGGCACTTTCCTTCCGTTTTTCTTTTATGAGTGCAGGGAGGGTCTGGGGCCGAGACTAGTGCAAGTACAGCAAAAGATGTTGCTATAACCATGAATGCCACCTCTTTCATGGGGATTACCCTGCGTATAAGTGCTAATTAAAAGAATGGCACCCCCAAACCATACAATGCTGCATGGCGGAAAGAGCCGGCCCGAGGAACCATGATGAATTCTTCAACATCAACACATGCAAGATTATTACCATGACGATCTATGACGGGTAAAGCCTACTAATGATTGCATGGGTAGCACTGTCACCACTCTGTTAAGTGCCATAGGAGGCATGTTTAGCATTCCCCCATTTATATCACCTTACTAATCAGTCTTATACTACATACAGTCTAAGTCATGCATGAGTGTTACAACTCATTAGAGCACACTGTGGATGTGGACATGGACCTTATCAAAATGTTATTACAAGTACAAGCACACAAATGTTCCAACAATCAGGGCAGCAGTTCAGATAGGTCTCATTCCTATGCTGCAGGGCCTCCACCAGAACACAACATGTACACCCCAGATTGTACATGGAGTCCTTACCCATACACAACTCAACTCTCTATCTGGAGAGAGACAAACAGACCCAGAACTTCAATAAATCTTTCTGGTCCAGATTACCCAAATAACCTCCACCCTAATTCCCTCAACTGGGAAGCTATGCTCCAAGACCGTGCAGACAGGCTCTTCGCAGAGTATCTGGTGAAAGGAATCAAGTCGGATTCTGCATTGGCTTTAACTACAGCGAGCTTGGCAGTCTGAAACAGCCTCAAGATCTGTATCTCAGGTGGTGATATGCTTAAAGGGGGTAGAGCTGGAACGAATGGATAGTCCATGTCAAGGAGGCTTCATCACTCCCTCCCCTTGACTGCAGCCTCTTAGGGGTGGTCCCAAAGAAACATAAGCCAGGGAAGTGGAGGTTGATAGTGAACCTGCCTGCCCACAGCATGAATAATGGCATTACCAAGGAGTTAATTATGTTCCTTATCATACATGTCAACGGATGAAGTCACTACAGCCACCCTCACTCTGGGTATAGGGGCACAAATGGACGTCAAAGAGGCATATAGATCGGTTCCAGTCCACCCGAGGACAGGCTCCTCCTAGGGAAGCACTAGGATGACACATTCTATGCCCGACAAAAATCCTCCCATTTGGCCTACGCTTAGCCCCAGTGATTTACACAGCCCTGGGCAGATGGGTTGGAATGGGTAATCAGACGACGTGGAGTGGAGCACATATTCCACTACGTATGTCCATAATTTCATCGAGCCGTGGCAACCTGGCATGGATGAGTGTGCAAACAGCATGGCCACAAGACGACGATGGAGGAGATCGGGGTTCATATACAACTGGACAAAAGGGAAGAGCCAATTTAAGCAGCTGATCCATTCGTGAAAATATTACTATCCAGTCAGAAGCAGGGCCGTCAGAAGCGGGGCAGCTGGGGCGGCTCAGACCGCCCCGCTTTTCATGCCGTTTTTTTTTTTTCGTAGGCGTTTGAACTTTCGCATGCCACGGCACCACATACTCGCATGCAGCGTGCGAATGAGGTGTGGCCTGCGACACTATGAGCTGGCTGTATGCTTGATCTCGGCCTGTATGGAGTTTTTTTTATGTAAAGTTAGTGCATGACCTTCAATGTAGCGAGATGCTGCGAGAGCAGCTTCTTTACAGCTGAAAATTAAGTCTCAAATTTTTTTCCGTACTTCGCGCGCCACTCTCATCCGCTGCGCGGCCTCTGACATCATGCCCAATGGCCGCTCCACCCCTCGACAGCTTCCAACGGGCCTGAGAAGTCAGGCTACCCCTCAAAAAACTTTAGTGTCTCTGCGAATGTGTGGCAGAATGGCAGCACTGAGAAGTCTGCCGGAAAAGGGACATCACGTCCCCAATTGGTACACTACAACATGCAGCCAAAGTAATCTGCCCTGGATGCACCTTCATAAGGTGGATAATTGATCTTTCCATCGTTGGAAAGAAATCACAGGACCACATTCGCCTCAGCGTGGTCTTCAGGTCTGATTTAGGGTGGTGATACCACTCTGCCAATCAATGGAGCGGAGTATCCCTACTGTTGCCTGCAGGTACCAAGAGCTCAAGGTGACGTCAGATGCCTCAGGATCATGAGGCTGTGGAGCATTTCATGGTACCAGCTGGTTTCAAATCCACTGGAATGCAACATCATTCCACCTCATCGTCTTGGTAAAGGATATTCCTATATAATAGTGGTAGCAGCAGCTATGTGGGGGCTGGAGTGGACTGGCATGTCCATCCATACTCATAGCGACAATCAAGGGGTACATGTAGTAGAGAGCCTCAAACGTAGGCCGTACAGAAACCAAGAAGCCAAACTAGGTGAGAACATGCCGGCTTATCGTAGGCAAGGTTTGTTATTATAGAGAGACCAGCATAATTAGCTAAATGCTTCAAAGATATGGAACTGGAGAGGTAGGGACAGGGCCAGGCACCATATCAAGGGCTGCTGAGAAAAGGGACACTGAACCTGCTATAGCATAGGAGGAAAGCCAGGCAGCAGATGAGAACTTTGCAGTGTGAAAGATTATCTACTAAAACTGTAGACGAAAGGAAGAAATGGCTGCAGGGGCTCAGCATACAAGACTACGAGACAGTTGACAGTTAGGCCGCCTTTGGACCTTTACTGGTCTTTGTAGGCATGGTACAAGCCAGATATTACCCTAGCACTATAATATCCTATGCTTTACACAATAATACATGAGCACGTGGTATACGAGTCTTTCGCGCTTTACAGAGCCAGCTGTTCCACTAGTCTAGAGTCCAGAGTCCAGAGTCCAGGGTCACCTCCTTCCCGGCCTTTACACATGGTGCAATATAAAGGTGGGGAGTGGAGCCTGGAAACGAGGCTATTATATTTTGTGCGATTATGCATATGTGCATACGTAAACCCAGCACGCAAAGCTTGCTCACATACAAATCATCATTTTTACGGGTTCAAATATTAGCGATTTTTTCCAATCCACTAAATTACGCTAAAATTAATAGTCACCCAAAGTATCACATGAACCATAGCTTATGGTCAGCTTTTGCTGCTCTCTAAGCCCTTCCTCAGCAACCCCCTTTTGATGATGTAATGTCCTACGATAGTCACTCAGGCTCCCCCACAATGCCCTGCATTAGAATAGTATGCGTGGTGATGTAGAGTGGGTGGGGTAGACTGGATGTTGCCTATGGCAAGTATGTGCATCTTTTAGGGCCTAACCGGACATACAGCAAACATGTTCAAGTATAGGCAACATGCCATTTGTAGTTGAATGCGAATCAGCAATAGCCTGGGGCTGGGACTGGAGCTGCGGCTGGGTCTCGTATGTGCATCTTTTAGGGTCTAACAGGACATGCAGCAAACATGTTCAAGTATAGGCAACATACCATTTGTAGTTGAGTGCGAATCAGCAATAGCCTGGGGCTGGGACTGGAGCTGCGGCTGGGTCTCGGGCTGGGACTGGGGCTCTGGCTGCGGCTGGGTCTCGGGCTGGGACTCTGGCTGGGTCTCGGGCTGGGACTGCGGCTCGGGCTCTGGCTGGGGCTGGGACTGGGGCTCGGGCTGGGTTTCAGACTGCGGCTCGGGCTGGGGTTCAGGCTGGGGCTCAGGTTGGGGCTCAGGCTGAGGCTCGGGCTGGGGCTCAGGCTGGGTTTCGGACTGCGGCTGGGACTGGGGCTGGGACTGGGGCTCAGGCTGAGGCTCGGGCTGGGGCTCTGGCTGGGTTTCGGACTGCGGCTGGGACTGGGACTGGGACTGGGGCTCGGGCTGAGGCTCGGGCTGGGGCTCTGGCTGGGTTTCGGACTGCGGCTGGGACTGGGACTGGGACTGGAGCTCGGGCTGAGGCTCGGGCTGGGGCTGGGACTGGGACTGGGACTGGGACTGGGGCTGTGGCTGGGGCTGTGGCTGTGGCTGGGGCTGGGGCTGGGTTTCGAGCTGTGGCTGGGGCTGAGGCTGGGGCTGTGGCTGGGACTGGGGCTGGGGCTGGGTTTCGGGCTGTGGAGGCTGGGGCTGGGTTTCGGGCTGTGGCTGGGGCCGGGCTGGTTCACCTGGCTCTGTAGTCACTCTTGCTTCAATGCCCATCGGGTGCTGCTCTAGAAGAGCTGTTAGTACATTTCCATCGTCAGCTGTAATTACTACAATGGGGATATTGTAACGACTTTCAGCTGTTAAAAATATAGGGCCAATGCGATAGTTGTTTTCAACGTTAATGAGAATCAGAGCCCTTGAATGTGAATCGGTATCAAGTGCTGCAACAAGCAAAGGCAAATCTTCTCCTTGCTGCAGAGTGTGGCATCTGATGTGGTCATACTGGACATCTTCTGCTGTGATATTGGTCCAGTTTATCGACCGCGGTACACGAGTAGCTGGAGCCCAGGCGTACGTGAACCTTTGAAGAGGTTGTTCTTGGTCTTTCAAACGTAACTGAAGTCCTGTGTAGTCAATTATAATGAGACATAAGTGAGACTGTCGTAATGTATAGGAGTGAGTTACTCACCATTTTCAAAAGGATCCCATTGACCACTCCCACCTCCTGGGTCCCCTCCACCCCCACCGTTAGAGGTGGACTGGTCAGCACCAGAGGGCTTGCCCTCGGACATGGTTTAGCTACGTGAAAGTAACGAATGTGTACATTGCTCAAAAGGTAGAGAGCAGTCAAACAATATGTTTTACAAAACATTTTATATTACGCATTCTCATAAAATGAAGTGTTAAAGCACAACTATATTCTCGCATTGAATATTGTATTAGGCACACGTATTCTTAGTTAACTTCCCACTGAATTTATGAGGCCACAGTCAAAGTACATAAAATCTTCCTTCAATTACATGTACATGTATGTCTGATTGATATCAGTCCTTAGCCTCGTTCCCAGGCCTCTTCCCAGGCCTCCACACAGCTTTTGTCGCTTGCAGAGCCTGGGAACGAGGCTAATCAGTCCTAGTATCTCACAATCATAAAATAGATTCATTATGGCAGGCTCTCTTGTGATGCAGATAGCAGCTGGTAGTCTACATTGCTATCATAATACTGAAAGTCATCAGATTACTAGACTAACAGGTGTGTTGGGAGAAGTTCCAATAACATAGGCTAGCTGGCTGCTACCTATTTCTTTTTCCCAAAGCAAAAAAAAAGTGGGCCTCAGGCTCACATAAACAACCGCTATCAGATATTTCAAGAAACATAACAGAATTAAACAGGATGAAATTATACCGAGTTTGTACATGTAAGCTTTTTGTATGTGCTAGAAAAGAACACACACAAAGCTAGTCGCGGCCCCAGACCCTCCCTGCACCCACAAAAATGGGGTCTGGGGCCAAGACAAGCACAATGCTCTAAAGATGCATTCTTATATTGAATATTGTATTAGGCACAGATAGTCTTACGTAGTTATTTCCACTGAACATGTACATGAAGTTTCACTTGGCCTAAGTCAAAGTACATATGGCTACAGTGTATATCCCACAATCATAAATTAGATTCATTACTGGCAGGCTCTCTTGTGATGTGGACCTGCAGCTGGTGGTTATCATAGTTTGACCACATTCTGAAAGTCATCAGATTACTGGACTAAGAGGTGTGTTGGGAGAAGTTCCAAACTCTGGCCTTAGGCTCATAAAAACAACTCCAGTGCAGGCATCTCATAGCCTCGGTCCCAGGCTCTCATCCAGCTTTTCGTCGCTTGCAGTACGGACCGAGGCTAGGCATCTCATAGCCTCGAACCCAGGCCTTCCACGCAGATTTTTGCGCAGCCGTGAAAAAATCTGCGTGGTTCGAGGCTAGGCATCTCAAGGAACCAAACAGAATTACTTTGTACATCTAAGCCTTTTTCATGGATCAGAATGTGGAAGATAAGTGCAACAGGAGAGACAGAATTAATTATCCATCTGAACACGGGAAAAGAAAACAAACATGCAATATTACACAAGATTTTGAATTGCTCCCAAGGTATTCAAGTATGTTGAAGCAAGAGCATGGTATATACATCCAAATGTGACTATAGCTCATCCCAACACAATGATTTACAGTCTGTGAGAACCAGCATACTCATTACTGTGTTGCTACACATGTTCTCTTGGTCTAGTATACAAGATAGCAAACAGCATGCACTCATAAGCCCAAGTAGAGAGGCCATTCCGAATGGTAATGCGGTATCAACTCCTCCCGGATTATGCAAGACTGGACAGAGGCTGGTGCACGTGATATGGGATATTCACCACAGCAAAAAGTAGCAAAAAGAAACAACAATAACAGTGGATAGCACAACAATACCAATACTTTTATGCATACATGTAGCTGAAATTGAACATGTAGAGCAGTTCAATGATGTCACTGGAATGGAGATCTCTAGCTGATGATAGGGATCTCAGTTATGCACCCTTCTGACTATACCATGCTAACAGGTTTTGAGAAATCATATGTGACCTTTTATATGTGTGGAATATAGCTCTCCCCTTGTATATTCTTTCCAGCTACTGCATGCATGACCTGTAGCTACAATGCAGGGCTGGGATGTCCGATGGCAAAGAGCGCAAAAATAATTCTCACGCCATTTAGGTGCCCTTTAGTTGGCTTTTATCGCATCACAATCTACCAATTCACATAGCATAAATTGAGCATAATAGGTGTGGCCTGGAATAGAGTAATTATGCCAGCATAAATAAAGATAAAACTGTGAAAATATTCCTGTGACCATAGATAATAGATTATCTGTGCTGTGACTATAATAACCTAGCTAGCTTAATTCTTTCAACAATCTACCAGCAACAGTACCCGGAAGACTACGCTGAAGCTTTTTACAATAATATAACACCAATACACTTTTTAATTGTGCATCCTGCACATGCAGTGCCAAAGCTTTCCCAATTATCTAGTATAAGCTTACTGAGGAATTGAAGGGTAAAATAGAGGAATAGAAGCATAATTATTCAGTGTAGCGTGGACAAGCCTAGCCCAGCCTACTGCTCGCTCTATCGGACGAGCAGCGGTCGAAAGATACGCGGGCTTCGCTTACTCCTCCCCCTAGTGAGTCTGGCTTGCAAGACTATGTAACTGGATCACATAAACTCACCCCTGAATCTAGTGATGTACGGTGCTGCAACTTCTTATGATTCTGGGCAACTTCAAAATATTCTTGAAAGACTAGTTAACTACACTAGCAATCGACTCGCGAACCCGTGTGCATCTGGGGGAACAAGTCCGCACCCGGTATATGTATATCCGGGGGACCTTGTCACGGTAAAAATGGACCCCCTAAAGTGGACCCCCCGGAACCAAAAATATACGGACCCCTTGAACGAATAATGTTCTGGACCCCCGGAACTTATTCAATGACAATAATTATGGACTCCTTAAGTTATAGTTATAGTACAGTAGTCAGGGATTTATGGCAGTAAACGAACCGAATCCGAGGGCGATAGCCCGAGGACGAGGTTTGTTTACGTAGCCATAAATCCCTAACAACTGTACTATAAGTGTTATATATCCCATCTGATTGGTCAGTCCATGGCGGCCACGAACTATAGCAACGCTAGCACGTAGCAACGATTCCCATTCTGGGTTTAAAATTAATGGAAGAAGCTGAGGCCGTTTGTCCTTACTCGCCGTCTTGCCTCGGTATGTGCGATTGGACCGCCTGTCCAGGGGTTAATTCAGAGCTCCTCCCCCCGGAAGACAGTATTGAACCCCTCCCATCCGCTTCTTTGAAGCAGCCCCTCCTACCTCAGCGTTTTAGCGGCCTCAGCTTCTCCATTATAAAGCCAGAATGTATAATATTGTGCCTGAATGTATGCATGTAAAGTACAGCTACACATAGCAGTAGCTATATGCATGATAGTCTGATTGGATGAAATTGTTTAATACCCTAAGGGAAGTCGGTATGAGTCATACCAGACTTTTACCCAAAGGGAAGTCAATATGACTCATAATGACTCCTAGTAACCTAAGTAACAAGGGTGAGTGGGATATATGAATATTTAAGCCCCTGTGGGTCCAAATATTTCAAAGCGGCTTAAGGTTACGGGATACTGACCCGCTTTGATTTAATAGTCTAGTGAGTGAACGATGAATATCTTTGCAACTATGTATAGGATAGACCACGCCAAAGAGTGGGTTATGCGCCTATATAACCCACGAGTTTGCGGTTATCCCGAGGCGAAGCCGAGGGATAAATGCAAACAAGTGGGTTATAGCGCATAACACACGAGTGGGTGTGGTCTATCTCACTTATACCACGTTGCGCATGCGTACAATCTTCGCTGCGTAGCAACGTAGCGAACTGATAAAAAGTGTGGGTTATGAAGCTATGTAACCCACACTTTTTAGCCAATCATTTTTATTGTAGATGATGTAATGTGGTATAAAGGCCTATAGCCACGATCTTTTCAGCATTTATTCATGGCTACTAGTTGTGTACTCAGTACAGAAAGCTTGTCTGTGAGCCCCTCCCTTGTTTAGATAGCGGTAATGGAAGTTTCAGCTGTTCACAATAATTTTTCTCGCCAAAAATCGCTGAAGCCACTGCTGTTACTAGGCCACTACAGCTCTCTAAGGATTCCTCACTATATTCACGAGGGACTGACAGAGGCTTTTTTTGTAGTTTCTCTCTGATACAGGAGATATAGCCTCTTAAACCTAAGAAAGTTGGGTCCAGAGCGCTCAGAGCCATACTTATTGACTTGCCATTCTGTTGATATAGATAATTGCTTCAAAAGCCTTCGTCAGTCCCTCGTGAATATAGTGAGGAATCCTTAGAGAGCTGTAGTGGCTTAGTAAAGGCAGTGGCTTCAGCGATTTTTGGCGAGAAAAATTATTGTGAACAGCTGAAACTTCATTACCGCTATCTAAACAAGGGAGGGGCTCACAGACAAGCTTTCTGTACTGAGTATAGTCTCGCGGGCCAGACGATTAAAGTACGTCTGGTCACGTTTGCCACGTTTTTGCAAACGTCGCCGGAATGTGGGCGACACCAATCAGATTGCAGAGCGTTCAATTACTACATAGCTCTTACGTATTAGTCACATGACAGTCTGTCCTTTTCAAACGAGATGTTATCGAGAAAAAAGTGTCAGCGAGTTAGCTATGCTTCGGCCGAACCAGGAACGAGTAATAAGTTTTAAAATAAAAGACGGTTTCCGTCGCTGGTGTCTCAAGTGCACCGGACAACTCGAGCAAAATAGGAAGCACATGCTCTGTAGACTCACTGTGAAGATTTCGACGTTCCTTCGCCGTTACCGCTGACTCACAAAGCAAGCACATCTCTACCGACTGTCCATATCGTGATTATAAGGCGAGAGTCTATTAGCTTCACATAATAATTGCGTTCTGCCTCGTGAAAAATGACTGCGTCACGTGCACTACATTCCAACGCGTAACGGAAACGTGGCTATGGTGGCCAGACGTAACTTCCCCCAACAAAAATCGTCTGGCCCGCGAGACTATACTGAGTACACAACTAGTATTCATGAATAAATGCTGAAAAGATCATGACTATAGGGCCTATAGTTGCAAAGATATTCATTGTTCACTCATTAGACTATTACGTCAAAGCGGGCCAGTATCCCGTAACCTTAAAAAAATATGGAACCACTGAAACTAATTACCAGCCGTTCGCGCGCTGCGCGCGCTCCGGCTGGTACTATAAAAATTGCTTTACGTTTTCCGCGTCTGTTTGTTTGTTTGTCTGTTTGTTTGTTTGTCTGTCTGTTTGTAATTGTGCGTCCGCACTTATCACGTGCGCAATATATTACGTCATACGTTACTATGCAACTGCAGTGTTATAGCAGCTTTTGAAGGTTTACAGGCCAAGCTACAGCAAATGAAGGTAGTTTTGTGTTGCCTAGATGGCGAAAACGTGGTAGGTAGCCGTAAAAATCCTGGTTTCTTGGCATATGGCTACTAACTGGAGGCGCATGACGAAACTGCTGAGTCAGCACTTTCGCTGTACCGCTCTAGGCATCTCTGGCTCTACAGCTGTAGTTTAATAGCTTGGCCTAAGCTGAGCTGTGTGTATTGTACGGGAAAGGCGTCCGGCTGGTTTTTTAGACATGAAATGTCAGACTTGTTTTTCAAGTGATATTACATGGACCTCTTTGCAATCACAAAGTTGAAGATGATGCATTTACTGAAGTAACCATACAACATTTTACTACAGTACGATGGGATGTTTGAACATTAAAATTTTGACATCCTCGCAGATTTTATGAAACCACCCGGGACATAGCTAGCTAAATCAGGTCTCCAAGAAGGTCACCAAGTCGGTTCCAAATCAGGCGACAGTGGCAAAACACATCAACTGGCCCTAGTAGCAATGAGACACTGCCGCTCCAACCTTTTCTTCTACGAGTTTCCTAGAAGTTTACGAGCTTGTTTGCAATAAAGCATTCTTTGCACATCTTGGACTGCTAGGACATGGGGATCTATTCCACCACAAAGGGGTGTTGTGAGAGCAACAGCAAACATGCCACAGTCTGAACCACCATTCTGGAGCTGGACATCCACAAAGTGAATATATGGAAATATTCCTCCTGTGTTCTAAGGATGGCTGCCAGCGAATTAAGATGCTGTCATATACCTCAGGAGAGCAGATAAAGTTGGATGACAACACTCACTAGAACCAACTCTAAAGAACATGAGCACCAAGAGCAGAGTTCAAGGCACGTCTGCTGTGCTATAGAAACAATAGCCATCGTAGCTATGTACCAGATCTCTGTGGATGAATCTATTGGGCTCAAGATAGCTACTGCATTGCACAGCAGATTTGTATAGCTATCCCCACCAATTTGGGGATAGCTAACTATCTAGACTAGCAATGATGCACGTACTGCAGAAGACAGCCTGGATAGAAGGGGAGAAACCCCTACTGGGACAACTTGTACATGTGTCCACGGGCTATTAGATTCATACGCGTGGTTTAAGTCGTTGTACACACCCACTAATTCTAGATGTGCATCTAACAAAGAACGTGCTCTATTATCTATGCTCGAGCGACCATTATGCAAGTTATCTGCCAATTAGCGTCAGCCAATTCATCCCCGATTCATCCCTAGGGTTAGGAACAGGTTTAAGACTAGGGTCAGGGTTAGGAACCAGAGGGTTAATTAATTAATTAATTAAATGATTAAGGTGGTTAGGGTTAGTGTTACAGCACTACTTACACGCTAGTTTAGCTATAGCTAGTCTAATTATGCACATAATATTATGAGAAGTTTGGCATTGAGAACCCTTCCCGACAGCTAAAGCTACTGAGGTTTGTAGGTTGGTTGTCCAGCATAATATATAGGCGAATGGAGGTTGACAGTAGCTTGAGGGCCACTGTGTACACTGTTATAGCCTTTTTTCAGTGGGCGTATATCAAAAGATGTACTGGTACATGTAGCAACGTAAGGCATCCAACCAAAAATGGCTGATGAGAACAATAATTAGCTTAGTTCGAATGCAAACAACAAGAGTTAAATAAATAACCCCATCAAGCTCAGATGGTCAGATGGAATCCTCCTCACCCAGAGGGTAACATTCCTAGCTCATTATAGAGTATTTGTAGCTACGTACATGCAGGCCTCCAAATACTTCAACTCCATGAGGGTGACATGGACGTGCATGTGGGGATATCTAGACCCTTTCTCTACCTACATTAATGTAGCCTGGTCAATAAAACAGCAAATTAAGGTATTTGTAGCTAAAAAATCTCTCCTTCACAATAGACATGATATTACTACAGTACTAAAAAAATCAAGGAAAATGCTAAGAAACTTCTGTATACATAAAAGCAACAAGCTAAAGTATTGTAGCTAGAAAATCTGTTCTACAGAATAGACATATTATTACAGTACTCAAAAAATCAAGAGAAACACAAAGAAAAGTTCTACAGCAAAAGTATTGTAGCTAGAAAGTCTCTTCTACAGAATACAGACATGATAATAATACTCAAAAATAAAGGGAAATACCACTATAACACCATAAGCTAGGTAAACTTAGCTAGTTCCTTTATATGTTTCCTGATGTTCTTCAGAATTTTACGTCGATCAATGCCATTGGTAACTCCGAGATCCTCCAAGTCCTTTTCAGAACATGTGAACAAGTCATACCCATCGATATTTCTACAAGACAAGAGGTCTTTGTATCTGTCTAATTTCCACTTGTATAACAACTCGGTCACCATTTCAACCGTGATATTCTCAGCAATGTCTTCGAGGTCTTTGTTACTTGAAGAGACTAGGGGGTAAAGAACAATTAGTTAGTGGCGTCAACGTATGGACAAAGTTCGATTTGGCAGAGCTTCTGTAAATACAGCAGAAACCCTGGCTTGAGCCTCATAATAGCATTTGCTGGCAAGAACCTCACTTACCCGTAGGACCTGCTGCAGGTGGCAGACTAGTTTCCTGTGGTTCTATTACTGAATGTAGTACTGGCTGCTTCCTGTCTACTTCCTCCTCGTCTTCAGTAAGAATAAATGAAAGGGGTTTTTCTGCTTCTATCCCATCTTCATTTCGGAGGCTCTGGAACCCATAAATTTGAGTAGATGGGTCAAACACAAACTGGTGATCATTGACATATGGCATAGCAACATCCCAAAGGTGTTTGAGACCATCTTCATTCCAGAGGTCTTGTACAAACTCTACCCAGCGGTCTCCCTGGCTCTCCACTTGCTCACGGTTCCTTGCTGATATTTCACTCAACACTTCTGCTATTTTCCTATCAAGTATATAACATACAAAGTTGTACCAGCAAGGACTTAATGAGCAATGGTAAAAGAGAGTATACTATACATAACGCTTACCGTCGGAGAAAGATACGAAGTGCAACATAGTGCTGGCAAAGGACTGAAGTAGGGATCAACTTTGTTAGTTGTTCACCTTCATCACCATAAAGTCCATACTCGCTCAGATACACCATAATGGGTTTCTATGAATGACAATTTTGTTAAACGAATTTAGTCTAATATCGAAGCATATCACTCACCTGCATATGATTAGAAATAGAATTTCTTATGTCTGACTCTGAGTGAACAAGAACCTCAGTGAGAGTCCGCATCTCCTGCAGTAGTGCGTTGGTAGTACCTCCAAAGACAAGAAAAATCACCTCAGTTAATGATCCTCCTGATGGGGCTACACTATTATACACAATATACCTTTATAGCTGCTTTGAAAACTATTCAATGCTACTTCATCTTGCGGTTCCAGGTGCTTTCTCATCACCAATGGAAGCTGATGGAAATCATACATTCCATCCCTCACCCACTCTACAAACTGCTCCAGTGTGGAGTACAAGAAAGGGAGCTTCAGAGAGTGTAGGTATTCCAGCTGAGACTGAGGAAGACTGCAAAGGCATTGAAAAAATAAATACGAAGCTATGAAAAGATATAACCTATATAATGCTGACCCTTTTATCCCAATGTTTTCCATTAGAATTTCTTCCTTTTCTTCCGGTTCTTTGAAAACTAGAAGTAAAAACTGAGGCAGTGTCTTTTGTTCAAGCTCATCAGTACCTTCGATTTCATTTTCATCTGGCAGTTGAAGACTCTGCAAGAAATAATATGTTAATGTATCCGGATCCACTCGTTAGCTTTTCACTTTATATTTCATGCATACCTTGATAAGATATTCAGTGGCAACTTTTAGCCCAGTGATGACTTTCACTAGTGTGTGGTAGTCAGCTGTGTAGAACTCATATTCAAGGGCCTTTTCCAAGTGCTCATCCAGTGGAAGCTGCAATACGAATACCATAATTTAACACTGTGTAACAAGCAGGGGGAAAAAGTAGAAAGTAATACCTTAAACTCCTCTGTAATGTACTGTGAAATAACTGATAAGTCAAGGTCAGCACCTTCCAAGACTAGCTTGTCAATGTGTTCCTTTTTGAACTTAAAAAGAATCCGATCGTGACCACAGTCTGGCAGGTGGCAAATGGAGGGTTTTCCTGATAAGTAGGTTTTGATCACATCACTCTGTAGTCGTTTGAGATCAAAAGGACACGCTTCGTCTTGAATAGGGTGCAAGTAACGACTGCGCACTAACTGCAGATGTTCATCAATTCCATGACTCCTAGATATTGAAATAAAATAAGTGAAATATGAAAATTAAATGTGCGAGTTTGCTCACTTGATAGTTTTTCCAATTATCATGACATCTTCATTCACTTCATTTGGATGGATGGGATCCATTTCATGCTCAGATGGCTCAATAGGATGCTCTGAAACATTACCCACATCAGAAACAGTCTGAAGAAAACTGTTGTGGAAAGTAATCTGTTGAAACGAGAATTAAAGACATTCTCACAATCACTATACAGGTATCATTCACTGCATGAGCTTACAATATCATGTATTACAACACGTAACAGATCACTGCCTTCCCACTGGTCTTCAGTATCCACAGAGAGAAAGTTCTTGAGCTTGGTATCATCTTGGATCTGAAGAACAGTTCCTTCTCTCTTATTGTTAGCACAGGCACCAGCACCAATAGAGTATCCAGTTACTTCTGCATACTTGTTGTAGCCATCTAGATGAAGACAATATCATAACAGCTACTGTCTACCAGTTGTAAAAACGTTATGGTACCTTTCACTCTTTCAAATAACTTATTAAGGTCGACTCCTGCATACTTCTCTTCTGCTGTGGTGATTACCGTCCCAATACTTTCTTTTTCTGCATACTTACGGGTGACCAAGTATGCCAATTCACTGTGTATCCACTGGTAAAATTCCAGCAAATCAGGAAGCAGTGCTCCAGCAGCTTTTAGGCGAGGATACTCCAAAACAAACTTTGACAATACATAGAATTCATTCTTTGAGGCATCACCAATGTCTACTGATGATAGCATGGTCTGGGAAAACTCATCCATTGTAGGAAAGTGGGGATAGTGGACCTCTAGACAGCTGTACAGGTACAAAGTGAATACCATGAAACATTTCTTAAGAATTAGGGGTTCAACTAAGAACATTACCTCAGGTCTCTGAACAAAGCATTTTTTGTGAGCTTACAGTGTTCTGCAAACTAGATTGGGTAATTGGTTCATAATGAGCTTGAGGTGTATATGATGTGTTGATGTACAATAGCCATTACCTTTTCATGAACATTATTAAAGGAAGGTGTAAAAATCAACTGATGCCACATCTTTTCATAGTCATCCAAATCTTCAAGCTTGTCAAACTTCCCACTTTTTAAGAGCTGTGGTTGCCTAATACTTACCTATAGAACAAGAACAAGGTTCACTCTACTGAAATATCAAATACACTACTACTAAAACATTACCTCCAATAGGTTCTGCATACACTGCATTATAAAAAAGGATCGCTCATCAAGTGAGAGCTGCAGGTTATTGCCTATGTGCAGCCACACACTACGAAGCTGCATGACACAGTAGTGGCGAACAGACTGCCAAGTTGATATAACGGGCCCATAAATTTTCTCTTGAGCATCAGCTTGAGTGACCAGGGCCATGCAGAATGCACCAAAGTTGGCCCATAGGATGAGGTAGAGTGAGTGCAGGCTCAACGTTCCTCGAGTGGCATGCTGAAGATAGTCTGGCCTGCCATATGTGCCGTCACTTGCTAGCTCCACCCCACAGTCATACAGGCGTCCTTCGGTCGTTTTTTCCTTATACTGCACAAAAAACAACATATTATTACATTTGATATCAACAGCAGGAAATTTGGCAGAGAATTAAATGGACAATGGGTGACAGCATCACCACAATATTTTGTCATCATAGCCTTTGACTCCTCAATGCATGTGGCTATTAATCTAGTACAGAACATCTCTAATACAGCTTGCAAACACAAGGGAAAGAAAGTGGAACTTCCTGAAAAGCATTACAATGAAATTTGACAGGAAATCTGGCATTTTAGGTACATGGTAGTATAGGATAGGGCAGAATTTCCTTTAAAATCAAAAAATTCTGCCCTATCCTATACTACCCTGTACCCGAAATATCCCATTTCCTGTCAAATTTCCTTGTAAAGCGTTTCAGGAAATTCTACTTTTTTCGATGTGAAAGTAACCAGACAGCTCTAGAAAATAATCCTTTCTTGCTTTACAGTCAACCAGTTTGATGTAAGCTGGAAACCGGTTGTAAAATCTAGCTGGCTTTCGGTCCTGGTGAAAATGTCACAGTCCAGAGAAAAGAGCATGGATTGGCAAGTACGTAGCAGAGAACGCCACAATCAAGGCAACCACACATGGATTGCTTATGTAGAGATAGAGAGTAATACATTTTTGAACTATCTAGTGTGCTTCTCCAAGGTATATTTTGATTAACATGAGACTGTTGATCGTTAATTTGTGAGATACACTTTCTGCTATCCACTGATATTGTTTTTGTGAACTGTTTTACCATATACAAAGTAGTTATGCAGTATCACCATAAATCCAGTCATATGTGTTCCAAGGAGACCATCTGCAGCAAACATGTGGTACCACAAATGATTGGAACGAGGCGGGCAGGCCAGTACAACAGCCACCATATTGGCAATTGCATGGCATAGTTCAACATCTGATGGATCTAAATGACAAATCATTATTTAGTCATTACACCAAAAACTACATAATGAATATAGCTTTACTGTATTACCTGGCTTTGGTTGATGAATTGAGTTAAACAGGTCATATAAAGGATCTGTCATTTCACCATTACTATTCACTGGAACAAATTGATAATCTTCTGTGAGTCGGAGCCTGGGGGCATTTTCATTCATTGGTGGTGGCTGTTCAGGGCTTCGTATCATGTACTCAGCAGGGAACAGAAAACTCTGTAAGAAGCTGATAAACTGAGGCTCAAAAATACCCCTTAGATGGACATTGATCGTATCTGCCAATACTCGGGAATGGATCTAAAAAGGAAGGAAAAAATGCATACTGCATAGAGAAATGAGATGCTAGATAGTAGAGTACCTTTGTGACAAAGAATTTATAATAAACGCATAACCACAGCAGCATCCGGAAGGCATTTTTCTTGTCGATGAGAAGAGCATTAAACTTCATTTTCTTGTCACTGTTGCAGCTATAGAAGCAGTACATTAATGATATGAGTATATCTCTCAGCAGACACTACTATACATGTCCTCAAACCTTTCATGTGCAAGTTTTACCAACACAGCAATAGATTCCTGGCTTGCTCTCTTGCTGCGCACATTGTCCAAGGTTTCCCAAATTTGTTGGTAGAAGTGGCTGAGAGCACTGGACTCTTGATGCCCAATGAATGGAAAGAGGTGAGCCTCACTCTTTGGTTGGCTCTAGATAGTATTACAATACAGTAGCTAATGAGCAATATTACCCAATATTGTACAATCATAGTACCACTATGTAGTATTTCCTATATTACAATATCCAGTGATATTGGATGGCTTGATGAACAGGCCTTTTAGAATCATGGGGACAAGGCGTGTACAATATACAATGAAGCCATCCAATATCACTGGACATTGGACTTGTCTTGCTTGTATTTGGCTCGTCCTATAAACTTTCCCAAATACAGCACAGACTCGTCCAATATCCAGTGATATTGAATGACTACCCATCCAATGAGATATATACAGTTGGGGTTGTGCTCCAACCAACCTTGACAAGTGATTGAAGAGGCTTCATACCACTAATAGTCTGTACAAGTGTGCTCTGGTGATCAGTTAGCAGATCAATCAACTTTTGCTGACTATTTAATTGCCTTAGTAGCTGCATAGCAAACACAAGCCCATGATAACCAACGCAAGAGTCACTCCCTCCCATTGAATTGTCACTTAGCAGAGGGTTCAATCCGCTGACTAGTCGAGCACTGAACAGCTGTGTAGAGGAAGTAATTGTTAGTACATGTATGATTAGTTAGCATAACAAAGGCTGGCCCACATGGCAATTATTGGAAAATGGGAACATTTGCAACCAGATGGTTAAGAATCACAGCATGCTGAAATATTTAGCATACTGGACAGACAAAAAAATGTTACAACAAACTGCTAGTGTAAGACTCAGGCTCACTCCAATTACTACATTATAAATTAAATCCTTACTTCAGAAACATATTACAGCTACACATCGGTTATGTTCTCCTTACACGGTTCAACTTACATCTTGAACCTTTTGAGGTTCTCTGGGGTCAAAATATTCAGTAACTCGCTGAATGAGAACTTGAACAACAGCTTGCTTCTCAATGAAAAGCAACACCTTCTCAGATTTGGGAGTCGACTGCATTTCTAAAAGCTGAAACGAGAGTTTACCTTATCTATATTACTTACAATGTCTGAGAGTGTGGTGCTAACAATGCGTACCATATATCAATGTGGCAATCATAAAATCATAAACCTAATGGCATGCAGCTTACCCTTGTAATGCTTCCTGTAAGTCTGACAAGATGGTTGGGAAGATTTCCCCGGCTTTGCAGATGCTCTAACACAGTCAAAAAGTACAAGTGGGCCAAAGGTTGCTGCATTAATGCATTCTAAGCAACAGAAAAATAATACACACTAAACTGTAGAAAGGTATCAAGTTATAAAGTGAATGATCACAACCTTGCATCCCTTGCACGAAAACTCGCTGCACTGGAAGCCTTTTAGCTGGTAAAACAAGGGGATGTAGGGACCAGGTGAGCCTTCAACTTTGGCTGTAAGCACTTTGCCCACCATTCCACGACCCTGACAGAACATCATAAAAAGGTAATTCTCTATGTAGAGCAAAACAGCAGAAAACAGTGAGTCACCTTAGCATCATGAAGCATTAACTCATTGGCAGCTTGGTCTTTCACTACAGCTTCTTCCTTCTGTGTATCATAACAGTGAGTAAAGGCAAAGCAAGTACAATTACAACAGTCCCAGAGTATAGCAATGTACCTGATCATGATGTTCCTCAATAGCTTCACCTAGAATCCTGGAAAGGTATAACTTGAATACATTCATAGTTGTGAAACTACAATGGTGAGGATCTTCTACTAATACTGTAGCTGTTCCCTGAGTACGGTAGGAATTTTGCTGGTTTGCAGTTTCCAGGAAGTACCAACAATCCTCATCAGGGAACGAAGCACAGTGTTTTGAAAAAGTAAACGCAAATAATCCTTCAATAAACGACTGCACACAATAGCTCTCCCTTCCATGAATTGTTGGGGAGAGCGGAGTTGCTGCAAATGCTTGCAATCCAGCATCCATCACTTGTTGTAAATACAGAAATGGTCCATCCACCTGTTGTGTGAGGCGTTAATAAATAATATGCATGTAGTGCATACACACACACACATGCACATACACACACACACACCTACTGTTTAGAATGCACACAAGTACGTACACTAACTGAGCATTCTTTTGGTTAGACAACGAGGTGGAGGTATCTCAGAATAATAGATACCACAGCCCAGGAAGGTATCTATTGACTGAGATGCAGACACAGAGGGTCTAACTGATTTAGACCTGGTGTTATGACAGCAGTGAAAGCCAGTGTCTTATTTGAAGTGGTAATGTACATTACCATGGCAACTACTTTTTACCAAGCTTATAGCACTCAAAGGAGGCCACATACAGGGATCATTGCTATACCAATGTACATTAAATCAGTTAAAGGTCAGTTTGGATGAGGGGTTAAAATCCTTGGCTTCGCCTCGGACTTTAAATTCCCCTCACCCAAATTGACCTTTAAGTATTACTAGTTCTTCAGTTGTGACAGGCAAATCATGAATAAAAATGAGGTATATAAGTTAAGGTTACATAATGAGGTTGAGGTGGTTTAGTGATATACACATGGAGGGCGAATCTATTATGCAGCACATATTGACTCATGAATATAAAGATAAGGTATCTTAGTGATATATATTGACCTGGCCGTGCCTTTGATTTGTATGGCTGCTGTGGTACAACTTCGATAGATACCTGCTGGTAGGTATCCATCAGATCTGGATACCTCATTAAGCTGGCCTACTTTAAAGGATATTATTCATGACTGGGTCTAAATTTTATAATACTTTAGTATATGTTACTATAGTAACAAGTGTATGCAATAATTCTCATAGAGTATAGTAAGAATCCCATAGAGCATAAGAAGCTGAAGATGTGCATATACTTAATGGCTCAGAGCATGGACAGCTCTATGTTCAAACTAGACCTCGGCTTCGCCTCGGCCTAGTTAGAACATAGCTGCCCATGCTCTAAGCTATACGTAACAGATACATAAATAGATTACAAAAGTGATAATTGCAATCTCCGCTCTTGTTATCTGACTGAGGATCATGCAATTCCTCTGTATTGCATGGTGAGTAGTATAGTGCATCATAACTTGCTATCTCAAATCTCTGTCAATAAAGATTTAATGGGTGGGGGACATACTATATGAATGAGAATCACAGGGAGGCAAAAATTATACCATTGTAATTTTGGGAAAAAATTATCAGAAACAAATTTTCCAAAGAGATATTATGGCTTTTCAAAATCCTTCAGTGGCTTAGTGGATAAAGTATTGGAATAGAACAAAGAACCTGTAATAGTATAATAAACTGCTACGTAACATCCCAATGTACCTTCATGTCTTGTAGAAGGCATTTTGAATGTAAGGTTCTGAACACTTGTTGACCTCTGCATGACACTGAACTAGGACAGCATTGCATGACCAGGTAGGTAGCATGCAGAATGCGTAGCTGATTTTGGGTCCGCACTGAGGTTGAGCCAAGAATGATATTCTCTTCCATTGTTGGCATTGACATCTATACGAATCAAATAATTTATGATGCAATAAACATAATGAACAGAGTGTTTAGTAAAGATTTCATTGCTGGATGCACTTACAATATCACTGTAGCGTTGGTACCAGGATGTGAGACTTTCTGATTTATTCTCAGTTGTACTCATATGGAGAACAAATGTGTACAGCATCTCTACAATAAGATTCACGAATGTTTGTGGTATTCTAACAATAGATTGAGGGTCATGCAAAGTTGATGCAAATGATAAATCAGCTAAAGAGCCGGTTGCTGCAGGGTACAATGATTGCTGCATCTTTGAAATGGGCTTTAGATTTGTAGCAACTTTTGTGAGATCCATCTGGTACACATGAAGGCGAACATGAAGAGACACCAGTCGTGCAAGTGCATTACTGCCTGTTACAGGTCCAATGTAAGCTTTAAGGATATCATTAGTAAGGGGAGCCATTTCAGGCTGAAGATGAAGCTTTTTATGGGCAAAGTCAGTAAAATATCGATTCCAAATTTCATCACCGTACTCACTCATAGCTGAAGCTGTCACTTCCAAGCAGCCCTTCATTTCCTAGTTAAAAAGAATTTTAAAATCAAGCAATGTAATTAATAATACACAAATGAATACGCATACCTTCACTCTTGACATCACAACTTTGTTAAATAAAGCTTCCATTTGCTGTTTGGTTCTCTTCTGGGTAAAAAGATGAACAGAGTCTGAAGTTTCTGTCTGAGGTAAAGCAGTGTCAAAAAAGTTTGACTTCTGATTCACTTTCTCTCTGCTTTCTTCTACAGCCTTGTCTAACATATCACACACTTGCTTGAAGAATGGAAATCTGGGAAAGTAAAGCTGAATAGGCTGCTGGCGATTGCCAGCCATTAGCACTTTAATTTGTGCTAGTTCTGGAGCTGGAAGTGCACTAAGTAGATCTAGGAACAACTGCTGAACTGGAGAACACTGTGGCTCTTCCACGAGAATGTGAATATCATTTCTTTCGTTTAGTCTAGAAAACATGTAGACAAGGAAATCAAAGAATCTAGATCTCACAACACTTTGAATGGAATCAGTAAGATTCAAGGTGGACTCGCAATCGTACATAAAGTTAGAAAATTCTTTGATTTGTTGTACCATTAACTGAGGTGTCCAATACTTGCAATATTTTACACACAGCACTTTGCCTAGGCTCAGTTGATTTTGTTTTTCTCCTCCAACTTTAGCATTACCATGCGGAGTGCCTATTAATAGTCTTTGGAGTACTGCAGTTCTTTCAGAAGCATCCATTGCTTTTCTCTCAGCTTTGTGAGTTAAAACCACACGTGAGGCAACTATTGGAATTGCTTCTGGAAGCAATTGCTGAAGTGCTATAACCATCTGGCGGTTAAGTGCATTACCAGGTGACGGTGAAAAGCAGCAATGATAAAACCATTCCTTAACATCAACGACAGACTTCACACCTTCTCTTGTTAGGGTGCCGTATGCTATTGTATCAAGATAATAGTGACCCCATCCCATCAGGAAGAGGGAAGGGTAGCATGGCTTGAAGAACATCACTGGAGGAAAATGGAGTAGAAGTACAAAAACTTTAGTCTGATTTGTGATCGTATTTTCTGTCTCTTCAATCATGATCCGGAGATGATTGATCATCTTTTTAGAGATTTCTTGCATATTTGCAACCAACAATAGCAAGTGTGACTCCGACAAAACATACCTGGCTAGTAGTTCTTCAATTTTGCTTTGTGAATGCCTTAGGGATATTTTGCATATCATTAAATGGTTCACATTGCTATAGATATGCTCCCTGAGAGATTGCTGCATTGCATCATCAGATACAGTGGTGAGTGTACTAGGATATTCAGATGGAAGTTGACGGATTAGTGGTGATGAACGAGTAAAGCAGAGTAACTTTGTTGGGCATACAGAATTGTCCCTGTAGGTAGTAAATAGTGCAGTATGTGTGGTGCAATAGTTTCAAAAGTTAAACTTTTAAGCATTTGTACAGCTATACATCCCTGCACTATTGTGTGCTAACATTAATATGACTGCCTTGCCCTTCAATTATTTTTACAATGCATATCATGTCACACTTCCACTGTTCTGTGATTAATGGGTGTAACAGTAAATTACATCTAAATATAAGTTAGACAACAAGGTGGAGGTATCTCAGGATAATAGATATCAAGCACAGTGAGATATGTATTCACTGAAATGCCAACACAGAAGTGCTAGAGGTCCGATTTAGACCTGGTGTTAAGACAGATGTGAAAGACATGCTGTGACCTAATTGAAGTACCAGCTGGATTCGGGTGACAGTACAGCGTAAGATAAGTGCCACACATGGTGTAGATATAATACTATACAAGTACTTGTGCATGTTCAACTCGCTCACTCTGTACAGATAGCAATGCAAAGTGTAACCTCTATGCGATTTGCATGGAACAGTATAGCATCTTCTGCCTATGAAGCAGTGCTTTTGACTAAGCCACATGTCAGTGTTGAAAATTGACTCGCCACAGTGGGGGGTAAGTATATAGTATGTGTGCACACTACATTTCTTTTAGAAGCTAAAGCATGTATTAGCTATGCAATGTCCATGTACATGTAGTATCGCTATCATAAGGAATGTGGAGCATCTGTCAGTGGCAGTAGCCTGATCGAGACTTTGACAGTAGTTTCTGCCTGAGCCATGTGGAGGCAGTAACTCAAAGGAGAGACTGCAAACAATTACAAAACCATACCCACATCAGCACATGTAAGCGAATGGAACTCACTCCATTTAATGCACATCGTTGTAGTTTGACTAGCGTATATAGAAGATACAGCTGTGCATGGTTTGCACTTGCAGGACTATACAGCCACTAACCTTCGCAATAGAGCGCGCTCGAAGCGCGGATTTGAGGCCATCACGATAATACCGTCGGCTGTCAGAGCATCCCAACGCACGCAGCGGCCGAAGCGACAAAGTCGCGTCCCAACGCATGCGCAGCAGTCAAAGTACTAATTAGCTATGTACACAGATGATGACGTCACAGTCTTCATGCGTATCCCATCCCGCGCAATCGAGGTTCATTAGTGGACGTCACATCCGTTACACACACACGCACGGACAGAACTAACGCTAAAGTATTGATGATGATGATGACACATGCAGTATATTCCATCTATACCACATGTGACACTCATCTCAAACTGCACTGTCACCTAAGTCATGTGAACAGTGAAATGATCTGGTGAATAGGTATTTATGCAAATAGCTACAGTCGAAGTTATACAATAACATCTCACAGCTTAATCAGGAGCTTACCATTTATTCATTTTCAAACGATTGAACTGTCTCTCCACTAAATCTTTTAGGCTAAAATGTTCTTGAAACTTCAGATAATTTTCAAGATACGGGGTAGGAATTTTATCACAGTGAACAGCCAATGCCTCAGGAGTCATCAACTGCAGCAACTGCTTACAAAGATAGTTGACGATCCACTGTGTTAGGACTGCAATGATCATCAGGGCATCAGTGTAGACTTCAAAAGGTCTATCTATATTCTTTGGATTTGGACCATGATGAAGTACATGCAACGCTTCATCAATCAGTGTTACTACATTCTCATGATTTGTTTCCAGCATAATTCCCTCAAACTCAGGCTCCTTTTGGAACATACTGAAGATATGATCGGCATCCATCTTCAACTCCTCAGCTGAGTACTGCAAAAATGACAGACTATTCCTTATCGCACACTGGTAAATATACACATATATTATATTTAGCAAACCTTAGGTATATGGAAGCCAGCACTGTGTTGAAGCATGTTTAGTAGAGTTTCCAATAAGAGCACACGCTTATCTTCTGTGTCAGTTGAAACAGAAAAACTGTTTCTGCTCAGTAGGGATTTATACTCTTGTCCAAAAGGTGGTAAAATTGTCAACATCAAAGACTCAAGGCTATTATCCTCCAAGAAACCATAAAATGATGACTGATTTACACATGAGATGAAGTCAGAAACCTGAACATAAAAGGAATGATTTTTTTAAAAAAAGTGCAAGATACCTTTTGAGGTCACTAACCTTGCTGTACACTGATCGAAGCAGTATACTGAGACAAGGAGGCATGTTTTCAAAAACACTATCCAACAGGCTTCTGTGGGTAAGGTAGTATTTCTCAAACCGATTCAGAAAGGGAGCAGGTGTGTCCTGCAATTCTGATTCCTTAATCACCACCATACATTGAAAATGAGGGTCCACTCGACAAGGCCTGGAATGAGCACCAATAGCAATATTCGCATAGTGGCGGGTTCCACTTTGTGGGTCTTTAATGCTACGAAAATGCTGATTAAAGAGGTCATAAAAGCTCTCATGTATTTCATCTGTTTGACACATTAGAATGGTATGACCAGCTGCAACTGAATGACGGATTTGTGCAATGGTATGGACCTACATTGAGATGAGTATAAAGTAGAATAAAAAGTCTCAAGTTTAGACTACATATATGTATCCTTACCCTCAGCTGCCTATCCCCGGGAAAGTCACTGCAAATATAGAGCCGTGTGTTTTTTCTCTTTAGCACTTGATTTGTGAACAGGAGCCTCACTAGTGAGTCATCCTCACTAGGATCGATGATCAGCTTGTACCGAACCTCACTTTGGATGCTATTGTGAACATCATCACTTTCTGTGCTGATATGATCAGCCAGACTGTTCTTCAATATACTAAGTATATGGCTGAAGTGGAGCTTCTCCACAGGAACACCAATCTGAAAAGTGATCATTTAACCATTCAACAATACTACTTAAGACATTTAATTCATGGTATAATTAAAGACCAAATTTTTTTAACTATAGCTGTGTAGGAAGGCAACCTCTAGTTTGTTAATGAAACTAGTTGCATAGTAGTAGCACATTGGAAACTGATAGTATTTAGTGAACCTTACGTACCTCATCAAAAAATATTCGGCAGAGCTCATGAAATTTTCTACTACCACCGAAGTTTCTTTCTAATCCTTCCAAAATCAGCTGGGCATCCAAGTATCTTCTGCCTTTGCGGCGCAGGTATATAACAAAATGAATAAAGTCACGTAAACCAAAGAGCTTTCGGAATTCCTCATGTGAGTGTATTCTGTTGTATGAAGAGCAGAGTTTGTTCAGTAGGTCTTCTTGATCCTCTGAAGGTTTACTTTGACCAGGTGGAAGAATGCTTCCTTTTGCTAGTTCATGTAGTTGTCGGACAGTTGCCTTTGGTCTGAAGATGCTAACTGCTCTGTTGGTTTTGGCAGCATCAAGGACGTGATTACTAATGGCAACAAATGAAACTTCCTTGCTGTCTAGGTGGTAGTGTAAAACTTTAAGTGATTCAAGTTTATCTTCTGGAAGACCAGCTTCGTCCATAAACACAACACAATAAACAGGCAAGGGAATATTGTGAAGACTGCGTTGGCGAGTTATAGCTCTTTTGAAGATTTTTTCAATTTCATTTGAAGTAGTTCTCCGTGAACACTGATAAAAGTGGGCATCCAGGGACTTAAAAAAATCTGTGTGCCTAAAAGTAGCATTTCTGGACTGGCTTCCTTTAAAGTTTGCAATAACAATGTTAAAAGACAGGGTTTTTGAAGAACCAGGGTCACCCACAATGATTAGAGGGGTGTGTGTCATGGTACATGCAATGGTTGCAAAAACATTCTCTCTTAGAGCCTCTGTTTTGGCAATACTAGGAGGAAGCTCAATTCTGTCAATGTACCATTTTAACTCACTTTCAAAGGCCTTAGAAAATGTTACTTCATTAGGTAGATGATCAAAGTAATCAAGGAAGAGCCTGTACTTGCTTCGATACGTTGAGTTGAGTCGCATGAAGTACACTATACCTAGTGATACCATGACTGCACGACGATGATACGACTCAGTCGACTCGTTATGAGGATTGAATTGGACATACGTTGTCATTAGCCATTTATAGAATGTAAATACTCTATGAATATCTCTTTGACTGACAGAGCTCTTGGCACAAACTCTTGCCTCAGGTTGTGAAATGTCAACACAAGATAATTTTTTCAGCTGCTCAAAAGCATACTCCCGCATCTTCTGCTGGCTTTCAAGAATGAGATCAGTTAAACTAGCAATATCTTCTGGAGACATTGTTGTATTAGTGGTACTCTCAGTGGACTGTTGGGTGAGCATTTCCATTTTAGCATTTACATACTCACGCTCCTGTTGTTCATTAAGTGACCCATAGTCCCACAAGAGCGATTGCAGGGTAGGGTGAAGTTTTCGAACATAATAGGTCCCTTTCAGCCATGATTCTTGATCTTTAATGGCTGCTAAAATGTCTCCCCGGTGAGGATTGCAGGAAGCAATTATGAATACATTCTCAGGTATGGGCTGTTGTGGAACAAGAGTACCACTATTAATGTGGAGGACTATAAAATTTGTACCTGCCTGCAATTAAGGAGTCATTCATACTAGTAAGATTCATGCAGAATTGATACTGGAAGGCTGTTGCAGGTACACAAATTCTCTACAGTGAATATAAGATTTCCATTACTACTATGATGATGGAAATGAAAGCCAACTTGCCGTGGAATGAAGCTACATGTGCTGCAGTACAACTCATTGCAGTTGGGAAATTATGTATTAGGGACTTTATTATTGTATAGCCTTGTAACAGGGCTCATGGATGTAGGAAGAATGTCACAAGATAATGATAATCCCTTCCTCAATACCACAGAATCGAAGCCTATGGATTTACCTTCCCATCAATTGTTCTGTCAACAATTATCTCTTTAAACAGTCCCAGGCAGGAAGCTGTGTTGATTTCATCTAAGTATGCCTAAATTAAAATACGAACAGCAAACAACATACCAATTAATGGATAAGTTGTCATGTATTATATTAACTTACGGTAACAAAAGGGACTCTGAAATTGGGTCTCTGAGCTGGATCACAGCTACTGTATGCTTGTTGTATTGCAAAAGACTGTTCAAATACTTTTTCAAAAAATGCTTCTATTTCCTTTGGTTGCAGAGCTAATAGAAAATAAGAATTCAATAATTAAAATTATTTAATAAAACTTATGCATTCATTACCTGCATGAACATTCAGTTTGTGAAATGTAGTCTTCACAGTAGCACTGAAGATAATGTATAGTAAGTGTGCTGTAGCCTAATGGTGTGTATATATAAACATGATAAATTGCATAGATGTCTACAAAGCATGCAAATATACCTCAGATGAATCTTCTTCAATGGCACAGAAAGCATCATTTAAACTTTCTCCATCATGTAACTCAACACTCAGAATAGAAAATATTGGGTCTCCGTTTAGCTTTCTCAATGACTGATTTAGCACAGTATAAAACCATCCACTTCCTGATTTATCTGGAAGTTGCACAATTTCATTCAGCATTTCTTCTGCAACTTGCTTCCCAGAACTCAAGTTATACACCGTGTCCACACACACAGCATGTTTATGGTCAGCAATGAAATCTGTAGGTAAATCTACATAACCAGGAATAGAGGTATGTGGTGCAGTGAGCTATAGTGTAAATGAGCAGTTTCATAAATGACACAGGGGAAGAGAGAGAAGTGGCCTGGTAGTCAATGCTTAAGTATGCTCGATAGTTCAACAGAATAGTCAGTATCCCAAAATGTACGTATCCATGAACAATCTTAGTCGCATAGCAAGGAGTAGTACAGAGGTAGTGACAGATTTTTTTATGGTGGTCAAATGTCAGTGCATTTACTAGCTGGGCACTATACTTCAATGGAATACACTAACTGTCATCTTGTATTATCATTACTTCATAGCAGAGGTAGCTATGCGGCTATTCACCTGAACATGACAGACTTACATGTAGGACCCCACAGAAATATGCAAGTATGTAGTGGAAATCTGTCAATATTTCAAGCTGTGATTCACTATTACAACCAATCAATAGCTTATCTATATTACACAACTGCATGTACCTTTTAGCCTCCTCTTCACTGACTCCACTAGGCGATCTTTATATCTTTCCCATTGTGCAACCCAGGAGTGATTCCAAAGCTTAGAAAGCATCTCAACAAGGGCTGTCTTCCCCACCCCTGTCTCCCCTTCTATAATCACAGGTATCCCACATTCATATCGCTCATGGATGTTGAGCATCTTCAGTGTGTAATCAAGGGTAAGTACATACTGACTCTCCTGAATTGGTATTAGATGGTCATTCTTGAGAGGAATATTGAGTGATCGAGACAGATACTTATGCAAAACTTTGCTGGAATACAGTTCCCTGTTAGGAGAAATGTTGTAAAAGTCACTGAGGTAAACTATGTATGCGTAATACCCATTATAAGAACAATAGGCTAGCACCCATTATCTCTTCCTACATGTTCCCCTTGACTTGGGTATGACGTGATCTGTATTGTCTATTATTGCTAATGAATTTAAGCCCCTCTACTGGAAGTTAAAGTAAACCAAATAAAGGTAATTATTCAAATTTGTTATGCACTTACTCCATGGAGGGGGTTTCCACTCCAATTTTAATAAACCTCTCACGATCTTCTCTAGGCAGCTCATCCGGAAGTAGAGAAATTAAACCAAGACTTCCACCTCCATCTTTGAAGTCATAGATCAGCTGCAGTGGTATATTATAGTAGTAGTGAACTATGCGTATCAACAAATTGCTACACCTTGTTTGAATATCAATAGAAAATTCAATATGATTTTTCACTCACTTGCTGGTGAGCCTTATGTGACCAGTCATCTTTGATGGTAGGGTCACAAAAATCAACAACTTCTTTTAGCATCATTTGCACTAGGGTAGACCCCAGCTGACGTGTATTCGTTTGCTCTTTTTTGCCATTCACTGCAATGTATTCACCAACACCAGTATTATAGTTGAATGCTGGAAGGTTGTCCAGGAACGTACACCTTCTTTTCATGTACCTGTTCAACAAATAAATAGTATAACACTCGTTCATGCAATCTCAATGAAGTAAAATACTCACTGGATGTATAGCTTTTGAGTTATCTTGTTTCGATTGATATGAGTTGGCATATATTTTTGAAGGAGGCATTTACAATCTTCATGTGTTAGGTCAGGATCCATACTAAACTTAATCACTTTACCTGTTAAAAGAGTGTTCTGGATTATTGTAGCAACAAAAATAAAGCCATGCACCTGTTCACTGTGCCCACTTGCCTCTAATTTCTTTATAGAGCATATCAATAGCTCCAGAATCATATGCTTTCAAATACTTGCATACAAGCTGAACATCCTTATCTACCCTGTAATCACAGCCAGGATCAATATGTCGAGGAGTCCCCAAAAAACCCAATGCTGGTATCTCTTCTTTGAAGTGGAGAAGAAAATCATGCTCAGACAATTCTTCAGCCATGGCTCTAGAAGGAACCTGTTGGAGCAACCACTAGTTTTAAAGTGAAAAAATTCAGTTCCAGAGTTAAGCTTACCTCGACATACACTGCCCACGACAAGCCACCTGGGATCTGAAATGATATTCCAGTTGCTGGATCTTCCACATAGCAAAGAAACAGGAGATCAAAGAAAAACCACCCCACTTCCCTCATCAACTGCTGATAATGTTCTTTCTCTTCTTCATGTGCAGATTTCTATCAGCAATTTCAAAGAGAGAGGATGCATACGGTATAGCCAACTAACACATTACCAAATCAGCAGGCTTCTTTCAACATAATACATTGTACATATCAGAAAGTTCATTTCATTACAGTAATAAAATAGACTGCCTAATGTTTTGCGATTCCACTGTAGGGTCTCAGCATTTAAACTTTGTAAACCCAATGGTACCTTTTGTGAATGGGGTACCTATACCTAGATTGCAAATTTCTGTGAGAAGATAAGCGTTCTGAGAGAGAAGAAATCCCGAAAAATCGGGACCCAGCTGGGGATTGAACCCAGGACCTTCTGAATACTAGTCAGATGCTCTTACCAATTGAGCTACCGGAGCCCCCTTGGCAAGCAGTAGGCAAGCTTTATATAGCCACTAAATCCGCTAGTAGCACTTGCCAGTAGGACCCAGCCAATTCCAACTATAATTACTCTCTCATTATAGGCCATTCCCCCATCTCCTAAACACGAGAAATGTGCTACACCCAAACTTAGTCTGAATCAGCCTGCCGGGGTAATTAAACCACTAAGGGACACAGAACTGAAAACTAAGTAATCACATTGCAAACTTCTGTGAGGAGATAAGCTTTCTGAGAGAGTAAAGAAATCCCGAAAAATCAGGACCCAGGTTGGGATTGAACCCAGGACCTTTAGCAGTAGGCAAGCTTTATATAGCCACTAAACCCGCTAGTAGCACTTGCCAGTAGGACCCAGCCAATTCCAACTGTAATTACTCTCTCATTATAGGCCATCCCCCCATCTCCTAAACACGAGAAACGTGCTACACCCAAACTTAGTCTGGAATAACAGAACATTTATTACATAGTGTATTCACAGAGTGAGATCATACCGTCTTTCGACAAGTACTATTGCAACAGAGCTTACCACAGGCGGAAGTATGGTAAAGTTGAAGAAAATGGCACAATGCTTTGTGTTTCTTGGTAGGGAATGCAGCTTCTCAATTGCACTGACAGTAGAAAATGCTTCGTTGACTGCAATGGTAACTTGGTGTTCTTTATCAGCTAGCTTCAGTTTTTCATTAATGTAATGGGTTTTACCATTTCCTAGAGAAAAAAAATCATAATGCAGGTATATTATTTTAGTAATGCATGCTTGTCTTGTGTTAATCACATACCAGGTAAACTGTAAACAAGTTCAATACAAGAAAAATCTTCATTTTCTTGTAGTCTAGTTTGCCAGCAAATGGTTTCAGCCTTCTCAATAGTCATGGGTGGTCCATCTTCCTGTAAGACGTACAAACTGTCATGGTCACATGGTCAATAATATAATACTATTGTTACGTTTTTATATATAATACCTTATAGTTCATAACTTTTTTAAGCCATGATACCTCTCGAAGCACCGACGGGGAAGTTTCAATGAAGTGAACAGAAGTACTACCAGGTAACTCAAGCTTCAGCTTTAATAAAAGCTGCAATAGAACCTGAGGCAACACAGGATACTTAACATTACAGCATGACACACCTATACTTTTGTTTCAGACTAACCTCTTGAAGTTGGTATGGTAGATGATTAATTTCTAACATAGTGTACTGCCGAGGATGCTGGGCAATTCTTTCCATGAACAGCTTCAGCTCTTGCTCTGTGGTTGATGGCTTGCAATGGAGAACCTCAAAAGCATTTGGTAGACTACCATAAAGGCATAGAACAAGTCGGATCAACTGACTCTGTGAATAACTTGGAGTACAGTGAAGGGTGCTAACTGCTTTTGAACTAACACTGTGAAGAAACTCAGAGTCTGAGTCTCTCTGATAGCATATTGATAGTGAACAACTCTTCATATGATGTTGTTTAAAAAGCTCTTCCAGAAATAATCCCGCTACATCCAGTGGTGAAGGGCTTGCAGCCAGGTTTACACAGGATTTAGCATTCTGAAAAAGGATTCAATAAAATTATAAATTGCAAAAATTAGTGTAAATATGATAAATTTACCTCAAGAGCAGTGCAGAGTAGTTTTCTTGTGTCAGGATCTCTTTTAAAGAGGAAACCTACTTCATTTAGTATCGTAGGTATAGAGGGTTTTTCAGCTGCCAGGGCTTCGTATAGCATCATCAACTTGGGAACACGGAAAAACAGTAGCCATCTGTAAGTACTGTGTACTTCCTTCAGTTTATTTATCCACTCTCTTAGAACTGTCTCTGCTTCACCAACCTAAGACAATTAACAATCAAAGTTATAATATGTATACATAAAGCAGTGTCAATAACGTACTTTTCCATTGGCAACAGGTAATGATGTGGAACATTTCAGGATTTGTTTAAAGTCTTTCTTTGAATACTCTGGGTGGCAAAGTTCTCTAAGCTTTCCAAACAGGTCAAGAAGTCTGTAGGCAACCTGCAGCAAAAACATGACTGTTAACTTACAATTATTTATATACAGATAGGGTAACAATCACACTCACTCCGTTCAAATGTAAGAAATGCTGTACTAGTGCATTGTCTTTTTCATGGTCACTTCTATCTTCTTTCCTGCTATTCTGCTGCTGCTCCCCTTTCTTGTCTTTTTGAGGATCTAAAAAACCAAGTTTGTGTACAAAATCATCAATCTGATCTCTATGCAGAGTCTCCTTTGCACAAGCTTCCGGTTGCTGGTTCTCTTCAGCCCCATCATTGCTTAAATGCCTCAACAATGCAGGCTTATTCATTGTAGCTGATGGTTCATAGTCAAGTATTATTTGAAGGCAATTTCTTCCAGCTGCCATGGAAAATTTTATTTGATAATATCCAGTTTTCCAAATACTATCTAATTGATTCCATACATTCTCTTCAGTCTGTGAGAACCAAAATCGGATAAGGTGCATGTTATCTCTTACTGTTTCAAGCTGTGGAAGTCCTTCAGGTAAATCAAGTTCTGTTACAGCAGTCATTAGAGAGTGGAGTGAATCATGACTTGGGTCCATGAAAGGGGCCATAAACCGAAAAGCAGCAAACAAGTGGTTTAGAACCATTTCATGATATTCGTTGTGCTGCAGCTGTGCAGTGATGAGTTCAAACTCCTGAATGAAACGGGTTGCTCCTTCCGTTCCTATAAATTGCTTTTCTTTAAGGAAGCTGGAAAAATCAGCACTATCTGCAACCTTGGGAAACAAATCAAGGCACTTTGGACTGGCATCTTCTTTAATACAGAGTGCCTTGCAGACTACCTTCCACTTGCCTTCTGCGTCTGTGGGAGTAACTTTCTCTCGTGCTTCCTGGCACTGTAATGGTTTAGCCAATTCAAAAACTTCTCTTAATTGAGGATCATTTAAGCAGAGCTCAAGTTGGTACTGCTGGCAAACTTCTTTAATAATAGGAATGTATCTTATAAACTGAAAGAGTTTCAAGAGACTCGTTAATGCAGCCAGTCCTGCCTTTCCATACAATCCAATGTACCTGCATTCTACTAGCCCATTTAATTCTTCATCTATGTTGAGAGCTTCCAAGTTAAGTTTACCATTTGCAATCAAATCTCCATATGATGCTGTTCCTTTTAGTACTTTATCAAGGAGAGATTTTGTCCTTTCTATAGCTTCTTTTAGATCTAGAGTATTAATGAATGGTTTTACACGAGTGAACTCCTGCATAGCTTGCTGTAGATAAATGCTGACAAACATGTTGGGATGCAGCTCAAAATAAACCATGAAGTCTACATGTTCCAGAATCGGTGCTATTAAAGCATTCAGCTTATCAACGATTGAGTGCAGCAAAGTTAGACTCAACTTCTTTGATAGCCAGAGGCGGATTTCCTGATTATGAGGATGGAAGTTCCCTGAAGTAGAAGGTGATGGTTGATTGACTAAAAGTTCAAATTTAGCTGGTTTCTCATTGGGAAACAGAATATGCTGACTCATGGCTTCATGGAGATTTTGGGGAATTTCAACTCTATTCTTAGAAAGAATGTCCATTATTGAGCACCTAAGAATAGAATTAAGCTTATTATAGCATACGTGTGTATAGAGACCTACAGGTGTACACATTACTCCATGGGCAATACGCATGTAGCTTTTTCATTACTTAAAGTACCGCAGTAAGTGCAATATATACAGTATAAGGATGTGCAATAGCGTAATACTCTACCTGATATTATACAAAGCCATTCAAATGCCTGTGCAACACAGATAGCTAGCTACATAAAAACACCCCAGCTTCCCAAACTGATATTAATGAAATTCAGCTAATTTAGTAGTATGTTACTGCTAAGCATGGACTTGCAACCATTACATTTGAGTGCTGTATTCGAAGTTTTTTGTGCACTAGAGAGCATGACTATACTGCCTAAGTGACTGTGCCAGGCGAGCACAGCATGATTGAGCCCCATGTGACTGTTGTGCAGGCTAGTCATTCTACTGTGTGTGCCTATATATGTACATAGTAGTATGTGTAGCTTTTGCTGAGTCACAGATGCATTTATGTTGACCTGTTAGCATCTGCTGCAAGCAATGGCATTAAGTTAACGAAGTCATTGACCAAGAGGGTAAAAGTGGAAGTACTAAACTGTCTTTGGTTTAAGTTATAGGCTATCAATTGAGAACTAAATTCTTGCATAAGTCTATCACTAAAATCGCAAGAAACATAAGTGCACAATGAACTCTAGTACTGGTGATAGTACAGGGCAGTAAATCCAATAGTAATGTTTTATTATGAAAGTGAATATACAGCCTTTCAGTCCTAATATAAAGCCTGATAGGGTGAGCAATCATTAAAAAAGCCAAATGTAAGTATAAATGCTTACCATCCTGCCTTTGGTTCATCAGAAATGTACTTCAATAGCAACTGATTTAGCAATTCAAAGTCCTGTAAAAAACTATCCTGCACTTGCGATACCTTCTGGGGTGAAAGTACCAGACTAGTTCCTCCAACAGCTTTAGCAAGTTTGTGAATGTGTCGGTAATTCTGCAAATATCCATGCATGTAATCATAGTCTGCCGACTGATTGTCAAGTTTGGATTTCCAGAATGACAATATTTTGTGGACTCTTTGAATCCAGTGAAAGTAGCGCAACACAGATTTTGAGGGGCTTTCTTCAACATCTTCAGGTAAAAAGTCACATAAAGTGGTTTGCTTTCTGACCAGGTGCCTTGATGATAAATAGAAACAAAACACCTCCCCCAATTTTTCAATAATGCCTATATACTCCTTTATCCAGTCAAATTCCATGTCAGTTAATGGTATTCTGGCACAACATGCACACATAAACTCGAGACAAAAGTTCTGCTTAAGAGATGGCTCTTTTTGCACCCATTCTAGATTGGTTTTCAGAACACTGATGGCTGTATCCATTGCAATTTTAACAGAGTTCTTGTCTTTTAGGACACCGGTCTCAGGAATTATTTCCTACAATAAAAAAATACAATGAATAATTTTTTACTATAAATATCTTGACTCACTCAATGATGATTGGTATACCTTACATACTGTTGCCAGAACAACTTCCTGAAAGAAGTTTTTCTTTGTAGTGATGTAGGACTGTGTGTAAAAGAATACAAAATACTATCAAAACTTAGACCATTAAATAAATTTCATAAGCAATTACCAGCATTTGCTTGGTTTGAGAAAGAAGATCGTATCTGAGTTCGTTGCGACGAATAAATTTTTGAAGATCATGTTCAAACTCAGTAACTGCTAGCTCATCTTGCTGGGATTTTTGTCCATTGGAATCAAGCTGTATTAAAAAGAGGTTAGGGACTCCCAGTTGCAAGAGTTCTGGGATAAACTGGGAAGCTTTCTGCTTTTGCTGATAGTGAGCTGCTATTTTAATCAAGAATCTATGGAGAACCTTCTGGTGAGTAGCACTTGGAAACCTTTATAGAAATAAACATATGTGCAGTATACAATAAAGCAATACATACATGTACATATATTGCATTAGGTGACTTGCATAATATAACACTACATACTTGTGTACATGTGCAAGTACATAGTGCATGTACCACTACTTTATGGTTACAGATGCAATATTCAGCAGGCCACTGGTCATAAATAACCAGCATGATAGTGAAGTACGTACACTTCCCGGGCTTCAGGAGGGGGAAGGGGTGTGTTCACAAAAGGAAACTCTGAAAGTTAGTGCAATTTGTGCAGCCTAAGTATAAGTAGAAACACATAAGTGTCAAAAATGGATGGCATGATTCAGTGATCAAATGCAAGTTTTAAGCAGCACAGCCCGTCTCTCTACTCTCCTACATTAGCTGTGGCTGATGCTGTATGAGTCTTCAGCAGAACAATAAATTTGGCATACAGATAAAAATATAGAACATATAAATTGTGATTAATTGTGTTTGCGCGATGAACACATTAATACACTAATGTACTCATCCAAAATGCACTCTAGCAGAAAAGGTTTAGGAGTGGTATATATCCTGGCAGAGGCTGCGGACCCACAGAAAAATTTATTTACTTCACTTGCCGAAAAGCGGTCCCACCAAAATCACACCAGTTTGGCCAGGTAACTGACCAGCTACAGACAGCTAGAACAGTAACCCACTATGCTGACTGCACTTACTGCTAACTCAAACACGCTCAACCATTCCTTCCTACAAATCAGTTAAACTGCAGCTCCAGGTGGGCTGTATGGAAACACATACACTTGTGTATTTCATATACAGCCCTTGGAGCTGCAGTTTATAGTGCCCTTCGTTAATTCATTTTGCTTACACACTTCATATCTAGCACTGATTACATAGTGACTGCTGATTACAATTTGCACATGCTAAGTGCAGTAATAGCTACGAATCAGTTAAACCACACCATCAGTAGGCAACCTGCATGGGCTTTAGATTTAGACTAAACTTTCAGTGCTGAGCAATAATGCACGTTTTAAAAAAGTGGGAGTTATAGAAGTAGTTTAGGGGTTGTCTGGCCTATCAGAACATATAAAAACATAAAAATGCTGCCTACTTCAATTGCTAAAAGTGACCCAGCCAAAACCAGACCAGCCTTACTGGTTTCCGCCACCTTTGTTTAGGTCTAACTTGCCTTTTTGTTACTATATGAAAAAAGTTCTTCCATCTTGGCTCTGAAAGTACAAAAGACTGTGGTATTATATACCCATCAAGATAGTCCTCCAGTAGCTGTGAACAGCAAGCAAGTATAGGATTTACATGTCTTCATTATATTTATGTGATGGAGGTACTTACCTGAGCTGGCCATATACTAATCCAAGCACTGACAAGTTGGTGCACTGGAAGCTTATCGAGTGACTTTTTGGTCTCATCAATAATCTACACCAGGTAGATAGTACCATCAAGGTGTAGGACAAGAGAGCATTCCAATATAATTACCAGGAGTGCATCATAAGTAAGTAAATCTTCGCCTTATTTGGAATATGAGCTCACAAAACTACACTCTGTAGATTCAGTGCCGTAGTAGACTAGCTGCTCACACTTTTCTCATACGCCATGACAGTAGCTCTACTCTACAAGATTTCTATGTCTGGAGTTGCATGCTGCTCGTAGCTACCCTTATGAAGTTCATGTGCTCCTGCTCTTACCCAATGCTCCAAAGTAGATTTATTTGGTTACAGGTCTTCTTGATCAGAAATGCACATAAGCAGTTTATTACAAGTTCTACTCCTTAAAATAATTTGTACAGAAATTTGTTGTCTGTCATGCTTACTTTTGCATGAAGAAATGTTCGGTACTTTGCTACTACAAGGTAGTCTGAAGATAGCATTGCTTCCAAGCAATTATGTGGGCTCATCTCAAAATCAACCAGGCTCAGCAGCAGCATTAACCAGCGTTCAAAGTACTTATTCCATTGTTCAAAACTCCATTTGTTAACAATGACAACTTGTAGTAGACCATCCACAAAATACAGACCCTGTAAGAAATGACACAGAACATAAATGTTCACAGGCCTGCAACTGTGAGAAATATAGACTTCAGCCACCCTAACTAGCCTACAACTTAGGAATAGTAGAAACTACACAATTTGTGTACTTGAGTACAAGCTCTGCCTGAGTGTGTGGGTGCGCAGTCAATGGTATAAGCGCTAAGGCAGTAACATGAATATATTATTACAAATCACAATATCATGCTGGGAGTAATATTTTTACAGCTGACACAACTGCTAATGGGGAGCAAAGGTAGGTAGATCAATGGTCACAATGTCATGACTACAAAAGAAAACTTGCTATGAAACTGTTAAAACTCAGACGAGATGCAAAGCTTGCTCAGCAGAAGTCCCATTCACTAATTCTACAGGGATCTCCGGAAACTCTTCTTATATAGTAGACATTCCCAGATAGACAGTCTTCAGCACCATTGCCAGGCTAGTGTACACTAGCGAAAGGCTATAGGCAAGTTTTGCATGCCTAGTTGTTCACCATGTATAACACCACAGCCATTGCTATGCATGCACCTTAAGCCCATATCAATTAGTCACATGTTTCGCCAGCAGATTTTTCGGAAAAAAGGTTTTTTGGGAAGGGAAGTACTAAGCAGAGGAGTAGGAATATGTTAAGTGAGTATTTTTGGAAAAGCTACTGTAAAGGCACCAAAATTATACATGGAGACTAAGGTAACAACAACAGGTATAGAACATATCCATCAGTGTCTCCAGCTATTATACTGTACCCACAATCAGTGCAAACTTTAACTTCCCATAGCTAAACTATTATGTGGTAGATATCTGTCTTACAATAATTTACATATTCTCAGGCACTGGTACTTTAATGAGAGAAGCTCCTCTGTTTACTAGCCAGGCACACACGCAAAAAGTAAACTAAGATATGATTGCTCTACATTTCCTGCATTTACTTGCTTTTTTCATTGTCTGCCTACACTTACCACATGTTGTTGTCATATTTTACTATACAATATAGTCTACACTCCTGCAGCTAGTGCCATGTTTGTATCCATAGATAGTAAAAAGTCACATTAGGGTTAGGAGTATGGTTAATCCTCTTGCATGTTACAACTGCTAAATGAAAGTTTGCGTATAGGGATAGCACACCCCATCAGGCATTTCTGCAGTTGCTGAAATTGTTTGTACCAGTACTTGTTTCCTTATCAAGAGATATACCAGGTAATTATTCACTCGGGATATTGTCTGAAACTTACATCTTTAACTGCTCCTAATCTGGTCCCCTCAGCACTTAAAGCATTTATCCATCCTCGACGCTTTCCCTTTATCCAATCATCATAGTAAACTCTCAGCCTCTCAGCAACACACTCCATGAATTCTTCACCAGTACATGTAAATGACTCCTTAATAGCAGTTAGTACATTCCTATAATATGCATGTGAGAAATGGATGCAGTTCATAAACCTAGCAATTGGGTCTAACATTGGCAGAGATACACTTTGGGATTTGAAGACCCATGATACCCATGGCTGTAGCAAATGAGTGTCATAAGGAGGCTAAAAATTCTACAAATTTAGCCTTGCACACCAAGAGACAAAGTGATACTTACTAGTTTGACTATTAGGTTCTAACTTACCCTTGTTTACGGAAATGGTGGACTTTATATTCAGCCTTTGGAGTCAGCAACTGGCCAATGTGTCTGGTGCTAAACATTAACTCTGTAGGTAGGTCAAATGCCCGACCCAAAGAAATGCCACGCTTGAAACCTTCAATGTCTTCAGGACTTAAGCGATATTTATGACAGTCCTGTTGAGAGAAACATTCTAATGCAAGTGGTTGTAATGAGATTTTTATTTCAGACCACCTTGAAACTGCAGGTTCAAAGTTCTATAAAGACAAATAACACAAACCTACTGCTTCTAAGTTCTATAAAGAAAAAGTATGGCTAGTGTATAGGTCACAGTACATATGCAAGAGTAATGCAGATTCGCAAAAAAAGTTTCCCAACAATGTACTGGGTGCAATGACAGCATTGGTGTGCCATTAGCTGTGCTCAAGCAACTGATTACTGCACTAATCACATGGTATATTTGTAACAGTACATTCATCCCTATAGGCAAGATTCCATAATAGCACACTTTCTGTAATCGCACACTTTTTTATTTCAACAAAGGCTACAGCTATAGGAGCTGTGATTAACATGGAATCACATGTATTCTCGTACTATTTGGGAGTAATTGCATTTGCAAAAGGCAAAATTGCACTCGCTTCGCTCATGCAATTACCTTGCCTATTGCTCATGCAATTATTCCCAAATCGCACTCGAATCCATGTGATTACCCATACTATCCATACAAGCAGTGACTTGAAGTTAGGCTTAGTCAGTATGCAGTTGTGCCTTTTAAAAGAGCAGGTTCTCACTTGTTGGTGTGGGATATGCATTTTCACCAGCCGGAGCGCGCGCAGCGTGCAAACGGCTGGTCCCAAGATTGCTTTACGTTTTCCGCGTTTTTCTGTCTGTTTGTCTGTGCGTCCGCACTTATTACGTGCGCAATATATTACGTCATATGTTACTATGCAACTGCGGTATAGAGCAGCTTTTGGAGGTTTGTAGGCCAAGCTACAGCAAATGAAGGTAGTTGTGTGTTGCCTAGATGACGAAAACCTGGTAGGCAGCTGTAAAAATTTGTTTTCTGGACGCATAGCTACTAACTGGAAGCGCACGACAAAACTGCCCATTCGGCACTTTCGCTGTACTGCGTTCGATTACTTCTCAGTTTCTGCAGGATGCCTACCGTAGCATAATTAGTAGTTACTATAATTTGTAGTTCTACAGCTGCAGTTAGCTAGCCTCATTCCCAGGCTCTACTTCCCAGCTTTTTTTCGCACGTAGTAAAAAGCGGTCAGAGAGCCTGGTATATATGTATTTTGTCACGTGAATTGCGTTGGTTACGTGACGTAGGTTGTGTGGTTTTGCTAAATCGAATTAAGCGTGATGTATACGAGCAAAGGCGCCTTTACGTTGCCGCCATGCGTACTAAAGCGTATCGCCCTACATTTATAGTGTATTATTTAGAGTGTACCTCCAGATAGCTATATATGGATCTACAGGTTGTCTTGGGACTAAAATTATGATTAAAAGCAGGTTCAGTAAGTAGCTACACCTAACAGAGTTTCAACGAACGTACCATCACAGTTTCTTCATTGTTCAGTAGTCTCGCGCAGCCAGACTCTTGACAGTGTCTCACCGGGTGCGGACTGCAGTCTTGGACGCGGGGTCTCCGGTTTTCTGAGGCATCATTCATGCTGCCCGAGTTCTGTGCACGCTTTTGTAGCGATTAAAACTCCGTCTCTTCGAAGAGCAGCGCTATTTTCGGTCGCTGGTAAGGGCGACACGCTTTAGTACGCATGGCGGCAACGTAAAGGCGCCTGTGCTCGTATACGTCATGCTTAATTCGATTTAGCAAAACCACACAACCTACATCACGCAACCAACGCAATTCACGTGACGAAATATACCAGGCTCTCTGACCACTTATTTTACTACGTGCGAAAAAAGCTGAGAAGTAGAGCCTGGGAATGAGGCTAGCAGTTAACTTGGCCTGAGCTGAGTTGTGTGTATTGTAGGTGAAAGTTTCCCCGGCTGGTTTTTAGACATGTAATGTCAGACTTGTTTACTAGAATGTAAATATGCATTAGCCTCGTTGCTATGCATTATGGTGAATGTAATATCAGCCTGACCTTCAATAACTGTTCTTGCCATATTCTAGCTGCACTTTCCACTTGTACTTTATTCCGTACACAAAAGTACAGGCTGGTTGTGACTGTATAACAAAAGGAATAACAGTACTACTTTTATATTTTTCAAATATACTGGTCTATAGACTAGCGTATTTACTTGATGCATACACAAAGTATATAAAACAGCTAGACTAGTTTCTCCACTATATGTTTCCTACATCATTACAGCAGTGGCAGATCCAGAAAACTACTAAACAGTTTTCATAAAGGTTGCAAAGCAAAATTTTCTTTTTGCACAAACATGGATAATTTCTCATTTCCTGTGATTAAGAAACTCTCTCTTTGTATCTCGTGTGATCACTTATAGGTATCTGGAGCAGGCCATTTAGAATAAACTAGCTATGCTACATTGTAGCTATTTCATACAGATACGGAACTATTGGCTGTTAAAGCTTAGCCATAGCCACTGACAAATGTGGCCAGCCAGACCCCATGTACATTTTGTACCTATGAGCAATAACACCAAATTTATTCACTATTTCTCATAGCATATTTGATATATAGTCATGTGTGCTTACCCCATAACATTGCAGAATATATTTGACATGATGTCCTTCTGCTCATGAGACCATCGAATGCATTTCCAATTAGCTCAACTGCACCGATCACAGAAGACTGCTTGGTCTTCATACAAACCATGAAGTCATCCCTGAATTAGCATGGTAGAAAGTGCACATATTCAAGCAATATGCAGCTGCAGTGGAATTCTCCAACATACCTTTCAAAGAGACCTTTCAGTGTTGTGGTAACACAATAATTGTTCAGATTTTCGAATCCCCTAATACAGGTATTCACAAATCCCTGGAGAGCTTCACACTCGTAGTCAGCTTGCTTTCTAAAAGCAGAACATAATGTATATACATAAAGTGTACTACAATTCCAAACATCAGAATACCACAAAAGGCTTCCACTAAATTGTGTACAGAAGTATGCACCTATCAACATTGTCTGAGAATACAGCTATTAGGTCACTTGCTCACATCACGATTCTTTCACTGGCTCACTTCAGGATAAGTATCCTGATGTGAGCCAATAACTTAATTACAAGATAATAATTTTGTCCAAATCAACACAGCACTTAATGTATATAGATGGGCTATATTTCCATCTTGAAATTTCTTCGATGTGTACTTTTTGCCGCAAATATTGTTCTTTTGTACTAGAGCACTGTTAGTTATTCCAATACCAGTGATGTTGATAGTACTTATTCCTACGGAAGCCCAGGGCGGACATCCAACTTCCACTTCTAACTTCCACTCTCCACCTTCCATTTTCTCCTTCTGTGATAGTATTTTGAATTTTCTATTTTCCTACTTCCATTTTCCATTTTGAATATTCCACTCTTTACAATACATTTTGCCAGCCTAGATTCCTGCAATGGTAGAAATATTGTCTGCTGGCCATTTTAGATTCATTGTCAAGTTCCACTTTAGGCATGTGACTATAGTTTTGTATAGTAACTAGAGACATGGAAGGAATCTCTTACTCTCCAGGCCTTCTGCAGCTGCCTAGCCAGCTACCCATACGTACATAGAAATGATTTGATAGTGTACTATTCTCTTTGCGGATTGACAACGTCTGTCATTCAGCGGTTCCTCAACAACCATAGGCATCACATAAGGTAATAAAACCTGTATAATGTATGTAGCTAGTGATAATGTTAACACTCAAGATAAAGTTGCAGCAGCTAGCTACATCAAGTATGTAGCTATACACACGGCAAATGATCATAGATGCATTGTAAAGAGTGGAATATGCAAAATAGAAAATGGAAGTGGCAAAAATTAAGTAGAAAATTCAAAATACTATCACATAAGGAGAAAATGGAAGGTGGAGAGCGGAAGGTAGAAGTGGAAGTTGGATGTTCACCCTGGGCTTCCGTACTACATTCCACTCTTTATAATGCATTTTGCCAGCCTAGATTCCAGCAGTGGTAGAAATATTGTCTGCTGGCCATTTTAGATTCATTGTCAAGTTCCACTTTAGGCATGTGACTAATAATAATATACTCATGTTGCTGCCGTAGCGCTTACGCCATTGACCACGCACCCACATACGCAGGCGGAGCTTGACAGATCTCCAGTCAGAGGACAAGAGCAAAAGCAACCAGATGTCTCACCATTACCATCCTGATCGCCATATAATTTATTCTTCCTAGTATCCCAGATTAATAAAATAAAACTCTTAACTATAGCCTTAATAAAGCCTTAAAATCATATCTTTCCCAATTCTCACACCCTAAAACAAAGCCCGTCCTCTCGAAAGTATTGAGCGCACTAAACTCTTCAAAACTTCCACCCAACAGTTTGTCTAAGTCTTCCATGAAAGTACTTCTAATAGTATCATACGCAGGACACTCCCAGAGCACACATGTACTACGTACACTCTCATATTCATCCCCACATAACTTACACTGCCTATCATCATTTTTACCCCGATGTCTTCCTAACTCTTCATTCAGACCATTAGTACCAGACCTAAACTTAAACAACAATCGTTTTCCTGGATCCCCAACCCCCTGCAAGTAATTTTTAAATTCTATTTCCTTACAAAAAGACTTGTAAAGACTAAGTTTAACTTTACTATTTAAGCCATCATTAAAATCTTTATATTCTCTGCATCTCAATGCTTCATCTACTCTCTCTAAAAACAAGTTTACATTATAATCTTCAGCTAGTATTTCCTGACTGTCTAGATTTAACTGCAGCAACAATTCACTAATTACTTTCCTCCAGGTCTTCCTCTGCCTACCCCTACACGGCTTCACTTCCCACTCACTGTCTAGTAGTAGTCTAGGATATCTTTCAGCATTCAAATTATTGACTTTATACCGCCACTTAAGTTTGCATCTATCCCTCCTGCCTTTCAAAGATTCTAACCCCATATCCCCCCCTTACTGCTTCATTACACGTTTTAGAAGAGTAGTATGGCATTCGGATTGTTTCAAAATTCATTGCAAAATTCACCCATCGTTAGCGCCAGATTTGCTCTATCGCTAGCGCTAAATCTGGCGCTAACGATGGGTGAATTTTGCAATAAATTTTGAAACAATCCGAATACCATAGAGTAGCCAAGCATCTTTTTAGCTGCTCCTAGCTGAATAGATTCCAAGGAAGCTGTCTGCCTTTTATTACAAGCCCACACTTCACTACCATATTCTAAAGTAGGGCGAAGTACCGAAACTAACAATAACCTTCTTGCAACGGTACTGATATTCCTATTACTTAAAAACCTATGTAATTGATTCAGTTTTTTCTTTCCTTTATTTATTACCTTCTGTACATGACTATCCCATGAACCATTCTTAGCAAATTCAATCCCCAAGTAACAGTAACTTACAACCGCTGGAATGTCTTTATCTCCCCACTTCCATGTACATGCACCTGTATTAACCTGTTTAGAAAATACCATAACAGCACTCTTTTTTATGTTAGATTTCAACCTCCATTTATTACAAACCCCTGCACTATATTAATCAAGGTTTGTAAGTCCTCAGCATTAGTAGTTAAGCCTACAAAATCATCAGCAAACATCAGATCCCCAACCTTAACATCCTTTTAACAGTAATGCCAACCCCAGCCTTCTCAACCTCATCTAACAACTGATTAATAAAAATGGAAAAGAGGATAGGCGACATACTACAAGCCTGTGCCACCCCCTGACCTATATTGAATTGCTCAGACACTTCTCCCTCCAGTAAAACAGCACTCTGTGTGATGTCATACATATTCTTAATCACTCTCCACATCCTACCCCTAATCCCAAGTTCCCATAACTTAAACCATAAACCATCATGCCAAACTGTGTCAAATGCTTTCTGAACATCAAGAAAAAAGCATAAGTGTGCTTTCCTTCCCTCATTCTACCTTGTACAATTTCATTTAGAGTAAAGATGTTATCAACACAACTCCTTTTCTCTCTAAATCCTGCCTGACCCTCATGAAGAGCCCTTTCTGCTTCTAATCTGCTTACTAAGCGATTATTTAGAATCTTGCAAAACAGCTTTCCTACCACATTCAATAGTGTAATGCCCCTGTAATTACCCGGGTCCTCAGCATCACCTTTCTTATACAAGCTAACAATTAACCCTTGTCTCCATTGCTTAGGAATACTCTCCTCTGTCCAAACTACCCCATACAAGACTTTCAACAGATTAGCCATCCCTTTGCCACCGTACTTAAAAAGCTCCCCAACTAGCCCATCATTACCTCCTGTTCTATTATTTTTTAGGCTTTTAGAACACTTTTTAATTTCTGCATAACTAATCCCTCTATCCGAAACCTTATCCTTCTGCAAACTAGATATTTCGCTATACTCTGTCACTTTCTCTTCTATATGCTCTTTCCAACTATCATCAAACTGATCATCCACAGATGCTGTACCCAACCTTTCATAATGTTACACATGAACCTGAAGTACTCCTCAAAGAAGCAATACCCTTACGGCTACCTTTTGAAGTCCTGCCAACAAATGCCCAGAACTCTTTCCTATTTTCATAAAAATCTTTACTAGCCTTTACAATCACCTCATTCCAACTATCTAGTTTTTTCTTACATACCAATTCCTTGATTTCTGAACGTAATTTGTAATACTCCCCCCATTTATCTTCCCTGCCACTACTAATCTCCTTATAAACCTGCCTTCTCAACCTAATCTTCTCTTTAATCTCAGCATCCCACCACCTCGCCGCTTTGCCACACACTATCACCTTTTCCCCAATTTCTTTTGATGCTACCCTCTTGATTGTCTCTTCCCAATCCTGAACCACTGCCTTCACTAATTCTGATCCCCTCAACCCCTGAGTCTTCCATTGGCGTACCCTTCCTTGAAACCCATCTACTTCTACACTTAAGGCTTCCTGATACTTCTGTCTCACTTCCTCGTCCTGAAACCGTTCAATGCGCCATTTCTTAATCACCCGCTTCTGTTGTTTAGTGGTTTTTACAGTCCTATCCAATTCCATCCACACCAGAAATCACCATCGCAACGGTGTCGGTACACACTAAGGCTGCAAGCTCTGAATATAATTGACGCCAGTGCGAGGGATCCTCAGATCACTGCATAATTTTAGGCATGTGACTATAGTTTTATATAGTAACTAGAGACATGGTAGAAGTGGGAGTTGGATAATGGAAGGTGGAGAGTGGAAGGTAGAAGTGGAAGTTGGATGTCTGCCCTGGACTTCCGTATATTCCAATGCCAGTGATGTTGATAGTACTTATTCCAATGCCAGTGATGTTGATAGTACTTATTCCAATGCCAGTGATGTTGATAGTACTTATTCCAATGCCAGTGATGTTGATAGTACTATCAACATCACTTGAAAATGCAAATGAGGTACAGTAAAACCTTGCTCTCTTGCTCTGGATTGAGCTAGGTTGTAGTCATGTTTATGGTATTTAGATACAGTGAATTCTAATACTATACAACAGGTTAAGTCTTAATTTACATACATTCTTCCTATTATTATACACATCAAACACCATTTCCAACTTACATGCTGCTTGTGCGATAAGCTAAAGCCATGTAGAGGGGAAAGTCTTCTTTGAAATTTTGTTCGCACTTTGATGTAAGTGTTGTAAACACCATACTTGCCATAGACTGTTTGAAGGAGCCACAAACCTGCATACATGTAGAAATTTATGCAAGTCATCAATCACCGTGAATGTTAGCCTCATCCCAGGCCTTCCCTGTACACATGAAAATGTAAATGAGGTTAACTTTACATTGTTTCAAATTAGTTTTTCATGTGTGCAGGGAAGGCCTGGAGATGGGGCTAAGTAAATATTTTTCTATGGATAGTCTCACCTCCTCTTCAAAGTAAAAAAACTCTGACATTACTGACTTGAAAAGTGAACTATCTTGTGTTGCAATTCTCTGTTCACCGGCTGGAAACAGCAATGCATCAATTCTTGTTGCCAGACTTTCTTGTTTAGCATCACTCTGGCTTTGAAGACGGTTATGGCACCAATTGCTGATGGACTGTACTGCTTGTCCAAAAATTCCTTACAAAATTAGAATGAAGTATGATTGAATGTACACAGTACTAGGTATTAGTTGCACAACCATATCACAAACCTGGTTTAGACTGTGCTGTTTGAGTGATAGCTTCCACTTTGGCTTCTGCATTTCTGTCATGATCCTTTAAAAGCTTTTTTAAAAAGCAACCAGTCTCAAACTTGATAACAAGAATTGGAAAGTTAACATTCCAATCCTGGGAGACAAGACTAGGATGAATCTGGTAAGTGTTGTCATTGTTAATAAGAATTAATGCTACTGCATGATTGGCACTCTCCAAGGTTGATATGAGGAATGGTAGGTCTTCACCATCTGTTTTGATTTGATAGCACCGGATGTGGGGGTAGGTGATATCACGTTCTGTGATGTCTATCCAGGGAATGGGCTTGGGATTCTCACTAAAGGGTGCCCATTGGTAGTTTAAAGAATACATTGGCTCTTTTCCTCTGACTCTTACACTTAGCCCTGTGGGATACACAGTCATCATAAATACCTATGGTGGTAAGTTTTTGAATTTGGCTAGCCACAAGACCAGACCAAAAAGTAACCACAACTAATATGTCAGGTAGTGCTCAGGTGCTGTGCACAGTGACTATTCAGCTCACAATTCACCACTCACAGGTAATAAAGGCGATTCGACCCTAAGCAATTCAGGAGTATTATTCAAGGCATAGCTAAGCAATTCATTCCGATCAGAATCAAAATCATCCCTGAACTCTACAGCTTAGGACGGTAACATTTCAGACAGCATACCTCGATTGTCAGTATCTATGTCATGTTTTAAACTATGGCTGAACAAGTTTACGAAGTCACAGACATGATAGGATTTCATGTGATCTATATACGTACGTAGCTTAAAGCCCATTTGTTCAGCCCCTTTATTTAAAAGCCAATCACTGAATCAAGGCTTAGGGCCAAATTGCTTAGCTTAACGGTAAACAGTGAGCAGTGAACAGTGAGGATCGAATCACTTAGTGGTGAACAGAGAGGGTCGAATTGCTTAGGACTTCCCGGTGTCAATTCGCATACGTAATGGCGAACAATGAAGATGAATTAGAAATGACTCTGTTAGCCACCATATCTTACAGTGTATAGCAAAAAGTGCAAAAACAAGTCATGTAGGGATTAACTTCCACCAAAAAACACTACCCCAAAACCAATGAAACAAGCAACAATGCACACCGCAATGCATGTGCAGACTACCCACACATCACATCGCAATGCATTTACCGCGTAGCTACCATCCTACATCTTTCCAACCACACCCACCACAATCTGTACCACACCCCCATACTCAACTGCACACCCAGTCATCAACCATGTGACCTATGATAGAAACTTGTGTAGCTACATGTATGCATAAAGTTTCTTAAAATTTGCACATTGTCCCATCATACCGTGTGTGGTATCCTAATTTTTTAGTTCTTCCACATGCATAGTGCATCCATACTACTCCATGCCATGTGATTGAGATCATTCACAGATACGTATGCCATGTGCAAACTGTATGTTTACAGGAACGAAGTTATTTGTGCCATAGTGTGTGAGCATTTGAAAAGCACCGCCACACTCTCAATCTGCCATGCACACACACCACCATACAATATTCACATCCAATTATTAGACTCCACAAGGCACCTGACCTCACACGGGAATTGAACCTAACTTGCACTATAGACTCAACTACGGTGGCCCTGGAGGTCACTCCTTGTTCCATACTCACATCACCACGTTCCAATAGTCCTCACTCCTCATTCCAATAGTTCTCACTCTTCATTCCAATAGTCCTCACTCCTCATTCCAATAGTCATCACTCCTCAATCCAATAGTCCTCACTCCTCATTCCAATAGTTCTCACTCCTCATTTTCGTGCCTCATGCTGCCAAAATGATAAACTTTGAACTTTGCTTCTTACTCCTTACTCCAATGGCGCTCGTTCTAGTATGGTGTCGCGCACGCTGGAACATGGTGTAGATATTAATTGGAATATAAAAATAGTGCTATGCTAGCTGCCAGTGCTAAGATTCTGCATGGATGTTGTCAACAGTCCAGTGTGTCGCCTGCTTAAGTAGAAATGATCCCACAGTGAACGGTAAAACAGCAGCATACTTTTGAATTTATATAGGAGGATAGGCAGCAAAGTAGCAAAGACTTAGCAGTAGCGTTAATATGGAAATTTCTTAATTAGGGCGGATTACCAAGTACTGATGGCAGTAAAAGAAATATAGTGTAATTGTGGCGTATCTCAGGTTGGTGCTACCCTCGTTCCCAGACTTTCTGTCCAGCTTATTTTACTACGTGTGAAAAAAAGCTGGGCAGAGAGCCTGGGAACGAGGCTAGGTTGGTGCATGGAGGAGCCATAGGATATGTTGCGGTAATTTTACTTGTCCCAGCCTTCATCTAAGGATCTATCTATTCAGATTAACAGGACGGCCTGGTTTGAGAAGCGAAAAAAGGATCTTGGGTTAACGTACCCTATGGCTTCTCCATGCATCAGCCTGAGGTACACCACCATTATATCATACTTGTACTGCCATCAGTACTTGGTAATCTACACGAATTAAGAGATTTCCGTATTAATAACGCTACTGCTAAGTCTTTGCTACTTCAACGGACTCCAAGCCTGTCCAAGTTTACTCTCCTAGACAAATATAAAAGTATGTCACTGTTTTACCGTTCACTCTGGAATCATTCCTGCTTAAGCAGGCGACACACTGGACTGTCAAGAACATCCATAGCATCAACAGTGTCGTAGCACAAGCAGCTAGCATTGCCATTCGTTTTGTATTCCAATTAAAGAACATTGAATGACATCATAACGTATCTGCACCACACCAGCACGCGTGCGCGCCACTAGAATTCGAACGAGAGCTATTGGAGTGAGGAGTGAGAATCAAAGTTCAAAGTTCATAATTTTGGAAGTACGTATGGTATGAGAAGTGAGAACTATTGGGATGGGGAATGAGAACTATTGGAATGAGGAGAGATGATTATTGGAATGAGGAGTTATGACTATTGGAATGAGGAGTGAGAACTATTGGAATGAGGAGTGATGACTATTGGAATGAGGAGTGAGAACTATTGGAATGAGGAGTGAGGACTATTGGAATGAGGAGTGAGGACTATTGGAACGTGGTGATCAGAGTATGGAACGTGGAGTGACCTCCAGGGCCACCGTACTCAACTCTCCCTTCAGCACCCCAATATTGCCATGTTCATCAGCATGAATCAGAGGAGGTACGTCAGCATCACGTGCTAGGAGTCAACTAGTCACATGACCAGTAAGGGTATCGAGCGATTTTACTTGCAAGAGAGAAATTGTGCGTTTGTGCGTCACCTTTTCGAAGGGCTTTCCAGCTAACGACTGCTACAAATCAGCAATCAATATTTTCTACCATCATTGTAGGCATCTACCGTACTCCTAGCGAGTGGCTTACCGATATACTCTTACAGTGAAGCCCGATCTTTAGCTCCATGATATTCGCCTTCAAAAAGTAAGCCTTTTGAGCGGCTGAGCCCCTCTGAGCCCCCGGCAAGATAGTGAGAAAATCGAGGTTTTAGCTGCCACTGCACTTGTACGCATGCGTAATAGCTAAAAGAACGCAATTAATAGTGCACGCTTGTGCATGACGTGATGCATAATTTAAACCTTGACGCACCTCCTCTGAGCATGAATGATTGCAGCTGATTATAACACACAAAAATCACACTAGCCATATTCACAGGCAATCAAATATTGGATGTATGTATGTATTTCATAACTGACACAACATCTATTATTACGCCTGGTTGTGTCCGTGGGTTCGTTCGTCCGTCCGTGCGTGCGTGCGTGCGTGCGTGCGTGCGTACGTGTGAAAAACGGAAACGGAAGCCGCATGCGCGCGCTCCCGGATGCACCTTCGACCTGTGACCAGTTCACGGTCACAGGTCAAAGTACCACGTGTCTGTATGTGAAGTGCGAGAAGATGCTAGCTCTTTCCAGCGACTACAAGACTTAGTCTCGCGATGTCAGGCACTTTAACACAAAGGTTAGTTTCGGTATAGTCCTGTAAGTGAAAGCCAAGCAGAAATCTAACTGCTATGCTAGGCTAACCATGTCGATGTGCATTAAATGGAGTCGGTGCCGTTCGCCTGCATGTAACCTGTGGTATAGCTAGGCTGTTTGGTCTAGCAGCTGTTTGTAGTCTCTCCTCTGAGTCACTGCCTCTGGTAAGAATATGGTGAACATGCAAGTAGCCATGCTACAGTGCTAACTTACCTTTGTGGTCTAGCAGCTGTTTGTAGTCTCTCCTCTCTGAGTCACTGCCTCCGGTTAGAATGTGGTGTGCACATTTACTGACATTGAACCTTTCTTATGTATGAACATGCAAGTAGTCATGCTGAGAATAGAATCTGCCATTCACTTACATGATATGTACACTAGGCTATGGCTGTGAAGAGCTAGGCTATAGTCCTATACTGTTTTACAGTTTATTGTAATCTTCACTGTAACACTCTCCACGTTTCAGTCTGCCAGCAACACTACTAGCTAAATGTACCCTACAAACCAACAAATCACATGCAGATTACATGTTTAATCTGCATCTGTACAGAGCGAGCGCAGCGAGCGAGTTCAACACACACAAGTAGTTGTGCGAGCGAAGCGAGCACAACTACTTGTATCTTACACTGCTATATGTACAATAGACTCAGCACTCCCTGCCTCACAGACAACTATTGTTTCCATTAGCCAACTTATAGATTCACACAACCAGACGCATATAATGACTGGTTAACTATTCATCAGCAAAAAACCTGACTCAGTAGAGCATCATGACATCTTCCACTCGATATACAACCCTACAACTGCACAGTCACCACTTCAACGTACTTGGAAATAAGATTACATGATAACCACTACCCAATTACAAGTGCAGTGGGTGAGCAGTATTGACTACCTACCCATAAAATTACTGAGTATGAAAATAATTTATGTTACTAAGCACAATGCACACACAGTGTCATACCATTTAGAATAAGTTTGCGTGGTATTGGAGAATGTAGTCTGGAACCATTCTGAGCATCTGTAGCAAAGCAAGGGTGATTGATATTATAAAGCTGATCCAATCAAGCGCATCTATACTGACGCTGAAAATAATGATGCAGACTCCATCACTTACTTATTTGACGTTGCTGGGAGGTTAATAAATTTATTGGGGTGAATAAATCATGCCCAGTTGGGATGTTATGGATTTATAAGCACTCGCTCTTGGGCTCGTGTTTAAAAATCAGGCATATCGTAACTAATGCTTAGTAAGTGGCATTAGATGCAATACAGATTTGATTGCTAACAGTATATGTTATATAGCTATATCTCTCTGCTAAAAGCACAAGGAACTATATAATTGGTGTTACCATTGCCTATATGTAGAAAATGAGGTCAATGGCATTTCATTGCCTAGAAAATGGTATAAACACTTGCAAACTACAGTTAAAGGACCAGGACCGGTACAAGCGGTAGGGTCGATAGGGCTTTCGCCCTACCACTTTTTCAGCGGGTGCGTAAAATAAAGTAGCCCCGCCCTTGCTATGTGAGGCTACACGTGTAGCGCATCATCATGGCTAGCTGCTGGCACGGACTCCTTCATGAGAAAGCTGTCAATATTGCGGCCTAGCCCATCCTGGCCATCCGCAATGCAACTAGTACTGGAGGGGCGTGGAGGAGGTAGCTTCTGGGCAAAATTATTGCGATTAGTCATTTCTTGATTATAAATTTGTGAGAGTATTTATGTGCACCACAATCATACATGTACCACTGAGTAGTTTTCTACGAAGAACATTCACTGAGTGTGGTTCCAATTTTGGGCCCAGAATGGCTGAGAAGTGATCTAAGAACATAGAATCTAAAAAAAAATTCCTGGGCGGGCATGCCTAGCATCTGCGTGCTTTCGTACGATTTTAGCTGTGCTGGCCCAATGCTTGGCCCTACTACTCAATTCTACTTTACTCCAGGCCTGAGGACATACATAGATTTGTAATGTTTGCCGGTTTGAAGAAAGAGGTTAGAGGCGTTAAAAAACCCTAATTAATACACTTACACTTTTATCTGGAACAACCTTGATTGTTAACCTTCAGCAGTATGGTAATCAGTTAAGAATTACTTGTACTTCAGTATTATGGAGTGATAGGGCATATTATTACTCTGCGAGGCATAGGCAGCGGCGGGGCTAAGCGATTGGTTCTGTCTGTCCGTCCATCTGTTGTCTGTCCACTCAAACATCGGGCTATCTCGCGATTTACAGGGTTAAGCGATTGCTAAACACGACGGTAACATTGAAATCTTAAAAAAAATGTGCGGGTGTGTACCTGATAGTCACCAAAGCGGTTCCATTCGCTGCATCTGCAGCTCTTTCTTATTTAACAACGATACATTCTGCCATTTTAATATGGTCGCAGCTAGAATAGGATGGGGGCCGGGAATATACGGACTCTGGTCACATGTTCATATTGGTAATCAGTCACACCCACCACTTCCCATATGCATAGGATATATGGATACGCATACATGAGCACTGTACACTCTGCGTTCGGATACAGCCAGCTATATACACTACTTCATCAACCAAGTCTGCAGTGCTGCCAGGTCCCAGTTGTGAATTATACAGCGCGGGGTATGTCTCTGCTAGAGACTTCTAGCTATGATATGAATGCATTCTCGTTTTTTTTTGTATGCAGTTGTTAGTAAAATTAACCGATTTCCCACATCAGGTCTAAATCAATTAAAAGCTGTAGCTCTGCATTGTAGCTCTCGAAGTGCTCATATCATCCTAGACTTACACAATACTGGGGGAATGCAGAGCATTGATGGGTGAGTGTAAGCAAGCCCTTGCATGTTGCAATGTAACTTGTCAACCATTCATAAAATGCATATCAACGCTCCTAACTCTAGTCCTCTCCCACATGGTACTTGTTGGCAACTTGGAGACATGGCAGAACTCCATTGTCAGCATCGCTGAAGCATGGTTGTCTTCCCTAGCAATAGTTTCCCTGCTGCAGCCTAGGCAATTTTCTAGCCCCATTCCCAGGCCACAAAGTTGGAGAAGTGAATGTGGAACGTGTGGCCACATAAAAATTTTGTGGATAACTCGTATGTGGACTGAAAAACAGGATAATGGATGCTGCATGTGGGGCTGGCAATTAGCACTCTTGGAATAACTAAAACCTTGTTTTTCTCTAGGTTCCGCAGATGAAGATGCATCACTAGCACTCTGTGTTCGGTCAATACTGTGAGCAGTTGCTTCAGAATGCCTGGCTGTTACAGTAGTAGAGTCTGCAGTTTAAAAAACAGCAGGGTTTGCAATCATTGATTAATTGACCCCTGGCACTGAATTTTGTTGACGATAATTTTAGTCCACTTGGCAGCTGCTCAATAAAACATTAAAATACTCACTGTCCCCAAAGCTAAGCGCACTGTGAATTTTAGCTACAGATAGTCTAACATAAACAAAGCCAAAGTGGTCCGAAGTCCACATGTATTGACGAAGAAAAACTGACCCCAGAAAGAGATAAGGCATGAACCTAGGCTGTACATTCTCTAATCCATGGTTTGCATATAAGGTTAGGCCCAAGTGGAAATATTGATTCTGTTAACATCATTCGGTCGTCATATTAAAATACGATGTCATAATTAATACATCAAATGTAGTAAGTGCGGAATCGGTCAGAAGTAATTTTAAATCTGAGGACCCTTGAGCTATCATTATTCTTAAATAGATGGCAATAAGTCTACATTCTCAATGTCTGGACATGTGGAGCATCTGTCACTTGGATTAGGAGCTATGCTGCGAATGTCTTTCGAACAGGTAAGTCATTATAGCACCTTTACAGTGGAAGGACCACACACACTGACAAATTTTCAGTTCCTGGCCAGCCTTTATACTATATCCCTGCATACTTTTGCAGCCTTTCATTTGCTGTGCTGTTGAGCAATGAACAACGAACAGTCATAAATTTGTAACATTTTCATTTCCAGTAGGGCCTATAACCTTTAATAAGGAACTTTTATTTATCAGTCCTGTCTCAAATGTGAATTTGGATCTATCTAACAGTTTCTAGCCAATACTATACTCGGTACTCTCTGATGACTGGCACTGCACTACAACTTACATCTGGTAAAATACCCATGGCTGTGCCATCAGAGCCCCGCTGGGCATGACCTATTGCTATATTAATGGCACGGACACTTTTCTACGTATACACCAATATAAACATGTATCCAGAGCCCGTATACCTGGCCCCCATCATATTCTAGTTGGGACGATTTGTGGACCATACTGATGTTAAATAATTAAAGAGAGAGAGATGCGGAGCATTTGGCCACTATCAATACAAATACGTACTCTTTTGTTGGTTTCGATGTTATTATTGGATAAATCTAAATTTCGCCGGACAGACAAAACCAATTTTTCAACCCCGCCACACTGTCATGGGGCAATTATCCTCCTGGTGGGTAGCTACAGGAGGGACAATAATTATTAAGCTATGTCTGTAGTGAATTTAGGCCATTACGTAATTGTATCCCATTGCGCATGTGCAGTATAATTGTCTCTGGTCTTGGAAGTTGCCACATGCCATATGATGTTTTATGTGCTCTAGCGAATCCGCCACGATCGGCTAGTAGGTAAACCCACGACACTACAATGTCTAGTGGCAACTTATGGGTGGTCAAACTATGACAACAAGGTTATAGCACCTATTGATAATCCTGGGACTGCTGGCCTGAGACTTGAACCATATACATGATTACTGTTGATCAGTATACTCTCTTTCCCGGGCCTACACCGGCAAGAGTTCCAGTGAGGCTGCAGCCCAGCTGAAGAAAGTCAGATGCATGCATGTACAGTTGAAGATCATATATTTAAAAGTTTTAGGTCAAGGGTAATGTTCAAGAAAGGGGAAGTCCAAAAACAATCAAATTTTGAGAAATAGGAAGTCGAAAGTCATAAGTTCCAAGAAACAGAAAGTCCAAATGTGCAATCGTGAAAGTCAAAATCAAGTGTCAATACGTAATTAAGGAAGTGTAGGTACCTCTTGGCCACTGAAAGCATGCACTTACTGCACTATAAAAGCTATGGCAAAAGTTATCGGTACCATTGTCTCTTTCTACATGTATGAGTACTTTCTGACAGGGAGGTATCCTCATTCCCAGGCCCCCACTTCATTCAGTTACACAAAGGTAAAGGTGTGGACAAACTTATCTTCACTGAATTTGTGCACAATTAAGGAGCCCCAGTGCTGCCAAAGTCAATTGCTTACAGCTAGGTTCAATATTTCACAGCTATCATTCATACATCATAAAAGTATGCTCCCAATGGCATAGCTATTCTTATGCCATTACCTTACACTTAAAGAAACAGTCCATCGCCGAGTACCTGGCCGAGCTGCGACGGCTCGCCACGCACTGTGAGTTCGGCAATTATCTGAATGAAGCTCTAAGAGATCGCTTAGTGTGTGGGCTAAGGAATCAGAGCATCCAGAAGCGCCTTCTGTCAGAAGCTGATTTGACGCTGGCTAAGGCTGCAGAAACCGACCAAGGTATGGAGGCAGCAGAAAAGAACGCCAAGAAGTTTCAAGAAGTTTCAAGGCGGCGAGTCAGCACCAGTTTACAGGATGGTCCCGCAGAGAGGGAAACCCAGCCCTACTTCGCCCAGTAAGCCATGCTACCGCCGCGGGGGTGTTGACCACACCCATAGTGCTTGTCGGTTTCGGGATGCCACCTGCCACAAGTGCCAGAAGAAGGGACACATTGCGAAGGCGTGCAGGAGTGGCAAGAAACCGACACAGAGACCACAGCAGTCCAGATCGAGGCCAGTACGTACCATCAACCAAGAGCCGGTCTCAGATGAGGAGTTCACCTTACAGTCGTACCGCAACCCACCCAAAACTCCTATTTCTAAGCATATTTTATTTTTCGGCCCGGAAATGAAATATTACAATGACAATGGGCGACATAATTTAAGGCGGTTCACGGTACAGAAAAAAAAGGCTGGTTCTCTCTACAATGAAATAAAACACAGCAAACTACCACACTATACAAAAGTTCATTCCTTCCAGAGTACACTGAACATAGGTAGCGTCTCACACCCGCCACGGAGAGAGAAGTGGAACCAGATTTCCAACCGCTATCTTCCAAGCGACCCTGCAGCAGCCCCTCCCAAACATCGGTACCTTTTTTGTACGCATCAGCTAAGCAGCTGCAACTTAGCAGAACAGCAGCAAAAAGGTAGATCTTCCCTACACTACAGTATTGTAGTGGTTGGCAGGCTAAATTTGGTGCTACAGTACCCCCTTCCCCTCCCTCCCAAATAATACATTTTCAAGTTATGCAGAACACTAACTCTCTGCTACGATGTCCCATAAAAGTTGTTTATCTGTATCTTCATAGTGGCCGCCTCTTCTGACCTACAAGAGGTGAATGCACAACAATCAGTGGTCCATTGCATGTTAATAGAAATAAGTAATAACTCGTTTAATATGCATTAGCAAAGGCAAGCACTAGTCTCATTCCCAGACCCTCCTGTGACCCCACTAGGCAAAAAAAACAAAAACGGAAAAGCGTCTGGCGACTGCACGAGTATGAACGCAATGGCAAGCAGGACTGCAATGAGCTGATGGCTTTGTGAGTAACTGCTCGATTTGTTGCTGCTGCTCATTGTGGCTTGATAACATCGTAGCTAACACTGGTAATTTTCCGTGCGGTCGCGGGAGGGTCTGGGAATGAGACTAGGCAAGCACATGGCTATGGGACAAATTAAGGTGCCGTTAACACTAATTTTGAAACCTTCATAACTGTGTGTGCTTGTGGTAAAATGTAGGTGCCAGGGATAAAATTATAGCCGGATTACCAGGTTCTCTCTACTCAATGAGTACATGTATATCACCACTACATAGCTATAAGCTGATACTCTGCTGTACATTTATAGCATGCCAAAGACTACGTCAAAGAAAAGCTACCTCCAAGTCGAAAAATGCTACCTATGTAAGGACCCCAAAACACCAGCAACAACGTATATTAAGCCCAAGAATGTGAAAGTAGCTCACATACTAAAATTCTATACAGAAGACCTGCGTCTTCCTGACAATGCCATCATCTGCAAGCACTGCCACTTGTCAGCACACAAACACTTCAGGAACAATACTATCCCACTAAGATGGCAAAAAGAAAAATCAAATTACCAACAGGAGTGCAGTATTGAAGGCTGCTCTAGAGAGACAAGTCGAGCCTTTGCAGGTACCCATGAACAGCTACTCGAATGCTTTGGACAAGAGAATATACCACATGACAATCATGGGTTGTCGTTATGCTCAAAACACAATCTTTTGTTTTGGAAGCACACTACACAGGTGGAATGTGCAACATGTGGTCGACAGAGACGGCCAGGCATGAGATTTCGACCCTGTCATGAGCCTGACCAGATCAGTGACTACCTTCAAACATACTTTGATTTTGAGAAACAACTAACCTCGCTTGATTGCGTCTGTAACAGGTGCTACCAGGCGCATCTTGTTATCAGCAAAATGGAGCCGCCCTGCAGCACAGACAGCGCTCTTCTCGGAGTCCTCGATGGTCTCCAAACAGTAGCAAATGGTGGGCCCTGTGGGGACGATCATGCAATTCTAAATAAAGCACAGCAGAAAGTAGCCATTGTAGTTGGTAGGAGGCTACTGTCAGGTGAGGCACTACTACTCCCAAAGGCCCATGCTCTATTCACTAGTGAAGTGGAATCACTATGTGCAACAACTGGAGTAACCCCTATTCCGCAGCGTTCTGCAAACTGGCTACTGACAGGGTTGATTGCTCTGCTTGGTCACCATTTAAAACTTCATAGAGGGACCAAAAAATATGGTGTTATGCTGTACCGAGCTAATTCTGACACAGTCAGCACACTCCATAACCTTCTAGGGAAAGGGCACCATGAAAGGAGCAGTCAACTTCTACTCAACCCAGATAGTAAACGAGAAAAGGATAAAAAAATTTGTGAAGTTGCAAACCATTTGAACCAGGCAATCAAACAAGAAGTCAGCAGCCTTGCCAGTACAAAGCATCCAGCTACCTTGTCTCCTGATAACTTGAATATTGACTCGATCATCGCTTCAGTTGACAAGGAGCTATGGACCTTTATTGAAAATTTAACAGCATCCCAGCATGAAGACACATGTTGTAGTCTACAAATGCAACATGTTAAAAAGGTCAGGAGGCTCTTTGCACTTAGTGTTCTGCTGTTTACAGTGGACACAAGTTGTACACCATTCTTACAAGTTCTCCTTAGTGAAGCTGTTGATGCTTGTAATGGCTCAACAAATTTGATGGGCATTCTCAACAGGCTAGGGGCAACAGCATCCAAAGATACACATGACAGATACCTAAAAGCTGTAGCCGAGAAGACCAAAACAAGCACACAAACAAATCTTCATCCACAAGCCTTCTGCGTAGCCAGTTTTGACAACATCGACAAGAACAGTCCTCATGCCCAGGTGTACGTAGGGAGCCAGAGACGAGGGTGGCACGGCACGAGTGTGCAGGCGGTTGAGCCCAGCCCAACTCGAATCTTGCTCGAACCACAGGAGCTAGTGTCTGAGGAGACTGCAAGTGAGAATGTACGAACACCTACCCTGCAAGATATTAAATTGTCTGAAACTGAAAAGTCAGAATTGGAAAAGTTGCAAACTCAAGTATACAGCTACATGATGGAGCAACAGCTGCTTGAAGGCACTGACAAACAGGTAAGAGACCTAAAGTCATTTGCAGCTCTAAATGCTGACAAACTTGAGGTGGAGGTCTCAAACGTAACTCATGTAGCAATACTGGACCTACCAGCAGACACAACACAAACGGTTGAGGAAGTCCTACACCAGCTACATACAGAATTCCAAATTGGATCACGACTAAAATATCTAGTCGTAGTTGGTGACTACAAATCGTATAACCGAATGAAAGAGTTGAAAACTGAGAACAAGGAAGACCTCAACTGGGTTCTGCCATACCCAGGAGATTGGCACATTTTGAAGAATTTACAGCCAGTCATCATGAAGATATACCACGAAGCTGGCCTTAAGGAGATTGCTACAGCAATGGGATTTAAAGGGGAGACTGCAACGTCTCTTAAAAACTGTTCCAATTTTAAACGAACCAATAATTTCATAATCGCGGCAGGAGAAGCTATCTACAGGGTAATGCTAAGTACGTACCTTGAAAACCAGGAATAGCAGCAGCAGCTCCGGCACGATCACCAGTACCCCTCCGGACCAATAGCACAGACACCTGTCAACACCCGGCAGCTCATGAAACAAGTCACAGACACAATCTGCAAGCTGAGAGAAAATAAGCTGCCAATGACATCCACATGTCATCAGGAACTGTTATGTGCAATTAACAATACCTACAATGGCTTTCACAGCTTTCTGCAAACAATGGCATCAAAGGATGATACGTGGAGGTTCTGGGTGAATTTTATCTCCCATGAATACACAAACTACTCTGGATTGTGGCTAGCAATGAGAAGTGGTAATTGGCAGCTACGAATGACTAGTATCAAACGGCTACGTAGCTCCACTGTTCCATATTTTTGATCGCCAAAACTACAGGGAGCTTATCCTACATCACCTTGCAGCAATTACGGCCTATCCACGAAGTGTCATACGCCACTTTGAGCAAGGAGGCTTTGTCGTTAGCCTTAGTGGTACAAAGTACAGATCTGTGGCACTCGACGAGGCACATGAAATGGTGATAAACAAGAAGACCAAAGCCGCCTTAAACTACACAAATCCAGATTACATTCAGAAAATGTCTGACATTCTTCCTCACCAAATCCACATGATGAGTGCCCTACACAAGGTGTTCTTCCCCACAGACCTCTTTAATCCACATGATCCGGACCATGTTAACGACTTGCAGCTGTCTGCAAAAGAGAGGAAGTCAACAGAGAACATAAGTGAGGGAATTGCAAGAATTAAAGAGAAACAAATGTTTCAGATACCTAGCAAAAATCTACTAAATCCATTCTCAAACCAGCAGACTAACACTGAGCAAGCACTGGACCTTCTAACTTTCCTTGAAGTCGGTGAGAAGGAATTTAAATCCTACTATGAAGCTCACATGGTGAAAACTCCAAGCACTCAGGTGTCAAAGAAAAGGTATTCACTGAAAACATTTGAAAAGCCAAAAGTGACCACAAAAAGTATTGCCAGTTTGTTAAACATCACAAACAAGTAATGGAGTGCCTGAAACGTCGTCTCAGTGAGTGTGACAAAAGGCCACTGGACAACATTAGGGGAGAACAGTATTATGAGTTACCTCTGGCAATAGCCAAACCAGACGGAACGAAGAGGGATGGGCAAAAATCTACCTCAATTACATTTTACACAAAAAGGTGGGAGAATGTACAGATGCCATGGCTACCGCAAAACTGGTCACCTGACAGTGTAGTTATTGATGGAATGTTCATGCTCAACAGTGCACCAGTCTCTGGGCAACACAAGACATTCGGTGACTACTCTAAAGTCATCTATTCGAGATTTATCATGCCACATTTCAAGAAAGGAGCTACTTCAGTTGCAGTGGCAATTGATCACCCGAACAGGAATGGGCCCAGCCCGAAAGACCCCGAAAGAGCCCAGAGAGATCAAAGTCAACCTGCGTCAACAGGAACACTGTGTCTCTGCCAACAGATTATTACTTGTGACACTCATCTTCCCAGAAAGTGGTCAGAGTATCTATCTTGTAGACTTTGCAAAAGAAAGCTTGTAAACTTTCTCTCATATCAACTTCTCTATGAAGCTAAAAAAACACTCCAAAAACAGACCTCTCTGTTCATCACTGGAGGGTACGAAGGCCCCCAAATCGATCAAACATTGCAGGCTACTACAGATGGCATCACAACAGTACCAAACCTAGCTTCATCCTGGGAAGAAGCTGATCAAAGGTTGTGGTACATTGCTTCCAAACTCCCCAGCAAAAACCTACTAATGTACTGCCCGGATGCTGACATCCTACACTGTGGGCTCAGTTGCAAAGATCTACTACAGCAAACTCACATCATTTTACAGATCAACATGCCAGGATCTACAGACAAAAAATATATTGATATCAATGCTCTCATGGTTGCACTCGACACCGACCCAGACTTGCAAGAGCTACCACTTCAGCTTAGACCCATCATGCTGCAAACAGGTTACCTACTGTCAGGCTGTGACTACATCTCCTACTGGCACGGATTAGGAAAAATTACATTCCTCAAAACACTGCTACGGCATTCCGGGTTCATAAATGCTCCAATGAACCAACCAGGAGTCAATGTCATTGGAAACCTAACAAATACACACTCTGAAAATCAAAAAGTGGGTTTCCTACCATTCATTAGGCCAGTGGGATGCCTCTACTTTAACAAGCATAAAGGAGCATTTGAATCGGCTAACCCAGAATCCTGTTTTAAGTCAGTCTATTCAGAAGATGACCCCCCCAACGGAACACCATAAGAAATGGATCAGTTGTATACGAGAAGCTGTGTGGACTGAAATACAGAATGAAGAAGACCTTCTCCCTTCATGGGATTCCTTAAACTTCCATTGGCTGAGAACATGCTGGGTATCCACCATGTATCAGCAGGTCTATGACCCTCATCCCCACCTCCTGGATCCTAGTGAACATGGATGGCAACTAAAGGATGGTCAGCTGCACATTCATTGGGACACACAAGAAAATATGGAAAATGTACGCAGCAGAGTACACAGACTAACAAAGGGTTGTTCCTGTAAAAGCGGTTGTCAACAAAGATCAAATTGTGGTTGCAGAAAAAAGGATCAGAAGTGCGGGCCTGAATGTAGGTGAGGGCTGCATTATATACTAAGAGCCCCAACCGTAAGCCAAAAGGATATACAGGCCGCTTTTGATGGCCATATTTTAAGGGGTTAGCCCAACAACCTAGCAGCTATTAAAAATACACCTATATCTTAAAAATATTCTATAACGCTTGCTGACTTTACCATGTCTGTCCATGCCATGTACAACAGATGCCACGGATGCACAAATGTTGCACCACGGAGTGCTAGCAGTGAGGACAGAGTGGATGATCATCAAAATGATGACATCCACCATGATTACAGGTACGGGAACAATTCACTGTAGCTACCCGTCCTCATTTGGTAGTATGTAAAAATATCCCAACCCCTCTCCAGAAATCAAGGAATGAAATGCTAGACCCCCATAAAAAACTGTACTTTTCTTTATTTCATAGGTAAAGAAGTCACAGCGTAAAGTTCTGCAACTACGCGCCCTGATGTGAATATGTATCTAGTATGCAAGCAAACTGCTTGCAGGAATCCTTGGTACCTTTTTTGTACCCATTCACTGAGGCTCCAATTTTGTAATAAATAACTGCTACAAGACTTACTCGTTCCCCTCACAGCGATCCAGAGTGGTTGGGCACCGATATCATGTCGAAAACGCCCGACTTGTGCTGACTAGGCAGTCTCTCCATTCAACTATATGGAATAAAATACCGCCGTAAAACCACAGAGCCAAACAATTTTAAGAAAAATACACATAAAAGACTAACCTAGCTCTTTTTCCGTACTTTCCTCTTGTTTAATCAGGCTTTAGCACGATCTTATTCGCAAAATCTTCCTCCAAACACTCGGTCTTCCGAATCGCAAAAACGCCGCCATCTTGTTGTAGAAAAGTGAGCACGTGAAAAATAAAATTGGGGGCGTGGTCATTGGTTGCGGTTCGACTGCTTATTCAGGGTCGAAGGCAAGGGTCTTCACCCCATCGTCGTAACCATGGGAGTGAACGGGCAGCAGCTACCCATGGAAGTGGACACCGGTGCAGCTGTATCGGTAATTTCGAGTGCTACCCAGACCAAGCTGTTCCCGAAGTGCCAGCTAGACAGCTCGCAAGCCATCCTGACCACTTACACAGGCGAGCAAATGCCTGTTGTGGGACAGATGAAGGTGGAGGTGAGCTACCAGAAGCAGAGTGCCCCACTGACCTTGTATGTGGTCAAGGGCCAAGGGCCAAGCCTTGTGGGCAGATATTGGCTCAGGCAGATAAGGCTTGACTGGAAAAGCATTGGAATGGCTGCCCTGTCCAGCAAAGCAGAAGCCTTAGTAGGGAAGTTCCCTGAGGTGTTTGAAGAGGGGTCAGGGTTGATGAACACCTTCCAGGCCAGTTTACACCTAAAGCCAGAGTGTAGGCCAAAGTTCCACAAAGCCAGACCAGTCCCCTTTGCCCTAAAGCAGGCCATTGACCGGGAGCTAGATCGCCTTGAAGGGGAAGGGATTGTTGAGAAGGTGTCACACAGCCAGTGGGCTGCACCAGTTGTTCCTGTACCGAAGGCTGATGGCCAGATTCGACTGTGCGAAGACTATAAGGTCACGATCAACCCCGTGCTAGACGTGGACCAGTACCCGTTGCCCAAGCCGGATGACTTGTTCGCGACGCTGGCTGGCGGCAAGAAATTCACGAAGATTGACCTTACGCATGCGTACCAGCAGATGAGCCTGGAGGAGAGCTGTCGAGAGCTGGTTACAATCAATACTCATCGAGGGCTCTACAGGTACACACGTCTACCATTTGGTGTGGCCTCTGCCCCGGCAGTGTTCCAGAAGACCATGGACGTGGTACTGCAGGGGCTCCCAAAGGTGATCTGCTACCTCGATGACATCTTGGTGACCGGTACGAGTGAGGAGGAGCACTTGGAGAGCATGGAGAAAGTGTTGCAGCGGCTAAAACAGTATAACATCCGAGCAAAGAGAGCCAAGTGCACCTTCATGGGTGATTCAGTCGAATACTTAAGCCATCGCATCGACGCGACCGGCTTGCACACCACGACCAGCAAGGTGGAAGCCATCAGCAAGGCACCCCAACCCAGGAACGTACAGGAACTCCATTCCTACCTGGGATTGCTCCACTACTACGGAAAGTTCCTGCCCAGCCTGGCAACCTTGCTCCACCCGCTCAACGCTCTTCTCAAGGCTGGCCACAAGTGGGCATGGACCCAGGAGTGCGCACGGGCTTTTGAAAGCAGCAAGTAGCTCCTGGCTGCAGCTCCAGTTCTGGCTCATTACGACCCGTCCTTGCCGATGAAGATGGCCGGAGATGCCTTCGCCTACGGGATTGGAGCTGTTATTTCGCACGTGTTCCCCGATGGCCAGGAACGCCCCATCGCATTTGCATCCAGAACATTGACAGCCACGGAGAGGAACTACTCCCAAATTGAGAAGGAGGTGTTGTCTCTTGTGTACGGAATCCGAAAATTCCATCAGTACCTGTATGGGCGCAGGTTCGTGCTTGTGACTGACCACAAGCCACTGACCACTGTGTTGGGTCCGAAGAACGGGATACCACCCCTAGCCGCTGCCCGATTGCAGCGATGGGCCCTCCTGCTATCTGCATACTCGTACGATATTGAGTTCAAGCCCACTCGCCAACACGGGAATGCTGATGGGCTTTCTAGGCTACCGCTAGGCCACAGACAAGCAGCCGCACTCGAGTGCCATTCCATGACAGCCGAAGGTGCCTTTGTCATCGGGCAGATGCAGGCCTTGCCGGTGACAGTCGAACGACTGCAGACTGCCACCCGCCAAGACCCAGTGCTGAGTAAGGTGCTTCTGTATGCAAGGGAAGGATGGCCTACGGAGACACCTGAAGAGTACAAGCCTTTCCTGAACAGGAAGCACGAGCTCTCGACTGAAGGAGACTGCCTGCTGTGGGGTACTCGAGTGGTGGTGCCCAGCAAACTCCGTGCTCGGCTGGTCGAAGAACTGCACAGTGACCACCCAGGAGTGACCAGGATGAAGGCAGTAGCACGCAGCTACATGTGGTGGCCAGGCCTCGATAAAGAGCTGGAAGAGTGTGCTCGGGGGTGTCAAGCATGCCAGGCCTTCAAGAGTGCTCCTGCCGTAGCGCCACTGCATCCCTGGTTGTGGCCAGCAAAGCCCTGGCAGAGAGTGCACATCGACTTCGCCGGCCCCTTTCTAGGGAAGATGTTTCTTATCGCCGTAGACTCCTACTCAAAGTGGCCAGAGGTCGTGGAAATGACTTCTACGGAGGCTCCAAAGACCATCAGTGAGCTGAGAAAGATCTTTACAGCAAATGGACTGCCCGAACAGCTAGTCACTGACAACGGACCTCAATTTGTCTCAGCAGAGTTCGCGACCTTTGCCAAAATGAACGGCATCAAGCATATCCGGTGTGCACCCTACCACCCCTCCTCGAATGGAGCGGCTGAGAGATTTGTCCAGTCCTTTAAGAGGGCCATGAAGGCAGGACACGGAACATCTCTCCCGTTGTCTCAGCGTGTATCGAACTTTTTGCTGACGTATCGCACCACACCCCATGCTACCACAAGCGAAACACCAAGCCAACTACTCATGGGACGGAAAATCCGCACCCGACTGGACCTATTGAGGCCAGATGTTGAGAGGCGTGCTGGCTGCAAGCAGGCTCAGCAGAAAGCCGACCATGACAAGCGGGCACGCTCACGAGAGCTGCACACTGGTCAATCTGTGATGGCCAGGAATCTGAGGCCCGGTGCTCCGTGGATACCCGGAGTGGTAGTGGAGCGATTGGGTCCGCTGACGTACCGGGTTCAAGTCGACGGTGGCCAGCTGTGGAAGCGTCACCTGGACCACTTGCGCATCTGTGGTGATATTCGAGAACCCATCGTAGCATCGAACACCGACTGGAGCGTGCCAGTCCTCCCCAATCGTACACCCGAGACTGATCCGTCAAACGAACGCCCATCTGTCGAACCTCCCTCGAACGAGCGACGCTACCCACAGCGGGAGTGTAGAGCTCCGGATCGTTTCATGTGAACAGTTCTCTTTAATTTATGGTTATTGTATCACTCCTTGGTTTTGCATTAGTTATCACTTGTTGTTTTGGTAGGGAGGAGTGTAGTGTATTTAGGCCATTACGTAATTGTATCCCATTGCGCATGTGCAGTATAATTGTCTCTGGTCTTGGAAGTTGCCACATGCCATATGATGTTTTATGTGCTCTAGCGAATCCGCCACGATCGGCTAGTAGGTAAACCCACGACACTACAATGTCTAGTGGCAACTTATGGGTGGTCAAACTATGACAACAAGGTTATAGCACCTATTGATAATCCTGGGACTGCTGGCCTGAGACTTGAACCATATACATGATTACTGTTGATCAGTATACTCTCTTTCCCGGGCCTACACCGGCAAGAGTTCCAGTGAGGCTGCAGCCCAGCTGAAGAAAGTCAGATGCATGCATGTACAGTTGAAGATCATATATTTAAAAGTTTTAGGTCAAGGGTAATGTTCAAGAAAGGGGAAGTCCAAAAACAATCAAATTTTGAGAAATAGGAAGTCGAAAGTCATAAGTTCCAAGAAACAGAAAGTCCAAATGTGCAATCGTGAAAGTCAAAATCAAGTGTCAATACGTAATTAAGGAAGTGTAGGTACCTCTTGGCCACTGAAAGCATGCACTTACTGCACTATAAAAGCTATGGCAAAAGTTATCGGTACCATTGTCTCTTTCTACATGTATGAGTACTTTCTGACAGGGGGGTATCCTTCCCAGGCCCCCACTTCATTCAGTTACACAAAGGTAAAGGTGTGGACAAACTTATCTTCACTAAATTTGTGCACAATTAAGGAGCCCCAGTGCTGCCAAAGTCAATTGCTTACAGCTAGGTTCAATATTTCACAGCTATCATTCATACATCATAAAAGTATGCTCCCAATGGCATAGCTATTCTTATGCCATTACCTTACACTTAAAGAAACGGTTCACCTATAAAACGGATTCCACAACTATAAGCATACCGTTTATTGGAATATCATCAGCTGTAATGGTCACCCACTCATCATAAATACCTGCTCCATGACCTATAGACCCTAAAAAAACAAAAGGTATATTGTCAGTGTCTGTATACAAAAAGAACAGCTAACATAAAAAATACAAAACGAGCTTACAATACTTTTGTGCAGTGCAACAGTAGTTCCCATGCATGTAGATATTTTTGTGAGATTGTATGAAGCATTCATAATGAAGACTATAGACAGTCGTATTACATCTGCATTATACCAAGAGCTGCTTGCTGCACATACTTTGCTATCCATTCAGGATTTTCGTGAAGGCCAGCTGCTTGTTGTTGATTTCAATTGGGGAGCAATTTAGGGAAGGAATAGCAAAAGTATATTGCTTATGATGATAGGCAGAGTGGGTCAAATCCAGACTCCAAAGACATCTACTACCCATGTTACTGCCATATTACTTGACCATACACATATGTGCACGCATGTAATTAGCAGTCTTGTACATTCTCAAGTTAGAGCATAAGAGCAAGAGGAAACTTCTCTCTCACAGTGTCATACAAATTACAGACGGGCAAAAACAAGCATGCTAGCGTACATGCGGGCTCCCTAACACTCACTCCAATATATGCTCTGCAATTAGTGAATATCTATTTTCTTTTTCCTAAACTTTGCAAGTTCATAGCATACCATTTATAGCTGAGTGATCAGCTATAGGACCGATAGACTGGGGCTGGGGCTGGAGCTGTGGCTGGGCCCGAGGCTGGGGCTGGGGTCGGGGCCGGGGCTGAGGACGAGGCTGGGCCTGAGGCTGTGGCTGGGGTTGGGGCCGGGGCCGGGGCTGGGGTTGGGGCTGCGGCTGCGGCCGAAGTTGGGGCTGGGACTGGGATCGGGGCCGAGGCCGGGGCCAGGGGCGGGGGTGAAACTGGGGCTGGGACCGAGGCCGAGGCCGGGGGCGGGGCTGGGACTGAGGCTGGGGTTGGGGCTGCAGCCGGAGTTGGGGCTGGGACTGGGATCGGGGCCGAGGCTGGGGGCGGGGGTGGAACTGGGGCTGGGACAGGGGCCGAGGCCGGGGCCGGGGCTGGGGGCGGGGCTGGGACTGAGGCTGGGACTGGGGCTGGGCAGGTTGACCTGGCTCCATAGACACTCTTGCTTCTATACCCATCGGGTGCTGCTTTAGAAGAGCCGTAAGAAAGTTTCCATCATTGGTTGTTATAACCAGCATTGGGATCTTCCAATGACTTTCAGCCAATAGATATTCAGAATGGATTTGATAGGTGTCTTTAACATTAATGAGAATCAGAGCCCTAGAGAGTGAATTGGCATCAAGTGCTGAAACAAGCGAAGGCAAATCTTCTCCTTCTTGCAGAGTGTGGCATCTGATGTGGTCATACTGGACATCTTCTGCTGTGATATTGGTCCAGTTTATCGACTGTGGTACTCGAGTAGTTGGAGCCCAGGCGTACGTAAACCTTTGAAGAGGTTGTTCTTGGTCTTTCAAACGTAACTGAAGTCCTGTGTAGTCAATTTTGATGAGACATAACTTAAAAGTGAGACTGCTGTAATGTCTAGGAGTGAGTTACTCACCATTTTCAACAGGACCCCACTGACCACTCCCCCCTCCTGGGTCCCCTCCACCCCCACCGTTAGAGGTGGACTGGTCTGCACCAGAGGGCTTGCCCTCGGACATTTTCAGCTGTGTGAAAATATTACCGTATATGCACAGTGCTGATAAGGTAGACAGTAATCAAATACTGTACGTACAATCGCATGCTAAGTTACTTTGGTAGGCACATGCACATATTTTTACCCCGCGGCGCGTAGGCGGCGGCGGGATTAAGCGATTGGTTCTGTCTGTCCGTCCGTTGTCCGTCCACTCAAAAATCAGGCCATCTCGCGATTTAGAGTGTTAAGCTATTGCTAAACACGACAGTAACATTGAAATTTTTTTAAAAAATGTCCGGGTGTGTATCTGATAGTCGCCAAAGCGGTTCCATTCGCTGCGTCTGTAGCTCTTTCTTATTTAACAACGTTACATTCTGCCATTTTAATACGGTCACAACTAGAATACGATGGGGGCCGGGCATATACGGACGCTGGTCACGTGTTCATATTGGCACTCCAGTCTGCAGTCCTGCCAGGTCCCAGTTGTGAATTATGCAGCGCGGGGTATGTTTCTCCTAGTTTGTCACAGTGCCCACTGTCAATGAAGTGGCCAAAGGACAATTATAAGAGTCTATATTAATTTAACATAGAGCAGGTTTGAGCCCTAAAGCATGCAGTTACAGTGTAGCAAAAGTATAGATTGAAAGAAACTTTTTGTACACCACGCTGGTAGGACAGAAACCACACAGGTGTTTAGCTGTGGCTTCAATAACAAGCAGAGAAATAAGATGAGTATTTCAATTGTGACAGAAAATGTTTACTTCTCAACTTGCGCACACACTAGTCCATCACATTTTTGTGAAGAAAAGTTATCTAGCTATGGGCCAAATGTTTTATCTATAGCCTCGCTGGTCTTTCTGAATTAGCTACAGTAACACAACAACCTAAGGTGGGCTGCCAAAATTATTGCAACAGTAGCTACTGTTTACAATGACATACAAACCAGAATGTGGTACACTGTAAAAAAGGAATTCGAAGGGTTAATATTTATTTCGGCCTCACAGTTTTACAAGTTGTTTTTTATTCTGCCTACCCTAATAGCTAGTGTATGACCCCAGCCACCTGAATATCTTTTACTGTAAAGTGCGTATTATCCGCCCATGGGCGGGCCACTTAAGTGCAAGCTGAAAGAGGGGGGTGGGCGGATAATACGTACTTTTTATAAATACGATGTAGTATCCGCCCGCATTCCAAACGCGCGGTATGCAAAGCGAGTATACAAGGTAAGTATAGCTTTTCTAGGCAAGTACCGCACCACAGTGAATGCAAATTGTATTGAAGTACCTATTATAGAAGCATGCAGACTACTATTATCCGCTAAAAAGCGAAGTGGCTGACGGACTTACCGTCGGTATTCCAATTAAAGCGCACTGAAGATCGAGTTTTGTCGTTTGACTCTGCTCGTTGTCTTGGAATTTTCAGTTGTTGGTTGCATGTTTAGCTCGCATGGATGGTATTTAATGGTGGGCGGATACTAAGTACATAAATACCCTCCGACGTAACTTAGACTCAAAAAGGGGGATGGGCGGATAATACGTAGTTTACCGTATGTTATTGCATATCCAGACTGCAATATTCATTTGTTATTGCATGCTTGTACCATACAAGGGGCGGAACTCAACCAAAGTATGTGTGTGTCATTGGATTGAAGTAATATTCATCTGCTATTGGATTGAACTCTTGGACACAATATCATCTTAGCTGTGTCTGTCTGTTTGTGTGTGTGTGTGTGTTGTGTCCAGGCATACGTGTTACAGATGTGACGTGTGCTAATAAAATGTGAATGTGCGAGAATACGCAAGAAGACCATGTCATTATTACTGGAGTACAAGTACCGGTACTTCTATTCAGAGAATGCGCATTTTCGTGGTACAGACTATATGGGGTACTTATTAATCATGGGCTATTTTTCAAATACAGTAGTACAAGAGCATGCAAATTAAACTTTAGGTTTGGTCTCAACAGTCACTTTCGCGCTTTGTCGACTACACTGTACTCTGAGATTGTTGTACATAGCTAGCGCTATTCTTACATGTGAGTGGTCTTTCTTCGTAGTGAAGTGTGTACTCACAAGGCAGTTCTATGCCACCACCAACAGCATGCACGCAGGGACACCCCTTACCTACATGGCCATGTGTAAGGCTATAATTTTCTACTTTGCGTCTGCCAAAAAAAGATTATGATGCCAGCTGCCACCTACCGGTATATACAGAAATCATCATCCGAACCTGGCACACGAGAACCATCTCTCCTGCATGCACATGACAAAATTATCACGAACATTTGCCTAGTAAGCTTAAGCATGTACATGTATGAGCTATGAGCTTAGCTTATGAGCTAGACCACACCCAACTGACGAGAGCATAACGTTGCACAGAAACAATCAGGGGGTGTATAAAACACTGCATGTCTCCAGTATAAATTCATTTTGCTAACATGTTGATGTACATGTGTGGACTATGATTATATGAACACATGTGGGGGTAGTGTCTGACTTATGAATGTTTATACCAGGAAAAACCAAAGTACACAGAAATATGCACTGAATAAAATTGCACCATCACCTGATTTTATGGTCTGACAAGAATAATAAAGTCATAACTCAAGCACCAAAAATTTTGTTTTTAAAAAATAACCCGATGGTCTTTATGAGGCTGACAGTTCACCTTTTTATTCAGACCCAGGCTCCACTCTGTAACACAAACAACAAAAAATGGGGGGGGGGGGGACTGTCACGGAATATTTGGACCCCCGTAAAAAATGTTCCCCCCGGAACAAATATTTTGGTTTTACGGTGTAATATTTGGACCGCGGCTGAAATAAAAGTGTACCAACAGCTGTCAAACTCTGAAGTTGGCGGAAGATGGCGATTATAAGAAGACCAGCGAGTCACCGGAAGTGTATCTTGAGCTACTGGAATGGAAGCAGTTGATAAAGAAGACGCTATATTGGAACTCGCTATCAAGTACGTTCTGACGAACGGCTACCCCCCTTACTTGAGCAAGGACAGAAAGCGTGCTGTGCGGAAGAGGGCCACAATGCTAGTGGTGGAAAATGGCTAGGTTTTCGTCCAAAAACAGAAACGGAGAGTCAAGGCAGTGACCTCAGCAGACGAACAAAAGAGAATTTTGAATACTTGTCATGCAGATCCCCCATTGCAACATTTTGTACAGTTGCAACCAGATTTGGCAATCCATGGTTTGTTGGGGTATATTAAGTGGTAGTGTTTTGTTCTATTGAGGCTGATGCAGACAACTAAACCATCAAACTCTCAGACATGCATTAATGTGGTATGAATAAGCAAGATAACTTATGACATACATCTTTCTATGGAAGAGAGAGTAAATTAAGCAATGTTATACAGAATTTTAGTTCATCCCAACCGTATTTCACATATTTTTCGACCATCCTTTAAGGGAAAATAAAAAAATGTATCTCTGATGAAGGCTGAAATAGCTGTCATAACACTCAGCCATATCGCTCTGCAGCTGGAGTTTGATAGTGCCCTCTCCGTGAAAAACCAGTGTACCCAGAGCCCCGCCCAGCGAAAAAAAAACAACAACAATTTTACATGGGACGATTGGAAATCTCTGTCATGATACGAGACAAAAACCCAAGTCGCTATGGCATATAGCCGTTATGGTCGCAATTCTTTGCTGCTGAAAACAACTGCATGATCATATAGGCGGACTTTGCTACTCAGCGTACAGGGTACAGTGGATTAAGCTTGACTCACCCCTAATGCACGGCGCTGTAATATAACTTCTGGGTACGGTTTTGCGCAACTTCAATATTCTTCAACGAGCTAGATCCACAAGTTCGGAAGTTGCAATAACGCAATATTCTTCAACGAGCTATATAGATCCACAAGTTCGGAAGTTGCAATAACCTGGCCAACAATTTGCATAATTAGGCCCAACCGGAAGTGATGACTCCGCCCACATCACCCAGTCGTGATCCATGATCAGGACAAATCAACTAAAATGAAGTTAACGCCCTCCAGACACTATTTGACAATGTTGACCCCCCAGGATAAATCAAAAACATAAAGGTGACACCCTCCAGATTTTTAATTAACAATAATAACAATGATTATGACGGGGTTGGCTTCTGAAGGGACCGTGTTTGGACAGAACACGGCTTTCTTCCGCATGCACACGCTCAACAAAGTTCCGTTTGCTGTGATACTCAGCAAAGGATACTTAAGTGACTTTGTTGAGCTTGAGAAGATTCAGCAGGCGAACTAAACACATTTGTACTAGAGCACTACTTGGCTGCTCAGCTGGGCCATTATCTACCACAAATGTTAGTTCCTTCTTCAGACAACCGGTGTTTCTATCCCTGAAGGACACATCCAATGCTGGGAGGGTCAGAAGGTAACAAAGCTCATTCAGACATCTAAAATTAGTTTCTGGCTTGTAAAATTATAAATTAAGCAGTGTTATACCCTGTCCAGTGCGAGTAAGATGAAGCTGAGTGATGTCAGAGACCCCTATTTGTAAGGATTCCACAGTACTGGATGGTAAAATTGTAACATTTGACTGTAAAAATAGGAGCACCATTGGTGTTATCGCATTCGTCCTGGATTGGTCCCATGATATGTGTGATCTGGACCGGGGTGTTGGACAGGTGACATGTCAGTTGAGCTATGTAGATCACTGCTTTAGCATCTTTAGAAACAATCAGACAACGGGACAGATCCTGGCAATTATCTACAATGAGATTAACGTTTGCTGTTGTCCAGTGTAAGTTGACAACTAGCTGTTGTACTCCAGTGCGGGGAGGCTTCTTGAGAGATAAAAGTGCATTAACACCCCTACCAGAGTGATGTTGTATAGCTTGTCAGCTTCCTTTCTGTAATTCTCTGTGTAATCGTAACAGGAACTGAGAGAAATCTGAAAGCCACTTGGGGCAAGAGATAGCAGGATATCCCTAGCACTCTTCATGGTTGTTACATTATCCAATGCTCGATAGAGTGTCCCAGTAGTTAGTCTAGGATGAGCCTCCACCCCACCACCATCTTCTTTAGTATCATGCTCTCCAAATGCATAGAGTAGAATAGTTGGTAACTCCGGGAACTCCGTAGACTTTAATTTTCTACCCCTTCCTTCACTAATAGTTCTGATTTCTTAGAGTTTCCGTGCAGAAATCACCCTTTCCTTTAATCTGTATTGTTGTAAAACAGTCAAGTCACTCCTAACCATATGCATCTGAGATGTTTCTCTAATTTGTGAATAGCTACTGCTGTAGGCCCAACTTCAGATTTCTTCTGGCATTGCTTGTTCCTTTCCCGCTGCACGCACTGCAGCACTTGCACTTGCCCTGCCTGCTCACTGGAAAGAGTTTTGTTGTGGGCTGCTTTTCACTGGGGCCGGTGTGGGGCTGCTGTGTGGTGGGGGTAAACTTGGGTTGCTTTTCACTGGGGCCGGTGTGGGGCTGCTGTGTGGTGGGGGTAAACTTGGGCTGCTTTTCACTGGGGCCGGTGTGGGGCTGCTGCTGTGTGGTGGGGGTAAACTTGAGCTGCTTTTCACTGGGGCCGGTGTGGGTCGGCTGCTGTGTGGTGGGGGTAAACTTGGGCTGCTTTTCACTGGGGCCGGTGTGGGCCGGCTGCTGTGTGGTGGGGGTAAACTTGGGCTGCTTTTCACTGGGGCCGGTGTGGGGCTGCTGTGTGGTGGGGGTAAACTTGGGTTGCTTTTCACTGGGGCCGGTGTGGGGCTGCTGTGTGGTGGGGGTAAACTTGGGCTGCTTTTTACTGGGGCCGGTGTGGGGCTGCTGTGTGGTGGGGGTAAACTTGGGTTGCTTTTCACTGGGGCCGGTGTGGGGCTGCTGTGTGGTGGGGGTAAACTTGGGCTGCTTTTCACTGGGGCCGGTGTGGGGCTGCTGCTGTGTGGTGGGGGTAAACTTGAGCTGCTTTTCACTGGGGCCGGTGTGGGTCGGCTGCTGTGTGGTGGGGGTAAACTTGGGCTGCTTTTCACTGGGGCCGGTGTGGGCCGGCTGCTGTGTGGTGGGGGTAAACTTGGGCTGCTTTTCACTGGGGCCGGTGTGGGCCAGCTGCTGTGTGGTGGGGGTAAACTTGAGCTGCTTTTTACTGGGGCCGGTGTGGGGCTGCTGTGTGGTGGGGGTAAACTTGGGCTGCTTTTTACTGGGGCCGGTGTGGGGCTGCTGCTGTATGGTGGGGGTAAACTTGAGCTGCTTTTCACTGGGGCCGGTGTGGGTCGGCTGCTGTGGATTAGGAGACAATTTACCAATGGGCTGCTTTTTGGTGGGGCCAGTGCTAGCCTGTCCTTGGATAGGAGCCTTTCTGAATTCTGAGACATAGAATGTGTCACAGTACATTGTACACCAGATGGAACAGTGAAAAGATCAAAGTGCAAGTATGCTGCTGGGTATGTGTGACTGGGCACTGAATGTCCTGCACATATATATTATGCATTCTAGTGATATCATCTTATGACTCCTACTACTGAATCAACTTCTGAGTGGTCAGGTGTTTGTGATTTTCCGCCTCTTCAAATAACATCATTCATCTGTCAGTAGAAGCAGCCAAAAAATACAAGGAATCTGTCCTCAGAATCTCAGATGCTGACTATACTAAATATCAATTTGGAAATTGAAAGTGAAAGTACAGGTCCAAGGTTGAATGCTATCCAATACTGGTTTCATTCTGCTACACAGCAGCTCATGCCATTCCCATATTCTTACAGCCAGTAAACCTAAACATGGTGTCTCAGTGCTGCTAGATGGTGTTTTGGTCAAGAACTGGCTGATGATGATGTATAGAACAATGTGCAGTCATCATTAACACTCTTGCAACGTCAGAGAATGATACTTGAAAAGTCGAGCAGGAGACAAGGGAGCAACGAGAGAATGAAAAATTATATAATTATAAGCTTTGTAGAAAGTGCCTGATATCCTAACATCCTGGTAGCACAGCAGAAGCAGAAAGAGAACTATGACCAAAATCATGCCAAACCAGAGTGATTCCAGGTCAAGCAGCTGGTACTGAACATGAAGAAGGATTTCACCTGCAAAAGACCAAACGAGGCAAGTTGAAGGAGGGGTATCTGGGACCATACACAATCACAAAGGTCCTTCTCCCATGTAGCATAATATATGAGCTTGCTGATCCATCAAACAAACCAAAAAGTCTACGCGCTACAGGGCCCCACCTCAAGCCATATGCCGCACCTTCACCTCTTGGAGATAACATCACTGCACCTTTACCTGATGAGGGGAGCTCAGAGATCAAGGACGAGGCTTTCACCATTTCATCAATATCCCAATGATGACCCTCTCTTGCCCCCTAACGAAGATGAGGCTTTCATGCTTTAACCCCCTCCCGACAATGAATGTCCAGGGATGAAGATCTCTCTCTCTCCCCCTAATGGAGATGAACCAGGAGTATGAGGTTCCTGCATTTCATCCCATTGCAGTAGTGATGAGTGCCCACACAAGGAGACCTTCACCACCTTGCCTCCTCGTAGCTAGCTACATGTAACAAACTTCAGCAGTCTTTCTTGAACTACCATCACTTCAGGTACTACACAATACTCACCTGCCATTTCCTGCCACAGCTCCATTGGCATGCACTACCCCCTGCATTTCCATCCCATCACCTCCACCCAAAGATTTTGAGAGCAACGGTGAAAGAGCTGACCGAGAGCTGCATAGAAGCAAAAGATGAAGGGAGATCAAGAGCGTAGCAGCAAGAAACAAATGCGAGACCATAAAGCAGTAGAAAAGAACGTCAAAGCAAAGGAGTTGATGCTGAAGAGGAGACAGAGACAGTTAGTGAAGATAGTGCAGAAGCCCGACGTGATTGATGTTGACAAATACCAGCCAAGACAAAACCAACAGGAAAATTCTGGATCCAGAAACTTAATCTGCCTAAAAAAGAGATAAGAGAGATCCTGCTGAATCCTGGTTACTCAGACAGTATCATTGATGCAGCTCAAATGCTTCTGAAGTGGGCCTTCCCAGCACTCTCTGGCTTGCAGAATGAGTGTAAATTGTGGCTTGCCATAACTTTAATGTTGAGCTGACAGAGTTTGTCCAGTAGACGAAGTCCCAGTATACTGCACTTGTAGGATGCCAAATAATAAAGTGGATTGAGTGGTCTGGCTATGAGAGGTGATATAGCACATGCACGGAGTACTGCATCGATGTACCACATGCAGCTTTGAGTAGCAACAATACATGGCATTGTAGCAGATGTAAGAAATAGTGTATTTGCTTACATGCAAAACTGCACAACGTACACGCTATACATGCATTCTTTGTTTATGCCTGTATTATAAATTTGTATTACGACACTAATTTTGCTGACTAAAAACTAAGGGGTGGGCAAAATCTTCAAGCTAGGACTAATTTTGCTGGAAGTTTGATGGAGGGGGGGGGGAAGAGACTAAAATTTTCAGGGTAGGGCCAATTGCAAGTATGGAGCTGTGCTGCAGAAGATTGGGCTTGAATGCAGTGAATTCTCAGGGAGTTTGCAAAATATTACGTAAAACTACGGTAAGGTAGCGGTTTTCACTCAGATTCTACTGTGAAATTTTGAAAGTGCTAAACTTACACAAGTTCACCATAGATAGTAGGACTATACACTCTACTATAGCTATGCTTAGACAGCACAGCTAATATTATTGTACATGCATGACCTGTATTCAACTATAGTGCACATGATCGCTTCCCAGCTGGGGCATGCTAGTCTCGTGCCCTGATGGAGATTTCGCGAAATATTCGTCAGGGCACGAGAGTAGGGGCATGCATGACATCATTGACATGGTACACTAAAAGGTCAATGGCAGACTTACACTATGTATAGTAAGTATGTGTCACAGAGGAGGATATGAAACTGTACAAATAGAACCTCGTGTAGTCACATGCGTAGACATCAGGTCTCAGCTGGAGACGAGACTAGTCTCGTGCCAGATCTGAACCTCCATTTCAGAGACCAGAGGCACACTAGGCATTGCATCACGCATAATATGGATGACTGAACATACATAGCTAATACGTAAAGTCCACATGGACTTTATTACGATTGTAGCTATGGTCTGATTTACCCAAAAGTTTGATAGGAGCGTAACAATAGCACTTTGGTTGCTGGGTTGGCAACGGGGCAGTTATACACCAGGTGGGTTGTTATAATAATCAGCACAGTGTTTCAAATGCCATTTATGCAGCTCCAATGCACAAGTATAATTATACACATCCAGTAGAACATCATACTAGTATAAAAAAAATTTGTGTGTACGTAAAAAAAAAGTACATAATTATATTATTATACCAATAAACATCAGCAGGCATAACACAAAGCAGTTATGCTGTGCATAACACAATATTAGTAACGCACTACAGAACACACAACAAAGACTCCATCAGTAAACATCTTCAGCAGTAGCGCCCACACAAACAGACAATACAATAGCACCATTACATAATATACATGTATGTAAAACTGTTGGAACAGAAGACGAGCAATATTTAGAAACGCACGAAAGAAAACATTTTTAGTCTACCGTTTCCGAATAGTCATCACGATCAGAGCTCATTTGTTGAAGACTGTCATGCAGTGATGTAAACGATGGTCTCTCATCAGCGTTCTGTGTGTGTGTGTGTGTGTGTGTGTGTGTGTGTGTGTGTGTGTGTGTGTGTGTGTGTGTATGTGTGTGTGTGTGTACATGTATGTGTGTGTGTGTGTGTGTGTGTGTGTGTGTGTGTGTGTGTGTACATGTGTGTGTGTGTGTGTGTATGTTGCGTATGTGATAAAGCCAATGGTGGTAAATACAAAACTATACACCTTTATTCCTCAAACACTGTCCCGTGTTTTGGGATAGTAGTCAGTGAATGAACGATGTACAGAGACAAAAACTTTAATTTTCATGTTTATAGATAAATTTCAGACCAGTCTAGGCCAGTAGTATTAGAACAAGTAATGCATGCCTAAGGACAATGAGCTGTAACTACAACTGTGATGACGTTTGCAGGTGAATACATTTACAGGCACATGCAAGACAACTATTCTGAAATGTAGGTGCTCTCTGAGGTGGCTTTTAAAGCCAATATTTGGTAACAGAGCCAGAGCGCTAATCCCAGCCCTCCTGAATCATAACGTATAGTCAGCACTCACAGCCAGCCAGCACTTCCACATGAGGTCATGCACTTCTCGAGGACAGTGCTTCGGCTTGTCCAACCGGTAGCCCATCAGAACCTATGGCACAGAGCAACGAACGTCAATACGTATTATGTTATTAGTAAATTACATAACGCTGCACACTTAGTAATATTTAGTTACCAGTTGGCAGTGCATTACAGGATTTAGTTAGTGCGGGAGGACAATTAAGTAACTGTTAAAGGGTGGATAATACACAAGCCGAAAGCTAGTGCATTATCCGCCCGAGACCATTACTTAATTGTCCGAGTGCACTAACTAAATCCTGTAATGCACTGCCAACTGGTACATGTATTTAAAGCATTTAGTTCTCTCACTGACCTGAGACAGCTACAGTTCCGTTGGGCGTTATTTAGAAAAGTGTGCACTCACTTGTTAATGCACACTTAAATAATTTAGTGAACACTTAAGTGTACATTACATGTGAACGATTTAATGTGCGGTCATGTGATCGATTTTGAGACTTCTGATTCGTCAAAGGTCCCGTGAGTAGCAATAATGTGTAAATGTGCTCAAACACTACCTAGGCATGCACCTTTTTCAGGTAATTACATGAACTGTTGCAGGACCCGGTAAGTTAGGTGCGCAAGCCTAAGAGTTGAAAGATGGTAGAAAGGTGATTATTGTAGGCGGTTGAGCACTATTGCAATTCTCAGACGAGTGAATTGTAGCTATAAAAATCTTCACGACTCATTTGTGCCAAAGACGTACCGCTGAAACAAAGTCTCTGGTGAAATGTAGAGTAATGCTGCCGTCTATTGAATTGGTCCTCATCCATGCATAATGCTAGTAAACTGATCACATGGGTTTAGATACCAGGCCCTACAGCGTGCAACCAAAAAGAGCGGGGGCCCGGGAACAAGGCAAGGAGTCCACTAAGAAATCATGGAGCAATTCAGGCTGCAAAAAACTCAGAATCTGACATGCATTACGTGTACTGTACTCTACATATTTTCCGCACATGGGTAGAGTACTTAAGTGCTAGTTAAAAGAGGGGGGTGGGCGAATAATACGTAGTTTTGTAAAATATGAAGTACAAGATGTAATAGTTCATCCTCCCACTCAAAAGCGTTAAGCGTGTGCAATGTGCAAAGCGACGCTACAAGGTACATGTACGTATATAAGGATAGCCTTTTTTTTAGCCAAATATGGACACCAAATATTGAATTATGTCGCTTGATTCTGCTCAGTCTTAGAATTTTTGGTAATGTGTAGATACCAGTTGGCAGTGCATTACAGGATTTAGTTAGTGCGCGAGGATAATTCAGTAACGGTTCAGGGCGGATAACGAACGATCCGAAGGCGAAAGCATTATTTGCCCAAGATAGTTACTTAATTGTCAGAGCGCACTAACTAGTGCCATAATCACTGCCAACTGGTATCTAAAGTATTTAGTTCTCTCACTGACCTGAGACAGCCATAGTTAATTCTGTTGGGCGTTATTTAGAAAGTGCAGATAATGCACATTTAAGTGCACTTTAATTCACGGTCATGTGGTCGACTTTGAGACTTCTGATTCGTCAAAGGTCACATGAGTAGCACTAAGTTTAGTTAGCTCACATTGATGGTAAAAGAAGGGTGGGCGGATACATGTACACAACTTTCGATCAAAGACGGGCTAGGTGGATATTACATCATGGGTGGACAATACGTAGAATACGGTAACTGCCATTCCCGTGTTACAGGTGTGTATGCACGACCCATACTTCTTCTCCAACCAAGACTGCCAGCTCAAGTGAGCACCTACCTCATCCAAGACTTGAGGATTAGTGAAGGTAGGGTAAGGTGTCTTGCCGCCCGTCCACAGCTCCCATAAGAGAATACCTGGAAAGAGAAACCACACACACGTTCACATCATTCGAGGTGGCAGGTTCCTATAAAGGCCCGAGTTATTCACTCACCATACGACCAGACATCCGATTTGCTGCTGAACTTGGCGTGTGTGATGACCTCCGGCGCCGCCCACTTGATGGGGAACTTGGTCCCCTCCGAAGCAGTGTACTCATCGTCAATCACAAACCTCGCCAGACCAAAGTCAGCCACTTTCACGATGTTATTCTCCCCCACTAGGCAGTTGCGTGCAGCCTGGAAGGAACACCAATAAGTCAACGACAGACTAGTGTGTGGACACACAGTGGCTACTAGCTAGAGAAACTACACAGACGTACTCCTGGCCTAATAGTCAGAAGGCCCTAAAACTGTTACAGGACATTATCCCTGATGCATAACACAATATGATGTCAATGGTGGGGGATACCCGGTATTAACTGGCTAATTAGTGGTGTAGTTTATACTCAGAGAATAAGTCTCTGAACATACATGCAGTTTAGCATGGCCCTCCAGGGGTTGTCAAAGGGGACAGAAGTGGAAAGTTGGTTACACAGGCATACAGTACACATGTAAAGGTGTGTGTGCTTTGAACCTAAGCTCAAGGGGTAAAGGCAAGCTAGAGCAGAGTTCAAGGGGGTAAGTTAGCAGGTTTGTTGTTCTTAAAAAAAAGAAACGAGCTGTCGTATGTACCAGATCTCTGTGGATGAATCCGTTGGCCTCAAGGTACCGCATTGCAGAGCAGATTTGAAGAGCCATGTCTAGTATGATTTCTGTCTTCTCCACCATCTCCTTGCGCTGGCGTAGATACTGCAGAAGGCAGCCTGCATGTGCAGAGAGAGAGGAGAGGGGGGAGAGGGGGGAGGAGGGAGGGGGCTCAAACTCCTATCATACAAACTGAAGCCAGATCAAGAGGCACTCGTCCATATTCCATTACTAATTCCAAATTGAAAGGTACAATATTGTTAAAGCTTTTTGTACTGTAACACGTGTCTATACACACACACACCTTTGAAACACACACACACACACACACACAAAATAAACTAGGATTGTGGAGAGAGCCTGAGGGAGTGCATACAATACAATGACAGATAATTCCACAGGCAAGTTTGGCCGTAGTCTCGCAGGCCAACTCACGAGGCAGCAGAGATGAACCGAAAATGGAAGGAAACGACTGGAGCTATCTACACAACACATGCACGGCTTACCAGGCAGCAGAGAGAACGGGCTGTACTGCTTGAGGCTTCCACTAGCATTGCCCAATCACGCTGTCTACCTCAAGAGCTCGTACACATACTTACACGTATCCAAGGCACACATTCAAACTCTAATAATCTTGCCACTGCAGTAATTAAGCCTACAGATATGTCCTTGTTTATGCTCCACAAGTTTGAAGACAGCATCATGTCACTCAACAGAGACGTGATTGAAACATGTACCTGCCGTCAGGCCAGGAGGCAAGACACGTACTATACAGCACATGTATATGTATACACTGACTGGGGCTTGATCAGGCTCATCACAATAATAAGTGTAATTACCCCAGCAGCAGGCCACAACCCACGCCACCATATGTGCCCAGTGTTTACAGTACAGGCAGTCTAAACAGCAACACTCACCGTTCACCATCAGCTCTGTGACAATAAACATTGGCCCCTGCTGCGTGCACACGCCATACAGGCCCACCAGGTTCTCGTGCTGAAAGTCCCTGAAAAGGTAAACAGATACTGTGCATGAATCAGATGTATTTGTATACTAGATGCTCCCCGGATTGGTAAATCCTATACAAGAGGTTAAGATCACTATGCTGCAGCCCCCATCTCTCATAATTACTCAAGATGCATGTACATCTATTATTACGCCTGGTTGTGTCCGTGTGTTCGTTCGTCTGTGCATAAGTGTCAAAAACGGAAGCGGAAGCCACATGCACGCGCTCCCGGATGCACCTTTAACCTGCGGTCACAGGTCAAAGTACCACGTGTCTGTTAAAGTGCGAGATGATGCTATAGCTAGCTCTTCCAGCCAATTCTACGAGGCGCGATGACAGGCACTTTATCACAAACGTTAGTTGCGATGTAGTCCTGTAAGTGAAAGCCAAGCAGAGCTATAACTGCTATGCTAACCTAATCATTTCGATGTCGATGTGCATTAAATGGAGTCGTTGCCACTCAAGGCGCCGGCACTATTTATGCCTACATGTAGCCTATGGAAGCTAGGCTACGGTGCTAGCTTGTCTGTTTGGTCTAGCAGCTGTTTGTAGTCTCTCCTCTGAGTCACTGCCTCCAGCTGGAATCAGCGGGTGAATGCAAGGTATTCCATACAAACAGCAGTATAGATCTGTTACACCAAGGCAACCAAAGCACTTTGGGCACAAAAAGAAAATGTACTGTGCTCATTTATACATTGAAGTATTCGTGCTTACTACAGCAGTAGCCATGCTGAGTTGCTTTAAACGAAATCAGTACCATTCGCTTACATGTACGCTATCAGCAACACTACTAGCTAACTTTACCCTACAAATCAACAAGTGACATGCAGATCACATCTTTAATCTCTATCTCTACAGAGCGAGCGCAGCGAGCGAGTTTTACAAACACAAGTAGTTGTGCGAACGAAGCAAGCACAACTACTTGTACATGTACAAACGTGTAAACACATGTGAGCATGTAGGTGGTTTCAAGCTTCAAAAGCCCAAAACATGTCCAAATTATGTCTAGAATATGGACCAACAGGAACAGCTAAGCACCATCTGTTGACAGAGGGGAAACATAGACACACACCACAGCCAATACACTGTACTCCCATGGACCACATATATGTGTGTACATTTCACTATAAAGTTGGAGAATTTGCTGCACGGTGCGTGGGCGAATCAAAGGCGCCGGCGTGCTAACGTCACAACCGTACTCTATCTGAGATAGAGTACTCTATCTCGGATAGAGTACTGGATGGAATGGTCCTTTTTCCAGTATATTTGTACTCCCTACAGCGCACACACTCACTTCATGACTTTGGCCTCTTCGATGAAGTCGTCCTCGTTCATGGCTCCCTCCTTCATCATCTTGATGGCCACGTCACGCTTTCCCTTCCACCTGCCTGCCACCACACGCTGTGTGGATGTGAGAGTGTGCATGCGTACATGTATGTACGTAAGCCTTCTTCATGCAAGTAAGTGAAGTAACACACTGGGAACAAATTAGCACATTGTACATACACACAAAACCTCAACAGCACTGTTACCTACCCCACAAGCTGTGTGTGAGTGAGTATGTGCAAGTGTGCATGTGTACACGTAAGCCTACGTAAGCCTTCTTCATGCAAGTAAGTGAAGTAACACACTGGGAACAAAATTAGCTCATTGTACAGACACACAAAACCTCTACAGCACTGTAGCCTACCCCGAACTGTCCACTGCCCAGCTCTCTTCCCAGCGACAGCTCTGACTTGTTAATCTCCCACTGTTGGTCTGAAGCAGTAGAGATGCAACAACACAAGGTGACAGACTGGTAACTCCATCAGAGAGAGAGAGAGAGAGAGAGAGAGAGAGAGAGAGAGAGAGAAAATCTGGACTCACCAAAGATTGGAGAGAGGGTGTGAAGGTTTGGTGCAAGCTGTGCTGGAGGCTTCCGTAATCTTGTTACAAGTCCTAAAACACGTGTGACAATAGGAATGAAATATTATCCTGTCATGTACCATGTACATGTATTTTGATTGTGTCATCACATTAAATAGCACTTCCGCCTAGGTGGGGCTCAAATACACTGCATAGATGCAGCAAGTATCGAAGTAATTAAGCATCAATTGCGTACGAGCCCCCACCTGTAACAGAAGTTCGGAGATAGAAGGCTTTGAACAATGACGTGATCGAACTACACACACACAATTGTTACACAGGCTGGCTACCACACACGCACACACGCACACAACACACACACACACGCACACACGCACACACACACACACACACACACACACACACACACACACACACACACACACACACACACACACACACACACACACACACACACACACACACACACACACACACACACACACACACACACACACACACACACACACACACACACACACACACACACACACACACACACACACACACACACACACACACACACACACACACACACACACACACACACACACACACACACCTCCACCATTGAGTTTGTGATAATCTATCAAGTCCTTGATGGTTGGAAAGCGATGCTTCTCTGAAATAAAGTACTTCTTGCTGTCGTCCTGCTTGATGTGGTAATGTCTAACTTGGCCCTCGTGACTGGAGAGAAATACAGAGAATAAATCCTCAGCGCATTTTCTGTATCAGGAGTGAATATTGACATCACTACATCATTGATTCATTGTGTAGAGTACAAATTAACAAGCCATAAATCAGATACCCCTCCTTAATAACATACATGTCGGGCCCCAACCCCCTCAATCCTGCAACCCTAAGTTAGCCCCTTCAATCCTGGGTACCTCAACCCCAACCCCCTCAATCCTGGGTACCTCAACCCCAACCCCCTCAATCCTGGGTACCTCAACCCCAACCCCTTCAATCCTGGGTACCTCAACCCCAACCCCCTCAATCCTGCAACCCCCTCAATCCTGGGTACCTCAAACACGCTCCCTCAGTTCTGGGTCCCTCAACTCTAGCTAGCTAGCCCCCTCAATCCTAGGTCCTGCTCTTCAATCCTGGGTCCCTTAGCTCCAGGCCCCCTCCCTCAACCCTAGATCATTCCCAGAGCTCTGGTGGGAGTGATATATCCGTTCATTGATCTCATACTCAGCCTCTCCTTCCCCATACTGTGACTACACGGGGCCACACAGTGAGGTTGAACATATAATATTGGCTAATTTCGTACATGCACTCCTCCACCTGTTTGAACACTGGGTATGATGCCACTTCAACCCCAGAGAACCCAAAACTCCACCACCCCCTCAACCCCCCCCCCCCCCCCCTCAACTCTCTCAACTGACCATATTGACAAGGTGTACATGTTCTCTCTGCTGGAGTTCCTCACTACGAAGCCTCCCTCCTTGCCCTGCAGAGGATAGCACAGGCGATCACACACCAAGACTAGTGTCCAGTGCTTGCAATATGGCGCCATTGCAGTGGCACCGATGGCTATACGAATCAGAAGCAGTGATAGGAAAGAATTGCTGGAGCACAGAAATATTACATATGAACAGTAGGGGTCGCCATGCGCAGTACGCAGTATAATTGCATTCCTAAGTGTGACACATACATATATATATATATATATATATACAAACGCTTGCTGAGATACGATGCAGGATTAGTTGCCTCGCGCTAAGGCGCTCGGCAATGATCAGTAGGGATTGTGTGATAGAGTTGAATAGGGTAGGCTCTATTTATAGCACTTCAGATGCATGTCACACCAGGAGCAACAAATGATATCATTATGCTCCCCTGGTCGCACACAAGATTCTACATATCCAGCCATTAAGAAGAGACTATAGTACATAGGCCTTGCTTCTCCCTCACTGACTCCATGGTGATCAAGAGTAGAGAGGGAATGTTCAAAGTAGCAATCAATCTAGCCGCACCTCCAGACCTGATCAAAATTAGCAATCAATCTAGCCATGTTCCCAGGCCTGTATTCTCTCTCTCTCTCTCTCTCTCTCTCTCTCTCTCTCTCTCTCTCTCTCTCTCTCTCTCTCTCTCTCTCTCTCTCTCTCTCTCTCTCTCTCTCTCTCTCTCTCTCTCTCTCTCTCTCTCTCTCTCTCTCTCTCTCTCTCTCTCTCTCTCTCTCTCTCTCTCTCTCTCTCTCTGAAGACACACACGGGGTACATATGATGATACATGTACACGTAATTCATGTACACGTAATACCCATATATAGCTAGGAGTTGCACACACTAAAAGTATAGGTGACATGCTACATATATATGGTATCCCTGCAGGATAATGTCACCACGCAATACAATTGGGTACATACGTACATATGTGTACATGACTGGGGAAGCACACTAGGTCAGCATAATTGCACAATTACATCTAGTATCTAGGGAAAGCCCCAATCCTTATACACATCCTGTATCACATACATCCCTGCAAACAAACACGTACATGTACTCCGGTATCATGTTCATATTTGGCTAACTGTGCTAATTTCTTTAGTTACATGTGTAATACAGTAACTAGACTGCGATGCATCCGAGAGATGGAGTGATTTTTGGATGACCAGGGTTTCAGGGCTCAGTTGTAAAATAATATCAAACCTTGGGGGCCCCCAGAAGCAGCGTATAATCAGCTTGACTTTACAGGTGGAAGTACCAGAAAGCTCTCCTAAATGCTTGAGCAAGAGAACCCAATACGTGTCTCAAATCAATCTACATGTACATGTACATACCCTAGCTCGAATTAACTGCATCGTCTATGGGGGATTACACACATGAATACGACTTTAGATAAACACAACTCGGTTGTGGACTTTGAGTTTTGTCAATGAAAAGTCTAGGAAGTTATTGCTTGCTTTTTACTATTTAAGGTACACCACAGCAAATACTGGCACCCAGCAGAGCAATAACACTCAGAAGATAAACACAGACTATTAGTGTGGAGCTAATAGATTATTAATTGCAGCTGCATGAGCAGTTATTGTTTCCCTTGCTGAGTAACAGAGATAAACATACATATAATCCTGGGGGCCTGTGCATAGCTAATGCAAAAAAGCTGTAGATGCTGGTCAGTTAGAAGTTGTTGGTCCACTCTGGGTGCTATACCACACTGACGAGGACCAAATAGGCTAAAACAGCTGTCTACGAGTTCAATGGCATAGACTCTCCATTTTCCATGTACATAATTACAGTTGGAATTGGCTGGGTCCTACTGGCAAGTGCTACTAGCGGGTTTAGTGGCTATATAAAGCTTGCGTACTGCTCCGCTGCCAAGGGGGCTCCAGTAGCTCAATTGGTAAGAGCATCTGACTAGTGTTCAGAAGGTCCTGGGTTCAATCCCCAGCTGGGTCCCAATTTTTCGGGATTTCTTTACTCTCTCAGAAAGCTTATCTTCTCACAGAAGTTTGCAATGTACATGTACATGTACGCACCATGTGTTTCAGGTCATCATCATGCACACAGTGGCACAGAAGAGAACTCACCTCAGCCTTTAGAATGTTCTCTGCCCTAGTTCGAGACAGGGTCGGGAAGAACCAGCTGAAAGAGAAGAGAAAATAAATAAAATTAAAAAGCAATGTTGCGAGGTATCCTTCGCCAAAACTTGAGTTCTTACAATTCTAAGAGTGTATTACATATAACAATATCTCCCTGCAGAAACTAATTTCACTCCGGCTAACATTCCAAGGAGATCGATTATACCCACTCCCGCTAGGTGACTGATAATATTATCCCAGGAGTCACAGTACATGTACAGTGGAACTTCTCTATTGTGGACACCTTGGGGACCTAGAAGTGTCCTCATTTCAGGGGGAAATTGGGACATAGCAAAGTGTCCTTAATACAGAGGTGTCCTTATTTCAGGGGTGTCCTTTAAGAGGGGTTCCACTGTTGTATATGACAAGTGAGTGTGTAATTCAAGGTCATGTAATATGGCTGTTAGAACCTTCAAACCGAGGAACAAACTCTTACTGCTTGCCAATGGTTGGATCGTGGCTGGAATTAGCTACAGAAATACTCCAGCAACCAGGCGCTTAAATAGGGTCGTATATATAGAGCCTGGGAACAAGGCTAATGTATTTATTGTGTGACATTAGTAGACTGCATCTAAGAATTATTGCAGAGAACAACTACAATATGTTCCTATCTAACATAATTGCCAAGTACAGCAAGGCCTAGCTACAATTGTGACGTACATGTACATGTATTATGAGTTAAGAGATTCTGAGATTTATGACGCCAAAATTACATGTACGTCAAACTGGCCGGGATTCCTAGGACTCTGGCCAAGCCAAAACAAATGCTTAAATGTCACAAATTATGGCACTGCCTCTAGCCAAGGGGGGTCAACACTGCTGATGACATCATCCAAATTGCATCGACCAGAGTATAATGGGATGTACACAACCGCCGTACAGCACCAAATTTTCGAGGCACATAAAATGATGTGGTTTTCGAGGCAGAAAGAAAAAACACCATATGGCACTGTGAGAGTCTGACCCTTGTTGTCACTAACTCTCCTTCTAGACATCCATAATTATAAAATTAGCTCAAAGCGACTTGCCAGTATACATCAGCAATAAGGAGAAACATTCAGTTTGAGTGCAGGTATGTAGCAATTAACAGTAAAAACGCAGTGCAACTTACTCTTCACTGTCCAGTCCGACTGACTTCACATAGTTGCTAGGAACATAGCCCTCACGGCTAGAGGGAACAATGGGTCATTATACATGTACAAGTATTTATACCACATTACATCACATCCAAGGTGTTTGATTGGAGCAGAAGCGGAGTATAAAGGGTCATATACTACTTTTATGTTTTCATGTTTTATTATACTACTTTCATGTTTTCATGTAATATGACATCATAAATAACTGCTGCCTCTGGGAATGCTAGCCCAGCGTTTCTAGGTACCTACTCCACTGATTGGTCAAATGTTGTATAAGCCGGATATACCACGCCTACTCGGAGTATAAACGCGATATACTCCGCTAGGCTGTTTACCCTCAGCTATCGCCTCAGGTAAACCATCTAGCGGAGTATATCTGCGTTTATACTCCTCGTAGACGTGGTATATCCTATACATACACAACAGTACCTGCCTGCAATGGTACCTCAGCTGCTATATGATTGTATGATCCCCCAGCTACTTTATCAATACTAAAATCTTCTGTCCATGTGTCTGTGTATTTGTTACAGTTTCGACTTTCACTAATGAAGTATATGTGTACAGTTGCGTGAGAATACGCAGAAGACCGTCACGTCATCATACGTACAATACTTGGTATTCCGACTACTGGAAAGCTCTGACAGGTGAGGATGTATAATGAGTACTTGGAACCTATTATTACAAAGGAGTGTTGCTATACATTCCTGTATACGAAAACCATGCAGAGCTATGGCCACTAGACTAACTAACCATGATAATGTGCACTAAATGGAGTCAGTGGCCTTCACCTAGGTTATGGGTATGCACTACTTTGTTCAGAAAATCTACTTTGTTTTCTGATAGGCAACCACTTTGCAGTCCATGGGCCCTGAAAAAGGCAGAGTTGACACTAATGCTGGGTACCTTCATAACCAGCGAAGGTTGAGCTTTCATGCAATATGTAGATTGTACACAGATAAGCCTAGCACCATTTATGAGCAATTGTGCCTACTGGTGCCAAAAAGCCCACATATAAACAGTGCTTGGTGTTAAATCATACACAAACATTACTTCTTCGTATAGACTATCCCAGTCTAGTGTAAGATGCAACTACATGTAGCTGCGTAACAAAGGCTCCTTTCTATGTGTGCATCAATGTAACATAACATTGATACATGTGTACACAAATAGAAACCTTTGCCACACGACTAAACAACTTCTGTACTGCTCCTGTTTCTGGTTGCATGTGGCAGTATTCTTACCCCAGGTCATTCCTCGCTCTCCACCAGTACTCTCTGGAGTTATCAAAGACAACCACTCTCTGTCCTTTCGTGAGGGGAAGGTCCCCCTTCTCCAGCCCTGGGTAGTCATACATGGCTATTACCTCGAAATCATTGGGTGTAGATGGTTCTGGGGGGAGTGGACGTGACTGTGTGTGTGTGTGTGTGTGTGCGTGTGTGTGTGTGTGTGTGTGTGTGTGTGTGTGTGTGTGTGTGTGTGTGTGTATGTGTGTGTGTGTGTGTGTGTACAAATGTATGCGTGTGTGTGTGCGTGTGCAATTAAATCTCCCTGGCCAAATCATTACATAATTATCCCAATAAGTGCTGAATAATATTTGTGACAAGCATGGCTGAGATTTGGAGATTTGTGCAGCGGATACCAAGGGCTGCCAGCAAAGCTCTGCTGCAGCCACAGTACTTTCCCACCTGTGCCGCAGCGCTCTTCTTGCTAGAGATCATAGCTGCAGTTCCTGCAATAATCTTGCTGGTGCCATGTGAGTTTGGGAAAGGGTTAACTAAATCACCCCCTGTTTCAGTGGTAACGAGGCTGCTCCAGGGACCCTCCAAGGTATACGCACAGATCTCTTCAACAAGCTTCTCCTGGTCCACTCAAGTGGCAATACAAAATGCCCATCACTGGATATGAGGTCACATACTTGTACATCAAACACAGGGAAACTATGCAGCTAAAGAGAGGGGTAGTATTCGACCACCACCCCTTGAAAACCATGCACCAAATTACTACATGTATACATTACAGCGAGTACAATTATACGCTATAAGTGCAACAGGAAAACCGACGGCAAGTGAGCAAGCCATTTAGCTTTTCAGCTGGTTTTTACGGTTACAAGGCTGCCAGGTACATGTACCCCTAAAAGAAGAATCGACAGGGTACCCCTGAGAGAAGACAATTGACAAAATACCCCTGAGAGAATTCACCAGGTAGCCTTGGAAGAAGAATTGACCAGATACCCGAAAGAAAAATTGACCGGGTACCCCTGAGAGAAAAATTTACCGGGTACCCCTGAATTGACTAGGAGCCCCTGAGGACCCCCTGAGAGATGCAGCAACTCACAGGGAGGGGTGGTGGCTGTAGGTGAGGCCTGGTGTGGTTGGGGAAGGATTGCTGCGGTGACGAGGGCTGGGGCTCGTTGTGCTCGTAGGAGTGAGACTGGGGGTGGTGTGCTGAGACGTGGTGGATACTCTGGTGGTAGGATGACGAGTGGGGGGGAGGGGTGGGGGCTGCATGTGGGGGGCATTAATTGGAAGAGGTTAACATGGCGTCTCTAGGAGCTTGTGTACAATCTAAACTATACAGGACAGGTATGGTATGATTACTTGAATAGTGGTGCACGACATTAGCCAATACAGCTACAGTGTGGTGCACAATACATAATAATTCTGCACACTAGTGCATTGAATAAGGGTTGCAACAGCAGCTGCCACCAATACTGTAGTTGCAGGCAAGTTATAACTGCTGGTGCAATTAACCATATTTCAGAGAGTAGAATGTCCAAATGTTATTGATGACTCAATCACATGTACTTGTTGTGGCTTTCTTCAGTATGCATGAGTTGATTTAGGAGTATTGATGATAGTGTCCCTTGAGAAAACTCCCATAGTATTTATACTGAGTCACACAAGTCTCGAGAGTTGAAAAGAGGTTTGTACTAGCCACGACATTACGCGGACTGAAGTAGTCTCTTGCTAAAGTCACTTGAGTACATACCGTACAAAGCTACTCACAACAAGTAATTGAGAAATTTCTGTAACAGAACTGGTCAAACTGGTTACCAAGCAATGTTCGGATCCCTACTACTATGCTCATCCTAATACCAGCACTATGTCACATTACAGGCAATCTATTACAGGCAATCTATTACTAGGCCTGGTTGTGTCCATGTCCTTGCGTACATGACGGAAATGAAAACAGAAGCCACACGCACACACTCCTGGATATAATATTTGCTCTGTGACCCATGAACACACTAATGTGTGTCTGTATTGAAGGGTGAGATGAAGCTAGCTCTTTCCAGCAAATACTATGTGGCCTAGTCTCGCGATGACAGGTACACTACCACAAAAGGTTAGTTGCTACATGGGTGTAAGCAAAGGCCAAGCAGAGCTATAACTGCTACATGCTAGACTAACCACATCGATCCCGTTGTGCATTAAATGGAGTCGTTGCCGTTCACTGACATGTAGCCTATGCCTGTGAAGAGCAAGGCTACTGTCTTAGCTTGCCTGTATCGTCTAGCAACTATTTGTTATGAGGGGTGATTAGTCTCTCCCCTGAGTCACTGCCTCCGGCTAGAATCAGTCAGCAGCACTACAGCAGCACTACAGCGGCTGACAAATGTTAAAAGTCCCCTACCAATTGCATGGAGATTACACAACACGAAGTGCTTTGGCCTTTGCTCACTCAGCTACTTGTAATGTACAAATATGGATGTAATGAAGGTGAAGAATTGTGACCACTTCAGCATAGCATAACTTTGTGATTAAGTAAGCACAAATTTGAGCATAGTCAGCTGTATAGAGCATTAGGCACAATGTGGCAAATACACACATAATGTCTATGATATTTCGATGGGGCTATAGGCTTAGAGGCCATGTGTCATGGACTATGGCAAGTGTTGCACACAAGAGAGTGACAGCAAATGAGAAGCAAGGTCGCAAACCAGAATCTCTATCCATTACTATTTGACCGCTTATACGCAGGCAGAGCTTGTAAGATCTCCAGTCAGAGGACAGAGGAAACACATGTTTCACCATCCTGATCACTATATAATTAATTTTCCTAGTATCCCAGATTAATAATACAGAATACTTGATATTTAGATACCAGTTTGCAGCGCATTACGGGATTCAGATAGTGCGCGAGGACAATTCGGCTTGTGCATTATCCACCTTCGACCGTTTCTTAATTGTCCGAGTGCACTAACACGTCCCGTAATGCACTGCCAACTGGTATCTAAAGCATTTAGTTCTCTCGCTGACCATAGTTCTGTTGGGCGTTATTTAGAAAATTGTGAACTAAGTTGTTAATGCATACTTAAGTGTGCATTAAGCAATTTAATACGTGGTCATGTGATCAATGTTGAGACTTCTGATTCGTCGAAGGTCACGTAAGTAGCACTAACTAGTCTTCATAGCTACTGAGAAGTGCAGCATAATATAGCATAATCAATAACTCAATACATGCGGGAGGCCAAATAAGTGCTTCATGTTTAACAATATAAACCTTAAAAGAAGGCTACATGTATGGCGGAGTGCACAGCCATATTTACCTTAGGGGAACCCTTCAATTACCTGACACAGCTTGCAATTACAAGTCAATATTCATTGTGTAAATCAATGTGTGCTGGCTTCTATTGCATCAATATGTAGAGCAGACTTACATGTGCTCATTAAAACCTGAGAGGCTGTCAATAGCTGTTTTCTCTGCCAAACACTAGCAACAAACCATATCCACATGCAATGAGTTAAACATCAAGCATAATCGGTACAGCCCTCTAGTAAATCCAGGCAGGACAACAATGTATGTTGAAGTGGATCCACCTCTATAATAATGCCAGAGATTACCTGCACATTACAATTCCAGCACAACGTGGCAGAGCCTACCAACCACCCACCCCACTATGTAGCTCTATCTCTCCCTCTTATACATACATGCACACACACATACACATACACACACACACACACACACACACACACACACACACACACACACACACACACACACACACACACACACACACACACACACACACACACACACACACACACACACACACACACACACACACACACACACACACACACACACACACACACACACACACACACACACACACACACACACACACACACACACACACACCAGGCTCATGGTCCATGGGTGTGGGTGGCAGGGGCCCGCGTCCCAGTCCCGAGGGTCCCCTGCTCACCCCCGGGGGGGAACCTGATGACCTCTGTTGCTGCTGGACTTGTGTCACGAAGGATTGGGCGCAACCCTGGGAGTGCTTGCTGCGGTGGTCGCAGCACGACCACTTGCTGCTCGTGAAGAGCCCAGGGTGGTAGCGATCTTGGAGCAGGACGTTCTCCTTGCAGTCTGTAGGACGAGACCGGAGGGGAGAGAATCCTATCATTAAGATGAGCACATTGTGTGTAGTACATGTAGTGTGTGTGTGTTGTATACATGTATATACAATGGTAGCTTCTGAGAACTATATATACAAGTAGTTATGCTCGCTTCGCTCGCGCAACTACTTATGCTTTTTGAACTCGCTCACTTCGCTCGCTTTGTGCACAGATAAAAATGAAAAGTGATACCTCCATATGATTATGGAACATTTAGCATAAGCCAATGGCAGTAATGCTGCTGAGACTGAGCCACATGGAAGCAGCTCCACATAAAGGCCTCAACTGTGTGTTGACCATTTACTCCATCACAGTGGGGGGAAAGTGTATGTGTGCACACCAGATGTTCTTTCAATAGCCAAAGCACTCCATTGAACATCTACCCACGTGCCAGTGACAGTAGACTATACTACGGTTTAGCTGACGATTCCTGCCTGAGCCATGTGAAGGCAGTAACTCGAAGTAGAGACTGCAAGAATTGCAAAATAAAGCAGGTAAGCTAGGACTGAAGCCTAGCTCTTCACAGCCATAGCCTATATGTACAGTACGGGCATGTAGACAAATGGCACTGACTCCATTTAATGCACATCATCGTTGTTTGTCTAGCGTACTAAGCAGTTTAATACAGCTTTGCATGCTTACTGGACTATCTAGCCACTAACCATTGCGATAGAGTGCCCCTCGAAGTGCTCAATTGAGGCCATCGTGATAATACCGTCGTCTGTCAATGCATGCATGCAGCGGTTGAAGTCGTCCCAACGCATGCGTATGCAGCGGTACGGTCAAAGTACTAATTAGCTAAGTACTCATTAATGACATCACAGTCTTCTCGCGTATTCTTGCACAATCGCGCGTGTGACATCACATCCGTTACACACACACACACACACACACACACACACACACACACACACACACACACACAGACAGCAGTACAAATAAAGTATTGATAGCTATAATACAGACAGGGATAAAATATGAACAAGATTGTATGTAAGTTACTTCAAGGTTGTCTCGCATGTACACATGTACATTAGTGTTGTTTTGGTTAACTGAAACTAAAAGCAAAATGTGTTTTAGTAGGAGCAAAAACACATTTAGTTAACTAACTAAAACTAAAACTTCAAGGGTATTGGCCTCTGAGAATAAACTATAACTAAACTAATACTTTTTTCACCAGAATCTCCACATTTAGTTATGGTTAACTAATACTAAAACACTTTTAGTAACCCTTTTTTCCTTTTAGTTAACTAACTAAAACCAAAACTAAATTTTCTTCTTCACTAGCTTTTTTACTAAAACTAAATCTAATTATGTAAAGCCATACTAAAACAACACTAATGTACATGTATGATAACTTCCATCATTATTGATACGATCACATAGCTCTAGGCCTAGAAACAGCCCTCACACATATCCTAACCCACCAAACTATATCTGCATGTACACTACTAGTGCCCTTAAACTAATTGAGCACATGAGCTATCTAATCTAATCAATGCAGACTCTCCACATCCATTGTGCTGGCAAACATGTACAGTGTATTATACGCTCCATAATCCATAGTGACACGGTTCAAGAAGTAGAGTCTCTCATCTACAGCACTTGCAACCAATACCGTTGCTCTTGCATTGCTCTTGCAGGATCGGTTAATGTACAAAGTGGACTGAACTAACTGTGGACTGGACTGGGCATTAGTGGACCAAACTGGTGGACTGGGCACTAGTGGATAGGGCTGGTAGACTGGACAGATGGGACGGGACGCACGGGACACTACAGTCTCAGGCCCTCGGGTTTCTAAATTCGCGTAGATCCCTTGGACTTGATGTCTAACCTATATATAGACCAGACTAGTGGACTGGACTGGTGAACCAGACTGGTGGACTGGACACTAGTGGACCGGGCTAATGGACCAGACTAGTGAGCTGGACTAGTGGACTGGACACTAGTGGAGTCTAAGTGGACTGTACATGTGGGCTAGGCTGGTGCATAAAACCTAAGGATGTGGTGGACTGGCTGTAGAATTTGCCCCACGGCCTTATAATTGACAAGCTAGTCTACTCCAGTCAAAGATCTTGTGCATATCTCATGGGACTTCAGTGTAGGATGCCCAAGGGCATATAGAGCATGCCTGGGGCAAGTTACAGAGTTATACACTGTAGGTGCAAGTACATCCCAGAAGCTGAGAGAAACAGTGCATTTTATGCCATTTTGGGTGAGTCCACCAGTCCAGTCCGCTAGGCTATAGCTAGCCCATCAGTGATCTGAAGAGTTCAGTTGCAAATATGTATGATGTAATCAAAAACACTTAATTGACCAAGCATCCATTTATCTACCACTTCTTCTCGTCTCTACCTCTCGTCTCTCCTCTACCTTAATTCTATCTTTCTATCTTTGTACCATGAATAGCCTATACGCCCCTATATACCTATACCCCTATATACCCTAGCTAGTAGACATAAAAACAATGTGAATAGTAACTAGCTTGCTAGTTAAACGGTCGGGGGATTGGGCTGAGGTATAAATGTAGGTTAATTACAAGTATATATGTGATAGTTAGCTTCTACTGAATTTACATGGCACTAGCTCGGGGGTGTGATGTTTTGTGACGTAGTTGGTAGGTTGTTTCAGGGGTCTGCAAAAAAGGGGCTGTGCGTCATGGACTTCTTTGCTGGGGCCTCCTGCACTAGCTACAGGTATTTACATATTACGTGTATATATACATATGTATGCACAAAAAGAAATCCCAAGGTGAGCACATGATGAGTAATAACTACACTTAGCATGCCAGAAATTCATCCTTCTAAAGGTAACACCTAACCTTATTGAAACTGGACAATTAATTACATAGCATGACCTTGGATTACAATGATTATACTTAACAAGCAGTCAACTGTACTGTAGTTAAGACAGACCCAGAAATAAGGCATAGATTGCAGGGCCGTAGGCAGCTATTTTAGGTTGGTACGGTCCCACAATCGTTTGGCTACTGTCTTGGTCTGAGGATGCTTAGTGTGCGAAGCACACTCACGTCTAGGGGGGTCTGGGGGCATGCCCCCTCAGAACATTTTTGAAATTTGCATGCTCTTGAGATTGAATCGCAAATTTATAGTCTCATTCCCAGACCTTCCCGCGACCCCACGCACGCAGGGTCTGGAAATAAGACTAGCAAATATTTAACCACGCCGTTTGAAACGAATGCATAGAACGGTTAACAGGAGCACTCTTACAGAAGGACCGAGAAGGGAAGGCAATACGCTTCAGTTGAAACGGCTCAAGCGGCAATGTCTTCAGGCTTGACAGCTGTGATTTCGGAGTACCATGTGCGTACGTATACAAATTATCCGATAACGAGCCTTGACCTTTGACCTCGTACTGAAAAAACTTAGTACTACGAAAATGTGGTATGGCCATGGCCGCACCGGTGGCTATGGCCCTGGATTGAGAACACAGTTTGTGGTATCAGTAATTAGGAGCCCTGGTAAGTCACAGACAGTCTTATTTACAGCTACTGTAACATCAGTGCTACATGTACAGTAGTTAGGTAGCCTCCTTAAAGGTTGGGGTGAGGTCAGAAAGAGACTAAGTGCTAGGCAGATGGACCCATTGGGTAATATCATGTCAGTTCATCACTTGTACTAAGAGCCTATCATGTATTACACAACCAAAATAAAAAAAAATATGCTGTGTACTACATGCAGGCGTTCTTGCCACCAAACTCAAAACCTGGCATAGTATACACTAAGCTATCTCTACAGCTGCACAAAGACTCTGTGCGGGTATGAGGCTTATAGTTGCCAGGCAAACAACCGCTCCAAGCCATAGATCCTACACGCAGCAGCAGCATCAGAAAGGTTTATTAGCCTAATGTATCTCCAGACTCTGGAGAGCATTTAAATCTATTTGCAACCTGAGGCGTTTCCAAGGGCAGAATGAAGTGAATCTACCAGACTATGATAAGCTAATGGAAGACTAAACTAACAGAGCTGTTGTAGATTAAGTGCTGCCTTGACTGCTACATATATGAAAGTGCTGAGTCAGTAACCATCGTTGGTGTCAAGTGGTAGAATGCAGTGCAGCATACATGCAGTATAGATGGGAGTGACTCTTGCTGTCTGTACTCTGTACTTTAAGGGCTCCAACAGGCATGTGAGGGATGAAGCTGGCAATTGATGCCATGTTAGGAGCTGCACACCTACAATTGCAAACTTTTCAAGAGATGATAAGCTTTCTGAGGGGGTAAAGAAATCTCCCCCAAAAAACGAGACCCACCTGGATTGAACCCAGGACCTTCTGAATGCTAGTCAGATGCTCTTACCACTGAACTACTGGAGCCCCTTGGCAGAGGAGCAGTAGGCAAGCTTCATATAGCCACTAAAACTGCTAGTAGCACATGCCAGTAGGACCGAGCTAATTCCAACTGTAATTACTCTCATTAGGCCTCTCCCCCATCTCCTAAACACGATGAGCGTGCTACACTGAAACTTAGCCTAGATTAGTGTATAGCTGCAATTCCAACATTAAGCCACACATGCAGTACATCCATCTTATCACGATCCCTGCACCCCACTTACACTGGCGCAGTAGGCCGATCCACTCTTCCTGCTCAGCCTCGTTGCTAGCTATCACATATAGCGTTAGATCTCCATGTACAATCTAGGGATAGAGTGAGAGAAAATGTCATGAAACAGTGAGATGAGCTAATGAAGTGCTCCCTTCAATGTCATGAAACAGTATCCTAATTAGAGCACAGACACAAAGCTATGGGAATTAGCTCACATTCCAACATGCACACCCCACAAGCACGATGAGCTCATAAGATCATGAATATATTTACATCACTATCAAAATTTAATTATGACTACACCTTCACACAGAGACATCTGTAGTTGTGAGCATGATGCATCAAAGCAGGAAACTGAAATAAAACTCTGAAACAAGGGATTTCCCCCTAGTGGTCACCCTAGAGCCAGTAAACAGGTGCTGGGGCAATGTACATATGACAATTATGTACCTGAAAAGATGGCTTGTCAAATGCACCATCCAGCACTTTTTCAATAACTTTCACTTTGCTGAGGTCCACAACTCCCTTCATGCTTCCTCGTTTCTAGAGGGGCACAAGAGCAGCATGTCACAGTCTCACAGCTACCAACAAGGCAAATGAGAAATTTAATTTCTTCAGTGATTCTCTCAGTTGGCTAGTAGAATTCATCGCAAAGTTTCATCAATTCCAACCTGAAGTTCAGCAGAAGAAAACTGTAGTCGAAACGTCAGCAACTAAAGAACTTTTGTTGAAATTTTTGTTGGAATTGAAGAAGCTTTGCAATATTTGTTCTAACTTTCTGATTTTGACCACAAATGCTGTGCAGTCAGCTAGCTACCGAACTCACCAGAACTAAACTCAGGGCAGCTATTTTCCAAGGGAGGGGCTTTGTTTACTATCACAAAAAGTCTCCACTTCCCAGCATATGAAATCCTGAGTTTCAACCAAACCCTCCAACAAGTTGCATTGGTAGTAGCATACCCCATGAGTTTATCAAATCACAGCTATAACCCTGGTTGTGAGTAACTAATCAAGCCTGCAATTATTATAACTACCTGTAATAGCGGTGTAGAGGAGTACATGCGTAGTACTCTTGGGAGAATAATGTACTTCTTACGGATGACTTAGGGAGGGTAATTGCAACCATGGGGTAATTTACTGCGAGGTTAAAAGTACAGCAGCATACAGAGTGGTAAAGCAGAGCCAAGTATGCATGCATGATTTTTACCAGCAGGAGCGCGCGAACGGCTGGTACTAAGATTGCTTTACGTTTTCCGTGTCTGTTTGTTTGTCTGTTTGTTTGTGCGTCCGCACTTATCACGTGCGCAATATATTACGTCATACGTTACTATGCAACTGCAGTGTACAGCAGCGTTTGGAGGTTTGCAGGCCAAGCTACAGCAAATGAAGGTAGTTTTGTGTTACCTAGATGGCAAAACCTTGGTAGGTAGCCGTAAAGATCCTGGTTTCTTGGCATATAGCTACTAACTGGTGGCGCATGACGAAACTGCTGAGTCAGCACTTTCGCTGTATCGCTCTAGGAATATAGTTTCTCTGGCTCTATAGCTGTAGTTTAGTAGCTTGGCCTAAGTTGAGTTGTGTATATTGTACGGGAAAGGCGTCCGGCTGTTTTTTTAGACATAAAATGTCAGACTTGCTACAGTAGCAAGTATAGAGGCATAAAGTTGCCATTGTTTACAAAAGACAACTACAAAGGTAAATAGCTAGCTGATCATCCAGTATTCCAATTAGAGATCATCAATTAATGATGTTTGCTTGCTCAGTCTTGGAATTTTCCGTTTACTTAGTTGCCTGAAGGGTAATAATACAGGGTTCTGCCTAGGAGACGTTGAGTGGTGGTCAAAATTCAAGCTCCAAGACACTTCTATTAGCTAAACGGGCTTTCTCCCATATTAAAAATACTGGAAATAGAGTTAAACATTAGCTGAGTGGTGGTCAAAGAGGCCGGGTGGTGGTTGGACCCGACCACTACTGACCAGTACGGTAGCTTGTTTGCTATAGGTAGTACAGTTCGAGAAACAGCAGTAACAGTCACATTAGGTAATTATACTTGTAGGGCTATTGGGGGGGGGCACAATACTCCCAACAGTATATGTTACAGGTTGCCTGGAGACGATAAATCTGGAAATCGCAGCCACAAGGCATGGGAAGTGAAAGGGAAGGCAAGGGGAAATGAACAAATTGCAGAGGAAACGCTGAATGCATAGAAGACAGAGAGCCTCATAGCAGATTGGCCACTTAGCAAGATGAACTCTCAATACCACACATATACTACACAGAAAAGACATAATATTAATCCTAATTGACCTGCAGTAAGACAAAAACTTCAGTGGCATACTTCCAGGTCCAACCACGGACTAAAACAAACAGCCTCGCTGACTATGGGCACATCACCCACGGCCATGTTCAGGGGGAAAAAAACAAAACAGAAACAACCCAAAATCCACCTGTATTGACACATTTGAGGCACAATATTTACCACATTGGCTAACAGAAGGGCTCAGAAGGACGTAACAACAACTCTTAACCCATGGCTAGTAATATACCAATTACAGAATGCTATTGAGGGGGCAGAGAGGTGCAGAGCCTAACGCCTGACAAAAATCAGCTGTCACGTACTTTCCACTGTTTTAACTAGCCAGAGCGCGCGCAGCGTGTGAACGGCTAGTCATAAGATTGCTTTACGTTTTCCACGTCTGTTTTTTTGTCTGTTTGTCTGCACTTATCACGTGCGCAGTATAATGTCATACATTACTATGCAACTGCAGTATATAGCAGCTTTTGGAGGTTTGCAGGTCAAGCTACAGCAAACAAATGAAGGCAGTTGTGTGTTGTCTAGATGAAAAAACGTGGTAGGCAGCTGTAAAGATCCTGTTTTAGTGGCGTATAGCTACTAACTGGAAGCACACGACGAAACTGCTGTGTCAGCACTTTCGCTGTACTGCGTTCGATTGCTTATCAGTTTCTGTGGGATGCCTATTGTAGCATAGTTACTATAATTTGTAGTTCTACAGCTGAAGTTAGCTTGGCCTGAGCTGTGTTGTGTGTATTGTACGGGGAAAGGTGCCCTGCTGGTTTTTTTAGACATGAAATGTCAGACTCGCTACATTTTACACAGCCCAAAAAGACTACATTCCTACCACTTGTCTGTATTACAGATAAAGGGCCACCACGCAGATCAGCATTCAAGTTGGAATATTAAGGTTTTGTCCTGGCTAATTACTTCCCACTTCCCCACTTGGCAAGGGATGCATACAAGCGACTGGTACTACAACGTAACAGCAGATGGCAAGGAGAGTCCCATAATGAAGGGCGGAACACCTGCACAATCCTTGATCCTAGCTACTGCTAAAAAGCAGGCTGAGAAAAGGCTTAGCGATACTCAAAGGCTGCGGCATAAGGCTATGAGAATTACCCCTGCTGGATTATGGCTATAAACTGTGTGAATGGTGTTAATAGGCAACTGTGTAGCATATTATACATGTGTAGTGGATATGCAGAACAAATAGGCCATGGTGTAAACTATTAGTAACAAGGAATTAAAGTGAGAACACTTAGAGTTAGCACCTTTGTGTACATGTTTTTGTTACTTATGGGATGAGTGATAATGAGCCCTGCTTGTTTATCTGGACAGCTATTGCTAGGTTTGTGTATATATAGCAGCAGAGTTGCAACTGGCAGTTCCATATTTGGTAATTTATTGCCTGGAGCATCACCCCTGCCACCACACCCTGTTTTCAACTATCTGCCCCTGTCTACACCAAGCCCTCCAACTAGAGCCCACTCACCTCCAGAGTGCCCTCAAAGTAAGTAAGACGCGAGGGAGACAGAACAAACACTCTCTTCTTAAAGTTTGTGGCCCCAAGGGTTGACCTGCCCTGGGACCTCTTCACCATGTAGCTGACTTTCAGCTCAACCTCCCTGTCTGGGCTGCCCTGGTTACCCGGCATTTTTGTCCTCTCTACCGCACTGCCCGGTTCCTGGAGTATCGATCACTGGACTCCGCCAGTGGCACAGGACTCAACAAAGGATTGTAGAGCATGCGAATGACCAGACAAGTAGTAGCCGAGCCGAGTACACCTTCTCACAATGGTAGCACGCCCGTTGACTACTGATCTTGTACACAAAACGCAACGAGCAAAGCCATCTAATATAGTTTTAGATCAATCACCCAAACAAAACTTTCTTTCGCTACCGATTTGAGCTCCGTATTATTCGCCGTAAACTTTACTGTCAAACTAATAGGGCGGGCACGCGTACTCGAGGCACAGTCATGTGACCAAATCTCTAACTCTGTGTTTAAGATGGCTGAGCCCGAGTATTCAGGAAGAGTAGCAGTCCCTGACAGCCCTCCAGCTGCTGTCCTGGCAGAGACTACAGAGCATCAAGAAACATCCGGAGGAGACAATGTTCTGCAAACGATAGACTTGCATTCTCGAAGTCAGACTAGTGACCAGACTCCGAGTTTGCAGTTCGACGGCGGCTCTGGAGACATGAAGACGGATTCGCAGACGAGTCTTGATGAGATCTCCCCTATTGACGGGACGGAGTTGCGCCGACAACGCGCCTCTTCCAGGTACGTAGGACCAAGAGTATGCAACTGTACCCTATAGGGCTTCTCTGGCGTTTTCGTCCTGTTTTTGCAACTGTACTCCGCATTTTAAAGCACCTCTTTGAGCTTAAGACTCCTTTCATTTAGTAGCACCAATCTCTTACATTGTGTTGCTCACATTGCTACGTTTACAGACTTGCAGGCTGGACCTAGAGTGTGTATTTGGAAGAACAATAATTTAGTAAGATGTGATGAATGTGCATCACTGCTGCTAGGTCCGTATTCCGTACTCCAATTCAATGGCTTTAGCTTTGATACCTGCTGGGGACAAGACTATGTACATTATATCAGGCCAGGGACAAAACTATGTCAGGCCAGGAATGGGGCGTGCAACCTTCAAAAGGCTCGTGTAGTCAGCTATTATAATACTCAATGTAATGTCAGAATCCTCCCTGCGTACATTACGGTGCAAGTCTAAATGCCCTGGTAGTCATTGCAAACTATTACTAACCTCGAACCTAGGCTTCCCGCCCAGACTTGCACTCAACTGTGGAATAAGAGCTATTTCCACGGCTGCAACATTAAGACTGGGCTGGAGATCTATAGGTATATGAGGTTACTTAAGGTATTACACCATACATATTATGTCTTACTGTTAGTTTGACTCCCTTGTCTATATATCACGTAGGGGTGCCACCTTCAAGGAATGGAGCTCACACCAGTACAAAGTCACCAAGCAAGTGGTCTCGGAGAAGTTAGGGAAGGGCACACGCACGGTGGACCCTCAGCTGGAGACTAGGATCGAGGCCTTGAAGGAGACGCAGCGGAAGTACTCCCAGCTCATTTCCCTCACCAAACAATTCCACATGCGGTTCACGCACACACTTGAGACGCAGAAGTCCCTGGCAGAGCAGTTTGCTTTCTTGAGTATACGCTCCCCGGAGCTACACACCGAGTTTCAGTATAACTCGGAGTCCCAGAAGCGTGTGGCACGAAACGGAGATACCCTGCTTTCTGCTGTCAATTTGTTTGCCGCGAATTTGGAAACCATTTCCACCAAGACCATGGAGGACACACTTCAAACTGTGAAGAACTATGAATCGGTGCGACTCTCTTACGATGCATATAGAACTGAACTCGACTCTTTGAAGAAATTGGCAGATACACATCCAGCAAGTGCGGCAAAGCTACCGGCTGCAACAGCAGACTTCGAGAAACACAAACAGAAGTACGAGCAGCTTCGACATGACGTCGACATCAAGCTCAAGCTGCTGGATGAGAATAAGGTACCATTGTCACTTTTAAATTCGTGTTGTCTGTGTGTTCGGTGTATGGTATATTTTGACTGGTGACAAGAAGTCATCACAATGCAGCCATCTGCCCACGTGAACCATAAAGTGCATAATTCTGTCTGTGCTGTACACTGTAAGTGAAAACAAATGCTGCTATAAGGACTATGGCTGTACTTATAATGTTGCCAAATGTTGACGATAGACCAGCGATAATCAGTGAGGCTGTACATACGGAAGGAAAAAGGTTCTCAAAGCTAATTGAAAGACTTACCCTGGATTACATGACTACCAATGGCAACAAATGTACATGTAGGCATGTTTCTCTTCGTCGAAGTATTCTTGCAGTAGTGAATACCACTGATAACGATTACATACTGGCCCACTCCTAGCTTGATATGCACAATGACTAGCTTTTACTGTGCCAAATATCTAAACTGGATGGCAGACTGACGCAGTTTAGTACCCAGACAAGTGCTGTTGCTACAATGTATGTAAAACTTGGTATCTCAAACAACAATTGGATATGCAGACAGAATGTCTCTGCCTTACATGTAGGTTGCTTCCTATAATAAGTAGTGGTACTTCACTTTTTGGCTTGGCTTGTCTTGTGGTGACCTGTTAATAAACAATTCTGTGTACTTTCACCTCCTATATCACTGATCTAAGTACATGGAACCCCCTCTCACTGATCTAAGTACATGGAACCCCCTCTCTCTGATCTAAGTACATGGAACCCCCTCTCACTGATCTAAGTACATGGAACCCCCTCTCACTGATCTAAGTACATGGAACCCCCTCTCTCTGATCTAAGTACATGGAACCCCCTCTCACTGATCTAAGTACATGGAACCCCCTCTCACTGATCTAAGTACATGGAACCCCCTCTCACTGATCTAAGTACATGGAACCCCCTCTCACTGATCTAAGTACATGGAACCCCCTCTCACTGATCTAAGTACATGGAACCCCCTCTCACTGATCTAAGTACATGGAACCCCCTCTCTCTGATCTAAGTACATGGAACCCCCTCTCACTGATCTAAGTACATGGAACCCCCTCTCACTGATCTAAGTACATGGAACCCCCTCTCACTGATCTAAGTACATGGAACTCCCTCTCAATTCCCACTCAGCTGAAGGTGACGCGCAAGCAGCTCTTTCTCCTGCACCAGGCGTTTGCTGCCTACTTCTCCAGTAACCACGAGCTGATGGAGAGCATGCTGCAGGAGTTCCGCAGCAAACTGGAGGAGAGCCAGGGGCAGCACCTGGACCCCCCCACGTGGCTGGAGGAGCTGCCCAGCGCCAACGAAGAGCAATGAGTCGCTGAGAGCTGGCCCGAGGAAATCTCATAGGTTTACTTTCCTGTTTACAATTGACTTTTGAAGCATAGAGTAATAAATTATTGTGATTGTATGTAAGGCATCTACATGATTGTGTATATACTATTAAGTATACAATTTTTCCTAATATTTGTATGACGGCTAACCTTATATCCAGGCCGTTTTCTCGATGGCTGTGAGATTAAGTCTGGGCAGGACGCTTGGGTACAAATTTATATGATGGCTATATTGCTCTTAATCCCAGCCACAAACGAGGGCCAGAGTATAGCAGACTGTTAGAATTTTGGGTGCATATACATGTACATGACATTGTACTGGGTCCCAAGTCCATGGCATTGCTGCAGATTGCGCATGAGCCATATAGTATGTATGCCAAAACAGTGATCATTAATCATATCGCATGCATGTTGTGTTATCACTGTCATTCTGTTTACATATACATGTACACAGCCCTGCATGGCTCACAATGCACTCGTATACCTTACCATACCTACGTATACCACTCTGCAGGGTTCATACTGGATTTCTTAGCTTTTAATTTGGCTGGGAATAGTAAACAGAATCAGATGCGTGCAAAACCTAGCCTTGTTCCAAGGGCCTGCGACTGCAACCGAAAAAGTCGCGGGCCTGGGAATGAGGCAAGACACTCTTCTGCTGGGATCTGGGGACGTGCCTAGAAATATTTGCTGCATGCTCTGAAATTTGATTCTGGTGGGTTTTGGCAGCTATGTAGCTGATCTGCATCTTGTCAAAGGAAAAACTAGTCTATAATTAGAATTTAGGTAATTACGACAATTTTATCCAATTTGGGTGGCGGGGTGGGGTGGGGGGCATATGAAACCCTGTTCTGTATTCAGCTTTGATATACCCAACCAAAGGGGCAGCTAGCTGCCAAATTTCTTGTCCAAGGCTGGTTTCCCAAGTGACCAAAGCTCTAGCTAGGAACAGACTTTAAAAAGTTCTGCATTGTATATTATACAAGATTCAAGACTATGTGATTCTCTGTACAATGAATGTCCTAGATGAGCTAAATGCAGTAGAAGAGAATGACAAACGTGCTCGACGAGTTACAGTGCTGATTTCAGTGCCGACCGATCTGTGTGAGCAGACGGGGGCCCTCCAGCTAGTCACGCAGCATCAGACAAGGCCAGCACTCCGGGAAGGTCTTTGCCTAGAGGAAGAAAATTGCAGGCAATGCACATAAAGCTCCATACCTTAAAACAAGTATATTGAGCATAATGTCATAGCAGTATGCGACTGTAAATGTACATGTAGTACGTTTTTTGCTAGTGTTGGTAGTAGGGTGTTGAAGAAACCAATGTGAACACAAGACCGGCTGCGAGAAGCACATCGTTGTCCATGCTTGTTCAACAGAATGACAGTTGGATCAACTCAGACAATGCCATACTTTGTAAACAGCACTGCATGTAATGAACCTGGAGTGTGGACTCAATTTCAGCCGGTTTAGGCTCTCATCCTACAGCAGTCCACCATACTTTCTGTGTTTTCAAAAGTATGCGCAATCATAGTACGTTTAGGCTTTAGTTGTACGTCGTGAGTGTGGAGCCTGCACGGAAGCCAATTCATTAGGGGGTCACTTAGTGTATGTGCCAGTGCTTACACACACACTTAGTAGTGTGTGTGTAAGCACTGGCACACAGTTATATCACCCATTACAGTGAATGCTCTTAGACTTTTGTATCCATAGTAACAGTAGGACTAAAAAGTCCAAATACAGTGCAGCTAGATTTGATGTCTGGAGATCAGACTGTGTACTGTCCGAAATAAGACCCTCTTTTTTTTCAAAGAGTCATAATACGTTTGTTCTGTGGTTCACACACGTGCGACCCACCGTCTGCAGCTAGAGGTTATACACCCACCTTCCAGGAGCTCCAGGCTGGCCCCGCCCCCAGTGCTCACATGACTGACTTTGTCCTCTCGGCCAAACTTTTGGACCAAGGTGGCAGTGTCACCACCACCTAGGAGAGGAAGCACACACGATTCAAATTTTTTCCTGAAATGCTAAAATCCATCCACAAGCCAATAAGAATGGCACTACGAATTTCTGTAGCTATATGGCAACGATACTCCTATATGTTGGGCATGGAGGGTTCCCTTCACATTTGATTAAAATTGGATGTTTGATGGAGTAGATGTAACCTCACAAACTCATACATGTTTTAAATAAGTTTGTGAGGTCATATGTATCGACTCCAACAAAACATCCATTTCAAGGAGCCTCCCATGCCCAGTGGACATGAACTACCAGAGTATCATTACAGAATTCCTAAGAACGTTTTTTATCATTGAAAACTAATCCTGTAAATGCACACTGCAGACTAAGGTAAGGTGCTGTTCTGTAAAACAATCAGGGACTGACCGATGATGGAGGTCGCCCCCCTCTCTGTGGCAGCTACGACTGCTTCCAGCACTGCCTTGGAGCCAGCAACAAACTTGTCGAACTCAAACACACCAACAGGACTAGGGGGCAGGGTGTGGGGAGAGAGCAATATTAGCCAGTAGGCAATTTCAAATTGTCTACTTGTACAGCACTATGGCCATTGCTACATGGACAAGCCATGCATATGTACGCAGCCAAAAAGTGAGTAGAGTAGTATATGCAACCTTGTCCATATCACCAGAGCTTTAGTCAACCATAACCAGAAGGTAGGCTTTGGAGCTAATTGGGGCGAGCGCAGCGAGCCCTGTACTAGCGAGGTCAATGCCAACTCTGTTTGTATGTATGTCATCGACCGACCTGTATGTATGTCATCGACCGACTGGTCGCATTGCGCATGCGCAGAAACATGCTAAGCACATGTTGTAGTTGCGCTCGCCCCACAAATGCTCTGCATTCTCCTAATTTAATCACACACAAGACTCTGAAGTGAAACACACTACATGACTACACCATCACCACAGTCACAACTGACTTCCAGTGGGAAGGTCAGCATGTGTCCCTTACAGTTGGGCTATCCCTGTGTACACAGCTACAAAGATAACCAATACTGCCTAAACAAACAAACACTTAATGTTTCCTCACAAAGAGAAGTGAGTGCATGCACAATTAGACTCACAAATAAATTAAACAACAAAACAAGAGTTAGCACCACTACAGGATGTAATATACACCATCTCACAGTAGTATTTGGAAGCGGGAAAGATATATACACGGGCACAATAGCACATTACACCATATGTCATGAGTTCCTGTGTTCATGGAGCTGAAATACAATATACACCAGTGATACACAATGCACATGCAACAATGTCCTCCCTTCACAAGAACTGCTGGGTGTGGCACAGCTTATTCAGCGGCACGCCTACGACACCCTACCTTTAGCCCACATGCACCATGAAAAAAGTAAACGGAACTGAGCACACCCACAATACACACCCACTACACACACAAAAAAACACAGCTACATGCAATAATGTGCCTGGAAGCCATGCAGAGCAGGCTCACTGTAGTAGTGATAACTTTGTATAAAGCTAAGGTAGCGAGTGTGGTAGGCTACAAAATATATCTGGAGGAGTGGTAGGGATGGTGGACTACGATGGCGACAAACACAACAAACAAGGTGAGTGGAACCAGAGTATAGCCTCGCTTCACTCGAAAACATACTCAGCTACTGAACCCACCCATTCCAGATGATGGTGGCAGCCTTCTCGATAACAGCAGTGAACTGTGCAGTTGACTCCGGCCCAATGTCCAGCCCCATCCATCCATCAGGAATACCGGAGTCTACGGTTGCCGAGCCAGTCTGGGACGGAATAGGGACGTTGTAACTAGTTAGGTATATTCTTTCAGTAGGTTTTATAATAGTAATTCCCGGAGCTAGAATGGATGAAAGCACCAAAACCCTATGTCCTAAAGTGGAATCTGCTTTCCATGAAGCAATTTGAGTTGTACCAAGCCATTCAAGGGCCCAGTAAGCTGTGGCCACATCACAAAGGAATGACTAGTAAGAAGGGGTACCCCCACTTCCATGCCATTGCCTTACATGAACTACTGGGAAAGACAGTATCCACTTATCTACATGTTGTTTGGTAGCACTATAGAAAAAGTACATGTAGTTAGGCCCTTGAAGTCTCCAAAAAAGCTGTTTTGAACCCACATTGGCATCCTTATCAAATTTATCACTGGTGATAAAGTCTGTAGGGAGGTGAAACTTCACTCCCTTCCTCTCTGCCTTGGCCACCAGCTCTCCAACAATACCAGCCCCTTCTTCGTCATACAGGGAGGTTCCAATCTAAGGGGAGGTAGGCAGAATGGTAAGTGCACATGAAAACAATGTACAGTCCGACCTTTCTTGAAGGGCTAAGGACACCTTCGATACTTTGCTACGCCCTAAATATGGTTTCATATTATCCCTGAATTGAGGACACCTCATTATACAGGACACTTTACCAGCTAGCTAGGATAAGGTGGGGTGAGCATGAGCAAGCAAGCAATGTGGGCTTTAGGGATGCAGTAACAGATATGCACACAAGCCTAGCTTCCACATACAGATACAGAGATTAAAACATGGAAACTAAACGTACAAGCTGCCTCGAACCTTCATTCCGTGGAGGGCCTTGAGGAAGGTGTAAGCCATGCCACCTCCGATCAGCATCTCATCTACTTTGTCCAGCAGGTTTCTGATTAGCTGGATCTTGTCGTGGACCTTTGCCCTGCAAAATTAGGGAGGAGATAAGAAAGGAGTACGAAGCAGGATGGAGAAAACAGGGGAGTGGAGGAGAGGAAGAGGGAGAAAATATTAGCCTTAATTACAAACCTTTCCACCCCAGATTTTATCTCAGGTGGACATCAAGAGTAAATAAATTTCCCCACCCCCAAGAGAATACATGTATGTGCACTCTTGGGACATATATAACAGAGCTCAAAACAGCAGCTGGCCACTGGCCATTTTCCGTGCAATTTTCTAAAATGGCCACTCAAAAATTTGACCATGATTGTATCAAATTGTATACATGGCCAATCAAAATTTCAGCTTGGCCAGCTAAACCCAAAGCTATATTTTTAGCCCTCTGCATAACCTGCCATACGCAAATAATACCCACATACTTGTACCATCGTACAGCGTGTGGCTAGCTAGCTAACAAAAAATGTACCTTGTCTACATGTAGATGTATATATCACGCCATATGTTACTTTGTGTTATACGAGTTGGGGGGGGCAGGACTGGAACATAGAAATTCTGAGGAAGAAACGCTACATTGTCAGAGCCTAGAAGCTTGCTCACCCTCCCAGAATGGCAAGAAAGGGCCTCTTGGGCTCCCCCAGAGCCTGGCCAAAGTATGTGAGCTCCTTTTTCAGCAGGAAGCCGGAGGCCCTCACTGGCAGCTGCACCCCAACCATTGAGCTGGAAGAGAGAGGAAGAAGGGAAACTGAGTAGCATCAATCTCAGTGCCTGCACTGTGACAAGAAGCACCTCGTACATGTGTGTCTTGTTTAAAATCAGCATCCTAATTTGGGGGAACTGATAGTGTGTGTACACACACACATGCACACGCACACACTCACACGCACACTCACACACGCACACGCATATGCACACGCACATGCACACACACACACACACATGCACATGCACACGCACATGCACACGCACACGCACATGCACACACTCACATGCACACTCACACACACACATGCACACGTGTACGCACACACACACACATGCACACACACCTCACACGCACACACCTCTCACACACACACACACGCACACATATACGCACACACCTCACACACACACACACACACACACACACACACACACACACGCACACACACGCACACACATATACACACATCCACATGCACATGCATATGCACACACACACACACACACACATACGCACGCGCACGCACACGCACACGCACACACACACACACACACACACGCACACACACGCACACACATATACACACATCCACATGCACATGCATATGCACACACACTCACACACACACACACATACGCACGCGCACGCGCACGCGCACGCGCACGCGCACGCGCACGCGCACGCGCACGCACACGCACACGCACACGCACACGCACACGCACACGCACACGCACACGCACACGCACACGCACACACACCTGTGGGCCCTGTGAGCAGTCCCAAAGGCATCATTGACGTAGATGTCCCCTAGCAAGGTTAGGGAAGCTCGAAACACCTCTACAGCCTCAGCACTAGCCTTCACCTATTAACAGTAGAAAGACGTTGTCACCAAGTGTGGATTAGTATATTGCTTTGCTATGTTCTGTATACTGTAAGCAATCAACATGTGATAAGCATAGCCTCAGGCTTTATCATGTATAATACCGGACAAAAAGCTGTGATGAGGCTAACACTGTTACACATAGTACGTGACTGCTATACAATGGACATTGCATAATATATGCATGTACAGTAGACATGGCTAATAAAGCACTTGGTAACACAGCTTTTGTCATCATGCTGGATTTGCAGCCTCTGGTCCGAGCAGTGGGTCCTATGTGGCAACCACACAAGAGCCACGAGGCCCTACCTTCTTCCCCAGCCATGAGGCCCTACCTTCTTCCCCAGCCACGAGGCCCTACCTTCTTCCCCAGCCACGAGGCCCTACCTTCTTCCCCAGCCACGAGGCCCTACCTTCTTCCCCAGCCACGAGGCCCTACCTTCTTCCCCAGCCACGAGGCCCTACCTTCTTCCCCAGCCACCAGGCCCTACCTTCTTCCCCAGCCACCAGGCCCTACCTTCTTCCCCAGCCACGAGGCCCTACCTTCTTCCCCAGCCACGAGGCCCAACCTTCTTCCCCAGCCACCAGGCCCTACCTTCTTCCCCAGCCACGAGGCCCTACCTTCTTCCCCAGCCACGAGGCCCTACCTTCTTCCCCAGCCACGAGGCCCTACCTTCTTCCCCAGCCATGAGGCCCTACCTTCTTCCCCAGCCACGAGGCCCTACCTTCTTCCCCAGCCACGAGGCCCAACCTTCTTCCCCAGCCACCAGGCCCTACCTTCTTCCCCAGCCACGAGGCCCTACCTTCTTCCCCAGCCACGAGGCCCTACCTTCTTCCCCAGCCATGAGGCCCTACCTTCTTCCCCAGCCACGAGGCCCTACCTTCTTCCCCAGCCACGAGGCCCAACCTTCTTCCCCAGCCACCAGGCCCTACCTTCTTCCCCAGCCACGAGGCCCTACCTTCTTCCCCAGCCACGAGGCCCTACCTTCTTCCCCAGCCATGAGGCCCTACCTTCTTCCCCAGCCACGAGGCCCTACCTTCTTCCCCAGCCACGAGGCCCAACCTTCTTCCCCAGCCACCAGGCCCTACCTTCTTCCCCAGCCACGAGGCCCTACCTTCTTCCCCAGCCACGAGGCCCTACCTTCTTCCCCAGCCATGAGGCCCTACCTTCTTCCCCAGCCACGAGGCCCTACCTTCTTCCCCAGCCACGAGGCCCTACCTTCTTCCCCAGCCACGAGGCCCTACCTTCTTCCCCTCGCTGTCCTTGCCCTTGCCTTCCTCCTCCACATGGAACCTCAGGTTCTCCAGCAAGAACACTGACCCTGCACGAGGAATGGACACTTTAGCTCCGTGAAAAATGGAGCTGAATACTTGAACAACATTATCTTATGTGTGCATAGACAGTGCTAATTCGCTAATTCAGTGATACTGTCCCAGTGTAATAATCCCATGAAAGTATATACATCCAACTTGATTGTGACCAATGACAGGAGGTGAACAGTGCAATTGTTGTAGTTCAACAACGTTACTACCTAACAGCCTTGACATTATTATAAAGCCACAACAGTCACCTATGAGACATACTGTCTATGCCCCAGCAGAGGAAGAGCATTTACTGCTATAGATCCCCGACAACTACACAGCATGTATAACTACCATATTCAAATAGTACTCTTGTTGTGAAACAGGGTTCTGCCTAGGAGACGTTGAGTGGTAGTCAAAATTCCATCACCAAGACATTTCTCTTAGCTAAACGAATTTTCTCTCCAGTGTGGGCAGAACCCTGGTATAATAAAAACTACAGGGCAGGTTTTTATGGTTTCTTACTCTACCAGTCTGCACATGCGTACATGTCATTACCAGGAGCTGACCTGGAGCAGGATTAGCACAGGCAGCCTCCACTTCAGCCCCCACACAGTCCGACAGGAAGGTCACATCACTGCAGCAGGAGAGGAAAGAATGGGAGGGGCAGGGGTTAGTGGGGATGGGAGGGGTAAGGGTTAGTGGGGATGGGAGGGGCAGGGGTTAGTGGGGATGGGAGGGGCAGGGGTTAGTGGGGATGGGAGGGGTAAGGGTTAGTGGGGATGGGAGGGGTAAGGGTTAGTGGGGATGGGAGGGGCAAGGGTTAGTGGGGATGGGAGGGGCAAGGGTTAATGGGGATGGGAGGAGTAAGGGTTAGTGGGGATGGCAGGGGCAGGGGTTAGTGGGGATTGGAGGGGTTAGGGTTAGTGGGGATGGGAGGGGTTAGGGTTAGTGGGGATGGGAGGGGCAAGGGTTAGTGGGGATGGGAGGAGTAAGGGATGGGAGGGGCAAGGGTTAGTGGGGATGGGAGGGGTAAGGGATGGGAGGGGTAAGAGGTAGTGGGCAGGGATTAGTGGGGACGAAAGGAGGAGGGGTTAGTGGGAATAGTGAGGAGCAGGGGTTAGTGAAGTCTATCAAGCTAGACTCATCAAGGGAAAGCTCAAGGAGGGTCTAGCAGATCTCATTAGTATTCATAGTTCACAGCTGTTGTAGTAACTTAGCATATCCTACATTCCTACTACACTACATGTGTACAGCTGCAAGTAGTGTGGGGGCTGAGGTGGAGGCTATAGATAGGAATATGGAAGGCACTGATAACTTTGAACCAAGAGGACCTCAAAAGCCTTTCACCCACCCATTACTGTAGCGACCTTACTCAGCAGCTCTGGAGTCCTGGGCTCATGCCTTACACTGCTGCAAATTCCTGTATGGAGCTATAGCTTACGACTAGCTTCAAGTTATCTACCAAGTCACTTCTGGTACTACCTCATCCGTCGAGTGGTGACTTCAGCTGTCCTGCCCCCCCCCCCCCCCCCCCCCCCCCGGCTTATTTTACGGACCCCTCGAAGTGCGTATTATAAGGAAAGTATTAACAGTGCTTTGGTGCTAGTATATTATGGACCCAGCCAATGCTTTGAACTAACGTACCCGGGTATCGGACTTCTCTTTCAAGGAGCAAGCAAAGGTACGAGTAATGTATTGGCTGTGTGAGTAGTCTAGGCTGAGATGATACGTACAACTGGAGTGTGCTACGTATCATCTCTGCTACTACATGGATTGGAAACATGCTGTTCCAGACTGTGTTACCTCTAGAGGGCTACTAAGAATTGAGTGTGTAAATAAATAACAGAAAATAAAATGGGATTGGGGTCTGCAAATTGTAAATTTACAGACCCCATGTATCATAGATACTCTACTTTTAGCACACCTTACAATTTAATTCCATTATACAACGCTATTAAACGAAACAATGCACAATTTCAGTATGAGTGGCTTGGACTGTCAAAGAAGTGCAGAGTTTGTTCTTGGCAGGTGGCAGAGGTACACAAAAAGAAGCACAAAATGGATATACATATATGGGCGTTTCCAATCCCATTTTATTTTCGGTTATTTATTCACAGCGGGGCATGGAGGATCTAGCTTAATAGACTAGGATTAGTGGGGATGGGAGGGGCAGGGATGGGAGGGTAAGAATGGGAGGGGAGGGAGAGCTCGAGGGATGGGAGGGTAAGAATGGGAGGGGAGGGGAGGGGTTAGTGGGGATGGGAGGAGCAGAGTTAGTGGGGATAGGAGTAGCAATGGATGGTAGTATTAGAGTTTGAGGTTACGGTTAGCTTTGATTGGGGATACTAGAAAAATAGGCCAAGTTACAAGGCACTGCATGTAACGCTAGTACTGTGTGTGTGTGTGTGTGTGTGTGTGTGTGTGTGTGTGTGTGTGTGTGTGTGTGTGTGTGTGTATCCTGTACAGATGACTACCACAGCATCATCCAGCACATGGAACTAGACTAACTGATGAAAAGATAAAGTAAGAAACCAGCAAAAAACACTTCCCCAAAAACCAATGAAACAAGCGAAAGTGCACACCGGAAGGCGTGCACAGACTACCCACACATCACAGCGCGATGCATTTACCGCGTACCTACCATCCCTACATCTTTCCAACCACACCCCTCCAATGATATCTAGGTGAAAGTGTTGATTGTGTAGATATCGGACAAGTGAGTGGTTGAGGGTAGGGGTTTGGGGGTGTTTGGAGATGCATAGTTGAGTGTTGTGGTGTGTGTGGATGTTCTTTATAGGGAAGGTCAATGTGGGTGCAAGTGTTTGGTAAAGTGTAGCTAGATTGGGAGTTAAATGCGGTGTGTTGTTCGTGTTGGTGTGAAGGTTTGTTGCGTTGATATTCATTGGGAGTGTTGTGTGTTGTGGAAATTACTCTGGTTGGTTTATGCTTGTGAGTGGGATTTATGGAGCAGAGTGGGTTTTGTTGGGATTAGTGTTGCTGTGGAGATTTGGGTTGGCTGTAGCGTGGGGCGTTGTGTTTTGTGAAGTATGTAATCGTTGGGGATGTGGATGCGAGGGTGGTTGTGGTATAACGGTTGAGGATGGTGATGATTGTGGATGGTGGTATGTGTTGTGTGTGGGTGTGTGGTATGGTTTGTGGTGGGTGTGGTTGGAAAGATGTAGGGATGGTAGGTACGCGGTAAATGCATCGCGCTGTGATGTGTGGGTAGTCTGTGCACGCCTTCCGGTGTGCACTTTCGCTTGTTTCATTGGTTTTTGGGGAAGTGTTTTTTGCTGGTAGTGCATCCCTACATGACTGGTTTCTGCACTTTTTGGAAAGTGCTTTTTCTGTAACTTGTTTTGGGGCGTTTTTTAGGGGAGATGGCATGAAAGGGTTTGGAGTGTTATGGAGTGTTGATGTTATTATGAGTGGTGTTTGTGTACAAGGATGTACATGCGGGGTGTTTTATTGTGTATAAAGAAGTGTTGTGATGTATAGTGTTGCAGATGTATGGACGTATGTGAACGTGTTGGTACGAGTAGAATGATACTGAGTGTTAAATGATTTTTCTAAAACTTGTTCCTGCTCTTTTTTGTGGGGGGAGGACCATTGTGAACATCTACATAAGTGTGGTTGTGTGGGGTATGCATGAGCAATATGCATGTGCGGTATTGATCGAGTGGCTAGTTGTAGAGTGCAGTAGATGCAAGTGCAGTGTCTGTGTTTCACTGGGGGCAATAGTATCAGTCATAAATGGCCATGCGTGGACAGTTCCATAAATGGCATGGCACTGCATGCACTCGCCATGGACAAAGACGTGTACTGCAAATAGCTGTCTGCCCCTCCAGTATTATTCATCCTATTACAACATATTCAGGGTACTTACAAATAGAGCCTTTTCCTTATGACACAGGCTAGTCTGGCTACACAAGAATATGGTTTAAATACTATTCTTCAACAGCACCTCTGGCCAGAAGCCGTTCACCAAACAAATATAATCTGCCAGTGAGTAAAGTGTCTTCATTTTTATAGCTAAAATTTGTGCAACTTACGCAGTAATGAACCAGGAGATGCAACTCGCAGCTCAGGCCCGAGCAGCCTGCACGATCAAAGGTAGGCGTTAAATAGACGAGCACGTGCAGTCTAAGCATTACGTAATCCAAGTCATTAAATGGCGTGCAACAGCGAGCTTCCGCTCGAGAGTACTCGTGAATCACTGCCGAACCTATTCGTTTCTTTGAAAACGCTATGCTGCGAGTGCAATACCCCAGGGAATATCCAGCGTCTTCGTGCTTGAATCATTGTGAGCGCCTCAGCCGTTATTGCGCTAGCCTGGCTGAAGAATCAGAATCAGAAGATAGACGAATGTGCCCGATTTGCTACTTACCGGTTTGGTACTTAAGTGATACTCTTTAGCAGCGCTAACAGTCTGATTGGTGATGAAAACGCCTTATATTAACTGGTAGGGCTCATATTCGCCCTAGACTACGCCTACAGCAGAGTTCTGAACATATAATTTTATACATAGTTAATGGAGACGCCATTTTGTTTTGGAGCCATCCCTACATATGGAGTACTACCGTACTCCATGATAGATTTAATACTGAGAACACAGCTGGATCCAGGAGAGAGGGCCTTGGAGAGCAAGATGCAAAGTGGGTCTGGATGGCTGCACCAGAGAAAGGTTAGAGAAGGACAGGGAGAGGCTAAAGGCTGCTACTGACGCTGCTTCTGCAGGGCAATATCCGTCACTGCCCTCTTTGTGTGTGACCTGTGTTATAGATCATTCAAAAGGAGTCAGTTATTACCCGATACAAATGCCAGACGACTAGCTACCATGGTGAGATACAGTGATGCTAGCCAGTCAGCTACCTCAGTTTGCCACTCGAGGTGCAGTACCCTTTTGGGATGACCTTCTTTCAAGGGCAACGTATGCACATGTGTGTACGCGCTTATACACACCCCACAGTATTGTACCACACCCTCGCTCACTCACCGTCCCAACAGTTTCTTCACCTCCTCGGCGACAGGTGCGAGAGAGTACTTGTCCTTCTTGAGCCCCTCAGGGCGTCCCAGGTGGCTCATGAGCACCACCGACCGGGCCCCCCGCTCCAGGACATGCTTGATGGTCGGCAGGGCAGCCACAATCCTGGAGCATCACAGACAAGATTTCACGGCCACATTGGCTATGGCAGCGTATCATTTGTGCTAAGCCAGCTACATGTAGCTACAGAGTGGCTGCATCTTACATCACGGTTATGACGTCGTATGCATTTTAGTGTGGCAAAAGGCTACGGTGTACTAGATCACTGTAGATACCACTCTTATGCCACACTTGGTACGCACACAGTAAAATCTAGTGCACGGAAAGTGCTGCAATGTTCGTGGTCGTGACGTCACGTGCAACCGCTCTATAGACGTGATGCAGGCCACTTCTTGTGGCTCTTGTTCTTACCTCTGGTTGCTGGTGATAGTCTTGCCATCTAGTGGGACATTGAAGTCCACCCTGCAATGGAGTGATGTGTGTGATAGAGTATGTGGAGGAGAACCATCAGATTAATTATGGAAACACTACAACAGCCATTCAATATTTTATGTCCATTCCAGGGTCCATAAATATTATATGTCAATATGATTATATTTGCTCTTTCACTGCCTTCAGCATACACTTCTGCCTAAATGAACATGATACAGTGATTCATAAAAAGCATGATTGCTCCCCGCGCCTCTGAGCAAACACCCACTACCCCGATGTCCTTTCTCAAGCAGGGCTAGACCCTCTACCTATAGATAGGTGCATACTCTCTGACTCAATGGTTTTGGGGTAAGCCAGTAGTACCCATCCAAGCCCTGTCTCTCTCACCGCATCAGGACGCGTTTGTCCTTCACGTCCACTGCGTCCACGCTCAGCTTGTTGAAGGCCATGGCTAGCTCGAAGCATGCAAAAGGTCGATTCAAGGTCACCAATAACCAAATGCTCCAATCAAATCCAAGCCCGCGAATTTTGTGGCGACCTAAAATGGAGGCACAGGAGCCCAAGGAGTTGCAGCCTCCTTCCGAGTTCCCCTTCCCCTTCCAGCCCTACGACATCCAGAGGGACTTCATGCATCACCTCTTTGTGGCACTGGAGAGAGGGAGTGTGGGCATTTTTGAGAGTCCCACTGGAACGGTAAGCTTACTGGTACTGGAAGCATAGATACAATAACCAATTATTGTATCTATGCTGGAAGAGGCATTCTAGTCTCGAGACCCGAAACTACATGTGTACCAGTATGCCTAGCCTAGTCTCGCGGGCCGGACAAAAATCATCTGCCCCGCGAGACTATGCCTAGCCCACTCTAAATTTGTCTGCATAAAATTTAATGTGTACTTTCTGGATTGTGTATATACATAGCTATGGGATACCCGACTCCTGGAAGAGGGTGTGGTCTGCATTGCCTAACCCTGGCCCTATGCTACTCTAACCCTAACCCTACCTAAGACCACACCCTCTTCCGGGAGTTAGATATTCTACATGAGCCCGAGGGCCATCAAATCATTGATACATACATGTACACCTGTGCACCTGAAGTTTTGAATAGAGAGGGTTACTTGGGAAGGAACAGTAGGAGAACGTTTCATTACTAAACTGCTCACATGCCAGTCTTAAGAGCATAGCCTTCCCATACCGTACATGCTGCTGCAGATATGGGGTAATTACTAGGTAATGCGGACTAACGAGTGCATGAATTTTTTATGTGCTCTTGAGTACGAACACAGAGAGTACACATAAAATTACACAATGGCATTATACTCTGCATTTTTTAATGGTATATAGGATTATTATATTTATCAGACAGATAGGAGATGAATCACGGCTAAACTGGACATCACTAGCCCAGGGATGCATATGATGCGTATTACGTTCACATTCACAGGGCAAGTCCCTGAGTCTGATCTGCGGTGCTCTGCGGTGGCTGAAGGACTGTGGCGAGAGAGACAGGGCAAGAGTTGACGCCATTCTGGCCGGAAAGGCTCCTGTGTCATCTCTGCAGGCTAGCAGAACTCAGGCCAGTGAGCCGGAGACGACTAGACCAGGAGACAGTAAGAGTTCATTTTTTTGTACAGGTGTTCACACTGGCCCATGGATACCTAGGCATGAGGTAATCCTGCACCTAGCCTCATTTCCAGTCTCCACTGACAACTTTTTTGCATGTTAGAAGAAACTGCCATTTTTTTTCCAAACTGCAATAAATGTTCTTAGTGGAGACTGGAAAAGAGGTTTCCACCACCGCTGTGAGACTATGGCAGGGGAGGCCTTAGGGTGTGTGGCTTTAGGGGTTAGGGTTAGGTATTACCTATTGCTATCAAGATGGCAAGGGTAATGTGGAGCAGTAGATCAGACAGCACTAAAGTGTGTATGATATACATGTATCACAGAACATGATCGAGTCACTGATAGCTACTACTATCACTCACTGTACCTAATCTCTTCCCCCACTGCGCTGCCCACTGGTACATTTTCTGCTATCAGCTTCTTCATTTGGCTCCCCACGCAGAACCTGATTGGTTTACTGCCTTTGACGAACAGAAAGCACAGCAAGAAGCCATACACAAACTTAAGGTTTGTACCTTGTAGGGCTTTCTGAAATAATAAGATGTATGTATTCAAAACATGACTCCACAGGAACAGTTAGAGCTGAAGAAGAGACGTGAAGAAAGACTCAAAAAACTAAAGAAAGAATATGGAACTGCAAGATGGAGAGCAAGAAGAAAGGTTACACAACACCTCAGCTTCATTACCCCGTCTCCACTCCACGTTGTATTGTATTAAATTTAAATTCTATCCTACGTCCTCAGAAAGAAGGTTCTCCAACTGAAGACGTGCACAAGCTTCTATCGGAGGGGCAGGAGGACGCTAGTGGTTCTCTTGACAGCACGGATGAGGATATTGTTCTAGCGGAGTATGTCAGCGAGGATGAGTCAATGAAGAATGAAAGGTACTATAGTAGACAAGAGTGCTACCCCAGTAATAATATGGATTATCATGTCATTTGGGAATTGCACTTGCAACACACAAAGAGCTTGCTTTGTTTCTGCAATTATCTTACCAATTATTGTTCTGTTCCCAGAGTACGCTCTGATCCATGTGATAACTCTACATCTGGTGTCATGTAGCATATTGTCAATTCTTCCAGTGACTCTGAGGCTGAGGAGGAGGCTGAAGAACATGTCCTGAAGGTACGCTACTCTATGTTTCATGTCATGGGTTGTACAGCATATACATATGTATCTAGCCAAAGTGTAACACTCTGAAATTACAACAAAGTATACCTCTGAAATGTGCAACTGGAGCACTTCTTTATATTCCGCACTCACTATATAGATACATAATGAAACTGTAAGCAGTGTGTCCGGCACTAGCAGTGGGTTCAGTGACTCTACATGCATATTGAGCTATCAGTCACCCATAAGGTATCTCATTGAGTGGAAGTTTCACTGTAGTGCTATGGAGATCAGTCCCACAAGATCTATAATATAGATCACCCTGGAGGATGCATGTCTATACCTTGTTCCCTGGAGCCAGAATACCTGGAGCAAAGACGATGTCTTCTCTGCTCCACTGCTGCCTTCCTCTGCTCTCCCCAGATCTACTACTGCAGTAGGACCCACTCCCAGCTGGCCCAGTTTGTGAAGGAGGTGCAGAAGAGCCCCTATGGTGACAGCACTCGTGTCGTGACGCTCGGCTCCAGGCAGGTGGGTGTTGCGTTCCACACTCTTACTATTCTGTGGGCTGCCCCTTGTCATTAGTGGTACTGATTGTTTGCACAGAATCTGTGTGTCAATGAAGAAGTGACCAGACTGAGATCGCTGGCTCTCATCAATGACCGCTGCTTGGAACTGCAGAAGAACAAAAAGAAACGTGAGTGTGCTATTTCAGTCAGTCCTCTACGTAGCAAAGAGCTCACATACATGTAATAGTCTCCTTTGTTTAAAAAAAAAGATTAAGTGATTGGGATGACAGTCGCTGCACAGTGAAGATTTTTCATGTCGTCATTACACCTTTTGTGGTAAAGTACGCTTAAAGCCTCAATCAAAATGCATTCTACCTGCCTTAAGGTGACTATTACTTTGTACAAGTAATAAGATTTGTGGGACGGTACAAAATTTAGCAATTTTTTTACATTTGCTAAAATGCACTAAAATTGATGAGCATGCACAAAATGTATGTATTGTGTGTATGCCTCTCACTATGCATTTATGCGTGTGTATGCACAACAGCACTCGTGCTTATATGGAGTGGGTACTTGTATTTACACATAAATTTATTGCACAGTGTTTTACATCAAAATTTACCAAATCTGCCAGGGTTTCATACTGAGGGGAAGGAAATCCCAGAACCCCCTCCCCCCTTCTGTGTGAAAGCCTGTCTACTGTATGTCCAATCCGCTACATTTTTCCCCTCAAATTATAGTCACCCTATAGAAACGCATGTACATTCAGTGTTGACTTCCAAATCTATTCCACCTGGCAGAAGCCGACCGGCAGAGAGCAGAAGACGGTCAGCCAAGAGAGAAGAGAAGGCGGGCCAGCAGGACAGCAGGGTGCCCCTTCTACCGACCAGGACCGCTGGAGAACTTCAGAGACATAGCTTTGGTAAGGACTTTACAGCACTTGCAGGTTCATGTACATGCAATGCTAAGTTTGGGTGTAGCACATTCATCGTGTTTAGGAGATGGGGGGAGTAGCCTAATGAAAGAGTACGTAATTACAGTTGGAATTGGCTGGGTCCTACTGGCAAGTGCTACTAGCGGGTTTAGTCACTATATACAACTTGGCCTACTGCTCCTCTGCATAGGGGCTCCAGTAGCACAGCACCTGAGAACACCGCAGCTATATTACAGACTGTGCACTGTAGTAATGTTCAACCACAATTGTTTGAGTGATATATATATTTCTCCATTCCTTCCAGAGCAATGTCCAGGACATAGAGCAGCTGGTCGGTGTTGGGAGGGAGCTCAAGGCATGCCCCTACTATGGAGTCAGATATGCCATCCCAGCTGCACAGGTGCGTACATACATGTATATGATCTTGTGTTTTGTGGTGACTAAAAATAGGATATTGCAGATTTGGTGGGTATTAATTTACATTAGGAACATAATAGCAGATCTTCCTTCATAGAGATGAGCTGTTGATCTACGATTATTTATGTGTGTATATACCTGCTTTTGGGGTGGAGTCTGATTACAATGGATTACAATGGTTTTTTACTGTGCCTTGTGGCTTTGGAAGATCTCTTAAGTTCTTAATTACCTTAAATCTGGATCTTGGGCTGATCAAACAGTAGCTTATCTGTCAGTCTCGTTCCCATACTCCTCATGGGTATGAGTTTGGGAATGAGCCTGGGAGCAAGCCTGGGAACGAGGCTGTAGCATCTGTTTGTCTCATTCCCATACTCCTCCACAAGAGCAAGGGTACGAGGCTATATGGGAATGAGCCTGGGAACAAGCTTGGGAACGAGGCTACATGTATAGCATCGGTGTGCTTCTAGTTTTGGGTGTGTTTCCGATTTCCTGTGTACTCACTGACAGGTGTGCAGCTGATATCAGCTAGGTGTCCGCTGATGTCTGGAGTGTAAATTGTACCTGAACCTCAATGGGGACTATATGTCTCCATGGAGGTGAAGCCTGATGTGCAGTAATACATAGAGTCTGAGAATTCAGTAAAACACCTAAAATTGCGTTTTTGTGGATTAAATAGCAGAGGGTGTGGTTAGATACATGATTTTTGTCAAATGGTGTAGACGTTCAACATATCCATCCATTTGATTTGGGGATTTGAAGATCAGCGTGAAGTACCAATCCTAAATAGTGACCCTCATTAATAATTAGCTTGGTGAATTCAAGCATTGTGGGGCGGTCGCTCAGAGTCACCCGTTGCAGTGTGGTCAGGGCTTGTCGACAGTCTGTAGACTGTCATGCAAATGTGGCAGCTTTAGCCCTCTCCTCAAGTAACCTGTTGGTCTGCACTCTCAGCATCACTGAAGCCTGCTCCTGCTATAGCCTAGTGATAGTCTCCCTTCCTTGCTGCAGTCATGCATGTGAGCACAAAAAAAAAATGCATGGCCATGTGAGAACGCTTCAAACATTAAACTGGATAATGGACTGAAAAACTCTCGAATGTTGTATGGATGTAAATGATATGTGGTATTGGACCGCACACACGGGATGCACACTCGTATGCACAGACAATTCTTATTTGAACACACTAGTGTGGGGCCTGGCCTGCTCATGCTTGTATGCCCAATGAGCTAAACTAAATATAATCATTTTCACTTTGGTTTCCTAACCCTAACCTAATTATAACCCTATAATTAAATTAGTAGGCATGCCACTCATTTAACATTAGCTATTACCTTACTCTTCGAGGACTTGCATGCCTAGCAAAGTTGTAGCTTGATCAAACTAACCCTACCCCCAACCCTAACCCTAGCCCTAACTCTTAGACTACCTAACCCTTAGACTACCTAACCCTGACACTAAAGCAATTTAAATAAGTCCTTGAATAATAAGGCAAAAACCTCCCTTCATAACAGGTGCAGGCCACAGGAGAGTTTCTACAGTTACAATTGTACATAGACTAAAAGCTTGTGTCCAGCTGCAGAAAGAATATATTTGTGTTGAATACTGTTTACATTAGAAAGACAGTGGGACGAGTGGGCTTGAGTTTGTTATCCTTATCTTTCTGGTGCTGTGCTCATGACAGCTGGTGGTGCTCCCCTACAACACACTGCTGCACTCACACACGAGGGAAGCGGTGGGCGTCAAGCTGAAAGACAACGTTGTGATCATCGACGAGGCCCACAATCTCCTCGACACCATCAGCAACGTCTACTCCGTGGAGATCACGGGAGCCCATGTGAGCTGCAGGCTGAGACTTGAACCACACTGGCATTTCCATAGTACCCACATCTTGTAGTGTGGGGAAATGGGAAAGTGTGGATGGCGTAAGATTAAGCTGATTTGGACACCAGTACGTCCCCATTGCTTATAACTACCACAAGGTGTTAGGAGCTACTTAGGCTGAGTAGAGGTACCTAATTTATGTGCATGTAGCTATATCACACTTTGTGCACTAGGTAGCCTCAAACCCAGCTGTCCTAGCTGGGTTTGAGGCTAGCACTCGGTACAGCTAGAGCAACTGTCAGTGTGTTATCCCACATCACCGCACACACCCACCCCCTGATCAGCTAACCAAAGCCCACTCACAACTCTCACAGTACTTGGAAAGATACAGGTACATACTGTAATACCACGTGCTGTACGTGTGGTACAAAATCTCTTCGGTGCATATTATACTGACTTACGCATATACATGTAGGTCAAGACTAAAGGCCAAGAATTTGATGTACATAAACCAAATTCTCTACATCCATAACTCCTTTCTCAAAATCTTGGAGCGTAAGTAGTGGCTGCATCTACACCCTGTGAGTAATCGCATACACAGTATATATATATGTATCTTTTGTCATATTCGTAGCCAAGAAGTCTGGTGAACATAAGGGTGCGGCACAGGAGAGTGATGAAGGTACATACCTAGGATGTAAACGGCCTGTTGAATTATGAATAATGAGGTTACGTAAACTTGTTGCAAAGAGTTTTTCCCCACATACGTATGTACCAAAGCCAGTGCAATGTACGACACACTGCTCTATATAGCTACACAGAAATGTGCAGACTTCTTTCTCTGTAAGGTTACATCCTCTTGTCACTACTGCCTCCACAACTGGTAAACAGGTTTGGTTAGTTTCTATCCCCAATGCTATCCCCCGCCGTCTGCAGGCAGCAGCCAGCTACTTCACCTCAATGACTTCCTCTTCTCAGCAAGCATGGATAATGTGAACCTCTTCAAGGTACTTGCTGCATGGCAGCACCCTCAATCCCAGGCTCACTCTGTGGGCTGTGGGCAGCAAAAGCTAGGCGGAGGTCTGGGGATACTTTTTTTTGCCTTTCTTATTACTTGGTATAATATATTCCAGTGACTATATGCAATTTCTTGAGCAGATATCACTACCAACACCTTACGTAATAATTGTCTCAAAGCGAACAGAAATTATGTACTCCACAGTATGTATTTTAATATCAGCCAAGAATTTCTTAATTTTTACATGTGTTGACACGTACATGTAAATGTACGTACTACGTCTATTTATCCATTAATTCTGTGTACATGTATTAAGCAACATCTGGTTACATTCCTAATCTCAGCCTGATGAGTCAAGCCAGTGGGCATGAAAGCGGGCAACCCTTGTCATATTTCAACGCACTCTGAATGGAGATCCAGCAATGTATTCTTAAACGTAATTTGTATCACTTGAATTTGATTTTTTTGCTTTGCAGATCCTGAGGTACTGTAAGCGGAGCCAAATCTCCAAAAAGGTAGACTTTCTCTGTACTTAAAACATAGCAGCCTCACGGGCATCAGGTGTCCAATTATCACAATTTTACTCTGCTTGTCAGTTGAATGGATTTGTGGATCGATACTTTGAAGTGCAGTCAGTTGGAAAAGCAACTACAGGTAAGACAATACTCTTCTGCTTATAATATACAATTGCAAAATAGTTGCGTACATACACGTTTTTTTTCATGCCTGTGCATGTGGTGTATATGTCTGATGTGTGATTGTATTGCTGTAGTGTCTACAGCTGACATGTAGCTGCTTGTTTGTGCTAACAGGTGGGTGGACCCTACACAGGCCTCTTTCATCTCACACCATATGTAGAGGATTCAATTTACTGCTCATTTACTGAAAAGCGATGGAGTAGAAACTGGTAACGGGGCTAGTTAACACAGTCGCAGGCTTCCCCTTGCGCTAGAGTGGGGAGGCGGCTACTGTATGGTATTGACAAAGCTAAGATCGATAATATCACGACAGTTGGAAGAAGCTATCTTGAAGCTCGTATATTTATTCACTATATTTCACTTTGCAAAGCAGTGTGCTTCACTCCAATGCATCATGCCCCCACCCCTACCACTCAGGTGATATTCCAGTCTCACACAAGACCAGGACGAGAGGGAACCTCCAAAAGCAAAGGCTTCCTCCCCCAGCCCCACCCACCCCAGGCCCAGCTGCCACACCCCATCAGCCGAACTCCCCCCTCATGCTAGTGGAGTCCTTCCTGGAGGCCCTCACTAACGCTGACAAGGATGGCAGGATCGTGATCTACAGGAAAGGTGGGCATCACATGTCGTGGTTATCTAAAGGGTATTTCTTTAAAGATAACACATTAACAAATTATTAATTGTGCACATTACAGAGTCCATTATGGCAATGGGCATGGGATTTGTTTTGTCATAAACAATAAACACGGGTACCACACACAACTCTTGAACCGAACAGTTCACTGACTACAAACTATGGCTAATAATTGTATGTGTACTTCTGAGTACTCAATGGTATAATGCTATATGTATCTCTGTTTACCGGCACCCCACAGGCCAGCTGAGTGCGTCTAGCTTGAAGTTCCTCCTGCTGAACCCTGCCGTCCACTTCACCAGGATAGTGCAGGAGGCCAGGGCCGTGATTGTCGCTGGAGGAACCATGCAACCCGTGAGTGAACTGGTCATTGGCTGGGTCCTACTGGCAAGTGCTACTAGCGGGTTTAGTGGCTATATAAAGCTTGCCTACTGCTCCTCTGCTAAGGGGCTCCAGTAGCTCAATTGGTAAGAGCATCTGACTAGTATTCAGAAGGTCCTGGCCCCAGCTGGTTCAATCCCCAGCTGGGTCCCGTTTTTTTTTTTTTACTCTCTCAGAAAGCTTATCATCTCAGAAGAGTTTACAATTTCCATAGCTGCTCTGTAGTGTACATGTATAAGCCCACACAATACATGTCATTGTAGAACATTCCTGGCACAATATCATGTCCTGATCTTTACCACTGATGCACTGTATGGTGTTCTTAGATGATATCTCAAGTTTAAGCGCATTAGTTTGTTGGGCACAGGACATATGAACCAGTACATTTTGAATTGAGAATGTACTAATAGCGGCATAATTCCCCCACCCCCCCCCAATACAATTTATGTGCCAATTCAACAGGCTCATAACTCCTGTACCAACAAGATTGTAATATAACTTAAGTACCTCATACGGTAGGTGGAAAACCAGGGCAATCCATCAAACAACCCTTTTTAGTGACCCTCACAAATGATTAATAAGCTAAACTAAAATTACTTTTTAAGCCTTGCAAGGGTTCCTGTTCCCTAACCTTACCCCTAACCTTACCAATTCTAAACCTAATTAAATTAGGGAGCCATGAATCTCATTTGAGCCTTTTACCTTACTATTCAGGGATTTGCTTGATTGGGTCAAAATTGACATTTTCTAGCAAAGTTGTAGCTTTATCAGACTAACCCTAACTCTAGCTCTAAGCCCAACCCTGATCCTAACCCTAACCCTGACACTAAAGACATTAAATAAGTCCTTGAATAGTAAGGTAAAACTAGCTGGGTAAATGTCAACTAATCAATGAACAGAAAAGTGACATCGGTGGGAAAATATCTATTTCTAATCTGTGTTGCCCAGGTGAGTGAGTTCAAGGAGCAGCTGCTACTCACGGCTGGAGTCAGCCCCGAGAGAATTGTGGAGTTCTCCTGTGGTAGGTTTTAATCACATACAAGAAAGAAGCCTCAGTTGTAATTTAATTCAAGCCTTAAGAATTATTTCACGTACACAAGAAATTGCACAGTCACTGAAATAGATGTATGCAATCTGTGAAAACTTTGTGTATTTTTCAAAACGACCTACATAGCTGGCAATTGACTGTTTGCACTAGTCTTGTTATCTTGTTCCCAACTGCAACCTACTTATGTCATGTGCAGGTCATGTGATCCCTCCTGACCACCTCCTTCCTCTGTGTCTGTGCAAGGGGCCATCAGGGATGCAGTTTGACTTCTCTTATCACAGCAGAGACAGCCCTGGTTTGGTGAGCATTACTTACATACACGTACCACTAGGACATGCTCCTCACCATGTATGGCCACCTGCAATTACATTTGAAATACCATATAGCGCCAAATTTTTGAGGTGCATAATTTTCGCGGTTTGGTCATACTGAACATTTCGCGGGAAATAAAATTCGCTGCTTCGTATGCATGCTTATACGACGAAACATTTCGCAAGCTTAATTTCATGGTCTGAGACCAATCCGCAAAAGCTATGTGCCTCGAAATTTGGCGCTATACGGTAGCCTCATTTCCAGGTACTCAAACATATGGAAGACGCTTTTCGAATTTACCACTTGGCCATGGAACGAGGCTACATTTGAAACTATGTACTAGGCAGTGCTACTATTCCCCGGATGTTTTTGCCCCCTAGTGAACTGCAGTCTTATTTTGTTATCACCACCACTGTGTAGATGGATGAGCTGGGCCGTGCTCTGGCCAACCTATGTACTGTGGTTCCAGGGGGCGTGGTCTGTTTCTTCCCCTCCTATGATTACGAGAGGAGGGTACACACGCACTGGACCAAGACTGGAGCACTGGAGAAAATCAATCGGAAGAAACAGGTTGACTGTAGTGATATATGCATATCTGGATGATGTACCAAAATAGGTTTTTATGTGCTGCTGGTGATTATTAGTGCAATTTCCAGTATGGGGTGATGCAATCTGGTTGTCACCTTCATATTTCTTTTTTTAAAAATTGAATAAAGTGGTTGTAATTTCTTAGCTTTTGATCACTCTGATATGTGTTTACAAACATCATTTCATTGCATACGTACATGTAAGTCAGAGTGGCTGAATTATGCCTCATCTGCCTGGGTTTGCTGCATGTATATCTATGCCTGCTAGATGTCTACACTGATTAGGGGTAGGGTTAATGCGGTTACATTACTGTAGCCAAACATGTTTTTTTTTGTTTGTTTGTTGTTTGTTGTTTTTTTCAGGTGTTCAGGGAGCCAAAATCAGCATCTCAAGTTGAGGCTGTTCTATCCCAGTATTCGAGATGCATTGAGGTAATAAACGTGATGATTGAAGCTGCTATGAGTTGCCAACTATGATACATAGAAATATCACCTTATCAGTCATATCCCATCTTGAAATTCCACTGCTCTACATGTATACACGTATGTACTTACACTTCTGCAAGCTTAAATATAGCAGTTTTCATAAGCGTAACATGTCAAGACAGGCACACTGCAATAGTCAACACGTGCCAACTTCCTCTGTGGTTGTTGGCTCCAATAAGTTTGTTTTTTTAAAACCGTAAATCTGGAAACTTTTGTGCCATAAAATTTACGCGTATTTTTATTTCATGTAAATATTTCATGGTCTGTGATTACTACGAAATTGATTTCATAACACCACGAAAAACAGCCCTGTTCCCAGGCTCAGTGACCAAGAATGAGACCAGATCTTTACAACACTTTGAGAAAAAAATATGGAGTACGAAACTGCTGAAAGTGCTTGCTGCGTTCGTGGCTACCACATTTATAAGGAGATTTGGGAAGCAGCTGTTGGTAAAATACTCGCATGCGAAAGAGAACTTGCCTATTTCAGTACAAACACTGGCACTGCATGTATCGCTTGTAAGATCCCTGTTACTTTTTGCTGGTGGCTTCTTGGATCTCACGGCTCACTTCAGCTATATCGCCTGTGATAGTACTGACAAAGAGAGAGGACCACTGGGGTCAAGAAGACCGTTCCTTGGTTGCAGGTTTCACAGAAGAGCCGAATCATTCGAGCTAGCTGTACTAATACTACTGTGAAACTGTGTGAAAATGTGGTGATCGTAATAATAATTCATTGATGTTATTATTCATATTTTTCGTGTTTCCAATTTTCATGGTTTGTACAAACTGCGAAAATATTTTTTCTACGAAAATTTCCAGATCTACAGTAGTATGGTTCTCTGACATGTTGCACACACACGTACCACAACCAGTTCAATGCCCGCAATCAGAGTGAGGGTACGACGGGGGCCCTGTTGCTGTGTGTGGTGGGAGGGAAACTCAGTGAAGGAATAAACTTTTCAGATGACTTAGGAAGGTTGGTCTTACTTGCATAATGCATACATGTAGGAGTACCCCATTTTGTGTTTTAAGGTGGAGATGGGGTTGTTTTCAACATTTCTTGTGTTGCTGAACACAATATTGTACAATGAATCAGCCCAGGAAGATAAGGTAGTACTGGAGGAAGATGACATATCCTCGTCAGCTGGTGAATTGTGAAACAACAGCACGTCTCTTGGTGGCTACTGCATGTACATCCACAAGATACTCAGAGTTCACTAGGGATAGAAATGCCCCTCTACGTACTCTCAGTTCTTCGTGGTTGCCAGACACGTGGGTTGTATTCAAACACAGAACAGATGCAAAATGCAGATTGTAGCAACACACGTCCACTCTTTTCTGCTTCGTAGAAGTACATGTAATACCAAGTTTTAATTCATCTCTCCATTCAGACCCCTAAATCCCTAAATTTTTTCTACTTGGATTAATGCTTTTTATTACTTCTCTAGGTGTGTGGTGATGATTGGGCTTCCCTACCCCAACATAAAGTCTCCAGAGCTAGCTGAGAAGATCGCATATCTCAATTCTACTGCGGTAGGAATTAATACATTGAACTTAAACACTGCATAAATTGTAGTCATAAGCAATACAAGTACTTGCGCTCGCTTCGCTCGCGCAAGTACTTGTGCGTGTTCAACTCGCTCACTCTGTACAGATAGAAATAAAAAGTGTGACCTCTATGTGATTTGCATGGAACAGTATAGCATCTTCTGCCAATGAAGCAGTGCTTTTGACAAAGCCACGTCAGTGTTGAAAATTGACTCATCACAGTGGGGGGGTAAGTATATAGTACGTGTGCACACTACATCTCTTTTAGAAGCCAAAGCATGTATTACGTAATGTATACATGTAGTATAGCTATCATATGGAATGTGGAACATCTGCCAGTGGCAGGAGCCTGATCGAGACTTTGACAGTAGTTTTTTGCCTGAGCCATGTGGAGGCAGTAATTCAAAGGAGAGACTGCAAACAATTACAAAACCATACTCACATCAGCACATATAGGCGACTGGAACTGACTCCATTTAATGCACATCGTCGTAGTTGTCTAGCGTAGCAGTTACAGCTGTGCACGGTTTGCACTTACAGGACTATACAGCCACTAACCTTCGCAATAGAGCGCGCTCGATAAATAATATCGTCGGCTGTCAGAGCATCCCAACGCACGCAGCGGTCGAAGTCGTCCCAACGCATGCAGCGGTCAAAGTACTAATTAGCTATGTACACGTAGCCTATGATGACGTCACGGTCTTCTCGAGGTTCATTAGTGGACGTCACATCCGTTACACACGGACGGACGGACGGACGGACAGCACTAACGTTAAAGTATTGATGATGATGATGATGATGATGATGATGATGATGATGATTGATGATGATGATGATGATGATGATGATGATGATGATTGATGATGATGATGATGATGATATATATATATATATACATGTAGACACCTCCCAACCCTTCTAATACCGCCATCCCTCTGTCGTACACAGTCCAGATACCCAGACGGGCAACTTCCAGGGCAGGTGCACTATGAAAACCTCTGCATGAAGGCAGTCAACCAGTCTATAGGGCGGTCCATACGCCATGCCAGAGACTACGCCTGCATCGCTCTACTGGACTATAGGTACACGAGAAACAATGTTCGCAGCAAGCTACCTGAGTGGATAGGCTCTCAGCTCCAAGTCTGCCAGGGATTTGGTCAGGCCTTCGGAACTGTAAGAAAGGTTAGTAAATGTGCCACTCTTGGCCGTATAGTGCAAGAAATAGTGAATGTATTTGCATGCATGTGTATAAACTATCCTTTCCACTTTATATAATAGAGCCTGACTAGGAATGAAGGGTAAACACTGTGTCATGCAGTGTAGGTTTATAGTTGTATAGGTTTCTGGTGTGCATGCAATTATTACCTTGAGTGCAGTCAAGCTTTATATGAAGGGTAAAAATCTTTACCTTTGTACCCAGACCTTCCTACACAGTTTTTGTTTTGTTTAGCAATTGCATGAAGTACAAGCACAAATCAGGTTTGTATAGCCTTGTACCTCAGCCTTCCCACAACAGCTGTAGAAAAAAATTATGGGGAAGGCCTGAAAGGAACGCTTTGATGTCTGCCACAGTCGTCACAGCCATTCTCCCTGAAACGTCTTTGTACGGATGGGTGTGGCTTCATTGCAAAGTGAAATTTCTGAGCTCAATCCTGCATAACAGGTTAAAAAAACTGATCTCTGAGTGAACCAGATGAAAATGTACTTCCCAATGGTGCTGGGCGAGTAGTGACAGAGACGGGATCAGCTGGCTGGGTACCTTGTGAGAAGACAGAACTCTGGCAGACATCGCATGATGTTTCCTTCCAGGCCTTCCATGAGATTTTTCCAGAGGGAACCTAGGGATGAGACTAGCTACATGTGGACCTGAGAACGAGGCTGCCAACACCTTTGCACATGCACACATTACACACACATGTACACAGTTTTTTGCAGCTAAAAGAATTAACAGGATCAAGTCTGAGGACAGTAAATGACTCGCATAATTATATATACTCTGATGCAGAATACCTTGTATTCATTATATGTCTGTGATACCTAATTCAGCTCAGTGACTAGTTAGCTGGCTGCAGTGGTATTATTTAGCAACCGGTACAGACTGGTCTGCATCTTTCCAGAATAGTTACTTGTCAGACAGAATACTACCACACTTCGAAAGCTTCAGTGAACATTTCAGCCCAGGGTAACACTATCTTCAGAACGAAGTTGTATGAGAGACTCCCTGCAGGACTCCCTGGAAAACCAGGACACCTCCCTGTTAAGAACGGTTAACTAAGCTAACACTTCTACTCTGTGAATCTCTAATCCTTCGGCGTTTTTGTAAAGAGCAACACTATAATATGATTGTCATGCTTAAATGAAACACACAATGCAGTATAGTTAATGTTGATCAGCGTATTTTGTTGCTCACCCATACATTGTGTACCAGATAGAGCGTTTCTAAACAAAGAGAGTAAGCTTAAGGTTCGTCTACATGAAGCCTTGCAGAAAACCCAGAGTCCAGGCATCACCCTAAGTAGGAAAACGTGTGAATTCAGCAGAAACAGCCTCGGGCATGTTATTAACCACGACGGTGTGACACCGGATCCCCAGAAAACCTCTGTAATCTTAGCCATGCATGGAGAATCCCAGCACTTGTACAGAACGGTCCGGAGATTCATGGGCAGCTTGGGAACTTTACTCCCAAAATCGCAGAAATCTTGCAACCACTACGAGAGTTACTTAGCTCCAGGAGGACCTAGCTACGGAGCCCACCTAAGGACGAAGCGTTCAAGACGCTGAAAATGGAGCTCACCCACCCGACTGCCCTCGCATTGTTGTGACCCTGAAGCCACTCTCAAAGTCTCGGCAGATGCCTCCATTCTCTTGCGGCAACAAGTTCCCTCAGAGTGGAAACAAGTAGCTTATGCATCCCGTGCATGTCATGAGTGAAACGGAGCAGAGATATTAGATTGAGAAAGAGGCCCTAGCGATCGTGTGGGCTTGTGAGAAGTTTTCAGACTACATCCTGGGAAAATAATTTCTTATCGAGACCGACCACAAGCCACTTTCCCTCTTCTCAGTACTACTTATCTCGACCGCATGCCACCTAGAGTCCTCAGGTGTTTGACTCGATTCAACGAATTCTGTGCATGTCATCTCTTGGGAAGAGTACTGCTGCTCATTGTCAATTACCACAGACATTAAAGTTAATTACATTAGCAGGGATCATGACTGCACTGAAGGCTGTCTTTTCCCACCACGGCATCACTACCACTGTGGTAAGTGACAATGGACCATAGTACTCTTCCCAGGAGATTGAGTCATATGGGCTTACACGTATGACCAGCAACTCACAAGCCAATGGAGAAGCAGAGAAAGCAGTGAAGACAGCCGAGAAACTGCTTGGAGACTCGTACAAGGCCCTACTAAGCTACCAATTAAGCCTTTAGTGTGGGCAGTGAATTGGGCAGGGTCATTACTACACCCCTGATCACATCCTATACACAAACAATTATACTGATCTTATAGACAATCACTAAAAATGTATAATGTCTGCATGGGCTTAAATTTTGCAACATCGTATCTAGCTAGGCATGAATAATAGAGTTCTACTCTACTATCTATGATCTAGGCAAGGTCAGCTGTATTTTAAAAACCTGAAATGTAACGACGATATGCCACCGTACTCTATGATATTTCAGGCACTGATGTCGCAGAAACAGTTGTCAATAAACATGACTTGTCTCGGGAACCCGACCATCTGGCTCCTAAGACCAGGAGGCCCCAGCAAAAAAAGCCCATGATACACACAACTCCCTGAAACAACCTACCAAATACGTCATAAAGCATCATAATTACCTCATAAATGATTAATTAACCATGCATTGACGTCATAAAATGGTTAACTAATTCGACCCAACCCTCACTTCGCACTTACTGATCGAGCGACCATGCATGGGCGAGGGGTGTCACGAAATATTTGGTCCGGGGACCGGAAACGGTCCGGCCGGACCAAAAACCGCGTCATATTTGGTCCCGCCCCGTCGTATGTGGTCCTACCCTGCGCATGCGTTGGAACGTGCGAACAGGCGAAAGAATTGCAAGAGAAGTTGGAGAAATTGTCGAAGCAGCGTGTAGTCATGCCTGAAGAGGAAGATCTCATCGACAAAGCCTGTGTTTATCTCCTGGAACATCGCTATCCTGATGGTAGTGGCAATGCTAAGCGGATTATCCGGAGGAAGGCCGAAACTTTAGCTGTGCGAGACGGAGAAGTCTTCTACATGAAGGCCAGGAAAGGGAAAAAGGTATTTCATGAAGCTATATTGTCGTAAAGTAGCGCTATATTATTACACTAATCCTGGTTGTCAGGCCATGCATTCATTTTTCTGACATGTTTATATTTTTCTCACTTGGTTTTGACTAAACCTTTTTCCTTCCATTCTTCATTCATTCTTCCACTCTTCTTGCTCTTACATACATTAAATTCAAAACTTGTACGATGCAGGTTGTTCACGAAGTCAAGTACATTCGCAGCTCTGAGGAGAGGCAGCAGATTATGAGGTCTTGTCATGTCGAACCAACCTCTGGGCATATTGGCATGAAGCGCACTATACATGCATACATAATTATAATGCTCTATTATCTACATTTTGTGTATGCACAGGCCCTGGGATGGAATATGTTTGATCTTAGGACAAAATTTTGCTGCCAGATTTGGCCCTAGGACAGAATTATGCTGCCAGATTTGGCCCTAGGACAGAATTATGCTGCCAGATTTGGCCCTAGGACAGAATTATGCTGCCAGATTTGGTCCTAGGACAGAATATGGCTGCCAGATTTGGTCCCGTGCAGTAGGACCACATATGGTAGAGTAGGACCAAATCTGGCTGCCACATTCTGTCCTAGGACGAAATCTGGCAGCAAGATTCTGTCCCATAGGACCAAATACGGCTGCCAGATTTGGTCCCGGACAAAATATGGCAGCCAGATTTGGTCCCTGGGACAAATTTTGGGTAGGACCATTTTTGCCATGACAGGACAGCGGCGAGCTGCCGCCGAGTTAGCAATAATGTGAAATCAGTGCATGCAAGTACATGCCAACGTTTAACTGTACACAAGCTGTGATGCACACATGTAATTAGGTATGAGGCATCCTCTACCGCTTTGTACTGCCAAAATCTAAACTCTTGCTTGCAAAGAAATCCCCTAGTTTTTGGAACCTTTTCTGCTGATCTGCCGAACAACCAACCAACTTGGTGGGTGCGCGTCGTACCTTCTTGCAAGTATGGCCCCCCGCCGAGGCTACCCTTTTCTAGTTCTCAACCACGCTTGAGCCTGGAATACTGAATACTCCGCCAAAACTTTATATACGTCATGATACTAGCATTCCGCATAATAAGTTTAATTACAAATCCTGTGATCTGATTGGTCATTACAACATTCCGGGAAAAACCCCACGGAATTTTAGTCATTGGCATTGCTGAACCTATTAGTCTTGTACCCACACCGCCACCGTTGCTCCTACGTACATGTAGACTATAATAGGCCGAACCGAGTAAGCCTTCATTGGCAAATGGACAAACGGCACACAATCCGGTGCTGATTACGGCTGGAGACTTCAAGAACATGGGAAGGCTGCCTGCAGTGTTGGCCGTCATCTCCTTATTCTCGATGCTCTCTGTCGTCTATTTTTCAATCAAGACAAGAAGTGGTGGCATCAGTACACAGCGACTCCGACACAGAGACAACCTAAGGTATTCACTTACTGATGGAAATCTTCGAAATCCAACCATGAATTCTGACAGTGTGGCATCAATTAGAGTAAACACTCCCTGGCATTCAGTGCACAGTAGAAAAACCGACTCTGGACTGGTAACTCACAAACTTACAAACCAATCTTTAGAAAGGATTGTGGTAACTGTCCTGCCTACTGAGGCTCATTTTACGGGAATGAGATTACAAAGTCACCTTCGTCAAACTGAGGGAATTAATAGTTTGACAGCAGAACCTCCTTCAGTGAATAAACGGCAGGCAGTATCGGGCTCTGCTGCCACAAACTGTAGTGACAGCCTCTGCTCACAGTATCTCTCTCGTTCAGACCGATCCTATTTCTCACGCTGTCAAAGTATGGCTAGACTTGATCCCTTTTCCGACAAGAAGAATGCACAGTGCCGTTTTATGGATGGCAGAGGAAGAGATCCTGTGGCACTCGTGAGCGTACCGGGCGCAGGTAATACATGGGTCCGCAGCCTCATTGAGAAAGCTAGTGGGATTTGCACTGGAGCCATTTACTGTGATCTAGCAATAAGAAAAGGATTCGTTGGGGAGTATGTTCACAGTGGAAGTGTGATTGTTGTAAAGACGCACACTTCAGATTACCAGTGGAAAGGAGATCTGAATCAGATAGAGAAGCGAAATCACGAGGACGCGCTCTACGGTTCTGCCATACTCCTAATCCGTAGCCCTTTTGATACGTTTGTTTCCGAAAGGAACCGTGTGGTCTCGCTGAGACAGCTTGGAGGCAAGGCTGAGCATGGCATATATGCTCCAGTACCATACGGCAAATCGGACAGCAGCCATATACATGCCCTCGACAAAGAATATTTTGGTAAGCATGTTCGTGAACAGATCAAACATTGAATATTGCCGTGCTGTAAAATCGGGTAACAACCTGGTCGTTCTATTCAAAATTAGTCCAGTACGCGACTAAACAATACACACTACATAGGCTTCTCTTTAATCTTTTCCTGAACTTCTGTGCTTAAAATAAGGGTTAGACAAAGAGATGAGAGGTATCTATTGTCTGAAATGCCCATACAGAGGTGTCTAGACCTAGTGTTTTGACAGCTGTGAAAGCCAGGTATCTAAGATTTATATAAACATGTACCTCCTGGCACCTAGATACCTCATTAAGCAGGCATGCTTCAAAGGATATTATTCATGACTATAGGTCTAAATGGAAATAGAGATCTCATGAGACTTCCGGGTATACATACATATGCACTTGGCTCACACTTGCCCCATAGAACACTCATGAATAATAAATGAGCATAGAAGCTTTGAAGTTCTTGGTTAGACACTAGGCGTTAATGTCATTAGATCACTGTGTACATAATTCTCTTAACACCCACTTAAAAATTCTTTTGCAGTACAGCCTGCTCTCTGGATCTAACTGACATAGACAATCCCTCACCCTTGAACAGTGATAATTGACCACGGGCTGCGCCCTCAGTCAATTAACATTTTCCCCACAGGTTTCTATGTCAGTTAGATCCCATTTGCTGTAATCTAACATATATACATAATTCCCTGTATTCACCTAATCAAAACGTTCTGGTACAGTGACTATGTAGTCAGGGCTGTTCACACTGCTTTGCATGGGTTGCTGAGAAGTGTGCTGATGGTTCATTGTGAGCTCTACTGATTATTGTCCTTGAAGTACTACAATAACGTGCAGTGTTTAAATAATTAAATTATGAAACACTGCACACCAGTTGGTGGGCTATCAATATGGTAGTGTTGTAAAATCTAAACATCACAACCAGTGGACCCACTTTTAGAAATTATATGTGTGTATACATGTAGTCCTTTTGATAATGAATGATGAGCAATAACTGCCTATATATATGCCCCCTTTTCCTCTTACACTGGCGGTGTAGGTATTGTAGGTCAGCAGACAGAAAGTATACCTTTTTGTGTAATCTGCATGAATATTTGATATCCATTCATACAGGAAACTGCTCGGAGTGGAATGGCTTCTTATATGGTATTGGTCCCAGATGGAAAAAGACAATCGAAAAGTGGTTTCTAGATCCCCGCTCCTTAGCTCGTCCGGTCTTGGTTGTTAGGTACGAAGATCTTAAGAGAGACCCCGTCAAAGAGGTGAAACGTATGCTGGAGTTCTTGAAGTTCACGTACGATGAGCAGTCTCTTGCCGAAAGACTAGCCAAGAAGGCTTCAGAATCGTTCCATCGTAACCACTCAGATAGTAATTTTGAGCACTACACTACTGAGCAGAAAAAGTACATTAATTCACTTCTGCAGGACACTATTCAATTGTTGAAGCAGCGTGGTGTAGAACAACATTTCAACTTGCATGAATACCTCAGATGATAGCGTCTATATTTATTTTTTTATACAATTGTTGCACCCTGTATACGTACATGTATGTGTGATGAGTATGGATATATACAATCTACCTTTGTTTCTGATATTGTATGTGCTGGTGCACGTGATGCATGTCTATAGATTTGAAACTTTTATCATGTATTCCAGTTCCTAACTAGCTACATGAATGTTGTGATTCGAATCTTCGTGGTGGGTGCACTGAGTGAATTCAGCTACTAATCCGTTCCCCAGTGTCCTTATAAGCTACAATAGAGTCAAACGTCCTGCATTGTATGAGATCCTCATGCACTGAATTAGTCAAGCCCTCGTATATATACACCGTATTGTCCCGAGCAAGCGCCCACCCCTGTGTAAGCGCCCACTCCCCAGTTTTGATAAGCCTATTGTCTGGGAGTCTCCTCCGTGTAAGCGCCCACCTTGTATTCATACCAGTATTACGTGCTATGCAATATGTTAACTGGTCAAGCAGAGGCTAGGCTTCCTGTGGAGTACTACTGAAGCTTTACAAGGGGTAAGTGCATGCATTCTTTCCAATGGCTTCATGGTAGTAGCTGAAGCAGTACAAGTAAGTGGAGGGTGGGCCCTTACACAGTGGTAACTGAGTAGTTCAAAGGGCTCCTCTGTGTAAGCGCCCACCCATAATTTTTCTAGCGTGAGCTGCAAGCGCCCATGGGCGCTTGCTCGGGACAATACGGTACATGCAAGGTGGTTTCTGCTGTTGCCTATCTTATCATCATTCAACTCTGAGCCTGCACACATCAAAAATAGAACTGTCATATTGACTGGTGGGTTGTTTAAGTTTCCATTCTGTGAACACATTGCATGCATGGATGGTGATTACATTGTATTTTTGGATTTTGGATTTTCAGTTTAAAAATTACATGTATTACCATTTATAGACACATCACTGATTTCATTCTTGTACTTCCTCTGCAACTCAGACAGCAAAACCCCTTGTCAATATAACAATTCCTGTTTTATTGAGTGGTCATGCACAAGAAAGTCTACCATTTCTTGTTCTGACCTACCTTCATACACATGCAGGCCATGCAGTTGGGAAAGTGTGTTATTCCTGGTTATAAGGCTAGTTTTGACATGCACCAAGAAAGACATAACCAGCTACAAACATGCAACGGTACACCCGCTACATGTAGATATAAGTCAAAAAGCGATTGGCTAGCTAGAAAAATCCTATATGGACCTATGGCTTGATGTGGAAGTATATTATACAGGACAGTACAAGTAGTTGTGCTCGCTTCGATCGCTCACACAACTACTTGTTTGTTGAACTTGCTCGCTGCGCTCGATCTGTACGGATAGAGATGATCTGCACGTGATTTGTAAGTGACATTTAGCTAGTAGTGTTGCCAGCCTGAAGCATGTGGCGGCAGTGCTACAGAGGAGACTACAATCAACCTGTATATAGATGTACTGATATAGGCATGCTAGGACTGCAGCCTAGCTCTTCATAGCCATAGCCTAGCGTACATGTAAGTGAATGGCAAAGCAGCTCAGCATTGCCACTTGCATGTTCATACATACCTCATACTAGTCATTAGTAATTGTATGGCCTGACCAATCAGATAGCAGGTTCATTGCAGGATCTCTTTCGTTGATTGTCTGCGACTCAGATGTGAATACGTTACGTGAGATGCTGCAGTAGAAGGACAATAGGCTCCACATGCTGAAGCAGCTCCGTCAATGACAGCCTTAGATTGATTGTTAAAGACTGTAGGGTTCTCTCCACGTGGATTAGCATTGAGCACTTTCACTTTCCAAATACACTTTACTTGAGCCATCAACTATGTAGCTCCACAATCAAGTCAAGATTAGGATTCAATGAAACGCATCGTGCAGAGTAATGGCCTACAAGCAACATTTGTATCCAAGAATGAAATGGTCAAGTTGTAGAATAATCATCTGACTAAGCCTCCAAAAATGTCATTGTCATGCACCAGTCTGAGTACCATTCAAGAGAAGAGTGTACAGCTAACACAAGCAAGAGAGTTCGTATCAGGGTAGAAGCCACAGGTGTGGCAGTATCTCTTTATACACTGTATAGTCTCAACAAGCTAGCATTGGCTGGGCGTAGGTGCTCCTGACCCTCCAAATCTATTTATGGTTGTTGCCAGTAACCTTAGACATTTGCCATAGATAAATGTTCACCTTGGTCAGTCCGAGAAATGATAGTGACGTGAATAATCTAAGTCTATGAATTCTCCTTCAGTTAGTTTACTTGCTTAAAAACGTTCATATCGGATTGTGGATGATATGTGTAAGTGGACCACACGCTCGCACATATGTAAGTACACTGACACAGACAAATAATATGCATGAGTATTTGTAAAACATGTACATCCATTTCACTCACACACTCACACACACATGCACACACATGCGCACACATACACATACACATACACATACACATACATTTATGTGCCTTGGAGCAAGGTCCGTAAGCAAGCAAGCTGATTCCGTGAGGAAGTACACACCCTAGCTAGAGAAGAGGAAGGACTTTATCTCAGAGACCTACCTGCTCACTCTGGGGAAGCTGATTAACATGTTTGCCACCCTCGACTCCCTCAAGAACATCACTGCAACGACCTCTACTGCCACGAGAGGTGTGCGTGTGTGTGTGTGTGTGTGTGTGTGTGTGTGTGTGTGCGCGTGTGTGTGTGTGTGTGTGTGTGTGTGTGTGTGTGTGTGTGTGTGTGTGTGACTTCATCACTTTTGAATACATGTGCTTGTAGCAGAAATTCAGTTAGAGTTGGTGCAAATTTGAAATTTTGGAGGAATATACATGTATATTGCTGTGTTGTACGTAGTCTAGCAAATGCTATAAAGGTTCTAAATCAGCGCCTGAGACATTTGCTCGCCACATGATTGTGAAAAAACTACCCCAAGAATAGGATCTGTAGAGGCTATGCACAAAGACTGGTTTTCACATTTCCGCAGCAAATATTGAAAGAAATTATTAGCCTTGGCTAGCTCATGCACACCTTGCATCACTTGATTAGTGATTATTAGCTCTTATAATTTATCTCCACTTGTAGCTGTAAGGTACACAATGCTAATGACCTGGGAGCTGTAGTCTGGGTGCTCTATTAAGAATAATACATGAGACTTGCTCAGCATATACCTGTGCCTCAAGTTGAAACAGTAGTTATGTACATGTGTCTGGGCCAGAGATGCCAGAATATCATAATGAGAACGGATTGAATTTTGACACAGGCGTTACCGCAACTGGGAGAGTCTGGAGGGCAAAACTATAATGCACTATATCTGTAACTGTATTGTGACTATGCTGAGTTTGTAATAAAACAGTAAATCTACCACATGTGACCTGCGAAGTGACAACCAACACATATCACATATTTGAATGTGCAGACTTCTAGCATACATGTAATTAGTTGAATGCCCCCTCTATGAAGATGCACTTTGCTGACTGGGTGCGGCAGCTGACCCACTACGACCCCTCCAAGTGGACGTGCACCAGCGAGCACACGGAAGAGACGGCTGAGAATCCTTGAGAAGGGTGAGAAAAGTTTTAGGCTACATCAATTGTAGAGCTATCAGGAAGGCCTGTCGTAGCATCTTCATGCATTTCAACATTATATGCATATTTAAACTGGAATCAGCCCTCTTCTTGGCAGCCATGACATGATTTCTAAGCCAACAGGAAGCAGTGTCGTAGCATTTCACAGTGCATTCTAACTGTAGCTGTGCCTTTTGCTTCCCTAGCTAGCTCTGGTCACACTGGAAAGCGAAGTGTTAGTCTACAGTCATACTCAAGTACATGTAGCTGTACATGTACATCGAGTTACACATAGTCTCGCTGCTCACTGCGCAATGTACTGCACCCTTTTTCCCATCAAGTTGGTGGAGTATTGGGAACAGTTGGAAGGGCCTGCGAGTCTGCGCCCCGCCAGTCTTACCTTTACTATACCTATTGGTGTTCAGCACAATAGGATTCCCGTTACCATTAAGCCAAGTTGTGCTTGCTCAGCAGGGAATTTTGTTTCACTATTGCCATGCTGTTACACACACACACACACACACACACACACACACACACACACACACACACACACACACACACACACACACACACACACACACACACACACACACACACACACACACACACACACACACACACACACACACACACGCACATTTACATTTACATGCAGATCATCATAAGTAGCAACTTCTCCCTCAATGACCAGACAGCACGGCAGCTGATGGACATGGCCCAGCAGGTGAGAAAAATGGGCCCAGTCTAAAACACGAGTTTCTACAAAAGACAAGCTTTACCATGGGGGCCTAGAATGGGACTTGTCCATATTCCTTAATGATCCATGGTCCAGACATTCAAAGTGCATGCCTAATTTTATTGCAGACGCATCTATAGATGAGGGGGGAATATTTTTCCTGTTGTATCTAGCAGACTGATGCTCCGCCAATTGTCACACACTGACAAATCTCCTCTCTTTTGGATTGGTATGATTAGAGCATCTCGCCACTCTGTTGGTACTTGCTTTTTAAACCACACCAACTGAGACATACCCAACATGTAGTCAAAACACTCTACCACACCATACTTCACCATCTCAGACAGAATCCCTTCCTCCCTGCCGCCTCTCTCTCCTCACGCTTGCCAGTGGCCTCACACAACTCTTCTTCACCGGGTGGCTCTGACATCTCTGTCCTCAGAGGTCTCTGCCACACGGTCTCAATGGACTGACCATCAAAGGTGCTATGAATGTTAAGGACAGAAGCTCTGCTCTCTGGCAAGCATGGAAGCCGAGCCCTTAAAGAGTTCTTCTCTCTCATTCCTCACCGCTGATGTTTTGACAGGTTGCAAGCCAGCTCTCTCTCACTGCGTATCCCCCAGACCTTACCACATGCCGCAGCCACTCAGTCCTCTCCGTGCTTCATGCTCGATCTACTGGCCATGCTTTCTGTTGAACCGATCGTTCTTGGCAATTCTAATCTTTTTTTGCCACAAATCTTCTCTGAGCCACATACTTCACTCTGTCACTCTTCCTCAGAGAACTCAACCATGCAGTGAACAGCTGCATGGTTGAGTTGAGTTCCCCTCCCCTCCCCTCCCCTCAGATCCCTGGTCCAACTTAATATGGCTTCCCCATGTACTCCGCTCTTCTCAGGATTTCACAGAAAGTGGAAGAGGATTCGAACCCCAGAACGTGTTTTATACACGATCCGAGAACTTAGCTTTTGCTTGTTATCGGGTATAAAGGCTTAAAGGGAGCTGAAAAGGTAGCTACCAATATACGTTTACTAACATGTAGTACATGTACCCCCCCCACCAACATTGAGGGATTTGAAGTACACACACACACACACACACACACACACACACACACACACATACACACATCTTCCCATAGCCAACTGAAAAGTTACTTGCTCATGTTGAACCAGTGTATACAGAATGGATGCTCCTGATGGCTGTCCAGATGGCATCTATCGAACAAGGATGCTAGTCTATGACCAAATTTTGCTCATATTGAAGTATGTTTTGTAAATGAGTAGTGCGGTGCACAAATTATTATTGCCTCTTTATGATCTTTACTGTTCACAGTGCTAATTTCCTTACATTGCATGTTGTTGTGAAATAGTATGGTGCAGAGTTGAGATATTATTATGTTATTATACACTTGTAGCATGGTAGCCACACAAATCAAAGGCACAGCCTAAAGTGTTATACAGTGTAGAAGTGTTCTAACTCTCAGGTGTGTTCTACATAACTTCCAATAAGTCTTGTGCAGGCCTGTTTACAATTCATGTTTGACTGTATCTGTGTATACTTCTTCCCATTCTACAGTTCCTTTCCTGTTAGAGAACTGATTAAAATTCATGGTGTCTTCTCCAAGAGTAGTTGCGTTACATCTACTACGTAGCCTTAAAACAATATGCGTAGTAGTCGAATTTGCGTCCTCACACACCAGGGAGGAGCTACATGCAGGATTTAATGATATTTCTGGAATCCCAGGGCCCCCTGAAACCCTGGTTCAAACAGAGAATGATCCATCAAGGCCTACTTAATACTTACCACCCCCCTTAATCCACATATACGGCAGCCTTGTCTATTAAGCTAGACCCTAGCTCTTCTCACCTAGCTTCTACTGGAAAAGTGTTTTTCCAGTGTGGCAGGTGAAAAGAGGGGCTAGCTCAATATGCTTGTGGCAGTCCAGCAGTTATGGAAATGTATTACAAGTAGAGGGAGAGATAATCGATCATGCTACATCATCAAGTCAGTACATGTAAATCAAGAAAAATATTCCTACATGCATGAGAGCAAGCTCAGTAAAATACAAGGCCACCAAAGACGGCTAGCCAATTTTGGCATACATGAGCTATGGTAATCAGCATGGTATATGTAGTGATTGCCGAATTTCTTGAACCAATGTCAAAAATGCTAGTTCCACATTGGTGCCATCATTTGCACTCACTTCAAAGAAAGAGAGTTGCTGCTCATTAGCAAAGTCTCTTGCCGTGAAATAGTCCACTTCTCTGTCTTTGCGATCACAGCCAGTGCCAACAATGATTAGTTTCACACCAGGCGGTCCAAACTGCTTTACTTCTTGTATCCAATGTGCAACGTTATGAAATGTCTCTTTCTTCGTCACACTGAAAGTTACTATCATACCCAGTGCTCCCCTGAAGAAGGCTGATGTTATGGCTTTAATCCGGGGGTTTCCAGTGGTATCCCATATCTGAAGTTTAATTTTAAACCCGTCTAACTCAACTGTATGGATTTTGAAGTCAACCCCAATGGTAGGTATGTAGACACTACAAAACTGCCCACCAGCAAAACACTCCACCAGACAGGTTTTCCCAGTATTGCCGTCTCCAATAATTACTAACTTGTACCATGCATCTGATGCACCGTACGATTTCTTAGCCATCTTGTACATGTACCTATGCCACGCCCACCGCAGACTATTTTCAGTAGCATTTAGGCCTATCATTACACAACACTTACAAGTATAAACTCGCTGATACTCAGGCAGCCACGCTGTTTGCTTGCCACGCCAGACTAGGGTTAGGCTGGCTCGCATGCATACAGACGAACACTCTTGGCAGCTAGCTGCAGTGGCACGCACGTGCATAAATTATGCATGCATGCATGCATGTCGCGTGGTCTAGATCCTGCCGTAGCTTGTCATCGTAGCTGATTAAAAGTGGTTTCTCTCGGTGTGCACAGATTCCTGCCGACTCTACCTCCATCCTTGCCTCTGTAAGGTAAGATATTTGTAAACACCTGTTACTAGTAAATTCCATGCTATCTTATATCCTTCATGTAGTGTAGGAGGTATCAAATTATGTGATTATTCACAGCTAGTACCTGGGTTGATAGCATGCAGGCAGGGGAAATGATTGGTTTACTGAAACAATGGGCTATTCTAGTGAATGAGTACCAGGATCAAATCGGAGAATGGCACCTCAGGGCCGTGGCAGCACTAGCGGAAGTCATGTGACTTAACCCTAATCCTTCCGACTTGACATGCCGCCACTTTAACTTGATTTGTAGTTTTACAGGCCCGAATTTTTCTAAATGCAATAAAATAAAAATGACATAGTTTAAAATTATGCGCATGCACGAGGAACCTTGAGGGGGAGGAGTCCCTTGCCCAGACCGTCACTCCTCCCCCTCACTGAAACGGTCTGGCGGACCAAGTCCAAAAAGTCATTTCAATGGATACGATGTGTGCAGAGTAATGAGTGGTTTACTTGCAGTTAGTGAAGTAGTTTAGGCTTCAAAGCTGTATACAAGTTACTCCTGTCTCTACAAGGATCGTTTGTACGCCAATCTTGTCTGAAAACTAGCCACAGTACTGTACTGTACAGAATGGCAACATGAACAAGGTACGGTAACTTGCCTTTCAAAGCTACTACAACAAGTTGCTCCTTTCATACTCCCTGTTTGACGACATTATGGTTATCTAACCTTCCAAGCTACATAAAGAACAGTATCGATCGCCAGCTGATTGAAATGGCTGTCTAATTCTGCCCAAAACAGCTAGCATTGCTTTTTCTTCAACCGTATTAGCATTCTTTTGTGTAATAATACTGCAATGTCATTGGATCCACCTGGAATGCAAGTGGGTGAAACTACCTTTTGGACTTGGGTCAACTGGCCGTTTCAGTAAGGGGGCAGAGTGGAGGTCTGGGTATGAGACTAGGCAGGGTGGGTGTAGAGGTCTGGGTATGAGAGTGGAGGTCTGGGTATGAGAGTGGAGGTCTGGGTATGAGACTAGGCAGGGAGGGTATAGAGGTCTGGGTATGAGAGTGGAGGTCTGGGTATGAGAGTGGAGGTCTGGGTATGAGAGTGGAGGTCTGGGTATGAGAGTGGAGGTCTGGGTATGAGAGTAGAGGTCCGGGTATGAGAGTGGAGGTCTGGGTATGAGAGTGGAGGTCTGGGTATGAGAATGGAGGTCTGGGTATGAGAGTGGAGGTCTGGGTATGAGAGTGGAGGTCTGGGTATGAGAGTAGAGGTCCGGGTATGAGAGTGGGGGTCTGGGTATGAGAGTGGAGGTCTGGGTATGACTGTGGAGGTCTGGGTGTGAGAGTGGAGGTCTGGGTGTGAGAATGGAGGTCTGGGTATGAGAGTGGAGGTCTGGGTATGAGAGTGGAGGTCTGGGTATGAGACTACTGCATTTTCCCATGCAGCAGAGCTGGCTATCCAGTGAGCCGTGCAGCCACTATTGCTGCAGCAGCCGTGAGGCACTCCAGTGGTGCGGTGGCAGAGACCAAGCACAGCGGATCTCAGATTGGAGCAGCCCCTAATAATGTGAGTCTGCAAGAGATGTGCATATGAGATGTACAGCTTATAGAGTAACGCCCACTGCACTAATTGGCGGGTGAGTGATTAATTATGCTCTTCTGAAAGGATGTGGTCACTTCTTGAATCAAACCAATTAACTAGTTGCGGTTCTGGTTTGCTGTAGCAAGGTTTATGAAAGCTGCTGTAACCTAGTGAGATGGTTTGTCTTGATGCTATCAATGGGTCTATAGCTACTACCTCAGTACCTTCATGTGGGCATTACAGCAGCAATTCTTCAACTCCTGCCTCGAGGCTAGCGAAAATGATTATGTCAACGATGCAACCGCACGTAATAATGAGAGTGGGCACTTTCTGGTTACGTTTTTGTGACTGCCAGCGATTCGGTAATAAATTTGACGTCTTATTCTACGGTGGAACCTCCGAATAAAGGACACTTTGGGAGCAAGGCTTTTGTCCTTTATTCGGAGGTTGTCCTCTGGTGGGAGGTTCGACTCAATTTGCTATTTTTAGCCTCATTAACTTATTGCACGCCGTAATTACGTCACGCGCGTGATGCTCCACGCCACAGTTTCTACAAAAATGGTGTACTAAAAGTTTTAGTACAGCGTATGGCTATTTTTATGCTTACCAAGTCAAATATCCAGCGAATTTTGCATCGTATATGTTGGAAGACTACCAGCTACAGCCATTGAAGGCAAAAAAGGGCAGCGGATTGGAACGAAGAAGGGATTCAGGATCGATAACCCGATACACGGTAAGTTCGACACGGTACTGTGGTCTTGACGCTCAGGCAGCAAAGATCTACGATCCTGCTGAAGCCCCCGTCTTTCTCCTGAACCAGTTACCATCGTATCTGCCAATGAAGTTGACTACAAAGCCTACAAAGCCTAACTAACTGTGTAGCAGTGTAGGTAGCCGTAGCTAATCGTCTTGATCGGTTGTATATTTTGCCGTGTATATCCGTTCTATTACTGAGTAGACCGACTTTTGGCACAGTTACATCACTATTAGTAATCACTGTACTCAATTCTATGGCTAATAAAGGTAGGGGTTGACCCTCCTGGCCGCTAAATGAACTTGCCGTTTCTAGGGCCACTTTAATGGCCCGTGGCGTAGCGGAAGCATTACGTAAAGGCCAATAAAGTGGCCCGTGGCGTGCAATGAGTGAAGCACTCAAATGCCTACCAGACAAGTATTCAAGCATAAACCATGTCATCTACTGTACGTATCTACCAGGCATAGCTCATTGTAGCTAGCTACATGACTGTATAATATATGTTGTCGAAAGAGTTATCGGACGACATTAACATTGAGTGTTATAACAAATAGAGTGCCACAATGTCAACAATGTCAGTAATGTCCAAAATAACTGTCCAGAATGGTTTGAACTGTGTAAGCATCTCTACACCGCTTATGGGTATGGATTCGAAATAGAGTTTCACGTGTCGTCACAGATCACGTGCTCTAGCTGTATATCCGTGTCGCGTTCGGTTTATGCCCGTTTTTGCCCAACTTGTGTAGGCGACTGGATTGGCATGTTATACAGCGATCTCAGAAACAAGAGCTGCTGGGAACTTACGCGTTCAGTATCTCAACTATCGCTGTGAGTCAGTTTTCAGGCGGGATAAATTGAGTGAATCTGCCGTCTAGACTACGAGTACGAGAGTAACTTCCGGTCTTTATGCGCGTTTATGCACGTTTTTGCACGAAAGATGGGTGCGGCTTCCAATTTATCCGTTATAAGAGGCAGTTTTCAACGGACTTTTGCAGTCGGGAGCATGCAGTTTGTCCGCTGTCCGGAATCAAGAAGCGTCCGCTCGTGGGAGGTTTCTTATACATTAGCACTATAGTGATTTCAATCGGTGCCACGGCTAGTGTCCTTTATAGGGAGGTTGTCCGCTGGTGGGAGGGTCCGTTATGGGAGGTTCCACTGTAGACTGTAATATGCTAGAGCATGGTCTCATACTCAGCCATCCATGCCCCACACTCCACATAAGTGGTATTCATGCGTCCTATTTGCACTAGCAAGTACTAGTATGCAAACACAATAACAGATTCTTTAGTGTTATTTTTAATTATCCAGAAGCCCAGTAGCCAGGGTCTGATAGTGAATTGCCAGATAGATAATCTTCACAGGGTGCAATATGGCCTTGTCTGCCACACCTTCGACAGGTGAAATGACAGTTTGAGGAGGCAGCGAATCCATTAGTGCTACAGACTTTAGGATTGGAATAAATGTCTGGGGACGAGGCAGTGTACATCATGCAGTAGTGCAAACCTGGAGTAATTTCATTGAAGGACTCATGTATGCTCCAGCCGTGGGGTCATTAAATTTGATGCCATACATGGTGTCTGTTTGGTGTGTGGGCAAGCAGAGGTCTGGGCACGAGACTGGAGATCTTTGTATCTGCATATTACAGCTTTTCCTTACAAAATGGTAACTGAGAAGATTATGTAACTGCTAGCTCATAATAATAAGCTAGAGCATGGTCTCATACCCAGCCATCCATGCCCCAGACTCCACATTATTGGTATTCATGTGTCCTAATTGCACTCAGTTTGTATGACCACAAGTGTTTGAGCAAGTGCTAGTATATAACTTAGTGAACACTACATGTATAACAGGCTTTCACAACTTTTGTATAATTTTAAGTGGGCTTCGAATTTTTTAGAAGTCCAATAGCCAGGGTCTGATAGTGAACTGCCAGAGAGATAATCTTCACACAATGGAATATGCCCTTGTCTGCCACACCTTCGACAGGTGAAATGACAGTTTGAGGAGGCAGGAAGTGAGCTTTATTTTAAACCTCCGCAACCCCTACCCTGCCTTACCCCTATCCATCCCTATCCCTAACCCTAATTCTAAACGTATTCCTCCCTAACCTTAACCTTATCCTTACCCCCACCCCCACCCCCACCCCCACATGACATGATAACATCATAGTTGAGTGATCGTCATAGCAACGTGCCTGAGCAGTGAAGCCGTGTGTTAGCTGAGCTGACAGTTCTCACTGTGCAAGTCGGAGATATTGGTTTTCAGGCTGTTCCTGTTTACTAAGAGCATTCACATTTCGTTCGTTTGTGTGGGTAAGGCCTGGGAACAAGGCTACAACAGTCCATAGTACAAAGAACACCTCAGTATAACAATGTGCAAACACTGTTTGCATATTATTGATGTGATGGGGCAGGACATATTGAAGCTCTCGTATTACCTTTCTGAGCAACAGTCTCAACCACAAGTAGCAGTATGTAGTCAGTGATAACCGCTGGTAGAAGACTCCTATGTAGTCAGGATATTGGTTGCAGTGTAATGATATTCATGTTCCATAATTACATGGACAAGGAAACCCACAAGTGTTTTGAGCAAATGCTGCTATATAAGCTGAGACACCTCCACTGATGGAAATTCTGGAGGGTGAGTGTGGAGTCTTAGTACATAAGAAATTTTTGGGGGCTTCTCAGGAAGCTATTAGTGATGGGGATGCCTGCAGCTATAGAATTGATATGATATTGATACTTTCGCCACAGGTATCGCTAATATCAATATATTGTGATCATACCGAATGTGGACAAAATAGCTGTTTCTTCAAGATGTACACATATATGTACGTGCATATAGAAACTGGATGTGGGTGAAACAGCCAAACAAAAACTAACAGAAGTTCTTCGAGAACACTTAAATACGTGGCACGTGATGTAAGGTATCGTATCGCTATACCGCGATATAGTATTGAATATCGATACTAACGAAAACGACACCAGTAGAAGCTATTGCCACTGCTAAAGGAATAGAACATAATGGTTCAAAGGTCATACTAAATTGGCGATAATTTGATAAGTTCCCATAATACCAGAAGCCCATGTGCTCAGACAGAGCCTTCTCCAGTCACTCACCTCGGATTGCAGCTTTAACGCACTTCAACGCACCCATCCTCTCTGCACGACTGGCTGTTACTCTGCAGATATCGATCCTATAGCTACAGCAGCTGACTTGCTAATAACATGGCTGATCTCCTGGGAAGAGGGTGCTTCAGCTTTATCACTCGCAGCGTTTGAACACAAGGACTTTTAGCACTGGGAGTGTGTGTGGAATGCTAGGGCCTTGCTACAGTGCATGCTAATGTCTCAATGGGGCCACTGTGAATTTTTCTAGTGGCTATACAGTGGAACCCCTCTTTAAGGACTCCCCTGAAATAAGGACACCTTTGGCCCTTCTCAAGGTCCAATGATTTACTTACCCCTGAAATGAGGACATCTCTCTAGTTTACCAGGTCCCCACAATAGAGGTGTTCCACTGTAGTACATGTAGAACAGAAACTTAAATAGCAAGGGCTGTCCTGTGACAGGTGATCAGAGAGACTTGTGCAGGGCATTTGCTCCACCCCCCTCCCCTTGAGAATTCTGTCCTAGTATATAGGCTTTTCCCTTGCCATGCCTACCTGCAACTTGGATCGCCAGACGATTTCCGCAAGGGGGAGGAGCCAAGATCTGGGCACGAGACTAGAATGGGAGAGTCTGGTGTACATGCCATTAATTGCAAGCAGGTTTTACAATTACAAGCAGGTGTGCTCGCTTCACTCACGCAACTACTTGTGCTCTTTGAACTCGCTCTGTATAGATAGAAAGGTGCTATCTACATGTGATATGTGTGTGCCAGTGGCAGTAGTACTGCTGACAGATCCCGGCCTGAGCCACGTGGAGGCAGTAACTCAGAAGAGACTACAAACAACTGCAAAACAACGTAGGCACGCTAGGACTGTGGCCAAGCTCTTCACAGCCATAGCCTACCGTACATGTAGGTGAATGACACTGACTCCATTTACTGTACATCATGGAGCTGTTCAATTCCTAGCTAGGTAGCAGTTGTTGAGTCCAAGCAAGGTGGCAGTGTTAGTAGCAGTGGTCAGTGGGGAAAAGACGCAAGAGCTGTTGCTGTAAATACCAATGATGTCATGGGGGCGGGGCATATTGATCAAGGTCTCTTGGTTCTGTTTCTGAGTAACGGTCTCAACCACGAGTAGCAGTATGCGGGTGGTGACAGCCACTGGTAGAAGACTCGGCTCGTTTCTTGTCTGACAACCTTGTCAGACTAAACAGTTTGTAGTTCCTGTGCTATTATGGGAAATGTATAGTAGCTAGTGGTAGGCTAGTCTTGTAGCTCACGTAAACATGTTTGTCTAGGTATGTGCACCTGATTAGTGTCTGTTGTAATTGTACGTGATTCTAATTGCTGGTGGATCAGTTGTAACAGTGTTCAGTTGGCCAAATTGCTATATTTTGAATCACGAAACCCACAAGGGTTTTGAGCAAGTGCTGCTATGTAAGTTGAGCTGGATTTTCTGTTGTTCTTTCGGCTTGATTCTCGAGGTCGTTGTAAATCGTCGTGTGTACTTTTGGTGACGTCACTTCATTCCTATGTGATGCATCTGACGTAAGCAATGACGTGACGTTTGCTTCCAGTCCTTACCCACGCTTTTTTCCATGGCTGCGAAAAAAGCTGTGAGAGAAGGCGTGGGTACGAGGCTACCAAATACTGGCTGGCTGAAGAGGTAGAGGGCCGCTGCGAAGTGGAAATTTACTTATTGTAGGATTCTGTAGAAGCCATTGCAAAAAAGGAGTGTACAACTTCAGTATAACGCACTTCCCATATCAATGGTTCAAAGGTCATACTGAATTGTCATAATTAGTCTTAATTAGCTTCACTGACTAAGATAAGAGCACCTCGCTTCAGGGAGATCCCCATCATGAATGGTGACGTCATTTCCTTCACATATGTGAAGGAAATGACGTCACCTTCTTCACGCCAGTCGTTCCTCAGGTGACGGGGATTATTGAAAAAGTAGGAAATTAGAACGTAAGCGCATTCCAATGTTTAATTAGCGGGACCATTTCTTTCGGTGCCTTTGCAAGACCTAGTACCACGAAATCAGCAGCTGGATGTTATAGGCCTATACTTCTGCTATAAACTTAACACATCTCAAGTTGCAGGTGCTTACCGCTTGGCCTACAGAAGCCGTTCTGTACGGACGGTTCGATCATGCTTCGCGCGAGAGGGGTGCGGTTTTGCTTAGTACATTTTTATTCGCCCCCCCCCCCTGAGCTGCACAAAACCGGTACCATTCGAAAGCAGGGCTACATAATATGCAAAAACTGGACATGTACCAGAGGCAGTCTCCGAGATACATGCACTGGTATGCTGACTGAAAAATTGCAAATTCCTAGTACCACGCTACGTGCAAGACAGTGGCTTCTAACCAAGAGTGCAACTGGAGAAGTCATGTCAGGGCACTCAGAACTTTGTGTCATGAGCGTCTGAAAGGCATACACAACCATCCTGGCCCGATCACCTTTCAAGCCTGGCGCCTTTTGTGCATTGTCAAAGAGTACATGTGAGTGGCAGTGATAGTTAATTATCATTTGGTATTGAGAACACTGCGACTTTCTGACATCAACCATGCTTGAATCTGACATCGGATGAAAGTTTGGGAGCTTTTATCTTCAGTTCTGTAGAGACTTTACTCAAAGTCTTCCACCATTCTCCCCTGAGACGCTGTGCAGTAACACATAATGTACTGACTAAACCTGAGTGGGCATCAATAAGGAATTAGCATGCACCAAAGCGACTTACTGTTCAGTGTTCAGCAGTCTCTAGCATCTCGAGTGATTCTGAGGTGTCATGTAGAGGAGTGGCAGACACGACAGCAGCTAGACTAGCTGGTAATCATAGCTCATTGTAAAGCCTGTGGATTGATATGAGATAGCTGGTACAGTCCTAGAAGGGCAGCATTTTACTGTCCGTGGATCGAATCCAGTCGGTACGTAGTCCTGCTTTTGCCCGCTACTACATGTAGATAGTTTAAGGACAGTAACACTACACTGAACCAGGGGTTGAATGGGTTGACTTGCTTTTCAAAGCTTCACAAGCAGATTCATTTGCATTGATAACAGAAACTGCCTTTGTACAGATAGCTCCGTGGAGAATCCATACAACACCATGATTGCGTAGACTGTCGCATGACTGTGTCCAATCTCCCCTATAGGTTAAGTTATCTCATGTTGGGTGAGAATGCCGACCTTTAGCTGTAATGGTTTCATGTGCTCTAATTGCAATAATTTGAGCAGGAAAACCTGCAAGGGTTTTGAGCAGGTACTGGGGCAGGCTTATATTCACCAGCTTTCAAAGAGTTGTCTAGGATCTGTAGTGTATTGGATTCTTGGAGGCTTCTGTAGAAGCTAAATTGCAAGAAACTGGGTGGCATTGGGAGATTGCTTATTGTAATGTGGTACAAGACTTGCCTATTTTTTGTACTGCCACTTGTCCCCACAATGCTTCCTGCTCACATGGTCTGATCATTTTGCAGTCACATTAGACGCAGCCTACTATGGCTTCCTGCCCGATTATTCTGCAGTCATTAGACACGGGCCTAGACATCTCTAATTGACGCTCACCTGCTGGAAAGGTTATCACTCATCATGTTCACAACTACGTACATCTCTAACTCATGCGCTCCCATCTTTGGATTGCACTGTAGCACTCTTTTAAGCAGGGCCAATCACAGGCAAGCTGTAGCCTTCTGTCTTTGTCAGAAGCTGTGGCTATGACCTAGCTAGCTAGCTACATGTGTACATGGTTAAAGAATTCGAAACTTACATGCTCGAATGTACTGTCTGCCTTCTAGCACTCACACAAGTGGGAGAAACCAAAGCTCAGCTCTGTTGGCAAAATGAGCCATGCAGTGTTTTCACCAGAATTATGCAAAAGGAGGGTACGTGCCTACTACTTGTGCTAATTACATCACTATGATATCATTATTAAGTCATCATAAGTGCCACCACGACGCTGAATTTGTGCGATGCTACTATAACTGTCATCGTTGTGCCCCATCTCATTACCTAGTCTCACTAACATTCCATCTCTGAAAACAAAGGGGGTACAGTAGGTACATTTCCCAGAGTTCCGTAGTTTGAAGGTCCTCTCTAATTTGAACCCACACTCACTTATGCACCCACCTACCCCCACCCCCACACACATGCACACATACACACACTCACTCACACTCACTCACACACACACACACACACACACACACACACACACACACACACACACACACACACACACACACACACACACACACACACACACACACACACTCAAAGGATCCTGCTAGCCATCCGAGACGTCTGCATCGACTGGCTGGATGGGAAGGAGAGGAATGACGACCCAGCTCTGAGGGGAGACAAGGACCCCAAGACTGGGTTCCACTTGGAGGTGCCTCGCAGGATTGTGGGCCTCTCTAGCACACAGGTAGGTTATGATCTCACTCCCAGAGCTCACCATGGGTAAAGAATACAGGTAAGTATTTTGGAGGTAGTCACCGATAGCAACCAGTAAACATCATTACAACTTACTGCCTGCAGTTTCCAATCGAGATGTCCTTACCCTGGATTCTCACAGATCACATCCTGCAAAACAAGGAAGCTCACATGATGGAGTACGTTATTACCATGACAATTAATCATGTTGTACATGTAGCTCTAAACATGGACTTAAATGCATCATTGCATGATTTTGCCTTCCCTTGCAGGTCATCCTGTACCCACTGGACCAGTACAGCGACAGTGCCCACTATGCTCTGCACCACTTCAAGAAACAGTTCCTGTACGACGAGATTGAAGCTGAGGTAAGAAATGATGTGATCTTTGAAGCATTTCATAACACCATAAAGCATTTCATAACACCATAAACGTGTTTTTTAGGTCACCTAAGCATCCTCCCTTTCATTATCATTATTAATTACCCTTCCAACCCCTTTCAGGTTCACTTGTGTTTTGATTAGTTAGTGCATAGATAGCACTAGTGTACCAAGGGGGGGTCACTCCATAGGCTCTGTAGTCACAACTACGACCACAGTCGGTCATTGGTCAACAATCAAAGCCGCTCAAAAGGGTGTGGTCAACGATCAAAGCACGCTCAAAAATACGGTCAACGCTAACAACGTCAGATCGCAGCGCGAAATAGATGGACCCTTACGCAAGAACATTGCAACATTCCGCAGCTAGTCACTCGAGGGCTTTTCGGTAGACTCGGATCGAGCGGCTAGCTTTAGGGGAAGTCCCTCGCACAATCGACGGTAAAAATTGTATAGCGGTCAAAGGTCAACGGCCGAAAATGAGCGCGGTCAACGGTTAAACCGCTAAAATGAACTGGTCAAAACTTTAACCTGCGGTCGCAGTTGTGACTACAGAGCCTATGGGAGTGACCCCCCTTGTGTACAAGCTGAGGGAACAAATCTTCCAATACTACAAGCACATTGCAGCAAAGTTGGAAGAATACGTACATGTAGCTATTTCTTTCTTTTGCTAGTCTACTGTTAGTGGTTTCTATATGACAAGAACCCAATTTTCTGATTGTAGTTCCCCCACCCAAACCCCAACCGATATGTGACCATTCTCAAACGCCGCGTGCAGGTATAGTCTTGCGTGTACACAGTGGGACTCCAGTTCTCGATGTCTGTAACTTGCTTTCTTCTCCTTACTTTGAACAGCTGCTGAGTCGGTCCATTGACCTGAACTCACTGCTCTGCCAGAGGCTGGGTAGCAGCATGGTGAAGGCAATAGACCTCGCTGTGGCAAAGTTTGAATCGAGTGACCTCTGTGGCATTGTGGTGAGTTCTGTATGCCTCATCCTACTATTTCAGATGTGAGTGTAGACCAGAGTAGTGATGGTCTCTAAGCCGTTCTGGCCAAAGTACCCTCTTCCTTTCACTCCCTCCTCCCTCTTCCTCTCTAGGAGCTGGAGATTCTCCTGGAGGTCAACCGCTTGACCAACAAGCTGCTGTCAGAGTACGTGCAGCTGGACTCCTGGGACGCCATGCTAAGGGAAGTCAACCAGGCGGTCAGCTCTCCACACGGCAGAATCACACTGCACATCTTCTGGGAGCTTCATTACGACTTCCTACCCAACTTCTGCTACAATTCCACCACTGACTTATGTATGTGCTTTTGTGTGTGTGTGTGTGTGTGTGTGTGTGTGTGTGTGTGTGTGTGTGTGTGTGTGTGTGTGTGTGTGTGTGTGTGTGTGTGTGTGTGTGTGTGTGTGTGTGTGTGTGTGTGTGTGTGTGTGTGCGTGCGCGCGTGCGTGTGTGTGTGTGTGTGTGTGCGTGTGCGTGTGCGTGTGTGTGTTTATGTGTCTGTTTACTTGGTGGCTAGGTTCATTCGAGGGAAGGTATCGTTTGCAGACCAGTCTGAGCGTGAGGCTCCCCCCAAGGGTTCCAGTGTGGTCAACATGATGTACGGTTCCAAGCCTCTTCGAGATGCATACTCTAACGTCATGAAGTTGTACGAGAATTTCGTGGATCTGGTGCACTTTAGGGCCATGTCTCGTCTCCTTGGCTACCAGGGCATTGCCATGATCTTGGAACAGCTGTTGCACATCTTGGATGGACAGGTCAGGAAGAGATGAGTGTGTGTGTGTTTGTTTGTGTGTGTGTGTGTGTGTGTGTGTGTGTGTGTGTGTGTGTGTGTGTGTGTGTGTGTGTGTGTGTGTGTGTGTGTGTGTGTGTGTGTGTGTGTGTGTGTGTGTGTGTGTGTGTGTGTGTGTGTGTGTGTGTGTGTGTGTGTGTGTGTGTGTGTGTGTGTGTGTGTGTGTGTGTGTGTGTGTGTGTGTGTGTGTGTGTGTGTGTGTGTATGCTTGATTTGCTGCATTACCCGTTATGTATGACAACATCATTCCTGGTAAGCATAGGTAAATCTGTACATTTATCATAGATAGTAGACTCTACTATCTTTGTAGGATTTGCAATGTGAAGTAGCTAGGATTGTAAAAGTGGGTTGTTGTAATTAGTAGCTATGTGGCTTCATGGCTTGGTGGATAATGGTGCAGAGGAGGTCAGCCAAGGTTGACCTTTGCTAATCAGGTCTCATTAAAGTTACGTGCAGCAGGATAATTTGGATTACGTAATGCACGTTAAGTACAGTGTTTCCCATAGACAGTGTTTTGCTAGTTTTCGCCATCCAGCTCCAACTCAATCATCTGAAATATGGACTCGGATGGAGTCGTGGGTAATAATCGTCATTCATCAAAATGTTGATAAATTCAGCTGCAAACATGGTAGAAAAGAGTGGCACTTTGGCTAGTATGCCGTCCCGTCCAATTGTCAGAGATGCCAAGTGTATATCTGGAGTTTTAGGCCGTGGAGACCCACTGCTACAATCGCTGTCACTCATTCTGCCGGAAACTCACGCGTTTCGCAACTTTTGATAACTGCTCAATATCACATGACACAAAATTAATATTTACTTTGTGATGTAGCTGTGACCTACCTCCTGTGTATACCATTCACATGCACAAATGTGTATACATGTGCTTGTATTCATCTATCCATTCATGTGTGCACCCCCCGCCACGCACACGCACACGCACACGCACACGCACACGCACACGCACACGCACACGCACACGCACACGCACACGCACACGCACACGCACACGCACACGCACACGCACACGCACACGCACACGCACACGCACACGCACACGCACACGCACACGCACACGCACACGCACACGCACACGCACACGCACACGCACACGCACACGCACACGCACACGCACACGCACACGCACACGCACACGCACACGCACACGCACACACACACACACACACGCACACACACACACACACGCAGAGGACCAGAGTGCTGAGGTAGTGATGCAGCAGATGGACCAACAGTACGCCCCCCTGCACCTGGTCTCCATGGTCTCCAAGCACGGCACTCAGCAGCAGGCAGCCAATGCCAAGGGTGCTACTTTTTTTGAACAAGCAGACTCTACTGTAACATACTGTACCACTGACTTTGAACTATCCCTTACACTCTTGTGTAGGTGTGGAATGGTCCTCCCCCCGTGAATGGGGTGATGAGCATCGATGAGTGCCAGAAGTTCTACCGCCTCTGGAGTGCCATCCAGTTCTCCTACTGCCCTTCTCCCACACCAGGACAGATCACTGTGGAGTAAGCTGGGAGGGGAGGAAGGGGGTAGGGTGGGGGAGGGGAGGGGAGGGGAGGGGAGGGGAGGGGAGGGGAGGGGAGGGGAGGGGAGGGGAGGGGAGGGGAGGGAAGGGAAGGGGAGGGGGGGGGTTTCCAAAGTACCTATATAGCCCTACACGTTTTTAGTTGCTAATGTAACGTTACGTTTCTCGTGCTCACCACCACATTGCCCTGCATTCACCATTGTACTGTTTGGTGATTATGTAGCTGGTGAACTATTTCCAAGGACTTTGTAACATTGATGTGTAGACAGTCCTTTCTTTTGTGTTTATAAGGTACACCATGGCCTTCCTATTCCCCACCTTCCATCCCTCCTGTGTACAGGGAGTGGTGTGGGGAGGGTCTGCAGTGTAACCCTGTGGGCTGGACCCTGTCCATGCTGCAGGCTGTAGCTGTCAGTCTTCTCAGTGGTAGGCCCATGGCTGGATATTTTAGTTTTCTTGGTGATATATGCTCTTTACATAATTACCCCGTCGCTGAAAGCTTTGTTACTGTTGAGCAGAAAGTACTCACTCTGCTGCAGAAAGTACAGTGCAGACTCAGTGTGTGAACTTTATAGTTGCGGTGGACGTGTGGATTAACAACAGGGGGCTCACCTTCCCAAACTCCTTTGCATATCTTGTTCAATAACTGGCAGAAGTGAGTGAACAATGTTCTGCCAACTGTATTTAGCTCTCGGTGGTATGAATGGGTACTGTAGTATGTGTTCTACATGTAGTATGTGACTGCCTCTGAACTGCTCAATTGATAGCCAAAATACCGTATAGCCGGAAAATTTGGTGAGAATTAAATTTGGCGAAATAGCCAAAAACGGATAAAATTAAATATTGCCGAAATTTAATTTTGGTGATTGTATACAGCATAGGCTATGACGTAATCTTCAATTCATTTTGGGCATTTATATTGGCGTATTACGTAATCCTAGGCGCACAACGTGCAATGCTGCTGAACATTTTAAGTTATTTGTCACTGAGCTCGACAATGGAGACGTTGGATTCGCCTATTTTACTATCCAGAAGCTTCGAGAAGTGTGTAGCGGCTTTTGTCGCTCCGTTGTCAGCGGCAGACTTTTCCAATTTGTGTCCTTTCTTGCATGTAAGTGTTATACTTGCCTTGAGGTGACCGTGTGACAGGCTTCAAGTCTCCAGATAGAAAGCGCTTTACAGCTTTGTTTGAGAGGAAACACGTACGTGGAGTGGGAACAACAACTTCTTTTTTGTAGCTGAATGCACGCGTGGGTGTTACGTACTACATAATGCGTGAGAATTTAATTTGGCGAGAATTTAATTTGGCAATTCTTTACGATTTGCCAAACCACCAAATTAAAGTTCTCGCCAAATTTTCCGGCTATAAGGTAGTATGCAACTTTGACAGAGAACAAAGTATTTATCTAGCTGGCTGTCTTCACTAGTACAAGTCGTTGCTGAAGTGTTGAGAGGTTATCTGGATTAGAACAATGATGTGAACTTTTATAGCAGCAATATAATTATAGCTGTAGTTGTGTACAGTGAGCTCTCTGGTTAGCTGTGTCTTTGTAATCGTCCTTGCTTGTGAGAGAGAAGCCCTTAAATCGCCCTCTCTTCTGCCCCCTCCTGCAGTCCCTGCGTAAGATGGTGGAGCGCATCCGAGTCTACAAGAAACTGAACAACCAGATCTTCGGCATCCTCAACAAGCACTTATCCAGTAGCAAGGTGCTGGCCAAACCCATCAGAGAGTTCCCTCCCCCCGTCTACCAAGCATGAAAGTGTGGTGCGGGGCTATTTAGTGACAGATTTCGAGCATTATTTCTGTTTCTAAAGTTTTTCAGGCGCATGAATAACTGTTGTCTCGTTATGATGTAATGTTGAGTGTGCTCCTTTAATTTGCTGTATGTATATAACTGTGGTGTAGCGGATAAAGTATTTCTGAAACAGTGTGTTGTGTAATCTCCTGTATGAAATGGAGCTGTACGTGAGCCAGGCTGATGAGAGTAGAGCTGTATATGAAGTTATAGGTCTAGATCGATTAAGTGTCTGCAGCAGGTTGAGAAAGTTCAGCAAAATTAAAGTTTTGTGTGTGTGTGTGTGTTGGAGGGGAGCAAGTACATGGCTACTGTTTAATTTGGTAGCGGGGCGGGGCTGAAATTCAGTCTGTGTGGGCGGGATCATGTGCCCTGGATGTAATTAACATGGAGGCGGAATTGCTCCGAGCTGCTGAACGCGGAGACGTCACCGTAGTGAAGAGAATCGTACAGAGTGGCTCCTGCGACATCAACTGCCGGGATTGGTTAGATCGCACTCCACTGCATTATGCTTGCCAGTAAGTGGTATTATTTGTCGCCCTGACCCCACCCCTAGTTTGTGTTCACAGCAGTCAGGCCATAGTCTCGTACCCAGAGTGAGAGTCCTCCTGAGCTCTGACTACGAGACTAGTCAGGCCACTATTTGCAGTCTCCAGTATTCTAGACAATTTCTACTTTTGAACTTCTCCATCTGCAATGTCGTGTATATGGGATGCAGGAGGCAGCCCGTTGTGTGGAATAAATTCCTAATGTAGGGTTATATCTATTGTGGGTGAACCATTCCTTTTGTTTGTTCATAATGAATGATGTACATGTACATAAAGTGATTTAATATGTACAGAGAAGTACTTTGTGCATAAAACTTGTTCAGTTTGGCTAGCAAGACCCTGGATGCAGTGGTGCTAAAGTAATTGTGTACATCACTCGCAACATCAACCATTTTGTGGCAACAAATTTCCTTGAATTGACTTACCAACCTAACATTTTAGTAAAATGCAGTGACAGAAATGTCCTATACACAGTACAACACTATTGTCTGTTTATTGTTGAGTGCTCTGATCATTTTAATGGTCAAACCTCATCAGGAACTCATGAGCGTGCAAGCCTCTGTCACTCTATATAGATGCAGTATGCTGAGACTTAACTGTGGGGATGTAGGCAATCTCCTAGTCTGACATACCTGCACCTCACGTAATACAGAGGGTCTGGTACAGACACCGCATTGGATTGTCTGTCTCATAGTGTACACTGCGATCCGATCAGATTCAAAATTCGTAGAATAATTATGTATAGCCTTGATGATGGTATGCTTTGACCAATCAGATTGAAAGCTCACTGTCTGAGTGCTTTCATCATACCATAACGTCCAATATAGCTATAGAGTCTGTACCAGACCCTCTGTTTTCACAAGGGGCTGAGTGCTTACACCATACTATAGCAGGCAGCTACATGTGATTAGTACCATACCAGATGTTTTGAGCAAACACTTTTTATGCAAATGTGCATATTCTAGCTAGTCTGAAACTACGTAAGAGTGTAAGATCGCACCAGAGAATCGCAGAGTATAAGCTCTCATCACAGTATAGGTAGTGGTGTGTATACACTACTGGTCAGAGACCCTGCCATAGTCCCTGGAACATACAGCTTGGCTGTGCTCACAAATCCTCTATCACCCTGTACAGTGCAGAATGCACGTACACATGTTTGTAGTGTTTACATGTGGGGAATTCCCCTCGTGTAGGTTATGCTCTGTTTACGCTTCACAAAGGACAAATTAATGTGAGTGTAGCTGTGTACTGGATATTCAAAAACAGATGCTTTCTCATGTGACTACTGATTAAAAAAAAGCTCCCATAATTACTAGATACGTATGTAATGTAAAACTGCAGTGTATCCTGCTGTACATAGGTAGGCTGGAGAGGAGGAGTCCCACCCATTTCAATTGCAGATATTAAGTGTGTAGCTCGTTATGTGTAGAGGTGTCCTGGATAGCCATTGTGTGTGGCATTTCCTGGTGTACCAAACCCCAACCTCTCTGATGTCTAATCCCGTGCCAAACCCTGTGGCTGAGTCTACAGCTACATATTTGTATGTACATATATACCTTTACATTGTAGCTACAAGAAATAGTACCTACTAGTGACTGTTAGTTTCCTGTGAACATCTGTTAATTAACTGAGTCAGCCAGTGACTAGTCAGACTCATCGAACCAGCCAATTTGCTTGCTAACTCCCTTGAAAGCCAAATCAGTCCTAATTGACTAAACTTACGTTTGACTCCTAAAAATCACAAAATCAAATATAAAATAGACTACCGTAGACTCGGGTTATCAAGTGCATGCGCTAGTTGGGACAATAGCAAAAATATATGCGCTACATATAACAAAGTGTGCTACATAATTAACGGGGGTTAAAGGTTGACCACGCCTAGGTTTTCATGACATCATCGCGGCACGTTGCTGTTACCGGTAGCAGATTACAAACTACCAATATGGGATCGCAGTTTATCAAAGCGGTCGGCGATGTAACTCGGCAGAGAGCAGTTTGAGATGAAAATCAGCAGAGAGCAGTCTGAGATGAGAGCGTGCTCGAATGAGGATTGGTGCATGCTTGCTCCCTCTATAGGCCTTTGACTTATCTAGCTAGCAACTTGATGACTGGGCAGTTGCAAAGTAATCCCTCTCACTTAGCTAGCTACCAGAGGAGGTTGGACACGCATTCATTAACGTGCACAGTCACATGCCTTTAGCTGCACTTTATTACATTCCACGTTGCATTCCAGCATGCAATTAGCTCACTGAGAAGGTAAGCATAGCTCGTTATAAAGCTGCAATAGCCTGTAGATTGCTGTAAGATGGCTGGAACAGACCTATACGGGCAGCATCTTTCCGTTACTAGATAGAATCCAGTATGTAGTCTCGTTCGCCTTGCCGATAGCTAGATATTTAAACGACCGTAGCTCTGCAATGACCCAGGGGTTGAACGGGGTTGGCGAGATATTCTGAATCTACTTTGGGAGAGCTTTCAAAAGATGTCTATTCCTTGGGGATACGCTTAAAGACTAATGAGAACACTTTTTAGTGCTTTTTATACAGAAATCTCTATAGAGAATCGTGTACGCTCGTATGTCACATGACCGTGTCCAACCTCCTCTGTCTAGCTGCTAGCAGTCTCCATTCGATTTTGTGTGCAGTTGTTCCACCCCATATTACTTTTAATTGGAACGTGCGCCTCTTAACAAGGTTTTTGCGTCTTTGGGCCAAGAAGCGAGCATGCACCTGATAGCATATGTGCGCTACATAATGAAGTGCGCCTGATAACCCGAGTCTATGGTACCAAGTGAGGAATCTGCCACAATATGCAGATACATTTGCTAGACCGACCACACAAAAAATGGCATCCTGTTTACATGTAGGCCCGGGTAGCTGTAACTACACTTTGATTGAAGCCGGATTACTGTAGCTGATGGTGACTACTCCAGTACCGTGCCTATAGGATAGAGTTTATTTTGAATTCAGGTTAGTAAGCCCTGCCAAACCCGTATGAACCACTGCTCTACTGAGGAAACCAACAAGACCCAAAGCAATACTCAAACCATCCAAGGTTACCTCATCGGTGCTGTAAAAGTGTTGATTCAGCAATTTTGCAGTGCACTTCCAGTTAGAAGCTTTAACCTGTAAAAATTGCTACCTATACATGTATTACATTACTTTTTTATCTCTTTGCTAGCCAAGGAACATTTATATACCATACCGTAAACTCTGAAAAATAACCGGGGGCGGTTATAATTGGAATTAGCAGCCTCAATGGCCGGTTACTTTTACATGGGCGGGTATAATCACAGATCGGTTATTTTTGCAAACAACCGTTAATAGCGTGGTAGCGAGAAAACCCTAGCTACGGTTAGTGGAGGGTTCTGCATGGAACGAGACTAAGCTACGGTAGCTAAGGTAACCGCTATGGAGCTCGTTCAGCTTGCCTGCCTGAAGGCTTCCTACCTACATCTGCCGGGCTGATCTCAACGTAGAGGATGTTTCTGTAAATCTGCGACTAACGCCGACTTCTTGATTTTCACAGTCTGATTCTCGCCGGTTTTCTGTACGGTCATGTTCTACGCATTTGCTGCATGCTCTGCTTGCTAGACATTCACGCGTGCAAACGCTATTAATTTTGCAGATACAATTTCCTGCCTGGGCTGCACGTGTAAATTATGGGCGGTTATGTTTACATAGAAGGTTTTACACACGAGTAAACTGTTGTTGCAGTAAATTGATCGGTTATACTAGAGGGGCGGTTACCTTTAAGGGGGCAGTTATTTATCAGATTTTACAGTATAGAATTGAAAAAAGCTGGTAGCTACTTTGTCTGATTTTATATTAACACCTTTGGCTCGTGCATTATCACTCTCAACCGTTACTTTATTGTCCTCACGCACTAATTGAATCCCGTAATCACTGCAAACTGGGGTTTAATTGTTACATAAAACTGTATTGGGGAAAAAAGCTTGGCTGGAAAAAGGTTGTGTAATGTATATAAGAACAATTTGTAGCTATTTTCCGGAGGTGACATTTACTGTAAAGCGGGAGAGGGCAAGAGATGTGATATATATAAACTGTGCCTCATGAAGGAAGCACTGTTCTTACCAGTTAGACCATTATTGCTGTCAGCTTCTCTTCCCTACTATAGTCCATGTACTGCCTTGTATGAGAGATGATGATGTGCTACAGGATAAATCACCTGAGTTCACTATAGTTCAGCACTAGTTTGAGGCCTTGCTGTGGTCTGTTTGCAGCATTGGTATCAGTAGAAGGCAGCTGCTATATTTGGTGTATGTAAAACCCAGTGTGAATTAATTGTGTGGCTGCTGGTGTACATGCATGCAAAAAGTACTCCTAAAGTGGCTTCTCTCATGCAGGCGGGGTCACCTTGATGTTACAAAGACACTTCTCAAACACAGCGTCGATCCAGAGAGTCCTGATGTGGACGGGTGGACACCACTGCACTGGGCTTGCTTGTAAGTTGTTTGCTCTCCGCCATGCTGTTCACGAGGACTGTGTGATATGTACATGTACATACTTCAGCAGTGCTCACAATACACTTAGAGAGGAAAATTAGCCGAAGTGAAACAACACCACTTTGTCTTTCGAAAGAGCCAATGAATGATCCATGTAATGTGGGTACTCGCTCATTGGCAACTTCAATGGCTGCACACATGTAAATGTAATCAAAAGAGAATATAAATTATCGAGCAGTCTATTGTAACGAAGGTTTCAAGGATATTTTCAATGTTCCAGCCAGGTTTTCCAGTCATCGGGGCAAAGTTTTATAGTTAGAAATCTCATCGTTCATGTTATTACCATCTTTGAAGTTGGCCCTACCCATAGCTGCAGTTTTCTGGTTGTCTTGTGTCTCTTACAGGCATGTCAGAGGTGGTGGTGTTTGGTTAAGAAAGTACAATTAGTACTGATGATGAGGATATGTTGTTCCATCATTAGAAGTCACAGATACATGCCTAGTCTGGGTATTTGCAGAGGAGGTACGTCAGCATCACGTGCTAAAAGGCAAACTAGTCACATGACCGGTAAGTATATCGAGCTAATTTACTTGGAAGAGAGGATCTGTGCATTTGTGCGTTACTTTTTCGAGAGGTATTCCAGCTAATGACTGCTATAAATCAGCAGTCAATACTTTCTACCATCATTGTAGGCATCTACCGTACTTCTAGCGAGTGGCTTACCGATATAATCTTGCAGTTCAGCCCGATCGTTAGGTCCATGATTTTTGCCTTCAAAAAGTAAGCCTTTTGAGCGGCTGAGCCCCTCTGAGCCCCCGGCGAAATAGCGAGAAAATTGAGGTTTTAGCTGACAACTGCACTTGTACGCATGCGTTAGCTAAAAGAACGCAATTAATCGTGCACGCCAGTGCATGACGTAATGAGTAATTCAAACCTTGACGTACCTCCTCTGGGGTGTTTGATTGTCAGATAGGCTGGCTACATCACCCCAGATATGAGAGTGTAAGGTCACACCAGAGAACCCCAGAGTGTAATCTCACAACACAGTATAGGTAGTGGTGTGTATACGCTACTGGTCAGAGACCCTCATGCCTCTGCCATAGGTCTGGAACATACAACTTGCTCACAAAGTCTCTATCTATACTTGTACCATAGTTGTAAGTCACTTGAAAGGCACCGCCATAGTGTACAAACCCCATGTACTTAGGCGGTGCCTTTCAAGCCAGGGTACATCTATGTACCCTAGGGTACATGAGGGTTGCTGGGCAACTGTGGCTTCTTCTCAAAACTGTGAAACAATTAGCGGGCACTATAAAAGCTACTATGGCACAAGTCATCTGTACCATGGGTTTCTAAGGTGTATGGGATTTGTACCCTCGTGCAGTTGTATGTCTTCCCTCTGGCTTCGCCCTCGGGAAGACATACAACTGCCCTCGGGTACAAATCCCATACACCTTGAAACCCATGGTACAAATATAACATGTAGGTATGTGCACCTGTGGTGTAGTATGTGGGGGATTCCTCTCATGTAGGTTTAATTCAGTTTACATAACTTTAGTTTCACAATGGACAAATGAAATGGAGATTACACTGTTAGTTGTGTGGAGTTAACAGCCGAGGGTGACTCTTCTCTTCTGGTATGGGGGCAGTCTGGTGGGTGGGATCAGAGCATGGGCCTTTAACTACTCAGACCACAAGGGCTGTGTGACGGCTGCATCACTGAGCCACCTTGGTGCTTCACCCACCCTCCCTCCCTTTCCCTGTGCAGTGTTGTGGTTGTCTCCGCCATGCCTCCCCCCTCTGGTTTGGCAGGTGCCCACAGCAGTATAGTGAGCTGGGTACAGTTTGCTCCATTCTTTAATTTCCTGTTTCGGTGGGCCTAGGTGGACAAGAATTTGCCCCCCTTGCTTCCTTCCTTCTGCACATGCACCCCAGGTGGGGTGGAGGACAGTGAGAGTGTATAGACAGGAAGCAATTGTCATTACATCCCACCTCTCTCCATCCAAACCTTATTGCCGAGCGCAGCGAGGCCAATAATCGCGTGCTATGGGCTCAACAATCTCAGCTAGCGTTTATATCTATATATCTATCTATATATCCATATTTCTATAAAGTTTGCTCACACCTCCCCAAGGCACATGTTCAAAATGGCGTCTCTGGCAGTGTTTTGGGTGCCGTCTTCGAAGTCGTGGCGGGCACAAAGTCAGAGGTCTGGATAAAATTTGTCATGAAGTTTTATTAAGGGAGACTTCCTACAGCTCCCAGGTTTGTAGAGTTTGAGTAGCTTTATGTAAGCTGAGATATGAGCGCTGGAGGCTGACGACATGATGGCAAGATGCCAACGGTATTTCAAGCCAGCATACATTAACCATTAAGCTGAGATATAGTCTCGCGAGCCAGCCCCTCGGATGCGTGCATCAACTTTTGATATAGATCTGTACATACAGTTGCACATCATGGTATCACGGTAGATATAATATGTATAGCAGATAGATAAACAGCTAGCTACATAGATCCACACGTCCGCAGTCAACCTTGACCCCAACCTCACATGTGAGCACTCAACCATGACCCCACTGCCCTAGACATCAATTTCATCCCAGCGTGCATGAATGCATACTCCACTCTACGCACAAATATACCTCAAGCCACCTCCATGCACCTAGACTACATGTACCATGCACCACAATTCACCACTACCCTACCTGCATAAATAACTGCCACCATATGCAAATAAAGCTACGCAAGGCATATTTCGCTTGCGTATTCCTAGTAGTAACTGTGTAATTGGCTCAATCATTAGCAGCCATAGGCCTAGTATGTTATGGATTGCTCAGCCTAGTTATTCCGTAATATGTTAGTGTGAGTGCAGCTGTGTACTGAGTGTGTTTGTACAACAGATGCTTTTATATGTGAATACTGATTTTAAACCACTCTCATAATAACTAAATACGTATGTAGCTGCAAGTATATGTACCACTGCAGTGTGTGTTGCCGTACGTAGATGGGCATGAGAGGAGGAGTCCCACCCATTTTTGCAGGTATAGTAGTTCACTGCAATTCTGTGTGTAGCTCGTTACATGAAGAGGTGGGCGATAGCCATTGTGTGTTGCAGTCCCAATATACCAGACTCCAACCTCTCTAATCCTATACCAAACCTTGTGGCAAGTGTACATATTTATGTGTTCATCTATATTAATTGATTACGTCTCAGATTCTAAGTCGTTGATCCCTCTATTACATCGTTTTTGTCTCATTATTCCATGGAAATGTTTAATATACTCACTGCTGTGCAGTTTGTGCTGAATTCTTACTCTGGCAATGAAGGGGCAATTCAGGGCCTGTGTCTGCCATTGACTGAGCACTGAAGCCTTATGTGTGTGCTACTGAATATAATTTCATAATTCCCCCATTGTGTAGTGTGGGTTAATCATGCGGTAGTACACACCCTCTAACAGTGTTGGTCAGTGCTCCAGTGCTTGCACTACACTGTACGTGTTCATATAACATTGTTTCCTGCTCCTTCTCTCTCATCAGGAATGGGCACACTGACATCGTGAAACACCTGTGTCAAGTGCGCGCCAATGTCAACTGTGCTACTGAGGATGGGGAGACTCCACTACACATAGCTCGCAGGTAGGTTTACTGGAAAATGTCCACTACATATTACTGTTCATGGATGAATAGCTAGCTACACTCAGGATTGGATCACATTGTTAGCTACAAACACCCGTGGCCTTGTGTAACAAGGCTCTTCGTTATAGCTGTGCTTGCCCAATACTCTAGCACAGGAGTGGGAAGAACAGCTTCTTTCTTAAAATAGTTTTGCATCGATATGATCAAGTTCCTTCCACACGTGTGCGTGTAGCTAAATACAATGTAGCTAGCTGCAGTGCGTGCGTGGGTGTTACGGATTACATCACGAGCGAGAATTTAATTTGGCATTTTTAATGGTTTGCAAAACCACCAAATTAAATTCCTTGCCAAATATTCCTATACTTTCTGTGATAATCAAACATGTAATTAGAAATTGTATACTTCTTTACATTAAGTATATGCCTCTGCCATAGTTCCTGGATTATAGGTGCATAACAGTGTTGACATTCTGTACAATCTGGAATGTGTACACAATTATTCTGCATGTTTTATTTGTAATGGGGGTTTCCCCACCTGTGGCCGAATGTAACCACTATTAGTCTTCCCAGTCCTTCACACCTCAGCTTTCATCTCATAGCTGTGGGGGAAAAGCGAGGGGGAAGGCCTGGTACCATGGCAGTATCACTTGCTGTGACATTTCATTATGTGGAGGATAGACTTATACTCCCACACGCTAAATGAAAAGTGGCTTCTGTTAAGCATAGAAGGAATGAAATGTTGCACTCGAGGGCTGCAAGTTGATTGAGGTTGTCGGTCCTTCGGCAGCGAGAAGCCCTGACAGACCACGCTTATGGCAGCTAATGACAGAGGACCATTTCGTACCGTCATGGCCTCTCACCCACCATCAGGCATTCTAGAACGGTCCTTTCAGCTGCGGACAGTACAAGCTTACAGTCTTGCAGTGAATTTCATCCTTGCCTTCCATGAAACTGTAAACCAAAATAGGTAGCTGTATCAATTTTGGCTAAGTACATGTACGTAGTTGCATTCAGTTAGTGTGTGAGCATACATGTACAAGCCATGTTGCGTGGGCATGTAAGTCTACCTTATATGCACATATGTCATGGCACATGGTAATTGGTACCAGGCCTTCCTCCTCACTTTCTCCACGACTGTAGGATAAACGCTGGGGTGGGAAGTATTGCAAACCGGGCTAAGATCATTAACATGCCATGTTTCCATCAGCATCAGTCATATTCCCTCACTGAGGGAAAGAACTGATCTTCAGGGGAGGATCAGAGTTGTTGTGCTGTATCAATTTTGGCTAAGTACATGTACGTAGTTGCTTTCAGTTAGTGTGTGAGTGTTAGGTGCAACATTATCACAGAAAGTATAGGAGTGTGTGGGTGTTACGGATTACATCACGAGCGAGAATTTAATTTGGCATTTTTAATGGTTTGCAAAACCACCAAATTAAACTGCCGGCTAAACTGTCGGCGTCTATACACGTTTACAGAGTGTAGCTGTTGTACTACAGTTTATAGAAATTGTAATGTCGTCCATCAATTGCATAGTTTCATTTAGGGAAAGGCAAGAGAGTGTAATCGCTACCCCCCTCCCCCCCTCTTTTGCTGGTATCTCACGCTACTATTGGAAGTTAGGTTGTTTACATTTTGCCACCGTTAATTTACTTAGCAATCACGTGGCCTGAGTGCGAGGCTATAATTTACTATGTACTTGAGTTATCCACTCACATACATGGTCTGACATATACGAGTTTGAAAGTTACGGTCAAGCTTTGAGTAGTCTGTAAATTACACATTCAGTATTTTTTTGCTAGTGTAATTAGTAGACTTAGTGCACTAATTATGCGCATGCGTGAACAGTGAATACCAGGCACACTGATTTTAATGCGCCTGGGTACGAGGCTAGTTTGAAAGTTACGGACAAGCGTTGAGGAGTCAGTAAATTACACACTCTTGTTAGTGTAATTACTTACAGAGACTGTTTTAGCTAGTGGTGTTAGTGCTCCAGTCCTAATCACAATAGGTAAATATAATTATTGTGATTGATGGACCACTATAGTCCTGAGAGTATGGTACTTGAGTAATCCTCTCACATGTACTGTAACATGTAACCTCGTTCCCACGCAATAAAGAAATGGGGGTGGAGCCTGGGAACGAGGCTATGTACATGGTCTGAAAGTATATACAAGCATTGAGTATAGACAATAAATTAAGTGATATATTCAGCTGTGCTTGTTATTGTAATTAGCTGGGTTGGTTGTTTTAACTGGTGGTATTAGTGCTCCAGTGCTGAACTGCACTGTGTAGGTCTAATGTTAGCACTTCTTCTCTCATGTAGGGAGGGTCATCTTGATTCGATGAAGATACTGTGTGAGTACAAGGCCAATCCAGACTGTGCTGATAAGTGGGGACAGACACCACTGCATGAAGCTTGCAGGTAAGCACTGTCATTATAATTAATAAACAATCCAAACAAGCTACAAAATGCAATGCAATGCGAGTAGCTACAATCACAGTGCAGTGCATTTACGGGGACCATCCTTGGTTGGAAGGATGTAGGGATATGGTCTCCGTAAATGCATTCCGCTGTGATTTTTAGTACTCTGTAAAAGTATTACGTCGTGATTTTTGTGGTTTTTTGTTGAAATCGATCTCTACATGATAGGGTATTAGCAGTTTTTTAAAACTGCTTTTTTCTGAAACTTGTTTTGAGTGTTTGTTGGGGGAAGGGGGGAGAAAGGGTACGTATATCTGATCTTCTTGTGTGGGGCGGATGGCACTTGTGATGTGCATGGGCTGAATGTCACTCCATTTATTTTAATACCTGCCTTGTGCTGTGAGGGATGTGTGCATAAATAGGCGGGGTTGACGTGCGTGATGCTTTAATATTCCAAGAAGAACAACAGTTCGCTATTTCTTAATCAACTACACTAAAGACTGTACACAATTAATAGTGCCTGAGATTTACAGTGAAATCTCATAACTAGTAAAAGGTTAACATGTCCTCAGTCAGGAAGGAATTCCAATTTAGCATTCCCCAAGTGGCATTTTCAGGTAGGATGTTGGGTTGGCCAACCTTGCACACCCCTAACCTAACCCTATTTTCTTTGGATAGCCAGAGGGAGGGCTTCCCCTTTAAGAATTTTTTGAGGCCTCCCCATGGTCCACCTTTGGGAAGCGAAGTGTGGGGGCTTTTAGCACCACCCTAGGCCCAAGGCACAGTCGCCTCCTACTCTATACTCCCCACCTTCCTTGACCTTATTGAACCCCAGAGGAGGTTGGACGAGCTATGACGACACACAAATGTCACATGACATTTACAGCCCCATAATTGCATTCTTTACATTTCGCGCGTGATAAAAACCCGTATACCTTCGATATACTAGTACGTATACCTAAAATTCAACCAGTATGGTTAACTCAGTTTCTCGATCTAGGAGCTCCTGCAGCACTCTCCAAGAGTTTCTGCGACTTGGAAAATTAGTCAGAGTTTGTTTTTCAGTGTTTCCCGATTTACTGACCTTCTGGAGGGCTTATAGTGTGACATAGGCCATGTAGAAGTCCATGCGATATCGGTAAGCGGGTACTTAAAGGTCAATTCCAGCCTTGAGTACTGTTGTTCTGTGGAGATTCCTGTCTGGAAGACTTATACGGTTGATGTAAGTGATGCCTACAAGTGTATAGCTACGATCTACGCCTTTCATATTCGTGAAAAGTGGCTAACAATAGTGGTCTTACCCGCTACCGTATTCTTTCCCAGATTTCTTCTCAAAAACGCTGGGGCGCAGCGGGGCGCAGTCGGTTTTCTTGAACTACTCCACCGGTACTAACACTTCAGTACATAAACCATCTCTGGCATATTTGTTCTTAGGCAGCAGAGAGACTCAAAATCTCTATGGCCATTGCTGTACTTAAGTGACGTCACGTCATCGGTCACATGGTATTTTTGATGCGCACGTAGTGCTTGTCCAACCTCCTCTGATTGAACCCATAACCTGAGTGTGTGGTTCAGAAGCAGATGGCAAAACAACACAAATCAGGCCAATTGGGCAAACAGAAGATTATGACCCAACCAACCATGATGTGCACCTGTGTAAGCAGAATCTGAACCAGTGTTTGTGTGCCTGTGTTAATTAGTGTTGTTTTAGTTAACTGAAACTGAACACAAAGTGCTTTAGTAGGACCAAAAATAAAGTTAGTTAACTAACTAAAAGTACACCTTATTAAGGGCACTGGCCTGTGTAAATAACTAAACTAACTAACTTTTTTTTTTAGTTAACTAACTAAAACCAAAACTAAACTTTCGTTCTTCCTTAGATTTTTTTACTAAAACTAAATAGTGAGGCCATACTAAAACAACACTACTCTTAATGTTGTGAGTTTATTGAGTTCATGCTTGTCTGCTGGTAGGAATGTTTATAGAGGCTCCCCCTCTCCTTGCTTATCAAGCATGCACTATTATCATATTTTATATGTCTAAACCTGTCCAACTGCCTGTAGGGTGTGGCCAAGAGTTTTATCTCTGTGACAGGCCCGCACCACAATATCCTGCAGTAGTGTTTATGTTTATGTCATGCTGATGATCAAGTCTCTGACTTATATTTGTGCTCTAGGAATCAAGCAGTGCCACTATTGAACTTTTGAATTGCAACTTACCTCCCTCTAACACCAGCTGTATTTCATTTCACTGTCAGTTGTACCAACTTAAGGTTGTACGCACATATAAATCCTCAATTGAACTCACTAGTGTGGGGCTTGCTCACGCTCACCCAAATATTTTGTAGTTGTATAATATGTGTTTGTTTCAGTTGGGTTTGAGAGAAGGATTCCCCACTTGTGGAAGTGTGGCAGCTCACATTCCAAAATTTACAGAACAAAGTCGACAACTGATTTATGTGTACTATACCTAATTTGGGTGTTTGATTGTCAGATAGACTATGGGATACATCACCCCAGGTATGCAAGTATAAGTCCACATCAGAGAACCCCAGAGTGTAAGCTCACATCATAGTATAGGTAGTGGTGTGTATACGCTACTGGTCAGAGACCCTCATGCCTCTGCCATAGTCCCTGGAACATATAACCTGTCTGTGCTCACAAGGCCTCTATCTATAGGTATGTGTACCTGTGCTGTAGTATGTTGGGGATTCCCCTCTTGTAGGTTTACATTCAGTTTACATCACTTTAGTTTCACAATGGACAAATGAAATGGAGATTATACTATTAGTTATGTGGAGTTAACAGACGAGGGTGACTCCTCTCTTCTGGTATGGGGGCAGTCTGGTGGGCGGGGTCTGAGCATGGGCATTTAACTACTCAGACCACGAGGGCTCTGTGACGGCTGCATCACTGAGCCACCTTGGTGCTTCACCCACCCTCCCTCCCTTTCCCTGGGCGGTGTTGTGGTTGTCTCCGCCATGCCTCCCCCCCTGGTTTGGAAGGTGTCCACAGCAATATAGTGAACTGGGTACAGTTTGCTCCATTCTTTAATTTCCTGTTTCGGTGGGCCTAGGTGTACAAGAATAATCCCCCCTTGCTTCCTTCCTCCACATGCACCCCGGGTGGGGTGGAGGACAGTGAGAATGTATAGACTAAATATATATGGGCATGAGAGGAGGACATGTGAATGCTGATTTTAAAACACTCTCATCTGGAGGCCCCAGCAAAAAAAGTCCATGATGCACTGCCCCTTTTTTGCAGACCCCTGAAACAACCTACCAACTACGTCACAAAGCGTCATAAATACATCATAAATAATTAATTAACCGTGCACTGATGTCATAAAATGGTTAACTAATTCAACCCAACCCTCACTTCGTACTTACTAATTGAGTGACCATGGCCAAAAACAGTGGCGAGCTGCCGCTGAGTAAAGCGATAACATGAAATCAGTGCATGCAAGTACATGCCAACTATACTCAAGCTGTTATGCCTACTTGTAATTAGATATGAGGCATCTTCTACTGCTTGTACTGCCAAAATGTAAACTCTAGCCTGCAAAAAAATCCCCTAGTTTTTGGGACTTTTTTTACTGACCTGCCAAAACAACCAACCAACTTGGTGGGTGCACGTCGTACCTTTTTTCGAGTATGGCCCCCCACTCTCATAATAACTAAATACGTATGTGGCTGCAAGTATATGTAACACTGCAGTGTGTGTTGCTGTACGTAGATGGACATGAGAGGAGGAGTCCCACCCATTCTTGCAGGTATAGTAGTTCACTGCAATTCTGTGTGTAGTTCGTTACATGAAGAGGTAGGCAATGGCCATTGTGTGTTGCAGTCCCAATATACCAGACTCCAACCTCTCTAATCCTATACCAAACCTTGTGGCAAAGTGTACATATTTATGTGTACATCTATATTAATTGATTGCGCCTCAGATTCTAAGTCGTTGAACCCGCTATTACATCGTTTCTGTCTCCCATTATTCCATGGAAATGATTAATATACTCACTGCTGTGCAGGTGGTGCTGAATTCTTACTCTGGCAATGAACGGGCAATTCAGGACCTGTGTCTGCCATTGACTGAGCCCTGAAGCCTTATGTGTGTACTACTGAATATAGCTACATAATTCCCCCATTGTGTAGTGGGGGTTGATTAATCATGTGGTAGTACACACCCTCTAACAGTGTTGGTCAGTGCTCCAGTGCTACGTGTTCATATCACATTGTTTCCTGCTCCTTCTCTCTCATCAGGAGTGGGCGTACTGACATCGTGAAACACCTGTGTCAAGTGCACGCCAATGTCGACTGTGCTGACAAGAATGGGAAGACTCCACTGCACAAAGCTTGCTGGTAGGTGTTTCTTGTTACTGGAAAATGTCCTCTACATATTACAGTATGTGGTTGAGTTGCTAGCTACACTCAGGATTGGATCACATTGTTAGCTACATACACCCGTGGCCTTATGCAACAAGGCTCTTTGTCATAGCTGTGCTTGCCCAATATTCTAGCACAGGCCATGTGAGCATGCTTACTCTAATGGTGATGTCAGACAAGCTTAAGTAAAGATACTGAAAGTAATGGCTGTCTCGTGTTAACCAAAAAGTTTATCCTCCGTGGGTTCCGCCAAGATTAAACAATAATTGTCCATCAATTGCATAGTTTCATTTAGGAAAAGGTAAGAGGGTGTAATAAGAGGGTGTAATCGCTACCCCCCTCCCCCCCTCTTTTGCTAATATCTCATACTGCCATTGGAAGTTAGGTTGCTTACATTTTGCCACCCTTAATTACCCCGCGCTGCGTATGCGCGAGCAGGGTTGAGCAATTGGTTTTGTTCGTCTGTCGTCATCGTCATTGTCGTCATTGTCTGTCATAAAAAAATTTGAAAAAACCTTCGAACGGGAGATTTAGAGGCTATAACAATTTCTAAACAGAAGGTTAACGCTGAAATCCGTGATACATTAGCTTGTCTGTACCTGATATAGTAGAAAGCGGTTTTATTCTCGGCATTTTCACGCTTTTTCTGATTATCGGTGTGTTTCACCATTTTTTTAATACAGCAATTGGTTACGCCTTTTTTAATACGGCAGTAGGTCATGCCTACAGCCTGAATACAGACATATGCGAGCCCTCGAGTATGGTATACGAGTCTTATCTTCAACATGGAGCTTAGAAGAGATACTCAGATAGAAAGCATACTGGAGAATACGTAGAGAAACGCCTGTATCATTACTACGGCGATCAGCCAGGCCTGCAGCTCACATACGGCGTTACAGACTGCAGGGTCCAGGAGCACAGGGTATGTCTCTGCTAGAGACCTCTAGCTTACTTAGCAATCACGTGGCCTGGGCGCGAGGCTATAATTTACTATGTACTTGAGTTATCCACTCACATACATGGTCTGACATATACGAGTTTGAAAGTTACAGTCAAGCTTTGAGTAGTCTGTAAATTACACATTCAGTATTTTTTTGCTAGTGTAATTAGTAGACTTAGTGCACTAATTATGCGCATGCGCGAACAGTGGATACCAGGCACACTGATTTTAATGCGCCTGGGTACGAGGCTAGTTTGAAAGTTACGGACAAGCTTTGAGGAGTCAGTAAATTACACACTCTTGTTAGTGTAATTAATTACAGAGACTGTTTTAGCTAGTGGTGTTAGTGCTCCAGTCCTAATCACAATAGGTAAATATAATTATTGTGATTGATGGACCACTATAGTCCTGAGAGTATGGTACTTGAGTAATCCTCTCACATGTACTGTAACATGTAACCTCGTTCCCACGCAATAAAGAAATGGGGGTGGAGCCTGGGAACGAGGCTATGTACATGGTCTGGAAGTTTGAAAGTATATACAAGCATTGAGTATAGACAATAAATTAAGTGACATATTCAGCTGTGCTTGTTATTGTAATTAGCTGGGTTGGTTGTTTTAACTGGTGGTGTTAGTGCTCCAGTGCTGAACTGTAGTGTGTAGGTCTAATGTTAGCACTTCTTCTCTCATGTAGGGAGGGTCATCTTGATTCGATGAAGATACTGTGTGAGTACAAGGCCAATCCAGACTGTGCTGATAAGTGGGGACAGACACCACTGCACGAAGCTTGCAGGTAAGCACTGTCATTATAATTAATAAACAATCCAAACAAGCTACAAAATGCAATGCAATGTGAGTATCTAGAGATCACAGTGCAGTGCATTTACAGAGACCATCCTTGGTGGGAAAGATGTAGGGATATGGTCTCCGTAGATGCATTCCGCTGTGATGTGTAGTACTCTGTAAAAGTATTACGTCATGATTTTTGTGTTTTTTTTGTTGAAATCGATCCCTACATGATAGGGTATTAGCAGTTTTTTAAACTGCTTTTTCTGAAACTTGTTTGAAGTGTTTTTTTGGGGATGTGGAGAAAACGGTATGTATATCTGATCTTTTTGTGTGGGGTAAATGGCACTTGTGATGTGCATGGGCTGAATATCACTCCATTTATATCGCCTTGTGTTGTGAGGGATGTGTGCATAAATGGGCGGGGCTGACATGCGCAATGCTTTATAATTCCAAGAAGAGCAATAGTTCGCTAAAAGGGGTATTTTCTTAATTATCTACACTGAAGACAGTACATAAGTCAATTAATAGTGCCTGAGATTTACAGTGAAATCTTGTAGCTAGTATAAGGTTAACCTGTCCTCAGTCAGGAAAGAATTGCAATTTAGCATGCACCAAGTGGCATTTTCAGATTGGAGGTTGGGTTGGCTAACCTTGCATATGTACCCACTTGTGGAAGTTTGGCAGCTAAAATTCCAAAATTTACAGAACAAACTAGACAACAGATTAATGAATGCAATACCTAATTTGGGTGTTTGATTGTCAGATAGACTGGCTACATCACCCCAGGTATGAGAGTGTAAGGTCACACCAGAGAATCGCTAAGTGTAAGCTCACATCGCAGTATGGGTAGTGGTGTGTATACGCTACTGGTCAGAGACCCTCATGCCTCTGCCATAGTCCCTGGAACATACAGCTTGGCTGTGCTCACAAGGCCTCTATCTGTAGATATGTGCACCTGTGGTGTAGTGTGTTGGGGATTCCCCTCTTGTAGGTTTACATTCAGTTTACATAACTTTAGTTTCACAATGGACAAATGAAGTGGAGATTACACTGCTAGTTATGTGTAGTTAACAGACGAGGGTGACTCCTCTCTTCTGGTATGGGGGCAATCTGGTGGGCGGGGTCAGAGCATGGGCATTTAACTAATCTGACCATGAGGGCTCTGTGACGGCTGCATCACTGAGCCACCTTGGTGCTTCACCCACCCTCCTACCCTTTCCCTGTGCGGTGTTGTGGCTGTCTCCGCCATGCCCCTCCCCCCCTGGTTTGGAAGGTGTCCACAGCAATATAGTGAACTGGGTACAGTTTGCTCCATTCTTTTATTTCTTGTTTCGGTGGGCCTAGGTGGACAAGAATTTGCCCCCCTTGCTTCCTTCCTCCACATGCACCCCGGGTGGGGTGGAGGACAGTGAGAGTGTATAGACAGGAAGCAATTTTCATTACATCCCACCTCTCCCACCTCTCTCCGCCCAAACCTTATTGTAACTGTGTAATTGGCTCAATCATTAGCAGCCATAGGCCTAATACGTTATGGATTGCTCGGCCTAGTTATTCCGTAATATGTTAGTGTGAGTGCAGCTGTGTACTGAGTGTGTTTCGTACAACAGATGCTTTCATATGTGAATACTGATTTTAAACCACTCTCATAATAACTAAACATGTAAGTGGCTGCAAGTATATGTAACACAGCAGTGTGTGTTGCGGTACGTAAATTGGAATGAGAGGAGGAGTCCCACCCATTTTAGCTGGTATAGTAGTTCACTGCAATTCTTTGTGTAGTTCGTTACATGAAGAGGTGGGCGATAGACATTGTGTGTTGCAGTCCCAATATACCAGACTCCAACCTCTCTAATTCTATACCAAATTTTGTGGCAAAGTGTACATATTTGTGTGTACATCTATATTGATTGATTGCGCCTCAGATTCTAAGCCGTTGAACTCGCTATTACATCATTTTTCTCCCATTATTCCATAAATATACTCACTGCTGTGCGGGTTGTGCTAAATTCTTACTCTGGCAATGAAGGGGAAATTCAGGGCCTGTGTCTGCCATTGACTGAGCACTGAAGCCTCATATAATTACATCACTCCCCCATTGTGTAGTGTGGGTTAATCATGCAGTAGTACACACCCTCTAACAGTGTTGGTCAGTGCTCCAGTTCTTGCACTACACTGTACGTGTTCAAATCATATTGTTTTCTTCTCCTTCTCTCTCATCAGGTATAGACATTTTGCCGTTGAGAAGCACCGGTGTCAAGTGCGCGCCAAAGTCAACTGTGCTGCCAAGGATGGGGAGACTCCACTACACATAGCTCGCAGGTAGGTGTTTCTTGTTACTGGAAAATGTCCTCTACATTTTACAGTACATGGATGAATAGCTAGCTACACTCAGGATTGGATCACATTGTTAGCCACATACACCTGTGGCCTTGTGCAACAAGGCTCTTCGTCATAGCTGTGCCTGCCCAATACTCTAGCACAGGCCATGTGGGCATGCTTAATGTAATGGTGATGTCAGACAAGCTTAGGTAAAGATACTGAAAGTAATGACTGTCTTGTGTTAACCGAAAGTTTATCCTCTGTGTGTTCCACCTAGATTAATCTTTTAAAATAATAACACGAGACTGCCATCATTCTGTACAGTTAGCTAGTCTTTTGTAGTTAGCTTGTCACGGTAGCTAGGCCTTCCCTCAATTGTATAAGCTTAGCAAAAGATTTAAATAGACAACATTTGTTGTTGAGTTAGGCAAACAAAAGGCATCAGCTGTGTCACTGTTTGCCATTTTGCTTCAGTTAACAGTCTAGTATCCTAGTGATTTGGGTGATTGTGCCTGGGTACGAGGCTCTGGTGTAATTTTTACACACATTATCACTATCCATTCTTAAAAATATACTGTCTGCCCGTTTGTTCATGTGTCTGTTGCAGAATTGACATCAGCTAGTGAAGCATGATTGCAGGAGACGACATGAGTAGGCTGTGACATAATGTACTTTGACCTTAGTACATGTGGTTGATCATGGAACTTGCTGACAGCCAAGGCAGGCCTTCCTGTAGTAAAGTGTGGGCAAATATAATGTGTGAATGTAAAAGAGTTCGAGGATAGGGGATGGGGGAGACATTTTGGTTTGGTCTGCTCTGTATACTAGGGGGTTCTTTTGGCATGCTTTTTAGGGGGTGTGGTAGACTTTTCGGTTTGGTGTGCTGTGTACGCCCACCTTCCTGACGATCTGGGGCATTTTCATTAGTGGTATTTCGATGGTTAAACAATTCTTTTGCTGAATTGTATTAAAGGAAACATCCAAAGCATCCAAATTTCCAAGGAGAGTTAAATACCAAAATGCCCCCCCCCCCAAATGAAACCCCATAGCTTTTTACCCACTTGGAGCACTCATTAACACAATGATGGTTTGTATATTATAGTCCTGTAGTGAAAACTGTTCAGAGGTGTTGGGGTGGTTAAACCATTCTTTTGCTGAATTGTATTGATATGTTCAATTAATTAACCCTTTGAATGCGGCGAGCGTATATATACGCTCAAAAATTACTTCCGCATACCGCGGCGAGCATATATATACGCTCGCCGTAATAAGTGCTACGGGTCAGACCCTTCCAATTTATGGCACGCATGACACTTTAGGGGGATAACCCTACGGTCTTTAGCAATCGAACTAAAGTTCCACCCCCGTCACAAGTCGTTTGAAGCGTTCCTTAACGCTTAATTGTGTAGCACAGTTAGTACGCGGCAAAGGCGCGGGTAGCGTCTACCAGGCTTTTGAAGCCAAAAACGCTCAGTATGGCTGCAGTTAGAGCGCTAGGCCTTAGGTACAGATCCAGCACTTAGTAACAGAACCGGTACGAAGTAACAGAAGCGACTCACCACTGTAGTTGAGGGGACAGACACACGAAAATGGCGACTACCAAGGTTAGCTTTAGTGCTGCCGATTGTATTCGCTCTTGTGCATTAGTAGGGACTTTAGTACACCAGCTACATACTAAACAACGATAGTTTTACACTTCCTGGCTTCCAGTGTTGCTGTTCAGCACGGAAAATAGCCTACAACTCTACAAAACTGCGAGCACATGCAACCTAGACAAATATTAAATTGGCTTCCGCGTCACGCGGAAGTTATGAATAATCAAATACCACGCTCAAAGGGTTAAACATTAAAGAAAGATTTGCAGCCTAGTTTCCAAGGAGGCCGGTTACATACCAAAATGTGCCCCCCCCCCCCCCCCCAAGTGAAACCCCATAGCCTCTTACCCACTTGGAGCACACATTAACACAATGATGGTTTGGTGTATTATAGTCCAGTAGTGAAAACTGTTCAGAGCTATAATTGCTACACTATACGACGATGATGTGCATTCATTGCAGTCGTAGTCATTCACCTAGGTATGGATTTGAAGAGCTAGGCTATAGCCCTTGCCCGCATTGCTTTGCAGTGGTTTGTAGTCCCTCCTCTGAGCTACTGCCTCCACATGTCTAAGGCCTGAATCTGTCAGCAGCTCTATACTGCCATTGGCAGATGCTCAATATTTTGTAGAAGCAATAATCTGTGATCACGTGGAGATTGTAGAACACAAATTAGTCCTTTTTCGTTTCACTGTCAGTATAGCACTTGCTACCATGTAATCCCGAACATCAGCACTTTGTTTAATAAGCTTGCTATTATTGTGCACGTGTGCTAATAATTATCAGTATCTGTAGATTTGCAGTGATGGTTTGAGAGTAGCGATGGTGGTGTTTGATAACAGCAATATATGTGGTATTGAAGATAGCAAGTAGCCCATTACCTACCGCATAGTGGGAAGATTTGGCGAACATTAAAATTGGGGAATTGGCGAATGTAAATTTGGCGATTAGTACTGGCATATAGAGTAATCCTAATTTAGCGCACAACGTCTAGTTAGCTCATTTTTCTAAACAGCAGCTTGGAGAAGTACATAGCAGCCTTTGTCACTTCATTCTCAGCAGCATACCCCCCAATACGTCCGTTTTAGTACTTGCTTCGAGGTCGAACACTCACACGCTTCACGTTCAAGTCTCGAAATGGAGAACCTTGTTTGCCTGCAGCTCAACCTTACCGGAGAGAAAGGGTTCACCACACATTGGTGGAGTGGGAGAACAGCTTCTTTCTTGAAGTAGTTTTGCATCGATATGATCAAGTTCCTTCCACACGTGTGTATGGCTAAATAGCTAGCTGCAGAACGTGTGTGGGTGCTACAGATTACATCACCGGTGAGAATTTCATTTGGCAATTTTTTATGGTTTGCAAAACCACCAAATCAAAGTCCTTGCCAAATATTCCTATACGTTAAGTGATAATCAAAATTGTAATTAGAAATTGTATGCTTCTCTACTTTTGAGTATATGCGTCTGCCATAGTTCCTAGAATATCCATGTAGGTGCGTAACAGTGTTGGTACTCTGTACAATCTGGAATGTGTGCACAATTATTTTGCAAGTTTTATTTGTAATGGACCTGTGGCCGTATGTAACCACTATTAGTCTTCCCAGTCCTTCACACCTCAGCTTTTTATCTCATAGCTGTGGTGGAAAAGTGAGGGGGAAGGCCTGGTACCATGGCAGTATCACGTGCTGTGACATTTCATTATGTGGAGGGTAGATGTATATGCCCACACGCTAAATGAAAAATGGCTTCTGTTAAGCACAGAATGACTGAAATGGTGCACTTGAGGGCTTCATGTTGATTGAGGTTGATGGTCCTTCAGGCAGCGAGAAGCCCTGACAGACCACACTCATGGCAGCTAATGACAGAGGAGCATTTCGTACCATCATGGCCTCTCACGCACCATTAGGCATTCTAGAACGGTCCTTTCAGCTGCGGACAGTACAATCTTACGGTCTTGTAGTGAATTTTCATCCTTGCCTTCCATGAAACTGTTAACCAAAATAGATAGCTGTATCAATACTGGCTATGTACATGTACGTGGTTGCATTCAATTTGTGTGTGAGCATACAAGCAATGTTGCATGGGCATGTAAGTCTATCTTACATGCAAATATGTCATAGCACATGGTAATTGGTACCAGGCCTTCCTCCTCTCTTTCTCCAAAACTGCAGGATAAATGCTGGGGTGGGAAGTGTTGCGAGCCAGGCTAAGATCATTAACATGCCATACTTCCATGAGCATTAGTCACATTCCCTCGCCGAGGGAAAGAACTGATCTTTGGTGGAGGATCAGAGTTAATGTGTAATTGCTAAACTAACTGCTAGCTGTTTTTCCTGAGTTTATAGAAATGAGAATGTCGTCCATCAATTGCATAGTTTGATTTAGGAAAAGGTAAGAGGGTGTAATCGCTACCCTCTTTTGCTGGTATCTCATACTGCCATTGGAAGTTAGGTTGTTTACATTTTGCCACCCTTAATTTACTTAGCAATCACGTGGCCTGTGTACGAGGCTATAATTGACTATGTACTTGAGTAATCCTCTCACATGCTTGGTCTGATATATACATGTTTGAAAGTATAGCCTCATACCCAGGCGCATTAAATAATGAAAAAGTGCGCCTGGTATCCACTGTTTGCGCATGCGCTTAATTTCCCAAAATTCTCTAGCAATAGGATACCGTAGTGGTATGTTCGCGGTATGATGACGCCAATACCGCATACGCGGCCGTATTATCAATTTGGCACGCGATAATGGCTGCTTGTACAGAGGACTCTGATCGCTTGATTTCTTGCGCCTTCCCATGCTGTGGATGCGTCACGATGACACTGAAACTCGAGCAGAGAGCGTCAGTGATGTCCATCTACATGTATGAAGGGAAAAACCTTTTTTTCGGCTCCCAACTAGCTTTTGTAAGTAATTGTGCTATGATGTTCTACACGTCCTGTTTGATGTGAAGCTTGGCAGGCTAACTGTCAATAGTATTCACAGACTAGGCACGAGCAAGTTCAACGAGAAGCTTCAATGTTGCAGTATATCTGTAGTAAATATTTCGCGTGGACGACGTCATTGTACACGTCCACTAATTGTGATGACATCACTTGATACACGCCCACTGAAATCCACGTGGACTTAGTGCACTAATTACGCGCATGCACGAACAGTGGATACCAGGCAAACTTTTTTCCGATTTTAACCCTTTGGCTTCCGAGAGCGCCAAATGGCGCTCTTAAAATGCCATGTCTTATCAACCCCGTAGCGCTGCGTAGTACCACAACGATTATATCCTGTTTACTTTGCGCATGTATTGACCTCTGTACTGATATATATTTTATCAATATTCATAGCTTCCTGTACGGATATAACTACCACAAAAATGTCGCTCTCGTGTGCTATTGCGCAAGTCCGCGTGGCAACTTGTCTGGTCGGTGCTTCCTTCTGGTCTTCTCAGTTTCTGTAGGTTCTCTATGTCTGTAACCCGTCTGTGCATCTCCAGAGCCTATTCTATACTGTAGCTACTGCCTATCAGTCATCATACTCCGTGCTTTAGCTAGCTATCGTGCTCAGCCAGAAAATCACAAATTTACAACGCGTTTACAAGTCACGTGACCTAACACGTGTTCCCATGGCAACGCATTGTGCTTAGCGCCTCAGGGGATTTCCCTCAGGGCATTATGCAGTGCAGTAGGGCCTAGCAGGAGACAGTAATATTTCAGATTACTGGAGGTAAGCTCACAGACAAAAATAATATTTACAAATCTAGGAAGCCAAAGGGTTAATGCTCCTGGGTACGAGGCTAGTTTTGAAAGTTACGTACAAGCTTTGAGTAGTCAGTAAATTACAAATTCAAATATTTTTTTGTTAGTGTAATTAGCTGTGGTGACTGTTTTAGCTAGTGGTGTTAGTGCTCCAGTCCTTATCACAATAGGTAAATTATAGTTATTATGATTGATTGGCCACTATAGTCCTGAGAGTATGGTATTTGAGTAATCCTCTCACATGTACTGTAACATATAACCTTGTTCCCACGCGATAAAGAAATGGGGGTGGAGCTTGGGAACAACGCTCTGTACATGGTCTGGAAGTTTGTTTGTTAATGTAATTAGCTGGGTTGGTTGTTTTAACTGGTGGTGTTGGTGTAATGGTGCTGAACTGTAGTGTGTAGGTCTGATGTTAGCACTTCTTCTCTCATGTAGGGAGGGTGAGATGATGAAGATATTGTGCGAGTACAAGGCCAATCCAGACTGTGCTGATGAGTGGGGACAGACACCACTGCACTGGGCTTGCAGGTAAGCACTGTTATTATTACAAACCAATATTCCTATACGTTAAGTGATAATCAAAATTGTAAATAGAAATTGTATGCTTCTCTACTTTTGAGTATATATGCCTCTGCCATAGTTCCTGGAATATAGGTGTGTAACAGTGTTGACACTCTGTACAATCTGGAATGTGTGCACAATTATTTTGCTGGTTTTATTTGAGGTGGGGGTTTCCCCACCTGTGGCCGAATGTAACCACTATTAGTCTTCCCAGTCCTTCATACCTCAGCTTTTATTTCATAGTTGGGTGTGAAAGCGATGGGGAAGGCCTGGTACTATGGCAGTATCACGTGCTGTGACATTTCATTATGTGGAGGGTAGACTTAATATATGCTAACACGCTAAATGAAAAATGGCATAGAATGTATGAAAAGGTGCTCTCGAGGGCGGCATGTTGATTGAGGTTGACGATCCTTCAGGCAGCTAATGACAGAGGACCATTTCGTACCAACATGGCCTCCCACCCACCATCAGGCATTCTAGAACGGTCCTTTCAGCTGCGGACAGTACAAGCTTACAGTCATGTAGTGAATTTGCATCCTTGCCTTCCATGAAACTGTAAACCAAAATAGCTAGCTGTATCAATACTGGCTATGTACATGTACTTAGTTGCATGCAACTAGTGCGTGAGCACACAACCAATGTTGCGTGGGCATATAAGTCTATCTTACATGCAAATATGCAAATATGTCATGGCACATGTAATTAGTACCAGGCCTTCTTCCTCACTTTTATCCATGACTGCAATATAAACGCTGGGTTGGGAAGTATTGTGAACTGGGCTAAGATCATTAACATGCCATGCTTCCATGAGCATCAGTCACATTCCCTCACTGAGGGAAAGAACTGACCTTCAAGGGAGGATCAGAGTCAATGTGTAATTGCTAAACTACCTGCGTCTACAGTAGGCGTCATAAAAAAGTTCCCGTTCCGTTTCTGTGCAACGGCCGTTCAACAGTATACCGTTTTGCAAGCAACGCCTCACAAACGGTTTGTCAACGCAACGGCCGTTCCGTTTCCGTACCGCTTCCGTACAGTTTTTACGAACGGGATGTATGATGTAAGAACGTTGCGCGTTCTCTGCATGTACGTGTAATGAAACGTGCCGTCTTTTTTCGCGTTCGAGAGAAAATTGTCGATTGACTGAAGCGTTGGTAAGTTTTAATAATATTGTACATTCAATGTTGTTTTTGAAGATGCTATTTCTCAATCTGTGTTCTGCAGCTGTCTCCTGAAACTAGCGATCGTTAAATGGAGTGGCAAACCGCACGTGGGATGGTTCACTGTTGAGATTATCAGCTCTTATTGTTGTCTCGCAGTATAGCTAGCCCAGCAGCCAACTTTTGAGTATAAAAATGCATCAGCTACGTAAAATCTACCATTACAATGAATCTCAGTCTTTGTTAAACTACACCATGTAGCCACACCCACCATGCGCACGCACTGTCACACGCGTCCGAGTGCATACATGCATGTGGGTGAAATGTCAGGATATAGCGGGGAGACTTACCTGTATGCATAAACATGCATCAGCTACTTAGAATCTACTTTTTCTCAGCCATGTGCTACTACACAATATCCAACCGTGCGCATGCATGCACGTCACACGCATGCGAGTGTACAGCGTGCTTAATAGCCACACCCACCATGCAGCATAATATAGATAGTAGCATGCCGTAACTCTGGGACACTCTATGAACTATACAAACTCAGCCATGTGCAACTGCGTACATACTGACAGATTGTCACTGTTTTTGGGCTAGCCCTGTAGTACCCACCATGCGCACGCACTGTCACACACATGCGAGTGTACACAGCCACACCCACCATGCAGCATTTGAAGACGGAGAACACTTAGTCTCGATACTAGTGGCAAAATATGAACAGCGTACAATACAGTATCACAATCAATAGCATCAATATCCTGTTGCCTTCCCTTCAAGTTCGATAACCAACATAAAACTTCTACAGACTGTAGTTCATAGATTAGCAACTATCCTCAGAAATTATTAGAAAATATAATTACGGTAAACTCTGATAAGGGTAATTCCAAATCAATTCAGCAAAAATTTGGACGCGACCAACTCAGAATTGGACGGTCTATCCAGTTCCTTTAAGTACCCACAAACCCAAGATATACGTACTGTACTGATAAGTGACATTTTACCTCTCGTTGATCCGAGAACAAGAACTGGCCGAGTGTACACTTTGACAAAGAAAGAAACTACTTCCGCCTCTCAGAAGCTTCGTGTTTTGTTACAAGAGTAAAAACGACCTAACTAACTCCTTTTTGTTATATTTTTCTTGTTTGGTCTGCTGTGTATCTGTAATTTGTTACTTAACTTTGGTATTTTCAAAGTTATATCCACAAAAAATATATTATGGTGTGTAATAGTGTAGTGAATTAGCCCTAATTAGCCTACATACCCCTCTGAAGGAGCACATATCTCCCAATCCCAGTGGAGCCCCAACATAAAACTTCTACAGACTGTAGTTCATAGATTAGCAACTATCCTCAGAAATTATTAGAAAATTACAAGCAGCCCTTTTTTCAGAGGTCAAAGGTCAATGTTTAAGAAAGTATGCAACTCGGCAACTTAATCGGATGAAGCCATACAACATACCACATGAAAGCCCATTTTTCATGCTTCGAGGTGATGCAATTCATTTTGCACAATAACAAAAAACTCTGAGTCGGTCGCGTCCAAACTTTTGCCGAATTGATTTGGAATTACCCATAAATAACCGGGGGTGGTTATATTTAGCCTCAATGGGCAGTTACTTTTACATGTGTGCCCGGGCGGGTATAATCACAGATCGGTTATTTTGCGAAACAATCGTTAGTAGCGTGGCAGATTTACAGAAACACCCCCTACATTGAGATCAGCCCGGTAGTTGTGGTGTCCCTTGAAACAGGAAGCCTTCAGGCAGGCAAGTTGAACGAGCTCCATAGGTACCGTAGCCTAGTCTCGCTCTCAGAACCCTCCGCTAACTGTAGCTAGGGTTCACTCAAATTTTGAATAACGCCGACTTCTTGGTTTTCATAGTCTGATTCTCATCGCTATTCTATACGGTCATGTTCTACATATTAGCTACTCTGCTTGCTAGACATTCACACGCAAACGCTATTAATTTTGCAGATTCACTTCCCTGCCTGGGCTGCACATGAAAATTATGGGCGATTATATTTGCATACTATTAGAAGGTTTTACACACGAGTAAACTGTTATTGCAGAGGGGTGGTTACCTTTAAGGGGGTGGTTGTTTACGGTACTGTGATTGATGGGCCACTATAGTCCTGAGAGTATGATACTTGAGTAATCCTCTCACATGTACTGTAACATGTAACCTCGTTTCCACGCGATAAAAAAATGGGGGTGGAGCCTGGGAATGAGGCTATGTACATGGTCTGGAAGTTTGAAAGTATATACAAGCATTGAGTATTGACAATAAATTAAATGAAATATTCAGCAGTGCTTGTTAATGTAATTAGCTGGGTTGGTTGTTTTAACTGGTGGTGTTAGTCCTCCAGTGCTGAACTGTACTGTGTATGTCAAATGTTAGCACTTCTTCTCTCATGTAGGGAAGGTCATCTTGAGTCGATGAAGATATTGTATGAGTACAAGGCCAATCCAGACTGTGCTGATGGGAGAGGACGGACACCACTGCACTTGGCTTGCATGTAAGCACTGTCAGTATAATTAATAAACAAACCAAACAAGCTACAAATACAATGCAATGCGAGTAGCTACAAATCACAGTGCAGTGCATTTACAGAGACCATCCTTGGTTAGAAAGATTTAGGGATATGGTTTAGCTCCATATATGCATTGCGCTGTAGTTTGTAGTACTCTGTAAATATAATGTGTTGTGATTTGTGACTTGTTTGTTTTATTTTTGTGGAAATCCATCCCTACATATGACGTAATCTTCAATTAATTTCGGCAATTTATATTGACGTATCACGCACACAGCATGCAACGCTGCTGAACTTGTAAAGTTTTTGTCAGTGAGCTCGACAATGGAGATGTTGGATTCACCGATCTTACTATCCAGAAGCTTCGAGAAGTGTGTAGCGGCCTTTGTCGCTCCGTTGTCAGCGGCATGCTTTCCAATTTGTGCCCTTTCTTGCATGTGTTATACTTACCTCGAGGTGACCGTGTGACAGGCTTCAAGTCTCCAGATAAAGAGCACTTTACAGCTTTGTTCACGAGTTCGATATCCTTCCTGGACAGAGAGAAAACACGTACGTGGAGTGGGAACAACAACTTTTTTCTTGTAGCTGAATGCGCACGTGGGTGTTACATATTACATAATGCGTGAGAATTTAATTTGGCGAGAATTTAATTTGGCGATTTTTTACGGTTCGCCAAACCACCAAATTAAAGTCCTCGCCAAATTTTCTGGCTATACCGTATATGTCCATGTAACTGTACGTGTATGTCGATGTGCCAATTGAAAAATGAGATCTGTTAAGCACAGAATTACTAACACGGCACAATTGAGGGCTGTAGACTGAGACAGACAATCCTTCATGCAACGATAAGCCCGGACAGTCCCAGCAGCTTATTGCAGCTAAATGACTGGTAGGAACATCTCTTACCATCATGGCTCTCACCTGCCATCAGGCATTCTAGAATGGTCCTTTTAACTGTGGAGAGTACAAGCTTACAATGATGTAGTGATTTCAATCCTTGCCTTTGATATAAGACTGAAACTGTAAGTGTAAATAGCTATAGCTGCATCAGTACATGCTATTATAGCATGTACTGATGCAGATATAGCTACTTAGACTAATTGCATGCATGCAAAAAAAATGCAAGTACATGTATGTATAGCTGCATCAGTACATGCTATACATACATGTACTTGCATTTTTTTTGAAAGCATGCAATTAGTGCGGAAGCATATAAACACCATTGTGTGGGTATATAAGTCTATTCTACATGTAAATATATTAAAGTTGGAAAGATGTAAGGATGGTAGCTACGCAATAAATGCATTGCGCTGCATGTGATGGGTGGATTGTCTGTGCACGCATTGCGATGTGCATTGTTACTTGTTTCATTGGTTTTTGGGGAACTGTTTTTTGGTGAAAGTCCATCCCTACATGACTTGTTTTTGCACTTTTTGGCAAAGTGCTTTTTCTGTAACTTGTTTTGGGCGTTTTTTTTGGGAAGTGGTAGCAAATGTGTAGATGTAAATGTGTGCTGTTGATGGCATTGGAATGGAATGTGTTTGAGGATTGTGTAGTATAGGTTTCGATTTGTACTCCAGTCAGCATCAGGAAGTCCTTCGCCTGCATGTGCATGGGAGGAGGGGAGGGGGGGGGAGGTCTCTTGTCAAGGTCAGCTATGTAACTGGCACGTGAGGCTGCCCATTTCTTGTCGGGTCAACACTACTCCTAGCGCAGGAAGTTGCTCTAGCAGCTGCTTTTATACTTTGTCGGTTTTCAATGTACATTGTTTATTCTGGGCCCTCTTCTTCATAAATGTATAAACCTTGCTTTCATGCACGATCGAAGGTAGGCTTTAAATAGACCAACACGTGCTGGCAGGCAGTCCACCTTACCATAAAACAGCCTGTAAGTGGCAAGTGTCCACTCGAGAGTGCTCCTTATCACTGCTAAACTGATTCGAGTTCTTTGAAAACGCTATCATCATGCTCGAAAGGCACTACCCGAGGGTCAATCATGCCCGTTCGTATTGGAATCTTTTTAATCGCTTCACTCATTATTGTGCTAGTTTGACTGAAGTAAGGATTATCTGACTAAGATGAAGATAGACCATTCGGCGGTTTTAACCTCTTGCCGCTTTGGTACTTCTGAGATGTTCTTTAGCAGTGTTAACAGCCTGGTTAGTGACGACAACGCTCGAAAATAAGTGGTACATAGGCTTCCTATCCTAGACTACACCTACAGCAGAGTACTAAACATGTCATTTTAATGGGGAGGCCAGGGCCATCCCTACATATGGAGTAGTACCGTACTCCATGATGTTGAACTGCAAATTATCACCAAGGACAATGATATGTATTGCAGTTTCTAGTGTCACAAAGACAAATAGCTGCCTGTCCCCTCCAGTAGAGTAAGTGAGGGGGTGTCCGGACGGTAGGGGTTGTCCGGACACCAAGGCTTTTCTGCCTGTGCTCGTATTTAACAGCAAATTTATTTCGTTCAGTGAGCCTTTCTGTCTGCCCTTGTTATGTATTGTGAGCTACTGTTTTCCTTGTGTATGTCTTGACAATTCCATGCACCGTTTTCTACCCTACTTCTAAAATAATACTATCAGCCATGTGAGTAAGTGTATTGTAGCTAAATTTTCGGGTGATTTACAAAGGGATGAACCAGGAGATGCAGCTCAGGCCCGGACAGCCTGGTATTACTTGATGCGACAGCAGCTGGCACGATCAAAGGTAGGTGTTAAGCAGACGAACACGCGAAAGGGGCGGTTACTAAATTCCGAAACCGAACGGAACAGAACAGTAGTAATTAAATGGCGCAAAACGGCAAGCATCACCTCGAGAGTACTCGTGAATCACTGCTGAACCTGTTCGGTTTCTTTGAAAGCGTTATGCTACGAGTGCAATACCCCGGGGAATATCTAGCTTGTTCGCGCTTGAATCATTGTGATAGCTTCAGCCATTATTGTGCTAGCCTGGCTGAAAAAACAAAGAAGAAGATGTACCAATACGCCCCGCCCCCTGAGTGTAGCGACTTGCCGGTCTGGTACTCCAGCGAAGCTTTCTAGCACCGCTAACAGCCTTGTTGCTGATGAAAACACTCGAGATGTCATGGTATGGCTCATAAAAGCCTATGACTATAACCAGAGCCGAGTTCTGAGCGTATGATTTTGTACGCGTTATATGGGGCCGCCATTTTTTTCCCGTGCCATCCCTACATGTGGAGTACTACCATACTCCATGATAGGTAGTACTCCATGATAGCATGTAGTAATCGGTACCAGGTCTTCCCCTCACTTGTTTCCATGACTGTGAGATAAAAGCTAAGGTGGGATAGACTGGGAATGAGGCTAATGTCATCAACGTGGATGCCTCCATGCACATCAGTCGCATCCCTCACCCAGGAAAGGAGCTGGCCTTCGGTGGAGCATGAGTTAATTAATGTGAAATTGTTCGTATGTAGCTGTTGTACCTGGGTTTTAATATTGGAATGTCCCACAACCATCACTTGTGTAATCCTCTCACCTGCATGGCCTCACATACGTAAAGCTGTGTATTCATCATTTTTGCTGATTTAATTAGCTCGGCTGATTGTTTCAACTGGTTGTGTTGGTACTCCAGTGCTGAACTACATTGTGTAGAATCATATACTTATACAATGGTAGGAGTATACCCATATCAATAAGAGGTATTCTTTTATTTCACTGCACAGATCCAGGCAAGTGTACCCGACAAAGAATGCACAGTTTACATACTGTAGAGATGGAAAACATAGTTTTAAGAAGGCTCAGTAATCACGTCAGGCAGTCACACCTGCTATTACAGTTTATGTGGTGACAAATACTATTAAAGTGCAGGTCACCAGTAGTATCACAATATACGAGCTACATCCCGGTTATAAGACTGTTTACACTGTAAGCTGTGTGCTGTGCAATATGATGAATCATACAGCACCTACTTGAAATAGAGTAGTGCTCACTTGTGGCCACATATTTCTCATGCATGGTGCTGTCTCAGAGTGATGTTGTGTGGACTCAGATATGCTGCAGATTTCATTAGAGACTTCATTTCGCACATGCAAATTGCACACCTGGCCGGTCCTACAAATCTCTTACGGTAGTTTTGTATGACCACTCTTGTCAATGTTATATCACACCTTCTGTAACAGTTTTAGTCCACTAACAGAGCTGGAATGCCAAGTTAGGTTGTGTTCAGAGGCTATAAATAAAAAAAACTCAATTTCTGGTGCATTGATACAGCTGTACCCAATCTACATTCCACGTTCTGTTCTTTCAGGTCATAAATTACATTGCTGGCTGAATGTTAACTGTACAATGTCATGTTGTGCAATTATTAATTTGGTAAAAGTGGGGATTATTGCATCTGTGTGAGGAGAATATCTGGTTCAAGGCTAGTAGTTGAGCTGCGGCTCCTCCCAATTGCATGCAGAAGTAGCTAGATACTGAGTGACTGAACATAGTTATACATGACTAGCCATAGTGGAAGTACTGGCCCTTTAAAATGTTTCTATGGTGAAGCTCTCCTTAGGAAATGTCTGCTGTAGTCACATCTACTAAAAATAGTATCCAAAGCATGTATTCTCTGCCGTGTAGTGATTTTAATTTCTTATGCATTCTGTGTAGGCAAAATCGTAAAGATGTTGTCCATTACCTACTGAGTGAGATGCACTGCAATGTAAATGCCGTCACTGAAGATGGCAAATCTGCTCTTGGCCTGACCAAAAACGTGGATATCATTCGACAGCTCATTTCCTACGGAGCTAGTGTGAAGGATGTATACGTACATTATGGAAGTATGCTTGCTCCCACTTACCAGAAACAGCCAACGAAGTCTATTGTCAAAACATTTGTAGTCGGAGATCCCGAGGCAGGCAAATCGACACTGGTGAAAGCTCTGGAAAACGAAAGTGGAGGCCTTTCTCGTATTTTCAGTTATTTTGTAAAGGTCTCTGGAATAGATCAAAAGACGGCTGGAATTATCCCCCACAACTTTGAGAGTCAGCAATTCGGTCGTATCACCATTTATGATTTTGCCGGCCACAAGGAGTTTTATGGCAGCCATGCTGCAATGTTGCAGAACACCATAACTGGTTCCTCTGCTGCCCTCTTCCTCCTTCTTGCTGACCTTCGAAAGGATGAAGAAGAGTTCAAGCAGTCCATCCTCTTCTGGTCTTCTTTTATCGACAACCAGCTCCTATCAGTTGATGCAAAGCCACACGTAATTGTTGTGGGCTCCCATGCTGATCAAGTGAAGTCTAAAGCTGAAATATCTCTCAAGAACAACGTAGTTTATTCTCTGGTAAAAACGTCTGCTTTCGCGAGTCTTCTTTTTACTGGATTCTTCCCCATCAATTGTTGCTATTCCGAATCGTCAGCTCTTTCAGAACTTCGTCAGTGCATAGCCAAAAGCTGTGAATCCCTGAAAAATGGTGCAGAGCTCAGCTTCAACTGCCACTGCTTCCTTCTGTACCTTCATGACCGCTTCCGAGACACTCCTGCTCTCCAGATCAAAGAAGCTGCGGATAGAATACAAATACACTCAGCTGAATTGCCTACTGCTTCTGCTGATAGGACAGTGTTAGGTTTCATCCCTAATGACTTCCACACCTTGCATAAGCTCTGTATCGATCTAAACGAGAGAGGAAACATTCTTTTTCTGAGAAGTCCGAACAAGCCAGAGGAAAGTTGGATAGTCCTAGACCAGGATCTACTCCTCTCTCGAGTCACTGGCACTGTCTTTGCCCCAGAGGGCTTCAAAGAGCATCACAGCATTGCCAACAGTACTGGAGTCGTACCACTATCGCAGCTCAAGAGCTTCTTTTCTGACCTAGATGTCGACATGCTTGCGCATTTTCTGTCCCACCTCGAGTTCTGCCAAGAGGTAAGTGACAAAGAAGTTCTTCAGCTTCTAGGTACCAGTGAGTCTTCTCAGGAAGTGCAGGAGAGGTTCTTGTTTTTCCCAGCACTTGTGAGCATTGCTGCACCTGACAGTGTGTGGCAGGCCCGCTCAAAGTTTAGCTACTACAGTGGCTGGATCCTGCAGAGTTCCCAGGCTGAGCAGTTCTTCATGCCTCGGTTCCTCCAAGTCCTCATTCTTCGACTTGCCTTTTCATTTGCTCTCACTACTGATGTTGAAATGCCTAGCAGTGACCTCCCGACATTGCAGAGGAAGTGCACGGTGTGGAAGAATGGGATAAGTTGGGCTGGTACATCTGGAGTTGAGGCGCTAGTAGAAGTCGTAGCACAAAGGAGAGTCAATGTGATACTACGCTGCTTGAAGGGTAGGGAAGTGGCGTGTACTCGTATTCGATCAACTATCATCCAAAAAATCCGTAGTGCCAAAGAAGAATTCTGTCCCAAAGTACTTATCTCAGAATTGTTTATCAATCCCACTGACACCATCCAATATCCACTGAAGCCCATATCAGAACTAAACCTGGTTGGCTATTTTCAACTTGCTAAGGCCATTGTGGCCACTGAGCCTTGTGTAGTGGATACAGTGGGAGCACCTGTGGATCTTGAAGAACTCCTCTATTTTGAGCCGTATTCTGATCTCGGTGAAGAAATCCTTTGCAAACTTTTTGATGAGCAGTGTCCTCAGAGTAAAGAGTTAGTGAGTGATGATTTCTTGTACCGCCTCGCTGATCGTGCATATCGGAGTAAAGACAAATTTGCCCAGTTGTTCAACAGCCCGCACACAACTATGCTACATGAACGCATTAGCCGGGCCCCACCAGGTCCCACTCATGAACTCGTTCGTGTTTTTCAACTTTGGAGGGATTGCAGTGAGGGAAGCTATCAGTGCCTGCGCAAAGAGCTGGACAACTTCAGTGTCTTTGCTGGAAGAAATCCTCTAGAGAGTCACTGTAAAACTTAGCTTTGGCTCTGTCGGCTGGGCTTGCTACATTTATTCCTAGAAATGAAGTGCGTGACATTGTGTATATAGTGGTTGATATTATGGTCTGTTTCTTTTTTTGGGGCAAGAAATGCAAATGCTTAAAGTTACAACAAGGTGTATTATACAAGTCTATAGTGTCATGACATGTATACAATGCAATAAGTGCCATCACCTTGTCATTAAAGTTCATAAAGTTTTATTGTACACGTACATGTACGTTTCAATTTTCTATGCATACGTATACTTTATTGTTCCTCTTATGTACTTTGTGTGTCAAATTTTATATAACATGTTTTTATCTCTTCAGTATAATTATGTAACAATGGTTTAAGTTGTTACTTGTCACAATTTCATTTCAGTGCAATGTAATGTACATTTACACTGCTCTCAATATGCATGCAGGTTATATGAACATGTATTATGTAGTAATAGTATTTTGTAATATCTACAGTGTCTCTTGACAATGGATATCAGCGGCTAGTCTCGCGGGCCAGACTAACTTTTCGCCGCCTCCGTGGGAAAAGTAACTTTAAAAAGTATACTTTTCCCACGGCGAAAAGTTAGTCTGGCCCGCGAGACTGATCAGCGGCCATACTTACAGGAAAATAATTGTTGATGTAAGAAGAAATTTCTGTATAAATTGAATTAGTTCTCCGACGACTATCACACCAACAATGTCATGTAATGGATGATTTTCACGCCGTGGCAAAACTACTAGCTTTATGTCTGTCCTCAATCTCCATATATAGTGACGTTAAAATTAGTAGTCGTTATCTAACCGAATTCTGGTACACATGTGCATGCCCAAACTTGATTCCTTTGCCAGCTACAAAACAGAATTGACAATGAGCAAGTATCTCAGCCATATTGCCAATCCATTTCACAGAACTGTGTTTGCGAAACTCATGATCAGAACCACAAAACACAGCCTTGAGATTGAACTAGGTAGGCACAGACTGAATAGCTACTTCCCGAATGAGTAGGGTATACCAAATATGTAAAACTGGAAGCGGAACTGCATTTCCTACTAGAATGTGCAGCACATGAGGACGTAAGACACCAACTATTCTGTGAGATTGCTTTTGTGGATCCCTCCTTTTTATTTAGAACAAGCATTCATAATGTCGGACCAACTGCGTGTAGAGCTGTAGAGGAGGTTACTATCTTGCAAGTTTTTACTACCAGCCGGAGCGCGCGCAGCGCGCGAACGGCTGGTCCTAGATCCTAGGATAGCTTTACGTTTTCCGCGTTTGTTTGTTGTCTGTTTGTTTGTCTGTGCGTCCGCACTTATCACGTGCGCAATGTATTGCGTCATACGTTACTATGCAACTGCCGTGTATAGCTGCTTTTGGAGGTTTGCAGGCCAAGCTACAGCAAGTGAAGGTAGTTGCGTGTTGCCTAGATGGCGAAAACCTGGTAGACAGCCGTAAGATCCTGTTTTGCGTAGCGCATAGCTGCTAACTGGAAGTGCACGACGAAACTGCCGAGTCAGCACTTTCGCTGTACGACGTTCGATTGTTTAGTCATAGATTAATAACCTACCACGTACCGGGATTGGAAACGGAATCACGTGAGCGCATTAATCCTGTACATTTTGGCGGTGCCCATCCGTGCAGCGCTCTATGGTACGCCGCCTGGAACGAGAGATAGATGCAGAAGCGGCCCACAGATAGTTCTGAAGCGACACTTTGAAGATTTTATGCATCCTATCAATACTGCACAGCCTAAGAGAGGTATATTTCTGCTTACTAGAATAATATTGTAAATTTTGGGTGCAAAAAACGGCATATTTTTTGTTCCATAGCAACCATTTTCTCATCCCGAATGTTTTGTGGGACAGTTTCTCTTATACCATGACACTTCTTAGGACTGAAATTTCAGATTTAGTTTGTCAAAGTAATGAAGTTTTGCATGCTGGGTATAAAAGTTTAATCTTGCTTGTGGTATAAGGTGTGTATACAATATTTGTCTGTTAGTGGTGCTTCTTTTAGACAATTTTTGTGGGACAGTTGTATGCTTCACACTGACATTTAAGAATAGAAACTGTGCTACTATAGGCATGGCTAGGTATTGAAGCTTTGCATGCTGTGAATGAATAAGAGTACTGCTTCTCTTGTGAGGTGTGCCTTGGTAATACATGCATGCCTCTCACAAGTTCCTGCTTAATCATTTTCTTGTAGGATTCTTTCGATACACATGTAGCTACCAGTTAAATGCAGTCAATATTTGTCATAGGCAAGATGGCAAAGTTTTTTTTTAGTTTGCAGCTGTCTTCTGCAGTCGGGAGCGTGCAGTTTGTCCTCTGTCTGGAATCAAGAAGCGTCCGCTCGTGGGGGGTTTCTACACTAGCCCTATATAGTAATTCCAATTGGTGCCACAGCTGGTGTCCTTTATAGAGAGGTTGTCCGCTGGTGGGAGGGTCCGTTATGGGAGGTTCCACTGTATATACTAGTCCAGGCATGCACATCCTATAATGCACACCTATGCCTATATTATATGCGTGGCCTACAGCATACCTTGATGAGAAGGAGAAAATTTAAACTCAGTGTACTACGTAAGAACTATGAACGTAGTAAATATGTTCCAAATTTCCTTCCAGTCAGCATTCGTCTGAGTCCATTGAGTCCACAGCTGGGCCCCTGACTACTAAATACTGAGTGTAGTTCACTTGAGGAGAGGTATTCTGAAAGGGAGCAACAAATGCAATCCCAGTAGGTTGGTCAATGGTAGAAGACGACAATTAATTTGAAGTAAGGCAGATAATGGTGAAGGTATTAGCCCAGGAAATGAAAACAGTAGGTGTAAAGAACTTCACTGTACATACATGTACTTTACTTACTCTAGTTGTTACAGTACATGTACATGCTCAAAATATCTCCCGGGAGTTAGCGGGACAACTCTACTCTAACACCTACATGTATCCACATCGGTTTCCACTCTGTCAAGTATATGACCATGGCATGATCATGAGAGCCATTGACTGTTGATGGTGTATTCTACATACACAGAGTAATTATGAATCTACCAGCATTTATGTTATCATGTATAAACAGCTGTTTGAACACAGTGTAGCTACATGCATACAAGGTATTGATACAACACTTGCTGTTGCAGTTTGAATTGTCTGTGGTTGCAAAGATTGCTAGTAGCTTCTTCTGATCTGCCATAACACTGATAACAGCTGAATACACGTTTCTATACGAGCGGCGCGCGCACAACACGTGGAGGGCGCGGCGTTGCACGGATGGTGGCGTGAAATAATGACGCGTTAAACCAAGTTAACATTGAGAGTCCACGCATCGGCAAGGGCCAGGTCAGGTGCGCATGCGCAGTGCCACCCGCATAAGGTAGTATGGCACCTAGCAACAGCAGTTGTCAGTTGTCAAATTGTTGCAGCTGCCACGGCAAGTCAGTTGTCAAGCTACACCAATTAGCAGTTTTTCAAGTCTTGTGGAGGCAAGTGTTGTTGCAAGGAGACGGCAAAATGAGTACGGAGCCACGCCCTTCTCCCGGAACGTCTGAGGCCGGACATGTACCCGAGAGGGCAGTACCGGGCGCTTCAAACACACCAGCTGCTACGGGTAATGGTGCGTTGGTGCTAGTTGTATATCACTAAGAGCATAGAAATGCCAGTGAGCGTATAGAAGGAGAGGGTGGAGCTACGGGTCGAGGCGCCGGCATTGAACAAATTTGGGCGGAGCTGGTCTTTTAGGGCGGCTGCATTCTTAAGTATGCATATGCGGTAATAGTAAGGGTACAATGTGCTTATCAAATAATTACTTATTCACTTTAGTGTCAGTAGGGACAATGCCTACACAAATGCCAATTTTACCATCCATGGGCACAACAACGCAGTTGACACCAAGCAATAGAGTGCAGCAACAGCTGGCATCAAACCAGTCACAGCAGTAAACAATAACTGGGCTACTTCAGCATACAGTCAACTCTCTCTTAACGGACGCTCCGAATAGCGGACTCACACGTTATAGTGGACACAGCTCCATGCACGGATTGATTTCCCTATAAGTATACAAAAAAAAACTCCCGACTAACAGACTCTCTAGTTTCCGGACAGCGGACACTTCAGATTGAACACTGTAGTACAATACAATGATAATCGTTTCCTGGCTAACGGAAAGTGGGTGGGGCATAACAATCAATGCATGCATATCGCACGTACAATGTATTAATAAACTACAAACTTGAATCACTCTCTCTTGAATCACAAAAGTTCTCTCTCTTGAATCACAAAAGTTCTCTCTCTTGAATCACAAAAGTTCCTCTCTTGAATCACAAAAGTTCTCTCTCTTGTGGCTGTGACGCCATGGCTCATTCTGACTCGCGCTCGACTAGCTCTATAGTCTATACTGTACTGCTTTGATACACTGACGTAGAAATTGCGTCATTTGAATTGGAAACCGTAAGCACGTGAATAATCTAGCTGGTATTAGTGCTGATAATTATACACAGACTACAATTGATCAATACTTTTCATAATTTTGAACTGTTGAGTCATCGAATGCTTATATTAAAGTTATTTTAACATCATTTAAGCATGAATTTTTCAAAACTCCCCAATAAAGGACACTCTCTAAATAAAGGACAAAGGCTGTCGTACCAAAGTGTCCGCTATTTGGAGAGTTGACTGTAGCCTGAGACAGCAGCAGCAGCAACCACCAATTGCAAGCCAGCGGCAGCAACTAGCCTTGAGTTTGCAACAGCAGCAAGTACTAGGTCAGAGGCAGCAACCAGCCTTGAACTTGCAACAGCAGCAAGTAACAGGCCAGCAGCAGCAACCAGCCTTGAACTTGCAACAGCAGCAGGTAGTAGGCCAGCAGCAGCAACTAGCATCGAGCGTGCAACAGCAGCAAACTACAGGCCAACAGCAGCAACCGGCCTTGAATTTGCAGCAGCAGCAAATGCAACAACAGCGTGGGTCAAGCCAGCTGCAACCATTCATTCAACCGGCCACACTGGCTAGTAGCTACTGGCCACTCGCATTCATGCTGCCTGCTATCAATGGCCATCAAGCTCAAGCGGCTGCAGCAACACAAAGAATTTCCATTGGGCCAGGCCTGCCTACGATTCCGAAGAGGCTTGTAGAAAAGATGCACAGGTGGGAGTACATAGATCTAGCCGAACTGCTCCCGACCAATACAACACACGATGCAACGCTACCGGATGCTGACGCTCAGAGGTTTGCTTTCTTCCCAGGCTGCGAGGTTATCCGGCACAGGCGCCGCCAAGTGAAAAACGTTCTGCAGTGGACGCAGTGTTTTACAACTTACGTGGCAGCAATGGCCCAACAGTACCCAGAGGTGGTTGGGGGTATGATAGCGTACCTACAGCTAATCGTCAAAGCCAGCCAACAGTACGATGGCCTATATTGGAGGTCGTATGACACACATTTCAGAGTAAATGCAGCTGCCACAGGAAACCGGGATTCGGCAAGGATGGATACCGACTTGTACACCCGATTTTTCACAGGCAGAGCGAAAGCGGTGGCTATGTGCTCTCATTGCGACGGGACATCACACAAGTCAGATGATTGCCCTCTGAAACCACGCCGCCGAGGGCGAAGCAGTCCTGCCAGTACAGCTAGCGAGCAAACCATGGCCAAGAGGCGCAGGAGGTGGCCGGACAATGTCTGTGCAACGTACAATGCGTATGGCGAATGCAAATACAACCCGTGCAAATTCCGTCATGTATGTGGGCAGTGTGGCGGTCGGCATCCGGCAAAGTCTTGTAAGGATACAGGCCCTCAGCAACCAGCAGCTGAGCTTTAAGCCAGCATACAGGGACAGGTTCAAACCCTGCAAAGGAAGAGAACAACATTATCAGTATTTCAGAACATGTAGAACATAACCTTATCAAGGTGCATACATATACATGTATATAGGTATATCTGGTGGCTGGTCCATCACTATAGTGTAGAACGGCTATATAGGCAGCAACATGCAGCAAATATTGGTCTTATCCAGACATGGATTATCCTCCATTCATCATTTAATAATATGATGCGTATTCTGGCAACTCTATAATAAATAAAAGGGATTAACCTCAGTCCAAAGTAGGCACCAGCAGCAAATATTGTTTCCATCCTCAATGAGGATGTGATCTCCACATCAGGGTATAATAGGGAATTTAATACTACAAGGGTACATGTGTAGTTAGTAACAGTATAAGAATAGTGCATGTAGCGTAGTGGTACAAATGGGGCTGAATTGCGATGGTATTCATTGCACTCTATCTGCATTTTCCACCCACTCCAACACTATTGTCTCTGCAGATAGTGGCAGAGAAAGCAATGGATATCTGTATACTCGCCATTTGGTGGCACTGGACGGATGCAGGCCTAGTGCCAGATCTCCAGCAGGAGCTGTAGTCGGCTCACAGGTGGTCACCCCTCTACGGGTTCAAACATGGCGACATTACCTTCAGCAACATCCAGACAAGGAGTTTGCTAGATACCTCTTGTCAGGTATTGAGGAGGGATTCCGCATCGGCTTTAGATATGCGGATTGCAAATGCAGACCGGCAAGACGCAATATGCCATCGGCGTACCATAGGCCCGAGGTTATAGAGGAGTATTTGGCAAAGGGATGTGCAGTGGGAAGAGTATTGGGTCCATTTCCCGCAGGAGCAATTCCAAACCTTCAGATCAGCAGATTTGGCCTTTTGGAGAAGCGTCATCAGCCAGGAAAGTGGCGGCTAATCTTGGATTTATCTTACCCAAGAGCAGCAAGCGTCAATGATGGCATTGATCGGGCACTTTGTTCGCTATCATATGTGTCAGTTGACCAAGTTGCAGCAGCTGTCCTCGAGTTGGGACGAGGAACTATGCTGTCAAAAACAGATGTCAAAAGCGCTTATCGCATAGTTCCCATCCACCCTGATGATCGTCAGCTGCTAGGAATGTGATGGCAAGGCATGGATTATATCGATACTGCGCTGCCACTTGGCCTCAGATCCGCGCCAAAGATATTCACGGCGTTGGCAGATGCTATCCAGTGGGTAGCAAGCAAGAAAGGAGTGCAATATATCCAGCATTACCTGGATGATTTCATAACAGCAGGTGCTCCGCAAAGTGATGAGTGTGGTCGCAACCTGCAGATGGTGCTGGAAACGTGTGGTGAGTTGGGTGTCCCCATAGCAGATGACAAAACCGAAGGTCCCGCAACGTGCATCACGTTCCTTGGCATCGAGATGGACACAATTGCAATGGTATTGTGGTTGCCTCCATACAAGTTACAGCGACTGCAGCAAGAAATCCAGCAATGGTGCCAACGGAAGTTTTGTACAAAAAAAAAGAGCTTCAGTCTCTAGCTGGTTCACTTCAGCATGCGTGCAAGGTGGTTCGTCCAGGTTGACCTTTTACTCGCCGCATTTATGAGCAACTGGCTCAGCGAGAAGAAGATCCGGACCACTATCACATTCGCCTCTGCAAATCCACTCAAGCAGATATAGAATGGTGGCGAACGTTTCTCCCGACGTGGAATGGAGTATCTATGCTCAGGGACTATGGAGAGGAAGCCCCACATGCGGAAGTTTGGAGTGACGCATCTGGAGTGTGGGGATGTGGGGCATTCTGGCAGTGCCATTGGTTTCAAATCCAATGGGGAGCTGGCCAAATGGCTTCGGCTTCAATTGCCGCAAAGGAGCTCTTCCCAATTGTAGTGGCATGCGTTGTGTGGGGCCACATGTGGTAAGGCTGTACAGTGAGGTGCATCAGCGATAATGAGGCAGCAGTATAGGTCATCAATCAAAGGTATGCAAAAGATGCCCTACTGATGCACAGGATAAGATGCCTCTTCTTTGTCTGGGCAAAGTTTGATGTTCATCTTGTGGCAAAACATATATACACCTGGCAAGGACAATGTACTAGCTGATGCCCTCTCAAGAGGTAATCTCCCCTTCTACTTGTCACAGGTACCGCATGCATGCACATCACCAACACCAATCCCATTTCCACTGGTGTTGGGACTCAGCATGGCACAACCAGAATGGACATCGCCAGATTGGACCAGATGGTTCAGTTCTATTTTACAAATGGTATAGCAGCCTCAACACGGCGGTCCTACTCATCAGCTCAGTTGCGATATCTGGAGTTCTGTTCTAAGCACCAGTATAATAGTCTTCCATTATCTGAGAGCACACTATGTCAGTATGTAGCTTATTTAGCTAACGAGGCAGTATCACAAGCTTCAATAAAGAGCTATTTATCGGCATTGAGACAACTGCAAATTGCCCATAGCATGCATGACCCATGAGTGGGAGATATGTGCCGACTGCAGCAAGTTTTAAGTGGCATCAAAAGTATCCAGGCACAAAAGGGAGCACAGCCCAGAGTAAGACTACCAATCACGCCTCACATCCTGTGTGGTATCCGGTGGGTGTTAGAAACAGATGCTCGAGCATTCAACAATATTATGCTCTGGGCGGCCTGTACTTTGGCTTTCTTCGATCTGGCGAAGCCACAATTTCTTCAGGAACAAAGTTTGATGCAGGAGCACACCTAACGGTGGAAGATTTATCAGTGGATGTCCCAGCAAACCCTACGAGCATTCACGTGGTGATTAAAGCGTCCAAAACAGATCCATTTCGGAAAGGGATTGCAATTGTTATCAGACGCACAGACAATCCCATCTATCCCGTCACAGCAATGATGGCATACCTTGCAGTGAGAGGGATGAATCAAGGGCCACTGTTCAGATGCCAGGACGGCTCACCATTGACAAGAGACTCATTTGTCCAAAGGGTCAAACAGACACTTAAGAAGGCAGGTTTTGACAGCTCTCAATATGTAGGCCACAGTTTTAGAATTGGCGCAGCTACTAAAGCAGCCGCTTGTGGAATCCAAGATTCACTCATTAAAACGTTAGGTCGCTGGGAGAGCTCAGCATATTTAGCATATGTCAAGATCCCGAGGGAGACATTAGCAGGAGTCTCACATCGACTGGCAATCTGGGATAGATGAACTATTACACACTCAGCAGAGCCCAATCCAGCAACTTAAATCTGTGCCAGCATAAACATGTGGACGTTTTATTGCATGTTTTAACGTACCTGCATGAGTTGCATATATGTCTACTGGAAAATGTGCAAAATCAGCAATCACAGATTTGGTAAGCCTGCCTGGTAGTCAAGTAGACACACTGAGCCTGGGGGAGGGAGGTTTTAAACGTAGTCATAAGTAGAGCAGTAGGAATAGGGTTCAGGGAGGTGCTTGGGTGGGAGAACCTCTAAGGTTACTCCCTCGTGTGGATGGTTCCTGGAGCAATAGCTCCAGGCACCTAGACAAGCACCTCCAAAAATACATAGTATACACACAGTGTGCACGTTGTGCGGGGGCGGAACAACAAGGCAAGAGATTCTGATTGATGCTCCCTGATCTGGCTCAACGCCCACACCGGAAGCAAAGCAACTAGTAAACATATTCATGAATTTTATAGGATGCAGTTCTAGATGAGACTCGATAGATGTTAAATGTAGTTTAATGACACATTAAACCAAGTTAACATTGAGAGTCCACGCATCGGCAAGGGCCAGGTCAGGTGCGCATGCGCAGTGCCACCCGCATAAGGTAGTATGCCATATTATATAATAGGCACCTAGCAACAGCAGTTGTCAGTTGTCAAATTGTTGCAGCTGCCACGGCAAGTCAGTTGTCAAGCTACACCAATTAGCAGTTCCCACCCACCCTCCCATTCTTATTCGCATAGGGTAAGGTTTTACAACTGAAACCTGAAATAGGCAAGCTGTGATTCAAACTTACACTGTAGGATATTAGGTAGGTAAATACTCCATCAGTCAGCACAGAAGATTGATGTAATCAGAGCGAGACAGGGGCGTATGCATGTATGGATGGTTCCTGGAGCAATAGCTCCAGGCACCTAGACAAGCACCTCCAGAAATACATAGTATACACACAGTGTGCACGTTGTGCGGGGGCAGAACAACAAGGCAAGAGATTCTGATTGATGCTCCCTGATCTGGCTCGACGCCCACACCGGAATCAAAGCAACTAGTAAACATATCATGAATTATGCAGTTATAGATGAGACTCGATAGATGTTAAATTGCGTTTCCAATCCCGGTTACGTAGTTATTATCTATGGTTTAGTTAAGTTTCTGCAGGATGCGTATTGTAGCATAGTTATTATAATTTGTAGTTTTACGGCTGCAGTTAAGCTGAGTTGTGGTATTGCACGGGAAAGGTTCCCGGCTGGTTTTTAGACATGAAATGTCAGACTTGTTATAGTAAGAAGACACATTATAGCCACTCCTTTTAAAGTCAGACTGTGCGTGGTATAGCCTCGTACCCAGGTTTTCTCCCGCACTCGCGAAAATAAAACTTCTCCCCGTTTATTTTCGCGAGTGCGGGGAACTGGGTACGAGTCTCGTGCACGAGACTGGGCAAGAGCTTCCGTGGTATGGGCACGAGACTACTGCAGAGCCGCAATTGACGAACTTTAACCTTTGAAGGTACATGGCATGCCGCATGGGCAGTAAATCGAGTTGGAGAACACTAAAGAGACGTCCTCTTTAAAGGTAGGACAAGGGCTGTATTGACGGAACTCCCTGTAGTTTTTCCAGTGGACTAGTACCCACACTAGCTATCCCCAACTTCTACCAGCCTAGCTAGGGATCACTTGCAGCATGTAATATCTATACTTGCAGATAGCGATCCCTAGGTGGGTAGAAGTTGGGGCCAGCTAGACTATGTCCACGCTAGCGTTGCAAGCCAGCCCTGAGCTCTTGAATTGTCTCGCAAGACTGTACGTATATACACCCACACCTAGTACCTTCAGTTTACAGATTCTATAATGCTGTGTTGCAGAGGTCACCTCTCAACTGTACCACAAGAGCAATATCCTGTTTGAGGGTGACACAGCTCCTGTGACCTTAGCCATCTTTCCCGGATTTCTCCATCTCGAGAACCCAGAGAGGAATTCGAAGCGTCCACATATCCTAGCATACCTGCGATGCTGGGCATGGACTTATATGGACCATGGTGCTGGGACACCCACGAAAGGTAAGGGCCGCATCGGCCAACATATCTGCAACCAAGAACCTGATCATTTGCTGGACTGCTGGTGTACTAACTTTTACTACAGTAACTTCACAGGTAACTGTAATATTTTATTATGGCCCATGTTCGGGGATGCCTGTCACTTGACACTGGTCTGAGCTGGCTCCACAGCCCATTGCCCTTCACGCCTGTACTCTTATACAGATGGGACAGTTGTGACTGAATAAAGCTGATTCATGATCGGTGCAGGGAGTGATGCTGGTCCACTGCTCTACATGTACTTCACTGGCATAGAGGCAGTGTGGGCTGGAGAGGTCCCAGTGTAGAAGTCTACCTGTGTTGTACAGCCACAACCCGTTTGACATGTACAGGACTGGCTTCACCTTCTTCTCAGTG
>CBDBCZ010000016.1:0-472500 GCA_965203295.1 Nitrospirales bacterium | reverse complement strand
TTCTAGCGTATACCGTAGACTCGGGTTATCAAGCGCATGCGCTAGTAGGGACAATAGCAACAATATATGCGCTATATAACGAAGTGCGCTACATAACGGGGGTTAAAGGTTGACCACGCCTAGTTTTCATGACGTTATCGCGGCATAGTTACGGTAGCTAGCCATTAAATTGTGGCTGTTACCGGTAGCAGATTACCAACTGCCGATATGGGATCGCAGTTTATCAAAGCGGTCGGCGATGTAACTCGGCGGAGAGCAGTTGGAGATGAAAATTAGCGGAGAGCGTTCTGAGATGAGAGTGTGCTCGATCAACTCAAATGAGGATTGGTGCATGCTTGCTCCCTCTACATGTATAGGCCTTTGACTTAGTTAGCTAGCAACTTGATGACTGGGCAGTTGCAAAGTAATCCCTCTCACTTAGCTAGCAGTCTCCGTTCGTTTTTGTGTGCAGTTACTCCACCCCATATTACGTTTGATTGGAACATGCGCCTCTTAATGAGGTTTTTGCGTCTTTGGGCGAAGAAGCGAGCATGCGCCTGATAGCGTATGTGCGCTACATATCGAAGTGCGCCTGATAGCCCAAGTCTACGGTAGCCACATAGAAAAGGTGTGAGTCGCACCTTCCCGTTTCCAATCCCTTTCCTTCTACTCTATTATCTATCTATTGCAGCAAGGTTGGACGAATATGTACATGTAGCTATTTTTTTTCTTTTGCTAGTCTACTGTTAGTGGGTTCTATATGTCAAGAACCCAATTTTCTGATTGTAGTTCCCCCACCCAAACCCCAACCGACATGTGACCATTCTCAAACAACGCCACGTACAGGTATAGTCTTACGTGTACACAGTGGGACTCCACTGCTCGATGTCTGTAACTTGCTTTATTTCCTTTTTTAACAGCTGCTGGGTCGGTCCATTGACCTGAACTCACTGCTCTGCCAGAGGCTGGGTAGCAGCATGGTGAAGGCAATAGACCTCGCTGTGGCAAAGTTTGGTGGCTAGGTTCATTCGAGGGAAGGTATCGTTTGCAGACCAGTCTAAGCGTGAGGCTCCCCCCAAGGGTTCCAGTGTGGTCAACATGATGTACGGTTCCAAGCCTCTTCGAGGTGCATACTCTAACGTCATGAAGTTGTACGAGAATTTCGTGGGTCCGGTGCACTTTAGGGCCATGTCTCGTCTCCTTGGCTACCAGGGCATTGCTATGATCTTGTGTGTGTGTGTGTGTGTGTGTGTGTGTGTGTGTGTGTGTGTGTGTGTGTGTGTGTGTGTGTGTGTGTGTGTGTGTGTGTGTGTGTGTGTGTGTGTGTGTGTGTGTGTGTTGTGTGTGTGTGTGTGTGTGTGTGTGTGTGTGTGCTTGATTTGTTCTATTATGTATAACAGCGAGTAGGGGGAAAGCCTGGTAATTTTTCATACACAACGTGAAGTAGCTAGGGAAAGTAAAGGGGGTTGGTATAATTTGCAGCTGTGAGGCTTCATGGCTTAGTGGGTAATGGGGTATACCATTCACATGCACAAATTATATATATGCACTTCTATCCATTCATGCGTGCACTCCCCCCCCCCCCCCCCCCACACACACACACACAGATCCACAACACCATCAAGCCCTATGTGGTGGCTCTGATTCAAGGGATGCCACAGAAGTGCAAGCTGCCCCTCTACGAGTACGGCTCCAAGGGAATCCTGGGCTTCTACCAGGCCCAGCTCACCCCCGTGGTCACATACCGAGACCTCCGGACCGATGTGTTCCAGGCCTTTAAGGAGATTGGCAACACTGTCATATTCTTCCTTCAGCTGGAAAAGGCCCTGGTGAGAGATACAGTCTAGAGTGTGCGTGAAATTATACCAGCTACATGGTCATGCAGCTGGTATAAGGCGTAGTATTCACATGGTTTGTATTTCCCCTGTATATACTTATAATTAGATGAATGACTGGGCGGGTCTTTTCCGTATTTGTATCACGAAACTATAATCAGCCATGTGAGTAAGTCTTTGTTTTTATAGCTGCAGTTTGTGTAACTTCTGCAGTCACGAACTACCAGAGCGGACAGCACTATCAAAGGTATTTAATAGACGAACACGCAATTCTAGTCATACAATGGCGTGAAATGGCAAGCATCCACTCGAGAGTTCTCGTAATCACTGCTGATGCTATTTGAAAGTATTATGCTACAAGTCTTATACCCATGCCCTAGACTCCACCATAAGCTAGAGCACGGTCTCATACCCAGCCGTTCATGCCCCAGCCTATTGTGATGGTATTCATGTTCCATAATTACCTTTCGTACTGACTGACGTGGAAACCCACAAATGTTTTGAGCAAGTGCTGTTAAACTCAATCTCAGTTACTGTATCATTACATGTTATCCTGGCAATGTGAGTCTACTGGTTGTCTGTAACTTTATAGCCAGAGACAGTGTTTGGTTAGTTGATTCACTGCTGGTAAATTGATCTCGATACTGGCCTCTCTCCCGTCTTATGATGTTTTAGAGGGGAGAGTTTGTGGAGGAGGTGATGCACATCATGCAGTAGTGCAAACTGGTTTTGTTCGAAGGGGGGCTCACGTATGCTCCAATTATGGAAAGTTGACTTCATACACCGTTTGGCATGTGGGAAAGCAGTGGACTGGGTACGAGACTGGAGGGAAATTTGGTTCCAGCATCTAGTAGCTGAGTAAACTGTAGTCTCGTGCCGGCCCCACATTAGAAAGGTGGGTCTGGCTCCACGTATATTCAAAGTTGGGTTGGCGTTACATCATATTACATCACCAAACGGATAGTGTCCACGTGGCCACTATCATGGATATCCGGATACTGCAAATGTTTAGTGATGTAGTACTATAAATCAACCAATCACATTGCCGGTCCAGATCTGGGACCGCTGACATACAGCTGCCCCAACTATGAATATACGGGGAGCCAGACCCACCCTTCTAACGTTACTTTTAAGCTTTCATAGACACCTAACCTTCATTTTCGGGGGTTTCTGCAACCAACAAGGCTACTAATCTGGAACGGAACGGCGACTATGGGAGCCTTGTTGGGCTGGGGCTGTGTATGTTGGGTTCATGCTATCCCTACCCTTGTTTTCTTGCTTTTTGGCACTCCATCCCTACATCTTTTTAATTTTTTTTGAATTTTTTTCATTTTCTTGTTTCTGTGTTTTTTTTTAATGCTTGTTAGAATCAGTAATAAATAATTAAATACAAGGGCGGTTACTAAAACCCGGAACGGAACGGAACGGTAGCGGAACCTTCCGTCTTGTTCCGTCCCGTTCCGCCTACTAAAATGCGGAACGCACGAATGCGCGTAGTCTCGCGTAGCCAGACTAGAATGCGCGATGGAGCTGCTAGCTCTACACTGTAACGGGCGAGGAAGTCACAGCCCGTAGCTTGGAAGCTAGCTCTCAGAATTTGGCAGGAAAGGCACAGGTAGGCCTAAATTAGTAGGCAGCTACGTTTTTTGTAGAGCTGAACGAGTATTTCGACAGATGTTAAGAAAATATTTTACAGGTTTTAGAGCTTTGTTACAGAACTAGGCATATTTTGGATCATCCAATATGCTCTGCTCGATGTTTTTAACATTGCTTGTCGAACCATTCCATGCAGCTAGCCGGTGTACAGTAGCGGTACTGGTCGCATCGCCATACCCAGTCTTTTGTAAAACCTCCTTGACTCCTAACAAAATGAAGTACTGCTCAATGGCTAAAACCACGTAATAGAAGCATACCAGGGTATGCTCTATTATCTATGCATCTACATACGTACGAGAAAATGGGAATTCTGCGTGTGGCATTCCGCATTTTAGTAGGCGGAACGGGACGAAACGTTCCGCTACAGTTCCGTTCCGTTCCAGATTTTAGTAACCGCCAATACAAGTTATGATTATACCAGTTGATGAAATAAGTTGTTACATGAGAGGCACTCCATCCCTAAAGGTTCTTCTTAAATTTTTCGGTTTCTAGATTATTTTGGTTGTCATAGTATAGATCAGGTTAGTGGGTGGGGGGGCAAGGGGCTTTTGTTTTGAACACCAGACATCATTCTAAGGAGATCTAGGGGCATCTCCCTCCTCCAAAAAAACCTCCACCTCTATTTGGAACTCTATCTTAAGATGCATAACGAGCCGACCGCACTGCCAAAGGTAAAGACAATAGATAGCAAGTAAGGAAAAGCAGTTCATGGTACCTGAAAACGCAGACAGAAAGTTTCAGAGACAGAGGTAAATTTCGGTGTGTTATCCTGGACACCCCAACTTGTGAATTTTTCTTAGGAATACAGGTAAGAGTAGCAATCTCACGGGCCAGACTCACTCAGGGGGAGGAGTGAGTCTGGACACTACGAACAGCATTCTGTGCCATAGAAGAATGTGATTATTCCAGACTGGTCGCATGTAAAGAATGCAGAATTTATAACTAATACTAACCGCACAGCAGCGATCAGCTTGCTATGGCACTACATCTAATGCCTCGACCACAATTTTCTGTTTGGGTTTTAGTTGTGAATAGCTGAGCTTCTATCCAGCAGAAGAAATGCCATTTACTCTCATGTTGCGGTAATTACTTTTTAGTCTTGTAGTTGACATGGAAGCTCTCAGCCTCACTCCTCCCCCCAAGTGAGTCTAGACCATGAGAATGCTTCATACCCAGGCTTTCCTTGCCTAGAATTATTTGAGTGAGGTACGGAGGCTTTTCTCGCCCAGTGAAGATGTAGCCAGCCTAGCTCTATGCATCCATACTCTATTTAACGCATATACGTAGTTGGGCTAGCTGTCTTCATACTGACACGAGTAAGTTCTTATAATAGCTACTCACCTTGGTAAAAATGTGCACTCTAAGTGTTGAAAATAATTATTCCAGCCGCATGAATAAGTTCACAAATCCAGTTGCCAAAGAACAACTCCAGTGAAACAAAGCACACGATGACGATCTCTGGTTGCCAAGTGCATGTCATGTGACAATCTTCGCGCATGCGTACAAAAAATAAAATGGCGTAAAACTGGACAGCAGCAGCTCGACAGAGCGCACTGTATTATCACGTTCGAGAATCGGTTTGATCGTTATGAAAATAATGTTGTCGTGGACCTGCGCGCTCGAAAATGAAGTTCCTTCGTGCTACAATCACGGCCATCACTTGAACCAATTTTGAGCTAGCTTTGTTGAAGAATAATAATAATATTAAGAAACCAGAATTATTAGAACGTGAACAAACTGGTATTTCAGCTACCTTCCAGTTTTCTACTTCAACGAAGCTTTTTGGCGACTATGGGAGCCTTGTTGGTTGCAGAAACCCCCGAAAATGAAGGTTAGGTGTCTATGAAAGCTTAAAAGTAATTTTTTGGAGAGATTTGGAAACATAGATTTTATATTGCGTATATGGAGTGTCCATGCCATCCCTACATAGAGAGTCTACCGACTCTCTGACTAACCAGTACGTGTACACTGTACTTGTCATTCCTCTGATATCCGGGCAGTGTGGGGCCAGTGATTGTCCTTTCCATAACTTGATAGTAGATGCCAACAGAAAATGATCTGCACAGGGGTTGAAATAATACCCCACACTTGTGATAAGCAGCAGCAATGAAAGGTCAGTTGGAGGTGGCATGCATATGGTTGGGTTTTACGTATCAGTAACACAGCTGACTTGCTGTGTGTGTGGATGAGGGGACACTGCGTAAGTGTGGCTTCATAAGCCAGTTCACTGCTGCTGTAGAGTTGGGCAGTAATGACTCTGTTCAATCATTGCAGTGACTAGTATGCCGGCATTTCGGTATCATTGTGAAAATAAAGATTAACTCCTGCAGACACAATGAGCTCCCAGGGTACGTAGGTCTTTGGGTCAAAATGTGACATGCTCTCATGTATCAATTACTATAATCTCTAGCTGTCAAGGCTTGGAAACTACATACCCCCCTCCCCCACCTACTTCCCCCCCCCCCTCCCCCCAGCCCTGTCTCTTCACCCTAACCTCCCAGTTTCAGACTAGAGGTTCTAGGCCTTCATTATTGATCTTAATGTATCATGATATGACGACAATGTTTATTGGATTACAGCCCTACACTAATTTTGCTGTTTCAGTTTCTTGCATTCTTTAGTGTTCCTATTTGCGGCTTTCATGCTTTGAGCAAGGTCCGTGGTGTCCTCAAATGTCAAAGTGTGGTGTTAGTTTGCCCTAATTACAGCACTTCCACCAAAAAACACTTCCCAAAAACCAATGAAACAAGCGACAATGCACACCGCAATGCATGTGCAGACTACCCACACATCACATCGCAGTGCATTTACCGCGTAGCTACCATCCCTACATCTTCCCAACCACACCTCATCACTCTGAGCAGAGAGGACAGCATACAGACAGGAATGCACTCTAGAATATTCCCCAAAATTCATGTACACCTTCATTCCTCAAATTACTCACTTAAAATCATCTCAGTCTGTCACTGCACAGATTCTGTAGAATTTGTGCATGCACACTTTTCCTCATTTTCATCACATTTTCTACGGCACGATACATGCTTCGCAAAGGCTCGCCCCACTGTGCCCTGCATATCACTAGTCTAGTTACACAGGTGTTATCCTGGCAGTGTGAGACTTCTTGTTGTCTGTAACTTGATAGCCAGCCTACCAATTGACAGTGTTTTTGTTAGTTAGTTCACTGCTGCTAAATTTATCCCATGAGAAAATATACCGGGCTCTCCCTCGTTCTATGATGTTTCAAGGGGAGAGCCTGGGGACGAGGCGATGCACATCATGCAGTAGTGCAAACTGGTTTTGTTCAAAGGACTCATGTATGCCCCAACCATAAAGTCAAAATTTGACTTCATACACCGTTTGGCATACGAGACTGGAGGTTCCTGAATCTAGTAGCTAAATAAAATAGTAATTGCTAGTTCTGCCTAGCTAGATTATGGTCTCATACCCAGGCTTCCATGCTCCAGACATATCATTGTCTTCATGTGCCCTAATTCTCTATTACACGGGCTTGCCCCACTATGCCCTGCATATCACTAGTTTTCCAGTAGCTGAAGTAGAGTACAGTCCCATGTGATTGCTAGCTCTGCCTTCCTGTAGACTATGGCCTCACTCAGCCACCATGCCTGTTGTGATGGTATTCATGTGTTCTAATTACCGATTGACATAGCAACCCACAAGTACTTTGTGCGAGTGCTGGTATATAAGATGGGACAAAGTCTATTAACTCCTGAAGTTCACCTCTTCCACTGAGTAGTAGTATGTGAAATTTTGGGGGGGCTTCGAATATATTCAGAAGCCTATAGCTACTGAGTAAATGAACTTGTCAGAGCCTCTGATATCCAGTCAGTGTGGGGCCAGTAGATGGTTTCCTGTATAGTGTACTGCCGTAATGCTACAATATTTTGCGTGAACTTTACTTTTGCGAATTTTACGAGTCCTTTCAGCATCGTAAATATAAGATCACAAACATTAAACAATAATTTGTGGGCGTGGTTTTTAGTGGGTGTGGTTAACGAACATCGAATCAAAAGCTGTCCCAGGAGAAGCAGCAGTAGGCCTAATGGATGGCCTTAAACAGCAGCGAAGGTGGCAGGTAAAGCTCATACTTCTACAGCAGCAGCTATTTCAAGATGAATATTCGGCAGTATTTTACTTGATTTTACTACGAGCCCCAGTCGCATAGACACTGCAATTGGAGCGGTGGCAACTCGCGAAGCGAACGAGAGTGTGAAGCTGTTGGAGAAGCAAACCAGCCAACAGAAGGCCAAGAAGCGTAAGGTACATACCCACTTCAGCCGAGATCGGCCGAGAATGGGAATGCCGCCACCACAATCACAAAGTTAAGATCACAAAGTACTTGATTTAGCCGCAAAATGGAAAAATCGCAGAGGTTTCTCACACGCAAAATATTGTAGCATTATGGTATCAGAACAAAGACACAAGATGATCTGCACAGGGGTTGAAATACTACCCCACGCTTGAGACAGGTTAGCAGCGATGAAAGGACAGTTGGAGAGGGCATTCTCTGACTTTCCACGTGAGTAACACGGCTGACTTGCTGTGTGTGTGGATGAAAGGACACTGCATAAGTGTGGCTTCATAAGCCAGTTCACTACCGCAGTCTCGGGTTAGCAGGCGCACTTCGTTATGTAGCGCACATACGCTATCTAACGCATGCTCGCTTCTAGTTCTTGGCCCAAAGCCGCCAAAACCTCGTTAAGAGGCGCACATTCCAATTAAACGAAATGTGGGGCCGAGCAACTGCACACAAAATCGAACGGAGACTGCTAGCTAGCTTAGTGAGAGGAAAACTTTCTAGGGATCACTTTGCAACCGCCCAGTCATCAAGTTGCTGGCTAGCTAAGTCAAAGGCCTACAAAGGAAGCAACCATGCACCAATTCTCATTTAAGTTGATCGAGCACGCTCTCATCTCAGACCGCTCTTCGCCGATTTTCATTTCCGACCGCTCTCTGCCGAGTTACATCGCCGACCGGTTTGATAAGCTACGATTCCATTCGGTAGTTGGTAATCTGCCACCGGTAACAGCAACAATTTTATGGCTAGCTACCGTAACTTTGCCGCAATGGCGTCATGAAAAACTAGGCGTGGTCAACCTTTAACTCCCGTTATGTGGCGCACTTCGTTATGTAGCGCATATATTTTTGCTATTGTCCCAACTAGCGCATACGCTTGATAACCCGAGTCTACGGTATATACTGCTGCAGCATTTCAGTATCATCATGAAAACAGAGATTAACCCCTGCAGACACCATGAGCTCCCAGGGTACGTAGGTCTTTTAAACGACATGTGACATGCTCTCGTTTATTAATCGCTGTAAACCCTGGCTTTCAAGGCTTGGAAACTACATACTCCCCCCCCCCCCCCAGCATTGTCGCATCACCCAACCTCCCAGTTTCAGACTAGGCCTTCAATAATTGTGATTATCAAAGTGTCATGATATTATTACAATTTTTAATGGTTACTGCCCAATACTAATGCTGCTGTTTCAGTTTCTTGCATCTGTTTAGTGTTCCTATTTGCGGCTTTCGTGCTTTGAGCAAGGTCCATGGAGTCCTCAAATGTCAAAGTGTTTCACTGCCAGTAAGCGTGTTTGAGTGCTCTTGTTGTGAAGATTACACATCAACCGATCACAAAATGCTTTTTTTTTTCTGCCAGAGATGCTATTTTGAACACATGCATCCCCCTTTGAACACATTAAATTTCCCCCTAGTGTGGTGCTTGCTCAGGCTCACTCCAATCTCTTGTGTCTGGGGGCATGAATGGCTGGATAGGACACCATGCTGTTCCCTGTTGGATGGTGTTAGTGTGCCCTAATTACAGTGATTTTCAGACAAAGAAACCCACTAGTGATTTGAGCTAGTGCTGCTATAATATAAGTTGGGAAGTGTTAGTCACTTGGAATGTGTTCCTTCAGCCTTCTAAGCATTTGTTGGGAGGTCTCTGATTAAACCTATTATAAAATAATGCCATCGTGTTCACAAATTTAACCCTTTATATTGTCATGTGCTGTATACATGTGTATATGATATATATCACTTCTTCAGTGTGTCCGTTTTTTTTTTTTTTGGTTTGGTTACCCGGAGTGTCTTAGACAACGGAGATTTAGGTCGCCATTGATGTGTTTATGGTTGTCATGATTAATTTCTTCATTTGGTATATAGGTTGTTATGATTGATATCATCCATACACGTGGCTCAGCTGATGGAATAAACAGCAGCTAAGAGAAGAATAGCCAGCCTGCTTACAATAGCAGTCGAAACTTTGTGGGATAAGATATCAAGCTCTTCCTCGTCTTATGATGTTTTAGAGGGAGAGCCTGGGGACGAGGCGGTGCACATTATGCAGTAGTGCAAACCTGGAGTAGTTCATTGAAGGACTCATGTAATGCTTCAACCATGAGGTCAAGAAATTTGAATAGGGTCCCTGTTTGATTGTATTCATGTGCCTTAATTATTCTGGACAAGGAAACCCACAAGTGTTTTGTCTCTTTGTAGTCTCGTGCCCAGCCCCACGTTAGAAAGTGGGTCTGGCTCCCCGTGTATTCAAAGTTGGGTTAGCGCTACATCATATTACATCACCAAACGGAAAGTGTCCACGTGGCCATTCGTGTAGATATCCGGATACTACAACCGTTTAGTGATGTAATACTATAAGTAACCAATCAGATTGCCGGTCCAGATCTGGGACCGCTGACGTAATGCTGCCCCAACTTTGAATTTTGCGGGGAGCCAGACCCACCTTCCTAACGTGGGGCTGGGCACGAGACTAGTCTCTTTGTTGAATAAAGAATTTTGGAGGGCTTCTAATGGAATCTATTACAAGTAGATCTGTGCTGGGTTAGCCCTACATTGGAACGGTGGGTCTGGTCCCTGAAAACCTGACGTTGGGGCAGTGCTACGTCAGTGGTCCCAGTTCCAGATTCTGGACTGGCAATGTGATTGGTTGATTACACCGCGGATATCACAGTTGCAGTATCCGTAGAAGTGGCCACATGGAGACTGTGCTGTGACATCCGTTTGGTGATGTAATGGCGCTCCAACATTGACATGCGCAGTGTAGGCCTTGCACATGTGCATTCAGTAGGTGTGGTTTGCATCTACCTAGTAAGTGTACGAACCTGCTCTCGTGGTTCTGGTCTCTTTACACTTTTCGATTCTGTCGTGGCTGCCTCTCTTTGCTTTCTCTTGCGGAAAGTAGAAAGACGCCTAGCCCTCTCATCTCGCTGTCGTTGTCCATGGCCAGCCAACACGCATGGAATTGGCTTAGCACGTGTGAACTCAGCCACAAAAGGGCCGACTACGCCATGCAGAGTACGCAGTAACGTGACATACATTCATGCAAACGCTAGCCGTGATACGATATGATACAGGATTTAATTTAGCTGCCTCGGGCTAAGGTGCTCGGCAATAAGGCACGAGACCATCACATGGAGTTGTATGGATGCAAACTCTACTTGTGTAACAGATAGTAATTCAGTGATGGATGGATAGTATTACGCTGTAGTATCCGCTAGTTTCCAAATTCCCAGTAGTCTTGGGGGAACTGTATTTTCTGCTGTTAGTGGCTTCAAAATGGTAGGTAATTGTGTGTAAATGGGCACATGTAGTTGTAGTTCTTGGACGTCAAGGGAAGGTCGTGAATCTACCCTCCTGGTAGCTAACATTTACCTCTGAATCCATTAGTGCTACAGACTTTAGGATTGGAATAAATGTCTGGGGACGAGGCAGTGTACATCATGCAGTAGTGCAAACCTGGAGTAGTTTCATTGAAGGACTCATGTATGTTCCAGCAGTGGGGTCATTAAGTTTGATGCCATGCATGGTGTCTGTTTGGCGTGTGGGCAAGCAGAGGTCTGGGCGCGAGACTGGAGATCTTTGTATCTGCATATTACAGCTTTTCCTTACAAAATGGTAACTGAGAAGATTATGTAACTGCTAGCTCATAATAATAAGCTAGAGCATGGTCTCATACCCAGCCATCCATGCCCCAGACTCCACAATATTGGTATTCATGTATCCTATTTGCACTCAGTTTGTATGACCACAAGGGTTTGAGCAAGTGAATGTATATAACTTAGTGAACACAATAACAGACTTTCATAACTCTTGTGTAAATTTTTGGTGGGCTTCGAATTATCCAGAAGCCCAATAGCCAGGGTCTGATAGTGAATTGCCAGAAAGGTAATCTTCACACGTGGAATATGGCCTTGTCTGCCACACCTTCGACAGGTGAAATGACAGTTTGAGGAGGCAGGGAGCGAGCATTATAGGGAGGACTGCTGAGCATAATTTTAAACCTCCGTAATCCCTAGCCTGCTTTAACCCTATCCATCCCTAACCCTAACCCTAACCCTAACACTGCAGTCAATGACAGCTTTCACTGTACAAGTCGGAGATAATGGTTTTCGGGCTGTTCCTGCTTACTAAGAGCATCCACACTTCGTTCGTTTGTGTGGGGAGGCCTGGGAACAAGGCTATAGTACAAAGAACACCTCAGTATTATATAGCAATGTGCAAACACTGTTTGCATATTATTGATGTGATGGGGCAGGACATAATTGAAACAGTCTCAACCACAAGTAGCAGTATGTAGTCAGTGATAACGGCTGGTAGAAGACTCCTATGTAGTCAGGATATCCGGTTGTAGTGTAATGATATTCATGTGCCATAATTAACTGGACAAGGAAACCCACAAGTGTTTTGAGCAAGTGCTGCTATATAAGCTGGGACACCTCCACTGAAGTTCTGGAGTGTGACTGTGAGGTCTTACATAGTAAGAAGTTTTTGGAGGCTTCTCAGGAAGCTATTGCAACTGCTAACGGAATAGATCATTTATGGTTCAAAGGTCATACTGAATTGGCAATAATTGGATAAGCTCCCATGATACCAGAAGCCCGTGTGCTTGTGTAAGTGACAGAGCCTTCTCCAGTCACTCACAGAGCCTTCTCCAGTCACTCACTTCAGATTGCAGCTTCTAAGCACCCATCCTTTCTGCATGGCTGGCTGTTGCTCTGCAGATATCGATTTTATTTTGCAGATAGTGATCCTATAGCTACAGCAGCCGACTTGCTAATAACATTGCTGATTTCCTGGGAAGAGGGAGCTTCAGCTTTATCACTCACAGCGTTTGAACACAAGGACTTTTAGCGCAGGGAGTGTGTGCGGAATGCTAGGACCTTGCTACAGTGCATGCTAATGTCTCGATGTGGCCATGTATAGCCACTAGAAAAATTCACAGTGCACTGTGAATTTTTCTAGTGGCTATACAGTGGAATCCCTCTTTAAGGACTCCCCTGAAATATGGACACCTTTGACTCTTATCGAGGTCCAATGATTTTCTTACCCCTGAAGTGAGGGCATCTCTCTAGTTTACCAGGTCCCCACAATAGAGGGGTTCCACTGTAGTACATGTAGAACAGAAACTTAAATAGCAAGGGCTGTCCTATGACAGGTGATCAGAGAGACTTGTGCAGGGCATTTGCTCCCCTCCCCCTCCCCCCCCCCCCCTTGGGAATTCTGTCTTAGTATTTATCATTAGCCCCTTATCCACCCTTGGACGATTTTCCAAATGACACCCTAGGCTTTCCCCTTGCCATGCCTACCTGAAACTTGGGTCGCCAGACCGTTTCAGCAAGGGGGAGGAGCCAAGATCTGAGCAAGAGACTAGAATGGGAGAGTCTGGTATGGTTCTACATGCCATTAATTACCAGCAGGTGTGCTCGCTTCACTCATGCAACTACTTATGCTTGTTGAACTCGCTCACCGTACTTGCTCTGTATAGATAGAAAGGTGCCATCTACATGTGATATGCATCTTCCAGTGGCAGTAGTACTGCTGACAGATCCCGGCCTGAGCTATGTGGAGGCAGTAACTCGGAGGAGACTACAAGCAACTGCAAAACAATATAGGCACGCTAGGGGACTGTAGCCTACGGCCATAACTTATCGTACATGCAGGTCCTTTGATTTGCAGCAATGGCATCTAGATAGAGTCTTGATGTCATATGCACTTCCATGTGGTAAAACACTTTAGTCTTCAATGGCAGCTGAATGCAAGGAGGTCTCAGGGTGCTTCTAATTGAAGAGAATTTTGACATCACTAATATTGATCAATTACTGTCATTAAATATACAGTATGTATGCATAGGCACATAGATATATTTATAGCTATATGAAAAGCCATGGAGAATGAAGCACCTACTACTGCCTTAGGTTGGTGAATTACTTGGTGTGCTGAAACTCTATTGCTTCCCCAAGAATATTTGCCAGGGCTAAAGGGCCTCCTACTTTGGGTGAAACAAATGGTTTCACATTCGAAAGGGTATCTTAATTAGAAAAGATACATTAGTTGATTTATTCTTCTAATATCCTGTACAAATGTACATTGATAATAGGACTCACATATACACCAACCATGAAAAGTTGACTTAATTCATACACCGTTTGGCATGTGGGAAAGCTGTTGACTGGGTACGAGATTGGAGGGAAATTTGGTTCCAGCATCTAGTAGCTGAATAAACTATAGTCTCGTGCCCGGCCCCACGTTAGAAAGGTGGGTCTGGCTCCCAGTATTTTCGAAGTTGGGTTAGCATTACATCATATTACATCACCAAACGGATAATGTCCACGTGGCCACTAGTATGGATATCCGGATACTGCAACCGTTTAGTGATGTAGTACTATAATCAACCAATCACATTGCCGGTCCAGATTTGGGACCGCTGACGTACTGCTGCCCCACATTTGAATATACGGAGAGCCAGACCCACTTTTCTAATGGGGGGCTGGGCACGAGACTAAATAAACTACAGCCCTATGTAAACTGTGGCGAGCGTGAGCGAGCCCCCCTTCCCCTTAGTGCTGCGAATGGCGATTTTGTGCGTCCGTACATACGTACGGCTGCATGGTCCTATATACCACAATTACCTATTTCAACGGCATTACCTCAAAATTGTACACAAACACGTGTGTGCAGTTCGCATCTGTCTGAGAGTACAGGAGCTCTGTATGTTATTCTGGAGCTGAACGAGAGAAGAGAGGCTTCGAAAACGACAACATCGGTCAGCGAGAACAGCAGAAGACCCGCGCTGTACTTCTGAGACTGCCATGCAATGGAAAGCAAGGCTTGTATAAAGACCACAAATTATTTTAGCCTACACTCAGCCAGCATATAGAGCACTGCCTGACAGAAGCTTCGAAACTAATGACAGCAAGAGAGAGGACCCGCACCGTGTTTGAAACACCAGCACAAAGGGAAGCAAGGCCTCTAGAAAGACCGCTGTAATGGAGTTGTTAAGCTGTAGTTAAGTCTCGCGGGCCAGACTAACTTCATCGTGGGAAAAGTATAGTCTGGTCATCCGCTTATCACGTTTTTGTGTATGGTATTTACAATTATTTCTACATCACGTAGTTTGAATGCTAATTGGTGACGTCACAGGCGAACACAAACTAGTCTTACATGGCTTGCTCTCGTTCTTTTCGAAGCCTGGTAGAGGCTAGTTTCAGGCAAGCAGCTCGAATCGCTTGGTCAACAGCGAAGTCTGCAGCTAGCTAGCGCACTGCCGGAAACGGAATGTCATTGTACGTGACATCACGTGTTTAATTGCAAAGAACAATGCGCGTAGCTCTGCCCAGCTAGACTATGATCTCATACCCAGCCAGCCATGCTCCAGACACATAATTGTCTTGTTGTGATGGTATTCATGGCCCTGATTACCTATTACATGGAAACCCACAAGTGTTTTGTGCAAATATATAAACTGGGACAGTGAATGTAATATCTGATTTGATTATAGACACATTTCATGGTATGTAAAAAAAATTTGGGGGGGGGGGGGGGGGGGGGGCTTCGAATCGTTCGAAGCCTATACATGTACATGACTGTATAGCTACTGACCAATATTATACATGTACTTGCTTTTTAGTCTCGTGCCCAGACACCCACACCATTCTGGCGAAAGGTCTGGGCACGAGACTACTTGCTTTAGAAATGCTATCCAAAAATCATAATCTCTGATATTTGAGGCCAGTGGTTGTTCGTAACTTGATTGCCAACCAGTAGAGGGTGTCTTTGATAGTTAACTGCTTGTAAATATCAGGACAGTTGGAGGTGACATGGTTGTACTTTCCACGTCAGTAACGCGGCTGACTTGCTGTGTGTGTGGATGAGGGGACACTGCGTAAGTGTGGCTTTATAAGCCAGTTCACTGCTGCTGTAGAGTTGGGCAGTAATGATTCTGTTCGATCATTGCAGTGACTAGTATGCTGGCATTTCGGTATCATCGTGAAAGATTAACCCCTGCAGGCACAATGAGCTCCCAGGGTATGTAGGTCTTTGGGTCAAAATGTGACATGCTCTCATGTATCAATTGCTATAAACTCTATATAGCTGTCAAGGCTTGGAAACTACATACCCCCCCCCCCACATACCCCCCCCCCCCCCCCCCCCCCCAGCCCTGTCTCTTCACCCTAACCTCCCAGTTTCAGACTAGAGGTTCTTGTCCTTCAATAATTGATTATCACAACCTTTAAGGTAGAAAGCAGCCTCACCTGGAATCTTCAATTCAAATGGTTCAAATGGATGGCTTTGTTGAGAACATGATAGACTACCTCGAATTGACAAAAATTTTGCGTTTCTTTGTTGAATAAAGAATTTTTGGAGGGCTTCTAAGGGATCGTGCCTATTACAAGTAGACCTGTGCTGGGTTAGCCCTACATTGGAACGGTGGGTCTGGTCCCTGAAAACTTGACGTTGGGGTAGTGCTACGTCAGTGGTCCCAGTTCTGGATTCTGGACTGGCAATGTGATTGGTCGATTACATCACGGATATCACAGTTTCAGCATCCCATTCTCTAACTCTACTAGTGCAGCAGACAGTGATTCATTAATGGAGGGATGTTACGCTGGAGTACCCGCTAGTTTGCAAATTCCCAGTAATCTTGGGAGAACTGTATTTTCTGCTTTTGGTGACTTCAAAGGTGGTAGATAATTGTGTGTGGATGCGCACATACAGTTGTACATGTAGTTCTTGGACGTCAAGGGAAGGTCGTGAATCTACCCTTCTGGTAGCTAATCTCGGAATCCATTAGTGCTACTGACTTTAGGATTGGAATAAATGTCTGGGGACGAGGCAGTGTACATCATGCAGTAGTGCAAACCTGGAGTAGTTTCATTGAAGGACTCATGTATGCTCCAGCAGTGGGGTCATTAAATTTGATGCCATACATGACTGTTTGGTGTGTGGGCAAGCAGAGGTCTGGGCACGAGACTGGAGATCTTTGTATCTGCATATTACAGCTTTTCCTTACAAAATGGTAACTGAGAAGATTATGTAATTGCTAACTCATAATGATAAACTAGAGCATGGTCTCATACCCAGCCATCCATGCCCCAGACTCTGCATTATTGGTATTCATGTGTCCTAATTGCACTCAGTTTGTATGACCACAAGTGTTTGAGCAAGTGAATGTATATTATAACTTAGTGAACACAATAACAGGCTTTCACAACTCTTGTGTAAATTTTTGGTGGGCTTCGAATTATTCAAAAGTCCAATAGCCAGGGTCTGATAGTGCATGAACTGCCAGAGAGATAATCTTCACACGATGGAATATGCCCTTGTCTGCCACACCTTCGACAGGTGAAATGACAGTTTGAGGAGGCAGGAAGTGAGCTTTATAGGGAGGACTGCTGAGCATAATTTTAAACCTCCTGCTTTAACCCTATCCATCCCTAACCCTAATCCTAACCCTAACCCTAACCCTAACCCCTACCCCTATCCTTACCCGAACTCTATCCTTAGCTAACCGTATCACTAGGCATTGACATGGTAACATCGTAGTTGAGTGATCGTCATAGCAATATAACGTGCCTGAGCAGTGTGAGCCATGTGTTAGCTGAGCTAGCTGCAGTCAGTGACAGTTCTCACTGTACAAGTCAGAGATAATGGTTTTCGGGCTGTTCCTGCTTACTAAGAGCATCCACATTTCGTTCGTTTGTGTGGGGAAGGTCTGAGAACAAGGCACAACAGTCCATAGTGCAAAGAACACCTCAGTATAGCATCATATGTGGTCAGGATAGTGGTGGTAGTGTAATGATATTCATGTTCCATAATTACATGAACAAGGAAACCCACCAGTGTTTTGAGCAAGTGCTGCTATATAAGCTGGGACACCTCAGCTGATGGACTGATGGAAGTTTTGGACGGTGACTGTGGAGTACTTTATTGTAAGAAATGTTTGGAGGCTTCTCTGGAAGCCATTGCGGCTGTGGTAGGATGGAACATTAATGGTTCACAGGTCACACTGAATTGGGTAAACTCCCATGATACTAGAAGCCCTGGTGTGAGTGTCAGAGCCTTCTCCAGTCGCTCACCTCGGATTGCAGCATCAACACACCCATCCTCTCTGCATGGCTGGCTGTTACTCTGCAGATAGCGATCCTATAGCTACAGCAGCTGACTTGCTAATAACATGGCTGATTTCCTGGGAAGAGGGAGCTTCAGCTTTATCACTCAGTGTTTGAACACGAGGACTTTTAGCACTGGGAGTGTGTGGAATGCTAGGACCTTGCTACAGTGCATGCTAATGTCTCAATGTGACCACTGTGAATTTTTCTGGTAGCCATGGCTATACGGTGGAACCCCTCTTTAAGGACTCCCCTGAAATAAGGACACCTTTGACCCTTCTCAAGGTCCAATGATTTACTTACCCCTGAAATGAGGACATCTCTCTAGTTTACCAGGTGTCCACAGTAGAGGGGTTCCACTGTAGTACATGTAGAACAGAAACTTAAATAGCAAGCAAGGGCTGTCCTGTGACAGGTGATCAGAGAGACTTGTGCAGGGCATTTGCTCAACTCCCCCTCCCCTTGAGAATTCTGTCCTAGTATTTATCATTACCCCCTTATCCACCCCTGGACGATTTCCAAATGACCATGCCTACCTGAAACTTGGGTCGCCACACGGTTTCCGGAGGGAGGAGCCAAGGTGTGGGCACGAGACTAGAATGGGAGAGTCTGGTATGGTTTTACATGCCATTAATTGCAAGCAGGTTTTACAATTACAAGCAGGTGTGCTCGCTTCACTCACGCAACTACTTGTGCTCTTTGAACTCGCTCTGTATAGATAGAAAGGTGCCATCTACATGTGATATGCATCTGCCAGTGGCAGTAGTACTGCTGACAGATCCCGGCCTGAGCCACATGGAGGCGGAGACTGCAGACAACTGCAAAACAATTCAGGCACGCTAGAACTGCAGCCTAGTTCTTCACAGCCATAACTTATCGCACATGCAGGAAAACAACGTAGGCATGCAAGGACTGTGCCAAGCTCTTCACAGCCATAGCCTACCGTACATGTAGGCGAATGACACTGACTCCATTTACTGTATGTCATGGAGCTGTTCAATTCCTAGCCAGGTAGCAGTTGTTGAGTGCAAGCAAGGTGGCAGTGTTAGTAGCAGTGGTCAGTGGGGAAAAGACGCAAGAGCTGGTTGCTGTAAATACCAATGATGTCATGGGGGTGGGGCATATTGATCAAGGTCTCTTGGTTCTGTTTCTGAGTAGCAGTCTCAACCACGAGTAGCAGTAAGCGGGTGGTGACAGCCACTGGTAGAAGACTTGGCTCGTTTCTTGTCAGGTCTTTTCAGACTAAACAGTTTGTAACTCGTTCCTGTGCTATTATGGGAAATGTATAGTAGCTAGTGGTAGGCTAGTCTCGTGGCTCACATAAACGTGTATGGCTTGATGTGCGTACCTAATTAGTGTCGGTTGTAGCTGTACTCATGTGCCCTAATTACTGAACAGGGTGTGATCCGTTCCAACCATCTACAGTCCAGTTAAGCTTTATAACGAGCTATGCTTACCTGTGGTTTGAGTCAGTGTTTCTGTCACACCTATGGCACCTCGGAATTAGCCTCGCACCCAGGCCTTCCCTGCTGTGAGGGAAGGCCTGGGTACGAGGCTACTTCGGAATTGCACAGAATTGCTCGAATTGCTGAACAGTAAGTCTTTTTGGTGCTTGCTACATGAACCTCTTTGTTGATGCCTACCTAGCATTAATCTGTACTTGTTAGCTTCTCAGTGAGCTGATTGCATGCTGGAATGGAATGCATTGTGGAATGTAATTATATAAGTGCAGCAAAGGGCACGTGACTGCGCACATTAAGGAATGTGTGCCCAACCTAGCCTCGTACCCAGGCCTTCCCTCACAGCTTTTTTCGCAGCTGTGGCAAAAAGCGTGGTTAAGGCCTGGAAGTAAACGTCACGTGATGTGTACCTTCGCTTTCGTCACTACAAGGGTTCACGGGTTCATTTACACTCGTGACGTGTTTCACGTGGCGCTCTCTCGAGACTCTAGCAACACTGTGTTCTGGAGTTACTCGTTACGGTAAAGTTGGTGAGCCGGACGGGTCATAATAGTTGAGAATCCCACGAATCACGAGCGTCAGCCGCTGTTTACGCTGTTCGAGTCGGTCTGCGTGTGACTAAGCGCCAAGGACTGTTGTGCCAAGCCAGCTGCAGATTGGACGTTACTGTCTGTGGATATCGCTCTCAAGTGAGTGTAGTATAGTCTGCAGCTTCGCTTTTCTGTTGTTCTTTTGACGAAAAATATACTTGAGGTCGATATAAATCGTCGCGTGTACTTCTGTGATGTCACTTCAATCCCACACACTGCATCTGACGTAAGCGATGGCACGCATCACGTGACGTTTACTTCCAGGCCTTAACCACGCTTTTTGCCACGGCTGCGAAAAAAGCTGTGAGGGAAGGCCTGGGTACGAGGCTATGCCCAACCTCCTCTGCCCTATAGTTCCATGTTGGGTGAAAATGCCAACTTACAGCTGTAATGGTATTCATGTGTCCTAATTACAATAATTTAAGCAGAAAAACCCACCAAGTGTTTTGAGAAGGTACTGGTGTTACAGTATAGGCCAGGGCAGGCCTGTACAGACCTATCTATACATACTGTAAGGGTACTTACTTACACTGCTGTTTGAATTTTTGGAGTCTTCTGTGGAAGCTACATCACACGCAACTTGGGTGGCAACTGGGAGCGGTTATTAATAATTGTAACATGCTATATACAAGACTTGCCTATAAATTATACTACCACTTACCATAAGGTGACTATTTTTCTCCTGCAGTTGTGATTATATTCATGTGCCCTAATTGCCTGTCACTCTGACTGACATGGAAACCCACAAGTGTCTTGAGCAAGGGGTGCTATATAAACTAGGGCAGTGCATATTGAGTCTGCCTATCATTATCTCACAGTTACTATGTGAAATTTTTGGGGGGCTTCGAACTGTTCAGAAGCCTGCTGTACAACAATTTAGGAAGTGTAGTCCTTGCTGTCCTGGCAGTGTGAGACCAGTGGTTGCTTGTCAATGATAGCCTGTCAGTAGACAGCGTCTTTGGTATTGAAATAGACCTTTTCGTTGTACGCAGAAGTATTTATGGAATGCAATTATTTTACGTGGTGTACATCCGGAGTACGTTTAGGCCCCGCCAAACGCTTGTTTGACCAGTAGCAGCAATAAAAGGACAGTTGGAGGTGGCATGGTTGGACTTTCCACCTCAGTAACACAGCTGACTTGCTGTGTGTGTGGATGAGGGGACACTGCGTAAGTGTGGCTTCACGAGCCAGTTCACTGCTGCCATGGTTACCACAGGAGGGTAGAGGCAGACTGTGCTGCTGGGGCTATTACTCGTCGATGGTGCCGTTTGTCTACAGCTCTCGTGCATACGGAGGTCGCACAAAGCCTGCTAACCTGGGAGCTTTAGTACCCTTGTTATGAGTACGTGATTGATCTTTGACTCTGTGTGCGCCACCAGGAGCGCATCGAGCCGGTGAACCCAGCGAGGGAGCATGCAACTACACGTGCATTACATAGACGATGAAATTCAAACATGGCAGTCATATTCTAGTATCCGTATATGGATTTTTATGACACAACAGCAGGAAAATGTAACAGCATTAAGAGTGAGAAAGCCACGAAGTGGATAAAAGTGAAGCGGTGTGTCGGCATAGCTACATTCAAGCGAGATGACTAGTTCTCCAAAGCGAAAGCATATGGGAGACGGTCCAATCTTCCAACAAGTGAGTCCAACCATACCCACGCTCAATGACTGTTACAACGGCTTACAACTAACCTTCACATCAATGTCGTTGTGCTCGTGCCGGCGTTAGCTGTATCACCATCCAACGCTCTCTGTAGTCGCCCTGCAAAGCTGCCGCTCACCGTCTTACATACCCACGTGTGTATATATTCCATATTTGGTGGTTACTAAAATAATTAGCATCCAGATGCCCTGTTTGAATTTTGCCATCTGTACTAGTTGCATGTTCCCTCACCGGCTTCACCGGCTCGATGCACTCCTGGCGCCACAATGGTATTCATAAAACTGCCATTCTGAACACATGCATTTCCCCAAGCGGGAAGGTGGGCAAGACGTAATTACACACAAAGGGCAGAATGCATACAACTAGTGTGGGGCTCACCCCAATTAGGATCTCTTAGGGGGTATGGCGGCACGCAGGAATAGGACGTAGGTTAGCTGCCCGGAGAGTCTTAAGACCACTAAGTTTAGTTCGCTATTGACAATGTTTGTGATTGCCACAATTAAGTTCTATGTTGTAGAATATGTGTGGTAGCTTAACATTTCTACAAAGAACAGCTGGAGAGAAAAAAAAAACTTGCATAGTGAGATGAAATTTTTTGTAAGAAAAGATACCGAGCTCTTCTTATGATGTTTTAGAGGAGAGAGCCTGGGGACGAGGCGATGCACATCATGCAGTAGTGCAGACTGGTTTTGCTGGTATTTTTGGCCGTCTGATCAAATGTACGTAGTTGTGGTTATCAAGAAAGGCACATCTGCTTGTGGTCGAACTACCAGGCTTAAAATTATACCATATCGTCCAAACCAGAACAGACACAGAATGATGAGTGGGTAGCTATTCTCATCTTCTCAGCTGTACTGTATGTTCTAATTATCCATAACTCTACCACCAGCTGAAATTAGTCTTGTGCCCAGACCTTAGCTTTTCCTCCCCCACTGAAACAGTTAGGTGACCCAAGTTCTAGCCTTATGCCTAGCCTCGTACCCAGGTGTATTATTGTCAGGAGCAGTGTGCCTGGTATCTACTGTTCTCCCAACGATAGTGCGCCTCGGTACAAGGCTACCCAAGCTCTAGCACTTGTTTCACCCACTCACATTCCAGGTGGATCCAATGAGATTTCAGAATTGTTGGCAAAAGAATGTTTTTACAGTCTACGATGTTACAGTTTTTGGGTAGGTTGTAACTAAACTATTGCTCACTCCGAACTAGGGCCGCCAGAACAGATAGAGTAGTCAAACTCTTGGGCACGAGACTCAAAACCTTCCTAACTCAAACATCCACATTTACGAATAGGCTGGGGGAGTTGTTATGATACATGGCGATCGCGTAGGTGGTGGCATAGTGTCTCTCTCTCTCTCTCTCTCTCTCTCTCTCTCTCTCTCTCTCTCTCTCTCTCTCATGAACCTTACCACAGACACTATTGGGCTCTCAAAGAAGAACTGTGAATTCATACGACGTGGACTCAGTGGAGCACCATCATGATGTTGGTACGTACTTCACTGTTAATTCCTCTTAGAAATTAGTGTTACTAGTGTTGTTTAGTATGGCTGCACATAATTAGTTTAATGAAGAACAAAAGTTTGCTTTTAGATTCAGTTAACCAACTAAAAAGGAAACAGGGTTACTAAAACACTTGCATATGTTAACTAAATCGGTTAATTTTAGTGGAAAATAATTGTAGTTTATTCCCACCCTTGAAGTTCTAATTTTAGGTGGTTAACTAAATCTGTTTCTGCTGTGAATAAAACACAAGTAGTCCACTAAACAGCATTACACACTTAAAAGAATATTTCTGTTCTGCCTCCCTCAATGTGTGCCAACGGCTCAGTCGTACAGCCCTGTCTCATTGCCCGAACACTCAGTTTAAGACTAAAGGTTCATGACCTTCAATACTTGGACCTATCCAGTATCATGATATGAAGACGATGGTTATTGGATTACTGCCCGACACTAATGCTGCTGTTTTAGTTTCTTGCATGCCTTATAGTGTTCCTATTTGCGGCTTTCATGCTTTGAGCAAGGTCCATGGTGTCCTCAAATGTCAAAGTGTTTCACCGCCAGCAAGCGTGTTAAAGTGCTCTTGTTGTGAAGACCACACATCAATCAATCACAAATGCTCCCTTACAAAATGCTATTTTGAACACGTGCATTGCCCCCCGAGGCCAGGGTACAAGGTGTAGGCACCATACGGACAGGGGACAGAATATGCATTGATGTATGCCACTATGATAGTTCTCACTGTACAAGTCGGAGATAATGGTTTTCAGGCTGTTCCTGTTTACTAAGAGCATTCACACTTCGTTTGTTTGTGTGGGGAAGGCCTGGGAACAAGGCTACAACAGTCCATAGTACAAAGAACACCTCAGTATAGCAATGTGGAAATGCCGTTTGCATATTCTAATGATGTCATGGGGCAGTACGTACTGGTCTCATATTCCCTCATTCATAGGTAAACAGTATGCAGTCAGTGATAACCGCTGGTAGATGACTCTAGTCAGGGCAGTAAAGAGTCGCTAGCTTGTTTGCTAGTGTCTCTCCAGGGTTTTAATGATATTCATGTTCATAATCATAATTGGATGGACAAAGAAACCCACAAGTGGTTTGAGCAAGTGCTGCTATATAAACTGGGACAGGCACACTGGCACTGTGCCAGACTGGAGCTGATGTAGTAGTAATAGTGAAATTTTTGGAGACTTCTTAAGAAGCCATTGCAAAGAGACATTGCAGACACTACAATGGAGGACAGTAGCTAGGCTTGAGATAATTATGCTGGAATAATTTTTAGAATAATAGCAAGACATTAGCATAAAGAATAATTCTAGAATAGTAGAAAGCCTCAGCATTTTTTGGTTGCATGTGCCCTCAGGGCGACAATGCATGAGGACTGGGCACTCAATAGATCGAGTTTTTTCTTTGGTTGAGTGCCTAGCTAGCACTCTATGACAGTATCAATCACGTCTGATCGAGTGGCTGGTGTATTAGTGTTGACATGTCAATGTCTAGTTGTCTTTCCTAGAATGCTCACTTATATTACAGTATAGTAACAGGTATAAATTGAGAATAATATGAGAATAGTAGCAAAAAACTGGGAGAATAATAGCAATAAAATCAAAGAATTGGAGAATAGAATAATTGCAAAGATTTGGAGCATAATTATCTCAAGCCTAACAGTAGCACTGGAGAGGAGCAATCACATGCACTATAGTGCAATTAGCTATGCTGTCTGATGATGTAAAGAAAACGTCTCCGGCAGAGAGGAGCAATAATAACCGCTCTGCGAGTGATCTTGTGTTAGTTTAGCAGTTTTCAAAGTAGAACAAAAAATAGTAGAATCTGAGTGGTAAAACCGCTACCCTTACTGTAGCTTACAAAATATTATGCAAGCTCACTGAAAATCTGGATTCAAGCCTAATTTTCTGCAACACAGCTGCGTACTTGCAACCCAAGGTTTTTGAGGGGGTGTCCCCACCCGTCCCCTCGAAGTTTGTAGAGCTACAAAACCTTCTGTAGGCCTGATACCCGTATAACTCTGCATATCTTTCACAGTCTCCTCATGTAATGGAATGCATGTAGCTATACGTGACATTGTGCATTTTATTAATGTACACGTCACTGTGTGTGGTACACGTTAATCCTTCCAACCACTTCTGAGTACTACTCCATATGTAGGGATGGCCTCGGGAAGAAAATGGCGTCTCTATTAAATGTGTACAAAATGACACTTTTAAAACTCTGCTGTAGGCTACTATGAGCCCTACCAGTCATTCTCGAGCATTGTCTCTAAAATGGCCAAATTGTCTATCTTCTAATTCTGCTTTAGCTAGCCTAGCACAATAATGGCTGAAGCGATCACAATGTTTCAAGCGCGAACAAGCTGGATATTCTCTGGTGTATTGCACTCGTAGCATAGCGTTCTCAAAGAAATCAAACTTGTTCAGCAATGATTCACAAGTACTCGGATTACGCATGTACAGATTGCACGTGGCTGATATTGTATTTGATAGGCACAAGTCCAAACGGCTAACCATATTCTTGTGTATCCAGACTCTTACCAGTGTCATAAGGAAGAGACTCACCCAGTCACCCGTCTGTAAGTACCCTGTATATGGTACTGGAGGGGGCAGGCAGCTACGTACACCACACATAATGACATCGAAAACTCCATACCCTTTCATGCCCCCCTCCCTAGGAAAACACCCAAAATAAGCTACAGAATAAGCACTTTACACACAACTGTATGGTCTCCGTAAGCGTAGTACGCTGTCATTTGAAGCAACTCTGTAACGCATTACGCTCTAATGTGTGCATAGTCTGTGAAGGCATTTGTTCCACTCCCCCCACGAGTAGCAGTAAGCGGGTGGTGACAGCCACTGTTAGAATTAAGACTCGACTATTTTCTTTTCAGGTCTTTTCAGAGTAACTTGTTCCTTTGTGGAAATATATAGTAGGTACATGTATATAGTGGTAGGCTAGTCTCGTGGCTCACATAAACGTGTATGGCTTGGTGTACTGACTAAACCTCAACAAGGCATTATCATGCGCCAAAGTGACTTGCTGTTCAGCAGTCTCTGGAAGCTGGAGTGATTCTGAGGTGTCATGCAGAGGAGTGGCAGAAACGACAGGAGCTAGACTAGCTGGTAATCATAGCTCATTGTAAAGTCTGTGGATTGTTGTGAGATGGCTGGTACAGTCCTTGAAGGGAAGCATCTTACTGTCCGTGGATCGAATCCAGTTGATACGTAGCCCTGCTTTTGCACACTGCTACATGTAGATAGTTTAAGGCCAGCAGCACTGCAGCGACCCAGGGGTTGAATGGGTTGACTTGATTTTTTACGCTTAACAAGTGCATTGATATTGGAGCTTGGCCAAAACTGCTTTAACTCCATAGAGAATCTGTCACGGAAATTTTGGTCCAGCGGAAAAATTGGTCCGGGGGACCAAAATTTTCGTAATATCAGTCTGGGCGGAACATTTTTTTTCTGAAAATTTTGCTACCCCGTGAAAATAATGGTCCAACCTGCGCCAGAAGCGAATTCCGCCTGCTATTGTCTTACGCACTTCATAGAGTGGACTACTACGCTAAAGTGGATGGCTTGTTTATTTTCATAGCCTACGCCTACCGTCATGATCAATAGCCTCATTGTACCGTGCGCGTGAGCGTGTACATGTAACTAGATCTGTACATTGTATGTATATAGCTCCCAGGTCAGTACCACTTCGACCAAGAGAAAATGCATCACCACCCGTGGAACTGCTTCGAAAGGAGGAAGCTGTCAATGATTCCATACAGCATGCAAGCTGAGACAGGCCACAGAATCGACTTTACAGTCAGTAGATAAAGTCCCGGTGTAGCTACTACATCAGTTTGTCGGATATCGATGCCTGTCTCATACCTTTGTATTAAACGTCCTAATGGCTAACTAAAGGCTGATAATAACTATGCCATACATGTAAGCTTACATGCATCAAGGGGGGGAGGCAAATTTTCAAGTTAAGACCAGCTCTGCTGGAAACTTGATGGGGGACCAAAATTTTCAGGATTAGGACCAATTTCGCTGGAAGAAATGGTCCGGGGGACCAATTCTTTCAGTGGAAATTTTGGTTCTAACAATTTTTCCAGAACCAAAATTCCGGTGACAGATCCATACAATACCATGATAGCATAAACAATCTCCCCTATAGGTCCATGTTGGGTGAGAACGGCGACCTACAGCTGTAATGGTATTCATGTGTCCTAATTGCAACAATTTGAGCAGAAAACCCACAAGTTTTTTGAGCAGGTACTGGTATATAAGCCAGGGCAGGCCTATATGTAACTTTGCCAAAAAGTGCAAAAACAAGTTATGTAGGGATGCACTTCCACCAGAAAACAATGAAACAAGCGACAGTGCACACCACAATGCATGCACAGACTACCCACACATCACAGTGCAATGCATTTACCGCGTAGCTACCATCCCTACATCTTTCCAACCACACCCACCACAACCATGTATACATATATGTGAGATGTGAAGAGTGGTAGTGTAATTTGGTGTGTGTGTATTGCTAATGACTGAGCACGTGGTGGTTGTGGAAGGTAGCTGAAACTGTAGAATGTGAACTAGTGAGTCATTGAGGGTGGAGTCATAAATATGGTGTTTGTATAGGGACTTGGGGAGTGTTTGGTTATGCCTGGTGGAGTGTTATGAAGTTTGTGAGTGTGTTGTGAGATACTTGTGTGTGCAGGTTCTTTGTAGGGGAGGTCTATGTGGGTGAGTTTGGTAAAGTGTAGAAACTTCGTTGAGCGAGTTGTATGGTACGTGGTTGATGTGGGTTGTGTTTGTTGTGTGTGTAGGTGGCAGTGTGGTGTTGTGAGGAATTGCTCTGCTCAATTGTGGTTGTGAATGGTGGAGCGAAGTGTATTTTGATGGGAGTGTTCCTGTGAAGGTTTGGGTTGGTTGTATAGTGTAGGGTGATATGTTTTGTAAAGTCGAAAGTAAGGGTGGTTGTTGGATGGAGACAAGGTGTCATGGTTGATGATGATTGTGGATGGTTGTGTGTGTTAAAGGAAATATTTGGTGTGCTGTTGAGTATGGGGGCGTGGTACAGATTGTGGTGGGTGTGGTTGGAAAGATGTAGGGATGGTAGCTACGCGGTAAATGCATTGCACTGTGATGTGTGGGTAGTCTGTGCATGCATTGTGGTGTGCACTGTCGCTTGTTTCATTGTTACCAGCCGGAGCGCGCGAACGGCTGGTACTAAGATTGCTTTACGTTTTCCGCGTCTGTTTGTTTGTTTGTCTGTCTGTTTGTTTGTGCGTCCGCACTTATCACGTGCGCAATATATTACGTCATACGTTACTATGCAACTGCAGTATATAGCAGCTTTTGGAGATTTGCAGGCCAAGGTACAGCAAATGAAGGTAGTTTTGTGTTGCCTAGATGGCGAAAACGTGGTAGGTAGCCGTAAAGATCCTGTTTTGGTGACGTATAGCTACTAACTGGAGGCGCATGACGAAACTGCTGAGTCAGCACTTTCGCTCTGGCTCTACAGCTGTAGTTTAATAGCTTGGCCTAAGCTGAGTTGTGTGTATTGTACGGGAAAGGTGTCCGGCTGGTTTTTTAGACATGAAATGTCAGACTTGTTTTTTTGGGAAGTGTTTTTTGGTGGAAGTGCATCCCTACATAACTTGTTTTTGCACTTTTTGGCAAAGTGCTTTTTCTGTAACTTGTTTTGGGGTGTTTTTTTTGGGAGGTGGTAACAAATGTGTAGGTGTAAATGTGTATGGTGTACGGATAGTGTTGGGATGGAATGTGCTTGAGGATGATGCATGTAGTATAGGTTTCGATTTGTACCCCAGTCAGCACCAAGAAGGCCTTCGTCTGCATGTGCATGGGGGGAAAGGTCTCTGTCAGGGTCAGCTATGTAACTGGCATGTGAGGTTGCCCTTTTTTTGTCAAGGTCGGCACTACAGCTAGCATGGGAAGCTGCCCTAGCATTTATTATGGAGTAGCTATAGTGCCGTACTCTATGATATGAATTATCTCCGAGGACAAAGACATGTATTGCATTTCCTAGTGTCACAAAGACGAATAGCTGACTGCATGCCCCCTCCAATAGAGTAAGCGAGGGGGCCTCCGGACGGTAGGGGTTGTCCGGATGCAATAAACCTCCTTTCCAAGGCTTTTCTGCCTGTGCTAGTATTCATAGCAAGTGAACAAAAGTAGCTCATGATACATAACAAAGGCAAAAGGCCCAGAGAACAAGGCAAATTTGTTGCGTGTCCGGACAACTTACAACTCTTAAACAGTACCTCTGGCCAGAAGCCGCTTGGACTAGGGCCAACCAACATAATATAATTAGCCTTGTGAGTAAGTGTATTATAGCTAAAACTTTTGTGTGACATATGCCCAGAAGATGCAGCTCAGGCCCGGACAGCTGGCACGAGCAAAGGTAGGCGTTAAATAGACGAACACGTGAAGTCTGCGCATAATTAAATGGGGCGGTAACTACAACCCGGAACGGAACGGAACAGTAGCTAGTCATTAAATGGCGTGGAACCTGCAAGCGTCCACTCAAGAGTACTCGTAAATCACTGCTGAACCCATTCGATTTTTTTGAATAAGCTATACTACGAGTGCAATACCCCGGGGAATATCCGGCTTGTTCGCGCTTGAATCATTGTGATCGCTTCAGCCATTATCGTGCTAGCCTGGCTGAAGAAAGAAGAAACCAGAAAGAAGATGTACCATTACGCCACGCCCCCCCAGCGTGTCAACTTGCCAGACTGGTACTCCAGCGAAGGTTTCTAGCAACGCCAACAGTCCTGTTGCTGATAAAAACACTCGAGATGTCATAATACGGCTCATAAAAGCCTATGACTATAATCAAAGCCGAGTTCTGAACGTATGGTTTTGTACGCGTTATATGGGGCCGCCATTTTTTCCGTGCCATCCCTACATATGGAGTACTACCGTACTCCATGATAGAACATCTTTCAGTGTAGGATTGTGTATTAAATTTTGGAAGCTTCTGTAGAAGCTGAATCACAAGGAACACATGGATGTCTGTGGGAGAGTGCTTATTATAATGTGGTACAAGACTTGCCTATTGTTTGTACTGCCACTTATCCTTACTATATGCTTCCTGCTTACATGGACTGATTATTCTGCAGTCACATTAGGCCAGGCCTAGACATCTCTAATTGACGCTCACCTGCTGGAGAGGTTATCGTGCATCATGTTCACAGCTACATCTCTAACTCACGGCTCGCACCATTCAAATGCACCGTAGTGCTCTTTTAAGCAGGGCCAATCACAGGCAAGCTGTAGCCTTCTGTCTTTGTCAGAAGCTGTGGCTATGACCTAGCTAGCTAGCTACATGTGTACATGTGTACATGTAAAGAGTCTGAAAAGAGTCTGAAACTCACATGCTCGCATATGCTGTCTGCCTTCTAGCGCTCACACAAGTGGGAGAAGCCAAAGCTCAGCTCTGTTGCCTTCTGTCCTTGCCAGAGACTCTAGCTAGACACCCTTTCTGACAGAGCCTTCTCCAGCCGCTTGCCTCGGAATGCAGCAGCTTCCCTCGGCCAGTGCCCCATCCTGTCTGCCAAATGAGCATGAGCAATGGCTTTGCCAGTGACTTGGCTTGAACCTAGATTCAGAACTGAGGATTGGAATTTTCGTTCAGTATCTGTCATGGAGTGCGAGCGAGGTGGCAGTGCTAGTAGCTGTGGTGAGAGAGCAATGGTGCTGATAGAAGATATGAAAACATACTCCATCTGGAGAACTATTCTCTATAAAATTTAATACCAATGATGTCATGGGGCGGGGTGTATTGAGGTCTCATGTACACAGTGGTTCTGTTTCTAAGCCAACCACGAGTAGCAGTAAGCGGGCGGTGACAGCCACTGGTAGAAGACAGATTCGTTGTTTTGGGAGGCTATTAAAATAACCTCTTCTACAGGACGTGCTCAAAATGACGTCTCTGACTGTTTCTTGGGTAATGTCTTCGAAGTTGTGGCAGACAAATAGTCAGATACCTGGACAAATTTGTTATGTAGTTTGATCAAGGGAGGCTTACTACACTACTTTCCTAATTGTTGCAATCTATTTAGCTACCACATCCTGATACACCTCATTCACTCCCACCATGCATTCAAACCATTTTTTTCATGGACATCCCTACATATGGAGGATATTGAACTGTAAATTGTCACCAAGGACAAAGATATGTATTGCAGTTTCTAGTGTCACTAAGACAAATAGCTGCCTGCCCCCTCCAGTAGAGTAAGTGAGGGGCATCCGGACTGTAGGGGTTGTCCGAATGCGATACACCTCATTTCAAGGGCTTTTCTGCTGTATTAATAGCAAGTGAACAGTAGCTCACAATACGTAACAAAGGCAGACAGAATGGCCTAGAGAACGTGGTAAATTTCTTACGTGTCCAGACAACTCCACCGTTTGGACACCCCTTCACTTTGGTATCCTACTACTTCATCCTAAACCAACATATAATCAGCCATGTGAGTAAGTGCATTCTAGCTAAACGTTCGTGCGACTTACACAATGATGGACCAGGAGATGCAGCTGGCACCAGACTAACAGCTAGCTGGCACGAGGAAAGGTAGGAGTTAAATAGATGATCACATAAATGGGGCGGTTACTAAAACCCGGAAAGGAACTGAACAGTAGTCATTAAATGGCGTGGAACGGCGTCCACTCGAGAGTACTGGTGAACACTGCTGAACCCATTCGATGTCTTTGAAAAAGCTATGCTACGAGTGCAATACCCCAGGGAATATCCAGCTTGTTCGCGCTTGAATCAATGTGATTGCTTCAGCCATTATTGTGCTAGGCTGGTTGGAGAAGAAGAAGAATCAGAAGAAGTATACGATTACGCACCTCCCCTCGAGTGTGTCAACTTGCCGGTATGGTACTTCACCGAAGCTTTCTAGCAACGCTAACAGTTTTGTTGCTGATGAAAACTCTCGAAATGTCATGGTATAGCTATCTCATAAAAGCCTATAGCTATAATGAGAGCCGAGTTCTGAACGTATGATTTTGTGCGCGTTATATGGGGCCGCCATTTTTTTCCCATGCCATCCCTACATATGGAGTACTACCATACTCCATTATAGATCCACTGATGTGACTGTTAGTGTAATTGTGATTCACTCCGGTGCTATCCCACTAAACATTTTCTCGTAAACGACAGAAGTATAGAGAGGCGGTTTGGTTTTCTAAAATAAAACAGAAGTACCAACTTGGTTGAAAATTGGTTCGTTATACAAACCAGCTCAAAAGTTGTATGGGCAATAGTGCTGTCTTAATTGCGAACATAATGCACTGCAATACAAAGGCCTTAGTGTGGACACAACTAGGAATGAGCAAGCATCTAGATAATAATGATTGTGTCGTGGCTATTTCCTATTATATCAAGTTCAATTTTGCTCCATAGTGTGCTACTTGTCTATGAATTGATTGTGGATTTACACTCATATGATTATACCAATCCCGACGCATACCCAGCTGGTAATTTCACTTCCTATTTTGTACACACTGCACTTAGCGCCATTCCAGCTTTGTTTCCCACTAGGTACGAGATAGATAGTCACTGTTTCATGTACCTTATACGTAAGTACATAAGAGTTGTATCTGTATTTGCACAACACATATAGTTAACTCTAAATAATAGTTAGACAACGAGTGCAAGGGCTCTACGCGATTTAGAATGCCGAGGGCTCCGGGGCTGTAGCGTCCGAGCATAGCGAGGACGCTGCTGAGGGGCTTGAGGCATTCTAAATCGCGTAGAGCCTGCGCACTCGTCGTCTAGGTAATTTAGAGAATAGCAACAGTATCTAAGGATGGGAAATCACACACCAACGACAAAAACTTTCATGGAGCTCGAAGACTTTCTGAGCGATTTGCTACTCGAATGGTGTGTCGCTGAAAGTGCGCAAGAAAACTCAGAACTAGATCGTTTTTTTTCTTTCGGCGTTGGACTCGTTCGAGCGCAACCACGCGACCACGGTTCCAGTTCAGTCAGCAGCTCAGGAAGTCTGTAAAACTGCATCTGCTTGTGCAAGCATCCCAGGGTCATTTTATTTTCAGTCATGCTCATCTGTTACCATCAACCTTAACTGCAATAGTTGTAACTGAGACATCATCCATCCCTCACTACTTAGTCTTGATGCACCCTATTAAGGTTGATGGTAACAAGATAAGTTTGCATGCTGTAAATTATTGTAAATCAATAGTTTACAGCATGCAAACTTATCTACAGCCCCAAGGTTTGACCCTAAATCCTTGAGGACATGGACTCTACATATAGAGATCCAGTGCGTTAGAGTCCAGCAACTGACCAATCACATTACTCAAAAGAACATACAAATTCTCTAAGTCAAGTCACACAAGAGGTTATACTTTAGAACAATTTCCTTCAATCTGTGGGATGGTTGCCCTTTAAGTAGAAAAGTCATACAAACTGGTTTGAAAGAATATGGTGCGTAATGTTACACGACCTGATTGTACACACTAAATCCATATGCACTCGCGTATAAAATGATAGAGTAATAAGCACTGTACAAAATGAGTGCTGCCTAACAACACATTAGTGTAAATTGCAAAGTTATATACTAGGATCAGGTCACGATAGTAAAGTTACACACAATGTAATGGTGTAAGGTTCAACTATGTAGTAGCATTTGCCAACTGCACTGTTGATCGAGTGTCAGCTACTTGGTGCACACTGCACAGGTAAGTTCTTTCTGAGGGTCGTAAGGAGGGCATGGCATCCCATTGCAGTTGGCTTCAGTGTGGTAGAACACAGCACCATCAGTGTTTCCTGCACTGCCTGGTATGCAGTCTGGATCTTTGTCCACACATTCATACATTGTGCGGTGGTGGTTGCTACTGCGGTGGGTTGACATGAGGTAGCCAGCGTACTCTAGAGTCCAGGAGGGAGGACACGTGGGTTTGGCTGGAAGCATGAGGACAGTTTCTCGCATTGAAGAGAAACAAACAGCGCAAGGCACATTATGGTCATGTACAGCCCGTAGTGGTTGACCACCGTAAGCTTGATACTCTGTTCCAAATATGGGACTAACATCCTGCACTCCAGGTTCATAAGTCAGGTACTGTGGGTCATCTGGCATGCAGAGGTAGTTTGCTCCTCCGCCAGTGTTGCCATACCAACTCCCTCCAACTCTTCCAGCGTAGACCAGCTCCGTTCCAGGTGTACCTGGGCAGGCTGTTCTTCCCCAGCGGGTGTAGAGCACCCCACCGCTGTTTGGGGGAGGAGCCCCTGGTAGACCTCGGAGCCCAGGTGGACCCTGAATGCCGATGTCTCCTTTCTCTCCGTCCTTACCATCCCTGCCTGGCAGTCCATCTCGGCCATCATGACCCCTCAGCAGTTCAACTTGTGGGCATGTGCTACGTATCATGTGAATCACTCAACTCAGTGTTTCTTTGTGAGCGATGCAGTGCTTCACCTGAAGGGTAAAGGAATTAGGTAGGGTGTTGTAAATGAATACAGTTTGAGATATGTAATGTGCCTTCTATGAGCTCCTAGTAGGTTCCCAATAGTTACCTTGGTTTGCCAGGACAACAGGAGTTAGGAGGCCAACAGAGAGGAATATGAACGCAGTCTTCATCTTGCTTATCCAGAGAAGTTTTCTCCCCCGAAACTTATGCACTGAAGGATCTCTATCAAAGGAATTTATACCATGTGGTTGCTAACAGTGTTGTTCTGAGCATCATATGTTTGTTCATATCTGATTTTCAGAAGCTGACAAGTGGGTTGCTGTTTGAGTTTCAACATGTCACATGCATGGTTGCAGATTGATGATTTTTGATACATCACTATTGTGTTCTACATTCTTGAACTCCCTTGCACAACTCAGACAACAAATGACCATGCATGTGATATGTTGAAGCTCAAACAACAACCCACTAAGTTTCTTTGATATACTTATTACAGCTAATGTGCTTTCATTGAAATCATGTAGACGTAGGCAAAGTAAAGAGATATCACAATGTCTGAGTTGTGCGAGGGAGTTCAAGTATGTGAAACACATTAGTGATGCATTTAATCAGCTGTATCTGTAATACTTTTGCAAAATCCATCAGTTTGTAGCCATGCATGTGACATGTTAAAGCTCAAACAACAACCCACTAAGTCCTGTTTTTTTATTCATGGCTGATGTGTTTTCAGGGAAAGTATGTACACAACAACAACCAAATAAGTTTCTTTGATACACTTATGACAGCTAATGTGCTTTCATTGAAATCATGTAGACGTAGGCAAAGTAAAGAGATATCACAATGTGTGAGTTGTGCGAGGGAGTTCAAGTATGTGAAACACATTAGTGATGTATTTAATCAGCTGTATCTGTAATACTTTTGCAAAATCCATCAATTTGTAGCCATGCATGTGACATGTTGAAGCTCAAACAACCACCCACTAAGTTTCTTTGATACACTTATTACAGCTAATGTGCTTTCATTGAAATCATGTAGACGTAGGCAAAGTAAAGAGATATCACAATGTCTGAGTTGTGCGAGGGAGTTCAAGTATGTGAAACACATTAGTGATGTATTTAATCAGCTGTATCTGTAATACTTTTGCAAAAACCATCAATTTGTAGCCATGCATGTGACATGTTGAAGCTCAAACAACAACCCACTAAGTCCTGTTTTTTTTTATTTATAGCTAATGTGTTTTCAGTGAAAGTATATACACGTAGGCAGAGTAAGGAAGGCATTTGAGACTTGTTGTCTGAGTTGTGAGAGTGCAAGAATGAAGAATGTGGGAGACACGGTAGAGATGCATTTAATCAGCTGTATCTGTAATACTTTCGCATGGTTACAGATTGATAGTTTTGTGAAAGTATTGCAGATAAGGCTGATGAAATGCATCACAAATGTGTTTTCCGCGTTATTAAATTCCCTCGCACAACTCAGATTATGAATGTAAAATTCCTTTTACTGTGATATCTCTTTGCTCTGCCTACCTCTATTGATTTCACTGTAAATACATTAGTTATATTTTTATCATCTGTATCAGTAAATTGTTTACGTTGTTGATCAAAAGCAATCAAATCTATATTTATGCATGTGCATCATATATGGGCAAGCAGCAACTGCCAAAACAGTGGTTTTCATACAGCAATCTGTAGTGGCAGCAAATAGAATGCAGCTTAACTGAGTTTATTGATATGGTCACATGAACAAGAACACACACCTCCCTGCCATCGCAATCCTCCACATCTTCTGCTGCACAACAGAAACGAAATTAGGTAGCGATTTTAAAAACTGGCTAAATTTTGTACTTGCAAAAAAGCTACTCCTATATTCACTTAGATTTATGTCCGCGCATATGCATGATCGTGCATAATTATGCATTGCATACCTCCCCCTAATATTTACACATGTATATATGCACATGAACATCAAAAGCAACATTTGTGTTAATGTTTGCTTAATGCTATAGTATAACATACACCAGTCACATTCTCCCTTGAATGGTTTTGCTGTTATGTCTAGTATATGCTGTGCCTGTACACAGCATTGTTGTGTGTGTATACTTTTGTTTCTACTGAGAGTCTTCTAGAAAACTTGAAGTAAGCACCTAGCTGAGAATTAGTAGCAATCCCTAGCTTTTTTTCCATTCTTGACGTCTAGAACTCGCGGGAAGGCTCTCCAGAGTGAGGTGGAGGGGAGACAGGAGCTGGTGACGAGGGGCAAGGACCAGCTGGCCTCCTGCGCTGGGCAGGCTATCCCCTTCTCAGTCTGGCTGACAGAGGCGGAGGGAAAACTGGAGGAGGGAGGGGTCGTACCGAGGAGCAGGGAGAGGCTTTTCTCTAAGATTGAAGAACTTGATGTAAGATGGAGAATGGGCATCATACCAAATTTTGTTTGTCACTAAAAAAAAAGTGTTCACTTAGTCTGAATCTGAAATTCTGAACAAACTTTTTAATGAGAACATTTTGGTTATTATTTGGGGTGCGAGAGCAGTCAGTTGAATTTGCACCCCAGCAAATGCCAGGTACCCATTACAGCTGGGTGGGCTGGTGTGTGCTGGTGACATGAGATGGTAATTCACACCAAATATATGATGGAAAGAATAGATAGTCACCAGTTGTCACTGTGGGATTCGAACCACCAACACTTAGGTTGTTAGTCCAGTGCTCTAACCATTCCACTACTGTGACACACACACACACACACACACACACACACATGCAGGTCTTTGTGAGTGATGTCATCTCTCATGGTGAAGAGTTCGAGTCGGAGGAGAGAGGCAGTTCTTTGTTGAGCTAAAGTGACACCCTGTGATGTGTCCCCACGGGGACGTCTACGAAAATGGCGTCAGGGTTATCTCTGGTGAGTTAGGGGTCTCATCCCCAGGACAACATGTCCAAGTGCTGACGACTTCCAGATGAGCACTCCTGTTCAATAACCATTGTGTTTATGAGCTCCCCTCCTACATGCACGCACACGCACACACATATTTACACTCATACTCACACTCACACTCACACACACTCACACACACACATATACTTTTTGCCAGGTATCTCTACCACTCTGAGGAGATGCTACGATGCCCTACAGGCTGGTCTGAGGTGTCAAAAAGAACAAATCGATGAAGTAAAACTGAGACGGCAAGAATTTGATAATGTCCTGGGGGCATTTATCCCTGACCTAGATGCCCTGGAGGAGCAGTGCCGGGGTGTCAGTGGGGAAGGTGATAGTGTGCCAGAGAGAGTTCACGAAAGAGTGGAGGCAGTGCAGGTGTGTGTGTGTGTCAGAGAGAGAGAGAGAGAGAGAGAGAGAGAGAGAGAGAGAGAGAGAGAGAGAGAGTGTGTAGGTATAGGCATAATGAATCCCCATAATAGTTTTACTCACTGTGTGGGTGTATTAAAGCAATCCAGCCAATTCACTCACATTTACTACTTCAACCTATGTAACGATGCACACTATCACAAACACCCACATACACACACGCACACTGCATATAACACACACACACACACACACATACAGTATACTGTCTATCACAGAAAAATGAAACAGGACGGATCCCAAACAAGTCCAATGATGTACATGTAGGAAGGTAACCGTTAAAAAAATTCCTAAGTAGTTAGCGTTCCCACCTTGTTTGGTTAGTTTTTTCCAACCATGCTGTGTATGTGGCATTTGTTACGTGGGGTGACGAGATGTTAGTTTAATTCTTTACTGTTATGATGTAATGGGGCAAAAAGAGGCAATGAATGGAGAAAGCACACGAAAACGTGAATTGTTTTTTGGCTTTCATGTAAAATTTTAAAAGCATGATGCTTCCATGTAAATTTTCCACTTCGTGCCTACTTTACCCCTCCCCCGTTACATCATGATGGTAGAGGGTCTATTGTGCTGTGACGTGTTTTTAAAGTGCTAATGTGTATCATCTCACTTGCAAATGGATTAAATTTGCTTGAGTTGAAGATAGCATTTTATACTGAGGAAATTTCTCATTATAGTTAGTAGGGAAAGAATCAGGGATTTTCCCTCAAAAGTTGTGACCAGTAGAATCTGTAGTATGTGTGAGGGAGACAAGAGGTGTCTGCACTGTGAGCAGCTACAATTGCTTTTTCAACCCTTGGACGGTTTTCTAAAGGACACCCTAGGCTTTCCCCTTGCCACGCCCACCTGAACGGAGGGAGGGTCACAGGACAAAGCTCGTTAATTATGCTCTTTGTGGCAAACGAGTTCATTGAGAGCACCAGACTCTCCTTGAGGGGGAGAAGTCTCGTGCCCAGACTATCACTCCTCCCCCTTGCTGAAACGGTCTGGCGACCCAAATGGAATGTAAGTGGGTGAAACAACCATCTGGGCATGAGACTAGGCAGGGAGGGCATAGAGGTCTGGGTATGAGAGTGGAGGTCTGGGTATGAGAGTGGAGGTCTGGGTATGAGAGTGGAGGTCTGGGTATGAGAGTGGAGGTCTGGGTATGAGAGTGGAGGTCTGGGTATGAGAGTGGAGGTCTGGGTATGAGAGTGGAGGTCTGGGTATGAGAGTGTGGAGGTCTGGGTATAAGAGTGGAGGTCTGGGTATGAGAGTGGAAGTCTGGGTATGAGAGTGGAGGTCTGGGTATGAGAGTGGAGGTCTGGGTATGAGAGTGGAGGTCTGGGTATGAGAATGGAGGTCTGGGTATGAGAGTGGAGGTCTGGGTATGAGACTGGAGGTCTGGGTATGAGAGTGGATGTCCGGGTATGAGAGTGGAGGTCCGGGTATGAGAGTGGAGGTCTGGATATGAGAGTGGAGGTCTGGGTATGAGACTGGAGGTCTGGGTATGAGAGTGGAGGTCTGGGTATGAGAATGGAGGTCTGGGTATGAGAGTGGAGGTCTGGGTATGGGAGTGGAGGTCTGGGTATGAGAGTGGAGGTCTGGGTATGAGACTACAGCATTTTCCCATGCAGCAGAGCTGGCTATCCAGTGAGCCGTGCAGCCACGATTGCTGCAGCAGCCGTGAGGCACTCCAGTAGTGCAGTGGCAGAGACCAAGCACAGCGGATCTCAGATTGGAGCAGCCCCTAATAATGTGAGTCTGCAAGAGATGTGCATCTGAGATGTACAGCTTATAGAGTAAAGCCCAGGGCACTAATTGGTGGGTGAGTGATTAATTGTGCTCTTCTGAAAGGAGGTGGTCACTTCTTGAATCATCAAACCATTAACTAGTTGTGATTCTGGTTTGCTGTAGCAAGGTTTATGAAAGCTGCTGTAACCTAGTGAGATGATGCTATCAATGGGGTGTAACTAGCACTTACATCTGGCCGCAGTGCAATTCTGTAGTCTTTCCTACACAATGCAAGTAGGCCTCTACATCTGAAATCTATGTTTCCTCCTAATCATGGCTTCATCAAAGCGCCGTAATTTGGTATTGTAGCAATGTCTTTCATGAAATTCGTGACGGTCCTTTATGAACGGTAATTAACTAAATTATTCTGCACTGTTTCTCCTTCGATGAAAACTTCCATGAAATCATAAACACACTTTAGGTTCTGTGTACCACAAAAAGCACTTGTAGATACAGGATACATGTCTATTACAAAAAAAATGAAGCAGGATTAATCCCCAAAAAATAATGTAGGAATGGTAACCATGAAATGATTCCAGGGTAACTAGTTCCCACCGTGTTGGTTATAGTTTGTTTTCCAATCATGCTGTATTTGTTGCACGGAGTGATGAGATGTTAGTTTAATCCTTTACCATTATGATGTAATGGGATAATAGGAGGCACTAAATGGAGAAAATACACGAAAACGTGCCTGTTTATGTGCTTCATGTAAAATTTAAACAAAAGCATGATGCTTCCATGCAAATTTTCCATTTAGTGCCTACTCCTCATTACATCATAATGGTAGAGGGTCTATTGTGCTGTGACTTGTTTTTAAAGTGCTTAAGATTATGTACGTGCATCATCTCACTTGCAAATGGATTAAATTTGCTCTTAGTCGAAGATAGCATTTTATAGTGAGGAAATTTCTCATTGTAGTTAGTAGGGAAAGAATCAGGGTGTTTCCCTCGAAAGTTGTGACCAGTAGAATCTGTAATATGTGTGAGGGAGACAAGAGTTGTCTGCACTGTGAGCAGCTGCAATTGTTTATTGCTGCTCAACATGGTAGGTGTGGGATTGAGGTGATGGGAGGATGAGTGACATTGGGGCATGTTGCTGTGACAGATAATTCAGTTATTGACATAAGGCAACGATGGCAAAACTCCTGAACAATCTTCGATCTCCGTGAACCAGGCAGTTTCTATCTAGTGTCACACGGATGAATGATTGCCTGCCCTCTCCAGTATCACTCATACCTTAAACACTATACTTAGATGAGTGACTGGGTGGGTCTTTTCCGTATTTGTATCACGAAACTATAATCAGCCACGTGAGTAAGTCTATTTGTTTTTATTGCTGCAGTTTGTGTAACTTCTGCAGTCACGAACTAGCAGACCAGAAAAGCAGACAGCACAATCGAAGTTGTAGGCTTTTAATAGATAAACACGTGGTGGCAGTCAGTCTGTGCATGTGTAATTCTAGACATAAAATGGCGTAAAACGGCAAGCATCCACTCGAGAGTTCTCGTAATCACTGCTGACACTATTCAATTTCTTTGAAAGTACTATGCTACGAGTCTTATACCCAAGCCCCAGACTCCACCATAAGCTAGAGCATGGCCTCATACCCAGCCATGCATGCCCCAGCCTATTGTGATGATATTCATGTTCCATAACTAGAGCAATGAAGTGCTTAACCCTCGGCGCGTAATATTAACACAGACTCACAGGACATAGCTCTTCGGTTTCTAAGGCTCTTGTCTCCTTTACACGCTCTCTATCAGACTTCCTATGCTGGACAGTTTGCTCTTCGGTTTCTAGGGCTCTCGCTGCACTAACATCACTTTTTTTAGATGCATTCCTAGTGGTGAGTGGCTTGCTTCCACGGAAAAAATAGCCACACGAGCAAGCTAGCTTCCTAGCTAACATGAATCTGGCTACCACAGTTAGGACACGCTCGCATTTTGGTACAATACCTTGAATTTACATTCCTGTCGTGGGCGAAAACAGACCAATATGGACGCAGAAACATCACGTGTAACGGTGAATGCAATTAATTGTGTTGTCTCGTCCCCAGACCATGTAGGGCACGTAAACTCGTTCTCAGACTAGAATATGGCCGACTAGCGCTCGCCTTGGCAAACGAATTGCAGCATAACTCTTGAACGAAGTGCTCTTGGCAAAATGGCTCAATTTAAGCACATCCTTGTTCGGTTTGAAGCCTATCTGTATCCAAATTTCGGAGATTTAGCCGCCAGGTGGGCCAAGCTAGTTGAAACAGACATACAGACAGACAGACAGACAGACAGACAAACAAACAAAGCACTGTAACCCTCCGGTGCATGTGTGCCGAGGGTTAATTATACCTTTTGCACTGACTGACAAGGAAACCCACAAGTGTTTTGAGCTAGTGCTGTTATACATGTAGCAATATTAAACTGAGTAAACTCAAAAACATCTACCAGTTAAATTTTGGGTGTTCCAATCGTACTGTCAGAAGTCTACGTATACTGTCTGTACTTGCCTTTTAGGAAATGCTGTCCAACTCAGTTACTGTATCTTTGGCGGCGAGCCTGAGCAAGCCCAATGAGCTTGAAGGCATACAGTCATGAGAAAGGAAGGCGCTACCCATCGATCGTACTTCGTGCACTACAGTGGTTGCTGGCAGATACCCTGGAACTGAGACCGTGTACATACAGAATAGACAAACAGGAACTGATTGTGAAGAATTCATGTATGCACAGTTTTCTTCATTGTCATCACATTTTCTACTGCACGCTACATGCTTCGCGAAGGCTCGCCCCACTAAGCCCTGCATATCACTAGTCTAGTTACACAGGTGCTATTCTGGCAGTGTGAGACTTCTTCTTGTCCGTAACTTGATAGCCAGCCTACCAATTGACAGTGTTTTTGTTAGTTGGTTCACTGCTGCTAAATTTATCTCTTGAGGAAATATACCGGGCTCTCCCTCGTTCTATGATGTTTCAAGGGGAGAGCCTGGGGACGAGGCGATGCACATCGTGCTGTATTGCAAACTGGTTTTGTTCGAAGGACTCACGTATGCTTCAACCGTAGGGTCAAAATTTTGACTTCATACACCGTTTGGCATACGAGACAGGTGGTTCCTGAATCTAGTAGCTAAATAAAATAGTAATTGCTAGTTCTGCCTAGCTAGATTATGGTCTCATACCCAGGCTTCCATGCTCCAGACACATAATTGTCTTCATGTGCCCTAATTATCTATTACATGGGCTTGCCCCACTATGCCCTGCATATCACTAGTTTTCCAGTAGCTGAAGTTGAGTACAGTCCCATGTGATTGGTTCATGTGTGGTCTCATGTCCAGTCATCCATGCATAATTGTCCTGTTGTGATATTATTCATGTGCCCTAATTACCTATTACATGGAAACCCACAAGTGTTTTGTGCAAGTGCTGGTATATAAGGTGGGATAGTGAATCTGATGGGGAAGGCGGTACTGTAATGTTGTTTTTTTAAGAAATTTTTTTTTGGGGCTTCGGACCATTCTGCATAACTGTACACTACTGACCAGTACACATGTACATGCACTTACTTTTAGGAAATGCTGTCCAAATTTCAGAATCTCTGATGGGGGGCGGGGGGCAGTGGTTGTTCGTGACTTAATTGCCAACCAGTAGATGGGGTCTTTGATAGTTAAACTGCTTGCAAATACCAGAACCGAGACAGAAGATGATCTGCGCAGCGGGTAGCAGCGATGAAAGGACAGTTGGAGAGGGCATGGTTGGGCTTTACACATCAGTAGCAATTTAGTATCACGGCTGACTTGCTACGTGTGTGGATGAGGGGACACTGCATAAGTGGACACTGCATAAGTGTGGCTTCATAAGCCAGTTCACTGCTGCTGTAGAGTTTGGCAGTAATGATTCTGTTCAATCATTGCAGTGACTAGTATGCCAGCATTTCGGTGTCATTGTGAAAACAAAGATTAACCCCTGCAGACACAATGAGCTCCCAGGGTACGTAGGTCTTTTGGTCAAAATGTGAAGGCAATGACATGCTCTCATGTATACTTGGAAGCTACATACCCCCCCCCCCCCTCTCGTTACCTGAACCCTTAAAGGTTCATGGCCTTCAATACTTGCATGCCCTACACTAAACCCTGCTGTTTCAGTTTCTTTTAATTAGTGTTCCTATTTGCGGCTTGCATGCTTTGAGCAAGGTCCGGGGTGTCCTCAAATGTCAAAGTGTTTCACTGCCAGCAAGCGTGTTTGAGTGCTCTTGTTGTGAAGACTACACATCAATCAATCACAAAATGCTTCCTCTGCCAGAGATGCTATTTTGAACACTTGCATTGCCCCCCCCCTTCCCCGATGCCAGGAGGGTACAAGATATAAGTACCATAATGGACAGGGGACAGAATATACATTGATGTATGCAACTAGTGTGGAGCTGGCTCAGGCTCACCCCATTCAAAATCTCTTACTGTCTGGGTGTTGTAGATTATACTTGGTAGGTTTATCAGGGTTGATATCGTCCATACAAGTGGCTCAGCTGATGGTATGAACTGCAGCCAAGAGAAGAATAGTCAGCCTGCTTACAAAAGCAGTCGGAAGTCTGTGAGGGAAAATACATATACCGTGCTCTCCCCCGTCTTGTAATGTTTTAGAGGGGAGAGCCTGGGGACGAGGTGATACATAACATACAGCCGAGATGCTATGCAGGATTAGTTGCCTCGGGCTAAGGCGCTCGGCAACAAGGCACCAGACCATCACCATCCTCTCTAACGTGGGGCTGTGCGCGAGACTAGTGCTGGGTATGCTCCTGATCTAACCTTCAGTGTACCACATTACACATGCACAGTATATATGTACCATTCAGGGGAGGTTGGACTATTTCAGTACAGGCAGCAACTCCATGATCATTATTACATGTAGGCTGTCACACGACCATGTTCAATAGTTTGGCCCAGCTTTGCCCAAGCTCTGTTATCAATACACAAGAAACTCTAGCAATCACTTTCTATGCATTGCAACCCAGACTGTTGATGCTCATGACCTTCTCAAACTCTACTAGTGCAGCAGACAGTAATTCATTAATGGAGGGATTTTGCACTATAGTATCCGCTAGTTTGCAAATTCCCAGTAAATTAAATCTTGGAAGAACTGTATTTTCTGCTTTTGGTGACTTCCAAGGTGGTAGATAATTGTGTGTGGATGGGCACATATAGTTGTAGTGCTTGGACGTCAAGGGAAGGTCGTGAATCTACCCTTCTGGTAGCTAATCTCAGAATCCATTAGTGCTACAGACTTTAGGATTGGAATAAATGCCTGGGGACGAGGCAGTGTACATCATGCAGTAGTGCAAACCTGGAGTAGTTTCGTTGAAGGACTCATGTATGCTCCAGCCGTGGGGTCATGAAATTTGATGCCATACAATGTGAATGTTTGGTGTGTGAGCAAGCAGAGGTCTGGGCACGAGACGCTAGACTAGAAATATTTGTATCTGCATGTTATAGCTGTTCCTTACGAAACGATAACTGAACAGATTGTGTAATTGCTAGCTCAAAGCATGGTCTCATACCCAGCCATCCATGCCCCAGACTCCACAATATTGGTATTCATGTGTCCTATTTGCACTCAGTCTGTATGACCACAAGAGTTTCAGCAAGTGCTAGTATATAACGTGGTGAACACTACATGTATAACAGACTTTCACAACTTTTGTATAATTTTCAGTGGGCTTCGAATTTTTTAGAAGCCCAATAGCAAGGGTCTGATAGTGAACTGCCTGAAAGATAATCTTCACAGGGTGGAATATGCCCTTGTCTGCCACACCTTCGACAGGTGAAATGACAGTTTGAGGAGGCAGGAAGTGAGCTTTATTTTAAACCTCCGTAACCCATAACCTGCCTTACCCCTATCCATCCCCAACCCTAACCCTAATTCTAAACGTATCCCTCCCTAACCTTAACCTTATCCTTACCCCTACCCCCACCCCCACATGACATGATAACATCTTAGTTGAGTGATCGTCATAGCAACGTGCCTGAGCAGTGAAGCCATGTGTTAGCTGAGCTAGCTGCAGTCAATGACAGTTCTCACTGTACAAGTCGGAGATAATGGTTTTCGGGCTGTTCCTGTTTACTAAGAGCATCCGCACTTCGTTCGTTTGTGCGGGGAAGGCCTGGGAACAAGGCCATAGTACAAAGAACACCTCAGTGTAGCAATGTGGAAACACTGTTTGCATATTATTGATGTCAGGACATAGTGAAGCTCTCATATTACCTTTCTGACATACATGTATTGGAAGTCTCGTATTACCTTTCTGAGCAACAGTCTCAACCACAAGTAGCAGTATGTAGTCAGTGATAACCAGTGGTAGAAGACTCCTATGTAGTCAGGATAGTGGTTGTAGTGTAATGATATTCATGTGCCATAATTACATGGACAAGGAAACCCACAAGTGGTTTGAGCAAGTGCTGCTATAAATTGGTATCAGTATCACCCACCACTAGAAGCTATTGCCACTGCTATTAAAGGAATAGAACATTAATGGTTCAAAGGTCATACTGAATTGGCAATAATTTGATAAGTTCCCATAATACCAGAAGCCCATGTGCTCCTGGTGTGAGTGACAGAGCCTTCTCCAGTCGCTCACCTCGGATTGTAGCTTCAACACACCCATCCTCTCTGCACGACTGGCTGTTACTCTGCAGATAGCGATCCTATAGCTACAGCAGCCGACTTGTTTGAACACAAGGACTTTTAGCACAGGGAGTGTGTGTGGAATGCTAGGACCTTGCTACAGTGCATGCTAATGTCTCAATGTGGCCAGTGTGAATTTTTCTGGTGGCCATGGCTATACGGTGGAACCCCTCTTTAAGGACTCCCCTGAAATAAGGACACCTTTAACCCTTCTCAAGGTCCAATGATTTACTTACCCCTGAAATGAGGACATCTCTCTAGTTTACCACATCCCCACAATAGAGGGGTTCCACTGTAGTACATGTAGAACAGAAACTTAAATCGCAAGGGCTGTCCTGTGACAGGGGATCAGAGAGACTTGTGCAGGGCATTTGCTCCACCCCCCTCCCCTTGAGAATTCTGTCCTGGTATTTGTCATTACCCCCTTATCCACCCCTGGACGATTTTCCAAATGACACCCTAGGCTTTTCCCTTGCCATGCCTACCTGAAACTTGGGTCGCCAGACCGTTTCAGCAAGGGGGAGGAGCCAAGGTCTGGGCACGAGACTAGAATGGGAGAGTCTGGTATGGTTGTACATGCCGTTAATTACCAGCAGGTGTACTCGCTTCACTCACGCAACTACTTGTGCTCTTTGAACTCGCTCTGTATAGATAGAAAGGTGCCATCTACATGTGATATGCATCTGCCAGTGGCAGTAGTACTGCTGACAGATCCCGGCCTGAGCCACATGGAGGCAGTAACTCAGAGGAGACTACAAACAACTGCAAAACAATTCAGGCACGCTAGAACTGCAGCCTAGCTCTTCACAGCCATAGCCTACCGTACATGTAGGCGAATGACACTGACTCCATTTACTGTATATCATGGAGCTGTTCAATTCCTAGCTAGGTAGCAGTTGTTGAGTCCAAGCAAGGTGGCAGTGTTAGTAGCAGTGGTCAGTGGGGAAAAGACGCAAGAGCTGGTTGCTGTAAATACCAATGATGTCATGGGGTGGGGCATATTGATCAAGGTTCTGTTTCTGAGTAACAGTCTCAACCACGAGTAGCAGTAAGCGGGTGGTGACAGCCACTGGTAGAAGACTCGGCTCGTTTCTTGTCAGGTCTTTTCAGACTAAACAGTTTGTAGTTCCTTTGCTATTATTGGAAATGTATAGTAGCTAGTGGTAGGTTAGCCTCGTAGCTCACGTAAACGTGTATGGCTTGATGTGTGTACCTGATTAGTGTCGGTTGTAACTACCCTAATTACTGAACAGGGTGTGATCCGTTCCAACCATCTACAGTCCAATGCAGCTTTAGAACGAGCTATGCTTACCTGTGTTTTGAGTCAGTGTTTCTGTCACACCTATGGCACTGTCACGTTTAATTTGGACCCCCTTCAAATTCGTTCCCCTGGAATGAATTTTTCTGAAATATATGGACCCCCCCAGAAACATTGGTCCCCCCCCCGGCTTGCACGTGCCTGTCAAGGGGGTATAAAAGATGCTCTTGCTTATCTTGTATACATGTACTGTCTTTTGGATGGCGGCAATGGCGGAGAGCGACAGCAAAAAAAAGAAAAAGAAAAAAGGTACGTGAATATACCGTTCGGTATGCTTACTAACCCGGAGCTCATGAAAGAAAAGGAAAGAGCTGTCAGGAAGCTGGCAGTAAAACGAAGGCGAAAGTTGTTGTGTCGCTACAAGAGCAGAGAAGGGTGCTGAAAGCTTGCCACTCTGAGCCCAACTTCAGGTCACTTCGAAGTGACTGAGACGTACAAGAGAATGACAGAGCGAGTCCATATTTTCCAGAGAAAAAGTTCTGGGGGGTCCATATTCATTAAAACAATAATTTCGGCAGGGGTCCAAATTTTTCAGAGGGGATCCAAATTTAGCAGTGAAGTAAGTTCCAGGGGTCCATATTTTTCGATAAATTGGTTCCGGGGGGAACCAATTTTGAGGGGGTCCATTGTTACTATGACAGCACCTCACAGAATTACTTGAATTGCTGAACAGTAAGTCTTTTTGGTGCTTGCTAAATCATGTATATACCTCTTTGTTGATGCCTACCTAGCATTAATCTGTACTTGTTAGCTTCTCAGTGAGCTGATTGCATGCTGGAATGGTATACAATGTGGAATGTAATTAAGTGCAGCAAAGGGCACGTGACTGCGCACGTTAAGGAATGTGTGTCCAACCTCCTCTGGCCTATAGGTCCATGTTGGGTGAGAATACCACTTACAGCTGTAATGGTATTCATGTGTTCTAATTACACAGTGATATGTGGATAGTCTGTGCACGCCTTCCGGTGTGCATTGTCGCTTGTTTCGTTGGTTTTTGAGGAAGTGTTTTTTGCTGGTAGTGCATCCCTACATGACTGGTTTCTGCACTTTTTGGAAAGTGCTTTTTCTGTAACTTGTTTTGGGGCGTTTTTTTGGGGGGAGATGGCATGAAAGGGTTTGGAGTGTTATGGAGTGTTGATGTTATTATGAGTGGGGTTGGCCGGTAGATTTCTGAGTTTGGATTGTTTTGTGTTTGTGTACAAGGACGTACATGTGGGGTGTTTTATTGTGTATAAAGAAGTGTTGTGATGTATACTGTTGCAGATGTATGGAAGTATGTGAACGTGTTGGTACGAGTAGAGTGATACTGGGTGTTAAATGATTTTTCTAAAACTTGTTCCTGCTCTTTTTTTGTCGGGGGAGGACCATTGTGAACATCTACAGAAGTGTGGTTTGTGGGGTATGCATGAGCAATATGCATGTGCGGTATTGATCGAGTGGCTAGTTGTAGAGTGCAGTAGTTGCAGTGCAGTGTCCGTGTTTCATTGGGGGCAATTGTATCAGTCATAAATGGCTGTGCGTGGACAGTTCCATAAATGACATGGCACTGCATGCACTCGCCAAGGACAAAGACGTGTACTGCAAATAGCTGTCTGCTCCCTACAGTATTATTCATCCCATTACAACGTATTTAGGGTACTTACAAATGGAGTCTTTTTCTTATGACACCGGTTAGTCTGGCTACACAAGAATTTCGTTTACCGGTAATACTATAATTTCTTCAGCAGCACCTCTGGCCAGAAACCGTTCACCAAACAAATATAATCTGCCATGTGAGTAAAGTGTCTTCATTTTATAGCTAAAGTTTGTGTAACTTACGCAGTAACGAACCAGGGGATGCAACTCGCAGCTCAGGCCCGAGCAGACTGTACTGCACGATCAAAGGTAGGCATTAAATAGACGAATTCGAACACGTGCAGTCTAAGCATTACGTAATGCAAGTCATTAAATGGCGTGCAACGGCGAGCTTCCGCTCAAGAGTACTCGTGAATGACTGCCGAACCTATTCGTTTCTTTGAAAACGCTATGCTGCGAGTGCAATACCCCAGGGAATATCCAGCGTCTTCGTGCTTGAATCATTGTGATTGCCTCAGCCGTTATTGCGCTAGCCTGGCTGAAGAAGAATCAGAATCAGAAGATAGCCGAATGTGCCCGATTTGCTACTTGCCGGTTTGGTACTTAAGTGATGTTCTTTAGCAGCGCTAACAGTCTGATTAGTGATAAAAACGCCTGATAATAACTGGTAGGGCTCATATTCGCCCTAGACTACGCCTACAGCAGTGTAATGAACATATAATTTTATACACAGTTAATGGAGACGCCATTTTGTTTTGGAGCCATCCCTACATATGGAGTACTACCGTACTCCATGATACATATATATCATGCATGTACTACTTACACTACTGTTTGAATTTTTGGAGGCTTCTATGGAAGCTATGTCAAAAGCAACTTGGGTGGCAATGGAGCAGTTATTACTAATTGTAACATGCTATAATATACAAGACTTGCCTATAATTTATACTGCCACTTACCATAAGGTGACTATTATTTGAAGCAGGAGCGCATAATGACCTTTTTCTTACGTCATTGTGCGCTCCTGTTTGAAGTGCATGACAACAGATTGGACATATAGTGGATTCGGAGGGTGGTGATTTAAAACACCGTGTCGCAATACTACGTGAAATACAACTACGCAGTTTGTACAAGTGTGTACTGTATTGGTATACGTGTGTAAAAAAGTGGGCACTGTAAGTATGCATGGACGTTAATTTAAGTGTGCATAGCTTGTTCACACATGAATAATTTTTGCAGGCCTACAAATAGCGAATTTTTCAAAATCGCTAATTTACGCTGAATTAGTACCCTCAAACAATAGTCACCTTAAGGTATCCCTACTATGGCTTCCTGCCCGAATATTCTACAGTCGCATTAGACACGGGCCTAGACATCTCTAATTGACGCTCACCTGCTGGAGAGGTTATCACTCATCATGTTCACACCTACATCTCTAACTAACTCACGCTCGCATCGTTTGAATGCATTGTGGTACTCTTTCATGTAGGGGCCAATCACAGGCAAGCTGTCAGAAGAAGTGACATGTAGCTACATTGTAGCTAGCTACATGTGTACATGTATGCACATTCGAGCACGTGAGTTTAACTATAGTTAAACTCACGTGCTCGAATGTGCCGTCTGCCTTCTAGCGCTCACACAAGTGGGAGAAACCGCAGCTCAGCTCTGTTGCCTTCTGTCCTTGCCAGAGACTCTAGCTAGACACCCTTTCTGACAGAGCCTTCTCCAGCCGCTTGCCTCGGAATGCAGCAGCTTCCCTCGGCCAATGCCCCATCCTGTCTGCAAAATGAGCCATGAGCAATGGCTTTGCCATTGACTTGGCTTTAACCTAGATTCAGAACAGGGGGTTGGAATGTAAGATTTTTCATTCAGTAGCTGTCATGGAGTGCGAGCGAGGTGGCAGTGCTAGTAGCTGTGGTGTGTGTGCAATGGTGCTGATAGATGATGTGAAAACTTACTCCATCTGAAGAGCTACTGTCTATAAAATACCAATGATGTCATGGGGCAGGAACTCTAGAAATTTAATGCTGTTATGCAAATTAATTATAGTTTGCATTAGTCTCGCATTCTTGACCAAATAAGAATGAGGAAAACCTATTACCATTGACCAGCACTAATGGGTTTCCTAATGCTTGGTCAACAATGCGAAACTAGTCAGCAAATTCGCTAATGTTTTCCGCATTCTTAAAGCACTCCCTCTGCAACTGAACCCACAACCGTCTGCATTGGTCGCATTTTTTACCGCATGCAGTCTTAATGAACTCCCTTGAGCCACACACTGTGTTACTGGTACCTATACTGGCCACTGATTCATGCACACATGCACACGCTCACAAAGCACTCTTAGAATCAAGCATTTGACATACGTGTACATGTAATTATGCCAATACTGCAGTATGATTGTGTGTGTGACAGTTTCCCATTTATAAACTTCTGTACGACAATACTTAATATGACAGCCCGTAACGTCATTCTCAGGCTATATACATGTAGGTAGCATAATGGCTGCATGACCAGTGCTTGCATGAACCTCAGGAATGTCCAACCAGATTCATGGTCAGACTGCAGCGTGTCAAGAGGAAATGTTATGATAACTAATCGTAAAGGCTGTGCTACTCTCAGTCATGTGATGGCTTAAATTTGCCTTTCATGTGAGTATTGGCAATTATATCATTTGGGTAGAGAGTGAGTGACTTTGATCAGCAGCTTTATAGAGTTGGTTCACACCTCATCCCAGTAGAGTAGTAGGTTCCCAAACTTGAGTTTTGCAAGTTAATCGTCTCAGTATATTTCGAACCCATACCTTCTTTTTTGAAGTGATATCTCCCTCCTTTTCTTGCCTCCTCACACTCTCCTATGACCTCTCATCCCTCCCCTATCCTCTCCTCCCCTCTCCTCACCCTCCCCTCTCCTCTCCTCCCCTCCCTCGCAACCCCTCCCCCCCTCTTCCTTCAGAACGTCATAATCAGTACTACCACAACAGATCAAGTACTAACGTACCTAATGGGAAGAAGTTTCACATCAAGTACGGCTCCGGCAGTCTGAGTGGCTTTCTCAGCCAGGACACCATAGCCGTAAGTCTACTGAACGTCCACCCTTCACTACTTTGCTTTCAGTGTAATAGTCACACACACTCTTACACACACACACACGCGCGCGCACACACACACACACACACACACACACACACACACACACACACACACACACGCACACACACACACACACACACACACACACACACACACACATACACACTCTTACACACACGCACACACGCACACACACACACGCACACACACGCACGCACACGCACACAGACACACTAGATGGCTGGACTGTCGGTGAAGAGGCAGATATTTGTTGAAGCCGTAGAACAGCCTGGAACTGCTTTCGTTGATGCCAAGTTTGACGGGATCCTGGGTATGGCGTGGCCGTCCATTTCAACGGACCATGTCACTCCCGTCTTTCAGAATATGATCACCCAGGGACTTGTCAAAAAATCTGTGTTCAGATTCTACCTTGGCAGGTTGGTGTGGAGATCATGTGACAGTCATGTGATCAGTTAGGGAATTCCGGTCATGTACAAGTTATGTATTCCACCATAAAGACTGTGTGATCTTAGAGTATCACGTATGTACATACAAGTCCTCATAAAGAACTCATCATGAATAATTAACCCATGCTCCTGTGCGTACTCACACACACACACACACACACACTCACACACATACACACACGCTCACACACAGAGATGAAAAAAGTAGAATCGAACTTGGAGGAGAGCTCCTGTTGGGAGGCACAGACCCCAATCACTTTTCCGGAGACTTGCAGATTGTTCATCTGAGCGCCGAGACTTACTGGCAGTTCGGCATGGATGGGTGAGCCATACACCTCAGGCGTCTTTCTCGAAGACTTGTCACTCGCATGCAGAACAGTACCTTGATGCGCACACTATCACTGATGCACTAATGCACACATACACATACATACACACACGCACATACACACACGCACATACACACACACACACACCACATACACACACCACATACACACACGCACCCACGCATACACACACACACATACATACACACACGCACTTGCACACACACCACATACACACACATATGCACACATACTCACACACACACATACACACCACACACACACACACACACACACACACACACACACTATTCTGGTAGGTGGTAGGAAGAGCTACTGCACCAGTGGTTGTGGAGCGGTTGCTGACACTGGCACCTCCCTGATCGTTGGCCCGCCAACTGAAGTCGAGGCACTGAACAAGCAGATCAGAGCTAAACTGAATCCTCAGGAGAGAGCAGTGGGTGGAGCTAGTGAATTTAGTGGGTGTAGCTAGTGAATTTAGTGGGTGGAGTTAGTGAATTTTAGTGGGCGGAGCCAGTGATTTTAGTGGGTGGAGCTAGTGACTTTAGTGAGTGGAGCTAGTGACTTTAGTGGGTGGAGCTAGTGCATTTAAGACGTTATGTACCTACTGTATGGGGCCAGATTGTCAAAGCGCATAGAGTTCAAAGTTGTCACAGCTGCGTCTAATGTAATATCCACAGATATACAATGTACATGTGTACCCAAACCCTCCACCAAAGCTTGCAATGGAACTATTACAATGTGTAATGAGCCTGTTTTGAGAACTAAGTTTAATTCACTAGTCAGAGCCAAGATTTGTCCGTGGGACTTTATTGTACCATCTCTCCTTCCCACCCCCAGTATGTGGTGGACTGTGACAAGGTGGCTAGTCTACCTTCCTTTGGATTCTCCATGGCAGGCCACACCTTTGAACTCACTGGGCAGGAATACATTCTGGAGGTCAGTGGACTGGAATGGAATGGGGACTACTCTTTCAGAACTGCTGCTGAAACGGGGAAATATCAACTCTTAGATCTCGCATTAACTGTGTCGTTTTAAAGGAACCTTTCTTTTGATCGCATACACCCAAAGACACGCACACGCACATGCACACGCACTCGGGGTCATCGTGTAGGGGTAGTTCTCAACAATGAGGTCAAAGGTGGTGGAGTTCTCAGTATAGAGGATTTTAGGGAAGTAGCGCAGCCGCTGCTTAGCCGCCCTGGTAGGGAACGTTGCCTGAGAGAGGAGAGAGGAGAGAGGAGGGAGGAGGTCACAAGAGGCAACTCACTAGCTCAAATCAGTTATGATCTTACTCGGATGGAGAATTTAAAGGGTTTATCGGTGAAGTTGCTTTGGTTTGAGTTGTCCTCCAACTGAAACACCAGGCTCTTGTTCGAGAAGGACCACGTGTCGTTCAGATAGTAGCTGCTATACCCCGAGCTATCGTTGAAGGCTTTGGCGGGGTCGAACCCATCAGCACTCTTGAAGCGCTTTGTCACATTAAACTCAATCAGTCTATTGAGCACGACGGCCATGGCAAACGCTCCGTCAGTTCCAGAGATGTTGACGGAGTGGTAAGCCTGGTCTTCCCGGTACTCCTCTGAGTTGATTGACAGCACGCTGGAGTTGCAGTACGGGGGGACTGGGCCGTGTGAGAAGAAGAGAGTGGGGGCCCCGACCGTGCTCCAGGCATACTGCATGCCCTCAGAGCCATTGGGGGGCGTGGTCCGGTAGTAGAGGACGTCTGGAACTGAGTCACTGCTTCCACCGTAGAGCCGCATGCAGGTCTGTTGGATGGAAACAGATTACATCACTTGCAAGCCGTATAACAGAGCTCATCGCAGCTTACGTCCAGGTCTCCACCCTTCCCAGCAGCGACCCTGCCGCAACACAGCAAACACCAAACGCACAAGACCACCGCGGCCGCCCTTGCACCCCGAGACGTCTGCATCACCGACGCCAGGATGACTGATGTGCTTTAGTTAGAATTTAAAAATTTATAAAACTAGTAGGTCCATTTAGCTCACAAATTATCTCCAACCTGGCAGTAAAACATAAAACATGGGCGAAGCTAATAATTGAACTGCAATCTGACAGTGCAGTACCATAAAAATAATAATAAATAATAATTGCAACACTTGACCCCCGAAAGGGTTTTAATAACTTTACATTATTTTGTAATTTATCCCACTCCGCTTCCCCTTCGCATACAGAAGGGAGCGCGCAATGGCCCCCCCACTCCGCTTTCCCTACTAGTACTGTAGGGAATGCGCAGTGGCCCCCCCACTCCGCGTCCCCTACTTATGGCAGGGGGAGGGGATAAACAGTGACCCCCCACTGAATTTTCCCTACTAATGGGAGGGAATCAAGAGTGACCGTCCAGACATTGCATGGCAGTGCACTTGCATGTACATTGCACTTTTTAATTATTGAACAATAATAAGTCTTACATCATAAAAAAAAATTGAACGTGGAGCAGTCATGTCAGGAGCTATATAGGCAGCTGCAGGAAGCCGTGCAATTGTGGTTAATTGAAGGCAGCAGTGGATTTCTGAATTAAGTAATTTCTGCTCATGCAACTATCTACACTTGGAGATTTTGCCAGGGTCCGCAGGACCTGCAGTGAGGTCTTAATTGTATGAGGAGGTGGAAGCCGATACATGACAGTGTGTTTAGCCTTCAGCCCCGCCCACTGACAGCAGGTTCAAAGGTTAATAAATAGTCACGTGCATTTTATGGCGCGGTTTCCCAGGTAACTATGATGGAATGCATTACCCCTCAGTCTTCTTTCCTGTGAGCTTCAGATGACTGCATAGGAGGGGGGATAAACAGACGTGATAAGAGCTCTGTTGGGAGGGACACTGTCATGTATCGGCTTCCACCTCCTCATACAATTAAGACCTCACTGCAGGTCCTGCGGACCCTGGCAAAATCTCCAATTGTACTTCGGAGGCTCCAGCCTCAACATGACAGTGTGTTGTTCAAAGCAATTTATATACAGTGAGTTTTCCGACATGTTAATAATGCCTGACTGGTTCTCACTTTAGAGAATATTTACATAAGAATTAAGCATGCCTGCATGCATACGGTGCCTTTATGGCATTGAAACAAAAGAAATTTCTTTTGTAAGACAGAAAGAATCACTGAGACTTTTGGCTCAATACAGCATGTGCAAATCCAGAATTTCAAGATTCTGGTTTATAATAAAAACGTCTAAATGTGGATTCAGCAGACCAGTCTGCAGTCCTCAGAATTTCTGCCACAGATATACCCTTCTCGAAGGGCGACACCCCAGCACATCTCAAAAGGTCCCGTATCCATGCACCGTGCTATGGTAGCCGAGGTCACAGGCAGGTGTGGCTTCACCACCGACAGAAAGAGTCCATTCCTGTTAGACTCTGATTTCTCCCTGAATGGAGTTGTGACTTGCAGATAATGCTTCAGTGTCCTCACCGGGCACAGAGTGGGGTTGTCATCAAAATAGGAATAAAAGGAAGTCACCCTTTGTTTCCCAGGTCGTGTAGTCTTGGTTAAATCAGCCAAGCGAAAAAGTGCTCCCTTGGATCGAATGTGACATACCTGGTATCCAGGGCATGGAGATCAAAGCCCTATTGGCATTGGCCAATGCCATCAACATTGCTAATTTGTGAGTTAAACATCGCAATGACAATGTTGACGTAAGGCCTAGAGAGGTGATATAGTTCAGAACTGTTTCGACTTTCCACCTTCCAGTGTATCTAGGTTGTGAAGGTCGGAGGTGAAAAATACCCTTGAAGAGACGAGCTATTAGTGGATGTTTTCCCACTTGATAGCCCTCGATTGGTAAGTGCGTTCCTGAGATAGCTGATCTGTATCCATTCAAGGTACGATATTCCTTCCCCAAAAGGAATTCATCTTTGAGAAACTCGCTATAGATGCTGAAAGGGGATTGAGGCCATGTTGGGTACACCAACGCCACCATATCTTCCAGGCACTGGAGTAGGCTGATTCCGTATTGGTTCTCCAAGAGGCGCAGAAGATCGAGATAGCTTCTTCTGAAAGGCCTCTACTTTGGAGGGAATTCCGGAGACACTCCACGCGGCTAATTGGAGATGGCCTTGAACAGCCAGAGGATGTAACTCTCCTCTGGGGTTCTTCAGAATGTTCTGGGACATTGGGAGGAGTACTGGGATATCGGCTACCATACTTGTAAGTATTGGGAACCAAGGTTGTGACTTCCACAGAGGAGTAATCAGAAGGACATGGGGAACCCCCTCTGTCTGAATCTTGGTTAGGCATCTCCCTATCAAACAGAACGGTGGGAAAGCATACCCCCGAATGATCGTCCAATTCTGGGTTAGTGCATTCACTGCTTCGGCACCTGGATCGGGTCTCCAGCTGTAATATCGAGGCAGTTTTGTGGACAGGCGAGAGGCAAACAGGTCGACTTCGTGACTCCCCCTCAGTCTCATTAGTTTGAGAAAGACTTCCTGATCGAGCTCCCATTCTGAAGAGTCTAGCTTGCGTCGTGACTCTGTATCTGCCTGAATAGTCTCTATCCCTGGCAGGTGCTCGGCTGATACTGTCAGTTGACGGTCCAGGCACCACTGCCAGAGGCTCAGTGCCACTTTACATAGTGGTTTTGAATGGACTCCTCCTTTGCGATTGAGGTATGCCACAGCACAAGTGTTGTCCATCTTTATGTGGATGTGGGCTTTCTTGATGTTGGAAACAAAGGCTTGAAGTCCCAGCCAGGCTGCCAACAGCTCCTTGCAATTTATGTGGAGTTTGGACTCTTCCTGGCTCCAGTGGCCCCCCGATTTCTGTCCCAGAGTTGGACAGGCTACTCCCCAACCGAAGTCTGAGGCATCTGTCTCTAGAAATACCTGAGGGCTCGGTTGCTGAATCATATGTCCATTCCACTGCTTCAGATTGCTGCACCACCACTCCAGATCCTCTATGGCTTCTTTGCTTAGCGCAATTGAAGACTCGTATGAGAGGCGGCGGTCCAGTGCCTCGTTTCTGAGGAACTGTAGTCCTCTGTAGTGTAGGGGAGCTGGTAGGATTGCCAGTGAGACTGACGTCATTAGGCCATTCACGTGTGCTAGGGTGCGAACCGTTGTCATGTGACCTGACTTTAGTTTTCTGCATTCTGCTTGCAAACCCTTCAGTTTCTCTGATGGAACTGCAAGAGTCATCTCTATCGATTCGATTATGAAGCCCAAGAACTCTATCTTCTGCGTCGGACCGGCAATCGACTTTTTCCAGTTGATTGTGAATCCCAACGATGACAGTATCCCTTGGCAGAACCGGAAGTTTTGAGTTAGTTCTTCTGGTGTACTCCCCAGAACCAGCATGTCGTCCAGATACAGTAGACATCGGATTCCTTGCTCCCTGATCTGAGACATAACTGGTCGGAGCAACTTGGTGAAAGTACGAGGTGCACTGGCCAGGCCAAATGGCAGGCAAGTGAACTCGAAGATCTTGCCTGCCCACTCGAACTGAAGGAACTTCCGATCCTCTACGGCTATTGGTACCGCGAAATACGCGTCTTTCAGGTCGAGTTTGGCCAGGTAATCTTTGGGTTGTAGAATGTCCTTTATAACCCTGATGTCTTCCATCTTGAAGTGCTCTGATGCCACAAAATTGTTGAGTGACTTCAGATTTATAATGGGTCTCCACCCTCCGTCTTTTTTGGGGACTAAAAATACGTTGCTTACAAATCCTATCAGACCCTGCACCTCTTGGATAGCCCCTTTTTCTTCCATTTTTAAGACCTCTTGGCTCATCGCTTCCGCTTGTATTGCATTCATTGTGAATGCGTGTTTTCGAGTTCCTAGTGGTGGTTGGGCCTGGAACTCGATCCTGTACCCTCGAACTGTTTGTAAAATCCAAGGATCTTGGGAGATTGCCTCCCATTGCGGGAGATAGTTTTTTAAATTTCCCGCTGTAGCGTGACAAGTTTCTTGGTCGTTGTCTTTTCCTTGGTTCTGGCTTGAAAATGTTTGTACTACTGAGTCTTGTCGTCTCGGGAGTTGAACTTCCCTTTCCCTTTGTACTGGGAGTTTGGTTGCACTGGATATTTTGGCCCCAGTCGAGTGAACACACTGGGAGAGTGGTGATATGGCTGGTACCTTCCTCTGCGTGGGGCATTCCATTCTTTGGGGTATGGTTTGAAAACTGCTCGGCCAGAACCGCTCCCATACCCAGCAGCCCGGCCCTTTGGAAAAAACTTCCCAGATTGCTGTCCTTGGTTTGTTTTGGACTTGTCTTGGATAGCAGCCTTGCTGACTATAGAGGAAGCCTTGTACAGTGCCGTGTCAGCCTCAACTTCTGACATCAACTTTTCTACAAAACTCTTGCCAAAGAGAACCTCTCCCGCTTCAGAGAAGTCTCCTTTACCGTACTTGGCCAACTTGGGGTTGACGGCTTCAAGGATATGGGTACGTCTCTTTTCACTGATAAAGCCGTTTGCATTTCCTAGTAGCACTAAAGCTTTTTGGAGTGCTTCTAGGACAACTGGAACTTGAATCAAGGCTTCTGGGTCCTTGTCTAAATCTTGCTCCACAATTTGTGACCATAGACCTGCCAGAGGACAGGCAGTATAAAAAACTGTGTTCTGTATATCCTTCAGTTCGTTATCTTGTTTCAGGTCTAATCGCTGGCGCCAGAAGGTCTGCAAGTGCTCATCCAGCGTTGGGGGTGCTCCTGCTGGAGTCTTCGGCTTTGGGTCCGCCTTGAGCATTGCTGCTCTCTCCTGCTTGGAGAGGACCCTTCTGAAATACTTTTCAATGTATTTTTTCACCACTTCTGGGGGGTTAAAATGGAAATCATCATCTTTCCTCCCGACCTCTACTGGGTCAAACAGGTATTCTCCCTGGTTTTCTTTCCTTGGCCTCTTAGCCGGAGGGGGGTCATCCTTCGATGGCTCATTGTGGCCATGATTCTCACTGTGAGGCACGTTGTCTCGGTCAAGAGAGCTAGTACCTCCAGTTCGTGAGCAGGAGGGGTGGTCAGCCCCAACTACTTGAATTCTGCTGGGGTCAGCAGCAGACTTGCTCTGGGGGGTGCTGTCAACACTCTTCCCCTCTTTTCCATCCCCTGGAAGGGTAATGGATGGGCCAGGAGCTGTTTATACCTTTCATTCGTAGCGATCTGGCTAAGATCTTCCTCCGAGAGAGCGTCCAAGCATATGCGATCTTCGCCGCTGTCTTCGGCCATTTCAGACTTCGCAAAGGTGTTTGCCTTTCTTCTCCACTAGGCACGGTAGTTGTACGCAGTTGTCTTTGCGCCACTCAGCTGTATAATGGCGGACAAGAATATCAGACGTCTTTGTCAGCGAGCAGGTAAGAAGACTGAGGGGTAATGCATTCCATCATAGTTACCTGGGAAACCGCGCCATAAAATGCACGTGACTATTTATTAACCTTTGAACCTGCTGTCAGTGGGCGGGGCTGAAGGCTAAACACACTGTCACGTTGAGGCTGGAGCCTCCGAAGTACAAAGCCATTCCTTTATCTGCTCTTGGTACACCTTCTTAGCACCTATAGTTGAAGTGTTATTACTTTATTTCATCTTGCAAAATGGAAGGAGAGGACCAAGATGAAGGATCTTGTGCTGTGTGCTGTGTGCCTGGGGACAGCTAGTTTGTTTTGCGAGCAGTGCAGTCGATTCTACTGTAAAGAATGTAATGCCAGAAGACACTCTCGCTTGCCTGATCATCAAGTTGTCAGGTTGTCACAAGCTTTGACCTACAGACCAACTTCAGTAGGAGGTGAGAATTAAATTATTTGTATATGCATGCATGGAGAGATGGAGGGAGGACATGCAGTTCCAGTAAGTCATAAGATGTAGTAGAATACAACTAGTTCATACTTTAATACTCTTTGCATATATATATATATCTAATGTATCAGTGTATTCTTTCATGCACTTTGAAATCCAGGAAAGCAGTATGATTCAGCACAGCTAACGGAAATTCTAGCAAAGAACTTTGGCCACGTAAGCTTCAGGAGCTGGCAAGAGGATGTTGTGAAGGCAGTGCTGCAGGGAGCTAACACAATTGTGGTCCAACCCACGGGCAAGAGCCTGTGCTACCAGTTTCCACCGTTTGTCACTGGAGGGACAGCTGTGATTGTATCCCCTACCTTGAGCCTGATTCACGACCAGACCGAGGACCTGTGCGCGAAGGGTATTGCTGCCACCTACCAGTTTCTGTGGAAGGGGTCTTTCTGGGCACGACAAAGATCAAGAGTTGGAGAGAAGGGCTAATCCAAGTCATGGTAGCGACGAAAGCCTTTGGGCTGGGAGTGAATCAACCAGACATTGAAGTTGTTGTCCGCATTGGAGTCCCTCCCACACTGGAAGAGCTGATATAGCAGTTTGGCCGAGCTGGCAGAGATGGGAGAGCTGCAAAGGGTACAAATCAGCAACTTGTAGCAATAGCTACAGATTGTCTGGGTTCTAGGAGCAACAGTTATGAAGTGTGCTCTAATTAGGTGTAGTATGAAAGTCTGCTGTTAGTTGTAAGCATTTGACATTTTATGACTGGATTTTGTGTTTTGGTATGTAATAGGTATCCTGTTGTACAGTGAAGCTGAACTTCAGCATGCAGATTTCTGGATAAAGAGCTCAGGGAGACAGCAGGTTCTTCGACCTTTCCAGGAATCGTGGAGGTGACTAGCTATTACTCGACTTGCTCATTCCTATGTCAGAATGCTATACATACGTTGTACAAAATTAAGTGTTTATGGAGTTGTCTCAGTGCACGTGCATGTCAGAATACAAAATCCTGTGTTTATAGAGTTGTCTCTGTGCACGTGCATACCTAGGTTTGCACTAGCCCATGAAGGGAAGATGTGTCGCAGAAGTGTGTTTCTGGAGTACCTAGGGGAAAACCCTAGCACTGTCACTGCTGAAAATGGATGCTGTAATGTTTGCAGCAATGTCTGTGAGGTGGCTGACTACCAAAAGGAAGTGTCCGCTATCGTCCGGGTGGTTCAGGAGATCCCAAATTACGGAGAGCGGAAGGTACCACTCTCCATAATACACTTCTATGTTGGCTATAGGATTCACACATTGCCCATGGCCTCTTTTAGTCGTTATATAGCAGTTCATAAAACATCACTTCTGAACATTGCTTTCCTTAGCTCTCAGAGTGGATCCGTGGATCAAGAAGTGACGCTGTCCAGAAGATTCTCGAGACAACTCCTAACTCCTCAACTCATGGAATCGGAACTCACTTCAACTTGAGCTTGGAAGGATGGCGCAAGCTTCTCCGAGCCTCCTGGATGGTTGGGCTACTGGAGAGAGAAATGATTCATGGAGCAGGGGAAAGCCTTAAAAAGGCTACAGCGATGAATGTCTTCACTCCAAGTTCCCGTGCAGATGCATTCCTCCAAGACCCATCGCCAGTGCTACTTCCACCGCTGAAGGCATTCTCCAAGAGTGTGCCTGTTATCGAATCTTCAGCATCAGCACCAAAGAAGAGAAACAGCAAAGGGTGTCAAGCTCTGCCCATGATTCGAGACCTCCTCTCCAACCCCAATTTCTGGTTTGAAATCAAGGGCAGTGAGGATTACCAGTATCCTGGTGAGATAGAATGGTCTATATGTGTATATGTATGCACAGTTGCATGCTGTTCTCGTTCCATGTAATTAAAATAGGTCTGAGAAAATGTGTTCCTTATTATCTAGGTATCTTCACAGAGGAGTACCCAAAGCGACTTGGCTACTGTGCTGACATTAGCCAGCTTGGAATGTTCACTCCAAATGAGACCGATTTTCTCTACTACGACATTCAGTTCGGTAAGGGGAAACCCCGGAATCCACAGCAAATTACCATTTCTTTTGGTGATGAGTCTTCGCTGGATGTCACATATCGTATTGCTCCATGCCGAGGCGTAAAGCTGTGTGGCAGTCATGCTCAAGGGTGTGGGTATGTCACTTCTACGAGGGAAAACCGACCCTGTCCAGATCATCCCAAGCTCCCCTTAGTTTGTTCTGGTGAATGCCCAGTGGAGTTTCTGTACGTCAAACCTACTGATGATACAGATAACAGAAGATGGCAAACAGGGTTTGTCAGGACGAGCAAGGAAATCATGAAGGGTGCAAACATCCACAGTCACCCTACACCTCCTGGTAGCAAGATCCCCCGCAAGATACTGACTGACATACAGAATGCTGTCACTGAGAACCCTCACCTTAAGACTAGTGACCTTGTGGAAGGTGAGTGTAGTGAATAATTCCCCGTTTATTTTCGGAAGGCCTGGGTACGAGACTACTATACTTAAGATTGTCCCTATTTTACAGGGAGAGGAATCGGGTACATTCCGAGTGCAGTTTCCTTGGCAGCGGCTAGCAAAAGCAAGGTCAAGCACGTTCGGAACTCTGCCTTGAGACAAAGTGGTCAGAATGGTCCAAGCATAGCCTGCATCCTTGAGTTCGAGAAGCAAGCCACAAAGCACGATAAACAGATGAGACTAGCTGCTGGAAGTCACGAAGGTATGTACGTGTACTGTATGTGAATATATGACTCAGCTAGTTTACATATGTGTCCCCTTTTACCTTCTTTAGCTGAGCATATGGATGAATATCAGCACTGTGGTAGGCCCTACCTTCTACGCCACTACCTCACCTCGGATTTGACGTATGTCGTCTTCATGAGCCCCTGGATGTCTGAGAAATTCAGCCGTGCTGATTTTATTGAGCCTGATGTCACCTTTGGGGTATCAGCAGAGCTACCGTACCTACTCAACATCGTCACATTTGACTACTCCACCTGCAAATGTAAGCTAACATATTGATGTTAACAGCTAAAATGTAATTTGACACTATGCAGGTAGCTACTCGTAGTTATAATCTCTCGTATGACATTTAGAGATTGTTGTTGCCCGAGCCCTGACCAGCAGAATCACGCAGGAAGCCTATGAGCAGATCTTCAGGGTGATGTTTGATACAGTTCACAGCAGACATCCCACTTTCAAAGTAGGTGTCAGTCTCCAAGGAATTGTAGCAGACTGGTTCGATACCCAAAGAAATGCTCTTGGAGTGGTGCTGGGGGAAGACGTTGCGGCAGCTGTCTGCAAGGGATGCCAGGTAAAGTGTGATTAGCATCAAGCTTTCCTATACAATTCATGTCAATCATCATTGTGTATTAGGTTCACTACATGCGTTCGGTGAAGAGGCTGGCAAAGCGTGTTTGCAAAACAACCATCTTGCGTCAGGCATTTGAATGCATCGGCTACAACATTCCAAAGATGGAAAGCAAAGAGGCTGTCGAGACATTATTTGACGTCATGAAAGGTGCGAAGCCTGTTCGGGATGCTGCTGTCTTGCTTCCTAGCCAGAAGGTCTTGCACGACGTCCCACCGAAGACAAGCAACAAGGACTGGCTGATGGCTGAGGCATGGTGTGGATGGTGGACACGACAAAAGCATATGGGTATGTTACAACACAACTTCCCATGTCAAGTTCTGTATTAAAAGTTGACATTAACTACATGGACATAAGCATGTAAAATCACACGAGTCACATGACCCTGCTCATTTAATTACCTACTACCGAATCTTCCCCATAGCCATGCTATCGCCAGTTTTTGCCAGTATGGCACCAGACCGATTCTCCTTCCTTCCTGACACAACAAACGCAGTTGAAGCCCACAACCGCATCTCAAAGAGTGGCAAGGCCCCTGAGCCACTTGCAGTAGCACGGTAGTAGAGAAAATGACACTCTTTTATTTTTTCTCCTGTATTATTCCTGTATATATACAGGGGACAAATAGTGTGGGCACACTCTTTGTTCTCCTGTATATATACAGGAGAACAAAGAGTGTGCCCACACTATGTTGCCCCCCTGGCAATTTCCCTCCGCCAATGTAGACTTGAGAGCTGTGGCTACCATGGAGAGAAGATGACAGCCAATGACAAGCAGAAGGTGATTGACAACTGGCGTGGGGGGCATATTAGGGTCATGGTCTGCACATCTGCATTCGGAATGGGGATCGATCAGAGTGATGTCGACAAAGTGCTGCGAGTGGGGTGCCCTCCGAGTCTGGAGCAACTTGTGCAGGAGTTCGGCCGTGCTGGGAGAGATGGGCGTCAATGTACGGGGACCGTCTTCTTCCATGAGAGCGACCTCCAAAAAGCTGCGTTTTGGTGCAAGTCAGAGCAGTCCATTGAGCGACAGTCAGATATCCTGAAGGAGTTCCAGAACAGCTGGAGGTAAGCTACAGCCTCATTCCCTTTGTTGTAAGGCAGTGTTACATGTATTATGGGTATATGCATGGTCACTGTATAGGTTTGTGCTTGCTGATCTTGCTGGGCAGTGCCGTCGCAAGACTATCCTTGAGCATTTTGAAGACAACACAGCAAACGTGTCAACAACAGGTGTGTGTTGTGACGTCTGCCAGCATGACGAGGTAGAGTCATCAAATGCCTGTGCGCACATGGAGATCGTACTCAATGCTGTCAAGGACTATGGAGGTCATGGAGAGAAGAAGGTATGTACTTTGTAGGTTTACCACCTATATGCACATATATACAGTGTGTGTGCACATGCGTATGTGCATATATACATGTGACTACGCTCGCTTTAGGCTATACCGCACTATTCCCATGCAGATAGCTGAGCTCATCCGTGCCGGGAAGGCAGCAAGTGTCACCGGTCAGGTTCCCAACCCAGCTATACATGAGCTGTCACTTGAGTCATGGAGAATCCGCATCCGTCAAGCATGGCTGCTTGGGTTCCTTGATCGAAATATGAGCCTTGGAAAAGGTCAGAATCTGGTGGGGCATATGGTGTTCAATACATTTACCATCAATGAAGTTGGGATGGCCTTCCTGGAAGACCCACGTAGCGTCTCCCTTCCCACAGTTCAGTCAGGTAAGACATAAGAACGTACGTATGTACAATGTTTTGATTAACTTAATTCAGAACGGTGAGGGAATCATCTTGGACTGGTCCGATCAGCAGCTAGGTGGCCTCGAGGCTGCAGTTGGGAAGGAGGCAGCTGAACAGGCAACCAAGTCCACTTCACTCGATCAGTAAAACGTGTGGCCGAGCGAGTGAACAAGGGAAACCCTCAGGGCTATAAGGCATTCACAGCTGTAGCCTATGCAATCCCGAAGGCAGATTCACCAGAAGAGGTCTCCAAACTGTTCAGCGTTTTGGCAGGGGAAGCTGAAATCGATGCCCTGACCGAAGTTGGTGGTCTGAGCAAGACGCTTGAGAAGTTCCACCACATTCCCAAAGCTTGGAAAGCTGCCAAGCACTGGGTGAACTGGTGGAGACGTCCAAAACATCTCAGTAAGTTAGCGCTTGTTTGCTCTTCGTCAATAGTATGACAACTGATCGCTCCTTTTGACAGGAATGCTAGCAGCCCGCTGTTCCAAGATGGACTCGGGGGTGTTCAACTCACTGCCAAACTCCACTAATGCTGTGGAGTCCCACAACAGGTGCTCCAAGGGTACTGCTCCTGATATCCTGAAAGTGGCTCTCCTGTCTACATACAAGCAGGACATGGCTGCATCTCTGGAGCACCTGGCAAACAGTCAAGGAATCAAGACGTCCTATGCTGACCTCACTCCTGCTGCTCGAGCAAAGCAGTCAGCAGTAGCCAACAAAGCCAGGTCCCGGAAAAGAGCTCGGTATGAGAACGAAGAGACTGATGGACCACTAGACAAGCACAAGGACTTCAAGAAAGGTATTACAGCTTTCCAAGCTGAGTTTTCTCTCTCTCTTTCTCTCTCTCTCTCTCTCTCTCTCTCTCTCTCTCTCTCTCTCTCTCTCTCTCTCTCTCTCTCTCTCTCTCTCTCTCTCTCTCTCTCTCTCTCTCCCTCTCCCTCTCACACATGCACCCACCTACAATTTTTGTATTGTACGTATAATGGTCGTGTTGTATGTAATATATTCTAACTCCCCACTTAGCCAAAACTGCCACAAAAGGCAAACAAGGAAGGACTGTGGAAACACCCAGTACTCCCAACAGGAGCAGTACAGACGGTACGTATACTACATGCATACATTATACTCTAATCTAGCGAATGTAGTGTCAATGCCTCACTAATTGCAATTTATCCATCTCCAGATTTGATATCAATCAGTGACAGCCCTTGCAGTCCAACGGTTTACTGGATCGACAGCCTCAAGCTGTTCCCATCCGATCAGCAGCGGCTGCTGGAGGGAGGAGAGCTCAATGCTCGGTTGCTGATGGCAGCTGCAACGATATACCGCACACAGTTTCCTGAACTGCCATCATTTCAAGACCCTGGGTATGCTCTGAACTTGAAGAAGCTGCGCCCTGCAACAGAGGGATCCATGTACTTTCATAATCATGACGGACACTGGACCCTGTCCAAGCTGGCAGACGGCCGCATCAGCCACTACGACAGCCTGCAGGCCAAGTACATCAGCTCGACACTGGGAGAGCAGCTGGCAGCTCTGTACGGCCACCTCGCCGAGGCTAGCGAACTCACAGTCAGGCAGCAGCAAGTCCAAGTACAAAGAGGAGGCAAAGACTGTGGGTTGTTCACAGTAGCATTCGCGATGTCTGTCCTGCTGGGAGACGAACCTTGCATGTTACAGTACGACCAGAAACAGATGAGGGGGCATCTGGCACACTGCCTGGAGAACCAACTTATGACTCCTTTCCCCGCAGTGGTTAAAAGGACCCGGAGACAGCCACAACCACTGCTGTTAAAACTGAAGTTGTAGGCACACTATTTGCATGTCACTGACTATACAACACTGAAATGTGATAACGGTTTCCATATCGCCAGTTCAATTATCACGAATTCATTCCTACACTATTGGTCCCTGTATATATACAGAGAAGTAAAGAGTGGAGGCCACACTCTTTTATTCCTGTATAACTACAGGGTGTGCCTGCACAGTTTTCCCCCAATACATACCCTGTATATATTGGGGAACAGGGGATAAAGAGTGTGGCCTGCACTCTTTACTTCCCTGTATATATACAGGGGATGAAGAGTGTGCCCCACACTGTTTGTCCCCTGTATATATACAGGGGATGAAGAGTGTGCCCCACACTGTTTGTCCCCTGTATATATACAGGGGATGAAGAGTGTGCCCCACACTGTTTGTCCCCTGTATATATACAGGGGATGAAGAGTGTGTTCACACTATTTTAATCCCCTGTATATATACAGGGGATGAAGAGTGTGCCCACACTGTTTGTCCCCTGTATATATACAGAGTGTGGCCTGCACTCTTTACTTCCCTGTATATATACAGGGGATGAAGAGTGTGCCCCACACTGTTTGTCCCCTGTATATATACAGGGGATGAAGAGTGTGTTCACACTATTTTAATCCCCTGTATATATACAGGGGATGAAGAGTGTGCCCACACTATTTGTCCCCTGTATATATACAGGAGAACAAAGAGTGTGCCCCACACTCTTTCTCCCCTGTATAATACAGGAGAAAAAATAAAAGAGTGTCATTTTGTACCAACCCCATTCTCTCCGGCTCATGGCTACTACAGCAGCATATCGCCGCTGCACAGGCTCTTTTGAAACAGAAGTTTTCACAGCAGAATGGACTTCAGAACACAGTAGACGTGGCTGATTTGCACTACAGCTGCAGTGCTGATAACTTCGTGCAGATTGTTAACCTGAGCAATACTCACTGGGTGTGTGTGAGCAACCTCAACTGCAAACCTGACGAGGTAGACGTCTACGACAGTCTATACGCAACTCCATGCTACACCCTGAAAGAGCAAGTAGCTGCCATTCTTCGCTCACCAGCAGAGAGAATAACTTTACGCATGGTGAACATGCAGCGTCAGAATGGGGGTGCCGACTGTGGCCTGTTCGCTGTTTCCACAGCTGTGAGCCTGCGTCATGGCGAAGATCCAGCTGCTCACGTTAAAGAACAATCGCAAATGCGAGAGCACTTCATCTGCTGCTTGGAAAACCGTGATATGGTCGTCTTTCCAGACTCCGACAAGCCAGTCCGTACAAAGCGACGCATCAAGTCAGAGTGTGCAGTGTCTGTGCATTGCAAGTGTCGTCTTCCGTGGAAAAAGACATCCAAGTCTCGAAGTATGGCCGAGTGCAGCAAATGCAAGCGTTGGTATCACCAGGACTGTGAGAACATACCACCCGCTGTGTTCTCCGATAGTGGCGCAAAGTGGCTTTGTATCTATTGTTTGTAGCTATTTTACATGCATTACACACATTTGTATCTACCATGCAGTGTACAATGTATGCATAAAATCACACTTGCTGAGATAATGTTGCATTTACAACCATCGTGATTTGGTGTACATCACAAAGTTTATCATATTTTTATCGCAAAGTTTATCATTTCATTAGCTGGGAAAATACACATGGGGACACAGAGTGGGGGGCCACTGTGCACCCCCTGCCATAAGTGGGGGGGGCCACTGCGCATTCCCTACAGTACTAGTAGGGGAAGCGGAGTGGGGGGGCCACTGCGCATCCCCTACAGTACTACCGTATTGTCCCGAGCAAGCGCCCATGGGCGCTTGCAGCTCACGCTAGAAAAATTATGGGTGGGCGCTTACACAGAGGAGCCCTTTGAACTACTCAGTTACCACTGTGTAAGGGCCCACCCTCCACTTACTTGTACTGCTTCAGCTACTACCATGAAGCCATTGGAAAGAATGCATGCACTTACCCCTTGTAAAGCTTCAGTAGTACTCCACAGGAAGCCTAGCCACTGCATGGGCAGTTAGTGTATTGCATAGTATTGTGTAATACTGGTATGAATACAAGGTGGGCGCTTACACGGAGGAGCCTCCCAGACAATAGGCTTATCAAAACTGGGGGGTGGGCGCTTACACAGGGGTGGGCGCTTGCTCGGGACAATACGGTAGTAGGGAAAGCGGAGTGGGGGGGCCACTCCGCGCTCCCTTCTGTATACGAAGGGGAAGCGGAGTGTGGGGGGGCCACTCCGCGTCCCCTACTATTAGCAGGGATAAATTACAAAATAATGTAAAATTCTACCCACCCCGCGATCCAAGCCAGCACGCATGGGCCCACATTGGTCCTAGAAAAATATTCCATACAAACAATGATGAACGCACTTGATTGTGTGACTAGTTGGGCGTGGGTGGTAGTTGGTCCGACAAGACCTGAAGTAAGCTGGACCTGAAATGAGAGGAGAAAATCAAGGAGGCTTTATTTGGAATATTGTACAACAGCCACACTCCGTGCCGTCCTAACCAGCTTACCTCGGCCGTTAGAATGCACGCTTGTACACAACACAATCAGCGCTGGATTGACTGCTCCTCTCGTCTACGCTCGCTACATCTTCCACTGCAAATTACTTGAACTGCACTGCGTTCGCGTCCAATACCCATACTCGATGATTCCATTCCAACGCCAGTATGCGCGCTCAACGTTAGGTCCACATTCCATTCCTATACCTACAGTGACTGATATTATACAGTACTTGTACATAGACAATCAACAATAATTAATTTCTACAACACTTCCGACAATAGAATGCATAAAATAATGTATCTAAGCAGATAATATTCCTAGATTTCTGTGCACAAATAAAATAAATAATTAGTGCGCACCCTCATTCATACTTTCGACAAGATTGTTAGTACACAAATTAACAATAAAAAGTTCAAGATTATTAGTACGCAATAAAAAAGTTCAATTACTCCTCAATAGTCTCTTTCTCCCAGCTCCTCTTAAGCCTCGCCTCCTACTCCTCCTTGCCCCGCCCCACTCCCTCCTCTCTGACCACACCCAGGTAATAGCCAGGGAAGTCTATAGACAAGCTGAGGTAGAACCCGATGATAACAAAGGTGTCTGTCCTGAACGAGCAAGGGAAAATGGGACACCTTACAAGCCTCCCACTGCAGTTCTATGCAAGACTTTACACATTGGGCCAACCCAAAATCAAGCACTGAAAAGTGCATAATTTGTACAAAATCAATTTAAAAGTGCATGAGTGTGACAATTATGATGAAAGTCTTAACTTTTGAGTAACTAGCTCTTCACTGCAAAGAATATGTTGACTATGTACTTAGTGGCTACCTGAATTGCAGATGACAGTGTATGTAGGAGTTAGACCTGAAAGTGGTGTTTTGAATACACGTCATACATTTTTGTGGGTCTTTCATCACTATATATACATGTAACATGTGACTCAGTAACTGGAGAAGGTTCCAGGAACCTCAGGCTCCTAGAACCTCCTCCATTTGGAATGTTGAGTCCCATGTAGATAAAAGACTCACAATTTGTACATAATTTGTATAAATGCCAAATATCTTATAGGAGTAACAAATCACCACTTTGTGGTCTAACTCCTACATCCATAGCTACCCAGATCGGGTATCACTCAGTAGTCAAAAACATTTTTTTTTTTGCAGTGTATAAATTACATTTTTATCTCAAGTTTGGGAGGTGGAAGTTATTAGGTTAGACCACTCTGGTTCTCAGCCCTTCAAATGCATATTAATTTTTGGCAATGATGTAAATGACAGTATTCTCCGTTGCATATTATAGTGTACAATCACATGCTCACATGCCGCCAGTATGGAACACTGAAGCACAGAAGCTGCATGCGTGAGTGGGAATGAGGTTGCCATGGTGATTCAAAACCTCACTGCTATTGTAGCATGCCCGGTCTGTCCCCACACCACTGATATATTCCCCAGCTGCAGGGTCAGAGCAGGCTATTCTTATCCACTCACCACTCCGCCACAGCAAGGACGGGGAAGTCTGAAGTGGTGAAGTAGTGGCTAGCGCTGTGCCCAAACAGAATATTCACTACCATCAGATAAGGAACAACACACATGCAAGCTCCATAACAGTACTGGTACACTCATGCACTGGCCATCAACGACAGTGGTCAGCATTCATGTGCACTCAGAACTACGTATACACTAGTACCTCACTAACTATATATCTTCCCTGCACTCTGATATATACCTTGCAATAGACTACAGTACTATTGTTGTATAATATAGGATACGCCTCAGTGCTGTGGCCACTGTCCCCACAACGGAGCAGAAGACCTTGATGGTGAAGGAGGGGCACGACACGCTCAGAGTTGACTGTTTTGTTATTAGGATCATTAGAAAATTCTCCAAGACAAAGAATGTAACTGCTGACACTGCAGAGGAAAAAAGGAATGTCGATATTAGCTCACCACACAGTGTACTGCTAGCCTTCAGCACTTAATATTAAATTTCGATCAGAACATTTTTTAGCCTGCAATTGATTATGACCACTGCTCTGCATGCAAGGTGCGTGTACTGTGCAACAGTCACCGAGTACCTTTGTGCACCAAATCCACCTCCCGGTCACTAACGACCGCCACCACGCCCAGCCCGAAGGCAGCCGCCAGTCCCACGATCAGGTTCACCACAGACCCCGAGTAGGGCTTGTCCGAGCTGTAGATGGCCAGGGACGCCGCGGCTATCAGAACGGAGCCCACCGCGACGCCCAGCCTGAAGATATACATCTCCGGCGGTCGGTCCCCGCAAGCGCTGATGGTGGGCAGGAACGGTTTCTCGTGGCCTTCTTTGATTGCCAGCCCATAGCAGAGGAAGATGACCGCAGTCATCTCAAGGGCCCCTGCTAATAGCAAAGTTTTGAAGGCTACCTTTCCCAGTGCTACCATTGCGGGCAGAATGCAATATTATGCAATGTGCATGTGAGGAGGATCGATCTACAGTACAGGAGGCGCCTAGGCTAGGAGGGGCTCGCTGTATCATGTGACCGCGTACCGCCCGGTGCCGGCCGGTACGGTCCGGCGCCCCGCAGCGCATCGCGCTTAACAAAATTAATGACAATTCTCCCCGCTGCCAAATTTAATGCCAATTTCATTAATAGTATAAAAAACACAGCTTTCACAGGGGGAGTTTTTGTTGCAATTGTTCTGAGTCTGGACTATCCTTGACTTCATCAATGCTGTAGACTTCCAGGTCACCTGCGAAACTCCAGTTGAAGAGGATGATACAGAAGGTACCAGTCCTGCAGTAGACCAACAAGATTATATCCACAACATCTTCAGATACAGTATGAAACAAGGTGGAAAACACTACCATATTAAGCCATAGTTTGCAACAACTAAAAGCTCTTTGCTATACATGCATGTATACATTATCTAAAATAACCATGGGGTGAGTGGAATGAGTTTCACTTCAGGCTAGGCTCAACATTGGCTCACCATTCACAGATCGCGATAGGCAGAGAATATTTGCCCCAGTTGGTGCCTGGTAAGGAAAGGTTGTCAAGGCATCAGAACCTATGACTGAGCATTGCAATACAACACCTACACATGTACACGTGTATAATATAGATAGATAGATTATGATAGATAAATAATGCACCTAGCTATACATGTACACGTGTATAATGTGCATGCAACTGAGGGAAGTTGGAAGGATACTCATAACTATAAAAGCCACTAGAGCCACCCCGGCTATAATGGCTCACAGCTGTCTCAACACATGGGACCATCGGATGCGGCCTTCGCCTCCTCCCAAAGGGGAGTACCAGGTTAGGACCACCATGATAGATAGATAGATAAATTTTTATAGTCACGCCCCAAGGGCAGAGGGCCAAATTTGACCCATGAGACATGCATAATTTATATCCTACAAAAACAATGTGGAAATCTGTACAGATTAATGGGAATAAAGATGACCTATGAGACAAATAATTATGATCCATGAATTTACACATTATGTTTAACTCTTGTTCGGGTTCTAGTGGCAATAGGGCTTGGGACTATAGCACTCCATTTCCTACTACTCATGGTACACCCTCTCCGGACAAGCAAGCCAGGGGCACCACCACGTTCTTCATACCTAACACTCCTGGCTGACTTCAAAGATTGTAATTCATCGTCACTGGACTCTGAACATTCAGCAGACCTCAGGCTGGTTGCTGATACACACTTCTTCCGCCTCTTGGACACTACAGGAGTCCATCCTTCATCTCCAGAGGCGGTGGTGAATTTCACACCTGGTATTTCACCCTGCTGCTCAAACTCAACTACAGTGCAAGTAGACAAATCCAACTCTGAGTTCCTATCTCCAGCAATGACGGTCTTAGGACTTACATCCGTAGGGGGAGAAACGGTGGGGTGGGCATTAGATAGAAGGGAAGGCTGAGAGTCTCCAATCCTCGACCCAGGGTTATTTTCCTCCATTTTCTTGCTGTTAAGAAAAGACTCACGCCGGCGGGCATTCCTACGCTGGGTAGATGGGGAGGGTTTCTTCTTTTTTCGATGTGTCAGTGCAGTGGACCGAGAAGCCGGATCATCAGAACGACCTCCGTTTGTTGACTCTTCTGGCTTCCAGAAGAGCTTTATTCCAGTGTAATCACCGTTTTCCCACACGGTCCATGACAGCTTCATTCCAGTAGAGCACGCTTTGGAAATCGCAAAACGTAGCACTTCTGGCAGTACGTCCATTTTTTAGATATGTTCCGCCTTGGTTTCGTTGTGGGGGCGGTGCTCATAGCCATGTTGACTTCATACAGCACAAAGAATATGACAGCTGCCCCTGCATAAGAAAATTAATACAATCTCAGAGAGATGTGATTCAGCCTTGCAGTAACACAACACATGCAAACAAACCCTACCACTGTGCACGGGGTTGCATTCATCCTCGTTGACAACCCCCACCACTGCCAGACAGAAAGCCGACACCGCTCCCAGTGCCAGAGAAACCTTGCTCCTGGCAGGACTCCCGTCCGCGTAGCTGATCACCACGGCTTGCACGGCTATGAGCACCGCCCCCACAACGAAACCAAGGCGGAAAGGATACTTCTCCGGCGCTAGAACAGCGCAGTCGCTGATCATGGGAAGCCAGGCCTTCACGTGGCCGCACCCGACAGCCAGCCCGTGGCAGAGGAGGATAGTGAACACCATCTCCAGGGCGCTAGCATGCACAACAACCCTCGCGGGCAGTTTGCCGAGGATCTTCATCTTCCCTGATTCGGTAAACAGTAAGCGGTACAAATAGTGGGCAGAGCTCCAGCCCCCACCCACTCCTTATTCACTCACGTGCCCTGCAAGCTCCAGCCCCACCCATTCGCTGATTCACTCACGTGCCCTGCAGGACCCGTCCCTTGGTTCCAATGACCTGCATACCCTACAACTGTATAGGATATCACGTCCTTGGGATTCTGTAAGTGTATAGATACTAAAAAAATCGGACTAATATTTTATTTTGCTGCCATCGTAGTGGTTACTCCCAAAAGTTCAGCCTTGCTCTGCTGTACATCTCAGCACAATCCCTGAAACCAGCAACTATCCTAAATGAAATTTGCACTCACATCAAAACTGGTGAAATTGAATATACATCACTCAAATCAGTTAGTTTAATGTTGTGTATCCCCTCCTTCCCCTAACAGTGGTCACCCATCTCACAACGTTCTGCCAGGGCTTCCTATGATACACCACATAGCCCCCTCCCACCAGAATGACTATGACAGGGATGCCCAGACCGAGGATGATGGTGATGATCACCAGCATCGACAGACTGTCGTGGGGCACTCCAACATAGCCCGTGACAGCAGTCCTGGGAGGAGAGGGAGGGGGGGGGGGGGGGGGGGGGAGGGAGGAGGGGGAGGGGAAGAGAAGGGGAGGGAGGAGGGAGGAGGAGAAGGGGAGGGAGGAGGGGGAGGGAGGAGAGGGGGAGCGGGGGGAGGGAGGAGGGGAGGGGGAAGGGAGGGAGGAGAGGGGGAGGGCATGAGAAGGGGAGGAGGGGAGAAGTATACTGTAGCTAAGCTACACCTTACAGTATAGCAACCGGCCCCCATACTGAGTCAGCCTTACGGCCACCTTAACACATATCCCTCTTCAGAAGACTCTGATAGCATCTAGTGTCGGCCTCACCAGGTCATGTATTCGGACTGGTTATAGGTGTCATCCCCTGAGGTCCCAAACACTATGTACAGCAGAGTCACGTTACTGATAGTGGAAGGTTCAAACAGAGCACTGGCCAGTCCACGAGCGATGGTGGCATGTTCCACTAGAGTCTCATTACTGGCATAGGCTACGTTAGCCTGCTGCGACTTGGTAGACTTGCGACCACCAGACTGGTACGAGATGGGCTTCCATTGGAAGAAGCCAGGGGTCCCATTGGAGGCGGGGTCCTTGCCAAAAAGGTACTGGAAGGTGTCAAACACTGAGGGAGTGTACACGTCATCCACGGAGTGGGTGGGGGCTGGAGCTCTGCCCACTATTTGTACCGCTTACTGTTTACCGAATCTGGAATTTAATTTAGTGCGGGTTCAAAGAGCTGATTTATGGGCAGTACCTAGGTAAACAAAAAGGCTGAATATTAGCTTCTGGAGGGTGTATGAGATGCAATAGTGCTGGTCGATGGTAATAGGTTTTCCTCATTCTTAATTGATCAAGAATGCGAGACTAATGCAGGCTATAATTAGTTTGCGTAACAGCATTAATTTTCCTCTGTTGCACAAAGGTCACACCATTGTCTGTATATAGTCTACCATGACCACAGTAGCAGGTTCATCTTTCTCATGTCCTGTCATCTCTGTTTCACCGACATTGCAACTTTAAGTTTAAGGACACACCTGATTGTAATGGCTGCATGCATGCTTGTGTATGGTAATCAGAGTCCAATTGCAAAACGTACTGGAACGTCCAAACAATGGAATTCATACCTCATCCAAGCACCAGTGTGCAACCTAATTATAAAACCTGCTTGCATGCATGCATGGGGCTTCTCATTACTGTACTTACCACGCACGGACGTACAGACACAACCAGGCGTAATAATAGATGTAGTACGTGCTGTCAGATTTAGTTTAATAGTGAAATGGAAAGTTCAGTTTAGTTTTAGTTGGCCAACTAAAAGGGTCACTAAAATAGTAGTTAACAGAGTGGATTTTGGTGAATAAATATTCTACCCTCAAAGTTCTAGTTTTAGTTTGTTACAACTATAGATGTATATAGATGTTTTTGCTCCTACTAAAACACGTATTTAGTTTAGTAAACAAAACAACGCTGTGATCACTCTACACTGACTACATAATTATATGCATTGCTGTTTGTAGATTAGTACAGAGACAAACTGACCTTTGTACTTACTGTTGAGGAATGCAATTATCTAGGCTGGGCTGTCTGTACGAATACGTAGCTCAAGTTAAATCTGGTTTGCACACTGTCACCCATGTATACGTATATGTAGGCCTGTGTCCTCATGCATGCAGAGTAAAAAAAGAAATTGTCATAATGACCGGTGGTTGCATTTGAGATTCAAATGAGTGAACTGGCACAGGGTCAAGCTAGAATCCTTACTTGCATGCATGCATAGGGCTTCTCATATTACAGAGGTTTTCAAGTTGGTTGTCCACAGGAGAAGGCAAACAGTCAGTGGCTCTCAAGCACAGTGAAGCCAGGGTCAAGCTGGTATGTGTGTGTGTGTATGTGTGGTTGGAGGAAGTTCATTAAGACTGTGGAAACATGCATTACTAGCGCGTTTTGAATCCTTACTTTTAATTGGCGAACAAATGCAGACGGTTATTGGTTCAGTTGCAGAGGGAGTTCTTCAAGAATGAGGATAACGTTAGAGAATCTGCTGAATTGTTTCGTATTGTTGAACAAGAATAAGTAGAAACTCATTAGTGATGCATTAATTGGCTCAATGGTAATAGAACTTAACTTGTCAAGAATGCGAGACTAATACAGACAGTTATTGGTTCAGGGTGCTTCAGGAATGCGAAAATCACATTAGTGAATCAGCATAATTGGTTTCTATCTTTGACCAAGAATAAGGAAACACATTATTGATGCATTAATCGCTTGTTGCTTGTTGATGATGTATTCTTGATGAGCTCCCTCCAGATAAACACACACTCCAGTTTGGCCCTATCTTCGCTGTGTTCACTCATTTGAAACCCAAATCACAACCCACTGAGCCATTGGTCAATATGACAATTCCTATTTTACTGTGGCAGTTTGTTAAGCAGCCCTTGCTTCAGTCATTCTGTTCTTAACAGATGCTGTCTTTCAATAAGTGTGTGGGCAAGCTTAAGTAAGTACTGTTGCGTGGGCATATAACTACGTCACAGCATGTGATATGTGGTAACAGGCCTTCCTCCTCCATTTTTCTCCACAGCTGTGAGTGCAAGGGTAGGAAGGACTGGAAACAAGGTTAATTGACCAAGAATTTGGAAAGATACACAGCGAAAAAACATGAATTCCCAATAATATATTGACCAGTGGGATGTTGTTTTAGTTTTAAACAAGTGAATACTGTGAAACTGTAGAGCTAATTTGGTGGTGGTGTGTGTGTACATGTGTGGCTCAAGAGAGTTCATTAAGGACAGTGGAAACATGCATCACTAGCTTCCTTATTTTAATAACGCAAACCAATGCAGATGGTTATTGGTTCAGTTGCAGAGGGAGTGCTTCAAGAATGCTAAAATCACATTAGTGAATCAGCAGAATTGGTTTCTATCTTTAACCAAGAATAAGTAGTGATCAGCAGAATTGGTTTCTATCTTTAACCAAGAATAAGTAGTGATCAGCAGAATTGGTTTCTATCTTTAACCAAGAATAAGTAGTGATTCAATTGCTCATTTTTTTTTCTGCATTCTTGGTGAACTCCTCCAGACACACACACACCAACTTGGCTCTTCGTTATGTTCACTCATTTGACCTCAAACAACAACCCACTGGTCAATACGTAAACTTCAGCCAAAAAAAAAAAAAACAACTTGCTGTAGGGTAGAAAATATTACGTACATGCACACACATATCATCAATACTTTGGCGTTAGTTCTGTCTGTCTGTCTGTGTGTCACGGATGTGACGTCATCTAATAGAATGTGATTGCGCGAGAATACGCAAGAAGACTGCATGCGTTGGCTGATAGCCGACGGTATTAACAATAATATCGCTATGCAAAAAGCAGCAGAGCTGCTTATATATACACAGGACTCAAAAGAATGACAGTGAACAGAAGAGTATGCTAATACAGGACTCAAAAGAATGACAGTGCAACAGGAAGAGTATGCTAATACAGGATATGATATATTATATACACACACAGCTAACATGCTAGACTACTACTACGGTTACGGTATACCATACTTAATATTAATTTCGATCGTTACAAAGATAGCAGGAGCTAGTTATACCTGTTTACGTGATAGCGATGCAAACATTGCAGTGCCAATGATGGGAACGCCATCGTTTTCATTCTCGCGGAGTTTCTTAGCCATCTCTAGTAGCTCCACAAATTCTGGGTACATAGCTCGTAGCAACACCATAAGGGTTGCCGTGCAAAAGGTTGCCCATTCGTCGTCAATGACCTCTTTTGGTTTGTCCTTCAATTTCTTCGTGTAGGCATCCACTATTTCCTTTGCAGTCTTTACAGGTCGTTGAGGGCGCCGAACAGAACGCCATCCGAAAAACTCGTAGCTGTTCATAACAGAGTCTTCGTCCTCGTTCCATATCGCCCTGTCGAGGGCCAGTCCGCCAAAGGCCCCTCCAATTCCTGCAGCTACGCCGCCAGTGATCCCACCAACAACTCCACCAACCGCTGCCCCGATGGGGCCAAAAAAAAATCCTCCACCAGCTCCTCCTGCTATCCCAGCAAGAATATCTCCACCAATACCGCCTGCTGCTCCCCCCAAATTCGCTGCAACTCTTTTGCGCAGGTCTACTGCTGTTATATTGTTTGCCGCCCACTGGCCGACGTCCCAAATTGCGAACACGCCAGACATTGCGACCCCTGCAAGGATATTTGCACGAAACACAGACACTCCCAATCGGGCGAATGTTGGCGCCAAGCCCTTTGCGGCTGCTCCACCAACAGCACCCCCAATTGCCCCTCCCAATGCACCCTTCCCTCCTTCTATGGCGGCATTCTTCCACTTGCCTTCACTTTCATCAGTCAACAGCACTCCCCCAGCTGCAAACACAAAACCCAAACCAGCACCTAGGAGTCCACCATAACCAGCAGCCTTTGCCCACGGTTTAGCCTTTGCGAATTGTTTCGGTCCCTGCACGCGGGGTACAGGCTTCACTTCCTCGGAGAATCCAACCAGCTTCTTACCCAGGTCATTCAGGTTTTCACTGAACTCAAGCGGAAGCTTCGGTTTGCCGCTTATGACAGTGTCAAAACTGATTTTCCTTCTCGCCGACTGCTCTCCAATCGTGCCTGGGTCTGCGTGGTCTGATCCCCAGAGCTTACCTCGGATTTCCTTCAATTTGGGGACATTTTCTGGCCGTAATTCCAGGTCCAAGCCTTTCAGCAAACCAACCAACTCGTCAATCGGCATGGCTTCCTCAGCCCGTAAAGTATGCATGTCCTGCCAAGCGTGGAGAACCCGTGCCCTTCCTCCGATTTTCGGCTCGAGGGTAAAGCAGTGGTCCGAACCTTTATACTGATTGGGCAGCTTCACACTTACGATTACTGCATTGCCTTTTCGTAGTTCCTGTGCAATCTCCTCGAACGGCACTTTCTGTTCCCCAGGATACCCTTGACGAGCATACAACAGGCGAGGTTTCACCAACAACTCAGACAATATTTCTCCCCAACTAGCACACGACGTTGCGTACTGCCTGATATTTTGCAAAACTTCAGGGTTTTTGCGCAGTTCCGCTAGAGTCTCCACAATTTGGTAGAGATTCTCTTCAGTCAGCGCATCCTTTCCAAACGGCATCTTGAGACTAATGAAGTGATAATTGCCGAGCGCAGCGAGGCCAATAATTGCGTGCTATGGGCTCAACAATCTCAGCTAGCGTTTATATGTATCATCATCAATCATCATCAATCAATACTTTAACGTTAGTTCTGTCCGTCCGTCCGTGTGTAACGGATGTGACGTCACGCGCGAGACCGTACTCGAATACGCGAAATGGATGGCCTAAATCACCCAAAATTGGATGTTCCCTTCAAGTTTAATAAATCATCCAAAAATGGAATGCCTAAATCATCCAAAATTGGATGTTCCCTTCAAGTTTAATAAATCATTCAAAAATGGATGGCATAAATCATCCAAAATTGGATGCTTGGTTAAAGTTTAATAAATCATCCAAAAATGGATGGCCTAAATCACCCAAAATTGGATGTTCCCTTCAAGTTTAATAAATCATCCAAAAATGGAATGCCTAAATCATCCAAAATTGGATGTTCCCTTCAAGTTTAATAAATCATTCAAAAATGGAATGCCTAAATCATCCAAAATTGGATGTTCCCTTCAAGTTTAATAAATCATCCAAAAATGGATGGCCTAAATCACCCAAAATTGGAAGTTCCCTTCAAGTTTAATAAATCATCCAAAAATGGATGGCATAAATCATCCAAAATTGGATGCTTGGTTAAAGTTTAATAAATCATCCAAAAATGGATGGCCTAAATCACCCAAAATTGGATGTTCCCTTCAAGTTTAATAAATCATCCAAAAATAGATGGCATAAATCATCCAAAATTGGATGCTTGGTTAAAGTTTAATAAATCATCCAAAAATGGATGGCATAAATCATCCAAAATTGGATGATTATTGAAGGATTAGCATCCCTATAGAAAAATATATGCTAAAATCATCCAAAATTGGATGATTTTGGCATGATCTGAAAAAATCATGGATGGTTATAGATGGTCTATAATCATCCATTTTTGGAATCGGAGTGAACAGCAAATCTGAGCTATTTCTCAGTGGATCGCTTCCAAATAGTCCAAATTCAGTTAGTTGTCCACCCTGAGCTATATACAACTTCACCAAAAAGTGCAAAAAAATTCATGTAGGGATGTATTTCCACAAAAACAAAGGAAGCAAGCTAATTAACCTACACCGCAATGGGTTCACAGACTTCCTACACATCACAGCCCAATGCATTACAGAGTAGCTATATACAAATCACAGCGCAGTGCGTTTACTGAGACCATCCTGGGCAAGGAGTGTTCTGGATAGTGACTAACTTTATTCCCTCACTACTCTCACCTCTTTCTCACATAACAGGATAATGGCAGAACACATGACACAGAAGGTGTGGGTTTGCTTTGATGATGAAGATGAGATTCTAATGGAAGTGTCGGTGGACAATTGTATTGAAATTCAAGATATAGTTGAAGCCGCCCTTCGTAAGGCACAGGAAATTGTTCATCCTAACCGGGTGTCTGTGACCTTTGGTGGAAATAAGGTGCAGCCTGGTACCTCAGTGAGTCACTATGTGACTGCGACGAGTGATGACAAGCCTCTCTTGCTGCATATAAGGCATAAGAAGATAAAAGTACGTGTAGGTGAGTACCTTTAATAATTATCGTCCATACATTACTACTGTTCCTACACTTACTTAGGTATTGTAATAGGTATTGTAATAGTGAACAATGTAGCCCCTCTAATCAGGAAAATGGAATTAAATGCCTTGGTTAGGGTAAGGTAGAGGCTCATGTGACCAAATGCCTTGTGAAAGTAAGGTTAGATGTGTCCTGTGTAACCTCAGGCTATCAGCATCGCTAATGTACACATGTACCTGCTGAGATGCACATAGTATTGGGGGCACCTGCATGCTCTTTGTTCAAAGTAAAAGTTAAGCAAATCGTCCTATTTGCATACATATTATAGGTACTCTGCCAACTCTTGGAAATCTCTGCCCGTCGGACTTCGGTCGTAAATCAGATTCGTTTGTTGCCAGCACGGTCCATGACGCACCACTGTTTGCTCACTGGTTTGCATTGGAATTGTATACAACCAGTTTCATCTCATCCAGAAGGCCCAAGAAGCACGACAGGTCCAGTGTGTGCTTGCTGGAATGCAGCATACCATTCCAGTTCAGTCCTTGGAGATCATAGCCACAGCTTTCTTGAACGTGTGCTCATTTCCAGATAGTCCTGATATCTTCGATGGCGATGTGAGAACGTGTGAACTCACATTAGCCGCATGCTTTGCTCGTGCACTTAACCGGTTTTGGTTTCCTGACAATAACATCTCTGCAGGTGCGTGTATGCATCAGTTTCCAACCAAAAACAACAAGGGTACAATTCATCATCATGACTTGTATGTCTCTGGATTGTGTGATGAATGTCCTATGTATCCAGTATTGTTGGGTGTCTACAAGTTCTGTGATTTGAGCATGGCGAGAAGGGAGACAGCTGGCTACCTTATCGAATCAGTGTCTACTGGAAACAGCACTTGGACAACAAAGCTTGGATTATCTTTTACAAGCGATGAAGCTAAACTGTTTGTCTATGTGGCCAGTGATGGGTATGTATACCAAATAGAAGTCTGCGAAATCGGTTTTCAGTTTTCTCCCGCTTGTGATTGTCATGCTTTCTTTGCTGTCTTGTTCGGAGCGGTTCATACTCTTCTTCAGAAACAGCACCTCTTCATCTCAGACACTCCTCCTACCATGGTACCACTGTTTGGTGGTGAGGTCTGTGATTGGATTACGAATAAAAGGGATTGTCGCTTGTTTCGCTCTGCCGACAAGAAAATTGTGTATAAAATGTATGACAGTGAGCACCGGCGCTTCTCACCTAATTTCTATGATGCAATGACTTCGATTCATACAGACTACCTACCTGGTATGTCATTGAAGAACCTTGATACGCAGGGACGTGTTCAGTGTCTGAAGTATAGTTACATAAGAGGAGACCACGACCCCCAGCAACTACAGCACTTTCGAGACATCATTCGTGACCTTGGCAAGCTTCATGACGAAGGCTACGTTCACAGTGACATTAGAAAGCAGAACCTTCTATTCAGTAGTGCTGGCCAAGAAGCCTGGATGATAGACTTCGACCGTATGCATACTGACAAAGAAGGCACAAATTACCCTGGTACGTATAATCATATAGGTATAGTTGAGCGCCATCAAGATGCAATGGCTCGTTTGCCCAGACGAAAGGAACATGATCGATATGCTCTTTCTGTCATCCTGGAGAAATGTAATTTCCAGGGTAAAGACAAAATTGTTTCAAAATTGCGCAATCAAGAGTTTGAACTTACTGACATTGCATTAATGTTGTAATTTTGCATTGCAGGGCATTGTATTGTACCTGTGTTGTACATAATGGTATTACATTTCACTCCCATTCTGTGTTGGTTGTGTAATTCTATTCACCTCTTTCGATAATGTTTGAAACTCCTAAACGTCGTCCAATATTCTTTCCCCTGCACGAGACTAACCACTCTAACCAATACTATACAACTGGAAGTGCTAATTAGTGGAAGTGACCTCCATAGTCATACATGTTCTTCACTTTGAAGGTGCTGGGTGGAATCTTTTTCGTCATGGATATTCAACCCATGATTGTGTGGGTGGGTGTGTTGGTTGTTTTGTAGTAGGCATACACAGTCTTTTGGATACTGTAAAGGCAGTGACTTAGCTTAGTTAACAGCATATATAAATGTAGAGAGAATACTTGGTACCTGCAAAATGATGAGACATGAATCATAAGGGAGTGCACTTGAGTGCTCTGCACTGCATCATGGGAGTGCACTGCCATAATCCAAGTGCACTTCCAAGATCTAAGTGCACTCCGATTATCTAAGTGCACTCCATTCATCCAAGTGCACCCCATGATCCAAGTGCAAGTGCAGTTCAGTGCATTTGGATCATGAGAGTGCACTTCAATGTAATTGCTAGTGCACTGATAGAGATAGAATGAGTGCACTCAGACAACAGCTAGTGCCATGAGTGCGGTCAAATCATGGGAGTGCGCTTGGATCATTGTGTATGCCTGTGTGTGTGTGTGTGTGCAGTTGTGTGTCATGTATGTGTGTGTGTATGCCACATGTATGTACCTCAGCATATGTGAGGTCACATTTCATGATCCTGATGTCAGCAGAGATATTTTGAGGATACATCCCAGAGAGGAGGGACTATACGCATTTTATACACCTTGAGCATCTGTCCTTTTTGCAAGAAATATAAACCAGGATATTTTGCTACGACTGGGGACTTTTCACCACTACCATCAGAGGTGCACTATACCCTAACAAGAATACAATGAGCTTTACTTGGAGATCAATGACAATGTCCGTAGACCTGCATGCAGAAGTTCCCATACCACAAGCAATTTAAGAAATCAGACTCTTCCATACCAGAACCCCATTCCACCCACAACTGTCAACTCATGTCGAAGCAGGATCCAGAGGAACATCAACATTGGATACCCCATATACACCAACGTAAATAATCTGATTCGGGAGATTGTTTCATCCATCACGGCTTTCTGGCATTTTAATGTTCTGAATGTTGGTATCACTAGTACTCAGGGACAGAATGTGAAAACGTTCCCATCGTAAGTATACTTTCCTATGACCTTTAAAGGCCATCTATTATTATACTGCATAAATATAATTCAGCACATTTACATCTGTATAAGTACTACATGTATAAGCACTGGACAAAAAGAAACAAGATTTTAATGTGGACTAAAACTTACTAGAAACCACTGTGGAATACAATGCCATGCTGTATAATTATAGTTGTACAATAATTAAAATGCTCAGTTAACAGTCTACTCTTCCTTTGGATTCCTTTTGGAGCTGTCCTCTCATCGCTGAGCTGATGCCATAGTTCCCACGGAGCCTGAGAATGAGGTAAAATGTTGCTGTCAGTCTCTGGCAAGACAAACCACTGCATGCACACTGTCACTACTCATTATTATATAGCTACTTCATTCAAATTGCAATACTCAGAACGGGATGCCAAAATATTTCCAAATTTTGTTTTGTAGATTACTAATCAAACCTTTTGTGTACAGAGGTACAACTTGTCAGGATCTATTTTCAATGTATAAGTAGCAACAACAGCTAACAACAGTGGACCTACCGTAGTATTGTTAGGCTCTTGTTGACCCTCAGAGCTGCAGCGATGGCTCTGCCTCCCTCATCTGATATCTGGTTGTTATCAAGACTGTGAGGAGATAAAAAGAATAATGCAACACTAGAAAATTACTGAGTGAGCACACGATGTACATGTGCACACCTTATACTTATAATGTGATACATTATATAACCACATTTGTACGAGATGTTCATTCCCAGGTCACTCTGCAGTGTAAAGGATTTGCTGTATGGAAAGCGACTGCATCTACTAATTAAATTCTGTCATCTCTCTGCAGACAGGGACACTCAAAAAACTTGTAGCACTTAATGAACTACATATTTTATACAAAGACATTTGAGTTTTATTTTCTGGACTGTAACAACTGCAAGATCACATCAGGGAGGGAGGTCTCACCCAAAAGTGATCCCCATGTAATTCACACTGTGAAGAGACACAAGTGTTCACAATCTGTGTAGCTCAGTATCTACCAAGTGAAAGTTTAGGCAGTGTGGGGATCTAGCAGTAGTTTATAGTTTGTAAAAGTTGTATAATCATACATGTGGTGCCATACCATAAACTCTGAAGTATAAGTACCCATCAAATACAAGTACCCTATGAATATACCGGTAAGTACCAATTAAACCAGTTGCTATTAATAGTACTACCCAGGCAAATATAAGTACCCAAATGAATATATATGTAAGTACCATCGAACAACTAAGCAAACTAAGCGTGCACCCTACATGTAGGTCTGCATCAGAAGGCGTATGCATGGGCTGCCAGTGGGGCATAGAACTGCCTTGTGAGTAGGTATGCACTTCAGTACAAAGAAAGACCGCTCGTGTCAGAACAGCACTACGACAATCCCAGAGTACAGTGAAGTCAAGAAAACACTACAGTTTAATGTGCTTGCTGTTGTACTACCGTATTTGTAATCTCATCGAAAAGTACCCCATAATTAGAAGTACCCCACGTAATCTGTGCCACAAAAATGCACAATCTCTGAATAGAAGTACTGGTACTTGTACTCCAGAGTTTATGGCATACATGTATGTAGAGAAAGGCTAGAGGACCTGCTCTTTTTTGCATAGTGGGGAGGGCCTAGAATGAGGCTATGTCATCAGGTCAAAACGCCAACAACTTTGAGCTCACAACAGTTCTGTCAGGCTCAACACAAAGTAGGCATGTCATGTGTGAATTTATACATGTTTACTTTTCCTTAACTTAAAAGGGCAAGAGGTAACAACAATGAACCTACTCTAGAGATGTCAGGCGTTTGTTGACCCTCAGAGCTGCCGCGATGGCTCGGCCCCCCTTGTCTGATATCCGGTTGTTATAGAGACTGTGAATGGATAAAATAAGGGTCCTGCAATGATGCAGCAGTGGTATAGACACAGTGCTTCCCCAAGTCATGAAGTAAAGAAAGGAAGGCTGTAATTGTTCCAGGAGATAAAAATGAAATATAAATTTCAATATGACATTTTTATATCATTCCCACAGCCAGTACCATTCTAAAAGAGAGTATATTGTGCTACAGTACAACACTAAAAGAGAGACAGCAGTGTAGGGAGGCTACATGCGAAGTGACACAGAAATAATGCAGCGGCAAAGAAAAGAGGGCACATTGATGAGAGGTTACTCAACAGTTGGTAAGGCTGGTTCGGCAGCAGGAGAGTGACGACTGCCATTCTCTGATCAAAAATTAAAGTTAGCCGAGCAGCCAGCTAGGCCTGTCTTGCTCCATAAAATAATGCAACTGAATTCCCACAAGACTGTAGATGGAATACTGTGTACCACTAGTTAATTTTATACTGGCCCCACCCTTATAGATCCATGAATCTCTCGCACCCCAAATACTGTAACTGGTAATTGACACAACTGTGGTAAAAAAAAACAAACTATTGACCTGTGCTTATGAAGTTTTGCTTTTTGCCCTGAGGGCTGGGGAATATCAAGCAGTGGTAGCAACTAAATTCTACAGGACTTGTAACTCATTTGTAGCATCCTAGTTGTGTAAGGCTTCCGTTCATCAGTAAACATGAAAGGGCAATCAAGAGCAAACAATGATTCAACTCACTACAGCTTTGTCAGACTGTCGTTGACTTTCAGAGCTGCAGCGATGGCACTGGCCCCATTTTCAGATAGCTTATTGTGACTAAGACTGGAAAAAGGCATAAATGGCAATAATCAATGTCTGATTTGAAGCAGTATTAGTGTAGCACAAATTGGATCTATAAAGTGCTCTGACCATTCAACACACAGTGGAGAGGGCCTGGCTATGTCATCAGGCCAAATCCAAGAGTAAACAACTTTGAACTTACAATAGGTCCAACACAAAGTAAGTATTTCATATGTCTGCATCTATACACGTTTGAGGGGTCAACGTTTTCATAACTTGAAAGGGCAAAGTCCAAGAGGTAACTACAGTGAACCTACGATAGAAATGTCAGGCTTTTGTTGACCCTCAGAGCTGCAGCGATGGCTCTGCCTCCCTCGTCTGATATCCGGTTTTGGTAGAGACTGTAAGGGATAAAGAAAAGGAGCTGGAATGAGGCAACATGAACACAGGCACAGTGTTTCCCCAAGTCATGAAGTAAAGGACGAAGGCTGTGATAATTCCAGGAGATGAAAGTGAAGTGTGAATTCCAATGACAAAATGTATGTCGTGGGAAGAATTCATACAGCCTATACCACTCCAAAGGGAATTACTGGGGACTTCTGTACAGAGTTTAGTATCCAAAGTTTAATTAGTGAATGTCTTCCTAAGACTGAAGTGTGTTAATGAGACTGCCAACTAAAAGTAGCATAAAGTGGACACACAATGTTTTATATAGCATTACACATGTACTCTATACTGATATTATCTTTTTACAACCATGGTTATAGAAAATGATTTTTTTACCAGCCGGAGCGCGCGCAGCGCGCGAACGGCTGGTCCTAAGATTGCTTTACGTTTTCCGCGTCTGTTTGTTTGTGCGTCCGCACTTATCACGTGCGCAGTATATTACGTCATACGTTACTATGCAACTGCAGTATATAGCAGCTTTTGGAGGTTTGCAGGCCAAGCTACAGCAAACGAGGGTAGTTGTGAGTTGCCTAGGTGGCGAAAACTTGGTAGGCAGCCGTAAAGATCCTGTTTTGGTGGCGTATAACTACTAACTAGAAGCGCACGACAAAACTGCTGAGTCGGCAATTTCGCTGAACTGCGTTGTTTCTACAGCATGCCTATAATTTGTAGGTCTGGAAACATGACTATGCTGTAGTATAGTTACTATAATTCGTCGTTCTGCAGCTGCAGTTAGCTTGGCCTACGCTGAGTTGTGTGTAACTTATTGTAATGTACGGGAAAGGTGCCCGGCTGGTTTTTTAGACATGAAATGTCAGACTTGTTTTATAGGTCACTCCACAGTATAAAGATTTTGCTATAGGGAGAATCCTAGCAGTGCAGACACATTTACTAACAAGTGCATACATGGTATATATTCCACTGCAGAGAGTGGCACGGGAATTGGGCTGCCTATGAAAGAGGGCATGCTTGCATGTCAAATGTAGCAAGCTAAGGGTAGTTACATGAAGGACTAAACCGTGCACCAAAACCGAGTGATGGAACCGACTTGTACCACAGTATACATGAGAGGGTAATCTTCAAGAACAAGCAACTATTGAACTCACTTTATTTCTGTCAGACTGTTGTTGACCTTCAGAGCTTCAGCAATGGCACTGGCCCCAATGTCAGATAGCATATTGTAACTAAGACTGTATAAAGAGACACAAGAACAAGAGACAGAGACTAAGACTGTACAAAGAGACACAAATGGCCATTATCAGTGTAGATGGACTTATCAGTAGTTTTGCAGTTAGTAATATGTAACCACCACATGTATGTGGCAGATCTCAACTGACATCAGTAGCTGGATAGCTCCTGGACTCATCTTTTTTCATACACAGTGGAGAGGGCCTGGGGTGATGCTTTCACAATAGTGGCTACAGAAGGAACACTTGTAGTATAGCTGAAAGATATTTCCCCAGTGTACAGGTGTGTGTTGTAAAGCTACACCATCATAGGCAGTGTGGAGTGCTATGTATTACAATACCCGTATGAGGCTTTAACTCCCACCCAGTAATGTCACCTAAGCTATTATTGTTGTTATACTAATGAGACTATAAGTATAATAACAACACTTGTAGCTTCCTGTTTGGTGTTAATAATCTGTAAAAAGAGTAAGCTGTCTAAGCATTGGGAATAGCTACAGTAACTATTAAATAAACTTGAGAGGGTAAAAAACAAGAGCAAACAGTGACTGAACTCACTTCAGTTTTCTCAGGCTCTTGTTGCACTTCAGAGAGTCGGCGATGTCTCTCCCGCCTTCTTCAGTTATCCTGTTAGAAGCGAGACTGTGCAGAGACACAAATGGCAGTAATGTATATAACACAGTACTACCTAACTGAATGTGTTCTCTCTAGGCAAGTGGAAGTACAGACAGTCGATGAAGCTTATCAGTATTTTAGAGTTTGTTGTCTGTACACACCCATCCTGTGGAGAGGTATTTATAGAGAGGAAGTTCAAAGCCTATTTGGAACATCCTAGTCGTCTAAGGCTTAGCTGCAACTCATCAGTAAACATTAGTGGGCAATCATCAAGAGCAAACGCCCATTAAACTCACGATAGTTCTGACAGACTGTCGTTGACCTTCAGAGCATCAGCGATGGCTCTGGCTGCATTGTCAGATAGCCTATTGGAATCAAGACTGTAAAAAGATACAAGTGGCCACAATCAGTGTAGGTGGAACGTAATAGCATTTTAGTACAGTTAGTAGTCTACAGCCACTGCACGTATGTGAAGGGAGATCTCAATTGACATCTGCAGTTAGCCTAACTCCTTGGCTCATCTCTTTCAGAGCCTGGTGATGTTATCACTTCAGTGGCTACAGAAGGATCACCTGTAGATTAGCTGGAATAAATTTCCAGTGCACAAGTGTGGATTTTAAAGCTACACCCTCATAGGTGGTGTGGGGTTGCTATACTCACTACAATAAGATGGTCATAAACTGATCTAGCCCACACCTAAGCCATTCTTAGTACACAATGACGATGTAATTGTTACTTACGTAGTTTATTTACATTTCAGACACACAAATCATTGTTGAAAAACAATTGTTAGTTAATATAATACATGCTAAGGCAGATTGAATGAAATTATTTTGGTTAGACTCATTTGACTGCTGTACACGTGTGTTGTCACGGTCTCTGAAAGAGCACATTTTGAGACTAGGGTTATGCTACAACTTTCCATATATGGGATATGCGGGTCCTGTGTACAAGTATACTAGACATGCACATACCTGCACAGTATGGCTTTCCTTAGAGCAGGGGGAAAGGTTTACTTATGAACAACTAGTTCATTAACTGCTGTGATAGACAGGAATATACTTGAGTCATGAAAACACTAGAAGACCGATTGAAGTTTACCTATGTGACAACAGTAATACGGTAAGTGAACTCACTTTAGTGTCTTCAACAAGTGGATGACATTCTCTTCACACAGGAGAGCTGCTCCTTCAGTACCAACAATATTGTCATGAAGACTGAGGAAAGAGAAGTAGTCCATCGGATGAGGTAGGATGTACACATATTATATTGCCATGGTGAGACAGTCTGTACTGACAGTCAGCAGAATTAGCACCTTCAGAGATGGTGCAGAGTATACTTATACATGCCATCAGGCCTGGGGCTGTTCTTTGACACAGTATGGGCAGGTGCTGATGTTGGGAGGGTATTTAACTATGAGGGCTTCTTGTCAGATTTTGATGGTTATATCAGCTATAATGAAATGAGTCTAACCTTTCATTTCTGCCTTAGCATGTATACATTAATGTTTTTCAACAATTAATGATTTGAACAATTTACAACTGTATGTAGACAAAGGGTAAGAAACTCAATCGTGTACAGGCTCTGCTGTCATTCTTCACTGTTGTGTGTGCTCACTGTTGTGGCAGCACCGGGAATTCATCAGGTGCATGCATGAGGAGCGTACACGAGGAACTTGCATGTACATGCTGTAGTCTGTTGTGTAATTATGGCAATGCACATCAATAGGCAGCCACTTATCAAATACCATTATTATTCTTCAGTGCCTACGGTATGATGTCAGGCAATGGAGTCCAATTTTCTTCAGGGCATGCAAGTGTACTTACATAAATTTAAACTCCTGATGTAGTGTTACAGTTGGAAGTCACTGTGTGGCTAATGACACCAGTACGTGTTATGCCTATTTAATAGTTGATTCAACAAAAAACTCTTTATCAAACAAAGCAAACTTAAAGCATTAGCTACAGAGTTCAGAAATGATCAGTACCGGAACAACTCTGTACCGCACTACTTAATGAACTCACTCAAGTTTCAACTCCAAACAGCTAGACACACCAGCAACTGCGGCTACTGAGTCCGGTTTCTGCATACTGGTAGAGATAGTACACTTGGACAATTCTTTAGTAAGGTACCTAACTCTATAGCTATCAAGCGAACACTTGTGTAGATCTGCTGTTAACTTTCCATGGAAGCAAGCAATAAAGTAGCCAACTGCTAGGCAGTCTACTGGGCTCACTGTAATGTAACTAAGGTCCAAATCTCTACTCAACTGAGAGCCCACAAACTCGCACAGAGAGAGAGTCTGAGCTTCGTAAAGTCCGTGGAGAAGATATAAAATCTGGTGCTTGTTCTCCTTGTTAATGATATCAACAATTACCCTCCTGATACCTTCATTTTCCAGTTTAGTAAACGCGGCAAAAAATCGAAACACAGCCGCAAATCGAGGCTCCCCAAATAGCTTATTAAACACTACTACTTGCTCTTTTCCCGGTAGCTTGGAGATATAAAAAGAGGCTAGAAGTTCCTGAACAGACAAGTGAAGAAAATAGTAAGATGGTGAAGTATCATCAAGGGGTGTAAAGCTTTGTACACCTTGAAGCAAACCAAGAGTTTGTGATATCTTCGGTAGTCCACGTGACTCCAAGTACTCCATTGGAAACGTAGCCTTATTATCCATAACCCCATGGTAGGCTAGTGTATACACATCCTTAAACAAAAGATCAATATCTGATGGAAGGTTGTCAAGAGATGTAATACGCTGTTTTCCTCTCTCTCCCTCTTGTTTTGCTACATGTCGTTTGAGACAGCAGAGAACAAGCATCGTAAACACTCCATGGAGGGTGGTTGGTAGGCTGTAGTTCTGTGCTAGAAATAAGTGGCTAACTATAGCAGCATTAAGAGGGAGATAGCAGCTTGCTTCCACCATCGGACACTCCTTCAGTTGATTCTGCAGCTTCTGTACAGCCTGAGCCTCCCCACCAAGTGCCTCTGTGAAGTAGTCTTGCACTTCAGTTGGGGTGAATCCGAGAATTTCAATACGAGAAGAAATGAAGCGATAAAGCTCACCTGAAGCAATCGGTCGAGAAGTTACGATAACTGCACTGAAATGTAAGTTCAAAGTCTGAGGAGAGACAATGAGCTCATGGAAAATGGATTTTGCATGGAGATGGGATGGTAGCTCATCCCAACCGTCTAGGACTATCAGTAGATTCTGACCTCTGCAGGATCGAATTTCTTCCATCACACTTTTTGCCTGGTCCCTGCTCTCTGCAGGAATGATATCTTCTATGGACTGAGCTGACTGGATCGTTGGGTCTCGCAGCTGGACATACACAACAGTCTGATAGTCCTGAAACAGTTTTCCAGATTCCCACATTTGGCACACATGCCAAGCCAGTGTGCTTTTGCCTGATCCAGGGGCCCCCTCAATTAAGATGACTTTGCGTTTGGCATTGTCCATTTCAAAGATATCTTTAAGTTCCACTGGCTCCTTTTCGTAAAGAATGTCACTCACCTTCCCTCGCAGAGTCAGTCTGACCATTTCCTCATCAATGGGACCGTACCGAATGTTCTTTCCCTGTATCATTGCCAGGTGGAAGACCTTGTGAGTGGGTGGAGGTGGCCACTGGAGAGTAAGAAAGGTTGGGATCTGGGTCTGATAGCTGTCTCGAAGATACTGTGCATGCAATGAAACTACTGTGTTCGAAGAATTGGTAGATGATTTAGCTTGTGGTGGGGTACTTGTAGCACTGTGTGTGATGCCTGTAGAATAATCAAGTTATGTAGCTATTGGAGTAAAGAAAAGTTCTCTCCTCAATTAGAGCCGAAGCTTTTAAGTTAAATGGTAGTGTCCATTGCAGATGCCTTACATTGATTAATCTATACTATTCTCAATGGGCTATGGAAATATCCCACGTTTGTGGGATATTTCTGCTACAAATAGATGAAACGTTGTTTTGATGGCATGAAGTGAACGAAAGGTTGAGTTTAACCACATATATTGGTCATCAAAAGCCTTCTGCTCTGCCACACTAATAATAAGAATTCACAACTCCCAGGAACACTGTCCCGGCAGGCCAGTGATTGTGGCTACAATACAGATACTTAATGAATTAAGAGTGCTATAGCTACATCCTCACCTGGATGGCTTCTTGCAATCTCTTTAGCCAGACCTGGGTTATCCCCACCAACAGAATTAGCGACAGCTGCAACCAACACCCGCCATGTTGGAGGGCCATGCCTAGTAGTGTCATAGCACCTCTGAAGCCACTTAGAGAGCACTTTCCGCAGGCAATCTTCTGGAATGCCATGACAGGTTCTAGCAATGGTATCTTCATGAGATGGTAGCAGTCTCAAGACAATACAAATACTTGGCCACCTTCCAGCTAGGCTCACCACTTCCTCGAATACGTCGAGAATATCTCCTTCACCTTAAAATGAGCGTGCGGGAATATGCTATATCTCAGGCCAAGTATATTATGCAGGCAATATATACAATTATGCTTGAAATATATACTTTTGAGACGATATCAAAGGTGAAGGCAATAGCACTCAAACATGTTTCTCCTAGTGTAATATAGTGTGATGAAAAGGCAATGTCAAGTGTTTGTATTGTATTGAGATATATACACTCTACTACTGGTGTCACTTACCAAGCTCAGTATCATCCACATTTGACAGCAGTTCCTTAATTTCTGTGTGGAAAAGAACGGCCAATTAACCCTCTCACCGGTGTAGCCATCATATGGCACAAAGAAGTAGCTAACGGCCTAATAGAAGTGTCAAAGGTCAAAGGTTTGCTCAACATCATGTGTGCGCAAAAGTGGGATTGACGTGCAATCCTGCACTGCTACAAATAAACGGTTATTTTGACATTGGAGTTGCATCTACATGTATTTGGACTCATTTTGTCCATTAGGACAATCACTGCATGTCCTGCCCTTTTTGTAAATCTAACTCTTACTTTACTTCCCAAAACAGACCATAAATCATGTGACTATCTGCCCACTATAGTTCATATACGTAGGTCAAATGTCTATCACAATTGTACTATCTGCATACTCAACAAAGATTGAGACCAGGAAGACTACAGCACAAAGTTTAGGCACTGGGTAAAGACAAGGGGGTTCCAGCTCGTGTCACATTCAGCTCTTAGACTCAAGAATGTACTTTGTATACCACCTCCAAGCTGGACGAGTCCCCCACCAGGCCAAACAAACAAGTTCCCTACTACTTCCCAAAATATTCTAGGGCTTGCAAGCCATCATTTTCATTCATTCGTCTTGATTGTGATTTTAGAATGCCAGAATCCTTTGACAATGTAGTCACCTGTGATGGTTGTGACAATAACAATTCATTACTAATGTGTCAATTTTAATGCATACCAGGTAGCTATCATGTTGGCAATTGGCTACAGCACCTGAAACTTTTTAGCTCTTAAACAATCCCGGGATCGCGCGCCAATGCACGGATTTCCACTTTGCGCTGCGCAGTCCTATAGGATTCTGCGAAACAAATTCATGTGAAATTCCAATGGAAATTGGTTTAACCCGCAGTAAACTGCAGAGTTTGATTGTACTGTAGCCTCTTTCCCTGGCTCTCCTGCCCAGTTTTTTTTTCTTTTTTTTTGCACGTAGTAACTAGGCTTTAGTAGTCTAGTGCAGCTACAACTGCTAGCTGGTTAAAAAGAATGTATTTTTACAATGATGAAGAAGTTCTACTCCCCAGCACCATTATAATTTGGAGAGAATTTTTGCATCCACAAGCGTAATGAACAGTAAGAGCTATATTTTGCAAGGGGAACTGCATGAGAACGACGCTAGGGCGAATCATTCAGTATAGCTCACCTTGCGACACCGGCCCCGGATTGAGCTCCACGTCTCCTGCGACGATCAGAAGCCAGCCCAGTGCCAGCAGCAGCCTTAACGCCGAGGATACGGAGGGGCTTGCCAACTTCCACATGCGTTGTAGACAGGTCATACAGCGTCTGAGCAATGGAGTGACTGTGGGACTCGCGAACACCCAGAAGCGTTGCAGGTAGTCGTGGCTGGCGTGGAACACCGTGGCAGTAGGAGACTCGACCAACGCATGGCGTATATCGTGTGGGTAGCCGCAGGTGTCGTCAAAAGCGAGCGACAGAGCTGTGATCCAGCCATCGCTCGACAGGAATGCAAACAGGCCAAGGATTATCCAGTAGAGCGAGTAGTATATGGCAGCAGCGTAGCGATCCATGACCAGCAGCAGCTTCGAACAACTATTGCGAACGATTCTTTGACTCCCGTATCGACGGTAAATGGCTGGCGATTTTCCGGCGTTCCATCCTCCTACAGCAGCCCGCCACTGCTCCAAGCTGATCATCTCGTACGTATGTAGGCAGAAGATTCACCACCGTGAGTCTATCAAGATGGCTACATAGCATCAAACTGCGTGGGGGTAAACGAGCCCCACCCCCATTCATGGAAAATTTTAAATGAACAGAAGTAATAATAATATTAGAATGCTGCCACCGACCGTTCAGAGATATGGGAGAGGTGAGTAGAGGGAGGTACTTTATAGGGCATGAGCGTATTTCTATGTGACTCAAGAGTTGAATACCGTACCCGGAAAGTACCGCTACTGCACGTGCATGCTCGAGATGTGTTAATGAACAGCCTGGAAATCAGGGGAGTGGATAGTGACATGAACAATGTCATGATGGTAAGATTCACTCACAAAACTCCTCTTGTAGTCTTGGTCGCAGAGTGAGTGACCTTGAACACCACATCAGAGTTGTTCAGATTCTGAGCAGGGTGATAGGCCACAGTGGGAGGGGTAACTGCCTTTCTTTGTCATTGTACCACCGAGGCCATTTCATCCCCATCTCAGCATCTGTAGTTTATAAGTGTGAACCTGTATTGACAAGGTTTACCAGTGGTATGGTACTTAGTCGTACCAGGGGTTCATTTTGGTAAACTTGTCACGATTGAGCAAAGTGGAATGTTGTTGATTTTAAGAGTAGGAAACCCCCCCCCCAATGAACACTTCGCTATTATACTCATGGTGGACTTGTTTCCATGCATGCTAGTGGTCAGGGGTTGGTCTCGTGCTCAGACCTCCACACCACCAGCATCCATGGTGGTGCTGTTTGTGTGATTTTGTCATTTGTATGCGTGTTTTACTGTATGTACGTGTGTGTGTGTGTGTGTGTGTGTGTGTGTGTGTGTGTGTGTGTGTGTGTGTGTGTGTGTGTCTTACATGTATCTCGCATGATTCAATATGAACTAGATGGGTTAGGTGAACAGACGTGTTCAGCTTTCTTGAGTGGGGTATTTGTATGCCCAGGTGTTGTGCAGATAGTTAAAATTGAAGGAGTTTGTAAGTACCTCACAGTAGCAGTGAAGCCCTCCTGTGTGTACTGACTAGAGCAACTCCAGTGTTACAATGAATTGGTTGTGATCTCCAGAATTAATAGCTGCATGCAGTCTAGGAGAATGTACGGAGCCAATACTATCGAGTGTGTACACGTGACTGCCACTTGAATACAGCTAAGCCTTGGCAGCTTTTAATTAGATGGAGGTGCATAAGTGGTCCCAGGTGACTAGGAGTCCAGAGCGTTGACCGTGTAACATTTCTGAGCATGCTTTGATCATTGACCACACCTTATTGAGCAGCTTTGAGCATTGAGGATTGACCATTGGTTGTATTCTGCGGTTAACCTTGTGCCCAGGCCAAACTTTATCTCACAGCAGTGGAGAAAAGTCTTCCCCCAATTCGTCTCCACTGCTGCGAGGTTAAGACTGAAGTGGTTATGCCATTGGATGTTCGTATATATTTCATTTCCTTGCCTCACTTCTCACTTAGTAATTGGTGGTCTGATGGACTGACTGAGGGGTGGGTAGCCTCGTTCCCAAGCCTGAGCCATCTTCTGAATCAGTTACAGGAACTGAGCTCGGGAATGAGGCTAGGTTCATACCTCAGGATGGTCTCCTGTTCAGGCATACTGATCCTCAGGGGTCAGAGGAGGTAAGGCCACGGCGTACGTCACAAAGTAATTGTTGATTTTGATATTGAACAGTTTTTAAAAGGTATAATGAAATGGTCGAATTGTGCATCTGCCATGTTTTTAGATAATTTTCACTAAACTCAACATAATATGGACTAACATACTATCTTTCTTTGGCTAGTATAAGCTCGGGAAAAGGTAGAGTAAGGTAGCACACAAAGTGTTGTGCAGAGTGTAATTCTGACAGTGAGTCTGGTAGTGGGTCTCCGTTGCTTAAAACTGTGGACGTAGAGTCAGAGACGCATGTAATGTAATGAATGTTGTCTGGGTGGGTAAGCGTGATTGTAGCTAAAGTTCTCAGAGCTCAGCCTTTAAGAATGACAGTGGATACCTACGCCTCCCTCCGAGTTCATATTAGTCCAGGGAAAACGTTGCATTAAACATGCATTATGTAATCCAAATTATCCAGCTGCGTGTGACTTTAACGAGCCTGATTAACAGAGGTCAACCTTGGCTGTTTTCCTCTGCTCCGGGGTAGGCTCAAACTGAATGAGCTCATTCACAAGAGTGCATAAATAAACTTCCTCGCCCCCAATTCCTGTTCATGCTCATGTGTGATACGGTGGTGTGCATGTACACGTTTGTTCATTGTGTTGCTATAGTAATTAACAGCATATGAATATTTTAAGCATGGAATAGTACAGATTTTTATAACCAGTGAGTGTACACTCAGGTGTGATTAGTCTGAGTCTTACTCGTTTGTATGTCTGTTTCACTGTGTGTATGTGTGTGTGTGTGTGTGTGTGTGTGTGTGTGTGTGTGTGTGTGTGTGTGTGTGTGTGTGTGTGTGTGTGTGTGTGTGTGTGTGTGTGTGTGTGTGTGTGTGTGTGTGTGTGTGTGTGTGTGTGTGTGCTTGGGTGTGTGTGTTTGTGTGTGTGTGTGTACGCATTTCACATGATCCAGTGTCTGCTAGCATACTAGCACAGCTAAAAACTTCAGCTCTCCCATGCAATACGTAAGGACACTCAGTTTTGGTGGGCCTGTATAAAGCAATTGATAGTTTTATTCTCACACTGTAGGTTTTGCGATTTCTGCTGGAAACAAGGCAGTCAAGTTGGGAAGGAGAGTCCCCTGAAGAGAAGCTGTCAGGTGAGGTGAGGGACACTCCGATGTTCTACCAGCTGTAAACAGTGCTCCTGTGTGTAGTAGCTAGGTCTTGCTCCAGAGCCTTACACCTTCCTTTAGTACCACTTGCCATGTTTCAATAAAATGCTACCAGGTGATATATTAGCTAGTGATAGTAACTACACACATGTAAGCTGTACCTGGAGTATGTTCGTCCTTAGGTGTATAGATATCCACTGCCGCTATGTCAAAGGGGTTGATCATGGAGAGGATGCATGGTTATTCTTGTATGGTACACTGCCTTCAAGTTGTGTATGCATGCAGTTACATGTAGGTCTAGTATTGACAGAGTGATGGTATTTCCCAGGCTCCAGCTCTTCCCTGCATACTTCATTCAGACAAATCTAGTGGGTGGAGCCTGGCGAGGGGGGATCTGTACTTGGTGTCCAATTTTGTTGCTGATTTGTTGCCGAGGGTAAGTTTGTAGTAATACTTACATGTAGCACTTCAGAATGAGCTGTTGCGCATGCCAGATACTTTACCAGTTTCTGTGAGCTTACAGCCTGTGATAGTTTGGAATCATCAGTGTAATGGCCACCCTAGCTGTACCAGAGGTTCCCAGCTTACCTTCCTCCTCTCTTCCCTTCCAGGTGTGTTGGGAGAGAGTGCAGAGGTGTCAGTGGGCGGGGTCTCTGGAGTGCCACCAGTTCCTGTACCTCTGACGCCACCTGCGGCGGCTGGTTGGCCAGTCCATCAGGTGAGAGCATCATGGGAACCCGCCCATCCACATTCCACTAGCCAGTCTCAAGCCCAAACCACTCGGGGGCGGGAGTGGTCTGGTATCATGGTGTAGATGTGTGGGGTGGGTTCCTGCGCATTGGAGCATTCCTGCTCACGGTAATTACCTCTATACCCCCTGTAGCACCCAAAACTACCGGGAAATACTGCTTCTTGTACGATTCCTTTTTTTTGGCAGATTTTATTGAGTCCCTACTGAGGATGGCTTCTTACATACCTACATTGTATAGGGATTGGCCCCTACTTGAAATGGGCTTTATCACTTAAATTTTCTGCCAGTACAAAAAAATATAGCCAGCTTGGAAACAAAGCTAAGACTGTACGAATACATGTATGTAGCTCTTCCAATATAGCACACTTTGGTGCAGAGGTGTATGCTTTGCCAATACCCACATACATACCAGGCTGTAAACAGGTGTCTGCATGCTTGGGAGTTGCTTGGCAACCTAGTGCAGCTGTTATGATAATGGCACTATGTAGCTCATTATTAGTACACACCCCCCTCCCCCCGTGGCCGAGACAGCCGCTCATCCCACACTATATGTCCCACGCGGCACGCTCTCTTCTTAAAGAACTCGTTCACATTAAAAGTGACTTGTTTTCGTCCCACATGACTCGCTGTCTTCCCAAGTCACTTGTTACAGCTCCTCGAAACACTGCCATAGGAACTCAGTCTCATTCCCCTACCATACTAAGAAATATTGTAATGATCTGGGAATGCGGCTAGGGAAGCTGCAGGTTTATAAAATGTCTGTGTGTGTACAGGGCAACTGTACATGATAATTTAACAAATTAGCTATATCAGCCACCCTCCAGTATTTTCACCACAACTAGCTTTTGTTTTGGAGACTTTGTTTCTTACATAGGAGTGACGAAAAGCTTATTACTGCCTTAGCATGTTGCTCTAAAAAGAAGTTACAGTAACTATAGATCGGGAAAATTTCAATCCTACGGTAAACGATCAACTGCTCATTGTTTTATTTTTATTACTCAGCAGACCAAAAGTGTTACTGGTCGACGATGTTGAAAACAATATTTTTGTCGTCATAGGGTACCGATAAATATGTTTTAAACGACTATTTTCCAATCTACAGTAGTTAATTTAACTGACATTTGTTTGGAAATTGAAGTTATTATGCTAAGTCATGCTCAATTGCCCGTCCTTTCCACAATGCGACATGCCATTGTCAGCAGTGACTATGTTTGAGCGTGCTTTGACCCTTTTGAGCAGCTGTAATTGTTGACCACTGACCGATGGTGGTCGCAGTTGTGACTTCAGAGTCTATGGGAGTGACCTCCCCTTGGTTGAGTCCCATGTAGCCAAATGGAAAGCAGTAGATCTGTGTAGATGGGAGTGTTATTCAGAAGCTTCTGGGCTAAAATCCCCGAGTGTGTCCCAGTTTGTCCTTCTGTGCTCTCAGCATCTAGCTGGTGTTGTATAGTGTGTTGTGAGTACCAGAGGTTCCCGGCTTACCTTCCTCCTCTCTCCCTTCCAGTTGTTTTGGGAGAGACTGCAGAGGTGTCAGTGGGCGGGGTCTCTGGAGTGCCACCGGTTCCTGTACCTCTGACACCACCTGCAGCGGCTGGCTAGTAAGAGCATCATGGGAACCCTCCCGTCCACACTCCACTAGCCAGTCTCAACCCCAAAACCACTCGAGGGTAGGAGTGGTCTGGTATCATGGTGTAGATGTGGGGGGTGGGCTCCTGCTTATTGGTGCATTTCTGCCCTGTATCCCCTGTAGCACCCAAATGTGCCTGGAAATATTAATGCTGCTTCCTGTACAATTCCTGTTTTCTTTTGTTTGTTTTTTTTGGCAGATATTTTTACTCCTGGTGTGCAGCATTCAACTATTGAGTCCCTACTGAGGGTAACTTCGTACATACCTACATTGTATAGGAATTGGCTCCTATTTGAGGTACTTAAAGTGTGTAATTTTTTTGTGCAGTGCAAAAAGCAGCCTGGTTATAAACAAGGCTAATTAAGACTGTACATGTGTGTGTATATAGCTTTCACATTATAGCACACTTCAATGTAGTAGTTTATTCTTTGCCCATACCCACATACATGTACATGTAACCAGCATGCTTGGGGAGTTGCTTAGCAACAAATTGCAGCTGTTATGATAGTGTCACTCAGGTACATGTGTATACACACTGTATAGCCCTGTGCAATGGGATATAGCAATTTGCATGACAGCAAATGACTTCAGAATGACTTCATTTTGGTGTACTTGTGTGTACCACATGTATTGGATATTCAGACACATAAGAACCAGTTATACAGTTGGAGTTTATTAGGTGAGAGTCTCTGTGAGATATCAGAGGCTGAGGGGGGAAGGGCAAGGATGTTATCATATTCTCACCCGAAAAGAGCCAGTGTTGCCGCATGTACTAGCCAGCTAAATTTTATTTGGATGAGACTCTAAACTTCTAGGCTGCATAATATATAGTGGTTTGTATGTAGCCTCATACCTAGGCATTCCCTCACAGCTTTTTTCGCAGCCGTGAAAAAAGCGTGGGTGGCTTTTTTCCACGGTTGCGAAAAGTTGGAATGGAAGGCCTGGGTACGAGGCTAGTTTGTATGTGCGTAAATACAGAGTTTTACTGACGTATATACTATAATCGATGTTGACAAGCCTGATATGTAATGAACAAGAGTACAGTAGAACATAACCGGTCCGCATTTATCCAGCTGCTCTGATTATCCAGTCATCCAAATAATGTTTCTTTTTGCTGTGCATTAAATAGAACTGCCTACTATCTCCATTGAAACTGTACTGTTTCCTGTATCTGACTATATCCAGTCTAGGCCAGGGCCAGATAAGTGAGGGTCTGCTGTAGTTCATTATTGGGACAGTGCTCTGACTCCACTGTATTCCCCTTCCACCTCTTCCCAGAACCTCAGCTGCAGTCTCGGCTCTCTGGGGACCTGGAGGAGGGGCAGGGGATTAGAGAGTGAGCTCAGGAAGAGAGAGGACACCATGAAAGGTGAGAACACACCCCCTAACTGCCATGTCACAGGGGGCTTACTCTCATTGGTTATGATCCAACAATACTTTCTAAATACTGGTGGTAGGGTGGCTTCTTACGTACTTGCGTTGTATAGGGATGGGTTCCAACTTAGTATATATGCTTTATCACTTGAAATTAAGCAGTGGTTTACACAATTAAAAGACAGCCTGATTGGAAACCAAGTCTGTAAGAGTATGCAAATATAGTACACTGCCAATGCCCACATACCAGGTTGCAAACAGGTGTCTGCATGCTTAGGAGTGGCTTGCACCATAGATAGTATAGTACTGATGTCATCATAACGCAGACATGCCATGGTGGTATCCTATCACCGCAAAGTGCTTGGAAATTACGTGCATGTGCAAACAGTGGATACCAGGTGCACTTTTCCCCACTTAATGCATCTGGGTACGAGGCTATATCCTAGTGTGGGCTAGTCTAATTCAGTAATTTAAAGTCTTCGAAGAAGAAGCACCTACAGGCAGAGGCATGTTACACTGTATATGTGATGAGTGAATATGGTACAAATATTCATCAAATGGGTAGTTTTTTATTTGAACGCTGCTAACTGAAATTTCTGAAGTTTAGCAGAGGCAACACTGCCTTCGACTGAGAAATGTAGCCACTCACCAACTGAACAATATAATGTGCTCACACACACACACATACATGCACCTCCAGTGCCCAAGAGGAGGTGGCTGAAAATGTGAGAGGTCTCTGCTGAAGTTGAGGAGTAACCTCCTCTGGACTTTGTCGCAGAAGAACCATGCTATTGTACATTCACTGTAAGTAAAATGTATGGAACTGCAACTATAAACCCTAACCCATACGTGCATGCAAGCATGGTTACTTTGACATATTTAGGTAATAATCATAATTTTGTTCTTCTCTTCCACGTGCAGATGGATGTATTATAGAAATATTGAAATCCGTTAAATAACTGAGGTTTGAAGTAGGTAATGTGCATGCATGTGACTGTAATTTTTGTATACTTTATTATGTAATTCATCGATATTGGATCTACTTTTTCATGAAAGGATTGGAAAAAACAACACACTTTTTCAGTATGTGTTGAAACAGCCCGCATTCGTGTTTTGATTGACTGTCTCAGAAAACAACATACAGAGCATGCGTCTTATTGCTGCATGTGTTATTTCTACACACCACAAGAGTGAAACGTGTGTGTAGATACAGTGTATCTCAAACTCACTGAAGTCTCTGGCCACACCCACTCCACTCTAGTCGAAACTCACTAGCCTTCGGCCACACCAAGTTCACTCTAACTCAAACTCACTGAAGTCTCTGGCCACACCCACTCAACTCTAGTCGAAACTCACTAGCCTTCGGCCACACCAAGTTCACTCTAACTCAAACTCACTGAAGTCTCTGGCCACACCCACTCAACTCTAGTCGAAACTCACTAGCCTTCGGCCACACCAAGTTCACTCTAACTCAAACTCACTAGTCTCCCTGCCACACCCACTCCACCATACATGTACTGCAAACTTCCTGCACACCCACTGCACTCTAACTCAAACTCACTAGTCTCCCTGTCACACCCACTCCATACATGTACTGCAAACTTCTTGCACACCCACTGCACTCTAACTCAAACTCACTAGTCTCCCTATCGAACCCACTTCTGGACCAGTCTACATGTAGCTGAAGTATTTACTCTCTCATCAACAATAAATCCTCAGTGGATGTGATTTCCAGAACTGTTTCCTGATTATTGGGCATGGTGTGATTCATAATAGCAAGTTTTATCTCGCTTTATGGCTCCACAAGAGCAGAAATTGTGGCCAATTATTGAGTGATATTTAGTTGACTGCTTGCTAACCACACCTGCTAATACCTTTGATCTTCCAACCAAGCATGTTTCCTGACTATTTGGAATAGTCTGAATCACATTAGCAAGATTAATGTCCCAACCCGGTGCTCTAAGAGGATAGATAGCTTCTTTCTGCCTTGAATAATAAGGACAAAGGGGGTGAAATAGCATTTGCTCTCTCGTCAACACTAAATCCTCAGTGAATATGATTTCCAAAACTGTTTCCTGACTATTGGGCATGGTCTGATTTATAGTAGCAAGATTTGTCCTGTTATGGCTTCTCAAGACCAGGAATTCTGGCCATTCAGTGAGTGGGATTTAGGTCTAAGTTTGAATGCTTGATAGCCACACCTACTATCACCTTCGATTGCCTTACCAAGCATGTTTCCTCACTATTGGGCATGGTCTGAATTATAGTAGCGAGATTAACCTTTGTAATGTCTGAACCCGGTGCTCTAAAAGGTAGATTGCTGCTACCTTGAATAAAAAAGACAAAGGGGGTGAGTAAGCATTTGTCGTCTCGTCTACACTAAATCCTCAGTGGATGTGCTTTTTAAAACTTTTTCCCGACTATTGAGCATGGTCTGATTCATTGTAACACAGTTTGTCCTGATTATGGCTCCACAATTAAGGTCAGGAATTGCAGCCAATTAAGTACTTTGAAAGCAAGACTTGGCCATGTATAAAAATGCTTGCTAGCCAGTGTAAGGTATGTAGAGATGATTGTGAGAGTGTAGTACATGTGCTCTGGAAGTGTCAGATTCCACTGCAAAGTGCATGGAGAGATAGCGAAGGTTAACATTGGACTATACCCCATTGGCTTCAAGTGTGAAAGTTATTATGTCAGTACCACCTAAAACTCTGTGCTTACATTTTATAATATTTAAAAGGAAGGCATTTCTCCCTATTTATTAAGTAGAATAACAAAATTGCTGCAGCAGAAATGTACAAGCTGTTTAATGATGTTCACACTAAACCACACTAAACCACACACACCCATAACTATTTATGAATGTCGCTGGAAAAGCCTTTGTTCACTGCTATACCGACTGTCTTTGTACTGGACCCATATGCTCCTCAAAACTTAGGGGGCAGAACCTTCTTGGTAAATACTCAAATACATATTGCATAGCCCCATAAATGTAAAGCTTGAATTGATCTCTAGAGTGCAACAATATAATTACCCCGCGCGTATGCGGCGGGGTTAAGCGATTGGTTCTGTCTGTCTGTCCGTCCGTCCGTCCGTCTGTCCATCTGTTGTCTGTCCACTCAAAAATCGGGCTATCTCGCGATTTACAGGGTTAAACGATTGCTAAACACGACAGTAACATTGAAATCAAAAAAAAAATGTCCGGGTGTGTACCTGATAGTCGCCAAAGCGGTTCCATTCGCTGTATCTAAAGCTCTTTCTTATTTAACAACGGTGCATTCTGCCATTTTAATACGGTCACAACTAGAATACGATAGAGGCCGGGCATAATTATACGGACTCTGGTCACGTGTTCATATTGGCAATCAGTCACGCCCACCACTTCCCATATATAATACGCGTACACGAGCGCTGTACACTCTGCGTGCGGATACACAGCTAGCCAGTGATATACATGTACACTCTGCCAACTACTCGATCAGCCCAGTCTGCAGTCCTGCCAGCTCCAAGTTGTGAATTATGCACCGCGGGGTATGTCTCTGCTAGAGACTTCTAGTTAGATCATAGTCTTCCTATATGATTACTCGCGATCGATCAAACTGCACCCCTTAGGTAGAACTTAATCATTTCCTTGTGATTAACTTCTACTCCTTATTACATTCATTAGAATCTCCACCCATGTGTAATCATAGATAGTAGAGTAGAAGGACTTCTACTCTACAGTCTATGGTGTAATTATGGAGTCCTTTAGTGAGCAAAGTGATTAGTAGACCGAAGGGAGCCAGGAAGTCAGAGCTAATGGTTTTGCTTACATTCTTTCACTCCCCAACCCATCAGTCAGTGTCACTCGTGATGGTGGGACTACGGTGCATGCTGGAGTACCAGCAGCCATGCTCGGTAATGTAAAAGTGATTGCTACATGGACTGGGGCATCAGGAAATGAACTTACCTCTGGTCACATGCAGGATCAGTACAGTGCAAGACTTTGGCACCAGCACCTACGTACGTACATCAGCACAAACGTATTTATCGTTGGTAATACGGGGACATACACCTGTCAGGCTCATATCAACCCTTCAGGGTCATTGATGTTCATTGACCGTAGTAATGGTGTAGAAGCACAGATAACAGATATTCAACGCAAGTTGGTAGCTATGCAGATATTAAAAGATGTTCTAAAAGCCTAAAGATTAATAAAACGGGAGGTAATGATGGGCTAGTTGGGGAGCTTCTTAAGTATGGAGGCAAAGGAATGGCTAATCTGTTGAAAGTCTTGTATGGGGTAGTTTGGACAGAGGAGAGTATTCCGCTAACAAGGGTCAATTGTTAGCTTGTATAAAAAGGGTGATGCTGAGGACCCGGGTAATTACAGGGGCTTTGCACTATTGAATGTGGTAGGTTTTGCAAGATTCTAAATAACCGCTTAGTAACTAGAATCAGAAAGTGCTCTTCACGAGAGTCAGGTAGGATTTAGAGAGTTTCATAAGGATTTGTTTTGATAACTTCTTTTCTCTAAATGAAATCATACAATTAAGTCACAATTAGGGAAGGAAAACACACACTTTCTCGTTAGATGCATTTGACACAGTTTGGCATAGTGGCTTATGGGAACTTGGTGATAGAGGTAGGATGTGGAGAGATATTATGACATCGCACAGAGTGCTGTTTTACTGGAGGGATTAAAATCCAAGTCATTCAATATAGGTCGGTGGTACGGGTTGTAATATGTCTCCTATCCTGCATGTATTTTCCAATCAGTTGTTAGATGAGATCACAAAGGCTGGGATTGGCACAACTATTAAGACTGATGTTATATGTTGGGGGTCTAATGTTTGCTGATGATTTTGTAGGTTTAATTACTAATGCTGAGGACTTGCAAACGTTGATTATGGAATTTTGTAATGGAGAGTGCTGTTATGGTATTTTCTAAAGAGGTTAATTGATACAGGTACATTTACACGGAAGTGGGGAGATAAAGACATTGGCATTGAATAGTCATGTACAGATTCTGATTGTGCAAGGAAAAAGTTAATCACTTACACAGGGTTGTGAGAAGGTTTTGGTATGTAAGTACAAAATGGGAATTCTGTGTGTGACATTCCGTATTGTTTTTCCACATTTAATAAACTCCATCCAGCAGCACTTAATAAGCATGCACAAGGGACTAATAAGGTAGATATGAAATGGCCAGAAAGGGGAATCAGAAATAAAAGCACTTTAGTAGGCCGAACAGGATGGAACGTTCCACTACATTTCCATTTCATTCCATGTTTTAGTACGTAACTGCCCTACCGTACTCCATGATGCGGGTCCCTCCAAAACCACAAAATATGGTCAAACAATCAAGTTAATTTGCCCTCCAAATCCTTAGACTCTCCCATATTTTTTCCTGGTGTATATAGGAATCCTCTGTTGCTAGCTACCTACACCATTACAATAATAGTCTGGCACTTTTCAAGTGAAACACTCGAGGCTCAGCTAAGCTCCAGGTCAGGCCAAGCTCCAGGTCAGGCCAAGCTGTAGAGCTATAATAGGTGATCTCATCCTGCATAAGTCTTACAGCAATGTACTAATTTAGCGGTTTCATTGTACACTTCCAGTTAGCAGCTGTAACTTGACTACCTAACACTACCATCTAGGCAGGAAAAAGCTAATTAGCTAAAGCCAGCCTGGAGTTTAGCTATTTACGTTTATACAGCACTGAAAAAAAAGAATACATGAACCAGGATACTAAACCATACAAATTCTGGTTGAGCAAATTCTTCAGGGCCTGATTTGCCTTAAAAGGTGCTACAGAGCTCAGGTTCCAAGGCTCCCATTCTTCACCTAACTGCATGGCCTTATGATGACTCACGTTTCCACAAGTGGATAGCGTAGGCAAGTAGGTGTGGTTCAATCCTGTCCGTGAAAGCATCTGCAGGGGTACCAGGACCTTTTCGGCTTCTTTTAGTGGGACCTCCACAGGGGATGAGACAGGATGCTGAAAGAAAGAAGCAATGCTGACATAAGTCATATCAGCCTATACTATGCTCATTGTCTTGAAATTTTCAGTTTCTGATAGAAGACTGCCCCACATAATATTATAGACCTAGAAAACAGGGTTTCTGGTGCCATTCCATATACTAATGCAGATGGCATGCATTTATTTAGTGCGTGACTATCCTCCCAGCTTTGTAGCACTCTTCTGGGCACTGCTCACTCTGTGGTACAGCTACAGAGGAGACTGGTGTCAGCGATAACTCAAATGGGCTCATTACTTAGTGGTGGATGGTACACAGTTGCAACATGGAGCAATTTTGTGCACATATGTAGCAGAACATTATGCTGTCTTCATGTCAATCGACCAACAGAAATCACACAGATGTTTATCAAACGGTACAAAGAATTTTAAAGCAGAGTGAATTGGCCAATAAAAACAAATGTCAAAGGTGATTCATGGTATAAACACTCGCAGCCAGCAGCTCTTTGGGTAGAGCAAATACTATTCTCACTTTTATTCTCAGCAGAGCCATTTTAGCAGAAGGGTTGTCATGGAGAAAGAGGTAGATCTACATGTAGAAGGCAAGGCATGGTAAGAATACTGCCTGATGGCTCATAACAAACTGATTATACGTGCCTCATTTCGGGATGCCTCAAGGTAGAATGGGTGCAGATATCTCAAAGTGTCTTCCAATTGCAGTACACTATATTTAAAGACAAAAACAGCCATAGTATTATGTTGATTAGCACTGTGTCTCATTAAATACTTGTTATGATTGCCTGCATAACACAACTCAGTGGCTAGACCTACCTAATATACACTCTGAGGGTCATTTTCCTCATACTGTAGCTACCTACAAAGTGCTGCAGAATAAGGGGAACGTGGAGTCATGAAGTTACATAATTTCAAAAGAGGAGGACATATGTACCGGCTTAATTTCACAAATTATCTGATTTGCCCATATTGAGGGTCAGCAAAAGCATTCATGTCATGGTTAGTATATGCCCCAGGCCTGTAACTCCGAAAAATTTGTGCACTCAAGCAATACAGAGCCCCATGTCAATAATGAATTACACACAGACCTACAATATTTTGAATAAAATGATTAATTGGCATGATCACAGGGCTTGAAAACGATTTATGACCACCTCCACTGAAAAGCATGGGGAAGACAGGATGGCAGCTGTAAAAGATCCAGCAGCTGACACCTGTTATCCACTGCAGCAATGAACTTCTGTTGCAAAAACATTTTATTTTAATTACATGTAATTGCAATTCAAGGGTCATGCACCTCATATTCCAACTTGACCATAAAGGCACAGCAATAACAAGACTTACGTAATAGTCATTGCTGCATGGGAAACTACATGTTAATGATTATGTTTTCTGTGACTGGCTTCCAAACTGAAACTATGTGACCATATTATGGCTAGCTTCTGGCTGTGACTTTATATGGAATATGAGGTCCATGACCCTTGAATTGAAACTGAGGAAACAACCCTAAGTTGAGAATAGTAAGTAATAGTTATATATGTATAATTATGCATCCAGTGTTGCATCACTCTCTGCATGCCTAAACCATGAAATCTACCTATGCAACCCTTAGGTTTGTTTCCTCAATTACAATTCAAGGGTCATGCACCTCAACTGAGGAGTCAACCCTCAAGGTTGTTTCCTCAGTTTCAATCAGTCAAGGGTCATGCACCTCATATTCCATATAAAGTCACAGCCAGAAGCTAGGCATAATATGGTCACATAGATTCAGTTTGAAGCCAGTCACAGGAAACATAATCACTAAGTTAAACGTAGTTCCCATGCAGCAAACACTATTAAGTCTTGTTATTGCTTTTTTGCAGTGATATGAAGGGATCCGTATCGCTGAGTGTACGTGTAGTGAGGGGAAGCCAGTTCATAGGACACTCTAATATGCACTGTACTCCATGCATACATAGATTTCATGGTTTAGGCAGAGAGTGATGCAACACTGGATTGAGAATATTCATGATGGGAAGATGCATGTACTTATGACTCTCAACATTAATTCAAGCAGAATTTTTTTACAGCCATTCACATTAAATTTATGTACAGATCACCATGCATGCACACATACACACACAGTAGCCTCGAACCCAGGCCTTCCACGCAGAAAAAATCTGCGTGGAAGGCCTGGGTTCGAGGCTACACACACAGCCTTACACAAGTCAACATGTTAAGTGCAACTCACTCAAATAATTATTGATACTGTATAAACAGAATGACTGTCACTTTTGTGTATCTACATCTTGCAGTATTCTACTCAGCAGGAGTCTTTCTGCAGATGCCTCAGGACACAAGTGAATTGCCTTTGCTCTGAGGTCCTCGACTCGAGTGTGCACAGCAGTTACCGTCTTAGATGCCACTTCCATTGCTACCTTCAAATTCCTTATGTAGCTTTTACCAAACACCTGCTGTGCGCTTGAAAAATACTTGGCTAGCTCCCATGGGCTGCTAGATCGTGAACTATTGCAGGCAAGAACAACCAACTGTATCAAATACAAGTAAAAATACACTGCCATGCTGTCCGGATGGTCAAAAGCGTCACCAGCATATGTAGCTGCATTCATAGAGTATCCAGACAGTGTCTCTTCATGCTTTGGAATGTTTAGAACTAGATCCACCACCTTCATGATCTCTTGACCGAGGATTTGTGTGAATTTATTGTGATTTTTAACAATAACCTCTCGATGGGCTGCTGCTACAGTGATAATGTCTTCACAATACTTCGTCAGGTCCAGTCTGGAGGAAGCTGCCATTTGGATGATGGTGCGCATCCAGTGCAACATGTGAGTGCTGTACCAACAAAAATACATGCATGAATCGATGGTGGAGATGTCCTGCTTTGCTGACTCTTCAGCTTCTTCAACACTCCTTCCGCAAGGTAGCCCTTCACACAGATCAGCTATGGATTTGCAAGCTGACTGAGCATGGATTCCAATTGGACAGTCTCTCCGTTTCTTGTGATTCAATGCATCCTCTCTTCCATCACAATTCCATTCTGTATCCGTAAGGGCTTCAATGAAGTTGTCAAACGCCATGTTGCAAGTTATGGTGGAAGGTTTGATACTTTCCAGCTGGATATTTTCTGTGTTGATAATAGTACGTACATGCATGGAAAACGCATCAGTAAAAGAGAATATGCTTTCCAGTGTTTTCCGCAATAGTTCTCCTAAGGCACCACTATCCTCAAATACTGACAGACTGGGCCAATGATACATAGTGGCTTCCATGTCCATCTTAGTGGACTGCGAAAGAGTGTAGCGGTAATAAGCCTTAACTAACCATCCCATTTCAGCTTGTAGAAAGGTGGGGTCACGCAGCTTTGCTACTGCTGTTCTGTGTCGTGCGCATATCGCCTCCTTGGCATTGAAGATCAGCAACAAGGTTTGGTGAGGTAAACTAAGTTCATTTGGTAATCGTTGGACTCGGCACTTGCGGTGCATGAGCTGTACTGCCATGTCCTCTTTCCCGCTGGCAAGGAGGCGTGCCAACAGATGGGTAGACAGGGTACGTGGGGTGTGGGGGGATTGGTAGATGCGTTCCATGAGTGCAATCGCAACATCTTCTCTTCCCACGATGGTCAAGCGATCCAGCACATAGTCATAGCTGATAGGACTGAGGAGACCCTTCTTTTCTAGCTGCAGAAAGTATTCACGACCACTCTGCACATCTTCTGAGCACTCGGGAGATATGTAAACCAGGTTCTGAACATCTTTCTCATCGAGACTTTGATAAACCTTCAGCAGGTTGCACCGAAACTGGTATTTTTCACGACTGCATTCCCGGCTTGTTTCACAACTACTGTAACAGTACTCTTCCATTTCTAAGCTGACTTTGTTAACCACTACAGTACACCTTTATACAACTTATATTATAACCAACACTGCGCAATGCCAAAATTAAGTAATTATTACATGCCACGATAAGTTTTCCCGACTAGTCTCGCGGGCCACCATGCAAGAGTACTGTATACACAAGAGTATGCCCAATTGCTTGGGAATGCGCATGCTTTATACCTGAAAGTGAATGCCCTTACGGAGGTTAACCTAGATAGTCTGATAGATGTACATCAATCCAAATGACGTCATTGAGTACGCACGCATTATTATGTAATTACTTTCATTATTATGTTATTATGGGATCCGGAGTAAAACCGCATGTAAAAGTAGACTCTAAATGGTACATGAAAACATGTTTACCTCCAATACAGTTGATGAGATCAGCAGTAGGAAGTACAATTAAGGGAAAGTACACTGGCTATCAGACACCACACAAAGTAGATGAGTTGCAGGGAGGCATGCCAACAAAGGGGTAGCCAGTGTTACAGTTTGCTATATATATACGTATTGTACCTCTCCAGATGGAAGAAACCAACTACAAAAGCTACAAAAGCAGGGTATGTCTATGAGCAAACTGCACCAGAAGTCACAATCAAATGAGCAATTCATAGTGTATATGGCTAGGCTAATTTTTTCGTCGGCCAAATGCTGCGAGCTAGGTCAGGAGTTGCTGAGAGCTGGATCATGGATGGGGGTAAAGTGCACGTGCAATAGGCCTAGTCGTTGTTTTATCCCCCCAATATTAGTGCACCCTTTATCGTGCAAGTTGTAGTGTTACATGTTTAACAGGACAACTTTACATAATTGTACATTTTGTAGTTAGAATCAAAATCTATGTACATTGCCTATCATATTATGGTAACGTTGAAGGTTTGTAGATGACAATACACAAAGTATACGATCATGCATGACGGTGTACTGCAAATGGAAACATGACATCCAGAATACAAAATAAAATAATTTACCCTAAAACACACACCAAAGACTAATTCTCTTGGCCCCCTGAACACTCATCCTTAATATTATCCTGTCCCCCGGGGGGATTTTCAGACAACTGTTCATTGGGAACCTCCTTTGGATCACCCTCCCAAAAGACGGTTGCTAGGGGAAACAGCTTGTGGCAGCTCTGCTCGTACAGCTTCAAAGCCTCACTGCAGTCGCCAAACTTCCCACTCCGTAGTATCTGCTGCACCTTGGTACACATCTGCATGGAAAGCATTTAGAAACCAATCATACTGTGACAAGCAATTTTCGCTAGCTAGTTGCTCCAAGTGGTGAAAATTAAACAGAGAATTTTCCATTGATGAAGCTGTTTTTCGTGATCTTTGCCAAGTGAATAAAAGCACAGAAGTGCATAACCTTTGCTAAATAATTACCGTATAGCAGAAAAATTTGGGGAGGACTTTAATTTGGCGAGGACTTTAATTTGGCAATTTGGCGAATTGTAAAAAATCGCCAAAATAAATTCTCACCAAATTAAATTCTCACGCATTATGCAATACGTAACATCCACGCGCGCATACAGCTACATGAGCTACAAGAAAGTTGTTGTTCGGTTCCCACTCCACGTACGTGTTTCCTCTCTGTCCGGGAAGGATATCAAACCCGCGAACAAAGCTGTAAAGCACTTTCTATTTGGCCGGAAACTCGAAGCCTGTCACACGGTCATCTCGAGGCAAGTATAACACTTACACGCCAGAAGAAAGGGCACGAATTGAAAAGTATGCCGCTGACAACGAAGTGACAAAGGCCGCTACACACTTCTCGACGCTTCTGGATTGTAAGATCGGAGAATCCAATGTCTCCATTCTCGATCTCAGTGAGAAAAGACTACACGTTCAGCAGCGTTGCGCGTTATCCACCTAGGATTACGTCATACGCCAAAAATTAATAGATTACATCCTAACCTTCGCCATACACAATCGCCAAATTCAAATTTCGCCAATATTTAATTTTAGACGTTTTTAGCGATTTCGCCAAATTCAATTCTCGCCAAATTTAATTCTCGCCAAATTTTCTGGCTATACGGTATGTTACACTTTGTCATCTAGAAGGAGTGAGCAGAGTAACTACAGTAATCCTACTTTTTGTATTGCAAAGCTTTTAAGTTGTTTTAGTATCCCATAGTATCTTCATTGTATCAATAGCACAATTCTTTGAATAAATTACATTGTCTGTTACATGTACACTTCTATTATGCTAAAGCTGAGGGCCTACGTCCCTACATGCATACCACAGCTAAAATTAAAATGTCATATTGACTAGTGGGTTGCTGTTTGAGTTTCAACACACCACAAGCATGGATACAGATTGATTTTTGGGGTCAAGAATGTGAAAGCAGTTACTGATACAAGTGATTAAGTGCATCACTAAGGTGAATTCATGTAGAGGAGGCGGAGGAAGACTCAGAGGAAAGCAATGTTGCTAAAGCTAGCTCTGTGAGCGTGTCAGACATACCCCTCAGGCATGACGTAGATACAATCGATTCAGAATTGGAACTGAAACATCGGAATGGTCATGCATGAGAGGCATGTTGACACGCCCGCAGAGCTAGCTAGCCAGTGCGGTAGTGTCGTATACCAGTATGAAACAGCAGGCAACCTACCAATAGTACCCAATGGTCATTAAAGATCTGATGTGCCTACTGGCTGTCGAAACTGTCCAAGTTTGTTGTAGAGAGTAAATAACATCGTGACTTTTGAAATAAGTGTTTTTTAGAAAAATCCACGAGTCAGAAGCCTTCAGTATTGCATTTGCTTTCAATTCGTATCTTACTTTGTACCCATGATTAACAATGTAGCCGTCAGCGAGGTAACAGATACACACACAAATTGAGTACTGTAACCCTCGATGCCCATGTCCGCAGAGGGTTAATAGGGTTAGTTCATGGCTATAATAAGATGTATGCAACTCTTGCAGGTTGCAGCAAGCTTACTGACCTTGCATGCTAGTCTCACAGTATCAGAATGTTCGCAAATAATGGCCCGCAACACTATGCAGACCACTGCCGACTCATATACAATTTACACAATTCGAGCTTAACTACACGTTAAACAAACTCAGAACTGATGTATATGCTCAAAAATTATCTGGCAAAGTTAGATTACACAACTGCCTTCAGTGAAATTTTCCCTGGTGAAAATTTTAGGCAGCACTTGTAGCATGGCAGCCATACAAATCAAAGGTACCGCCTACAGTTTATATAGTGTAGAAGTGTTCTAACTGCCAGGCGTGTTCTAACTTCCAATTAGTGGTAGTTAGAACATGCCAATTAGGGAAGTTAGAACACGCCAATTAGGGAAGTTAGAAGGGCAGCTGTCACAGTGCCTTTGATGTGTATGGCTGTCATGCTACACCCCCTAGTGCCTTTGATGTGTAGGGGTTTACCTGGAACTGTCTCTGTTGTGTATTACTGGTAAACTGGTCTAGGGGGTGGTTTAGCTATAACATGAACAATGGAAAGTTTACAGGCCAAACAAACATAGCTTTGTGTTGCCTAGTTGGAGAAAAGTCAAGTAGCAATGGTAGTGTTCTTGCAAGTTATGGCCATTTGTGGTGGGGCACTATAACATTGCTTTGCAGCATGTATTAGCAAAAGGCAAAAGTACTCTACAGCTTGGTCAAGCCTGCTGTGTTTAAAAATACCTTCAATGTCCTATTCTTCAGTCCATCTGAGAGGTTGGTGATTAGGCTGACTGTCCTGTCCTTGGCCTCTGGATGTAGTCTGTAGAGCACCTGTGCTCCTGGAGGGGAGGAAGTGGCACCAGTAATAGATTGGACCTTGGCTAGTATTGCTTCATAGTTATTGTACTATGCACTAAACATTGCGTTGGGAGGAGTGACAAATCATGCTCTTGGAAGGGAGAAGTACAGCTTGGGAGAGCAGAGGCAAGGGCATGTGTGTCAAGTAAATCGAACACACTGATGCACATTGATAATGGGTATGCTTGTAGTCTGTGGGGTGGGGTTACTTAGAACGTGAGCAGACATCTACAGTGCTACAGAGCAAGAGAGCTAAACTTTCATTTTTAACTCTTTCTGAGTCTACTGTCAAGTGCAAAGTATTTTGATGAAGTTTAATTAATACCATAGAAGTAAACCTTTACTACTTGCAGTTCTTCACCATGGGGGAGGTGTTGTCACATGACTTCTGTGAAGAAGTATGGCTTCATTTGTCAGTGCGATTTTGAAAAAAGCTTAGGCATAGAAATCCCTTATTTGTTAGAGTTAAGAAAACAAGTCTGACAATCCATGTCTAAAAAACCAGCCGGGCACCTTTCCTGTAGCCTCGTTCCCAGGCCCGCGCCATTTTCGGTTACACGAAAGATGTCACAGGGCCTGGGATCTAAAGTCACGTGCGCGAGGCAAAGAGTAGAAAGGTAGTAGAAAGGTAATTATGAGCGTGGGCGAGTACGCGTGCAATTCTCAGACAACGAGCGAAGATAGCGAGTCTACACTTCTTGTAGCCTTTCTTTATAGCCCGTTTGTGCCATAGACTTACCGCTAAAAAAAAGTCTCCGGTTAATGTAGAGAAACGCAGCCGTCTTTCGAAGTGGATTATGACGTAAGTTGATCACGTGACTTTAGTTACCAGGCCCTGTGACTTTCCTTCGTGCAACCGAAAAAGTCGCGGGCCTGGGAACGAGGCTACCTTTCCTGTACAATACGTTACACACAACTCTGCTTAGGCCAAGCTAACTGCAGCAGTAGAACTACAAATTATAGTAACTACACTACAGTATAGTCACGTTCTCAGACCTACAAATTTACAGCCATCCTGTAGAGACAACGCAGTACAGCGAAAGTGCTGACTCAGCAGTTTCGTCGTGCGCTTCTAGTTAGTAACTATACGCCACCAAAACAGGATCTTTACGGCTACCTATGCCAAAAGTTGCCCCTTAGTCTTTTGGCATAGGTTAGAGCTCTTTACTCCAAGCTATCATAAGAGGGCAGACCAAAAAGGTCACTTTGAGTTATGAACACGTACTTCACCAACAGCTCCTACTTGTATTGAAGTTTCATATTCCTAAAGTTGAGGTCTTAACTCCTTTCCAATCATGAGATATTGCCATTTTGTCTAATTTTTCATGAAAATCTGCACAACACATGTATGGTTTCTGTATTGGCTATATATGGGAAAATGACAAAACTTACAAAAAGGGTTTCTTTGATGTTTTTGAACATTTTTAGGGATGGTAAGGCACTCTAAACACCAATTTCAATGATTTGAAAGCTTTGCTCTCTTGCTCTGAAGCACTGTACAATGGGACGATATAGGAGAAGGCTAGTACTTGCACTATACCTAGAAAGAATGGTTTTTGAGTTAGCTATCAGTCAGAGTGATTTAGCAAAAATCCACAAATAGCAATTCACTAGATTGGGCCCAGTCACCATCAAGAGTTTTCTTATGATGCTAATGCTGAATGACATAGCTCTTCACAAGGTGGCACTCCATTCGTGTGTATTCCAAAACAGAAAGACCGTTTAGTGCCCATACGTAGCTATGTGCTAACCTAGCAGTGCCACACTGAACAACGTTCAAGAGTAGTACCTCAACCCACATGCACACAATGACCATTTCCTGTTCACTAATTATTGTTGCTATAATGTCCCAGTATGATGGTGAGGCTGCAAGATAAAATCTGGGCAAGAAAGGCCTGGATCTGAGGCTCTTCTGCTGCCCTCCCCACCCCATACATGCGTCATCTATGGCAAACGAGTGATTCATAACTCATGGCGACTGTAATCAAACTTGAGATGTCATCAAAGTACATCATACAGTTGCAATCTATGAAGGTGAAAATCAAGACAATCCAAAAATGTTCAATAATCAGTGAACAGGAAGTGACATCAGTGGAAAACAGTTTCTTAGTTTATTAACATGCATGAAAAATTTTGGCCAATGTGCAAACCACAATTGATACACACACTAGCTGTCACAACACTTGCATACATCTGAAGCATCCCACTTTTCTCTCACCATGAATCAGATGCTCTAGTGAGTCCTGATTCTTTGCCAGGAAGTATCTGTTGAGGTCACTCAGATCTCTGCCGCCAGTCAACAATGGCAGCGTTTCATCAATTACCACCTGCACTGGCTCTGGTAGTTCACTACGGCATGACTCCACTGGGAGTGTGTGTGTGTGTGTGTGTGTGTGTGTGTGTGTGTGTGTGTGTGTGTGTGTGTTATGATACAACCTAATGAACTCACAATTATGGTATGCTCATTCCATAGTAGGATGAGGGTCTCTCCGAAACCACTAAATATGGTCAAACTAATCAAGTTTGCCATCCAAATCCTTAGGTATTTTCCTATGCCACAGGAATCCACTACTGTCACTCTAAACATATGGAAGGAGTTCCTGATATCCAGTGTTCACGTACATTATGGGAAAACGTCAGCAAATGCATTCATGAATGATCTGAACCACATGGCAAGGAGTAGTAGTATACGTGTACAGTAAGCAGAAGAACTAAAAAGTACATGACATTCGTGGCTAAAATGGCTTTCTATGAATTGAAGAATAGTAAAAGAACTAAATAATTTGCTATTTGCTAGCTATTTGCTAGCCAGTGCTAGGTTATCTTCCCTCAGAAACATCTATCCGGGCAGTGGCTGTGAACTGCTCCTAGAGACCGATTTTCAATCATGGCTCTTGCCTTTTTAGGCCACTCAGAGGCAAACGGAATTGCAGACTCGAAGTACCGATCACTTTCTAGGCAGCTATCCAGTGAAAACCATCGCTACAGGCGTAAACCTTGCTATATTCAGCCCTACATCACCGACAATAACACAGACTAGTATAACAGTGGTATCCAAGTTTTAAATTTTACACGTGGCCTGGGAATGAGGCTAACTACCACTATGACAGCGTTTCACCATCTAGGCAACACAACTATGCTAGCTCGCTATACATGTAGTTTGGCCTACAATCCACTTCTGTTCTAATGCTACACATTGCATATGCCCTTTTGATGATCCAGGGACATCCATTGGACAACAGACTGGATTTTTTTAATGTTTTTTTGGTGTGTGTATGTGTGTGTCTATTACATATGCAAGTACATTTGTTTGTAGGGTGGAAGACACATCAATGTGTGCAAGCCACACACACTGGGAGGATAGCTCTGAGAAAGTTTTGTGCTTCGATATTGGCTTCTGAGACCCAAAAAATGACCAAGCTTATAAAATTTTGGGGGCAAGGCAGACTAACCTTCCAGAACAAAGTCTGCCAGTGCTGAATGCATCCCTCCACTCTCAGGGGCCACTGTTCTCATGCGCTTCAAGGCCTGCAGCATGAGGAGAAACTTGCCTGCAGGTGAAGGGGAGAGTTGGTTAACTAACAACAGGGATGTAGGCAGGAGCCAGGGGAGGTTGAACACGGTCATGTGACAGCCTACATGATCGTGGAGTTGTATAGATTCTCTATGGAGCTGCCTGTACAAAAGTTCTTTCGTCCAGTTTTGGCCAAGTTCTGCTATCAATATACAAGAAACACATATTGTTGGAATCTGCTTGTGAAACGCTTTCAGAAAAGTGAGTCAACCCGTTCAACCCCTGGATTATTGCAGTGCTACGGTCGGTAAACTATCAAACTGTTGGCAAAGTGAGGCTATATACATACATGTAATGGACTGTATCTACAAACGGCAAGCTGCTATCCTTCTAGGTCTGTTCCAACCGTCTTGCAGCAATCTACAGGCCATTGCAGGTTCATATCGAGCTTTGCTTACCTGTGTTTTGAGTCAGGGTTTCTGTTACACCTATGGCACCTCAGAAAAGCACAGAATCACTCAAATTGTTGAACAGTAAGTCATTTTGGCGCTTGCTACCTCTTTGTTGATGTCTACCTAGTTTCAATCCGTACTTTTTAGCTTTTCAGTGAACTAATTCATGTAATTGCACGGTGTAATGTAATTAAGTGCAGCAAAGGGCACGTGACTACGCACATTAATGAATGCGTGTTCAACCTCCTCTGGGCAACAGCTAAACAGCCTGGAGTTCAGCTATTTACATGCGGGGTGTTGATTAACAACTTTATATATAGTGCTAAAAAAATAGAATACATGTACCATGATACTAACTCAGACAAATTTTCTGGTTTAACAAATTCTTCAGGACCTGACTAGTAGACCCTTCCTTCACTAGGTGCTAGAGAGCTCAGCTCCCTGGGCTCCCATCCTATACCGAAGTGGTCTGTAACGACTCACGTTTCCGCGAGTAGATAGCGTAGGCAAGTAGGTGTGGCTCAATCCTGTCTCGTGAAAGCATCTGCAGGGGTACCAGGAACTTCACAGCTTCTTCTAGTGGGTCCTCCACCTGGGGTTATGCAAGAGAGAAGCACAACATAAGTCATTCAGCCTTTGATAAGTTCACTGTCTTGCAGACTTGATAAGAATGTAGTGCCCGACCATCGCCCCACTATGCAGTGCTTTAATGGTCCCTGCCCATGGACACTTCTTGCTCCATGGTACAACGACAGAGGAAACTGGTGTCACCAACAACTCAAATGGGCTTATTACTCAGTGGTGAATGGTACACAGTTGCAGCATGGAGCAATTTCTGTCCGTGACTTCACTATTATATGCTCTCCTCAACCAACAGAAATTGCACAGATGTTTTTCAACAAGCCTCTGAGTTGCTACAGGCTATGTTCTATTTAAAGATTCAAAGGTGATTCATGGTGTAAACACTCACAGCCAGCAGCTCTTTGGGGTCAAACTTGGACTCCTTCTTGTCTTCAGCGGCTTTCTTTTCTTCTTCTGCTCTGTTATGAGGCTTGTTCTCTGCAGGACAACAAGCCAGCAGGCACATGTTACCTACATGTACATGTATTAGGCGACTACTTTGTAAGTCTACACAAGGTATATAGCTTCTACCTAAAACACATACCTCTTATTCACTGTTTTAAGAAAAACAATACTATCTTGTTTTAATATTTGCTTAGTAACGCATACGTGATAAGTGTAGACACACAAACAAACAATCACGGACAATCTAAGGGACAGCCAGCCATTTCTACGCTTCGTGCACACCGTAAAATCGGGATAATAGGCACCCATACAAAATAAGCACCCTGTGAATATAAGCACCCATTCAGGCTACTAATTTCGAAAATAGGCCCCGGTGCTTATTATCCCATGGTTGGTTGGTTATGGTTGGTAAAATATTTTCTGTGAGTGTAATGTCAATCCCATTTTAGATTACTGTGTAAAGCCCTATCCTGCTACAATTGAAGACACACAAGTATTCTGTTGCTATAGTGTGCAATGTGAATGTACAAAAATACACAAAGGTCATGTACTTTAACATTGATCCACAGCCACACACACATAAACTCACACAGCATCTAGTACATACCTTTCTTATCTTCCTGAGCCTTAGCCTGGGCCTTCAGCTGTGCCTTCTTCTTCTTGCGCTGTAATTTCTTCAGCTCTGATGCAGAAAGATTGCCTACAAAACGAATTTGTACGCTACATTACAGTGGTATAAAATAGCACATATCTACATGTAAAGACATAATGTGAGTGTCAGTGTAACTGCCCTAGTTGGTCACATCTGACCATAGAGTATGCACATTACATTATTGCTGTTAACATAAGAATTTAATCAGTACACGTGGCAATAACCATACCTAGCGCCTACTGCTGTAACTAAAACTAAGCAAAAATGAGAACAGAATCAGAGAGAAAAGTCCCCGTGCTTCATTTTGATGTCTGGATGGAGTGTTTTTGGAGCACAGGAAACCAAAAACAACAGCGGACAAAAATACGGAAGGAACACACACAAGAGCGATAGACAAATAAACAACTGATACAACAAAAAACCATGCAGTATTTACCAAGTAGCTTATTAAATGGGGTTCAGGATGCCTGGAGATAAATAGCCTGTGTTTTCATTGGCTCCTGGGGTTTGTTTTGCCTTAATCACTCTCCCGATTGAGGGGATTGAGCACCGATTCATCACCGAAAATGAATGGTATAGTGCACTCCCACAAGCCTGTAACAGCACTGCAGGCACTGTCTGTTGTGCTACTGCCATCTCATACAGTTTTCTCTCCCTCTGTAGGCTTTTCCACCTCCCAAAAGCATCAGTATCTGTCTATGACCTATGTCTTATTGATAGCCAATACCAATCTGTAATTATTTCACAATTTGCAGAGGTAGCCCCTGTGAAATGGTGAAAGATCAATTCATTATTACATCATCAAGCAGTTTGGCAAATCTCCCGTTTATGCCGTTTCACCATTAGAAACTCGATCGTTCTTCATGATGCAACACGGTGTCATTGGTCGAGAAAGGGGTATGCTTATCATAACGCCACAATGGTTGGTAACGCGTTAAAGTTGCTAAATTCCCATGCTATTAATACACATGCCCCTGCAAATGAATGTCTGTATTGACATACACATACATACATACACATGTGAGCATAAGAGATACTATATTACTCACTTTCATTCTCAGCAGAGCCATTCAAGCCACCCGTTTTAGCAGAAGGGTTGTCATGGAGAAAGAGGTAGATCTACATGTAGAAGGCAAGACATGGTAAGAATACCGCCTGATGTCTCATAACAAGCTGATGATACTCACCTCAATAGCATTTTTGGCTGCCTCAAAGTAGAATGGGTGATGTCTCAATGTGTCTTCCAATTGGAGCACACTATAGATGTAACAACAATGTATAAAATGGCTATAGCATATAGTCTATCAGGCACTGTGTTTCATAAAATGTATGACTCGTTGGGTATGGCAGTTACGTGCACAACTTGGTGGTGAGACCTACCCGATATACGCTCTGAGGGTCATTTTCCTCATGCAGTAGGTGTGGAAGTCAAACTGGTCGTCCACCATATCCACAAAGTGCTGGGGAGGGGTAGGAGGCATGTAGTTACATGAATTCTCAAGAGGAAGTTGTATGTACCTGTTTAGTTTCACACATACAAATTGCCCATTCTGACAGTCAGCTACATGTAATAACGCATTCCTGGAGATAGTTAGTGTACACCCCAGGTCCTTAGCTAGTGCTCTGAAAATTCGCAGTTCATGATAACAGTAATACAGAGTCCCATGACAATAATGGCCAATTTACAACATCATGGGGCTGGAGAAAGATTATGCCGCCTCCACAGAATAACACAGCAAAAACCAAATGGCAGCTTGTACCTGTTAGCCATTGCAGCAACTAACTTGCTTGTTTCTGCTAACTACTACTACTGCAAGATGAAAGAATGCATATCACCGAGAGTAGTGAGGGAAGGGCAGTCCACAGATCATGCTGGTATGCAAACAGATATTTCATGCCATCTAACTGCACTCACCTCAGTCTAGCAAAGTGAATTAGAATTCATTAACTGAACCAAATTCATATTCTAGAAATTTTTCTCTGTTTCCCACATTTCAACAAACAGTGCATGTGACTGATTCAAGGGCTGCTAACTACTGTAGTCTGTCACACGATCATTAGTCTTGTGTAGGAATTTACTGATGTATAAATGAATCAATACCTGTTGTTTTGAAACTAACCCTTTCAATCTCGTGCAGCTTCTGCAGAGCATCCCCGAGCCGGCCCATTCTGCGGTACGCCAGAGCGAGCTCAGTCTGGAACCACATGCACTGCATCTCATCCATGGTCTGCAGAGGGGGAAGTCCCTCCTGCAGGGAGAGGAGTGGTTAAAGTGTATGTACATACATTGAAAACTGAATTTAGAAATGTCTTTATACCTATAATATTGCTTTTCTATAGACAGTCTGATAGTGCACTAACGACTTTCAGTCTTGTAACCATGCTTACTATAGCAAAATTTTTATTTCTTATAACAACACTAATGCCATATTACAGTCACCACACATCAAAATTGCAGAATTGTGAGCAGTATAAACTTTTGATTCCTAGCTGTATGTACCTGTACATTGTTTTTTTTTTTTGGGGGGGGGGGGGGATGGGGAGAGGAAAGCAAAGGAGGGGAAGTGGATGAGTCAGATGATACATGTATTTGTCCATGGTTTGGGTTCTGGCAACATACATATCATAGGACGCCAAATACTCTCTAATAAACTAGGTATGCCTAAATACTCTGGCAACATACATATCCCATAGCTACACGTAGGACGCCAAATACTCGGCAATAAAAAGACACTAGCCACAGAGCCGTGTTTACCCTAGTGAAGAGCCCAGCGGTCTCGATGGCCTGGGTGACTTTGTTGACTCTCAGCAAGTACTTGACACACTTGCAGTTGACAAATCTGTCAGCTGTGTCCAATGACCGAGCTTCCTCCATCCATTTGGCAGCCTCCAGGTAGTCACCAGCATGCTGTGTGTGTGTGTGTGTGTGTGTGTGTGTGTGTGTGTGTGTGTGTGTGTGCATATGCAAATTTGTAGATAGAAAACACACCAAACAAACCTAAACAAACACACCAATCATCTTTTGCTGCATGAACAGTAGGGTACACCTCACTGGGTGTGCTGTGACTTACTAATCTTCATGAACAGTAGGGTACACCTCACTGGGTGTGCTGTGACTTACTAATCTACATTCTTTCCCCTTACCATGCTGTGATGTACATATACTGTCATCGCCAATTTGACACATGCAACCAGCTCAAACATTCATGGTATTATTCCTCTATTCCTTTGTGTAATCTACGGTACTGTGATAATTAAGTAACAGAGAACCCATTCATATGAACTACAGCAGCTACACTATACATAGCCTTGTACCCAGGTGCAGGGAAAGTGTGCCTGGTATCCACTGTTCATACATGCGTGTAATTAGTTCACATGGATTTCAGTGGGCATGTATCAAATGACGTCAATATAACTAGTGGGTGTGTACTGTGCGTAGTCCATGTGGGATATTTACTAACAGCTCTATACTGCTACATTGAATCCTCCCGTTAACTTGCTCTCGCCTACAATAACGTCAGTGAGCCTGCCAAGCTTCACATCAAATACGAAGGGTAAAACTATAGCACAACGACTTGCCAGCCAAAGCCAGTCGGAAGCCACGGAAAAACGTCATTCCCCTCATAGACTTAGCACAACGACTTGCCAGCCAAAGCCTCGCCTACAATAACGTCAGTGAGCCTGCCAAGCTTCACATCAAATACGAAGGGTAAAACTATAGCACAACGACTTGCCAGCCAAAGCCAGTCGGAAGCCACAGAAAAACGTCATTCCCCTCATAGACTTAGCACAACGACTTGCCAGCCAAAGCCTCGCCTACAATAACGTCAGTGAGCCTGCCAAGCTTCACATCAAATACGAAGGGTAAAACTATAGCACAACGACTTGCCAGCCAATGCCAGTCGGAAGCCACAGAAAAACGTCATTCCCCTCATATATAGACTTCACAGACACTCTCTGCATGGGTTTCAGTGTCATTGCCGCGTGACCAAGGCAGCGGATAGTATGGCACATGTATACAGTATTGACGTCATCATACCGCAGACATGCCATGGTGGTATCCTATCGCCGCGGAACGCTAGGAAATTACGTGCATGTGCAAACAATGGATACCAGCTGCACTTTTCCCCACTGGATACGAGGCTACACTCACTATACACTGCTGGTGTATCACCTTTATGGAATACCATACCTTGTATACTCGGGCCTTCAGCATATAGAGCTGCACATCAGTAGGTGTGTGTTGGATGGCTCTGTCGATAATCTCCACGGCCCGGGGCTGATCTCCGCACTGGTCGTGGTGCTGGGCCAGCAGGAACAGGGACCACAGCAGGGTGCTGGGGGGCTCCAGAGGACCGGGATCTGGTGGAACAAGGTAGGGAGCAATAGCACTGGGAACTCATGCAAGAAGCGCACTAATCTATTTCTGTAAATACATAGTACGCCTCATGCAGCAAGGTTCTGCCCACACTGGTCGGCAGTGGTCGGGTCTAACCACCACTCAGCTAATGTTTAACTCTTTACAGTATTTTTAATATGGGAGAAAGTCCGATTAGCTAATAGAAGTGTCTCGGAGATTGAATTTTGACCACCACTCAACGTCTCCTAGGCAGAACCCTGCATGCCAGAAACAAGCTACATGTATATCAGAAAAGTACAGCTATATCAGAGAGTACTTCCTCTGATTCAAACTCTGTCAAATGAGTCATGACAACAACAACAACAACAACAACAACAACAACAACAACAACAACAACAACAACAGATCCAGGACAGCACAGAGAGAAAGACTTAGTCCTACTCTCACCATTAGGGTGGAAGAGGCTGCAGCTCTGCAATGAGTCCACATACCCCGACACAGTGTCCCCAACTGCACGGACCTGCAGTGAGATGGCACACGTAGACACAAATATGAAGTATTGGGATACCATAAACTCTGGAGTATAAGTACCCATCAAATACAAGTACCCTATGAATATAAGTACCCATGAGCCCAGTTGCTCATCACTTCTTGAATAGTAGTACCCATGCAAATAAAAATACCCAATGAATAAACATGTAAGTACCCATCAGACAACTAAGTAAACTGGGATGCATAAACAGTGCATGTGTAACTAGTTAAGCATGAATAGTGAGGACGGTATCGGGTCTGCATCAGAAGGCATATATATGGACCATTGGTGGGGGCATAGAACTGCCTTGCAAGTATACACTTCAGTGCAAAGAAAGCCCGCTCACATGTAAGACCATTGCTGTGACAATCCCAGAGTACAGTGAAGTCAAGAAAACACAAAAGTGACTGTCAAGACCAAAACTACAAGTTTGATGTGCATGCTGTTGTACTACCATACATTTAATCTCGTTGAAAAGTACCCCATGATTATAAGTACCCCACATAATCTGTGTGCCACAAAAGGTGCAATCTTCGAATAGAAGTACCTGTACTTGTACTCCAGAGTTTATGGTATGAAGCAACCCACGAAACACCCCTAACAGCAACCAAGAGCAACCAACCGAAACAGATACAATGACTTACAAAGATACTGCAAATGGTTGCAGTGATGGACACTTGTTCTATACACCACACAGGAATTAACACAGTTGTATTTTGACAAGCAGGAATAGTGGCTATATTTCTGCTACATACTCCAACCCTGTAGAGTTCATTCAGTAGTACCCGAGATGCTATGATGAACTAAGCAATCACCACTCAGTAACACAATGCAGACCAAATTTGCTGCAGCCTCGCTCCTAGAATCACGAGCCCTTTGGGAATACCTGATGAGACCCGGGAACAAAAATATTCTATACTGAACGCGCTTCCAACTTTTGGTGAAAATTATTTTTAATGGCTCTGATCCCTTCATATGGAGCATTGGGTATACAAACACAAGCACAACATCAATACTTATGCTATAAATATGACCTTAGTCGCAATCAGTGTCATTACAAGAGCACAACTGAATGGTTGTCAATTTACAAAGTGCAGTATTCTACTAAGTAAGAGTCTTTCTGCGGATGCCTCGGGACACAACTGAATTGCTTTTGCTCTGAGGTCCTCGACTCGAGTGTGTGCAGCCGTTACCATCTTCGATACCACTCCAATGGATGACTGCAAAACCTTACTGTGGTTACTCTGATGAAACATTGTGTGTAACCCTGCAAAACGTTTGGCTAGCTCCCAAGGGCTGCTAGAGCTTTTGCAAGTAAAAGCAACCAACTGTAACAGATACAAGTACCAGTAAATAGCCATGTATTCGGGATGGTCAAAAGCATCACTGGCAGAATCTGATGACGACACTTCATGCTTGGCTATGTTCAAAACTGCATCCACCATCTTCATGATCTCTTGACCGAGGATTTGTGTGAATTTATTGTGATTTTTAACAATAGCTTCTCGGTGGGCAGCTGCCACAGTGATGATATCTTCACAATACTTCGTCAGGTCTAGTCTGGAGGAAGCTGCCATTTGGATGATGGTCCGCATCCAGTGGTACATGGGAGTGCTGTACCAACAAAAATACATACCTGAATCAATGATGAAGAGGTCTTGCTTTGCTGCCTCTTCAGCTTCTTTAACACTCCTTCCGCAAGGTAGCCCTTCACACAGATCAGCTATCGCTTCACAGGCAGACAGAGCTTTCATTCCCAACGGAGAGTCTCTCTGTTTCTTGTGGTTCATTGAGTCTTCTCTTTCGTGAAGATTCCATTCTATGTCTGTGAGCGCTCGAATGAAATTGTCAAATGCCATGTTGCAAGTTGTAGCAGAAGGTTTGATACTTTGCAGCTGAATATTTTCCGAATGGGTAATGGTATGTATATACATGCGAAATGCATCAGAGAACGAGAATATACTTTCAAGTGTTTTTCTCAAAAGTTCTCCAAAGTTACCACTGTCCTCAAACACTGAAAGGTTAGACCACTGATACGTAGTGGTCTCCATGTCAATCTTAGTGGACTGCAAAACAATGTGCTGGTAATAGGTATCAAGTATTTCTCCCGCTTCAGTATGTAGAAAGGTGGGGTCACACAGCTTTGCTACTGCTGTTCTGTGTCGTGTGCATATCGCCTCCTTGGCATTGAAGACCAGCAACAAAGTTTGGTGAGGTAAACTAAGTTCATTTGGTAATCGTTGGACTTGACACTTGCGGTGCATGAGCTGTACTGCCATGTCCTCTTTCCCGCTGGCAAGGAGGCGTGCCAACAGATGGGTAGACAGAGTACGTGGGGTGTGGGGGGATTGGCAGATGCGTTCCATGAGTGCTATCGCAACATCTTCTCTTCCCACGATGGTCAAGCGATCTAGCACATAGTCATAGCTGATAGGACTGAGGAGACCCTTCTTTTCTAGCTGCAGAAAGTATTCACGACCACTCTGCACATATTCTGAGCACTCGGGAGATAAGTAAACCAGGTTCTTAACATCTTCCACACTGAGACTTTGATAAACCTTCAGCAGGTTGCACCGAAACTGATACTTTTCATGACTGCTTGTTTCACCACTACTGTGACAGTGCTCTTCCATTTCTAAGCTGACTTTGTCTCTCACAAAGAAACATGGGAGTGGGAATTGAGTATAAGGAAGAGGAGGCCAGACACAATAACGGGTTGTAATATTACTGACAACTTGACTCGAGATTAAACACTCATAAACTAGCAGAATGCACAAATACAATAACAGCTCGTCTTTATACAAGTTTCTATGATACCAAATATAGTATAAAAAACGTAGGAATAACATCTAGGATTTATATAAACAACATACATGTGAACTAAGAGCATGTGACTGGTACTGAATAGATGATATAATGAACACAGAAGACATGCATGCGAATACATACAGTACAGAGTACAAGTCACGAGCAGAAACCAAATCTTGCGAAGCAGGGAGTTAGACACAATAGTCAGTTTCACTTTTCACCCACATATGGCAGCAATAAGAGCCACAGTTAGCCATTGTGTAGAGCTTCCGCCCAAGTGGGAGAGCAGTGGGTGTAGCTGGTTGTTGTGTCAACAAGCAGAGCTCCTTCGCCAAAACAAACTCACCAAAACAAACTCGCTTTAGTTACATCTCATCATGTATATATATCGTATGAGCTTAGCACTTTTACTGTATTACGTACGTTACATTTGCGTACGTGTCATGCTTGCACTGGCTTCATTTAGCAGCACTGCAGCTGTTATTTTCACACCTATGTACATGCACATGTACATATACATATATGTACCCATGGCCACTTTCTGTCGTCAGAATTCAAGTTTGGTTTCAGGCTTGATGGCACTCATAGGCACAAGTTGGAGTTGTACATATGCTTGCTGTCCTCAGGTTACAACAACAGAGGGTGTTTTGGCAGCCTGGAGTCCAACCCAACCATTACACTACTCTGTATCAGCATGTTCCACATGTTGCGCATTCTCGGAATCTTAAAAATTGCGTTCCAACCTCGAGATTGCATAACACATGCACAATCTCAGGATTGTGTGATTTGCATACGCAATCTACAAACTTTAAATTTTGCCTGTACGACTGGCAGTGAGTGATGTACGAACGTAACTCGCAGGGTGGAAGAAAAAATCCTTAATAAGTGGCCTCTGCCTTCCTAGGCAGCATACTGCGAACTGGAAGAGTGAGTTATGTCTGTCACATCTTGAAAAGCAACAGAATATTTTCAAGAATTATGTACGGAGTGACACTGAGAAAATGGCTGCCAAACAAGCACGCTCCCATAGCAAGAAAGAAAGGTCGGAAAATCATCCGTCTACCACAGAATGATCCTGTAGTTGACGCATATAGCTGATGCATACAGCTCTTTGGGTCAGGCAACTGGGGTTTGCCAGATCAACTACTCCCCACTCTACTACCTTAAGGGTGTGCTGTGCCTTCAGTCAAAGAGGTACTAAATAGAATCTGACTCATTTTATGATTATAGTTAGCTTAGTACAGGTAGGTGCAGCTAGTAGTAAAAAAATAGAAGCCTGTATGCATGGCTTTACAGAAGGTCTACATGCATGTCTCTCCCCGCAGACCCCAAATGATCCAACCATCCCTGCCAGTTGAAGAAGAGTGGCCTTGTGAAGGAGCTCTTTGACATTATCAAGGAGATCTACTGTAAGGTGAAAGGATGCACTGGGAGCAAGAAACATCCGGGTCACCAGTTCCCACTTGCAGGAAGGCAGCAGTGACTGTGGCCATTTGCTATAGCTACAGCCACTTCCTTGTGCAATGGAGTCACCTAACTCCATCTGCTGGGACCAGAAGCTGATGCAGCCTCCTCTGTTAAAATCACTTGAGGAAGGAAAGATCCACCCATATCCTGGATGGGAGTTACATGACCACAAGATTGAAGAAGAGGGAGTAGTCAGACCTGAAAATTAAAGTGTTCTGCTCATGCAGGACGCCACACAATCATAAGAACACAGCATCAGCAATGTTCTCACAAGTCTGATGAAACCAGTCATCGCACTGAATGCATTGAGCCATTTTCTTAGTTCTTGTACTTGATAGTACTAGCTAGGCTTCCAGCATGTACAGTGTGTCATCTCCAGCTGTAAAGTTGTTGTTGACATTGCGCAACTGCATAAATTCCAAGATTGCGCAAAATATATACAGCAGTAAATGATCTGCTGCCTCTACGCGATACATGTTCATTGTGAATACTTGCTGTTTCTCTTCTCAGAATTTTGAAACTGACATTACCATGAGGATGGCTTATCATCATTGTACATGTGATTAGATCATTATAGAGTGCAAAATAAATGTAATTTAGGCTTAAACCATACCACCAGTTAGGACAAGGATTAGGGTTAAATTTCCATCTCCCACTGCAGCCTATAGTCAATAGTTTTGAATGTTGAATTAATTGGATGATCCATATGCGGTATTTGGACTGAAAATCTTTCGCAAATGGATTACGGATGGAAACCCTATGTGGTATGTGGACAATAAGCACGTACACACAGACAAAACTCTCATTCGGACACACTAGTGTGGGGGCTCGCTCGCAGTCACGCAATATGATCAAGTCTAGTAGACCATCAACTTCAACTATCCCTTCATAGCTATAGCCACAACTCATGCAACTCTGCGATGAATGCATACATGAACCGGTTCACCTTCTCAGGGTCATTATAGAGGCTCCTGATGCTCATGAATAAGGAGGGAACTCCCTTGTGTAGGGAGCGGCGGAGGTAGGCATCCAGCAAGCTGACAAATGTCTCCCCTGCAGGCAGAGAACAAAGTCAAATATGGTTAGATAGTGTTGTTGTAGTATGGCTTCACACAATTAGAGTTTTAGCTACTGAACTTATAGTTTCAGTTCTAGTATGCCAAAAAAGGAATTACTAAACCCTTGTAGTATTAGTTAACTACAACTAAATGGGTTGAAAAATACAGTAGTTTATTCCCACTCTCGAAGTTCTAAATCTGTTTTTGCTCCTACTAAAACGCTTACTGCTTCTAGTTTCAGTTAACTAAAACGACACTAGTCCGACTCTGCTAGGCCAGGAGCACATGGGATGTGGAGAAGCAGACAGAGAAGTAGGAGTGGGAAGCTACCATGCAACACACAAACATTTCTCACTGCATGTACTTCAGATATGACATGTACAGACTACAGAACAAGCATAAAAAAGGCTTGTCTAGTAGAGCAGGATTACACCAACAACCCTGAAAAGGCTGCTTGTGAAACTTGACAGCCATTGTATACTTACAGTATGTGTACACTAATGCAAGTATGAAAGGCGTGTCAGACAGGCCCACAGAGCTAGCTAGCCAGTGTAGTAGTTTTGAGTCGTTGTATATGAAGGCATTAGAAATAGCAGCTAACCTACCAATAGTGTTCAGTCATTAAATATTTTGTATCTACTGACCGTCGAAACTGTCAGTTTGTTGTGATGAGCAAATAACGCTGCATCTTTAGAATAAAATATATTTAGCAAAATCCACGAGTCAAAAACCTTCAATACCTCATTTTCTTTCCATTCGTATCTTTCTTTGTACACATACATTAATGGCTTAGCTGTTAGTGAGATAACAGACACACAAACACACACACAAACTGAGTACAGTAACCCTCGCTGCGCATGCGCACCGAGGGCTAATTAGGCAGAATGCCTGCCCACACAGCTCACAATGACAGCATAGCTTTAGTGCAATGCCGTAGTCTGCATGTCATTGTGTGCTGTGGGCTTCAATCTAACGTGGCACCCTAACCAGACAAACCTGAGGTGAACTTCAGTGGTATTCTCCTGGCCACGTGGGAGCGAGGGTACTGGACCTGCAGGGCCTGGTAGTGCTTCAGCCTCTCCTCTGGAGTGCCTGTGAATGGGGAGAGACCAGTTGTTATATAGCACAAACACGTGAGAGTACATTACTGCCAGGCACTACAAAGATGACGAGCTGACTAGCAAAACATGTATAGTGTGCCCAGAATCAAAAGAGCAATTTTTTGAAAAAATTGTCTCACACCCTGAATCTTTCACTGGATCTTCTAAGAGCTGCCAAATGTCGTTACCCAGCTGCTATTCCATCCAGGCACATACTTTGTATGCTACCAAAGTGAAGACAGAAGGGGGCAAATATAACGTTTGGCATGAAGGAGGGGTGACAGAGGGATGACGATGTGTGATCACTGGGTGAAAACTAAGCAGTATACATTACTTAGCCAACAATGGGTCACAGGAACAAGTGATGGGTCACATCTACTACCTCTAGAGCAGAACCAAATACACTGAGCCCTGGCACAAAGTACATGTACATGTAGAAATTGGTATTGGAACATGTAGGCTGTGGTGTAAAATTTGTGTACAAAATAATACGTTCAAAAGTCTGCTCTAGATGTAGTCACAGGTCTTTAGGAGCCATACCAGACATTCTAGAGAGTTTTCATCAGTATCAAGACTCAGTTAATATTGCAAGAGAGCATCGCTGGAGTCCTACATCTGCAGGTCACTAAACTAGCTGCACGATCAAGCGATGCGATTATGAGTTCCAAGCAGCACAGCTCGTCCATCCACCCCTTTACGGTGGCCATGGTTAATCCTTGAGAATGTCAATCTTTCAAATACTTGTTTTCTATGTGTAGCTTTCCCAGGAATACTATACACTTTCTTTCTTTCAGCCAGGCCAACACTGTCTATAGCAATAGGGTATTGGATTAAATGAGGTCGGTATACACTTCTGCTATACATTTCCTAGACCATTAAAGAGATCACATAGTAGTACTAAAAATACTTTTGTGAAATTTGTATGACTTCACAGCAGCATCGACGGATGCTATGGTGCGGTCCTGTCTGTAGGCCTCTTCAAAGTCCCTGCATGTTACGAAGAACTTCTTAATCATGTCATGTGCTACAGTCTCAAAAGCCTCCGGAATTAATTTGCGTAATCTTACAATACAATAAGCTCTTGTATGCTTTTTGCATGGCACCATACCCTTTCTAATTCGCAGTGGATGAACATACACAGGTGTCCTCTGGACCCTACCATCTCCTCCAACAGTGACGTCTGTGTTGCAAAATCCCCAAATGTCTGAAGTTTTCAATTTTCTGCTACCATGTCATCTGTACACACACCTTTCTCCGGTAGAATGAGTTTCATCCCTTACGGACTCCCACTCAGTAGCTGCATCTTCTGGATGGTGCCATATATTCCATACTGTGTCTTGCAGACAGGGCTGTTTGCACCTGGGCGGACATTTAACTTTTCAGCCCTGAGTGCATTGGCAGCGACCTGTTGGGGGATGAGGCATTGTCAAACAGAAACAAGCCCTAGGACTGGGGGTGCTTTCGTTCAATTGCCGTGCTAGCAGCATTGTGTTGGTCCAATACCGCTTTGTCTGGTGCTCCAGTGATGCCCTTGCTATGTCTTCATCATCTCTCAAGAAACCTGACACTTCATCAGTCAGTCTGAAGTCAGAGATCATCACAGCTTAACCAAGGGATTTCTGCTTCAGTACCTGGAACAGCCCATTCGATCAATGGTACAACGGATCCACATTGGCGTAAAATGTCCTGGACGGTGTCAGTTGAGACCACAAGGTGTGAGTCAACACAGAGTGGTCTACATTGCACCACTTGCTCTGTTGATTCACTATTCTCCTTTCTGGCAGCTGCAATGGTCATTCGGGCTGGTGTTGCCTTGCTGGGATCAGCACGAGGAGGAAAGACAGTGTTGGTTACATTACCCAACAAAGTAGAAATACCACACCTAGGTTCATTACACTGTTTGTTTTGAATTACTACTGCGACTTGCGATGGTGTATCCGGGAGAGGTCGTTCTGAAAAGAACGAGTGCGACTTGCAGATGCGAATCTGGGAGGGGTTCATTCTGAAAAGAATGGGTTGCAACTTGCAGAGGACTTGGCAGAAAAAGCGCCTTATTGTCAGTTCACAGCCTTATCTTCAGAGTGGCTGGGCTTATCACCAGGTATTATAAGTATCTACATTAATCAATACTTTAATGTTAGTTCTGTCTGTCTGTCTGTCTGTCTGTGTAACGGATGTGGTCACACGCGCGATTGCGCGAGAATACGCAAGAAGATTGTCATGACATTAATGAGTACTTAGCTAATTAGTACTTTGACCGCAGCATGCGTTGGGACAACTCCAACCGCTGCATGTATGCGTTGGGATACTCTGACAGCCGAGGGTATTATCATGAGGGCCTCAAATGAGCACTTCGAGCGCACTCTATTGCGTAAAGGTTAGTGGCTCTATAGTCCTGTAAGTGCAAACCATGCACAACTGTAATTGTTACGCTAGACAAACTACGACGATGTGCATTAAATAGAGTCTGCTGTTCATCTACATGCAGAGAGCTAGGCTTTGATCTTAGATTTCCTGTTTTGTTTTGTAGTTGTTTGCAGTCTCTCTTTCTGCAGTTGCTACTGCCTCCACATGGCTCAGGCCGGAAACTGAATCTGTCAGCTACAAATGGTTTACTGCCACTGGCATACAAAGTGCTTTGGCTATACTAAAAGAACTGCCACTGGGAGATACAAAATATTCCATACAAATCACATAGAGGTGATACTTTTCATTTCTATCTGTATAGAGCGAGCGAAGCGAGCGAGTTGGTCCAACATGCAAGCATACACTGAGATACAGATTAACACATTTAGTTTCTGTTCGTACAGAGCAAGCGCAGCGAGTGAGTTCAACAAGCACAAGTACTTGCGCGAGCAAAGCAAGCGCATGTACTTGTATTTTAAAATAAAATCGACAGAAAGTGCTGGCAGAAAAAAAATCACTCCCTTTAGATTCTGAGCACTATACTTTACTTACAGAGAGATGCTGGCCTTTCAAAGGAACACACACTACACATGTATCTAAGAATTAAGTATAACAACTACAAGTACTTGCGCTCGCTTCGCTCGCGCAAGTACTTGTGCGTGTTCAACTCACTCACTCTGTACAGATAAAAATGAAAAGTATGACCTCTATGTGATTTGCATGGAACAGTATAGCCAATGAAGCAGTGCTTTTGACTAAGCCACATAGTACATGTGCACACTACATTTCTTTTAGAAGCCAAAACATGTATTATGTAATGTCCATGTAGTATAGCTATCATAAGGAATGTGGAGCATCTGTCAGTGGCAGTAGCCTGATCGAGACTTTGACAGTAGTTTTCTGCCTGAGCCATGTGGAGGCAGTAACTCAAAGGAGAGACTGCAAACAATAACAAAACCATACCCACATCAGCACATGTAGGCGAATGGAACTGACTCCATTTAATGCACATCGTCGTAGTTTGTCTAGCGTAGCAGTTACAGCTGAGTATGGTTTGCACTTACAGGACTATACAACCACTAACCTTCGCAATAGAGTGCGCTCGAAGTGCTGATTTGAGGCCATCATGATAATATCGTTGGCTGTCAGAGCATCCCAACGCATGCAGCGGTCGAAGTCGTCCCAACGCATGCAGCGGTCAAAGTATTAATTAGCTATGATGACATCCGTTCTCGCGTCTTCTCACACCTTCGAGGATGATGATTAGCGGACATCACATCCGTTACACACACACAGACGCACATTAGCGGACGTCATATCCGTTACACACACACAGACGCACAGAACTAACGTTAAAGTATTGATATATCTCAAGTATATGGGCTTTGGCGATAAAGGAATTTATAGTACTTCAAGCATCTTCATTAGCATTCCTGATGTCAAATTACTGTCAAAATGTTCAATCCCCCATGCTTTAAGTCCATAATACATAAGTGCCTGGACAGTAACATATGACACTGAAGAGCATTTCCCAATTAGCTGCGGCTGATAGGGGTGAGCATAGAGACGGACTGTGCTATTTAAAAACACGTTCATACATCACCCATGCACTCACATGTGATTCACTATTTGGTCTTCACATGCATACACAGAGCTACATGTACGCACAATGTTCATAATATTATACAGCTTCCCACACGCACCCACATACACAGGCGGACCTTGAAAGATCTCCAGTCAGAGGACAAGAGCAAGAGCAACCACAATATATTCTTCCTAGTATCCCAGATTAATAAAATAAAACTCTTTTAACTAGCCTTAATAAAGCCTTAAAATCATATCTTTCCTAATTTTCACACCTTAAAACAAAGCCCGTCCTCTCAAAATTATTGAGTGCACTAAACTCTTCAAACTTCCACCCAACAGATTGTCAAAGTCTTCCATGAAAGTATTTCTAATAACTTCCAACAAATAGATTCCATGTGCCGAAGTCAAGGCTAGTATTCATGTCATTGCAGAATGCTGTGGGTCTCATACCGAAGGGCCAGGGGAGCAGAACTAGCAACAAAGTTGCAATTGGGTCACCTTACCAAGCTTGACGCACTGCTCCAGCTTCTCGTGGTAGCAGTAGCTCTCGGGGTTTCTGTTAATGAGGTCACGGTAGAGAAGCTCAGCCTCTGCCAGCCGTCCCGACTCCAGGTAAATGCCAGCTGAAATAGGACGAGAACCCATCAATAAATGTTCGATATATGGCAAATACATTAGTACACCTATTTCAGCTGCATGAGCACACCGCAAAAGTACAATAATATTACACTAATATGGCAGGTTTGGAACTAATGAGGCTCCTGGTAGAGGAGGTTCTGGCGATGAGAGTTAGAAATACAAACCTTTCATTTCGTAGAGGGTAAGAACATCACAGATGTGGGAGTCACAACTGCCGAGGTGTTTGAGAGCCTCCTCGCTCTTGCCTGCCTCCCGCATCAGCTGCACCTCGTACAGGATCATCTCGCTGTACTCGTAGTCCGGCTTTGACTGGGAGGAGATACGGAGTACAGCGGTGGGGAAAGTGAGGGAGGAGGAGGAGAAACATGGGGGGAAAATAGGAGAGGGAGTGATAGCACGTACGGAAAGGGAGGAGGAGAGCAGTAGGGGAGGAGAGAGAGGGAAAGATGAGAACAGTAGTAGCTAGTTCCATCTTCACAGTTAAGATTTTCTAAGCTATACTTAAGGGGTTCAAAAACTGAAGTGGCTAAAGTAATGAAATACATCCGCTTTGGTCTCTATCCCACACATTAAGGTACGACTGATTTTCAGCGTTATTGTCAATCATTAAATCTTCTGCTTGAAAGATAGAGAATGAACGAAGGCAATGGTTTATGAATAATTAATATGCTATAAACATTTGGATGTAAAAACCATAGAGAGTTGAACATTCTGCGAGACTAACACACTAACTGCTATGCTATGGCGAGATTTGTAACATTCACTGTATACATACGAAGTACATGTAGGCATGCAGGCACTGTGTGAAGAGGGTTAAATTAATTAATGACAGTTTGTTGCATGTATGCAAGTGGTAATTATCCATACACAGCAATAAAGGCACACACAAGTGACGTCACCCTTACCCCTTGCGGTGACTGAGTCTTTCGATACTCAGCCATGACTTTGAGAGCCATGGGATAGTCTCTGAGGAGGTGATAGGAGAGGGCGTAGCCCACCCAGGAGCTGCGCTGGGCTGGCCGGGACTTCAGTAGCTGGTAGCGAGTGTCCTGTTGAAGCAAAGGAGGGGGATTTACCACTCCTTCTTATAGACAAAATTACAGTAGTATACACTTGGTCAGTTTTCTTTTCAGAAAGTACATGTAACTTGTATGTGTGTGTGTGTGTGTGTGTGGGTGTGTGTGTGGGTGTGTGTGTGTGGGTGGGTGGGTGAGAGGGTGGGGAAATCCTTTCCCTCCACCTCTCAGAAGCTATATATGGAGAGTAATTCCACACAGCAGTAAAGTATATGCCTGTTACAGCACTGACCCTGAACCCTTCCAAGTCTCTCATCTGAATCTGCAACAGTGAGAGGTCCCTCAGGATTTGAACATTTTCCTGAATGAAGAGAAAGTATACATACGTGCTAAATAACAGATACACATCAAGTGCACTTAATTTGGCAACATATGTATGTACACAGTGTCATTTCACAAAGATGTGAAGATTAAGCCTGCTAAATACTTCAGCACAAATATGGTTGCTGTCTAAAATGAAAGGCGCTAAAGCGCAAACCCTCGGCGGAGATGGCTGCGGTGTTTGTATGCATACAGGCATATAGTAGCATCACGTAGCGCTATATTTTTGAGGTGCAAATGTTAGCTTTGATATCCCCAAGTGTGGTGCAATACGTGCAAAAATTCTGCTTTTGTGTCTGTAAGTCTGTTCACGTTTCAGAGGCCCTTGTGCAAGCCATATGTGCTCTATTCTGTTCTTGTCTCTGTAAAGTCTGCTCACAAGTTTCAGAGGCGCTCACACTAGGGATTGAACCCAGGACTTTCTGAATACTAGTCAGATATATACTCCTACCAATGAACTACCAGAGCCCTCTTGGCAAAGGAACAGTAGGCAAGCGTTATATAGCCACTAAACCAGCTAGTAGCACTTGCCAGTAGGACTCAGCCAATTCCAACTGTAATTACTCTCATTAGGCCATCCCCCCCATCTCCTAAGGCCACTGCAAATTAATTACTAGTTTCCCGTTGCACGCCTAGGAATATGACCAGGCGGGCGGGCGGGTTATTATCTATTATCTTATTATTACTTTTCCCAGGAAACAAGACAGGAAGGGAGCGAAGAGCAGAGTTAAAAAAAGTCGTGCATACAATTAATAACAACAAAATATTAAATTTCGTTTCACTGGCTCCTTGTCCTGACAATCCTTGCATTGCAAAGAACAACACTTTTCTTGTACATCATCCTGTGACAGCATGTATACACACAAAATTAGGCCCAAATTCAGACTGAAATGTGGAAAGTGCAGCTTCCAGTGTCACATTACGCTCTCTCGTGCTAGCCATGCACTTTCTATTCCGCTCTTGTCTCTGCAAAGTCTATTCACATGTTTCAGAGGCTCTCACACTAACCATACGTGTTCTATTCTGCTCTTGTCTCTGCAAAGTCTGTTCACATGTTTCAGAGGCTCTCACACTAGCCATACATGTTCTATTCTGCTCTTGTCTCTGTAAAGTCTGTTCACATGTTTCAGAGGCTCTCACACTAGCCATACATGTTCTATTCTGCTCTTGTCTCTGCAAAGTCTGTTCACATGTTTCAGAGGCTCTCACACTAGCCATGCACTTTCTATTCCGCTCTTGTCTCTGTAAAGTCTGTTCACATGTTTCAGAGGCTCTCACACTAGCCATACGTGTTCTATTCTGCTCTTGTCTCTGTAAAGTCTGCTCACAAGTTTCAGAGGCTCTCACACTAGCCATACGTGTTCTATTCTGCTCTTGTCTCTGTAATGTCTGTTGATCTGTCTCAGTGGATCTTCCTCTCGCTTTTCGGACTCTATCGGTCTTCCTTTTCTTTTCAGGCTCACTACACACACAGCATCGTGCCTTTCTTTTCAGAGTGAAAGCATGGCCACAACCACACATAGCTCGCTTCACATGCACTGTTGCATCACACATAGGACAAGTCTTTCTGAGGCACTTACGACTCCCAGACTCCATTGTCACCAACCACACGCAGTGGATGCACTCCAAATTAGCTTCGTTAGACGTAGCTGATCACTTTTTTTTACACAACCGCAGGTCAACGTGCGCCAGAGAACACGAGGCCGATTTGCATACGCGGACGTAAGCAAGTGTAACAAAGAGTATACGAGCCTCGCAATAAAATGGCGGATCCTGCGAAGCGACTAAAGGCGCCGTAACATTCGATCTAGACAGTTTCCAGAAAAATCGTATTTTATTTTTGATGCTATTTTGGCGCTTGACGCGATGGTCTCTTTTATTTTCCCGTTAGTTCAGCGTAGATCGCAAATAGTCGTGGACACACACACACACACACACACAAACCAAGTACCGTAACCCTCCGGCGCATGCGCGCCGAGGGTTAAATATACCAGCACAATAAACTTGTGGTAATTCTGTTACAGAGCAAGACAGGCAGAAGAGAAAATTTACAAAAGCCAGCCTATTCCCACCTCTTAAGATACCACGTCCAAGAATAACATTTTTTAAAACCTAAACTACACCCTTTGTCAATTGCATAGTACTCCTGATGTGGCCAATAGTAGACTATTAAGCCACATACACCTTAGACATACTGACCATTCTGTATCTCCCACAGAAATGAGCAACCTACTCGCCATGACGGATTTCAAGCAGACCAAACTTGCCCTGCCCATTCTCTACTTTCACTAGCCTAAGGTGTGGCCGAGCAGTTATCTTTGCTAGCCTGCCCACTGCCTCCCTATTATGACCTGACAGTGGTTTCCACTTGTGATAATGAGACTTCAGGACAGTTTCAACATAATCAAAAAGGATGCAGTACACTCTGGCTGTCTGCAGTTGACAGATTTCAGAGCCTCACAAACAAGGACACCGACTTTGAGCCCTAGGATGCAGTCTGTAGGTGGAGCCCACTACTTCACAGCCACACAGGGAGAACTCTGGGGCAACTGCACCGGTGGCCAAAGTGCCCATTTGGTTTTTTTTTATACTTGATAAACTGCACCACAGCTCTATCTCTATAATTATTAGCTACATTGTTGGGGGGAAACTTCAAACCATACTAGCATGGTTTGAAGTTTCCCCCCAACAATGTAGCTAATAATTATAGACTAGTATGGTTTGAAGTTTCCCCCCAACAATGCAGCTAATAATTATAGAGTCCATATAATTATAGTACTGCAATTGATGCACGCGGGGAGCACAGGCTACATACCTCACAATGTACACTCTTATCAATACTTTAATGCTAGTTCTGTCCGTGTGTGCATGCGTGTGTGTGTAACGGATGTGACGTCCGCTAATCATCATCCTCGAATGCGCAAGAATACGCGAGAAGGTCGTGACATCATCACACAGTACACGCGCACTTCGACCGCTGCATGTGTTGAGATCATGAGACGCTCTGACTAGTCTCGTGCCCAGACCGTCGCTCCTCCCCCTCGCTGTGACGGTCTGGCAGCCTGATTTGAATTTCTTGTTTCTAACACCTCGAATTTCAAAGCACGAATCAAATCGCGAAAAAGGTAATTAAACGTGTATGACATCACCGAGCGAGCGTATAATCAAATAACAAAGCTGTCACTGCACTGGCTATGGCTATTGTCGAAGACGACTGCTCGCAACTTTCCGGTCATCTCCAACTTGTTTTTACAGCAGTCTGTACCGCGCCATCTGCAACCAGAGCGGCAAGTTCAAAATCCGGGTTGTCCAGAGTACCTAGGCACGCTCTCATTGCCAGCTGAAGCTTCATGAACGTTGCTAACTGTACGAAGGTATAGGGCCTAGCCTCCTCACAGAAAGTACAACAAAAAACGTTCAATCTCTTGATCATTGCATTTTTGACATGCAAACACCTTTCAATTATTAATGCTCTCACGTTCGTAAGACACGCCTCTGTGACAAGAATTTTAAATCAAGCTACCAGACACTCTTCGCCGGAAAGGCGTGGGTGTCTGGGCACGAGACTACGCTCTGACAACCGACGGGATTATTATGACGGCCTCAAATGAGCACTTCGAGCACACTCTATCTCAAAGGTTAGTGGCTAGATAGTCATGTAAGCATGCACAACTGTAGTAATCTGCTTAGTATGTTAGACAAACAACGACGATATGCATTAATTAGAGTCAGTGGCTATGGCTGTGAAGAGCTAGGCTTCGATCCTAGCTTACCTGTTTTGTTTTGTAGTTCTTTGCAGTCTCTACTTAGAGATTAACACTGCCTCCACATGGCTCAGGCATAGATAATATACGTATAATATCTCAACCTATGGCTCAGTCAGGAACATGTGCTTTGGCTGTTGAAAAAACATGGTGTGCACACATGCTATGCACTTTTCCCCACTGTGATGGTCAATTTTCAGCACAAAAGTAGAGGCCTGAATGTAGAGCCTCCACGTGGCTAAGTCAACAGCACTACTGTCATTGGCAGATGCTAAATGTTTCATAATCACATCACATGGAGGTAGCACTTTTCCTTTCTATCCGTAGACAGAGCGAGCGAAGCGAGCGAGTTCAAAAAGCACAAGTAGTTGCACGAGCACAAGTACTTGTATACATTCATCTTTGTAGCTAGCTACAAAGATGAATGCACATGTACATAAGAGTGTACATTGTGAGTCTGGTTATAGACAATACCAGATGATAGCATAAAAGTTAAATATCCAGGTGAGTGAGCAGCAAAAAAGTGACATTATTTCATTTAGACAGCTAGAAAAAACCATCTGAAAAGAAAAGCGCAATAGAGCTTCACATCAAACTCAGAAGCATGTGAGGGGCAAAAGATTGATTGGCATTAAAAGAAAAGAAGGAAGTGGACATAGCGAATAAGCTACAGCAGTACACTTAGAGTTAAGCTACTCAACTAAAAGCAGGTGTGACTTTGACAGCTTCAGTCTGATTCGTGAAACCTAGCTGATACCATTTGCTTTGCAAGATCAGCAAAACCAAGCAAGATATCAATGGAAATCATCTTTGATGGTGCGAGGCTTCTGTCATTGTTCTACACTACATTAACAAGGAATGGGTAGGCAGAAAGACTTAGTGTTGTCGGCTGAAATTTCTAGCCAAATCCATACCCTTGAAAGTGTTGTTTGGCAGATAACAAATGTTAACTAAGTTCTCAATTTCTCCGCAATGTGTGATTGTACATTATACATGCTAATTTGTGAGACGTTTTCCAGTTACATCCAACTGGAGTCCCTGAAGTTCTTCCAGTGCTGATGATGAAGCTATGCCAACCACATACCGTATGGTCCTGATAATGGAAGCCGAGAAAAGAAAGCACATTTTGAGAAGCTTGTTTATGGAAGGTGATGAGAAAATAGAGGATTTCTATCCCCACACTGTCAAGTTTATGAGCACAGTCTGTAGTCACCTCCCAGCTCTTTTGGATGAGATATGTGGTGAGCATCCATGTATCTCGCTGCTTTTTGATGAGCATTTCTACCACTGGGACAGCTCTTAATCAGTGTCAGAGCCTGATGCACTGAGAGGGACAGCGGAGGCATCTCAGACCAGTCTTACTACACGTATATCAGAGGATGACATGCACAGGATTATGGAGCTCTCCATCAATAAATGGAAGAAACAGTTGGAATGCGCTTCTCTTACAGTGCTCAGAATCTAAAGAGTAGATTCTCATTTTCTACATTTCTGCATTATTATGACAACTATTCAGATTTAGCTGATGTTTATGCCGTTGTTCTCTTCTTATGCTACACATAAAGTTAAGAAGTGGAAAAGCAGATCCTTTGTACCACTGGGGAAAAAAAGACAGCTGTAGAGTAGAGACTGGGAATGAGGCTGTAATAGTGTACAACATACCTTGTCCCATTTGAGTGCATTCCTATAGCACTTGGTAGCTTCTTCATACTTCTTATCAGAACGCTGCAGTAGTCCATACACATGCCAGCCTTGCAATAGTCAGGGAACAATAATGCTTTGGGAGCAGGTGCAATGTACATGCGAGGACCAACTTAAGATAGGGAACAGAAAATTCTAATCTTGTTACCAATGTGTATCACTGCACACAAGATATACGTATCCTTATTCCAACCCACAACAGTTGTTTCAAAGAATTTCATCAAATTAGACAACCGAGAATCTCCCTTCAATGTGTATCACTGCATGCTGCTAAAACTTAATCACGTGGAAGTTGCTATAAAAATACAGCCAAATCAGTAGTATAATTATTAGAGAATCTTCTTACTTTCAAGTTGACATACGTAGTAAGGCAGGCCTGAAATCACTACTACTACTACTGCTACTACATGTACGTTACTACTTGTTAACATAATAACAATTAAGTCATGGAGTAAGGCTCTTTTACATAGGTTGAATATTCCAATTACAAAATAATTATGCTACGTACATGTATTAGTTATTACACGGAAGCGAGTGCCATATACCAGATATCCGTATGACGTCAGAGCACGAGGGCTAACGGCCCTCGTGCTCTGACGCGTTAGCCCTCGTGCTCTGACGTCATACGGTGCCAATATCTGGTATATGGCACGAGTTAACGTGTAATAACTAATTTGTTGCACGGCAGAGTGTCTTGAGAGTTGCACCGAAGCTTCAACGAGAGTAGAAAATCGGTGAGTCGATCGGCCGCCTAGCTAGCCTACTACTAAGCTTCGAAAGTTTAGCTAGCGACTTTTGACGGGGTGCCAGGCTTTAGACTAGCTAGCTAGCAGCTCTATAGGGGGCGTAAAGCCTGAAATGAGCCACTATTTGACACAACTAGACTCCGTCCACGGCTGTGCTGTAGTGCCGTCGCCGTCGCAGCCGTACTCTATCTGAGATAGAGTACTCTATCTCAGATAGAGTACGGTTGTGATATCACACCGTGCCCTATACGAGATATTGGCTCGCAGGCGCCTTTGATTCGCCCACGCACCGTGCAACAAGTATACTTTGGCACCTGCAATGAGCAAATACACAAATACAGTATATCTTATGCTTTGCAACGCTTGGGTTTTTAGGTTATTTGTTTTCATCCCACAGTATCTTCTATTATTGTATCAATAGCATAATACATTCCCATGTCTGCCATTACATTATCTCATGCATGTGCAGAAGACACAAGCTAAAAGCTGAGGGCATATGTACTTGTCATCGAAACCAGCACCTTGATAACAGAGCGGAACGGAACCCCAATTCACCTTCCAATATTTCAGTTCCAGTACTGAATCGATTGTAGTCATGCATGAGAAGCATTTGTCTGACTCACCCGCAGAGCTAGCTAGCCAGTGCAGTCATTTCTAGTCACCATATACAATGTATATAACGGCGTTAGAAGCAGCAGCTAACCTACCAATAGTCTCCAGTAGTCATTAAAAATTTTCTGATGTATATGTATATACTGGCCGGCAAATCCATGAAAGTGTGCTATTGGGAACAAATAATTTCGCAGCTTTTGAATGAAGCATTTCTAGCAAATCCATGAGTCAAAATGAAACCCTCACTGCGCATGCACACCGACAGTTAATTACTTACAACGTGAGGATCAGCATCATTAATGTTGAAACTCTGCCCTACCAAACCTAGTCCCAATCACACTCTCTCTCAAATAAAGGAGAAAAGTGGGAGCCTTGAAAATCTCATCACTACCATCATTGCCAGATGCCCATTAGATAGCAAGCAACAAGGGAGCAACAAACAATATATTTTGGAAGAGATGACTGACAATTACGAGGGTCACATTCCTGGAAAATGGTTGATTTACTGTTTCAGCAATCTGGGCTTTACAAGCTAAAGGGAGTGGTTTGTAGCTGGCTTCCAAAATCCAGAGAATGTATAATGAAAAACGTATACTGGCACTTAGTTACATTGCAGTACACACAGCCATAATCTCTACTCCCAATTGTCTTAGCAATAATCACCCCTCATAAGATCAAGGATACAGACATGGCTCTTGATGTCGTTCTTGAGTCCCTTTCGGACGTGGTCGTAGGCCTCCTCCTTGCGGCCCATGCAGTTCAGGATCAGCCCCTTCATTGCCTGGGTCTCTGCAGAAGAGGAGAAACATAATTAAACTGTGGGTACGAGGCTACACATGTAATGGAGAGGAGAAGCATAATTAAGCTGTGTTCTAAATACTCATTACACAATACACAAGAGCACTGTATAATGAGTATTTCACTGAAGATTGGCACCCATGGAAAGTGTAAGCACCTATGTACATGTACAGTATGCAAGGATCAGGTAGGCCAAAGAATGGGAAGAGTCCCTATAGACAGCAACATGAAATACTTTTTGTATCTACATTTATGCTACTACATACTAGTCTACATTAATGTTCATCCTACTACCGGTTCCAACAAACTCCATTTTTTAAGGAAGGGACTACCCTAGCTCCCACACATGTACATGTACATGTATATGTATGCATGTGTAAGTGTGTGTGTATGTGTACTGCCATCCTAATGTTCAGAGTACTTTAGTAAAGTAGTACGGGTACATACGGCATCATAGTGTAAGTGAACTAACCTCCATGGTCACGAAACTTTGGGTTGGAGAGAATCAGCTTCGAAAATTTGAGCCCATTCTTGTATTGCTTGCACTCATAAGAACGCTGGGTAGAAAATAATAATGATAGAGGCTAATAAATCACACTTGTTACCACCTCCTTTCTAACCCTTGCATTAGCACACTATCTATTGTTGGATGCTTGGTCTTGAGAGCCAGGACAGGTTAAAAATAAAATATTGAGCAGCCACACACCACCCTTTATACATGTACATGGAGAGCGGAAGTAGGTGCAGTGCATCCCGTACATTGCAAACAGAGATGCCAAGTACATGTAAGTTACAGTCCATCGATGATCTAGAGACTTGGCTGACTGTTCTATCAAGAAAAATTGTAAGGGGAAGCACATGCATGCACAGAGTAAGAGTGAGCTTTCATCCCACTCTATAGTACGCAAATGCTTTTTAATTAACCACTCCATACCACAAATCGACTTTGAAATACATGTACTTGATAGCCAAGACATAGAGCCAGACTGTGCCATGAGTAAAGTATAGTACCGATCCAGCTCACTAAATAGCCTATTCCACCTTCACTTTTTACAAAGCCAGGGTTTCATACAGAATTTTTTTGCTGAGGGGGACTTGTCGAAAAAGCAAATGCCTTTCAAGGGGGGTCTGGGGGCATACCACCAGAAAACTTGTACAAAACTAGAAGTCTCTAGCAGAGACATACCCCGCGGTGCATAATTCACAACTTGGAGCTGGCAGGACTGCAGACTGGGCTGATCGAGTAGTTGGCAGAGTGTACATGTATATCACTGGCTAGCTGTGTATCCGCACGCAGAGTGTACAGCGCCCGTGTACGCGTATTATATCTGTATATCCTATGGGAAGTGGTGGGCGTGACTGATTGCCAATATGAACACGTGACCAGAGTCCGTATATGCCCGGCCTCTATCGTATTCTAGTTGTGACCGTATTAAAATGGCAGAATGCACCGTTGTTAAATAAGAAAGAGCTGTAGATACAGCGAATGGAACCGCTTTGGCGACTATCAGGTACACACCCGGACATTTTTTTTTTGATTTCAATGTTACTGTCGTGTTTAGCAATCGTTTAACCCTGTAAATCGCGAGATAGCCCGATTTTTGAGTGGACAGACAACAGATGGACAGACGGACGGACGGACAGACAAACAGAACCAATCGCTTAACCCCGCCGCATATGCGCGGGGTAACAACTGCCCTGAGATTGAATATGGTGGGTTTTGGCTTAAATGTACTGTGTATGTGACTACCCCAAGTTCATGTTCAAACCATAACATGTTAACAGCTGTAACAACTGTTAGCATGTTGTGGTTGTTTGATGTTAAAGTGAACTTTGCAGCTATGTGTAGAGCCAAATTCACACTAAAATGTGTGTACTTATTATTACCTCCTAATCAACTGCCATTAAACCTTGTTTTATTGCAAAAATGATATCATAACGGAGGGGGCATCCTGGGATTCCCCCTCCCCCAAGGATATTTAAAACCTTGAAAGTACTTTGAACTCATTTATGTGGAGGATTATGAGGCTTTGTTGCCAAAATGCTACAAATGGGGTAACGTGGAAAATGTGTGTGTGGGGGGGGGGGGGGTTAATTTGGGTGCCCGTAGTTCTCTTGACAATGGGCAAGCATGGGTCGCAAGACCTCTGGAGTGAGGGCCTTACTGACAACAGTGCTCTCTCAAAAAATAAAAATAACCGGCTATTTGGTAGATTTCTCAAGATACTACTTGGTGACAAAAACTTCCAGAAGCTACTATGAAACTACACACTAGCCTTCCCACAATATAGCTGTATTCAGGTCACATGGGAGGGGAGAAGTGGCCTGGCATCCACAGCTTGGGTATGCACAACCATTCCAGAAAAAAAAAGAATTAAAAATCCACACAACTTAGGAAACAGTTGATGTAACTAAACATGTATGTTCCGCACAGATGTGCAACTAGCACCCTGCTACACAACTGGATCTCCCAGGCATCCGATTGAACAACAGAATGCAGGAAGTTGTCGGCGTCAGCAGAATGACAGCCATCCAGGCAAATGAAGTGTCTATTTGTTTAAGGATTGGTTGCGAGACAACAGAAAGAGAGGCTATGTTGCTTGAAGCTTATAAGTATGTTCCAATTGCTCAGTGTGTCTATTGCGAACAAAAAGATCATGTCGTGTATTCTCAGCACCCATATCTCATAGATTGAGGCTACACAAACTGTACTAACCTTGCAGCTGCACTAAGCCACCCATTGGTAAAAGTGTGTGACAGACTTGTCCCAATTTCTGATTTACCATGCGTCACAAATTCGAAGATAGCAAGCAAAAAGTAAAGCAAGTGTCACTTTTGGTACTGTTTCTGTTTACAGTCTGGTACTATTTCATGACAAATACTGCAGTTGCATGTCAGGGCAGCTACACTGTCCAGTTCTGCAAAGCTACGTACAGCTGTCCGGTTCTGTAAAATGGGCAAAGTGTGATTGTCTAGTGGTGCATCTGGGAAACTCTAGCGCTACCTGTTAGTGCAATCGGACAAAGGGGCAGTCCCGCTGTGCAGCTGGGTGGCATTTTCCACAGAGTTGCACATTGAGCTGCTCAGTTGTGCAACTGGGTATCCAAATATCTAACCAGTGTCTGGTTGCACAACCTGATGAGTTGCGCTTTGGTACGAAACATGTATACATAATGTTCAATTTAAGTCCGCGTCATAAAAGGTGGTAACAAGTAAGCTATACAGCTAGTAGCAATATTGTTTTTGCCAATTAGATGCTAAGAAAGTGATTGTATTCAAATACTATGATCTCGTTCGCCTCTGACTTAGGCCCGATCTGAGGCTGAAAATCTACCATCTCACAGTGTCTATCATTAAAGAGGCACTTCCAACTGCTACACGTGGAAAAATAAGTATAGGTATTTTACCGGCTTGAAAGCCAGCTGAAGCAGATAGTTTGGGTCTCCCTATTTCACAAAACAAAATGGAATTTTACACTACATGTATGGAGTTTACTGGCTGCTTATCAGCCTAACCTAACCTAACCCTAACTCCAACCCTAAGCTCTTTTGTAGCGACCGCCGTCCTAATACCACGCAACTCTCGAGAGAACAACTCAAAACTTCATAACTTAAACTACCAGAACACTACAACTCCAATACCAAAAATCATACTAGCTCTTCCAACAACAATACAATGCCAAACAATGGGCTGGCTCTCCAAGGAGCGGGCCCCCTAGGATGCATTACGTAATACACTACCATATAAGGCAAATTCAGTCACTACATGTCCCCCTCCTAACTTCCGGGCGGCCTCGTCCGGCGGGGTCGGAGACGTCCAGTCCACTCTGACTGCTCCTCAGGCTGTCCATCTGCGCTCAGGTCATCTGGCTCCGGTTCGGGTGGCGTCGCCTTCGGACGTCCTCGCTTCGGGGTAGGCAGTGGGGGCCAAGTCGCTCCTGGTGAAATCTCGTCCGGGCAATGCCGCAGTCGGTCAATCGCCACGAAGAGTGGGGTGTCCTGAGGCTGGTCCACACGCACCACACTGGCATCACAGCCGACAACCTCCAACACCCGGTAGGGTCCATGGTATGGGCGTGCAAATTTGTATGCCTGCCCAGTCTTGGCCGCAGGCATGTACAGGAAAACCCTATCTCCCACACGAAATGTAGGCTTTCGAGACCTCCGGTCGTAGAATCTCTTTTGCTGCCTCTGAGCTTTCTCCACCTGCTGGCGAGCCAAATCCCAAGCCTCCGTGAAATTCAAGGTCAACTCCGTCTTGTAGTCATCCGTGTCGATGTATGCACGAGTGAGGGGAGTTGACAGCGCAGCTTCCGTTGGCAATCTGGGGTCCCTGCCATACAGTAGATAGAATGGAGACTCCCGTGTGCTCTCTTGTATACTGGCCCGGTACGCAAAGAGCACATAGGGCAGGCGAGTGTCCCAGTTTTGGCCACTCTTGTCGACTGTCTTGGCCAGCATATCGATCAATGTCCGGTTGTACCGTTCAACGAGGCCATCGGTCTGGGGATGGTAGGCCGTTGTGTTGACCTTTTTTATCCCCATCAATCGGCAAACCTCTTGCATGAGGTTCGACAGGAAGGAAGCCCCACGATCTGACAGGACCTCCGCAGGTACCCCATGGCGTGAGATAACATGCTCCACCAGCAACTTTGCGATGGTCAACGCTGACTGGTCTGCAGTGGCAAACACCTCAGGCCACTTTGTCAGGTAGTCTACAAAAACCACTGCATAACGATTTCCATCATAGGACTTTGGTAGTTGCAATACATCAACCCCCACCTTATCGAAGGGCCCAGCTACCGGGATGGGAGCTAACGGGGGCCTCTCCTGCCGGCCAATGCGTCTACTAGCACACACAAGGCAACCACGACACCACTTCAATATCTCAGTCCTCATACTCGGCCACCAGTAGTGCTTAAACAACTCACTGTGGATCTTGGCTCCACGCAGATGGCCACCGAATGCTCCTCCGTGTGCTTCCTGGAACAACTTCTCCCTGTCGGAAGTCGGGGGAATCACCCTCAGCGTCTTGTCCGGCCGGCTATAATAGAGAACATCATCAATCATCTCGTACTGAGATTTGCTCAGGGCCAGTTCTCGTGCCTGGTGATGGTCCTGTGGCAGCACACCTTGGGTCAGGTAGTCAATAATCCTCCTCAGCTGTGGGTCAGATCTCTGTTTCTCCCCAAGGGTGGCGTCCCCCTCCTTTGCACTAGCTTCCGGGGCGGAAATTGTGGCAATCACTTCTGATGGGTTAAGAAGTGGGGGAGGGTCGGTCACCGGAGATCTGGAAAGGGCATCCGCATTCTGGTTGACCCGTCCAGGGCGGTAGTGTATTTCCAGATCCAGTTCCTGAAGGGCTAGGCCCCACCTCGCCAGCTTCCCAGATGGCTGTGGGGTATTGAGCAAGGACTTCAGTGCCTCATGGTCAGTGAAGACTTGGCAATGATGCCCGTAGAGGTAGTGACGGAAATGCTTCACAGCCCAGACCACTCCAAGTCCTTCAAGCTCTGTGATCCCGTAGTTGCGTTCGGGAGGTTGCAGAGTTCGACTAGCAAAAGCAATTGGGCGAACACCTCCGTCATTCTGCTTCTGGGCGAGTACAGCACCAAGACCCGCACCCGACGCGTCAGTTTCCAGGAGAAACTCTTTGGAGAAGTCGGGAAAGGCTAGGACCGGTGCCTCAGTCAGAATGCGCTTCAATGCATCAAATGCCTCCTGACATTCAGGGCTCCAAACGAAAGGAGCATCCTTGCGGGTCAGTGTGAATAGGGGACCAGCCACCTTGGAAAAACCGGCCACGAACCTCCGGTAGTAGGATGCCAGTCCTAAGAAGGAGCGAAGGGACCTAAGGTCGGCTGGCACTGGGTAGTCTCGTACGGCATATACCTTCTTTGGGTCCGCTGAGATCCCCTGTCCTGAGACCACATACCCGAGGTACTCCACTTGCCGCTGCAGGAAACAGCACTTTGTGGGCTTCAGTCTCAACCCTGCCTGTCGGAGACGAGCCAACACCAAACGCAGGTTTTCCAAGTGCTCTTCATAGGTCTTCCCCACCACCAGGATGTCATCAATGTACACCAAACACCGATCACGAGCTAGACCAGCCAGGACCGTCTCCATAAGCCGCTGGAAGGTGGCAGGAGCGTTGCATAGCCCAAAGGGCATCACTAAGAACTCGAACAGCCCTGAGTGGGTCACAAAGGCAGTCTTCTCTCTGGAGTCGTCATCCATGCCCACCTGCCAATAGCCCGATGCCAGGTCCAGGGTGGTGAAGTATTGGGAATGTGCCAGGAGATCCAGCGAATCATCAATCCGCGGGAGTGGGAAAACATCAAGTTTGGTACTCGCATTCAGTCGTCGATAATCGACACAAAATCTGGTGGTCCCATCTTTCTTGGCCACCAGCACAACTGGGCTGGCCCATGGACTCTTCGAGGGCTGCACCACTCCTCGCTCCAACATCTCCTCGACCATTCCTTCAACCTTCTCCCTCAAGGCGAATGGTATGCGGCGCGGGGCCTGCCGTATTGGAGGGTGCCCATTGGTGTCAATAGTATGACTCACTAGGTCGGTATATCCCAACTCCGACGAACTCAGGGCAAAAACGTCAGCATACTCCTCCAGAAGAGAACACAGCTGCACACACTGCTCAGAAGGGAGGTCCATTTCATCAATGTGGACTGCTTCTAGTAACTGCCTCTGGCGCTCCACGGTTACTGCGGCAATTGATACCTCTGTAAGGGGGGTATCCTCCGGTTGGGTAGATCGGCGCTCGATCGCTACAGGCTCTCTTACCGACATCCCTTCTTCCCGACGTGGAAGAACTTCCCCAGGTTGGAGGCGGCCTAAGACCAGCCCCTCTTCAAGGCAAATCGGTGCCAACCCGTAATTCTGGATGGTGAGGATAAGGCTTCCACTATCATCCAACTCGACTGCCCCATCTTCCACAACCACCCCCTGTTGTGGGAGCTTCTCGGACTCAAATAAGGCAAGAGCCTTCTCCGGTGGTCCCTCTACCTGGGCCCTGACAAACTTCCCGTGCTGAGCCGGCAACCGGGTAGCATGGAGGAGCCGAACGGTGGGTACTAGACTCTCTCCCTCCCTGGTGGGAACCATGCATGGGCCAGTCTCAAATGAAGCGTGCTCACCAGTTCTCGAGGGGGTCGGCCTCTGTTCTCCCTGGAGCAGGTCGGTCACCGTCTCTGCTCCATCAGTGCCGGTCTCCAGGAATTCGAACCCCAATTGAGCCAGTAGGTCCGTCCCGAGCAACAAATCAATCGGCGCCCCCTTCTGCACCTGCACGAGGGCGTCCACTACACGTGACCCCTTGGAGACGACAGCCTGCAACTGCCGCACCACATTAATTTCCCCTCCACCATAACTCTGCAGGGTCAGAGTAGGAGGCTGTAAGCGGGCTCTGGCGTCCTCCTTCCAGTCGTGGGGGTCTTGGCCAGGGGGCCGCTGCTTAGCCAGGGCTCTGACAGCCAACTCCAGCGATACGATCGACACAGGGGACCCTGTGTCTAGGAGTGCCTTCACAGGTAGGCCTTCAAAGTTCACTACGGAGGTGATGATAGGACCTAGACGGCCCTCCTTGAATCCCTCTTTGGTTGTCACTCCATGTAGTGTAGCCACCGCTCCACTAAGTGCCTCCTCCACCTCAGCCTCTTGCAGCTTACGGCGCAACTCTGCAACACTCTCTCGCCCCTCCTTAGCTCCAGCTTGGGGTTGTGCTCCCTTCGGCACCGACACCGCAGCCACCTTGCTTTCAAGTTGCTTCGGTCGACCCCTAGCTTCTTCCGGTTGACGGCTTGCTCGCCACCGACAATTTCGGGCAATGTGTCCAGTGGAGCCACACGTATAGCACTGGCCAGGCCTGGAGTTTCTGTCCTGCTGTCCTCGTGGACGTGGGGCTTCTCTCTGTGGTTTGTCCTGGGCGGAGCTTGGATTGGGTGACGAGTGAGTCCTAGGCTGGGGCGCCTTGGGTAGAGACTCGGACAAATCCTTCAGTTTTGCCTCCTCAAACCTGGCTCGAGTCAGCAGCTGCTCCATGTCTCCCTCAACACCGGCCACCTTACGCTTGATCACTGGCAACAAGCCAGCCACAAACTGTGAGGACAGTACCGATCGACCCATGTCTTCCGTCTCACTGCTACCCTGCTGTGCCTTGGGGTAGGCCCGGTAAAACAGTCTCCTCAAGTCCTGAGCGTATGTATCCACACTCTCCTTTGGTCCCTGCTTTCGCTCGTGGAAGAGGCTGCTCTGTACTGCTTGCAGCCGTACTGGGGTGAATCGCTTAGTCAGCTCCCGGACCAAGATCGGATAGCTGGCTTTCTGGGGCGCGGGGCAGGACCGGTAAAAAGCGTAGGCTTGCCCTCTCAGTCGGGTTGTCAAATTCACGAGCTTGGCATTCTCTGTCCAATGACAGACAGCAGCCACCATCTCGAACTGGTCTAGCCAGTCTCTAAACGTCTCTCCAACTTCTTGAGATTCGCCTGAATACTTGGCCAATGGTGGCAGTTGCTGGGCCATGAGTGCCGATGAGAAGAACGAGGGGTGCACTCCCAATCCTGTCATAGGCGACATTGGGTGACCCTGGACTCCTCTAGGGTTTGCGTCGGCGACCAGCCCCTCCCCCTCAGCGATAGCTGTAGTCGTCAGCGTGGGCGGTGGCTGGGACTCCTCCCCTAGGCGGGGCATAGCTGGGCGCGGGGGCGACGACCGCGACTCCTCCCCATTAGAGGCAGCAGCTAGCGTAGATGACTCCTCTGTCTGACTAGCCTCCCTGTCCCCGAACGTCACACGACTCACCGGAGGCCTGGACGAGGCAACCATCGCCGGTCCCTGTCCCGAGGGTAACGAACGCTCCTCCCGTTGGGGCTCGCTCCTTCCACCGACCCTCTGGGCCTCCCCTAACTGCTTCACGAGTCTCTCTTCCCGAGCCTCCCACTTCCTTCGCTCGGCATCCGCAGATCTGAGGCATTCAAGTTCAAGCCTCTGCTCCCATTCAGCCCGCTCCCGTTGCAATGCTGCCCCTTGCTGCTCAAGTGCAGCCTGCAGTCTCCCTATCTCCTCATGGCTCTCGGCTCGTACCTGCTGTAGCTGGCCTTCCAACTCGCTTGCTTTAGCCTGCTGTTCCTGCATATCGACAAGCAGCTGTTCATACAAGCCTCTCATATGTTGGTGCTCCGCCAACAGGCGCTCGTTTTCACCCCGGAGTCTCTCCGCTTCGGCTTCGAGTCTCTCCGCTTCGGCTTCAGCATCTACGGACCGCGCTTCCTCCGGTCGCTCACTACGCAGCCGGGCATTCTCCACCTCCAACCGCTGCTTCTCCAACTGAACGTTATCCAGCTGCACCCTTAGGGCCTCGGTCGACGACATGATTCTCCTCGCGTCCTCTCCTATAGCTCAGCCTCGATCAACAACTGGGGCCTCAGGCGCCCCCTCTCTCGCCTCTGCCTTCTTCGCCCGCCGGCCCTGCACCGCTACGGTAGGGAGCACTCTCGGCTCAACAGCGCACTGCTCGTGTGCACTGCCTATCCGCCCTACGGCCAGGGACCTGACAAAGCTCAGGCAGCTTCCAGGTTCCGTTTTGCACTCTTTGCTGTCCAACCTGGGTATCAGTCGCGCGTATTGGGACAGTCCTCGGTCGCTCTGCAGCGAACGACGATCCCGGACAAGCCCCCAAATGTAGCGACCGCCGTCCTAATACCACGCAACTCTCGAGAGAACAACTCAAAACTTCATAACTTAAACTACCAGAACACTACAACTCCAATACCAAAAATCATACTAGCTCTTCCAACAACAATACAATGCCAAACAATGGGCTGGCTCTCCAAGGAGCGGGCCCCCTAGGATGCATTACGTAATACACTACCATATAAGGCAAATTCAGTCACTACACTTTAGCAATTGTGTTCCGTTCCGTTCCATAAAATATGGAGGCCAGACATTTTCTAGCTCTTAAACTTACTTACAACATCCTAGCCTCGTGCCCAGGCTCATTGCGTGGGGGGAAAGTTGAGCCTGGTATGCACTGTTCGCGCATGCGCAAGAATTTACGGAAAAGAGTCAGTAAACGTATCCGTGAACGACCTCAGCCAACGTGGTAAGGAGTAGTACGGAGCAGCATACGTATATAGTAAGCGGAGAAATTTGAAAATAGCTCATTCTGCCTTTCTCCAACCTCAGCTGGCTTTAAAACCAGTTTCAAAATAAGACCTGTACCTTTCGATCCGCTAGGATTATGGTATAGTTTTTATCGCAAAAATTCGGAAGCGCCTCCCTTTTGGTAGTGGCTCGATTTTTGATCGTAGATCTGGTCTTCTAGGCCTTCCAGAGGCAAATGGGATCGAAGAATCCAACTAGCAATCACTTTCGAGGCATCTATATGGCTTAAAAATGCTCCCAGGCGCTTTTAACTCGCCAACTACTCTAGTGCAACGGACGGTGATACGATGATAGACGGATATTATTACGCTGTAGTATCCGCTAGTTTCCAAGCCCCAGAAATCCTGGGGGAACTGAGCATGCGCAAACAGTGTGTACCAGGCTCAGCTTTCCTCCCACGCAATGAGCCTGGGCACGAGGCTAACAACATCCATATGTATTACTACCTGCCATGTGACGGAGAACATTCACAAATACATTTACGGACCATTTTCTCTCTAACTTCCAGCATGTACATGAGCAGTAGATACCAGGCCACTTCTCTCCTTCCACGTGGCCTTAGCAGAACAAGGCTGATTACATGTAACTACAGCCAGAATGTAATGACTAGCATCCGCCCCCACATATCCACTTGACATAATATCCTGTCTTGATCCTAGAATTAGGTCATAACCGGTAGATACAACACCAGCAATGCAGTTGTTGACTTACCACCACCTTCTTGAAGATACCGGCCTCCTTTGGTGGCAGCTTTTGGTTACTTGAAGACATGGTCGTGACGGTTGCTTCACAGCGCTGAGACACAAGCTTCCACGATCAAGCGACAGATCTGGACTCAGGTTCCACAAAGCACAGTACTCTAGGGCCTACAATACTAAACACACCTATGATCTTTATCCAAGCTTAAGAAACTCCTACCTAGCAGAAGCCATTTTACGAGCACGTGGAGCAGCCAAAGTGTCTCACGTGAACCGCTACGCACACGATTCCTGGCCCGAGTTTTTGTTGCTGGCGAAATGGAGGAGGCTGGAGCAAAGTTATCTGAAAATGAAGGCACGGAAAATATTGTGGTGCTGGGGAGTAAGGTCGGTAGCTTCATTAATATTTGCATGTATCAGTTGTAAAGAGAAATGCTGGTGTATTTCAATTAGAGAGCACTGCTGTGGGCGGGTGTGCTAGATGGGATGGTCACAGTGCATGGGTGTACGGGACTACACACAATAAGTGGTGGAACTCACGCTATAAATCTGTTGCTCCCTGTTAGTTTCTGATCTCACCCCATTTCACTGGAGCCATGCAAGCGAGCAGTCTGCTGAGTGTCAGCAGTGCATGTCAGTACTACTACTGTGTGCATGCTTGCAGAAGAGGAACGTGCATAATCCGGATGCTCTGCCAATTTAATGAGAAACATCCGGTGTACCGCCTACTTAATTACAGAAACTTGTCGTCTCTGTTGCTGATGCGAGCGGGCAATCAGAAACTAACATGCGATTTGGAGGGGCCTAAGGTTCTTCTGTAAGCGTATAGCCACAGCTAGAAACCAGACCCTCAGTAAGTGGAAGGAGGGTCTGGGTAATAGGCTGGGGCCAAAGCACCTAACCACTTCTGATTGTCAGTATTCTAACATGCGAATAGACTTCCATTTTTGAATCACGATTGGCAGCTCATAACGCTGCTTTGCTTCAGACTATTAGCCTCTTCCCTGATATCAAGATACAGCCAGAGTGAGGTCTTGAGAAATCCACTAAGCCAGCATTAGCAAGCAGATAATTAGCATTGTACATATCCACCCCAGCCTTTTGCCCAGACCCTCCTGCCGCTTTTCCTAGGGTCTAGTTCCCAAGAGTAGTAAGCATGGTCTATGTTGTTATGTGCGCACTTGAGCAAAAAGCCCTCAGGAACAAAAAAAATTGCCACATCAATCCCACTGTCTGAACTCGCCAACTCTAAGTTTTACCAAGTGTTGCTCAAATAACGACTGTGATCCACTGTTCATAGCTATAGATTTTAAAGATGACAGTATAAAGCATTGTGGGGCAAGCGTGAGCATCACCCCGCCTGTTGTAGTGTGGTTGGGACTTCAATGTCGACAGTGTGTAGACATGTATGGCAGCTCTCCTAGCTCTAACCCACCCCTCGTGTGGCTTGTTGGTGACCTGTACTATTGGCATCACTGAGGCCTGATCTTCATCTCCGCTGTAAGCCTGTTATGATAGTCTCCCTTTCTTGCTGCAGTCGTGCATGCACACGAAAGAACTGCGTGGCCACGCGAAAAGAGGTCACACATTTCAATTAGATCATGAGCATGTGGTATTTGGACTGAAAAATTTGGTGTATTGGAACATGGATATATGGCACGTGGACTGGCCTCGTTCCCAGGCTCCACCCCCCAGCTTTTTATACATGTTATGATAGAGAGCTGGGGAGTGGAGCATGGGAGCGAGACTAATGTGGGCCACATGCACGTACATGTAAACACAGCGAAATTCAATTCAACGCACTAGTGTGGGGCTCGCTCCCACTCGCCCAATAGCCATGAACTAGCTACCATGTTGGTGTTTAGAGTTGCAATATTACTTAAGGAGAGGTACTACTGTATTCTGGTGTACTAGTACTAGTACTGTTGAAAAGCAGTTGTGAAATGAGTGCAGGTGGTGTATAAGCCACTTGAGTACTACATTCATGTATATACATGTACATGTACACATCTGGGGTGTATACATAGGTAGCTTGTACATGTATACACCAATCTTGTTCACCAAGGAACGTGATCTGTGACATCACGTGGAAATCTCTCTCTTTTTTGGCTTTAGCCATACTTCACAGCATCCTATGCAACCTAACACTTGTTGCCCTAGTTTCAATGGGCTACCACCCAATTAAAGTGCCAGTTAGCTGCACAGGAGACCTTGTTACGATGAGAGGAGCCAGATACCTCTTACAATTTATCAACGGAAATTGGCCAATGTTGGAGGAATACTATGAGTGTATGCTTTAGTGCCTCGTTAAGCTTCTACAACAAATGATTGACTGCATGTAGGCATACAAGGTTTTTAAACGGAGCAGTGCTGAAGCTCACTTCTAGTTCTTCTTGGCATGCATACATGTATATCACCTGCAGTGAAATGTTGCTGTGGTAAGCAATGCCATTTGATTGCTGGCTGTAGGTAATGATAGCAGCTACTGTATAGTTTTACTGAATCACTATTAAGACACATGCACCTACTTCCTCCTCATTATCAGAGTAGTAAACAAACTCACCAGCAACAAACTAGGGGTTTACAGCTAACCTCCTCCCAGGCTAACTCTCTTAGGGAAGAGTTAGCCTCATCCGAGGCTAACTCTCTTAGGGGAGAGGTAGCCTCGGTCCAGGCTAACTCTCTTAGGGGAGAGGTAGCCTCGGTCCAGGCTAACTCTCTTAGGGGAGAATTACCCTCAGCCCAGGCTAACTCTCTTAGGGGAGAGGTAGCCTCGGTCCCAGGCTAACTCTCTTAGGGGAGAGTTAGCCTCGGTCCAGGCTAACTCTGAGGCTAGTTTACAGTAGCGTACAAAAGTTGCATAACTTATGTCTTGTCCCACGCATACAGAAGGTCCTAGGCTCAGTTCTCAGCTAGCCTCAAACCCAGGCCTTCCACACATACTTTTTTGCAGCCGCTCCTCTGCTTGGAAGGCCGGAGTTCGATGCTTGTCCTCATGTAGCTGGGTCCCAATTTCCCTGTACTCTATATTATATAGCTGTATTTACATACATGGTGTCAAGCAGTTATATGGTACTCAAACACAAATCCTTAATCAATTAGACTTGCACTACGTGTGTACTAGTGTGGGCACAAATTAGTGATTACAGCACAATTTTTAGAGCCCTAGCAACCTAGTATTGTGTAGCACTTTACCAGAATACCTCCAAATTTAGAATGTACACCATTAGTAATCTGGAGTCAGCAACTGCACCATGAATCTCCCACCCTCCCTTCCCAACACTCTTCCTCCCCATCTCCCTCCTCCCTCCAGTCTCCCCCAACGTCCTTTAACTGGGATGAAGTGGAGTGGAGCAAGTTCAGTCCCCAGGAGGCTCACCGCATGCGGCACAAGATGATCGAGGAGAAGCACCGGGGTCACGACCTAATGCATGCCGAGATGATCCTCATCCTCTTTGTCGCCATCATGGCTGCCCAGGTGCTGCTCTTCCTCTGGAGGCAGAAGCACCGCAAGTCCTACACGGTGAGGAGCCCTGTAGTAATTGTCCACAGCCTTTAGTGACCCTCCACTACAGTAACTGTGAGATTATAGAATGTTGGCTGCTGAAATGACAAAGAAACAGTGTCTTTCTGCTGCAATGTAGCAGTGAGCAAAGTATAACACTATATATAGACTTCTGGATTAGAAGAGGCAATACAAATCACTCATGAAGGTGGACATCTATATCCCCCGGTCCTGTTGTTAATATAGAACTAGGTCTAGAATAAAGGAATGGTTGTGCTTGTGAAGCTGGTATCTGCCCAGTCATAGGCCAGTTTGGCCTGCTGCTTTGTAGCACACGTAAAATTATTGACATGTAACTACCAGAACAATAATTTGGTCTGGTGTACCAAACTGACTTCATTTGGGGAACTACATTGTATTTCCTATAGAGGATCAAATTCCATCTACCGATCACAGCACATGCATATACATACATGTACCATGCACTAACCATAGGGATAGCAGAAAAAAATGCTTTGCTGGAGCAGTTTATAGCAACTAAAATACTAAGCTGCAAAATGAAATGGTCATTAGATCAATGTTTCTTCTAATTGCTGGACACTTGACTGGCACGTGCCTTAGATCAGCTAGACTTCCTGTAATGTGATTCATCATAACGTACATAAACAGAGATTGGGGGGCGGGTGTAGCTGAACCTACATAAGCCTCTGAGTCACTGAAAGTAAATACTAGCTATTACAGGAACATCACAATGACACAATGACCACTTCTTAGTGGCTTCATGGAATGTTGCCTATTGCAAGGACTACCTACCACCCTGGTGTTTACAGTAGGGTTCACCTTTGTCCATTTCTCCACCCCCTTCCCAGGCAGTAACTCTGTTTGGCTTGTGGGTGATCCCCTTCTGGATCAGCATGAGGCTAGGGTTCTGGAGGATGCTGGTGCTCTGGACACTGTTCTCCGTGGTTACGGCTTTCGTCATGTTCAAAGCAACCAGGAGGAGAATCAGCACCAATACTCCTAGGTGTGTGTGTGTGTGTGTGTGTGTGTGTGTGTGTGTGTGTGTGTGTGTGTGTGTGTGTGTGTGTGTGTGTGTGTGTGTGTGTGTGTGTGTGTGTGTGTGTGTACTACATATGTGTGTGTGTGTGTGTGTGTACGACGTGTGTGTGGGTGTGTGTGTGTGTGTACTACATATACAGTGTCGTATACATATGTTGTTACGCAGCCGACTAACGCTAGAATTGTCCGGTTTTAGAATTGGGTAACTCTAGAGTTGCGAAAGTGAATGATCGCACTTGGCCCCGTTGAAGAACTGGACAACTATAGATTTGCCCGGTTGCACAACCAGGCAGTATAGCTGCCCTGTTACATTAATTCTAGTGAAACAGTACCTAAAAGAAGCTAGTCTCCTTCTCAGACCCTCCACGAGACTCCAACTTTTTCGTAAGGGGTCACAAGGAGGGTTTGAAAAATGGTTCTTTTCCCATCAGGAGGAAAATTTGAGTTCATGTAAAAAAACTCTCTGAAGAAACTGCCATTCCTTCATTCGTGCTAAGCTTTGGCTGTTTCGTTGTGCAACTGCTGGCCCGTGTGAAACATATATATACATGTATATACATTTGTGCTAGCTGTGCGGAGGCCTGGGAACGAGGCTACATTAGTGTCATGGTGTTGGCAATTGGGGCTAGCCTTAACAAGCCCCACTCTAGGAAATTGACTGTGTATTCCTGTCTGTCTGTCTGTCTGTCTGTCTGTCTTATGGTATATACATCATGCCAGAACTGCACGCAATATTCTATGCAGCCTTGCTTCTTTAACCACGTGCCTGTGTGTATAATATTCTATAGATCTACTGAGCATGCTTGAGATGGCAGCAGCTGTATGTACAAGGCTTCAATGACAGCACGAATTGGTAGACTATGCTAGAAATCAGGAAGCCTAAGGGAATCCAAATCAGCTCACATGACACTGTAGCCCTTGTCTGGCTACCAGAAGCTGGTCAGTCATCGAACTTGTGCTCCATAACACTGGAGTCTGCTGTTGACGACCACTTTTTGAAGTGCCGCTTGTTGAATGAGTGTACATATGTAAACCTATTGATGTCACATCTAGTCAAAGCATTTAAAGTAAACATTACATCATTACACAGCTATTCTTGTGTCCATGTACTTGATCGCTCAGGCTTCACAGCACTCTGCATTTTCTTCGTTGGTACAAGTAACAGAACTGTATAAAATACAGTAGTTGATTGGTTGATGCTACTGTCTGAACACCAAGCACATACCAGTGGCGTAGCTATACTCAGTCTCTAGCTACGCCACTGGCACATACACCAGACAGGCTAGCTTACTGTCATTCTGTTGTATAATAATGTGAGTGTTCGAGTGTGTCTGTTATTTAATTTAAGGACGTGTTTTCTAAACTGGTATCCAGCATTAGCTAGTGCCATTTTCATTATAGCGTAACTTCTCCCACCAGGCTGGTGTACCGGTGGTTCCTCCTGATCTACCAGGGTACCTACGCTATTGGCATCGCCGGCTACCTCACACTGCTGCTCTTCTTTACCGGAGTGGGCTTCCTGCTGCCTTTCGAGCCTGACACTGTGATGGAGGCCGGGGTTACTCTTGTTTTCTATGGTGTTTACTTTGGGGTGATGGGGCGAGACTGTGCCGAGTTGTGTGTCGACCACATGGCAGCATCGATAACTGTGAGTTGGTCTAAATGCAGCTGTTAATACAGGGGCATAGCTAGCATACAGAATGGAGGATGCGGAGGTGGTTGTGTCCGCTATTTCCCAGAGTGGGCGCTCCTGCACTGCAATAGTCAGCAGTATACAGCTAGAAGACTAGAGGATTATAAGCAAGCTGTCACTATATTTATAAGCAAGCTCGCTGTCACTATTGATACATGAATAGTATTCCTGTAAGATAGTCTGAACTTCAACTGTCCAGAATAGAACGATCAGGCAGCTAAGGGGGCAGAGTTTCAGCAAATGGTGAACCATTTAACTCTCTTGGAGACTATTGCGAAGCTCTCAAAAGAATTCTTCATACCCCGATTATGGATATGCATTTTCTGTACTGACTATTGTATGTAGGTACTCGGTAAACTAGCTAAAGTGCCATGGCAGCGCTTCCTGAACGCTATACAGAAGTTAAACATTTGGTGCTCTACACATGGCTAAAGTATTTGTCAGTAATGAGGTGGGCTGTTAGTCAGGAAATGAAGTGGAACAAGTTGCCTTCCTGCTAGCAAAATATTGCTGGTTCCTGCCATGTTGATTTTGCAATGGATGTACGTACTCATCTTAAAGTCATGACTTGTACAAGGGTAGTTATCAAACTGTGATACCACCGTGAAGTACGTAATTACATGAGGTTCACAAGACGGCTTACAGGTGATGTCAGCACTGAGTGATGTTCCGACTGACCTTGTAAGTTCACTTCTTATCTCCCTGCAGTACACAGCTTCTGGAAAATCCCTACCGAAGGTTGAGCTCTCAGGGGATATGTGTGCAGTGTGTGGGCAGAGAATCCTGCTTCCTACTCCAGATGATACAGACATGAAAGAGAGGACGTACAGATTATCTTGTAACCATCTGTATCCTAATTGCTGCATGCATGGCATCCTTCACTTAGGCAGTACACATATTAAGCTTAGGGTAAAACAAGTGTGCATCAAGTGCATGTATAATCAATATTCTAACCATATAAGTTTGCTTTTCAACTGAAAACCTCAGGCTCTGTTCAGCAACAGCTCCAGCCATGCTGAAATGCATCTATACTACTATAGCAGACTGTTTCATTTAGCATAAATAACTGCTGACCCAGCAGTTTAATAAGACTAGCCATATAGATCTTGTCCAGAATAGTCATCTAGCTGTTAAATTTTTCATTGGGACGGACGCCTGGGGTTACTGCTGCAATATGCTTTCCTCCTTGACTAAGCCCTGTAGATTCCATGAGTTCTGCATCAGAGGCTGGTGCATGGTAGGCAAGAAGCAAACATGTCCGTATTGCCATGAGAAAGTGGACTTAAAGCGAATGTTCAAAAACCCATGGGAGAAACCTCATATGCTCTTCGGACAGCTTTTGGATTTCATTAGGTATTTTGTTGTTTGGTTACCTGTCATTTTAGTTGGTGTGCAAGCTATATATTATGTTTTTAACTTGGAATAGGGATTTTCAAAGCCACCAATTCTGCAATACATACAAGTTATTATCTACTGTATTATTCTTTTTATAGTGTACCTACATGTATCAGGCTCACACATATTTGGGGAGGGGGGATCGCTAAATGTCCCTGTGGCCATGTCAAGGTGGTTGTACCTGAACCTCAACAGGAGTCTAGACAGTATTGTGCACCTACAGTAGGTGGGATAAAGGAACTGGCAGTGAACGAAAGCCATTCTAACTCAAAGGTTTGCTTTGTGGACTGCTAGGGATGTTTAGGCCTGAATGGGACCATGGTATCTATGAATCCGCATCAATGTTTTCAATTTTTTAATGGAGAATGCTAGCCACTCAAAGTTATGCAACAGTGCTTCTAAACCAGGAGCGTATTAGCAGCGCTCACAAGCTCCAGTTCTAACCTATGTGAACATAAAGAAAGCTCCAACTTTGGGGCTGAGTGTCCTCTAATTACCTTTTCCCTCCAATACTATATGCGTACAGGCTGCCGTGCAAGGGATGTTCTCCAGCAATACAATTATATTCTAGCTGGAGCTGTACTATATTAAGTCCCAGATACTAGGTCTACTAGAGTCTCATAATTAGGGTACATTGTTATAAAATTGGTGTTCCTAACTGGCAATGTGGTAACTTTAAGTGGTCACTCAGTAAAGATATGAAATGAAGGCAATCCTCGAGGATCTATTTAGAGCAGACCATGCACTACCACTACCCAGCCAGCTTATTGCCCACTAGCATTGTCCCCCCTCCCCCGCATACATCAGTACCTGGGGAGTGCAGTCGCCCGTTCGTCATTCACCACTAGAATGGTAAGAATACCCATGCCAAAGCATAACATCAATGCGATAGTTACACAATATGTACTTCATTGTTACTGGTTGCATGATACATAATTATAGCTGTAAATTTTTAAAAAAGCCTGGTGACTAAATAGGTACACACATGTACAGGAATGGTCATGAGACTAAACAACAAACTACGTACTAGTTCAAGGATGAAACTACATGCAGTGTTAACCAAAACCTTATTTCCTCAGTTTTTTGATTTGAGGGGTGGTCTACGCACTCGAGAAGACGGTTTGCCCTTGAACTTGGTGACTGTTGGCTTAGGTTGAAGGAAAGTAGAGGATTTTTTGAAAGCAGCACGTGAGGCATTCCCCTGCAATCGCTTTGGAAGTCCCTTGGCTTTTGGTGGCGAGAAAGCAACCTCAAATGCAGTGCTTTCTCTCCTTGGGTCGGGCGAGTCAGGACAGTTCTGCTCATCATGATCTAGAAACTCCCTCAAGTTATAAGCCATGCTGAATCGCCTGGACTCTGCTGTAGAACTCTGAGGCCTGTCAATCGATATTTCAGGAGTAGGAGGGGCACTAATTCTTCTTTGACTGGGAATAGGGCTTCGAATAAGTACATCGACTGGTGGAATAAACTCTCCATCTCTCTTCCGTGATGCCATGTTCCTCTTTCTGGTTTGGCAAGATTCCGGAGGGCCCAGAGGTACATGAAATGCAGTGAAGGTATGTCTGAGAGTGTTCTTAGCAGGGAGCTGATCTGTTTTCAGACCATTTTTCACTTGCTCATCGGAGACGCTAGGACTCTCTGGCTGGACCTGCAGCTCAATGGGGTATGAGGACTTCAGGTGAGGCAATGCTTTAGCATTTCTTCTCTGCAGTTCACCGATCCTTGTTTTATCATCTTTGTTTGCTGTTTCATCGGCATCTTCGTAAAGAATTGGCAGACCATTGTGGCTCACTGAGGAACGACTGGTACTAGATGAAGGTGGGACTACCATGTTAACCCTTTTCATTGCGTTAGGGTAGCTCAAAACATCCTCAAGGAAGCTATCTTCCTTTTCACTAGGAGGTTCCTGCAACTCAAACGGCAATGTGGAGGTCGATGCAGAATCATCAAACTCTCTCTGAAGCTGAGTTTGAAATGCCTCCTCACTCATTCTTGGATTGTAGTTGCAGTTGGACGGAGCATGTGAATATCGCAATCTAGAACTCTGGCGATGGAGGTGTGGTGGAGACGATTGATTGCTCTTGGTCCTCTCCGAATCTCTGAGTTTCTGGCTAGCGAAACTAAGCTGAGCTTTCAAACTTTTGTTTTCAGTCGAGAGTTTGGAACAGCTTTGCTGCTCCTTCACGAGAAGTTTTGTCATCTTGTTAAGCTCCTCTCGCAGCTGCTGTTTCTCAGCCAAGATCTGCCCACTGATGTCTGCCTGCTGCGCTTGCAACTGTCTGAGGTGTTCCCTAAAGGCCTTTACTGTCGCCTTCTCTTGTATTAGGGAAGCTTCACACTGACGTTGAGACTCGATCTCGCTCTGGTACTTCACCTTGATTAAAAAAAAGTTTACAAACCAGTTTAAAGAGACTCAACATCTACGACAGCAACATGAGTATATTCTAAACTTGTCAACGCAATTTACAGTACATCAGTTATGGCTTTGGTAGGTCAATTGCCTAGCACAGCATAATCTTATGAGAAGGCTGATGAGCTTCGTACCCAGCCGTCCCAGCTTTTTGTATAAGAAGCACTTTCTTATTGCAAGCCAAAAATGGCTGGGGATGTCACGTTTAATTTGGACCCCCTTCAAATTCTTTCCCCCCGGAACGAATTTTTCTGAAATATATGGACCCCCCCCCCTGAAAAATGTGTTCCCCCCCGGCTTGCACGTGCAAGTTTGGATCGATTGCTTGCCGACCGTTCACGAAGGCAAGTCAGTGCCTGTCAGAGGTGTATAAAAATGCTTTTGCTTATCTTGTATACATGTACATGTACTGTCTTTTGGATGGCGAGACTAGGCGGAGAGTGACAGCAAAACGGCAGACGAGATACTTGAATATGCCATTCGGTAAGCTTAGGACAGCTCTTACCCTCCCGAGCCGAGTCACGAAGGAAAAGAAAAGAGCTGTCAGGAAGCGTGCTACCCTCCTAACCGTAGATAAAGCGGCAAAGCCTCTTTCAAAAGCGGTAAAACGAAGGTGAAAGTTGCTGTGTCGCTAGAAGAGTAGAGAAGGGTGCTGAAGGCTTGCCACTCTGAGCCAACTTCAGGTCACTTCGGAGTGACTAAGACATACAAGAGAACGGCAGAGAGTGTCCATATTTTCCAAAGAAAAAGTTCTGGGGGGTCCATATTCATTAAAAAAAAAAAAGTTCCAGCACATGACTTGGAGGGGTCCAAATTTTTCAGAGGGGGTCCGAATTTTGCAGTGAAATAAGTTCCAGGGGGTCCATATTTTTCGAAAAATTCGTTCCGGGGGGAACCAATTTTGGGGGACCATTTTTACCGTGACAGGTACCGAGGCTAAGAGCTAATTAGTGGTACTGTCTTCAGAGTGATATTGGGCTCTCTTAGACACATAGCACCCAGTGCTTATATACGGATCATCGAATGTACCTGCAAATTGGTCTTCTGCTCCTGCATTAGATGTAGTTCTTCTTTCAGGCCTCCAACCTGCCTCTCAAAATCATTTCCACGGCTTTCCATCTCTTGTCTCAAGTTTTGGCACGCTTGTTCCAGTACTGCAACTGTGGAGTCTTTGACCTGGAGATGAGCCTATAAGTTTGGGGAGACAGCAGTCAACAGATAGTATGCCACTGGAGTTGTAAGTGCATAAAGGCATACACTATGTATAAGCAATACGTGCGCAAGTATATATTATTATACAGAAATTGAAAATAAATCCCCTGGCGAATAGGATCAGGCTTTTTACATGTAGGTGTAAAGACCCAACTGGATGTACAGGAAACAAACATACCAAGGCTTTTTCTACAGTACATTTACCTCTAGACTAATCCTCTTCTCTTGAACTAGTTGCAGTTCTTCCTTCAGACCCCCGACCTGGCTTTCAAGATTCATTGTACTGCCATCGAATTCTTCTCTCAACTTCTGGTATTCTTGCTCCAATGACGCAAGTGTAGAATCTCTAGCCAAAAAATCCGCCTAGATGTTTAAAATGATTAGAGTTAAGTATACATATGCACGTACATATATACATGTAATATGCCAAGCATTTTGTATACGATCAGTATTTTGGTTTTTGGTCTATGCATACGCCTTGACTCATTTTTTGTACACCTACTGTATATGCATAAAGCAGATGACAAAAACATGCCCAGTTACATGCTATCTACACGTAGTCCAGATCTGTAACTTGTGTAGATGCACACTGCAAGCGTCAGAGGTTTAGTACATGCAAAGGCCTGGATACAAAGCTACATGTAGTACAAAGCTACATGTAGCTCTAGGCTACAAAAAAATAACTACCTCAGCGTTGCTCTTCTGATCCTGTACCAGCTTCAGTTTCTCTGCCACTTGTTCCAACTCCCTCTGTGAGGTCTCCTTGACCCTCTTCAGCTCCTCACTCTGCTCCACAAGAAGTGATGCCTTTAGAGCCACATCAGCCTGCGGGAATTGATCTCATGACATGTAGCCATGCAGCACCTCCCTCTGAGGGCATTAAGAAATAGACTACCTACACAAGTACACCTAATTGCTCATTTGGAGGGTTACACTATCTACCAAGGCCAGTTCACCAGCAGGACAGCTACAGCTGCTACTGTTAGAACATACCCAATGAACATATGTATATACAAACGTGGTTACCTGCAATAATATTATGAGTAAATACAATACCAACCCTAGGCCTGCTCCTAGCTTGATTAGTACTAGCCTTGGGAAGCCTACATACATGTATTCATCAAACTAGCCCTCTTAAATTTCAAACTGGACATTATAGTAACTTGTAAACTGCATGCAACCGAATCAAGGATAATAATATAACTATCTTCCTTATGCGAATGTAGCCTCGTACTTCCCCGCACTCATTTTCGCGAGTGCGGGGAAGGCTTGGGTATGAGGCTAATGCGCATGTACTGTATGTACATATATCAGCCAATATGTACACTGTACATGTACACAAAATGCATGTGCACTGCATCATCCATTGTACATTTTAAATACTGTACCTCTAAAGTAATTTTCTTCTCTTGTAGTAGTTGCAGTTCTTCTTTCAGGCCTTCAGCCTGCCATTCATATTCTTCTTTACTGCTATCTAGCTCTCCCATCAATTTCTGGCACTCTTGTTCCAATGATGAAACTATAGAGTCTCTAGCCAAGAGATCGGCCTATAGGAGAAGCAAAAGTTAGTGGCTAAGACATTAGATTACAGCTAACACCTTACATAAACCTTAATTCTCACACCAACTAGATCTTTACCATAGTGGAAGATGGTACATTTAATCATACGTGTTTGCACCTTCTGTTACGCTTGACCATCAATTTCTAACATGCCTGCAGAGCTGAACTTACATAAGAACTCTAATTACCCTTCTTAAGCTCAGGGGTACTCTTCCCAACCTGGGAGCAAAGCTTCTATAATACTATACTATACTGTACTGTACATGTATATTTAAAAAAGCATGCAAATATATGTACCTCCAAACCACTCTTCTTTTCCTGCAAGTGCCGTAGTTCTTCCTTTAGGCCTTCGACATGGCTGACGAAGTTCATGTTAGTGGCTTTTGACTCTTCTCTTAATTTCTGGCATTCTTGTTCCAATACTGTAACTGTGGAAGCCCTACTCAAGAGATCAGCCTATAGAAAAGAGTTGCCCGAATCATAACTGTTACTGCATTATATAACATACCTACATGTACATGTACACTCTACATGTATCTGTACACGTACGTAGCCTCATACCCAGGCCTTCCCTTCCTGGGAGCAAAGCTTCTATACTATAGCTATACTGTACTGTACATGTATATTTAAAAAAAGCATGCAAATACATGTACCTCCAAACCACTCTTCTTTTCCTGCAAGTGCCGTAGTTCCTCCTTTAGGCCTTCGACCTGGCTTACGAAGTTCATGTTAGTGGCTTTTGACTCTTCTCTTAATTTCTGGCATTCTTGTTCCAATACTGTAACTGTGGAAGCCCTACTCAAGAGATCAGCCTATAGAAAAGAGTTTGCCCGAATCATAACTGTTACTGCATTATATAACATACCTACATGTACATGTACACTCTACATGTATCTGTACACGTACGTAGCCTCGTACCCAGGCCTTCCCTCACAGCTTTTTTCGCAGCCGTGGCCGTACCCAGGCCTTCCCTCACAGCTTTTTTCGCAGCCGTGGCCGTACCCAGGCCTTCCCTCACAGCTAAAGCTGTGAGGGAAGGCCTGGGTACGAGGATAACACGTACGATATACGTAGTTTCACCAAAATGTCAGAGTGCCGAAGATATAGCAAGAAACTAGGCAGTATTTCAGGTAGACTGGATTATTCTAAGGCCTCTTGTACAGTGAGCATGGGGCCAGGCGGGTTTGAATAGGTATTCAGAATCAAGTTGTAACACCGGACAATTTGGTGAAACTGATCGATATATCCATTATACAATACAAGTAGTCACCTCAATACTGTTCCTTTCCTTCTGTACCAGCTTCGACTCCTCTCTCACTTGATCCAGGATCTCCCGGCTCCTTTCCAGCTCTTCGCTTGTCTTACGGTTCTGCTGTACTAGAGCAGATTCCTTTGCCACTAGGTCAGTCTGCATAAGGGTTGAGGCAACACAATTAAGGATCCATAAATTGTAGGTAGCTATAAACCTTCTACTGTACATGTGTATCAAGACTTGAACAAATGCATGCATGTACAGTCCTCAATGACTGTGATGCCAAATGTGCATGTAGGATAGCCTCATCCCCTGTCTCTACTCTGCAACTTTTTCTCTAGTAGAGACTGTGAATGCGGTTACGGAAGAGTCTACTTAAGGTTTGTATTATAGATTTTTGGGCTAACATACATGTAGATCTAGAGAAGATGGTTTTACATGTATATACATAGAATGTACTGTTGCATGGATGGATAAGTAGTGCATCCTTTAGCTTGCAAAACATTACGTACCTCCAAATCAGTCTTCTGCTCCTGCATTTGCAATAATTCCTCCTTCAGTCCTCCGACCAGCCTCTCAAACTCTTTTGTATTGACTTCCAGCTTTTCTCTCAACTTCTGGCATTCTTGTTCAAATGATGCAACTGCTGAATCTCTATCCAATAGGCCAGCCTGTAGAGGAGGCAGCAGGGCAAGTAACACTTAAGATACATGTACATGTATGTGTCGATGAAAACAATAGTTGACGGGTATACATGTGTTGTGATATAAGGCATGCAGAGTGACAGAGGTAAGCATAAACTCTATAGTAGCAGGAAAATTTACCTTTTGCCAGTGGTGGTATGTCAAAGTACATGTATCACCATCTCTACCAAGCTAGCTCATTGCTCTGTTTTACTAGCTGACTTAGCAGACCACTCCGTCACAAATAGTCAACGAATTTACCATTAATGTACAAGGTGTACATGTACCTTAGCCTCGTACCCAGGCCTTCCCGTTTATTTTCGCGAGTGCGGGGAAGGCCTGGGTACGAGGCTACATGTACCTCTAGACTAATCTTCTTCTCCTGAAGTAGTTGTAGTTCCTTCTTCAAGCTTCTAGTCTCCTTCTCAAAAAACACTTGATGGCCTTCCAATTCTTCTCTCAACTTCTGGCACTCTTGTTCCAACAACATGAGTGAAGAATCTCTAGTCAAGAGATCGGCCTGCAGAGGAGAAAGCAGCTAGAATTGAAGCATGTATGCATTCCCTCTCCCCCTCAACTTTAATGAGAACAGGTCTGGGAGTAATTGGCAGGAAATTTGCCTACAGTAAAAGGGCATATTCAGCACTAGCTTGATTGAGGGCCTCTTGGTATTGGCAAGTTGTCAGTTACATGTATCAATATGTATGTATGTATGTATGTATGTATGTATGTATGTATGTAGGTACATAAGTATGTATGTATGTATGTATGTATGTATGTATGTATGTATGTATGTATGTATGTATGTATGTATGTATGTATGTATGTATGTATGTATGTATGTATGTATGTATGCATGTGTTGTCTAACCCTCCCCCCATGCATGCCTTGACATGTCCCTGGTTGTGTTTGTTTTAAAGTCTGACAAAGTTTGTCTTGATAGTTAACCGCATTTAAATGTGACTGCTATTATTGACTCACTTTGGCACTCTCCACTTCACTGACAAGCTCTCTTTTCTCCTCTTCAAGCTTCCTTTGAACTCTGGAGAGCTGGAGTAAAGCCCAAGAGTGAATGAATATATAAAGGTATATACACCAGTACCGTATTAAAAAATGTATTTTGCTTCATCAATTAACAAACTGTGCCAAAACCATGTAATTCTCATGAATACTTACATGTACTTATACACAATTAGAAAAGGATCCAAAGACATTGTTGTATTCAAGTACACATGTGCACTGGCACATACATATACCTCTTTGTTCTGTTCGATTACATCCTCCAACTCGCACGTTCTTGCTTGAACTTCAACCACAGTAGTTTGGTGAAGGAGTTCAACACGTTTCAAGTTGGTCGTCTTCTCAATAAGGGCTGTGCTGACACGATCCAGTTCCTGAGCGAGCAAGACAGTTTCAGTAGCGGCCAATAATGCTGTTGTGTACATGTACCTCTATCATGTGCGCGACAGGATGGCTGTACCATTAAACCCACTGACATTCAGTACAGATCAGGCTTCCACAATAACTATGACATATATATAATGGTTGTTATTAATATTTAAAAGAGCAAACCTGCTGTAGCTCCTGTAGTTTGGCTTCATTGGCACTGTAACCACATAGTTTGGCCTCCAGAACCTGTGTTTGTTCTTTATAGCCACTAAGGAGCTCCACCTCACGCTTGTAGCTGGATGGAGAGGAGTGCATATAATATGCACACACATACATGCATGTACATGTACACACACCATCTGTCTGCAAATTAGGCCTACGTCACGGGACTGGTAATATATATATGTAGATGTACGTATAGTACATGTACATGGGGTTAGGATTAGAGTTACATGGACATAGGTTGTGAGGTGAAGATGTACGCTTCCAAGTGAGTTACATGTATACTAATTTTGTGCACAGCAAGTACATGTACAGTACATATCCATGCATGCTACTGTTCATCAGGTGTTGCCAATGGACCCACCGTACAAGAGCCTTTTCAGTCTTCAAGAGATCGGCAGTTTTCTGATCACGTTCATCCTTTGTGTCCTGAAGCTCCTCCAGCTTCTCCAGCATTGATTCCCTCTGGAGGAATTTGGATTCTGAAGCGGGAAAGTGAACCATTTCAAACTAAGCACATAATTAGGCTGTCTAGTTACGAGGAGAATGCAAAGGCAGACATGCAGGCACAACTCGAAGCTCCACTAACCAAGAGATGAATACTCGGCTGTCTTCTGACAGAGATCAGTGTAAAATTCTGTACAGAGCCTGCTCTCATTGTCCAGGGCCTTTTGTAGTATGCGGATTCGATGCTGCAGTTTCACCACTTCCACACTCTGGCAGTCATCCTAAAGGGACATCAAATGCACCCTGGTTCCTCAGAGGAATGTGTCCATATACTACATGTATCTATTCATATATGTGTGTATGACTCAACCCAGTTTTATCGTAGTCATGTACATAAAAAAGAAAAAAAGGTGTACATGTAGCTTAAGTGTTTGCCCTAATCTCAAAGTACCATTGCAGAGAACATCTTATTCATGTACACGCACATTACTGTGACATTGGGGATGTGAAAAAGAAGTTCTGTACATTAGAAAGGAGGTGTACATGTAGCTTAAGTGTTTGCCCTAAACTCAGCCCTCCCACATTACCAAGTACCATTGTAGAGAACACCTTATTCATGTACATGCACATTACTGTGACATTAGAGGTGAAGTAGTAAAGAGAGAGTGTACACGTACCTCAGAAGGAATGGATGTTCTGGATGCACTCCTAGCAATAGCAGGCGATGTCATCCATTTCACAGCAGCTGGTGACTCCAGCACGGAAAAACAGGCAACCCGTTGCTTGCAACTGCTCTGAGGAGTTGAAGGTACGCACGGGCCCTTCTTTCTCACCCTGGACAGCAGTGGAGTGCTGGGAGGCCTACAGGTCACTAGTGGTGGCTTCGGAGAGACAGGCAGCTGTACCGGGAGGGCTTGGGAATGGTCACCATCAAGGTACAAGAGCGGCTCTCCAATCCCTACATGTGTGCAATGCAGCAGCTTTCATTATTTATGTACAGATAAGTATGTGCATCATGTATTTGCATAAATATTATTATATGTGTGGAAAAATCGTGATCATGCGCTGCAACAAACCTGATGTAAACGTTCCTCTGACAATGGTGTGGCTGTTCACTTTTGCTGTTGTATCTTCGATGAAGAACATTATGTCTTGCTGGGTGTCAATGTCAAGGTTGGTAATTTGACTAATCACTTCCTCATTTGGCTGCTGCTGCACAGCTAAACACAGCAGGAGTACAATCACCTGTAAATAGAAATACAAACACTAACACAGTATACCTTAGATTTGACACTTCCCAATTAGAGGGTGTGCTCTATTGTTCTGCAAACTGTATACTCCTTGCAAATACCACAGCATTATCTTCAACCTATTCAGCTATTCTGTCATACATGTAGGTCATTTGGTGACCTGTACTTATAGTCTTGTACCCACATTTTTCACACAGTTTTTCACCGCAAGAAATGGTGAGAAAGCCTGGGTTCCTAGAATAAACATGTAAGTTAAAATTAATCATCCACAATTCTCGCATTACATGCATGTATGCATGTTCTGGTTGTTTCTGAAAATGCGGCTGCAGTTAGTTTTCCTACACGTACTACGAAGGAGACCAATCTGTCACCATACTCACCCGAGCAATGTGCTCCTCGTTCCTGCCTTGGACTTCTGAAAGTGAGATGGACTCCTTTAGTGAACAGTTGTAGAAACCTAAACACAAACGGAGCACATACACGTATAATAATCTACACTATACACGTGACATCATTTGTATAAACACACCTTCCAGAACTCTTAAAAGAGTTTCCCATGGCTCAGGCTCACCCAAACTCTCACACAAATGTGGAATCCTGTTCAGCAAAGAAGAAACGATATATCATAAGCAATTGATGGATATACTGTATCGTTTAAGAGAAGGTGCCAGTTCCTAGTCTTCCTTGATCACTTCATGCCAAGGCCTTAATGTGCAACCTCACATCAATGAAGCGTGTTGGTGCTTACAATGTAGCAGGCTTAGTACACACATACATACCAACAGGAATAGTACATGATATAATTAATTATGTCAATACACCTACACCTACACTAACCTAGCTCCAATTCTTACGCTATGGAATTTGCCCACCACTAAAAATATTGACCTGTGTGCTATTTTCTTCCTGTTCCCAAGCATTGCTGAGACTTACAAGCAAGGGTTAAGGTTGGTGCCAGGTCAAATGGTTTCTACTGCGATGCCCCCAAGGCTACCCAAGGTGCCATTCTTTCATCTTGATCCAGTAACCTTGGTTTTAGTCTAGCTAGCTATGCCCAACTTCTAGTGCAACTTCTACCTACATACCTAGCCTAGTAGGGATCGCTTGCACTACATGTATCTCCGCGGGAGAAGTGGGTCTAAGCACTCATGCACACTTCCGGTGCACTCTATGGAATGCAATTACACACACATCACATGTTTGTGATAGCAGTTTTGGCGAATTGTCCGAGTGTGCAACGATCGCTGGTGCAGTAATCTCCTGGCTCTAGTTCATATATTACATACTTGGCTGCAGTACCAGTTTTCAAAACGCAGGCGACTGTACAGTCTTCTGCATGTAACAAGTCATGTGACTACTGCTATTTCATTGGCTCTCCGTTTATCGATAGAGCGCACCGGGAAGTGTGCAGAAGTGCCTAGCTAGACCCACTTCTCCCACTGAGATATGGCAAGTGATCCCTATAGGCAGGTAAAAATTGGGGATAGCCAGCTATAATCTACGGCTGGCTTGCCTACCTTGGTTTAAAACTACCTTGGTTTCAGAATAGAAACTCAGAAAGCCTGTCCAAAATATGGCACCTTAAAGTTATTTGAGGTTGGAGTGGCAAATCTACTCTCTGCAAGCCATGGCACTGACTATAAACACTGATACACAACAATTAGGCTTACACTTTCTGCATACAGCGCAGAAGCAGGTGCCCGGATGAAAGGTCCTCTAAACCGCCGACATCTGAGACCCCAAAGCTATTGATCTGCGAATGTGTGTGGGTATCAATATAATTATAGGCTTCATACAAAGAAAGGAAACAACTTACCCACTCCACCAGAGACTTGGTCTTTGCTACCGGTGTGTCCATGATTGGAGTTTGAATTTTGCGATCACTTATCTGCGCATGCGTAATATTGGTCAGTTCAAAGTTGTAACCCCGCGGGCTCAAAATTTTCGATCGCGTAATCCCTTCCTTTGGTGCTGAGTAGCTACACCCGGTCTGTTCTATCATCAGGATGTTTTCAAAATCGGAGAGATTCAAAGGCAAAGGTAAAGAATGAACTTGTGATATATCATAGCATAGATATATATACCTCCGGAGGTATATATTATATCAGTATGGCTATATAGACTGTACTGCTGACCTGAACCAGGGGTTCCAGGAAAGTCGTAGTGAACGGGGCTGACTCGGCTAGAAAGGCTGGCTAGTGCTGTGTGTTATTAGTGTGTGTTTTAACCTAAATCACATCCAGCTTCTGAGGTGCCCCCGGTGGGGTCATATGATGTGAAATGGTCAGACAGCGGCTATGGTCCCCTCTCTTTCGACAGAAGCAAGAGGTTCCAACTTCAAGGCTCAGGTACGTGTGTAATGTACAGACCTCATTTTCAGGCCTCCCTTCCTGCTCACACGCACCGGTGGTTACTAAACCATAACTTGAACAGAATGGAATTGTCAGAATGTTCCCGTTCTTTCTTCTAAAGTGCCAAACTACATGCGCAGAACGTTTACGCTCAATGTGTACCATACACTCTTTTAGAGATTCATTTGCTGTCATCGTTTAGTCATGGAGTATTTAGGCCACAACATTGCGATTTGCTGTTTTTCATCGCACAGCGTATCCAATGAGGATGTGTCAGGGAGAATCGTTGGCACAAGACACTGCTGGAAAAAATCATGGATGATAGTCGCATCTGAGCGACAGTAAACAATCTCATAGCAATAAAGAAGCTTTGTCTGGCAATACTATGTGCATAGTACAGAAAAACACCATACTACTGTACTACTGTAGCATGTAGCGCATGGCCAATAAGGTAACTTCATGTGATAGTTACGAAACAATTAGCGGACTGTTGATGTAATATACAGTTCCTGGTGTGTAATTCTGCTCCTCCAACAATGTCAGTGATTATGTGTATTACAGCTGTTTTCATAAACCTCGCAACAGTAAACAAGAAGCGGTAAAACCACAGCTATCGCTAGTGTATTTGGTTTGATTCAAGAAGTGACCACCTCGAGGACTTCAAAGTCTAATTAACCACTCACCCACCCATTAGTGCAGTGGGTTTTGCTCTAGCAAAGGTAGTGAAAACTGCTGTAAAAGATAGTGTTCAAGATATTACATGTTGCTATTGTTATTACTGGCTGCTGACCGGGCAAATGTTGTGTACAAAGAGGTACATTTACGTACAAACTCCCAACAACACGTAACAACATCGATGTTTAAGGAAGTGGTACGACTGCAGGGATCACTATCTCAGTATGGCAACTGCAAGGAAGGATTTCTCAAGCAATTGATGTGAAAACATTGATCAGACAATACATTACTCGTTTCTTATCGCGCTATGAAGATTGTGAGAACTATAGACCTATGGCTTACCTGCCGAATTTCGTGTGCTGACTTCCACGTCATAGGACTTTTGCTTATAGAGTACCGGTAGCTACATTTTGGCTCTGCCTAATTCAAGTGGGAACTATTTCATACTTTAGTAGGTACAATGGGACAAGACAATCTGATACCTTTAGTCCTGTTTCAAGTTGTAGTAACCACACCTGCCCTGTCCCACATGCAAGCTGAAACTTATTGCTTCCTCTGTCCCACATGCAAGCTGAGAACTTATCGCTTCCTCTGTTAAATTCCCAGGCTTTAGGACCTCACTTATCAGTATACAGTATGCCTAGACAAGTCCTACAGCTTCACTTCATGAATAATGATTGCTATAGTATATGTACCCATTACTTACTGGGTCTGTACATGTACACATATATTGCGCTGTATACTAAATAGGTGTGACACAATCAAGTAGAGGCCCTTATACATGTGTGTTCAAACTATTTTTTACATGTTATACACTTGTGCCCTCACCTAAATGTACATGTAGATGATGTCGACTCGTCTTTTGCTGATGATTCTGTCCATAAAGCCACACCAGTAAGTACATTATATTATTTGGTTAGTAATAAAAGGCACCATTTGGGGTAACTTCATGTACATGTATGCGTGTTCTGTTCCATGGATGGCTGTGAGACTGGGTAGCTGGGGTACATATCATGTAGATCATAAATAGATCGAGCCTTGGAACAAGTGGTAGCGACAACAGCATTGCAGTAAATTTATTTGCAGATGTACATGTACGTATACATACAGTTTGCTCTTCACTTTTCTTGCTTCCCAGTACAAATTACCAAAAACACCTAAGCCAAGGATTGTCAAAGGAGATAGGAGAAATTCTGCATCTGCTACTGAACACCCAAAAATTGCTGAATATGAAAGAGAGGTCAGTTTACAACCAGCTACATGAACATGTACACCTGTACGGTATGTTGTACATGTACATGTAACTGGCATATACTTATTATGACCATTATGGATGAGTACGGACTTTCTGCCAAATTGCTTGAATTTTTACCTGCACTTGATATTGTCATTCGTTTTGTTGTTTTCTGACGTTTTTCACTCATCACATGACCTATGACGACGATTACGCAAACCACGTCTACACTCAAGCTCCTAGAGCACATGCACATGTATACATGTATATGCGTGTACTTGTACTACACTCACATCAGGAGTGCTAGCCTCGAACCCAGGCCTTCCTTGTACTCACGAAAATAAAAAAAAGAGTGTGGGGAAGGCCTGGGTTCGTGACTACAGGGGTGCATGAACCACCCAATGTGCTCATAAGCTCCTGCTCACGTTCATTCCCACGTAATTTACATGCATATACATGTATTTGTACCCCTAACTCTTCATTCAGACCCTGAGTACCCAAGCTATTCACTACCAGCTGTTTTGTTGTATCTATTGTAGAAACACCATATGTACACTTGGATTGTCCCTCTAGGTCTGCAGCTTCCTAGTGTGTGAGTGGTCTACATGGCTTTACACACCAGCAGCCAAGTAATTGAATAGAGTACTCTTAGACTACAGCTTTTGTGACTTTTATTACAACACAAAAGTACACGTACAATACAGGAAGGAAAACCTACTGTACTGTCGTGTGCATGACATTCCATGAACCATTATTAAAGGCCCAAGAAATTGAAACTTCATTTCTCCCCACTGCCATAACTCATGTACATGTACGTACCTGTAGTTCTCTTTTTAATGTTAGATTCGGTTACGAAACTTGTTTGTATCATCAGCAAACTTTTAGTCCCACAATCTGAATGACATTGTGAACAGTTTTGTACCAATTCCAGCTTTCTTAACTTCATCTAGCAACAGGTTATTAAAATGAAAATAGGATAGCCAACATACATGTACTACAACCCTGTACCACCCCCTGGTTTACATGTATATCAAATGATTTAGAGTTTTCTGCCTCCAAAAAACAGCACTCTTGTGTAAATTACTGTGCATACCTTGGCAGTATAGTGGGTGGGCAGATCAACAAGCCGCTGAAAGTTTCATAGGCGCCATAACGTGAATCGCAGTGTTTTTGAAATCATGTACAAAATCCAAATTCATGCAATTTACAACCAGCATCAAACACAAGAAGAGCAGAGAAGGCACTAGAGCACAGCGCTTTGTTTATTCTATCCCATACCTATTGATACCTAACCTCGTGCCCAGGCTCTTGTGTAAGCTCAAGGTTAATAGATACCATAACTTGACCAGTATTTACCTTATATATGTACATGTAGATAAAGAGGCTTGTTTCTGAAAGGAACGACCTAAGCAAGCAATTAATGGCTAGCAAGTCTGAAGGTGCTAAACTGGAAGGAAAAGTTCAGGTACATGTTCATGTAGTCCTTGTTTTTGTGATACTGTCACAATGTGTAATCACCTACATGTACATACATGTATATGCCAGATGGCCATGAAGGATAAGTCAGCCCTCCAAGCTCAAGTTGCCAGCTTGCAGAAGGAGAACCAGAATCTTAGCCGTTGCAACAGTGCTCTGCAAGCGAAGGTACATGTACCTGACAGTGTATGTACGTATATGACCATCTTCATTCCTAGGTATGTACATGACAATGTACACATATGGCGTATAGATATAAGGCATGAATAAAGCATTGCATATCAGTTAGATGGGAGAATTGAAGGGCTATAGACAGTCAGAAAACTGTCCAATATCTTAAAATTATCTTGGATCAGTGCCGCTGTTGCCTCTTGTCAGTCCATTATTGATAAGCATATATCTACGTCGTTACTGATTTATGCGTATATCTTCAAATTAACTTGTGACTCTGATGCACTGCATACATGTTTTGCTGTGTCACTATGAGCTAGTAATCATTCACTTGATGGTGCACAATGTAGCTTAAAAATTTACTCTGTTATATTATAGGAAGCTACTTCTGGCGATGCTAAGACATTACTCCAAACTCAGCTTCAGCAAGCAAGCCAACAGCTAGAAGCCAACCAAAAGGTACGCAGTTCACTGGAGAGGTCTGGAATCACATATGCATGGTTTCTCAAGCTGTTTGGATCCAGCAATGCTTATTTTTTAATCTGACTTTCAGGAGTTGCAGCGACTGAACTCTGAACTTAACTCATCCACTTCGCAGCTGCAAAAGGACCTCACTTACGTAACAGGAGAGAAGGCATCCTTGGTGTCAAAAGTAGCAGAATTAGGTGCGTTATATACTGCAACGGTTGGGGGGGGAGCATTCGAAATGAGAGTCAGAAGTAGCCTGGGAATGGGGGAGAGTAATATACGTACAGTGCTCCAGATGTGGATGCTAAGCATGCATGGCAATAAGAACTACATGTAGTTGCAAGTACCATGATTTGGGGTTTCATGCATGTTTGTATTTCATGAATGCTTCCTCAGAGCAAGAATTAGAACATACCAGGACATTGAAAACAACAGCAGAACAGCAAGTTTTAGACTTACAAGGTAAAAGCACTTCCAGTGCACAACAGCTAACATTGTGAATTGCTTCGTGTATGTGTGTGTGTGTACATGTGCAAATTGTGAATGTGTACGTACATGTAATATGTGTATGTGGTTTGTGAGGACCACACAAATCATCCTTAGTTATTGCTGTGGAGGAATGTAAGTGTGTGGGTGTGTGTGTAGTAACTGTTGGCACTGGAGAATGTAAACTATAACTCCTCTTAAAGACAACACCAGGGAAATGATACACACGGCAGCACATGGGTAAAAACTTATAGTTATCCTAGGCAAAGTCCAGGATAGCTATTTTGTCCCATTTTATTGATTGGGTAACTTGACTTACTTACTGGATGGTCATTAGTCCAGAAAACACACTACTGTATTGTCCTAGCAACTGGACCACTATAGTAGAGACTGCCCGCTGTCTGACTGAATCGTGCTACATTTTATGCTGTTTGTCATTCAGAATCCCACAAAGGCTTGGAGAAAGTGAACACTAGCTTGCAAGAGAGCTTGGATGAAGTCCAGCAAAGCCACAAGGTAATTCAGAGGACTCTGGCATTTGAAGGGTTCTATTGTAGCCTCGAACGCAGATTTTTTGCAGCCGTGGCAAAACTTTTGCCACGGCTGCAAAAAAATCTGCGTGGAAGGCCTGGGTTCGAGGCTACATTGTAGTTCTGTTGTAGCTGGATGTATTCACCAGGCTACTGTGAACCATAAAATTTTCTTCCCACAAACAGTCTTGTTCAGACTTCTATTAGGCTATTTAGGTTGAAAGTGTGAGCAAGTTTTGTTGGGGGCTATGGAACCAGAAACAAAGTGCTATTGACTTAGTCCCCATTGTTACTCACCCGCTGTCTTTCTGTCACCCAAGTCAGTGTGCAATAGAGTGAATAATCCAATCGAATTAAACCACAGAAATTACTGCTGACTGACACAAAATTTCAAAAATAACCGGCTATATTATGGTAAATGGCATATGCACATACTGTACTTCATGTACATGTACTCCTGGATTTGTGTGATCACTACGTATATTATTTCAGGTTACAGATGAACATCTGTCCGTTGCAAACCAGCAGCTTTCAAAGTGTGCTGGAGAGATGCAATCACTTAAAGAACAGCTAAAGAACTCACAAGATGAAAGGTAGTCATGCTACATATACACATGAATAGTTTCCATTAAAGTGGCAAACTGTATTTGAATTCCATATTTAGGAGCAGAGTACAAGATGAGCTAGCAAGTGCTCTACAAACAATATCAGAAAACTCTCAGATGAACAGTGTGCTACAGCAGCAACTAAAGTGAGCACAGTGTACATTTTCACCATACAAGGCATTTTGTTGTATGAGTTTGCATGTCTCTGGAATTTTTTTTCACTTCAGAACAGCCAAAGAAGACATTCAAGGCCTAAGAGAAAAGTGTGATCATCAGACAACAGACCTTGCCTCAGTGAAAGCAGAGAATGAACGTCAGCTAGAAAAGCAAGTGCTTATACATTGTGTATATGCATACTTGTACATACACTGTGTAGTGACTAAACTCACTGAGCAAACCGCACCCCCAAAAGGGTAGAATTATTTATAGGTGAGCAGAGAAACAGACACTATTACATTTAAGTGTACTTGTATGTATGTGTACAGTGCACTGCAGGTTCTGTAAGGAGCTGTAAGAAGATAGCCATCATCTGCATGCATTCACACGTCCAGCAACTAGTCTCATGAACAGCTAGGCATAGTTTGATTTGTATATACCAAAGTCTTCCACCTTTTAGAAGAATCATACAAACGTGCAGTGATAAGAAGCCATACTTTCGACTACGTAACGCCCTATGCAAAAGTAACTAGTTGCTCATTAGCGGTAGGTATGTGCATGCAACTATGAACTGCTGTCTACAGAATATCTACATGTACATACATGTACTAGGTAGCATGAGGGCTTTATTATGAATGGAGTACAGTACTGGCCTTCTGATGTTTGAGTGCCTGGGACTGGCCCGTAGGAGTGTGACCATGTGCGTACCTACTGAGGTGTACATATATCACTAAGCCGCTTTCAACCATAATGAGTGTAGTGTCCAGTGTACATCGATTACATTATGTCCAATTGGACAAAATACTTCATCAAATGAAAACAAACCATCTGGGTCATGGATATACCTATGCATTGCTTTTGTACTCTTTGGTACTGTAAGTGTAAATGTACCTTGTGCTTCTACTACTTTAGGCAACAGGCGGAACACCAAGAGGCACTTGAGTCGCTGACACACAAGTGTCTTACATTTGAGGAGGAGTTAGGTGAGTCAATTTAATTTATAACATAAGTGGTTGAGGAGAGAAGTGAATCACTGTGCTCATCACAGCCCACCAGAAGCAGATAAGTCGGGAGAACCAGGCAGTACTGAAGTCCCAGATAATGACAATGGAAGTGTCCAGCAAGGAACAGTAAGTCGTCCTGTTGCCTAATTAATGCCCTGCCCTCTGTTGAGTGTCAGTCTTCATGACAGTACAGCTTCATGAACTCTGAATGACATAATAATGCATCAGTTAGCATTAAGTTTCAGCATACATGTACGTACGTGTATTCAAGAGTCAATACATATATATCACACTGTGTCATACCCTCATATAACATATACATATGTTTTGAAATACATATTCACTAAAGCAAAAAGATTACCTAGAATTCTGTCACTGCAGCTGCAAGATAAACTGTGTAAGGCCACTATGTATACGTAGCTCTCTCAACAGCATTGGGTATCTTGTTACTCATTTGCAGAGCTAAGGAGTGCAAGAAATGGATGCAGGAATACCATACTGCACTTACCCATCTTAAAGAGGAGGAGGTAATATTGTACACGTAGCCTGTGTGTAAGTCCTAACCAGTGTTGCTCCATCATACAACGTAATGTAATGTAATAATAATAGCTAAATATTTTCATTTTGACTTCTGCGAGCCTGGCACATCCTCATGTGTAGTGTAGAAGGGTAAAAGGTACATGAATGACAGCTACAGTTCTAGGAGGTAGCTAATCCGGGTGCATCTTTTTAGTAACTGTACTATTTGGGGCCCATTTGTACTAACAGCAGGAACCTTAGTCCACTTTTGTGAAAAGTCTACATACAAAGATTGCATGTACATGTAGAAGCACTCCACTCTCTTCCATGATAGACGGAGAGTGGCAGTCTCAAGGCTCAGATTGAGAAGCTGAAGGCAGAACATCAAGATAGTGAGCAGATGCTCAAGACTAACCTACAGCAGGTACATGATGTACATACATGTAGGTATGTGTGTAGCGGCGCTCATAAGTTCCCGGTATAAACAAGGAGCATGTGACTACTATAGACTGCAAAATTCAAAACAATGGTAGCCAGGTTTTGGCAACACCAAAAGGGGAGTTACTGTAGCTGTATATGCATTGCTTAGACTACACACAGGGAACACAAGCTATATTGCGTTTGCTAAAGTGTTCAACTGAAGCAGTACTCGTGGCTCAGCTCAGCGAGAAGTCAAGCAAAGCAAATTGCAGCTGTAAACCTACAATAGGCTGTCTGTTGGCAGTTTTGTCATGCACTTTACAGCTTTATAGCAGCTGGAAAAAAGTTGCCTACTACTTACAACAGAGTCTGGAGAAGGAAATGGCATGCCAAACCTGCCACTTTTCATTCAGCCAGCTTTTTACATTTGGGTGTGCGCAAAGTCCACGGACAGCTGGCTCTGAGAATGCTTTCCATCTTCCGAGGTTTGTTTGTCTGTGCATCGATCCGCACCTATCACATGTGCACTAGCTATTGCACATTACAATGCAACTGTAGCAACTTTTGGAGATTTGTAGCCAGCGACTCCAGCTGTTTTTCAGATATGAAATATCTGACTTGTTTCACGCTGTTAGAAAACCGGAGTGGAGTCAAAATGATAAGGCTAGTGCCATTATTAATATCAGTTTGCTATTTATCTAGGTTTTGAGCATTGCTGAAGGCCTGAAGGCTACTGAGAGCAACCGTAACAGCGAAGTGGAACACCTGAAACAGTAAACCATTATGTAGAGCCAATGACTATAATATGGTGTTCATGTAAACATGCATTACCATTATGAGTAGTTTAGGCTACGTGTAGCTAGTCATACAACCATGCCCCCTTAATGCCACTGCTTAGTACCAAAGGCAACACCTCTCATGAACCAGACGTTTGTGTATTTTATAGTAACTGTTCTTCCTCTTGCTAGAAACTACGTACATATGCATATACATATACATGTACCTCACCGTATTTGAGGATCATGCCTTAAACAGTTAGCATATTATGTTTTAGTAATTTCTTTGTTTTACATTGTAGTAGCTGTTATTGTGAGGTACTAAAATACTCTGTAGAGCTTAATATCACTACTTGGGAAGAATATTTTATTTGTTGATCAAGATGGTGCAATCTCTGCTCTTGTCCTCTGACTGGAGCGCTTCCTGCATCTGTGGGTGTATGATCGTTGTGTAAGCACTAAGGCAGCTGCATGAGTACCATAGGACTGGTTTTGTAAAAGCATTGTGTTTCCAGGTTTATGTTATTGCATGCACATAAGCACTTCAGAAGCAGCATGAGTTTATTATGTGATGATTTCTTCTCTTTCTAGAGCTCTTCACAAAGAACAAGAAAGAGTCACTTCCCTAGAAAAGCAACTTCAAAGGTACATGTGTGTACATGTAATGTACATGCAGTTGTAAGGAAACAGTAACAGTACTTAGTCTACACATATTATACTGTATGTATAATTACGACCAGTTGCCAGGAATTAAGAAGCTCCTTTCCGTGGCCTCTCTAGCTCTGTGGGTCAGACCGTAGTGGAAGATCTAGAGCAAGAGACCAAACTGAAGCAAGAAATGAGTCGACGGCTGGTTGAGACTCAGAAGAAACTCTCCTTGCAAGAAGCACATAATTCAAAGTTAGTGTTATTATACTTAACCAGTAAACGGCATATACATGTATGTACATATGTAGAAACTGCCAGATATTGTAGCAATCTCTATTGCATTGGTATGCAAATATTGTTTGGAGTAAAAGTGCTTTTACAAGTTGTAATTTAATCTACAGAATGCAAAGTGATATGGCTGCAAGAATTGCTGAACTTGAAGAAGAACTTCGACGGTAAGTGTTTTTCTACATGTAAGACACTAGTCTGCAGTGGGCATTACAAATCAAACTTATGAAGATCATGCAGGGTTGAGATTTCATAGGGTGTCACGTGTACTGGCACAGGATATGTGGCATAGAGGATCCAGAGCTGGTTTAAAAATTGTAGCACAAGAGTTTGGTAGATACTACAAGTGTTTTGAAGATTTGGGACTGTACATATATGGGGTGTGTGCTCATTGAGTCAAGTGTGACACCCCATAGACACAACAGTTCACTCTTAGACTGAAGTGTAGATAGCCTTTGTTCTGAGGCCCCTCAATATACAGTATGTAGGATTCGATTTGGTGGTGGATATGAGAATCACTTGCACAGAAACTTTACTCTGCCTTGTTCGTTAGCCATACTCACCAAGGGTCTGGGTCCTGAGGAGTACAATATGGCAGTTTTAGGTCGGACACACTTTCCTGATAAAAGTAGTACAAGCATACACATGTGTACATGTACCAGAGTCATCGCTAATGCCACAGAGAACAGAGACTGCAAGCGCATGTTTTCATGCCAATTCCACAGGCTGAGAGAAGAGAAGGAGCAAGCTGAGAGGGCTTATGAAGAGCTTGAAGAAAGATTCAGACCTTATCGTGTAAGTGTACATGTTATATTATGTTTAACATGTGCATGTTATTATTACACTAGACTTAACAAGGTGCTCAATCACTTTACTGCGTGGCCTGTGAACAAGGCTATCCAAAGTAGGGATACTGATTGTACAATACCTACACGTACATGCTGTTGAGTGTTGACACCTTAGCTTTGTGTGTCCACTTGATTCCACTACCACGTGGCTAATCCCATACATGTGAGATAGGGTAAGGTAGGCTAATCCCATACATGTGAGATAGGCTAATCCCATACATGTGAGATAGGGTAAGGTAGGCTAATCCCATACATGTGAGATAGGGTAAGGTAGGCTAATCCCATACATGTGAGATAGGGTAAGGTAGGCTAATCCCATACATGTGAGATAGGGTAAGGTAGGCTAATCCCATACATGTGAGATAGGGTAAGGTAGGCTAATCCCATACATGTGAGATAGGGTAAGGTAGGCTAATCCCATACATGTGAGATAGGGTAAGGTAGGCTAATCCCATACATGTGAGATAGGGTAAGGTAGGCTAATCCCATACATGTGAGATAGGGTAAGGTAGGCTAATCCCATACATGTGAGATAGGGTAAGGTAGGCTAATCCCATACATGTGAGATAGGGTGAGGTAGGCTAATCCCATACATGTGAGATAGGGTAAGGTAGGCTAATCCCATACATGTGAGATAGGGTAAGGTAGGCTAATCCCATACATGTGAGATAGGGTAAGGTAGGCTAATCCCATACATGTGAGATAGGGTAAGGTAGGCTAATCCCATACATGTGAGATAGGCTAATCCCATACATGTGAGATAGGGTAAGGTAGGCTAATCCCATACATGTGAGATAGGCTAATCCCATACATGTGAGATAGGGTAAGGTAGGCTCACTCTTTCTTTTTAAGCCATCATACAAAAGCCTAACATACCTGGCTTATAGTTTGCTTCTGGCGGGGGGGAAATTGGTTGTCAATGAAATGAATCTTCATTGACAACAGGAAAGCTGTTGACTGCACTAACTACATGAATGTGGTGCTCATAGTTCCCTGACACACCTTCTGGGGTCATGTATTCTACTGTGTACAATGCTACCACTTGGTGGTGTGCTATTAAACTAATACTATTATTTACACCCCCCTCTTCAGGATCAGATTGATAAGTTGGAGGACCTCACTAGGCTTCTGCAGAGCCAAACAGAAATGGCACAATCAGAGGTAATATGGTGGTTGCTAATGCTAGTGACCCGTAGCCTTCTCCCCAAACCTTCTTTATTACACACTGTTCCTCACAGCCTGCAAATAATTAGGCCTTCTGACTGCATGATAAACTCACCAGACCTCATACATTGTAGTTTTGTTCATGTCTTGGCAAGTGGGTGTGTATGAGCATGAAACTACTAATTAGATTAAGCACCCACAGTTGACCAGTAGATACAACTTTTATTTAAGGTACATAATATGCCTAACTTTAGCTTCATACTAATTTCATAATCATAATGCACCTGTAATGGGCTTTGCTATATCTACATATATAGTATCCAAGTAGAAATGTTCCCAACAGCCAAAACAGTTGATAAAGTGTACATATACATATACATGTACCTTGCAGTGGCCATGCAGATATTGCATGAGCAGGCATCTGTTTTGGCCTACATGTATTTGGGTCTCGTCATGTTGGCATATGCTCACATGCTGGCAGTGGGAGAAGAATCGTGTGGTGTGCTGCAATGTGACCAGTGTCCTTGTCTGTTCTTCCACACTGTCATTCCACCCGTCCAGGCCGTAAAGGCTAGCGAACAGTATGCCAAGCTTCTGGGCCACCAGAACACGAGGCAGAAGATAATGCATGTCAAGAAGCTGAAAGATGACAATGCAAGTCTGAAGCAGGTAGGAATACGTACAATCACAATCATGTACATGTAGTTTGGCTAAGTTTGGGTGTAGCACGTTTCTCATGTTTAGATGGGGGGAGAGGCCTAATGAGAGAGTAATTACATTTGGAATTGGCTGGGTCGTACTGGGAAGTGCAACTAGTGGGTTTAGTGGCTATATAAAGCTTGCCTACTGCTCCTCTGCCAAGGGGCTCCAGTAGCTCAATTGGTAAGAGCATCTGACTAGTATTCAGAAGGTTCTGGGTTCAATCCCCAGCTAGGTCCCGTTTTTTTGGGATTTCTTTACACTCTCAGAAAGCTTAATCATCTCTTGAAGAGTTTACAATGTAGTATTATGTCATGGATGGGAGGTGGATACAAAGTTTATCCAACCTGAGGTCGAAGGTCAAGGAGTGATTGCCCAATGGTCAAAGCCAGAGGGTCATTACAACAAGATCTGAGACCGAGGGGTTGGCTAAATTACGTATCCATCGACCTAGCCATGTCATAATCTTTTTATTCTATACTACATTATGTCACAGTGTTGGCATCATACTTTTGCTAGAGAAGATGGTTCTCACAATACATGTAGCTATGCAAGTGCTGAAAGCAGCAACAGTGAGCGTACATCATGTCTGGTCATAAGCCTTTTCACCGGTATAGGCCACTTTACTGCCCAAAGAAACCAAAGAAAGCCCAAGCTTTATATTACTGCCTAATTATAAAAACACTGTATAAATTCATATGGGCTTTATGGATCAGCGGGTCTCTACCGCTGAAAGGGTTAATTTTGCAGCACCATGCGGTCTCTCTAAGCTACGCTGTACAGCTAATTCTATATACTATATACTTGGTTCAGCCAGAGAGAATAGAGCTTAACCGGGATTGGAAACGTCTCGGCTTAGAGCACATCAGCAGGTCGTACTCCTGCCTCTGTGAATGGGAACTCAGACAACATTACTTCTTGGGGCGTTTTTTTTTTCCTTATTTTCTGATGCATTGAAGGAGCAAACCCTTGGGCAATTTTGTTCAGCAATTTATAGTTCCTAATCCAAAAGTTGACCTCTAGCTTATACACATGCAAGTTTAATCTTCTAGAGTTTCTACTCATTTGCTAAGATATACGTAGCCCCAGTGTGCTCAAACCCTCACTGTTGTGTATGTAGTGTTTTCACTACTGTAGAATATGGTTATTGAACATTTTGTAGTAAGGGTCACATTTGGTCTACAACCTCAAGTATAATTTGGGTATCACACACACACACAGGAAATCACCCAGTTGCGCACTGAGATCTCAAAGCACAAAAGAACAATCAAGAGGTTGGAGGAGGGGCAGAAACAGGGTCCCGAGGAAGCCAGTGCCAGGCCTTTGATGCCAAAAAACTGAACTGCTGTTAATTTTTATTTGTGTATTTGTCATCACATTTACTTTTGCTGTAACGCATTACCAGTGTATCGCATTTTTGAGGTATTATGCTCCCACTTATTATATATGTCTGCTAGTAAGAAGGCTGAAACGAGTTGCCTGAGATCAAAGTTAATGTGTAAGAACGAAGAGGTGAAGTAGATTACCAAGAGAAAAAGAAACAAACGTATACCCCTCATTAATATTGACAATCACTGTTATCTATGCATGAAACCAATATCACAGTAGGCCTATGCAAGTTTCCGCATTATGCACCCCCCCCACCGACTATGCAGTGTGGTCCTTCCATCTTCCCCAAATTCCTCCTCACCTCCCACACTTAGCTGTGAACAATCTATACTCATTTTGTAATAGCAAAAGGGTGTTGTACCTTATATTAAAATTGTAACATAAATTTGATAAGCACGAGTCCCACACTGCTGCAGATAAGAGTTCAATGTCAGCAAAGCACATGAAGCACCTGTCTACTTATATCTCTTGCTCAAACCACGGCTAGCCTGCTGCCCTTCTATTTTAGGGCGAGCTAGCCAGCGGCAGCCCATTTGGGGCTGGCTCGCAAGACCAGTAGCGAACACGGTGGCGCGGAGGTTTAATAGCTATCTCTTTTAATAGGTAGTTTGAAAAACTTATGCAGCATTTCCGGTGCTGGCCTGGCCTAGGCGCCTGGGTGGGGCCATGCTTGTAAACATACTTCTTGCTCTATATTAAAAAGTGTAATACCGAATCGCGAAATGTTGAAACCGACATCCGAAGTACGTCCACTCGCAGTATAATGTCATCACAGTACTAGTCATGAGCCATTCAGCTGAAGAACAGACACCTTCAGTGGTAGGTCCCTTGGTCATTCTGGTGTATAAATATTGTTAAAAATCCCACCGTGGCAACAAGACCAGCTAAAAATTACCCACACTTTGGCTAGTCTGCCTGTCTCATGTTGTGTTTCTTAAATGGCATTTCCCTCTTCTCTGTCAGGTTAGAAGTAAATACTCAAACAAATCAGCAAATTTAGCTAAAGCTATTAAACTATTACTTACAATACTTTGGCTGTCATGAAATTAGCGTCATAGATATATAATTATCTATGTTAGCGTAAACTCGCACTGCTGTAGCTGCTGAACTGGTAATCAAGTGATAATGTTGATGACTTGTATGTTATAAATGATGTTGATTTTGAAGTCAAAGCGGCTTTATTTGGGCTTCTAATATGAGCACTGTTAGTGAAGTGATTTTCACAAAAGCGGTCCTTTTAGATAATAATTGCCAGCATATATACGCTGTAAGCTACGTATGGAATAGAAAGTGCTGGGTATATTTAAATATGAAGATCACTGTCTCCTGTCCAGCCACTGGAAGAAGAATGGGCCCCTCCCCCCTATGAGAGCCTGGACCCACCCTTGAACTTCCACAACCCTCGCTTTGAACCCAGAGAGGGAGAAGAGGAGGATGAACCACCACCTCCCTACTCCCCTGGGGCAGGTAACTGTAAGTGGAGGGTTATTTTCAATGTTCTGATGACTGACCACAAGAAGCGAGGATGTGATGCAGAGCATTTTCTGAACAGACTTTACTTTGGGCTAATGCAGCAAGTAAAGTGTTTGTCTGTACCCTCCTGTATAGCCATTCTAGAATTGAAGGGATAGGGCCTGGGTAAGAGTAGAGGTGGTTTATTTCTGCCAGGCAGGCCTGTGGGCATAATACATGAGTGTAAGCTGTATATTGGTATGTGAATTGATTCCACCTTCTGCTTGCCACCACTCGCACCACATACACACACACACACACACACACACACACACACACACACACACACACACACACACACACACACACACACACACACACACACACACACACACACACACACACACACACACACACACACACACACAGCCCTAGATGCCCCCCCAGACTACTACTCCTTGTTTGGTCAGATCAGAAATGCCCAACTAGAGTCAGACAACAATTTTACCTTTCTCAAGAAGGTCGGCCTGATCCTGCTCAATACAGGTCAGTAGAGTGAGAGTGACTAAACCACTGGCTCTCTGTATGATGATGTATTAATACTGTATCCTCACGTCCAGGCTCCATTGCCCAGTGCTTTTAATGCATGTCCACACTCACTGGTTGATGGCAGCCTCCTCTCAGCTATCCCTGTGAACTTTCTGTTCCCTGCTCTGTACACACAGTTGGATGTACTGTTCTGCTGGTGGTTTTCATGTCTGTACCCATTACAGTCCTGGTACTAGGTAAGTGTATAGTTTTAAGTGCATACTGACGGAAGTTGTCATGTATGATGCAGGTATCTTGGCACATGGCACCTAGCTGTGTCGAGTCTATTGCCTTTGGCACTGCTGTTCATTGTCAGCACAACAAGAAGCTAATTAGCCAAGATAAGTGGACACCCACAGCAGTTAAAACATGTATATAGCCTTCTACCCAGGTATCCCCTCAGTTTGTTTCATAGCCAAAATACTGGATGGCTACAAGTAAGTGTTTGCTAATTTAGTAATCATAGGTTTAGTGGTGCTGATACTCGCTACATACCGTATAGCCGGAAAATTTGGCGAGGACTTTAATTTGGCTGTTTGGCGAAATCGTAAAAAAATTGCCAAATTAAATTCTCACGTATTATGTAATACGTAACACCCACGCGCGCACTCAGCTACAACAAAGAAGTTGTTCCCACGCCACATTAGTGTTTCCTCTCTGTCCGGGAAGGATATCGAACTCGCGAACAAAGCTGTAAAGCGCTCTCTATCTGGAGACTTGAAGCCTGTCACACGGTCACCTCGAGGCACTCAGGCAAGTATAACACTTTCACACAAGAAAGGGCACAAATTGAAAAGTATGCCGCTGACAGCGGAGCGACAAAGGCCGCTACACACTTCTCGAAGCTTCTGGATAGTAAGATAGGCGAATCCAACGTCTCCATTGTCGAGCTCAGTGACAAAAAAACTTTACATGTTCAGCAGCGTTGCACGTTGTGCGCCTAGGATTACGTAATACGCCAATGTTATTAATTGAAGATTGTGTCATAGCCTTCGCCGTACACAATCGCCAAATTAAATTTCGCCAATTTTTAACTTTAGCCGTTTTTGGCGATTTCGCCAAATTTAATTCTCGCCAAATTTTCCGGCTATATGGTAATATTGTAAAGTTAGGCCCAACCGGAAGTGTTGGCTTCATCCACATCATCCAGTAGTCAAGGAAAAGTACATTGTCGTAGTGCGTAAAGTGTATAGTGACAGCAGAACCTGTGGTGGTAAATTTCCAGACTCTTGAGCTACTGGTCGGTTGGATTTATAGTTATACTAAAGCTTCCAAGGGGCCTACGTACATGTCCAGACATTGACAACACATGTACAGAGCTGACTTACAAATCTAGAATCATGGCCGCTACTCTCTAACGGAGGGCGATAAGTCAATGTCTGGATGTGTCAGCTAGATTATTTCTGTTACATTTCATAAGTGGGAAATGTGTGATGCACTGCTTCAATAGATTAATTACCACTCGAAATGACAGGTACTTCACATGAGGCCAAGTCAGGAGAATAGACACATTAATAAGAAGGGTGGGATGACAGCATATATATGGGATAAAGCCACAATACTGTTTGGGATTGGCTACACTATAATACTATATTCAGTTGTTGATTTGCATGTTTTCTACATTTCTAATAATATTATGCAACTATGCCCTCTGCTTAACAGAAAAAAAAGAATAATGGTCAGTTACGTGTAGGTGTGATACAGTTAGCCTTTTCTATATTGTTGGCTTCTGTGGTTTGGCTGGCTAGCTTGGATCGTCTAAAGTACAAATAGATGGATTTCACTGTAATAGTTCGACCACAACACCTGCACCTAACTCTACTTCACATGTGCAGGTGCCATATTTGTGGGTGAGTGTTCCCTGGAACCAAACATCCCCATCTTCCTGATAGTGGGCGGAATCTCAGGGGTACTGAAGAACCTCTTCCTCATTCTGGAGAGCATGTCCAAGCGCTGTCCTCACAGGTTCTACCCTCGTTCACCAAAGAAGAGAAAATACCTCAAGTACGCTTGGAAGATCTTCAACATCATATTCACTCTGTTCATGCTGGCATGGATAATAGCCGGTAGCTACTGGATATACCACATCTACAGTGAGGTCATGAGAGTAGACTTTGGCAAATCATCCAGTGATGGCAGGTCATGCAATGAGCTGCTCTACAAGTTTTCTTTCGGCATCCTGACATCCAGCTACATCTTATTGGTGCTAATGCTCTGCTGCACCTGCTGCTGTAGCTGCTGTCTCAATACCAATCCTGCTGAGGAGGAGGAGGGGGAGGAGGAGGAAGAAGACCCTGGTAGCCGCAGTAGAGAGAGCGGTCAAGAATCGAGAGAAGGCTACGAAGGTGATGAAAGCCTCGGAGGATCACTTCATTCTGATCGTGAGGAAACAGGGGTTGTCGATCAGGATTTGTATGTACCACCTTCCGAGGATCACTACTGGACTCACAATGGTGACGGTGAAAGCTCACCCAACCAGACACTAAACGATAACTCTGTTGTGCAGCCAGATAGCACTATCCGTGGTCAAGATGATCACAGTAGAGAGGGAGCTAGACAGAATACCTGCGACAACTTCAATCTTCAGATGAACTTAACTGAATATACCAATTCCCCAATTCTGAGTCCACCCCACCGTCCCGATACCATACCATTTCTCAGCCAATCTGAAACCTCAAGCAATCTCTACACAACCGAGAACGAGTATGGCTACTCTTGTACTGCAGTGTAATTAAGGAATCACTCATCTTTATACAAGTACTGTCATAGAATTTTTTTATATATTTTTCATTGCATTGCATCATTGATCTCAGGCTCTGTCACTTCCTGTAAAGCAATAACATCCTGTCACTGTTTATACGTAACTATAAAAACATGAGGTCATAATATGCTGATATATGTGCATGGGCACACAATACATAGCTCATTCTGTGTAATTCAACACCATGCATAAAAATATTTTTAAGTGTGCTACATTGTATGACGAAGGGCTTAGCACTTGCACCGATTCCTCCTAAGCCTGGCATCTTGGTGAGAATATGCATATCTTGGCAGAGGTCCACTTGGGGTGTTCACCACCACCCAGTCATCCGAAATGGAGCCATCCCGGCCCAGTCTAATAATGGTGCTGGAGGTGAGAGTGAGTTCCTTCTGCTCCCGCAAAGAAAACATTCTGTGGGCTAGATCAGTAAACAGCTCGTTTAGTTTTGGCAGGGTGGCAATGTCCATGGCTGAGAGCTCGATGAAGATCATCCCATATCTGTCAGCCAGTCTCTGGCCCTCTTCTATTGTGACCTTTCTATCGCTTGCTCGGTCCAGTTTGTTTCCAATTAGAACCATCTTTACGGTATCCAATCCGCAGTAATTCTTCACCTCTTTGATCCAGTTGTCAATACTGTCAAAGCTGTCATGTCTGGTGATGTCATAGACCAGTGCAATGCCATCAGCATTGCGATAGTACTTTGTGATCAGGGCATTCCTGAACTGCTCCATGCCCGCAGTGTCCCAGACTTGGAGCTGCAGGAAACCAAAAAAAGTGGGAGTAGATGTAAACTAAAAGTGGCAGTAGAGATGGCGTTGTTTGAGGACTCTGCATGACTTAGAAGTGCAATGTAGGTAGTGCATTTCACTGTCACTGTATACATAGACGGGAGGAGGTTGCGGTAGTAACACTTATGATAATCTGCCTGGGTCCTTCCTACCAAGACAGCTAGAATTAACAAAGGAATGTAGGCAGCAGTGTTCGTAGTTGTTGGGTGATATACGTACGTGCATGAGCATGTTAACGTGGACTCAATGCACACAGACTACGTAGCCACTTTCTTAAGGAAACCAAGCACAGGAGACCTAGAGAAGTATGCATGTCCTCTTTCTGCATGGTCACGGGCACAATCTACTTGGATACAGGTTGGAAATGATCACAGTACGTACGTCAATAATGTTACATACAGCCAATAGCATTCGATTGAGTATTTTATAGCTCTACAACCTTCGGGTGAACCTTGGCTTGCAAAATATTTCGTAAAGCTATGGTAAGATATACTAGCCTCGTTTCCAGTCCTTCCCACCTCAGCTTTTATTCGCAGCGAGATAAAAGCTGAGGTGGGAAGGACTGGGAACGAGGCTAAGTTTTATCACTCAGATTCTACTTTGAAAACTGCTAAACGTACACAAGATCACTTGCAGAGTGGCTATTACTGCTCTGCCCAAGACTTTTCATTACATCTGACAGCATAGCTAATTGCATTCCAATATAGTGCATGTGATCACTTCCAGCTTGCTCTGGGTACAGGTGTACCCATTAAGAAATTTATCTGAAGAAAGGCACCATGTAAGTGGCTATATACACACCTCAGTATGATTAGAGGTGTACACAAATCAAACCGGCTAGGAGCACTAGCCTTAAACCCAGGCTTTCCTTGCACTCGCGAAAAGTGCAGGAGTGCATAAAATGACATAGGGGGTTATTATGCTAAGGGTTCACACACATTCCACACACACCTTCACAGAAATGCCATCCTCCAGTTCCATCTCCTTAATATGATGGTCAAACCCAATGGTGTTCGTTGAGTGCTCTGCTACCTGACCCTCTATGAAGAGCCGGGCGAGGCAGGTCTTGCCCACGTTGCTATCCCCAAGGAACACCGTCTTGAATGACTGGGACCGGGCTACATGGATCCAGTCCATCTCAACCTGAGTGTGAGTGTGTGTGTGTGTGTGTGTGTGTGTGTGTGTGTGTGTGTGTGTGTGTGTGTGTGTGTGTGTGTGTGTGTGTGTGTGTGTGTGTGTGTATGTGCATGAGTATGTGTGTGTATGAATATGTGTGAGTGTTACTAGTATGTCAAGGTTCACATTGTGGCGTAGCGTCATAACCGCACAGGTCTTCCCAGCACACACGAATACTAGTATGTCAAGGTTCACATTGTGGCGTAGCGTCATAACCGCACAGGTCTTCCCAGCACACACGAATAATGTGGGAAGGCCTGGGAGTAATGCCAGCTACTCTATAAATAATCAATACTATCAGTTTTTAAGCCAGGTGGACTGATTCCAGCAAGGCCTGCAGGTGCGTCTGCAGCTCAATCTCCTTGTTCTTTGACTCTATTGTTCATTGCAACTGACACTGGCACTCGGTTTCTACGCTTTTCGGTTTCTTCACAGCAGTACCACTGTGAGCACAGCACGAACTTGCACCATACATTAGGTTGGGTAAGAATTTGAGGAAGTACGCATATTGTAGTTCTTGTTGAACAATAGGAATTCTTGAGTGGTTAATTATATAACAAACGGATAAAAGTACACCAGAACAGCAGAGACATAGTAACAGTGGTAGCTATAGCAGCCATGGCCATCCCATCTAAGTCAGCAATTGCAAGATACACGCTCTCAGGGCTTGAGGCAGGTAGAACTCATCACTACATGTACCTCAGGCTACACTGCTGATAAACTTGACGGTGAGTTGACCAATACAGGAGTCATGTGCTCCTCTGACTTGACCAAAACCTACCTAGTGTATGTACTAGTAGCTGGAGGCGGTTTGAATAGCACTTAAGCAGTTGCATAGTTGATTATCTGTGTAGGCAATATTGATCTACTTACTTCACATGAAAGTAGCAGGGTAATGGTTTACTTAAGATTAGGCCCAACCGAAAGCGATGATTCTGCCCACATCATCTCGTAGTCATGGAAAAGAACATATAAAACTGTATTGAGTGTACGTACTTAATAAGATGTACAATATAATAGTGTATTGAGTCATGATTGAGCGCAGGATCTGTCACGATAAATCCCAGGACTCTCAAGCTACATTTAGGTCTGATTCACAGTGCACAAAAGCTTCCAAAGGGCCTGCATGCCTAGACATCTAGACCAAAGACTTATCGTCTACCTCGAGAATGCACAGAGCCGACTTCACAAATCCAGAATCGCGGCCATTTCTCTCTAATGAAGGGTGATAAGTCTTCATTTTTGATGTCTCTATGGACATGTACCCTACAGATGTAGCTACAGATGCAGCCGTGGCTTTAGCAGCATCTGTCTCTTAGATTCAGAGGGATTTACCGCAATGCATTTTGAGCTGGTAAGTGAATATAGCGCCTGTACGGTGGAAAGACTGCACGCATTGACACAATTTTTGTTTCTGGGCTTTCTCCAGTTTCTATACTCTAGCCCTGCATAGCTTGTGTGGCCTTGCATTGCCGTATTGTCGAGCTATGAGTGCCAAAACTGTACATGGTCATGAATTTTTAGTATTTCTCCACTTGTGGTTGAGCTTAGCCTTAAGGTAACTGAAGTGAAAGTATCTTTCCAAGCCTTATTGCTTGACCACTGGAGTGATATGGATGTGTATGTTTGTGAGTTTGATGGGCAATGCACACTGCTCAGGTAGATGTACACGATGTCTTCAAGCTTTGGGAATGGCAGCCATCACTGCTGAGGCTCTGCTACAGAGCTACCGCCAGGGACCAACCATCAAATGTTATTGCCAAGGGGTAGTCACAACTATACTGTAGAAGGTTTACGTATGAGACTAAAAATTTTGATTGGTGAAAAATCAATTGTTTGTTCTTTCTAAATTCTAAAGCCCTTGATTGCTTGATTTTCGGGCATTTAAAGGAGAAATATGGTAGCCACACCTCCTTAATATCTGAGACTGATCATTGATCCATTGATTCTTGTTACTCAGATTTCATCCTGATGCCTTGATCAACTCCTAAAAACTACCTTGATCAGAGCATAGATTATCTATGATCAGAGTTTATGAGCAGTTGATTGAAAACTTGATTCCATTTTGATCCCGTTCACAAACGTTTCTACAAGCAATATGTGACTACCATTTGACTGCCAAGTGCAATGTAATCATGGAGAGCTTATGTGAGCAGTAGTCGCTAATCTGTCCTGCAGGCGAGGCATCTTGCCAACTTGAAGCCTTCAATAGGACTAGAGCCCACATAAATATTTACGGCAAACAAACCTCCGTTTCTTTCAGAGCGCCCGTCTTTGATTTGTCCAGTTTGGCCATCCCTTGCTCCCTGAACACCAGCCTGGGGAACCTCGACCCTTCTCTGTTTGCCTTTGCCATCACAGTAGCTACCTATAGTATATCTTGCGACATTCGCCGAGACAAATGAGTATGACGAAATAGCAATACGTAATGGGGAGGGGCTGAATTTTCCCAGCTAGCCTTGCGCCTGTGGAGCAGCATGACCGACCAGGTACGTACATCGACCATGCACAGCACACTAGCTGTAGATAGTAGTAACAGCGACCAATCACTTACTGTCAGGACTGCCACAAGCCATCATTAATAATAAAAGTGCTAGTCTCTCGAGCCAGGAATTGGCTGGGTCGCGAGACTAGGAGAGTGCTAGCCTCGCTCCCAGGCTAAGCTTATACTGCCCAGTTTTTTTTCGCACGTAGTAAAATAAGCCGTTATTTTACAAGCTGGGCAGTAGAGCCTGGGAACGAGGCTAGGAGAGTGCTAGGACCTATATCATAGATAATATAGCCATAGGTTAGGCTATATTATCTATGCCTATATTATCAATGGCTAGGATTGCTGAGGGTGAAGAGTTGTTTTTGGAGAGGGGAGGAGGAAATCCTTATACTCTACTATCTAGGAGTAAACAGATTTATACCCATTTTGTCTAATCCCATTTCGTCTAATCCCATTTTGTCTAACAATATGTGCACATGTCCCATTTCGTCTAAATAAAAACAAATCAAGAGTGAGGAAAAGTGACGTACGGTCTTAACTGTTCCAGGGAGTACCTTGGACTTGTGCATGTCTGTCCCAGTAGGTACCTAGGGTAATAAAGGTTAGGGTTGACTTACACTCAGATCCATTAGCTTTGTGCTTAAGCAAGAGGGTTTCTATTCTACTAGCAAGCAGCAATGGAATTCGTTACTACCATCAGAGGAGCTTGATCACTCGATCACATTATTAATTTAGGGGCGCAAATATACCCTCAACAGAAGAACTGCAGACAGGCAGACCTATTGGAGATGCCATAACAGGACAGGAGGCGGGTGAACTGTAACCTAGATAGTCATTCTAACGGTTTGTAAGACGGACTCACTGTAACTGAACTGGAAAAAAAAAACTTTTTAAAGTTTTGGACGAAATAGGACATATCTACATTTTGTTAGACGAAACGAAATGGGATTAGATGAAGTGGGATTAGACGAAATGGGATGACACCGAGTAAACCATAGCTACTATATCTGAGTAAACAGATGTGTGTCTGTGTGCAAACTACACCCTTTAGGGGGGTCTGGGCATGGAAACAGGCTGTTTGAAAACTTTGGTGATTTCTTTACATGTACAAAACATCAGCTTAGGGGTGGATCTAGGAGAGAGTCTAGGATGTGCCTCTCAGTGATGCCTAGCCCCATGAACCATGAAATCCAAAGCAAAACTCTTAACTAGTCTTTCAAACCATAGTGTCCCAATACAGAATCCAGTGCTTCTTAACTAAATGAAGATGATGAAATAATATTCCCAAGAGGAAGAGGCAACTTCCTTAATCCTTGAAACTGTACAGGAAATCAAACTAACTAGATGAATAAGTGACCTTTCTAGGGAAATGAACACAGCATCCTGTATGACATGAACACACACTTCCTGTACAAGACCTAACCAAATAAGGAAAAACAAACAAATAAAGCAAGAAGCACACAAATGAAATACCGCTGCCATTGTCTAACAGTCAAGCAACTAGATCAGACAAAGTTCAGTCAGGTAACCCCAACTTTGTCACAGTTAAACGTACAAAATCAACAACAAGAAACATCAGACCCTTAACCTTAACATCTTTCTTATTTGACTAATTCCAATCAGCCTTCTCAACCTCATCTAACAACTGATTGATAACAATGGAAATGAGGATACCTTGTGCCACCCCCTGACCTATATATTGAATGGTTTGGATTTTTTTCCCTCCAGGTAAGCAGCACTCTGTGTAATGTCATACACAACTCTCCACATCCTACCCCTAACCCAAGCTCTCATACCCGGTACCTTAAACCATAAGGCTTCATGCCAAACTCAACTCCTTTTGTCTCTAACTCCTGCCTGACCCTCATGAAGAGCCCTTTCTGATTCTAATCTCAATTATTTTACAAAACAGTTTTCCTACCACATTCAATAGTCTGTAATTACCCACGTGTATCACCTCTCTTATATATACAAGCTAACAATTAATAACCCTTGTCTCCATTGTTGAAGAATACTCTCCACTGTCCAAACTATAGACTTTTAGCAGATTAGCTATTCCATTGCCGCTGTACCCAACCATTCATAATGCATTATCTGACTGTTACTTGTCCTCGCGCACTAATTAAATCCCATAATGCACTGCCAACTGGTATATACATATTACTTACATGTAGTATATACTGGTTACACATGAACCTGAAGTACTCCTCAAAACAGCAATATCCTTACGACTACCTTTTGAAATCCCACCAACAAATACCCAAACTTTTTTCCTGTTTTTCTTTATTAGCTATTTCAATCACCTTATTCCAACTACCTAATATTATTCTTTTTACATACCAATTTCTTGATTTCTGAACGTAGTTTGTCATATTCTCCCCATTTATCTTCCTGCCACTACTAATCCCCTTACAAAACAGTAAAAAAACTGTGTACCCCCCCCCCCCCACACACACACACAGAATGCTCCTTAATATTAAAGGAAAAAAAGACTGTGTTCCCACACACAAAATTTCCCCTTATAGGGAAAACTAATACAAAACAGTGTCAAACACAATTGCTGTGAAGGTCATATGTCATTCTCCCTTGCATGATTAACTAATTGTGCATGGACCACATACCAAAAGAGGCATCATGCACTCCACACATCTGACTCTGGTGTTAAATAGTCTCGTGGGCCAGACTAACTTTTCGCCAGACTAACTTTTCCCATGGAGGCGGCGAAGAGTTAGTCTGGCCCGCGAGACTAGGTGTTATAAATAGCTTGCCAGAAGAACAAGTTACCCAGCGAGATTTTGAGAGGCAGTTAGGTTGCTAGGGTGAAACAAATTTAGGAAGGCATGACAAGAGCTCAATAAGCAGACTCAGACTCAGAGGCTGGTTGGCAACCCTTAATTTTCATCTACTGCTATACTCTTCCTCCCCTCTCATCTGTTTTTCCTTTTTAACCCGCTCCTTCTTTATTCCGTCGTATCTCCGCAGCATCATCGCTCCTCCAGCCCTTGGCGCCTGGAGCAATGGTAGCTCCTCCCCTAGTCTCGCGGGCCAGACTATTAACTATAACGGAGGCGAAAAGTTAGTCTGGCCCGCGAGACTAGCTCCTCCCCTAGTACGTAAGTTGGTCGCATGTACGTAACGTTAACCCACGTGGCTCGAGCGATGTTTACGGGCAGGGGGACTGTGAGAGTTTCTGAGGCTCTTCAGGCTCTTCTTGGTCGAAGAGTTCTCCTTTCGAGAAAACTTAGCTCTAGGGTCTCTTTAAAGGATGCACAGACAGTGGAGCTACCCACACAAGGCACTGTCTACGTACGTGCATGTAAGCTGGTAGCTACTTAGAGGATTCTTTAATCCCAAGTATTTGCTTTTCTACAGGGCTGGGTGAAGTCTGTCAGAAAACAGAAGGATGTGGTATTCATAGATTTAAATGATGGCTCAAGTTCGCAGAGTCTGCAGATAGTTGCTGCATCCACGGAGTTTCCAAAGTAGGTAGCTCTGTGTATAAGGTTGTTTTTTTTTTCGCTCCTGTACGTGAAGGGATGTATGTTAAATGGCGGAAGGGGAAGGCCATATCCCTTGGAGAGCAAATTGTAAGTGAACTGCAGCTGCCACAGCCTACCACTTGCCCTGGCCGTCCGCTTCCCCCCGTTTATTGACCATAATCATAATTAACATTCCTTCGCACGCGCGAGCGAAAATACCTATACCGTATGTAGTTACCCCGCACGCGTACATGTATGCGCAAGCGGGGTTAAGCAATTGGTTTTGTTCGTCTGTCGTTGTTGTCTGTTATAGTAAATTTTGGAGGCTATAACAACTTCAAAGCAGGAGGTAATGATTCATATCCCCAATAAATTACCTGAGTGACCAAAGCACTTCTAGTCTCTTCATGTCTAGCATTTTCTTTTCAACGTCGGTATGGTCAGCCATTTTACTATGGTCACGAACTCGAATACAACAGAGGCTTGGTGTGCGCAGTCTCCTGACACGGGATTTATATTGCAGTATGCGTAGAGAAGCGCTTGTGTCATTACCATATAGCGCTTAAATTTCGCGGGTCTTTAATTTCACGAATTTTGTGATTTTGGAAAGATTCGCAAAATTATTTCAACGAAAATGTTTACACTTCCGCTATGCATAGATAGTAGAGTGCATGTGCATAGACATAATTATGCGTGTACTGTCTATGCTTTCGGTATTTCAAGAGTGTGGATGGGCAGTATCCAGGGTCCAAGTTGCCAGAGCGCTCTCCAAACAAGTGCCCTCGTCCGCGATTTTTGCGGCAAACAGCGAAATCGCTGTACCTCAGCCAACTGCCGGTACGAAGGTCAGGAGAGCATACCTGAAAATGAGCACGAAGAAGGCTGAAATTGGAAAGCGAGCAGCAGAGCATGGAGTGCTAGCCATCATTCGCTACTAAAGCTTCCTGTAAATCTGTGCGCATAGTAACTCAGGGATGCTCTGCCCATAAATTCATTAGTACGTGGGTGTGGTGAACGAATTTGCGAAATTATTTCAACAAAACGTTCAAAAATGTCTATTCGCGAATTTTTAGACCTTCCAAATTTAAGTGCTATATGGTAGTACGGCAGTCGGTCACGCCCACTGCTTGAATGTGTCCACAATACACGAATACATGGTATGCGATGCTTTTCAGAGCTGTCTCTGCAGCTGCTCCACCAGGCCAGGCAAGTCTATAGAGTCCAAGGGTCCCATTTGTAGCACGGGGTATCTCTCTGCTAGAGACTTCTGGTTGTGATGTGATCGCAGCATAAAGGTTGATCTCTAATACATGCCAAGAGGGCACAAATAAAATTTCCCAACCCACAAGAGCTGGATGGGGAAATTTATTTTTGGGCTCTTGTACATGCCTATAGTTTGTTTAAGTTCCCTCTGCTCTGATGGTATTTGCAAGCATTCCAGCATACTTCTCGGCCCTGTCTTTTTAGGTTGCACTAAGGTAAAATGGAGGGCCTGGTATGCAAGTTGCTTGTAAACTCAATAGAAGCTGACTGTCACATATTACATGTAACCTACACTTCCTAAATCCCAGCCCAATCCCCCAACCATTTATCACTTATGTAGAACGCCCCGTAAAATGATGTCATCTACTGTGTTACACTGAAACATTAATTAGGCAGTGAATCTGAGTAAAACTTTGGTGCTAAGCAATGACTGATGCCCTATTTGTACTTGCTGAAGCCTATAGAAGCTTCAAATAAGCTTATAGAAGTGTCAACTAAGCTTAAACAAGCATACACAAAACCGTTTATACAAATGAAAAGCTGAATACAGCTGACTTCGATGACCCTCCCGGATTTCACGGTCATTTCAAGTCATCGTGATTTACATGTATACCACGTACATTACAATAAAAATGATTGGCTAAAAGTATTGGTTACATAGGCTCATAACGCACGGTTTGCTACGTTGCTCCACGGCGCAGATTGTACACATGCGCAATGTAGTATAAGACAGATAGACCACACCCACTCGTGTGTTATGCGCTATAACCCACTTGTTTACATTTATCCCTCAGCTTCGCTAACCACAAACACATGGGTTACAAGGCGCATAACCCACTCTTGGGTGTAGTCTATCCTATACATGTACGTCTACCAGGGACTGAGGCGGTGAAAAACGATGGAGCTGTAAGTTGATACACCTTGGGCAGCTACACAAGGGGCGACAAATCAAATTTACGATGTCTTCAGGCAGTTTTGGACGCTTATCTCGATCGGCTGCCATGGCTACCGTGCTGTATTTCCGATTGTAGCGCGCTGTGGTTTAGGTGGCTACGTAAGCAGAAGCTGTGCACAGACAGGGGAAGTCCCCTGCTGCCTCTGTGTCTTTATAGACTCGCTTATCAAACCGTCACACCAGCTTAAATGTGACAAAGCTGGTAGCTTGGCGCATGGCGTAGTGAGCGTTTCCCATGTGAGCCAGTATATTGTATGGAGTGTATTGCAATAAATGTACGTACCATGAGGAGAAGGGTCAAGAGAAGAAAACAGCACCAGGCAAAATCGTATTGCTAACCTTTTTTGTTGTGTACACACACACACACACACACACAAATGCAAATGCAAATGCAAATGCAAAATGCAAAAATGCAAATTCTACTGCTGCCGCTAAGCGGTCACGCGCACCTGGCAAAGCCAGGCTGCTTGTGCACTAAACAAGCACTATGAGCCAGTGCTGGCAAACTCCTGGAGCCGAGCTAGGAGCTCGCAGGAGGACTGACGGCTTCTCTCAGCATCTGGTGTGGGCACCCGAAGTCCCACCTGGGCCAAAGCTGATATATGAGAGCAGTCAGTCGAATTTGCACCCCAGCAAATAAATGCCAGGTTCCCATTACAGCTGGGTGGGCTGGTGTGCACTGGTGACATAAGATGGCAATTCACACCAAATAATGATGGAAAGAATAGATAGTCACCAGTAGTCACTGTGGGATTCGAACCGCCAACCTTTGGGTTGTGAGTCCAATGCTCTAACCACTACACCACTGTGACACACACACACACACACACACCTGTCAATAGCATGGTAAAGACCCTTACCCAGGGCTGCTCCTTGATGGCCAGGGGCAGCCTCATGGAGAGCAGCCACCCTGGGCAGAAAGTGGAGATGAAGGTGGCAGAACTGAGGATACTTGGAAGGTGTGATCCACAGGTGTGTATATGGGGACAGGGGGTCTATAAATGAACATTAGAAGAGTAACTGGAGCCTTGTTCACTATACTTTTTAAATGTGAAAAACAAGTCTGACATTTCGTGTAAAAAAAAGCCGGGCACTTTTCGCGTACAATACACACAACTCAGCTTAGGCCAAGCTAACTACAGCTGTAGAACCATTTAATTCCATGGTACAATGTAGAACGCAGTACAGCGAAAGTGCTGACTCGGCATTAGTAGCTATACGCCACGAAAACAGGATCTTTACGGCTGCCTACCAAGTTTTCGTCATCTAGGCAACACACAACTACCTTCATTTGCTGTAGCTTGGCCTGCAAACCTCCAAACGCTGCTATACACTGTAGTTGCATAGTTACGTATGACGTAATATTATTGTGCACATGATACATGTAAGTGCGGATGCACAAACAGACTAGCAAACAGACGCGGAAAACGTAAAGCAATCTTAGGACCAGCCGTTCGCACGTTCCGGCTGGTAAAAATTAGTAGCTGGGCAGTTTATGCATGGGAGCACGCCATTGCTGTACTGATCGTTTGAATGATGATATAGCAATACTAACACCCTGTATTCAGCCTCAGCCATATTTACACTGGATTCTAGGGTCCTCTGTAATAGTTTCCATCCGGTGTTCTTCACCTCATGAGTCAATTTAAACAGGACATTGTACACACCACCCATGCAATAGACTATCCAATGTCGTTCACCTTAATCAGAGAATCGGAATCAGAGAATCTTTATGTAGGGATGGCACTCTGCTGTCCAATTTTATGCCATTATGTGCGCATGCGCAGTGATGGTCACATGACATGCACTTGGCAACCAGAGTACGTCGAGGTCATTGTGTGTGAATGCTGGCCTTATGTACAGGCTGTATGTACGTATTCTTTTTGACCAGACCCAAGAGCGCATAGATGACCAGACTGGTTTAGCGTCTGCTGTGATTATGCCGGAGAGACAGTTCGGTCACTCTCACTCACTACATCGCTTAGCAACAATGAGAGATCGTGTAGTTTGTTTCACCTAAGTGTTGGTCTTCGGCAACTGGATCATTGAATTTATTCATGCGGCTGGAATTCTTTTCAGCAACTTAGAGTGCACTTTATTACCAAGGTGAGCAGTATAGTCGTGTAAGTATAAAGACATCTAGCCCAACCTGATATGTGCGTTAAATAGAGTATGGCTGCATAGAGCTAGGCCGGCTACTGGGCGAGGAAAACCTGCGTACTTCACTGAGTCCAGGCGAGGAAAGCCTGAGTATACGGTAGTCTCATGGGCCTGTGGGAGAAGTGAGTCTGAATCCTATGGACAGCTATCCGTGCCATCCACAAGAGTGTAGGAGGTTGAATTTAATCTGATTAGTGTTTTTCTAATGAGGCACATTATTGCCTGTAGGCTAGCCATATATATATTTATTGTTTTTTACGGATCCAAAAAATAATAAGTGATGACCGCAAGATTGAGAGTGAATGGCATTTCTTCTGCTGCACAGAAGTTCAGCTATTCGCAACTGAAGCCCGAGCAGAAGATTGTGCTCAAGGCATTAGATGTAGTGCCATAACAAGCTGATTGCTGCTGTGTGGTTTTTTACAGCGTTTTTACATGCGACCAGTTTATGGAATAATCATACTCTTTTGTGGCACGGGGTGCTGTCCGTAGTTTGCAGACTCACTCCTTCCTCCCGAGTGAGTCTGGCTCGTGAGATGAGGTATGAGGCTGCTACTCTGAGCTGTATTCCTAAGAAACGTTCACAAGTTGGGGTGTACTGACTCGCCGCAATTTACCTCGTTCTCTGGGCCTTTCTGTCTACCTTTTTATTTACCACAAACTGCTTTGCTCATTTGCTATCTGTTGTCTTTACCTTTGAAAGTGCTGTTGGCTCGTTATGCATCTTCATATGTCTTAAGACAGGGTTCATACAGAGCTATATAGGGGGAGGCTCCTTAGAATGATGTCTGGTATTCAAAGAAATCCTGTATAAAACCATGATCTATACTATGACAAACAAAAAATTAGTGAAACACGTTAATGATTTTTTTTTAAAAATGTAAGGGGATGTAGGGATGGAAGTGCCAAAAAGCAAGCAAACAAAGTGTAGGGGATAGCATAAACACAACATACACAGCCCCATCCCTACATCTTTTTCACATGTCAACTGTAGTGATGACCTAATGCTTATTGGCATCTCCAGCATAGCTGTCCTTCCTGTAGGCAGCAGTGAGAAGGGGTGAGGCTGTGTACTGTAACACTTTGTGCATGTTTGCATGTATCAGTACTCCATATGTAGGGATGGAACCAAAAAAAAAAAGATGTTTCTATTAACTGTGTATAAAATGACATGTTCAGAACTCTGCTGTAAGTGTAGTCTAGGACTAATATGAGCCCTTCCAGCTATTTTCATGCGTTGTCATCACTAACCAGACTGTTCGCACTGCTAAAGGACATCTCTGAAGTACTAAGGCGGCAAGTGGTTAAAACCGCCGAGTAGTCTATCTCGTTCGTCATATTCTCATTCTTCTTCAGCCAGGCTAGCACAATAATGGGTGAAGCGATTAGAAAGATTCCAACACGAACGGGCATGATTATAACCCTCGGGTAATGCCTTTTGGATTCAAAGAACCCAAATTAGTTCAGCAGTGATAACGAGCACTCTCGAATGGTTGCTTGCCGTTCACACGCCATTGTTGGTAGGATACGCACTGCACTGTGATTTGTAGCTAGCTACTCTATAATGCATTAATGGGCTGTGATGTGTAGGTAGTCTGTTAACCCTTTGCGGTAAGTCATCGCAAGCAGGGGTAAGTCCTGCCTCATTTGCTGAGTTTTAGTCGTTTCAAGAAATGGGTAGAACGACACCGCAAAAAGTATGTATGCTTGCGTGAAGTTTAGGGCAGGGTTAGGGCCAGGGTTAGGTAACGTGTTTTTCAGGAGTCATAATTTTTCGTGGTGTCATTCTTTTAGTTGATCCCAAGAAACTTCTATAATATTCCCACCCTGCTCTCAATGACAGTGACCTTTAATACACTATACCTTCCCAATTCCTGCAATCTATTAATTAATCTATTAATAGCTGTATTACATACTGCTGACTCATAAGTGCACGGTTCACTTGATCGATAGTGTCGTCCGTCTCCAGTGCTCATTCTCTACTGATACAGCAGCTACACAAATTCTGCTAACCTGGGAGCTGTAGTAAGCCTTCCTTGATAAAACTTTATAACAGACTCGTCCAGACCTCTGACTGTTTGTGCACCGCGAGATTGAGCACGGTATGCAGATAACTGCAGTGTCACCATTTCGAATCCCGGGGGGCCCACCGCGGCCCAAAACAGGACGGACATGTTATATATACAAATATATATATAAACGCTAGCTGAGATTTTGAGCCCATAGGACGTGCGATTATAGGCCTCGCTGCGCTCAGCAATTATATATGCATTTCACATACACTATTTCTCTTTCTTTTGACTGGGTATGGAGTTTTGCTTCTTTCTACAAACTCAAGTGCATACATGTAGAAAGAAGTAAAGCTCCAAACAATTGTCAAATGAGAGAGAAACAGATTAAAGCATGGAATATTAATCCCAGCCAACGCACCGCTAGATCGATATATATTGAATGAATAAACTCTATATTCAACAGTAGCTATTTCACGTGCACAAATAGTGTGTGAAATTTAGTCACATTTGCTGATAAGCTCCAGTTACAACGATTCTCCTGAGGTGATTTTTTTTATACACACATGGTCCACATTGGTATAGCTACAATTTCATACATTACGTATGTGGCTCAATGTTGTTATGGTGAAATAGTGAACTTCTCTTCCCCGTAACACCATTGGATCAATGTGTACACTTTTGCTGCAAACCTACTGTATAGCCGGAAAATTTGGCGAGGACTTTAATTCGGCGGCTTGGCGAATCGTAAAAAATCGCCAAATTTAATCTCGCCAAATTAAATTCTCACGCATTATGTAATACATAACATTCTAACGCGCATTCAGCTACAAGAAAGAAGTTGTTATTCCCACTCCACGTACATGTTTCCTCTCTGTCTGGGAAGGATATCGAACTCGCGAACAAAGCTGTAAAACGCTCTCTATCTGGAGACTTGAAGCCTGTCACACGGTCACCTCGAGGCAAGTATAACACTTACACGCAAGAAAGGACACAAATTGGAAAAGTATGCCGCTGAAAACGGAGCGACAAAGGCCGCTACACATTTCTCAAAGCTTCTGGATAGTAAGATCGGCGAATCCAACGTCTCCATTGCCATGCTCAGTGACAATTTAAAAACTTTACATGTTCAGCAGCGTCGCACGTTGTACGCCTAGGATTACGTAATTACGTCATAGCCTTCGCCGTACACAATCGCCAAATTTAAATTTCGCCAATATTTAATTTTAGCCGTTTTTGGCGATTTCGCCAAATTTAATTCTCGCCAAATTTTCCGGCTATACGATATATTCTTATGTTAACATTGTGTTTGGCATTTTCCCCCTTGGAATGTGGTTCACCTCGTATAGAATTAAGCTTAGCAGTGTGTAATGGTCGCGTACCCTGCCACAACTTTTATTCACACACATACATGCATGCAGGCATACCCCTTCAAGTCACGCAAGAGGCATGGACCTGATTATACGCGACAGTTTCCCCACCTGCGAGCAAGGACCAAGGTCTTTTCTAGCCTGTTGAGGATACGCAACACAGCCACCATGGCCATACACCAGTTCCTACAGGAGAGGGGTTTCGTGCAGGTCCACACTCCAGTCATCACCTCCTGTGACTGCGAGGGGGCAGGTGACCTCTTCAGAGTCACAGTATGTATTCCTATTGTAAACTGAAATTCTCAGTTGGCTATATCTGTACACAGTACAGCGCTCACGTTTGGCTGATAATGGCATCCACAAATGGAAGCACAAAAATGACTCTGAAAACGCAAGCTGTAGCCTCACTCCCAGTCTCCACTTCCTAGCTTTTTATCGCATGGTGTGTTGAAACACTGGATAGTGGAGTCAGTCTGGGAACGAGGCTAGGAAAGCTACGTATACTACAGTGTTTATGTTGTGCCAGTGGAACTGTTCTAGTGTTCTAACAATTTTTGGATGCTACGTATTAGTTGACAGTGATCAGTCACTGTCAACATAGTCATGTGAGTAGGCTAAAAACATGTGGTGAATTCTTCCACCGTAAATATTTTCCTCTGTACAATGTCAGTGCATGAACCTCTTTTCCCATCCAGCCTGCAAGGGAAAGCTCTGAAGAATTCTTCGGCTGTAAAGCATATTTAACAGTTTCGGGACAGCTCCATGCTGAGACCATTGCATGGTAGGAAACTGTACATTTATGTGCTGCTACAGAAATGCCTAGCTGTAGTAAAGCATTCTGTAGTTATCTCTCCTCATTCAGACTTTAATACAACTCCACAGTGCAATGACATCTACGTACACGTTTGGCCCAACCTTCCGTGCGGAAAAGTCCCACACACGGCGACATCTCTCTGAGTTCCACATGCTAGAAGTGGAGACAGTGACTGCGGAGGACGGTCTGCCAAACCTTCTTCAGTTGATTGAAGAACTGTACAAGCATGTGCTGGATACAGTACTGGGAAGGAGCGGGGACGATGTAAAGTTATTTCATGATCATATTACAGCTCCAGAAGTGAAGGTAGTGGGATTTGTTGACAATGTACAAAAACCGTAGGATTTGTATTGTGTGATTGACACTAACAGTGTACTTCATTGGGCTTCTCCTTCTACTCCCCTTCTCCATACCTAGATTTCTGTACTGAACAGTTTGGAAAAACCATTTCAACAGTAAGTGTTCTCTCATTCAGAATATTTATTTCTTTGTGTTTGATCTAGATGGTCTCATTCTTGTGTTTTCTATGGCATTCTTTTACCCTTGAAAGTAAAGTTGATATACATAAAGAAAAACTATTTTCAAGCTAGTATACCTTTTTATCGTACATAGTATCACCTACACTGATGCAGTTGAGGTTCTTAAACAAGCTCAGGAAAAAACAGGATTTCAGTTCAAGCCAGAGGTGGGTGTAATATACCTAATGAGTCTGCTATTGAATGCCTAAGTTGCCATATTGATTTCTCTTGTATGTTTTTTTTTTTTGCTTACAGTGGGGCTTAGACTTCATGAGCGAGCATGAGCAGTACCTAGTGGACCACTGTGGTAACCTGCCTCTGTTTGTTACCGACTTCCCAGCTGTCATCAAGCCATTCTATGCCAGAGCTGCGGAAGAAAACCATGATACGGTGGGTTTCACACTCGTACTGTGCTACAGGCATTACACTGTACGGTAACCTTCATTTATGCGCAGTGCATACTCTTATGATTTAAGAAATGTTCTGCAGCTTAATCTAATTAACCATTTACCGCGGCACATTCTGCACTCAATATGCTTTAAACGTACTTTTTCATGACTACCGGATGATGTGGGTGGAGTCATCACGTCTGGTTGGGTCTAACCTTAAGGACGGCATTGTATACGAATTATAGTAACCAAAAATATGTTTTAAGCTTCATCTCGGTTCTTTCACAGAGTAGAAACTGTCTATTTTTAGGAATGACCCAACCATTGTAGAAACAACTGTGGAAGTCTTACAATTTAGCACCTGTACAGTGGAAAGACTGCACACATTGACGATTTTTGTTTCTGAGCTTTCTCTACTTAACCCTGCATAGTTTTTGTGGCCTTCCATTGCCATGTTGTCGAGCTATGAGTGTCAAAACCGTACGTGGTCATAAATTTTTGATATATCTCTACTTCTGGTTGGGCCTAACCTTAACAAAAACTTTAGGCTTAAAATCACAGTCACAGTGAAACAGTTTATACTAGGTATACGCAAGCGCACTATGCCTCGCTGGCGTCATCGTACCGCCGGGGCCCCCCGGGCTAGATAGCCAAGCCGGGGCACTGCCCCCCGGAAACACGTGGGGACGACTATTTTCGCGACTACGCCTCCAGTTGCAAGAGTAACAGGTCAGTTAAAACGGCTGCTAGGCTAGTAGCTATGTCAAAACGACTGGCATCCAGGCGAATGATGTCAGTAACTACAACATTTCCCAAGGAGCTGCCACAGGAGAGCGGACATGCTATACTTGAAACTTCCATTCTTATCGCTCGATTGTGCCGTCAGTCTCCAGCCCTCGAATCTCTGCTTACAGAGCGGTTACACAAACTCTACTAACCTGGGAGCTGTAGTTAGCCTTACTTGATAAAACTGTATAGTAGACTTGTCCAGATCTCTTCCTGTTTCTGCACCAAGAGTTAAAAGACGGCATCCGCGAAACTGCACGAGGCGCCATTTTGAACCCGTGGCTTGCCCCGGGGGCCGGGGGAAGCGTGACACACAGATAAACGCTAGCTGAGATTCTGAGCCCGTATGTCGCGATTATTGGCCTCGCTGCGCTCGGCAATTATTGACTACTTACTTCATATCACACCAACCTGGCTGTGTAGTTAGATGAAAGTCAGCAGGATGTCATTTATGTCTGGAAGGCTGTTAACATCACATTAGATTAGTAGATGTAATGCCACTACGTTTTTGGGGAGTTTCTTGGACTAGCGATAGTTAGAGGCAAAAATGTCTACTTAGCTACATGTACATGTAGCTGTAGCCTCTCCCTGTGTGAGGATGTGTAGGTTCATAAACAGCAAGAAACCTTTGTAAAGACAACCAACCAAAGAGCCAAGAGTGCTTTTGTAGGTTAGTAGATGTAATGCCAGTAGTGTTTGGACTAGCAATAGTTAGAGGCAGAATGTTTCCTAGCTGTAGCCCCTCCCTCTGTAAAGATGAGAACTTGAAGTGTTGTGTAGGTTTATAAACAGCATGAAAGTTTCGCATGGTCCATCAAACAGCTAAGAGTACTGTTTTAAGTTTACTAGATGTATAATGCCACTACACTTTGAATAGCAATAGTCAGAGGCAGAAAAGTCTATATTAAATCCTGTAGCCCCTCCCTCTGTGAGGACGTAAATTTAAAGTGGTCGAGTGGTTTTGTGAATAGCATGATTAATTTTGTAAGGTCCACCAAAGAGCTAAGGGTGTTTTTTTAAGGTTAGTAATGTAAGATGCTACTTTTTGTGGAGTTTACATGTATTGGAATTGGAATGACAATTATAGTTAGGCCATTATGAATAAATTGTTTGTTTCACGTAAACCGATCAACCCACTTCCTCCCCGTAGATTATAAAGTATAGAAATACACCGACTCGCTTCCCGAAATGGCCATTTGGCCTCTGTAATAAAATTACATTTAAAAATGCATACGAAACAATGCTGGGCAGTACAAAACTGTGCAAAATTATACACAAACCTATAACAATCTTCGCTGCTCTATAGACAGCACGCTGTAACAGTATGCACACACAGCTGACACAGGTTGGAAACTGGTGACGTAATTGTATACGTTACATCAACCGACCGACCGACCCACCGACCCACCCACCCGATTGTAAGCCTTTTTACGCGAAACAAGCAATTAAGTCGTAATGGCCTTAGAGGCAGAAATGCCCCTCCCTCTGTGAGGATGCAAATTCAGTAGTTTTATGAGCAGCAAGAAATGTTTGCAAGATCTACCAATGAGTTAAGAATGTTGCTTTAAGGTACATGTAGTAGATGTACAGGTGTAATACCTGAGTTTGTTGGACCAGCAATAGTTTCAGGTAGACTAAGATTGAATGCTGCAGACCTCTCTCTGCGAGATGAGTGGTTGTGTATAGTTTTCAAGGTCTTCCAAAGAGCAGAGAGTGTTGCTTATAGGTTTGTACAAGTATTGCCACTATATGTTTGAGGAGTTTGTTGGGCTAGCAATAATTAGAGGTAGAAATCTCTAGATTAAATCCTGCAGCCCCTCCCTTTGTGAGGACGCAAATTCTATAACAGCTAGAAAGGTCCACTAAAAAGCTAAGTGTTTATTAGGTTAGCTAACTAGTAGACGTAATGCCACTACTTTTTGAGAGGGTTTGTTGTACCAGCCCCAGTCTTGTTCCCAGAACACTACTCCCCAGCTTTTTTTGCGCATGTACTATGTGTAAAAAAAAGCTGGGGAGCGGAGGCTGGAAACAAGGCTATAGTACCAGCAACAGTTAAGGGCTGATTAGAACTGTGTCATATAAATCCTGTTGCCCTTCTTTTGTGTGAAATCAAATTCAAAGTGGTTGTGTAGTTTTGTGAACAGTACGAAAACATTTGCATTGTCCACCAAAGAGCTAAGAATTTTAGGTTAGCAGATATTATGCCACTACTTTTTGGGGGAGTTTATTGGACTAGAAGCAGATTAAATTCTGTAGCCCTCCCTCTAGGATGCAAAACAAAAGTGGTTGTGTAGTTTTATGAACGTTTGTTGGACTAACAACAGAACTGCCGAAATGAAATCCTATAGCTGAGGACACAACAGCTTGCGCTGTGTACATGTAGTTTATTGAATAGCTTTGCAAGGTCCCCCAAAGAGCTGGAGTGTTGCTTTTTGGTCAGTTGGACTAGCAATAGTTAGATGAAGAAATGTCCTGTAGCCTCTCCCTGTGTGAGAATGTATAATTTAAGTGGATGTGTAGTTTTTTGAACAGCAATAATTGCAAGGTCCACGAAAGAGTTATGAATGTTGCTAGTAGGTTTTAACTTATATGTAGTAGATGTACATGTATATAGTATCACTACTTTTTGGGGAGAGCAGGTTTCAAATTGTTGAACTAGCAGTAGTTATTACCGGCCGGAGCGTGCCTATCACACGAACGGCTGGTCCTAAGATTGCTTGTTTTCCACGTTTGTTTGTTTGTCTGTTTGTGCGTCCGCACTTATCACGTGCGCAATATATTACGTCATACATTACTATGCAACTGCAGTATATAGCAGCTTGGAGGTTTACAGGCCAAGCTACAGCAAATGAAGGTACTTGTGCAGGGTTCTGCCCACACTGGTCAGCAGTGGTCGGGTCTAACCACCACTCAGCCTTTTGACCACCACTCAGCTGATGTTTAACTCTATTTACAGTATTTTTAATATGGGAGAAAGTCCGTTTGGTTATATAGAAGTGTCTTGGAGATTGAATTCTCAACGTCTCCTAGGCAGAACCCTGCTTGTGTTGCCTAGATGGTGAAAACTTGGTAGGCAACTGTAAAGATCCTATTTTCGTGGCGTATAGCTACTAACTGGAAGCGCACAACAAAATTGCCGAGTCAGCACTTTCAATGTACCGCATTCGATTGTTTATCAGTTTCTGCAGGATTCCTATTGTAGCTTAGTTACTATAATTTGTAGTTCTACAGCTGCAGTTAGCTTGGCCTAAACTGAGTTGTGTGTATTGTACAGGAAAGGTGCCTGGCTGGTTTTTTAGAATGAAATGTCAGGATTTGTTTTTGTAACAGCAAGAAACGTTTCAAAGGTCCACCAAAGAGCTATAAGTTCATTGCTTATACGTGTAGATGTTATAATGCCACTACCTTTTGAGGAGTAAATAGACTAGCAATAGTTGAGAAGCAGAGAATGTCCAGTTTAAATCCTATAGCCACCTACAAGCGGTAACTTATCCACTAAGCCCAACTACAATAATAACTTGGTCTCAAAATCATATTACATGTAATGTATACCACTTACCAACTACAATTACACACCACAATGTAGTAGAGTAAGCCACTGATGATCGGCCACCAGGTATATCCGGACACACTAGCGCTGAGTACGTAAATTACCGGAAGTGGGCGGGGGCTTCAATCGCTAGTACTGATCCTTCGCACTTCGAGGTGAAAGTTTGGTGTTCCTCCGTTGCTTGGTTCTGGAGCTATAGCCTTCCAAAGTTAAAATTCGGACACAGCTATGATCGGACAAAAGTATGTATTGTCGGACACCGTTCCATGTTTCCTCCCTGAAGCAACTTTCGGTGATCTTTCTTCATTATTGGAAAGCCCCACTACCATGCTGATGCACTCCAACTTTTCGCCATTGTAGCTGCTTTGAGCACTGAGGGGTGCTATTGAATGTAGAGCCGTGTCACCCTCTATAATCGGATAGTGAATTTCGTATTTTTTTCTGTGTAGAGACACTAAAACACTCTCCAACGCTAGGATTTAGATATTGTTGGAAAGTGCAGGTACTTAGCAGCACAATGGTGCAAGCCCAATGTTCATATGATGTATGGTTCTCGAGATAGAGAGAGATAGAGCTATTTAATTGTCTTGATTTCTTTATAATGCTGAAGCTTTTAGTGTACGATATCAGGTAAAACAGCTCTATCTCAGGAAGGACACGTCGTATAAACATCGAACTTGCATCGTTGTGTTGAGTTGTGTTGTGTAGGGATGGTAGCTACGCGGTAAATGCATTGCGTTGTGATGTGTGGGTAGTCTATGCATGCATTGTGGTGTGCATTGTCGCTTGTTTCATTGGTTTTTGGGGAAGTGTTTCCAGTTGGTGGAGTGCATCCCTACATGACTTGTTTTTGCACTTTTTGGCAAAGTGCTTTTTTAGTTATTAGAGATCAATGGCATAGTTGATCCATAGTCACTATAATGACTCTTGTAGGTGTCCTCTGTTGATCTGCTGGTACCCCTTGTTGGTGAGGTAGTGGGTGGGACTCTGAGGGAGGAGAGGCTGGAGGTCATGGAGAACAAGCTAGATAGGTATGTTGCAATACTATTACAATCTGTGTAGATTTTTGTGAAACTAAATAATTACTTGGGTGAGCGTGAGTGAGTCCCACACTAGTGTGTTTAGTTGAGAATATGTTTGTGCGGACGTGCATGCACCTTTACCTTTCTGGATAGTTGCAATTAGAGAAATGGGGCTATAGAGAAATAAAGTGGCTACTTCAGGGGCGCCGGAAGCACTTTAGCTTTGGTCCGGCTGACAAACACTAGCCCAGACCTATGGGAACGAGGCTAACAAACACAGCGTTGATAATAGCAGGCCCCCGCGCGAAGCGCGGAAATTTTTGTAATTGTGCTTTTGAAAAAGGTTAGGAATGGCTCACATGAAGTCTCTGCGAATCATTACTGCCGAAACGTAGATAGCATTACCTCAAACATCCGAAATAATCTCCAGAAGTGAAATACCAGTCGCACAACCCCACGTGGTATACGTATATACAGTGTTTAATACGTGGCTAATGCGCTCGCGCTTCAGCCCCTCCCATTCAATAAAGGGCGGAGCCTCGACGAAAGTTCAATTGACGTGGCCGGCCGTGCCGTTGTCTCGTGGGCCAGACTTAGCCTCGTTCCCATGCCCGCGACTTGTTCAGTCCAGACTAACGTGAGTCTTCACAGTACGCTCAGCAGCAGAATCCAGTTCGACAAATGACCAGCAACTGCTATTTATTATTAGTAAACGCTAACAAGACGTCACCATGACGTAAACTCGGCGTGAACATTGGTCCGGCGACCGCCGGACCTGCCGGACCGGTTCCGGCGCCCCTGTACTTTATAGTACATGCACATCAAGTTGCACTGTCTCATTCCAATATCATTTTACTGCTGACAATATACCTCCTTCCCCGGGATTGGAAACTGTGCCAATTAGTACCTAATCACACCTTCTCGTCATCAAAAATGTTGTGCAATTAAAAGTTAATAATTCTGAATGTCGGCATTATTTGGAACGGTTTGCCTATCGAGATTTGGAGCGTCGGCATACCGTAGTGACCGGTTAATAAGCGCACACAGCTATTAGGCGCATGTTTTATAACAAGCGCATACTTCCTTCCGCTCATTGTGTATTAGTTAATTGGCGCATGCTCTTTTTACACGTGCTAAAATCGCCGAAAGGTCAAAGTCAGTACTGTTTTTGTGAGTGAGCTGGAGATCAAGATCGAGATGGCATGCGCAGAAGCACCTGTAACCCAACCGTGCCTTAAAAAGTGCCAAATCTTACGCTACAGTTCTCGAGGGACGTGCCTACTTTCACCGCTCTAGGCTTCAAATGGCACGCAGCAAACCGATCATGTTCACTCTCCTCCTCGCGTAAAAGTACCTTGCCAATAATAGGGGACCACACTCTCTTATAGATATGGTGGCCGCGCACAACACTCTCGTGCAGGTACACGTCATCTTCATCTGTCAGACTCGCGCTCGCCATTGCCAATATCCACACGGCGATACTAATACCGATAACTCATACCAGGTGCCGCGATTACCGCTAGCAAGCGCTTGCGTAATCATTGCTAATAAGCGCATACCGGCTAATAAGCGCACGGTTTCTTACTGCTGACTACGATAGGCGCATGCGCTTATCAACCAGTCACTACGGTAATGTATTATTATTTGGATTAAATCACGTCCACAACACTTCTACTCTGCTTTCTATGCTTGAAGTATGGCTACAGACCGTGACGGCAACTTGCTTAAACTGTTATGTGGATGGTCTGATATTCACTTGCTATTCTGGCATTTTATTCAGCTTTCAGCCATCTGTTTTTCGCTCTCGAAGGGCAGTATTAGGGGGTGGAAGTTTCAAACTGGAGTCTAGCATTGCTGCAGAAGTCCTGCAAGTTGGACAAGCTATGTTTCAGTGGCTGAAAGAATCCACTATGTTGCTGTGGCAGAAACGTTTGCAGGATCTTGTGTCCACCAACTCCAGAATGGCATTGCAGTAAGTGGCAGGTATAAATCCATTCAAACGAGAAGAGAGTGGACATGGAGTAACTATCACCAGCTTCTGCGTTTTTTTAGTACATTTTGGTATTCCTAAGCCTTGGGACACCAGATCACCCGATCTTCTGGCAGTCTGTTGGAGATGGTATTTTTGAGAGCCTTATCAAGAAGATCTCGAGCTTTCTATTTGTCAAGCAGGAAGTGGCAGTCGAAGCTGCACTTTACCAACAGTCGCTAATATCACTGACACACTGACGCATGTGCTACTGTAAGGGCATAGCACTACCATAATGAACCCCTCTGATTGTGAGATACAATGAGCTCAAGCAGTGCTAGGCTTTCTGCCTCTTCCCAGTCACTTGACAGGACCGACCAATAGAATGCAACAACTTCATTTGCAAGTCTTGAGATTTAGGGTATGTTGAGAGTTTAGATTTTTACGGAGTTCAAGTTCCATTGCCAAAAATGTCAGAAATGCCATATCACTGACACATGTCAGCCCTCCTTCGTCCAGATCTAACCATTCCTCGGTGGATATATGACCGTCATTCCCATCATCTAGTAGATCACAGAGGCACAACAAAAGCTGATGTTTCAGTGAGTTGGCAGGACTGCTTCAGCTTTTCCACATAACACATAACCAGCCGCATATTAAAGACAATCAGACAAAGGGACTTCGAAAGGGACTTATTGAGCAGTTCTACAACATAACTTTAAAACTTGTTTTCTGTTTGTTGCTAAGAACAAACTCACATGTTCTCTATAAGTCTTGTGCCCAGCCCCAAGGTGGGTCTGGCTTCCCGTGTATTCAAAGTTGGGTTAGCGTTACGTCATATTACAACACTAATGGATGTCACAGCTACAGTGACAGTGTCTGTGTGGCCACTACTACGGATACTGCAACCATTTAGTGATGTTATAATCAACCAATTGCATTGCCGGTCCATGTCTGGGACTGCTGATGTAATGCTGCCCCAACTCTGAATATACAGGGAGCCAAACCCACCTTTCTAATATGGGGCTGGGCACGCGACTAGTTCTGTGCGTGTTGTGCATTCAATAACATTTTACCAATACATTGTGTACACACAATTTAAAATTAAGTTATCTCCTTCTTTGAGATGGTGTACATTTTGGTAATCTGTGCTTTTCCGTTTCCAACACTTTGTCAATGACCTTGAAGCCTTACAGTTGCCCTTCACACGACCTTGCCCAAGAGTTGGCGACCCGAAGAGCCTACGTGTTCTTTTGAAATTCTTGAACACTTGAACACTAGGGTTGTTGTGCGTCCCACCCCACTGTCGCTGGCATCCAAGGAAGTTCTCGAGGGGGTCTTGCGGGATCCTTTGACTAAGGAATACACTAACATCGGGTAGCATGAAGACATACTCCGCTAGTTTAATGAAGGAGTGGGCTGCGCGTGAAAGAAGGCTAGTATCATAATAGCGCGACTGTGTGCAGAATTATCTTGCCACTCTCCAACCAAGTCTTGTTTCAGACCTCAACATCATCGCTTTAGAGAACTCATGATCAGCCCATCCACCGATTTCACCCAGCCATCAAGACACACCAAACATACATCACACAACACCCTGAAGGGTGTTGACATCACATAACCCCCGACCCCACACAAAATTTAAATAAGTTAATTGTGCATATTGAAAAGATACTATGCAGGCTCCACCCTATTCTGTACAGTTCTAGTGATGAGCCTACACAATTGTCTGTACCCACAAACCTGAAATCTCATATTCTTCCCACTTTTACGCATATGGTATTTGGAAAGGTTTGTGGGCTTGAACACCGTGGGAGAAATTGTGTGCATATATGCAGTCAAAGAACTTGTCCATCAACTTCACAGACTTGGCTGTCTCTTGGCTGTCAGAATTCCCTCCAGTCAGTTTAAGAGCATTTGAGACCGACTCACTCAACGTCTGGACAAAATAGGCATTGTGATACATTTTCAATGCTATTAAGACTTTTCTGATAACCACTACTTGTGTGGTGAGGTCAACTCTCATCTTGAGTTGAGCTATATGTGCACTAAATAGAGTTGAGCATTATTCACATAGTATGAACCACCAGATGTAGCTCCTAGTCACTAACACCTCCACAGTGATCTGGCATTTAGCGCCATGCAATTTCTAGTGGTCTTCCTTAGATGAGGTGGGTCGGAGAAGAGGCCTGGACTCCGAGGTGAAGGGATTAGGGGTCTTGTAGACGAGCGCAGCTTTTAGGTTGTGCAACTGGATGAGCCGACGGTTGACAGAACTACCGTCCAGTGTTGCTCCAAGAACCTAGCACAGAATGGATACAGTCTTAGTTTCAGAAGTGTGCACAAACGACCTGACATATGTACCTTCAGGCCACAGTTTTTACAGCCTCCCAGAACGAGTTGTAGAGCTTGCATGCTTCCACTCACCTGGCTGCATGGAGACTGAGCACATACGAACTGCAGCTTGGTGAAAAAGCCTCGCACCATGCATACCATGACCATCTTTGCTAGAGCTGGTGGTGGATCCTCAGAGCTGGAGGAGAGGGCCTGCTCAAAGGCTGGACATGTAAGGTAGAGCTCATGGGCAACGAGATGATGTTCCTTGGTCAGTTTGATAGAGATGACCGATGATAGTGGCTTCTTCAACCTTAACACTTTTTAACACTAAGACGAAACCTCCCACCCATTCTGCCCTGGTGAGGTTAATAGTAAATGTTAAATGGAATATCAGCATAAAAGCACCACTATTCTAAAGGTCTCAAATGTACGGCCCTTTACATCATCAGTTGCAGTAGCTTCCAGTACGAGCTTGGCCAGCCTCTTCACATTCTCAGATCGTGCAGACTTGTAACCAAACACGCCGTCCTTGAGAATACTACTCTGTATAGCTAAGCGCACTTCACTCATGTCTGGTCTATTCTGCAGAAATACGGAGAAGTATACGGAGAAGCGAACCGCGCATAAAATCTGTAAATTATTGCGTTTCCAATCCCTACGTTTTTTCTATTATCTATGCTTCACCCTTGTACCTCATGCTGTGGCCAGCCACTGGGAAAACCCAAATAGTTGGTGCTATACAGCAAAGGGTCGGCAACACATCCCTAATCAGCAAATTTAATGGGGGTACATCCCGCGTCTTCGAATTCCCAAATCATATGGATGGCTTTGTTGACGACATGAAAGTCTACAAAGCCGAATTGACAAAAATTAGGCATCTTACCACACCCCGTTAAATAATCCAAAAAGACGCAATTTCGGGTTGTTTACTAAAATGCAAAATTATCGGATCTGCTAGAGCCCCACCCACAGTCTGACAACATCACCAGTACCTACAGAGGACAGGCTAAAAAGTATGTTGGCTATTTCACAGGAATGCTTCAACCCCAGTTTTACAGCCCAGAATGCATCCAACCACTCCAAAACGCTCATTTTCGCTATCCTGCCTTTCCAAAAACATTATATGGCCACCCACTTCTGCCTGACAAAATCGAGCCCTGCCTTACAAACTTCAACCTACTCACCGCAAAACCATGTTAGCGATTTTCCGCTCACCCCTCAGTTACTGAGAACCACTCACCAAAGCACTCCCCATAAATCTCCACAGATTTCCACACAGCTAGCTAACGCCAGCTAGCTAAGAAAATGGCTGGTAAAGTGTAGATTGGGAGTTGTGAAGTTGATGAGGGCTGTGTGTGTTGTTCGTGTTGATGTGCTTTGATTGGAGTAGCTAGTGTTGGTGTGAAGGTTTGTTGCGTCGATATTAAAAAAAAAAATTGTTGGGAATGTTGTGGAGAATTACTCTGGTTGGTTTGTGGTAGCCTCGTTCCCAGGCCTCCGCACAGCTTTTGTCGCTTGCAGTACGAAAAGCGTGGAAGGCCTGGAATATTTTATCACGTGAGCAACGTTGAGGGTAGAGAGAGGGTACGGGTAGAGAGACTTTAATTGAGCGTGGGTGAAACGATAGCAACATGCCCACGCAAAGCCGATTTATCGCGTTACTCGAGCACGAGGTTCTTGACGATCGAGAGAACAGTCGCACTTCTGGCAGTCTTTACGAAGGGTAAGTGTAGAAGAGCACTTTATAAAAGCCTGGGTAGCCGTATTGTATTCTTCTGCTTACCGTAGAACACGTACCTTTGCCTGTACCGAACCGATGAGTACCGTACCGGCGCTTTTCATGCTCCCCGACTGTATAGCCCATATCCAGTGCAGTTTGACGCCTATCCATGATGCTGCAAAAGACATTTTTTTGTTTCAGTCCCTTTAACTCCCATTTCTCCGACTTTTTTCGCTGATAGACCGTTCGATCATGCATAGATAATAGAGTACGTAAAAGGGATTGGAAACGGCAGCTTACTTCCGGATTTATGCGCGTTACGAATGACGCTTGTGGGAGGGGCCTCGCCGTGGTGGCGCTAAAAAGAGAACGATGGAGACTATGTTGGAAGCTGGGCCTGACCTTGTATTAGAAGCTGTTACGGGAATTATTAAGAAGCGAACTAACCCATCGCTGCCTAGAAGCGCAGCAGTTGGAACCGCAGCGGCTACATTTCTTGAATGGGCCCGGGAGGACAGAGCGAAATTGGAAGTTTTCGCCCATTCATTGGTGAAGCTATTCGTTCCGTGCTTTCAGTGCAAGACGAAGAGAGTAGGGAAGGCGTGGAGAGAGAAGCTGTGGCGTAAATTTCACTCATTACGCGTTTCTACAGCCCTGGAGTCACTGTGGAACGCTCTACCATCGGAAGTGAACTCCAAGGACCCAATGCTCTGCCAGATGGTGCTCACTGATGTCATGGAAGGGCTTATCAAAGTATACCAACCACTGGAAGTTGCTGCTGAGGCTACAGTAGAGGAGCCGGCGCTTACAGAGCAGGAGAAGAAGGCTCTCTGTTATGTAGCAGGTTACATTCCTGTATCCCTGAGAAGAAAGTTGGAACGGTCATCACATCCTCACAAAGAAGAGTTTATTTTGTGTCTGTGGGAGATGAGTGAAGATGATACCCCTTGTGATGATTTCCTTTCGTACACAAAGAGCTGGATTGATAGAGTGAACCGAGGCGGTTTGTTTGTGGTGCACGATATGGCGTATCTCTTCTTCGAGCAGCTGGAACTTGAACTTAGAAGACATTATAATTCCACACAGGTGAAAACATCACAGCTCATTCCTTCTCGTCCAGAAATTGCAAGGCTGATGATGGAAGCAGACGATGTGCAATTTCACTGGTGCCTCTTGTCAGCAGAACTTGATGAACAGGAAGGACAAGAACTTCTGCACATGATCGTGAATTTATGTATCACCATCCGTGGCTTTTCATTCGCCAAGTCACTACTAGAGCAGTACAAGCAAGCTCATTCGTTGAATACATCAAAAGCTAAGGCTCTTCGTAAAGGCTTGAAGCGCCCTCTTCCTGACGTCGACGATGACGACTGTTAACATCAAGTTGTCTGTATAATATCATTGTAGCATATAATTAATTATTATTGTTACTGTTATGCATACATATGCCAAGAATGAACACACTACTGCATCCACAATTCATAATTCTGAACACAACAGGGGCTATCCTGGTATATCCCTGCATTGTCTATCTAAAACAGGGTTTTCTTTGCACTGTTCCTAGATCGTTTCGGCAAAGGAGTGTTCTCCTGGTCCACACTAAGGTCACCAGGCCTTTTCTTTGGCTTGAACCTGCCGCAGTTACCACGGACTGGAGCAAGGGCTACGGAATTAACAACTCTCAACGCAGAAGTGTTATATTCAAACTGCCTCACAGTAGGGTTATCGTTAGTGCCCCCTTGTTGACGCTGCTTTCCAAAAAATTGTTCTAATAAATCTTGGCAACATAGTCTGTTGGAGAGGACACTCTTAACTTCCGGAAGTTTTAGGAGATACCGACTCATCTCACAGAACGACTTCACTAAGTGGAAATAAAACAGCACAGAGTAATATACTACATGTACATACATATACTTAATTTTAAACAATACCTGATATCCTGATCCCTTCTAAAGTCTCTCTACTTAAAAGCATCATCTTCTGTTGTGAGTCGGAAAACTCTTTTCTACTGGCCACACTTTTCTCCCAACTATCCAGATATGGAAGGAATTCTGCCTCCAGCCACTGCATACATAAATGACATCGTCTGTGTTAACCTGCAACATGCTAGGTAATAACAATGTATACATGACACTACAGGCAAACCTTGAATCGGAAGTCTTCAACAGATCTATATGGCATCCTAAACGGCTTTAACTTTTGTAGCACTCAGAATAGTTCGTAACATTTAAACTGTCAAAAAAGCGGTCCATCATCTGGCAGAATCTTGCCGTTTCAGCCACCTCGTCACCTCCAACCTCAAGCAGAGCATGAAATACCGACTCGCTTAGCACCTGTATAAATGATGGATGTTAAGGCTCACACAAAGCATGAGGACAAATTTCTTTTCAAGGTGTGGGTGGCTGGGTACATACACAACAACATAAAATCGTTCTACATGTGCTCTAAATAGAATACACTAAAAAGCCTGAACGCACCTGCACAGCCAAGTCAACTCTCATCTTTGAAAAAGACGTCAACACAATGTGCTCTTGCTTCAGCTTGGGCACAAGGCTTAGTCCACCTGCAGTCCTTTGTGCTCCAGAGTCTTGGTAGTATAGCTGTTTTAAGTGCTCCCAGCTGATATGCTTTCCTCCATTCTACAGGGGTAATTAAAAGCAATAAAGTTTAGCTAACCAGTAAGTAGAATACTACACTCACCCAAAGCTTTCTTTTAGGGTTGGCCCAACAATTGCGTGCGGTCTTCATCAGGTGCGGAACATCTGACACAAAGTAAAGAAATCGACGATCAGGGTCACGGCTGAAAGGATTTTTGGTCTTGTGCATGAGGGATCCTTTCGCTGTATTATGCATGTGGATGAAATGGCGATTGTTGGAAGCTCCATCACATATCGCGGCAAGCACCTTGAATCCACACATCTCAAGACGTTGGACAGTTTCCCACGCAAGAGGATACAAGGTGTCCCCAGTCATATTCTTGCATGGAAACTGTGCGTACGGGAATTGCAAGTAAATGAAAATCCCCCTTACCATAAAGGTCAGCATCGAGTTTGCAAGAGGTGGAAGCTGTTTTTCTGGGTTACTTGCTTCTTCAAATTTTATCAAGTGGTTATTGATATCACCAAGGTCGACGAAACCTTTCAGCTCTCCAGTAATTTTATCAAAGACGAGGTCTTCTTTGATGTGCATTTCGTCAAAAATGAGCACTACGTGCTTCTGCCATTCTTCAATCTCATCAAACTTGGCTTCTTTTATAATCATCTGATCTATTTCATCTGAGAACCCAGAAGAAGCTTTTATGACATGAGTGTAATCTCTCAGTGTTCTCTGAGAAGGGAGCTTTATCAACCCAGAATTGTACATTGCCTCATAGGTAGATGACGACCTGAGCTTCAGCGAGAGACACCATCGAACCATCAATGGATGCCATCTCATCTGCTTTGGATTCTTCTTGAGAGCGGCTTCAAGTTGTTGCTGCCAGAAGAGTTGCCGAAACGAGTTGTTAGGAAAAGCTTTCCCTACCTCGGAAGACTGCTCTTGCATAATTGTCACAAGGTCATTGTGCATTCCTGTATCGAGCTCCATGCCTTTGGTAGCCAGAGACACATCAAGAATCTTCTGCATCTTAGCTACCTCTTGCTTTGCTGACTTCATTTCAGCTTTGTAATTCTTTAGCTTCTGCGCCTTTTCTGGGGTTGACAGGTACCGATCATTAACGCGACTAGCCACTTCTGTTCGGTCTTCAGTCGACGATTGCGGGTGTTGTTGGCGATGGTACATTGCTCTAAGTGTTGCCCTGTATTTCTTACACTGACCACATCTTCCATCTGTTGCAGCTGCCAAAATTTCACAGTCAACATGACGAATAGTTTTCCTGATGACTGTTTCTCCAAAAGCAATCTCTTTCTTCCATACTGGCAATCACGTCCCCCCGGGAATTCTTGAACTTTCCCTTCCGTTCCGCTGACAGAGAATAGAAACATTCTTCATGGTTAGCAATGCATATTTGAGCACAGTTTAAGTGGGTCACAATCTGGAGAATGGACCCTACATTGCCAATAGACTGTGGCAAAATGGCAAGATGAGTATTTCGGATGCTGTGACCATAAACAAATGCTGTCCACGATCGATCATTCAGAACTTTGAGGGTGATGCTTGCTTCAGCGGGTTGACTTGATGAGCCAGGTGTCATAGCACATAAAACAATTGGTGTGGATTCTTGGGTTGAACCCAGCCGCTTGGAAGCGCCATCGTTTTCAATACCTCGCTGATGTGTAACAGACCAGACACCATTACTACAAGTGCCAGTGGAATAGAAACAACGAAGGAGTAGTCCTGCAAATCAAAATGAAGGTTTGAATTACATGTACATATGTACATGTATGCAATAGGCCAATCAGCTCAGTAAATATGGCTGTTTGGGTGCTTGGGAAGCAAGTAGACCACTAGCGCAATTCAGTTTGTGCATGGACGGCACTCTGTTGTATGTTATGTTTATTGTCAAATTGTCAATAGCTTACCTTAGAAGGACTGGTTTGAAGGCGTTTCATAGCTTTCTTCCTCACGGCCCTTCTTCGTACACAAGTACAACTTTCTTCCCATCTGTACATGTCGATATAAAATAATTAATGTATGCATACAGATGAGGCTGTATGGCCAATATGTACAGGTGTACCACTTTATGGCATAGCTATTTCCACTTTTATAGAATAGACGTAGTAGAATTCAGCCTGGACATCATCATATGTACTTCCAAATCATTGCTAGAGGTCCACAAAGTTAGCATAACACTGTGGCATTTTTCCCGCCATTTATGGACAGTATCAGATTACATTCTGGTTCCATTAAACCCAACCCATGCCATTCCCACCGGATGGATGCCAAAAACAGGCTGGGCACCATTTAGAAATCATCCTTTTCACTAGCAAGGCAAAAATGGTACACAAAACTAGCTATCTAGCTGAAATCATGGCCTAGGCGTAAATTTCCCGCCTATCACCACGGACAGAACAGGTTATTGACTACCAAGTGCCGAATGTAAGTTGCCCTTGTTACCCTCTGCCGTGTGAAACCTACCTTCGCTGTTGAAAGCCCGCTTTAAAAGCACCACGCTGACAATCGCTGAAATCTTCGTCTCCAAGTTTCTCACACCGGATTGCAGCTGCACGTAACACGGATGAACATCAAAAGCATTTGCCGCTGTAGCACGTTAGTACGTACTACGTGACGTCATCATCTCGCGTTTCCAATCCCTTTTACGTACTCTATTATCTATGGATCATGCATGGACCCGCTATTGCGGTTTTGTTCGCCCACATGCAATTAAGGTCTCTCTACCTTACGTAATACTCACGTGATAAAATCTACCAGGCTCTCCCCCTTTTTTCGGGAGAGCCTGGGAACGAGGCTAGGTTTGTGGAGTAGTGTTACTATGAAGGTTGGGTTGGTTGTAGTGTGGAGTGTTGTGTTTTGTGAAGTCATCGTGGATGAGGATGTGAGGGTAGTTGTTGGATGCTGATGTGTCACAGTTGAGGATGGTGATAATTGTGGATGGTGGTGTGTGTTGAAGGGTGTTGTATATGGGGCGTGGTACGGTTTGGGTGGGTGGTTGAAAAGATGTAGGGATGGTAAATACGCGGTAAATCCATGGCGCTGTGATGTGTGGGTAGTCTGTGCATATGCATTGTCGCTTGTATCGTTGGTTGTTGGGGAAGTGTTTTGTGGTGGAAGTGCATCCCTACATGACTGGTATGTGCACGTTTTGGAAAGTGCTTTCTGTAACTTGTTTTGGGGCGTTTTTTGGGGAAATGATGGCATGAAAAGGTATGGAGAGTTGATGTTGTTATTTGTGGGGTTGGTATGGTTGAATTGCATTTTGTATGTGTTTTCCGTTTAGGGTTGTGACTGCTGTTGTGATCGGTGGTATGGTTCTTGGGAGGAGATTTCTGAGTTTGGATTGTTTTGTGATTATGTACAAGGATGTACTGAGAGTGGGGTGTTTTAGTGTGTATGCAAGTGTTGTAATGTATTGTGATGCAGATGTGTGGAAGTATGTGAACGTGTTTGGTCTGAGTGGAATACTGGGTATTGTTGAGGTCATCAGTATAGAGTGTGGTGTTGAGTTGTGAGCCCTGAGGTCATCTGTACATGCTGATAGGCTGACTCGTGTAGCAGGGCATACTGCATGCAAAGTACCGTGTAATTCCAAGAAGAACAGCAATCGCATGAATGAATGGGAGACCTTGCTTTCACACTTCCACTTGAGAACAAAAGGACTGAACAGCACGATTGAAGATAGGCTTTAAATAGATCAACGTGTGCTGGCAGGCAGTCTGTGCATGCGTATCATCCTACATAAAATGGCGTGTGAGTGGCAAGTGTCCACGCGAGAGTGCTCGTTATCACTGCTGAACTAATTTGATTTCTTTGATAGCGCTATGCCCGAAAGGCACTATCCAAGGGTCAATCATGCCTGTTTGTGTTGGAATCTTGCTTCACCCATTATTGTGCTAGCCTGGCTGAAAGAATTAGAGGAAGAAAGACCATTCCATATGGTTTTAATACTTCAAAGATATTGTTTAGCAGTGGTAACGGTCTGGTTAGTGATAATAACACTCAAGAATGACTGGTAGGGCTTATATTATTAGCCCTAGACTACACCTGCAGCATAGCTTTGAACGTGTTATCATGTACACATTTAATGGGAACGCCATTTTTTCCAGGGCCACCGTACATATGGAGTACTACCGTACTCAATGATAATTTTACATTAGGCTATATAACAACAAAGGCCAAATCACCATCCCCAGTAGCTAGTACCCATGATATAGCTTGATCAGAAATTTGTTGATAAAGTTCTAGTACATTGTATATGTGTGTGAATGCAGAGAGCATGAGTACATACGTGTATTATTCAGTGTTACACCATTTTTTCTTGCCAGATTGAACATGCTGGAACCCTACCAGTGGTAAGTGGAACTCCTCCCATGTACATGTATGGCTACACTTCTAATATGGCATAGCTGATTTCTTTTCTTGTACATGTAAGTGAATACATGTAAAAATAAGTGCTGATTTGCTTATTGTACTGCAACATAGAGCTAACTAATTGCCGAGCGCCTTAGCGCGAGGCAACTAATCCTGCATCGCATCTCAGCAAGCGTTTGTATATATATATATATATATATATGTATGTGTCACGCTTAGGAATGCAATTATACTGCGTACTGCGCATGGCGTGGCCGGCCCTATTGCGGCTCAGTTCTCACGTGCTACTTCCACGCGTGTTGGCTGAAGTGGAGTCATGGACGAGACGTGTAGGGAAAGAGCTAGGCATCTTTAGCAACGAGAGACGGACATAACCGAAGCTAACAGACCAAAGAGTGCGGAACCACTAGCCCAGAGGTGCGTACACTTATTAGCTAACAACTAAGTGTTGCTCTTTTTTGCTGGAGAAACAGAAGTCACCACCGCGTGAATTTTCGCCTTTGGAGAAGGATGCGCCACCTTACTTAGATCGTCGAACTCATCGAATTCTCATGCACGTTTAGCTATTTCTCCTTTCTTTCTGTCAAATTTTCACAGCATTAAACACGTGCTACCAAACCACACCTACTGAATGCTCGTGCGCGAGGCTTACACTGCGTATGCGTATCTCTAGTAGTACTGCTATCTTATTAAATGGGTAGCCATCTAGATATTGAACAAGGCTTTGCAGTATATGGGAAGATGAGCAAAAGATAAACAAGCAAAGGATGGCTACCCATCCAAATGAGAAATTTGTTGTACATTTGACAGTCACCCATGTACATCCAATATCACTGGATGTTGTGGTTTGCTTTGTGGGAATACTACATGGCTGTACTATAAGTGTACAAAGGAATGGATCGACCACTTCTAGAAGTGTAACACAATGTACAGGGGAACCCCCCCAATCTTGGTAACAATATTAATTACTATGTATATACGTATGTAGTATGGTAGTAATAATCCTTTTTGGTACCGGGACGTCTGTAGCACCCAATTTGGGCTCCATTGCATAAAACGCCACCATGCTGCAACCTCTGACTGATGACGAGTGACTACAACTACATGTAGCAGAGACATACTGGCTGGACTGCAGACTTGGTTGACGGAGCTTTTGGTACAGTGCAGCTGGCTGTGTAGTCGTACCCAGAGTGTACAGTGCTAGTGTGTTCAAGCGGTGGGCATCACCGATTACGGTCTACACAGACTACGTATGCGCCAATATGAACATGTGTCCGGAACCCATATATGCTGTACCCAGCCTCCATCGTATTCTAGTTGTAAGAAATGGCTGAATGTACCATTGAAAGGGCTGGAGATGCAGCGAATGGAACTGCTTTGGTGACTATCAGGCACACACCCAGGATTTCAATGTTACTGTCGTTTAGCAATTGCTTAACCCTATAAATCGCGAGTCCGATTTTTGACATACGACAGACAGATGCCAATCAGTTAACCCCGCCGCATATGCGCAAGATTCTAATTAACGCACACTTTTTAGCCATTGCCCCTAATAACCAAATATGCTTTAGCCCTTAATACACTTCAGCAAAATTCCAACTTTTTAAATCCTAGCTTGTTTGATCAAGATATGCAAAGGCACTGTTGTCAAATTCTTGTACATTTTCAATGGAGATGTGCTTTTTTTGACCCCAGACCCGCAAAGCACAAAGGTCTTCTATGAAGCCTATATCACGTTTTGTACTGCTGCAAAAATATTGCAGTCCAATCAGATTGCAGGACGGCTAATTATTAACATTCTGGTAAAGCCACGTGGACTAATCAGAGTTTAGTACAGAGAAAGAGATTTAGTATGGAGAGAGTACATGTATCGTTTGAGACGCAGAAATTGAGAGATGCCGCTAGAAGTGCAGCAAAGAAACTGGGCTGTCACAACCTGAAGCTTGAACAGTTGGCAGTCATTGAGACATTTGTGAAAGGGTGTGATGTGTTTGCTGTACTCCCAATGGGGTACGGGAAAAGCCTTGCATTGCATGCCTACCTATTGTGTTTGACAAACTGCTGGGTATGGGTATAGTTGACTCCTTTGACAGTGATCACATTCCACCCACTCAACATAATCATAATCCTTGAGGGTTATGTAACCTCAAACATTCTAGTGATATAGACGTTGTACCAGACCCGAGGGCGAAGTGCGAGAGTGGTCTCGCCAAACTAAGTCAGTTGGGGGTCAAAAAGCATCTCTCCATTAAAAACGTAGAGGAAATTAAAAAACTTTTTCTCTGCATATTATTATCTTAATGGTCAAACAAGCTATGATTTGCAAAGTTGGAAATTTTCTTAAGTGTGTTAGGGGCTACAACATATTTGGACACTAGGGGCAATGGCTGGAGAAAGTGTGTAGAATTTTTGCTATTATAATAGTGCAAGTCTGCCATTGGGGGGAAAGCGTATATAGTCCCACGAAGCCCAGAGGGCGTGGCTTCTGCAAGCCTGTGTTGTGCACATCTTTCCCAATCGAACAAATAGCAGATGCTAATATTGATTGGTTTAGCCAAATTCATTTCTCTTCACTTGCAGGTATCTAGATTTGAGGCGTTTTGGCACGATTCCTCATGGTGGATTTGGCTTTGGATTTGAGAGATTCCTGCAAGCTATATTAGGAGTGGAGAACATTAGAGATGTTATTCCTTTCCCTAGGTTTCTCGGCTCCTGTGAAATGTAGTGTGCATTTACATGTATGTGGCATTCCTACTTGAAGTTTGGTTTTGTGTATAGATGATGCCAAGAATAACTCAATCACTTGAGCACAAGTTAGACTACATAAACCAAAACCACAAAATTTACATTACCGCCATGTGGGCCAGTACCTTATTATAATTTCACTCTGTGACAGGAGAATGTTGCAACTTGTGAACCTGGCATGTATGAGTTCAACGATCAAAAATGCTCTTAGAAAGCATCAGTAAGGTGTCTGTGACGATCATCGGCCAGTTCTCCTGAGCACTCAACAAGGCTGACTGGTGTTGTTTTAGTTAACTGTACCTAATAAAAACTATTGTTTTAGTTTTGGTAGGAGCTAAATCTAAAACGTCAAGGGTGGGAATAAATTACAACTATAGTTACCAAAATCAACCCACTTATCCATGGTTAACCAATACTGAAAGTGTTTTTTAGTTACTAAAACTAAATCAAATTATGTGAATCCATACTAAAACATTCTTTAGTAGTCTGTGCATTACATCAAGTTGCATTGTTGCTGTATCTTGTGAGTTCTGCTGACCAGCTAGCCTCGTACCAGCCCAAACCCAAGTACATGTATCTACATGTATTACTTGGCATGCTTGCCAATTTGTACACTTTTGGCCCGTCCTATCCCTACAGTATAGTAAAGTTGCCCCCGTACAGCTATTATTAAGTGGACCAAGTATGGGTATGAAAACAGTTGTTGTTGAACGAGTTATTAGCAAATATCTGCATAATATTATTTTCTCAATCTATGACAAAGAGGACTACAATGATTCATGTTTTGATAGCAGTTCATCCCATTCAATACACTGTGCAGATAGCTGCAAAATAATTCGATGATAGACATGAGCGAGATCTCTAATTTGAGTGGACAAGGTTTCCACCTGCATTTCCTGCTGTGTGTGCGCCCTAGTGGTGGCTGCAAGCTTCTTCTCGTGGTTATCCAGGCCTTGAAATTCAGTGGAATTGAGGTAATCCTTGTGGCTTTGAATATCATCCACTGAAGATTAGAGGGTAGAAAATTATATGAAAATAAGTATAACTATTGGCCAACTAGAGCTTACGGCTAAAAAAACAATGCTCATTAGGTTTGTAGGAGATAGCTACAGCGAGAGTCTTCAGTCTAAGGATCATATACATATCAGAATAGACTTCTGAATCTCATTCACGTTTTGTCAGTGTAAGCCTTTTTACCAGCCGGAGCGCGCGCAGCGCACGAACGGCTGGTCCTAAGATTGCTTTACGTTTTCCGCATTTGTATGTCTGTTTGTGTGTCCGCACTTATCACGTGCGCAATATGTTACGTCATACGTTACTATGCAACTGCAGTATATAGCGGCTTTTAGAGGTTAGCAGGCCAAGCTACAGCAAACGAAGGTAGTTGTGTGTTGCCTAGATGGCAAAAACGTGGTAGGCAGCCGTAAAGGTCCTGTTTTGGTGGTGTATAGCTACTAACTAGAAGCGCACGATGAAACTGCTGAGTCAGCACTTTCGTTGTACTGCGTTGTCTCTACAGAATGCCTATGATTTGTAGGTCTGAGAACGTGACTATACTGTAGTATAGCCGTAGTTTTACAGTTGCAGTTAGCTTGGCCCAAGCTGAGTTGTGTGTAATTAATTGTAATGTACGGGAAAGGTGCCCGGCTGATTTTTTAAACATAAAATGTCAGACTTGTTTACAATGGTACAGCTATAAACAGTAACAGTTACTAGTAAGTGTTCAGAGCTAGAATACAGAAAAGGTGCTCTCCTTTTGCTACATAATGGCTACATGTGAATCATCAGGTGCTCAAAAAAAGCACCAACACACACTATTCTAACTGTAAGTTTCTACTATAAACCGTAACAAGACATAAATGTAAGTTTGAGTCGTCTTCCCTTCACACTAGCTACTGTATGCCCATGCAGTGATTTTGGTCTTGTGGGCCCACTGTGCAAAATAACTGGGCAGTGGAACTGGGAACAAGGCTACTCATGAGAAAAGTTACCATTTACCCGCTATTTTAGCACTGTATTACATCACAAATCTAAAGTACACGTATTTCTTCCAAGAGGTGTGGCACTTCCAAGGAGGGGTGGTTGATTTTAACATGTGCACGTGACATTGAGGTAGATGTTTGATGTTAAAAGGTGTATGAATGACATAGAATGTGCAAAACGGTGCAGCAGATCAGCAAAGAAACAGTAAAAAGGGTGACTAGAGACTTGTTTGAAGCTTCTCAAATAGTGGAAGGACCATTCTGGCCAAAGACAAAGCCAGCCAGGTGAGTAACAGTGGCTAGATTTCAAACTGATACTGCTACAATTCACCTGCTGCCTTTCTGCGAGAATGGTCCTTCCACTCTTAGAGAAGCTTCAACAAGACTCCCTTCACTCTTGTCACTGGCTCTTAGCTGATCTACGCACCACTTCCCACATTCTACGTCATCCACCTACATCATGTACCTTTTGACTCAAATATCGTGTGCATGTGATAAAATCAACTAGGATTCTCCTCCCATCTATTTCACGAGTGTTAGTGGGGGGAGCCTGGGAGCAAGGCTATGCTTACTACAGATTCCAGTTTGAGTAGGCTCCTTTAGTGTTGAAGTTTGACAGCACGATCAAGCGGTGTAAATTGGTTTCTATTTATTAAGATACACTTTGGATTGTCATCCACCGTCGTCTATTGACTGATTGACAGGTTGCTACACGCATATACACATGCAAAACCTTTTTAAACTGCAAACCCAGAATATCTGTTCCAGGGGGAATATATGTATGGGGTCCAAAATTAACGTGCTTGTTACGTCTGGTTGTGCAATGGGACAGTGCCAGGTACACTACAGTACAAAGGGATATCCAGCTACTAACTGGTACCCAGTTGTGCAACTGGAAATTCAATTCATCAATGTTGCAAGGGACTGAGTCTCGAATTTCCAAACCAATATACACAAACACTCGAATTTTATCTGAACAGGAAGTACTGGAATTCGTATGGTTTCAGCCAATGGCTGCTCATGGAGTCACCAGTGCATGCTGTTGGAGTTGTTATATCTCTCAAGCTGTATACACTTTCTGCATGAATATTGGATACGCTGTGCACAGGTGACAGAAGTTTACAATAGCAGTAATAAGTGTTACATCTTTTTGCGCACGCATGGCAACTTTAGCTTTCCGGGCAGCACGGTGCAAGGTGACTCAGCAGTCCCATACTTTCTGCACAGGTAGGCTACCACCAGCTGTACACTATACTACAAGAACTTGTCAAAAGACGAGCTAGGAGGGGAGATATAGCACCCAAGAAATGTCAGTACTTCAGGCAAGCACAGTGCTACTAAATTCGAGTGTTGTCTCTAGGAAAAAACACAAGGATAGTCAGGTGTTACAGCTCTACCAAATACTATACTTGGATATCTGTTCTATATCAGAGATACGCTATGTCAAACTTAGAGACACGAAGGAATATTCTACTGAATGCTCAGCTAAGTGGCAAACCACAACCGGTTATACCGCCCACTCTTCATTACGCACTTTGTACAGCGTCAGTAATTGAGTTATGGGAACCCAACTCAGCAACTTCCTGCTGATCACGTGTTCGTGTATACTAAAACTCAGCTTTGTCAGACTGACTGTCAGTGGCTGGAGCAAATAGGAATTACAATGACAGGTACTAGTTTGCTCAGTTCAGCTAAACCCAGATGCAGTCTTGCATTTTAGGCCACACCAACTCAATTGTGAACTCATCAAGAGAAGAAAGCTTTCTGAGAGAGTAAAGAAATCCCGAAAATCGGGACCCAGCTAGGGATTGAACCCAGGACCTTCTGAATACTAGTCAGATGCTCTTACCAATTGAGCTACTGGAGCCCCCTTGGCAGAGGAGCAGTAGGCAAGCTTTATATAGCCACTAAACCAGCTAGTAGCACTTGCCAGTAGGACCCAGCCAATTCCAACTGTAATTACTCTCTCATTATAGGCCTCTCCCCCCATCTAAACACGAGAAACGTGCTACACCCAAACTTAGCCTGGATCAGTCTGCCGGGGTAATTAAACCACCAAAGACACAGAACTGAAAACTAAGTACTCACATTGTGAACTCATCAAGAGAAGAAAGCTTTCTGAGAGAGTAAAGAAATCCCGAATACACACGTATGGTGAATAAAAAAATTCCGTCATCTGCCCCAAGCATTTATAGTTAGGGTGATGAGTAGTCTCAAGGGCGAGACTAGGTGATGAGAAAGTAATGATTAATTACGGGGGGGGGGGGGGGGGGGGCAGACCACTACTAATTGCGCCAGGGGGGATCTAAGTCACAAGTGATTGACTGTCTAGGGGACTACTAATTGTGTCAGAGGGGAGCTAAGTCACAAGTGATTAACTGTCCAGGGGGGGCTGCCTGCCAAATTATGTCTAGGGGGGGTACTACTTTTGCCAAACTGTTCATCCACAGGGGGTGTACGATTATTAAATGGAATAGCCCACCTCTTTCCGACAGAGGCTTCAGATGTTCCGCATAGTTCAGGAGCAGTTCAGCTTTGGCATCCTCAGATAGCTTAAGATAACCAGTGCGCTCGAGACTCAGCAATTCCTCTAGGGATTCAATCTTCTGCCAGGCCTGGGCCACACTTCCTCCCAACGAGTCGAGCTTTTTCTGCAGACTCTTTACGGTGGACACGAGAGGAGGCTGATTAACACCCGGTTTTCCGAGGACCTTCTTTTCTAGGATATCCAGTCGCCTCTTCAATGAGTCTAGGTAGCTGTCAGAAGCGACAGCACTCACGTCAACGGCCTTCACTTCAGCCATTTTCTGATCTGAGGACGTAGCTAGCTAGGCGTGGCTTAGGGGTAGTGACGTCATTTAATAGTATCCGGGAAATTCTTTTTCCTCCAAGGTGGGCGTGAGCACTGCTTTCAGTGGTGCTGGTGGTACTCTTGTTCCCAGGCCTTCACTCCAGCTAGCTTTAGTCTCGAGGGCCAGACGATTTTTGTGGGGGGGGGGGGAAGTCTGGCCCTCGAGACTAGCTAGCTTGGTGCAAACATAAAAGAAAGATTTATGCCATGTCAGTGCTGGTAGCAGCTTTTTAAAGTTTATCTCATAAGTGAAGAGGTTGCACAGGAGGACTAGCCCATATAAGTGCCCCTATTATAGACATATAATTATTAATGTCTCGCCCCTTGGGCAACAGGCCAAAACTGCATGGCCTATGAGACAGTGTGCAGACGCGATAGTAGGTACATCTACAGTAAGGAAACCAGAAAAGAAGAAGAATAGTCAGTGTATGGCTAGTACCGGTACATATAAGATTATAATATGTATATAATTTATATATATATATATGTTATTGTTGTTTTGTTTATTTTAATTGGTTTCCTTTCAAGTGCGTATTTGTGTTTCCTTACCTAAGAATGATGCGTTTCTTGGGATTGTTTGGATAAGTGGAGCGGAATCACGACTGCTATATTGGGCAGGGTCACAACATAAATCTGGTAAGTGTGTTGTGATTGATAAAAAATCAATTAGACCTATAATAATTGTATATACCATTGAAGTCTTTACACCTCCCATTGCCAGCTTGTTGTCTATAAATGGATATTGCTGTTATCTATAAGTACATCATATTGTTTTTAATTCAACATTGTTTTACTACTACATGTACATTCTAGCAAGTCAGATTGGTCCACAACAGAACACGTACTTCAGAAGAACTACATTCAGGAGCACCCTATACAAAATAATAAGCATTTTGATGATTATTTCGACTTAATTACTTAATTAACACCTACATGCCTCTCAATGTACCTGACAAATGTATGGCCACCTTTTATTAACATACAATTCTGAGCACAATGTACATATGTTAGTCACGGGAGGGGAGGGATAATCTTTTTCCTACATGTATGCAAGTGTATGTATACATGTCCTAATTGAAATTTGTCAGCCATTTGTCAGCCATTTGCTCTACCTGCATCCCAATAAACTAACCTATCCTTGTTAGCATCCATACAGTATAATTACAAAGTAGCTGTGTAGCATCTTAAATCGCAAATTAATGGTGAAGTCATAACATTTGTACTATGTACAAACCTGAGCCCCACCCATTAGCGTGGCTTACGTTACCCCCACCACCATTACTGCATACGTGCAAGCTATTGGGTATCTAGCTACAGTGCAACCCCTCTATTGTGGACACATTGGGGACCTGGTGAAGTGTCCTATATAGAGAGGTGTCCTTATTTCAGGGGTAAATTTATACTGAGAAGACATATTTGGGACATAGCAAAGTGTCCTTGATACAGAGGTGTCCTATTTCAAGGGTGTCCTCTAAGTGGGGTTCCACTGTTACTGAGTTGGTCAATTGGGTGGTCTGCTATGAGTACTCAACTCTGTTGAGGTAGTGTTGAGGTTAGTGGATGTATAACAGCTAATTCCAGCCTTGATCAGTGCTGTTCAGCTAGTAGGTGTGTATGGTTGATACGAAGGAGGAGCTAGTTGATGCGAGGAAGGAATTACACTAAAGAGGTGTGTAGACTACACCTTGTTTCCGTGATGTAGTGCGCCCACCACACGTACACTATAGTCCTGCTCCTAGCACTGCATGAGAGTGCTGTAGGCATGGCTTGCTTGCCACTTTTAATTCTCACATGCGAGATGTCCCGCCCAATATTGGTATAGTGTGGTGAAAGTGGAAAACCTTCACAATTTATCCCTTTTTGCTACAGACAACCACAATTTGTCACTATTACGCAATCCACCCCGTGACGTACATATATCATGTATACACGTATTTACCTAAACCACCAAACCAAGTGATGTTACCAACTCGTAGCCTGGCAAGGTATTGCAGGTTTCAGGTTGCTAGGTTCGGATTAGTAAGAGTGCAGTTCTAAGAATCATTACCCGCTGTGAAATTCAATTGTGGCTAGGTATATTAGTGGCCTAGTAATCAATACATATACTGCTTTTGGAGTAATTAGCTCGAAACACAGAGCAGTGCCTTTGATTTGTATGGCTTCCAGACTACAAGGGTTTGTACTCTTCATGTAGTTATACGTAATCCTGAGGGCACATACAACTGCCCTTAGAGTACAAATCCCATACACTTTAAAAACCCATGATACATTACGTGTATACCTAGTGTATATCAGCATGGGTGTCAGTCAAATTTCAATTGTAGCGTTGAAAGAACGACAAATTCCACTCAGCTTTTCCTTGTCAAATTCCATTCCAATATCACCTATGACAAATTGCAGTGGGCAATGAATTTTGCTGCCTCTCAGGATATGCTATTACAATATAATAACAGTATGGGTACACATGGCATGCAGTTTTAAATTTCATTCATGGTGTTGGAACAAAGGCATATTAAATTACCATTCTTCTGACATCACTTTTGATGCCAACTAACATACTATCCCATTCTCAATATTTCCCGTGCTAAAGCCTTTCTTTTACACCACGATAGGGAAAACGATAACTACCAGGGTTAACCCTCAATTAATTGGCCACACTAAATGATAGGGAAAATAGTAATTACCAGGGTTAACCCTCGATTCAGGGCCACACTAAATTTCACCACAATTTCCTGTGCTAAAGCCTTTCTTTTACACCACGATAGGGAAAATAGTAATTACCAGGGTTAACCCTCAATTAATGGGCCACACTAAATTTCACCACAATCTCCCATGCTATAGTTAAAAAGAAACAATACTTGTGTTTTACCATACACTAACTGTTCCTTAGCTTATACCGGCCAAAGAAAGATAGTGTGCTAGTCTATATTATGTTGAGATTAGTGAAAAGTATCTGAAAACATAGCATGCATTGTACTGAATTTGAAGCATGTGGCTGCATGGTTCAAAGAAGCTTGTTCTGAGTAATTTAGCTCTGTTGCCGCCGTGAAAGCTGCAGTGTGGGTATGATATATACCAAGAGTTCCAGGTACTTTGTCTAAGTTTTGACCCTTTATTTTGAACTGTTGACTAGGAGCTGTACGCTAGCAATGGTGTGGTAGCTCTTTGTGCGTCTGCGTAGCTCTGTAGAGACTACTGTGACCAGACCAGGATTAGTCCTAGACCTCTGCTGGAAAGCCCCACCAAATTTGACTTGCCCCCTCATTACGTACAAGCATGACTGTCAATACTCAGCAGATTACAATTATAACTGTATAGTCCCACTCCTTTGTGGGCAGTACGATAAATGCCACTTAATAGAAGTTGAGAATGACTGTCATGACAGCTCTAAAGCCTCTTCAACTGCAAGGTCCATTCGCCGCAGCACAACGCCTGGGATTTGCTGGAACTCTAAACAGTTTGCCACTTGAACAAGCACAGAGGTGATACTGACTTCCGTCATTTCTGCCAGCACTGGTGATTTGAGGTAGTCCTTGAAGAGCAATGCCTGTCCTTCCCTGGAACTGAATGGGTACCTACAGCAATAAAAGGCACTAACATTGTATTGAAATGAACATACAGTGCTGTGCAATATTGGAATGCATACCTCAGCCATCTCTTGACTAAATGAAATGCTTCTTCCACTTATATCCACTTGCCCTCCTCCAAGAAACAATCCTCGAGCACCTACTAAGTTGATAGTAGGTCCTGTTGCCTCTGTGTTTTGGTTTGATCCCCTAATCTGTAAAAATAAAGTCACTTTTGAACATAAAATCTTCCAATTTACCCCGGACTCTTACAAGTCTTGCTTCAAAGTCTCTGACTTGTCATGCAGATAGCAAAGCCAGCCTGTCTCCCATGCCTGTTCCAGCCAGTGCAGAATATCAACACAAAACTTACTGTGTTGGCCACAATCCTTGTAGTCTTTAGTGACTCCAAGTTTGAAAGTCTATCGACCATGATGAGTGATGAATTAGCAGCTAGCAAACTCTGTCCATTGCTGCTAACAAATATGGATGTGAATGGAAGGAAATTCACACTCGACTCGTTAATAGTGATCTGTGAAGGGTTCAGAACTCCTGCACTAGATGGAACATTTCTTTGGCTGCCCGCTTCAAGAGTAACCTGCAAAACAAAAATGGGTGGTCTATGTCATGCAATGCAGCCACACGGAATAACCTTGTTACAACACTTAATTACTGATCATGACATACTTCCTGTCCAGATACAGATAGCTGGCTTCCACTGTAGGTGCGTATAGCGTCCGCTACCCTAACATCTGAAATCCTGGCTCCAGCAGGCCACACAAGTCCACCATTACTATTGAAGACCAAGAATGGAAATCCATCTGCTCTAAATTCTAGAACTCCAAGGATGATACAAGTGATCTGCTGGGCAAAAGAAAACACCAATGTATGCTAGCACTATTACTACATATACTCAGGAGAGTATAATGACGTCTTTACGTGCTCCTGATTATTCCTATACCATATGCGAAGAAGAAATCTTGAGGGAGTAGAGAAAATGAAAAGAAATCAGAGCCAAGCTTTGTATTGAGCTTCTGAATGCTAGTCAAATGTGACTTATTGGTGGTAGGACTTAGGCCTAGCCAATTACAACTCTAACTCTCTTTACGTACAAAAAGGTGTGTTAGTTCTCTGACTTTGAGTTTGCCACATTGCTAATTTATTAATTGTAGCAACCATGCTCTATTTAAATATATGTGCTGCATGGTGTATCAAGCCAGACTCTTTTTCGCGTGTGGCATCTCTTACGGTCAGGTGGGCGAGAGTAACGATGCAAACGAGGAGGAATATCGCGAAGAAGATCCAGCGTTTTCTGCCTCGAAGTCCACTCCTATTCAGGTAGTGCTCTTTTGCAGCAACATATCCTGTGTTAAAGTTCCCGCTGTGGTGTTTTTTTGCTTCCTTCTTTTCGCGGTATTTCTTCCACATTGACTTTCCTGGCTGCGTCTACAGACGAGGCGATATACGGTAAACAAGACAATGAGCCCCACCCACTTTTAACCACGTACATGTAGATACCTCTACATTCGACTATTAGTACTCTACGATAGTATAGTTACTGGTCTGTATTTACAATGGTATAATTTAGCCAACTCCTTACCCCAACCATGGCTTTAATGACTTCGAGCTTTTTTTAAACCTTGTTCTTGATATGCGACAGTCGGGCACGAGACCAGCGAAACTCGATACGTAGGCGTCATTCGGGCATTCCCGACCACATTCTCAGTTCTGGATGGGCACAAACTCGTTCCAAAACCGTTGAAATGAAGGCGTTGCTGCTTGTAAACTTGGCTGTGTTGTCCTATACAGCAGGGATTGCTGGCCTTGACGATAAGGGAACCGGACCAATTGCAGGAGAACACGATCAGAGCGAGAATGAAGCACGGAACCACAAACATCTTGAGATCTGTATCCTATTAACATGTATTAAGATTAATAATTATGAGTAAAAATAAGAATAGGACGGGATAAATTTTAATTTTAGACTGGAATGTCTCATCAGCCAGAGGCTTAGCCTCACGTAGCCAGCCCCTCGCGCTTAATATGCGAGACTACCAGAGGCTGGTCTCCCTGGACGCAAACTAACACACACACAATAAAAATGAAGTAGAGAGTAGATAGGTATAAAAATTGACAAAAAAAGTAAAGAAAGACAATCAGCAGTTATTATAAGAAATAGAGTTGTTGTTCGTATTCCATCATGGCCTTCTTGAACCTGTCTCCCGGTCCTGCTATTCTTAGATCATTAGGTGAGCGATTCCAGTCCTGAGACCCCCTAAACACAAATGACCGTCGAAATACCTCTGATCTTGCAGCTGGTAGGAACAGCTTGTTGTCCCCACGTGTCTGGTAGTGTCCCACATCGATGCTCAGCCTCAGCTTTTCCCCCAGGCTCCTCATGCCTTTGGATCAGGGACAGTCTGAACATCGTTCTTCTTCGCTCAAGTGGTATCCACCCCACAGTCCGTGTTGTGTCGTCACTAGGCGTTCTGGCTGGCTGCCAGAGAATAAGCCTCATCCCGTACTTCTAAATTCTCTCCACCTTTTCCCTCAGTTCGACTGTGCATTCATGCCACACGACCGAACATTGCTCCATATCCTGCTAAGGGCCTAAATTTTGTTGAGAGAGTCTTGAGATATACGTATACTTGTTCCAACTCCCAAAAGTTGTTTCAAAGAAATTTAATCAAACTGCTCTTTGAAACAACTGTTGCGGGTTGGAACAAGGATACGTATATCTCAAGATGACTACTAGCCAACTGAGAATCACCCTTCAACATTGTTGAGCGAGTGCCCTAGTGATGATAAGTTCCACGGATCAAGTACTATCATGAGTGCTTCATGGCAGTGATATTTATGCTCCTAGCTGGTACCATCAAACCTAGAGTACGTGTTACTGGTTCTCTTAACACCTGTACCACCTGAACGTACCTTACACATCATATGTATGGTGGAAATGGTTACTGTTAGCTGTACCAGGCAGTAGTCGATTGTAGCTGTATACTAGCTTGTAGCTAAGCTGGGACTGTTATGAATCCTTGACTGCACCTGATAGACAAGAGTCTATTTTCTCTAAAGCGTAAAGAGCAAATAGAAACTGCAGAGAGAGTGTGGGAAATTGATGATTATGCCAAACAATTCAAGACTATCACCTTTTTAATGGATGCCATTTTCCCGGTAGGACCTAACTTTTAAAAGTCAATCACCCTTGATAGCCGTTAAGTACGTGTAAAGGTGTTGCGTGTTTATTGTGACATGAAAGACCTTGGAGCATTTGACCTCTGCCATACATGCAGCACAATAATAGAGAAGTTGCTTACTAGTTAGCTCTATAGTGTTATAATAGCTGAATGCATCCTGGTCTATATAGAGCCTGTTGCTAATGTTATTCTAGCTAACTTATGTTATTCTAGCTTACTTATGTTATTCTAGCTTGCTTATGTTATTCTAGCTTACTTGGATACCTTTCTATGCAAACTCTTCAAGAGATGATAAGCTTTCTGAGAGAGTAAAGAAAACTTGGGGAAATAAGGGACCCAGCGGGGGATTGAACCCAAGACCTTCTGAATACTAGTCAGATGCTCTTACCATTGAGCTACTGGAGCCCCTTGGCAGAGGAGCAGTACGTAGGCAAGCTTTATATAGCCACTCAACCCGCTAGTAGCACTTACCAGTAGGACCCAGCCAATTCCAACCGTATTTACTCTCTCATTAGGCCTTCCCCCCATCTCCTAAACACGATACACGTGCTACACCCAAACTTAGCTACTACTCCATGACATGTAGTAGTAGCATTCTCACTGCATCCGGATGCTGAAATTATTACCTTAAAACGTACCAATACACTAAACTGAAGGTTAGCATGAATGAGTGGATACAGCAGTATACTTTATCTGTAGGTGCTTGAAGAAGCAAAGACCAAGATCACCAAGTCCAAGTATACTCCTGACTTACCATTTCCTGAAGAGCAGGGGATGCAGGAGGGTAAGAAAGGCTAGTGCTTTGGTATGTGGTTACAGATATGAGTTGTGTCTTCAAATTTCCTCAGTTCTCGGTAATGTCTATGAAAATGTCATCTTTTTTGGGGATTTCTTGCTGCGGATGCCAGATATGATCAAGAAGGTATTTCATTTAGTGTGTAATACAAATGACATTGTGCATTTGGGGTGGTGATTTATAGCGTGGCTCATGAGATGCCATCTGCTGCTGTATATACATACGTATATACTGCAACTATATACACTAGTTGTATGCTACAACTAGTGTATATATCACATACTCATTCACATCTCCACAATCATTTCGAAGTGGTTCAGAGAGGGGCTATATGCAGGGGGAGGGTAGTTGCAACTTAAAATGAGCGTCAGTATCAATACTACCTTTATTATCTGAGGCTTCATGTGAGAATCCTATTTTTAATGTACCTTTACTGGTACATAACAGCTGATCCTTATGCACAACTACATGTGCGTAACTGATTTTAGACATGCACTCATCAGAGAGTGAAATCATTCACCCATATCACTTGTGTACATTATGTAATTCTTTTCATGCTTGCTCATCAGATTTACAAGAAGCACAGGGAGTGGCACTCTGTGTTCAAGTGGGCCATGGAATTTTGTAGCCAGTCAAAGACAATTTTCTCAGGACCTCATGCAACACAATTACACCTAGTAAGTGGCTTGTAACTGCATAGATGATTGGTGTTGATTATTCTTCCTTTGTGCAATTAGATGGCTCAAGAGATTGGGTTAATTCCGGAGGATCCCAATTACCACAACCCCTTCAGAGTCAGTTCACAACTAAAAGTAAGTGGTATCTTGTTCATTTTCACCAAAATATCCAAACATGCTACTAGTTTTGCATTATCGCTCAGCAAGTACAGTCTGCTGTCTATCTTCATGATGGCTTTGAAGGCCAACGTTGTAAGCAAGTGCACATATTCACCTAGTCTCGGCCCCAGACCCTCACTGCACTTTTTTGCGAGTGCAGGGAGGGTCTGGGGCCGAGACTAATATTCACCGTGAATACTTGAAACTCTGCTGGGGTACAGCGACAGAATAACTTGGCAGAAAGGAAGCCCTCTCAAAGTGAAATGACTCGTCATACGCATAATATTTACACATGTATTACGAATACAAGGTTGCAAAATAGAGTGAAGAGAGTTTCCTCGTATACTTTCAGTCATCCCTGTCTTGATGTCACACACAAAAAGCTTTAATAATCTTAGAGTGATAGGCACAACTGCTTATTAACCCGAGTGTACAAGGGGAGATGGGTGCTGATGAGGCTGCCCAAGCATAATTCACCAATCAATTGATACTATAAGTAATTGATTGGTGAATTATGCTTGGGCAGCCTCATCAGCACCCATCTCCCCTTGTACACTCGGTTTAATAAGCAGTTGTGCCTATCACTCTAAGATTATTAAAGCTTTTTGTGTGTGATATCAAGACAGGGATGACTGAAAGTATACGAGGAAACTCTCTTCACTCTATTTTGCAACCTTGTATTCGTAATACATGTGTAAATATTATGCGTATGATCACAAATGCAATCCCTAGGCTAAGCATCACACACCCCACTCTCTATGGTCTATGAGGTGAAGGCCCATCGCCTAATTAGTGGGAATGGGAGTACATCTAGAGCAGTTCACTCCAAAAAGGCAACTCAGTTAGGATGTGGTAGCATAAGCCACCAGGGAAACCAGCATCCTGGGTTCAGTAATTAAGTATCATGTATCTATGACGTAAAGGGTCCCACATACCTACGTACCTCCATTCCCTTTTTGACTTTGCATCAAAAACACTATCTCAACAATGACCACTATTACTTTTTTTCTCTATAATTCTGTAATGTTGTGGTGTGAGGAATACATGTATCTAAATTGTTCTCCAGTTCTGCTATGCTTGGAATCTGGTTCTCATCCACCAGCTCACTGGAACTTGTTAAGTCCTGAAAAATAAGTATAATATACTCATGTCACTGCCGTAGCGCTTGCGCCATCGACCACGCACCCACATACGCAGGCGGAGCTTGAAAGATCTCCAGTCAGAGGACAAGAGCAAAAGCAACCAGATGTCTTACCATTACCATCCTGATCGCCAAATATTAATTTATTCTTCCTAGTATCCCAGATTAATAAAATAAACTCTTAACAGTCTTAATAAAGCCTTAAAATCATATGTTTCCCAATTCTCACATCCTAAAACAAAGCCCGTCCTCTCGAAATTATTGAGTGCACTAAACTCTTCAAAACTTCCACCCAACAGATTGTCTAAGTCTTCCATGAAAGTATTTCTAATAGTATCATACGCAGGACACTCCCAGAGCACATATACTACACTAGCTCTCACATTCTTCCCCACATAACTTAAACTGCCTATCATCATTTTTACCCCGATGTCTTCCTAACTCTTCATTCAGACCATTAGTACCAGACCTAAACTTAAACATCAATCGTTCCTGGATCCCCAACCCCCCTGCAAGTAATTTTTAAATTCTATTTCCTTACAAAAAGACTTGTAAAGACTAAGTTTAACTTTACTATTTAAGCCATCATTAAAATCTTTATATTCTCTGTATCTCAATGCTTCATCTACTCTCTCCAAAAACATTATAATCTTCAGCTAGTATTTCCTGACTGTCTAGATTTAACTGCAGCAACAGATCACTAATTACTTTCCTTCAGGTCTTCCTCTGCCTACCCCTACACAGCTTCACTTCCCACTCACTGTCTAGTAGTAGTCTAGGATATCTCTCAGCATCCAAATTATTAACTTTATACCACCACTTAAGTTTGCATCTATCCCTCCTGCCTTTCAAAGATTCTAACCCCATGTCTCCCCTTACTGCTTCATTACACGTTTTAGAAGAGCAGCCAAGTATCTTTTTAGCTGCTCCTAGCTGAATAGATTCCAAGGAAGCTATCTGCCTTTTATTACAAGCCCACACTTCACTACCATATTCTAAAGTAGGGCGAAGTATCGAATAATAATAATATACTCATGTTGCTGCCGTAGCGCTTACGCCATTGACCACGCACCCACATACGCAGGCGGAGCTTGAAAAATCTCCAGTCAGAGGACAAGAGCAAAAGCAACCAGATGTCTCACCATTACCATCCTGATCGCCATATAATTTATTCTTCCTAGTATCCCAGATTAATAAAATAAAACTCTTAACTAGCCTTAATAAAGCCTTAAAATCATATCTTTCCCAATTCTCACACCCTAAAACAAAGCCCGTCTTCTCGAAAGTATTGGGCGCACTAAACTCCTCAAAACTTCCACCCAACAGATTGTCTAAGTCTTCCATGAAAGTACTTCTAATAGTATCATACACAGGACACTCCCAGAGCACATGTACTACACTCTCACATTCATCCCCACATAACTTACACTGCCTATCATCATTTTTACCCCGATGTCTTCCTAACTCTTCATTCAGACCATTAGTACCAGACCTAAACTTAAACATCAATCGTGTTCCTGGATCCCCAACCCCCTGCAAGTAATTTTTAAATTCTATTTCCTTACAAAAAGACTTGTAAAGACTAAGTTTAACTTTACTATTTAAGCCATCATTAAAATCCTTATATTCTTTGCATCTCAATGCTTCATCTACTCTCTCTAAAAACAAGTTTACATTATAATCTTCAGCTAGTATTTCCTGACTGTCTAGATTTAGCTGCAGCAACAATTCACTAATTATTTTCCTCCAGGTCTTCCTCTGCCTACCCCTACACGGCTTCACTTCCCACTCACTGTCTAGTAGTAGTCTAGGATATCTCTCAGCATCCAAATTATTAGCTTTATACCACCACTTAAGTTTGCATCTATCCCTCCTGCCTTTCAAAGATTCTAACCCCATATCCCCCCTTACTGCTTCATTACACGTTTTAAAAGAGCAGCCAAGCGTCTATTTAGCTGCTCCTAGCTGAATAGATTCCAAGGAAGCTGCCTGCCTTTTATTACAAGCCCACACTTCACTACCATATTCTAAAGTAGGGCGAAGTACCGAAACTAACAATAACCTTCTTGCAACGGTACTGATATTCCTATTACTTAACTATTTCCCAGCCAAGTTTTAATAAGGCTAATGTGAATTTATATAGGCCTTTTTATATTAGGCGTTAATATAAAGTACACACTTTTTCTATTTTATGTGGGCACATAAATGTGCCCATGGCGTTCAAAGAGTTAAAAACCTATGTAATTGATTCAGTTTTTTCTTTCCTTTATTTATTACCTTCTGTACATGACTATCCCATGAACCATTCTTAGCAAATTCAATCCCCAAGTAACAGTAACTTACAACCTCTGGAATGTCTTTATCTCCCCACTTCCATGTACATGCACCTGTATTAACCTGTTTAGAAAATACCATAACAGCACTCTTTTTTATGTTAGATTTCAACCTCCATTTATTACAAAACCCCTGCACTATATTAATCAAGGTTTGTAAGTCCTCAGCATTAGTAGTTAAGCCTAAAAAATCATCAGCAAACAGCAGACCCCCAACCTTAACATCCTTTTTAACAGTAATGCCAATCCCAGCCTTCTCAACCTCATCTAACAACTGATTAATAAAAATGGAAAAGAGGATAGGCGACATACTACAACCCTGTGCCACCCCCTGACCTATATTGAATTGCTCAGATACTTCTCCCTCCAGTAAAACAGCACTCTGTGTGATGTCATACATATTCTTAATAACTCTCCACATTCTACCTCTAATCCCAAGTTCCTATAACTTAAACCATAAACCATCATGCCAAACTGTGTCAAATGCTTTCTGAACATCTAAGAAAAAAGCATAAGTGTGCTTTCCTTCCCTCATTCTACCTTGTACAATTTCATTTAGAGTAAAGATGTTATCAACACAACTCCTTTTCTCTCTAAATCCTGCCTGACCCTCATGAAGAGCCCTTTCTGCTTCTAATCTGCTTACTAAGCAATTATTTAGAATCTTGTAAAACAGCTTTCCTACCACATTCAATAATGTAATGCCCCTGTAATTACCCGGGTCCTCAGCATCACCCTTCTTATACAAGCTAACAATTAACCCTTGTCTCCATTGTTTAGGAAAACTCTCCTCTGTCCAAACTACCCCATACAAGACTTTCAACAGATTAGCCATCCCTTTGCCACCGTACTTAAAAAGCTCCCCAACTAGCCCATCATTACCTCCTGTTTTATTATTCTTTAGGCTTTTAGAACACTTTTTAATTTCTGCATAACTAATCCCTCTATCCAAAACCTTATCCTTCTGCAAACTAGATATTTCACTATACTCTGTCACTTTCTTTTCTATATGCTCTTTCCAATTATCATCAAACTGATCATCCACAGATATCAGATGCTGTACCCAACCTTTCATAATGCTCACGTAATACTTCCAACTTTCCCTTAGTACTGGTTACACATGAACCTGAGGTACTCCTCAAAGAAGCAATACCCTTACGGCTACCTTTTGAAGTCCTGCCAACAAATGCCCAGAACTCTTTCCTGTTTCATAAAAATCTTTATTAGCCTTTTCAATCACCTCATTCCAACTATCTAGTTTTTTCTTACATACCAATTCCTTGATTTCTGAACGTAATTTGTAATACTCCCCCCATTTATCTACCCTGCCACTACTAATCTCCTTATAAACCTGTCTTCTCAACCTAATCTTCTCTTTAATCTCAGCATCAGGGCGAAGTATTGAAACTAACAATAACCTTCTTGCAACTGTACTGATATTCCTATTACTTAAAAAAATCTGTGTAATTGATTCAGGTTTTTCTTTCCATTATTTATTACCTTCTGAACATGACTATCCCATGAACCATTCTTAGCAAATTCAATCTCCAGTAACAGTAACTTACAACCTCTGGAATGTCATTATCTCCCCACTTCCATGTACATGCACCTGTATTAATTAACCTCTTTAGAAAATACCATAACAGCACTCTTTTTATGTTAGATTTCAACCTCCATTTATTACAAAACCCCTGCACTACATTAATCAAGGTTTGTAAGTCCTCAGCATTAGTAGTTAAGCCTACAAAATCATCAGCAAACAGCAGACCCCCAACCTTAACATTCTTCATTAACAGTAATGCCGATCCCAGCCTTCTCAACCTCATCTAACAACTGATTAATAAGAATGGAAAAGAAGATAGGCGACATACTACAACCCTGTGCCACCCCCTGACCTATACTGAATTGCTTAGACATTTCTCCCTCCAGTAAAACAGCACTCTGTGTGATGTCATACATAATTATTTCTCCACATCCTACCCCTAACCCCAAGTTCCCATAACTCAAACCATAAACTATCATGCCAAACTGTGTCAAATGCTTCCTGAACAAGAAAAAAGCATAAGTGTGCTTTTCTTCCCTCATTCTACCTTTGTACAATTTCATTTAGAGTAAAGATAGTAAAGATGTTATCAACACAAACTCTCTAAATCCTGCCTGACCCTCATGAAGAGCCCTTTTTGCTTCTAATCTGCTTACTAAGCGATTATTTCGAATCTTGCAAAACAGCTTTCCTACCACATTCAATAGTGTAATGCCTCTGTAATTACCCGGGTCCTCAGCATCACCTTTCTTATACAAGCTAACAATTAACCCTTGTCTCCATTGTTTAGGAATACTCTCCTCTGTCCAAACTACCCCATACAAGACTTTCAACAGATTAGCCATCCCTTTGCCACCGTACTTAAAAAACTAGCCCATCATTACGTCCTGTTTTATTATTCTTGCTTTAAGAACACTTTAATTTCTGCATAACTAATCCCTCTATCCGAAACCTTATCCTTCTGCAAACTAGACATTTCACTGTCTGTCACTTTCTTATCTATATGCTCTTTCCAGCTATCATCAAACTGATCATCCAATAATGCTGTACCCAACCTTTCGTAATGCTCACGTAATACTTCCAACTTTCCCTTAGTACTGGTTACACATGAACCTGAAGTACTCCTCAAAGAAGCAATACCCTTACGACTACCTTTTGAAGTCCTGCCAACAAATGCCCAGAACTCCTTCCTGTTTTCATGAAAATCTTTGTTAGCCTTTTTAATCACCTAGCTCATTCCAACTATCTTATGTACCAATTCCTTGATTTCTGAACGTAATTTGTAATACTCCCCCCATTTATCTTCCCTGCCACTACTAATCTCCTTATAAACTTGTCTCCTCCACCTAATCTTCTCTTTAATCTCACCATCCCACCACCTTGCCACTTTGCCACACACTATCACCGTTTCCCCATATTTCTTTTGATGCTACCCTCTTGACTGTCTCTTCCCAATCCTGAACCACTGCCTTCACTAATTCTGATTCCCTCAACCCGAGTCTTCCATTGGCGTACCCTTCCTTGAAACCCATCTACTTTTACACTTAAGGCTTCCTGATACTTCTGTCTCACTTCCTCATCCTGAAACCGTTCAATGCACCATTTCTTAATCACCCACTTCTGTTGTTTAGTGGTTTTTACAGTCCTACCCAATTCCATCCATACCAGAAAGTGATCCGATTTTCCTATATCCACTGTATCTACCTGCACACTCCCTGAAACCTGCAACAAGCGTATCTATATAATCAATGATAGACTTCTGCTTCGGAGAAGGTCTAGCTCTAGTCCACTGTGGTTCCACAGAGAACTCACGGCCATTACAGACTACAAGATCAACCATTATTAATTTTTAATGATGTTATCTTTTCATAGGACAATAAACGAAAGAAATCACCTCCTAAGGAGAAAAGAAGTGGACCTAAATTGAGGGGTGGTCGACATTCTGAACTGTAGTCACTTGGCTGGATTTTTTGGTTTGGTTGCTGTATCTATACTGGTGGTATAACATTCCTGAACACTTCATACATCTATCGTGTATCTTGTTTAGAGCATCAACCTGGGATACAATAAATAATAAATGATTAGAGGCTTGTGTAGTGATCCAAGTACAATGTTTAACATCACTGAAGGAAACCTTTCCACATTAAAATCCTATGTTAGATTTTCAATATCCTTGTATTCCAGGTTAATCCCACGCTCTAAACAAGATACACGATAGATGCATCATAGATGATAGAAGCTTGTGTTGTGATCTAGGTACAAATGTTTTAACTGAAATCACTGAATGGGGTTAGAAACCTTGTCACATTAAAGATCCCTATGTTAGATTTTCAATATCCAGTTACAACTGTAGCTGCATGCATGTGTGGTATCATAGGGAGCTGATATCCCAACTAGCCATCGTAAATGATGGCAATATGGACTGCAAAAAGGAAGGTGATGAATGATCTGGAGGTGGCCAAGGAGAGAGGCCAGGCTGTAGTGGAGAATTACCACCAAGACAGTGGATGAGAGAGACCAGGTTGCAGGGCAGGTTCACCTAGTTCAAGGCGGTTACAGTTGTAGGCCATGTCCAGCCACAGCATGGCTGAGGTGATTTGGCCGTTTAATTTAACTTTTTACCAACCAATGACGCATATATGCGTCATGAGCTCCCATAAGCTCATATGAATTTATATGGGGGTTTTAATACTAGGCGTTAATACTTTGTATAGGCTTTCTGCTTCTTTAAGCTGTTTCTTATGGTTGGTAAAGGGTTAAAGATGAAGCACCTTAGAGTATCTCTTACGTGCATGGCACTTGTTGAGGTTCAGCACCAGACATTGTCGCGATGCATTAGCACTTAACGATGTGTTAATCCAACAGGATGCTTCGTGTCGTGAATTATTGAAGTTGTGCTAGCACATAGCGATGTGTACTGCAACACCCTCGTGTTGACTCAACACAAGTGGACCGACTGAAGTGCTGTTTCTAACCGCAATCTGTCGAACAACACGCCTGCGCTGCGAGTCTGCGTGCTGTTACAGCACCGGCGTTTTTGCAGTGATAATGCCTGCCATTATACGTTATTCAATGGGTAGGTGATCCAGGTACAAGGTGGACAGACAACATCATAAACACTCTTTATACCCAGGGTAATTGGGTGTTCCTAAAGCACATACAAGTACATGTACCAAAGTCAGTCGTCAGGGTCACCAGGCTGCGGCTGCACTTGCTGTTCTTTCAACCGCAACTCTCTCTCTTGCAAACTACAAGCACCACTACTCAAAAAGTCACCCCAAGCACTTGAAAACTGTGTGTGCTTGTACAGAGATGCTGTCAATTCCTGGGCCTGTAGCATCATTGGGGATAGGACCTGGTAGAGCTCTACCAGTGAGGTAGCCAGCTATACAGGAGAGGAGACAAAGAATTGATAAATGTTTGCGCTACCTAACTCAAATGATGGGGTAGAAAATGTGCCTATTCAAATTATATTCCTGGACCAATATGAGTTTTGACAATCATTATCCCAGTGCTGCTTGTGCTAAACAATGCTCTGCATCGTAGTTTTGTGCCCACAACTGCACTTGCCCCAGCAGAAAGACAGTCTAAAGTCAACAGCATATGCTGCCGTACGTTCAGGGTGAGAGAATGAAGTATGTAATTACCGAGCAATTAAATGGCTATATAGTTATTCTGCAGTAGTAGAGGGTACACACTGTCTCAATCATGATACATGTAGTTCTTGGATACCTATAATGTTGTTCCACTCGCTTGTGGGGGAAGGGTTACAAAACTTTCAAGTGTGCTACCTGCCAAAAACTAGGTGAGAGTATATATAATATGTAAACTAGTAATTATTATCTATGGTGAGGAAGCTTTGTGAAACCTGTATCGCTTTACAATGTTAGCTGCCTTGCTGAATCAGCCATACACAAGGGTCCTTGTGTATGGCTAATATCCAGCGAGGTAGTTAACATCGTAAAGTGATGTAGGACTTGCAGTTCATACTCCAATTGTCACGTTCAAATTATAATTCCTAAGGCTATATTATCTATGTTCATACTGACTTCGTCCAGGTTTAGTTGTAGCTCTTCAGAAAGAGATTTCTCGTGCATGGTGCTCATCTCACAGTTCACTTCCCGAGCTTGCTGCTCTTGCGCGATCACTGGGGATTCCTGTTGCTGGATGTTGTCAGATGACATATCGCCGATCCTGAGCTATCCCGTAGTACGTATAGCAAAAAATTTTCTAAAGCTGGACAAAACGATTAAATTCCAGTCAGCTGAAACATTTCTAATCAAGAATTTGATTGGTCTCATCACGTGATAATTTAAACTTACGAGATCACCGAAGTGCAAACATTATTAGAACTACAAACAATGCAAACTGTGCAAACGATGCAAACACTGCAAACACTGCAAACGATGCAAACAGTGCAACAGTGTAAACGATGCAAACACTGCAAACGATGCAAACAGTGCAACACTGCAAACGATGCAAACACTGCAAACTGTACAAGCTGCTCAAAACTGTATAGCATAGATAGTACTGCATGCCATGCCAATACTGCAAATCACTACCAATGATAACCAATTATTTCACTAGCCTCCCATATCTTCTAAAGACACCACCTAGCTACATGTACATTGAATATGCCTGTATGTCTTTGAGTATTTCCTTCACTAAGTACTCAGATAAGTACTGAGCGACTGATTTTCTTTCCAAACAGAATATCCATTACAGGGTTAATTATGTTCTGTCACCATAACCCAGCGACTCAATGACCAAATTACCTGTGACACAGTATCATCACTCATAGATTAGGCAAACTGTTACTGTTTGACAGTCCAGTATTCAGTGAGCCTGATTCCTCCTCAAGATTGTAGCTATTAGCTTGTTGGTGCATGGTTAGCTATCTATCTTGGCAATGTACGTATTATACTTGAGTGAGCACACTGGCAAGGTTCCCTTTCAGCTGAGTGGGTGGGTTACAATTTACAAACTGTGTTCCGATCACTAGGCTTGACACCCGAGGTTAGATGCTGGGAGGTAGCTAGTAGTCTCGTTCCCAGCCCCACAATTAAGGCTAAGGATCGCTTACAGTATCCTGCTGTAAGCGATCCTTAGCCTTGATTGTGGGGCTGGGAAAGAGTACTGTGTTCTTGTGAGAGTGGTATGCATTTATACTTGGTTGTGTGGTGCACAGTGATGTATCCAATATGCCGGCAAAACCACAATTTGGGAATAATCAGGCACCCACTTGTGCTGCTCATCAAATGGAGCCGTCGACTGCAGGCCCGAAAAGCAACACAAAGTCCAGCACTAATGGGCCTAGTAGTAGTTGCCCAGCAGCTGTTGACAGCTATGGAAGTAAGCGAGGATTCACAGGAGCTTGGCCAAGAAGTCAATATTTGAGTCATTTGCCTATTGAGTAAGCTAAAATCACCTAGGCCTTCTAACATTGCGCAAAAGCATAGATTGCAACAAATCCTTCTTGTGAAAAGTCATGGGACTATTAACACTGTCAATCTGCAGATGAGAGGCGTGTGAAAGACCATCCGAACCAACTACTCACAGTCTTCAATGGTAAAACTTCCTGCCGTGTTGTTGAGAATATAATAGCACTGAGTACCATGCTATACCAGTGAATACTCGCAATACTATAGTGAGCAGATCTACCATGCAATACTACACAGTACCACGTAGCTAATACCATGCAGTACCACTGAGTACCGTTCAATACCATGCAGTACCATGGAATACCATGCCATACCACGCACCAACACGTATATAAAATGCACAACCATTGCATTCACATTTACAGTATGATGTAATATCGATCGTATTACAGTACATGTATGATGTAATGTAAGGAACGATACATCTAGAATAATATATGCATGGTTAACAGAGTGCATACGTGTAATAAATGCAAATTTCACACAACATGCACCACACAATAAGTAGTGTAAATATACTTGAAAATGCACCGGAACTCATCTCTGAGGGTCTAAATTTTCCTGGAGAAGCATGCCCCCACACACCCATCTAGCATGACATGTGCAAGGCACACCTCTTCGTACATCCCCCCCCCCCCCCCCCCAAAGTCAACAATATTGCGCCCCCTTGATCATTTTTCTAAATGAACCCCTGCTTGCAGAATGAAATATAGGATCATGAGAAACTCTACACAGCTTAATCATGCACTGGCAACTAAATGCCCCGAGGGGGCCCCGCTACATGTACATTCAGACCAAGCCATGCAGATACAAGTATATATGACATGATAGCCAGCACGGCACTGGACAAAAACTTGGCTATATCGGCACATGCATACATGTACATGCAACAATAGACCCTTTACCATTATAAGTAGTTGTGCTCGCTTCGCTCGCTCCATACAGGTAGGAATGAAAAATGTCACCTCTAGCTATGTGATTAGTATGGAACATTTTGCATCTGCCAAATTGCAGTTAGTATTATGCTGCTGACTGAGCCACGTGGAGGCAGCTCCACATTCAGGCCTCGAATCAACTTTTGTGTTGAAAATTGACTATGTCACAGTGGGGGCAAAGTGCATAGCCAGCCATCACCTATATACGCTTGCGAGCCAGCCATCACCTACGGACTCGCAAGCCAACCCTTCGGCGACGAGGCTGGCAGGGTTCTGCAGAACTCTTCCTCTGGCTACCAAGAGCGCATAACTGCACAGCACTAGCTAGCCAGAGGCCTAACCAAGAGATTCGCTGAATCATAGACAATAGACTCCACGTGGACTTTATTAATATCTATGCATGGCTGAATAAATATTAGGTGTTTACGGACATCAGTCTCCTCTACCACGACAGCAGCAGTGCTTCACCCTGCAGCTCCAGAAGCAGTATCCCTACGACACAGGTGTCAATTTTTTTTGTTTTGTTCAATACTATTTGCATGTATGCACAGTTACTGGTATTACATGTACATCGCAAACTCTTCAGCTTTCATCTGAGCTACTTGCTATGTACGTGTACAAGTAGATGTAGCTGTAAACATGTCCATGTACATGTCAATTCTATACTGGAGGATGAATTAATACCTACTGTGCATACGTACATGCATGTACGTATCGGCAACTGCCGTCAGCCATGCAGTGATATGTATTTTTTGGATACAGTTGTTAGCAGAGAAGCAGCCTCAAGCAACGTTCTTCGTTTTTCATATAGCCCATTTCAGTACATGATGAGACAACTGTATCAGATCCCAGTTCTCCACACCAAAGAAGGAATACTCACGGTAAGTTCGATTTGTTGGAATGTAAGTCTGCACTATTGCTTTTATTTGAGTCGGACATTCAATGCCATTATTTTTACAGTACTTCTAAAATTTTTATGATATGTGCTTATTTTTACAGTACTTCTGGAATTTCTGTGGGCCATATGAGTATTATGTTTCCAAAATCTAGGCATACATGTGCAGGAGGGTTGAGCCCCCCCCCCCCCCCCCCCCCGCACACACACACACACACACGCACAAAAGCAACCCGGATTGATTTTAAAATTCTCTTCACACCAGTTGGTACCCATCTAGTGTCTAGTGCAACGTAGCCTTGTTTCCACACACGCACACACACACACACTTTTAGTAGCTATACCCACCCCTGATGTGACACTCGTTAATTGCATTCACCCAATGTATATACCATAAGCCTGCTATGATTACTACTGTATATGTATGTATACGTATTGTTATTCTTGGTCCTGTTCTAGGACTGGAAGTTGTGGAACAAAGAGCAAGAGCAGGAGAGGATTCGAAAAGCAACTCTTTGCTATACATGATGCCCTTATTGAGAAGGTATAGTTTTACTCATGGAATCACATTCTAGCCCTCCTACATGCATGCCAAAATAGATAGCACAGGATAGTTGCTCTTGGAGTCGTAGAACACATTATTGTGATGCACATTTTGTATTAAGTGGTTTATTTTCCTTGCTGGAAAACTTGCTGTATACACTCGAAAAGATGGTTAGTCTGAGTGGGCCATCAGCCTGTTCTGATCATTGGCCCTTACTTACATGTACATGTACATGTATGTACACAGCTGACTATGTACATACATGTATATGCTTTTCAAGGTTTGTGTACTGGTTTCTGAAATTACTAGGTACCTACATATTCAGACTACATGCCACGTTTTACAGGATTATCAAGTGCAGTGTCTAACGGACATGCAGAGTCTGTAGGCTGGCTCTGTTTGAGTCTGAGAGCTAGCCAATAAAATGATGCTATTATAGCTGAACTAAGGAAAGAACTGGCTGCTTACAAGAAGAACCCAATGGCTAAAAATCTGAGGTATGTGGAAAGCAAGGCAGAAATATTAAGGAGACTGCATATACCTCTGAACTATCCCTACTCTGTCAAAGCTGCGAATGGGCATCATGTATATGAAACACACACACACACATTTTCCATCTTAGCTTGTAAAAGGCTTTACTAGTTTTGGATTACTCTCTGCTGCATACTAATCATTGCATGTTTAACTGCTCATGTTACGTGTAGTTGTGGTGCTTTCACAGTTAGTTTCAAAGTAATGTATACTATAATATACAATGTTTTGCATACATAGCTATGTTTCTATGGAGGAGCACCTGGAATCATGTAAAAATCGTTTGCAAGAAAGGATATCTGAAGTAGAAATGCTAAAGAAACAGGTCTGTATCACTTCAAACTGCCAGTATAAACCTGTATATACTTTGTATGTACGTAACTTCGTATGTACATATGTGTGGTAATTACACATTTGCAGGATGGAACTTACTTGCATATACAAAGCATTTGGCATACTACATTCTACTGTAGACCACACGTTTATCCAGAAAGGAGAGTCTGTGTCTACAGTACCATTCATACAATGCTATACATGCAGTATGTTAGAGCATGTTTGACTGTCATGTGATGTGGCTCAGCTGTAATGTGGAACGTGCTATGCAACATGCTTCCTTGACAGTAGTCTATTACCATAAGAGTGTATGCATGGGACTTGTGAATTGTTATCTTTAACAGCTAGCTGACACTGAGAGCCAACTGCAGTCTGCTACTAGCTGTAGCTCTTCACTCCAGAAAGAGCTGATGGGCAAGGATGCCACTGTAACTTCACTGACTCAGAATTTCCCTTCAAAAGCAGGTCAGCATCATGTGCACTGAGTGTGTACCAAACAATTGTGTTAGCAATAAAGGAGCTACTTTTACTGTAACATACTTCCTAAAACCACAGCCCAGCTGGGAGTTGAACCCAGGACATTCTGATTTTTGGTCAATAGGCAAGCTTTATACGTAGCTACGCTTACCAGAAGATTGTGTTAGCAGTAAAGAAGCTACTTTACTGTATCATACCTCCTAAAACCAGAGCCCAGCTGGGAGTTGAACCCAGGACATTCTGATTTTTGGTCAATAGGCAAGCTTTATACGTAGCTACTAAACCCGCTAGAAGCACTTGCCAATATGACCTGCCAATTCTAACTGTAATTATTACTCAGCACCCATGTATGTGTTGCTGCTCTCTTCTGTTATTATGTTGCTAGTTATTTACATACAACAGGTGAAAAAGTTGACAGAACTAAATCAAGATCTTCAAAAGGTGAACGTGTGGAAAGTAACTGTCAATCAATGGAGTATGGAGAAACAGGATGTCAAATTATGCAATGCACACTTACACTTTGCTTTTGACACTCGGTATGCTGTACATGTGATTCCTTAACTTACTGTCAACGAGTATGCTTTGTGCTTGTGAAGTATGTACGGTAGAACGGTAATGCAATTTCATTGTTGCATTTCTACTGCCATAATTGTTTCTGAAGTTACATATACTTCCAGCTGCATATGTACGTATTGTGGGTGTTCAAACCGTATGTAACAATAGATGTTAGATTTATGCACCGTGCACTGTCTTCTTTGCTACCGTACATGACTGTGTATTAACACATATTTGTAATATGATTTTGCGAATGATAAGCTGATATTCAGCTTCCTGTTCTGTAGAGATTAGAACAAAGCCAAGCTAATGAAGAGAAGCTCAGCGGTAATGAACAAACGAGGAAATCTGAACTTACCAAGAAGAGAAAAGATGATGCTACTGCTAAACAGGTAAGTAGTATTAAATTGAAACCACATGGCTGTTTAGTAGGTCTATCGTGTATGTATGTAGTGTTGTCAAGATCTCATCTTTTCATTAACTTGACAGCTTCAATAACAAGATTTTTAGAAGACCGAGTTTCTGAAGCAAAAGAGAGAGAAAGTAACCCTGCTTGTGAACTTGATAGTGTGAAACATAAGGTACACATGCAATAATCCATTTGTAAAATACCCTAAAGTACACTAGGCCGGGTTACATATATCAATCATGAAGAACCACTACCATAATAACATTGATTGGTCATTGGATGATAATTATGAATATTTACTCACCAACTGCTTTCGGACTATGTTTGTCTGTTACGAGGTGAGAAACATGTTAACCTCCAGTGATAATAGAATGAAGAAATATACTGTATGACAGCTTTTAAATCTCATGAATCACTACTGAGAGCCACAGTCATGCCCATTGCTACATGGTGTGAGATTATATCGCAGGTTGGCTGCTTGAGAATAACTTGTTTATGCTGTGCATGTCATTGTGTATGGGTGCCGGTGTTATGTGTACCCCTGTCGCAAAAATGCCAGTGCCGAAACAGCACGCAGACAAGCCGAGCATGCGTGTTGTTCATCAGATCTCGTGTTGAAACAGCACATCGCCCGATACGCGAGTGTTGCATCAACCCTCCGTGTGGAATTAGCACATCGCTATGTGCTTAAAAGCTGTAGGGGCGGAGCTAGTCTCGTGCCCAGACCTTGGCTTCTTCCCATAATCGTATCCCGAGGGGAGGAGCCGAAATGTAGCTAAAAATTTGATAATTAGTGCAGATCCTCTTCCTTTCTTTTTTGCAGCTGTGTTCTCTTTGGCCTGGGCAATTTCTACTCTCGCACAAATGTAATGCATCCACTCACAGTCGCCTACGGACCAATCCACTATTCTTCTCATCTATCACGCCTTCTGAACAGCCCCTACTTCCCACTTCAACAAAGACAGCAACCCTCAGTGTTGCTCCACGTATTAATTTCTGCCACATCTGCGGACTTACACCCAACAGTTCTCCCTGAAGACTCAACTTCGTGTTCACACCAGTGAAGAACTGTATCGTGTTCTAAATACCAAGAGTCCTTCGTGCAGTCAGCCCATTTAACCACACTCCCTTCCATACCCATAGCGATGTTTTTGATCTGGAAAGCTAGTACATACACGACATACAAAACCAAAAAAAGAAAAATAGTTCATCTTATTCAAAACGTAGGATGATCCCTGCAAGGTGACCCAGCAGTAGAAGCTGAAAATTAAAAATGAGCTGGGATTGCTATAGGATAGTCAATAATTCTATAGCTGTAGCACTGCAACCAAACACAGACACGAGTATACATCAGAATTTGGAGAGGATGTCTGCCACACGACCAGTGACCACCCTTAATGACAGTCACTATCCAGTCACCTGTTACTGTACTATGATGTCCATGTGTGTGTGTGTATGTGTGTGTGTGTGTGTGTGTGTGTGTGTGTGTGTGTGTGTGTGTGTGTGTGTGTGTGTGTGTGTGTGTGTGTGTGTGTGTGTGTGTGTATTGAAGTACCTACAATTACCTACATGTAATTGGGTACGATGCCTGGCCTTGTGAAGCCATAATGGAGATATTCAGGGCAAACCTTGCTACTATAAATCAGATCATGCCCAATAGTCAGGAAACAGTTTTGAAAATCACATTGACTGAGGCTTTAGTGTTGACGAGGCAGCAAATGCTAATGCACCCCCTTTGTCCTTATTATTCAAGGTAGGAGCAATCTATCCTCTTAGAGCACCAGATTTAGACATTATGATGGTTAATCTTGCAAATGTGATTCAGACCATGCCAAATAGTCAGGAAATATGATTGGTCGGGGAATCAAAGGTGTTAGTAGGTGTGGCTAGCAAGTATTCTAATACAGGAAAAGTCTTGCTTTCAAAGTATCTAATTGGCTACAATTTCTGGCCTTATTGAGCCATACTGGGGGATATTCAGGGCAAACCTTGCTATTATGAATCAGACCATGCCCAATAGTCAGGAAACAGTTTTAAAAATCACATTGACCGAGGCTTTAGTGTTGACGAGGCAGCAAATGCTAATTCACCTCTATTGTCCTTATTATTCAAGGTGAAAGCAATCTATCTTCTTAGAGCACCAGGCTCAGACATTATGATGGTTAATCTTGCTAATGTGATTTAGACCATGCAAAATAGTCAGGAAACATGATTGGTCAGTGGGATGGAATGGGTTAGTATGCATGGCTAGCAAGCAATCCAATACACGGCCAAGTCTTGCTTTCAAAGTATCAAATTGGCTACAATTTCTGGCCTTATGGAGCCAAAATGGGAGATATTAAGGGTAATCCTTGCTAGTATGAATCAGACCATGCCCAATAGTCAGGAAACAGTTTTAAAAATCACATTGACTGAGGCTTTAGTGTTGACGAGACAGCAAATGCAAATTCACCACTTTTGTCCTTACTATTCAAGGTAGAAGCAATCTATCCTCTTAGAGCACCAGGCTCAGACATTATGATGGTTAATCTTGCTAATGGGATTTAGACCATGCCCAATAGTCAGGAAACATGATTGGTCAGGGGATGGGAAGTGTTAGTAGGTGTGGCTAGCAAGCATTCTAATACAGGCCAAGTCTTGCTTTCAATGTATCTAATTGGCTATAATTCCTGGCCTTATGGAGCCATACTGGGGGATATTCAGGACAAACATAGCTAGTATGATTCAGACCATGCCCAATAGTCAGGAAACATGATTGGTCAGGGGATGGAAAGTGTTAGTAGGCGTGGCTAGCAAGCAATCCAACACACGACCAAGTCTTGCTTTCAAAGTATCAAATTGGCTACAATTTCTGGCCTTATGGAGCCAAAATGGGAGATATTAAGGGTAAACCTTGCTAGTATGAATCAGACCATGCCCAATAGTCAGGAAACAGTTTTAAAAATCACATTGACTGAGGCTTTAGTGTTGACGAGACAGCAAATGCAAATTCACCACTTTTGTCCTTACTATTCAAGGTAGAAGCAATCTATCCTCTTAGAGCACCAGGCTCAGACATTATGATGGTTAATCTTGCTAATGGGATTTAGACCATGCCCAATAGTCAGGAAACATGATTGGTCAGGGGATGGGAAGTGTTAGTAGGTGTGGCTAGCAAGCATTCTAATACAGGCCAAGTCTTGCTTTCAAAGTATCAAATTGGCTACAATTTCTGGCCTTATGGAGCCAAAATGGGAGATATTAAGGGTAATCCTTGCTAGTATGAATCAGACCATGCCCAATAGTCAGGAAACAGTTTTGAAAATCACATTGACTGAGGCTTTAGTGTTGACGAGGCAGCAAATGCAAATTCACCACTTTTGTCCTTATTATTCAAGGTAGAAGCAATCTATCCTCTTAGAGCACCAGGCTCAGACATTATAAATGGTTAATCTTGCTAATGTGATTTAGACCATGCCCAATAGTCAGGAAACATGATTGGTCGGGGAATCAAAGGTGTTAGTAGGTGTGGCTAGCAAGCATTCTAATACAGGAAAAGTCTTGCTTTCAAAGTATCTAATTGGCTACAATTTCTGGCCTTATGGAGCCAAAATGGGAGATATTCAGGGCAAACCTTGCTATTATGAATCAGACCATGCCCAATAGTCAGGAAACAGTTTTGAAAATCACATTGACCGAGGCTTTAGTGTTGACGAGGCAGCAAATGCTAATTCACCTCTATTGTCCTTATTATTCAAGGTAAAAGCAATCTATCTTCTTAGAGCACCAGGCTCAGAAATTATGATGGTTAATCTTGCTAATGTGATTTAGACCATGCAAAATAGTCAGGAAACATGATTGGTCAGTGGGATGGAATGGGCTAATTAGTATGCATGGCTAGCAAGCATTATTCTATTACAGGTCAAGTCTAGCTTTCAAAGTATCTAATTGGCTATAATTCCTGGCCTTATGGAGCCAAAATGAGAGATATTCAGGGTAAACCTTGCTAGTATGAATCAGATCATGCCCAATAGTCAGGAAACAGTTTTGAAAATCACATTGACTGAGGCTTTAGTGTTGACGAGGCAGCAAATGCTAATTCACCCCCTTTGTCCTTATTATTCAAGGTAGAAGCAATCTATCCTCTTAGAGCACCAGGTTCAGATAATATGATGGTTAATCTTGCTATTGTGATTCAGACCATGCCAAATAGTCAGGAAATATAATTGGTCGGGGGATCAAAGGTGTTAGTAGGTGTGGCTAGCAAGCATTCTAGTCTTGCTTTCAAAGTATCAAATTGGCTATAATTCCTGGCCTTATGGAGCCAAAATGGGAGATATTCAGGGCAAACCTTGCTAGTATGAATCAGATCATGCCCAATAGTCAGGAAACAGTTTTGAAAATCACATTGACTGAGGCTTTAGTGTTGACGAGGCAGCAAATGCTAATTCACCCCTATTGTCCTTATTATTCAAGGTAGAAGCAATCTATCCTCTTAGAGCATCAGGCTCAGACATTATGATGGTTAATCTTGCTAATGTGACTCAGACCATCCCAAATAGTCAGGAAATATGATTGGTCAGGGGATAGAAGGTGTTAGTAGGTGTGGCTAGCAAGCATTCTAATACACGGCCAAGTCTTAAGTACCAAATCAGCTACAAATCCTGGCCTTATGGAGCCATAATGGGAGATATTCAGGAAAAATCTTGCTACTATGAATCAGACCATGCCCAATAGTCAGGAAGAGTTTTGGAAATCAAATTCAGGATTTAGAATTGACAAGGCAGCAAAAGCTACCCTTTGTTCCAAAGCAGAAGCAATCTATCCCCTTAGCGCTCCGGGTTCGGAAGGTGAATCTTGCTACTGTAGTTCAGACAGGTTGCTAGAGACTTATGAACCTAGATAATTTCTACTGTCTCTTTCTGCGCTAATGTTTCTACAGACAAACTTATGGGAGCATAATTTATATCCCGGTATCTAGATCTATGATGGTCTTCCATATTATTACGAACTTCATAACACAACGGGCTCACCGAATATAATAGTGTTGACCAAGTCTTCTACCCATGCTCTGATGCGCTGCTGGCTCTGCGAGATTCCGTATTGGTGGTGCCTCGGGTAATTACCATAGGGCGTGGCCTATCGGCTACTGTACGCGTGCTTTCTGTAGGGCGTGGCCGATCATACGCGCATGAATGTTGATATAACCGTTCATAGCATGCTGAGGCAACATGTACGTGCGTCAATATAACCGCTTGTCGCGTGCTGAGACAACACAGGACGCGTGTCGATAATCGACACGCGTCACCCATGCCATTTTCGGGGACAAACGAACAACACGCGAACGTGGGTTGTTCCGACTCGGCATTTTTTGCAGTATATATATGCAGTCTCTACAATATTTCTGCTCTGCTTTCCACATAATTTACATACCTCAGATCTTTAGCCATTGGGTTCTTCTTGTAAGCAGCCAGTTCTTTCCTTAGTTCAGCTATAATACCATCTTTTCTTTGGCTCTCAGACTCAAACAGAGCCAGCCTACAGACTCTGCATGTCCGTTAGACACTGCACTTGATAATCCTGTAAAACGTGGCATGTAGTCTGAATATGTATGTAACTGGTAATTTCAGAATCCAGTACACAAACCTTGAAAAGCATATGTACATAGTCAGCTGTGTACATACATGTACATGTACATGTAAGTAAGGGCCAATGATCAGAACAGGCTGATGGCCCACTCAGACTAACCATCTTTTCGAGTGTATACAGCAAGTTTTCCAGCAAGGAAAATAAACCACTTAATACAAAATGTGCATCACAATAATGTGTTCTACGACACCAAGAGCAACTATCCTGTGCTATCTATTTTGGCCTGCATGTAGGAGGGCCAGGGATGTAGCTAGAATGAGATTCCATGAGTAAAACATATTTATTATACCTTCTCAATAAGGGCATCATGTATACGTAGAAAAGAGTTGCTTTCAGAATCCTCTCCTGCTCTTGCTCTTTGTTCCACAACATCCAGTCCTAAAACAGGACCAAGAATAACAATATGTACACACATATACTGTAGTAATCATAGCAGGCTGAATGCAATTAACGAGTGTCACATCAGGGGTGGGTACAGCTGCTAAAAGTGTGTGTGTGTGCATGTGTGGAGACAAGGCTACGTTGCACTAGACACTAGATGGGTACCAACTGGTGTGAAGGAAATTTTAAAATCAATCCAGGTTGCTTTTGTGTGTGTGTGTGTGTGTGTGTGTGTGGGGGGGGGGGGGGGGGGGGGGGGGGGGCTCAACCCTCCTGCACATGTATGCCTAGATTTTGGAAACATAATACTCATATGGCCCACAGAATTCCAGAAGTACTGTAAAATAATTACATATCATATAAAATTCAGAAGTACTGTAAAAATAATGGTATTGAATGTCCGACTCAAATAAAACCAATAGTGCAGACTTACATTCCAACAAATCGAACCTACCGTGAGTATTCCTTCTTTGGTATGGAGAACTGGGATCTGATACAGGTGTCTCATCATGTATTGAAATGGGCTAAATGAAAAAGAAGAAGGGAAAACGTTGCTTGAGGTTGCTTCTCTGCTAGCAACTGCATCCAAAAAAGTACATATCACTGGCTGACGGCAGTTGCCAATACGTATGCATGCGTAACAGACTGTGACTAGGATAGATTTTGATAGTCACTGGTATGTACATGTGTTACGTAGTAGTAGTCGTGTTATAGACAGCTAAAGTAAAGTAAAGTCAAAAACGGTGATAACTGATGAGGTCTAATCAAGTGTTCAGATGTGGGAGGTCTGCTTTGCAACATACTCCATAATGATCTCACACTAAGGCCTAGCCACACTTATCACTCTATGCTAGCTGACCACTCAAGAGTCACTACTCTGGCAATATTGTAATGTTGCTAGCAGTTGCACACAATTTGGAGATCCTGTCCATATCTTTACAGGTGGTCTGACTTGCACAGTATTTACACACTACATACACGTTCCTGTGACAACCTCTCGCAATTAATTCATCCTCCAGTATAGAATTGACATGTAGTACATGGACATGTCTACAGCTACATCTACTTGTACATGTACATAGCAAGTAGCTCAGCTGAAAGCTAAAGAGCTTGTGATGTACATGTAATACCTACTCTGCATACATGCAAATAGTATTGAACAAAACCAAAAAAAAGTGACACCTGTGTCGTAGGGATACTGCATGCTTCTGGAGCTGCAGGGTGAAGCATTGCTGCTGTGAGGCACCTTATCTTCATTTGTAGTCATGGTAGTTGAAGAACATCAATGAAGTCACATTGACCTGCAATAGCAGAATCACATTTACAGTTATATTTAGCACTTGCCTGCTGTGATAGTCTTGTTTGAAAGGAGGCAACCCATGATACAAGAGCTGCATGGCTATGATATGACTGATGCTTAAACATTCTGACAATACAAGTAAAGTTGTACGTTCAAGAAATCTATACCCACACAGCACGTTGCATACTAATCCCCCTCTGAAATACACTTTCTCATAATCGACATGTAGAAACAAATTCATAGCTGCTAACTGGTTTCCTATATATATAATGTAACGGAGGTCTCCTCCAGCAGTATTTAGCCTTAGGCTGGAGTCGAAGATTGACTCCATTGTAGACAGTATGGCTATTGTGAGCTGTTGTGCATTCTTGTGTTGTCAATGTTTCTGGGCATTCTTCTGTTGTTCATGTCTGCCAGCATTGTGTTTCTGTCCACCAGCCTGCATTTCTTTCTGAAGCATTCTTTCGTTGTCATGCTAAAGTCTATAAAAGCAGGCCATTCTTCTGTAAGATGCTGCTGATCCATTTCTGTTGCCAAAAAGTCTGTCATCTCTGTTCTGCGCTGCGTGCTCGCTGCTACGGCGAAGTTATAACCCGCGGGGTTCGCTACAATTGGTGTCAGGAGTGGGATAGCAGATGAGCACGAGAGCAGCCACTAGACGGCAGGAGCTGGAAGAACAGCTGGCGAAGCTCATCGGCATGATGGGGCAGCAACAAGAGCGCCAGGAGCAGCAGCAAGAGCGGCAGGAGGCGAAGCTCATCGGCATGATGGAGCAACAGCGGGAGCGACAGGAGCAGCTCGCGAGTGAGCAGCGGCAGTGGCAAAAGGAGCTGGCCCATCAGCAGGAGCAGCAGCTGGAGCAGCTGGTAGAAAGGCAATGGAAAGTACTGGAAAATAAGCAGCTGGAGGGGGAGCAGCAAGTGGAAGCTCTTCAGTACGATCTGGAGCGTACCAAGGAAGCCGTGGAGGGCAGATTCCAGACGGCCGAAGGCTGGCTAGCAGAGCTGCAAACCTCGCATCGAGTGCTGGCCGAGGAGATGCGGGAAAGCCAGGCCTCTTTGAGGGAGGAAGTACAGACAAAGCTGGAGACCCTTCAGAGCGTCGAGAAGAAGTCGCCAGAAACAACGCTCTCTCCGTCGTTGCGCGCATCTGCAGTCGAGCTCGAGGAGACGCGGACAAGTCAGGCATCTGTGAAACAGAAGTCGAGAAGCCGACGGGGAGCGCGTCCTCTCCTCCCTTGCGGGCATCTGCAGTGGAGTTTATTCCAACTGTGAATTCTTTCCTTGCAGGGGCAGATGACGGCATACATCGAACCTGTACGGGAGGTGGGGTTCTGCAGCGACCACCACCGTACGACGGGCGTTCATCTCGGGAGGCCTACCGGGCCCAATTCGAGATGTTGAGCCAGCTGAACCACTGGACAGAGACAGAGAAGGCCACACTACTGGCAGAAACAAGGAAGCAGAAAGTGCCCTGGAAGGCTTGTTGGTTGCCCGAACTCTGGTAGACCTACACCAACCTACCACAGTCGTGAGAATGATGAATCTAACTGGCCAGAAACGCAAAGTCAAGAAGTGAACCGAAATTGCAAGATGTGAGCAAGTTGCAAGTGTTGTTCTGCAACAAAAGGAAATTGCAAAGGCAGAATCTGAAATGCTACACCTCCCTGAGCATTTGAAAGAGTTGTATATGCGGAGCAGCCATGGGCTAACAAAGGATCAATGCCAGCAGACTATGTATTTTTTGGATGCAGTTGCTAGCAGAAAGCAACCTCAAGCAACGTTTTCCCTTCTTCTTTTTCATTTAGCCCATTTCAATGCATGATGAGACACCTGTATCAGATCCCAGTTCTCCACACCAAAGAAGGAATACTCACGGTAGGTTCGATTTGTTGGAATGTAAGTCTGCACTATTGGTTTTATTTGAGTCGGACATTCAATACCATTATTTTTACAGTACTTCTGAATTTTTTATGATATGTAATTATTTTTACAGTACTTCTGGATTTCTGTGGGCCATATGAGTATTATGTTTCCAAAATCTAGGCATACATGTGCAGGAGGGTTGAGCCCCCCACCCCCCCCCCCCCCCCCCCACACACACACACACAAAAGCAACCTGGATTGATTTTAAAATTTCCTTCACACCAGTTGGTACCCATCTAGTGTCTAGTGCAACGTAGCCTTGTCTCCACACATGCACACACACACACTTTTAGTAGCTGTACCCACCCCTGATGTGACACTCGTTAATTGCATTCAGCCTGCTATGATTACTACAGTATATGTGTGTATATATTGTTATTCTTGGTCCTGTTTTAGGACAGGATGTTGTGGAACAAAGAGCAAGAGCAGGAGAGGATTCTGAAAGCAACTCTTTGCTACGTATACATGATGCCCTTATTGAGAAGGTATATTAAATATGTTTTACTCATGGAATCTCATTCTAGCTACATCCCTGGCCCTCCTACATGCAGGCCAAAATAGATAGCACAGGATAGTTGCTCTTGGCGTCGTAGAACACATTATTGTGATGCACGTTTTGTATTAAGTGGTTTATTTTCCTTGCTGGAAAACTTGCTGTATACACTCGAAAAGATGGTTAGTCTGAGTGGGCCATCAGCCTGTTCTGATCATTGGCCCTTACTTACATGTACATGTACATGTATGTACACAGCTGACTATGTACATACATGTATCTGCTTTTCAAGGTTTGTGTACTGGATTCTGAAATTACCAGTTACATACATATTCAGACTACATGCCCCGTTTTACAGGATTATCAAGTGCAGTGTCTAACGGACAGAGTCTGTAGGCTGGCTCTGTTTGAGTCTGAGAGCCAGAGAAAAGATGCTATTATAGCTGAACTAAGGAAAAAACTGGCTGCTTACAAGAAAAACCCAATGGCTAAAGATCTGAGGTATGTAAATTATGTGGAAAGCAAGGCAGAAATATTGTAGAGACTGCGTATAGCTCTGAACTATTCCTATACTCTGTCAAAGCTGCGTATGGGCATCATGCCTATGAAACACACACACACATTTTCCATCTTAGCTTGTAATAGGCTTTACTAGTTTTGGATCACTCTCTGCTGCATACTAATCATTGCATGTTTAACTGCTCATGTTACATGTAGTAGTTGTGGTGCTCTCACAGTTAGTTTCAAAGTAATGTATACAATGTTTTGCATACGTAGCTATGTTTCTATGGAGGAGCCCCTGGAATCATTTGAAAATCTTTTGCAAGAAATGATATCTGGTGTAGAAATGCTGAAGAAACAGGTCTGTATCACTTCAAACTGCCAGTATAAACCTGTATGTATGTATGTACCTACGTACATGTATGTATGTTAATTACACATTTGGTCAACAGCATGGGCAGGTGCATGTTGAAACTTACTTGCATACAAAGCATGTAGCATACTACGTTCTACTGTAGACCACACCTTTATCCAGAAAGGAGAGTCTGTATCTACAGTACCATTCATGCATTGCTACACATGCAGTATGTTAGAGCAAGTATGACTGTCTCATATTATGTCTACACTGCTGTACATGCAGCATGTAAGACTGTCATGTGATGTGGCTCAGCTTTAATGTGAAACGTGCTACGCAACATGCTTCCTTGGCAGTATTCTATTACCATAAGAGTGTATGAAACTTGTGAATTGTTATCTTTAACAGCTAGCTGACACTGAGAGCCAACTGCAGTCTGCTACTAGCCATAGCTCTTCACTCCGGAAAGAGCTGATGGGCAAGGATGCCACTGTGACTCCACTGACTCAGGAAAACCGGAGGTTACAGGAGGAGAGCAAATTTTCTGCAAGGCGCTCCTCTCAACTGAAACAAGAGTGTAGAGAAAGACGTACATCTTATTAATGCTTCCCTTCAAAAGCAGGTCAGCATCATGTGCACTGTATACATATGTGTGTCATGTACATAACATTGGGTATGTTGATTCTGTGCACATACAGCTCTTGTATGCATGTACGTATATGTTTGGACTAGGGCAATATACATTTTCACACCTTCCGGATTTTAAAGGTATTGTTAACTTGAAGGCCTGGTACTCGGGCAAAAACCCGGGACTATTTGTTTGAATTATAAGTGCCCAGTTACTCTTACCAGAAGTTTGTGTTAGCAGTAAAGAAGCTACTTTACTGTATCATACCTCCTAAAACCAGAGCCTAGCTGGGAGTTGAACCCAGGACATTCTGATTGCTAGTCAGTAGGCAAGTTTTATGCGTAGCTACTAAACCCACTAGAAACACTCGCCAATATGACCTGCCAATTCTAACTGTAATTACTCTCTTAAGATAGTATCATGCAGCACCCATGTATGTGTTGCTGCTCTCTTCTGTTATTGTTTCATGTTGCATACATACAACAGGTGAAAAGTTGACAGAACTAAATAATGATCTTCAAAAGGTAAATGTGTAGAAAGTAACTGTCAATTATTGGAGTATGGAGAAACAGGATGTTCAAATCATATGTAGTATTCTGAATCACTACGATGCGCACTTAGTAATACATTTAATATGCTTTCAACACTTGATATGCTGTGATTAACTCTCACGTGCTGTCAGTGAGTATGTTTTGAGCTTGTGAAGTACAGTAGAACAGTAATGCAATTTCACCGGTTTCCAAGGCTATACTTCCAGATTCTGCGGTGCATAGCTATGTATATGTGTGGGTGTTCAAACTTACGTAACAATAGATGTTAGATTTATGCACTGTGCACTGTCCTTAAATTGTTAAAGTACATGACTGACATATTTTTATTACGTAAAAGACATGATTTTGCGAATGATAAGCTGATATTCAGCTTCCTGTTCTTTAGAGATTAGAACAAAGCCAAGCTAATGAAGAGAAGCTCAGCGGTAATGACCGAAAGAGGAAATCTGAACTTACCAAGAAGAGAAAAATGATGCTACTGCTAAACAGGTAAGTAGTATTAAATTGAAACCACATGGCTGTTTTGTAGGTCTATCGTGTATGTATGTAATGTTGTCAAGATCTCATCTTTTCATTAACTTGACAGCTTCAATCACAAGATTTTTTAGAAGACCAAGTTTATGAAGCAAAAGAGAGAGAGTAACCGTACTTGATAATGCGAAATATAAGCGAATATCCTTTTGTAAAATACTCTAATGTACTAGGCTGTGTTACGTATATCATATAACATAGATCAGTCGCTGGATAATAGTATGAATATGTACTCACCAACTGCTTTCAGGCTATGTTTGTCCATTACGGGGTGAGAAACATGTTGACCTCCAGTGATAATAGAATGAAGAAATATACTGTATGACAGCTTTTCAATCTCATGAATCACTACGGAGAGCCACAGTCATGCCCATTGCTACATGGTGTGAGATTATATCGCAGGCTGGCTGCTTGAGAATAACTTGTTTATGCTATGCATATGTCATTGTGTATGGGTGCCGGTGTTATGTATACCCCTGTCACGTGTGTATGCCTCTTGTGCATACAGATGTCCACTTTATGTGAGCAGCTGGTTACACTAGCCTCCAACGGGCTGTCTCAGAGCACTGACATCAGCCCTGAAGCAGCTACTAGTGCTATGACAACACTGGTGGAGGATAACACACATCTGAAAGAGGACATTGAAAGAGTGACTCAACAACTGGAGCAGGTTTGACTCTTGCCACATGGAGTTGTGTGTTTCTTGATGCTACTCCAGTAATCTACATATCCATACACCATGTACGCAGAAAAACAGTGTACATATTTATTGTATACATATATACCTACGTCATTCATTCATTTCTGGAGCACTGTGTTCTGCAAAAAATCAGTAACACACTGTATAAGTGTATAAGTACGGCAAAGAAGCAGAGGTGCAGGTGTATACGCAGGAAATATGGTTAAGAATCATTGCTGTTGTTGCTGGTGGTAATAGAAATACTCTCTGCATAAACAAACTGATTCATGTAGCATCATCGAACACACTTTGGGAAGTAAAGGTTCCATAGCCTGCTGCATATATATTGAGATCTACGACTGAAATATTCCTTAATCTTTAGTATAATATACACTCCAGGCCCTATGTTATGGCAGAACTATAATTATAGTAACTACGTATACAGGCACGTATGTATTTTAATTACTGCGTATATGTACATATACGTTTAATGTGTTTATTGCCACTTCCTGTATTTCATACAGCTGCAAGATAGTCATTCTGCTGTGTGTTCTGGAGTTCATAGTGTTGTTGAGTGCTTTCTGGGAATGAAGGTGATGCACTTCATTGTAGTAGTAACTTGAAAAAAGTAAAAAGTTTTTAATAATATATGGTTGAACAGAAGATCTGGCTCTTTGCTAGCCAAGGGCACATTTATGAACCCAGAAAAAGTGTAAACTTTTTCTGATTCTATATTAGTACCCAAAAATCCATATAAATTCACATTGAACTATATTGGAGAAAACCTTGCCTGGTTAAGAGCCAGCTAGCTAGCTTGTAAAGTAATGAAAAGTGTGTGGATGGTGAGATTTCTATGTGATAGATACGTTTCTACCATACACATATTCAGTTTGTTTAAAGCAGGAGATTATTCTAAGTGCCTATAATTTTATAGTGGTTTCATGGTATAAACAGTTTATTTTACTGCTTCTAATTCTCTACCTTGAACATACCTACATATTTCCATAGAGTATACATGTATGAGCATACATATGCCCACTGCTATTCACAGCCTACGTAATCGAAAATTACTGCCCTACAATTTTTTTAAAGCCAATATTGTTAAACTATGTCCTGTCAAGATGACATCTTTCTATAGGCACTCTTATTGTTACAAGTATCATATGTGCTCTCATCTAAAGACCACATGCACCGTAACATACCCCACAATTAACCCCACAATTAACTGACAATTGGGGTTTGGCAACGTACTGGAGATGGGTTTGGCTCTGCTATTGACTGAAGGTTAGAATCATAAATTCCACCAGTTTTAGACAAATTTTGAATGACACATGAAATTTTTCATGTTTTCATGTATCAAACGAAAAGAACAGCTGGATACTAAATGTATTGTTCCCAGGCCAAAATACACATACACACATACACACATACACATGAGCTACATATATATGTAACTGAGGTTCCATGCTGCAACACAACATGAGTAGGTGCTACACACTACATGTAGCCTCGTTCCTAGGCTCTACTTCCCAGCTTTTCTTTTCGCACGTAATAATTATTTTACTATGTGAAAAAAAACTGGGAAATAAGTAGATATGGTTGTCGAGAATGCATCAAAAGTGCAGAAACTGGAATGAATACGCCTATATTATACCCATAGTAATCCTGGTCATGCTGGTCACAACAGTTGTGAATATGTAAGTCTACTTCTACAGGTTGTCTCTTATTGAAATAGAGCACAGTGAAGCCCTCTCTGGGGCTGTGGCTGCAATGAAACAGGATGAAGAGCAGAGGCTACTAAAGGTTGTAGAGACGACTAAACAGGAGGAGCAAGTAAGTGACATACAATCATTGTAATATGAGCATATCTCAGACTGGATATTGCATACTGAGTCATGTACAATGCAAGCAGAACATTAATAGACGGATGCTCAGATTTGGTGATTACGTACATGTAGATTAAATGTGTGTGGCTTGCAGAACAAAAATTAATAACCAATATTAGGGAATTTTTCAGCCTTTTACAAGTCTGATTCAGAATAAGCATATCTTCTTTAGCCTAATTGTGTTTCCGAGAGTTTCTTGTACCCATGCAAGTGTTACTAGTGTTGTCCTAGTAGATCAAAGGCATTAGTGTGCTGGACAAAAGTGTTGTCACTGTTACATGTACATGCAAACATTCTCAAAACTGCCTACCCAAACCTTAACTCAAAGCCGCTTTCCTAATGTCGAGAATAGCAGTTTGGAATCTACGTATTTAGCTAGTAGCATCTTAGTCTATCGAGCTAGACCCTCCTCTATGCTTAGCTAAGCGCTGAGGAGGGTCTAGCTCGATAGACTAGTAGCATCTAAAAAGATACTTGGCTGCTCTTCTAAAACGTGTAATGAAGCAGTAAGGGAATATGGGGTTTAAGTTGAGGTCTGGTACTAATGGTCTGAATGAAGAGTTAGGAAGATAAAAATGATGATAGGCAGTAAAAATGATGATAGGCAGTGTTGGTTATGTGGGAAAGAATGTGAGAGTGTAGTTCACGTGCTCCGACCGGCAATTCACAGGGACTGAGCACTCAATAGATTGAGGTTTTTTTTGGTTGAGTGGCTAGCCAGCCCTCTGTGATGGTATCAATAATGTCTGATCAAGTGGCTGGTGAAGTAGTGTCGACATGTTAATATCTACTTGTCTTTTATGGATTGTATAGAATGTTCACTTATGTAACAAAGATAATTTAATTCTATAACTAATGTAAGAAGAAAACTAGGAGAATAATATTGAGAATAGCAAAAATCTCAAGCCGGTTAGGCATTCCTTTTCTCATCAGGATATTCTCAGGATCATGAACAGCCCCAACATAGTAGTATACACGTATGTGTGTATCTATGTCTGTTACCAAGATGAGCAGCACTAATCCCTTCATCTTGAAGCCCTCTAACTTGGTTGGCCATGATGCTAGTGTGTGTGTGTGGTGATGGCTGATACGTATACCTATTTTCCATTATGAAAGGAGAAAACAGGCTTTTACTCCCCCAATGGACTGGATGATTGGTGTGTTGTTGCCCTTGATCATAGTGTTTATCCACCACTGGGCCAAAGTGCTTTACTAGTGATCCTAGTAGTTTATGTATAAGGACAATCTTCATTCTCACCTTACCTGCCACGCTAGAATTTTTCCATCTCAAAGCAAGGATCTCTCCTGGCAGGCTGCTGGTGAATCACAGCTACACTAAATTGACACAGTATCAAGGACCAGCAATCTGCCACATTTCAATATATTTATTCCTTATAATTTAACCTATAGAAGAACTCAGTTTTAGAGTGACTGTTGTATGCAATGCAGGAGATGTATCAAAAGCAATTAGAGGAAATGAAGATACAACTGGAGAATGACAAGGACGTTTCTCTGGAGGAAGAAAAGAGAATTACAGCTACTGTGATGGAGGAGCTGGAACAAGTAAAACAGGTACAACACAGCTCGTAGTATGTGCAGACAAACACCGGCCTGCAATACTGCATATTAACCTGGAGTGCATGACCTCTCCCAATATCATTATACAAGGCAAGAACGTTCTTGAAGTAAGTAGTTTAGACTGTACATAGTTATGTATGCAATTTTCCTAGTAGCTGTCTACTACTGCAGCTATTTATCCCAATATTTAGTGAAAATTAATACTGCATTTCACTTCCAGGATAAGGAAGAAATGGAATTGGAATGTGAGGAGAGGAAGGCTTTTCAACTGAATCTGGTAAGCCACATCTACCTTTGAGTATATCACTTCTGTCTCAGTACTGACTGCAATTAGCACAACTGTGCGTGTTTCTCAACTTGTAGTGTGTACCATTCTTTACTTAAAAGGCTTCTTCATTAAGACTAGGTGGTTGGAGCTAGTAACTTTGAAATAGAATTAATACTAACTAGAGGTCTTCAAGAAGACGTACCCCGCGCTGAATACTGAGACATAGGGCTAGCTGTGAATTACAGTCAATATTCCAATGGTTTTACAGTAGTGTCTGCACGTAGCTACGTTATTATGCACTACTAATTCAGTGGCCAGAGTGTTTGGAACTACATGTACATGTACTACAGCTTCTGTTATCTTGTTCACTATGTAATGTCAGTAATGACAGGACTCTTCAACGACAATGAGCATATGTACATGCCGCAACATACAGGGTGATAGACGTAAACAGTTACGTACTTGTAGAAGCTGTGGGCATATATCTATTCTCATTGATGGGTCGACACTTAATTACGTGTATATGATAATTATAATAATAGTGCGCATGCCCTTTGACCTGTCCCTAGTGGTACAGACATGTGGAAGTTGGCAAGAGTAACTGAAGTTTGAGGTTTATCACAAGCTGTATTGCTCTGGAGAGACACTCAAGATCTGGTGTATGATTTAACCTTCCGTCTCAGTCTATGAAACTGGCCTCCGATAGTCACTTGGTCTTGTCACGAGTCTAGTCCTATAGTAATATGCATATTTGCACAGTGTGTATTACATGTACATCGCAAACTCTTCAGCTTTCAGCTGAGCTACTTGCTATGTACGTGTACAAGTAGATGTAGCTGTAGACATGTCCATGTACATGTCAATTCTATACTGGAGGATGAATTAATTGCGAGAGTTTGTCACAGGAACGTGTATGTAGTGTGTAAACACTGTGCAAGTCAGACCACCTGTAAAGATATGGACAGGATTTCCAAATTGTGTGCAACTGCTAGCAACATTACAATATTGCCAGAGTAGTGACTCTTGAGTGGTCAGCTGGCATAGAGTGATAAGTGTGGCTAGGCCTTAGTGTGAGATCATTATGGAGTATGTTGCAGAGCAGACCTGCACATCTGAACACTTTATTAGGCCTCATCAGTTATCACTGTTTTTGGCTTTACTTTACTTTAGCTGTCTATAACACGACTACTGCTAACACATACCAGTGACTATCACCTTTTAACAAAATCCTTAGTCACAGTCTGTTACGCATGCATACGTATTGGCAACTGCCGTCAGCCAGTGATATGTAATTTTTAGATGCAGTTGCTAGCAGAGAAGCAGCCTCAAGCAACGTATTTCCTTCTTCTTTTTCGTTTAGCCCATTTCAATACAACTGTATCAGATCCCAGTTCTCCACACCAAGGAAGGAATAGGCACGGTAGGTTCGATTTGTTGGAATGTAAGTCTGCACTATTGGTTTCATTTGAGTCGGACATTCAATACCATTATTCTAGATCTGTGGTACATAAATTATTGGAAAGCAGAGCAGAAATATTGTAGAGACTGCGTATAGCTCTGAACTAACCCTGTCAAGGCTGCATGGGCATCATGCATATGAAACACACACACACATTTTTCATCTTTAGCTTGTAATAGACTTTACTAGTTTGGGTTACTCTCTGCTGCAGACTAATCGTTTCATGTTAAACTGTTCATGTTTCATGTAGTTGTGGTGCTTTCACAGTTAGTTTCAAAGTAATGTATACAATGTTTTGCATACGTAGCTATGTTTCTATGGAGGAGCACCTGGAATCATTTGAAAATCTTTTGCAAGAAATGATATCTGGTGTAGAAATGCTGAAGAAAACAGGTCTGTATCACTGACAGTATAAACCTGTATGTATATACGTACTTACGTACATGTATGTATGTTAATTACACATTTGGTCAACAGCATGGGCAGGTGCATGTTGAAACTTGCATTCAAAGCATGTGGCATACTACGGTCTACTGTAGACCACACGTTTATCCAAAAGGGAGAGTCTTGTCTACAGTACCATTCATACACTGCTATACATGCAGTATGTTAGAGCAAGTATGACTGTCTCATATTACGTCTACACTGTTGTACATGCAGCATGTATGACTGTCACGTGCTATGCAACATGCTTCCTTGACAGTAGTCTACTACCATAAGAGTGTATGGAACTTGTGAATTGTTATCTTTAACAGCTAGCTGACACTGAGAGCCAACTGCAGTCTGCTACTAGCCGTAGCTCTTCACTCTGGAAAGAGCTGATGGGCAAGGATGCCACTGTGACTTCACTGACTCAGGAAAACCGGAGATTACAGTAGGAGAGCAAACTTTCTGCAAGGCGCTCCTCTCAACTGAAACAAGAGTGTAGAGAAAGACGTACATCTAATTAATGCTTCCCTTCAAAAGCAGGTCAGCATCATGTGCACTGTATACATATGTGTGTCATGTACATAACATTGGGTATGGTGATTCTGTGTACATACAGCTCTTGTATGCATGTACGTCTATGTTTGCACTGGAAGCTATACTTCCAGCTGCTGCGGTGCATATGTATATGTGTGGGTGTTCAAACTTACGTAACAATAGATGTTAGATTTATGCACTGTGCACTGTCCTCAAATCGTTAAAGTACATGACTGACATAGTTTTACTACGTACAAGACATGATTTTGCGAATGATAAGCTGATATTCAGCTTCCTGTTCTTTAGAGATTAAAACAAAGCCAAGCTAATGAAGAGAAGCTCAGCGGTAATGAATGAAAGAGGAAATCTGAAATTACCAAGAAGAGAATGCTACAGCTAAACAGGTAAGTAGTATTAAATTGAAACCACATGGCTGTTTTGTAGGTTTATCGTTCATGTATGTAACACTGTCAAGCTCTCATCTTCTCATTAGGTTGACAGCTTAAATCACAAGATTTTTAGAAGACCAAGTTTCAGAAGCAAAAGAGAGAGAGAGTAACCATACTTGATAAAGCGAAACATAAAGGTACACATGCGAATATCCTTTTGTAAAATACTCTAATGTACTAGGCCGGGTTACGTATATCATATAACATTGATCGGTCGTTGGATAATAGTGTGAATATGTACTCACCAACTGCTTTCAGGCTATGTTTGTCCATTACGAGGTGAGAAACATGTTGACCTCCAGTGATAATAGAATGAAGAAATATACTGTATGACAGCTTTTCAATCTCATGAATCACTACGGAGAGCCACAGTCATGCCCAATGCTACATGGTGTGAGATTATATCGCAGGCTGGCTGCTTGAGAATAACTTGTTTATGCTATGCATATGTCATTGTGTATGGGTGCCGGTGTTATGTATACCCCTGTTGCGTGTGTATGCCTCTTGTGCATACAGATGTCCACTTTATGTGAGCAGCTGGTTACACTAGCCTCCAACGGGCTGTCTCAGAGCACTGACATCAGCCCTGAAGCAGCTACCAGTGCTGTGACAACACTGGTGGAGGAGAACACACATCTGAAAGAGGACATTGAAAGAGTGACTCAACAACTACAGCAGGTTTGACTCTGGCCACATGGAGTTGTGTGTTTCTTGATGCTACTCCAGTAATTTAAAAGCTCATTTAGTTTGGCTGGTGTTAGTTGGTCAAATACAATTAAAGGCTTAGGAAGATAGGGTAAGATTAGAAAAATTTCAGAGTTGTTGGTCTCACACTAACACTCTCATCAAAAGAAACTACATACCAATTCTCTGACTCTCTTTTTAGCTTACGTTTAGAATGTGTTCAAGATTTAAAAGCTCATTTAGTTTGGCTGGTGTTAGTTAGTCAAATACAATACAGGCTTAGGAAGATAGGGTAAAATTTCAGAGTTCTTGGTCTCACACTAACACTCTCATCAAAAGAAACTAGATACAATTGTTCTGACTTGCTTCATTAGCCTAGGATTACAATGTGTTCAAGATTTAAAAGCTCATTAAGTTTGGTTAGTTTTAGTTGGTCAAATACAATACAGGCTTAAGAAGATACAAACACAGAAGCATAAAGACCAACCCATAAAAACAGAAAAATAGGTAAACTCACCTGTTTAATTGTAGCTTCTGTCTGAATATGTTACTTCAGGTTAATTTTCTTCACTGGATATTCTACATATTTAGGAGAAATAGCTGTCGATATAATTGTAGGGTTTGGAAACACCAGTATAAGTAGTAAGATTAGTCCAATTTCACTGTTCTTGGTCTTAAACTAACTCTCATAAAAAGAAAATACATACAATTTCTCTGACTCTCTTTATTAGCCTAGGGTTAGAATGTGTTCAAGATTTAAATGCTCATTTAGTTTGGCTGCTGTTAGTTGGTCAAATACAAAACAGGCTTTAGAAAGATAAGGTAAGATTAGTACAATTTCAGAGTTGTTGGTCTCACACTAACACTCTCATCAAAAGAAACTACATACCAATTCTCTGACTCTCTTTTTAGCTTAGGTTTAGAATGTGTTCAAGATTTAAAAGCTCATTTAGTTTGGCTGGTGTTAGTTGGTCAAATACAATACAGGCTTCGGAAGATAGGGTAAGATTAGAAAAAATTCAGAGTTCGTGGTCTCACACTAACACTCTCATCAAAAGAAACTAGATACCATTTTTCTGACTTGCTTCATTACCCTAGGATTACAATGTGTTCAAGATTTAAAAGCTCTTTTAGTTTGGTTAGTTTTAGTTGGTCAAATACAATACAGGCTTGAGAAGATAGAAATACAGAGGTATAAAGACCAACCCATAAAAACAGAAAAATAGGTAAACTCACCTGTTTAATTGTACCTTCTGTCTGAATATGTTCATTCAGGTTAATTTTCTTCTCTGGATACTCTACATATTTAGGAGAAATAGCTGTCAATATAATTGTAGGGTTTGGACACACCAGTATAAGTAGTAAGATTAGTCCAATTTCACTGTTCTTGGTCTTAAACTAACTCTCATCAAAAGAAACTACATACAATTTCTCTGACTCTCTTTATTAGCCTAGGGTTAGAATGTGTTCAAGATTTAAAAGCTCATTTAGTTTGGCTGGTGTTAGTTGGGCAAATACAATACAGGCTTAGGATGATAGGGTAAGATTAGCAAAATTTCAGAGTTGTTGGTCTCACACTAACACTCTCATCGAAAGAAACTAGATACCATTGTTCTGACTTGCTTCATTAGCCTAAAATTACAATGTGTTCAAGATTTAAAAGCTCATTTAGTTTGGCTGGTGTTAGTTGGTCAAATTCAATTCAGGCTTAGGAAGATAGGGAAAGATTAGCAAAATTTCAGTGTTCTTGGTCTCACACTAATACTCTCATCAAAAGAAACTAGATAGAATTGTTCTGACTTGCTTCATTAGCCTAGGATTACAATGTGTTCAAAATTTAAAAGTTCATTTAGTTTGGTTAGTGTTAGTTGGTCAAATACAATAGAGGCTTAAGAAGATAGAAATACAGAGGCATAAAGACCAACCTGTAAAAAACAGACAAATAGGTAAACTCACCTGTTTAATTGTAGCTTCTGTCTGAATTTGTTCCTTCAGATTAATTTTCTTCACTGGATATTCTACATATTTAGGAGAAATAGTTGTCAATATAATTGTAGGGTTTGGACACACCAGTATAAGTAGTCCAATTTCACTGTTCTTGGTCTCACACTAACTCTCATTAAAAGAAACTACATAGCATTTCTCTGACTCTCTTTATTAGCCTAGGGTTAGAATGTGTTCAAGATTTAAATGCTCATTTAGTTTGGCTGGTGTTAGTTGGTCAAATACAAAACAGGCTTTAGAAAGATAAGGTAAGATTAGTACAATTTCAGAGTTGTTGGTCTCACACTAACACTCTCATCAAAAGAAACTACATACCAATTCTCTGACTCTCTTTTTAGCTTAGGTTTAGAATGTGTTCAAGATTTAAAAGCTCATTTAGTTTGGCTGGTGTTAGTTGGTCAAATACAATACAGGCTTCGGAAGATAGGGTAAGATTAGAAAAAATTCAGAGTTCTTGGTCTCACACTAACACTCTCATCAAAAGAAACTAGATACCATTTTTCTGACTTGCTTCATTAGCCTAGGATTACAATGTGTTCAAGATTTAAAAGTTCATTTAGTTTGGCTGGTGTCAGTTGGTCAAAGGCTTATGAAGATAGGGAAAGTTTAGCAAAATTTCAGTGTTCTTGGTATCACACTAACACTCTCATCAAAAAAACTAGATACCATTTTTCTGACTTGCTTCATTAGCCTAGGATTACAATGTGTTCAAGATTTAAATGTTCATTTAGTTTGGTTAGTGTTAGTTGGTCAAATACAATACAGGCTTAGGAAGATAGGGAAAGATTAGAAAAAAATTCAGAGTTCTTGGTCTCACACTAACACTCTCATCAAAAGAAACTAGATACCATTTGTCCGACTTGCTTCATTAGCCTAAGTTTACAATGTGTTCAAGATTTAAAAGCTCATTTAGTTTGGTTAGTTTTAGTTGGTCAAATACAATACAGGCTTAAGAAGATAGAAATTCAGAGGTATAAAGACCAACCCATAAAAACAGACAAATATGTTAACTCACCTATTGAATTGTAGCTTCTGTCTGAATTTGTTCCTTCAGATTAATTTTCTTCACTGGATATTCTACATATTTAGGAGAAATAGTTGTCAATATAATTGTAGGGTTTGGACACACCAGTATAAGTAGTCCAATTTCACTGTTCTTGGTCTCACACTAACTCTCATTAAAAGAAACTACATAGCATTTCTCTGACTCTCTTTATTAGCCTAGGGTTAGAATGTGTTCAAGATTTAAATGCTCATTTAGTTTGGCTGGTGTTAGTTGGTCAAATACAATACAGGCTTTAGAAAGATAAGGTAAGATTAGTACAATTTCAGAGTTGTTGGTCTCACACTAACACTCTCATCAAAAGAAACTACATACCAATTCTCTGACTCTCTTTTTAGCTTAGGTTTAGAATGTGTTCAAGATTTAAAAGCTCATTTAGTTTGGCTGGTGTTAGTTGGTCAAATACAATACAGGCTTCGGAAGATAGGGTAAGATTAGAAAAAATTCAGAGTTCTTGGTCTCACACTATCACTCTCATCAAAAGAAACTAGATACCATTTTTCTGACTTGCTTCATTAGCCTAGGATTACAATGTGTTCAAGATTTAAAAGCTCATTTAGTTTGGTTAGTTTTAGTTGGTCAAATACAATACAGGCTTGAGAAGATACAAATACAGAGGTATAAAGACCAACCCATAAAAACAGAAAAATAAACTCACCTGTTTAATTGTAGCTTCTGTCTGAATATGTTCCTTCAGGTTAATTTTCTCCACTGGATATTCTACATATTTAGGAGAAATAGCTGTCAATATAATTGTAGGGTTTGGACACACCAGTATATTTAGTAAGATTAGTCCAATTTTACTGTTCTTAGTCTCACACTAACTCTCATAAAAAGGAACTACATACAATTTCTCTGACTCTCTTTAGGTTAGAATGTGTTCAAGATTTAAAAGCTCATTTAGCTTGGCATGTGTTAGTTGGTCAAATACAATACAGGCTTAAGGAAGATAAGGTAAGCTTAGTACAATTTCAGAGTTGTTGGTCTCACACTAACACTCTCATGAAAAGAAACGACATACCAATTCTCTGCCTGTCTTTTTAGCCTAGGGTTAGAATGTGTTTAAGATTTAAAAGCTCATTTAGTTTGGCTGGTGTTAGTTGGGCAAATACAATACAGGCTTAGGATGATAGAGTAAGATTAGCAAAATTTCAGTGATCTTGGTCTCACGCTAACACTCTCATCAAAAGAAACTAGATACCATTGTTCTGACTCTCTTTATTAGCCTAGGGTTACAATGTGTTCAAGATTTAAAAGCTCATTTAGTTTGGCTGGTGTTAGTTGGGCAAATACAATACAGGCTTAAGAAGATAGAAATACAGAGGTATAAAGACCAATCCATAAAAACATAAAAATAGGTAAACTCACCTGTTTAATTGTAGCTTCTGTCTCAATATGTTCCTTCAGGTTAATTTTCTTTACTGGATATTCTACATATTTAGGAGAAATAGCTGTCAATATAATTGTAGGGTTTGGACACACCAGTATAAGTAGTAAGATTAGTCCAATTTCACTGTTCTTGATCTCAAACTAACTCTCATAAAAAGAAACTACATACAATTTCTCTGACTCTCTTTATTAGCCTAGGGTTAGAATGTGTTCAAGATTTAAAAGCTCATTTAGGTTGGCTGGTGTTAGTTGGTCAAATACAATACAGGCTTAAGGAAGATAAGGTAAGCTTAGTACAATTTCAGAGTTGTTGGTCTCACACTAAGACTCTCATCAAAAGAAACTACATACCAATTCTCTGACTGTGTTTTTAGCCTAGGGTTAGAATGTGTTTAAGATTTAAAAGCTCATTTAGTTTGGCTGGTGTTAGTTGGGCAAATACAATACAGGCTTAGGATGATAGGGTAAGATTAGAAAAATTTCAGAGTTCTTGGTCTCACACTAACACTCTCATCAAAAGAAACTAGATACCATTTTTCTGACTTGCTTCATTAGCCTAGGATTACAATGTGTTCAAGATTTTAAAGCTTATTTAGTTTGGTTGGTTTTAGTTGGTTAAATACAATACAGGCTTGAGAAGATAGAAATACAGAGGTATAAAGACCAACCCATAAAAACAGAAAAATAGGTAAACTCACCTGTTGAATTGTAGCTTCTGTCTGAATATGTTCCTTCAGGTTAATTTTCTTCACTGGATATTCTACATATTTAGGAGAAATAGCTGTCAATATAATTGTAGGGTTTGGACACACCAGTATAAGTAGTAAGATTAGTCCAATCTCACTGTTCTTGGTCTTAAACTAACTCTCATAAAAAGAAACTACATACAATTTCTCTCACTCTCTTTATTAGCCTAGGGTTAGAATGTGTTCAAGATTTAAAAGCTCATTTAGTTTGGCTGGTGTTAGTTGGTCAAATACAATACAGGCTTAAGGAAGATAAGGTAAGCTTAGTACAATTTCAGAGTTGTTGGTCTCACACTAACACTCTCATCAAAAGAAACGACATACCAATTCTCTGACTGTCTTTTTAGCCTAGGGTTAGAATGTGTTTAAGATTTAAAAGCTCATTTAGTTTGGCTGGTGTTAGTTGGGCAAATACAATACAGGCTTAAAATGATAGGGTAAGATTAGAAAAATTTCAGAGTTCTTGGTCTCACACTAACACTCTCATCAAAAGAAACTAGATGCCATTTTTCTGACTTGCTTCATTAGCCTAGGATTACAATGTGTTCAAGATTTAAAAGCTCATTTAGTTTGGTTAGTTTTAGTTGGTCTAATACAATACAGGCTTGAGAAGATAGAAATACAGAGGTATAAAGACCAACCCATAAAAACAGAAAAATATGTAAACTCACCTGTTTAATTGTAGCTTCTGTCTGAATATGTTCCTTCAGGTTAATTTTCTTCACTGGATATTCTACATATTTAGGAGAAATAGCTGTCAATATAATTGTAGGGTTTGGACACACCAGTATAAGTAGTAAGATTAGTCCAATTTCGCTGTTCTTGGTCTTAAACTAACTCTCATAAAAAGAAACTACCTACAATTTCTCTGACTCTCTTTATTAGCCTAGGGTTAGAATGTGTTCAAGATTTAAAAGCTCATTTAGTTTGGCTGGTGTTAGTTGGGCAAATACAATACAGGCTAAGGAAGATAGGGTAAGATGAGCAAAATTTCAGTGTTCTTGATCTCACACACACTCTCATCAAAAGAAACTAGATACCATTTTTCTGACTTGCTTCCATAGCCTAGGATTACAATGTGTTCAAGATCTAAATTTTTATTTAGTTTGGTTAGTTTTAGTTGGTCAAATACAATACAGGCTTAAGAAGATAGAAATACAGAGGCATAAAGACCAACCTGTAAAAAACAGAAAAATAGGTAAACTCATCTGTTGAATTGTAGCTTCTGTCTGAATATGTTCCTTCAGGTTAATAATTTTCTTCACTGGATATTCTACATATTTAGGAGAAATAGTTGTCAATATAATTGTAGGGTTTGGAAACACCAGTATAAGTAGTAAGATCAGTTCAATTTCACTGTTCTTGGTCTCACACTAACTCTCATAAAAAGAAACTACATAGCAATTCTCTGACTCTCTTTATTAGCCTAGGGTTAGAATGTGTTCTAGATTTAAAAGCTGATTTAGTATGGCTGGTGTTAGACGGTCAAATACAATACAGGCTTAGGAAGATAGGGAAAGTTTAGCAAAATTTCAGTGTTCTTGGTCTCACACTAACACTCTCATCAAAAGAAACTACATACCATTGTTCTGACTCTCTTCATTAGCCTAGGGTTAGAATGTGTTCAAGATTTAAAAGCTCATTTAGTTTGGCTGGTGTTAGTTGGGCAAATACAATACAGGCTTAGGATGATAGGGTAAGATTAGAAAAATTTCAGAGTTCTTGGTCTCACACTAACACTCTCATCAAAAGAAACTAGATACCATTGTTCTGACTTGCTTCATTAGCCTAGGATTACAATGTGTTGAAGATTTAAAAGTTCATTTAGTTTGGTTAGTGTTAGTTGGTCAAATGCAATAAAGGCTTAAGAAGATAGAAATACAGAGGCATAAAGACCAACCCGTAAAAAACAGAAAAATAGGTAAACTCACCTGTTGAATTGTAGCTTCTGTCTGAATATGTTCCTTCAGGTTAATTTTCTGCACTGGATCTTCTACATATTTAGGAGAAATAGCTGTCAATATAATTGTAGGGTTTGGACACACCAGTATAAGTAGTAAGATTAGTCCAATTTCACTGTTCTTGGTCTCAAACTAACTCTCATAAAAAGAAACTACATACAATTTCTCTGACTCTCTTTATTAGCCTAGGGTTAGAATGTGTTCAAGATTTAAAAGCTCATTTATTTTGGCTGGTGTTAGTTGGTCAAATACAATACAGGCTTAACCCATTATAGCCCGTACGTAACCGGAAATGATTCGCCACGTGCCCACAGGATTTCATGAAGAACGCGTGATTTTGATGCCGGTGGCTTTCTCGAGCTCTAACTTGAAATCGAAGAAAATTTTACACAGACACGTTACTATTTTCGAAAAGTACAAAAGTCGCGCTCTCGAATTGTGGTAGTCACATCCCGAACGAACAGGAACCGAACCAACCAGAACGGCACCTTTCCCGAGATTTCACGGTAGGCACGGTAAGTAACAAGTTTGATGTTTGTTCAGTGTGTACCTGTACTTATTGTAACAAGAACAAAGGGTATAATATACAGGATGTCATAAAGGGCAATCAGAAAGAATGTATAGCTATTTAAAGAGCTGTTTTGTAGGTGGATAACACGAGTACGATCACGCGGTCTCCCTCACAGACACTCCGTGTGATAGCGCTCGAAACAGGATGGGCCATCAAGGGGGGGATCCTGTGCTGTTGCGCAAAGAGCTGTCCCACACTGCCTGCACCTGATGTTCGTTTCAATGCGCCGATGGCCTCTCATGTTCCAGCAGTAGACGCACCTACTCCGATGTCCTTTGATGGGAAAGTGGCAGTCAGTGCCTCGATGGTGAGGAGAGCCTGTCTCCCCCCGGCGTCGCTTCACAGGTGGTGTTAGGCTGGCCTGGGCAGCATCTCGGACTGGTCTCGGGAGGCAGTATCGTTGCCGAGAACAGTACTGGCCGATGAGGCCCTCAGCCAGACGTAACCGGAAGGTTCGTACTGTGGCCTTCGTGGTGCTCATTTCTGTCACCGGTACAAACCTCTTGTGGAGGATGTATGCATTGACAATGCAGCTGTCAAAGAGGAACCAGAAGATGTACCGGTAAGCTTTCCTGGTTTTACACCTGACTCTGTAGTACTGCCTGAGCTGGTCTCCTCTGTCCACTCCCCCCATATAGTGGTTGTAGGCCACGACACTGGGAGGGCATGAGACCTGCTACACCGTCCCATCGCGATTCCTGCGTTATACTGGTGTGTCCAAACCCTGCTATTATATTTACAACTATTTCTCCTAAATATGTAGAATATCCAGTGAAGAAAATTATCCTGAAGGAACATATTCAGACAGAAGCTACAATTCAACAGGTGAGTTTACATATTTTTCTGTTTTTTCAGGTTGGTCTTTATGCCTCTGTATTTCTATCTTCTTAAGCCTTTATTGTATTTGACCAACTAACACTAACCAAACTAAATGAACTTTTAAATCTTGAACACAATGTAATCCTAAGCTAATGAAGCAAGTCAGAAAAATGGCCACTAGTTTCTTTTGATGAGAGTGTTAGTGTGACACCAAGAACACTGAAATTTTGCTAAACTTTCCCTATCTTCCTAAGCCTGTATTGTATTTGACCAACTAACACCAGCCATACTAAATGAGCTTACATATTTTTCTGTTTCAGAAAAATGGCCACTAGTTTCTTTTGATGAGAGTGTTAGTGTGAGACCAAGAACACTGAAATTTTTATGGATTGGTCTTTATACCTCTGTATTTCTATGTTCTTAAGCCTTTATTGTATTTGACCAACTAACACTAACCAAACTAAATGAACTTTAAAATCTAGAACACATTCTAAACCTAGGCTAATAAAGAATCTTCTTAAGCCTTTATTGTATTTGACCAACTAACACTAACCAAACTAAATGAACTTTTAAATCTTGAACACATTGTAATCCTAGGCTAATGAAGCAAGTCAGAACAATGGTATCTAGTTTCTTTTGATGAGAGTGTTAGTGTAAGACCAACAACTCTGAAATTGTACTAAGCTTACCTTATCTTCCTTAAGCCTGTATTGTATTTGACCAACTAACACCAGTAAAACTAAATGAGCTTTTAAATCTTGAACACATTCTAACCCTCGGCTAATAAAGAGAGTCAGAGAAATTGTATGTAGTTTTTTTTTATGAGAGTTAGTTTGAGACCAAGAACAGTGAAATTGGACTAATCTTACTACTTATACTGGTGTGTCCAAACCCTACAATTATATTGACAACTATTTCTCCTAAATATGTAGAATATCCAGTGAAGAAAATTAACCTGAAGGAACATATTCTGACAGAAGCTACAATTTAACAGGTGAGATTACCTAATTTTCTGTTTTTTATGGGTTGGTCTTTATGCCTCTGTATTTCTATCTTCTTAAGCCTGTATTGTATTTAACCAACTAAAACTAACCAAACTAAAAGAGCTTTTAAATCTTGAACACATTGTAATCCAAGGTTAATGAAGCAAGTCAGAACAATGGTATCTAGTTTCTTTTGATGAGTGTTAGTGTGAGACCAAGAACACTGTAATTTTGCTAATCTTTCCCTATTTCCCTAAGACTGTATTGTATTTGACCAACTAACACCAGCGAAACTAATATAAATGAGCTTTTAATTCTTGAAAACATTCTAACCCTAGGCTAATAGTGTCAGAGAAATGGTATCTATAGTTTCTTTTTATGAGAGTTAGTGTGAGACCAAAAACAGTGAAATTGGACTAATCTTACTACTTATACTGGTGTGTCCAAACCCTACTATTATATTTACAACTATTTCTCCTAAATATGTAGAATATCCAGTGAAGAAAATTATCCTGAAGGAACATATTCAGACAGAAGCTACAATTCAAAAGGTGAGTTTACATATTTTTCTGTTTTTTACAGGTTGGTCTTTATGCCTCTGTATTTCTATCTTCTTAAGCCTTTATTGTATTGGACCAACTAACACTAACCAAACTAAATGAACTTTTAAATCTTGAACACAATGTAATCCTAAGCTAATGAAGCAAGTCAGAAAAATGGCCACTAGTTTCTTTTGATGAGAGTGTTAGTGTGAGACCAAGAACACTGAAATTTTGCTAAACTTTCCCTATCTTCCTAAGCCTGTATTGTATTTGACCAACTAACACCAGCCATACTAAATGAGCTTTTAAATCTGGAACACATTCTAACCCTAGGCTAATAAAGAGAGTCAGAGAAATGGTATGTAGTTTCTTTTTATGAGAGTTAGTGAGAGACCAAGAACAGTGAAATTGGACTAATCTTACTACTTATACTTGTGTGTCCAAACCCTACAATTATATTGACAGCTATTTCCCCTAAATATGTAGAATATCCTGTGAAGAAAATTAACCTGAAGGAACATATTCATACAGAAGCTACAATTCAGCAGGTGAGTTTACCTATTTTTTTGTTTTTAACAGGTTGGTTTTTATGCCTCAGTATTTCTATCTTCTTAAGCCTTTATTGTATTTGACCAACTAAAACTAACCAAACTAAATGAGCTTTTAAATCTTGAACACATTCTAAACCTAGGCTAATAAGGAGAGTCAGAGAATTGGTATCTAGTTTCTTTTGATGAGAGTGTTAGTGTGAGACCAACAACTCTGAAATTGTACTAAGCTTACCTTATCTTCCTTAAGCCTGTATTATATTTAACCAACTAACACCAGCTGACCTAAATGAGCTTTTAAATCTAGAACACATTCTAACCCTAGGCTAATAAAGAAAGTCAGAGAAATGGTATGTAGTTTCTTTTTGTGAGAGTTAGTGAGAGACCAAGAACAGTGAAATAGAACTAATCTTACTACTTGTACTGGTGTGTCCAAACCCTACAATTATATTGACAACTATTTATCCTAAATATGTAGAATATCCAGTGAAGAAAATTAATCTGAAGGAACATATTCTGACAGAAGCTACAATTCAACAGGTGAGTTTACCTATTTTTCTGTTTTTTAAAGGTTGGTCTTTATGCCTCTGTATTTCTATCTTCTTAAGCCTCATTGTATTTGACCAACTAACACTAACCAAACTAAATAAACTTTTAAATCTTGAACACATTCTAACCCTAGTCTAATAAAGAAAGTCAGAGGAATTGTATGTAGTTTTTTTTATGAGAGTTAGTGTGAGACCAAGAACACTGAAATTTTGCTAATCTTTTCCTATTTTCCTAAGACTGTATTGTATTTGACAAACTAACACCAGCGAAACTAATATAAATGAGTTTTTAAATTTTGAACACATTCTAACCGTAGGCTAAAAGAGTCAGAGAAATGGTATGTATAGTTTCTTTTTATGAGAATTAGTGTGAGACCAAGAACAAGGAAATTGGACTAATCTTACTACTTACACTGGTGTGTCCAAACCCTACAATTATATTGACAACTATTTCTCCTAAATATGTAGAATATCCAGTGAAGAAAATTATCCTGAAGGAACTTATTCAGACAGAAGCTACAATTCAACAGGTGAGTTTACCTATTTTTCTGTTTTTTATAGGTTGGTCTTTATGCCTCTGTATTTCTATCTTCTTAAGCCTGCATTGTATTTGACCAACTAACACTAACCAAACTAAATGAACTTTTAAATCTTGAACACGTTCTAACCCTAGTCTAATAAAGAAAGTCAGAGAAATTGTATGTAGTTTCTTTTTATGAGAGTTTGTGTGAGACCAAAAACACTGAAATTTTTCTAATCTTTCCCTATTTTCCTAAGACTGTATTGTATTTTACCAACTAACACCAGCGAAACTTATATAAATGAGCTTTTAAATCTTGAACACGTTCTAACCCTAGGCTAATAGAGTCAGAGAAATGGTATGTATAGTTTCTTTTTATGAGAATTAGTGTGAGACCAAGAACAGTGAAATTGGACTAATCTTACTACTTATACTGGTGTGTCCAAACCCTACAATTATATTGACAACTATTTCTCCTAAATATGTAGAATATCCAGTGAAGAAAATTATCCTGAAGGAACATATTCAGACAGAAGCTACAATTCAACAGGTGAGTTTACATATTTTTCTGTTTTTATGGATTGGTCTTTATACCTCTGTATTTCTATGTTCTTAAGCCTTTATTGTATTTGACCAACTAACACTAACCAAACTAAATGAACTTTAAAATCTAGAACACATTCTAAACCTAGGCTAATAAAGAAAGTCAGAGAAATGGTATGTATAGTTTCTTTTTATGAGAATTAGTGTGAGACCAAGAACAGTGAAATTGGACTAATCTTACTACTTACACTGGTGTGTCCAAACCCTACAATTATATTGACAACTATTTCTCCTAAATATGTAGAATATCCAGTGAAGAAAATTATCCTGAAGGAACATATTCAGACAGAAGCTACAATTCAACAGGTGAGTTTACCTATTTTTCTGTTTTTTATAGGTTGGTCTTTATGCCTCTGTATTTCTATCTTCTTAAGCCTGCATTGTATTTGACCAACTAACACTAACCAAACTAAATGAACTTTTAAATCTTGAACACATTCTAACCCTAGTCTAATAAAGAAAGTCAGAGGAATTGTATGTAGTTTCTTTTTATGAAAGTTTGTGTGAGACCAAGAACACTGAAATTTTTCTAATCTTTCCCTATTTTCCTAAGACTGTATTGTATTTGACCAACTAACACCAGCGAAACTTATATAAATGAGCTTTTAAATCTTGAACACGTTCTAACCCTAGGTTAATAGAGTCAGAGAAATGGTATGTATAGTTTCTTTTTATGAGAATTAGTGTGAGACCAAGAACAGTGAAATTGGACTAATCTTACTACTTATACTGGTGTGTCCAAACCCTACAATTATATTGACAACTATTTCTCCTAAATATGTAGAATATCCAGTGAAGAAAATTATCCTGAAGGAACATATTCAGACAGAAGCTACAATTCAACAGGTGAGTTTACATATTTTTCTGTTTTTATGGATTGGTCTTTATACCTCTGTATTTCTATCTTCTTAAGACTTTATTGTATTTGACCAACTAACACTAACCAAACTAAATGAACTTTAAAATCTAGAACACATTCTAACCCTAGGCTAATAAAGAAAGTCAGAGAAATTGTATGTAGTTTCTTTTTATGAGACTTAGTTTGAGATCAAGAACAGTAAAATTGGACTAATCTTACTACTTATACTGGTGTGTCCAAACCCTACAATTATATTGACAGCTATTTCTCCTAAATTTGTAGAATATCCAGTGAAGAAAATTAACCTGAAGGAACATATTCAGACAGAAGCTACAGTTCAACAGGTGAGTTTACCTATTTTTCTATTTTTATGGGTTGGTCTTTATACCTCTGTATTTCTATCTTCTTAAGCCTGTATTGTATTTGACCAACTAAAACTAACCAAACTAAAAGAGCTTTTAAATCTTGAACACATTGTAATCCTAGGCTAATGAAGCAAGTCAGAACAATGGTATCTAGTTTCTTTTTATGAGAGTGTTAGTGTGAGACCAAGAATACTGTAATTTTGCTAATCTTTCCCTATTTCCGTAAGACTGTAATGTATTTGACCAACTAACACCAGCGAAACTAATATAAATGAGCTTTTAAATCTTGAACACATTCTAACACTAGGCTAATAGCGTCAGAAAAATGGTATCTACAATTTCTTTTCATGAGAGTTAGTGAGAGACCAAGAGCAGTGAAATGGAACTAATCTTACTACTTATACTGGTGTGTCCAAACCCTACAATTATATTGACAACTATTTCTCCTAAATATGTTGAATATCCAGTAAAGAAAATTAACCTGAAGGAACATATTCAGACAGAAGCTACAATTCAGCAGGTGAGTTTACCTATTTTTCTGTTTTTTACAGGTTGGTCTTTATGCCTCTGTATTTCTATCTTCTTAAGCCTTTATTGTATTTGACCAACTAACACTAACCAAACTAAATGAACTTTTAAATCTTGAACACAATGTAATCCTAGGCTATTGAAGCAAGTCAGAAAAATGGCCACTATTTTCTTTTGATGAGAGTGTTAGTGTGAGACCAAGAACACTGAAATTTTGCTAAACTTTCCCTATCTTCCTAAGCCTGTATTGTATTTGACCAACTAACACCAGCCATACTAAATGAGCTTTTAAATCTGGAACACATTCTAACCCTAGGCTAATAAAGAGAGTCAGAGAAATGGTATGTAGTTTCTTTTTATGAGAGTTAGTGAGAGACCAAGAGCAGTGAAATTGAACTAATCTTACTACTTATACTGGTGTGTCCAAACCCTACAATTATATTGACAACTATTTCTCCTAAATATGTTGAATATCCAGTGAAGAAAATTAACCTGAAGGAACATATTCAGACAGAAACTACAATTCAGCAGGTGAGTTTAGCTATTTTTCTTTTTTTAACAGGTTGGTTTTTATGCCTCAGTATTTCTATCTTCTTAAGCCTTTATTGTATTTGACCAACTAAAACTAACCAAACTAAATGAGCTTTTAAATCTTGAACACATTCTAAACCTAGGCTAATAAAGAGTCAGAGAATTGGTATCAAGTTTCTTTTGATGAGAGTGTTAGTGTGAGACCAACAACTCTGAAATTGTACTAAGCTTACCTTATCTTCCTTAAGCCTGTATTATATTTAACCAACTAACACCAGCCGACCTAAATGAACTTTTAAATCTAGAACACATTCTAACCCTAGGCTAATAAAGAAAGTCAGAGAAATGGTATGTAGTTTCTTTTTATGAGAGTTAGTTTGAGACCAAGAACAGTGAAATTGGACTAATCTTACTACTTATACTGGTGTGTCCAAACCCTACAATTATATTGACAACAATTTCTCCTAAATATGTAGAATATCCAGTGAAGAAAATTATCCTGAAGGAACATATTCAGACAGAAGCTACAATTCAACTGGTGAGTTTACCTATTTTTCTGTTTTTTATAGGTTGGTCGTTATGCCTCTGTATTTCTATCATCTTAAGCCTGCATTGTATTTGACCAACTAACACTAACCAAACTAAATGAACTTTTAAATCTTGAACACATTCTAACCCTAGTCTAATAAAGAAAGTCAGAGGAATTGTATGTAGTTTCTTTTTATGAGAGTTAGTGTGAGACCAAGAACACTGAAATTTTGCTAATCTTTTCCTATTTTCCTAAGACTGTATTGTATTTGACCAACTAACACCAGCGAAACTAATATAAATGAGTTTTTAAATCTTGAACACATTCTAACCCTAGGCTAAAAGAGTCAGAGAAATGGTATGTATAGTTTCTTTTTATGAGAATTAGTGTGAGACCAAGAACAGTGAAATTGGACTAATCTTACTACTTACACTGGTGTGTCCAAACCCTACAATTATATTGACAACTATTTCTCCTAAATATGTAGAATATCCAGTGAAGAAAATTATCCTGAAGGAACATATTCAGACAGAAGCTACAATTCAACAGGTGAGTTTACCTATTTTTCTGTTTTTTATAGGTTGGTCTTTATGCCTCTGTATTTCTATCTTCTTAAGCCTGCATTGTATTTGGCCAACTAACACTAACCAAACTAAATGAACTTTTAAATCTTGAACACATTCTAACCCTAGTCTAATAAAGAAAGTCAGAGGAATTGTATGTAGTTTCTTTTTATGAGAGTTTGTGTGAGACCAAGAACACTGAAATTTTTCTAATCTTTCCCTATTTTCCTAAGACTTTATTGTATTTGACCAACTAACACCAGCGAAACTTATATAAATGAGCTTTTAAATCTTGAACACGTTCTAACCCTAGGCTAATAGAGTCAGAGAAATGGTATGTATGGTTTCTTTTTATGAGAATTAGTGTGAGACCAATAACACTGAAATTGGACTAATCTTACTACTTATACTGGTGTGTCCAAACCCTACAATTATATTGACAACTATTTCTCCTAAATATGTAGAATATCCAGTGAAGAAAATTATCCTGAAGGAACATATTCAGACAGAAGCTACAATTCAACAGGTGAGTTTACCTATTTTTCTGTTTTTTATAGGTTGGTCTTTATGCCTCTGTATTTCTATCTTCTTAAGCCTGCATTGTATTTGACCAACTAACACTAACCAAACTAAATGAACTTTTAAATCTTGAACACATTCTAACCCTAGTCTAATAAAGAAAGTCAGAGGAATTGTATGTAGTTTCTTTTTATGAGAGTTTGTGTGAGACCAAGAACACTGAAATTTTTCTAATCTTTCCCTATTTTCCTAAGACTGTATTGTATTTGACCAACTAACACCAGCGAAACTTATATAAATGAGCTTTTAAATCTTGAACACGTTCTAACCCTAGGCTAATAGAGTCAGAGAAATGGTATGTATAGTTTCTTTTTATGAGAATTAGTGTGAGACCAAGAACAGTGAAATTGGACTAATCTTACTACTTATACTGGTGTGTCCAAACCCTACAATTATATTGACAACTATTTCTCCTAAATATGTAGAATATCCAGTGAAGAAAATTATCCTGAAGGAACATATTCAGACAGAAGCTACAATTCAACAGGTGAGTTTACATATTTTTCTGTTTTTATGGATTGGTCTTTATACCTCTGTATTTCTATCTTCTTAAGCCTTTATTGTATTTGACCAACTAACACTAACCAAACTAAATGAACTTTAAAATCTAGAACACATTCTAACCCTAGGCTAATAAAAAAAGTCAGAGAAATTGTATGTAGTTTCTTTTTATGAGAGTTAGTTTGAGACCAAGAACAGTGAAATTGGACTAATCTTTCTACTTATACTGGTGTGTCTAAACCCTACAATTATATTGACAGCTATTTCTTCTAAATATGTAGAATATCCAGTGAAGAAAATTAACCTGAAGGAACATATTCAGACAGAAGCTACAGTTCAACAGGTGAGTTTACCTATTAATTTTTTCTGTTTTTACAGGTTGATCTTTATGCCTATGTATTTCTATCTTCTTAAACCTGTATTGTATTTGACCAACTAAAACTAACCAAACTAAATGAGCTTTTAAATCTTGAACACATTCTAACCCTAGGCTAATAAATAGAGTCAGTGAAATTGTATGTAGTTTCTTTTTATGAGAGTTAGTGTGAGACCAATAACACTGAAATTGGTCTAATCTTACTACTTGTACTGGTGTTTCCAAACCCTACAATTATAATAACAGCTATTTCTCCTAAATATGTAGAATATCCAGTGAAGAAAATTAACCTGAAGGAACATATTCAGACAGAAGCTACATTTCAACAGGTGAGTTTACCTATTTTTCTGTTTTTACAGGTTGGTCTTTATGCCTCTGTATTTCTATCTTCTTAAGCCTGTATTGTATTTGACCAACTAACACTAACCAAACTAAATGAACTTTTAAATCTTGAACACATTCTAACCCTAGGCTAATAAAGAGAGTCAGTGAAATTGTATGTAGTTTCTTTTTATGAGAGTTAGTGTGAGACCAATAACACTGAAATTGGACTAATCCTACTACTTATACTGGTGTGTCCAAACCCTACAATTATATTGACAACTATTTCTCCGAAATATGTAGAATATCCAGTGAAGAAAATTATCCTGAAGGAACATATTCAGACAGAAGCTACAATTCAACAGGTGAGTTTACCTATTTTTCTGTTTTTTATAGATTGGTCTTTATGCCTCTGTATTTCTATCTTCTTAAGCCTGCATTGTATTTGACCAACTAACACTAACCAAACTAAATGAACTTTTAAATCTTGAACACATTCTAACCCTAGTCTAATAAAGAAAGTCAGAGGAATTGTATGTAGTTTCTTTTTATGAGAGTTTGTGTGAGACCAAGAACACTGAAATTTTTCTAATCTTTCCCTATTTTCCTAAGACTGTATTGTATTTGACCAACTAACACCAGCGAAACTTATATAAATGAGCTTTTAAATCTTGAACACGTTCTAACCCTAGGCTAATAGAGTCAGAGAAATGGTATGTATAGTTTCTTTTTATGAGAATTAGTGTGAGACCAAGAACAGTGAAATTGGACTAATCTTACTACTTATACTGGTGTGTCCAAACCCTACAATTATATTGACAACTATTTCTCCTAAATATGTAGAACATCCAGTGAAGAAAATTATCCTGAAGGAACATATTCAGACAGAAGCTACAATTCAACAGGTGAGTTTACATATTTTTCTGTTTTTATGGATTGGTCTTTATACCTCTGTATTTCTATCTTCTTAAGCCTTTATTGTATTTGACCAACTAACACTAACCAAACTAAATGAACTTTAAAATCTAGAACACATTCTAACCCTAGGCTAATAAAGAAAGTCAGAGAAATTGTATGTAGTTTCTTTTTATGAGAGTTAGTGTGAGACCAAGAACACTGAAATTTTGCTAATCTTTCCCTATTTTCCTAAGACTGTATTGTATTTGACTAACTAACACCAGCGAAACTAATATAAATGAGCTTTTAAATCTTGAACACATTTTAACCCTAGGCTAATAGAGTCAGAGAAATGGTATGTATAGTTTCTTTTTATGAGAATTAGTGTGAGACCAAGAACAGTGAAATTGGACTAATCTTACTACTTATACTGGTGTGTCCAAACCCTACAATTATATTGACAACTATTTCTCCTAAATATGTAGAATATCCAGTGAAGAAAATTATCCTGAAGGAACATATTCAGACAGAAGCTACAATTCAACAGGTGAGTTTACATATTTTTCTGTTTTTATGGATTGGTCTTTATACCTCTGTATTTCTATCTTCTTAAGCCTTTATTGTATTTGACCAACTAACACTAACCAAACTAAATGAACTTTAAAATCTAGAACACATTCTAACCCTAGGCTAATAAAGAAAGTCAGAGAAATTGTATGTAGTTTCTTTTTATGAGAGTTAGTTTGAGACCAAGAACAGTGAAATTGGACTAATCTTACTACTTATACTGGTGTGTCTAAACCCTACAATTATATTGACAGCTATTTCTTCTAAATATGTAGAATATCCAGTGAAGAAAATTAACCTGAAGGAACATATTCAGACAGAAGCTACAGTTCAACAGGTGAGTTTACCTATTAATTTTTTCTGTTTTTACAGGTTGATCTTTATGCCTATGTATTTCTATCTTCTTAAACCTGTATTGTATTTGACCAACTAAAACTAACCAAACTAAATGAGCTTTTAAATCTTGAACACATTCTAACCCTAGGCTAATAAAGAGAGTCAGTGAAATTGTATGTAGTTTCTTTTTATGAGAGTTAGTGTGAGACCAATAACACTGAAATTGGTCTAATCTTACTACTTGTACTGGTGTTTCCAAACCCTACAATTATATTAACAGCTATTTCTCCTAAATATGTAGAATATCCAGTGAAGAAAATTAACCTGAAGGAACATATTCAGACAGAAGCTACATTTCAACAGGTGAGTTTACCTATTTTTCTGTTTTTACAGGTTGGTCTTTATGCCTCTGTATTTCTATCTTCTTAAGCCTGTATTGTATTTGACCAACTAAAACTAACCAAACTAAATGAGCTTTTAAATCTTGAACACATTGTAATCCTAGGCTAATGAAGAAAGTCAAAAAAATGGTATCTAGTTTCTTATTATGAGTGTGTTTGTGTGAGACCAAGAACTCTGAAATTTTTCTAATCTTACCCTATCTTCCTAAGCCTGTATTGTATTTGATCAACTAACACCAGCCAAACTAAATGAGCTTTTAAATCTTGAACACATTCTAACCCTAGGCTAAAAAAAGAGTAAGAGAATTGGTATGTAGTTTCTTTTGATGAGAGTTAGTGAGAGACCAAGAACAGTGAAATTGGATTAATCTCACTACTTATACTGGTGTGTCCAAACCCTACAATTATATTGACAGCTATTTCTCCTAAATATGTAGAATATCCTGTGAAGAAAATTAACCTGAAGGAACATATTCATACAGAAGCTACAATTCAGCAGGTGAGTTTACCTATTTTTCTTTTTTTAACAGGTTGGTTTTTATGCCTCAGTATTTCTATCTTCTTAAGCCTTTATTGTATTTGACCAACTAACACCAGGCAATCTAAATGAGCATTTAAATCTTGAACACATTCTAAACCTAGGCTAATAAAGAGAGTCAGAGAATTGGTATCTAGTTTCTTTTGATGAGAGTGTTAGTGTGAGACCAACAACTCTGAAATTGTACTAAGCTTACCTTATCTTCCTTAAGCCTGTATTATATTTAACCAACTAACACCAGCCGACCTAAATGAGCTTTTAAATCTAGAACACATTCTAACCCTAGGCTAATAAAGAAAGTCAGAGAAATGGTATGTAGTTTCTTTTTGTGAGATTTAGTGAGAGACCAAGAACAGTGAAATAGAACTAATCTTACTACTTGTACTGGTGTGTCCAAACCCTACAATTATATTGACAACTATTTCTCCTAAATATGTAGAATATCCAGTGAAGAAAATTATCCTGAAGGAACATATTCAGACAGAAGCTACAATTCAACAGGTGAGTTTACCTATTTTTCTGTTTTTTACAGATTGGTCTTTATGCCTCTGTATTTCTATCTTCTTAAGCCTTTATTGTATTTGACCAACTAACACTAACCAAACTAAATGAACTTTTAAATCTTGAACACATTGTAATCCTAGGCTAATGAAGCAAGTCAGAACAATGGTGTCTAGTTTCTTTTTATGAGAGTGTTAGTGTGAGACCAACAACTCTGAAATTGTACTAAGCTTACCTTATCTTCCTTAAGCCTGTATTGTATTTGACCAACTAACACCAGTAAAACTAAATGAGCTTTTAAATCTTGAACACATTCTAACCCTCGGCTAATAAAGAGAGTCAGAGAAATTGTATGTAGTTTCTTTTTATGAGAGTTAGTTTGAGACCAAGAACAGTGAAATTGGACTAATCTTACTACTTATACTGGTGTGTCCAAACCCTACAATTATATTGACAACTATTTCTCCTAAATATGTAGAATATCCAGTGAAGAAAATTAACCTGAAGGAACATATTCTGACAGAAGCTACAATTCAACAAGTGAGTTTACCTATTTTTCTGTTTTTTGCAGGTTGATCTTTATGCCTATGTATTTCTATCTTCTTAAACCTTTATTGTATTTGACCAACTAAAACTAACCAAACTAAATGAGCTTTTAAATCTTGAACACATTCTAACCCTAGGCTAATAAAGAGAGTCAGTGAAATTGTATGTAGTTTCTTTTTATGAGAGTTAGTGTGAGACCAATAACACTGAAATTGGTCTAATCTTACTACTTGTACTGGTGTTTCCAAACCCTACAATTGTATTAACAGCTATTTCTCCTAAATATGTAGAATATCCAGTGAAGAAAATTAACCTGAAGGAACATATTCAGACAGAAGCTACATTTCAACAGGTGAGTTTACCTATTTTTCTGTTTTTACAGGTTGGTCTTTATGCCTCTGTATTTCTATCTTCTTAAGCCTGTATTGTATTTGACCAACTAAAACTAACCAAACTAAATGAGCTTTTAAATCTTGAACACATTGTAATCCTAGGCTAATGAAGAAAGTCAAAAAAAATGGTATCTAGTTTCTTATTATGAGTGTGTTTGTGTGAGACCAAGAACTCTGAAATTTTTCTAATCTTACCCTATCTTCCTAAGCCTGTATTGTATTTGATCAACTAACACCAGCCAAACTAAATGAGCTTTTAAATCTTGAACACATTCTAACCCTAGGCTAAAAAGAGAGTAAGAGAATTGGTAAGTAGTTTCTTTTGATGAGAGTTAGTGAGAGACCAAGAACAGTGAAATTGGATTAATCTTACTACTTATACTGGTGTGTCCAAACCCTACAATTATATTGACAGCTATTTCTCCTAAATATGTAGAATATACTGTGAAGAAAATTAACCTGAAGGAACATATTCATACAGAAGCTACAATTCAGCAGGTGAGTTTACCTATTTTTCTTTTTTTAACAGGTTGGTTTTTATGCCTCAGTATTTCTATCTTCTTAAGCCTTTATTGTATTTGACCAACTAACACCAGCCAATCTAAATGAGCATTTAAATCTTGAACACATTCTAAACCTAGGCTAATAAAGAGAGTCAGAGAATTGGTATCTAGTTTCTTTTGATGAGAGTGTTAGTGTGAGACCAACAATTCTGAAATTGTACTAAGCTTACCTTATCTTCCTTAAGCCTGTATTATATTTAACCAACTAACACCAGCCGACCTAAATGAGCTTTTAAATCTAGAACACATTCTAACCCTAGGCTAATAAAGAAAGTCAGAGAAATGGTATGTAGTTTCTTTTTGTGAGAGTTAGTGAGAGACCAAGAACAGTGAAATAGAACTAATCTTACTACTTGTACTGGTGTGTCCAAACCCTACAATTATATTGACAACTATTTCTCCTAAATATGTAGAATATCCAGTGAAGAAAATTATCCTGAAGGAACATATTCAGACAGAAGCTACAATTCAACAGGTGAGTTTACCTATTTTTCTGTTTTTTACAGATTGGTCTTTATGCCTCTGTATTTCTATCTTCTTAAGCCTTTATTGTATTTGACCAACTAACACTAACCAAACTAAATGAACTTTTAAATCTTGAACACATTGTAATCCTAGGCTAATGAAGCAAGTCAGAACAATGGTATCTAGTTTCTTTTTATGAGAGTGTTAGTGTGAGACCAACAACTCTGAAATTGTACTAAGCTTACCTTATCTTCCTTAAGCCTGTATTGTATTTGAACAACTAACACCAGTAAAACTAAATGAGCTTTTAAATCTTGAACACATTCTAACCCTCGGCTAATAAAGAGAGTCAGAGAAATTGTATGTAGTTTCTTTTTATGAGAGTTAGTTTGAGACCAAGAACAGTGAAATTGGACTAATCTTACTACTTATACTGGTGTGTCCAAACCCTAATATTATATTGACAACTATTTCTCCTAAATATGTAGAATATCCAGTGAAGAAAATTAACCTGAAGGAACATATTCTGACAGAAGCTACAATTCAACAGGTGAGTTTACCTATTTTTCTGTTTTTTATAGGTTGGTCTTTATGCCTCTGTATTTCTATCTTCTTAAGCCTGCATTGTATTTGACCAACTAACACTAACCAAACTAAATGAACTTTTAAATCTAGAACACATTCTAACCCTAGTCTAATAAAGAAAGTCAGAGGAATTGTATGTAGTTTCATTTTATGAGAGTAAGTGTGAGACCAAAAACACTGAAATTTTGCTAATCTTTTCCTATTTTCCTAAGACTGTATTGTATTTGACCAACTAACACCAGCGAAACTAATATAAATGAGTTTTTAAATCTTGAACACATTCTAACCCTAGGCTAAAAGAGTCAGAGAAATGGTATGTATAGTTTCTTTTTATGAGAATTAGTGTGAGACCAAGAACAGTGAAATTGGACTAATCTTACTACTTATACTGGTGTGTCCAAACCCTACAATTATATTGACAACTATTTCTCCTAAATATGTAGAATATCCAGTGAAGAAAATTATCCTGAAGGAACATATTCAGACAGAAGCTACAATTCAACAGGTGAGTTTACATATTTTTCTGTTTTTATGGATTGGTCTTTATACTTCTGTATTTCTATGTTCTTAAGCCTTTATTGTATTTGACCAACTAACACTAACCAAACTAAATGAACTTTAAAATCTAGAACACATTCTAACCCTAGGCTAATAAAGAAAGTCAGAGAAATGGTATGTATAGTTTCTTTTTATGAGAATTAGTGTGAGACCAAGAACAGTGAAATTGGACTAATCTTACTACTTACACTGGTGTGTCCAAACCCTATAATTATATTGACAGCTATTTCTTCTAAATATGTAGAATATCCAGTGAAGAAAATTAACCTGAAGGAACATATTCAGACAGAAGCTACAGTTCAACAGGTGAGTTTACCTATTAATTTTTTCTGTTTTTACAGGTTGATCTTTATGCCTATGTATTTTTATCTTCTTAAACCTGTATTGTATTTGACCAACTAAAACTAACCAAACTAAATGAGCTTTTAAATCTTGAACACATTCTAACCCTAGGCTAATAAAGAGAGTCAGTGAAATTGTATGTAGTTTCTTTTTATATGAGAGTTAGTGTGAGACCAAGAACACTGAAATTGGTCTAATCTTACTACTTGTACTGGTGTTTCCAAACCCTACAATTATAATAACAGATATTTCTCCTAAATATGTAGAATATCCAGTGAAGAAAATTAATCTGAAGGAACATATTCAGACAGAAGCTACATTTCAACAGGTGAGTTTACCTATTTTTCTGTTTTTACAGGTTGGTCTTTATGCCTCTGTATTTCTATCTTCTTAAGCCTGTATTGTATTTGACCAACTAAAACTAACCAAACTAAATGAGCTTTTAAATCTTGAACACATTGTAATCCTAGGCTAATGAAGAAAGTCAAAAAAATGGTATCTAGTTTCTTATTATGAGTGTGTTTGTGTGAGACCAAGAACTCTGAAATTTTCCTAATCTTACCCTATCTTCCTAAGCCTGTATTGTATTTGATCAACTAACACCAGCCAAACTAAATGAGCTTTTAAATCTTGAACACATTCTAACCCTAGGCTAAAAAGAGAGTAAGAGAATTGGTATGTAATTTCTTTTGATGAGAGTTAGTGAGAGACCAAGAACAGTTAAATTGAACTAATCTTACTACTTATACTGGTGTGTTCAAACACTACAATTATATTGACAACTATTTCTCCTAAATATGTAGAATATCCAGTGAAGAAAATTAACCTGAAGGAACATATTCTGACAGAAGCTACAATTTAACAGGTGAGTTTACCTAATTTTCTGTTTTTTTATGGGTTGGTCTTTATGCCTCTGTATTTCTATCTTCTTAAGCCTGTATTGTATTTGACCAACTAAAACTAACCAAACTAAAAGAGCTTTTAAATCTTGAACACATTGTAATCCTAGGCTAATGAAGCAAGTCAGAACAATGGTATCTAGTTTCTTTTGATGAGAGTGTTAGTGTGAGACCAAGAATACTGTAATTTTGCTAATCTTTCCCTATTTCCCTAAGACTGTATTGTATTTGACCAACTAACACCAGCGAAACTAATGTAAATGAGCTTTTAAATCTTGAACACATTCTAACCCTAGGCTAATAGCGTCAGAGAAATGGTATGTATAGTTTCTTTTTATGAGAGTTAGTGTGAGACCAAGAACAGTGAAATTGGACTAATCTTACTACTTATACTGGTGTGTCCAAACCCTACAATTATATTGACAACTATTTCTCCTAAATATGTAGAATATCCAGTGAAGAAAACTATCCTGAAGGAACATATTCAGACAGAAGCTACAATTCAACAGGTGAGTTTACATATTTTTCAGTTTTTATTGGTTGGTCTTTATACCTCTGTATTTCTATCTTCTTAAGCCTTTATTGTATTTGACCCACTAACACTAACCAAACTAAATGAACTTTTAAATCCCGAACACATTCTAACCTTAGGCCAATAAAGAGAGTCAGAGAAATTGTATGTAGTTTCTTTTTATGAGAGTTAGTGTGAGACCAAGAACAGTGAAATTGGACTAATCTATTGACAGCTATTTCTCCTAAATATTTAGAATATCCAGTGAAGAAAATTAACCTGAAGGAACATATTCAGACAGAAGCTACAGTTCAACAGGTGAGTTTACCTATTTTTCTATTTTTATGGGTTGGTCTTTATGCCTCTGTATTTCTATCTTCTTAAGCCTGTATTGTATTTGACCAACTAAAACTAACCAAACTAAAAGAGCTTTTAAATCTTGAACACATTGTAATCCTAGGCTAATGAAGCAAGTCAGAACAATGGTATCTAGTTTCTTTTTATGAGAGTGTTAGTGTGAGACCAAGAATACTGTAATTTTGCTAATATTTCCCTATTTCCCTAAGACTGTAATGTATTTGACCAACTAACACCAGCGAAACTAATATAAATGAGCTTTTAAATCTTGAACACATTCTAACCCTAGGCTAATAGCGTCAGAAAAATGGTATCTACAATTTCTTTTCATGAGAGTTAGTGAGAGACCAAGAGCAGTGAAATGGAACTAATCTTACTACTTATACTGGTGTGTCCAAACCCTACAATTATATTGACAACTATTTCTCCTAAATATGTAGAATATCCAGTGAAGAAAATTAACCTGAAGGAACATATTCAGACAGAAGCTACAATTCAGCAGGTGAGTTTACCTATTTTTCTGTTTTTTACAGGTTGGTCTTTATGCCTCTGTATTTCTATCTTCTTAAGCCTTTATTGTATTTGATCAACTAACACTAACCAAACTAAATGAACTTTTAAATCTTGAACACAATGTAATCCTAGGCTATTGAAGCAAGTCAGAAAAATGGCCACTAGTTTCTTTTGATGAGAGTGTTAGTGTGAGACCAAGAACACTGAAATTTTGCTAAACTTTCCCTATCTTCCTAAGCCTGTATTGTATTTGACCAACTAACACCAGCCATACTAAATGAGCTTTTAAATCTGGAACACATTCTAACCCTAGGCTAATAAAGAGAGTCAGAGAAATAGTGTTAGTGTGAGACCAACAACTCTGAAATTGTACTAAGCTTACCTTATCTTCCTTAAGCCTGTATTATATTTAACAAACTAACACCAGCCGACCTAAATGAACTTTTAAATCTAGAACACATTCTAACCCCTAGGCTAATAAAGAAAGTCAGAGAAATGGTATGTAGTTTCTTTTTGTGAGAGTTAGTGAGAGACCAAGAACAGTGGAATAGAACTAATCTTACTACTTGTACTGGTGTCTCCAAACCCTGCAATTATATTGACAACTATTTCTCCTAAATATGTAGATATATCCAGTGAAGAAAATTATCCTGAAGGAACATATTCAGACAGAAGCTACAATTCAACAGGTGAGTTTACCTATTTTTCTGTTTTTTACAGATTGGTCTTTATGCCTCTGTATTTCTATCTTCTTAAGCCTTTATTGTATTTGACCAACTAACACTAACCAAACTAAATGAACTTTTAAATCTTGAACACATTGTAATCCTAGGCTAATGAAGCAAGTCAGAACAATGGTATCTAGTTTCTTTTTATGAGAGTGTTAGTGTGAGACCAACAACTCTGAAATTGTACTAAGCTTACCTTATCTTCCTTAAGCCTGTATTGTATTTGACCAACTAACACCAGTAAAACTAAATGAGCTTTTAAATCTTGAACACATTCTAACCCTCGGCTAATAAAGAGAGTCAGAGAAATTGTATGTAGTTTCTTTTTATGAGAGTTAGTTTGAGACCAAGAACAGTGAAATTGGACTAATCTTACTACTTATACTGGTGTGTCCAAACCCTACAATTATATTGACAACTATTTCTCCTAAATATGTAGAATATCCAGTGAAGAAAATTAACCTGAAGGAACATATTCTGACAGAAGCTACAATTCAACTGGTGAGTTTACCTATTTTTCTGTTTTTTATAGGTTTTTCTGTTTTTTACAGATTGGTCTTTATGCCTCTGTATTTCTATCTTCTTAAGCCTTTATTGTATTTGACCAACTAACACTAACCAAACTAAATGAACTTTTAAATCTTGAACACATTGTAATCCTAGGCTAATGAAGCAAGTCAGAACAATGGTATCTAGTTTCTTTTTAGGAGAGTGTTAGTGTGAGACCAACAACTCTGAAATTGTACTAAGCTTACCTTATCTTCCTTAAGCCTGTATTGTATTTGACCAACTAACACCAGTAAAACTAAATGAGCTTTTAAATCTTGAACACATTCTAACCCTCGGCTAATAAAGAGAGTCAGAGAAATTGTATGTAGTTTCTTTTTATGAGAGTTAGTTTGAGACCAAGAACAGTGAAATTGGACTAATCTTACTACTTATACTGGTGTGTCCAAACCCTACAATTATATTGACAACTATTTCTCCTAAATATGTAGAATATCCAGTGAAGAAAATTATCCTGAAGGAACATATTCAGACAGAAGCTACAATTCAACAGGTGAGTTTACCTATTTTTCTGTTTTTTATAGGTTGGTCTTTATGCCTCTGTATTTCTATCTTCTTAAGCCTGCATTGTATTTGACCAACTAACACTAACCAAACTAAATGAACTTTTAAATCTTGAACACATTCTAACCCTAGTCTAGTAAAGAAAGTCAGAGGAATTGTATGTAGTTTCTTTTTATGAGAGTTTGTGTGAGACCAAGAACACTGAAATTTTTCTAATCTTTCCCTATTTTCCTAAGACTGTATTGTATTTGACCAACTAACACCAGCGAAACTTATATAAATGAGCTTTTAAATCTTGAACACGTTCTAACCCTAGGCTAATAGAGTCAGAGAAATGGTATGTATAGTTTCTTTTTATGAGAATTAGTGTGAGACCAAGAACAGTGAAATTGGACTAATCTTACTACTTATACTGGTGTGTCCAAACCCTACAATTATATTGACAACTATTTCTCCTAAATATGTAGAATATCCAGTGAAGAAAATTATCCTGAAGGAACATATTCAGACAGAAGCTACAATTCAACAGGTGAGTTTACATATTTTTCTGTTTTTATGGATTGGTCTTTATACCTCTGTATTTCTATCTTCTTAAGCCTGTATTGTATTTGACCAACTAACACTAACCAAACTAAATGAACTATTAAATCTTGAATACATTCTAACCCTAGTCTAATAAAGAAAGTCAGAGAAATTGTATGTAGTTTCTTTTTGTGAGTGTTAGTGGGAGACCAAGAACACTGAAATTTTGCTAATCTTTCCCTATCTTCCTAAGCCTGTATTGTATTTGACCAACTAACACCAGCGAAACTAAATGAGCTTTTAAATCTTGAACACATTGTAATTTTAGGCTAATGAAGCAAGTCAGAACAATGGTATCTAGTTTCTTTTGATGTGAGTGTTAGTGTGAGACCAATAACACTGAAATTTTGCTAATTTTACCCTATCATCCTAAGCCTGTATTATATTTGCCCAACTAGCACCAGCCAAACTAAATGAGCTTTTAAATCTTGAACACATTCTAACCCTAGGCTAATAAAGAGAGTCAGAGAATTGGTATCTAGTTTCTTTTGATGAGAGTGTTAGTGTGAGACCAACAACTCTAAAATTGTACTAAGCTTACCTTATCTTCCTTAAGCCTGTATTGTATTTTACCAACTAACACCAGCCGTACTAAATGAGCTTTTAAATCTTCAACACATTCTAACCCTAGGCTAATAAAGAGAGTCAGAGAAATGGTATGCAGTTTCTTTTTATGAGAGTTAGTGAGAGACCAAGAACAATGAAATTGAACTAATCTTACTACTTATACTGGTGTGTCCAAACCCTACAATTATATTGACAACTATTTCTCCTAAATATGTAGAATATCCAGTGAAGAAAATTAACCTGAAGGAACATATTCAGACAGAAGTTACAATTCTACAGGTGAGTTTACCTATTTTTCTGTTTTTTACTGGTTGGTCTTTATGCCTCTGTATTTCTATCTTCTTAAGCCTTAATCGTATTTGATCAACTAACACTAACCAAACTAAACTAAATGAACTTTTAAATCTTGAACTCATTGTAATCCTAGCCTAATGAAGCAAGCCAGAACAATGGTATCTAGTTTCTTTTGATGAGAGTGTTAGTGTGAGACCAAGAACACTGAAATTTTGCTAATCTTTCCCTATCTTCCTAAGCCTGTATTGTATTTGACCAACTAACACCAGCCAAACTAAATGAGCTTTTAAATCTTGAACACATTCTAACCCTAGGCTAAAAAGAGAGTCAGAGAATTGGTATGTAGTTTCTTTTGATGAGATTGTTAGTGTGAGACCAACAACTCTGAAATTGTACTAAGCTTACCATATCTTCCTTAAGCCTGTATTGTATATGACCAACTAACACCAGCCAAACTAAACAAGCTTTTAAATCTTGAACACATTCTAACCCTAGGCTAATAAAGAGAGTCAGAGAAATTGTAAGTAGTTTCTTTTTATGAGAGTTAGTGAGAGACCAAGAACAGTTAAATTGAACTAATCTTACTACTTATACTGGTGTGTCCAAACCCTACAATTATATTGACAACTATTTCTCCTAAATATGTAGAATATCCAGTGAAGAAAATTAACCTGAAGGAACATATTCTGACAGAAGCTACAATTCAACAGGTGAGTTTACCTATTTTTCTGTTTTTTATAGGTTGGTCTTTATGCCTCTGTATTTCTATCTTCTTAAGCCTGTATCGTATTTGACCAACTAACACTAACCAAACTAAATGAACTTTTAAATCTTGAACACATTATAACCCTAGGCTAATAAAGAAAGTCAGAGAAATTGTATGTAGTTTCTTTTTATGAGAGTTAGTGTGAGACCAAGAACAGTTAAATTGAACTAATCTTACTACTTATACTTGTGTGTCCAAACCCTACAATTATATTGACAACTATTTCTCCTAAATATGTAGAATATCCAGTGAAGAAAATTAACCTGAAGGAACATATTCTGACAGAAGCTACAATTCAACAGGTGAGTTTACCTATTTTTCTGTTTTTTATAGGTTGGTCTTTATGCCTCTGTATTTCTATCTTCTTAAGCTTGTATTGTATTTGACCAACTAACACTAACCAAACTAAATGAACTTTTAAATCTTGAACACATTATAACCCTAGGCTAATAAAGAAAGTCAGAGAAATTGTATGTAGTTTCTTTTTATGAGAGTTAGTGTGAGACCAAGAACACTGAAATTTTGCTAATCTTTCCCTATTTTTCTAAGACTGTATTGTATTTGACCATCTAACACCATCGAAACTAATATAAATGAGCTTTTAAATCTTGAACACATTCTAACCCTAGGCTAATAGAGTCAGAGAAATGGTATGTATAGTTCCTTTTTATGAGATTTAGTGTGAGACCAAGAACAGTGAAATTGGACTACTCTTACTACTTATACTGGTGTGTCCAAACCCTACAATTATATTGACAACTATTTCTCCTAAATATGTAGAATATCCAGTGAAGAAAATTATCCTGAAGGAACATATTCAGACGGAAGCTACAATTAAACAGGTGAGTTTACATATTTTTCTGCTTTTATGGATTGGTCTTTATACCTCTGTATTTCTATCTTCTTAAGCCTTTATTGTATTTGACCAACTAACACTAACCAAACTAAATGAACTTTTAAATCTTGAACACATTCTAACCCTAAGCTAATAAAGAAAGTCAGAGAAATTGTATGTAGTTTTTTTTTATGAGAGTTAGTTTTAGACCAAGAACAGTGAAATTGGACTAATCTTACTACTTATACTTGTGTGTCCAAACCCTGTAATTATATTGACAGCTATTTCTCCTAAATATGTAGAATATCCAGTGAAGAAAATTAACCTGAAAGAACATATTCAGACAGAAGCTACAATTCAACATGTGAGTTTACCTATTTTTCTGTTTTTATGGGTTGGTCTTTAAACCTCTGTATTCCTATCTTCTTAAGCCTGTATTTTATTTGACCAACTAAAACTAACCAAACTAAATGAGCTTTTAAATCTTGAGCACATTGTAATCCTAGGCTAATGAAGCAAGTCAGAACAATGGTATCTAGTTTCTTTTGATGAGAGTGTTAGTGTGAGACCAACAACTCTAAAATTGTACTATGCTTACCTTATCTTCTTAAGCCTGTATTGTATTTGACCAACTAAAACTAACCAAACTAAATGAGCTTTTAAATCTTGAACACATTCTAACCTAGGCTAATAAAGAGAGTCAGTGAAATTGTATGTAGTTTCTTTTTATGAGAGTTAGTTTGAGACCAAGAACAGTGAAATTGGACTAATCTTACTACTTATACTGGTGTGTCCAAACCCTACTATTATATTGACAGCTATTTCTCCTAAATATTTACAATATCCAGTGAAGAAAATTAACCTGAAGGAATATATTCAGACAGAAGCTACAGTTCAACAGGTGAGTTTACCTATTTTTCTGTTTTTATGGGTTGGTCTTTATACCTCTGTATTTCTATCTTCTTAAGCCTGTATTGTATTTGTCCAACTAAAACTAACCAAACTAAATGAGCTTTTAAATCTTGAACACATTGTAATTTTAGGCTAATGAAGCAAGTCAGAACAATGGTATCTAGTTTCTTTTGATGAGAGTGTTAGTGTGAGACCAATAACACTGAAATTTTGCTAACTTTACCCTATCATCCTAAGCCTGTATTATATTTGCCCAACTAGCACCAGCCAAACTAAATGAGCTTTTAAATCTTGAACACATTCTAACCCTAGGCTAATAAAGAGAGTCAGAGAATTGGTATCTAGTTTCTTTTGATGAGAGTGTTAGTGTGAGACCAACAACTCTAAAATTGTACTAAGCTTACCTTATCTTCCTTAAGCCTGTATTGTATTTTACCAACTAACACCAGCCGTACTAAATGAGCTTTTAAATCTTCAACACATTCTAACCCTAGGCTAATAAAGAGAGTCAGAGAAATGGTATGCAGTTTCTTTTTATGAGAGTTAGTGAGAGACCAAGAACAATGAAATTGAACTAATCTTACTACTTATACTGGTGTGTCCAAACCCTACAATTATATTGACAACTATTTCTCCTAAATATGTAGAATATCCAGTGAAGAAAATTAACCTGAAGGAACCTATTCAGACAGAAGTTACAATTCTACAGGTGAGTTTACCTATTTTTCTGTTTTTTACAGGTTGGTCTTTATGCCTCTGTATTTCAATCTTCTTAAGCCTTAATCGTATTTGACCAACTAACAGTAACCAAACTAAACTAAATGAACTTTTAAATCTTGAACACATTGTAATCCTAGCCTAATGAAGCAAGCCAGAACAATGGTATCTAGTTTCTTTTGATGAGAGTGTTAGTGTGAGACCAAGAACACTGAAATTTTGCTAATCTTTCCCTATCTTCCTAAGCCTGTATTGTATTTGACTAACTAACACCAGCCAAACTAAATGAGCTTTAAAATCTTGAACACATTCTAACCCTAGGCTAAAAAGAGAGTCAGAGAATTGGTATGTAGTTTCTTTTGATGAGATTGTTAGTGTGAGACCAACAACTCTGAAATTGTACTAAGCTTACCATATCTTCCTTAAGCCTGTATTGTATATGACCAACTAACACCAGCCAAACTAAATAAGCTTTTAAATCTTGAACACATTCTAACCCTAGGCTAATAAAGAGAGTCAGAGAAATTTTATGTAGTTTCTTTTTATGAGAGTTAGTGAGAGACCAAGAACAGTTAAATTGAACTAATCTTACTACTTATACTGGTGTGTCCAAACCCTACAATTATATTGACAACTATTTCTCCTAAATATGTAGAATATCCAGTGAAGAAAATTAACCTGAAGGAACATATTCTGACAGAAGCTACAATTCAACAGGTGAGTTTACCTATTTTTCTGTTTTTTATAGGTTGGTCTTTATGCCTCTGTATTTCTATCTTCTTAAGCCTGTATTGTATTTGACCAACTAACACTAACCAAACTAAATGAACTTTTAAATCTTGAACACATTATAACCCTAGGCTAATAAAGAAAGTCAGAGAAATTGTATGTAGTTTCTTTTTATGAGAGTTAGTGTGAGACCAAGAACAGTTAAATTGAACTAATCTTACTACTTATACTGGTGTGTCCAAACCCTACAATTATATTGACAACTATTTCTCCTAAATATGTAGAATATCCAGTGAAGAAAATTAACCTGAAGGAACATATTCTGACAGAAGCTACAATTCAACAGGTGAGTTTACCTATTTTTCTGTTTTTTATAGGTTGGTCTTTATGCCTCTGTATTTCTATCTTCTTAAGCCTGTATTGTATTTGACCAACTAACACTAACCAAACTAAATGAACTTTTAAATCTTGAACACATTATAACCCTAGGCTAATAAAGAAAGTCAGAGAAATTGTATGTAGTTTCTTTTTATGAGAGTTAGTGTGAGACCAAGAACACTGAAATTTTGCTAATCTTTCCCTATTTTCCTAAGACTGTATTGTATTTGACCATCTAACACCAGCGAAACTAATATAAATGAGCTTTTAAATCTTGAACACATTCTAACCCTAGGCTAATAGAGTCAGAGAAATGGTATGTATAGTTCCTTTTTATGAGATTTAGTGTGAGACCAAGAACAGTGAAATTGGACTACTCTTACTACTTATACTGGTGTGTCCAAACCCTACAATTATATTGACAACTATTTCTCCTAAATATGTATTTCTAGATTGTATTTGACCAACTAACACTAACCAAACTAAATGAACTTTTATATCCAGTGAAGAAAATTAACCTGAAGGAACATATTCAGACAGAAGCTACAATTCAACAGGTGAGTTTACCTATTTTTATTTTTTTTTACAGGTTTGTCTTTATGCCTCTGTATTACTATCTTCTTAAGCCTTTATTGTATTTGACCAACTAAAACTAACCAAACTAAATGAACTTTTAAATCTTGAACACATTGTAATCCTCAGCTAATGAAGCAAGTCAGAACAATGGTATCTAGTTTCTTTTGATGAGAGTGTTAGTGTGAGACCAACAACTCTGAAATTGTACTAATCTTACCTTATCTTCCTTAAGCCTGTATTGTATTTAACCAACTAACACCAGCCATACTAAATGAGCTTTTAAATCTAGAACACATTCTAACCCTAGGCTAAAAAGAGTGTCAGAGAATTGGTATGTAGTTTCTTTTTATGACAGTTATTTTGAGACCAAGAACAGTTAAATTGAACTAGTCTTACTACATATACTGATGTGTCCAAACCCTACAATTATATTGACAACTATTTCTCCTAAATATGTAGAATATCCAGTGAAGAAAATTAACCTGAAGGAACATATTCAGACAGAAGCTACAATTCAACAGGTGAGTTTACCTATTTTTCTGTTTTTTTACAGGTTGGTCTTTATGCCTCTGTATTTTTATCTTCCTAAGCCTGTATTGTATTTGACCAACTAACACTAACCAAACTAAGTGATCTTTTAAATCTTGAACACATTGTAATCCTAGGCTAATGAAGCAAGTCAGAAAAATGGTATCTAGTTCTTTTGATGAGAGTGTTAGTGTGAGACCAAGAACACTGAAATTTTGTTAAACTTTCCCTATCTTCCTAAGCCAGTATTGTATTTGACCAACTGACACCAGCCAAACTAAATGAGCTTTTAAATCTTGAACACATTCTAACCCTAGGCTAATAAAGAGAGTCAGAGAAATGGTATGTAGTTTCTTTTGATGAGAGTGTTAGTGTGAGACCAACAACTCTGAAATTGTACTAATCTTACCTTAACTTTCTAAAGCTTGTATTGTATTTGCCCAACTAACACCAGCCAAACTAAATGAGCTTTTAAATCTTGAACACATTCTAACCCTAGGCTAAAAAGAGAGTCAGAGAATTGGTATGTAGTTTCTATTTATGCGAGTTAGTTTGAGACCAAGAACAGTGAAATTGGACTAATCATACTACTTATACTGGTGTGTCCAAACCCTACAATTATAATGACAGCTATTTCTCCTAAATATGTAGAATATCCAGTGAAGAAAATTAACCTGAAGGAACATATTCAGACAGAAGCTACAATTAAACAGGTGAGTTTACCTATTTTTCTGTTTTTATGGGTTGGTCTTTATACCTCTGTATTTCTATCTTCTTAAGCCTGTATTGTATTTGACCAACTAAAACTAACCAAACTAAATGAGCTTATAAATCTTGAACAAAATTGTAATCCTAGGCTAATAAAGCAAGTCAGAAAAATGGTATCTAGTTTCTTTTGATGAGTGTTAGTGTGAGACCAAGAACTCTGAAATTTTTCTAATCTTACCCTATCATCCTAAGCCTGTATTGTATTTGCCCAACTAGCACCAGCCAAACTAAATGAGCTTTTAAATCTTAAACACATTCTAACCCAAGGCTAAAAAGACAGTCAGAGTATGTAGTTTCTTTTGATGAGAGTGTTAGCACTAGACCAACAACTCTAAAATTGTACTAAGCTTACCTTATCTTCCTTAATTAATTAAACCTTTAAATCCCAATGCCGCAAAAATGCGTCATCACGTAATTTGCCCCTTAATGCCCGATGACGCATAAATGCGTCATGGAGATACTTACCGACTTACGGGGCCTAAACTTACCTTGGGTCTTCCCCTATGGTACTAATCACATTCCTACATCACTGCACTTTTACCCCATGCCAAAAAAAATTATATGATGCAATATGAATTTTTTGAGCGATCAATGAATATTGCCTGCCAATTAGCTAATGTAAACTTGAGCCACGCGCAATCAGTGAGGACTTGTAGCGGGCTGGGCAACCGGTAGTATGGCTTCTACAGCACATCATTTCACTGCTGCTGAGGTCTGTGACCTGCTGACAGGGGTTGGTGAAGATCATGAATTTATATTCCCGGGTAGTGACGATGACTTAGATATGAGTGAGGTAGAATTCGAAAGAGACCCACTGGATAGGGAACAAGGTAAGCAAACAATAAAAAGCTTTTTATCACACTTTACAAGTACATATTACCTTGTAAATACTAGGGGATCTGCTACTGTCGTCACCTGAGGCTTCACCATCACGACCCTCATTCACTGGAGCATCACCCATTCCATCCCCTTAGGGAAATAGGGAAAGATTAGCAAAATTACAGTGTTCTTGGTCACACACTAACACTCATCAAAAGAAACTAGATACCATTGTTTTGACTTGTTTCATTAACCTAGGATTACAATGTGTTCAAGATTTAAAAGCTCTTTTAGTTTGGTTAGTTTTAGTTGGTCAACTACAATACAGGCTTAAGAAGATAGAAATACAGAGGCATAAAGACCAACCCATAAAAAAAAACAGAAAATTAGGTAAACTCACCTGTTAAATTGTAGCTTCTGTCAGAATATGTTCCTTCAGGTTAATTTTCTTCACTGGATATTCTACATATTTAGGAGAAATAGTTGTCAATATAATTGTATGGTTTGGACACACCAGTATAAGTAGTAAGATTAGTTCAATTTTACTGTTCTTGGTCTCTCACTAACTCTCATCAAAAGAAACTACATACCAATTCTCTGACTCTCTTTTTAGCCTGGGGTTAGAATGTGTTCAAGATTTAAAAGCTCATTTAGTATGGCTGGTGTTAGTTGGTCAAAAACATTACAGGCTTAGGAAGATAGGGTAAGATTAGAAAAATTTCAGAGTTCTTGGTCTCACACTAACACTCTCATCAAAAGAAACTAGATACCATTTTTCTGACTTGCTACATTAGCCTAGGATTACAATGTGTTCAAGATTTAAAAGATCATTTAGTTTGGTTAGTTTTAGTTGGTCAAATACAATAAAGGCTTAAGAAGATAGAAATACAGAGGCATAAAGACCAACTTATAAAAAACAGAAAAATAGGTAAACTCACCTGTTGAATTGTAGCTTCTGTCAGAATATGTTCCTTCAGGTTAATTTTCTTCACTGGATATTCTACATATTTAGGAGAAATAGTTGTCAATATAATTGTAGGGTTTGGACACACCAGTATAAGTAGTAAGATTAGTCCAATTTCACTGTTCTTGGTCTCAAACAAACTCTCATAAAAAGAAACTACATACAATTTCTCTGATTCTCTTTATTAGCCGAGGGTTAGAATGTGTTCAAGACTTAAAAGCTCATTTAGTTTCGCTGGTGTTAATTGGTCAAATACAATACAGGCTTAAGGAAGATAAGGTAAGCTTAGTACAATTTCAGAGTTGTTGGTCTCACACTAACACTCTCATCAAAAGAAACTACATACCAATTCTCTAACTCTCTTTTTAGCCTAGGGTTAGAATGTGTTTAAGATTTAAAAGCTCACTTAGTTTGGCTGGTGTTAGTTGGGCAAATATAATACAGGCTTAGGATGATAGGGTAAGATTAGCTAAATTTCAGTGTTCTTGGTCTCACACTAACACTCTCATCGAAAGAAACTAGATACCATTGTTCTGACTTGCTTCATTAGCCAAAAATTACAATGAGTTCAAGATTTAAAAGCTCATTTAGTTTGGCTGGTGTTAGTTGGTTAAATACAATACAGGCTTAGGAAGATAGGGAAAGATTAGCAACATTTCAGTGTTCTTGGTCTCACACTGACACTCTCATCAAAAGAAACTAGATACCATTTTTCTGACTTGCTTCATTAGCCTAGGATTACAATGTGTTCAAGATTTAAAAGTTCATTTAGTTTGGTTAGTGTTAGTTGGTCAAATACAATAAAGGCTTAAGAAGATAGAAATACAGAGGCATAAAGACCAACCAGAAAAAAACAGAAAAATAGGTAAACTCACCTGTTGAATTGTAGCTTCTGTCTGAATATGTTCCTTCAGGTTAATTTTCTTCACTGGATATTCTACATATTTAGGAGAAATAGTTGTCAATATAATTGTAGGGTTTGGACACAACAGTATAAGTAGTAAGATTAGTTCTATTTCACTGTTCTTGGTCTCTCACTAACTCTCACAAAAAGAAACTACATACCATTTCTCTGACTTTCTTTATTAGCCTAGGGTTAGAATGTGTTCAAGATTTAAAAGCTCATTTAGGTCGGCTGGTGTTAGTTGGTTAAATATAATACAGGCTTAAGGAAGATAAGGTAAGCTTAGTACAATTTCAGAGTTGTTGGTCTCACACTAACACTCTCATCAAAAGAAACTAGATACCAATTCTCTGACTCTCTTTATTAGCCTAGGTTTAGAATGTGTTCAAGATTTAAAAGCTCATTTAGTTTGGTTAGTTTTAGTTGGTCAAATACAATAAAGGCTTAAGAAGATAGAAATACTGAGGCATAAAAACCAACCTGTTAAAAACAGAAAAATAGGTAAACTCACCTGCTGAATTGTAGCTTCTGTATGAATATGTTCCTTCAGGTTAACTTTCTTCACTGGATATTCTACATATTTAGGAGAAATAGCTGTCAATATAATTGTAGGTTTGGACACACCAGTACAAGTAGTAAGATTAGTCCAATTTCACTGTTCTTGGTCTCTCACTAACTCTCATAAAAAGAAACTACATACAATTTCTCTGACTCTATTAGCCTAGGGTTAGAATGTGTTCAAGATTTAAAAGCTCATTTATATTAGTTTCGCTGGTGTTAGATGGTAAAATACAATACAGTCTTAGGAAAATAGGGAAAGATTAGCAAAATTTCAGTGTTCTTGGTCTCACACTAACTCTCATAAAAAGAAACTACATACAATTTCTCTGACTTTCTTTATTAGCCTAGGGTTATAATGTGTTCAAGATTTAAAAGTTCATTTAGTTTGGTTAGTGTTAGTTGGTCAAATACAATACAGGCTTAAGAAGATAGAAATACAGAGGCATAAAGACCAACTTATAAAAAACAGAAAAATAGGTAAACTCACCTGTTGAATTGTGGCTTCTGTCAGAATATGTTCCTTCAGGTTAATTTTCTGCACTGGATATTCTACATATTTAGGAGAAATAGCTGTCAATATAATTGTAGGTTTGGACACACCAGTATAAGTAGTAAAATTAGTCCAATTTCACTGTTCTTGGTCTCAAACTAACTCTCATAAAAAGAAACTACATACAATTTCTCTGACTCTCTTTATTAGCCTAGGGTTAGAAATTGTTCAAGATTTAAAAGCTCATTTAGTTTGGCTGGTGTTAGTTGGTCAAATACCATACAGGCTTAAGGAAGATAAGGTAACAATTTCAGAGTTGTTGGTCTCACACTAACACTCTCATCAAAAGAAACTACATACCAATTCTCTGATTCTCTTTTTAGCCTATGGTTAGAATGTGTTCAAGATTTAAAAGCTCATTTAGTTTGGCTGGTGTCAGTTGGTCAAATACAATACGGGCTTAGGAAGATAGGGAAAGTTTAGCAAAATTTCAGTGTTCTTGGTTTCACACTAACACTCTCATCAAAAGAAACTAGATACCATTTTTATGACTTGCTTCATTAGCCTCGGATTACAATGTGTTCGAGATTTAAAAGATCACTTAGTTTGGTTAGTGTTAGTTGCTCAAATACAATACAGGCTTAGGAAGATAAAAATACAGAAGCATAAAGACGAACCTATAAAAACAGAAAATAGGTAAACTCACCTGTTGAATTGTAGCTTCTGTCAGAATATGTTCCTTCAGGTTAATTTTATTCACTGGATATTCTACATATTTAGGAGAAATAGTTGTCAATATAATTGTAGGTTTGGACACACCAGTATAAGTAGTAAGATTAGTTCAATTTAACTGTTCTTGGTCTCTCACTAACTCTCGTCAAAAGAAACTACATACCAATTCTCTGACTCTCTTTTTACCAGCCGGAGCGCGCGTAGCGCGCGAACGGCTGGTACTAAGTTTGCTTTACGTTTTCCGCATTTGTTTGTTTGTTTGTGCGTCCGCACTTATCACGTGCGCAATATATTACGTTACTATGCAACTGCAGTACAGCAGCGTTTGGAGGTTTGCAGGCCAAGCTACAGCAAATAAAGGTAGTTTTGTGTTGCCTAGATGGCGAAAACGTGGTAGATAGTCGTGAAGATCCTGGTTTCTTGGCATATAGCTACTAACTGGAGGCGCATGACGAAACTGTTGAGTCAGCACTTTCGCTGTACCGCTCTAGGAATATAGTTTCTCTGGCTGTACAGCTGTAGTTTAGTAACTTGGCTTAAGCTGAATTGTGTGTATTGTACGGGAAAGGCGTCCGGCTGGTTTTTAGACATGAAATGTCAGACTTGTTAGCCTAGGGTTAGAATGTATTCAAGATTTAAAAGCTCATTTAGTTTAGCTGGTGTCAGTTTTTCAAATACAATAAAGGCTTAGGAAGATAGGGAAAGTTTAGCAAAATTTCAGTGTTCTTGGTCTCACACTGACACTCTCATCAAAAGAAACTAGATACCATTTTTCTGACTTGCTTCATTAGCCTAGGATTACAATGTGTTCAAGATTTAAAAGATCACTTAGTTTGGTTAGTGTTAGTTGGTTAAATACAAAGCAGGCTTAGGAAGATACAAATACAGAGGCATAAAGACCAACCTATAAAAAACAGAAAAATAGGTAAACTCACCTGTTGAATTGTAGCTTCTGTCTGAATATGTTCCTTCAGGATAATTTTCTTCACGGGATATTCTACATATTTAGGAGAAATAGTTGTCAATATAATTGTAGGGTTTGGACACACCAGTATAAGTAGTAAGATTAGTTCTATTTCACTGTTCTTGGTCTCTCACTAACTCTCACAAAAAGAAACTACATACCATTTCTCTGACTTTCTTTATTAGCCTAGGGTTAAAATGTGTTCTAGATTTAAAAGCTCATTTAGGTCGGCTGGTGTTAGTTGGTTAAATATAATACAGGCTTAAGGAAGATAAGGTAAGCTTAGTACAATTTCAGAGTTGTTGGTCTCACACTAACACTCTCATCAAAAGAAACTAGATACAAATTCTCTGACTCTCTTTATTAGCCTAGGTTTAGAATGTGTTCAAGATTTAAAAGCTCATTTAGTTTGGTTAGTTTTAGTTGGTCAAATACAATAAAGGCTTAAGAAGATAGAAATACTGAGGCATAAAAACCAACCTGTTAAAAACAGAAAAATAGGTAAACTAACCTGCTGAATTGTAGCTTCTGTATGAATATGTTCCTTCAGGTTAATTTTCTTCACTGGATATTCTACATATTTAGGAGAAATAGCTGTCAATATAATTGTAGGTTTGGACACACCAGTATAAGTAGTAAAATTAGTCCAATTTCACCGTTCTTGGTCTCTCACTAACTCTCATAAAAAGGAACTACATACAATTTCTCTGACTCTCTTTATTAGCCTAGGGTTAGAATGTGTTCAAGATTTAAAAGCTCATTTAGTTTGGCTGGTGTTAGTTGGTCAAATACAATACAGGCTTAGGAAGATAGGGAAAGTTTAGCAAAATTTCAGTGTTCTTGGTCTCACACTAACACTCTCATCAAAAGAAACTAGATACCATTTTTATGACTTGCTTATTTAGCCTGGATTACAATGTGTTCAAGATTTAAAAGATCACTTAGTTTGGTTAGTGTTAGTTGGTCAAATACAATAAAGGCTTAAGAAGTTAGAAATACAGAGGTATAAAGACCAATCCATAAAAACAGAAAAATATGTAAACTCACCTGTTGAATTGTAGCTTCTGTCTGAATATGTTCCTTCAGGATAATTTTCTTCACTGGATATTCTACATATTTAGGAGAAATAGTTGTCAATATATTTGTAGGTTTGGACACACCAGTATAAGTAGTAAAATTAGTCCAATTTCACCGTTCTTGGTCTCTCACTAACTCTCATAAAAAGGAACTACATACAATTTCTCTGACTCTCTTTATTAGCCTAGGGTTAGAATGTGTTCAAGATTTAAAAGCTCATTTAGTTTGGCTGGTGTTAGTTGGTCAAATACAATACAGGCTTAAGGAAGATAAGGTAACAATTTCAGAGTTGTTGGTCTCACACTAACACTCTCATCAAAAGAAACTACATACCAATTCTGTGACTCTCTTTTTAGCCTAGGGTTAGAATGTGTTCAAGATTTAAAAGCTCATTTAGTTTGGCTGGTGTCAGTTGGTCAAATACAATACAGGCTTAGGAAGATAGGGAAAGTTTAGCAAAATTTCAGTGTTCTTGGTCTCACACTAACACTCTCATCAAAAGAAACTAGATACCATTTTTATGACTTGCTTACTTAGCCTGGATTACAATGTGTTCAAGATTTAAAAGATCACTTAGTTTGGTTAGTGTTAGTTGGTCAAATACAATAAAGGCTTAAGAAGTTAGAAATACAGAGGTATAAAGACCAATCCATAAAAACAGAAAAATATGTAAACTCACCTGTTGAATTGTAGCTTCTGTCTGAATATGTTCCTTCAGGATAATTTTCTTCACTGGATATTCTACATATTTAGGAGAAATAGTTGTCAATATAATTGTAGGGTTTGGACACACCAGTATAAGTAGTAAGATTAGTCCAATTTCACTGTTCTTGGTCTCACACTAATTCTCATAAAAAGAAACTATACATACCATTTCTCTGACTTTATTAGCCTAGGGTTAAAATGTGTTCAAAATTTAAAAGCTCATTTATATTAGTTTCGCTGGTGTTAGTTAGTCAAATACAATACAGTCTTAGGAAAATAGGGAAAGATTAGCAAAATTTCAGTGTTCTTGGTCTCACACTAACTCTCATAAAAAGAAACTACATACAATTTCTCTGACTTTCTTTATTAGACTAGGGTTAGAATGTGTCCAAGATTTAAAAGTTCATTTAGTTTGGTTAGTGTTAGTTGGTCAAATACAATACAGGCTTAAGAAGATAGAAATACAGAGGTATAAAGACCAACCCATAAAAACAGAAAAATAGGTAAACTCACCTGTTGAATTGTAGCTTCTGTCTGAATATGTTCCTTCAGGTTCATTTTCTTCACTGGATATTCTACAAATTTAGGAGAAATAGCTGTCAATATAATTGTAGGGTTTGGACACACCAGTATAAGTAGTAAGATTAATCCAATTTCACTGTTCTTGGTCTCTAACTAACTCTCCTAAAAAGAAACTACATACAATTTCTCTGACTTTCTTTATTAGCCTAGGGTTAGAATGTGTTCAAGATTTAAAAGTTCATTTAGTTTGGTTAGTGTTAGTTGTTCAAATACAATAAAGGCTTAAGAAGATAGAAATACGGAGGTATAAAGACCAATCCATAAAAACAGTAAAATATGTAAACTCACCTGTTGAATTGTAGCTTCTTTCTGAATATGTTCCTTCATTATAATTTTCTTCACTGGATATTCTACATATTTAGGAGAAATAGTTGTCAATATAATTGTAGGATTTGGACACACCAATATAAGTAGTAAGATTAGTCCAATTTCACTGTTCTTGGTCTCACACTAATTCTCATAAAAAGAAACTATACATACCATTTCTCTGACTCTATTAGCCTAGGGTTAGAACGTGTTCAAGATTTAAAAGCTCATTTATATAAGTTTCGCTGGTGTTAGTTGTTCAAATACAATACAGTCTTAGGAAAATAGGGAAAGATTAGAAAAATTTCAGTGTTCTTGGTCTCACACAAACTCTCATAAAAAGAAACTACATACAATTTCTCTGACTTTCTTTATTAGCCTAGGGTTAGAATGTGTTCAAGATTTAAAAGTTCATTTAGTTTGGTTAGTGTTAGTTGTTCAAATACAATAAAGGCTTAAGAAGATAGAAATACAGAGGTATAAAGACCAATCCATAAAAACAGAAAAATATGTAAACTCACCTGTTGAATTGTAGCTTCTTTCTGAATATGTTCCTTCATTATAATTTTCTTCACTGGATATTCTACATATTTAGGAGAAATAGTTGTCAATATAATTGTAGGATTTGGACACACCAATATAAGTAGTAAGATTAGTCCAATTTCACTGTTCTTGGTCTCACACTAATTCTCATAAAAAGAAACTATACATACCATTTCTCTGACTCTATTAGCCTAGGGTTAGAACGTGTTCAAGATTTAAAAGCTCATTTATATAAGTTTCGCTGGTGTTAGTTGTTCAAATACAATACAGTCTTAGGAAAATAGGGAAAGATTAGAAAAATTTCAGTGTTCTTGGTCTCACACAAACTCTCATAAAAAGAAACTACATACAATTCCTCTGACTTTCTTTATTAGACTAGGGTTAGAATGTGTTCAAGATCTAGGGTTAGAATGTGTTCAAGATTTAAAAACTCATTTATATTAGTTTCGCTGGTGTTAGTTGGTCAAATACAATACAGTCTTAGGAAAATAGGAAAAGATTAGCAAAATTTCAGTGTTCTTGGTCTCAAACTAACTCTCATAAAAAGAAACTACATACAATTCCTCTGACTTTCTTTATTAGACTAGGGTTAGAATGTGTTCAAGATTTAAAAGTTCATTTAGTTTGGTTAGTGTTAGTTGGTCAAATACAATGCAGGCTTAAGAAGATAGAAATACAGAGGCGTAAAGACCAACCTATAGGTAAACTCACCTGTTGAATTGTAGCTTCTGTCAGAATATGTTCCTTCAGGTTAATTTTCTTCACTGGATATTCTACATATTTAGGAGAAATAGTTGTCAATATAATTGTAGGGTTTGGACACACCAGTATAAGTAGTAAGATTAGTCCAATTTCACTGTTCTTGGTCTCAAACTAACTCTCATAAAAAGAAACTACATACAATTTCTCTCACTCTCTTTATTAGCCGAGGGTTAGAATGTGTTCAAGATTTAAAAGCTCATTTAGTTTTACTGGTGTTAGTTGGTCAAATACAATACAGGCTTAAGGAAGATAAGGTAAGCTTAGTACAATTTCAGAGTTGTTGGTCTCACACTAACACTCTCATCAAAAGAAACTAGATACCATTGTTATGACTAGCTTCATTAGCCTAGGATTACAATGTGTTCGAGATTTAAAAGATCACTTAGTTTGGGTAGTGTTAGTTGATCAAATACAATACAGGCTTAGGAAGATAAAAATACAGAAGCATAAAGACCAACCTATAAAAACAGAAAATAGGTAAACTCACCTGTTGAATTGTAGCTTCTGTCAGAATATGTTTTTTCAGGTTAATTTTCTTCACTGGATATTCTACATATTTAGGAGAAATAGTTGTCAATATAATTGTAGGGTTTGGACACACCAGTATAAGTAGTAAGATTAGTTCTATTTCACTGTTCTTGGTCTCTCACTAACTCTCACAAAAAGAAACTACATACCATTTCTCTGACTTTCTTTATTAGCCTAGGGTTAGAATGTGTTCTAGATTTAAAAGCTCATTTAGGTTGGCTGGTGTTAGTTGGTTAAATATAATACAGGCTTAAAGAAGATAAGGTAAGCTTAGTACAATTTCAGATTTGTTGGTCTCACACTAACACTCTCAACAAAAGAAACTAGATACCAATTCTCTGCCTCTCTTTATTAGCCTAGGTTTAGAATGTGTTCAAGATTTAAAAGCTCATTTAGTTTGGTTAGTTTTAGTTGGTCAAATACAATAAAGGCTTAAGAAGATAGAAATACTGAGGGATAAAAACCAACCTGTTAAAAACAGAAAAATAGGTAAACTCACCTGCTGAATTGTAGCTTCTGTGTGAATATGTTCCTTCAAGTTAATTTTCTTCACTGGATATTCTACATATTTAGGAGAAATAGCTGTCAATATAATTGTAGGTTTGGACACACCAGTACAAGTAGTAATATTAGTCCAATTTCACTGTTCTTGGTCTCTCACTAACTCTCATAAAAAGAAACTACATACAATTTCTCTGACTCTCTTTATTAGCCTAGGGTTGGAATGTGTTCAAGATTTAAAAGCTCATTTAGTTTGGCTGGTGTTAGTTGGTCAAATAAATACAGGCTTAAGGAAGATAAGGTAACAATTTCAGAGTTGTTGGTCTCACACTAACACTCTCAACAAAAGAAACTACATACCAATTCTCTGACTCTCTTTTTAGCCTAGGGTTAGAATGTGTTCAAGATTTAAAAGCTCATTTAGTTTGGCTGGTGTCAGTTGGTCAAATACAATACAGGCTTAGGAAGATAGGGAAAGTTTAGCAAATTTTAGTGTTCTTGGTCTCACACTAACACTCTCATCAAAAGAAACTAGATACCATTTTTATGACTTGCTTACTTAGCCTAGGGTTAGAATGTGTTCAAGATTTAAAAGCTCATTTAGTTTGGCTGGTGTTTGTTGGGCAAATATAATACAGGCTTAGGATGATAGGGTAAGATTAGCAAAATTTCAGTGTTCTTGGTCTCACACTAACACTCTCATCGAAAGAAACTAGATACCAATTCTCTGACTGTCTTTTTAGCCTAGGGTTAGAATGTGTTCAAGATTTAAAAGCTCATTTAGTTTGGCTGGTGTTAGTTGGTTAAATACAATTCAGGCTTAGAAAGATAGGGTAAGATTAGAAAAATTTCAGAGTTCTTGATCTCACACTAACACTCTCATCAAAAGAAACGAGTTACCATTTTTCTGACTTTCTTCATTAGCCTAGGATTACATTGTGTTCAAGATTTAAAAGCTCATCTAGTTTGGTTAGTTTTAGTTGGACAAATACAATACAGGCTTAAGATAGAAATACAGAGGTATAAAGACCAACCCATAAAAACAGAAAAATAGGTAAACTCACCTGTTGAATTGTAGCTTCTGTCTGAATATGTTCCTTCAGGTTATTTTTCTTCACTGGATATTCTAAACATTTAGTAGAAATAGCTGTCAATATCATTGTAGGGTTTGGACACACCAGTATAAATAGTAAGATTAGTCCAATTTCACTGTTTTTGGTCTCATACTAACTCTCATAAAAAGAAAATACATACAATTTCTCTGACTTTCTTTATTAGCCTAGGGTTAGAATGTGTTCAAGATTTAAAAGTTCATTTAGTTTGGTTAGTGTTAGTTGGTCAAATACAATAAAGGCTTAAGAAGATAGAAATACAGAGGTATAAAGACCAATCCATAAAAACATAAAAATATGTAAACTCACCTGTTGAATTGTAGCTTCTGTCTGAATATGTTCCTTCAGGATAATTTTCTTCACTGGATATTCTACATATTTAGGAGAAATAGTTGTCAATATAATTGTAGGGTTTGGACACACCAGTATAAGTAGTAAGATTAGTCCAATTTCACTGTTCTTGGTCTCACACTAACTCTCATAAAAAGAAACTGTACATACCATTTCTCTGACTCTATCAGCCTAGGGTTAGAATGTGTTCAAGATATAAAAGCTCATGTATATTAGTTTCGCTGGTGTTAGTTGGTCAAATACAATACAGTCTTAGGAAAATAGGGAAAGATTAGCAAAATTTCAGTGTTCTTGGTCTCACACTAACTCTCATAAAAAGAAACTACATACCATTTCTCTGACTCTCTTTATTAGCCTATGGTTAGAATGTGTTCAAGATTTAAAAGCCTATTTAGTTTGGCTGGTGTTAGTTGGTGTTAGTTGGTCAAATACAATACAGGCTTTAGAAAGATAAGGTAAGATTAGTAATATTTCAGAGTTGTTGGTCTCACACTAATACTCTCATCAAAAGAAACTACATACCAATTCTCTGACTCTCTTTTTAGCCTAGGGTTAGAATGTGTTCAAGATTTAAAAGCTCATTTAGATTGGCTGGTGTTAGTTGGTCAAATACAGTACAGGCTTAGGAAGATAGGGTAAGATTAGCGAAATTTCAGTGTTCTTGGTCTCACACTAACACTCTCCTCAAAAGAAACTAGATACCATTGTTCTGACTTGCTTCATTAGCCTAGGATTACAATGTGTTCAAGATTTAAAATTTCATTTAGTTTGGTTAGTTATAGTTGGTCAAATAGAATACAGGCTTAAGAAGATAGAAATACAGAGGTATAAAGACCAACCCTTAAAAACAGAAAAATAGGTAAACTCACCTGTTGAATTGTAGCTATTGTCTGAATATGTTCCTTCAGGTTAATTTTCTTCACTGGATATTCTACATATTTAGGAGAAATAGTTGTCTCACACTAATTGGGACACCAAAGTCATTCCTACAGTGTGACAAGAAGTACAGAAAGTATTATTATTATTATAATGCCTCAGCACCAACAGTACATAGTATCCCTTTGAGTGTGATAAGCTATCAATACGTATGCCTGTGCCTAGCAAATACTTCTGCATATCGTTGCAGGTGTACACAGCAAGGGGTCACACTTGCCAATAAAGCAATACATGCTTGTGGTAGCTAAATACTAGCTTCGTTCCCAGGCCCGCGCCATTTTCGGTTACACGAAAGATGTCACAGGGCCTGGGATCTAAAGTCACGTGCGCGAGGCCAAGAGTAGAAAGGTAGTAGAAAGGTAATTATGAGCGTGGGTGAGTACACGCACAATTCCCAGACAATGAGTGAAGGTAGCGAATCTACACTTCTTGTAGCCTTTCTTTATAACCCGCTTGTACCACAGACTTACCGCTGAAAGAAAGTCTCTGGTAAAATGTAGAGAAAGGCAGCCGCCTTTCGAAGTGTATTATGACGTAAGTTGATCACGTGACTTTAGTTACCAGGCCCTGTGACTTTCCTTCGTGCAACCGAAAAAGTCGCGGGCCTGGGAACGAGGCTAGCTAAATACCAGGCACTGTCTTTATTCTACTATTGTGCAAGAATTTAACACAAGAAATTGTGATTCTAGGAATTTATTATGAGTCTAATCTAGCACAAGTCCATGACTAATTATTTTAAGCTGAATCCACAAGAGGTTTACAACTCCAGGAAATATACTTTGGAAGTAATAGTTAAAGGTCAGATTGGGTGAATAGCATTATAGACTATTAGCTAAAACAACTGTTAATCAGCTAAGTCCACAAATTTAACAGGGTCTGAGCCTTCACTAATTGGCTCTTCTGTGTCTTCTGGGTTGTGCTGCTACTGTTGCCTATCAAAATGCTTGTGAAACCTTGGGTCTACCTCTTGGGACAAACAAAACAAAAAACTGGCATTTCTCAAAGCCTGCACAACTCCAAAAGATTCCCTAAACCACTCTTCTGGGTTGTGCTGCTGCTGTTGCCTATCAAAATGCTTGTGAAACCTTGAGTCTACCTCTTGGGACAAACAAAACAAAAAACTGGCATTTCTCAAAGCCTGCACAACTCCAAAAGATTCCCTAAACCACTCTTCTGGGTTGTGCTGCTGCTGTTGCCTATCAAAATGCTTGTGAAACCTTGAGTCTACCTCTTGGGACAAACAAAACAAAAAACTGGCATTTCTCAAAGCCTCCACAACTCCAAAAGATTCCCTAAACCACTCTTCTGGGTTGTGCTGCTGCTGTTGCCTATATGCAACTAATTTCTGTCCCTACCTTCTATTGGGAACACATGAATCAATCATAGGCTCCTACTTGTACACAAGACCGAAACTATTAGTTGAAGTAGCCACATTGATTGATATGTACCTGCACTCAATTAGTGCGTGGGCACAAAAACACATCACAGCACACGTCAATTAATACCAGGCCTTTCCCCTTGCTTTTTCTCCATGGCCGCAAGGCAAAAGCTGGGGTGGTAAGGACTGAAAACCTATATATACATGTAGCTAGAATGAATAAGTAAAGGCGTAGGTAGAATGAATAACTAAAGGTGTGAGCAAATAAGCATATAGCCAAGGGCTTACTTGACAATCTCGTGTCCATCTCCACCATCACCAGAGCTTTCAGAATCACTGCAGTCTGTAGTATGATAGAGAGGGAAAAAAAGAGAATCCCTTCTTATCATAAAATGTATGCACACCACATCACTAACAGGCCCACCCTAAAATGCCATTGTGTAAGTGCACCACCAACACCTAGGGCTGCCAGATTATGGACAGTTACATCACTAAGCTGGCGCCGGGCCCCAGTTACATCACTAAGCTGGCGCCGGGCCCTCCCTAGAAGCCATTGGGCAAGTGCACCACCAAACCTAGGGCACCCAGATTATACAGAGTTACATCACTAGCCCAGATTATACAGAGTTACATCACTAGCCTGGTGCCAGGCCCTGGCCCACCCTAGAAGCCACTGTGCAACAACTATGTGCTGCCATATTACCCACAGTTACATTATAATGTGGGCATAAACGGTAGAAGTATGAGCATAATTGACCTTTCACATATGGAGAAAAGAGAGTAGCACTGTCAGCAGCAATATTGGCACTGGTAGTCCAGCAAAACCCATTTGACAGTGACAGACTTAGACTCAGATAGTGGTAGTGCATAACATCAAATAACTAGAAGTCTCTAGCAGAGACATACCCCGCGCTCCTGGACCCTGCAGACTGGAAGCAGCATGTAGATCCGCATACCGTGCTCATGTATCGCCGTATGCGAGCTGTAGGCGTGGCTGATCGCCGTATATAGCAATGACGCGGGCGTTTCTCTGCGTATAACACTCCAGTATGCTTTCTATCTCTTCTATAAGCTCCCATGTTGAATAAAACACTCGTATACATACTCGAGGGCTCGCGTATGTCCGTATTCAAGCTGTAGGCGTGACCAATTGCCGTATTAAAAAAGGCGTGACCAATTACCGTATTAAAAAAATGGTGGAACACACTGATAATCAGAATAAGCGTGGAAATGCCGAGAATAAAACCGCGTTCTACTTTATCAGGTACATATAAGCTAATGTACCACGGAGTTGAGCGTTATCCTCCAGTTTAGAAATTGTTGTAGCCTCTGAGTCGCCCGTAGAAAGGGTTTTTCAAAATTTTTGTATGACAGACGACGACGACGACGACGACGACGACGACGACGACAGACGGACAAAACCGATTACTTAACCCCGCTCGCGCATACGCAGCGCGGGGTAATTACATTTCATTAAGTACCCAACCTCTGGCATTATGTTCTATAAACATTTTTACATGACATTTTTGTGAGCATAATAGGGAACATCAAGAGCACAATTGGACAGCTCTGGAGCATTATGGGATGGCATAATGGGCAGATTTTTTAGCATAATAGCCTCATCCCTAAGGCTGGGTAAGGCCCTCCCTAGAAGCCACAGTGGCACTGTGGCAGACAAACTTGCACTTTCAATGAACTCAAGCTTGAGAGCTCCCTCTCCTTAGTGGCAAGTATACCACAATACCATACAAAGCAGCTAACTATTTAGAAGTGACACCATCCAGAAGTTTTCTTCATGCTATATAGCGTTCATCTTACCCACAAGTTCCCCACAAATTTTAATTAGGCCCTATACCAAAAGTACAGAATTACTGAAAATTCTTGACAAGGACCACATGTGCAACAATAGAGCAGCTGAAGGCCACAAAAACTATATAGGATTAAAGTAAAAAATAGTTCCAATGGTGGAAGACTGCACACATAAACAATATTCTTGCCCCTGGGCTTTTTTTACCCCGCTTGAAACATTTGCGGTAGATCTCTCCAAATCCAAGATAGATATTATGCTGCTTAAGCCTTGGCTGTATCAGTGGTTCTATAACGACATATTATCCTTCGATGGAGAGTAATGGTCTGTCACGGAAAAATTGGTCTGGGGGACCAAGCAGTCCAGGTGGACTTATTTTCCAGAAAATTTTGGTACCCTACTGAAAACAATGGTGCAACCTGCGCCACAAGCGAATTCCGCCCGCTACTGTCTTTAATACGCACTTGATAGTAAGAGTGGACGACTACTGTTACACTAAGGTGGATGGCTACATGTTCGAGTGTATTGTATTGGCTTGTTTCTTGTCACAGCCTACGCCTACCGTCAATAGCCTCATCATACCGTGCGCGTGAGTGTATACATGAAGCTAGATCTGTACATTATAGAGCTCCCAGGCCAGTACCACTTCGACCAAGAAAAAATGCGTCGCCATTTGTGGAACTGCTTCGAGAGAGGGAAAATGTCAATGATCTTGTACAGCACAGAATCGACTTTACAGTCAGTTGACAAAGTCCCAGTGTAGCTACTGCATCAGTTTGTAGGATATCGATGCCTGTTTCATACCTTTGTATTAAGCGACCTAATGGCTAACTAATTTAAACGGTTGATGATAACTATGCCATACATGTAAGCTTACATATATGAAGGAAGGCAAATTTTCAAGGTAAAACCAACTCTGCTGGAAACTTGATGAGGGGAACAAAATTTTCAGGGTAGGACCAATTTTGCTGGGAAAAATGGTCCGGGAAACCAAAAATTTCTTTGGCCCTAGGACCACTTTATTTCTAGGACTAAAATTCCAGTGACAGGCCGCAATTCCAGACTGCAAGTCTTTATTCTTGATGTCTGGATATGTAGGCTCCTTTGAAGCTAAGGTTAACAGTGAATCAGATCTACGAGTAGCTCCAGAAAGTGGGATGTACTGTAACAGATTCTGCACTCACTACACTTTCGATCATCACGAGATAATGTGGGCGCAGTTTGGACTTGCATGGTAAATACCCCCCCCCCCCCCTTTTGAGCCTATGACACTAGCGCAGGTAAGCCTTTCTTATCAGCGAAATGGCAATTGCAGCAGCACAATACTTTCAAAAAAACAGCATGCAACTGTACTCACCTGCAGGGCTATGTAGTATGTCAAGAGTCCGAGTCGACGGATTCCACATCGGATTCCGAGTCGAAGGATTCCACAACATGCCTGCATCCAAGTGCAAAATAAATTTACTGCAGCACTATGCTAATAAAACTACTGCAGCATGCGGTGAATGAAGACACAACCGACTATATACCTATACTTGTCTCCCAGTATCCTGCCGTGCCGGCTTTTGAAGGCGTTTCGTCATCGCTTATCACGATGGGACTACGTATACTAGAACCGGCCATATCTCCGGGCCACTCTGTCTGCTCTCGACTCACGTCCGCCGCGGACGTCCCCAGTTTCCAGCCGCACAAATCATAGCCGCTAGTTAGAGACCTACAATACGCACAATGCAGGAAAAAAACACAAAACAAAAGAAACACTGTACTAATTTCGCACTCCACCATCACATAAAAGTTCACGCTGCAAACTTTGTGATCATGCCCTCTCGTGACAAGCATCCGGCCTGTGGCGTGCCGGTTAGTGATCGTGCCGGTTAGTGGAATGAGATAACCCTATAAATTAAATGCTGCACGTGTGTGTAGCGTGCCGGTTAGAGATCGTGCCGGTTAGTGGAATGAGATAACCCTATAAATTAAATGCTGCACGTGTGTGCGGGAGCATGGGCGTAGTCTTGAGACGGTACGGAATAGCGTGCGAACCGCTGCCTTTGCGTGCGTTTGAGGTATTCATTTATCTATGCTGAAATTCACGCAACAGCAGCGATTCGGTATTTAGATACTGTACTGAAAGTGAGCGGATTCGCTGAGATACAGAAGAGCTTAAATGGCTAAAAGTGTGGTGTGTCCAGGGAGATACATTGGTAGACATGCAGAATAACTCTAATCCCCACCATTTCTAGCTGAATGTATAAAGTCTCATCATAGATAGTGTATGTGGACTCGTGCCTAGACTGTGTCAGAGTCCTGGGGACTAAGATACATTCCAATCCCCTGGAAACGGAAAGATCTCAAGAATTCTAGCTACATGGGAAAGAGATTTAAATGTGGTGTTATCTATCACTCCTTCCCCTCTCAGGCCCTCTCATGCAGTGTTGTACTACTACCAGGCTACCTCGTTACAATCCTAATGGCTGCAGATCATTTCACCTTTTGCTCGTCATTTCTAAAACATAATCAAGTTTAATATTGTATCTTTACACCAAGAAACATATTTTTTTGGTGGTGGGTGGTTGAAGGGATGGAAGAAACAAAAATCATTAATTCAGATTTAAATTATGTTTTCTGATGGCATCAGAAATAGTATTAATTTGCCACCATGAAGTCCTTTAAACCTCAGCCCGAGTGCACACAAATTATGCACATTGCTCATTCCCGCGATAGTGTTGTCCCAGCACATGGAGTATAAAATAATGTACAATTATAGCATGCAGTACTATATACATATCAGATCGGCAGTAATACACAGCCCCGCCTCCACTATTATGCACAAGGTGGCTCAACCCTCCAAGCTGCAGCTGCTATAAAAACCACAATTGTGATGAAGCCACATAATTACCGTAATAGGAACTCTGTAATCACATCCTTGGAGGTGGTAGGATGTTCTGTTAGCAACCCCCTTACCTCATACTGCATACTGTATGATGGTGCTCCTCTCTGTGTCACTGTATTTGGTTGCCATGCCCTTATTTAGTTGAGTTATGCATAGGAAGAACCTGCCCTAGCTTTTTTAGAATTCTAGTTATGTCAATCTCCTGTTTTCACACTTTTTTAATTGATTACTTAAATTTCCTGTACAGTTTAACTACATTCTTGGAGGTAGGCAGGATGTCCTGTTAGCAACCTACTTACCTCATACTGTACATTGCATGATGCATCCCGTAGTGCTCCTCTCTGTGTCACTGTATTTGGTTATACTGGTTACCTTGTCCTTACTTAGTTGAGTTATGCACAGGAAGAGCCTGGCCCAGTTTTCTAGAATTCCAGTTATGTCATTCTCCTGTTTTCGCACTATTTTGTTGATTACTTAAATTTCCTGTACAGTTTAACTACATTCTTGGAGGTAGGCAGGATGTCCTGTTAGCAACGGAAGTTGAACCTACTTACCTCATATACTGTACATTGCATGATGCATCCCGTAGTGCTCCTCTCTGTGTCACTGTATTTGGTTATACTGGTTACCTTGCCCTTATATGCTGGCTCATTTACATGCAGGTATAAAGAGTGAGCGTTAATAACTTGTGTACGTGGGCCTGTATTCAGTACAGGTCTATCAATGTGTATGTATTGTATATTTACTGCTTTTTTATTTTGCTCCAAATAGGCATTCTTAGCAATCACCCACATTTGAAGACATCAATAGAGACGGCTAAAGTAGAAGAACCCATAAGTACATTTTTAAACCTACACTAGACCTTCTATTTAACTACTACTGTGTACATGTCTATAACAGCTAGAGCTCAATCAATGTGCAAGATTATGATTATGACAATGAACCAAGAGCACAATTAAGCACAGGTCAGTCAATGGAATTGGTTTCTACAACCAATACATCTGTTGAGGAACTGAATTCTTTTTCCAACTACAGACATGGAAGGAACAGCTTTCTTGGATACAGTACCTCACAATAGAGACAGTGATTCTGAAGGCATGCCACCATGCATCACTTTTTAAAGATACATATGTGTTGTCATTCAATTTTTCATATCTTTCTACATATAGTTACACCACCTAGAAAAAGAATCAAAACATTCACTAAAGAGACGCAAGGGGCTACCACAATGAGTGAGAATAACGGCTATTATCAGTGCTTTTTGCATGCTGTACAATTCACTCTTCATTTGTTACAGATGGAAGTGTGGCAATAACATCAAAAACTGAACGTGATTTATCGTGTCGAGAATGTTTTCCAAATGTACAGTCACCATCACATCAAACCTAGGGAATCTTAGCATTGAGGTATTACAGAATTTGAAACAAGTGATAATATTCCTTTTTGATCATCTGTTCATGTATTATTCAGCAGGACCAATGCTGGACTGTTCTTTAGTTTGGGATATTCGGTGTCATAACTGTCAGGTCCACTATCTGATGCGACTCATCAACTCACACATGAAAACCTGTGGTGTTGTGCAAAAAAATGTGTACGTTTCATGGGTAGCATGCATGCATCTAAGAGATAGTGTATACACTAAGAAATGTTCACCTATAATTATCACTTCTGATGGTATAGGCCAACAGTTGTGAACCACGACACTTCCACTGATAGTAGTGGGATGGACTCATCACAATCACCCAATAATAGGTATGTATATAGTCGACAATGTTGGTCATCTTGACTTTATCCTTATATTTTGCTTAATCCCTAATTGTTACAGCGAGGACAATGACAATATGCTGCACTCGCCACTGGAAAAAGACGGTATTGTTAGTCATATTATCAGAGTACATGCACATAATGAATATTATGTGACTCCCTACTCAATACAGGTATTCATTCATCGACCGCAGTGCTTACTCTAGGAACTTTGGCAGTTTGTGCAGATGATCTCCGGAATATTGCCTATGGCCAGTGGCTTAATGATCAGGTATATAAGTATCAGTAACATAAAAAGCATGCTAACTAGAGCATGCTCATACCACTCAGGTGATAAATTTCTACATGATGATTCTGAATGCAGAGGAAGAGAAACGAATAATGAAGGTATTGTATGTGAAACATTTATTGTCTACCTAACCAGCAAGTACATATACGTATTAGTAAGAAGCTTTTTATGCACATTCATTCAGCTACCAATCACAAAACGCCCTTGTAAGCGGGTGCTGTGTGTTACAACTTTATTTTATGAAGCACTAATGAGATGGAAGGCAGGACACAAAGAATCAGAGAAAAAGTGCATGAACTACATCAAGGTATTGACCTAATTTTACTGTATATACGTACAATTCTGACTAGATGTCATAATGATGTGCAAATCACAGGAGAAGGTGATGAAACTTAAGAAGCTGATTATCCCAGTGAATGTGGGAGCTCACTGGATTTTGATAGTATGTTAAACATAAAACTCTGTACTCCAAAGGTATGTCTCTAATAACACATTAATACCACAATCATTGATTTTGAACAATAACAGGGTCATGTTGCTTTTTTTGGACAGAAACATCACAAAAGAAAACCAACTGGTAAGTAAACTTTACCTCATGATCATACAGGCCTTGATTTACTAACTTTGAGTAATATTTCATTTCAGACTCACCGGATGCATCCGATGCATCCACCGAAACCTCTAGTACAGAAGATGATGAGATATATGGTAAGCTAGACCTCGGCCAGAATCTTCTTTGCTGTGCTTGTACATGAATCCACATTTACTCAGTGTGCCCTTTATTACTCATGACTGCATGGCTAGGCGATATCCAGATCCTGGTGCCTTCCTTCTTAGAGCGCACTGTCCCACAGGAGGAATCCTTGTTTAGATATGTAACAAATGAACAACTTTATATATGAACCATTAGAGGTTTGCTCTATTCTAGACATGGACTCCGATGAGGTGAGCATGCAATATTATTATTGTAAGACGCCTACATGTACTCAAAACAACCATAATTGTATGCAATGTCTCTTACAGAGATGGATGTCTAGAGATAGCAAGAACTGTGATACATTTGGCTCTGAAAGAGGCGGAGGTTTGTTGACACATGCATGTACACAATAATAATGGTTAGGAAAAGCAATTATTAATGAAGCATAAACAAAAGCGATGTATTTGCTGTAGGGGTGGTTGTTACGTGTTGCAGCGCATCCTGGGCAGAGTGAGTTTGGGGAAAACTTGGAAACCGTACCGACCCTGAAGGAAAGAGCCACTCCAGCAGATACTTGGCCACTTACATGTACACATCCTATGATTGTAAGAAAATACTACTAAAATATAAATGTTACAATCATGCAGATCAACACATCAACTACTTAAGATACAGGTGATGGAAATTTTATATTTCTTGACAACCATTGCTTAACATGCAAAGAAAGAAGACCCAGGAATCCAGCACCCTGCAGCACGAGTTGCTCGTGAAATTCTCTGGCCAGAGGTCAGAAACACCTGCATGACTTTGGAAACAAATACAGTGTATAAGCCTTTAAAATATGCCCTTGTACACTTCTTGCAGGCGATGGTCACAATCATCAGTGTTGCGTTTAACATTGAGTACAGTTTGGCCAAGCAGAATTATATAAGTCGATCCATGAACTGAAGAAGTCAATATCACAGGAAGAAGATATTGAATAGTAATTTGAAATGCAATGTAGTATTTTGTACATTACTGGTTTTATTATTACTGCTGGATATTATTACCAATAATAATACTAGTGACACAACTACAAAGGACCATGAATACATGATATCAGATTGGCTAGTGGATGCTTAAATGATCTCACTACCCACCTGGGTATGTAAATAATAATCATTTCTATACAGCTAAAAGACCCAGCATGGGTGTAATCTGCCATGCCAGTTAGTGAAAGGACAATGCAAGTGACATTCCAACAGCCGATGGACACTTTAAGGACCCCACGACTATAAAATTATGACTTTCACTAACCAGCATGGTGGAAATCTGCCATGCCAGTTAGTGGAAGGACATTGTAATTATATTTCAACAGCCGAAGGACACTTTATCGACTCCACGGCTATAAAATTATGACTTTCACTAACCGGCATGGGGGTAATATGCCATGCCAGTTAGTGAAAGGACAATGCAAGTGATATTCCAACAGCCGATGGACACTTTAAAGACCCCACGACTACAAAATTATGACTTTCATTAATCGACATGGTGGAAATCTGCCATGCCAGTTAGTGAAAGGACAATGCAAGTGATATTCCAACAGCCGATGGACACTTTAAGGACCCCGCGGCTATAAAATTATGACTTTCACTAACCGGCATGGGGGTATTCTGCCATGCCAGTTAGTGGAAGGACAATGCAAGTGATATTCCAACAGCCGAACGACACTTTAAGGACCCCACGACTATAAAATTATGACTTTCACTAACCGGCATGGTGGAAATCTGCCATGCCAGTTAGCGAAAGGACAATGCAAGTGATATTCCAACAGCCGATGGACACTGTAAGGACCCCACGACTATAAAATTATGACTTTCACTAACCGGCATGGTGGTAATCTGCCATGCCAGTTAGTGGAAGGACAATGCAAGTGACATTCCAACAGCCAATGGACACTTTAAGGACCCCATGACTATAAAATTTCACTAACCGGCATGGTGGAAATCTGCCATGCCAGTTAGTGGAAGGGCAATGTAGATGATATTGAACAGCCGTTGGATACTTTATCGATTCCACGGCTATAAAACTATGACTTTCACTAATCAGCATGGGGGTAAACTGCCATGCCAGGTAGTGGAAAGACAATGTAAACAATAAAACAGCCGATGGACACTATAAAGACTCCACGGCTATAAAATCATGACTTTCACTATAGATAACAAGTTTAAACTTCGGTATGATGGACACTTAAAGACCCATTTTGACTCACTAACTGGCAGAAATATACTATTGCTGTCTAGGTCGCGACTATAATATAGCCCGCTAGCTAATCTTCCATGGCAGAAATGATGTAGCCTATGAGCCCGTTTCTGCGCACCTACAGTGTGTTTTTAATACCTGGACAAGTGCTGAGTCGCATAGTCATATACACGTAGTGAACTTACAGCCGTCTAGCTCTTGCCTCAGGTTTCATAAACCAGCACGGCCCACAAACTTCCGAGTTTCTGTGCTCGTTAATGAATCGCGAATACGGACGTTCACGTACGTAATTACAACGATTATGACATTTGGCAGGTCCGCTAACGTTGCATTATTCATATTTCACTAACCGGCACGATCACTAACGAGCATGCTACAACACCGCCTATTCCTGGACCAGTATTCCATTCCAGTATTCCATTCCAGTAGACCAGTCCAGTCCAGTCCAGTCCAGTCCACCGAATTCAGACTCCCACCCCCCACCTACGATTTTCTGCTCGTCTTGAGCAGAATTACTATATTCATGCGCCACTGAGTGGGGTTGCTGGTGCTGTTTTGGTTGCATGATCACTGGACTTCTCTGTCACGGCACATCTCATCTTGTCACTGAGGGCATAATTTTTCCAGCACTGTCTCTGGCATTCGACATCGGCAATGGGCGCACTCCAACTTTTCAGACATCGTAACTGTGGTTGAAAGGTAGATATAAGCGCAGTCTGGTGTAGCTAGCCCTTCGCGAGCTACATGCAGTTTCGAGTTCTCGCACACTGTTAAAAATGGGGTGTTGCAGAACACCCTTTAGGCGGTGTAATAAAACACCCTAATGACAAAAGGTGTAGGCACCCCAGGGTGTTGCAGAGACACCTGATTAACCGTCAACACCCTTAGAGTGGTAGGGAACACTCTAGGCAAAAGGGACTTTGAATGAATCTTGGTCCCATTTGTATACTAAAGCAGTACCTGAGGCAAGATATGCTGACAATATGCCATTTGTTAAAATTCTCATTAGATGCATGTCATCATGCTTAACGGAATAATGCTTTAGGTATACCATGCCAGTATGATTGTAAGTGTGAAGGAAATAGCACTAACATAATACTGACCTAAGTCTTGCACACTGAAATAAGTAATCATAGTCACAACTCTGGTCTTGTGGAACTGAAATGTGAGATATTCAAGGCAAATCATACCAGTATGATTACAACTAGATCCAATAGTCAGAAAATAGCACTGATCATTATTTCCCCTGAAAAACTCATGTTGACGAGCGAGTGAATACTAGTTTCATCCATTTGTCCTTATTATTCAAGGTAAACAATCTAGGCCCTTTAGACCACAAGGAGACCTTTCCACTTATGTTTTTAACCCCAGCCCAATAGTTAGGAGACATGCAGCTGTGGGTTTTGGGGATTGAACGGTGTTAGTAGGTGTGGCTTTCAAGCATTAGAATACCAACGTAAGACTTACTCACTAATCATAATTACAACTACTGGCAGCTAAAATGTGAGATATGCTTGGCAATCCATACCAGTGTGATTTCAACTAGAACCAATAGTCAGAAAATAGTACTGATCATTATTTCCCCTGAAGAACTCATGTTGACAAGCGAGCGAATATTAGTTTTATCCATTTGTCCTTGTTATTCAAGGAAAACAATCTAGGCCCTTTAGACCACTAGGTTCACAAGGAAACCCCTTCACTTATGTTTTCAACCCTATCCCAATATTTGAATAGTGAACTAGTTTTGAGTTCACTTCCACCTATCAGTGGGGTGTGACCTTCTATAAGCTAAGTACCGAAAAGGAGTTATTGACTGTTAATAATTCACCAACTCTCCCCCACAACCATCAATACAACAGCATTCAGGGAAGGGTTGAACTACTTCTCCTGTTTATTGGGATGGAGGTAGGAGTAGTGAACAGGTTTTGAGTTCACTTCCACCTATCAGGGGGGTGTGACCTTCTATAAGCTAACGAAATCGTACCGAAAAGGAGTTATTTACTGTTCACCAACTCTCACCCACAACCATCAATACAACAGCATTCAGGGGAGGGTTGAACTACTTCTCCTGTTTATTGGGATGGAGGCAGGACTAGTGAACTGGTTTTGAGTTCACTTCCACCTATCAGGGGGGTGTGGCCTTCTATAAGCTAACGAAATCGTACCGAAAAGGAGATATCTACTGTTCACCAACTCTCACCCACAACCATCAATACAACAGCATTCAGGGGAGGGTTGAACTACTTCTCCTGTTTATTGGAATGGAGGCAGGACTAGTGAACTGGTTTTGAGTTCACTTCCAGGGTGTGGCCTTCTATAAGCTAACGAAATCGTACCGAAAAGGAGATATCTACTGTTCACCAACTCTCCCCCACAACCATCAATACAACAGCATTCAGGAGAGGGTTGAACTATTTCTCCTGTTTATTGGGATGGAGGTAGGACTAGTGAACTGGTTTTGAGTTCACTTCAACCTAGTAGGGGGCTGTGACCTTCAATAAGCTAACAAAATCGTACCGAAAAGGCGATATCTACTGTTCACCAACTCTCACCCACAACCATCCATACAACAACATTCAGGGGAGGGTTGAACTACTTCTCCTGTTTATTGGGATGGAGGTAGGACTAGTGAACTAGTTTTGAGTTCGCTTCCACCTATCAGGGGGGTGTGACCTTCTATAAGCTAACGAAATCGTGCCGAAAAGGAGTTATTTACTGTTCACTAACTCTCACCCACAACCATCACTACAACAGCATTCAGAGGTGGGTTGAACTACTTCTCTTGTTTATTGGGATGGAGGTAGGAGTAGTGAATTGGCTTTGAGCTCACTTTCACCTATCAGGGGGATGTGGCCTTCTATAAGCTAACGAAATCGTACCGAAAAGGAGTTATTTACTGTTCACCAACTCTCACCCACAACCATCAATACAACAGCATTCAGGGGAGGGTTGAACTACTTCTCCTGTTTATTGGGATGGAGGTAGGACTAGTCAACTGGTTTTGAGTTCACTTCAACCTAGTAGGGGGGTGTGACCTTCAATAAGCTAACGAAATCGTACCGAAAGGAGATATCTACTGTTCACCAACTCTCACCCACAACCATCCATACAACAGCATTCAGGGGAGGGTTGAACTACTTCTCCTGTTTATTGGAATGGAGGTAGGACTAGTGAACTAGTTTTGAGTTTGCTTCCACCTATCAGGGGTGTGTGACCTTCTATAAGCTAACGAAATCGTGCCGAAAAGGAGTTATTTACTGTTCACTAACTCTCCCCCACAACCATCACTACAACAGCATTCAGAGGTGGGTTGAACTACTTCTCCTGTTTATTGGGATGGAGGTAGGAGTAGTGAATTGGCTTTGAGCTCACTTCCACCTATCAGGGGGATGTGGCCTTCTATAAGCTAACAAAATCGTACCGAAAAGGAGTTATTTACTGTTCAGCAAATCTCACCTGCAACCATCAATACAACAGCGTTCAGGGGAGGGTTGAACTACTTCTCCTGTTTATTGGGATGGAGGTAGGACTAGTCAACTGGTTTTGAGTTCACTTCAACCTAGTAGGGGGGTGTGACCTTCAATAAGCTAACGAAATCGTACCGAAAGGAGATATCTACTGTTCGAACCAACTCTCACCCACAACCATCCATACAACAGCATTCAGGGGAGGGTTGAACTACTTCTCCTGTTTATTGGGATGGAGGTAGGAGTAGTGAATTGGCTTTGAGCTCACTTCCACCTATCAGGGGGGTGTGACCTTCCATAAGCTAACGAAATCGTACCGAAAAGGAGTTATTTACTGTTCACCAACTCTCACCCACAACCATCAATATAACAGCATTCAGGGGAGGGTTGAACTACTTCTCCTGTTTATTGGGATGGAGGTAGGAGTAGTGAATTGGCTTTGAGCTCACTTCCACCTATCAGGGGGGTGTGACCTTCCATAAGCTAACGAAATCGTACCGAAAAGGAGTTATTTACTGTTCACCAACTCTCACCCACAACCATCAATATAACAGCATTCAGGGGAGGGTTGAACTACTTCTCCTGTTTATTGGGATGGAGGTAGGACTAGTGAACTAGTTTTGAGTTTGCTTCCACCTATCAGGGGGGTGTGACCTTCTATAAGCTAACGAAATCGTATCGAAAAGGAGTTATTGTCATGACTGTTCACCCACTCACACCCACACCCAGCATTCAGGGGAGGGTTGAACTACTAATCCTGTTTATTGGGATGGAGGTAGGACTTGGTCTAGTGAACTAGTTTGTATTAGACACCTTATCAGTCGAGCTATCAATTAACATCGAAGCTGTATCGAAAAAGAGATATTGAAAGTGCACCCACTCTCATCTTCAACCATCAGCATTCACGGGAGGATTGAAACACTAGCCCTAATTATTTGGATGGAGGTAGGACTATACGCTAGTGAACTGCTTTTTAATAGTATAGACTTCAAGGGTACGTTAAATGAGGTAACAAAATTGTATTGAATGGGAGTTATTAAATATTTACCCACTCTCACCCACAACTATTATAAGTACAACAGCTAAGTCGAAGGCGAGTAATGCATCCCTACTGGAAATTTCTTAAGGTCCTGCCTGGGAAACTTGCAGTAAGAGATGGCAAAGTACAGTATTGTATGATGTAATGTTGACCCTTTGAACAGAGAATGCATATGTGCTATTGTCACCTGTAGTTGGAATGTAGTCTGGTGTGAATTTTTCAAAAATTGACAAAGTTACTGCTACCACTCATTGCTAGCTACAGTTAAGTTATAGTTACTATTGCTTAGCATTGACAAGTCCTGCTGGAATTGTTTCAAGAGCTTTCCCACAAGTGTTTGAGCCATCACCAACCAAGATGACCTACTAAAAGTAAGTGAAACTGAGTTAGCTATAACACTTATTTATGTACAGTACATGTAACTGCAAAGCAAAGTACTATGAAACATTTGTTCCATACAGGTCAGCAAAGAAAGCTGTTTGCAGAAACTATACCATGATGAAAGAACTGGAAAGGAAGAGCTGTGGCCTCTCTCCCCTAACTGTGTGGGTGATACATAATCTAGCTAGCTTAAAATAGCATCTCTGGGGAGGATTAAACTATACTAATCCTGTATACTGTAGAGGTACGTGTAGGACTGGTTTCACACATAGACTAGCTATGGTTTTGAGAAGACTTTGGGGGTGGGGTAAGCTCCACCCAATTGTACTGAACAGGAGTTATTGAATGTTCACTTACTCTCACCCTTGCAGTACTTGGCACTCTATGCTGTGTGACCACGTTCAAGAATGTGGTTGACTTTATGCCGGGTAAGTACTTCCACTATTGATCATTTTGTCCATGCATGCATAGCACTAAGTCTGCATGCTGTTATGTGCATACAATCTACATTGTTCTATGCAGGAAATTTGTGATCTCTAAGTAGATGCTGCTGAGTTACAGCAGCCACAACCATGCACTGCTGGTGGTTGAAGGAACTCTCACAAGCCATGCCGTTTCATTGTGGCAGAAGGAACTTCAATCTTACAAGCGCAAGTAAAGAATGCATGAAGTCACGAACTACTAGTGTTTTTTTGTATTTCAATAACCTGAACATTGATATTATACTGTATTGTACAATTTTGTTGTCACCAATTAAATTTTTATTGAGTTTATTCCACAATGGCTACTTGTGAGTGTTTTATTATTATGGGAGTGCAGAAATACACTTGTACCCTGGTTGTTCGAATCTGACCAATCACATTCACCGCTCACAGGTCAATAAATCACTTATACACCTCCTTGAGAGGTGTATAAGTATAGGATAGATCCCTCCCTAGAGGGAACTAACCGACTTAAGCGCCCGTGGGAACCGAGGGAAACCAAGGAAGTGTTAATTGGGTCGAGGGCGAAGCCCGAGACACCATTAACACTTCCGAGGTTTCCCAAGGTTCCCAAGGGCGCTTAAGTCGGTTAGTTTCCTCTAGGGAGGGGTCTATCTGGCTTAGACCATACCGCTAATTGAATAAGGTCATACCACTAATTGAATAAGCTCAGCCCGCTGCAACGGGACTCTGCTAGCCATATATGGGCACAGCCACCGTTGTGCGGCAACAGCCAATGGGCTTGTAGTTTGAGAGTCATGTGGCATTGTATGACGTCATAGACTAATGGCTTTTCCTGCTAACCGCTGCACTCTTGTAGCAAGAAATGTGAGTGCTGGTTGCGTTGTAGTTTTTACGTTTAATATGGCAGAGGGGAACTAGGCGCCGCTTTCGATTTTGATGGATTCGAGCTGAACATTGACAACTTTGAAGATTTTCAAGCTCGGTAACGAAGAAAACAGTAAGCGGTTTGGAGTCCCCTGTCTGAGAATGCAGTAGCAAAAACATGAAAGAAAACGCAGTGAGCTGTGTTTTTCAGTCGATGCTCATGAGATCAAGGATCCAAGACTTTGATCGATAAGCCAGCAGATCTGATGCACGAATGAAGACGCTGACAAAGGAGAGCGTTGGAACAGATACCAAGCAAGCGCAGCCATTGTCATTGGAACAAGAAAAGAAGCTACGACTGCTGTCCTCTGAGACAGAGATGAACACAGATCTCTAGATTTCGATAGCCAGCCAATTGTTTTTAAAAGCAGTTTTGTATTGTTTCATTCATACAAAGCGTTTGTGCATACTGAGCGCTTATGTTTAGTTAGCTCTGTTAAATTACCCTGGACTAACCGGCTGACTTCAAAGGGTCCATTAAACTACCCTGGACTAACCGGCGACTTCAAAGGGCAAGCGGGGGTTTAACCTACTTAAATGCCCTGGACTAACCGGAAAACATCAAAGGAATATACTCATAATTATTCATGTATGGTCTAAGTACTTATACACCCCGCCCTTAGGCTGTACTTATTCACCCCGCCCTTAGGCTTTCTGATCCTTTAGCAGTGACTACATGGCTCTAGTATCATGGCATGCTTTGGAAATATAAATTACTGGGCTGCTGAGAGAAAGAAAGAATGTCAAGCAAGCGACAAGAGTTGAGGCTCCCGGGCGGGAATAGTTCCACGACAGAACGCGCACGCTAACAACACGTACTTATACGTAACGTAGGGTGGGGCCCGAACGAGCGATTAATTCAGTAGGTGGAGCGTAGGGCGGAGCTAAGACGAGCACAACACTAGCAACGCTGGCTAGAGAGCCGGGTAAGTATCTTCTCGTTGAAACGATAGCTAGGTACAACCAGTATAGGACCAAGTTGATGCTGGTAATCCCTGAGAATAGTGAGAACGACGGAACTGGTTAAAGGTAGCAGGCAAACCGCTGTTGTCGGTACATTCGCAGCAGAATCCACTGTCGCTAAGCTTCATACTGACAGTACTGACACTTTTATAGTAACGCAGTGCGTTGCCACGGAACAGCGCTGCTATGCCCATGGTACAAGTCGGTTATACGCCTCGGGGTTGGTAGTTACGCGATTAATACACCTCGTGCCTTCGGCACTCGGTGTATAAATCGCGTAACTACCTCCCCCTCGTCGTATAACCTATACTTGTACCATGGTTGTTCGAATCTGACCAATCACATTCACCGCTCACAGGTCAATAAATCACTTATACACCTCCTTGAGAGGTGTATAAGTACTTATACACCCCGCCCTTAGGCTCTACTTATTCACCCCGCCCTTAGGCTTTCTGATCCTTTAGCAGTGACTGCATGGCTCTAGTATCATGGCATGCTTTGGAAATATAAATTACTGGGCTGCTGAGAGAAAGAAAGAATGGCAAGCAAGCGACAAGAGAACGCGCACGCTAACACGTACTTATACGTAACGTAGGGTGGGGCCCGAACGAACGATTAATTCAGTAGGTGGAGCGTAGGGCGGAGCTAAGACGAGCACAACACTAGCAACGCTGGCTGGAGCGCCGTCGGTCACGGGTGAGTATCTTCTCGTTGAAACGATAGCTAGGTACAACCAGTATAGGACGAAGTTGATGCTGGTAATCCGTGAGAATAGTGAGAACGACGGAACTGGTTGAAGTTAGTAGGCAACCGCTGTTGTCGGTACGTTCGCAGCAGAATCCACTGTCGCTAAGCTTCATACTGACAGTACTGACACTTTTATAGTAACGCAGTGCGTTGCTACGGAACAGTGTTGCTCTGCCCATGGTACAAGTCGGTTATACGCCTCGGGGTTGGTAGTTACACGATTAATACACCTCGTGCCTTCGGCACTCGGTGTATAAATCGCGTAACTACCTCCCCCTCGTCGTATAACCGCACTGCGTTACTATAAAAGTGTCAGTACTGTCAGTATGAAGCTTAGTTAGCGACAGTGGATTCTGCTGCGAACGTACCGACAACAGCGGTTTGCCTACTACCAGTTCCGTCGTTCTCACTATTCTCAGGGATTATCAGCATCAACTTCGTCCTATACTGATTGTACCTAGCTATCGTTTCAACGAGAAGATACTCACCCGTGACCGACGGCGCTCCAGCCAGCGTTGCTAGTGTTGTGCTCGTCTTAGCTCCGCCCTACGCTCCACCTACTGAATTAATCGTTCTTTCGGGCCCCACCCTACGTTACGTATAAGTACGTGTAGCGTGCGCGTTCTGTCATGGAACAATTCCCCCCCCCCCCCCCCCCCCCCCCCTCCGGGAGCCTCAACTCTTGTCGCTTGCTTGCCATTCTTTCTTTGTCTCAGCAGCCCAGTAATTTATATTTCCAAAGCATGCCATGATACTTGAGCCATGCAGTCACTGCTAAAGGATCAGAAAGCCTAAGGGCGGGGTGAATAAGTACAGCCTAAGGGCGGGGTGTATAAGTACTTATACACCTCTCAAGGAGGTGTATAAGTGATTTATTGACCTGTGAGCGGTGAATGTGATTGGTCAGATTCGAACAACCATGGTACAAATGGTAAAGGACCCCAGACCATGCATTTAACATAAATAAGAAAGACGTAGTGAAACAAAGTAAACAGTCAATATCAACTAGTACCACAAAAGCACTAACTGTTAGTAGTAATGTACAGTTTAAATAAAGGCACCTGTGTCTACCTTTCCAGGGTGGATTTGATGAGTTGTAATTTCTTATTCCACTATAGAAACTTAAAATCAGATCAAATCAGAGAAAACTTATAGCTGTCAACCACTCTTCACCTGAAAATGATGAAACAAGTAAAAACAGTGGGTAGCTCCAATTCTGTGGCCTGGAGCAGTTTTGTTTCGCAATAGTTGCAAGAGTTTTGGTTGACATTTGTCCTACAGGTCAGCTGGTCTGTGAGTGAAGCTAGAACACAGCATAAGGCAGCCTCTAGTGCCTTGGTGTGATACACCAAATAACGTAAACTCTGGAGCAAGTGTACTTTTAATCATGGGGTACTTTTCAACAAGTATGGTAGTACAACAGCATGCACAATAAGACTTTTGTTATGGTCTTGACAGTCACTTCTGTGTATCTCTAAGCACTCTAGACACTCTAACTAAACAGACTTTCTCCTATATTAAAAATACTGTAAAAAGAGTTAAACATTAGTTGAGTGGAGGTCCAAAAGGCTAAGTGGTGGTTAGACCCGACCCCTGACGACCAGTGTGGGTAGAACCCTGCTGATCGCCATAGCGCTGTTCTTACATGTGAGCAGTATTTCTTTACACAGTGAAGTGCATACTCACAAGGCAGTTCTATGCCCCCACCGACAGCCCATACACCTCCTAATGCAGACCTACAGTGGACCCGTTATTATCACTATTCATGCTTAACTAGTCACACATGCACTATTTATACATCCCAGTTAATTCATTTGAAAGGGTACTACTATTCAGGCAGAGAAAAGCAACTGGGTTAATGGGTACTTCATTCATAGGGTACTTGTAATTGATAATTGATGGGTACTTATACTCCAGAGTATAGGGTATTTACTTCCAGCAAAATGATTAGTTGCATCATGATGATCATACTTAGTTCCCCATCAGGTACAAATACGCTAAGCCAAAGAAGTCCCATAAAACTCCTAAAGCTACCTCTTCTGAAGAGTGAAGCAGCACTGTGGTATACAAATGTCTGAACAGTTTGACGGTCGTGTTTCCCAATACTTTTGCTCCCCCTACCCACTCAAGTTAGAACCTGTAATCACACAGCAGAACTATCATTTGCAGCAGCCTTTAGCGTAGCGTAGTACTATATGGAACAGCACAGTGTTCGGATAGTAACAGCAATGCTGAAAGAAAGAACTAAAAACCTGGGTTCGCTACGTCATTTGCTGTAGCTTGGCCTGCATAGTAACATAGGATGCACTAACAAACTTACATTACATCATCTCTAATACATTTCACTGGAAGGGAGCAGTAGGATATAGGGTTGGTACAGTTTTCCACTATTCCATGACGCTCTCCTATATTATATAGGGGAAAAATAGTGGAAGTGCCACCAAATTTCTTCCCCTATAATATAGGAGAGAAATAGTGGATTGCCACTATTTCATTCCCATATAATATAGGAGGGAAATAGTGGAAGTTCCACTAATTCTCTCCCATATACTATAGGAGGGAAATAGTGGATACCCACTATTTCCCTCCTATATTATATAGGAAAGGAACAGTGGGCATATCACTCTTTTTCTCCTATATTATATAGGAGAAAAAGAGTATATAAGTATATACAAAATACATTTTACTAGCCAGAGCGTACGCAGCACACGAACTGCTGGTCCTAAAATTGCCTTACGTTTTCTGTGTTTGTTTGTTTGCTTGTTTGTTTGTGCGTCCACACTTATCACATGCCCAATATAATACATCAACTGCTACTATGCAACTATGCAACTGCAGTGTATAGCAGCTTTTGGAGATTTGCAGGCCAAGCTACAGCAAAATAAGGTAGTTGTGTGGTGCCTAGGCAGCTATAAAGATTCCGTTTTCGTGGTGTATAGCTACTAACTGGAGGCGCACAACAAAACTGCTGAGTCAGTACTTTCGCTGTACTGTGTTCTACAGCTGCAGTTAGCACTCCCAGTTAGCTTGGCCTAAACTAAGTTGTGTGCATTGTATGGGAAAGGCGCCCGGCTGGTTTTTTAGACTTGTTATACGTATAAACTGCACGTACAATGTACACAAAATAAATAAAAAGACAAAGTAAGGGATAAAATACAAAAGCAAAAGTAAAAGTAAAAGAGTCAATGTACCCCATCCACTTCAAACACACAAACAAACAGACAGACGTGGAAAACGTAAACCAATCTTAGGACCAGCCGTTCGTGCACTGTGCGTGCTCCAGCTGATAAAAACTGCTGCTTGGTATAGGATCTTCATTGCCAAAAGGGGAATATCCAGTGTAGAGCTGCTTGTAGCTAAACTATACTATACAAAGAACTGCAAGGCTAACTTTTCTTTGTGGATGCCAATATAGACTCTTGTTGAAAGAGTTATTCTAACTACACAAAGAATCCAGTTGAGGTAGATGCATTGCATTATTCCGGCTATTAAAACCAGCAAGGTGTTCAGTTTGCAGTAGCTCCTCACATGCGTATGATTCTGTATTGTGTGGCTATTTTAAGAATATGTAGCTAAAGAATACATTCAAAGTTGTGGAGGACACAGTTGACTCTATAAGTGGAATATGCTATACACACATACAAGTAGCTTATTTTGCACATTTCCTGAGTTCCATTTCAAGATACAGCTGGCTTGAGTAAAGACACATAAGTAAAATTCGGTTTCATAATGGGTTGGCCATATACACTGATTGAGTAGTTTAGTGAATAGATCGACCAACAACTTCTCTTAATTCGAGATCGTTAGCATTGGTGTCTCCTCTTAAGTTTCGGTTTTTCGGCTGATGAACTGATATATTTATTGGGATGTAATGCAATTGTCTGACACCATCAACTGTTTTAGAACCTCCTACTTCCATGTTCTCAGATCTACCAGTACCTAACATACATGTAAACAGGCTATTGATGAAATAGAGGACTTAGAATAGCCACTTTCCCAGGCTCTACTGCCCAGCTTTTTATTTCGCATGTAGTAAAACAAGTGGTCAGTAAAATGAGCGGTCTGACCGCTTATTTTACTACGTGCAAAAAAACGCTGGGCAGTAGAGCCTAAGAACGAGGCTAGATCTGGCTGAACTATTTACAGTTATCTTATCTTGCATATTGCCTCTTCCGTTATGTAATGTTACATCTATTTTTGGTTACTTTTTGGTTATGTCATAGCCTAGCCACACGTCGCCCCGCACTGTTTATTCTTGCACATTGTTTAATTGTTTCCTTTGTTGTGTTGTCCCTAGCTCTCTTTTGTTCCACTATAGAATTTAATCTGCATTCTTTGTATAAGCATCGATCTGAGTTTTGAGCAGAGATTGATCTGCATGAGTTTCAGTTAGCATCTACAGTCTCCGTCCATTTGCTCCGCGTTACGGCACTCGGCCTACCACAAATATATCCATAATTGTACAAAACACTGGTCTTGTCCCCAAGTCTTGGCTTTTAATACAGTAAACTGACCCTTAGTCTTGGGGACGATACTAGCTTCATTCTCCAAAGAAAATCAGTACATGTATGATGGTTAACTACAATATATTATGAGGTTGACATTGTGAACACCAACAGGCAGTAGTCGAGGTGTCAAATTGACACCTCAACATTATTTAAGTTAGGAGTCAACTAAACAGAATTATACCACATTACATCATCTACAATAAAAATGATTGGCTAATAAGTATGGGTTACAGTTTCATAACTCACACTTTTATCAGTTCGCTACGTTGCTACGCAGCGAAGATTGTACGCATGCGCAACGTGGTATAAGTCAGATAGACCACACCCACTCGTGTGTTATGCGCTATAACCCACTTGTTTGCATTTATCCCTCGGCTTCGCCTCGGGATAACCGCAAACTCGTGGGTTACATAGGCGCATAACCCACTCTTTGGTGTAGTCTATCCTATACCGACACCACGAGAATTAATATACTTGCACGAAGTTTAGGGTAAGGTTAGGGCATAGATAGAAGGACTGTCTATGGTTAATTAAGGCTAGTGCTGGCACGCGAGACTAGTGTCAAGGTAATCATAGTAGGATAACTTTCTGCCCTCATAGCCGTTTTACGAAGTCTACCTATGTACTTACCCTGGTAAGGCCTGCTGAGCCGACCCAAATTACGTCCACAAGAAGCAGCAACAGGACACCGACGACAAGTCCTTTTCGAGCGCATCATCATTGTGGGAGGGGCTAAGTGTTTTCTTCTATTTGTAAGGGCGGTCCCAATCGCTATATAACTAAAGATTAGGGAGGGGCTAAGCGCTTTCGTTCGGGGCGGATACTTTACTACCATAGTACAGTCAAAAAATTATGGCCAAGAATTCGGGACAAGCGAAATTTGAAGCCTGCATGGTACTGTCTGGTGTTGGAGATGCTATTGGCTACAAGAATGGAGCATGGGAGTTTTGTCGATCGGGGGAACGAATCCATGAACAGTTGCAGTTACTAGGTGGCATCGAAAACATCAAGGTCGATCCCCAAAAATGGATGATTTCTGATGACACTGTCATGCACATCGCTACTGCTGAAGCCCTGATCTCCACATGGGCCAACCATGAAGAGCTGTTTCATGCGCTCGCTAAGTAGTATCAACTCTGTATGAAAGACATGACGGGTCGTGCTCCTGGCTTGACATGTCGTAGCTACCGTCCGCATCCTGAGGCCTGGAGTGAAAGATGGGTATGTAGACGTCTAATTCCGTTTAATCCTAGAGGTGGAGGGTGTGGTGCAGCAATGCGCTCTGTTCCGATTGGTCTAATTTTCTTCTCAAAGCCAGAGCAAATTGAAGATTTGATTACAGTAGCGATTGAAGCTGGTCGAATGACTCACAACCACCCTACTGGTTTCTTGGGGTCCCTTGTAGGAACGCAAACGCGAAACCAACGCAATTGCGAAACTAACGCAAACGAGAAACTTCCTTGAGCGGCGCGCGCAATCGTTATGGCGGCGCACGCTTCTCTTCCTGTGGCGCGCGTGCGCAAAGTATTGTCATTGTACTTAGAGTCAGCAGTGGCAAAGGAAGAACCTCAAAAGGTGAGTGGGGGAGCGAGTCCATACTGCTTGAGTAGGATGAGTAAGACACGGTTTCGAAACAGACATTCAGCAGTGAAAGCAAGGGTACTTCATAAACCAAAGCAAGGGTACTTCATAAACCATTCTGTTACATGTAATGGCTGCATGGCCAAACATTCATTGACAAGCTTTGTACACGCGCGCGACATTGTATATAGTACATGTATACTACATTGCAAACTTCTATGAGAAGATAAGCTTTCTGAGAGAGTAATGAAATCTCGAAAAATTGGGACCCAGCTGGGGATTGAACCCAAGATTTTCTGAATACTAGTCAGATGCTCTTACCTAGCTACTGGAGCCCCCTTGGCAGTGGAGCAGTAGGCAAGCTTTAAGACTTATATAGCCACTAAACCCGCTCGTAGCACTTGCCAGTAGGACCCAGCCATGTAATTACTCTCTCACATGTACTTCCTTGCCGATAGTTTCCGCTTGCCAGTACACTTTGGAGTCGTTAACGCAATCTCGACGCTCGAACCAACACAATCGCTTGAATTTAAGGCAAGCCTTCAACGCGAACAAAAATCAGTCAACACAGGGGCCTATTAAGTATGATATAACTTAGGGACAGCCGTAGCGCAATTCAGAAACAGTCACAAACTTGAGGGCAGCCATTAACTCCCTCGAAAAACTTGCATTAACGCAATCGCGAAACACTAACGCAGTCGCGAAACATAAACGCAATCGCGAAACACTAACGCAATCGCGAAACATTAACGCAATCGCGAAACACTAACGCAAACTCGAAACAAACACAATCGCTTGAACGCGGACAAGAATCAGTCACCACAGGGGCCTATGAAGTATGATATGACTTAGGGACAGCCATAGCGCAATTGAGAAACAGTCACAAACTTGAGGGCAGCCATTAACGCACTCGAGAAACTTGCATTAACGCAATCGCGAAATATTAACGCAATCGCGAAACATTAACGCAATTGCGAAACTTAACGCAATCTCGAATTTGGGGCAAGCCATTAAACAAAACGGTCACCACAGAGGTAGAACTATGAAGAGATAGAAATTAATGCCAAGCCGGGATTGACACAAACGACCAACAGTCACCACAGGGCCAAAAAAAGTGATACAACTTGGGGCCAGTGATTAACGCAAACGAGAAACAGTCACCTCAGGGGTCTATGGAGTGATGCAACTTGGGGCAAGCCATTAGCACAAACTAGAAACAGTTACCACTGAAGTGATACAGCTCTTGACCAGCCGTATAATGCCATAATATTATATGTTCCCTATACTTTGTTGATATCCTTGTCACCTTGTAATATTATACCGAACATGCAGCTATATACTAAAGATTATTATTATGTGTTGTTATAGATGTTTATTCAATCATTTGTGGAATAATCTACTCCCTTGAACACATCCTGCAACGGAATACTTTGGACATGCAGTGAATAATTATTATTCCAGCATTCTTACATAATTATAAAGGACATGCAGTAACAATAATTTGCTATAATATTATTATATAATAATAATATTATACTTACTATAGTAGTAACTATAAATAATGCAATAGACAGTTTTAAGTGCTACTAATGTAATGACACAAGCATAAGCTCATGTGTATGTGTGTATGTGTGTATGTGTATTTTGGCCTGGGAAAAATACATTTAGTATCCAGCTGTTCTTTTCGTTTGATACATGAAAACATGAAAAATTTCATGTGTCATTCAAAATTTGTTTAAAATTGGTGGAATTTATGATTCTAACCTTCAGTCACTAGCAGAGCCAAACCCATCTCCAGTACGTTGCCAAACCCCAATTGTCAGTTAATTGTGGGGTTAATTGTGGGGTATGTTACGGTGCATGTGGTCTTTAGATGAGAGCACATATGATACTTGTAACAATAAGAGTGCCTATAAAAAGGTGTCATCTTGACAGCACATAGTTTAACAATATTGGCTTTAAAAAAATTGTAGGGCAGTAATTTTCGATTACGTAGGCTGTGAATAGCAGTGGGCATATGTATGCTCATACATGTATACTCTATGGAAATAAATTATGTAGGAATGTTCAAGGTAGAGAATTAGAAGCAGTATAAAATTATAGGCACTTAATTAGGTTGAATAATCTCCTGCTTTAAACAAACTGAATATGTGTATGATAGAAACGTATCTATCACATAGAAATCTCACCATTCACACACTTTTCATTACTTTACAAGCTAGCTAGCCGGCTCTTAACCAGGCAAGGTTTTCTCCAATATAGTTCAATGTGAATTCATATGGATTTTTGGGTACTAATATAGAATCAGAAAAAGTTCACACTTTTTCTGGGTTCATAAATGTGCCCTTGGCTAGCAAAGAGCCAGATCTTCTGTTCAACCATATATTATTAAAAACTTTTTACATGCAAGTTACTACTACAATGAAGTGCATCACCTTCATTCCCAGAAAGCACTCAACAACACTATGAACTCCAGAACGCACAGCAGAATGACTGTCTTGCAGCTGTATGAAATACAGGAAGTGGCAATAAACACATTATACGTATATGTACATATGCGCAGTAACTAAAATACATACGTGCCTGTATACGTAGTTACTATAATTATAGTACTGCCATAACATAGGGCCTGGAGTGTATATTATACTAAAGATTAAGGAATGTTTCAGTCGTAGATCTCAATATATATGCAGCAGGCTATGGAACCTTTACTTCCCAAAGTGTGTTTGATGATGCTACATGAATCAGTTTGTTTATGCAGAGAGTATTTCTATTACCACCAGCAACAACATCAATGATTCTTAACCATATTTCCTGCGTATACACCTGCACCTCTGCTTCTTTGCCGTACTTATACACTTATACAGTGTGTTACTGATTTTTTGCGGAACACAGTGCTCCAGAAATGAATGAATGATGTAGGTATATATGTATACAATAAATATGTACACTGTTTTTCTGCGTACATGGTGTATGGAAATGTAGATTACTGGAGTAGCATCAAGAAACACACAACTCCATGTGGCAAGAGTCAAACCTGCTCTAGTTGTTGAGTCACTCTTTCAATGTCCTCTTTCAGATGTGTGTTCTCCTCCACCAGTGTTGTCACAGCACTAGTAGCTGCTTCAGGGCTGATGTCAGTGCTCTGAGACAGCCCGTTGGAGGCTAGTGTAACCAGCTGCTCACATAAAGTGGACATCTGTATGCACAAGAGGCATACACACGTGACAGGGGTATACATAACACCGGCACCCATACACAATGACATATGCATAGCATAAACAAGTTATTCTCAAGCAGCCAGCCTGCGATATAATCTCACACCATGTAGCAATGGGCATGACTGTGGCTCTCAGTATAGTGTCATGAGATTGAAAAGCTGTCATACAGTATATTTCTTCATTCTATTATTACTGGAGGTCAACATGTTTCTCACCTCGTAATGGACAAACTAGCCTGAAAGCAGTTGGTGAGTACATATTCATACTGTTATCCAACGACCGATCAATGTTATGATATACGTAACCCGGCCTAGTACATTAGAGTATTTTACAAAAGGATATTCGCATGTGTACCTTTATGTTTCGCATTATCAAGTACGGTTACTCTCTCTCTCTTTTGCTTCAGAAACTTGGTCTTCTAAAACATCTTGTGATTGAAGCTGTCAACCTAATGAGAAGATGAGAGCTTGACAGTGTTACATACATGAACGATAAACCTACTAAACAGCCATGTGGTTTCAATTTAATACTACTTACCTGTTTAGCAGTAGCATCATCTTTTCTCTTCTTGGTAAGTTCAGATTTCCTCTTTCATTCATTAGCGCTGAGCTTCTCTTCATTAGCTTGGCTTTGTTTTAATCTCTAAAGAACAGGAAGCTGAATATCAGCTTATCATTCGCAAAATCATGTCTTGTATGTATTAAAAATATGTCAGTCATGTACTTTAACAATTTGAGGACAGTGCACAGTGCATAAATCTAACATCTATTGTTACGTAAGTTTGAACACCCACACATATACATATGCACCGCAGCAGCTGGAAGTATAGCTTTGGAAACCGGTGAAATTGCACTACCGTTCTACTGTACTTCACAAGCTCAAAACATACTCACTGACAGCAAGTGAGAGTGAATCACAACATATCAAGTGTTGAAAGCATATTAAATGTATTACTAAGTGTGCATCGTAGTGATTCAGAATACTACATATGATTTGAACATCCTGTTTCTCCATACTCCAATAATTGACAGTTACTTTCTACACATTTACCTTTTGAAGATCATTATTTAGTTCTGTCAACTTTTCACCTGTTGTATGTATGCAACATGAAACATAATAACAGAAGAGAGCAGCAACACATACATGGGTGCTGCATGATACTATCTTAAGAGAGTAATCACAATTAGAATTGGCAGGTCATATTGGCGACTGCTTCTAGTGGGTTTAGTAGCTACGTATAAAACTTGCCTACTGACTAGCAATCAGAAGGTCCTGCATGGGTTCAACTCCCAGCTGGGCTCTGGTTTTAGGAGGTATGATACAGTAAAGTAGCTTCTTTACTGCTAACACAATCTTCTGGTAAGCATAACTGGGCACTTATAATTCAAATAAATAGTCCCAGGTTTTTGCCCGAGTACCAGGCCTTCAAGTTAACAATACCTTTAAAATCCGGAAGGTGTGAACATGTACATTGCCCTAGACCAAACATAGACGTACATGCACACAAGAGCTGTATGTACACAGAATCACCATACCCAATGTTATGTACATGACACACATATGTATACAGTGAACATGATGCTGACCTGCTTTTGAAGGGAAGCATTAGATGTACGTCTTTCTCAACACTCTTGTTTCAGTTGAGAGGAGCGCCATGCAGAAAGTTTGCTCTCCTCCTGTAATCTCCGGTTTTCCGGAGTCAGTGAAGTCACAGTGGCATCCTTGCCCATCAGCTCTTTCCAGAGTGAAGAGCTACGGCTAGTAGCAGACTGCAGTTGGCTCTCAGTGTCAGCTAGCTGTTAAAGATAACAATTCACAATTCTGGATAAACGTGTGGTCTACAGTAGAACGTAGTATGCCACATGCTTTGTATGCAAGTAAGTTTCAACATGCACCTGCCCATGCTGTTGACCAAATGTGTAATTAACATACATACATGTGCGTAGGTACATACATACATAAAGGTTTATACTGGCAGTCTGAAGTGATACAGACCTGTTTCTTCAGCATTTCTACACCAGATATCATTTCTTACAAACGACTTTCAAATGATTCCAGGTGCTCCTCCATAGAAACATAACTACGTATGCAAAACATTGTATACATTACTTTGAAACTAACTGTGAAAGCACCACAACTACATGTAACATGAGCAGTTAAACATGCAATGATTAGTATGAAGCAGAGAGTGATCCAAACCTAGTAAAGCCTATTACAAGCTAAGATGGAAAATGTGTGTGTGTGTTTCATATGCATGATGCCCATATGCAGCTTTGACAGAGTAGGAATAGTTCAGAGCTATACGCAGTCTCTACAATATTTCTGCCTTGTTTTCCACATAATTTACATACCTCAGATCTTTAGCCTTTGGGTTCTTCTTGTAAGCAGCCAGTTCTTTCCTTAGTTCAGCTATAACAGCATCCTTTCTTTGGCTCTCAGACTCAAACAGAGCCAGCCTACAGACTCTTGTCAGTTAGGCACTGCACTTGATAATCCTGTAAAACGTGGCATGTAGTCTGAATATGTATGCAACTTGTATTTCAGAATCCAGTACACAAACCTTGAAAAGCAGATACATGTATGTACATAGTCAGCTGTGTACATACATGTACATGTACATGTAAGTAAGGGCCAATGATCAGAACAGGCTGATGGCCCACTCAGACTAACCATCTTTTCGAGTGTATACAGCAAGTTTTCCAGCAAGGAAAATAAACCACTTAATACAAAACGTGCATCACAATAATGTGTTCTACGACGCCAAGAGCAACTATCCTGTGCTATCTATTTTGGCCTGCATGTAGGAGGGCCAGGGATGTAGCTAGAATGAGATTCCATGAGTAAAACATATTTAATATACCTTCTCAATGAGGGCATCATGTATACGTAGCAAAGAGTTGCTTTCAGAATCCTCTCCTGCTCTTGCTCTTTGTTCCACAACATCCTGTCCTAAAACAGGACCAAGAATAACAATATGTACACACATATACTGTAGTAATCATAGCAGGCTGAATGCAATGAACGAGTGTCACATCAGGTGTGGGTACAGCTACTAAAAGTGTGTGTGTGCGTGTGTGGAGCCAAGGCTACGTTGCACTAGACACTAGATGGGTACCAACTGGTGTGAAGGAAATTTTAAAATCAATCCAGGTTGCTTTTGTGTGTGTGGGTGTGGGTGTGTGTGTGGGGGGGGGGGGGGGGGGGCCTCAATCCTCCTGCACATGTATGTCTAAATTTTGGAAACATAATACTCATATGGCCCACAGAAATTCCAGAAGTACTGTAAAAATAATTACATATCATAAAAAATTTCAGAAGTACTGTAAAAATAATGGTATTGAATGTCCGACTCAAATAAAACCAATAGTGCAGACTTACATTCCAACAAATCGAACCTACCGTGAGTATTCCTTCTTTGGTGTGTAGAACTGGGATCTGATACAGGTGTCCCATCATGTATTGAAATGGGCTAAATGAAAAAGAAGAAGGGAAAACGTTGCTTGAGGTTGCTTCTCTGCTAGCAACTGCATCCAAAAAATACATAGTCTGCTGGCATTGATCCTTTGTTAGCCCATGGCTGCTCCGCATATACAACTCTTTCGCTCCGCATATACAACTCTTTCAAATGCTCAGGGAGGTGTAGCATTTCAGATTCTGCCTTTGCAATTTCCTTTTGTTGCAGAACAACACTTGCAACTTGCTCACATCTTGCAATTTCGGTTCCCTTCTTGACTTTGCGTTTCTGGCCATGTTAGATTCATCATTCTCACGACTGTGGTAGGTTGATGTAGGTCTACCAGAGTTCGGGCAACCAACAAGCCTTCCAGGGCACTTTCTGCTTCCTTGTTTATGGTTCCAGCTTCCATAATTCCCCACCTTGGCTTGTGCTTCCACTGGCCATCCATTTTTGCAGGTACAACACATTCCGATTGAGGTGGTAAGATCATAGTGGTCTCCAAGACTGCTCTGCATGGCGTCAATGTAGTCACCACGGCAGGCTTTTGCAATGGAATTTCCTCCTCACCCACCTGGAGTGTACCATTCCTCAGGTTCACTAGACATTCATGAGGCTCTAGGAAATCTAAGCCCAGAATACATTCGTCTTGGATGTCAGCAATCTATGTAATGTGTACTATTTCTATGGATCCAATTCTGAGACGAAGATTGCCTTTTCCCCGGATGGGAGCTTTCTCCCCAGTAACGGTGCGGATGCATTGGTTGACTGGTTGTATTTCGCTCAGCTTTTCCTCAGGTAACACGTCTGGTCTTACAATGGAAATGTTGCTTCCTGTATCCATTGTAATTTGACAATTGCGACCCTCCACTTTCCCTGGTACTGCCACGTTGTCAGGACCATATAGGGTTCCAGTTTTAAAAATATCAGTTGGGGCTTGGGTAGAATACATAGCCGAGCTTTGCCCCGCAAGCTTGGCTACTGCTCGTTTCCCTGGTTCTGCTGACCGTCACCCACACCATCAGAAGTCCCACTGCTTGGTCGCTTGCAATCACGTCGCATGTGCCCCTGCTCACCACAATTCCAACAGGTGTACCGCTTGGGAAGGGATATCGATGATGCTTCACCGAATCCTCGTGATTTCTTTCTCAGTTGAGAACTTCTTGATCCTTGAAGAAGACTTCTGTATTCTGTCGCCGAAATTACTCTTTCTTGTGATGTGGTGGAGTGCCACTGTCATGGTCTGGTAGCAGCTGAACTTCACGAACCGCCCTTGAACGCTGCCTGCTTGCTAACTGGTAGAATTCCAGTTCAAGTGCAGGCTCCAGGGCCTGTCAGAGTGAATCTGGTCGGCTCCAAAGCGCTTCTCCATGGCGATGACCAAAGCTCTATAGTCACCGCGACGTTCACTTGTGAGATTGGACAAGACAGTCAGGGCCGCTCCTCTTAGGCTCACCGCCAGTAGTGTGGCCTTCTCTGTCTCTGTCCAGTGGTTCAGCTGGCTCAACATCTCGAATTGGGCCCAGTATATAGGCCTCCCGAGATGAACGCCCGTCGAACGGTGGTGGTCGCTGCATGCAGAACCCCACCTCCCGAACAGGTTCGATGTATGCCGTCATCTGCCCCTGCAAGGAAAGAATTCACAGTAGTAATAAACTCCACTGCAGATGCCCGCAAGGGAGGAGAGGACGCGCTCCCCGTCGGCTTCTCCTCAGAACTCTCCGGCTTCGTCTGCCGTTCCTTTTTCACAGATGCCTGACTTGTCCGCGTCTCCTCGAGCTCTACTGCAGATGCGCGCAACGACGGAGAGAGCGTTGTTTCTGGCGACTTCTTCTCGACGCTCTGAAGGGTCTCCAGCTTTGTCTGTACTTCCTCCCTCAAAGAGGCCTGGCTTTCCCGCATCTCCTCGGCCAGCACTCGATGCGAGGTTTGCAGCTTGCTAGCCAGCCTTCGGTCGTCTGGAATCTGCCCTCCACGGCATCCTTGGTACGCTCCAGATCGTACTGAAGAGCTTCCACTTGCTGCTCCCCCTCCATCTGCTTCTTTTCCAGTACTTTCCATTGCTTTTCTACCAGCTGCTCCAGCTGCTGCTCCTGCTGATGGGCCAGCTCCTTTTGCCACTGCCGCTGCTCGCTCGCGAGCTGCTCCTGTCGCTCCCGCTGCATGTTGCTCCATCATGCCGATGAGCTTCGCCTCCTGCCGCTCTTGCTGCTGCTCCTGGCGCTCTTGTTGCTGCCCCATCATGCCGATGAGCTTCGCCAGCTGTTCTTCCAGTTCCTGCTGTCTAGTAGCTGCTCTCGTGCTCATCTGCTATCCCACTCCTGACACCAATTGTAGCGAACCCCGCGGGTTATAACTTCGCCGTAGCAGCGAGCACGCAGCGCAGAACAAAGATGACAGACTTTTTACAACAGTAATGGATCAACAGCATCTTACAGAAGAATGGACTGCTTTTATAGACTTTAGCATGACAACGAAAGAATGCTTCAGAAAGAAATGCAGGCTGGTGGACAGAAACACAATGCTGGCAGACATGAACAACAGAAGAATGCCCAGAAACATTGACAACACAAAAATGCACAACAGCTCACAATAGCCATACTGTCTACAATGGAGTCAATCTTCGTCTCCAGCCTAAGGCTAAGCTGCTGGAGGAGACCTCCGTTACATCATATAGGAAACCAGTTAGCAGCTATGAATTTGTTTCTACATGTCGATTATGAGAAAGTGTATTTCAGAGGGGGATTAGTGTGCAACGTGCTGTGTGGGTATAGATTTCTTGAACGTACAACTTTACTTGTATTGTCAGAATGTTTAAGCATCAGTCATATCATAGCCATGCAGCTCTTGTATCATGGGTTGCCTCCTTTCAAACAAGACTATCACAGCAGGCAAGTATACTAAATATAACTGTAAATGTGATTCTGCTATTGCAGGTCAATGAGACTTCATTGATGTTTTTCAACTGAAGATAAGGTGCCTCACAGCAGCAGTGCTTCACCCTGCAGCTCCAGAAGCAGTATCCCTACGACACAGGTGTCGATTTTTTTTGTTTTGTTCTATACTATTTGCATGTATGGACAGTAGGTATTACATGTACATCACAAACTCTTTAGCTTTCAGCTGAGCTACTTGCTATGTACGCGTGTACAAGTAGATGTAGCTGTAGACATGTCCATGTACTACATGTCAATTCTATACTGGAGGATGAATTAATTGCGAGAGGTTGTCACAGAAACGTGTATGTAGTGTGTGTGGTATGACTGAAGCTTAACAAGTAAAGCTGTACGTTAAAGAAATCTATAACCACACAGCAAGTTGCACACTGATCCCCCTCTGAAATATATAATACATGTAGAAAGAAATTTATAGCGGCTAACTGGTTTCCTATATAATATAGTTCCAACTAAATCCAGATGTGTCTGGCATCTTGGTCCTGGAAGAAATGGTCCCAGGACAATTGGAAAACTGACCCCCCCCCCCCCCCCCCCCTCCCCCAGCTACATCTTCCAGCAGAATTGGCCCAATTTTGGTCCCTTTGGATGTAGTATTGCATAGTTATTATTGCTGAGCGCCTTAGCACGAGGAGACTAATCCTGTAACGCATCTCAGCAAGCGTTTGTATAATATATATGTTCCGCGCAAACCAGGAAGTTGCGCAAACTTAGGATTGCGCTGCGCAAAGTAGGAATCCGTACTTTGGCACGCAATCCCAGCATTGCGCAGTTTTTCGCGCAAAGTTGGAATACGTTGCGCAAACCCTGCATTGCGTAGACTAAATTCGTTCGTACAAAGTTCGAATTTTGATATGAAGTGCATGAAGCGTCAAAGTATAGACAGCAAAGGGATAAACAAAGAGTCAAGTGCTGAAAGCAAAAACTACTGGCAGTGGTTACAAAACCAATCGCCAACTATTGATAATCTGCTATTGTATTTGTTAAAACCAACACATTAAATTTGTAATGAAACAATTTGTCACAACTATTACATTGTAAAATTATTCTGGCAATCTACAGTTTGCAATAAAGACGGATGAATGAAACTGATGGCTTGCAAGCCACAGAGATGCTGCATTACTGACCGAGCGTGGCATTTTTATAGCTAGCTAAAGAAGTGTCAATATCACATGTGCGCAAAAGTGGAATTGGCTGCGCAATCCTGGGATTGCGCGGCAAAGTATGGATTTCTAGTTTGCATTGCGCGATTCTAGGATTGCGCAAATTCCTGGTTCGCGCGGAATATATTATAAATGCATGTGTCACGCTTAGGAATGCAATTATACTGCGTACCGCGCATGGCGTGGCCGGCGCGTTGCGTCGGCTAAAGTCGAGTCACGGAGTCCGACAACGTTGGCGAGACGAGTGGGGAAAGGGCTAGGCATCTTGCTACACTACGCAATAGAAAGCAACGAGCGGCATACAAAATCGAAGCTAAAAGACCAGAGGTGCGTACGCTTTTTAGCTAACAACAGTTGCTCTTTTTCGCTGGAGAAACCATGCACCGCGTTAATTTCCACCGTTGGAGAAGGATGAACTCGCCGAATTCTCATGCACGTTTAGCTACCTCTCCTTTCTCTCTGTCAAATTCTCACACATTGTAAACACGTGCTACCAAACAACACCTACTGAATGCTCGTGCGCGAGGCATTATACTGCGTGTATACGTATCTCTAGGTAAACCTTTAATTAGTTAGCAATTTAACTGAATATCTGCAAATATACTACTCATATCTGCTACAGTACCATGTAGTGTTGCTAAATAATGCTGTATGTGGTACATCGATGCAGGAATCTTTCTCAGGAATCTTTCTCGGCGTCAGAAGCGCATGAACCACTAGACAAATTCATAGTTGCAGTGACATTTCAGTGGCTTTCATTCAGTTGGCTACCCACATGAAAAGTATAACATACCATACAAAGGGTGTAAGCGCTTGAGCATAGGACCCCACACAGTTTGTAAATTGTAACCCACCCACTCAGCTGAAAGGGAACCTTGCCAGTGTGCTCACTCAAGTATAATACATACATTGTCAAGCATGCACCAACAAGCTAATACAATCTTGAGGAGGAATCAGGCTCACTGAATACTGGACTGTTTGCCTAATCTATGAGTGACGACTCTGTAATTTGGTCATTGAGACGCTGGGTTATGGTGACAGGATGCAATGAAGCATGCACTAGGAGCATAAATGTGTCCATTCTAAATCTTGAGTAGCTTGGAACGCAATTTCAGGATTCTGTGAGTGCACAACACAATTTAGAGATTACGCAAATTCCTAGATTGCGCGGAACAAATATACACCATGCCCTCTGCTTAATAATGCATAAATTTAACATTTGTAGCTAGAATGCAAAATTTATTCATCTGTGTTAAAGCCCCACCCAAACTCTGGCCCCATCACTGATACCCATCCAGGATACACTAAAAGCAGGGATGCTTTTTTACAGGAACACTTCAAACACAGTTTTACAAGCAAAATAAACTGTTGCGATTAAGCTGATGATGTGTAGATAAAATTGTATTCAACATGTTGACAAGTTTGGCTTTTTAATGCTGGGAGCTAAAGAGGGTCACGTCAGCTGAAGACACTATCTATGGTCACACTGATTTGACAATATACCACACATCTACATAATAGCATGCGCTGCTGCAAGTTGATCATGAGTAGATGAGTTTGCTACTGATGAAGAATGAATAGCAAAATGTGATATTAGACTAAGTATTTAAGTATAACCGTGATATTTAACTTATATTTTCTTCTATTTAACGAAAATTGTGATTTTTCACACAACACACACACACACACACACACACACACACACACACACATACAAACACACACACATACACACACACACACACACACAAGGCTTTCATACGGGGGGGGGGGGTTAGTATGTATCGCAAAGCAGCATACTTACAAGTCTTACATATTGAGTATGTCATAGCCTGTTTAATGTATATAAAAATGGTAATTGGAGGTGTGCATTTCATTTTACTTTGCAGATCAATCCCTGCTGAGAAAACTGCTGGACAATTTCCTGGAACAGCAAAAGACACTCCTGCGCAAGAACAAGGAGGCAGCAGCTGATTGCTACTGATGAAGAATGAATAGCAAATTGTGATATTAGACGCACACACACACACACACACACACACACACACAAAAGCTTTCATACGGGTGAGTATGCCCCCAAGAGAATTTTGAAATAATTTCTTGTAAACCCCCACTCCCCTCTGTACATGTACACGTTATCTGGACTCAGATCCATGGTCACCTCATAACCCACTCTGAGCTACCTAGCTAAAGTAGTGGAACTAGATATGCCTTTATTACATGTACATGTATTGTTGTATCTGGGAGGTTTTTCACGCATTCAATTAAAACATGCATAGCAAGCTACGCGTACATGCACCACAAATGACCCAAGTTGAAAACAAAATGTTTGTCTATGGTCACAACTCTGGGCAGTGCGCTGTATGAACATACCTACACGTGTGTAAGGATCAATGGTCAAAGATCATGAACACAAAATGGAGCGTTAGATTCAAGTATCCATACTGCAGTGAATGTCTGTATTGGTACCTATAGATGTGTACACATTCATTATTACCTGTACATGTAGCAGTGCCTCTCTTTTCTGAATTACTGGCTACTTGCTGATGCAAAGCCATTTACCGTTACAGGCTCTCATTCTTCTTTTCTAACAGTTGGGACTTCTTCATAAGGGTCAGCAGCTTTTCTTCCATTGCAGCTATAGTGACTGCATACTGGTCAGACTGTTCCTGCACATGTAGAACATCCTGACCACAATATGAAAAAGTATGTATGTAGCTACATGACTTTAACAATGGAAAGATACGGTCCATGATTTTGACCCGTGTCAACCAACAGCTGCCACCAACAACAACTCTGTTTCCAATCAGTTGTTAAATTGTGCAGTTAGATTGGACATTGCACACCTTTTCTATTCACTCTACAAGTACACATACATGATACCGGTACACTGCTTACCTCATAGCAAGCGATTTCCGCAAGCAATTTTTCTTTTAATGTAATCTTTTGCATCACAGCAACGTCAAGAGCTTCTGATTTGCTCACTGCAAGTTCTCTCAGACTTTCCTCCAGATTCTCTTGTGTGGAAACACTTGGTTGGTTAATAAGTGTCCTTTGTACGTACATGTAAAAGTGCACTGTAGCACAAAAAAAATGGCATTGTCAGGTGATATATTACGTATTATGTCACATTTAGTCAGAGTGGGTGTCTATTACGCAGCTTTGAAATAAATGTAAGTCCAGGATGCATAATGTGCAAGCTTATATACCCTGTCATGTATGGAAATAATAATACCCTGCGCCAAACATGCACAAGTGGGGGTTAAGCAATTGGTTTTGTCCATCCGTCTGTCATAAAATATTAAAATATCTTCATGATTGTTATTGTGACATCCATCATTTAGAGGACTAGTCTCGTGACAAGACCAAGTGACTATCGGAGGCCAGTTTCATAGACTGAGACGGAAGGTTAAATCATACACCAGATCTTGAGTGTCTTTCCAGAGCAATACAGCTTGTGATAAACCTCAAACTTCAGTTACTCTCGCCAACTTCCGCATGTCTGTACCACTAGGGACAGGTCAAAGGGCATGCACACTATTATTATAATTATCATATACACGTAATTAAGTGTCGACCCATACATGAGAATAGATATATGCCCACAGCTTCTACAAGTACGTAACTGTTTACGTCTATCATTCTGTATCTTGCGGCATGTACATATGCTCATTGTCGTTGAAGAGTCCTGTCATTACTGACATTACATAGTGAACAAAATAACAGAAGCTGTAGTACACGTACGTGTAGTTCCAGACACTCTGGACACTGAATTAGTAGTGCATACGTAATAACGTAGCTACGTGCAGACACTACTGTAAAACCATTGGAATATTGACTGTAATTCACAGCTAGCCCTATGTCTCAGTATTCAGCGTGGGGTATGTCTTCTTGAAGACCTCTAGTTAGCATTAATTCTATTTCAAAGTTACTAGCTCCAACCACCTAGTCTTAATGAAGAAGCCTTTTAAGTAAAGAATGGTACACACTACAAGTTGAGAAACACGCACAGTTGTGCTGATTGCAGTCAGTACTGAGACAGAAGTGATATACTCAAAAGTAGATGTGGCTTACCAGCTTCAGTTGAAGAGCCTTCCTCTCCTCACATTCCAATTCCATTTCTTCCTTATCCTGGAAGTGAAATGCAGTATTAATTTTCACTAAATATTGGGATAAATAGCTGCAGTAGTAGACAGCTACTAGGAAAATTGCATACATAACTATGTACAGTCTAAACTACTTACTTCACGAACGTTCTTGCCTTGTATAATGATATTGGGAGAGGTCATGCACTCCAGGTTAATATGCAGTAGTGCAGGCCGGTGTTTGTCTGCACATACTATGAGCTGTTTAGAAGAAGATTACACTCTCTAAAAAGTAACCCCTTGACTGTGTATCCCTACACTCTTTTCTCCCCTTAATATAAGAGGAAATACCTGCACTATTTTGACACTGTCTTCTAAAAAAAAGGACATTCCTACGTAGCTTCGTTCCTGGCCTCCACCCCAGCTGCTGTGGGTTACAGAATGCCAAAAGGTGCTGTTTTACTACATGTATGTGAATAAAAACAGCGGAGTTGAACCAGGGAATGAGTGCACCAATATGCACTACATTCCATTCTCAAGGTTGCACTCAATTGTTTGGGAAGTGCCATTTTCATTGTAGACTAAGTATCACATATCAGCTGACTATGGTCCTGGATACTGTGTCAATTTAGTGTAGCTGTGATTCACCAGCAGCCTGCCAGGAGAGATCCTTGCTTTGACACGGAAAAATTCTAGCGTGGCAGGTAAGGTGAGAATGAAGATTGTCCATATACATAAACTACTAGGATCACTAGTAAAGCACTTTGGCCCAGTGGTAGATGAACACTATGATCAAGGGCAACAACACACCAATCATCCAGTCCATTGGGGGAGTAAAAGCCTGTTTTCTCCTTTCATAATGGAAAATAGGTATACGTATCAGCCATCACCACACACATACACTAGCATCATGGCCAACCAAGTTAGAGGGCTTCAAGATGAAGGGATTAGTGCTGCTCATCTTGGTAAAAGACATAGATACATACATATGTGTATACTACTATGTTGGGGCTGCTCATGATCCTGAGAATATCCTGATGAGAAAAGGAATGCCTAACAGGCTTGAGATTTTTGCTATTCTCCATATTATTCTCCTAGTTTTCTTCTTATATTAGTTATAGAATTAAATTATCTTTGTAACATAAGTGAACATTCTATACAATCCATAAAAGACAAGTAGATATTAACATGTCGACACAACTTCACCAGCCACTTGATCAGACGTTATTGATACCATCACAGAGGGCTGGCTAGCCACTCGACCAAAAAAAAACTCAATCTATTGAGTGCCCAGTCCCTGTGAATTTCCGGTCGGAGCACGTGAACTACACTCTCACATTCTTTCCCACATAACCAACACTGCCTATCATCATTTTTATCTTCCTAACTCTTCATTCAGACAATTAGTACCAGACCTCAACTTAAACCCCATATTCCCTTACTGCTTCATTACACGTTTTAGAAGAGCAGCCAAGTATCTTTTTAGATGCTACTAGTCTATTGAGCTAGACCCTCCTCTGTGCTTAGCTAAGCATAGAGGAGGGTCTAGCTCGATAGACTAAGATGCTACTAGCTAAATACGTAGATTCCAAACTGCTATTCTCGACATTAGGAAAGTGGCTTTGAGTTAAGGTTTGGGTAGGCAGTTTTGAGAATGTTTGCAAGTACATGTAACAGTGACAACACTTTTGTCCAGCACACTAATGCCTTTGATCTACTGGGACAACACTAGTAACACTTGCATGGGTACAAGAAACTCTCGGAAACAGAATTAGGCTAAAGAAGATGTGCTTATTCTGAATCAGACTTATAAAAGGCCGAAAAATTCCCTTATATTGGTTATTAATTTTTGTTCTGCAAGCCACACACATTTAATCTACATGTACGTACACACCAAATCTGAGCATCCGTCTATTAACGTTCTGCTTGCATTGTACATGACTCAGTATGCAATATCCAGTCTGAGATATGCTCATATTACAATGATTGTATGTCACTTACTTGCTCCTCCTGTTTAGTCGTCTCTACAACCTTTAGTAGCCTCTGCTCTTCATACTGTTTCATTGCAGCCACAGCCCCAGAGAGGGCTTCACTGTGCTCTATTTCAATAAGAGATAACCTGTAGATGTATACTTACATATTCACAACTGTTGTGACTTAACCAGCATGACCAGGATTACTATGGGTATAAATATAGGCGTATTCATTCCAGTTTCTGCACTTTTGATGCATTCTCGACAACCATATCTACTTATTTCCCAGTTTTTTTTCGTACATAGTAAAATAATTATTACGTGCGAAAACAAAAGCTGGGAAGTAGAGCCTAGGAACGAGGCTACATGTAGTATGTAGCACCTACTCTCATGTTGTGTTGCAGCATGGAACCTCAGTTACTATGCTATTATCTTGGGAATTCTTCTTGGATATGGGCATTAATGGCTGCATTATACTGTAGTGCATATTTCTTCTGCAGGAGTAGAACCATAGCCTGCATGAGAACAATGTGAGTGGTATAATATACTTCTTAGACAGCAAACATGTACACGTTTTATGTGAAAGTGATGTTTATTTATTGAAACGATATCGATATTGCTTAATTATCCGCTACTACATAATGTGCTCAGAATTTCTTAGCCACACATGCTTTTCCTTTCGAGTTATGTAAAACTAGTAATTGTTAAGTCATTGTGGTTTTGACCTATATCGGTATACTTATTATTGCTGGAGTTTTCATACACTGATTAGCTATATACACGTATATTGTAGTAAACTATTTATGTATCTTTAATTAATAAAGTAATTTCCCTTGTACATACTGTTTACGATATACACCATGATTGTAATGAGTTGTACATGTATGCTTTTGTTTGTCCCATAAGCATAGCTTGCATATTAAACTTGAATAGACATCAGGATTCTAGTTCCTATTGCATAATAAATGAACAAGGTTCTGTCTCTACAGAATGGCTTTCCATGGCACGGTATGGAAAGAAACATGTCAAAAAGTATTTCATTTTCAGTGAACTGCGGTTATAAATCCACAGTTTGAAAGTGTACCTTCTACTCGTACCACCCTTCGTATATAGCAACGTTTTCTGTTATTGTAAATTATAATTTTACAAAAAAATTATATGTTAGGAGTGCTGTACACTTCTGAAACCACTAACGCTAAATAATCTTATGCAGTTAAAAATAGTAATCTGTCCAAATGGGTACATGTAGTGGGTGAGCTTCATTATTGATGATCCATCTGTCGACTGATATTAAACTACTATCATCAGAAAATAACACTTCTCAAAGGCATGAAAGATCTTCCAACCCCAATTGCAGTATTGTTCGTCCTTGGTAAGCTGGTAGAGCTAGAACAGAGACTCCACTGTCTCTGGTCGGAGGAGATTATGACGATCCAAAGGCTGTAGAAGAATAATAAAACACACTTATGTTGCCGTCAGAGAACTTATGTCATTAACCACACATAATCACAGATGTAGGTGAAGCTTGCAAGATCTCCAGTCAGAGGGCAAGAAAACCAGAGGTTGCACCACCCTAAGTTATTCTTCCTAGTACATGTATAAGACTGTAGCCCTACAAAATTATTGAGTGTACTAAACTCCACCCCCCAACAGATGAAAAAAGTAGGTCTTCCTTTATAATCCTAGACAGCAATAGGGCCTCTGGTAAATACCCTAAAGAAGAATCCCCACTTCTACCATTATCACCTACTGTACACCTAAAATACAAGGTCCTGGGTTCAATCTCCAGCTGGGTCTCGTTTTTTTTTTTTTTCGGGATTCTTTCCTTTCTCAGAAAGCTTATCATCTCGAAGAGTTTACAATGTACCTTACAATCTCTAGACTGAGTCCGGTTGGCATCTGCTTATACACCTGGCATGCGCACCAGGTGTACAAGAGGCTCTTGGCAATAGTCCTGTATTTCTTAGGAAGACCATTGTGCACACCCGGGGGCAGAGTGCCAGGAAGATAGCATACTAGATGGTCCTGTATGCAGGTGTGTGTGTGTGTGTGTGTGTGTGTGTGTGTGTGTGTGTGTGTGTGTGTGTGTGTGTGTGTGTGTGTGTGTGTGTGTGTGTGTGTGTGTGTGTGTGTGTGTGTGTGTGTGTAGGGAAGGAAGTGGGTGGGTTGATATTGATGCTCTGCAAGTGATACACGCATGCAACACATGCACACACAAAACTAAGTACCTTGTACATGGAGATCGCTGCATGCAACACAAGCTAGGGAACTCCAAAAGCACTAAAGGTATATTACGTAGCTATGTACATGTACATGTATAACATTTGGTGGAGAACAAATCAATACTTTGATGACATACTGAGTACTCATGTACACACCCCACATTTGTAGTGCTAGTAGAACTACAGACGTAATTCCAGTGGGCACAGCATTGTAAACGGGATTGTGCATATACATAGTTTAGTGTTCCTTAAAAGGTGCATGGGCAAGGTACATGTAGGTATTGCTATAAGCATGTCGTTGCTATTTATACTACATTACATCATCCAAAAAATGATCTGTTTCACACTGCATTGATGTCTGCCCAGAAGAAGACTGCAGCCCAGCAGTCAAAACGTCGGCATTTGAAGATGACAAGTTTGAGAAGCCAAATTCGTGAGAAAGAGAACTCCAAATATCATGAATTCCGAGAACCAACTGAGATCCTTAAAATTGAGCAGCTAAAACATACCCTCACTACCCACACTTTGTCGTATAATTTGTGTTGTTCTCACACAGCACAGATTGCATGCATGTACAATGTGTTATGTCAGATAGACAACACCCACTCACTATAATATATAACCCCCATTTGTTCAGCCCACTTGTTTGCATTGATCCCTCAGCTTCTTGGGATAACCACAAACTCATAAGCCATGGGGTATATAACCACTCTTGGGTGTAGGTTCCAAGACCCACCAAATTCAATCTCAGCTAGGGTAGTTGTTTTGTAAAAAAAAAAAATCCTGGGAGGCCATGACAGTCATATACATACGCAAAATAATCACTGTACCTGTGGCGATATTCAACAGCTATACAGCCTGTAAATAACCTTGTACACAAACTACGTACATGCATACACAGATATTGGAATTTTTAAACCTGTAACACTTAATTGTTCTTGTGTGGTAGACCTGCCAAGTCCTACGCACATGTACATTTCTGAGCACTGCCATTCCCTACATTATAGACACTTCACAAGTCCATAATGAAACCGTGGCCTTTTTCTTTTTATGAGGCGTTTTCAGCACATTGTATAGCTGCTCACTAATTATTACCTCTATTCCAAACACTAATGACAGGAGGATGACTTTTGGAACAGGCAGCAGTTCGGCTGGCTTCTTGGGAGTTTGCTCGTACTGCACATCTGATCGTTCCCGGGAATGACTAGAAAGTTGATCTGTACAAATAGAAAACAATTGCATACTTGCAGGTGTTTTTGCATAGCAGGTGCTTCACCTTCATCCTGAACACTAGAGCATCCAGTCAAAATGTTGGCAAAGGTTAATTAAAGGTAACAATAGAAGGCAACCACAACAGTACATAAATCCAGCCATACAGATAAGGTCTAGTAAGCTAATGGGTTGTTCGTGTCCAGTCTCTAACACAAGAAATACCCAATAGTGAGCACTACTTTAGAATTTAATCCATACTGATACATAAGTGAATATCTCTAATGTACATGTAGTTACGTACAGAGGAATCTCTCTAAATATAGAGACCATGGAACCGCCCGTGCATCTACAAAATATGGAAGCGTACCTTGCACTTGTCCAACTTCAATTGTCCTGTTGAATCTCACTTTGCAGCACTTCGTCTTACAGGGTGGCACTGCAGTGGGAGTAAAATGACGCTCAAGAAATGTCTACAGATTACATTGACTTTCTCACACAACATTTCTCAGAGATGGCAGGGTCTGAGAATAAGACCAGGCTGAAATCACAGCCAGTATTTGACTAACTGATTTCGTAGGAACACGTGCACAACCAGCTGGGCTGAGGCACTCCAATGGGTGAGGCTCTCCAGCAGTTGCACAGATAAGCTGATGAACACAAGATATGATGCATGCCATAGTGTCCATACCATTGACCACCCACCCCCAGCCATGGACAGAGATTATAAGATCCCTAGTCAGAGGACCAACAATTTTTATCATCATTTCCACATTAAAAGTAATTCTATCACATGCAGTTTGCTGGGGTTCTAGAAAAAACAGCAACAAAGATGATTGTGCAGGCCAGGAGTCATGGGAAAAGGAGGAATCCAAAGGTTTCTGTAGATGGTACAAATGGTTCTGGAAGCCTAGGCGAGAGTAGGAGAGGAGAAGGGGGAGAAGAATTCTTGGTAAAGGGGTGTTTAGCCTGTAGAGTAGAGCTCATTAAGGATGTGAATTATGAAAAAGTATGTGGAATATAGCAAAAAAGAGAGGGGCAGGAATATTTTGTTTTTGGGTTGTGTTTATATGCCTACAGATAGTGAAAATGTTTCAGTTATTGAAAGGAGTTAAAGTAAATTGAAAGAGGATGTGCTTGTATGCAGGAGAAGGGTCAGAAGGGTCAGGTTGTGCTTCTAGGTGATTTTAATGCCAGATTGGGGAAACCTTTAGATGATGTAATGGGTATGTTTGGTGAAGGAAAATGTAATGCTAGTGGTAACAGGTTGATTTCCTTTTTGAATGAGGTTGAGCTTGTAATAGTCGCGAGTTCACTGTGGAACTACAGTGGACTAGAGCTACTAGACCTTCTCAGAAACAGAAGTCTATCATTGATTATATAGTTACTGATTCCGGGAATAAAGAGAAGATTAGGTTGAGGAGACAGGTTTATAAGGAGATTAGTAGTGGAAGGGAACATAAATGGGGAGAGTATTACTACAGAATTGGTATGTGGAAATTAGATAGTTGACTGAAAAGGCTAATAAAGATTTTAATGAAAAAAGGAAAGAGTTTTGGGCATTTGTTGGCAGGACTTCAAAAGGTAATCTTAAGGGGTTTTACTGCTTTGATGAGTACATGTACTTCAGGTTCATGTGTAACCGGTACTATGAAAGTATTACGTGAGCATTATGAAAGGTTGGGTACAGCATCTTTGGATGATCAGTTTGATGAAAGCTGGAAAGAGCATATAGAACAGAGTATGGTAAAATGTCTAGTTCACAGAAGGATAAGGTTTTGGATAGAGAAATTAGTTATGAAAAGTGTTCAAAAAGCTTAAATAACAATAAAACGGGAGGTAATGATGGGCTAGTTGGGGAATGTTTTAAGTACTGTGGCAAAGGAATGGCTAATCTGTTGACTGTCCTATATGAAGTAGTTTGGACAGAGAGAGTATTCCTACACAATGGAGACAATTAAGGGTTTATTGTTAGCTTGTATAAGAAAGGTGATACTGAGGACCTAGGTAATTACAGAGGCATTACACTATTGAATATGGTAGAAAAGCTAAGATTCTAAATAATGTATTATCATATAGCGCTTAAATTTCACGGGTCTTTAATTTCACGTATTTCGCGAATTTGGAGTGATTCGCTAAAATATTTAAATTTCTACATTTCCGCATAGATACTGTCCATACATTCTACAGTACTGACTATGGTTTTGATACTTCAAGAGCGTACGTGGACAGTGTGCGGGGTTCCAGATTCACGAGGAGTGCTCTCCAAACAAATGCCTTCGTCCGCAATTTTTGAGGCAAACAAACAAAGTCACTGTACTCAGAGATATAGTATCTTTGCTGTACTTCAGCCAACTACCAGCGCGAAGGTCAGGGGAGCATACCGGAAAATGAGCGCGAAGAAGGCTGAAATTGGAAAGCGAGCAGCAGAGCGTGGAGCGCTAGCCACAATTTGCTACCGGTGCTTAAAGCTTCCTGCAATTCATTAGTACGTGGGTGTGGTAAACGAATTCGCGAAATTATTCCAACTAAATGTTCAAGACGGCTATTCGCAAATATTTAGACCCGCCAAATTTAAGCGCTATACGGTAGTATGCAGATTAGAATCAAAATGGGCTCTTATTATGAGGGTCAGGCAGAATTTAGAGAGAAAGAAGTTGTGTTGATAACATCTTTACTCTAAATGAAATTACACAAGGTAGAATGAGGGAAGGAAAGCACACTTACACTTTATTTCTTAGATGTTCAGAAAACATTTGGCACAGTTTGGCATGATGGTTTATGGTTAACGTTATGGGAACTTGGTGGTAGGGGTAGGATGTGGAGAGTTATTAAGAATATGTATAACATCACAAAGAGTGCTGTTTTACTGGAGGGAGAAATATCCAAGCCATTTAACATAGGTCAGGGGGTGGCACAGGGCTGCAATATATTGCCTATCCTCTTTTTCATTTTTATTAATCAGTGTTTAGATGAGGTTGAGAAGGCTGGGATTGGCATTACTGTTAAGAAGAATGTTAATGTTATTTTTAAGAAGGATGTTAAGATTGGGGGTCTAATGTTTGCCAATGATTTGGTAGGTTTACACTACTAATGCCGAGGACTTGCAAATGTTGATTCATGTTTTGCAATAAATGGAGATTGAAATTAAAAGTGCCCTTATGGTATTTTCTAAAGAGGTTGCTGCAGATACATTGTAAGAAGATAAGTTTTCTGAGAGAGTAAAGAAATCCAGAAAAATCGGGACCCAGCTGGGGATTGAACCCAGGACCTTCTGAATACTAGTCAGATGCTCTTACCAATTGAGCTACTGGACACCCTTGGCAGAGGAGCAGTAGGCAAGATTGATATAGCCACTAAACCCGCTAGTAGCACTTGCTAGTAGGACATTCCAGAGAATTGGGAGAGGTATGATTTTAAGGCTTTACTAAGAGTTTTAATCTGGGACACTAGGAAGAATAAATTATATGGCGATCAGGATGGTACTGGCGCAACAACTGGTTGCTCTTGTTATTGTCCTCTGACTGGAGATCTTGCAAGCTCCGCCTGCGTATGTGGGTGCGTGTTCAATGGCGTAAGCGCTATGGTAGCGACAAGAGTATATTATTGCTATTACACACAATATACAATTTATTTTCCTTAATTTCAGAGTATGTTTGCAAATTCTATGCTGAACCTGTTACATATCTTAAATGCGTATTCTTGGCACTGAGGTGCTAGTTAGCTAGATCACAAAATTTCTAGCTATTGTGCTGCAAATATGTAGAGATGCCATCAAAACATTAATGTTTGTTTTCAAACTGGGACTTTCATCATGTTCATGTTGTACTTGAAAGTGTCACTACAACTTGTTAAATTACGTGACACAGTAGAGCATTCATAGTTAGGGAAACAAATGTCACAGAAACAACTGCAAAGTAGCATTTCCAATCGCGTACATCTATCCCAAATGTAGATCTTGCTTCTGAAACTGGTCCAGTTTAAATGAAAAAACCAAAGTGCTGAAATCAAATGCTGCAAAGGCATGGTCAGAATCTTGATACTGTACAAAATAGTAAACTAAACATCCCCTACCCACTCTTTTGAGTCTCCTCTTTCCATTCCGGACTCCATTTCGCTGTGACTACATATATTCAGTATGTATGTGGTCCTATATATCACTCTAAAGGCATTGTTGCTTATGCTGGTGAAATAGAAAGAGTTATCTACTACAAGCACAGATGAGTACAACAACAGGAGAGCTACATTGTATGACAGTAGAGCATTCCACCGAAATCTGATACACAAGCATATGCTGTAGGCTTCCTCAAGGTAACATGGCAATGTGTGTTGCTAATTGGGCACGAAGGGGCAAGACACGGGACCCAGTACTATGTACATCGCAACAGCAAATAGACTAGGGCAGTAGGGTCAAGCCCAAAAGAAATTTGCATCAACTGACAATGTCACACTCCCAGGCTCGCATAGCAGTCCTTGGAATCTCTTCTACACCAAACCTGTGCTAGCTAGGGACAGCTAACACAGTGCACTGAGAAATCTGTTTCACCAAATCATTCTATGCCTCACGCAGTGGTACCAGGTCCTTTTGCACCTGTGGGGTAATTACTACCCAGTAGTGAACGTTACATCACTATGCACAGCTAGGCCATGGCATAGCCTAGCTGTGCATGCATAGTGATGTAACGTTCATGCAGATATGCACATTCTCAATTGCCAAAGTGAGCTTCCCAACACTGAATACAGACATTTCAATAATATATAAAAAGTGAATATACATGTACATGTACACATACATGTACATACACACTACTGTAACATGTACCTGGTTGTCTGACTGCTGTCCTTGTAACTGATTCTGAGCCGTAGGAGCACAATGAGTATGCTTCTTTCTCAAGAAACAGAGACGTTGCCATGGCCTCCAAAAAATAAATCCCACTAAATAAATCGAAAACAGAGCAGTCTTGAAATGTGTTGTGAATAAGGGCTTCTCGTACGTCTCATTCTTGAAGATATACTGCAGAGAAAGAAAACAATTCATGAAAACAATCTTACATTATGCAACCACCAAATTTAATGAGACCTCTGTCAGGGACTATATTGTTAATTATCATCTCAGCATGTCAGGTACGTTATGTACATGTAGATATGAGTAAGAAACGGACTTGACAAATGCTTTTCGGTTAACACAGTAGTAAATGGAGACACCACAAATGTCAACTTCTGTTTGGACTGGCAAGGCCAAAAACTTTTGTCCTGCCATTTAAACAGCTGTAAACTACATGATTAGAACATGTTATAGTGTTCCACCGAGAAATTCACTACGTACATGTACATACATGTAGGTACATTACATGTAGGTAGATTACTTAGTCAGTCACTGTTAGCATTTAGTCTACATGTCTGAATACTTATTATAGGAAATGGTTAATTTAGGGTGTCTATACACAAGGTTTTACTGTAAACATTCATACATGTATACATGATATGGTAAATGGGGTGTTTGTTTCCAGACAACATTGTAGTTGCAAGAATCACAGCTACAGTTACAGAAAAGCACATCACACACGGCCGGTTGGGTGAGTCACTTGCAATTGGAAGTATTAACACCAGATGTGACATGTCTCCTTACCACAAGTTGGAATTGGTCTAATTCAGATACTAACCTGTAAATGGCATTATCTATGATTAGGTAATACTTTGTAGGCGTGATTTACCTCATTTTTAGTTTTTATCACTGCCTTGTCAAGATTATCTTTGGTAGTCATGTAAACGAGTCGAAGCTGCTGAGCATTACAAACCTGGCCCCAGCCAAACACAATTATATCAATTATTTTCTGGAGAGATAAATATGAGCATAAGCCATTTACTGTACTGAGCGGTGTCCTTTATTTTTGTACCACTGCTACTGACTAGTAGCTGTTTTCTACAACCTACTTCTGGACTATGCAGAAGTGCCAAAAAAGGGGAACACACATATCAGTGTTCTAGCTAAAGAGTGGAAGAGTGGTGCTCCACTGCTCTTATGTACACAATTCCCTCTTGATGTGGTTGAAAGAATGTAATTAAACCACAGCTATGCTTTGATCTCTGAGAAGGCACCACTCTTTGCACTTGCCTCTGGCTAGAACACTGACTATGGCACAAACTTTAACAACCACGTCTGCCCACACATTGTCAGGAGTTCTTGCAAGTGTGCTTGAAATAGATACGCATGACAGCCAGGTATCAGCTAAATATTCCAACCTGCAGTAGCTTTATACTCGCTTCCTATATGACGATACCATCACATGCAAACAATTCAAAGCAATTGTGCTGCTCTGTTGGAACACTGATTACTGTCCATTGGTAAATTATTTTTCCTCTTCATCTTTCTCGACCGCACAGGTATTACGTAAATCACAGCGCATACGTGTACATGTACACAACATAGTACTGTCAAATTGCCCAAGATAATACTACTGTCACTGTTGAAGGGAGAGTTTGTGTGTTGCCGCTTACTACCCCACATGTATGTACAAGTGGGTTTAAACAACTACTTTTCTCCATCTGTCCACCCTGCTTATCATGAAAAAAGTCTACCAGAAGATTTACAAACGTCAAATCTACTGTATGTACATAAGTGACACACACACACTGGAGTATCCCGATAGGATATATTATGGTAAAGGACCCCAGACCATGCATTTAACATAAATAAGAAAGACGTAGTGAAACAAAGTAAACAGTCAATATCAACTAGTACCACAAAAGCACTAACTGTTAGTAGTAATGTACAGTTTAAATAAAGGCACCTGTGTCTACCTTTCCAGGGTGGATTTGATGAGTTGTAAGTTCTTATTCCACTATAGAAACTTAAAATCAGATCAAATCAGAGAAAACTTATAGCTCTTCACCTGAAAATGATGAAACAAGTAAAAACAGTGGGTAGCTCCAATTCTGTGGCCTGGAGCAGTTTTGTTTCGCAATAGTTGCAAGAGTTTTGGTTGACATTTGTCCTACAGGTCAGCTGGTCTGTGAGTGAAGCTAGAACACAGCATAAGGCAGCCTCTAGTGCCTTGGTGTGATACACAAAATAACGTAAACTCTGGAGCAAGTGTACTTTTAATCATGGGGTACTTTTCTAACAAGTATGGTAGTACAACAGCATGCACAATAAGACTTTTGTTATGGTCTTGACAGTCACTTCTGTGTATCTCTAAGCACCCTAGACACTCTAACTAAACAGACTTTCTCCTATATTAAAAATACTGTAAAAAGAGTTAAACATTAGTTGAGTGGAGGTCCAAAAGGCTAAGTGGTGGTTAGACCCGACCCCTGACGACCAGTGTGGGTAGAACCCTGCTGATCGCCATAGCGCTGTTCTTACATGTGAGCAGTATTTCTTTACACAGTGAAGTGCATACTCACAAGGCAGTTCTATGCCCCCACCGACAGCCCATACACCTCCTAATGCAGACCTACATGTAGGTGGACCCGTTATCGTCACTATTCATGCTTAACTAGTCACACATGCACTATTTATACATCCCAGTTAATTCATTTGAAAGGGTACTACTATTCAGGCAGAGAAAAGCAACTGGGTTAATGGGTACTTCATTCATAGGGTACTTGTAATTGATAATTGATGGGTACTTATACTCCAGAGTATAGGGTATTTACTTCCAGCAAAATGATTAGTTGCATGATGATGATCATACTTAGTTCCCCATCAGGTACAAATACGCTAAGCCAAAGAAGTCCCATAAAACTCCTAAAGCTACCTCTTCTGAAGAGTGAAGCAGCACTGTGGTATACAAATGTCTGAACAGCTTGACGGTCGTGTTTCCCAATACTTTTGCTCCCCCTACCCACTCAAGTTAGAACCTGTAATCACACAGCAGAACTATCATTTGCAGCAGCCTTTAGCGTAGCGTAGTACTATGTGGAACAGCACAGTGTTCGGATAGTATAACAGCAATGCTGAAAGAAAGAACTAAAAACCTGGGTTCGCTACGTCATTTGCTGTAGCTTGGCCTGCATAGTAACATAGGATGCACTAACAAACTTACATTACATCATCTCTAATACATTTCATTGGAAGGGAGCAGTAGGATATAGGGTTGGTACAGTTTTCCACTATTCCATGACGCTCTCCTATATTATATAGGGGAAAAATAGTGGAAGTGCCACCAAATTTCTTCCCCTATAATATAGGAGAGAAATAGTGGATTGCCACTATTTCATTCCCATATAATATAGGAGGGAAATAGTGGAAGTTCCACTAATTCTCTCCCATATACTATAGGAGGGAAATAGTGGATACCCACAATTTCCCTCCTATATTATATAGGAAAGGAACAGTGGGCATATCACTCTTTTTCTCCTATATTATATAGGAGAAAAAGAGTATATAAGTATATACAAAATACATTTTACTAGCCAGAGCGTACGCAGCACACGAACTGCTGGTCCTAAAATTGCCTTACGTTTTCTGTGTTTGTTTGTTTGCTTGTTTGTTTGTGCGTCCACACTTATCACATGCCCAATATAATACATCAACTGCTACTATGCAACTATGCAACTGCAGTGTATAGCAGCTTTTGGAGATTTGCAGGCCAAGCTACAGCAAAATAAGGTAGTTGTGTGTTGCCTAGGCAGCTATAAAGATTCCGTTTTCGTGGTGTATAGCTACTATCTGGAGGCGCACAACAAAACTGCTGAGTCAGCACTTTCGCTGTACTGTGTTCTACAGCTGCAGTTAGCACTCCCAGTTAGCTTGGCCTAAACTAAGTTGTGTGCATTGTATGGGAAAGGCGCCCGGCTGGTTTTTTAGACTTGTTATACGTATAAACTGCACGTACAATGTACACAAAATAAATAAAAAGACAAAGTAAGAGATAAAATACAAAAGCAAAAGTAAAAGTAAAAGAGTCAATGTACCCCATCCACTTCAAACACACAAACAAACAGACAGACGTGGAAAACGTAAACCAATCTTAGGACCAGCCGTTCGTGCACTGTGCGCGCTCCGGCTGATAAAAACTGCTGCTTGGTATATGATTTTCATTGCCAAAAGGGGAATATCCAGTGTAGAGCTGCTTGTAGCTAAACTATACTATACAAAGAACTGCAAGGCTAACTTTTCTTTGTGGATGCCAATATAGACTCTTGTTGAAAGAGTTATTCTAACTACACAAAGAATCCAGTTGAGGTAGATGCATTGCATTATTCCGGCTATTAAAACCAGCAAGGTGTTCAGTTTGCAGTAGCTCCTCACATGCGTATGATTCTGTATTGTGTGGCTATTTTAAGAATATGTAGCTAAAGAATACATTCAAAGTTGTGGAGGACACAGTTGACTCTATAAGTGGAATATGCTCTACACACATACAAGTAGCTTATTTTGCACATTTCCTGAGTTCCATTTCAAGATACAGCTGGCTTGAGTAAAGACACATAAGTAAAATTCGGTTTCATAATGGGTTGGCCATATACACTGATTGAGTAGTTTAGTGAATAGATCGACCAACAACTTCTCTTAATTCGAGATCGTTAGCATTGGTGTCTCCTCTTAAGTTTCGGTTTTTCGGCTGATGAACTGATATATTTATTGGGATGTAATGCAATTGTCTGACACCATCAACTGTTTTAGAACCTCCTACTTCCATGTTCTCAGATCTACCAGTACCTAACATACATGTAAACAGGCTATTGATGAAATAGAGGACTTAGAATAGCCACTTTCCCAGGCTCTACTGCCCAGCTTTTTATTTCGCATGTAGTAAAACAAGTGGTCAGTAAAATGAGCGGTCTGACCGCTTATTTTACTACGTGCAAAAAAACGCTGGGCAGTAGAGCCAAAGAACGAGGCTAGATCTGGCTGAACTATTTACAGTTATCTTATCTTGCATATTGCCTCTTCCGTTATGTAATGTTACATCTATTTTTGGTTACTTTTTGGTTATGTCATAGCCTAGCCACACGTCGCCCCGCACTGTTTATTCTTGCACATTGTTTAATTGTTTCCTTTGTTGTGTTGTCCCTAGCTCTCTTTTGTTCCACTATAGAATTTAATCTGCATTCTTTGTATAAGCATCTGAGTTTTGAGCAGAGATTGATCTGCATGAGTTTCAGTTAGCATCTACAGTCTCCGTCCATTTGCTCCGCGTTACGGCGCTCGGCCTACCACAAATATATCCATAATTGTACAAAACACTGGTCTTGTCCCCAAGTCTTGGCTTTTAATACAGTAAACTGACCCTTAGTCTTGGGGACGATACTAGCTTCATTCTCCAAAGAAAATCAGTACATGTATGATGGTTAACTACAATATATTATGAGGTTGACATTGTGAACACCAACAGGCAGTAGTCGAGGTGTCAAATTGACACCTCAACATTATTTAAGTTAGGAGTCAACTAAACAGAATTATACCACATTACATCATCTACAATAAAAATGATTGGCTAATAAGTATGGGTTACAGTTTCATAACTCACACTTTTATCAGTTCGCTACGTTGCTACGCAGCGAAGATTGTACGCATGTGCAACGTGGTATAAGTCAGATAGACCACACCCACTCGTGTGTTATGCGCTATAACCCACTTGTTTACATTTATCCCTCGGCTTCGCCTCGGGATAACCGCAAACTCGTGGGTTACATAGGCGCATAACCCACTCTTTGGTGTAGTCTATCCTATACCGACACCACGAGAATTAATATACTTGCACGAAGTTTAGGGTAAGGTTAGGGCATAGATAGGACTGTCTATGGTTAATTAAGGCTAGTGCTGGCACGCGAGACTAGTGTCAAGGTAATCATAGTAGGATAACTTTCTGCCCTCATAGCCGTTTTACGAAGTCTACCTATGTACTTACCCTGGTAAGGCCTGCTGAGCCGACCCAAATTACGTCCACAAGAAGCAGCAACAGGACACCGACGACAAGTCCTTTTCGAGCGCATCATCATTGTGGGAGGGGCTAAGTGTTTTCTTCTATTTGTAAGGGCGGTCCCAATCGCTATATAACTAAAGATTAGGGAGGGGCTAAGCGCTTTCGTTCGGGGCGGATACTTTACTACCATAGTACAGTCAAAAAATTATGGCCAAGAATTCGGGACAAGCGAAATTTGAAGCCTGCATGGTACTGTCTGGTGTTGGAGATGCTATTGGCTACAAGAATGGAGCATGGGAGTTTTGTCGATCGGGGGAACGAATCCATGAACAGTTGCAGTTACTAGGTGGCATCGAAAACATCAAGGTCGATCCCCAAAAATGGATAATTTCTGATGACACTGTCATGCACATCGCTACTGCTGAAGCCCTGATCTCCACATGGGCCAACCATGAAGAGCTGTTTCATGCGCTCGCTAAGTAGTATCAACTCTGTATGAAAGACATGACGGGTCGTGCTCCTGGCTTGACATGTCGTAGCTACCGTCCGCATCCTGAGGCCTGGAGTGAAAGATGGGTATGTAGACGTCTAATTCCGTTTAATCCTAGAGGTGGAGGGTGTGGTGCAGCAATGCGCTCTGTTCCGATTGGTCTAATTTTCTTCTCAAAGCCAGAGCAAATTGAAGATTTGATTACAGTAGCGATTGAAGCTGGTCGAATGACTCACAACCACCCTACTGGTTTCTTGGGGTCCCTTGTAGGAACGCAAACGCGAAACCAACGCAATTGCGAAACTAACGCAAACGAGAAACTTCCTTGAGCGGCGCGCGCAATCGTACTTAGAGTCAGCAGTGGCAAAGGAAGAACCTCAAAAGGTGAGTGGGGGAGCGAGTCCATACAGCTTGAGTAGGATGAGTAAGACACGGTTTCGAAACAGACATTCAGCAGTGAAAGCAAGGGTACTTCATAAACCAAAGCAAGGGTACTTCATAAACCATTCTGTTACATGTAATGGCTGCATGGCCAAACATTCATTGACAAGCTTTGTACACGCGCGCGACATTGTATATAGTACATGTATACTACATTGCAAACTTCTATGAGAAGATAAGCTTTCTGAGAGAGTAATGAAATCTCGAAAAATTGGGACCCAGCTGGGGATTGAACCCAAGATTTTCTGAATACTAGTCAGATGCTCTTACCTAGCTACTGGAGCCCCCTTGGCAGTGGAGCAGTAGGCAAGCTTTAAGACTTATATAGCCACTAAACCCGCTCTTAGCACTTGCCAGTAGGACCCAGCCATGTAATTACTCTCTCACATGTACTTCCTTGCCGATAGTTTCCGCTTGCCAGTACACTTTGGAGTCGTTAACGCAATCTCGACGCTCGAACCAACACAATCGCTTGAATTTAAGGCAAGCCTTCAACGCGAACAAAAATCAGTCAACACAGGGGCCTATTAAGTATGATATAACTTAGGGACAGCCGTAGCGCAATTCAGAAACAGTCACAAACTTGAGGGCAGCCATTAACTCCCTCGAAAAACTTGCATTAACGCAATCGCGAAACACTAACGCAGTCGCGAAACATAAACGCAATCGCGAAACACTAACGCAATCGCGAAACATTAACGCAATCGCGAAACACTAACGCAAACTCGAAACAAACACAATCGCTTGAACGCGGACAAGAATCAGTCACCACAGGGGCCTATGAAGTATGATATGACTTAGGGACAGCCATAGCGCAATTGAGAAACAGTCACAAACTTGAGGGCAGCCATTAACGCACTCGAGAAACTTGCATTAACGCAATCGCGAAATATTAACGCAATCGCGAAACATTAACGCAATTGCGAAACTTAACGCAATCTCGAATTTGGGGCAAGCCATTAAACAAAACGGTCACCACAGAGGTAGAGCTATGAAGAGATAGAAATTAATGCCAAGCCGGGATTGACACAAACGACCAACAGTCACCACAGGGCCAAAAAAAGTGATACAACTTGGGGCCAGTCATTAACGCAAACGAGAAACAGTCACCTCAGGGGTCTATGAAGTGATGCAACTTGGGGCAAGCCATTAGCACAAACTAGAAACAGTTACCACTGAAGTGATACAGCTTGTGACCAGCCGTATAATGCCATAATATTATATGTTCCCTATACTTTGTTGATATCCTTGTCACCTTGTAATATTATACCGAACATGCAGCTATACTAATATTATGTGTTGTTATAGATGTTTATTCAATCATTCGTGGAATAATCTACTCCCTTGAACACATCCTGCAACAGAATACTTTGGACATGCAGTGAATAATTATTATTGCAGCATTCTTACATAATTATAAAGGACATGCAGTAACAATAATTTGCTATAATATTATTATATAATAATAATATTATACTTACTATAGTAGTAACTATAAATAATGCAATAGACAGTTTTAAGTGCTACTAATGTAATGACACAAGCATAAGCTCATGTGTATGTGTGTATGTGTGTATGTGTATTTTGGCCTGGGAAAAATACATTTAGTATCCAGCTGTTCTTTTCGTTTGATACATGAAAACATGAAAAATTTCATGTGTCATTCAAAATTTGTTTAAAACTGGTGGAATTTATGATTCTAACCTTCAGTCAATAGCAGAGCCAATCCCATCTCCAGTACGTTGCCAAACCCCAATTGTCAGTTAATTGTGGGGTTAATTGTGGGGTATGTTACTGTGCATGTGGTCTTTAGATGAGAGCACATATGATACTTGTAACAATAAGAATGCCTATAGAAAGATGTCATCTTGACAGGACATAGTTTAACAATATTGGCTTTAAAAAAATTGTAGGGCAGTAATTTTCGATTATGTAGGCTGTGAATAGCAGTGGGCATATGTACGTATGCTCATACATGTATACTTTATGGAAATATGTACGTATGTTCAAGGTAGAGAATTAGAAGCAGTAAAATAAACTGTTTATACCATGAAACCACTATAAAATTATAGGCACTTAATTAGGTTGAATAATCTCCTGCTTTAAATAAACTGAATATGTGTATGGTAGCAACGTATCTATCACATAGAAATCTCACCATTCACACACTTTTCATTACTTTACAAGCTAGCTAGCCGGCTCTTAACCAGGCAAGGTTTTCTCCAATATAGTTCAATGTGAATTTATATGGATTTTTGGGTACTATTATAGAATCAGAAAAAGTTCACACTTTTTCTGGGTTCATAAATGTGCCCTTGGCTAGCAAAGAGCCAGATCTTCTGTTCAACCATATATTATTAAAAACTTTTTACATGCAAGTTACTACTACAATGAAGTGCATCACCTTCATTCCCAGAAAGCACTCAACAACACTATGAACTCCAGAACGCACAGCAGAATGACTGTCTTGCAGCTGTATGAAATACAGGAAGTGGCAATAAACACATTAAACGTATATGTACATATACGCAGTAACTAAAATACATACGTGCCTGTATACGTAGTTACTATAATTATAGTACTGCCATAACATAGGGCCTGGGTGTATATTATACTAAAGATTAAGGAATATTTCAGTCGTAGATCTCAATATATATGCAGCAGGCTATGGAACCTTTACTTCCCAAAGTGTGTTCGATGATGCTACATGAATCAGTTTGTTTATGCAGAGAGTATTTCTATTACCACCAGCAACAACATCAATGATTCTTAACCATATTTCCTGCGTTATACACCTGCACCTCAGCTTCTTTGCCGTACTTATACACTTATACAGTGTGTTACTGATTTTTTGCAGAACACAGTGCTCCAGAAATGAATGAATGATGTAGGTATATATGTATACAATAAATATGTACACTGTTTTTCTGCGTACATGGTGTAAGGAAATGTAGATTACTGGAGTAACATCAAGAAACACACAACTCCATGTGGCAAGAGTCAAACCTGCCCCAGTTGTTGAGTCACTCTTTCAATGTCCTCTTTCAGATGTGTGTTCTCCTCCACCAGTGTTGTCACAGCACTAGTAGCTGCTTCAGGGCTGATGTCAGTGCTCTGAGACAGCCCGTTGGAGGCTAGTGTAACCAGCTGCTCACATAAAGTGGACATCTGTATGCACAAGAGGCATACACACGTGACAGGGGTATACATAACACCGGCACCCATACACAATGACATATGCATAGCATAAACAAGTTATTCTCAAGCAGCCAGCCTGCGATATAATCTCACACCATGTAGCAATGGGCATGACTGTGGCTCTCAGTAGTGATTCATGAGATTGAAAAGCTGTCATACAGTATATTTCTTCATTCTATTAATACTGGAGGTCAACATGTTTCTCACCTCGTAATGGACAAACATAGCCTGAAAGCAGTTGGTGAGTACATATTCATACTGTTATCCAACGACCGATCAATGTTATATGATATACGTAACCCAGCCTAGTACATTAGAGTATTTTACAAAAGGATATTCGCATGTGTACCTTTATGCTTCGCATTATCAAGTACGGTTACTCTCTCTCTCTTTTGCTTCAGAAACTTGGTCTTCTAAAACATCTTGTGATTGAAGCTGGCAACCTAAAGAGAAGATGAGAGCTTGACAGTGTTGCATACATGAACGATAAACCTGCAAAACAGCCATGTGGTTTCAATTTAATACTACTTACCTGTTTAGCAGTTGCATCATCTTTTCTCTTCTTGGTAAGTTCAGATTTCCTCTTTCATTCATTAGCGCTGAGCTTCTCTTCTATTAGCTTGGCTTTGTTTTAATCTCTAAAGAACAGGAAGCTGAATATCAGCTTATCATTCGCAAAATCATGTCTTGTATGTATTAAAAATATGTCAGTACATAAATCTAACATCTATTGTTACGTAAGTTTGAACACCCACACATATACATATGCACCGCAGCAGCTGGAAGTATAGCTTTGGAAACCGGTGAAATTGCTCTACCGTTCTACTGTACTTCACAAGCTCAAAACATACTCACTGACGCAAGTGAGAGTGAATCACAGCATATCAAGTGTTGAAAGCATAGTAAATGTATTACTAAGTGTGCATCGTAGTGATTCAGAATACTACATATGATTTGAACATCCTGTTTCTCCATACTCTAATAATTGACAGTTACTTTCTACACATTTACCTTTTGAAGATCATTATTTAGTTCTGTCAACTTCTCACCTGTAGTATGCATGCAACATGAAACAATAACAGAAGAGAGCAGCAACACATACGTGGGTGCTGCATGATACTATCTTAAGAGAGTAATTACAGTTAGAATTGGCAGGTCATATTGGCGAGTGCTTCTAGCGGGTTTAGTATAAAACTTGCCTATTGACTAACAATCAGAAGGTCCTGGGTTCAACTCCCAGCTGGGCTCTGGTTTTAGGAGGTATGATACAGTAAAGTAGCTTCTTTACTGCTAACACAATCTTCTGGTAAGCGTAACAGGGCACTTATAATTCAAATAAATAGTCCCAGGTTTTTGCCTGAGTACCAGGCCTTCAAGTTAACAATACCTTTAAAATCCGGAAGGTGTGAACATGTACACTGCCCTAGTCCAAACATAGACATACATGCATACAAGAGCTGTATGTGCACAGAATAACCATACCCAATGTTATGTACATGACACACATATGTATACAGTGCACATGATGCTGACCTGCTTTTGAAGGGAAGCATTAATAAGATGTACGTCTTTCTCTACACTCTTGTTTCAGTTGAGAGGAGCGCCTTGCAGAAAGTTTGCTCTCCTCCTGTAATCTCCGGTTTTCCTGAGTCAGTGAAATCACAGTGGCATCCTTGCCCATCAGCTCTTTCCGGGGTGAAGAGCTACGGCTAGTAGCAGACTGCAGTTGGCTCTCAGTGTCAGCTAGCTGTTAAAGATAACAATTCACAAGTTCCATACACTCTTATGGTAATAGAATACTGCCAAGGAAGCATGTTGCGTAGCACGTTTCACATTAAAGCTGAGCCACATCACATGACAGTCATACATGCTGCATGTACAGCAGTGTAGACGTAATATAAGACAGTCATACTTGCTCTAACATACTGCATGTATAGCAGTGTATGAATGGTACTGTAGACAAGACTCTCCTTTCTGGATAAACGTGTGGTCTACAGTAGAAAGTAGTATGCCACGTGCTTTGTATGCAAGTAAGTTTCAACATGCACCTGCCCATGCTGTTGACCAAATGTGTAATTAACATACATACATGTACGTAAGTACGTACATACATACATACAGGTTTATACTGGCAGTTTGAAGTGATACAGACCTGTTTCTTCAGCATTTCTACACCAGATATCATTTCTTGCAAAAGATTTTCACATGATTCCAGGGGCTCCTCCATAGAAACATAGCTACGTATGCAAAACATTGTATACATTACTTTGAAACTAACTGTGAAAGCACCACAACTACATGTAACATGAACAGTTAAACATGAAACGATTAGTCTGCAGCAGAGAGTAACCCAAACTAGTAAAGTCTATTACAAGCTAAAGATGAAAAATTTGTGTGTGTGTTTCATATGCATGATGCCCATGCAGCCTTGACAGGGTTAGTTCAGAGCTATACGCAGTCTCTACAATATTTCTGCTCTGCTTTCCAATAATTTATGTACCACAGATCTAGAATAATGGTATTGAATGTCTGACTCAAATGAAACCAATAGTGCAGACTTACATTCCAACAAATCGACCCTATCGTGCCTATTCCTTCCTTGGTGTGGAGAACTGGGATCTGATACAGTTGTATTGAAATGGGCTAAACGAAAAAGAAGAAGGAAATACGTTGCTTGAGGCTGCTTCTCTGATAGCAACTGCATCTAAAAAATACATATCACTGGCTGACGGCAGTTGCCAATACGTAGGCATGCGTAACAGACTGTGACTAAGGATATTGTTAAAAGGTGATAGTCACTGGTATGTGTTAGCAGTAGTCGTGTTATAGACAGTTAAAGTAAAGTAAAGCCAAAGACAGTGATAACTGATTGGGTTTAATAAACTGTTCAGATGTGCAGGTCTGCTCTGCAACATACTCCATAATGATCTCACACTAAGGCCTAGCCACACTTATCACTCTATGCTAGCTGACCACTCAAGAGCCACTACTCTGGCAATATTGTAATGTAGCTAGCAGTTGCACACAATTTGGAGATCCTGTCCATATCTTTAGAGGTGGTCTGACTTGCACAGTGTTTACACACTACATACACGTTTCTGTGACAAACTCTCGCAATTAATTCACCCTCCAGTATAGAATTGACATGTACATGGATATGTCTACAGCTACATCTACTTGTACACGTACATAGCAAGTAGCTCAGCTGAAAGCTGAAGAGTTTGCGATGTACATGTAATACACACTGTGCATACATGCATATTGAACAAAACTGTACTTCTTAAAAATTGACACCTGTGTCGTAGGGATACTGCTTCTGCATGGAGCTGCAGGATAAAGCACTGCTGCTGTGAGGCACCTTATCTCCATTTGTGGTCATGGTAGTTGAAAAACATCAATGAAGTTACATTGACCTGCAATAGCAGAATCATATTTATACAGTTAGCTTGTACCTGTCTGCTGTGAATTGTTTGAAAGGAGGCAACTCATGATACAAGAGTTGGCTATGGTATGACTGAAGCTTAAGCTGTACGTTAGAGAAATCTATACCCACACAGCAAGTTGCACACTGATCCCCCTCTCAAATATATAATACATGTAGAAAGAAATTTATAGCGGCTAACTGGTTTCCTATATAGTATAGTTCCAACAAAATCCAGATGTGTCTGGCATCTTGGTCCTGGAAGAAATGGTCCAAGGACCATTGGAAAATTGACCCCCCCCCCCCCCCCCCCCCCCAGCTACATCTTCCAGCAGAATTGGCCCAATTTTGGTCCCTTTGGATGTAGTATGGCATAGTTATTATTGCCGAGCGCCTTAGCGCGAGGAAACTAATCCTGCAATGCATCTCAGCAAGCGTTTGTATAATATATAATTTCCGCGCAAACCAGGAAGTTGCGCAAACTTAGGATTGCGCTGCGCAAAGTAGGAATCCGTACTTTGGCACGCAATCCCAGCATTGCGCAGTTTTTCGCGCAAAGTTAAAATACGTTGCGCAAACCTTGCATTGCGTAGACTAAATTCGTTCGTACAAAGTTCGAATTTTGATATGAAGTGCATGAAGCGTCAAAGTATAGACAGCAAAGGGATAAACAAAGAGTCAAGTGCAGAAAGCAAAAACTACTGGCAGTGGTTACAAAACCAATCGCCAACTATTGATAGTCTGCTATTAAATTTGTTCAAACCAACACATTAAATTTGTAATGAAACCATTTGTCACATTGTCAAATTATTCTGGCAATCTACAGTTTGCAATAAAGACGGATGAATGAAACTGATGGCTTGCAAGCCACAGAGACGCTGCATTACTGACAGAGCTTGACATTTTAATAGCTAGCTAAAGAAGTGTCAATATCTCATGTGCGTAAAAGTGGAATTGGCTGCGCAATCCTGGGATTGCGCGGCAAAGTATGGACTTCTAGTTTGCATTGCGCAATTCTAGGATTGCGCAAATTCCTGGTTCGCGCGGAACATATTATAAATGCATGTACGTATCACGCTTAGGAATGCAATTATACTGCGTGCTGCGCATGGCGTGGCCTAGTCTCGGGAACCCGAGACTAGGCGTGGCCGGCGTGTCGCGTCGGCTAAAGTCGAGTCACGGAGTCCGACAACGTTGGCGAGACGAGTGGGGAAAGGGCTAGGCATCTTGCTACACTACGCAAAAGAAAGCAACGAGCGGCATACAAAATCGAAGCTAAAAGACCAGAGGTGCGTGCGCTTTTTAGCTAACAACAGTTGCTCTTTTTCGCTGGAGAAACCATGCACCGCGTTAATTTCCACCGTTGGAGAAGGATGAACTCGCCGAATTCTCATGCACGTTTAGCTACCTCTCCTTTCTATCTGTCAAATTCTCACACATTGTAAACACGTGCAACCAAACCACACCTACTGAATGCTCGTGCGCGAGGCATTATACTGCGTGTACGTATCTCTAGTTTAACCTTTAATTAGTTAGCAATTTAACTGAATATCTGCAAATATACTACTCACATCTGCTACAGTACCATGTAGTGTTGCTAAATAATGCTGTATGTGGTACATCGATGCAGGAATCTTTCTCAGGAATCTTTCTTGACGTCAGAAGCGCATGAACCACTAGACAAATTCATAGTTGCAGTGACATTTCAGTGGCTTTCATTCCGTTGGATACCCACATGAAAAGTATAACATACCATACAAAGGGTGTAAGCGCTTGAGCATAGGACCCCACACAGTTTGTAAATTGTAACCCACCCACTCAGCTGAAAGGGAACCTTGCCAGTGTGCTCACTCAAGTATAATACGTACATTGTCAAGCATGCACCAACTAGCTAATACAATCTTGAGGAGGAATCAGGCTCACTGAATACTGGACTGTTTGCCTAATCTATCAGTGACGACTCTGTAATTTGGTCATTGAGACGCTGGGTTATGGTGACAGGATGCAATGAACACTGTAGTGGATATTCGGTTTGGAAAGAAAAATCAGTCACTCAGTACTTATCTGAGTACTTAGTGAATGAAATACTCATCAAAGACATATAGGCATATTCAATGTACATGTAGTTGGTGTTTTTAGATGTTCAACTACATGTAGCTGCTTTATTCTGAATCGAAAGCGGTGCAATAACCTCACGTGATGCAGCGTTTTGTGATCAATACAGCTTAACTGGGTGGAGAATGGTCATTACCACACATGCGTGTGGCAGGGTTAAGCAATTGGGTCTGTCCGTCTATCTGTCTGTCTGTGTCTGTCTGTCTGTCCAGCAGTCCAATTTACAAGAAGTGATTGCTAAACCCAACAGTAGGGATTTAGTTAGTGTGTGTAATAATGTGAGAACTTGTTCCAAATTGTTTGTCCCTTCGACTTATATAGAGTCATTCATACACATACGCCACACCAATAGTTTTGTCAGGCCGCTATACTTTCTCAGGTACACATACCAGAGCTGTTCATAAGCATGGGCTCGTCTAGGTGCATGGATATGTATAGTGCTCACAGATGAAGGTCAGTACTACACCCCAGGATTACGTGTTCTTTGTAGGGGGTGGCTGTGCTGTTGTGGGGTCGGGGCAACGATCGATGCATGCATGCATTGGCAGTCTCAGCCATACGTATACTCCCCAAGAAATATTAATTTGCATGCAATCTGGAGCCATCAAAACCCAAATGTGGTAGCCAAAGTTAATATCCCCACATCATCAATTAAAGAGAACCACAGTAGTCTAACCCAACTGGAAATTGCATGAACTGCACAAGCATGCACTAGGAGCATAAATGTGTCCATTCTAAATCTTGAGTAGCTTGGAACGCAATTTCAGGATTCTGAGAGTGCACAACGCAATCTCGAGATTACGCAAATTCCTAGATTGCGCGGAACAAATATACACCATGCCCTCTGCTTAATAATGCATAAATTTAACATTTGTAGCTAGAATGCAAAATTTATTCATCTGTTAAAGCCCCACCCAAACTCTGGCCCCATCACTGATACCCATCCAGGATACACTAAAAACAGGGGTGCTTTTTCACGGGAACACTTCAAACAGTTTTACAAGCAAAATAAACTGTTGCGATTAAGCTGATGATGTGTAGATAAAATTGTATTCAACAGGTTGACAAGTTTGGCTTTTTAATGTGATATTAGACTAAGTATTTAAGTATAACCGTGATATTTAACTTTGATTTTTCACACAACACGCGCACGCACGCACGCACGCACGCGCACACACACACACACACACACACACACACACACACACACACACACACACACACACACACACACACACACACACACACACACACACACACACACACACACACACACACACACACACACACACACACACACACACACACACACACACACACACACACACACACACACACACACACACACACACACACACACACACACACACACACACACACACACACACACACACACACACACACACACACACACACACACACACACACACACACACACACACACACACACACACACACACACACACACACACACACACACACACACACACACACACACACACACACACACACACACACACACACACACACACACACACACACACACACACACACACACACACACACACACACACACACACACACACACACACACACACACACACACACACACACACACGGCTTTCATACGGGGGGGGGGGGGAGTATGCCCCCAAGAGAATTTCGAAGTAATTTCTTGTAAACCCCCACTCATCTGTACATGTACATGTTATCTGGACTCAGATCCATGGTCACCTCATAACCCAATCTGAGCTACCTAGCTAAGGTAGCGGAACTAGTTAGGCCTTTATTACATGTACATGTATTGTTGTATCTGGGAGATTTTTCACGTATTAAATTAAAACATGCATAGCAAGCTACGCGTACGTGCACCACAAATGACCCAAGTTGAAAACAGAATGTTTGTCTATGGTCACAACTCTGGGCAGTGCTCTGTATGAACATACCTACACGTGTGCAAGGATCAATCGTCCATGATCATGAACACAAAATGGAGCGTTACATTCAAGTATCCATACTGCAATGAATGTCTGTATTGGTACCCATAGATGTGTATACATTCATTATTACCTGTACATGTAGCAGTGCCTCTCTTTTCTGAATTACTGGCTACTTGCTGATGCAAAGCCATTTACTGTTACAGGCTCTCATTCTTCTTTTCTAACAGTTGGGACTTCTTCATTAGGGTCAGCAGCTTTTCTTCCATTGCAGCTATAGTGACTGCATACTGGTCAGACTGTTCCTGCACATGTAGAACATCCAGACCACAGTATGAAAAAGTATGTATGTACATGACTTTACCAATGGAAAGATACCGTCCATGATTTTGACCCGTGTCAACAAACAGCTGCCACCAACAACAACTCTGTTTTCCAATCAGTTGTTAAATTGTGCAGTTAGATTGGACATTGCACACCTTTTCTATTCACACTACAAGTACACATACATGATACCGGTACACTGCTTACCTCATAGCAAGCGATTTCCGCAAGCAATTTTTCTTTTAATGTAATCTTTTGCATCTCAGCAACGTCAAGAGCTTCTGATTTGCTCACTGCAAGTTCTCTCAGACTTTCCTCCAGATTCTCCTGTGTGGAAACACTTGGTTGGTTAATAAGTGCCCTTAGTACGTACATGTTAAAGTGCACTGTAGCACGAAAAAAATGGCATTGTCAGGTGATATATTACGTATTATGTCACATTTAGTCAGAGTGGGTGTCTATTATGCAGCTTTGAAATAAATGTAAGTCCAGGATGCATAATGTGCAAGCTTATATACCCTGTCATGTATGGAAATAATAATACCCTGCGCCAAACATGCACAAGTGGGGGTTAAGCAATTGGTTTTGTCCATCCGTCTGTCATAAAAATATTAAAATATCTTCATGATATGCGATTTAGAGGCTACATGTATATGATTTCAAAGCATGAATTAACTTAATAAATTCTTCATACTTTAGCTTGTATACATCTGGTAAAGCACAAAGTAATTCTATTTTCTGTAGCCTTTATTTTTTCTGATTATCAGTGTAGGCTAATACAGCAATGGGACACACCTACAGCTTGCTGGGCAGATCCAAATATGTGATTGTGTTATTGTGACATCAATCGTTTAGAGGACTAGTCTCGTGACAAGACCAAGTGACTATCGGAGGCCAGTTTCATAGACTGAGACGGAAGGTTAAATCATACACCAGATCTTGAGTGTCTCTCCAAAGTAATACAGCTTGTGATAAACCTCAAACTTCAGTTACTCTCGCCAACTTCCGCATGTCTGTACCACTAGGGACAGGTCAAAGGGCTTGCGCACTATTATTATAATTATCATATACACGTAATTAAGTGTCGACCCATACATGAGAATAGATATATGCCCACAGCTTCTACAAGTACGTAACTGTTTACGTCTATCACTCTGTATCTTGCGGCATGTACATATGCTTATTGTTGTTGAAGAGTCCTGTCATTACTGACATTACATAGTGAACAAAATAACAGAAGCTGTAGTACACGTACATGTAGTTCCAGACACTCTGGACACTGAATTAGTAGTGCATAAAAATGTAGCTACGTGCAGACACTACTGTAAAACCATTGGAATATTGACTGTAATTCACAGCTAGCCCTATGTCTCAGTATTCAGCGCGGGGTATGTCTTCTTGAAGACCTCTAGTTAGCATTAATTCTATTTCAAAGTTACTAGCTCCAACCACCTAGTCTTAATGAAGAAGCCTTTTAAGTAAAGAATGGTACACACTACAACTTGAGAAACACGCACAGTTGTGCTGATTGCAGTCATTACTGAGACAGAAGTGATATACTCAAAGGTAGATGTGGCTTACCAGCTTCAGTTGAAGAGCCTTCCTCTCCTCACATTCCAATTCCATTTCTTCCTTATCCTAGAAGTGAAATGCAGTATTAATCTTCACTAAATATTGGGATAAATAGCTGCAGTAGTAGACAGCTATTAGGAAAATTGCATACACAACTATGTACAGTCTAAACTACTTACTTCACGAACGTTCTTGCCTTGTATAATGATATTGGGAGAGGTCATGCACTCCGGGTTAATATGCAGTAGTGCAGGCCGGTGTTTGTCTGCACATACTACGAGCTGTGTTGTACCTGTTTTAGTTGTTCCAGCTCCTCCATCACAGTAGCTGTAATTCTCTTTTCTTCCTCCAGAGAAACGTCCTTGTCATGCTCCAGTTGTATCTTCATTTCCTCTAATTGCTTTTGATACATCTCCTGCATTGCATACAACAGTCACTCTAAAACTGAGTTCTTCTATAGGTTAATTATACAGCAATAAATATATTGAAATGTGGCAGATTGCTAATCACAACTACATGTGGATGAAGCTCATAGACAGCAGGTTTGTATCCGTAGCACTAGTGATTATAATTAGTAGGTCTGGGCACACGAGATATAAGAACTACTGGTCTGGGAATGGTACACAGACTTACTATTACATGTAGTATTTGGCTATTGCAGGCAGGTAATTAGGAAGGGGTTTAGAAGAAGATTACACTCTCTAAAAAGTAACCCCTTGACTGTGTATCCCTACACTCTTTTCTCCCCTTAATATAAGAGGAAATACCTGTACTATTTTGACACTGTCTACTAAAAAAAGGACATTCCTACGTAGCTTCGTTCCTGGCCTCCACCCCAGCTGCTGTGGGTTACAGAATGCCAAATGGTGCTGTTTTACTAGCTACATGTATGTGAATAAAAACAGCGGAGTTGAACCAGGGAATGAGTGCACCCATATGCACTACATTCCATTCTCAAGGTTGCACTCAATTGTTTGGGAAGTGCCATTTTCATTGTAGACTAAGTATCACATATCAGCTGACTATGGTCCTGGATACTGTGTCAATTTAGTGTAGCTGTGATTCACCAGCAGTCTGCCAGGAGAGATCCTTGCTTTGAAATGGAAAAATTCTAGCGTGGCAGGTAGGGTGAGAATGAAGATTGTCCATATACATAAACTACTAGGATCACTAGTAAAGCACTTTGGCCCAGTTGTGGATAAACACTATGATCAAGGGCAACAACACACCAATCATCCAGTCCATTGGGGGAGTAAAAGCCTGTTTTCTCCTTTCATAATGGAAAATAGGTATACGTATCAGCCATCACCACACACACACACTAGCATCATGGCCAACCAAGTTAGAGGGCTTCAAGATGAAGGGATTAGTGCTGCTCATCTTGGTAACAGACATAGATACATACATACGTATATACTACTATGTTGGGGCTGCTCATGATCCTGAGAATATCCTGATGAGAAAAGGAATGCCTAACAGGCTTGAGATTTTTGCTATTCTCCATATTATTCTCCTAGTTTTCTTCTTACATTAGTTATAGAATTAAATTATCTTTGTAACATAAGTGAACATTCTATACAATCCATAAAAGACAAGTAGATATTAACATGTCAAAGACAAATAGATATTAACATGTCGACACTACTTCACCAGCCACTTGATCAGACGTTATTGATACCATCACAGAGGGCTGGCTAGCCACTCGACCAAAAAAAAACTCAATCTATTGAGTGCCCAGTCCCTGTGAATTGCCGGTCGGAGCACGTGAACTACACTCTCACATTCTTTCCCACATAACCAACACTGCCTATCATCATTTTTATATTCCTAACTCTTCATTCAGACAATTAGTACTAGACCTCAACTTAAACCCCATATTCCCTTACTGCTTCATTACACGTTTTAGAAGAGCAGCCAAGTATCTTTTTAGATGCTACTAGTCTATCGAGCTAGACCCTCCTCTGCGCTTAGCTAAGCATAGAGGAGGGTCTAGCTCGATAGACTAAGATGCTACTAGCTAAATACGTAGATTCCAAACTGCTATTCTCGACATTAGTAAAGCGGCTTTGAGTTAAGGTTTGGGTAGGCAGTTTTGAGAATGTTTGCATGTACATGTAATAGTGACAACACTTTTGTCCAGCACACTAATGCCTTTGATCTACTGGGACAACACTAGTAACACTTGCATGGGTACAAGAAACTCTCAGAAACACAATTAGGCTAAAGAAGATATGCTTATTCTGAATCAGACTTGTAAAAGGCCGAAAAATTCCCTAATATTGGTTATTAATTTTTGTTCTGCAAGCCACACACATTTAATCTACATGTACGTACACACCAAATCTGAGCATCCGTCTATTAACATTCCGCTTGCATTGTACATGACTCAGTATGCAATATCCAGTCTGAGATATGCTCATATTACAATGATTGTATGTCACTTACTTGCTCCTCCTGTTTAGTCGTCTCTACAACCTTTAGTAGCCTCTGCTCTTCATCCTGTTTCATTGCAGCCACAGCCCCAGAGAGGGCTTCACTGTGCTCTATTTCAATACGAGACAACCTGTAGAAGTATACTTACATATTGACAACTGTTGTGACCAGCATGACCAGGATTACTATGGGTATAATATAAGCGTATTCATTCCAGTTTCTGCACTTTTGATGCATTCTCGACAACCATATCTACTTATTTCCCAGTTTTTTTTTGTACATTGTAAAATAATTATTACGTGCGAAAACAAAAGCTGGGAAGTAGAGCCTAGGAACGATGCTATATGTAGTATGTAGCACCTACTCTCATGTTGTGTTGCAGCATGGAGCCTCAGTTACATATATATGTAGCTCATGTGTATGTGTGTATGTGTGTATGTGTATTTTGGCCTGGGAAAAATACATTTAGTATCCAGTTGTTCTTTTCGTTTGATACATGAAAACATGAAAAATTTCATGTGTCATTCAAAATTTGTTTAAAATTGGTGGAATTTATGATTCTAACCTTCAGTCACTAGCAGAGCCAAACCCATCTCCAGTACGTTGCCAAACCCCAATTGTCAGTTAATTGTGGGGTTAATTGTGGGGTATGTTACGGTGCATGTGGTCTTTAGATGAGAGCACATATGATACTTGTAACATTAAGAGTGCCTATAAAAAGGTGTCATCTTGACAGCACATAGTTTAACAATATTGGCTTTAGTAGGGCAGTAATTTTCGATTACGTAGGCTGTGAATAGCAGTGGGCATATGTATGCTCATACATGTATACTCTATGGAAATAAATTATGTAGGAATGTTCAAGGTAGAGAATTAGAAGCAGTATAAAATTATAGGCACTTAATTAGGTTGAATAATCTCCTGCTTTAAACAAACTGAATATGTGTATGGTAGAAACGTATCTATCACATAGAAATCTCACCATTCACACACTTTTCATTACTTTACAAGCTAGCTAGCCGGCTCTTAACCAGGCAAGGTTTTCTCCAATATAGTTCAATGTGAATTCATATGGATTTTAGGGTACTAATATAGAATCAGAAAAAGTTCACACTTTTTCTGGGTTCATAAATGTGCCCTTGGCTAGCAAAGAGCCAGATCTTCTGTTCAACCATATATTATTAAAAACTTTTTACATGCAAGTTACTACTACAATGAAGTGCATCACCTTCATTCCCAGAAAGCACTCAACAACACTATGAACTCCAGAACGCACAGCAGAATGACTGTCTTGCAGCTGTATGAAATACAGGAAGTGGCAATAAACACATTATACGTATATGTACATATGCGCAGTAACTAAAATACATACGTGCCTGTATACGTAGTTACTATAATTATAGTACTGCCATAACATAGGGCCTGGAGTGTATATTATACTAAAGATTAAGGAATGTTTCAGTCGTAGATCTCAATATATATGCAGCAGGCTATGGAACCTTTACTTCCCAAAGTGTGTTTGATGATGCTACATGAATCAGTTTGTTTATGCAGAGAGTATTTCTATTACCACCAGCAACAACATCAATGATTCTTAACCATATTTCCTGCGTATACACCTGCACCTCTGCTTCTTTGCCGTACTTATACACTTATACAGTGTGTTACTGATTTTTTGCGGAACACAGTGCTCCAGAAATGAATGAATGATGTAGGTATATATGTATACAATAAATATGTACACTGTTTTTCTGCGTACATGGTGTATGGAAATGTAGATTACTGGAGTAGCATCAAGAAACACACAACTCCATGTGGCAAGAGTCAAACCTGCTCTAGTTGTTGAGTCACTCTTTCAATGTCCTCTTTCAGATGTGTGTTCTCCTCCACCAGTGTTGTCACAGCACTAGTAGCTGCTTCAGGGCTGATGTCAGTGCTCTGAGACAGCCCGTTGGAGGCTAGTGTAACCAGCTGCTCACATAAAGTGGACATCTGTATGCACAAGAGGCATACACACGTGACAGGGGTATACATAACACCGGCACCCATACACAATGACATATGCATAGCATAAACAAGTTATTCTCAAGCAGCCAGCCTGCGATATAATCTCACACCATGTAGCAATGGGCATGATTGTGGCTCTCAGTATAGTGTCATGAGATTGAAAAGCTGTCATACAGTATATTTCTTCATTCTATTATTACTGGAGGTCAACATGTTTCTCACCTCGTAATGGACAAACTAGCCTGAAAGCAGTTGGTGAGTACATATTCATACTGTTATCCAACGACCGATCAATGTTATGATATACGTAACCCGGCCTAGTACATTAGAGTATTTTACAAAAGGATATTCGCATGTGTACCTTTATGTTTCGCATTATCAAGTACGGTTACTCTCTCTCTCTTTTGCTTCAGAAACTTGGTCTTCTAAAACATCTTGTGATTGAAGCTGTCAACCTAATGAGAAGATGAGAGCTTGACAGTGTTACATACATGAACGATAAACCTACAAAACAGCCATGTGGTTTCAATTTAATACTACTTACCTGTTTAGCAGTAGCATCATCTTTTCTCTTCTTGGTAAGTTCAGATTTCCTCTTTCATTCATTAGCGCTGAGCTTCTCTTCATTAGCTTGGCTTTGTTTTAATCTCTAAAGAACAGGAAGCTGAATATCAGCTTATCATTCGCAAAATCATGTCTTGTATGTATTAAAAATATGTCAGTCATGTACTTTAACAATTTGAGGACAGTGCACAGTGCATAAATCTAACATCTATTGTTACGTAAGTTTGAACACCCACACATATACATATGCACTGCAGCAGCTGGAAGTATAGCTTTGGAAACCGGTGAAATTGCACTACCGTTCTACTGTACTTCACAAGCTCAAAACATACTCCCTGACAGCAAGTGAGAGTGAATCACAACATATCAAGTGTTGAAAGCATATTAAATGTATTACTAAGTGTGCATCGTAGTGATTCAGAATACTACATATGATTTGAACATCCTGTTTCTCCATACTCCAATAATTGACAGTTACTTTCTACACATTTACCTTTAGAAGATCATTATTTAGTTCTGTCAACTTTTCACCTGTTGTATGTATGCAACATGAAACATAATAACAGAAGAGAGCAGCAACACATACATGGGTGCTGCATGATACTATCTTAAGAGAGTAATCACAATTAGAATTGGCAGGTCATATTGGCGACTGCTTCTAGTGGGTTTAGTAGCTACGTATAAAACTTGCCTACTGACTAGCAATCAGAAGGTCCTGCATGGGTTCAACTCCCAGCTGGGCTCTGGTTTTAGGAGGTATGATACAGTAAAGTAGCTTCTTTACTGCTAACACAATCTTCTGGTAAGCATAACTGGGCACTTATAATTCAAATAAATAGTCCCAGGTTTTTGCCCGAGTACCAGGCCTTCAAGTTAACAATACCTTTAAAATCCGGAAGGTGTGAACATGTACATTGCCCTAGACCAAACATAGACGTACATGCACACAAGAGCTGTATGTACACAGAATCACCATACCCAATGTTATGTACATGACACACATATGTATACAGTGAACATGATGCTGACCTGCTTTTGAAGGGAAGCATTAGATGTACGTCTTTCTCAACACTCTTGTTTCAGTTGAGAGGAGCGCCATGCAGAAAGTTTGCTCTCCTCCTGTAATCTCCGGTTTTCCTGAGTCAGTGAAGTCACAGTGGCATCCTTGCCCATCAGCTCTTTCCAGAGTGAAGAGCTACGGCTAGTAGCAGACTGCAGTTGGCTCTCAGTGTCAGCTAGCTGTTAAAGATAACAATTCAAAATTCTGGATAAACGTGTGGTCTACAGTAGAACGTAGTATGCCACATGCTTTGTATGCAAGTAAGTTTCAACATGCACCTGCCCATGCTGTTGACCAAATGTGTAATTAACATACATACATGTGCGTAGGTACATACATACATAAAGGTTTATACTGGCAGTCTGAAGTGATACAGACCTGTTTCTTCAGCATTTCTACACCAGATATCATTTCTTACAAACGACTTTCAAATGATTCCAGGTGCTCCTCCATAGAAACATAACTACGTATGCAAAACATTGTATACATTACTTTGAAACTAACTGTGAAAGCACCACAACTACATGTAACATGAGCAGTTAAACATGCAATGATTAGTATGAAGCAGAGAGTGATCCAAACCTAGTAAAGCCTATTACAAGCTAAGATGGAAAATGTGTGTGTGTGTTTCATATGCATGATGCCCATACGCAGCTTTGACAGAGTAGGAATGTTCAGAGCTATACGCAGTCTCTACAATATTTCTGCCTTGTTTTCCACATAATTTACATACCTCAGATCTTTAGCCTTTGGGTTCTTCTTGTAAGCAGCCAGTTCTTTCCTTAGTTCAGCTATAACAGCATCCTTTCTTTGGCTCTCAGACTCAAACAGAGCCAGCCTACAGACTCTTGTCAGTTAGGCACTGCACTTGATAATCCTGTAAAACGTGGCATGTAGTCTGAATATGTATGCAACTTGTATTTCAGAATCCAGTACACAAACCTTGAAAAGCAGATACATGTATGTACATAGTCAGCTGTGTACATACATGTACATGTACATGTAAGTAAGGGCCAATGATCAGAACAGGCTGATGGCCCACTCAGACTAACCATCTTTTCGAGTGTATACAGCAAGTTTTCCAGCAAGGAAAATAAACCACTTAATACAAAATGTGCATCACAATAATGTGTTCTACGACGCCAAGAGCAACTATCCTGTGCTATCTATTTTGGCCTGCATGTAGGAGGGCCAGGGATGTAGCTAGAATGAGATTCCATGAGTAAAACATATTTAATATACCTTCTCAATGAGGGCATCATGTATACGTAGCAAAGAGTTGCTTTCAGAATCCTCTCCTGCTCTTGCTCTTTGTTCCACAACATCCTGTCCTAAAACAGGACCAAGAATAACAATATGTACACACATATACTGTAGTAATCATAGCAGGCTGAATGCAATTAACGAGTGTCACATCAGGGGTGGGTACAGCTACTAAAAGTGTGTGTGTGCGTGTGTGGAGGCTACGTTACACTAGACACTAGATGGGTACCAACTGGTGTGAAGGAAATTTTAAAATCAATCCAGATTGCTTTTGTGTGTGTGTGTGTGTGTGTGTGTGGGGGGGGGGGGGGGCTCAATCCTCCTGCACATGTATGTCTAGATTTTGGAAACATAATACTCATATGGCCCACAGAAATTCCAGAAGTACTGTAAAAATAATTACATATCATAAAAATTTCAGAAGTACTGTAAAAATAATTACATATCATAAAAATTTCAGAAGTACTGTAAAAATAATGGTATTGAATGTCCGACTCAAATAAAACCAATAGTGCAGACTTACATTCCAACAAATCGAACCTACCGTGAGTATTCCTTCTTTGGTGTGTAGAACTGGGATCTGATACTGGTGTCCCATCATGTATTGAAATGGGCTAAATGAAAAAGAAGAAGGGAAAACAGAAACTGGTCTGTAAAACTGGTCGGCTCCAAAGCGCTTCTCCATGGCGATGACCAAAGCTCTATAGTCACCGCGACGTTCACTTGTGAGATTGGACAAGACAGTCAGGGCCGCTCCTCTTAGGCTCACCGCCAGTAGTGTGGCCTTCTCTGTCTCTGTCCAGTGGTTCAGCTGGCTCAACATCTCGAATTGGGCCCGGTATATAGGCCTTCCGAGATGAACGCCCGTCGTACGGTGGTGGTCGCTGCATGCAGAACCCCACCTCCCGTACAGGTTCGATGTATGCCGTCATCTGCCCCTGCAAGGAAAGAATTCACAGTAGTAATAAACTCCACTGCAGATGCCCGCAAGGGAGGAGAGGACGCGCTCCCCGTCGGCTTCTCCTCAGAACTCTCCGGCTTCGTCTGCCGTTCCTGTTTCACAGATGCCTGACTTGTCCGCGTCTCCTCGAGCTCGACTGCAGATGCGCGCAACGACGGAGAGAGCGTTGTTTCTGGCGACTTCTTCTCGACGCTCTGAAGGGTCTCCAGCTTTGTCTGTACTTCCTCCCTCAAAGAGGCCTGGCTTTCCCGCATCTCCTCGGCCAGCACTCGATGCGAGGTTTGCAGCTTGCTAGCCAGCCTTCGGCCGTCTGGAATCTGCCCTCCACGGCATCCTTGGTACGTCCTAGATCGCACTGAAGAGCTTCCACTTGCTGCTCCCCCTCCAGCTGCTTATTTTCCAGTACTTTCCATTGCCTTTCTACCAGCTGCTCCAGCTGCTGCTCCTGCTGATGGGCCAGCTCCTTTTGCCACTGCCGCTGCTCACTCGCGAGCTGCTCCTGTCGCTCCCGCTAGCTGTTGCTCCATCATGCCGATGAGCTTCGCCTCCTGCCGCTCTTGCTGCTGCTCCTGGCGCTCTTGTTGCTGCCCCATCATGCCGATGAGCTTCGCCAGCTGTTCTTCCAGTTCCTGCTGTCTAGTAGCTGCTCTCGTGCTCATCTGCTATCCCACTCCTGACACCAATTGTAGCGAACCCCGCGGGTTATAACTTCGCCGTAGCAGCGAGCACGCAGCGCAGAACAAAGATGACAGACTTTTTACAACAGTAATGGATCAACAGCGTCTTACAGAAGAATGGACTGCTTTTATAGACTTTAACATGACAACGAAAGAATGCTTCAGAAAGAAATGCAGGCTGGTGGACAGAAACACAATGCTGGCAGACATGAACAACAGAAGAATGCCCAGAAACATTGACAACACAAGAATGCACAACAGCTCACAATAGCCATACTGTCTACAATGGAGTCAATCTTCGACTCCAGCCTAAGGCTAAATACTGCTGGAGGAGACCTCCGTTACATTATATAGGAAACCAGTTAGCAGCTATGAATTTGTTTCTACATGCATGTCGATTATGAGAAAGTGTATTTCAGAGGGGGATTAGTGTGCAACGTGCTGTGTGGGTATAGATTTCTTGAACGTACAACTTTACTTGTATTGTCAGAATGTTTAAGCATCAGTCATATCATAGCCATGCAGCTCTTGTATCATGGGTTGCCTCCTTTCAAACAAGACTATCACAGCAGGCAAGTATACTAAATATAACTGTAAATGTGATTCTGCTATTGCAGGTCAATGAGACTTCATTGATGTTTTTCAACTACCATGACTACAAATGAAGATAAGGTGCCTCACAGCAGCAGTGCTTCACCCTGCAGCTCCAGAAGCAGCATCCCTACGACACAGGTGTCGATTTTTTTTGTTTTGTTCTATACTATTTGCATGTATGCACAGTAGGTATTACATGTACATCACAAACTCTTTAGCTTTCAGCTGAGCTACTTGCTATGTACGCGTGTACAAGTAGATGTAGCTGTAGACATGTCCATGTACTACATGTCAATTCTATACTGGAGGATAAATTAATTGCGAGAGGTTGTCACAGAAATGTGTATGTAGTGTGTGTGGTATGACTGAAGCTTAACAAGTAAAGCTGTACGTTAAAGAAATCTATAACCACACAGCAAGTTGCACACTGATCCCCCTCTGAAATATATAATACATGTAGAAAGAAATTTATAGCGGCTAACTGGTTTCCTAAATAATATAGTTCCAACTAAATCCAGATGTGTCTGGCATCTTGGTCCTGGAAGAAATGGTCCAAGGACCATTGGAAAATTGACCCCCCCCCCCCCCCCCCCCTCCCCCAGCTACATCTTCCAGCAGAATTGGCCCAATTTTGGTCCCTTTGGATGTGATATGGCATAGTTATTATTGCTGAGCGCCTTAGCACGAGGAGACTAATCCTGTAACGCATCTCAGCAAGCGTTTGTATAATATATATGTTCCGCGCAAACCAGGAAGTCGCGCAAACTTAGGATTGCGCTGCGCAAAGTAGGAATCCGTACTTTGGCACGCAATCCCTGCATTGCGTAGACTAAATTCGTTCGTACAAAGTTCGAATTTTGATATGAAGTGCATGAAGCGTCAAAGTATAGACAGCAAAGGGATAAACAAAGAGTCAAGTGCTGAAAGCAAAAACTACTGGCAGTGGTTACAAAACCAATCGCCAACTATTGATAGTCTGCTATTGTATTTGTTAAAACCAACACATTAAATTTGTAATGAAACCATTTGTCACAACTATTACATTGTAAAATTATTCTGGCAATCTACAGTTTGCAATAAAGACGGATGAATGAAACTGATGGCTTGCAAGCCACAGAGATGCTGCATTACTGACCGAGCGTGGCATTTTTATAGCTAGCTAAATAAGTGTCAATATCACATGTGCGCAAAAGTGGAATTGGCTGCGCAATCCTGGGATTGCGCGGCAAAGTATGGATTTCTAGTTTGCATTGCGCGATTCTAGGATTGCGCAAATTCCTGGTTCGTGCGGAACATATTATAAATGCATGTGTCTCGCTTAGGAATGCAATTATACTGCGTACCGCGCATGGCGTGGCCGGCGTGTTGCGTCGGCTAAAGTCGAGTCACGGAGTCCGACAACGTTGGCGAGACGAGTGGGGAAAGGGCTGGGCATCTTGCTACACTACGCAATAGAAAGCAACGAGCGGCATACAAAATCGAAGCTAAAAGACCAGAGGTGCGTACGCTTTTTAGCTAACAACAGTTGCTCTTTTTCGCTGGAGAAACCATGCACCGCGTTAATTTCCACCGTTGGAGAAGGATGAACTCGCCGAATTCTCATGCACGTTTAGCTACCTCTCCTTTCTATCTGTCAAATTCTCACACATTGTAAACACGCGCAACCAAACCACACCTACTGAATGCTCGTGCGCGAGGCATTATACTGCGTGTACGTATCTCTAGTTAAACCTTTAATTAGTTAGCAATTTAACTGAATATCTGCAAATATACTACTCACATCTGCTACAGTACCATGTAGTGTTGCTAAATAATGCTGTATGTGGTACATCGATGCAGGAATCTTTCTCCGGAATCTTTCTTGACGTCAGAAGCGCATGAACCACTAGACAAATTCATAGTTGCAGTGACATTTCAGTGGCTTTCATTCAGTTGGATACCCACATGAAAAGTATAACATACCATACAAAGGGTGTAAGCGCTTGAGCATAGGACCCCACACAGTTTGTAAATTGTAACCCACCCACTCAGCTGAAAGGGAACCTTGCCAGTGTGCTCACTCAAGTATAATACGTACATTGTCAAGCATGCACAAACAAGCTAATACAATCTTGAGGAGGAATCAGGCTCACTGAATACTGGACTGTTTGCCTAATCTATGAGTGATGACTCTGTAATTTGGTCATTGAGACGCCGCTAGTGGGTTATGGTGACAGGATGCAATGAAGCATGCACATGGAGCATAAATGTGTCCATTCTAAATCTTGAGTAGCTTGGAACGCAATTTCAGGATTCTGTGAGTGCGCAACACAATTTAGAGATTACGCAAATTCCTAGATTGCGCGGAACAAATATACACCATGCCCTCTGCTTAATAATGCATAAATTTAACATTTGTAGCTAGAATGCAAAATTTATTCATCTGTTAAAGCCCCACCCAAACTCTGGCCCCATCACTGATACCCATCCAGGATACACTAAAAGCAGGGATGCTTTTTTACAGGAACACTTCAAACACAGTTTTACAAGCAAAATAAACTGTTGCGATTAAGCTGATGATGTGTAGATAAAATTGTATTCAACATGTTGACAAGTTTGGCTTTTTAATGCTGGGAGCTAATGAGGGTCACGTCAGTTGAAGACACTATCTATGGTCACACTGATTTGACAATATACCACACATCTACATAATAGCATGCACTGCTGCAAGTTGATCATGAGTAGATGAGTTTGCTACTGATGAAGAATGAATAGCAAAATGTGATATTAGACTAAGTATTTAAGTATAACCGTGATATTTAACTTATATTTTCTTCTATTTAACGAAAATTGTGATTTTTCACACAACACACACACACACACACACACACACACACACACACACATACACACACACACACACAAGGCTTTCATACGGGGGGGGGGGGGTTAGTATGTATCGCAAAGCAGCATACTTACAAGTCTTACATATTGAGTATGTCATAGCCTGTTTAATGTATATAAAAATGGTAATTGGAGGTGTGCATTTCATTTTACTTTGCAGATCAATCCCTGCTGAGAAAACTGCTGGACAATTTCCTGGAACTGCAAAAGACACTCCTGCGCAAGAACAAGGAGGCAGCAGTTGATTGCTACTGATGAAGAATGAATAGCAAATTGTGATATTAGACGCACACACACACACACACACACACACACACACACACACACACACAAAGCTTTCATACGGGCGAGTATGCCCCAAAGAGAATTTAGAAATAATTTCTTGTAAACCCCCACTCCCCTCTGTACATGTACACGTTATCTGGACTCAGATCCATGGTCACCTCATAACCCACTCTGAGCTACCTAGCTAAAGTAGTGGAACTAGATATGCCTTTATTGCATGTACATGTATTGTTGTATCTGGGAGGTTTTTCACGCATTCAATTAAAACATGCATAGCAAGCTACACGTACATGCACCACAAATGACCCAAGTTGAAAACAGAATGTTTGTCTATGGTCACAACTCTGGGCAGTGCGCTGTATGAACATACCTACACGTGTGCAAGGATCAATGGTCAATGATCATGAACACAAAATGGAGCGTTAGATTCAAGTATCCATACTGCAGTGAATGTCTGTATTGGTACCTATAGATGTGTACACATTCATTATTACCTGTACATGTAGCAGTGCCTCTCTTTTCTGAATTACTGGCTACTTGCTGATGCAAAGCCATTTACTGTTACAGGCTCTCATTCTTCTTTTCTAACAGTTGGGACTTCTTCATTAGGGTCAGCAGCTTTTCTTCCATTGCAGCTATAGTGACTGCATACTGGTCAGACTGTTCCTGCACATGTAGAACATCCTGACCACAATTTGAAAAAGTATGTATGTACATGACTTTAACAATGGAAAGATACGGTCCATGATTTTGACCCGTGTCAACCAACAGCTGCCACCAACAACAACTCTGTTTTCCAATCAGTTGTTAAATTGTGCAGTTAGATTGGACATTGCACACCTTTTCTATTCACTCTACAAGTACACATACATGATACCCGGTACACTGCTTACCTCATAGCAAGCGATTTCCGCAAGCAATTTTTCTTTTAATGTAATCTTTTGCATCACAGCAACGTCAAGAGCTTCTGATTTGCTCACTGCAAGTTCTCTCAGACTTTCCTCCAGATTCTCCTGTGTGGAAACACTTGGTTGGTTAATAAGTGTCCTTTGTACGTACATGTAAAAGTGCACTGTAGCACAAAAAAAATGGCATTGTCAGGTGATATATTACGTATTATGTCACATTTAGTCAGCGTGGGTGTCTATTACGCAGCTTTGAAATAAATGTAAGTCCAGGATGCATAATGTGCAAGCTTATATACCCTGTCATGTATGGAAATAATAATACCCTGCGCCAAACATGCACAAGTGGGGGTTAAGCAATTGGTTTTGTCCATCCGTCTGTCATAAAAATATTAAAATATCTTCATGATTGTTATTGTGACATCAATCATTTAGAGGACTAGTCTCGTGACAAGACCAAGTGACTATCGGAGGCCAGTTTCATAGACTGAGACGGAAGGTTAAATCATACACCAGATCTTGAGTGTCTCTCCAGAGCAATACAGCTTGTGATAAACCTCAAACTTCAGTTACTCTCGCCAACTTCCGCATGTCTGTACCACTAGGGACAGGTCAAAGGGCATGCACACTATTATTATAATTATCATATACACGTAATTAAGTGTCGACCCATACATGAGAATAGATATATGCCCACAGCTTCTACAAGTACGTAACTGTTTACGTCTATCATTCTGTATCTTGCGGCATGTACATATGCTCATTGTCGTTGAAGAGTCCTGTCATTACTGATATTACATAGTGAACAAAATAACAGAAGCTGTAGTACACGTACATGTAGTTCCAGACACTCTGGACACTGAATTAGTAGTGCATAATAACGTAGCTACGTGCAGACACTACTGTAAAACCATTGGAATATTGACTGTAATTCACAGCTAGCCCTATGTCTCAGTATTCAGCGCGGGGTATGTCTTGTTGAAGACCTCTAGTTAGCATTAATTCTATTTCAAAGTTACTAGCTCCAACCACCTAGTCTTAATGAAGAAGCCTTTTAAGTAAAGAATGGTACACACTACAAGTTGAGAAACACGCACTGTTGTGCTGATTGCAGTCAGTACTGAGACAGAAGTGATATACTCAAAGGTAGATGTGGCTTACCAGCTTCAGTTGAAGAGCCTTCCTCTCCTCACATTCCAATTCCATTCCTTATCCTGGAAGTGAAATGCAATATTAATTTTCACTAAATATTGGGATAAATAGCTGCAGTAGTAGACAGCTACTAGGAAAATTGCATACATAACTATGAACCGTCTAAACTACTTACTTCACGAACGTTCTTGCCTTGTATAATGATATTGGGAGAGGTCATGCACTCCAGGTTAATATGCAGTAGTGCAGGCCGGTGTTTGTCTGCACATACTATGAGCTGTTTAGAAGAAGATTACACTCTCTAAAAAGTAACCCCTTGACTGTGTATCCCTACACTCTTTTCTCCCCTTAATATAAGAGGAAATACCTGCACTATTTTGACACTGTCTACTAAAAAAAAGGACATTCCTACGTAGCTTCGTTCCTGGCCTCCGCCCCAGCTGCTGTGGGTTACAGAATGCCAAAAGGTGCTGTTTTACTACATGTATGTGAATAAAAACAGCAGAGTTGAACCAGGGAATGAGTGCACCCATATGCACTACATTCCATTCTCAAGGTTGCACTCAATTGTTTGGGAAGTGCCATTTTCATTGTAGACTAAGTATCACATATCAGCTGACTATGGTCCTGGATATTGTGTCAATTTAGTGTAGCTGTGATTCACCAGCAGCCTGCCAGGAGAGATCCTTGCTTTGACATGGAAAAATTCTAGCGTGGCAGGTAAGGTGAGAATGAAGATTATCCATATACATAAACTACTAGGATCACTAGTAAAGCACTTTGGCCCAGTTGTGGATAAACACTATGATCAAGGGCAACAACACACCAATCATCCAGTCCATTGGGGGAGTAAAAGCCTGTTTTCTCCTTTCATAATGAAAAAATAGGTATACGTATCAGCCATCACCACACACATACACTAGCATCATGGCCAACCAAGTTAGAGGGCTTCAAGATGAAGGGATTAGTGCTGCTCATCTTGGTAAAAGACATAGATACATACATACGTGTATACTACTATGTTGGGGCTGCTCATGATCCTGAGAATATCCTGATGAGAAAAGGAATGCCTAACAGGCTTGAGATTTTTGCTATTCTCCATATTATTCTCCTAGTTTTCTTCTTATATTAGTTAAAAGCACTTTGCCAAAAAGTGCAAAAACAAGTGATGTAGGGATGTACTTCCACCAAAAAACACTTCCCCAAAAACCAATGAAACAAGCAACAGTGCACACCACAATGCATGCACAGACTACCCACACATCACAGTGCAATGCATTTACCGCGTAGCTACCATCCCTACATCTTTCCAACCACACCCACCACAATCTGTACCACACCCCCATACTCAACAGCAAGCGTCCACTCAAGAGTACTTGGAAATCACTGCTGAACCCATTCGATGTTTTGAATAAGCTATGCTGCGAGTGCAATACCCCAGGGAATTTCAAGTTTGTTCGCGCTTGAATCATTGTGATCGCTTCAGCCATTATCGCGCTAGCCTGGCTGAAGAAGAAGAAAGAGTTGTACGAATATGCCCCGCCCCCCCAGTGTGTCGACTTGCCTGTATGGTACTCCAGCGAAGGTTTCTAGCAACGCCAACAGCCCTGCTGCTGATGAAAACACTCGAGATGTCATGATATGGCTCATAAAAGCCTATGACTATAATCAGAGCCGAGTTCTGAGCGTATAATTTTGTACGCGTTATATGGGGCCGTCATTTTTTTCCGTGCCATCCCTACATATGGAGTACTACCGTACTCCATGATAGAATTAAATTATCTTTGTAACATAAGTGAACATTCTATACAATCCATAAAAGACAAGTAGATATTAACATGTCGACACAACTTCACCAGCCACTTGATCAGACGTTATTGATACCATCACAGAGGGCTGGCTAGCCACTCGACCAAAAAAAAACTCAATCTATTGAGTGCCCAGTCCCTGTGAATTTCCGGTCGGAGCACGTGAACTACACTCTCACATTCTTTCCCACATAACCAACACTGCCTATCATCATTTTTATCTTCCTAACTCTTCATTCAGACAATTAGTACTAGACCTCAACTTAAACCCCATATTCCCTTACTGCTTCATTACACGTTTTAGAAGAGCAGCCAAGTATCTTTTTAGATGCTACTAGTCTATCGAGCTAGACCCTCCTCTGTGCTTAGCTAAGCATAGAGGAGGGTCTAGCTCGATAGACTAAGATGCTACTAGCTAAATACGTAGATTCCAAACTGCTATTCTCGACATTAGGAAAGTGGCTTTGAGTTAAGGTTTGGGTAGGCAGTTTTGAGAATGTTTGCAAGTACATGTAACAGTGACAACACTTTTGTCCAGCACACTAATACCTTTGATCTACTGGGACAACACTAGTAACACTTGCATGGGTACAAGAAACTCTCGGAAACAGAATTAGGCTAAAGAAGATGTGCTTATTCTGAATCAGACTTATAAAAGGCCGAAAAATTCCCTTATATTGGTTATTAATTTTTGTTCTGCAAGCCACACACATTTAATCTACATGTACGTACACACCAAATCTGAGCATCCGTCTATCAACGTTCTGCTTGCATTGTACATGACTCAGTATGCAATATCCAGTCTGAGATATGCTCATATTACAATGATTGTATGTCACTTACTTGCTCCTCCTGTTTAGTCGTCTCTACAACCTTTAGTAGCCTCTGCTCTTTATACTGTTTCATTGCAGCCACAGCCCCAGAGAGGGCTTCACTGTGCTCTATTTCAATACGAGATAACCTGTAGATGTATACTTACATATTCACAACTGTTGTGACTTAACCAGCATGACCAGGATTACTATGGGTATAAATATAGGCGTATTCATTCCAGTTTCTGCACTTTTGATGCATTCTCGACAACCATATCTACTTATTTCCCAGTTTTTTTTCGTACATAGTAAAATGATTATTACGTGCGAAAACAAAAGCTGGGAAGTAGAGCCTAGGAACGAGGCTACATGTAGTATGTATAGCACCTACTCTCATGTTGTGTTGCAGCATGGAACCTCAGTTAATATGCTATTATCTTGGGAATTCTTCTTGGATATGGGCATTAATGGCTGCATTATACTGTAGTGCATATTTCTTCTGCAGGAGTAGAACCATAGCCTGCATGAGAACAATGTGAGTGGTATAATATACTTTACTCTTGGTGTGTGAATAAGTCAATGCATTACCTCATTATACGAAACATCTTATGCAAGATCCACTGATTTTACGATGCTCTTCCCTTTAAAAATAATTGAGGCTATCCCATCCATGTGGTGGGAGACTTCAGCTACCTGCAAGATATTAAAAGATTGTATATGAAAAAATATTCTGTAGTTGTTTGCAAATTCCTATTGAAATACACACCATATCTGGTAGGCATGTTAATGGCCATTCTCTGTGCTGGATGTACTGCACTTTTCTCTTCAAGCTCTTCCCTTCCACTAACTTGTGGTAATAGAAAGACTGCATCTGACTCTATGATCACCACTGTAAAGTTGCATGCACATGGACTCAAAACACAATTACAGATATTAAGCAACCACATGCATACTCAGTCAGTACATGTATGTTCAATGCTTTTTTGTAGGTTCTGTTGGCCAAGTACCACTACTACACTGGCATTGTTGAATAGATGCATCGCCATCGTATGTTAGCTGATCTGCATGCTTTGTATTTGCACAACAATCGTGTTTTGTATGCAACGGCGGATGTTGGCGGGGTATAAACGTTCATGCGGCTGGCCGGCTAGTGTAGGGTGTGGCAGGTTTCTCGTTTGCGTTAGTTTCGCAATTGCGTTGGTTTCGCGCTTGCGTTCCTACAGTCCCTTGCTACAGCTCTTTTTGTTTCGTATGCAATTCAGGAAAAACCACTGGAGGAATGGGGAGTGGGGCTACTACGAACTTTAGAGTTGGCAAAGCAGTACATTGAGAGAGTTGGGCGGGATGTCCAGGAGAATAGAGAGACCTGGAGCTATTTTGAGAAGAAGTGGATTGAGTATCTGAAACTTCGAGGCATTGAATCTGGAGTGTCAAAACCAACTTTTCCAGAAGTGTATGGAGTAGTTGAACGTGATCGATTTTATAAGAGCTGCAGCTTTGCAGGCACGGGAGGTGCAAGTGGTCATGACGCCCCAATGATTGCTTTTGATGCGTTATCGTGTAGTGGGGACTCATGGAGTGAGCTGTGTCTTCACAGCATGCTACATGGTGGTGACTCTGATAGTACTGGAATCATAGCTGCTGCTTGCTGGGGAGCAAAGTATGGCTATGAGGGAGTTCCTGAGGGTCATTACAAGAAGTTGGAGTACTTAGACTACCTGAGATCGCTAGCAAAGAAGTTGTATAAGACAAGTAACCACTGAACTTATGCAGCTACATGTACATAATGTGCTCAGATTTTCTTAGACAGCACACATGTACACGTTTTATGTGAAAGTGATGTTTATTTATTGAAACGATATCGATATTGCTTAATTATCCGCTACTACATAATGTGCTCAGAATTTCTTAGCCACACATGCTTTTCCTTTCGAGTTATGTAAAACTAGTAATTGTTAAGTCATTGTGGTTTTGACCTACATCGGTATACTTATTATTGCTGGAGTTTTCATACACTGATTAGCTATATACACGTATATTGTAGTAAACTATTTATGTATCTTTAATTAATAAAGTAATTTCCCTTGTACATACTGTTTACGATATACACCATGATAGTAATGAGTTGTACATGTATGCTTTTGTTTGTCCCATAAGCATAGCTTGCATATTAAACTTGAATAGACATCAGGATTCTAGTTCCTATTGCATAATAAATGAACAAGGTTCTGTCTCTACAGAATGGCTTTCCATGGCACGCTATGGAAAGAAACATGTCAAAAAGTATTTCATTTTCAGTGAACTGCGGTTATAAATCCACAGTTTGAAAGTGTACCCTCTACTCGTACCACCCTTCGTATATAGCAACGTTTTCTGTTATTGATTTTACAAAAAAATTATATGTTAGGAGTGCTGTACACTTCTGAAACCACTAACGCTAAATAATCTTATGCAGTTAAAAATAGTAATCTGTCCAAATGGGTACATGTAGTGGGTGAGCTTCATTATTGATGATCCATCTGTCGACTGATATTAAACTACTATCATCAGAAAATAACACTTCTCAAAGGCCTGAAAGATCTTCCAACCCCAATTGCGGTATTGTTCGTCCTTGGTAAGCTGGTAGAGCTAGAACAGAGACTCCACTGTCTCTGGTCGGAGGAGATTATGACGATCCAAAGGCTGTAGAAGAATAATAAAACACACTTATGTTGCCGTCAGAGAACTTATGTCATTAACCACACATAATCACAGATGTAGGTGAAGCTTGCAAGATCTCCAGTCAGAGGGCAAGAAAACCAGAGGTTGCACCACCCTAAGTTATTCTTCCTATAGTACATGTATAAGACTGTAGCCCTACAAAATTATTGAGTGTACTAAACTCCACCCCCCAACAGATGAAAAAAGTAGGTCTTCCTCTATAATCCTAGACAGCAATAGGGCCTCTGGTAAATACCCTAAAGAAGAATCCCCACTTCTACCATTATCACCTACTGTACACCTAAAATACAAGGTCCTGGGTTCAATCTCCAGCTGGGTCTCGTTTTTTTTTTTTTCGGGATTCTTTACTCTCTCAGAAAGCTTATCATCTCGAAGAGTTTACAATGTACCTTACAATCTCTAGACTGAGTCCGGTTGGCATCTGCTTATACACCTGGCATGCGCACCAGGTGTACAAGAGGCTCTTGGCAATAGTCCTGTATTTCTTAGGAAGACCATTGTGCACACCCGGGGGCAGAGTGCCAGGAAGATAGCATACTAGATGGTCCTGTATGCAGGTGTGTGTGTGTGTGTGTGTGTGTGTGTGTGTGTGTGTGTGTGTGTGTGTGTGTGTGTGTGTGTGTGTGTGTGTGTGTGTGTGTGTGTGTGTGTGTGTGTGTGTGTGTGTGTGTGTGTGTGTGTGTGTGTGTGTGTGTGTGTGTGTGTGTGTGTGTGTGTGTGTGTAGGGAAGGAAGTGGGTGGGTTGATATTGATGCTCTGCAAGTGATACACGCATGCAACACATGCACACACAAAACTAAGTACCTTGTACATGGAGATCGCTGCATGCAACACAAGCTAGGGAACTTCAAAAGCACTCAAGATATATTACGTAGCTATGTACATGTACATGTATAACATTTGGTGGAGAACAAATCAATACTTTGATGACATACTGAGTACTCATGTACACACCCCACATTTGTAGTGCTAGTAGAACTACAGACGTAATTCCAGTGGGCACAGCATTGTAAACGGGATTGTGCATATACATAGTTTAGTGTTCCTTAAAAGATGCATGGGCAAGGTACATGTAGGTATTGATTTACATCTGGAATTACGTCTGTATTCAGTTAGAGGGAGGCAGTATAAGCCAGACTGCAACGGGCCAATGTAGAACCAAAAGACTGATTTGAGTATTTTGATCATTACCTGACCCTAAGAAGTGCAGTAATGGACTTACTACAGGACTCCTGGTACACATACTCCTGACCCGACACTTAAATACTATTCCTGTTTAGTTGCATTGCTATAAGCATGTCGTTGCTATTTATACTACATTACATCATCCAAAAAATGATCTGTTTCACACTGCATTGATGTCTGCCCAGAGGAAGACTGCAGCCCAGCAGTCAAAACGTCGGCATTTGAAGATGACAAGTTTGAGAAGCCAAATTCGTGAGAAAGAGAACTCCAAATATCATGAATTCCGAGAACCAACTGAGATCCTTAAAATTGAGCAGCTAAAACATACCCTCACTACCCACACTTTGTCATATAATTTGTCTTGTTCTCACACAGCACAGATTGCATGCATGTGCAATGTGTTATGTCAGATAGACAACACCCACTTATGTTTCTACACTATAATGTATAACCCCCATTTGTTCAGCCCACTTGTTTGCATTGATCCCTCAGCTTCTTGGGATAACCACAAACTCATAAGCTATGGGGTATATAACCACTCTTGGGTGTAGGTTCCAAGACCCACCAAATTCAATCTCAGCTAGGGTAGTTGTTTTGTAAAAAAAAAATATCCTGGGAGGCCATGACAGTCCTATACATACGCAAAATAATCACTGTACCTGTGGCGATATTCAACAGCTATACAGCCTGTAAATAACCTTGTACACAAACTGACTGGGTTGTAATACCATCTGTGTAGCCATACACCAAACTTCAGATCATTTACATGTACGTGAATGTATTAGCCTTTTGAAATTCCAAGCAATTACTAAATCATTAGCTAGTACATAAGATCAATAAACTGACTATATAAAGTTGAAGGGAGATTCTCGGTTGGCTAGGAGTCATCTTGAGATATTCGTATCCTTGTTCCAACCCGCAACAGTTGTTTCAAAGTAATTTCATCAAACTGCCAACGTTTCGGTTGCCATATTGCAACCTTCCTCAGGGCACATCAGTGCAAAACACAGGAAAATGAAAGCTCATATAGTATATACATAGCTTCTTTGAAACAACCGTTGCGGGTTGGAACAAGGATACGAATATCTTAAGATAACTGAATATATAGTATCAGCATCACAGGGAACTAATTTAAATAAGCAAGACAAGATGGAGCTAACGGAAGGCATTCGATAGTGTTTCTTATCTTACATATTCTCATCTCAGCATGCACCCACGTACATACATACACAGATATTGGAATTTTTAAACCTGTAACACTTAATTGTTCTTGTGTGGTAGACCTGCCAAGTCCTACGCACATGTACATTTCTGAGCACTGCCATTCCCTACATTATAGACACTTCACAAGTCCATAATGAAACCGTGGCCTTTTTCTTTTTATGAGGCGTTTTCAGCACATTGTATAGCTGCTCACTAAATATTACCAGTATTCCAAACACTAATGACAGGAGGATGACTTTTGGAACAGGCAGCAGTTCGGCTGGCTTCTTGGGAGTTTGCTCGTACTGCACATCTGATCGTTCCCGGGAATGACTAGAAAGTTGATCTGTACAAACAGAAAACAATTGCATACTTGCAGGTGTTTTTGCATAGCAGGTGCTTCACCTTCATCCTGAACACTAGAGCATCCAGTCAAAATGTTGGCAGAGGTTAATTAAAGGTAACAATAGAAGGCAACCACAACAGTACATAAATGCAGCCATACAGATAAGGTCTAGTAAGCTAATGGGTTGCTCTTGTCCAGTCTCTAACACAAGAAATACCCAATAGTGAGCACTACTTTAGAATTTAATCCATACTGATACATAAGTGAATATCTCTAATGTACATGTAGTTACGTACAGAGGAATCTCTCTAAATATAGAGACCATGGAACCACCCGTGCATGTCCAAAATATGGAAGCGTACCTTGCACTTGTCCAACTTCAATTGTCCTGTTGAATCTCACTTTGCAGCACTTCGTCTTACAGGGTGGCACTGCAGTGGGAGTAAAATGACGCTCAAGAAATGTCTACAGATTATATTGACTTTCTCACACAACATTTCTCAGAGATGGCAGGGTCTGAGAATAAGACCAGGCTGAAATCACAGCCAGTATTTGATTAACTGATTTCGTAGGAACACATGCACAACCAGCTGGGCTGAGGCACTCCAATGGGTGAGGCTCTCCAGCAGTTGCACAGATAAGCTGATGAGCACAAGATATGATGCATGCCGTAGTGTCCATACCATTGACCACCCACCCCCAGCCATGGACAGAGATTATAAGATCCCTAGTCAGAGGACCAACAATTTTTATCATCATTTCCACATTAAAAGTAATTCTATCACATACAGTTTGCTGGGGTTCTAGAAAAAACAGCAACAAAGATGATTGTGCAGGCCAGGAGTCATGGGAAAAGGAGGAATCCAAAGGTTTCTGTAGATGGTACAAATGGTTCTGGAAGCCTAGGCGAGAGTAGGAGAGGAGAAGGGGGAGAAGAATTCTTGGTAAAGGGGTGTTTAGCCTGTAGAGTAGAGCTTATTAAGGATGTGAATTATGAAAAAGTATGTGGAATATAGCAAAAAAGAGAGGGGCAGGAATATTTTGTTTTTGGGTTGTGTTTATATGCCTACAGATAGTGAAAATGTTTCAGTTATTGAAAAGAGTTAAAGTAAATTGAAAGAGGATGTGCTTGTATGCAGAAGAAGGGTCAGAAGGGTCAGGTTGTGCTTCTAGGTGATTTTAATGCCAGATTGGGGAAACCTTTAGATGATGTAATGGGTATGTTTGGTGAAGGAAAATGTAATGCTAGTGGTAACAGGTTGATTTCCTTTTTGAATGAGGTTGAGCTTGTAATAGTCGCGAGTTCACTGTGGAACTACAGTGGACTAGAGCTACTAGACCTTCTCAGAAACAGAAGTCTATCATTGATTATATAGTTACTGATTCCGGGAATAAAGAGAAGATTAGGTTGAGGAGACAGGTTTATAAGGAGATTAGTAGTGGAAGGGAACATAAATGGGGAGAGTATTACTACAGAATTGGTATGTGGAAATTAGATAGTTGACTGAAAAGGCTAATAAAGATTTTAATGAAAAAAGGAAAGAGTTTTGGGCATTTGTTGGCAGGACTTCAAAAGGTAATCTTAAGGGGTTTTACTGCTTTGATGAGTACATGTACTTCAGGTTCATGTGTAACCGGTACTATGAAAGTATTACGTGAGCATTATGAAAGGTTGGGTACAGCATCTTTGGATGATCAGTTTGATGAAAGCTGGAAAGAGCATATAGAACAGAGTATGGTAAAATGTCTAGTTCACAGAAGGATAAGGTTTTGGATAGAGAAATTAGTTATGAAAAGTGTTCTAAAAGCTTAAATAACAATAAAACGGGAGGTAATGATGGGCTAGTTGGGAAATGTTTTAAGTACTGTGGCAAAGGAATGGCTAATCTGTTGACTGTCCTATATGAAGTAGTTTGGACAGAGGAGAGTATTCCTACACAATGGAGACAATTAAGGGTTTATTGTTAGCTTGTATAAGAAAGGTGATACTGAGGACCTAGGTAATTACAGAGGCATTACACTATTGAATATGGTAGAAAAGCTAAGATTCTAAATAATGTATTATCATATAGCGCTTAAATTTCACGGGTCTTTAATTTCACGTATTTCGCGAATTTGGAGTGATTCGCAAAATTATTTAAATTTCTACATTTCTGCATAGATACTGTCCATGCATTCTACAGTACTGACTATGGTTTTGATACTTCAAGAGCGTACGTGGACAGTATGCGGGGTTCCAGATTCACGAGGAGTGCTCTCCAAACAAATGCCTTCGTCCGCAATTTTTGAGGCAAACAAACAAAGTCACTGTACTCAGAGATATAGTATCTTTGCTGTACTTCAGCCAACTACCAGCGCGAAGGTCAGGGGAGCATACCGGAAAATGAGCGCGAAGAAGACTGAAATTGGAAAGCGAGCAGCAGAGCGTGGAGCGCTAGCCACAATTTGCTACCGGTGCTTAAAGCTTCCTGCAATTCATTAGTACGTGGGTGCGGTAAACGAATTCGCGAAATTATTTTAACTAAACGTTCAAAACGGCTATTCGCAAATATTTAGACCCGCCAAATTTAAGCGCTATACGGTAGTATGCAGATTAGAATCAAAATGGGCTCTTTTTATGAGGGTCAGGCAGAATTTAGAGAGAAAGAAGTTGTGTTGATAACATCTTTACTCTAAATGAAATCACACAAGGTAGAATGAGGGAAGGAAAGCACACTTACACTTTATTTCTTAGATGTTCAGAAAACATTTGACACAGTTTGGCATGATGGTTTATGGTTAACGTTATGGGAACTTGGTGGTAGGGGTAGGATGTGGAGAGTTATTAAGAATATGTATAACATCACAAAGAGTGCTGTTTTACTGGAGGGAGAAATATCCAAGCCATTCAACATAGGTCAGGGGGTGGCACAGGGCTGCAATATATTGCCTATCCTCTTTTTCATTTTTATTAATCAGTGTTTAGATGAGGTTGAGAAGGCTGGGATTGGCATTACTGTTAAGAAGAATGTTAATGTTATTTTTAAGAAGGATGTTAAGATTGGGGGTCTAATGTTTGCCAACGATTTGGTAGGTTTACACTACTAATGCTGAGGACTTACAAATGTTGATTCATGTTTTGCAATAAATGAAGATTGAAATTAAAAGTGCCCTTATGGTATTTTCTAAAGAGGTTGCTGCAGATACATTGCAAACTTCTGTAAGAAGATAAGTTTTCTGAGAGAGTAAAGAAATCCAGAAAAATCGGGACCCAGCTGGGGATTGAACCCAGGACCTTCTGAATACTAGTCAGATGCTCTTACCAATTGAGCTACTGGAGACCCTTGGCAGAGGAGCAGTAGGCAAGATTGATATAGCCACTAAACCCGCTAGTAGCACTTGCCAGTAGGACATTCCAGAGAATTGGGAGAAGTATGATTTTAAGGCTTTACTAAGAGTTTTAATCTGGGACACTAGGAAGAATAAATTATATGGCGATCAGGATGGTACTGGCGCAACAACTGGTTGCTCTTGTTATTGTCCTCTGACTGGAGATCTTGCTGCGTATGTGGGTGCGTGGTCAATGGCGTAAGCGCTATGGTAGCGACAAGAGTATATTATTCCTATCACACACAATATACAATTTATTTTCCTTAATTTCAGAGTATGTTTGCAAATTCTATGCTGAACCTGTTACATATCTTAAATGTGTATTCTTGGCACTGAGGTGCTAGTTAGCTAGATCACAAAACTTCTAGCTATTGTGCTGCAAATATGTAGAGATGCCATCAAAACATTAATGTTTGTTTTCAAACTGGGACTTTCATCATGTTCATGTTGTACTTGAAAGTGTCACTACAACCTGTTAAATTACGTGACACAGTAGAGCATTCATAGTTAGGGAAACAAATGTCACAGAAACAACTGCAAAGTAGCATTTCCAATCGCATACATCTATCCCAAGTGTAGATCTTGCTTCTGAAACTGGTCCAGTTTAAATGAAAAAACCAAAGTGGCATTATTCAACAGAAAACTTGCTATCAGCTACTATACAATCACCGATTGAGAAACACTCAGTGAATTGACCTGCCTTATGAACAAGACAGGTTCCGGATTATCTACAGACAGTGGCAGCCATGTTCCGGTTATTATTTGCCCATGTCCTAGCTAGCCTTGTCAGAGGCCTTCATTGCAGCTTACTGTGAAATTCTTTACACACTGCAAAAGGCAGCTGAAGAGTGCAGCCTGGGAATGATGCTACCCCTGCCCATCACACCCATCACTGAAACATCAGGATTTTTAGAAGTGAACTAGGGTATAATAATTCGAGCTAGCATTCTACATAGTTCTGATAGTTAATCACTGTATATATACATGCTGTCCCTCTTACATAATTATGGCCTGGTATACGTTTTATAATCTTGCATATCTCACATGGTTTTGCTTTCTCCACCTCTGATTCTTCATCTGTCTCCAAGCCAGGGTTTAGAGGTTCAAATGCTGATGGCCCCTAAAAATATTCAATACATAGCCGGTATAAAGGTTTATGTACATGTACATGTATGAAATGCCATAAGGATGAACCAGGCCACCTGGCAGTGTACTAAGTGGTGCAGAATTCAGGCTGTATGGCATTCATGAGATAAGCAGTGTACTGGGGTCTGTCAGAAGAAAGGCTATACTGAGTGTCTAAGTTATTTCCTCTGTGCAGTGAACTACAACAAGCTAAAATCCCTAACCGTAACAGCAGCAAGAGGACAGTGATCACTGTGAGTGAATCCGTGCTAAATTGAGAGTTTTATAAGTACGCACAGTCCACATACCGCATATCATATGCATACATGTTCAAATAAATTATCTCACATGGCTACATGCACATTCACGCAACACTGTGTCTAGATAGCAGGACTGGTAGACTATTATTAGGCTGCAGCAAGAGAGGGAGATAAGGTTCGGTGATACTGACAGAGGAGAGCTGCCATGCCTCAAACTAACATGACAGAAAGTCTACAATCCACACTGCAACAGATGAGGGCTCATTCACGCACGCCCACAATACTCTGCATTCACCTAGTTACACGTAGTACCCTGAATAGTAGGATTATAACACTCACCAGCAGGCACACATTCAGCTCTGGCTCTATAGGGCAGGTATCTCCACTTGATGTAGGTATTTAAAAGAGAGAGTCTTCTGGGTGCCATGTGCATCGCATTCCGAGTCCTGGACATTTGGCAAATCACTTTGGTTTTCAAGCTGGCCCGTCTGCTCATTGAGATCATATGAGGATTCTGACTCAATGTCCTTAGTGGTCCCTTCCTGCGAGGATTGAGAGCAAAGCTTAATGGCATGTAGCTATAGGTATTCTCAACATTGTAGCTGAACAGGTCATAATAGCTCTGCCATCTGTATAAGCAAATATCACTGTAGCTGTTTCCACAGATACTAGAATCGCAAAGTATCCCAAAATCAATTTCACAATTACTGCACAAAATCACAGGGAACAAGGACAGTGAGCCTGCAAGCCAAATACGTAACAATATAAATAACATTTGGCAACTGCTGCATGTACATGAATTAACTGTATTTAGCAGTAATCAAGCACGGGTGCTGCTCCAGAGTCATGCTAATTCTCTGCACTATAACAAATAATAGTAGTACTTAGGTACGTACTTAAACAACGTGTGTACTGCTAGCTGCTGCTACTTGTCCAATAATCAAGCATTATATGCTTGGTGATGCCCCTCAAAATCAAAACTACAAGGTAATTACGCTCAAACAGCAGTACAAACAGGAATATTCATAGCAGGTACTGAATTGTTCCGGCACTGGAATTGGCTATGTATTCTCGTACCATACTGTAGTAAGTCATCGATCACGCTGTTTGACAAAAAAATATTTAGTAGGAAATTGTGGGAAACATTATATACATATACGTACGTCACACTGGAACTTTTATAACAAAATTCTCTACTGCACATTTTCAGCCATTAAATACTGGAGTAAAAAACATGCTGAAATCAAATGCTGCAAATGGTCAGAATCTTGATACTGTACAAAATAGTAAACTAAACATCCCCTACCCACTCTTTTGAGTCTCCTCTATCCATTCCGGACTCCATTTCTGTGTGACTACATATATTATGAATGTATGTGGTCCCTATATATCACTCTAAAGGCATTGTTGCTTACGCTGGTGAAATAGAAAGAGTTATCTACAACAAGCCCAGATGAGTACAACAACAGGAGAGCTACACTGTATGACAGTCGAACATTCCGCCAAAATCTGATACACAAGCATATGCTGTAGGCTTCCTCAAGGTAACATGGCAATGTGTGTTGCTAATTGGGCACGAAGGGGCAAGACACAGGACCCAGTACTATGTACATCGCAACAGCAAATAGACTAGGGCAGTAGGGTCAAGCCCAAAAGAAATTTGTATCAACTGACAATGTCACTGACTGTAAACATTCATACATGTATACATAATATGGTAAATGGGGTGTTTGTTTCCAGACAACATTGTAGTTGCAAGAATCGCAGCTACAGTTACAGAAAAGCACATCACACACGGCCAGTTGGGTGAGTCACACACACAGTGAGGTACGTTATGTACATGTAGATATGAGTAAGAAACGGACTTGACAAATGCTTTTCGATTAACACAGTAGTAAATGGAGACACCACAAATGTCAACTTCTGTTTGGACTGGCAAGGCCAAAAACATTTGTCCTGCTATTTAAACAGCTGTAAACTACATGATTAGAACATGTTATAGTGTTCCACCGAGAAGTTCACTACGTACATGTACATACATGTAGGTACATTACATGTAGGTAGCTTACTTAGTCACTCACTGTTAGCATTTAGTCTACATGTCTGAATACTTATTATAGGAAATGGTTCATTTAGGGTGTCTATACACAAGGTTTTACTGTAAACATTCATACATGTATACACAATATGGTAAATGGGGTGTTTGTTTCCAGACAACATTGTAGTTGCAAGAATCGCAGCTACAGTTACAGAAAAGCACATCACACACGGCCAGTTGGGTGAGTCACTTGCAATTGGAAGTATTAATACCAGATGTGACATGTCTCCCTACCACAAGTTGGAATTGGTCTAATTCAGATACTAACCTGTAAATGGCATTATCTATGATTAGGTAATACTTTGTATGGGTGATTTACCTCATTTTTAGTTTTTATCACTGCCTTGTCAAGATTATCTTTGGTAGCCATGTAAACGAGTCGAAGCTGCTGAGCATTACAAACCTGGCCCCAGCCAAACACAATTATATCAATTATTTTCTGGAGAGATAAATATGAGCATAAGCCATTTACTGTACTGAGTGGTGTCCTTTATTTTGTACCACTGCTACTGACTAGTAGCTGTTTTCTACAACCTACTTCTGGACTATGCAGAAGTGCCAAAAAAGGGGAACACACATATCAGTGTTCTAGCTAAAGAGTGGAAGAGTGGTGCTCCACTGCTCTTATGTACACAATTCCCTCTTGATGTGGTTGAAAGAATGTAATTAAACCACAGCTATGCTTTGATCTCTGAGAAGGCACCACTCTTTGCACTTGCCTCTGGCTAGAACACTGCCTATGGCACAAACTTTAACAACCACGTCTGCCCACACATTGTCAGGAGTTCTTGCAAGTGTGCTTGAAATAGATACGCATGACAGCCAGATATCAGCTAAATATTCCAACCTGCAGTAGCTTTATACTCGCTTCCTATATGACCATACCATCACATACAAACAATTCAAAGCAATTGTGCCGCTCTGTTGGAACACTGATTACTGTCCATTGGTAAATTATTTTTCCTCTTCATCTTTTTTGACAGCACAGGTATTACGTAAATCACAGCGCGTACATGTACATGTACTCAACATAGTACTGTCAAATTTCCCAAGATAATACTACTGTCACTGTTGAAGGGAGAGATTGTGTGTTGCCGCTTACTACCCCACATGTATGTGCAAGTGGGTTTCAACAACTACTTTTCTCCATCTGTCCACCCTGTTTATCATGAAAAAAAGTCTACCAGAAGATTTACAAACGTCAAATCTACTATATGTACATAAGTGACACACACACACTGGAGTATCCCGATAGGATATATGGTAAAGGACCCCAGACCATGCATTTAACATAAAGAAGAAAGACGTAGTGAAACAAAGTAAACAGTCAATATCAACTAATAACACAAAAGCACTAACTGTTAGTAGTAATGTACAGTTTAAATAAAGGCACCTGTGTCTACCTTTCCAGGGTGGATTTGATGAGTTGTAAGTTCTTATTCCACTATAGAAACTTAAAATCAGATCAAATCAGAGAGAACTTATAGCTGTCAACCACTCTTCACCTGAAAATGATGAAACAAGTAAAAACAGTGGGTAGCTCCAATTCTGTGGCCTGGAGCAGTTTTGTTTCGCAATAGTTGCAAGAGTTTTGGTTGACATTTGTCCTACAGGTCAGCTGGTCTGTGAGTGAATCTAGAACACAGCATAAGGCAGCCTCTAGTGCCTTGGTGTGATACACAAAATAACGTAAACTCTGGAGCAAGTGTACTTTTAATCATGGGGTACTTTTCAACAAGTATGGTAGTACAACAGCATGCACAATAAGACTTTTGTTATGGTCTTGACAGTCACTTCTGTGTATCTCTAAGCACTCTAGACACTCTAACTAAACAGACTTTCTCCTATATTAAAAATACTGTAAAAAGAGTTAAACATTAGTTGAGTGGAGGTCCAAAAGGCTAAGTGGTGGTTAGACCCGACCCCTGACGACCAGTGTGGGTAGAACCCTGCTGATCGCCATAGCGCTGTTCTTACATGTGAGCAGTATTTCTTTACACAGTGAAGTGCATACTCACAAGGCAGTTCTATGCCCCCACCGACAGCCCATACACCTCCTAATGCAGACCTACATGTAGGTGGACCCGTTATCATCACTGTTCATGCTTAACTAGTCACACATGCACTATTTATACATCCCAGTTACTTCATTTGAAAGGGTACTACTATTCAGGCAGAGAAAAGCAACTGGGTTAATGGGTACTTCATTCATAGGGTACTTGTAATTAATAATTGATGGGTACTTATACTCCAGAGTATAGGGTATTTACTTCCAGCAAAATGATTAGTTGCATCATGATGATCATACTTAGTTCCCCATCAGGTACAAATACGCTAAGCCAAAGAAGTCCCATACAACTCCTAAAGCTACCTCTTCTGAAGAGTAAAGCAGCACTGTGGTATACAAATGTCTGAACAGCTTGATGGTCGTGTTTCCCAATACTTTTGCTCCCCCTACCCACTCAAGTTAGAACCTGTAATCACACAGCACAACTATCATTTGCAGCAGCCTTTAGCGTAGCGTAGTACTATATGGAACAGCACAGTGTTCGGATAGTATAACAGCAATGCTGAAAGAAAGAACTAAAAACCTGGGTTCGCTACGTCATTTGCTGTAGCTTGGCCTGCATAGTAACATAGGATGCACTAACAAACTTACATTACATCATCTCTAATACATTTCATTGGAAGGGAGCAGTAGGATATAGGGTTGGTACAGTTTTCCACTATTCCATGACGCTCTCCTATATTATATAGGGGAAAAATAGTGGAAGTGCCACCAAATTTCTTCCCCTATAATATAGGAGAGAAATAGTGGATTGCCACCATTTCATTCCCATATAATATAGGAGGGAAATAGTGGAAGTTCCACTAATTCTCTCCCATATACTATAGGAGGGAAATAGCGGATACCCACTATTTCCCTCCTATATTATATAGGAAAGGAACAGTGGGCATATCACTCTTTTTCTCCTATATTATATAGGAGAAAAAGAGTATATAAGTATATACAAAATACATTTTTACTAGCCAGAGCGTACGCAGCACACGAACTGCTGGTCCTAAAATTGCCTTACATTTTCTGTGTTTGTTTGTTTGCTTGTTTGTTTGTGCGTCCACACTTATCACATGCCCAAAATAATACATCAACTGTTACTATGCAACTATGCAACTGCAGTGTATAGCAGCTTTTGGAGATTTGCAGGCCAAGCTACAGCAAAATAAGGTAGTTGTGTGGTGCCTAGGCAGCTATAAAGATTCCGTTTTTGTGGTGTATAGCTACTAACTGGAGGCGCACAACAAAACTGCTGAGTCAGCACTTTCACTGTACTGCGTTCTACAGCTGCAGTTAGCACTCCCAGTTAGCTTGGCCTAAACTAAGTTGTGTGCATTGTATGGGAAAGGCGCCCGGCTGGTTTTTTAGACTTGTTATACGTATAAACTGCACGTACAATGTACACAAAATAAATAAAAAGACAAAGTAAGAGATAAAATACGAAAGCAAAAGTAAAAGTAAAAGAGTCAATGTACCCCATCCACTTCAAACACACAAACAAACAGACAGACGTGGAAAACGTAAACCAATCTTAGGACCAGCTGTTCGTGCACTGTGCGCGCTCCAGCTGATAAAAACTGCTGCTTGGTATAGGATCTTCACTGCCAAAAGGGGAATATCCAGTGTAGAGCTGCTTGTAGCTAAACTATACTATACAAAGAACTGCAAGGCTAACTTTTCTTTGTGGATGCCAATATAGACTCTTGTTGAAAGAGTTATTCTAACTACACAAAGAATCCAGTTGAGGTAGATGCATTGCATTATTCCGGCTATTAAAACCAGCAAGGTGTTCAGTTTGCAGTAGCTCCTCACATGCGTATGATTCTGTATTGTGTGGCTATTTTAAGAATATGTAGCTAAAGAATACATTCAAAGTTGTGGAGGACACAGTTGACTCTATAAGTGGAATATGCTATACACACATACAAGTAGCTTATTTTGCACATTTCCTGAGTTCCATTTCAAGATACAGCTGGCTTGAGTAAAGACACATAAGTAAAATTCGGTTTCATAATGGGTTGGCCATATACACTGATTGAGTAGTTTAGTGAATAGATCGACCAACAACTCCTCTTAATTCGAGATCGTTAGCATTGGTGTCTCCTCTTAAGTTTCGGTTTTTCGGCTGATGAACTGATATATTTATTGGGATGTAATGCAATTGTCTGACACCATCAACTGTTTTAGAACCTCCTACTTCCATGTTCTCAGATCTACCAGTACCTAACATACATGTAAACAGGCTATTGATGAAATAGAGGACTTAGAATAGCCACTTTCCCAGGCTCTACTGCCCAGCTTTTTATTTCGCATGTAGTAAAACAAGTGGTCAGTAAAATGAGCGGTCTGACCGCTTATTTTACTACGTGCAAAAAAACGCTGGGCAGTAGAGCCAAAGAACGAGGCTAGATCTGGCTGAACTATTTACAGTTATCTTATCTTGCATATTGCCTCTTCCGTTATGTAATGTTACATCTATTTTTGGTTACTTTTTGGTTATGTCATAGCCTAGCCACACGTCGCCCCGCACTGTTTATTCTTGCACATTGTTTAATTGTTTCCTTTGTTGTGTTGTCCCTAGCTCTCTTTTGTTCCACTATAGAATTTAATCTGCATTCTTTGTATAAGCATCTGAGTTTTGAGCAGAGATTGATCTGCATGAGTTTCAGTTAGCATCTACAGTCTCCGTCCATTTGCTCCGCGTTACGGCGCTCGGCCTACCACAAATATATCCATAATTGTACAAAACACTGGTCTTGTCCCCAAGTCTTGGCTTTTAATACAGTAAACTGACCCTTAGTCTTGGGGACGATACTAGCTTCATTCTCCAAAGAAAATCAGTACATGTATGACGGTTAACTACAATATATTATGAGGTTGACATTGTGAACACCAACAGGCAGTAGCCGAGGTGTCAAATTGACACCTCAACATTATTTAAGTTAGGAGTCAACTAAACAGAATTATACCACATTACATCATCTACAATAAAAATGATTGGCTAATAAGTATGGGTTACAGTTTCATAACTCACACTTTTATCAGTTCGCTACGTTGCTACGCAGCGAAGATTGTACGCATGCGCAACGTGGTATAAGTCAGATAGACCACACCCACTCGTGTGTTATGCGCTATAACCCACTTGTTTACATTTATCCCTCGGCTTCGCCTCGGGATAACCGCAAACTCGTGGGTTACATAGGCGCATAACCCACTCTTTGGTGTAGTCTATCCTATACCGACACCACGAGAATTAATATACTTGCACGAAGTTTAGTGTAAGGTTAGGGCATAGATAGAAGGACTGTCTATGGTTAATTAAGGCTAGTGCTGGCACGCGAGACTAGTGTCAAGGTAATCATAGTAGGATAACTTTCTGCCCTTATAGCCGTTTTACGAAGTCTACCTATGTACTTACCCTGGTAAGGCCTGCTGAGCCGACCCAAATTACGTCCACAAGAAGCAGCAACAGGACACCGACGACAAGTCCTTTTCGAGCGCATCATCATTGTGGGAGGGGCTAAGTGTTTTCTTCTATTTTTAAGGGCGGTCCCAATCGCTATATAACTAAAGATTAGGGAGGGGCTAAGCGCTTTCGTTCGGGGCGGATACTTTACTACCATAGTACAGTCAAAAAATTATGGCCAAGAATTCGGGACAAGCGAAATTTGAAGCCTGCATGGTACTGTCTGGTGTTGGAGATGCTATTGGCTACAAGAATGGAGCATGGGAGTTTTGTCGATAGGGGGAACGAATCCATGAACAGTTGCAGTTACTAGGTGGCATCGAAAACATCAAGGTCGATCCCCAAAAATGGATGATTTCTGATGACACTGTCATGCACATCGCTACTGCTGAAGCCCTGATCTCCAAATGGGCCAACCATGAAGAGCTGTTTCATGCGCTCGCTAAGTAGTATCAACTCTGTATGAAAGACATGACGGGTCGTGCTCCTGGCTTGACATGTCGTAGCTACCGTCCGCATCCTGAGGCCTGGAGTGAAAGATGGGTATGTAGACGTCTAATTCCGTTTAATCCTAGAGGTGGAGGGTGTGGTGCAGCAATGCGCTCTGTTCCGATTGGTCTAATTTTCTTCTCAAAGCCAGAGCAAATTGAAGATTTGATTACAGTAGCGATTGAAGCTGGTCGAATGACTCACAACCACCCTACTGGTTTCTTGGGGTCCCTTGTAGGAACGCAAACGCGAAACCAACGCAATTGCGAAACTAACGCAAACGAGAAACTTCCTTGAGCGGCGCGCGCAATCGTTATGGCGGCGCACGCTTCTCTTCCTGTGGCGCGCGTGCGCAAAGTATTGTCATTGTACTTAGAGTCAGCAGTGGCAAAGGAAGAACCTCAAAAGGTGAGTGGGGGAGCGAGTCCAAACTGCTTGAGTAAGATGAGTAAGACACGGTTTCGAAACAGACATTCAGCAGTGAAAGCAAGGGTACTTCATAAACCAAAGCAAGGGTACTTCATAAACCATTCTGTTACATGTAATGGCTGCATGGCCAAACATTCATTGACAAGCTTTGTACACGCGCGCGACATTGTATATAGTACATGTATACTACATTGCAAACTTCTATGAGAAGATAAGCTTTCTAAGAGAGTAATGAAATCTCGAAAAATTGGGACCCAGCTGGGGATTGAACCCAAGATTTTCTGAATACTAGTCAGATGCTCTTACCTAGCTACTGGAGCCCCCTTGGCAGTGGAGCAGTAGGCAAGCTTTAAGACTTATATAGCCACTAAACCCGCTCGTAGCACTTGCCAGTAGGACCCAGCCATGTAATTACTCTCTCACATGTACTTCCTTGCCGATAGTTTCCGCTTGCCAGTACACTTTGGAGTCGTTAACGCAATCTCGACGCTCGAACCAACACAATCGCTTGAATTTAAGGCAAGCCTTCAACGCGAACAAAAATCAGTCAACACAGGGGCCTATTAAGTATGATATAACTTAGGGACAGCCGTAGCGCAATTCAGAAACAGTCACAAACTTGAGGGCAGCCATTAACTCCCTCGAAAAACTTGCATTAACGCAATCGCGAAACACTAACGCAGTCGCGAAACATAAACGCAATCGCGAAACACTAACGCAATCGCGAAACATTAACGCAATCGCGAAACACTAACGCAAACTCGAAACAAACACAATCGCTTGAACGCGGACAAGAATCAGTCACCACAGGGGCCTATGAAGTATGATATGACTTAGGGACAGCCATAGCGCAATTGAGAAACAGTCACAAACTTGAGGGCAGCCATTAACGCACTCGAGAAACTTGCATTAACGCAATCGCGAAATATTAACGCAATCGCGAAACATTAACGCAATTGCGAAACTTAACGCAATCTCGAATTTGGGGCAAGCCATTAAACAAAACGGTCACCACAGAGGTAGAGCTATGAAGAGATAGAAATTAATGCCAAGCCGGGATTGACACAAACGACCAACAGTCACCACAGGGCCAAAAAAAGTGATACAACTTGGGGCCAGTCATTAACGCAAACGAGAAACAGTCACCTCAGGGGTCTATGAAGTGATGCAACTTGGGGCAAGCCATTAGCACAAACTAGAAACAGTTACCACTGAAGTGATACAGCTTGTGACCAGCCGTATAATGCCATAATATTATATGTTCCCTATACTTTGTTGATATCCTTGTCACCTTGTAATATTATACCGAACATGCAGCTATACTAAAGATTATTATTATGTGTTGTTATAGATGTTTATTCAATCATTCGTGGAATAATCTACTCCCTTGAACACATCCTGCAACAGAATACTTTGGACATGCAGTGAATGATTATTATTCCAGCATTCTTACATAATTATAAAGGACATGCAGTAACAATAATTTGCTATAATATTATTATATAATAATAATATTATACTTACTATAGTAGTAACTATAAATAATGCAATAGACAGTTTTAAGTGCTACTAATGTAATGACACAAGCATAAGCTCATGTGTATGTGTGTATGTGTATTTTGGCCTGGGAACAATACATTTAGTATCCAGCTGTTCTTTTCGTTTGATACATGAAAACATGAAAAATTTCATGTGTCATTCAAAATTTGTTTAAAACTGGTGGAATTTATGATTCTAACCTTCAGTCAATAGCAGAGCCAATCCCATCTCCAGTACGTTGCCAAACCCCAATTGTCAGTTAATTGTGGGGTTAATTGTGGGGTATGTTACTGTGCATGTGGTTATTAGATGAGAGCACATATGATACTTGTAACAATAAGAATGCCTATAGAAAGATGTCATCTTGACAGGACATAGTTTAACAATATTGGCTTTAAAAAAATTGTAGGGCAGTAATTTTCGATTATGTAAGCTGTGAATAGCAGTGGGCATATGTACGTATGCTCATACATGTATACTTTATGGAAATATGTACGCATGTTCAAGGTAGAGAATTAGAAGCAGTAAAATAAACTGTTTATACCATGAAACCACTATAAAATTATAGGCACTTAATTAGGTTGAATAATCTCCTGCTTTAAATAAACTGAATATGTGTATGGTAGCAACGTATCTATCACATACAAATCTCACCATTCACACACTTTTCATTACTTTACAAGCTAGCTAGCCGGCTCTTAACCAGGCAAGGTTTTCTCCAATATAGTTCAATGTGAATTTATATGGATTTTTGGGTACTATTATAGAATCAGAAAAAGTTCACACTTTTTCTGGATTCATAAATGTGCCCTTGGCTAGCAAAGAGCCAGATCTTCTGTTCAACCATATATTATTAAAAACTTTTTACATGCAAGTTACTACTACAATGAAGTGCATCACCTTCATTCCCAGAAAGCACTCAACAACACAATGAACTCCAGAACGCACAGCAGAATGACTGGCTTGCAGCTGTATGAAATACAGGAAGTGGCAATAAACACATTAAACGTATATGTACATATACGCAGTAACTAAAATACATACGTGCCTGTATACGTAGTTACTATAATTATAGTACTGCCATAACATAGGGCCTGGGTGTATATTATACTAAAGATTAAGGAATATTTCAGTCGTAGATCTCAATATATATGCAGCAGGCTATGGAACCTTTACTTCCCAAAGTGTGTTCGATGATGCTACATGAATCAGTTTGTTTATGCAGAGAGTATTTCTATTACCACCAGCAACAACATCAATGATTCTTAACCATATTTCCTGCGTTATACACCTGCACCTCAGCTTCTTTGCCGTACTTATACACTTATACAGTGTGTTACTGATTTTTTGCAGAACACAGTGCTCCAGAAATGAATGAATGATGTAGGTATATATGTATACAATAAATATGTACACTGTTTTTCTGCGTACATGGTGTAAGGAAATGTAGATTACTGGAGTAGCATCAAGAAACACACAACTCCATGTGGCAAGAGTCAAACCTGCCCCAGTTGTTGAGTCACTCTTTCAATGTCCTCTTTCAGATGTGTGTTCTCCTCCACCAGTGTTGTCACAGCACTAGTAGCTGCTTCAGGGCTGATGTCAGTGCTCTGAGACAGCCCGTTGGAGGCTAGTGTAACCAGCTGCTCACATAAAGTGGACATCTGTATGCACAAGAGGCATACACACGCGACAGGGGTATACATAACACCGGCACCCATACACAATGACATATGCATAGCATAAACAAGTTATTCTCAAGCAGCCAGCCTGCGATATAATCTCACACCATGTAGCATTGGGCATGACTGTGGCTCTCAGTAGTGATTCATGAGATTGAAAAGCTGTCATACAGTATATTTCTTCATTCTATTAATACTGGAGGTCAACATGTTTCTCACCTCGTAATGGACAAACATAGCCTGAAAGCAGTTGGTGAGTACATATTCATACTGTTATCCAACGACCGATCAATGTTATATGATATACGTAACCCGGCCTAGTACATTAGAGTATTTTACAAAAGGATATTCGCATGTGTACCTTTATGTTTCGCATTATCAAGTACGGTTACTCTCTCTCTCTTTTGCTTCAGAAACTTGGTCTTCTAAAAAATCTTGTGATTGAAGCTGGCAACCTAAAGAGAAGATGAGAGCTTGACAGTGTTGCATACATGAACGATAAACCTGCAAAACAGCCATGTGGTTTCAATTTAATACTACTTACCTGTTTAGCAGTTGCATTATCTTTTCTCTTCTTGGTAAGTTCAGATTTCCTCTTTCATTCATTAGCGCTGAGCTTCTCTTCATTAGCTTGGCTTTGTTTTAATCTCTAAAGAACAGGAAGCTGAATATCAGCTTATCATTCGCAAAATCATGTCTTGTATGTATTAAAAATATGTCAGTACATAAATCTAACATCTATTGTTACGTAAGTTTGAACACCCACACATATACATATGCACCGCAGCAGCTGGAAGTATAGCTTTGGAAACCGGTGAAATTGCACTACCGTTCTACTGTACTTCACAAGCTCAAAACATACTCACTGACGCAAGTGAGAGTGAATCACAACATATCAAGTGTTGAAAGCATAGTAAATGTATTACTAAGTGTGCATCGTAGTGATTCAGAATACTACATATGATTTGAACATCCTGTTTCTCCATACTCCAATAATTGACAGTTACTTTCTACACATTTACCTTTTGAAGATCATTATTTAGTTCTGTCAACTTCTCACCTGTAGTATGCATGCAACATGAAACAATAACAGAAGAGAGCAGCAACACATACATGGGTGCTGCATGATACTATCTTAAGAGAGTAATTACAGTTAGAATTGGCAGGTCATATTGGCGAGTGCTTCTAGCGGGTTTAGTATAAAACTTGCCTATTGACTAACAATCAGAAGGTCCTGGGTTCAACTCCCAGCTGGGCTCTGGTTTTAGGAGGTATGATACAGTAAAGTAGCTTCTTTACTGCTAACACAATCTTCTGGTAAGCATAACAGGGCACTTATAATTCAAATAAATAGTCCCAGGTTTTTGCCTGAGTACCAGGCCTTCAAGTTAACAATACCTTTAAAATCCGGAAGGTGTGAACATGTACACTGCCCTAGTCCAAACATAGACATACATGCATACAAGAGCTGTATGTGCACAGAATAACCATACCCAATGTTATGTACATGACACACATATGTATACAGTGCACATGATGCTGACCTGCTTTTGAAGGGAAGCATTAATAAGATGTACGTCTTTCTCTACACTCTTGTTTCAGTTGAGAGGAGCGCCTTGCAGAAAGTTTGCTCTCCTCCTGTAATCTCCGGTTTTCCTGAGTCAGTGAAATCACAGTGGCATCCTTGCCCATCAGCTCTTTTCGGAGTGAAGAGCTACGGCTAGTAGCAGACTGCAGTTGGCTCTCAGTGTCAGCTAGCTGATAAAGATAACAATTCACAAGTTCCATACACTCTTATGGTAATAGAATACTGCCAAGGAAGCATGTTGCGTAGCACGTTTCACATTAAAGCTGAGCCACATCACATGACAGTCATACATGCTGCATGTACAGCAGTGTAGACGTAATATGAGACAGTCATACTTGCTCTAACATACTGCATGTATAGCAGTGTATGAATGGTACTGTAGACAAGACTCTCCTTTCTGGATAAACGTGTGGTCTACAGTAGAAAGTAGTATGCCACGTGCTTTGTATGCAAGTAAGTTTCAACATGCACCTGCCCATGCTGTTGACCAAATGTGTAATTAACATACATACATGTACGTAAGTACGTACATACATACAGGTTTATACTGGCAGTTTGAAGTGATACAGACCTGTTTCTTCAGCATTTCTACACCAGATATCATTTCTTGCAAAAGATTTTCAAATGATTCCAGGGGCTCCTCCATAGAAACATAGCTACGTATGCAAAACATTGTATACATTACTTTGAAACTAACTGTGAAAGCACCACAACTACATGTAACATGAACAGTTAAACATGAAACGATTATATAGTCTGCAGCAGAGAGTAACCCAAACTAGTAAAGTCTATACAAGCTAAAGATGAAAAATTTGTGTGTGTGTTTCATATGCATGATGCCCATGCAGCCTTGACAGGGTTAGTTCAGAGCTATACGCAGTCTCTACAATATTTCTGCTCTGCTTTCCAATAATTTATGTACCACAGATCTAGAATAATGGTATTGAATGTCTGACTCAAATGAAACCAATAGTGCAGACTTACATTCCAACAAATCGACCCTATCGTGCCTATTCCTTCCTTGGTGTGGAGAACTGGGATCTGATACAGTTGTATTGAAATGGGCTAAACGAAAAAGAAGAAGGAAATACGTTGCTTGAGGCTGCTTCTCTGATAGCAACTGCATCTAAAAAATACATATCACTGGCTGACGGCAGTTGCCAATACGTACATGCATAGGCATGCGTAACAGACTGTGATTAAGGATATTGTTAAAAGGTGATAGTCACTGGTATGTGTTAGCAGTAGTCGTGTTATAGACAGTTAAAGTAAAGTAAAGCCAAAGACAGTGATAACTGATTGGGTTTAATAAACTGTTCAGATGTGCAGGTCTGCTCTGCAACATACTCCATAATGATCTCACACTAAGGCCTAGCCACACTTATCACTCTATGCTAGCTGACCACTCAAGAGCCACTACTCTGGCAATATTGTAATGTTGCTAGCAGTTGCACACAATTTGGAGATCCTGTCCATATCTTTAGAGGTGGTCTGACTTGCACAGTGTTTACACACTACATACACGTTTCTGTGACAAACTCTCGCAATTAATTCACCCTCCAATATAGAATTGACATGTACATGGACATGTCTACAGCTACATCTACTTGTACACGTACATAGCAAGTAGCTCAGCTGAAAGCTGAAGAGTTTGCGATGTACATGTAATACACACTGTGCATACATGCATATTGAACAAAACTGTACTTCTTAAAAATTGACACCTGTGTCGTAGGGATACTGCTTCTGCATGGAGCTGCAGGATAAAGCACTGCTGCTGTGAGGCACCTTATCTCCATTTGTGGTCATGGTAGTTGAAAAACATCAATGAAGTTACATTGACCTGCAATAGCAGAATCATATTTATACAGTTAGCTTGTACTTGTCTGCTGTGAATTGTTTGAAAGGAGGCAACTCATGATACAAGAGTTGGCTATGGTATGACTGAAGCTTAAGCTGACGTTAGAGAAATCTATACCCACACAGCAAGTTGCACACTGATCCCCCTCTCAAATATATAATACATGTAGAAAGAAATTTATAGCGGCTAACTGGTTTCCTATATAATATAGTTCCAACAAAATCCAGATGTGTCTGGCATCTTGGTCCTGGAAGAAATGGTCCAAGGACCATTGGAAAATTGACCCCCCCCCCCCCCACCCCCCCAGCTACATCTTCCAGCAGAATTGGCCCAATTTTGGTCCCTTTGGATGTAGTATGGCATAGTTATTATTGCCGAGCGCCTTAGCGCGAGGAAACTAATCCTGCAATGCATCTCAGCAAGCGTTTGTATAATATATAATTTCCGCGCAAACCAGGAAGTTGCGCAAACTTAGGATTGCGCTGCGCAAAGTAGGAATCCGTACTTTGGCACGCAATCCCAGCATTGCGCAGTTTTTCGCGCAAAGTTAAAATACGTTGCGCAAACCCTGCATTGCGTAGACTAAATTCGTTCGTACAAAGTTCGAATTTTGATATGAAGTGCATGAAGCGTCAAAGTATAGACAGCAAAGGGATAAACAAAGAGTCAAGTGCAGAAAGCAAAAACTACTGGCAGTGGTTACAAAACCAATCGCCAACTATTGATAGTCTGCTATTATATTTGTTAAAACCAACACATTAAATTTGTAATGAAACCATTTGTCACATTGTCAAATTATTCTGGCAATCTACAGTTTGCAATAAAGACGGATGAATGAAACTGATGGCTTGCCAGTGTCAATATCTCATGTGCGTAAAAGTGGAATTGGCTGCGCAATCCTGGGATTGCGCGGCAAAGTATGGACTTCTAGTTTGCATTGCGCAATTCTAGGATTGCGCAAATTCCTGGTTCGCGCGGAACATATTATAAATGCATGTACGTATCACGCTTAGGAATGCAATTATACTGCGTGCTGCGCATGGCGTGGCCGGCGTGTCGCGTCGGCTAAAGTCGAGTCACGGAGTCCGACAACGTTGGCGAGACGAGTGGGGAAAGGGCTAGGCATCTTGCTACACTACGCAATAGAAAGCAACGAGCGGCATACAAAATCGAAGCTAAAAGACCAGAGGTGCGTGCGCTTTTTAGCTAACAACAGTTGCTCTTTTTCGCTGGAGAAACCATGCACCGCGTTAATTTCCACCGTTGGAGAAGGATGAACTCGCCGAATTCTCATGCACGTTTAGCTACCTCTCCTTTCTATCTGTCAAATTCTCACACATTGTAAACACGTGCAACCAAACCACACCTACTGAATGCTCGTGCGCGAGGCATTATACTGCGTGTACGTATCTCTAGTTAAACCTTTAATTAGTTAGCAATTTAACTGAATATCTGCAAATATACTACTCACATCTGCTACAGTACCATGTAGTGTTGCTAAATAATGCTGTATGTGGTACATTGATGCAGGAATCTTTCTCAGGAATCTTTCTTGACGTCAGAAGCGCATGAACCACTAGACAAATTCATAGTTGCAGTGACATTTCAGTGGCTTTCATTCAGTTGGATACCCACATGAAAAGTATAACATACCATACAAAGGGTGTAAGCGCTTGAGCATAGGACCCCACACAGTTTGTAAATTGTAACCCACCCACTCAGCTGAAAGGGAACCTTGCCAGTGTGCTCACTCAAGTATAATACGTACATTGTCAAGCATGCACCAACAAGCTAATACAATCTTGAGGAGGAATCAGGCTCACTGAATACTGGACTGTTTGCCTAATCTATCAGTGACGACTCTGTAATTTGGTCATTGAGACGCTGGGTTATGGTGACAGGATGCAATGAACACTGTAGTGGATATTCGGTTTGGAAAGAAAAATCAGTCACTCAGTACTTATCTGAGTACTTAGTGAATGAAATACTCATCAAAGACATATAGGCATATTCAATGTACATGTAGTTGGTGTTTTTAGAAGATGTTCAACTACATGTAGCTGCTTTATACTCAATCGAAAGCAGTGCAATAACCTCACGTGATGCAGCGTTTTGTGATCAATACAGCTTAACTGGGTGGAGAATGGTCATTACCCCACATGCGTGTGGCAGGGTTAAGCAATTGGGTCTGTCCGTCTATCTGTCTGTCTGTGTCTGTCTGTCTGTCCAGCAGTCCAATTTACAAGAAGTGATTGCTAAACCCAACAGTAGGGATTTAGTTAGTGTAATAATGTGAGAACTTGTTCCAAATTGTTTGTCCCTTCGACTTATATAGAGTCATTCATACACATACGCCACACCAATAGTTTTGTCAGGCCGCTATACTTTCTCAGGTACACATACCAGAGCTGTTCATAAGCATGGGCTCGTCTAGGTGCATGTATATGTATAGTGCTCACAGATGAAGGTCAGTACTACACCCCAGGATTACGTGTTCTTTGTAGGGGGTGGCTGTGCTGTTGTGGGGTCGGGGCAACGATCGATGCATGCATGCATTGGCAGTCTCAGCCATACGTATACTCCCCAAGAAATGTTAATTTGCATGCAATCTGGAGCCATCAAAACCCAAATGTGGTAGCCAAAGTTGATATCCCCACATCATCAATTAAAGAGAACCACAGTAGTCTAACCCAACTGGAAATTGCATGAACTGCACAAGCATGCACTAGGAGCATAAATGTGTCCATTCTAAATCTTGAGTAGCTTGGAACGCAATTTCAGGATTCTGAGAGTGCACAACGCAATCTCGAGATTACGCAAATTCCTAGATTGCGCGGAACAAATATACACCATGCCCTCTGCTTAATAATGCATAAATTTAACATTTGTAGCTAGAATGCAAAATTTATTCATCTGTTAAAGCCCCACCCACACTCTGGCCCCATCACTGATACCCATCCAGGATACACTAAAAACAGGGATGCTTTTTCACGGGAACACTTCAAACAGTTTTACAAGCAAAATAAACTGTTGCGATTAAGCTGATGATGTGTAGATAAAATTGTATTCAACAGGTTGACAAGTTTGGCTTTTTAATGTGATATTAGACTAAGTATTTAAGTATAACCGTGATATTTAACTTATATTTTCTTCTATTTAACGAAAATTGTGATTTTTCACACAACACGCACACACACACGCACATACACATACACACACACACACACACACACACACACACACACACACACACACACACACACACACACACACACACACACACACACACACACACACACACACACACACACACAAGGCTTTCATACGGGGGGGGGGGGGGGGGGAGTATGCCCCCAAGAGAATTTCGAAGTAATTTCTTGTAAACCCCCACTCATCTGTACATGTACATGTTATCTGGACTCAGATCCATGGTCACCTCATAACCCAATCTGAGCTACCTAGCTAAGGTAGCGGAACTAGTTAGGCCTTTATTACATGTACATGTATTGCTGTATCTGGGAGATTTTTCACGTATTAAATTAAAACATGCATAGCAAGCTACGCGTACGTGCACCACAAATGACCCAAGTTGAAAACAGAATGTTTGTCTAAGGTCACAACTCTGGGCAGTGCTCTGTATGAACATACCTACACGTGTGCAAGGATCAATCGTCCATGATCATGAACACAAAATGGAGCGTTAGATTCAAGTATCCATACAGCAATGAATGTCTGTATTGGTACCCATAGATGTGTATACATTCATTATTACCTGTACATGTAGCAGTGCCTCTCTTTTCTGAATTACTGGCTACTTGCTGATGCAAAGCCATTTACTGTTACAGGCTCTCATTCTTCTTTTCTAACAGTTGGGACTTCTTCATTAGGGTCAGCAGCTTTTCTTCCATTGCAGCTATAGTGACTGCATACTGGTCAGACTGTTCCTGCACATGTAGACCATCCTGACCACAATATGAAAAAGTATGTATGTACATGACTTTACCAATGGAAAGATACCGTCCATGATTTTGACCCGTGTCAACAAACAGCTGCCACCAACAACAACTCTGTTTTCCAATCAGTTGTTAAATTGTGCAGTTAGATTGGACATTGCACACCTTTTCTATTCACACTACAAGTACACATACATGATACCGGTACACTGCTTACCTCATAGCAAGCAATTTCCGCAGGCAATTTTTCTTTTAATGTAATCTTTTGCATCTCAGCAACGTCAAGAGCTTCTGATTTGCTCACTGCAAGTTCTCTCAGACTTTCCTCCAGATTCTCCTGTGTGGAAACACTTGGTTGGTTAATAAGTGCACTTAGTACGTACATGTTAAAGTGCACTGTAGCACGAATAAAATGGCATTGTCAGGTGATATATTACGTATTATGTCACATTTAGTCAGAGTGGGTGTCTATTACGCAGCTTTGAAATAAATGTAAGTCCAGGATGCATAATGTGCAAGCTTATATACCCTGTCATGTATGGAAATAATAATACCCTGCGCCAAACATGCACAAGTGGGGGTTAAGCAATTGGTTTTGTCCATCCGTCTGTCATAAAAATATTAAAATATCTTCATGATATGCGATTTAGAGGCTACATGTATATGATTTCAAAGCATGAATTAACTTAATAAATTCTTCATACTTTAGCTTGTATACATCTGGTAAAGCACAAAGTAATTCTATTTTCTGTAGCCTTTATTTTTTCTGATTATCAGTGTAGGCTAATACAGCAATGGGACACACCTACAGCTTGCTGGGCAGATCCAAATATGTGATTGTGTTATTGTGACATCAATCGTTTAGAGGACTAGTCTCGTGACAAGACCAAGTGACTATCGGAGGCCAGTTTCATAGACTGAGACGGAAGGTTAAATCATACACCAGATCTTGAGTGTCTCTCCAAAGTAATACAGCTTGTGATAAACCTCAAACTTCAGTTACTCTCGCCAACTTCCGCATGTCTGTACCACTAGGGACAGGTCAAAGGGCTTGCGCACTATTATTATAATTATCATATACACGTAATTAAGTGTCGACCCATACATGAGAATAGATATATGCCCACAGCTTCTACAAGTACGTAACTGTTTACGTCTATCACTCTGTATCTTGCGGCATGTACATATGCTCATTGTTGTTGAAGAGTCCTGTCATTACTGACATTACATAGTGAACAAAATAACAGAAGCTGTAGTACACGTACATGTAGTTCCAGACACTCTGGATACTGAATTAGTAGTGCATAAAAACGTAGCTACGTGCAGACACTACTGTAAAACCATTGGAATATTGACTGTAATTCACAGCTAGCCCTATGTCTCAGTATTCAGCGCGGGGTATGTCTTCTTGAAGACCTCTAGTTAGCATTAATTCTATTTCAAAGTTACTAGCTCCAACCACCTAGTCTTAATGAAGAAGCCTTTTAAGTAAAGAATGGTACACACTACAAGTTGAGAAACACGCACAGTTGTGCTGATTGCAGTCATTACTGAGACAGAAGTGATATACTCAAAGGTAGATGTGGCTTACCAGCTTCAGTTGAAGAGCCTTCCTCTCCTCACATTCCAATTCCATTTCTTCCTTATCCTGGAAGTGAAATGCAGTATTAATCTTCACTAAATATTGGGATAAATAGCTGCAGTAGTAGACAGCTACTAGGAAAATTGCATACATAACTATGTACAGCCTAAACTATTTACTTCACGAATGTTCTTGCCTTGTATAATGATATTGGGAGAGGTCATGCACTCCAGGTTAATATGCAGTAGTGCAGGCCGGTGTTTGTCTGCACATACTATGAGCTGTGTTGTACCTGTTTTACTTGTTCCAGCTCCTCCATCACAGTAGCTGTAATTCTCTTTTCTTCCTCCAGAGAAACGTCCTTGTCATGCTCCAGTTGAATCTTCATTTTCTTCTAATTGCTTTTGATACATCTCCTGCATTGCATACAACAGTAACTCTAAAACTGAGTTCTTCTATAGGTTAATTATACAGCAATAAATATATTGAAATGTGGCAGATTGCTAATCACAACTACATGTGGATGAAGCTCATAGACAGCAGGTTTGTATCCGTAGCACTTGTGATTATAATTAGTAGGTCTGGGCACACGAGATATAAGAACTACTGGTCTGGGAATGGTACACAGACTTACTATTACATGTAGTATTTGGCTATTGCAGGCAGGTAATTGGGAAGGGGTTTAGAAGAAGATTACACTCTCTAAAAAGTAACCCCTTGACTGTGTATCCCTACACTCTTTTCTCCCCTTAATATAAGAGGAAATACCTGTACTATTTTGACACTGTCTACTAAAAAAAGGACATTCCTACGTAGCTTCGTTCCTGGCCTCCACCCCAGCTGCTGTGGGTTACAGAATGCCAAATGGTGCTGTTTTACTAGCTACATGTATGTGAATAAAAACAGCGGAGTTGAACCAGGGAATGAGTGCACCCATATGCACTACATTCCATTCTCAAGGTTGCACTCAATTGTTTGGGAAGTGCCATTTTCATTGTAGACTAAGTATCACATATCAGCTGACTATGGTCCTGGATACTGTGTCAATTTAGTGTAGCTGTGATTCACCAGCAGCCTGCCAGGAGAGATCCTTGCTTTGAGATGGAAAAATTCTAGCGTGGCAGGTAGGGTGAGAATGAAGATTGTCCATATACATAAACTACTAGGATCACTAGTAAAGCACTTTGGCCCAGTTGTGGATAAACACTATGATCAAGGGCAACAACACACCAATCATCCAGTCCATTGGGGGAGTAAAAGCCTGTTTTCTCCTTTCATAATGGAAAAAAGGTATACGTATCAGCCATCACCACACACACACACTAGCATCATGGCCAACCAAGTTAGAGGGCTTCAAGATGAAGGGATTAGTGCTGCTCATCTTGGTAACAGACATAGATACATACATACGTATATACTACTATGTTGGGGCTGCTCATGATCCTGAGAATATCCTGATGAGAAAAGGAATGCCTAACAGGCTTGAGATTTAAATTATCTTTGTAACATAAGTGAACATTCTATACAATCCATAAAAGACAAGTAGATATTAACATGTCGACACTACTTCACCAGCCACTTGATCAGACGTTATTGATACCATCACAGAGGGCTGGCTAGCCACTCGACCAAAAAAAACCTCAATCTATTGAGTGCCCAGTCCCTGTGAATTGCCGGTCGGAGCACGTGAACTACACTCTCACATTCTTTCCCACATAACCAACACTGCCTATCATCATTTTTATCTTCCTAACTCTTCATTCAGACCATTAGTACCAGACCTCAACTTAAACCCCATATTCCCTTACTGCTTCATTACACGTTTTAGAAGAGCAGCCAAGTATCTTTTTAGATGCTACTAGTCTTTTGAGCTAGACCCTCCTCTGCGCTTAGCTAAGCATAGAGGAGGGTCTAGCTCGATAGACTAAGATGCTACTAGCTAAATACGTAGATTCCAAACTGCTATTCTCGACATTAGTAAAGCGGCTTTGAGTTAAGGTTTGGGTAGGCAGTTTTGAGAATGTTTGCATGTACATGTAACAGTGACAACACTTTTGTCCAGCACACTAATGCCTTTGATCTACTGGGACAACACTAGTAACACTTGCATGGGTACAAGAAACTCTCGGAAACACAATTAGGCTAAAGAAGATATGCTTATTCTGAATCAGACTTGTAAAAGGCCGAAAAATTCCCTAATATTGGTTATTAATTTTTGTTCTGCAAGCCACACACATTAATCTACATGTACGTACACACCAAATCTGAGCATCCGTCTATTAACATTCCGCTTGCATTGTACATGACTCAGTATGCAATATCCAGTCTGAGATATGCTCATATTACAATGATTGTATGTCACTTACTTGCTCCTCCTGTTTAGTTGTCTCTACAACCTTTAGTAGCCTCTGCTCTTCATCCTGTTTCATTGCAGCCACAGCCCCAGAGAGGGCTTTACTGTGCTCTATTTCAATACGAGACAACCTGTAGAAGTATACTTACATATTCACAACTGTTGTGACCAGCATGACCAGGATTACTATGGGTATAATATAGGCGTATTCATTCCAGTTTCTGCACTTTTGATGCATTCTCGACAACCATATCTACTTATTTCCCAGTTTTTTTTTGCACATAGTAAAATAATTATTACGTGCGAAAACAAAAGCTGGAAAGTAGAGCCTAGGAACGATGCTATATGTAGTATGTAACACCTACTCTCATGTTGTGTTGCAGCATGGAGCCTCAGTTACATATATATGTAGCTCATGTGTATGTGTGTATGTGTGTATGTGTATTTTGGCCTGGGAAAAATACATTTAGTATCCAGCCGTTCTTTTCGTTTGATACATGAAAACATGAAAAATTTCATGAGTCATTCAAAATTTTGTTTAAAACTGGTGGAATTTACGATTCTAACCTTCAGTCAATAGCAGAGCCAATCCCATCTCCAGTACGTTGCCAAACCCCAATTGTCAGTTAATTGTGGGGTTAATTGTGGGGTATGTTACGGTGCATGTGGTCTTTAGATGAGAGCACATATGATACTTGTAACAATAAGAATGCCTATAGAAAAATGTCATCTTGACAGAACATAGTTTAACAATATTGGCTTTTTTAAGGGCAGTAATTTTCAATTACGTAGGCTGTGAATAGGAGTGGGCATATGTATGCTCATACATGTATACTCTATGGAAATATGTAGGTATGTTCAAGGTAGAGAATTAGAAGCAGTAAAATAAACTGTTTATACCATGAAACCACTATAAAATTGTAGGCACTTAATTAGGTTGAATAATCTCCTGCTTTAAACAAACTGAATATGTGTATGGTAGAAACGTATCTATCACATAGAAATCACACCATTCACACACTTTTCATTACTTTACAAGCTAGCTAGCCGGCTCTTAACCAGGCAAGGTTTTCTCCAATATAGTTCAATGTGAATTCATATGGATTTTTGGGTACTAATATAGAATCAGAAAAAGTTCACACTTTTTCTGGGTTCATAAATGTGCCCTTGGCTAGCAAAGAGCCAGATCTTCTGTTCAACCATATATTATTAAAAACTTTTTACATGCAAGTTACTACTACAATGAAGTGCATCACCTTCATTCCCAGAAAGCACTCAACAACACTATGAACTCCAGAACGCACAGCAGAATGACTGTCTTGCAGCTGTATGAAATACAGGAAGTGGCAATAAACACATTATACGTATATGTACATATACGCAGTAACTAAAATACATACGTGCCTGTATACGTAGTTACTATAATTATAGTACTGCCATAACATAGGGCCTGGAGTGTATATTATACTAAAGATTAAGGAATGTTTCAGTCGTAGATCTCAATATATATGCAGCAGGCTATGGAACCTTTACTTCCCAAAGTGTGTTTGATGATGCTACATGAATCAGTTTGTTTATGCAGAGAGTATTTCTATTACCACCAGCAACAACATCAATGATTCTTAACCATATTTCCTGCGTATACACCTGCACCTCTGCTTCTTTGCCGTACTTATACACTTATACAGTGTGTTACTGATTTTTTGCGGAACACAGTGCTCCAGAAATGAATGAATGATGTAGGTATATATGTATACAATAAATATGTACACTGTTTTTCTGCGTACATGGTGTATGGAAATGTAGATTACTGGAGTAGCATCAAGAAACACACAACTCCATGTGGTAAGAGTCAAACCTGCTCTAGTTGTTGAGTCACTCTTTCAATGTCCTCTTTCAGATGTGTGTTCTCCTCCACCAGTGTTGTCACAGCACTAGTAGCTGCTTCAGGGCTGATGTCAGTGCTCTGAGACAGCCCGTTGGAGGCTAGTGTAACCAGCTGCTTACATAAAGTGGACATCTGTATGCACAAGAGGCATACACACGTGACAGGGGTATACATAAGGGTGCCGGTGTTATGTATACCCCTGTCACGTGTGTATGCCTCTTGTGCATACAGATGTCCACTTTATGTAAGCAGCTGGTTACACTAGCCTCCAACGGGCTGTCTCAGAGCACTGACATCAGCCCTGAAGCAGCTACTAGTGCTGTGACAACACTGGTGGAGGAGAACACACATCTGAAAGAGGACATTGAAAGAGTGACTCAACAACTAGAGCAGGTTTGACTCTTGCCACATGGAGTTGTGTGTTTCTAGATGCTACTCCAGTAATCTACATTTCCATACACCATGTACGCAGAAAAACAGTGTACATATTTATTGTATACATATATACCTACATCATTCATTCATTTCTGGAGCACTGTGTTCCGCAAAAAATCAGTAACACACTGTATAAGTGTATAAGTACGGCAAAGAAGCAGAGGTGCAGGTGTATACGCAGGAAATATGGTTAAGAATCATTGATGTTGTTGCTGGTGGTAATAGAAATACTCTCTGCATAAACAAACTGATTCATGTAGCATCATCAAACACACTTTGGGAAGTAAAGGTTCCATAGCCTGCTGCATATATATTGAGATCTACGACTGAAACATTCCTTAATCTTTAGTATAATATACACTCCAGGCCCTATGTTATGGCAGTACTATAATTATAGTAACTACGTATACAGGCACGTATGTATTTTAGTTACTGCGTATATGTACATATACGTATAATGTGTTTGAGGACAGTGCACAGTGCATAAATCTAACATCTATTGTTACGTAAGTTTGAACACCCACACATATACATATGCACCGCAGCAGCTGGAAGTATAGCTTTGGAAACCGGTGAAATTGCACTACCGTTCTACTGTACTTCACAATCTCAAAACATACTCACTGACAGCAAGTGAGAGTGAATCACGACATATCAAGTGTTGAAAGCATATTAAATGTATTACTAAGTGTGCATCGTAGTGATTCAGAATACTACATATGATTTGAACATCCTGTTTCTCCATACTCCAATAATTGACAGTTACTTTCTACACATTTACCTTTTGAAGATCATTATTTAGTTCTGTCAACTTTTCACCTGTTGTATGTATGCAACATGAAACATAATAACAGAAAAGAGCAGCAACACATACATGGGTGCTGCATGATACTATCTTAAGAGAGTAATCACAATTAGAATTGGCAGGTCATATTGGCGACTGCTTCTAGTGGGTTAGTAGCTACGTATAAAACTTGCCTACTGACTAGCAATCAGAAGGTCCTGCATGGGTTCAACTCCCAGCTGGGCTCTGGTTTTAGGAGGTATGATACAGTAAAGTAGCTTCTTTACTGCTAACACAATCTTCTGGTAAGCATAACTGGGCACTTATAATTCAAATAAATAGTCCCAGGTTTTTGCCCGAGTACCAGGCCTTCAAGTTAACAATACCTTTAAAATCCGGAAGGTGTGAACATGTACATTGCCCTAGACCAAACATAGACGTACATGCATACAAGAGCTGTATGTACACAGAATCACCATACCCAATGTTATGTACATGACACACATATGTATACAGTGAACATGATGCTGACCTGCTTTTGAAGGGAAGCATTAGATGTACGTCTTTCTCAACACTCTTGTTTCAGTTGAGAGGAGCGCCATGCAGAAAGTTTGCTCTCCTCCTGTAATCTCCGGTTTTCCTGAGTCAGTGAAGTCACAGTGGCATCCTTGCCCATCAGCTCTTTCCAGAGTGAAGAGCTACGGCTAGTAGCAGACTGCAGTTGGCTCTCAGTGTCAGCTAGCTGTTAAAGATAACAATTCACAATTCTGGATAAACGTGTGGTCTACAGTAGAACGTAGTATGCCACATGCTTTGTATGCAAGTAAGTTTCAACATGCACCTGCCCATGCTGTTGACCAAATGTGTAATTAACATACATACATGTGCGTAGGTACATACATACATAAAGGTTTATACTGGCAGTCTGAAGTGATACAGACCTGTTTCTTCAGCATTTCTACACCAGATATCATTTCTTACAAACGACTTTCAAATGATTCCAGGTGCTCCTCCATAGAAACATAACTACGTATGCAAAACATTGTATACATTACTTTGAAACTAACTGTGAAAGCACCACAACTACATGTAACATGAGCAGTTAAACATGCAATGATTAGTATGAAGCAGAGAGTGATCCAAACCTAGTAAAGCCTATTACAAGCTAAGATGGAAAATGTGTGTGTGTGTTTCATATGCATGATGCCCATACGCAGCTTTGACAGAGTAGGAATAGTTCAGAGCTATACGCAGTCTCTACAATATTTCTGCCTTGTTTTCCACATAATTTACATACCTCAGATCTTTAGCCTTTGGGTTCTTCTTGTAAGCAGCCAGTTCTTTCCTTAGTTCAGCTATAACAGCATCCTTTCTTTGGCTCTCAGACTCAAACAGAGCCAGCCTACAGACTCATGTCAGTTAGGCACTGCACTTGATAATCCTGTAAAACGTGGCATGTAGTCTGAATATGTATGCAACTTGTATTTCAGAATCCAGTACACAAACCTTGAAAAGCAGATACATGTATGTACATAGTCAGCTGTGTACATACATGTACATGTACATGTAAGTAAGGGCCAATGATCAGAACAGGCTGATGGCCCACTCAGACTAACCATCTTTTCGAGTGTATACAGCAAGTTTTCCAGCAAGGAAAATAAACCACTTAATACAAAACGTGCATCACAATAATGTGTTCTACGACGCCAAGAGCAACTATCCTGTGCTATCTATTTTGGCCTGCATGTAGGAGGGCCAGGGATGTAGCTAGAATGAGATTCCATGAGTAAAACATATTTAATATACCTTCTCAATGAGGGCATCATGTATACGTAGCAAAGAGTTGCTTTCAGAATCCTCTCCTGCTCTTGCTCTTTGTTCCACAACATCCTGTCCTAAAACAGGACCAAGAATAACAATATGTACACACATATACTGTAGTAATCATAGCAGGCTGAATGCAATTAACGAGTGTCACATCAGGGGTGGGTACAGCTACTAAAAGTGTGTGTGTGCGTGTGTGGAGACAAGGCTACGTTGCACTAGACACTAGATGGGTACCAACTGGTGTGAAGGAAATTTTAAAATCAATCCAGGTTGCTTTTGTGTGTGTGTGTGTGTGTGGGGGGGGGGGGGGGGGGGGGGGTTCTCAATCCTCCTGCACATGTATGTCTAGATTTTGGAAACATAATACTCATATGGCCCACAGAAATTCCAGAAGTACTGTAAAAATAATTACATATCATAAAAATTTCAGAAGTACTGTAAAAATAATGGTATTGAATGTCCGACTAAAAAAAAACCAATAGTGCAGACTTACATTCCAACAAATCGAACCTACCGTGAGTATTCCTTCTTTGGTGTGTAGAACTGGGATCTGATACAGGTGTCCCATCATGTATTGAAATGGGCTAAATGAAAAAGAAGAAGGGAAAACAGAAACTGGTCTGTAAAACTGGTCGGCTCCAAAGCGCTTCTCCATGGCGATGACCAAAGCTCTATAGTCACCGCGACGTTCACTTGTGAGATTGGACAAGACAGTCAGGGCCGCTCCTCTTAGGCTCACCGCCAGTAGTGTGGCCTTCTCTGTCTCTGTCCAGTGGTTGGGCTGGCTCAACATCTCGAATTGGGCCCGGTATATAGGCCTCCCGAGATGAACGCCCGTCGTACGGTGGTGGTCGCTGCATGCAGAACCCCACCTCCCGTACAGGTTCGATGTATGCCGTCATCTGCCCCTGCAAGGAAAGAATTCACAGTAGTAATAAACTCCACTGCAGATGCCCGCAAGGGAGGAGAGGACCCGCTCCCCGTCGGCTTCTCCTCAGAACTCTCCGGCTTCGTCTGCCGTTCCTGTTTCACAGATGCCTGACTTGTCCGCGTCTCCTCGAGCTCGACTGCAGATGCGCGCAACGACGGAGAGAGCGTTGTTTCTGGCGACTTCTTCTCGACGCTCTGAAGGGTCTCCAGCTTTGTCTGTACTTCCTCCCTCAAAGAGGCCTGGCTTTCCCGCATCTCCTCGGCCAGCACTCGATGCGAGGTTTGCAGCTTGCTAGCCAGCCTTCGGCCGTCTGGAATCTGCCCTCCACGGCATCCTTGGTACGTCCTAGATCGCACTGAAGAGCTTCCACTTGCTGCTCCCCCTCCAGCTGCTTATTTTCCAGTACTTTCCATTGCCTTTCTACCAGCTGCTCCAGCTGCTGCTCCTGCTGATGGGCCAGCTCCTTTTGCCACTGCCGCTGCTCACTCGCGAGCTGCTCCTGTCGCTCCCGCTAGCTGTTGCTCCATCATGCCGATGAGCTTCGCCTCCTGCCGCTCTTGCTGCTGCTCCTGGCGCTCTTGTTGCTGCCCCATCATGCCGATGAGCTTCGCCAGCTGTTCTTCCAGTTCCTGCTGTCTAGTAGCTGCTCTCGTGCTCATCTGCTATCCCACTCCTGACACCAATTGTAGCGAACCCCGCGGGTTATAACTTCGCCGTAGCAGCGAGCACGCAGCGCAGAACAAAGATGACAGACTTTTTACAACAGTAATGGATCAACAGCGTCTTACAGAAGAATGGACTGCTTTTATAGACTTTAGCATGACAACGAAAGAATGCTTCAGAAAGAAATGCAGGCTGGTGGACAGAAACACAATGCTGGCAGACATGAACAACAGAAGAATGCCCAGAAACATTGACAACACAAGAATGCACAACAGCTCACAATAGCCATACTGTCTACAATGGAGTCAATCTTCGACTCCAGCCTAAGGCTAAATACTGCTGGAGGAGACCTCCGTTACATTATATAGGAAACCAGTTAGCAGCTATGAATTTGTTTCTACATGTCGATTATGAGAAAGTGTATTTCAGAGGGGGATTAGTGTGCAACGTGCTGTGTGGGTATAGATTTCTTGAACGTACAACTTTACTTGTATTGTCAGAATGTTTAAGCATCAGTCATATCATAGCCATGCAGCTCTTGTATCATGGGTTGCCTCCTTTCAAACAAGACTATCACAGCAGGCAAGTATACTAAATATAACTGTAAATGTGATTCTGCTATTGCAGGTCAATGAGATTTCATTGATGTTTTTCAACTACCATGACTACAAATGAAGATAAGGTGCCTCACAGCAGCAGTGCTTCACCCTGCAGCTCCAGAAGCAGTATCCCTACGACACAGGTGTCGATTTTTTTTGTTTTGTTCTATACTATTTGCATGTATGCACAGTAGGTATTACATGTACATCACAAACTCTTTAGCTTTCAGCTGAGCTACTTGCTATGTACGCGTGTACAAGTAGATGTAGCTGTAGACATGTCCATGTACTACATGTCAATTCTATACTGGAGGATAAATTAATTGAGAGAGGTTGTCACAGAAATGTGTATGTAGTGTGTGTGGTATGACTGAAGCTTAACAAGTAAAGCTGTACGTTAAAGAAATCTATAACCACACAGCAAGTTGCACACTGATCCCCCTCTGAAATATATAATACATGTAGAAAGAAATTTATAGCGGCTAACTGGTTTCCTAAATAATATAGTTCCAACTAAATCCAGATGTGTCTGGCATCTTGGTCCTGGAAGAAATGGTCCAAGGACCATTGGAAAATTGACCCCCCCCCCCCCACCCCCCCTCCCCCAGCTACATCTTCCAGCAGAATTGGCCCAATTTTGGTCCCTTTGGATGTGATATGGCATAGTTATTATTGCTGAGCGCCTTAGCACGAGGAGACTAATCCTGTAACGCATCTCAGCAAGCGTTTGTATAATATATATGTTCCGCGCAAACCAGGAAGTCGCGCAAACTTAGGATTGCGCTGCGCAAAGTAGGAATCCGTACTTTGGCACGCAATCCCTGCATTGCGTAGACTAAATTCGTTCGTACAAAGTTCGAATTTTGATATGAAGTGCATGAAGCGTTAAAGTATAGACAGCAAAGGGATAAACAAAGAGTCAAGTGCTGAAAGCAAAAACTACTGGCAGTGGTTACAAAACCAATCGCCAACTATTGATAGTCTGCTATTGTATTTGTTAAAACCAACACATTAAATTTGTAATGAAACCATTTGTCACAACTATTACATTGTAAAATTATTCTGGCAATCTACAGTTTGCAATAAAGACGGATGAATGAAACTGATGGCTTGCAAGCCACAGAGATGCTGCATTACTGACCGAGCGTGGCATTTTTATAGCTAGCTAAAGAAGTGTCAATATCACATGTGCGCAAAAGTGGAATTGGCTGCGCAATCCTGGGATTGCGCAACAAAGTATGGATTTCTAGTTTGCATTGCGCGATTCTAGGATTGCGCAAATTCCTGGTTCGTGCGGAACATATTATAAATGCATGTGTCACGCTTAGGAATGCAATTATACTGCGTACCGCGCATGGCGTGGCCGGCGTGTTGCGTCGGCTAAAGCCGAGTCACGGAGTCCGACAACGTTGGCGAGACGAGTGGGGAAAGGGCTAGGCATCTTGCTACACTACGCAATAGAAAGCAACGAGCGGCATACAAAATCGAAGCTAAAAGACCAGAGGTGCGTGCGCTTTTTAGCTAACAACAGTTGCTCTTTTTCGCTGGAGAAACCATGCACCGCGTTAATTTCCACCGTTGGAGAAGGATGAACTCGCCGAATTCTCATGCACGTTTAGCTACCTCTCCTTTCTATCTGTCAAATTCTCACACATTGTAAACACGTGCAACCAAACCACACCTACTGAATGCTCGTGCGCGAGGCATTATACTGCGTGTACGTATCTCTAGTTAAACCTTTAATTAGTTAGCAATTTAACTGAATATCTGCAAATATACTACTCACATCTGCTACAGTACCATGTAGTGTTGCTAAATAATGCTGTATGTGGTACATCGATGCAGGAATCTTACTCCGGAATCTTTCTTGACGTCAGAAGCGCATGAACCACTAGACAAATTCATAGTTGCAGTGACATTTCAGTGGCTTTCATTCAGTTGGATACCCACATGAAAAGTATAACATACCATACAAAGGGTGTAAGCGCTTGAGCATAGGACCCCACACAGTTTGTAAATTGTAACCCACCCACTCAGCTGAAAGGGAACCTTGCCAGTGTGCTCACTCAAGTATAATACGTACATTGTCAAGCATGCACAAACAAGCTAATACAATCTTGAGGAGGAATCAGGCTCACTGAATACTGGACTGTTTGCCTAATCTATGAGTGATGACTCTGTAATTTGGTCATTGAGACGCCGCTAGTGGGTTATGGTGACAGGATGCAATGAAGCATGCACATGGAGCATAAATGTGTCCATTCTAAATCTTGAGTAGCTTGGAACGCAATTTCAGGATTCTGTGAGTGCGCAACACAATTTAGAGATTACGCAAATTCCTAGATTGCGCGGAACAAATATACACCATGCCCTCTGCTTAATAATGCATAAATTTAACATTTGTAGCTAGAATGCAAAATTTATTCATCTGTTAAAGCCCCACCCAAACTCTGGCCCCATCACTGATACCCATCCAGGATACACTAAAAGCAGGGATGCTTTTTTACAGGAACACTTCAAACACAGTTTTACAAGCAAAATAAACTGTTGCGATTAAGCTGATGATGTGTAGATAAAATTGTATTCAACATGTTGACAAGTTTGGCTTTTTAATGCTGGGAGCTAATGAGGGTCACGTCAGTTGAAGACACTATCTATGGTCACACTGATTTGACAATATACCACACATCTACATAATAGCATGCACTGCTGCAAGTTGATCATGAGTAGATGAGTTTGCTACTGATGAAGAATGAATAGCAAAATGTGATATTAGACTAAGTATTTAAGTATAACCGTGATATTTAACTTATATTTTCTTCTATTTAACGAAAATTGTGATTTTTCACACAACACACACACACACACACACACACACACACACACACACACACACATACACACACACACACAAGGCTTTCATACGGGGGGGGGGGGGGGGTTAGTATGTATCGCAAAGCAGCATACTTACAAGTCTTACATATTGAGTATGTCATAGCCTGTTTAATGTATATAAAAATGGTAATTGGAGGTGTGCATTTCATTTTACTTTGCAGATCAATCCCTGCTGAGAAAACTGCTGGACAATTTCCTGGAACTGCAAAAGACACTCCTGCGCAAGAACAAGGAGGCAGCAGCTGATTGCTACTGATGAAGAATGAATAGCAAATTGTGATATTAGACGCACACACACACACACACACACACACACACACACACACAAAGCTTTCATACGGGCGAGTATGCCCCCAAGAGAATTTCGAAATAATTTCTTGTAAACCCCCACTCCCCTCTGTACATGTACACGTTATCTGGACTCAGCAGATCCATGGTCACCTCATAACCCAATCTGAGCTACCTAGCTAAAGTAGTGGAACTAGATATGCCTTTATTACATGTACATGTATTGTTGTATCTGGGAGGTTTTTCACGCATTCAATTAAAACATGCATAGCAAGCTACACGTACATGCACCACAAATGACCCAAGTTGAAAACAGAATGTTTGTCTATGGTCACAACTCTGGGCAGTGCGCTGTATGAACATACCTACACGTGTGCAAGGATCAATGGTCAATGATCATGAACACAAAATGGAGCGTTAGATTCAAGTATCCATACTGCAGTGAATGTCTGTATTGGTACCTATAGATGTGTACACATTCATTATTACCTGTACATATAGCAGTGCCTCTCATTTCTGAATTACTGGCTACTTGCTGATGCAAAGCCATTTACCGTTACAGGCTCTCATTCTTCTTTTCTAACAGTTGGGACTTCTTCATTAGGGTCAGCAGCTTTTCTTCCATTGCAGCTATAGTGACTGCATACTGGTCAGACTGTTCCTGCACATGTAGAACATCCTGACCACAATATGAAAAAGTATGTATGTACATGACTTTCCCAATGGAAAGATACGGTCCATGATTTTGACCCGTGTCAACCAACAGCTGCCACCAACAACAACTCTGTTTTCCAATCAGTTGTTAAATTGTGCAGTTAGATTGGACATTGCACACCTTTTCTATTCACTCTACAAGTACACATACATGATACCGGTACACTGCATGCTTACCTCATAGCAAGCGATTTCCGCAAGCAATTTTTCTTTTAATGTAATCTTTTGCATCACAGCAACGTCAAGAGCTTCTGATTTGCTCACTGCAAGTTCTCTCAGACTTTCCTCCTGATTCTCCTGTGTGGAAACACTTGGTTGGTTAATAAGTGTCCTTTGTACGTACAAGTAAAAGTGCACTGTAGCACAAAAAAAATGGCATTGTCAGGTGATATATTACGTATTATGTCACATTTAGTCAGCGTGGGTGTCTATTACGCAGCTTTGAAATAAATGTAAGTCCAGGATGCATAATGTGCAAGCTTATATACCCTGTCATGTATGGAAATAATAATACCCTGCGCCAAACATGCACAAGTGGGGGTTAAGCAATTGGTTTTGTCCATCCGTCTGTCATAAAAATATTAAAATATCTTCATGATTGTTATTGTGACATCAATCATTTAGAGGACTAGTCTCGTGACAAGACCAAGTGACTATCGGAGGCCAGTTTCATAGACTGAGACGGAAGGTTAAATCATACACCAGATCTTGAGTGTCTCTCCAGAGCAATACAGCTTGTGATAAACCTCAAACTTCAGTTACTCTCGCCAACTTCCGCATGTCTGTACCACTAGGGACAGGTCAAAGGGCATGCACACTATTATTATAATTATCATATACACGTAATTAAGTGTCGACCCATACATAAGAATAGATATATGCCCACAGCTTCTACAAGTACGTAACTGTTTACGTCTATCATTCTGTATCTTGCGGCATGTACATATGCTCATTGTCGTTGAAGAGTCCTGTCATTACTGACATTACATAGTGAACAAAATAACAGAAGCTGTAGTACACGTACATGTAGTTCCAGACACTCTGGACACTGAATTAGTAGTGCATAAAAACGTAGCTACGTGCAGACACTACTGTAAAACCATTGGAATATTGACTGTAATTCACAGCTAGCCCTATGTCTCAGTATTCAGCGCGGGGTATGTCTTCTTGAAGACCTCTAGTTAGCATTAATTCTATTTCAAAGTTACTAGCTCCAACCACCTAGTCTTAATGAAGAAGCCTTTTAAGTAAAGAATGGTACACACTACAAGTTGAGAAACACGCACTGTTGTGCTGATTGCAGTCAGTACTGAGACAGAAGTGATATACTCAAAGGTAGATGTGGCTTACAAGCTTCAGTTGAAGAGCCTTCCTCTCCTCACATTCCAATTCCATTTCTTCCTTATCCTGGAAGTGAAATGCAGTATTAATTTTCACTAAATATTGGGATAAATAGCTGCAGTAGTAGACAGCTACTAGGAAAATTGCATACATAACTATGAACCGTCTAAACTACTTACTTCACGAACGTTCTTGCCTTGTATAATGATATTGGGAGAGGTCATGCACTCCAGGTTAATATGCAGTAGTGCAGGCCGGTGTTTGTCTGCACATACTATGAGCTGTTTAGAAGAAGATTACACTCTCTAAAAAGTAACCCCTTGACTGTGTATCCCTACACTCTTTTCTCCCCTTAATATAAGAGGAAATACCTGCACTATTTTGACACTGTCTACTAAAAAAAAGGACATTCCTACGTAGCTTCGTTCCTGGCCTCCACCCCAGCTGCTGTGGGTTACAGAATGCCAAAAGGTGCTGTTTTACTACATGTATGTGAATAAAAACAGCAGAGTTGAACCAGGGAATGAGTGCACCCATATGCACTACATTCCATTCTCAAGGTTGCACTCAATTGTTTGGGAAGTGCCATTTTCATTGTAGACTAAGTATCACATATCAGCTGACTATGGTCCTGGATACTGTGTCAATTTAGTGTAGCTGTGATTCACCAGCAGCCTGCCAGGAGAGATCCTTGCTTTGACATGGAAAAATTCTAGCGTGGCAGGTAAGGTGAGAATGAAGACTGTCCATATACATAAACTACTAGGATCACTAGTAAAGCACTTTGGCCCAGTGGTGGATAAACACTATGATCAAGGGCAACAACACACCAATCATCCAGTCCATTGGGGGAGTAAAAGCCTGTTTTCTCCTTTCATAATGAAAAAATAGGTATACGTATCAGCCATCACCACACACATACACTAGCATCATGGCCAACCAAGTTAGAGGGCTTCAAGATGAAGGGATTAGTGTTGCTCATCTTGGTAAAAGACATAGATACATACATACGTGTATACTACTATGTTGGGGCTGCTCATGATCCTGAGAATATCCTGATGAGAAAAGGAATGCCTAACAGGCTTGAGATTTTTGCTATTCTCCATATTATTCTCCTAGTTTTCTTCTTATATTAGTTATAGAATTAAATTATCTTTGTAACATAGGTGAACATTCTATACAATCCATAAAAGACAAGTAGATATTAACATGTCGACACAACTTCACCAGCCACTTGATCAGACGTTATTGATACCATCACAGAGGGCTGGCTAGCCACTCGACCAAAAAAAAACTCAATCTATTGAGTGCCCAGTCCCTGTGAATTTCCGGTCGGAGCACGTGAACTACACTCTCACATTCTTTCCCACATAACCAACACTGCCTATCATCATTTTTATCTTCCTAACTCTTCATTCAGACAATTAGTACCAGACCTCAACTTAAACCCCATATTCCCTTACTGCTTCATTACACGTTTTAGAAGAGCAGCCAAGTATCTTTTTAGATGCTACTAGTCTATCGAGCTAGACCCTCCTCTGTGCTTAGCTAAGCAAAGAGGAGGGTCTAGCTCGATAGACTAAGATGCTACTAGCTAAATACGTAGATTCCAAACTGCTATTCTCGACATTAGGAAAGTGGCTTTGAGTTAAGGTTTGGGTAGGCAGTTTTGAGAATGTTTGCAAGTACATGTAACAGTGACAACACTTTTGTCCAGCACACTAATGCCTTTGATCTACTGGGACAACACTAGTAACACTTGCATGGGTACAAGAAACTCTCGGAAACAGAATTAGGCTAAAGAAGATGTGCTTATTCTGAATCAGACTTATAAAAGGCCGAAAAATTCCCTAATATTGGTTATTAATTTTTGTTCTGCAAGCCACACACATTTAATCTACATGTACGTACACACCAAATCTGAGCATCCGTCTATCAACGTTCTGCTTGCATTGTACATGACTCAGTATGCAATATCCAGTCTGAGATATGCTCATATTACAATGATTGTATGTCACTTACTTGCTCCTCCTGTTTAGTCGTCTCTACAACCTTTAGTAGCCTCTGCTCTTTATACTGTTTCATTGCAGCCACAGCCCCAGAGAGGGCTTCACTGTGCTCTATTTCAATACGAGATAACCTGTAGATGTATACTTACATATTCACAACTGTTGTGACTTAACCAGCATGACCAGGATTACTATGGGTATAAATATAGGCGTATTCATTCCAGTTTCTGCACTTTTGATGCATTCTCGACAACCATATCTACTTATTTCCCAGTTTTTTTTCGTACATAGTTAAATAATTATTACGTGCGAAAACAAAAGCTGGGAAGTAGAGCCTAGGAACGAGGCTACATGTAGTATGTAGCACCTACTCTCATGTTGTGTTGCAGCATGGAACCTCAGTTAATATGCTATTATCTTGGGAATTCTTCTTGGATATGGGCATTAATGGCTGCATTATACTGTAGTGCATATTTCTTCTGCAGGAGTAGAACCATAGCCTGCATGAGAACAATGTGAGTGGTATAATATACTTTACTCTTGCATGGTGTGTGAATAAGTCAATGCATTACCTCATTATACGAAACATCTTAGGCAAGATCCACTGATTTTACGATGCTCTTCCCTTTAAAAATAATTGAGGCTATCCCATCCATGTGGTGGGAGACTTCAGCTACCTGCAAGATATTAAAAGATTGTATATGAAAAAATATTCTGTAGTTGTTTGCAAATTCCTATTGAAATACACACCATATCTGGTAGGCATGTTAATGGCCATTCTCTGTGCTGGATGTACTGCACTTTTCTCTTCAAGCTCTTCCCTTCCACTAACTTGTGGTAATAGAAAGACTGCATCTGACTCTATGATCACCACTGTAAAGTTGCATGCACATGGTCTCAAAACACAATTACAGATATTAATCAACCACATGCATACTCAGTCAGTACATGTATGTTCAATAGCTATAGTAGACTTTAATATCTATGCTTTAATCCTCGTGTCGAGCCTTAGTACATGTGAGCTGCATTCACATCCTTCATGGATCTGAAATTGGAAGGAATTATCGATTATAAACAGGAACGCATGCACAGACATAATCTCCGTGTTTGTTCTACTCATAGATAGTGTTATCTATGCTTTTCTGTAGGTTCTGTTGGCCAAGTACCACTACTACACTGGCATTGTTGAATAGATGCATCGCCATCGTATGTTAGCTGATCTGCATGCTTTGTATTTGCACAACAATCGTGTTTTGTATGCAACGGCGGATGTTGGCGGGGTATAAACGTTCATGCGGCTGGCCGGCTAGTGTAGGGTGTGGCAGGTTTCTCGTTTGCGTTAGTTTCGCAATTGCGTTGGTTTCGCGCTTGCGTTCCTACAGTCCCTTGCTACAGCTCTTTTTGTTTCGTATGCAATTCAGGAAAAACCACTGGAGGAATGGGGAGTGGGGCTACTACGAACTTTAGAGTTGGCAAAGCAGTACATTGAGAGAGTTGGGCGGGATGTCCAGGAGAATAGAGAGACCTGGAGCTATTTTGAGAAGTGGATTGAGTATCTGAAACTTCGAGGCATTGAATCTGGAGTGTCAAAACCAACTTTTCCAGAAGTGTATGGAGTAATTGAACGTGATCGATTTTATAAGAGCTGCAGCTTTGCAGGCACGGGAGGTGCAAGTGGTCATGACGCCCCAATGATTGCTTTTGATGCGTTATCGTGTAGTGGGGACTCATGGAGTGAGCTGTGTCTTCACAGCATGCTACATGGTGGTGATTCTGATAGTACTGGAATCATAGCCGCTGCTTGCTGGGGAGCAAAGCATGGCTACGAGGGAGTTCCTGAGGGTCATTACAAGAAGTTGGAGTACTTAGACTACCTGAGATCGCTAGCAAAGAAGTTGTATAAGACAAGTAACCACTGAACTTATGCAGCTACATGTACATAATGTGCTCAGATTTTCTTAGACAGCACACATGTACACGTTTTATGTGAAAGTGATGTTTATTTATTGAAACGATATCGATATTGCTTAATTATCCGCTACTACATAATGTGCTCAGAATTTCTTAGCCACACATGCTTTTCCTTTCGAGTTATGTAAAACTAGTAATTGTTAAGTCATTGTGGTTTTGACCTACATCGGTATACTTATTATTGCTGGAGTTTTCATACACTGATTAGCTATATACACGTATATTGTAGTAAACTATTTATGTATCTTTAATTAATAAAGTAATTTCCCTTGTACATACTGTTTACGATATACACCACGATAGTAATGAGTTGTACATGTATGCTTTTGTTTGTCCCATAAGCATAGCTTGCATATTAAACTTGAATAGACATCAGGATTCTAGTTCCTATTGCATAATAAATGAACAAGGTTCTGTCTCTACAGAATGGCTTTCCATGGCACGCTATGGAAAGAAACATGTCAAAAAGTATTCATTTTCAGTGAACTGCGGTTATAAATCCACAGTTTGAAAGTGTACCCTCTACTCCTACCACCCTTCGTATATAGCAACGTTTTCTATTATTGTAAATTATAATTTTACAAAAAAATTATATGTTAGGAGTGCTGTACACTTCTGAAACCACTAACGCTAAATAATCTTATGCAGTTAAAAATAGTAATCTGTCCAAATGGGTACATGTAGTGGGTGAGCTTCATTATTGATGATCCATCTGTCGACTGATATTAAACTACTATCATCAGAAAATAACACTTCTCAAAGGCCTGAAAGATCTTCCAACCCCAATTGCGGTATTGTTCGTCCTTGGTAAGCTGGTAGAGCTAGAACAGAGACTCCACTGTCTCTGGTCGGAGGAGATTATGACGATCCAAAGGCTGTAGAAGAATAATAAAACACACTTATGTTGCCGTCAGAGAACTTATGTCATTAACCACACATAATCACAGATGTAGGTGAAGCTTGCAAGATCTCCAGTCAGAGGGCAAGAAAACCAGAGGTTGCACCACCCTAAGTTATTCTTCCTAGTACATGTATAAGACTGTAGCCCTACAAAATTATTGAGTGTACTAAACTCCACCCCCCAACAGATGAAAAAAGTAGGTCTTCCTTTATAATCCTAGACAGCAATAGGGCCTCTGGTAAATACCCTAAAGAAGAATCCCCACTTCTACCATTATCACCTACTGTACACCTAAAATACAAGGTCCTGGGTTCAATCTCCAGCTGGGTCTCGTTTTTTTTTTTTTCGGGATTCTTTACTTTCTCAGAAAGCTTATCATCTCGAAGAGTTTACAATGTACCTTACAATCTCTAGACTGAGTCCGGTTGGCATCTGCTTATACACCTGGCATGCGCACCAGGTGTACAAGAGGCTCTTGGCAATAGTCCTGTATTTCTTAGGAAGACCATTGTGCACACCCGGGGGCAGAGTGCCAGGAAGATAGCATACTAGATGGTCCTGCATGCAGGTGTGTGTGTGTGTGTGTGTGTGTGTGTGTGTGTGTGTGTGTGTGTGTGTGTGTGTGTGTGTGTGTGTGTGTGTGTGTGTGTGTGTGTGTGTGTGTGTGTGTGTGTGTGTGTGTGTGTGTGTGTGTGTGTGTGTGTGTGTGTGTAGGGAAGGAAGTGGGTGGGTTGATATTGATGCTCTGCAAGTGATACACGCATGCAACACATGCACACACAAAACTAAGTACCTTGTACATGGAGATCGCTGCATGCAACACAAGCTAGGGAACTTCAAAAGCACTCAAGATATATTACGTAGCTATGTACATGTACATGTATAACATTTGGTGGAGAACAAATCAATACTTTGATGACATACTGAGTACTCATGTACACACCCCACATTTGTAGTGCTAGTAGAACTACAGACGTAATTCCAGTGGGCACAGCATTGTAAACGGGATTGTGCATATACATAGTTTAGTGTTCCTTAAAAGATGCATGGGCAAGGTACATGTAGGTATTGATTTACATCTGGAATTACGTCTGTATTCAGTTAGAGGGAGGCAGTATAAGCCAGACTGCAACGGGCCAATGTAGAACCAAAAGACTGATTTGAGTATTTTGATCATTACCTGACCCTAAGAAGTGCAGTAATGGACTTACTACAGGACTCCTGGTACACATACTCCTGACCCGACACTTAAATACTATTCCTGTTTAGTTGCATTGCTATAAGCATGTCGTTGCTATTTATACTACATTACATCATCCAAAAAATGATCTGTTTCACACTGCATTGATGTCTGCCCAGAGGAAGACTGCAGCCCAGCAGTCAAAACGTCGGCATTTGAAGATGACAAGTTTGAGAAGCCAAATTCGTGAGAAAGAGAACTCCAAATATCATGAATTCCGAGAACCAACTGAGATCCTTAAAATTGAGCAGCTAAAACATACCCTCACTACCCACACTTTGTCATATAATTTGTCTTGTTCCCACACAGCACAGATTGCATGCATGTGCAATGTGTTATGTCAGATAGACAACACCCACTCATGTTTCTACACTATAATGTATAACCCCCATTTGTTCAGCCCACTTGTTTGCATTGATCCCTCAGCTTCTTGGGATAACCACAAACTCATAAGCTATGGGGTATATAACCACTCTTGGGTGTAGGTTCCAAGACCCACCAAATTCAATCTCAGCTAGGGTAGTTGTTTTGTAAAAAAAAAATATCCTGGGAGGCCATGACAGTCCTATACATACGCAAAATAATCACT
>CBDBCZ010000015.1:155000-1301638 GCA_965203295.1 Nitrospirales bacterium | reverse complement strand
GCATGTTCTGTGAATGGAAGGGTGCGTGGATGCATGACCTTTGAATGGAACGGCAGGTGGTGCTGTTTGCTTGGTGCTGAGAGGGAGCGTGTAGGGGTGTGCATGGTGTGTGAATGGAACGGCAGGTGGTGCTGTTATAATTCGTGTAGCTACCAGCTCAGTATTCTCAGCAGTACCAATGCTTGCGCCCATACACATATATATGCACTCCACATGCCCCATCACAGTCCACATCCGCGCATATGTATTTCACCACAGTATCACAGCTCTTTGGCAAAGTGGGCGGGCCGCGTGAGCACGTGAAGGTCAAAGGTTAATTGTGGAAACGTTCCTCCGGCTAGTCGCTAGTGCTTGGGACAAGTCACAAGAGCAAGTCGCTTGGGACGAGAGCGAGTCGCTTGGGGCGAGAGCAAGTCGCTTGAGACGAGAGCGAGTCGCTTGGGACGAGAGCGAGTCGCTTGGGACGAGGCGAGTCGCTTGGGGCGAGAGCGAGTCGCTTGGCCCGGGACGGGAGCGAGTCGCTTGGGACGAGAGCGAGTCGCTTGGGACGGGAGCGAGTCGCTTGGGGCGAGAGCGAGTCGCTTGGGACGAGAGCGAGTCGCTTGGGGCGATAGCGAGTCGCTTGGGGCGAGAGCAAGTCGCTTGGGGCGAGAGCAAGTCGCTTGGGACGAGAGCAAGTCGCTTGGGACGAGAGCAAGTCGCTTGGGACATGTAACTTGGGATGAGCGGCCGTCTCGGCCACGGTAAATATATACTCATGTTGCTGCTGTAGCGCTTACCCATTGACCACGCACCCAAATACTTAGGCAGAACTTGTAAGATTTCCAGTCAGAGGACAAGAGCAAGAGCAACCAGATGTTTCACCATCTTGATTGCCATACAATTATTCTTCCTAGTATCCCAGATTTGGAATTTGGAACGTTATATTACTGGAACGATTTTGAATGTTATACATTATATTTGAACACGGAAACGATATGCGGCATGTGGACATACGTACGTACGCACACCAGTCACCGTACGCACAGACAAATTCTCAAATGAACACACTAGTGTGGGGCTTGCTCACGCTTGCCCAATTATTTATTGAGTGTACTAAACTCTTCAAAACACCCTCCAAACAGATTGTCTAATTCTCCCATAAACCAGACAAACGTTGATTCAGTTGGCAGTGTGGTGTCCTTATACACTTCCAAAAAGTAGACAGTGGAACCCCTATATTGTGGACACCTTGGGGACCTGGTAAAGTGTCTTGTATATAGAAAGGTGCCCTCATTTCAGGGGAAAATTTGTAGCATACGGGACATAGCAAAGCACCCTTAATACACAGGTGTCCTTATTTCAGGGGTGTTCTTTAAGAGGGGTTCCACTGCATTCATGGGTGAGTCATAACAAATCACTCAGCCCCTTCGTAGCGGGGACTTGAGAAGAGTGGTTATACGCCTCACTGGGAATAGGATAAGATAAGTAGAGTAAGGCTTTGAAGTTATCAAAACATGTTATGCTGTCTATAAACAACGCCCACACAATTACAGAGTTCGCTCTACACCCACACAATAGACCCTTTACCATTATGATGTAATGGGGGGTAAAAGTAGACACTAAATGGGAAATTTACATGAAAACGTGCATGTTTTTGTGCTATCATGTAAATTTTAAACATGAAAGCACAAAAACATGCATGTCTCCATGTAAAGTTTCCCTTTAATGCTTACTTTTACCACCATTACATCATAATGGTAAAGTGTCTATTACAGAGTTCACTCTATAACATGAATTGCCTCGCCCACACAATTACTGCACGTGATCGTTTCCAACCTCCGCCGGGAACGAGGCTAAAAGGGGCTCACTCACTAGTGATGGGAGCCTCGCTGCTGACAGAGATTATCTCAGGTGTGCTCTGCAACAGCTGGAAAAGGTAGTGATCCACGTGGATCCGTGCTAGCTGGCTGGAGTACGACTTCATACACAGCTCCTGTAGAGTGAGAACACACACAGAGAGACAGAGAGGAGACAGAGAGGAGAGAGAGAGAGAGAGAGAGAGAGAGAGAGAGAGAGAGAGAGAGAGAGAGAGAGAGAGAGAGAGAGAGAGAGAGAGAGAGAGAGAGAGAGAGAGAGAGAGAGAGAGAGAGAGAGAGAGAGAGAGAGAGAGAGAGAGAGAGAGAGAGAGAGAGAGAGAGAGAGAGAGAGAGAGAGAGAGAGAGAGAGAGAGAGAGAGAGAGAGAGAGAGAGAGAGAGAGAGAGAGAGAGAGAGAGTGGCTAGGACCTATTGGCAACTGGTGCAGTCACCAGGGTTTCGTACAGGACTATTGCTGGGGAGGGGGGGGGGGGGGGAGGCTTGCAAATGTTCTTCTAGGGGGGTCTGGGCGCATGCATGCAGCCCCAACTAACTACCCTGAGATTTTGTAACAAAAAAATCGTAGACCTGGAGAACGAGGCTACCAATGCAGGTGTCTTCATACCTACAAGGGAAGCTAGGCCTGGGTAGGGGTCTCCCTGTGTCACAGAACGGAGCGGAATGGAATTACAAACTAGTGTAAAACTTCAGGATAGGAGTCTGCTACTAGCAAACATAGCCTAACGTAACCTCAACCCTAGCCCTATACCTCTAACCCTGTGTGCTTTAGTGTCAAATTTGTTCTGTTTAATGAAAAAGGGAACCCCCCAGCACAAGGGCTGGAATAGGGTCCTGGGAATGAGACTGGCAGGAATAGGGTCCTGGGAATGGAGTCCTGGGAATGAGACTGGCAGGAATAGGGTCCTGGGAATGGAGTCCTGGGAATGAGACTGGCAGGAATGGAGTCCTGGGAATGAGACTGGCAGGAATAGGGTCCTGGGAATGAGACTGGCAAGAGCACTGCGCGGCAGCCTACCTCGTGCAGCACCTCCCTGAGTGTCTTGAGAGCCATGTTAACCTGGATGGCCGCTTCAGGGTTGAATAGTGCGACCTTGTGACTGTGGCTGTGAGAAACCTTCACACCATCACCACACTTCGCCTGTGTGTGTGTGTGTATGTGTGTGTGTGTGTGTGTGTGTGTGTGTGTGTGTGTGTGTGTGTGTGCGTGCGTGCGTGTGTGTGCGTGTGTGTGTGTGTGCGTGTGTGTGTGCGTGTGTGTGTATCAAATCTGTCTCATACCCAGACTGCAGACCGGGGGGGGGACAGGAGTATGGGCACGAGACCAAACAGTACTACAGTAAACCTCTCTTAAATGACACCCCTGAAATAAGGATACCTCAGTTTTAAGGACGCTTTGCTGTGCCCCAAATACGCTTCGATCAAAATACAAATTTACCTCAAAATGAGGACACCTCTCTATACAGGAGACCTCATCATTAGTCCCCTAGGTGTGGTACACAAAAAGTGCACAGGGAAATGGAGATTGATAAAAAAGTATTGCTGATTGTCTATGTCGTTTTCATATGCAGGAATTCCGGCGACTGGCCCCAGCTGCCAGCACAATACCTACCCATCTACCCACCTCACTGCCCTTAGAAGACATAGGAATTTTCATCCTACAGCAGGCCCTTGCACCAAGCACCCAAGCAACATACAGCGCCAAGGCCAGAGCATTCTTGAACTTTACCACCATGTACGACAGGCTAAATCAAGGTGGTATCCCCCTACCGGCCTCGGAAAAGACGCTAACGTCTCAACCTCAAGCCAGCCCCCATTAAGACATACCTCTTCGCAGTAAAGGTGTCTCCACGTAGAACAGGGCCTCCCAAACCCACCAGAGGGATACCTACAGCTTCAGAGGCTCCTGCGAGGAATCAAACGAGTATACGATCATTTCAAACTAAACTAGACGCTACCTATCAAGCTGTGGAGATTCGAATTTATGTGCCGTGAAAGCCATGGACCTATACCTTCAAGGTTCGAACCTTAAGGCACTTTGATAAGGTTTGCAATTGGTGGGGCTCTGAGCCAGCACCAGTTTAACCATCTTATGAAAGAACTGGAACAGCGTGTAGGCACACCTGCATCACGATACTCCACTCACAGCTTCAGAATTTGAGCTGCAACTACAGCAGCGGCTGCTGGGATACCAGACTGGAAATCAAAATGCTGGGCAGATGGTTAAGCGACTCATACCAAACCTATGTCAGGACCCCTGAACATGAGGTTATCGAAATATTAGCAGTAGCGACTACCAGAGCCTGATAGCACAGCTATGCTGGTAAGCGTAGCTACTACGCCGGACCCTGACTCCTAACTACCAATTTGGGGCAAGCCTACTATATACCTCACCTGCTTCCTGAGCAACCAGAGGCTCCTTGTGCCTCCAGCCTCTCAGCCTATTCACAAGGCTCCTTGAGTCTGCATCCACAGCTCCACGAGCCCTCACTGGCCAAATAAGGTAAAAACTAGAAGTCTCTAGCAGAAACACACCCCGCGCTCCTGAACTGTTAATTATTTTAATGTGAGCTGCTTCACGTCACCTGCCAGCCTAGGTCTCACTCAATGCTTGCCCCAGTTGCCACAGGGTCCGGCCAAAACAGTTAGTCAACAGGGTAATGGATGGAGACCTCTAACACTCACACAGCCTATGCGAGAGCGAGACATTAATCAAGATTTCATTGCTGAGCACCTCTTATTACGAGGTAAGTAATGTTGTGGCGTGGTAGTGGAATCTGAGCTAGTGTATGTACGGTCTTGAAAAACTAACAAAACAAGGTAGCCTCAGCACCACGTTACACAGAAAAGATCATTTCAATAGATGAACAGCAAGTCAGGATGAAATCCCTAAAAATGAACCAAATAAGGTAAGAACCTGAAGTCTCTAGCAGAAACATACCCCGCGCTCCTGAACCCTGCTGACTGGAAACAGCATGTAGACACATATACCATGCACGTGTAACGCCGTATACGAGTTGTAAGCGTGACTGATCACCATAGTAATGACACGGGTGCTTCTCTACTTATATTCTAGTATGGACACATGTCAAGAGACTACATACGCCCGGCCTCTGTCGTATTCAATTATTGACCATATCAAAAGGACCTTACCGATGTTAAATAAGAAAGAGCTGGACATACGGAGACAAGAATCGTTTTGGTTCTTGTCAGGGACACACATGTTGGATTTCAATTTTTACATCCTGCTTTGTGATTGTTATAGCCTCTCAATCTCCCGTTCAAAAGTCTCGTTATGGCAGATGGACAAAACAGATTGCTTAAAACTAATTGCACGCCGTAATTACGTCACGTGCGTGATGCTCCACGCTATAATTTCTACAACAATGGCGTACTAAAAGTTTTAGTTTACGGTTTATGCTTATACCAACTCGAGTATCCAGCGAATTCTGCGTTGTACTTGTTAGAAGACTACTAGCTACAGCCATTAAAGGCAAAAAGGGCGGCGGATTGGATCCAAGAAGGGCTTCAGGATCGATAACCGGATACACGGTAAGTTAGCTAGTTGCCTTGATCGGTTGTATATTTTGCCGTATGCATCCGATCTATTACAGATTAGATCGACTTTCTGCACACTTACATCATTATTGGTAATCACTCTACTCAATTTTATGGCTAATAAAGGAAGGGGTTGCCCCTCCGGGCCGTACAGTTAACTTGCCGTTTCTAAAGCCACTATAGTGGCGTGTGGCGTGGCCGAAGGATTACATAATATCCACTTAACTCATTGCACGCGACAATAATTTTACACGCGAAATTAGCCTACGCGTAATAATTGTCAATTAACGCGCACTAAGCGTTTCCGTGTAGCGTTTGCCTATTTTTTTGCTAACCGGGTCAAGGAAGCGGCGGATTCTCTGTTGTTTTACTTCGAAGACCATCAGCCACAGCTATTCAGCACAGAAAGGGCCGCGGATTAGACCATCAAAGCTTCTTCAGGATCCATCACACGGTTCACGGTTAATTTCCAATACGGCAACGTTGAAAACGAGTTTGAAAACAAAGTCTGTACACGCTGACGACGAAGCAAGACGGTCCAACCGACTCCCTGACTCTCTCCAGAAGCAAGATTGCCGAAGCTACCGCTGACAGTGACCGTAGAGTCCGAATAACTGCGTAGCATTGTAGCTAGCCATAGTTAGCGATCGTTAATTGGTTGCCAATTTTGCCGTGCATGAGCCGCTATTTTACAAACCTTTGTCTAGTTTCGGTACAGTTACATCACAAAGGTGTGGCTAAAGAAGCCATAGCCACGAGGGAGGGACTTCTCCTTCGCTAAGGGTCAGTACACGCGAGCAAGTGCACGAACGCCTATATATAGGCGCTCCGCGTAGACTAATTGTACCACGTGTGCCTATATATAGGCGCGCCGCGTGCAATGAGTTAATGTGGCGTACGGCGTGCAATAAGTTAACACCACTCACGTAAACACGGCATAGGGTAATGACACAACAGAACTTTCATGGCTTACCATCCCTACAACCTGCCATCAACACAATACACACATCAATCTATCTGTACGAAAATTCCAACAGTGCCACTACATGAAGTGTAGCCACTGGAGACTACATAAACACGTTAGGTGCTACTCATAGGCCCATCACAGGCCCCCAAAAATTGTTAGATACTCAAGGTCCTTCTGTCCAAATTTTTCTCCACGCTCTACATGAAGGTACATGTAGAGCAAGGAGCTGATTTCCTCTTTATATATGCAGCACTTGCTCAAAATACTTGTGGGTTGCTAAAACTCTCAATATTGTCTATTATAGTGCATGAATATCATTAAATGCTCTGCAGCCATAATTATGGCCCTGTACAGGGAGACTTTAGAGACTCACACACGCATGTAAGCATGAACTTGCCATGGAATCCTCACTGAACACTATTAAAGTGAACCTCATACCGAGGCCTTTCACCTCATACTGTAGCCATGGAGAAAAATTTGGATAGAAGGACCTTGGTAAAAAATTGAGGAATATAATATAGCGGGGGTGTGGTTAGAGTCCACACATATTATTGGTCTACTTTCCATACTACAAACCAATTCCGGGTAGCAATGTGAACTACATGTATGAGATCTTATTAGAGTTCTCTCTACCCCTGAACCCCAATGTCTATGGAGGCAGATCGACATACGAAAGTAGTTAGCTAACAGAATATTCTACAGTGCAGGCTGTCAGTTTAAAGCTAATTTTGTGCAAGACTCTCCCTCTCCATATTTCATTTTTACCCTGCACCATGTATACGAGTGGGGTTGAGCAATCTGCTTTTATTGTACATCCGTACTTAAAAATTCTTCAAGATTTAGAGGCTCTAACAATTTCAAATCAGGATGTAACTAATGAAAGAAATAAAAATCAACGTGTGTGTCCTGACAGTGACCAAAGCGGTTCTAGTCTCTGCACGTCCAGCTCTATCTTATTCACTATCGGTAAGGTCTGCCATTTTAATATGGTGAAGAACTCTAAGGCAGAGGCCGGGCACACGCGGTCACTTGGCATGTGTTCACGGGTTCACGGAGGAGTATACATAGTGACGTGTCTGTGTCTTTACTGCGGTGATCCGTCCGCAGTACATGAACACGATATACATGTTTTTCACACTGTCAATAATTTAGGTCCAGACTTCAGAGTCCAGGAGTGTGGGGCATGTCTCTGCTGGAAACTTTTATTTGCTCTTTGTGAGTGTGGGGGTAGGGGAGGGTCTAGTGAGCTACACTAAGGGTTCTCTAACCTTTCTGATCATTGCTTGTCCAGTTCAGCACGATCTCAGGTGCCCTTCAGCAGCCGTCAGCCATAGTTCTCACTCACTCCTCTCTTTAGGTCCTAAGGTGGGGGAGAGGGAATATGCAATGACCAAGTCATGTGGGAGCAACTAATTATAGCCACTAATTATATAAACTAATTTTAGCAATGAGAGAATCGACTACTACTGAGTGATGTGAAGCAGAGTGAGGTCAGTACTTGGGCTCAGATCTCTCTTAGCAATCTGTACGGTCACCATTCTACACATACGCACTGCGTTCCAAATATCAAATACCTTCCACAAGCGCACATCCAAGTCAATACATTGTGATCACTAACCGACAGCAAGGTGTTCTGTGTCACTTTACACATAATTAAGTAGCTTCTTCCTCTAGGTCAAGTGTGCTTTTTGTGAGTACTTTAACAGTGAGTTGTTTGGCGGCATACCTCATTACAAGGATTTAGTCATGCTGGCCGTCCAACATAAACTTTGGTCTCTATCTTCGATTAGTAATAGCCCAAGGGTTTTATAGCTTCTGCAAAACACCAGACTTGAAAAAATCGCTTAAATCAGCATCTCAATTCGCTCCGAGAGTTCAAAACCTAAATATAACAAGCAAGGTACCTTTAAATGTTAGAAATGTTCCCTTCAATCAGTGATGAGTCACTTCTGGTCTTCACAGTTCTCACTCACTCCTGGCTTTAGGTCCTAAGGTGGAAAAGAGGGGGATGGCCAGATCATGTGGGAGCATCTGATTACAGAATCTTTTCAATGGAGAGAACCATTAAAGGCATCACTGCTCAAAAACACTTGTGGGTTTTCAACAAGCCTACTAATTAAGATGCATGAATACCTATGGCAACCTTAGATAATTCATGTATTATGATAATGTAATACCTTTATGTACAAAGTGAAAGCATTAGTGAGTTGCCAGAAAAATCTGTCGTGGTAAATCCCAGGACTCGCGAGCTAACTGTAGGTCTGACTCGCAGATATGCCAAACTTTTAGGGGGTCTACATGTCCAGACATCGAGAATGAAGACTTATCGTCTTTTTCCAGAGCTTACAGAGCCGACTTTAAAAATCAACAATTACGGCCATTACTCTCCAACGGAGGGCAATAAGTCTTCATTCTCGATGTCTGGACATCTAATCCATAGTCCTACAGATACAGCCATGGCTTCAGCTACATATATCTCTTGAATTCAGAGGGATTTACCACGAATGTGTTTTGAGCAGGTGAGTGAATTTCGTGCCTGTACGGTGCACGTATCGACAAAATTCTTGTTCCAAGGCTTTCTCCAGTTTCTATACTCTAGCCCTGCATAGTTTTTATGGCCTTACATCGCCATGTTGTCGAGCTATGGGCGTCAAAACTGTACACGGTCATAATATTTCTTCACATCCGGTTGGGCCTAACCTTAATACATTTTACTCATCCATTACCTTTTCTTTAGCCAGAATGGTCTGTGTATAACAGTGGTAGCCTCATTCACTGTCTCCACTGCTAACCTTTTTGCATGTTGGCAGTGGAGTCTGTGAATGAGGCTTACAGAATGAAGAAGGGAGAGTCCAGTCCCCGGGCTACAAGACCAGTACTATGATACACCATTACATTAGCCCATACCAATACAGGCTCCAAATGTCTAGTAAACATGGCCACTAAGTACATCAGTCAATGGTCCACAGCCACAGTCAATGGTGGACTTGGAAGTCGGTCCACAGCCTTATTTTTCAAGTAGATAGGCTGCCTACAGAAATAATGTACTCTTTAGATTCTGAGCACTGTACACCACCAGCCTTAGGATCAAATTCTGTCAATTTGCCTGTCAACTCACTGCTACACTACTCACAACTTCCACGCTTATAACGTGACTACTTAGATCTTGGTTACCAAAGGCTCACCCTGGTGACCCCCTCTACCAAGACACTCACCATAGCACGTCCAGTTCGGCATGATCTCAGGAGCCCTCCAGTAGCGTGTTGTGACGCAGCCGGTCATGAACTCGGCTGACGCTCGAGCCAGGCCAAAGTTGAGGACTTTGATTTCACTCGCTCCAGAGCCTGAGATTGGAAACAAGGTAGTGTGGTAATGTAATACTTCCCAACTCAACAAGAAAAGCACCTTGGCCATGTAAGATTAGAATTGAGGTTGCATAGTGGATCCACACACCACTGGAGAACACCTGCAATATCGTGAGACGCATAACTGGGTGTTTGGTGAGCTTTTGTTCCTGAATCCCAGCCAGGGCTTTACCGCATGAGTGAACAACAACAAAAAAGAAATGGCTCAACCCTTAATTAATTGGGTTTATGCTCGTAAACCAAGGTTGACGGTTAACACGAATGGCCGGTGCTGTACCTCACCCGTGTCACTGGAACTGAGGGCAAGGTTCCATAGCTAGCCATGCAGGATATTTCTCTAGCTACAATTCACAGCATTTTGAAGTAGCTCTCAAGGAAAAGCTCAAAGAAGATATTTTGAGTCTGGCTATCACGAGCGACATTTGGACTAGCTGAGCAAACGATGCCTATATCTCTCTTACTGCCCACTTGATCTCTGCTGCTGTTGGAAAGATCATGCAGGGATGCAATCTCAAAAGGTAGGAACAACACTTTACAGATTACCAGACTGAGATTAGCTTGAGCTCTAGTGGTCAGAGTGCGAGTAGTTCGAGCTCTAGTCGTAAGAAATCTGAATGTGGAAGTACTTTCAAAAACAAGGAGGGGAATCTTAGTTATTTTTCCACCTCAAACAAGACTGAAAATTACTGAGGTTGCCATCATGTAAAGCAATTAACTACACATAGCAAAAGCTTGCAACAATTATGACTAGCAAACCACAAATTGAAACGTAGCTAAACTAATAGTGCCTATTAAATATTACACTCTAGATAAAAGACTCGCTACCAAGCAGGGCAGGCTTTGTGGGTTTCTACTCTACAGTCTGTTGCAAAGCTTTTAGCAAACCTCTGTGACCTTAGTGTTGTTCCCAGAATCCCAGTCAGACTTTTCCCGCAAGAGTGAACAAAAACAACAACAAAAAAAACGGCTCTCCGTTTTTAGTTATTTGCTCGTACGGCCGGGGAAACAAGCTGCAGCGCTTGCCATGCGAGACCCTCGAAACTACTTCCTACCTGGGTCATTCCCAGAGCGGCCCGGCAGTAACCTTCCCCTGCTCCTGCTCAAACATTCTCCAGAACTTTTCTGTGTAGCGAACGGCGCCGTGTACAGCTAAGCTTACTCATCACGTGTTCGCGAAAATACAAACGATTCGATTACCGTGCGCGTGCGACGTCAGTGCACAACGGATCACATATTCCTATCCAGAGCTTCAATCGAGTCCTGACGAAGTTGTTATACATAGCCAAGCTATTTTAAAAATAATTGCATGAGAACAAACTGTTTTGTTCACATACGGCCTCGAATTGAATTTAAGGAAAGGGCTGGAATCAGCCAGCAAGCCACAAACTAAAGGGGTTACATGCATGGGCAAAGTATTCCTTCTGAAAGCATGAACCACGACTGCACTTACACAGTTCAATTGCAAAAAGGATTAATTTCTCTGGAAAACTGGCTGATATATATGCTGAAGAGGGTGTGTGTGTATAACTTACTGTAATCCAATCACTTATGTGTATGTATTGCAATTGACTGCATGGTTCCACGCCTCTTTCATGCAGTTTCCATTGAAGACCCCACAGAATTTGAAGGAGGTCAGCCTGTATAGTAACAAAAGATGCCCTTTCGGTGTTGGCAAAAGTACGACTTAGTACATGCAGCCGTTATCTTTCCACCATGCACTAGTAGAGTAAGATGACATAAGCTATACAGTCACTGGATGATGCATTGGTGGTGAGTCCCGCTAGAAGGATTAGAAGCCCCATCTACCTACTGTAATCCAATCGCTTACCACCTACGACCTAAAGTGACAAGCATTGATGTCAACCATAAATAATGCCCAAAACTGACATGTATACTACAGTAAATCGGCTTTATCATGACTACAGTGGGTATAAATAATTTGTGAACATACCCTACTTCTCTCTTCAGTTCAGAAACTACTCAGCCAGGAGGAGTATTTCTTCAGACAAGCCTCAAATACATAGTTCTGAATTAATTCCTCCCAAGGCAGAACCTTTGACAGCACGCTGTATGAATACATAAGCCAAATGAATTGAACATGTTAATGAATCAGAGGATATAATAAAATACATGTATACCTGTAGCTGTTCAGTAGCGAGATGTAGTTGTACAGAACAACCTCGCGACTTCTTTTCAGTGGTATCATATCTGCAGAGTGATAAACAAGTCTCTGTTGAACCACATAAAGTTATTGAAAAAATAAATGCCACTGTTGCTAATCTGCTGTACATGTGGCATTTATAGGCTGACTACATGGCTAATTAAGACAGCATGCAGGTAGGAAAGATAAGGAGTGCTACCAACAGCTGTCAACATGGACAGTTTTAGGTACATAGAACCGTAGAAATGAATACTGAGATGGTACCAACTATTGGAGCAAGGTCTGGAACACTGCAATGATGCCTATACATTAATTGGCAGTTATTGCCATCTGTGCTGTAGAGATGAGGTAGTTAGGCCACTAGACTGGTTAGTAAGAGTAATATATACAAGTACTTGTGCTCGCTTCGCTTGCGCAAGTACTTGTGCGTGTTCAACTCGCTCACTCTGTATACCGATAGAAATGAAAAGTGTGACCTCTATGTGATTTGTATGGAACAGTATAACATCTTCTGCCAATGAAGCAGTGCTTTTGACTAAGCCACATGTCAGTGTTGAAAATTGAATTGTTACAGTGGGGGGTAAGTATATAGTACGTGTGCACACTACATTTCTTTTACAAGCCAAAGCATGTATTATGTGATTTGCATGGAACAGTATAACATCTTCTGCCAATGAAGCAGTGCTTTTGACTAAGCCACATGTCAGTGTTGAAAATTGCCTCGTCACAGTGGGGGGTAAGTATATAGTACGTGTGCACACTACATTTCTTTTAGAAGCCAAAGCATGTATTATGTAATGTCCATGTAGTATAGCTATCGTATGGAATGTGGAGCATCTGCCAGTGGCAGTAGCCTGATCGAGACTCTGACAGTAGTTTTCTGCCTGAGCCATGTGGAGGCACCTCAAAGGAGAGACTGCAAACAATTACAAAACCATACCCACATCAGCACATGTAGGCGAATGGAACTGACTCCATTTAATGCACATCGTCGTAGTTTGTCTAGCGTAGACGTTACAGCTGTGCATGGTTTGCACTTACAGGACTATAGATCTACAGCCACTAACCTTCGCAATAGAGTGCGCTTGAAGTGCTGATTTCAGGCCATCATGATAATACCGTCGGCTGTCAGAGCATCCCAACGCACGCAGCGGTCGAAGTAGTCCCAACGCATGCAGCGGTCAAAGTACTAATTAGCTATGTACACAAAATATGATGACGTCACGGTCTTCTCGCGTATTCTCGCGCAAGCACGTTCTGTTAGGTGACGTCACATCCGTGACAGACAGACGGACAGAACTAACGTTAAAGTATTGATTGATTGATGCTCTGTGCTTCCACACCTAACAACTGTACAGGCACGGCATGGGCACAATGTGAAGCAGCTGCATCCTATTGAGGTTCACTACAGAATCGTCCCTGCAGTTCTTGTGAACACACATTTATTTGGGCAGATACAGTAATTGATTTACGATAGTCATGAGTGATTTTTAGACATCACTGGCAATCGTCACACTATTACAAAAAAAAATCCCTCCCATATCTTCCTCATCACAAAGCAAAAAAACTCGTCACCGAGCATAATTAACTTGAAAACTCATAATTTATACAAAAGTTCAGGGGCAGTTCTTACACTCTTTAGTGGTACAAAAAGACATTCTCCAAAGTGTAAGAGCACCTGAAATACAAGGAACTACGTATGTCACCACGAATTGCGGCAAAATGACAGTAATATAATTATTTCTCAGAATTCATTGAGCAATGTCCAATCTCGCTCATTGATGGACCCTGGTAACACTAAATCCAGCTATACATAAACTATGAACCAGATGAAAGAAAACCCATATGCATTGTGAACTCTTCAAGACAAGAATGCTTTCTGAGAGTGTAGAGAAATCCCGAAAAATCGGGACCCAGCTGGGGATTGAACCCAGGACCTTCTGAATACTAGTCAGATGCTCTTACCAATCGAGCTACTGGAGCCCCCTCGGCAGAGGAGCAGTAGGCAAGCTTTATAATAGCCACTAAACCCGCTAGTAACTGACTGGCCTTGTTTACGGCTGTGATTAAAACAATTACACAGAGAGTACAAGGAGACTTATTACAAAACTTTGCACTGTATTTAGTACATAAGGAGGTAATTACCTTTACAGTTATCTAATTATTACACGTGGAGGAATGCAAGCTCTGAAGCTGATATCTTTCGGCTGTGCACATTCTTCTGACTGTGAGAGTATGTATCGCAAGCTGATATTAAAAAACAGAGGGGTGCTCACGAGCATCGGGGACAAGACCAGCTGTAGCTACCTTGCATATGATGAAGAGCCGAGAGAAACTATCCTCAGGTGTCGACTGGCGCCACTCACGATCTTGAACTCTACTGTTCTCTGTGTGTGGTTGTGTGTGTGTGGTTGTGTGTGTGTGGTTGTGTGTGTGTGTGTGTGAGTGTGTGTGGTTGTGTGTGTACATGTGTGTGTGTGGTTGTGTGTGTGTGTGTGTGTACATGTGTGTGTGTGTGGTTGTGTGTGTGTGTGTGTGTGAGTGTGTGTGTAAGTATATATATATGTGTGTGTGCGTGTTTGTGCAAGTCCACATGAGTGTACATAAAATGGAGACTAGGTTTGCCTATAGTATGCCAGTAAGACTTCGATCCCATTTTACACACATACCAGTAACCTATACAATTAAATTACACTTGCAAAAAGGAGTGAGCAGTAGTACTTGCATGTACACAGTCATGAGTCATCAGACAGTCAGAGTTCGCAGCAGAGTTCATTCATGTACAGTCTCTGAACAGATCTTGCTAAAACCCACTTTGAAATGTCTTACTTTATCGCACAATGGTCTAGGGGAATGGTCGCACAATGGTCTAGGGGAAGATAGCATAGTCCCACACTTGACTGAGGCCCTCGAAAGACAAGTACAAACAGTGGGTAACCTACAAGAACTGAATCTCTCACACAACCACCTCGGCTACGTAACACATGACAACCTTATAACTTTAAGGTTATTCACTGCTTGTGTTTAGCTTACCACAACTTCAAGAAATAAACTTAAATATTCGTGGCAATGAGTTCAATTTTACATCATTTCACTATGCTATACACTTGCTGGATAAAGAACAGCTCCATAACGAAACTGCAATACCTTGACTATTCCGGCAAAAACTTTGCAAATCCTAACTCCCCTTTTGGATGTATAATTACTCAGCAAGATCGCGATACTTACTGAAGAAACTATGGCCAAAGTAACATCCAAATGTGGTTTGCAGCATTCTGCGTATAGCACATAAACATGCAACTAATCATTAAACACTATATTCACTAATTTTGTGTTTTGATTGGGGCGAGACTGAGCGAGCCCCACCTAGTCTGTACAACGAGGAAATTTCTGTCTGTCTGTCTGTCTGTCTGCCATCGTACGTTCAACCGTCAAAAAAATTGCTTGGGTCGGCCGGAAAAATTTTGGGGGGCTCTGGCCATACACATGCGCATTAAATTATTTGCACGTGGTACTCGTCTGAGTATCGCCGTACACTGATCGCAATGAATATGCAAGAAAGGCTTCGCAGGAGGCGAGAGCACGAACGACGACGGAGAGCAGAGGAGACTGCCAAGCGAAGGGAGGCGAGATTAGGCCTATGTAGACGCCGAGAGAGTGATAAAGCACTAAGGCTACAACATCAGCCATCTCAGTGCTGCTAACTTTTGCGATTTGTAGCTACAGGCTATCCATTTCATGTGTATCTATAATACCACAGAGACTCTTGAGGCAAGGCAGACAATTAAGGAAAGAAACAGACCTGATCAACTACAGCAGATGCCGTGAGCAGTCTAGAGGGAGAGAATTGACATGGCCAGTTGTACACGTATATACAAGCAGCTCCTTATGTAGCTGTTCTGAGGTACACAAATTCTGTGCACACTTGAGATGAGTCGTGTTCAGAACCGCTCCCTGGTCTGCACCTACATCCTGAGGTTATGCTGTAACCGAATTGTACTTTAATAACAAGAACTAACCCTCTACTGGTGTGTAAGTCTCAGACTGCCATGTCACTGGTTTGCCATGACTGCCCAATGAGCTTGAGGGCTTAGAGTCATGAGAAAAGAAGGAGCTACTCGATTTCCAGTGAGAAGATCCATCGTACTTCATGCACTACAATGGTTACAGTTGTCCTGGAACAGAGAACATATACGTACAAAACAGACAAACAGAAACTAAAATTATGCATGCACAGTTTTCTTTATTGACATCACATTTTCTACTGTACGCTCTGGTGCTTCGCGAAGGCTCGCCCCATTATGCCATGCATATCACTAGTATGTACATGTATGCCAACCAATCAAGAAAGTAATTGTGCACTTCCTAAATGGCCAAACTCTTTCCAGCCATTCTGGGAACCGTAAGCACAGCAAGATACAGCCACAAAACGCACTGTGGAGATCGTTGTAATAACAGACAATCAAGTGAGATGCCACTAGTAAGGTTTCCAGGACATTGGTATTCCATTACATTTTAGTTAGTTATTTGAACTGTTAATTATTTTAATGTGAGCTGCTTCACGTCACCTGCCAGCCTAGGTCTCACTCAATGCTTGCCCCAGTTGCCACAGGGTCCGGCCAAAACAGTTAGTCAACAGGGTAATGGATGGAGACCTCTAACACTCACACAGCCTATGCGAGAGCGAGACATTAATCAAGATTTCATTGCTGAGCACCTCTTATTACGAGGTAAGTAATGTTGTGGCGTGGTAGTTGAATCTGAGCTAGTGTATGTACGGTCTTGAAAAACTAACAAAACAAGGTAGCCTCAGCACCACGTTACACAGAAAAGATCATTTCAATAGATGAAAAGCAAGTCAGGATGAAATCCCTAAAAATGAACCAAATAAGGTACGAACCTGAAGTCTCTAGCAGAAACATATCCCGCGCTCCTGAACTCTGCTGACTGAAAACAGCATGTGGACCCGTATACCGTGCTCAGGTAACGCCGTATACGAGTTGTAAGCGTGACTGATCACCGTAGTAATGACACGGGTGCTTCTCTACGTATACTCCAGTATGGAAACGCGTCAAGAGTCTGCATATGCTGGCCTCTGTCACATTCAAAATCTTGTTCACATCAAAATCGCGGACCTTACCGATGTTGACTAAGAAAGAGTCGGACATACGGAGACAAGAATCGTTTTGGTTATTGTCAGGGACACACATATTGAATTTAAATTACTGTATTTTCGCGATCAGACGCCGCCCTCAATTAGTAGCCGCCCTCGAATTATAGTCACACCTCCGGACGTGCTGAATGAAATAGTGGCCGCCCTCGAATAGTAGCCGCGGCTAAAATTCAAGTACCGCGTAAGCAAGAAGATGTAGCAACTACAGTAAAAGTAGAGTAATACTTGACTTTGCTAGCTAACAGTTATCGGACCTAACCTTTGTCTTCTTCGAGATTGCGAATTTAAGGGATCAGAGCCCGACGGAGGATGCCCGCGAATCTATATTTTCGATACCTCTCCCAAAAAACAGCTGGCATTGTAGCATGAAGGCTTTTCGATAGTGTTGAGGCACGAACGGCGATTTTGAAACGGATTTATACTGCTGTTGTACATCGCTGTGTAACCAGTAAACCGCTCAATCTAATAAACGCCGCCCTCGATTAGTGGCCGCCCTCGAATAGTGGCTGCGGAAAATCGCGCGATGAAATAAATAGTAGCCGCGGCGTCTGATCGCGGAAATACGGTATTACATCCTGCTTTGTGATTGTTATAGCCTCTCAATCTCCATTTTAAAGTTTTTTTCATGACAGATGATGACGACAGATGGACAAAACCGATTACTTAACCCCACTCGCGTATACATGGCACAGGGTAATGACACAACAGAACTTTCATGGATTACCATCCCTACAACCTGCCAACAGCACAATACACACACCACAAGCATGCTAACATCTATCTGTATGGAAAATTCCAACAGTGCCACTACATAAACACGTTAGGTGCTACTCATAGGCCCATCACAGGCCCCCAAAAATTGTAAGCTTCAGCTAGAAAAAGGTACATGTAGAACAAGGAGCTGGGTTTCCTCCTTATATATGCAACACTTGCTCAAAACACTTGTGGGTTGCTAAAACTCTCAATATTATCCATTATAGTGCATGAATATCATTAACTGCTCTGCAGCCATATTATGGCTCTACATAGTACAGGGAGACTACAGCTCTGGTGCAAATACTACTAGTTCCTGTTTTGGTCAGCATAAAGTATAGAGACTCCCACATGCATGCAAGCATAAACTTGCTATGGAATACTCAATGAACCATACCGAGGCCTTTCACCTCATATTGTAGCCATGGAGAAAAATTTGGACAGAAGGACTTTGGTCTGAATTGAGGAATGTAGGGCAGTTATATAGCGGGGGTGTGGTTAGAGTCCACACATATTATTGGTCTACTTTCCATACTACAAACCATTCCGGGTAGCAATCTAGCCAATGTGATCTACATGTACGTACGAGATCTTGTAAGTGTTCTCTCTACCCTGAACCTCAATGTCTGTGAAGGCAGATCGACATACGAAAGTAGTCAGCTAACAGAATATTCAACAGTGCAGGCTGGCCGTTTTAAGCTAATTTTGTGCAAATTCTGCTAGACTCTCCTTATTACCCTGCACCGCGTATACACGAGTGGGGTTGAGCAATCTGTTGTTGTTGTACAGCTGTCCTCAAAAATTCTTTAAGATTTAGAGGCTCTAACAATTTCAAATAAGGATGTAACTAAAGAAATAAATAAAAATCGACGTGTGTGTCCTGACAGTGACCTAAGCGGTTCTAGTCTCCGCACGTCCAGCTCTAATATCGGTAAGGTCTGCCATTTTAATACGGTTAAGAACTCCACTAAGGCAGAGGCCGGGCACACGCGGTCACTTGGCATGTGTTCACGAAGGAGTATACATAGCGACGTGTCTATGTCTTTACTGCGGTGATCCGTCACGCCCTACGACAGTACATGAACACGATATACGTGTCTTTTGCGCTGTCAATAATTTAGGTCCAGTCCAGTCCAGGAGCGTATTATCTCAGCTAAAAGGTTTCTACTTGTTTTGGTGGGGAGGTGAGGGGAGGGTCTGGTGAGCTACACTAAGGGTTCTCTAAATAGCGGTATTTTAATACGGTGAGGAACTCCACTAAGGCAGAGAGGCCAGGCACACGCGGTCTCTCGGCATGTGGTCACGGAGGAGTATACCTAACCTTTCTGATCACTGCTTGTTCAGTTCAGTACGATCTCAGGTGCCCTTCAGCAGTAGTCAGTCATAGTTCTCACTCACTCCTCGCTTTAGGTCCTAAGGTGGGGGAGAGGGAATATGCAATGACCAAGTCATGTGGGAGCAACTAATTATAGCCACTAATTGCCGAGCGCAGCGAGGCCAATAATCGCGTGCTATGGGCTCAACATTCTCAGCTAGCGTTTATATATATATATATATATATATATATATATCTATATATCTATATTTCTATAAAGTTTGCTCGCACCTCCGCAAGGCACGTGTTCAAAATGGCGTCTCTGGCAGTTTGTTGGGTGCCGTCTTCGAAGTCGTGGCGGGCACAAAGTCGGAGGTCTGGACAAATTTGTCATGAAGTTTTATCAAGGGAGACTTACTACAGCTCCCAGGTTTGTAGAGTTTGTGTAGCTTTACTGTAAGCTGAGATATGCGATCGAAAATCGAGTCACTACCAAAAGGGAGGCGCTTCAGAATTTTTCCGCTAAGACATATACCATAATCCTAGCGGATAGAAAGGTACAGGTCTTATTGCTATTTTTAAACTGGTTTTAAAGCTTTCTGAGGTTGGTGAGCTAGTTTCTAACTCTTCCGCTTACTATACACGTATGCTGCTCCGTACTACTCCTTACCACGTGGCTGAGGTCATTCACGGATACGTTTACTGACTCTTTTCCGTAAATTCTTGCGTATGCGCGAACAGCGTGTACCAGGCTCAACTTTCCCCACAACGTAATAAGCAACGGTATTTCAAGCCAGCATGCCAGATAAAGTAACTAGCTAACTGCCATTGTATACAATGAACATACTCATGCAATGCACAATGCATACTCATGCAGCTGCTACACGCCAATACACGAACACACAGTAGATATCATATTATTAGCAGATAGGTACACAGATCTACATGACATGTGAGCACTCAACCATAACCCCAATGCCCTAGATACCAATTACACCCCAGTGCGAATGCATGCATACTCCACTCGCATAATAAATATACTCAAGCCACCTAACACTACCATGCACCACAATTTACCAATACCCAACCCGCCACAAATAATGCAAAAAAAGCTACGCGAGGCATATTTCGCTTGCGTATTCCTAGTTATATAAACTAATTTTAGCAATGAGAGAATCGATTACTACTGAGTGATGTGAAGCAGAGTGAGGTCAGTTCTTGGGCTCAGATCTCTCTTAGCAATCTGTACGGTCACCATTCTACACATACGTACTGCGTTCCAAATATCAAATACCTTCCACAAGCGCACATCCAAGTCAATACATTGTGATGACTAACCGACAGCAAGGTGTTCTGTGTCACTTTACACATAATTAAGTAGCTTCTTCCTCTAGGTCAAGTGTGCTTTTTGTGAGTACTTTAACAGTGAGTTGTTTGGTGGCATACCTCATTACGAGGATTTAGTCATGCTGGCCGTCCAACATAAACTTTGGTCTCTATCTTCGATTAGTAATAGCCCAAGGGTTTTATGGCTTCTGCAAAACACCAGACTTGAAAAAATCGCTTAAATCAGCATCTTAATTCGTTCCGACAGCTCAAAACCTAAATATAACAAGCAAGGTACCTTTAAATGTTAGAAATGTTCCCTTCAATCAATGATGAGTCACTTCTGGTCTTCACAGTTCTCACTCACTCCTGGCTTTAGGTCCTAAGGTGGAAAAGAGGGGGGATGGCCAGATCATGTGGGAGCATCTGATTACAGAATCTTTTCAATGGAGAGAACCATTAAAGGCATCACTGCTCAAAAACACTTGTGGGTTTTCAAAAAGCCTACTAATTAAGATGCATGAATACTATTGTATCTCTCCTGTATGGAGGCTGCAGCTCTGGTGTGTTGAATTTCTCATCCGTGTCATTACTGCAGTAATCAGTTATTCCCTTCGGCAGTACATGAACACAGCGTACATGTCTTTTACGCTGTTAATATATAATTTAGGTCCAGTCTCCAGAGTACAGGAGCGTGGGGCATGTCTCTGCTAGACGCTTTTGTTTTTTTTTGTGAGGAAGGGGGGAGGGGAGGTTCTAGTGACTACACTAAGGGTTCGAGTTCCCTAACCTTTCTGATCACTGCTTATCCAGTTCAGTACGATCTCAGGTGCCATTCGTCAGTTCTAACTCACCCCTCGCTTTAGGTCCTAAGGTGGAAAAGGGCGAGGGGAAATATGCAATGACTAGGTCATGTGTGAGCATCTAATTACAGATTCTTTGCAATGGAGAGAGCCAATTACTTGTGAAGCAAGTAATTGGCTTGTCAGTACTTGGGCTCTGAACTCTCATCACCACGAGTGCACATCCAAGTCAAGACATTCTGATCACTAGCCGACCACAAGGTAGGATCTGAGGATCCAAGAACTTGAAGAAGAGAGGACAGCAGAAGATACTACTGCTGCTATGGTACTTGCTAGGCAACAGTGTACGTACCAGGAGACCCCAGAGGCTGACTGAGACCAGGCTCCAACGAGGGAGAGAGGTCAGGCACCACTGGAATAGAGTGTGACAAAGTCAGTCTGGGCTTATCGCTGCCTGAAGGATTGTCTGCCTCAGTCAACAGTCCTCGGTTGCGCCGTTTCAATTGTTTGGTGCTTAACGAATACTGCTTTTCAATTATTGTGTGGGCATACAAGACTACCCTACGTCATGACACGTGATAAGTGGTACCAGGCCTTCCCCCTCACTTTTTCTCTATGGCTATGAGATAAACACTGGTGAGGGAAGGACTGGGAACGAGGCTACTACAATACCAATAGTCTGGTGTAGCGTCTACTGTTTGCTCTCAGACTGAGAGTAGCTTGAGCTCTAGTGGTCAGAGTGAGAGTAGTTCGAGCTCTAGTCGTGAGAAATTTGAATGTGGAAGTACTTTCAAAAACAAGGAGGGAATCTTAGTTATTTTTCCACCTCAAACAAGACTGAAAATTACTGAGGTTGCCATCATGTAAAAAAGCAAGTACCATTAGTAGTGTGGTGTAGAACTACTGCATTTGTGGACTATTCACCATGTAGGGGACACACACACACACACACACACACAATTTCAATTTGCATCACAACAGGGGGCTTGTTTACACTTGCCCTCAGCCTACATGACATGTTCCAGTTCAATTCCGTAGTAGTCCACACATGGGTTTCTCAAAAGTGTGCTATAGGCCCATCACAGCCCCCCAAAAATTATATCTTAAACTTACCTACAGGTGTCCAAAAGGGAACCTTCTGGCTCCTTATATACGTACCCAGCCAGGTAAGGTCCACTTCCAAAAATGGATGTTTATTGGCGCCCAACATTCATCCACTTTTGGATGACTCTATCAAATGAGGCATTTTCATCCAAAAATGGATGTTTTGTGACCTTTGTTTTCTATAGAGCAGCTGCAAGACTAATAAACATTCGAAAATGGTTGACATCAACCATCCATATTTGGATGGCAATTATTAACTTCCAGAATTGGAAGACATTGATCATCCAGCATTGGATAAATATTACAGTTCTTAAAACCATCCATAATTGGATGACATTGACCATCCAAAATTGATGAATGTTAACAGTTATTAAGCCAGAAGGCTCCCTTTTGGACACCTGTAGGTAAGTTTAAGATATAATATTTGGGGGGCTGTGATGGGCCTATAGCTCTATAGAAAAAAAAATGTCACAAAACACCCATTTTTGGATAAAAATGCTTCATTTGATAGAGTCATCCAAAAGTGAATGAATGTTGGGCGCCAATAAACATCCATTTTTGGAAGTGGAACCTACCTCTACCCAGCACTTGTTCGAAACACTTGTGGGTTTGTAAACCTCTCTCAATATTAGCTATAAAAGTACATAAATTCTATTAACTGCTCTGCAGCCATAAGTATGGCCCTACATAACATTGCAAGGGAAACTGCAGCTCTGGTGCTAATACTAGTAGTTCCTATTTTGATCAGTATCAAGTTTAGAGAATTATGTAAGAACAATGTCACACACGCTAACGCAGCAGGGGGGGGATATGCCATGACCAGGTCACATGAGAGCATCTAATTACAGAATTTTTGCAAGCAGAGTGAGGTCGGTACTTGGGCTCAGATCTCTCTAAGCAATCTGTAGGGACACCATTCTACACATATGCACTGGGTTCCATATATAAAATAATTTCCACAAGTGCACATCCAAGTCAAGACATTGTGATCACTAGCCGACCACAAGGTAGGATCTGAGGATCCAAGAACTTGAAGAAGAGAGGACAACAGAAGATTGGTACTTGCTAGGCAACAGTGTAAGTACCAGGAGACCCCAGAGGCTGACTGAGACGAGGCTCCAACGAGGGAGAGAGGTCAGGCACCACTGGAATAGAGTGTGACAAAGTCAGTCTGGGCTTATCGCTGCCTGAAGGACTGTCTGCCTCAGTCAACTACCCCTCGGTTGCGCCGTTTCAATTGTGCTTAACGGATGCAATTAGTGTACAGTGTATGGGCACGTAAGTACTGTGGTATGGGCAAATAAGTCTACCCTACATCACGGTACGTGATAAGTGGTACCAGGCGCCCTTCCCCCTCACTTCTTCTCCAAGTCTGTGAGATAAAGGCAGGACTGGGAACGAGGCTACTACAGTACCACATGTGATCCTGCAGGCTCCTATGGGGGCTCTAGCTCTGGTGTGCATTCTACTGTGAATTTCTAATGGTTGCAGTTGGTTCGTCTGTCATCGAAAATGTCTTTGTACCAGGCAAACTAGACATTTAGAAATCACATAATTCATTTTTCGTGACATGGCACAAAAATGAATAAACTGGCAAACCATGCTTCTAGCCTGGTTCCCAGGCCTTCTGCCAGCTTTTGTGTCTTCCAAGGCCTGGCAGTGAGCCCCAGCCTTTGTCAGTGGAAGTGAAAAAGGGAAGCCTGGGGACTCTCTGCTCTCTAGCTAGGTAAGTCAGAACCTAGCACACTTCCTTGAAACCTGGAGCTAAGCTTTTAAAGTCCCGGCTTGTGTTAAGGTTAGGCCCAACCGGAAGTTTCGCAAAGTTGCACACACCGCTAGGTACCTATGGCAACCTTAGATAATTCATGTATTATGATAATGCAATACCTTTACGTACAAAGTGAAAGCATTAGTGAGTTGCCAGAAAAATCTGTCGCGGTAAATCCCAGGACTCGCAAGCTAACTGTAGGTCTGACTCGCAGATATGCCAAACTTCTAAGGGGTCTACATGTCCAGAGCTTACAGAGCCGACTTTAAAAACCAACAATTACGGCCATTACTCTCCAGCGGAGGGCGATAAGTCTTCATTCTCGATGTCTAAACATGTAATCCATAGTCCTACAGATACAGCCATGGCTTCAGCTACATCTATCTCTTGAATTCAGAGGGATTTACCACGAATGTGTTTTGAGCAGGTGAGTGAATTTCGTGCCTGTACGGTGCACGTATCAACAAAATTCTTGTTCCAAGGCTTTCTCCAGTTTCTATACTCTAGCCCTGCATAGTTTTTATGGCCTTACATCGCCATGTTGTTGAGCTATGGGCGTCAAAACTGTACACGGTCATAATATTTCTTCACCTCCGGTTGGGCCTAACCTTAATACATTTTACTCATCCATTGCCTTTTCTTTAGCCAGAATGGTCTGTGTATAACAGTGGTAGCCTCATTCACTGTCTCCACTGCTAACCTTTTTGCGTGTTGGCAGTGGAGACAGTGAATGAGGCTTACAGAAGGAAGAAGGGAGAGTCCAGTCCCCGGGCTACAAGACCAGTACTATGATACACCATTACATTGGCCCATACCAATACAGGCTCCAAATGTCTAGTAAACATGGCCACTAAGTACATCAGTCAATGGTGGACTTGGAAGTTGGTCCACAGCCTTATTTTTCAAGTAGCTAGGCTGCCTACAGAATTAATTTACTCTTTAGATTCTGAGCACTGTACATCAGCCTTAGGATCAAATGCTGTCAATTTGCCTGTCAGCTCACTGCTACACTACTCACAACTTCCACGCTTATAACGTGACTACTTAGATCTTGGTTACCAAAGGCTCACCCTGGTGACCCCCTCTACCAAGACACTCACCATAGCACGTCCAGTTCGGCATGATCTCAGGAGCCCTCCAGTTGCGTGTTGTGACGTAGCCAGTCATGAACTCGGCTGACGCTCGAGCCAGGCCAAAGTTGAGGACTTTGATTTCACTCACTCCAGAGCCTGAGATTGGAAACAAGGTAGTGTGGTAATGTAATACTTCCCAACTCAACAAGAAAAGCACCTTGGCCATGCAAGATTAGAATTGAGGTTGCATAGTGGATCTACACACCCCTGGAGAACACCTGCAATATCGTGAGACGCATAACTGGGTGTTTGGTGAGCTTTTGTTCCTGAATCCCAGCCAGGCCTTTACCGCATGAGTGAACAACAACAAAAGGAAATGGCTCAACGCTTAATTAATTGGGTTTATGCTCGTAAACCAAGGTTGGCGGTTAACACGAATGGCCGGTGCTGTACCTCACCCGTGTCACTGGAACTGAGGGCAAGGTTCCATAGCTAGCCATGCAGGATATACCTCTAGCTACAATTCAGAGCATTTTGAAGTAGCTCTCAAGGAAAAGCTCAGAGAAGATATTTTGAGTCTGGCTATCACGAGCGACATTTGGACTAGCTGAGCAAACGATGCCTATATCTCTCTTACCGGCCACTTCATCTCTGCTGAGTGCCACTATCTACACCACCATTCATCTCTTCTCTCACCCAATGAACCACTCAAAAATGAACCAGTCAAAGGAATAGCATTGGAAAGAACATGCAGGGATGCAACCTCAAAAGGCAAGAACAACACTTTACAGATTACCATCCCCACAACTAATTTGAGGGACTAAGTTGAGCCTTTTAGTTCTGCAAAAATTGCATGCAGCATCTTCTCCCTGCACCAGCCAACTGCTGCAGCTTGCTCCGTAAACACAGTCACCGACAAAACACTTGTGGGTCTAGCAGACTAGCAGCTACTCATAGGAAACTAGTCAATTCACAAATTGATAATTACATCATCACTATAGCTGCACAACAAGGGCCATGGCAAATGAGGCTAGGAAAACACTTGCTGGTTTAGCTGTGGAGTCTCTAAAGAAACAGAAGGAGAAAAGGGCTGCTGATTACCTAGCAATTGTCTGCTGGTTACTAGCAAGCTCATGGGCTGTCCAAAAACTGCCTAGACAGTGTATTCCTGCTAGCGTGCACAATTACATGTAGCCTGAGGAATACTGCCAACTCCCCCCCCAACAATTACTGTTACACTACTCAAAACTAGCATGCTTGAACTGGCCATGTGACTAATGAGAATAAAGGACCACCCTGGTGACCCCCTCTACCAAGACACTAACCACAGAACTTCCAGTCCAGGTAGTCAATCACGAACTCAGCTAACACTCCCGCCAGGGTGCTGTTGGGCTTCACATCCCGAGGCTGAAACAAGGAGGGGAAGCTTAGTAGTTATTTCTCCACCTCAAACAAGACTGAAAATTACTGAGGTTGCCATCATGTAAAGCAATTAATGACACTTCCTGTAGGTACAGAGTTTTATAAAAAAACTTGCAACAATTATGACTAGCAAACAAAATATTGAAACGTAGCTAAACTAATAGTGCCTATTAAATATTACACTCTAGATGAAAGACGCATTAGCAAGTAGGGCAGGCTTTGTGGGTTTCTACTCTACAGTCTGTTGCAAAGCTTTTAGCAAACCTCTGTGACCTTAGCGTTGCTCCCAGAAATTATCCCAGTCAGACTTTTCCCGCAAGAGCGAACAAAAACAACAACAAAAAAAACGGCTCTCCGTTTTTAGTTATTTGCTCGTACGGCCGGGGAAACAAGCTGCTGCGTCTGCCATGCGAGACCCTCGAAACCACTTCCTACCTGGGTCATTCCCAGAGCGGACCGGCAGTAACCTTCCCCTGGCAGCTCCTGCTCAAACATTCCCCAGAACTTTTCCGTGTAGCGAACGGCGCCGTGTGTACGGCTACTTATCACGTGTTCGCGAAAATACAAACGATTACCGTGCGCGTGCGACGTCAGTGCGCAGCGGATCTGACATATTCCTATCCAGAGCCTCAATCGAGTCCTGACGAAGTTGTTATACATAGCCAAGCTATTTTAAAAATAATATCATGAGAACAAACTATTTTGTTCACATACAGCCTCGAATTGAATTTAAGCTGGAATCAGCCTGCAAGCTACTCTAACTGAAAGCATGAACCTATAGCCTCGCGTAGCCAGCCCCTCGCGCTTAATAGGCTATACCATGTTTGTATGCGTTTAGGATATAATAATCGGTGAATACTGATTAATAATGCACGAGGTGAGCATAACAAACTATATAAATTTATAAATCAGGAAATTCATAATTTTCAGGAATAACAGGAGGGGGAGTTCCACTGGGATGATCAGTCAGATTCATAGGTCTTCAGGCTCATCTGGCAGATCAATTGGTATCTCTGGAAACGTTGACGGGTGTGTATATATCCTCAGTGGTAAGCTCCACCCTTGTATCCGCTGCGGAAGTTCTTAGGACAATGCAATCAGGATGTGTCCGAATGTATTTCCTCTGTAAATTGAGGGTAAATGTTCTTACTGCATGTTTTGTAATGTGAGTAAATTCTCCAGGCTCGTTCCCAGATGTTTTTCCCAATGAAAGTCAGCAGTGGAGACCCTGAATGAGGATATACATTAGTGTCACAGCTTCACAGGTATGCTGTAATATTATAAGCCCATCCATCACTGGCCTCCAAAAATTGTAATTGCTGATCCAAACTGACAAAATGGACTACTAAATTGCCCTCACTTCCAGCTACCCTCCTGTTTGACTCTATTAAAAATGGTGGGCCTTACCCTGTTAAATAAGAAAGAGTGGAGAGTAGAAACCGCTTTTGGTATAACTATCAGGTATCCAAATTTAAAGGTCGGATTTAGCGATTGTTAAACCCTGTAAATCTCTACATTGCAATTTATTTCATTGTACAGACAGACGACAGACAGACAGACAGACAGAACCAATTGCTTAACCTTGCCGCATATGCACGGGGTAAAAATGGAAAATAGAATAGGTGACATACTACGTACAACCCTGTTCCACCCCTGGCCTATATCTGATTTTTCTCCATCCAAGGCCAGAAATGTGGCTTATGGTTTATTTTATGGTTGGGAGTAGGTGGGCCTTACCCTGAGCATGCAAACTTAAGGTTCTGTGATGTGCTAGTGAATATGTATGGTCATAGGAGGGCATCTACATAATTACAAAGAGAAACTGAGCTAAACAAGTCAGCTGCCACATGAATACAGCTACATGCTAAGAGCGGAACAAACAAGAGCACATACCGTACAAAGAAAGTGACAAGGGTATAGTGAAATGTCTAGTTCGCAGTTTTTGAATCAAACAGACGACTGGTCAAACGTACAATTTAATAACTTCCACACTATAGATCTATGTGTGCATTTTAATAGATCAATAATTATATCATGCCAAGTTCATGGAAACTGGAGGGGCATCTTAACCCTGAATTAATTGAAACAGTAGCTACACAATCATGCCACTCACATGCCAGTTAGCTTCCTGACTGCAACAGATTGCATTTATGTCAGTACAGAAATTTGAAATAGCACTGACCTGTGTGGTAGAGGTTTGCAAAGCTCAAAACTTTATTGTGTAACAGATTGTAATGGGCAAAGGAGAGTTTCTTATATGAAAGGCCTTGCAATTGAAAACATACAACTGTAGAATATTCATAGCGTCTGGTTCACTAAAGCAGTTTCACAAGCCAGCCCACTTACATTCTACAGCATCCATCACTTACAGTATTGGCATGTGGAAGAGACATGTGCTGATAGCCTGATGCTGACACTCTTCCACATGCCATGCTGATACTGAAAGTAATGGGTTTGATTCTGTGACTACCACTGAAGTTACCACGTGCCCTCAACAGAGACAAGAAAAGTACAAGTGTAGGCCAGAGCAAGTTGTCACCCCACCCCACCCATGCCCCACAGCCCATGCACAGGTGACACTCAATCTACTTCCACAACAAATGTACACTTGTTTACACAACTGTGTGAACAAACAAATATAACTAGGAGGTAAGATGCAAAAAGCCTTGTGTCAAAGTACCATTTGGTAAGTGTTCTACAAATACCTGTCCAATCCTACTAATGCATTTCTTCTGATTTGAAAGTATGTCCACGTATGTAATAGGGCCAATGCTCTGTAAGTATACAAACATACTATCATAAGTAAAGTACAAAGAACTGAAACACTGACAGCTATTTGGGCTTTGTCAGTGCGATGATGGTGTGTGTAGCACCTAGAGCTGACCAGCAGCTTAATTTGACTCACACCAGGAAAGCCTCCATGAATTAAAAGTGAACAAAGGCTCTACTGTAGTTTAGCTTTTCTCTGGTCTCCTAATCCTTCAATTACAATAGAAAAACTATTGATAAACATGATTTCCTAAGTCAACCCAAAAGTTAGCAACACCCAACTGCCAGACACTGAAGCCAGACACACTAATTTTCTCCAGCCCAGTTGCTAGGGTAGGCTAAGGTTCCCCAGTGGTTATTGATAATGACAAGATCATCATTGCACTACATGTCCAACTACCTCTGTGATTGCACATCAACATGACTGTTTTCCAAGAGTGCATTTATATATATATAAACTATTAAATGCACTCATGCTGTTGACAGATATTGGTATTGTCATTACCAAGGATCAGCAGCTGTTTGATAGAGCTTCCTTCAGACCCAGTTACCCACTTATTGGTTCAATAAAGTGACACCTGTTAATTCCAAGTTTCAGCTAACTGTGAGTTATGATCCAGCATTGTTCTCAGCTGCTGGTCGACACTAGCTACCAGGAATCCAATACCTGATTCTGTGAAAGTGTTTAGCCAACTACGTACATTGTATACTATTGCACCTACGAACAAACTGGTGTGCTTTATTTTTACATTTCAAATGGACTTATTCTTCCTCTTTATTTGCAAGCTTGTTGAGATTAACAGCTTCAAAGCCCGCAGCAGGGTCAAACTTTACAACTTCTGAGTACATTGGACCTGTAGTGGTGTTCTGGATCTGAACTTCAAGAAGAATATCATCCTGCGTGGTTTATTATGCAGTTCATCATTCACAAGCCATCAACTACGTACTATTACGTTGATGTTCTCACCCACCCATTCCACACCAATGCACAACTCCCTGGGTCAAGCTGGGATATTGGGGGTATCGTCAAATATGCTGGGAAGGAGTCAATAGTTCCACCTGTACAATGTGAAACACAGCTACTGTACACACTGCCTAGTCAAATATGCTGGGAAGGAGTCAATAGTTCCACCTGTACAATGTGAAGACACAGCTACTGTACACACTGCCAAGTTCAAGATAAGTGCTGCAGTTAGCAGTAACAATAGCAGCAATTAGTGATAGACATTTGTGACTTTCCTGATAAGGAATATAAACGGAGCTGATCTGCTTGGCTGAGTCAGCCATCTCCTATGCCTATGCATTACATGCATAACTTGTCCTAATATCTCTTGGGTCAAAATAGCTTTCCGACCACATTCAATAGTGTAATGCCTCTGTAATTACCTGGGTCCTCAGCATCACCTTTCTATAAAAGCTAATAATCAACCCTTGTCTCTGATGTTTGGAAACACTCTCCCTTATCCAAACTACCTCATATAAGACTATCAACAGATTAGCCATTCTTTTCTCCCCGTACTTAAAAAACTCCCCAACTAGTCCATCATTACCTCCCGTTTTATTACCTTCAAGAACACCTTTTGAGCATTCAAACTTAGGGTTCAGTGATGTGCTAGTGAATATGTATGGTCATAAGAGGGTATGTACATACATTTACAAAGAGAAACTGAGCTAAACAAGTCAGTTGCCACATGATTACTGTTACGTAAATGCTAAGAGCTGGACAAACAAGAGCATATACGTACAAAGAAAGTGACAAGGGTATAGAGAAATGTCTAGTTCGCAGTTTTTGAATCAAACAGACGACTGGTCAAACGCACAATTTAATAACTTCCACACGATGTATGTGTGCATTTTAATACATCAGTATGTTGTTTAGTAATTATAAACCAACAAGTCACCCATAGAGGTGGTCTTTCAAGAGTTCCAGTGTTACTCTAAGCTTTTGTTGGGCTACATTGGGATACACACAAGCTGCAAAGCAACAGACCTACATTTGCATAGTTCTAGTCACTTGGAAGGCACCACCACAGTGTACAAACCCCATCTACTTTGGCAGTGCCTTTCAAGCCAGGGTATACACATCCATATACCCTAGGGTACATGAGGGTTGCTGGGCAATATGGGAATGCAAAAACTACAAAAGTGACCCATAGCACTACACAAGTCCACATACAAAGCACCAAGCCAGAGCAACTATATAATGCAGAAATCACCCAAACACCAGCTCATGTGGGAAATACAAACTGTAGAATGCTTCCTATTACATAGAGTAGAGTCAATCCAAGGTAATTGCACGTTAGTAATTAAACAAAGTGTTTCCTTTTCCGCAAAAGCTACAAAAGTGACTCATAGTACTACACACGTTTTCATAGTAAGCACCAAACTAGAGCAAGCATATAATGCAATCTCTGGTTTTGGTAGTTACATGCACTTGCTAGTTAATAGAATTATTATATATTACATCTATTGTTATTCGGAGCAACTGGAATCAAGATAGCCAGGATCATAAGGCAACGTTACATGTATTTTATTACGATGTATATTCTGACTTGTATTACTATAATTACTAAACTTATGTAAGACAATTGTGAGGAATCTGACAAACGTTTTGCAAGGTTCTTACACCAGATCTTGCAGTAGTCTCGATACTTGAGGCTAATCTTGCAGGACTTCCCTATGAGCCTTGCAAGAATTCACACAAGATTTTAATGCCTACCATCTTGCAAGATTTTTGTTGCAAGATGAGAAATCTTGCTAGGGCAGAATGCCTACTGTCATAGTTCTCATGCAGCTACAACATATAGCTCACCAGGCCTGGCAGAATTTTTCCAGCACTGTCTCTGGCATTCGACATAGGCAAATTATGGGCGCACTCCCACTTTTCAGATATCGCAGCTGTGGTTGAAAGGTAGATATAAGCGCAGTCTGGCGTAGCTAGCTCTTCGCGAGCTCCATGTAGTTCCGAGTTCTCGCAGCAGCGCTCAGCGCTACGCGCCGCGCACGAAGTCTTTTGAATAACCAGCTTATTTTCTAAATAGTTCGGAAGGGTTAGATCAATGGTAGCACACAAGAACCATGCATATGTACACATATGCATGGTTCTTGCCACACTAATTATTCTACACTCAAACATTACATTTATCTCCTCTCCAACATTAAAATTTTACACTGCTTCCTAGCCCTACACCCAAATACTGGTATTCTTATACCTCTGTTAGCATCAGTTTTTTACATTTCAAATGGACTTACTCTTCCTCTTTATTTTCAAGCTTGTTGAGATTAACAGCTTCAAAGCCCGCAGCAGGGTCAAACTTTACAACTTCTGAGTACATTGGACCTGTAGTGGTGTTCTGGATCTGAACTTCAAGAAGAATATCATCCTGCGTGGTTTATTATGCAGTTCATTATTCACAAGCCATCAACTACGTACATAATTACGTGGCCTCATTCCCAGGCACTCAGAAAATACATAGTGTGGGGATACAAGCTACTATGGGAACAGGGTTAGTGCACTTTATACAATTCTTGAGATGGTCTGTTAATGAAGCAGAGTGTTTGATCTTGTCTAGTAGTACATGTAGATCTACTGACAACCCTCAACAAGCAGATCAGTGATCAGCTACAGGTACTTTGTAACTATTCTGCACAGTCCCTGTGTCCATTGTTCAAGCTCTGGCTGGTTATAGAATTTCAGCTACCTGACAGACATAAATTCCCCTACACACGTAGAAGAACATTTTGCTAATGCTCTTATCACACCTCTGTACATACCTCTATGTTAAAAAACTTCGTCTTTACATCAAGTGGTTTAGCAACCTGTATTTGAAAGAGACACAAGACCATAATTTAGCACACTGTCAGCAATGGACTGAATACAGCTTACAATCAATGCCGAAGTTACACTCAATGCTTTACTATTTACAGTAAAATGCTTACATTGAACTTGAAAAATTTGCGAAGGAACAGTTCTTCTCCTGCGGAGTGCACAGTGTAGGTGGAAGTACAGATGAGGCTGCAGTAATATATAACGTTGAGGAAATCAAGAGATTTGTACTTTAAAAACCGCTATATGAGGGTTTTGAAAGGCGTGTTGCATGCGACTTCACAAACAAAAAGCATTTTAGGTCGTGCCTAACACTGGAGGGACAGTGGAGATATCCTTTACAGGTGAATGTGACATAGATCTACGTCCAAATAACGTAAGTCACATATGAAGCTACATAACATACTTCTATGTTGATGTTCCCACCCACCCATTCCCTTCAATGCATATACACTCTCTCATTACCTACATAGACAGTTATGTGTATCCCTTATAGCTTCGAATCAAGGCTACGTATATCTCTTACCTGTGCTCTCCCAGTTCCTTTACTTCATGCGCTATGATTCGCTCTTAACAACTCCCCCTGGGTCCAGCTGGAAGGAGTCAATAGTTCCACCTGTACAATGTGAAGACGCAACTACTATACACACTGCCAAGTTCAAGATAAGTGCTGCAGTGAGCAGTAACTATAGCAGCAATTAGCGATAGACATTTGTGACTTGTCCTGATAAGGAATATAAACGGAGCAGATCTGTATGGCCTTCAGACACAAAACTTCAGTACAGAGAGAGTCAGCCATCTCCTATGCCTATGCATTACATGCATAATTTGTCCTAATATTGCTAGGGTCGCAACTAAGCCTTCCCACACCGATATTTTATGGTCATAAAAAAAACTGGCAATACGACACGACACTATGTAGCTTTAATTACTTGGTGACTGCAAGACCAGACAGAGATCATATACGTACATAGTTCTGTCTGTTACATGACATTTTGTACAGATGCTCACTCCATGGCTCTGCTGCAACCTACCTTAAAGATGGTTTCCTTCACCACCTCCTGGCTGTCGTTGTGCACGGTAACAAAGCCACTGAAATTTTCTCCCAGGTAGATCATCCTTGAACGGGGAGAGGGTAAGAATGGTCAGCTTTCACAATCAGCAGCCAAAGGCAACTACATATACGTATATGTATATGCATGCACATGCTCCTGCAACTCACAGGCCGTAATCTCATAAATACAACAGTCAGCTATACTGCAGTTTCTTGGCTGGACCTTCGCCATTCAAACATGGTGTTCTGGTGCTGTGCCGTATCATGTAGATGGCGGAGCTCCCTTCCAGAGCCATCCCTCAGGGGGAGCAATTTCAACAATCTTCTTGCCATGAGTTTGGTGGATGAGTCTGGGACGATTGTAGCGGGACCCCAAACATGTGACTGCTTCAGTGTATTGGTCTCCAAATCGGGAACAACTACTACACAGTGGCAAAAAGAGATATATATAGAAAAAAGGAGAGTTCTATAATGTTCCAAGAACAGGTGGCACAAGAACAGGTGGCACAAGAACAGGTGGCAAGGACAAGGGAAAATCAGGAGTCAGAAGTCTATGTACAAGAAAACAGGAAAGGGCCTAAAGCATCTTTGAGCATGGTTACAACTACAACATGAACAATAGCTAATCATTGACATATCTCTAACAGACGTACATGTATGTACATGTGGATCGACAAATGTGACGTACATGTATGTATTGCCACACTATTGACCCAGACGTGAATTTCCATGCCATAGAGTTTGCAGTATTCTCAATCGCGGCAATGTTATGAAAATGGCAGTGCTACATGTACCAAAAGCAACTTGTACTGTACCAATTCATTCTCACTACCGTTGATGACAATTGTCCAAGTGCTGGATTTTAATAGCTTGGCCTAAGCTGAGTTGTGTGTATTGTACGGGGAAAGGCGTCCGGCTGTTTTTTTAGACATGAAATGTCAGACTTGTTTGATCAGAGTTTGCAGGTGGGTAATTATAGCTGGAGGCCTTCCTGACTCACCTGCCTGGCTGCTATATACCACTTCAGTTCACTCTGTGTGGCGTCATTGTGGTCTGGTGGAGAGTAGAAAGAGGGAATTAATCAACTCCAATAACCTTAGAGCAGTTACCCTCTCACGGCCAGTGAACTATAGAGCCTTTTTATAGAACTGAGTTAATTTTTTGTGTTCCAAAGTCAGACTGACTGTGTTATATATCGATCACTTATCTGCCTGTTTAATACATGTACATCTAGATGTTTTGATACTACATGAGTGCACGTACTTAAATGTACTTTATTGTATGTTTCACTGTGTCTGTAATAGGGTCACGCTGTGGCAGCCACCTCCCTATAATGGCCACCATATGTGGCCCAACCTACATGTTGGTAGTGCACAGTGGACCTCGTAATACCGTGGATACAACCACCTCTTATACCGTATAGCGGGAAATTTTCACCCAGCGTAAATTTTCGCCAATTTCGCCAGTCAGCTCAAGTGCGAAAAATTAACCGGTGAAATTTGAACAGGTGAATATTTTACACATAGTCAACGGTAGCATGCAGCTGCGAAAGTTAAGCTCACCATCGACTACCGGTATGGCTCTGCTGCGTTATTTAGCTCCCTGACTCAATGGGGGCACTGCCATCATCGTTGCTATCATCGGCAATTGCGGAAGCGAACGTAGCCGCTACCAACGCTCGGCACCAAGAAGAGGCTACAAAGGCAAAAAGAGGGCCTTATACGTATGATGCTAAGTAATGAACTGAAGTCCAAATCGCTAGTGAGAACGGAGATTCTGCGGCAGCAAGACACTTTTTCAACCTTCTCGAGACTGCTAAACTGCTGTGTTGAATGGAATAATTATTGATAATGCCATCGAATTTAATTTTAGACAATTGCATGAGCGCGAATATAAATCTGCCGAAATTTTCCGGCAATACTACGCATCTGGGTTTGGCGAAATTTCTCCTCAGCGAAAATTTCCCGCTATACGGTATTACAGCCATTGTCCGAGGGTGAATGCTTACTATAGAGATTCCACTATAGGTTTGGGTGGATTAATTAAAATTGGAAGCCACGATAACTTTGTCCACTTGATGCTTACATAAAATGGGACAAAATAGTTATCTTAGGCTTCGTCCAGGATTCTACTACTTTATGGACACAATCACATTCCAAACGTGGCAATAGAATTATTGTCAGTGGGCTATTCAAGAATTTCAAATTGTATTTTTCAGATCAACATTTTACCAACTGGTAGCAAAGAAAAATGGAGGTGCAATTTATGTGAGAAATAGTGACGTTAGCCTAACACAAAACATGTTTCAAAACCACTCTGCCTATCACGGAGGTACTCTATATGCTCACAAGAGCAGCAGAATTATGGTAACAAACAACACGTTTCTGAACAACATTGCCAAGGAAGGAGGTGCCATCTACGTCAGAATAGCATTGCCATCCTCACAGAGACAGCTAACGAAGGAGGCAGTCTTAATACTAGAAATAGTATCCCAAACTTAACATTTTCAGAATAACCTCGCATATACTTATGGAACAACTCTGCAAACAACAACACATTCAACAGCGAACTTACACCAACAGAAAACACATTTTAGAATAATACCGCTGATTACAGAGGTTCTCTTGATGTCAGAAGCTCTATGCTATCCCTCACAAGGAACACGTTTCAAAGAAACTCTGCTCATTTGATGGGTGGTACTCTTCAATCCGTTAACAGTAGCCTAAAGCTCATGAAGAACATACTTCAAAATAATACTGACGCTGTAGCCTCTGCCGCTGCAGTCTACTCTGTGAGAGCATCCCTAAGCTAGCTGCACTGCAGCCACCGTGGCCACGTGAACAATCTGGAATATTACGGAAACTATTTGAAATGTTATATTGAACCGCAAAACAATATGCAGTATGTACGTACGCACGTACACACGCATGTACGTACACCGTACGCACAGACAAATTCTCAATTGAACACACTAGTGCGGGGCTCGCTCATGCTCGCCCAATTATAAACATGCTGATAAGCTTCAACAGCTCCAAATAAGTGGAAGTGTTAACAATGTAGCTACAGAAAGTGGAGGAGGAGCTTATGTATCAAGTAATCATGGAGTGCGATAGTACTCCATATGTAGGGATGGCACGGCAAAAAAATGGCGGCCCCATATAACGCGTAAAAAATCATACGTTAAGAACTCGGCTTTGATTATAGTCATAGGCTTTTATGAACCATATGACATCTCGAGTGTTTTCATCAGCAACAAGACTGTTGGCGTTGCAAGAAACCTTCGCTGGAGTACCAGACGGGCAAGTCGACACAGTGGAGGCGAGGGGCGTAATCGTACAATTCTTTCTTCTTTCTTTAGCCAGGCTAACACGATAATGGCTGAAGCGATCACAATGATTCAAGCGTGAACAAGCTGGATATACTGGGTATCGGGCCAGATAAATGGTAGCTAGTTACTTTGGCTTAAAGTCTTTGCTAGAGACAAAAAAACTAACAATTTTAAATAAAATCCTTCTGTCCTAATCTTCAGACAAACATCAACTAAACTAAACAAGCCTTTGAATAACCAGTTCCTTCCTTGAACATCGATACTTCCTAAACATGTATTGTATCCGACTAACATCATTAAAACTAATCAAGCCTTAGAATAACCAGTTCTTTTCCAAAACAGTTGGTAAGGGTCAGATCAATGGCAGCTAGTTACTTTGGCTCAAAGTCTTTGCTAGAGATCAACAAAACTAACGATTTTCAATAAAATCCTTCTTTCCTAATCTTCAGACTAACATCAACCAAACTAAACAAGCCTTTGAATAAACAGTTCCTTTCTTGAACATCGATACTTCCTAAGCATGTATTGTATCTGAGCAAACTAAACAAGCCTTTGAATAACCAGTTCTTTTCCAAAACAGTTGGAAAGGGTCAGATCAATGGTAGCCAGTTACATTGGCTGAAAGTCTTTGCATGAGACCAACAAAACTAACAATTTTCAATAAAATCCTTCTTTCCTAATCTTCAGGCTAACATCAACAAAACTAAAAAGGCCTTTGAATAACCAGCTCTTTTCCAAAACAGTTGGTAAGGGTCAGATCAATGGTAGCTAGTTACTTTTGCTGAAAGTCTTTGCCTGAGACCAACAAAACTAACAATTTTCAATAAAATCCTTCTTTCCTAATCTTCAGACTAACATCAACCAAACTAAACAAGCCTTTCAATAACCAGTTCCTTTCTTGAACATCGACACTTCCTAAACATGTATTGTATCCGACTAACATCATTAAAACTAATCAAGCCTTTCAATAACAGGTTCTTTTCCTAAACAGTTGGGAAAGGTCAGATCAATGGTAGCTAGTTACTTTGGCTCAAAGTCTTTGCTAGAGACCAACAAAACTAACGATTTTCTATAAAATACTTCTTTCCTAATCTGCAGACTAACATCAAGCAAACTAAACAAGCCTTTGAATAACCAGTTCCTTTCTTGAACATCGATACTTCCTAAGCATGTATTGTATCTGACTAACATCATTCAAACTAAACAAGCCTTTGAATAATTATCCAGTTCTTTTCCAAAACAGTTGGAAAGGGTCAGATCAATGGCAGCCAGTTACATTGGCTGAAAGTCTTTGCCTGAGACCAACAAAACTAACAATTTTCAATAAAATCCTTCTTTCCTAATCTTCAGGCTAACATCAACAAAACTAAAAAGGCCTTTGAATAACCAGCTCTTTTTCTAAACAGTTGGGAAGGGTCAGATAAATGGTAGCTAGTTACTTTGGCTTAAAGTCTTTGCTAGAGACCAACAAAACTAACAATTTTCAATAAAATCCTTCTTTCTTAATCTTCAGACTAACATCATTCAAACTAAACAAGCCTTTGAATAACCAGTTTTTTTCCTAAACAGTTAGGAACGGTCAGATCAATGGTAGCTAGTTACTTTTGCTGAAAGTCTTTGCCTGAGACCAATAAAACTAACAATTTTCAATAAAATCCTTCTTTCCTAATCTTCAGACTAACATCAACCAAACTAAACAAGCCTTTGAATAACCAGTTCCTTTCTTGAACATCGACACTTCCTAAACATGTATTGTATCCGACTAACATCATTAAAACTAATCAAGCCTTTGAATAACAGGTTCTTTTCCTAAACAGTTGGGAAGGGTCAGATCAATGGTAGCTAGTTACTTTGGCTCAAAGTCTTTGCTAGAGACCAACAAAACTAACGATTTTCTATAAAATACTTCTTTCCTAATCTGCAGACTAACATTAAGCAAACTAAACAAGCCTTTGAATAACCAGTTCCTTTCTTGAACATCGATACTTCCTAAGCATGTATTGTATCTGACTAACATCATTCAAACTAAACAAGCCTTTGAATAACCAGTTCTTTTCCAAAACAGTTGGAAAGGGTCAGATCAATGGTAGCCAGTTACATTGGCTGAAAGTCTCTGCCTGAGACCAACAAAACTAACAATTTTCAATAAAATCCTTCTTTCCTAATCTTCAGGCTAACATCAACAAAACTAAACAGGCCTTTGAATAACCAGCTCTTTTTCTAAACAGTTGGGAAGGGTCAGATAAATGGTAGCAAGTTACTTTGGCTTAAAGTCTTTGCTAGAGACCAACAGACTAACAATTTTCAATAAAATCCTTCTTTCCTAATCTTCAGACTAACATCAACCAAACTAAACAAGCTTTTGAATAACCAGTTCCTTTCTTGAACATTGATACTTCCTAAGCATGTATTGTATCTGACTAATATCATTCAAACAAAACAAGCCTTTGAATAACCAGCACTTTTTCTAATTAGTTCGGAAAGGTCAGATCAATGGTAGCTAGTAACTTTGGCTTAATTAAAGTCATTGCAAGAGACTAACAAAACTAACAATTTTCAATAAAATCCTTCTTTCCTAATCTTCAGGCTAACATCAACAAAACTAAACAGCCCTTTGAATAACTAGTTCCTTTTCTAAACAGTTGGGAAAGGTCAGATAAATGGTAGCTAGTTACTTTGGCTTAAAGTCTTTGCTAGAGACCAACAAAACTAACAATTTTCAATAAAATCCTTCTTTCCTAATCTTCAGACTAACATCATTCAAACTAAACAAGCCTTTGAATAACCAGTTGTTTTCCTAAATAGTTGGGAAGGGTCAGATCAATGGTAGCTAGTTACTTTGGCTTAAAGTCTTTGCTAGAGACCAACAAAACTAACAATTTTCAATAAAATCCTTCTTTCCTAATCTTCAGACTAACATCAACCAAACTAAACAAGCCTTTGAATAACCAGTTCCTTTCTTGAACATTGATACTTCCTAAGCATGTATTGTATCCGACTAATATCATGCAACCAAAACAAGCCTTTGAATAACCAGTTTTTTTTCTAAACAGTTAGGAAGGATCAGATAAATGGTAGCTAGTGACTTTGGCTTAAAGTCTTTGCTAGAGACAAAAAAATTAACAATTTTAAATAAAATCCTTCTTTCCTAATCTTCAGACTAACATTAACCAAACTAAACAAGCCTTTGAATAACCAGTTCCTTTCTTGAACATCGACACTTCCTAAACATGTATTGTATCCGACTAACATCATTAAAACTAATCAAGCCTTTGAATAACAGGTTCTTTTCCTAAACAGTTGGGAAGGGTCAGATCAATGGTAGCTAGTTACTTTGGCTCAAAGTCTTTGCTAGAGACCAACAAAACTAACGATTTTCTTTAAAATACTTCTTTCCTAATCTGCAGACTAACATTAAGCAAACTAAACAAGCCTTTGAATAACCAGTTCCTTTCTTGAACATCGATACTTCCTAAGCATGTATTGTATCTGACTAACATCATTCAAACTAAACAAGCCTTTGAATAACCAGTTCTTTTCCAAAACAGTTGGAAAGGGTCAGATCAATGGTAGCCAGTTACATTGGCTGAAAGTCTTTGCCTGAGACCAACAAAACTAACAATTTTCAATAAAATCCTTCTTTCCTAATCTTCAGGCTAACATCAACAAAACTAAACAGGCCTTTGAATAACCAGCTCTTTTTCTAAACAGTTGGGAAGGGTCAGATAAATGGTAGCAAGTTACTTTGGCTTAAAGTCTTTGCTAGAGACCAACAAAACTAACAATTTTCAATAAAATCCTTCTTTCCTAATCTTCAGACTAACATCAACCAAACTAAACAAGCTTTTGAATAACCAGTTCCTTTCTTGAACATTGATACTTCCTAAGCATGTATTGTATCTGACTAATATCATTCAAACAAAACAAGCCTTTGAATAACCAGCACTTTTTCTAATTAGTTCGGAAAGGTCAGATCAATGGTAGCTAGTAACTTTGGCTTAATTAAAGTCATTGCAAGAGACTAACAAAACTAACAATTTTCAATAAAATCCTTCTTTCCTAATCTTCAGGCTAACATCAACAAAACTAAACAGCCCTTTGAATAACTAGTTCCTTTTCTAAACAGTTGGGAAAGGTCAGATAAATGGTAGCTAGTTACTTTGGCTTAAAGTCTTTGCTAGAGACCAACAAAACTAACAATTTTCAATAAAATCCTTCTTTCCTAATCTTCAGACTAACATCATTCAAACTAAACAAGCCTTTGAATAACCAATTGTTTTCCTAAATAGTTGGGAAGGGTCAGATCAATGGTAGCTAGTTACTTTGGCTTAAAGTCTTTGCTAGAGACCAACAAAACTAACAATTTTCAATAAAATCCTTCTTTCCTAATCTTCAGACTAACATCAACCAAACTAAACAAGCCTTTGAATAACCAGTTCCTTTCTTGAACATTGATACTTCCTAAGCATGTATTGTATCCGACTAATATCATGCAACCAAAACAAGCCTTTGAATAACCAGTTTTTTTTCTAAACAGTTAGGAAGGATCAGATAAATGGTAGCTAGTGACTTTGGCTTAAAGTCTTTGCTAGAGACAAAAAAATTAACAATTTTAAATAAAATCCTTCTTTCCTAATCTTCAGACTAACATTAACCAAACTAAACAAGCCTTTGAATAACCAGTTCCTTTCTTGAACATTGATACTTCCTAAGCGTGTATTGTATCTGACTAACATCATTCAAACTAAACAGGCCTTTGAATAACCAGTTCTTTTTCTAAACAGTTGGGAAGGGTCAGATAAATGGTAGCTAGTTACTTTGGCTTAAAGTCTTTGCTAGAGACCAACAAAACAAACAATTTTCAATAAAATACTTCTTTCCTAATCTGCAGAATAACATCAAGCAAACTAAACAAGCCTTTGAATAACCAGTTCCTTTCTTGAACATCGATACTTCCTGAGCAGGTATTGTATCTGACTACCATCATTCAAACTAAACAAGCCTTTGAATAACCAGTTCTTTTCCTAAACAGTTGGGAATGGTCAGATCAATGGTAGCTAGTTACTTTGGCTCAAAGTCTTTCCTAGAGACCAACGAAACTAACGATTTTCAATAAAATACTTCTTTCCTAATCTGCAGACTAACATCAACCAAACTAAACAAGCCTTTGAATAACCAGTTCCTTTCTTGAACATCGATACTTCCTAAGCGTGTATTGTATCTGACTAACATCATTCAAACTAAACAAGCCTTTGAATAACCAGTTCTTTTCCTAAACAGTTGGGAAGGGTCAGATCAATGGTAGCCAGTTACTTTGGATGAAAGTCTTTGCCTGAGACCAACAAAACTAACAATTTTCAATAAAATCCTTCTTTCCTAATCTTCAGACTAACATCAACCAAACTAAACAAGCTTTTGAATAACCACTTCCTTTCTTAAACATCGATACTTCCTAAGCGTGTATTGTATCTGACAAACATCATTCAAACTAAACAGGCCTTTGAATAACCAGTTCTTTTCCTAAACAGTTAGGAAGGGTCAGATCAATGGTAGCTAGTTACTTTGGCTGAAAGTCTTTGCCTGAGACCAACAAAACTAACAATTTTCAATAAAATCCTTCTTTCCTAATCATCAGACTAACATCAACCAAACTAAATAAGCCTTTGAATAACCAGTTCCTTTCTTGAACATCGACACTTCCTAAACATGTATTGTATCCGACTAACATCATTAAAACTAATCAAGCCTTTGAATAACCAGTTCCTTTCTTGAACAGCGATACTTCCTAAGCGTGTATTGTATCTGACTAACATCATTCAAACTAAACAAGCCTTTGAATAACCAGTTCTTTTCCTAAACAGTTAGGAAGGGTCAGATCAATGCTATCTAGTTACTTTGGCTTAAAGTCTTTGCTAGAGACAACAAAACTAACAATTTTAAATAAAATCCTTCTTTCCTAATCGATACTTCCTAAGCTTGTATTGTATCTGACTAACATCATTCAAACTAAACAAGCCTTTGAATAACAAATTATTTTCCTAAACAGTTGGGAAGGGTCAGATCAATGGTAGCCAGTTACTTTGGCTGAAAGTCTTTGCCTGAGACCAACAAAACTAACAATTTTCGATAAAATCCTTCTTTCCTAATCTTCAGGGTAACATCAACCAAACTAAACAGGCCTTTGAATAACCAGCTCTTTTTCTAAACAGTTGGGAAGGGTCAGATAAATGGTAGCAAGTTACTTTGGCTTAAAGTCTTTGCTAGAGACAACAAAACTAACAATTTTAAATAAAATCCTTCTTTCCTAATCTGCAAACTAACATCAACCAAACTAAGCAAGCCTTTGAATAACCAGTTCTTTTCTTGAACATTGATACTTCCTAAGCATGTATTGAATCTGACTAATATCATTCAAACAAAACAAACCTTTAAATAACCAGCTCATTTTCTAAATAGTTTGGAAGGGTCAGATAAATGGTAGCTAGTAACTTTGGCTTAAATTCTTTGCTAGAGACCAACAAAACTAACAATTTTCAATAAAATCCTTCTTTCCTAATCTTCAGGCTAACATCAAAAAAACTAAACAGGCCTTTGAATAACAAGTTCTTTTTCTAAACAGTTGGGAAGGGTCAGAAAAATGGTAGCTAGTTACTTTGGCTTAAAGTCTTTGCTAGAGACCAACAAAACTAACAATTTTCAATAAAATCCTTCTTTCCTAATCTTCAGACTAACATCATTCAAACTAAACAAGCCTTCTTTGAATAACCAGTTCTTTTCCTAAACAGTTAGGAATTTAAGGGTCAGATCAATGGTAGCTAGTAACTTTGGCTGAAAGTCTTTGCCTGTGACCAACAAAACTAACAATTTTCAATAAAATCCTTCTTTCCTAATCTTAAGACTAACATCAACCAAACTAAACAAGCCTTAGAATAACCAGTTCCTTTCTTGAACATCGACACTTCCTAAACATGTATTGTATCCGACTAACATCATTAAAACTAATCAAGCCTTTAAATAACAAGTTCTTTTCCTAAACAGTTGGGAAGGGTCAGATCAATGGTTACTAGTTACTTTGGCTCAAAGTCTTTGCTAGAGACCAACAAAACTAACGATTTTCTATAAAATACTTCTTTCCTAATCTGCAGACTAACATCAACCAAACAAAATAAGCATTTGAATAACCAGTTCCTTTCTTGAACATCGATACTTCCTAAGCATGTATTGTATCTGACTAACATCATTCAAACTAAACAAGCCTTTGAATAACAAGTTCTTTTCCTAAATAGTTGGGAAGGGTCAGATCAATGGTAGCCAGTTACTTTGGCTGAAAGTATTTGCCTGAGACCAAAAAAAATAACAATTTTCAATAAAATCCTTCTTTCCTAATCTTCAGACTAACATCAACCAAACTAAACAAGCCTTTGAATAACCAGTTCCTTTCTTGAACATTGATACTTCCTAAGCATGTATTGTATCTGACTAATATCATTCAAAGAAAACAAGCCTTTGAATAACCAGCTCTTTTTCTAAATAGTTGGGAAGGATCAGATCAATGGTAGCCAGTTACTTTGGCTTAAAGTCTTTGCTAGAGACCAACAAAACTAACAATTTTCAATAAAATCCTTCTTTCCTAATCTTAAGACTAACATCATTCAAACTAAACAAGCCTTTGAATAACCAGTTCTTTTCCTAAACAGTTAGGAAGGGTCAGATGAATGGTAGCTAGTTACTTTGGCTGAAAGTCTTTGCCTGAGACCAACAAAACTAACAATTTTCAATAAAATCCTTCTTTCCTAATCTTCAGATAAACATCAACCAAACTAAACAAGCCTTAGAATAACCAGTTCTTTTCTTGAACATCAACACTTCTTAAACATGTATTGTATTCGACTAACATCATTAAAAATAATCAAGCCTTTGAATAACCAGTTCTTTTCCTAAACAGCTGGGAAGGGTCAGATCAATGGTAGCTAGTTACTTTGGCTCAAAGTCTTTGCTAGAGACCAAAAAAACTAACAATTTTCAATAAAATCCTTCTTTCCTAATCTTCAGACTAACATCATTCAAACTAAACAAGGTTTTGAATAACCAGCTCTTTTTCTAAACAGTTGGGAAGGGTCAGATCAAATGTAGCTAGTAACTTTGGCTTAAAGTCTTTGCTAGAGACAAACAAAACTAATAATTTTCATTAAAATCCTTCTTTCCTAATCTTCAGACTAACATCAACCAAACTAAACAAGCCCTTGAATAACAAGTTCCTTTCTTGAACATCGATACTTCCTAAGCATGTATTGTATCTGACTAATATCATTCAAACAAAACAAGCCTTTGAATAACCAGCTCTTTTTCTAAACAGTTGGGAGGGGTCAGATAAATGGTAGCAAGTTACTTTGGGTTAAAGTCTTTGCTAGAGACCAACAAAACTAACAACTTTCAATAAAATCCTCATTTCCTAATCTTCAGACTAACATCAACCAAACTAAACAAGCCTTTGAATAACCAGTTCCTTTCTTGAACATTGATACTTCCTAAGCATGTATTGCATCTGACTAATATCATTCAAACAAAACAAGCCTTTGAATAACCAGCATTTTTTCTAAACAGTTGGGAAGGGTCAGATCAATGGTAGCTAGTAACTTTGGCTGAATTAAAGTCATTGCAAGAGACCAACAAAACTAACAATTTTCAATAAAATCCTTCTTTCCTAATCTTCAGGCTAACATAAAAAAAAACTAAACAGGCCTTTGAATAACCAGTTCTTTTTCTAAACAGTTGGGAAGGTTCAGATAAATGGTAGCTAGTTACTTTGGCTTAAAGTCTTTGCTAGAGACCAACAAAACTAACAATTTTCAATAAAATCCTTCTTTCCTAATCTTCAGACTAACATCAACCAAACTAAACAAGCCTTTGAATAACCAGTTCCTTTCTTGAACATCGACACTTCCTAAACATGTATTGTATCCGACTAACATCATTAAAACTAAACAAGCCTTTGAATAACCAGTTCTTTTCCTAAACAGTTAGGAAGGGTCAGATCAATGGTAGCTAGTTACTTTAGCTGAAAGTCTTTGCCTGAGACCAACAAAACTAACAATTTTCAATAAAATCCTTCTTTCCTAATCTTAAGACTAACATCATTAAAACAAAACAAGCCTTTGAATAACCAGTTCTTTTTCTAAACAGTTGGGAAGGGTCAGATAAATGGTAGCTAGTTACTTTGGCTTAAAGTCTTTGCTAGAGACCAACAAAACTAACAATTTTCAATAAAATCCTTCTTTCCTAATCTTCAGACTAACATCAACCAAACTAAACAAGCCTTTGAATAACCAGTTCCTTTCTTGAACATCGACACTTCCTAAACACGTATTGTATCCGACTAACATCATTAAAACTAATCAAGCCTTTGAATAACCAGTTCTTTTCCTAAACAGTAGGGAAGGGTCAGATCAATGGTAGCTAGTTACTTTGGCTCAAAGTCTTTGCTAGAGACCAACAAAACTAACGATTTTCTATAAAATACTTCTTTCCTAATCTGCAGACTAACATCAACGAAATTAAACAAGCCTTTGAATAACCAGTTCCTTTCTTGAACATCGATACTTCCTAAGGAAGTATTGTATTTGGCTAACACCATTCAAACTAAACTAGCCTTTGAATAACCAGTTCCTTTCTTGAACAACGATACTTCCTAAGAATGTATTGTATCTGACTAACATCATTCAAACTAAACAAGCCTTTGAATAACCAGTTCTTTTCCTAAACAGTTGGGAAGGGTCAGATCAATGGTAGATAGTTACTTTGGCTCAAAGTCTTTGCTAGAGACCAACAAAACTAATGATTTTCTATAAAATACTCTTTCCTTATCTGCAGACTAACATCAAGCAAAAAAAACAAGCCTTTGAATAACCAGTTCCTTTCTTGAACATCGATACTTCCTAGGCATGTATTGTATCTGACTAACATCATTCAAACTAAACAAGCCTTTGAATAACAAGTTCTTTTCCTAAACAGTTTGGAAGGGTCAGATTAATGGTAGCTAGTTACTTTGACTGAAAGTCTTTGCCTGAGACCAACAAAACTAACAATTTTCAATAAAATCCTTCTTTCCTAATCTTCAGACTAACATCAACCAAACTAAAAAAGACTTTGAATAACCAGTTCCTTTCTTGAACATCGATACTTCCTAAGCGTGTATTGTATCTGACTAACATCATTCAAACTAAACAAGCCTTTGAATAACCAGTTCTTTTCCAAAACAGTTGCTAAGGGTCAGATCAATGGTAGCCAGTTACTTTGGCTGAAAGTCTTTGCCTGAGACCAACAAAACTAACAATTTTCAATAAAATCCTTCTTTCCTAATCTTCAGGCTAAAATCAACAAAACTAAACAGGCCTTTGAATAACCAGCTCTTTTTCTAAACAGTTGGGAAGGGTCAGATAAATGGTAGCAAGTTACTTTGGCTTAAAGTCTTTGCTAGAGACAAAAAAACTAACAATTTTAAATAAAATCCTTCTTTCCTAATCTTCAGACTAACATCAACCAAACTAAACAAGCCTTCGAATAACCAGTTCCTTTCTTGAACATTGATACTTCCTAAGCATGTATTGTATCTGACTAATATCATTCAAACAAAACAAGCCTTTGAATAACCAGCTCATTTTCTAAATAGTTCGGAAGGGTCAGATCATTGGTAGTTAGAAACTTTGGCTTAAAGTCTTTGCTAGAGACCAACAAAACTAACAATTTTCAAAAAAATCCTTCTTTCCTAATCTGCAGGCTAACATCAACAAAACTAAACAGTCCTTTGAATAAACAGTTCTTTTTCTAAACAGTTTGGAAGGGTCAGATAAATGGCAGCTAGTTACTTTGGCTTAAAGTCTTTGCTAGAGACCAACAAAACTAAAAATTTTCATTAAAATCCTTCTTTCCTAATCTTCAGACTAACATCATTCAAACTAAACAAGCCTTTGAATAACCAGTTCTTTTCCTAAACAGTTGGGAAGGGTCAGATCAAAGGTAGCTAGTTACTTTGGCTTAAAGTCTTTGCTAAAGACAACAAAACTAACAATTTTCAAAAAAATTCTTCTTTCCTAATCTTCAGGCTAACATCAACAAAACTAAACAGGCCTTTGAATAACCAGTTCTTTTTCTAAACAGTTTGGAAGGGTCAGATAAATGGTAGCTAGTTACTTTGGCTTAAAGTCTTTGCTAGAGACCAACAAAACTAACAATTTCCATTAAAATCCTTTTTTCCTAATCTTCAGACTAACATCATTCAAACTAAACAAGCCTTTGAATAACCAGTTCTTTTCCTAAACAGTTGGGAAGGGTCAGATCAATGGTAGCTAGTTACTTTGGCTGAAAGTATTTGCCTGAGACCAACAAAACTAACAATTTTCATTAAAATCCTTCTTTCCTAATCTTCAGACTAACATCAACCAAACTAAACAAGCCTTTGAATAACCAGTTCCTTTCTTGAACATCGATATTTCCTAAGCATGTATTGTATCTGACTAATATCATTCAAACAAAACAAGCCTTTGAATAACCAGCTCTTTTTCTAAATAGTTGGGAAGGATCAGATTAATAGTAGCCAGTTACTTTGGCTTAAAGTCTTTGCAAGAGACCAACAAAACTAACAATTATCAATAAAATCCTTCTTTCTTAATCTTCAGGCTAAAATCAACAAAACTAAATAGGCCTTTGAATAACCAGTTCGTTTTCTAAATAGTTGGGAAGGATCAGATCAATGGTAGCCAGTTACTTTGGCTTAAAGTCTTTGCGAGAGACCTACAAAACTAACAATTATCAATAAAATCCTTCTTTCCTAATTTTCAGGCTAAAATCAACGAAACTAAACAGGCCTTTGATTAACCAGTTCTTTTTCTAAACAGTTTGGAAGGGTCAGATAAATGGTAGCCAGTTACCGTGGCTTAAAGTCTTTGCCTGAGACCAACAAAACTAACAATTTTCAATAAAATCCTTCTTTCCTAATCTTCAGACTAACATCAACCAAACTAAAAAAGCCTTTGAATAACCAGTTCCTTTCTTGAACATCGATACTTCCTAAGCATGTATTGTATCTGACTAACATCATTCAAACTAAACAAGCCTTTGAATAACCAGTTCTTTTCCAAAACAGTTGCTAAGGGTCAGATCAATGGTAGCCAGTTACTTTGGCTGAAAGTCTTTACCTGAGACCAACAAAACTAACAATTTTCAATAAAATCCTTCTTTCCTAATCTTCAGGCTAAAATCAACAAAACTAAACAGGCCTTTGAATAACCAGTTCTTTTTCTAAACAGTTCGGACGGGTCTGATAAATGGTACCTAGTTACTTTGGCTTAAAGTCTTTGCTAGAGACCAAATAAACTAACAATTTTCAATAAAATCCTTCTTTCCTAATCTTCAGACTAACATCAACCAAACTAAACAAGCCTTTGAATAACCAGTTCCATTCTTGAACATCGACACTTCCTAAACACGTATTGTATCCGACTAACATCATTAAAACTAATCAAGCCTTTGAATAACCAGTTCTTTTCCTATACAGTAGGGTAGGGTCAGATCAATGGTAGCTAGTTACTTTGGCTCAAAGTCTTTGCTAGAGACCAACAAAACTAACGATTTTCTATAAAATACTTCTTTCCTAATCTGCAGACTAACATCAATAAAATTAAACAAGCCTTTGAATAACCAGTTCCTTTCTTGAACATCGATACTTCCTAAGGATGTATTGTATTTGACTAACACCATTCAAACTAAACTAGCCTTTGAATAACCTGTTCCTTTCTTGAACAACGATACTTCCTAAGCATGTATTGTATCTGACTAACATCATTCAAACTAAACAAGCCTTTGAATAACAGGTTCTTTTCCTAAACAGTTGGGAAGGGTCAGATCAATGGTAGTTAGTTACTTTGGCTGAAAGTCTTTGCCTGAGATCAACAAAACTAACAATTTTAAATAAAATCCTTCTTTCCTAATCTTCAGACTAACATCAACCAAACTAATCAAGCCTTTGAATAACCACTTCTTTTCCTAAAAAGTTGGGAAGGGTCAGATCAATGGTAGCTAGTTACTTTGGCTCAAAGTCTTTGCTAGAGACCAACAAAACTAACGATTTTCTATAAAATACTTCTTTCCTAATCTGCAGACTAACATCAAGCAAACTAAATAAGCATTTGAATAACCAGTTCCTTTCTTGAACATCGATACTTCCTAAGCATGTATTGTATCTGACTAACATCATTCAAACTAAACAAGCCTTTGAATAACAAGTTATTTTCCTAAACAGTTGGGAACGGTCAGATCAATGGTAGCCAGTTACTATGGCTGAAAGTATTTGCCTGAGACCAACAAAACAAACAATTTTCATTAAAATCCTTCTTTCCTAAACTTCAGACTAACATCAACCAAACTAAACAAGCCTTTGAATAACCAGTTCCTTTCTTGAACATCGATACTTCCTAAGCATGTATTGTATATGACTAATATCATTCAAATAAAACAAACTTTTGAATAACCAGCTCTTTTTCTAAATAGTTGGGAGAGGTCAGATCAATGGTAGCTAGTGACTTTGGCTCAAAGTCTTTGCTAGAGACAAACAAAACTAACAATTTTCAATAAAATCCTTCTTTCCTAATCTTCAGGCTAACGTCAAATAAACTAAACAGGCCTTTGATTAACCAGTTCTTTTTCTAAACAGTTTGGAAGGGTCAGATAAATGGTAGCCAGTTACCGTGGCTTAAAGTCTTTGCAAGAGACCAACAAAACTAACAATTATCAATAAAATCCTTCTTTCTTAATCTTCAGGCTAACATCAACAAAACTAAACAGGCCTTTGAATAACAAGTTATTTTTCTAAGCAGTTGGGAAGGGTCAGATAAATGGTAGCTAGTTACTTTGGCTTAAAGTCTTTGCTAGAGACCAACAAAACTAACAATTTTCAATAAAATCCTTCTTTCCTAATCTTCAGACTAACATCATTCAAACTAAACAAGCATTTGAATAACCAGTTCTTTTCCTAAACAGTTAGGAAGGGTCAGATAAATGGTAGCTAGTTACTTTGGCTGAAAGTCTTTGCCTGAGACCAACAAAACTAACAATTTTCATTAAAATCCTTCTTTCCTAATCTTCAGACTAATATCAACCAAACTAAACAAGCCTTTGAATAACCAGTTCCTTTCTTGAACATCGACACTTCCTAAACATGTATTGTATCCGACTAACATCATTAAAACTAATCAAGCCTTTGAATAACCAGTTCTTTTCCTAAACAGTTGGGAAGGGTCAGATCAATGGTAGATAGATACTTTGGCTCAAAGTCTTTGCTAGAGACCAACAAAATAAATGATTTTCTATAAAATACTTCTTTCCTTATCTGCAGAATAACATCAAGCAAACTAAACAAGCCTTTGAATAACCAGTTCCTTTCTTGAACATCGATACTTCCTAGGCATGTATTGTATCTGACTAACATCATTCAAACTAAACAAGCCTTTGAATAACAAGTTCTTTTCCTAAACAGTTTGGAAAGGTCAGATCAATGGTAGCCAGTTACTTTGACTGAAAGTCTTTGCCTGAGACAAACAAAACTAACAATTTTCAATAAAATCCTTCTTTCCTAATCTTCAGACTAACATCAACCAAACTAAAAAAGCCTTTGAATAACCAGTTCCTTTCTTGAACAACGATACTTCCTAAGCATGTATTGTATCTGACTAACATCATTCAAACTAAACAAGCCTTTGAATAACCAGTTCTTTTCCAAAACAGTTGCTAAGGGTCAGATCAATGGTAGCCAGTTACTTTGGCTGAAAGTCTTTACCTGAGACCAACAAAACTAACAATTTTCAATAAAATCCTTCTTTCCTAATCTTAAGGCTAAAATCAACAAAACTAAACAGGCCTTTGAATAACCAGCTCTTTTTCTAAATAGTTGGGAAGGATCAGATCAATGGTAGCCAGTTACTTTGGCTTAAAGTCTTTGTAAGAGACCTACAAAACTAACAATTATCAATAAAATCCTTCTTTCCTGATCTTCAGGCTAAAATCAACGAACCTAAACAGGCCTTTGAATAACCAGTTCTTTTTATAAACAGTTGGGAAGGGTCAGATCAATGGTAGCTAGTTACTTTGGCTCAAAGTCTTTGCTAGAGACCAACAAAACTAACGATTTTCTATAAAATACTTCTTTCCTAATCTGCAGACTAACATCAACCAAACTAAACAAGCCTTTGAATAACCAGTTCCTTTCTTGAAAATCGATACTTCCTAAGCAAGTATTGTATCTGACTAACATCATTCAAACTAAACAAGCCTTTCAATAACCAGTTCTTTTCCTAAACAGTTGGGAAGGGTCAGATCAATAGTAGCCAGTTACTTTGGCTGAAAGTCTTTGCCTGAGACCAACGAAACTAACAATTTTCAATAAAATCCTTCTTTCCTAATCTTCAGGCTAACATCAACAAAACTAAAAAGGCCTTTGAATAACCAGCTCTTTTTCTAAACAGTTGGGAAGGGTCAGATAAATGGTAGCAAGTTACTTTGGCTTAAAGTTTTTGCTAGAGACAAAAAAACTAACAATTTTAAATAAAATCCTTCTTTCCTAATCTTCAGACTAACATCAACCAAATTAAACAAGCCTTTGAATAACCAGTTCCTTTCTTGAACATTGATACTTCCTAAGCATGTATTGTATCTGACTAATATCATTCAAACAAAACAAGCTTTTGAATAACCAGCTCATTTTCTAAATAGTTTGGTAGGGTCAGATTAATGGTAGCTAGTAACTTTGGCTTAAAGTCTTTGCTAGAGACCAACAAAACTAACAATTTTCAATAAAATCCTTCTTTCCTAATCTTCAGGCTAACATCAACAAAACTAAACAGGCCTTTGAATAACCAGTTCATTTCTAAACAGTTAGGAAGGGTCAAAAAATGGTAGCTAGTTACTTTGGCTTAAAGTCTTTGCTAGAGACCAACAAAACTAACAATTTTCAATAAAATCCTTCTTTCCTAATCTTAAGACTAACATCATTAAAACTAAACAAGCCTTTGAATAACCAGTTCTTTTTCTAAACAGTTGGGAAGGGTCAGATAAATGGTAGCTAGTTACTTTGGCTTAAAGTCTTTGCTAGAGACCAACAAAAGTAACAATTTTCAATAAAATCCTTCTTTCCTAATCTTCAGACTAACATCAACCAAACTAAACAAGCCTTTGAATAACCAGTTCCATTCTTGAACATCGACACTTCCTAAACACGTATTGTATCCGACTAACATCATTAAAACTAATCAAGCCTTTGAATAACCAGTTCTTTTCCCAAACAGTAGGGTAGGGTCAGATCAATGGTAGCTAGTTACTTTGGCTCAAAGTCTTTGCTAGAGACCAACAAAACTAACGATTTCCTATAAAATACTTCTTTCCTAATCTGCAGACTAACATCAACCAAACTAAACAAGCCTTTGAATAACCAGTTCCTTTCTTGAAAATCGATACTTCCTAAGCAAGTATTGTATCTGACTAACATCATTCAAACTAAACAAGCCTTTCAATAACCAGTTCTTTTCCTAAACAGTTGGGAAGGGTCAGATCAATGGTAGCCAGTTACTTTGGCTGAAAGTCTTTGCCTGAGACCAACGAAACTAACAATTTTCAATAAAATCCTTCTTTCCTAATCTTCAGGCTAACATCAACAAAACTAAAAAGGCCTTTGAATAACCAGCTCTTTTTCTAAACAGTTGGGAAGGGTCAGATAAATGGTAGCAAGTTACTTTGGCTTAAAGTTTTTGCTAGAAACAAAAAAACTAACAATTTTAAATAAAATCCTTCTTTCCTAATCTTCAGACTAACATCAACCAAATTAAACAAGCCTTTGAATAACCAGTTCCTTTCTTGAACATTGATACTTCCTAAGCATGTACTGTATCTGACTAATATCATTCAAACAAAACAAGCTTTTGAATAACCAGCTCATTTTCTAAATAGTTTGGTAGGGTCAGATTAATGGTAGCTAGTAACTTTGGCTTAAAGTCTTTGCTAGAGACCAACAAAACTAACAATTTTCAATAAAATCCTTCTTTCCTAATCTTCAGGCTAACATCAACAAAACTAAACAGGCCTTTAAATAACCAGTTCTTTTCTAAACAGTTAGGAAGGGTCAAAAAACGGTAGCTAGTTACTTTGGCTTAAAGTCTTTGCTAGAGACCAACAAAACTAACAATTTTCAATAAAATCCTTCTTTCCTAATCTTAAGACTAACATCATTAAAACTAAACAAGCCTTTGAATAACCAGTTCTTTTTCTAAACAGTTGGGAAGGGTCAGATAAATGGTAGCTAGTTACTTTGGCTTAAAGTCTTTGCTAGAGACCAACAAAAGTAACAATTTTCAATAAAATCCTTCTTTCCTAATCTTCAGACTAACATCAACCAAACTAAACAAGCCTTTGAATAACCAGTTCCATTCTTGAACATCGACACTTCCTAAACACGTATTGTATCCGACTAACATCATTAAAACTAATCAAGCCTTTGAATAACCAGTTCTTTTCCCAAACAGTAGGGTAGGGTCAGATCAATGGTAGCTAGTTACTTTGGCTCAAAGTCTTTGCTAGAGACCAACAAAACTAACGATTTTCTATAAAATACTTCTTTCCTAATCTGCAGACTAACATCAACCAAACTAAACAAGCCTTTGAATAACCAGTTCCTTTCTTGAAAATCGATACTTCCTAAGCAAGTATTGTATCTGACTAACATCATTCAAACTAAACAAGCCTTTCAATAACCAGTTCTTTTCCTAAACAGTTGGGAAGGGTCAGATCAATGGTAGCCAGTTACTTTGGCTGAAAGTCTTTGCCTGAGACCAACGAAACTAACAATTTTCAATAAAATCCTTCTTTCCTAATCTTCAGGCTAACATCAACAAAACTAAAAAGGCCTTTGAATAACCAGCTCTTTTTCTAAACAGTTGGGAAGGGTCAGATAAATGGTAGCAAGTTACTTTGGCTTAAAGTTTTTGCTAGAGACAAAAAAACTAACAATTTTAAATAAAATCCTTCTTTCCTAATCTTCAGACTAACATCAACCAAATTAAACAAGCCTTTGAATAACCAGTTCCTTTCTTGAACATTGATACTTTCTAAGCATGTATTGTATCTGTCTAATATCATTCAAACAAAACAAGCTTTTGAACAACCAGCTCATTTTCTAAATAGTTTGGTAGGGTCAGATTAATGGTAGCTAGTAACTTTGGCTTAAAGTCTTTGCTAGAGACCAACAAAACTAACAATTTTCAATAAAATCCTTCTTTCCTAATCTTCAGGCTAACATCAACAAAACTAAACAGGCCTTTGAATAACCAGTTCTTTTCTAAACAGTTAGGAAGGGTCAGAAAAATGGTAGCTAGTTACTTTGGCTTAAAGTCTTTGCTAGAGACCAACAAAACTAACAATTTTCAATAAAATCCTTCTTTCCTAATCTTTAGACTAACATCAATAAAACTAAACAAGCCTTTGAATAACCAGTTCTTTTTCTAAACAGTTGGGAAGGGTCAGATAAATGGTAGCTAGTTACTTTGGCTTAAAGTCTTTGCTAGAGACCAACAAAACTAACAATTTTCAATAAAATCCTTCTTTCCTAATCTTCAGACTAACATCAACCAAACTAAACAAGCCTTTGAATAACCAGTTCCATTCTTGAACATCGACACTTCCTAAACACGTATTGTATCCGACTAACATCATTAAAACTAATCAAGCCTTTGAATAACCAGTTCTTTTCCCAAACAGTAGGGTAGGGTCAGATCAATGGTAGCTAGTTACTTTGGCTCAAAGTCTTTGCTAGAGACCAACAAAACTAACGATTTTCTATAAAATACTTCTTTCCTAATCTGCAGACTAACATCAACAAAATTAAACAAGCGTTTGAATAACCAGTTCCTTTCTGGAACATCGATACTTCCTAAGATGTATTGTATTTGACTAACACCATTCAAACTAAACTAGCCTTTGAATAACCTGTTCCTTTCTTGAACAACGATACTTCCTAAGCATGTATTGTATCTGACTAACATAATTCAAACTAAACAAGCCTTTGAATAACAGGTTCTTTTCCTAAACAGTTGGGAAGGGTCAGATCAATGGTAGCTAGTTACTTTGGCTGAAAGTCTTTGCCTGAGATCAACAAAACTAACAATTTTAAATAAAATCCTTCTTTCCTAATCTTCAGACTAACATCAACCAAACTAAACAAGCCTTTGAATAACAAGTTCCTTTCTTGAACATCGATGCTTCCTAAGCGTGTATTGTATATGACTAACATCATTCAAACTAAATAAGCTTTTGAATAACCACTTCTTTTCCTAAACAGTTGGGAAGGGTCAGATCAATGGTAGCTTGTTACTTTGGCTCAAAGTCTTTGCTAGACACCAAAAAAACTAACAATTTTCTATAAAATACTTCTTTCCTAATCTGCAGACTAACATCAAGCAAACTAAACAAGCCTTTGAATAACCAGTTCCTTTCTTGAACATAGATACTTCCTAAGGATTATTGTATTTGACTAACATCATTCAAACTAAACTAGCCTTTGAATAATAAGCTCTTTTTCTAAACGGTTGGGAAGGGTCAGATCAATAGTAGCTAGTGACTTTGGCTTAAAGTCTTTGCTAGAGACCAACAAAACTAACAATTTTCAATAAAATCCTTCTTTCCTAATCTTCAGGCTAACATCAACGAAACTAAACAGGCCTTTGAATAACCAGTTCTTTTTCTAAACAGTTCGGAAGGGTCTGATAAATGGTACCTAGTTACTTTGGCTTAAAGTCTTTGCTAGAGACCAAATAAACTAACAATTTTTAATAAAATCCTTCTTTCCTAATCTTCAGACTAACATCAACCAAACTAAACAAGCCTTTGAATAACCAGTTCCATTCTTGAACATCGACACTTCCTAAACACGTATTGTATCCGACTAACATCATTAAAACTAATCAAGCCTTTGAATAACCAGTTCTTTTCCTATACAGTAGGGTAGGGTCAGATCAATGGTAGCTAGTTACTTTGGCTCAAAGTCTTTGCTAGAGACCAACAAAACTAACGATTTTCTATAAAATACTTCTTTCCTAATCTGCAGACTAACATCAAAAAAATTAAACAAGCCTTTGAATAACCAGTTCCTTTCTTGAACATTGATACTTCCTAAGGATGTATTGTATTTGACTAACACCATTCAAACTAAACTAGCCTTTGAATAACCTGTTCCTTTCTTGAACAACGATACTTCCTAAGCATGTATTGTATCTGACTAACATCATTCAAACTAAACAAGCCTTTGAATAACAGGTTATTTTCCTAAACAGTTGGGAAGGGTCAGATCAATGGTAGCTAGTTACTTTGGCTGAAAGTCTTTGCCTGAGATCAACAAAACTAACAATTTTAAATAAAATCCTTCTTTCCTAATCTTCAGACTAACATCAACCAAACTAATCAAGCCTTTGAATAACCACTTCTTTCCCTAAAAAGTTGGGAAGGGTCGGATCAATGGTAGCTAGTTACTTTGGCTCAAAGTTTTTGCTAGAGACCAACAAAACTAACGATTTTCTATAAAATACTTCTTTCCTAATCTGCAGACTAACATCAAGCAAACTTAATAAGCATTTGAATAACCAGTTCCTTTCTTGAACATCGATACTTCCTAAGCATGTATTGTATGCGACTAACATCATTTAAACTAAACAAGCCTTTAAATAACCAGTTCTTTTCCTAAAAAGTTGGGAAGGGTCAGATAAATGGTAGCAAGTTACTTTGGCTTAAAGTTTTTGCTAGAGACAAAAAAACTAACAATTTTAAATAAAATCCTTCTTTCCTAATCTTCAGACTAACATCAACCAAATTAAACAAGCCTTTGAATAACCAGTTCCTTTCTTGAACATTGATACTTCCTAAGCATGTATTGTATCTGACTAATATCATTCAAACAAAACAAGCTTTTGAATAACCAGCTCATTTTCTAAATAGTTTGGTAGGGTCAGATTAATGGTAGCTAGTAACTTTGGCTTAAAGTCTTTGCTAGAGACCAACAAAACTAACAATTTTCAATAAAATCCTTCTTTCCTAATCTTCAGGCTAACATCAACAAAACTAAACAGGCCTTTAAATAACCAGTTCTTTTCTAAACAGTTAGGAAGGGTCAAAAAACGGTAGCTAGTTACTTTGGCTTAAAGTCTTTGCTAGAGACCAACAAAACTAACAATTTTCAATAAAATCCTTCTTTCCTAATCTTAAGACTAACATCATTAAAACTAAACAAGCCTTTGAATAACCAGTTCTTTTTCTAAACAGTTGGGAAGGGTCAGATAAATAGTAGCTAGTTACTTTGGCTTAAAGTCTTTGCTAGAGACCAACAAAAGTAACAATTTTCAATAAAATCCTTCTTTCCTAATCTTCAGACTAACATCAACCAAACTAAACAAGCCTTTGAATAACCAGTTCCATTCTTGAACATCGACACTTCCTAAACACGTATTGTATCCGACTAACATCATTAAAACTAATCAAGCCTTTGAATAACCAGTTCTTTTCCCAAACAGTAGGGTAGGGTCAGATCAATGGTAGCTAGTTACTTTGGCTCAAAGTCTTTGCTAGAGACCAACAAAACTAACGATTTTCTATAAAATACTTCTTTCCTAATCTGCAGACTAACATCAACCAAACTAAACAAGCCTTTGAATAACCAGTTCCTTTCTTGAAAATCGATACTTCCTAAGCAAGTATTGTATCTGACTAACATCATTCAAACTAAACAAGCCTTTCAATAACCAGTTCTTTTCCTAAACAGTTGGGAAGGGTCAGATCAATGGTAGCCAGTTACTTTGGCTGAAAGTCTTTGCCTGAGACCAACGAAACTAACAATTTTCAATAAAATCCTTCTTTCCTAATCTTCAGGCTAACATCAACAAAACTAAAAAGGCCTTTGAATAACCAGCTCTTTTTCTAAACAGTTGGGAAGGGTCAGATAAATGGTAGCAAGTTACTTTGGCTTAAAGTTTTTGCTAGAGACAAAAAAACTAACAATTTTAAATAAAATCCTTCTTTCCTAATCTTCAGACTAACATCAACCAAATTAAACAAGCCTTTGAATAACCAGTTCCTTTCTTGAACATTGATACTTCCTAAGCATGTATTGTATCTGACTAATATCATTCAAACAAAACAAGCTTTTGAACAACCAGCTCATTTTCTAAATAGTTTGGTAGGGTCAGATTAATGGTAGCTAGTAACTTTGGCTTAAAGTCTTTGCTAGAGACCAACAAAACTAACAATTTTCAATAAAATCCTTCTTTCCTAATCTTCAGGCTAACATCAACAAAACTAAACAGGCCTTTGAATAACCAGTTCTTTTCTAAACAGTTAGGAAGGGTCAGAAAAATGGTAGCTAGTTACTTTGGCTTAAAGTCTTTGCTAGAGACCAACAAAACTAACAATTTTCAATAAAATCCTTCTTTCCTAATCTTTAGACTAACATCATTAAAACTAAACAAGCCTTTGAATAACCAGTTCTTTTTCTAAACAGTTGGGAAGGGTCAGATAAATGGTAGCTAGTTACTTTGGCTTAAAGTCTTTGCTAGAGACCAACCAAACTAACAATTTTCAATAAAATCCTTCTTTCCTAATCTTCAGACTAACATCAACCAAACTAAACAAGCCTTTGAATAACCAGTTCCATTCTTGAACATCGACACTTCCTAAACACGTATTGTATCCGACTAACATCATTAAAACTAATCAAGCCTTTGAATAACCAGTTCTTTTCCCAAACAGTAGGGTAGGGTCAGATCAATGGTAGCTAGTTACTTTGGCTCAAAGTCTTTGCTAGAGACCAACAAAACTAACGATTTTCTATAAAATACTTCTTTCCTAATCTGCAGACTAACATCAACAAAATTAAACAAGCGTTTGAATAACCAGTTCCTTTCTGGAACATCGATACTTCCTAAGATGTATTGTATTTGACTAACACCATTCAAACTAAACTAGCCTTTGAATAACCTGTTCCTTTCTTGAACAACGATACTTCCTAAGCATGTATTGTATCTGACTAACATAATTCAAACTAAACAAGCCTTTGAATAACAGGTTCTTTTCCTAAACAGTTGGGAAGGGTCAGATCAATGGTAGCTAGTTACTTTGGCTGAAAGTCTTTGCCTGAGATCAACAAAACTAACAATTTTAAATAAAATCCTTCTTTCCTAATCTTCAGACTAACATCAACCAAACTAAACAAGCCTTTGAATAACAAGTTCCTTTCTTGAACATCGATGCTTCCTAAGCGTGTATTGTATATGACTAACATCATTCAAACTAAATAAGCTTTTGAATAACCACTTCTTTTCCTAAACAGTTGGGAAGGGTCAGATCAATGGTAGCTTGTTACTTTGGCTCAAAGTCTTTGCTAGACACCAAAAAAACTAACAATTTTCTATAAAATACTTCTTTCCTAATCTGCAGACTAACATCAAGCAAACTAAACAAGCCTTTGAATAACCAGTTCCTTTCTTGAACATAGATACTTCCTAAGGATTATTGTATTTGACTAACATCATTCAAACTAAACTAGCCTTTGAATAATAAGCTCTTTTTCTAAACGGTTGGGAAGGGTCAGATCAATAGTAGCTAGTGACTTTGGCTTAAAGTCTTTGCTAGAGACCAACAAAACTAACAATTTTCAATAAAATCCTTCTTTCCTAATCTTCAGGCTAACATCAACGAAACTAAACAGGCCTTTGAATAACCAGTTCTTTTTCTAAACAGTTCGGAAGGGTCTGATAAATTGTACCTAGTTACTTTGGCTTAAAGTCTTTGCTAGAGACCAAAGAAACTAACAATTTTTAATAAAATCCTTCTTTCCTAATCTTCAGACTAACATCAACCAAACTAAACAAGCCTTTGAATAACCAGTTCCATTCTTGAACATCGACACTTCCTAAACACGTATTGTATCCGACTAACATCATTAAAACTAATCAAGCCTTTGAATAACCAGTTCTTTTCCTATACAGTAGGGTAGGGTCAGATCAATGGTAGCTAGTTACTTTGGCTCAAAGTCTTTGCTAGAGACCAACAAAACTAACGATTTTCTATAAAATACTTCTTTCCTAATCTGCAGACTAACATCAAAAAAATTAAACAAGCCTTTGAATAACCAGTTCCTTTCTTGAACATCGATACTTCCTAAGGATGTATTGTATTTGACTAACACCATTCAAACTAAACTAGCCTTTGAATAACCTGTTCCTTTCTTGAACAACGATACTTCCTAAGCATGTATTGTATCTGACTAACATCATTCAAACTAAACAAGCCTTTGAATAACAGGTTCTTTTCCTAAACAGTTGGGAAGGGTCAGATCAATGGTAGCTAGTTACTTTGGCTGAAAGTCTTTGCCTGAGATCAACAAAACTAACAATTTTAAATAAAATCCTTTTTTCCTAATCTTCAGACTAACATCAACCAAACTAATCAAGCCTTTGAATAACCACTTCTTTCCCTAAAAAGTTGGGAAGGGTCAGATCAATGGTAGCTAGTTACTTTGGCTCAAAGTTTTTGCTAGAGACCAACAAAACTAACGATTTTCTATAAAATACTTCTTTCCTAATCTGCAGACTAACATCAAGCAAACTTAATAAGCATTTGAATAACCAGTTACTTTCTTGAACATCGATACTTCCTAAGCATGTATTGTATGCGACTAACATCATTTAAACTAAACAAGCATTTAAATAACCAGTTCTTTTCCTAAAAAGTTGGGAAGGGTCAGATCAATGGTAGCTAGTTACTTTGGCTCAAAGTCTTTGCTAGAGACCAACAAAACGAACGATTTTCTATAAAATACTTCTTTTCTAATCTGCAGACATACATCAAGAAAACTAAACAAGCCTTTGAATAACCAGTTCCTTTCTTGAACATCGATACTTCCTAAGGATTATTGTATTTGACTAACATCATTCAAACTAAACTAGCCTTTGAATAACCAGCTCTTTTTCTAAACAGTTGGGAAGGGTCAGATAAATGGTAGCTAGTGACTTGGCTTAAAGTCTTTGCTAGAGACCAACAAAACTAACAATTTTCAATAAAATCCTTCTTTCCTAATCTTAAGGCTAAAATCAACAAATCTAAACAGGCCTTTGAATAACCAGTTCTTTTTCTAAACAGTTTGGAAGGGTCTGATCAATGGTAGCTAGTTGCTTTGGCTCAAAGTCTCTGCTAGAGACCAACAAACCTAACAATTTTCAATAAAATCCTTCTTTCCTAATCTGCAGACTAACATCAACAAAACTAAACAAGCTTTTGAATAACCAGTTCCTTTCTTGAACATCGATACTTCCTAAGCATGTATTGCATTTGACTAACATCATTCAAACTAAACAAGCCTTTGAATAACAGGTTCTTTTCCTAAACAGTTCGGAAGGGTCAGATCAATGGTAGCCAGTTACTTTGGCTGAAAGTCTTTGCCTGAGACCAACAAAATTAACAATTTTAAATAAAATCCTTCTTTCCTAATCTTCAGACTAACATCAACAAAACTAAACAAGCCTTTGAATAACCAGTTCCTTTCTTGAACATCGATACTTCCTAAGCATGTATTGTATCATCATTTAAACTAAACAAGCCTTTGAATAGCCAGTTCTTTTCCTAAACAGTTGGGAAGGGTCAGATCAATGGTAGTTAAGTCTTTGCTAGAGACCAACAAAACTAACGATTTTCTATAAAATACTTCTTTCCTAATCTGTAGACTAACATCAAGCAAACTAAACAAGCCTTTGAATAACCAGTTCCTTTCTTGAACATCGATACTTCTTAAGGATTACTGTATTTGACTAACATCATTTAAACTAAACAAGCCTTTGAATAACAGGTTCTTTTCCTAAACAGTTAGGCAAGGTCAGATCAATGGTAGCCAGTTACCTTGGCTGAAAGTCTTTGCCTGAGACGACAAAACTAACAATTTTCAATAAAATCCTTCTTTCCTAATATTCAGACTAACATCAACCAAACTAAACAAGCCTTTGAATAACCAGCTCCTTTCTTGAACATTAATACTTCATAAGCATGTATTGTATCTGACTAATATCATTCAAACAAAACAAGCCTTTGAATAACCAGCACTTTTTCTAAATAGTTCGGAAGAGTCAGATCAATGGTAGCTAGTAACTTTGGCTTAATTAAAGTCATTGCAAGAGACCAACAAAACTAACAATTTTTAATAAAATCCTTCTTTCCTAATCTTCAGGCTAACATCAACAAAACTAAACAGGCCTTTGAATAACCAGTTCTTTTTCTAAACAGTTGGGAAGGGTCAGATAAATGGTACCTAGTTCCCTTGGCTTAAAGTCTTTGCTAGAGACCAACATAACTAAGAATTTTCAATAAAATCCTTCTTTCCTAATCTTCAGGCAAATATCAACAAAACAAAACAGCCCTTTGAATAACTAGTTCTTTTTCTAAACAGTTGGGAAAGGTCAGATAAATGGTAGCTAGTTGCTTTGGCTTAAAGTCTTTGCTAGAAACCAACAAAACTAACAATTTTCAATAAAATCTTTCTTTCCTAATCTTCAGACTAACATCATTCAAACAAAACAAGCCTTTGAATAACCAGCTCTTTTTCTAAACAGTTGGGAAGGGTCAGATAAATGGTAGCAAGTTACTTTGGCTTAAAGTATTTGCCTGAGACCAACAAAACTAACAATTTTCAATAAAATCCTTCTTTCCTAATCTTCAGACTAACATCAACCAAACTAAACAAGCCTTTGAATAACCAGTTCCTTTCTTGAATATTGATACTTCCTAAGCATGTATTGTATCTGACTAATATCATTCAAACTAAACAAGCCTTTGAATAACCAGCTCTTTTTCTAAACAGTTGGGAAAGGTCAGATAAATGGTAGCAAGTTACTTTGGCTTAAAGTCTTTGCTAGAGACCAACAAAACTAACAATTTTCAATACAATCCTCCTTTCCTAATCTTCAGACTAACATCAACAAAACTAAACAAGCCTTTGAATAACTAGTTCCTTTCTTGAACATTGATACTTCCTAAGCATGTATTGTATCTGACTAATATCATTCAAACAAAACAAGCCTTTGAAAAACCAGCACTTTTTCTAAATAGTTCGGAAAGGTCAGATCAATGGTAGCTAGTAACTTTGGCTTAATTAAAGTCATTGCAAGAGACCAACAAAACTAACAATTTTCAATAAAATCCTTCTTTCCGAATCTTCAGGCTAACATCAACAAAACTAAACAGGCCTTTGAATAACCAGTTCTTTTTCTAAACAGTTGGGAAGGGTCAGATATATGGTAGCTAGTTACTTTGGCTTAGTCTTTCCTAGAGACCAACAAAACTAACAATTTTCAATAAAATCCTTCTTTCCTAATCTTCAGACTAACATAATTCAAACTAAACAAGCCTTTGAATAACCAGTTCTTTTCCTAAACAGTTAGGAATGGTCAGATCAATGCTAGTTAGTTACTTTTGCTGAAAGTCTTTGCCTGAGACCAACAAAACTAACAATTTTCAATAAAATTCTTCTTTCCTAATCATAAGACTAACATCAACCAAACTAAACAAGCCTTTGAATAACCAGTTCCTTTCTTGAACATCGACACTTCCTAAACATGTATTGTATCCGACTAACATCATTAAAACTAATCAAGCCTTTGAATAACAGGTTCTTTTCCTAAACAGTTGTGAAGGGTCAGATCAATGGTAGCTAGTTACTTTGGCTCAAAGTCTTTGCTAGAGACCAACAAAACTAACGATTTTCTATAAAATACTTCTTTCCTAATCTGCAGACTAACATCAAGCAAACTAAACAAGCCTTTGAATAACCAGTTCCTTTCTTGAACATCGATACTTCCTAAGAATGTATTGTATCTGACTAACATCATTCAAACTAAACAAGCCTTTGAATAACCAGTTGTTTTCCTAAACAGTTGGGAAGGGTCAGAACAATGGTAGTCAGTTACTATGGCTGAAAGTCTTTGCCTGAGACCAACAAAACTAACAATTTTAAATAAAATCCTTCTTTCCTAATCTTCAGACTAACATCAACCAAACTAAACAAGCCTTTGAATAACCAGTTCCTTTCTTGAATATTGATACTTCCTAAGCATGTATTGTATCTGACTAATATCATTCAAACAAAACAAGCCTTTGAATAACCAGTTCATTTTCTAAATAGTTCGGAAGGGTCAGATCAATGGTAGCTAGTAACTTTGGCTTAAAGTCTTTGCTAGAGACCAACCAAACAAACAATTTTCAATAAAATCCTTCTTTCCTAATCTTCAGGCTAACATCAACAAAACTAAACAGGCCTCTGAATAACCAGTTCTTTTTCTTATCAGTTAGGAAGGGTCAGATAAATGGTAGCTAGTTACTTTGGCTTAAAGTCTTAGCTAGAGACCAACAAAACTAACAATTTTCAATAAAATCCTTCTTTCCTAATCTTCAGACTAACATCATTCAAACTAAACAAGCCTTAGAATAACCAGTTCCTTTTTTGAACATCGATACTTCCTAAACATGTATTGTATCCGACTAACATAATTAAAACTAATCAAGCCTTAGAATAACCAGTTCTTTTCCTAAACAGCTGGTAAGGGTCAGATCAATAATAGCTAGTTACTTTGGCTCAAAGTCTTTGCTAGAGACCAACAAAACTAACGATTTTCAATAAAATCCTTCTATCCTAATCTTCAGACTAAAATCAACCAAACTAAACAAGCCTTAGAATAAACAGTTCCTTTCTTGAACATCGATACTTCCTAAGCGTGTATTGTATCTGACCAAACTAAACAAGCCTTTGAATAACCAGTTCTTTTCCAAAACAGTTGGAAAGGGTCAGATCAATGGTAGCCAGTTACATTGGCTGAAAGTCTTTGCCTGAGACCAACAAAACTAACAATTTTCAATAAAATCCTTCTTTCCTAATCTTCAGGCTAACATCAACAAAACTAAACAGGCCTTTGAATAACCAGCTCTTTTTCTAAACAGTTGGGAAGGGTCAGATAAATGGTAGTCAGTTACTTTGGCTTAAAGTCTTTGCTAGAGACCAACAAAACTAACAATTTTCAATAAAATTCTTCTTTCCTAATCTTCAGACTAACATCAACCAAACTAAACAAGCTTTTGAATAACCAGTTCCTTTCTTGAACATTGATACTTCCTAAGCATGTATTGTATATGACTGATATCATTCAAACAAAATAAGCCTTTGAATAACCAGCACTTTTTCTAAAGAGTTCGGAAAGGTCAGATAAATGGTAGCTAGTAACTTTGGCTTAATTAAAGTCATTGCAAGAGACCAACAAAACTAACAATTTTCAATAAAATCCTTCTTTCCTAATCTTCAGGCTAACATCAACAAAACTAAACAGCCCTTTGAATAACTAGTTCTTTTTCTAAAAAGTTGGGAAAGGTCAGATAAATGGTAGCTAGTTACTTTGGCTTAGAGTCTTTGCTAGAGACCAACAAAACTAACAATTTTCAATAAAATCCTTCTTTCCTAATCTTCAGACTAACATCATTCAAACTAAACAAACCTTTGAATAACCAGTTCTTTTCCTAAACAGTTGGGAAGGGTCAGATCAATGGTAGCCAGTTACTTTGGCTGAAAGTCTTTGCCTGAGACCAACAAAACTAACAATCTTATATAAAATCCTTCTTTCCTAATCTTCAGACAAATATCAACCAAACTAAACAAGCCTTTGAATAACCAGTTCCTTTTTTGAATATTGATACTTCCTAAGCATGTATTGTATCTGACTAATATCATTCAAACAAAACAAGCCTTTGAATAACCAGCTCATTTTCTAAATAGTTCGGAAGGGTCAGATCAATGGTAGCTAGTAACTTTGGCTTAAAGTCTTTGCTAGAGAGCAACAAAACTAACAATTTTCAATAAAATCCTTCTTTCCTTATCTTCAGGCTAACAACAACCAAACTAAATAGGCCTTTGAATAACCAGTTCCTTTCTTGAACATTGATACTTCCTAAGCATGTATTGTATCAGACTAATATCATTCAAAAAAAACAAGCCTTTGAATAACCAGCACTTTTTCTAAAGAGTTCGGAAAGGTCAGATCAATGGCAGCTAGTAACTTTGGCTTAATTAAAGTCATTGCAAGAGACCAACAAAACTAACAATTTTCAATATAATCCTTCTTTCCTAATCTTCAGGCTAACATCAACAAAACTAAAAAGGCCTTTGAATAACCAGTTCTGTTTCTAAACAGTTGGGAAGGGTCAGATAAATGGTAGCTAGTTACTTTGGCTTAAAGTCTTTGCTAGAGACCAACAAAACTAACAATTTTCAATAAAATCCTTCTTTCCTAATCTTCACACTAACATCATTCAAACTAAACAAGCCTTTGAATAACCAGTTCTTTTCCTAAACAGTTAGGAAGGGTCAGATCAATGGTAGCTAGTTACTTTTGCTGAAAGTCTTTGCCTGAGACTAACAAAACTAACAATTTTCAATAAAATCCTTCTTTCCTAATCTTCAGACTAACATCAACCAAACTAAACAAGCCTTTCAATAACCAGTTCCTTTCTTGAACATCGACACTTCCTAAACATGTATTGTATTCGACTAACATCATTAAAACTAATTAAGCCTTTGAATAACCAGTTCTTTTCCTAAACAGTTGGGAAGGGTCAGATCAATGGTAGCCAGTTACTTTGGCTGAAAATCTTTGCCTGAGACCAACAAAACTAACAATTTTCAATAAAATCCTTCTTTCCTAATCTTCAGACTAACATCATTCAAACTAAACAAGCCTTTGAATAACCAGTTCTTTTCCTAAACAGTTAGGAAGGGTCAGATCAATGGTAGCTAGTTACTTTTGCTGAAAGTCTTTGCCTGAGACCAACAAAACTAACAATTTTCAATAAAATCCTTCTTTCCTAATCTTCAGACTAACATCAACCAAACTAAACAAGCCTTTGAATAACCAGTTCCTTTCTTGAACATTGATACTTCCTAAGCATGTATTGTATCTGACTAATACCATTCAAACAAAACAAGCCTTTGAATAACCAGTTCTTTTCCTAAACAGTTAGGAAGGGTCAGATCAATGGTAGCTAGTAACTTTGGCTTAATTAAAGTTATTGCAAGAGACCAACAAAACTAACAATTTTCAATAAAATCCTTATTTCCTAATCTTCAGGCTAACATCAACAAAACTAAACAGGCCTTTGAATAACCAGTTCTTTTCTAAACAGTTGGGAAGGGTCAGATAAATGGTAGCTAGTTACTTTGGCTTAAAGTCTTTGCTAGAGACCAACAAAACTAACAATTTTCCATAAAATCCTTCTTTCCTAATCTTCAGACTAACATCATTCAAACTAAACAAGCCTTTGAATAACCAGTTCTTTTCCTAAACAGTTAGGAAGGGTCAGATCAATGGTAGCTAGTTACTTTTGCTGAAAGTCTTTGCCTGAGACCAACAAAACTAATAATTTTCAATAAAATCCTTCTTTCCTAATCTTCAGACTAACATCAACCAAACTAAACAAGCCTTTGAATAACCAGTTTCTTTCTTGAATATTGATACTTCCTAAGCATGTATTGTATCTGACTAATATCATTCAAACAAAACAAGCCTTTGAATAACCAGCTCTTTTTCTAAACAGTTGGGAAGGGTCAGATCAATGGTAGCAAGTTACTTTAGCTTAAAGTCTTTGCTAGAGACCAACAAAACTAACAATTTTCAATAAAATCCTCCTTTCCTAATCTTCAGACTAACATCAACAAAACTAAACAAGCCTTTGAATAACCAGTTCCTTTCTTGAACATTGATACTTCCTAAGCGTGTATTGTATCTGACTAATATCATTCAAACAAAACAAGCCTTTGAATAACCAGCACTTTTTCTAAATAGTTCGGAAAGGTCAGATCAATGGTAGCTAGTAACTTTGGCTTAATTAAAGTCATTACAAGAGACCAACAAAACTAACAATTTTCAATAAAATCCTTCTTTCCTAATCTTCAGGCTAACATCAACAAAACTAAACAGGCCTTTGAATAACCAGGTCTTTTTCTAAACAGTTGGGAAGGGTCAGATAAATGGTAGCTAGTTACTTTGGCTTAAAGTCTTTCCTAGAGACCAACAAAACTAACAATTTTCAATAAAATCCTTCTTTCCTAATCTTCAGACTAACATCATTCAAACTAAACAAGCCTTTGAATAACCAGTTGTTTTCCTAACCAATTGGGAAGGGTCAGATCAATGGTAGCCAGTTACTTTGGCTGAAAGTCTTTGCCTGAGACAAACAAAACTAACAATTTTAAATAAAATCCTTCTTTCCTAATCTTCAGACTAACATCAACCAAACTAAACAAGCCTTTGAATAACCAGTTCCTTTTTTGAATATTGATACTTCCTAAGCATGTATTGTATCTGACTAATATCATTCAAACAAAACAAGCCTTTGAATAACCAGCTCATTTTCTAAATAGTTCGGAAGGGTCAGATCAATGGTAGCTAGTAACTTTGGCTTAAAGTCTTTGCTAGAGACCAACTAACAATTTTCAATAAAATCCTTCTTTCCTTATCTTCAGGCTAACATCAACCAAACTAAACAGGCCTTTGAATAACCAGTTCCTTTCTTGAACATAGATACTTCCTAAGCATGTATTGTATCTGACTAATATCATTCAAAAAAAACAAGACTTTGAATAACCAGCACTTTTTCTAAAGAGTTCGGAAAGGTCAGATCAATGATAGCTAGTAACTTTGGCTTAATTAAAGTCATCTCAAGAGACCTACAAAACTAACAATTTTCAATATAATCCTTCTTTCCTAATCTTCAGGCTAACATCAACAAAACTAAACAGGCCTTTGAATAACCAGTTCTTTTTCTAAACAGTTGGGAAGGGTCAGATAAATGGTAGCTAGTTACTTTGGCTTAAAGTCTTTGCTAGAGACCAACAAAACTAACAATTTTCAATAAAATCCTTCTTTCCTAATCTTCAGACTAACATCATTCAAACTAAACAAGCCTTTGAATAACCAGTTCTTTTCCTAAACAGTTAGGAAGGGTCAGATCAATGGTAGCTAGTTACTTTTGCTGAAAGTCTTTGCCTGAGACCAACAAAACTAACAATTTTTCAATAAAATCCTTCTTTCCTAATCTTCAGACTAACATCAACCAAACTAAACAAGCCTTTCAATAACCAGTTCCTTTCTTGAACATCGACACTTCCTAACATGTATTGTATTCGACTAACATCATTAAAACTAATTAAGCTCTGAATACTCTGAATAACCAGTTCTTTTCCTAAAAAGTTGGGAAGGGTCAGATCAATGGTAGCCAGTTACTTTGGCTGAAAGTCTTTGCTAGAGACCAACAAAACTAACTGAAAGTCTTTGCTAGAGACCAACAAAACTAACGATTTTCTATAAAATACTTCTTTCCTAATCTGCAGATTATCATCAAGCAAACTAAACAAGGCTTTGAATAACCAGTGCCTTTCTTGAACATCGATACTTTCTAAGCATGTATTGTATCTGACTAACATCATTCAAACTAAACAAGCCTTTGAATAACCAGTTGTTTTCCTAAACAGTTGGGAAGGGTCAGATCAATGGTAGTCAGTTACTTTGGCTGAAAGTCTTTGCCTGAGACCAACAAAACTAACAATTTTAAATAAAATCCTTCTTTCCTAATCTTCAGACTAACATCAACCAAACTAAAAAAGCCTTTAAATAACCAGTTCCTTTCTTCAACATTGATACTTCCTAAGCATGTATTGTATCTGACTAATATCATTCAAAAAAACAAGCCTTTGAATAACCAGCACTTTTTCTAAAGAGTTCGGAAAGGCCAGATCAATGGTAGCAAGTAACTTTGGCTTAATTAAAGTTATTGCAAGAGACCAACAAAACTAACAATTTTCAATAAAATCCTTCTTTCCTAATCTTCAGGCTAACATCAACAAAACTAAACAGGCCTTTGAAAAACCAGTTCTTTTCTAAACAGTTGGGAAGGGTCAGATAAATGGTAGCTAGTTACTTTGGCTTAAAGTCTTTGCTAGAGACCAACAAAACTAACAATTTTCAATAAAATCCTTCTTTCCTAATCTTCAGACTAACATCATTCAAACTAAACAAGCCTTTGAATAACCAGTTCTTTTCCTAAACAGTTAGGAAGGGTCAGATCAATGGTAGCTAGTTACTTTTGCTGAAAGTCTTTGCCTGAGACCAACGAAACTAACAATTTTCAATAAAATCCTTCTTTCCTAATCTTCAGACTAACATCAACAAAACTAAACAAGCCTTTGAATAACCAGTTCTTTTCTTGAATATTGATACTTCCTAAGCATGTATTGTATCTGACTAATATCATTCAAACAAAACAAGCCTTTGAATAACCAGCTCTTTTTCTAAACAGTTGGGATGGGTCAGATAAATGGTAGCAAGTTACTTTGGCTTAAAGTCTTTGCTAGAGACCAACAAAACTAACAATTTTCAATAAAATCCTCCTTTCCTAATCTTCAGACTAACATCAACCAAACTAAACAAGCCTTTGAATAACCAGTTCCTTTCTTGAACATTGATACTTCCTAAGCATGTATTGTATCTGACAAATATCATTCAAACAAAACAAGCCTTTGAATAACCAGCACTTTTTCTAAATAGTTCGGAAAGGTCAGATCAATGGTAGCTAGTAACTTTGGCTTAATTAAAGTCATTGCAAGAGACCAACAAAACTAACAATTTTCAATAAAATCCTTCTTTCCTAATCTTCAGGCTAACATCAACAAAACTAAACAGGCCTTTGAATAACCAGTTCTTTTTCTAAACAGTTGGGAAGGGTCAGATAAATGGTAGCTAGTTACTTTGGCTTAAAGTCTTTCCTAGAGACCAACAAAACTAACAATTTTCAATAAAATCCTTCTTTCCTAATCTTCAGACTAACATCATTCAAACTAAACAAGCCTTTGAATAACCAGTTATTTTCCTAAACAGTTAGGAAGGGTCAGATCAATGGTAGCTAGTTACTTTTGCTGAAAGTCTTTGCCTGAGACATACAAAACTAACAATTTTCAATAAAATCCTTCTTTTCTAATCTTCAGACTAACATCAACCAAACTAAACAAGCCTTTGAATAACCAGTTCCTTTCTTGAACATCGCCACATCCTAAACATGTATTGTATCCGACTAACATCATTTAAACTAATCAAGCTTTGAATAACCAGTTCTTTTCCTAAACAGCAGGGAAGGGTCAGATCAATGGTAGCCAGTTACTTTGGCTGAAAGTCTTTGCCTGAGACCAACAAAACTAACAATTTTCAATAAAATCTTTCTTTCCTAATCTTCAGACTAATATCATTCAAACAAAACAAGCCTTTGAATAACCAGGACTTTTTCTAAACAGTTCGGAAAGGTCAGATTGATGGTAGCTAGTAAATTTGGCTTAATTAAAGTCATTGCAAGAGACCAACAAAACTAACAATTTTCAATAAAATCCTTCTTTCCTAATCTTCAGGCTAACATCAACCAAACTAAACAGCCCTTTGAATAACTAGTTCTTTTTCTAAACAGTTGGGAAAGGTCAGATAAATGGTAGCTAGTTACTTTGGCTTAAAGTCTTTGCTAGAGACCAACAAAACTAACAATTTTCAATAAAATCCTTCATTCCTAATCTTCAGACTAACATCATTCAAACTAAACAAACCTTTGAATAACCAGTTCTTTTCCTAAACAGTTGGGAAGGGTCAGATCAATGGTAGCAAGTTACTTTGGCTGAAAGTTTTTGCCTGAGACCAACAAAACTAACTATTTTCAATAAAATCATTCTTTCCTAATCTTCAGACTAACATCATTAAAACTAAACAAGCCTTTGAATAACCAGTTGTTTTCCTAAACAATTGGGAAGGGTCAGATCAATGGTAGCCAGTTACTTTGGCTGAAAGTCTTTGCCTGAGACAAACAAAACTAACAATTTTAAATAAAATCCTTCTTTCCTAATCTTCAGACTAACATCAACCAAACTAAACAAGCCTTTGAATAACCAGTTCCTTTTTGAATATTGATACTTCCTAAGCATGTATTGTATCTGACTTATATCATTCAAACAAAACAAGCCTTTGAATAACCAGCTCATTTTCTAAATAGTTCGGAAGGGTCAGATCAATGGTAGAACTTTGGCTTAAAGTCTTTGCTAGAGACCAACAAAACTAACAATTTTCAATAAAATCCTTCTTTCCTTATCTTCAGGCTAACATCAACCAAACTAAACAGGCCTTTGAATAAACAGTTCTTTTTCTAAACAGTTAGTAAGGTCAGATAAATGGTTGCAAGTTACTTTGGCTTAAAGTCTTTGCTAGAGACAAAAAAACTAACAATTTTAAATAAAATCCTTCTTTCCTAATCTGCAAACTAACTTCAACCAAACTAAACAAGCCTTTGAATAACCAGTTCCTTTCTTGAACATTGATACTTCCTAAGCATGTATTGAATCTGACTAATATCATTCAAACAAAACAAGCCTTTAAATAACCAGCTCATTTTCTAAATAGTTCGGAAGGGTCAGATAAATGGTAGGTAGTAACTTTGGCTTAAAGTCTTTGCTAGAGACCAACAAAACTAACAATTTTCAATAAAATCCTTCTTTCCTAATCTTCAGACTAACATGACTCAAACTAAACAAGCCTTTGAATAACCAGTTCCTTTCTTGAACATCGACACTTCCTAAACATGTATTGCATCCGACTAAAATCATTAAAACTAATCAAGCCTTTGAATAACCAGTTCCTTTCTTGAACAGCGATACTTCCTAAGCATGTATTGTATCTGACTAACATCATTAAAACTAAACCAGCCTTTGAATAACCAGTTCTTTTCCTAAACAGTTGGGAAGGGTCAGATCAATGGTAGCCAGTTACTTTGGCTCAAAGTCTTTCCTAGAGAAGAACAAAACTAACGATTTTCTATAAAATACTTCTTTCCTAATCTGCAGACTAAAATCAAGCAAACAAAATAAGCATTTGAATAACCAGTTCCTTTCTTGAACATTGATACTTCCTAAGCATGTATTGTATCTGACTAACATCATTCAAACTAAACAAGCCTTTGAATAACAAGTTCCTTTCTTGAACATCGATACTTCCTAAGCGTGTATTGTATATGACTAACATCATTCAAACTAAATAAGCCTTTGAATAACCAGTTCTTTTCCTAAACAGTTGGGAAGGGTCAGATAAATGGTAGCAAGTTACTTTGGCTTAAAGTCTTTGCTATAGACTAAAAAACTAACAATTTTAAATAAAATCCTTCTTTCCTAATCTGCAAACTAACATCAACCAAACTAAACAAGCCTTTGAATAACCAGTTCCTTTCTTGAACATTGATACTTCCTAAGCATGTATTGTATCTGACTAATATCATTCAAACAAAACAAGCCTTTGAATAACCAGCTCTTTTTCTAAACAGTTGGGAAGGGTCAGATCAATGGTAGCTAGTGACTTTGGCTTAAAGTCTTTGCTAGAAACCAACAAAACTAACAATTTTCAATAAAATCCTTCTTTCCTAATCTTCAGACTAACATCATTCAAACTAAACAAGCTTTTGAATAACCAGCTCTTTTTCTAAACAGTTGGGAAGGGTCAGATCAAAGGTAGCTAGTAACATTGGCTTAAAGTCTTTGCTAGAGATCAACAAAACTAATAATTTTCAATAAAATCCTTCTTTCCTAATCTTCAGACTAACGTCATTCAAACTAAACAAGCTTTTGAATAACCAGCTCTTTTTCTAAACAGTTGGGAAGGGTCAGATCAAAGGTAGGTAGTAACTTTGGCTTAAAGTCTTTGTTAGAGACCAACAAAACTAATAATTTTCATTAAAATCCTTCTTTCCTAATCTTCAGACTAACATGAACGAAACCAAACAAGCCCTTGAATAACAAGTTCCTTTCTTGAACATCGATACTTCCTAAGCGTGTATTGTATCTGACTAACATCATTCAAACTAAACAAGCCTTTGAATAACCAGTTCTTTTTCTAAACAGTTGGGAAGGGTCAGATCAATGGTAGTTAGTGACTTTGGCTTAAAGTCTTTGCCAGAGACCAACCAATCTAACAATTTTAACTGAAATCCTTCTTTCCTAATCTTCAGACTAACATCAACCAAACTAAACAAGCCTTTGAATAACCAGTTCCGGTCTTGAACATCAATAATTCCTAAGCATGTATTGTATCCGACAAACATCATTCAAACTAATCAAGCTATTAAATCTTAAACCAATTTCTTTCCTAGACAGTTGGGAAGGGTCAGATCAATGGTAGCTAGTTGTTTTGACTGAAAGTTTCCAGAGACCAATAAAGCTAAAATTGTACCAATTATTAGTGAAAACCCTTACCTTCTAAATATGTATGTATTGTATCTGACAAACATCATTTAAACTAAACAAATGATTGAATCATAAACCAGTTCTTTTCCAAGACAGTTGGGAGGGGTAATATCAATGGTAGATAGATACTTTGGCTGAAAAAAAATAAAATACTTCTTTCCTAATCTGCAGACTAACATCAACCAAACTAAACAAGCCTTTGAATAACCAGTTCCTTTCTTGAACATCGATACTTCCTAAGCATGTATTGTATCTGACTAACATCATTCAAACTAAACAAGCCTTTGAATAACAAGTTCTTTTCCTAAACATTTGGGAAGGGTCAGATCAATGGTAGACAGTTACTTTGGCTGAAAGTCTTTGCCTGAGACCAACAAAAATAACGATTTTGAATAAAATCCTTTTTTCCTAATCTTCAGACTAACATCAACCAAACTAAACAAGCCTTTGAATAACCAGTCCCTTTCTTGAACATCGATACTTCCTAAGCATGCATTGTATCTGACTAACATCTTTCAAACTAAACAAGCCTTTGAATAAGCAGTTCTTTTTCTAAACAGTTGGGAAGGGTCAGATCAATGGTAGTTAGTGACTTTGGCTTAAAGTCTTTGCCAGAGACCAACCAATCTAACAATTTTCACTGAAATCCTTCTTTCCTAATCTTCAGACTAACATCAACCAAACTAAACAAGCCTTTGAATAACCAGTTCCGGTCTTGAACATCGATACTTCCTAAGTATGTATTGTATCCGACTAACATCATTCAAACTAAACAAGCTATTAAATCTTAAACCAATTTCTTTCCTAGACAGTTGGGAAGGGTCAGATCAATGGTAGCTAGTTGTTTTGACTGAAAGTTTCCTGAGACTAATAAAGCTAAAATTGTACCAATTATTAGTGAAAACCCTTACTTTCTAAGCAAGTATGTATTGTATCTGACAAACATCATTTAAACTAAACAAATGTTGAATCATAAACCAGTTCCTTTCCAAGACAGTTGGGTGGGGTCAGATCAATGGTAGCTAGATACTTTGGCTGAAAGTCTTTACCTGAGACCAACAAAACTAACAATTTTCAATGAAATCCTCCTTTCCTAATCTTCAACTAACATCAACTAAACTAAACAAGCCTTTGAATAACCAGTTCCTTTCTTGAACATCGATACTTCCTAAACATGTATTGTATACGACTAACACCATTCAAACTAAACAACCTATTAAATCTTACACCAATTTCTTTCCTAGACACTTGGGAAGGGTCAGATCAATGGTAGCTACTTAGTTTGGCTGAAAGTCTTTGCCTGAGACCAATAAAACTGATAATTTTCAGTCAAAACCCTTACTTCCTAAGTATGTATTGTATCTGACTAACATTATTCAAACTAAATAAGCCTTTGAATAACCAGTTCTTTTTCTAAACAGTTGGGAAGGGTCAGATCAATGGTAGCTAGTGACTTTGGCTTAAAGTCTTTGCCAGAGACCAACAAATCTAACAATTTTCAATGAAATCCTTCTTTCCTAATCTTCAGACTAACATCAACCAAACTAAACAAGCCTTTGAATAACCAGTTCCGGTCTTGAACATCAATAATTCCTAAGCATGTATTGTATCCGACAAACATCATTCAAACTAAACAAGCTATTAAATCTTAAACCAATTTCTTTCCTAGACAGTTGGGAAGGGTCAGATCAATGGTAGCTAGTTGTTTTGACTGAAAGTTTCCTGAGACCAATAAAGCTAAAATTGTACCAATTATTAGTGAAAACCCTTACCTTCTAAACATGTATGTATTGTATCTGACAAACATCATTTAAACTAAACAAATGATTGAATCATAAACCAGTTCTTTTCCAAGACAGTTGGGAGGGGTAATATCAATGGTAGCAAGATACTTTGGCTGAAAAAAAATAAAATACTTCTTTCCTAATCTGCAGACTAACATCAACCAAACTAAACAAGCCTTTGAATAACCAGTTACTTTCTTGAACATCGATACTTCCTAAGCATGTATTGTATCTGACTAACATCATTCAAACTAAACAAGCCTTTGAATAACAAGTTCTTTTCCTAAACATTTGGGAAGGGTCAGATCAATGGTAGACAGTTACTTTGGCTGAAAGTCTTTGCCTGAGACCAACAAAAATAACGATTTTGAATAAAATCCTTTTTTCCTAATCTTCAGACAAACAACAACCAAACTAAACAAGCCTTTGAATAACCAGTTCCTTTCTTGAACAGCGATACTTCCTAAGCATGTATTGTATCTGATTAACATCATTCAAACTAAACAAGCCTTTGAATAACAAGTTCTTTTCCTAAACAGTTGGAAAGGGTCGGATCAATGGTAGCCAGTTACTTTGGCTGAAAGTCTTTGCCTGAGACAAACAAAACTAACAATTTTCAATAAAATCCTTCTTTCCTAATCTTCAGGCTAACATCAACAAAACTAAACAGGCCTTTGAATAACCAGCTCTTTTTCTAAAAAGTTGGGAAGGGTCAGAAAAAGGGTAGCAAGTTACTTTGGCTTAAAATCTTTGCTAGAGACAAAAAAACTAACAATTTTAAATAAAATCCTTCTTTCCTAATCTTCAGACTAACATCAACCAAACTAAACAAGCCTTTGAATAACCAGTTCTTTTCCTAAACAGTTAGGAAGGGTCAGATCAATGGTAGCTAGTTACTTTGGCTGAAAGTCTTTGCCTGAGACAAAAAAAACTAACAATTTTCAATAAAATCCTTCTTTCCTAATCTTCAGACTAACATCAACCAAACTAAACAAGCCTTTGAATAACCAGTTCCTTTCTTGAATATCGACACTTCCTAAACATGTATTGTATCCGACTGAAATCATTAAAACTAATCAAGCCTTTGAATAACCAGTTCTTTTCCTAAACAGTTGGGAAGGGTCAGATGAATGGTAGCTAGTTACTTTGGCTGAAAGTCTTTGCTAGAGACCAACAAAACTAACGATTTTCTATAAAATACTTCTTTCCTAATCTGCAGACTAACATCAAGCAAACTAAACAAGCCTTTGAATAACCAGTTCCTTTCTTGAACATCGATACTTCCTAAGCATGTATTGTATCTGACTAACATCATTAAAACTAAACAAGCCTTTGAATAACAAGTTCTTTTCCTAAACAGTTGGGAAGGGTTAGTTCAATGGTAGCCAGTTACTTTGGCTGAAAGTCTTTGTCTGAGACCAACAAAACTAACAATTTTCAATAAAATCCTTCTTTCCTAATCTTCAGGCTAACATCAACAAAACTAAACAGGCCTTTGAATAACCAGCTCTTTTTCTAAACAGTTAGGAAGGGTCAGAAAAAGGGTAGCAAGTTACTTTGGCTTAAAATCTTTGCTAGAGACCAACAAAACTAACAATTTTCAATAAAATCCTTCTTTCCTAATCTTCAGGCTAACATCAACAAAACTAAACAGGCCTTTGAATAACCAGCTCTTTTTCTAAACAGTTGGGAAGGGTCAGAAAAAGGTTAGCAAGTTACTTTGGCTTAAAATCTTTACTAGAGACAAAAAAAATAACAGTTTTAAATAAAATCCTTCTTTCCTAATCTGCAGACTAACATCAAGCAAACTAAACAAGCCTTTGAATAACCAGCTCATTTTCTAAATAGTTTGGAAGGGTCAGATAAATGGTAGCTAGTAACTTTGGCTTTAAGTCTTTGTTAGAGACCAACAAAACTAACAATTTTCAATAATATCCTTCTTTCCTAATCTTCAGGCTAACATCAACAAAACTAAACAGGCCTTTGAGTAACCAGTTCTTTTTCTAAACAGTTCGGAAGGGTCAGATAAATGGTAGCTAGTTACTTTTGCTTAAAGTCTTTTATAGAGACCAACAAAACTAACAATTTTATATAAAATACTTCTTTCCTAATCTGCAGACTAACATCAAGCAAACTAAACAAGCCTTTGAATAACCAGTTCCTTTCTTGAACATCGATACTTCCTGAGCATGTATTGTATCTGACTAACATCATTTAAACTAAACAAGCCTTTGAATAACAAGTTCTTTTCCTAAACAGTTGGGAAGGGTCAGATCAACGGTAGCTAGTTACTTTGGCTCAAAGTCTTTCCTAGAGACCAACAAAACTAACGATTTTCTATAAAATACTTCTTTCCTAATCTGCAGACTAACATCAACCAAACTAAACAAGCCTTTGAATAACCAGTTCCTTTCTTGAACATCGATACTTCCTAAGCGTGTATAGTATCTGACTAACATCATTAAAACTAAACAGGCCTTTGAATAACCAGTTCATTTTCTAAACAGTTGGGAAGGGTCAGATCAATGGTAGCTAGTTACTTTGGCTTAAAGTCTTTGCTAAAGACCAACAAAACTAACAATTTTCAATATATCCTTCTTTCCTAATCTTCAGACGAACATCAACCAAACTGAACAAGCCTTTCAATAACAAGTTCCATTCTTGAACATCGATACTTCCTAGGCATGTATTGTATTTGACTAACATCATTCAAACTAAACAAGCCTTTGAATAACCAGTTCTTTTCCTAAACAGTTGGGAAGGGTCAGATCAATGGTAGCCAGTTACTTTGGCTGAAAGTCTTTGCCTGAGACCAACAAAACTAACAATTTTCAATAAAATCCTTCTTTTCTAATCTTCAGGCTAACATCAACAAAACTAAACAGGCCTTTGAATAACCAGCTCTTTTTCTAAACAGTTGGGAAGGGTCAGATAAATGGTAGCCAGTTACTTTGGCTTAAAGTCTTTGCTAGAGACAAAAAAACTAACAATTTTAAATAATATCCTTCTTTCCTAATCTGCAAACTAACATCAACCAAACTAAAAAGACCTTTAAATAACCAGTTCCTTTCTTGAACATTGATACTTCCTAAGCATGTATTGAATCTGACTAATATCATTCAAACAAAACAAGCCTTTAAATAACCAGCTCTTTTTCTAAATAGTTCGGAAAGGTCAGATCAATGGTAGCTAGTAACTTTGGCTTAATTAAAGTCATTGCAAGAGACCAACAAAACAAACAATTTTCAATAAAATCCTTCTTTCCTAATCTTAAGACTAACATCAACCAAACTAAACAAGCCTTTGAATAACCAGTTCCTTTCTTGAACATCGACACTTCCTAAACATGTATTGTATTCGACTAACATCATTAAAACTAATCAAGCCTTTGAATAACCTGTTCTTTTCCTAAACAGTTGGGAAGGGTCAGATCAATGGTAGCTAGTTACTTTGGCTCAAAGTCTTTGCTAGAGACCAACAAAACTAAAGATTTTCTATAAAATACTTCTTTCATAATCTGCAGACTAACATCAAGCAAACTAAATAAGCATTTGAATAACCAATTCCTTTCTTGAACATCGATACTTCCTAAGCATGTATTGTATCTGACTAACATCATTCAAACTAAGCAAGCCTTTGAATAACAAGTTCTTTTTCTAAATAGTTGGGAAGGGTCAGATCAATGGCAGGCAGTTACTTTGGCTGAAAGTATTTGCCTGAGACCAAAAAAACTAACAATTTTCAATAAAATCCTTCTTTCCTAATCTTCAGACTAACATCAACTAAACTAAACAAGCCTTTGAATAACCAGTTCTTTTCTTGAACATTGATACTTCCTAAGCATGTATTGTATCGGACTAATATCATTCAAACAAAACAAGCCTTTAAATAACCAGCTCTTTTTCTAAATAGTTGGGAAGGATCAGATCAATGGTAGCCAGTTACATTGGCTTAAAGTCTTTGCAAGAGACCAACAAAATTAACAATTATAAATAAAATCCTTCTTTCTTAATCTTCAGGCTAAAATCAACGAAACTAAACAGGCCTTTGAATAACCAGTTCTTTTTCTAAACAGTTGGGAAGGGTCAGATAAATGGTAGCTAGTTACTTTGGCTTAAAGTCTTTGCTAGAGACCAACAAAACTAACAATTTTCAATAAAATCCTTCTTTCCTAATCTTCAGACTAACATCATTCAAACTAAACAAGCCTTTGAATAACCAGTTCTTTTTCTAAACAGTTGGGAAGGGTCAGATCAATGGTAGCTAGTTACTTCGCCTTAAAGTCTTTGCTAGAGACAAAAAAATAACAATTTTCAATAAAATCCTTCTTTCCTAATCTTCAGACTAACATCAACCAAATTAAACAAGCCTTTGAATAACCAGTTCCTTTCTTGAGCATTGATACTTCCTAAGCATGTATTGAATCCGACTAACATCATTTAAACTAAACAAGCCTTTGAATAACCAGTTCTTTTCCTAAACAGTTGGGAAGGGTCAGATCAATGGTAGCTAGTTACTTTGGCTCAGAGTCTTTGCTAGAGACCAACAAAACTAACGATTTTCTATAAAATACTTCTTTCCTAATCTGCAGACTAACATCAAGCAAACTAAACAAGCCTTTGAATAACCAGTTCCTTTTTTGAATATTGATACTTCCTAAGCATGTATTGTATCTGACTAATATCATTCAAACAAAACAAGCCTTTGAATAACCAGCTCATTTTCTAAATAGTTCGGAAGGTTCAGATCAATGGTAGCTAGTAACTTTGGCTTAAAGTCTTTGCTAGAGACCAACTAACAATTTTCAATAAAATCCTTCTTTCCTTATCTTCAGGCTAACATCAACCAAACTAAACAGGCCTTTGAATAACCAGTTCTTTTCCTAAACAGTTAGGAAGGGTCAGATATATGGTAGCTAGTTACTTTTGCTGAAAGTCTTTGCCTGAGACCAACAAAACTAACAATTTTTCAATAAAATCCTTCTTTCCTAATCTTCAGACTAACATCAACCAAACTAAACAAGCCTTTAAATAACCAGTTCCTTTCTTGAACATCGACACTTCCTAACATGTATTGTATTCGACTAACATCATTAAAACTAATTAAGCTCTGAATAACCAGTTCTTTTCCTAAAGAGTTGGGAAGGGTCAGATCAATGGTAGCCAGTTACTTTGGCTGAAAGTCTTTGCCTGAGACCAACAAAACTAACAATTTTCAATAAAATCCATCTTTCCTAATCTTCAGACTAACATCATTCAAACTAATCAAGCCTTTGAATAACAGGTTCTTTTCCTAAACAGTTGGGAAGAGGTCAGATCAATGGTAGCTAGTTACTTTGGCTCAAAGTCTTTGCTAGAGACAAACAAAACTAACGATTTTCTATAAAATACTTCTTTCCTAATCTGCAGATTATCATCAAGCAAACTAAACAAGGCTTTGAATAACCAGTTCCTTTCTTGAACATCGATACTTTCTAAGCATGTATTGTATCTGACTAACATCATTCAAACTAAACAAGCCTTTGAATAACCAGTTGTTTTCCTAAACAGTTGGGAAGGGTCAGATCAATGGTAGTCAGTTACTTTGGCTGAAAGTCTTTGCCTGAGACCAACAAAACTAACAATTTTAAATAAAATTCTTCTTTCCTAATCTTCAGACTAACATCAACCAAACTAAAAAAGCCTTTAAATAACCAGTTCCTTTCTTCAACATTGATACTTCCTAAGCATGTATTGTATTTGACTAATATCATTCAAAAAAACAGGCCTTTGAATAACCAGCACTTTTTCTAAAAAGTTCGGAAAGGCCAGATCAATGGTAGCAAGTAACTTTGGCTTAATTAAAGTTATTGCAAGAGACCAACAAAACTAACAATTTTCAATAAAATCCTTCTTTCCTAATCTTCAGGCTAACATCAACAAAACTAAACAGGCCTTTGAATAACCAGTTCTTTTCTAAACAGTTGGGAAGGGTCAGATAAATGGTAGCTAGTTACTTTGGCTTAAAGTCTTTGCTAGAGACCAACAAAACTAACAATTTTCAATAAAATCCTTCTTTCCTAATCTTCAGACTAACATCATTCAAACTAAACAAGCCTTTGAATAACCAGTTCTTTTCCTAAACAGTTAGGAAGGGTCAGATCAATGGTAGCTAGTTACTTTTGCTGAAAGTCTTTGCCTGAGACCAACGAAACTAACAATTTTCAATAAAATCCTTCTTTCCTAATCTTCAGACTAACATCAACAAAACTAAACAAGCCTTTGAATAACCAGTTCTTTTCTTGAATATTGATACTTCCTAAGCATGTATTGTATCTGACTAATATCATTCAAACAAAACAAGCCTTTGAATAACCAGCTCTTTTTCTAAACAGTTGGGATGGGTCAGATAAATGGTAGCAAGTTACTTTGGCTTAAAGTCTTTGCTAGAGACCAACAAAACTAACAATTTTCAATAAAATCCTCCTTTCCTAATCTTCAGACTAACATCAACCAAACTAAACAAGCCTTTGAATAACCAGTTCCTTTCTTGAACATTGATACTTCCTAAGCATGTATTGTATCTGACTAATATCATTCAAACAAAACAAGCCTTTGAATAACCAGCACTTTTTCTAAATAGTTCGGAAAGGTCAGATCAATGGTAGCTAGTAACTTTGGCTTAATTAAAGTCATTGCAAGAGACCAACAAAACTAACAATTTTCAATAAAATCCTTCTTTCCTAATCTTCAGGCTAACATCAACAAAACTAAACAGGCCTTTGAATAACCAGTTCTTTTTCTAAACAGTTGGGAAGGGTCAGATAAATGGTAGCTAGTTACTTTGGCTTAAAGTCTTCCCTAGAGACCAACAAAACTAACAATTTTCAATAAAATCCTTCTTTCCTAATCTTCAGGCTAACATCATTCAAACTAAACAAGCCTTTGAATAACCAGTTATTTTCCTAAACAGTTAGGAAGGGTCAGATCAATGGTAGCTAGTTACTTTGGCTGAAAGTCTTTGCCTGAGACATACAAAACTAACAATTTTCAATAAAATCCTTCTTTTCTAATCTTCAGACTAACATCAACCAAACTAAACAAGCCTTTGAATAACCAGTTCCTTTCTTGAACATCGCCACATCCTAAACATGTATTGTATCCGACTAACATCATTTAAACTAATCAAGCCTTTGAATAACCAGTTCTTTTCCTAAACAGCAGGGAAGGGTCAGATCAATGGTAGCCAGTTACTTTGGCTGAAAGTCTTTGCCTGAGACCAACAAAACTAACAATTTTCAATAAAATCTTTCTTTCCTAATCTTCAGACTAATATCATTCAAACAAAACAAGCCTTTGAATAACCAGGACTTTTTCTAAACAGTTCGGAAAGGTCAGATTGATGGTAGCTAGTAACTTTGGCTTAATTAAAGTCATTGCAAGAGACCAACAAAACTAACAATTTTCAATAAAATCCTTCTTTCCTAATCTTCAGGCTAACATCAACCAAACTAAACAGCCCTTTGAATAACTAGTTCTTTTTCTAAATAGTTCGGAAGGGTCAGATCAATGGTAGAACTTTGGCTTAAAGTCTTTGCTAGAGACCAACAAAACTAACAATTTTCAATAAAATCCTTCTTTCCTTATCTTCAGGCTAACATCAACCAAACTAAACAGGCCTTTGAATAAACAGTTCTTTTTCTAAACAGTTAGTAAGGTCAGATAAATGGTAGCAAGTTACTTTGGCTTAAAGTCTTTGCTAGAGACAAAAAAACTAACAATTTTAAATAAAATCCTTCTTTCCTAATCTGCAAACTAACTTCAACCAAACTAAACAAGCCTTTGAATAACCAGTTCCTTTCTTGAACATTGATACTTCCTAAGCATGTATTGAATCTGACTAATATCATTCAAACAAAACAAGCCTTTAAATAACCAGCTCAATTTCTAAATAGTTCGGAAGGGTCAGATAAATGGTAGGTAGTAACTTTGGCTTAAAGTCTTTGCTAGACACCAACAAAACTAACAATTTTCAATAAAATCCTTCTTTCCTAATCTTCAGACTAACATCATTCAAACTAAACAAGCCTTTGAATAACCAGTTCCTTTCTTGAACATCGACACTTCCTAAACATGTATTGCATCCGACTAAAATCATTAAAACTAATCAAGCCTTTGAATAACCAGTTCCTTTCTTGAACAGCGATACTTCCTAAGCATGTATTGTATCTGACTAACATCATTAAAACTAAACCAGCCTTTGAATAACCAGTTCTTTTCCTAAACAGTTGGGAAGGGTCAGATCAATGGTAGCCAGTTACTTTGGCTCAAAGTCTTTCCTAGAGAAGAACAAAACTAACGATTTTCTATAAAATACTTCTTTCCTAATCTGCAGACTAAAATCAAGCAAACTAAATAAGCATTTGAATAACCAGTTCCTTTCTTGAACATTGATACTTCCTAAGCATGTATTGTATCTGACTAACATCATTCAAACTAAACAAGCCTTTGAATAACAAGTTCCTTTCTTGAACATCGATACTTCCTAAGCGTGTATTGTATATGACTAACATCATTCAAACTAAATAAGCCTTTGAATAACCAGTTCTTTTCCTAAACAGTTGGGAAGGGTCAGATAAATGGTAGCAAGTTACTTTGGCTTAAAGTCTTTGCTATAGACTAAAAAACTAACAATTTTAAATAAAATCCTTCTTTCCTAATCTGCAGACTAAAATCAAGCAAACTAAATAAGCATTTGAATAACCAGTTCCTTTCTTGAACATTGATACTTCCTAAGCATGTATTGTATCTGACTAACATCATTCAAACTAAACAAGCCTTTGAATAACAAGTTCCTTTCTTGAACATCGATACTTCCTAAGCGTGTATTGTATATGACTAACATCATTCAAACTAAATAAGCCTTTGAATAACCAGTTCTTTTCCTAAACAGTTGGGAAGGGTCAGATAAATGGTAGCAAGTTACTTTGGCTTAAAGTCTTTGCTATAGACTAAAAAACTAACAATTTTAAATAAAATCCTTCTTTCCTAATCTGCAAACTAACATCAACCAAACTAAACAAGCCTTTGAATAACCAGTTCCTTTCTTGAACATTGATACTTCCTAAGCATGTATTGTATCTGACTAATATCATTCAAACAAAACAAGCCTTTGAATAACCAGTTCTTTTCTAAACAGTTGGGAAGGGTCAGATCAATGGTAGCTAGTGACTTTGGCTTAAAGTCTTTGCTACAAACCAACAAAACTAACAATTTTCAATAAAATCCTTCTTTCCTAATCTTCAGACTAACATCATTCAAACTAAACAAGCTTTTGAATAACCAGCTCTTTTTCTAAACAGTTGGGAAGGGTCAGATCAAAGGTAGCTAGTAACATTGGCTTAAAGTCTTTGCTAGAGACCAACAAAACTAATAATTTTCAATAAAATCCTTCTTTCCTAATCTTCAGACTAACGTCATTCAAACTAAACAAGCTTTTGAATAACCAGCTCTTTTTCTAAACAGTTGGGAAGGGTCAGATCAAAGGTAGGTAGTAACTTTGGCTTAAAGTCTTTGTTAGAGACCAACAAAACTAATAATTTTCATTAAAATCCTTCTTTCCTAATCTTCAGACTAACATGAACGAAACCAAACAAGCCCTTGAATAACAAGTTCCTTTCTTGAACATCGATACTTCCTAAGCGTGTATTGTATCTGACTAACATCATTCAAACTAAACAAGCCTTTGAATAACCAGTTCTTTTTCTAAACAGTTGGGAAGGGTCAGATCAATGGTAGTTAGTGACTTTGGCTTAAAGTCTTTGCCAGAGACCAACCAATCTAACAATTTTAACTGAAATCCTTCTTTCCTAATCTTCAGACTAACATCAACCAAACTAAACAAGCCTTTGAATAACCAGTTCCGGTCTTGAACATCGATACTTCCTAAGCATGTATTGAATCTGACTAACATCATTCAAACTAAACAAGCTATTAAATCTTAAACCAATTTCTTTCCTAGACAGTTGGGAAGGGTCAGATCAATGGTAGCTAGTTGTTTTGACTGAAAGTTTCCTGAGACCAATAAAGCTAAAATTGTACCAATTATTAGTGAAAACCCTTACCTTCTAAATATGTATGTATTGTATGTGACAAACATCATTTAAACTAAACAAATGATTGAATCATAAACCAGTTCTTTTCCAAGAGACAGTTGGGAGGGGTAATATCAATGGTAGCTAGATACTTTGGCTGAAAAAAAATAAAATACTTCTTTCCTAATCTGCAGACTAACATCAACCAAACTAAACAAGCCTTTGAATAACCAGTTCCTTTCTTGAACATCGATACTTCCTAAGCATGTATTGTATCTGACTAACATCATTCAAACTAAACAAGCCTTTGAATAACAAGTTCTTTTCCTAAACATTTGGGAAGGGTCAGATCAATGGTAGACAGTTACTTTGGCTGAAAGTCTTTGCCTGAGACCAACAAAAATAACGATTTTGAATAAAATCCTTTTTTCCTAATCTTCAGACTAACATCAACCAAACTAAACAAGCCTTTGAATAACCAGTCCCTTTCTTGAACATCGATACTTCCTAAGCATGCATTGTATCTGACTAACATCATTCAAACTAAACAAGCCTTTGAATAAGCAGTTCTTTTTCTAAACAGTTGGGAAGGGTCAGATCAATGGTAGTTAGTGACTTTGGCTTAAAGTCTTTGCCAGAGACCAACCAATCTAACAATTTTCACTGAAATCCTTCTTTCCTAATCTTCAGACTAACATCAACCAAACTAAACAAGCCTTTGAATAACCAGTTCCGGTCTTGAACATCGATACTTCCTAAGTATGTATTGTATCCGACTAACATCATTCAAACTAAACAAGCTATTACTTCTTAAACCAATTTCTTTCCTAGACAGTTGGGAAGGGTCAGATCAATGGTAGCTAGTTGTTTTGACTGAAAGTTTCCTGAGACTAATAAAGCTAAAATTGTACCAATTATTAGTGAAAACCCTTACTTTCTAAGCAAGTATGTATTGTATCTGACAAACATCATTTAAACTAAACAAATGTTGAATCATAAACCAGTTCCTTTCCAAGACAGTTGGGTGGGGTCAGATCAATGGTAGCTAGATACTTTGGCTGAAAGTCTTTACCTGAGACCAACAAAACTAACAATTTTCAATGAAATCCTCCTTTCCTAATCTTCAACTAACATCAACTAAACTAAACAAGCCTTTGAATAACCAGTTCCTTTCTTGAACATCGATACTTCCTAAACATGTATTGTATCCGACTAACACCATTCAAACTAAACAACCTATTAAATCTTACACCAATTTCTTTCCTAGACACTTGGGAAGGGTCAGATCAATGGTAGCTACTTAGTTTGGCTGAAAGTCTTTGCCTGAGACCAATAAAACTGATAATTTTCAGTCAAAACCCTTACTTCCTAAGTATGTATTGTATCTGACTAACATTATTCAAACTAAATAAGCCTTTGAATAACCAGTTCTTTTTCTAAACAGTTGGGAAGGGTCAGATCAATGGTAGCTAGTGACTTTGGCTTAAAGTCTTTGCCAGAGACCAACAAATCTAACAATTTTCAATGAAATCCTTCTTTCCTAATCTTCAGACTAACATCAACCAAACTAAACAAGCCTTTGAATAACCAGTTCCGGTCTTGAACATCAATAATTCCTAAGCATGTATTGTATCCGACAAACATCATTCAAACTAAACAAGCTATTAAATCTTAAACCAATTTCTTTCCTAGACAGTTGGGAAGGGTCAGATCAATGGTAGCTAGTTGTTTTGACTGAAAGTTTCCTGAGACCAATAAAGCTAAAATTGTACCAATTATTAGTGAAAACCCTTACCTTCTAAACATGTATGTATTGTATCTGACAAACATCAGTTAAACTAAAAAAATGATTGAATCATAAACCAGTTCTTTTCCAAGACAGTTGGGAGGGGAAATATCAATGGTAGCTAGATACTTTGGCTGCAAAAAAATAAAATACTTCTTTCCTAATCTGCAGACTAACATCAACCAAACTAAACAAGCCTTTGAATAACCAGTTCCTTTCTTGAACATCGATACTTCCTAAGCATGTATTGTATCTGACTAACATCATTCAAACTAAACAAGCCTTTGAATAACAAGTTCTTTTCCTAAACATTTGGGAAGGGTCAGATCAATGGTAGACAGTTACTTTGGCTGAAAGTCTTTGCCTGAGACCAACAAAAATAACGATTTTGAATAAAATCCTTTTTTCCTAATCTTCAGACTAACAACAACCAAACTAAACACGCCTTTGAATAACCAGTTCCTTTCTTGAACAGCGATACTTCCTAAGCATGTATTGTATCTGATTAACATCATTCAAACTAAACAAGCCTTTGAATAACAAGTTCTTTTCCTAAACAGTTGGAAAGGGTCGGATCAATGGTAGCCAGTTACTTTGGCTGAAAGTCTTTGCCTGAGACAAACAAAACTAACAATTTTCAATAAAATCCTTCTTTCCTAATCTTCAGGCTAACATCAACAAAACTAAACAGGCCTTTGAATAACCAGCTCTTTTTCTAAACAGTTGGGAAGGGTCAGAAAAAGGGTAGCAAGTTACTTTGGCTTAAAATCTTTGCTAGAGACAAAAAAACTAACAATTTTAAATAAAATCCTTCTTTCCTAATCTTCAGACTAACATCAACCAAACTAAACAAGCCTTTGAATAACCAGTTCTTTTCCTAAACAGTTAGGAAGGGTCAGATCAATGGTAGCTAGTTACTTTGGCTGAAAGTCTTTGCCTGAGACAAAAAAAACTAACAATTTTCAATAAAATCCTTCTTTCCTAATCTTCAGACTAACATCAACCAAACTAAACAAGCCTTTGAATAACCAGTTCCTTTCTTGAATATCGACACTTCCTAAACATGTATTGTATCCGACTGAAATCATTAAAACTAATCAAGCCTTTGAATAACCAGTTCTTTTCCTAAACAGTTGGGAAGGGTCAGATGAATGGTAGCTAGTTACTTTGGCTGAAAGTCTTTGCTAGAGACCAACAAAACTAACAATTTTCTATAAAATACTTCTTTCCTAATCTGCAGACTAACATCAAGCAAACTAAACAAGCCTTTGAATAACCAGTTCCTTTCTTGAACATCGATACTTCCTAAGCATGTATTGTATCTGACTAACATCATTAAAACTAAACAAGCCTTTGAATAACAAGTTCTTTTCCTAAACAGTTGGGAAGGGTCAGATCAATGGTAGCCAGTTACTTTGGCTGAAAGTCTTTGTCTGAGACCAACAAAACTAACAATTTTCAATAAAATCCTTCTTTCCTAATCTTCAGGCTAACATCAACAAAACTAAACAGGCCTTTGAACAACCAGCTCTTTTTCTAAACAGTTAGGAAGGGTCAGAAAAAGGGTAGAGAGTTACTTTGGCTTAAAATCTTTGCTAGAGACCAACAAAACTAACAATTTTCAATAAAATCCTTCTTTCCTAATCTTCAGGCTAACATCAACAAAACTAAACAGGCCTTTGAATAACCAGCTCTTTTTCTAAACAGTTGGGAAGGGTCAGAAAAAGGGTAGCAAGTTACTTTGGCTTAAAATCTTTACTAGAGACAAAAAAAATAACAGTTTTAAATAAAATCCTTCTTTCCTAATCTGCAGACTAACATCAAGCAAACTAAACAAGCCTTTGAATAACCAGCTCATTTTCTAAATAGTTTGGAAGGGTCAGATAAATGGTAGCTAGTTACTTTTGCTTAAAGTCTTTTATAGAGACCAACAAAACTAACAATTTTATATAAAATACTTCTTTCCTAATCTGCAGACTAACATCAAGCAAACTAAACAAGCCTTTGAATAACCAGTTCCTTTCATGAATATCGATACTTCCTGAGCATGTATTGTATCTGACTAACATCATTTAAACTAAACAAGCCTTTGAATAACAAGTTCTTTTCCTAAACAGTTGGGAAGGGTCAGATCAATGGTAGCTAGTTACTTTGGCTCAAAGTCTTTCCTAGAGACCAACAAAACTAACCATTTTCTATAAAATACTTCTTTCCTAATCTGCAGACTAACATCAACCAAACTAAACAAGCCTTTGAATAACCAGTTCCTTTCTTGAACATCGATACTTCCTAAGCGTGTATAGTATCTGACTAACATCATTCAAACTAAACAGGCCTTTGAATAACCAGTTCATTTTCTAAACAGTTGGGAAGGGTCAGATCAATGGTAGCTAGTTACTTTGGCTTAAAGTCTTTGCTAAAGACCAACAAAACTAACAATTTTCAATATATCCTTCTTTCCTATTCTTCAGACGAACATCAACCAAACTGAACAAGCCTTTCAATAACAAGTTCCATTCTTGAACATCGATACTTCCTAGGCATGTATTGTATTTGACTAACATCATTCAAACTAAACAAGCCTTTGAATAACCAGTTCCTTTCTTGAACATCGATACTTCCTAAGCATGTATTGTATCTGACTAACATCATTCAAACTAAACAAGCCTTTGAATAACAAGTTCTTTTCCTAAACATTTGGGAAGGGTCAGATCAATGGTAGACAGTTACTTTGGCTGAAAGTCTTTGCCTGAGACCAACAAAAATAACGATTTTGAATAAAATCCTTTTTTCCTAATCTTCAGACTAACAACAACCAAACTAAACAAGCCTTTGAATAACCAGTTCCTTTCTTGAACAGCGATACTTCCTAAGCATGTATTGTATCTGATTAACATCATTCAAACTAAACAAGCCTTTGAATAACAAGTTCTTTTCCTAAACAGTTGGAAAGGGTCGGATCAATGGTAGCCCGTTACTTTGGCTGAAAGTCTTTGCCTGAGACAAACAAAACTAAAAATTTTCAATAAAATCCTTCTTTCCTAATCTTCAGGCTAACATCAACAAAACTAAACAGGCCTTTGAATAACCAGCTCTTTTTCTAAACAGTTGGGAAGGGTCAGAAAAAGGGTAGCAAGTTACTTTGGCTTAAAATCTTTGCTAGAGACAAAAAAAACTAACAATTTTAAATAAAATCCTTCTTTCCTAATCTTCAGACTAACATCAACCAAACTAAACAAGCCTTTGAATAACCAGTTCTTTTCCTAAACAGTTAGGAAGGGTCAGATCAATGGTAGCTCGTTACTTTGGCTGAAAGTCTTTGCCTGAGACAAAAAAAACTAACAATTTTCAATAAAATCCTTCTTTCCTAATCTTCAGACTAACATCAACCAAACTAAACAAGCCTTTGAATAACCAGTTCCTTTCTTGAATATCGACACTTCCTAAACATGAATTGTATCCGACTGAAATCATTAAAACTAATCAAGCCTTTGAATAACCAGTTCTTATCCTAAACAGTTGGGAAGGGTCAGATGAATGGTAGCTAGTTACTTTGGCTGAAAGTCTTTGCTAGAGACCAACAAAACTAACGATTTTCTATAAAATACTTCTTTCCTAATCTGCAGACTAACATCAAGCAAACTAAACAAGCCTTTGAATAACCAGTTCCTTTCTTGAACATCGATACTTCCTAAGCATGTATTGTATCTGACTAACATCATTAAAACTAAACAAGCCTTTGAATAACAAGTTCTTTTCCTAAACAGTTGGGAAGGGTCAGATCAATGGTAGCCAGTTACTTTGGCTGAAAGTCTTTGTCTGAGACCAACAAAACTAACAATTTTCAATAAAATCCTTCTTTCCTAATCTTCAGGCTAACATCAACAAAACTAAACAGGCCTTTGAATAACCAGCTCTTTTTCTAAACAGTTAGGAAGGGTCAGAAAAAGGGTAGCAAGTTACTTTGGCTTAAAATCTTTGCTAGAGACCAACAAAACTAACAATTTTCAATAAAATCCTTCTTTCCTAATCTTCAGGCTAACATCAACAAAACTAAACAGGCCTTTGAATAACCAGCTCTTTTTCTAAACAGTTGGGAAGGGTCAGAAAAAGGGTAGCAAGTTACTTTGGCTTAAAATCTTTACTAGAGACAAAAAAAATAACAGTTTTAAATAAAATCCTTCTTTCCTAATCTGCAGACTAACATCAAGCAAACTAAACAAGCCTTTGAATAACCAGCTCATTTTCTAAATAGTTTGGAAGGGTCAGATAAATGGTAGCTAGTAACTTTGGCTTTAAGTCTTTGCTAGAGACCAACAAAACTAACAATTTTCAATAAAATCCTTCTTTCCTAATCTTCAGGCTAACATCAACAAAACTAAACAGGCCTTTGAGTAACCAGTTCTTTTTCTAAACAGTTCGGAAGGGTCAGATAAATGGTAGCTAGTTACTTTTGCTTAAAGTCTTTTATAGAGACCAACAAAACTAACAATTTTATATAAAATACTTCTTTCCTAATCTGCAGACTAACATCAAGCAAACTAAACAAGCCTTTGAATAACCAGTTCCTTTCTTGAACATCGATACTTCCTGAGCATGTATTGTATCTGACTAACATCATTTAAACTAAACAAGCCTTTGAATAACAAGTTCTTTTCCTAAACAGTTGGGAAGGGTCAGATCAATGGTAGCTAGTTACTTTGGCTCAAAGTCTTTCGTAGAGACCAACAAAACTAACGATTTTCTATAAAATACTTCTTTCCTAATCTGCAGACTAACATCAACCAAACTAAACAAGCCTTTGAATAACCAGTTCCTTTCTTGAACATCGATACTTCCTAAGCGTGTATAGTATCTGACTAACATCATTCAAACTAAACAGGCCTTTGAATAACCAGTTCATTTTCTAAACAGTTGGGAAGGGTCAGATCAATGGTAGCTAGTTACTTTGGCTTAAAGTCTTTGCTAAAGACCAACAAAACTAACAATTTTCAATATATCCTTCTTTCCTAATCTTCAGACGAACATCAACCAAACTGAACAAGCCTTTCAATAACAAGTTCCATTCTTGAACATCGATACTTCCTAGGCATGTATTGTATTTGACTAACATCATTCAAACTAAACAAGCCTTTGAATAACCAGTTCTTTTCCTAAACAGTTGGGAAGGGTCAGATCAATGGTAGCCAGTTACTTTGGCTGAAAGTCTTTGCCTGAGACCAACAAAACTAACAATTTTCAATAAAATCCTTCTTTCCTAATCTTCAGGCTAACATCAACAAAACTAAACAGGCCTTTGAATAACCAGCTCTTTTTCTAAACAGTTGGGAAGGGTCAGATAAATGGTAGCCAGTTACTTTGGCTTAAAGTCTTTGCTAGAGACAAAAAAACTAACAATTTTAAATAATATCCTTCTTTCCTAATCTGCAAACTAACATCAACCAAACTAAAAAGACCTTTAAATAACCAGTTCCTTTCTTGAACATTGATACTTCCTAAGCATGTATTGAATCTGACTAATATCATTCAAACAAAACAAGCCTTTAAATAACCAGCTCTTTTTCTAAATAGTTCGGAAAGGTCAGATCAATGGTAGCTAGTAACTTTGGCTTAATTAAAGTCATTGCAAGAGACCAACAAAACAAACAATTTTCAATAAAATCCTTCTTTCCTAATCTTAAGACTAACATCAACCAAACTAAACAAGCCTTTGAATAACCAGTTCCTTTCTTGAACATCGACACTTCCTAAACATGTATTGTATTCGACTAACATCATTAAAACTAATCAAGCCTTTGAATAACCTGTTCTTTTCCTAAACAGTTGGGAAGGGTCAGATCAATGGTAGCTAGTTACTTTGGCTCAAAGTCTCTGCTAGAGACCAACAAAACTAACGATTTTCTATAAAATACTTCTTTCATAATCTGCAGACTAACATCAAGCAAACTAAATAAGCATTTGAATAACCAATTCCTTTCTTGAACATCGATACTTCCTAAGCATGTATTGTATCTGACTAACATCATTCAAACTAAGCAAGCCTTTGAATAACAAGTTCTTTTTCTAAATAGTTGGGAAGGGTCAGATCAATGGTAGGCAGTTACTTTGGCTGAAAGTATTTGCCTGAGACCAAAAAAACTAACAATTTTCAATAAAATCCTTCTTTCCTAATCTTCAGACTAACATCAACAAAACTAAACAAGCCTTTGAATAACCAGTTCTTTTCTTGAACATTGATACTTCCTAAGCATGTATTGTATCGGACTAATATCATTCAAACAAAACAAGCCTTTAAATAACCAGCTCTTTTTCTAAATAGTTGGGAAGGATCAGATCAATGGTAGCCAGTTACATTGGCTTAAAGTCTTTGCAAGAGACCAACAAAATTAACAATTATAAATAAAATCCTTCTTTCTTAATCTTCAGGCTAAAATCAACGAAACTAAACAGGCCTTTGAATAACCAGTTCTTTTTCTAAACAGTTGGGAAGGGTCAGATAAATGGTAGCTAGTTACTTTGGCTTAAAGTCTTTGCTAGAGACCAACAAAACTAACAATTTTCAATAAAATCCTTCTTTCCTAATCTTCAGACTAACATCATTCAAACTAAACAAGCCTTTGAATAACCAGTTCTTTTTCTAAACAGTTGGGAAGGGTCAGATCAATGGTAGCTAGTTACTTCGGCTTAAAGTCTTTGCTAGAGACAAAAAAATAACAATTTTCAATAAAATCCTTCTTTCCTAATCTTCAGACTAACATCAACCAAATTAAACAAGCCTTTGAATAACCAGTTCCTTTCTTGAACATTGATACTTCCTAAGCATGTATTGAATCCGACTAACATCATTTAAACTAAACAAGCCTTTGAATAACCAGTTCTTTTCCTAAACAGCAGGGAAGGGTCAGATCAATGGTAGCTAGTTACTTTGGCTCAAAGTCTTTGCTAGAGACCAACAAAACTAACGATTTTCTATAAAATACTTCTTTCCTAATCTGCAGACTAACATCAAGCAAACTAAACAAGCCTTTGAATAACCAGTTCCTTTCTTGAACATCGATACTTCCTAAGCATGTATTATATCTGACTAACATCATTCAAACAAAACAAGCCTTTGAATAACAGGTTCTTTTCCTAAACATTTGGGAAGGGTCAGATCAATGGTAGCCAGTTACTTTGGCTGAAAGTCTTTGCCTGAGACCAACAAAACTAACAATTTTCAATAAAATCCTTCTTTCCTAATCTTCAGACTAACATCAACCGAACTAAACACGCCTTTGAATAACAAGTTCCTTTCTTGAACATAGATACTTCCAAAGCATGTATTGTATCTGACTAACATCATTATAACTAAACAAGCCTTTGAATAACCAGTTCGTTTCCTAAACAGTTGGGAAAGGTCAGATCAATGGTAGCTACTTACATTGGCTTAAAGTCTTTGCCAGAGACAAAAAAATAACAATTTTTGAGTAAAATTCTTCTTTCCTAATCTTCAGACTAACATCAACCAAACTAAACCGGCCTTTGAATAACCAGTTCCTTTCTTGAACATCGATACTTCCTAAGCATGTATTGTATCTGACTAACATCATTCAAACTAAACAAGCCTTTGCATAATCAGTTCTTTTCCTAAACAGTTGGGAAGGGTCAGATCAATGGTTGCTTGTTACTTTGGCTTAAAGTCTTTGCTAGAGGCCAAAAAAACTAACAATTTTAAATAAATCCTTCTTTCTTAATCTTATACTAACATCAACCAAACTAAACAAGCCTTTGAATAACAAGTTCCTTTCTTGAACATCGATACTTCCTAAGCATGTATTGTATCCGACCAACATCATTTAAACTAAACAAGCCTTTGAATAACCAGTTCCTTTCTTGAACATCGATACTTCCTAAGCATGTATTGTATCTGACTAACATCATTCAAACTAAACAAGCCTTTGAATAACAGGTTCTTTTCCTAAACAGTTGGGAAGGGTCAGATCAATGGTAGCCATTTACATTGGCTGAAAGTCTTTGCCTGAGATGAACAAAACTAACAATTTTCAATAAAATCCTTCTTTCCTAATCTTCAGACTAACATCCACCAAACTAAATAAGCCTTTGAATAACAAGTTCTTTTCTTGAACATCGATACTTCCTAAGCGTGTATTGTATATGACTAACATCATTAAAACTAAATAAGCCTTTGAATAACCAGTTCTTTTCCAAAACAGTTGGAAAGGGTCAGATCAATGGTAGCAAGTTACTTTGGCTGAAAGTCTTTGCCTGAGACCAACAAAACTAACCATTTTCTTAAAAATCCTTCTTTCCTAATCTTCAGACTAACATCAACCAAACTAAACAAGCCTTTGAATAACCAGTTCCTTTCTTGAGCATTGATATTTCCTAAGCATGTATTGTATCTGACTAATATCATTCCAACAAAATAAGCCTTTGAATAACCAGCTCTTTTTCTAAACAGTTGGGAAGGGTCAGATCAATGGTAGCTAGTGACTTTGGCTTAAAGTCTTTGCTAGAGATCAACAAAACTAACAATTTTCAATAAAATCCTTCTTTCCTAATCTTCAGGCTAACGTCAACAAAACTAAACAGGCCTTTGAATAACCAGTTCTTTTTCTAAACAGTTCGGAAGGGTCAGATAAATGGTAGCTAGTTACTTTGTCTTAAAGTCTTTGCTAGAGATAAAAAAAAACTAACAATTTTCAATAAAATCCTTCTTTCCTAATCTTCAGACTAACACCACTCAAACTAAACAAGCCTTTGAATAACCAGTTCTTTTCCTAAACAGTTGGGAATGGTCAGATCAATGGTAGCTAGTTACTTTGGCTCAAAGTCTCTCCTTGAAACCAAAAAAAATAACGATTCTCTATAAAATACTTCTTTCCTAATCTGCAGACTAACATCAAGCAAACTAAACAAGCCTTTGAATAACCAGTTTCTTTCTTGAACATTGATACTCCCTAAGCATGTATTGTATCTGACTAATATCACTCAAACTAAACAAGCCTTTGAATAACCAGTTCTTTTCCTAAACAGTTGGGAATGGTCAGATCAATGGTAGCTAGTTACTTTGGCTCAAAGTCTCTCCTTGAAACCAAAAAAAATAACGATTCTCTATAAAATACTTCTTTCCTAATCTGCAGACTAACATCAAGCAAACTAAACAAGCCTTTGAATAACCAGTTCCTTTCTTGAACATTGATACTCCCTAAGCATGTATTGTATCTGACTAATATCACTCAAACTAAACAAGCCTTTGGATAACCAGCTCATTTTCTAAATAGTTCGGAAGGGTCAGATCAATGGTAGCTAGTAACTTTGGCTTAAAGTCTTTGCTAGAGACCAACAAAACTAACAATTTTCAATAAAATCCTTCTTTCCTAATCTTCAGGCTAACATCAACAAAACTAAACAGGCCTTTGAATAACCAGTTCTTTTTCTAAACAGTTCGGAAGGGTCAGATAAATGGTAGCTAGTTACTTTTGCTTAAAGTCTTTTATATAGACCAACAAAACTAACAATTTTATATAAAATACTTCTTTCCTAATCTGCAGACTAACATCAAGCAAACTAAACAAGCCTTTGAATAACCAGTTCCTTTCTTGAACATCGATACTTCCTGAGCATGTATTGTATCTGACTAACATCATTAAAACTAAATAAGCCTTTGAATAACCAGTTCTTTTCCAAAACAGTTGGGAAGGGTCAGATCAATGGTAGCCAGTTACTTTGGCTTAAAGTCTTTGCCTGAGACCAACAAAACTAACCATTTTCTAAAAAATCCTTTTTTCCTAATCTTCAGACTAACATCAACCAAACTAAACAAGCCTTTGAATAACCAGTTCCTTTCTTGAGCATTGATATTTCCTAAGCATGTATTGTATCTGACTAGTATCATTCCAACAAAATAAGCCTTTGAATAACCAGCTCTTTTTCTAAACAGTTGGGAAGGGTCAGATCAATGGTAGCTAGTGACTTTGGCTTAAAGTCTTTGCTAGAGATCAACAAAACTAACAATTTTCAATAAAATCCTTCTTTCCTAATCTTCAGGCTAACGTCAACAAAACTAAAAAGGCCTTTGAATAACCAGTTCTTTTTCTAAACAGTTCGGAAGGGTCATATAAATGGTAGCTAGTTACTTTGGCTTAAAGTCTTTGCTAGAGATAAAAAAAACTAACAATTTTCAATAAAATCCTTCTTTCCTAATCTTCAGACTAACATCATTCAAACTAAACAAGCCTTTGAATAACCAGTTCTTTTCCTAAACAGTTGGAAATGGTCAGATCAATGGTAGCTAGTTACTTTGGCTCAAAGTCTTTCCTAGAGACCAAAAAAAATAACGATTTTCTATAAAATACTTCTTTCCTAATCTGCAGACTAACATCAAGCAAACTAAACAAGCCTTTGAATAACCAGTTCCTTTCTTGAACATTGATACTTCCTAAGCATGTATTGTATCTGACTAATATCATTCAAACAAAACAAGCCTTTGAATAACCAGCTCATTTTCTAAATAGTTCGGAAGGGTAAGATCAATGGTAGCTAGTAACTTTGGCTTAAAGTCTTTGCTAGAGACCAACAAAACTAACAAATTTCGATAAAATCCTTCTTTCCTAATCTTCAGGCTAACATCAACAAAACTAAACAGGCCTTTGAATAACCAGTTCTTTTTCTAAACAGTTCGGAAGGGTCAGATAAATGGTAGCTAGTTACTTTTGCTTAAAGTCTTTTATAGAGACCAACAAAACTAACAATTTTATATAAAATACTTCTTTCCTAATCTGCAGACTAACATCAAGCACACTAAACAAGCCTTTGAATAACCAGTTCCTTTCTTGAACATCGATACTTCCTGAGCATGTATTGTATCTGACTAACATCATTTAAACTAAACAAGCCTTTGAATAACAAGTTCTTTTCCTAAACAGTTGGGAAGGGTCAGATCAATGGTAGCTAGTTACTTTGGCTCAAAGTCTTTCCTAGAGACCAACAAAACTAACGATTTTCTATAAAATACTTCTTTCCTAATCTGCAGACTAACATCAACCAAACTAAACAAGCCTTTGAATAACCAGTTCCTTTCTTGAACATCGATACTTCCTAAGAGTGTAGAGTATCTGACTAACATCATTCAAACTAAACAGGCCTTTGAATAACCAGTTCATTTTCTAAACAGTTGGGAAGGGTCAGATAAATGGTAGCTAGTTACTTTGGCTTAAAGTCTTTGCTAGAGACCAACAAAACTAACAATTTCAATAAAATCCTTCTTTCCTAATCTTCAGAATAACATCATTCAAACTAAACAAGCCTTTGAATAACCAGTTCTTTTCCTAAACAGTTAGGAAGGGTCAGATCAATGGTAGCTAGTTACTTTGGCTGAAAGTCTTTGCCTGAGACCAACAAAACTAACAATTTTCAATGAAATCCTTCTTTCCTAATAATCAGACTAACATCAACCAAACTAAACAAGCCTTTGAATAACCAGTTCCTTTCTTGAACATCGACACTTCCTAAACATGTATTGTATCCGACTAACATCATTAAAACTAATCAAGCCTTTGAATAACCAGTTCCTTTCTTGAACAGCGATACTTCCTAAGCATGTATTGTATCTGACTAACATCATTCAAACTAAACAAGCCTTTTAATAACCAGTTCTTTTCCTAAACAGTTGGGAAGGGTCAGATCAATGGTAGCCAGTTACTTTGGCTGAAAGTCTTTGCCTGAGACCAACAAAACTAACAATTTTTAATAAAATCCTTCTTTCCTAATCTTCAGGCTAACATCAACAAAACTAAACAGGCCTTTGAATAACCAGCTCTTTTTCTAAACAGTTGGGAAGGGTCAGATAAATGGTAGCCAGTTACTTTGGCTTAAAGTCTTTGCTAGAGACAAAAAAACTAACAATTTTAAATATTATCCTTCTTTCCTAATCTGCAAACTAACATCAACCAAACTAAACAAGCCTTTGAATAACCAGTTCCTTTCTTGAACATTGATACTTCCTAAGCATGTATTGAATCTGACTAATATCATTAAAACAAAAAAAGCCTTTAAATAACCAGCACATTTTCTAAATAGTTCGGAAGGGTCAGATAAATGGTAGCTAGTTACTTTGGCTTAAAGTCTTTGCTAGAGACCAACAAAACTAACAATTTTCATTAAAATCCTTCTTTCCAAATCTTCAGGCTAACATCAACAAAACTAAACAGGCCTTTGAATAACCAGTTCTTTTTCTAAACAGTTGGAAAGGGTCAGATAAATTGTAGCTAGTTACTTTGGCTTAAAGTCTTTGCTAGAGACCAACTAAACTAACAATTTTCAATAAAATCCTTCTTTCCTAATCTTCAGACTAACATCATTCAAACTAAACAAGCCTTCTTTGAATAACTAGTTCGTTTCCTAAACAGTTAGGAAGGGTCAGATCAATGGTAGCTAGTTACTTTGGCTGAAAGTCTTTGCCTGAGACAAACAAAACAAACAATTTTCAATAAAATCCTTCTTTCCTAATCTTAAGACTAACATCAACCAAACTTAACAAGCCTTTGAATAACCAGTTCCTTTCTTGAACATCGACACTTCCTAAACATGAATTGTGTCCGACTAACATCATTAAAACTAATCAAGCCTTTGAATAACCTGTTCTTTTCCTAAACAGTTGGAAAGGGTCAGATCAATGGTAGCTAGTTACTTTGGCTCAAAGTCTTTGCTAGAGACCAACAAAACTAACGATTTTCTATAAAATACTTCTTTCATAATCTGCAGACTAACATCAAGCAAACTAAATAAGCATTTGAATAACCAATTCCTTTCTTGAACATCGATACTTCCTAAGCATGTATTGTATCTGACTAACATCATTCAAACTAGGCAAGCCTTTGAATAACAAGTTCTTTTTCTAAATAGTTGGGAAGGGTCAGATCAATGGTAGCCAGTTACTTTGGCTGAAAGTATTTGCCTGAGACCAAAAAAACTAACAATTTTCAATAAAATCCTTCTTTCCTAATCTTCAGACTAACATTAACAAAACTAAACAAGCCTTTGAATAACCAGTTCCTTTCTTGAACATTGATACTTCCTAAGCATGTATTGTATCGGACTAATATCATTCAAACAAAACAAGCCTTTAAATAACCAGCTCTTTTTCTAAATAGTTGGGAAGGATCAGATCAATGGTAGCCAGTTACATTGGCTTAAAGTCTTTGCAAGAGACCAACAAAACTAACAATTATAAATAAAATCCTACTTTCTTAATCTTCAGGCTAAAATCAACGAAACAAAACAGGCCTTTGAATAACCAGTTCTTTTTCTAAACAGTTGGGAAGGGTCAGATAAATGGTAGCTAGTTACTTTGGCTTAAAGTCTTTGCTAGAGACCAACAAAACTAACAATTTTCAATAAAATACTTCTTTCCTAATCTTCAGACTAACATAAACCAAACTAAACAAGCCTTTGAATAACAAGTTCCTTTCTTGAACATCGACACTTCTTAAACATGTATTGTATTCGACTAACATCATTAAAACTAATCAAGCCTTTGAATAACTAGTTCTTTTCTTAAACAGCTGGGAAGGGTCATATTAATGGTAGCTAGTTACTTTGGCTCAAAGTCTTTGCTAGAGACCAACAAAACTAAAGATTTTCTATAAAATACTTCTTTCCTTATCTGCAGACTAACATCAAGCAAACTAAACAAGCCTTTGAATAACCAGTTCCTTTCTTGAACATCGATACTTCCTAAGCATGTATTGTATCTGACTAACATCATTCAAACTAAACAAGCCTTTGAATAACAAGTTCTTTTCCTAAACAGTTGGGAAGGGTCAGATCAATGGTAGCAAGTTATTTTGGCTGAAAGTCTTTGCCTGAGACCAACAAAACTAACAATTTTCAATAAATCCTTCCTTCATAATCTTCAGACTAACATCAACCAAACTAAACAAGCCCTTGAATAACAAGTTCCTTTCTTGAACATCGATACTTCCTAGGCAAGTATTGTATTTGACTAACATCAACAAAACTAAACAAGCCTTTGAATAACCAGTTCCTTTCTTGAACATCGATACTTCCTAAACATGTATTGTATCCGACTATCATCATTAAAACAAATCAAGCCTTTGAATAACCAGTTCTTTTCCTAAACAGTTGGGAAGGGTCAGATGAATGGTAGGTAGTTACTTTGGCTAAAAGTCTTTGCTAGAGACCAAAAAAAATAACGATTTTCTATAAAATACTTCTTTCCTAATCTGCAGACTAACATCAAGCAAACTAAACAAGCCTTTGAATAACCAGTTCTCTTCCAAAACAGTTGGGAAGGGTTTGATCAAAGGTAGCTAATTACTTTGGCTGAAAGTCTTTGCTAGAGACCAACAAAACTAACAATTTTCAATAAAATCCTTCTTTCCTGATCTTCAGACTAACATCATTCAAACTAAACAAGCTTTTGAATAACCAGCACTTTTTCTAAACAGTTGGGAAGGGTCAGATTAAAGGTAGCTAGTTACTTTGGCTTAAAGTCATTGCTAGAGACCAACAAAACTAATAATTTTCATTAAAATCCTTCTTTCCTAATCTTCAGACTAACATCAACGAAACTAAACAAGCCCTTGAATAACAAGTTCCTTTCTTGAACATCGATACTTCCTAAGCGTGTATTGTATCTGAATAACATCATTCAAACTAAACAAGCCTTTGAATAACCAGTTCTTTTTCTAAACAGTTGGGAAGGGTCAGATCAATGGTAGCTACTAACTTTGCATTAAAGTCTTTGCCAGAGACAAACAAATCTAACAATTTTCACTGAAATCCTTCTTTCCTAATCTTCAGACTAACATCAACCAAACTAAACAAGCCTTTGAATAACCAGTTCCGGTCTTGAACATCGATACTTCCTAAGCATGTATTGTATCCGACTAACATCATTCAAACTAAACAAGCTATTAAATCTTAAACCAATTACTTTCCTAGACAGTTGGGAAGGGTCAGATCAATGGTAGCTAGTTGTTTTGACTGAAAGTTTCCTGAGACCAATAAAGCTAAAATTGTACCAATTATTAGTGAAAACCCTTACTTTCTAAGCATGTATGTATTGTACCTGACAAACATCATTTAAACTAAACAAATGATTGAATCATAAACCAGTTCTTTTCCAAGACAGTTGGGAGGAGTCAGATAAATGGTAGCTAGATACTTTGGCAGAAAGTCTTTACCTGAGACAAACAAACTAACAATTTTCAATAAAAATCCTCCTTTCCTAATCTTCAGACTAACATCAACTAAACTAAACAAGCCTTTGAATAACCAGTTCCTTTCTTGAACATCGATACTTTCTAAGGATGTATTGTATTTCACTAACATCATTCAAACTAAACAAGTTTTTGAATAACAAGTTCTTTTCCTAAACAGTTGGGAAGGGTCAGATCAATGGTAGCTAGTTACTTTGGCTTAAAGTCTTTGCTAGAGACCAACAAAACTAACAATTTTCAATAAAATCCTTCTTTCCTAATCCATGGTAGCTAGTTACTTTGGCTTAAAGTCTTTGCTAGAGACCAACAAAACTAACGATTTTCTATAAAATACTTCTTTCCTAATCTGCAGACTAATATCAAGCAAACTAAACAAGCCTTTGAATAACCAGTTCCTTTCTTGAGCATCGATACTTCCTAAGCATGTATTGTATCTGACTAACATCATTCAAACTAAACAAGCCTTTGCATAACCAATTCTTTTCCTAAACAGTTGGGAAGGGTAAGATCAATAATAGCTTGTTACTTTGGCTTAAAGTCTTTGCCAGAAACAAACAAAACTAACAATTTTCAATAAAATCCTTCCTTCCTAATCTTCAGACTAACATCAACCAAACTAAACAAGCCTTTGAATAACAAGTTCCTTTCTTGAACATCGATACTTCTTAGGCATGTATTGTATTTAACTAACATCATTCAAACTAAACAAGCCTTTGAATAACCAGTTGTTTTCCTAAACAGTTGGGAAGGGTCAGATCAATGGTAGTCAGTTACTTTGGCTGAAAGTCTTTGCCTGAGACCAACAAAACTAACAATTTTCAATAAAATCCTTCTTTCCTTATCTTCAGACTAACATTAACCAAACTAAACAAGCATTTGAATAACCAGTTCCTTTCTTGAACATCGATACTTTCTAAGCATGTATTGTATCTGACTAATATCATTAAAACTAAACAAGCCTTTGAATAACCAGTTCTTTTTCTAAACAGTTGGGAAGGGTCAGATCAATGGTAGCTAGTTACTTTCGCTCAAAGTCTTTGCTAGAGACTAACAAAACTAACGATTTTCTATAAAATCCTTCTTTCCTAATCTTCAGACTAACATCAAGCAAACTAAACAAGCCTTTGAATAACCAGTTCCTTTCTTGAACATCGATACTTCCTAAGGATTATTGTATTTGACTAACATCATTATAACTAAACAAGCCTTTGAATAACCAGCTCTTTTTCTAAACAGTTGGGAAGGGTCAGATCAATGGTAGCTTGTTACTTTGGCTTAAAGTCTTTGCTAGAGACCGACAAAACTAGCAATTTTAAATAAATCCTTCTTTCCTAATCTTCAGACTAACATCAACCAAACTAAACAAGCCTTTGAATAACAAGTGCCTTTCTTGAACATCAATACTTCCTAGGCATGTATTGTATCCAACTAACATCATTTAAACTAAACAAGCCATTGAATAACCAGCTCTATTTCTAAACAGTTGGGAAGGGTCAGATCAATGGTAGCTAGTGACTTTGGCTTAAAGTCTTTGCTAGAGACCAACAAAACTAACAATTTTCAATAAAATCCTTCTTTCCTAATCTTCAGGCTAACGTCAACAAAACTAAACAGGCCTTTGAATAACCAGTTCTTTTTCTAAACAGTTCGGAAGGGTCAGATAAATGGTAGCTAGTTACTTTTGCTTAAAGTCTTTGCTAGAGACCAACAAAACTAACAATTTTCAATAAAATCCTTCTTTCCTAATCTTCAGACTAACATCATTCAAACTAAACAAGCCTTTGAATAACAAGTTCTTTTCCTAAACAGTTGGGAAGGGTCAGATCAATGGTAGCTAGTTACTTTGGCTTAAAGTCTTTGCTAGAGACCAACAAAACTAACAATTTTCAATAAAATCCTTCTTTCCTAATCAATGGTAGCTAGTTACTTTGGCTTAAAGTCTTTGCTAGAGACCAACAAAACTAACAATTTTAAATAAAATCCTTCTTTTCTAATCTGCAGACTAACATCAACAAAACTAAACAAGCCTTTGAATAACCAGTTCCTTTCTTGAACATCGATACTTCCTAAGGATGCATTGTATTTGACTAACATCATTCAAACTAAACTAGCCTTTGAATAACCAGTTCGTTTCCTAAACAGTTGGGAAGGGTCAGATCAATGGTAGCTAGTTACTTTGGCTTAAAGTCTTTGCCAGAGACGAAAAAAATAACAATTTTTGAGTAAAATTCTTCTTTCCTAATCTTCAGACTAACATCAACCAAACTAAACCGGCCTTTGAATAACCAGTTCCTTTCTTGAACATCGATACTTTCTAAGCATGTATTGTATCCGACTAACATCATTTAAACTAAACAAGCCTTGGAATAACCAGTTCTTTTTCTAAACAGTTGGGAAGGGTCAGATCAATGGTAGCTAGTTACTTTGGCTCAAAGTCTTTGCTAGAGACTAACAAAACTAACGATTTTCTATAAAATCCTTCTTTCCTAATCTGCAGACTAACATCAAGCAAACTAAACAAGCCTTTGAATAACCAGTTCCTTTCTTGAACATCGATACTTTCTAAGCATGTATTGTATCCGACTAACATCATTTAAACTAAACAAGCCTTTGAATAACCAGTTCTTTTTCTAAACAGTTGGGAAGGGTCAGATCAATGGTAGCTAGTTACTTTGGCTCAAAGTCTTTGCTAGAGACTAACAAAACTAACGATTTTCTATAAAATCCTTCTTCCCTAATCTGCAGACTAACATCAAGCAAACTAAACAAGCCTTTGAATAACCAGTTCCTTTCTTGAACATCGATACTTCCTAAGGATTATTGTATTTGACTAACATCATTATAACTAAACAAGCCTTTGAATAACCAGCTCTTTTTCTAAACAGTTGGGAAGGGTCAGATCAATGGTAGCTTGTTACTTTGGCTTAAAGTCTTTGCTAGAGACCGACAAAACTAACAATTTTAAATAAATCCTTCTTTCCTAATCTTCAGACTAACATCAACCAAACTAAACAAGCCTTTGAATAACCAGTTCCTTTCTTGAACATCAATACTTCCTAGGCATGCATTGTATCCAACCAACATCATTTAAACTAAACAAGCCTTTGAATAACCAGCTCTTTTTCTAAACAGTTGGGAAGGGTCAGATCAATGGTAGCTTGTTACTTTGGCTTAAAGTCTTTGCTAGAGACCGACAAAACTAGCAATTTTAAATAAATCCTTCTTTCCTAATCTTCAGACTAACATCAACCAAACTAAACAAGCCTTTGAATAACAAGTGCCTTTCTTGAACATCAATACTTCCTAGGCATGTATTGTATCCAACCAACATCATTTAAACTAAACAAGCCTTTGAATAACCAGCTCTATTTCTAAACAGTTGGGAAGGGTCAGATCAATGGTAGCTAGTGACTTTGGCTTAAAGTCTTTGCTAGAGACCAACAAAACTAACAATTTTCAATAAAATCCTTCTTTCCTAATCTTCAGGCTAACGTCAACAAAACTAAACAGGCCTTTGAATAACCAGTTCTTTTTCTAAACAGTTCGGAAGGGTCAGATAAATGGTAGCTAGTTACTTTTGCTTAAAGTCTTTGCTAGGGACCAACAAAACTAACAATTTTCAATAAAATCCTTCTTTCCTAATCTTCAGACTAACATCATTCAAACTAAACAAGCCTTTGAATAACAAGTTCTTTTCCTAAAAAGTTGGGAAGGGTCAGATCAATGGTAGCTAGTTACTTTGGCTTAAAGTCTTTGCTAGAGACCAACAAAACTAACAATTTTCAATAAAATCCTTCTTTCCTAATCAATGGTAGCTAGTTACTTTGGCTTAAAGTCTTTGCTAGAGACCAACAAAACTAACAATTTTAAATAAAATCCTTCTTTTCTAATCTGCAGACTAACATCAACAAAACTAAACAAGCCTTTGAATAACCAGTTCCTTTCTTGAACATCGATACTTCCTAAGGATGCATTGTATTTGACTAACATCATTCAAACTAAACTAGCCTTTGAATAACCAGTTCGTTTTCTAAACAGTTGGGAAGGGTCAGATCAATGGTAGCTAGTTACTTTGGCTTAAAGTCTTTGCCAGAGACGAAAAAAATAACAATTTTTGAGTAAAATTCTTCTTTCCTAATCTTCAGACTAACATCAACCAAACTAAACCGGCCTTTGAATAACCAGTTCCTTTCTTGAACATCGATACTTTCTAAGCATGTATTGTATCCGACTAACATCATTTAAACTAAACAAGCCTTGGAATAACCAGTTCTTTTTCTAAACAGTTGGGAAGGGTCAGATCAATGGTAGCTAGTTACTTTGGCTCAAAGTCTTTGCTAGAGACTAACAAAACTAACGATTTTCTATAAAATCCTTCTTTCCTAATCTGCAGACTAACATCAAGCAAACTAAACAAGCCTTTGAATAACCAGTTCCTTTCTTGAACATCGATACTTTCTAAGCATGTATTGTATCCGACTAACATCATTTAAAGTAAACAAGCCTTTGAATAACCAGTTCTTTTTCTAAACAGTTGGGAAGGGTCAGATCAATGGTAGCTAGTTACTTTGGCTCAAAGTCTTTGCTAGAGACTAACAAAACTAACGATTTTTTATAAAATCCTTCTTCCCTAATCTGCAGACTAACATCAAGCAAACTAAACAAGCCTTTGAATAACCAGTTCCTTTCTTGAACATCGATACTTCCTAAGGATTATTGTATTTGACTAACATCATTATAACTAAACAAGCCTTTGAATAACCAGCTCTTTTTCTAAACAGTTGGGAAGGGTCAGATCAATGGTAGCTTGTTACTTTGGCTTAAAGTCTTTGCTAGAGACCGACAAAACTAACAATTTTAAATAAATCCTTCTTTCCTAATCTTCAGACTAACATCAACCAAACTAAACAAGCCTTTGAATAACCAGTTCCTTTCTTGAACATCAATACTTCCTAGGCATGTATTGTATCCAACCAACATCATTTAAACTAAACAAGCCTTTGAATAACCAGCTCTATTTCTAAACAGTTGGGAAGGGTCAGATCAATGGTAGCTAGTGACTTTGGCTTAAAGTCTTTGCTAGAGACCAACAAAACTAACAATTTTCAATAAAATCCTTCTTTCCTAATCTTCAGGCTAACGTCAACAAAACTAAACAGGCCTTTGAATAACCAGTTCTTTTTCTAAACAGTTCGGAAGGGTCAGATAAATGGTAGCTAGTTACTTTGGCTTAAAGTATTTGCTAGAGACCAACAAAACTAACAATTTTCAATAAAATCCTTCTTTCCTAATCTTCAGACTAACATCATTCAAACTAAACAAGCCTTTGAATAACAAGTTCTTTTCCTAAACAGTTGGGAAGGGTCAGATCAATGGTAGCTAGTTACTTTGGCTTAAAGTCTTTGCTAGAGACCAACAAAACTAACAATTTTCAATAAAATCCTTCTTTCCTAATCTGCAGACTAACATCAACCAACTAAACAAGCCTTTGAATAACCAGTTCCTTTCTTGAACATCGATACTTCCTAAGCATGTATTGTATTTGACTAACATCATTCAAACTAAACTAGCCTTTGAATAACCAGTTCGTTTCCTAAACAGCCGAGTTCTGAGCGTATGATTTTGTATGCGATATATGGGGCCGCCATTTTTTTCCCGTGCCATCCCTACATATGGAGTACTACCGTACTCCATGATAGACAAAGACCTGTGTGCACAAAGAAGCATTAAACTGCATCCACTACACACACATGGTGCACTCCAAAACACCCCCTGCAAACACAGGTGACTGTCTTTATCTATCATAACATACACGCACACACATGGGCATAACAAAATCATTAGGCTTGCCTTGAGCCCCCAAAACCTCTGGATCAGCTTTGTCCCCACTGTTTGGTGAAACTAGAACACCGCATACACACATACACATGCGACACACATCACCCATACACACACACACACACACACATGCGACACACACACAAAAATGCAAATTCTGTTGCTGACGCTAAGTGGTCACGCGCAGCCATGCAGGCTGCATACTTGCCTTGTGCACGAAGCAAACACTCTGAGCCAGTGCTGGCAAACTCCTGGAGCTGATACGTGAGAGCATTCAGTTGAATTTGCACCCCAGCAAATGCTAGGTACCCATTACAGCTGGGTGAGCTGGTGTGTACTGGAAACATAAGATGGTAATTCACAACAATTGAACGAATATTTAGTCGCCAGTAGTCACGGTGGGATTCAAACCACCAACCCTTGGGTTGTGAGTCCAGTGCTCTAACTACTACACCACCACGACACACACACACACACACACACACACACACACACACACACACACACACACACACACACACACACACACACACACACACACACACACACACACACACACACACACACACACACACACACACACACACACACACACACACACACACACACACACACACACACACACACACACACACACACGCATACACACATACACACACACACACACACACACGCACAACTGCATACAGTTATGCGGCTGACAAAGCCGTCTCTAATGACGTCGGTTCCAGTGCTGGGAGAGCCATGGAGCATACTGGGTGAGTACAGTCAGTATATTTGATACTCATTGTATAATGAACCCATTCCAGTATTTCTGACGCAATGAATTTTGAGATGTCAGGGGCTGAAAACAGGCCAATTAAATTCAATCCATTAAATTTTAGCAGGCTAAGTGACTTAATTGCTGACGAAGTAAAGAGGCTGTGGTTTTGATAGTTAACTGCTCTAGTAATTTCTACTATGACTGACACTAACAGTATGGTAAAGTACAATTGTGATATGCAGCCATTTATCATGGAGTACGGTAGTACTCCATATGTAGGGATGGCACGGGAAAAAAATGGCGGCCCCATATATCGCATACAAAATCATACGCTCAGAACTCGGCTCTGATTATAATCATAGGCTTTTATGAGCCATACCATGACATCTCGAGTGTTTCCATCAGCAACAAGACTGTTAGCGGTGCTGGAAAGCTTCGCTGGGGTACTAGACCGGCAAGTCGCTACACTCGGGGGGCGGGGCGTAATCGACTATATAATTCTTCTTGTTTCTTTCTTCAGCCAGGCTAGCACAATAATGGCTTAAGCTATCACAATGATTCAAGCGCGAACAAGCTAAATATTCCCCGGGGTATTGCACTCGTAGCATAACGTTTTCAAAGAAACCGAACAGGTTCAGCAGTGATTCACGAGCACTCTCGAGGTGACGCTTGCCGTTTTACGCCATTTAATGACTACTGTTCTGTTCCGTTCGGTTTCGGAATTTAGTAACCGCCCCTATCGCGTGTTCGTCTATTTAACGCCTACCTTTGATCGTGCCAGCTGTCCTGGCCTGAGCTGCATCTCCTGGTTCATCACTTTGTAAGTCACCCGAAAATTTAGCTACAATACACTTACTCACATGGCAGTATTATTTCAGTAGTAGGGTAGCTAGCTACTGAAGTAAGGGGGTGCCCAAAGGGTGCATGGAATTGTCTGGACATACACAAGGAGAACAGTAGCTCACAATACATAACAAGGGCAGACAGAAAGGCCCACCGATCGAAATAAATTTGCTGTTAAATACGAGCACAGGCAGAAAAGCTTTGGTGTCCAGACAACCCCTACCGTCCGGACACCCCCTCACTAACTCTACTGGAGGGGGCAGGCAGCTATTTGCCTCTGTGACACTAAAAACTGCAATACATATCATTGCCCTTGGTGATAATTTGCAGCTCAACACCACGGAGCACGGTACTACTCCATATGTTGGGATGGCCCTGGCCTCCCCGTTAAAATGACATGCTTAGTACTCCGCTGTAGGTGTAGTCTAGGACTAATATGAAGCTCATGTATCACTTATTTTCGAGCGTTGTCGTCACTAACCAGGCTGTTAGCACTGCTAAAGAACATCTCTGAAGTACCAAAGCGGCAAGTAGTTAAAACCGCCGAATGGTCTATCTTCATCTTAGTCAGATAATCCTTAATTCAGTCAAACTAGCACAATAATTAGTGAAGCAATTAAAAAGATTCCAATACGAACGGGCATGATTGACCCTCAGGTAGTGCCTTTCAGGCATAGCATTTTCAAAGAACTCGAATCAGATTAGCAGTGATAAGGAGCACTCTCGAGTGGACACTTGTCACTTACAGGCCATTTTATGGTAAGATGGACTGCCTGCTAGCACGTGTTGGTCTATTTAAAGCCTACCTTCAATCGTGCATGAAAGCAAGGTTTATACATTTATGAAAAAGAGGGCCCAGAATAAACAATGTACATTCAAAACCGACAGAGTATAAAAGGAGTAGTGTTGACCCTGACTAGAAATGGGCAGCCTCATGTGCCAGTTACATAGCTGACCTTGACAAGAGACCTTCCCCCCCCCCCCCCATGCACATGCAGGCGAAGGCCTTCCTGATGCTGACTGGAGTACAAATTGAAACCTATACTACACACATTCTCAAACATATTCTATTCCAATACCTAAACATTTGTTACCACTTCCCAAAAAAACGCCCATAACAAGTTACAGGAAAAGCACTTTTCCAAAAAGTGCAAAAACAAGTCATGTAGGGATGGACTTTCACCAAAAAACAGTTCCCCAAAAACCAATGAAACAAGCGACAATGCACAACGCAATGCGTGCACAGACAACCCACCCATCACAGCGCAATCCATTTATTGCGTAGCTACCATCTCTACATCTTTCCAACCACACCCACCACAATCCGTACCTCGCCCCCATACTTAACTGCACCCCAATACTTCCTTCAACACACACAACCATCCACAATCATCACTATCATATATATACCACCCTTACATCCTTATCCACAATCATTAATGGCTACATTATAAAACACAACACCCCACACTACAGCCAACCCAAACCTTCACAGGAACGCTAGCTACTCCCATCAAAATTCACTTCACTCCACGAATCCCACATTCTCAAGCACAAACCAAGCAGAGAAATTCCTCACAACATCAACCACCATACAACACACTCAACAAAGTTGACAACACTCAATCTATACTTTACCAACACACCCACACAGACCTCCCCTACAAAGAACCTGCACATACAAACACTCTCAAAACTTCATCACACTCAACAACCAAACACAACCAAAGTCCCTATACAAACATGACTCCACCCTCAATGACTCACTAGTCCAACATATACACCATGAACACTTTCAGCTACCCTCCACAACCTCCAACATACTAGTCATAATTAGCAATATACACACACCAAATTACACTACCACTGTTCACATCTCACATATACATGATTGTGGTTGGAAAGATGTAGGGAGAAGATGCTAGCTCTTTCCAGCGACTACAAGACTTAGTCTCGCGATGTCAGGCACTTTAACACAAAGGTTAGTTGCGGTATAGTCCTAGCTGTAAGTGAAAGCCAAGCAGAGATATAACTGCTATGCTAGGCTAACCATGTTGATGTGCATTAAATGGAGTCGGTGCCGTTCGCCTGCATGTAGCCTGTGGTATAGCTAGGCTACAGTGCTAGCTCGCCTGTTTGGTCTAGCAGCTGTTTGTAGTCTCTCCTCTGAGTCACTGCCTCTGGTTAGAATGTGGTGAACATGCAAGTAGCCATGCTGAGAATAAAATCAGTGCCATTCACTTGATATGTAGCTAGGCTATGGCTGTGAAGAGCTAGGCTGTAGTCCCAGAATGCCTAAACTGTTTTACAGCTGATTGTAGTCTTCTCTGTAGCGCTGTCTCCACACTTCAATCTGCCAGCAACACTACTAGCTAAATGTACCCTACAAACCAACAAATCGCATGCAGATTACATCTTTAATCTCTATCTGTATAGAGCGAGCGCAGCGAGCGAGTTCAACAAACACAAGTAGTTGTGCGAGTGAAGCGAGCACAACTACTTGTAATTTTAAAGCAGATTAAATTGGCCAGTAAAAACAAATGTAAACACTCACAGCCAGCAGCTCTTTGGGACCAAACATTGACTCCTTGTCTTCAGCTGCTTTCTTCTTTCGCTCTGTAATGAGTCTGTAGGACAACAGGGAGACAGGCACACACGTTATCTAATAGGTAACTATTCTGTAGGTCCACACAAGTGGCCCACTACCACATGGAAACATCACTGGGGTCATGTACTTTGATTCTGCAAGAAACAATGCGAATGTAGCTAGGTCTACATGATATGTGAAATTAGTTACAGGAAATTATAAAAGTGATCGAGTGAAGACAGCACATACATACCAAAACCTTCTCACAACACTGTGTAAGTGATTAAGTTTTTTTCCTTTCACGATCACAATCTGTACATGTCTATCCAATGAACTATTATTAACAAATTCAATCCCCAAGAAACTGTAACTTGCAACCCTTGGAATGTCTTTATCTCCCCACTTCCGTGTGAATGTACCTGTACCAACCTCCATGGAAAATACCATAACAGCACTCTCCTTTACAAAATTCCTGTACTACATTAATCAACGTTTGTAAGTCCTCAGTATTAGTAATTAAACTTACAAAATCATCAGCAAACACTAGACCCCCAACAGATAACATCAGTCTTAATAGTTGTGCCAATCCCAGCCTTTGTGATCTCATCTAACAACTGATTGGAAAATACATGCAGGATAGGAGACATATTACAACCCGTACCACCCGACCTATATTGAATGATTGGATTTTAATCCCTCCAGTAAAACAGCACTCTGTGCGATGTCATACATAGTCTTAATAATTATCTCTCCACATCCTACTTAGAATCTTGCAAAATCTACCACATTCAATAGTGAATGCAATGCCTCTGTAATTACCCGGGTCCTCAGCACCTTTTTACCAGCCGGAGCGCGTGCAGCACGTGAACGGCTGGTCCTAAGATTGCTTCACGCTTTTCGCGTCTGTTAGTTTGTCTGTTCGTGCGTCCGCACTTACCACGTGCGCAGTATATTACGTCATACGTTACTATGCAACTGCCGTGTATAGCTACAGCAAATGAAGGTTGTTGTGTGCTGCCTAGATGGCGAAAACGTGGTAGGAAGCCGTAAAGATTCTGTTTTCGCGACATATAGCTACTAACTGGAAGCACACAACGAAACTGACGACTCAGCACTTTCGCTGTACAGAGTTATGTAGATTGCTTAGTTTCTGCAGCTCAGCATAGTTACTATAATTTGTAGTTCTACAGTTGCAGTTACTTTGGCCTAAGCTGAGTTGTGTATTGTACGGGAAAGGTGGGAAAGGTTCTCGGCTAGTTTTTAGACATGAAATGTCAGACTTGTCTATACAAGCTAACAATTGACCCTTGTCTGCGGAATACTCTCCTCTGTCCAAACTACTTCATATAAACTTTCAACAGATTAGCCATTCCTTTGCCACCATACTTAAAAAGCTCCCCAACTAGCCCATCATTACCTTCTGCTTTTTATTCTTTAGACTTTTAGAACATATCTTTTGAGTTCTGCATATGTACCTACCAACTCGCGTTGAATATCTGTCAATGAACATAAATGATCCTGAAGGAATATCTGTTCTTTTGTGTGTCTATACCATTACTACGGTCAATGAACGTCAATGACCCTGAAGGGTTGATTTGAGCATGAGAGGTGTATGTCCCCGTACTACCAACGATAATACCATTGTGCTAAGAGCTGGACAAACAAGAGCATATACGTACAAAGAAAGTGACAAGGGTATAGTGAAATGTCTAGTTCGCAGTTTTTGAATCAAACAGACGACTGGTCAAAGTACACTTTAATAACTTCCATACTATAGATCTATGTGTGCATTTTAATAGATCAATAATTATATCATGCCAAGTTTATGGAAACAGGAGGGGCACCTTAACCCTACAACAGTAGCTACACAATCATGCCACTCACAAGCCAGTTTGATGTAGTTTCCTGACTGCAACAGACTGCATTTATGTCAGTATAGAAATTTGAAATAGCACTGACCTGTGTGGTAGAGGTTTGCAAAGCTCAAAACTTTATTGTGTAACAGATTGTAATGGGCAAAGGAGTGTTTCTTATATGAAAGGCCTTGCAATTGAAAATGTACAACTGTGGAATATTGCACAACTGTGGAATATTCATAGCGTCTGGTTCACTAAAGCAGTTTCACAAGCCAGCCCACTTACATTCTACAGCATCCATCACTTACAGTATTGGCATGTGGAAGAGACATGTGCTGATAGCCTGATGCTGACACTCTTCCACATGCCATGCTGATACTGAAAGTAATGGGTTTGATTCTGTGACTACCACTGAAGTTACCACGTGCCCTCAACTGAGACAAGAAAAGTACAAGTGTAGGCCAGAGCAAGTTGTCACCCCACCCCACCCATGCCCCACAGCCCATGCACAGGTGACACTCAATCTACTTCCATGACAAATATACACTTGTTTACACAACTGTGTGAACAAACAAATATAACTAGGAGGTAAGATGCAAAAAGCCTTGTGTCAAAGTACCATTTGGTAAGTGTCCTACAAATACCTGTCCAATCCTACTAATGCATTGCTTCTGATTTGAAAGCATGTCCACGAATGTAATAGGGCCAATGTACTGTAAGTATACAAACATACTATCATAAGTAAAGTACAAAGAACTGAAACACTGACAGCTATTTGGGCTTTGTGAGTGCGGTGATGGTGTGTGTAGCACCTAGAGCTGACCAGCAGCTACATACAGCTCTTAATTTGACTCACACTAGGAAAGCCTCCATGAATTAAAAGTGAACTAAGGCTCTACTGTAGTTTAGCTTTTCTCTGGTCTCCTAATCCTTCAATTACAATAGAAAAACTACTGATAAACATGATTTCCTAAGTCAACCCAAAAGTTAGCAACACCCAATTGCCAGACACTGAAGCCAGACACACTAATTTTCTCCAGCCCAGTTTAATCTTACTTGAAATTGTGTGGTAGTGCTAGCAGTTCCCCAGATGCAAAGGCTGGTAAACAACGAGGGGTCCTTATGTCCGCTTCCATTTCATCTTGCACTGCTGTACCTACATGTAAGTACATGCACATGCACAGCAATGTTAATAAACAAAGGTAAAATTTTATACATGCATTGTAATATGGTATAATGAGCCTCAGATGTATGCACATGTGGAAAACAAGTTAGAAACCTATCTTCAGAACTACATGACTGGCCGAGTAAGAGAGGCTAGTAACGAAAATGTCATCGTTTGTAATTAGGGTGGATTTATCAAGCTCCTTCTTGAGCTTACATGTACATGTACTACAGTGTGTATTGCTGATCAACGTGCGATGAACGCTGTTAGATTAATTGCTAAGAACAGCAAAATGTTTACATGCACTACAAGAAGCATACTGAGACTATGCAGAAACAGGAGGAACTGAGTTTAGTCAGAAGCTGTAGTAATACGTAATCAAACTAGCTGTAGACTTTCAGTTTAACCACATAAATTAAGTAATCATAAATGGCTGCATATCACAATTGTACTTTACCATACAGTTAGTGTCAGTCATAGTAGAAATTACTAGAGCAGTTAACTATCAAAACCACAGCCTCTTTACTTTGTCAGCAATTAAGTCACTTAGCCTGCTAAAATTTAATAGATTGAATTTAATTGGTCTGTTTTCAACCCCTGACATCTCAAAATTCATTGCGTCAGAAATACTGGAATGGGTTCATTATACAATGAGTATCAAATATACTGACTGTACTCACCCAGCCTGCTCCATGGCTCTCCCAGCACTGGAACCGACGTCATTAGAGACGGCTTTGTCAGCCGCATACCTGTATGCAGTTGTGCGTGTGTGTGTGTGTGTGTGTGTGTATGTGTGTATATGTATGTGTGTGTGTGTGTGTGTGTGTGTGTGTGTGTGTGTGTGTGTGTGTGTGTGTGTGTGTGTGTGTGTGTGTGTGTGTGTGTGTGTGTGTGTGTGTGTGTGTGTGTGTGTGTGTGTGTGTGTGTGTGTGTGTGTGTGTGTGTGTGTGTGTGTGTGTGTGTGTGTGTGTGTGTGTGTGTGTGTGTGTGTGTGTGTGTGTGTGTGTGTGTGTGTGTGTGTGTGTGTGTGTGTGTGTGTGTGTGTGTGTGTGTGTGTGTGTGTGTGTGTGTGTGTGTGTGTGTGTGTGTGTGTGTGTGTGTGTCGCGGTGGTGTAGTAGTTAGAGCACTGGACTCACAACCCAAGGGTTGGTGGTTTGAATCCCACCGTGACTACTGGTGACTAAATATTCATTCGTTCAATTGTTGTGAATTACCATCTTATGTTTCCAGTACACACCAGCCCACCCAGCTGTAATGGGTACCTAGCATTTGCTGGGGTGCAAATTCAACTGACTGCTCTCATACAAAACTAACGATTTTCTATAAAATCCTTCTTTCCTAATCTGCAGACAAACATCAAGAAAATTAAACAAGCCTTTGAATAACCAGTTCCTTTCTTGAACATCGATACTTCCAAAGGAATATTGTATTTGACTAACATCATTCAAACTAAACTAGCCTTTGAATAACCAGATCTTTTTCTAAACAGTTGGAAAGGGTCAGATCAATGGTAGCTAGTGACTTTGGCTTAAAGTGTTTGCCAGAGACCAACAAAACTAACAATTTTCAATAAATCCTTCTTTCCTAATCTTCAGACAAACATCAACAAAACTAAACAAGCCTTTGAATAACAAGTTCCTTTCTTGAACATCGATACTTCCTAGGCAAGTATTGTATTTGACTAACATCATTCAAACTAAACAAGCCTTTGAATAAACAGTTCTTTTCCTAAACAGTTGGGAAAGGTCAGATCAATGGTAGCTAGTTACTTTGGCTCAAAGTCTTTCCTAGAGACCAACAAAACTAACGATTTTCTATAAAATACTTCTTTTCTAATCTGCAGACTAACATCAAGCAAACTAAACAAGCCTTTGAATAACCAGCTAATTTTCTAAATAGTTCGGAAGGGTCAGATCAATGGTAGCTAGTAACTTTGGCTTAAAGTCTTTGCTAGAGACCAACAAAACTAACAATTTTCAATAAAATCCTTCTTTCCTAATCTTCAGGCTAACATCAACAAAACTAAATAGGCCTTTGAATAACCAGTTCTTTTTCTAAACAGTTAGGAAGGGTCAGATCAATGGTAGCTAGTTACTTTAGCTTAAAGTCTTTGCAAGAGACCAAAAAACTAACAATTTTAAATAAAATCCTTCTTTCCTAATCTTCAGACTAACATCAACCAAAATTAATAAGCCTTTGAATAACCAGTTCCTTTCTTGAACATCGATACTTCCTAAGGATTATTGTATTTGACTAACATCATTAAAACTAAAATAGCCTTTGAATAACCAGATCTTTTTCTAAACAGTTGGAAAGGGTCAGATCAATGGTAGCTAGTGACTTTGGCTTAAAGTCTTTGCTAGAGACCAACAAAACTAACAATTATCAATAAAATCCTTCTTTCCTAATCTTCAGACTAACATCATTCAAACTAAACAAGCTTTTGAATAACAAGTTCTTTTCCTAAACAGTTGGGAAGGGTCAGATCAATGGTAGCTAGTTACTTTGGCTTAAAGTCTTTGCTAGAGACCAACAAAACTAACAATTTTCAATAAAATCCTTCTTTCCTAATCAATGGTAGCTAGTTACTTTGGCTTAAAGTCTTTGCTAGAGACCAACTAAACTAACAATTTTCAATAAAATCCTTCTTTTCTAATCTGCAGACTAACATTAACCAAACTAAACAAGCCTTTGAATAACCAGTTCCTTTCTTGAACATCGATACTTCCTAAGCATGTATTGTATCTGACTAACATCATTCAAACTAAACAAGCCTTTGCATAACCAATTCTTTTCCTAAACAGTTGGGAAGGGTCAGATCAATGGTAGCTTGTTACTTTGGCTTAAAGTCTTTGCCAGAGACCAACAAAACTAACAATTTTCAATAAATCCTTCTTTCCTAATCTTCAGACAAACATCAACAAAACTAAAAAAGGCCTTTGAATAACAAGTTCCTTTCTTGAACATCGATACTTCCTAGGCATGTATTGTATTTGACTAACATCATTCAAACTAAACAAGCCTTTGAATAACCAGTTCTTTTCCTAAACAGTTGGGAAGGGTCAGATCAATGGTAGCTAGTTACTTTGGCTCAAAGTCTTTCCTAGAGACCAACAAAACTAACGATTTTCTATAAAATACTTCTTTTCTAATCTGCAGACTAACATCAAGCAAACTAAACAAGCCTTTGAATAACCAGTTCCTTTCTTGAACATTGATACTTCCTAAGCATGTATTGTATCTGACTAATATCATTCAAACAAAACAAGCCTTTGAATAACCAGCTAATTTTCTAAATAGTTCGGAAGGGTCAGATCAATGGTAGCTAGTTACTTTGGCTGAAAGTCTTTGCCTGAGACCAACAAAACTAACAATTTTCAATAAAATTCTTCTTTCCTAAACTTCAGACTAACATCAAGCAAACTAAACAAGCCTTTGAATAACCAGTTCCTTTCTTGAACATCGACACTTCCTAAACATGTATTGTATCCGACTAACATCATTAAAACTAATCAAGCCTTTGAATAAAGAGTTCTTTTCCTTAACAGTTGGAAAGGGTCAGATCAATGGTAGCTAGTTACTTTGGCTGAAAGTCTTTACTAGAGACCAACAAAACTAACGATTTTCTATAAAATACTTGTTTCCTAATCTGCAGACTAACATCAAGCAAACTAAACAAGACTTTGAAAAACCAGTTCCTTTCTTGAACATCGATACTTCCTAAGCATGTATTGTATCTGACTAACATCATTCAAACTAAACAAGCCTTTGAATAACCAGCTCTTTTTCTATACAGTTGGGAAGGGTCAGATAAAGGGTAGCAAGTTACTTTGGCTTAAAATCTTTGCTAGAGACAAAAAAACTAACAATTTTAAAATATAATCCTTCTTTCCTAATCTTCAGACTAACATCAACCAAACTAAACAAGCCTTTCAATAACCAGTTCCTTTCTTGAACATTGATACTTCCTAAGCATGTATTGTATCTGACTAATATCATTCAAACTAAACAAGCCTTTGAATAACCAGCTCATTTTCTAAATAGTTCGGAAGGGTCAGATAAATGGTAGCTAGTGACTTTGGCTTAAAGTCTTTGCTAGAGATCAACAAAACTAACTATTTTCAATAAAATCCTTTTTTCCTAATCTTGGGGCAAACATCAATAAAACTCAACAGGCCTTTGAAAAACCAGTGCTTTTTCTAAACAGCTAGGAAGGGTCAGATAAATGGTAGCTAGTTACTTTGGCTTAAAGTCTTTGCTAGAGACCAACTAAACTAACAATTTTCAATAAAATCCTTCTTTCCTAATCTTCAGACTAACATCATTCAAACTAAACAGGCCTTTGAATAACCAGTTCTTTTCCTAAACAGTTGGGAAGGGTCAGATCAAAGGTAGCTAGTTACTTTGGCTTAAAGTCTTTGCTAGAGACCGACAAAACTAACAATTTTCTATAAAATCCTTCTTTCCTAATCTTCAGGCTAACATCAACAAAACTAAACAAGCCTTTGAATAACCAGTTCCTTTCTTGAACATTGATACTTCCTTAGCATGTATTGTATTTGACTGATATCATTCAAACAAAACAAGCCTTTGAATAACCAGCTCTTTTTCTAAATAGTTGGGAAGGATCAGATCAATGGTAGCAAGTTACTTTGGCTTAAAATCTTTGCAAGAGACAAACAAAACTAACAATTATCAATAAAATCCTTCTTTCCTAATCTTCAGGCTAACATCACCAAAACTAAACAGGCCATTGAATAACCAGTTCTTTTTCTAAACAGTTCGGAAGGGTGAGATAAATGGTAGCTAGTTACTTTGGCTTAAAGTCTTTGCTAGAGACCAACAAAATTAACAATTTTCAATAAAATCCTTCTTTCATAACCTTCAGACTAACATCATTCAAACTAAACAAGCCTTTGAATAACCAGTTCTTTTCCTAAACAGTTAGGAAGGGTCAGATCAATGGTAGCTAGTTACTTTGGCTGAAAGTCTTTGCCTGAGACCAACAAAACTAACAATTTTCAATAAAATCCCTCTTTCCTAATCTTCAGACTAACATCATTCAAACTAAACAAGCCTTTGAATAACCAGTTCTTTTCCTAAACAGTTAGGAAGGGTCAGATCAATGGTAGCTAGTTACTTTGGCTGAAAGTCTTTGCCTGAGACCAACAAAACTAACAATTTTCAATAAAATCCTTCTTTCCTAATCTTCAGACTAACATCAACCAAACTAAACAAGCCTTTGAATAACAAGTTCCTTTCTTGAATATCGACACTTCCTAAACATGTATTGTATCCGACTAACATCATTAAAACTAATCAAGCCTTTGAATAACCAGTTCTTTTCCTAAACAGTTGGGAAGGGTCAGATGAATGGTAGCTAGTTACTTTGGCTAAAAGTCTTTGCTAGAGACCAACAAAACTAACGATTTTCTATAAAATACTTGTTTCCTAATCTGCAGACTAACATCAACCAAACTAAACAAGCCTTTGAATAACCAGTTCCTTTCTTGAACATAGATACTTCCTAAGCATGTATTGTATCTGACTAACATCATTAAAACTAAACAAGCCTTTGAATAACAAGTTCTTTTCCTAAAAAGTTGGGAAGGGTCAGATCAATGGTAGACAGTTACTTTGGCTTAAAGTCTTTGCCTGAGACCAACAAAACTAACAATTTTCCATAAAATCCTTCTTTCTTAATCTTCGGACTAACATCAACCAAACTAAACAAGCCTTTGAATAACCAGTTCCTTTCTTGAAAATCGATACTTCCTAAGCGTGTATTGTATCTGACTAACATCATTCAAACTAAACAAGCCTTTGAATAACCAGTTCTTTTCCTAAACAGTTGGGAAGGTTCAGATCAATGGTAGCCAGTTACATTGGCTGAAAGTCTTTGCCTGAGACCAACAAAACTAACAATTTACAATAAAATCCTACTTTCCTAATCTTCAGACTAACATCAGAAAAACTAAACAGGCCTTTGAATAACAAGTTCCTTTCTTGAACATCGATACTTCCTAAGCAATGTATTGTATTTGACTAACATCATTCAAACTAAACAAGTTTTTGAATAACCAGTTTTTTTTCTAAACAGTTGGGAAGGGTCAGATCAATGGTAGCTAGTTACTTCGGCTTAAAGTCATTGCTAGAGACCAATAAAACTAACAATTTTCAATAAAATCCTTCTTTCCTATTCTTCAGACTAACATCAACCAAACTAAACAAGCCATTGAATAACCAGTTCCTTTCTTGAACATCGATACTTCCTAAGCATGTATTGTATTTGACTAACATCATTCAAACTAAACAAGCCTTTGAATAACCAGTTCTTTTTCTAAAATGTTGGGAAGGGTCAGATAAATGGTAGCTAGTTACTTTGGCTCAAAGTCTTTGCTAGAGACCAACAAAACTAACGATTTTCTATAAAATACTTCTTTCCTAATCTGCAGACTAACATCAAGCAAACAAAACAAGCCTTTGAATAACCAGTTCCTTTCTTGAACATCGATACTTCCTAAGCATGTATTATATCTGGCTAACATCATTTAAACTAAACAAGCCTTTGAATAACAGGTTCTTTTCCTAAACAGTTGGGAAGGGTCAGATCAATGGTAGCCAGTTACTTTGGCTGAAAGTCTTTGCCTGAGACCAACAAAACTAACAATTTTCAATAAAATCCTTCTTTCCTAATCTTCGGACTAACATCAACCGAACTAAACAAGCCTTTGAATAACAAGTTCCTTTCCTAAACAGTTAGGAAGGGTCAGATCAATGGTAGCTAGTTACTTTGGCTGAAAGTCTTTGCCTGAGACAAACAAAACTAACAATTTTCAATAAAATCCTTCTTTCCTAATCTTCAGACTAACATCAACCAAACTAAACAAGCCTTTGAATAACAAGTTCCTTTCTTGAATATCGACACTTCCTAAACATGTATTGTATCCGACTAACATCATTAAAACTAATCAAGCCTTTGAATAACCAGTTCTTTTCCTAAACAGTTGGGAAGGGTCAGATGAATGGTAGCTAGTTACTTTGGCTAAAAGTCTTTGCTAGAGACCAACAAAACTAACGATTTTCTATAAAATACTTGTTTCCTAATCTGCAGACAAACATCAACCAAACTAAACAAGCCTTTGAATAACCAGTTCCTTTCTTGAACATAGATACTTCCTAAGCATGTATTGTATCTGACTAACATCATTAAAACTAAACAAGCCTTTGAATAACAAGTTCTTTTCCTAAAAAGTTGGGAAGGGTCAGATCAATGGTAGACAGTTACTTTGGCTTAAAGTCTTTGCCTGAGACCAACAAAACTAACAATTTTCAATAAAATCCTTCTTTCCTAATCTTCGGACTAACATCAACCAAACTAAACAAGCCTTTGAATAACCAGTTCCTTTCTTGAACATCGATACTTCCTAAGCGTGTATTGTATCTGACTAACATCATTCAAACTAAACAAGCCTTTGAATAACCAGTTCTTTTCCTAAACAGTTGGGAAGGTTCAGATCAATGGTAGCCAGTTACATTGGCTGAAAGTCTTTGCCTGAGACCAACAAAACTAACAATTTACAATAAAATCCTTCTTTCCTAATCTTCAGACTAACATCAGAAAAACTAAACAGGCCTTTGAATAACAAGTTCCTTTCTTGAACATCGATACTTCCTAAGCAATGTATTGTATTTGACTAACATCATTCAAACTAAACAAGTTTTTGAATAACCAGTTTTTTTTCTAAACAGTTGGGAAGGGTCAGATCAATGGTAGCTAGTTACTTCGGCTTAAAGTCATTGCTAGAGACCAATAAAACTAACAATTTTCAATAAAATCCTTCTTTCCTATTCTTCAGACTAACATCAACCAAACTAAACAAGCCTTTGAATAACCAGTTCTTTTTCTAAAATGTTGGGAAGGGTCAGATCAATGGTAGCTAGTTACTTTGGCTCAAAGACTTTGCTAGAGACCAACAAAACTAACGATTTTCTATAAAATACTTCTTTCCTAATCTGCAGACTAACATCAAGACAACAAAACAAGCCTTTGAATAACCAGTTCCTTTCTTGAACATCGATACTTCCTCAGCATGTATTATATCTGGCTAACATCATTTAAACTAAACAAGCCTTTGAATAACAGGTTCTTTTCCTAAACAGTTGGGAAGGGTCAGATCAATGGTAGCCAGTTACTTTGGCTGAAAGTCTTTGCCTGAGACCAACAAAACTAACAATTTTCAATAAAATCCTTCTTTCCTAATCTTCAGACTAACATCAACCGAACTAAACAAGCCTTTGAATAACAAGTTCCTTTCTTGAACATAGATACTTCCTAAGTATGTATTGCATCTGACTAACATCATTCAAACATAACAAGCCTTTGAATAACCAGTTCGTTTCCTAAACAGTTGGGAAAGGTCAGATCAATGGTAGCCAGTTATTTTGGCTGAAAAACTTTGCCTGAGACCAACAAAACTAACCATTTTCTATAAAATCCTTCTTTCCTAATCTTCAGACTAACATCAACCAAACTAAACAAGCCTTTGAATAACCAGTTCCTTTCTTGAACATTGATACTTCCTAAGCATGTATTATATCTGACTAATATCATTCAAACAAAATAAGCTATTGAATAACCAGCTCTTTTTCTAAACAGTTGGGAAGGGTCAGATCAATGGTAGCTAGTGACTTTGGCTTAAAGTCTTTGCTAGAGACCAACAAAACTAACAATTTTTAATAAAATCCTTCTTTCCTAATCATCAGGCTAACGTCAACAAAACTAAACAGGCCTTTGAATAACCAGTTCTTTTTCTAAACAGTTCGGAAGGGTCAGATAAATGGTAGCTAGTTACTTTGGCTTAAAGTCTTTGCTAGAGATCAACAAAACTAACAATTTTCAATAAAATCCTTCTTTCCTAATCTTCAGACTAACACCATTCAAACTAAACAAGCCTTTGAATAACCAATTCTTTTCCTAAAAAGTTGGGAAGGGTCAGATCAATGGTAGCTAGTTACTTTGGCTTAAATTCTTTGCTAGAGACCAACAAAACCAACAATTTTTAATAAAATCCTTCTTTCCTAATCTTCAGACTAACATCATTCAAACTAAACAAGCTTTTGAATAACCAGCTCTTTTTCTAAACAGTTGGGAAGGGTCAGATTAAAGGTAGCTAGTAACTTTGGCTTAAAGTCTTTGCTAGAGACCAACAAAACTAATAATTTTCATTAAAATCCTTCTTTCCTAATCTTCAGACTAACATCAACAAAACTAAACAAGCCCTTGAATAACAAGTTCCTTTCTTGACCATCGATACTTCCTAAGCGTGTATTGTATCTGACTAACATCATACAAACTAAACAAGCCTTTGAATGACCAGTTCTTTTCCTAAACAGTTGGGAAGGGTCAGATAAATGGTAGCTAGATACTTTGGCTTAAAGTCTTTGCTAGAGACCAAACAAAATAACAATTTCCAATAAAATCCTTCTTTCCTAATCTTCAGACTAACATCATTTAAACTAAACAAGCCTTTGAATAACCAGTTCTTTTCCTAAACAGTTGGGAAGGGTCAGATCAATGGTAGCTAGTTACTTTGGCTTAAAGTCTTTGCCAGAGACAAACAAAACTAACAATTTTCAATAAATCCTTCTTTCCTAATCTTCAGACAAACATTAACAAAACTAAACAAGCCTTTGAATAACAAGTTCCTTTCTTGAACATCGATACTTCCTAGGCATATATTGTATTTGACTAACATCATTCAAACTAAACAAGCCTTTGAATAACCAGTTCTTTTTCTAAACAGTTGGGAAGGGTCAGATCAATGGTAGCTAGTTACTTCGGCTTTAAAGTCATTGCTATAGACCAACAAAACTAACAATTTTCAATAAAATCCTTCTTTCCTAATCTTCAGACTAACACCATTCAAACTAAACAAGCCTTTGAATAACCAGTTCTTTTCCTAAAAAGTTGGGAAGGGTCAGATCAATGGTAGCTAGTTACTTTGGCTTAAATTCTTTGCTAGAGACCAACAAAACCAACAATTTTTAATAAAATCCTTCTTTCCTAATCTTCAGACTAACATCATTCAAACTAAACAAGCTTTTGAATAACCAGCTCTTTTTCTAAACAGTTGGGAAGGGTCAGATTAAAGGTAGCTAGTAACTTTGGCTTAAAGTCTTTGCTAGAGACCAACAAAACTAATAATTTTCATTAAAATCCTTCTTTCCTAATCTTCAGACTAACATCAACAAAACTAAACAAGCCCTTGAATAACAAGTTCCTTTCTTGACCATCGATACTTCCTAAGCGTGTATTGTATCTGACTAACATCATACAAACTAAACAAGCCTTTGAATGACCAGTTCTTTTCCTAAACAGTTGGGAAGGGTCAGATAAATGGTAGCTAGTTACTTTGGCTTAAAGTCATTGCTAGAGACCAAAAAAAATAACAATTTCCAATAAAATCCTTCTTTCCTAATCTTCAGACTAACATCATTTAAACTAAACAAGCCTTTGAATAACCAGTTCTTTTCCTAAACAGTTGGGAAGGGTCAGATCAATGGTAGCTAGTTACTTTGGCTTAAAGTCTTTGCCAGAGACAAACAAAACTAACAATTTTCAATAAATCCTTCTTTCCTAATCTTCAGACAAACATTAACAAAACTAAACAAGCCTTTGAATAACAAGTTCCTTTATTGAACATCGATACTTCCTAGGCATGTATTGTATTTGACTAACATCATTCAAACTAAACAAGCCTTTGAATAACCAGTTCTTTTTCTAAAAAGTTGGGAAGGGTCAGATCAATGGTAGCTAGTTACTTCGGCTTAAAGTCATTGCTACAGACCAACAAAATAACAATTTTCAATAAAATCCTTCTTTCCTAATCTGCAGAATAACATCAACCAAACAAAACAAGCCTTTGAATAACAAGTTCCTTTCTTGAACATTGATATTTCCTAAGCATGTATTGAATACGACTAACATCATTTAAACTAAACAAGCCTTTGAATAACAGGTTCTTTTCCTAAACAGTTAGGAAGGGTAAGATCAATGGTAGCTAGTTACTTTGGCTCAAAGTCTTTGATAGAGACCAACAAAACTAACGATTTTCTATAAAATACTTCTTTCCTAATCTGCAGACTAACATCAACCTAACTAAAAAAGCCATTGAATAACCAGTTCCTTTCTTGAACATCGATACTTCCTCAGGATGTATTGTATTTGACTAACATCATTCAAACTAAACTAGCCTTTGAATAACCAGTTCGTTTCCTAAACAGTTGGGAAAAGTCAGATCAATGGTAGCTAGTTACTTTGGCTTAAAGTCTTTGCCTGAGACAAAAAAATAACAATTTTTGAGTAAAATTCTTCTTTCCTAATCTTCAGACTAACATCAACCAAACTAAACCGGCCATTGAATAACCAGTTCCTTTCTTGAACATCGATACTTCCTAAGCATATATTGTATCTGACTAACATCATTCAAACTAAACAAGCCTTTGCATAACCAATACTTTTCCTAAACAGTTGGGAAGGGTCAGATCAATGGTAGCTTGTTACTTTGGCTTAAAGTCTTTGCCAGAGACCAACAAAACTAACAATTTTCAATAAATCCTTCTTTCCTAATCTTCAGACAAACATCAACAAAACTAAACAAGCCTTTGAATAACAAGTTCCTTTCTTGAACATCGATACTTCCTAGGCATGTATTGTGTTTGACTAACATCATTCAAACTAAACAAGCCTTTGAATAACCAGTTCTTTTTCTAAACAGTTGGGAAGGGTCAGATCAATGGTAGCTAGTTACTTCGGCTTAAAGTCATTGCTAGAGACCAACAAAACTAACAATTTTCAAAAAAATCCTTCTTTCCTATTCTTCAGACTAACATCAACCAAACTAAACAAGCCTTTGAAAAACCAGTTCCTTTCTTGAACATCAATACTTCCTAAGCATGTATTGTATCCGACTAACATCATTTAAACTAAACAAGCCTTTGCATAACCAGTTCTTTTCCTAAACAGTTAGAAAGGGTCAGATCAATGGTAGCTAGTTACTTTGGCTAAAAGTCTTTGCTAGAGACCAACAAAACTAACGATTTTCTATAAAATACTTCCTTTCTAAACTGCAAACTAACATCAAGCAAACTAAACAAGCCTTTGAATAACCAGTTTTTTTCTTGAACATCGATACTTCCTAAGGATTATTGTATTTGACTAACATCATTCAAACTAAACTAGCCTTTGAATAACCAGCTCTTTTTTCTAAACAGTTGGGAAGGGTCAGATAAATGGTAGCTAGTGACTTTGGCTTAAAGTCTTTGCTAGAGACCAACAAAACTAACAATTTTCAAGAAAATCATTCTTTCCTAATCTTAAGGCTAAAATCAACAAAACTAAACAGGCCGTTAAATAACCAGTTCTTTTTCTAAACAGTTCGGAAGGGTCTGCTAAATGGTAGCTATTTACTTTGGCTTAAAGTCTTTGCTAGAGACAAACAAAACTAACAATTTTCAATAAAATCCTTCTTTCCTAATCTTCAGACTAACTTCATTCAAACTAAACAAGCCTTTGAATAACAAGTTCTTTTCCTAAACAGTTGGGAAGGGTAAGATCAATGGTAGCTAGAATAATTTGGCTTAAAGTCTTTGCTAGAAACCAACAAAACTAACAATTTTCAATAAAATCCTTCTTTCCTAATCAATGGTAGCTAGTTGCTTTGGCTCAAATTCTCTGCTAGAGACCAACAAAACTAACAATTTTCAATAAAATCCTTCTTTCCTAATCTGCAGACTAACATCAACCAAACTAAACAAGCCATTGAATAACCAGTTCCTTTCTTGAAAAACGATACTTCCTAAGCATGTATTGTATTTGACTAACATCATTCAAACTAAACAAGCCTTTGAATAACAGGTTCTTTTCATAAACTGTTAGGAAGGGTCAGATCAATGGTAGCCAGTTACTTTAGCTGAAAGTCTTTGCCTGAGACCAACAAAACTAACAATTTTCAATAAAATCCTTCTTTCCTAATCTTCAGACTAACATCAACCAAACTAAACAAGCCTTTGAATAACAAGTTCCTTTCTTGAACATCGATACTTCCTAGGCATGTATTGTATTTGACTAACATCATTCAAACTAAACAAGCCTTTGAATATCCAGTTCTTTTTCTAAACAGTTGGGAAGGGTCAGAACAATGGTAGCTAGTTACTTCGGCTTAAAGTCATTGCTAGAGACCAACAAAACTAACAATTTTCAAAAAATCCTTCTTTCCTAATCTTCAGACTAACATTAACAAAACTAAACAAGCCTTTGAATAACCAGTTCCTTTCTTGAACATCGATACTTTCTAAGCATGTATTGTATCCGACTAACATCATTTAAACTAAAAAAGCCTTTGAATAACCAGTTCTTTTCCTAAACAGTTGGGAAGGGTCAGATCAATGGTAGCTAGTTACTTGAGCTCAAAGTCTTTGCTAGAGACTAACAAAACTAACGATTTTCTATAAAATCCTTCTTTCCTAATCTGCAGACTAACATCAAGCAAACTAAACAAGCCTTTGAATAACCACTTCCTTTCTTGAACATCGATACTTCCTAAGGATTATTGTACTTGATTAACATCATTATAACTAAACTAGCCTTTAAATAACCAGCTCTTTTTCTAAACAGTTGGAAAGTGTCAGATCAATGGTAGCTAGTGACTTTGGCTTAAAGTCTTTGCTAGAGACCAACAAAACTAACAATTTTCGATAAAATCCTTCTCTCCTAATCTTCAGGCTAACATCAACAAAACTAAACAGGCCTTGAAAAACCAGTTCTTTTTCTAAACAGTTTGGAAGGGTCTGATAAATGGTAGCTAGTTACTTTGGCATGAAGTCATTGCTAGAGACCAACAAAACTAACAATTTTCAATAAAATCCTTCTTTCCTAATCTTAAGACTAACAACATTAAAACTAAACAAGCCTTTGAATAACAAGTTCTTTTCCTAAACAGTTGGGAAGGGTCAGATCAATGGTAGCTAGTTACTTTGGCTTAAAGTCTTTCCTAGAGACCAACAAAACTAACAATTTTCAATAAAATCATTCTTTCCTAATCAATGGTAGCTAGTTACTTTGGCTTAAAGTCTTTGCTAGAGACCAACAAAACTAACAATTTTCAATAAAATCCTTCTTTCCTAATCTGCAGACTTACATCAACCAAAGTAAACAAGCCTTTCAATAACCAGCTCTTTTCTAAACAGTTGGGAAGGGTCAGATCAATGGTAGCTAGTGACTTTGGCTTAAAGTATTTTCTAGAGACCAACAAAACTAACAATTTTCAATAAAATCCTTCTTTCCTAATCTTCAGGCTAACGTCAACAAAACTAAACAGGCCTTTGAATAACCAGTTCTTTTTCTAAACAGTTCGGAAGGGTCAGATAAATGGTAGCTAGTTACTTTGGCTTAAAGTCTTTGCTAGAGACCAACAAAACTATCAATTTTCAAAAAAATCCTTCTTTTCTAATCTTCAGACTAACATCATTCAAACTAAACAAGCTTTTGAATAACCAGCTCTTATTCTAAACAGTTGGGAAGGGTCAGATTAAAGGTAGCTAGTAACTTTGGCTTAAAGTCTTTGCTAGAGACCAACAAAACTAATAATATTCATTAAAATCCTTGTTTTCTAATCTTCAGACTAACATCAACGAAACTAAACAAGCCCTTGAATAACAAGTTCCTTTGTTGAACATCGATACTTCCTAAGCGTGTATTGTATCTGACTAACATCATTCAAACTAAACAAGCCTTTGAATAACCAGTTCTTTTTCTAAACAGTTGGGAAGGGTCAGATCAATGGTAGCTAGTGACTTTGGATTAAAGTCTTTGCCAGAGACCAACTAATCTAACAATTTTCAATGAAATCCTTCTTTCCTAATCTTCAGACTAACATCAACCAAACTAAACAAGCCTTTGAATAACCAGTTCCGGTCTCGAACATCGATACTTCCTAAGCATGTATTGTATCCGACTAACATCATTCAAACTAAACAAGCTATAAAATCTTAAAACAATTTCTTTCCTAGACAGTTGGGAAGGGTCAGATCAATGGTAGCTAGTTGTTTTGACTGAAAGTTTCCTGAGACCAATAAAGCTAAAATTGTACCAATTATTAGTGAAAACCCTTACTCTCTAAGCATGTATGTATTGTATCCGACAAACATCATTTAAACTAAACAAATGATTGAATCATAAACCAGTTCCTTTCCAAGACAGTTGGGAGGGGTCAGATCAATGGTAGGTAGATACTCTGGCTGAAAGTCTCTACCTGAGACCAACAAAACTAACAATTTTCAATAAAATCCTCCTTTCCTAATCTTCAGACTAACTTCAACTAAACTAAACAAGCCTTTGAATAACCAGATCCTTTCTTGAACATCGATACTTCCTAAACATGTATTGTATCCGACTAACATCATTAAAACTAAACAACCTATTAAATCTTACACCAATTTCTTTCCTAGACACTTGGGAAGGGTCAGATGAATGGTAGCTACTTAGTTTGACTGAAAGTCTTTGCCTGAGACAAATTAATCTGATAATTTTCAGTCAAAACCCTTACTTTCTAAGTATGTATTGAATCTGACTAACATCATTCAAACTAAACAAACTATTGAATCTTAAACCAGTTCTCTACGCAGACAGTTAGGAAGGGTCAGATCAATGGTAGCTAGTTGTTTTGACTGAAAGTTTCCTGAGACCAATAAAGCTAAAATTGTACCAATTATTAGTGAAAACCCTTGCTTTCAAAGCATATATGTATTGTATCTGACAAACATCATTTAAACTAAACAAATGATTGAATCTTAAACCAGTTCCTTTCCAAGACAGTTGGGAAGAGACAGACAAATGGTAGCTAGTTACCTTAGCTTAAAGTCTTTGCCAGAGGCCAACAAAATTAACAATTTTTGAATAAAATCCTTCTTTCCTAATATTCAGACTAACATCAACCAAACTAAACAAGCTTTTGAATAACCAGTTCCTTTCTTGAACTTCGATACTTCCTTAGCATGTATTGTATTTGACTAACATCATTCAAACTAAACAAGCCTTTGAATAACCAGTTCTTTTTCTAAACATTTGGGAAGGGTCAGATCAATGGTAGCTAGTTACTTTGGCTCAAAGTCTTTGCTAGAGACCAACTAAACTAACGATTTTCAATAAAATCCTTCTTTCCTAATCTTCAAACTAACATCAACCAAACTAAACAAGCCTTTGAATAAACGGTTCCTTTCTTGAACATCGATACTTCCTAAGCGTGTATTGTATCTGACTAACATCATTCAAACTAAACAAGCCTTTGAATAATCAGTCCTTTTCCAAAACAGTTGGGAAGGGTCAGATCAATGGTAGCCAGTTACTTTGGCTGAAAGTCTTTGCATGAGACAAACAAAACCAACAATTTTCAATAAAATCCTTCTTTCCTAATCTTCAGGCTAACATCAACAAAACTAAACAGGCCTTTGAATAACCAGCTCTTTTTCTAAACAGTTGGGAAGGGTCAGATAAATGGTAGCAAGTTACTTTGGCTTAAAGTCTTTGCTAGAGACCAACAAAACTAACGATTTTCAATAAAATCCTTCTTTCCTAATCTTCAGAATAACATCAACCAAATTAAACAAGCCTTTGAATAACCAGTTAATTTCTTGAACATTGATACTTCCTAAGCATGTATTGTACCTGACTAATATCATTCAAACTAAACAAGCCTTTGAATAACCAGTTCTTTTCCTAAACAGTTAGGAAGGGTCAGATCAATGGTAGCTAGTTACTTTTGCTGAAAGTCTTTGCCTGAGACCAACAAAACTAACAATTTTCAATAAAATCCTTCTTTCCTAATCTTCAGACTAACATCAACCAAACTAAACAAGCCTTTGAATAACCAGTTCCTTTCTTGAACATCGACACTTCCTTAACATGTATTGTATCCAACTAACATCAGTAAAACTAATCAAGCCTTTGAATAACCAGTTGTTTTCCTAAACAGTTGGGAAGGGTCAGATCAATGGTATCAGTTACTTTGGCTGAAAGTCTTTGCCTGAGACCAACTAAACCAACAATTTTAAATAAAATCCTTCTTTCCTAATCTATAGACTAACATCAACCAAACTAAATAACCTTTGAATAACCAGTTCCTTTCTTGAACATTGATACTTCCTAAGCATGTATTGTATCTGACTAATATCATTCAAAAAAAACAAGCCTTTGAATAACCAGCACTTTTTCTAAAGAGTTCGGAAAGGTCAGATCAATTGTAGCTAGTAACTTTGGCTTAATTAAAGTTATTGCAAGAGACCAACAAAACTAACAATTTTCAATAAAATCCTTCTTTCCTAATCTTCAGGCTAACATCAACAAAACTAAACAGGCCTTTGAATAACCAGATCTTTTCTAAACAGTTGGGAAGGGTCAGATAAATGGTAGCTAGTTACTTTGGCTTAAAGTCTTTGCTAGAGACCAACAAAACTATCAATTTTCAAAAAAATCCTTCTTTTCTAATCTTCAGACTAACATCATTCAAACTAAACAAGCTTTTGAATAACCAGCTCTTATTCTAAACAGTTGGGAAGGGTCAGATTAAAGGTAGCTAGTAACTTTGGCTTAAAGTCTTTGCTAGAGACCAACAAAACTAATAATTTTCATTAAAATCCTTGTTTTCTAATCTTCAGACTAACATCAACGAAACTAAACAAGCCCTTGAATAACAAGTTCCTTTGTTGAACATCGATACTTCCTAAGCGTGTATTGTATCTGACTAACATCATTCAAACTAAACAAGCCTTTGAATAACCAGTTCTTTTTCTAAAATGTTGGGAAGGGTCAGATCAATGGTAGCTAGTGACTTTGGATTAAAGTCTTTGCCAGAGACCAACAAATCTAACAATTTTCAATGAAATCCTTTTTTCCTAATCTTCAGACTAACATCAACCAAACTAAACAAGCCTTTGAATAACCAGTTCCTTTCTTGAACATCGACACTTCCTTAACATGTATTGTATCCGACTAACATCAGTAAAACTAATCAAGCCTTTGAATAACCAGTTCTTTTCCTAAACAGTTGGGAAGGGTCAGATCAATGGTAGACAGTTACTTTGGCTTTAAGTCTTTGCCTGAGACCAACAAAACTAACAATTTTCAATAAAATCCTTGTTTCCTAATCTTCAGACTAACATCATTCAAACTAAACAAGCCTTTGAATAACCAGTTCTTTTCCTAAACAGTTAGGTAGGGTCAGATCAATGGTAGTTAGTTACTTTTGCTGAAAGTCTTTGCCTGAGACCAACAAAACTAACAATTTTCAATACAATTCTTCTTTCCTAATCTTAAGACTAACATTAACCAAACTAAACAAGCCTTTGAATAACCAGTTCCTTTCTTGAACATCGACACTTCCTAAACATGTATTGTATCCTACTAACATTATTAAAACTAATCAAGCCTTTGAATAACAGGTTCTTTTCCTAAACAGTTGGGAAGGGTCAGATCAATGGTAGCTAGTTACTTTGGCTAAAAGTCTTTGCTAGAGACCAACAAAACTAACGATTTTCTATAAAATACTTCTTTCCTAATCTGCAGACTAACATCAAGCAAACTAAACAAGCCTTTGAATAACCAGTTCCTTTCTTGAACATCGATACTTCCTAAGCATGTATTGTATCTGACTAACATCATTCAAACTAAACAAGCCTTTGAATAACCAGTTGTTTTCCTAAACAGTTGGGAAGGGTCAGATCAATGGTATCAGTTACTTTGGCTGAAAGTCTTTGCCTGAGACCAACAAAACTAACAATTTTAAATAAAATCCTTCTTTCCTAATCTTCAGGCTAACATCAACAAAACTAAACAGGCCTTTGAATAACCAGATCTTTTCTAAACAGTTGTGAAGGGTCAGATAAATGGTAGCTAGTTACTTTGGCTTAAAGTCTTTGCTAGAGACCAACAAAACTATCAATTTTCAAAAAAATCCTTCTTTTCTAATCTTCAGACTAACATCATTCAAACTAAACAAGCTTTTGAATAACCAGCTCTTATTCTAAACAGTTGGGAAGGGTCAGATTAAAGGTAGCTAGTAACTTTGGCTTAAAGTCTTTGCTAGAGACCAACAAAACTAATAATTTTCATTAAAATCCTTGTTTTCTAATCTTCAGACTAACATCAACGAAACTAAACAAGCCCTTGAATAACAAGTTCCTTTGTTGAACATCGATACTTCCTAAGCGTGTATTGTATCTGACTAACATCATTCAAACTAAACAAGCCTTTGAATAACCAGTTCTTTTTCTAAACAGTTGGGAAGGGTCAGATCAATGGTAGCTAGTGACTTTGGATTAAAGTCTTTGCCAGAGACCAACCAATCTAACAATTTTCGATGAAATCCTTCTTTCCTAATCTTCAGACTAACATCAACCAAACTAAACAAGCCTTTGAATAACCAGTTCCTTTCTTGAACATCGACACTTCCTTAACATGTATTGTATCAGACTAACATCAGTAAAACTAATCAAGCCTTTGAATAACCAGTTCTTTTCCTAAACAGTTGGGAAGGGTCAGATCAATGGTAGACAGTTACTTTGGCTTAAAGTCTTTGCCTGAGACCAACAAAACTAACAATTTTCAATAAAATCCTTCTTTCCTAATCTTCAGACTAACATCATTCAAACTAAACAAGCCTTTGAATAACCAGTTCTTTTCCTAAACAGTTAGGAAGGGTCAGATCAATGGTAGTTAGTTACTTTTGCTGAAAGTCTTTGCCTGAGACCAACAAAACTAACAATTTTCAATACAATTCTTCTTTCCTAATCTTCAGACTAACATTAACCAAACTAAACAAGCCTTTGAATAACCAGTTCCTTTCTTGAACATCGACACTTCCTAAACATGTATTGTATCCGACTAACATTATTAAAACTAATCAAGCCTTTGAATAACAGGTTCTTTTCCTAAACAGTTGGGAAGGGTCAGATCAATGGTAGCTAGTTACTTTGGCTAAAAGTCTTTGCTAGAGACCAACAAAACTAACGATTTTCTATAAAATACTTCTTTCCTAATCTGCAGACTAACATCAACCAAACTAAACAATCCTTTGAATAACCAGTTCCTTTCTTGAACATCGATACTTCCTAAGCATGTATTGTATCTGACTAACATCATTCAAACTAAACAAGCCTTTGAATAACCAGTTGTTTTCCTAATCAGTTGGGAAGGGTCAGATCAATGGTATCAGTTACTTTGGCTGAAAGTCTTTGCCTGAGACCAACAAAACTAACAATTTTAAACAAAATCCTTCTTTTCTAATCTTCAGACTAACATCAACCAAACTAAATAACCTTTGAATAACCAGTTCCTTTCTTGAACATTGATACTTCCTAAGCATGTATTGTATCTGACTAATATCATTCAAAAAAAACAAGCCTTTGAATAACCAGCACTTTTTCTAAAGAGTTCGGAAAGGTCAGATCAATTGTAGCTAGTAACTTTGGCTTAATTAAAGTTATTGCAAGAGACCAACAAAACTAACAATTTTCAATAAAATCCTTCTTTCCTAATCTTCAGGCTAACATCAACAAAACTAAACAGGCCTTTGAATAACCAGTTCTTTTCTAAACAGTTGGGAAGGGTCAGATAAATGGTAGCTAGTTACTTTGGCATAAAGTCTTTGCTAGAGACCAACAAAACTAACAATTTTCAATAAAATCCTTCTTTCCTAATCTTCAGACTAACATCATTCAAACTAAACAAGCCTTTGAATAACCAGTTCTTTTCCTAAACAGTTAGGAAGGGTCAGATCAATAGTAGCTAGTTACTTTTGCTGAAAGTCTTTGCCTGAGACCAACAAAACTAACAATTTTCAATAAAATCCTTCTTTCCTAATCTTCAGGCTAACATCAACAAAACTAAACAGGCCTTTAAATAACCAGTTCCTTTTCTAAACAGTTGGGAAGGGTCAGATAAATGGTAGCTAGTTACTTTGGCTTAAAGTCTTTGCTAGAGACCAACAAAACTAACAATTTTCAATAAAATCCTTCTTTCCTAATCTTCAGACTAACATCATTCAAACTAAACAAGCCTTTCAATAACCAGCTCGTTTCCTAAACAGTTAGGAAGGGTCAGATCAATGGTAGCTAGTTACTTTTGCTGAAAGTCTTTGCCTGAGACCAACAAAACTAACAATTTTCAATAAAATCCTTCTTTCCTAATCTTAAGACTAACATCAACCAAACTAAACAAGCCTTTCAATAACCAGTTCCTTTGATGAACATCGACACTTCCTAAACATGTATTGTATCCGACTAACATCATTAAAACTAATCAAGCCATTGAATAACAGGTTCTCTTCCTAAACAGTTGGGAAGGGTCAGATCAATGGTAGCTAGTTACTTTGGCTCAAAGTCTTTGCTAGAGACCAACAAAACTAACGATTTTCTATGAAATACTTCTTTCCTAATCTGCAGACTAACATCAAGCAAACTAAACAAGCCTTTGAATAACCAGTTCCTTTCTTGAACATCGATACTTCCTAAGCATGTATTGTATCTGACTAATATCATTCAAACAAAACAAGCCTTTGAATAACCAGCTCTTTTTCTAAAAAGTTGGGAAGGGTCAGATAAATGGTAGCAAGTTACTTTGGCTTAAAGTCTTTGCCTGAGACTAACAAAAATAACAATTTTCAATAAAATCCTTCTTTCCTAATCTTCAGACTAACATTATTCAAACTAAACAAGCCTTTGAATAACCAGTTCTTTTCCTAAACAGTTGGGAAGGGTCAGATCAATGGTAGCTAGTTACTTTTGCTGAAAGTCTTTGCCTGAGACCAACAAAACTAACAATTTTCAATAAAATCCTTCTTTCCTAATCTTCAGACTAACATCAACCAAACTAAACAAGCCTTTGAATAACCAGTTCCTTTCTTGAACATCGACACTTCCTTAACATGTATTGTATCCGACTAACATCATTAAAACTAATCAAGCCTTTGAATAACCAGTTCTTTTCCTAAACAGTTGGGAAGGGTCAGATCAATGGTAGCCAGTTACTTTGGCTGAAAGTCTTTGCTAGAGACCAACAAAACTAACAATTTTCAATAAAATCCTTCTTTCCTAATCTTCAGACTAACATCATTCAAACTAAACAAGCCTTTGAATAACCAGTTCTTTTCCTAAACAGTTGGGAAGGGTCAGATCAATGGTAGTTAGTTACTTTTGCTGAAAGTCTTTGCCTGAGACCAACAAAACTAACAATTTTCAATAAAATCCTTCTTTCCTAATCTTAAGACTAACATCAACCAAACTAAACAAGCCTTTCAATAACCAGTTCCTTTGATGAACATCGACACTTCCTAAACATGTATTGTATCCGACTAACATCATTAAAACTAATCAAGCCTTTGAATAACAGGTTCTCTTCCTAAACAGTTGGGAAGGGTCAGATCAATGGTAGCTAGTTACTTTGGCTCAAAGTCTTTGCTAGAGACTAACAAAACTAACGATTTTCTATAAAATATTTCTTTCCTAATCTGCAGACTAACATCAAGCAAACTAAACAAGCCTTTGAATAACCAGTTCCTTTCTTGAACATCGATACTTCCTAAGCATGTATTGTATCTGACTAATATCATTCAAACAAAACAAGCCTTTGAATAACCAGCTCTTTTTCTAAACAGTTGGGAAGGGTCAGATAAATGGTAGCAAGTTACTTTGGCTTAAAGTCTTTGCCTGAGACCAACAAAAATAACAATTTTCAATAAAATCCTTCTTTCCTAATCTTCAGACTAACATCATTCAAACTAAACAAGCCTTTGAATAACCAGTTCCTTTCTTGAACATTAATACTTCATAAGCATGTATTGTATCTGACTAATATCATTCAAACAAAACAAGCCTTTGAATAACCAGCACTTTTTCTAAATAGTTCGGAAGGGTCAGATCAATGGTAGCTAGTAACTTTGGCTTAATTAAAGTCATTGCAAGAGACCAACAAAACTAACAATTTTTAATAAAATCCTTCTTTCCTAATCTTCAGGCTAACATCAACAAAACTAAACAGGCCTTTGAATAACCAGTTCTTTTTCTAAACAGTTGGGAAGGGTCAGATAAATGGTAGCTAGTTCCCTTGGCTTAAAGTCTTTGCTAGAGACCAACAAAACTAACAATTTTCAATAAACATATCAAGAAATATGTAACATATTTTTGTTTATCACACCAGTTAGCACCTTCTCCCCGGAGTACAGATATACAGCAGACATGGGACAAGACTCTGTTTATCTATAATAACTTGTTCATGTTATATATAATACAATTTTATAGGTAGAAATCATATTCTACAGATAGTTAGCTTTACTTTAGTATCAATAACATGATACTGTTACCATCTACTGGCCGGCCGATTATACTTGATTATAGCTAACGCTTCAGTACAGTGGTGAATGAGGGGTCAAAGGTCAGTCATTTTCGAACCGCTCTGAATCTAATTCTGTGCATATAATCGAAAATTATAGGTAAAATTGAAATTGTCCCCAGCTCCTCTTCTCTTTGGAACTCTCTCCCTCACTCCATCAAGGACTGCTCCTCTATTTTAACCTTCAAACATCTCTTGTATAATTATTACTCATGTTAATTTATTACTGTTGCTTTCTAATTCCTAATTCCTTTTACTTTGTGCTACCCTATTCAGTTTTTTGTTTATGGTTGCTCTTTATATAAGCTTATTGTGCTATTGAGCTTCCCTTTTGATCTATATAAAAAAATTAAAAAAAAAAAAAAATAGCCTCAGGTAAGAGGATTTCAAAAATATTCGGTTTGTGTGAATTCAGTGTTCTGTTGCTGGGCCGATTTGTTTTGAAGCGGTGGCTGTTAAAGAATCAATGACGCTAAGGAAGCCCTGCCTGTCAAGCGTCTCATAAGCAGTTCTAAATTCTCACGACTACTGTCCTTTCCATCATGGTGTGCCTTCTGTTTTGCTTCACTGCTCACGGTAGGCAAATGCATGCGCATCGGGAGTCTGATGCTGACTTTCTTTAATAATACATACATACAAAGCATTTACAAAAAAGCAGAAAGCCAAACAGACTTCAAAGAAAAGTGCGAAAACAACCACTTCACACATTGAACATTTATGACACATACTTCTTGATATGATCCATCTTTCCTAATCTTCAGGCAAACATCAACAAAACTAAACAGCCCTTTGAATAACTAGTTCTTTTTCTAAACAGTTGGGAAAGGTCAGATAAATGGTAGCTAGTTACTTTGGCTTAAAGTCTTTGCTAGAGACCAACAAAACTAACAATTTTCAATAAAATCTTTCTTTCGTAATCTTCAGACTAACATCATTCAAACAAAGCAAGCCTTTGAATAACCAGCTCTTTTTCTAAACAGTTGGGAAGGGTCAGATAAATGGTAGCAAGTTACTTTGGCTGAAAGTCTTTGCCTGAGACCAACAAAACTAACAATTTTCAATAAAATCCTTCTTTCCTAATCTTCAGACTAACATCAACCAAACTAAACAAGCCTTTGAATAACCAGTTCCTTTCTTGAATATTGATACTTCCTAAGCATGTATTGTATCTGACTAATATCATTCAAACTAAACAAGCCTTTGAATAACCAGCTCTTTTTCTAAACAGTTGGGAAGGGTCAGATAAATGGTAGCAAGTTACTTTGGCTTAAAGTCTTTGCTAGAGACCAACAAAACTAACAATTTTCAATAAAATCCTCCTTTCCTAATCTTCAGACTAACATCAAGCAAACTAAACAAGCCTTTGAATAACCAGTTCCTTTCTTGAACATTGATACTTCCTAAGCATGTATTGTATCTGACTAATATCATTCAAACAAAACAAGCCTTTGAAAAACCAGCACTTTTTCTAAATAGTTCGGAAAGGTCAGATCAATGGTAGCTAGTAACTTTGGCTTAATTAAAGTCATTTCAAGAGACCAACAAAACTAACAATTTTCAATAAAATCCTTCTTTCCTAATCTTCAGGCTAACATCAACAAAACTAAACAGGCCTTTGAATAACCAGTTCTTTTTCTAAACAGTTGGGAAGGGTCAGATAAATGGTAGCTAGTTACTTTGGCTTAGTCTTTCCTATAGACCAACAAAACTTAGAGCATGATATGAATAATTCCTTTTGATGTAATGAGTCGCCTAAACCACGTAGTAGCGTAGTCAGCAGGTCACTAAGTGGCAGGTCACTATGTCTCCAGTTAGTGACCTGCGGTCTCCAGTTAGAGACCTGGGAAGCCTTATATGAATCATGAACATCTGCCGTGCACAAATGCTGAATTGTACTACATGTAGCATAAAGCTAACAGAAATAAGCTTAGCATTCATATACAAAGCCGTTTACACAGCGGGTAGAAAGCTAATGGAGTGGGTAAGTGCTGCGGTTGTTGCTGCTTACTTGGCCATCATAGTACTAGCTGGATGTCTGCCAGTGACAGAGGCGCGAAAACAATATCGCTGTAGTTAGGACAACTTGAGGTAGCTGTACAAACGGCGAGAAATCACAACTGTGACGCCTTGGGGCAGTTCTGGAGGCTTGTCATGGCAAGATCAAACTCAGACGGGCAAAAACAACCTCGCGGTGGATCCCACGAACTAGCAAGGATAGACAGACTGTCTCCATTCTCTACACTCATGCTCTAAGCCGGTTAGAGACCGATGCGAGTCACTACTCGGTTTTGAAACCTCGTGGTCGGGGCGAGAATGTTGCAATAGTAACCTCGGCTTCGCCTCGGTCACTATTGCAACATTCACGCCCCTCCCCCTCGGTTTCTAAAACCTCGTAGTGACTCGCATCCGGTTTCTAACCTATACTAACAATTTTCGATAAAATCCTTCTTTCCTAATCTTCAGACTAACATCATTCAAACTAAACAAGCCTTTGAATAACCAGTTCTTTTCCTAAACAGTTAGGAAGGGTCAGATCAATGGTAGCTAGTTACTTTTGCTGAAAGTCTTTGCCTGAGACCAACAAAACTAACAATTTTCAATAAAATCCTTCTTTCCTAATCTTCAGACTAACATCAACCAAACTAAACAAGCCTTTGAATAACCAGTTCCTTTCTTGAACATCGCCACTTCCTAAACATGTATTGTATCCGACAAACATCATTTAAACTAATCAAGCCTTTGAATAACCAGTTCTTTTCCTAAACAGCAGGGAAGGGTCAGATCAATGGTAGCCAGTTACTTTGGCTAAAAGTCTCTGCCTGAGACCAACAAAACTAACAATTTTATATAAAATCCTTCTTTCCTAATCTTCAGACTAACATCATTCAAACTAAATAAGCCTTTGAATAACCAGTTCTTTTCCTAAACAGTTAGGAAGGGTCAGATCAATGGTAGCTAGTTACTTTTGCTGAAAGTCTTTGCCTGAGACCAACAAAACTAACAATTTTCAATAAAATCCTTCTTTCCTAATCTTAAGACTAACATCAACCAAACTAAACAAGCCTTTGAATAACCAGTTCCTTGCTTGAACATCGACACTTCCTAAACATGTATTGTATCCGATTAACATCATTAAAACTAATCAAGCCTTTGAATAACAGGTTCTTTTCCTAAACAGTTGGGAAGGGTCAGATCAATGGTAGCCAGTTACTTTGGCTAAAAGTCTCTGCCTGAGACCAACAAAACTAACAATTTTCAATAAAATCCTTCTTTCCTAATCTTCAGACTAACATCATTCAAACTAAATAAGCCTTTGAATAACCAGTTCTTTTCCTAAACAGTTAAGAAGGGTCAGATCAATGGTAGCTAGTTACTTTTGCTGAAAGTCTTTGCCTGAGACCAACAAAACTAACAATTTTCAATAAAATCCTTCTTTCCTAATCTTAAGACTAACATCAACCAAACTAAACAAGCCTTTGAATAACCAGTTCCTTTCTTGAACATCGACACTTCCTAAACATGTATTGTATCCGATTAACATCATTAAAACTAATCAAGCCTTTGAATAACAGGTTCTTTTCCTAAACAGTTGGGAAGGGTCAGATCAATGGTAGCTAGTTACTTTGGCTCAAAGTCTTTGCTAGAGACCAACAAAACTAACGATTTTCTATAAAATACTTCTTTCCTAATCTGCAGACTAACATCAAGCAAACTAAACAAGCCTTTGAAAAACCAGTTCCTTTCTTGAACATCGATACTTCCTAAGAATGTATTGTATCTGACTAACATCATTCAAACTAAACAAGCCTTTGAATAACCAGTTGTTTTCCTAAACAGTTGGGAAGGGTCAGAACAATGGTAGTCAGTTACTATGGCGGAAAGTCTTTGCCTGAGACCAACAAAACTAACAATTTTAAATAAAATCCTTCTCTCCTAATCTTCAGACAAACATCAACCAAACTAAACAAGCCTTTGAATAACCAGTTCCTTTCTTGAATATTGATACTTCCTAAGCATGTATTGTATCTGACTAATATCATTCAAACAAAACAAGCCTTTGAATAACCAGCTCATTTTCTAAATAGTTCGGAAGGGTCAGATCAATGGTAGCTAGTAACTTTGGCTTAAAGTCTTTGCTAGAGACCAACCAAACTAAAAATTTTCAATAAAATCCTTCTTTCCTAATCTTCAGGCTAACATCAACAAAACTAAACAGGCCTTTGAATAACCAGTTCTTTTTCTTAACAGTTAGGAAGGGTCAGATAAATGGTAGCTAGTTACTTTGGCTTAAAGTCTTTGCTAGAGACCAACAAAACTAACAATTTTCAATAAAATCCTTCTTTCCTAATCTTCAGACTAACATCATTCAAACTAAACAAGCCTTAGAATAACCAGTTCCTTTTTTAAACATCGATACTTCCTAAACATGTATTGTATCCGACTAACATCATTAAAACTAATCAAGCCTTAGAATAACCAGTTCTTTTCCTAAACAGCTGGTAAGGGTCAGATCAATAATAGCTAGTTACTTTGGCTCAAAGTCTTTGCTAGAGACCAACAAAACTAACGATTTTCAATAAAATCCTTCTATCCTAATCTTCAGACTAACATCAATCAAACTAAACAAGCCTTTGAATAAACAGTTTCTTTCTTGAACATCGATACTTCCTAAGCATGTATTGTATCTGACCAAACTAAACAAGCCTTTGAATAACCAGTTCTTATCCAAAACAGTTGGAAAGGGTCAGATCAATGGTAGCCAGTTACATTGGCTGAAAGTCTTTGCCTGAGACCAACAAAACTAACAATTTTCAATAAAATCCTTCTTTCCTAATCTTCAGGCTAACATCAACAAAACTAAACAGGCCTTTGAATAACCAGCTCTTTTTCTAAACAGTTGGGAAGGGTCAGATAAATGGTAGCAAGTTACTTTGGCTTAAAGTCTTTGCTAGAGACCAACAAAACTAACAATTTTCAATAAAATTCTTCTTTCCTAATCTTCAGACTAACATCAACCAAACTAAACAAGCTTTTGAATAACCAGTTCCTTTCTTGAACATTGATACTTCCTAAGCATGTATTGTATCTGACTAATATCATTCAAACAAAACAAGCCTTTGAATAACCAGCACTTTTTCTAAATAGTTCGGAAAGGTCAGATTAATGGTAGCTAGTAACTTTGGCTTAATTAAAGTCATTGCAAGAGACCAACAAAACTAACAATTTTCAATAAAATCCTTCTTTCCTAATCTTCAGGCTAACATCAACAAAACTAAACAGCCCTTTGAATAACTAGTTCTTTTTCTAAACAGTTGGGAAAGGTCAGATAAATGGTAGCTAGTTACATTGGCTTAAAGTCTTTGCTAGAGACCAACAAAACGAACAATTTTCAATAAAATCCTTCTTTCCTTATCTTCAGACTAACATCATTCAAACTAAACAAGCCTTTGAATAACCAGTTCTTTTCCTAAACAGTTAGGAAGGGTCAGATCAATGGTAGCTAGTTACTTTTGCTGAAAGTCTTTGCCTGAGACCAACAAAACTAACAATTTTCAATAAAATCCTTCTTTCCTAATCTTCAGACTAACATCAACCAAACTAAACAAGCCTTTGAATAACCAGTTCCTTTTTTGAACATCGACACTTCCTAAACATGTATTGTATCCGATTAACATCATTAAAACTAATCAAGCCTTTGAATAACTGGTTCTTTTCCTAAACAGTTGGGAAGGGTCAGATCAATGGTAGCTAGTTACTTTGGCTAAAAGTCTTTGCTAGAGACCAACAAAACTAACGATTTTCTATAAAATACTTCTTTCCTAATCTGCAGACTAACATCAAGCAAACTAAACAAGCCTTTGAATAACCAGTTCCTTTCTTGAACATCGATACTTCCTAAGCATGTATTGTATCTGACTAACATCATTCAAACTAAACAAGCCTTTGAATAACCAGTTGTTTTCCTAAACAGTTGGGAAAGGTCAGATCAATGGTAGTCAGTTACTTTGGCTGAAAGTCTTTGCCTGAGACCAACAAAATTAAAAATTTTAAATAAAATCCTTCTTTCCTAATCTTAAGACTAACATCAACCAAACTAAACAAGCCTTTGAATAACCAGTTCCTTTCTTGAACATTGATACTTCCTAAGCATGTATTGTATCTGACTAATATCATTAAAACAAAACAAGCCTTTGAATAACCAGCTCTTTTTCTAAAGAGTTCGGAAAGGTCAGATCAATGGTAGCTAGTAACTTTGGCTTAATTAAAGTTATTGCAAGAGACCAACAAAACTAACAATTTTCAATAAAATCCTTCTTTCCTAATCTTCAGGCTAACATAAACAAAACTAAACAGGCCTTTGAATAACCAGTTCTTTTCTAAACAGTTGGGAAGGGTCAGATAAATGGTAGCTAGTTACTTTGGCTTAAAGTCTTTGCTAGAGACCAACAAAACTAACAATTTTCAATAAAATCCTTCTTTCATAATCTTCAGACTAACATCATTCAAACTAAACCAGCCTTTGAATAACCAGTTCTTTTCCTAAACAGTTAGGAAGGGTCAGATCAATGGTAGCTAGTTACTTTTGCTGAAAGTCTTTGCCTGAGACCAACAAAACTAACAATTTTCAATAAAATCCTTCTTTCCTAATCTTCAGACTAACATCAACCAAACTAAACAAGCCTTTGAATAACCAGTTCCTTTCTTGAATATTGATACTTCCTAAGCATGTATTGTATCTGACTAATATCATTCAAACTAAACAAGCCTTTGAATAACCAGTTCCTTTCTTGAACATCGACACTTCCTAAACATGTATTGTATCCGACTAACATCATTAAAACTAATCAAGCCTTTGAATAACCTGTTCTTTTCCTAAACAGTTGGGAAGGGTCAGATCAGTGGTAGCTAGTTACTTTGGCTCAAAGTCTTTGCTAGAGACCAACAAAACTAACGATTTTCTATAAAATACTTCTTTCATAATCTGCAGACTTACATCAAGTAAACTAAATAAGCATTTGAATAACCAATTCCTTTCTTGAACATCGATACTTCCTAAGCATGTATTGTATCTGACTAACATCATTCAAACTAAGCAAGCCTTTGAATAACAAGTTCTTTTTCTAAATAGTTGGGAAGGGTCAGATCAATGGTAGCCAGTTACTTTGGCTAAAAGTATTTGCCTGAGACCCAAAAAAACTAACAATTTTCAATAAAATCCTTCTTTCCTAATCTTCAGACTAACATCAAGAAAACTAAACAAGCCTTTGAATAACCAGTTCCTTTCTTGAACATTGATACTTCCTAAGCATGTATTGTATCGGACTAATATCATTCAAACCAAACAAGCCTTTAAATAACCAGCTCTTTTTCTAAATAGTTGGGAAGGATCAGATCAATGGTAGCCAGTTACATTGGCTTAAAGTCTTTGCAAGAGACCAACAAAATTAACAATTATAAATAAAATCCTTCTTTCTTAATCTTCAGGCTAAAATCAACGAAACTAAACAGGCCTTTGAATAACCAGTTCTTTTTCTAAACAGTTGGGAAGGGTCAGATAAATGGTAGCTAGTTACTTTGGCTTAAAGTTTTTGCTAGAGACCAACAAAACTAACAATTTTCAATAAAATCCTTCTTTCCTAATCTTAAGACTAACATCAACCAAACTAAACAAGCCTTTGAATAACCAGTTCTTTTTCTAAACAGTTGGGAAGGGTCAGATCAATGGTAGCTAGTTACTTCGGCTTAAAGTCATTGCTAGAGACCAACAAAACTAACAATTTTCCATAAAATCCTTCTTTCCTAATCTTCAGACTAACATCAACCAAATTAAACAAGCCTTTGAATAACCAGTTCCTTTCTTGAACATTGATACTTCTTAAGCATGTATTGAATCCGACTAACATCATTTAAACTAAACAAGCCTTTGAAAAACCAGTTCTTTTCCTAAACAGTTGGGAAGGGTCAGATCAATGGTAGCTAGTTACTTTTGCTCAAAGGCTTTGCTAGAGACCAACAAAACTAACGATTTTCTATAAAATACTTCTTTCCTAATCTGCAGACTAACATCAAGCAAACTAAACAAGCCTTTGAATAACCAGTTCCTTTCTTGATCATCGATACTTCCTAAGCATGTATTGTATCTGACTAACATCATTCAAACTAAACAAGCCTTTGAATAACAGGTTCTTTTCCTAAACATTTGGGAAGGGTCAGATCAATGGTAGCCAGATACTTTGGTTGAAAGTCTTTGCCTGAGACCAACAAAACTAACAATTTTCAATAAAATCCTTCTTTCCTAATCTTCAGACTAACATCAACCGAACTAAACAAGCCTTTGAATAACAAGTTCCTTTCTTGAACATAGATACTTCCAAAGCATGTATTGTATCTGACTAACATCATTCAAACTAAACAAGCCTTTGAATAACAAGTTCGTTTCCTAAACAGTTGGGAAAGGTCAGATCAATGGTAGCTACTTACATTGGCTTAAAGTCTTTGCCAGAGACAAAAAAATAACAATTTTTGAGTAAAATTCTTCTTTCCTAATCTTCAGACTAACATCAACCAAACTAAACCAGCCTTTGAATAACCAGTTCCTTTCTTGAACATCGATACTTCCTAAGCATGTATTGTATCTGACTAACATCATTCAAACTAAACAAGCCTTTGCATAACCAGTTCTTTTCCTAAACAGTTGGGAGGGTCAGATCAATGGTTGCTTGTTACTTTGGCTTAAAGTCTTTGCTAGAGGCCAAAAAACTAACAATTTTAAATAAATCCTTCTTTTCTAATCTTATACTAACATCAATCAAACTAAACAAGCCTTTGAATAACAAGTTCCTTTCTTGAACATCGATACTTCCTAAGCATGTATTGTATCCGACCAACATCATTTAAACTAAACAAGCCTTTGAATAACCAGTTCCTTTCTTGAACATCGATACTTCCTAAGCATGTATTGTATCTGACTAACATCATTCAAACTAAACAAGCCTTTGAATAACAGGTTCTTTTCCTAAAAAGTTGGGAAGGGTCAGATCAATGGTAGCCATTTACTTTGGCTGAAAGTCTTTGCCTGAGATGAACAAAACTAACAATTTTCAATAAAATCCTTCTTTCCTAATCTTCAGACTAACATCCACCAAACTAAACAAGCCTTTGAATAACAAGTTCTTTTCTTGAAAATAGATACTTCCTAAGCGTGTATTGTATATGACTAACATCATTCAAACTAAATAAGCCTTTGAATAACCAGTTCTTTTCCAAAACAGTTGGGAAGGGTCAGATCAATGGTAGCCAGTTACTTTGGCTGAAAGTCTTTGCCTGAGACCAACAAAACTAACCATTTTCTAAAAAATCCTTCTTTCCTAATCTTCAGACTAACATCAACCAAACTAAACAAGCCTTTGAATAACCAGTTCCTTTCTTGAGCATTGATATTTCCTAAGCATGTATTGTATCTGACTAATATCATTCCAACTAAATAAGCCTTTGAATAACCAGCTCTTTTTCTAAACAGTTGGGAAGGATCAGATCAATGGTAGCTAGTGACTTTGGCTTAAAGTCTTTGCTAGAGATCAACAAAACTAACAATTTTCAATAAAATCCTTCTTTCCTAATCTTCAGGCTAACGTCAACAAAACTAAACAGGCCTTTGAATAACCAGTTCTTTTTCTAAACAGTTCGGAAGGGTCAGATAAATGGTAGCTAGTTACTTTGGCTTAAAGTCTTTGCTAGAGATCAAAAAAACTAACAATTTTCAATAAAATCCTTCTTTCCTAATCTTCAGACTAACATCATTCAAACTAAACAAGCCTTTGAATAACCAGTTCTTTTCCTAAACAGTTGGGAATGGTCAGATCAATGGTAGCTAGTTACTTTGGCTCAAAGTCTTTCCTAGAGACCAAAAAAAATAACGATTTTCTATAAAATACTTCTTTCCTAATCTGCAGACTAACATCAAGCAAACTAAACAAGCCTTTGAATAACCAGTTCCTTTCTTGAACATTGATACTTCCTAAGCATGTATTGTATCTGACAAATATCATTCAAACAAAACAAGCCTTTGAATAACCAGTTCATTTTCTAAATAGTTCGGAAGGGTCAGATCAATGGTAGCTAGTAACTTTGGCTTAAAGTCTTTGCTAGAGACCAACAAAACTAACAATTTTCAATAAAATCCTTCTTTCCTAATCTTCAGGCTAACATCAACAAAACTAAACAGGCCTTTGAATAACCAGTTCTTTTTCTAAACAGTTGGGAAGGGTCAGATAAATGGTAGCTAGTTACTTTTGCTTAAAGTCTTTTATAGAGACCAACAAAACTAACAATTTTATATAAAATACTTCTTTCCTAATCTGCAGACTAACATCAAGCAAACTAAACAAGCCTTTGAATAACCAGTTCCTTTCTTGAACATCGATACTTCCTGAGCATGTATTGTATCTGACTAACATCATTTAAACTAAACAAGCCTTTGAATAACAAGTTCTTTTCCTAAACAGTTGGGAAGGGTCAGATCAATGGTAGCTAGTTACTTTGGCTCAAAGTCTTTCCTAGAGACCAACAAAACTAACGATTTTCTATAAAATACTTCTTTCCTAATCTGCAGACTAACATCAACCAAACTAAACAAGCCTTTGAATAACCAGTTCCTTTCTTGAACATCGATACTTCCTAAGCGTGTATAGTATCTGACTAACATCATTCAAACTAAACAGGCCTTTGAATAACCAGTTCATTTTCTAAACAGTTGGGAAGGGTCAGATAAATGGTAGCTAGTTACTTTGGCTTAAAGTCTTTGCTAAAGACCAACAAAACTAACAATTTTTAATATATCCTTCTTTCCTAATCTTCAGACTAACATCAACCAAACTGAACAAGCCTTTCAATAACAAGTTCTATTTTCTTGAACATTGATACTTCCTAAGCATGTATTGAATCTGACTAATATCATTCAAAAAAAACAAGCCTTTAAATAACCAGCTCATTTTCTAAATAGTTCGGAAGGGTCAGATAAATGGTATCTAGTTACTTTGGCTTAAAGTCTTTGCTAGAGACCAACAAAACTAACAATTTTCAATAAAATCCTTCTTTCCTAATCTTCAGGCTAACATCAACAAAACTAAACAGGCCTTTGAATAACCAGTTCTTTTTCTAAACAGTTGGAAAGGGTCAGATAAATTGTAGATAGTTACTTTGGCTTAAAGTCTTTGCTAGAGACCAACAAAACTAACAATTTTCACTAAAATTCTTCTTTCCTAATCTTCAGACTAACATCATTCCAACTAAACAAGCCTTCTTTGAATAACTAGTTCTTTTCCTAAACAGTTAGGAAGGGTCAGATCAATGGTAGCTAGTTACTTTGGCTGAAAGTCTTTGCCTGAGACCAACAAAACAATCAATTTTCAATAAAATCCTTCTTTCCTAATCTTAAGACTAACATCAACCAAACTAAACAAGCCTTTGAAAAACCAGTTCCTTTCTTGAACATCGACACTTCCTAAACATGTATTGTATCCGACTAACATCATTAAAACTAATCAAGCCTTTGAATAACCTGTTCTTTTCCTAAACAGTTGGGAAGGGTCAGATCAATGGTAGCTAGTTACTTTGACTCAAAGTCTTTGCTAGAGACGAACAAAACAAACGATTTTCTATAAAATACTTCTTTCATAATCTGCAGACTAACATCAAGCAAACTAAATAAGCATTTGAATAACCGATTCCTTTCTTGAACATCGATACTTCCTAAGCATGTATTGTATCTGACTAACATCATTCAAACTAAGCAAGCCTTTGAATAACAAGTTCTTTTTCTAAATAGTTGGGAAGGGTCAGATCAATGGTAGCCAGTTACTTTGGCTGAAAGTCTTTGCCTGAGACCAACAAAACTAACAATTTTCAATAAATCCTTCTTTCATAATCTTCAGACTAACATCAACCAAACTAAACAAGCCTTTGAATAACAAGTTCCTTTCTTGAACATCGATACTTCCTAGGCAAGTATTGTATTTGACTAACATCAACAAAACTAAACAAGCCTTTGAATAACCAGTTCTTTTTCTAAACAGTTGGGAAGGGTCAGATCAATGGTAGCTAGTTACTTCGGCTTAAAGTCATTGCTAGAGACCAACAAAACTAACAATTTTCCATAAAATCCTTCTTTCCTAATCTTCAGACAAACATCAACCAAACTAAACAAGCCTTTGAATAACCAGTTCCTTTCTTGAACATCGATACTTCCTAAACATGTATTGTATCCGACTATCATCATTAAAACAAATCAAGCCTTTGAATAACCAGTTGTTTTCCTAAACAGTTGGGAAGGGTCAGATGAATGGTAGGTAGTTACTTTGGCTAAAAGTCTTTGCTAGAGACCAAAAAAAAAAACGATTTTCTATAAAATACTTCTTTCCTAATCTGCAGACTAACATCAAGCAAACTAAACAAGCCTTTGAATAACCAGTTCCTTACTTGAGCATTGATACTTCCTAAGCATGTATTTTATCTGACTAATATCATTCAAACAAAACAAGCCTTTGTATAACGAGCTCTTTTTCTAAACAGTTGGGAAGGGTCAGATCAATGGTAGCTAGTGACTTTGGCTTAAAGTCTTTGCTAGAGACCAACAAAATTAACAATTTTCAATAAAATCCTTCTTTCCTAATCTTCAGACTAACATTATTCAAACTAAACAAGTCTTTGAATAACCAGTTCTTTTCCAAAACAGTTGTGAAGGGTTTGATCAATGGTAGCTAGTTACTTTGGCTGAAAGTCTTTGCTAGAGACCAACAAAACTAACAATTTTCAATAAAATCCTTCTTTCCTGATCTTCAGACTAACATCATTCAAACTAAACAAGCTTTTGAATAACCAGCACTTTTTCTAAACAGTTGGGAAGGGTCAGATCAAAGGTAGCTAGTAACTTTGGCTTAAAGTCTTTGCTAGAGACCAACAAAACTAATAATTTTCATTAAAATCCTTCTTTCCTAATCTTTAGACTAACACCAACGAAACTAAACAAGCCCTTGAATAACAAGTTCCTTTCTTGAACATCGATACTTCCTAAGCGTGTATTGTATCTGAATAACATCATTCAAACTAAACAAGCCTTTGAATAACCAGTTCTTTTTCTAAACAGTTGGGAAGGGTCAGATCAATGGTAGCTACTGACTTTGCCTTAAAGTCTTTGCCAGAGACACTGAAATCCTTCTTTCCTAATCTTCAGACTAACATCAACCAAACTAAACAAGCCTTTTAATAACCAGTTCCGGTCTTGAACATCGATACTTCCTAAGCATGTATTGTATCTGACTAACATCATTCAAACTAAACAAGCTATTAAATCTTAAACCAATTACTTTCCTAGACAGTTGGGAAGGGTCAGATCAATGGTAGCTAGTTGTTTTGACTGAAAGTTTCCTGAGACCAATAAAGCTAAAATTGTACCAATTATTAGTGAAAACCCTTACTTTCTAAGCATGTATGTATTGTACCTGACAAACATCATTTAAACTAAACAAATGATTGAATCATAAACCAGTTCCTTTCCAAGACAGTTGGGAGGGGTCAGATAAATGGTAGCTAGATACTTTGGCTGAAAGTCTTTACCTGAGACAAACAAAATAACAATTTTCAATAAAAATCCTCCTTTCCTAATCTTCAGACTAACATCAACTAAACTAAACAAGCCTTTGAATAACCAGTTCCTTTCTTGAACATCGATACTTTCTAAGGATGTATTGTATTTCACTAACATCATTCAAACTAAACAAGTTTTTGAATAACAAGTTCTTTTCCTAAACAGTTGGGAAGGGTCAGATCAATGGTAGCTAGTTACTTTGGCTTAAAGTCTTTGCTAGAGACCAACAAAACTAACAATTTTCAATAAAATCCTTCTTTCCTAATCAATGGTAGCTAGTTACTTTGGCTTAAAGTCTTTGCTAGAGACCAACAAAACTAACGATTTTCTATAAAATACTTCTTTCCTAATCTGCAGACTAACATCAAGCAAACTAACAAGCCTTTGAATAACCAGTTCCTTTCTTGAACATCGATACTTCCTAAACATGTATTGTATCCGACTAACATCATTAAAACTAATCAAGCCTTTGAATAACCAGTTCTTTTCCCAAACAGTTGGGAAGGGTCAGATGAATGGTAGCTAGTTACTTTGGCTAAAAGTCTTTGCTAGAGACCAACAAAACTAACGATTTTCTATAAAATACTTCTTTCCTAATCTGCAGACTAACATCAACCAAACTAAACAAGCCTTTGAATTACCAGTTCCTTTCTTGAGCATCGATACTTCCTAAGCATGTATTGTATCTGACTAACATCATTCAAACTAAACAAGCCTTTGCATAACCAATTCTTTTCCTAAACAGTTGGGAAGGGTAAGATCAATAATAGCTCGTTACTTTGGCTTAAAGTCTTTGCCAGAAACAAACAAAACTAACAATTTTCAATAAAATCCTTCCTTCCTAATCTTCAGACTAACATCAACCAAACTAAACAAGCCTTTGAATAACCAGTTCCTTTCTTGAACATCGATACTTCCTAAGCGTGTATTGTATCTGACAAACATCATTCAAACTAAACAGGCCTTTGAATAACCAGTTCATTTTCTAAACAGTTTGGAAGGGTCATATAAATGGTAGCTAGTTACTTTGGCTAAAAGTCTTTGCTAGAGACCAACAAAACTAACAATTTCAATAAAATCCTTCTTTCCTAATCTTCAGACTAACATCATTCAAACTAAACAAGCCTTTGAATAACCAGTTCTTTTCCTAAACAGTTAGGAAGGGTCAGATCAATGGTAGCTAGTTACTTTGGCTGAAAGTCTTTGCCTGACACCAACAAAACTAACAATTTTCAATGAAATCCTTCTTTCCTAATTATCAGACTAACATCAACCAAACTAAACAAGCATTTGAATAACCAGTTCCTTTCTTGAACATCGACACTTCATAAACATGTATTGTATCCGACTAACATCATTAAAACTAATCAAGCCTTTGAATAACCAGTTCCTTTCTTGAACAGCGATACTTCCTAAGCATGTATTGTATCTGACTAACATCATTCAAACTAAACAAGCCTTTGAATAACCAGTTCTTTTCCTAAACAGTTGGGAAGGGTCAGATCAATGGTAGCCAGTTACTTTGGCTGAAAGTCTTTGCCTGAGACCAACAAAACTAACAATTTTCAATAAAATCCTTCTTTCCTTATCTTCAGGCTAACATCAACAAAACTAAACAGGCCTTTGAATAACCAGCTCTTTTTCTAAACAGTTGGGAAGGGTCAGATAAATGGTAGCCAGTTACTTTGGCTTAAAGTCTTTGCTAGAGACAAAAAAACTAACAATTTTAAATAATATCCTTCTTTACTAATCTGCAAACTAACATCAACAAAACTAAACAAGCCTTTGAATAACCAGTTCCTTTCTTGAACATTGATACTTCCTAAGCATGTATTGAATCTGACTAATATCATTCAAAAAAAACAAGCCTTTAAATAACCAGCTCATTTTCTAAATAGTTCGGAAGGGTCAGATAAATGGTATCTAGTTACTTTGGCTTAAAGTCTTTGCTAGAGACCAACAAAACTAACAATTTTCAATAAAATCCTTCTTTCCTAATCTTCAGGCTAACATCAACAAAACTAAACAGGCCTTTGAATAACCAGTTCTTTTTCTAAACAGTTGGAAAGGGTCAGATAAATTGTAGATAGTTACTTTGGCTTAAAGTCTTTGCTAGAGACCAACAAAACAAACAATTTTCACTAAAATCCTTCTTTCCTAATCTTCAGACTAACATCATTCCAACTAAACAAGCCTTCTTTGAATAACTAGTTCTTTTCCTAAACAGTTAGGAAGGGTCAGATCAATGGTAGCTAGTTACTTTGGCTGAAAGTCTTTGCCTGAGACCAACAAAACAAACAATTTTCAATAAAATCCTTCTTTCCTAATCTTAAGACTAACATCAACCAAACTAAACAAGCCTTTGAAAAACCAGTTCCTTTCTTGAACATCGACACTTCCTAAACATGTATTGTATCCGACTAACATCATTAAAACTAATCAAGCCTTTGAATAACCTGTTCTTTTCCTAAACAGTTGGGAAGGGTCAGATCAATGGTAGCTAGTTACTTTGGCTCAAAGTCTTTGCTAGAGACGAACAAAACAAACGATTTTCTATAAAATACTTCTTTCATAATCTGCAGACTAACATCAAGCAAACTAAATAAGCATTTGAATAACCAATTCCTTTCTTGAACATCGATACTTCCTAAGCGTGTATTGTATCTGACTAACATCATTCAAACTAAGCAAGCCTTTGAATAACAAGTTCTTTTTCTAAATAATTGGGAAGGGTCAGATCAATGGTAGCAAGTTACTTTGGCTGAAAGTCTTTGCCTGAGACCAACAAAACTAACAATTTTCAATAAATCCTTCTTTCATAATCTTCAGACTAACATCAACCAAACTAAACAAGCCTTTGAATAACAAGTTCCTTTCTTGAACATCGATACTTCCTAGGCAAGTATTGTATTTGACTAACATCAACAAAACTAAACAAGCCTTTGAATAACCAGTTCTTTTTCTAAACAGTTGGGAAGGGTCAGATCAATGGTAGCTAGTTACTTCGGCTTAAAGTCATTGCTAGAGACCAACAAAACTAACAATTTTCCATAAAATCCTTCTTTCCTAATCTTCAGACTAACATCAACCAAACTAAACAAGCCTTTGAATAACCAGTTCCTTTCTTGAACATCGATACTTCCTAAACATGTATTGTATCCGACTATCATCATTAAAACAAATCAAGCCTTTGAATAACCAGTTGTTTTCCTAAACAGTTGGGAAGGGTCAGATGAATGGTAGGTAGTTACTTTGGCTAAAAGTCTTTGCTAGAGACCCAAAAAAATAACGATTTTCTATAAAATACTTCTTTCCTAATCTGCAGACTAACATCAAGCAAACTAAACAAGCCTTTGAATAACCAGTTCCTTACTTGAGCATTGATACTTCCTAAGCATGTATTTTATCTGACTAATATCATTCAAACAAAACAAGCCTTTGAATAACGAGCTCTTTTTCTAAACAGTTGGGAAGGGTCAGATCAATGGTAGCTAGTGACTTTGGCTTAAAGTCTTTGCTAGAGACCAACAAAATTAACAATTTTCAATAAAATCCTTCTTTCCTAATCTTCAGACTAACATTATTCAAACTAAACAAGTCTTTATATAACCAGTTCTTTTCCAAAACAGTTGGGAAGGGTTTGATCAATGGTAGCTAGTTACTTTGGCTAAAAGTCTTTGCTAGAGACCAACAAAACTAACAATTTTCAATAAAATCCTTCTTTCCTGATCTTCAGACTAACATCATTCAAACTAAACAAGCTTTTGAATAACCAGCACTTTTTCTAAACAGTTGGGAAGGGTCAGATCAAAGGTAGCTAGTAACTTTGGCTTAAAGTCTTTGCTAGAGACCAACAAAACTAATAATTTTCATTAAAATCCTTCTTTCCTAATCTTTAGACTAACATCAATGAAACTAAACAAGCCCTTGAATAACAAGTTCCTTTCTTGAACATCGATACTTCCTAAGCGTGTATTGTATCTGAATAACATCATTCATAATAACCAGTTCCTTTCTTGAACATCGCCACTTCCTAAGCATGTATTGTATCTGACTAACATCATTCAAACTAAACAAGCCTTTGAATAACCAGTTCTTTTCCTAAACAGTTGGGAAGGGTCAGATCAATGGTAGCCAGTTACTTTGGCTGAAAGTCTTTGCCTGAGACCAACAAAACTAACAATTTTCAATAAAATCCTTCTTTCCTAATCTTCATGCTAACATCAACAAAACTAACCAGGCCTTTGAATAACCAGCTCTTTTTGTAAACAGTTGGGAAGGGTCAGATAAATGGTAGCTAGTTAATTTTGCTTAAAGTCTTTGCTAGAGACAAAAAAACTAACAATTTTAAATAAAATCCTTCTTTCCTAATCTTAAGACTAACATCAACCAAATTAAACAAGCCTTTGAATTACCAGTTCCTTTCTTGAACATCGACACTTCCTAAACATGTATTGTATCCTACTAACATCATTAAAACGAATTAAGCCTTTGAATAACCAGTTCTTTTCCTAAACAGTTGGGAAGGGTTAGATAAATGGTAGCTAGTTACTTTGGCTCAAAGTCTTTGCTAGAGACCAACAAAACTAACGATTTTCTATAAAATACTTCTTTCCTTATCTGCAGACTAACATCAAGCAGACTAAACAAGCCTTTGAATAACCAGCTCTTTTTCTAAATAGTTGGGAAGGATCAGATCAATGGTAGCCAGTTACTTTGGCTTAAAGTCTTTGCCAGAGACAAAAAAAATAACAATTTTTGAGTAAAATTCTTCTTTCTTAATCTTCAGACTAACATCAACCAAACTAAACCGGCCTTTGAATAACCAGTTCCTTTCTTGAACATCGATACTTCCTAAGCATGTATTGTATCTGACTAACATCATTCAAACTAAACAAGCCTTTGAATAACAGGTTCTTTTCCTAAACAGTTGGGAAGGGTCAGATCAATGGTAGCCATTTACTTTGGCTGAAAGTCTTTGCCTGAGATCAACAAAACTAACAATTTTCAATAAAATCCTTCTTTCCTAATCTTCAGACTAACATCAACCAAACTAAACAAGCCTTTGAATATATAACAAGTTCCTTTCTTGAACATCGATATTTCCTAAGCGTGTATTGTATATGACTAACATCATTCAAACCAAATAAGCCTTTGAATAACCAGTTCTTTTCCAAAACAGTTGGGAAGGGTCAGATCAATGGTAGCTAGTGACTTTGGCTTAAAGTCTTTGCTAGAGACCAACAAAACTAACAATTTTCAATAAAATCCTTCTTTCCTAATCTTCAGACTAACATAATTCAAACTAAACAAGCCTTTGAATAACAAGTTCTTTTTCTAAACAGTTGGGAAGGGTCAGATCAATGGTAGCTAGTTACTTTGGCTTAAAGTCTTTGCTAGAGACCAACAAAACTAACAATTTTCAATAAATTCCTTCTTTCCTAATCTTCAGGCTAACGTCAACAAAACTAAACAGGCCTTTGAATAACCAGTTCTTTTTATAAACAGTTCGGAAGGGTCAGATAAATGGTAGCTAGTTACTTTGGCTTAAAGTCTTTGCTAGAGACAAAAAAACTAACAATTTTAAATAAAATCCTTCTTTCCTAATCTTCAGACTAACATCAACAAAACTAAACAAGCCTTTGAATAACCAGTTCCTTTCTTGAACATTGATACTTCCTAAGCAAGTATTGTATCTGACTAATATCATTCAAACAAAACAAGCTTTTGAATAACCAGCTCATTTTCTAAATAGTTCGGAAGGGTCAGATCAATGGTAGCTAGTAACTTTGGCTTAAAGTCTTTGCTAGAGACCAACAAAACTAACAATTTTCAATAAAATCCTTCTTTCCTAATCTTCAGGCTAACATCAACAAAACTAAACAGGCCTTTGAATAACCAGCTCTTTTTCTAAACAGTTAGGAAGGGTCAGATAAATGGTAGATAGTTACTTTGGCTTAAAGTCTTTGCCAGAGACCAACAAAACTAACAATTTTCATTAAAATCCTTCTTTCCTAATCTTTAGACTAACATCATTCAAACTAAACAAGCCTTTGAATAACCAGCTCTTTTCCTAAACAGTTGGGAAGGGTCAGATCAAAGGTAGCTAGTTACTTTGGCTTAAAGTCTTTGCTAGAGACCAACAAAACTAACAATTTTCTATAAAATCCTTCTTTCCTAATCTTCGGACTAACATCAACCAAACTAAACAAGCCTTTGAATAACCAGTTCCTTTCTTGAACATTGATACTTCCTAAGCATGTATTGTATCTGACAAATATCATTCAAACAAAACAAGCCTTTGAATAACCAGCTCTTTTTCTAAATAGTTGGGAAGGATCAGATCAATGGTAGCCAGTTACTTTGGCTTAAAGTCTTTGCCAGAGACAAAAAAAATAACAATTTTTGAGTAAAATTCTTCTTTCTTAATCTTCAGACTAACATCAACCAAACTAAACCGGCCTTTGAATAACCAGTTCCTTTCTTGAACATCGATACTTCCTAAGCATGTATTGTATCTGACTAACATCATTCAAACTAAACAAGCCTTTGAATAACAGGTTCTTTTCCTAAACAGTTGGGAAGGGTCAGATCAATGGTAGCCATTTACTTTGGCTGAAAGTCTTTGCCTGAGATCAACAAAACTAACAATTTTCAATAAAATCCTTCTTTCCTAATCTTCAGACTAACATCAACCAAACTAAACAAGCCTTTGAATATATAACAAGTTCCTTTCTTGAACATCAATACTTCCTAAGCGTGTATTGTATATGACTAACATCATTCAAACTAAATAAGCCTTTGAATAACTAGTTCTTTTCCTAAACAGTTGGGAAGGGTCAGATCAATGGTAGCTAGTTACTTTGGCTTAAAGTCTTTGCTAGAGACCAACAAAACTAACAATTTTAAATAAAATCCTTCTTTCCTAATCTTCAGACTAACATCATTCAAACTAAACAAGCTTTTGAATAACCAGCTCTTTTTCTAAACAGTTGGGAAGGGTCAGATCAAAGGTAGCTAGTAACTTTGGCTTAAAGTCTTTGCTAGAGACCAACAAAACTAATAATTTTCATTAAAATACTTCTTTCCTAATCTGCAGACTAACATCAACCAAACTAAACAAGCCTTTGAATAACCAGTTCCTTTCTTGAACATTGATACTTCCTAAGCATGTATTGTATCTGACAAATATCATTCAAACAAAACAAGCCTTTGAATAACCAGCTCTTTTTCTAAATAGTTGGGAAGGATCAGATCAATGGTAGCCAGTTACTTTGGCTTAAAGTCTTTGCCAGAGACAAAAAAAATAACAATTTTTGAGTAAAATTCTTCTTTCTTAATCTTCAGACTAACATCAACCAAACTAAACCGGCCTTTGAATAACCAGTTCCTTTCTTGAACATCGATACTTCCTAAGCATGTATTGTATCTGACTAACATCATTCAAACTAAACAAGCCTTTGAATAACAGGTTCTTTTCCTAAACAGTTGGGAAGGGTCAGATCAATGGTAGCCATTTACTTTGGCTGAAAGTCTTTACCTTAGATCAACAAAACTAACAATTTTCAATAAAATCCTTCTTTCCTAATCTTCAGACTAACATCAACCAAACTAAACAAGCCTTTGAATATATAACAAGTTCCTTTCTTGAACATCAATACTTCCTAAGCGTGTATTGTATATGACTAACATCATTCAAACTAAATAAGCCTTTCAATAACTAGTTCTTTTCCTAAACAGTTGGGAAGAATCAGATCAATGGTAGCTAATTACTTTGGCTTAAAGTCTTTGCTAGAGACCAACAAAACTAACAATTTTAAATAAAATCCTTCTTTCCTAATCTTCAGACTAACATCATTCAAACTAAACAAGCTTTTGAATAACCAGTTCTTTTTCTAAACAGTTGGGAAGGGTCAGATCAAAGGTAGCTAGTAACTTTGGCTTAAAGTCTTTGCTAGAGACCAACAAAACTAATAATTTTCATTAAAATACTTCTTTCCTAATCTTCAGACTAACATCAACCAAACTAAACAAGCCTTTGAATAACCAGTTCCTTTCTTGAACATTGATACTTCCTAAGCATGTATTGTATCTGACAAATATCATTCAAACAAAACAAGCCTTTGAATAACCAGCTCTTTTTCTAAATAGTTGGGAAGGATCAGATCAATGGTAGCCAGTTACTTTGGCTTAAAGTCTTTGCCAGAGACAAAAAAAATAACAATTTTTGAGTAAAATTCTTCTTTCTTAATCTTCAGACTAACATCAACCAAACTAAACCGGCCTTTGAATAACCAGTTCCTTTCTTGAACATCGATACTTCCTAAGCATGTATTGTATCTGACTAACATCATTCAAACTAAACAAGCCTTTGAATAACAGGTTCTTTTCCTAAACAGTTGGGAAGGGTCAGATCAATGGTAGCCATTTACTTTGGCTGAAAGTCTTTGCCTGAGATCAACAAAACTAACAATTTTCAATAAAATCCTTCTTTCCTAATCTTCAGACTAACATCAACCAAACTAAACAAGCCTTTGAATATATAACAAGTTCCTTTCTTGAACATCAATACTTCCTAAGCGTGTATTGTATATGACTAACATCATTCAAACTAAATAAGCCTTTGAATAACTAGTTCTTTTCCTAAACAGTTGGGAAGGGTCAGATCAATGGTAGCTAGTTACTTTGGCTTAAAGTCTTTGCTAGAGACCAACAAAACTAACAATTTTAAATAAAATCCTTCTTTCCTAATCTTCAGACTAACATCATTCAAACTAAACAAGCTTTTGAATAACCAGCTCTTTTTCTAAACAGTTGGGAAGGGTCAGATCAAAGGTAGCTAGTAACTTTGGCTTAAAGTCTTTGCTAGAGACCAACAAAACTAATAATTTTCATTAAAATACTTCTTTCCTAATCTGCAGACTAACATCAACCAAACTAAACAAGCCTTTGAATAACCAGTTCCTTTCTTGAACATCGATACTTCCTAAGGAATATTGTATTTGACTAACATCATTCAAACTAAACTAGCCTTTGAATAACCAGCTCTTTTTATAAACAGTTTGGAAGGGTCAGATCAATGGTAGCTAGTGACTTTGGGTTAAAGTCTTTGCTAGAGACCAACAAAACTAACAATTTTCAATAAAATCCTTCTTTCCTAATCTTCAGACTAACATAATTCAAACTAAACAAGCCTTTGAATAACAAGTTCTTTTCCTAAACAGTTGGGAAGGGTCAGATCAATGGTAGCTAGTTATTTTGGCTTAAAGTCTTTGCTAGAGACCAACAAAACTAAAAATTTTCAATAAAATCCTTCTTTCCTAATCAATGGTAGCTAGTTACTTTGGCTTAAAGTCTTTGCTAGAGACCAACAAAACTAACAATTTTCAATAAAATCCTTCTTTCCTAATCTGCAGACTAACATCTACCAAATTAAACAAGCCTTTGAATAACCAGTTCCTTTCTTGAACATCGATACTTCCTAAGGATGTATTGTATTTGACTAACATCATTCAAACTAAACTAGCCTTTGAATAACCAGTTCGTTTCCTAACCAGTTGGGAAGGGTCAGATCAATGGTAGCTAGTTACTTTGGCTTAAAGTCTTTGCCAGAGACAAAAAAAATAACAATTTTCGAGTAAAATTCTTCTTTCCTAATCTTCAGACTAACATCAACCAAACTAAACCGGCCTTTGAATAACCAGTTCCTTTCTTGAACATCGATACTTCCTAAGCATGTATTGTATCTGACTAACATCATTCAAACTAAACAAGCCTTTGAATAACAGGTTCTTTTCCTACTCAGCTCCTAGAAGGGAAGCCCTAGCCTCATACCTAGGCCTTCCCTGCACTCACGAAAGTGCGGGGAAGGCCTGGGTACAAGGCTAGTTATGCCCAGTATTCTTATTTATTCTCAAATAGATTTGGTATTCAGAAACAGGAGTACCTTTTCCTTCTCTTCAACTGTGAACTGGATGGTGGGATGTATACCATTGAGTAGTCTCGGTACCAGCCCACCTATCAAGTCGGAGATCGCTTACAGTATCCCGCCACTAAGCGATCTCCGACTTGATAGGTGGGCTGGTACCGAGACTAACCATTGAGATGGTAGTAAATGTTTTGTAGCATTATAGCACACTGAATAATAAAAGTTTGAAAGAAATCATTTAAAAATGAAAGAGCATGTAGGGATGGAATCGCAAAAAAGTAACCAAACAAGGTAGCAATGACACAACAGAGCTTGATTCTACAACCCCATCCCTAACCCTGCATGAATGCAATTAGTGCCTGGCATGCCCGTATTTTACTTCTGAACTCTTGTGTCCAAGCGACAGGTAACAACATACATAGAAAGCATTCACATACAGCATTCAACTACAGCAATAAAAGAACATAGGTAAAACAATATCACTTATCAGATGATAAAGGCACATGTATCTGACATGTTCATTTCACTTCCAACCTACACAGAAATAATCAAATGTGTTACTATATATACACAATATGTTATAGCTAAACCATCCCCTAGACACTTTTACCAGTAATCAGGAGACTGTTCCAGGTAAACCAGCAATACATGAGACACTTTTAGTAATGGTCCCAAGGCTCATGGCATGAGTTACAAGAATGTTCTAAGTTACAATGATACAATCAATGTACATATTGCTACACTAGACAAAGTTAAGTGTTTCAGCAAATTACTAATTCTGTCCATAGTGGCTATCTTGCCATAATACATGTCTGTACTATTTTCCGACCATAAGCAACACTTAATTCTACTCATGTGACCTTCAACAGATCAGAAGTCTCAAAATCGATCACATGAGTGTGCATTAAATTGCTTAATTCACACATACGTAGTAGCTAATGTAGTATGGTTTGTACACTCTCCCAGAAGCTTCTGAAATAGTTTTCCACAAAAAAAGAAACAAAATATAGCTGTCCTGGGCAAAGTCCACGACAACTATAACTTAGTACCAGCTGGGGTGCACTTCATGTTTATCTGGGTGGTAAAAACTACAAATAGTGCTCCCAGAATAGATCGGTTTAATATTATATACACAAACATAGCACAACCTACCAACTAGCATAAGTCTTTCAGACTCAAGTAGTTCCGGGGTATCTTTCAGCCTGCATGTACATGTAGATGAACGGCACTGACTTTATTTTATGCACGTCTAGCATAGCAGTTACAGCTGTGCACGGTTTACACTTACAGTATCGTGCAATCATGGTTTATTAGTGGACGTCACATCCGTTACACACGCACAGGCGCACACAGAACCAAATGTATTCTTATACCTCTGTTAGCATCAGTTTTTTACATTTCAAATGGACTTACTCTTTATCTCTATTTTCAAGCTTGTTGAGATTAACAGCTTCAAAGCCCGCAGCAGGGTCAAACTCTACAACTTCTGAGTACATTGGACCTGTAGTGGTGTCCTGGATCTGAACTTGAAGAAGAATATCATCCTGCGTGGTTTATTATGCAGTTCATCATTCACAAGCCATCAACTACGTACATAATGACGTGGCCTCATTCCCAGGCACTCAGAAAATACATAGTGTGGGGGCTACAAGCTACAATGGGAACAGGGTTAGTGTACTTTATACAATTTCTTGAGATGGTCTGTTAATGAAGCAGGGTGTTTGATTTCGTCTATAGTACATAGTACATGTAGATCTACTGACAACTCAACAAGCAGATCAGTGATCAACTACAGGTACTTTGTAACTATTCTGCACAGTCCCTGTGTCCATTGTTCACGCTCTGGCTGGTTATAGAATTTCAGCTACCTGACAGACATAAATTCCCCTACACACGTAGAACATTTTGCTAATGCTCTTATCACACCTCTGTACATACCTCTATGTTAAAAAACTTCGTCTTTACATCAAGTGGTTTAGCAACCTGTATTTGAGAGAGACACAAGACCATAATTTAGCACACTGTCAGCAATAGACTGAATACAGCTTACAATCAATGCCGAAGTTACACTCATGGCTTTACTATTTACAGTAAAATGCTTACATTGAACTTGAAAAATTTGCGAAGGAACAGTTCTTCTCCTGCGGAGTGCACAGTGTAGGTGGAAGTACAGATGAGGCTGTAGTAATATATAACGTTGAGGAAATCAAGAGATTGGTACTTTAAAAACCGCTATATGAGGGTTTTGAAAGGCGTGTTGCATGCGACTTCACAAACAAAAAGCATTTGAGGCCGTGCCTAACACTGGAGGGACAGTGGAGATATCCTTTACAGGTGAATGTGACATAGATCCACGTCCAAATAACGTAAGTCACATATGAAGCTACATAACATACTTCTATGTTGATGTTCTCACCCACCCATTCCCTTCAATGCATATACACTCTCTCATTACCTACATAGACAGTTATGTGTATCTCTTATAGCTTCGAATCAAGGCTACGTATATCTCTTACCTGTGCTCTCCCAGTTCCTTTACTTCATGCGCTATGATTCGCTCTTAACAACTCCCCCCGGGTCCAGCTGGAAGGAGTCAATAGTTCCACCTGTACAATGTGAAGACGCAACTACTATACACACTGCCAAGTCCAAGATAAGTGCTGCAGTGAGCAGTAACTATAGCAGCAATTAGCGATAGACATTTGTGACTTGTCCTTATAAGGAATATAAACGGAGCAGATCTGTATGGCCTTCAGACACAAAACTTCAGTACAGACAGAGTCAGCTCCTATACCTATGCATTACATGCATAATTTGTCCTAATATTGCTAGGATCGCAACTAAGCCTTCCCACACCGATATTTTATGGTCATGAAAAAAAAACTGGCAATACGACACGACACTATGTAGCTTTTATTACTTGGTGACTGCAAGACCAGACAGAGATCATATACGTACATAGTTCTGTCTGTTACATGACATTTTGTACAGACGCTCACTCCTTGGCTCTGCTGCAACCTACCTTAACCCTTTACCGACCATAAGAAACAGCTTAAAGAAGCAGAAAAGCCTGTACAAAGTATTAACGCTTAGTATTAAAACCCCCATATAAATTCATATGGGCTTATGGGAGCTCATGACGCATATATGCGTCATTGGTTGGTAAAGAGTTAAAGATGGTTTCCTTCACCACCTCCTGGCTGTCGTTGTGCACAGTAACAAAGCCACTGAAATTTTCTCCCAGGTAGATCATCCTTGAACGGGGAGAGGGTAAGAAGGGTCAGCTTTCACAATCAGCAGCCAAAGGCAACTACATATACGTATATGTATATGCATGCACATGCTCCTGCAACTCACAGGCCGTAATCTCACAGCAATACTGCAGTTTCTTGGCTGGACCTTCGCCATTCAAACATGGTGTTCTGGTGCTGTGCTGTATCATGTAGATGGCGGAGCTCCCTTCCAGAGCCATCCCTCAGGTGGGGAAATTTCAACGATCTTCTTGACATGAGTTGGGTGGATGAGTCTGGGACGATCGTAGGGATAATTTTCAGTGAAAACCCTTACTTCCTAAGAATGTATTTTATCTGACTAACATCATTCAAACAAAACAAGCTATTGAATCTTAAACCAGTTCTCTACCTAGACAGTTAGTAAGGGTTAGATCATTGGTAGCTAGTTGTTTTGACAGAAAGTTTCCTGAGACCAATAAAGCTAAAATTGTACCAATTATTAATGAAAACCCTTACTTCCTAAATATGTATTGTATGTGACTAATATCATTCAAACTAAACGAGCTATTGAATCTTAAACCAGTTCTTTTCCTAAACAGTTAGGAAGGGTCAGATCAATGGTAGCCTGTTACTTTGGCTGAAAGTCTTGGCCTGAGACCAACAAAACTAACAATTTTCAATAAAATCCTTCTTTCCTAATCTTCAGACTAACATCAACCAAACTAAACAAGCCTTTGAATAACCAGTTCCTTTTTTGAACATCGACACTTCCTAAACATGTATTGTATCCGACTAACATCATTAAAACTAATCAAGCCTTTGAATAACCAGTTCTTTTCCTAAACAGTTGGGAAGGGCCAGATCAATGGTAGCTAGTTACTTTGGCTCAAAGTCTTTGCTAGAGACCAACAAAACTAACGATTTTCAATAAAATCCTTCTTTACTAATATTCAGACTAACATCAACCAAACTAAACAAGCCTTTGAATAACCAGTTCCTTTCTTGAACATCAATACTTTCTAAGCGTGTATTGTATCTGACTAACATCATTCAAACTAAACAGGCCTTTGAATAACCAGTTCTTTTTCTAAACAGTTGGGAAGGGTCAGATAATTGGTAGCTAGTTACTTTGGCTCAAAGTCTTTGCTAGAGACCAACAAAACTAACGATTTTCAATAAAATCCTTCTTTACTAATCTTCAGGCTAAAATCAACAAAACTAAACAGGCTTTTGAATAACCAGTTCTTTTTCTAAACAGTTCGGAAGGGTCAGATAAATGGTAGCTAGTTACTTTGGCTTAAAGTCTTTGCTAGAGACCAACAAAATTAACAATTTTTAATAAAATCCTTTTTTCCTAATCTTCAGACTAACATCATCCAAACTAAACAAGCCTTTGAATAACAAGTTCTTTTCCTAAACAGTTGGGAAGGGTCAGATCAATGGCAGCCAGTTATTTTGGCTTAAAGTCTTTGCTAGAGACCAACAAAACTAACAATTTTCAATAAAATCCTTCTTACCTAATCTTCAGGCTAACATCAACAAAACTAAACAAGCCTTTGAATAACCAGTTCTTCTCCTAAACAGTTGGGAAGGGTCAGATCAATGGTAGCTAGTTACTTTGGCTTAAAGTCTTTGCTAGAGACCAACAAAACTAACAATTTTCAATAAAATACTTCTTTCCTAATCTTCAGACTAACATCACTAAAACTAATCAAGCCTTTGAATAACCAGTTCTTTTCCTAAACAGTTAGGAAGGGTCAGATCAATGGTAGCTAGTTACTTTGGCTGAAAGTCTTTGCCTGAGACCAACAAAACTAACAATTTTCAATAAAATCCGTCTTTCCTTATCTTCAGACTAATATCATTCAAACTAAACAAGCCTTTGATTAACCAGTTCTTTTCCTAAACAGTGTGGAAGGGTCAGATAAATGGTAGCTAGTTACTTTGGCTTAAAGTCTTTGCTAGATACCAACAAAACTAACAATTTTCAATAAAATCCTTCTTTCCTAATCTTCAGACTAACATCATTCAAACTAAACAGGCCTTTGAATAACCAGTTCTTTTCCTAAACAGTTGGGAAGGGTCAGATCAAAGGTAGCTAGTTACTTTGGCTTAAAGTCTTTGCTAGAGACCAACAAAACTAACAATTTTCAATAAAATCCTTCTTTCCTAATCTTCAGACTAACATCATTCAAACTAAACAAGCCTTTGAATAACCAGTTCTTTTCCAAAACAGTTAGGAAGGGTCAGATCAATAGTAGCTAGTTACTTTGGCTTAAAGCCTTTGCTAGAGACCAACAAAACTAACAATTTTCAATAAAATCCTTCTTTCCTAATCTTCAGACTAACATCATTAAAACTAAACAGGCCTTTGAATAACCAGCTCTTTTTCTAAACAGTTGGGAAGGGTCAGATCAATGGTAGCTAGTTACTTTGGCTTAAAGTCTTTGCTAGAGACCAACAAAACTAACAATTTTTAATAAAATCCTCCTTTCCTAATCTTCAGACTAACATCAACCAAACTAAACAAGCCTTTGAATAACCAGTTCCTTTCTTGAACATTGATACTTCCTAAGCATGTAATGTATCTGACTAATATCATTCAAACTAAACAAGCCTTTGAATAACCAGCACTTTTTCTAAATAGTTCGGAAAGGTCAGATCAATGGTAGCTAGTAACTTTGGCTTAATTAAAGTCATTGCAAGAGACCAACAAAACTAAAAATTTACAATAAAATCCTTCTTTCCTAATCTTAAGGCTAACGTCAACAAAACTAAACAGGCCTTTGAATAACCAGTTCTTTTTCTAAACAGTTGGGAAGGGTCAGATAAATGGTAGTTAAATACTTTGGCTAAAAGTCTTTGCTAGAGACCAACAAAATTAACAATTTTCAATAAAATCCTTCTTTCCTAATCTTCAGACTAACATCATTTAAAACTGAACAAGCCTTTGAAATAACCAGTTCTTTTCCTAAACAGTTAAGAAGGGTCAGATCAATGGAAGCTAGTTACTTTGGCTGAAAGTCTTTGCCTGAGACAAACAAAACTAACAATTTTCAATAAAATCCTTCTTTCCTAATCTTCAGACTAAGATCAACCAAACTAAACAAGCCTTTCAATAACCAGTTCTTTTCTTGAACATTGACACTTCCTAAACATGTATTGTATCCGACTAATATCATTTAAACTAATCAAGCCTTTGAATATCCAGTTCTTTTCCTTAACAGTTGGGAAGGGTCAGATCAATGGTAGCTAGTTACTTTGGCTGAAAGTCTTTGCTAGAGACCAACAAAACTAAAGATTTTCTATAAAATACTTCTTTCCTAATCTACAGACTAACATCAAGCAAATTAAACAAGCCTTTGAATAACCAGTTCCTTTCTTGAACATCGATACTTCCTAAGCATGTATTGTATCTGACTAACATCATTCAAACTAAACAAGCCTTTGAATAACAAGTTCTTTTCCTAAACAGTTGGGAAGGGTCAGATCAATGGTAGCCAGTTACTTTGGCTGAAAGTCTTTGCCTGAGACCAACAAAACTAAAAATTTTCTATAAAATCCTACTTTCCTAATCTTCAGGCTAACATAAACAAAACTAAACAGGCCTTTGAATAACCAGCTCTTTTTCTAAACAGTTGGGAAGGGTCAGAAAAAGGGTAGCAAGTTACTTTGGCTTAAAATCTTTGCTAGAGAAAAAAAAAATAAAAATTTTAAATAAAATCCTTCTTTCCTAATCTTCAGACTAACATCAACCAAACTAAACAAGCGTTTGAATAACCAGTTCTTTTCCTAAACAGTTGGGAAGGGTCAGATCAATGGCAGCTAGTTATTTTGGCTTAAAGTCTTTGCTAGAGACCATCAAAACTAACAATTTTCAATAAAATCCTTCTTACCTATTCTTCAGGCTAACATCAAAAAACTAAACAAGCCTTTGAATAACCAGTTCTTTTCCTAAAAAGTTGGGAAGGGTCAGATCAATGGTAGCTAGTTACTTTGGCTTAAAGTCTTTGCTAGAGACCAACAAAACTAACAATTTTCAATAAAATACTTCTTTCCTAATCTTCAGACTAACATCTCTAAAACTAATCAAGCCTTTGAATAACAAGTTCTTTTCCTAAACAGTTGGGAAGGGTCAGATCAATGGCAGCCAGTTATTTTGGCTTAAAGTCTTTGCTAGAGACCAACAAAACTAACAATTTTCAATAAAATCCTTCTTACCTAATCTTCAGGCTAACATCAACAAAACTAAACAAGCCTTTGAATAACCAGTTCTGCTCCTAAACAGTTGGGAAGGGTCAGATCAATGGTAGCTAGTTACTTTGGCTTAAAGTCTCTGCTAGAGACCAACAAAACTAACAATTTTCAATAAAATACTTCTTTCCTAATCTTCAGACTAACATCACTAAAACTAATCAAGCCTTTGAATAACCAGTTCTTTTCCTAAACAGTTAGGAAGGGTCAGATCAATGGTAGCTAGTTACTTTGGCTGAAAGTCTTTGCCTGAGACCAACAAAACTAACAATTTTCAATAAAATCCGTCTTTCCTTATCTTCAGACTAATATCATTCAAACTAAACAAGCCTTTGATTAACCAGTTCTTTTCCTAAACAGTTAGGAAGGGTCAGATAAATGGTAGCTAGTTACTTTGGCTTAAAGTCTTTGCTAGATACCAACAAAACTAACAATTTTCAATAAAATCCTTCTTTCCTAATCTTCAGACTAACATCATTCAAACTAAACAGGCCTTTGAATAACCAGTTCTTTTCCTAAACAGTTGGGAAGGGTCAGATCAAAGGTAGCTAGTTACTTTGGCTTAAAGTCTTTGCTAGAGACCAACAAAACTAACAATTTTCAATAAAATCCTTCTTTCCTAATCTTCAGACTAACATCATTCAAACTAAACAAGCCTTTGAATAACCAGTTCTTTTCCAAAACAGTTAGGAAGGGTCAGATCAATAGTAGCTAGTTACTTTGGCTTAAAGCCTTTGCTAGAGACCAACAAAACTAACAATTTTCAATAAAATCCTTCTTTCCTAATCTTCAGACTAACATCATTAAAACTAAACAGGCCTTTGAATAACCAGCTCTTTTTCTAAACAGTTGGGAAGGGTCAGATCAATGGTAGCTAGTTACTTTGGCTTAAAGTCTTTGCTAGAGACCAACAAAACTAACAATTTTTAATAAAATCCTCCTTTCCTAATCTTCAGACTAACATCAACCAAACTAAACAAGCCTTTGAATAACCAGTTCCTTTCTTGAACATTGATACTTCCTAAGCATGTAATGTATCTGACTAATATCATTCAAACTAAACAAGCCTTTGAATAACCAGCACTTTTTCTAAATAGTTCGGAAAGGTCAGATCAATGGTAGCTAGTAACTTTGGCTTAATTAAAGTCATTGCAAGAGACCAACAAAACTAAAAATTTTCAATAAAATCCTTCTTTCCTAATCTTAAGGCTAACGTCAACAAAACTAAAAAGGCCTTTGAATAACCAGTTCTTTTTCTAAACAGTTGGGAAGGGTCAGATAAATGGTAGTTAAATACTTTGGCTAAAAGTCTTTGCTAGAGACCAACAAAATTAACAATTTTCAATAAAATCCTTCTTTCCTAATCTTCAGACTAACATCATTTAAAACTGAACAAGCCTTTGAAATAACCAGTTCTTTTCCTAAACAGTTAAGAAGGGTCAGATCAATGGAAGCTAGTTACTTTGGCTGAAAGTCTTTGCCTGAGACAAACAAAACTAACAATTTTCAATAAAATCCTTCTTTCCTAATCTTCAGACTAAGATCAACCAAACTAAACAAGCCTTTCAATAACCAGTTCTTTTCTTGAACATTGACACTTCCTAAACATGTATTGTATCCGACTAATATCATTAAAACTAATCAAGCCTTTGAATATCCAGTTCTTTTCCTTAACAGTTGGGAAGGGTCAGATCAATGGTAGCTAGTTACTTTGGCTGAAAGTCTTTGCTAGAGACCAACAAAACTAAAGATTTTCTATGAAATACTTCTTTCCTAGTCTACAGACTAACATCAAGCAAATTAAACAAGCCTTTGAATAACCAGTTCCTTTCTTGAACATCGATACTTCCTAAGCATGTATTGTATCTGACTAACATCATTCAAACTAAACAAGCCTTTGAATAACAAGTTCTTTTCCAAAACAGTTGGGAAGGGTCAGATCAATGGTAGCCAGTTACTTTGGCTGAAAGTCTTTGCCTGAGACCAACAAAACTAAAAATTTTCAATAAAATCCTACTTTCCTAATCTTCAGGCTAACATAAACAAAACTAAACAGGCCTTTGAATAACCAGCTCTTTTTCTAAACAGTTGGGAAGGGTCAGAAAAAGGGTAGCAAGTTACTTTGGCTTAAAATCTTTGCTAGAGAAAAAAAAAAAAAAAATTTTAAATAAAATCCTTCTTTCCTAATCTTCAGACTAACATCAACCAAACTAAACAAGCGTTTGAATAACCAGTTCTTTTCCTAAACAGTTGGGAAGGGTCAGATCAATGGCAGCTAGTTATTTTGGCTTAAAGTCTTTGCTAGAGACCATCAAAACTAACAATTTTCAATAAAATCCTTCTTACCTATTCTTCAGGCTAACATCAAATAACTAAACAAGCCTTTGAATAACCAGTTCTTTTCCTAAAAAGTTGGGAAGGGTCAGATCAATGGTAGCTAGTTACTTTGGCTTAAAGTCTTTGCTAGAGACCAACAAAACTAACAATTTTCAATAAAATCCTTCTTTCCTAATCTTCAGACTAACATCATTCAAACTAAACAAGGTTTTGAATAACCAGCTCTTTTTCTAAACAGTTGGGAAGGGTCAGATCAAATGTAGCTAGTAACTTTGGCTTAAAGTCTTTGCTAGAGACAAACAAATCTAATAATTTCACATTAAAATCCTTCTTTTCTAAACTTCAGACTAACATCAACCAAACTAAACAAGCCATTGAATAACAAGTTCTTTTCTTGAACATCGATACTTCCTAAGCATGTATTGTATCTGACTAACATCATGCAAACTAAACAAGCCTTTGAATAACAGGTTCTTTTCCTAAACAGTTGGGAAGTGTCAGATCAATGGTAGCTAGTTACTTTGGCTGAAAGTCTTTGCCTGAGATGAACAAAACTAACAATTTTCAATGAAATCCTTCTTTCCTAATCTTCAGACAAACATCAACCAAACTAAACAAGCATTTGAATAACAAGTTCCTTTCTTGAACATCGATACTTCCTAGGCATATTTTGTATTTGACTAACATCATTCCAACTAAACAAGCCTTTGAATAACCAGTTCTTTTTCTAAACAGTTCGGAAGGGTCAGATCAATGGTAGCTAGTTACTTTAGCTCAAAGTCTTTGCTAGAGACCAACAAAACTAACGATTTTCTATAAAATACTTCTTTCCTAATCTGCAGACTAACATCAAAGAAATTAAACAAGCCTTTGAATAACCAGTTCCTTTCTTGAACATCGATACTTCCTAAGGATGTATTGTATTTGACTAACATCATTCAAACTAAACTAGCCTTTGAATAACCAGTTCCTTTCTTGAACAACGATCCTTCCTAAGCATGTATTGTATCTGACTAACATCATTCAAACTAAACAAGCCTTTGAATAACAGGTTCTTTTCCAATACAGTTGGGAAGGGTCAGATCAATGGTAGCTAGTTACTTTGGCTGAAAGTCTTTGCCTGAGATTAACAAAACTAACAATTTTAAATAAAATCCTTCTTTCCTAATCTTCAGACTAACATCAACTAAACTAAACAAGCCTTTGAATAACAAGTTCCTTTCTTGAACATCGATACTTCCTAAGCATGTATTGTATATGACTAACATCATTCAAACTAAATAAACTTTTGAATAAACAGTTCTTTTCCAAAACAGTTGGGAAGGGTCAGATCAATGGTAGCTAGTTACTTTGGCTCAAAGTCTTTGCTAGAGACTAACAAAACTAACGATTTTCTATAAAATACTTCTTTCCTAATTTGCAGACTAACATCAACCAAACTAAACAAGCCTTTAAATAACCACTTCCTTTCTTGAACATCGATACTTCCTTAGGATTATTGTATTTGACTAACATCATTCAAACTAAACTAGCCTTTGAATAACCAGCTCTTTTTCTAAACAGTTGGGAAGGGTCAGATCAATGGTAGCTAGTGACTTTGGCTTAAAGTCTTTGCTAGAGACCAACAAAACAAACAATTTTCAAAAAAATCCTTCTTTCCTAATCTGCAGACTAACATCAACCAAATTAAACAAGCCTTTGAATAACCAGTTCCTTTCTTGAACATCGATACTTCCTAAGGATGTATTGTATTTGACTAACATCATTCAAACTAAACTAGCCTTTGAATAACCAGTTCGTTTCCTAACCAGTTGGGAAGGGTCAGATCAATGGTAGCTAGTTACTTTGGCTTAAAGTCTTTGCCAGAGACCAAAAAAATAACAATTTTTGAGTAAAATTCTTCTTTCCTAATCTTCAGACTAACATCAACCAAACTCAACCGGCCTTTGAATAACCAGTTCCTTTCTTGAACATCGATACTTCCTAAGCATGTATTGTATCTGACTAACATCATTCAAACTAAACAAGCCTTTGAATAACAGTTCTTATCCTAAACAGTTGGGAAGGGTCAGATCAATGGTAGCCATTTACTTTGGCTGAAAGTCTTTGCCTGAGATCAACAAAACTAACAATTTTAAATAAAATCCTTCTTTCCTAATCTTCAGACTAACATCAACAAAACTAAACAAGCCTTTGAATATATAACAAGTTCCTTTCTTGAACATCAATACTTCCTAAGCGTGTATTGTATATGACTTACATCATTCAAACTAAATAAGCCTTTGAATAACCAGTTCTTTTCCAAAAATGTTGGGAAGGGTCAGATAAATGGTAGCTAGTGACTTTGGCTTAAAGTCTTTGCTAGAGACCAACAAAACTAACAATTTTCAATAAAATCCTTCTTTCCTAATCTTCAGACTAACATAATTCAAACTAAACAAGCCTTTGAATAACAAGTTCTTTTCCTAAACAGTTGGGAAGGGTCAGATCAATGGTAGCTAGTTACTTTGGCTTAAAGTCTTTGCTAGATACCAACAAAACTAACAATTTTCAATAAAATCCTTCTTTCCTAATCTTCAGGCTAACGTCAACAAAACTAAACAGGCCTTTGAAAAACCAGTTCTTTTTCTAAACAGTTAGGAAGGGTCAGATAAATGGTAGCTAGTTACTTTGGCTTAAAGTCTTTGCTAGAGACCAAAAAAACTAACAATTTTCAATAAAATCCTTCTTTCCTAATCTTCAGACAAACATCAACCAAACTAAACAAGCCTTTGAATAAATAGTTCCTTTCTTGAACATCGATACTTCCTAGGCATGTATTGTATCTGACTAACATCATTCAAACTAAACAAGCCTTTGAATAACAGGTTCTTTTCCTAAACAGTTGGGAAGGGTCAGATCAATGGTAGCCATTTACTTTGGCTGAAAGTCTTTGCCTGAGATCAACAAAACTAACAATTTTAAATAAAATCCTTCTTTCCTAATCTTCAGACTAACATCAACCAAACTAAACAAGCCTTTGAATAACAAGTTCCTTTCTTGAACATCGATACTTCCTAAGCGTGTATTGTATATGACTAACATCATTCAAACTAAATAAGCCTTTGAATAACCAGTTATTTTCCAAAACAGTTGGGAAGGGTCAGATCAATGGTAGCCAGTTACTTTAGCTGAAAGTCTTTGCCTGAGACCAACAAAACTAACAAATTTCTATAAAATCCTTCTTTCCTAATCTTCAGACTAACATCAACCAAACTAAACAAGCCTTTGAATAACCAGTTTCTTTCTTGAACATTGATACTTCCTAAGCATGTATTGTATTTGACTAATATCATTAAAACATAACAAGCCTTTAAATAACCAGCTCTTTTTCTAAACAGTTGGGAAGGGTAAGTTCAATGGTAGCTAGTGACTTTTGGCTTAAAAGTCTTTGCTAGAGACCAACAAAAGCAACAATTTTCAATAAAATCCTTCTTTCCTAATCTTAAGGCTAACGTCAACAAAACTAAACAGGCTTTTGAATAACCAGTTCTTTTTCTAAACAGTTCTGAAGGGTCTGATAAATGGTAGCTTGTTACTTTGGCTTAAAGTCTTTGCTAGAGACCAACAAAACTAACAATTTTTAATAAAATCTTTCTTTCCTAATCTTCAAACTAACTTCATTCAAACTAAACAAGCCTTTGAATAACAAGTTCTTTTCCTAAACAGTTGGGAAGGGTCAGATCAATGGTAGCTAGTTACTTAGGCTCAAAGTCTTTGCTAGAGACTAACAAAACTAACGATTTTCTATAAAATACTTTTTTCCTAATGTGCAGACTAACATCAAGCAAACTAAACAAGCCTTTGAATAACCAGCTCTTTTCCTAAAATAGTTGGAAAGGGTCAGATCAATGGTAGCTAGTTACTTTGGCTTAAATTCTTTGCTAGAGACCAACAAAACTAACAATTTTCAATAAAATCCTTCTTTCCTAATCTGCAGACTAATATCAACCAAACTAAACAAGCCTTTGAATAACCAGTTCCTTTCTTGAACATCGATACTTCCTAAGCATGGTCAGATAAATGGTAGCTAGTTACTTTGGCTTAAAGTCTTTGCGAGAAACCAACAAAACTAACAATTTTCAATAAAATCCTTCTTTCCTAATCGTCTGACTAACATCATTCAAACTAAACAAGCCTTTGAATAACAACTTCTTTTCCTAAACAGTTGGGAAGGGTCAGATCAATGGTAGATAGTTACTTTGGCTTAAAGTCTTTGCTAGAGACCAACAAAACTAACAATCTTCAATAAAATCCTTCTTTCCTAATCTTCAGACAAACATCAACCAAACTAAACAAGCCTTTGAATAAATAGTTCCTTTCTTGAACATCGATACTTCCTAGGCATGTATTGTATCTGACTAACATCATTCAAACTAAACAAGCCTTTGAATAACAGGTTCTTTTCCTAAACAGTTGGGAAGGGTCAGATCAATGGTAGCCATTTACTTTGGCTGAAAGTCTTTGCCTGAGATCAACAAAACTAACAATTTTAAATAAAATCCTTCTTTCCTAATCTTCAGACTAACATCAACCAAACTAAACAAGCCTTTGAATAACAAGTTCCTTTCTTGAACATCGATACTTCCTAAGCGTGTATTGTATATGACTAACATCATTCAAACTAAATAAGCCTTTGAATAACCAGTTATTTTCCAAAACAGTTGGGAAGGGTCAGATCAATGGTAGCCAGTTACTTTAGCTGAAAGTCTTTGCCTGAGACCAACAAAACTAACAAATTTCTATAAAATCCTTCTTTCCTAATCTTCAGACTAACATCAACCAAACTAAACAAGCCTTTGAATAACCAGTTTCTTTCTTGAACATTGATACTTCCTAAGCATGTATTGTATTTGACTAATATCATTAAAACACAACAAGCCTTTAAATAACCAGCTCTTTTTCTAAACAGTTGGGAAGGGTCAGATCAATGGTAGCTAGTGACTTTTGGCTTAAAGTCTTTGCTAGAGACCAACAAAAGCAACAATTTTCAATAAAATCCTTCTTTCCTAATCTTAAGGCTAACGTCAATAAAACTAAACAGGCTTTTGAATAACCAGTTCTTTTTCTAAACAGTTCTGAAGGGTCTGATAAATGGTAGCTTGTTACTTTGGCTTAAAGTCTTTGCTAGAGACCAACAAAACTAACAATTTTTAATAAAATCCTTCTTTCCTAATCTTCAAACTAACTTCATTCAAACTAAACAAGCCTTTGAATAATAAGTTCTTTTCCTAAACAGTTGGGAAGGGTCAGATCAATGGTAGCTAGTTACTTAGGCTCAAAGTCTTTGCTAGAGACTAACAAAACTAACGATTTTCTATAAAATACTTTTTTCCTTATGTGCAGACTAACATCAAGCAAACTAAACAAGCCTTTGAATAACCAGCTCTTTTCCTAAATAGTTGGGAAGGGTCAGATCAATGGTAGCTAGTTACTTTGGCTTAAATTCTTTGCTAGAGACCAACAAAACTAACAATTTTCAATAAAATCCTTCTTTCCTAATCTGCAGACTAATATCAACCAAACTAAACAAGCCTTTGAATAACCAGTTCCTTTCTTGAACATCGATACTTCCTAAGCATGGTCAGATAAATGGTAGCTAGTTACTTTGGCTTAAAGTCGTTGCGAGAAACCAACAAAACTAACAATTTTCAATAAAATCCTTCTTTCCTAATCTTCTGACTAACATCATTCAAACTAAACAAGCCTTTGAATAACAACTTCTTTTCCTAAACAGTTGGGAAGGGTCAGATCAATGGTAGATAGTTACTTTGGCTTAAAGTCTTTGCTAGAGACCAACAAAACTAACAATCTTCAATAAAATCCTTCTTTCCTAATCAATGGTAGCTAGTTACTTTGGCTTAAAGTCTTTGCTAGAGACCAACAAAACTAACAATTTTCTATAAAATCCTTCTATCCTAATCTGCAGACTAACATCAACCAAACTAAACAAGCCTTTGAATAAACAGTTCCTTTCTTGAGCATCGATACTTCCTAAGCATGTATTGTATGCGACTAACATAATTTAAACTAAACAAGCCTTTGAATCACCAGTTCTTTTCCTAAACAGTTGGGAAGGGTCAGATCAATGGTAGCTAGTTACTTTGGCTCAAAGTCTTTGCTAGAGACCAACAAAACTAACGATTTTCTATAAAATACTTCTTTTCTAATCTGCAGACAAACATCAAGAAAACTAAACAAGCCTTTGAATAACCAGTTCCTTTCTTGAACATCGATACTTCCTAAGGATTATTGTATTTGACTAACATCATTCAAACTAAACTAGCCTTTGAATAACCAGCTCTTTTTCTAAACAGTTGGGAAGGGTCAGATAAATGGTAGCTAGTGACTTTGGCTTAAAGTCTTTTCTAGAGACCAACAAACCTAACAATTTTCAATAAAATCCTTCTTTCCTAATCTGCAGACTAACATCAACCAAACTAAACAAGCCTTTGAATAACCAGTTCCTTTCTTGAACATCGATACTTCCTAAGCATGTATTGTATCTGACTAACATCATTCAAACTAAACAAGCCTTTGAATAACAGGTTCTTTTCCTAAACAGTTGGGAAGGGTCAGATCAATGGTAGCCATTTACTTTGGCTGAAAGTCTATGCCTGAGATCAACAAAACTAACAATTTTCAATAAAATCCTTCTTTCCTAATCTTCAGACTAACATCAACAAAACTAAACAAGCCTTTGAATATATAACAAGTTCCTTTCTTGAACATCAATACTTCCTAAGCGTGTATTGTATATGACTTACATCATTCAAACTAAATAAGCCTTTGAATAACCAGTTCTTTTCCAAAAATGTTGGGAAGGGTCAGATAAATGGTAGCTAGTGACTTTGGCTTAAAGTCTTTGCTAGAGACCAACAAAACTAACAATTTTCAATAAAATCCTTCTTTCCTAATCTTCAGGCTAACGTCAACAAAACTAAACAGGCCTTTGAATAACCAGTTCTTTTTTAAAACAGTTGGGAAGGGTCAGATAAATGGTAGCTAGTGACTTTGGCTTAAAGTCTTTGCTAGAGACCAACAAAACTATCAATTTTCAATAAAATCCTTCTTTCCTAATCTTAAGGCTAAAATCAACAAAACTAAACAGGCTTTTGAATAACCAGTTCTTTTTCTAAACAGTTCGGAAGGGTCTGATAAATGGTAGCTTGTTACTTTGGCTTAAAGTAATTGCTAGAGACCAACAAAACTAACAATTTTTAATAAAATCCTTCTTTCCTAATCTTCAAACTAACTTCATTCAAACTAAACAAGCCTTTGAATAACAAGTTCTTTTCCTAAACAGTTGGGAAGGGTCAGATCAATGGTAGCTAGTTACTTTGGCTTAAAGTCTTTGCTAGAGGCCAACAAAACTAACAATTTTCAATAAAATCCTTCTTTCCTAATCAATGGTAGCTAGTGTCTTTGGCTCAAAGTCTCTGCTAGAGACAAACAAAACTAACAATTTTCAATAAAATCCTTCTATCCTAATCTGTAGACTAACATCAACCAAACTAAACTAGCCTTTGAATAACCAGTTCCTTTCTTGAACAACGATACTTCCTAAGCATGTATTGTATCTGACTAACATCATTCAAACTAAACAAGCCTTTGAATAACAGATTCTTTTCCTAAACAGTTGGGAAGGGTCAGATAAATGGTAGCTAGTTACTTTGGCTGAAAGTCTTTGCCTGAGATCAACAAAACTAACAATTTTAAATAAAATCCTTCTTTCCTAATCTTCAGACTAACATCAACCAAACTAAACCGGCCTTTGAATAACCAGTTCCTTTCTTGAGCATCGATACTTCCTAAGCATGTATTGTATCTGACTAACATCATTCAAACTAAACAAGCCTTTGAATAACAGGTTCTTTTCCTAAACAGTTGGGAAGGGTCAGATCAATGGTAGCCATTTACTTTGGCTGAAAGTCTTTGCCTGAGATCAACAAAACTAACAATTTTATATAAAATCCTTCTTTCCTAATCTTCAGACTAACATCAACCAAACTAAACAAGCCTTTGAATATATAACAAGTTCCTTTCTTGAACATCGATACTTCCTAAGCGTGTATTGTATATGACTAACATCATTCAAACTAAATAAGCCTTTGAATAACCAGTTCTTTTCCAAAACAGTTGGGAAGGGTCAGATCAATGGTAGCTAGTGACTTTGGCTTAAAGTCTTTGCTAGAGACCAACAAAACTAACAATTTTCAATAAAATCCTTCTTTCCTAATCTTCAGACTAACATAATTCAAACTAAACAAGCCTTTGAATAACAAGTTCTTTTCCTAAACAGTTGGGAAGGGTCAGATCAATGGTAGCTAGTTACTTTGGCTTAAAGTCTTTGCTAGAGACCAACAAAACTAACAATTTTCAATAAAATCCTTCTTTCCTAATCTTCAGGCTAACGTCAACAAAACTAAACAGGCCTTTGAATAACCAGTTCTTTTTCTAAACAGTTCGGAAGGGTCAGATAAATGGTAGCTAGTTACTTTGGCTTAAAGTCTTTGCTAGAGACCATCAAAACTAACAATTTTCAATAAAATCCTTCTTTCCTAATCTTCAGACTAACATCATTCAAATTAAACAAGCTTTTGAATAACCAGCTCTTTTTCTAAATAGTTGGGAAGGGTCAGATCAAAGGTAGCCAGTAACTTTGGCTTAAAGTCTTTGCTAGAGACCAACAAAACTAATAATTTTCATAAAAATACTTCTTTCCTAATCTTCAGACTAACATCAACCAAACTAAACAAGCCTTTGAAAAACCAGTTCCTTTCTTGAACATCGATACTTCCTAAGGATTATTGTATTTTACTAACATCATTCAAACTAAACTAGCCTTTGAATAACCAGCTCTTTTTATAAACAGTTGGGAAGGGTCAGATCAATGGTAGCTAGTGACTTTGGCTTAAAGTCTTTGCTAGAGACCAACAAAACTAACAATTTTCAATAATATCCTTCTTTCCTAATCTGCAGACTAACATAATTCAAACTAAACAAGCCTTTGAATAACAAGTTCTTTTCCTAAACAGTTGGGAAGGGTCAGATCAATGGTAGCTAGTTACTTTGGCTTAAAGTCTTTGCTAGAGACCAACAAAACTAACAATTTTCAATAAAATCCTTCTTTCCTAATCTTCAGGCTAACGTCAACAAAACTAAACAGGCCTTTGAATAACCAGTTCTTTTTCTATACAGTTCGGAAGGGTCAGATAAATGGTAGCTAGTTACTTTGGCTTAAAGTCTTTGCTAGAGACCAACAAAACTAACAATTTTCAATAAAATCCTTCTTTCCTAATCTTCAGACTAACATCATTCAAATTAAACAAGCTTTTGAATAACCAGCTCTTTTTCTAAATAGTTGGGAAGGGTCAGATCAAAGGTAGCTAGTAACTTTGGCTTAAAGTCTTTGCTAGAGACCAACAAAACTAATAATTTTCATAAAAATACTTCTTTCCTAATCTTCAGACTAACATCAACCAAACTAAACAAGCCTTTGAAAAACCAGTTCCTTTCTTGAACATCGATACTTCCTAAGGATTATTGTATTTGACTAACATCATTCAAACTAAACTAGCCTTTGAATAACCAGCTCTTTTTATAAACAGTTGGGAAGGGTCAGATAAATGGTAGCTAGTTACTTTGGCTTAAAGTCTTTGCTAAAGACCAACAAAATTAACAATATTCAATAAAATCCTTCTTTCCTAATCTTCAGACTAACATCATTCAAACTAAACAAGCCTTTGAATAACCAGTTCTTTTCCTAAACAGTTGGGAAGGGTCAGATCAATGGCAGCTAGTTATTTTTGGCTTAAAGTCTTTGCTAGAGACCAAATAAACTAACAATTTTCAATAAAATCCTTCATTCCTAAACTTCCGGCTAACATCAACAAAACTAAACAGGCCTTTGAATAACCAGTTCTTTTTCTAAACAGTTAGGAAGGGTAAGATAAATGATAGCTAGTTACTTTGGCTTAAAGTCTTTGCTAGAGACCAACAAAACTAATAATTTTCATTAAAATCCTTCTTTCCTAATCTTCAGACTAACATCATTCAAACTACACAGGCCTTTGAATAACCAGTTCCTTTCTTGAACATCGATACTTCCTAGGTATGTATTGTATTTGACTAACATCATTCCAACTAAACAAGCCTTTGAATAACCAGTTCTTTTTCTAAACAGTTGGGAAGGGTCAGATCAATGGTAGCTAGTGAATTTGGCTTAAAGTCTTTGCCAGAGACCAACAAATCTAACAATTTTCAATGAAATCCTTCTTTCCTAATCTTCAGACTAACATCAACCAAACTAAACAAGCCTTTGAATAACCAGTTCCGGTCTTGAACATCGATACTTCCTAAGCATGTATTGTTTCCGACTAACATCATTCAAACTAAACAAGCTATTAAATCTTAAACCAATTTCTTTCCTAGACAGTTGGGAAGGGTCAGATCAATGGTAGCTAGTTGTTTTGACTGAAAGTTTCCTGAGACCAATAAAGCTAAAATTGTACCAATTATTAGTGAAAACCCTTACTTTCTAAGCATGTATGTATTGAATCTGATAAACATCATTTAAACTAAACAAATGTTGAATCATAAACCAGTTCCTTTCTAAGACAGTTGGGTGGGGTCAGATCAATGGTAGCTAGATACATTGGCTGAAAGTCTTTACCTGAGACCAACAAAACTAACAATTTTCAATGAAATCCTCCTTTCCTAATCTTCAACTAACATCAACTAAACTAAACAAGCCTTTGAATAACCAGTTCCTTTCTTGAACATCGATACTTCCTAAGCGTGTATTGTATCTGACTAACATCATTCAAGCTAAACAGGCCTTTGAATAACCAGTTCCTTTCTTGAACATTGATACTTCCTAAGCATGTATTGTATCTGACTAATATCATTCAAACCAAATAAGCCTTTGAATAACCAGCCCTTTTTCTAAACAGTTGGGAAGGGTCAGATCAATGGTAGCTAGTGACTTTGGCTTAAAGTCTTTGCTAGAGATCAACAAAACTAACAATTTTCAATAAAATCCTTCTTTCCTAATCTTCAGACTAACATCATTCAAACTAAATAAGCCTTTGAATAACCAGTTCTTTTCCTAAACAGTTGGGAAGGGTCAGATCAATGGTAGCTAGTTACTTTGGCATAAAGTCTTTGCTAGAGACCAACAAAACTAACAATTTTCAATAAAATCCTTCTTTCCTAATCTTCAGACTAACATCAACAAAACTAAACAAGCCCTTGAATAACAAGTTCCTTTCTTGAACATCGATACTTGCTAAGCGTGTATTGTATCTGACTAACATCATTCAAACTAAATAAGCCTTTGAATAATCAGTTCTTTTTCTAAACAGTTGGGGAGGGTCAGATAAATGGTAGCTAGTGTCTTTGGCTTAAAGTCTTTGCCAGAGACCAACAAATCTAAGAATTTTCAATGAAATCCTTCTTTCCTAATCTTCAGACAAACATCAACCAAACTAAACAAGCATTTGAATAACAAGTTCCTTTCTTGAACATCGATACTTCTTAGGCATGTATTGTATTTGACTAACATAATTCAAACTAAACAAGCCTTTGAATAACCAGTTCTTTTTCTAAACAGTTGGGAAGGGTCGGATTAATGGTAGCTAGTTACTTTGGCTCAAAGTCTTTGCTAGAGACCAACAAAACTATCGATTATCTATAAAATACTTCTTTCCTAATCTGCAGACTAACATCAAGCAAACTAAACAAGCCTTTGAATAACCAGTTCCTTTCTTGAACATCGATACTTCCTAAGCATGTATGGTATCTGACTAACATCATTCAAACTAAACAAGCCTTTGAATAACAGGTTCTTTTCCTAAACAGTTGGGAAGGGTTAGATCAATGGTAGCCAGTTACTTTGGCTGAAAGTCTTTGCCTGAGACCAACAAAACTAACAATTTTCAATAAAATCCTTCTTTCCTAATCTTCAGACTAACATCAACCGAACTAAACAAGCCTTTGAATAACCAGTTCCTTTCTTGAACATAGATACTTCCTAAGCATGTATTGTATCTGACTAACATCATTCAAACTAAACAAGCCTTTGAATAACCAGTTCGTTTCCTAAACAGTTGGGAAAGGTCAGATCAATGGTAGCTACTTACATTGGCTTAAAGTCTTTGCCAGAGACAAAAAAAATAACAATTTTTGAGTAAAATTCTTCTTTCCTAATCTTCAGACTAACATCGACCAAACTAAACAAGCCTTTGAATAACAAGTTCCTTTATTGAACATGGATACTTCCTAGGCATGTATTGTATCTGACTAACATCATTCAAACTAAACAAGCCTTTTCATAACAAGTTCTTTTCCTAAACAGTTGGGAAGGGTCAGATCAAGGGTAGCTTGTTACTTTGGCTTAAAGTCTTTGCCAGAGAACAACAAAACTAACAATTTTCAATAAATCCTTCTTTCCTAATCTTCAGACAAACATCAACAAAACTAAACAAGCCTATGAATAACAACTTCCTTTCTTGAACATCGATACTTCCTAGGCATGTATTGTATCTGACTAACATCATTCAAACTAAACAAGCCTTTGAATAACCAGTTCTTTTTCTAAACAGTTGGGAAGGGTCAGATCAATGGTAGCTAGTTACTTCGGCTTAAAGTCATTGCTAGAGACCAACAAAATAACAATTTTCAATAAAATCCTTCTTTCCTAATCTTCAGACTAACATCTACCAAATTAAACAAGCCTTTGAATAACCAGTTCCTTTCTTGAATATTGATACTTCCTAAGCATGTATTGAATCTGACTAACATCATTTCAACTAAACAAGCCTTTGAATAATGAGTTCTTTTCCTAAACAGTTGGGAAGGGTCAGATCAATGGTAGCTAGTTACTTTGGCTCAAAGTCTTTGCTAGAGACCAACAAAACTAACGATTTTCTATAAAATACTTCTTTCCTAATCTGCAGACTAACATCAACCAAACTAAAAAAGCCTTTGCATAACCAATTCTTTTCCTAAACAGTTGGGAAGGGTCAGATCAATAATAGCTTGTTACTTTGGCTTAAAGTCTTTGCCAGAAACAAACAAAACTAACAATTTTCAATAAATCCTTCTTTCCTAATCTTCAGACACACATCAACCAAACTAAACAAGCCTTTGAATAACTAGTTCCTTTCTTGAACATCGATACTTCCTAGGCATGTATTGTATTTGACTAACATCAACCAAACTAAACAAGCCTTTGAATAACAAGTTCCTTTCTTGAACATTAATATTTCCTAAGCATGTATTGAATCCGACTAACATCATTTAAACTAAACAAGCCTTTGAATAACCAGTTCTTTTCCTAAACAGTTAGGAAGGGTAAGATCAATGGTAGCTAGTTACTTTGGCTCAAAGTCTTTGCTAGAGACCAACAAAACTAACGATTTTCTATAAAATACTTCTTTCCTAATCTGCAGACTAACATCAACCAAACTAAACAAGCCTTTGAAAAACCAGTTACTTTCTTGAACATCGATACTTCCTAAGGATGTATTGTATTTGACTAACATCATTCAAACTAAACTAGCCTTTGAATAACCAGTTCGTTTACTAAACAGTTGGGAAGAGTCAGATCAATGGTAGCTAGTTACTTTGGCTTAAAGTCTTTGCCAGAGACAAAAAAAATAACAATTTTTGAGAAAAATTCTTCTTTCCTAATCTTCAGACTAACATCAACCAAACTAAACCGGCTTTTGAATAACCAGTTCCTTTCTAGAACATCGATACTTCCTAAGCATATATTGTATCTGACTAACATCATTCAAACTAAACAAGCCTTTGCATAACCAATTCTTTTCCTAAACAGTTGGGAAGGGTCAGATCAATGATACATACAGACTAACATCAACCAAACTAAACAAGCCTTTGAAAAACCAGTTACTTTCTTGAACATCGATACTTCCTAAGGATGTATTGTATTTGACTAACATCATTCAAACTAAACTAGCCTTTGAATAACCAGTTCGTTTACTAAACAGTTGGGAAGGGTCAGATCAATGTTAGCTAGTTACTTTGGCTTAAAGTCTTTGCCAGAGACAAAAAAAATAACAATTTTTGAGAAAAATTCTTCTTTCCTAATCTTCAGACTAACATCAACCAAACTAAACCGGCTTTTGAATAACCAGTTCCTTTCTAGAACATCGATACTTCCTAAGCATATATTGTATCTGACTAACATCATTCAAACTAAACAGGCCTTTGCATAACCAATTCTTTTCCTAAACAGTTGGGAAGAGTCAGATCAATGGTAGCTAGTTACTTTGGCTTAAAGTCTTTGCCAGAGACAAAAAAAATAACAATTTTTGAGAAAAATTCTTCTTTCCTAATCTTCAGACTAACATCAACCAAACTAAACCGGCTTTTGAATAACCAGTTCCTTTCTAGAACATCGATACTTCCTAAGCATATATTGTATCTGACTAACATCATTCAAACTAAACAAGCCTTTGCATAACCAATTCTTTTCCTAAACAGTTGGGAAGGGTCAGATCAATGATAGCTTGTTACTTTGGCTTAAAGTCTTTGCCAGAGACCAACAAAACTAACAATTTTCAATAAATCCTTCTTTCCTAATCTTCAGACAAACATCAACAAAACTAAACAAGCCTTTGAATAACAAGTTCCTTTCTTGAACATCGATACTTCTTAGGCATGTATTTTATTTGACTAACATCATTAAAAATAAATAAGCCTTTGAATAACCAGTTCTTTTTCTAAACAGTTGGGAAGGGTCAGATCAATGGTAGCTAGTTACTTCGGCTTAAAGTCATTGCTAGAGACCAACAAAACTAACAATTTTCAATATAATCCTTCATTCCTATTCTTCAGACTAACATCAACCAAACTAAACAAGCCTTTGAATAACCAGTTCCTTTCTTGAACATCGATACTTCCTAAGCATGTATTGTATCATACTAACATCATTTAAACTAAACAAGCCTTTGCATAACCAGTTCTTTTCCTAAATACTTGGAAAGGGTCAGATCAATGGTAGCTAGTTACTTTGGCTCAAAGTCTTTGCTAGAGACCAACAAAACTAACGATTTTCAATAAAATACTTCTTTTCTAATCTGCAAACTAACATCAAGCAAACAAAACAAGCCTTAGAATAACCAGTTCCTTTCTTGAACATCGATACTTCCTAAGGATTATTGTATTTGACTAACATCATTCAAACTAAACTAGCCTTTGAATAACCAGCTCTTTTTCTAAACAGTTGGGAAGTGTCAGATAAATGGTAGCTAGTGACTTTGGCTTAAAGTCTTTGCTAGAGACCAACAAAACTAACAATTTTCAAGAAAATCATTCTTTCCTAATCTTAAGGCTAAAATCAACAAAACTAAACAGGCCTTTGAATAACCAGTTCTTTTTCTAAACAGTTCGGAAGGGTCAGATAAATGGTAGCTAGTTACTTTGCCTTAAAGTCTTTGCTAGAGACCAACAAAACTAACAATTTTCAATAAAATCCTTCTTTCCTAATCAATGGTAGCTAGTTGCTTTGGCTCAAATTCTCTGCTTGAGACCAACAAAACTAACAATATTCAATAAAATCCTTCCTTCCTAATCTTTAGACTAACATCAACCAAACTAAACCGGCCTTTGAATAACCAGTTCCTTTCTTGAACATCGATACTTCCTAAGCATGTATTGTATCTGACTAACATCATTCAAAATAAACAAGCCTTTGAATAACCAGTTCTTTTTCTAAAATGTTGGGAGGGGTCAGATCAATGGTAGCTAGTGACTTTGGCTTAAAGTCTTTGCCAGAGACAAACAAATCTAACAATTTTCAATGAAATCCTTCTTTCCTAATCTTCAGACTAACATCAACCAAACTAAACAAGCCTTTGAATAACCAGTTCCGGTCTTGAACATCGATACTTCCTCAGCATGTATTGTATCCGACTAACATAATTCAAACTAAACAAGCTGTAAAATCTTAAAAAAATTTCTTTCCTAGACAGTTGGGAAGGGTCAGATCAATGGTAGCTAGTTGTTTTGACTGAAAGATTCCTGAGACCAATAAAGCTAAAATTGTACCAATTATTAGTGAAAACCCTTACTTTCTAAGCATGTATGTATTGTATCCGACAAACATCATTTAAACTAAACAAATGATTGAATCATAAACCAGTTCCTTTCCAAGACAGTTGGGAGGGGTCAGATCAATGGTAGCTAGATACTTTGGCTGAAAGTCTTTACCTGAGACCAACAAAACTAACAATTTTCAATAAAATCCTCCTTTCCTAATCTTCAGACTAAAATCAACTAAACTAAACAAGCCTTTGAATAATCAGTTCCTTTCTTGAACATCGATACTTCCTAAACATGTATTGTATCTGACCAAACTAAACAAGCCTTTGAATAACCAGTTCTTTTCCAAAACAGTTGGGAAGGGTCAGATCAATGGTAGCCTGTTACTTTGGCTGAAAGTCTTTGCCTGAGACCAAAAAAACTAACAATTTTCAATAAAATACTTCTTTCCTAATCTTCAGGATACCATCAACAAAACTAAACAGGCCTTTGAATAACCAGCTCTTTTTCTAAACAGTTGGGAAGGGTCAGATAAATGGTAGCAAGTTACTTTGGCTTAAAGTCTTTGCTAGAGACCAACAAAACTAACAATTTTCAATAAAATCCTTCTTTCCTAATCTTCAGAATAACATCAACCAAATTAAACAAGCCTTTGAATAACCAGTTCCTTTCTTAAACATTGATACTTCCTAAGCATGTATTGTATCTGACTAATATCATTCAAACAAAACAAGCCTTTGAATAACCTGCACTTTATATAAATAGTTCAGAAAGAACAGATCAATGGTAGCTAGTAACTTTGGCTAAATTAAAGTCATTGCAAGAGACCAACAAAACTAAAAATTTTCAATAAAATCCTTCTTTCCTAATCTTCAGGCTAACATCAACAAAACTAAACAGGCCTTTGAATAACCAGTTCTTTTTCTAAACAGTTGGGAAGGGTCAAATAAATGGTAGCTAGTTACTTTGGCTTAAAGTCTTTGCTAGAGACAAACAAAACTAACAATTTTCAATAAAATCCTTCTTTCCTAATCTACAGACTAACATCATTCAAACTAAACAAGCCTTTGAATAACCAGTTCTTTTCCTAAACAGTTAGGAAGGGTCAGTTCAATGGTAGCTAGTTACTTTTGCTGAAAGTCTTTGCCTGAGACCAACAAAACTAACAATTTTCAATAAAATCCTTCTTTCCTAATCTTCAGACTAACACCAACAAAACTAAACAAGCCTTTGAATAACCAGTTCCTTTCTTGAACATCGACACTTTTTAAACACGTATTGTATCCGACTAACATCAATAAAACTAATCAAGCCTTTGAATAACCAGCTCTTTTCCTAAACAGTTGGGAAGGGTCAGATAAATGGTAGCCAGTTACTTTGGCTGAAAGTCTTTGCCTGAGACCAACAAAACTAACAATTTTCAATAAAATCCTTCTTTCTTAATCTTCAGACTAACATCATTCAAACTAAACAAGCCTTTGAATAACCAGTTCTTTTACTAAACAGTTAGGAAGGGTCAGATCAATGGTAGCTAGTTACTTTTGCTGAAAGTCTTTGCCTGAGACCAACAAAACTAACAATTTTAAAATAAAATTCTTCTTTCCTAATCTTCAGACTAACATCAACCAAACTAAACAAGCCTTTGAATAACCAGCTCCTTTCTTGAACATCGACACTTCCTAAACATGTATTGTATCCGACTAACTTTAAATTAAAACTAATCCAGCCTTTGAATAACAGGTTCTTTTCCTAAACCGTTGGAAAGGGTCAGATCTATGGTAGCTAGTTACTTTGGCTTAAAGTCTTTGCTAGAGACCAACAAAACTATCAATTTTCAATAAAATCCTTCTTTTCTAAGCTTCAGACTAACATCATTCAAACTAAACAAGCTTTTGAATAACCAGCTCTTTTTCTAAACAGTTGGGAAGGGTCAGATTAAAGGTAGCTAGTAACTTTGGCTTAAAGTCTTTGCTAGAGACGAACAAAACTAATAATTTTCATTAAAATCCTTCTTTCCTAATCTTCAGACTATCATCAACGAAACTAAACAAGCCCTTGAATAACAAGTTCCTTTCTTGAACATCGATACTTCCTAAGCGTGTATTGTATCTGACTAACATCATTCAAACAAAACAACCCTTTGAATAACCAGTTCTTTTTCTAAACAGTTGGGAAGAGTCAGATCAATGGTAGTTAGTGACTTTGGCTTAGAGTCTTTGCCAGAGACTAACAAATCTAACAATTTTCAATGAAATCCTTCTTTCCTAATCTTCAGACAAACATCAACCAAACTAAACAAGCCTTTGAATAACCAGTTCCGGTATTGAACATCAATACTTCCTAAGCATGTATTGTATCCGACTAACATCATTCAAACTAAACAAGCCTTTGAATAACCAGTTCTTTTTCTAAACAGTTGGGAAGGGTCAGATCAATGGTAGCTAGTTACTTTGGCTCAAAGTCTTTGCTAGAGACCAACAAAACTAACGATTTTCTATAAAATACTTCTTTTCCTAATCTGCAGACTAACATCAAGTAAACTAAACAAGCCTTTGAATAACAGGTTCTTTTCCTAAATAGTTGGGAAGTGTTAGATCAATGGTAGCCAGTTACTTTGGCTGAAAGTCTTAGCCTGAGACCAACAAAAACTAACAATTTTCAAATAAAATCCTTCTTTCCTAATCTTCAGGTTAACATCAACCAAATTAAACAAGCCTTTGAATAACCAGTTCTTTCTTGAACATCGATACTTCCTAAGCATGTATTGTATCTGACTAACATCATTCAAACTAAACAAGCCTTTGAATAACAAGTTCTTTTTCTAAATAGTTCGGAAAGATCAGATCAATGGTAGCTCAAAGTCTTTTTCTAGAGACCAACAAAACTAACAATTTTCTATAAATCCTTCTTTCTAATCTGCAGACTAACATCAACCAAACTAAACAAGCCTTTGAATAACAAGTTCCTTTCTTGAACATCGATACTTCCTAAGCATGTATTGTATATGACTAACATCATTCAAACTAAATAAGCCTTTGAATAACCAGTTCTTTTCCAAAACAGTTGGGAAGGGTAAGATCAATGGTAGCTAGTGACTTTGGCTTAAAGTCTTTGCTAGAGACCAACAAAACTAACAATTTTCAAGAAAATCATTCTTTCCTAATCTTAAGGCTAAAATCAACAAAACTAAACAGGCCTTTGAATAACCAGTTCTTTTTCTAAACAGTTCGGAAGGGTCAGATAAATGGTAGCTAGTTACTTTGCCTTAAAGTCTTTGCTAGAGACCAACAAAACTAACAATTTTCAATAAAATCCTTCTTTCCTAATCAATGGTAGCTAGTTGCTTTGGCTCAAATTCTCTGCTTGAGACCAACAAAACTAACAATTTTCAATAAAATCCTTCCTTCCTAATCTTTAGACTAACATCAACCAAACTAAACCGGCCTTTGAATAACCAGTTCCTTTCTTGAACATCGATACTTCCTAAGCATGTATTGTATCTGACTAACATCATTTAAAATAAACAAGCCTTTGAATAACCAGTTCTTTTTCTAAAATGTTGGGAGGGGTCAGATCAATGGTAGCTAGTGACTTTGGCTTAAAGTCTTTGCCAGAGACAAACAAATCTAACAATTTTCAATGAAATCCTTCTTTCCTAATCTTCAGACTAACATCAACCAAACTAAACAAGCCTTTGAATAACCAGTTCCGGTCTTGAACATCGATACTTCCTCAGCATGTATTGTATCCGACTAACATAATTCAAACTAAACAAGCTGTAAAATCTTAAAAAAATTTCTTTCCTAGACAGTTGGGAAGGGTCAGATCAATGGTAGCTAGTTGTTTTGACTGAAAGATTCCTGAGACCAATAAAGCTAAAATTGTACCAATTATTAGTGAAAACCCTTACTTTCTAAGCATGTATGTATTGTATCCGACAAACATCATTTAAACTAAACAAATGATTGAATCATAAACCAGTTCCTTTCCAAGACAGTTGGGAGGGGTCAGATCAATGGTAGCTAGATACTTTGGCTGAAAGTCTTTACCTGAGACCAACAAAACTAACAATTTTCAATAAAATCCTCCTTTCCTAATCTTCAGACTAAAATCAACTAAACTAAACAAGCCTTTGAATAATCAGTTCCTTTCTTGAACATCGATACTTCCTAAACATGTATTGTATCTGACCAAACTAAACAAGCCTTTGAATAACCAGTTCTTTTCCAAAACAGTTGGGAAGGGTCAGATCAATGGTAGCCTGTTACTTTGGCTGAAAGTCTTTGCCTGAGACCAAAAAAACTAACAATTTTCAATAAAATACTTCTTTCCTAATCTTCAGGATAACATCAACAAACTAAACAGGCCTTTGAATAACCAGCTCTTTTTCTAAACAGTTGGGAAGGGTCAGATAAATGGTAGCAAGTTACTTTGGCTTAAAGTCTTTGCTAGAGACCAACAAAACTAACAATTTTCAATAAAATCCTTCTTTCCTAATCTTCAGAATAACATCAACCAAATTAAACAAGCCTTTGAATAACCAGTTCCTTTCTTAAACATTGATACTTCCTAAGCATGTATTGTATCTGACTAATATCATTCAAACAAAACAAGCCTTTGAATAACCTGCACTTTATATAAATAGTTCAGAAAGAACAGATCAATGGTAGCTAGTAACTTTGGCTAAATTAAAGTCATTGCAAGAGACCAACAAAACTAAAAATTTTCAATAAAATCCTTCTTTCCTAATCTTCAGGCTAACATCAACAAAACTAAACAGGCCTTTGAATAACCAGTTCTTTTTCTAAACAGTTGGGAAGGGTCAAATAAATGGTAGCTAGTTACTTTGGCTTAAAGTCTTTGCTAGAGACAAACAAAACTAACAATTTTCAATAAAATCCTTCTTTCCTAATCTACAGACTAACATCATTCAAACTAAACAAGGCTTTGAATAACCAGTTCTTTTCCTAAACAGTTAGGAAGGGTCAGTTCAATGGTAGCTAGTTACTTTTGCTGAAAGTCTTTGCCTGAGACCAACAAAACTAACAATTTTCAATAAAATCCTTCTTTCCTAATCTTCAGACTACAACCAACAAAACTAAACAAGCCTTTGAATAACCAGTTCCTTTCTTGAACATCGACACTTTTTAAACACGTATTGTATCCGACTAACATCAATAAAACTAATCAAGCCTTTGAATAACCAGCTCTTTTCCTAAACAGTTGGGAAGGGTCAGATAAAAGGTAGCCAGTTACTTTGGCTGAAAGTCTTTGCCTGAGACCAACAAAACTAACAATTTTCAATAAAATCCTTCTTTCTTAATCTTCAGACTAACATCATTCAAACTAAACAAGCCTTTGAATAACCAGTTCTTTTCCTAAACAGTTAGGAAGGGTCAGATCAATGGTAGCTAGTTACTTTTGCTGAAAGTCTTTGCCTGAGACCAACAAAACTAACAATTTTCAATAAAATCTTCTTTCCTAATCTTCAGACTAACATCAACCAAACTAAACAAGCCTTTGAATAACCAGTTCCTTTCTTGAACATCGACACTTCCTAAACATGTATTGTATCCGACTAACTTTAAATTAAAACTAATCCAGCCTTTGAATAACAGGTTCTTTTCCTAAACCGTTGGAAAGGGTCAGATCTATGGTAGCTAGTTACTTTGGCTTAAAGTCTTTGCTAGAGACCAACAAAACTATCAATTTTCAATAAAATCCTTCTTTTCTAAGCTTCAGACTAACATCATTCAAACTAAACAAGCTTTTGAATAACCAGCTCTTTTTCTAAACAGTTGGGAAGGGTCAGATTAAAGGTAGCTAGTAACTTTGGCTTAAAGTCTTTGCTAGAGACGAACAAAACTAATAATTTTCATTAAAATCCTTCTTTCCTAATCTTCAGACTATCATCAACGAAACTAAACAAGCCCTTGAATAACAAGTTCCTTTCTTGAACATCGATACTTCCTAAGCGTGTATTGTATCTGACTAACATCATTCAAACAAAACAACCCTTTGAATAACCAGTTCTTTTTCTAAACAGTTGGGAAGAGTCAGATCAATGGTAGTTAGTGACTTTGGCTTAGAGTCTTTGCCAGAGACCAACAAATCTAACAATTTTCAATGAAATCCTTCTTTCCTAATCTTCAGACAAACATCAACCAAACTAAACAAGCCTTTGAATAACCAGTTCCGGTCTTGAACATCAATACTTCCTAAGCATGTATTGTATCCGACTAACATCATTCAAACTAAACAAGCCTTTGAATAACCAGTTCTTTTTCTAAACAGTTGGGAAGGGTCAGATCAATGGTAGCTAGTTACTTTGGCTCAAAGTCTTTGCTAGAGACCAACAAAACTAACGATTTTTCTATAAAATACTTCTTTCCTAATCTGCAGACTAACATCAAGCAAACTAAACAAGCCTTTGAATAACAGGTTCTTTTCCTAAATAGTTGGGAAGTGTTAGATCAATGGTAGCCAGTTACTTTGGCTGAAAGTCTTAGCCTGAGACCAACAAAAACTAACAATTTTCAATAAAATCCTTCTTTCCTAATCTTCAGGTTAACATCAACCAAATTAAACAAGCCTTTGAATAACCAGTTCCTTTCTTGAACATCGATACTTCCTAAGCATGTATTGTATCTGACTAACATCATTCAAACTAAACAAGCCTTTGAATAACAAGTTCTTTTCCTAAATAGTTCGGAAAGATCAGATCAATGGTAGCTCAAAGTCTTTGCTAGAGACAAACAAAACTAACAATTTTCTATAAAATCCTTCTTTCCTAATCTGCAGACTAACATCAACCAAACTAAACAAGCCTTTGAATAACAAGTTCCTTTCTTGAACATCGATACTTCCTAAGCATGTATTGTATATGACTAAACATCATTCAAACTAAATAAGCCTTTGAATAACCAGTTCTTTTCCAAAACAGTTGGGAAGGGTAAGATCAATGGTAGCTAGTGACTTTGGCTTAAAGTCTTTGCTAGAGACCAACAAAACTAACAATTTTCAATAAAATCCTTCTTTCCTAATCTTCAGGCTAACGTCAACAAAACTAAAAGGGGCCTTTGAATAACCAGTTCTTTTTCTAAACAGTTCGGAAGGGTCAGATAAATGGTAGCTAGTTACTTTGGCTTAAAGTCTTTGCTAGAGACAAACAAAACTATCAATTTTCAATAAAATCCTTCTTTTCTAATCTTCAGACTAACATCATTCAAACTAAACAAGCTTTTGAATAACCAGCTCTTTTTCTAAAAAGTTGGGAAGGGTCAGATTAAAGGTAGCTAGTAACTTTCGCTTAAAGTCTTTGCTAGAGACCAACAAAACTAATAATTTTCATTAAAATCCTTCTTTCCTAATCTTCAGACTAACATTAACGAAACCAAACAAGCCCTTGAATAACAAGTTCCTTTCTTGAACATCGATACTTCCTAAGCGTGTATTGTATCTGACTAACATTTCAAACTAAACAAGCCTTTGAATAACCAGTTCTTTTTCTAAAATGTTGGGAAGGGTCAGATCAATGGTAGCTAGTGACTTTGGCTTAAAGTCTTTGCCAGAGACAAACAAATCTAACAATTTTCAATGAAATCCTTCTTTCCTAATCTTCAGACTAACATCAACCAAACTAAACAAGCCTTTGAATAACCAGTTCCGGTCTTGAACATCGATACTTCCTAAGCATGTATTGTATCCGACTAACATCATTCAAACTAAACAAGCTAAAAAATCTTTAAAAAATTTCTTTCCTAGACAGTTGGGAAGGGTCAGATCAATGGTAGCTAGTTGTTTTGACTGAAAGTTTCCTGAGACCAATAAAGCTAAAATTGTACCAATTATTAGTGAAAACCCTTACTTTCTAAGCATGTATGTATTGTATCCGACAAACATCATTTAAACTAAACAAATGATTGAATCATAAACCAGTTCCTTTCCAAGACAGTTGGGAGGGGTCAGATTAATGGTAGCTAGATACTTTGGCTGAAAGTCTTTACCTGAGACCAACAAAACTAACAATTTTCAATAAAATCCTCCTTTCCTAATCTTCAGACTAAAATCAACTAAACTAAACAAGCCTTTGAATAACCAGTTCCTTTCTTGAACATCGATACTTCCTAAACATGTATTGTATCTGACCAAACTAAACAAGCCTTTGAATAACCAGTTCTTTTCCAAAACAGTTGGGAAGGGTCAGATCAATGGTAGCTTGTTACTTTGGCTGAAAGTCTTTGCCTGAGACCAAAAAAACTAACAATTTTCAATAAAATACTTCTTTCCTAATCTTCAGGCTAACATCAACAAAACTAAACAGGCCTTTGAATAACCAGCTATTTTTCTAAACAGTTAGGAAGGGTCAGATAAATGGTAGCAAGTTACTTTGGCTTAAAGTCTTAGCTAGAGACCAACAAAACTAACAATTTTCAATAAAATCCTTCTTTCCTAATCTTCAGAATAACATCAACAAAACTAAACAGGCCTTTGAATAACCAGTTCTTTTTCTAAACAGTTGGGAAGGGTCAGATAAATGGTAGCTAGTTACTTTGGCTTAAAGTCTTTGCTAGAGACAAACAAAACTAACAATTTTCAATAAAATCCTTCTTTCCTAATCTACAGACTAACATTATTCAAACTAAACAAGCCTTTGAATAACCAGTTCTTTTCTTAAACAGTTAGGAAGGGTCAGTTCAATGGTAGCTAGCTACTTTTGCTGAAAGTCTTTGCCTGAGACCAACAAAACTAACAATTTTCAATAAAATCCTTCTTTCATAATCTTCAGACTAACATCAACAAAACTAAACAAGCCTTTGAATAACCAGTTCCTTTCTTGAACATCGACACTTTTTAAACATGTATTGTGTCCGACTAACATCAATAAAATTAATCAAGCCTTTGAACAACCAGTTCTTTTCCTAAACAGTTGGGAAGGGTCAGATAAATGGTAGCCAGTTACTTTGGCTGAAAGTCTTTGCCTGAGACCAACAAAACTAACAATTTTCAATAAAATCCTTCTTTCTTAATCATCAGACTAACATCATTCAAACTAAACAAGCCTTTGAATAACCAGTTCTTTTCCTAAACAGTTAGGAAGGGTCAGATCAATGATAGCTAGTTACTTTTGCTGAAAGTCTTTGCCTGAGACCAACAAAACTAACATTTTTAATAAAATTCTTCTTTCCTAATCTTCAGACTAACATCAACCAAACTAAACAAGCCTTTGAATAACCAGTTCCTTTCTTGAACATCGATACTTCCTAAACATGTATTGTATCCGACTAACTTTAAATTAAAACTAATCAAGCCTTTGAATAACAGGTTCTTTTCCTGAACCGTTGGAAAGGGTCAGATCTATGGTAGCTAGTTACTTTGGCTTAAAGTCTTTGCTAGAGACCAACAAAACTATCAATTTTCAATAAAATCCTTCTTTTCTAAGCTTCAGACTAACATCATTCAAACTAAACAAGCTTTTGAATAACAAGCTCTTTTTCTAAACAGTTGGGAAGGGTCAGATTAAAGGTAGCTAGTAACTTAGGCTTAAAGTCTTTGCTAGAGACGAACAAAACTAATAATTTTCATTAAAATCCTTCTTTCCTAATCTTCAGACTATCATCAACGAAACTAAACAAGCCCTTGAATAACAAGTTCCTTTCTTGAACATCGATACTTCCTAAGCGTGTATTGTATCTGACTAACATCATTCAAACTAAACAAGCCTTTGAATAACCAGTTCTTTTTCTAAACAGTTGGGAAGAGTCAGATCAATGGTAGTTAGTGACTTTCGCTTAGAGTCTTTGCCAGAGACCAACAAATCTAACAATTTTCAATGAAATCCTTCTTTCCTAATCTTCAGACAAACATCAACCAAACTAAACAAGCCTTTGAATAACCAGTTCCGGTCTTGAACATTGATACTTCCTAAGCATGTATTGTATCCGACTAACATCATTCAAACTAAACAAGCCTTTGAATAACCAGTTCTTTTTCTAAACAGTTGGGAAGGGTCAGATCAATGGTAGCTAGTTACTTTGGCTCAAAGTCTTTGCTAGAGACCAACAAAACTAACGATTTTCTATAAAATACTTCTTTCCTAATCTGCAGACTAACATCAAGCAAACTAAACAAGCCTTTGAATAACAGGTTCTTTTCCTAAATAGTTGGGAAGTGTCAGATCAATGGTAGCCAGTTACTTTGGCTGAAAGTCTTAGCCTCAGACCAACAAAAACTAACAATTTTCAATAAAATCCTTCTTTCCTAATCTTCAGGTTAACATCAACCAAATTAAACAAGCCTTTGAATAACCAGTTCCTTTCTTGAACATCGATACTTCCTAAGCATGTATTGTATCTGACTAACATCATTCAAACTAAACCAGCCTTTGAATAACAAGTTCCTTTCTTGAACATTGATATTTCCTAAGCATGTATTGAATCCGACTAACATCATTTAAACTAAACAAGCCTTTGAATAACCAGTTCTTTTCCTAAACAGTTAGGAAGGGTAAGATCAATGGTAGCTAGTTACTTTGGCTCAAAGTCTTTGCTAGAGACCAACAAAACTAACGATTTTCTATAAAATACTTCTTTCCTAATCTGCAGACTAACATCAACCAAACTAAACAAGCCTTTGAAAAACCAGTTACTTTCTTGAACATCGATACTTCCTAAGGATGTATTGTATTTGAATAACATCATTCAAACTAAACTAGCCTTCGAATAACCAGTTCGTTTACTAAACAGTTGGGAAGAGTCAGATCAATGGTAGCTAGTTACTTTGGCTTAAAGTCTTTGCCAGAGACAAAAAAAAACAATTTTTGAGAAAAATTCTTCTTTCCTAATCTTCAGACTAACATCAACCAAACTAAACCGGCTTTTGAATAACCAGTTCCTTTCTAGAACATCGATACTTCCTAAGCATATATTGTATCTGACTAACATCATTCAAACTAAACAAGCCTTTGCATAACCAATTCTTTTCCTAACAGTTGGGAAGGGTCAGATCAATGATAGCTTGTTACTTTGGCTTAAAGTCTTTGCCAGAGACCAACAAAACTAACAATTTTCAATAAATCCTTCTTTCCTAATCTTCAGACAAACATCAACAAAACTAAACAAGCCTTTGAATAACAAGTTCCTTTCTTGAACATCGATACTTCTTAGGCATGTATTGTATTTGACTAACATCATTCAAAATAAATAAGCCTTTGAATAACCAGTTCTTTTTCTAAACAGTTGGGAAGAATCAGATCAATGGTAGCTAGTTACTTCGGCTTAAAGTCATTGCTAGAGACCAACAAAACTAATGATTTTCAATAAAATACTTCTTTTCTAATCTGCAAACTAACATCAAGCAAACTAAACAAGCCTTAGAATAACCAGTTCCTTTCTTGAACATCGATACTTCCTAAGGATTATTGTATTTGACTAACATCATTCAAACTAAACTAGCCTTTGAATAACCAGTTCTTTTTCTAAACAGTTGGGAAGTGTCAGATAAATGGTAGCTAGTGACTTTGGCTTAAAGTCTTTGCTAGAGACCAACAAAACTAACAATTTTCAAGAAAATCATTCTTTCCTAATCTTAAGGCTAAAATCAATAAAACTAAACAGGCCTTTGAATAACCAGTTCTTTTTCTAAACAGTTCGGAAGGGTCAGATAAATGGTAGCTAGTTACTTTGCCTTAAAGTCTTTGCTAGAGACCAACAAAACTAACAATTTTCAATAAAATCCTTCTTTCCTAATCAATGGTAGCTAGTTGCTTTGGCTCAAATTCTCTGCTTGAGACCAAAAAAACTAACAATTTTCAATAAAATCCTTCCTTCCTAATCTTCAGACTAACATCAACCAAACTAAACCGGCCTTTGAATAACCAGTTCCTTTCTTGAACATCGATACTTCCTAAGCATGTATTGTATCTGACTAACATCATTCAAAATAAACAAGCCTTTGAATAACCAGTTCTTTTTCTAAAATGTTGGGAAGGGTCAGATCAATGGTAGCTAGTGACTTTGGCTTAAAGTCTTTGCCAGAGACAAACAAATCTAACAATTTTCAATGAAATCCTTCTTTCCTAATCTTCAGACTAACATCAACCAAACTAAACAAGCCTTTGAATAACCAGTTCCAGTCTTGAACATCAATACTTCCTAAGCATGTATTGTATCCGACTAACATCATTCAAACTAAACAAGCTATAAAATCTTTAAAAAATTTCTTTCCTAGACAGTTGGGAAGGGTCAGATCAATGGTAGCTAGTTGTTTTGACTGAAAGTTTCCTGAGACCAATAAAGCTAAAATTGTACCATTATTAGTGAAAACCCTTACTTTCAAAGCATGTATGTATTGTATCTGACAAACATCATTTAAACTAAACAAATGATTGAATCTTAAACCAGTTCCTTTCCAAGACAGTTGGGAAGGGTCAGACAAATGGTAGCTAGTTACCTTGGCTTAAAATCTTTGCCAGAGACCAACTAAATTAACAATTTTTGAATAAAATCCTTCTTTCCTAATCTTCAGACTAACATCAACCAAACTAAACAAGCTTTTGAATAACCAGTTCATTTTTTGAACATCGATACTTCCTTAGCATGTATTGTATTTGACTAATATCATTCAATCTAAACAAGCCTTTGAATAACCAGTTCTTTTTCTAAACAGTTGGGAAGGGTCAGATATATAAAGGTAGCTAGTTACCTTGGCTTAAAGTCTTTGCCAGAGACCAACAAAGCTAAAATAATATTCTTCTTTCCTAATCTTCAGACAAAAACTAAACAAGCCTTTGAATAACAAGTTCCTTTCTTGAACATCATTACTTCCTAAGCATGTATTGTATTTTACTAACATCATTTAAACAAAACAAGCCTTTGAATAACCAGTTCTTTTCCTAAACAGTTGGAAAGGTTCAGATCATTGGTAGCCAGTTACTTTGGCTTAAAGTCTTTGCCTGAGACCAAAAAAAACAAATTCTTCCTAAGAATGTATTGTATTTGACTAACATCATTCAAACTAAACAAGCCTTTGCATAACCAGTTCTTTTCCTAAACAGTTGGGAAGGGTAAGATCAATGGTAGCTTGTTACTTTGGCTTAAAGTCTTTGCCAGAGACCAACAAAACTAACAATTTTAAATAAAATCCTTCTTTCCTAATCTTCAGACTAACATCAACCAAACTAAACAAGCCTTTGAATAACCAGTTCCTTTCTTGAATATTGATACTTCCTAGGCATGTATTGTATTTGACTAACATCATTCAAACTAAACTAGCCTTTGAATAACCAGTTCTTTTTCTAAACAGGTGGGAAGGGTCAGATCAATGGTAGCTAGTTACTTTGGCTTAAAGTCTTTGCTAGAGACCAACAAAACTAACCATTTTCTATAAAATCCTTCTTTCCTAATCTTCATACTAACATCAACCAAACTAAACAAGCCTTTGAATAAACAGTTCCTTTTTTGAACATCGATACTTCATAAGCGTGTATTGTATCTGACTAACATAATTCAAACTAAACAAGCCTTTTGAATAACCAGTTCTTTTCCTAAACAGTTGGGAAGGGTCAGATCAATGGTAGCCAGTTACTTTGGCTGAAAGTCTTTGCATGAGACCAACAAAACTAACAATTTTAAATAAAATCCTTCTTTCCTAATCTTCAGACTAACATCAACCAAACTAAACAAAGCCTTTGAATAACCAGTTCCTTTCTTGAATATTGATACTTCCTAAGCATGTATTGTATCTGACTAATATCATACAAACAAAAAAAGCCTTTGAATAACCAGCACTTTTTCTAAAGAGTTCGGAAAGGTCAGATCAATGGTAGCTAGTAACTATGGCTTAATTAAAGTCATTGCAAGAGAAAAACAAAACTAACAATTTTCAATAAAATCCTTCTTTCCTAATCTTCAGGCTAACATCAACAAAACTAAACAGGACTTTGAATAACCAGTTCTTTTTCTAAACAGTTGGGAAGGGTCAGATAAATAGTAGCTAGTTACTTTGGCTTAAAGTTTTTGCTAGAGACCAACAAAACTAACAATTTTCAATAAAATCCTTCTTTCCTAATCTTCAGACTAACATTATTCAAACTAAACAAGCCTTTGAATAACCAGTTCTTTTCCTAAACAGTTAGGAAGGGTCAGATCAATGGTAGCTAGTTACTTTGGTTCAAAGTCTTTGCTAGAGACCAACAAAACTATCGATTTTCCATAAAATCCTTCTTTCCAAATCTTCAGACTAACATCAAACCAAACTAAACAAGCCTTTGAATAACCAGTTCCTTTCTTGAACATCGATACTTCCTAAGCATGTATTGTATTTGACTAACATCATTCCAACTAAACAAGCCTTTGAATAACAGGTTCTTTTCCTAAACAGTTGGGAAGTGTCAGATCAATGGTAGCTAGTTACTTTGGCTGAAAATCTTTGCCTGAGATGAACAAAACTAACAATTTTCAATAAAATCCTTCTTTCCCTAATCTTCAGACTAACATCAACCAAACTAAACAAGCCTTTGAATAACCAGTTCCTTTCTTGAACATCGATACTTCCTAAGCATGTATTGTATTTGACTAACATCATTCAAACTAAACAAGCCTTTGAATAACAGGTTCTTTTCCTAAACTGTTAGGAAGGGTCAGATCAATGGTAGCCAGTTACTTTGGCTGAAAGTCTTTGCTAGAGACCAACAAAACTAACAATTTTCAATAAAATCCTTCTTTCCTAATCTTCAGACTAACATCAACCAAAATAAACAAGCCTTTCAATAACCAGTTCCTTTCTTGAACATCGACACTTCCTAAACATGTATTGTATCCGACTAACATCATTAAAAACTAATCAAGCCTTTGAATAAAAGGTTCTTTTCCTAAACAGTTGGGAAGGGTCAGATCAATGGTAGCTAGTTACTTTGGCTCAAAGTCTTTGCTAGAGGCCAACAAAACTAACGATTTTCTATAAAATACTTCTTTCCTAATCTGCAGACAAACATCAAGCAAACAAAACAAGCCTTTGAATAACCAGTTCCTTTCTTGAACATCGATACTTCCTAAGCATGTATTGTATCTGACTAACATCAATTCAAACTAAACAAGCCTTTGAATAACCAGTTGTTTTCCTAAACTGTTGGGAAGGGTCAGATCAATAGTAGCCAGTTTACTTTGGCTGAAAGTCTTTGCTTGAGGCCAACAAAACAAACAATTTTAAATAAAATCCTTCTTTCCTAATCTTCAGACTAACATCAACCAAACTAAACAAGCCTTTGAATAACCAGTTCCTTTCTTGAATATTGATTCTTCCTAAGCATGTATTTTATCTGACTAATATAATTCAAACAAAACAAGCCTTTGAATAACCAGCTCTTTTTCTAAACAGTTGGGAAGGGTCAGATCAATGGTAGCTAGTAACTTTGGCTTAAAGTTTTTGCTAGAGACCAACAAAACTAACAATTTTCAATAAAATTCTTCTTTCCTGATCTTTAGGCTAACATCAACAAAACTAAACAGGCCTTTGAATAACCAGTTCTTTTTCTAAACAGTTGGGAAGGGTCAGATAAATGGTAGCTAGTTACTTTGGCTTAAAGTCTTTGCTAGAGACCAACAAAACTAACAATTTTCAATAAAATCCTTCTTTCCTAAACTTCAGACTAACATCATTCAAACTAAACAAGTCTTTGAATAACCAGTTATTTTCCTTAACAGTTACGAAGGGTCAGATCAATGGTAGCTAGTTACTTTTGCTGAAAGTCTTTGCCTGAGACCAACAAAACTAACAATTTTCAATAAAATCTTTCTTTCCTAATCTTCAGACTAACATCAACCAAACTAAACAAGCCTTTGAATAACCAGTTCCTTTCTTGAACATCGACACTTCCTAAACATGTATTGTATCCGACTAACATTATTAAAACTAATCAAGCCTTTGAATAACCAGTTCTTTTCCTAAACAGTTGGGAAGGGTCAGATCAATGGTAGCTAGTTACTTTGGCTCAAAGTCTTTGCTAGAGACCAACAAAAACTAACAATTTTCAATAAAATCCTTCTTTCCTAATCTTCAGACTAACATCAACCAAACAAAACAAGCCTTTGAATAACCAGTTCCTTTCTTGAACATCGATACTTCCTAAGCGTGTATTGTATCTGACTAACATCATTCAAACTAAACAAGCCTTTGAATAACCAGTTCTTTTCCAAAACAGTTGTTAAGGGTCAGATCAATGGTAGCCAGTTACTTTGGCTGAAAGTCTTTGCTAGAGACCAACAAAACTAAATAAATAAATAAATATACTCATGTTGCTGCCGTAGCGCTTACGCCATTGACCACGCACCCACATACGCAGGCGGAACTTGAAAGATCTCCAGTCAGAGGACAAGAGCAACCAGATGTCTCACCATTACCATCCTGATCACCATATAATTTATTCTTCCTAGTATCCCAGATTAATAAAATAAAACTCTTAACTAGCCTTAATAAAGCCTTAAAATCATATCTTTCCCAATTCTCACACCCTAAAACAAAGCCCGTCCTCTCGAAATTATTGAGTGCACTAAACTCTTCAAAACTTCCACCCAACAGATTGTCTAAGTCTTCCATGAAAGTACTTCTAAAAGTATCATACGCAGGACACTCCCAGAGCACATGTACCACACTCTCACATTCATCCCCACACAACTTACACTGCCTATCATCATTTTTACCCCGATGCCTTCCTAACTCTTCATTCAGACCATTAGTACCAGACCTAAACTTAAACAACAATCGTGTTCCTGGATCCCCAACCCCCTGCAAGTAATTTTTAAATTCTATTTCCTTACAAAAAGACTTGTAAAGACTAAGCTTAACTTTACTATTTAAGCCATCATTAAAATCTTTATATTCTCTGCATCTCAATGCTTCATCTACTCTCTCTAAAAACAAGTTTACATTATAATCTTCAGCTAGTATTTCCTGACTGTCTAGATTTAACTGCAACAACAATTCACTAATTACTTTCCTCCAGGTCTTCCTCTGCCTACCCCTACACGGCTTCACTTCCCACTCACTGTCTAGTAGTAATCTAGGATATCTCTCAGCATTCAAACTATTGACTTTATACCACCACTTAAGTTTGCATCTATCCCTCCTGCCTTTCAAAGATTCTAACCCCATATCCCCCCTTACTGCTTCATTACACGTTTTAGAAGAGCAGCCAAGCATCTTTTTAGCTGCTCCTAGCAATTTTCAATAAAATCCTTCCTTCCTAATTTTCAGGCTAACATCAACAAAACTAAACAGGCCTTTGAATAACCAGCTCTTTTTCTAAACAGTTGGGAAGGGTCAGATAAATGGTAGCAAGTTACTTTGGCTTAAAGTCTTTGCTAGAGACAAAAAAACTAACAATTTTCAATAAAATCCTTCTTTCCTAATCTTCAGACTAACATCAACCAAACAAAACAAGCCTTTGAATAACCAGTTCCTTTCTTGAACATCGATACTTCCTAAGCGTGTATTTTATCTGACTAACATCATTCAAACTAAACAAGCCTTTGAATAACCAGTTCTTTTCCAAAACAGTTGTTAAGGGTCAGATCAATGGTAGCCAGTTACTTTGGCTGAAAGTCTTTGCTAGAGACCAACAAAACTAACAATTTTCGATAAAATCCTTCCTTCCTAATTTTCAGGCTAACATCAACAAAACTAAACAGGCCTTTGAATAACCAGCTCTTTTTCTAAACAGTTGGGAAGGGTCAGATAAATGGTAGCAAGTTACTTTGGCTTAAAGTCTTTGCTAGAGACAAAAAAACTAACAATTTTAAATAAAATCCTTCTTTCCTAATCTTCAGACTAACATCAACCAAACTAAACAAGCCTTTGAATAACCAGTTCCTTTCTTGAACACTGATACTTCCTAAGCATGTATTGTATCTGACTAATATCATTCAAACAAAACAAGCCTTTGAATAACCAGCTTATTTTCTAAATAGTTCGGAAGGGTTATATCAATGGTAGCACACAAGAACCATGCATATGTACACATATGCATGGTTCTTGCCACACTAATTATTCTACACTCAAACATTACATTTATCTCCTCTCCAACATTAAAATTTTACACTGCTTCCTAGCCCTGCACCCAAATACTGGTATTCTTATACCTCTGTTAGCATCAGTTTTTTACATTTCAAATGGACTTACTCTTCCTCTTTATTTTCAAGCTTGTTGAGATTAACAGCTTCAAAGCCCGCAGCAGGGTCAAACTTTACAACTTCCGAGTACATTGGACCTGTAGTGGTGTTCTGGATCTGAACTTCAAGAAGAATATCATCCTGCGTGGTTTATTATGCAGTTCATTATTCACAAGCCATCAACTACGTACATAATTACGTGGCCTCATTCCCAGGTACTCTGAAAATACAGTGTGGGGGCTACAAGCTACTATGGGAACAGGGTTAGTGCACTTTATACAATTCTTGAGATGGTCTGTTAATGAAGCAGAGTGTTTGATCTTGTCTAGTAGTACATGTAGATCTACTGACAACCCTCAACAAGCAGATCAGTGATCAGCTACAGGTACTTTGTAACTATTCTGCACAGTCCCTGTGTCCATTGTTCAAGCTCTGGCTGGTTATAGAATTTCAGCTACCTGACAGACATAAATTCCCCTACACACGTAGAAAAACATTTTGCTAATGCTCTTATCACACCTCTGTACATACCTCTATGTTAAAAAACTTCGTCTTTACATCAAGTGGTTTAGCAACCTGTATTTGAAAGAGACACAAGACCATAATTTAGCACACTGTCAGCAATGGACTGAATACAGCTTACAATCAATGCCGAAGTTACACTCAATGCTTTACTATTTACAGTAAAATGCTTACATTGAACTTGAAAAATTTGCGAAGGAACAGTTCTCCTCCTGCGGAGTGCACAGTGTAGGTGGAAGTACAGATGAGGCTGCAGTAATATATAACATTGAGGAAATCAAGAGATTTGTACTTTAAAAACCGCTATATGAGGGTTTTGAAAGGCGTGTTGCATGCGACTTCACAAACAAAAAGCATTTTAGGTCGTGCCTAACACTGGAGGGACAGTGGAGATATCCTTTACAGGTGAATGTGACATAGATCCACGTCCAAATAACGTAAGTCACATATGAAGCTACATAACATACTTCTATGTTGATGTTCCCACCCACCCATTCCCTTCAATGCACATACACTCTCTCATTACCTACATAGACAGTTATGTGTATCCCTTATAGCTTCGAATCAAGGCTACGTATATCTCTTACCTGTGCTCTCCCAGTTCCTTTACTTCATGCGCTATGATTCGCTCTTAACAACTCCCCCCGGGTCCAGCTGGATGGAGTCAATAGTTCCACCTGTACAATGTGAAGACGCAACTACTATACACACTGCCAAGTTCAAGATAAGTGCTGCAGTGAGCAGTAACTATAGCAGCAATTAGCGATAGACATTTGTGACTTGTCCTGATAAGGAATATAAACGGAGCAGATCTGTATGGCCTTCAGACACAAAACTTCAGTACAGACAGAGTCAGCCATCTCCTATACCTATGCATTACATGCATAATTTGTCCTAATATTGCTAGGGTCGCAACTAAGCCTTCCCACACCGATATTTTATGGTCATAAAAAAAACTGGCAATACGACACGACACTATGTAGCTTTAATTACTTGGTGACTGCAAGACCAGACAGAGATCATATACGTACATAGTTCTGTCTGTTACATGACATTTTGTACAGATGCTCACTCCATGGCTCTGCTGCAACCTACCTTAAAGATGGTTTCCTTCACCACCTCCTGGCTGTCGTTGTGCACGGTAACAAAGCCACTGAAATTTTCTCCCAGGTAGATCATCCTTGAACGGGGAGAGGGTAAGAATGGTCAGCTTTCACAATCAGCAGCCAAAGGCAACTACATTTACGTATATGTATATGCATGCACATGCTCCTGCAACTCACGTAATCTCACAAATACAACAGTCAGCAATACTGCAGTTTCTTGGCTGGACCTTCGCCATTCAAACATGGTGTTCTAGTGCTGTGCCGTATCATGTAGATGGCGGAGCTCCCTTCCAGAGCCATCCCTCAGGTGGGGCAATTTCAACAATCTTCTTGACATGAGTTTGGTGGATGAGTCTGGGACGATCGTAGTGGGACCTCAAACATGTGACTGCTTCAGTGTATTGGTCTCCAGATCGGGAACAACTACTACACAGTGGCAAAAAGAGATATATATAGAAAAAAGGAGAGTTCTAGAATGTTCCAAGAACAGGTGGCACAAGAACAGGTGGCACAAGAACAGGTGGCAAGGACAAGGGAAAATCAGGAGTCAGAAGTCTATGTACAAGAAAACAGGAAAGGGCCTAAAGCATCTTTGAGCATGGTTACAACTACAACATGAACAATAGCTAATCATTGACATATCTCTAACAGACGTACATGTATGTACATGTGGATCGACAAATGTGACGTACATGTATGTATTGCCACACTATTGACCCAGACGTGAATTTCCATGCCATAGAGTTTGCAGTATTCTCAATCGCGGCAATGTTATGAAAATGGCAGTGCTACATGTACCAAAAGCAACTTGTACTGTACCAATTCATTCTCACTACCGTTGATGACAATTGTCCAAGTGCTGGATTTTAATAGCTTGGCCTAAGCTGAGTTGTGTGTATTGTACGGGGAAAGGCGTCCGGCTGGTTTTTTAGACATGAAATGTCAGACTTGTTTGATCAGAGTTTGCAGGTGGGTAATTATAGCTGGAGGCCTTCCTGACTCACCTGCCTGGCTGCTATATACCACTTCAGTTCACTCTGTGTGGCGTCATTGTGGTCTGGTGGAGAGTAGAAAGAGGGAATTAATCAACTCCAATAACCTTAGAGCAGTTACCCTCTCACGGCCAGTGAACTATAGAGCCTTTTTATAGAACTGAGTTAATTTTTTGTGTTCCAAAGTCAGACTGACTGTGTTATATATCGATCACTTATCTGCCTGTTTAATACATGTACATCTAGATGTTTAGATACTACATGAGTGCACGTACTTAAATGTACTTTATTGTATGTTTCACTGTGTCTGTAATAGGGTCACGCTGTGGCAGCCACCTCCCTATAATGGCCACCATATGTGGCCCAACCTACATGTTGGTAGTGCACAGTGGACCTCGTAATACCGTGGATACAACCACCTCTTATACCGTATAGCGGGAAATTTTCACTCGGCGTAAATTTTCGCCAATTTCGCCAGTCAGCTCAAGTGCGAAAAATTAACCGGTGAAATTTGAACAGGTGAATATTTTACACATAGTCAACGGTAGCATGCAGCTGCGAAAGTTAAGCCCACCATCGACTACCGGTATGGCTCTGCTGCGTTATTTAGCTCCCTGACTCAATGGGGGCACTGTCATCTTCGTTGCTATCATCGGCAATTGCGGAAGCAAACGTAGCCGTTACCAACGCTCGGCACCAAGAAGAGGCTACAAAGGCAAAAAGAGGGCCTTATACGTATGATGCTAAGTAATGAACTGAAGTCCAAATCGCTAGTGAGAACGGAGATTCTGCGGCAGCAAGACACTTTTTCGACCTTCTCGAGACTGCTAAACTGCTGTGTTGAATGGAATAATTATTGATAATGCCATCGAATTTAATTTTAGACAATTGCATGAGCGCGAAAATAAATCTGCCGAAATTTTCCGGTAATACTACGCATCTGGGTTTGGCGAAATTTCTCCTCAGCGAAAATTTCCCGCTATACGGTATTACAGCCATTGTCCGAGGGTGAATGCTTACTATAGAGATTCCACTATAGGTTTGGGTGGATTAATTAAAATTGGAAGCCACGATAACTTTGTCCACTTGATGCTTACATAAAATGGGACAAAATAGTTATCTTAGGCTTCGCCCAGGATTCTACTACTTTATGGACACAATCACATTCCAAACGTGGCAATAGAATTATTGTCAGTGGGCTATTCAAGAATTTCAAATTGTATTTTCAGATCAACATTTTACCAACTGGTAGCAAAGAAAAATGGAGGTGCAATTTATGTGAGAAATAGTGACGTTAGCCTAACACAAAACATGTTTCAAAACAACTCTGCCTATCACGGAGGTACTCTATATGCTCACAAGAGCAGCAGAATTATGGTAACAAACAACACGTTTCTGAACAACATTGCCAAGGAAGGAGGTGCCATCTACGTCAGAATAGCATTGCCATCCTCACAGAGACAGCTAACGAAGGAGGCAGTCTTAATACTAGAAATAGTATCCCAAACTTAACATTTTCTGAATAACCTCGCATATACTTATGGAACAACTCTGCAAACAACAACACATTCAACAGCGAACTTACACCAACAGAAAACACATTTTAGAATAATACCGCTGATTACAGAGGTTCTCTTGATGTCAGAAGCTCTATGCTATCCCTCACAAGGAACACGTTTCAAAGAAACTCTGCTCATTTGATGGGTGGTACTCTTCAATCCGTTAACAGTAGCCTAAAGCTCATGAAGAACATACTTCAAAATAATACTGACGCTGTAGCCTCTGCCGCTGCAGTCTACTCTGTGAGAGCATCCCTAAGCTAGCTGCACTGCAGCCACCGTGGCCACGTGAACAATCTGGAATATTACGGAAACTATTTGAAATGTTGTATTGAACCGCAAAACAATATGCAGTATGTACGTACGCACGTACACACGCATGTACGTACACCGTACGCACAGACAAATTCTCAATTGAACACACTAGTGCGGGGCTCGCTCATGCTCGCCCAATTATAAACATGCTGATAAGCTTCAACAGCTCCAAATAAGTGGAAGTGTTAACAATGTAGCTACAGAAAGTGGAGGAAAAGCTTATGTATCAAGTAATCATGGAGTACGATAGTACTCCATATGTAGGGATGGCACGGCAAAAAAATGGCGGCCCCATATAACGCGTACAAAATCATACGTTCAGAACTCGGCTTTGATTATAGTCATAGGCTTTTATGAACCATATTATGACATCTCGAGTGTTTTCATCAGCAACAAGACTGTTGGCGTTGCAAGAAACCTTCGCTGGAGTACCAGACGGGCAAGTCGACACAGTGGAGGCGAGGGGCGTAATCGTACTATTCTTTCTTCTTTCTTTAGCCAGGCTAGCACGATAATGGCTGAAGCGATTACAATGATTCAAGCGTGAACAAGCTGGATATACTGGGTATAGGGCCAGATAAATGGTAGCTAGTTACTTTGGCTTAAAGTCTTTGCTAGAGACAAAAAAACTAACAATTTTAAATAAAATCCTTCTGTCCTAATCTTCAGACAAACATCAACCAAACTAAACAAGCCTTAGAATAACCAGTTCCTTTCTTGAACATCGATACTTCCTAAACATGTATTGTATCTGACTAATATCATTCAAACAAAACAAGCCTTTGAATAACCAGCACTTTTTCTAAATAGTTCGGAAAGGTCAGATCAATGGTAGCTAGTAACTTTGGCTTAATTAAAGTCATTGCAAGAGACCAACAAAACTAACAATTTTCAATAAAATCCTTCTTTCCTAATCTTAAGGCTAACATCAAAAAAACTAAACAGCCCTTTGAATAACTAGTTCCTTTTCTAAACAGTTGGGAAAGGTCAGATAAATGGTAGCTAGTTACTTTGGCTTAAAGTCTTTGCTAGAGAACAACAAAACTAACAATTTTCAATAAAATCCTTCTTTCCTAATCTTCAGACTTACATCATTCAAACTAAACAAGCCTTTGAATAACCAGTTGTTTTCCTAAACAGTTGGGAAGGGTCAGATCAATGGTAGCTAGTTACTTTGGCTTAAAGTCTTTGCTAGAGACCAACAAAACTAACAATTTTCAATAAAATCCTTCTTTCCTAATCTTCAGACTAACATTAACCAAACTAAACAAGCCTTTGAATAACCAGTTCCTTTCTTGAACATTGATACTTCCTAAGCATGTATTGTATCCGACTAATATCATGCAACCAAAACCAGCCTTTGAATAACCAGTTCTTTTTCTAAACAGTTAGGAAGGGTCAGATAAATGGTAGCTAGTTACTTTGGCTTAAAGTCTTTGCAAGAGACCTACAAAACTAACAATTATCAATAAAATCCTTCTTTCCTTATCTTCAGGCTAAAATCAACAAAACTAAACAGGCCTTTCAATAACCAGTTCTTTTCTAAACAGTTAAGAAGGGTCAGAAAAATGTTAGCTAGTTACTTTGGCTTAAAGTCTTTGCTAGAGACCAACAAAACTAACAATTTTCTATAAAATCCTTCTTTCCTAATCTTCAGACTAACATCATTCAAACTAAACAAGCCTTTGAATAACCAGTTCTTTTTCTAAACAGTTGGGAAGGGTCAGATAAATGGTAGCTAGTTACTTTGGCTTAAAGTCTTTGCTAGAGACCAACAAAACTAACGATTTTCAATAAAATCCTTCTTTCCTAATCTTAAGACTAACATCAACCAAACTAAACAAGCCTTTGAATAACCAGTTCTTTTCTTGAACATCGACACTTCCGAAACACGTATTGTATCCGACTAACATCATTTAAGCTAATCAAGCCTTTCAATAACCAGTTCTTTTCCTAAAATGTAGGGAAGGGTTAGATCAATGGTAGCTAGACCAACAAAACTAACGATTTTCTATAAAATACTTCTTTCCTAATCTGCAGACTAACATCAACAAAATTAAACAAGCCTTTGAATAACCAGTTCCTTTCTTGAGCATCGATACTTCCTAAGGATATATTGTATTTGACTAACATTATTCAAACTAAACTAGCCTTTGAATAACCAGTTCCTTTCTTGAACAACGATACTTCCTAAGCATGTATTGTATCTGACTAACATCATTCAAACTAAACAAGCCTTTGAATAACAGACTCTTTTCCTAAACAGTTGGGAAGGGTCAGATCAATGGTAGCTAGTTACTTTGGCTGAAAGTCTTTGCCTGAGATCAACAAAACTAACAATTTTAAATAAAATCCTTCTTTCCTAATCTTCAGACTAACATCAACCAAACTAAAAAAGCATTTGAATAACAAGTTCCTTTCTTGAACATCGATACTTCCTAAGCGTGTATTGTATATGACTAACATCATTCAAACTAAATAAGCTTTTGAATAACCAGTTCTTTTCCTAAACAGTTGGGAAGGGTCAGATCAATGGTAGCTAGTTACTTCGGCTCAAAGTCTTTGCTAAAGACTAACAAAACTAATGATTTTCTATACAATACTTCTTTCCTAATCTGCAGACATACATATACCAAACCAAACAAGCCTTTGAATAACCAGTTCCTTTCTTGAACATCGATATTTCCTAAGCATGTATTGTATACGACTAACATCATTTAAACTAAACAAGCCTTTGAATAACCAGTTCTTTTCCTAAACAGTTGGGAAGGGTCAGATCAATGGTAGCTAGTTACTTTGGCTCAAAGTCTTTGCTAGAGACCAACAAAACTAAAGATTTTCTATAAAATACTTCTTTTCTAATCTGCAGACTAACATCAAGCAAACTAAACAAGCCTTTGAATAACCAGTTCCTTTCTTGAACATCGATACTTCCTAAGCATGGTCAGATAAATGGTAGCTAGTTACTTTGGCTTAAAGTCTTTGCTAGAGACCAACAAAACTAACAATTTTCAATAAAATCCTTCTTTCCTAATCAACAGACTAACTTCATTCAAACTAAACAAGCCTTTGAATAACAAGTTCTTTTCCTAAACAGTTGGGAAGGGTCAGATCAATGGTAGCTAGTTACTTTAGCTTAAAGTCTTTGCTAGAGACCAACAAAACTAACAATTTTCAATAAAATCCTTCTTTCCTAATCTGCAGACTAATATCAACCAAACTAAACAAGCCTTTGAATAACCAGTTCCTTTCTTGAACATCGATACTTCCTAAGCATGTATTGTATCCGACTAACATCATTTAAACTAAACAAGCCTTTGAATAAAAAGTTCTTTTCCTAAACAGTTGGGAAGGGTCAGATCAATGGTGTTTAGTTACTCAGGCTCAAAGTCTTTGTTAGAGACTAACAAAACTAATGATTTTCTATAAAATACTTCTTTCCTAATCTTCAGGCTAACATCAACAAAACTAAACAGGCCTTTGAATAACCAGCTCTTTTTCTAAACAGTTGGGAAGGGTCAGATAAATGGTAGCAAGTTACTTTGACTTAAAGTCTTTGCTAGAGACAAAAAAACTAACAATTTTAAATAAAATCATTCTTTCCTAATCTTCAGACTAACATCAACCAAACTAAACAAGCTTTGAATAACCAGTTCCTTTCTTGAACATTGATACTTCCTAAGCATGTATTGTATCTGACTAATATCATTAAAACAAAACAAGCCTTTGAATAACCAGCTCATTTTCTAAATAGTTCGGAAGGGTCAGATCAATGGTAGCTAGTAACTTTGGCTTAAAGTCTTTGCTAGAGACCAACAAAACTAACAATTTTCAATAAAATCCTTCTTTCCTAATTTTCAGACTAAAATCAACAAAACTAAACAGGCCTTTGAATAACCAGTTCTTTTCCTAAACAGTTGGGAAGGGTCAGATCAATGGTAGCTAGTTACTTTGGCTCAAAGTCTTTGCTAGAGACCAACAAAAATAACGATTTTCTATAAAATACTTCTTTTCTAATCTGCAGACTAACATCAAGCAAACTAAACAAGCCTTTGAATAACCAGTTCCTTTCTTGAACATCGATACTTCCTAAGCATGGTCAGATCAATGGTAGCTAGTTACTTTGGCTTAAAGTCTTTGCTAGAGACCAACAAAACTAACGATTTTCAATAAAATTCTTCTTTCCTATTCTTCAGACTAACATCATTCAAACTAAACAAGCCTTTGAATAACCAGTTCTTTTCCTAAACAGTTGGGAAGGGTCAGATCAATGGTAGCTAGTTACTTTGGCTGAAAGTCTTTGCAAGAGACCTACAAAACTAACAATTATCAATAAAATCCTTCTTTCCTAATCTTCAGGCTAACATCAACAAAACTAAACGGGCCTTTCAATAACCAGTTCTTTTCTAAACAGTTAAGAAGGGTCAGAAAAATGTTAGCTAGTTACTTTGGCTTAAAGTCTTTGCTAGAGACTAACAAAACTAACAATTTTCAATAAAATCCTTCTTTCCTAATCTTCAGACTAACATCATTCAAACTAAACAAGCCTTTGAATAACCAGTTCTTTTTCTAAACAGTTGGGAAGGGTCAGATAAATGGTAGCTAGTTACTTTGGCTTAAAGTCTTTGCTAGAGACCAACGAAACTAACGATTTTCAATAAAATCCTTCTTTCCTAATCTTCAGACTAACATCAACCAAACTAAACAAGCCTTTGAATAACCAGTTCCTTTCTTGAACATCGACACTTCCGAAACACGTATTGTATCCGACTAACATCATTTAAGCTAATCAAGCCTTTCAATAACCAGTTCTTTTCCTAAAATGTAGGGAAGGGTCAGATCAATGGTAGCTAGACCAACAAAACTAACGATTTTCTATAAAATACTTCTTTCCTAATCTGCAGACTAACATCAACAAAATTAAACAAGCCTTTGAATAACCAGTTCCTTTCTTGAACATCGATACTTCCTAAGGATATATTGTATTTGACTAACATCATTCAAACTAAACTAGCCTTTGAATAACCAGTTCCTTTCTTGAACAACAATACTTCCTAAGCATGTATTGTATCTGACTAACATCATTCAAACTAAACAAGCCTTTGAATAACAGACTCTTTTCCTAAACAGTTGGGAAGGGTCAGATCAATGGTAGCTAGTTACTTTGGCTGAAAGTCTTTGCCTGAGATCAACAAAACTAACAATTTTAAATAAAATCCTTCTTTCCTAATCTTCAGACTAACATCAACCAAACTAAAAAAGCCTTTGAATAACAAGTTCCTTTCTTGAACATCGATACTTCCTAAGCGTGTATTGTATATGACCAACATCATTCAAACTAAATAAGCTTTTGAATAACCAGTTATTTTCCTAAACAGTTGGGAAGGGTCAGATCAATGGTAGCTAGTTACTTTGGCTCAAAGTCTTTGCTAGAGACTAACAAAACTAATGATTTTCTATACAATACTTCTTTCCTAATCTGCAGACTAACATATACCAAACTAAACAAGCCTTTGAATAACCAGTTCCTTTCTTGAACATCGATATTTCCTAAGCATGTATTGTATACGACTAACATCATTTAAACTAAACAAGCCTTTGAATAACCAGTTCTTTTCCTAAACAGTTGGGAAGGGTCAGATCAATGGTAGCTAGTTACTTTGGCTCAAAGTCTTTGCTAGAGACCAATAAAACTAACGATTTTCTATAAAATACTTCTTTTCTAATCTGCAGACTAACATCAAGCCAACTAAACAAGCCTTTGAATAACCAGTTCCTTTCTTGAACATCGATACTTTCTAAGCATGGTCAGATAAATGGTAGCTAGTTACTTTGGCTTAAAGTCTTTGCTAGAGACCAACAAAACTAACAATTTTCAATAAAATCCTTCTTTCCTAATCAACAGACTAACTTCATTCAAACTAAACAAGCCTTTGAATAACAAGTTCTTTTCCTAAACAGTTGGGAAGGGTCAGATCAATGGTAGCTAGTTACTTTGGCTTAAAGTCTTTGCTAGAGACCAACAAAACTAACAATTTTCAATAAAATCCTTCTTTCCTAATCTGCAGACTAATATCAACCAAACTAAACAAGCCTTTGAATAACCAGTTCCTTTCTTGAACATCGATACTTCCTAAGCATGTATTGTATCCGACTAACATCATTTAAACTAAACAAGCCTTTGAATAAACAGTTCTTTTCCTAAACAGTTGGGAAGGGTCAGATCAATGGTAGTTAGTTACTCAGGCTCAAAGTCTTTGTTAGAGACTAACAAAACTAACGATTTTCTATAAAATACTTCTTTCCTAATCTTCAGGCTAACATCAACAAAACTAAACAGGCCTTTGAATAACCAGCTCTTTTTCTAAACAGTTGGGAAGGGTCAGATAAATGGTAGCAAGTTACTTTGGCTTAAAGTCTTTGCTAGAGACAAAAAAACTAACAATTTTAAATAAAATCCTTCTTTCCTAATCTTCAGACTAACATCAACCAAACTAAACAAGCTTTAAATAACCAGTTCCTTTCTTGACAATTGATACTTCCTAAGCATGTATTGTATCTGACAAATATCATTAAAACAAAACAAGCCTTTGAATAACCAGCTCATTTTCTAAATAGTTCGGTAGGGTCAGATCAATGGTAGCTAGTAACTTTGGCTTAAAGTCTTTGCTAGAGACCAAAAAAACTAACAATTTTCAATAAAATCCTTCTTTCCTAATCTTCAGACTAACATCATTCAAACTAAACAAGACTTTGAATAACTAGTTCTTTTCCTAAACAGTTGGGAAGGGTCAGATCAATGGTAGCTAGTTACTTTGGCTTAAAGTCTTTGCTAGAGACCAACAAAACTAACGATTTTCAATAAAATTCTTCTTTCCTATTCTTCAGACTAACATCATTCAAACTAAACAAGCCTTTGAATAACCAGTTCTTTTCCTAAACAGTTGGGAAGGGTCAGATCAATGGTAGCTAGTTACTTTGGCTGAAAGTCTTTGCAAGAGACCTACAAAACTAACAATTATCAATAAAATCCTTCTTTCCTAATCTTCAGGCTAACATCAACAAAACTAAACAGGCCTTTCTATAACCAGTTCTTTTCTATACAGTTAAGAAGGGTCAGAAAAATGGTAGCTAGTTACTTTGGCTTAAAGTCTTTGCTAGAGACCAACAAAACTAACAATTTTCAATAAAATCCTTCTTTCTTAATCTTCAGACTAACATCATTCAAACTAAACAAGCCTTTGAATAACCAGTTCTTTTTCTAAACAGTTGGGAAGGGTCAGATAAATGGTAGCTAGTTACTTTGGCTTAAAGTCTTTGCTAGAGACCAACAAAACTAACGATTTTCAATAAAATCCTTCTTTCCTAATCTTCAGACTAACATCAACCAAACTAAACAAGCCTTTGAATAACCAGTTCCTTTCTTGAACATCGACACTTCCGAAACACGTATTGTATCCGACTAACATCATTTAAGCTAATCAAGCCTTTCAATAACCAGTTCTTTTCCTAAAATGTAGGGAAGGGTCAGATCAATGGTAGCTAGACCAACAAATCTAACGATTTTCTATAAAATACTTCTTTCCTAATCTGCAGACTAACATCAACAAAATTAAACAAGCCTTTGAATAACCAGTTCCTTTCTTGAACATCGATACTTCCTAAGCATGTATTGTATCCGACTAACATCATTTAAACTAAACAAGCCTTTGAATAACCAGTTCTTTTCCTAAACCGTTGGGAAGGGTCAGATCAATGGTAGCTAGTTACTTTGGCTTAAAGTCTTTGCTAGAGACCAACAAAACTAACGATTTTCAATAAAATTCTTCTTTCCTAATCTTCAGACTAACATCATTCAAACTAAACAAGCCTTTGAATAACCAGTTCTTTTCCTAAACAGTTGGGAAGGGTCAGATCAATGGTAGCTAGTTACTTTGGCTGAAAGTCTTTGCAAGAGACCTACAAAACTAACAATTATCAATAAAATCCTTCTTTCCTAATCTTCAGGCTAACATCAACAAAACTAAACAGGCCTTTCAATAACCAGTTCTTTTCTAAACAGTTAGGAAGGGTCAGAAAAATGGTAGCTAGTTACTTTGGCTTAAAGTCTTTGCTAGAGACCAACTAAACTAACAATTTTCAATAAAATCCTTCTTTCCTAATCTTCAGACTAACATCATTCAAACTAAACAAGCCTTTGAATAACCAGTTCTTTTTCTAAAAAGTTGGGAAGGGTCAGATAAATGGTAGCTAGTTACTTTGGCTTAAAGTCTTTGCTAGAGACCAACAAAACTAACAATTTTCAATAAAATCCTTCTTTCCTAATCTTCAGACTAACATCAACCAAACTAAACAAGCCTTTGAATAACCAGTTCCTTTCTTGAGCATTGACACTTCCTAAACACGTATTGTATCCGACTAACATCATTAAAACAAATCAAGCCTTTCAATAACCAGTTCTTTTCCTAAACAGTAGGGAAGGGTCAGATCAATGGTAGCTAGACCAACAAAACTAACGATTTTCTATAAAATACTTCTTTCCTAATATGCAGACTAACATCAACAAAATTAAACAAGCCTTTGAATAACCAGTTCCTTTCTTGAACATCGATACTTCCTAAGGATATATTGTATTTGACTAACATCATTAAAACTAAACTAGCCTTTGAATAACCAGTTCCTTTCTTGAACAACGATACTTCTTAAGCATGTATTGTATCTGACTAACATCATTCAAACTAAATAAGCCTTTGAATAACAGATTCTTTTCCTAAACAGTTGGGAAGGGTCAGATCAATGGTAGCTAGTTACTTTGGCTGAAAGTCTTTGCCTGAGATCAACAAAACTAACAATTTTAAATAAAATCCTTCTTTCCTAATCTTCAGACTAACATCAACCAAACTAAACAAGCCTTTGAATAACAAGTTCCTTTCTTGAACATCGATACTTCCTAAGCGTGTATTGTATATGACTAACATCATTCAAACTAAATAAGCTTTTGAATAACCAGTTCTTTTCCTAAACAGTTGGGAAGGGTCAGATCAATGGTAGCTAGTTACTTTGGCTCAAAGTCTTTGCTAGAGACTAACAAAACTAATGATTTTCTATAAAATACTTCTTTCCTAATCTGCAGACTAACATCAAGCAAACTAAACAAGCCTTTGAATAATCAGTTCCTTTCTTGAACATCGATACTTCCTAAGGATTATTGTATTTGACTAACATCATTCAAACTAAACTAGCCTTTGAATAACCAGCTCATTTTCTAAACAGTTGGGAAGGGTCAGATCAATGGTAGCTAGTGACTTTGGTTTAAAGTCTTTGCTAGAGACAAACAAAACTAACAATTTTCAATAAAATCCTTCTTTCCTAATCTTCAGGCTAACAACAACAAAACTAAACAGGCCTTTGAATAACCAGTTCTTTTTCTAAACAGTTCGGAAGGGTCTGATAAATGGTAGCTAGTTACTTTGGCTTAAAGTCTCTGCTAGAGACCAAATAAACTAACAATTTTTAATAAAATCCTTCTTTCCTAATCTTCAGACTAACATCATTCAAACTAAACAAGACTCTGCATAACAAGTTCTTTTCCTAAACAGTTGGGAAGGGTCAGATCAATGGTAGCTAGTTACTTTGGCTTAAAGTCTTTGCTAGAGGCCAACAAAACTAACAATTTTTGAGTAAAATTCTTCTTTCCTAATCTTCAGACTAACATCAACCAAACTAAACCGGCCTTTAAATAACCAGTTCCTTTCTTGAACATCGATACTTCCTAAGCATGTATTGTATCTGACTAATATCATTCAAACTAAACAAGCCTTTGAATAACGAGCTCTTTTTCTAAACAGTTGGGAGAGGTCAGATCAATGGTAGGTAGTGACTTTGGCTCAAAGTCTTTGCTAGAGACCAACAAAACTAACAATTTTCAATAAAATCCTTCTTTCCTAATCTTCAGGCTAACGTCAAAAAAACTAAACAGGCCTTTGAATAACTAGTTCTTTTTCTAAACAGTTGGGAAGGGTCAGATCAATGGTAGCTAGTGTCTTTGGCTTAAAGTCTTTGCTAGAGACCAACAAAACTAACAATTTTCAATAAAATTCTTCTTTCCTAATATTCAGGCTAACATCAACAAAACTAAACAGGCCTTTGAATAACAAATTCTTTTTCTAAACAGTTCGGAAGGGTCTGATAAATGGTAGCTAGTTACTTTGGCATGAAGTCTTTGCTAGAGACCAATAAAACTAACAATTTTCAATTGAATCTTTCTTTCCTAATCTTAAGACTAACATCATTAAAACTAAACAAGCCTTTGAATAACAAGTTCTTTTCCTAAACAGTTGGGAAGGGTCAGATCAACGGTAGCTAGTTACTTTGGCTTAAAGTCTTTGCTAGAGACCAACAAAGCTAACAATTTTCAATAAAATCATTCTTTCCTAATCAATGGTAGCTAGTTACTTTGGCTTAAAGTCTTTGCTAGAGACCAACAAAACTAACAATTTTCAATAAAATCCTTCTTTCCTAATCTGCAGACAAACATCAACCAAACTAAACAAGCCTTTGAATAACCAGTTCCTTTCTTGAACATCGATACTTCCTAAGGATGTATTGTATTTGATTAACATTTCAAACTAAACTAGCCTTTGAATAACCAGTTCGTTTCCTAACCAGTTGGGAAGGGTCAGATCAATGGTAGCTAGTTACTTTGGCTCAAAGTCTTTGCTAGAGACCAACAAAACTAACGATTTTATATAAAATACTTCTTTCCTAATCTGCAGACTAACATCAAGCAAACTAAATAAGCATTTGAATAACCAGTTCCTTTCTTGAACATCGATACTTCCTAAGCATGTATTGTATCTGACAAACATCATTCAAACTAAACAAGCCTTTGAATAACAAGTTCTTTTCCTAAACAGTTGGGAAGGGTCAGATCAATGGTAGCCAGTTACTATGGCTGAAAGTATTTGCCTGAGACCAACAAAACAAACAATTTTCATTAAAATCCTTCTTTCCTAATCTTCAGACAAACATCAACCAAACTAAACAAGCCTTTGAATAACCAGATCCTTTCTTGAACATCGATACTTCCTAAGCATGTATTGTATCTGACTAATATCATTCAAACAAAACGAACTTTTGAATAACCAGCTCTTTTTCTAAATAGTTGGGAGAGGTCAGATCAATGGTAGCTAGTGACTTTGGCCCAAAGTCTTTGCTAGAGACAAACAAAACAAACAATTTTCATTAAAATCCTTCTTTCCTAATCTTCAGACTAACATCAAATAAACTAAACAGGCCTTTGAATAACCAGTTCTTTTTCTAAACAGTTGGGAAGGGTCAGATAAATGGTAGCTAGTTACTTTGGCTTAAAGTCTTTACTAGAGACCAACAAAACTAACAATTTTCAATAAAATTCTTCTTTCTTAATCTTCAGACTAACATCATTCAAACTAAACAAGCCTTTGAATAACCAGTTCTTTTCCTAAACAGTTAGGAAGTGTCAGATCAATGGTAGCTAGTTACTTTGGCTGAAAGTCTCTGCAAGAGACCTACAAAACTAACAATTATCAATAAAATCCTTCTTTCCTAATCTTCAGGCTAAAATCAACGAAACTAAACAGGCCTTTGAATAACCAGTTCTTTTTCTAAACAGTTTGGAAGGGTCAGATAAATGGCAGCCAGTTACTTTTGCTTAAAGTCTCTGCAAGAGACCAACAAAACTAACAATTATCGATAAAATCCTTCTTTCTTAATCTTCAGGCTAAAATCAACAAAACTAAACAGGCCTTTGAATAACCAGTTCTTTTTCTAAACAGTTGGGAAGGGTCAGAAAAATGGTAGCCAGTTACTTTTGCTTAAAGTCTCTGCAAGAGACCAACAAAACTAACAATTATCGATAAAATCCTTCTTTCTTAATCTTCAGGCTAAAATCAACAAAACTAAACAGGCCTTTGAATAACCAGTTCTTTTCCTAAACAGTTAGGAAGGGTTAGATCAATGATAGCAAGTTACTTTGGCTTAAAGTCTTTGCTAGAGACCAACAAAGCTAACAATTTTCAATAAAATCATTCTTTCCTAATCAATGGTAGCTAGTTACTTTGGCTTAAAGTCTTTGCTAGAGACCAACAAAACTAACAATTTTCAATAAAATCCTTCTTTACTAATCTGCAGACAAACATCAACCAAACTAAACAAGCCTTTGAATAACCAGTTCCTTTCTTGAACATCGATACTCCCTAAGGATGTATTGTATTTGATTAACATTTCAAGCTAAACTAGCCTTTGAATAACCAGTTCGTTTCCTAACCAGTTGGGAAGGGTCAGATCAATGGTAGCTAGTTACTTTGGCTCAAAGTCTCTGCTAGAGACCAACAAAACTAACGATTTTATATAAAATACTTCTTTCCTAATCTGCAGACTAACATCAAGCAAACTAAATAAGCATTTGAATAACCAGTTCCTTTTTTGAACATCGATACTTCCTAAGCATGTATAGTATCTGACTAACATCATTCAAACTAAACAAGCCTTTGAATAACAAGTTCTTTTCCTAAACAGTTGGGAAGGGTCAGATCAATGGTAGCCAGTTACTATGGCTGAAATTATTTGCCTGAGACCAACAAAACAAACAATTTTCATTAAAATCCTTCTTTCCTAATCTTCAGACTAACATCAACCAAACTAAACAAGCCTTTGAATAACCAGATCCTTTCTTGAACATCGATACTTCCTAAGCATGTATTGTATCTGACTAATATCATTCAAACAAAACGAACTTTTGAATAACCAGCTCTTTTTCTAAATAGTTGGGAGAGGTCAGATCAATGGTAGCTAGTGACTTTGGCTCAAAGTCTTTGCTAGAGACAAACAAAACTAACAATTTTCAATAAAATCCTTCTCTCCTAATCTTCAGGCTAACGTCAAATAAACTAAACAGGCCTTTGAATAACCAGTTCTTTTTCTAAACAGTTGGGAAGGGTCAGATAAATGGTAGCTAGTTACTTTGGCTTAAAGTCTTTGCTAGAGACCAACAAAACTAACAATTTTCAATAAAATTCTTCTTTTCTAATCTTCAGACTAACATCATTCAAACTAAACAAGCCTTTGAATAACCAGTTCCTTTCTTGAACATTGATAATTCCTAAGCATGTATTGTATCTGACTAATATCACTCAAACAAAACAAGCCTCTGAATAACCAGCTCTTTTTCTAAATAGTTGGGAAAGATCAGATCTATGGTAGCCGGTTACTTTGGCTTAAAGTCTTTGCAAGAGACCTGCAAAACTAACAATTATCAATAAAATCCTTCTTTCCTAATTTTCAGGCTAAAATCAACGAAACTAAACAGGCCTTTGAATAACCAGTTCTTTTTCTAAACAGTTTGGAAGGGTCAGATAAATGGTAGCCAGTTACTTTGGCATAAAGTCTTTGCCTGAGACCAACAAAACTAACAATTTTCATTAAAATCGTTCTTTCCTAATCTTCAGACAAACATCATTTAAACTAAACAGGCCTTTGAAAAACCAGTTCCTTTCTTGAACATCGATACTTCCTAAGCATGTATTGTATCTGACAAATATCATTCAAACAAAACAAACTTTTGAATAACCAGCTCTTTTTCTAAATAGTTGGGAAGGATCAGATTAATAGTAGTCAGTTACTTTGGCTTAAAGTCTTTGCAAGAGACCAACAAAACTAACAATTTTCAATAAAATCCTTCTTTCCTAATCTTCAGACTAACTTCATTCAAACTAAACAAGCCTTTGAATAACCAGTTCCTTTCTTGAACATTGATAATTCCTAAGCATGTATTGTATCTGACTAATATCATTCAAACAAAACAAGCCTTTGAATAACCAGCTCTTTTTCTAAATAGTTGGGAAGAATCAGATCAATGGTAGCCAGTTACTTTGGCTTAAAGTCTTTGCAAGAGACCTACAAAACTAACAATTATCAATAAAATCCTTCTTTTTTAATCTTCAGGCTAAAATCAACGAAACTAAACAGGCCTTTGAATAACCAGTTCTTTTTCTAAACAGTTTGGAAGGGTCAGATAAATGGTAGCCAGTTACTTTGGCATAAAGTCTTTGCCTGAGACCAACAAAACTAACAATTTTCATTAAAATCGTTCTTTCCTAATCTTCAGACTAACATCATTTAAACTAAACAGGCCTTTGAATAACCAGTTCTTTTCCAAAACAGTTGGGAAGGGTCAGATCAATGGTAGCTAGTTACTTTGGCTCAAAGTCTTTGCTAGAGACTAACAAAACTAACGATTTTCTATAAAATACATCTTTCCTAATTTACAGACTAACATCAATCAAACTAAACAAGCCTTTGAATAACCAGTTCCTTTCTTGAACATCGATACTTCCTTAGGATTATTGTATTTGACTAACATCATTCAAACTAAACTAGCCTTTGAATAACCAGCTCTTTTTCTAGGAAGGGTCAGATCAATGGTAGCTAGTGACTTTGGCTTAAAGTCTTTGCTAGAGACCAACAAAACAAACAATTTTCAAAAAAATCATTCTTTCCTAATCTGCAGACTAACATCAACCTAATTAAACAAGCCTTTGAATAACCAGTTCCTTTCTTGAACATCGATACTTCCTAAGGATGTATTGTATTTGACTAACATCATTCAAACTAAACTAGCCTTTGAATAACCAGTTCGTTTCCTAACCAGTTGGGAAGGGTCAGATCAATGGTAGCTAGTTACTTTGGCTTAAAGTCTTTGCCTGAGACAAACAAAACTAACAATTTTCAATAAAATCCTTCTTTCCTAATCTTCAGACTAACATCAACCAAACTAAACAACCCTTTGAATAACCAGTTCCTTTCTTGAACATCGACACTTCCTAAACACGTATTGTATCCGACTAACATCATTAAAACTAATCAAGCCTTTCAATAACCAGTTCTTTTCCTAAAATGTAGGGAAGGGTCAGATCAATGGTAGCTAGACCAACAAAACTAACGATTTTCTATAAAATACTTCTCAACAAAACTAAAGATTTTCAATAAAATTCTTCTTTCCTAATCTTCAGACTAATATCATTCAAACTAAACAAGCCTTTGAATAACCAGTTCTTTTCCTAAACAGTTGGGAAGGGTCAGATCAATGGTAGCTAGTTACTTTGGCTGAAAGTCTTTGCAAGAGACCTACAAAACTAACAATTATCAATAAAATCCTTCTTTCCTAATCTTCAGGCTAACATCAACAAAACTAAACAGGCCTTTAAATAACCAGTTCTTTTCTAAACAGTTAGGAAGGGTGAGAAAAATGGTAGCTAGTTACTTTGGCTTAAAGTCTTTGCTAGAGACCAACAAAACTAACAATTTTCAATAAAATCCTTCTTTCCTAATCTTCAGACTAACATCATTCAAACTAAACAAGCCTTTGAATAACCAGTTCTTTTTCTAAAAAGTTGGGAAGGGTCAGATAAATGGTAGCTAGTTACTTTGGCTTAAAGTCTTTGCTAGAGACCAACAAAACTAACAATTTTCAATAAAATCCTTCTTTCCTAATCTTCAGACTAACATCAACCAAACTAAACAACCCTTTGAATAACCAGTTACTTTCTTGAACATCGACACTTCCTAAACACGTATTGTATCCGACTAACATCATTAAAACTAATCAAGCCTTTCAATAACCAGTTCTTTTCCTAAAATGTAGGGAAGGGTCAGATCAATGGTAGCTAGACCAACAAAACTAACGATTTTCTATAAAAAACTTCTTTCCTAATATGCAGACTAACAACGACAAAATAAAACAAGCCTTTGAATAACCAGTTCCTTTCTTGAACATCGATACTTCCTAAGGATATATTGTATTTGACTAAAATCATTCAAACTAAACTAGCCTTTGAATAACCAGTTCCTTTCTTGAACAACGATACTTCCTAGGCATGTATTGTATCTAACTAACATCATTCAAACTAAACAAGCCTTTGAATAACAGATTCTTTCCCTAAACAGTTGGGAAGGGTCAGATCAATGGTAGCTAATTACTTTGGCTGAAAGTCTTTGCCTGAGATCAACAAAACTAACAATTTTAAATAAAATCCTTCTTTCCTAATCTTAAGACTAACATCAACCAAACTAAACAAGCCTTTGAATAACAAGTTCCTTTCTTGAACATCAATATTTCCTAAGCCTGTATTGTATACGACTAACATCATTTAAACTAAACAAGCCTTTGAATAACCAGTTCTTTTCCTAAACAGTTGGGAAGGGTCAGATCAATGGTAGCTAGTTACTTTGGCTCAAAGTCTTTGCTAGAGACCAACAAAACTAACGATTTTCTATAAAATACTTCTTTTCTAATCTGCAGACTAACATCAGGCAAACTAAACAAGCCTTTGAATAACCAGTTCCTTTCTTGAACATCGATACTTCCTAAGGATTATTGTATTTGACTAACATCATTCAAACTAAACTAGCCTTTGATTAACCAGCTCTTTTTCTAAACAGTTGGGAAGGGTCAGATAAATGGTAGCTAGTGACTTTGGCTAAAAGTCTTTGCTAGAGACTAAACTAAACAAGCCTTTGAATAACCAGTTCTTTTCCTAAACAGTTGGGAAGGGTCAGATCAATGGTAGTTAGTTACTTAGGCTCAAAGTCTTTGCTAGAGACTAACAAAACTAACGATTTTCTATAAAATACTTCTTTCCTAATCTTCAGGCTAACCTCAGCAAAACTAAACCAGCCTTTGAATAAACAGCTCTTTTTCTAAACAGTTGGGAAGGGTCAGATAAATGGTAGCAAGTTACTTTGGCTTAAAGTCTTTGCTAGAGACGAAAAAACTAACAATTTTAAATAAAATCCTTCTTTCCTAATCTTCAGACTAACATCAACAAAACTAAACAGGCCTTTGAATAACCAGTTCTTTTTATAAACAGTTAGGAAGGGTCAGATAAATGGTAGCAAGTTACTTTGGCTTAAAGTCTATGCTAGAGACAAAAAAACTAACAATTTTCAATAAAATCCTTCTTTCCTAATCTTCAGACTAACATCAACCAAACTAAACAAGCTTTGAATAACCAGTTCCTTTCTTGAACATTGATACTTCCTAAGCATGTATTGTATTTGACTAATATCATTAAAACAGGACAAGCCTTTGAATAACCAGCTCATTTTCAAAATAGTTCGGAAGGGTCAGATCAATGGTAGCTAGTAACTTTGGCTTAAAGTCTTTGCTAGAGACCAACAAAACTAACAATTTTCAATAAAATCCTTCTTTCCTAATCTTAAGGCTAAAATAAAAAAAAACTAAACAGGCCTTTGAATAACCAGTTCTTTTTCTAAACACTTCGGAAGGGTCTGATAAATGGTAGATAGTTACTTTGGCTTAAAGTCTTTGCTAGAAACCAACAAAACTAACAATTTTCAATAAAATCCTTCTTTCCTAATCAACAGACTAACTTCATTAAAACTAAACAAGCCTTTGAATAACAAGTTCTTTTCCTAAACAGTTGGGAAGGGTCAGATCAATGGTAGCTAGATACTTTGGCTTAAAGTCTTTGCTAGAGGCCAACAAAACTAACAATTTTCAATAAAATCCTTCTTTCCTAATCTTCAGACTAACATCAACCAAACTAAACAAGCCTTTGAATAACCAGTTCCTTTCTTGAACATCGATACTTCCTAGGCATGTATTGTATCTGACTAATATCATTAAAACAAGAAAAGCCTTTGAATAACCAGCTCATTTTCTAAATAGTTCGGAAGGGTCAGATCAATGGTAGCTAGTAACTTTGGCTTAAAGTCTATGCTAGAGACAAAAAAAACTAACAATTTTCAATAAAATCCTTCTTTCCTAATCTTCAGACTAACATCAACCAAACTAAACAACCCTTTGAATAACCAGTTCCTTTCTTGAACATCGACACTTCCTAAACACGTATTGTATCCGACTAACATCATTAAAACTAATCAAGCCTTTCAATAACCAGTTCTTTTCCTAAAATGTAGGGAAGGGTCAGATCAATGGTAGCTAGACCAACAAAACTAACGATTTTCTATAAAATACTTCTTTCCTAATATGCAGACTAACAACAACAAAATTAAACAAGCCTTTGAATAACCAGTTCCTTTCTTGAACATCGATACTTCCTAAGGATATATTGTATTTGACTAACATCATTCAAACTAAACTAGCCTTTGAATAACCAGTTCCTTTCTTGAACAACGATACTTCCTAGGCATGTATTGTATCTAACTAACATCATTCAAACTAAACAAGCCTTTGAATAACAGATTCTTTCCCTAAACAGTTGGGAAGGGTCAGATCTATGGTAGCTAGTTACTTTGGCTGAAAGTCTTTGCCTGAGATCAACAAAACTAACAATTTTAAATAAAATCCTTCCTTCCTAATCTTCAGACTAACATCAACCAAACTAAACAAGCCTTTGAATAACAAGTTCCTTTCTTGAACATCAATATTTCCTAAGCCTGTATTGTATACGACTAACATCATTTAAACTAAACAAGCCTTTGAATAACCAGTTCTTTTCCTAAACAGTTGGGAAGGGTCAGATCAATGGTAGCTAGTTACTTTGGCTCTAAGTCTTTGCTAGAGACCAACAAAACTAACGATTTTCTATAAAATACTTCTTTTCTAATCTGCAGACTAACATCAGGCAAACTAAACAAGCCTTTGAATAACCAGTTCCTTTCTTGAACATCGATACTTCCTAAGGATTATTGTATTTGACTAACATCATTCAAACTAAACTAGCCTTTGATTAACCAGCTCTTTTTCTAAACAGTTGGGAAGGGTCAGATAAATGGTAGCTAGTGACTTTGGCTAAAAGTCTTTGCTAGAGACCAACAAAACTAACAATTTTCAATAAAATCCTTCTCTCCTAATCTTAAGGCTAAAATAAAAAAAAACTAAACAGGCCTTTGAATAACCAGTTCTTTTTCTAAACAGTTCGGAAGGGTCTGATAAATGGTAGATAGTTACTTTGGCTTAAAGTCTTTGCTAGAGACCAACAAAACTAACAATTTTCAATAAAATCCTTCTTTCCTAATCTTCAGACTAACATCAACCTAACTAAACAAGCCTTTGAATAACCAGTTCCTTTCTTGAACATCGATACTTCCTAAGCATGTGTTGTATCCGACTAACATCATTTAAACTAAACAAGCCTTTGAATAACCAGTTCTTTTCCAAAACAGTTGGGAAGGGGTAAGATCAATGGTAGTTAGTTACTTAGGCTCAAAGTCTTTGCTAGAGACTAACAAAACTAACGATTTTCTATAAAATACTTCTTTCCTAATCTTCAGGCTAACATCAGCAAAACTAAACAGGCCTTTGAATAAACAGCTCTTTTTCTAAACAGTTGGGAAGGGTCAGATAAATGGTAGCAAGTTACTTTGGCTTAAAGTCTTTGCTAGAGACGAAAAAACTAACAATTTTAAATAAAATCCTTCTTTCCTAATCTTCAGACTAACATCAACAAAACTAAACAGGCCTTTGAATAACCAGTTCTTTTTCTAAACAGTTAGGAAGGGTCAGATAGTTGGTAGCAAGTTACTTTGGCTTAAAGTCTATGCTAGAGACAAAAAAACTAACAATTTTCAATAAAATCCTTCTTTCCTAATCTTCAGACTAACATCAACCAAACTAAACAAGCTTTGAATAACCAGTTCCTTTCTTGAACATTGATACTTCCTAAGCATGTATTGTATCTGACTAATATCATTTAAAACAGGACAAGCCTTTGAATAACCAGCTCATTTTCAAAATAGTTCGGAAGGGTCAGATCAATGGTAGCTAGTAACTTTGGCTTAATGTCTTTGCTAGAGACCAACAAAACTAACAATTTTCAATAAAATCCTTCTTTCCTAATCTTAAGGCTAAAATAAAAAAAAACTAAAAAGGCCTTTGAATAACCAGTTCTTTTTCTAAACAGTTCGGAAGGGTCTGATAAATGGTAGATAGTTACTTTGGCTTAAAGTCTTTGCTAGAGACCAACAAAACTAACAATTTTCAATAAAATCCTTCTTTCCTAATCATTAGACTAACTTCATTAAAACTAAACCAGCCTTTGAATAACAAGTTCTTTTCCTAAACAGTTGGGAAGGATCAGCTCAATGGTAGCTAGTTACTTTGGCTTAAAGTCTTTGCTAGAGGCCAACAAAACTAACAATTTTCAATGAAATCCTTCTTTCCTAATCTTCAGACTAACATCAACCAAACTAAACAAGCCTTTGAATAACCAGTTCCTTTCTTGAACATCGATACTTCCTAAGCATGTATTGTATCCGACTAACATCATTTAAACTAAACAAGCCTTTGAATAACCAGTTCTTTTCCTAAACAGTTGGGAAGGGTCAGATCAATGGTAGTTAGTTACTTAGGCTCAAAGTCTTTGCTAGAGACTAACAAAACTAACGATTTTCTATAAAATACTTCTTTCCTAATCTTCAGGCTAACATCAGCAAAACTAAACAGGCCTTTGAATAAACAGCTCTTTTCTAAACAGTTGGGAAGGGTCAGATAAATGGTAGCAAGTTACTTTGGCTTAAAGTCTTTGCTAGAGACGAAAAAACTAACAATTTTAAATAAAATCCTTCTTTCCTAATCTTCAGACTAACATCAACAAAACTAAACAGGCCTTTGAATAACCATTTCTTTTTCTAAACAGTTAGGAAGGGTCAGATAAATGGTAGCAAGTTACTTTGGCTTAAAGTCTATGCTAGAGACAAAAAAACTAACAATTTTCAATAAAATCCTTCTTTCCTAATCTTCAGACTAACATCAACCAAACTAAACAAGCTTTGAATAACCAGTTCCTTTCTTGAACATTGATACTTCCTAACCATGTATTGTATCTGACTAATATCATTAAAACAGGACAAGCCTTTGAATAACCAGCTCATTTTCAAAATAGTTCGGAAGGGTCAGATCAATGGTAGCTAGTAACTTTGGCTTAAAGTCTTTGCTAGAGACCAACAAAACTAACCATTTTCAATAAAATCCTTCTTTCCTAATCTTAAGGCTAAAATAAAAAAAAACTAAACAGGCCTTTGAATAACTAGTTCTTTTTCTAAACAGTTCGGAAGGGTCTGATAAATGGTAGATAGTTACTTTGGCTTAAAGTCTTTGCTAGAGACCAACAAAACTAACAATTTTCAATAAAATCCTTCTTTCCTAATCATTAGACTAACTTCATTAAAACTAAACAAGCCTTTGAATAACAAGTTCTTTTCCTAAACAGTTGGGAAGGATCAGCTCAATGGTAGCTAGTTACTTTGCTTAAAGTCTTTGCTAGAGGCCAACAAAACTAACAATTTTCAATAAAATCCTTCTTTTCAAATCTTCAGACTAACATCAACCAAACTAAACAAGCCTTTGAATAACCAGTTCCTTTCTTGAACATCGATACTTCCTAAGCATGTATTGTATCCGACTAACATCATTTAAACTAAACAAGCCTTTAAATAACCAGTTCTTTTCCTAAACAGTTGGGAAGGGTCAGATCAATGGTAGTTAGTTACTTAGGCTCAAAGTCTTTGCTAGAGACTAACAAAACTAACGATTTTCTATAAAATACTTCTTTCCTAATCTTCAGGCTAACATCAGCAAAACTAAACAGGCCTTTGAATAAACAGCTCTTTTCTAAACAGTTGGGAAGGGTCAGATAAATGGTAGCAAGTTACTTTGGCTTAAAGTCTTTGCTAGAGACAAAAAAACTAACAATTTTCAATAAAATCCTTCTTTCCTAATCTTCAGACTAACATCAACCAAACTAAACAAGCTTTGAATAACCAGTTCCTTTCTTGAACATTGATACTTCCTAAGCATGTATTGTATCTGACTAATATCATTCAAACAAACAAGCCTTTGAATAACCAGCTCATTGCTAAATAGTTCGGAAGGGTCAGATCAATGGTAGCTAGTAACTTTGGCTTAAAGTCTTTGCTAGAGACCAACAAAACTAACAATTTTCAATAAAATTCTTCTTTCTTAATCTTCAGGCTAACATCAACAAACTAAACAGGCCTTTGAATAACCAGTTCTTTTTCTAAACAGTTAGGAAGGGTCAGATAAATGGTAGCTAGTTACTTTGGCTTAAAGTCTTTGCTAGAGACCAACAAAACTAACAATTTTCAATAAAATCCTTCTTTCCTAATCTTCAAACTAACATCATTCAAACTAAAAAAGCCTTTGAATAACCAGTTCTTTTCCTAAACAGTTGGGAAGGGTCAGATCAATGGTAGCTAGTTACTTTGGCTTAAGTCTTTGCTAGAGACCAACAAAACTAACAATTATCAATAAAATCCTTTTTTCCTAATCTTCAGGCTAACATCAACAAAACTAAACAGGCCTTTCAATAACCAGTTCTTTTCTTAACAGTTAGGAAGGGTCAGAAAAATGGTAGCTAGTTACTTTGGCTTAAAGTCTTTGCTAGAGACCAACAAAACTACAATTTTCAATAAAATCCTTCTTTCCTAATCTTCAGACTAACATCAACCAAACTAAACAAGCCTTTGAATAACCAGTTCCTTTCTTGAACATCGACACTTCCTAAACACGTATTGTATCCGACTAACATCATTAAAACTAATCAAGCCTTTCAATAACCAGTTCTTTTCCTAAACAGTAGGGAAGGGTCAGATCAATGGTAGCTAGACCAACAAAACTAACGATTTTCTATAAAATACTTCTTTCCTAATATGCAGACTAACATCAACAAAATTAAAAAAGCCTTTGAATAACCAGTTCCTTTCTTGAACATCGATACTTCCTAAGGATATATTGTATTTGACTAACATCATTCAAACTAAACTAGCCTTTGAATAACCAGTTCCTTTCTTGAACAACGATACTTCCTACGCATGTATTGTATCTGACTAACATCATTCAAACTAAACAAGCCTTTGAATAACAGATTCTTTTCCTAAACAGTTGGGAAGGGTCAGATCAAAGGTAGCTAGTTACTTTGGCTGAAAGTCTTTGCCTGAGATCAACAAAACTAACAATTTTAAATAAAATCCTTCTTTCCTAATCTTCAGACTAACATCAACCAAACTAAACAAGCCTTTGAATAACAAGTTCCTTTCTTGAACATCGATACTTCCTAAGCGTGTATTGTATATGACTAACATCATTCAAACTAAATAAGCTTTAGAATAACCAGTTCTTTTCCTAAACAGTTGGGAAGAGTAAGATCAATGGTAGCCAGTTACTTTGGCTGAAAGTCTTTGCCAGAGACCAACAAAACTAACAATTTTCAATAAAATCCTTCTTTCCTAATCTTCAGGCTAACATCAACCAAACAAAACCGGCCTTTGAATAACCAGTTCCTTTCTTGAACATCGATACTTCCTAAGGATTATTGTATTTGACTAACATCATTCAAACTAAACTAGCCTTTGAATAACCAGCTCATTTTCTAAACAGTTGGGAAGGGTCTGATAAATGGTAGCTAGTTACTTTGGCTTAAAGTCTTTTCTAGTGACCAAATAAACTAACAATTTTCAATAAAATCCTTCTTTCCTAATCTTCAGACTAACATCATTCAAACTAAACAAGACTTTGCATAACAAGTTCTTTTACTAAACAGTTGGGAAGGGTCCGATCAATGGTAGCTAGTTACTTTGGCTTAAAGTCTTTGCTAGAGACAAACAAAACTAACAATTTTCAATAAAATCCTTCTTTCCTAATCAATGGTAGCTAGTTACTTTGGCTTAAAGTCTTTGCCAGAGACAAAACAAATAACAATTTTTGAGTAAAATTCTTCTTTCCTAATCTTCAGACTAACATCAACCAAACTAAATCGGCCTTTGAATAACCAGTTCCTTTCTTGAACATCGATACTTCCTAAGCATGTATTGTATCTGACTAATATCATTCAAACTAAACAAGCCTTTGAATAATGAGCTCTTTTTCTAAACAGTTGGGAGAGGTCAGATCAATGGTAGCTAGTGACTTTGGCTCAAAGTCTTTGCTAGAGACCAAAAAAACTAACAATTTTCAATAAAATCCTTCTTTCCTAATCTTCAGGCTAACGTCAAAAAAACTAAACAGGCCTTTGAATAACCAGTTCTTTTTCTAAACAGTTGGGAAGGGTCAGATAAATGGTAGCTAGTTACTTTGGCTTAAAGTCTTTGCTAGAGACCAACAAAACTAACAATTTTCAATAAAATTCTTCTTTCCTAATCTTCAGACTAACATCATTCAAACTAAACAAGCCTTTGAATAACCAGTTCTTTTCCTAAACAGTTAGGAAGGGTCAGATCAATGGTAGCTAGTTACTTTGGCTTAAAGTCTTTGCCTGAGACCAACAAAACTAACAATTTTCAATAAAATCCTTCTTTCCTAATCTTCAGACTAACATCAACCAAACTAAACAAGCCTTTGAATAACCAGTTCCTTTCTTGAACATCGACACTTCCTAAACATGTATTGTATCCGACTAACATCATTAAAACGAATCAAGCCTTTGAATAACCAGTTCTTTTCCTAAACAGTTGGGAAGGGTCAGATAAATGGTAGCTAGTTACTTTGGCTCAAAGTCTTTGCTAGAGACCAACAAAACTAACGATTTTCTATAAAATACTTCTTTCCTTATCTGCAGACTAACATCAAGCAGACTAAACCAGCCTTTGAATAACCAGTTCCTTTCTTGAACATCGATACTTCCTAAGCATGTATTGTATCTGACTAACATCATTCAAACTAAACAAGCCTTTGAATACAAGTTCTTTTCCTAAACAGTTGGGAAGGGTCAGATCAATGGTAGCCAGTTACTTTGGCTGAAAGTCTTTGCCTGAGACCAACAAAACTAACAATTTTCAATAAAATCCTTCTTTCGTAATCTTCAGACTAACATCAACCAAACTAAACCGGCCTTTGAATAACCAGTTCCTTTCTTGAACATCGATACTTCCTAAGCATGTATTGTATCTGACTAACATCATTCAAACTAAACAAGCCTTTGAATAACCGGTTCTTTTCCTACTCAGCTCCTAGAAGGGAAGCCCTAGCCTCATACCTAGGCCTTCCCTGCACTCGCGAAAGTGCGGGGAAGGCCTGGGTACAAGGCTAGTTATGCCCAGTATTCTTATTTATTCTCAAATAGATTTGGTATTCAGAAACAGGAGTACCTTTTCCTTCTCTTCAACTGTGAACTGGATGGTGGGATGTATACCATCGAGTAGTCTCGGTACCAGCCCACCTATCAAGTCGGAGATCGCTTACAGTATCCCGCCACTACCGAGACTAACCATTGAGATGGTAGTAAATGTTTTGTAGCATTATAGCACACTGAATAATAAAAGTTTTAAAGAAATCATTTAAAAATGAAAGAGCATGTAGGGATGGAATCGCAAAAAAGTAACCAAACAAGGTAGCAATGACACAACAGAGCTTGATTCTACAACCCCATCCCTAACCCTGCATGAATGCAATTAGTGCCTGGCATGCCCGTATTTTACTTCTGAACTCTTGTGTCCAAGCGACAGGTAACAACATACATAGAAAGCATTCACATACAGCATTCAACTACAGCAATAAAAGAACATAGGTAAAACAATATCACTTATCAGATGATAAAAGCACATGTATCTGACATGTTCATTTCACTTCCAACCTACACAGAAATAATCAAATGTGTTACTATATTTACACAATATGTTATAGCTAAACCATCCCCTAGACACTTTTACCAGTAATCAGGAGACTGTTCCAGGTAAACCAGCAATACATGAGACACTTTTAGTAATGGTCCCAAGGCTCATGGCATGAGTTACAAGAATGTTCTAAGTTACAATGATACAATCAATGTACATATTGCTACACTAGACGAAGTTAAGTGTTTCAGCAAATTACTAATTCTGTCCATAGTGGCTATCTTGCCATAATACATGTCTGTACTATTTTCCGACCATAAGCAACACTTAATTCTACTCATGTGACCTTCAACAGATCAGAAGTCTCAAAATCGATCACATGAGTGTGCATTAAATTGCTTAATTCACACATACGTAGTAGCTAATGTAGTATGGTTTGTACACTCTCCCAGAAGCTTCTGAAATAGTTTTCCACAAAAAAAGAAACAAAATATAGCTGTCCTGGGCAAAGTCCACGACAACTATAACTTAGTACCAGCTGGGGTGCACTTCATGTTTATCTGGGTGGTAAAAACTACAAATAGTGCTCCCAGAATAGATCGGTTTAATATTATATACACAAACATAGCACAACCTACCAACTAGCATAAGTCTTTCAGACTCAAGTAGTTCCGGGGAATCTTTCAGCCTGCATGTACATGTAGATGAACGGCACTGACTTTATTTTATGCACGTCTAGCATAGCAGTTACAGCTGTGCACGGTTTACACTTACAGTATCGTGCAATCATGGTTTATTAGTGGACGTCACATCCGTTACACACGCACAGGCGCACACAGAACCAAATGTATTCTTATACCTCTGTTAGCATCAGTTTTTTACATTTCAAATGGACTTACTCTTTATCTCTATTTTCAAGCTTGTTGAGATTAACAGCTTCAAAGCCCGCAGCAGGGTCAAACTTTACAACTTCTGAGTACATTGGACCTGTAGTGGAGTTCTGGATCTGAACTTCAAGAAGAATATCATCCTGCGTGGTTTATTATGCAGTTCATCATTCACAAGCCATCAACTACGTACATAATGACGTGGCCTCATTCCCAGGCACTCAGAAAATACATAGTGTGGAGGCTACAAGCTACAATGGGAACAGGGTTAGTGTACTTTATACAATTTCTTGAGATGGTCTGTTAATGAAGCAGGGTGTTTGATTTCGTCTATAGTACATAGTACATGTAGATCTACTGACAACTCAACAAGCAGATCAGTGATCAACTACAGGTACTTTGTAACTATTCTGCACAGTCCCTGTGTCCATTGTTCACGCTCTGGCTGGTTATAGAATTTCAGCTACCTGACAGACATAAATTCCCCTACACACGTAGAACACTTTGCTAATGCTCTTATCACACCTCTGTACATACCTCTATGTTAAAAAACTTCGTCTTTACATCAAGTGGTTTAGCAACTTGTATTTGAGAGAGACACAAGACCATAATTTAGCACACTGTCAGCAATAGACTGAATACAGCTTACAATCAATGCCAAAGTTACACTCATGGCTTTACTATTTACAGTAAAATGCTTACATTGAACTTGAAAAATTTGCGAAGGAAATGTTCTTCTCTTGTGGAGTGCACAGTGCAGGTGGAAGTACAGATGAGGCTGTAGTAATATATAACGTTGAGGAAATCAAGAGATTGGTACTTTAAAAACCGCTATATGAGGGTTTTGAAAGGCGTGTTGCATGCGACTTCACAAACAAAAAGCATTTGAGGCCGTGCCTAACACTGGAGGGACAGTGGAGATATCCTTTACAGGTGAATGTGACATAGATCCACGTCCAAATAACGTAAGTCACATATGAAGCTACATAACATACTTCTATGTTGATGTTCTCACCCACCCATTCCCTTCAATGCATATACACTCTCTCATTACCTACATAGACAGTTATGTGTATCTCTTATAGCTTCGAATCAAGGCTACGTATATCTCTTACCTGTGCTCTCCCAGTTCCTTTACTTCATGCGCTATGATTCGCTCTTAACAACTCCCCCCGGGTCCAGCTGGAAGGAGTCAATAGTTCCACCTGTACAATGTGAAGACGCAACTACTATACACACTGCCAAGTTCAAGATAAGTGCTGCAGTGAGCAGTAACTATAGCAGCAATTAGCGATAGACATTTGTGACTTGTCCTGATAAGGAATATAAACGGAGCAGATCTGTATGGCCTTCAGACACAAAACTTCAGTACAGACAGAGTCAGCCATCTCCTATACCTATGCATTACATGCATAATTTGTCCTAATATTGCTAGGGTCGCAACTAAGCCTTCCCACACCGATATTTTATGGTCATGAAAATAAAACTGGCAATACGACACGACACTATGTAGCTTCAATTACTTGGTGACTGCAAGACCAGACAGAGATCATATACGTACATAGTTCTGTCTGTTACATGACATTTTGTACAGACGCTCACTCCTTGGCTCTGCTGCAACCTACCTTAAAGATGGTTTCCTTCACCACCTCCTGGCTGACGTTGTGCACAGTAACAAAGCCACTGAAATTTTCTCCCAGGTAGATCATCCTTGAACGGGGAGAGGGTAAGAAGGGTCAGCTTTCACAATCAGCAGCCAAAGGCAACTACATATACGTATATGTATATGCATGCACATGCTCCTGCAACTCACAGGCCGTAATCTCACAGCAATACTGCAGTTTCTTGGCTGGACCTTCGCCATTCAAACATGGTGTTCTGGTGCTGAGCTGTATCATGTAGATGGCGGAGCTCCCTTCCAGAGCCATCCCTCAGGGGGGGGGGGGATTTCAACAATCTTCTTGACATGAGTTTGGTGGATGAGTATGGGACGATCGTAGCGATAATTTTCAGTGAAAACCCTTACTTCCTAAGAATGTATTTTATCTGACTAACATCATTCAAACAAAACAAGCTATTGAATCTTAAACCAGTTCTCTACCTAGACAGTTAGTAAGGGTCAGATCAATGGTAGCTAGTTGTTTTGACTGAAAGTTTCCTGAGACCAATAAAGCTAAAATTGTACCAATTATTAGTGAAAACCCTTACTTCCTAAGTATGTATTGTATGTGACTAATATCATTCAAACTAAACGAGCTATTGAATCTTAAACTAGTTCTTTTCCTAAACAGTTAGGAAGGGTCAGATCAATGGTAGCCTGTTACTTTGGCTGAAAGTCTTTGCCTGAGACCAACAAAACTAACAATTTTAAATAAAATCCTTCTTTCCTAATCTTCAGACTAACATCAACCAAACTAAACAAGCTTTAAATAACCAGTTCCTTTCTTGACAATTGATACTTCCTAAACATGCATTGTATCCGACTAACATCATTAAAACTAATCAAGCCTTTGAATAACCAGTTCTTTTCCTAAACAGTTGGGAAGGGTCGGATCAATGGTAGCTAGTTACTTTGGCTCAAAGTCTTTGCTAGAGACCAACAAAACTAACGATTTTCTATAAAATACTTCTTTCCTATAATCTGCAGACTAACATCAAGAAAACTAAACAAGCCTTTGAATAACCAGTTATTTTTTTGAACATCGATACTTCCTAAGCATGTATTGTATCTGACTAACCTCATTCAAACTAAAGAAGCCTTTGAATAACAAGTTCTTTTCCTAAACAGTTGGGAAGGGTCAGATCAATGGTAGCTAGTTACTTTGGCTCAAAGTCTTTGCTAGAGACCAACAAAACTAACGATTTTCAATAAAATCCTTCTTTACTAATCTTCAGGCTAAAATCAACAAAACTAAACAGGCCTTTGAATAACAAGTTCTTTTTCTAAACAGTTCGGAAGGGTCAGATAAATGGTAGCTAGTTACTTTGGCTTAAAGTCTTTGCTAGAGACCAACAAAATTAACAATTTTTAATAAAATCCTTCTTTCCTAATCTTCAGACTAACATCATCCAAACTAAACAAGCCTTTGAATAACCAGTTCTTTACCTAAACAGTTGGGAAGGGTCAGATCAATGGCAGCTAGTTATTTTTGGCTTAAAGTCTTTGCTAGAGACCAACAAAACTAACAATTTTCAATAAAATCCTTCTTTCCTAAACTTCCGGCTAACATCAACAAAACTAAACAGGCCTTTGAATAACCAGTTCTTTTTCTAAACAGTTAGGAAGGGTCAGATCAATGGTAGCTTGTTACTTTGGCTGAAAGTCTTTGCCTGAGACCAACAAAACTAACGATTTTCTATAAAATACTTCTTTTCTATAATCTTCAGACTAACATCAACCAAACTAAACAAGCCTTTGAATAACCAGTTCCTTTCTTGAACATCGACACTTCCTAAACATGTATTGTATCAGACTAACATCATTAAAACTAATCAAGCCTTTGAATAACCAGTTCTTTTCATAAACAGTTGGGAAGGGACAGATCAATGGTAGCTAGTTACTTTTGCTCAAAGTCTTTGCTAGAGACCAACTAAACTAACGATTTTCTATAAAATACTTCTTTCCTATAATCTGCAGACTAACATCAAGAAAACTAAACAAGCCTTTGAATAACCAGTTATTTTTTTTAACATCGATACTTCCTAAGAATGTATTGTATCCGACTAACCTCATTCAAACTAAAGAAGCCTTTGAATAACAAGTTCTTTTCCTAAACAGTTGGGAAGGGTCAGATCAATGGTAGCTAGTTACTTTGGCTCAAAGTCTTTGCTAGAGACCAACAAAACTAACGATTTTCAATAAAATCCTTCTTTACTAATCTTCAGGCTAAAATCAACAAAACTAAACAGGCCTTTGAATAACCAGTTCTTTTTCTAAACAGTTCGGAAGGGTCAGATAAATGGTAGCTAGTTACTTTGGCATAAAGTCTTTGCTAGAGACCAACAAAATTAACAATTTTTAATAAAATCCTTCTTTCCTAATCTTCAGACTAACATCATCAGAACTAAACAAGCCTTTGAATAACAAGTTCTTTTCCTAAACAGTTGGGAAGGGTCAGATCAATGGCAGCTAGTTATTTAGGCTTAAAGTCTTTGCTAGAGACCAACAAAACTAACAATTTTCTATAAAATCCTTCTTACCTAATCTTCAGGCTAACATCAACAAAACTAAACAAGCCTTTGAATAACCAGTTCTTCTCCTAAACAGTTGGGAAGGGTCAGATCAATGGTAGCTAGTTACTTTGGCTTAAAGTCTTTGCATGAGACCAACAAAACTAACAATTTTCAATAAATTCCTTCTTTCCTAATCTTCAGACTAACATCATTAAAACTAATCAAGCTTTGAATAACCAGTTCTTTTTCTAAACAGTTGGGAAAAGTCAGATTAATGGTAGCCAGTTACTTTGGCTGAAAGTCTTTGCCTGAGACCAACAAAACTAACAATTATCAATAAAATCCTTCTTTCCTAATCTTAAGACTAACATCATTCAAACTAAACAGGCCTTTTAATAACCAGTTCTTTTTCTAAACAGTTGGGAAGGGTCAGATAAATGGTAGCTAGTTACTTTGGCTTAAAGTCTTTGCTAGAGACCAACAAAATTAACAATATTCAATAAAATCCTTCTTTTCTAATCTTCAGACTAACATCATTCAAACTAAACAAGCCTTTGAATAACCAGTTCTTTTCCTAAACAGTTGGGAAGGGTCAGATCAATGGCAGCTAGTTATTTTTGGCTTAAAGTCTTTGCTAGAGACCAACAAAACTAACAATTTTCAATAAAATCCTTCTTTCCTAAACTTCCGGCTAACATCAACAAAACTAAACAGGCCTTTGAATAACCAGTTCTTTTTCTAAACAGTTAGGAAGGGTCATATAAATGGTAGCTAGTTACTTTGGCTTAAAGTCTTTGCTAGAGACCAACAAAACTAATAATTTTCATTAAAATCCTTCTTTCCTAATCTTCAGACTAACATCATTCAAACTAAACAGGCCTTTGAATAACCAGTTCCTTTCTTGAACATCGATACTTCCTAGGCATGTATTATATTTGACTAACATAATTCCAACTAAACAAGCCTTTGAATAAGCAGTTCTTTTTCTAAACAGTTGGGAAGGGTCAGATCAATGGTAGCTAGTGACTTTGGCTTAAAGTCTTTGCCAGAGACCAACAAATCTAACAATTTTCAATGAAATCCTTCTTTCCTAATCTTCAGACTAACATCAACCAAACTAAACAAGCCTTTGAATAACCAGTTCCGGTCTTGAACATCGATACTTCCTAAGCATGTATTGTATCCGACTAACATCATTCAAACTAACAAGCTATTAAATCTTAAACCAATTTCTTTCCTAGACAGTTGGGAAGGGTCAGAACAATGGTAGCTAGTTGTTTTGACTGAAAGTTTCCTGAGACCAATAAAGCTAAAATTGTACCAATTATTAGTGAAAACCCTTACTTTCTAAGCATGTATGTATTGTATCTGATAAACATCATTTAAACTAAACAAATGTTGAATCATAAACCAGTTCCTTTCCAAGACAGTTGGGTGGGGTCAGATCAATGGTAGCTAGATACATTGGCTGAAAGTCTTTACCTGAGACCAACAAAACTAACAATTTTCAATGAAATCCTCCTTTCCTAATCTTCAACTAACATCAACTAAACTAAAAAAGCCTTTGAATAACCAGTTCCTTTCTTGAACATCGATACTTCCTAAACATGTATTGTATCCGACTAACACCATTCAAACTAAAAAACCTATTAAATCTTACACCAATTTCTTTCCTAGACACTTGGGAATGGTCAGATCAATGGTAGCTACTTAGTTTGACTGAAAGTCTTTGCCTGAGACCAATAAAACTGATAATTTTCAGTCAAAACCCTTACTTCCTAAGTATGTATTGTATCTGACTAACATCATTCAAACTAAACAAGCCTTTGAATAACAAGTTCTTTTCCTAAATAGTTGGGAAGGGTCAGATGAATGGTAGCTAGTTACTTTGGCTAAAAGTCATTGCTAGAGACAAACAAAACTAACGATTTTCTATAAAATATTTCTTTCCTAATCTGCAGACTAACATCAAGCAAACTAAACAAGCCTTTGAATAACCAGTTCCTTTCTTGAACATCGATACTTCCTAAGCATGTATTGTATCTGACTAACATCATTCAAACTAAACAAGCCTTTGAATAACAAGTTCTTTTCCTAAACAGTTGGGAAGGGTCAGATCAATGGTAGCCAGTTACTTTGGCTGAGAGTCTTTGCCTGAGACCAACAAAACTAACAATTTTAAAAAAAAATCCTTTTTTCCTAATCTTCAGACTAACATCGACCAAACTAAACAAGCCTTTGAATAACCAGTTCCTTTTTTGAACATCGATACTTCCTAAGCGTGTATTGTATCTGACTAACATCATTCAAGCTAAACAGGCCTTTGAATAACCAGTTCCTTTCTTGAACATTGATACTTCCTAAGCATGTATTGTATCTGACTAATATCATTCAAACAAAACAAGCCTTTGAATAACCAGCTCTTTTTCTAAATAGTTGGGAAGGATCAGATCAATGGTAGCCAGTTACTTTGGCTTAAAGTCTTTGGAAAAGACAAACAAAACTAACAATTATCAATAAAATCCTTCTTTCCTAATCTTCAGGCTAACGTCAACAAAACTAAACAGGCCTTTGAATAACCAGTTCTTTTTCTAAACAGTTCGGAAGGGTCAGATAAATGGTAGCTAGTTACTTTGGTTAAAAGTCTTTGCTAGAGACCAACAAAATTAACAATTTTCAATAAAATCCTTCTTTCCTAATCTTCAGACTACCATCATTTTAAACTGAACAAGCCTTTGAATTAACCAGTTCTTTTCCTAAACAGTTCAGAAGGGTCAGATCAATGGAAGCTAGTTACTTTGGCTGAAAGTCTTTGCCTGAGACCAACAAAACTAACAATTTTCAATAAAATCCTTCTTTCCTAATCTTAAGACTAAGATCAACCAAACTAAACAAGCCTTTCAATAACCAGTTCCTTTCTTGAACATTGACACTTCCTAAACATGTATTGTATCCGACTAACATCATTAAAACTAATCAAGCCTTTCAATAACCAGTTCTTTTCCTTAACAGTTGGGAAGGGTCAGATCAATGGTAGCTAGTTACTTTGGCTGAAAGTTTTTGCTAGAGACCAACAAAACTAACGATTTTCTATAAAATACTTCTTTCCTAACCTGCAGACTAACATCAAGCAAACTAAACAAGCCTTTGAATAACCAGTTCCTTTCTTGAACATCGATACTTCCTAAGCATGTATTGTATCTGACTAACATCATTCAAACTAAACAAGCCTTTGAAAAACAAGTTCTTTTCCTAAACAGTTGGGAAGGGTCAGATCAATGGTAGCCAGTTACTTTGGCTGAAAGTCTTTGCCTGAGACCAACAAAACTAACAATTTTCAATAAAATCCTTCTTTCCTAATCTTCAGGCAAACATCAACAAAACTAAACAGGCCTTTGAATAACCAGTTCCTTTCTTGAACATCGACACTTCCTAAACATGTATTGTATCCGACTAACATCATTAAAACTAATCAAGCCTATGAATAACCAGTTCTTTTCCTAAACAGTTGGGAAGGGTCAGATGAATGGTAGCTTGTTACTTTGGCTAAAAGTCTTTGCTAGAGACCAACAAAACTAACGACTTTCTATAAAATACTTCTTTCCTAATCTGCACACTAACATCAAGAAAACTAAACAGGCCTTTGAATAAACAGCTCTTTTTCTAAACAGTTGGGAAGGGTCAGATAAATGGTAGCAAGTTACTTTGGCATAAAGTCTTTGCTAGAGACAAAAAAACTAAAAATTTTAAATAAAATCCTTCTTTCCTAATCTTCAGACTAACATCAACAAAACTAAACAGGCCTTTGAATAACCAGTTCTTTTTCTAAACAGTTAGGAAGGGTCAGATAAATGGTAGCAAGTTACTTTGGCTTAAAGTCTTTGCTTGAGACAAACAAAACTAACAATTTTCAATAAAATCCTTCTTTCCTAATCTTCAGACTAACATCAACCAAACTAAACAAGCTTTGAATAACCAGTTCCTTTCTTGAACATTGACAGATCAATGGTAGCTAGTTACTTTGGCTCAAAGTCTTTGCTAGAGACCAACAAAACTAACGATTTTCTATAAAATACTTCTTTTCTAATCTGCAGACTAACATCAAGCAAACTAAACAAGCCTTTGAATAACCAGTTCCTTTCTTGAACATCGATACTTCCTAAGGATTATTGTATTTGACTAACATCATTCAAACTAAACTAGCCTTTGAATAACTAGCTCTTTTTCTAAACAGTTGGGAAGGGTCAGATAAATGGTAGCTAGTGACTTTGGCTTAAAGTCTTTGCTAGAGACCAACAAAACTAACAATTTTCAATAAAATCCTTCTTTCCTAATCTTAAGGCTAAAATAAAAAAAACTAAACAGGCCTTTGAATAACCAGTTCATTTTCTAAACAGTTCGGAAGGGTTTGATAAATGGTAGATAGTTACTTTGGCTTAAAGTCTTTGCTAGAGACCAACAAAACTAACAATTTTCAATAAAATCCTTCTTTCCTAATCAACAGACTAACTTCATTAAAACTAAACAAGCCTTTGAATAACAAGTTCTTTTCCTAAACAGTTGGGAAGGGTCAGATCAATGGTAGCTAGTTACTTTGGCTTAAAGTCTTTGCTAGAGGCCAACAAAACTAACAATTTTCAATGAAATCCTTCTTTCCTAATCTTCAGACTAACATCAACCAAACTAAACAAGCCTTTGAATAACCAGTTCCTTTCTTGAACATCGATACTTCCTAAGCATGTATTGTATCCGACTAACATCATTTAAACTAAACAAGCCTTTGAATAAACAGTTCTTTTCCTAAACAGTTGGGAAGGGTCAGATCAATGGTAGTTAGTTACTTAGGCTCAAAGTCTTTGCTAGAGACTAACAAAACTAAAGATTTTCTATAAAATACTTCTTTCCTAATCTTCAGGCTAACATCAAAAAAACTAAACAGGCCTTTGAATAACCAGCTCTTTTTCTAAACAGTTGGGAAGGGTCAGATAAATGGTAGCAAGTTACTTTGGCTTAAAGTCTTTGCTAGAGACAAAAAAACTAACAATTTTAAATAAAATCCTTCTTTCTTAATCTTCAGACTAACATCAACAAAACTAAACAGGCCTTTGAATAACCAGTTCTTTTTCTAAACAGTTAGGAAGGGTCAGATAAATGGTAGCAAGTTACTTTGGCTTAAAGTCTTTGCTAGAGACAAAAAAACTAACAATTTTAAATAAAATCCTTCTTTCCTAATCTTCAGACTAACATCAACCAAACTAAACAAGCTTTGAATAATCAGTTCCTTTCTTGAACATTGATACTTCCTAAGCATGTATTGTATCTGACTAATATCATTAAAACAAAACAAGCCTTTGAATAGCCAGCTCATTTTCTAAATAGTTCGGAAGGGTCAGATCAATGGTAGCTAGTAACTTTGGCTTAAAGTCTTTGCTAGAGACCAACAAAACTAACAATTTTCAAAAAAATCCTTCTTTCCTAATCAACAGACTAACTTCATTAAAACTAAACAAGCCTTTGAATAACTAGTTCTTTTCCTAAACAGTTGGGAAGGGTCAGATCAATGGTAGCTAGTTACTTTGGCTTAAAGTCTTTGCTAGAGGCCAACAAAACTAACAATTTTAAATAAAATCCTTCTTTCCTAATCTTCAGACTAACATCAACCAAACTAAACAAGCCTTTGAATAACCAGTTCCTTTCTTGAACATCGATACTTCCTAAGCATGTATTGTATCCGACTAACATCATTTAAACTAAACAAGCCTTTGAATAACAAGTTCTTTTCCTAAACAGTTGGGAAGAATCAGATCAATGGTAGCTAGTTACTTTGGCTTAAAGTCTTTGCTAGAGACTAACAAAACTAACGATTTTGAATAAAATTCTTCTTTCCTAATCTTCAGACTAACATCATTCAAACTAAACAAGCCTTTGAATAACCAGTTTTTTTCCTAAACAGTTGGGAAGGGTAAGATCAATGGTAGCTAGTTACTTTGGCTGAAAGTCTTTGCAAGAGACCTACAAAACTAACAATTATCAATAAAATCCTTCTTTCCTAATCTTTAGGCTAACATCACCAAAACTAAACAGGCCTTTCAATAACCAGTTCTTTTCTAAACAGTTAGGAAGGGTCAGAAAAGTGGTAGCTAGTTACTTTGGCTTAAAGTCTTTGCAAGAGACCAACAAAACTAACAATTTTCAATAAAATCCTTCTTTCCTAATCTTCAGACTAACATCATTCAAACTAAACAAGCCTTTGAATAACCAGTTCTTTTTCTAAACAGTTGGGAAGGGTCAGATAAATGGTAGCCAGCTACTTTGGCTTAAAGTCTTTGCAAGAGACTAACCAAACTAACAATTTTCCATAAAATCCTTCTTTCCTAATCTGCAGACTAACATCAACCAAACTAAACAAGCCTTTGAATAACCAGTTCCTTTCTTGAACATCGATATTTCCTAAGCATGTATTGTATACGACTAACATCATTTAAACTAAACAAGCCTTTGAATAACCAGTTCTTTTCCTAAACAGTTGGGAAGGGTCAGATCAATGGTAGCTAGTTACTTTGGCTCAAAGTCTTTGCTAGAGACCAACAAAACTAACGATTTTCTATAAAATACTTCTTTTCTAATCTGCAGACTAACATCAAGCAAACTAAACAAGCCTTTGAATAACCAGTTCCTTTCTTGAACATCGATACTTCCTAAGGATTATTGTATTTGACTAACATCATTCAAACTAAACTAGCCTTTGAATAACTAGCTCTTTTTCTAAACTGTTGGGAAGGGTCAGATAAATGGTAGCTAGTGACTTTGGCTTAAAGTCTTTGCTAGAGACCAACAAAACTAACAATTTTCAATAAAATCCTTCTTTCCTAATCTTAAGGCTAAAATAAATAAAACTAAACAGGCCTTTGAATAACCAGTTCATTTTCTAAACAGTTCGGAAGGGTCTGATAAATGGTAGATAGTTACTTTGGCTTAAAGTCTTTGCTAGAGACCAACAAAACTAACAATTTTCAATAAAATCCTTCTTTCCTAATCAACAGACTAACTTCATTAAAACTAAACAAGCCTTTGAATAACAAGTTCTTTTCCTAAACAGTTGGGAAGGGTCAGATCAATGGTAGCTAGATACTTTGGCTTAAAGTCTTTGCTAGAGGCCAACAAAACTACCAATTTTCAATGAAATCCTTCTATCCTAATCTTCAGACTAACATCAACCAAACTAAACAAGCCTTTGAATAACCAGTTCCTTTCTTGAACATCGATACTTCCTAAGCATGTATTGTATCCGACTAACATCATTAAAACTAATCAAGCCTATGAATAACCAGTTCTTTTCCTAAACAGTTGGGAAGGGTCAGATGAATGGTAGCTTGTTACTTTGGCTAAAAGTCTTTGCTAGAGACCAACAAAACTAACGACTTTCTATAAAATACTTCTTTCCTAATCTGCACACTAACATCAAGAAAACTAAACAGGCCTTTGAATAAACAGCTCTTTTTCTAAACAGTTGGGAAGGGTCAGATAAATGGTAGCAAGTTACTTTGGCTTAAAGTCTTTGCTAGAGACAAAAAAACTAAAAATTTTAAATAAAATCCTTCTTTCCTAATCTTCAGACTAACATCAACAAAACTAAACAGGCCTTTGAATAACCAGTTCTTTTTCTAAACAGTTAGGAAGGGTCAGATAAATGGTAGCAAGTTACTTTGGCTTAAAGTCTTTGCTAGAGACAAACAAAACTAACAATTTTCAATAAAATCCTTCTTTCCTAATCTTCAGACTAACATCAACCAAACTAAACAAGCTTTGAATAACCAGTTCCTTTCTTGAACATTGACACTTCCTAAACATGTATTGTATCCGACTAACATCATTAAAACTAATCAAGCCTTTGAATAACCAGTTCTTTTCCTTAACAGTTGGGAAGGGTCAGATCAATGGTAGCTAGTTACTTTGGCTGAAAGTCTTTGCTAGAGACCAACAAAACTAACGATTTTCTATAAAATACTTCTTTCCTAACCTGCAGACGAACATCAAGCAAACTAAACAAGCCTTTGAATAACCAGTTCCTTTCTTGAACATAGATACTTCCTAAGCATGTATTGTATCTGACTAACATCATTCAAACTAAACAAGCCTTTGAAAAACAAGTTCTTTTCCTAAACAGTTGGGAAGGGTCAGATCAATGGTAGCCAGTTACTTTGGCTGAAAGTCTTTGCCTGAGACCAACAAAACTAACAATTTTCAATAAAATCCTTCTTTCCTAATCTTCAGGCTAACATCAACAAAACTAAACAGGCCTTTGAATAACCAGCTCTTTTTCTAAACAGTTGGGAAGGGTCAGAAAAAGGGTAGCAAGTTACTTTGGCTTAAAATCTTTGCTAGAGACAAAAAAACTAACAATTTTAAATAAAATCCTTCTTTCCTAATCTTCAGACTAACATCAACCAAACTAAACAAGCCTTTGAATAACCATAACTTTTCCTAAACAGTTAGGAAGGGTCAGATCAATGGTAGTTAGTTACTTTGGCTGAAAGTCTTTGCCTGAGACAAACAAAACTAACAATTTTCAATACAATCCTTATTTTCTAATCTTCAGACGAACATCAACCAAACTAAACAAGCCTTTGAATAACCAGTTCCTTTCTTGAACATCGACACTTCCTAAACATGTATTGTATCCGACTAACATCATTAAAACTAATCAAGCCTTTGAATAACCAGTTCTTTTCCTAAACAGTTGGGAAGGGTCAGATGAATGGTAGCTTGTTACTTTGGCTAAAAGTCTTTGCTAGAGACCAACAAAACTAACGATTTTCTATAAAATACTTCTTTCCTAATCTGCACACTAACATCAAGAAAACTAAACAAGCCTTTGAATAACCAGCTCTTTTTCTAAATAGTTGGGAAGGATCAGATCAATGGTAGCCAGTTACTTTGGCTTAAAGTCTTTGCTAGAGATCAACAAAACTAACAATTTTCAATAAAATCCTTCTTTCCTAATCTTCAGACTAACATCATTCAAACTAAACAAGCCTTTGAATAACCAGTTCTTTTCCTAAACAGTTGGGAAGGGTCAGATCAATGGAAGCTAGTTATTTTGGCTTAAAGTCTTTGCTAGAGACCAACAAAACTAACAATTTTCAATAAAATCCTTCTTACCTATTCTTCAGGCTAATATCAAAAAAACTAAACAAGCCTTTGAATAACAAGTTCTTTTCCTAAACAGTTGGGAAGGGTCAGATCAATGGTAGCTAGTTACTTTGGCTTAAAGTCTTTGCTAGAGACCAACAAAACTAACAATTTTCAATAAAATCCTTCTTTCCTAATCTTCAGACTAACATCAACCGAACTAAACAAGCCTTTGAATAACAAGTTCCTTTCTTGAACATAGATACTTCCTAAGCATGTATTGTATCTGACTAACATCATTCAAACTAAACAAGCCTTTGAATAACCAGTTCGTTTCCTAAACAGTTGGGAAAGGTCAGATCAATGGTAGCTACTTACATTGGCTTAAAGTCTTTGCCAGAGACAAAAAAAATAACAATTTTTGAGTAAAATTCTTCTTTCCTAATCTTCAGACTAACATCGACCAAACTAAACAAGCCTTTGAATAACAAGTTCCTTTCTTGAACATGGATACTTCCTAGGCATGTATTGTATCTGACTAACATCATTCAAACTAAACAAGCCTTTTCATAACCAGTTCTTTTCCTAAACAGTTGGGAAGGGTCAGATCAAGGGTAGCTTGTTACTTTGGCTTAAAGTCTTTGCCAGAGACCAACAAAACTAACAATTTTCAATAAATCCTTCTTTCCTAATCTTCAGACAACATCAACAAAACTAAACAAGCCTATGAATAACAACTTCCTTTCTTGAACATCGATACTTCCTAGGCATGTATTGTATCTGACTAACATCATTCAAACTAAACAAGCCTTTGAATAACCAGTTCTTTTTCTAAACAGTTGGGAAGGGTCAGATCAATGGTAGCTAGTTACTTCGGCTTAAAGTCATTGCTAGAGACCAACAAAATAACAATTTTCAATAAAATCCTTCTTTCCTAATCTTCAGACTAACATCGACCAAATTAAACAAGCCTTTGAATAACCAGTTCCTTTCTTGAACATCGATACTTCCTAAGGATTATTCTATTTGACTAACATCATTCAAACATAACTAGCCTTTGAATAACCAGCTCTTTTTCTAAACAGTTGGGAAGTGTCAGATAAATGGTAGCTAGTGACTTTGGCTTAAAGTCTTTGCTAGAGACCAACAAAACTAACAATTTTCAAGAAAATCATTCTTTCCTAATCTTAAGGCTAAAATCAACAAAACTAAACAGGCCTTTGAATAACCAGTTCTTTTTCTAAACAGTCCGGAAGGGTCTGATAAATGGTAGCTATTTACTTTGCCTTAAAGTCTTTGCTAGAGACCAACAAAACTTACAATTTTCAATAAAATCCTTCTTTCCTAATCAATGGTAGCTAGTTGCTTTGGCTCAAATTCTCTGCTAGAGACCAACAAAATTAACAATTTTCAATAAAATCCTTCTTTCCTAATCTGCAGACTAACATCAACCAAACTAAACAAGCCTTTGAATAACCAGTTCCTTTCTTGAAAATCGATACTTCCTAAGCATGTATTGTATTTGACTAACATCATTCAAACTAAACAAGCCTTTGAATAACAGGTTCTTTTCCTATACTGTTAGGAAGGGTCAGATCAATGGTAGCCAGTTACTTTGGCTTAAAGTCTTTGCTAGAGACCAACAAAACTATCAATTTTCAATAAAATCCTTCCTTCCTAATCTTCAGACTAACATCAACCAAACTAAACCGGCCTTTGAATAACCAGTTCCTTTCTTGAACATCGATACTTCCTAAGCATGTATTGTATCTGACTAACATCATTCAAACTAAACAAGCCTTTGCATAACCAGTTCTTTTCCTAAACTGTTGGGAAGGGTCAGATAAATGGTAGCTAGTTACTTTGGCTTAAAGTCTTTGCTAGAGACCGACAAATCTAACAATTATAAAATAAATCCTTCTTTCGTAATCTTCAGACAAACATTAACCTAACTAAACAAGCCTTTGAATAACATGTTCCTTTCTTGAACATCAATACTTCCTAGGCATGTATTGTATCCGACCAACATCATTTAAACTAAACAAGCCTTTGAATAACCAGTTCTTTTTCTAAACAGTTGGGAAGGGTCAGATCAATGGTAGCTAGTTACTTTGGCTCAAAGTCTTTGCTAGAGACAAACAAAACAAACGATTTTCTATATAATACTTCTTTTCTAATCTGCAGACTAACATCAAGCAAACTAAACAAGCCTTTAAATAACCAGTTCCTTTCTTGAACATCGATACTTCCTAAGCATGTATTGTATCTGACTAATATCATTCAAACAAAACAAGCCTTTGAATAACCAGCTCTTTTTCTAAACAGTTGGGAAGGGTAAGATCAATGGTAGCTAGTGACTTTGGCTTAAAGTCTTTGCTAGAGACCAACAAAACTAACAATTTTCAATAAAATCCTTCTTTCCTAATCTTCAGGCTAACGTCAACAAAACTAAAAGGGCCTTTGAATAACCAGTTCTTTTTCTAAACAGTTCGTAAGGGTCAGATAAATGGTAGCTAGTTACTTTGGCTTAAAGTCTTTGCTAGAGACAAACAAAACTATCAATTTTCAATAAAATCCTTCTTTTCTAATCTTCAGACTAACATCATTCAAATTAAACAAGCTTTTGAATAACCAGCTCTTTTTCTAAAAAGTTGGGAAGGGTCAGATTAAAGGTAGCTAGTAACTTTCGCTTAAAGTCTTTGCTAGAGACCAACAAAACTAATAATTTTCATTAAAATCCTTCTTTCCTAATCTTCAGACTAACATTAACGAAACTAAACAAGCCCTTGAATAACAAGTTCCTTTCTTGAACATCGATACTTCCTAAGCGTGTATTGTATCTGACTAACATTTCAAACTAAACAAGCCTTTGAATAAGCAGTTCTTTTTCTAAAATGTTGGGAAGGGTCAGATCAATGGTAGCTAGTGACTTTGGCTTAAAGTCTTTGCCAGAGACAAACAAATCTAACAATTTTCAATGAAATCCTTCTTTCCTAATCTTCAGACTAACATCAACCAAACTAAACAAGCCTTTGAATAACCAGTTCCGGTCTTGAACATCAATACTTCCTAGGCATGTATTGTATCCGACAGACATCATTTAAACTAAACAAGCCTTTGAATAACCAGTTCTTTTTCTAAACAGTTGGGAAGGGTCAGATCAATGGTAGCTAGTTACTTTGGCTCAAAGTCTTTGCTAGAGACAAACAAAACAAACGATTTTCTATATAATACTTCTTTTCTAATCTGCAGACTAACATCAAGCAAACTAAACAAGCCTTTAAATAACCAGTTCCTTTCTTGAACATCGATACTTCCTAAGCATGTATTGTATCTGACTAATATCATTCAAACAAAACAAGCCTTTGAATAACCAGCTCTTTTTCTAAACAGTTGGGAAGGGTAAGATCAATGGTAGCTAGTGACTTTGGCTTAAAGTCTTTGCTAGAGACCAACAAAACAAACAATTTTCAATAAAATCCTTCTTTCCTAATCTTCAGGCTAACGTCAACAAAACTAAAAGGGCCTTTGAATAACCAGTTCTTTTTCTAAACAGTTCGTAAGGGTCAGATAAATGGTAGCTAGTTACTTTGGCTTAAAGTCTTTGCTAGAGACAAACAAAACTATCAATTTTCAATAAAATCCTTCTTTTCTAATCTTCAGACTAACATCATTCAAATTAAAAAGGCTTTTGAATAACCAGCTCTTTTTCTAAAAAGTTGCGAAGGGTCAGATTAAAGGTTGCTAGTAACTTTCGCTTAAAGTCTTTGCTAGAGACCAACAAAACTAATAATTTTCATTAAAATCCTTCTTTCCTAATCTTCAGACTAACATTAACGAAACTAAACAAGCCCTTGAATAACAAGTTCCTTTCTTGAACATCGATACTTCCTAAGCGTGTATTGTATCTGACTAACATTTCAAACTAAACAAGCCTTTGAATAACCAGTTCTTTTTCTAAAATGTTGGGAAGGGTCAGATCAATGGTAGCTAGTGACTTTGGCTTAAAGTCTTTGCCAGAGACAAACAAATCTAACAATTTTCAATGAAATCCTTCTTTCCTAATCTTCAGACTAACATCAACCAAACTAAACAAGCCTTTGAATAACCAGTTCCGGTCTTGAACATCGATACTTCCAAGGCATGTATTGTATCCGACTAACATCATTCAAACTAAACAAGCTATAAAATCTTAAAAAAATTTCTTTCCTAGACAGTTGGGAAGGGTCAGATCAATGGTAGCTAGTTGTTTTGACTGAAAATTTCCTGAGACCAATAAAGCTAAAATTGTGCCAATTATTAGTGAAAACCCTTACTTTCTAAGCATGTATGTATTGTATCCGACAAACATCATTTAAACTAAACAAATGATTGAATCATAAACCAGTTCCTTTCCAAGACAGTTGGGAGGGGTCAGATCAATGGTAGCTAGATACATTGGCTTAAAGTCTTTACCTGAGACCAACAAAACTAACAATTTTCAATAAAATCCTCCTTTCCTAATCTTCAGACTAAAATCAACTAAACTAAACAAGCCTTTGAATAACCAGTTCATTTTTTGAACATCGACACTTCCTAAACATGTATTGTATCCGACTAACATCAATAAAACTAATCAAGCCTTTGAATAACCAGTTCTTTTCCTAAACAGTTGGGAAGGGTCAGATCAATGGTAGCCAGTTACTTTGGCTGAAATTCTTTGCCTGAGACCAACAAAACTAACAATTTTCAATAAAATCCTTCTTTCCTAATCTTCAGGCTAACATCATTCAAACTAAACAAGCCTTTGAATAACTAGTTCTTTTCCTAAACAGTTAGGAAGGGTCAGATCAATGGTAGCTAGTTACTTTGGCTTAAAGTCTTTGCTAGAGACCAACAAAACTAAAAATTTTCAATAAAATTCTTCTTTCTTAATCTTCAGACTAACATCAACCAAACTAAACAAGCCTTTGAATAACCAGTTCCTTTCTTGAACATCGACACTTCCTAAACATGTATTGTATCCGACTAACATCATTAAAACTAATCAAGCCTTTGAATAACAGGTTCTTTTCCTAAACCGTTGGGAAGGGTCAGATCAATGGTAGCTAGTTACTTTGGCTTAAAGTCTTTGCTAGAGACCAACAAAACTATCAATTTTCAATAAAATCCTTCTTTTTTAAGCTTCAGACTAACATCATTCAAACTAATCGAGATTTTGAATAACCAGCTCTTTTTCTAAACAGTTGGGAAGGGTCAGATTAAAGGTAGCTAGTAACTTTGGCTTAAAGTCTTTGCTAGAGACAAACAAAACTAACAATTTTCATTAAAATCCTTCTTTCCTAATCTTCAGACTAACATCAACCAAACTAAACAAGCCTTTGAATAACAAGTTCTTTCTTGAACATCGATACTTCCTAGGCATGTACTGTATCCGACTAACATCATTATAACTAAACAAGCCTTTGAATAACAGATTCTTTTCCTAAACAGTTGGGAAGGGTCAGATCGATGGTAGCTAGTTACTTTGGCTCAAAGTCTTTGCTAGAGACCAACAAAACTAACGATTTTCTATAAAATACTTCTTTCCTAATCTGCAGACTAACATCAAGCAAACTAAACAAGCCTTTTAATAACCAGTTCCTTTCTTGAACATCGATACTTCCTAAGCATGTATTGTATCTGACTAAGATCATTCAAAATAAACAAGCCTTTGAATAACAGGTTCTTTTCCTAAACAGTTGGGAAGGGTCAGATCAATGGTAGCCATTTACTTTGGCTGAAAGTCTTTGCCTGAGATGAATAAAACTAACAATTTTGAATAAAATCCTTCTTTCCTAATCTTCAGACTAACATCAACCAAACTAAACAAGCCTTTGAATAACAAGTTCCTTTCTTGAACATCGATACTTCCTAAGCATGTATTGTATATGACTAACATCATTCAAACTAAATAAGCCTTTAAATAACCAGTTCTTTTTCAAAACAGTTGGGAAGGGTAAGATCAATGGTAGCTAGTGACTTTGGCTTAAAGTCTTTGCCAGAGACAAACAAATCTAACAATTTTCAATGAAATCCTTCTTTCCTAATCTTCAGACTAACATCAACCAAACTAAACAATCCTTTGAATAACCAGTTCCGGTCTTGAACATCGATACTTCCTAAGCATGTATTGTATCCGACTAACATCATTCAAACTAAACAAGCCTTTGAATAACCATTTCTTTTTCTAAACAGTTGGGAAGAGTCAGATCAATGGTAGTTAGTGACTTTGGCTTAGAGTCTTTGCCAGAGACCAACAAATCTAACAATTTTCAATGAAATCCTTCTTTCCTAATCTTCAGACAAACATCAACCAAACTAAACAAGCCTTTGAATAACCAGTTCCGGTCTTGAACATCGATACTTCCTAAACATGTATTGTATCCGACTAACATCATTCAAACTAAACAAGCCTTTGAATAACCAGTTCTTTTTCTAAACAGTTGGGAAGGGTCAGATCAATGGTAGCTAGTTACTTTGGCTCAAAGTCTTTGCTAGAGACCAACAAAACTAACGATTTTCTATAAAATACTTCTTTCCTAATCTGCAGACTAACATCAAGCAAACTAAACAAGCCTTTGAATAACAGGTTCTTTTCCTAAATAGTTGGGAAGTGTCAGATCAATGGTAGCCAGTTACTTTGGCTGAAAGTCTTAGCCTGAGACCAACAAAAACTAACAATTTTCAATAAAATCCTTCTTTCCTAATCTTCAGGTTAACATCAACCAAATTAAACAAGCCTTTAAATAACCAGTTCCTTTCTTGAACATCGATACTTCCTAAGCATGTATTGTATCTGACTAACATCATTCAAACTAAACAAGCCTTTGAATAACAAGTCCTTTTTCTAAATAGTTCGGAAAGATCAGATCAATGGTAGCTAAAGTCATTGCAAGAGACCAACGAAACTAAAATTTTTCAATAAAATCCTTCTTTCCTAATCTTCAGGCTAACATCAAAAAAAACTAAAAAGGCCTTTGAATAACCAGTTCTTTTTCTAAACAGTTGGGAAGGGTCAGATAAATGGTAGCTAGTTACTTTGGCTTAAAGTCTTTGCTAGAGACAAACAAAACTAACAATTTTCAATAAAATCCTTCTTTTCTAATCTACAGACTAACATCATTCAAACTAAACAAGCCTTTGAATAACCAGTTCTTTTCCTAAACAGTTAGGAAGGGTCAGTTCAATGGTAGCTAGTTACTTTTGGTGAAAGTTTTTGCCTGAGACCAACAAAACTAACGATTTTCTATAAAATCCTTCTTTCCTAATCTTCAGACTAACATCAACAAAACTAAACAAGCCTTTGAATAACCAGTTCCTTTCTTGAACATCGACACTTCCTAAACATGTATTGTATCCGACTAACATCAATAAAACTAATCAAGCCTGGTAGCCAGTTACTTTGGCTGAAAGTCTTTGCCTGAGACCAACAAAACTAACAATTTTCAATAAAATCCTTCTTTCCTAATCTTCAGACTAACATCATTCAAACTAAACAAGCCTTTGAATAACTAGTTCTTTTCCTAAACAGTTAGGAAGGGTCAGATCAATGGTAGCTAGTTACTTTGGCTTAAAGTCTTTGCTAGAGACCAACAAAACTAACAATTTTCAATAAAATTCTTCTTTCTTAATCTTCAGACTAACATCAACCAAACTAAACAAGCCTTTGAATAACCAGTTCCTTTCTTGAACATCGACACTTCCTAAACATGTATTGTATCCGACTAACATCATTAAAACTAATCAAGCCTTTGAATAACAGGTTCTTTTCCTAAACCGTTGGGAAGGGTCAGATCAATAGTAGCTAGTTACTTTGGCTTAAAGTCTTTGCTAGAGACCAACAAAACTATCAATTTTCAATAAAATCCTTCTTTTTTATCCTTCAGACTAACATCATTCAAACTAATCGAGATTTTGAATAACCAGCTCTTTTTCTAAACAGTTGAGAAGGGTCAGATTAAAGGTAGCTAGTAACTTTGGCTTAAAGTCTTTGCTAGAGACCAACAAAACTATCAATTTTCAATAAAATCCTTCTTTTTTATCCTTCAGACTAACATCATTCAAACTAATCGAGATTTTGAATAACCAGCTCTTTTTCTAAACAGTTGAGAAGGGTCAGATTAAAGGTAGCTAGTAACTTTGGCTTAAAGTCTTTGCTAGAGACCAACAAAACTAACAATTTTCAATAAAATCCTTCTTTCCTAATCTTCAGACTAACATCATTCAAACTAAACAAGCCTTTGAATAACTAGTTCTTTTCCTAAACAGTTAGGAAGGGACAGATCAATGGTAGCTAGTTACTTTGGCTTAAAGTCTTTGCTAGAGACCAACAAAACTAACAATTTTCAATAAAATTCTTCTTTCTTAATCTTCAGACTAACATCAACCAAACTAAACAAGCCTTTGAATAACCAGTTCCTTTCTTGAACATCGACACTTCCTAAACATGTATTGTATCCGACTAACATCATTAAAACTAATCAAGCCTTTGAATAACAGGTTCTTTTCCTAAACCGTTGGGAAGGGTCAGATCAATAGTAGCTAGTTACTTTGGCTTAAAGTCTTTGCTAGAGACCAACAAAACTATCAATTTTCAATAAAATCCTTCTTTTTTATCCTTCAGACTAACATCATTCAAACTAATCGAGATTTTGAATAACCAGCTCTTTTTCTAAACAGTTGATAAGGGTCAGATTAAAGGTAGCTAGTAACTTTGGCTTAAAGTCTTTGCTAGAGACCAACAAAACTAATAATTTTCATTAAAATACTTCTTTCCTAATCTTCAGACTAACATCAACCAAACTAAACAAGCCTTTGAATAACAAGTTCTTTCTTGAACATCGATACTTCCTAGGCATGTATTGTATCCGACTAACATCATTATAACTAAACAAGCCTTTGAATAACAGATTCTTTTCCTAAACAGTTGGGAAGGGTCAGATCGATGGTAGCTAGTTACTTTGGCTCAAAGTCTTTGCTAGAGACCAACAAAACTAACGATTTTCTATAAAATACTTCTTTCCTAACCTGCAGACGAACATCAAGCAAACTAAACAAGCCTTTGAATAACCAGTTCCTTTCTTGAACATAGATACTTCCTAAGCATGTATTGTATCTGACTAACATCATTCAAACTAAACAAGCCTTTGAAAAACAAGTTCTTTTCCTAAACAGTTGGGAAGGGTCAGATCAATGGTAGCCAGTTACTTTGGCTGAAAGTCTTTGCCTGAGACCAACAAAACTAACAATTTTCAATAAAATCCTTCTTTCCTAATCTTCAGGCTAACATCAACAAAACTAAACAGGCCTTTGAATAACCAGCTCTTTTTCTAAACAGTTGGGAAGGGTCAGAAAAAGGGTAGCAAGTTACTTTGGCTTAAAATCTTTGCTAGAGACAAAAAAAATAACAATTTTAAATAAAATCCTTCTTTCCTAATCTTCAGACTAACATCAACCAAACTAAACAAGCCTTTGAATAACCATAACTTTTCCTAAACAGTTAGGAAGGGTCAGATCAATGGTAGTTAGTTACTTTGGCTGAAAGTCTTTGCCTGAGACAAACAAAACTAACAATTTTCAATACAATCCTTATTTTCTAATCTTCAGACGAACATCAACCAAACTAAACAAGCCTTTGAATAACCAGTTCCTTTCTTGAACATCGACACTTCCTAAACATGTATTGTATCCGACTAACATCATTAAAACTAATCAAGCCTTTGAATAACCAGTTCTTTTCCTAAACAGTTGGGAAGGGTCAGATGAATGGTAGCTTGTTACTTTGGCTAAAAGTCTTTGCTAGAGACCAACAAAACTAACGATTTTCTATAAAATACTTCTTTCCTAATCTGCACACTAACATCAAGAAAACTAAACAAGCCTTTGAATAACCAGCTCTTTTTCTAAATAGTTGGGAAGGATCAGATCAATGGTAGCCAGTTACTTTGGCTTAAAGTCTTTGCTAGAGATCAACAAAACTAACAATTTTCAATAAAATCCTTCTTTCCTAATCTTCAGACTAACATCATTCAAACTAAACAAGCCTTTGAATAACCAGTTCTTTTCCTAAACAGTTGGGAAAGGTCAGATCAATGGAAGCTAGTTATTTTGGCTTAAAGTCTTTGCTAGAGACCAACAAAACTAACAATTTTCAATAAAATCCTTCTTACCTATTCTTCAGGCTAATATCAAAAAAACTAAACAAGCCTTTGAATAACAAGTTCTTTTCCTAAACAGTTGGGAAGGGTCAGATCAATGGTAGCTAGTTACTTTGGCTTAAAGTCTTTGCTAGAGACCAACAAAACTAACAATTTTCAATAAAATCCTTCTTTCCTAATCTTCAGACTAACATCAACCGAACTAAACAAGCCTTTGAATAACAAGTTCCTTTCTTGAACATAGATACTTCCTAAGCATGTATTGTATCTGACTAACATCATTCAAACTAAACAAGCCTTTGAATAACCAGTTCGTTTCCTAAACAGTTGGGAAAGGTCAGATCAATGGTAGCTACTTACATTGGCTTAAAGTCTTTGCCAGAGACAAAAAAAATAACAATTTTTGAGTAAAATTCTTCTTTCCTAATCTTCAGACTAACATCGACCAAACTAAACAAGCCTTTGAATAACAAGTTCCTTTCTTGAACATGGATACTTCCTAGGCATGTATTGTATCTGACTAACATCATTCAAACTAAACAAGCCTTTTCATAACCAGTTCTTTTCCTAAACAGTTGGGAAGGGTCAGATCAAGGGTAGCTTGTTACTTTGGCTTAAAGTCTTTGCCAGAGACCAACAAAACTAACAATTTTCAATAAATCCTTCTTTCCTAATCTTCAGACAACATCAACAAAACTAAACAAGCCTATGAATAACAACTTCCTTTCTTGAACATCGATACTTCCTAGGCATGTATTGTATCTGACTAACATCATTCAAACTAAACAAGCCTTTGAATAACCAGTTCTTTTTCTAAACAGTTGGGAAGGGTCAGATCAATGGTAGCTAGTTACTTCGGCTTAAAGTCATTGCTAGAGACCAACAAAATAACAATTTTCAATAAAATCCTTCTTTCCTAATCTTCAGACTAACATCGACCAAATTAAACAAGCCTTTGAATAACCAGTTCCTTTCTTGAACATCGATACTTCCTAAGGATTATTCTATTTGACTAACATCATTCAAACATAACTAGCCTTTGAATAACCAGCTCTTTTTCTAAACAGTTGGGAAGTGTCAGATAAATGGTAGCTAGTGACTTTGGCTTAAAGTCTTTGCTAGAGACCAACAAAACTAACAATTTTCAAGAAAATCATTCTTTCCTAATCTTAAGGCTAAAATCAACAAAACTAAACAGGCCTTTGAATAACCAGTTCTTTTTCTAAACAGTCCGGAAGGGTCTGATAAATGGTAGCTATTTACTTTGCCTTAAAGTCTTTGCTAGAGACCAACAAAACTTACAATTTTCAATAAAATCCTTCTTTCCTAATCAATGGTAGCTAGTTGCTTTGGCTCAAATTCTCTGCTAGAGACCAACAAAATTAACAATTTTCAATAAAATCCTTCTTTCCTAATCTGCAGACTAACATCAACCAAACTAAACAAGCCTTTGAATAACCAGTTCCTTTCTTGAAAATCGATACTTCCTAAGCATGTATTGTATTTGACTAACATCATTCAAACTAAACAAGCCTTTGAATAACAGGTTCTTTTCCTATACTGTTAGGAAGGGTCAGATCAATGGTAGCCAGTTACTTTGGCTTAAAGTCTTTGCTAGAGACCAACAAAACTATCAATTTTCAATAAAATCCTTCCTTCCTAATCTTCAGACTAACATCAACCAAACTAAACCGGCCTTTGAATAACCAGTTCCTTTCTTGAACATCGATACTTCCTAAGCATGTATTGTATCTGACTAACATCATTCAAACTAAACAAGCCTTTGCATAACCAGTTCTTTTCCTAAACTGTTGGGAAGGGTCAGATAAATGGTAGCTAGTTACTTTGGCTTAAAGTCTTTGCTAGAGACCGACAAATCTAACAATTATAAAATAAATCCTTCTTTCGTAATCTTCAGACAAACATTAACCTAACTAAACAAGCCTTTGAATAACATGTTCCTTTCTTGAACATCAATACTTCCTAGGCATGTATTGTATCCGACCAACATCATTTAAACTAAACAAGCCTTTGAATAACCAGTTCTTTTTCTAAACAGTTGGGAAGGGTCAGATCAATGGTAGCTAGTTACTTTGGCTCAAAGTCTTTGCTAGAGACAAACAAAACAAACGATTTTCTATATAATACTTCTTTTCTAATCTGCAGACTAACATCAAGCAAACTAAACAAGCCTTTAAATAACCAGTTCCTTTCTTGAACATCGATACTTCCTAAGCATGTATTGTATCTGACTAATATCATTCAAACAAAACAAGCCTTTGAATAACCAGCTCTTTTTCTAAACAGTTGGGAAGGGTAAGATCAATGGTAGCTAGTGACTTTGGCTTAAAGTCTTTGCTAGAGACCAACAAAACTAACAATTTTCAATAAAATCCTTCTTTCCTAATCTTCAGGCTAACGTCAACAAAACTAAAAGGGCCTTTGAATAACCAGTTCTTTTTCTAAACAGTTCGTAAGGGTCAGATAAATGGTAGCTAGTTACTTTGGCTTAAAGTCTTTGCTAGAGACAAACAAAACTATCAATTTTCAATAAAATCCTTCTTTTCTAATCTTCAGACTAACATCATTCAAATTAAACAAGCTTTTGAATAACCAGCTCTTTTTCTAAAAAGTTGGGAAGGGTCAGATTAAAGGTAGCTAGTAACTTTCGCTTAAAGTCTTTGCTAGAGACCAACAAAACTAATAATTTTCATTAAAATCCTTCTTTCCTAATCTTCAGACTAACATTAACGAAACTAAACAAGCCCTTGAATAACAAGTTCCTTTCTTGAACATCGATACTTCCTAAGCGTGTATTGTATCTGACTAACATTTCAAACTAAACAAGCCTTTGAATAAGCAGTTCTTTTTCTAAAATGTTGGGAAGGGTCAGATCAATGGTAGCTAGTGACTTTGGCTTAAAGTCTTTGCCAGAGACAAACAAATCTAACAATTTTCAATGAAATCCTTCTTTCCTAATCTTCAGACTAACATCAACCAAACTAAACAAGCCTTTGAATAACCAGTTCCGGTCTTGAACATCAATACTTCCTAGGCATGTATTGTATCCGACAGACATCATTTAAACTAAACAAGCCTTTGAATAACCAGTTCTTTTTCTAAACAGTTGGGAAGGGTCAGATCAATGGTAGCTAGTTACTTTGGCTCAAAGTCTTTGCTAGAGACAAACAAAACAAACGATTTTCTATATAATACTTCTTTTCTAATCTGCAGACTAACATCAAGCAAACTAAACAAGCCTTTAAATAACCAGTTCCTTTCTTGAACATCGATACTTCCTAAGCATGTATTGTATCTGACTAATATCATTCAAACAAAACAAGCCTTTGAATAACCAGCTCTTTTTCTAAACAGTTGGGAAGGGTAAGATCAATGGTAGCTAGTGACTTTGGCTTAAAGTCTTTGCTAGAGACCAACAAAACAAACAATTTTCAATAAAATCCTTCTTTCCTAATCTTCAGGCTAACGTCAACAAAACTAAAAGGGCCTTTGAATAACCAGTTCTTTTTCTAAACAGTTCGTAAGGGTCAGATAAATGGTAGCTAGTTACTTTGGCTTAAAGTCTTTGCTAGAGACAAACAAAACTATCAATTTTCAATAAAATCCTTCTTTTCTAATCTTCAGACTAACATCATTCAAATTAAAAAGGCTTTTGAATAACCAGCTCTTTTTCTAAAAAGTTGCGAAGGGTCAGATTAAAGGTTGCTAGTAACTTTCGCTTAAAGTCTTTGCTAGAGACCAACAAAACTAATAATTTTCATTAAAATCCTTCTTTCCTAATCTTCAGACTAACATTAACGAAACTAAACAAGCCCTTGAATAACAAGTTCCTTTCTTGAACATCGATACTTCCTAAGCGTGTATTGTATCTGACTAACATTTCAAACTAAACAAGCCTTTGAATAACCAGTTCTTTTTCTAAAATGTTGGGAAGGGTCAGATCAATGGTAGCTAGTGACTTTGGCTTAAAGTCTTTGCCAGAGACAAACAAATCTAACAATTTTCAATGAAATCCTTCTTTCCTAATCTTCAGACTAACATCAACCAAACTAAACAAGCCTTTGAATAACCAGTTCCGGTCTTGAACATCGATACTTCCTAAGCATGTATTGTATCCGACTAACATCATTCAAACTAAACAAGCTATAAAATCTTAAAAAAATTTCTTTCCTAGACAGTTGGGAAGGGTCAGATCAATGGTAGCTAGTTGTTTTGACTGAAAATTTCCTGAGACCAATAAAGCTAAAATTGTGCCAATTATTAGTGAAAACCCTTACTTTCTAAGCATGTATGTATTGTATCCGACAAACATCATTTAAACTAAACAAATGATTGAATCATAAACCAGTTCCTTTCCAAGACAGTTGGGAGGGGTCAGATCAATGGTAGCTAGATACATTGGCTTAAAGTCTTTACCTGAGACCAACAAAACTAACAATTTTCAATAAAATCCTCCTTTCCTAATCTTCAGACTAAAATCAACTAAACTAAACAAGCCTTTGAATAACCAGTTCATTTCTTGAACATCGACACTTCCTAAACATGTATTGTATCCGACTAACATCAATAAAACTAATCAAGCCTTTGAATAACCAGTTCTTTTCCTAAACAGTTGGGAAGGGTCAGATCAATGGTAGCCAGTTACTTTGGCTGAAATTCTTTGCCTGAGACCAACAAAACTAACAATTTTCAATAAAATCCTTCTTTCCTAATCTTCAGGCTAACATCATTCAAACTAAACAAGTCTTTGAATAACTAGTTCTTTTCCTAAACAGTTAGGAAGGGTCAGATCAATGGTAGCTAGTTACTTTGGCTTAAAGTCTTTGCTAGAGACCAACAAAACTAAAAATTTTCAATAAAATTCTTCTTTCTTAATCTTCAGACTAACATCAACCAAACTAAACAAGCCTTTGAATAACCAGTTCCTTTCTTGAACATCGACACTTCCTAAACATGTATTGTATCCGACTAACATCATTAAAACTAATCAAGCCTTTGAATAACAGGTTCTTTTCCTAAACCGTTGGGAAGGGTCAGATCAATGGTAGCTAGTTACTTTGGCTTAAAGTCTTTGCTAGAGACCAACAAAACTATCAATTTTCAATAAAATCCTTCTTTTTTAAGCTTCAGACTAACATCATTCAAACTAATCGAGATTTTGAATAACCAGCTCTTTTTCTAAACAGTTGGGAAGGGTCAGATTAAAGGTAGCTAGTAACTTTGGCTTAAAGTCTTTGCTAGAGACAAACAAAACTAACAATTTTCATTAAAATCGTTCTTTCCTAATCTTCAGACTAACATCAACCAAACTAAACAAGCCTTTGAATAACAACTTCTTTCTTGAACATCGATACTTCCTAGGCATGTACTGTATCCGACTAACATCATTATAACTAAACAAGCCTTTGAATAACAGATTCTTTTCCTAAACAGTTGGGAAGGGTCAGATCGATGGTAGCTAGTTACTTTGGCTCAAAGTCTTTGCTAGAGACCAACAAAACTAACGATTTTCTATAAAATACTTCTTTCCTAATCTGCAGACTAACATCAAGCAAACTAAACAAGCCTTTTAATAACCAGTTCCTTTCTTGAACATCGATACTTCCTAAGCATGTATTGTATCTGACTAAGATCATTCAAAATAAACAAGCCTTTGAATAACAGGTTCTTTTCCTAAACAGTTGGGAAGGGTCAGATCAATGGTAGCCATTTACTTTGGCTGAAAGTCTTTGCCTGAGATGAATAAAACTAACAATTTTGAATAAAATCCTTCTTTCCTAATCTTCAGACTAACATCAACCAAACTAAACAAGCCTTTGAATAACAAGTTCCTTTCTTGAACATCGATACTTCCTAAGCATGTATTGTATATGACTAACATCATTCAAACTAAATAAGCCTTTAAATAACCAGTTCTTTTTCAAAACAGTTGGGAAGGGTAAGATCAATGGTAGCTAGTGACTTTGGCTTAAAGTCTTTGCCAGAGACAAACAAATCTAACAATTTTCAATGAAATCCTTCTTTCCTAATCTTCAGACTAACATCAACCAAACTAAACAATCCTTTGAATAACCAGTTCCGGTCTTGAACATCGATACTTCCTAAGCATGTATTGTATCCGACTAACATCATTCAAACTAAACAAGCCTTTGAATAACCATTTCTTTTTCTAAACAGTTGGGAAGAGTCAGATCAATGGTAGTTAGTGACTTTGGCTTAGAGTCTTTGCCAGAGACCAACAAATCTAACAATTTTCAATGAAATCCTTCTTTCCTAATCTTCAGACAAACATCAACCAAACTAAACAAGCCTTTGAATAACCAGTTCCGGTCTTGAACATCGATACTTCCTAAACATGTATTGTATCCGACTAACATCATTCAAACTAAACAAGCCTTTGAATAACCAGTTCTTTTTCTAAACAGTTGGGAAGGGTCAGATCAATGGTAGCTAGTTAATTTGGCTCAAAGTCTTTGCTAGAGACCAACAAAACTAACGATTTTCTATAAAATACTTCTTTCCTAATCTGCAGACTAACATCAAGCAAACTAAACAAGCCTTTGAATAACAGGTTCTTTTCCTAAATAGTTGGGAAGTGTCAGATCAATGGTAGCCAGTTACTTTGGCTGAAAGTCTTAGCCTGAGACCAACAAAAACTAACAATTTTCAATAAAATCCTTCTTTCCTAATCTTCAGGTTAACATCAACCAAATTAAACAAGCCTTTAAATAACCAGTTCCTTTCTTGAACATCGATACTTCCTAAGCATGTATTGTATCTGACTAACATCATTCAAACTAAACAAGCCTTTGAATAACAAGTCCTTTTTCTAAATAGTTCGGAAAGATCAGATCAATGGTAGCTAAAGTCATTGCAAGAGACCAACGAAACTAAAATTTTTCAATAAAATCCTTCTTTCCTAATCTTCAGGCTAACATCAAAAAAAACTAAAAAGGCCTTTGAATAACCAGTTCTTTTTCTAAACAGTTGGGAAGGGTCAGATAAATGGTAGCTAGTTACTTTGGCTTAAAGTCTTTGCTAGAGACAAACAAAACTAACAATTTTCAATAAAATCCTTCTTTTCTAATCTACAGACTAACATCATTCAAACTAAACAAGCCTTTGAATAACCAGTTCTTTTCCTAAACAGTTAGGAAGGGTCAGTTCAATGGTAGCTAGTTACTTTTGGTGAAAGTCTTTGCCTGAGACCAACAAAACTAACGATTTTCTATAAAATCCTTCTTTCCTAATCTTCAGACTAACATCAACAAAACTAAACAAGCCTTTGAATAACCAGTTCCTTTCTTGAACATCGACACTTCCTAAACATGTATTGTATCCGACTAACATCAATAAAACTAATCAAGCCTGGTAGCCAGTTACTTTGGCTGAAAGTCTTTGCCTGAGACCAACAAAACTAACAATTTTCAATAAAATCCTTCTTTCCTAATCTTCAGACTAACATCATTCAAACTAAACAAGCCTTTGAATAACTAGTTCTTTTCCTAAACAGTTAGGAAGGGTCAGATCAATGGTAGCTAGTTACTTTGGCTTAAAGTCTTTGCTAGAGACCAACAAAACTAACAATTTTCAATAAAATTCTTCTTTCTTAATCTTCAGACTAACATCAACCAAACTAAACAAGCCTTTGAATAACCAGTTCCTTTCTTGAACATCGACACTTCCTAAACATGTATTGTATCCGACTAACATCATTAAAACTAATCAAGCCTTTGAATAACAGGTTCTTTTCCTAAACCGTTGGGAAGGGTCAGATCAATAGTAGCTAGTTACTTTGGCTTAAAGTCTTTGCTAGAGACCAACAAAACTATCAATTTTCAATAAAATCCTTCTTTTTTATCCTTCAGACTAACATCATTCAAACTAATCGAGATTTTGAATAACCAGCTCTTTTTCTAAACAGTTGAGAAGGGTCAGATTAAAGGTAGCTAGTAACTTTGGCTTAAAGTCTTTGCTAGAGACCAACAAAACTATCAATTTTCAATAAAATCCTTCTTTTTTATCCTTCAGACTAACATCATTCAAACTAATCGAGATTTTGAATAACCAGCTCTTTTTCTAAACAGTTGAGAAGGGTCAGATTAAAGGTAGCTAGTAACTTTGGCTTAAAGTCTTTGCTAGAGACCAACAAAACTAACAATTTTCAATAAAATCCTTCTTTCCTAATCTTCAGACTAACATCATTCAAACTAAACAAGCCTTTGAATAACTAGTTCTTTTCCTAAACAGTTAGGAAGGGACAGATCAATGGTAGCTAGTTACTTTGGCTTAAAGTCTTTGCTAGAGACCAACAAAACTAACAATTTTCAATAAAATTCTTCTTTCTTAATCTTCAGACTAACATCAACCAAACTAAACAAGCCTTTGAATAACCAGTTCCTTTCTTGAACATCGACACTTCCTAAACATGTATTGTATCCGACTAACATCATTAAAACTAATCAAGCCTTTGAATAACAGGTTCTTTTCCTAAACCGTTGGGAAGGGTCAGATCAATAGTAGCTAGTTACTTTGGCTTAAAGTCTTTGCTAGAGACCAACAAAACTATCAATTTTCAATAAAATCCTTCTTTTTTATCCTTCAGACTAACATCATTCAAACTAATCGAGATTTTGAATAACCAGCTCTTTTTCTAAACAGTTGATAAGGGTCAGATTAAAGGTAGCTAGTAACTTTGGCTTAAAGTCTTTGCTAGAGACCAACAAAACTAATAATTTTCATTAAAATCCTTCTTTCCTAATCTTCAGACTAACATCAACCAAACTAAACAAGCCTTTGAATAACAAGTTCTTTCTTGAACATCGATACTTCCTAGGCATGTATTGTATCCGACTAACATCATTATAACTAAACAAGCCTTTGAATAACAGATTCTTTTCCTAAACAGTTGGGAAGGGTCAGATCGATGGTAGCTAGTTACTTTGGCTCAAAGTCTTTGCTAGAGACCAACAAAACTAACGATTTTCTATAAAATACTTCTTTCCTAATCTGCAGACTAACATCAAGCAAACTAAACAAGCCTTTGAATAACCAGTTCCTTTCTTGAACATCGATACTTCCTAAGCATGTTTTGTATCTGACTAAGATCATTCAAAATAAACAAGCCTTTGAATAACAGGTTCTTTTCCTAAACAGTTGGGAAGGGTCAGATCAATGGTAGCCATTTACTTTGGCTGGAAGTCTTGGCCTGAGATGAACAAAACTAACAATTTTGAATAAAATCCTTCTTTCCTAATCTTCAGACTAACATCAACCAAACTAAACAAGCCTTTGAATAACAAGTTCCTTTCTTGAACATTGATACTTCCTAAGCATGTATTGTATATGACTAACATCATTCAAACTAAATAAGCCTTTGAATAACCAGTTCTTTTTCAAAACAGTTGGGAAGGGTAAGATCAATGGTAGCTAGTGACTTTGGCTTAAAGTCTTTGCCAGAGACAAACAAATCTAACAATTTTCAATGAAATCCTTCTTTCCTAATCTTCAGACTAACATCAACCAAACTAAACAAGCCTTTGAATAACCAGTTCCGGTCTTGAACATCGATACTTCCTAAGCAAGTATTGTATCCGACTAACATCATTCAAACTAAACAAGCTATAAAATCTTTAAAAAATTTCTTTCCTAGACAGTTGGGAAGGGTCAGATCAATGGTAGCTAGTTGTTTTGACTGAAAGTTTCCTGAGACCAATAAAGCTAAAATTGTACCAATTATTAGTGAAAACCCTTACTTTCTAAGCATGTATGTATTGTATCAGACAAACATCATTTAAACTAAACAAATGATTGAATCATAAGCCAGTTCCTTTCCAAGACAGTTGGGAGGGGACAGATCAATGGTAGCTAGATACTTTGGCTGAAAGTCTTTACCTGAGACCAACAAAACTAACAATTTTCAATAAAATCCTCCTTTCTTAATCTTCAGACTAAAATCAACTAAACTAAACAAGCCTTTGATTAAGCAGTTCCTTTCTTGAACATCGATACTTCCTAAACATGTATTGTATCTGACCAAACTAAACAAGCCTTTGAATAACCAGTTCTTTTCCAAAACAGTTGGGAAGGGTCAGATCAATGGTAGCCTGTTACTGTGGCTGAAAGTCTTTGCCTGAGACCAAAAAAACTAACAATTTTCAATAAAATACTTCTTTCCTAATCTTCAGGCTAACATCAACAAAACTAAACAGGCCTTTGAATAACCAGCTCTTTTTCTAAACAGTTAGGAAGGGTCAGATAAATGGTAGCAAGTTACTTTGGCTTAAAGTCTTTGCTAGAGACCAACAAAACTAACAATTTTCAATAAAATCCTTCTTTCCTAATCTTCAGAATAACATCAACCAAATTAAACAAGCCTTTGAATAACCAGTTCCTTTCTTGAACATTGATACTTCCTAAGCATGTATTGTATCTGACTAATATCATTCAAACAAAACAAGCCTTTGAATAACCTGCACTTTATCTAAATAGTTCAGAAAGATCAGATCAATGGTAGCTAGTAACTTTGGCTTAATTAAAGTCATTGCAAGAGACCAAAAAAACTAACAATTTTCAATAAAATACTTCTTTCCTAATCTTCAGGCTAACATCAACAAAACTAAACAGGCCTTTGAATAACCAGCTCTTTTTCTAAACAGTTGGGAAGGGTCAGATAAATGGTAGCTAGTTACTTTGGCTTAAAGTCTTTGCTAGAGAAAAACAAAACTAACAATTTTCAATAAAATCCTTCTTTCCTAATCTACAGACTAACATCATTCAAACTAAACAAGCCTTTGAATAACCAGTTCTTTTCCTAAACAGTTAGGAAGGGTCAGTTCAATGGTAGCTAGTTAATTTTGCTGAAAGTCTTTGCCTGAGACCAACAAAACTAACAATTTTCAATAAAATCCTTCTTTCCTAAACTTCAGACTAACAACAACAAAACTAAACAAGCCTTTGAATAACCAGTTCCTTTCTTGAACATCGACACTTTTTAAACATGTATTGTATCCGGCTAACATCAATAAAACTAATCAAGCCTTTGAATAACCAGTTCTTTTTCTAAACAGTTGGGAAGGGTCAGATAAATGGTAGCCAGTTACTTTGGCTGAAAGTCTTTGCCTGAGACCAACAAAACTACCAATTTTCAATAAAATCCTTCTTTCTTAATCTTCAGACTAACATCATTCAAACTAAACAAGCCTTTGAATAACCAGTTCTTTTCCTAAACAGTTAGGAAGGGTCAGATCAATGGTAGCTAGTTACTTTTGCTGAAAGTTTTTGCCTGAGACCAACAAAACTAACAATTTTCAATAAAATTCTTCTTTCCTAATCTTAAGACTAACATCAACCATACTAAACAAGCCTTTGAATAACCAGTTCCTTTCTTGAACATCGACACTTCCTAAACATGTATTGTATCCGACTAACTTTAAATCAAAACTAATCAAGCCTTTGAATAACAGGTTCTTTTCCTAAACCGTTGGAAAGGGTCAGATCTATGGTAGCTAGTTACTTTGGCTTAAAGTCTTTGCTAGAGACCAACAAAACTATCAATTTTCAATAAAATCCTTCATTTCTAAGCTTCAGACTAACATCATTCAAACTAAACAAGCTTTTGAATAACCAGCTCTTTTTCTAAACTGTTGGGAAGGGTCAGATTAAAGGTAGCTAGTAACTTTGGCTTAAAGTCTTTGCTAGAGACGAACAAAACTAATAATTTTCATTAAAATCCTTCTTTCCTAATCTTCAGACTATCATCAACGAAACTAAACAAGCCCTTGAATAACAAGTTCCTTTCTTGAACATCGATACTTCCTAAGCGTGTATTGTATCTGACTAACATCATTCAAACTAAACAAGCCTTTGAATAACCAGTTCTTTTTCTAAACAGTTGGGAAGAGTCAGATCAATGGTAGTTAGTGACTTTGGCTTAGAGTCTTTGCCAGAGACCAACAAATCTAACAATTTTCAATGAAATCCTTCTTTCCTAATCTTCAGACAAACATCAACCAAACTAAACAAGCCTTTGAATAACCAGTTCCGGTCTTGAACATCGATACTTCCTAAGCATGTATTGTATCCGACTAACATCATTCAAACTAAACAAGCCTTTGAATAACCAGTTCTTTTTCTAAACAGTTGGGAAGGGTCAGATCAATGGTAGCTAGTTACTTTGGCTCAAAGTCTTTGCTAGAGACCAACAAAACTAACGATTTTCTATAAAATACTTCTTTTCTAATCTGCAGACTAACATCAAGCAAACTAAACAAGCCTTTGAATAACAGGTTCTTTTCCTAAATAGTTGGGAAGTGTCAGATCAATGGTAGCCAGTTACTTTGGATGAAAGTCTTAGCCTGTGACCAACAAAAACTAACAATTTTCAATAAAATCCTTCTTTCCTAATCTTCAGGTTAACATCAACCAAATTAAACAAGCCTTTGAATAACCAGTTCCTTTCTTGAACATCGATACTTCCTAAGCATGTATTGTATCTGACTAACATCATTCAAACTAAACAAGCCTTTGAATAACCAGTTCTTTTTCTAAATAGTTCGGAAAGATCAGATCAATGGTAGCTAAAGTCATTGCAAGAGACCAACGAAACTAAAAATTTTCAATAAAATCCTTCTTTCCTAATCTTCAGGCTAACATAAAAAAAAACTAAACAGGCCTTTGAATAACCAGTTCTTTTTCTAAACAGTTGGGAAGGGTCAGTTCAATGGTAGCTAGTTACTTTTGGTGAAAGTCTTTGCCTGAGACCAACAAAACTAACAATTTTCAATAAAATCCTTCTTTCCTAATCTTCAGACTAACATCAACAAAACTAAACAAGCCGTTGAATAACCAGTTCCTTTCTTGAACATCGACACTTCCTAAACATGTATTGTATCCGACTAACATCAATAAAACTAATCAAGCCTTTGAATAACAAGTTCTTTTCCTAAACAGTTGGGAAGGGTCAGATCAATGGTAGCCAGTTACTTTGGCTGAAAGTCTTTGCCTGAGACCAACAAAACTAACAATTTTCAATAAAATCCTTCTTTCCTAATCTTCAGACTAACATCATTCAAACTAAATTGGATAACCAGTTCTTTTCCTAAACAGTTAGGAAGGGTCAGATCAATGGTAGCTAGTTACTTTGGCTTAAAGTCTTTGCTAAAGACCAACAAAACTAACGATTTTCTATAAAATACTTCTTTCCTAATCTGCAGACTAACATCAAGTAAACTAAACAAGCCTTTGAATAACCAGTTCCTTTCTTGAAGATCGATACTTCCTAAGCATGTATTGTATCTGACTAACATCATTAAAACTAAACAAGCCTTTGAATAACAAATTCTTTTCCTAAACAGTTGGGAAGGGTCAGATCAATGGTAGCTAGTTATTTTGGCTGAAAGTCTTTGCCTGAGACCAACAAAACTAACAATTTTCAATAAAATCCTTCTTTCCTAATCTTCAGGTTTACGTCAAAAAAAATAAACAGGCCTTTGAATAACCAGCTCTTTTTCTAAACAGTTGGGAAGGGTCAGATAAATGGTATCAAGTTACTTTGGCTTAAAGTCTTTACTAGAGACAAAAAAACTAACAATTTTAAATAAAATCCTTCTTTCTTAATCTGCAAACTAACATCAACCAAACTAAACAAGCCTTTGAATAACCAGTTCCTTTCTTGAACATCGACACTTCCTAAACATGTATTGTATCCGACTAACATCATTAAAACTAATCAAGCCTTTGAATAACCAGTTCTTTTCCTAAACAGTTGGGAAGGGTCAGATCAATGGTAGCTAGTTACTTTGGCTCAAAGTCTTTGCTAGAGACCAACAAAACTAACGATTTTCTATAAAATACTTCTTTCCTAATCTGCAGACTAACATCAAGTAAACTAAATAAGCATTTGAATAACCAGTTCCTTTCTTGAACATCGATACTTCCTAAGCATGTATTGTATCTGACTAACATCATTCAAACTAAACAAGCCTTTGAATAACAATTTCTTTTCCTAAACAGTTGGGAAGGGTCAGATCAATGGTAGCCAGTTACTTTGGCTGAAAGTATTTGCCTGAGACAAACGAAACTAACAATTTTCAATAAAATCCTTCTTTCCTAATCTTAAGGCTAACATAAAAAAAAACTAAACAGGCCTTTGAATAACCAGTTCTTTTTCTAAACAGTTGGGAAGGGTCAGTTCAATGGTAGCTAGTTACTTTTGGTGAAAGTCTTTGCCTGAGACCAACAAAACTAACAATTTTCAATAAAATCCTTCTTTCCTAATCTTCAGACTAACATCAACAAAACTAAACAAGCCTTTGAATAACCAGTTCCTTTCTTGAACATCGACACTTCCTAAACATGTATTGTATCCGACTAACATCAATAAAACTAATCAAGCCTTTGAATAACCAGTTCTTTTCCTAAACAGTTGGGAAGGGTCAGATCAATGGTAGCCAGTTACTTTGGCTGAAAGTCTTTGACTGAGACCAACAAAACTAACAATTTTCAATAAAATCCTTCTTTCCTAATCTTCAGACTAACATCATTCAAACTAAATTGGATAACCAGTTCTTTTCCTAAACAGTTAGGAAGGGTCAGATCAATGGTAGCTAGTTACTTTGGCTTAAAGTCTTTGCTAAAGACCAACAAAACTAACGATTTTCTATAAAATACTTCTTTCCTAATCTGCAGACTAACATCAAGTAAACTAAACAAGCCTTTGAATAACCAGTTCCTTTCTTGAAGATCGATACTTCCTAAGCATGTATTGTATCTGACTAACATCATTAAAACTAAACAAGCCTTTGAATAACAAATTCTTTTCCTAAACAGTTGGGAAGGGTCAGATCAATGGTAGCTAGTTATTTTGGCTGAAAGTCTTTGCCTGAGACCAACAAAACTAACAATTTTAAATAAAATCCTTCTTTCTTAATCTGCAAACTAACATCAACCAAACTAAACAAGCCTTTGAATAACCAGTTCCTTTCTTGAACATCGACACTTCCTAAACATGTATTGTATCCGACTAACATCATTAAAACTAATCAAGCCTTTGAATAACCAGTTCTTTTCCTAAACAGTTGGGAAGGGTCAGATCAATGGTAGCTAGTTACTTTGGCTCAAAGTCTTTGCTAGAGACCAACAAAACTAACGATTTTCTATAAAATACTTCTTTCCTAATCTGCAGACTAACATCAAGTAAACTAAATAAGCATTTGAATAACCAGTTCCTTTCTTGAACATCGATACTTCCTAAGCATGTATTGTATCTGACTAACATAATTCAAACTAAACAAGCCTTTGAATAACAAGTTCTTTTCCTAAACAGTTGGGAAGGGTCAGATCAATGGTAGCCAGTTACTTTGGCTGAAAGTATTTGCCTGAGACAAACAAAACTAACAATTTTCAATAAAATCCTTCTTTCCTAATCTTCAGGCTAACATAAAAAAAAACTAAACAGGCCTTTGAATAACCAGTTCTTTTTCTAAACAGTTGGGAAGGGTCAGTTCAATGGTAGCTAGTTACTTTTGGTGAAAGTCTTTGCCTGAGACCAACAAAACTAACAATTTTCAATAAAATCCTTCTTTCCTAATCTTCAGACTAACATCAACAAAACTAAACAAGCCGTTGAACTAACAATTTTCAATAAAATCCGTCTTTCCTAATTTTAAGACTAACATCAACCAAACTAAACAAGCCTTTGAATAACCAGTTCCTTTCTTGAACATCGACACTTCCTAAACATGTATTGTATCCGACTAACATCTTTAAAACTAATCAAGCCTTTGAATAACCAGTTCTTTTCCTAAACAGTAGGGAAGGGTCCGATCAATGGTAGCTAGTTACTTTGGCTCAAAGTCTTTGCTAGAGACCAACAAAACTAAAGATTTTCTATAAAATACTTCTTTCCTAATCTGCAGACTAACATCAAGCAAACTAAATAAGCATTTGAATAACCAGTTCCTTTCTTGAACATCGATACTTCCTAAGCATGTATTGTATCTGACTAACATCATTCAAACTAAACAAGCCTTTGAATAATAAGTTCTTTTCCTAAACAGTTGGGAAAGGTCAGATCAATGGTAGCCAGTTACTTTGGCTGAAAGTATTTGCATGAGACCAAAAAAACTAACAATTTTCAATAAAATACTTCTTTTCTAATCTTCCGACTAACATCAACCAAACTAAACAAGCCTTTGAATAACCAGTTCCTTTCTTGAACATTGATACTTCATTAGCATGTATTGTATCTGACTAATATCATTCAAACAAAACAAGCCTTTGAAAAACCAGCCCTTTTTCTAAATAGTTGGGAAGAATCAGATCAATGGTAGCCAGTTACTTTGGGTTAAAGTCTTTGCAAGAGTCCAACAAAACTAACAATTATCAATAAAATCCTTCTTTCTTAATCTTCAGGCTAAAATCAACGAAACTAAAAAGGCCTTTGAATAACCAGTTCTTTTTCTAAACAGTTGGGAAGGGTCAGATAAATGGTAGCAAGTTACTTTGGCTTAAAGTCTTTGCTAGAGACCAACAAAACTAACAATTTTCAATAAAATCCTTCTTTCCTAATCTTCAGACTAACTTCATTTAAACTAAACAAGCCTTCTTTGAATAACCAGTTCTTTTCCTAAACAGTTAGGAAGGGTCAGATCAATGGTAGCTAGTTACTTTGGCTGAAAGTCTTTGCCTGAGACCAACAAAACTAACAATTTTCAATAAAATCCTTCTTTCCTAATCTTAAGACTAACATCAACCAAACTAAACAAGCCTTTGAATAATCAGTTCCTTTCTTGAACATCGACACTTCCTAAACATGTATTTTATCCGACTAACATCATTGAAACTAATCAAGCCTTTGAATAACCAGTTCTTTTCCTAAACAGTTGGGAAGGGTCAGATCAATGGTAGCTAGTTACTTTGGCTCAAACAAAGTCTCTGCTAGAGACCAACAAAACTAACGATTTTCTATAAAATCCTTCTTTCCTAATCTTCAGACTAACATCATTCGAACTAAACAAGCCTTTGAATAACCAGTTGTTTTCCTAAACAGTTGGGAAGGGTCAGATCAATAGTAGCCAGTTACTTTGGCTGAAAGTCTTTGCCTGAGACAAACAAAACTAACAATTTTAAATAAAATCCTTCTTTCCTAATCTTTAGACTAACATCAACCAAACTAAACAAGCCTTTGAATAACCAGTTCCTTTCTTGAATATTGATACTTCCTAAGCATGTACTGTATCTGACTAATATCATTCAAACAAAACAAGCCTTTGAATAACCAGCTCATTTTCTAAATAGTTCGGAAGGGTCAGATCAATGGTAGCTAGTAACTTTGGCTTAAAGTCTTTGCTAGAGACCAACAAAACTAATAATTTTCAATAAAATCCTTCTTTCCTTATCTTCAGGCTAACATCAACCAAACTAAACAGGCCTTTGAATAACTAGTTCTTTTTCTAAACAGTTAGTAAGGTCAGATAAATGGTAGCAAGTTACTTTGGCTTAAAGTCTTTGCTAGAGACCAACAAAACTAACAATTTTCAATAAAATCCTTCTTTCCTAATCTTCAGACTAACATCATTCAAACTAAACAAGCCTCTGAATAACCAGTTCTTTTCCTAAACAGTTGGGAAGGGTCAGATCAATAGTAGCCAGTTACTTTGGCTGAAAGTCTTTGCCTGAGACAAACAAAACTAACAAATTTAAATAAAATCCTTCTTTCCTAATCTTCAGACTAACATCAACCAAACTAAACAAGCCTTTGAATAACCAGTTCCTTTCTTATTGATACTTCCTAAGCATGTACTGTATCTGACTAATATCAATCAAACAAAACAAGCCTTTGAATAACCAGCTCATTTTCTAAATAGTTCGGAAGGGTCAGATCAATGGTAGCTAGTAACTTTGGCTTAAAGTCTTTGCTAGAGACCAACAAAACTAACAATTTTCAATAAAATCCTTCTTTCCTTATCTTCAGGCTAACATCAACCAAACTAAACAGGCCTTTGAATAACTAGTTCTTTTTCTAAACAGTTAGTAAGGTCAGATAAATGGTAGCTAGTTACTTTGGCTTAAAGTCTTTGCTAGAGACCAACAAAACTAACAATTTTCAATAAAATCCTTCTTTCCTAATCTTCAGACTAACATCATTCAAACTAAACAAGCCTCTGAATAACCAGTTCTTTTCCTAAACAGTTGGGAAGGGTCAGATCAATGGTAGCTAGTTACTTTGGCTTAAAGTCTTTGCTAGAGACCAACAAAACTAACAATTTTCAATAAAATCCTTCTTTCCTAATCTTAAGACTAACATCAACAAAACTAAACAGGCCTTTGAATAACCAGCTCTTTTTCTAAACAGTTGGGAAGGGTCAGATCAATGGTAGCAAGTTACTTTGGCTTAAAGTCTTTGCTAGAGACCAACAAAACTAACAATTTTCAATAAAATCCTTCTTTCCTAATCTTCAGACTAAAATCAACCAAACTAAACAAGCTTTTGAATAACCAGTTCCTTTCTTGAACATTGATACTTCCTAAGCATGTACTGTATCTGACTAATATCATTCAAACAAAACAAGCCTTTGAATAACCAGCACTTTTTCTAAATAGTTCGGAAAGGTCAGATCAATGGTAGCTAGTAACTTTGGCTTAATTAAAGTCATTGCAAGAGACCAACAAAACTAACAATTTTCAATAAAATCCTTCTTTCCTAATCTTCAGGCTAACATCAACAAAACAAAACAGCCCTTTGAATAACCAGTTCTTTTCCTAAAAAGTTAGGAAGGGTCAGCAGATCAATGGTAGCTAGTTACTTTTGCTGAAAGTCTTTGCCTGAGACCAACAAAACTAACAATTTTCAATAAAATCCTTCTTTCCTAATCTTCAGACTAACATCAACCAAACTAAACAAGCCTTTGAATAACCAGTTCCTTTTTTGAACATCGACACTTCCTAAACATGTATTGTATCAGACTAACATCATTAAAACTAATCAAGCCTTTGAATAACCAGTTCTTTTCCTAAACAGTTGGGAAGGGTCAGATCAATGGTAGCCAGTTACTTTGGCTGAAAGTCTTTGCCTGAGACAAACAAAACTAACAATTTTAAATAAAATCCTTCTTTCCTTATCTTCAGACTAACATCAACCAAACTAAACAAGCCTTTGAATAACCAGTTCCTTTCTTGAATCTTGATACTTCCTAGGCATGTATTGTATCTGACAAATATCATTCAAACAAAACAAGCCTTTGAATAATCAGCTCATTTTCTAAATAGTTCGGAAGGGTCAGATCAATGGTAGATAGTAACTTTGGCTTAAAGTCTTTGCTAGAGACCAACAAAATTAAAAATTTCAATAAAATCCTTCTTTCCTTATCTTCAGGCTAACATCAATAAAACTAAACAAGGCTTTGAATAACCAGTACTTTTTCATAACAGTTAGGAAGGGTCAGATAAATGGTAGCTAGTTACTTTGGCTTAAAGTCTTTGCTAGAGACCAACAAAACTAACAATTTTAAATAAAATCTTTCTTTCCTAATCTTCAGACTAACTTCATTCAAACTAAACAAGCCTTTGAATAACCAGTTCTTTTCCTAAACAGTTGGGAAGGGTCAGATCAATGGTAGCTGGTTACAGACCAACAAAACTAACAATTTTCAATAAAATCCTTCTTTCCTAATCTTCTGACTAACATCAACCAAACTAAACAAGCCTTTGAATAACCAGTTCCTTTCTTGAACATTGATACTTCCTAAGCATGTATTGTATCCGACTAATATCATTCAACAAAAACAAGCCTTTGAATAACCAGTTCTTTTTCTAAAAAGTTAGGAAGGGTCAGATAAATGGTAGCTAGTGACTTTGGCTTAAAGTCTTTGCTAGAGACAAAAAAACTAACAATTTTAAATAAAACACTTCTTTCCTAATCTTCAGACTAACATCAACCAAACTAAACAAGCCTTTGAATAACCAGTTCCTTTCTTGAACATTGATACTTCCTAAGCGTGTATTGTATCTGACTAACATCATTCAAACTAAACAGGCCTTTGAATAACCAGTTCTTTTTCTAAACAGTTGGGAAGGGTCAGATAAATGGTAGCTAGTTACTTTGGCTTAAAGTCTTTGCTAGAGACCAACAAAACTAACGATTTTATATAAAATACTTTTTTCCTAATCTGCAGACTAACATCAAGCAAACTAAACAAGCCTTTGAAAAACCAGTTCCTTTCTTGAACATTGATACTTCCTAAGCATGTATTGTATCTGACTAATATCATTCAAACAAAACAAGCCTTTGAATAACCAGCTCTTTTTCTAAATAGTTCGGAAGGGTCAGATCAATGGTAGCTAGTAACTTTGGCTTAAAGTCTTTGCTAGAGACCAACAAAACTAACAATTTTAAATAAAATCCTTCTTTCCTAATCTTCAGGCTAACATCAACAAAACTAAACAGGCCTTTGAATAACCAGCTCCTTTTCTAAACAGTTGAGAAGGGTCAGATAAATGGTAGCAAGTTACTTTGGCTTAAAGTCTTTGCTTGAGACAAAAAAACTAACAATTTTAAATAAAATCCTACTTTCCTAATCTGCAAACTAACATCAACCAAAATAAATAAGCCTTTGAATAATCAGTTCCTTTCTTGAACATTGATACTTCCTAAGCATGTATTGAATCTGACTAATATCATTCAAACAAAACAAACCTTCAAATAACCAGCTCATTTTCTAAATAGTTCGGAAGGGTCAGATAAATGGTAGCTAGTAACTTTGGCTTAAAGTCTTTGCTAGAGACCAACAAAACTAAAAATTTCCAATAAAATCCTTCTTTCCTAATCTTCAGGCTAACATCAAAAAAACTAAATAGGCCTTTGAATAACCAGTTCTTTTTCTAAACAGTTGGAAAGGGTCAGATAAATGGTAGCTAGTTACTTTGGCTTAAAGTCTTTGCTAGAGACCAACAAAACTAACAATTTTCAATAAAATCCTTCTTTCCTAATTTTCAGACTAACATCATTCAAACTAAACAAGCCTTCTTTGAATAACCAGTTCTTTTCCTAAACAGTTAGGAAGGGTCAGATCAATGGTAGCTAGTTACTTTTGCTGAAAGTCTTTGCCTGAGACCAACAAAACTAACAATTTTAAATAAAATCCTTCTTTCCTAATCTTCAGACTAACATCAACCAAACTAAACAAGCCTTTGAATAACCAGTTCCTTTCTTGAACATTGATACTTCCTAAGCATGTATTGTATCTGACTAATATCATTCAAACAAAACAAGCAAACAAAACAAGCCTTTGAATAACCAGCTCTTTTTCTAAATAGTTGGGAAGGATCAGATCAATGGTAGCCAGTTACTTTGGCTTAAAGTCTTTGCAAGAGACCAACAAAACTAACAATTATCAATAAAATCCTTCTTTCTTAATCTTCAGGCTAAAATCAACGAAACTAAACAGGCCTTTGAATAACCAGTTCTTTTTCTAAACAGTTGGGAAGGGTCAGATAAATGGTAGCTAGTTACTTTGGCTTAAAGTCTTAGCTAGAGACCAACAAAACTAACAATTTTAAATAAAATCCTTCTTTCCTAATCTTCAGACTAACATCATTCAAACTAAACAAGCTTTTGAATAACCAGTTCCTTTCTTGAACATTGATACTTCCTAAGCATGTACTGTATCTGACTAATATCATTCAAACAAAACAAGCCTTTGAATAAACAGCACTTTTTCTAAATAGTCCGGAAAGGTCAGATCAATGGTAGCTAGTAACTTTGGCTTAATTAAAGTCATTGCAAGAGACCAACAAAACTAACAATTTTCAATAAAATCCTTCTATCCTAATCTTCAGGCTAACATCAACAAAACAAAACAGCCCTTTGAATAACTAGTTCTTTTTCTAAAAAGTTGAAAAAGGTCAGATAAATGGTAGCTAGTTACTTTGGCTTAAAGTCTTTGCTAGAGACCAACAAAACTAACAATCTTCAATAAAATCCTTCTTTCCTAACTAAACAAACCTTTGAATAACCAGTTCTTTTCCTAAACAGTTAGGAAGGGTCAGCAGATCAATGGTAGCTAGTTACTTTTGCTGAAAGTCTTTGCCTGAGACAAACAAAACTAACAATTTTCAATAAAATCCTTCTTTCCTAATCTTCAGACTAACATCAACCAAACTAAACAAGCCTTTGAATAACCAGTTCCTTTTTTGAACATCGACACTTCCTAAACATGTATTGTATCCGACTAACATCATTAAAACTAATCAAGCCTTTGAATAACCAGTTCTTTTCCTAAACAGTTGGGAAGGGTCAGATCAATGGTAGCCAGTTACTTTGGCTGAAAGTCTTTGCCTGAGACAAACAAAACTAACAATTTTAAATAAAATCCTTCTTTCCTAATCTTCAGACTAACATCAACCAAACTAAACAATCCTTTGAATAACCAGTTCCTTTCTTGAATCTTGATACTTCCTAAGCATGTATTGTATCTGATTTATATCATGCAAACAAAACAAGCCTTTGAATAATCAGCTCATTTTCTAAATAGTTCGGAAGGGTCAGATCAATGGTAGCTAGTAACTTTGGCTTAAAGTCTTTGCCTGAGACCAACAAAATTAAAAATTTCAATAAAATCCTTCTTTCCTTATCTTCAGGCAAACATCAACAAAACTAAACAAGCCTTTGAATAACCAGTACTTTTTCATAACAGTTAGGAAGGGTCAGATAAATGGTAGCTAGTTACTTTGGCTTAAAGTCTTTGCTAGAGACCAACAAAACTAACAATTTTAAATAAAATCCTTCTTTCCTAATCTTCAGACTAACTTCATTCAAACTAAACAAGCCTTTGAATAACCAGTTCTTTTCCTAAACAGTTGGGAAGGGTCAGATCAATGGTAGCTAGTTACTTTGGCTTAAAGTCTTTGCTAGAGACCAACAAAACTAACAATTTTCAATAAAATCCTTCTTTCCTAATCTTCAGACTAACATCAACCAAACTAAACAAGCCTTTGAATAACCAGTTCCTTTCTTGAACATTGATACTTCCTAAGCATGTATTGTATCCGACTAATATCATTCAACCAAAACAAGCCTTTGAATAACCAGTTCTTTTTCTAAAAAGTTAGGAAGGGTCAGATAAATGGTAGCTAGTGACTTTGGCTTAAAGTGCTTGCTAGAGACAAAAAAACTAACAATTTTAAATAAAATACTTCTTTCCTAATCTTCAGACTAACATCAACCAAACTAAACAAGCCTTTGAATAACCAGTTCCTTTCTTGAACATTGATACTTCCTAAGCGTGTATTGTATCTGACTAACATCATTCAAACTAAACAGGCCTTTGAATAACCAGTTCTTTTTCTAAACAGTTGGGAAGGGTCAGATAAATGGTAACTAGTTACTTTGGCTTAAAGTCTTTGCTAGAGACCAACAAAACTAACAATTTTCAATAAAATACTTCTTTCCTGATCTGCAGACTAACATCAAGCAAACTAAACAAGCCTTTGAATAACCAGTTCCTTTCTTGAACATCGATACTTTTTGAGCAGGTATTGTATCTGACTACCATCATTCAAACTAAACAAGCCTTTGAATAACCAGTTCTTTTCCTAAACAGTTGGGAATGGTCAGATCAATGGTAGCTAGTTACTTTGGCTCAAAGTATTTCCTAGAGACCAACAAAACTAATGATTTTCTATAAAATACTTTTTTCCTAATCTGGAGACTAACATCAAGCAAACTAAACAAGCCTTTGAAAAACCAGTTCCTTTCTTGAACATTGATACTTCCTAAGCATGTATTGTATCTGACTAATATCATTCAAACAAAACAAGCCTTTGAATAACCAGCTCTTTTTCTAAATAGTTCGGAAGGGTCAGATCAATGGTAGCTAGTAACTTTGGCTTAAAGTCTTTGCTAGAGACCAACAAAACTAACAATTTTAAATAAAATCCTTCTTTCCTAATCTTCAGGCTAACATCAAACAAACTAAACAGGCCTTTGAATAACCAGCTCTTTTTCTAAACAGTTGAGAAGGGTCAGATAAATGGTAGCAAGTTACTTTGGCTTAAAGTCTTTGCTAGAGACAAAAAAACTAACAATTTTAAATAAAATCCTTCTTTCCTAATCTGCAAACTAACATCAACCAAACTAAACAAGCCTTTGAATAATCAGTTCCTTTCTTGAACATTGATACTTCCTAAGCATGTATTGAATCTGACTAATATCATTCAAACAAAACAAACCTTTAAATAACCAGCCCATTTTCTAAATAGTTCGGAAGGGTCAGATAAATGGTAGCTAGTAACTTTGGCTTAAAGTCTTTGCTAGAGACCAACAAAACTAAAAATTTCCAATAAAATCCTTCTTTCCTAATCTTCAGGCTAACATCAAAAAAACTAAATAGGCCTTTGAATAACCAGTTCTTTTTCTAAACAGTTGGAAAGGGTCAGATAAATGGTAGCTAGTTACTTTGGCTTAAAGTCTTTGCTAAAGACCAACAAAACTAACAATTTTCAATAAAATCCTTCTTTCCTAATCTTCAGACTAACATCATTCAAACTAAACAAGCCTTCTTTGAATAACCAGTTCTTTTCCTAATCAGTTAGGAAGGGTCAGATCAATGGTAGCTAGTTACTTTTGCTGAAAGTCTTTGCCTGAGACCAACAAAACTAACAATTTTCAATAAAATCCTTCTTTCCTGACCTTAAGACTAACATCACCCAAACTAAACAAGCCTTTGAACAACCAGTTCCTTTCTTGAACATCGACACTTCCTAAACATGTATTGTATCCGACTAACATCATTAAAACTAATCAAGCCTTTGAATAACCATTTCTTTTTCTAAATAGTTGGGAAGGGTCAGATCAATGGTAGCCAGTTACTTTGGCTTAAAGTCTTTGCAAGAGACCAAAAAAACTAACAATTTTCAATAAAATCCTTCTTTCCTAATCTTCAGACTAACATCAACCAAACTAAACAAGCCTTTGAATAACCAGTTCCTTTCTTGAACATTGATACTTCCTAAGCATGTATTGTATCTGACTAATATCATTCAAACAAAACAAGCAAACAAAACAAGCCTTTGAATAACCAGCTCTTTTTCTAAATAGTTGGGAAGGATCAGATCAATGGTAGCCAGTTACTTTGGCTTAAAGTCTTTGCAAGAGACCAACAAAACTAACAATTATCAATAAAATCCTTCTTTCTTAATCTTCAGGCTAAAATCAACGAAACTAAACAGGCCTTTGAATAACCAGTTCTTTTTCTAAACAGTTAGGAAGGGTCAGATAAATGGTAGCTAGTTACTTTGGCTTAAAGTCTTAGCTAGAGACCAACAAAACTAACAATTTTCAATAAAATCCTTCTTTCCTAATCTTCAGACTAACATCATTCAAACTAAACAAGCCTTTGAATAACCAGTTCTTTTCCTAAACAGTTAGGAAGGGTCAGATGAATGGTAGCTAGTTACTTTGGCTGAAAGTCTTTACCTGAGACCAACAAAACTAACAATTTTCAATAAAATCCTTCTTTCCTAATCTTCAGACAAACATCAACCAAACTAAACAAGCCTTTGAATAACCAGTTCCTTTCTTGAACATCGACACTTCTTAACCCTTTGGCTTCCTAGATTTGTGAATATTATTTTAGTCTGTGAGCTTACCTCCAGTAATCTGAATTATTACTGTCTCCTGCTAGGCCCTACTGCACTGTAGAATGCCCTGAGGGAAATCCCCTGAGGCGAATCCCCTGAGGCGCTAGGCACGATGCGTTGCCATGGAAACACGTGTTAGGTCACGTGACTTGTAAAAGCGTTGTAAGCTTGTGATTTTCAGGCTGAGCACGGTAGTTAGCTAAAGCACGGAGTATGATGACTGATAGGCAGTAGCTACAGTATAGAATTGTCTCTGGAGATGCACAGACGGGTTACAGACACAGAGAACCTACAGAAACTGAGAAGACCAGAAGGAAGCACCGAACAGACAAGTTGCAGCGCGGACTAGCGTATTAGCGCACGAGAGCGACATTTTTGTGGTTGTTATATCCGTACAGGAAGTTATGAATATTAATAAAATATATATCAGTAAAGAGGTCAATACATGCGCAAAGTAAACAGGATATAATCGTTGTGGTTGCTGCGTACTACGCGGCACTACGTAGCTGATAAGACCAGGCATTTTAAGAGCGCCATTTGGCGCTCTCGGAAGCCAAAGGGTTAAACATGTATTGTATTCGACTAACATCATTAAAACTAATCAAGCCTTTGAATAACCAGTTCTTTTCCTAAACAGCTGGGAAGGGTAATATCAATGGTAGCTAGTTACTTTGGCTCAAAGTCTTTGCTAGAGACCAACAAAACTAACGATTTTCTATAAAATCCTTCTTTCCTAATCTTAAGACTAACATCAACCAAACTAAACAAGCCTTTGAATAACCAGTTCCTTTCTTGAACATCGACACTTCCTAAACATGTATTGTATCCGAATAAATTCATTAAAACTAATCAAGCCTTTGAATAACCAGTTCTTTTCCTAAACAGTTGGGAAGGGTCAGATCAATGGTAGCTAGTTACTTTGGCTCAAAGTCTTTGCTAGAGACCAACAAAACTAACGATTTTCTATAAAATACTTCTTTCCTAATCTGCAGACTAACATCAAGCTAACTAAATAAGCATTTGAATAACCAGTTCCTTTCTTGAACATCGATACTTCCTAAGCATGTATTGTATCTGACTAACATCATTCAAACTAAACAAGCCTTTGAATAACAAGATATTTTCCTAAATAGTTGGGAAGGGTCAGATCAATGGTAGCCAGTTACTTTGGCTGAAAGTATTTGCCTGAGACCAAAAAAACTAACAATTTTCAATAAAATCCTTCTTTCCTAATCTTCAGACTAACATCAACCAAACTAAACAAGCCTTTGAATAACCAGTTCCTTTCTTGAACATTGATACTTCCTAAGCATGTATTGTATCTGACTAATATCATTTAAACAAAACAAGCCTTTGAATAACCAGCTCTTTTTCTAAATAGTTAGGAAGGATCAGATCAATGGTAGCCAGTTACTATGGCTTAAAGTCTTTGCAAGAGACCAACAAAACTAACAATTATCAATAAAATCCTTCATTCTTAATCTTAAAGCTAAAATCAACGAAACTAAACAGGCCTTTGAATAACCAGTTCTTTTTCTAAACAGTTGGGAAGAGTCAGATAAATGGTAGCTAGTTACTTTGGCTTAAAGTCTTTGCTAGAGACCAACAAAACTAACAATTTTCAATAAAATCCTTCTTTCCTAATCTTCAGACTAACATCATTCAAACTAAACAAGCCTTTGAATAACCAGTTCTTTTCATAAACAGTTAGGAAGGGTCAGATGAATGGTAGCTAGTTACTTTGGCTGAAAGTCTTTGCCTGAGACCAACAAAACTAACAATTTTCAATAAAATCCTTCTTTCCTAATCTTCAGACTAACATCAACCAAACTAAACAAGCCTTTGAAAAACCAGTTCCTTTCTTGAACATTGACACTTCTTAAACATGTATTGTATTCGACTAACATTAAAACTAATCAAGCCTTTGAATAACCAGTTCTTATCCTAAACAGCTGGGAAGGGTCAGATCAAAGGTAGCTAGTTACTTTGGCGCAAAGTCTTTGCTAGAGACCAACAAAACTACAGATTTTCTATAAAATACTTCTTTCCTTATCTGCAGACTAACATCAAGCAAACTAAACAAGCCTTTGAATAACCAGTTCCTTTCTTGAACATCGATACTTCCTAAGCATGTATTGTATCTGACTAACATCATTCAAACTAAACAAGCCTTTGAATAACAAGTTCTTTTCCTAAACAGTTGGGAAGGGTCAGATCAATGGTAGCCAGTTACTTTGGCTGAAAGTATTTTCCTGAGACCAACAAAACTAACAATTTTCAATAAAATCCTTCTTTTCTAATCTTCAGACTAACATCATTCAAACTAAACAAGCCTTTGAATAACCAGTTCTTTTCCTAAACAGTTAGGAAGGGTCAGATCAATGGTAGTTAGTTACTTTGGCTGAAAGTCTTTGCCTGAGACCAACAAAACTAACAATTTTCAATAAAATCCTTCTTTCCTAATCTTAAGACTAACATCAACCAAACTAAACAAGCCTTTGAATAACCAGTTCCATTCTTGAACATCTACACTTCCTAAACATGTATTGTATCCGACTAACATCATTAAAACTAATCAAGCCTTTGAATAACCAGTTCTTTTCCTAAACAGTTGGGAAGGGTCAGATCAATGGTAGCTAGTTACTTTGGCTCAAAGTCTTTGCTAGAGACAAACAAAACTAATGATTTTCTATAAAATACTTCTTTCCTAATCTGCAGACTAACATCAAGAAAACTTAATAAGCATTTGAATAACCAGTTCCTTTCATGAACATCGATACTTCCTAAGCATGTATTGTATCTGACTAACATCATTCAAACTAAACAAGCCTTTGAATAACAAGTTCTTTTCCTAAACAGTTGGGAAGGGTCAGATCAATGGTAGCCAGTTACTTTGGCTGAAAGTATTTGCCTGAGACCAACAACAACAAACAATTTTAAATAAAATGCTTCTTTCCGAATCTTCTGAGTAACATCAACCAAACTAAACAAGCCTTTGAATAACCAGTTCCTTTCTTGAACATCGACACTTCCTAAACATGTATTGTATCGTAAAATCTGATAAATAACCGCCCCCTTAAAGGTAACCGCCCCTCTAGTATAACCGATCAATTTACTACAACAACAGTTTACTCGCGTGTAAAACCTTCTATGTAAACATAACCGCCCATAATTTGCACGTGCAGCCCAGGCAGGAAATTGAATCTGTAAAATTAATAGCGTTTGCGCGTGTGAATGTCTATAGCAAGCAGAGCATGCAGCTAATACGTAAAACACGACTGTACAGAATAGCGACGAGAATCAGACTGGGAAAACCAAAAAGTCGGCGTTAGTCGTAGCGAGAAAACCCTAGCTATGATTAGTGAAGGGTTCTGGGAACAAGACTAAGCTACGGTAGCTAAGGTAACGCTATGGAGCTCGTTCAGTTAGCCTGCCTGAAGGCTTCCTACCTCACATCTACCGGGCTGATCTCAGCGTAGGATATGTTTCTGTAAATCTGCCACGCTATTAACGGTTGTTTTGCAAAAATAACCGATCTGTGATTATACCCGCCCATGTAAAAGTAACCGCCCACTGAGGCTGCAAATTCTAATTATAACCGTCCCCGGTTATTTATCAGAGTTTACGGTATCCGACTAACATCATTAAAACTAATCAAGCCTTTGAATAACCAGTTCCTTTCATGAACAGCGATACTTCCTAAGCATGTATTGTATCTGACTAACATCATTCAAACTAAACAAGCCTTTGAATAACAGGTTCTTTTCCTAAACAGTTTGGAAGGGTCAGATCAATGGTAGCCAGTTACTTTGGCTGAAAGTCTTTGCTAGAGACCAACAAAACTAACAATTTTCAATAAAATCCTACTTTCCTAATCTTCAGGCTAACATCAACAAAACTAAACAGGCCTTTGAATAACCAGTTCTTTTTCTAAACAGTTGGAAAGGGTCAGATAAATGGTAGCTAGTTACTTTGGCTTAAAGTCTTTGCTAGAGACCAACAAAACTAACAATTTTCAATAAAATCCTTCTTTCCTAATCTTCAGACTAACATCATTCAAACTAAACAAGCCTTCTTTGAATAACCAGTTCTTTTCCTAAACAGTTAGGAAGGGTCAGATCAATGGTAGCTAGTTACTTTGGCTGAAAGTCTTTGCCTGAGACCAACAAAACTAACAATTTTCAATAAAATCCTTCTTTCCTAATCTTAAGACTAACATCAACCAAACTAAACAAGCCTTTGAATAACCAGTTCCATTCTTGAACATCTACACTTCCTAAACATGTATTGTATCCGACTAACATCATTAAAACTAATCAAGCCTTTGAATAACCAGTTCTTTCCCTAAACAGTTGGGAAGGGTCAGATCAATGGTAGCTAGTTACTTTGGCTCAAAGTCTTTGCTAGAGACAAACAAAACTAACGATTTTATATAAAATACTTCTTTCCTAATCTGCAGACTAACATCAAGCAAACTAAATAAGCATTTGAATAACCAGTTCCTTTCTTGAACATCGATACTTCCTAAGCATGTATTGTATCTGACTAAAATCACTCAAACTAAACAAGCCTTTGAATAACAAGTTCTTTTCCTAAACAGTTGGGAAGGGTCAGATCAATGGTAGCTAGTTACTTTGTGTGAAAGTATTTGCCTGAGACCAACAAAATAAAAATTTTCAATAAAATCCTTCTTTCCTAATCTTCAGAGTAACATCAACCAAACTAAACAAGCCATTGAATAACCAGTTCCTATCTTGAACATTGATACTTCCTAAGCATGTATTGTATCTGACTAATAACATTCAAACTAAACAAGCCTTTGAATAACCAGCTCTTTTTCTAAATAGTTGGGAAGGATCAGATAAATGGTAGCCAATTACTTTGGCTTAAAGTCTTTGCAAGAGACCAACAAAACTAACAATTATCAATAAAATCCTTCCTTCTTAATCTTCAGGCTAAAATCAACGAAACTAAACAGGCCTTTGAAAAAACAGTTCTTTTTCTAAACAGTTGGGAAGGGTCAGATAAATGGTAGCTAGGTACTTTGGCTTAAAGTCTTTGCTAGAGACCAACAAAACTATCAATTTTCAATAAAATCCTTCTTTTCTAATCTTCAGACTAACATCATTCAAACTAAACAAGCTTTTGAAAAACCAGCTCTTTTTTCTAAACAGTTGGGAAGGGTCAGATTAAAGGTAGCTAGTAACTTTGGTTTAAAGTCTTTGCTAGAGACCAACAAAACTAATAATTTTCATTAAAATCCTTCTTTCCTAATCTTCAGACTAACATCAACGAAACAAAAAAAGCCCTTGAATACCTTGGCTTAAAGTCTTTGCCAGAGACCAACAAAATTAACAATTTTTGAATAAAAACCTTCTTTCCTAATCTTCAGACTAACATCAACCAAACTAAACAAGCTTTTGAATAACCAGTTCCTTTCTTGAACTTCGATACTTCCTTGGCATGTATTGTATTTGACTAACATCATTCAAACTAAACAAGCCTTTGAATAACCAGTTCTTTTTCTAAACAGTTGGGAAGGGTCAGATCAATGGTAGCTAGTTACTTTGGCTCAAAGTCTTTGCTAGAGACCAACAAAACTAACGATTTTCAATAAAATACTTCTTTCCTAATTTGCAGACTAACATCAAGCAAACTAAACAAGCCTTGGAATAACCAGTTCCTTTCTTGAACATCGAGACTTCCTAAGCATGTATTGTATCTGACTAAATTCATTCAAACTAAACAAGCCTTTGAATAACCAGTTCCTTTCTTGAACATCGACACTTCTAAAACATGTATTGTATCCGACTAACATCAATAAAATCTTTCTTTCCTAATCTTCAGACTAAAATCAACCAAACTAAACAGTCCTTTGAATAACCAGCTCTTTTTCTAAACAGTTGGGAAGGGTCAGATAAATGGTAGCAAGTTACTTTGGCTTAAAGTCTTTGCTAGAGACCAACAAAACTAACAATTTTCATTGAAATTCTTCTTTACTAATCTTCAGACAAACATCAACCAGACTAAACAAGCCTTTGAATTACCACTTCCTTTCTTAAACATTGATACTTCCTAAGCATGTATTGTATCTGACTAATATCATTCAAACAAACAAGCCTTTGAATAACCAGCACTTTTTCTAAATAGTTCGGAAAGGTCAGATCAATGGTAGCTAGTAACTTTGGCTTAAAGTCATTGCAAGAGACCAACAAAACTAACAATTTTAAATAAAATCCTTCTTTCCTAATCTTCAGACTAACATCAACCAAACTAAACAAGCCTTTGAATAACCAGTTCCTTTCTTGAACATCGATACTTCCTAAACATGTATTGTATCCGACTAACATCATTAAAACTAATCAAGCCTTTGAATAACCAGTTCTTTTCCTAAACAGTTGCGAAGGGTCAGATCAATGGTAGCTAGTTACTTTGGCTCATAGTCTTTGCTAGAGACCAACAAAACTAACAAATTTCAATAAAATCCTTTTTCCTAATCTTAAGAATAACATCAACCAAATTAAACAAGCCTTTGAATAACCAGTTCCTTTCTTGAACATTGATACTTCTTAAGCATGTATTGTATTTGACTAACATCATTCAAACTAAACTAACCTTTTAATAACCAGTTCTTTTTCTAAACAGTTGGGAAGGGCCAGATCAATGGTAGCTAGTGACTTTGGCTTAAAGTCTTTGCTAGAGACCAACAAAACTAACAATTTTCAATACAATCCTTCTTTCCTAATATTCAGGCTAACATCAACAAAATTAAACAGGCCTTTGAATAACCAGTTCTTTTTCTAAACAGTTCCGAAGGGTCTGATAAATGGTAGCTAGTTACTTAGGCTTAAAGTCTTTGCTAGAGACCAACGAAACTAACAATTTTCAATAAAATCCTTCTTTCTTAATCTTCAGACTAACATCAAGCAAACTAAACAAGCCTTTGAATAACAAGTTCTTTTCCTAAACAGTTGGGAAGGGTCAGATCAATGGTAGCTTGTTACTTTGGCTTAAAGTCTTTGCTAGAGACCAACAAAACTAACAATTTTCAATAAATCCTTCTTTCCTAATCTTCAGACAAACATCAACCAAACTAAACAAGCCTTTGAATAAATAGTTCCTTTCTTGAACATCGATACTTCCTAAGCATGTATTGAATCCGACTAACATAATTTAAACTAAACAAGCCTTTGAATAACCAGTTCTTTTCCTAAAAAGTTGGGAAGGGTCAGATCAATGGTAGCTAGTTTCTTTGGCTCAAAGTCTTTGCTAGAGACCAACAAAACTAACAATTTTCTATAAAATACTTCTTTCCTAATCTGCAGACTAACATCAACCAAACTAAACAAGCCTTTGAATAACCAGTTCCTTTCTTGAACATCGATACTTCTTAAGAATGTATTGTATTTGACTAACATCATTCAAACTAAACTAGCCTTTGAATAACCAGTTCGTTTCCTAAAAAGTTGGAAAGGGTCAGTTCAATGGTAGCTAGTTACTTTGGCTTAAAGTCTTTGCCAGAGACAAAAAAAATAACAATTTTTGAGTAAAATTCCTCTTTCTTAATATTATTCAGACTAACATCAACCAAACTAAACCGGCCTTTGAATAACCAGTTCCTTTCTTGAACATCGATACTTCCTTGGCATGTATTGTATTTGACTAACATCATTCAAACTAAACAAGCCTTTGAATAACCAGTTCTTTTTCTAAACAGTTGGGAAGGGTCAGATCAATGGTAGCTAGTTACTTTGGCTCAAAGTCTTTGCTAGAGACCAACAAAACTAACGATTTTCAATAAAATACTTCTTTCCTAATTTGCAGACTAACATCAAGCAAACTAAACAAGCCTTGGAATAACCAGTTCCTTTCTTGAACATCGAGACTTCCTAAGCATGTATTGTATCTGACTAAATTCATTCAAACTAAACAAGCCTTTGAATAACCAGTTCCTTTCTTGAACATCGACACTTCTAAAACATGTATTGTATCCGACTAACATCAATAAAATCTTTCTTTCCTAATCTTCAGACTAAAATCAACCAAACTAAACAGTCCTTTGAATAACCAGCTCTTTTTCTAAACAGTTGGGAAGGGTCAGATAAATGGTAGCAAGTTACTTTGGCTTAAAGTCTTTGCTAGAGACCAACAAAACTAACAATTTTCATTGAAATTCTTCTTTACTAATCTTCAGACAAACATCAACCAGACTAAACAAGCCTTTGAATTACCACTTCCTTTCTTAAACATTGATACTTCCTAAGCATGTATTGTATCTGACTAATATCATTCAAACAAACAAGCCTTTGAATAACCAGCACTTTTTCTAAATAGTTCGGAAAGGTCAGATCAATGGTAGCTAGTAACTTTGGCTTAAAGTCATTGCAAGAGACCAACAAAACTAACAATTTTAAATAAAATCCTTCTTTCCTAATCTTCAGACTAACATCAACCAAACTAAACAAGCCTTTGAATAACCAGTTCCTTTCTTGAACATCGATACTTCCTAAACATGTATTGTATCCGACTAACATCATTAAAACTAATCAAGCCTTTGAATAACCAGTTCTTTTCCTAAACAGTTGCGAAGGGTCAGATCAATGGTAGCTAGTTACTTTGGCTCATAGTCTTTGCTAGAGACCAACAAAACTAACAAATTTCAATAAAATCCTTTTTCCTAATCTTAAGAATAACATCAACCAAATTAAACAAGCCTTTGAATAACCAGTTCCTTTCTTGAACATTGATACTTCTTAAGCATGTATTGTATTTGACTAACATCATTCAAACTAAACTAACCTTTTAATAACCAGTTCTTTTTCTAAACAGTTGGGAAGGGCCAGATCAATGGTAGCTAGTGACTTTGGCTTAAAGTCTTTGCTAGAGACCAACAAAACTAACAATTTTCAATACAATCCTTCTTTCCTAATATTCAGGCTAACATCAACAAAATTAAACAGGCCTTTGAATAACCAGTTCTTTTTCTAAACAGTTCCGAAGGGTCTGATAAATGGTAGCTAGTTACTTAGGCTTAAAGTCTTTGCTAGAGACCAACGAAACTAACAATTTTCAATAAAATCCTTCTTTCTTAATCTTCAGACTAACATCAAGCAAACTAAACAAGCCTTTGAATAACAAGTTCTTTTCCTAAACAGTTGGGAAGGGTCAGATCAATGGTAGCTTGTTACTTTGGCTTAAAGTCTTTGCTAGAGACCAACAAAACTAACAATTTTCAATAAATCCTTCTTTCCTAATCTTCAGACAAACATCAACCAAACTAAACAAGCCTTTGAATAAATAGTTCCTTTCTTGAACATCGATACTTCCTAAGCATGTATTGAATCCGACTAACATCATTTAAACTAAACAAGCCTTTGAATAACCAGTTCTTTTCCTAAAAAGTTGGGAAGGGTCAGATCAATGGTAGCTAGTTTCTTTGGCTCAAAGTCTTTGCTAGAGACCAACAAAACTAACAATTTTCTATAAAATACTTCTTTCCTAATCTGCAGACTAACATCAACCAAACTAAACAAGCCTTTGAATAACCAGTTCCTTTCTTGAACATCGATACTTCTTAAGAATGTATTGTATTTGACTAACATCATTCAAACTAAACTAGCCTTTGAATAACCAGTTCGTTTCCTAAAAAGTTGGAAAGGGTCAGTTCAATGGTAGCTAGTTACTTTGGCTTAAAGTCTTTGCCAGAGACAAAAAAAATAACAATTTTTGAGTAAAATTCCTCTTTCTTAATATTATTCAGACTAACATCAACCAAACTAAACCGGCCTTTGAATAACCAGTTCCTTTCTTGAACATCGATACTTCCTAAGCATGTATTGTATCTGACTAACATCATTCAAACTAAACAAGCCTTTGGATAACTAGTTCTTTTCCTAAACAGTTGGGAAGGGTCAGATCAATGGTAGCTTGTTACTTTGGCTTAAAGTCTTTGCTAGAGACCAACAAAACTAAATATTTTAAATAAATCCTTCTTTCCTAATCTTCAGACTAACATCAACCAAACTAAACTAGCCTTTGAATAACAAGTTCCTTTCTTGAACATCGATACTTCCTAGGCATGTATTGTATCGGACTACCATCATTTAAACTAAACAAGCCTTTGAATAACCAGTTCTTTTCCTAAACAGTTGGGAAGGGTCAGATCAATGGTAGCTAGTTACTTTGGCTCAATGTCTTTGCTAGAGACAAACAAAACTAACGATTTTCTATAAAATACTTCTTTCCTAATCTGCAGACTAACATCAACCAAACTAAACAAGCCTTTGAATAACCAGTTCCTTTCTTGAACATCGATACTTCCTAAGCATGTATTGTATCTGACTAACATCATTCAAACTAAACAAGCCTTTGAATAACAGGTTTTTTTCCTAAACAGTTTGGAAGGGTCAGATCAATGGTAGCCAGTTACTTTGGCTGAAAGTCTTTGCCTGAGATAAAAAAACCTAACAATTTTCAATAAAATCCTTCTTTCCTAATCTTCAGACTAACATCAACCAAACTAAACAAGCCTTTGAATAACCAGTTCCTTTCTTGAACATTGATACTTCCTAAGCATGTATTGTATCTAACTAATATCATTCAAACAAAACAAGTCTTTGAATAACCAGCTCTATTCTAAACAGTTGGGAAGGGTCAGATCAATGGTAGCTAGTGACTTTGGCTTAAAGTCTTTGCTAGAGACCAACAAAACTAACAATTTTCATTAAAATCCTTCTTTCTTAATCTTCAGACTAACATCAACCAAACTAAACAAGCCTTTGAATAACCAGTTCCTTTCTTCAACATTGATACTTCCTAAGCATGTATTGTATCTGACTAATATCATTCAAACAAAACAAGCCTTTGAATAACCAGCTTATTTCTAAATAGTTCGGAAGGGTCAGATCAATGGTAGCTAGTAACTTTGGCTTAAAGTCTTTGCTAGAGACCAACAAAACTAACAATTTTCAATAAAATCCTTCTTTCCTAATCTTAAGACTAACCTCATTCAAACTAAACATGCCTTTGAATAACCAGTTCCATTCTTGAACATCGACACTTCCTAAACATGTATTGTATCCGACTAACATCATTAAAACTAATCAAGACTTTGAATAACCAGTTCTTCTCCTAAACAGTAGGGAAGGGTCAGATCAATTGTAACTAGTTACATTGGCTCAATGTCTTTGCTAGAGACCAACAAAACAAACGATTTTCAATAAAATACTTCTTTCCTAGACTAAAATCAAGCAAACTAAACAAGCCTTTGAATAACCAGTTCCTTACTTGAACATTGATACTTCCTAAGCATGTATTGTATCTAACTAATATCATTCAAACAAAACAAGCCTTTGAATAACCAGCTCTTTTTCTAAACAGTTGGGAAGGGTCAGATCAATGGTAGCTAGTTACTTTGGCTCAAAGTCTTTGCTAGAGACAAACAAAACTAACGATTTTATATAAAATACTTCTTTCCTAATCTGCAGACTAACATCAAGCAAACTAAATAAGCATTTGAATAACCAGTTCCTTTCTTGAACATCGATACTTCCTAAGCATGTATTGTATCTGACTAAAATCACTCAAACTAAACAAGCCTTTGAATAACAAGTTCTTTTCCTAAACAGTTGGGAAGGGTCAGATCAATGGTAGCCAGTTACTTTGTGTGAAAGTATTTGCCTGAGACCAACAAAATAAAAATTTTCAATAAAATCCTTCTTTCCTAATCTTCAGAGTAACATCAAGCAAACTAAACAAGCCTTGGAATAACCAGTTCCTTTCTTGAACATCGATACTTCCTAAGCATGTATTGTATCTGACTAACATCATTCAAACTAAACAAGCCTTTGAATAACCAGTTCCTTTCTTGAACATCGACACTTCTTAAACATGTATTGTATCCGACTAACATCAATAAAATCTTTCTTTCCTAATCTTCAGACTAAAATCAACCAAACTAAACAGTCCTTTGAATAACCAGCTCTTTTTCTAAACAGTTGGGAAGGGTCAGATAAATGGTAGCAAGTTACTTTGGCTTAAAGTCTTTGCTAGAGACCAACAAAACTAACAATTTTCATTAAAATTCTTCTTTACTAATCTTCAGACAAACATCAACCAGACTAAACAAGCCTTTGAATTACCACTTCCTTTCTTGAACATTGATACTTCCTAAGCATGTATTGTATCTGACTAATATCATTCAAACAAACAAGCCTTTGAATAACCAGCACTTTTTCTAAATAGTTCGGAAAGGTCAGATCAAAGGTAGCTAGTAACTTTGGCTTAAAGTCATTGCAAGAGACCAACAAAACTAACAATTTTAAATAAAATCCTTCTTTCCTAATCTTCAGACTAACATCAACAAAACTAAACAAGCCTTTGAATAACCAGTTCCTTTCTTGAACATCGATACTTCCTAAACATGTATTGTATCCGACTAACATCATTAAAACTAATCAAGCCTTTGAATAACCAGTTCTTTTCCTAAACAGTTGGGAAGGGTCAGATCAATGGTAGCTAGTTACTTTGGCTCATAGTCTTTGCTAGAGACCAACAAAACTAACAAATTTCAATAAAATCCTTCTTTCCTAATCTTAAGAATAACATCAACCAAATTAAACAAGCCTTTGAATAACCAGTTCCTTTCTTGAACATTGATACTTCTTAAGCATGTATTGTATTTGACTAACATCATTCAAACTAAACTAACCTTTGAATAACCAGTTCTTTTCCTAAACAGTTTGGAAGGGTCAGATCAATGGTAGCTTGTTACTTTGGCTTAAAGTCTTTGCTAGAGACCAACAAACTAACAATTTTCAATAAATCCTTCTTTCCTAATCTTCAGACAAACATCAACCAAACTAAACAAGCCTTTGAATAACCAGTTCTTTTTCTAAACAGTTGGGAAGGGTCAGATCAATGGTAGCTAGTGACTTTGGCTTAAAGTCTTTGCTAGAGACCAACAAAACTAACAATTTTCAATACAATCCTTCTTTCCTAATCTTCAGGCTAACATCAACAAAATTAAACAGGCCTTTGAATAACCAGTTCTTTTTCTAAACAGTTCCGAAGGGTCTGATAAATGGTAGCTAGTTACTTAGGCTTAAAGTCTTTGCTAGAGACCAACGAAACTAACAATTTTCAATAAAATCCTTCTTTCTTAATCTTCAGACTAACATCAAGCAAACTAAACAAGCCTTTGAATAACAAGTTCTTTTCCTAAAAAGTTGGAAAGGGTCAGGTCAATGGTAGCTAGTTACTTTGGCTTAAAGTCTTTGCTAGAGACCAACAAAACTAACAATTTTCAATAAAATCCTTCTTTCCTAATCTGCAGACTAACATCAACCAAACTAAACAAGCCTTTGAATAACCAGTTCCTTTCTTGAACATCGATACTTCCTAAGGATGTATTGTATTTGACTAACATCATTCAAACTAAACTAGCCTTTGCATAACCAGTTCTTTTCCTAAACAGTTTGGAAGGGTCAGATCAATGGTAGCTTGTTACTTTGGCTTAAAGTCTTTGCTAGAGACCAACAAAACTAACAATTTTCAATAAATCCTTCTTTCCTAATCTTCAGACAAACATCAACCAAACTAAACAAGCCTTTGAATAAATAGTTCCTTTCTTGAACATCGATACTTCCTAAGCATGTATTGAATCCGACTAACATCATTTAAACTAAACAAGCCTTTGAATAACCAGTTCTTTTCCTAAAAAGTTGGGAAGGGTCAGATCAATGGTAGCTAGTTTCTTTGGCTCAAAGTCTTTGCTAGAGACCAACAAAACTAACGATTTTCTATAAAATACTTCTTTCCTAATCTGCAGACTAACATCAACCAAACTAAACAAGCCTTTGAATAACCAGTTCCTTTCTTGAACATCGATACTTCTTAAGAATGTATTGTATTTGACTAACATCATTCAAACTAAACTAGCTTTTGAATAACCAGTTCGTTTCCTAAACAGTTGGAAAGGGTCAGTTCAATGGTAGCTAGTTACTTTGGCTTAAAGTCTTTGCAAGAGACAAAAAAAATAACAATTTTTGAGTAAAATTCCTCTTTCTTAATATTATTCAGACTAACATCAACCAAACTAAACCGGCCTTTGAATAACCAGTTCCTTTCTTGAACATCGATACTTCCTAAGCATGTATTGTATCTGACTAACATCATTCAAACTAAACAAGCCTTTGGATAACTAGTTCTTTTCCTAAACAGTTGGGAAGGGTCAGATCAATGGTAGCTTGTTACTTTGGCTTAAAGTCTTTGCTAGAGACCAACAAAACTAAATATTTTAAATAAATCCTTCTTTCCTAATCTTCAGACTAACATCAACCAAACTAAACTAGCCTTTGAATAACAAGTTCCTTTCTTGAACATCGATACTTCCTAGGCATGTATTGTATCGGACTACCATCATTTAAACTAAACAAGCCTTTGAATAACCAGTTCTTTTCCTAAACAGTTGGGAAGGGTCAGATCAATGGTAGCTAGTTACTTTGGCTCAAAGTCTTTGCTAGAGACAAACAAAACTAACGATTTTCTATAAAATACTTCTTTCCTAATCTGCAGACTAACATCAACCAAACTAAACAAGCCTTTGAATAACTAGTTCCTTTCTTGAACATCGATACTTCCTAAGCATGTATTGTATCTGACTAACATCATTCAAACTAAACAAGCCTTTGAATAACAGGTTTTTTTCCTAAACAGTTTGGAAGGGTCAGATCAATGGTAGCCAGTTACTTTGGCTGAAAGTCTTTGCCTGAGATAAAAAAACCTAACAATTTTCAATAAAATCCTTCTTTCCTAATCTTCAGACTAACATCAACCAAACTAAACAAGCCTTTGAATAACCAGTTCCTTTCTTGAACATCGACACTTCCTAAACATGTATTGTATCCGACTAACATCATTAAAACTAATCAAGACTTTGAATAACCAGTTCTTCTCCTAAACAGTAGGGAAGGGTCAGATCAATTGTAACTAGTTACATTGGCTCAATGTCTTTGCTAGAGACCAACAAAACTAACGATTTTCAATAAAATACTTCTTTCCTAGACTAAAATCAAGCAAACTAAACAAGCTTTGAATAACCAGTTCCTTACTTGAACATTGATACTTCCTAAGCATGTATTGTATCTGACTAATATCATTCAAACTAAACAAGCCTTTAAATAACCAGCTCTTTTTCTAAACAGTTGGGAAGGGTCAGATCAATGGTAGCTAGTGACTTTGGCTTAAAGTCTTTACTAGAGACCAACAAAACTAACAATTTTCAATAAAATCCTTCTTTCCTAATCTTCAGACTAACATTATTCAAACTAAACAAGCCTTTGAATAACTAGTTCTTTGCCAAAACAGTTGGGAAGGGTCAGATCAATGGTAGCTAGTTACTTTGGCTGAAAGTCTTTGCTAGACACAAACAAAACTAACAATTTTCAATAAAATTCTTCTTTCCTAATCTTCAGACTAACATCATTAAAACTAAACAAGCTTTTGAATAACCAGCTCTTTTTTTAAACAGTTGGGAAGGGTCAGATCAAAAGTAGCTAGTAACTTTGGCTTAAAGTCTTTGCTAGAGACCAACAAAACTAATAATTATCATTAAAATCCATCTTTCCTAATCTTTAGACTAACATCAACGAAACTAAACAAGCCCTTGAATAACAAGTTCCTTTCTTGAACATCGATACTTCCTAAGCATGTATTGTATCTGACTAACATCATTCAAACTAAACAAGCCTTTGAATAACCAGTTCCTTTCTTGAACATCGATACTTCCTAGGCATGTATTGTATTTGACTAACATCATTCAAACTAAACAAGCCTTTGAATAACCAGTTCTTTTTATAAACAGTTGGGAAGGGTCAGATAAATGGTAGCTAGTTACTTTGGCTGAAAGTCTTTGCCTGAGACCAACAAAACTAACAATTTTCAATAAAATCCTTCTTTCCTAATTTTCAGGCTAACATCAACAAAACTAAACAGGCCTTTGAATAACCAGCTCTTTTTCTAAACAGTTGGGAAGGGTCAGATAAATGGTAGCAAGTTACTTTGGCTTAAAGTCTTTGCTAGAGACAAAAAAACTAACAATTTTAAATAAAATCCTTCTTTCTTAATCTTCAGACTAACATCAACCAAACTAAACAAGCCTTTGAATAACCAGTTCCTTTCTTGAACAACGACACTTCCTAAACATGTATTGTATCCGACAAACATCATTAAAACTAATCAAGACTTTGAATAACCAGTTCTTCTCCTAAACAGTAGGGAAGGGTCAGATCAATTGTAGCTAGTTACTTTGGCTCAATGTCTTTGCTAGAGACCAACAAAACTAACGATTTTCTTTAAAATACTTCTTTCCTAATCTGCAGACTAACATCAAGCAAACAAAACAAGCCTTTGAATAACCAGCTCTTTTTTTAAACAGTTGGGAAGGGTCAGATCAATGGTAGCTAGTGACTTTGGCTTAAAGTCTTTACTAGAGACCAACAAAACTAACAATTTTCAATAAAATCCTTCTTTCCTAATCTTCAGACTAACATTATTCAAACTAAACAAGCCTTTGAATAACCAGTTCTTTTCCAAAACAGTTGGGAAGGGTCAGATCAATGGTAGCTAGTTACTTTGGCTGAAAGTCTTTGCTAGAGACCAACAAAACTAACAATTTTCAATAAAATCCTTCTTTCCTAATCTTCAGAATAACATCATAAAAACTAAACAAGCTTTTGAATAACCAGCTCTTTTTTTAAACAGTTGGGAAAGGTCAGATAAAAAGTAGCTAGTAACTTTGGCTTAAAGTCTTTGCTAGAGACCAACAAAACTAATAATTTTCATTAAAATCCTTCTTTCCTAATCTTCAGACTAACATCAACGAATCTAAACAAGTCCTTGAATAACAAGTTCCTTTCTTGAACATAGATACTTCCTAATCATGTATTGTATCTGACTAACATCATTCAAACTAAACAAGCCTTTAAATAACCAGTTCTTTTTCTAAACAGTTGGGAAGGGTCAGATCAATGGTAGCTACTGACTTTGCCTTAAAGTCTTTGCCAGAGACAAACAAATCTAACTATTTTCAATGAAATCCTTCTTTCCTAATCTTCAGACTAACATCAACCAAACTAAACAAGCCTTTGAATAACAATGCAGTTCCGGTCTTGAATATCGATACTTCCTAAGCATGTATTGTATCCGACTAACTTCATTCAAACTAAACAAGCTATTAAATCTTAAACCAATTACTTTCCTAGACAGTTGAGAAGGGTCAGACCAATGGTAGCTAGTTGTTTTGACTGAAAGTTTCCTGAGACCAATAAAGCTAAAATTGTACCAATTATTAGTGAAAACCCTTACTTTCTAAGCATGAATGTATTGTATCTGACAAACATCATTTAAACTAAACAAACGATTGAATCATAAACCAGTTCCTTTCCAAGACAGTTGGGAGGGGTCAGATCAATGGTAGCTAGATACTTTGGCTGAAAGTCTTTACCTGAGACCAACAAACTAACAATTTTCAATAAAATCCTCCTTTCCTAATCTTCAGACTAACATCAACTAAACTAAACAAGCCTTTGAATAACCAGTTCCTTTCTTGAACATCGATACTTCCTAAGGATGTATTGTATTTCACTAACATCATTCAAACTAAACAAGCCTTTGAATAACAAGTTCTTTTCCTAAACAGTTGGGAAGGGTCAGATCAATGGTAGCTAGTTACTTTGGCTTAAAGTCTTTGCTAGAGACCAACAAAACTAACAATTTTCAATAAAATCCTTCTTTCCTAATCAATGGTAGCTAGTTACTTTGGCTTAAAGTCTTTGCTAGAGACCATCAAAACTAACAATTTTCAATAAAATACTTCTTTCCCAATCTGCAGACTAACATCAACCAAACTAAACAAGCCTTTGAATAACCAGTTCCTTTCTTGAACATCGATACTTCCTAAGGATGTATTGCATTTGACTAACAAGATTCAAACTAAACTAGCCTTTGAATAACCAATTCGTTTCCTAAACAGTTGGGAAGGGTCAGATCAATGGTAGCTAGTTACTTTGGCTTAAAGTCTTTGCCTGAGACCAACAAAACTAACTATTTTCAATAAATCCTTCTTTCAAAATCTCCAGACTAACATCAACCAAACTAAACAAGCCTTTGAATAACAAGTTCCTTTCTTGAACATCGATACTTCCTAGGCATGTATTGTATTTGACTAACATCAACAAAACTAAACAAGCCTTTGAATAACAGGTTCTTTTCCTAAACAGTTAGGAAGGGTCAGATCAATGGTAGCCAGTTACTTTGGCTGAAAGTCTTTGCCTGAGACCAACAAAACTAACGATTTTCAATAAAATCCTTCTTTCCTAATCTTCAGACTAACAACAACCAAACTAAACAAGCCTTTGAATAACCAGTTCCTTTCTTGAACATCGATACTTCCTAGGCATGTATTGTATTTGACTAACATCATTCAAACTATACAAGCCTTTGAATAACCAGTTCTTTTTCTAAGCAGTTGGGAAGGGTCAGATCAATGGTAGCTAGTTACTTCGGCTTAAAGTCATTGCTAGAGACCAACAAAACTAACAATTTTCAATAAAATCCTTCTTTCCTAATCTTCAGACTAACATCAACAATTCTAATCAAGCCTTTGAATAACCAGTTCTTTTCCTAAACAGTTGGGAAGGGTCAGATCAATGGTAGCTAGTGACTTTGGATTAAAGTCTTTGCTAGAGACCAACAAAACTAACAATTTTCAATAAAATCCTTCTTTCCTAATCTTCAGGCTAACATCAACAAAACTAAACAGGCCTTTGAATAACCAGTTCTTTTTCTAAACAGTTCGGAAGGGTCTGATAAATGGTAGCTAGTTACTTTGGCTTAAAGTCTTTGCTAGAGACCAACAAAACTAACAATTATCAATAAAATCCTTATTTCCTAATCTTCAGACTAACATCATTCAAACTAAACAAGCCTTTGAATAACAAGTTCTTTTCCTAAACAGTTGGGAAGGGTCAGATCAATGGTAGCTAGTTACTTTGGCTTAAAGTCTTTGCTAGAGACCAACAAAACTAACAATTTTCAATAAAATCTTTGTTTCCTAATCAATGGTAGCTAGATACTTTGGCTTAAAGTCTTTGCTAGAGACCAACAAAACTAACAATTTTAAATAAAATCCTTTTTTTCTAATCTGCAGACTAACATCAACTAAACTAAACAAGCCTTTGAATAACCAGTTCCTTTCTTGAACATAGATACTTCCTAAGGATGTATTATATTTGACTAACATCATTCAAACTAAACTAGCCTTTGCATAACCAGTTCTTTTCCTAAACAGTTGGGAAGGGTCAGATCAATAGTAGCTAGTTACTTTGGCTCAAAGTCTTTGCTAGAGACCAACAAAACTAACGATTTTCTATAAAATACTTCTTTCCTAATCTGCAGACTAACATCAACCAAACTAAACAAGCCTTTGAATAACCAGTTCCTTTCTTGAACATCGATACTTCCTAAGCATGTATTGTATCTGACTAACATCATTCAAACTAAACAAGCCTTTGAATAACAGGTTTTTTTCCTAAACAGTTTGGAAGGGTCAGATCAATGGTAGCTAGTGACTTTGGCTTAAAGTCTTTGCTAGAGACCAACAAAACTAACAATTTTTAATAAAATCCTTCTTTCCTAATCTTCAGACTAACATCATTCAAACTAAACAAGCCTTTGAATAACCAGTTCTTTTTCTAAACAGTTGGAAAGGGTCAGATAAATGGTTGCTAGTTACTTTGGCTTAAAGTCTTTGCTAGAGACCAACAAAACTAACAATTTTCAATAAAATACTTCTTTCCTAATCTTAAGACTAACATCAACCAAACTAAACAAGCCTTTGAATAACCAGTTCCTTTCTTGAACATCGACACTTCCTAAACATGTATTGTATGCGACTAACATCATTCAAACTAATCAAGACTTTGAATAACAAGTTCTTCTCCTAAACAGTAGGAAAGGGTCAGATCAATTGTAGCTAGTTACTTTGGCTCAATGTCTTTGCTAGAGACCAACAAAACTAACGATTTTCTATAAAATACTTCTTTCCTAATCTGCAGACTAACATCAACCAAACTAAACAAGCCTTTGAATAACCAGTTCCTTTCTTGAACATTGATACTTCCTAAGCATGTATTGTATCTAACTAATATCATTAAAATAAAACAAGCCTTTGAATAACCAGCTCTATTCTAAACAGTTGGGAAGGTTCAGATCAATGGTAGCTAGTGACTTTGGCTTAAAGTCTTTGCTAGAGACCAACAAAACTAACAATTTTCAATAAAATCCTTCTTTCCTAATCTTCATGCTAACGTCAACAAAACTAAAAAGGCCTTTGAATAAACAGTTCTTTTTCTAAACAGTTGGGAAGGGTCAGATAAATGGTAGCTAGTTACTTTGGCTTAAAGTCTTTGCTAGAGACCAACAAAACTAACAATTTTCAATAAAATCCTTCTTTCTTAATCTTCAGACTAAAATCATTCAAACTAAACAAGCCTTTGAATAACAAGTTCTTTTCCTATACAGTTGGGAAGGGTCAGATCAATGGTAGCTAGTTACTTTGGCTTAAAGTCTTTGCTAGAGACCAACAAAACTAACAATTTTCAATAAAATCCTTCTTTCCTAATCTTCAGACTAACATCATTCAAACTAAACAAGCTTTTGAATAACCAGCTCTTTTTCTAAACAGTTGGGAAGGGTCAGATCAAAGGTAGCTAGTAACTTTGGCTTAAAGTCTTTGCTAGAGACCAACAAAACTAATAATTTTCATTAAAATCCTTCTTTCTTAATCTTCAGACTAACATCAACCAAACTAAACAAGCCTTTGAATAACCAGTTCCTTTCTTCAACATTGATACTTCCTAAGCATGTATTGTATCTGACTAATATCATTCAAACAAAACAAGCCTTTGACTAACCAGTTTATTTTCTAAATAGTTCGGAAGGGTCAGATCAATGGTAGCTAGTAACTTTGGCTTAAAGTCTTTGCTAGAGACCAACAAAACTAACAATTTTCTATAAAATCGTTCTTTACTAATCTTCAGACTAACATCATTCAAACTAAACAAGCCTTTGAATAACCAGTTCTTTTTCTAAACAGTTGGGAAGGGTCAGATAAATGGTTGCTAGTTACTTTGGCTTAAAGTCTTTGCTAGAGACCAAAACTAACAATTTTCAATAAAATACTTCTTTCCTAATCTTCAGACTAACATCAACCAAACTAAACAAGCCTTTGAATAACCAGTTCCTTTCTTGAACATCGACACTTCCTAAACATGTATTGTATCCGACTAACATCATTAAAACTAATCAAGACTTTGAATATCCAGTTCTTCTCCTAAACAGTAGGGAAGGGTCAGATCAATTGTAGCTAGTTACTTTGGCTCAATGTCTTTGCTAGAGACCAACAAAACTAACGATTTTCTATAAAATACTTCTTTCCTAATCTGCAGACTAACATCAAGCAAACAAAACAAGCCTTTGAATAACCAGTTCCTTTCTTGAACATCGACACTTCCTAAACATGTATTGTATCCGACTAACATCATTAAAACTAATCAAGACTTTGAATATCCAGTTCTTCTCCTAAACAGTAGGGAAGGGTCAGATCAATTGTAGCTAGTTACTTTGGCTCAATGTCTTTGCTAGAGACCAACAAAACTAACGATTTTCTATAAAATACTTCTTTCCTAATCTGCAGACTAACATCAAGCAAACTAAACAAGCCTTTGAATAACCAGTTCCTTACTTGAACATTGATATTTCCTAAGCATGTATTGTATCTAACTAATATCATTCAAACAAAACAAGCCTTTGAATAACCAGCTATTTTTCTAAACAGTTGGGAAGGGTCAGATCAATGGTAGCTAGTGACTTTGGCTTAAAGTCTTTACTAGAGACCAACAAAACTAACAATTTTCAATAAAATCCTTCTTTCCTAATCATCAGACTAACATTATTCAAACTAAACAAGCCTTTGAATAACCAGTTCTTTCCAAAACAGTTGGGAAGGGTCAGATCAATGGTAGCTAGTTACTTTGGCTGAAAGTCTTTGCTAGAGACCAACAAAACTAACAATTTTAAATAAAATCCTTCTTTCCTAAACTTCAGACTAACATCATTAAAACTAAACAAGCTTTTGAATAACCAGCTCTTTTTTAAACAGTTGGGAAGGGTCAGATCAAAAGTAGCTAGTAACTTTGGCTTAAAGTGTTTGCTAGAGACCAACAAAACAAATAATTTTCATTAAAATCCTTCTTTCCTAATCTTCAGACTAACATCAACGAAACTAAACAAGCCCTTGAATAACAAGTTCCTTTCTTGTACATCGATACTTCCTAAGCATGTATTGTATCTGACTAACATCATTCAAACTAAACAAGCCTTTGAATAACCAGTTCTTTTTCTAAACAGTTGGGAAGGGTCAGATCAATGGTAGCTACTGACTTTGCCTTAAAGTCTTCGCCAGAGACAAACAAATCTAACAATTTTCAATGAAATCCTTCTTTCCTAATCTTCAGACTAACATCAACCAAACTAAACAAGCCTTTGAATAACCATGCAGTTCCGGTCTTGAACATCGATACTTCCTAAGCATGTATTGTATCCGACTAACTTCATTCAAACTAAACAAGCTATTAAATCTTAAACCAATTACTTTCCTAGACAGTTGGGAAGGGTCAGACCAATGGTAGCTAGTTGTTTTGACTGAAAGTTTCCTGAGACTAATAAAGCTAAAATTGTACCAATTATTAGTGAAAACCCTTACTTTCTAAGCATGTATGTATTGTATCTGACAAACATCATTTAAACTAAACAAAAAGATTGAATCATAAACCAGTTCCTTTCCAAGACAGTTGGGAGGGGTCAGATCAATGGTAGCTAGATACTTTGGCTGAAAGTCTTTACCTGAGACCAACAAACTAACAATTTTCAATAAAATCCTCCTTTCCTAATCTTCAGACTAACATCAACTAAACTAAACAAGCCTTTGAATAACCAGTTCCTTTCTTGAACATCGAAACTTCCTAAGGATGTATTGTATTTCTCTAACATCATTCTAACTAAACAAGCCTTTGAATAACAAGTTCTTTTCCTAAACAGTTGGGAAGGGTCAGATCAATGGTAGCTAGTTACTTTGGCTTAAAGTCTTTGCTAGAGACCAACAAAACTAACAATTTTCAATAAAATCCTTCTTTCCTAATCAATGGTAGCTAGTTACTTTGGCTTAAAGTCTTCGCTAGAGACCATCAAAACTAACAATTTTCAATAAAATACTTCTTTCCCAATCTGCAGACTAATATCAACCAAACTAAACAAGCCTTTGAATAACCAGTTCCTTTCTTGAACATCGATATTTCCTAAGGATGTATTGCATTTGACTAACATAATTCAAACTAAACTAGCCTTTGAATAACCAATTCGTTTCTTAAACAGTTGGGAAGAATCAGATCAATGGTAGCTAGTTACTTTGGCTTAAAGTCTTTGCCTGAGACCAACAAAACTAACTATTTTCAATAAATCCTTCTTTCATAATCTTCAGACTAACATCAACCAAACTAAACAAGCCTTTGAATAACAAGTTCCTTTCTTGAACATCGATACTTCCTAGGCATGTATTGTATTTGACTAACATCAACAAAACTAAACAAGCCTTTGAATAACAGGTTCTTTTCCTAAACAGTTAGGAAGGGTCAGATCAATGGTAGCCAGTTACTTTGGCTGAAAGTCTTTGCCTGAGACCAACAAAACTAGCGATTTTCAATAAAATCCTTCTTTCCAAATTTTTAAGACTAACAACAACCAAACTAAACAAGCCTTTGAATAACCAGTTCCTTTCTTGAACATCGATACTTCCTAGGCATGTATTGTATTTGACTAACATCATTCAAACTAAACAAGCCTTTGAATAACCAGTTCTTTTTCTAAACAGTTGGGAAGGGTCAGATCAATGGTAGCTAGTTACTTCAGCTTAAAGTCATTGCTAGAGACCAACAAAACTAACAATTTTCAATAAAATCCTTCTTTCCTAATCTTCAGACTAACATCAACCAAAATAATCAAGCCTTTGAATAACCAGTTCTTTTCCTAAACAGTTGGGAAGGGTCAGATCAATGGTAGCTAGTGACTTTGGCTTAAAGTCTTTGCTAGAGACCAACAAAACTAACAATTTTCAATAAAATCCTTCTTTCCTAATCTTCAGGCTAACATCAACAAAACTAAACAGGCCTTTGAATAACCAGTTCTTTTTCTAAACAGTTCGGAAGGGTCTGTTAAATGGTAGCTAGTTACTTTGGCTTAAAGTCTTTGCTAGAGGCCAAAAAAACTAACAATTTTCAATAAAATCCTCCTTTCCTAATCTTCAGACTAACATCAACTAAACTAAACAAGCCTTTGAATAACCAGTTCCTTTCTTGAACATCGATACTTCCTAAACATGTATTGTATCCGACTAACACCATTCAAACTAAACAACCTATTAAATCTTACACCAATTTCTTTCCTAGACACTTGGGAAGGGTCAGATCAATGGTAGCTACTTAGTTTGGCTGAAAGTCTTTGCCTGAGACCAATAAAACTGATAATTTTCTGTCAAAACCCTTACTTCCTAAGTAGGTATTGTATCTGACTAACATCAATCAAACTAAACAAGCTATTGAATCTTAAACCAGTTCTCTACGTAGACAGTTAGGAAGGGTCAGATCAATGGTAGCTAGTTGTTTTGACTGAAAGTTTCCTGAGACCAATAAAGCTAAAATTGTACCAATTATTAGTGAAAACCCTTACTTTAAAAGCATGTATGTATTGTATCTGACAAACATCATTTAAACTAAACAAATGATTGAATCTTAAACCAGTTACTTTCCAAGACTGTTGGGAAGGGTCAGATAAATGGTAGCTAGTTACCTTGGCTTAAAGTCTTTGCCAGAGACCAACAAAATTAACAATTTTTGAATAAAATCCTTCTTTCCTAATCTTCAGACTAACATCAACCAAACTAAACAAGCTTTTGAATAACCAGTTCCTTTCTTGAACATCGATACTTCCTAAGGATTATTGTATTTGACTAACATCATTCAAATCAAACTAGCCTTTGAATAACCAGCACTTTTTCTAAACAGTTAGTTGGGAAGGGTCAGTTCAATGGTAGCTAGTTACTTTGGCTTAAAGTCTTTGCTAGAGACCAACAAAACTAACAAATTTCAATCAAATCCTTCTTTCCTAATCAATGGTAGCTAGTTACTTTGGCTTAAAGTCTTTGCTAGAGACCAACAAAACTAACAATTTTAAATAAAATCCTTCTTTTCTAATCTGCAGACTAACATCAACCAAACTAAACAAGCCTTTGAATAACCAGTTCCTTTCTTGAAAATCGATACTTCCTAAGGATGTATTGTATTTGACTAATATATTCAAACTAAACTAGCCTTTGAATAACCAGTTCGTTTCATAAACAGTTGGGAAGGGTCAGATCAATGGTAGCTAGTTACTTTGGCTTAAAGTCTTTGCCAGAGACGAAAAAAATAACAATTTTTGAGTAAAATTCTTCTTTCCTAATCTTCAGACTAACATAAACCAAACTTAACCGGCCTTTGAATAACCAGTTCCTTTCTTGAACATTGATACTTCCTAAGCATGTATTGTATATGACCAACAAAACTAACAATTTTCAATAAAATCCTTCTTTCTGACTAACATCATTCAAACTAAACAAGCCTTTGAATAACCAGTCTTTTCCTAAACAGTGGGAAGGGTCAGTTCAATGGTAGCTAGTTACTGTGGCTTAAAGTCTTTACTAGAGACCAACAAAACTAACAATTTTCAATAAAATCCTTCTTTCCTAATCAATGGTAGCTAATTACTATGGCTTAAAGTCTTTGCTAGAGACCAACAAAACTAACAATTTTCAATAAAATCCTTCTTTCCTAATCTGCAGACTAACATCAACCAAACTAAACAAGCCTTTGAATAACCAGTTCCTTTCTTGAACATTGATACTTCCAAAGCAAGGTCAGATAAATGGTAGCTAGTTACTTTGGCTTAAAGTCTTTGCTAGAGACCAACAAAACTAACAATTTTCAATAAAATCCTTCTTTCCTAATCTTCAGACTAACATCAACCAAACTAAACAAGCCTTTGAATAACCAGTACTTTTCTTGAACATTGATACTTCCTAAGCATGTATTATATCTGACTAATATCATTCAAACAAAACAAGCCTTTGAAATAACCAGTTCTTTTCCTAAACAGTTGGGAAGGGTCCGATCAATGGTAGCTTGTTACTTTGGTTTAAGTCTTTGCTAGAGACCCACAAAACTAATAATTTTTATTAAAATCCTTCTTTCCTAATCTTCAGACTAACATCATCGAAACCAAACAAGCCCTTGAATAACAAGTTCCTTTCTTGAACATAGATACTTCCTAAGCGTGTATTGTGTCTGACTAACATCATTCAAACTAAACAAGCCTTTGAATAACCAGTTCTTTTTCTAAACAGTTGGGAAGGGTCAGATCAATGGTAGCTAGTGACTTTGGCTTAAAGTCTTTGCCAGAGACCAACAAATCTAACAATTTTAAATGAAATCCTTCTTACCTAATCTTCAGACTAACATCAACCAAACTAAACAAGCCTTTGAATAACCAGTTCCGGTTTTGAACATCGATACTTCCTAAGCATGTATTGTATCCAACTAACATCATTCAAACTAAACAAGCTATTAAATCTTAAACCAATTTCTTTCCTAGACAGTTGGGAAGGGTCAGATCAATGGTAGCTAGTTGTTTTGACTGAAAGTTTCCTGTGACCAATAAAGCTAAAATTGTACCAATTATTAGTGAAAACCCTTACCTTCTAAGCATGTATGTAACTTATCTGACAAACATCATTTAAACTAAACAAATGATTGAATCATAAACCAGTTCCTTTCCAAGACAGTTGGTAGGGGTCAGATCAATGGTAGATAGATACTTTGGCTGAAAGTCTTTACCTGAGACCAACAAAACTAACAATTTTCAATAAAATCCTCCTTATCTAATCTTCAGACTAACATCAACTAAACTAAACAAGCCTTTGAATAACCAGTTCCTTTCTTGAACATCGATACTTCCTAAACATGTATTGTATCCGACTAACACCATTCAAACTAAACAACCTATTAAATCTTACACCAATTTCTTTCCTAGACACTTGGGAAGGGTCAGATCAATGGGAGCTACTTAGTTTGGCTGAAAGTCTTTGCCTGAGACCAATAAAACTGATAATTTTCTGTCAAAACCCTTACTTCCTAAGTAGGTATTGTATCTGACTAACATCAATCAAACTAAACAAGCTATTGAATCTTAAACCAGTTCTCTACGTAGACAGTTAGGAAGGGTCAGATCAATGGTAGCTAGTTGTTTTGACTGAAAGTTTCCTGAGACCAATAAAGCTAAAATTGTACCAATTATTAGTGAAAACCCTTACTTTAAAAGCATGTATGTATTGTATCTGACAAACATCATTTAAACTAAACAAATGATTGAATCTTAAACCAGTTACTTTCCAAGACTGTTGGGAAGGGTCAGATAAATGGTAGCTAGTTACCTTGGCTTAAAGTCTTTGCCAGAGACCAACAAAATTAACAATTTTTGAATAAAATCCTTCTTTCCTAATCTTCAGACTAACATCAACCAAACTAAACAAGCTTTTGAATAACCAGTTCCTTTCTTGAACATCGATACTTCCTAAGGATTATTGTATTTGACTAACATCATTCAAATCAAACTAGCCTTTGAATAACCAGCACTTTTTCTAAACAGTTAGTTGGGAAGGGTCAGTTCAATGGTAGCTAGTTACTTTGGCTTAAAGTCTTTGCTAGAGACCAACAAAACTAACAAATTTCAATAAAATCCTTCTTTCCTAATCAATGGTAGCTAGTTACTTTGGCTTAAAGTCTTTGCTAGAGACCAACAAAACTAACAATTTTAAATAAAATCCTTCTTTTCTAATCTGCAGACTAACATCAACCAAACTAAACAAGCCTTTGAATAACCAGTTCCTTTCTTGAAAATCGATACTTCCTAAGGATGTATTGTATTTGACTAATATATTCAAACTAAACTAGCCTTTGAATAACCAGTTCGTTTCATAAACAGTTGGGAAGGGTCAGATCAATGGTAGCTAGTTACTTTGGCTTAAAGTCTTTGCCAGAGACGAAAAAAATAACAATTTTTGAGTAAAATTCTTCTTTCCTAATCTTCAGACTAACATAAACCAAACTAAACCGGCCTTTGAATAACCAGTTCCTTTCTTGAACATTGATACTTCCTAAGCATGTATTGTATATGACCAACAAAACTAACAATTTTCAATAAAATCCTTCTTTCTGACTAACATCATTCAAACTAAACAAGCCTTTGAATAACCAGTCTTTTCCTAAACAGTGGGAAGGGTCAGTTCAATGGTAGCTAGTTACTGTGGCTTAAAGTCTTTACTAGAGACCAACAAAACTAACAATTTTCAATAAAATCCTTCTTTCCTAATCAATGGTAGCTAATTACTATGGCTTAAAGTCTTTGCTAGAGACCAACAAAACTAACAATTTTCAATAAAATCCTTCTTTCCTAATCTGCAGACTAACATCAACCAAACTAAACAAGCCTTTGAATAACCAGTTCCTTTCTTGAACATTGATACTTCCAAAGCAAGGTCAGATAAATGGTAGCTAGTTACTTTGGCTTAAAGTCTTTGCTAGAGACCAACAAAACTAACAATTTTCAATAAAATCCTTCTTTCCTAATCTTCAGACTAACATCAACCAAACTAAACAAGCCTTTGAATAACCAGTACTTTTCTTGAACATTGATACTTCCTAAGCATGTATTATATCTGACTAATATCATTCAAACAAAACAAGCCTTTGAAATAACCAGTTCTTTTCCTAAACAGTTGGGAAGGGTCAGATCAATGGTAGCTAGTTACTTTGGCTTAAAGTCTTTGCTAGAGACCAAAAAAACTAACACTTTTCAATAAAATCCTTCTTTCCTAATCAATGGCAGCTAGTTACTTTGGCTTAAAGTCTTTGCTAGAGACCAACAAAACTAACAATTTTCAATAAAATCCTTCTTTCCTAATCTGCAGACTAACATCAACCAAACTAAACAAGCCTTTGAATAACCAGTTCCTTTCTTGAACATCGATACTTCCTAAGCATGTATTGTATTTGACTAACATCATTCAAACTAAACTAGCCTTTGAATAACCAGTTCGTTTCCTAAACAGTTGGGAAGGGTCAGATCAATGGTAGCTAGTTACTTTGGCTTAAAGTCTTTGCCAGAGATAAAAAAAAAAAACAATTTTTGAGTAAATTCTTCTTTCCTAATCTTCAGACTAACATCAACCAAACTAAACAAGCCTTTGAATAACCAGTTCCTTTCTTGAACATCGATACTTCCTAAGCGTGTATTGTATCTGACTAACATCATTCAAACTAAACAGGCCTTTGAATAACCAGTTCTTTTTCTAAACAGTTGGGAAGGGTCAGATAAGTGGTAGCTAGTTACTTTGGCTTAAAGTCTTTGCTAGAGACCAACAAAACTAACAATTTTCAATATAATCCTTCTTTCCTAATCTTCAGACTAACATCATTCAAACTAAACAAGCCTTTGAATAACCAGTTCTTTTCCTAAACAGTTAGGAAGGGTCAGATCAAAGGTAGCTAGTTACTTTGGCTGAAAGTCAACCCAAAAGTTAGCAACACCCAACTGCCAGACACTGAAGCCAGACACACTAATTTTCTCCAGCCCAGTTTAATCTTACTTGAAATTGTGTGGTAGTGCTAGCAGTTCCCCAGATGCAAAGGCTGGTAAACAACGAGGGGTCCTTATGTCAGCTTCCATTTCATCTTGCACTGCTGTACCTATATGTAAGAACATGCACATGCACAGCAATGTTAATAAACAAAGGTAAAATTTTATGCATGCATTGTAATATGGTATAATGAGCCTCAGATGTATGCACATGTGGAAAATAAGCTAGAAACCTATCTTCAGAACTACATGACTGGCCGAGTAAGAGAGGCTAGTAACGAAAATGTCATCGTTTGTAATTAGGGTGGATTTATCAAGCTCCTTCTTGAGCTTACATGTACATGTACTACAGTGTGTATTGCTGATCAACGTGCGATGAACGCTGCTAGATTAATTGCTAAGAAACAGCAAAATGTTTACATGCACTACAAGAAGCACACTGAGACTATGCCGAAACAGGAGGAACTGAGTTTACTCAGAAGCTGTAGTAATACGTAATCAAACTAGCTGTAGACTTTCAGTATAACCACATACAATAAGTAATCATAAATGGCTGCATATCACAATTGTACTTTACCATACAGATAGTGTCAGTCATAGTAGAAATTACTAGAGCAGTTAACTATCAACTACCACAGCCTTTTTACTTCGTCAGCAATTAAGTCACTTAGCCTGTTAAAATTTAATGGATTGAATTTAATTGGCCTGTTTTCAGCACCTGACATCTCAAAATTCATTGCGTCAGAAATACTGGAATGGGTTCATTATACAATGAGTATCAAATATACTGACTGTACTCACCCAGTATGCTCCATGGCTCTCCCAGCACTGGAACCGACGTCATTAGAGACGGCTTTGTCAGCCACATAACTGTATGCAGTTGTGCGTGTGTGTGTGTGTGTGTGTGTGTGTGTGTATGTGTGTATATGTGTGTGTGTGTGTGTGTGTGTGTGTGTGTGTGTGTGTGTGTGTGTGTGTGTGTGTGTGTGTGTGTGTGTGTGTGTGTGTGTGTGTGTCGCGGTGGTGTAGTAGTTAGAGCACTGGACTCACAACCCAAGGGTTGGTGGTTTGAATCCCACCGTGACTACTGGTGACTAAATATTCATTCGTTCAATTGTTGTGAATTACCATCTTATGTTTCCAGTACACACCAGCCCACCCAGCTGTAATGGGTACCTAGCATTTGCTGGGGTGCAAATTCAACTGACTGCTCTCATGTATCAGTTCCAGGAGTCTGCCAGCACTGGCTCAGAGTGTTTGCTTCGTGCACAAGGTGGCAGTATAGGTGGCAGTACAGATGAGGCTGTAGTAGTATATAAAGTTGAGGAAATCAAGAGATTGGTACTTTAAAAACCGCTATGAGGGTTTTGGAAGGCGTGCATGCGACTTCAAAAACAAAAAGCATTTAAGGCCGTACCTAGCACTGGAAAGACAGTGGAGATATCCTTTACAGGTGAATGTGACATAGATCCACGTCCAGATAATGTAAGTCACATATGAAGCTACATAACATACTTCTATGTTGATGTTCTCGCCCACCCATTCCCTTCAATGCATATACACTCTCTCATTACCTACATAGACAGTTATGTGTATCTCTTATAGCTTCGAATCAAGGCTACGTATATCTCTTACCTGTGCTCTCCCAGTTCCTTTACTTCATGTGCTATGATTCGCTCTTAACACCTTCCCCCGGGTCCAGCTGGAAGGAGTCAATAGTTCCACCCACCTGTACAATGTGAACTATACACACTGCCAAGTTCAAGATAAGTGCTGCAGTGAGCAGTAACTATAGCAGCAACTAGCGATAGACATTTGTGACTTGTCCTGATAAGGAATATAAACGGAGCAGATCTGTATGGCCTTCAGACACAAAACTTCAGTACAGACTGAGTCAGCCATCTCCTATACCTATGCATTACATGCATAATTTGTCCTAATATTGCTAGGGTCGCAACTAAGCCTTCCCACACCGATATTTTATGGTCATGAAAAAAAAACTGGCAATACGACACGACACTATGTAGCTTTAATTACTTGGTGACTGCAAGACCAGACAGAGATCATATACGTACATAGTTCTGTCTGTTACATGACATTTTGTACAGATGCTCACTCCTGGGCTCTGCTGCAAATTACCTTAAAGATGGTTTCCTTCACCACCTCCTGGTTGTCGTTGTGCACGGTAACAAAGCCACTGAAATTTTCTCCCAGGTAGATCATCCTTGAACGGGGAGAGGGTAAGAAGGGTCAGCTTTCACAATCAGCAGCCAAAGGCAACTACATATACGTATATGTATATGCATGCACATGCTCCTGCAACTCACAGGCCGTAATCTCACAGCGATACTGCAGTTTCTTGGCTGGACCTTCGCCATTCAAACATGGTGTTCTGGTGCTGTGCCGTATCATGTAGATGGCGGAGCTCCCTTCCAGAGCCATCCCTCAGGGGGGGCAATTTCAACAATCTTCTTGACATGAGTTTGGTGGATGAGTCTGGGACGATCGTAGCGGGACCCCAAACATGTGACTGCTTCAGTGAATTGGTCTCCAGATCGGGACAGGCCCTCAATAATCCTTTTTGCTGTACCATCCTTGAGTGCGTGGCGGAGATACACCAGCTTCCCTGTGTCTGAAAGGCTCGTACGTTCATGAACGGCAATACTAAATTGTTCCCAGAATGTCTGCCAGCTGAGGATGTTACCGTCAAAGGTGGGAACGTCAATCTTGGGCAATCTGACTCCACTCGTTATTGTAGCAGGAGATTCTGTTGACGGATTAGGGATGACACCAGGTGTGAGAGTGAACAGTAACTTCTTGAGTTGCAGGCTGCAGTCGAATTGTCCATGGCGTTCACGGAGGTTTCAACTTCTTCTGCTCCAAGGGAGAATGCAGTTTGACGAATTTCTCCAAGCTCCCGTTTGAAGTCGGATAACTGCTCTTGATATTGGTGAAGCAGGTGGAGCTCTGCTGATTCTGGCGTCAACGCAAAGGACCGCAGTTTCAATCGCCGAGAGGTTGCTCTTCAGATAAGACAATCTGCGTGATGCAGTTGAACAGGGACGCATGCTCTAAGTGGATTAACGATGCACAGAGTAGATAGGTGCACCAACTTCTCGTATCATTCCAATAGTAATCATGAAGACTGAATAACTGAACAACTACTACACAGTGGCAAAAAGAGATATATATAGAAAAAAGGAGAGTTCTAGAATGTTCCATAGACAGGTGGCACAAGAACAGGTGGCACAAGAACAGGTGGCACAAGAACAGGTGGCAAGGACAAGGGAAAATCAGGAGTCAGAAGTCTAAGTACAAGAGAAACAGGAAAGGGCCTAAAGCATCTTTGAGCATGGTTACAACTACAACATGAACAATGGCTAATCTTTGACATATCTCTAACAGACGTACATGTATGTACATGTGGATCAACAAATGCGACCTGCTGTGTAACAACCAGTACTTTCGAATAAGTCAATTTTATGATACGTAACTATGCACAAACTAACTGAAATGTGAGTAGTTTTATAGGTGGCATTGCTGCCATGACAATACATACCAATTTTAGTACGTAGGTATTGCCACACTATTGACCCAGACGTGAATTTCCATGCCATAGAGTTTGCAGTATTCTCAATCGCGGCAATGCTATGAAAATGGCAGTGCTACATGTACGAAAAGCAACTTGTCCTGTACCAATCCATTCTCACTACTGTTGATGACAATTGTCCAAGTGCTGGATTTTCACACAGCAGGTCACATAGAACTTCTCCACAGTAATAAGAGTACGTTACACAGGAGGAAAACAAAATTATATATCCTTACATATCTCTCTTCAGAGTGTAGTTTAATCTTACTTGAAATTGTGTGGTAGTGCTAGCAGTTCCCCAGATGCAAAGGCTGGTAAACAACGAGGGGTCCTTATGTCAGCTTCCATTTCATCTTGCACTGCTGTACCTACATGTAAGTACATGCACATGCACAGCAATGTTAATAAACAAAGGTAAAATTTTATGCATGCATTGTAATATGGTATAATGAGCCTCAGATGTATGCACATGTGGAAAACAAGCTAGAAACCTATCTTCAGAACTACATGACTGGCCGAGTAAGAGAGGCTAGTAACGAAAATGTCATAGTTTGTAATTAGGGTGGATTTATCAAGCTCCTTCTTGAGCTTACATGTACATGTACTACAGTGTGTATTGCTGATCAACGTGCGATGAACGCTGTTAGATTAATTACTAAGAAAATGAATTATGTATAAAAATGTTATCAGGCAGTTATCTATGGTAGAACAGCAAAATGTTTACATGCACTACAAGAAGCACACTGAGACTATGCAGAAACAGGAGGAACTGAGTTTAGTCAGAAGCTGTAGTAATACGTAATCAAACTAGCTGTAGACTTTCAGTATAACCACATACAATAAGTAATCATAAGTGGCTGCATATCATAATTGTACTTTACCATACAGTTAGTGTCAGTCATAGTAGAAATTACTAGAGCAGTTAACTATCAAAACCACAGCCTCTTTACTTTGTCAGCAATTAAGTCACTTAGCCTGCTAAAATTTAATGGATTGAATTTAATTGGCCTGTTTTCAGCCCCTGACATCTCAAAATTCATTGCGTCAGAAATACTGGAATGGGTTCATTATACAATGAGTATCAAATATACGACTGTACTCACCCAGCATGCTCCATGGCTCTCCCAGCACTGGAACCGACGTCATTAGAGACGGCTTTGTCAGCCGCATAACTGTATGCAGTTGTGCGTGTGTGTGTGTGTGTGTGTGTGTGTGTGTGTGTGTGTGTGTGTGTGTGTGTGTGTGTGTGTGTGTGTGTGTGTGTGTGTGTGTGTGTGTGTGTGTATATGTGTGTGTGTCGCGGTGGTGTAGTAGTTAGAACACTGGACTCACAACCCAAGGGTTGGTGGTTTGAATCCCACCGTGACTACTGGCGACTATCTATTCTTTCCATCATTTATTTGTTGTAAATTACCATCTTATGTCACCAGTACACACCAGCCCACCCAGCTGTAATGGATACCTGGCATTTGCTGGGGTGCAAATTCAACTGATTGCTCTCACGTATCAGCTCCAGGATTTTGCCAGCACTGGCTCAGAGTATTTGCTTCGTGCACAGGTATGCAGCCTGGTTTTGCCAGGTGCGCGTGACCGCTTAGCAGCAGCAACAGAATTTGCATTTGTGTGTGTGTGTGTGTGTGTTTGTGTGTGTGTGCGTGTGTGTTGTGTGTGTGTCACATGTGTATGTGTGTATGCGGTGTTCTAGTTTCACCGAACAGTGAGGACAAAGCTGATATGAGGTTTTGGGGGCCCAAGGCAAGCCTAATGATTTTGCTATGCCCACGTGTGTGCATGTATGTTATGATAGATAAAGACAGTCACATGTGTTTGCAGGGGGTGTTTTGGAGTGCACCATGTGTGTGTAGTAGATGCAGTTTAATGCTTCTTTGTGCACACAGGTCTTTGTCTATACATATATGTACTGTCTTTATCAGATTTGAGTGATATAATCAGTAAGCTAAAGCTGATTTTAGCAGCTGAGATAGTATAGCTGTAGTCAGACCTATCATCAGATATATAATTTTAAAGCAGATTGAATTGGCCAATAAAACAAATGTCAGAAGTAATTCATGGTGTAAACACTCACAGCCAGCAGCTCTTTGGGATCAAACATTGACTCTTTCTTGTCTTCAGCTGCTTTCTTTTCTTCTTTCGCTCTGTAATGAGTCTGTAGGACAACAGGGAGACAGGCACACACGTTATCTAATAGGTAACTATTCTGTAGGTCCACACAAGTGGCCCACTACCACATGGAAACATCACTGTGGTCATGTACTTTGATTCTGCAAGAAACAATGCGAATGTAGCTAGGTCTACATGATATGTGAACTTAGTTACAGGAAATTACAAAAGTGATCGAGTGTCATTGTAATAAATTGCCCTACTTGGTACCGTTTGATAAATATCTGTGTGATTTCTGTTGGTTAATCGACATGAAGACAGCACGTACATACCAAAACCTTCTCACAACACTGTGTAAGTGATTAAGTTTTTTTCCTTTCACGATCACAATCTGTACATGTCTATCCAATGAACCATTATTAACAAATTCAATCCACAAAAACTGTAACTTGCAACCCTTGGAATGTCTTTATCTCCCCACTTCCGTGTGAATGTACCTGTATCAACCTCTATGGAAAACACCATAACAGCACTCTCCTTTACAAAATTCCTGTACTACATTAATCAATGTTTGTAAGTCCTCAGTATTAGTAATTAAACCTACAAAATCATCAGCAAACACTAGACCCCCAACATATAACATCAGTCTTAATAGTTGTGCCAATCCCAGCCTTTGTGATCTCATCTAACAACTGATTGGAAAATACATGCAGGATAGGAGACATATTACAACCCGTACCACCCGACCTATAATGAATGATTTGGATTTTAATCCCTCCAGTAAAACAGCACTCTGTGCGATGTCATACATAGTCTTAATAATTATCTCTCCACATCCTACCTCTATCACCAGGTTCCCGTAAGCCATTATGCCAAATTGTGACAAATGCTTTCTGAACATCTAACACGAAAGTGTAAGTGTGTTTTCCTTCCCTAATTGTGCCTTGTATGATTTCATTTCGAGATAAAATGATATCAAACCAACTCCTTTTGAAACTCTCTAAATCCTGCCTGACTCTCATGAAGAGCCCTTTCTGATTCTAATCTGATTACTAAGCGGTTATTTAGAATCTTGCAAAACCTACCACATTTAATAGTGCAATGCCTCTGTAATTACCCGGGTCCTCAGCATCACCTTTTTTATACAAGTTAACAATTGACCCTTGTCTGCGGAATAGTCTCCTCTGTCCAAACTACTTCATATAAACTTTCAACAGATTAGCCATTCCTTCGCCACCATACTTAAAAAGCTCCCCAACTAGCCCATCATTACCTTCTGCTTTTTATTCTTTAGGCTTTTAGAACATCTTTTAATTTCTGCTTAGCTACCAACCTTGACTATTCCAGCTTATAGTATTCTCTATACCTCAAAGCCTCATCTACTATCTCAGTAATCTTCAGTACCTCTATACAGTTTCATTTCCCACTCTTGACTCTATATACGCAACCACCACTTAAGTTTGCACTTATTCCTCCTGCCTTTCAAAGGTTCTATTCCTATATCTTCCTTTATTGTTTCATTGCATATTTATTTGAATTTTTAGAAGAGCAGCCAAGTATCTTTTAGCTGCTCCTACGTAGCTGAATAGATTCTAAAGAAGCTGTCTCCATATTAAGCCCACACTTCACTACCATACTCTAAAGTGGGGCAAAGTAACAAAATTAACACTCCAACTGTATTGATATTTCTAAGTTTTTGCTTTCCACTTTTAATTACCCTCTGTACATTATTGTATCATGACCATTATTGACAATTCAATGCCCAAATAACAGTAACTTGCAACCCTTTATCTCCCCACTTCCATGTACATGTACCTGAACAATTAACCTCTCTAGAAAAATAATAAAGGCACTCTTTTTTAATGTTAGACTTTAACCTTACCTCAGAAGTAGTAATTACATTAGACCCCCACTCTTATTAACATCATACTTAATAGTTATTCCAATCCCAGCTTTATCTAATTGATAGATAAATACAAGTCTATCCATACAGTTCTATATAAACACGTGTTTAGAACCCACATACATGCAAGCCCTCGGTGGCAATGGAGTGTTTGACTCTATTAAAAATGGTGGGCCTTACCCTGTTAAATAAGAAAGAGAGGAGAGTAGAAACCGCTTTTGGTATAACTATCAGGTATCCAAATATAAAGGTCGGATTTAGCGATTGTTAAACCCTGTAAATCGCTAGATTGCAATTTATTTCATTGTACAGACGACAGACAGACAGACAGACAGACAAACAGAGCCAATTGCTTAACCTTGCCGTATATGCATGGGGTAAAAATGGAAAATAGAATAGGTGACATACTACGTACAACCCTGTTCCACCCCTGGCCTGTATCTGATTTTTCTCCATCCAAGGCCAGAAATGTGGCTTATGGCTTATGTTATGGTTAGGAGTAGGTGGGCCTTACCCTGAGCATGCAAACTTAAGGTTCTGTGATGTGCTAGTGAATATGTATGGTCATAGGAGGGCATCTACATAATTACAAAGAGAAACTGAGCTAAACAAGTCAGCTGCCACATGAATACAGCTACATGCTAAGAGCAGAACAAACAAGAGCATATACGTACAAAGAAAGTGACAAGGGTACAGTGAAATGTCTAGTTCGCAGTTTTTGAATCAAACAGACGACTGGTCAAACGTACAATTTAATAACTTCCACACTATAGATCTATGTGTGCATTTTAATAGATCAATAATTATATCATGCCAAGTTCATGGAAACTGGAGGGGCATCTTAACCCTGAATTAATTGAAACAGTAGCTACACAATCATGCCACTCACATGCAAGTTTGATGTAGCTTCCTGACTGCAACAGATTGCATTTATGTCAGTACAGAAATTTGAAATAGCACTGGCCTGCGTGGTAAAGGTTTGCAAAGCTCAAAACTTTATTGTGTAACAGCTTGTAATGGGCAAAGGAGTGTTTCTTATATGAAAGGCCTTGCAATTGAAAACGTACAACTGTAGAATATTCATAGCGTCTGGTTCACTAAAGTAGTTTCACAAGCCAGCCCACTTACATTCTACAGCATCCATCACTTACAGTATTGGCATGTGGAAGAGATGTGTGCTGATAGCCTGATGCTGACACTCTTCCACATGCCATGCTGATACTGAAAGTAATCGGTTTGATTCTGTGACTACCACTGAAGTTACCACGTGCCCTTAACAGAGACAAGAAAAGTACAAGTGTAGGCCAGAGCAAGTTGTCACCCCACCCCACCCATGCCCCACAGCCCATGCACAGGTGACACTCAATCTACTTCCACAACAAATGTACACTTGTTTACACAGCTGTGTGAACAAACAAATATAACTAGGAGTTAAGATGCAAAAAGCCTTGTGTCAAAGTACCATTTGGTAAGTGACCTACAAATACCTGTCCAATCCTACTAATGCATTTCTTCTGATTTGAAAGCATGTCCACTTATGTAAGAGGGCCAATGCTCTGTAAGTATACAAACATACTATCATAAGTAAAGTACAAAGAACTGAAACACTGACAGCTATTTGGGCTTTGTCAGTGCAGTGATGGTGTGTGCAGCACCTAGAGCTGACCAGCAGCTACATACAGCTCTTAATTTGACTCACACCAGGAAAGCCTCCGTGAATTAAAAGTGAACTAAGGCTCTACTGTAGTTTAGCCTTTATCTGGTCTCCTAATCCTTCAATTACAATAGAAAAACTACTGATAAACATGATTTGCTAAATCAACCCAAAAAGTTAGCAACACCCAACAGCCAGACACTGAAGCCAGACACACTAATTTTCTCCAGCCCAGTTGCCAGGGTAGGCTAAGGTTCCCCAGTGGTTATTGATAATGACAAGATCATCATTGCACTACATGTCCAACTACCTCTGTGATTGCACATCAACATGACTGTTTTCCAAGAGTGCATTTATATATATATAAACTATTATATGCACTCATGCTGTTGACAGATATTGGTATTGTCATTACCACGGATCAGCAGCTGTTTGATAGAGATTCCTTAAGACCCAGTTACTCACTTATTGGTTCAATAAAGTGACACCTGTTAATTCAAAGTTTCAGCTAACTGTGAGTTATGATCCAGCATTGTTCTCAGCTGCTGGTCGACACTAGCTACCAGGAATCCAATACCTGATTCTGTGATAGTGTTTAGCTAACTACGTACATTGTCTACTATTGCACCAACGTACACGTACAAACTGATTTACCTTCCCAACTGCTTGAAGAGGCACAAGGGGCCAACTACGTACATTGTATACTATTGCACCTACGAACAAACTGGTGTGCTACATTTCAAATGGACTTATTCTTCCTCTTTATTTGCAAGCTTGTTGAGATTAACAGCTTCAAAGCCCGCAGCAGGGTCAAACTTTACAACTTCTGAGTACATTTGACATGTAGTGGTGTTCTGGATCTGAACTTCAAGAAGAATATCATCCTGCGTGGTTTATTATGCAGTTCATTATTCACAAGCCATCAACTACGTACTATTACGATGGTGTTCTCACCCACCCATTCCCATCAATGCACAACTCCCTTGGTCCAGCTCCCTGGATATTGGGGGTATCGTCAAATATGCTGGGAAGGAGTCAATAGTTCCACCTGTACAATGTGAAGACACAGCTACTATACACACTGCCTAGTCAAATATGCTGGGAAGGAGTCAATAGTTCCACCTGTACAATGTGAAGGCACAGCTACTGTACACACTGCCTAGTCAAATATGCTGGGAAGGAGTCAATAATTCCACCTGTACAATGTGAAGACACAGCTACTGTACACACTGCCTAGTTCAAGATAAGTGCTGCAGTTAGCAGTAACAATAGCAGCAATTAGTGATAGACATTTGTGACTTTCCTGATAAGGAATATAAACGGAGCTGATCTGCTTGGCTGAGTCAGCCATCTCCTATGCCTATGCATTACATGCATAACTTGTCCTAATATCTCTTGGGTCAAAATAGCTTTCCGACCACATTCAATAGTGTAATGCCTCTGTAATTACCTGGGTCCTCAGCATCACCTTTCTATAAAAGCTAATAATCAACCCTTGTCTCTGATGTTTGGAAACACTCTCCCTTATCCAAACTACCTCATATAAGACTATCAACAGATTAGCCATTCTTTTCTCCCCGTACTTAAAAAACTCCCCAACTAGTCCATCATTACCTCCCGTTTTATTACTTTTAAGAACACCTTTTGAGCATTCAAACTTAAGGTTCTGTGATGTGCTAGTGAATATGTATGGTCATAAGAGGGTATGTACATACATTTACAAAGAGAAACTGAGCTAAACAAGTCAGTTGCCACATGATTACTGTTACGTAAATGCTAAGAGCTGGACAAACAAGAGCATATACGTACAAAGAAAGTGACAAGGCTATAGCGAAATGTCTAGTTCGCAGTTTTTGAATCAAACAGACGACTGGTCAAACGCACAATTTAATAACTTCCACACGATGTATGTGTGCATTTTAATACATCAGTATGTTGTTTAGTAATTATAAACCAACAAGTCACCCATAGAGGTGGTCTTTCAAGAGTTCCAGTGTTACTCTAAGCTTTTGTTGGGCTACATTGGGATACACACAAGCTGCAAAGCAACAGACCTACATTTGCATAGTTCTAGTCACTTGGAAGGCACCACCACAGTGTACAAACCCCATCTACTTTGGCAGTGCCTTTCAAGCCGGGGTATACACATCCATATACCCTAGGGTACATGAGGGTTGCTGGGCAACTGTGATAGTCTGTTCTACAAACTGTGAAACAATTAGCTGGCAAACCAGTTCATATGGGAAAATTAAGCTGTAGACTACTTCTTATTACATTCAGTAGAGTTATTCTAAGGTAGCTGCATGTTCAAAATGTAATAAATTGTTCCCCTTTTTTGCAAAAACTACAAAAGTGACCCATAGCACTACACAAGTCCACATACAAAGCACCAAGCCAGAGCAACTATATAATGCAGAAATCACCCAAACACCAGCTCATGTGGGAAATACAAACTGTAGAATACTTCCTATTACATAGAGTAGAGTCAATCCGAGGTAATTGCGTGTTAGTAATTAAACAAAGTGTTTCCTTTTCCGCAAAAGCTACAGAAGTGACTCATAGTACTACACATGTTTCCATAGTAAGCACCAAACTAGAGCAAGCATATAATGCAATCTCTGGTTTTGGTAGTTACATGCACTTGCTAGTTAATAGAAATATTATATATTATATCTATTGTTATTCGGAGCAACTGGAATCAAGATAGCCAGGATCATAAGGCAACGTTACATGTATTTTATTACGATGTATATTCTGACTTGTATTACTATAATTACACGTCATTCCTGCAATTTTTCTTTACGATTAATTACTAAACTTATGTAAGACAATTGTGAGGAATCTGACAAACGTTTTGCAAGGTTCTTACACCAGATCTTGCAGTAGTCTCGATACGCGAGGCTAATCTTGCAGGACTTCCCTATGAGCCTAGCAAGAATTCACACAAGATTTTAATGCCTACCATCTTGCAAGATTTTTGTTGCAAGATGAGAAATCTTGCTAGGGCAGAATGCCTACTGTCATCTTAGTTCTCATGCAGCTACAACATATAGCTCACCAGTCCAGGCAGAATTTTTCCAGCACTGTCTCTGGCATTCGACATAGGCAAATTATGGGCGCACTCCCACTTTTCAGATATCGCAGCTGTGGTTGAAAGGTAGATATAAGCGCAGTCTGGCGTAGCTAGCTCTTCGCGAGCTCCATGTAGTTCCGAGTTCTCGCAGCAGCGCTCAGCGCTACGCGCCGCGCACGAAGTCACATGTGGCGCATATGCGCTTGTAGTTAATCCCAGCATAGCTACAATAACCAATGGTTATGCATGGTTATTGCATTTATGATCTCAGCCCCGCCCACTAAGCGCATATAGAATCTGGCGCCGGTGTAAGCGCGATTTGGGGACCCCCGCGATATGGGGCCCCGTCCCAAAAACGCTAGCGATGTGAGGACCCCCACGGGCCCTATTTCGCTAGCGGTACGGGGATCCCGTACCGCTATGTATGTACAATTCTCATTCTGTTATCAGCATCTCAGCTAGAGTTGCCAAACTACAGATCACCTGCTTAAAGGTTAGTAAAGTAATTGCTCAGGTTCTCTTTTTGGCACTTGGTTGTGAAGAAACTTGTTAAGATTAGCAAAGGCATGTCACTGATACCTGTCTTCCTCATAGTCTCGCGAGCCAGCGAGGGGCTGACTCACGAGACTATCTTCCTATAATAGTACTAATACTATGAACCAGATTCCTTAACCAGCATTAGATAGCAGTTATTGCTATGTTGATAGAAGGGCTTCCAAAGATTTAGGTTCCATGCTCTAAGGGAATATTATTTACAAACATAGACAGTAGAGTACTATAACCCATCATAACCAAGCAGTCTCAACGATAAGCCAGGTAGCATTTATATATTGATCGGAGTTCTCTTTCCACCAACCATGAATTTGGCGTCTCAAAACTTTCATTGTCAAAGGAATGCTGACTTTTTAACTGCTGTGCTGCTGTCTTCATCAGGGCAGACATCAATACAGTAGCTACAGGCCAAACCAAAAGCAAAGAATTCAAAGTCTTCGGGATTAGTCTAGCCTACTCAGCTCCTAGAAGGGAAGCCCTAGCCTCATACCTAGGCCTTCCCTGCACTCGCGAAAGTGAGGGGAAGGCCTGGGTACAAGGCTAGTTATGCCCAGTATTCTTATTTATTCTCAAATAGATTTGGTATTCAGAAACAGGAGTACCTTTTCCTTCTCTTCAACTGTGAACTGGATGGTGGGATGTATACCATCGAGTAGTCTCGGTACCAGCCCACCTATCAAGTCGGAGATCGCTTACAGTATCCCGCCACTAAGCGATCTCCGACTTGATAGGTGGGCTGGTACCGAGACTAACCATTGAGATGGTAGTAAATGTTTTGTAGCATTATAGCACACTGAATAATAAAAGTTTGAAAGAAATCATTTAAAAATGAAAGAGCATGTAGGGATGGAATCGCAAAAAAGTAACCAAACAAGGTAGCAATGACACAACAGAGCTTGATTCTACAACCCCATCCCTAACCCTGCATGAATGCAATTAGTGCCTGGCATGCCCGTATTTTACTTCTAAACTCTTGTGTCCAAGTGACAGGTAACAACATACATAGAAAGCATTCACATACAGCATTCAACTACAGCAATAAAAGAACATAGGTAAAACAATATCACTTATCAGATGATAAAGGCACATGTATCTGACATGTTCATTTCACTTCCAACCTACACAGAAATAATCAAATGTGTTACTATATATACACAATATGTTATAGCTAAACCATCCCCTAGACACTTTTACCAGTAATCAGGAGACTGTTCCAGGTAAACCAGCAATACATGAGACACTTTTAGTAATGGTCCCAAGGCTCATGGCATGAGTTACAAGAATGTTCTAAGTTACAATGATACAATCAATGTACATATTGCTACACTAGACGAAGTTAAGTGTTTCAGCAAATTACAAATTCTGTCCATAGTGGCTATCTTGCCATAATACATGTCTGTACTATTTTCCGACCATAAGCAACACTTAATTCTACTCATGTGACCTTCAACAGATCAGAAGTCTCAAAATCGATCACATGAGTGTGCATTAAATTGCTTAATTCACACATACGTAGTAGCTAATGTAGTATGGTTTGTACACTCTCCCAGAAGCTTCTGAAATAGTTTTCCACAAAAAAAGAAACAAAATATAGCTGTCCTGGGCAAAGTCCACGACAACTATAACTTAGTACCAGCTGGGGTGCACTTCATGTTTATCTGGGTGGTAAAAACTACAAATAGTGCTCCCAGAATAGATCGGTTTAATATTATATACACAAACATAGCACAACCTACCAACTAGCATAAGTCTTTCAGACTCAAGTAGTTCCGGGGAATCTTTCAGCCTGCATGTACATGTAGATGAACGGCACTGACTTTATTTTATGCACGTCTAGCATAGCAGTTACAGCTGTGCACGGTTTACACTTACAGTATCGTGCAATCATGGTTTATTAGTGGACGTCACATCCGTTACACACGCACAGGCGCACACAGAACCAAATGTATTCTTATACCTCTGTTAGCATCAGTTTTTTACATTTCAAATGGACTTACTCTTTATCTCTATTTTCAAGCTTGTTGAGATTAACAGCTTCAAAGCCCGCAGCAGGGTCAAACTTTACAACTTCTGAGTACATTGGACCTGTAGTGGTGTTCTGGATCTGAACTTGAAGAAGAAGAATATCATCCTGCGTGGTTTATTATGCAGTTCATCATTCACAAGCCATCAACTACGTACATAATGACGTGGCCTCATTCCCAGGCACTCAGAAAATACATAGTGTGGGGGCTACAAGCTACAATGGGAACAGGGTTAGTGTACTTTATACAATTTCTTGAGATGGTCTGTTAATGAAGCAGGGTGTTTGATTTCGTCTATAGTACATAGTACATGTAGATCTACTGACAACTCAACAAGCAGATCAGTGATCAACTACAGGTACTTTGTAACTATTCTGCACAGTCCCTGTGTCCATTGTTCACGCTCTGGCTGGTTATAGAATTTCAGCTACCTGACAGACATAAATTCCCCTACACACGTAGAACATTTTGCTAATGCTCTTATCACACCTCTGTACATACCTCTATGTTAAAAAACTTCGTCTTTACATCAAGTGGTTTAGCAACCTGTATTTGAGAGAGACACAAGACCATAATTTAGCACACTGTCAGCAATGGACTGAATACAGCTTACAATCAATGCCGAAGTTACACTCATGGCTTTACTATTTACAGTAAAATGCTTACATTGAACAGTAAAATGCTTACATTGAACTTGAAAAATTTGCGAAGGAAATGTTCTTCTCTTGTGGAGTGCACAGTGCAGGTGGAAGTACAGATGAGGCTGTAGTAATATATAACGTTGAGGAAATCAAGAGATTGGTACTTTAAAAACCGCTATATGAGGGTTTTGAAAGGCGTGTTGCATGCGACTTCACAAACAAAAAGCATTTGAGGCCGTGCCTAACACTGGAGGGACAGTGGAGATATCCTTTACAGGTGAATGTGACATAGATCCACGTCCAAATAACGTAAGTCACATATGAAGCTACATAACATACTTCTATGTTGATGTTCTCACCCACCCATTCCCTTCAATGCATATACACTCTCTCATTACCTACATAGACAGTTATGTGTATCTCTTATAGCTTCGAATCAAGGCTACGTATATCTCTTACCTGTGCTCTCCCAGTTCCTTTACTTCATGCGCTATGATTCGCTCTTAACAACTCCCCCCGGGTCCAGCTGGAAGGAGTCAATAGTTCCACCTGTACAATGTGAAGACGCAACTACTATACACACTGCCAAGTTCAAGATAAGTGCTGCAGTGAGCAGTAACTATAGCAGCAATTAGCGATAGACATTTGTGACTTGTCCTTATAAGGAATATAAACGGAGCAGATCTGTATGGCCTTCAGACACAAAACTTCAGTACAGACAGAGTCAGCCATCTCCTATACCTATGCATTACATGCATAATTTGTCCTAATATTGCTAGGGTCGCAACTAAGCCTTCCCACACCGATATTTTATGGTCATGAAAATAAAACTGGCAATACGACACGACACTATGTAGCTTTAATTACTTGGTGACTGCAAGACCAGACAGAGATCATATACGTACATAGTTCTGTCTGTTACATGACATTTTGTACAGACGCTCACTCCTTGGCTCTGCTGCAACCTACCTTAAAGATGGTTTCCTTCACCACCTCCTGGCTGTCGTTGCGCACGGTAACAAAGCCACTGAAATTTTCTCCCAGGTAGATCATCCTTGAACGGGGAGAGGGTAAGAAGGGTCAGCTTTCACAATCAGCAGCCAAAGGCAACTACATATACGTATATGTATATGCATGCACATGCTCCTGCAACTCACAGGCCGTAATCTCACAGCAATACTGCAGTTTCTTGGCTGGACCTTCGCCATTCAAACATGGTGTTCTGGTGCTGTGCTGTATCATGTAGATGGCGGAGCTCCCTTCCAGAGCCACCCCTCAGGGGGGGGCAATTTCAACAATCTTCATGACATGAGTTGGGTGGATGAGTCTGTAAACGAGCTATTGAATCTTAAACCAGTTCTTTTCCTAAACAGTTAGGAAGAGTCAGATCAATGGTAGCCTGTTACTTTGGCTGAAATTCTTTGCCTTAAACTAGCCTTTGAATAACCAGTTCTTTTTCTAAACAGCTGGGAAGGGTCAGATAAATGGTAGATAGTTACTTTGGCTTAAAGTCTTTGCTAGAGACCAACAAAACTAACAATTTTCAATAAAATCCTTCTTTCCTAATCTTCAGACTAACATCATTCAAACTAAACAAGCCTTTGAATAACCAGTTCTTTTCCTAAACAGTTAGGAAGGGTCAGATAAATGGTAGCTAGTTACTTTGGCTGAAAGTCTTTGCCTGAGACCAACAAAACTAACAATTTTCATTAAAATCATTCTTTCCTGATCTTCAGACTAACATCAACCAAACTAAACAAGCCTTTGAATAACCAGTTCCTTTCTTGAACATCGACACTTCCTAAACATGTATTGTATCCGACTAATATCATTAAAACTAATCAAGCCTTTGAATAACCAGTTCCTTTCTTGAACAGCGATACTTCCTAAGCATGTATTGTATCTGACTAACATCATTCAAACTAAACAAGCCTTTGAATAACAAGTTCTTTTCCTAAACAGTTGGAAAGGGTCAGATCAATGGTAGCCAGTTACTTTGGCTGAAAGTCTTTGCCTGAGACCAACAAAACTAACAATTTTCAATAAAATCCTTCTTTCCTAATCTTCAGACTAACATCAACCAAGCCTTTGAATAACCAGTTCCTTTCTTGAACATCGATACTTCCTAAGCGTGTATGGTATCTAACTAACATCATTCAAACTAAACAGGCCTTTGAATAACCAGTTCTTTTTTCTAAACAGTTGGGAAGGGTCAGATAAATGGTAGCTAGTTACTTTGACTTAAAGTCTTTGCTAGAGACCAACAAAACTAACAATTTTCAATAAAATCCTTCTTTCCTAATCTTCAGACTAACATTATTCAAACTAAACAAGCCTTTGAATAACAAGTTCTTTTCCTAAACAGTTGGGAAGGGTCAGATCAATGGTAGCCAGTTACTTTGGCTGAAAGTCTTTGCCTGAGACCAACAAAACTAACAATTTTTAATAAAATCCTTCTTTCCTAATCTTCAGACTAACATCAACCAAGCCTTTGAATAACCAGTTCCTTTCTTGAACATCGATACTTCCTAAGCGTGTATTGTATCTGACTAACATCATTCAAACTAAACAGGCCTTTGAATAACCAGTTCTTTTTCTAAACAGTTGGGAAGGGTCAGATAAATGGTAGCTAGTTACTTTGGCTTAAAGTCTTTGCAAGAGACCAACAAAACTAATAATTTTCAATAAAATCCTTCTTTCCTAATCTTCAGACTAACAGCATTCAAACTAAACAAGCCTTTGAATAACCAGTTCATCTCCTAAACAGTTGGGAAGGGTCAGATCAATGGTAGCTAGTTACTTTGGCTTAAAGTCTTTGCTAGAGACCAACAAAACTAACAATTTTCAATAAAATCCTTCTTTCCTAATCTTCAGACTAACATCATTCAAACTAAACAAGCCTTTGAATAACCAGTCCTTTCTTGAACATCGACACTTCCTAAACATGTATTGTATCCGACTAACATCATTAAAACTAATTAAGCCTTTGAATAACCAGTTCCTTTCTTGAACATCGATACTTCCTAAGCATGTATTGTATCTGACTAACATCATTCAAACTAAACAAGCCTTTGAATAACCAGTTCTTTTCCTAAACAGTTGGGAAGGGTCAGATCAATGGTAGCCAGTTACTTTGGCTGAAAGTCTTTGCCTGAGACCAATAAAAATAACAATTTTCAATAAAATCCTTCTTTCCTAATCTTCAGACTAACATCAACCAAACTAAACAAGCCTTTGAATAACCAGTTCCTTTCTTGAACATCGATACTTTCTAAGCGTGTATTGTATCTGACTAACATCATTCAAACTAAACAGGCCTCTGAATAACCAGTTCTTTTTCTAAACAGTTGGGAAGGGTCAGATAAATGGTAGCTAGTTACTTGGCTTAAAGTCTTTGCTAGAGACAAACAAAACTAACAATTTTCAATAAAATCCTTCTTTCCTAATCTTCAGACTAACATCATTCAAACTAAACAAGCCTTTGCATAACCAGTTCTTTTCCTAAACAGTTAGGAAGGGTCAGATCAATGGTAGCTAGTTACTTTGGCTGAAAGTCTTTGCCTGAGACCAACAAAACTAACAATTTTCAATAAAATCCTTCTTTCCTAATCTACAGACTAACATCAACCAAACTAAACAAGCCTTTGAATAACAGTTCCTTTCTTGAACATCGACACTTCATAAACATGTATTATATCCGGGTAACATCATTAAAACTAATCAAGCCTTTGAATAACCAGTTCTTTTCCTAAACAGTTGGGAAGGGTCAGATCAATGGTAGCTAGTTACTTTGGCTCAAAGTCTTTGCTAGAGACCAACAAAAATAACGATTTTCTATAAAATACTTCTTTCCTAATCTGCACACTAACATCAAGCAAACTAAACAAGACTTTGAATAACCAGTTCCTTTCTTGAACATCGATACTTCCTAAGCATGTATTGTATCTGACTAACATCATTCAAACTAAACAAGAATGAAAGTCTTTGCCTGAGACCAACACAACTAACAATTTTCAATAAAATTCTTCTTTCCTAATCTTCAGACTTACATCAACCAAACTAAACAAGCCTTTGATAACCAGTTCCTTTCTTGAACATCGATATTTCCTAAGCGTGTATTGTATCTGACTAACATCATTCAAACTAAACAAGCTTTTGAATAACCAGCTCTTTTTCTAAACAGTTGGGAAGGGTCAGATCAAAGGTAGCTAGTACTTTGGCTTAAAGTCTTTGCTAGAGACCAACAAAACTAATAATTTTCATTAAAATACTTCTTTCCTAATCTGCAGACTAACATCAACCAAACTAAACAAGCCTTTGAATAACCAGTTCCTTTCTTGAACATCGATACTTCCTAAGGATTATTGTATTTGACTAACATCATTCAAACTAAACTAGCCTTTGAATAACCAGCTCTTTTTATAAACAGTTGGGAAGGGTCAGATCAATGGTAGCTAGTTACTTTGGCTTAAAGTCTTTGCTAGAGACCAACAAAACTATCAATTTTCAATAAAATCCTTCTTTCCTAATCTTCAGACTAACATAATTCAAACTAAACAAGCCTTTGAATAACAAGTTCTTTTCCTAAACAGTTGGGGAAGGGTCAGATCAATGGTAGCTAGTTACTTTGGCTTAAAGTCTTTGCTAGAGACCAACAAAACTAACAATTTTCAATAAAATCCTTCTTTCCTAATCAATGGTAGCTAGTTACTTTGCTTAAAGTCTTTGCTAGAGACCAACAAAACTAACAATTTTCAATAAAATCCTTCTTTCCTAATCTGCAGACTAACATCAACCAAATTAAACAAGCCTTTGAATAACCAGTTCCTTTCTTGAACATCGATACTTCCTAAGGATGTATTGTATTTGACTAACATCATTCAAACTAAACTAGCATTTGAATAACCAGTTCGTTTCCTAACCAGTTGGGAAGGGTCAGATCAATGGTAGCTAGTTACTTTGGCTTAAAGTCTTTGCTAGAGACAAAAAAACTAACAATTTAAATAAAATCCTTTTTTCCTAATCTTCAGACTAACATCAACCAAACTAAATAGGCCTTTGAATAACCAGTTCTTTTCCTAAACAGTTGGGAAGGGTCAGATCAATGGTAGCCAGTTACTTTGGCTGAAAGTCTTTACGTGAGACCAACAAAACTAACAATTTTCAATAAAATCCTTCTTTCCTAATATTCAGACTAACATCATTCAAACTAAACAAGCCTTTGAATAACCAGTTCTTTTCCTAAACAGTTGGGAAGGGTCAGATCAATGGTAGCTAGTTACTTTGGCTTAAAGTCTTTGCTAGAGACCAACAAAACTAACAATTTTCAATAAAATCCTTCTTTCCTAATCTGCAGACTAACATCAACCAAATTAAACAAGCCTTTGAATAACCAGTCCTTTCTTGAACATCGATACTTCCTAAGGATGTATTGTATTTGACTAACATCATTCAAACTAAACAAGGCTTTGAATAACCAGTTCTTTTCCAAAACAGTTGGGAAGGGTCAGATCAATGGTAGCCAGTTACTTTGGCTGAAAGTCTTTGCCTGAGACCAACAAAACTAACAATTTTCAATAAAATCCTTCTTTCCTAATCTTCAGGCTAACATCAACAAAACTAAACAGGCCTTTGAAAAACCAGCTCTTTTTCTAAACAGTTGGGAAGGGTCAGATAAATGGTTGCAAGTTACTTTGGCTTAAAGTCTTTGCTAGAGACAAAAAAACTAACAATTTTAAATAAAATCCTTTTTTCCTAATCTTCAGACTAACATCAACCAAACTAAACAAGCCTTTGAATAAACAGTTCTTTTCCTAAACAGTTGGGAAGGGTCAGATCAATGGTAGCCAGTTACTTTGGCTGAAAGTCTTTACGTGAGACCAACAAAACTAACAATTTTCAATAAAATCCTTCTTTCCTAATCTTCAGGCTAACATCAACAAAACTAAACAGGCCTTTGAATAACCAGCTCTTTTTCTAAACAGTTGGGAAGGGTCAGATAAATGGTAGAAAGTTACTTTGGCTTAAAGTCTTTGCTAGAGACAAAAAAACTAACAATTTAAAATAAAATCCTTCTTTCTAATCTTCAGACTAACATCAACCAAACTAAACAAGCCTTTGAATAACCAGTTCCTTTCTTGAACATTGATATTTCCTAAGCATGTATTGTAACTGACTAATATCATTCAAACAAAACAAGCCTTTGAATAACCAGCTCATTTTCTAAATAGTTCGGAAGGGTCAGATCAATGGTAGCTAGTAACTTTGGCTTAAAATCTTTGCTAGAGACCAACAAAACTAACAATTTCAATAAAATCCTTCTTTCCTAATCTTCAGGCTAACATCAACAAAACTAAACAGGCCTTTGAATAACCAGTTCTTTCTAAACAGTTAGGAAGGGTCAGAAAAATGGTAGCTAGTTACTTTGGCTTAAAGTCTTTGCTAGAGACCAACAAAACTAACAATTTTCAATAAAATCCTTCTTTCCTAATCTTCAGGCTAACATCAACAAAACTAAACAGGCCTTTGAATAACCAGCTCTTTTTCTAACAGTTGGGAAGGGTCAGATAAATGGTAGCAAGTACTTTGGCTTAAAGTCTTTGCTAGAGACAAAAAAACTAACAATTTAAATAAAACCTTCTTTCCTAATCTTCACACTAACATCAACCAAACTAAACAAGCCTTTGAATAACCAGTTCCTTTCTTCGACATTGATACTTCCTAAGCATGTAATGTATCTGACTAATATCATTCAAACTAAACAGGCCTTTGAATAACCAGTTCTTTTCTAAACAGTTAGGAAGGGTCAGAAAAATGGTAGCTAGTTACTTTGGCTTAAAGTCTTTGCTAGAGACCAACAAAACTAACAATTTTCAATAAAATCCTTCTTTCCTAATCTTCAGGCTAACATCAACAAAACTAAACAGGCCTTTGAATAACCAGCTCTTTTTCTAAACAGGTTGGGAAGGGTCAGATAAATGGTAGCAAGTTACTTTGGCTTAAAGTCTTTGCTAGAGACAAAAAAACTAACAATTTTAAATAAAATCCTTCTTTCCTAATCTTCACACTAACATCAACCAAACTAAACAAGCCTTTGAATAACCAGTTCCTTTCTTCGACATTGATACTTCCTAAGCATGTAATGTATCTGACTAATATCATTCAAACAAAACAAGTTTTTGAATAACCAGCTCATTTTCTAAATAGTTCGGAAGGGTCAGATCAATGGTAGCTAGTAACTTTGGCTTAAAGTCTTTGCTAGAGACCAACAAAACTAACAATTTTCAATAAAATCCTTCTTTCCAAATCTTCAGGCTAACATCAACAAAACTAAAACAGGCCTTTGAAAAACCAGTTCTTTCTAAACAGTTAGGAAGGGTCAGAAAAATGGTAGCTAGTTACTTTGGCTTAAAGTCTTTTCTAGAGACCAACAAAACTAACAATTTTCAATAAAATCCTTCTTTCCTAATCTTCAGACTAACATCATTCAAACTAAACAAGCCTTTGAATAACCAGTTCTTTTTCAAAACAGTTGGGAAAGGTCAGATAAATGGTAGCAAGTTACTTTGGCTTAAAATCTTTGCTAGAGACCAACAAAACTAACAATTTTCAATAAAATCCTTCTTTCCTAATCTTCAGACAAACATCAACCAAACTAAACAAGCCTTTGAATAACCAGTTCCTTTCTTGAACATCGACACTTCCTAAACATATATTGTATCCGACTAACATCATTAAAACTAATCAAGCCTTTGAATAACCAGTTCTTTTCCTAAACAGTAGGGAAGGGTCAGATCAATGGTAGCTAGTTACTTTGGCTCAAAGTCTTTGCTAGAGACCAACCAAAAACTAAAGATTTTCTATAAAATACTTCTTTCCTAATCTGCAGACTAACATCAACCAAATTAAACAAGCCTTTGAATAACCAGTTCCTTTCTTGAACATCGATACTTCCTAAGGATGTATTGTATTTGACTAATATCATTCAAACTAAACTAGCCTTTGAATAACCAGTTCCTTTCTTGAACAACGATACTTCCTAAGCATGCATTGTATCTGACTAACATCATTCAAACTAAACAAGCCTTTGAATAACAGGTTCTTTTCCTATACAGTTGGGAAGGGTCAGATCAATGGTAGCTAGTTACTTTGGCTGAAAGTCTTTGCCTGAGATCAACAAAACTAACAATTTTAAATAAAATCCTTCTTTCCTAATCTTCAGACTAACATCAACCAAACTAAACAAGCCTTTGAATAACAAGTTCCTTTCTTGAACATCGATACTTCCTAAGCATGTATTGTATATGACTAACATCATTCAAACTAAATAAGCTTTTGAATAACCAGTTCTTTTCCAAAACAGTTGGGAAGGGTCAGATCAATGGTAGCTAGTTACTTTGGCTCAAAGTCTTTGCTAGAGACTAACAAAACTAAATACTTCTTTCCTAATTTTCAGACTAACATCAAGCAAACTAAACAAGCCTTTGAATAACCAGTTCCTTTCTTGAACATCGATACTTCCTTAGGATTATTGTATTTGACTAACATCATTCAAACTAAACTAGCCTTTGAATAACCAGCTCTTTTTCTTAACAGTTGGGAAGGGTCAGATCAATGGTAGCTAGTGACTTTGGCTTAAAGTCTTTGCTAGAGACCAACAAAACAAACAATTTTCAAAAAAATCCTTCTTTCCTAATCTGCAGACTAACATCAACCAAATTAAACAAGCCTTTGAATAACCAGTTCCTTTCTTGAACATCGATACTTCCTAAGGATGTATTGTATTTGACTAACATCATTCAAACTAAACTAGACTTTGAATAACCAGTTCGTTTCCTAACCAGTTGGGAAGGGTCAGATCAATGGTAGCTAGTTACTTTGGCTTAAAGTCTTTGCTAGAGACAAAAAAAAATAACAATTTTTGAGTAAAATTCTTCTTTCCTAATCTTCAGACTAACATCAACCAAACTCAACCGGCCTTTGAATAACCAGTTCCTTTCTTGAACATCGATACTTCCTAAGCATGTATTGTATCTGACTAACATAATTCAAACTAAACAAGCCTTTGAATAACAGGTTCTTTTCCTAAACAGTTTGGAAGGGTCAGATCAATGGTAGCCATTTACTTTGGCTGAAAGTCTTTGCCTGAGATCAACAAAACTAACAATTTTCAATAAAATCCTTCTTTCCTAATCTTCAGACTAACATCAACAAAACTAAACAAGCCTTTGAATATATAACAAGTTCCTTTCTTGAACATCAATACTTCCTAAGCGTGTATTGTATATGACTTACATCATTCAAACTAAATAAGCCTTTGAATAACCAGTTCTTTTCCAAAACAGTTGGGAAGGGTCAGATCAATGGTAGCTAGTGACTTTGGCTTAAAGTCTTTGCTAGAGACCAACAAAACTAACAATTTTCAATAAAATCCTTCTTTCCTAATCTTCAGACTAACATAATTCAAACTAAACAAGCCTTTGAATAACAAGTTCTTTTCCTAAACAGTTGGGAAGGGTCAGATCAATGGTAGCTAGTTACTTTGGCTTAAAGTCTTTGCTAGATACCAACAAAACTAACAATTTTCAATAAAATCATTCTTTCCAAATCTTCAGGCTAACGTCAACAAAACTAAAAAGGCCTTTGAAAAACCAGTTCTTTTTCTAAACAGTTAGGAAGGGTCAGATAAATGGTAGCTAGTTACTTTGGCTTAAAGTCTTTGCTAGAGACCAAAAAAACTAACAATTTTCAATAAAATCCTTCTTTCCTAATCTTCAGACAAACATCAACCAAACTAAACAAGCCTTTGAATAAATAGTTCCTTTCTTGAACATCGATACTTCCTAGGCATGTATTGTATTTGACTAACATCATTCAAACTAAACAAGCCTTTGAATAACCAGTTCTTTTTCTAAACAGTTGGGAAGGGTCAGATCAATGATAGCTAGTTACTTTGGCTCAAAGTCTTTGCTAGAGACCAACAAAACTAACAATTTTCTATAAAATCCTTCTTTCCTAATCTTCAGACTAACATCAACCAAACTAAACAAGCCTTTGAATAACCAGTTCCTTTCTTGAACATCGATACTTCCTAAGGATGTATTGTATCCGACTAACATCATTTAAACTAAACAAGCCTTTGAATAACTAGTTCTTTTCCTAAACAGTTGGGAAGGGTCAGATTAATGGTAGCTAGTTACTTAGGCTCAAAGTCTTTGCTAGAGACTAACAAAACTAACGATTTTCTATAAAATACTTTTTTCCTAATGTGCAGACTAACATCAAGCAAACTAAACAAGCCTTTGAATAACCAGCTCTTTTCCTAAATAGTTGGGAAGGGTCAGATCAATGGTAGCTAGTTACTTTGGCTTAAAGTCTTTGCGAGAGACCAACAAAACTAACAATTTTCAATAAAATCCTTCTTTCCCAATCTTCTGACTAACATCATTCAAACTAAACAAGCCTTTGAATAACAACTTCTTTTCCTAAACAGTTGGGAAGGGTCAGATCAATGGTAGATAGTTACTTTGGCTTAAAGTCTTTGCTAGAGACCAACAAAACTAACAATCTTCAATAAAATCCTTCTTTCCTAATCAATGGTAGCTAGTTACTTCGGCTTAAAGTCTTTGCTAGAGACCAACAAAACTAACAATTTTCTATAAAATCCTTCTTTCCTAATCTGCAGACTAACATCAACCAAACTAAACAAGCCTTTGAATAACCAGTTCCTTTCTTGAGCATCGATACTTCCTAAGCATGTATTGTATGCGACTAACATCATTTAAACTAAACAAGCCTTTGAATAACCAGTTCTTTTCCTAAACAGTTGGGAAGGGTCAGATCAATGGTAGCTAGTTACTTTGGCTCAAAGTCTTTGCTAGAGACCAACAAAACGAACGATTTTCTATAAAATACTTCTTTTCTAATCTGCAGACAACCATCAAGCAAACTAAACAAGCCTTTGAATAACCAGTTCCTTTCTTGAACATCGATACTTCCTAAGGATTATTGTATTTGACTAACATCATTCAAACTAAACTAGCCTTTGAATAACCAGCTCTTTTTCTAAACAGTTGGGAAGGGTCAGATAAATGGTAGCTAGTGACTTTGGCTTAAAGTCTTTGCTAGAGACCAACAAAACTAACAATTTTCAATAAAATCCTTCTTTCCTAATCTTAAGGCTAAAATCAACAAAACTAAACAGGCCTTTGAATAACCAGTTCTTTTTCTAAACAGTTCGGAAGGGTTTGATAAATGTAGCTTGTTACTTTGGCTTAAAGTCTTTGCTAGAGACCAACAAAACTAACAATTTTCAATAAAATCCTTTTTTCCTAATCAACAGACTAACTTCATTAAAACTAAACAAGCCTTTGAATAACAAGTTCTTTTCCTAAACAGTTGGGAAGGGTCAGATCAATGGTAGCTAGTTACTTTGGCTGAAAGTCTTTGCTAGAGACCAACAAACCTAACAATTTTCAATAAAATCCTTCCTTCCTAATCTGCAGACTAACATCAACCAAACTAAACAAGCCTTTGAATAACCAGTTCCTTTCTTGAACATCGATACTTCCTAAGCATGTTTTGCATTTGACTAACATCATTCAAACTAAACAAGCCTTTGAATAACAGGTTCTTTCCTAAACAGTTAGGAAGGGTCAGATCAATGGTAGCCAGTTACTTTGGCTGAAAGTCTTTGCCTGAGACCAACAAAACTAACAATTTTCAATAAAATCCTTCTTTCCTAATCGTCAGACTAACATCAACCAAACTAAACAAGCCTTTGAATAACCAGTTCCTTTCTTGAACATCGATACTTCCTAAGCATGTATTGTATCATCATTTAAACTAAACAAGCCTTTGAATAGCCAGTTCTTTTCCTAAACAGTTGGGAAGGGTCAGATCAATGGTAGTTAGTTACTTAGGCTCAAAGTCTTTGCTAGAGACCAACAAAACTAACGATTTTCTATAAAATACTTCTTTCCTAATCTGCAGACTAACATCAAGCAAACTAAACAAGCCTTTGAATAACCAGTTCCTTTCTTGAACATCGATACTTCCTAAGGATTATTGTATTTGACTAACATCATTCAAACTAAACAAGCCTTTGAATAACAGGTTCTTTTCCTAAACAGTTAGGAAGGGTCAGATCAATGGTAGCCAGTTACCTTGGCTGAAAGTCTTTGCCTGAGACCAACAAAACTAACAATTTTCAATAAAATCCTTCTTTCCTAATCTTCAGACTAACATCAACCAAAATAAACAAGCCTTTGAATAACCAGTTCCTTTCTTGAACGTCGATACTTCCTAAGCATGTATTGTATCCGACTAACATCATTTAAACTAAACAAGCCTTTGAATAACCAGTTCTTTTCCTAAATAGTTGGGAAGGGTCAGATCAATGGTAGCTAGTTACTTTGGCTTAAAGTCTTTGCTAGAGACCAACAAAACTAACAATTATCAATAAAATCCTTCTTTCCTAATCTGCAGACTAATATCAACCAAACTAAACAAGCCTTTGAATAACCAGTTTCTTTCTTGAACATTGATACTTCCTTAGCATGGTCATATAAATGTTAGCTAGTTACTTTGGCTTAAAGTCTTTGCTAGAGACCAACAAAACTATCAATATTCAATAAAATCCTTCTTTCCTAATCTTCTGACTAACATCATTCAAACTAAACAAGCCTTTGAATAACTAGTTCTTTTCCTAAACAGTTGGGAAGGGTCAGATCAATGGTAGCTAGTTACTTTGGCTTAAAGTCTTTGCTAGAAACCAACAAAACTAACAATTTTCAATAAAATCCTTCTTTCCTAATCTGCAGACTAACATCAACCAAACTAAACAAGCCTTTGAATAACCAGTTCCTTTCTTGAACATCGATATTTCCTAAGCATGTATTGTATACGACTAACATCATTTAAACTAAACAAGCCTTTGAATAACCAGTTCTTTTCCTAAACAGTTGGTAAGGGTCAGATCAATGGTAGCTAGTTACTTTGGCTCAAAGTCTTTGCTAGAGACCAACAAAACTAACGATTTTCTATAAAATACTTCTTTTCTAATCTGCAGACTAACATCAAGCAAACTAAACAAGACTTTGAATAACCAGTTCCTTTCTTGAACATCGATACTTCCTAAGGATTATTGTATTTGACTAACATCATTTAAACTAAACAAGCCTTTGAATAACCAGTTCTTTTCCTAAATAGTTGGGAAGGGTCAGATCAATGGTAGCTAGTTACTTTGGCTTAAAGTCTTTGCTAGAGACCAACAAAACTAACAATTATCAATAAAATCCTTCTTTCCTAATCTGCAGACTAATATCAACCAAACTAAATAAGCCTTTGAATAACCAGTTCCTTTCTTGAACATTGATACTTCCTTAGCATGGTCATATAAATGTTAGCTAGTTACTTTGGCTTAAAGTCTTTGCTAGAGACCAACAAAACTATCAATATTCAATAAAATCCTTCTTTCCTAATCTTCTGACTAACATCATTCAAACTAAACAAGCCTTTGAATAACAAGTTCTTTTCCTAAACAGTTGGGAAGGGTCAGATCAATGGTAGCTAGTTACTTTGGCTTAAAGTCTTTGCTAGAAACCAACAAAACTAACAATTTTCAATAAAATCCTTCTTTCCTAATCTGCAGACTAACATCAACCAAACTAAACAAGCCTTTGAATAACCAGTTCCTTTCTTGAACATCGATATTTCCTAAGCATGTATTGTATACGACTAACATCATTTAAACTAAACAAGCCTTTGAATAACCAGTTCTTTTCCTAAACAGTTGGTAAGGGTCAGATCAATGGTAGCTAGTTACTTTGGCTCAAAGTCTTTGCTAGAGACCAACAAAACTAACGATTTTCTATAAAATACTTCTTTTCTAATCTGCAGACTATCATCAAGCAAACTAAACAAGACTTTGAATAACCAGTTCCTTTCTTGAACATCGATACTTCCTAAGGATTATTGTATTTGACTAACATCATTCAAACTAAACTAGCCTTTGAATAACCAGCTCTTTTTCTAAACAGTTGGGAAGGGTCAGATAAATGGTAGCTAGTGACTTTGGCTTAAAGTCTTTGCTAGAGACCAACAAAACTAACAATTTTCAATAAAATCCTTCTTTCCTAATCAACAGACTAACTTCATTAAAACTAAACAAGCCTTTGAATAACAAGTTCTTTTCCTAAACAGTTGGGAAGGGTCAGATCAATGGTAGCTAGTTACTTTGGCTTAAAGTCTTTGCTAGAGGCCAACAAAACTAACAATTTTCAATAAAATCCTTCTTTCCTAATCTTCAGACTAAAATCAACCAAACTAAACAAGCCTTTGAATAACCAGTTCCTTTCTTGAACATCAATACTTCCTAAGCATGTATTGTATCCGACTAACATCATTTAAACTAAACAAGCCTTTGAATAACCAGTACTTTTCCTAAACAGTTGGGAAGGGTCAGATCAATGGTAGTTAGTTACTTAGGCTCAAAGTCTTTGCTAGAGACTAACAAAACTAACGATTTTCTATAAAATACTTCTTTCCTAATCTTCAGGCTAACATCAACAAAACTAAACAGGCCTTTGAATAACCAGCTCTTTTTCTAAACAGTTGGGATGGGTCAGATAAATGGTAGCAAGTTACTTTGGCTTAAAGTCTTTGCTAGAGACAAAAAAACTAACAATTTTAAATAAAATCCTTCTTTCCTAATCTGCAGACTAATATCAACCAAACTAAAAAAGCCTTTGAATAACCAGTTCCTTTCTTGAACATCGATACTTCCTAAGCATGGTCAGATAAATGGTAGCTAGTTACTTTGGCTTAAAGTCTTTGCTAGAGACCAATAAAACTAACAATTTTCAATAAAATCCTTCTTTCCTAATCTTCAGACTAACATCATTCAAACTAAACAAGCCTTTGAATAACCAGTTCTTTTCCTAAACAGTTGGGAAGGGTCAGATCAATGGTAGCTAGTTACTTTGGCTTAAAGTCTTTGCTAGAGACCAACAAAACTAACGATTTTCTATAAAATTCTTCTTTCCTAATCTTCAGACTAACATCATTCAAACTAAACAAGCCTTTGAATAACCAGTTCTTTTCCTAAACAGTTGGGAAGATTCAGATCAATGGTAGCTAGTTACTTTAGCTGAAAGTCTTTGCAAGAGACCTACAAAACTAACAATTATCAATAAAATCCTTCTTTCCTAATCTTCAGGCTAACATCAACAAAACTAAACAGGCCTTTCAATAACCAGATCTTTTCTAAACAGTTAGGAAGGATAAGAAAAATGGTAGCTAGTTACTTTGGCTTAAAGTCTTTGCTAGAGACCAACAAAACTAACAATTTTCAATAAAATCCTTCTTCCCTAATCTTCAGACTAACATCATTCAAACTAAACAAGCCTTTGAATAACCAGTTCTTTTTCTAAACAGTTGGGAAGGGTCAGATAAATGGTAGCTAGTTACTTTGGCTTAAAGTCTTTGTTAGAGACCAACAAAACTAACAATTTTCAATAAAATCCTTCTTTCCTAATCTTCAGACTAACATCAACCAAACTAAACAAGCCTTTGAATAACCAGTTCCTTTCTTGAACATCGACACTTCCTAAACACGTATTGTATCCGACTAACATCATTAAAACTAATCAAGCCTTTCAATAACCAGTTCTTTTCTTGAACAACGATACTTCCTAAGCATGTATTGTATCTGACTAACATCATTCAAACTAAACAAGCCTTTAAATAACAGATTCTTTTCCTAAACAGTTGGGAAGGGTCAGATCAATGGTAGCTAGTTACTTTGGCTGAAAGTCTTTGCCTGAGATCAACAAAACTAACAATTTTAAATAAAATCCTTCTTTCCTAATCTTCAGACTAACATCAACCAAACTAAACAAGCCCTTGAATAACAAGTTCCTTTCTTGAACATCGATACTTCCTAAGCGTGTATTGTATATGACTAACATCATTCAAACTAAATAAGTTTTTGAATAACCAGTTCTTTTCCTAAACAGTTGGGAAGGGACAGATCAATGGTAGCTAGTTACTTTGGCTCAAAGTCTTTGCTAGAGACTAACAAAACTAATGATTTTTTATAAAATACTTCTTTCCTAATCTGCAGACTAACATCAACCAAACTAAACAAGCCTTTGAATAACCAGTTCCTTTCTTGAACATCGATATTTCCTAAGCATGTATTGTATACGACTAACATCATTTAAACTAAACAAGCCTTTGAATAACCAGTTCTTTTCCTAAACAGTTGGGAAGGGTGTGATCAATGGTAGCTAGTTACTTTGGCTCTAAGTCTTTGCTAGAGACTAACAAAACTAACGATTTTCAAAAAAATCCTTCTTTCCTAATCTTCAGACTAACATCAACCAAACTAAACAAGCCTTTGAATAACAAGTTCTTTCCTAAAGAGTTGGGAAGGGTCAGATCAATGGTAGCTAGTTACTTTGGCTTAAAGTCTTTGCTAGATACCAACAAAACTAACAATTTTCAATAAAATCCTTCTTTCCTAATCTTCAGGCTAACGTCAACAAAACTAAACAGGCCTTTGAAAAACCAGTTCTTTTTCTAAACAGTTAGGAAGGGTCAGATAAATGGTAGCTAGTTACTTTGGCTTAAAGTCTATGCTAGAGACCAACAAAACTAACAATTTTCAATAAAATACTTCTTTCCTAATCTGCAGACTAACATCAACCAAACTAAACAAGCCTTTGAAAAACCAGTTCCTTTCTTGAACATCGATACTTCCTAAGCGTGTATTGTATCCGACTAACATCATTTAAACTAAACAAGCCTTTGAATAACCAGTTCTTTTCCTAAAAAGTTGGGAAGGTTCAGATCAATGGTAGCTAGTTACTTTGGCTAAAAGTCATTGCTAGAGACCGACAAAACTAACGATTTTCTATAAAATACTTCTTTCCTAATCTGCAGACTAACATCAACCAAACTAAACAAGCCTTTGAACAACCAGTTCCTTTCTTGAACATCGATACTTCCTAAGCATGTATTGCATCTGACTAACATCATTCAAACTAAACAAGCCTTTGAATAACAGGTTCTTTTCCTATACAGTTGGGAAGGGTCAGATCAATGGTAGCCATTTACTTTGGCTGAAAGTCTTTGCCTGAGATCAACAAAACTAACAATTTTAAATAAAATCCTTCTTTCCTAATCTTCAGACTAACATCAACCAAACTAAACAAGCCTTTGAATAACAAGTTCCTTTCTTGAACATCGATACTTCCTAAGCGTGTATTGTATATGACTAACATCATTCAAACTAAATAAGCTTTTGAATAACCAGTTATTTTCCTAAACAGTTGGGAAGGGTCAGATCGATGGTAGCCAGTTACTTTGGCTGAAAGTCTTTGCCTGAGACCAACAAAACTAACAATTTTCTATAAAATCCTTCTTTCCTAATCTTCAGGCTAACGTCAACAAAAACTAAACAGGCCTTTGAATAACCAGTTCTTTTTCTAAAATGTTCGGAAGGGTCAGATAAATGGTAGCTAGTTACTTTGGCTTAAAGTCTTTGCTAGAGACACACAAAACTAATAATTTTCAATAAAATCCTTCTTTCTAAGCGTGTATTGTATCCGACTAACATCATTTAAACTAAACAAGCCTTTGAATAACCAGCTCTTTTTCTAAACAGTTGGGAAGGGTCAGATAAATGGTAGCTAGTGACTTTGGCTTAAAGTCTTTGCTAGAGACATACAAAACTATCAATTTTCAATAAAATCCTTCTTTCCTAATCTTAAGGCTAAAATCAACAAAACTAAACAGGCTTTTGAATAACCAGTTCTTTTTCTAAACAGTTCGGAAGGGTCTGATAAATGTAGCTTGTTACTTTGGCTTAAAGTCTTTGCTAGAGACCAACAAAACTAACAATTTTTAATAAAATCCTTCTTTCCTAATCTTCAAACTAACTTCATTCAAACTAAACAAGCCTTTGAATAACAAGTTCTTTTCCTAAACAGTTGGGAAGGGTCAGATCAATGGTAGCTAGTTACTTTGGCTTAAAGTCTTTGCTAGAGGCCAACAAAACTAACAATTTTCAATAAAATCCTTCTTTCCTAATCAATGGTAGCTAGTGTCTTTGGCTCAAAGTCTCCGCTAGAGACCAACAAAACTAACAATTTTCAATAAAATCCTTCTATCCTAATCTGTAGACTAACATCAACCAAACTAAACAAGCCTTTGAATAACCAGTTCCTTTCATGAACATCGATACTTCCTAAGCATGTATTGTATCCGACTAACATCATTTAAACTAAACAAGCCTTTGAATAACCAGTTCTTTTCCTAAACAGTTGGGAAGGGTCAGATCAATGGTAGTTAGTTACTTAGGCTCAAAGTCTTTGCTAGAGACTAACAAAACTAACGATTTTCTATAAAATACTTCTTTCCTAATCTTCAGGCTAACATCAACAAAACTAAACAGGCCTTTGAATAACCAGCTCTTTTTCTAAACAGTTGGGAAGGGTCAGATAAATGGTAGCAAGTTACTTTGGCTTAAAGTCTTTGCTAGAGACAAAAAAACTAACAATTTTCAATAAAATCCTTCTTTCCTAATCTTCAGACTAACATCAACCAAACTAAACAAGCTTTGAATAACCAGCTCCTTTCTTGAACATTGATACTTCCTAAGCATGTATTGTATCTGACTAATATCATTAAAACAAAACAAGCCTTTGAATAACCAGCTCATTTTCTAAATAGTTCGGAAGGGTCAGATCAATGGTAGCTAGTAACTTTGGCTTAAAGTCTTTGCTAGAGACCAACAAAACTAACAATTTTCAATAAAATCCTTCTTTCCTAATCTTCAGGCTAACATCAACAAAACTAAACAGGCCTTTGAATAACCAGTTCTTTTTCTAAACAGTTAGGAAGGGTCAGATAAATGGTAGCTAGTTACTTTGGCTTAAAGTCTTTGCTAGAGACCAACAAAACTAACAATTTTCAATAAAATCCTTCTTTCCTAATCTTTAGACTAACATCATTCAAACTAAACAAGCCTTTGAATAACCAGTTCTTTTCCTAAACAGTTGGGAAGGGTCAGATCAATGGTAGCTAGTTACTTTGGCTTAAAGTCTTTGCTAGAGACCAACAAAACTAACGATTTTCTATAAAATACTTCTTTTCTAATCTGCAGACTAACATCAAGCAAACTAAACAAGCCTTTGAATAACAGGTTCTTTTCCTAAATAGTTGGGAAGTGTCAGATCAATGGTAGCCAGTTACTTTGGATGAAAGTCTTAGCCTGTGACCAACAAAAACTAACAATTTTCAATAAAATCCTTCTTTCCTAATCTGCAGACTAACATCAACCAAACTAAACAAGCCTTTGAATAACCAGTTCCTTTCTTGAACATCGATACTTCCTAAGGATGTATAGTATTTGATTAACATTTCAAACTAAACTAGCCTTTGAATAACCAGTTCGTTTCCTAACCAGTTGGGAAGGGTCAGATAAATGGTAGCTCGTTACTTTGGCTTAAAGTCTTTGCCAGAGACAAAAAAAAAAACAATTTTTGAGTAAAATTCTTCTTTCCTAATCTTCAGACTAACATCAATAAACTAAACCGGCCTTTGAATAACCAGTTCCTTTCTTGAACATCGATACTTCCTAAGCATGTATTGAATCCGACTAACATCATTTAAACTAAACAAGCCTTTGAATAACCAGCTCTTTTCCTAAACAGTTGGGAAGGGTCAGATCAATGGTAGCTAGTTACTTTGGCTTAAAGTCTTTTCTAGAGACCAACAAAACTAACGATTTTCTATAAAATACCTCTTTCCTAATCTGCAGACTAACATATACCAAACTAAACAAGCCTTTGAATAACCAGTTCCTTTCTTGAACATCGATACTTCCTAAGGATGTATTGTATTTGACTAACATCAGTCAAACTAAACTAGCCTTTCAATAACCAGTTCGTTTCCTAAACAGTTGAGAACGGTCAGATCAATGGTAGCTAGTTACTTTGGCTTAAAGTCTTTGCCAGAGACAAAAAAATAACAATTTTTGAGTAAAATTCTTCTTTACTAATCTTCAGACTAACATCAACCAAACTAAACCGGCCTTTGAATAACCAGTTCCTTTCTTGAACATCGATACTTCCTAAGCATGTATTGTATCTGACTAACATCATTCAAACTAAACAAGCCTTTGCATAACCAGTTCTTTTCCTAAACAGTTAGGAAGGGTCAGTTCAATGGTAGCTAGTTACTTTTGCTGAAAGTCTTTGCCTGAGACCAACAAAACTAACAATTTTCAATAAAAACCTGCTTTCCTAATCTTCAGACTAACATCAACAAAACTAAACAAGCCTTTGAATAACCAGTTCCTTTCTTGAACATCGACACTTTTTAAACCTGTATTGTATCCGACTAACATAAATAAAACTAATCAAGCCTTTGAATAACCAGTTCTTTTCCTAAACAGTTGGGAAGGGTCAAATAAATGGTAGCCAGTTACTTTTGCTGAAAGTCTTTGCCTGAGATCAACAAAACTAACAATTTTGAATAAAATCCTTCTTTCCTAATCTTCAGACTAACATCATTCAAACTAAACAAGCCTTTGAATAACCAGTTCTTTTCCTAAACAGTTAGGAAGGGTCAGATCAATGGTAACTAGTTACTTTTGCTGAAAGTCTCTGCCTGAGACCAACAAAACTAACAATTTTCAATAAAATTCTTCTTTCCTAATCTTCAGACAAACATCAACCAAACTAAACAAGCCTTTGAATAACCAGTTCCTTTCTTGAACATCGACACTTCCTAAACATGTATTGTATCCGACTAACATCATTAAAACTAATCAAGCCTTTGAATAACAGGTTCTTTTCCTAAACCGTTGGGAAGGGTCAGATCAATGGTAGCTAGTTACTTTGGCTTAAAGTCTTTGCTAGAGACCAACAAAACTATCAATTTTCAATAAAATCCTTCTTTTCTAAGCTTCCGATTAACATCATTAAAACAAAACAAGCTTTTGAATAACCAGCTCTTTTTCTAAACAGTTGGGAAGGGTCAGATTAAAGGTAGCTAGTAACTTTGGCTTAAAGTCTTTACTAGAGACCAATAAAACTAATAATTTTCATTAAAATCCTTCTTTCCTAATCTTCAGACTATCATCAACGAAACTAAACAAGCCCTTGAATAACAAGTTCCTTTCTTGAACATCGATACTTCCTAAGCGTGTATTGTATCCGACTAACATCATTTAAACTAAACAAGCCTTTGAATAACCAGTTCTTTTTCTAAACAGTTGGGAAGAGTCAGATCAATGGTAGTTAGTGACTTTGGCTTAGAGTCTTTGCCAGAGACCAACAAATCTAACAATTTTCAATGAAATCCTTCTTTCCTAATCTTCAGACAAACATCAACCAAACTAAACAAGCCTTTGAATAACCAGTTCCGGTCTTGAACATCGATACTTCCTAAGCATGTATTGTATCCGACTAACATCATTCAAACTAAACAAGCCTTTGAATAAACAGTTCTTTTTATAAACAGTTGAGAAGGGTCAGATCAATGGTAGCTAGTTACTTTGGCTCAAAGTCTTTGCTAGAGACCAACAAAACTAACGATTTTCTATAAAATACTTCTTTCCTAATCTGCAGACTAACATCAAGCAAACTAAACAAGCCTTTGAATAACAGGTTCTTTTCCTAAATAGTTGGGAAGTGTCAGATAAATGGTAGCCAGTTACTTTGGCTGAAAGTCTTAGCCTGAGACAAACAAAACTAACAATTTTCAATAAAATCCTTCTTTCCTAATCTTCAGAATAACATCAACCAAATTAAACAAGCCTTTGAATAACCAGTTCCTTTCTTGAACATTGATACTTCTTAAGCATGTATTGTATCTGACTAATATCATTCAAACAAAACAAGCCTTTGAATAACCTGCACTTTTTCTGAATAGTTCGGAAAGATCAGATTAAAGGTAGCTAGTAACTTTGGCTTAATTAAAGTCATTGCAAGAGACCAACGAAACTAAAAATTTTCAATAAAATCCTTCTTTCCTAATCTTCAGGCTAACGTCAACAAAACTAAACAGGCCTTTGAATAACCAGTTCTTTTTCTAAATAGTTGGGAAGGGTCAGATAAATGGTAGCTAGTTACTTTGGCTTAAAGTCTTTGTTAGAGACAAACAAAACTAACAATTTTCAATAAAATCCTTCTTTCCTAATCTACAGACTAACATCATTCAAACTAAACAAGCCTTTGAATAACCAGTTCTTTTCCTAAACAGTTCGGAAGGGTCAGATCACTGGTAGCTAGTTACTTTTGCTGAAAGTCTTTGCCTGAGACCAACAAAACTAACAATTTTCAATAAAATTCATCTTTCTTAATCTTCAGACTAACATCAACCAAACTAAACAAGCCTTTGAATAACAAGTTCCTTTCTTGAACATCGACACTTCCTAAACATGTATTGTATCCGACTAACATCATTAAAACTAATCAAGCCTTTGAATAACAGGTTCTTTTCCTAAACCGTCGGGAAGGGTCAGATCAATGGTAGCTAGTTACTTTGGCTTAAAGTCTTTGCTAGAGACCAACAAAACTTTCAATTTTATATAAAATCCTTCTTTTTTAAGCTTCAGACTAACATCATTCAAACTAAACAAGCTTTTGAATAACCAGCTCTTTTTCTAAACAGTTGGGAAGGGTCAGATTAAAGGTAGCTAGTAACTTTGGCTTAAAGTCTTTGCTAGAGACCAACGAAACTAATAATTTTCATTAAAATCCTTCTTTCCTAATCTTCAGACTATCATCAACGAAACTAAAAAAAGCCCTTGAATAACAAGTTCCTTTCTTGAACATCGATACTTCCTAAGCGTGTATTGTATCTGACTAACATCATTCAAACTAAACAAGCCTTTGAATAACCAGTTCTTTTTCTAAACAGTTGGGAAGAGTCAGATCAATGGTAGTTAGTGACTTTGGCTTAGAGTCTTTGCCAGAGACCAACAAATCTAACAATTTTCAATGAAATCCTTCTTTCCTAATCTTCAGACTAACCTCAACCAAACTAAACCTGCCTTTGAATAACCAGTTCCTTTCTTGAACATCGATACTTCCTAAGCATGTATTGTATCTGACTAACATCATTAAAACTAAAAAAGCCTTTGCATAACCAGTTCTTTTCCTAAACAGTTGGGAAGGGTCAGATCAATGGTAGCTAGTTACTTTGGCTTAAAGTCTTTGCTAGAGACCAACAAAACTAACAATTTTAAATAAATCCTTCTTTCCTAATCTTCAGACTAACATCAACCAATCTAAACAAGCCTTTGAATAACAAGTTCCTTTCTTGAACATCGATACTTCCTAGGCATGTATTGTATCCGACTAACATCATTTAAACTAAACAAGCCTTTGAATAACAGATTCTTTTCCTAAACAGTTGGGAAGGGTCAGATCGATGGTACGTAGCTAGTTACTTTGGCTCAAAGTCTTTGCTAGAGACCAACAAAACTAACGATTTTCTATAAAATACTTCTTTCCTAATCTGCAGACTAACATCAAGCAAACTAAACAAGCCTTTGAATAACCAGTTCCTTTCTTGAACATCGATACTTCCTAAGCATGTATTGTATCTGACTAAGATCATTCAAAATAAACAAGCCTTTGAATAACAGGTTCTTTTCCTAAACAGTTGGGAAGGGTCAGATCAATGGTAGCCATTTACTTTGGCTGAAAGTCTTTGCCTGAGAAGAACAAAACTAACAATTTTCAATAAAATCCTTCTTTCCTAATCTTCAGACTAACATCAACCAAACTAAACAAGCCTTTGAATAACAAGTTCCTTTCTTGAACATCGATACTTCCTAAGCATGTATTGTATATGACTAACATCATTCAAACTAAATAAGCCTTTGAATAACCAGTTCTTTTCCAAAACAGTTGGGAAGGGTAAGATCAATGGTAGCTAGTGACTTTGGCTTAAAGTCTTTGCTAGAGACTAACAAAACTAACAATTTTCAATAAAATCCTTCTTTCCTAATCTTCAGGCTAACGTCAACAAAACTAAACAGGCCTTTGAATAACCAGTTCATTTTCTAAACAGTTCGGAAGGGTCAGATAAATGGTATGGTAGCTAGTTACTTTGGCTTAAAGTCTTTGCTAGAGACCAATAAAACTATCAATTTTCAATAAAATCCTTCTTTTATAATCTTCAGACTAACATCATTCAAACTAACAAGCTTTTGAATAACCAGCTCTTTTTCTAAACAGTTGGGAAGAGTCAGATTAAAGGTAGCTAGTAACTTTGGCTTAAAGTCTTTGCTAGAGACCAACAAAACTAATAATTTTCATTAAAATCCTTCTTTCCTAATTTTCAGACTAACATCAACGAAACTATACAAGCCCTTGAATAACAAGTTCCTTTCTTGAACATCGATACTTCCTAAGCGTGTATTGTATCTGACTAACATCAATCAAACTAAACAAGCCTTTGAATAACCAGTTCTTTTTAAAACAGTTGGGAAGAGTCAGATCAATGGTAGCTAGTGACTTTGGCTTAAAGTCTTTGCCAGAGACCAACAAATCTAACAATTTTCAATGAAATCCTTCTTTCCTAATCTTCAGACTAACATCAACCAAACTAAACAAGCCTTTGAATAACCAGTTCCGGTCTTGAACATCGATACTTCCTAAGCATGTATTGTATCCGACTAACATCATTCAAACTAAACAAGCTATAAAATCTTAAAACAATTTCTTTCCTAGACAGTTGGGAAGGGTTAGATCAATGGTAGCTAGTTGTTTTGACTGAAAGTTTCCTGAGACCAATAAAGCTAAAATTGTACCAATTATTAGTGAAAACCCTTACTTAATAAGCATGTATGTATTGTATCTGACAAACATCATTTAAACTAAACAAATGATTGGATCACAAACCAGTTCCTTTCCAAGACAGTTGGGAGGGGTCAGATCAATGGTAGCTAGATACTTTGGCTGAAAGTCTTTACCTGAGACCAACAAAACTAACAATTTTCAATGAAATCCTCCTTTCCTAATCTTCAGACTAACATCAACTAAACTAAATAAGCCTTTGAATAACCAGTTCCTTTCTTTAACATCGATACTTCCTAAACATGTATTGTATCCGACTAACATCATTTAAACTAAACAAGCCTTTGAATAACAGATTCTTTTCCTACACTGTTGGGACGGGTCAGATCGATGGTAGCTAGTTACTTTGGCTTAAAGTCTTTGCTAGAGACCAACAAAACTAACGATTTTCTATAAAATACTTCTTTCCTAATCTGCAGACTAACATCAAGCAAACTAAACAAGCCTTTGAATAACCAGTTCCTTTCTTGAACATCGATACTTCCTAAGCATGTATTGTATCTGACTAAGATCATTCAAAATAAAAAAGCCTTTGAATAACAGGTTCTTTTCCTAAACAGTTGGGAAGGGTCAGATCAATGGTAGCCATTTACTTTGGCTGAAAGTCTTTGCCTGAGATGAACAAAACTAACAATTTTCAATAAAATCCTTCTTTCCTAATCTTCAGACTAACATCAACCAAACTAAACAAGCCTTTGAATAACAAGTTCCTTTCTAGAACATCGATACTTCCTAAGCATGTATTGTATATGACTAACATCATTCAAACTAAATAAGCCTTTGAATAACCAGTTCTTTTCCAAAACAGTTGGGAAGTGTAAGATCAATGGTAGCTAGTGACTTTGGCTTAAAGTCTTTGCTAGAGACCAACAAAACTAACAATTTTCAATAAAATCCTTCTTTCCTAATCTTCAGGCTAACGTCAACAAAACTTAACAGGCCTTTGAATAACCAGTTCATTTTCTAAACAGTTCGGAAGGGTCAGATAAATGGTATGGTAGCTAGTTACTTTGGCTTAAAGTCTTTGCTAGAGACCAATAAAACTATCAATTTTCAATAAAATCCTTCTTTTATAATCTTCAGACTAACATCATTCAAACTAACAAGCTTTTGAATTACCAGCTCTTTTTCTAAACAGTTGGGAAGAGTCAGATTAAAGGTAGCTAGTAACTTTGGCTTAAAGTCTTTGCTAGAGACCAACAAAACTAATAATTTTCATTAAAATCCTTCTTTCCTAATTTTCAGACTAACATCAACGAAACTATACAAGCCCTTGAATAACAAGTTCCTTTCTTGAACATCGATACTTCCTAAGCGTGTATTGTATCTGACTAACATCAATCAAACTAAACAAGCCTTTGAATAACCAGTTCTTTTTTAAACAGTTGGGAAGAGTCAGATCAATGGTAGCTAGTGACATTGGCTTAAAGTCTTTGCCAGAGACCAACAAATCTAACAATTTTCAATGAAATCCTTCTTTCCTAATCTTCAGACTAACATCAACCAAACTAAACAAGCCTTTGAATAACCAGTTCCGGTCTTGAACATCGATACTTCCTAAGCATGTATTGTATCCGACCAACATCATTAAAACTAAACAAGCTATAAAATCTTAAAACAATTTCTTTCCTACACACTTGGGAAGGGTCAGATCAATGGTAGCTACTTAGTTTGGCTGAAAGTCTTTGCCTGAGACCAATTAAACTGATAATTTTCAGTCAAAACCCTTACTTCCTAAGTATGCATTGTATCTGACTAACATCACTCAAACTAAACAAGCTATTGAATCTTAAACCAGTTCTTTACGTAGAAAGTTAGGAAGGGTCAGATCAAGGGTAGCTAGTTGTTTTGACTGAAAGTTTCCTGAGACCAATAAAGCTAAAATTGTACCATTATTAGTGAAAACCCTTACTTTCAAAGCATGTATGTATTGTATCTGACAAACATCATTTAAACTAAACAAATGATTGAATCTTAAACCAGTTCCTTTCCAAGACAGTTGGGAAGGGTCAGACAAATGGTAGCTAGTTACCTTGGCTTAAAGTCTTTGCCAGAGACCAACAAAATTAACAATTTTTGAATAAAATCCTTCTTTCCTAATCTTCAGACTAACATCAAAGAAACTAAACAAGCTTTTGAATAACCAGTTCCTTTTTTGAACATCGATACTTCCTTAGCATGTATTGTATTTGACTAACATCATTCAAACTAAACAAGCCTTTGCATAACCAGTTCTTTTCCTAAACAGTTGGGAAGGGTAAGATCAATGGTAGCTTGTTACTTTGGCTTAAAGTCTTTGCCAGAGACCAACAAAACTAACAATTTTCAATAAATCCTTCTTTCCTAATCTTCAGACTAACATCAACATAACTGAACAAGCCTTTGAATAACAAGTTCCTTTCTTGAACATCGATACTTCCTAGGAATGTATTGTATTTGACTAAAATCATTCAAACTAAACAAGCCTTTGAATAACCAGTTCTTTTTCTAAACAGTTGGGAAGGGTCAGATCAATGGTAGCTAGTTACTTTGGCTTAAAGTCTTTGCTAGAGACCAACAAAACTAACGATTTTCTATAAAATCCTTCTTTCCAAATCTTCAGACTAACATCAACCAAACTAAACAAGCCTTTGAATAAACAGTTCCTTTCTTGAACATTGATACTTCCTAAGCATGTATTGTATCTGAATAATATCATTCAAACAAAACAAGACTTTGAATAACCAGCTCTTTTTCTAAAGAGTTCGGAAAGGTCAGATCAATGGTAGCTAGTAACTTTGGCTTAATTAAAGTCATTGCAAGAGACCAACAAAACTAACAATTTTCAATAAAATCCTTCTTTCCTAATCTTCAGGCTAACATCAACAAAACTAAACAGGCCTTTGAATAACCAGTTCTTTTTCTAAAAAGTTGGGAAAGGTCAGATAAATAGTAGCTAGTTACTTTGGCTTAAAGTTTTTGCTAGAGACCAACAAAACTAACAATTTTCAATAAAATCCTTCTTTCCTAATCTTCAGACTAACTTCATTCAAACTAAACAAGCCTTTGAATAACCAGTTCTTTTCCAGTTCTTTTCCTAAAAGCTAGTTACTTTGGCTTAAAGTCTTTGCTAGAGACCAACAAAACTAACGATTTTCAATAAAATCCTTCTTTCCTAATCTTCATACTAACATCAACCAAACTAAACAGGCCTTTGAATAAACAGTTCCTTTTTTGAACATCAATACTTCCTAAGCGTGTATTGTATCTGACTATCATCATTCAAACTAAACAAGCCTTTGAATAACAAGTTCCTTTCCTAAACAGTTGGGAAGGGTCAGATCAATGGTAGCCAGTTACTTTGGCTGAAAGTCTTTGCATGAGACCAACAAAACTAACAATTTTCAATAAAATCCTTCTTTCCTAATCTTCAGACTAACATCAACCAAACTAAACAAGCTTTTGAATAACCAGTTCCTTTCTTGAACATTGATACTTCCTAAGTATGTATTGTATCTGACTAATATCATTCAAACAAAAAAAGCCTTTGAATAACCAGCACTTTTTCTAAAGGGTTCGGAAAGGTCAGATCAATGGTAGCTAGTAACTATGGCTTAATTTAAGTCATTGCAAGAGACCAAAAAAACAAACAATTTTCAATAAAATCCTTCTTTCCTAATCTTCAGGCTAACATCAACGAAACTAAACTGGCCTTTGAATAACCAGTTCTTTTTCTAAACAGTTAGTAAGGGTCAGATCAATGGTAGCTAGTTACTTTGCTGTAAGTCTTTGCCTGAGACCAACAAAACTAACAATTTTCAATAAATCCTTCTTTCCTAATCTTCAGACTAACATCAACATAACTGAACAAGCCTTTGAATAACAAGTTCCTTTCTTGAACATCGATACTTCCTAGGCATGTATTGTATTTGACTAACATCATTCAAACTAAACTAGCCTTTGAATAACCAGTTCTTTTTCTAAACAGTTGGGAAGGGTCAGATCAATGGTAGCTAGTTACTTTGGTTTAAAGTCTTTGCTAGAGACCAACAAAACTAACGATTTTCAATAAAATCCTTCTTTCCTAATCTTCATACTAACATCAACCAAACTAAACAGGCCTTTGAATAAACAGTTCCTTTTTTGAACATCAATACTTCCTAAGCGTGTATTGTATCTGACTAACATCCTTCAAACTAAACAAGCCTTTGAATAACCAGTTCTTTTCCTAAACAGTTGGAAGGGTCAGATCAATGGTAGCCTTTGAATAACAAGTTCCTTTCTTGAACATCGATACTTCCTAGGCATGTATTGTATTTGACTAACATCATTCAAACTAAACTAGCCTTTGAATAACCAGTTCTTTTTCTAAACAGTTGGGAAGAAGGAAACTTTGGCTGAAAGTCTTTGCATGAGACCAACAAAACTAACAATTTTCAATAAAATCCTTCTTTCCTAATCTTCAGACTAACATCAACCAAACTAAACAAGCTTTTGAATAACCAGTTCCTTTCTTGAACATTGATACTTCCTAAGCATGTATTGTATCTGACTAATATCATTCAAACAAAAAAAGCCTTTGAATAACCAGCACTTTTTCTAAAGAGTTCGGAAAGGTCAGATCAATGGTAGCTAGTAACTATGGCTTAATTTAAGTCATTGCAAGAGACCAACAAAACTAACAATTTTCAATAAAATCCTTCTTTCCTAATCTTCAGGCTAACATCAACGAAACTAAACTGGCCTTTGAATAACCAGTTCTTTTTCTAAACAGTTAGTAAGGGTCAGATCAATGGTAGCTAGTTACTTTTGCTGTAAGTCTTTGCCTGAGACCAACAAAACTAACAATTTTCAATAAAATTCTTCTTTCCTAATCTTCAGACTAACATCAACCAAACTAAACAAGCCTTTGAATAACCAGTTCCTTTCTTGAACATCGACACTTCCTAAACATGTATTGTATCCGACTAACATCATTAAAACTAATCAGGCCTTTGAATAACATGTTCTTTTCCTAAACAGTTGGGAAGGGTCAGATCAATGGTAGCTAGTTACTTTGGCTCAAAGTCTTTGCTAGAGACCAACAAAACTAACGATTTTCTATAAAATACTTCTTTCCTAATCTGCAGACTAACATCAAGCAAACTAAACAAGCCTTTCAATAACCAGTTCCTTTCTTGAACATCGATACTTCCTAAGCATGTATTGTACCTGACTAACATCATTCAAACTAAACAAGTCTTTGAATAACCAGTTGTTTTCCTAAACAGTTGGGAATGGTCAGATCAATGGTAGCCAGTTACTTTGGCTGAAAGTCTTTGCCTGAGACCAACAAAACTAACAATTTTAAATATAATCCTTCTTTCCTAATCTTCAGACAAACATCAACCAAACTAAACAAGCCTTTGAATAACCAGTTCCTTTCTTGAATATTGATACTTCCTAAGCATGTATTTTATCTGACTAATATAATTCAAACAAAACAAGCCTTTGAATAACCAGCTCTTTTTCTAAACATTTGGGAAGGGTCAGATCAATGGTAGCTAGTTACTTTGGCTTAAAGTCTTTGCTAGAGACCAACAAAACTAACAATTTTCAATAAAATCCTCCTTTCCTAATCTTCAGACTAACATCAACCAAACTAACAAGCCTTTGAATAACCAGTTCCTTTCTTGAACATTGATACTTCCTAAGCATGTATTGTATATGACTAATATCATTCAAACAAACAAGCCTTTGAATAACCAGCACTTTTTCTAAATAGTTCGGAAAGGTCAGATCAATGGTAGCTAGTAACTTTGGCTTAATTAAAGTCATTGCAAGAGACCAACAAAACTAACAATTTTCAATAAAATCCTTCTTTCCTAATCTTCAGGCTAACATCAACAAAACTAAACAGGCCTTTGAATAACAAGTTCTTTTCTAAACAGTTGGGAAGGGTCAGATAAATGGTAGCTAGTTACTTTGGCTTAAAGTCTTTGCTAGAGACCAACAAAACTAACAATTTTCAATAAACTCCTTTTCTAAACTTCAGACTAACATCATTCAAACTAAACAAGCCTTTGAATAACCAGTTCTTTTCCTAAACAGTTAGGAAGGGTCAGATCAATGGTAGCTAGTTACTTTTGCTGAAAGTCTTTGCCTGAGACCAACAAAACTAACAATTTTCAATAAAATCCTTCTTTCCTAATCTTCAGACTAACATCAACCAAACTAAACAAGCCTTTGAATAACCAGTTTTTTTCTTGAACATCGACACTTCCTAAACATGTATTGTATCCGACTAACATCATTAAAACTAATCAAGCCTTTGAATAACCAGTTCTTTTCCTAAACAGTTGGGAAGGGTCAGATCAATGGTAGCCAGTTACTTTGGCTGAAAGTCTTTGCCTGAGACCAACAAAACTAACAATTTTCAATAAAATCCTTCATTCCTAATCTTCAGACTAACATCATTCAAACTAAACAAGCCTTTGAATAACCAGTTCTTTTCCTAAACAGTTAGGAAGGGTCAGATCAATGGTAGCTAGTTACTTTTGCTGAAAGTCTTTGCCTGAGACCAACAAAACTAACAATTTTCAATAAAATCCTTCTTTCCTAATCTTCAGACTAACATCAACCAAACTAAATAAGCCTTTGAATAACAAGTTCCTTTCTTGAACATCGATACTTCCTAAACATGTATTGTATATGACTAACATCATTCAAACTAAATAAGCCTTTGAATAACAGGTTCTTTTCCAAAACAGTTGGGAAGGGTAAGATCAATGGTAGCTAGTGACTTTGGCTTAAAGTCTTTGCTAGAGACCAACAAAACTAACAATTTTCAATAAAATCCTTCTTTCCTAATCTTCAGGCTAACGTCAACAAAACTAAACAGGCCTTTGAATAACCAGTTCATTTTCTAAACAGTTCGGAAGGGTCAGATAAATGGTATGGTAGCTAGTTACTTTGGCTTAAAGTCTTTGCTAGAGACCAATAAAACTATCAATTTTCAATAAAATCCTTCTTTTATAATCATCAGACTAACATCATTCAAACTAACAAGCTTTTGAATAACCAGCTCTTTTTCTAAAATGTTGGGAAGAGTCAGATTAAAGGTAGCTAGTAACTTTGGCTGAAAGTCTTTGCTAGAGACCAACAAAACTAATAATTTTCATTAAAATCCTTCTTTCCTAATTTTCAGACTAACATCAACGAAACTATACAAGCCCTTGAATAACAAGTTCCTTTCTTGAACATCGATACTTCCTAAGCGTGTATTGTATCTGACTAACATCATTCAAACTAAACAAGCCTTTGAATAACCAGTTCTTTTTTAAACAGTTGGGAAGAGTCAGATCAATGGTTGTATTAGTGACTTTGGCATAAAGTCTTTGCCAGAGACCAACAAATCTAAAAATTTTCAATGAAATCCTTCTTTCCTAATCTTCAGACTAACATCAACCAAACTAAACAAGCCTTTGAATAACCAGTTCCGGTCTTGAACATCGATACTTCCTAAGCATGTATTGTATCCGACTAACATCATTCAAACTAAACAAGCTATAAAATCTTAAAACAATTTCTTTCCTAGACAGTTGGGAAGGGTCAGATCAATGGTAGCTAGTTGTTTTGACTGAAAGTTTCCTGAGACCAATAAAGCTAAAATTGTACCAATTATTAGTGAAAACCCTTACTTTCTAAGCATGTATGTATTGTATCTGACAAACATCATTTAAACTAAACAAATGATTGAATCACAAACCAGTTCCTTTCCAAGACAGTTGGGAGGGGTCAGATCAATGGTAGCTAGATACTTTGGCTGAAAGTCTTTACCTGAGACCAACAAAACTAACAATTTTCAATCAAATCCTCCTTTCCTAATCTTCAGACTAACATCAACTAAACTAAATAAGCCTTTGAATAACCAGTTCCTTTCTTTAACATCGATACTTCCTAAACATGTATTGTATCCGACTAACATCATTCAAACTAAACAACCTATTAAATCTTACACCAATTTCTTTCCTACACACTTGGGAAGGGTCAGATCAATGGTAGCTACTTAGTTTGGCTGAAAGTCTTTGCCTGAGAACAATTAAACTGATAATTTTCAGTCAAAACCCTTACTTCCTAAGTATGTATTGTATCTGACTAACATCACTCAAACTAAACAAGCTATTGAATCTTAAACAAGTTCTCTACGTAGAAAGTTAGGAAGGGTCAGATCAAGGGTAGCTAGTTGTTTTGACTTAAAGTTTCCTGAGACCAATAAAGCTAAAATTGTACCAATTATTAGTGAAAACCCTTACTTTCAAAGCATGTATGTATTGTATCTGACAAACATCATTTAAACTAAACAAATGATTGAATCTTAAACCAGTTCCTTTCCAAGACAGTTGGGAAGGGTCAGACAAATGGTAGCTAGTTACCTTGGCTTAAAGTCTTTGCCAGAGACCAACAAAATTAACAATTTTTGAATAAAATCCTTCTTTCCTAATCTTCAGACTAACATCAACCAAACTAAACAAGCTTTTGAATAACCAGTTCCTTTTTTGAACATCGATACTTCCTTAGCATGTATTGTATTTGACTAACATCATTCAAACTAAACAAGCCTTTGAATAACCAGTTCTTTTTCTAAACAGTTGGGAAGGGTCAGATATATAAAGGTAGCTAGTTACCTTGGCTTAAAGTCTTTGCCAGAGACCAACAAAGCTAACAATAATATTCTTCTTTCCTAATCTTCAGACTAAAACTAAACAAGCCTTTGAATAACAAGTTCCTTTCTTTAACATCAATACTTCTTAAGCATGTATTGTATTTGACTAACATCATTTAAACAAAAAAAGCCTTTGAATAACCAGTTCTTTTCCTAAACAGTTGGGAAGGTTCAGATCATTGGTAGCCAGTTACTTTGGCTTAAAGTCTTTGCCTGAGACCAAAAAAAACAAATTCTTCCTAAGAATGTATTGTATTTGACTAACATCATTCAAACTAAACAAGCCTTTGCATAACCAGTTCTTTTCCTAAACAGTTGGGAAGGGTAAGATCAATGGTAGCTTGTTACTTTGGCTTAAAGTCTTTGCCAGAGACCAACAAAACTAATCATTTTCAATAAATCCTTCTTTCCTAATCTTCAGACTAACATCAACATAACTGAACAAGCCTTTGAATAACAAGTTCCTTTCTTGAACATCGATACTTCCAAGGCATGTATTGTATTTGACTAACATCATTCAAACTAAACAAGCCTTTGAATAACCAGTTCTTTTTCTAAACAGTTGGGAAGGGTCAGATATATAAAGGTAGCTAGTTACCTTGGCTTAAAGACTTTGCCAGAGACCAACAAAGCTAACAATAATATTCTTCTTTCCTAATCTTCAGACTAAAACTAAACAAGCTTTTGAATAACAAGTTCCTTTCTTTAACATCAACACTTCCTAAGCATGTGTTGTATTTGACTAACATCATTTAAACAAAACAAGCCTTTGAATAACCAGTTCTTTTCCTAAACAGTTGGGAAGGTTCAGATCATTGGTAGCCAGTTACTTTGGCTTAAAGTCTTTGCCTGAGACCAAAAAAAACAAATTCTTCCTAAGAATGTATTGTATTTGACTAACATCATTCAAACTAAACAAGCCTTTGAATAACCAGTTCTTTTCCAAAACAGTTGGGAAGGGTCAGATCAATGGTAGCCAGTTACTTTGGCTGAAAGTCTTTGCATGAGACCAACAAAACTAACAATTTTCAATAAAATCCTTCTTTCCTAATCTTCAGACTAACATCAACCAAACTAAACAAGCCTTTGAATAACCAGTTCCTTTCTTGAACATCGACACTTCCTAAACATGTATTGTATCCGACTAACATCATTAAAACTAATCAAGCCTTTGAATAACCAGTTCTTTTTCTAAACAGTTGGGAAGGGTCAGATCAATGGTAGCCAGTTACTTTGGCTGAAAGTCTTTGCCTGAGACCAACAAAACTAACAATTTTCAATAAAATTCTTCTTTCCTAATCTTCAGACTAACATCAACCAAACTAAACAAGCCTTTGAATAACCAGTTCCTTTCTTGAACATCGACACTTCCTAAACATGTATTGTATCCGACTAACATCATTAAAACTAATCAAGCCTTTGAATAACAGGTTCTTTTCCTAAACAGTTGGGAAGGGTCAGATCAATGGTAGCTAGTTACTTTGGCTCAAAGTCTTTGCTAGAGACCAACAAAACTAACGATTTTATATAAAATACTTCTTTCCTAATCTGCTACGCGGTAAATGTGTGGGTAGTCTGTGCATGCATTACGGTGTGCACTGTCGCTTGTTTCATTGGTTTTTGGGGAAGTGTTTTTTGGTGGAAGTGCATCCCTACATGTCTTGTTTTTGCACTTTTTGGCAAAGTGCTTTTTCTGTAACTTGTTTTGGGGCATTTTTTTTGAGAGGTGGTAGCAAATGTGTAGGTGTAAATGTGCATAGTGGATGGTGTTGGAATGGAAAGTGTTTGAGAATGGTGCGTGTAGTATATGTTTCAATTTATACTCCAGTCAGCATCAGAAAGGCCTTCGTCTGCATGTGCATGTGCATGGGGAAGGTCTCATGTCAGGGTCAGCTATGTAACTGGCACGTGAAGCTGCCCTTTTCTTGTCAGTGTCAGTACTATAGCTAGCACGGAAAGCTGCTAGGCTAGTTGCTGCCTTTATACTTTGTCAGTTTTGAATGTACCATTTATTCTGGGCCCTTTTGTTCCTCTACATGCTAAGCACATCGCAATTCCAAAACCAGCACACATGAAATGAATAAGAGAACCTTGAATTCATGCACTTTCACACTTCCACTCGAGAGCAAAAGGTCCTAACAGCACAATCAAGGGCAGGCAGGCAGTCTGCGCATGCGTATCCCACAATACAATGGTGCGTGAGTGGTAAGCGTCCACTCGAGAGGCTCGTTATCAGTGCTAAACTGATCAGAGTTTCATTGAAAACAGCGCACGTGAATAAGTGGTAGCTAGCTAGGGCTCATATTAGCCATAGACTACACCTACAGCGGATCGAGTTCTGAGTATGTCATTTTGTACACATTTAAAGGGGATGCCTTTTTTCAGAGCCATCACTACATATGGAATAGTTCTGTACACCATGAAAATGAACTGCAAATTATCACCAAGGACATGTAATGATATGTATTGCAGTTTCTAAGTGCCTGCACCCTCCAGAAGAGTAAGTGAGGGGGTATCCAGACTGTAGGGGTTGTCCAGATGTGATAAGCCTCACTTCCAATTGACTTATCTGCCCGTGTTTGTATTCATAGCAAGCCAACAACAGTCGCTCACGATAGATAACAAAGACAGACAGAAAGGTTTAGCATTTCCGGACCACTCCACCATTCGGACAACCCCTCACTTAGCTGCCATACTACTCATCCCATTCTTAAAACAGTACCTCTGGCCAGAAGCCGTTTGGACTTGGGCCAACCAACAGATACTCAACCATGTGAGTATTCTAGCTAAAAGTTCGTGTGACTTACGCAGTGATTAACCAGGAGATGCAGTACAGGCTCGGAGAGCTACACGATCAAAGGTAGGCGTTAAATAGACAAACACGTAAAGTCATTAAATGGGGCGGTACTAAAACCCGGAACGGAACGGAACAGTAGTCATTAAATGGTGTGGAACGGCGAGCCTCCACTCGAGACTACTCGTAAATCACTGCTGAACCTATTCGATTTCTTTGATAAAGTTATGCTACGGGTGCAATACCCCAGAGAATATCCAGTTTGTTCGCGCTTGAATTATTGTGATCGCTTAAGCCATCATTGCGCTAGCCTGGCTGAAGAAGAAAGAAAGAAAGAAAGAAAGAAGTTGACTAATACGCCCCTCCCACCCAGTGTGTCGACTTGCCGGTTTGGTACTCCAGCGAAGCTTTCTAGCAACGCTAACAGTCTTGTTGCTGTTGAAAACACTCGAGATGTCATGGTATGGCTCATAAAAGCCTATGACTATAATCAGAAGCGAGTTCTGAAAGTATGATTTTGTACGTGTGATATGGGGATGCCATTTTTTTCCCGTGCCATCCCTACATATGGAGTACTACCGTACTCCATGATGAAAGGCCTTGCAATTGAAAACATACAACTGTAGAATATTCATAGTGTCTGGTTCACTAAAGTAGTTTCACAAGCCAGCCCACTTACATTCTACAGCATCCATCACTTACAGTATTGGCATGTGGAAGAGACATGTGCTGATAGCCTGATGCTGACACTCCTCCACATGCCATGCTGATACTGAAAGTAATGGGTTTGATTCTGTGACTACCACTGAAGTTACCAGGTGCCCTTAACAGAGACAAGAAAAGTACAAGTGTAGGCCAGTGCAAGTTGTCACCCCACCCCACCCATGCCCCACAGCCCATGCACAGGTGACACTCAATCTACTTCCACAACAAATGTACACTTGTTTACACAACTGTGTGAACAAACAAATATAACTAGGAGGTAAGATGCAAAAAGCCTTGTGTCAAAGTACCATTTGGTAAGTGTTCTACAAATACCTGTCCAATCTTACTAATGCATTTCTTCTGATTTGAAAGTATGTCCACGAATGTAATAGGGCCAATGTACTGTAAGTATACAAACATACTATCATAAGTAAAGTACAAAGAACTGAAACACTGACAGCTATTTGGGCTTTGTGAGTGTGGTGATGGTGTGTGTAGCACCTAGAGCTGACCAGCAGCTACATACAGCTCTTAATTTGACTCACACTAGGAAAGCCTCCATGAATTAAAAGTGAACTAAGGCTCTACTGTAGTTTAGCTTTTCTCTGGTCTCCTAATCCTCCAATTACAATAGAAAAACTACTGATAAACATGATTTCCTAAGTCAACCCAAAAGTTAGCAACACCCAACTGCTAGACACTGAAGCCAGACACACTAATTTTCTCCAGCCCAGTTTAATCTTACTTGAAATTGTGTGGTAGTGCTAGCAGTTCCCCAGATGCAAAGGCTGGTAAACAACGAGGGGTCCTTATGTCAGCTTCCATTTCATCTTGCACTGCTGTACCTACATGTAAGTACATGCACATGCACAGCAATGTTAATAAACAAAGGTAAAATTTTATGCATGCATTGTAATATGGTATAATGAGCCTCAGATGTATGCACATGTGGAAAACAAGTTAGAAACCTATCTTCAGAACTACATGACTGGCCGAGTAAGAGAGGCTAGTACTGAAAATGTTATAGTTTGTAATTAGGGTGGATTTATCAAGCTCCTTCTTGAGCTTACATGTACATGTACTACAGTGTGTATTGCTGATCAACGTGCGATGAACGCTGTTAGATTAATTGCTAAGAACAGCAAAATGTTTACATGCACTACAAGAAGCATACTGAGACTATGCAGAAACAGGAGGAACTGAGTTTAGTCAGAAGCTGTAGTAATACGTAATTAAACTAGCTGTAGACTTTCAGTATAACCACATACAATAAGTAATCATAAATGGCTGCATATCACAATTGTACTTTACCATACAGTTAGTGTCAGTCATAGTAGAAATTACTAGAGCAGTTAACTATCAAAACCACAGCCTCTTTACTTTGTCAGCAATTAAGTCACTTAGCCTGCTAAAATTTAATAGATTGAATTTAATTGGTCTGTTTTCAACCCCTGACATCTCAAAATTCATTGCGTCAGAAATACTGGAATGGGTTCATTATACAATGAGTATCAAATATACTGACTGTACTCACCCAGCCTGCTCCATGGCTCTCCCAGCACTGGAACCGACGTCATTAGAGACAGCTTTGTCAGCCGCATAACTGTATGCAGTTGTGCGTGTGTGTGTGTGTGTGTGTGTGTGTGTGTATATGTGTGTATATGTGTGTGTGTGTGTGTGTGTGTGTGTGTGTGTGTGTGTGTGTGTGTGTGTGTGTGTGTGTGTGTGTGTGTGTGTGTGTGTGTGTGTGTGTGTGTGTGTGTGTGTGTGTCGCGGTGGTGTAGAAGTTAGAGCACTGGACTCACAACCCAAGGGTTGGTGGTTTGAATCCCACCGTGACTACTGGTGACTAAATATTCATTCGTTCAATTGTTGTGAATTACCATCTTATGTTTCCAGTACACACCAGCCCACCCAGCTGTAATGGGTACCTAGCATTTGCTGGGGTGCAAATTCAACTGACTGCTCTCATGTATCAGTTCCAGGAGTTTGCCAGCACTGGTTCAGAGTGTTTGCTTCGTGCACAAGGTGGCAGTATAGGTGGAAGTACAGATGAGGCTGTAGTAGTATATAAAGTTGAGGAAATCAAGAGATTGGTACTTTAAAAACCGCTATGAGGGTTTTGGAAGGCGTGCATGCGACTTCACAAACAAAAAGCATTCGAGGCCGTACCTAGCACTGGAAAGACAGTGGAGATATCCTTTACAGGTGAATGTAACATAGATCCACGTCCAGATAATGTAAGTCACATATGAAGCTACATAACATACTTCTATGTTGATGTTCTCGCCCACTCATTCCCTTCAATGCAGATACACTCTCTCATTACCTACATAGACAGTTATGTGTATCTCTTATAGCTTCGAATCAAGGCTACGTATATCTCTTACCTGTGCTCTCCCAGTTCCTTTACTTCATGTGCTATGATTCGATCTTAACACCTCCCCCCGGGTCCAGCTGGAAGGAGTCAATAGTTCCACCTGTACAATGTGAAGACGCAACTACTATACACACTGCCAAGTTCAAGATAAGTGCTGCAGTGAGCAGTAACTATAGCAGCAATTAGCGATAGACATTTGTGACTTGTCCTTATAAGGAATATAAACGGAGCAGATCTGTATGGCCTTCAGACACAAAACTTCAGTACAGACAGAGTCAGCCATCTCCTATACCTATGCATTACATGCATAATTTGTCCTAATATTGCTAGGGTCGCAACTAAGCCTTCCCACACCGATATTTTATGGTCATGAAAATAAAACTGGCAATACGACACGACACTATGTAGTTTTAATTACTTGGTGACTGCAAGACCAGACAGAGATCATATACGTACATAGTTCTGTCTGTTACATGACATTTTGTACAGACGCTCACTCCTTGGCTCTGCTGCAACCTACCTTAAAGATGGTTTCCTTCACCACATCCTGGCTGTCGTTGTGAACGGTAACAAAGCCACTGAAATTTTCTCCCAGGTAGATCATCCTTGAACGGGGAGAGGGTAAGAAGGGTCAGCTTTCACAATCAGCAGCCAAAGGCAACTACATATACGTATATGTATATGCATGCACATGCTCCTGCAACTCACAGGCCGTAATCTCACAGATATACTGCAGTTTCTTGGCTGGACCTTCGCCATTCAAACAAGGTGTTCTGGTGCTGTGCTGTATCATGTAGATGGCGGAGCTCCCTTCCAGAGCCTTCCCTCAGGGGGGGGAAATTTCAACAATCTTCTTGACATGAGTTGGGTGGATGAGTCTGGGACGATCGTTGCGATAATTTTCAGTGAAAACCCTTACTTCCTAAGAATGTATTTTATCTGACTAACATCATTCAAACTAAACAAGCTATTGAATCTTAAACCAGTTCTCTACCTAGACAGTTAGTAAGGGTCAGATCAATGGTAGCTAGTTGTTTTGACTGAAAGTTGCCAGAGACCAATAAAGCTAAAATTGTACCAATTATTAGTGAAAATCCTTACTTCCTAAGAATGTATTGTATGTGACTAATATCATTCAAACTAAACGAGCTATTGAATCTTAAACCAGTTCTTTTCCTAAACAGTTAGGAAGGGTCAGATCAATGGTAGCCAGTTACTTTGGCTGAAAGTCTTTGCCTGAGACCAACAAAACTAACAATTTTAAATAAAATCCTTCTTTACTAATCTTCAGACTAACATCAACCAAAATAAACAAGCCTTTAAATAACCAGTTCTTTTTCTAAACAGTTGGGAAGGGTCAGATCAATGGTAGCCAGTTACTTTGGCTGAAAGTATTTGCCTGAGACCAACAAAACTAACAATTTTCAATAAAATCCTTCTTTCCTAATCTTCAGACTAACATCAACCAAACTAAACAAGCCTTTGAATAACCAGTTCCTTTCTTGAACATTGATACTTCCTAAGCATGTATTGTATCTGACTAATATCATTTAAACAAAAAAAGGCTTTGAATAACCAGCACTTTTTCTAAATAGTTCGGAAAGGTCAGATCAATGGTAGCTAGTAACTTTGACTTAATTAAAGTCATTGCAAGAGACCAACAAAACTAACAATTTTAAATAAAATCCTTCTTTCCTAATCTTCAGGCTAAAATCAACAAAACTAAACAGGCCTTTGAATACCCAGTTCTTTTTCTAAACAGTTGGGAAGGGTCAGATAAATAGAAGCTAGTTATTTTGGCTTAAAGTCTTTGCTAGAGACCAACAAAACTAACAATTTTAAATGAAATCCTTATTTCCTAATCATCTGACTAACATCATTCAAACTAAACAAGCTTTTGAATAACCAGTTCTTTTCCTAAACAGTTAGGATGGGTCAGATCAATGGTAGCTAGTTACTTTTGCTGAAAGTCTTTGAGTGGGACCAACAAAACTAACACTTTTCAATAAAATCCTTCTTTCCTAATCTTCAGACTAACATCAACCAAACTAAACAAGCCTTTGAATAACAAGTTCTTTTCCTAAACAGTTGGGAAGGGTCAGATCAATGGCAGCCAGTTATTTTGGCTTAAAGTCTTTGCTAGAGACCAACAAAACTAACAATTTTCAATAAAATCCTTCTTACCTAATCTTCAGGCTAACATCAACAAAACTAAACAAGCCTTTGAATAACCAGTTCTGCTCCTAAACAGTTGGGAAGGGTCAGATCAATGGTAGCCAGTTACTTTGGTTGAAAGTTTTTGCCTGAGACCAACAAAACTAACAATTTGCAATAAAATTCTTCTTTCCTAATCTTCAGACTAACCTCATTCAAACTAAACAAGCCTTTGAATAACCAGTTTTTTTCCTAAACAGTTAGGAAGGGTCAGATCAATGGTAGATAGTTACTTTTGCTGAAAGTCTTTGCCTGAGACCAACAAAACTAACAATTTTCAATAAAATCCTTCTTTCCTAATCTTCAGACTAACATCAACCAAACTAAACAAGCCTTTGAATAACCAGTTCCTATCTTGAACATCGACACTTCCTAAACATGTATTGTATCCGACTAACATCATTAAAACTAATCAAGCCTTTGAATAACAGGTTCTTTTCCTAAACAGTTGGGAAGGGTCAGACCAATGGTAGCTAGTTACTTTGGCTCAAAGTCTTTGCTAGTGACCAATAAAACTAACGATTTTCTTTAAATACTTCTTTCCTAATCTGCAGACTAGCATCAATAAAACTAAACAAGCCTTTAAATAACCCGTTCCTTTCTTGAACATCGATACTTCCTAAGCATGTATTGTATCTGACTAACATCATTCAAACTAAACAAGCCTTTGAATAACCAGTTGTTTTCCTAAACAGTTGGGAAGGGTCAGATCAATGGTAGTCAGTTACTTTGGCTGAAAGTCTTTGCCTGAGACCAACCAAACTAACAATTTTAAATAAAATCCTTCTTTCATAATCTTCAGACTAACATCAACCAAACTAAACAAGCCTTTGAATAACAAGTTCCTTTCTTGAATATTGATACTTCCTAAGCATGTATTGTATCTGACTAATATCATTCAAACCAAACAAGCCTTTGAATAACCAGCTCATTTTCTAAATAGTTCGGAAGGGTCAGATCAATGGTAGCTAGTAACTTTGGCTTAAAGTCTTTGCTAGAGACCAACAAAACTAACAATTTTCAATAAAATCCTTCTTTCCTAATCTTCAGGCTAACATCAACAAAACTAAACAGGCCTTTGAATAACCACTTCTTTTTTTAAACAGTTAGGAAGGGTCAGATAAATGGTAGCTAGTTACTTTGGCTTAAAGTCTTCGCTAGAGACCAATAAAACTAACAATTTTCAATAAAATCCTTCTTTCTTAATCTTCAGACTAACATCATTCAAACTAAACAAGCCTTTGAATAACCAGTTCTTTTCCTAAACAGTTGGGAAGGGTAAGATCCATGGTAGCTAGTTACTTTGGCTTAAAGTCTTTGCTAGAGACCAACAAAACTAACAATTGTCAATAAAATCCTTCTTTCCTAATCTTCAGACTAACATCAACCAAACTAAACAAGTCTTTGAATAACCAGTTCCTTTCTTGAACATTGATACTTCCTAAGCATGTATTGTATCCGACTAATATCATTCAACCAAAACAAGCCTTTGAATAACCAGTTTTTTTTCTAAACAGTTAGGAAGGGTCAGATAAATGGTAGCTAGTTACTTTGGCTTAAAGTCTTTGCTAGAGACTAAAAAACTAACAATTTTAAATAAAATCCTTCTTTCCTAATCTTCAGACTAACATCAACCAAACTAAACAAGCCTTAGAATAACCAGTTCCTTTCTTGAACATCGATACTTCCTAAACATGTATTGTATCCGACTAACATCATTAAAACTAATTAAGCCTTTAAATAACCAGTTCTTTTCCTAAACAGTTGGGAAGGGTCAGATCAATAATAGCTAGTTACTTTGGCTCAAAGTCTTTGCTAGAGACGTACTAAACTAACGATTTTCAATAAAATCCTTCTTTCCTAATTTTCAGACTAACATAAACCAAACTAAACAAGCCTTTGAATAAACAGTTCCTTTCTTGAACATCGATACTTCCTAGGCGTGTATTGTATCTGACCAAACTAAACAAGCATTTGAATAACCAGTTCTTTTCAAAAACAGTTGGAAAGGGTCAGATCAATGGTAGCCAGTTACATTGGCTGAAAGTCTTTGCCTGAGACCAAAAAAACTAACAATTTTCAATAAAATCCTTCTTTCATAATTTTCAGGCTAACATCAACAAAACTAAACAGGCCTTTGAATAACCAGCTCTTCTTATAAACAGTTGGGAAGGGTCAGATAAATGGTAGCAAGTTACTTTGGCTTAAAGTCTTTGCTAGAGACCAACAAAACTAACAATTTTCAATAAAATCCTTCTTTCCTATTCTTAAGACTAACATCAACCAAACTAAACAAGCTTTTGAATAACCAGTTCCTTTCTTGAACATTGATACTTCCTAAGCATGTATTGTATCTGACAAATATCATTCAAACAAAACAAGCCTTTGAATAACCAGCACTTTTTCTAAATAGTTCGGAAAGGTCAGATCAATGGTAGCAAGTAACTTTGGCTTAATTAAAGTCATTGCAAGAGACCAACAAAACTAACAATTTTCAATAAAATCCTTCTTTCCTAATCTTCAGGCTAACATCAACAAAACTAAACAGGCCTTTGATTAACCAGTTCTTTTTCTTAACAGTTGGGAAGGGTCAGATAAATGGTAGCTAGTTACTTTGGCTTAAAGTCTTTGCCTGAGACGAACAAAACACACAATTTTAAATAAAATCCTTCTTTCCTAATCTTCAGACTAACATCAACCAAACTAAACAAGCCTTTGAATAACCAGTTCCTTTTTTTGAACATCGACACTTCCTAAACATGTATTGTATCCGACTAACATCATTAAAACTAAACAAGCCTTAGAATAACCAGTTCCTTTCTTGAACATCGATACTTCCTAAACATGTATTGTATCCGATTAACATCATTAAAACTAATCAAGCCTTTAAATAACCAGTTCTTTTCCTAAACAGTTGGGAAGGGTCAGATCAATAATAGCTAGTTACTTTGGCTCAAAGTCTTTGCTAGAGACGTACTAAACTAACGATTTTCAATAAAATCCTTCTTTCCTAATTTTCAGACTAACATAAACCAAACTAAACAAGCCTTTGAATAAACAGTTCCTTTCTTGAACATCGATACTTCCTAGGCGTGTATTGTATCTGACCAAACTAAACAAGCATTTGAATAACCAGTTCTTTTCAAAAACAGTTGGAAAGGGTCAGATCAATGGTAGCCAGTTACATTGGCTGAAAGTCTTTGCCTGAGACCAAAAAAACTAACAATTTTCAATAAAATCCTTCTTTCATAATTTTGAGGCTAACATCAACAAAACTAAACAGGCCTTTGAATAACCAGCTCTTTTTCTAAACAGTTGGGAAGGGTCAGATAAATGGTAGCAAGTTACTTTGGCTTAAAGTCTTTGCTAGAGACCAACAAAACTAACAATTTTCAATAAAATCCTTCTTTCCTATTCTTAAGACTAACATCAACCAAACTAAACAAGCTTTTGAATAACCAGTTCCTTTCTTGAACATTGATACTTCCTAAGCATGTATTGTATCTGACAAATATCATTCAAACAAAACAAGCCTTTGAATAACCAGCACTTTTTCTAAATAGTTCGAAAAGGTCAGATCAATGGTAGCAAGTAACTTTGGCTTAATTAAAGTCATTGCAAGAGACCAACAAAACTAACAATTTTCAATAAAATCCTTCTTTCCTAATCTTCAGGCTAACATCAACAAAACTAAACAGGCCTTTGATTAACCAGTTCTTTTTCTTAACAGTTGGGAAGGGTCAGATAAATGGTAGCTAGTTACTTTGGCTTAAAGTCTTTGCTAGAGACCAACAAAACTAACAATTTTCAATAAAATCCTTCTTTCCTAATCTTCAGACTAACATCATTCAAACTAAACAAACCTTTGAGTAACCAGTTCTTTTCCTAAACAGTTGGGAAGGGTCAGATCAATGGTAGCTAGTTACTTTTGCTGAAAGTCTTTGCCTGAGACCAACAAAACACACAATTTTCAATAAAATCCTTCTTTCCTAATCTTCAGACTAACATCAACCAAACTAAACAAGCCTTTGAATAACCAGTTCCTTTTTTTGAACATCGACACTTCCTAAACATGTATTGTATCCGACTAACATCATTAAAACTAATCAAGCCTTTGAATAATCAGTTCTTTTCCTAAACAGTTGGGAAGGGTCAGATCAATGGTAGGCAGTTACTTTGGCTGAAAGTCTTTGCCTGAGACCAACAAAACTAACAATTTTCAATAAAATCCTTCTTTCCTAATCTTCAGACTAACATCATTCAAACTAAACAAGCCTTTGAATAACCAGTTGTTTTCCTAAACAGTTGGGAAGGGTCAGATCAATGGTAGCCAGTTACTTTGGCTGAAAGTCTTTGCCTGAGACCAACAAAACTAACAATTTAAAATAAAATCCTTCTTTCCTAATCTTCAGACTAACATCAACCAAACTAAACAAGCCTTTGAATAACCAGTTCCTTTCTTGAACATCGACACTTCCTAAACATGTATTGTATCCGACTAACATCATTAAAACTAATCAAGCCTTTGAATAACCGGTTCTTTTCATAAACAGTTGGGAAGGGACAGATCAATGGTAGCTAGTTACTTTGGCTCAAAGTCTTTGCTAGAGACCAACAAAACTAACCATTTTCTATAAAATACTTCTTTCCTATAATCTGCAGACTAACATCAAGCAAACTAAACAAGTATTTGAATAACCAGTTCCTTTTTTGAACATCGATACTTCCTAAGAATGTATTGTATCTGACTAACATCATTCAAACTAAAGAAGCCTTTGAATAACAAGTTCTTTTCCTAAACAGTTGGGAAGGGTCAGATCAATGGTAGCTAGTTACTTTTGCCGAAAGTCTTTGCCTGAGACCAACAAAACTAACAATTTTCAATAAAATCCTTCTTTCCTAATCTTCAGGCTAACATCAACAAAACTAAACAGGCCTTTGAATAGCCAGTTCTTATTCTAAACCGTTGGGAAGGGTCAGATAAATGGTAACTAGTTACTTTGGCTTAAAGTCTTTGCTAGAGACCAACAAAATTAACAATTTTCAATTAAATCCTTCTTTCCTAATCTTCAGACTGACATCATTCAAACTAAACAAGCCTTTGAATAACCAGTTTATTTCCGAAACAGTTAGGAAGAGTCAGATCAATGGTAGCTAGTTACTTTTGCTGAAAGTCTTTGCCTGAGACCAACAAAACTAACAATTTTCAATAAAATCCTTCTTTCCTAATCTTCAGACTAACATCAACCAAACAAAACAAGCCTTTGAAATAACCAGTTCCTTTTTTGAACATCGACACTTCCTAAACATGTATTGTATCCGACTAACATCATTAAAACTAATCAAGCCTTTGAATAACCAGTTCTTTTCCTAAACAGTTGGGAAGGGTCAGATCAATGGTAGCCAGTTACTTTGGCTGAAAGTCTTTGCCTGAGACCAACAAAACTAACAATTTTCAATAAAATCCTTCTTTCCTAATCTTCAGACTATCATCATTCAAACTAAACAAGCCTTTGAATAACCAGTTCTTTTCCTAAACAGTTGGGAAGGGTCAGATCAATGGTAGCCAGTTACTTTGGCTTAAAGTCTTTGCTAGAGACCAACAAAACTAACAATTCTCAATAAAATCCTTCTTTCCTAATCTTCAGACTAACATCAACCAAACTAAACAAGCCTTTGAATAACCAGTTCCTTTTTTGAACATCGATACTTCCTAAACATGTATTGTATCCGACAAACATCATTCAAACTAATCAAGCCTTTGAATAACCAGTTCTTTTCCTAAACAGTTGGGAAGGGTCAGATCAATGGTAGCCAGTTACTTTGGCAGAAAGTCTTTGCCTGAGACCAACAAAACTAACAATTTTCAATAAAATCCTTCTTTCCTAATCTTCAGACTAACATCATTCAAACTAAACAAGCCTTTGAATAACCAGTTGTTTTCCTAAACAGTTGGGAAGGGTCAGATCAATGGTAGCCAGTTACTTTGGCTGAAAGTCTTTGCCTGAGACCAACAAAACTATCAATTTTAAATAAAATCCTTCTTTCCTAATCTTCAGACTAACATCAAGCAAACTAAACAAGCCTTTGAATAACCAGTTCCTTTCTTGAACATTGATACTTCCTAAGCATGTATTGTATCTGACTAATATCATTCAAACAAAACAAGCCTTTGAATAACCAGCTCATTTTCTAAATAGTTCGGAAGGGTTAGATAAATGGTAGCTAGTAACTTTGGTTTAAAGTCTTTGCTAGAGACCAACAAAACTAACAATTTTCAATAAAATCCTTCTTTCCTAATCTTCAGGCTAACATCAACAAAACTAAACAGGCCTTTGAATAACCAGTTCTTTTTCTAAACAGTTAGGAAGGGTCAGATAAATGGTAGCTAGTTACTTTGGCTTAAAGTCTTTGCTAGAGACCAACAAAACTAACAATTTTCAATAAAATCCTTCTTTCCTAATCTTCAGGTTAACATCAACAAAACTAAACAGGCCTTTTAATAACCAGTTCTTTTTCTAAACAGTTAGGAAGGGTCAGATAAATGGTAGCTAGTTACTTTGGCTTAAAGTCTTTGCTAGAGACCAACAAAACTAACAATTTTCAATAAAATCCTTCTTTCCTAATCTTCAGACTAACATCATTCAAACTAAACAAGCCTTTGAATAACCAGTTCTTTTCCTAAAAAGTTGGGAAGGGTCAGATCAATGGTAGCTAGTTACTTTGGCTTAAAGTCTTTGCTAGAGACCAACAAAACTAACAATTTTCAATAAAATCCTTCTTTCCAAATCTTCACTCTAACATCATTCAAACTAAACAAGCCTTTGAATAACCAGTTGTTTTCCTAAACAGTTGGGAAGGGTCAGATCAATGGTAGCCAGTTACTTTGGCTGAAAGTCTTTGCCTGAGACCAACAAAACACACAATTTTCAATAAAATCCTTCTTTCCTAATCTTCAGACTAACATCAACCAAACTAAACAAGCCTTTGAATAACCAGTTCCTTTTTTTGAACATCGACACTTCCTAAACATGTATTGTATCCGACTAACATCATTAAAACTAATCAAGCCTTTGAATAATCAGTTCTTTTCCTAAACAGTTGGGAAGGGTCAGATCAATGGTAGGCAGTTACTTTGGCTGAAAGTCTTTGCCTGAGACCAACAAAACTAACAATTTTCAATAAAATCCTTCTTTCCTAATCTTCAGACTAACATCATTCAAACTAAACAAGCCTTTGAATAACCAGTTGTTTTCCTAAACAGTTGGGAAGGGTCAGATCAATGGTAGCCAGTTACTTTGGCTGAAAGTCTTTGCCTGAGACCAACAAAACTAACAATTTAAAATAAAATCCTTCTTTCCTAATCTTCAGACTAACATCAACCAAACTAAACAAGCCTTTGAATAACCAGTTCCTTTCTTGAACATCGACACTTCCTAAACATGTATTGTATCCGACTAACATCATTAAAACTAATCAAGCCTTTGAATAACCGGTTCTTTTCATAAACAGTTGGGAAGGGACAGATCAATGGTAGCTAGTTACTTTGGCTCAAAGTCTTTGCTAGAGACCAACAAAACTAACCATTTTCTATAAAATACTTCTTTCCTATAATCTGCAGACTAACATCAAGCAAACTAAACAAGTATTTGAATAACCAGTTCCTTTTTTGAACATCGATACTTCCTAAGAATGTATTGTATCTGACTAACATCATTCAAACTAAAGAAGCCTTTGAATAACAAGTTCTTTTCCTAAACAGTTGGGAAGGGTCAGATCAATGGTAGCTAGTTACTTTTGCCGAAAGTCTTTGCCTGAGACCAACAAAACTAACAATTTTCAATAAAATCCTTCTTTCCTAATCTTCAGGCTAACATCAACAAAACTAAACAGGCCTTTGAATAGCCAGTTCTTATTCTAAACCGTTGGGAAGGGTCAGATAAATGGTAACTAGTTACTTTGGCTTAAAGTCTTTGCTAGAGACCAACAAAATTAACAATTTTCAATTAAATCCTTCTTTCCTAATCTTCAGACTGACATCATTCAAACTAAACAAGCCTTTGAATAACCAGTTTATTTCCGAAACAGTTAGGAAGAGTCAGATCAATGGTAGCTTGTTACTTTTGCTGAAAGTCTTTGCCTGAGACCAACAAAACTAACAATTTTCAATAAAATCCTTCTTTCCTAATCTTCAGACTAACATCAACCAAACTAAACAAGCCTTTGAAATAACCAGTTCCTTTTTTGAACATCGACACTTCCTAAACATGTATTGTATCCGACTAACATCATTAAAACTAATCAAGCCTTTGAATAACCAGTTCTTTTCCTAAACAGTTGGGAAGGGTCAGATCAATGGTAGCCAGTTACTTTGGCTGAAAGTCTTTGCCTGAGACCAACAAAACTAACAATTTTCAATAAAATCCTTCTTTCCTAATCTTCAGACTATCATCATTCAAACTAAACAAGCCTTTGAATAACCAGTTCTTTTCCTAAACAGTTGGGAAGGGTCAGATCAATGGTAGCCAGTTACTTTGGCTTAAAGTCTTTGCTAGAGACCAACAAAACTAACAATTCTCAATAAAATCCTTCTTTCCTAATCTTCAGACTAACATCAACCAAACTAAACAAGCCTTTGAATAACCAGTTCCTTTTTTGAACATCGATACTTCCTAAACATGTATTGTATCCGACAAACATCATTAAAACTAATCAAGCCTTTGAATAACCAGTTCTTTTCCTAAACAGTTGGGAAGGGTCAGATCAATGGTAGCCAGTTACTTTGGCAGAAAGTCTTTGCCTGAGACCAAAAAAACTAACAATTTTCAATAAAATCCTTCTTTCCTAATCTTCAGACTAACATCATTCAAACTAAACAAGCCTTTGAATAACCAGTTGTTTTCCTAAACAGTTGGGAAGGGTCAGATCAATGGTAGCCAGTTACTTTGGCTGAAAGTCTTTGCCTGAGACCAACAAAACTAACAATTTTAAATAAAATCCTTCTTTCCTAATCTTCAGACTAACATCAAGCAAACTAAACAAGCCTTTGAATAACCAGTTCCTTTCTTGAACATTGATACTTCCTAAGCATGTATTGTATCTGACTAATATCATTCAAACAAAACAAGCCTTTGAATAACCAGCTCATTTTCTAAATAGTTCGGAAGGGTTAGATAAATGGTAGCTAGTAACTTTGGTTTAAAGTCTTTGCTAGAGACCAACAAAACTAACAATTTTCAATAAAATCCTTCTTTCCTAATCTTCAGGCTAACATCAACAAAACTAAACAGGCCTTTGAATAACCAGTTCTTTTTCTAAACAGTTAGGAAGGGTCAGATAAATGGTAGCTAGTTACTTTGGCTTAAAGTCTTTGCTAGAGACCAACAAAACTAACAATTTTCAATAAAATCCTTCTTTCCTAATCTTCAGGTTAACATCAACAAAACTAAACAGGCCTTTTAATAACCAGTTCTTTTTCTAAACAGTTAGGAAGGGTCAGATAAATGGTAGCTAGTTACTTTGGCTTAAAGTCTTTGCTAGAGACCAACAAAACTAACAATTTTCAATAAAATCCTTCTTTCCTAATCTTCAGACTAACATCATTCAAACTAAACAAGCCTTTGAATAACCAGTTCTTTTCCTAAAAAGTTGGGAAGGGTCAGATCAATGGTAGCTAGTTACTTTGGCTTAAAGTCTTTGCTAGAGACCAACAAAACTAACAATTTTCAATAAAATCCTTCTTTCCAAATCTTCACTCTAACATCATTCAAACTAAACAAGCCTTTGAATAACCAGTTGTTTTCCTAAACAGTTGGGAAGGGTCAGATCAATGGTAGCCAGTTACTTTGGCTGAAAGTCTTTGCCTGAGACCAACAAAACTAACAATTTTAAATAAAATCCTTCTTTCCTAATCTTCAGACTAACATCAACCAAACTAAACAAGCCTTTGAATAACCAGTTCCTTTCTTGAATATTGTTACTTCCTAAGCATGTATTGTATCTGACTAATATCATTCAAACAAAACAAGCCTTTGAATAACCAGCTCATTTTGTAAATAGTTCGGAAGGGTCAGATCAATGGTAGCTAGTAATTTTGGCTTAAAGTCTTTGCTAGAGACAAACAAAACAAACAATTTTCAATAAAATCCTTCTTTCCTAATCTTCAGGCTAACATCAACAAAACTAAACAGGCCTTTGAATAACCACTTCTTTTTCTAAACAGTTAGGAAGGGTCAGATAAATGGTAGCTAGTTACTTTGGCTTAAAGTCTTTGCTAGAGACCAACAAAACTAACAATTTTAAATAAAATCCTTCTTTCCTAATCTTCAGACTAACATCATTCAAACTAAACAAGCCTTTGAATAACCAGTTCTTTTCCTAAACAGTTGGGAAGGGTCAGATCAATGGTAGCTAGTTACTTTGGCTTAAAGTCTTTGCTAGAGACCAACAAAACTAACAATTTTAAATAAAATCCTTCTTTCCTAATCTTCAGACTAACATCATTCCAACTAAACAAGCCTTTGAATAACCAGTTCTTTTCCAAAACAGTTGGGAAGGGTCAGATCAATGGTAGCTAGTTACTTTGGCTTAAAGTCTTTGCTAAAGACCAACAAAACTAACAATTCTCAATAAAATCCTTCTTTCCTAAACTTCAGACTAACATCAACCAAACTAAACAAGCCTTTGAATAACCAGTTCCTTTCTTGAAAATTGATACTTCCTAAGCATGTATTGTATCCGACTAATATCATTCGACCAAAACAAGCCTTTGAATAACCAGTTCTTTTTCTAAACAGTTAGGAAGGGTCAGATAAATGGTAGCTAGTTACTTTGGCTTAAAGTCTTTGCTAGAGACAAAAAACTAACAATTTTAAATAAAATCCTTCTTTCCTAATCTTCAGACTAACATCAACCAAACTAAACAAGCCTTTGAATAACCAGTTCCTTTCTTGAATATTGATACTTCCTAAGCATGTATTGTATCTGACTAATATCATTCAAACAAAACAAGCCTTTGAATAACCAGCTCATTTTCTAAATAGTTCGGAAGGGTCAGATCAATGGTAGCTAGTAACTTTGGCTTAAAGTCTTTGCTAGAGACAAACAAAACAAACAATTTTCAATAAAATCCTTCTTTCCTAATCTTCAGGCTAACATCAACAAAACTAAACAGGCCTTTGAATAACCACTTCTTTTTCTAAACAGTTAGGAAGGGTCAGATAAATGGTAGCTAGTTACTTTGGCTTAAAGTCTTTGCTAGAGACCAACAAAACTAACAATTTTAAATAAAATCCTTCTTTCTTAATCTTCAGACTAACATCATTCAAACTAAACAAGCCTTTGAATAACCAGTTCTTTTCCTAAACAGTTGGGAAGGGTCAGATCAATGGTAGCTAGTTACTTTGGCTTAAAGTCTTTGCTAGAGACCAACAAAACTAACAATTTTAAATAAAATCCTTTTTTCCTAATCTTCAGACTAACATCATTCAAACTAAAAAAGCCTTTGAATAACCAGTTCTTTTCCTAAACAGTTGGGAAGGGTAAGATCAATGGTAGCTAGTTACTTTGGCTTAAAGTCTTTGCTAAAGACCAACTAAACTAACAATTCTCAATAAAATCCTTCTTTCCTAAACTTCAGACTAAAATCAACCAAACTAAACAAGCCTTTGAATAACCAGTTCCTTTCTTGAAAATTGATACTTCCTAAGCATGTATTGTATCCGACTAATATCATTCGACCAAAACAAGCCTTTGAATAACCAGTTCTTTTTCTAAACAGTTAGGAAGGGTCAGATAAATGGTAGCTTGTTACTTTGGCTTAAAGTCTTTCCTAGAGACCAACAAAACTAACAATTTTAAATAAAATCCTTCTTTCCTAATCTTCAGACTAGCATCAACCAAACTAAACAAGCCTTTGAATAACCAGTTCCTTTCTTGAATATTGATACTTCCCAAGCATGTATTGTATCTGACTAATATCATTCAAACAAAACAAGCCTTTGAATAACCAGCTCATTTTCTAAATAGTTCGGAAGGGTCAGATCAATGGTAGCTAGTAACTTTGGCTTAAAGTCTTTGCTAGAGACCAACAAAACTAACAATTTTCAATAAAATCCTTCTTTCCTAATCTTCAGGCTAACATCAACAAAACTAAACAGGCCTTTGAATAACCACTTCTTTTTCTAAACAGTTAGGAAGGGTCAGATAAATGGTAGCTAGTTACTTTGGCTTAAAGTCTTTGAAAGAGACCAACAAAACTAACAATTTTCAATAAAATCCTTCTTTCCTAATCTTCAGACTAACATCATTCAAACAAAACAAGCCTTTGAATAACCAGCTCATTTTCTAAATAGTTCGGAAGGGTCAGATCAATGGTAGCTAGTAACTTTGGCTTAAAGTCTTTGCTAGAGACCAACAAAACTAACAATTTTCAATAAAATCCTTCTTTCCTAATCTTCAGGCTAACATCAACAAAACTAAACAGGCCTTTGAATAACCACTTCTTTTTCTAAACTGTTAGGAAGGGTCAGATAAATGGTAGCTAGTTACTTTGGCTTAAAGTCTTTGAAAGAGACCAACAAAACTAACAATTTTCAATAAAATCCTTCTTTCCTAATCTTCAGACTAACATCATTTAAACTAAACAAGCCTTTGAATAACCAATTCTTTTCCTAAACAGTTGGGAAGGGTCAGATCAATGGTAGCTAGTTACTTTGGCTTAAAGTCTTTGCTAGAGACCAACAAAACTAACAAACATCAAACAAACTAAACAAGCCTTTGAATAACCAGTTCCTTTCTTGAACATTGATACTTCCTAAGCATGTATTGTATCCGACTAACATCATTCAAACTAAACAGGCCTTTGAATAACCAGTTCTTTTTCTAAACAGTTGGGAAGGGTCAGATAAATGGTAGCTAGTTACTTTGGCTTAAAGTCTTTGCTAGAGACCAACAAAACTAACAATTTTCAATAAAATACTTTTTCCTAATCTGCAGACTAACATCAAGCAAACTAAACAAGCCTTTGAATAACCAGTTCCTTTCTTGAACATCGATACTTCCTAAGGATTATTGTATTTGATTAACATCATTCAAACTAAACTAGCCTTTGAATAACCAGCTCTTTTTCTAAACAGTTGGGAAGGGTCAGATAAATGGTAGCTAGTGATTTTGGCTTAAAGTCTTTACTAGAGACCAACAAAACTAACAATTTTCAATAAAATCCTTTTTTCCTAATCTTCAGGCTAACGTCAACAAAACAAAACAGGCCTTTGAATAACAAGTTCTTTTTCTAAAAAGTTCAGAAGGGTCAGATAAATGGTAGCTAGTTACTTTGGCTTAAAGTCTTTGCTTGAGACCAAAAAAATTAACCATTTTAAACAAAATCTCTCTTTCCTAATCTTCAGACTAACATCATTCAAACTAAACAAGCCTTTGAATAACCAGTTATTTTCCTAAAATGTTGGGAAGGGTCAGATCAATAATAGCTAGTTACTTTGGCTCAAAGTCTTTGCTAGAGACCAACAAAACTAACGATTTTCTATAAAATCCTTCTTTCCTAATCTTCAGACTAACATCAAACAAACTAAACAAGCCTTTGAATAACCAGTTCTTTTCCAAAACAGTTGGGAAGGGTCAGATCAATAGTAGCCAGTTACTTTGGCTGAAAGTCTTTGCCTGAGACCAACAAAACTAACAATTTTCAATAAAATCCTTTTTTCCTAATCTTCAGGCTAACATCAACAAAACTAAACAGGCCTTTGAATAACCAGCTCTTTTACTAAACAGTTGGGAAGGGTCAGATAAATGGTAGCAAGTTACTTTGGCTTAAAGTCTTTGCTAGAGACAAACAAAACTAACAATTTTCAATAAAATCCTTCTTTCCTAATCTTCAGAATAACATCAACCAAATTAAACAAGCCTTTGAATAACCAGTTCCGGTCTTGAACATCGATACTTCCTAGGCATGTATTGTATTTGACTAACATCATTCAAACTAAACAAGCCTTTGAATAACCAGTTCTTTTCCTAAACAGTTGGGAAGGATCAGATCAATGGTAGCTAGTTACTTTGGCTTAAAGTCTTTGCAAGAGACCAACAAAACTATCAATTTTCAATAAAATCCTTCTTTTCTAATCTTCAGACTAACATCATTCAAACTAACAAGCTTTTGAATAATCAGCTCTTTTTCTAAACAGTTGGGAAGGGTCAAATTAAAGGTAGCTAGTAACTTTGGCTTAAAGTCTTTGCTAGAGACAGACAAAACTAATAATTTTCATTAAAATCCTTCTTTCCTAATCTTCAGACTAACATCAACGAAACTAAACAAGCCCTTGAATAAAAAGTTCCTTTCTTGAACATCGATACTTCCTAAGCATGTATTGTATCTGAATAATATCATTCAAACAAAACAAGACTTTGAATAACCAGCACTTTTTCTAAAGAGTTCGGAAAGGTCAGATCAATGGTAGCTAGTAACTTTGGCTTAATTAAAGTCATTGCAAGAGACCAACAAAACTAACAATTTTCAATAAAATCCTTCTTTCCTAATCTTCAGGCTAACATCAGCAAAACTAAACAGGCCTTTGAATAACCAGTTCTTTTTCTAAAAAGTTGGGAAAGGTCAGATCAATGGTAGCTAGTTACTTTTGCTGAAAGTCTTTGCCTGAGACCAACAAAACTAACAATTTTCAATAAAATCCTTCTTTCCTAATCTTCAGACTAACATCAACCAAACTAAACAAGCCTTTCAATAACAAGTTCCTTTCTTGAACATCGACACTTCCTAAAAATGTATTGTATCCGACTAACATCATTAAAACTAATCAAGCCTTTGAATAACCAGTTCTTTTCCTAAACAGTTGGGAAGGGTCAGATCAATGGTAGCCAATTACTTTGGCTGAAAGTCTTTGTCTGAGACAAACAAAACCAACAATTTTCAATAAAATCCTTCTTTCCTAATCTTCAGACTAACATCATTCAAACTAAACAAGCCTTTGAATAACCAGTTTTTTCCTAAACAGTTAGGAAGGGTCAGATCAATGGTAGTTAGTTACTTTTGCTGAAAGTCTTTGCCTGAGACCAACAAAACTAACAATTTTCTATAAAATTCTTCTTTCCTAATCTTCAGACTAACATCAACCAAACTAAACAAGCCTTTGAATAACCAGTTTCTTTCTTGAAACTCGACACTTCCTAAACATGTATTGTATCCGACTAACATCATTAAAACTAATCAAGCCTTTGAATAACCAGTTCTTTTCCTAAACAGTTGGGAAGGGTCAGATCAATGGTAGCCAATTACTTTGGCTGAAAGTCTTTGTCTGAGACCAACAAAACCAACAATTTTCAATAAAATCCTTCTTTCCTAATCTTCAGACTAATATCATTCAAACTAAACAAGCCTTTGAATAACCAGTTTTTTCCTAAACAGTTAGGAAGGGTCAGATCAATGGTAGTTAGTTACTTTTGCTGAAAGTCTTTGCCTGAGACCAACAAAACTAACAATTTTCAATAAAATTCTTCTTTCCTAATCTTCAGACTAACATCAACCAAACTAAACAAGCCTTTAAATAACCAGTTTCTTTCTTGAACATCGATACTTCCTAAGCATTTATTGTATCTGACTAACATCATTCAAACTAAACAAGCCTTTGAATAACAAGTTCCTTTCCTAAACAGTTGGGAAGGTTCAGATCAATGGTAGCCAGTTACTTTGGCTGAAAGTATTTGCCTGAGACCAACAAAACTAACAATTTTCAATAAAATCCTTCTTTCCTAATCTTCAGACTAACATCAACCAAACTAAACAAGCCTTTGAAAAACCAGTTCCTTTCTTGAACATTGATACTTCCTAAGCATGTATTGTATCTGACTAATATCATTCAAACAAAACAAGCCTTTGAATAACCAGCTCTTTTTCTAAATAGTTGGGAAGGATCAGATCAATGGTAGCCAGTTACTTTGGCTTAAAGTCTTTGTAAGAGACCAACAAAACAAACAATTATCAATAAAATCCTTCTTTCTTAATCTTCAGGCTAAAATCAACGAAACTAAACAGGCCTTTGAATAACCAGTTCTTTTTATAAACAGTTGGGAAGGGTCAGATAAATGGTAGCTAGTTACTTTCGCTTAAAGTCTTTGCTAGAGACCAACAAAACTAACAATTTTCAATAAAATCCTTCTTTCCTAATCTTCTGACTAACATCAACCAAACTAAACAAGCCTTTGAATAACCAGTTCCTTTCTTGAACATCGACACTTCTTAAACATGTATTGTATTCGACTAACATCATTAAAACTAATCAAGCCTTTGAATAACCAGTTCTTTTCCTAAACAGCTGGGAAGGGTGAGATCAATGGTAGCTAGTTACTTTGGCTGAAAGTCTTTGCTAGAGACCAACAAAACAAACGATTTTCTATAAAATACTTCTTTCCTTATCTGCAGACTAACATCAAGCAAACTAAACAAGCCTTTGAATAACCAGTTCCTTTCTTGAACATCGATACTTCCTAAGCATGTATTGTATCTGACTAACATCATTCAAACTAAACAAGCCTTTGAATAACCAGTTCCTTTCTTGAACATCGACACTTCTTAAACATGTATTGTATTCGACTAACATCATTAAAACTAATCAAGCCTTTGAATAACCAGTTCTTTTCCTAAACAGCTGGGAAGGGTGAGATCAATGGTAGCTAGTTACTTTGGCTGAAAGTCTTTGCTAGAGACCAACAAAACAAACGATTTTCTATAAAATACTTATTTCCTTATCTGCAGACTAACATCAAGCAAACTAAACAAGCCTTTGAATAACCAGTTCCTTTCTTGAACATCGATACTTCCTAAGCATGTATTGTATCTGACTAACATCATTCAAACTAAACAAGCCTTTGAATAACAAGTTCTTTTCCTAAACAGTTGTGAAGGGTCAGATCAATGGTAGCCAGTTACTTTTGAATAACCAGCACTTTTTCTAAACAGTTGGGAAAGGTCAGATCAAAGGTAGCTAGTAATTTTGGCTTAAAGTCTTTGCTAGAGACCAACAAAACAAATAATTTTCATTAAAATCCTTCTTTCCTAATCTGCAGACTAACATCAACGAAACTAAACAAGCCCTTGAATAACAAGTTCCTTTCTTGAACATCGATACTTCCTAAGCATGTATTGTATCTGACTAACATCATTCAAACTAAACAAGCCTTTGAATAACCAGTTATTTTTCTAAACAGTTGGGAAGGGACAGATCAATGGTAGCTACTGACTTTGACTTAAAGTCTTTGCCAGAGACAAACAAATCTAACAATTTTCAATGAAATCCTTCTTTCCTAATCTTCAGACTAACATCAACCAAACTAAACAAGCCTTTGAATAACCATGCAGTTCCGGTCTTGAACATCGATACTTCCTAAGCATGTATTGTATCCGACTAACATCAATCAAACTAAACAAGCTATTAAATCTTAAACCAATTACTTTCCTAGACAGTTGGGAAGGGTCAGATCAATGGTAGCTAGTTGTTTTGACTTAAAGTTTCCTGAGACCAATAAAGCTAAAATTGTACCAATTATTAGTGAAAACCCTTACTTTCTAAGCATGTATGTATTGTTTCTGACAAACATCATTTAAACTAAACAAATGATTGAATCATAAACCAATTCCTTTCCAAGACAGTTGGGAGGGGTCAGATCAATGGTAGCTAGATACTTTGGCTGAAAGTCTTTACCTGAGACCAACAAACTAACAATTTTCAATAAAATCCTCCTTTCCTAATCTTCAGACTAACATCAACTAAACTAAACAAGCCTTTGAATAACCAGTTCCTTTCTTGAACATCGATACTTCCTAAGGATGTATTGTATTTCACTAACATCATTCAAACTAAACAAGCCTTTGAATAACAAGTTCTTTTCCTAAACAGTTGGGAAGGGACAGATCAATGGTAGCTACTGACTTTGACTTAAAGTCTTTGTGAGAGACAAACAAATCTAACAATTTTCAATGAAATCCTTCTTTCCTAATCTTCAGACTAACATCAACCAAACTAAACAAGCCTTTGAATAACCATGCAGTTCCGGTCTTGAACATCGATACTTCCTAAACATGTATTGTATCCGACTAACATCATTCAAACTAAACAAGCTATTAAATCTTAAACCAATTACTTTCCTAGACAGTTGGGAAGGGTCAGATCAATGGTAGCTAGTTGTTTTGACTTAAAGTTTCCTGAGACCAATAAAGCTAAAATTGTACCAATTATTAGTGAAAACCCTTACTTTCTAAGCATGTATGTATTGTTTCTGACAAACATCATTTAAACTAAACAAATGATTGAATCATAAACCACTTCCTTTCCAAGACAGTTGGGATGGGTCAGATCAATGGTAGCTAGATACTTTGGCTGAAAGTCTTTACCTGAGACCAACAAACTAACAATTTTCAATAAAATCCTCCTTTCCTAATCTTCAGACTAACATCAACTAAACTAAACAAGCCTTTGAATAACCAGTTCCTTTCTTGAACATCGATACTTCCTAAGGATGTATTGTATTTCACTAACATCATTCAAACTAAACAAGCCTTTGAATAACAAGTTCTTTTCCAAAACAGTTGGGAAGGGTCAGTTCAATGGTAGCTAGTTACTTTGGCTTAAAGTCTTTGCTAGAGACCAACAAAACTAACAATTTTCAATAAAATCCTTCTTTCCTAATCAATGGTAGCTAGTTACTTTGGCTTAAAGTCTTAGCTAGAGAACATCAAAACTAACAATTTTTTAATAAAATACTTCTTTCCTAATCTGAAGACTAACATCAACCAAACTAAACAAGCCTTTGAATAACCAGTTCCTTTCTTGAACATCGATACTTCCTAAGGATGTATTGCATTTGACTAACATCATTCAAACTAAACTAGCCTTTGAATAACCAGTTCGTTTCCTAAACAGTTGGGAAGGGTCAGATCAATGGTAGCTAGTTACTTTGGCTTAAAGTCTTTGCCTGAGACCAACAAAACTAACAATTTTCAATAAATCCTTCTTTCATAATCTTCAGACTAACATCAACCAAACTAAACAAGCCTTTGAATAACAAGTTCCTTTCTTGAAAATCGATACTTCCTAGGCATGTATTGTATTTGACTAACATCAACAAAACTAAACAAGCCTTTGAATAACCAGTTCTTTTTCTAAACAGTTGGGAAGGGTCAGATCAATGGTAGCTAGTTACTTCGGCTTAAAGTCATTGCTAGAGACAAACAAAACTAGCAATTTTCAATAAAATCCTTCTTTCCTACTCTGCAGACTAACATCAACCAAACTAAACAAGCCTTTGAATAACCAGTTCCTTTCTTGAACATCGATACTTCCTAAGCATGTATTGTATCCGACTAACATCATTTAAACTAAACAAGCCTTTGAATAACCAGTTCTTTTCCTAAACGGTTGGGAAGGGTCAGGTCAATGGTAGCTTGTTACTTTGGCGCAAAGTCTTTGCTAGAGACAAAAAAAACTAACGATTTTCTATAAAATACTTCTTTCCAAATCTGCAGACTAACATCAACCAAACTAAAAAAGCCTTTGAATAACCAGTTCCTTTCTTGAACATCGATACTTCCTAAGGATTATTGTATTTGACAAACATCATTCAAACTAAACTAGCCTTTGAATAACCAGCTCTTTTTCTAAACAGTTGGGAAGGGTCAGATCAATAGTAGCTAGTGACTATGGCTTAAAGTCTTTGCTAGAGACCATCAAAACTAACAATTTCAATAAAATCCTTCTGTCCTAATCTTCAGGCTAACATCAACAAAACTAAACAGGCCTTTGAATAACCAGTTCTTTTTCTAAACAGTTCGGAAGGGTCTAATAAATGGTAGCTAGTTACTTCCTCTTTCCTAATCAATGGTAGCTAGTTACTTTGGCTTAAAGTCTTTGCTAGAGACCAACAAAACTAACAATTTTAAATAAAATCCTTCTTTTCTAATCTGCAGACTAACATCAACCAAACAAAACAAGCCTTTGAATAACCAGTTCCTTTCTTGAACATCGATACTTCCTAAGGATGTATTGTATTTGACTAACATCATTCAAACTAAACTAGCCTTTGAAAAACCAGTTCGTTTCCTAAACAGTTGGGAAGCGTCAGATCAATGGTAGCTAGTTACTTTGGCTTAAAGTCTTTGCCAGAGACGAAAAAAATAACAATTTTGAGTAAAATTCTTCTTTCCTAATCTTCAGTCTAACATCAACCAAACTAAACCGGCCTTTGAATAACCAGTTCCTTTCTTGAACATCGATACTTCCTAAGCATGTATTGTATCTGACTAACATCATTCAAACTAAACAAGCCTTTGCAAAACCAGTTCTTTTCCTAAACAGTTGGGAAGGGTCAGATCAATGGTAGCTAGTGACTTTGGCCAAAAGTCTTTGCCAGAGACAAAAAAATCTAACAATTTTCAATGAACTCCTTCTTCCTAATCTTCAGACTAACATCAACCAAACTAAACAAGCCTTTGAATAACCAGTTCCGGTCTTGAAAATCGATACTTCCTAAGCATGGTCAGATAAATTGTAGCATGGTACTTTGGCTTAAAGTCTTTGCTAGAGACCAACAAAACTAACAATTTTCAATAAAATCCTTCTTTTCTAATCTTCTGACTAACATCATTCAAACTAAACAAGCCTTTGAATAACAAGTTCTTTTCCTAAACAGTTGGGAAGGGTCAGATCAATGGTAGCTAGTTACTTTGGCTTAAAGTCTTTGCTAGAGACCAACAAAACTAACAATCTTCAATGAAATCCTTCTTTCCTAATCAATGGTAGCTAGTTACTTTGGCTTAAAGTCTTTGCTAGAGACCAACAAAACTAACAATTTTCAATAAAATCCTTCTTTCCTAATCTGCAGACTAACATCAACCAAACTAAACAAGCCTTTGAATAACCAGTTCCTTTCTTGAACATCGATACTTTCTAAGCATGTATTGTATCCGACTAACATCATTTAAACTAAACAAGCCTTTGAATAACCAGTTCTTTTCCTAAACAGTTGGGAAGGGTCAGATCAATGTTAGCTAGTTACTTTGGCTCAAAGTCTTTGCTAGAGACCAACAAAACTAACGATTTTCGATAAAATACTTCTTTTCTAATAAGCAGACTAACATCAAGAAAAACTAAACAAGCCTTTGAATAACCAGTTGTTTTCCTAAACAGTTGGGAAGGGTCAGATCAATGGTAGTCAGTTACTTTGGCTGAAAGTCTTTGCCTGAGACCAACAAAACTAACAATTTTAAATAAAATCCTTCTTTCCTAATCTTCAGACTAACATCAACCAAACAAAACAAGCCTTTGAATAACCAGTTCCTTTCTTGAACATTGATACTTCCTAAGCATGTATTGTATCTGACTAATATCATTCAAAAAAAACAAGTCTTTGAATAATCATCACTTTTTCTAAAGAGTTCGGAAAGGTCAGATCAATGGTAGCTAGTAACTTTGGCTTAATTAAAGTTATTGCAAGAGACCAACAAAACTAACAATTTTCAATAAAATCCTTCTTTCCTAATCTTCAGGCTAACATCAACAAAACTAAACAGGCCTTTGAATAACCAGTTCTTTTCTAAACAGTTGGGAAGGGTCAGATAAATGGTAGCTAGTTACTTTGGTTTAAAGTCTTTGCTAGAGACCAAAAAAACTAACAATTTTCAATAAAATCCTTCTTTCCTAATCTTCAGACTAACATCATTCAAACTAAACAAGCCTTTGAATAACCAGTTATTTTCCTAAACAGTTAGGAAGGGTCAGATCAATGGTAGCTAGTTACTTTTGCTGAAAGTCTTTGCCTGAGACCAACAAAACTAACAATTTTAAAAATAAAATCCTTTTTTCCTAATCTTCAAACAAACATCAACAAAACTAAACAAGCCTTTCAATAACCAGTTCCTTTCTTGAACATCTACACTTCCTAAACATGTATTGTATCCGACTAACATCATTAAAACTAATCAAGCCTTTGAATAACCAGTTCTTTTCCTAAACAGTTGGGAAGGGTCAGATCAATGGTAGCCAGTTACTTTGGCTGAAAGTCTTTGCCTGAGACCAACAAAACTAACAATTTTAAATAAAATCCTTCTTTCCTAATCTTCAGACTAACATCAACCAAACTAAACAAGCCTTTGAATAACAAGTTCCTTTCTTGAATATTGATACTTCTTAAGCATGTATTGTATCTGACTAATATCATTCAAACAAAACAAGCCTTTGAATAACCAGCTCTTTTTCTAAACAGTTGGGAAGGGTCAGATAAATGGTAGCAAGTTACTTTGGCTTAAAGTCTTTGCTAGAGACCAACAAAACTAACAATTTTCAATAAAATCCTCCTTTCCTAATCTTCAGACTAACATCAACAAAACTAAACAAGCCTTTGAATAACCAGTTCCTTTCTTGAACATTGATACTTCCTAAGCATGTATTGTGTCTGACTAATATCATTCAAACAAAACAAGCCTTTGAATAACCAGCACTTTTTCTAAATAGTTCGGAAAGGTCAGATCAATGGTAGCTAGTAACTTTGGCTTAATTAAAGTCATTGCAAGAGACCAACAAAACTAACAATTTTCAATAAAATCCTTCTTTCTTAATCTTCAGACTAACATCAACCAAACTAAACAAGACTTTGAATAATCAGTTCCTTTCTTGAACATCGATACTTCCTAAGCGTGTATTGTATCTGACCAAACTAAACAAGCCTTTGAATAACCAGTACTTTTCCAAAACATTTGGGAAGGGACAGATAAATGGTAGCCAGTTACTTTGGCTGAAAGTCTTTGCCTGAGACAAACAAAACTAAGAATTTGCAATAAAATCCTACATTCCAAATCTTAAGGCTAACATCAACAAAACTAAACAGGCCTTTGAATAACCAGCTCTTATTCTAAACAGTTGGGAAGGGTCAGATAAATGGTAGCAAGTTACTTTGGCTTAAAGTCTTTGCTAGAGACCAACAAAACTAACAATTTTAAATAAAATCCTTCTTTCCTAATCTACAGACTAACATCAACCAAACTAAACAAGCCTTTGAATAACCAGTTCCTTTCTTGAACATTGATACTTCCTAAGCATGTATTGTATCTGACTAATATCAATTTTCAATAAAATCCTTCTTTCCTAATGTTCAGACTAACATCAACCAAACTAAACAAGCCTTTCAATAACCAGTTCCTTTCTTGAACATCGACACTTCCTAAACATGTATTGTATCCGACTAACATCATTAAAACTAATCAAGCCTTTGAATAACCAGTTCTTTTCCTAAAACGTTGGGAAGGGTCAGATCAATGGTAGCCAGTTACTTTGGCTGAAAGTCTTTGCCTGAGACCAACAAAACTAACAATTTTCAATAAAATCCTTCTTTCCTAATTTTCAGACTAACATCATTCAAACTAAACAAGCCTTTGAATAACCAGTTCTTTTCCTAAACAGTTAGGAAGGGTCAGATCAATGGTAGCTAGTTATTTTTGCTAAAAGTCTTTGCCTGAGACCAACCAAACTAACAATTTTCAATAAAATTTTTCTTTCCTAATCTTCAGACTAACATCAACCAAACTAAACAAGCCTTTGAATAACCAGTTCCTTTCTTGAACATCGACACTTCCTAAACATGTATTGTATCCGACTAACATCATTAAAACTAATCAAGCCTTTGAATAACAGGTTCTTTTCCTAAACAGTTGGGAAGGGTCAGATCAATGGTAGCTAGTTACTTTGGCTCAAAGTCTTTGCTAGAGACCAACAAAACTAACGATTTTCTATAAAATACTTCTTTCCTAATCTGCAGACTAACATCAAGAAAACTAAACAAGCCTTTGAATAACCAGTTCCTTTCTTGAACATCGATACTTCCTAAGCATGTATTGTATCTGACTAATATCATTCAAACAAAACAAGCTTTTGAATAACCAGCTCTTTTTCTAAACAGTTGGGAAGGGTCAGATAAATGGTAGCAAGTTACTTTGGCTTAAAGTCTTTGCTAGAGACCTACAAAACAAGCAATTTTCAGTAAAATCCTCCTTTCCTAATCTTCAGACTAACATCAACCAAACTAAACAAGCCTTTGAATAACCAGTTCCTTTCTTGAATATTGATACTTCCTAAGCATGTATTGTATCTGACTAATATCATTCAAACAAAACAAGCCTTTGAATAACCAGCTCTTTTTCTAAACAGTTGGGAAGGGTAACATAAATGGTAGCAAGTTACTTTGGCTTAAAGTCTTTGCAAGAGACCAACAAAACTAACAATTTTCAATAAAATCCTTCTTTCCTAATCTTCAGACTAACATCATTCAAACTAAACAAGCCTTTGAATAACCAGTTCTTTTCTTAAACAGTTAGGAAGGGTCAGATCAATGGTAGCTAGTAACTTTGGCTTAAAGTCTTTGCTAGAGACCAACAAAACTAGCAATTTTCAATAAAATCCTCATTTCCTAATCTTCAGACTAACATCAACCGAATTAAACAAGCCTTTGAATAACCAGTTCCTTTCTTGAATATTGATTCTTCCTAAGCATGTATTGTATCTGACTAATATCATTCTAACAAAACAAGCCTTTGAATAACCAGCTCTTTTTCTAAACAGTTGGGAAGGGTCAGATAAATGGTAGCAAGTTACTTTGGCTTAAAGTCTTTGCCTGAGACCAAAAAAACTAACAATTTTCAATAAAATCCTTCTTTCCTAATCTTCAGACTAACATCATTCAAACTAAACAAGCCTTTGAATAACCAGTTCTTTTCCTAAACAGTTAGGAAGGGTCAGATCAATGGTAGCTAGTTACTTTTGCTGAAAGTCTTTGCCTGAGACCAACAAAAAAAACAATTTTCGATAAAATTCTTCTTTCCTAATCTTCCTACTAACTTCAACCAAACTAAACAAGCCTTTGAATAACCAGTTCCTTTCTTGAACATCGACACTTCCTAAACATGTATTGTATCCGACTAACATTATTAAAACTAATCAAGCTTTTGAATAACAGGTTCTTTTCCTAAACAGTTGGGAAGGGTGAGATCAATGGTAGCTAGTTACTTTGGCTCAAAGTCTTTGCTAGAGACCAACAAAACTAACGATTTTCTATAAAATACTTCTTTCCTAATCTGCAGACTAACATCAAGCAAACTAAACAAGCCTTTGAATAACCAGTTCCTTTCTTGAACATCGATACTTCCTAAGCATGTATTGTATCTGACTAACATCATTCAAACTAAACAAGCCTTTGAATAACCAGTTGTTTTCCTAAACAGTTGGGAAGGGTCAGATCAATGGTAGCTAGTTACTTTGGCTCAAAGTCTTTGCTAGAGACCAACAAAACTAACGATTTTCTATAAAATACTTCTTTCCTAATCTGCAGACTAACATCAAGCAAACTAAACAAGCCTTTGAATAACCAGTTCCTTTCTTGAACATCGATACTTCCTAAGCATGTATTGTATCTGACTAACATCATTCAAACTAAACAAGCCTTTGAATAACCAGTTGTTTTCCTAAACAGTTGGGAAGGGTCAGATCAATGGTAGCCAGTTACTTTGGCTGAAAGTCTTTGCCTGAGGCCAACAAAACTAACAATTTTAAATAAAATCCTTCTTTCCTAATCTTCAGACTAAAATCAACCAAACTAAACAAGCCTTTGATTAACCAGTTTCTTTCTTGAATATTGATACTTCCTAAGCATGTATTGTATCTGACTAATATCATTCAAACAAAACAAGCCTTTGAATAACCAGCTCTTTTTCTAAACAGTTGGGAAGGGTCAGATAAATGGTAGCAAGTTACTTTGGCTTAAAGTCTTTGCTAGAGACCAACAAAACTAACAATTTTCAATAAAATCCTCCTTTCCTAATCTTCAGACTAACATCAACCAAACTAAACAAGCCTTTGAATAACCAGTTCCTTTCTTGAACATTGATACTTCCTAAGCATGTATTGTATCTGACTAATATCATTCAAACAAAACAAGCCTTTGAATAACCACCACTTTTTCTAAATAGTTCGGAAAGGTCAGATCAATGGTAGCTAGTAACTTTGGCTTAATTAAAGTCATTGCAAGAGACCAAAAAAACTAACAATTTTCAATAAAATCTTTCTTTCCTAATCTACAGGCTAACATCAACAAAACTAAACAGGCCTTTGAATAACCAGTTCTTTTTCTAAACAGTTGGGAAGGGTCAGATGAATGGTAGCTAGTTACTTTGGCTTAAAGTCTTTGCTAGAGACCAACAAAACTAACAATTTTCAATAAAATCCTTCTTTCCTAATCTTCAGACTAACATCATTCTAACTAAACAAGCCCTTGAATAACCAGTTCTTTTCCTAAACAGTTAGAAAGGGTCAGATAAATGGTAGCTAGTTACTTTTGCTGAAAGTCTTTGCCTGAGACCAACAAAACTAACAATTTTCAATAAAATACTTCTTTCCTAATCTTCAGACTAACATCAACCAAATTAAACAAGCCTTTGAATAACCAGTTCTTTTCCTAAACAGTTAGGAAGGGTCAGATCAATGGTAGTTAGTTACTTTTGCTGAAAGTCTTTGCCTGAGACCAACAAAACTAACAATTTTCGATAAAATTCTTCTTTCCTAATCTTCAGACTAACATCAACCGAACTAAACAAGCCTTTGAATAACCAGTTCCTTTCTTGAACATCGACACTTCCTAAACATGTATTGTATCCGACTAACATCATTAAAACTAATCAAGCCTTTGAATAACAGGTTCTTTTCCTAAACAGTTGGGAAGAGTCAGATCAATGGTAGCTAGTTACTTTGGCTCAAAGTCTTTGCTAGAGACCAACAAAACAAACGATTTTCTATAAAATACTTCTTTCCTAATCTGCAGACAAACATCAACCAAACTAAACATGCCTTTGAATAACCAGTTCCTTTCTTGAACATTGATACTTCCTAAGCGTGTATTGTATCTGACTAACATCATTCAAACTAAACAGGCCTTTGAATAACCAGTTCTTTTTCTAAACAGTTGGGAAGGGTCAGATAAATGGTAGCTAGTTACTTTGGCTTAAAGTCTTTGCTAGAGACCAACAAAACAAACAATTTTCAATGAAATCCTTCTTTCCTAATCTTCAGACTAACATCATTAAAACTAAACAAGCTTTTGAATAACCAGCACTTTTTCTAAACAGTTGGGAAGGGTCAGATCAAAGGTAGCTAGTAACTTTGGCTTAAAGTCTTTGCTAGAGACCAACAAAACTAATAATATTCATTAAAATCCTTCTTTCCTAATCTTCAGACTATCATCAACGAAACTAAACAAGCCCTTGAATAACAAGTTCCTTTCTTGAACATCGATACTTCCAAAGCGTGTATTGTATCTGACTAACATCATTCAAACTAAACAAGCCTTTGAATAACCAGTTCTTTTTCTAAACAGTTGGGAAGGGTCAGATCAATGGTTGCTACTGACTTTGCCTTAAAGTCTTTGCCAGAGAAAAAAAAATCTAACAATTTTCAATGAAATCCTTCTTTCCTAATCTTCAGACTAACATCAACCAAACTAAACAAGCCTTTGAATAACCAGTTCCGGTCTTGAACATCGATACTTCCTAAGCATGTATTGTATCCGACTAACATCAATCAAACTAAACAAGCTATTAAATCTTAAACCAATTATTTTCCTAGACAGTTGGGAAGGGTCAGATCAATGGTAGCTAGTTGTTTTGACTGAAAGTATCCTGAGACCAATAAAGCTAAAATAGTACCAATTATTAGTGAAAACCCTTACTTTCTAAGCATGTATGTATTGTATCTGACAAACATCATTTAAACTAAACAAATGATTGAATCATAAACCAGTTCCTTTCCAAGACAGTTGGGAGGGGTCAGATCAATGGTAGCTAGATACTTTGGCTGAAAGTCTTTACCTGAGACCAACAAACTAACAATTTTCAATAAAAATCCTCTGTTCCTAATCTTCAGACTAACATCAACTAAACTAAACAAGCCTTTGAATAACCAGTTCGTTTCTTGAACATCGATACTTCCTAAGGATGTATTGTATTTCACTAACATCATTCAAACTAAACAAGCCTTGGAATAACAAGTTCTTTTCCTAAACAGTTGAGAAGGGTCAGATCAATGGTAGCTAGTTACTTTGGCTTGAAGTCTTTGCTAGAGACCAACAAAAGTAACAATTTTATATAAAATCCTTCTTTCCCAATCAATGGTAGCTAGTTACTTCGGTCTTGAACATCGATACTTCCTAAGCATGTATTGTATCCGACTAACATCAATCAAACTAAACAAGCTATTAAATCTTAAACCAATTATTTTCCTAGACAGTTGGGAAGGGTCAGATCAATGGTAGCTAGTTGTTTTGACTGAAAGTATCCTGAGACCAATAAAGCTAAAATAGTACCAATTATTAGTGAAAACCCTTACTTTCTAAGCATGTATGTATTGTATCTGACAAACATCATTTAAACTAAACAAATGATTGAATCATAAACCAGTTCCTTTCCAAGACAGTTGGGAGGGGTCAGATCAATGGTAGCTAGATACTTTGGCTGAAAGTCTTTACCTGAGACCAACAAACTAACAATTTTCAATAAAAATCCTCTGTTCCTAATCTTCAGACTAACATCAACTAAACTAAACAAGCCTTTGAATAACCAGTTCGTTTCTTGAACATCGATACTTCCTAAGGATGTATTGTATTTCACTAACATCATTCAAACTAAACAAGCCTTGGAATAACAAGTTCTTTTCCTAAACAGTTGAGAAGGGTCAGATCAATGGTAGCTAGTTACTTTGGCTTGAAGTCTTTGCTAGAGACCAACAAAAGTAACAATTTTATATAAAATCCTTCTTTCCCAATCAATGGTAGCTAGTTACTTCGGTCTTGAACATCGATACTTCCTAAGCATGTATTGTATCCGACTAACATCAATCAAACTTTGATAGAGACCAACAAAACTATCAATTTTCAATAAAATCCTTCTTTTCTAAGCTTCAGACTAACATCATTCAAACTAAACAAGCTTTTGAATAACCAACTCTTTTTCTAAACAGTTGGGAAGGGTCAGATTAAAGGTAGCTAGTAACTTTGGCTTAAAGTCATTGCTAGAGACCAACAAAACTAATAATTTTCATTAAAATCCTTCTTTCCTAATCTTCAGACTAACATCAACGAAACTAAAAAAGCCATTGAATAACAAGTTCCTTTCTTGAACATCGATACTTCCTAAGCGTGTATTGTATCTGACTAACATCATTCAAACTAAACAAGCCTTTGAATAACCAGTTCTTTTTCTAAACAGTTGGGAAGGGTCAGATCAATGGTAGCTAGTGACTTTGGCTCAAAGTCTTTGCCAGAGACAAACAAATCTAACAATTATTAATGAAATCCTTCTTTCCTAATCTTCAGACTAACATCAACCAAACTAAACAAGCCTTTGAATAACCAGTTCCGGTCTGGAACATCGATACTTCCTAAGCATGTATTGTATCCGACTAACATCATTCAAACAAAACAGGTCTTTGAATAACCAGTTCTTTTCCAAAACAGTTGGGAAGGGTCAGATCAATGGTAGCCAGTTACTTTGGCTGAAAGTCTTTGCATGAGACCAACAAAAATAATAATTTTCAATAAAATCATTCTTTCCTAATCTTCAGACTAACATCAACCAAACTAAACAAGCTTTTGAATAATCAGTTCCTTTCTTGAACATTGATACTTCCTAAGCATGTATTGTATCTGACTAATATCATTCAAACTAAACAAGCCTTTGAATAACCAGCACATTTTCTAAAGAGTTCGGAAAGGTCAGATCAATGGTAGTTAGTAACTTTGGCTTAATTAAAGTCATTGCAAGAGACCAACAAAACTAACAATTTTCAATAAAATCCTTCTTTCCTAATCTTCAAGCTAATATAAACAAAACTAAACAGGCTTTGAATAACCAGTTCTTTTTCTAAACAGTTGGGAAGGGTCAGATAAATAGTAGCTAGTTACTTTGGCTTAAAGTTTTTGCTAGAGACCAACAAAACTAACAATTTTCAATAAAATCCGTCTTTCCTAATCTTCAGACTAACTTCATTCAAACTAAACAAGCCTTTGAATAACCAGTTCTTTTCCTAAACAGTTAGGAAGGGTCAGATCAATGGTAGCTAGTTACTTTTGCTGAAAGTCTTTGCCTGAGACCAACAAAACTAACACTTTTCAATAAAATCCTTCTTTCCTAATCTTCAGACTAACATCAACCAAACTAAACAAGCCTTTCAATAACCTGTTCCTTTCTTGAACATCGACACTTTCTAAACATGTATTGTATCCGACTAACATCATTAAAACTAATCAAGCCTTTGAATAACCAGTTCTTTTCCTAAACAGTGGGGAAGGGTCAGATCAATGGTAGCCAGTTACTTTGGCTGAAAGTCTTTGCCTGAGACCAACAAAACTAACAATTTTCAATAAAATCCTTCATTCCTAATCTTCAGACTAACATCATTCAAACTAAACAAGCCTTTGAATAACCAGTTCTTTTCCTAAACAGTTAGAAAGGGTAAGATCAATGGTAGCTAGTTACTTTTGCTGAAAGTCTTTGCCTGAGACCAACAAAACTAACAATTTTCAATAAAATCCTTCTTTCCAAATCTTCAGACTAACATCAACCAAACTAAACAAGCCTTTGAATAACAAGTTCCTTTCTTGAACATCGACTCTTCCTAAACATGTATTGTATCCGACTAACATCATTAAAACAAAACAAGCCTTTGAATAACCATTTGTTTTCCTAAACAGTTGGGAAGAGTCAGATCAATGGTAGCCAGTTACTTTTGCTGAAAGTCTTTGCCTGAGACCAACAAAACTAACAATTTTCAATAAAATCCTTCGTTACTTTTGCTGAAAGTCTTTGCCTGAGACCAACAAAACTAACAATTTTCAATAAAATCCTTCTTTCTTAATCTTCAGGCTAACATCAACAAAACTAAACAGGCCTTTGAATAACCAGTTTATTTCTAAACAGTTAGGAAGGGTCAGAAAAATGGTAGCTAGTTACTTTGGCTTAAAGTTTTTGTTAGAGACCAACAAAACTAACAATTTTCAATAAAATCCTTCTTTCCTAATCTTCAGACTAACATCATTCAAACTAAACAAGCCTTTGAATAACCAGTTCTTTTTCTAAATAGTTGGGAAGGGTCAGATAAATGGTAGCTAGTTACTTTAGCTTAAAGTCTTTGCTAGAGACCAACAAAACTAACAATTTTCAATAAAATCCTTTTTTCCTAATCTTCAGACTAACATCAACCAAACTAAACAAGCCTTTGAATAACCAGTTCCTTTCTTGAACATCGACACTTCCTAAACATGTATTGTATCCGACTAACATCATTAAAACTAATCAAGCCTTTGAATAACCAGTTCTTTTCCTAAACAGTAGGGAAGGGTCAGATCAATTGTAGCTAGTTACTTTGACTCAATGTCTTTGCTAGAGACCAACAAAACTAACGATTTTCTATAAAATACTTCTTTCTTAATCTGCAGACGAACATCAAGCAAACTAAACAAGCCTTTGAATAACCAGTTCCTTACTTGAACATTGATACTTCCTAAGCATGTATTTTATCTCACTAATATCATTCAAACAAAACAAGCCTTTGAATAACCAGCTCTTTTTCTAAACAGTTGGGAAGGGTCAGATCAATGGTAGCTAGTGACTTTGGCTTAAAGTCTTTGCTAGAGACCAACAAAACTAACAATTTTCAATAAAATACTTCTTTCCTAATCTTCAGACTAACATCAACCAAACTAAACAAGCCTTTGAATAACCAGTTTTTTTCTTGAACATCGATACTTCCTAAGGATGTATTGCATTTGAATAACATCATTCAAACTAAACTAGCCTTTTGAATAACCAGTTTGTTTCCTAAACAGTTGGGAAGGGTCAGATCAATGGTAGCTAGTTACTTTGGCTGAAAGTCTTTGCCTTAGACCAACAAAACTAAAAATTTTCAATAAATCCTTCTTTCATAATCTTCAGACAAACATCAACCAAACTAAACAAGCCTTTGAATAACAAATTCCTTTCTTGAACATCGATACTTCCTAGGCATGTATTGTATTTGACTAACATCAACAAAACTAAACAAGCCTTTGAATAACCAGTTCTTTTTCTAAACAGTTCGGAAGGGTCAGATAAATGGTAGCTAGTTACATTGGCTTAAAGTATTTGCTAGAGACCAACAAAACTATCAATTTTCAATAAAATCCTTCTTTTCTAATCTTCAGACTAACATCATTCAAACTAAAACAAGCTTTTGAATAACCAGCTCTTTTTCTAAATAGTTGGGAAGGGTCAGATTAAAGGTAGCTAGTAACTTTGGTTTAAAGTCTTTGCTAGAGACCAACAAAACTAATAATTTTCATTAAAATCCTTCTTTCCTAATCTTCTGACGAACATCAACGAAACTAAACAAGCCCTTGAATAACAAGTTCCTTTCTTGAACATCGATACTTCCTAAGCGTGTATTGTATCTGACTAACATCATTCAAACTAAACAAGCCTTTGAATAACCAGTTCTTTTTCTAAACAGTTGGGAAGGGTCAGATGAATGGTAGCTAGTGACTTTGGCTTAAAGTCTTTGCCAGAGACCAACAAATCTAACAATTTTCAATGAAATCCTTCTTTCCAAATCTTCAGATTAACATCAACAAAACTAAACAAGCCTTTGAATAACCAGTTCCGGTCTTGAACATCGATACTTCCTAAGCATGTATTGTATCCGACTAACATCATTCAAACTAAATAAGCTATAAAATCTTAAAACAATTTCTTTCCTAGACAGTTGGGAAGGGTCAGATCAATGGTAGCTAGTTGTTTTGACTGAAAGTTTCCTGAGACCAATAAAGCTAAAATTGTACCAATTATTAGTGAAAACCCTTACTTTCTAAGCATGTATGTATTGTATCCGACAAACATCATTTAAACTAAACAAATGATTGAATCATAAACCAGTTCCTTTCCAAGACAGTTGGGAGGGGTCAGATCAATGGTAGCTAGATACTTTGGCTGAAAGTCTTTACCTGAGACCAACAAAACTAACAATTTTCAATAAAATCCTCCTTTCCTAATCTTCAGACTAACATCAACTAAACTAAACAAGCCTTTGAATAACCAGTTCCTTTCTTGAACATCGATACTTCCTAAACATGTATTGTATCCGACTAACATCATTCAAACTAAACAACCTATTAAATCTTACACCAATTTCTTTCCTAGACACTTGGGAAGGGTCAGATCAATGGTAGCTACTTAGTTTGGCTGAAAGTCTTTGACTGAGACCAATTAAACTGTTAATTTTCAGTCAAAACCCTTACTTTTTAAGTATGTATTGTATCTGACTAACTTCATTCAAACTAAACAAGCTATTGAATCTTAAACCAGTTCTCTACGTAGACAGTTAGGAAGGGTCAGATCAATGGTAGCTAGTTGTTTTGACTGAAAGTTTCCTGAGACCAATAAAGCTAAAATTGTACCAATTATTAGTGAAAACCTTTACTTTCAAAGCATATATGTATTGTATCTGACAAACATCATTTAAACTTAACAAATGATTGAATCTTAAACCAGTTCCTTTCCAAGACAGTTGGGAAGGGTCAGACAAATGGTAACAAGTTACCTTGGCTTAAAGTCTTTGCCAGAGACTAACAAAATTAACAATTTTTGAATAAAATCCTTCTTTCCTAATCTTCAGACTAACATCAACCAAACTAAACAAGCTTTTGAATAACCAGTTCCTTTCTTGAACTTCGATACTTCCTTAGCATGTATTGTATTTGACTAACATCATTCAAACTAAACAAGCCTTTGAATAACCAGTTCTTTTTCTAAACAGTTGGGAAGGGTCAGATCAATGGTAGCTAGTTACTTTGGCTCAAAGTCTTTGCTAGAGACCAACAAAACTAACGATTTTCAATAAAATCTTTCTTTCCTAATCTTCAGACTAACATCAACCAAACTAAACAGGCCTTTGAATAACCAGCTCTTTTTCTAAACAGTTGGGAAGGGTCAGATAAATGGTAGCAAGTTACTTTGGCTTAAAGTCTTTGCTAGAGACCAACAAAACTAACAATTTTCTATAAAATTCTTCTTTACTAATCTTCAGACAAACATCAACCAAACTAAACAAGCCTTTGAATAACCACTTCCTTTCTTGAACATTGATACTTCCTAAGCATGTATTGTATCTGACTAATATCATTCAAACAAACAAGCCTTTGAATAACCAGCACTTTTACTAAATAGTTCGGAAAGGTCAGATCAATGGTAGCTAGTAACTTTGGCTTAAAGTCATTGCAAGAGACCAACAAAACTAACAATTTTAAATAAAATCCTTCTTTCCTAATCTTCAGGCTAAAATCAACAAAACTAAACAGGCCTTTGAATAACCAGTTCTTTTTCTAAACAGTTGGGAAGGGTCTGATCAATGGTAGCAAGTTACTTCGGCTTAAAGTCATTGCTAGAGACCAATAAAACTAACAATTTTCAATAAAATCCTTCTTTCCTAATCTTCAGACTAACATCAACCAAACTAAACAAGCCTTTGAATAACCAGTTCCTTTCTTGAACATCGATACTTCCTAAACGTGTTTTGTATCCGACTAACATCATTAAAACTAATCAAGCCTTTGAATAACCAGTTCTTTTCCTAAACAGTTGGGAAGGGTCAGATCAATGGTAGCTAGTTACTTTGGCTCATAGTCTTTGCTAGAGACCAACAAAACTAACGATTTTCAATAAAATCCTTCTTTCCTAATCTTCACACTAACATCAACAAAACTAAACAAGCCTTTGAATAACCAGTTCCTTTCTTGAACATCGATACTTTCTAAACATGTATTGTATCCGACTAACATCATTAAAACTAATCAAGCCTTTGAATAACCAGTTCTTTTCCTAAACAGTTGGGAAGGGTCAGATCAATAATAGCTAGTTACTTTGGTTCAAAGTCTTTTCTAGAGACCAACAAAACTAACGATTTTCAATAAAATCCTTCTTTCCTAATCTTCAGACTAACGTCAAACAAACAAAACAAGCCTTTGAATAAACAGTTCCTTTCTTGAACATCGATACTTCCTAAGCGTGTATTGTATCTGACTAAACTAAACAAGCCTTTGAATAACCAGTTCTTTTCCTAAACAGTTGGGAAGGGTCAGATCAATGGTAGCAAGTTACTTTGGCTGAAAGTCTTTGCCTGAGACTAACAAAACTAACAATTTTCAATAAAATCCTTCTTTCCTAATCTTCAGGCTAACATCAACAAAACTAAACAGGCCTTTGAATAACCAGCTCTTTTTCTAAACAGTTGGGAAGGGTCAGATAAATGGTAGCAAGTTTCTTTGGCTTAAAGTCTTTGCTAGAGACCAACAAAACTAACAATTTTCAATAAAATCCTTCTTTCTTAATCTTCAGAATAACATCAACCAAATTAAACAAGCCTTTGAATAACCAGTTTCTTTCTTGAACATTGATACTTCTTAAGTATGTATTGTATCTGACTAATATCATTCTAACAAAACAAGCCTTTGAATAACCTGCACTTTTTCTAAATAGTTCGGAAAGATATGATCAATGGTAGCTAGTAACTTTGGCTTAATTAAAGTCATTGCAAGAGACCAACAAATTTAAAAATTTTCAATAAAATCCTTCTTTCGTAATCTTCAGGCTAACATCAAAAAAACTAAACAGGCCTTTAAATAACCAGTTCTTTTTCTAAACAGTTGGGAAGGGTCAGATAAATGGTAGCTAGTTACTTTGGCTTAAAGTCTTTGCTAGAGACAAAACAAACTAACAATTTTCAATAAAATCCTTCTTTCCTAATCTACAGACAAACATCATTCAAACTAAACAAGCCTTTGAATAACCAGTTCTTTTCCTAAACAGTTAGGAAGGGTCAGTTCAATGGTAGCTAGTTACTTTTGCTGAAAGTCTTTGCCTGAGACCAACAAAACTAACCATTTTCAATAAAATCCTCCTTTCCTAATCTGCAGACTAACATCAACCAAACTAAACAAGCCTTTGAATAACCAGTTCCTTTCTTGAACATCGACACTTTTTAAACATGTATTGTATCCGACTAACATCAATAAAACTAATCAAGCCTTTGAATAACCAGTTCTTTTCCTAAAAAGTTGGGAAGGGTCAGATCAATGGTAGCCAGTTACTTTGGCTGAAAGTTTTTGCCTGAGACCAACAAAACTAACAATTTTCAATAAAATCCTTCTTTCCTAATCTTCAGACTAACATCATTCAAACTAAACAAGCCTTTGAATAACCAGTTCTTTTCCTAAACAGTTAGGAAGGGTCAGATAAATGGTAGCTAGTTACTTTTGCTGAAAGTCTTTGCCTGAGACCAACAAAACTAACAATTTTCAATAAAATCCTTCTTTCCTATTCTTCAGACTAACATCAACCGAACTAAACAAGCCTTTGAATAACCAGTTCCTTTCTTGAACATCGACACTTCCTAAACATGTATTGTATCCGATTAACATCATTGAAACTAATCAAGCCTTTGAATAACAGGTTCTTTTCCTAAACCGTTGGGAAGGGTCAGATCTATGGTAGCTAATTACTTTGGCTTAAAGTCTTTGCTAGAGACCAACAAAACTATCAATTTTCAATAAAATCCTTCTTTTCTAAGCTTCAGACTAACATCATTCAAACTTAAAAAGCTTTTGAATAACCAGCTCTTTTTCTAAACAGTTGGGAAGGGTCAGATTAAAGGTAGCTAGTAACTTTGGCTTAAAGTCTTTGCTAGAGACCAACAAAACTAATAATTTTCATTAAAATCCTTCTTTCCTAATCTTCAGACTATCATCAACGAAACTAAACAAGCCCTTGAATAACAAGTTCCTTTCTTGAACATCGATACTTCATAAGCGTGTATTGTATCTGACTAACATCATTCAAACTAAACAAGCCTTTGAATAACCAGTTCTTTTTTAAACAGTTGGGAAGAGTCAGATCAATGGTAGCTAGTGACTTTGGCTTAAAGTCTTTGCCAGAGACCAACAAATCTAACAATTTTCAATGAAATCCTTCTTTCCTAATCTTCAGACTAACATCAACCAAACTAAACAAGCCTTTGAATAACCAGTTCTGGTCTTGAACATCGATACTTCCTAAGCATGCATTGTATCCGACTAACATCATTCAAACTAAAAAAGCTATAAAATCTTAAAACAATTTCTTTCCTAGACAGTTGGGAAGGGTCAGATCAATGGTAGCTAGTTGTTTTGACTGAAAGTTTCCTGAGACCAATAAAGCTAAAATTGTACCAATTATTAGTGAAAACCCTTACTTTCTAAGCATGTATGTATTGTATCTGACAAACATCATTTAAACTAAACAAATGATTGAATCACAAACCAGTTCCTTTCCAAGACAGTTGGGAGGGGTCAGATAAATGGTAGCTAGATACTTTGGCTGAAAGTCTTTACCTGAGACCAACAAAACTAACAATTTTCAATAAAATCCTCCTTTCCTAATCTTCAGACTAACATCAACTAAACTAAATAAGCTTTGAAAAACCAGTTTCTTTCTTGAACATCGATACTTCCTAAACATGTATTGTATCCGACTAACATCATTCAAACTAAACAACCTATTAAATCTTACACCAATTTCTTTCCTAGACACTTTGGAAGGGTCAGATCAATGGTAGCTACTTAGTTTGGCTGAAAGTCTTTGCCTGAGACCAATTAAACTGATAATTTTCAGTCAAAACCCTTACTTCCTAAGTATGTATTGTATCTGACTAACATCATTCAAACTAAACAAGCTATTGAATCTTAAACCAGTTCTCTACGTAGAAAGTTAGGAAGGGTCAGATCAATGGTAGCTAGTTACTTTTGCTGAAAGTCTTTGCCTGAGACCAACAAAACTAACAATTTTCAATAAAATTCTTCTTTCCTAATCTTAAGACTAACATCAACCGAACTAAACAAGCCTTTGAATAACCAGTTCCTTTCTTGAACATCGACACTTCCTAAACATGTATTGTATCCGACTAACATCATTAAAACTAATCAAGCCTTTGAATAACAGGTTCTTTTCCTAAACAGTTGGGAAGGGTCAGATCAATGGTAGCTAGTTACTTTGGCTCAAAGTCTTTGCTAGAGACCAACAAAACTAATGATTTTCTATAAAATACTTCTTTCCTAATCTGCAGACTAACATCAAGCAAACTAAACAAGCCTTTGAATAACCAGTTCCTTTCTTGAACATCGATACTTCCTAAGCATGTATTGTATCGGACTAACATCATTCAAACTAAACAATCCTTTGTATAACCAGTTGTTTTGCTAAACAGTTGGGAAGGGTCAGATGAATGGTAGCCAGTTACTTTGGCTGAAAGTCTTTGCCTGAGACCAACGAAACTAACAATTTTCAATAAAATCCTTCTTTCCTAATCTTCAGACTAACATCAACCAAACTAAACAAGCCTTTGAATAACCAGTTCCTTTCTTGAATATTGATACTTCCTAAGCATGTATTGCATCTGACTAATATCATTCAAACAGAACAAGCCTTTGAATAACCAGCTCTTTTTCTAAACAGTTGGGAAGGGTCAGATAAATGGTAGCAAGTTACTTTGGCTTAAAGTCTTTGCTAGAGACCAACAAAACTAACGATTTTCAATAAAATCCTCCTTTCCTAATCTTCAGACAAACATCAACCAAACTAAACAAGCCTTTGAATAATCAGTTCCTTTCTTGAATATTGATACTTCCTAAGCATGTATTGTATCTGACTAATATCATTCAAACAAAACAAGCCTTTGAATAACCAGCACTTTTTCTAAATAGTTCGGAAAGGTCAGATCAATTGTAGCTAGTAACTTTGGCTTAATTAAAGTGATTGCAAGAGACCAACAAAACTAACAATTTTCAATAAAATCCTTCTTTCCTAATCTTCAGGCTAACATCAACAAAACTAAACAGGCCTTTGAATAACCAGTTCTTTTTCTAAACAGTTGGGAAGGGTCAGATAAATGGTAGCTAGTTACTTTGGCTTAAAGTCTTTGCTAGAGACTAACAAAACTAACAATTTTCAATAAAATCCTTCTTTCCTAATCTTCAGACTAACATCATTCAAACTAAACAAGTCTTTGAATAACCAGTTTCTTTCTTGAACATTGATACTTCTTAAGTATGTATTGTATCTGACTAATATCATTCTAACAAAACAAGCCTTTGAATAACCTGCACTTTTTCTAAATAGTTCGGAAAGATATGATCAATGGTAGCTAGTAACTTTGGCTTAATTAAAGTCATTGCAAGAGACCAACAAATTTAAAAATTTTCAATAAAATCCTTCTTTCGTAATCTTCAGGCTAACATCAAAAAAACTAAACAGGCCTTTAAATAACCAGTTCTTTTTCTAAACAGTTGGGAAGGGTCAGATAAATGGTAGCTAGTTACTTTGGCTTAAAGTCTTTGCTAGAGACAAAACAAACTAACAATTTTCAATAAAATCCTTCTTTCCTAATCTACAGACAAACATCATTCAAACTAAACAAGCCTTTGAATAACCAGTTCTTTTCCTAAACAGTTAGGAAGGGTCAGTTCAATGGTAGCTAGTTACTTTTGCTGAAAGTCTTTGCCTGAGACCAACAAAACTAAATATTTTCAATAAAATCCTCCTTTCCTAATCTGCAGACTAATATCAACCAAACTAAACAAGCCTTTGAATAACCAGTTCCTTTCTTGAACATCGACACTTTTTAAACATGTATTGTATCCGACTAACATCAATAAAACTAATCAAGCCTTTGAATAACCAGTTCTTTTCCTAAAAAGTTGGGAAGGGTCAGATCAATGGTAGCCAGTTACTTTGGCTGAAAGTTTTTGCCTGAGACCAACAAAACTAACAATTTTCAATAAAATCCTTCTTTCCTAATCTTCAGACTAACATCATTCAAACTAAACAAGCCTTTGAATAACCAGTTCTTTTCCTAAACAGTTAGGAAGGGTCAGATAAATGGTAGCTAGTTACTTTTGCTGAAAGTCTTTGCCTGAGACCAACAAAACTAACAATTTTCAATAAAATCCTTCTTTCCTATTCTTCAGACTAACATCAACCGAACTAAACAAGCCTTTGAATAACCAGTTCCTTTCTTGAACATCGACACTTCCTAAACATGTATTGTATCCGATTAACATCATTGAAACTAATCAAGCCTTTGAATAACAGGTTCTTTTCCTAAACCGTTGGGAAGGGTCAGATCTATGGTAGCTAATTACTTTGGCTTAAAGTCTTTGCTAGAGACCAACAAAACTATCAATTTTCAATAAAATCCTTCTTTTCTAAGCTTCAGACTAACATCATTCAAACTTAAAAAGCTTTTGAATAACCAGCTCTTTTTCTAAACAGTTGGGAAGGGTCAGATTAAAGGTAGCTAGTAACTTTGGCTTAAAGTCTTTGCTAGAGACCAACAAAACTAATAATTTTCATTAAAATTCTTCTTTCCTAATCTTCAGACTATCATCAACGAAACTAAACAAGCCCTTGAATAACAAGTTCCTTTCTTGAACATCGATACTTCATAAGCGTGTATTGTATCTGACTAACATCATTCAAACTAAACAAGCCTTTGAATAACCAGTTCTTTTTTAAACAGTTGGGAAGAGTCAGATCAATGGTAGCTAGTGACTTTGGCTTAAAGTCTTTGCCAGAGACCAACAAATCTAACAATTTTCAATGAAATCCTTCTTTCCTAATCTTCAGACTAACATCAACCAAACTAAACAAGCCTTTGAATAACCAGTTCTGGTCTTGAACATCGATACTTCCTAAGCATGCATTGTATCCGACTAACATCATTCAAACTAAAAAAGCTATAAAATCTTAAAACAATTTCTTTCCTAGACAGTTGGGAAGGGTCAGATCAATGGTAGCTAGTTGTTTTGACTGAAAGTTTCCTGAGACCAATAAAGCTAAAATTGTACCAATTATTAGTGAAAACCCTTACTTTCTAAGCATGTATGTATTGTATCTGACAAACATCATTTAAACTAAACAAATGATTGAATCACAAACCAGTTCCTTTCCAAGACAGTTGGGAGGGGTCAGATAAATGGTAGCTAGATACTTTGGCTGAAAGTCTTTACCTGAGACCAACAAAACTAACAATTTTCAATAAAATCCTCCTTTCCTAATCTTCAGACTAACATCAACTAAACTAAATAAGCTTTGAAAAACCAGTTTCTTTCTTGAACATCGATACTTCCTAAACATGTATTGTATCCGACTAACATCATTCAAACTAAACAACCTATTAAATCTTACACCAATTTCTTTCCTAGACACTTTGGAAGGGTCAGATCAATGGTAGCTACTTAGTTTGGCTGAAAGTCTTTGCCTGAGACCAATTAAACTGATAATTTTCAGTCAAAACCCTTACTTCCTAAGTATGTATTGTATCTGACTAACATCATTCAAACTAAACAAGCTATTGAATCTTAAACCAGTTCTCTACGTAGAAAGTTAGGAAGGGTCAGATCAATGGTAGCTAGTTACTTTTGCTGAAAGTCTTTGCCTGAGACCAACAAAACTAACAATTTTCAATAAAATTCTTCTTTCCTAATCTTAAGACTAACATCAACCGAACTAAACAAGCCTTTGAATAACCAGTTCCTTTCTTGAACATCGACACTTCCTAAACATGTATTGTATCCGACTAACATCATTAAAACTAATCAAGCCTTTGAATAACAGGTTCTTTTCCTAAACAGTTGGGAAGGGTCAGATCAATGGTAGCTAGTTACTTTGGCTCAAAGTCTTTGCTAGAGACCAACAAAACTAATGATTTTCTATAAAATACTTCTTTCCTAATCTGCAGACTAACATCAAGCAAACTAAACAAGCCTTTGAATAACCAGTTCCTTTCTTGAACATCGATACTTCCTAAGCATGTATTGTATCGGACTAACATCATTCAAACTAAACAATCCTTTGTATAACCAGTTGTTTTGCTAAACAGTTGGGAAGGGTCAGATGAATGGTAGCCAGTTACTTTGGCTGAAAGTCTTTGCCTGAGACCAACGAAACTAACAATTTTCAATAAAATCCTTCTTTCCTAATCTTCAGACTAACATCAACCAAACTAAACAAGCCTTTGAATAACCAGTTCCTTTCTTGAATATTGATACTTCCTAAGCATGTATTGCATCTGACTAATATCATTCAAACAGAACAAGCCTTTGAATAACCAGCTCTTTTTCTAAACAGTTGGGAAGGGTCAGATAAATGGTAGCAAGTTACTTTGGCTTAAAGTCTTTGCTAGAGACCAACAAAACTAACGATTTTCAATAAAATCCTCCTTTCCTAATCTTCAGACAAACATCAACCAAACTAAACAAGCCTTTGAATAATCAGTTCCTTTCTTGAATATTGATACTTCCTAAGCATGTATTGTATCTGACTAATATCATTCAAACAAAACAAGCCTTTGAATAACCAGCACTTTTTCTAAATAGTTCGGAAAGGTCAGATCAATTGTAGCTAGTAACTTTGGCTTAATTAAAGTGATTGCAAGAGACCAACAAAACTAACAATTTTCAATAAAATCCTTCTTTCCTAATCTTCAGGCTAACATCAACAAAACTAAACAGGCCTTTGAATAACCAGTTCTTTTTCTAAACAGTTGGGAAGGGTCAGATAAATGGTAGCTAGTTACTTTGGCTTAAAGTCTTTGCTAGAGACTAACAAAACTAACAATTTTCAATAAAATCCTTCTTTCCTAATCTTCAGACTAACATCATTCAAACTAAACAAGTCTTTGAATAACCAGTTCTTTTCCTGAATAGTTAGGAAGGGTCAGATCAATGGTAGCTAGTTACTTTTGCTGAAAGTCTTTGCCTGAGACCAACAAAACAAAATATTTACAATAAAATCCTTCTTTCCTAATCTTCAGACTAACATCAACCAAACTAAGCAAGCCTTTGAATAACCAGTTCCTTTCTTGAACATCGACACTTCCTAAACATGTATTGTATCCGACTAACATCATTAAAACTAATCAAGCCTTTGAATAACCAGTTCTTTTCCTAAACAGTTGGGAAGGGTCAGATCAATGGTAGCCAGGTACTTTGGCTGAAAGTCTTTGCCTGAGACCAATAATACTAACAATTTTCAATAAAATCCTTCTTTCCTAATCTTCAGACTAACATCATTCAAACTAAACAAGCCTTTGAATAACCAGTTCTTTTCCTAAACAGTTAGGAAGGGTCAGATCAATGGTAGTTAGTTACTTTTGCTGAAAGTCTTTGCCTGAGACCAACAAAACTAACAATTTTCAATAAAATTCTTCTTTCCTATTCAACTTACTTTTGCTGAAAGTCTTTGCCTGAGACCAACAAAACTAACAATTTTCAATAAAATTCTTCTTTCCTAATCTTCAAACTAAACAATTTTCAATAAAATCCTTCTTTCCTAATCTTCAGACTAACATCAACCAAACTAAATAAGCCTTTGAAAAACCAGTTCCTTTCTTGAACATCGATACTTCCTAAGCGTGTATTGTATCTGACAAACATCATTCAAACTAAACAGGCCTTTGAATAACCAGTTCATTTTCTAAACAGTTGGGAAGGGTCAGATAAATGGTAGCTAGTTACTTTGGCTTAAAGTCTTTGCTAGAGACCAACAAAACAAACAATTTTCAATAAAATCCTTCTTTCCTAATCTTCAGACTAACATCATTCAAACTAAACAAGCCTTTGAATAACCAGTTCTTTTTCTAAACAGTTGGGAAGGGTCAGATCAATGGTAGCTACTGACTTTGCCTTAAAGTCTTTGCCAGAGACAAACAAATCTAAAAATTTTCAATGAAATCCTTCTTTCCAAATCTTCAGACTAACATCAACCAAACTAAACAAGCCTTTGAATAACCATGCAGTTCCGGTCTTGAACATCGATACTTCCTAAGCATGTATTGTATCCGACTAACTTCATTCAAACTAAACAAGCTATTAAATCTTAAACCAATTACTTTCCTAGACAGTTGGGAAGGGTCAGACCAATGGTAGCTAGTTGTTTTGACTGAAAGTTTCCCGAGACCAATAAAGCTAAAATTGTACCAATTATTAGTGAAAACCCTTACTTTCTAAGCATGTATGTATTGTATCTGACAAACATCATTTAAACTAAACAAATGATTGAATCATAAACCAGTTCCTTTCCAAGACAGTTGGGAGGGGTCAGATCAATGGTAGCTAGATACTTTGGCTGAAAGTCTTTACCTGAGACCAACAAACTAACAATTTTCAATAAAATCCTCCTTTCCTAATCTTCAGACTAACATCAACTAAACTAAACAAGCCTTTGAATAACCAGTTCCTTTCTTGAACATCGATACATCCTAAGGATGTATTGTATTTCACTAACATCATTCAAACTAAACAAGCCTTTGAATAACAAGTTCTTTTCCTAAACAGTTGGGAAGGGTCAGATCAATGGTAGCTAGTTACTTTGGCTTAAAATCTTTGCTAGAGACCAACAAAACTAACAATTTTAAATAAAATCTTTCTTTTCTAATCTGAAGACTAACATCAACCAAACTAAACAAGCCTTCGAATAACCAGTTCTTTTTCTAAACAGTTGGGAAGGGTCAGATCAATGGTAGCTAGTGACTTTGGCTTAAAGTCTTTTCCAGAGACCAACAAATCTAACAATTTTCAATGAAATCCTTCTTTCCTAATCTTCAGACTAACATCAACCAAACTAAACAAGCCTTTGAATAACCAGTTCCGGTTTTGAACATCGATACTTCCTAAGCATGTATTGTATCCAACTAACATCATTCAAACTAAACAAGATATTAAATCTTAAACCAATTTCTTTCCTAGACAGTTGGGAAGGGTCAGATCAATGGTAGCTAGTTGTTTTGACTGAAAGTTTCCTGAGACCAATAAAGCTAAAATTGTACCAATTATTAGTGAAAACCCTTACCTTCTAAGCATGTATGTATTGCATCTGACAAACATCATTTAAACTAAACAAATGATTGAATCATAAACCAGTTCCATTCCAAGACAGTTGGGAGGGGTCAGATCAATGGTAGCTAGATACTTTGGCTGAAAGTCTTTACCTGAGACAAACAAAACTAACAATTTTCAATAAAATCCTTCTTTCCTAATCTTCAGACTAACATCAACTAAACTAAACAAGCCTTTGAATAACCAGTTCCTTTCTTGAACATCGATACTTCCTAAACATGTATTGTATCCGACTAACACCATTCAAACTAAACAACCTATTAAATCTTACACCAATTTCTTTCCTAGACACTTGGGAAAAGTCAGATCAATGGTAGCTACTTAGTTTGGCTGAAAGTCTTTGCCTGAGACCAATAAAACTGATAATTTTCAGTCAAAACCCTTACTTCCTAAGTATGTATTGTATCTGACTAACATCATTCAAACTAAACAAGCTATTGAATCTTAAACCAGTTCTCTACGTAGACAGTTAGGAAGGGTCAGATCAATGGTAGCTAGTTGTTTTGACTGAAAGTTTCCTGAGACCAATAAAGCTAAAATTGTACCAATTATTAGTGAAAACCCTTACTTTCAAAGCATGTATGTATTGTATCTGACAAACATCATTTAAACTAAACAAATGATTGAATCTTAAACCAGTTACTTTCCAAGACTGTTGGGAAGGTTCAGACAAATGGTAGCTAGTTACCTTGGCTTAAAGTCTTTGCCAGAGACCAACAAAATTAACAATTTTTGAGTAAAATCCTTTTTTCGTAATCTTCAGACAAACATCAACCAAACTAAACAAGCTTTTGAATAACCAATTCCTTTCTTGAACATCGATACTTCCTAAGGATTATTGTATTTGACTAACATCATTCAAATCAAACTAGCCTTTGAATAACCAGCTCTTTTTCTAAACAGTTGGGAAGGGTCAGATCTATGGTAGCTAGTTACTTTGGCTTAAAGTCTTTGCTAGAGACCAACAAAACTAACAATTTTCAATAAAATCCTTCTTTCCTAATCAATGGTAGCTAGTTACTTTGGCTTAAAGTCTTTGCTAGAGACCAACAAAACTAACAATTTTAAATAAAATCCTTCTTTTCTAATCTGCAGACTAACATCAACCAAACTAAACAAGCCTTTGAATAACCAGTTCCTTTTTTGAACATCGATACTTCCTAAGGATGTATCGTATTTGACTAACATCATTCAAACTAAACTAGCCTTTGAATAACCAGTTCGTTTCCTAAACAGTTGGGAAGGGTCAGATCAATGGTAGCTAGTTACTTTGGCTTAAAGTCTTTGCCAGAGACGAAAAAAATAACAATTTTTGAGTAAAATTCTTCTTTCCTAATCTTCAGACTAACATCAACCAAACTAAACCGGCCTTTGAATAACCAGTTCCTTTCTTGAACATCGATACTTCCTAAGCATGTATTGTATTTGACCAACAAAACTAACAATTTTCAATAAAATCCTTCTTTCTGACTAACATCATTCAAACTAAACAAGCCTTTGAATAACCAGTTCCTTTCTTGAACATCGACACTTCCTAAACATGTATTGTATCCGACTAACATCATTAAAACTAATCAAGCCTTTGAATAACCAGTTCTTTTCATAAACAGTTGGGAAGGGACAGATCAATGGTAGCTAGTTACTTTGGCTCAAAATCTTAGCTAGAGACCAACAAAACTAACGATTTTCTATAAAATACTTCTTTCCTATAATCTGTAGACAACATCGAGCAAACTAAACAAGCCTTTGAATAACCAGTTCCTTTTTTGAACATCGATACTTCCTAAGAATGTATTGTATCTGACTAACATCATTCAAACTAAAGAAGCCTTTGAATAACAAGTTCTTTTCCTAAACAGTTGGGAAGGGTCAGATCAATGGTAGCTAGTTACTTTGGCTCGAAGTCTTTGCTAGAGACCAACAAAACTAACGATTTTCAATAAAATCCTTCTTTACTAATCTTCAGGCTAAAATCAACAAAACTAAACAGGCATTTGAATAACCAGTTCTTTTTGTAAACAGTTGGGAAGGGACAGATCAATGGTAGCTAGTTACTTCGACTTAAAGTCATTGCTAGAGACCAACAAAACTAACAATTTTCAATAAAATCCTTCTTTCCTAATCTTCAGACTAACATCAACCAAACTAAACAAGCCTCTGAATAACCAGTTCCTTTCTTGAACATCGATACTTCCTAAACATGTATTGTATCCGACTAACATCATTAAAACTAATCAAGCCTTTGAATAACCAGTTCTTTTCCTAAACAGTTGGGAAGGGTCAGATCAATGGTAGCTAGTTACTTTGGCTCAAAGTCTTTGCTAGAGACCAACAAAACTAACGATTTTCAATAAAATCCTTCTTTCCTAATATTCAGACTAACATCAACCAAACTAAACAAGCCTTTGAATAACCAGTTCCTTTCTTGAACATCGATACTTCCTAAGCGTGTATTGTATCTGACTAACATAATTCAAACTAAACAAGCCTTTGAATAACCAGTTCTTTTCCAAAACAGTTGGGAAGGGTCAGATCAATGGTAGTCAGTTACTTTCGCTGAAAGTCTTTGCCTGAGACCAAAAAAACTAACAATTTTCAATAAAATCCTTCTTTCTGACTAACATCATTCAAACTAAACAAGCCTTTGAATAACCAGTTCCTTTCTTGAACATCGACACTTCCTAAACATGTATTGTATCCGACTAACATCATTAAAACTAATCAAGCCTTTGAATAACCGGTTCTTTTCATAAACAGTTGGGAAGGGACAGATCAATGGTAGCTAGTTACTTTGGCTCAAAATCTTAGCTAGAGACCAACAAAACTAACGATTTTCTATAAAATACTTCTTTCCTATAATCTGTAGACAACATCAAGCAAACTAAACAAGCCTTTGAATAACCAGTTCCTTTTTTGAACATCGATACTTCCTAAGAATGTATTGTATCTGACTAACATCATTCAAACTAAAGAAGCCTTTGAATAACAAGTTCTTTTCCTAAACAGTTGGGAAGGGTCAGATCAATGGTAGCTAGTTACTTTGGCTCGAAGTCTTTGCTAGAGACCAACAAAACTAACGATTTTCAATAAAATCCTTCTTTACTAATCTTCAGGCTAAAATCAACAAAACTAAACAGGCATTTGAATAACCAGTTCTTTTTCTAAACAGTTGGGAAGGGTCAGATCAATGGTAGCTAGTTACTTCGACTTAAAGTCATTGCTAGAGACCAACAAAACTAACAATTTTCAATAAAATCCTTCTTTCCTAAACTTCAGACTAACATCAACCAAACTAAACAAGCCTTTGAATAACCAGTTCCTTTCTTGAACATCGATACTTCCTAAACATGTATTGTATCCGACTAACATCATTAAAACTAATCAAGCCTTTGAATAACCAGTTCTTTTCCTAAACAGTTGGGAAGGGTCAGATCAATGGTAGCTAGTTACTTTGGCTCAAAGTCTTTGCTAGAGACCAACAAAACTAACAATTTTCAATAAAATCCTTCTTTCCTAATCTTCAGACTAACATCATTCAAACTAAACAAGCCTTTGAATAACCAGTTCTTTTCCTAAACAGTTAGGAAGGGTCAGATCAATGGTAGCTAGTTACTTTGGCTGAAAGTCTTTGCCTGAGACCAACAAAACTAACAATTTTCTATAAAATCCTCCTTTCCTAATCTTCAGACTAACATCAAGAAAACTAAACAAGCCTTTGAATAACCAGTTTCTTTCTTGAACATCGATACTTCCTAAGCGTGTATTGTATCTGACTAACATCATTCAAGCTAAACAGGCCTTTGAATAACCAGTTGTTTTTCTAAACAGTTGGGAAGGGTCAGATAAATGGTAGCTAGTTACTTTGGCTTAAAGTCTTTGCTAGAGACCAACAAAACTAACAATTTTCAATAAAATCCTTCTTTCCTAATCTTCAGACTAACATCATTCAAACTAAACTAGCCTTTGAATAACCAGTTCGTTTCCTAAACAGTTGGGAAGGGTCAGATCAATGGTAGCTAGTTACTTTGGCTTAAAGTCTTTGCCAGAGATTAAAAAAACAAACAATTTTTGAGTAAATTCTTCTTTCCTAATCTTCAGACTAACATCAACCAAACTAAACCGGCCTTTGAATAACCAGTTCCTTTCTTGAACATCGATACTTCCTAAGCATGTATTGTATCTGACTAACATCATTCAAACTAAACAAGCCTTTGCATAACCAGTTCTTTTCCTAAACAGTTGGGAAGGGTTAATGGTATGGCTCATAAAAGCCTATGACTATAATCAGAGCCGAGTTCTGAAAGTATGATTTTGTACGCGTGATATGGGGCCGCCATTTTTTTCCCGTGCCATCCCTACATATGGAGTACTACCGTACTCCATGATAAATGGCTGCATATCACAATTGTACTTTACCATACAGTTAGTGTCAGTCATAGTAGAAATTACTAGAGCAGTTAACTATCAAAACCACAGCCTCTTTACTTTAAGCAATTAAGTCACTTAGCCTGCTAAAATTTAATGGATTGAATTTAATTGGCCTGTTTTCAACCCCTGACATCTCAAAATTCATTGCGTCAGAAATACTGGAATGGGTTCATTATACAATGAGTATCAAATATACTGACTGTACTCACCCAGTATGCTCCATGGCTCTCCCAGCACTGGAACCGACGTCATTAGAGACGGCTTTGTCAGCCGCATAACTGTATGCTGTTGTGTGTGTGTGTGTGTGTGTGTGTGTGTGTGTGTGTGTGTGTGTGTGTGTGTGTGTGCGTGTGCGTGTGTGTGTGTGTGTGTGTGTGTGTGTCGCGGTGGTGTAGTAGTTAGAGCACTGGACTCACAACCCAAGGGTTGGTGGTTTGAATCCCACCGTGACTACTGGCGACTAAATATTCGTTCAATTGTTGTGAATTACCATCTTATGTTTCCAGTACACACCAGCCCACCCAGCTGTAATGGGTACCTAGCATTTGCTGGGGTGCAAATTCAACTGAATGCTCTCACGTATCAGCTCCAGGAGTTTGCCAGCACTGGCTCAGAGTGTTTGCTTCGTGCACAAGGCAAGTATGCAGCCTGATTGGAAAATACATGCAGGATAGGAGACATATTACAACCCCGTACCACACGACCTATATTGAATGATTTGGATTTTAATCCCTCCAGTAAAACAGCACTCTGTGCGATGTCATACATTGTCTTAATAATTATCTCTCCACATCCTACTTACAATCTTGCAAAATCTACCACATTCAATAGTGCATGCAATGCCTCTGTAATTACCCGGGTCCTCAGCACCTTTTTACCAGCCGGAGCGCGTGCAGCACGTGAACGGCTGGTCCTAAGATTGCTTCACGCTTTTCGCGTCTGTTGTTGCGTTCGCACTTACCATGTGCGCAGTATATTACGTCATACGTTACTATGCAACTGCCGTGTATAGCTACAGCAAATGAAGGTTGTTGTGTGCTGCCTAGATGGCGAAAACGTGGTAGGAAGCCGTAAAGATTCTGTTTTCGCGACATATAGCTACTAACTGGAAGCACACAACGAAACTGACGACTCAGCACTTTCGCTGTACAGAGTTACGTAGATTGCTTAGTTTCTGCAGCTCAGCATAGTTACTATAATTTGTAGTTCTACAGTTGCAGTTACTTTGGCCTAAGCTGAGTTGTGTATTGTATGGGAAAGGTGGGAAAGGTTCCCGGCTAGTTTTTAGACATGAAATGTCAGACTTGTCTATACAAGCTAACAATTGACCCTTGTCTGCGGAATACTCTCCTCTGTCCAAACTACTTCATATAAACTTTCAACAGATTAGCCATTCCTTTGCCACCATACTTAAAAAGCTCCCCAACTAGCCCATCATTACCTTCTGCTTTTTATTCTTTAGACTTTTAGAACATATCTTTTGAGTTCTGCATATGTACCTACTAACTCGCGTTGAATATCTGTCAATGAACATAAATGATCCTGAAGGAATATCTGTTATTTGTGCGTCTATACCATTACTACGGTCAATTAACGTCAATAACCCTGAAGGGTTGATTTGAGCATGAGAGGTGTATGTCCCCGTACTACCAACGATAATACCATTGTGCTAAGAGCTGGACAAACAAGAGCATATACGTACAAAGAAAGTGACAAGGGTATAGTGAAATGTCTAGTTCGCAGTTTTTGAATCAAACAGACGACTGGTCAAAGTACACTTTAATAACTTCCACACTATAGATCTATTTGTGCATTTTAATAGATCAATAATTATATCATGCCAAGTTTATGGAAACAGGAGGGGCACCTTAACCCTACAACAGTAGCTACACAATCATGCCACTCACACGCCAGTTTGATGTAGTTTCCTGACTGCAACAGACTGCATTTATGTCAGTATAGAAATTTGAAATAGCACTGACCTGCGTGGTAGAGGTTTGCAAAGCTCAAAACTTTATTGTGTAACAGATTGTAATGGGCAAAGGAGTGTTTCTTATATGAAAGGCCTTGCAATTGAAAATGTACAACTGTGGAATATTGTACAACTGTGGAATATTCATAGCGTCTGGTTCACTAAAGCAGTTTCACAAGCCAGCCCACTTACATTCTACAGCATCCATCACTTACAGTATTGGCATGTGGAAGAGACATGTGCTGATAGCCTGATGCTGACACTCTTCCACATGCCATGCTGATACTGAAAGTAATGGGTTTGATTCTGTGACTACCACTGAAGTTACCACGTGCCCTCAACAGAGACAAGAAAAGTACAAGTGTAGGCCAGAGCAAGTTGTCACCCCACCCCACCCATGCCCCACAGCCCATGCACAGGTGACACTCAATCTACTTCCATGACAAATGTACACTTGTTTACACAACTGTGTGAACAAACAAATATAACTAGGAGGTAAGATGCAAAAAGACTTGTGTCAAAGTACCATTTGGTAAGTGTCCTACAAATACCTGTCCAATCCTACTAATGCATTTCTTCTGATTTGAAAGCATGTCCACGAATGTAATAGGGCCAATGCTCTGTAAGTATACAAACATACTATCATAAGTAAAGTACAAAGAACTGAAACACTGACAGCTATTTGGGCTTTGTGAGTGCGGTGATGGTGTGTGTAGCACCTAGAGCTGACCAGCAGCTACATACAGCTCTTAATTTGACTCACACCAGGAAAGCCTCCATGAATTAAAAGTGAACTAAGGCTCTACTGTAGTTTAGCTTTTCTCTGGTCTCCTAATCCTTCAATTACAATAGAAAAACTACTGATAAACATGATTTCCTAAGTCAACCCAAAAGTTAGCAACACCCAACTGCCAGACACTGAAGCCAGACACACTAATTTTCTCCAGCCCAGTTGCCAGGGTAGGCTAAGGTTCCCCAGTGGTTATTGATAATGACAAGATCATCATTGCACTACATGTCCAACTACCTCTGTGATTGCACATCAACATGACTGTTTTCCAAGAGTGCATTTATATATATATAAACTATTAAATGCACTCATGCTGTTGACAGATATTGGTATTGTCATTACCACGGATCAGCAGCTGTTTGATAGAGATTCCTTCAGACCCAGTTACCCACTTATTGGTTCAATAAAGTGACACCTGTTAATTCCAAGTTTCAGCTAACTGTGAGTTATGATCCAGCATTGTTCTCAGCTGCTGGTCGACACTAGCTACCAGGAATCCAATACCTGATTCTGTGAAAGTGTTTAGCCAACTACGTACATTGTATACTATTGCACCTACGAACAAACTGGTGTGCTTTATTTTTACATTTCAAATGGACTTACTCTTCCTCTTTATTTTCAAGCTTGTTGAGATTAACAGCTTCAAAGCCCGCAGCAGGGTCAAACTTTACAACTTCTGAGTACATTGGACCTGTAGTGGTGTTCTGGATCTGAACTTCAAGAAGAATATCATCCTGCGTGGTTTATTATGCAGTTCATCATTCACAAGCCATCAACTACGTACTATTACGTTGATGTTCTCACCCACCCATTCCACACCAATGCACAACTCCCTGGGTCAAGCTGGGATATTGGGGGTATCGTCAAATATGCTGGGAAGGAGTCAATAGTTCCACCTGTACAATGTGAAACACAGCTACTGTACACACTGCCTAGTCAAATATGCTGGGAAGGAGTCAATAGTTCCACCTGTACAATGTGAAGACACAGCTACTGTACACACTGCCTAGTTCAAGATAAGTGCTGCAGTTAGCAGTAACAATAGCAGCAATTAGCGATAGACATTTGTGACTTTCCTGATAAGGAATATAAACGGAGCTGATCTGCTTGGCTGAGTCAGCCATCTCCTATGCCTATGCATTACATGCATAACTTGTCCTAATATCGCTAGGGTCAAAATAGCTTTCCGACCACATTCAATAGTGTAATGCCTCTGGAATTACCTGGGTCCTCAGCATCACCTTTCTATAAAAGCTAATAATCAACCCTTGTCTCTGATGTTTGGAAATACTCTCCCTTATCCAAACTACCTCATATAAGACTATCAACAGATTAGCCATTCTTTTCTCCCCGTACTTTAAAAAACTCCCCAACTAGTCCATCATTACCTCCCGTTTTATTACTTTTAAGAACACCTTTTGAGCATTCAAACTTAAGGTTCTGTGATGCGCTAGTGAATATGTATGGTCATAAGAGGGTATGTACATACATTTACAAAGAGAAACTGAGCTAAACAAGTCAGTTGCCACATGATTACAGCTACATGCTAAGAGCGGAACAAACAAGAGCATATACCGTACAAAGAAAGTGACAAGGGTATAGAGAAATGTCTAGTTCGCAGTTTTTGAATCAAACAGACGACTGGTCAAACGCACAATTTAATAACTTCCACACGATGTATGTGTGCATTTTAATACATGAGTATGTTGTTTAGTAATTATAAACCAACAAGTCACCCATAGAGGTGGTCTTTCAAGAGTTCCAGTGTTACTCTAAGCTTTTGCTGGGCTACATTGGGATACACACAAGCTGCAAAGCAACAGACCTACATTTGCATAGTTCTAGTCACTTGGAAGGCACCACCACAGTGTACAAACCCCATCTACTTTGGCAGTGCCTTTCAAGCCAGGGTATGCGCATCCATATACCCTAGGGTACATGAGGGTTGCTGGGCAACTGTGATAGTCTGTTCTACAAACTGTGGAGCAATTAGCTGGCAAACCAGTTCATATGGGAAAATTAAGCTGTAGACTACTTCTTATTACATTCAGTAGAGTTATTCTAAGGTAGCTGCATGTTCAAAATGTAATAAATTGTTCCCCTTTTTTGCAGAAACTACAAAAGTGACCCATAGCACTACACAAGTCCACATACAGAGCACCAAGCCAGAGCAACTATTTAATGCAGAAATCACCCAAACACCAGCTCATGTGGGAAATACAAACTGTAGAATGCTTACTATTCCATAGAGTAGAGTCAATCCAAGGTAATTGCACGTTAGTAATTAAACAAAGTGTTTCCTTTTCTGCAAAAGCTACAGAAGTGACTCATAGTACTACACATGTTTCCATAGTAAGCACCAAACTAGAGCAAGCACATAATGCAATCTCTGGTTTTGGTAGTTACATGCACTTGCTAGTTAATAGAAATATTATATATTACATCTATTGTTATTCGGAGCAACTGGAATCAAGATAGCCAGGATCATAAGGCAACGTTACATGTATTTTATTACGATGTATATTCTGACTTGTATTACTATAATTACACGCATTCCTGCAATTTTTCTTTACGATTAATTACTAAACTTATGCAAGACAATTATGAGGAATCTGACAAACGCTTTGCAAGGTTCTTACACCAGATCTTGCAGTAGTCTCGATACTTGAGGCTAATCTTGCAGGACTTCCCTATGAGCCTTGCAAGAATTCACACAAGATTTTAATGCCTACCATCCTGCAAGATTTTTGTTGCAAGATGAGAAATCTTGCTAGGGCAGAATGCCTACTGTCATAGTTCTCATGCAGCTACAACATATAGCTCACCAGTCCAGGCAGAATTTTCCAGCACTGTCTCTGGCATTCGACATCGCCAAATTATGGGCGCACTCCCACTTTTCAGACATCGCAACTGTGGTTGAAAGGTAGATATAAGCGCAGTCTGGTGTAGCTAGCTCTTCGCGAGCCCCACGTAGTTCCGAGTTCTCGCAGCAGCGCTCAGCGTTACGCGCCGCGCACGAAGTCACATGTGGCGCATATGCGCTTGTAGTTAATCCCAGCATAGCTACAATAATCAATGGTTATGCATGGTATTGCATTTATGATCTCAGCCCCGCCCACTAAGCGCATATAGAATCTGGCGCCGGTGTAAGCGCGATTTGGGGACCCCCGCGATATGGGGACCCCGTCCCAAAAACGCTAGCGATGTGAGGACCCCCACGGGCCCTATTTCGCTAGCGGTACGGGGATCCCGTACCGCTATGTATGTACAATTCTCATTCTGTTATCAGCATCTCAGCTAGAGTTGCCAAACTACAGATCACCTGCTTATTAAAAGGTTAGTAAAGTAATTGCTCAGGTTCTCTTTTTGGCACTTGGTTGTGAAGTTGTTAAGATTAGCAAAGGCATGTCACTGATACCTGTCTTCCTCATAGTCTCGCGAGCCAGCGAGGGGCTGGCTCACGAGACTATCTTCCTATACTAGTACTAATACTATGAACCAGATTCCTTAACCAGCATTAGATAGCAGTTATTGCTATGTTGATAGAAGGGCTTCCAAAGATCTAGGTTCCATGCTCCAAGGGAAAATTATTTACAAGCATAGACAGTAGAGTACTATAATCCATCATAACCGAGCAGTCTAAACGATAAGCCAGGTAGCATTTATATATTGATCGGAGTTCTCTTTCCACCAACCATGAATTTGGCGTCTCAAAACTTTCATTGTCAAAGGAATGCTGACTTTTTAACTGCTGTGCTGCTGTCTTCATCAGGGCAGACATCAATACAGTAGCTACAGGCCAAACCAAAAGCAAAGAATTCAAAGTCTTCGGGATTAGTCTAGCCTACTCAGCTCCTAGAAGGGAAGCCCTAGCCTCATACCCAGGCCTTCCCTGCACTCGCGAAAGTGCGGGGAAGGCCTGGGTACAAGGCTAGTTATGCCCAGTATTCTTATTTATTCTCAAATAGATTTGGTATTCAGAAACAGGAGTACCTTTTCCTTCTCTTCAACTGTGAACTGGATGGTGGGATGTATACCATTGAGTAGTCTCAGTACCAGCCCACCTATCAAGTCAGAGATCGCTTACAGTATCCCGCCACTAAGCGATCTCCGACTTGATAGGTGGGCTGGTACCGAGACTAACCATTGAGATGGTAGTAAATGTTTTGTAGCATTATAGCACACTGAATAATAAAAGTTTTAAAGAAATCATTTAAAAATGAAAGAGCATGTAGGGATGGAATCGCAAAAAAGTAACCAAACAAGGTAGCAATGACACAACAGAGCTTGATTCTAAACCCCCATCCCTAACCCTGCATGAATGCAATTAGTGCCTGGCATGCCCGCATTTTACTTCTGAACTCTTGTGTCCAAGTGAAAGGTAACAACATACATAGAAAGCATTCACATACAGCATTCAACTACAGCAATAAAAGAACATAGGTAAAACAATATCACTTATCAGATGATAAAGGCAAATGTATCTGACATGTTCATTTCACTTCCAACCTACATAGAAATAATCAAGTGTGTTACTATATATACACAATATGTTATAGCTAAACCATCCCCTAGACACTTTTACCAGTAATCAGGAGACAGTTCCAGGTAAACCAGCAATACATGAGACAGTTTCAGTAATGGTCCCAAGGGCAAACTTTACCTGGAACACTTCTACACTTTACAAACTGTAGGCAGTGCTTTAGATTTGTATGGCTGCCATGCTACAACTACAAGTACCTGCACAGGATTTGCTGCCCCAGCTTTTATCACTCACGCTCACCCATGACAACCATGCATCGCCAAAGGACTAGTAGTATACACCCATACGAAAACAGCAAACACAAGACTCAAAACATCCTGGGGAAAATGGCCATCCTTAAGCCAGTGTGTGGTCTAGAAACGCACTGCTACATGTACTTTTGTCAAAATACATGCAGGCTGGCCAAACATACCATACCAGGAGTCATACGTAACTTACGAGGCAATTGGTTTTCTTTGCTAGTAAGAGGTACGTATATGACACCCATCAGCTTCTTCTTCCTGATTGATCCATCCTTGAGCTTGTCATGCTGTTCAAGAGTTTGGGAGCCTCCTTCCGGCCCAACAGGAACAACGAGGCGACCTCCAGGTTTCAGCTGGTCATGTAGCTACGTACATGTAATGGATGCAATGAAGAACGATATCCCGTACATGTGTACATGTGTAGAAATAAAACTATGTATTTCAATCACATCACTGCATTCAGCGCTCTGTAATCTCTGAACCTCCATTAAGGGTAGGCTCTTATGTGGGGCATAGTTGCAGTTTGTTTGAGCCACACCCTTAATAGAAGTTCAGTGATCCAGCATGATTGAAACAGGCGATGAAATAATGTTTGAAAACTACATGGGACGGCCACATATGCAATACTCAATATCTCACGTACGTGTAGCATCAGCTATACTATTTACACAATCAAGGTGGAACAATATTTCAGTGTACTTTCAACATTCACCAATTTCTACATCAATTACCTTATTTCCGTGATCAGACGCCGCGGTTACTGATTACCGTAATGCTACAATATTGTGCGTGTGAGAAACCTTTGCGATTTTGCCATTTTGCGGCTAATTCAATTACTTTGCGATCTTATCTTTGCGATTGTGGCGGCGGCATTCCCATTCTCGGCCAAAGTGGTTATGTACCTTTAATATACTTCTTGGCCTTCTGTTGGCTGGTTTGCTTCTCCAACGCACGCTTCACACTCTCGTTCGCTTCGCGAGTTGCCACCGCTAAGATTGCAGTGTCCTCGCGGCTGGGGCTCGTAGTGAAATCGAGTAGAATACTCATCTTGAAATAGCTGCTGCTGTAGAAGTATAAACTTTACCTACCACCTTCGCTGTTGTTTAAGGCCATCCATTAGGCCTACTGCTGCTTCTCCTGGGACAGCTATTGATTCGATGTTCGTTAACCGCACCCACTAAAAACCACACTCACAAATTATTGTTTAATGTTTGCGATCTTATATTTGCGATGCTGTAAGGACTCACAAAAGTAAAGTTCACGCAAAATATTGTACCATTACGGTATTTTCATCACGTGATTTCTGCGGCCACTATTCAAGGGCGGCCATTAATCGAGGGCGGCGTTTATTGAGCAGCTAGACAGTAATGCACAACGGCAGTCCCAATCTGTTTGATTAATGCCTCAACACTATCGAAAAGCCATACAATGCCAGCTATTTTTTGGCAGAGATATTGAATTATAGATTCACAGGTAGTCTCCGTAGGGCTCCGATCCCTTCGCAGACCTCAAAGAAGACAAGGTGCTAGCTAGCAAAGTAAAGTGTTACTCTATTCATGCTGTAGTTATGGTACCTTGATGCTTATTCTTGAGTACTTGAATCCCGACCACTAATCGAAGGCGGTCACTATTTCGTTCAGCACTTCTGGAGGTACAGTTACAATTCGAGAGCAGCTACTAAATGAGGGCGGCGTCTGTTCGCGGAAATACGGTACTAGATTTCTAATACCCATCTGCAATCAACTTACTGCTTCAGGGACAACTGCAGCTGCAGCTCCAACATGTATGGCATCATAGGGAGCCTTATCAGGATATCCCAAGCGACCATCACCAACTGTGGAGTCAAGACAAGCAAGCATATAAACAATCAATAAGCATATGGTCAGTCACCTGCACAGATATCTAAGTTACTACTCTTCCAAGCAGCTGATCGTTATGGTACCAGACTGACTTTTGAAAAACAAATTCCTGCGCTTCATTTGGAAATTAGGCCTCTGTAAGGTCAGACCACTAAAATGCTTTTGCCACCCCTATCCTAGCCCTACCCCACAAGACACTTAACCTCTAATTCAAAAGTGAGAGAACTACAGCATCAGGCCAACAAGAGTAACTTTCAAAAGCCACAAGTACATGGGTGAATAGCTAGACACGAAGACGGGCTCATGGCATGAGTTACAAGAATGTTCTAAGTTACAAAGATACAATCAATGTACATATTGCTACACTAGACGAAGTTAAGTGTTTCAGCAAAATTACAAATTCTGTCCATAGTGGCTATCTTGCCATAATACATGTCTGTACTATTTTCCGACCATAAGCAACACTTAATTCTACTCATGTGACCTTCAACAGATCAGAAGTCTCAAAATCGATCACATGAGTGTGCATTAAATTGCTTAATTCACACATAGTAGCTAATGTAGTATGGTTTGTACACTCTCCCAGAAGCTTCTGAAATAGTTTTCCACAAAAAAAGAAACAAATATAGCTGTCCTGGGGGATTATGGCTTGGTTGGTTGCTGGCATGCCCAATTGGCAACGTCACTGTAAGAGATGACTGCAGGGGTACCATGATAGAGCTGAAGTTGCTACAATAGGAGGAATCAAATACCAATTCAATACACACACGAGTACCCAAAGGAAAGGAACAGGTGCGTAGAATGACTGTGTATAGACACGTTTCTATGAAATTGCCAAAAAAACACGCCAACCTGCTATTGGTTAGTCTGGTGAGACCCCTGCAGAGCTTATCCACACTGTGGTTTTTGCCTGGATCAACGTGCTACAAACCTCTAGCAACTTCTCACTCAGCTTCACCATATCCTGAAAAAAAAAGCAGGGAACTATAACTAATATTCTGTACGATTGGAGTATACGTCACCAGATTTGTGACTGTACGCTGTTTAAACGTCATGAATTGCAGATGAGCATGTCAATATGAGACATGTGTACATGTATGTACACTACTAGTCTCAGCCACCAGACCCTACCTGCATTCGCCAAAAAAAAACAAAAAAAAAAACGGAAGGAAAGTGCGGAAGAGGGTCTGATACAGAATACTTTGTACTCAGTGAGGGTTGAATATATTTCCGCATTTTCCTTCCATTTTTTTTTTTGCAAGTGCAGGGAGGGTCTGGGGTTGAGACTAGTACACTACATAATGTCACATACTTGACTGGTACCGTAGATCAAAAAAAATTCACTCGTAAAAAATAATCATCTGTTAAACTTCATTTTATCGCTTTGACACACCAGAAGTGTAGCTTTATAGGTCATGTTCGGTGTTCATAAAAATTAGCGTTTTTTTATTTTCATCATCGTAGGGTACCGACACAAATGTATTAACAAAGAAAATTTCCCAATCTACAGTATATCTTCCATGATACAGTATAGGATGAGCTGTTGTACACATACAGTTTAACTCACATCTATCAAATTTTCAATGTGAGGTAGCTTTTTCCTGCCAAAATAACAAAAATGTAGTCTAGTACAAGTTTGGTCCAGATTTGGCCAAGTCTGTTATCAATACACAAGATATTGTTGGTTTCTGCTTGTGAAGCGCTTTTGAAAAAGTAAGTCAACCCCATTCAACCCATGCAGTCCCATAAAGAACAAGCTTGAGTCACATTAAAGCTCACATACCGTATAGTCGGAAAATTTGGCGAGGACTTTAATTTGGCGGTTTGGCGAATCATAAAAAATTGGCAAATTAAATTCTTACGCATTATATAACGTGTAACACCCACACACGCATTCACAAGAAAGAAGTTGTTACCACTCCACGTACATGTTTCCTCTCTGTCTGGGAAGAATATCGAACTCGCGAACAAAGCTGTAAAGCGCTCTCTATCTGGAGACTTGAAGCCTATCACACGGTCACCTCGAGGCAAGTACATTAAACATTTAAACGCAAGAAAGGGCACAAATTGGAAAGTATGCCACTGACAACGGAGCGGCAAAGGCCGCTACACACTTCTCAAAGCTTTTGGATAGTAAGATCGGCGAACCCAACGTCTCCATTGTCAAGCTCAGTGACAAAAAACTTTACATGTTCAGCAGCGTTGCACGTTGTGCGCCTCGGATTACGTAATACGCCAATATAAATTGCCAAAATTAATTGAAGATTACATCATAGTCTTCACCGCACACAATCACCAAATTTAAATTTTGCCAGTATTTAATTTTAGCCGTTTTTGGCGATTTCGCCAAATTTAATTCTCGCCAATTTTTCCGACTATACGGTATACGTACGTAATGTACGTACGTAGCAGCGCTCATAAACCAAGGTTAACGGTTTGCCTTTTTATCTATATAATTATAGAGTGAGCACAGCAAGCAAGTTCAACAAGCACAAGTACTTGCAATGCACAATGCATATAAATGGAAACCATAAAGTTGTGCAGATGGGTGATATTGACATTCCTGTGATGATCAAGTATGAAGAGTGTACATGTAGATGAGTATGATTTCCACACAGGTTAGCTGCATATGCATTTCCTAAGTCTCTTACTCGGTTTTTGCCACAACGGCAAGGCTTGCACAATCTCAAAAAAAGTTTGCATAATCCCGCAATTAAGTCTATTACAAACCTGATCTGGAAATCAAGTGGCAAGCATTTTCAAACAAAAATTTTTTAAGCTTAAATTGTGACATGGTTTTAACTTTGCTATGCAGCCTAGCATGCTGAGACCCTGCCCCATGCACAAATATCTGGCACAGAATCTTTAGAATTCACTTTTAGTCGGTGCTAAGACCTCACAATTGTGTGTGTGTATTTTGTTACTAAACATTTCACATGGTGGCGCCAGCAGAACAAAAGTGTACGATAAATGGTGCTTTTAATAGTGTCTGCATTCATACATTTGGGGGAAAGGATTTCTATGCACAATCTGCCTAGCGTCTGAAAGCTCAGCAACCTCTGCTAGTTACGATGGTACCCATCACCAGAATGAACGTGGTCTTTTTAAGGCCCTTGAACCACAGAGCAGTTGCCAGACACACGAGTAAGTCTTTTAAAAGAAAGTGGATCACTTCCTATATGTAGGTTTGCTTGCCACTTTTTCAGCATTATGCAATACAAAACTACACTCATCTACTGTAGCTTAGCCTACAAACCCCAAAACATGCCAGTATCACATGTACGTAGTAGTAGTAGACTGCAGATACATAGGAACGTGTGATGTAATACTGTGCACGTGATAAGTGTGGACACACAAACAGACAGACAAACAAACACAGAAAACATAAAGAAATAATAGGACCAGCCGTTCGCATGCTTCATGTGTGCCTGGCTGGTAAAAGTACTGCTACAGTCTAAGAGTAGCTACACAGTAGATTATGGCACACACAAAGGTATATATTACCATACCTTCAATAGAATCAGTTCTATTGATTTCAAGGTGTTGAAGGCACAGCCAAGCCTACTACACCACATAGTATATCCCTACACCTGAAATTTTATTGTGCCTTATATAGATGGGATATAAAGTCCTGATATATAGTGTCTCTTACCCTGATAGAGTGTGCTGATGTGCTTGCTGAGGACCCAAGTGGCATAATGGGTGAAGCATGGCTGCCTACCACATTTTCACTGTCAATAGGCAACACTAAAGTACACGCGTGTGCTACAGCTTGGTCTATAAACTTCCAGAAGGTGCATATAGTATCGTGTGGTATATTATTTTGCGCAGTGTGGACGCACAAACAACAGCTACCAGACAGACAAATACAGAAAAAGCAAAGCAGTCTTGATTAGTACTAGCTGTTCATGTGCTCATATGCACCCAGCCGGCAAAAATAAATAAACAATTAAACTCAAACTGCCTCCTTCGTGTGTCTTATCCATCTTCAACTGTCTAAACCTTCAATATTGGCTAGATATCATATAGGCTTTCCCTCAGCTGAATTACATGCTATGTTTTCTTCTAGGAATCCAGGTACGTACTGTACTAGTAAGAGCACGTGAGTATATATGTATGAGTGTTATTTGTATGTTTAGGTGGTATATGTAGCTACTAGCAGTCCTTTACGTCCTTTGCTACACTCGGGAAAGTCACTCAACAAATTCACTCCCAAACTGCTCGGGAAATTCACTTAACAAATTCACTCCCAAACTGCTACAAGGAAGCATCCATGTGCATGTACAGTTCATCACCGAATGCCCACAGGAATTTACAATACACGTTAGTGTGTACCATGTATAGCTTTGTAGGGACGACTCAGACTAAACTCTCAGCAGAACTGACGAGAAGAGCTCCCAAGCTTTGATTTGATGTCAGATTCGAGCGTGACTGATCATCAATTAAGCAGCAGACTTCTAGATACCAAACAATGACTAACTATCAGGCCAATCACACATTAGTAGCACTGTTGTATATGTCTAGTAAACCTCTAGTGCTGTTCAGTGGCCAAGAATTCTGAGCTGTATGTTGTCTGTTCTGATGGCAGGCATTATTCATTACATATTGTGAAAAGCTCGGGGAGGGCCCTGTAAACTGTGCTACATATAATAATAAAGTCTCTACTCACTATGACATCACCATTCACAATGGGGATCTCCCTGAAGCTCGCTCTTAGTTCATGACTTTAACAGACATCATTGGGTGCTAATCATACAGTATAAATAGGATTGGATTATGTTTACAGCATCAGGCGTTAATGGGATTTATACAGTATTTGTACATTGTGTTCACTGCGTCATCTACTATATGAAAATACATTTCTGTCCACAACATGTATACCCTCACCTGTACCGGGGTTGGCTCATACCCATACTCACACCCTTACCTACAATGTATGCATGAGCTCATCAAACATAGTTACATACGTATGTACCTCAGCATGGATGAAGTTTCTGGTGGTACTCTCACCCGTTCCATCAAGATTTATGACCACTTGTGGCCACAGCTCACTGGAGAGAAAGACATACGCCAGAAGTCAGTACAACCTACAGCTTATTAATTCAATTTCACTACAATGTCATAAACTTGGGTCACTGGCGACCATACTCGATTCTCACGTGAATTGTACTGACTCCATATTCATTGCATCCCTGCCCATCAATAAGGCAAGCTGAAATGGAGGCATGTAGCAGGGCTTTTCCATTTTTTGGCTGCATATATAGTGCCCACACTCACTCAAAAGGAGGCCTTTGGAAAGCCAGTCAACCCAAAATCCTGTTTATGTAGTGACTCTAATTATTCCAGCCATCTAATTATTCGAAAACCCCCCTTCTTCAAGGGAAACACACATATATATATATATATATATCTCAAACAGCCAATCTGAAATTATTACTCCATTATTTGAACACCCATGTACTGGCTTCCCACAAACTCTCGCTAGTACTGCCTACTTCTATGCTAGGAAAACCCACAATGTACATAATAACTATAACCACTCATTGTTGAGTTTTAATTGGAACACATACGGTAAGTCAGCTACAACTGTAGTTGCCTTTTGCAAATAATAGCAAGTTATATGCCTCTATAACAGCTACTGTAAAATTAAGCATGCACACTTGGACGAAGAAGGCTGTACCGTTCTGTATACTGGCACTGTTGCATTTTTAAACCTCATTGTAAAATAATCCAAGATTGTACTCACCCACTCGTTTGTGCTGTTATTTCAGATCTAGTTTCAAACAAATATGCAAATAATTTGAACGCCCACCACGTTTCCTGCAATAATCATTAACCTTTGGAATTCAAACAGCAGACATGTTATTTTGTTTGAATAATTAGAGTCACCCTCAGGCACTCAAGATTTCGGTGAAGCTGAATTTTTGACAGCACATATATTTAGATTACGAAACAGTTCAAGATCAACAAAGTGTGCTTTATTTTCATGTGTCCATGCAAGCCTATGCTGGTAAACAGTTATAATTGTGACTCCGACCAAAAGCATTGCTTGCCTAACATAATCACATGATAGTCCAAGAATCTTAACAAGTACTTACTACGAAGGAGTTTGTTATGACTCTGAACAGCAACCTATCGGCGGAATGCACTAAGTAGATATACGCTTTCCAACACATGCATACAATACCAGCCACAAGTGGTGAAATACTCCCAGAAGCAGTGCAAAGCATGTACAACAGTTAGCTATAGCAGCTGCTCCTCTAGCCCAAGCCTAGCGCCGTTTTGTCAGAAAACAAAGGCTACCTGTGCGTCCACGTAAGCTTACACAGTACGGAAATGCAACAAAATATAGCCACATGTTATGAAGAGCTGTAGCCCTCCTACATAATTACAACAAGCAAGAAACCACCCCTAGGATCAATAGCTCGCCACAACATCATGTGTAACAGCCAGACACTCTAATGCCTAGGTCAAAGTGAGAAACTACTCAAAGAAACAGAATTTGAATTGCTTTTGTGAAGATTGCACAGGCTCGCCTGAATAGGGTGTGTAAATGACATTGCTTACCCCAGCTGTAGTCCAAGAATCACTCTTCTAAGGCCAAGGATAGGTTCCTGAGTTCTGAATGACTCCTAAATCACAAAGAAATATGACTATAAATATGAGCTTCACCCTCTGGTGCCACTTCAGGACCCCAGCTTTTACAGAGGGCAGCAGGGAGAAACTGGAGAGCAGAGAGCTATGGAACACAACTTTACACAAGCATATACCATGTAAGTATCCATGCTTGAAAACTAGAATGTAGGAATTATAACTGCTACCTGGCCAAGCTCAATCCTTGCTTGCCAACTATTGAGCATACTCTGTGCAGCATCACTTTGGTCTTTGTGGCTCAGCAGTAGTCTAACACCTTCTTCTAACTCTTGCAGCATTTGCAGTCTGACGTACAGGAGGGAACAGGAAATAATACTCCAAGGTCATATGACAGTAATGCAAGCTAAAGGAGGTCTGCTTGAGAAATCTGGTCAACCCTGACGTACAAGTGGGATAGAAAAATAGTGTGGATATAATGTGGATATAATAGACAGCTGCTACAGCTCAGTAGCTAAAATATTGGCATCTTAATAAGAAGCTTTCTGATGTAAAGCCAAACATGAAGTCTACAGAAGAGCTACATGTACAGGGCATGAATTATTAAATCAGGGTCAGAATGAATAAATATCACTACTACCGCTGAGGGCAACATTGGCGAAGTTTTACCCCCAGTGAAATTTCCCGCTATACGGTAAAGCTCTTTTATGCAAATTAGACAACCTCACCTCACAATGTATTCATACTCTCGCTGGTAAGATCCTTGCTCCAAGCTGGCAGTAGATAGTGGACCCATTTGCCCACTACGCACTTTGCTTAAGAAGCCTTTAAAATATTTTTTGTGAAAAAGAGAGTATGTGTGTTGCATGCATGTTGTATCTGAGCAAATTTTACAGCACAGAGAACTATCACTCTTATCAAACAGTTCACGTAAAAAATGTAAGACTGGATTTTAGATATGACTATGTTGTAAATGCTAGAGTGACCATACCCATTTTTCAGTGCAACATACGTCATACATGCACAGGTATTTGAATAATGTGTGCACATAATACAAAGAGCAAACCTTTTGCTTGGCAGCTAGTAGCAATCTTCCAAGATTGACATCCCACTTACTACTTGAAGACTCCTGGCAGGAAAGTAAATATACAAATATTACAAGCAGACAGCATACTAAACAGATTATGCTCATGTTTAAATGATGTACATAGAATAGAGTATGTGATAATTCTGTCTTTCCCTTGGTCACCCATTATGCTGAAATGTTTCCTCTCACTTGTAATTACAACTCTTGTCAGTATGCATACAGCTGAGGATCTATATTATGTGACATGGCAGGATCTATTTTTGTGTCATGGCAGTATAACGTTTTACCAGTTGTGCACTATGTTCTATACCTCTTTATGGTGGGCTGAGAAATAAGTCAGCAAAGTATGGGCAAATAGAAAATGGACAGAAGTCTTGAGTACAAAAGTCTCTAAGTTAGCCAATGTCTATGTGGGTCTTAATCAGAGATCACCCCAACAAATCTCTAGTAAACACAACACCCTCATGCACACATGAGGTGCTATGCCCTCTCAGCATACACTCTTGAGGTAGAGCTCCAGTTCACTCCACTGTCCCAGTCTCCAAGCTGCTTCAACACGAAAAGCATTCAATCTCCTCATCCAGTCTGGCCTGTAGTGGTAGTAATACAAATTCATGATGACTTAACATGTATAATTTGATTCCTTTTGTGAACAAGAGAGTATATGTGTGTTGCATGCACACTTATCTGAGCAAATCCTATTGCACAGAATACTATCACTAATCGAACAATGCAGGTGAAAAATGCTTTGTTGGATTTTAGATATGATTAGGTTTAAATGCTAGAGTGACCTAAAAAATTATTGAAGCATAACCATGCACTAGTATGTAGAACACAGAATATCTGTCCATATTCGATGATTATTATTGAACGGTTGCAGCTGGACGGTGAATTTTGAACTAAATTGTCTAGGCAGCAGTGGAAATAGTAAACAATTTTCAACCACGCCATAGCTATACAAGAAACAGTAAGAATGGTAAAGTACGGGGAAGTTTTAATACTGCTATCCAGGCTGGAAGTTTGAGTGCATATACTAAGCGGACAGAAAATGCCACATCTACAAGTCATGCAACTAATGTGAATCAGAAGGACAGTTTATACATGCCAAATAGCTGATATGGTTCGTTTTTGCTATGATTTTCTGTATAGCAACTCTACAAGTATAGATACCCCATGAAATTGTTGATTTTGAATGTAAGCACTGGTGCTTTCCAAAGTGCGGCAAAAAATGTAAGTATATGCTGACAGAGATCTATCAATACTTTATTTTTTCAGTCAGCGAAAACAGACCCACGTGGACGCAGAAATATCACGTGTAATGGTGAACGCAATTAAATGTTGTCTCGCCCTCAGACCATGCAGGGTGCGTGAACTCGTTCTCAGACTAGAATATGGCCGACTAGCGCTCGCCTTGGCAAACGTAGCTCTCCATGTCTTGCAAAATACTAAGAGCTATATAATCTGGTGTCCTAAATTAAAATCATTTAGATTATGTATGACTATGTTGCAAAGAATATACATGACAAGGGACTGAAGAATCGAACCACCAATCACTTTCTAGCAGCTACCCAGTGACCCTGGTCATGTATGTTCAGAGAGGCAGGACGTATACAGCTGAACTGTTAAGTCTAAGGCAATTAACCAATTTTACACACTCCAAAACAAAGACAAACGAGCTTGAGTTATTGTCAAATTTTGCTGTGTGATAGATATGCTCACTTGCAGACCCCACTGTATTATTTCTTCATAATGAACACATCCACTCACCTTCGGAATGCTGTCCAAAAATTTTATAACCTCTTCCACCTCTTCAAAATTGTCTGCAGTGAAGGGATACAGTAGACAGTGTTATTTTTGTGGGGTGCCAATTTCCATTATTACTGTGGCTAACCTACTACAAGTTGCAATATTTTTACCAGCCGGAGCGCGAACGGCTGGAACTAAGATTGCTTTACGTTTTCCGCGTCTGTTTGTGCGTCCGCACTTACCACGTGCGCAATATATTACGTCATACGTTACTATGCAACTGCAGTGTATCGTAGCTTTTGGAGGTTTGCAGGCCAAGCTATAGCAAATGAAGGTAGTTTTGTGTTGCCTAGATGGCGAAAACTTGGTAGGTAGCGGTAAAGATCCTGGTTTCTTGGCATATAGCTACTAACTGGAGGCGCATGACGAAACTGCTGAGTCAGCACTTTTGCTGTACCGCTCTAGGAATATAGTATTTCTGGATCTACAGCTGTAGTTTAATAGCTTGGCCTAAGCTGAGTTGTGTATATTGTACAGGAAAGGTGTCCGGCTGGTTTTTTAGACATGAAATGTCAGACTTGTTTACCCAGAATGCTATGAGAAATAATAACATGTGCTGTACAACATCAAGCAGACTAGGCACTAGCATCTATTGTCATTTTAACACTCTTCCTGCCATCCAAAACTCCTCTAAATTCATCAGATCAAGCGCACAAAGATTGTACTACAACATTTGCGTATATGCAATTGAATCGTTACAAAGTTTAGAAAACAGTTAATGTATACATACATTTAAATTAAATGTCATACACAGAGCATGTGTTTACCTTTCTGTGTCTGTCCTTTGGCCTCTCTCACAGCAGCAGCTGTGTTTTCTCCATTGGCCCAAGCAGTGAAGTGGTCCATGGCAGTGAATATAGTCTGAGTACACATGTTGGTAGAATCTTGAAGGGAACATTACATGATAATCACCCTGCAGTTCAGAGATTTGATTTACTATACATGTACCTCTATAATCCAGATCTTTGCTGGCAGCTGAATGATTCAGAACAGTCATCACTTCCGTGTGTATCTGAATAGTAAAAGCATGATGAACAAAAAGGACAGTTGTTGGTGTGCTCTATACCATTTTAATTGGGATAATCTAATAATTGTGAATACGAGTTTTTAAGGAAGCTCGCAAAAATTAGAACACACAATCATGCATTATGCAGAATGCATGTGCATAATAGACATGCACGCAACAACGTAACTAACAAATACACAATTGTGTCAAAACACGAATATACAATGACTTCACAACGCAATTAAAACTAGTCCTACGGTAGCTGCTGCAGGGACAGGGCTAAGATGTTTACCGCATACGTATGTTGTCTGTTTGTGTGTCAACATTTATTACATGTGCAATATTATGTCACAAACCACTATGCAACTGCAGTCTATTAGCAGCTTTTGGAGTATTGTAGGCCAAGCAACAGCAAGTAACTATAATAGTTTTGTGCTGCCCAGATGGCGAAAAAGTGGACGATATTCTGCTTTTGCAAGATACAGCTACCAACTACCAAGCTGCCGTACTGTGTGTTCCGTTACTTATCCTGTTTATACAGGATGAGACAGACAGTCTTCTACAGCTGCAGTTAGCTTGGCCTACCTGTTACTAAACTAAGCCACGGTGTTTAATTTGAAAGTTTCAAGCTGGTTTTTTCAGATGGAAAATATAAAACACACTAGACACTACTTCTATGCTAGTGGCACTGAGATATGAGCCAACTGTGGCCTGCAAACTATTGACTACCCAAAATGAAATGGTTTCCAGCCGTATTACATTTGGTTTTAAAAATCCACCTACATGTTGTAGCTAAAACTTAAGACCATTATTATAATTTAGCAGTGAACAAGCAGCAGCAAGTAATGCACATTACACATGTACGTACATGTACTTACGCACCTCTTTCAGTACTGCAGGTGATCCTTGCCTGAGCAGGCATGTTAGGACATGTGGTAACACATACAGAGCAAGGCTGATGTCATGCTGCATATTCAAGGAAAGATTGCTGTCTAGGTTATACATACTTATCCCGTACAACGAGCAGGCATTCAAAAACACAACAAGAAAAGGGAACAACCAGTACACAATGTATAGTGCTCCAAGCCTAGAGAAAAGAACTTCTGAAGCTCCATACTACTAGCCAATAGAGAAGAACTCAAGTTCTAAGTTCAGAGCATCGTGCCTAACATGTCTCATGCTATTAGCTAACCATGCATAAACACAATATGAACACATATACACTTCACAGTTCACAGGACAACTAACTTGAAGAGCAAGCTTCAGGGAAGAAACACATCCTTTTGCAATGAAGACGGAATCTGTTGGCAGAAATGGATGATGATCAGGTGCATTGCATTGTCTCTTGTGAACTCAGGATGTCACAAGTACACACACAATCCCTCAACTAGGATATTGGTATACATAATTGAAGAGCCTCATTCCCAGGGGGGGGGGGGAGCCTGGTACATTTTAGCCTTACAAACAGTAGAGAGTATGCCAACACAAATCACAGCAGTGTCTCCACACCTGATCAAATGGTCTATCAGTTAGAGAAGTCATGTTGAAGGCACTGAAACAAAAATATCTAATGCAGCAGCATAGATAGACACATAGACCTTCCCTGAATATGCTTCAATACAGACAAAGGTACGCGTACTGCAGCAAGCAGAAGGGTAAAATACCCCCTTCCCAGGCTTTCATCAAGCATTTACTCATCACAGAGACTGCCGGAAGCATGATTATTGTTGATTACCAAGAAGCTCATACTCAAGCAGCTCAATGATTCAACTTATGCATGCATGGACACATTGCTACGTATCATTCTACCTACATTCATATAAGTTCTATCTACATTTATCTTCACAAATATTCCTGGCCTACCCTGCTTTTGTACTGCAAGCAACAAATGCTGAATGGAGGCCTGGGAATGAGGCTAGTATATTTGCAAATGTGTTTACATATAAACTCACTTTATGAATAAGCCGAGTACACCACCCTTGAATCCATTCATGAAATGTGACACACTTGGACACTTTAAAGATGGATGTACTGTACTTGCCAAGTCTTGGTACAGTTGCCGAATAGCTATTTCATGTGGACAAGATAGATAAGATAATCATTAGGGTTTTGAATTTCAAATATCTGAGCACTTCAGTACAGTAGAATTGGACTTAACAGCCCTGATTGACATTATTAGAACGAGCATGCGGGATACAGCCTTAGCATAGGTATAATGTCTGGGTAGTCAGCCAAACCATAAAGCATAGATCACTTGAATTGCCTCCATCACTACTATGGATCCGATACACTGTGGAATAAAAGTGTGGTGTTTGTGTTTCATTACTTGCTTCTGGAGTTGTAGCCTTTGGCTACCCCAAGTTTGTGTTCAAACCATTATGACGTGTCAGTACAAACTAAAACTACAAGTACGTACAGAGGTGTTGCAAGTGTAATTGAACAGGCCCCATTGTACCTTGTTTTAATGCATCATAATTTTCCTGAAACCCTGCTAATACTTTGCACAAGATTAGCTTATGTAGCTGAGAATGAATCGTACGTGGCTACAATAGGCAAAAGCTAATTAATTGAGCTACCTACTTTGTGTTCTCACCTCCACCTCCACCTACACACACACACACACACACACACACACACACACACACACACACACACACACACACACACACACACACACATCAATGAGCTAGACTGCGTTCTGAATGTTTCTAAAACGTACTTTCACTAACAGCTTACCTATGGATGAAACAGTTTCAAGCTGAAAGGGTCAATTCAGTTATTTCTTCATCTCCTAGTTGTAGACAGTGCCTATAGCAGGCAGACATGCAGCAAAATACAGCAAAATATATGTAATACATATCTATATTGACTACTCTCTTAAAAATAATGCTGATCAAAAATGCTATCCATACACCTGTACCTTAGGATAGCCAGAACTTTCATTTTCTCTTGTGTAATAGAGCATGGTCCCATTAGTTTCATCAGCTCAATTAAGCTGCCAATAGCCTGCATTAAATAAGTACAGCCCAAATAATTGTTTAATATACAGAGTTGCATGTGGTAACACAGTTATGAGATACATCAATATGTAGTTCGCCTGTCAGTCACGGATGTGACGTCACGCACGTGCAATTAGGCAAGAAGACTGTAATGTCATCATGAATACTCAGTTTCAACCGTTGGAACACTCCGACAACTTATTGTTATGATGGCCTCAATGAGCACTTTGAGCGCACTTTATCACAAAGTACCATATATGTAGTAACAACCAGGCTTTTATTAAGCGCTTTTCTATACTTACCTGTTTGTCACACTGCCAGAAGTGCGACTCTTCTTGATAAATTGGCTCTGCGTGGGCACGTTGCTATAGTTTCGCCCACGTTCAATTAAAGTCTCTCTAAGCTACCCTCTCTCCACCCTCAACATCATTCACATGATAAAATATTCCAGGCCTTCCACGCTTTTTGTACTGCAAGCGATAAAAGCTGTGCGGAGGCCTGGGAATGAGGCTATTCCTACGCCACTTCCACTGATGGCATAGTAAAGACAATGCAATGTTATCCTAACTCACCATCTGCTCACTGTCCATTTGCAGTGGCTTCTCCTCTCCAGCCAACTGGTTCATCTCTGCAAGCATCTTTATCCCAGCCAGTACTCTCTCCCTGTGAGTGCTCAAGTGGAGTAGCAGAAGATTGAGGACATTCTTCACATCTGATCGAAGCAGAGTGGTCATCTCAAAGTCTCCCTCAGACTGAAAGTGGAAGATGGGTGTCAAACCATGTTACAAATTAACCTTCCCTTTCTGTATTCAAAACATGTACAATACAGAGCTCTACTAATATGCTCTGGTTGTATTTATATAACTGATAATCAAATGGCTATACACATACGTACACTCACATACACATATACATATACACACGTCTGCAACACCTTCAAAAATCTGGATGCAATGTTGAGGTCTGTTTGCTGCCCATTACGAACGAGATGCAAAAAGATGTATTTAAAACACTCCACAAGTAGTGATCTTGGACTCTGGATAAGATAGAATATGTTCACTGTCAATATAAGTTCAATAAATGTACTAAATGCAGCACACTAACAGTTAATTTTCAAGATTTAACATCAAGGGAGATATACTTCAGTATGCTGTCAAGAAGTTAGGAAGGTTTACAAAATGGCTAGGATCATAGAACAAACTACAAACAGCATAGAAAAGGTAGCTTTGGAATAAACTGTAGACAGCTAAACCTTGTTATTGTTTTGTTACCTGGGATGTGTGTATCACTGTTTTGCTCAATTACTGCCGCTAATTAATTTATTGTAGTATTCCAATTTCAGATAAAACAACCCATGTACAAAAAATGCCCTATATGAAAGTAACAAACCAATTGGCGCTACTAAAAACAAAAATGATGCCGGTCATTATTCTTCAGCGCCAGGACCTACGGTAACTATTTAAAAGTGTTGTTTCCTTACTATATTTGTCATTTTAGCCACAAACTTTAGAGGATTCCGGTGTAGCTTGGCAGACCACTAAAATAATGAATACATCCTTGATGGCCTGAGAAAGCAACAGTTTATGCACGTACACACTCTTCACTGCTAAATGGTACAGCACATGCAGGTAAAATTCTAAGCACTTACTTCAAAAAACTGTTTCATGTCTTTCTGTCCAAAAGCCAAAGCCACCTACATACACATGTAATTTAAAATATACACAAGGAATAGTGTATCCCTTCTGCACAAGTGGTCAAATAATCATGCCATTTCACAACATGAGGAAGTCTTCATAGGTCCACACAAGCACCTGTAAGAATGGCCCTTTTTTGTCTGCCTTCAAAATGAAACCCTTCTTCTGATGTAGTACCTCCACAAGAAACTGCAAAACATGTACCAAGATTCCCAGTTAAGGTCATATCCAATAGCAGACAAGGCCTACAAGTTAATGTACCTGACAAACATTGTCCTTGAACAGGGACAGCATCTTCCCAGGGGTTAGTGTTTGAGCTTTTACTATTCTGTGAGCCTGTGAAAAAAAACAGCTATAAATAATACACTTGACATTTAAAAGATACATATCTACAAATAGTTTATAATCTGACAAATATAATTTGTATTAACATTAAAAATTCCATTTCTTGTTATACCACTACCTTGCAGAATGTACATACACAGGCTTAGATCAAAAGATACTATGTCAAGTGAAGCTATGATTATGTACATGTAGTACCTGATAGCATTCCGAACTTGCTGACACTCATTGGTGAACAAGGGCATGCAAGGGGAACTAATCACAGAAAAGTCATCTGCAAGGGCATCACATATATGTAAGGACTACACAATAATACTTATGTCACATTTTAAAATTATCAACAGTTACTGTTTCATAATCTATGAGTCAATGTAAACTTGCCAAATTATACTGTCCCTATAGTAATGACTTGAGAGTGCATAAAGTTTCTGCTTGAATAATGTTAGGGCTCTATGGAGGCAATCACTCACCTACAACCCTATAGTGAACATGACTACAATAAAGTGGCAAGAGAGAGATTAAAAACTCACCCGTTAGAGGAGCAATCCTTAAGAGGCTTTCAATCAGTGCTGAATGCAATACAACAAAAGTCACATAATAGATATTGCTGTACATGTAATAATATTAAAAAGAAGCAAACCTTGGACTACATCCGGGTTATTTGTAGCTATCAGTTTTTCCATTACAGGCAATAATAGTCTGACGGCTCCAATCTTGGAATCTTTGGTACCTAGGTAGCAAAATGACAGTGCTGTACTAACTTTCTATGAACAACCATCACATTAAATTTCTTTACTGTCAGTCGGCCTCACTGTGTGGTGTACTGGTAGGCAGTGGTTCCCCAGGGAGAATCTCCTAACAAAAGACAATACATCTAAATTAAAACTACAGCTCTGAAACATCGCACTACACCTCAGTACCGTGGCACATCCTGTCGTGACACTGCAAACACAATCCTGGGTAGCTCCTTGGCTAAAATCAGCTGCAGTTCGCTAGTTTCCAAGTTCATATTGTCTTCTGGGCTGCCCAATTGGCCCCCCGGCCTATTGCGAACAAGTGTTGCAGGCCAGAGTCAACAAGATCAGGGAATCCTTGACGACTCTACACAACATGAGAGATGCCCAGCTGGAGACATCCCTTCTCCGTTCATGCCTCGCTCTCCCAAAGTTCTCTTACATCCTCCATACATGCCCACCAGGCCACATCTCCCAGGCCACCAGGGATTTCGACATGGCCATCAGAGCATGTTTGGAGAGGATCCTTGGTGGACCTTTCTCTGAATGGTCCTGGTTGAAAGCTGCCCTGCCCAGCAGCCGCGGTGGCCTCAACCTTAGAAGTTCTACGCTGCATGCTCCCGCAGCCTATGTAGCTTCTTCTTCAGGCTCCCACGATCTGGTGAGTGCCATCCTGCGTCGACTGCCAAACCACCCACCCCATCTGGATTCGGCCTTGGCTGCCCTCTCTGTTTCTGCCGCCCGGCAAGACTGGCAGTGTCTGGCGGACATCGACGTGCCTTTACGCCAGCGTTGCCTCTCCATTGCCATTGATGACGTGGGACACGAACAACTCCTCTCCTCTGCTCCATCGGCCCGTGCCAGAGCGTTGGCCCACTCCACCTCCCTACCACATGCCGGAGACTGGCTGAACGGTGTGCCATCTGCCGCTCTGGGTCTCCGCCTGCAGGACAAGGAGTTCCGCTGCTGCCTCTGTTACTGGTTGGGTGTCCCCTTGCTGAGCTCCACCTATTCATGCCCTGAGTGCGGTGGCGATGCCGACCGTTTTGGCGACCACCAGGTCGGCTGTGGTGGCAATGGCGACAGAATATCACGCCACAATGCCCTCCGGGATGTGTTGTTCACTGCCGCTCAGTCTGCCGCATTGTCCCCAGCTCGCGAAGCTTCAGGCGTGGTACCGGACTCCCTGTCTCGGCCTGCGGACATCCTCCTTCCCACGTGGTCCCAGGGTCGCCCAGCTGCTCTCGATGTACATGTGATCTCCCCTCTACAGCAGCAGACGGTTCACGGGGCTGCCTCCACTCCTGGCCATGCCCTGCAAGTTGGAGTACAGCGGAAGCTGACCTCCCATCTCTCCGCTTGCCGCTCCGCCGGAGTGACATTTATTCCCGTCGTGGCCGAGGCTCTGGGTGGGCTGGCGGAGGACACCATCTCCATCATCAAGTCCTTTGGGGAGTCCATCGCCCAACGAGCCGCCCCCTTCGACTCCACGGCCTGCACCAAACAGCTGTTCCGCCGTTTCGCCATCACCCTGTGGCGGGGGAATTCCGTTCTCTGGCTGCGCCGCCTCCCTACTTTCGCCCCCTCAGTGGACGGCGTCATTTAATCATTAATGTAATTTTTTTTTTTTTTTTTTTTTTTTTTTGTATTGTATTGCATTGGATTGTATTGTACAGTGTATTGAGTACGTATTTTGATAATCTCTAGTATATATGTATATATATATATAGTTCATATTACTGGAGAGAAAGAAAAATATATATTACGCATACCATCTCAGCAAGGAGCATAAATGGAATGTATCAGACATACGTAGTACAATTGGGCTACTTAAAACAAACCTGAAAACATATGAGTCAAATTACTATTCTCCTCAGAGATTATTCATATTTTGATGACGTGTCTTGCTCCTAAGCAGGGCCCATGCATGTAGTCACTAACTACACGAGAATTTCCTCTCATCTGCTTCCCATATCAGCTTTACATTAGAGATGCAAACAGTGTTAATGTCATTTCTTTCTCTATAGATGTCAGGACAGCAGGAATGGTGGACACCAATGCCACACGTACATTGTCTCAGCCATCAACCTAATGACAATGGAGAAGTACTATGCTTACAGCATAATGAAATTGCCTCATAAATACATATACGTATATACTGTACTAGGAATACGCAAGCGAAATATGCCTCGCGTAGCTTTTTTGCATATGGTGGCAGTTGTTTGTGCAGATTGGGTAGTGGTGAATTGTGGTGCATGGCAGTCTTGGTACATGGTAGGTGGCTTGAGGTTTGTTTATGCGTTGAGTGGAGTATGCATGCATGCACGTTGGGATGTAATTGGTGTCTATAGGGCATGGGGTCATGGTTGAGTGCTCACATGTGAGGTTGGGGTCAAGGTTGACTGCTGCCATGTGCGGATTAAGTAACTAGCTGTTTATCTATCTGCTATATACATACCTGTTTATCTATCTGCTATATCTACTGTGATACCATGATGCGCAATTATATGTACAGATCTATATCAAAAGTTGATGTATGCAATACGAGGGGCCGGCTCGCGAGACTATATGATCTCAGCTTAATGCATGCTGGCTTGAAATACCGTTGGCATCTTACGATCGTGTCGTCGGCCTCCAGCTCTCACATCTCAGCTTAAAGTAAAGCTACACGAACTCTACAAACCTGGGAGCTGTAGCAAGTCTCCCTTGATAGAACTTCATGACAAATTTGTCCAGACCTCTGACTTTGTGCCCGCCACGACTTTGAAGACGGCACCCAAAAAACTGCCAGAGACGCCATTTTGAACATGTGCCTTTCCCCCGGGGGAGAGTCGAGTGAACTTAATAGATGTACGTATTATACATATAAACGCTAGCTGAGATTGTTGAGCCCATAGCACGCGATTATTGGCCTCGCTTCGCTCGGCTATAAACCAGATATACACGATGTATGTACAAGAACTGGCCAGCTGGTAAAAATACTAGTAGAACTAGAAGTCTCTAGCAGAGACATACCCCACGGTGCATAATTCACAACTTGGAGCTGGCAGGAATGCAGACTGGGCTGATCGAGTAGTTGGCAGAGTGTACATGTATATCACTGGCTGTGTATCCGCACGCAGAGTGTACAGCGCTCGTGTACGCGTATATATCTGTATATCCTATGAGAAGTGGTGGGCGTGACTTATTGCCAATATGAACACGTGACCAGAGTCCGTATATGCCCGGCCTCTATCGTATTCTAGTTGTGACCGTATTAAAATGGCAGAATGCACCGTTGTTAAATAAGAAAGAGCTGTAGATACAGCGAATGGAACCGCTTTGGCGACTATCAGATACACACCCGGACATTTTTTTTTTGATTTCAATGTTACTGTCGTGTTTAGCAATCGTTTAACCCCGTAAATCGCGAGATAGCCCGATTTTTGAGTGGACAGACACCTGACAGACGGACGGACGGACGGACGGACAGACAGAACCAATTGCTTAACCCCGCCGCCGCCTACGCGCCGCGGGGTAAAAATCCATGACTATACAGTAGGTTGCTCAACTGTAGAGCAGTTAGTGGTTGGGAAAAGCATACACGTAGTTACCCTGATTGTACCATCCAACACTGTGCCCTTTGTTTTGCACTTATAAAGTGATGCTCTTGTTTTGGATATGACATGTTTAGTTGTCCTTATCTAGCAATGATTGTAGGAAAATAATCTTTTAATCCCACAAAGCCATGTGGTAGTTTGTTTTGCTATGCAGGTTATGATAGTGCCATTAGTAGCTTTTTCACTGATTGTAATTGTCATCACAGAAACGGTATTAATTTAAATTTGAATTGGTTGTTTAGATCAAAGTCTGGCTCATAACAATCGAGTACATGGAGTATTTTTCAGTTACGCCCTTGTACTAAAAGCATTCTACTGCACAGAACTTAAGACCTCAATAATTATATATCGAATAGTGGGAAAATAAAATAAATCTTCTCGCTATTCAGATATATAATTTGGCAATCAGTGATGGGCACTCACACCAGTGTTCTCACCAGGATTGGCAGTCCGAAGGGCACATTTTAGCGGATCAGCTGCATGTGCGCGCAGCGCGGAAAAATGTTTACCCTATTTACCCTGTAAACTGTTATTGCTGTCAGCATTTCTACATTAATTTATTTAGTCAGACCAGTCAGACAGTTCAAGCGATGTTAAAACACCAGAAGTAATTCAAGTGGCTGCAAAACACCAAAGGGCACATTTTGGTTTTGGGCCAGCCCCAAAGGGCACATTAGCAGCCTCAAAGGGCACTGTGCCCTTTGGTATAGGCCTAGCGAGAACACTGACTCACACATGCTTGCTGAAACCCTCTGAGCTTAAGAGTTTTCCCAACGTTGAGGAAGTGCTGCAAGCACTTTTAAGCTGCAGGTCTTGCTGTATGTGGCTGAAGCAAAAACAAAACAAAACAAAATTTGAATGACACAACCAATAATCTTGAGAACCACAGTATCACAAATATCAAACAGTGGAGTGGGTATATTTATAATTATGATGAAATAAGTTGCACATGTCAACTCATTTTGATGAAGTATTTCCATATACCATAGAACCGGTTTTAATTGCGTGATAAAATTATTGCGTTTTCGTGTTTTGAACGCAAATTGCGTATTTATTTAATGCGTTTCGCAATGCTATTGCTATTTTAGCCACACCCACACCATAGGCTTCTACCAGAATCTTGTGTGAAAATGATGGTAAGTGAAGCGCTGAAGCTGTGTACACACTAGAGAGTGTTGTTCGAGGCCACCACATATACAAACTCATATGGACCCTCATGTGGGAGAGAAACTATGGCTTAAACACGAGGAGAATAACGAGAACGATCTGAGAGCAGTAGCCGTTTTCCAAGACAGCATTGTTGTCGGCCATCGGCCACGACAGTCGGCCTATTGATAGGCTTCAAATATCGTAGTAGGCTCATCTGGTACGGGAAATACAGCTGCAGCACTTAGCTATGACAATTTTCCAAGTAGCTTTCACATCAGAGTAATGCAGCCACTCCGGCACGGCACGTGTTACGATTACGTAATTGTCTGTGACAAATGAATTGCGTTCTACTTTTTGCGAGCTTAGAAAAAAAAACGCATTCGAATTTAATAGATTATCGCATTTAAAACCGGTCCTATGTTAGCCAAAAACATTCCTTTTGACAGCTTTTGTCAATTGGAATACGTCCATAATCAGGACTTTCTTGTTTAATTAAAAAGACAGAACCTGTCTTATATGCAGGCACACATAGCTACGTATCTAAGAATTACAAAAAACACTTCGCCAATATATCCATAATACAGCAGTACGACATGCATCTATGGTACATCGGCAATACTGAGACTTGGAGGAGGACCAACTGTCGTGTAGTATACATATAAAGTGAGAGTACTAGTTGTATTGTCGCATCCTAATTAGTAGATCAAAGGCATCAGTGTGCTGGACAAATTTAAAGTGTTGTAGAGTTACAAACATTCTCCTACACAAACCTGAACTCAAAGCAGCTCTCCAGGAGTCTGAAATAGCTCTCCAGTGGACTCTAGTACAGCATGAATGCGGCTAGCCACTAGCTTGAGTTTGAATTGAGCTAAAAGCTAAACTGGAGGGCTTTCTATAGACACTGGAGGAATGAACTCTTAATTAGGCAATGATAACTTGTTGTCCACATGCTGCTTTATGTTATGACATAAAATAGGACAAAATAGCTATCACTATCCTGGGCTTTACCCAGGACTTTTCCTGCATGGGTGAACTGCTTTGATATTTTAATCAGGATGTGGACAAGCCCCCCCCCCCCCCCCCCGTTTCTAGGAATACTGGGGGCTAGCTTCAAGTTCAGGCAGTGGTTAGCTACATTCAAGTCGCTAGTGGGGAATAAATTCACATGAGTCAATTTTGGGTAAACTGTTTTGAGATTGTTTTGTAACTTGTCCAGCACACTACATAATGCCTTTGATCTTTCAAAGAGTAGTATAGTGCTGCCCATACATAAATCTTACACTACCCAAGAATATACTAGTAAACCTACTAATATCTCCTGTTTTGAGTATGGGATGGTGCTTGAGTGCAGTGCAGTAGTCAAAACAGTGATCTCCTAATGAACTCATATAAAACCTCGCGTCTCCCTCTAAGACATTCACCAGAGTGATAGGAGACATTAGTGGAGTCTGTGTATATGCATGGTGTGTGTGTGTGTGTGTGCATATCAATATCATAACACATAACACAACAATAACTTCAGTAACCAAATACAAAGCTTCTGAATCAAGCAACAGCATGCACACGTTCAATCTTACACTACCAAAATTTAATGGTTACAATTAGGCAGAACTGTGAACAAGGATTTCTATTCTCTTCTATAAGGAAAAAAAAAGCACTTTGCCAAAAAGTGCAAAAACAAGTCATGTAGGGTTGCACTTCCACCAAAAAATACTTCCCCAAAAACCAATGAAACAAGCCTATCGCAATACATGCACAGACTACCCACATGTCACAGCGCAATGATCATCAGGTACAGCCGCTAATTGAAGTACACAAGAGTCGCCACTTTTGCTATACTGAGCTTGCCTACTTATCTACTTATGCAGGATGAGACAGACAGCCTGTTATAGATCTACAACTGCAGTTAGTTTAAAACGTTCTTGGCTAATTTTCTGATAAGAAATATCAGATTTGTTAAGGTAGGAAGACCCTGGTCTTGGAATACCCAAATCAAATGGATGGCCTGGTTAAGAACATAAAAGTCTATCTCAAATTGAGGCATTTGATCACACCTTCTGCTAAATAATCCACAAATTCGAGCCCTGCCTTACAAACTTCAACCTACTCACAGAAAATTTAGGGATGGGATTTTCCACTCACCCCTCGGTTACTGAGAACCACCCGCCAAAGCACTCCCTATAAATCTCCACAGATTTTCACATAGCTAGCTAGATGCTGTACAGTACAAAAGTGGGTGAAGCCTACTGGCCAGATAGGTCACTATTCTAGTCTACCTGAGATGGGCAACAGCCTGTCAACATTCGTCTGTCTGGGTGACTTCTAGGCACTCAAGCAGCCAAACAATCTTTCTACAACACACTAGCTAGCTATTCAGCCATACACAGTCTACTTGTCACTATAATTATGAGGTCATATTTACAAAAAAAGTGTTGAAAGCCAACATTAGAGTACTAGTACCGCTCAACTACATCAAAGTGCCGATATTGCACATGAAAGAGCTGCTATCCACATCAAAGTGACACACCCCTCCTGTTGATTCCGGTTGCCACCATGGGAAAATGCAAACATATTAATTAGTGCCACTTGAGTGACATCACTCATTAATTATTTATGAGAAGAATCACGCGGATTCGAAGGTCCTCCTACCTTAACCATGACATAGCAACAGGGAAATTGTACATTGATACATAGGCAGGGAAAAAAACTATCCCTTGCAATAGTGGTGGCTCTCTGAAATTCATAAATATAGAATTTATAACTTACAACAATATGTCCAGCTGTTCCCCACTGTGTACTGATGGAGAAAAGGGAATTGCTGTGTAGATACAGTCCATGAGGTAAGTAAGATGGAGAAGGTAGTAATGAACGAAGAGAGAGTTGTGATACTGGATCTGGACACTCAGCCCTGAAATGATAGGGGAAAAAGTTAACGATAGAAATCTTCACGAGCTGATCAGCAAACAACAAGTCTTGCACACTCCTATCATGTAAAGCTCCAGGACTCATTAGATGTCAAAAACTTCAACATCTGTGGTTTGTCGAAAAGCTGTCGATAGAAAAGTGGTCCACTCTGTCCTTCATTTCCAATTTCAAGGCAAGCAGGGGGGTTCTTTCCATGAGATATGTGAAAATCTTGAAGCTGCTCCAGGCTGAGTTTTGAATCCACTACATTTCTCAGAACATATATCTCTTTTGGATTTTCGTAAACCGAAAATGGTAGCACAGATCCATCCAAAGTTACTTCTGTAGCCTCCTTTGTGTGCATACAAACACACTGTTCTGTTGACCTTAAGAATGGGTTCTCCACCACACAGTCATGGAAAACATCAATTCCAGCAGCTTTCAAATACGAACCAACTGCTAAGAGGCCTAACCTCACTGGACGCACAATATCACTGTATATTCTCGTATGAATGGTCCTGTGTAAATACGAGCTGGCAGGTTCATTACGTGAAACAAGGAATCCAATAGCTACCAAAAGGAGGAAGCAGCCCCAAATCACTCTGAAGCAATAACAACAATAGGAAGTACTGGTTGGTCGCCTGAGCTTCATACGTTTTGCTTGATGTCGAGTTTTTCAGCAGCCGTGAATAAGCAGTCACCAAATTCACTGCCGTTTAACTTCTTTGCTGATACATTTGCACATTCCTGCAGAGACGCCGAAAGCTCATCGGAAGCGCAGGTAGATTTTGGTAACGGTTTTCTCTGTCGAACTGCCATTTTTGTTTCTTACCCTCTAATTATAGAATCAAGTTCCGCCTCAGCCCCACCCACCGTCGCATTTGCTGACGTGTGCGCGTAATCCCAGTAGACAACGTCACTTAGTCACAAGTCTAAGCAGATGTGTAAGCCAGTGCTATCTGGTTGTACCACGGCCAGTGTACCGGTACGCTGTATCCTGTGTAGCTCAGAAATTCTGTTGCATTGGCAATACAGGAGCCTTTCTGCACCACTGCAAGAGAATATTACGATAGGCTATAAACACAAAGGCAACAAGTATGTAGCTAACTCATGTAGTTTGAGAACAAGTAAAGATAGAAAGTGTGCTGAGAGTATGAGACCTCTGGTGCCACAGCTTGCACTGCTACTTCGAGTGGGGAACTTCAGTCTGTCCAATCAAAGGCATCTGCTAGCTACATGTATATAAGTTTGACTGTCAGATCGTATAGATAATATAACCTTCGAAGGTTATATTATCTATGGATCATGAATGCAGTGTTTGACTTTAACTTGCCATAAGCAGAGATACGTACTATCATTAGTTTCTTATATATCCCAAGATTAAACCTGTCTCGATACTAACCTAAAGCCTCCTCCTAAGTACTATCAAATCTGCTACATTTTTCAAAACCATGCTTCATTTAGACCTGGGTGATCAATGGTGTTATAAACACTACAGTAGCAACATGATCATCCTTGCTACTCAAAGAGAGGAAAGATAGCAATGACAAAAAAACACATTACTGCTGTTTTTCATACATTCTCTGAGCTTATGACACCAGTAGATTTCTTCAGAGCAGTCTACGGCAGATTCCCATACGTGCCTGCTGTGTCAGTTCCATCTGTTGCGACACGCCCTCGTTGCTTTCTTCCAGCCTTTTGAATCATCTCCAGAATTGTTTCTCGTTACTGACTCTGGCAAAGCTGATGTTGTTAGCTATATCAAGGGCTAGGGACAGGAATTGTACATGACCTCCTATAGTCATGCAATTGGGCATGCTAAAAACATGGTAGGTACATGTAATCTGATCAGCTGAGATCTCCCGTACACAGTGCACTCAAAGGAGCAGAGGTGTATTATTTTTACAGTACCAAATATGTATACACATGGAAAATTACCTACATTTTCGAAATGACTGTTGAGTATTGCGGCACATCCAAGCCAGAATGTATATGGGCACGAATTTGAGGCTAGCCACAACATTAAAAGGAACAGCTTACTTCACATATCTGGCCTTTGAATAATAGTAAGTTTCATATCCTGCTGCTGTTCTGCTGCAGAATATTAATTTTTTTTATGTAAACGTCATCACAGGTACGAGGAATCATTGAGATCCCTTGGTAAGACAGCCAAAGGCGATCAGCTGACCTACCAACACCCTACAACCAGAGTAACACGTGAAGTTCGTCCAGAGGTGAGTTGATGTGAAAGTATTGGGCCTGTGATCACGAGTGGATTAATTCTATCATTATACTTATTCTTACATTTTCAGGCTATGATTACTATTAGCTACTAGCGTGGATTATTTTGAAAGCAGAATAGCATCGCCAATCAGAATTTGCACACTTACAGTTATATATCTCTCTGTACGTGTATATCATGCATGTCACTTTGCACAATTTTGTTTTGCAGTATGATGCACTGTTGACTTTCATTTGCTAAGGTACACTACACACCACACACCGTCTGACTTAATTGCACAGTTACTGCTTCCTTTTTTGCCAAGCCATTTTAGAGGGCAAGCAAAGGACAGCAGAGTAATGCAGGTTCTTACGCACTGTCAGTGTACCCATAGATAATATAGCTCCGTAATGAAGCTATACTATCTATGGTGTACCCATCACAATATTATCCTGGGAAGTGAAAAGGATTATACATGTACAAACATTTAAACTATTATAGCAGCTTTTTCACAGTCAATACCAACTAGATTGCTAGATTCACCAATTCACTGTGGTCAAGGTTAGAAATCACAAGTTAAATTTAAGTCTTATTCTGCTGTAGTCTCATTTAATAACTGCACCCATACTACAGGTATGCAATTGTGCAGATTACAAACCTGCACGGCATAGCCTGCAAGGACACGAAAGTCTCTTCTCCAGTGATGAGTACAGCACCGCTCAAACCAGCCTTTTGATCTACAAGGATGTCCAGCAACCTACAATATGTACGTATCATTAAACAATTTTAGAATTTGGAAACCCAACAATGATCGTGTAGTACTACACCCAGTCTTTTTTAGGACCTTCGAGCTAAATTCTAGCCTTGTACCCAGACCAAACGGAATGAGATTTTTGCGGTATATAGGTCTGGGTACAAGGCTACTAAAGTCGGCATTTAACCACTACACATGCACATGTGCACTGCCTAGAGCCCTACAGTAACTGCAGGTAGCGTGACCTTGAACCTGTTTTTGCTGAATTAAAACTAACCTTGCACATTGGAAACAGCTATATCTGTAGTTATCGTTGTGCATAGCTGTGGCTGTGCTTCTTGTTGGCTTTATGATTTACAGACCTGTTACATGTGTAGCTGTCAGCAGAAGGACTGAGCAGTGGTAGTTCAAGGCATACTGAAGATGCACAGAGCGCTTGCCCTAAACTTTGTATGCTGCTGTATCATCCTCTTGCATCGCTAATGGTTTCTGTAAATTACATAACAATCACTGGTTGCATAATAATAACAGTACATATGAAACACAGGTTATATGTAGTACCAGGTAAGCTATATGCCATGGATAATAAGTACTATATTATCCATGGTTATACTACACATAAATGCACACTAAAGTATGCAAACTGTGCATTTAAAATGTCACCTGACTAAATTAAAAAAGAAAACTGATTGGCCAGATGTCACGTGGCCTGCATGTACTAACAGCAGGTAGATGGCCGCCTGAATATAAACTTTGCACACGCAAGCAACAAGCTACTTAGTACATGTAAATGACTCTTTATAGCTCATGAACAAGAAAACTCTGTAGGTAGGTACACTAGTTGGTTTTACACTGGCATCACATTAGCTGCAAAAGTTTACATTAACCAACTGTGTGTTACGTACATGGTCTTCCCACGTCTATTTACTCCAGGTGGCATCCAACCGCTAGCAGGTCACTAGCAAATGACAGAAGGTACGTGCACATTGTAACTTACATGTACGTAGCTACATCATCATACTAAATAAAAAGAAAACTAGCCATTGTAGCCTGACTATCTTTCTCATCCCATACCTTGTACCCATATATATGTACAAGCTTGCAATTCAAGATATCCTATATGGTCATGGTGGGAATTTCTTCTCTCTATTTATGAGTTAATGTTTCCCCATTGGTCAGCCATTTGCAAGGCTGACCTTTGATAATCAAAGTATCAATCTTGCCCATAGTTACAGAGGCTTGTAAGGTAGGTAAAGGTCAAGTATCAGCACTATTAGGCAAAATCTCCCCTTACAACTCTGCAACTACAGCAGGTTACAAGTTTAATATCCCTGATAACCATTGAAAAGTTTAAATCATGCTGTAAGCTCTCCTATAAAATTATTGTCATCGTATTTTGAGCCACAATTGCAACAAAAGAGCAATCTCGATTAGCCCACACAGTAGTTTCACTGATTATTAGCACAAAAGATGAAATTCTTTTCCACTTGCACGCCAAAAATTCTTTTGTTCATTCCAATAGACTAGATTTTGCTTCAGCATAAAAATTGAAAATCAGTTAAAACACACTGACTGCGACAGCGCGAAAATTATAAGCTTACTTACGCGAAGTTTGCCTAGCGCGCCTAAGGTTAATCTCGTGCCCGGCCCGGGCTGGGCACGAGACTAACCTAAGGTTAGGTCATAATTTTTCGCGGTGTCGCGTTACTCCGCTTAGCTAGCTAGAGTCCAGAAAATTATGCGCCGTGGTGGTGTCAATAGAGCACAACCATAGGTTATGCTCCATTATCTAAGATGGTTATGCTCTATTATCTGTGGTGGTAGATATTACGGTTGCGAGAACAAAAGGTCAAAAATCTATCCTGCATGCTTTTCGTGAGGGTGTCTGGCCCGCGAGACTAGAACTTCCAGCTGAGCTGCAATGTCTGCGTCTCAGGCTTTACTTGCAGATGACGCGTCTGCTGAGTTTACGTATGGCAGCACTGTACAGAGCATCGCCGTGGATATCCACACGGAAGAGAAAATAGGAAGTGTTCCGCATGGGCAACTGCATGGCATCGCTTTCCACGACGTCAGCTACGAAGTGGGAGGTTGTAGGGAAAAGAGTCAGAAGGTCATCCTGCATTCAGCAAGGTATTTAAGCTTGAGCTGCTGTTAATAATAATTTTACTGTCTATTCTAACGTCCAATGCAACAATTTAATAGAAGTAATTTAAGCTAATATTAAAACAGCATTTATACAAATAAATGTTATGACGGTTAGTCACTGAGCGAACTGCACTCCCAAGCATAAAGATAATGTAGTGAGCAGAAAAACGGGTGAACAGAGGAACAGTTGTGTAAGTACCATGCGCTTACGTATGTGTTAATATTGACTTCATCCACTCTTATGAGTCTGTAAGGAGTTAAATTATCTAGCAGAAAAATGTTTGTCTAAACACTTTATGGAATACAACATTAGGATGTTATTCAATCACACCGACCGTCTCAAAGCTGGAGACCCCCCCCCCCCCCCCCCCAGACAGAAATGACAGAATTAAACAGTCTATGGTAAATATGTACATTCCTCACTGTACATGAAAATGAGTTGGGCTACGTAAGAGAACTATCTAGAACTCTATTATCTATGGGCTAAATACTACGACTCCAGTTTGATCTTCTAAGACTGGGATGACACCATCAAAAGTGACAGTAAAGGCCCAATATCCTATAATTTCTCTCATTAGCAGTTGCCACGGCATACACCCCATAATCAGAAAACAGTAGCATGGCAAGCCTTTTCGTTAATGATTATGACTCGTCTTTGTGATGCTACACTCACAGATGACACTGCAGAGCCAAGTAGCTTTGTCCAAAGCTATAAATGCACAGAAAGCTATTATAGGCACTGCGCACTAAATTAGTTAGTATGGGTAGCTTGCAGTTACCAGCCCACATTTTACTGTGCTTTGCATCCCCGGTCCCAAATAGCTTCCTCCTCCTATATATTATATATATATATGTACATGTATGTGTTGTCCAGTAGTGCATTGATGTATGATAAGTGCAGATGTGAACAAACAAAATAAATGCGGAAAGTAATCATAATAATACCTGCCAATTGTCCACCTCATTATTGCTTCTGCTGATTACGTAAGGGTATGTTGGTTATTTTATGGCTGGCAGACTATGGTAATTGTGATTACACATCTCTCTATGCTCCAGTGGACTGCTGCTTCCTGGAGTAAATGCTATTATGGGTCCCACTGGCAGTGGAAAAACGACGTGAGTCCTTTATTACAGGCATACTATTGACCCATTGTAGTTACTATTAATATGTTGCAAATTACACCATGATAGTTGTATGTATCTATCATAATAGATCTAGCCCACTATAAAATTACTGTTGTGTACTAGTTTGTGTTACGTTCTGTCATAGGAAGTGATCGGTAATTCGAATCTTCGATCCCAGTGAGCAGCCTAGATGGTAAGATATTTGATTAAAAGTCAACCACAGAAAGCAGCCCACCTGGAGAAAAGCTTCTGGGATGAGATAGCCTAGCAGATAGAGGATTACATGTTCTTTACTATATTGCTTACAAAGCCTTTTTAGTCTGCTTACTATGCACGTATACCACATAGCTGCCTCCGTACTACTCTTTGCCAAGTAGCTTATAACGTTCATGGATAACTTACTGACATTTTCCTGTATATTCTCGCACCTATGTGAACAGTGGATACCAGATGCCCTTCTGTATGTTAGGCACCTGAACTATGTTTACTTATGGGCGTTTGAAGTGCTGTGGTCATAGATAATAGAACTTTCACTCATCTATGCTGTAGTTTAACAGTTGGAAGTGCCAGGATGCGGCGGCTTTATTTATCCACACATGTAACATGTACAATGAATGCTAGGAAGTGAGCAAAGTTTAATAGCATATTACTTCTAATTATATTCACCCCTCTAATTATTTGCCACACCCTAGTTTTTTGGGAATTTATTTCCTCCAACAAATTGGTAGGCCCATTCTGAAATTATTTTTTCAGCTGCATGCTCAGTTTCAGGTAGTATTACTTCTAATTATGTCAGCAGGACTGCCCTGGAGTGTGACAGCTGATATAGAAAGGCCTGTCAAGGACAAAGAGGGTACCTGTGCATGTGCTGTTTCTTGTGAAAGTTTTTATTGCTGTGCACAATCAGCTGTGCACTATCAGCTGAGTAGTAGTAGTAGCAGGAGTGCTCCTACCTGTCATGTGACTAACATGCGTGCATAAGCTTATTGCCTGTTGTGGCTATATATCATTGGTGGCTGTGTGTGTGCCATTTGTAGATATGCTGTTACTGCTGAAGTCTGACACTGCTGAAGTCAGTGAGATAGCAGAAGTGGAAGAAAGCATTGAGAGCTCGTGGATGTGGAATAGAAGTGCCATGTTGACTGTCAATGAATCAAAATGATAATTTGGACGAATAATTAAAAATTATACGGTATACCCATTTTTTACACATGCTATATCCAAACCATTTGATATAGTTATAGGTACTACTAGACACTGCACTGTGAGTGGGAAGTGAAACTGTGTAGAGGTAGGCAGAGGAAGACCTGGAGGAAATTAAGTCATTGGTGAATTGTTGCTGCAGTTAAATCTAGATAGGAAAAGAGAATATGTATAGGATATACCACGTCTACGAGGAGTATAAACGCAGATATACTTCGCTAGACGGTTTACCCGAGGCGATAGTCGAGAGTAAACAGCCTAGCGGAGTATATCACGTTTATACTCCGAGTAGGCGTGGTATATCCGGCTTATACAACATTTGACCAATCAGTGGAGTAGGTACCTAGCAACGCTTTATACTCCTCTTCTGTCCTATTACATGAAAACATGAAAGTAGTATAATAAAACATGAAAACATAAAAGTAGTATATGACCCTTTATACTCCTCTTCTGCTCCAATCAAACACCTTAGATGTGATGTAATGTGGTATAAATAAAAACTTTAATGATGGCTAGTTAAACTGAGTCTGTTCAATAAGTCGATCTTTTGAAAGGAAATAGAATTGTTTGCAGGAGGTTGGGGATCTAGGAACATGCTTGATGTTTAATTAAAGGTTGGTTTGAATGAAAAGTTAGAAAGACATAGAAATAGAAATGATGATAGGCAGCGAAAGTTATATGTGGGGATGAATGTGAGAGTGTAGTACTTACATGTGCTCTGTGCCTGTGTATGACAACATAAAAAGTACTTTCATGGGAGAATTTGACGATACGTTGGGGGATGTTTTGAAGAGTTTAGTACACTCAATAATTTTAGTAACTTTATTTTAGGGTGTGAGAAATGGGACAGACATGTTTTTACGGTTTTATTTAAAACTAGTTAAGAGTTTTGTATTACTAATCTGGGATACTAGGAAGGATGATCAGGATGGTGAAACATCAGGTTACTCTTGCTTTTGTCCTTTGCTAAAGATCTTACAAGCTCCGCTTGCAAATGTGGGTGCATGGCCAATGGCATAAGTGCTAAGACAGCAACATGAGTATATTAGTACTTTGTACACATGCCACGTATACTGTTAGACTTGTCTGCTGCACATACATATGCGTAAGTAACAGCATGAGTAGCGATTTGTGTCTCTGTACTAACATACGCACCCGTATATCAAAAAGGAAAAATTCAAAAACAAAGAAGTTACTGATTGAGGTTGGAACTTCAGAATTGAGACACCTATTGGACTAGCACTACCTGTAGCTTTCATAAGCCACAGGGAAGTTCAGTATACTGTAAACTTAGAGAGCACTACAGGTTATCCTAGAGTGTGAAACAATGTTTGTTGCTTGTAACTTACACATACTTACGCAAATCCTTAAAGTCTTTAGCAGAGACATACCCCGTGCTACATTTTTACAAATGAGACCCTGGACTCTGGAGACTGGACTGTAGATTTTCCTGGCTTGGTGGAGCAGCTGGCTCTGTAAAGTGTGAAAGACTCATATACCGGGTCCTCATATAATTATCGCTGTATTCAAGCTGTGGGCGTTATTGATTGCTGTATTCTTGACACGGATGCTTCTCTACTTATACTCCAGTATGAGCACGTGTTCTGAGACTGCCTATATGCCCACCCTCTGTTGTATTTAAATTCTTGACCGTACGTATTTAAAATGGTGAGCCTTCAAAAAGAAAGAGCTGGAAATGTGGAGAATAGAAACCGCTTTGGTCGCTCAGGTACGCTCAGGTAGATTTCAAGGTTACTGTCTGGTTTAGCAATTGCTTATTAATAACCCTGTAAATCATGGCATAACCCCATTTTTGAATGGACAGACAACAGACAGACAGACAGAGCCATTTGCTTATCCTCACCGCATACGTGCAAGGGTAGTTACCCCACATGGAAGGCAAAATATACTCTCATGTCATGTGTGTCAACCTTGTCCATTGGCAATCTCCTGTAGAGTCTATTCCAACACGAGTTTGTATAATCAACATATAATTGTACACACGCATACACGTACATACATCCTTTAGTCTGCTTGACATTCTGGCAGATCGCAAGGACAAATCTGGTCTGACAGGAAGTATATTGATCAATGGCGATCGCCAACCAAAGAATTTCAAGTGTGTTTCAGGTTATGTGGTTCAGGTGAGAGCATGCATGCATATCTATATGTAATTGATATTTTGTATCTAAAACTGCATTAGCAGAAAAGTAATCGAACTTACTGCAAATGCTACTCATTACGCGAGCATGAGCCTGCACTAGTGTGTTCAACTAAAATTTTTGCCTGTGCATACATTAATACAGTCCACATAGAGTAAGTAACCGATGAACGAACACCAGATATTTTTAGACCTTACTGGCGAGCATATTATTACCGGAAGTGGGTGGGGCTTCAATCAATGCTGCAGATCTTTTGCACTTCAAGTTAAAAGTTTGGTGTTCCTCCGTTGCTTAGTACTGGAGCTATAGCCTAATTTGGAAACAGCTACTATGATCGGACAAATGTTTAGTTTTGGAGCTACAGCCTTTCAAAGTTAAATTCAGACACAGCTATGATCGGGCAAATGTATGTATTGTCAGACACCATTCTGTGTTTCCTCCCTGAAGCAACTTTTCGGATCTTTCTTCATTATTAAGAAGCCCCACTACCATGCTGCTGCATACCAACCTTTCGCCATCATAGCTGCTTTGAGTACTGAGGGGTGCTACGTAGAGCTCTCTATAATCAGTGAATTTCATCTTTTTTCTGTGTGGAGACCCCAAAACACTCTCCAACTCTAGGATTCGAATATCGTTGGAATGTACATGTACCTAGCAGCGCAACGGTGCAAGCTCGATGTTTATACATCACATAGTTCTCGAGACAGAGAGAGATAGAGTTGTTTGTCTTAATTTCTTCGAAGACTAGAAGTGTTCAGAGAACACATACCTTGCAGTATGTGTTTTGTGACATTGAGATGCTGTGCAGATAGATGCCAGATAGTGGTACTGGATGCACCAACGTTTTGTATACTCCTCACTCTTGAGTAATATTACTCATGTAATTTACAGTTGATGAGATTGGAGTCAAGCGCATAATTCCATCAGGCATGTCTGGCAGTGCATCTACTACAGTGTGTTGTGCAATCCACAGCATGAGAGCCAGTATTACATTTCACACAGTTGATTCCCATCATTGTAGCTATGTAGTATGACTGAGATGGGTAGATAGCTAATAAATTATGCTACACAGGAGTGAGGACTGAGAATGTGATTATATACAGAATTACATCTAGTTTGAATTAATTATACAACAAAATGATGAACTGCCATACAACACACATGCGTACAGAGACAGGTAAAGATTTTGCAATCTCTACATTTGCCTCAGACTCTATATAGCCGTATGGACTGTTGGGTTGTTTAAACTTATCACAGTAAATGTGTTCTATCTACGGCATTTATCCTGCTATTAGGATAGAGGGTGTATATAATAAAACCGCACACAGTTCTAACACAGTACTAACACTGGAATAAACACTAAATGACAGCTAGCATATACAACTTCTAGATATGTACTTAATACGGCTACATCCATTCAAAATGTACTAAGAGCAAGTATGATAAATTAAATATGGCTCCACTATACTCGGCTGTTATATTAACATGTGCATGCTTTCATAAGACATTACCAGCTATCTTTAGGATTATTATACGTATATTTTATTGCATGAGTGAAAGTGAAATATGGCTGATTGCACGAGTTGGCAGATGTACTTTCATGAGCCGGAGGCGAATGAAAATGCTGCCTACGAGTGCAATATCAGGCCATATTTCACTTTCATGAGTGCAATAATGTGTTTATTAACCACTTTCACGATGTCATTAATTTACGTAGAACTGTCATCATTCCTACATATACTCATCAGAGGTGACTCACCAACGTTATGCTTAAACCATAGATAGTAGAGTGCACTCTACTACGTATCTATGCATAAACTGAATGAATTGCACATGGACTTTAGATGGGGTACCACTGCAGCAATGCATCAGAAGTCAAGTGTATTTGTGTTACAGCATGGGAGATACAGGGCAGAGTTTACACGTACACCACTCGCGATCACGTGAAAACAGCACATTTCGTGATGCTTGAACGAAAGCAGCTGTAGCCTTCTAGCCTGGACTGCCATTAGTTGAAAGTTAGTGCTTACATTGTACCAAAAATCATTGCATTCCCATTGTTGGCTGTGTAGAGCTAACATCCACACACGCTGGTGCAAATCTTTATGATTGTACATTTGGCTTGACACTATATACATGTACATCAAATACAGGTTTTTTTTACAGCTGCTAGTACAACATTCTTTCCAGTTTTTTCATTGGTGCATGCATGCTGGCCACAGTTTAGTTCAGGTACAATGTAGCTATATGTATGTTAGTGTCCTAGGTTAATAGCATGAGTCTTCTTTCTGTTTTACATATGGATCAGGATGATATTGTAATGGGTACACTGACAGTGCGTGAGAACCTACACTTCTCTGCTGCCCTTCGGTTGCCCTCCCACACAACTTGGGACCAGAGGAAGAAGAGAGTAGAGAAGGTGATCGAGCAGCTGGGCCTAAATGACTGTGCAAGTACCAAGGTATATACAGAGAAATTGCATGTAGCTATAGTTTACAAGTAACAACACATACTGGTAGTAATCACTGCCCATTACATCGCAGTCTAACAGTGGCATCCATTTTGTAAGTGGTACATATATGTGTACTTGTGGCATTTTGTGTGAGTGTTTCATAGGCAATGCCAGCACGTGCTATAGTATAGTGGGAGAAATTTGGTGGTTTGGCAAATGGTAAAATCACCAATTAAATTCTCACCATTAATAAAGTATGATGCAATTTGTAACACCCACACACACATGTATGCAGCACTGCAGCTCTATACATGTGTGACACTTTTATCATGTCACTGTTACAGTACAATAAAGAAGGAGCTGTTCCTTCCACTCCATGTACGTGTGACGATTCGTCCATCTTTGGGAAGGTCATCCAACACTGTACCTTAAGCACACTCTATCTTGAAACTTGAACCCAAAGCCATGCCAGCCAGACTAAGCTTTCACCAATGGGTTTCCACTGAGAACGGATCAACAAAGGCTGCTACGTATTTCTTCAAGCTTCTGGATTGAAAGATAAGCTTGCTAGTAGGCTAGTTGAATATGTCATGCACTTAATCAGAATTATGACATAATATTATGCCAGTGCAAATTGCCAATTTCTAGCACAAGGATTACATCTTAACTTTTGTGTACCAAATTTCCAAATTTAAACTTTACCAATCTCAATTTGTAGTCGTTTTTTTTTTTGCCATTTTGCCAAATTAATGCTCGCTAAATTTTCCCACTATACAGTATATAACTTGTCATAGCACTGGCAGTGCCTTTGAAATACCCCACACGATGCCACAACTAGCTGTTTGTCTCACACAATTAAAAACAAAACTTAGAACTTTCTGCGAGGTAAGTCTATGCTTGGAAGAATATACTGTGCAAATTCTGTCTTAATTGACTCACTGCCTATAGCTTCTTCAAATGCAGTTAAGCCACATGAAATTTCTGTATTTTCCTACCAATAGAATGGAAGTGGCATAAAATGTAACTACTATTTCATCCTCAGTTGGGCACAGAGTTCATTCGTGGTGTTTCCGGTGGTGAGAGGAGGCGTACCAACATTGGCATGGAGCTGATCATCGAGCCTCAGATACTATTTCTGGATGAGCCCACCAGTGGCCTGGATGCCAACACTGCTCATTCTGTCGTCAAGCTACTCAAGGAGTGAGTAGCACCCTATTCCTGCATAATTCTGCCCACTTCTCAAAATATTGCATTGGCAGACATAGATAACTACATACGCTCTACAGTACTAAGTCTAATGATTATTTGTTTCAGGAAAAAATTACTGGCTGACAAAATGTGCATAACTTACTTGGGATTGCAATAGAGAACATGTTTGCTAGCCCAATACCCAGGCCTGCATTGCTAATTTTTTTGGTGGCTATGAAAGAATGCATGGAGATAGTTCTAAACTAAAGTTTGTAGGTTGAAATTATAGATGCTGTGCTGCATAATTATTCTTTCATTCGAAGGCACATCTTCACACATGCCTTAATTTCTAATGCCCTATAGACTGAGCACATCAGAAAATTGTATCATCATCTTGTCTATCCACCAACCCCGGTATTCCATCTTCAAGCTCTTTGACAGCCTCACTCTCTTATCACTGGGTGAAGTGGCCTACCATGGCCCTGCCCAAGATGCTCTGAGACACTTTGACAGGATTGGTAATTAAAGACAGTGCATGATGTGATAATTAATTAATTGGCATATTATCAAGTGTTTCACAGTTTAAGACTAAATCAATGAATGCATAGTACAGCTATTAGCTGGGGCTAACACCCACACATACAAGCGTAAATACCATTCCTGTTGTCCAATTGATTCATTTATGGTAACTACGGCAGTGTGCTGCACTGATTGATACAGAGTTGTCTTACAGGAACGGTCAATAGCTGCCTATATAGCTTCTTCAAAGGTGTGGTATGCACAATCATGCCGATAATTACACTCTAACAATTTCCCCAGGGAGTACATTCCTCACAGGTCCTGCATGGTTGTGCATAAACGTGCATAAACGACATCTTAAGAAATGATTGGTGTTCAGGATGAAATTTTCGGGATGGTAAATGTTCTGCACATTGTACTCAATGAACTGAGAATCTACGTACTAGTGGAGACTTGAAACTGTGCTGTTAGAAACTCAATGACATACACATTCTACATAGTTTTTTATCATCGTATACGCAAAGTAAGCTCTTGCAAGAATTACATGCCACTTTTATTATTGTCACAACGTGCAGGACCTGTGAGGAATGTACTCAGGAAAGATGTTAGAGTGCAATTATAGGCATGATTGTGCCTACCACAGCTTTGCTATGACTCTGTATGCTTTAGTAATACTACCTATTTCCTACTATACTAAGTGTGTTTCTCTGCTAATTACCTGTCCTCTGCTCACTCTTACTCTTTCGCCTTAGGATTGCAGTTACATACGAACATTCCCAGCTAATTATACATTGAACTAACAAGACGTAGTTAAACAGCACTGTGTGTTTTACTATAATCTCACAGGTTTCCACTGTGAACAGCATGAGAACCCTGCAGACTTTTTCCTGGATGTTCTTACACTCTGCGAAAACTGGTCTGCTGCTGAAATCCCAGGTTTGCAGATACTGGTTTAGTACAGGCTGGTTGTAGTGGTCCACTACAAAAGGCAAATGTGTAACTGGTAAATGCACAATCTCCTGAGAGTTCAAAGCAGAAAGCTGTGTGACAGCAGACTCCTCAAATTCCAATTGATTACTTACACACACATACTCACTCACTCTCACTCATTCTCCTGGTACTGACCTTCAGTCCAAAGAGTTGTACATGCACTTTGTTGATATACAGCTATGGATCAAATTCTTGATTGCTTGAAATTCGTCAAAAGTGTCCTGGCACAAGCAGTATGCACTTTCGCTACCCCTGAGCAGCTCTCTTGTTTGATATAGTTGGAAGAATGTAAATGAGGCGATGTTTATAGCCTCTGGGGGAAGATTCAAACTACGTATACTTAGAGGTAGCCTCAAACCCAGGCCTTCCCAACACTTTTGAAAAAAAGAAAAAGTTAAAGCAGGGTTATAACTTTTTTTTTGTGAGTGGTAGAAAAGCCTGAGTTCGAGGCTAAGCCACTGTCCCAGTAGGCTCTCTCTCGTTCTCGCCATGTTTGAAGCCGCTTCTCTCTCGCTCTGCCCTACACTACTTCTGAAACTGAGTATCTGTCAATGTGCAATGTGTAACACGTGTGTTTAAAGAGTGTGCAACAATGGAGTGCTTAAACAGAATAATAAACATTAATGCGGCACAATGAATGGGAAAAAAAAAACCTCGAATTCAACTCACTAGTGTGGGGTTCATTCATACTTGCCCTGTAATGCTAAATTAGTATCGCTTTCCTTCTTTACCTAGGCAACGAGGATTTCGATCATACTGTGAATGTAGTCACTTGCTACAAGCAGTCTGAGCATTACAAGCATTTGCATGAAAAACTGCAACCTGTGATGGACGACCTTACAGAAAGGGAGATGGCCGGAGGCTTCACTGCCAATCCAAAGACAGCCAGTTATGCTACCAATTTCTTCTGGCAGGTACATATGCCAATATGTATGTCCACATCGTTTTGTTTCAAGACTTCTCTTCGATTACGTTATGGAGGTACTAATTATCAATGGTTGATCTAGCCTGTCTGCATTTACAGATCTTAAAATGTACTAGCCTCATACTATTGCCCACACACATAAATTTTCGGCTATGTATGTGTTACAAACTATTTTCACACGCCTTGTGGAACTCTTTGTGGCTATATAGCTTATAATAGCTGCTATATGCAGTCTCAGCAGGAGTACATGCTGCCATGTCAATACATAGCTGATTGCTTTAACCAGCTATTAGTTAGCTGGGTATTGTGGTCTCATATTGCTTCTTTGCGTCGATAAGCCTTACTCAGAAGTGTTTACATAATCACTAATTAGCCCCCCTGGAGGTGATATTAGTGTATAGCACCATATTTTCATGGGGACAATTCTTTTGCGGATTGGTCGTGTAAAAAAATTTGGCAGGCCATAGATTCTTTTATTGTAGTGCCCATGCTCATAGTAGTGGATAGAGCATGCATGGTTGCAGCTACAACTGTTTGTTTCCCAATCTCAGCTTTCTGGTCTGGCATGATCTTTTGTATACAAATCTCTTTTTGTCGGTTTGCTGCAACCTTATTGCTTTTTAGAGTGGACCCCAATTAAGAATTAAATCAAGACTGAAGCCTGTACTTTTCAAGATATATAGCTCACTATTACTACTTCTAAGCAACTGATACAAAACTGAGGGGAAAATTCGATGTGCAGAACGTTTCTGTGGAAAATTTTCACAAACCTCATTTTCAAGACGTTTCCGCGAAAATTATGTGCCTCGAAAATTTAGCACTATACAGTAGTCCAGACTATCACGTGTATTAGCAACGTTAACTTCTCACTTCTGTCCATGACACTATGTTAAAAGCATGGCTCAATGAACTGTATCCCTCATTCCATCAAAGCTGTTTGTAAATGTAGTGAGATACAGACTAAAATTGTATTCTTAAATGAGAAAAGCAAAAGCATAAAAGTTGTAGGAGATCTGAAGCCATTTGTGAAACAAGCAGATATGTGCATATACTATCGTCATGTTTTGATTTGATAACTTGTCGTTTATTCTCAGCCAGTAATGTTCAATATGTACGCCACTGCTGTATTTAGAGTAGGTATCTTCCTAATATTACTGGGTGTATATAGTGTTGTGTACCAAGTAATAATAGTTTTCTTTTCACTTCAAAACTTATTGTTTCTTTTATGCAGCTGTTAATTGTTAGTGTGCGGTCAGTGGTAAACTTGTGGAGGGACCCCATAGCCTCCATCTTCCAGGTAATGGGAAGGGTGCTCTTGGTGCTTTTTTCAGGGTAGGGTACGAGGGTATGTATATATACACATCTCCAACTGGAACTGCTGTCTTTTGTCAACCTGCACAGATCCTGGTGATGATCATATTTGCCATTCTGGTGGGTATCATCTACCTGCGCATTAATTCTCGAGAACTGACAGCTCTGAACGTGGAAAATGCATTCTATGACAGGTCTGTGTATTGTACATGTGCTCATGTTGCCATGTTAGTAGACGAGCATGCAGAACGAAGGTTAGGCAGTGACAGCTTATAGCAAACTATTATATAATTAGTTAAGATGCCAGTTCTACATTTTATACCTAAAAAAAATGACCATAGTGTGATTGAAATGTTGTAAGTACAAGTTTGCTGTAAGCCGTCACTATCCAAGATTCTTTCTGTACGTATTACTAAGTGTTGTGTATTAATTGCTTAATGAAGGGCAGTAATCACTACATAGCTACGAGTCATTTAGTCCCACATACTATTATAATCTCAGAATTTTTTACCAAGCCAGAGCCACTTTGAGACTGTGTACTAGCTTGCTTGGTAATCTTTAGTTGGTGAGATATCTGTTGTACTCACTTTTTGCAGGATTGGAGCATTCTTCTTCATTGTCATGAACCAAGTGTTTGCAAATATGTCTGCTATTGACCTCTTCATACGGCAGAAAGCACTGTTTTTGTGAGTGTAATTCTGCACCCTTGAATGTGCATGTACAGTAAGCATAAGAAACTGTGATTCTAGTGCCCCCTCAAGATGGGAAAACCTAGTCAAGAGAACAAGAGTGAGAGTGAATTGCTAAATTTGGTTTAGCTGCTGAAGCAGGAAAACGTTGTTTCCAGTACATTTGCCAGGTTCAGCAAACTGTACATGTACTAGGCTCCTATATAGTGCGATGATATGATATATTTGCTACTTGTAGCATGTTGCGTGGGCGGCAATCGGTTTTGTCCGTCTGTCGTTGGCGTTGTCGTTGTCTGTCGTAAAAAGTTTTGGAAAACACTCGAACGGGCGATTTAGAGGTTACAACAATTTCTAAACAGGATTATAACGCTGAAGTCCGTGATACATTAGCTTGCCTCTATGTGATATAGTAGAAAGCGGTTTATTCTCGGCATTTCCACGCTTATTCTGATTATCGGTGTGTTCCACCATTTTTTTTAATACGGCAAGTGGTCACTCCTTTTTTAATACAGTAGTTGGTCACGCCTACAGCTTGAATACGGACATACGCGAGCCCTCGAGTATGGTATACGAGTATTTTATTCAACATGGAGCTTAGAAGAGATACGTACTCAAATTGAAAGCATACTGGAGTATATATACGTAGAGAAACGCATGTATCATTGCTACGGCGATCAGCCACGCCTACAGCTTGTATACGGCGTTACAGTCTGCAGGGTCCAGGAGTGCGGGGTATGTCTCTGCTAGAGACCTCTTGTTGAATCATTGCACTCATGTAATACCCATATATACAGCCCTTGGAGCTGTGGTTTAACCTACACGTAGCATATTCTCCTCATATGCATACATATGTATAGGCATGAGAACGCCAATGGATTCTACCGGGTCTCTGCATTCTTTTTGGCCAAAGTCTTTTCGGACTTGATTCCGATGCGAATCATACCCCTGTGTGCATTCTCAGTGATAGTTTACCTTATGGTTGGTGAGTGCAAAAGATAGTTCAGACCTTTGATTAATTCATACCCTGCTACAGAGACAGGGGCAAGTACGCGTAGCTCACATACATGTAGCTGATACATTCCAAATGCCTTCAAAAATTCATACATAACTCCACTAGCACTGGGTCAATAACCGTTTCATCGGAGTTGGTCATTGTGTCTCAATGCTTTGACAGCTGTCTCCCTAAAGATGTATTAAAATCCCAGTTGGCCAAGGGCATTGATCTCAGAGAAAGAGTAAAGACTCCTTGTAAGCTAATCCTTGTAATGATTAGGGAGATCAACCCCAAGACCGTCATCAATGGTAACTAATCTCAATGCTTTGGCATTGACCACTTTTAACGAAAGACATTTTGCTCACAAAGTGGACAAACATTAATGAAGGAAGTAGAGGGCAGAACAGTGGCAACATCAAGTCCTGCCTAAGCTGTACCAGAGTGCAATTTCCAGCTATATAGGATTGCTCGGTCACTTTGGGGCTCATCTCTGAACACCCCTCCGTAGAAGGCTATTATACTCAGAACCTGGGGGCTTGCCAAGAAAGCTCTATTGCAGGCAAACTACCCAGTACTCTAACAATAAATACGGCCCTCAAAATAGTTGCCATTTTGAACAGTAGTCATGTGCAAAACATGCCATGCTGAAATATCGGTGGCATTTAATCACTCCAAAAATCAGTTAGGTGGTGCAAGTGAAGTACAGTACTCAACCTTGCATGAAGAGTAAGAGTAAAGCTGCTGATTCAGCAGCTTCTGCATAGGCATGTACAGATGTATTATGTACATGTACATCATGTATATACTGAGTGTGCTACATTTCCATTGTACAGGTTTCCAACTGGATGTCTCAAAATTCTTCATTTTCATGTTGTCACTGGGTCTTACTTCCATCTCAGCAGCCTCCATTGCATTTTCAATCAGTGCTAGACTGACGGTCACTGCTGCAGCAAACCTTCTAATAGCCCTTGTCTTTGTTTTATCTATGGTAAGTAATGTTTGTCCTATTTGTTAGTGTTCATTCAGCTTGGGGTTAAACCTGGAGAGCACGACCTAATCAGTGTATACATGTAATAGTGTCTTGCTGTTGCACAGTATTGAGGTTGGAGCTGGGTAGTCCAAATATTGATTCAGTATCAAACAGAAGTGAACCAACAATGCTATCAAACCCTTAGTTGACTAACTAAGCGTTCTTCTCTATACATGTATGCAGTTATTGTAAATACTTTCCTAATTATTCCATGAAAAACAGAACACAAAAACTGTAGATGGAAGCACGTTACGGTACTAATCGCTTATTGCATGCTGTATGTGCAGTGCACATAGCAACAGTTGTTCCATGATAAAGTGATCAACTAGGCGAGTTGCAGCTAGCCTGTATCCTCTAGTTAGCTAGTTTTGTGTAAACAAACTATGAGGAGGATCTTCCTGGGAATGCCCTAATGTCAAATGAAGGAGTGGAGTTTAGTAGTGGCAGCGATATGAGTTTCTAGAAAATCCCTGCAGGATTGGTGAATGATACATTTACTTCTGCTCAGCATGCTTTGCATCCTGTCAGACATCAATGTTGTAAGTCTAGATCTAGGCACGAACCATTGATCTACCTACCCTTTGGGAAGACCCTGACTCCACCCCAACTATCACTGTATTATGTCCCCAAGACTATCTCTTGTGACTTGTATTTTGTAATGTACAATATTTCTTCTTTTTTTCTTGGTATATAGTTATTTGGTGGATTCCTGATTGCACTCGATTCACTTCCAGTGTGGTTGAGGTGGTTAAAGTATGCTAGTCTCTTCCACTATGGCATTGAGGTTAGTACCTCCAAAACATTCCACTATCCAGTCAACTGTTGTTGCTCCCACTAATACTAACTACTGGAATACCTTTCTATCAATGTAGGCTTTGGCCATCAATGAAATGGCAAAATTCTACTGCTATAAGACTTCAAATACAACACGGTTCCAGTGTGGAAGTCTGCCTGGCAATATAAGTTGCGGGTAAGAGCTGGAGTATTGATTGTCAAAATATTGCTTTACTGTTTCCCTATACATTATAGGTTTAGTTACATGTGCATGGTGAGATCAGAGTGCTTATTGCAAGTGCATAGTGTTTACTTAGTAACAATGCCGAAGGGTGATGTTTGTGGTATAGTTTTATTCTGAAGTATTATGCATACTCAGCTATATATAGCAATCCAAGCCGTCTGCCTATCTGCACATTACTCTCGAGTGGTGCTATATATAAACTGCTGTTTACCACGTGACTTGTAGTCCTAAAATGGCTTTTATCATGTGACACACAATACTGAATACTGTTACAAATCATGTGACTTGCAGCAAAAGTATCAACGGCATTTACCTATAAGATTTTCTGCTGACTTTGTTACACTCAATGTGAGATAGATGAGGCTATACAATGGTAACTGCTGAGCTGTTTGAGGCCCACTCCCCCATATTATGTGTATGCTTTATGACTTTGATAGCATTGGTGATTCCAACTGCTTGAATGGTACCCATTTCCTGGAGACCAAAGGATACGAAACAAGCTTATCATGGCTGTGGTATGACCAGGTTGCACTGGTTGGAATGATATTGTTCTTTCTGTCACTGACATACATCCTACTGAGGACCATCAAGAAGGAAAAATGATAATGAACTTTGTTTCCTGAACACTAGTAACAACAGTTGTGGTGGTAATGACATACCCTGTGAATTTTGCCTTATTTGTATTGCATACAATAAAGTAAATATGGTGAACATTACTATAATATATTATATATTTTTGCATACCAACAGGGCTGCATTGTTGTCTGCTACATGAGTTGTGTAAATATACTAAAACTGCAAGCTGTAATGAACATGTACATCCTGCTATGTGGACTATATATACATGTAGCTATACACATTGGGGGAAATCAGTAGGTCGATAGCTATGCAATGCTCTCTTGTCCAAATTTGCACATGCATTTTATTTTGCAGATTGACTGAATTTCCCTTGTGGTACATGTAAATAGCCATGTGGTAGTTGGCTGTGTGAAGTAGCGCCCATATGTGGCATGAAAACAACAATAGACATAAATAACTATGTAAAAATATGAGTAGTCGCTTATGTGTCCCTTGTAGAAATGTTTGCAAAGGAAATCAAAATGGAATCAAGCCATCAAAAAAGTCTTTTAGAAGTCGATAAACGGATCAGGATGGATCCGAGCAACAAAATCAGTGGATCAAACATTATGCACAGATATTGTGGCAGCAGGGCTACAGAACACCCGAAATTAAACAATCAGAAGCTCAGAAATAACTATCAAGTTCTTATTTTAGATCCAGTTCGTAAACATTGTTACTGCCAATATGTAGGTGACTAGCTAGGTATCTATTACTTTAGAGTGGAGGTCTCAATTGAAGCCAGCAGGGACTGAGAGAAAGGATACAATGCCACTAACACCACACATTCAGAGAACAATTTTAGGGGGGAGGGAGGGACACCCTGTCCTATGACATCACCATCAAATGCACCAGAGCTTTAGCAATACGTCGGTGGTATATGGATGGGAATGAGAGTTTGCACAATGTAATGTAATGAAAACTCTTATTTTCATCAATAGGAGGTGTATGTTGATGCTATGTAACTCATTGTGCAAACTCCCATTCCCATCAACATACACCTAAAGGTCATAGGACAACAGATATGATGACATTGCTTGAAGTTCTAAGTACAACCCAGTCTAGAACTCATTCTTCTCAGATACATCAATTCGAACTTAAATGAGTGCAAATGACAGCTTGGAGCACCTAAGATGGTACGTGGCAAACTCTTTTAAACAAGTGATGGGATATAGAAACACATTGCAGAACTATATACACAGCACTGTAATCAATGGCAAAGCTAATTTCACATCTGCAACAGTCCACAGGTATCAGCAACACACAGTGACTGGTCCTGCAGGACAAATAGTAGATACAGGTAAGTGATCAAGGTACAAGATTACACTGCTAATGGCCACTGACAAGAGGTCTTATAAGCATCTGTGGGTGTGTGATCAATGGCACTACGGAAGCAAATGAGTATCATTTGTCCAAATACAGGGTACTAACCTTGGCTAGCTTCTGCATCTCATCCTTGTTTCAGAATAGAGTGATCAGCATCTGTTCCACTACAGGATGACTTATCTCTCAGATCTTGCGACTCAAACTACAGAAAAAAGTATCACAGAGAATCGTGTAATGTTTCTTAATCGTTGTATACGTTACACTTCTTCTTTCTTCAGAGCGAAATCAAGATGGCTCTGTACCACTATTTCAAAACTACCGATCTAAAGCTGCCTGTTCCTCGGGGAGCGCTTTCAAACTGACAAAAGCGGTACCGTCGACCTCAATCATGTCTGCCAACAGAAAGGTGAGGTGCATCCTTCAACTACAGCAAACGCCAACAAGAGGTACATATGCTAAATTCACTCCGGAACAGAAAGCGGAGATAGGGAAGCGGGCAACAGAGCATCTTCGTTTATCCATAGATGGGTATGTGCTAAACACGAAGTCCAGTCTAGAGGTGTGGCGAACAATAAATGGGTGGGGCAAAGAAGCATCCTTAGTCCACAAAATTTATTTCCACAAAATGTTCAGTATGACCAAACCGCAAAAATTATGTGCCTCGGAAATTTGGCGCTATATGGTATTAATACTGTACTAACCTCACACATAGGCCTGTCACCAGATTTATATTCTACCCATATTTTTAATGCACAGATCTGAAAATGTGGGTGGGAGGCTTGGGATGAGGTTAGAACTTAGCCTTATCAATGATACAGCAATTGCATAACCGCAGCTACACAAATAATTTATTCATACATTTGCTGAGTGCCTGTCATCATAAATGCGCAGAAGTGCTCCCCAGTTCAAGATAAATGGGTGAAGTTCCTATAAAAGAAGAACCTTGCAGGTTATTAATGTGCTACACAATCAATCCATATATCTTATTATATGCTTTTCTGTGCAATATGGAAGAATATTGCACGAGTGCTAGCGTATATTTTTATGAGTTTAAAGGATGAGTGAAAATACTCCCTGCATGAGTGTAGTATGCCGTATTGTAAGGAAACAGATTTAAATTACAACTTCAACATCAACTACACAATTTGTGACAGCCCACACTTTAGATATATGACATGCAGTACTAGATTAAAAAAGAAGCTGACTCGTGCGTCACGTACTGTGCAGTACAGTAGAATATTGCACGGTAGCTCTACAGGACAATACTGTTATGCACAACTAGAGTAAACGTCTTAAGGTTAGCTTTGTACGTTCATTGTTACTGAGCGAAGTGGCAGCCTGGGTAAAAGTATACATGCTACCATAAACTAAATTAGAAACATACCTTAAGCAGGGCTTGTGCTGCCATTTGCTGCCCATCCTTCTTTCCCACACAAAGTCCCTTAACAGTGTGACGTCCTAGTGACAGACAGTACTCAAAAGAGTACTTACCACCACAGTTACCATCCTTGGGGCTGAGAGTGAACTGTAGCTCCCCAGAATAAGCAAGAGCATCCTGATTCCTATATATATATATATATATATGTACATACATAATAGATAGCTGTTGGTTTGTAAGTGGTTTCTGATGCAACGTTGATCAGATAATTTGTACAGCTCATTATAGATGATGAACTAACAGATGCACTGAAATGCTGCATACATACAACAGTTTAGTAATTGTATCTAAAGACTTTTCATTGCATGACAATGCAGATATCAAGGGGGTCACTTCCATAGACAACTGCGACTGCGGGTTAAAGTTTTGACGAGCTCTTCTCAGCGGTTTGACCGTTGACCACCTGTCTTTTGGCAGCTGAACTTTGACTGTTCTACAATTTTGACTGTCGATTGTACGAGGGACTTCCTGTAAAGCCTGCTGCTCAATCCGAGTCGACCGAAAGGCTCTGAGTGACAAGTGTAGATTGTGGTTCTTGTGTATGACTTCATCCATTCTGCACTGCGACCTACCGTTATCATCGTTGACTGTATTTCTAAGCATGCTTTGACAACACCCTTTTAAGCAGCTTTGACTGTTGACCATTGACTGACAGCGGTAGCAGTTGTGACTACAGAGTCTATAAAAGTGACCCCGCCCCTCGCATATGTCATAGATCCTTGAAATGGGAGAGGACGTACTCCACAGTACTTTGTACATAACCTGAGAGAAACAGCCATGTAGACTAAATGGTTACCCAAGGCATATGTATATATTCACATGGTAACCACAATGTTGTAACTGTTAAAGTGATAGCAAAGGTAGGTAAATATTAGATGATAATGTTATAATTGGAGATTCACACTTGTCAATTTCCTGCCATTATTTGCCTGTTCCAACATTACTGGTAAACAAATGATAGTGTCCTTCCAAGGCCCCTTTAAAGGGGGGCTGTGAATGAGTGTAAGAAAATAAAAAGCTACTGCAAAGCTTATCAGTGGTCTTTCTTCTAACTATCATTATAGTATTGTCCTATAATCACATCCATGTTAGTAGATGTATGTACGTACCTACATAAATAATACTCAAATACACTTCAACGTACATGTATGTATGTGTACCTCTGATGGCACTCCTTCAACACACGCCATGGACTTGGCATGCCTACTTGTTGTAGCAACTGGGCAGCTTGAGGATCATCAATTTCAACTGATGACAAATACTAATGGAGATATATAAAGAAAACATGCGAAACACTTTACCCAGGCATACTGAAACCATGTTTGGAGACAAAAAAAATCACTACTGTAACAACTCCATTGTCTATATGTACATGATATAAGTCCTAAAACCTAGTGTAACATAGTGAGGATTTTTTAATGGTGTGATAAGAGAACTTAATTTTGCAGTTAGGTTTTACTTTAACCAACTTCAAGATCTTTCAACTTTGAGGCATACATATATCCCTTTAAACCCCGTAGACGTCTACATACGTCATAAATATTGAACGCGTACATTACCGTCGACGTGTGTACGCGTCATTGAATATGATCGAGACTCTACCGGAAAGTGACGCTCCAGGGAGATCCCCACTGTGGTTAGTGACGCTCCAGCGGACAGATTCTTTCATTTTAGCACTATTTTCAGGGACTTACCCAGGTAGATCACGAGAAAATCCGCAATGTTCACGAACCGATAAAATATAGAGCAGAATTCTAGGCTATTGTACGGCAGTAGCAGTTCGAAAATATGGCTAGCTGTCTCCTACAATACCGCTGCAAGTCTATGGACGTCTCGCTTGTCCTTCAGGGCGTCATTCCCAGAAAGTAAGTGGCGATGATATTTAATTATCGTTCGGTATCGAAAATCCGCTGCCGCTTGGCACTTTCCTTCCGTCAATCATGCTTGAATCCGACATCAAATGAAAGCTTGGGAGCTCTACTCTTCAGTTCTGTAGAGAGTTTAGTCCAAGTCATCCCCCGTCTTTCGTTACAAAGCCATAAACCGAACATACTACCGTCCTCGTGCCGTAATTAAATTATTGTGGTAATTGACTGACGTAATGCGCATGCGCAATACGGGGTATAAAGGGTTAAAATTATGGTCTGTGCTGTAACACTGAAAGTACATGTACATGCCTAAAACTCTTCCTCTAAAGTTGATTGCTGCTCTTTTTCAAACGCTCCTGGTAGAAACAAATCCAGTGTCTCTTCAGCTGCAGATATAAAGGAGATAATAATAAGTGTACAGTACTGTCTTCTCATATACATGACTGCATACCTGCACTTTGCTTGGCTTTTTTCTTGGTTGTAGACATTTTGTGGCCATACTTCATGTTTCCAATTGCAATTGTACATAAGTATGGACTTGTCCTGTTGTCTGTAATAATAGTAATCACTAGCTAGCTCATACGCTGAACGGTAGCAATTACACTCATTGACAATTCAATACAGAAACAAGCTGAATATCAGTTACTATTATGGAGGGAGAGACTATAGCTTGAATATGAGGCTTGCAAGGACAATAGACGTAACGAATTGGCATTTACATGTTTTACAAACTATCGCTGGCTTCTTTACAAAGCTCCTAGTAAAAAAGAAACTGTCTAAATTAATAGGTAAGCTGTAAACCTCAAAATTTGTATGGACCCAATTTTTGGTATTGTAGCTATAACTAGTGCAGTGCCAATAGCTACATGTGCTTCACTTTACGCACAGAAGGGAAGAAATTTAAAGTCCTTTTTCTGTACATGCAAATGCATTGTACTGCATGAAGTATTATTTAGACCATATATGAATAATTAATGAGGTAAAACGTTTGAAGGATGCTGGTTAGTCCAGGGCGTTTAAGTAGGTTAAAGCCCTCTGAGCTTTAATTGCCTCACACTTCCTGATTGTTTATATAGTCTAAGTGGGATAGACACCTGGCTGAGTGCTCTAACCTACTTAAACACCCTTGGGAACCTTGGAAGTGCTAATTGTGTCTAGGGCAGCGCCCTCGACCCAATTAACACTTCCTCGGTTCCCACTGGTGTTTAAGTAGCCCTCTAGCCAGGTATCTATCCTATACATGGAGTATGTACATACACGTAGTGACAACTGAGATATGTTATTGAACATAGACCTTTGTCATGGCGAGATAACCAGGACAGATCAAAGTGGTTTCCCTCAGTTGAGCATGTACTAGTACTAACAGCAGAAGAAGGCTCTTGAGGTGACTGACATTAAATTTATACATATGTAAGTGTAGCAATTAGCTTACATATGCCAGATACTTCTGGCAAGCAGTATACACGCAGCAGAAGAACATGCACGTATTTCAACGCACTAGTTTCCTCAATGAGAAACTCAGGACTGGTTTTTAGGTAGTTTTGGCAGAACTCAAACAGCAAGCTTACAGCACTCTTCTTGGAAATGTTCACTGTCCACACTGCATAGAACATGTACTGTAAATGTGAAGCAAAAGCATGTATGACATGAAAAGACTTGGAACACCTGCAGGAGGCTTCTTGGCTTCAGATTCATGGTGCTGACGATACTCTTTGGGGATTGGAATGTGTAGAACTTTTGACAAGTCATCAGGCTAAAGAGAGAAAATACCTGATTACACTCATAGAGGGAGGTACAACTGATCAGTAATATTTGTAAGTTAACAGAGAAATTTGGCATTGGCAACCTGGAAAGATACCAGTTAAGTCAAATTGTTACATACCACTAAACTTTTATGCTGTTCCTTCTTTTGTTGTGGCTTGGGTATTTTTTTCTTTTGCCTAAAAGAGTGAGGAAGTAACCATTCTAAGTGCACAGAGTAGTCAGTACTACTTGTACTGTATACATAGGTGTGATTTATAAGCTACATACTACTACTAACTGCATGCTCTAGAACAGTGATACGTAATTCCCAGCAAGGTACATGTGAAGTGCAGGCCAGCTGGTCTTTACGTCTTCATCGTATATCTTCCTTTAGAGCAAAATGCCTAATTATGTGAAGTGGTTTATCTAAGGTCATGCTGCGCTGCATCAATAGCTTTTTATATGTACCTTAGGGATCTATGGCTCATACCTACATACTCTCTCATAATCTCTGCTACAATAGGATTACTACCCTCCCTGTAGCTATGCTGAAAGCAATCACACGAGATGGACAGCACAGTTTTGAGTGTGGATAGTACTTTAGTCTTTTATGCTTTTTTATCGATACCGAGCACTTGATACACTGCCAAGTGGAAGTTTGCATTGGAAAAGGTGGCGTACACGTACAAAGCAATGCTAGGCATAAAGCAGGAGATACAGGGAGATAAAATCTATCAGTACAATCCAAAACTTCTGTGAGGAATTATGGTCAAAACAAAACTGTAAATAGGTGTATGAAGAGTCAGAGATCAGGTCCAGGATATTATGTCTACTGCATAGTTTACCTAGGGACACTACTACTGCTCCCATGTTTCCTCCACTACATGTAACTGCAACTGTATGACGACTACATACCATTCATCCACTAGCACAGACACTTCACCGCCTTCCTCAATCTCCCATCTTTGTGATAAGTATTCCCTTAAATTATGTGGCTCTAAAAGAGATTACACATTATGGCATTGTAAATTACAGGCACTTGTATAATAGAGTAGTACATGTACATACATATATATCTATAATAAAGTGCTTGCTAATGTTGTTCCTTACACTCTGAGTCAGTATATGCTCACACTATCCGAACAAGTTTGCTGGTAAAACCACACTGTATGTACTTTTACAAACTGGGCATGCACAAAGCACATAAATGGCTGGTCTTGAGACTGCTTTATGTTTTCTGTGTTTGTCTGTCTGTGCATCTACACTGAGCTGCATTCTGAGACCGCCTATTACAGTTCAATTAGCCCATTGCTGAGCTGAGCCTAGGGTGAAATACGAAATATAGGATGTACGTATTTCTCTTTTATTAACCAGTACAACGTAAAACACCTGAATTCACAGAGCATACCAAGTTTGATTAATAAGCCCATTCTTTCTCCTGCTGTATGATGCCATTGATCAGCCAAGTGGCACCGCTCTTCTTGAAATAACCACTTCTCTAGGCATGGAATTGCCTAAACTGGAACCCTGTGTTTCTGAAAGGTAAATACATTCACAATAACTGACATTCGAGTTGAATTAACCAGTAGTTTCTATATACATGCTCTCTGCACAAATAAACTACATGTTCTGAATAGTATTCTCATACAGGGGTCAACTTAATTTTACAACCACATCAGTGTTCCACTAAAGTGTGTGAAGAGGTGTACCAAGAAACAAAACATGGAAAACATAAATAAAATCGGTGTGAGGTTGCAAAGTAGTCTCCTCCAATGGCCAAACTGGGAGAATCGCATGACTTGTTAACAGTTCTGGAATTTCAATCTCAAACTCACACAAGGAAGGATCAAAAGTGTGCACTGCAACTGAGTGTGTAGGCTATGTACAACGGCTATGGTACCTTGATGGTGGCAGAACTGCTAGCAAGATATGGTCTACACCATGTGCAGACACGTGTAGGTTTGTGGAAGTAGACGATTCCTCCACTGCAGTGGTTTATTGCCACCCAGTCCACAGGTAGAGGGGGAGGTTCATACTCATGGAAGGCTACACGTGTGTATAGAGGACAATGCAATTTTGTGTAAGGCAGTGAATTTTATAGTAGATACACAGTTGCTTACTCAAACCAAGATTTTTCCTTCTAGCATTCTCTTTATGAGGTGTCTGAAAATCTGCAGCTTGATAGAGTGTAGTAGACATTTCTTCTTACAGCTTTTTGTCTAAACGCATGGCTTTTGGGGAAGGCCCATCACTGCACCCAGGGAGACTGTCTGCCAGGGATACAGGAACTTTTTCTTCTTCACTCCAAGAGTCAGCTTCCATGATAACGTTCTTGCAGCTATGGGATACAGTATCCTGTGCAGAGAATGTGCAGAATAGTATATCCACACCAGTACAGGTGAATTGGTATGTACTGTCCTCTCATTCTAGCACTCACTGCTACATGTACATGTGATTTTCAAATAGTATGCAAGCTACATAATTATGCAACCTCTGTTGGTTACCTGGATACTGTACACGACTATAGCCCATGAACCATTATTAGCAAATTGTAGCACTACATGCCACACCAACTGACAATAAATGATAGCAGAAAACTGCATGCAACACATGCACATGCACATGACCATCTCATTGCAGTAACATGCACTGTAGACTCAACATTGCTCACCCCACACTCTCCCTACCACACAAACTTAGTTTAATCCAGGACCATAGGCAGCATTTTCCCTTTGATCTGGTGGGTAGTGGAGCAGGGCATATCCTTCTAGGGGGTGTGGGGACATGATCCTCCCGAAAAATTTGGACCTACTGAGATTGTTTCTAGTGAAATCTTGGTGTAAAATAGCAAGAATTGGACACGACCTGCTACCAAACCTATCATTTGTGCTTGAAGCTCAGCTTTACAGGCATTGCTCCACCTAGTTTGACTGCGCATACATCACCTACTGTGAATTAGAGTACGTACCGTACCTGCATGTGCATACTGTAGTGCTAGTGAGGTTTACAACGATTTGTGAAAGTGAGAAGCACATGCAGCGTCTTGTTGATGATAATTACTATTTATATTCTGTGAGTAACAGCTCCTCAAGGTTGTGGTATACCGCATAACATATAACCTGCTTGTTGATAATTTACTATTTATATTCTGTGAGTAACAGCTCCTCAAGGTTGTGGTATACAGCATAACCTGGCTGATCAAACCTAGCTGGTCTTTCGTCGGTTGAAACTGGACGACTGTGAAGTGCGACTCGGCCATGCTGACATAATTGTACTACTATACGGCGACTTAATGCTAGGAATATGTATAATGGGTGTGATGCTTGCTTGCCGAACTTTGGCCCAGCGACAACCACACCTGCTAGACCTACTCCTACGGCCCTGTAATCTATACCTGTAGCGTTCAGCAACATTAAATGATTGTAGCTCTTTGCAACACCGACAGCCTCATGCATACTACAAGTACGTAGAGTCATAAACTGGTCAGCACTAAAAGTACTGCTTAGGACACCCCCTGACTCTTCTTGCCCCTACATACATGTACAACTACATCACATTTCTCACCTGTAAGTAAGGAATACCAAATATGTGGGGTATATTGTACTTACTCACAAAAGACTGTCCACTATTCCATACGTACATATAGCAAGATGTGTACTTCAGTCCACTACTTCAGCACTCCACTGTGCATTCCAGTGTCGTACAAGGACACCCCTTAAATAAGGACACCTCTGCATTAAGGACACTTTGCTGTGTCCCAAATATACTTTCGTAATGTAATGAAATGAGGACACATCTCTATACAGGACATTTTACTAGGTCCCCAAGGTGTCCACATTAGAGGGGTTCCACTGTAGATAACAACTTTCAATTTACATCCTGAAACAGGAAGGGGCTACAGAAATCACTTCTACACGTAGCTCTAACAATTGCTAGTCCAACAAAAGATAGCGGTACTAAACTAAATGCAACACTCTTAGCTCTTGGATTTTATTCTGTTAATAAAACTACACAACCGGATGAAATTGCCTCCTGAGGGATTACAGGATTTAATATAGCCATTTCTGCCACTACATTGTATAACTATTGTTCATCCAATAAACTTGCAGAGTAATTACATCATACATATATTAATTTTAATGCAACATTTTTAGCTTTTTTATGGACATTGCAAAGGTATCTTCTGTTCATAAAACTACTCAACTACACACTACAAATTATCCTCACACAGGGAGGTGCTACAGGATTTAATATAGACCTATATTTTTTCTTTTACCTAATGCTAGTCCAACGAAATCAAAATGTTGTGGTGGTACATCTAGTAACCACAAAGCCTCTATGGTAAATCTTGCGTACACCTATACAACCACTTTGAATTTGCATCCTCCCACAGGGAGAGACTACATAAAATTCAGCATAGACATTTCTGCTTCTAACCCATTGCTCATCAAACAAACTCCCCAAAAAGTAACATCTACTAACCTAAGAGCAACACTCTTAACTCTTCAGTGGACCTTGCAAAGATTTCATGCTATTCATAATGGTACATAATCACTTTCAATTTGTGTCCTCACACAGGAAGGGGCTACAAGATTCATTTCTGCCTCTAACTACTGCTGATAGTTCACAAACTCCCCCAAAGTGGTGGCATTTACATCTACTCCACAGCAACACTTATATATATATAGCTCTTTAGTGAACCTCACAATAATTTCTCACTATTCATAAACTGCACAACCACTTTGACATTACGTCCATACACAGGGAGGGGCTACGGAATTTAATCCTGACATGTCCAACAAATTCCCCGAATTACAGTGGTATTACATGTACATCTACGTACTAACCTAAAAGCACCCATCTCACATGTAGATCTTTGGTGGACCTTGCAAAGGTTTCTCACTGATCACAAGATGTCGACACAACCTATTTGAATTTGCGTCCTCAGACAGGAAGAGGCTACAGCATTTAATGTAGATATGATTGCCTCTAACTATTGCTCGTTCAACACAAATGTAGTGGCAAAGTATATATACAGTACATCTACTAACCTAAAAGCAACACCCTTAGCCCCTTGATGGACCTAGCAAAGGTTTCTTGCTGAATGTAAAACTACACAACCACTTTAAATTTGTGATCTTGCACAGGGAAGGTCTACAGGAGACTTCTGCCTCTAACTATTAGTAACAAACTCCCTCGGCATTACATCTACTAAACTCAAAGCAACACTCTTAGCTACATAACTCTATGGAGGACCTTTCATTCAGATAACACAGCCACTTTGAATTTGCATCCTTTTATAATTTACATAGGGAGGGTCTACAAGATTTAATCTACACATTTTTGCCTCTACATAACTTGCTCACCTAACAAACTTCCCCGAAAATAGTGGCATTACATCTACTACGTAACCTACAAGCAACACTCTTAGCTCTTTGATAGGCCTTGCAAAGGTTCTTGAAATTCATAAAACTGTACATTCACTTTGAATTTGCATCCCCACATGTGGAAAGGCTACAGGCTAGGTATTTCCTCCTCCAACTATTGCTAGTCAAACAAACTCCCACACAAAGTACTGGTACATCTACTAACCTAATAGCAACACTCTTAGATTCTACGGTAGACCATAGATAATAGCTCTATGGGTAGACCTTACAAATCACTCACATCACCATGTCAGAACTATTAAAATGCCCTTAACTCGTTCGATTTGGATAAACCACCAGAAGTCTTACTAGAGTCTGAGATAAAGCAGAAGAGTCTCCGCCTCGAGCAACTCGAATCCTATAATAGATTTCCCGGCACGGCGAACAGGCGTGGCTAACTATAGATCATGGATAATATAATTTTTTACTAGTGATATTGCATAGCTACTATCGATGTGCAGGGACGTCCTCGCTTCGCGAGAATTGCTGGGTGTGGCACATTTATTTTGTGGCACGCCTACCATGAAGAAAAGGGAATTAAGTGGAACAGGCGGAGCGATTTTAACTTTTCTTTCGACATACTGGCGTAGTGCCAAGCTGGGTAAACGAGGTTAGCAAGTTTGCTGAGGCCACATGTAGCTTATGCTGCATTCACCCACGGCCTCTCCTCAAAGTGGAACTACCTTCTAAGGGTATAATTTAATTGGGAAGCAGTCACACTCTGGAATCCCTAAAGAAAGCAATCCAGTCACGCTTCATCCCTGCACTCACAGGGCAACCTCCTCCAGGAGAACATGTTTGTGAGTTGTTAGCACTACCTGCAAGACTTGGCGGTTTGGCTCTCATGAATCCTGTCGCTGTAGCAAAAGAGCAACAGGCTGCATTAGTGCCCACTTGTTGAGCGAATCATCAATCAGGACCAACAACTCAACAATTGCCATAATGGTCAGCAAAACATCAAGAGAAGAATCCACTCTAACAAACGTACAAAGCAGAAGGAAAATGCGGAAAACCTGCGATGACAACTCCCGGCTCCTCTCCAACGTTCCATGGAACTCTCCCAGGAAAAAGGAGCTTCAACCTGGCTGACAGCACTGCCCATCGATGAGCATGGATTCGCTCTGCACAAGTCCGCCTTCAGAGATGGCCTCTCCCTCAGATACGGTTGGTCACTTAAGAACTCGCCATCGCACTGCACTTGAGGACAACTATTCAGTGTTGAACATGCCCTCACCTGCAAAATCGAGGGGTTCCCAGCTGTGAGACAAAACGAAGTCAGAGACATTACTGCTTCGCTATTGACTGAAGTTTGTCATGCAGTTACAATCAAGCCCCACCTACAGTCACTCTCTGGTGGGTCCTTTTCTCACTGCTCTGCAATCACTGAAGATGGTGCTCACTTGGATGTTGCAATGTACAGGTTCTGGGGGGGAAGATTTGAAAAGGCATTTGTCGATGTACTGGTATTTAACCCGAGCGCCCAATCGAATTGTAATGGTCCACTATCATCCGTGTATCGCAGGCATGAGCAAGAGAAGAGACGGCTGTACGACCAGCGAGTCCGTGAGGTCATGCGTGCAACATTCACTCCACTAATGTTGTCTACAACAGGTGGGATGGGACGAGTCTGCTGTACACTTTTTGTATATGTTAAGTTGCATGTGCATGTATTTCAAGGATTACTGCTACATGTGTATACAATGTACACATACAAAGCACTGCAGTTGTACATACATGAATGACAATTCCTACGAGACAGGTAGCTGCCTGCATTGTAACAATTTTATAAGCAGTTTATTCATGGCATATGTGTCAACCATAATAATAATTCTTCCTATTCCTGCAGCATATGACTACCTAAGAATCTAATTATACTAGTATGCCTGAATGCCCTTTACTCAGCCAAATATTAGAGTTTCACTTTTGCATTCCACAGTTTTCTTCTTTTTGTAATGTTTTCAAAGAGTCGATCTAATATCTGCAAGTAGGTCAGGTAGTCAAGTCAACTTTCTACAGAGAGGAATATTGACAGGAATGTCTTTCACTTGCAGTATATGTATTAGGCACTTTAGTGACTCCACTTCTGTAGGGGAAACATAAAATAATATTATGTTTTTAGACGATTTTCAACCCGTATGTCACTTACATGTTAGTTTGAGAGTTCTCATAGCATTTCGGGTTGACAGGCTTTCCAAAGGCCTCGTTTAGAGTGAGTGTTGGGACCAATGACGGAAATACCTTTCCATGCAAGTAAAGGGAAGACTATAACATTAAGACCATAATATTACTATAGTTGCACTGGTACTTCTATCTGCTTGAGGTCGAGGTATGTACATGTAGTAGTCGTAGACCTCATGGAGATCCAGGTACTTCCCTTTGCCTTCCTCATCAGCAAAGTCCACCAGGTCTGGCAAGGAGACATGTGCAAGATACACATACCTGCTATCAATATGTTAATGCTGACAGACGTCTATAACCTTTCTTGTATGTTACCGCTTCCATTTTACTCTTATAAATAACGGAAGTACAATCTCAAAGTTTTTACATGCATCCATCGATAGATACCTACAATCAACTACTGTTTCAGGTGAGCTCTTGAAATGCACCAGGTGTGGTATAAATTGAGAACTGTCAGGTCTTGCTACAAATTATTTGTAACTCTCTCAAATATCCTGTTCCTTGAATAAAGACTTCATTTTTTGTACTTCAATTCTAGAGAGTTCAACCTAAGCGTGATCTACCTTACTGCTTCTTGCGCGGTCAAGAGCTACGTGAGCTGGCGCGGCGCACATCGTAGCGTGCCCCGCCCCCGCATTTATTACTTCGTAGTTCCTTAGCTGTCGGTTCCTTCATTGATAGTACATGTCAGGTTGCAAAGGGTCACCTTAACTAACAGTCTCTACAGTATTCATAGGGCGTGTTAGACACACCACACTTCTATTTTCTTTTGTTTTCCGCAAACACTTTCCTGTAAATTTTGCCCTACCATCAATCGTTTACGCGCGTCTCGCACGTGCCAGCTTCACTCCAGCGTAGTCACGCACGGGCACGCTCGTAACTACTCTATTTTACTCTCTATGGTAATATTTGCTTGACTTCTGAAATGGCAAAGCAAGCGACGTTCTTCAGTTCCGAAGATCATAACTACGCTGACGCCACCCTGACCATAGATAATATCTATGCCCTGACCGAGACTCAGACTGCCTTCATTGAAATAGACGACTACAGCTACACTCCGGCAATTCCAGAGATTCCCAGCGCGGGCGGTCTGCGATGCCTTTCCTTCCACAACATCTCGTACGAGGTGCAGCAGAGGAAGTGCTGCTTTAGGAAACCAAGCAAAAGGATCCTCAAGTCTGTGAGGTAAGTATGTTGTGTCAGACCTCGAACAACTGTCATCGGCTGGCACGCGAGACTGGTACTATGAGCCGGGTTGCTAGCCTCGTACCGGCTGGTTAGTCTCGCGTGCGAATATGTTATTAAACTGCATTAAATTACATATATTCTGCAATATAGTCTGCAACAGATTCCCTTCCATGAAGGGAAAAATGGCTAGGTAGACTTGTCTCCTCAACTATTTTTTTCGGATTCGCTTTATTTCATCCTATTTTCGTTCACTCTTTTTAAAAATCCATACCGAGACAATTTATGAACACATACCATTGCAGGTAATCAGCATGGAATTTATATGGTGGATGACACCAATAATAACAAAGAGCTGAGCTAGCTCGAGCAGCAAAGCATAAATAGGTATGGCCAAAGGATAAAAATCGCTGCATCCTAGTAAATATGTACTTAATCACAAAGTAGACCCGGATGGCCAGTATAATTTAAAAGTCGCTTGGTGATGCTTGTTCTCGTCATTGTTCGCTGCCTTTACTCACCTCTCAATGCAATTACTCCCAATTCGCACTCAAATCCATGTAATAACCCATACAAATCAACACTTTTTTTTGTATGCACATTCATAGGGTACGTATACAAATTATTTTACCAAGTTTCATTCTTACTATACACTGTAAAAATATAGTTGTTAGTTTAAAAACCTACCATAGGTTGCTCAGTTGCAGCTCCAGTACCAGAGAATGTGCAGTTATGTAACAGTGCAATAAGATTATGTACTTAGGAAGCCAAGCTATAGCATTCTTCGGTGGGTATTAGCATAGCTACTATCTATGGTAAAAGCACAGGTTGGTACAGAATATTTATGCGTTAATAGTCTTTCTTTCCTTCCGAAATTGGGTGGCAAAGTGTTCCACTTTTTTTTAGATAACCCTAGCTGGATTTTTTCAGTGAACTTGTTTTAAGTCAAAAAATCATTTTTGTATCACAGACAGCTTGCACATCCCCATGCTTGTATGGGATATATAAATTTTGTATGAGATATGTATCCATTGTGCATGGGCAAGTGGTCTGTCATACTTTGATCGACTGACTTTTAAAACAAAGTGTAGTAAGGATGAATACCTGATAGGTGCAAAAACAGTTATCCTCTCCAGCTATTGGTGCCATCCACCATTTTAATGAGGATGAATTATGTTTTCCTCTGATGTGCATCAGTATAATATTTTATGCTTGCCATAAGCAAACAAATACTATCCTAGTTGGTTTCCTACGCCTCAGCAACATTGACAAACCCCTGTACACATTGGACTATGGTAATCACAGCCTGTTCAGATATGGAATGGTCTGGGTCAGTAAACTGTGCCTCATAAAGATTATAATTTGTATTTATCGACATTTGGGGCATTGGCTAAATGATGGATTTTGTAATTAATCCCTGCTAATTGTATGGGACGCAGAGACCCCCTCCCCCCCCTCACTCCGCTTCCCCTACCTATACAGAAGGGAACGTGGAGTGCTCCCCCACTCTGCATCCCTACTTGTACCGTGGAGGATGCACAGTGCCCCACCCCCCTCCCCCGCTCTGCATCCCTCATTTGTACTATAGAGGATGCACAGTTCCTCTCCCTGTAACCTCCATGCAGTCATTTAGGACATCAACAAAAGCCCAGAGCAGCAGTAGTATCCCCCCCCCCTCCCCCACTCTGCATCCCTACTTGTACCGTGGAGGATGCGTAGTGCCCCCGCTCTGCATCCCTTACTATAGGGAATGCACAGTGCACTACTTGTACTGTAGGGTATGCACAGTTCCTCTCCCTGTAACCTCCATGCAGTCTGGCATCATTTAGGACATAAAGAAAAGCCCAGAGCAGCAGTAGTATCCCCCATATGGTACACCTGCCGATGTATGTCAAGTAATCTGGTTTGTCCAGACCTTTAGAGCTTCACCAATGCAATTACATTGGCATTATTCCCATCATAGCATTGCTCTACACTCCACAAAACATACAGTTTGTCCCATAAGTTGTACGCAAGACTACTCTCTTCATTCCATATTACGAGTATGGTGCAAGCTTGAGCCATTCAGTTTCAAATGTTCTATTGCTGCTGTTCTGCATTATTATGTTACTAAAAGCTTCCGTAGGTCAAGTTGATCAGCGGTAGCCTTTGTGTCTGCATGTATACGACAGATGCGGTGAATTGTTTCTGAGAGCAGTATGAGCGTGTTGTCTTTATTGAACATTCGGCACCAGTCACTTCTGATCCAGCAGTCTAGAATACTTGTGAGTCCACAAAAAACTGTTATCAAGTTAGGCCTACCTTCTGTAAATATCATTGAATACCTATGCCGTCAGGTAGTGAAAAGCAACCCAGACAGGTGAATATATAAGTGATTCTTATGCTACTGTATGAAGGGCTTATTCAAATAATTAAGGCACAAATTCACTAATAAGTGTGGGTGGAACAGAGCAACTATCAATTTTTACCCCTTTAGTGTAAACTGTTTATTAATGTTATACGAATAGTTGCGCTCGCTTTACTCGTGCAACTACTTGTGTGTTTAACTCACTCGATGTGATTTGTATGGAACATTTGCGTAGCATCTACCAGTGGCAGTAGTGCTACTGACAGATCCCGGCCTGAGCCACGTGGAGGCAGCTCCACATTCAAACCTCAACTTTATTGTGTCGAAAACCGACTCCGTTTGAGCTAGTGAGGGAAGAAGTGCATTGGTAGACCTGTGAACCCAGACCTTGTGGTTTACGTTGGCAGCAGTTTTTTGGTAGACAACATTTTCGTTCACAGCATGTCCGTTGTGCAGATGGCTTGGCTGGGTCAGAATCAAGATATCCCTTCAGTTTCTGACCCCGATTTCACGCCCCCTCCTAAAAGAAATACCCAAAACAAGTTACATAATTAACACTTTACCAAAAAGTGCAAAAACCATTCAATGACATGTAGGGATGCAAAAACAAATGAAACAAGCTACAACTCACACCACAATGCATTCACGGACTACCTGCACATCAGAGCGCAATGCGTTACGGAGTAGCTACAAAACACAGCACAGTGCGTTTACGGGGACCATCCTCTCTACAATTTTAATTACCTAGGATGGTCTCTGTAAATGCACTACGCTGTGATTTGCAGCTACTCTGTATGAGACCAACATGTTCATGTGTCTTCGATGTATTATGCACTCCTCCTGCAGTGGTGTGATGTTACCAGGTTTAAATGCGATTATGGGACCCACAGGCAGTGGAAAAACTACGTAAGTCCGAATACGTGTAAAGGCTAGGGACAAGGTGTAGTTGTTGTATTGGTAGTTACGTATAGCACTGTGAACTACAGTAACTACATACTGATTGTTAATTTTGTTTGTGTAGACTGCTTGACATTTTAGCTGACCGAAAGGATAAGTCAGGCTTGACTGGAGCTGTACTGATTGATGGCAAACGAAAACAACACAACTTCAAGTGCTCAGTGGGATATGTTGTGCAGGTTAGCACAACAATATTGTAATCAGAAGATGTGTATATATACATGAGTTGTTATGTTGGTATGCCATGCTGGTAATTTCATTCTCTGCATACACTGGTAAGACATATGCACTCACTCAGGCTTGCCCCACAGTGTTCTGTGTTGGCCTATGCTGTTTAAGAAATAGGCACAAACTATTTCTAAGCCAGACAAATGGTTTATAAGCTTTCTGGATGGTTTACAAGCACGACTAATGTTTTGTAAGCAGGCTGAACAGTTTACAAGCAGGAAAAACAGTGCTGCATAGTAACACATGATATAAAAAAATGAATGCTGCACACATGATACATGTGCGTATGTGCAGATGCACAGACAAAAAAGTAAAACAAACTTAAGACCAGCCAGCACTATTACCAGCTGGGCAATGTGAAGCAGCTGGTCAGCTATTAACCCAAGCCCAGTGGGGTCAAAATTGGCTGTGTAAGCTATTATAATTGCTAGGTAGCACCTGTTGCTATAGAATTCACTTTCAGGCCCAGTACATTATGCAAATTGAAACATGCTTCACATTGCCCAGCTGGTAATAATGTAGCACATACATCTACACGTCACACATAGGAGAGTTTTATACGGGCATGTCTTTTAAGATGAACTTGCAGTAGTATTCTTATGCTTGTCTACAACAGTAGAGTGACCGTGTCCTATGAATGTAGTTATTTGACCTATACTCTTTCCTCCAGGATGATGCTGCTGTTGTGATGGGTACTCTGACAGTGCGCGAGAACCTACACTTTTCTGCTGCCCTCCGTCTCCCTTCCCACACAACATGGGAAGAGAGGAAGTTGAGAGTGGAGAAGGTCATCAAAGAGCTGGGCCTCAGCGGCTGCTCTGACTCAAAAGTAAAGCCTACATGTATATATTAAATGAGGGCAAAGTGCTAAGCAACTTGCTACATCTTGTAACTTACAGAAAATTGTAATAGAGACATGAATTTTCATGCATACGTGTACACACACATAGATTGGGAACGAATTTATTCGTGGTGTTTCCGGTGGTGAGAGGAGGCGCACCAGCATTGGCATGGAGCTGATCATTGAGCCTCAGATACTATTTCTGGATGAGCCTACCACTGGCCTGGATGCCAACACTGCTGTTTCTGTTATCAAGCTACTCAAGGAGTGAGTGTGTACATGTACTAGTTTATGTGCATGTATGAGGTAGATGTGTGTGTAATTGTTCCTACATGTACAGGTACGCTTACAACTGTCACCCAGCAGGTATCAAAAAGTGATTTGTTGTATAGAAACATGACGTGTGTGTTTTATCAGTCTGGTGTGTGCCCATTGCTATACATTTCACATCCACATTAGTCTACAATCAGGGTTTCATACAGGATTTTTTGCTGGGGGTGGGAAAGTTTTTTGGAAAAGCAAACGTCCTTGTAAGGGGGTGTGGGGGCATTCCAGTGGGGTTCATTCAGAAAAGTTCTCATTGTACGTCATGCTAGGGGGGTCTGGGGGCATGGAAAAATTTTTTAATTAGACCCTCTGAGATCACTTTTGGTGCATTTTTAAGTACATTTATTGTAAATTTGCTGACACTGTTAACCATACATGTGTGCGAAACATTGGCAACCAACTTTAAGAGGGGGGGGGGGAGGAGATTCTGGCAATGGGGGTCGAATGCTCCCTCAGAAAATTCGAACAAAACAACTGCCCTGAGATAGCAGTTTACATATACAGTGTATGTGACTACCCCAAGTTTGTGTTAAACCACAAGTTCAACATTTTAACAGTTCAAAATCCTGGGGGGGGGATGGGGAGGGGGGGGGGGGGGATCCTAGGGTGCCCCTCTCTGTATGAAACCCTGACAAGCACCCAAAATACATACATGTACAAGTCCTACTCTTGCAAGCAGCAAATGGGATGTGATCTAAATAGGAATTTGTACACGTACGTAGGTCAATCTTCTTTACACCCAGAAACTGTAGGACCTTTGTATTGCTGTACACATGTAGTTCCATATAATTATAGTCATTGCGCACTTTATTAGCTTGCAACTGCTACACTCTGCATTGTATACATGTACGTACAGCCCGGTTTCAAATCTTCAGCCAGTTTGTATGTACATACATGTGGAGTTACACGAGCTGCTTCAATCTGCTGTATGTTACCACTAGTACAAGTCAAATGTTTTTGTGACCATACAGACACCATCATCAGTGTATTACGCAAGACAAGCACCAAAACATTTTACTGTTTCATATCAACTTTGACTAGTGATAACATAAAGCAGAAACATGTCTCAACCAATAGTCACACAATTACACAATGATATATGTGGTACAGTACACTCAGTGACCATTACCATTTTCTCTTTCAGCCTGAGTCAAGTCAATGATAGGATTGTAATCCTGTCGATCCACCAGCCCCGCTATGCCATCTTCAAGCAGTTTGACAGCCTCACTCTCCTCTCACTTGGGGCTCTGGTCTACCATGGACTGCCACAGAGAGCTCTTGGATACTTTGAAGAGCAAGGTACTTAGGTCATAATCCTGCATGTAACTTTTTCCTTCAATAAGTACACCCATATGTGTCTTTCACGTACGTTGTACGTATGGCAGTACTGAATACAAAAGGTAGGAGTTTTTGTGTAATGCATTAGCATCCAGTGTCAGCCTAAGACAGTGCACTGTGTCAACTCCTGTGTGTGTGAAAGTGGTAATAGATCATAAGTCTCTGGTACCAAACACCAAAATCTTGAACGTGGTCTGAATGGTGAACATATGCAAAGCTGACAGCTCCAGACTCCTAATTAAAGAATTAAAGAACAAATCAAAGAATTTAAATTTCTGCTACGTATGATGAAGCCATGGTGTTACCATGTAAATTTGTCATTGAAGAGAGACAGGCTGATGGAAACCTGATTCTGTCATAGTTGTGTGGGCATTCTTGAGATTGTAACTGAAGCCACGCGTACATATATGTATGGGCTACTAAGTGAAACCACAGTAATTGAGACCTGCCACATAGAGACTTAATTCATTTAGAACTTTTAGAGCCTTTATAGTATGTGTACCCAACTCTGAGTTTCCTATGCTTTGTGGCATTCTTTGTATGCTGTGTGGAAGAAACCCTATACTTTGTACTATAACATCATGTTACTAGTAACTGCATTTATTTTGTATATACATTATTCATGCAGTGTACTAATTGAAGGCCTAGTTTACATGATGCACAAGTAAAAGCTATTATACCTCAATTCAAATTGCAGTTTTAGGAAACCCTAACTAAGTAGCTGGGCCTATGCTGAAAGTCTGACTACATGGCTAGCCCACCCAACTATTTTGTAACTGTAATTAGGACTTAATTTGCCCTGTGTCTGACCCCCCCTCCCTGTAGGGCTTGTGTGTGAGCAGCATGACAATCCAGCTGACTTCTTCCTGGACATTATCAACGCCAATGAGCTAAACAAAGAGGATGAGAAAGGTAGGTTGTGGCTAGTTACTGTATGTTTCATCTGTAGAGTAATAAGTATACATGTAAGAGTAATTAAATTAAGCGGAGGCAGACAAAACATCAGGTCTGGAATTTGGAATATGTGTGCAACGGCTCTAATAAGGATCTCTCTTACTAGTCGACCCAAGGTGTCATCTTCAGTGGAGTAGGACTTGCGATAACATTTACCATACAAAATAGAAGTCACTAGAAAAGATATACCCCGTGCTGCATAATTTATAAATGAGACCTGGCTAGAACCCAGATGGAGCTGTTGGTACAGTGCACCTGGCTGTGTAGCCGTACCCAGAGTGTACTAGTGGTCGTGTATGGTCATATCCAAGCTGTGGGCGTGACCGATGGTTGTATTTACGACATGGACATTTATCTACATATAAGCCACATATGAACTGGTAGCAAGAGTCTGCATATGTTGCCCCCTGTTGTATTCTAGTTGTGGAACATGCCATTGTTAAATAAGCAAGAGCTGAAAATGTGGAGAGTAGAGTTGCTTTGGCCACTATCAGATACACACACATGTACATTTTTTGATTTCAACATGTTCAGCAGTCTTTTAACCCTCTAAATTGTATTTTATTTTTCACCAAGTAGACAGACAACAAACAACATAGAATCAATTGCTTAACCTCACCGCATATGTACAATTGTACACATGCAGCGGAGTTCAGCAATTGGTTCTGTCTGTCTATAAGTTATTGGCTACAACTTTTAGCTTGCAAGCTAAAAGTTGTAGCCAATAACATTTGAGTTGCAGGTTTAAGTGTGAACTAACAGCAAGCACTGAATGGACAAGAGGAGAAGAGTGGGGCACAGCGGATGAATGAATCAGGAAAATGCAATGTTGAATATACTAGAAATTAGACCCAACTAAGTGAACAATATATAGACATGTAATGCCACCTTGCTTGCTCCTTTACTGCAGGTGTGAAGGTGTCAAATGGGAAGCCCGGGTCAGTGGACTTCAACAGTCTGTACTTGCAGTCAGAGGAGTACCGCCAGCTGAAGGCTGCAATAGACCCCATGCTTGAAGGCGTGCAGCAGAAGGAAAAGGCCAGTGGCATTGCAGGTCACTTCAAGAACAGGAAGCAGAACTCAATCAAATATGCCACCAGTTTCTTCTGGCAGGTTGGTGCTATATTGCTGTTCCACCCAATATGAACTAGAATACAAGCTTCATTCCCTGGACTTAAACATGAAAATATGGAGTAGTGCGGAAAAGACTATATCTACAAGTCTAACATTACATGTCTAAAAAACCAGCCGGGAACCTTTCCCGTACAATACACACAACTCAGCTCAGGCCGAGCTAATTGCAGCTGTAGAACTACGAAATACAGTAACTATGCTCCTAACAGTAAGCATCAAGTACAAACTGATAAGCAATCGAAAGCAGTGCAGCGAAAGTGCTGACTCAGCCATGCACTTCCGGTTAGTAGCTATATGTCAGGATTTTTATAGCTGCCTATAAAATTTTACCATCTAGGCAACACACAACCATCTTCATTTGCTGTAGCTTGGCCTACAAATCTCCAAAAGCTGCTATATACTACAATTGCATAGTAACATATATGTATGACGTATTATATTGCACACGTAATATGTGCGGACACATAAACAGACAAACGCTGAAAACATAAAGCAATCTTAGGACTAGCCATTCACATGCTGCTTGCGCTCCAGCTGGTAACAAGTATACAATATCCTGTAGTGCCATGGGGAAGAACTTAAAGCTGTGTTCTACTTCAGTCATGCTTAGCCATACTCTTGCATATAGATAAAAAGTTGTCAAGTCTGTCATATTTGTTACTGGTTCCATATGGTTGATAAACTCAGTGCATGTTTCTCCTTTGTCTACATGTAGTTACTGATTGTGTCTCTACGCTCAGCTGTAAACCTCATAAGAAACCCATTAACTTCCATCTTGCAGGTACGCACTACAACATTCTCTGCCTACTATGTATACTAACAGGGACAATTTGCTCACCATAATGTACCACACTCCACATTTTGTCTGCATGCTTAAGTACAGGATGGGTTCAATGAAAAGACATGTGATTGGGTGCTCCAGTGGGGTAATTTAAAAAGACGAGGTTAAAAACACAGAGCTAGAAGTACAGGGGAGAAAAGCTAGTTTAGAGCTGTAGCAAACTGCATTGCCGCTCCACTATGCATACATACCTTGCTTTGGTCGCATATTCAATCTAGCCACATGTAGTCCGGTCTAGCTTGTTAAAAACTTGTAGTTACACTGGAATTGAAACACAACGGGCACCTTTACGCTGTCTACTGGTATGTAAGTTCTTTTTTCCATGCAAACTGTTTCAGGGCCGTTCTGATGCTCCTGTTTACATTCAGCCATGTGTACTTAGATAATACAATTAACATACACTGTAGTTCACCCGTACTTCCTGCGTACTGATGTTATTACATTCATAGGATGATAGCGTTTGTTATAGACAATAATGTTCAAAAGTTTTTACCCGGTATAGATTTTTATGCTGTCTGCAGTTAGCAAGCTGGTGTGTGGATACCATGGTTAGGATTAACCTGCAAGCCTAAGTCTGGTCACAACTAATTCAGTTCTTAGAATATCATAACTGCCTCCCAATCTTGGACATACTTGGTATACATATCATACATGATTGTCAATTTATCACGTTCTTTTAGTTTTTTACTGTGACGTTCTTTGCACTGATTATCGGAGTGATCTACTTCCAGCGAACTACAGAGCCACTAGGATTCAACGACAGGTTTGTCAGTTAATGACGACTATGTGTCCGAATTTGTGAAACCTGGCATACCCTATACAAATATTGATTTCGCGCTAGAAGCATTTGTATTGACAGATGTAAGTTTTTAGCAGAAATGTGATTTTTGCATGAGTGGGTATAGAGGACCTTAGGTTACAAGATGCTGCAGTATGGCAGGAAGTTTATCAAATGGTCGTGGAATACTTTGGCAAAACACTAGCAGGAAAAGCATAATTATACATGTATGTCATCCATGCTTGACTATACATTGTGGTTGAGTATTTAAGTCACTATACACTCGTTGATTTATTCTGGATAGTAGTGTGCCCTTTGTGGGTCATTCAGCAGGAAACCTATAGCCATCTAGCTAGCGAGTGAGACCTTCTATCGCTACATCCAACTGTGAGTTACGTAAAACTCTGGTGTTTGTTTGTAGCTTGGTTCTGGAGTTATAGCACGCCAAAATTGACCCTGAGCACATGGACTACTGACTGACTGCAGCCTTTTGTTCTAACTAGAGGGTGGCAGGGTGTGCCTACTACTCTCTAATAGTTGTCCAACTGTTATGTGTATCACTTTGTCAGGCTATAACTCCAGAATGAAATTACCAGATAAACACCATACATTTTTAAATTTACAGTGCATAGTATGGATGCAAGATCCTGCCCACTTCCTGTAATGTATATATATACGCACATGTATACTTTCCATGCTACTGTAACTGATTATACCTAGTCCTCAATAATTATTGATGACTAACTCAATACGATAGGTGTCAAATAATGATTTCTTCACACAGGATTGGAGTGTTCTTTTTTGTTGTTGTAAACCAAGCGTTTGGCAGTCTTTCAGCACTTGAGGTGTTCATCCAACAGAAAGTTCTGTTCATGTAAGCCTGTACTACATATGAGCTAGGTTTGTAAAGAAATCCTTCTTTGAACTCCACGCTATCCCAATCCATCAGAACTATCATGCAATCGTGCTATTTGTCTCTGAAGGTATACCAGAGAGTCACCATGCCTACCATATAGCTGGATAATTTGCCGGTTTACCGAACGGTGACAGTTCTGCAAAGTTTATTTCCCCCCGTATTACCTTCCACCCATATTTGTGACCTGGATTTGTGGAAAGGGGCTGTATCCCACTTTTTTTGACAATTTTAAACTATCTCACTAACCACTTGTCAGAATGAACATTCAATGATTTTGGAACAATACAAATACCTACCTTTAACTAATAGCAACCAAGCTGCAGCATTCTCCGTTCATGAGATATGTGCCATGCTAATAGCATAATTGAGAGTGTCGCGAACTCCGTCCCATATCTCTGTCATGGTACATCAGAAATGCTTCATTCCCAAGTTGTTGTTGCTAGCAATGCCTCTTGTAAAACAACCATGTTTCACATAGATTGCATTTAGTATTGCAGTGATACGTGTCTTTGCACATTCAAATATACGGATATGGTCCCATCAATTTTTCTGGCTATACATTACAACAGAGGGTGAGTGTAGCAGAATAGAGCTAGCTCATACACTTATCTCATTTATAAAGCTGAATTACTGTCCAGTGGTTGAGGTATGTTTCATTATCCTCTCCCTCCCCTCCCATACCTCTTTTCCCTCCTCCAGTCATGAGAATGCAAGTGGCTACTACAGTGTATCTGCTTTCTTTTTTGCTAAGGTTCTGACAGATATCATTCCTCTTAGGATCCTCCCCAACATCGTTTTTGCCATCATCACCTACTTTATGATTGGTTTGTCCACTACATACTTTAAACTTGTACTGTAATTGATGTACTCATTTAACTTCCAGTTGTAGACATTATCTCAGAGTTTTACTAAAATTAATCTGATTAGTGGTAAATTTAAGCAATATAGCCAATCTAGTTAAAATAGTTAGAATCTTACATTTACATAGAGGTAAATCCCAGTACAATGATTGTTTTGCTACAGGTTTGCAACTGGCTGCAGACAAGTTTTTCATCTATTTTCTGACAATAATGTTGGGTAATATTGCTGCAGTCTCCATATCCTTTTCCATCAGTGCTGCAGTCAATGTCGCTTCTGTTGCTAACCTGTTCATCTCTATTGTCTATGTGGTGTCCTTGGTAAGGGTATTAGTTTTTCAACAGTTTTAAATTTATGCTATTGAATGGGTAGCAATCTGATATCACTGGATATTGGACAAGTCTGTGTCTAAAGGACGAGCCTATTGTAAGCAAGATAAGTCAATGTCCAGTGATATTGGATGGCTATCGCTCCATACAGTAATAAATTTATTATGCATCGTACACACCTTCCAATAACCCTAAATGCCCTGTTCATCAACCCATCCAAAATCACTCAGTGGATATTGGACAGTTTTCCTTTATAGGATACTACACACATGTAGTTTTACTATGAACACACACAGAACCAACACGGAAATAGCATATTAATAGCCCTGTAGTCAGGGCAATACAGCAGTAGCTTGGCTATATTCAAGTATGAGGTGTATGCTACATATAGGGCCCAAGGCCAGATGCTATATGCCTATCATAGAGACCAAAATGAATGCTGTAAACAACTCGTACCAGAATAACCAAATAACAATAGATACACATATTAATCAGTGTTCATTTACTGAAAAACAAAGACTGCTTCTTTCTCAACAATACACGACTGCTGTCAGTGGACCTCTACCTTCAGCCTATCAATTTAACATGTTCGTGCGCACTTCATGCACAGGCTTTTTGCATGGAAGGGAAGAGCCTAGGCACGAGGCTAACGCTTTAGCTACACCTCCCTTCATTATCTGTCAGGTATCGTGCTGGCCATTAGTGTAGTGCACACTAAATACCAAACTAAATACCAAGCTAGGCAAATGATAAGTCATTGTGGTGATGAGTTTTATTACGAGCTGTCTGGCTTTGGAAGCAAGAAAGAGCTCCTTGCCCTATTCCCTCCCAAACCTAGACTTTCTGATCCTACATGTGATGTTGTTTCCTTTGCAGAGACCTTTACAGCTTCACTAATCTTGATCACTGAATAATTTACAAATTCTGCACTGCATTCCTTTTTACCTGAGGTGTAATACAAAATATATTACAGGCAGGAGCGCTTCGCGGCGCTAATGGGCTCTTGGTACAGGGTATATTGATGTATACCAAATGAAGCCCATGAGTGTAGAAAGTTCTCACGGAGTACTACAAATTTACTTGTGTACACCCAACAAAGGTTTCTCTTTGTAGAGTCGTGTATGTGTATGTACCAGTTAGTACTCCTGCTTTTGTTTATACACAGCTGTTTGGGGGTCTTCTTGTAGCACTCCAGTCCCTTCCTGGTTGGATTGAGTGGATGAAGTTCCTTAGCTTTATACGATACAGTATTGAGGTAGGTAAATGAGCACCATTTGTCACACTAGATCTAATCCCAATTTCACAAACTAGCCAACCATAGCTTGTAAAACTAGCTCTGTGTTGAATTTGTCATCTTAGAAGGAACATTTTCTAATAATTGGTTAACAGAGTGAGTGCCACCAATGCTGACTAGCTAAACGTTTTCTGAGTGAGCAGAGGCATTCACTGTGAATGATTCAGAAGTGTTAGTGCTCTTATAACCTGTGATATATATTTCCTTGCACAGGCAATGGCTATTAATGAAATGGATGGGCTGGTGTTCAGTGGACCATGGTTAGTTAGCCCCAGTTTAAAAACTGTAGGGCCAAGATTTACATGATTCTCTACAGTACTACTGGGTATTATGCTAATTTGTATGTAGTGTGCTCATTTAAAGAGATTTACAATGAGCTATGAAATATTCTTTTGCAGTGCCATTGATATTAGTCTGCTCAGCACTGTGAATACCACCGCTGACTGTAGTTTCAACACTTCAATGTGTACATTTGATGGTCTGGAACAGCTGAGTCTAATTGGGTATCAGGTTGACTGGTTGTGGTATGATCAACTTGCCCTTGTACTTTTTTCTGTGGTTTTTCTTTTCATTGCCTATATCATTCTTCTTTCAATTAAGAAGGATAAGTAAAGTATGCGGATTATATGCAATTCTTATAATCACCTCTATAGCCAGTGACAGGGACAGTATAATTATGCTTTATGCTATGTGATTTGTATCATGGCATTATTACCAACCAATTCATACCTTGAAGCATGCAATAATTGCTCTATCCATAATTGTTCCTAGTAGCTCATATGCATCCCATGCAAGGATACAGGTGTGGAAACATATCATTATACACTAGCGGGTTCAGCAGTTGGCAACAGCAACCAAAAAACTACAAATTAATAAGTGACCACTTCCTTAACAAATGCAGATTTTATTGAGCTTACCTTTAATCACTAGCCCATTCATTAGCGATTTACAGGCTAGTTAACTTTATTCTGTGACTGGTGTACATAGTGTACTGTACTACATTTGTGCAAATGTAGTACAGTAGTTGCACTACGTATAGGCACCAGTCGCAGAGTAAAGTTCACTGCAATAATGAGTGGGTGAATGACCCATTCATGCTCATAAGTGCAGTTGAGCTTTACCTGTATACATAGTGCAACTACATGTTTACCTTTAAAGAACGTGTACATCCTATTGCATGGAAGGATACATTCCATTCTGACCTCAACATGTATTGTTGGTTACGCTGTTCACTAATTAATTGAGAGGGCAAGTAATCTAAACTAAAAGCACTACCAGTTAGTACAATGACATGCACGACAGTAATTTACATAACAAAAGCTGTCCAGTTGGTGGATTATGATTACATAATTACATGAAATTGAGTGTAATCTGGGTAGCCTCACACTTAGTTTTGTAGCTAGAGTGGGAAGACCTGGATACAAGGCTGATTTGGGCATGAACAATAGGCAATTTACAAACGTCCAAATTGCACTCGATTCTATGTGATGCTGTAGTTCTAGCTAAAACAGTGTCATTACAAACAAGTGTGCAAGTATGAATAATCACACTTGGCCTATGGGAGTAATGCGATTAGTCATAACTAAATGGTGGAGACGTCACAAGTGATGTTACCAAGGTGATTGAAATATTACTCCAAGTCTCCAGCTGGTAGGTCCAATAGTGTTCATCAAACACCACTGTGGGAAAAATTCATTAACACTCACTGTGTCCATATTCAGGACTTTCTTGTTTAATTAAAAAGACAGAACCTGTCTCATATGCAGGCACACATAGCTACGTATCTAAGAATTACAAAAATAACTTCGCCAATATATCCATAATACAGCAGTACGACATGCATCTATGGTACATCGGTAATACTGGGACTTGGAGGAGGACCAACTGTCGTGTAGTACAAATATAAAGTGAGAGTACTAGTTATATTGTCGCATCCTAATTAGTAGATCAAAGGCATCAGTGTGCTGGACAAATTTAAAGTGTTGTCACTGTTGTAGAGTTACAAACATTCTCCTACACAAACCTGAACTCAAAGCAGCTTTCCAGAAGTCTGAAATAGCTCTCCAGTGGACTCTAGTACAACATGAATGCGGCTAGCCACTAGTTTGAGTTTGAATTGAGCTAAAAGCTAAACTGGAGGGCTCTCTATAGACACTGGAGGAATGAACTCTTAATTAGGCAATGATAACTTGTTGTCCACATGCTGCTTTATTTTCTGAAATAAAATAGGACAAAATAGCTATCACTATCCTGGGCTTTACCCAGGACAACTTTTCCTGCATGCTTTCATAATTTAATCAGGATGTGGACAACATGATAAGTTACTGCTTTCAAGCCTAATTAAGAGTCTAGCAAGCCCCCCCCCCCCCCCAGTTTCTATGGTTACTGGAGGCTAGCTTCAAGTTCAGGCAAGTGGTTAGCTACATTCAAGTCCCTAGTGGGGAATAAATTCACAGGAGTCATTTTTGGGTAAACTGTTTGCAGAATGTTTTGTAACTTGTCCAACACACTACATAATGCCTTTGATCTTTCAAAGAGTAGTATAGTGCTACTCATACATAAATCTTACACTACCCAAGAATGTACTAGTAACCTACTAATATCTCCTGCTTTGAGTATGGGATGGTGCTTGAGTGCAGTGCAGTAGTCAAAACAGTGATCTCCTAGTGAACTCATATAAAACCTCGCTTCTCCCTCTAAGACATTCACCAGAGTGATAGAAGACATTAGTGAAGTCTGTGTATATGCATGATGGTGTGTGTGTGTGTGTGTGCATATCAATATCATAACACATAACACAACAATAACTTCTGTAACCAAATACAAAGCTTCTGAAACAAGCAACAGCATGCACACGTTCAATCTTACACTACCAAAATTTAATGGTTACAATTAGGCAAAACTGTGAACAAGGATTCCAATTCTCTTCTATAAGGAAAAAAAGCACTTTGCCAAAAAGTGCAAAAACAAGTCATGTAGGGTTGCACTTCCACCAAAAAATACTTCCCCAAAAACCAATGGAACAAGCGACAATACATACCGCAATACATGCACAGACTACCCACATGTCACAGCGCAATGATCATCAGGTACAGCTGCTAATTGAAGTACACAAGAGTTGCCACTTTTGCTATACTGAGCTTGCCTACTTATCTACTTATGCAGGATGAGACAGACAGCCTGTTATAGCTCTACAACTGCAGTTAGTTTAAAACGTTCTTGGCTGATTTTCTGATAAGAAATATCAGATTTGTTAAGGTAGGAGGACCCTGGTCTTGGAATACCCAAATCAAATGGATGGCCTGGTTAAGAACATAAAAGTCTATCTCAAATTGAGGCATTTGATCACACCTTCTGCTAAATAATCCACAAATTCGAGCCCTGCCTTACAAACTTCAACCTACTCACAGAAAATTTAGGGATGGGATTTTCCACTCACCCCTCGGTTACTGAGAACCACCCGCCAAGCACTCCCTATAAATCTCCACAGATTTTCACATAGCTAGCTAGAAAGTCGTACAGTACAAAAGTGGGCAAAGCCTACCGGCCAGAAAGGTCACTATTCTAGTCTACCTGAGATGGGCAACTGCCTGTCAACATTCGTCTGTCTGGGTGACTTCTAGGCACTCAAGCAGCCTAACAATCTTTCTACAACACACTAGCTAGCCATTCAGCCATTCACAGTCTACTTGTCACTATAATTACGAGGTCATATTTAAAAAAAAGTGTTGAAAGCCAACATTAGAGTACTAGTACCGCTCAACTACATCAAAGTGCCGATATTGCACATGAAAGAGCTGCTATCCACATCAAAGTGACACACCCCTCCTGTTGATTCCGGTTGCCACCATGGGAAAATGCAAACATATTAATTAGTGCCACTCGAGTGACATCACTCATTAATTATTTATGAGAAGAATCACGCGGATTCGAAGGTCCTCCTACCTTAACCATGACATAGCAACAGGGAAATTGTACATTGATACATAGGCAGGGGAAAAAACTATCCCTTGCAATAGTGGTGGCTCTCTGAAATTCATAAATATAGAATTTATAACTTACAACAATATGTCCAGCTGTTCCCCACTGTGTACTAATGGAGAAAAGGGAATTGCTGTGTAGATACAGTCCATGAGGTAAGTAAGATGGAGAAGGTAGTAATGAACGAAAAGAGAGTTGTGATACTGGATCTGGACACTCAGCCCTGAAATGATAGGGGAAAAAGTTAACGATAGAAATCTTCACGAGCTGATCAGCAAACAACAAAGTCTTGCACACTCCTACCATGTAAAGCTCCAGGACTCATTAGATGTCAAAAACTTCAACATCTGTGGTTTGTCGAAAAGCTGTCGATAGAAAAGTGGTCCACTCTGTCCTTCATTTCCAATTTCAAGGCAAGCAGGGGGGTTCTTTCCATGAGATATGTGAAAATCTTGAAGCTGCTCCAGGCTGAGTTTTGAATCCACTACATTTCTCAGAACATATATCTCTTTTGGATTTTCGTAAACCGAAAATGGTAGCACAGATCCATCCAAAGTTACTTCTGTAGCCTCCTTTGTGTGCATACAAACACACTGTTCTGTTGACCTTAAGAATGGGTTCTCCACCACACAGTCATGGAAAACATCAATTCCAGCAGCTTTCAAATACGAACCAACTGCTAAGAGGCCTAACCTCACTGGACGCACAATATCACTGTATATTCTCGTATGAATGGTCCTGTGTAAATACGAGCTGGCAGGTTCATTACGTGAAACAAGGAATCCAATAGCTACCAAAAGGAGGAAGCAGCCCCAAATCACTCTGAAGCAATAACAACAATAGGAAGTACCGGTTGGTCGCCTGAGCTTCATACGTTTTGAACTCATCTTGATGTCGAGTTTTTCAGCAGCGGTGAATAAGCAGTCACCAAATTCACTGCCGTTTAACTTCTTTGCTGATGCATTTGCACATTCCTGCAGAGTCGCCGAAAGCTCATCGGAAGCGCAGGTAGATTTTGGTAACGGTTTTCTCTGTCGAACTGCCATTTTTGTTTCTTACCCTCTAATTATAGAATCAAGTTCCGCCTCAGCCCCACCCACCGTCGCGTTTGCTGACGCGTACGTGTAAGCAAGATATTATAGATGCGCGTTTAAAATCTGTGTCTGTGACGCTTGCATGTTGTCCCAGTAGACACACGTCATTTAGTCACAAGTCTAAGCAGATGTGTAAGTCAGTGCTATCTGGTTGTACCATGGCCGGTGTTCTGGTACGCTGTATCCTCTTCTGCACCACTGCAAGAGAGGAAACGATATAGGCCTAGGCTGTAAGCACAAAGGTAACAAGTATGTAACTCCAGTTTTCATGTAGTTTAAGAACAAGTAGAGATAGAAAGTGTGCTGAGAGTATGAGACCTCTGGTGCCACAGCTTGCACTGCTATTGCGAGTGGGGAACTCCGGTTTGTCCAATGTCATGGATACTCATAGTGCACATGATCAGTTATCTGCTACATGTATATAAGTTTGACTGTCAGATCAAGAATGCAGTGTTTGACTTTACCTTGCCATTGACAAGCTGCAGTATGGTTCAGTTGATGAAGAATTTACAGCACACTAGCTACCCTTAAGAACTAGTAAAAATAGAAAGTGTGCTGAGAGTATGAGACCTCTGGTGCCACAGCTTGCACTGCTATTGCGAGGTGGGAACTTCAGTCTGTCCAATGTCATGGATACTCAATAGTGCACATGATCAGTTATCTGCTACATGTATATAAGTTTGACTGTCAGATCAAGAATGCAGTGTTTGACTGCACACTAGCTATATACCCTTAAATTAGCCTTGTTTCCAGGCTCTTGCAGGCTACCCTTACGTGTGTTCACATTTATACCCTGGTTAGTGGGGGAATGTAAACATGTACAAGTAGCATAAGAGCAGTGCTTTGTATACAACAGTGCACAAAGTGTGTACATCAGACTTAATGTTACCGGGGTACCAGGCTAGTGTACTAGAATTTTGATGTTTACATTATGTCAGGTATTACTTTTTGCATATTCATCCATGAAATGCATATGTAGGCTAGGCCGAGCTTTTTAATAGATTCTCTGAGCTTATGACACCAGTAGATTTCTTCAGAGCAGTCTACGGCAGATTCCCATACGTGCCCGCTGTGTCAGCTCAGTCTGTTGCGACACGCCTTCGTTGCTTTCTTCCAGCCTTTTGAATCATCTCCAGAATTGTTTCTCGTTACTGACTCTGGCAAAGCTGACGTTGTTAGCTATATCAAGGGCTAGGGACAGGAAATTGTACATGACCTCCTATAGTCAATTGGGCATGCTAAAAACATGGTAGATACATGTAACCTGATCAGCTGAGATCTCCCGTTCACAGTGCACTCAAAGGAGCAGAGGTGTATTGTTGTTACAGTACCAAATATGTATATACACACAGGAAATTATCTACATTTCGTATTGCAGCACATCCAAGCCAGAATGTATATGGGCACGAATGTGAGGCTTGCCACAACTTTAAAGGAGCAGCCTACTTGGCCTTTGACACATTCCATAATAGTAAGTTTCATCCTGCTGCTGTTTTGCTGCAGAATATTAATGTTTTTTTTATGTAAATGTCATCACAGGTACGAGGAATAATTTTTATTTGAGATCCCTTGCTAAGATAGCTAAAGGCGATCAGCTGACCTACCAACACTCTACAACCAGAGTAACACGTGAAGTTCGTCCAGAGGTGAGTTGATGTGAAAGTATTGGGCCTGTGATCACGAGTGGATTCTATTTTTATACTTATTCTTACATTTTCAGGCTATGATCACTATTAGCTACTAGTGTGTCATTCCAAGTCGAATGGCATACAGCCATGGATTATTTTGAAAGCAGAATAGCATCGCCATTGTGATGGGTACACCATAGATAGTATAGCTTCATTACGGAGCTATATTATCTATGGGTACACTGACAGTGTGCATGTGTGAGAACCTGCATTACTCTGCTGTCCTTTGCTTGCCCTCTAAAATGGCTTGGAAGCAAAGGAAGCAGTAACTGTGCAATTAAGTCAGACGGTGTGTGGTGTGTAGTGTACCTTAGCAAATGAAAGTCAACAGCGCATCATACTGCAAAACAAAATTGTGCAAAGTGACATGCATGACATACACGTACAGAGAGATATATAACTGTAAGTGAATACGTACATATTGTAGGTTGCTGGACATCCTTGCAGATCAAAAGGCTGGTTTGAGCGGTGCTGTACTCATCACTGGAGAAGAAACTTTCGTGTCCTTGCAGGCTATGCCGTGCAGGTTTGTAATCTGCACAATTGCATACCGGTAGTACAGTTATTAAATGAGACTACAGCAGAACAAGACTTAAATTTAACTTATGATTTCTAACCTTGACCTCAGTGAATTGGTGAATCTAGTATTCTAGCTGGTATTGACTATGAAAAAGCTGCTATAATAGTTTAAATGTTTGTACATGTATGATCCTTTTCACTTCCCAGGATGATTGGCTCTTCGTGGAGCCATGACATCATCGCATAAGCGTACGTAGACGGAATTCCGTTTACATCCGCATACGCTTCCGACCTCCTCTGGGCCATGGGCCATCTTTGTAGCCTCGGTCCCAGGCTCTCATCCAGCTTTTCGTCACTTGCAGACTTAATTTACACCACTTACACGAAGAAGGCCGTGTCGCCAAAGGCGAAACTGCAAATTCTGATTTATTAAACAATTTTGGAATTTGGAAACCCAACAATGATCGTGTAGTGTACATGTAGAACTACACCCAGTCTTTTTTAGGATCTTCAAGCTAAATTCTAGCCTTGTACCCAGACCAAATGGAATGAGATTTTTTGCGGTATAGGTCTGGGTACAAGGCTACTAAAGTCGGCATTTAACCACTATACATGCACATGTGCACTGCCTAGAGCCCTACAGTAACTGCAGGTAGCGTGACCTTGAACCTGTTTTTGCTGAATCAAAACTAACCTTGCACATTTGAAACAGCCATATCTGTAGTTATCATTGTGCATATATATAATAGCTGTGGTTGTGCTTCTTGTTGGCTTTATGATTTACAGACCTGTTACATGTGTAGCTGTCAACAGAAGGAATGAGCAGTGGTAGTTCAAGGCATACTGAAGATGCACAGAGTGCTTGCCCTAAACTTTGTATGCTGCTGTATTATCCTCTTGCCTCGCTAGTGGTTTCTGTAAATTACATAACAATCACTGGTTGCATAATAATAACAGTACATACGTATGAAACACAGGTTATATGTAGTACCAGATAAGCTATATGCCATGGATAATAAGTACTATATTATCCATGGTTATACTACACATAAATGCACACTAAAGTATGCAAACTGTGCATTTAAAATGTCACCTGACTAAATTAAAAAAGAAAACTGATTGGCCGAATGTCACCTGGCCTGTATGCACACGCAAACAACAAGCTACTTAGTACATGTAAATGACTATTTATAGCTCATGAACAAGAAATACTCTGTAGGTAGATACACTAGTTGGTGTTACACTAGCATCACATTAGCTGCAAAAGTTTACATTAATCAACTGTGTGTTACGTACATGGTCTTCCCGCATCTATTTACTCCAGGTCACTAGCAAATGACAGAAGGTACGTGCACATTGTAGCTTACATGTACGTAGCTACATCATCATACTAAATAAAAAGAAAACTAGCCATTGTAGCCTGGCTATCTTTCTCATCCCATACCTTGTACCCATATATATGTACAAGCTTGCAATTTAAGATATCCTATATGGTCATTAGGTGAATTTCTTCTCTCTATTTATGAGTTAATGTTTCCCCATTGGTCAGCCATTTGCAAGGCTGACCTTTGATAATCAAAGTATCAATCTTGCCCATAGTTACAGAGGCTTGTAAGGTAGTTAAAGGTCAAGTATCAGCACTATTAGGCAAAATCTCCCCTTACAACTCTGCAACTACAGCAGGTTACAAGTTTAATATCCCTTATAACTATTGAAAAGTTTAAATCATGCTGTAAGCTCTCCTATAAAATTATTGTCATCGTATTTTGAGCCATAATTGCAACAAAAGAGCAATCTCGATTAGCCCACACAGTAGTTTCACTGATTATTAGTACAAAAGAAGAAATTCTTTTCCACTTGCACGCCAAAAATTCTTTTGTTCATTCCAATAGACTAGCTTTTGCTTCAGCATAATTGAAAATCAATTAAAACACACTGACTGCGACAGCGCGAAAATTATAAGCTTACTTACGCGAAGTTTAGGGTAGGCCTAGCGCGCCTAAGGTTATTCTCGTGCCCGGCCCGGGCTGGGCACGAGACTAACCTAAGGTTAGGTCATAATTTTTCGCGGTGTCGCGTTACTCCGCTTAGCTAGCTAGCAGTCCAGAAAATTATGCGCCGTGGTGGTGACAATAGAGCGCAACCATAGGTTATGCTCCATTATCTAAGATGGTTATGCTCTATTATCTATGGTGGTAGATATTACGGTTGCGAGAACAAAAGGTCAAAAATCTATCCTGCATGCTTTTCGTGAGGGTGTCTGGCCCGCGAGACGAGAACTTCCAGCTGAGCTGCAATGTCTGCGTCTCAGGCTTTACTTGCAGATGATGCGTCTGCTGAGTTTACGTATGGCAGCACTGTACAGAGCATCGCCGTGGATATCCACACGGAAGAGAAAATAGGAAGTGTTCCGCATGGGCAACTGCATGGCATCGCTTTCCACGACGTCAGCTACGAAGTGGGAGGTTGTAGGGAAAAGAGTCAGAAGGTCATCCTGCATTCAGCAAGGTATTTAAGCTTGAGCTGCTGTTAATAATAATTTTACTGTCTATTCTGACGCCCAATGCAACAATTATTTTAATAGAAGAAATTTAAGCTAATATTAAAACAGCATTTATACAAATAAAATGTTATGACGTACGGTTAGCAACTGAGCGAACTGCACTCCCAAGCATAAAGATCATGTAGTGAGCAGAAAAACGGGTGAACAGTGAAACAGTTGTGTAAGTACCATGCCCTTACGGAAGTGTTAATGTTGACTTCATCCATGCATTCTTATGAGTCTGTAAGGAGTTATATTATCTAGCAGAAAAATGGTTGTCTAAACACTTTATGGAATACAATATTAGGATGTTAATCACACCAACCATCTCAAAGCTGGAGACCCCCCCAGACAGAAATGCCAGAATTAAACAGTCAATGGTAAATATGTACATTCCTCACTGTACATGAAAATGAGTTGGGCTACGTAAGAGATTAAAAGTTAGTTAGCTAACATATTAACTGTGTAAAGTGCCATATGAAATATGACATTAACATCCTAACAATGAGAGAATCAGTTTCAACAAAAGTACAGCATTTTCAACAAAAGTGCAGTTAATATAAAATGATAGTAATTCCTCAGATGTTAGTCCGGCTAGGCAGTATAACTTTTCTATCTAGAACTCTATTATCTATGGGCTAAATACTACGACTCCAGTTCGATCTTCTAAGACTGGGATGACACCATCAAAAGTGACAGTAAAGGCCCAATGTCCTATAATTTCTCTCATTAGCTGTGGCATAGGTGGCAGAAGTAGAGGCAGGGGAAGCAGTTGCCACGGCATACTCCCCATAATCAGCAAACAGTAGCATGCAAGCCTTTTCGTTAATGAATATGACTCGTCTTTGTGATGCTACACTCACAGATGACACTGCAGAGCCAAGTAGCTTTGTCCAAAGCTATAAATGCACAGAAACCTATAGGCACTGCGCACTAAATTAGTTAGTGTGGGTAGCTTGCAGTTACCAGCCCACATTTTACTGTGCTTTGCATCCCCAGTCCCAAATAGCTTCCTCCTCCTATGTATTATATATATATACGTACATGTATGTGTTGTCCAGTAGTGCAATGATGTATGATAAGTGCAGATGTGAACAAACAAAATAAATGTGGAAAGTGATCATAATAATACCTGCCAATTGTCCACCTCATTATTGCTTCTGCTGATTACGTAAGGGTATGTTGGCTATTTTATGCCTGGCAGACTATGGTGAATGTGATTACACAATTCTCTATGTTCCAGTGGACTGCTGCTTCCTGGAGTAAATGCTATTATGGGTCCCACTGGCAGTGGAAAGACGACGTGAGTCCTTTATTACAGGCATACTATTGACACATTGTAGTTACTATTGATATGTTGCAAATTACACTATAGTTGTATGTATCGATCATAATAGATCTAGCCCACTTTTAAATTACTACTGTGTACTAGTTTGTGTTACGTTCTGTCATAGGAAGTGATCGGTAATTCGAATCTTCGATCCCAGTGAGCAGCCTAGTTGGTAAGATATTTGATTAAAAGTCAGCCACAGAAAGCAGCCCACAGCTATTACCTGGAGAAAAGCTTCTGAGATGAGATAGCCTAGCAGATAGAGGATTACATGTTCTTTACATGTAGACTGCTTACAAAGCCTTTTTAGTCTGCTTACTATGCACGTATACTACATAGCTGCCTCCGTACTACTCTTTGCCAAGTAGCTTATAACATTCATGGATAACTTACTGACATTTTCCTGTATATTCTCGTACCTATGTGAGCAGTGGATACCAGATGCCCTTCTGTATGTTAGAGCACCCGAACTATGTTTACTTATGGGCGTTTGAAGTGCTGTGGTCATAGATAATAGAACTTTCATTCATCTATGCTGTAGTTTAACAGTTGGAAGTGCCAGGATGTGGCGGCTTTATTTATCCACATATGCAACATGTACTATGAATGCTAGGAAGTGAGCAAAGTTTAGTAGCATATGACTTCTAATTATATTTACCCCTCTAATTATTTGCCGCACCCTAGTTTTCCGGGGAATTTATTTCCTCCAACAAATTGATAGGCCCATTCTGAATGATTATTTTTTTTGTATGGGCCAGCTGCATGCTCAGTTTCAGGTAGTATTACTTCTAATTATGTCAGCAGGACTGCCCTGGAGTGTGACAGCTGATATAGAAAGGCCTGTCAAGGACAAAGAGGGTACCTGTGCATGTGCTGTTTCTTGTGAAAGTTATTATTGCTGTGCACTATCAGCTGTGCACTATCAGCTGAGTAGTAGTAGTAGCAGGAGTGCTCCTACCTGTCATATGACTAACATGTGTGCGTAAGCTTATTGCCTGTTGTGGCTATATATCATTGGTGGCTGTGTGTGTGCCATTTGTGCTGTCAATGCTGAAGTATGACACTGCTGAAGTCAGCGAGGTAGCGGAAGTGGAAGAAAGCATTGAGAGCTCGTGGATGTGGAATAGAAGTGCCATGTTGACTGTCAATGAATTAGTCAGCCCAAAAGGATAATTTGGACGAATAATTAAAAATTATACGGTATACCCATTTTTTACCCATGCTATATCCAAACCATTTGATATAGTTATAGGTACTACTAGACACTGGACTGAGAGTGGGAAGTGAAACTGTGTAGAGGTAGGCAGAGGAAGACCTGGAGGAAATTAAGTCATTGGTGAATTGTTGCTGCAGTTAAATCTAGATAGGAAAAGAGAATATATACATAAAAACTTCAATGATGGCTTGTTAAACTGAGTCTGTACAATAAGTTGATCTTCTGTAAGGAAATAGAATTGTTTGCAGGGGGTTGGGGAGCTAGTAACATGCTTGATGTTTAATTAAAGGTTGGTCTGAATGAAAAGTTAGAAAGACATAGAAATAGAAATGATGATAGGCAGCGTAAGTTATATATGGGGATGAGTGTGAGAGTGTAGTACATACATGTGTTCTGGGAGTGTCCTGTGTATGACAACATAAAATGTACTTTCATGGGAGAATTAGACGATACGTTGCGGGATGTTTTGAAGAGTTTAGTACACTCAATAATTTTAGTAAAACATAAAGGCTTTATTTTAGGGTGTGAGAAATGGGACAGACATGTTTTTACAGTTCTATTTAAAACTAGTTAAGAGTTTTGTATTACTAATCTGGGATATTAGGAAGAATGATCAGGATGGTGAAACATCTGGTTACTCTTGCTCTTGTCCTTGACTAAAGATCTTACAAGCTCCGCTTGCAAATGTGGGTGCATGGCCAATGGCATAAGTGCTAAGACAGCAACATGAGTATATTAGTACTTTGTACACATGCCACGTATACTGTTAGACACATTAAATTTTGTCTGCTGCACGTACATATGCGTAAGTAACAACATGAGTAGTGATTTGTGTCTCTGTACTAACATACGCACATATATCAAAAAGAAAAAATTCAGAAACAAAGAAGTTACTGATTGAGGTTGGAACTTCAGAATTGAGCCACCTATTGGACTAGCACTACCTAACTGTAGCTTACATAAGCCACAGGGAAGTTCAGCACGCTGAAAAGTAAACTTAGAGAGCACTACAGGTTATCCTGAGTGTGAAACAGTGTTTGTTACTTGTAACTTACACATACTTACGCTAATCCTTAAAGTCTTTAGCAGAGACATACCCCGTGCTACATTTTTACAAATGAGACCCTGGACTCTGGAGACTGGACTGTAGACTTGCCTGTCTTGGTGGAGCAGCTGGCTCTGTAAAGTGTGAAAGACTTGTATACCGGGTCCTCATAATTATATTATCGCTGTATTCAAGCTGTGGGCGTTATTGATTGCTGTATTCTTGACACGAATGCTTCTCTACTTATACTCCAGTATGAGCACGTGTTCTGAGACTGCCTACAGGCCCACCCTCTGTTGTATTTAAATTCTTGACCGTACGTATTTAAAATGGTGAGCCTTCAATAAGAAAGAGCTGGAAATGTGGAGAATAGAAACCGCTTTGGTCGCTCAGGTACGCTCAGGTAGATTTCAAGGTTACTGTCTGGTTTAGCAATTGCTTATTAATAACCCTGTAAATCATGGCATAACCCCATTTTTGATTGGACAGACAACAGACAGACAGACAGATAGAGCCATTTGCTTATCCTCACCACATATGTGCAAGGGTAGTTACCCCACATGGAAGGCAAAATATACTCTTATGTCATGTGTGTCAACCTTGTCCATTGGCAATCTCCTGTAGAGTCTATTCCTACACGAGTTTGTATAATCAACATATAATTGTACACACGCATACATGTACATACATCCTTTAGTCTGCTTGACATTCTGGCAGATCGCAAGGACAAATCTGGTCTGACAGGAACTATATTGATCAATGGCGATCGCCAACCAAAGAATTTCAAGTGTGTTTCAGGTTATGTGGTTCAGGTGAGAGCATGCATGCATATCTATATGTAATTGATATTTTGTATCAAAAACTGCATTAGCAGAAAAGTAATCAAACGTACTGCAAATGCTGCTCATTGGGCGAGCATGAGCCTGCACTAGTGTGTTCAACTGAAATTTTTGCCTGTGCGTACATTAATGCAGTCCACATAGAGTAAGTAACCGATGAATGGATACCAGATATTTTTTAGACCTTACTGGCGAGCATATTATTACCGGAAGTGGGTGGGGCTTCAATCAATGCTGCAGATCTTTCGCACTTTGAGTTAAAAGTTTGGTGTTCCTTCGTTGCTTAGTTCTGGAGCTATAGCCTAATTTGGAAACAGCTACTATGATCGGACAAATGTTTAGTTTTGGAGCTACAGCCTTTCAAAGTTAAATTCAGACACAGCTATGATCGGGCAAATGTACGTATTGTCAGACACCATTCTGTGTTTCCTCCCTGAAGCAACTTTCAGATCTTCATTATTGGGAAGCCCCACTACGATGCTACTGCATGCCAACCTTTCGCCATCATAGCTGCTTGAGCACTGAGGGGTGCTACGTAGAGCTCTCTATAATCAGTGAATTTCTTCTTTTTTTCTGTGTGGAGACCCCAAAACACTCTCCAACTCTAGGATTCGAATATTATTGGAATGTACATGTACCTAGCAGCACAACGGTGCAAGCTCGATGTTTATACATCACATAGTTCTCGAGACAGAGAGAAATAGAGTTGTTCGTCTTAATTTCTTCGAAGACTAGAAGTGCTCAGAGAACACATACCTTGCAGTATGTGTTTTGTATCATTGAGATGCTGTGCAGATAGATGCCAGATACTGGTACTGGATACGCCAACATTTCATGTACTCCTCACTTTTGAGTAATATTACTCATGTAATTTATAGTTGATGAGATAGGAATCAAGCGCTTAAATTAATTCCATCAGGCATGTCTGGCAGTGCATCTACTACACTGTATAGTGAAATCCACAGCATGAGAGCCAGTATTACATTTCACACAGTTGATTCCCATCATTGTAGCTATGTAGTATGACTGAGATGGGTAGATAGCTAATAAATTATGCTACACAGGAGTGAGGACTGAGAATGTGATTATATACAGAATTACATCTAGTTTGAATTAATTATACAACAAAATGATGAACTGCCATACAACACACATACAGAGACAGGTAACAGCCTATATAGATAGAACACAGTTACTGTGATAAGTTTAAACAACCCAACAGTCCATACGGCTATATAGAGTCTGAGGCAAATGTAGACATTGCAAAATCTTTCACTGGACAGACGCCGGACGACAGACGAACAAAACCAATCGCTTAACCTCGCTGCCACCTATGCGCCACGGGGTAATTATAATACTGAAGCTTTTAGTCGGTAAGATCAGGCAAAACAGCTCTATCTCAGGAAGGACACTGACATATAAACATCAGACTTGCACTGTTGTGTTGCTAAATGTCTGTACATTCCCAACAATATCCGAATCCTAGCATTGGAGAGTGTTTTGTACACGGAAAAAAAGACAAAATTCACAGTCCAATTACAGAGAGGGTGACCCGGCTCTACATTCAGCGGCACCCCTTGGTGGCTACAATGGTGAAAGGTTGGTGCAACATGGTAATAAGGCTTCGGTTCCCAATAAAGAAAGATCACCAAAAGTTGCATCAGGGAGAAAACATGGAACTGAAAGTGAAGGGTCTCTACTATCGATCAAAGGCACTGCCCATTTCCGGTAGTTAATAGGCATTTATCACAATGTCTTACATTCACCCAGTTCTATTGACATTAACAGCAATATTTACCTATCTTGGTTATTAGGAATCTGGGAATTCATTGTTTTGCTACAGCATTTCATCATGCAGTATTCAAAAACATTCCACAAACCAGCAATATCTGTAAATAAATAGATATTATATACGTACCTTGTACTGGAAAATATCACGAGTTTGTAGAAAGCATTTACGTATCTTGCTATTAGGATAGAGGGTATATAGTAAAACAGCACACAGTTCTAACACAGTACTAACACAGAAATAAACACTAAATGACAGCTACATAGCATATACAACTTCTAGATATGTACTTAACATGGCTACATCCATTCAAAATGTACTAAGACCAAGTATGGTAAATTAAATATGGATCCACTATACCCGGCTATTATATTAACATGTGCATGCTTCCATAAGACATTACCAGCTATCTTTAGGATTATTATACGTATATTTTATTGCATGAGTGAAAGTGAAATATGGCTGATTGCACGAGTTGGCAGATGTACTTTCACAAGCCAAAGGCGAGTGAAAATGCTGCCTACGAGTCGAGTGCAGTATCCAGCCATATTTCACTTTCATGAGTGCAATAATGTGTTTATTACCCACCTTCACGATGTCATTAATTTACGTAGAACTGTCATCATTCCTACATATACTCATCAGAGGTGACGTTTATATAATAACTCACCAACGTTATGCATAAACCATAGATAGTAGAGTGCACTCTACTACGTATCTATGCATAAACTGAATGAACTGCACATGGACTTTAGATGGGGTACCACTGCAGCAATGCATCAGAAGTCAAGTGTATTTGTGTTACAGCATGGGAGATACAGGGCAGAGTTTACATGTACACCACGCGAAAACAGCGAAAACAGTGAATTTCGTGATGCTTGAACGAAAGGAGCTGTAGCCTTCTAGCCTGGACTGCCATTAGTTGAAAGTTAGTGCTTACATTGTACCAAGGATCATTGCATTCCCATTGTTGGCTGTGTAGAGCTAACATCCACACACGCTGGTGCAAATCTTTGTGATTGTACATTTGGCTTGACACTACATGTGCATCAAATACAGTTTTTTTTGGCAGCTGCTAGTACAACATTCTTTCCTGTTTTCTCATTGGTGCATGCATATGCTGGCCAAAGTTTAGTTCAGGTACAATATATTTATATGTATGTTAGTGTCCTAGGTTAATAGCACGAGTCTTCTTTCTGTTTTACATATGGATCAGGATGATATTGTAATGGGTACACTGACAGTGCGTGAGAACCTACACTTCTCTGCTGCCCTTCGGTTGCCCTCCCACACAACCTGGGACCAGAGGAAGAAGAGAGTAGAGAAGGTGATCGAGCAGCTGGGCCTAAGTGACTGTGCAAGGACCAAGGTATATACAGAGAAATTGGATATAGCTATAGTTTACAAGTAACAACAAATACTGGTAGTAATCACTACCCATTACATCGCAGTCTAACAGTGGCATTCATTTTGTAAGTGGTACATTATGTGTACTTGTGGCATTTTGTGTGAGTGTTTCATAGGCAATGCCAGCATGTGCTATAATGATATAATATAATATGTACAACACACCAACGAAGATGCAATACCGGTATTATAGTACATTATAACTAGAATTAGAATTCAGCTAACTGTAGTCCTGCAATGCGATTGGTTAAGAGCGTGGGTCATAAATCACTTATTACCCATGCTACTGTGGATTATAAGTGCCTGGAGTTAGTGTGGATTATAAGTGCCTGTAGTAAGTGTTGTCATGAATATGCGTCTATGGTAACGCGCCTGAAGCTGTATTGTAAATAACTTAGATGGCGAATGCGCGGGATCTATGGGATTTAGAAGCCCTCGGGGCCCTTAGTAGCGTCCTCGCTTCACTCGGACGCTACAGCCTCGGGTCACTCGTGGCTTCTAAATCCCATAGATCCCTTGCACTCGCCGTCTAACTATTATGTATTAGAGTTAATAAGTTGAAATAATAGTGACTAAGTCATTAAGTTCGGAATCTCTGCTGCCAGCCTTCAAACGAATCTGCCTGACGACATCAGCACAAATGACGTATTGAGGGTCAACAGTCTTCAGATGCTTACACCCAAGAAGTACGTTGTAGCCAGTAATGGTGTATGCAAGCTGGCTGGAATCTTTAACACATGCGATACAATCGGTGATGGACAAGATAGGGCAGAGCAGAGGAAAGACGATGAACGACTATGTGCCAAATTGGAATTACTAGGTGTCATAATATTATGCCAGTGCACATTGCCGAATTTAAGCACAAGGATTACATCTTAACTTTTGTGTACCAAATTGCCAAATTTAAAATTAACCAATATCAATTTGCAGTCGTTTTTTGCCATTTTGATAAATTAATGCTCGCTAAATTTTCCCACTATACAGTATATAACTTGTCATAGCACTGGCAGTGCCTTTGAAATACCCCACACGATGCCACAACTAGCAGTTTAACGAATGTCTCACACAATTATAAACAAAACTTAGAACTTTCTGCGAGGTAAGTCTATGCTTGGAAGATTATACTGTGCAAATTCTGTCTTAATTGACTCACTGCCTATATCTTCTTCAAATGCAGTTAAGCCACATGAAATTTCTGTATTTTCCTACCAATAGAATGGAAGTAGCATAAAATGTAACTACTATTTCATCCTCAGTTGGGCACAGAGTTTATTCGTGGTGTTTCCGGTGGTGAGAGGAGGCGCACCAGCATTGGCATGGAGCTGATCATTGAGCCTCAGATACTATTTCTGGATGAGCCTACCAGTGGCCTGGATGCCAACACTGCTGTTTCTGTTGTCAAGCTACTCAAGGAGTGAGTAGCACCCTATTCCTGCATAATTCTGTCCACTTTTCAAAATATTGCATTGGCAGACATGATAGATAACTACATACGATCTACAGTACTAAGTCTAGTGATTATTTGTTTCAGGAAAAAATTACTGGCTGACAAAATGTGCATAACTTACTTGGAATTACAATAGAGAACATGTTTGCTAGCCCAATACCCAGGCCTGCATTGCTAATTTTTTTGGTGGCTATGAAAGAATGCATGGAGATAGTTCTAAACTAAAGTTTGTAGGTTAAAATTATAGCTGCTGTGCTGTATAATTATTCTTTCATTTGAAGGCACATCTTCACACATGCCTTAATTTCTAATGTCCTATAGACTGAGCACATCAGAAAATTGTATCATCATCTTGTCTATCCACCAACCCCGGTATTCCATCTTCAAGCTCTTTGACAGCCTCACTCTCTTATCACTGGGTGAAGTGGCCTACCATGGCCCTGCCCAAGATGCTCTGAGACACTTTGACAGGATTGGTAATTAAAGACAGTGCATGATGTGTTAATTAATTAATTGGCATATTATCAAGTGTTTCACAGTTTAAGACTAAATCAATGAATGCATAGTACAGCTATTAGCTGGGGCTAACACCCACACATACAACCATAATACCATTCCTGTTGTCCAATTGATTCATTTATGGTAACTACAGCAGTGTGCTGCACTGATTGATACAGAGTTGTCTTACAGGAATGGTCAATAGCTGCCTATATACGTAGCTTCTTCAAAGGTGTGGTATGCACAATCATGCCTATAATTACACTCTAACAATTTCCCCAGGGAGTACATTCCTCACAGGTCCTGCATGGTTGTGCATAAACGTGCATAAACGACATCTTAAAAAATGATTAGTGTTCAGGATGAAATTTTCGGGATGGTACGTAAATGTTCTGCACATTGTACTCAATGATTCACTGAGAATCTACGTACTAGTGGAGACTTGAAAGATAGGCTGTGCTGTTAGAAACTCATACACATTCTACATAGTTTTTTGATCATCGTATACGTAAAGTAAGCTCTTGCACGAATTACATGCCACTTTTATTATTGTCACAACGTGCAGGACCTGTGAGGAATGTACTCACATGGAAAGATGTTAGAGTGCAATTATAGGCATGATTGTGCCTACCACAGCTTTGCTATGACTCTGTATGCTTTAGTAGTACTACCTATTTCCTACTATACTAAGTGTGTTTCTCTGCTAATTACCTGTCCTCTGCTCATTCTTACTCTTTCGCCTTAGGATTGCAGTTACATACGAACATTCCCAGCTAATTATACATTGAACTAACAAGACGTAGATAAACAGCACTGTGTGTTTTACTATAATCTCACAGGTTTCCACTGTGAACAGCATGAGAACCCTGCAGACTTTTTCCTGGATGTCCTTACACTCTGCGAAAACTGGTCTGCTGCTGAAATCCCAGGTTTGCAGATACTGGTTTAGTACAGGCTGGTTGTAGTGGTCCACTACAAAAGGCAAATGTGTAACTGGTAAATGCACAATCTCCTGAGAGTTCAAAGCAGAAAGCTGTGTGACAGCAGACTCCTCAAATCCCAATTGATTACTTACACACACATACTCACTCACTCTCACTCATTCTCCTGGTACTGACCTTCAGTCCAAAGAGTTGTACATGCACTTTGTTGATATACAGCTATGGATCAAATTCTTGATTGCTTGAAATTCGTCAAAAGTGTCCTGGCACAAGCAGTATGCACTTTCGCTACCCCTGAGCAGCTCTCTTGTTTGATATAGTTGGAAGAATGTAAATGAGGCGATGTTTATAGCCTCTGGGGGAAGATTCAAACTACGTATACTTAGAGGTAGCCTCAAACCCAGGCCTTCCCAACACTTTTGAAAAAAAGAAAAAGTTAAAGCAGGGTTATAACTTTTTTTTGTGAGTGGTAGGAAAGCCTGAGTTCGAGGCTAAGCCACTGTCCCAGTAGGCTCTCTCTCGTTCTCGCTGTGTTTGAAACCGCTTCTCTCTCGCTCTGCCCTACACTACTTCTGAAACTGAGTATCTGTCAATGTGCAATGTGTAACACGTGTGTTTCAAGAGTGTACAACAATGGAATAATATGCTTAAACAGAATAATAAACATTAATGCGGCACAATAAATGGGAAAAAACACCTCGAATTCAACTCACTAGTGTGGGGTTCATTCATACTTGCCCTGTAATGCTAAATTAGTATCGCTTTCCTTCTTTACCTAGACAACGAGGATTTCGATCACACTGTGAATGTAGTCACTTGCTACAAGCAGTCCGAGCATTACAAGCATTTGCATGAAAAACTGCAACCTGTGATGGACGACCTTACAGAAAGGGAGATGGCCGGAGGCTTCACTGCCAATCCAAAGACAGCCAGTTATGCTACCAATTTCTTCTGGCAGGTACATGTGCCAATATGTATGTCCACATCGTTTTGTTTCAAGACTTCTCTTCGATTACGTTATGGAGGTAGTAATTATCAATGGTTGATCTAGCCTGTCTGCATTGTACAGATCTTAAAATGTATTAGCCTCATACTATTGCCCACATTCATAAAATTTACGGCTACGTATGTGTTACAAACTATTTTCACACGCCTTGTGGAACTCTTTGTGGCCATATAGCTTATAATAGCTATATGCAGTCTCAGCAGGAGTACATGCTGCCATGTCAATACATAGCTGATTGCTTTAACCAGCTATTAGTTAGCTGGGTATTGTGGTCTCATATTGCTTTTTTGCGTCGATAAGCCTTACTTAGAAGTGTTTACATAATCACTAATTAGCCCCCCTGGAGGTGATATTAGTGTATAGCTCCATATTTTCAAGGGGACAATTCTTTTGCGGATTGGTCATGTAAAAAAATTTGGCAGGCCACGGATTCTTTTATTGTAGTGCCCATTCTTATAGTAGTGGATATAGCATGCATGGTTGCAGCTACAACTGTTTGTTTCCCTATCTCAGTTTTCTGTTCTAGCATGATCTTTTGTATACAAATCTCTTTTTGCCGGTTTGCTGCAGCTAAAGCATGTGCCACGTGTTTCACCTTCCTGTTAAACACGATGAAAGCCAACAGTAGTGCTTTTTAGAATGGACCCCAATTAAGAATTAAATCAAGACTGAAGCCTGTACTTTTCAAGATATATAGCTCTCTATACTACTTCTAAGCAACTGATACAAAACTGTGGGGAAAATCCGATGTGCAAAACGTTTCTGAGGGAAATTTTTCACAAACCTCCCTTTTCGAGACGGTTCCACGAAAAATATGTGCCTCGAAAATTTGGCACTATACAGTAGTCCAGACTATCACGTGCATTAGCAATGTTAACTTCTCACTTCTGACCATGACACTACATTAAAGCATGGCTCAATGAACTCCATTCCTCATTCCATCAAGTCTGTTTGTGAATGTAGTGAGATGCAGACTAAAACCGCATTTGAAGCCATCAATTTGGTGAAACAAGCAGATATATGTGCATATACATACTATCATCGTGTTTTGATTTGATAACTTGTTTATTCTCAGCCTGTAATGTTCAATATGTACGCCACTGCTGTATTTAGAGTAGGTATCTTCCTAATATTACTGGGTGTATATACGTAGTGTTGTGTACCAAGCAATAATTTTCTTTCGTAAGTGCTACGGCAGCAACATGAGTATATTATTACTATCACTACAAAACTTACTGTTTCTTTTATGCAGCTGTTAATTGTTAGTGTGCGGTCAGTGGTAAACTTGTGGAGGGACCCCATAGCCTCCATCTTCCAGGTAATGGGAAGGGAGCTCTTTGTGCTTTTATTCAGGGTAGGGTACGAGGCTATGTATATATACACATCTCCAACTTGAACTGCTGTCCTATGTCAACCTGCACAGATCCTGGTGATGATCATATTTGCCATTCTGGTGGGTATCATCTACCTGCGCATTAATTCTCGAGAACTGACAGCTCTGAATGTGGAAAATGCATTCTATGACAGGTTTTTGTGTTTGTGCATGTCCTCATGTTGCCATGTTAATAGACGAGCATGCAGAACAAAGGTTAGGCAGTGACAGCTTATAGCATAAATAGTTAAGATGCCAGTCCTAAATTTTATACCTTAAAAAAATTACCAAAGTGTGATTGAAATGTTGCAAGTACAAGTTTGCTGTAAGCCGTCAGTATCCAAGATTCTTTCTGCATGTATTACTAAGTGTTGTGTATTGCTTAATGAAGGGCAGTAATCACTACGTAGCTACGAGTCATTTAGTCCCACATATTGTTATAATTTCAGAATTTTTTACCAAGCCGAGCCACTTTGAGACTGTGTACTAGCTTGCTTAGTAATCTTTAGTTGGTGAGATATCTGTTATACTCACTTTTTGCAGGATTGGAGCATTCTTCTTCATTGTCATGAACCAAGTGTTTGCAAATATGTCTGCTATTGACCTCTTCATACGGCAGAAAGCACTGTTTTTGTGAGTGTAATTCTGCACCCTTGAATGTGTATGTACAGTAAGCATGAGAAACTGTAATTCTAGTGCCCCCTCAAGATGGGAAAACCTAGTCCAGAGAGCAAGAGTATGAAACAAATTTGGTTTGGCGGTTGAAGCAGGAAAATGTTATTTCCAGTACATTTGCCTCATTCAGCAGACTGTACATGTACTAGGCTCCTAGTGCCATGATATGGTATATTTGCTACTTGTAGCATGTTGCGTGGGCGTATCCAACGAACCGACAGTGCAATATATTGCACTGCTTCTACGTAACTGCTTCCATATTGCACTGTTGGAACTACCAACAGCGGTTAAAAGATTATGGGTGAAGACAAGCATCAAAAACGTGCTAGAATTCATTTAGCTTGACTGGCCGTTCCATGGTTAAACCACTGCTCCAGGCAGGCTGTATGGGAAATCCACTCGTGCTTAGAGCCCTCAGGTTTTACCTCGTGCTCTAATTAAATTATTGCACTTCCCATACAGCCCTTGGAGCTGTATGTGGTTTAACTGATACGTAGTATATCCCCCTCATATGCATACATATGTATAGGCATGAGAACGCCAATGGATTCTACCGGGTCTCTGCATTTTTTTTGGCCAAAGTCTTTTCGGACTTGATTCCGATGCGAATCATACCCGTGTGTGCATTCTCAGTGATAGTCTACTTTATGGTTGGTGAGTGCAAAAGATAGTTCAGATCTTGATTAATTCATACCCTGCACAGAGACAGGAACAAGTACGCGTAGCTCATATACGTACATGTAGCTGATACACCCCAAATGCCTTCAAAAATTTATACAAACTCCTAAAATATGGTAACTCCACTAGCACTGAGTCAATAACCATTTCATCGGAGTTGGTCATTGTGTCTCAATGCTTTGACAGCTGTCTCTCCAAAGACATATATATTCTACTTCCAGTTGGCCAAAGTCATTGATCTCAGAGAAAGAGTAAAGACTCCTTGAAAGCTAATCCTTGTAATGATTAGGGAGGATCAACCCCAAGACCGTCATCAATGGTAACTAATCTCAATGCTTTGGCATGACCACTTTACCGAAAACATTTTGCTCACAAAGTGGACAAACACGAATGAAGGAAGTAGAGGGCAGAACAGTGGCAACATCAAGTCCTGCCCATGCTGTACAAGAGTGCAAATTCCAGCTATATAGGATTGCTCAGTTACTTTGGGGCTCATCTCTGAACACCCCTCCGTAGAAGGCTATTATACTCAGAACCTGGGGGCTTGCCAAGAAAGCTCTATTGCAAGCAAACTACCCAGTACTCTAACAATAAATACGGCCCTCAAAATAGTTGCCATTTTTGAACAGTAGTCACGTGCAAAACATGCCATGCTGAAATATCGGTGGCATTTAATCACTCCAAAAATCAGTCAGGTGGTGCAGGTGAAGTACAGTACTCAACCTTGCACGAAGAGTAAGAGTAAAGCTGTTGATTCAGCAGTTTCTGCATAGGCGTGTACAGATGTAATATGTACATGTACATCATGTATATACTGAGTGTGCTACATTTCCATTGTACAGGTTTCCAACTGGATGTCTCAAAATTCTTCATTTTCATGTTGTCACTGGGTCTTACTTCCATCTCAGCAGCCTCCATTGCATTTTCAATCAGTGCTAGACTGACGGTCACTGCTGCAGCAAACCTTCTAATAGCCCTTGTCTTTGTTTTATCTATGGTAAGTAATGTTTGTCCTATTTGTTAGTGTTCATTCAGCTTGGAGTTAAACCTGGAGAGCACGACCTAATCAGTGTATACATGTAATTTTGTCTTGCTGTTGCACAGTATTGAGGTTGGAGCTGGGTAGTCCAAATATTGATTCAGTATCAAACAGAAGTGAACCAACAATGCTATCAAACCCTTAGTTGATTAACTAAGCTTTCTTCTCTATACATGTATACAATTATTGTAAATACTTTCCTTATTATTCCATGAAAAACAGAACACAAGAAACTGTAGGTGGAAGCACATTAAGTACTAATCGCTTATTGCATGCTGTATGTGCAGTGGACATAGCAACAGTTATGCCATGATACAGTGATCAACTAGACGAGTTGCAACTAGCCTGTATCCTCTAGTTAACTACTTTTGTGTAAACAAACTATGAGGAGGATCTTTCTGGGAATGCCCTAAACTAATGTCAAATGAAGGAGTGGAGTTTAGTAGTGGCAGCAATATGAGTTTCTAGAAATCCCTGCAGGAATGGTGAATGGTACATGTACTTTTGCTCAGCATGCTTTGCATCCTGTCAGACATCGATGTTGTAAGTCTAGATCTAGGCACGAACCGTTGATCTACCTCCCCTTTGGGGAAGACCCTGACTCCACCCCAACTATCACTGTATCGTGTCCCCAAGACTATCTCTTGTGACTTGTACGTATTTTGTAGTGTACAATATTTCTTCTTTTTTTCTTGGTATATAGTTATTTGGTGGATTCCTGATTGCACTCGATTCACGTACTTCCAGTGTGGTTGAGGTGGTTAAAGTATGCTAGCCTCTTTCACTATGGCATTGAGGTTAGTATCTCCAAAACATTCCACTATTCAGTCAACTGTTGTTGCTCCCACTAATACTAACTACTGGAATACCTTTCTATCAATGTAGGCTTTGGCCATCAATGAAATGGCAAGACTCTACTGCTATAAGACTTCAAATACAACACGGTTCCTGTGTGGAAGTCTGCCTGGCAATATAAGTTGCGGGTAAGAGGGAGTATTGATTGTCAAAATATTGCTTTACTGCTTCCCTAGGTTTTGTTATATGTGTGTGGTGAGATCAGAGTGCTTTTTGCAAGTGCATAGCATTAGTAACAATGCCAAAGGGTGTTGTTTGTGGTATATTTTTGTCCTGAGGTAATTATTTTATTATGCATCGTCAGCTATAGCAATCCAAGCCATCTGCTTATCTGCACATTACTCTCGAGTGGTGCTATATACTGCTGTTTACCACGTGACTTGTAGTCCTATCATGGCTTTTATCATGTGACACACAATACTCAATACTGTTACAAATCATGTGACTTGTAATAAACGTATCAACCACATTTACCTAAAAGACTTCCCGCTGACTTCGTTATACTCAATGTGAGATAGATGAGGCTATACAATGGTAACTGCTGAGCTGTTTGAGGCCCACTCCCCCATATTATGTGTATGCTTTATGACTTTGATAGCATTGGTGATTCCAACTGCTTGAATGGTACCCATTTCCTGGAGACCAAAGGATACGAAACAAGCATATCATGGCTGTGGTATGACCAGGTTGCACTGGTTGGAATGATATTGTTCTTTCTGTCACTGACATACATCCTACTGAGGACCATCAAGAAGGAAAAATGAAAATGAACTTTGTTTCCTGAACACTAGTAACAACAGTTGTGGTGGTAATGACATACCCTGTGAATTTTGCCTTATTTGTATTGCATACAATAAAGTAAACATTACTATAAATTATATTATATATTTTTGCATACCAACAGGGCTTCATTGTTTTCTGCAACATGACTTGTGTAAATATACTATAACTGCAAGCTGTAATGAACATGTACATCCTGCTATGTGGGCTATATATACATGTAGCTATACACATTGGGGGAAATCAGTAGGTCGATAGCTATGCAATGCTCTTTTGTCCAAATTCGCACATGCATTTTATTTTGCATATTGACTGAATTTCCCTTGTGGTACATGTAAATAGCCATGTGGTAGTTGGCCGTATGAAGTAGCGCCCATATGTGGCATGAAAACAACAATAGACATAAATAATTATGTAAAAATGTGAGTAGTCGCTTATGTGTCCCTTGTAGAAATGTTTGCAAAGGAAATCAAAATGGAATCGAACTATCAAAAAAGTCTTTTAGAAGTCGATCAAAGGATCAGGATGGACCCAAGCAACAAAAATCAGTGGATAAACCATTATGCACAGATATTGTGGCAGCAGGGCTACAGAACACCCGAAATTAAACAATCAGAAGCTCAGAAATAACTATCAAGTTCTTATTTTAGATCCAGTTCGTAAACATTGTTACTGCCAATATGTAGGTGACTAGCTAGGTACCTATTACTTTTCAGTGGAGGTCTCAATTGAAGCCAGCAGGGACTGAGAGAAAGGATACAATGCCACTAACACCACACATCCAGAGAACAATTTAGGGGGGAGGGAGGGACACCCTGTCCTTTGACATCACCATCAAATGCACCAGAGCTTTAGCAATACGTCGGTGGTATATGGATGGGAATGAGAGTTTGCACAATGTAATGTAATGAAAACTCTCATTTTCATCAATAGGTATATGTTGACGCTATGTAACTCATGAATTACATTTTGCAAACTCCCATTCCCATCAACATACACCTAAAGGTCATAGGACAAGAGATATGATGACATTACTTGAAGTTCTAAGTACAACCCAGTCTAGAACTCATTCTTCTCAGATAAGTCAATTGGAACTTAAATGGGTGGGAATGACAGCTAGGATTGTACGTGGCAAACTCTTTTAAACAAGTGACGGGATATAGAAACACATTGAAGAACTATATACACAGCGCTGTAATCAATGGCAAAGCTAATTTCACATCTGCAACAGTCCACAGGTATCAGCAACACACAGTGACTGGTCCTGCAGGACAAATAGTAGATACAGGTAAGTGATCAAGGTACAAGATTATACTGCTAATGGCCACTGACAAGAGGTCTTATAAGCATCTGTGGGTGTGTGATCAATGGCACTACGGAAGCAAATGAGTATCATTTGTCCAATTACAGGGTACTAACCTTGGCTAGCTTTTGCATCTCATCCTTGAGCTGTTTCAGAATAGAGTGATCAGCATCTGTTCCACTACAGGATGACTTATCTCTCAGATCTTGTGACTCCAACTACAGAAAAAAGTATCACAGAGTACCGTGTAATGTTTCTTAATCGTTGTATACGTTACACTTCTTCTTTCTTCAAAGCGAAATCAAGATGGCTCTGTACCACTATTTCAAAACTACCGATCTAAAGCTGCCTGTTCCTCGGGGAGCGCTTTCAAACTGACAAAAGCGGTACCATCGACCTCAATCATGTCTGCCAACAGAAAGGTGAGGTGCGTCCTTCAACTACAGCAAACGCCAACAAGAGGTACATATGCTAAATTTACTCCGGAACAGAAAACGGAGATAGGGAAGCGTGCAGCAGAGCATCTTCGTATATCCATAGATGGGTATGTGCTAAACACAAAGTCCAGTCTAGAGGTGTGGCGAACAATAAATGGGTGGGGCAAAGAAGCACCCTTAGTCCACAAAATTTATTTCCACAAAATGTTCAGTATGACCAAACCGCAAAAATTATGTGCCTCGGAAATTTGGTGCTATATGGTATTAATACTGTACTAACCTCACCATAGGCCTGTCACCAGATTTATATTCTACCCATATATTTAATGCCCAGATCTGAAAATGTGGGTGGGAGGCTTGGGGATGAGGTTAGAACTTAGCCTTATCAATGATACAGCAATTGTATAACCGCAGCTACACAAATAATTTATTCATACATTTGCTGAGTGCCTGTCATCATAAATGCGCAGAAGTGCTCCCCAGTTCAAGATAAATGGGTGAAGTTCCTATAAAAGAAGAACCTTGCAGGTTATTAATGTGCTACACAATCAATCCATATATCTTATTACATGCTTTTCTGTGCAATATGGAAGAATATTGCACGAGTGCTAGCGTATATTTTTATGAGTTTGAAGGACGAGTGAAAATACTCCCTGCATGTGTAGTATGCCATATTGTAAGGAAACAGATTTAAATTACAACTTCAACATCAACTACCCAATTTGTGACAGCCCACACTTTAGACATACGACATGCAGTACTAGATTAAAAAAGAAGCTGACTCGTGCGTCACGCACCGTGCAGTACAGTAGAATATTGCACGGTAGCTCTACAGGACAATACTGTTATGCATAACTAGAGTAAAAGTCATAAGGTAAGCATTTGTACATTCTTTGTTACAGAGCGAAGTGGCAGCCTGGGTAAAAGTATACATGCTACCATAAACCAAATTAGAAACATACCTTAAGCAGGGCTTGTGCTGCCATTTGCTGCCCATCCTTCTTTCCCACACAAAGTCCCTTAACAGTGTGACGTCCTAGTGACAGACAGTACTCAAAAGAGTACTTACCACCACAGTTACCATCCTTGGGGCTGAGAGTGAACTGTAGCTCCCCAGAATAAGCAAGAGCATCCTGATTCCTATATATATATATATGTACATACATAATAGATAGCTGTTGGTTTGTAAGTGGTTTCTGATGCAACGTTGATCAGATAATTTGTACAGCTCATTATAGATGATGAACTAACAGATGCACTGAAATGCTGCATACATACAACAGTTTAGTAATTGTATCTAAAGACTTTTCATTGCATGACAATGCAGATATCAAGGGGGGTCACTTCAATAGACAACTGCGACTGCGGGTTAAAGTTTTGACGAGCTCTTCTCAGCGGTTTGACCGTTGACCACCTGTCTTTTGGCTGCTGAACTTTGACTGCTCTACAATTTTGACTGTCGATTGCACAAGGGACTTCCTGTAAAGCCTGCTGCTCGATCCGAGTCGACCGAAAGGCTCTGAGTGACAAGTGTAGATTGTAGTTCTTGTGTATGAGCTCATCCATTCTGCACTGCGACCTACCGTTATCATCGTTGACTGTATTTCTAAGCATGCTTTGACCATTGACCACACCCTTTTGAAGCAGCTTTGACTGTTGACCATTGACTGACGGCGGTAGCAGTTGTGACTACAGAGTCTATAAAAGTGACCCCGCCCCTTGCATATGTCATAGATCCTTGAAATGGGAGAGGACGTACTCCACAGTACATAACCTGATAGAAACAGCCATGTAGACTAAATGGTTACCCAAGGCATATGTATATATTCACTTGGTAACCACAATATTGTAACTGTTAGAGTGATAGCAAAGGTAGGTAAATATTAGATGATGAATGTTATAATTGGAGATTCACACTTGTCAATTTCCTGTCATCATTTGCCTGTTCCAACATTACTGGTAAACAAATAATAGTGTCCTTCCAAGGCCCCTTTAAAGGGGGGCCGTGAATGAGTGTAAGAAAATAATAAAAAGCTACTGCAAAGCTTATCAGTGGTCTTTCTTCTAACTAACATTATAGCATTGTCCTATAATCACATCCATGTTAGTAGATGTATGTACGTACCTACATAAATAATATTCAAATACACTTCAACGTACATGTATGTATGTGTACCTCTGATGGCACTCCTTCAACACACGCCATGGACTTGGCATGCCTACTTGTTGTAGCAACTGGGCAGCTTGAGGATCATCAATTTCAACTGATGACAAATACTAATGGAGATACATGAAGAAAACATGCATTTATGATCATACACGTACGTACATGTATAAAAAAGCTACTAGCAATATTACCATGTGCAAAACACTTTAGCCAGGCATACTGAAACCATGTTTGGAGACAAAAAAAAATCACTACTGTAACAACTCCATTGTCTATATGTACATGATATACCCTAGTGTAACATAGTGAGGATTTTTTAATTGTGTGATAAGAGAACTTAATTTTGCAGTTAGGTTTTAACTTCAAGATCTTTCAACTTTGAGGCATACATATATAATTATGTTCTGCGCTGTAACACTGAAAGTACATGTACATGCCTGAAACTCTTCCTCTAAAGTTGATTGCTGCTCTTTTTCAAACGCTCCTGGTAGAAACAAATCCAGTGTCTCTTCAGCTGCAGATATAAAGGAGATAATAATAAGTGGACAGTACCGTCTTCTCATATACATGACTGCATACCTGCACTTTGCTTGGCTTTTTTCTTGGTTGTAGACATTTTGTGGCCATACTTCATGTTTCCAATTGCAATTGTACATAAGTATGGAGTTGTCCTGTTGTCTGCAATAATAGTAATCACTAGCTAGCTCATACGCTGAACGGTAGGAATTACACTCAATTCAATACAGAAACAAGCTGAATCAGTTACTATTATGGAGGGAGAGACTATAGCTTGAATATGAGGCTTGCAAGGACAATAGACGTAACGAATTGCCATTTACATAGCTTCACAAACTATCGCTGGCTTCTTTACAAAACTCCTAGTAAAAAGAAACTGTCTAAATCTGTATGGACCCAATTTTTGGTACTGCAGCTATAACTAGTGCAGTGCCGATAGCTACATGTACTTCACTTTACGCACAGAAGGGAAGAAATTTAATGTTCTTTTTCTGTACATGCAAATGCAGTGTACTGCATGAAGTATTATATGAAGTATGTACGTGCATAGTGACAACTGAGATATGTTATTGAACATAGACCTTTGTCATGGCGAGATGACCAGGACAGATCAAAGTGGTTTCCCTCAGTTGTGCATGTACTAGTACCAACAGCAGAAGAAGGCTCTTGAGGTGACTGACATTCATTGACATACATAAGTGTAGCAATAAGCTTACATATGCCAGATACTTCTGGCAAGCAGTATATACGTAGCAGTAGAACATGCACGCATCTTAACGCACTAGTTTCCTCAATGAGAAACTCGGGACTGGTTTTTAGGTAGTTTTGGCAGAACTCAAACAGCAAGCTCACAGCACTCTTCTTGGAAATGTTCACTGTCCACACTGCATGGAACATGTACTGTATATGTAAAGCAAAAGCATGCATGACATGAAAAGACTTGCAACACCTGCAGGAGGCTTCTTGGCTTCAGATTCATGGTGCTGACGATACTCTTTGGGGACAGGAATGTGTAGAACTTTTGACAAGTCATCAGGCTAAAGAGAGAAAATACCTGATTACACTCATAGAGGGAGGTACAACTGATCAGTAATATTTGTAAGTTAACAGAGAAATTTGGCATTGGTAACCTGGAAAGATACCAGTTCAGTCAAATTGTTACATACCACTAAACTTTTATGCTGTTCCTTCTTTTGTTGTGGCTTGGGTATTTTTTTCTTTTGCCTAAAAGAGTGAGGAAGTAACCATTCTAAGTGCACAGAGTAGTCAGTACTACTTGTACTGTATACATAAGTGTGATTTATAAGCTACATACTACTACTACAGAGGAGGTTGGACAAGCACCACGTGCGCATCAAAAATACCATGTGACCGATGACGTGACGTCACTTAAGTACAGCAATGGCCATAGAAATTTTGAGTCTCTCTGCTGCCTAAGAACAACTATGCCAGAGATGGTTTAAGTACTGAAGTGTTAGTACCGGTGGATTAGTTCAAGAAAATCGACTGCGCCCCGCTGCGCCCCAGCGTTTTTTAGAAGAAATCTGGGAAAGAATACGGTAGCGGGTAAGACCACCATTGTTAGCCACTTTTCACGAACATTATAGGCGTAGATCGTAGCTATGCACTTGTATGCATTACTTACATCAACCGTATAAGTCTTCCAGACAGGAATCTCCACAGAACAACAGTACTCAAGGCTGGAATTGACCTTTAAGTACCCGCTTACCGATATCGCATGGACTTCTACACGGCCTATGTCACGCTATAAGCCCTCCAGAAGGTCAGTAAGTCGGGAAGCACTGAAAAACAAACACTGACTACTTTTCCAAGTCGCAGAAACTCTTGGAGAGTGCTGCAGGAGCTCCTAGATCGAGAAACTGAGTTAACCATACTGCTTGCATTTTAGGTATACGTACTAGTATATCGAAGGTATACGGGTTTTATCACGCGCGAAATGTAAAGAATGCAATTATGGGTCTGTAAATGTCATGTGACATTTGTGTGTCGTCATAGCTTGTCCAACCTCCTCTGCTACTACTAACTGCATGCTTCAAGAACAGGGATACGTAATTCCCAGCAAGGTACATGTGAAGTGCAGGCCAGCTGGTCTTTTACGTCTTCATCGTATATCTTCCTTTAGAGCAAAATGCCTAATTATGTGAAGTGGTTTATCTAAGGTCACGCTGCATCAATAGCTTTATATATGTACCTTAAGGAACTATGGCTATATACATACTCTCTCATAATCTCTGCTTCATTAGGATTACTTCCCTTACTGTAGCTATGCTGAAAGCAATCACAGGAGATGGATAGCACAGTTTTGAGTGTGGATGGTACTTCAGTCTTTTATGCTTTTTTTATCGATACTGAGTACTTGATACACTGCCAAGTGGAAGTTTGCATTGGAAAAGGTGGCGTACATGTACAAAATAAGGCTAGGCATAAAGCAGGAGATACAGGGAGATAAAACCTCCATCAGTACAATCCAAAACTTCTGTGAGGAGTTATGGTCAAAACAAAACTGTAAATAGGTGTATGAAGAGTCAGAGATCTGGTCCAGGATATTATGTCTACTGCACAGTTTACCTAGGGACACTACTACTGCTCCCATGTTTCCTCCACTACATGTAACTGCAACTGTATGACGACTACATACCATTCATCCACTAGCACAGACTCTTCACCGCCTTCCTCAATCTCCCATCTTTGTGATAAGTATTCCCTCAAATTATGTGGCTCTAAAAGAGATCACACATTATGGTATTGTAAATTACAGGCACTTGTATAATAGAGTAGTACATGTACATACATATATATCTATAATAAAGTGCTTGCTATTGTTGTTCCTTACACTCTGAGTCAGTATATGCTCACACTATCCGAACAAGTTTGCTGGTTGCTGTATGTACTTTTTACCAACTGGGCATGCACAAAGCACATAAATGGCTGGTCTTGAGATTGCTTTATGTTTTCTGTGTTTGTCTGTCTGTGGATCTACACTGAGCTGCATTCAGTCATTCTGAGACAGCCTATTACAGTTCAATTAGCCCATTGCTGAGCTGAGCCTAGGGTGAAATATGAAATATAGGATGTACGTATTTCTCTTTTATTAACCAGTACAACGTAAAACACGTGATTTCACAGAGCATACCAAGTTTGATTAATGAGCCCTTTCTTTCTCCTGCTGTATGATGCCACTGATCAGCCAACTGGCACCGTTCTTCTTGAAATAACCACTTCTCTAGGCATGGAATTGCCTGAACTGGAACCCTGTGTTTCTGAAAGGTAAATACATTCACAATAACTGACATTCAAGTTGAATTAACCAGCAGTTTCTACGTATATACATGCTCTCTGCACAAATAAACTACATGTACTGAATAGTATCTCATACAGGGGTCAACTTAATTTTACAACCACATCAGTGTTCCACTAAAGTGTGTGAAGAGGTGTACCAAGAAACTAAACATGGAAAACATAAATAAATTCGGTGTGAGGTTGCAAAGTAGTCTCCTCCAATGGCCAAACTGGGAGAATCGCATGACTTGTTGGATTTTCAATCTCAAACTCACACAAGGAAGGATCAAAAGTGTGCAGTGCAACAAGTGTGTAAGCTATGTACAACAGCTATGGTACCTTGATGGTGCCAGAACTGCTAACATGATATGGTCTACACCATGTGCAGACACGTGTAGGTTTGTGGAAGTAGACGATTCCTCCACTGCAGTGGTTTATTGCCACCCAGTCCACAGGTAGAGGGGGAGGTTCATACTCATGGAAGGCTACACGTGTGTATAGAGGACAATACAATTTCGTGTAAGGCAGTGAATTTTATAGTAGATACACAGTTGCTTACTCAAACCAAGATTTTTCCTTCTAGCATTCTCTTTATGAGATGTCTGAAAATCTGCAGCTTGATAGAGTGTAGTAGACATTTCTTCTGACAGCTTTTTGTCTAAACGCATGGCTTTTGGGGAAGGCCCATCACTGCACCCAGGGAGACTGTCTGCCAGGGATACAGGAACTTTTTCTTCTTCACTCCAAGAGTCAGCTTCCATGATAACGTTCTTGCGGCTATGGGATGCCGTATCCTGTGCAGAGAATGTGCAGAATAGTATATCCACACCAGTACAGGTGAATTGGTATGTACTTTCCTCTCATTCTAGCACTCATTGCTACATGTACATGTGATTTTCAAATAATATGCAAGCTACATAATTATGCAACCTCCGTTGGTAACCTGGATACTGTACACGACTATAGCCCATGAACCATTATTAGCAAATTGTAGCACTACATGCCACACCAAATGACAATAAATGATAGCAGAAAACTGCATGCAACACATGCACATGACCATCTCATTGCAGTAACATGCACTGTAGACTCAACATTGCTCACCCCACACTCTCCCTACTAGCTTCGTTCCCAGGCTCTCTGCCCAGCTTTTTTTCTGGGAACGAGGCTACTCCCTACCACACACACTTAGTTTTAATCCAGGACCATAGGCAGCATTTTCCCTTTGATCTGGTGGGTAGTGGAGCAGGGCATATTCCTTCTAGGGGGTGTGGAGACATGATCCTCCCGAAAAATTTGGACCTACTGAGATTGTTTCTAGTGAAATCTTGGTGTAAAATAGCAAGAATTGGACACGACCTGCTACCAAACCTATCATTTGTGCTTGAAGCTCAGCTTTACAGGCGTTGCTCCACCTAGTTTGACTGCGCATACATCACCTACTGTGAATTAGAGTACGTACCGTACCTGTATGTGCATACTGTAGTGCTAGTGAGATTTACAATGATTTGTGAAAGTGAGAAGCACATGCAGCGTCTTGTTGATGATTTACTATTTATATTCTGTGAGTAACAGCTCCTCAAGGTTGTGGTATACAGCATAACCTGGCTGATCAAACCTAGCTGGCCTTTCGTCGGTTGAAACTGGACGACTGTGAAGTGCGACTCAGCCATGCTGACTTAATTGTACTACTATACGGCGACTTAATGCTAGGAATATGTATAATGGGCGTGATGCTTGCTTGCTGAACTTTGGTCCAGCGACCACCACACCAGCTAGACCTACTCCTACGGCCCTGTAATCTATACCTGTAATGTTCAGCAACATTAAATGATTGCCGCTCTTTGCAACACCGATAGCCTCATGCATACTACAAGTACGTAGAGTCCTAAACTGGTCAGCACTAAAAGTACTGCTTAGGAAACCCCCTGACTCTTCTTGCCCCTACGTACATGTACAACTACATCACATTTCTCACCTGTAAGTAAGGAATACCAAATATGTGGGGTATATTGTACTCACTCACAAGAGACTATCCACTACTCCATACGTACATATAGCAAGATGTGTACTTCAGTCCACTACTTCAACACTCCACTGTGCATTCCAGTGTCGTACAAGGACACCCCTTAAATAAGGACACCTCTGCATTAAGGACACTTTGTTGTGTCCCAAATATACTTTCGTAATGTAATGAAATGAGGACACATCTCTATACAGGACATTTTACTAGGTCCCCAAGGTGTCCACATTAGAGGGGTTCCACTGTAGATAACAACTTTCAATTTGCATCCTGAAACAGGAAGGGGCTACAGAAATCACTTCTACACGTAGCTCTAACAATTGCTAGTCCAACAAAAGATAGCCGTACTAACTAAATGCAACACTCTTAGCTCTTGGATTTTTTTCTGATAATAAAACTACACAACCGGATGAAATTGCCTCCTGAGGGATTACAGGATTTAATATAGCCATTTCTGCCATTACATTGTATAACTATTGTTCATCCAATAAACTTGCAGAGTAATTACATCATACATAATTATTATTATATTAATTTTAATGCAACACTTTTAGCTTTTTTATGGACATTGCGAAGGTATCTTCTGTTCATAAAACTACTCAACTACACACTACAAATTGTCCTCACACAGGGAGGTGCTACAGGATTTAATATAGACCTATATTTTTTCTTCTACCTAATGCTAGTCCAACGAAATCAAAATGTTGTGGTGGTACATCTAGTAACCACAAAGCCTCTATGGTAAATCTTGCGTACACCTATACAACCACTTTGAATTTGCATCCTCCCACAGGGAGAGACTACATAAAATTCAGAATAGACATTTCTGCTTCTAACCCATTGCTCATCAAACAAACTCCCAACATCTACTAACCTAAAAGCAACAATCTTAACTCTTCAGTGGACCTTGCAAAGATTTCATGCTATTCATAACAGTACATAATCACTTTCAATTTGTGTCCTCACACAGGAAGGGGCTAGAAGACTCATTTCTGCCTCTAACTGCTGCTGATAGTTCACAAACTCCCCCAAAGTAGTGACATTTACATCTACTTCACAGCAACACTTATATATACTTGTAGCATGGCAGCCATACAAATCAAAGGTACCGCCTACAGTTAATATAGTGTAGAAGTGTTCTAACTGCCAGGCGTATTCTAACTTCCAATTAGTGGTAGTTAGAACATGGCAATTAGGGAAGTTAGAACACGGCAGCTGTTGCAGCTGTCACAGTGCCTTTGATGTGTATGGCTGTCATGCTACAAACCAGCTAAACCACCCCCTAGACGCGTTTACCAGCAATACACTCGACAGTTCCAGGTAAACCCCTCCGGCTTGGCCCTCGGGGTTTACCTGGAACTGTCTCGTGTATTACTGGTAAACGCGTCTAGGGGGTGGTTTAACTATAACATATATAGCTCTTTAGTGAACCTCACAAAAATTTCTCACTATTCATAAACTGCACAACCACTTTGACATTACGTCCTCACACAGGGAGGGGCTACGGGATTTAATCCTGACATGTCCAACAAATCCCCCAAATTACAGTGGTATTACATGTACATCTACGTACTAACCTAAAAGCACCCATCTCACATGTAGATCTTTGGTGGACCTTGCAAAGGTTTCTCACTGATCACAAGATGTCGACACAACCTATTTGAATTGGCGTCCTCAGACAGGAAGAGGCTACAGCATTTAATGTAGATATGATTGCCTCTAACTATTGCTCGTTCAACACAAATGTTGTGGTAACACATACAGTACATCTACTAACCTAAAAGCAACACCCTTAGCCCCTTGATGGACCTAGCAAAGGTTTCTTGCTGAATGTAAAACTACACAACCACTTTAAATTTGTGATCTTGCACAGGGAAGGTCTACGGGAGACTTCTGCCTCTAACTATTAGTAACAAACTCCCTCGGCATTACATCTACTAAACTCAAAGCAACACTCTTAGCTACATAACTCTATGGAGGACCTTTCATTCAGATAACACAGCCACTTTGAATTTGCATCCTTTATAATTTACATAGGGAGGGTCTACAAGATTTAATCTACACATTTTGCCTAACAAACTTCCCCGAAAATAGTGGCATTACATCTACTACGTAACCTACAAGCAACACTCTTAGCTCTTTGATAGGCCTTGCAAAGGTTCTTGAAATTCATAAAACTGTACATTCACTTTGAATTTGCATCCCCACATGTGGAAAGGCTATAGGCTAGGTATTTCCTCCTCCAACTATTGCTAGTCAAACAAACTCCCACACAAAGTACTGGTACATCTACTAACCTAATAGCAACACTTTTAGATTCTACGGTAGACCATAGATAATAGCTCTATTATCTATGGGTAGACCTTACAAATCACTCACATCACCATGTCAGAACTATTAAAACGCCCTTAATTTGGATAAACCACCAGAAGTCTTACTAGAGTCTGAGATAAAGCAGAAGTCTTCGCCTCGAGCAACTCGAATCATATAATAGATTTCCCGATACGGCGAACAGGCGTGGCTAACTATAGATCATGGATAATATAATTTTTTACTAGTGATATTACACAATTAATGTGCAGCATATAGGCCTAGATACTATCGATGTGCAGGGACGTCCTCGCTTCGCGAGAATTGCTGGGTGTGGCACATTTATTTTGTGGCACGCCTACCATGAAGAAAAGGGAATTAATCGGAACAGGCGGAGCGATTGGCACTACCTCCTTTCTCCTTTCTGCGCCAGTATGTCGACAGAAAAGTTAAAAGCTGGGTAAACGAGGTTAGCAAGTTTGCTGAGACCCAACCACATGTAGCTTATGCTGCATTCACCCACGGCCTCTCCTCAAAGTGGAACTACCTTCTATTTAAAGGGTATAATTTAATTGGGAAGCAGTCACACTCTGGAATCTCTAAAGAAAGCAATCCAGTCACGCTTCATCCCTGCACTCACAGGGCAACCTCCTCCAGGAGAACATGTTTGTGAGTTGTTAGCACTACCTGCAAGACTTGGCGGTTTGGGTCTCATGAATCCTGTTGCTGTAGCAAAAGAGCAACAGGCTGCCTCCAGGATGATTAGTGCCCCACTTGTTGAGCGAATCATCAATCAGGACCAACAGCTCGACAATTGCCATAATGCTCAGCAAAACATCAAGAGAAGAATCCACTCTAACAAACGTACAAAGCAGAAGGAAGATGCGGAAAACCTGTGATGACAACTCCCGGCTCCTCTCCAACGTTCCATGGAACTCTCCCAAGAAAAAGGAGCTTCAACCTGGCTGACAGCACTGCCCATTGATGAGCATGGATTCGCTCTGCACAAGTCCGCCTTCAGAGATGGCCTCTCCCTCAGATATGGTTGGTCACTTAAGAACTCACCATCACACTGCACTTATGGACAACCATTCAGTGTTCCTCACCTACAAAATCGGGGGGTTCCCAGCTGTGAAGCACAACAAAGTCAGAGACATTACTGCTTCGCTATTGACTGAAGTTTGTCATGCAGTTACAATCGAGCCCCACCTACAGTCACTCTCTGGCGAGACCTTTTCTCACCGCTCTGCAATCACTGAAGATGGTGCTCGCTTGAATGTTGCAATGTACAGGTTTGGGGGGGGGGGAAGATTTGAAAAGGCATTTGTCGATGTACTGGTATTTAACCCGAGCGCCCAATCGAATTGTAATGGTCCCCTATCATCCGTGTATCGCAGGCATGAGCAAGAGAAGAGACGGCTGTACGACCAGCGAGTCCGTGGGGTCGAGCGTGCAACATTCACTCCACTAGTGTTGTCTACAACAGGTGGGATGGAACGTGCTGCGACAAGAGACTCGCATCGATGATAGCCGAGAAGAGAGGTACCGCATAGCAGTAACTCTGAATTGGATCTGAGCTTTGCTCTTCTAAGAGCCTCAATCAAGGCCATCAGGGGAGCCACCGAATGCCCAATTGACCTTCAGGTTGCGGAGGGTCATTTTAACTAACTTTCTAACCTTTTAATACTCACATTATGTCAGTGCGTGTTAGACACATGCCATACTCTATTTTCTTTTGTCTTCTACTTCTATATTTGCCCAGTTGCCTGCCTGAATATGTTTTGTTTGCAAAAAATAGCCTCGCTTCGCTCGGAATGAAGTCTTACGTGTACGTGTCACACGTACTATACACGTTATCCATGCATTAGGCTTGGATGGATTATGCTGGGATAATGGGAATAATACATGAAGAAGCATCGAGAATAATGCGGAAATAATAGGACAGTTTTCGGGAATGCGAGTTTTGAACGGAAATATTCAGAGTAGATTTCACCCACCACAAACTGTGCATACATTTTTGGCGTCTGGCAATGGTTGTGATTGGAGAATGGCTGGTTTACGGCATGCAAATTAGCCAGCCAGCACAAGCCAGCCAGCAACAGATGAAAGTGATATTAATGAATTGATTTCACTTGGGAATAATGTAAGAATAATAGGCAGTCATTCACTTTGAATATATCCAGAAGGGGAAATGTGGCATCAGTACTGAACTAATGTAGTGGACTATATATCAATTTTGGTATGCATGCACAATGCATTAAGATGTATGGACTATCTATATTCAGTGTTTATCCCGCTATATATCTAATCTGCTGTACACTTATTGTATATGTTCAGTTGCATGTGCATGTATTTCGAGGATTACTGCTACATGTGTACGATGTACACATACAAAGCACTGCAGTTGTACATACATGAATGACAATTCCTACGAGACAGGTAGCTGCCTGCATTGTAACAATTTTATAAGCAGTTTATTCATGGCATATGTGTCAACCATAATAATAATTCTTCCTATTCCTGCAGCATATGACTACCTAAGAATCTAATATATACTTGTATGCCTGAATGCCCTTTACTCACCCAAATATTAGAGCCCTTTACTCAGCCATTTCACTTTTTGCATTCCACAGTTTTTTTCTTTTTGTAGTGTTTTCAAAGAGTCGATCTAATATCTGTAAGTAGGTCAGGTAGTCAACTTTCTACAGAGAGGAATATTGACAGGAATGTCTTTCACTTGCAGTATATGTATTAGGCACTTTAGTGACTCCACTTCTGTAAAAGAGAAACATAAAATATGTTTTAGACAATTTTCAACCCGTGTGTCACTTACATGTTAGTACTATGCTTTGCTCTGTCAGTTTGAGAGTTCTCATAGCATTTTGGGTTGACAGGCTTTCCAAAGGCCTCTTTTAGAGTCAGTGTTGGGACCAATAACGGAAATACCTTTCCATGCAAGTAAAGGGAGGACTATAACATTAAGACCATATTACTATAGTTGTACCAGTACTTCTATCTGCTTGAGGTCGAGGTATGTACATGTAGTAGTCGTAGACCTCGTGGAGAACCATGGCAGGTACTTCCCTTTGCCTTCCTCATCAGTGAAGTCCACCAAGTCTGGCAAGAAGGAGACATGTGCAGAGTCATGTGCAAGATACACATACCTGCTATCAATATGTTAAGGCATGTTACATGTATACTATTCTCTCGCTCATTGATATGAGAGCTCATGATCATTGATCAGCGTTCCTTACATTACATCATACTATATTACATGTACTGTAATACGATCGATATTACATCATACTGTAATCGCGAGTGCAATGGTTGTGCACTTTGTGTACGCGTTGGTGCGTGGTATGCATGATATTCCATGGTACTGCACGGTATTGAACGGTACTCAGTGGTACTGCATGATATTACATGGTACTGTATGGTATTGCATGGTAGATACTACTCAGTATGTTCTTGATTACTGGCAGTGCACTTCACCTTCACATCTGATATATTCCTATGATCATTATAGCTGTGCCATCAGAGCCGCGCTAGGAGCCGACCAGTAAAATCTCTCCCTCCAAACAGACCCCAACCACAATAGAAATTTGGGATGAAAGGTGCCCTTGGCTGTCTGATCTGTGGGTGGTAATGTGAGAACCTGTTCCAAATTGTTCGTTTCTTGGAATAGTTTTGACAGGCCGCTATACTCCCTCAGGTACACATACCAGAGCTGTTCATTAGCATGGGCTGGTCTAGGTGCATGTATATTTTACAGTGCTCACAGATGAAGGCCAGTATTGCACCCAGGATTACGTGTTCTTTGTAGGGGGTGGCTATATGCTGTTGTGGGGTTGGGGCAATGATCGAAGCATGCATGCATTGGCAGTCTCGGGCATACGTATACTCCCCCAGAAATGTTCATTTGCATGCAATCTGGAGCCATCCAAACCCAAATATGGTAGCCAAAGTTGATATCCCCACATCATCAATTGAAGGGCTGATCGAGAACCACAGTACTAAGTCTAACCCAACTGGAAATTGCATGAACTGTACAAACATGCACTAGGAGCATAAATGTGTCCATTATAAATCTTGAGTAGCTAGCTCCTGAAATTCAGTTTGCGAGGGTAAGCTCAATTGGGTGGGTTAGACCATTCTGGTTCTCAGCCCTTCAATTATTCTGCCACTGCAAAATACACAGTCACAGAAGGAATTTTATGTAACAAAGTGAACAACGTACAAGCACGACAAACAGTACACGATATGTATTGTAAACTAAATATAACTATGTTGACAACATGAAAGCCTACACTGAATGGATATACACCATAACCATGACCTCAGCGTAATAATGCATAAATTTAACATTCGTAGCTAGAATGCAAAATTTCTTCATCTGTTAAAGCCCCACCCACAGTCTGGCCTGAGCAAAATATACTGTTGCAATTAAGCTGATGATGTGTAGATGAAATTGTATCCATTAATGCTACCAGTTCAACATGTTGACCAGTTTGGCTTTTCAATACTGTGAGCTAATGAGGATCATGTCAGTTGAAGATACTATCTATGGTCACACTGATTCAACAATATACCACACATACACATAATAGCATGCACTGCTGCAAGTTGATAATGAGTAGATGAGTTTGCTACTGATGAAGATGAACAGCAAATCATGATATTAGACTAAGCATTTAAGCATGATTAACTTCTATTTAACGAAATTGTGATTTTTCACACACACACACACACACACACACACACACACACACATACACACACACACACACACACACACAAGGCTTTCATACTGGGTGGTATGCCCCCAGGAGAATTTTGAGCTATTTCTTGTAACCCCCTACCCCCCTCTGAACATGTAGTTGTTATCTGGACACAGATCCATGGTCAACTCATAATCCACTCTGAGCTACCTAGCTAAGGTAGTGGAACTCGTTAGGGTATTGTTGTACCTGAGAGATTTTCACGCATTCAATTAAAACATGCATAGCAAGCTACACGTATGAGTACCACAAATGACCCTAGAGCAAAGTTGAAAACAGAATGTTGGTCTATGGTCACATAACTCTGGGCAGTGTGCTGTAGAAACATAGCTACACGTGTGCAAGGATCAGTGGTCCATGATCATTAACACAAAATGGAGCAGCTAGCTACATGTAGATCTACAGTTCATTGTTCAAACACACCCAAACCAATGAAAACCACTTAAAGCAAAGCTCATCCTCTCCTTGAAGTGGTAGTAATTTACAATGGGAAATGAATAATATTCTCACATGATTATGCAAAGGGGAGGCACTCCCACTCAACAAAGTTTATCGTTGGATTGGGCTGGAACCCAAGTGGGGGATGGCAGAAGCGCCAGTGGTGAATTATTAACATCATCAGGCACTAGTAAATGCATACATATAAAGGTATAGACAAAAGTCATAGTAAAGATAGCCGTCACCCTTGGCCGGCTATATTATAGCTATACTTTCAGAATGTAGTTTACATTACCTGAGACTTCTTCAACAAAAGTGACCCAGTTGTGAATAAGTGTCTCCTCAGTTGTCCTTGCATACAATCTGAGAATGTAGGAACAAAGAAGTCTTGAAGACAGTCGGTTGTAAGTGGCTTGCTGCTAAAAGATACATGTAGTACAATACTCTTGGTGAAACGGAAGCCAGCTGTTTCAGGTTCAAGGTGTTTAGTAGCCCATCATATACGTAGGAAAAAGAGGCACTCACTACCATAAAGTAGGGTGAAGTACCGAATAATTATCTTTCTTGCAACTGTACTGATCCCAGCCTTTTCAACCTCATCTAACAACTGATTAATAAAAAATGGAAAAGAGGATAGGCGACATACTACAACCCTGTGCCACCCCTGACCTATATTGAATGGCCCAGATATTTCTCCCTCCAGTAAAACAGCACTCTGTGTGATGTCATACATATTCTTAATAACTCTCCACATCCTACCCCTACATGTAACCCCAAGTTCCCATAACTTAAAACCATAAACCATCATGCCAAACTGCGTCAAATGCTTTCTGAACATCTAAAAAAAAAGAGTATGTGTCCTTTCCTTCCCTCGTATAATTTCTCTTAGAGTGAAGATGTTATCAACACAACTCCATTTCTCTCTAAACCCTGCCTGACCCTCATGAAGAACCCTTTCTGATTCTAATGTGCATACTAAGCGATTATTTAGAATCTTGCTTTCCGACCACATTCAATAGTGTAATGCCTCTGTAATTACCTGGGTCCTCAGCATCACCTTTCTTATGCAAGCTAACAATTAATCCTTGTCTAAGAATACTCTCCTCTGTCCAAACTACCGCACATAAGACTTTCAACAGATTAGCCATTCCTTTGCCACCATACTGAAAAGGTTCCCCAACTAGTCCATCATTTTTAGGCTTTCAGAACACTTTTTAATTTCTGCATAACTAATCCCTACATGCATAAACAGTACAACATTAAGACCATATTACTATAGCTGTACCTCTATCTGCTTGAGGTTGATGTACGTAGTAGTCATAGACCTCGTGGAGATCCAGGTACTTCCCATAGCCTTCCTCATCAGCAAAGTCCACCAGGTCTGGCATGAACAAAACATGTGCAACACGTGAAGAGTCATGTGCAAGATACCAATATGGGATGGGTTGTGAAAGTAGTGTTAGAACTTTAATGGTACATTGTTCACTGGAGCACAATCCATTCTATATCATCTACTGTGATATATATGTGAAAGTAAATGGTTAAGTCACAGACTTGCAAGCTGTACTGCACCAGAGTGAAATTTACTGATACACTGTTTTGCTAGTGGCACACCAGTTCACCCGGTGCACTAGGTTACTGGTTCACCCGGTGCACTAGGTTACTGGTTCACCTGGTGCACCGGTGCACTGGGTCACTGGTGCACTAGGTGCACCGGGTCACTGGTGCACAGGTGCACCGGGTTACTGGTTCACCTGGTGCACTGGGTCACTGGTGCACCACCATGGAGGTGCACTGAGTCATGGATCACTGCCCATGCAGAGTTTCCTTGCAAGTACTTGAAAGGTCCTGGTGTATGTGACAATCAGAAAAAATCATTTCTGGCATGCCTACAACGCTTCTATGCATCATGGCTATATAAAGTAGCATGTTGTAGTGCAACTACCTAAGCTTCCTGGATGGTTTCTCTCAGTTAAAAAAAATGTATTCAGGAGTGCATGCTCCAGGTTAATTTCCTGGGTTTTCACCCCACTTTTTTTTTCTAAGATAAGACCTAGGCACTCTAAAGGCACTTTTTTGTATGCATGATTACTAGGCGTGCAAGGTGTTAATGCAATGAGTGGAGAGTTACAGTCTCGTGAACCCACTTAGACGGAGTACCTGCAAGAGGTGTATACATGTTAGTAGTCACAGACTATACGATCTGGTAAAGTGCTTCCCTTCCCCATGCAGTGAGCTAGCAAGGGGCTGTTTTTTTTTCTTTAGCTACAACATATATATCTTCAGTATACAGTATAGGGACAAAACACTTTTTAGAAACCCAATGCAATTATTATGTAAGGAGTTCAGATCTTGCAAACGGGACACTTCCAAAATTTCTTCATTTGTGGGTTGTGAACACACTTCTTGTGGTACCACCTCGGGCAGTTGTCACACCCAACCCAGAGCAGCTCCTGGCCTTCTGAAAAGGCCTTACCACAAGGCAGACAAGTGTTAGGGTCCAGAGAAAGCTTATTTTCAAGCATGTATTCCCTTGCCACATGCTTCCGGGCCGTCAGAAACTGTAGCTTCTTGCGCACACCTGGAGATATGTACAAATACGCTCTTACTTTGAGTCCAGATGCATTCATGTAATGATAAGTGCCAACTGCAGCATCTAGAACTAGTCTTTACACTACACCACATAATTAATACCTTGAGGCATTCTCTTTGAGGGTGATGGCACCGGCAAGGCTGAAACTTTATGAGATGCCTCCTCCTCTGAGGTCATCTTGTGGCCTGTGATGTGCAGTGATAAGAGCTATGTTGGTAATGCCGGAAATATGCATTGCTAAAAAGGCACATCTACTATCTCTTAGCATAATTCTTTGGCCTGATTTTCACAATGGGATTCTATAATTAGCTCTGCAATGCATAATAGTAGCTGGTGTTACCTTGAGTCTTCATTCTCCTCGGGGGCGATGGCAAGGCTGCAGCTCCGTGGGATGCCTCTGAGGTTACCTTGTGGCCTGTGATGTGTAGGTAAAGCTGACAACATGCATTGCTAAATAGGTACATCTGTACATATATATATCGCTCAGCAGAATGTTCTTTGGCCTGATTTCCACATATCTACTTGCAATTAGATCTGTAATGCATTTAACAGTAGCTGACACTACCTCGAGTCTTCATTCTCCTCGGGGGCGATGGCAAGGCTGCAGCTCCGTGGGATGCCTCTGAGGTTACCTTGTGGCCTGTGATGTGTAGGTAAAGCTGACAACATGCATTGCTAAATAGGTACATCTGTACATATATATATCGCTCAGCAGAATGTTCTTTGGCCTGATTTCCACATATCTACTTGCAATTAGATCTGTAATGCATTTAACAGTAGCTGACACTACCTCGAGTCTTCATTCTCCTCGGGGGTGATGGCAAGGCTGCAGCTGCATGGGACGCCTCTGAGGTCAGCTTGTGGCCTGTGATGTGTAACAATTATCCACAAGCTGACAACTTAACCATGCTGTGCATGCAATGCTAAATGGGCCTGTGCATGCAATGCTAACCGGGCCTATGCATGCAATGCCTAGATCAACTGTTAGTCTATGCAGGGCAATACAACAGATTGGTCTAGAATGTTTACATATTCATAATTGGCCTCTGGGATACCAATAGATATTGTAATTAACCTTGTGAGGTAGTCTTCCTCTTTTTCATGCGGGATCTTATTGGGGAAGCTTTGCACCAGTGACCCGGTGCACCAGTGCACCAGGTGAACCAGTAACCCGGTGCACCAGGTGCACCAGTGACCCAGTGCACCAGGTGAACTAGTAAACCGGTGCACCGGGTGAACCAGTAACCCGGTGCACCAGGTGAACCAGTGAACTAGTGCACCAAGTGACCTGGTCACTGGTCTGAATGGTGATGTACTGCACCAGAGTGCAGTAACCATGCATTTACTTTCACATATCATAGTAGCTAGATGATATTGAATGAATCGGTGAATCAGGTGTAGCTATTATGCAGCAGTACATCACCTGAACTTGTGCATAATTGTATGTGTATTGCATTGAGGTACATAGTGAAACCACAACTACATCCATATCTATGCATGGGTGACCCGTGATCCATGCACCATCCGAAATGCGGTGGTCGCATGACGCAATAACCCAAATCATGCCATGTATAAAGTGTATTATCTATTAGATCGCTGGCTTTCAACATCAATGTTTGTACGCAGTCAATAAAATCTATAATGGACATCCCATCACGGCAAAGTAGTTTTACAAAACTTCAGTAGCGTACTTGTACCTCTTCCCAGGACAGCAAGTGCATAGTCTGTCCTTCTTAACCTCACAGCGCTCACCTGCGCATGTTTAGCTCTCTTCTCGGAAGGTTTGGGTGGGGCTATGATAGTATGAACGTGAACAGAGGTAGAATTAATCAACTAGCCCTACCCAATGTCAATGCATGCGCTGATACCCAGCATACTCACATGAGCAGCATTCCTACACTCAAGGCTAAGGATCGCTTAGTAAGCGATCTTTACCCTTGATTGTGCATAAGTGAATGGCGCTACCTGCTTAGCCTGGCCCGCGAGACTACTACACGTCCTGTTCGCGTCTATAATTTTGCCATAATTATGATATTTAACTGAAAATTTTCTATCAAATTTCCAGAAGCAGGCGTGGCGTAGCGGTAATCGTCACACCTTCAAATGAAAAGGTCGCGGGTTCGAATCCGCCTGGGAATTTCAATTTTCCTTTTTTTCTCTTCCGAATGTACTGTCATGTATATTATGAAAGTAGTGCTGACATAAAAGAGAGAAATGTTCGTCTCCTGTCACCAACACCCCTCGTGGTGCTGGGAGCAGTAGCGCAGTGTCTGGAGACAGTGATCGCGAGTTCGAATCTCGGCTCGTGCACTGAAGGTTTGGGGCATTATGGCTTAGGGACCGCCCCCTACCTCCCTTACTTCCAGTATAAACCTGTATGCGCTGCGGAGTGGATCCATCGGGGGTCAGTTCTTGTTCGTTAGCCGCTTGAGCTTCCACACCCTGGCCCTTTGGGTGAAACTTTTTTTTTTCTAAACGCTCCCTAGAAATTATTACCGGTAGATGCGAAGTGAAGGTGAAACTCTTAAAAAAAGCTCACTAGAAATTTTTCCTTTTTTATGCTTAAGTTGTAAGCATTTTTTGTCTCTTCAATGTGCCAGTTACTACTAGCTGAGGGAATTAAATAATTGTTCAGAATCACATCTCAAGCACAAGTATTATAATATTCTCATATCCAAAAATTGAACTTTACTCATTCACATGATTGTTCCCTTAGTCTCACAGTTCTTTCTCTTTTTAAAATTACCTCCTTGCTGCTGTAATTCTTTGGTGGATGTAATAGTAGAACCTGGTGCATGATTACACTCATAGTTATATTCATCCTCAATTACATTGTGTATATCTGCTACAGAAGTCCACTCAGGGCTGCACAGCATGCATCCAGCAGCTCATTACACCCAGGAGGAACCTGCCAATTTCCTGAGCAGGGAGATAAGTTTCTGCAGAAAGTGATTTAGAGAGTATAATTGCATGTCCACTTGATCTGAGGTTCTTTTTTTCACCATCATGTTGGCTACATGCACCACAAAATTATTTCTAGTTTCTGCATGTAATTTTGCTTCGATAGAGTTTGATTTAGAGAGTATAGGTATCCGCTTGATCTGTAACACATTGAGGCAATTAACAGGTTGAAGGCTTGACTGACACTGACCATTCTCCCCCTAAGCACAGTCTAGGGTGCCACGCATGTAGTCTCGTGACCAGCCGGAAAAAAGGTTGCAAACTTTTCTTCCAGCTGGTCACAAGACTAGCCTAGCATGGTGGTAAGAAATCATCCCTACCTCAACCACAGCAACAGGTACCCAATCCTATGTCGCATTGATTCTGCTGTACTGATTATTTAGTTTTTTTTTAAACTGTCCAATATTGTTTGCTTATTTTTCACAATAGGAGAGCAACTCCACCACATTGATGCTGTTACTTCCAAGGGTTGCCACGTGCACTGATACACCAGCCCAACCCCAACCTGATGTATTGGTACAGCCCCTCCCCTACTTCTAATCTGTCCAATCCTATACAGTTCTTTCATTATAGGAAAGCAAGTCCCGTATCCATTCAGCTGCAAACGCTGGTCCCACCCCAACCAGAGGTGTAGGTGTGCACAGCCCCTCCTCCTATTTGTATATAAACGTGCTCAATCGTGTTAATATAGTCTACCACATGCGCTGGGACTGCAGTGTCCCATTCAAATGCTCAGCTAGAAACACCAGCCCCACCCGGGCCAACCAGAGGTACAGGTGCATTGTATTATCCACTGCCCCCACATCTAGTGCTAAGGTTCAATCACTCTATTTGTTTTAGGAAGCAAGTCCAATACTGGTGGCACATCCTTCCTTTCAGGGGGTACTCAGGCAGGAATATCAGTAATTGCTATATACAATTATCGTGATTGCATGCCCTTTGGCTCTTCGCGAAGCCATGACATCATCGCATAAGCAGCGTTCTCACGTGAATAAGTTATTAAAATATTATTAAGTACTTTTTTGCCAAGACGTGGTACACGTATGCATGTGTATGCGTTCGAAACTGTTCTTGAACTCAAGACGGAGTGTACTATACTGATCGTGAGCGATGAATACCTTCACTCGTTGCACCTACAGCGTAAGTTATTTTGAATAGCTTGTTGACCCTTCAGCGTCTCAATCAGCCCCTTTGTGCACTGAAAGTATTATAGTAAGGTAAAGCATACAGGGGCTGTTCTGTTGGTGGAGTAATTTCTGACCATGGAAACTCTAACTTTGATCGAATTTGTGCCAGCTGCTCAACGGGGTTGTGTTGGAAGTCCAGAACGCGGTTGGTGTAGGAGCTGTACTGTACGCTAACTCAAAGCCAGTAAACATCCCAAAGTTTGCTGTTGTATCTTAGGCGCACGTACAATGAATAACCTGTGTGTATTAAATTTGGTGCGTGGGGTCACTTGGAACGTTTCTGGTTAGGACGTGTCATGACCATGGATAATACATGTACAGTGCTCAGGCATGTTTGTATGCATTCGCAGAGTACAGCTAGTGACTGTGTAAACTGGACTACTTCCTGAAACAGCACCGTCAGACGTTGTTCATTTATAAATTAGTTTGCATATTTGTTGCATATCGGAAAAGAACCACTGAGAGCTGGAACCACGTGCTCTATAACCAATGGTTACAAGATGCAGTGACTTACCTCCATGTACGGTCCCGCAACGTTTTTACCCTGCGCGCGTACATATGCGCAAGCGGGGTTAAGCAATTGCTTTTGTCCGTCTGTTATTGTGGTCGTTGTCGTCGTCGTTGTCTGTCATTAAAAATTTAGAAAAAACTTCGCAACACGCAATATAGAGGCTATAACTTCAAAGCAGGAGGTAACGATTCAAATCCCCCAAAAATTGATGTGTATGTACCTGACAGTGACCAAAGTATACATTTACCCAGGTGTGTGAGAACCTCAATTAAATTAGGCTAAACCACAGGAATTTCCAGCCTTGCATGTTCACCTGCTTGAAAAACACATTGTGGCTTATAAAAGGAGAGCTAGACCTCCATTTTTAGTTGAATATAGTAAACCACATTTACTCTTCTAGTCTCTGCATGTCCAGCGTTTTCTTATTCAACATCGGTATGATCCTCCACTTTACTAAGGTCGCGAACTCAATACGACAGAGGCCGGGCATGTGCAGTCTCCTGACGCGGGATTTATACTGCAGTATATGTAGAAAAGCGTTCATGTCATTAACTACGTCTCTGCAGCTGCTCCACTAGGCCAGGTAAGTCTGGAGTCCAACGGTCCCATTTGTAGCGTGGGATATGTCTCTGCTAGAGACTTCTAGTTCCAACAGTGTCTGTTCTGGTTAGGGGAGTGTACTCCGTATTAAACCTGCCTAGTGTCACGTGGCCACACTCTCGAGTAGAAAAGAAAGTCTGGGGAAATGCCTATACAGCTTTGCAGTTGCACGTATGTTAGAGGGGAGTATTGTGGATCACTTTGAAAAAATACATGCGCAAATTTCCCGATCTGCGGTATGTGCAGTTGCACAAAAGCAGTCATTGTTGCCTGAACAGACAGGAGATTGGGGGGGTTCCTTGGTGCATGTACATTAGCTGTTGGTCATGTCTAGTATCTGTTCGAGTCTAAAGAAGATTTGTCTCAACCTAAGTTGGTGCTGTTTCGCAATACGTACCCTCCTCTACCTAAACCCCACCACTGCCAGTTTGATTATCAGTGGAACTTGGCCGAAGCTTTGCTAAAGTGATGAAGGTAGTTTACGTGACGTGACGTCAGGCATATTCATTAGATTGCAGTGTAGGTCTAGTGATTGTAGACCACCTCCAGTGAGGTAAAACAATTTCAAAGAGGAAAAAATCTGCTCTTAGACTACTCTACCATTTGAAGAAACTAGGCTGAAGGCTAATCCACAGTGAAGCAAGACATTGTATAGGCCAATGAGTAAAACCGAGACAAACATCCAGGTTATACCTTTCTGTAGTTGGTACTTTCATGTCCAAGGTACATGTACATGTACCTCCTGGCATAGTCAGCAGCATCTTCTGTCTTGTCCTGGAGAACCGGTTGGTTTGCCCCTCTGGCCTCAAGTGGATCTCTGAAGAGCAAAGCAATGCATTCAATTGCACTCTTCACCTCGATCAGGGATGGGTCTGGACCAACATCATCCTCTTCCACAGATCTTTTCATTCAGCTTTGAGACTCAAGAAACACAAGCAGAGGTCTCAGCAGTCTAACATCTGTCTATTGAAGCTGCGTCCACATCTTATCATGTAGCCTCTGAAGAACAATGAGAGCATCCTTCTTGCAGTACTCCAATGTTGTAGAATTGTACCCCTTCAATGTAGTGCCTTGGTACATCTCACAGGTGGTTTCATCCTTCACCCTGTCTAGCATGGCCCTGACAGTAGGCCACTGAAAAGGGTCTTCGTCATTAGGGATGCCAAAGTACTAGTGGTTTTCAAAATTTGCTTGATACCAAAAGCAACATCAAATCAGCTCCTTGCAGAGACAAGCTAGGGAATGAAGGGGACTTTATGACCTGCACAAACATTGCTTAACCAGCCAGAACTTTGTATGCAACCACTTTTGAAGATCTAAGTCAGCTTTATTTTCACTCCTGAGTGAAGTATCCTCAACCAGCATTGTCAGATCAGCAGTGTAGGCTCTGAATTGATCAACCACCCTCTATAGTGCTTTTTCGTATGTTTTATCCACCTTGATCCTTGCGAACGGATCAGAATATTGCCATGCAGCCTCAAATACCTCCTTCAGCACTTCAACAATTGATGCCAACTCGCATATCTTTTTAGGAGACTTTTTTTTTTACAGATAGTACAATCAGAGGAGCACTCTTCCAGGTCTTTGAAGGGCTTACTTATGAGACCATTCTTGGATGCCAACTCCAGACAGTGAGCACAGCACCATGCCCAGAACACCCATGGGAGAACATGCTCCATTTTACCTGTCATCACTGATGCTCCATCAGTTCCTCCTCCTATAAAATAGGCTTGTCCCATGCAAGAACACCATCTCTATCCAAGACATCTTCAATCTCCAATCTTCACCAAGGCAGTTCACTAGTCCATTCGCATCAGCTTTGTTGGGAGTCACGACTGACAAGTACCTGGCACAAGACTTAGAAACATCGTCCTTCTTACAATAGAAAGCAACAACCAGTTCCTCTACCTTTCCCAAGTCTGTTGTTCCGTCCATGAGGACACTAACAAAGTGTGTGTTGGCCAGTAATACATGTTGGCAATGAAATGAGAGAAGGTAGCAGTAGGGGCATACACACTTATTGGTTCCTTGTGAGCCTTCACTTGATCAGTCTTGTAGTGGGACATGGCAGCTTTGTGCTAACCACTGCTCGCATGGTTGAGGGCTCTCTGGTTGGCCATACTTTCTATCCATGCCATAGAAAAACTCTTGTGTCCCCGTACCCTAGCTTTGTGATTTTGGCACACTTCACACCATAAGACGTACAGATATGAGATTTTTTTTGTACCCTAGCTTTGTACCTTTGGCACACTTTACACCATAAGACGTACAGATATGAGAGTTTTCATTTTTTTTTGCACAGATTCAAGTCACACCGTAACCAGCTTAAACTCTGGTGTTCCTAATTGTACTGTCCTTACCACCGCTTAAAAGTTTTCACACTGATCTGGCGCTTGGCCTTCTTTACTGATGTGAGCACTGCTTGGATGCTTGAGGCCATAGTTCACAACATAGATAGAACTGACTCTATTTAATGCACATTGTCGTAGTTTGTCTAGCATAGCATTTACAGCTGTGCATGGCTTGAACTTACGGGAGTATACTGCCACTAACCTTTGTGCAATAGAGTGTGCTTGAAGTGCTCATTTGAGGCCATCATGATAATACTGTCGGCTGTCAGAATATCCCAACGCATGCAGTGGTCGAAGTCGTCCCAACACATGCAGCGGTCAAAGTACTAGTTAGCTCAGTACTCATACGATGACATCACAGTCTTCTCGCGTATTCTCGTGCAATCGCACTTTATTAACGGACGTCACATCCGTTACGCAGACACGAGGTAACTCCATAGTGATGCAGTGTAGACGTAATTATCTGGTTGCAGATTCCACTCATACAGGCAAGCTTGCTATTCTGCATTTTGACTAACCTGGATTGTGTATATATCATGGAGGGTCCTAGTTACCCAAGCTTCTCTGACAAGAGCCGATTATACAGCCCCTGTGGTGGAACCCTGAACTCCCCTGTGCTGCTCTGTAACACTTACTAAGTCCAGGTTGTTACACTGTATATTGTAATTAAAACCTCTGAACTGTGGATACCCCTCTACTCTGTAAAGCCCAGGACCTAGACTGTACAAACTTCACTTGATAACACTGCCATTTTCTTAGGAAAAATACCCACCACTGCTACAAGATTCATTGTAATAGCGATAGCACTATATATACAGTTGCTAGTAAGGTTTTTAGGAGTCTTGTCACCAACACAAATATGGCCATGTTTTTCTGAAGAGTCCGAGTACGCATTGGCATACTGGATCGAAATTTAATGGACTCCTAATGTAGAGGCGCCTCCAATTACAGAGTGTACTTGTGTTATAAAACGTATTCCATTTGTGAAGTAGTGTACTCTCCATGCTTTTGGTATATACATCTAGTCATTGTATGCATAAGCATAATCAGTGCATTCACAGTGCCAAATCTCTAACTTCTGTTAAGGGTGAGGCTCAAACGCGCTGTGTATATGTAGCAACCATCGACACAAGTACACATTGTGTTTCAGCCCTGCCATCAGCAGATGTTCAGAAATACAGCACTGTGAATGCAGTGATGCCTTCAAAATACACAATGGCCAATTTCTGCACAGGACTGCCACATGTAAAGCGCTACCTGTTAACCTATGAATGATTGTTGCAGTACTTCCACTGACAGCAATGTCTTATGTGTTTTTCTTTTGCAGGTACAGCCGTTGTTTTAACTTGTCATAAGTGACCAATCAGCACCATGTCACAACAAAACAGAAAAGTTGTACTAGTAGGTGAAATGCTTCATTCTGCAGAAACTGAATCTAGTGATGCAACAAAACCAGCAACTATAGATGGAAAGCAGTGGACATCTCCACTGCATCCTTCGGATCATCCGGATATTTCTTCAGAACCTCAATTTGATGCCGTTTCCCCTGTGCCCATCTCTCCTGTAGAGAGTAGCAGAAGTAGCCGAAGTTCTCTTCTTGATGCTGCATCTAGTATCTCTGGTTTGGTTACCTCATCTACTCCAGAGCACAGAATTTTAGAAGAGCTGAGAAAAGAAATTATCTCCACTTCAGCACGAATAAAACACCTCGAAGAACAAGTCACACACATTCCCAGCCTCAACACTAAATTAGAGGAATTGGAGAAACAGAGAGGAAATTTGTCGTATGAATTACTAGACCAACAAGAAGTGGTACAATCACTGAAACAAAGGGTTTCCATCCTACATGAGCAAAATGGTCAATTAGCAACACTTGTGCAAGCTGAAAAGGGTGGTACCCAAGAAATCCTGGCAATGAGGAATGCACTTGTTGCAAGTTTAGCTCAGCTAAAGCAACTTCAGGAACAAATTAATAGTATTCCAGCCATGAAATCTCAAGTGAGCACTCTTTTGGAAGAAAACAGAAAGCTCAAACAGCAACATTCAGACCTGTTGAAGCAGTTTTCAGTTCAATTGCCTGAGGGAGTTGAACCTACTCACTTCACAGATGTATTGGAACAAAACCGTCAATTAACAGAAACCAATCAGAAGCTAGTGGATGACATTAAGGTGGTTGAGCACCAATTGGTAACTGTGTCTGCTGCCTGCGATGGCTTGAAGAAGCGAATGAAAACATATGAAGTGACACGAACTCAAGTGGCTCCTCTGCAGGAACAAATCAAGCAGCTGGTAATGGAAAAGAGAGCATTGCATGATGAGATTCTGGAGATGAAGTTTAATCCTAGCTATTGCCAAGACATTGATGTCGAGCACCTAACTAGACAAGTTGCTGTACTGCAAAAGTCCAGTAGACAACTACAAAGCAAAATGGAGCAGATGAGAATGGAAACTAAACAACAGAAGGAGCAGCTAATTTTGAAACTTTTTGACATTGAAGCACTGAATGTCCAAACACACAAGTATGAGCTTGAAAAACAAGTACTTGCAATGCAAGAAATGCAGCTTCATTCTGATCCTAAACATGAACTCCGAATGGGTTCACTCTCACCAGAGCTAGACATGGCGTCTTCTGATGTTGATGATCTAGATATGCCAGGTGCCCTATCTGAAGTTCGGGTGCAAATGCTTAAACTGCAGCAGCTGAAAGTGCACAGTGAGCAGTCCCGAAATTTAGTGCAGATTCTACTTGCTGACCGAGAAGAGGTTGAAAAGAGAGTAGATGAACTCAATAGAAAACTTGAAGAAAGAAGTACATCAGATTTGGACAAAGAGTTGGAAGATGCACAATGTAAACTTAAAATGGCTCGAGAAAAGATAGCCACACTTGAGAGTCGATTTGACACTGCTGTGAATACCAGTACTAGTCACTCAGCTCTGGCAGTTGAAAATGAGGATCTCAGATCGCAACTAGCTCAATTGAAAAGTGAGTATCAACACTGTCGTCAGATGCAGCAAGCTTGCAGGCAAATGGAAGAGAAACTGCAAGACCACAGCACTTTAGCAGGGGACTTCAAGATTTTGAAAGAAGAAAAGCATAAGGTGGATAAGAAACTCAAAGGAAGCCGAGATAAACTCCGTTCGCTTGCAAAGGAGCTTGCAAGCTCAGTGCAGCTGCTGAAGGATTATCAAGGGCAGTGTGCAATACTTCATGAGCAATTGGAAAAGGCACAAGCAGAAACAGAAATTTTCAGAAAGCAGTGTTCCTTAGCAAAGGCTCAGTTGGAGGTCAGGGAGGCAGAGTGCACACCAGTGGCCCTATCCTCGACCTCTGGGATTGGCTCTAGTTCAGTCTCTGATGAGCAGATACCTTTACAGAAGAAGTTCGATGAGTTGTTGCTGAAATGGAAGGCAGAAAAAACAGAAGTTTCCGCACTTGCTACTAAGCTGTCTGCTGTTACAGCTGAGAGAGATTGTCTAAAGACTGCAAGTGAGAATGGTGAAACTGATCTTTTAAATCTCAAAGCCTTGCACCTGAAAGCCTGTAGTGAAAGAGATAGACTGAAGGAAGATACCGAATTGCAATTACAAGTAGAAACAAAATTGCAATTAGACCTCATGAGATTACAGAAAGAGAAGGCAGAGCTCTCAAATCAAGTTCAGCAGCTCCACCAAGCACTAGAACAAAAGGATTTGCTGTTGAAGATATCAACTGATACTGAAAGTAAACAAGTTCAACTTCTGCAGACGGATCTAGGGGTAGCTGAGGAAGAACTCAGGAAAATGAAGATTGAGACCGATACATTACATGGGGCACTTCAACAGAAAGAGGATGAAATTTCTGTGGTCAAGAGTGTGATGGAGAAAGAATATCAAACACTTCAGTCAGAGCTGAAGCACCTCAAGGAAAAGTCTGAGCAACTCTTACATGATGTTGAAGAGAAGAACCAACTCTTACAAAGTGAAAGTGAAGCAAATGTACACCTTCACCAGGAGATGGCTGAACTGCAAGAAGAGCTGACCCGTGTTCAATCAGAACTTGAAAAAGCAGTAAAACATGGTGAAAAATTAGCAACTGAACTTGCAGAACAGCCCGACACAATGCAGCAATCAGAACCAGTTGGAATGAAGGCAGACTTTGCTGTACAAGGAACCAGTCTAAAGGACATCCAGACACAACAGCTACTGAAAGAGTCCCAGGGAAAGGTTCAAGTCCTAGAGTGCAGGTTAAGTGAATTACAGAAGGAGCATGCCCAACTACTGTTGGAATTTCACAAAGTGAAAGAAACTGCTGAACAGCAAATACAAAAGAACCAAGTGTCCAGTCAAGAAGAACAGAGAATGAGTTACATGTCACTTTCTGGTGAGCTGGAAGGATGCAAAGCTATGATTGATAGTTTAAGGCGTCAACTCGATGAAGCTGAAACAAGAGAGATGGAACATGAAGTTCTGAAGCTTAAAATGCAGAGGCTGGAGAAAATGCTGCTAGACTCTTCCCAGCTGAAGCATGACAATAAAGCTTTGTACACTATGATGCAAGAGGCACTAGCAGAAATGCCAAGCTTTTCTAATGAAGCCAACAGATTCTTACAAGAAGAAAACTTACGACTGGATCAGCAAGTCTCTGTGCTTAGTCAATGGAATGACAAACAGAGACTTGAAATTGAGGCATTAGAGCAAAAGATTGAAGGGTTAGATGGTGATAAACATCAGTTGTTGACTGAGTTAATGTCAAAAGAGAACAATGAACTAGAAAATTCTCAATTAAAACAAGAATTAAAAGAAGTGGAAGCAGAAGTAAATTCGCTGAGGCGTCAAGTCCGAGCTGATATGCAAGAGGAGGTGCAAGTGAAGTTAGAAACACAGTCACAGCTTCTTTCAATTTTTAATGAGCATAATACTTCTCTCCAGAAGCAAGTGCTTAAACTTCAGGACCAGGTACGTAGTCTTGGTGGAATACTAGATCGCGATGAACCTGTATCACCCCCGCCTATGCCTGATATTGCACTTGCTGTACAAGATGGAATGCCTTTCCTTGATGGGGGCACTAGGTTGAGAACCCTTTCTAGTATGGGAAAGGAAAATGAACTTTTGAAACAGAGGATTAGCAAACTTGAGAAAGAGTTAACTAAATTGCAGGACGTTTCTGCAGTTGTACGCAGACGCAGTTCTACCCTCAGTGCTATCACATCCCTGCCACTTGTTCCAGTCAGGGAAAATATTAAAACCCAGTAAGTTTCAATATTAAAACCCAGTAAGTTTCAATTATGTATGTAAAAATTCAATTATGTATGTAAAAATTCAAGCTTAGTTGGTTGACGCCTTAAACTATCAAGTTGGTTGTTACTAATTATTGTGTATGTGCTATAGCATTCAAAGTGTGTTATCTCATTAATATAGAGTTGTCACTGAATTACTTAGCTGGTGTAACAACAACCACTGAGCATCACTTTCTTTCAATGGTATATGCTCACAAACCCCTCACCCATACTCAATTTTTGCAAAGCTTCATAGTGTCAGGAATATTGGTTACAATGGAGTTCAGGATTTTCATTCTAGAATGAATAAAAGATTCGCTAGCCTCCACCACTCTGTGAAGATTTGCTAGAGCAGTAGATTGTAAATATATACTTACATGTGTAGGAACACACTTGCATTCTGATTATGTAAGTGGCAACTGAATGTTTCATAGCTTCATTGCATCCTAGCTAAACGACTGTGAGCTATCAGTTTATGTGGATAAGTCCAACACTGATGCTTCAAATCCAATAATTTCTGTTTTTCTAGGGTGCCTCCTGAGATGCTACTTCCATGCTCACTTTTGTCAGATGCTCTTTGCAGTGATGGATCTCTAGAAAGTTCGCAATCTGTGAGTGTATTGGGTATGGGATTGAATGCAATTTGGGATTGCTTGTACCGTGCAATAGTGCTAGCCATCACATTGGTGAAATGATTACAGTTTCTCAGGATGTACATGTACATGTATCACATCTGAGTTGCATTTATCATGGCAAATGAGCAAGTATTGACAGTATAAAGTTAAAACAGTGTTATCTTCTGACTGGAGATTTTTCAAGCTCCACTGCAGCAACAATTATTACTTAATAAATATATGCTAGCTGTTTTGGAGCTTGAGAAACCATTACTGAACTGATATAACAATCCGTTATTTGCTCTTTCATAGATACAATTATTAATTTATTATGTACCATATTTCCGTGATCAGATACCGCAGCTACTAATTATTTCATCAAATTTCTGTGGCCACAATTTTGAGGGCAGCTGCTAATTAAGGGTGGCGTTTGTTAGTTAGAGCAGTTTGCAATGCACAACGGCAGTTGCAATCTGTTTGTTCAATCATCGTTTCTGCCTCAACACTATCGAGAAGCTATTACATCACATAGTCAGCTGTTTTTGAAATAATCTCACGGACCAGACTTCATTTTGCGAGCTGGCTCTGTTCCCTTTGCAGACCTTAGCTAGGTAACTGTTAGCTAGCAAAGCCTTCATATATAAATACTACGTCTTTATTCTAGCTGTAGTTAGGATATCTTGTCGCCTATTCTTGCAGTACTTGAATTTTAGCTGTGGCTACTAATTGAGGGTGACCAGTGACTGACCACTATGTCGTTTAGCACTTCTGGATGTTTGGCTACAATTCAAGGATGGCAACGGCATCTGATCGCAGAAATTACAGTTCATGTGATATGGCTAGGTATTGCTCTAGTGTGTATTTTCCTCACCTTTGTTCCCTGAGCAACAAGGTGAGGAAAAATACAATTAAAGTGCAATGTCTGTATCCGTGTTACCCTCTCATAAGTGCGCTGATAGATTTGTAATACCCTTCCAAGCAATATTTTCTTCTGTTGCAACTTACAGCTCCCCATGCAATAATTCTATATACAGTCAAGCAAGGCTATGCCGTCTGTCATAAAGGGTGACTGTTTCACGACTAAGTAGCTCTCTAACAATCAACATAAAGGCAAAAGACTTGCAATTGAAGGCTAGGGTAACTTGCCTTGGAGAGCTACTTTACAGCATAATTGCTGAGCAGTAGTGAGACAAATAATCATGATGTACAGACAGCCCATTTATATGTGTGTCACACTATTACCCCCGGGACCTTGTCATGGGATATACAGCTCGAAATGGCATCACTAGTAGTTAGACGGATGCCGTCTACTTTCATCAAGAGAGGCTTACTACAACTCCCAGGTATGTGTAGCTTGTGTATAACTACAGATGCGAAAGCTGGAGATGGACGGCATGATCGAGGTGATGCTGGAACGTCAGTAGAACAGCCAGTCTCTCCGCTTCTCTGTACCATTTGTGACTGATTTGTATTGCACATACCTTGTAAGAGCAGTCACAGCAACAGTTGCATTGTAGCTATTTTTGGTTACTGGCTCGCGGTGACGTGAATGCATTTTTCACGAGTGACTGGCTGTACTGTTATTGTTATGACTGGCTTTCTCACGAAAGAATTGTTACGCAATCCGTCCTGTTTCACCCTCGATCAGCTCAGAGACCTCGTTTCTCGCTACTACGAGGCTCCATGCATTCTACATGTGTATGTGCACCTAGTAATCACATACATTGGCTGGTGAAGGTGTCATGACTAACACTTTGACATACCCTGACATACCCTTGCATTTCTTGATTACTTTGAGGGCTCTATATATGACAGAAGCGTTCTTTCACCAGCCTGGTAGCTTTCATTATTGAGTTCTCTTCAGAAACTATGACGACCAGCCACGCAAAAACGGGTAGGCAGTACAGGAGAATATTACCCGTCTGGGATATGGAAATTAAACTATGAACACTCTATCTTCGCAGTATATAATAAATGTACTCACAACTTTAACTTTGCATGCGTCTGTTACTGTGTTAAGGAACTGCCTACATGTACCTCTCTCGTGCCATTTTGAAGTTACAGTGGCAAAGTTTGATGCAAATTATTTTTCATATACAGAAGGAGTGGCTTGAAACTGTGAGAAGAGAGTGGTTCGGTTTGATGGCCTTAAAGCCTTTGGTTCCACAAAATGTTCAGTGCTACATTTCTACCTTGTCGAGGTTGTCGCACAGGCTGTTGGAAATTGTTGTTAATCTCAAAGACGAAAAGGTATGATGAAGCACTATGATCTTTCTGCTGTAGCTAACTTCATTCCCTGCTCTGCACTCCGCAGGATTGTGGAGTCAAAATGATGTTATATTTTGAAGTGTGTCATACATGTATCTGCAGGAGTTGCGTGTGATTTCGGGGATGTTTTAATATTGATTGCAAAAGACTGTGGTGTTGCAAGCAAGACTAACACAAATCATGCACATGTTCTTCCTGCAGATCTATTAACCTTCACATGATTTGTAGGCATATGTAAAACTAATCTGACATTTCATGACTAAAAACCATCTGGGAACCTTTCCCGTACAGTACACAACTCGGCTTAGGCCAAGCTAACTTCAGCTGTAGAACTACAAATTATAGTAACTATGCTGAGCTGCAGAAAGTAAGCAATCAAACTCTGTACAGCGGAAGTGCTGACTCGTCAGTTTCGTCGTGTGCTTCCAGTTAGTAGCTATACGCCGCGAAAGCAGGATCTTTACGGCTTTCTACCAAGTTTTCGCCATCTAGGCAACACACAACTACCTTCATTTGCTGTAGCTTGGCCCGCAAACCTTCAAAAGCAGCTATACACCACAGTTGCATAGTAACGTATGACGTAATATATTGCGCACGTGATAAGTGTGGACGCACAAACAAACAAACAAACTGACATGAAAAACGTACAGCAATCTTAGGACCAGCCGTTCGCGTGCGCAGCGCACTCCAGCTGGTAAACAAATGCAGCAGTGTAAATGCATGAAAGTTTATTGATGTGATATTAGGAACATCATGTGGATGTGTAACCTAAGACAGGTTAAATGGCAGTGGCATTGTTGTTATAGACTTGTGTGCTGAAATGAGATATGGGCGATGTATATTAGGAGATGGGGGGAGAGGCCTAATGAGAGAGTAATTACAGTTGGAATTGGCTGGCTCCTACTGGCAAGTGCTACTAGCGGGTTTAGTGGCTATATAAAGCTTGCCTACTGCTCCTCTGCCAAGGGGCTCCAGTATCTCAATGGGTAAGAGCATCTGACTATAGTATTCAGAAGGTCCTGGATTCTATCCTCAGCTGGGTCCTGTTCATTTTGTAATTTCTTAGGGAAACACTGCATTACACTATGCTGTGGCTGATGGAAACTTTGAAGTTGTACTACAGTTCGTAAGGCTGAGGTGCTGCAACTCAACGATTGCTAATCGGGTAGGTTTTTGTATCAATAATTTACGGAGCATTTGTCAGTGATGTGTTTGTGTATAAGAAATTTATGGTGCGCGTACATGTGCATGTATATAGTGGAACAGTGACCTCTTATATCTTCAGCTTTCCAAAGCCCATTCTTCCAGCACTGCACCTCACCGAAAATTCTGTTCCACTCACCATGGTATGGGGCTAGTACCTCGCCCCCATACCATATGGTGTCACTGAGTGGAAAGTGATGGAAGCCATCCATATCTCCCAGTACTTAAAGCTTGAGTTCCTGTGCAGTTCTGTAATGCACTGATGAAGATCCTCGGATTGAAACGTTTGGACCTCTATTGAGTTTCATTGTGCATGCTACGTAAGAGAGCTCAACAATCTAGCTTTCTCTGAAATTCAGTTTCAGTATTGAGTGACACAATACTTACAACAACAGTGTGTTTGTATAAAGTGGTATAGCTCCCTGATGAATTGTGCTAAGCATCCTGTCTGGCATTGACATGATAGCAATGTAGTTGCAAGTCTTTGTAGCTGTGATGAAGTCACCATCTACCTGTCCTTTGGGGGAAACCTGACTAGCTAGCCATGATGGTGCACATGAGCTATGATATCATAGCGCTTCATACATTGCTATGCAGTCACTGCCAATGCCATAAGTCTGGATTTTTAATTGTGAGGATTTAAGCACGCATTGATTGGAACGAAATATGTGCATTGCACCATACATGTACATGCAATAGGCAATTTCCCTTGGAAATATTCTTTTCACTATGCAACCAAAACCCGGCTTATAGTACTAAAGTTAAAGGGGCTGGCACAACCAAGTAAGGACCAGTGTGTTTTATGTGTTAATTGTACAGGCCGGTTACACGCCACTGATGCTTACAGCAGCATGTGGAATGGAAATCAGCAACCATCAGGAAGGCGTAGCTCTTCTAATTGAAAGAGGAAATGTGAACGCTATGGTTCAACAGGTTAGTTGATACGTCATTCTGACTCCGTACATGTACATGTAAGTGAGTTAGTGCTTTCATGGCCATGTAGTACTACATGTACATACTTAGTATACATGTACGTAGTAGTTTTGTAGCAACTGCTACTAATATTGGTCCGTGGATTGCCTAGTGCTGCAAATTTTTTCTGTTACTATTTGCTCTGTTAATATGAACAAAGTTGGTGTGCAAAGGGTATAGCTACAAGTATGTAGGGACCAACAAAGTTGTATTCACATTCCCAAGAAAGACCTTTATGCCGCCCCCTTAAGTTTGGACCTAGTCGGAAGTTTTGCTAAACAAGTCTGCTTGACATTTCACGTCTAAATAACCAGCCGGGAATTTTTCCAGTACAGTCTGCACAACTCAGTTTAGGCCAAGCCATCTGTAGCTGTAAAACTAGTACTTATGCTATATTAGTCATCCTGCAGAAACAGTCAAATGCAGTTACAAACTCTTACTCTGTTCTGGATTGGAAAATTTTAAATATGCCCTATGGGATCGACCACATGTATTAGTAACTACCGTTAGTGAGTGAACTGAATATTTTGTTAGTCTAATTAGGACTTTAGAGCAACTTTAAGTCACTAAGGCTTCCAAGGTGCCTATATTATTATTATTATTATTATGGCAGACATACCAATAAAGGTACAACACAAGTAACTAAAAGAACATGCAGAATAATAGATTATGACGTACAAACAGACAAAATAATAGCGTTCAGCTCAGGAGGATCGAAATTAGGGATGTGATGGTGTGTGCTACGAATTTCTCTAATAAGTTGACCCATGGCCACATCATGAGAAGAGTAGGATTTGCAGTGACGACTACCGAACAAAACATTATAGCCAATGAAGTTTGAATTGCAAGATTGCGAGCTAACAACAAACACCGAACGAACAAGAGGAGAGGAATGTAACACGGCAGACGAAAAAAACTTACTAAATCTGGCAAACACAATGTTGAAGATGCTAGAAATTAACCCAACTGAGTGGACAATAGCAGTGTGACAGTTTCGAGGAAGATGCCATATTCTTCTAATCACCTGATTGAAGGCAACACCAAGCGAACGCAAAGCAGGACAATTTAGTCTCCACAGAGAACAACCATAAAGGGAGAGACAGTAAGCATGAAACAACCTCATCTTAGTTAGAGGATCGGTGGCTCTAAAACAATACAAAACAGAATTGGCTTGCCGGATAAATGCCATTAACTTGCGTTGAACATCAAGCTTATCCGAGAGGTCGAAATGCAAAGTATTGCCAAGATGAAGCACCGAGTCAACTACCGGTAAGAACTGACCACAAAACCAAAAACATGAACGGTCTGGTTGAGATGTACGCCTAAAACAGATCAGTTGCGTTTTAGAGGCATTAAAACGAATACCATGCGACTCAGTGAACTCTTCACAATGTGTCAACATCTTCCTAAGAGCACCAGGACAGGGAGCAAGGATCGTGAGATTATCAGCGTAGCACAGTACACCAGAGAAGTGATCCTCCCAATAGCATCCTCGCCCACAGGCACGAAGCGATTCTAGCAGACTATCAACATAGATAGTAAACAGGATAGGACTCAGAACACCGCCTTGGCGTACCCCGTTCGATACCTGAAAGCAGCCAGAAGATTTACCCTGCCAGCGAATTCGCAGGTGCTGAGTCTTGTACCACCTCAGAAGGAACCGGACGAGAGGTTTTGGCATGTTTCTATCAAGCAATTTATTAAACAGAATTCCGTGGTCAACAAGATCAAAGGCCTTAGAGGCATCGATTAAACAAGCATATACTTTTGACCCACCATTCAGATACCGATTAATGACAGCTTTTAACACGCCCGTGCACAATGTAGTAGAGAATCCAGATTTAAATCCGAACTGAAGATCACTAGTGGTAAAGAACTGACTCCAAGAAAGAAGAATCGACCATTCCAGAACCTTACTGAGGGAGGACGCAAGAGCAATTCCTCGATAGTTGGAAGACACAGAGGGGTCCTTGGAGCCCTTAGGGATCGGCTGGATCGTGGCATCGCGAAATGCAGCTGGCATAAAGCCATGCCTGAGCACCGAGGTAAACAAGCGGGCAAGAAAATGACAGATTGGAACAGGTGCTTCTACAATGTGGTCGGAGACCAGTGGCCCACCATCGGATTTGCCACGCTTCAGCTTACCAATAGCCTCCTGTACAGTTTGAAAAGAAACAGATATCTGCTCAATGTCAGCCAAGGTAGTGCTAGAGTCAAGACTAAGAAGCAGCTCACTGGAGATTGAGTCATCTGCAGTATTATACAGCTCCTTGAACCTGTCACCCCAAAGTCTAGCAATGTCGTCCACACCAGAAACACCATCAACCACAGGAGCAGAAGACACAGAACGTTTACTGAAAAATCGACAAGCTTCAGACCAGAAGCCGCGATTGGGGTCATTGAGCATCGCTTCAGCCAACCTATCGCATTTGATATGCTCAGCTCTCCTTCTAACCCGACGAACGGCGTACTTATATCTACGGTGCGCACGCTTTTTGAGTTGAAAAAGAACACCAGCAGATGGGGAGCCCGCTTCAAGCCAAAGCTTATACCACCACTGACTAGCAGCCAGCTCTGGCTTGACAAACTCAGACCAGCCAGCAACCTTTCGACGACGACCAGGACCTCTGGGTGGAATGGAGGACTTAGCAGCCTGCTGAAGGCATTTCACAAGCTTATCACTAACCTCCTCAAGAAGCTGGCGATGAACTGTACAGGACGGATTACAACAGAAGACAACTTCATCAACCAGACAACTACTCAACTTATCAAGGGACTGAAGAACAGCAGACTGATACTGACAGATGTTTTCTGGAGTAGCCTTGGACCAAGCACAAGCATTCAACTCAAAGGCAGCAGGAGGACAATCAACAGTGACCACAGAGAGATTAAGAGAGAAAGCAAGGGGATTATGATCGGACAAATTTCTACCATCCAATAATGTATGAACAGAGCTAACTACAGAACGAAGAGGAGTGGACACAGCAACATGATCCAGCCAAGACTTGGACCCATCGTGGCCCAAGTAGGTGAATTGGACATCATCAGAATAACTAAGATCAACAAGGGAAAGATCAAGATCATGAAGAAAAGATAAGACCGTGTCAGTAAAACTACAGGATCGAGAAAAGTCAGTGTTCCAATCACCAGCTATAATCAAAAAGTCATGAGGAACCGTTGATATAAATCCGCAGAGTTCACCTAAGGTGTCAACAAGTTGGTCAGTAGCAGCAGTAGAGCGATAATCAGTAGGCAAATAAACGTTAATTATAAGACAGCAGCGATTCTCAAGTACAATTTTAACAGCACAGAAACGATTCGAAGATGTTGCCACTTGTTTAAAGGAACTAACTAGACTCTGACGATAGAGTATAGCACAACCTCCAAAAGGACGACCTCGTAGAATCACAGAATTATCAAAGCCAGAGATGGCAAAGGAAATAAAACCATCAAAGGATAAACGATGTAACTCAGGGACAGACAACCAATGCTCCTGGACTAAAACAACATCAAAGGAATCGAGAAGGACCGGCAAAAAAGAAAGACCGTTGCTAAACCCTTTACAATTGAAGGACACAAAAGAAAGTTCCTCAACCCTGGCAGAAGAGGCATCAGACATTTCCAGTAGATACCCATTACGCTGATCCTTACGGGCCAAATACTCAGCTCTGCGTTTCTGACGCTCCTCTGGGGAGAGATCTGGCTGTAAGAAGTACGTTTTCATACTCTCAATTGTAAGCAATTTTGTTTTCCCAGCAAGAATAACCCGTCTATCCCACGGGCAACTGAGCTTAACTAGAATAGGTCTGGGACGAGCAGACCTGAATGCAGGGGAAGAGCCACCAGATGACGGAGATTCATCAGCAGTAGCAAGATCACTCTGCAGCCCACTGAGCTGAGACTGCTGTGGCTTCTTGCCAAGCCTAAACATGTCTTTGATGGGGACAGGGGCGCCAGCTGCAGCTTTTAACACATCAGAGACAACGGCAAAGTCCTTGTCTTCAGAGACGCCAAACAAGATTACATTGCTCCGACGCTCAAGAGGATCGGCAGAGAACTTCTGAGAAGAGCCTACTGCACTCGCAACAGCACCGACTCCAGTACTAGCCCCCACATTAGTACTAGCCCGAGACTTACCCACTGCAGAACTATCACTAGGGAATTGTTGCAGCCGCTTGTCAATAGCATCAAGACGAGAGCTAACCTCATTATGCAGGCTACGCATCTCTTCTGCCACACGCTCAGCACTACGAAGTGGAAGAAGCTGCGGCATCTGCAGAAGATCATCAGCTGAACAGATAATCTCAGGAAGACAGTTGTCACTGTCAAGTACATCGAAAGCTTCAAGTACATCATCAAGATCAGCTAGCTCCTGAGGACGTGAGGAAGAACTGCGCCTGACCTTCATCTCAAGCTTCAGTCTGATTAAATCGTCATTGCAATTCTCCCACAGACAGATCTTAGCTGAACGGATTACACTAGCAATGTATTTGCCCAAAACTTGACTCCGTATGGACTCAGAATCAGCTCTCTGACGAAAGGCCTTTATATAGGCCAAAACTCCATTATTAATCATCATGAGCTGCCAATAGGTGGCATAGGACTGAACAAAATCACAGAAACAACTCACAGATAGTCTCAGCCCGGGGGAAGTCACTGCCCTCTAACCGCGACACTGCTGCGCGGTGGAAGGACTCTAGCCACCAGTGCAGCTAGAGCTGACACTGCCACCCACGCTTACAGAGACGCTCGAGGGGGGACAAAAACACCTACGCAACTGTAGCTATGATAGCACCAACCGCAAAACCACACTAGAGGAGAACTCTAAATAGAGCACACTCTGAGACACCGCCTGGCCGCTGGACTCTGTCCCTTCGCCAACCGAGGGCTTACGGGCTCCTGGACAGCCAGTTGGTGACTTTTCTAACTAACTGAAACAAACTCAAAGCTATATTATGCACTGCTAACTTTACTTAAGAAGACAAATATTTATTCATCATATAATACTTATTACCTATATATGTCCAGATATTGAAATAAATCTACCTCCTGTATATCCATCAATCAATGAAAGCCACAATACATAACCAGCAGCCAAAATTGGCCTATATAGCTGCACACCACTATAGTAGCTAATTACACAGGGTTAGATTCTACTCTCAGTTTAGTTCGAGTTGGTGATGATACTGGTCCTGGGCGAGGAATTGGTAGTGTATAGTGTGTGTTGCATTTATGGACTGTTGTGTTTTTTTAATTATATAGAATCAACAGACACCCCTCATGTTGGCAAGCAGTAGTGGTAACTTAGGCATGACTGATATGCTTCTTCTGGCTGGGGCAGATGTCAACACTACTGATAAGGTAATGTCATTTGAGAGATCCTTGGGCAATACATGTAGATGTTCAACTCTATTTTCAACAGGAAAATGTTTTTGATGCACACCTCTATGTAATAGTTAGTGCACCCCGACGAGGGCTCTAACCGACATTATTGACCGAGGGAAAATTACTTTCCGAGGTCAATAATGGAGGTTGAGCCCGAGTATTTGGGTGCACTAACTGACTTAGATTATAGTTCGCTCCTGTATTTTGTAAAAAATTAGCAATACAACACTACAACAAGCAATGCATGTACACAGGAATAATAATAATACTGCTACAGTGTTCTTGCATGGGCTGGCTACGCAAGGCTACAGTGTTCGAAGGTAGTCTTGAGAGCTAGTTCGGCGATAGCTGTACATGTCTTGCAAGATGCCTGTTCAGAGAGTGAGCCACTCGAGTGAAGGCGCTGATTGAAGAGTCTCTGGGTTTTGTAGCGCTCTTGGAACGTCCCTGGAGACGCTGCAAACGCTGTGGGCCGAACGCGTTGGCCTTGACTGGCGCATGGCAACAGCTTCAGCGATGTAAATTCACTCTTCAGCACAACGCAAACGCTCGCTGTTTAGTCAATTCGAGCTCTTCTGTGCCGTCCACTACCTCCACTCGTATTAGCGTACTCCTCTCCATGCTGAATATTGAAGCAACTGTGAGCATGGCAACGGCTGAACGATTTTATACACGTTGCTACGCCACCGGGGTTGCTAGGCACGCGTTCGTGCACGTCACGCGCGTGCTTTAACCTACATTATTGACCTCATTTCTAGCGATTTGATTGGCTAGTACGCTACTACTATAATCTAAAACCAGAACCCTGGATTCTGTTACTTCTCCATGTATCTTATTGGATGGGTAGCCGTCCATTACCACTGGATATTGGACAAGCCTGTGCTGTATTTGGGCGAGTCCGTAGGACAAGCTAAATACAAGCAAGACAAGTCTAATGTCAAGTGATAAATGATATTGCATGGCTACCCATTCAATGAATACACACCACCCATGATTCTAAATGGCCTGTTCATCAAGCCGTCCAATATCACTGGATTTTACCAATTTACATGTTATATGGCAATCTTTCCATGTATACATGCAGTTTATTGTACCCTCACAGTACCACAATCTTAAATTGTACTGAGTAAGCAATACTGAGCACTCTTACTTCGTACATAAATGAATAATACCCTAGTTTAATATCTGTTGTGAAATACGTGTAGAATTTGATGTAGTTACAGTCCCTTCATACTTGTATTCATTTTTGACATTCATCTTTGGACAGGATGGGTCTACAGCACTGATGTTTGCTTGTCAAAATGGATACAGAGACATTGTTAAAAGACTTCTAATTCCAGAGTGCCGAACAGATCTTAAAGATAATGTAAGGAAGTTGTAATGTGTGGCTGGTTTTGCATATGAACGTATGTACATACTTTGTTATTGGAACTGCAATAATAATAAAAAAATTAGCAACACTTCATAGAACTCATCACTGCCACTTCCCTCACTTGACAATATGGCATGTGTACCTAGGAAGATGTCTTTGGCGCCATTCCCCAGTTTGTATACACAGAACTACAGGATCGTGGCACAACTGCACTACTTGTTTGTTTAAGCCTACAGCGATTAATACCTCACGTTTTTCCGCCTGCAGTTTCTGGGTTCTGTTTTCCAAGAGAAAAAATTAGGGGTAGTAATTTAGAAAAGTTCTAACATAGTCAATTATGCCCTCACAGGATGGATGCACTGCGTTTGACATTGCTACTGCAGCTGGTCATCAAGAGATTTGTGTTTTGATTACTAAGCACATCCAATCTAATCCAGGTACAAGTGAATTCAATTAGACTGGCAGTAAAAGCTGAACTTAAGGTTAGGCCCAACCGGAAGTGAAAAAATATTTTTAAAATATGACCGTGTACGGTTTTGATGCTCATAGCTCGACAACACAGCAATGGAAGGCCACAAAAACTATGCAGGACAAAAGTATAAGGACTGGAGAAAGCCTAGGAACAAGAATTCTATTGGTCTTCCTTATCGCCCTCCGTTGGAAAGTAATGGCCGCGATTTTAAAAAGTCGGCTCTGTATGCTCTGGAAAAACGCGATAAGTCTTTGTTCTCGATGTCTGGACATGTTGACCCCTTAGACATTTAGCATATCTGCGAATCAGACCTACAGGTAGCTCGCGCAGTCCTGGGATTTACCGCGACAGATTTTTCTGGCAACTCACTTACGCTTTCACTTAGTACATGAAAGTATTACGTTATCATAATACATTTGAAGTATTATATTATCTAAGGTACCTAGCGGCGTGCGCGAACATAGCAAAACTTCCGGTTGGGCCTAACCTTAAGACTAGGGTGCAAAATTAATCGCTAGCAAATGACATTACTAGTTGCACAAGAATACTGTAGTAAGCAATCCTGTACGAGTATATGCACGTATAGTGACATGTTTGAGTCATTGTAAGGGCATGCAAAGGAACTGTAGTGGGGCAGTCATAGCTTACTCCTTATCTAGTCTTTAACTTTATCTTTCCATATTCATGTAGACAATTCACCTGTTTGAAGAATGAAAGAATTCTGTACTCCACCCGTGCTATGCACTTGCAATTTTTTATGCTTTGTGTTGATGTCACTGTCTGTTATTATAAGGTGTAGGACACTTGTCTTTGTGGTTTTTCAACCTGTTAGTGGAAGTTTGTTGTTATCATCTTCATTTCAATGACTACATGTGTGGAAAGAGAACTGAAAGCCAAAAAGGTCAGGGTATGGAAGCATGAAGAAAGGATCATTGATGGGGTGCCATAAAAATAAAAAATTAATGAATCAGCAGATGAACGTGGTATATACTTGATGAAAATCGTGATAAAGCAGAGGCTATGCACGGGCTGTCACTTCCCTCGTGTTTGCATACATGTGGGCCACACCTACCCCCTCTGCAATTTCCGCTTAATAGATACGCGGTACGGGACAGGATACCGCTCGATCCCGGGAATCGATTTCGGATCACCGTACCGTCAGGGCGATGGAGCCACGTGTTACATGAAAAGCGTGAAAATGAGTGATTGGGAGGACGATCTGGATACCTCAGAGCTAACCAACTTAGCTGAGGGTGATACAGGTAGGAAGTAATTTTGAGTAAGGAAAATTTGGGTGGGATACTTTAATCGTAGTACGCGTGTACTATATTATATGCTTTTTACTCATAGATAGTAGAGTCCTTCTTCTCTACTATCTATGCTTTACTTAATCGTCTAGTGACCTGATGGAAGAAAGTTCCGTCTGGCCTGGCTGGCAAAGATGTATAATGTACGCAGATTTAATTTTGCTTTACAGCTCGTGTACGGTGTAAATCACACTTTAAACAAGGGGGGAGGGGTCACTCCCATAGGCTCTGTAGTCACAACTGTGTCTGCGGGTCAAAGTTTTGACCAGCTCTTTCAGTGGTTTGACCGTTGACCACGTTCATTTTCGGCCGTTGACCTTTAACCGCTCTACAATTTTTACCGTTGATTGTATGAGGGACTTTCCCTAAAGCTAGCCACTCAATCCGAGTCTACCGAAATGCGCTCAAGTGACAAGCTGCAAAATTTTGCCCTTGCGTACGAGTTCATCTATTCCGCACTGCGACCTGCCGTTGTCAGCGTTGACCGTATTTCTGAGCACACTTTGACCATTGACCACACCCTTTTGAGCGGCATTGACCGACTGTGGTTGCAGTTGTGACTACAGAGCCTATGGGAGTGACCCCCCCTTGTTAAATAACTAGTCATAAAACAAGACCTACGGGCTGTAGCTCTTTTCTCGCTGCACTGGTGTCAAAGTGTGACAATTACAATGAATGCTGCAGTCTAAGCCCCCAGACTCGATTGAACATAGACAGTAGCAAAGCACAGTGATTTACCGCTTCCCATTGGTAAACTCACGATCACGTCGTGCCCACTGACAAACACTCATATAAACGTCCAGCTACTTAAACCTTAGTGTCCGATAGTTTTAGCTCACTAGTAGCGCTACTTCTTCTGATCCTAGAGCTAGTAACCCTAGCAGACTTAAAATAGACTACATGTACTCTCTCAGACCACAAATATTTTTTAAAATAACAAACTCTTAAAATTACTAACCAGCTTTTTTCATATATAGTTTGCCCCAGGCGTTCCAAATTTGGCTATAACAGTTATAGTGAAAATGATCAATGTAAATGAGTTGTTGACTGTAAAAGTCGAAGAGTTACACCCAAAAATTGACTCACTTCAAAGTGCACTCAAAGTGAAAGAAGTGTTTATACAGCTGCAAAGAAGTTTATGTTTCGAAAAGCATACTGCATGACTGTGTCTCCCATAAGCATATGAAGAGCATGAGGTAGTGCTCACTTGTCTAATTAAGTTTTGGCAGAGATGGAGTTTGGGGCGACAAGGGAGTTGGTGCTGGTCATCGTCTTAGACTATGTTATTGAAAAACAGCTTCGAGCTCCCTTTGATCCCAGGAGGGATTGGTGGGGACACTTTTTTAAACACTGATCTAAGCTATCAGCAAGCAAACCACAACATCTGTGCAAGTGTCTTGCAAAAACAGTACATCCAGACACCATCAGTATCCTTTTTTGACAGGCTAGAGGCTAATTTCAGAAAGGATGAAACTGTCAAATTCAGATGCTGAGGTCACTCATGGTCTATGGAACTATGATGAGACTGCTTTCTGTACATTTGCCAGTTCAACCAAGCTGCTATGCAGGTGTGGGGCTACCTCTTTTTCTTTTGATGGCCACCACTCCCACATGATTTGACAATATATGCATGTGCTGTCTGGCAAAACAGCTTCATATTGTGCTCCCGAGCTACTGCAGCCTCTCATTGATTGAGTTTTTGGTCCAGCCAAGAAGATGTGGAGAAAGATCCAGAAGTAGTGGAAGCTTAAAACCAGGAGTTTCGAAGTCTGCTCTTCTGGGTTTGATTTCTCAACTTTGGGAAAACATTTTGACACTAGTCCACTACAAGAATGGATTTTGAGGCAGTGGTATCTTCCTACTCTCTAAGGCCATACGTCCTATCCAAGCTTGCGTTTTCTACCAGCTTCATGATGATGAGTCAGCTTGCAACAAAAATATTCACCATGTGACCTGTACAACTGTGGGCACCAGATTAGTTCTAGCCTATTCATCAGGACAAATGCGACACTACTTTTGCAATGTTCTGGAAGTCAGCAAGCCGCTATCGTGAACACGGAGGAAAAGGAAGGTCTGGATTAAGGGAGAAGTCATCACATCGATGAGGCTTCTTGAGTTCCTGGAGAAAGATTAGCATGAGAAGGCCAATAAGCATGCAGGGGTGAATGAAAAGACTACTACCATACAACCAGAGACAGATTATAGTTAAAAGTATTTTATCTACCGTGTACGTAGCTTGTGGATTACAAAGATGTCTATACCAGTACCACATTTTCTTATAATTGAAGATGACCATACTTGCCAGGTGTGTGGCTCCAATGAATTGGAGAGAGCAACGATGTCTTGGATTAGCTGTGATGGCAGGTGTAGGCAATAGTTTCAATAGCTCCTGCAGAAGTACATATAAAACCATCCGGTTAACTTTGTTCATCAGCAGAGGAAGGTTCTTGTGATTGGTGCGGCACTACAATAAAGCGGCTGATTCCCACACTGGAATTTTTAATCTTATATTATATGATATCTCCGTGCATCTCAAAGTAGCAAAGTGAACCTAATACATTACGCCTGATGTGTACCAAAAAGCGACTTCTTTCTTTACAGAGGCAAACTATCTAGCAAGTTTTATGGAGTCATTGGGAACATGTAAAAGTATGGCAGAGTTCAAAATGGCTGTGACATTTGAGCGGAGAAATATCTTAAAACGCCATTAAGCAAAAAAATTCAGCTGTTGCTGCTGTGACTGGGATGCTACAGTAAGAAAAATGATTAGTTTAGACTAAAGATATGCTTGCTACTGGACAGGTGTCAACATCATTCATAATGTCACCTAGGGTGCGAATTTGGTGACCTTGCAAATGGTGCATGTAGGATTGTTCTCATTGTACGTAGGCTTTTACCAATTTTGGAGCTCACTCCTGAGCATGACATGTCAATGTCTTTGGAATATATTTGCTTGCAACTCCTGGAAGATCACGACTATTAGATATTGCACCACTGGCTGCAACACTTTCTATAACAACTGCAACTGGTACACCATGCTTTTGTTGGAAACGACGGCTCAACTCCCATGGACTACGTCCAGTGAAACGCATTGCAGCATTCAGCATTGCATACAACCTGGGATGTGATTGTCTGTGCATGTGAGCTCCTGGTTCTTATTCAAAATTTTCAGGATCGGACTGAGGTTCACTGTTGTGACAAATTTCATCACTTACAGTGGGTCAGTACTGGAATGAATAGATATATTGTGCCCCTTTACACTGATGCGCATAGTAGATCTACAATCTCGCAGGCCGGCCATTTTTGGCTTGCCGACGACATTAACATGTGCAATGCACAACACTACCGCTCGAAAGGCGATCGTATGTACATACACACCAACAGTGCTGTATAGCCAGTTCCTACCTTGGGCTTGTCTTCCTCTTCTTTGTACAACATTTGTAGTTGCACATCGATCTATGAGCCATTGCACAGCGACACATGCTTCTGCTAGGGGATGGGTTCAGTAGTTACAGGGGGGGGGGGCACATATGTTATAAAACATAACTAACAACACCAAAAATAAAAAGCACTGAATGCCTGACCTTGAGAGTGGGGGGTGGTGGGTTAAAGAGTCTTTAACGGCGCCAACTCTCCCCACTCATTCAGTGCATGCTCCTATATTTGCAGATTGCTTCATGATCACAAGAATAAACTCTCACTTTTAGGTACTACAACTCACCCCTCCCCACACCAGTCCCCCTTGCCCTGGAAAGAAACCTCCCAACCTCTGTATCTTGAAACACTTGAAACTGGACCTGTACAACCTAACTAAAAACTGTTTAGAAATTTAAAAACTGACTAGAAATTTTAAAACTACAGACACCTGTACAGTATAGTAGTCTATGACATCACTTCCTGATCCTATCTAGAGCACCCCACTTACATTTAGCTTGTTATCTAACAGTAACCAATCTGTTTAATCTTCCCATGGTAGCTAGAGGCAGTGGTATACTATCTTATTATGTTGTTTAAGTGACACCCCAAATTTAGCAAAGATATTCTTATATTTATTACTTAACCTTTTGAAATATGAACTTAATTGGCTGTACTTGTAGCCCTGTTTCACTGCATACTTTTGCTCGGTACTTCTTTTCTGCAGTGTCCTGCCCGTCAACGTCTTGTTCTTGCATGCTACGTATGAGCTCAATGATCTTACTCTAGTTCTTGATCGTCCTGGTATACATCTCAATTAGGCAGGAGCTGACTTAATGAGCAGACAGGAACAGAAATATCGCTGTCCACTATATATAAAAAAAGCATTCACCCACCCCCCCCCCCCCCCCCCCAAAAAAAACACAAAGAAATAGCTGTAGAAAGAAACAAAGGTCTTATTTCGTATTGAACCAGAAAGTTTAGTTTTTGGGGATGAGACTCGGTCAGACAGACAAGATACGAGTAAAGTTTAGATACAATTTATAGGCGAAGCCAGCAAAAGCATTCCCAAATATTTAGAAGGGGCAACCATATACATGTAACAGGAATAGCTGCTATATATGAGGTATGGAGGGGATATATTAAACTGCAGAAGTAAATCTAATCGAAGAATTTAACTAGCAATGATTTTATAAGCGTCTGCACGGGTTAAGAGTCATTCATAGGCTATGGACAGTAATACGATGAGGATGGACAATAATATCCACTAGTTTCCAAATTCCCAGAAATCCTTAGGGAACCGAGCATGCATGAACAGTGCGTACAGACTCCTCCACCAACCACTAAAGCATGTACACAGGCTAGTACTAGTACAGGTTCGAAAGTGGGCTGGTATCGAGATGGTCATACGGTACGCCGGTCGTGATGTGCTACTCCCCTATGTGTTGTTAAGGCGTGCCCCTGGCAATATGATTCTTGTCTAAGCCTAAATTGCAGCCATATAACACCTTTAGACTTTGTGTGATACCTCCTTCATTTAAACACAGTGTTTTACATTCCTTGATTAATGAGTGCAGGAGTTTTGTAATAAATGGAGGTTGAAATCTAACATAAAAAAGAGTGCTGTTATGGTATTTTCTAAAGAAGTTAATACAGATGCATGTACATGGAAGTGGGGAAATTAAGACATTCCAGAGGTTGTAAGTTACTGTTACTTGGGGATTGAATTTGCTGAGAATGGTTCATGGGATAGTCATGTACAGAAAGTATTAAATAATGGAAAGGAAAAACAGAATCAATTACATAGGTTTTTAAGTAATAGGAATATCAGTACAGTTGCAAGAAGGATAATTATTGGTAGTTTTGGTACTTCGCCCTACTTTAGAGTATGGTAGTGAAGTGTGTGCTTGTAATAAAAGGCAGACAGCTTCCTTGGAATCTATTCAGCTAGGAGTAGCTAAAAGGATACTTGGCTGCTTTTCTAAAACGTGTAATGAAGCAGTAATGGGGGATATCTTTGAAAGGCAGGAGGGATAGATGCAAACTTAAGTGGTGGTATGAAGTCAATAATTTGCATGCTGAAAGATATTCTAGACTACTTCTAGACTGTGAGTGGGTAGTGAAGCCGCGTAGAGGTAAGCAGAGGAAGACCTGGAGGAAAGTAATTAGTGAATTGTTGCTGCTGTTAAATCTAGACAGTCGGCAAATACTAGCTGAAGGTTATAATCTAAACTTGTTTTTAGAGGGAGTAGATGAAGCATTGAGATATAGAGAATATAAAGATTGTAATTATGGCTTAAATAGTAAAGTTAAACTTAGTCTTTACGAGTCTTTTTGTAAGGAAATAGAATTAAAATTACTTGCAGGGAGTTGGGGATACAGGAACATGATTGATGTTTAAGTATAGGCCTGGTACTAATGGTCTGAATGAAGAGTTAGGAAGACATCGGGGTAAAAGTAATGATAGGCAGTGTAAGTTATGTGGGGATGAATGTGAGAGTGTAGTATATGTGCTCTGGGAGTGTCCTGCATATGATACTATTAGAAACACTTTCATGGAAGACTTAGACAATCTGCTGGGTGGAATTTAAAGAATTTAGATCACTTGAAAGAACGGGCTTGAGATATGATTTTAAGGCTTTATTAAGGCTAGTTAAAGAGTTTTGTTTTATTAATCTGGGATACTAGGAAGAATATATTATATGGCGATCAGGATGGTAATGGTGAGACATCTGGTTGCTCTTGCTCTTGTCCTCTGACTGGAGATCTTTCAAGCTCCGCCTGCGTATGTGGGTGCATGGTCGATGGCATAAGCGCTACGGCCTCAACATGAGTATGCTACTTTAGCCTGCCCATTTATGCATGGAATGTACTAGCTTCCACTGCAAGATTTTTATCATAGATTTTTATCATACTGTTGTTTCTTCATTCCATTTTAATGCCACAGTGGTTGTACTTCTCCACTCTGCAGGTACAGCTGCTGGTACATATAAAGAAGACTCGTGGGGAAGGAGTACTGATGGCTTTAGTAAGACTGCTCACGTTACTTCATGGTGCAGTGCAGAACCAGTCAAGTTCTATATGCGCTCTGCTGATGTGGGCAAAGTAATTGGTAGGCATATTCTGTTGGGTGTTTATGTACTAATTTAGTAAGGATTGTTCATTACTTGCTGAGCACCTTAGCACGAGGCAAGCAATCTTCCAGTGTAGGCTGGAATGTCAGCTAGGATTTGTTATATCATGGAGTATGGTAGTACTCCATATGTAGGGATGGCATGGAGAAAAAATGGCAGCCCCATACAACACATACAAAATTGTACGTTCAGAACTTGGCTTTAATTATAGTCATATGCTTTTATGAGCCATACCATGACATCTCTAGTGTTTTTATCAGCAACAAGTCTGTTAGTGTTGCTAGAAAGCTTCGCTGGAGTACCACACTGGCAGGTTGAAACACTGGGGGGGGGGGGGGTAATGATTCAAGCACAAACAAGCTGGATATTCTCTGGGGTATTGCACCCGTAGCATAACTTTTCAAAGAAATCGAATAGGTTCACAGTGATTTACGAGTACTCTCGAGTGGAGTCTACTAATACCTGATGTGGAGGAGGTTTTTGGGAATATACCGTGAGGGCTGCAGGCCTGAGGGGTACATTCCCAGTAAACATTCGAACGCTATAGCAGGTGGTATATCACTGATATTCTATGTTATATGCCATGTTGAATTTGATGAGGTATACATCACCTGTCGTTTCCATGGCAATTTTTATATATACTATGTAGGAATATGCACGCGAAATATGCCTTGCATAGCTTTGTAGACATGCGTTGCATGTGGTGGCAGCTGGTTAATTTTGTGTAAATCGATCAGGGTCATAGTATGTGGAACCACATACCTTCCTAATCTATTAACCTTACTAGATTAGGAAGGTAGTGTATTAAAGGTAGAGAGTAGGGTGGGATTATAGAAGTTTCTTGAAACAACTAGACTCAGCAAATTAGGTGGGACTTAGTACCCCTGCTTGCTCACAGGCCGTGAGAGGTGACGAGTATTTTTGTGAGCAAGCTAGTCACAAGAATAACCACTGGAGAAGTTATGCATATCAAAACAACTGGCCTTCAGGAGGATCACTTTATCAGCAGCATATTTCCAAAGGCCAGCCACGGCTGCTATCTGAAGAGCGTAAAAATTGGCCATGCTGCTTGAAATACCGTTGACATTGCTTGATCGTCATCTTGCCGTTTGTCTCCAGCGCTCGTATCTCAGCTTACTACTACTAACCTGGGAGCTATAGCAAGTCTCCCTTGCTAAAACTACGCAACAAATTTGTCCAGACCTCTGACTCTTTGTCTGCCATGACTTCGATGATGGCACTCAAAATGTCTGCCATGACTTTGATGATGGCACTCAAGAAACTACCAGAGTCGCTGTTTTGACACATGCCATGCTCCCGAGTCCCGGGAGGGGTTGGAACAAACTTTATAGAACATACATATCTATTATTACGCCTGGTTGTGTCCGTGTGTCCGTGCGTACGTGTCAAAAACGGAAACGGAAGTTGCATGCACACACTCACTGGTGAACTTTTATCTGTGACCTATAAAGTTCACGGTCTCGGGTCAAAGTAGCTTGTGTCTGTATATTAAATAAGTGCGAGATGATGCTAGCTCTTTCCAGCAAATACTACAAGACGTAGTCTCGCGATGTCAGGCCCTTTATCACAAAGATTAGCTGCAGTATAGTTCTGTAAGTGAAAGCCAAGCGGGGAGATAGCTGCTTATATGCTAGGATAACAACGTCGATGTCAATGGGCATTAAAATGGAGTCAGTGCCATTCGCCTTCATGTAGCATTGGCTAGCTAGCTGCTTGTCTGTGTGGTCTAGCAGCAGTTTGTAGTCCCTCCTCTGAGTCACTGCCTCCGTCTGGAACCTATTTTAGTCTCTGTAGTACTGCCTCCATGTGATTCAGGCCGGGATCTGTCAGTAACACTAAAATGTACCCTACAAATCAACAAATCACATGCAGATTACATCTGTAATCTTTATCCACACAGAGCGAGCGCAGCGAGCAAGTTCAACAACTACTTGTATTATTTATAAATGCTAGCTGATATCGTTGAGTCCATAGCACATGATTATTGGCCTTGCTGCGTTCGGCAAGCAAACACGGACTGAGGCCTGCCATAATTGGCAAAGTAAGTAGAAGATGATACGTACAGCATGAAATCAGCTTATACAGCCACTTTACTGAATATCACGGAGTACGGTAGTACTCTGTATGTAGGGATGGCCAAAATGACATGTTCATAACTCTTGCATTGGCGTAGTGTAGGCTAATATGAGCCCTACCTGCCATTCTCGAGCGTTCTCATCACTAACCAGGCTGTCGGCATTGCTAAAGAGTATCACCGAAGTACCAAACTGGCAAGTGGCTAAAACAAAGAATCATCTATCTTATTTTTCTTCTTCTTTTTTTCAGCCAGGCTAATTAGCACAATAATGCCTGAGGCAATTACAATGATATCACGAATAGGCATCATTTTTTCTGGAGTATTGCATTCATAGCATATCGTATTCACAAACTCGAATAGGTTCAGCAGCGATTCATGAGTACTCTCGAGCGGAAGCTCCCTGTTGCACACCATTAATGACTCGGATTCCGTAGTGCGCAGACTGCATGTGCTCGTCCATTTAACGCCTACCTTTGATGTGCTGCGAGTTGCATCTCCTGGTTCATTATTACACAATCTTTAGCTATAAAAATGAAGACACTTTACACACAAGGCAGATTATATTTGGTTAGCGATCGACTTCTGGCCAGAGGTGCTGTTGAAGAATTATAATTGTATTCTTGTGTAACCAGACTAACTGGTGTCATAAGGAAAAGACTCCATCTGTAAGTACCCTGAATATGTTAAGCTAATGGGATGCGAAATACTGGAGGGGGCAGGCAACTATTTGTCTGAGTGGTACTAGAAACTGCAGTACACATCTTTGTCCTTGGAGAGTGTATGCCTTGCACTACCATTTATAGAACTGTCCACACACAGCCAGACACAATTGCGCCCAGTGAAACGCAGACACTGCACTGCACCTACGTACTGCACTTTGCAACTAGCCTCGAACCCAGACCTTTCATGGACCTTTCAAAATCTACATGGAAGGCCTCAGTTTGAAGCTACTCTAACACCACTCAATCATTACCGCACAAGCATACTGCCCATGCATATCCCACACAACCACACTTATGTACTTGTCCCCTCCATCCGGCTCCATGCCACACCAACAATATTCACATCCAAATATTGCACTTGACCAACCCCACATGGGAATTTATCATGGAGTGCGGTAGTACTCCATACCATAAACTCTGGAGTATAAGTACCCATCAAATACAAGTACCCTATGAATATAAGTACCCATGGACCCAGTTGCTATCCACTCTTGAATAGTACTACCCATGCAAATAAAAGTACCAATGAATATAAGTACCCATCAGACAACTAAGTAAACTGGGACGCATGACAGTGCATGTGTAACTAGTGACAACGACAACGGGTCCACCTAGGTCTGCATCCGAAGGCATATGGGCTGTTGGTGGGGGCATAGAACTGCCTTGCAAGTATACACTTCAAGTATACATTTCAGTGCAAAGAAAGACTGCTCACATGTAAGACCAGTACTATGACAATCACAGAGTACAGTGAAGCCGAGAAAACACAAAAGTGACTATCAAGACCAAAACTACAAGTTTAATATGCATGCTGTTGTACTACCATGTATTTAACCTCGTTGAAAAGTACCCCATGATTATAAGTACCCCACATAATCTGTGCCACGAAAATGCGCAATCTCCGAATAGAAGTACCTGTACTTGCACTCCAGAGTTTATGGTATGTAGGGATGGCACGAGAAAAAATGGCGGCCCATATAACGCGTACAAAATCATACGTTCAGTACTCGGCTCTGATTATAGTCATAGGCTTTTATGAGCCATACCATGGCATTTCAAGTATTAACAAGACTGTTGGTGTTGCTATAATGCTTCGCTCAAGTACCACACCGGAAAGTCGACACACTGGGGGGGGAGTGGCCTAATAGTCTACCCCTTTCTTCTTCAGCCAGGCTAGCACGATAAGTGCCTAGTCAGTAAGCCTGCCAAGCTTCACATCAAACACGAAAGGTAGAACTTCATAGCACAATTACTTACCAAGGCCAGTTGGTAAAGATCCTTCCCTTCATAGATGGACTTCACAGACGCCCTCTGCTAGAGTTTGAGTGTCATCGTCGCGCACCCAGAGTATTGGAGGGTGTAAAAAATCGAGTGATTGAAGTCTTCCATACAAGCAGCCATTTTAACACGTGCCAAATTGATAATACGACCACATTTACGATATTGACGTCATCATACCACGGACATGCCACGGTGGTATCCTATCGCCACGGAATGCTGGGAAATTAAGCACATGCGCAATCAGTGGATACCAGGGGCACTTTCTCCCTATTTAATGGGATATAGCGAGGTTTACATCCCGTTGGGCAGGGATACAACTAACCTTTACCATGCCTAAGTCATTCCGACAAGAGTTACAAGATCTTGAAAAGTCTATAGGACAAACCACAGCTTGCCAGCGGTGGTAAAGCTTGGCAAAAGCTTACGAAAGGTGCAGTTTTGCACAATACTGTAAACCAGCAAGCAACCAGGCTTTCAAAATGCAAAATACTCCCTGTATATGTAGATGTAGCAGGCACAAAGGACTGCTAATAGCTACGGCAGCTAGCCGTCTAGCCAGCACCTAGCACCGTTTTAGTAGGCTGTTCATGTGGCCACGTGCACAGGTACACGGAAATGCAACAGAACTAGCCACAAACAGAGAACAGTAGCTTACACGCTTTCCTGCATTGATTTTCCAATAACCTACGAAAAAAGCCATGCGCTTTGCCTAGGCTCTCCAAGCCACCAGCCTACCATAGCTTTTTCAACAATTGAACGAATGGAACGGAACAGGGTACCCAGATTACGTATGCACTCACGGTGACCAGGATATATGAGCCGTTATTGCCCTCGAATACTGTAAGGTGATTGGTAAGAATGACTTCAGTATGGTTAAGTAAGAAATAGACCATAATCGGTTAAAAGACTTCAGGTATTTCTGCTGCTTTGGCAGCGTTGTTCCCTGTATCTACTTTTTACCATACAGAAAGAAATGCCAAAGTCATCTTATTAAAATCCAAATATGGACTATTGTAGCGCGCATTTGTGTGTTGTGTGTGGTTGGAGAGATTGCTCATTCCTATGTACCTTATTTGGCTGCTTTTGTGGGGATTCAATTCCTACATGCTCTTCATTCCGAGTGTAGCAAGGCTATACTCCGGTTCCATTGACCTTTTTCGTTGTCATGGTGTCCCCCCCAGCCACTTCTCCAGACGTATAGCCTACCAAACTTGCTACGCACACTAACCTTCATTATAGAACTCTGAGCGGGAGACTTGGAAGCGCTCGCTGTAGCCTGCTTCAGCCTCTGGACTTCCAGGCACATTATTGCACTTAGCAATTTTGTGTAGTGCGTGGGTATTGTAGGCGTGCCCTGTTCCATTGACTTTTTTCTTCATTGTAGGCGTACCACAAAATAAATGTGCCGCACACAGCAATTCTCGCGAAGCGAGGACATCCCTGCACATTGTGTATCACTAGATTTGTAACATGATTTTCTAAAACTTGTTTCATTTTTCTTGGGTGAGAGGAGGAACATTTTGTACATTAGAGTACATGCGTATTAGAAAACCACTGACTTAGCAATACTTTACCCGAGCCTAAGTTGTACATAATAGTCAATGATAAGCCTACCAAGGGTCAAGTTGTGTGGCTTAGCCTAGTGAACGTCAACCTCATCAAGACTGCCACAGAGACTCTCAAAGAAATGAGATGGCTCAACATGCTACCCTTCCACGCTTCATTAAATCGCGTGCTATGGGCTTAAAAATCTCAGCTAGTGTTTATATAATATATTTGTATAAAGTTTGTTCCACCCTCCCCCGGGCTTCGGGGGGCAAGGCATGCGTTCAAAGTGGCGTCTCTGTTTGTTTCTTGTTTGATGTCTTTGCAGATAATTTAAAAGAATCAGATGTCTGGACAAGTTTATCATGTACATATGTACATGTAGTTTGATCAAGGGAGGCTTACTACAGGATCCTAGGCTCGTAAAATTTGTGTACCCATACTGTTAGCTGAGATATGAGCACTGGAGAGCGACGACATGATCACAAGATGCCAATGATATTTCATGCCAGCATGCATTGTGGCTCTCCAATCTTCCGTTAGCAGCTGTGGTTGGCCATTTAAAAACTGTTGCTGGCAAAGTGATCTGGCCAGTTGCTTTGATATATAGCTTCTCCAGTAGTTGTTTGTCATGACTAGCTAGTCTGACGAGCTAGCCCCTCACACGAACATTTCATGTGAGGGGCTGGTTCGTGAGATAGTGACCATCCTCCCCTGGACCTCGGGGGCAGGCACGTGTTCAGAATGGCATGCGTACTCCACTCTACGTATAAACAAACCTCAAATCACCTACCATGCACCACAGTTCACCACTACCTAACCTGCACAAATAACTGCCGCCATAATGTAAACTAGGTAAATGCAGGGCACTGTGGAACAAGCATGACCAAGTATATATTGCATGAAGAGGCCAGTAGAGCAAAATAGCTGACAGATTCCTGCCTGAGCCATGTGGAGGCAGTAACTCAAAGGAGAGACTGCAAAAATTGCAAAATATAGCAGGATAGCTAGGACCGAAGCCTATAGCTCTTCACAGCCATAGCCTACATGTACTGGCATGTAGGCAAACGGTACTGACTCCATTTAATGCACATTGTCGTTGTTTGTCTAGCGCACTAAACAGTTTAATACAGCTGTGCATGCTATCTAGCCACAATGCGATAGAGGGCGCTCGAAGTGCTCATTTGAGGCCGTTATAACATAATACCGTCGGTTGTCAGAGCATCTCAACACATGCAGTGGTCGAAGTACTCGTTTGATGATGTCACGACCTTCTCGCGTATTCGAGTCCATTTGCACTCGCGTGTGACGTCACATCCGTTACTCACACGCGGACACAACTAATGTTAAAGTATTGATATATGTTACTATGCAAGGGTTCATTTATCAATACTTTACTTTTACTTCTGTGCGTCTGTGTGTGTGTGTGTGTGTGTGTAACGGATGTGACGTCGTACGTGATGGCGCGAGAATACGCAAAAAGACTGTGATGTCATCGTATATAAGTACACATTAGTACTTTGATGATCGCTGCATGCGTTGGGATGCTCTAACAGTCGACGGTATTATCATGATGGTCCCAAATGAGCACTTCAAGCGTGTTCTATAGCGCAAAGGTGCATTAAATGGAGTCAGTGCCACACGTACAAGTAGGCTGTGGCTAGGAAGCTAGGCTTCGGTCTTAGCTTGCCTGTTTTGTTTTCAATCTCTTTTCCTGCAGTTGTTCGCAGTTTCTCCTTTCAGTTACTGCCTCCACATGGGCCCATGGCTCAAGCAGGAATCTGTCAGCTACACTATATACATGTAGTCTAGCTACCACTACTGGCATACAAAGTGCTTTAACTAGCTACTAAAAGAACGTGATCTCCACACACACTGTGAACTTTCTCCCCACTGTGACCGAGTCAGGTTTGAACGCTAAGTTGAGGCCTGAATGTAAAGCTGCCTCCATGTGGCTCAGTCAGCAGCACTACTAGCTAACTGCATGCAAAGTGTTTCATACAAATCACATAGAGGTGACATTTATCATTTCTATCTGTATAGAGCTAGCGAAACAAGCACAACTACTGTATAATTTATCAAGGGGAGGCAAAAGTGGAATGTTGTTGACTTTGGGGGGGGGGGGGGGTATAGAAAGAAGTGTGCTTTACACAACTCATGCTAGGGGGGTCTCGGGCCATGCTCCCCCAGCATAATTTTAACTCTCTGAGATCACTTCTTGTGAATTTGCAAGTAGATGTATTATACTTTGTTGATTTGCATTCATTACACTCTGTTAAATGAACCCCTGACTATGGTCAAAATTTTTAAGAATAATTGGGAGTGTATTTATATAGATTCCAGAAAAACACTTGAGAGTGTACATACATGTATGAGTATATATTTGGGCAAGTTTGAGCGTGCCCCACACTAGTGTGTTCAATAGAGAATTTGTCTTTTTAAGTCCATAATGCCAGTAGCTTCACAAACCTTTCACATGATTTTCTCGCTAGGATTTTCATAATATACTGTTTGTGACTTGTAATTGTCTTGTCTCTAGCACCTTTTCTATTAGTTACTATGTTTACTCATAAAAAAGCATACACTGTAGAACCATTTTACAAAGTTCAGCCTACCCTATGATAAAAATGTCACAAAACCCAAGTGAAAATGGGATTATATACTGAGGAGGAACACTCTCCCAAATACAAGTATAACCATACATACACATGACAGAGATTTCCCATGTGTAGGTCGTGGTGGCCAGAGAATCCGAGAGCTTGAAGAGAGAACAGAAACTAAGATCAAGGTACTGTAGTATTCCTTGCTAACTCTGGCATCTGATCAACCTCACACCATTTCACATTCTTCCCTTTTGCATGTACATAATGGTGCGTTACAAACAAATTACATTAATTTTAGCTACTAGCTGTCTTTGATTTTATTACCGCGTCTCCATTTGTTAGAGCTTGCTAACTTTAGCCTGAGAGTCAACAGGTATTGTGTGCAGTATGGTTTATGACTGCAGCATGTATGCTCACTCATTCTTTCTGCTTTCTCTCTGATAGCTTTCAGTTTTGGTAGTATAATGTACATGTAGCTTCCACCTCAGCAATAATATTAGTAACTAAATTTTATGTATACCCTGTGTGACCAACGTGCAATTTTAGCCTACTGCAATTCCTTATGGACATTGGAGTGGTAGCTGAAAATATGAACTCGCATGGGAAGCATAATACAAAGATGTACAAAATATTCCTTTTCTTTCAGTGAGTGGATCGACTATCACAAACTAAAAACCCCTCACTGCATGTACTGTAGAAGTGAAATTGTTATGAAAATTTTGTGATAGCTAAAAGCTAACTCCATCACAAACAAATACATATAGGTTGGCAGTAGCTTCTAGCTTTCACATACTGACAGCCATGATCGAGTTACTGTTTCTCACGACCAACTGAAAACTCATGTCTATTTGGTGATTGCATGAGCAAAAGAAGCAACATTTTTTGGGGCACCAGAAGTACAGAATATTGCTTTGAAAATGGCAATACGCACCTCTGTGTATTCTAAGAACTGTGGGGGGAAATATACATGGTCTCCACAGCAGTTGGGGCTGCATGTATTACGTCAGTGTTCAACTTTGCCATTTTACTCCCTTCTGAGTGCATGAATTATACACTGAACCACAGCAAACCATGCTGTATTGTATATACGCAAAACGCTTTGATGTATACGATGTATACAGGTGCACCGTGCAAGACGAGGTGAGCAAAGAACAGAAGTAGAAATTACTGGAAGAAAAGAAGCTACAAGGAAAGCCAAAGATTTGATTGACGAGCTATTAGAACCCACTGATGATGATTCAAGAGAGCAGTTTGGAGGTACATATGTAGTTTAGCTGTACCAGAAAGAAAATGTCAGGTGGTTCAGGTTGTGGAAGAGGGAGGAAGTGATAAAAGCTTTAAGTTGTACCCTAAGCAAGCTGTGGTGTAGGAACATTCTCAGATTTTATTGCATGAGCAGACTTCTCTTCCAGAAATCCATTTCATGTGAGGTATACACGTAGCAAATTGTTACCATATATAGCATGTAAATTTCACATGGTACAAAATTTAGTATTTTTATGGACATATTTAGTTTACAAAAATAAAATTCAAACGTACATGTATGCAGTGGTGAAACGTGTGAGTACTATTGTTATGTAATTAGATATATCACTCTGTCCCATATCATTATTAGGGTCAACATTTGGTAATCAAAGCAGAACACAGGATTTTGTGAAGAGTACCCCACGTCAAATCAACTGGTCTGCACTGAATGCTGGAAGATCTCAGTTTGAAGCTGAGAAGTTTGCTGGTATGTTCAAATACATGTGTATGCTAGCAATCTTATGTTTACAGGCATCTGCTCAACTTGATTTTGTTGCTTGCAGTACAAAGCAGAGAGTCTAGTTACTTCCTTGTACTACATGTACTACATGTATGTAATCTTGCACATGCACACATCTACATGTACATGTAGCCAGCTCATGTGATTGCTTTCATTTGAGTTACCATGCAATGAACAAGGTGAACATAGCGCCTAGCAGCCTTTGACGCACGGTTTTCACTGGTATACTTCCCTGTTCATGCCCTTTGTGGTACGTACCAGTTATATTTACCTTGAATTGTGGCTTTTTCACTTGGGTTCAAAGATTCGCATGCTTCGCATGCTTTGCATGCTTGACCTCTCTCTAGGCAGTGTATGGGCATCTCTGTCCACCCTGCTGTAATTCGCTTTTTTTTTCGTCTAGTAAATTTTCGTGAAAATAATATTCGTGTAAAATAATTTTCGTACAGATCAAATTGTACGAAAATATTTTTACAATTCGCACGTGGTGGGCATTAATTGGGAAGGTCACACCGCACACCATTAAATAGACAGATCGAGATGGCTTGCCGTGGTGAGAAGGTGACTTGTTGTGTTAGAAGCTATGGGCAGCAGCGGTTAGGGAAGAGCTGGTGTGCGGCAGGGAGCTGACCAACATGGCTGACAGGTATGCCGTAGCGGTACTGAAGCAAGGAACTGCCATTGGACACTTGCCAAGGAAGATCTCAAAAGTGTGTTCCCTGTTCTTGCGAAGAAGAGGCTCTATACGCTGTACAGTGACGGGGAGTAGGCGCCATCCTAGCGATCTACCACTGCGTCATTACTGTGCGTACGTACCTGTCCTAAATATTCGTCGGAAAATATTTCATTGTAAAATAATATTCGCGTTAAAAATTTTCATACATTTTCTCTGTATGAAAACATTTTTACAACGAAAAGAAGCGAATTACGGTATACTATAATACATGTATGTTTAGAAATGTCATGTGTTATACATGAAGTTCAGTTTTCTTTGAGAAGCTGTTGCTTCAGATCTCCTGTACAATTCTCTGGTTATCCCATCATGACATACATGTACGTGATGAGACCTTCATTAATTCAAGAGCTGCATAACGATTACACTTTGATTATACCTATGATTGATTATACCTATGATTGATGGCCATTTTTAATTTGCAAGCACTTGGCACTTGGTAAAACATGTAGAATATCTCTTATAGGGCATCATGAGATGCAGCCACCTCCTCAATAAGTCACACATGCATGAAGGGAGTGTTGAATCTACAGTGCAAGTTACTGCTAAGGAGGTGTGGGGTCAGGTGCCTTGTGGAGTCTGATGCAATACTTGGATGTGAATACTGTTGGTGTGGCATGGAGGGGATTGTGGTGTGTGTGTGTGTGTGTGTGTGTGTGTGTGTGTGTGTGTGTGTGTGTGTGTGTGTGTGTGTGTGTGTGTGTGTGTGTGTGTGTGTGTGTGTGTGTGTGTGGTGTAGGGATGGTAATCTGTGAAAGTCCTGTGGTGTCGTTTCTTCATATGCCTACTTTTTTGGCCCTCAATGCTCTTTCATTTTTCTAAAGTTTGCTTCTGCTGCTTTTTTAGTTTTTGGGGGGGGGGGGGGGGGGGGGGACATTAGTGCATGTGGTTGTGTGACATAAGCAATATGGCATATTAATGATTGAGTTATTGTAGAGTAGAATAGATGTTCATAGTGCAATGAGTGTGCATGTCTGGGTTCATTGGGGGCAGTTGTGTCAATTGATATTATGGAAATTGTGTCAGTCATTAATAGTGAGTATACCTTTGTGTAGACAATTGTATAAACTGCAATCACCAACTTTGTGTATTGCAGTTTCTACTGTCACGTGGATGAATAGCTGCCTGCCCCCTCCAGTATTACTCATCCCATTAGACAGTGCACATACAGATGAGTGGCTGGGTGAGTTTTTCCCTTAAACACTAATTAGCTATAGAGTCTGGCTGCCCAAGAATATGGTTTAATATTCAGCAGCATGCACCTCTGGCCAGAAACCGTTTGGACTTGAATATAATCAGTCGTGTAAGTAAGTCTATTCATGTTAATAGCTACAGTTTGTGTGACTTATGCAGTGATGAACCAGGAGATGCAACTCAGTAGCTCAGGCTAGAGCAGCCTACATGAACAAAGGTAGCCGTTTAATAGACGAATATGTGCAATCTGCACATGCGTGATCAGATTATTTTTGTTCTCACCAACCATTTTTTGATTGGATATGTTGCCTTGCTTTGCTTTGATTATTACCGGCAAAAAATGGCGTGAAACAGCAAGCGTCCACTTGGGAGTACTCGTGAATCACTACTGAACCTATTCGATTTTCGTGAAAACGCAGTGCTATGAGTGCAATACCCCGGCGGCAATTATGCCCGTTCATGTTAGTAATTGCTTTAGGCATTATTGTGCTAGCCTGAATAAAAAATCTGAAAAAATAATTTGAAGATAGACGATGCGGTCGTTTTAGCCACTTGCTGGTACTTTTGTGATACACTTTAGCAATGCTAATAGTCTGTTTAGCGATGAGAATGCTGGTAGGGCTCATATTAACCTTAGACCATGCCTACAGCATACATGTAGTTATGAACATGTCGTTTTGTACAGTTTTAATGGGGGACAATTTTCTCGGGACCATCCCTACATATGGCTACTCCATGATGAAGTGGATATGTGTGATTTTCATGTATATTACTGGTATTAGAGCCTATTTAGGGAATTAATTCATGAGTGCGTGAATAAGTAAAACATAGGAAGAGAAGCAGTGTGCTTGCATAGTTTTGTTGGAGCAGACATGCACAAGAGAGCCAGTGCTGAAGATTTTGCAACTATAAATAATTCTGCATTACTGTGTACTGTGTTTACTGTGTGTGTGGCTTACCGTAGACTCGGCACACTTCGTTATGTAGTGCACATACGCTATCAGGTGCATGCTCGCTTCTTGGCCCAAAGCCGCAAAAACCTCGTTAAGAGGCACACGTTCCAATTAAACGAAATACGGGGCGGAGCAACTGCACAAAGAATCGAACAGAGACTGCTAGCAGGCTAGTAGCAGCTAGCTAAGTGAGAGGATAACTTTCTAGGGATCACTTTGCAACCGCCCAGCCATCAAGTTGCTAGCTAGCTAAGTCAAAGGCCTACAAAGGAAGCAACCATGCACCAATTCTCATTCGAGTTGATCGAGCACGCTCTCATCTCTGACCGCTCTTCGCCGATTTTCATCTACAACCGCTCTTTGCTGAGTTACATCGCCGACTGCTTTGATAAGCTGCGATTCCATTCGGTAGTCGCTAATCTGCTACTGGTAACAGCAACAATTTTATGGCTAGCTACCGTAACTTTGCCGCGATGACGTAATGAAAAACTAGGCGTGGTCAACCTTTAATCCTCGCTATGTGCCGCACTTCGTTAAGTAGCGCATATATTTTTGCTATTGTCCCCACTAGCGCATGCGCTTGATAACCCGAGTCTACGGTATATTGTGTATTTAATGTGTGGCTTACAATTGTATCTAGGACTTCCAGCAATCAAAAAGCACTTCTACATTGAAGATCCAGAGGTGGCTTCTATGACTCAAATTGAAGTGGAACAGTTTCGGTATGTAGATAAATTCCTGGTTTGTACCAGTGGACCAGGTAGTACATTTTGTTGTATATTGTGTTCCTAAGCATAAGGTGTGTGAGCATTGTGGTACATATTTAGTATAGGTTAGACCACAGCTCCAAGGGCTGTATGGGAAATGCACGGGTGAATTTCCCATACGGCCTGCCTGGAGCTGTGGTTTAACATATTTGTAGTATGGAACAGCCTGTTTGACTGAGTAATAAGAGAGCTCGACATCGGAAAGTACTGTAAGTTACTCCACCCCTGTCTGTAGTTTGTAGAGAGTCATACTGCCAGCCTATAGTCTCGCGAGACTAACTGCCAGCCGTTGTGGCTAAGCGAAAACTAGATCGGTGTACTGTTGTAGCTACTAGCTGGCTAGCTTTCATGTTGAATAGAGTTGCTAGGAGTGCTGTTTGCGATAGCACTAAGAAAAGATTTCGAGTTGTTAAAGCCTTTTTGTCGTACAGGCGTAATGTTTGAAACAGCCTGCTAGGTATGTAACAAGCAAAATACAAATAAAATGGTCGAACTCTATCAAGTTGGGCAGTTCGGCAGCAGAAAGTTTGAATGGTAGCACAGCTGCAAGATTCTTACAACCAAGTAGACTGCATGTACTGAACTTTTTTTACCATTGGGCCAGTTTTACCAAAGAACTTCTTTAATTTACTCGGATGCTTTTTACTTGGGTGGGGATCCTGCATTGATAAAATTGTTCTATTGTAATATAGTACAGGTGAAGGCACAGCAATATTTGCATCAACAAAAAGCATCACTTGTAAGAAGTCACTAGTTAAATCTCTACTCAATAACGATGCTCCAATGTATATCTATGTGGAGGGAGTTCAATTGACATCATGCTCAGGCCATCAGCTCATTCAGTATCAGTAAAAATGTAGCGAGTGGGTCTGTGCTTTGATCCACATATTTCACTGAACGGAACAGCATGTGCACATGAACCTGACATACCATTGCTCTAATTCACCTCTCTGGTTTGGAACCCTTACACTGTTACAGAAACTTGAAACAGTGCAAACCCAGGTCATGAGAACAACCCGGGCTACTGTAGCTCTATGTACGTATTGGGGTTTCATACAGGATCTTTTGATAGGGGGGAACTACAGATTTAGCACCTTTGTGAGGTGTTTCTGTCAACAATGCTGCCATAGTGAGGTCCATCTTTAATTATCACAGACGGTGACTGATCTGGTGGCAACTAGCAGGCTGCATGGCTCAAATACACTTCCACACAACCATTCTGCCAAATTTCCCCCTCTGTGCCTCCTCAGCTTTTGACTAAAACCATACATTCTTGGCGGTGCGGATAGCTCGTTGGGTATTTGTGCAGGCCTGCTGAAACCTCTGTATGTCTGCTCAGGCTTTAGTGGCAAACCACGGGAGGTACAACTGATTTCTGTGCTGAGGGATAGGCAACAAGGTGTTCTGACTCTCCTCTCCTCTAGGTAAACGTTTTTGTGCTGTCCACTTTTCTGACCACTCTGGTCACACTATACTTTATCTCCCACAGATTATGGAACATATACATCACAGGACAGTTTTGTTTTTTGCCCTTGGTCAACTGGAAGGCTTCATTTGTTTCCAATCATATGACAGTCTCCTGGTCATTGGTGACTTCAACATTGATTTCAATCATAGTGGGGTAAATTGCTCCCAATTGCTCCGTTTTATGGATGACTATGACCTATCTGCTGTTGACCTTTGCTATCATTATTCTATTAATTACACATACAGCTGTACGAGAATTCTGGTGGCTCAGCAAAGTCTTGGTTAGATCACGTTCTCTCCAGTCGTTCCTTCATTTCTCGGTTTCTCAGTGTGCTTAAGCTGGATATTGCTTGTACATGTAATTTTTCAGATCATCACCCTCTTCCTTGTTTGCTGGACTTTTCTGCCTGCAGCATAATTTAGGCTCCAGATGGAACGTCATCTCAGTTTGCTCCCCCGTACTGCTTGGCATAAAGTTTCTGATCTTGATCTGCACTGTTACCGTGTTATGATTTGTAGCTCTCTCCCCTCTATACCTGCTGACTTGATCTCTTGTTCTGACCCAGCCTGTGTGCATCACAAGGGTCTCCTGGATAATCTGTGCTCTTTCTTCCTTCAGAGTATTTAATTGGATCCCCCTAGCTTGGTGTGCTTTGCGTGCTTGTTTTTTGCCCCCTCTAAAATTTTACCAACCTCATCATCCCCCCCTTGCAAAACTTTTGGATTAAACACTGGGTATCTCCCACCACTAACAATTTGCTAAGGAGGTTGAAGTCTGACAATGAGAATACAACAGAGCACTAAAGTAGGCCTAGCAAGTAAAAAGGCTAGCTGTGCTGTACACGTTGGGCCAGGCTCTGTGTCCTTCATTCCGAGGTTTTAACCAATAGCCCTCTGGGCCGGAATTGAATGCAAACTAGCCTTGCAATCCTCCATTGCTTTCTTGATATGTGATCACTTGGCCATTGTTATTTCTGAGGAATGATAAAATTTTGTCAGTGACCCATGCATTATACATTACTGAGTTGTGCTCATGCTAGAATTGTACAGCATTTCTCTAGTGGTAGGTAATTCAAAATCGTGCATGGTATGCACCAGCTGATTTGTGAATTCATACACATATTATATTTATACTGCTCACCAAACACCTGCTTTTATAACCAGTTTAATTTCACGCACTCTCCTTTCATTTGGCACTGCGCTTGCACCTGTAAGTGAAGTATTGTATGAAAGAGGCCGTATTTTAATAAACAAGCATTATAATGAGCAGTAATTATCTACACCTTTATATGTTATCACTTGCACATTCTATATTTTGATATGGCTTGATTTCATTTCAGTTACTGATTGTTCTCAGGAAAGGAAGATATTTCATGTATGAATGCATTGTATTTTCTAGGAAAGAAAACAACCACATCACTGTTGCAGATCTATCTGAAGACAATAGACCTATCCCAAATCCAGTGGCAACGTTCGAACAAGCTTTCAAAAGTTACCGTAAGTTTATTCCAAGAAAAAATGTCTAACAAACAAACTGCTTCAAACAGTATAGGTGATGACGGCCATAAATTAGGAGGGGGTCATATATACATATATATATATATGTATAAGTTGCAGAAAATGCGCTTTACCAAAAAGTGCAAAAATACTCATGTAGATATGCACTTCGTAAAAACAAATGGAACAAGCTACAACTCTCACCGCAGTGTGTTCACAGACTACCTACGTACATGTACACATCACAGCGCAATGCAATGCAGAGTAGCTACAAATCATAGCACAGTGCATCCATCCTTGGTAATTGAAGATGTAGGGAAGATTTCTCTAAACTCCTGTGCTGTGATTTGTAACTACTTAGGAACGCATTGCGCTGTGATGTGTAGGTAGTCTGTGAACGCATTGCTGTGCAAGTGTAGCTTGTTTCATTTGTTTTAATGGAAGTGCATCTCTACATGGATGGTTTTTGCACTTTTTTGTACAGTGGTTTTTCTGTAACTTGTTTTGGGCATTTTTTTGGGAGGAGGCGTAGAAGTGTATGGAGGGATATGGAGATTTGCAATACCCAACAGAATGATTGTGATCGTTTAGCCAGTATTGTACTAGCCTGGCCGTAGAAGAAGAATAAGAGGACAGGCGATTCAGCCATTTTAGCAACTTGCTGGTTTGAGATATTCTTTAGCAACTCTAAAAGTCCAGTCAGTGATGGCAATGCTCGAGAATGACTGGTAGGGTTCATATTAACACTAGACAACACGTGCAGCAAAGTTATAAACATATCATTTTGTACACGGTTGTTGGAGACACCATTTTTTGGGGAGGCCATCCCTACATATGGAGTACTACTGTACTCCATGATGATGGTGATATGGACATGTTATGTATTATGTTATACAACTAAGCCAGCCCATTGTTTGTATGCTTTTGCTTTTGCAGTTTGATATATCTTGGTTTGCTTGTGCAAGTGTTTTTATAAAGCCATATAGATATGTACACAGACTTCTACTCTGGTACTATGTGAAAAAGCACAGCATAGTGCACATACCAGTACATGTGACATAAGCCAGGGGCTGGCAGTGAGACAGCATGTTACATGTATGTGATCATGAGGTTTAATTGGTCATTTATGATTATAGGAATGCAGGAACAAAGGGCTGGCAGGCAAATTCCATAAGTGTATATTACATGCAGTACGTATGCAAAAAACGTACATGTAAGGCTAGTACATATTTATTTGCAGATGCTTGTGAGCCAGGATCACTTTTGCGAGGAACCTGACCTCCTCCTCAACTAGAAATAATGTGTATCTGCAAGGTGATAGCTGTACTGTTGTTTTGTATATTTCCTTGTTTGATGTAGCTGAAATTCTTGATGAGATTACAAAGGCGAAGTTTGTGAAACCCACTCCAATCCAGGTGCGTAGGTACTGCATATTTCTGTGCATTCACCTCCAATACCTTCAGCCTATACCAGCCTACCACAGTGGAATTGGCTTGTACATGTAGATGTCGAGTAGCTTCTTTATGGTGGTATGCATAGTCTCATGATGGCAACAGTATGTGAAGCATATACACGAGCTCAAGCAGCCTTGCTCATGTAAGAAAGGCTCTCATATTGATATTCTTACACTGTATTCCCACTCGTGCAGTTTGGTTTGGTCTCCAGCTATGGGGCAAAATCCTTCAATCCCGTAGCAAGAAATTTAAAAGTTTACTTGTTATATGTACATACTTGTACCGTAGAGTACGTATCAAGCGCCCACCATGTATTATGCGCCCACCCCCCTCTTCAGCGTCAACTTCCTGCAGGTGGTACTTTTTTTCATGTAGTATTCGCCCACTGAAACGTGTTGCAAACACACGATGCAAATGGAGGACACGAGCCTTCTTTAACCAACTGTGGAAGTGTTTGCATTTAGAACAGCTATAGAAGCATGCAGATAACCGCAAAATATAAGTAGGTAGCTAATTAACTTACCGTCAGTATTCCAATTAAAGCACACTAAAGATTGAATTTACTGCTTGAGTTCACTCGCTGTGCTTTAGTTCACCTGTAGAATATGATATTATGGTAGAAAATGTATTATGGTGAAGATTCCTCACTTGCAGAGTGGTGGGCGGATACTGCATGCCGTTTGCGGATGAATACATATTAAGCGCCCACCCGCTGCATTCTATAGTTCCCCGCCCATGAGCACTTGATATGTACTCTACGGTATGTGGCAATCCCAGGTAGAAATTGAAATGCAAGTAGCTCTTCCATCTGCTTGCACAAAACATACATTCTAACTGTGCACACTGAATAATGTCTGCCCACAATACATGTGTATGTGCATGTAGTCATGCAGTTAAATAATCTGACTTGTTGCTTAGCATTCAGACCTGCTGATAGTATATGTACAATGTAGTGCGGTCTCCCCAAAGTGTGCATCTTGCAACTATGTAGAATTCAAAGTATATTTGTGCATCAGATGCAGTGTTAAACAGATGAGCCTTAGTGGTACATACACCTGTTTTGGCCTTCTGTCTGGGAATGAATGTGTGTGACGTACGCAGTGGCATATACATGTAGATCAATGTACATATGTGTTGATGTTTCATATCAAAACGCAGCCGGGCAAACGAAACAGCCAGGGTACAGCTTAGCAACAGGTCAGGCCAAGATAACTGAAGCTGTAAAACTATATTTGGCTGTTTGTCTCAAGATAAGTAACAGTACAGTGAAAATGCTAACTTGTCATTTTGACACTGCGCTTCCAGTTAGCACCTATAAGTTGCAAAAACAGTATTATCATGGCTTCCTACCACTTTGTTGCCATCTAGGCAACACAAAACTATGCCCACTTGTAGCTTGGCCTACAAAACCTGCAAGCTACAAGTAGACACAGTTGCACGAGTAATGTATATTGCTCACGTAATAATTAAGTGCATATGCGTAGACAAACGGATGCAGAAAACGTAAATCAATCTTAAGACCAGCTTTTTACACACTCCCAGCTGGCAAATGTGCCAATTTCTCCACAGGTGCAGATTGGCCAAGTTTATTTTGATGTAACAGTTGTAGTTAATTGTTATTGATTTGTTATGCTTCTTCATTTGTATAGTGCCAGGCCTGGCCAATTCTGCTGCAAGGTTGTGACATGGTTGGTATTGCACAGGTATGTTCACTGGTAATTGTTGTTACAGTACAAAGATTATCCTTACATTTATTCCCTTGTTGTTTTCTGTTGCTTTACTGTGGAAATGAGATCTTTTCACATGAAACAAACATTGAGGCACTGCTCAACAACAAGTCAACTGGTGTGTCTGAACAACTGAATAGTAGCTAACTCTAATAGCACCTAATTTAAGAATGTGTTGACTTTGCCAGAACAGTGGAGTGGCCAGTGAGATGTGACAAGAATGTTAGTGTGATTAATGTGGCAGTGTATTACGTATGTACCAAATTGCTATTCTCTCTGCATTGCAAACTCTTCGAGGTAATAAACTTTGTGAGAGAGTATAGAAATCCCAGGCGGAAAAAAACGGGACCAGCTGTGAATTGAACCCAGGACTTTCTAAACACAAGCCAAATGATCTTACTGCTGAGCTACTGGAGCCCCTACCTTGGCAGAGGAATAGTAGGCAAGCTTTATACAGCCACTAAACACGCTAGTAGCACTTGCCAGTAGGACCCAGCCAATTCCAATTGTAATCACTCCCTCGTTAGGCTTCACCCCCTCGTTAGGCTTCACCCCCCATATCCTAAACATATGATGGACATACTTAGTCTTAAGCAGACTGCCAGGGTATTTAAACCACCAAAGACACGAAACTGAAAACTAAGACTAGCTCTTTAAGATGCTAAGCTTGCAATGAGAGTAAAGAAATCTGGAGGGAGGGGGAGGGGGGACCCACCTGGGGATTTAACCCGGAACATTAGTCAGATGCTCTTAACACTTGAGCCCCTTGGCAGAGGAGCAGTAGGCAAGCTTTATGTAGCCACTAAACCCGCTAATTGCACTTAGCATTAGGACCCAGCCAATTCCAACTGTAAGTACTGTACTTGACTGTAGCTGGTGAATAACTGGCCAGATTACCTGACAGCTGATTATGTGTTCTGTCAGCCACAATAGTAATCATCGACCAACACCAGTAACAACATATACGTGCATGTGCTTGTTGCTATTTTTTTATCGAAACTATGTATCAGTGGTATGTAAATGAGCTCATATGTACCTGTCCTGCACTTACTATTAGTATTCTACCACACTTCTACTACTTTGACCAATTGGGCAGCTGTATTTGAGGTTTTAGAATCACTTGTTTTAATATATTCCCCAGCAATGCATTGCTACGTGCAAAGACATGCGTAAGTATAACTACCAGGTATAGTGTGTGTAAACTAGTTTTACAACTCATGGTTGTGTATAAGCAATGTATTCCTTTCGGGCCTTCAGCCCTCGGAAAATATATCGCTTCTACACCTCCACCTTGTGATATAACATATACATGTACATATCCACACACTGTAAACAGACTGGCACTGGGAAAACACTTGCATTTCTCCTTCCTGCCCTGATACACATCGATGGTCAAGTAACGTAAGTTGCTTTCTGGTTATTTAGTATCCAACACAGAATAGATAATGAAAGGACGATCAATTCTACAGAGTATGAAGTGTCTACTTTCTGTAACACTACGGAATCTCTCAATGGAGTATATTATAACTTGCATTGTTTGTAGGATGTGTGTTTATGTGTATTTAATGTCATACGAACCTTGTTTAATCATTGATATTTGCGGAGAAGCTATGTACATAGTTGAGCTGCCTCTTCATTGACACTGTTTGTTGTTTGATAGACCTCGATTTAAGAGGGATGGTCCTACTGTACTTGTACTTTCTCCAACTCGAGAATTGGCCCTGCAAATAAAGACCGAGTCAAACAAGTACTCATACAAGGGAATTAAATGGTAAATTATCACTGAATGATAATAATACTACGTATACATGTGTTGACTAAGTAGTTTTCTTCCAGGTAGGCATGTGTGAAAATTTATCTGGTGAATTTCCCTCTGAATCAATGCAATTTTTCCCTTATAAAATTTTCAATATACGAGATTGGAGATCATCTGGCTCTTTATTATTCTCAGCTATGAGATAAGAATTCCTTTCAAACTGTCATAGTTATCTCGCCTTGTTCCCAACTTTAATGACCCGTTATCAGTTCCATTGTGTTTTTTTCTCTTAGTCTCTGTATATATGGTGGTGGAAATAGACGAGAGCAGATTGATGTAGCTAAAAAAGGAGTTGAGATCATCATTGGTAAGTGGAAAATGCTTGCTCACCAGGGAGCTTTAATGTGTGTGTGTATGTACTTGACTGCGTGGGCTCACTAATGAATGCTGTCCACACTTCTGTCAACATCAGTAAAATTTTGATTTCTAAATTCAGTTTCTCTACTCATTGCCTGGCTAGCTTAGTAGTAGCATACATACAGTAGTACCACGCTTGTACGTCTAGATGATACTTTCTTCTATTGCATGTAATGCAGCTACCCCCGGAAGGCTGAATGACTTGGTAATGAATGAAATCATTGATCTCAAGAGTGTGACCTATCTGGTGAGTGAGTACACTTGTATAGCGTTAGTATTATAGTTAACCCTCCGCACGTATGTGCAGCAAGGATTACAGTACTCAGTTTGTGTGTGTGTATGTGTATACAGTATCTGTCTGTTACCTCGCTAACAGCTACACTGTTAATGTACAGGTACAAAGTAAGATACGAATCGAAAGCAAATACAGTGCCGAAGGTTTTTGACTTGTGGATTTCGCTAAAAATACTTCGTTCAAAAGTTAAGGCATTATTTGATTACCGCAACAAACTCTGATGGCTTCGACGGCCAGTAGATACATCAGAAGATACTGGAGACTATTGGTAGGTTAGCTGCTGTTTCTAACACCGTCTTATACGACGAATCGAAACTACTACACTGTACTGGCTAGCTAGCTCTGTGGGCATGTCAGTCACGCCTCTCAAGCGTGACGTATACAATCGATTCATGACTGGAACTGGAATGGTGAATCGGGGTTCCGTTCCAGTCTCGTATCGAGCTGCTGGTTATGGTGACGTGCACATACTATATGCCTTCAGCTTTTTGCTTTTTGCTTTTTACTTGTGTCTCCTGCCAATGCGTGAGATAAGCAGACAATATAATTTTATTCAAAGTATTATGCTATTGATACTAAAAAGAAGATACAAAAAAAAACCAGTAAGATTTAATACTGCATCTGTAACATTTGCTCATTCATTCTAGCTGCCAAAGTCACTAGCATAGTTATTCAGTATTTCGCAATAATCACACCGAGGGCTATGCACTTCTGTGCTTTCATTTTAGTGGGTACATATGCGTACGTGTAATATGGGTATGCAAGCATCAGATACCTTTTCTAGAGGCCATAAAACTATTTAATTTGCAGGTATTGGATGAAGCTGACAGGATGTTGGATATGGGGTTTGAACCACAGATCAAGAAGATCCTTTTGGATATCAGGCCAGATAGGCAGACAGTAATGACAAGGTATGTAGTTTATTTGATATACCATGTGCCTGCTTTTGTGAGTGAACTGATTTAATTATGAATGAGCAAGAACCAGTCAAAGATGATTGCCATTAGCCGGGAGCCTGTGAAGCATATAGATGGCTGGTCCTAAGATTGCTTTACACTTTCCGTGTGTCTGTGTGCCCACACACATCACGTGCGCAATGATGTACACCATACCGTTGCTATGGAACTGAAGGACTAGCAGCTTTTGGAGGTTTGTAGGCCAAACTACAGCAAGCGAGTGTGGTTTGTTTTGCCTAGAGGGTGAGACATTGGTAGGCAGCCATGGTTGAACTCATCTTTCTTGTATTTGGCTCGTCCTACGGACTCACCCAAATGTAGCACTGACTCGTCCAATATCCAGTGAAATGGGACTTTAGTGTATATTGTACACACCATCCATGTTTCAAAATAGTTTATTCATCAACCGTCCAGAATCACTGGATATTGGATGGTTTGCCGTATAGGAAACGCTACATAGTGGTACTGATATTGCTGAGTGTATTTCAGATAAACCCAAGGATGGAAGCTGGTTGTTGCTGGTTTGTAGCATCCAAACATTCTTTGGTATGTGAATTTACCCGGCATGTGCAGCATGACTCAGCTACATGTAACTACATTATCCATGATGCAGTGCCTTATAGCGCTATTTTGCAAGGGAGTTACTGAAAAGTAAGATGGAATAGCATGGTAATTCTTCTCTGTCTAGGGCTAGTTTTATTACTAGCAGTGTTTTCACTCCCACTATAGTTGCTATGTATGTATATTCTGCTGTTTGTAGTTTGTAGCTGGTATTTAGTGTGTATTTTGAAAGTCTGTAGTATGATCACAAGTTTTTCAAGGCTACCGATAGTACGTACATATAAAGTTTAGGTAATGTACCATGCTGCTGAGTTGCACCCTAGGGCAGGAATATTTTACTATGCCTTTATACATGTCCACTTGCTGTACATGTAGCTTGGCTACGACTGCTTCGTGCAAGTGATAGTGCAAACACACCAACAAACTTGAAAGACAAACAAGTATGTAAAATACAAGTAGTTGTGCGAGCGAACAGATAGAGATAATCTGCATGCATGTGATTTGTTGATTTCTAGAGTACATTTAGCTAGTAGTGTTGCTAACATATCCCGGCCTGAATCACGTGGAGACAGTACTACAGAGGAGGCTACAATCAACTGTAAAGCGTTATAGGCACACTAGGACTGCAACCTAGCTCTTCATACATGTAGCCATGGCCTAGCGTACATGTAAGTGAATGGCACTGATTCCATTTAAAGCAGCTCAGAGGAGAGACTACAAACAGCTGCTAGACCACACAGGCAAGCTAGTACTGTCGCCTAGCTACCATAGGCTGCATGCAGCGAACGGCACCAACTTCATTTCATGCACATCCACGTGGTTAAGCTTAGCCTAGCAGTTATATCTCTGCTTGACTTTCACTTACAGGACTATACCGCAACTAACCTTTGTGATATAGTGCCTCACATCGCGAGACTACGTCTCATAGTATTTGCTGGCATCTTCTCGCACTTAATATACAGACGCGTGGTACTTTGATCTGTGACCAGGAATTTTGCTGGACACAGGTGAAAGTTCCTCCGGGAGCGTGCGCATGCGGCTTCCGTTTCCGTTTTTGACACGCACGCATGAGCGAACGCACGCACAGACACTGACACACGGACACAACCAGGCGTAATAATGGATAGGTGACCATTTTCAGGAATGTATGCCTATACATGTACTTCTGGGGAATATACGATATATTTTCGATGTTGGTACTTCAATCCACCCATATAACGGGGTGCAAATATACATGTATCCTAATCATAGCACCCATTAATCATGGGGTACGATAGATATTGCAGAAAAAGAATGGTTGCTGCATGTAGATATATATCATATACTATTGTTTAAACTATTGCTCTAGTTGTAGTCAAGAGCCTTTATGAGCCATACCTGTCATTCTTGGGTATTGTTATCAGTAACAAGACTTTAGCATTCCTAGAGAGCCTTGCAGGAGTATCAAAATTGGCAAGTCACTAAACAGGCTTTTTTCAGAATCTTTGTTTAACCAGGCTAGCACAATAATGGCTAAAGCAATTGCAATGATTCAGACACAGAGAAGTGACATTTCCTCTGGGGCATTGTTTCAAAGAAATCGAAGTTGTTCAGTGATTCGCTAGTTCTCTCAAGGAATGCTCACCATTGCACCACCACGTGCTTATATTAGTATACTGACAAAGCCTAGTTCTGATTGAGCTGTATGCCGCTTCATGACTGTAGCTTGCCCGAACTGTAGCGATAATGGACCATAACTACGTTAATGTTCCTGTGGCACAAAGTCTAAGATGGCTTCTGACCAGAAGCATCATTTTAAGGGATGTCACAGGGATGATTACACACACACAGTTACTCACTTCTATGCACCTAGGATCAGTGATACTGTAGGGGCCAGGCAACCCTGTGCAGACTAGAATATGATGTCAGATTATCGCTTAATTTGCCAACGGTCACGAAAGTGCAACTGGTTGGCAAAATGAGCTGTATTGCTGACATAATTTATTCGTTTTAGCTGGCCTTCAGGCAGGAGTGTAGGGTTTGCTGCTGTAACACTCAGATGAAGGTACTAAAGTATACTAGATGGGTGGTAGTAGGCATTAATAGCCTAACTAGTCTTGGTACTAACTACCCTAGTCTTGCACATGCCACAGTTGCCTAGGTAATTGGGATGGCATATGTTACACCCGCACTGAAATGTGAATTTTGGATTCCAAGCTTCGGCTTGATTATTATCCCAAATCTACGAGATTCATGATTGTTTGCATTCCAAACCACTTGTACCATAAAGTACATGCAGAAAGGAACTGGTTTGCTCAGAAAATGGAGGGCTGAAGAGTGGAGTTGTCAAAATCCACTGTTGAAAACAAAGTACAAGAGCTGCAAAAAACATCTTTGGGAAAAAGGGTCTAAGAACCAGTGTATCATTTTCGTTGTGGAGCCACAAAGCACTCCTAGTTTTCTTTAGTAAGCCTTGCCCATGTTTCTCAATTTTCAGACTCTGAATTGGCAGCCATTCCAGGGTCGATTGACTCTGGACTAGATTTCCAACTTGTGCTTGTCGATGCTGCACTAAAATCTCACTATTTTTTTCTGATAGCCAGCCACTTTCTGATTACTTGTAGTGCCTCAGAAAAGAGAAGAGTTGATGCTAATGCTGGTACCATTGTAACCAGGAGTTTTGTACATTATGTGGTTCGTACGTAGATAAGCTCTCCTCCCCAAGATATGAATGCAGAACAAAGCTCCTTTTGGGTACCCTCGCCCCACTGGTGCCGATGCACTTGAGAATAAATTATTATACAACTAGAGGTCTCTAGCAGAGACATACCCCGCGCTCCTGGACCCTGCAGACTGTAACGCCGTATGCGAGCTGTAGGCGTGGCTGATTGCCGTAGTAATGATACGGGCGTTTCTCTACGTATTCTCCAGTATGCTTTCTATCTGAGTATCTCTACGCTCCATGTTGAAGATAAGACTCGTATACCATACTTGAGGGCTCGCGTATGTCCGTATTCAAGCTGTAGGCGTGACCAACTGCTGTATTAAAAACGGCGTGACCAATTGCCGTATTAAAAGAATGGTGGAACACACCGATAATCAGAAAAAGCGTGAAAATGCCGATAATAAAACCGCTTTCTACTATATCAGGTACAGACAAGCTAATGTATCACGGATTTCTGTGTTAACCTTCTGTTTAGAAATCGTTATAGCCTCTAAATCTCCCGTTCGAAGGTTTTTTTCAAAAAAAATTTTGACAGACAACGACGACGACAGACGGACTAAACCAATTTCTTAACCCCGCTCGCGCATATGCAGCGCGGGGTAATAATGTGACGTCTTGGTGTGTACGCTGTGTGACGCTAGAAATGTCTTTGTCATTAGCCATTGCACTCTAAAAGCATAATATTTTTAATACGAATGAGCGTGTAGGGATGGAATCCCAAATAAGTAACCAAACGAGGTAGGAACACCACCACAGTACATTGACAAACTAGGGGTCAAAAAGAAGACATACCCCACGCTTTTACTTGAGACGCAGGGATAGCTGATTCAAACAGTTTTCAGTAGTGTCTGCATGTAGCTAAATTATGCACTAATTCAGTGTCTGGAACTATACTAGTACAGCTTCTACTTTATATTTACTCTGTAATGACAGGATTCTCAACAACTATGGAGCATGCTGATTATGCACGTGCCTTTTCACTTTTCCATGGTGGTACAGACATGCACAAACTTGGCGAGACACAGTACAAGCTGCAAGAAAGAAAAAAGAAGCAGAAGATAGTTGATTTGGCCTGTTTAGTGGCATGCCGATGTGGTATCCCAGCAATCGATGGTTTCTAGCAATGCTATTGCTGATGAAAATACTCTAGCTCCTACGAGAAGACATACCCCGTGCTGCTTGATGTTATCACTGAGATACAGGGCTAGCAGTGCAAAATTCAGACGGTTTTACAGTAGTGTCTGCGTGTAGCTAAGTTATGTAAATTGTTGGCATTCAATAACTGCATGAGAAGAGAGGATTCTACTCAGCCGCTTTTAAACGAAGAAATTTCCGAGCATCCACAATTACTGAATTGGACTGGACAGACTGGACTTAATTCTGAGTCCGGAACTATATTTCAGCTTCTATTGTCTTGACTATGTAGCTATCTTCTGAGTAATGGCAAGACTCCTCAGTGTCTATGGAGCATGCCTACAGCAAGATATAGAGTGTATTAAGGAAATAGCTACTTCTAGAAGCTGCAGGCATGCTCTGTACTCACAAAGGGTTTCTCCCTTGAAATCTTATAATTGTATGCTATATTACAATAACCCTTTGCCTATCCCTATCACAGAGAATTTCGTGAGACTGACTGGCGTTGCAGGTTATCACAAGCTATATTACCATGTCAAGGTCCTCTGCTGTTCATGATTGAACCGACAGCATGAACTTTTGCAATATCCATGCCGTCAATAACTCCGAATGATGTTGCATAACGCTATCATGTATCCTAATATTTCGGCCCAGCAGGCTGCAGGCGTGTCCCGTTGCCGCATTAAATAAGACTGATGGAACACACTAACAATATAAAAAAATGTTGAAATAAAACCACTTTGTACTTTACCAGGTTCAGCGTTAACCTCCTGTTTAGAAATTGTTGTAGCCTCTAAATTGCCCGTTTGATTTTTTTTTATGACAGACGACAATAATGACAGATGGACAAATCCGATTGCTTAACCCCACTCGTTCATACATGCCGCGTGGTAAGACTGGTATGGCTCATAAAACCTTATGACTACATCTAGAACAGAGTCCTGAACTCATGCTTTTTTTTTTTATATGCGGCGGTCTACTTTTTTGGAAATCCATCCCTACATGTTATGTCCTTTTCTTCGTTTGGGAGGTTGTGTAGTTGGTATCATTTGAAGAGGTTCTGCAAGGTTGAAGTTGTTCAATGGGGGGAAAATTAAGTACCAGATGTAAACTGCTACAGGGATACAATTTCCATATGTGGGGGATGGGGGGGGGATGGCTGTAACAATACCACAGCACTTGTGATATTTTTTAAACCACACACACCACGGACCCTTACATGCTACACCAGTCATCAATACTTTAACGTTAGTTCTCTCAGTGCGTGTGTGTGTGTGTGTGTGTCCGTGTGTAACGGCTGTGGCGTCAACTAATGAACCTCGATTGCGCGAGAAGGTCGTGACGTCATCACACAGTACACGTGCACTTCGACCGCTGCATGTGTTGAGATCATGAGACGCTCTGACAACCGACGAGATTATTATGACGGCCTCATATGAGCACTTTTAAGCGCACTCTATCACAAAGGTTAGTAGCTAGATAGTCATGTAAGCATGCACAACTGTAGTAATCTGCTTAGTACGCTAGACAAACAACGACGATGTGTATTAAATGGAGTCAGTGCCATTCGCCTGTATACCTGTACATGTAGGCTATGGCTGTGAAGAGCTAGGCTTCAGTCCTAGCTTACCTGTTTTGTTTTGTAGTTCTTTGCAGTCTCTACTTAGAGCCTCCACATGGCTCAGGCATAGATAATATACGTACATTATCTCAATCTATGGCTCAGTTTAAGGGAACATGTTAGCTACACTATAGTCTACTGTCACATGGTAGATGCTCAACAAAGTGCTTTGGCTGTTGAAAGAACATGGTGTGCACAACGAAGTGCTTTGACTGTTGAAAGAACATGGTGTGCACACATGCTATGCGCTTTTCCCACTGTGATGGTCAATAATATTTTCAGCACAAAGTTGAGGCCTGAATGTGGACCCTCCACGTGGCTAAGTCAGCAGCACTACTGTCACTGGCAAATGCTAAATGTTCCATAATCACATAACATGGAGGTAGCACATTTCATTTCTATCCGTAGACAGAACGAGCGAAGCGAGCGAGTTCAAAAAGCACAAGTAGTTGCACGAGCGAAGCGAACGCAACTACTTGTATTATTGTTAAGATTGTAGGACTTTACAACATTACCTTCTCATGCTGTAACATATCCATTAAAATAGCTCACACCACATACTCCCTCCACAGACAGTGGCAGATGTTGGCAACGCAGATGACTGTGATGTATATTATGGATTCAAAAAAAACTGGTCAAGACTAATTAAATTGAGCACCCTGACTCTTGGATCCCCGTTAACAGTGACATCTACTTATAACAATTAACACAGCTTAAAATACTACCTTTGACCAACAGCATTACTGAATCCTTTTACGATTAAGAAAAAAAATATGCACTGTGAAAAATCACCACAGGATGTGCACATAACAGTTGTATTCAATTGGCTGCGAGATCCATGGTGGAAAATTGTGAAGTGGTGTAAGGATGGTAATCTATAAATGCAATGTGGTATCATTCCTATCTTGTTTGGTTGCTTTTTGGAAACCTATCCCCACATGTTTATTTCTCCTGTGTATTACATGTATACAAGTACATTGTACAGCCTCCTAAGCAAAAAGGATTCTACTTTTACATTTTGGCTGGGAAAAGTCACGCTGTGTATGCAATGATGGATTCATTTGATCACATGCAACCCCGCGCATCTATTATGACCTCCACCATATATTTACTTTACAATCGTAGATATAACCCTTGGTGAGAAATTATTAAGTGTCACTGTTCTGTTTGTCGTAGTGCTACCTGGCCCCCTGAAGTTCGCAGATTGGCAGAATCATACCTGAAGAATCCCTTTCAGGTTTATGTTGGTTCGCTGGACTTACAGGTATGTGCAGCTCTATCAGTGTATCATGTTGGGAGCTCTCCTTCACTAATACTTAAAATACCTAACAATGTGTTTTAACTTTTTCATATAGGCATGTAATCTCGTTGAACAGACCATTGAGTTTCTTCAGGAGGATGAAAAGAAGGACAGAGTATGTCATTCCAAAATGAGCCATTACAATGGGCTAGTGCATGTATACTGACAAATGTCGGTGATGGTAGGTTGCATGAGAACAAGGAGCAGCTAAGCTACCTTCAGTGTTAATCCTATGAAGTGTGAAGCAATTTTTTATATACGTACATGTATACTTCTCTTGTGACAGACTGTGGAGTTCATAAGGACTATGGCAAAGGATGAAAAGGCTCTAATTTTTACTGGAAGAAAGATAACGTGAGACTACTCGTATGCTACTAGCATTTATATGTAGAGAAACGTACTTGCATATTTAGTTTGCTCTTGTGACCCCCTTGTGCTGAGATGGGTTAGTGTGTAGGTACTATCTGTGCTCCAGAGGGACTAAACCACCTGAAAAAACCTGCTGAAGGGAATTTTTGTACCTATGAATATATTTCATAACCCTGGCCCTAACCCTTACCCTGACCCTAACCCTACCCTAAGACCATACCCACTTCCGGAAGTCAGTTATTCTACATGACCTGTTGTATGTTGCCTAGATGGCGAAAACGTGGTAGGCGACCATAAAAATCAATCGCTATCTGAATAGAGGGTCTAAAGTGTATGCTTGCTTGATTGATGCCTCTAAGGCTTTCAATCTTGTTGATCACTGTGTCTTGTTTAAGAAGTTGCTGGAAAGAAATAGGCCAAAGCCTCTTGTTCGTCTTTTGTTGCGCTGGTGTAAGACTCAGTACTTGTGCGTCCGCTGGATGGGGAAGTCTTTGGACTACTTTCAATGGGGTTCGCCAAGGTGGTGTTCTTAGTCCAATTCTATTTACAATTTTTATGGATAGCCTTCTTGAGTCACTGCGTGCTTGTGGTAGAGGGTGTTACTGGAAGGATCATTTTTCTGGTGCTTTGTGTTATGCTGATGTCCTGACGATTCTTGCTCCCTGTCCCGATGCTCTTAGAAAGATGCTATCACACTGTGTAGAGTACGCTGAGTCACATGGCATTCGTTTTAATGCCTCCAAGACGCAATTAATCTGCTTTAGGCGTTCTTCACTTCCCGATAGTTCCCGCTTTTTGTTACAGCTGTGCATGGTTTGCACTTACAGGACTATACATGCAACCACTAACCTTTGTGCGATAGACTGCGCTCAAAGTGCTCATTTGAGGCCATCGTGGTAATCATTGTCGGCTGTTAAAGCGTCCCAACGCATGCGGCAGTCAAAGTACTAACTTAAAGTACTCATCATATGATTACATTACAGCCTTCTCACGCAATCGTGCGCATGATGTCACATCTGTGACACACACATGCACGGACAGGACTAACATTTAAGTATTGATAGGTGAAAACTCTCCTGAAAACTCAGAGCACTGAACTTTTAGCCTCGCTTCCTGTATCTTGCTGTTGGCTGTGTATATAACCTAATCTAGCGGGCCAGATGATTTTTGTTGGGGGAAGTTACGTCTGGCTACCTTAGCCACGTTTTCGTTATACGGTGGAATGTAGCGCACGTGACGTAATGTCATTTTTCCTGAGGCAGAACGCAATTGTTATGTAAAGCTAATAGACTCTCGCCTTATAATCACGATATGGACAGTCGGTGTGCTTGCTTTGTCAGTCAGCGGAAAAGGCGAAGGAACGTCGGAAGCTTCACAGTGATTCTACAGAGCATGAGCTTCCTATTGTGCTCGAGTCGTCCGGTGCACTTGAGACACCAGCGACGAAAACCATCATTTATTTCAAAACTTATTACTCGTTCCTGGTTCGGGCGAAGCCTAGCTAACTCATAACTTTCGCTAACACTCTTTTCTTGATAACATCTCATTTGAAAAGGACAAACTGTCATGTGACTAACACATAAGAGCTTTGTAATAATTGAACGCTCTGCAATCTGATTGGTGTCGCCCACATTCCGGCAACGTTTGTAAAAACGCGGCAAACGTGACCAGACGTACTTTAATCGTCTGGCCCGCAAGACTATATATAACCGTGGCCAGTAGGGGCCTGAATGCATGGACATATACGAGGGAACGTCAAATACTGGTACATGTGTATAGTCAGGCAGAAGAGCAAACCAAACTTGGAAGGTAAATGCATGTGGTGGGCATTGAACACAGCTAGAACCCTTTCTAAAATACATGTAATTTTAACTCCAAAAGATCACAGTGGTATTTGATCGTTTTCCTGCTTTAACCTCTTTTTCATAAACTAAAGCTTGCCCCACTTACTTGGCAGTGTGCAATGTACATCATGGAGTGTGGTACTCTATCTGTAGGAAAGGCACGGGAAATGACCATTGCATTTTAGCATGAGGGTACATTATTGCACTCGTACCTAATGCTCTGAAAGAAATCAAGTTGTTCAGTAGTTGTTCCTAAGTGGGTGCTTGGTGATTCACTCCAAATAATGCAGTATGCCAGAAACGATTGCTAGTGTCATGCTGATTGATTACACCCTTCCATGTGGTTCCCAACCAAACTGCAAGGAGTGTATGTGAAGAATTTATACAAGAGGCTAGTACAGAGCCTAAGGCTGAAAGTAATAGGGGCTGTTTGATGATCCTTATGATGGTACGTAGGTTGTATATACATGTACATATGCAATGTAGGTACATGCACCATAATGTGTGGGTGCGCATGGGTTAATTAATTAAAGACACTACCACATATAGCAGTACATCCTATCAGTAAGCTTTGAACTTTGCCACACACCCTATGTTATATAGTTTTGGTAACACTTCTCAAACCGAACACTGTATTATACTTACTAGGAATACGCAAGCGAAATATGCCTCGCATAGCTTTTATTTGCATATGGTGGCAGTTATTTATGCAGGTTGGGTAGTGATGAATTGTGGTGCGTGGTAGTCTAGGTGCATGGTAGGTGGCTTGAGGTATATTTATGCGTAGAGTGGAGTATGCATTCATGGGCGTTGGGACGTGCGGATCTACGTACGTAGCTGCTGTTTATCTGCTATACATATTATATCTACTGTGTGTTCCCGTATTGGCGTGTAGCAGTTTTTGTGGTTCAAAGAGACCATACAGACAGGAGTTTCATCAAAAATAAGTATTTGTAGAATCATAGCTACTATCTATGGTAGAATAGGCAGATGGTAGAATCAATAGGGCAGAATCATTGCGAGTAGATTGAGGTAGCTTTAGGCAAATTTAGTATGCTAGAATAAGTGTACAAACCTAGGAGCTGCTAACGGAAGAAGCGGGGAGCCGGAATGCATGATAGCTTGAAATACCGTTGGCATATTGCGATCGTGTCGTCGGCCTCCAGCTCTCACAACTCAGCTTACAGTAAAGCTACACAAACTCTACAAACCTGTGAGCTGTAGTAGGTCTCCCTTGATAAAACTTCATGGAAAATTTGTCCAGACCTCTGACTTTTCGCCCGCCACGACTTCGAAGACGGCACCCAAAAAACTGCCAGAGACGCCATTTTTGAACACGTGCTTTGCCCTCGGGAGCCAAACTTAGTCGTACGTACGTACGTATAGATAGATATATACATATGTATAAACGCTAGCTGAGATTGTTGAGCCCATAGCACGCGATTATTGGCCTCGCTGCGCTCAGCAACAAGTACTTGTGCTTGTTAAACTCGCTCGCTCTATACGGGTAGAAATGAAAAATGTATGGAACATTTAGCATCTGCCAATGGCAGTAGTGCTGCTGACTCTGAGCCACATGGAGGCAGCTCCACTATTCAGGCCTCAGCTGTCTTGAAAATTCTCACAGTTGGTGGAATGTGCATAGTATGTGTGCACACCACGTTTTTTCAAAGCACTTGTAATCTCCATGTACATCTGCCAGTGGCTGGTAACATAGAGTAGACTATAATGACAGGTTCCCGCCATGTGGAGGAAGTAACTCAAAGGAGAGACTGCAAACAACTACAAAACACTGCAGGTATGCTAGGACCAAAGCCTAGCTCTTTATAGCCTCTATTATGCCATGACCTACACATGTACTACTGAGAAGGCTTTGTTTCCACATCTCATACCATTTGATGGGAAGGCCCCCCCCCACAGTGTCGTTGTATTAGATAACTTAGTTATCCATCATGCTTAACCAGCCATAAGAATGATCCAAGAGGTTGAGGCACTGGCGCTTTTTCTGCCACCCTACTCCCCTGATTAAAACCCAATTGAAGAGGCCTTCTCAGAAGTCAAAGCTGAGATGGAAAAAGAAGCTCAGGCAACATAACACCCAAAATGGATACAGCATGCCAGAATATATACTGACTGAGAAAATATACTGCATATATTGTGCTTGTATTTTGAGAACTTAAATCGGAAGTGTTCTTAGATTATGGTGCGTACCTGAACTAGGCAAGTTTACGTAACTGGTCTAGAAGTATGTGTTTTTGCTCCAAAAATTCTGCTGTACTAATGACGATCTTCCATATGCCAACGGTATTTCAAGCCATCATGCATTCCGGCTCCCCGCTTTCATTCGAAGATCAGCTACTGTCTAACATGGGGAGATCCCCACATTTACAGCAGAACTTGAAGCAGTGGTACTTGGAATGGAGCTTGGGGATGAAGTGACATTACTGTTGGCCTGCGCTGATATTGCCTTTCCAAAAGCAGTGGCTAGCTGCTCCAGCAGGGGCATCATCTAATGAGTCCTGTTTTGGAGATTTTGGTGCTATGCCAGTAATCATTGGAACTTGTGAGGGGTTGTCTGTAACACTATGTATACCTGTCACAATCATGCAGTCTCAGCTGAGGTCCAGAGTACTTAGTACCGTCAAAAACTGATTCCAACTCATCCCTTTCCTACTGTTTGCTCACCCCACTTTCTGGCTGCTTGCACTTCTTTCCCTTAGGGGGGCTTTCTTCTGGCTCCTTGCCATCACACCATAGAGAAATTTCACCTTGACTTACATTTCAGTGATATCTTCATTACTGATCTTTCGGTTTGGTGGCATACTTCAAAGAAACCAATACTGCTGTACACAGTCTCTTCATCACATATCACTAAATACCGAGGACAGTACATAGCAAATATCAGATATATAGCTAAACTTGTCTGAAAAAACTTTCCAAAAAGTGCAGAAACCAGTCATGTAGGGATGCACTACCAGCAAAAAACACTTCCCCAAAAACCAATGAAACAAGCGAAAGTGCACACCGGAAGGCGTGCACAGACTACCCACACATCACAGCGCGATGCATTTACCGCGTACCTACCATCCCTACATCTTTCCAACCACACCCCTCCAATGATATCTATGTGAGATGGGAATAGTGGTAGTGTATATGTGCTGCTAATGAGTGAGTGTGTTGGCACATGGTAGGTGAAAGTGTTGATTGTGTAGGTATCGGACAAGTGAGTGGTTGAGGGTAGGGGTTTGGGAGTGTTTGGAGATGCATAGTTGAGGTTGTGGTGTGTGTGGATGTTCTTTATAGGGAAGGTCAATGTGGGTGCAAGTGTTTGGTAAAGTGTAGCTAGATTGGGAGTTAAATGTGGTGTGTTGTTCGTGTTGGTGTGAAGGTTTGTTGCGTTGATATTCATTGGGAGTGTTGTGTGTTGTGGAAATTACTCTGGTTGGTTTATGCTTGTGAGTGGGATTTATGGAGCAGAGTGGGTTTTGTTGGGATTAGTGTTGCTGTGGAGATTTGGTTTGGCTGTAGCGTGGGGCGTTGTGTTTTGTGAAGTATGTAATCGTTGGGGATGTGGATGTGAGGGTGGTTGTGGTATAACGGTTGAGGATGGTGATGATTATGGATGGTGGTGTGTGTTGAAGGGTGTTTTGTATGGGTGTGTGGTATAGTTTGTGGTGGGTGTGGTTGGAAAGATGTAGGGATGGTAGGTACGCGGTAAATGCATCGTGCTGTGATGTGTGGGTAGTCTGTGCACGCCTTCCGGTGTGCACTTTCGCTTGTTTCATTGGTTTTTGGGGAAGTGTTTTTTGCTGGTAGTGCATCCCTACATGACTGGTTTCTGCACTTTTTGGAAAGTGCTTTTTCTGTAACTTGTTTTGGGGCGTTTTTTGGGGAGATGGCATGAAAGGGTTTGGAGTGTTATGGAGTGTTGATGTTATTATGAGTGGTGTTTGTGTACAAGGATGTACATGCGGAGTGTTTTATTGTGTATAAAGAAGTGTTGTGATGTATAGTGTTGCAGATGTATGGACGTATGTGAACGTGTTGGTACGAGTAGAATGATACTGAGTGTTAAATGATTTTTCTAAAACTTGTTCCTGCTCTTTTTGTGGGGGGAGGACCATTGTGAACATCTACATAAGTGTGGTTGTGTGGGGTATGTATGAGCAATATGCATGTGCGGTATTGATCGAGTGGCTAGTTGTAGCGTGCAGTAGATGCAAGTGCAGTGTCTGTGTTTCACTGGGGGCAATTGTATCAGTCATAAATGGCATGGCACTGCATGCACTCGCCAAGGACAAAGACGTGTACTGCAAATAACTGTCTGCCCCTCCAGTATTATTCATCCTATTACAACTTATTCAGGGTACTTACAAATAGAGCCTTTTCCTTATGACACAGGTTAGTCTGGCTACACAAGAATATGGTTTAAATACTATTCTTCAACAGCACCTCTGGCCAGAAGCCGTTCACCAAACAAATATAATCTGCCAGTGAGTAAAGTGTCTTCATTTTTATAGCTAAAATTTGTGCAACTTACGCAGTAATGAACCAGGAGATGCAACTCGCAGCTCAGGCCCGAGCAGCCTGCACGATCAAAGGTAGGCGTTAAATAGACGAGCACGTGCAGTCTAAGCATTACGTAATTCAAGTCATTAAATGGCGTGCAGCAGCGAGCTTCCGCTCGAGAGTACTCGTGAATCACTGCCGAACCTATTCGTTTCTTTGAAAACGCTATGCTGCGAGTGCAATACCCCAGGGAATATCCAGCGTCTTCGTGCTTGAATCATTGTGAACGCCTCAGCCGTTATTGCGCTAGCCTGGCTGAAGAATCAGAATCAGAAGATAGACGAATGTGCCCGATTTGCTACTTACCGGTTTGGTACTTAAGTGATACTCTTTAGCAGTGCTAACAGTCTGATTGGTGATGAAAACGCCTTATATTAACTGGTAGGGCTCATATTCGCCCTAGACTACGCCTACAGCAGAGTTCTGAACATATAATTTTATACATAGTTAATGGAGACGCCATTTTGTTTTGGAGCCATCCCTACATATGGAGTACTACCGTACTCCATGATTATGAAGCTGGCACACAATAAATCGCTTTTTTCGCTGGATTAACTTTGTAAGAAATTTAAGTAGTGCTCTGGAAATCTATCAGTAACGAAGGAGGATAGTTTAACACCAGCTCAAAATTGGCTCTTGTCGTGGAAACTCCACTCACCACACGTAACTACGAACTGCCAGACTGAACACTGGTCAGCGGTTGAACCAAAACACCACGATTCTAAGAAAGATACATGTAAAATGTCTATACATATTTATGCATGTAGCTATTAAAAAACACGTTGATTTTGAGTGATTGCATCACACATATAGTAGCTGTTCACTTTCACCAGTCTGTGAGCCCTAAGGTGAGTCTTCCTCAAATTATAGATGCATGCATGCATTACCCTATATACCTCTCGTGCATTGTCGTGCTGGACGCTGGTCAAAGGATGAACAACTCCCTTGGTCTAAGTGGTCGGATGAGTAAAGGAAAAAGGCAAAACCTGGCTGCCTTGAACTTGGACTGCCACACAACTGCCATTCACAATGGGCTGACCACTGCTAATCTGCTGCTTACCCACCATAGCAGCCAATATATAAGCTACATGTAATCACCACAATGAGACTCAGAACGGAGGCATCAGAGTGGAAATCAGAATCCAAATGTGCATGCTTATTAGAATACATTGCTTGAAATTACATTTTGCAAAGGTACTGAAAACCACTGTAAGATGTGTACTGGATTTATACCGTCATACATTTGTATGTCTTCCCTCGGGTACCAGGCATGTGCACTCTACATAATTATGTACGACCCTTGACCAAGGTCAGAGGTAGCTATAGTTCATTGCCCAAGCCACTGGAAGCAAGGTCTTAGTATACCACTATCTTCCAATGGCTGTCAGAGGTTATTAAGGCCCGCCTTATGCATGTATATGTACTCATCGTAATTTAATTGCATAATATACTGGCTATAGTGTGTGGACATTGACGTATCATTTTGGTGAGTTAGTCCTGTGTTTTGTCTCCACTTATCTGCACAGCAGTGGCTACCAAAGAGAATGGGCTATGTTTATCTTTTTTTACAGTGCTGATGATGTTGCCAGTGATCTGACACTAAAGGGATTTCAAGTGCAATGCATTCATGGTGATCGGTGAGTGCTTAGTAATATTGCCCGTACCATACTCTCGGGAGTATAGTGAGCCCTTAATTACAATACCCCTATGAATATGATTACCTATTGCGATTGTTAATTCTTCTGAAATAGTATTATCTCAAATTAACGTGGAGCCGCAGGACAAGGCTATGTGTATTGTGTACCTCAAAACATGATGCTTATACCAGATTCCTATGTATGAATTTGCTTATCTGCCTAGGTGTAATGCAAGTTTCTGGTCAAACTTACAAGGTAGCCGCTTCGCTTTTGGACAGCATGCCATTATTTACTGTTATTTGTTCTGCACATCCAGAGAGCAGTATGATCGTGAACAGGCTCTGGATGATTTCAAGTTAGGTGAGTTTTCTTTATTGTGATAAGCCCTACACACTAGCAGTTATGTAGCTGTTCAATATTCTGTCTGTCAAATTAATGCCCCCGACATCCATGACTGTTGATGAATGTTTTCAGTAGCATTAGCAAATAACTTAGTATACAGAGTAAGTGAGAATCATCTGCCAGGGACCTCAGTGAAATCCATTTCAGAGGTTAACACTGCTGGGCCAATTCTATGGTTACTGTAACTAAACTACTTCATGCTGATTTAAATCAAAAATACGTCTCATGAATGCAGTTTTGTCACCTATAATATCATTAAATGTACTTGCAAGGCTTATGTTTCATAATTTTGCTATGCCCAATATAAGATTCACTCCCATGTCCAGGCTAAGTTTGGTTATAGCACGTTTATTGTTTTTAGGAGATGGGGGAGAGGCCTAAGGAGAGAGTAATTACAGTTGGAATTGGCTGGGTCCTACTGGCAAGTGCTACTAGCAGGTTTAGTGGCTATATAAAGCTTGCCTACTGCTCCTCTGCCAAGGGGCTCCAGTAGCTCAGTTGGTAAGAGCATCTGACTTCAGAAGGTCCTGGGTTGAATCCCCAGTTGGGTCCCGTTTTTTTCCTTTCGGGATTTTTTTACTCACAGAAAGCTTATTATCTCTTGAAGAATTTGCAATGTGTGAAGAGTTTTCTGTATTATACTAAATGCTTGGTTGTGCAGCTTGTCATCTCTTGAAGAGTTTGTAATATGTGAAGAGTTTTCTGCAATATACTAAATGCATGGTTGTGCACAACAGGCATGTGCTTATATTGAACTGTGCAATATTAATGATACTTGTGAATCAGCCAAGTATGTAAAAAGTAGAGCCAGGTACACGTCTACTACTGCTGGGATGATTTGAGTACTTGGAGTGCACTGTATCATAAGGGTGAATTGCAGTACTTAGAGTTGTGTATCAAAGGTATGATAGGCACATGCATGGTTTGTTTCCCATGCGAGTGTAGTATATGCACACCTATTTCTCTGTTCACCTTCTGCTGCCCCTATATGTGCTCGCCCCACAATGGTCTGCATTTGGGCTGTATTCACCCCAAATGCTCTGTGACTCACTACAGGACGTGTTCCTGTACTAATAGCTACAGATGTAGCGTCCAGAGGTCTGGACATCAAGGATGTAACGTAAGCATCACACCTACTTTTGCCTTTACATTTTATTACCAACTTCTTTCTCCTAAGTGCTTAACATTTTTGCATTTGTGTATGCGTTTGTTTCATGTTGATTGGAGTTCTCTTTCTACCAACAGCAGCAGTATTGTTTCTCTTTGTGTGTGCTACCTGTGCATATTGAATTGTTCTGTTGTTTTTTTTTCCTTCTGAAGGTATGTTGTGAACTATGATTTTCCACTTCACATTGAAGACTATGTTCATCGTGTAGGAAGAACTGGCAGAGCAGGGTGAGGTCCAGGTTTTGTAATGACCCATTTCAGATACTCATATCACGTATGTTTCCATTATGTCATTTGGAGGACAAAAACACCAAGCTTCTAGTTCTCACGAAGGTTAAAGACTCATCAGAGGGCCTTGTCAAGGTAACAACGCTTAAGAAGATGTACAAATGCCTGGAAGTGTGCTAAGCCAGCTGGAAAAGGGTAGAATGCACTACTCACCCAAATGTGCATGCCTGGAAATTTTATTTTCGATGAAGGAATTATAAAGGCTTGTTGCATGCTGCTACCTTAATAAGGCCCTCTTCTTTTGAGACTTGAGCCTTGTAAAAAGCCTTCACATTCGTAGAAAATTGCTTTTATTTCCACTTGCATGGCCTCCAAGTGACGTCAGGAGCATTGCACGTGATAGTTTTCCAAAATGGGCATTGGAGGAGGTTGGACATGCATTCATTGACATGTGCAGTCACATGCCATTTAATTGCATTTCGTACTGCATTTCAGCATGCGATTAGCTCACTGAGAGGCTAACAAGTACGGATTAAAGCCAGGTAGGCATCAAGAAAGAGGCAGTAAATGCCAATATGACTTACCGTTCAGCATTTCGAGGGATTCTCTGCGATTCCATGGTGCCAGAGTTGTGACAAAAACGCAAAGCTTGTTATTAAGCTACAATCATCTTTAGATCGATGCAGACCAGCCGACGCTTATACATGTAATCCATACTTCATAACTAGGAATATACACGTGAAATATGCCTCACGTATTTTGTAGACATTCATTGCCTATGGTGGCAGATGTAGTTAATCTGTGTAAATCCGCCACTGTGGTTAATAGTTGCAGAAATTAGGAAGGTAGTGTATTAAAGGCCATTGTATGTAATTCATAGAGAACAGGGTGGAATTATAAAAGTTTCTTGACTCAGCAAATGAGGCAGGACTACCCTGCTTGCTCACAGGCCGGGAGAGGCTGACTGAGTATTTGTGCAAGCATAGCAACTACTGGATAGGCTATGCATATCAAAACAACTGGCCTTCAGGAGGATCACTTTGACAGCAGCATATTTCCAAAGGCCAGCCACGGCTGCTATCTGAAGAGCGGAGAGATTGGCCGTGCAGCTTGAAATACCATTGGCATCATTCAATCGTGCCGTCCGTCTCCAGCACTCATATGTCAGCTTAGCCTCGTTCCCAGGCTCTCTGCCCAGCTTTTTTTCGCACGTAGTATTTTACTACGTGCGAAAAAAAGCTGGGCAGAGAGCCTGGGAATGAGGCTAATGTCAGCTTACAGTGCAGCTACACTAACTCTACTAACCCAGGAGCTGTAGTAAGCCTCCCTTGATAAAACTACATGAGAATTTTTCAGATGTCTGACTGTCTGCCACAACTTCGAAGATAGCACCCAAGAAACAACTAAAGATGCCATTTGAACATGTGTCTTGCCCCCCGAGGCCCAGGGGAAGGGGACACACAGAGGTCGAAATAATGTTCAAATGTTGTCCGGTCACAATGTCCTAACACTTTTGATTTTAAGTGGTCATTTAGCAAATATGTCCGGCTGTCACAGTAATTGTAGTATGATTATGACTGAAACATTTCAGCAACAGCAAGATAATAGATGTGACTCATGTGAGTGCATTGTTGAGCAAGCACCACCAAAAAAATGAATACACGAAAACCAGTCAATTCATCCTCTCTTCCCAAGCTGACCTGAGAGCAGAAACTCCTTATTTGGATAGTGTTTACTATTCACAAGTAGGCGTTATACGAGACGTTGTGAATATGATTAGCAATTACAACGCAGCAGCTGTTACACAAGCTCCCGGTCACGCCTACCGACCACATGTAGTTTTGCTCGGTCACTATATATAGCAATATGTACGGAATTGACCAATGACCGCACGTTATTTCGACCTCTGCATGATTGACACACAAGCACATTATAGAAACACTAGCTAAAATTGTCAAGCCAATAGTACATGATTATTGGCCTCGCTGCACTCTGCAACGATCTTGTTTGCAACGTCACATAACTGGAAAGTTCCACAGTTTTGTGAATTTGATTACTACAACTAGTTTCTTGATTGTACTTGTTATAATAGCAACATATTGCATCAGAACTGGATATACGTACATGTATCTTACTTTTGTACAGCCAACAAGGCAAAGCACTCTCATTTGTCACTCGAGATAATTGGCGATGGGCAAGAGAGCTCTGTCACATACTTGCTAAAGCTAATCAGGTAAAGTACCATCTTTTATGTATGTATGTATAGTCTAGCCTCGTTCCCAGTCCTTACCACCCCAGCTTTTATCTCGCAGCCGTGGATAAAAAGCGAGGGGGAAGGCCTGGTACCACTTATCACGTGCCGTGACGTATGTACGTGTACGTAGGGTGGACTTACATGCCCACGCAAAGGGACTTACATGCCCACGCACTAATTTAAAGATGGGGTGGGAAGGAATGGGAACGAGGCTATGGATAGTCCTGTTCGCACTATCAGCTTCCAGTTAGTGAAAATTTAGTGACATAAAGGTCCAGCCTGGCAGGGGGCCATACTTGAAAAAAGGTACGACGCGCACCCATCAAGTTGGTTGTTGTTTCGGCAGGTCAGCAGAAAAGGTTCCAAAAACTAGAGGATTTTTTTGAAGACAAGAGTTTAGATTTTGGCAGTACAAGCAGTAGAGGATGCCTCATATCCATTCGATATCACAGTCTGTGTATAGTTTGCATGTACTTGCATGCAATAGTGACACTGATCTCACGTCACTGCTTACTCGGCAGCAGCTTGCCGCTGCCTTCAACCATGGTCGCTCAATCAGTAAGTGCTAAGTTAGGGCTGGGTCAAATTAGTTAACCATTTTAAGATGTCAGTGTATGGTTAATTAACTATTTATGATGTCATTAATTATAATTATGACACTTTGTGATGCAGTTAGTAGGTTGTTTTGGGGGGTCTGCAAAAAAGGGGCTGTGCATCATGGACTTTTTTTGCTGGGGCCTCCTGAGCCTGGATATGAGGCTACCACTAGCCTTCGATCTCAGTCTTGATTATCAATTGTGGAAGAATAAGTTTAGTTTTCACGCATCAAATTGTAGAAGAATAAGGATCAAGGGGCACTCATTAGGTATATCGTGGAGTATGGCAGTACTCTATATGTAGGATGGCCCCAGAAAAAGTGGAATCTCTATCAGATGTGTACAAAATGACATGTTTATAACTCTGCTGTAGGCGTTGTCTAGGGCTAATGTGAGCCCTACCATGCAGTCACTCTGAAGTACCAATCTTGCAAGTTGCTAAAATGACCGAATCGTCTGTCTTCTGATTCTGATTCTGCATCCCTACATGAATGGTTTTTTGCTTTTTGGTGAACTTCCAGCTGTGCTACTGATAGGAATACTAGTTATAGGTGATCAGATCAGTAGACGTGTGTGTCCTGGGGTTCACGAAATTTTCATGGATTGCTTGGATGAAACATTTATTGGAATACATTCACTGACCAAAGATTCTTGATATGTAGTCATACCTATTCTTGTAGTAGTAAATAGCATGCATGGATAGTTGCAGCTGTGCCATATGCTCTGCTGCTTGCTTCCCTATGTTCCGATGTGAATTGTGTGTACAGAACTTTTTTTTAGTACTAAAGTACTCATCACGTGTCTCACACCCCCATTTATGCAGTGGTGTATACTTTTGAGAGGAGTCAACAGATCCAAGGTTCCTGCAGCTTTGTATCAGTTCCTTTGAATATATAGCAGTAGAAGCTTTAGCTTTGACAGAAAATCCGAAGTGCAAAACGTTTTCGTGGAAAACATTTGGCAAGTTTAATTTTACAAATATCTCCTCCACTTATATACCCACCATCATTTCCAAAGCACTCCAAAGTAAAACATGTAAGGATGGCATGCCATAGACTTAGCTAGCTGTTTTGCTGTCGTTTGTAAGCGTATGTATTACACTACCTCCATCTTGTTTTGCTCCTTGTTGATCTTCCTTTTTTCTATGACAGGGTTGCCTTCTCCACTTTTCTTTAGCTACATATGTAGTTAATCTCATGTCTTGCCTGAGCAGTTTTTAGTTTGACATACTAACTTTAGTAAAGTTTTGGCAAAAATTGGCAGAGGAATATGGTCCTTGGTCCTGTGGGTCAACCAGCGTTTTTTTTTTCCTACTTGTTTGGGACCATATCCCCTACATACGAGTTGTGTATGGTATATAAAATTTGGGGGGGTGGGAGTGGCTGAAGTTTGGGTCAGCGGACCTTTGTGAAATTGATGTTAGTGAGCTGTGTGTTTTGCTTTTTGAACCTGGCGCTCAGAAATTCAGGTGCGTAGCGTCTTCTATTTTTGTAGGCTGTTTGACCACAGCTCTTGGCTACTGTGGAATTTCCATTGTACTGCTGTCTCCCATCCCGTGTTCTTGGTAGACACTGCCTCAAGTTGATTAACACCTGTTTATCGTATTATAAACATACTATTGTACAAGCCACCATTAACTGTACGTCTACATAGTTATCATGAAATGTTGTGCAGACCCAAAAACTATGGTGGTTGGGAGACTGCAATGCACAAGACCTGACTTCTCAGTGACACTTGCATAACCCCGATTCCACTATTTATTGATGTTTGTAGGTTGTACCTGATGAGCTTGTAGCCATGGCTGAAAGATATGAAGCCTGGAAGGAACGGAAGGAATCTCTCAGAGAAGAGCGAGGGGGATCTAGAGGACGAGGGGGACCTAGAGGACGAGGGGGACCTAGAGGACGAGGCGCAAGAAGGGACAACTTTAGCAGCTTTGTCTAGAGCTAGTAAAACACTGAATCCAGTAATTATTGGTGCACTCAGTCATTTCACCGCCACTATCCTACAAAGCTGAGTTGCAGTAGCAAATCACCTATTTATTCTGCATATCACTGTATCATCATATAAAATATGTAGTCTGTACACTAATGATAAAATTTTTATGACATAGTTATGTCTGAATCCAAGACGCATACTGAGCTGTAGTCCCGTTCCTGTACACATCCGGGCATCCCGGATGGGTGTGCGCACGCTTATTTGGATCGAGGGGGGAGGAGCTCGCTAACTCCCTCTAACTGATTCTGGTGTTGGCGAGACATGATATTGGATAAATCAGAGTATTGAAGGAGATCGACTCGCTTAAATCAGTGTCTGTTATAGGGAACGCCGCGTGTGGTTTTACCTCGCGAAGGCTACGAGGTATATCTGGACAATACTGCACAGCAAGAATTTGAAATAGACTATAGCTTATGAAAGGCTACAAGGTATTGGAGCGAGAAAGGACACCTGTGTAGCACATACAACTATCCTGAGCAAGTTGTCTATTATCCTTGTTGCCAGCTGTTTGCATCATTTAAAGAAGCCTGTGACAAGGTACGTACGCTTAATATTGCTACAGTACCAATAAGCTTAACATAATTATCCACCAATTTCCTTTCTGCTGTAACTCAGAATGAGCATGGAAAGTTCAGCAAGAGAAAAGGCTCAACAACGCACCCTGAAGATTTCCTTGCACTCTGTAAGCATTCAGTTCAGCCAGAATGCTATTCAAGTACCCACTACTTTTCCACCTCTCTACATCCGGGTGACTCATGGATCTCAGTCTACTAACTCAAGCACAGTCACTCTTAGTGAGTTACACCATAGATCTGGCCACTATGTTGCGACTTGGGAAGCTGACTTACCGCAAATTACCATTGAACGCCATCAGTCAGCTGATGGTGCAGCAGTAGCACCGGTTGAGTTGAAATTTCATCTCAAAATTTTCTCAGAAAAAAGGCAATCCCATAAAAGTCTTGCAAGTGCCACATTGCATACTGCCGACTTAGCTGATGTACTAACCCCTGAAAGAAAGCAGCTGATGCTCAGTGTTGGAAGAAATGCTACTGCTGCTATTCACAATTGTGAGCTCGATGTGACCTTTGAGTACGAATGCAGAGAAGAGCAGCACCTTGCAACATCTTCTGACAGGTAACTCAACCATGGGGAGTACATATATAAATGGGGGAGTTTTATAGACGTAGACGTATGTTCATCTGCAGTAGCTTTTTACAGCCCATACTCTGTACACACTGTGAATGTTAATGTACTACATGCATGAAATGTACGTGGTGCTTCTGTTCCCACAGCCTTCATGTATCCCCATCCTTACCAGAAGCCCAGCAACTCAAGGAAGAAACCTCAATTACTATACAGCACGATTCGAGTGAGAGGCGTCTTTTAGAGACAAGTGCTCGGGATCCTGTTTCTGCAGATGCTTCATTACAACACCTTGTAAGTGCACATTCTGACACAACCATTGCAGCACCCAATGCTGCCAGTCCAACTACATTGCAAAGCACTGTAGTTGTAGATGTACAGCAACACAACCCATCTCAACAAGCAGATGGTCTTCGTACAAATTCCAAAGGAAAGAAATTAAAAGGAATCTTTAAACTCAAAGGCCGCAAGCAAAAGACAAAAGATAAACAACTGGGCACAGTGAAAGGTATAGCAGTCCCGATAGTTTCACAAGATGTTGAAATATCACCTGAAGTGAATGCCATTAGGTCAAGTATGCATCAGAGCATGCCAAATATTCCTGCAATGGAGGAATTTCACAAAGTTACAATTGGGTCGAGACATAATGAAGATTGTAACACCCCTGAACCGCAAGTGGAAGCCAGTATATCTCCCCAACCAGAATGCTCTGTGAAGCCTAGACTGACTAGACAACCTCATGTACAAGGTAAAAAACCTACTGTAGAAAAGATTGGAAGACAAACAAGCACTCAAGCATCACTGCAAGACAAACTTCAGCGAATGTCTGCAGGTCCACCATTACCAGAAGTGAGGCTTCCTGCCCAGATACAATCAGGAAAATACCACATGCAGCCGCACACTAAGTCAGTAGTAACACCTCCGGCTTCAGATTTGCCTCATCCACCTCTCTTGTCAAAGGTGTTTTCAGAAAGCAGTTCAGGGATAGGAAACTCATACAACATGCAGCCTGAAACATCAAGGATAAGAAAGCAACATGATCCAATAGCGCCAAAGGCTCCTGGTTCTCATCACATGAATGCTCCTTCTTCTGCTGTCACGAATGAGTTCCATCAAGTTACTCTACCAGCTAACCTCAATTCTGTCAGTGAAACAGCCACTACAAAAATTCAAGAACCTATTCCAGGTTCAGAAATGAAGCACAATGGGTCAGAGCTTGGTGACAGTGCTATACCTCAAAAATGTGAGGCCCAAGACAGAAGTGGGCAAAAAGTGAACAAGCAGAGAAAGAACGATGGATCATTACAAGCCAAAAAGAAATCAGTATCAGAGGCTAGTGTTGCAGAACACCAAGCTGAAAGTAACACAAAATCAACTGGTGGTGCTAGTACAAGTAAACTCCCAATGTCAACTATACCTTCTATAAATTCATCTGCTGAAGGTATCAAGGATCGTATTATGCGTCCACGCAGTCAGTCAGCAGCCATTCTAGCGCCAAAACATAGTCATGCACGACAATTGTCCAGTGCTTCATCGCAAAGCAGGTTAGGGGTAAATGATCTGCAGCAAACAGCATCTGGAAGTAGCCAACAAAACCCGAGAAGGCTTTCAGTGAGTGATCTTGTGAAGCCCACTGAGAAACCTGCTCAACAAATTCAAAGCAAGAAAGGAAAAGGTGACCTTCTTGGAATTTTGAAAATAAAAATTTGTGGAGCAAGTATAGCTGATGGTCCTCGACCCTCTAATGAAAACCTCATACAACTCATAGGGAAGATGCAGGATCCAACCAAAAATGTGAAGCAGTCACCAACAGAGGGTCTCTATTGTGTCCTCACTATCAATGGAAGTAATGCAAGAGCTGAAACCACCAATCAACCCATGGTAAGCAGCAAACCGGTTGTTTGGAACCAGTGTGAAGAAGCAATTTTTCACACTTCCCAATCAAGACAAGTATTTATAATGTGTCGTAAAACAAAGCTCTCTTCTAGCACCACCAAAGCTACCTCAAATACCAAGTCACACATCAAAAATGATGTATGCATTGGAGCAGCAGTATTGTCAGTAGCTGATATTCGTATCATTGAACAAGCTTCTGCTACAAGTCAAGAGCAGTATGAAGTAAAATATCTGCCTCTCCAACCAAAGGGTGCAGTGCTGTTGGAAGCGTCTTTTAGTGGTATGTTATTTGCTTCTTCTAGTTTTTTTTTCTCACTATTGTCCTACTTTTTCTGCATCCTTTTTCTTTTAGCTTTGCAGCCACGATTCAAGGTCAGCTGTAAGGGAACTGTGACTGTGAGGAAACTTTCTGGTGTCAAGTGTGACCCTAACCATGACCTCTGCTGCACAATAAAAATTGACTCAGATTTTCAGGTACACGTCTCCATTCTTTATGCTATATTTATAACTCCTTTTTTCCGGGCTTATATATGATCCTCAGCCATATTTTTTGAATTCCAAACACGCTTGTCTCGAAACACAACTGGGCACTTGTCGTATGAGTTTTCCATGGCTGTACGTATATGTATATGCTTAGTAACGTGCTATACACGTAGGTGTGGAGCAGATCAAGAAGACCACTTTCCATAACCACTCACCTGAATGTACAGCAACAGCCATTTGTATTTTTAATTGCGCTTTCAGTAGCTTCTGGTGTAGCGACAGTGAGGTAATAAGGAAAGTGTCATGCTTTTCAAGTTGACAGCTAGTTGCTATGTACTACTTTCGTTTGCATTGGATAATCATCATGCTTGTGATTCATGTATGATTCTTGGAGGTAATCCAACTCTTAGCAGATGTCAAGAAACAGTATAGGGTTGGTCACAGCTTAATGTGCATCCAGATAATGTTAGCAGTACACTCACATGCACTACGCACATGTACATATATGTGCATCTGTAGCTACAAATTTACAAGCTTGTTGTTGAATTACCGGTACATGTACTCACGTAGCTGCATATTTGTAGTACATGCTACGTATATAAAACCTGTAGGACTATAGCCTCATACCCCGGCCTTGGGCACGATGCTAAAACAGAGGGCTAATGCATCAAATTATGCACCGTATTTCTCAACGACATGGTCTATTATACTTTACACATAGTGGGGTAGTGTAAGGGGAGGACCAGCACGCTATCTCAGATATCATACACAGTACAGGCATGGTCACTAAATATTTACCTGAATTATTATTGGCTCTGCATTCACTATCCCCTAAGAAATATGTGCATAGCTCATGGTAATTGAACGTTCATATACGTACTGTGTATCTCTGCATACATAGGACTCAACCAGTACAGTAGCAGCAAAAGATTGCTCTACCAATGGCTGGAAAGATGATCCTATCGAGTTTAATGCCTGTCGCAATCAAGACTGTGCTCTCCAAATATGGGCATACAGGTACGTCTGTTAATAAACTTTAATGTGCTAGCATGCATGGGTGATCACAATAATTTGTTGTGATCAAGAATAATAATGTAATTGCAGGAGCATTAGACAGGGCAGTTGTGTAAATGTATCTGTGTAATTCTTGTAGAAAGGCTGAAGAGGTTTGTGATTATGAAGATGTTTACATACATATAAGTATTCATATATGATATATGTACCCTAGTATACCCAACACCTTGAGTTATTGCTCAAGGGAAGCTTTTATACACTTCAAAAGAAACAATCTGTTTACGCTTCACTTTTATAATATGTATAAACTGGCAAATTAATATTTGTGTTAAAGCCTGATAGCTCTCAGGTCTCAGGATACTTGCTGCTGGTAGGTGATGTAATTGTGGGGCAGCCTAAAAACGGATCATCTTTCCTTTTATCCCCTCATGAATGCATGCATGCATTATGCAAGATTCAGATAGCTCAATATACAATATAGTTGTGGATCAGCTGCAATACATCGTCATGTATGCAAAACAGTAAGGCTGCATATTTGAGAGAGTTCTATTTCTGGGATGCTTACATATTTAGGTACACATTAAGTTTCATGAACTTTCATCCTGTACAAGTTTTGTGTGTGAATCACAGTTACTACGTAAATTTCGAAATTATATAACAGCTGACATGCTAGCCTCGTTCCCGACAAAAGCTGTGCGGAGGCCTGGGAATGAGGCTACTGACATGCAAGCTGTCCTAAATCAGCTGACATAAAACCTATAGTATATGTACTTACATGCATGCTAATTTTTTGTGGAGACAAATGTATTTCAAAATAGTAGTGCTAGCACTGCAATGCTGAGAAATACACTGTAGATTTGGGAATCAAAATGTCATGTACACATCCCACACTAGCTCTGAAGAAACTGAATATTGGTGCGGCGGGTGTGTGATTCCCCTAGCCATGGCTCTTCCGGAACACGATGCCAAATACTACCAGGAACATGGCTATGAAGACCCATTTGTTGTCTTGCAAGCCTGTGAAAAGACAGTAGCAATTCCTGTAGAACCAGTGGTGAGTCCTCTTTACTAATCATGATGGCACAACAGATTAAGTGATCAGTATCTGCCCCCTCCCCCCAAGAAAAAAATTATTATTCATGTTCATTTTAGAGTACATTAGCTACGGCTGATCTGGGTTTTACGTTCTATGATACTGCTGGGCTTTGGGCCTTGGTTTTAGGATAGTGGGCAACACTTGATTCAAACTCTGAATCAATAGTACAACTTTGCTTCATTCACCACTGGAGCTTAATTGATCACTTCATCACTGCCTCCCAAGTCTTGGGCTGCTACCAGCTATACTAGTCTTTTGCTAATTGCACTATGTTTGCTATAGTTTTCAACAAAAACAAACACTAAATGTAGTACATGTATCTCGTCATCATTTAAGCCCAATCCACTGTAGTCTTTGATGAAAAGTATAAGTTTGCTAGAAATGAGGGACATACATACAATAACTTTTATAAAAATAATAGGGATGCTGAAATAATATATAATAATCAATAAATTTATTCTATATGCTGTATATGTATCTCTGTAGGGGATGTTGGTCTTGTCCCTCATGCTATATCCGAGTCCACGAAGTGTAAAAGGTATATGTGATGCACGCAAACTGGGTTAAGCAATGAACGAATGATTGTCATGCATATACTAGCTTCGAATCCACAATTAGCATGCCCACAGGGCTCTTATGGAAGGCGATAGTCACTGGCAATTTAAATAACCTTTTTTAAATTTTAGTTATTAAATACAGTACTATTGGAGAATTAGGGGGTAGATATACATGTAGGATAATTATGTATGTTATGTGGGAATGACTGAATGCGTAGTGAATATACTCTGGGAGTTGGCAGCAACATGCGTATACTAATTAGGTAACAGATTATAGTAAGCAACTTCTTGGTGCTCCTTCTGACATCATAAGGCATGGTAAATATTATTTCGTTTAGCATTTGACACAGTTTGTCATGATGGCTTATGGTTTAAGTTATGGCAACTAGGGGTTATATGTAGGATTAGGATGTGGAGAGTTATTAAGAACATATGTATGTCATCACACAGAGTACTGTTTTACTAGAGGGAAAAAATCAAAACCATTCAATGCAGGTCAGGGCTGGCACAGGGTTGTACATGTAGTATGTCGCCTACGTATCCTCCTCTATTCCATTTTTGTTGTTAGATGAGGAGGTTAAGAAGGCTGGGATTGGCATTACTATTAAGAAGGATGTTAAGGTTGGGGGTTTAATGTTTGCCAATGATTTTGTAGGTTAAACTATTAATGCTGAGGACTTGCTAACATTGATAAATGTAGAAATGGAGGTTAAATCTAACAAAAAAAAGTGTTGCTATGGTGCTTTCTAAAGAGGTTGATACAGGTGCATGTACATGGAAGTGGGGAGATAAAGACATTCCAGTGGTTGTAAGGTACTGTTACCTGGGCATTGAATTTGCTAATAATGGTTCATGGGATAGTCATGTACAGAAGGTAGTAAATATCAGTTACATAGGTTTTAAGTAATAGCAATAACAATATAGTTGCAAGAAGGATAATTATTGTTCGTTTTAGTCCTTTAGAATATAGTAGTGAAGTGTGGGCTTGTAATAAATGGCAGACAGCTTCCTTGGAATCCATTCAGCTAGGAGCAGGTAATTTTGCTGCTCTTCTAAAACGTGTAATGAAGCAGTAAGAGTGATATGGGGTTAGAATCTTTGAAAGGCAGGAGGGATAGATGCAAACTTAAGTGGTGGTATAAAGTCAATTATGTGAATGGTGAGAGATGTCCTGGATTACTACTAGCCAGTGAGTGGGAAGTCAAGCCTTGTAGAGGTAGGCAGAGGAAGACCTGAAGGGAAGTAATTGGTACGAGCGTGAGCGAGCCCCCCCTTAGTGCTGCAAATGGCGATTTTGTCGGTACGTGCGTATGGGTGCATGGTCCTATATATCACAAATACTTATTTCAGCGGCATGCCCTCGCTCACGCTCGCCCCACAATGCTCTGCATTCGCTAGTTAGTGAATTATTGCTGCACTTATATCTAGGAAATATCAGCTGAAGATTACCATGTATACTTGTTCTTAGCAAGAGAAGATGAAGCGTTGAGATATGAAGACTTTAATGATGGCTTAAATAGTAAAAGTCTTTACCAGTCTTTTTGTAAGGAAATAGAATTTTCAAAATTACTTGCAGGGGCTCGAGGGCCCCGGAATGCGATTGATGTTTAATTTAGGTCGGGTACTAATGGTCTAAATGAAGAGTTACATGTACAAGTCTGGGTGTAAAAGTCTTTACCAGTCTTTTTGTAAGGAAATAGAATTTTCAGAATTACTTGCAGGGGCTCGAGGACCCCGGAATGGGATTGATGTTTAATTTAGGTCGGGTACTAATGGTCAAAATGAAGAGTTACATGCATTGTACAAGTCTGGGTTTAGCACGTTCCTCGAGTTTAGGAGAAGGGAAGATGGCCTATAATGAGAGAGTAATTAGTTGGAATTGGCTGGGTCCTACTGGCAAGTGCTACTAGCAGGTTTAGTGGCTATATGAAGCTTGCCTACTGCTCATCTGCCAAGGGGCTCCAGTAGCTCAATTGGTACGAGCATCTGACTAGTATTCAGAAGGTCCTGGGTTCAATCCCCAGCTGGGCCCCAATTTTTCTGGATTTCTTTACTCTTTCAGAAAGCTTATCTTCTCACAGAAGTTTGCAATATAGGAAGACATAGGGATAAACATGATGATAGGCAGTGTAAGTTATGTTTGTGGGGAAGAATTGGAGGGTGTTGTATGTACATGTGCTCTGGGAGTGTCCTGTGTATGATATTAGAATTACTTTCATGGGAGAATTCTACAATACGGGTATGTTTGGTACGTGGGAGCTTTGAAAAGTTTAGTGCACTCAATAATTTTAAGAGATCGGCATTTGTTTTAGGGTGTGGGATTTGGGAGAGGTATGATTTTGAGGCTTTAAGGCTTGTTAAGAGTTTTGTAGTATTAATCTGGGATACTAGAGTTTTGTAGTATTAATCTGGGATACTAGAGTTTTGTAGTATTAATCTGGGATACTAGGAATAATATATGGTGATTAGGTAAAACATCTGGTTGTTCTTGCTTTTGACCTCTGACTGGAGATCTTACAAGCTCCGCCTGCATATGTGGGTAAGCGCTACAGCAGCACCAAGAGTATATCATAATTTTTTTTGCAAGAAATTCATGGGGCATGCTTCTTTACTCACTTGGTACATTAGCCTAATAGTTAATTTCACTGCAGTGAATTTGAGGACCAGTAATTTTATGACAGTTGGGGTGATAGTGGAATTTGAATGACTATCCCTGAAGGAAAGGCAAGTTGCACTGTTTTCAACTTATGAAATTTTATTCCAACAAAATATGTGAAATTTAGTAGCTTATAAATTACTATTAGGTCTAGCTCGATAGTCAGATCAAGTCATCCAGAGGCATATTTAATGTAACTGTCTATACACCTAATCTGTTTCTCAATTCCAGCAGATGACAGACGATTAGGCAAACGTTTGGACACAGCAGACAGTAAATTGAAGGAAGAATCCAGACATAGTCACTCAGAAATAAAGCAAAAATCTCTCAGAAGAAACCTTACCAGTACATATAATTCTGAAGACCTGGGTCTTAAAGGCAAGTAAACTTTTTGCTTAAATAATCGATCCAGTGTTGAAAAAATTCATCATCTGGTATCTAACGCACGGCAGCATGATCTGTGCAATCAACAGCTTCTATCCTTTATAGTCATGCTACCTTTAGCCAATTATATCCTCTAAAATGGTTCACATGATTAAATCACATACAATTTTTTGTGCACTTACTATCACTTTTGGCTTGGATTAGCATACAGCTCAACCTCAACTCTAGCTGGGCTCTTCTAAGAGAATCTTGGTTGGTTCTCAGTACATATGTTGATTGGGGTTTTCTTTCTACCAACCATGAATTGGCTTCACAGACTCAAAATCAAACGCTGATGTTTTTTCGTATTTGAATAATGAGCAGCTGGGCTGTAGTCTTCTTCAGGATAGGTATCATAGAGAATACAAAGGCCAGTCCTAGAGCACAGCTCACAGACTTGCTGCTGTAGAGGAATATTATGATTGTCACATGACCTGCACTGTTACTATGTACTGTACGTAAGTCTTTATACCCACGTTTTCTTTTCTTCAACTACTACAGTACGTACCGCTTACAAAGAACAGCCATTTCTATTGCAACAGGAAAATGCAGATCTCAGGAAGGAGGTAAATATGCTCAAAATTTTGTAGTCCTTGTATTGTGTTAATAGAAACCACTCGTATACCAGTGACGGTAAGAAATTCTGGTTGAAAATCACAATGGTAGAGAAACTATGAAATCTTTCTGGTTTCTCTGCAGCACCATAACAAAAAGACATGTACATGTATGTATGGGTTAATTATCTAATACTGTACTGAAATGCAGTGCTATACTACGTACACTCTCGACCTGGGAATTAGGATCTTGACATCACCCTAATGTACATCAATTAAAGCACTTTCACCCATCTAAGCATACTATGGTCTAAGTACAATAAATATTGAATAAAATTAACAATGTAGCTTATAGGCATGAAACCCAGCCCATAATCCTACATTTTAGGTTGAGTACCTCAAGGAAGAACTTAGACAAGCCAAGGCAAGTCTAGCTGAAAGTGAATTCTTCAAGGAAAAAGCATTACTGGAGCTGAGGTTAGTCTTTATTGTGCTTTTAATATTTATTTTAGGAGCTATGAGCCAACTAGAGATTGATATATTGCGAGTAGATGCATGAAGATGAAAATATTTTACAAGTATGACGTGCACTACATAGAAATTGAGCATACAGTGACTAAGAACATGGTTTTGTATTCATAGGGCTGCTGTTGAAGAAGTCGGCCGCCTGAAACAGCACTAGTGGAAATGAAAGCATGACTGGTATTGATGCTGTATTTTATAGCTAATTTCATGTTGTGCAGATCCCCTATTGAGATGGCAACTTAATTTTGTTATGTAGAATAGCTTGCTTTGGATATGCATATTATGCAATCTACAGCATAATAGTGTCTGCTTTATTACCTGTATATGGATGGAATCACTACATGAAGCACGTGCAAAACTTCACCTTGTTTAATTTGCTGTAAGAATTGTTTAGTTATTATTATCAACACTCGATGTACGTATGCTATTGTGCACACCGTATAGCCAGAAAATTTGGCGAGAATTAAACCTGGGCTACTGGGCTGATCAAGCCAATATTCAAGAGTGGAGATAAGACAGACCCGAGTAATTACAGAGGGATCACCCTACTCAATGTGATGGCCAAGCTCTTGACCTCTATTATCAACAGTCGTCTCCTTCTTTGGGCAGACTCCAACAACCTCCTTAACGAAACACATTCACTTCTATGGGCCAAGATGGCTTCTATTGGGACAAGCTCAACAATCCTTAAGCTTTTGCAGAATATGTATGGGAATGCTAAATCGATGGTAACTGTTGGAGACGAGCTTTCCTGTAAATTTCCCTGCAGAAGGGGAGTGCACCAGGGTTGCAATCTCAGCCCCCTCCTTTTCAGCCTGTATGTGGTAGACTTAGAAAATACACTCGACGATAATCAAGCTGGAAGTATTACTCTCATTAATTCCTGCCTTCACCTACTAATGTTTGCTGATGACCTAGTTCTGTTAGCTGATTCAGTTTCTGGCCTACAGAAAGCAGTTGATACCCTTTCTGGATTTTGCAAGACATGGGATCTTCAAGTTAACCTCACCAAAACCAGGGTAGTCCCTTTCACTCACCCCAGATCCCACATTGAGCTGATCGTTACCCTGAACGGCATTCCAATTGAAGTGGTAAAGGAATACAAGTATCTGGGTCTCCTACTTTCCTCAAATGGATCATTGAAACCAGCAATAAATCTGCTTGCAGGTCAAGCCAACAAAGCCCTACACTCCCTTATTAAGAAAGCGACTTGCCTACACTATCCTAATCCTCATATCCTGTCGCACTTGTTTGATTCCTTAGTGAGACCTATTACCGAATATGCCTGTGAGATTTGGGCCTTTTCTAAAGCAGATGAGTTGGAGTTGCTGCACAGGCGTTTTTGCAAGTTTGCCCTAGGTTTGCCTTCTTCCGCTAGCAATCTCGCTGTTTATGGCGACCTGGGACGTGTTCCCTTAATGATTAGATACAAAACTGCACTGGTTAAATATTGGTTACGACTTGCAACATACTGGAACGTCCCAAGTCTGCTACAGGAAGCTTATCAGCTGACTCTCTCTGACTCACAAGATGAGTGGGCCGTGGCTGTCAAACGGGTCCTGAGTGAAGCGGGGTTCCCCTATGTCTGGAATAACCCCACAGGAATCCTACAGAACGACTTTATTGATCAATTCTCACAGAGGCTTTGTGACCAATATTTGCAGCTTTGGAGTAGTGAGTTATTATCAAGAAAACTGAGAACATTCAGGCTTTTTAAAAACTCGATAGTTTATGAGCCCTACCTCAACCTCCCTCCGCACCTTAGAGTACCACTGGCCAAACTGAGATCGAGCGCTCATCAGTTAAGAATTGAAACTGGGAGATATACCCTGCCTACTCCTACTCCGTTAGAAGAGCGAACATGCATGCTTTGTGGTGTGCTGGAGGATGAAATGCACTTCTTGATCGACTGCCAGAAGTTTGATGGGAAAGCTAGAGCGGACCTATTTAACCGTTGTTTTATTCTGAACTCTTCTTTTTATTTTCTGAATTCTTTGGATAGGTTCACATTTATCATGTTGTCTCGAGACCAGCAACATTTAGCAACATTTGTCCGGTTAGCAACATTTGTCCAGCAGAGTTTCATGTCCCTTACTTGATGTACTCCACATTATTGTTACTTCGATTTGACCTATGGGCCTTCCTGGCCTTTTTTGTGTCATTAAAATTTAATAATAATAATAATAAATTAAAGTCCTTGCCAAATTTTCCGGCTATACGGTATTTACTTTTTGTAAAAACTTTCATAGACAAAAGAATATCAATCACTTTCCACTTACCTGTTGGAACTGCAATTAATACATTTGGTCACAGCGAAAATAATAAGTAGAAAAAAAGACCACAGACAATAAAAACGTAATAATAAAAGAAATCAAGGGTTGCACTTAAAGAGACAGACCTGACCCAATATATCTATTCCACACTGCATACAATTTTAAAGTAATACAGTGAAACCCCTCTTAAAGGACACCCCTGAAATAAGGACACTTCTGTAATAAGGACACTTTGCTGTGTCCCAAATAGGCTTTCGTATTGTAAAATTATTCCTGAAATGAGATGAAATGAGACACCTCTTTATACAGGACTCTTTATCAGGTCTCAAAAGTGTTCACACAGTACAGCAGAATCAATACAACTTAGGAACACCAAGGAACAGCAGTAACACCAGGGAACACCAATTCAAGGAACTGCAGGAACAGCAGGAACACCAGGGAACAGCAGGAATGGCAAGGAACGGCAAGAAATAGCAGGAACACCAGGGAACAGCAGGAACACCAAGGAACAGCAGGGACACCAAGGAACAGCAGGGAACAGCAGGAACACCAAGGAACAGCAGGGACACCAAGGAACAGCAGGGACAGCAAGAAACAGCAGGAACACCAGGGAACACCAAGGAACTGCAGGAACACCAGGAAACAGCAGGGAACAGAAGGAACATCAGGGAACAGCAGGAGCAATAGGGAACAGAAGGTACAGCAAGGAACAGCAAGGAAATGCAGGAACACCAGGGAACAGCAAGGAACAGCAGAAACAGCAAGGAACAGCAGGAACAGCAGGAACAGCAAGGAAATGCAGGAACACCAGGGAACAGCAGAAACAGCAAGGAACAGCAGGAACAGCAAGGAATAGCAGGAACACCAGGAACACCAGGGAACAGCTCACGTGCATTTCTGCATTCCACCATGTTCCAACATTTCTGCAGATAACGGCATTCCTTTTCTTTCATATATAGACAAAATCTATGGTTAGCCACGCCTGTTCGCCGTACCGGGAATACTATTCTATGATTCGAGTTGCTCGAGGCGAAGACTTCTCAGACATACCGGTATACTCAGAAGATATATAGGTGCAGACCAGGTAGTGCTTCTGAACATGACATATCTCAATGCAGCCAAGTATGAAGCGGCTTGCATACATGTGCAACTGGCCGAGTCAATTCTCTCCCTCTAGACTGCTCATCTGCTGTAGCCTGGCATCTCTTCCAACAGTCTCAGCTAGAGAGATCCTCTGATAGGTTCTCATCTAGCATCTACCTTCTCAGTGGCCTCATGAGCTATACTCTTTTATAGAATATCTTTTAGCAGTGCCTCAGTGTTCTCTATCATGACCATAGATACTCAATATCACATGGATCTGTCTCACTCTACCAAAATTATGCTTGCAAACCTTCCCGCTGGTTGCGCATTCGAGCGGAACATTACCACAATTGAAGGAGCTAATAGTTAGAGGCAATCATATCTACATTTGATGCTGTAGCCTCTTTCTGTCTGAGGATGCCAATTCAAAGAGGTTGTGTCATCTTGTGATTAGCGAGAAACCTTTGCAAGTCCACCAAAGATCTACGTGTGAGATGGGGGCTTTTAGTAGATGTACATGTAATACCACTGTAATTTGGGGAATTTGCTGGATTAAATCCCGTAGCTCCTCCCTGTGTGAGGACGTAATGTCAAAGTGGTTGTGCAGTTAATGAAGAATCAGAAATTTTTGTGAGGTTCACTAATTAGCTATATATATATGTGTTGCTGTGTGTATATGTAAATGCCACCACTTTGGGGGAGTTTGTGGACTATCAGCAGTAGTTAGAGGCAGAAATGAATCTTGTAGCCCCTTCCTGTGTGAGGACACAAATTGAAAGTGATTATGTACCGTTATGAATAGCATGAAATCTTTGCCAGGTCCACTGAAGAGTAGTAGATGTAACTTTTGGGTGAGTTTGTTTGATGAGCAATGGGATAGAGGCAGAAATATCTATGCTAAACTTTCTGTAGTCTCTCCCTGTGTGATGATGTAAGTTTGTTGAATGAGCGACAGTTATACAATGTAGTGGCAGAAATGGCTATATTAAAATCCTGTAATCCCTCAGGACGCAATTTCATCTGGTTGTGTAGTTTAATTTATTAACAGCAAAAAATCAAAGAGCAAAGGGTGTTGCATTTAGGTTAGTACCAATATCTTTTGGTTAAGTTTGTTGAACTAGCAATTGTTAGAGCTATGTGTAGAAGTGATTTCTGTAGCCCCTTCCTGTTTCAGGATGCAAATTGAAAGTTGTTATTTACAGTGGAACCCCTCTAATGTGGGCACCTTGGGGACCTAGTAAAATGTCCTGTGTAGAGATGTGTCCTCATTTCATTACATTACGAATGTATATATGGGACACAACAAAGTGTCCTTAATACAGAGGTGTCCTTTTTTAAGGGGTGTCCTTGTATGACACTGGAATGCACAGTGGAGTGCTGAAGTAGTGGACTGAAGTACACATATTGGGACACTATATGTACGTATGGAATTGTGGACAATCTGTTGTGAGTGAGTGCAATATACGCCACATTTTTGTATTCCTTCCTTACAGGTGAGAAATGTGATGTAGTTGTACATGTACATAGGGGCAAGAATACTCAGGGGGCTTCCTAAGCAGTACTTATAGTATGCATGAGGCTGTCGGTGTTTTAATGTTGCTGAACACTACAGGTATAGAATACAGGGCCGTAGGAGTAGGTCTAACAGGTGTGGTGGCCAAAGTTCAGCAAGCAAGCATCACGCCCATTATACATATTCCTAGCATTAAGTCGCCGTATAGTAGTACAATTAAGTACCGTCAACATGGCCGAGTCGCACTTCACAGTCGTCCAGTTTCAACTGACGAAAGGCCAGCTAGGTTTAATCAGCCAGGTTATGCTGTATACCACAACCTTGAGGAGCTGTTACTCACAGAATATAAATAGTAAATCATCAACAACACAATTATCCAGATCCATATCAAAGACTTCAGCAGCAGCTGCATGTGCTTCTCACTTTCACAAATTGTTATAAACCTCACTAGCACTACAATATGCACATGCAGGTACGGTACGTACTCTCATTCACGGTAGGTGATGTCACAATGTATGCGCAGTTAAACTAGGTGAAGCAACACCTGTAAAGCTGGGCTTCAAGCACAAAGGCTAGTTTTGGTTGCAAGTCGTGTCCAATTCTTGCTATTTTACACTAAGATTGCACTAGAAACAATCTCATAAGGTTCTGGAGGATCATGTCCCCACACCCCCTAGAAGGAATGTGCCCTGCTCCACTAGCTACCCACCAGATCAAAGGGAAAATGCTGGCTATGGTCCTGGATTAAACTGAGATTGTGTGGTAGAGCAATGTTGAGTCTACAGTGCATTTTCATGTGCATGTGTTGCGTGCAGTTTTCTGCTATCATTTATTGTCAATTGGTGTGGCATGTAGTGCTGCAATTTGCTAATAATGGTTCATGGGCTATAGTCATGTACAGTATCCAGGTAACCAACAGGGGTTGCATGTTTTAATTATATACCGTAGACTCGGGTTATCAAGCGCACTTCGTTAATATGTAGCGCACATACGCTATCAGGCGCATGCTCGCTTGGCCCAAAGCGCAAAAACCTCGTTAGAGGCGCATGTTCCAATTAAACGTAATACGGGGTGGAGCAACCGCACCAAAATTATTAAAGAATCGAACGAAGACTGCTAGCAGCTAGAGATTCCTCGACAGGATAACCTTCTAGGGATCATTGTGCAACCGCCCAGTCATCAAGTTGCTAGCTAGCCACGTCAAAGGCCTATAAAGGGAGCAAGCATGCACCGATCATCCTCAGTCGAGTTGATCGAGTACGACCTCATCTCAGCCTCGGACCGCTCTCCGCCGAGTTTCATCTCCGACCGCTCTCCACCGAGTTTCATCGCCGACCGCTTTGATAAACTGCGATTCCGTACCGGTAGTTGGTAATCTGCCACCGGTAACAGCAACAAAGCTTCCCATTTTCTAGCTACCGTAACTTTGCCGCGATGACGTCATGCAAAGCTAGGCGTGGTCATCCTTTAACCCCCGTTATGTAGCGCACTTCGTTATGTAGCGCATGTATTTTTTGCTATTGTTCCAACTAGCGCATGCGCTTGATAACCCGAGTCTACGGTAGCTTACACACTCAGTTGCAGTGCACACTTTTAATCCTTCCTTGTGTGAGTTTGAGATTGAAAATCCAACAAGTCATGCTTCTCCCAGTTTGGGCCATTGGAGGAGACTACTTTGCAACCTCACACGGAATTTATTCCATGTTTGGTTTCTTGGTACACTCTTCACACACTTTAGTGGAGCACTGATGTGGTTGTAAAATTTAGTTGACCCTTTATGAGGTATAAATACTATTCAGTACATGTAGTTGATTTGTGCAGAGAGCATGTATATAGAAACTGCTGGTTAATTCAACTTGAATGTGAATGTATTTACCTTTCAGAAACACAGGGTTCCAGTTCAGGCAATTCCATGCCTAGAGAAGTGGTTATTTCAAGAAGAACGGTGCCACTTGGCTGATCAATGGCATCATACAGCAGGAGAAAGGAAGGGCTCATTAATCAAACTTGGTATGCTCTGTGAAATCAGGTGTTTTACATTGTACTGGTTAATAAAAGAGGAATACGTACATCCTATATTTCGTATTTCACCCTAGGCTCAGCTCAGAAATGGGCTAAAGGAACTGTAATAGGCTGTCTCATAATGACTGAATGCAGCTCAGTGTAGATCCACAGACAGACAAACACAGAAAACATAAAGCAGTTTCAGGACCATGCATGCAGCCATTTATGTGCTTTGTGCATGCCCAGTTGGTGAAAAGTGTGGTTTTTACCAGCAAACCTGTTCGGATAGTGTGAGCATATACTGACTCAGAGTGTAAGGAACAACAATAGCAAGTATTTTATTATGAATATGTATGTACATGTACTCTGTTATACAAGTGGCTGTAATTTACAATGTCATAATGTGTAATCTCTTTTAGAGCCACATAATTTGAGGGAATACTTATCACAAAGATGGGAGATTGAGGAAGGCGATGAAGAGTCTGTGCTAGTGGATGAATGGTATGTAGTCGTCATACAGTTGCAGTTACATGTAGTGGAAGGAAACATGGGAGCAGTAGTAGTGTCCCTAGGTAAACTATGCAGTAGATATAATATCCTAGACCAGATCTCTGACTCTTCATACACCTATTTACAGTTTTGTTTTGACCATAACTCCTCACAGAAGTTTTGGATTGTACTGATGGAGGTTTTATCTCCCTGTATCTCCTGCTTTATGCCTAGCCTTATTTTGTACATGTACGCCACCTTTTTCAATGCAAACTTCCAGTTGGTAGTGTATCAAGTACTCAGTATCGATAAAAAAAAGCATAAAAGACTGAAGTACCATCCACACTCAAAACTGTGCTATCCATCTCCTGTGATTGCTTTCAGCATAGCTACAGGGAGGGAAGTAATCCTAATGAAGCAGATATTATGAGAGAGTATGTATATAGCCATAGTTCCCTAAGGTACATATAAAAAGCTATTGATGCAGCGCAGCATGACCTTAGATAAGCCACTTCACATAATTAGGCATTTTGCTCTAAAGGAAGATATACGATAAAGACGTAGAGACCAGCTGGCCTGCATTTCACATGTACCTTGCTGGGAATTACGTATCCCTGTTCTTGAATCATGCAGTTAGTAGTAGTTTTATGTAGCTTATAAATCACACCAATGTATACAGTACAAGTAGTACTGACTACTCTGTGCACTTAGAATAGTTGCTTCCGTACCCTTTTAGGCAAAAGAATAAAATACCCAAGGCACAACAAAAGAAGGAACAGCATAAAGTTTAGTGGTATGTAACAATTTGACTTAACTGGCAGATTGCCAATGCCAAATTTCTCTGTTAACTGGCAAATATTACTGATCAGTTGTACCTCCCTCTATGAGTGTAATCAGGTACGTATTTTCTGTATTTTTAGCCTGAACGACTTGTTAAAAGTTCTACACATTCCTGTCCCCAAAGAGTATCGTCAGCACCATGAATCTGAAGCCAAGAAGCCTCCTGCAGGTGTTGCAAGTCTTTTCATGTCATACATGCTTTTGCTTCACATTTACAGTACATGTTCCATGCAGTGTGGACAGTGACCATTTCCAAGAAGAGTGCTGTAAGCTTGCTGTTTGAGTTCTGCCAAAACTACCTAAAAACCAGTCCTGAGTTTCTCATTGAGGAAACTAGTGCGTTGAAATACGTGCATGTTCTTCTGCTACATGTATACTGCTTACCAGAAGTATCTGGCATATGAAAGCTAATTGCTACACTTACATATGTATAAATTTAATGAATGTCAGTCACCTCAAGAGCCTTCTTCTGCTGTTAGTACTAGTACATGCACAACTGAGGGAACCACTTTGATCTGTCCTGGTCATCTCGCCATGACAAAGGTTTATGTTCAATATCATATCTCAGTTGTCACTACGTACGTACATACTCCATATAATACTTCATGCAGTACAATGCATTTGCATATACAGAAAAAGAACATTAATAAATTTCTTCCCTTCTGTGCGTAAAGTGAAGTACATGTAGCTATCGGCACTGCACTAGTTATAGCTGCAGTACCCAAAATTGGGTCCATACAAATTTTGAAGTTTACAGCTTACCTATTAATTTAGACAGTTTCTTTTTTACTAGGAGTTTTGTAAAGAAGCCAGCGAGTTTGTGAAGCTATGTAAATGCCAATTTGTTACGTCTATTTATCCTCGCAAGCCTCATATTGAAGCTATAGTCTCTCCCTCCATAATAGTAACTGATTCAGCTTGTTTCTGTATTGAATTGAGTGTAATTCCTACCGTTCAGCGTATGAGCTAGCTAGTGATTACTATTATTACATACAACAGGACAACTCCATACTTGTTGCAAACTCTTCAAGAGATGATAAGCTTTCTGAGAGTAAAGAAATCCTGAAAAAAAAAACCGGGACCCACCTGGGGATTGAACCCAGGATCTTCTGAATACTTGTCAGATGCTCTTACCAATTGAGCTACTGGAGTCCTTTGGCAGAGGAGCAGTAGGCAAGCTTTATATAGCCACTAAACCTGCTAGTAGCACTTGCCAGTAGGACCCAGGCAATTCCAACTGTAATTACTCTCTCATTAGGCCTCTCCCCCCATCTCCTAGGCACGATAAACGTGCTACACCCAAACTTAGCCTGAATCAGTCTGCCGGGGTAATTAAACCACCAAAGACACAGAACTGAAAACTAAGTAGTCACATTGCAAACTCTTCAAGAGATGATAAGTTTTCTGAGAGAGTTATGTACAATTGCAATTGAAAATATGAAGTATGTCTACAACCAAGAAAAAGCCAAGCAAAGTGCAGGATGCAGTCATGTGTATGAGGAGAGAGTACAGTCCACTTATTATTATCTCCTTTATATCTGCAGCTGAACCGACACTGGATTTGTTTCTACCAGGAGCATTTGAAAAAGTCTCCAAACAGTTTCAGTATGCCTGGCTAAAGTGTTTTGCACATGGTAATATTGCTAGTAGCTTTTTTATGCAAGTTTTCTTCATATACACGTATCTCCTTTAGTATTTGTCATCATTTGAAATTGATGATCCTCAAGCTGCCCAGTCGCTACAACAAGTAGGCCTGCCAAGTCCATGGCGCGTGTTGAAGGGGGGTGTGCCATCAAAGGTACACATACATACATGTATGTAGAAGTGTATTTGAGTATTATATATTTATGTAGGTATATACATACATCTTCATGGATGTGATTATAGGACAATATACTATAATGATAGTTAGAAGAAAGACCACTGATACGCTTTGCAGTAGCTTTTTATTATTTTCTTACACTAATTCACAGCCCCCCTTAAAAAGGGCCTTGGAAGGACACTATCATTTGTTTACAAGTAATGTTGGAACAGGCAAATGATGACAGGAAATTGACAAGTGTGAATCTCCAAGTATAACATTCATTATCTAATATTTACCTACCTTTGCTATCACTCTAACAGTTACAGCATTGTGGTTACCATGTGAATATATACATATGCCTTGGGTAACCATTTAGTCTACATGGCTGTTTCTGTCAGGTTATGTACAAAGTACTGTGGAATACGTCCTCTCCCATTTCAAAGATCTATGACATATGCAAGGGGCGGGGTCACTTTTATAGACTCTGTAGTCACAACTGTTACCGCTAGCTGTCAGTCAATGGTCAACAGTCAAAGCTGCTTAAAAGGGTGTTGTTAATGGTCAAAGCATGCTTAGAAATACAGTCAACGATGATAACGGTAGGTCGCAGTGCAGAATGGATGAACTCATACACAAGAACCACAATCTACACTTGTCACTCAGAGCCTTTCAGTCGACTTGGATCGAGCAGCAGGCTTTACAGGAAGTCCTTCGTACAATCGACAGTCAAATTTGTAGAACAGTCAAAGTTCAGCAGCCAAAAGACAGGTGGTCAACGGTCAAACCACTGAGAAGAGCTCGTCAAAACTTTAACCCGCAGTCACAGTTGTCTATGGAAGTGACCCCCCTTGATATCTGCATTATCATGCAATGAAAAGTCTTCAGATACAATTACAAAACTGTTATATGTATATGGCATTTCAGTGCATCTGTTAGTTCATCATCTATAATGAGCTGTACAACTTATCTGATCAACCTTGCATCTAGATTGACCAGAAAGCACTTACAAACCACTTACAAACCAACAACTATCTATTATGTATGTACATATATATATATATATATATATATACATAGGAATCAGGATGCTCTTGCTTATTCTGGGGAGCTACAGTTCACTCTCAGCCCCAAGGATGGTAACTGCGATGGTAAGTACTCTTTTGAGTACTGTCTGTCACTGGGACGTCACACTGTTAAGGGACTTTGTATGGAAAAGAAGGATGGGCAGCAAATGGCAGCACAAGCCTTGCTTAAGGTATGTTTCTAATTTAGTTTATGGTAGCATGTATACTTTTACCCAGGCTGCCACTTCGCTCTGTAACAATGAATGTACAAATGCTTACCTTATGACTTTTACTCTAGTTGTGCATAACAGTATTGTCCTGTAGAGCTACCGTGCAATATTCTACTGTACTGCACGGTACGTGACGCACGAGTCAGCTTCTTTTTTAATCTTGTACTGCATGTCATATATCTAAAGTGTGGGCTGTCACAAATTGGGTAGTTGATGTTGAAGTTGTAATTTAAATCTGTTTCCTTACCATACAGCATACTACACTCTTGCAGGGAGTATTTTCACTCGCTCTTCAGACTCATAAAAATATACCCTAGCACTCCATATTGCGCAGAGAAGCATGTAATAAGATATATGGATTGATTGTGTAGCACATTAATAACCTGCAAGGTTATTCATTTATAGGAACTTCACCCATTTATCTTGAACTGGGGAGCACTTCTGCACATTTATGATGACCGGCACTCAGCCAATGTGTGAATATAATTATTATTTGTGTAGCTGGAGTTACACAATACAATTGTTGTATCATTGATAACTGAAAGGTTAAGTTCTAACCTTATCCCCAAGCCTCCCACCCACATTTCAGATCTGTGCATTGAAAATATGGGTAGAATATCAATCTGGCAACAGGCTTATGTGTGAGGTTGGTGCGTATTAATACCGTATAGCGCCAAATTTCCAAGCGCATAATTTTCGTGGTTTGGTCATACTGAACATTTTCGCAGAAATAAATTTCGTGGACTAAGAATGATTCTTTGCCCCACCCATTTTTTGTTCACCACACCCCTAGACTGGACTTTGTGTTTAGCACATACCCATCTATGGATATACGAAGATGCTCTGTTGCACGCTTCCCTATCTCCGCTTTCTGTTCCGGAGTGAATGTAGCATATGTACCCCTTGTTAGCGTTTGCTGTAGTTGAAGGACGCGCCTCACCTTCCTGTTGGCAGACACAAATGGAGGTCAACGGTACCGCTTTTGTCAGTTTGAAAGTAGTCCCCGAGGATCAGGCAGCTTTGGATTGGTAGTTTTGAAATAGTGGTGCATAGCCATCTTGATTTCGCTTTGAAAAAAAGGAGTGTAATGTATACAACGATTAAATTCTAAAGAAACACTACACGTACTGTGATACTTTTGTCTGTAGTTGGAGTCATAAGACCTGAGATAAGTCATCCTGTAGTGGAACGGATGCTGATCACTCTATTCTGAAACAGCTCAAGTATGAGATGCAAAAGCTAGCCAAGGTTAGTACCCGGTAAATGTATGTATTTGGACAAATTATACTCATTTTCTTCCGTAGTGCCATTGATCACACACCCATAGATGCTTATAAGACCTCTTGTCAGTGGCCATTAGCAGTGTAATCTTGCACCTTGATCACTTACCTGTATCTACTATTTATCCTGCAGGACCAGTCACTGTGTGTTGCAGATACCTGTGGACTCTTGCAGATGTAAAATTAAATTTGCCTTTGATTACAAAGCTGTGTAGTTCTTCAATGTGTTCCTATATCCCATCACTTGTTTAAAAGCGATTGCCACGTACCATCTTAGGTGCTCCTAGCTGTCATTCCCAACCATTTAAGTTGGAATTGACGTATCTGATAGAAGAATGAGTTCTAGACTTAGAACTTCAAGCAATGTCATCATATCTCTTGTCCTATGATGTCACCACCAGACCTTTAGGTGTATGTTGATGGGAACAGGAGTTTGCACAATGTAATTCATGAGTTACATAGCATTAACATACACCTGACATTACATTGTGCAAACTCTCATTCCCATCAATATACCACTGACGTATTGCTAAAGCTCTGGTGCTTTTGATGGTGATGTCATAGGACAGGGTGTCCCTCCCTCCTCCCTAAAATAGTTCTCTGGATGCGTGGTATTAGTGGCATTGTATCCTTTCTTTTAGTCCCTGCTGGCTTCAATTGAGACCTCCACTGAAAAGTAATAGACAGCTACGTACCTAGCCATCAAGGAAGAGGTAGTCACCTACATATCACCTGTAAACATGTTTATGAACAGGATCTAGAATAAAAACTTGATCGCTTGATTGTTATTTCTGAGCTTCTGATTGTTTAATTTCGGGTGTTCTGGAGCCCTGCTGCCGTAATATCTGTGCATAATGGTTGATGCACTTGTTCGGGTCAATCCTGATCCTTTGATGAATTTCTAAAAAACTTTTTTAATAGCTCGATTCCATTTTGATTCCCTTTGCAAACATTTCTACAAGGGACACATAAGTGACTACATATTTTCATAGTTATTTGTGTCTATTGTTGTTTTCATGCCATATTCATAGTGTTGGGAATTATGGCTCTCAAAACTCTTGGAATTCCGGAGGATCTTGCCAGCGTGCTGTCGAATCTTTAACTGAAGAAGCTAGGAATACCAGTTTGGAAGCCACAAAAATGTAGAAACGATTAGAGTGTGAGTGTTTTCTGAAGAAATGCTGAGCAGTGCGACAGTATTCCATTTAATGCCCGCACTTTCGCTCCGGCAACAACCCGAAGACGGCTGCATAGCCGACTGCGAATGGAGGCCTACAACCAAAAGAAGGCACTCAAAAGGCAGGGAGAGTCAGATTTTCTGGATAGAGTGAGAGATACTGGAAATCCAGCTGCCAGTGATGCGATGTGTGAAACTCCACCCGCCGCACCCTGTAGTCAACTGCATGGAGCTAGGGCAACTGCCCTTAACTCCGTACCTCTCTTTAGATCATCAGCTACACAAGCAACCCCTCCAGAACAGGAAGAGATTGATTCTTGTCCTAACACTGACCCCATTGTTGACCTGTCCACATGCAGCTCTGTGGTGTATGATGAAAGGAGTGGTGTACCGGGTGTGAAGTTTGTGGCTGAAAGCCATGAAGGCTGGACACCAGTTGTCAAAGGAAAGAAAGTGGAAACTTCAGATCTCTGATCAAAGGAGGTGGCACCAAAAGTAACCCTGTGAGATCCAGTGATCATGATGCAATGTTCTGGCTGGGTATTGCAAAGGAGATCACATACACAGAACAATGTGGAACTCCAGTCTTGACATTTAGAAAAGGAAAGACAAAGCATAGTTACCAGTGGTCTCCTGTCATCCCGGACGGCCCTGTTGCAACAAGAACTAGGACTAGGTTTAAAAGCTAGCGATGAATAACATTACCCATTAACATTACCCATGATTAGTATTGTAATCTTCCTGTATGTCTCATAGGCCAAGTTTGGCCTGCTGCCGTCGTTGTGGTGTGGCATTAAAATTTCTATCTATCTATCTATGGGCGCTACTTCACACAGCCAATTACCACATGGCTATTTTACATGTACCACAAGGCAAATTCAGTCAATATGTAAAATAAAATGCATGTGCAAATTTGGACAAGAGAGCATTGCATACCTATTGACCTACTGATTTTCCCCAATGTGTATAGCTACATGTATATATAGTCCACATAGCAGGATGTACATGTACAGTACAGCTTGCAGTTATAGTATATTTACACAAGTCATATAGCAGAAAACAATGCCCTGTCAGTATGCAAAATTATATAGTATATAGTAATGTTCACCATATTTACTTTATTGTATGCATATACAAATAAGGTAAAATTCACAGGGTATGTCATTACCACCACAACTGTTATTACTAGTGTTCAGGAAACAATTAAAGTTTACATTTTTCCTTTTTGATGGTCCTCAGTAGGATGTATGTCAATAACAGAAGGAACACTAGCTATCATTCCAAACAGTGCAACCTGGTCATACCACAGCCATGATACACTTGTTTTGTATCCTTTGGTCAGGGTACCATTCAAGCAGTTGGAATCACCAATGCTATCAAAGTCATACACATAATATGGGGGAGTGGCCTCAAACAGCTCAGCAGTTACCATTGTATAGCCTCATCTATCTCACATTGAGTGTAACAAAGTCAGCGGGAAGTCTTCTAGGTAAATTGTGGTTGATACGTTTATTACAAGTCACAAGATTTGTAACAGTATTCAATATTGTGTGTCACATGATAAAAGCCATGATAGGACTACAAGTCACGTGGTAAACAGCAGTATATAGCACCACTCGAGAGTAATATGCAGATGGGCAGACGGCTTGGATTGTTATAGCTGAGGATGCATAATAAAACGATTATCTCACGACAAAACTATACCACAAACACCACCATTTGGCATTCTTACTAAGTAAACGCTATGCACTTGCAATAAGCACTCTGATCTCATCATGCACATGTAACTAAAATCTATAATGTATAGGGAAGCAGTAAAGCAATATTGTGACAATCAATACCCATTCTTACCTGCAACTTATATTGCCAGGCAGACTTCCACACAGGAACCGTGTTGTATTTGAAGTCTTATAGCAGTAGAATCTTGCCATTTCATTGATGGCCAAAGCCTACATTGATAGAAAGGTATTCCAGTAGTTAGTATTAGTGGGAGCAATAACATTTGACTGCATAGTGGAATGTTTTGGAGGTATTAACCTCAATGCCATAGTGAAAGATGCTAGAATACTTTAACCACCTCAACCACACTGGAAGTGAATCGAGTGCAATCAGGAATCCATGCCCCAAATAACTATATACCAAGAAAAAAGAAGAAATATTGTACACTACAAAGTACAAGTCACAAGAGATAATACAGTGATAGTTGGGGTGGAGTCAGGGTCTTCCCCAAAGGGTAGGTAGATCAACGGTTCGTGCCTAGATCTAGACTTACAATATCGATGTCTGACAGGATGCAAAGCATGCTGAGCAAAAGTACATGTACCATTCACCATTCCTGCATGGATTTCATGAAACTCATATCGCTGCCACTACTTAAAAGTCCACTCCTTCCTATGACAAGAAGACATTCCCAGGAAGATCGTCCTCTCAATTTGTATACACAAAAGTAGTTAACTAGAGGATACCGGCTAGTTGCAACTCGCTTAGTTGATCACTGTATCATGGCACAATTACACATACAGCATTCAATAACCGATTAGTACCGTAACGTGCTTCCACCTACATGTTCTGTTTTTCATGGAATAATTAGGAAAGTATTTACAATAATTGTATACATGTATAGAGAAGAACGCTTAGTTAATCAACTAAGGGTTTGATAGCATTGTTGGTTCACTTCTGTTTGATACTGAATCAATATTTGGACTACCTAGCTCCAACTTTAATACTGTGCAACAGCAGCAAGACACAATTACATGTATACACTGATTAGGTCGTGCTCTCCAGGTTTAACTCCAAGCTGAATGAACACTAACAAATAGGACAAACATTACTTACCATAGATAAAACAGAGACAAGGGCTATTAGGTTTGCTGCAGCAGTGACCGTCAATCTAGCACTGATTGAAAATGCAATGGAGGCTGCTGAGATGGAAGTAAGACCCAGTGACATGAAAATGAAGAATTTTGAGACATCCAGTTGGAAACCTGTACAATGAAAATGTAGCACACTCAGTATATACATGATGTACATGTACATATTACATCTGTACAGGCCTATGTAGAAACTGCTGAATCAGCAGCTTTACTCTTACAAGGTTGAGTACTGTACTTCACCTGCACCACCTAACTGATTTTTGGAGTGATTAAATGCCACAGATATTTCAGCATGGCTTCTTTTGCAAGTGACTACTGTTCAAGAATGGTAACTATTTTGAGGGCCGTATTTATTGTTAGAGTACTGGGTAGTTTGCCTGCAATAGAGCTTTCTTGGCAAGCCCCCAGGTTCTGAGTATAATAGCCTTCTACTGAGGGGTGTTCAGAGATGAGCCCCAAAGTAACTGAGCAATCCTATATAGCTGGAATTTACACTCTGGTACAGCTTGGGTAGGACTTGATGTTACCACTGTTCTGCCCTCTACTTCCTTCATTCGTGTTTGTCCACTATGTGAGCAAAATGTTGTCGTTAAAAGTGGTCAATGCCAAAGCATTGAGAATAGTTACCATTGATGACGGTCTTGGGGTTGATCCTCCCTGATCATTAAAAGGATTCGCTTACAAGGAGTCATTACTCTTTCTCTGAGATCAATGACTTTGGCCAACTGGAAGTAGAATATGTCTTTGGGGAGACAGCTGTCAAAGCAGTGACCAACTCCGATGAAATGGTTATTGACTCAGTGCTAGTGGAGTTACCATATTTTAGGAGTTTGTATAAACTTTTGAAGGCATTTGGAATGTATCAGCTACATGTATGTGAGCTACGCATACTTGTTCCTGTCTCTGTGCAGGGTATGAATTAATTAAGATCTGAACTATCTTTTTTTTGCACTCACCAACCATAAGGTAAACTGTCACTTAGAATGCACACAGGGGTATGATTCGCATCGGAATCAAGTCCGAAAAGACTTTGGCCAAAAAGAATGCATTGGCGTTCTCATGCCTATACATATGTATGCATATGAGGGGAATATACTACATATAAGTTAAACCACATACAGCTCCAAGGGCTGTATGGGAAGTGCAATATTCAATTAGAGCACGAGGGTGAAACCTGAGGACTCTAAGCACAAGTGAATTTTCCATACAGCCCGCCTGGAGCAGTGGTTTAACTTGTTTGTAGCATGGAATGGTTTTTTGATTGAGCAATAAGAGTGCTCACTCAGCATCGGAAAACGCTGTAAGTTACTCCACCTCTGTCTGTAGTTTGTAATACTGCCAGCCATTGTGGCTAAGCAAGAGCTAGTCTAAGATTGGTGTACTGTTGTAGCTACTAGCTGGCTTTCAGGTTGAATAGATTTGCTAGGAGTGCTGTCTGTGATAGTAGGAAAGATAAAAGCCTTTTTACATTGCTTACTATTTGATAGCCTGATAAGTAACTGTACAGTCTGCTGAACGAGGCAAATGTACTGGAAATAACATTTTCCTGCTTCAATCGCCAGAACAAATTTGTTTCAATTGAAGTAATTCACTCGTACTCTTGCTCTCTTGACTAGGTTTTCCCATCTTGAGGGGGCACTAGAATTACAGTTTCTTACACTTACTGTACAAGGGTGCAGAAATACACTTACAAAAACTGTGCTTTCTGCCGTATGAAGAGGTCAATAGCAGACATTTGCAAACACTTGGTTCATGACAATGAAGAAAAAAGCTACAATCCTGCAAAAAGTGAGTATAACAGATATCTCACCAACTAAAGATTACTAAGCAAGCTAGTACATAGTCTCAAAGCGGCTCTGGCTTGGTAAAAAATTCCGAGATTATAATAATATGTGGGACTAAATGACCTATAGCTACGTAGTAATTACTGCCCTTCATTAAGCAATACACGTATTACGTGCAGAAAGAATCTTGGATACTGATGGCTTACAGTAAACTTGTACTTGCAACATTTCAATCACGCTTTGGTAATCTTTTTTAGGTATAAAATATAGAACTGGCATCTTAACTATTTATGTATATAAAAGTTTGCTATAAGCTTTCACTGCCTAACCTTCGTTCTGCATATTCGTCTAATAACATGGCAACATGAGTACATGTACAATACACAAAAACCTGTCATAAAATGCATTTTCCACGTTCAGAGCTGTCAGTTCTCGGGAATTAATGCGCAGGTAGATGATACCCACCAGAATGGCAAATATGATCATCACCAGGATCTGTGCAGGTTGAAAAAAGACAGCAGTTCAAGTTGGAGATGTATACATATACCGCTACCTATATAGCCTCGTACCCTACCCTGAATAAAAGCACAAAGAGCTCCCTTCCCATTACCTGGAAGATGGAGGCTATGGGGACCCTCCACAAGTTCACCACTGACCGCACACTAACGATTAACAGCTGCATAAAAGAAACAGTAAGTTTTGTAGTGAAAAGAAAACTATTATTACTTGGTACACAACACTATAATACGTCCAGTAATATTAGGGAGATACCTACTCTAAATACAGCAGTGGCGTATATATTAACACTACTGGCTGAGAATAAACAACAAGTTTTCAAATCAAAACATGACGATAGTATAATATGCACATATCTGCTTGTTTCACCAATGGCTTCAGTTCTCCTACAACTTTTATTCTTTTGCTTTTCTCTTTTAAAAATGCGGTTTTAGTCTACATCTCAACATTTACAATTAGATGTGATGGAATGAGGAATAGAGTTCATTGAGCCATGCTGTAACATAGTGTCACGGTCAGTAGTGAGAAGTTAATGTTGCTAATGCACGTGATAGTCTGGACTACTGTATAGTGCCAAATTTCTGAGGCTCATAATTTCGCGGAACCATCTCGAAAATGAGGGTCTGTGAACTTTTTCCTCAGAAACGTTTTGCACATCGGATTATTCCCGCAGTTTTGTATCAGTTGCTTCGAAGTACAGGCTTTAGTCTTGAATTAATCCTTAATTGGGGTCCACTGTAAAAAAGCAATACGGTTGGCTTTCATCATGTCTAACAGGAAGGTGAGACACGAGGCGCATGCCTTAGCTGCAGCAAACCGGCGAAAAGAGATTCGTATACAAAAGATCATACCAGAACAGAAAACTGAGATAGGGAAACAAACAGTAGATTATATAAGTTATAGCTGCAACCATGCATGCTCTATCCACTACTATGAGCATGGGCACTACAATGAAAGAATCTGTGGCCTGCCAATTTTTTTTTTACACGACCAATCCGCAAGAATTGTCCCCTTGAAAATATGGTGCTATACACTAATATCACCTCCAGGGGGGCTAATTAGTGATTATGTAAACACTTCTGAGTAAGGCTTATCGACGAGTAGTGAGTTGAATTCGAGGTTTTTTTCCCCATTCATTGTGCCACATTAATGTTTATTATTCTGTTTAGGCATATTAGTCCATTGTTGAACACTCTTGAAATACACATGTTACACATTGCACATTGACAGATACTCAGTTTCAGAAGTAGTGTAGGGCAGAGCGAGAGAGAAGCGGTTTCAAAATGAGAGAGAGCCTACTGGGACAGTGGCTTAGCCTCAAACTCAGGCTTTCCTAGCACTCACAAGAAAAGTTATAAACCCCGCTTTAACTTCTTTTTTTTTTACGAGTGTGGGGAAGGCCTGGGTTCGAGGCTACCTCTAAATATAGTTTGAAACTTCCCCCAGAGGCTATAAAAATCGCCTCATTTACCTATATTAAACAAGAGAGCTGCTCAGGGGTAGAGAAAGTGCATACTGCTTGTGCCAGGACACTTTAACGAATTTCACGCAATCAAGAATTTGATCCATAGTTGTATATCAACCAAGTGCATGTACAACTCTTTGGACTGAAGGTCAGTACCAGGAGAATGAGTGAGTGAGTATATGTGTAAGTGATCAATTGAAATTTGAGGAGTCTGTTGTCACACAGCTTTCTGCTTTGAACTCTCAGGAGATTGTGCATTTACCAGTTACAAATTTGCCTTTTGTAATGGGCCACTACAACCAACCTGTACTAAACCAGTATCTGCAAACCTGGTCAGCAGCAGACCAGTCTTCGCAGAGTGTAAGAACATCCAGGAAAAAGTCTGCAGGGTTCTCATGCTGTTCACAGTGGAAACCTGTGAGATTATAGTAAAACACAGTGCTGTTTAGCTATGTCTTGTTAGTTCAATGTATAATTAGCTGGAAATTTTCGCAAATATGTATGTAACTGCAATCCTAAGGCGAAAAAGTAAGAGTGAGCAGAGGGCAGGTAATTAGCAGAGAAACACACTTAGTATAATAGGAAATAGGTAGTACTACTAAAGCATACAGAGTCATAGCAAAGCTTGATAGGCACAATCATGCCTATAATTGCACTCTAACATCTTTTCATGTGAGTACATTCATCACAGGTCCTGCATGTTGTGACGATACTAAAAGTGGCATATAATTCTTGCAAGAGCTTACTTTGCGTATACGATGATCAAAAAACTATGTAGAATGTGTATACGTTTCTAACAGCACAGCCTGCCTTTCAAGTCTCCACTAGTATGTAGATTCTCGGTTCATTGAGTACAATGTGCAGAAAATTTACCATCGAGAAATTTCATCCTGAACATCAATCACAACCATGCAGGACCTGTGAGGAAAGCATGTTAATTAATTAATGTACTCCCAGGGGGAATTGTTAGAGTTTAATTATATAGGCATGATTGTGCATACCACACATTTGAAGATTGACCATTCCTGTAAGACAACTCTGTATCAATCAGTGCAGCACACTGCTGTAGTTACCATAAACGAATCAATTGGACAACAGGAATGGTATTTACGGTTGTATGTGTGGGTGTTAGCCCTAGCTAATAGCTGTACTATGCATTCATTGATTTAGTCTTAAACTGTGAAGCACTTGATAATATGCCAATTAATTAATTAACACATCATGCACTGTCTTTAATTACCAATCCTGTCAAAGTGTCTCAGAGCATCTTGGGCAGGGCCATGGTAGGCCACTTCACCCAGTGATAAGAGAGTGAGGCTGTCAAAGAGCTTGAAGATGGAATACCAGGGTTGGTGGATAGACAAGATGATGATATAATTTTCTGATTTACTCAGTGTATAGGGCATTAGAAATTAAGGCATGTGTGAAGACGTGCCTGCGAATGAAAAGAATAATTATACAGCACAGCACCTACAATTTCAACCTAGTTTAGAACCATCTTCATGCATTCTTTCACAGCCACTAAAAAAATTAGCAATGCAGCTAGGCCTGGGTATTGGGCTAGCAAACATGTTCTCTCTTGCAATCCCAAGTAAGTTCACAACATTTACGCACATTTTGTCAGTCAGCAATTTTTTCCTGAAACAAATAATCATTAGACTTAGTACTGTAGAGTGTATGTAGTTATCTGTGTCTGCCAATGCAATGTTTTGAAAAGTGGACAGAATTATGCAGCAATAGGGTGCTACTCACTCCTTGAGTAGCTTGATAACAGAAAGAGCAGTGTTGGCATCCAGGCCGCTGGTAGGCTCATCCAGAAATAGTATCTGAGGCTCAATGATCAGCTCCATGCCAATGCTGGTGCGCCTCCTCTCACCACCGGAAACACCACAAATGAACTCTGTGCCCAACTGAGGATGAAATAGTAGTTACATTTTATGCTACTTCCATTCCATTGGTAGGAAAATACAGAAATGACATGTGGCTTAACTGCATTCGAAGAAGCTATAGGCAGTAAGTCAATTAAGACAGAATTTGCATAGTATATTCTTCCAAGCATAGATTTACCTCGCAGAGAGTTCTAAGTTTTGTTTATGATTGTGTGAGATATTCTGTTAAACAGCTAGTTGTGGCATTGTGTGGGGCATTTCAAAGGCACTGCCAGTGCTATGACAAGTTATATACTGTATAGTGGGAAAATTTAGCGAGCATTAATTTGGCAAAATGCCAAAAAATGGCTACAAATTGATATTGGCAAAATTTAAATTTGGCGATTTGGTACACAAAGGTTATTAAGATGTAATCCCTGTGTTTAAATTTGGCAATTTGCACTGCCTTATGACATAATTCTAATTAAGAGCATGAGTATTCAACTAGCCTACTAGCAAGTTTATCTTTCAATCCGGAAGCTTGAAGAAGTATGTAGCAGCCTTTGTTGATCCGTTCTCAGTGGAAATCCATTGGCGAAAACTTAGTCTGGCCTGGCGTGGCTTTGAGTTCAAGTCTCAAGATAGAGTGTACTTAAGGTACAGTGTTCTACGACCTTCCCAAAGATAGAGGAATCATCACACGTACATAGAGTGAAAGGAACAGCTCCTTCTTTATTGTACTGTAACAGTGACATGATAAACATGTATAGAGCTACAGTGCTGTATAAATGTGCGTGTGGGTGTTACAAAATAAATCATGCTTTATTAATCCTATAGGTCTTCCTCTGCCTACCACTACACAGTTTCACTTCCTACTCACAGTCCTGTGTCTAGTAGTAATCTAGGATATCTCTGATCATCCAAATCATTGACTCTACAGCACCACTTAAGTTTGCACCTCTCCCTCCTACCTTTCAAAGATTCTAATCCCATATCCCCCCTTACTGCTTCACTTCGCATTTTAGAAGAACAGCCAAGTGTTTTCAGTTTACAAACCTCCCGTACTACATTAATTAATGTTTGAGGTCCTCAGCATTAGTAGTTAAGCCGACAAAATCATCAGCAAACATTACCTTTAAAATATTATAGTTATGCCAAACCCAGCTTTCTCAACCTTTTCTCTAATGGATATAGACATCACACTACAACCGTGTGCACCCCCTGGCCTAGATCTATATAAAATGGTTTGGATATAGCATGCGTAAAATGGGTATACCACATAATTATTCGTCCAAATTATCCTTTTGGGCTGACTAATTCATTGACAGTCAACATTGCACTTCTATTCCACATCCACGAGCTCTCAATGCTTTCTTCCACTTCTGCTACCTCGCTGACTTCAGCAGTGTCATACTTCAGCAGTGACATCATATCTACAAATGGCACATTCACAGCCACCAATGATATATATCCACAACAGGCAATAAGCCTATGCACACATTGCAAACTTCTGTGAGAAGATAAGCTTTCTAAAAGAGTAAAGAAATCCCGAAAAATCGGGACCCAGCTGGGGATTGAACCCAGGACCTTCTGAATACTAGTCACATGCTCTTACCAATTGAGCTACTGGAGCCCCCTTGGCAGCAGAGCAGTAGGCAAGCTTTATATAGCCACTAAACCCGCTAGTAGCACTTGCCAGTAGGACCCAGCCAATTCCAACTGTAATTCCTCTCTCATTATAGGCCATCCCCCCATCTTATAGACCTACAGATACAGCCGTGGCGTTAGCAGCATCTGTCTCTTGGATTCGGAGAGATTTACCGTGAATGCATTTCAAGCTGGTAAGTGAATATATAGCACCTGTACGGCAGAAATACTGCACACACGGACAAACCTTTGTTTTTGGGCTTTCTCTAGTTTCTATACTCTAGCCCAGCATAGCTTTTGTGGCCTTCCATTGCCGTGTTGTCGAGTTATGAGCGTAAAAACCGTACATGCATGAAATTTTACCATATCTCCACTTCTAGTTGGGCCTGACCTTAAATCGCCTGTAATTTTATTATTATGACGGACGATGATGACAAACTGACGAAACCGATTGCTTAACCCCGTTCATGCATGCTCAGCAGCACGGGGAAAATTAAATTTGAAAGCAGTGACAGCTAGTTGTCCACATGCTACTTAAAAAAAATCTTGTATACATTAAATTATTTATCCTGGGTGAAGTCCAGGATAATACAACTGTTGTTATTACTAGCTCTCCTCCATCATTCAAAGTTACAGCTTCAGAGCAGTTGAGATGGCATTTTTAGCTGGATAAATGGGGGGGACCATTTACGATAAAGGGGGACCATGTACAGTGCCACAGATGGTCCACGTGGGACCAATTATTCTGCGACAGATGGTCTGGGGGGGGGGACCACTTTGGGAGGAAGGGGAGGACTATTCTAGCTAGCTATCCCCAACTTCTACCCACCTTGAGATCGCTTGCAGGATCTTGGCCAAGATCCTGCAAGTGATTTGGGTTATTGCGTCATGCGACCGCCGCATTTCGGATGGTGCATGGATCACGGGTCACCCATGCATAGATATGGATGTAGTTGTGGTTTCACTATGTACCTCAATGCAATGCACATAGAATTATGCACTAGTTCAGGTGATGTACTGCTGCATAATAGCTACACCTGGTTCACCAATTCATTCAATATCATCTATCACCATTCAGACCAGTGACCAGGTCACTTGGTGCACTAGTTCACTGGTTCACCTGGTGCACGGGGTTACTGGTTCACCCGGTGCACCGGGTTACTGGTTCACCCGGAGCACCGGGTCATTGGTTCACCTGATGCACCGGGTAACTGGGTCACTGGTGCACCGGGTCACTGGTTCACCTGAGTCACTGGTGCACCTGGTGCACCGGGTCACTGGGTCACTGGGTCACTGGTGCACCGGGTTACTGGTTCACCTGGTTACTGGTTCACCAGGTGCACCGGGTCACTGGGTCACCAGGTCACTGGTGCACCCGGTGCACCGGGTCACCGGGTCACTGGTGCACCGGTGCACCGGGTTACTGGTTATACTGCATGGTGCACTGGGTTACTGGTTCACAGCTGGTGCACCGGGTCACTGGTTCAACTGGTGCACTGGGTCACAGCTGGTGCACCTGGTCACTGGGTCACAGCTGGTTCACCTGGTGCACTGGGTCACTGGGTCACTGGTGCACCTGGTGCACTGGGTTAGTGGGTCACTGGTGCACCGGGTCACTGGGTCACTGGTTCACCTGGGTCACTGGTGCACCGGGTCACTGGGACACTGGTACACCTGGTGCATTGGTTCACCTGGTGCACCGGGTCACTTGGTCACCAGCTCACCTGGTGGTTTACCTGATGCACCCGGCTACCTGGCTGGTGAATGGGAAATTATAGAATTTGGCTTTTAAAGTACCTGTACCTGAGGTTGTTAACCTCGCCCATGCGGGGGCGAGATTACAGTACTCATTGTGTGTGTGTGTGTGTGTGTGTGTTGGTCTGTTACCGCTCTAGCTTGCGCATCACGTGCTCTACGGCCAGAAATGATTTTTTCTGATTGTCACATACACCAGGACCTTTCAAGTACTTGCAAGGAAACTCTGCATGGGCAGTGACCCAGTGCACCTCCATGGTGGTGCACCAGGTGAACCAGTAACCCGGTGCACCAGTGACCCGGTGCACCAATGACCCGGTGCACCGGTGCACCAGTGACCCGGTGCACCAGGTGAACCAGTAACCCAGTGAACTGGTGTGCCACTAGCAAAACAGTGATCAATAAATTTCACTCTGGTGCAGTACAGCTTGCAAATCTGTGACTTAACCATTTACTTTCACATATATATCACAGTAGATGATATAAAATGGATTGTGCTCCAGTGAACCATGCACCATTAAAGTTCTAACACTACTTTCACAGCCTATCCCTAGTCTCGTGGCTGGTCACGAGACTAAGCCTATCCCATATTGGTCCACAGATGGCTAACTAGACTGGGGGGGGGGGGGGACTACTTATGGTGTAAAAAGTCCTGCCTAATTTGCTGAGGCACATTATGCGCGTGTATTCCTGGCAAAATATCTATTTCTAGGAGCTAGTAGTAGTTCATAACCTGGCAATATAGCACTATGAGAAAGGGGGAGGGGTTCGTTCACAAAGTCGCCCACGATCAGTTGCGAGTCCTACGACTAAGTGGGTCTACAATTAGGATCCAGCAGATGTCTATACATAGATACTATCTATGGTCTATACAACTACCATGAACACTAAATTTACTGCAGCACGCATACCTTTGCCGCGGAAAGGCCTTCTGTACTTCTGCCTTGCTGCTGGATATCGGAGCACTAGATCTCGCAAAAACACATGCATTGGGATACATTTCTGTTCCAGCGTTCAGATGGCCTTGGATCACAGCTAGTAGCCTTGCTGGAGATCCTAATTCCTCCATACTGGCTGCAGCACTCGTATAGCGTGCACGGACATTAATTTAGCGGTCCGCGTGTAAACCCCTTTGACGTTCCACGTGCATACAATTTGGCTTATATAGAAAAGGGAGTCTTGATCTAGTCTAGCTAGATCCTGCAAGCGATCCCAAGGTGGGGAGAAGTTGGGGATAGCTAGCTAGACTAGTCTTGATCGAAGTAAATCCATCATGTAAAGCTACATATCCAGTGTTTTTGGTGTCTAATAATGTATTTTAGGTTTGAGAGTTGTTCAATCTAATAACTGATACATGATGCTTAGTAACATTTTCATGGGACATGTCCATTGTATTGACTGTTATCAACTAAGGGACTGTCTAACTAGCTGTTTGATTTCGTGATCGGTGTGTGTGCTAAATTCGGTGTTTAGGCCTGGGGGCACTCCCATAGATCAGTCTAAATCATTATTGTTTATGACTTCCACGCCACGCAAAACTTGGTCATTGATTTTTGACTAGATGCACGAGCTTGAAGTTTTGTAATGCTTTAGGTTGTTGAAATCAGTAAAACGGCTACCTTGGGGGTAGCCTTGTGACTAGGTTCTTGTGGGGGAGGAAAGTAGAGCCTGATACACTGTGCAGAAATACAGCAAATGTATCCGTGAATTATCTCAACCACGTGGTAAGGAGTAATACGGAAGCAGTATACATTGGAACCCCTCTTAAAGGACACCTCTGTATTAAGGACATGCACATCACCCAAACAGATGTCACAATTACAGTATCCACGTAGCGCCTACTGCAAGTGTGATACCCGTTTGGTGGTAATACCATAATCAACCAATCGCATTGCCGATTGAGAAGTGGGATCGCTGATGTAATACTGCCCGACTTTGAATATACAGGGCGCCAGACCCACCTTTCTGAGGTGAAGCTGGGCACAAGACTACTTCTGCAGTATAAACTACTCCACTCAACCTACCACACCATTCTACAGAAGGCCCCCTGAAGATGGGTATGACTATGTGATGTAACGTGATCAAATATTACAGGTACATTACATTTTACTACATTACAAACCCAAAATACGTAGTACTCTACACTCCGTGGCTTTTGGGTGCTCCGCTGTAAGCAAGAACCCTAGTGGATAAAAATGGTACAAGTCTTATTTTAAAGGCAAGGCTACTTTGAAGGCTTAACCTTGGTAGTGTCTATTTTTGTGTCCTTTCTCTGTCTGCCCTCTAGCTGGTGAGTCACTTGGTTGATAGGTACTAGGCTTACAGCCAGAACCCACTTTGGGCCGTCCAAACCCCCGTTCCAAGTGCTGAAAGGCTTGCCAACCCTGCCGTATATACAGCAATATACATGTAGAAGTCTCGATACAAGTTAAGCTCAAAAGGCGGAGCTTCAGAATGATTGCTAAAGTGTATTGGGTTCTCCCCCTTCCTGTTGCTGCCACAGCTACATTTATATGGGCAGAGTCTAACCCCTTGCCACATGTATTTGCATGGAAGTTGTCACTAGGCGTAAATCTGTCATGGTACGCAGAAGTAATTTGTATAGAGGTATAACTACGCCTATCATGCTCAATGAGTTAATTAGTCTTGAACAGTCAAGGCACATTTAGAAAAGGTTGTCTGCATCAGGTCACATTGAAGAATGAATCTAGTCTTCTGTTTTGGCAAGCTTTAGGGAAATTCCCTCATATGGTTGAGGCCAAAATTGTTGAGCAGTCAAACCACAGGAAAGAGTTGGTCATAGCTTTGAGTGGTTGTGACTACAGACTGAGTCCGTGGGAGTGTCCTCTCCCCCTTGAGTTCTCTCCCCCTTGAGTTTGCCACAATTTCTGATTTGGTGGTGTAGTACACACCTACAGTTATGTATTGCTAGTGACCAAACATGTTTTGATAATGAGAAGAGATGGGAAAGTGCCGTGATCAATGAATGTGTCGTGCAGAGGTCACTTCAGCACCTCCAATTGACCTCTTTGGCCCCTTTACTTTGGTTGACCAATATCTGAACGCCTGCAATTTCGAGGACTTAACACACATAAATGATGGTTGCTCTTGCATAGGCCTAAGAATAGCACAAAGAACCAGTTGGGGAGATGGAAGGGAGTTGCATACATTTACTTGCTGTAAAGAGGTACGTGCATATCCATACTATACTGTAAAATCTGATAAATAACCGCCCCCTTAAAGGTAACCGCCCCTCTAGTATAACCGATCAATTTTCTACAAAATCAATTTTGCTGCAACAACAGTTTACTGGTGTGTAAAACCTTCTATGTAAACAAAACCGCCCATAATTTGCACCGCACCCTCCTGCACAATGCAGCACCGTACATTTTGCTATGGGATCCCGCTGCAACCTACCACACCTAACTAGCACTTTGATGCAATTTATTGCACTCTCCACAGCACTTTACTGCACTCTAATGCGCCCTACTGCGACCTATTGTAACATACTGCAACCTTTTACACTCTACAGCCCCCTACGGCACCCTACGAGATCCTACTGCAAGCTACAGCACATTATTGCATTTTACTTGACTCTAACGCTTTCTACTGCACTCTACTTTATCGTACTGCACCCTCTTACACTCTACAGCACACTACAAGACCCTATTGCAACCAACTGTACTCTACTGCTCTCTACTGCACTCTTCTGCAATTTACATCTCTCCACTGCCATCTTCTGTGCCTTACTGTAAACTACTAATACAGTCGAGAAACATGGCCTAAACCATAAACTTTTAAACTAACAGACACTAATACAGTCGTGAATCATAGCCTAAGTAAAGTTACTAGCAAACAGATTCTAATACAGTTAAGAAACGTTGCTTAAAGACAAAAACTCAAGCCTAACTAACAGATAAACACTAATACAGTCGAAAAATACGGTCTAAGTAACTAAAAGTAAAAACAAACTAACAGACACACAAATACAGTCCAGACACGCGGCCTAAATACTAAACCTGTAGACTAACTAATAGACACTAATAGTCATGAAACACGACTCAAGTACTAAAACTCAAAAGGTACTAACGGACAGTCTAATACAGTTGAGAAACACGACTTAAACTCTAAAACACAAGACTAGCTAACTGCATGTAAGAAACAAATACAGTCGAGAAATACATTCTAAAAGCTGAAACTCTCCACTAAGCAACAGGCAGACACTAGTACAGTACAGAAACAGCATAAAAACTAACTTACTAATTGACAAATACTAATATACACAAGAAACACAGCTCAGAAACTAAAATTCAAGACTAAATAACAGACAGACACTAACACAGTCGAGAAACACCGCCTAAATGCTAAAACTCAATACTGACAGACACTAACGCAGTTATAAAATTCGGCCTCAATACTAACTTCCAGACACTAAGTAATATTTAGATACCAGTTGGCAGTGCATTACGTGATATAGTAGCGCGCGAGGACAATTAAGTAACGGTCGAGGGCGGATAATGCACGAGCCGAAGGCGAGTGCATTATCCGCCCGAGACCGTTACTTAATTGTCCGAGCGCGCTACTATATCACGTAATGCACTGCCAACTGGTATCTAAAGTATTTAGTACACTCACTGACCTGAGACAGCCACGGTTCTGTTGGGCGTTATTTAGAAAAGTGTGCACTAATTTTGTTAAGTGTGCATTAACAACTTAGTGCACACTTAAGTGTGCATTAAGCGATTTAACGTGCGGTCATGTGATCGAGTTTGAGACTTCTGATTCGTCGAAGGTCACGTGAGTAGCACTAATACAGTCGAAAAACGGGAACTAAACCCTAAAATTCAACACTAACAGACACTCACTAATACAGTCGAAAAACATGACCTAAATATTTAAACTCCAGACTAGCTAAAAGTGAGACACTAATGCAGCCGAGAAACACCGCCTATAATAGTAAGCCATTAGAGTAACGAACAGACAGGCATTAATACAGTCATAAAACACTACTAAAACTCAAGACTTACTAACAGGCAGACTCTAATAAAATCAAGAAACACTATTTAAACACTAAAACTCAAGACTAACTGACACATGCCAATACAGTGGAGAAACATGGCCTAAACACTATAACTCAAGGCTGACTAAGAGACAGACACAAATATAGTCGCGAAACACAGCTGAAAAACTAAACCTATAAACTAACAAACAGACAGACATTAATACAGTTGTGTAACATAGTCTAAATACTATATATCTCAAGACTTATTAGCAAATAGATTCTAATACAGTTACGAAACATTGATTGAACTCAAAAACTCAAGGCTAACCAACAGATAAACACTAATACATTCAAGAAACACGGTCTAAGCGCTATAGGGTGTAGAAGGGTGGTGTACGATGCAGTAGGTTGCAAAGGGAGGATTAGAGTGCAATAAAGTGCCGTTGAGAGTGTAGTAGATTACAGCAGAATGAAGTAGGGAGCCGTTGAGGGCAATAAAGTTTAGTTAGGTGCTGTAGGTTGCAGTAGGGTATTGTATGGAGCCATAGTGTGCTGTATGGCACAGGAGGGTGCAATACTATGCAGTAAGTTGCAGAAGGGTGCATTGGAGTGCAGTATATTTCAGTGAAGAGTTCAGTAACTTGCAGAAGAGGAATGTAGAGAACATTAGAGTACAGTAATGTGAACTAGTTTGCAGTAGGGTACCATAGGGTGCCATCGGGTACTGTAAGGTGGAAGAAGGTGCAGTATGGTGCAGTACGTTGCAGTAGGGCGCAGAAGAGTACAAAAAAGGGCAGTGGAGAGAAGTCAATTGCAGAAGAGTGCAGTAGAGAACAGTAGAGTACAGTTGGTTGCCATTGGGTATCGTAGTGTGCTGTAGAGGGCTGTAGAGTGTAAGAGGATGCAGTACAATGAAGTAGAGAGCAGTAGAAAGCGTTAGAGTCAAGTAAAATACAATATTGGGCTGTAAGTTGCAGTAGGATCCCGTAGGATGCCGTAAGGTACTGTAGAGTGTAAAAAGGTGCAGTATGTTACAGTAGGTTGCAGTAGGGCGCATTAGAGTGCCGTGGAGAGTATAATATATTGCATCAGAGTGCAGTTGGAAGCTATGGAGTGCTGTAGAGTTCAGATAGGTGCTGTAGGTTGCAGCGGGGTCTCGTATAGGAAGCTGTAGGGTGCTGTATTGTGCGGAAGGGTGTGATACGGTGCAGTAAGTTGCAGTAGTGTGCATTAGAGTGCAGTATACTGCAATGGAGAGAGGAGTTACTTGCAGACTGACAGGGCAGTAGAGAACGGTAGAGTTCAGTACAGTTTAGCAGGGTAGAGTAAGTTGCAGTAGGGCACCGCAAGGTGCCATTGGATACTGTAGGGTGTACGAAGAGCAGTATGGTGCAGTAGGTTGCTGTAGGGCGCACAAGAGGGAAAAAGGGCAGTGGAAAGTGCAGAACAATGCGGTAGAGTGTAGTAGGGAGCGGTAGATCGCAGTAGAGTACAATAGGGTGCTGAATGTTGCAGTAGGATCCCGTAGCATGCCGAAGGGTGCTGCAGAGTGTAAAGGGTTACAGTACGGTACAGCAGGTTGCGGTAGAGCGCATTAGAGTGTAGTAAAGTGCAGTGGAGAGTGCAGTAAGTTGCAGAAGAGTGCAGGTGGGAGCAGTACAGCTCATTAGAGATCAGTAGGGAACAGTAGGTTGCAGTAAGAAGAAGATGCAGTATGGTGCAGTAGGTAGTAGTAGGGCGCAGAAGAGTGCAAAAAAGGGCAGTGGAGAGAGAAGTAAATTGAAGAAGAGTGCAGTAGAGAGCAGTAGAGTACAGTTGGTTGCCATAGGGTTTCATAGTGTACTGTAGAGGGCTGTAGAGTGTAAGAGGATGCAGTACTATAAAGTAGAGAGCAGTAGAAAGCGATAGAGTCAAGGAAAAAACAATATTGTGCTGTAGGTTGCAGTAGGGTGCATTAGAGTGCAGTAAAGTTCTGTGGAGAGTGTAATATAATGCATCAGAGTGCAGTTGGAAGCCATGGAGTGCTGTAGAGTTCAGATAGGTGCTGTAGGTTGCAGCGGGGTCTTGTATAGGAAGCTGTAGGGTGCTGTATTGTGCGGGAGGGTGTGATACGGTGTAGTAATTTTCAGTAGTGTGCATTAGAGTGCAGTATACTGCAGTGGAGAGAGGAGTTACTTGCAGACTGAGAGGGCAGTAGAGAACGGTAGAGTTCAGTACAGTTTAGCAGGGTACAGTAAGTTGGAGTAGGGCACCGTAAGGTGCCGTTGGATACTGTAGGGTGTAAGACGGAGCAGTATGGTACATTAGGTTGCTGTAGGGCGCACAGGAGGGAAAAACAGGGCAGTGGAAAGTACAGAAAATTGCAGTAGAGTGTAGTAGGGAGTGGTAGAGTGCAGTAAAGTACAATAGGGGCTGTAGGTGGCAGGAGGATCCCTGTAGCATGCCTAAGGGTGCTGTAGAATGTAAAAGGTTGCAGTACGGTACAGCAGGTTGCGGTAGGGCGCATTAGAGTGTAGTGAAGTGCAGTTGAGAGTGCAGTAAGTTGCACAAGAGTACAGGTGGGAGCAGTATAGCTCATTAGAGATCAGTAGGGAGCAGTAGGTTGCAGTAAGGTGCCAAAGGGAGCCATAGGGTGCTGTTGGGTATGGGAGGGCACAGTACGGTGCAGTAGGTTGTATTTGAGCGCTTTAGAGTGCCGTAAACTGTAATGTGAAGTAGGTCGCAGTATGTTACCGTAGGGTGTCGTCGGGTACAGTAAGATGTAAGAGGGTGCAGTATGGCAGAGAAGGTTGCAGTAGGGCGCAGATGATTGCTAAAGAGGGCAGTGGAGAAAGCAGTAAATAGCAGAAGAGTGCAGTAGAGAGCGGTACAGTACAGTTTGTTACAGTAGGGTCTCATGGGTGTGCGTACAGTACTGTAGAGTGTAAGAGTGCAGTAGGAAATGGCAGAGTACAATAAAATACAATAGAGTGCTGTAGGATGCAGTAGGATCCCGTAGGGTTGCCGTAGGATGCTGTAGAGGGTTACTAAGAGGTTGCAATATGGTACAGTGCGTTGCAGTAAAGCGCATTAGAGTGCAGTATAGTGCAGTGGAGAGCGCAACATATTGCTGCAGAGTGCAGTAGGGAGCTGTAGAGTGCAGCAGAGTTTAGCTAAAAGTTGCAGTAGGGGGCCATTAGGGGGCTGTAGGGTGTAGAAGGGTGCAGTACAATACAAGAAGTTGCAGTACCGTGCCTTATAGTAAAGTACAGTGGAGAGCACCGTAAAATGTAAAAGAGTGTAGTAGGGAGCAGTACAGAGCAATACAGTTAATTCGAGTTCAGTAGGGAGCAGTAGGTTGCAGTGGGTTGCCGTTGGGTGTTGTAGGGTACTGTTGGGTGTAGGAAGTTTGAGTACGATGCAGTAGGTTACAGTAGAGCGCATTAGAGTGCCGTAAACTGCTACTGAGAGTGCAGTAGACTGCCGAAAAGTGCAGTAGGGTGAAGTACAGTTTAGTAGAGTGATATAGAATGCAGTAGGTTATAGTTGGGTGCCATAGGGGGCCATAGCATACTGTAAGGTGTAGGCGGGAGCAGTAGGTCGCAGTAGGTGGCATTAGATTGCACTAAACTGCAGTGGAATGTAGAATAAATTGCAGAAGAGTGCAGTAGGGAGCAGTACAGGTGAGTAGAGTTCAGTAGGGAGCAGTTGGTTGTAGGAGGGTGCTGTAGGGTGTCGAAAGTGTAGTGTAGTGTGGTAGGTTGCAATAGGGCGCAGTAGAGTGCAGTGGAGTGTAGTGGAGAGTGCTGTAAATTGCAGTAGAGTGCAGTAGAAAGCAGTAGAGTGCAGTATAGTAGAATAGTTACTGTAGGTTGCCGTAGGATCTTGTAGGGTGCCGCAGGGTGTTGTAGAATGTTAAGGGTTGTAGTATGGTACAGTAGGTTGCAGTAGGGCGCATTAGAGTGCAGTAAAGTGCAGTGGAAAGTGCACCAAACTGCTGCAGGGTGTAGTAGGGAGCAGTACAGTGCAGTAGAGTTCAGCAGGGTGCGATAGATTGCAGTAGGGCACCATTAAAGGGCTGTACAGTGTAGGAGGGAGCAGTGCGGTGCAGTAGCTTGCAGTAGAGCGCAGTGGAGTGTACAGTAAATGGGAGTAGAGTGTGGCAGGGAGCTTTAAAATTCATTAAGGAGCAGTAGATTTCAGAAGGATACCATAGTGTGTCGTAGGGTGCTGTTGAGTGTAGGAGGTGCAGTATGGTGCAGTATAGTGCTGTAGGTTGCATTTGATTACATTAAAATGCCGTAATCTGCAATTGAGAGCGCATTAGACTGCACAAAAGTGCATTAGGGTGAAATAGAGTTTACTAGAGTACAGTAGAACGCAATAGGTTACAACAGTTGGGTGCCTTAGGGGGTATAGTTTGCTGTAAAGTGTATGAGGGAGCAGTAAGGTGCAGTAGGTCTCAGTAGGGTGCATTAGATTGCACTAAACTACAATGAAGAGCACAGAAAATTGCAGAAGAGTGCAGTAGGAAGCAGTACGGGTGAGTAGAGTTCGGTAGTAGAGTGCAGTAGAGCGCAGTGGAGAGTGCAGTAAATTGCAGTAGAGCTCAGTAGTGAGCCGTAGAGTTCACTAGTGTTCAGTAGAGTTCACTATAGAGTTCAGTAGTGTGCAGTAGGTTGCAATAGTGTGCAGTAGAGTGCAATAGAGGGCAGTGGAGAGTGCAGTAAATTGAGAGCGGTACAGTGCAGTAGAGTTCTATAGGGTGATGTAGGTTGCAATAGGGTCTCGTAGGGTACCGTAGAGTGCTCTAAGGCGCAGGAGGGTGGTGTGTGGTGCAGGAGGGAGGATTAGAGTCAATAAAGTCCCGTTGAGAGCACAGTAAATTACAGCAGAATGTAGTAGAGAGCCGTTGAGTGCAATACTGTTTAGTTGTGTACTGTAGGTTTCCGTAGGATATTGTACAGAGCTGTAGGGTGTGGTATGGCATAGGAGGGGGTAGTACAGTACAATATGTTGCAGTAGGGTGCATTAGAATGCAGTATAGTGCAGTGGAGAGTGCAGTAACTAGTAGAATGGCGCAGTAGAGAACAGTGGAGTTCAGTAATGTGAAGTAGGTCGCAGTATGTTACCGTAGGATGCTGTCGGGTACGGTTACGGTTGACCGTCATTTCGGGTGGTGTGTGATATTGTTCAGCAACCACATTGATCTAAGCAATAACGAGTTTCTTTCATCTTTTTCCCCATCCATCTCTACTTTCTACGACCTTGTACACTTGCTAGAGTCTCTTGAGTAGTGTTGTTTCTGCATGGGAAATGGCGAGGAAAAGTTTCTAATGTGGTGCGGCATCATACCTCCACTCTACAAGATATTGTTTTTATGGTATTAAAGTTCTATTCTTGCATTTATGCAGGTCAGGATGTTTCTATCCTCGAGGCACACACATGTATCACACTTCAACTGTCAGACACAAGGAGTGCCAAATCAACTTGTCTGCAGATGGCACAGGTGTGAGGTGTCAACAGTGCGTTTGCCATCGTGCTACCCTCTTAGTCCAGCATCAGTGTACTCAGAGCTCAAGCAGCCTTAAAGCAGTGTGAACCATCGCTACCTATCAATGCCACAATTAGCTTCAGAATGTCCACCGTGGGCATTGTCTAGCGAGCAAGCAGTGTGAGAGGTTGACGAAGAAGCTAGAGGAAGAATGCTTCCAATGAGGAGTGGCTGTTAGCAGTGACACTCATGAAGGGCTGACGGAGATTATGAGGCAGAATAGTGACATAGTCATGAATTATTCCACTTCTCCAACCATTGACACACTAAAAACGCACGTGTGAAAAAGTGTATGTCGGAGAGACTCAGAGAGCCCTCGGTACTCGCATTAGGGAGCATCAAGAGGAGTACCACCTTTGTAACACTGAGAAATGTGCTGTAGCTGATCACGCCTGGGAAGCTGGAGCCAGTCCAGACTGGGAATGAGTCAAGATCTTAGATACCACTTCAAGGAAGGAGCTCTTGGTGAAGGAAGCTATCTATATACAACTAACTCCATCCGAGCAGCTGCTCAATTGTGACTCTGGATAGCGGATACCAGACTAATATACAGACAGGTCCGGACCAATGGACCAACTTATGGACCAACTACGGACCAAGTTCACTAAAACACGGACCAGTGCGGACCAAACCTGTCTGGCATGACCGGAGTATTAAAAACGCTTTTATGTGACCTTTGGCAGAATACAACTGTGAGTATTTGAGTAGTTACTTACAAGACTCAAGCTGTACCAGTCCAGTGATTGGAGACTGCATGCTACATGATAATTACCTAACCGGTAACTAATAATATTATTTTGCACTGGAGAACTGTCATGTCGGAAACAGAGGCAGAAAAATAACAACACATTGTTAACACATGCACCACAAGACCATACCACTGTGGCTTCAGTGTAGACTGAGTGAGGATGTCAAGACTAGCTATCTGCTTGTTCAATGGCATTCGGCATATACAATACACCTGCAATGCTGAGGTTGACTTCGCTCATGACTGATTCAGCTGATGTGGCTTGTCTGCTGAAGGAAATACCTCTTTTGTAAGAAACTCCAAGGGTACTCTCGCATGTGCTGCTGGCTAAAACTCATCAGATGTGAGTCTTCCCCTCTGCACAGAGCCTCTGCAAATGCAGCAGCAAACAACCTACAGCCATTTCCCCCACTTTGGTGCTGGACATCGACGAATCAAATCTGTAGTTCTGGAGACTAGCATTTCATCATAGCCAAAAATAGTGGCACATCACAGCTTGCATTAAATGGTGCACATACGTGGGCTTTGTGCATGTTCAGATCACTATGGCTGTGAACAAAGTAGCTTCTACCTGCCAACACCAAGACCAGCTTTCCAAAGCATATTGCCCAAGTTGTTGACAGATAATAGCTCCTTGATTGACATATTCACCCTCTTGTCCATGTCGCCATGAATCTATATCTGTAAGGACACAATGCAGAAAGTTTATAATATATGGAGTGTCATCACGTGTCTCGTGCAATTGTATATACCCAAACTACAGAAAAAAATCAGTTTGCAATACTTTGGTACACCATAATAAGCCTTATGGAATAGGAATACATAGAATGGAGTAGAACAGAAGACTGGAGATGTCCTGTAATAGAATTTGAGTACACTAAGCGGTGAAAGTGGGTTCAGTGGCTATTGCAGATCCACCAACTGATGCTCAAGGTATAAAGTAGTTTGTGATCGTATGCGGGAGTAAACCATGTTGCTATGGAAACTGCAAGAGGATTACACCTCGTCAAGATTCTACATGATATGAACCATGTCCAATCGGTGAATATTATTGCTATACTACTTCCTGGTGTTCAGAGGGTTATACCTTAAGCCTGCGACCCTCATGGTATATTCCCAAACACCTCCACGGCAGGTGGTATATCACTGATATACATGTACACCTCCTGGCCATGGTTTATATATTAATGAACTCTCCTTTAGGTGTGGATTATCGTATGGTTCAAGTTGGGAGTGGGCTGGTTTAAGCAGGGTCTGAGGGGAGACAAAGTACCCTCGGTTGAACGCTGTTCAGACTGATATATACCCACAGTTTAACTCCTCACAACTTGCCCTAACTCATATTATACTGATCCACAGGATAGTCGCAAGGTAGTTCACATCCCTAAACATTTATATGAGCATGAGCATTTATCTGAGTCATGTAATAGTCTAGCTGGCTTATCCCAACTTGTACCCACCTAGGATCGCTCTATGGAATGCAATTACACAGCAATCTCCTGGCTCTAGTTCATACATGACGTACCTGGCTGTGGTACACCAGTCAACAAAACACAGGCGACTGTGCAGCCGATAAAGTGCACTGGAGGTGTGTAGGAATACCTAGACCCACATCTCCCGTCAAGATACTGCAAGCGATCCTATACAGTGCTCGTGGTGCCCGACATCGCCCGCCTTACATGTTTTCTTGGTATTAAACGCGCATCATAACAAGCTTGCTATTTATAGTACATAGCCTATAATGACTACCGTAAAATAGCCCATAATGACTGCTTCACTGACCATAGTCCGTGTTAGTCTCGCGAGCCAGCCCACTTTGATCCTCAGCGCCGATCGCATACTAATTAGCGATCGGCGACACATTCTCAGAAGTTGGAATAATAAGACGCTCCGGAAGATGACGCCATCAAGAGGCGGGGCTCGATTTGCAGCGTAGCGCTTAATTTGCATAGTTTTCTGTGTGTTTCGTGGCCCTGAAGAACGCCAACGCAGTTAGTCCAAGCGTTGGCAAGAAACGTTTTTAGTTTGTTAAAGGTTGGAGAAGTGTGATAATTCGTAATTCATGGATAGCCAAACAAGAAACCTTCAATCGGTGACAGTCCTTCCTCCGAAGTCCTTTCAGGAGCTATTTTGGCAAATTATAGCAAAAGGCAGCAGCGTCGAGGGGTGATTCCTAGGGCATGCGCAGGCGCCCTCTGATGATTAGATGGTGCTTGTACATCCATCATCGTTCCAGGGTATTTTTATGATACAGTTGGCATTATTGTCTTTTATTATTATTATCTGGCCATATGGGAATGAGGGGTGTTGAAGCTCCCATCACAACACACCCTGTGTGACTACATGGATTTATGCTAATGCAAGTCCTGAGAAAGTCGACGACCTGCTGGTTGAAGCTGCTGAGGTGAACAGCTGTCCCGAGCGCAACAAGTATGTTTTACTGCTTCTGGATGAGATGCATGTACGCGAAGACCTTGTTTATTACAAACACACCGGTGAACTGATCGGCTCCACCAACCTTGGTGACATCAATGATCAGCTGGGTACCTACGAAATGGCTCTCATTGGTGGTGAGCACCCACTGTTCTTGGCGAAATCTGTGCTAGTCTTCATGCTGTGGGAACTGTTTAACAAGTTGCAGATCCCCTATGCATAGTTCCCATGCAGTACTCTGACAGGAGAGAAGCTGTACAATCCATTCTGGGATGCGGTGTGCAGAATTGAAAGTCGTGGCCTGAAGGTTAGTACATTAACACACGACATTGTGTTTGCATATATATAGCAGTCTATGGTTTATGCTTATACATATAGGTATCAGGCGCTACTTTGGATGGCAACTCGGTAAATCGTCGGTTCATTAAGTTGCATAGTGCTGGATCTGAGATGGTGCACAAGGTACCAAACCCTTTTACCTCAGAAGATAGGGAGCTACTTTTCTTCTCAGACCCACCTCATCAGATGAAAGACAGCCAGGAATTGCTTGACCATTCAGCAAGAGGTCACTCTGGGTATGTATGTGGACCGTAGTGAATTGACTTGCTCCCCAGTGTGGTTGCGGAAACATGCTACATAGTGTATGAGGCATACCGATACCCGGTGCAATGGGAACAACATCACATGACACCACATCAGCGCTCTTTATGTGGAGGACATGAGAGCTGAGGGTCGTCTAATGACGCCGTGACACGTCAGGGGTTTTCATGTGTCCAAAGTAACTTGAGCCTTTTCCAGTCAAGTGCTAACTATTAACTGTATATATCCCAGTATTTATCCAGGATGGGCACACACTCCTACCCCCTCTGTCAGAGTATCCACTGACTATCCCAGGATTAATCTCGGACGGTCACATACTCCTACACCCTCTGTCAAAGTATCCACGGGTTCCCTGGTAACTGTGACTATCCCAGGATCATCCTTGGATAGACACATACTCCTACGCCCTCTGTTAGAGTATCCCCGGATTCCCTATTAACTGTGACTATCCCAGGATCATCCTCGGATGGACACATCCTCCTACCACTCTGTCAGAATATCCACGGATTCCCTACATGTAGGCCTAACCCTAACCACTCAGAGATAGTAATACCTCTACCCTCTGCAGGTGGCCTGATCATGAGGGTACGTGATGAGGGACATCTGCATTAGTAAACGGTTAGGCCAGATGATATGGAGGTGGGTCTACTATATCTCTTTATCCATGCATACAAAATAGTCTAGTATGCATGCCCTCTAATTAGAATGCTGCCTCCAGCTAGAGGGGTGTAAATGCCTAACCCTAGCTCATGCTGCCGTATAATATATGTTTTCCTGCTATTCATTCAGCAGCCCAACCCTAACCCGAGCTGTGTGTTAGCCAGTTCGCCCCACATACCTCCCCATTTTTATACATACGTAGGTGATAGTACTGATTCCTAACCCAAAGCCTGGAAACGTGGAGGTCACTCTCGCAGGCCCTATAATATAATCATAATGTACTATAGACATGCATATGCCAAGGGGGCTCCAATAGCTCAATTGGTAAGAGCATCTGACTAGTATTCAGAAGGTCCTGGGTTGAATCCCCAGCTGGGTCCCGATTTTTCGGGATTACTTTACTCTCTCAGAAAGCTTATCTTCTCACAGAAGTTTGCAATATGTATAATATTATATATGTGTCTGGGTATGCACGTACATAGTTAACACTATACCCACCAGCCAATAGACCTAGGTCTAATCCTCACCCATGCAGAGATGGTACCGTAAACTACGTAATATCCGCTCATGGGCGGGCCCGCTTAAGTGCAAGCTGAAAGAGGGGAGGGGGCTGATAATACGTAGTTTTATAAAGGCCATGTAGTATCCCCCCACTCAAACATTTTTCAAACGTGCGGTATGCAAAGCGAGCATACGAGGTAAGTATAGCTTTTCTAGGCAAGTACCACACCACAGTGAATGCAAATTGTGAGGAACTAGTTATTAAAGAAGCATGCACACTACTGTTATCCAATAAAAAGTGAAGTGGCTTACGGACTTACCGTCGGTTTTACAATCAAAAGCAGTGTTTGTAGCTGAGACAAGGAAGCAAGATGGCAGTCGATACCCTCCAAATCTGTTTACATGCTGCTAACTGGGCTATTTCATCATACGCACGCTCAGCCCACTTGTAGCCCCAACTTCTTGGACACAGGAGATCAGCGATTTTCGTCTTTTCATAACGCCCTTGACAACGCTCTTCGAGAACTGTGGCTGCAGGGAGTTGGCTCTGAGACTAAGGAAGCACAGCCATTCACAAAAGCGGAAGAAGAAATGCTCAGGGGAGTCTGGTGTGCGGTCAACAAAGAATACGAAGGTATTGTTGCATGCAATTTTTTTTTCCAAATGGAAAGAACTTTTGTTTACTAGGGGGAGAAGAACACCAGCAACTCAAGCTCAGCCAGCACAAGAAGTTCACTGATCCCCTCAGGTATGCCTACACAGAGAACACGTCTAAGAATTGTTCCGGTGGCTTGGCACAGGTGCGTGTGAAAAACAAGGCTGTACTAATCGTTGCTGCACCCAAGGCTGGTACTCGATGCCATGTTCATGTACTTGATCTATACATACCGAAGCTTTTTCCGGCAGCATTCACTCGTGACAATTTCTATGTGCAGCCCTGTTCAACCGTTCACGATGACTCCTCAAAGCCATGGTTTACTGTGAACCCAATTGGGAAGAACTCCCTCTGTAAAATGGTGAAAGAAGTGTACTCTGAGGGAGGAATAAGTGGCAGAAAGATCGACCATAGCCTGTGAGTGACAGGTGCAATAGACCTGTATCAAGCTGGTGTTCCAGAAAATTTAATACAGGAATGGAATGAGACATTTGTCAGTTAGTGGGCTTCGTCACTATGAGTGCACTACAATCGGTCAGCAGGAGACGGCGTCTCGAATCCTCTCAGCTACAGATGGCACAACTTTCCAGAAACAGCTGTCATTGCAGACCACTTCACGTGTTCCTGTACTACCTCCGGTACCACCTCCTGTACAGCTTCCTGTACTGGTGCCGCAAATGAACTTTTCTGGCCGTAATGTAACAATCTAGAGTTGTCACAGTCCTAGCTTACCCCAGCCACAGTCTTTAGTCCCTCCTTCACTTCCAGCCTTACCCCTGGGCAATATCCTGGACCTATAACTTATATCGAGTTTAATGAGTTTTGGTCTGACTAACTTGTTTTAGTTGTTTCTCTGCTTGTAGTTTTCAGTTGTTTTCCAGCTGTCTCTTCATTTTGCTCTTCATTCATTCACTGACTGATTTTGCTCTTAAAAATTTAAATTTAAAAATTCACAATTCAAGTTTTTGTGGTAGTTATAGCCATTCTTCACCCCTGATATAGCTACTTTTTACACTTGATATAGCTGATTCACCTCTTCTGGGGTATTTTACCCATTTATAGGGCCTCTGTAAACTTAACCACCTAGCAACGGGCTACAAGGGCATAAATACCCTATCGTAACTTTGACTCAAAGAGGGAGATGGGCGGATAATACGTAGTTTACGGTAATATCTCTACCCTCTACAGGTGGCCTGATTACGAGGGTACACAATCAGGGACGTTGGCATTAGGAGGCGGTTTGGCCAGATGATATGGAGGTGAGTGCTATATCTCTAAATCTATGCATACAAATAGCCTAGTGTGTGTGCCCACTAATTAGAATGCTGCTTCCAGCGAAGGAGGCAACATTTATATTGAGGTTTACACGGGTCTACACGTGTATACCGGTGTATATTGCCGTATACCTGTGTGCACTTGTGTATACCAGTGTATACCCCTGTGTATACCCGTGTATACTTGTGTATAACTCCGTATACTTGTGTATACTTGTGCATAAACGTGTATACGTACTTATGTATATTTATGTATACCTGTGTATAAACGTGTATACCTGTGTGTACACGTGTATACCTGTGTATACTTGTGTATACCCCCGTATAGTCGTATATACTCGTGATTACTTGTGGATATACTTGTGTATACCCATGTATACCTGTGTATACTCGTGTATGCTTGTGTATACCTGTGTATACAAGACCATATGAGTGTATCCTCGCGTATACTTTGTATGCCTGTATATACTCGTATATACCAATGTATACTTCTGTACACAAGTGTATACTTATGTATACTCGTGTATATTTGTGTATATTTGTGTTTACCTGTGTGTTTGTGTATACCCGTGTATGCTTGTGTATGTGTGTGTCACGGTGGCAGAGTGTTTAGAGCACTGGACTCACAACCCAAGGGTTGGTGGTTCGAATCCCCTGGTAAATAAATATTATTTCCATCATTTATTTGGTGTGAAGTACCATCTCATGTCACCTGTACACACCAGCCCTCCCAGCTCTAATGGGTACCTGGCATTTTCACTGGGGTGCGAATTCAACTGGCTGCTCTCATGTATCAGCCTTGGTCCAGGTGGGACTTCGGGTGCCAACACCAAATGCTGAGAGAAGCAATCAGTCTTCCTGCGAGCTCCTAGCCCGGCTCCGGGAGTTTACCAGCACTGGCCAATAGTACTTGCTTAGTGCATAAGCAGCTTGGCTTTGCCAGGTGCGTGTGACCGCTTAGTGGCAGGAATAGAATTTGCATTTGCCTAACATGCTTGTGTATACTAGTGTATACGTGTGTTTACCACTGTATACCAGTGTATACTTGTGTATACCCATGTATGGTTGTGCATACATGTGTTTACCCATGTATAAGTGTGTATACTTGTATATACTCTTGTATACTTGTGTATACTAGTGTATACCTGGTCATACTTGTGTATACCAGTGTCTGCCTCTGAATACCTGTGTATGCCTGTGTATGCCTGTGTATACCTGTGTATACTAGTTTGTAGCAAGGTACGTGGGTGGTTCAAAGCACCGACAGTGCAATATATTCCATACAGCACTCGCTTCCAGTGCAATATCCATATTGCACCGCATAACGGCATATATTTCACCAGAAGCCTTAGCGACTACAGCTAGGTAGGCTCTCTAGAGCTCTGTAGACATTCACCGGACGGTACGTGGCTGGATATTTCGCAGACAAGCTTCAAAAACGTACTATAATTCAGTTAGCTTGACCGGCAAGGCTCTCTAGAGCTTTGTAGACACTAACCGAAAGGTACCTAGCTGGAAACGGTAAGCATGACAAAAAGGCTTTAACAACTCAAAATCTTCTCAACTAGCACAGACAGCACTCCTAGCAACTTTATTGAACATGAAAGGCAGCTAGAGGCTACAACAGAACACCGATCTAGCTCTCGCTTAGCCACAACGGCAGGCAGTATGACTCTCTACAAACTACAGACAGATGTGGAGTAACTTACCTTGCTTTCCGATGCCGAGCGCTCTTACTGCTCAAACCAACGAGCCATTCCACTCGCTATTCCATGCTACAAACAAGTTAAACCACAGCTCGAAGAGGGCTGTATGGGAAATCCACTCGTGTAATGATTAAACAAGAGCCCTTGGGCTTTGCCCTCGTGCTCTAATTGAATTATTGCACTCACGTATTTCCCATACAGCCCTTGGAGTTGTGGTTTAACCTATACTTGTAGCCCTTGAAGCCATACTATCAAAGGCACCGACTGGGCAATATATGCCATAATGCTCTGTAGTAACCCCAGAGGAGGGCAATACAGGTTATTGCCCTGTGGCTTACCACAGAGCAGGGCAATAACCTGTTATTGTCCTGTGGTTGCAGCTGTACACTTGAAGGAAGCCACTGATGGTAAGCTGAGCATGCACTGGAAGCCATAGGGCTACAAATCTGTTAAACCAAGCCACCTGCAGGCTGTATGGGGCACTCATGCAATAATTATCTAATTAGAGCCCTAATTAGTTATTGCACTCGTGTGCTATAAATTCCATACAGCCCTTGGTGGCTGGTTTTAACTAATACGCATACCAACGTATACACGTGTATACCTGTGTATACTTGTGTATACTTGTTTATACCCGAGCATACATCTGTATACCTGTGTTTGCTTGTGTATACCTGTGTATGCGTGTACATGTGTGTATACTTGTGTATACCTGTGTATACTCGTGTATACTTTTGTATACATATGTATACTTGTGTATAACCGAGTACACCTGTGTGTAATATTCGTGTATGCTTGTGTATAACAGTGTACACCTGTGTATACTTGTGTATACCTTTGTGTGTACTTGTGTATACCTGGTGTACTTGTGTATACTTGTGTATACCTGTGTGTACTTCTGTATACCTGGTATACTGGAGTATACCCGGTATACTGGTGCATACCTATGTATACTTGTGTATATTCCATATACTTGTGTATACTTCTGGATATTCTTGTATACCCATGTATACTTGCATATACTTGTATACCCCTGTAAACTAGTAAACCTGTTAATGCTTGTGTATACATGTGTATACCTGTGCATATTAGTGTATACCGGGTATACTTGTGTATACAATGTTTGTACCAGAGTGCACCTGTGTATACCCCTGTATCTAGTGTATACCCACGTATACTTTGGTATATCCACGTATACCTGTGTATACCCACGTATACCACCAGTGTATACCAGTGTATGTTTGTGTATACTTGTGTATACCCGGGTTTAGCTCTTCATACTTGTGTATACACGTGTATAGTTGTGAATACTTGTTTACAACTGTGTATACTTGTGTAGAGTAATATACATTGGTGTATACTGGTGTATATTTGTGTATACATGTGTATACCCGTGTATAATCGTGTACACTTGTATGTATTCTTGTACCACAATGCACCTCTACATGAAAGGCACCGCCCAGGGTATATCAGCCTACACCCTAGCGACTCATTTGAACCGTCAATATAACCTAGGGTATATGGTTGCAAGGCAACATGCTTCTCCATTAGCACTTGTTATAACTAACAGCGTTTGTAATTGTATTATGGTACAAGTCACCTGTACCATGGGTTTCTAGGGTGTATGGGTTTGAACTCTTCGTGCAGTTATAGGTATTCCCTCGGGCTGCACCCTCGGGAATACATATAACTGCCTTCGGAGTACAAATTCAATACACTCTAGAAACCCATGGTACAACTATTACATGTATACTTGTGTACACCTGTCTACACTTGTGTATACCTTTGATATACCTGTGTGTACTTGTGTATACCTGGTACGTTTGTGATACTTGTATTTAACTGTGTGTATTTGTATATGCCCGGTATACTTGTGTATACTTGTGTATGCCGGGCATACTTGTGTTTACCCTCGTATACCCATATATACTCGTGTATACTTGTGTATTCTATTGTATACTGTGGTACACATGTGTATACACTTGTATACCTGTGTATACCCGTGTATTTCTGTGTATACCCGTGTTTTCCTGTGCACATTTGTGTATACCGCTGTATACCTGTTTATGTATAGGATAGATCACTGCGTAGCGGGGTGTACGACCCGTTATCTACCGCGGGAAAAGTTATCACCCGCGGAAGCCTAGGAAGTTCCGAGGGCGAAGCCTGAGGTACTTCCGAGGCTTCCAAGGGAGATAACTTTTCCAAGGTAGATAACGGGCCATACAACCCACTACGCAGTGATCTTTCTATTTTGTACTATGCCTAAGTCATTCTAACAAGAGTTTGTAGATCTGTAAGAAAAGCTAGAGGCTTGAAAGGCTGCACCGTTCGGCACAATAGAGCAAGCAGGCCAACTAGCATCAAGATTCGATCGATGGAGTAGAAGGCTAAGCTAGAGCAAGGAAAACATTCCCAGAAACTGTAGCAAGACTGAACGACTGCTAGGAGCCATAGTAAGTAACCATCCATCCCGAGCCTAGTGCCATTTGACACAAAACGGTAGGATGGCAGCGTTACCACACGCACAAAAACACAGAATCTCAGCGAAACTAGAAAACAGTAGCTTACGGTACTTCTCCATATAACTTTCCAACGATTTATGGGTAAAATAGCCGCCATACAATCAGCCTAGGCTCCCCCAGCCACCAGCTACTGTAGCTTTCTCACCGTTTGAACGAATGGAACGGAACCGGGTACCGTTTTACGTCGGCAATCGGGGTATATTTTTCCCGCGGTAGAATATGACTCGTTATCTATGCGAAATGCTGAAATCTGATTGGTTAGAATGACTTAGGTATAGTATAAACTTGTATATACACATGTATACTTGTGTATACCTGTGTATGCCCGTGTAAGCCTCTGTTTACCGGTGTATACTTGTTCATACCCATGTATACGTGTTCATACTTGTGTATAACAGTGCATACTTGTGTATATTCTTGTAAACGTATGTATACCCACGTATACCAGAGTATACCCATGTATACTTGTGTATGCTTGTGTATACACGTGTATAGATGTGTATACTTGTGTATACACGCGTATAATAGTTTATACTTGTGTAAACTCGTGTATATATGTGTATACCTGTGTATACTCGTGTGTACCCGTGTAAACTTGTGTATACTTGTGTATACCCGTGTTAGCTTATTTATACTTATGTATGCTTGGTAATACTTGTGTATACACCCGCGTAAGCCTCTGTATACCCGTTTATATGTGTTCATACTTGTGTATAACAGTGCACACTTGTGTATACCCTTGCAAACGTATGTATACCCACGTATACCAGAGTATACCCATGTATACTTGTGTATGCTTGTGTATACGCGTGTATAGATGTGTATACTTGTGTATACACGCGTATGATAGTTTATACTTGTGTAAACTTGTGTATATATGTAAATACCTGTGTATACTTGTGTGTACCCGTGTAAACTTGTGTATACTTGTGTATACCCGTGTAAGCTTGTCTATGCTTATGTATGCTTGGTAATACTTGTGTATACACCCGTGTAAGCCTCTGTTTACCGGTGTATACTTATTCATACCCGTGTATACGTGTTCATACTTGTGTATAACAGTGCATACTTGTGTATATTCTTGTAAACGTATGTATACCCACGTATACCAGAGTATACCCATGTATACTTGTGTATTCTTGTGTATACGCGTGTATAGATGTGTATACTTGTGTATACACGCGTATAATAGTTTATACTTGTGTAAACTCGTGTTTATATGTGTATACCTGTGTATACTTGTGTGTACCCGTGTAAACTTGTGTAAACTTGTGTATACCCATGTAAGCTTGTTTATACTTATGTATGCTTGGTAATACTTGTGTATACACCCGTGTAAGCCTCTGTTTACCGGTGTAAACTTGTTCATACCCGTGTATACGTGTTCATACTTGTGTGTATACACTTGTAAACGTATGTATACCCACGTATACCAGAGTGTACCCATGTAAACTTGTGTATGTTTGTGTATACGCGTGTATAGATGTGTATACTTGTGTATACACGCGTATAATAGATTATGCTTGTGTAAACTCGCGTATATACTTTAGTATACCTGTGTATACTTGTGTGTACTCGTGTATACTTGTGTATACTTGTGTATACTCATGTAAGCTTGTTTATACTTATGTATGCTTGGTAATACTCGTATATACACCCGTGTAAGTCTCTGTTTACCGGTGTATACTTGTTTCTACCCGTGTATACGTGTTCATACTTGTGTATAACAGTACATACTTGTGTATATTCTTGTAAACGTATGTATACCCACGTATACCAGAGTATACCCATGTATACTTGTGTATGCTTGTGTATACACGTGTATAGATGTGTATACTTGTGTATACACGCGTATAATAGTTTATACTTGTGTAAACTCATGTGTATATGTGTATACCTGTGTATACTTGTGTGTACCCGTGTAAACTTGTGTAAACTTGTGTATACCCATGTAAGCTTGTTTATACTTATGTATGCTTGGTAATACTTGTGTATACACCCGTGTAAGCCTCTGTTTACCGGTGTAAACTTGTTCATACCCGTGTATACGTGTTCATACTTGTGTGTATACACTTGTAAACGTATGTATACCCACGTATACCAGAGTGTACCCATGTAAACTTGTGTATGTTTGTGTATACGCGTGTATAGATGTGTATACTTGTGTATACACGCGTATAATAGATTATGCTTGTGTAAACTCGCGTATATACTTTAGTATACCTGTGTATACTTGTGTGTACTCGTGTATACTTGTGTATACTTGTGTATACTCGTGTAAGCTTGTTTATACTTATGTATGCTTGGTAATACTCGTATATACACCCGTGTAAGTCTCTGTTTACCGGTGTATACTTGTTTCTACCCGTGTATACGTGTTCATACTTGTGTATAACAGTACATACTTGTGTATATTCTTGTAAACGTATGTATACCCACGTATACCAGAGTATACCCATGTATACTTGTGTATGCTTGTGTATACACGTGTATAGATGTGTATACTTGTGTATACACGCGTATAATAGTTTATACTTGTGTAAACTCATGTGTATATGTGTATACCTGTGTATACTTGTGTGTACCCATGTAAACTTGTGTATACTTGTGTATTCCCGTGTAAGCTTATTTATACTTATGTATGCTTTGGAATACTTGTGTATACACCCGCGTAAGCCTCTGTATACCCGTTTGTATGTGTTCATACTTGTGTATAACAGTGCACACTTGTGTATACCCTTGCAAACGTATGTATACCCACATATACCAGAGTATACCCATGTATACTTGTGTATGCTTGTGTATGCGCGTGTATAGATGTGTATACTTGTGTATACACGTGTATAATAGATTATGCTTGTGTAAACTCGTGTATATACTTTAGTATACCTGTATATACTTGTGTGCCCCCGTGTAAACTTGTGTATACTTGTGTATACCCATGTAAGCTTGTTTATACTTATGTATGCTTGGTAATACTTGTGTATACACCCGTGTAAGCCTCTGTTTACCGTTGTATACTTGTTCATACCCGTGTACACGTGTTCATACTTGTGTATATCAGAGCATACTTGTGTATACCCTTGTAAACGTATGTATACCCACGTATACCAGAGTATACCCATGTATACCTGTGTATGCTTGTGTATACACGTGTATGCTTGTGTATATACGTGTATAGATGTGTATACTTGTGTATACACACGTATAATAGTTTATACTTGTGTAAACTCGTGTATATATGTGTATACCTGTGTATACTAATGTGTTCCCGTGTAAACTTGTGTATACTTGTGTATACCCGTGTAAGTTTGTTTATATTTATGTATGCTTGGTAATACTTGTGTATACACCTGTGTAAGCCTCTGTATACCTGTGTATGTGTTCATACTTGTGTATAATAGTGCACACTTGTGTATACCCTTGTAAACGTATGTATACCCACGTATACCAGGTGTATACTTGTGTATGCTTGCGTATAGATGTGTATACTTGTGTATACACGCGTATAATAGTTTATACTTGTGTAAACTCGTGTATATACTCTAGTATACCTGTGTATACTTTTGTGTACCTGTGTAAAATTGTGTATACTTGTGTATATCCTTGTAAGCTTGTTTATACTTATGTATGCTTGGTAATACTTGTGTATACACCCGTGTAAGCCTCTGTTTACCGGTGTATACTTGTTCATACCCGTGTATACGTGTTCATACTTGTGTATAACATTGCATACTTGTGTATATTCTTGTAAACGTATGTATACCCACGTATGCCAGAGTATACCCATGTATACTTGTGTATGCTTGTGTATACACGTGTAGTATACACGCGTATAATAGTTTATACTTGTATAAACTCGTGTATATATGTTTATACCTGTGTATACTTGTGTGTACCCGTGTAAACTTGTGTATACTTGTGTATACCCGTGTAAGCTTGTTTATACTTATGTATGCTTGGTAATACTTGTGTATACACCCGTGTAAGCCTCTGTTTACCGGTGTAAACTTGTTCATACCCGTGTATACGTGTTCATACTTGTGTTTATACCCTTGTAAACGTATGTATACCCACGTGTACCAGAGTGTACCCATGTATACTTGTGTATGTTTGTGTATACGCGTGTATAGATGTGTATACTTGCGTATACACGAGTATAATAGATTATGCTTGTGTAAACTCGTGTATATACTTTAGTATACCTGTGTATACTTGTGTGTACTCGTGTAAACTTGTGTATACTTGTGTATACCCGTCTAAGCTTGTTTATGCTTATGTATGCTTGGTAATACTTGTGTATACACCCGTGTAAGCCTCTGTTAAACGGTGTATACTTGTTCATACCCATGTATACGTGTTCATACTTGTGTATAATAGTACATACTTGTGTATATTCTTGTAAATGTATGTATACCCACTATACCAGAGTATACCCATGTATACTTGTGTATGCTTGTGTATACACGTATATAGATGTGTATACTTGTGTATACACGCGTATAATAGTTTATACTTGTGTAAACTCGTGTCTATATGTGTATACCTGTGTATACTTGTGTGTACCCGTATAAACTTGTGTATACTTGTGTATACACCAGTGTAAGCCTCTGTTTACCGGTGTAAACTTGTTCATACCCGTGTATACGTGTTCATACTTGTGTGTATACCCTTGTAAACGTATGTATACCCACGTATACCAGAGTATACCCATGTATACTTGTGTATGTTTGTGTATACGCGTGTATAGATGTATATACTTGTGTATACACGCGTATAATAGTTTATACTTGTGTAAACTCGTGTCTATATGTGTATACCTGTGTATACTTGTGTTTACTCGTGTAAACTTGTGTATACTTGTGTATACACCCGCGTAAGCCTCTGTTTACCGGTGTATACTTGTTCATACCCGTGTATACGTGTTCATACTTGTGTGTATACACTTGTAAACCTATGTATACACACGTGTACCAGAGTGTACCCATGTAAACTTGTGTATGTTTGTGTATACGTGTGTATAGATGTGTATACTTGTGTATACACGCGTATAATAGATTATGCTTGTGTAAACTCATGTATATACTTTAGTATACCTGTGTATACTTGTGTGTACTCGTGTAAACTTGTGTATACTTGTGTATTCCCGTGTAAGCTTATTTATACTTATGTATGCTTTGGAATACTTGTGTATACACCCGCGTAAGCCTCTGTATACCCGTTTGTATGTGTTCATACTTGTGTATAACAGTGCACACTTGTGTATACCCTTGCAAACGTATGTATACCCACATATACCAGAGTATACCCATGTATACTTGTGTATGCTTGTGTATGCGCATGTATAGATGTGTATACTTGTGTATACACGTGTATAATAGATTATGCTTGTGTAAACTCGTGTATATACTATAGTATACCTGTATATACTTGTGTGCTCCCGTGTAAACTTGTGTATACTTGTGTATACCCATGTAAGCTTGTTTATACTTATGTATGCTTGGTAATACTTGTGTATACACCCGTGTAAGCCTCTGTTTACCGTTGTATACTTGTTCATACCCGTGTACACGTGTTCATACTTGTGTATATCAGAGTATACTTGTGTATACCCTGGTAAACGTATGTATACCCACGTATACCAGAGTATACCCATGTATACCTGTGTATGTTTGTGTATACATGTGTATGCTTGTGTATATACGTGTATAGATGTGTATACTTGTGTATACACACGTATAATAGTTTATACTTGTGTAAACTCGTGTATATACTCTAGTATATTGTGTACCTGTGTAAAATTGTGTATACTTGTGTATATCCTTGTAAGCTTGTTTATACTTATGTATGCTTGGTAATACTTGTGTATACACCCGTGTAAGCCTCTGTTTACCGGTGTATACTTGTTCATACCCGTGTATACGTGTTCATACTTGTGTATAACAGTGCATACTTGTGTATATTCTTGTAAACGTATGTATACCCACGTATGCCAGAGTATACCCATGTATACTTGTGTATGCTTGTGTATACACGTGTAGTATACACGCTTATAATAGTTTATACTTGTATAAACTCGTGTATATATGTGTATACCTGTGTATACTTGTGTGTACCCGTGTAAACTTGTGTATACTTGTGTATACCCGTGTAAGCTTGTTTATACTTATGTATGCTTGGTAATACTTGTGTATACACCCGTGTAAGCCTCTGTTTACCGGTGTAAACTTGTTCATACCCGTGTATACGTGTTCATACTTGTGTTTATACCCTTGTAAACGTATGTATACCCACGTGTACCAGAGTGTACCCATGTATACTTGTGTATGTTTGTGTATACGCGTGTATAGATGTGTATACTTGCGTATACATGCGTATAATAGATTATGCTTGTGTAAACTCGTGTATATACTTTAGTATACCTGTGTATACTTGTGTGTACTCGTGTAAACTTGTGTATACTTGTGTATACCCGTCTAAGCTTGTTTATGCTTATGTATGCTTGGTAATACTTGTGTATACACCCGTGTAAGCCTCTGTTAAACGGTGTATACTTGTTCATACCCATGTATACGTGTTCATACTTGTGTATAACAGTGCATACTTGTGTATATTCTTGTAAATGTATGTATACCCACGTATACCAGAGTATACCCATGTATACTTGTGTATGCTTGTGTATACACGTATATAGATGAGTATACTTGTGTATACACGCGTATAATAGTTTATACTTGTGTAAACTCGTGTATATATGTGTATACCTGTGTATACTTGTGTTCCCTTGTATTTATGTATGCTTGGTAATACTTGTGTATACACCCGTGTAAGCCTCTGTATACCTGTGTATGTGTTCATACTTGTGTATAATAGTGCACACTTGTGTATACCCTTGTAAACGTATGTATACCCACGTATACCAGATGTATACTTGTGTATGCTTGTGTATACACGTGTATAGATGTGTATACTTGACGCGTATAATAGTTTATACTTGTGTAAACTCGTGTATATGCTTTTCTATTCCTGTGTATTCTTGTTTATACTGGTGTACCCTTCTTCATAGCCACATATACAGCCTTCTCTTTTTTTTAGGATGAGTAATTCTTGACTGGCCTTGCTGGCCCATTTTCATGGCATGCTGGTATCACAAAAAGGGCCATAGGCTCAGTGATGTCTGTGTGTCATGAATTTGGAACACTAGCGTCCAAAGTATAAGGCTTACACCTACCCTTTCACACATTTAAATACGTATATATCCTCTTTATACCTGTGTATACTTGTGTATAACTGTATACATCTGCATACGTATGTATACCCGCCTATATTTCTGTATACATATGTATATTTGTGTATGCGATGTGTACTTTGTGTATAACTGTGTGTGCTTGTACATATTTGTGTATACCTGTGTTTACTCCAGTATACTTGCGTTTACTCGCATTTACCGTTAATAACTGTACATACTTGTGTATAATGGTGGTATAATTCTATATACTTGCGTATGAAATGTATACTGTGGAATATTTTACCTTTATAGTTGTGTTTACCCAAGTATGTTTGTGTATATCCGAGCTTACTTCATTGTACACGCGTATACTCGTGCGTTGTTATATATACTTGTGTATACCTTGTGTAAACCCGTATATATACTTTGTATACCTGTGTATACTTGTGTAAACCCATGTATAGGTGTATATACACCGTTTACTTGGGCGCACATTAAAAAACCAGTGTATAGGTAGATAGACTTTTGAAATAGTAAAGTGGAAAAGCTCGCAAAAGGTTCAAGGACTGGTGAATGAGCTGTTTATGACACTACAACAGCACGAACATTAAACCTGTAGTTTACTTAGCTGTCTGATGGGTACTCACATTCATTGGATACTTCAAGCGAGAATATTCCTGGTTTGCTTGTATTTGATGGGTTTTCATATTCATGGAGTACTTGGGTTCGATGGGTCCTTAAATTAAGGGGATACTTGTATTTGAGGGGTCCTTATATTCCCAGAGTGCTTGTGTTTCATGAGTCCTTATATTCTGGGGGTACTTGTATTTGATGGGTCTTTATATTCATGGAGTGCTTGTATTCGACGGATCCATACATTCATAAGGTACTTATATTTGATGGGTACTTACATTCATGGAGTGCTTGTGTTCGATGGGTCCTTATATTCATGAAATACTTGTATTTGATGGGTGCTTATATTTATGGAGTGCTTGTGTTTTATGTGCCCAGAACAGTTTACGTGCATTTTTATTTTTCGGTCTAAAAATTTTTTCTTAAATATCTCGATTTTTGAAAATGAAAACGGGAAAGCAGCGGTGCCAACGGCACCTATGGGGTGACCGCAACAGATTACGAGCATTTTTATTTTTCGGGGGAAAAATTTTTTCTTCAATATCTCGATTTTTGAAGGTAGCACAGGGAAGGCAGAGGTGTCAACAGCACCTACGCGGTACCAGCAACAGTTTGCGAGCATTTTTATTTTTTCAAAATTTTTTTCCTCAATATCTCGATTTCTGAGGGTGGCACAGGAAAAGCAGCGGAGTCAACGGCACCCACACGGTGCCCACAACAGTTTGCGAGCATTTTTATTTTTCGGTTTAAATTTTTTTTGTTAAATATCTCGATTTCTGAATGAGGCACAGGGAAAGCAGCGGAGTCAACGGCACCCACGCGGTGCCCACAACAGTTTGCGAGCATTTTATTTTTCGGTTTAAAATTTTTTTTTTAAATATCTCGATTTCTGAAGGTGGCACAGGGAAAGCAGCGGTATCAACGGCACCCACGCGGTGCCCACAACAGTTTGCGAGCATTTTTATTTTTCGGTCTAAATTTTTTTTTTAAATATCTCGATTTCTGAAGGTGGCACAGGGAAAGCAGCGGTGTCAACGGCACCCACGCGGCGTCCACAACAGTTTGCGAGCATTTTTATTTTTCGGGCGAAAATTTTTTTATTCAATATCTCGATATTTGAAGGTGGCACCGGGAAAACAGCTGTTGCTTTTTCTGTACCAACTTCAGAAATCGAGACAAAGAAAAAATTTTCGACCTAAATATAAAAATACTCGTAAAGTGTTGTGGGCACCGCGTAGGTATTGTTGACACCTCTGCTTCCCCTGTGCCACCTTCAGAAATCGAGATATTGAAGAAAATTTTTTGATCGAAAAATAAATATGCTCGTAACTGTTGTGGGCACCACGTTGTTGCCGTTGACACGTCTGCCTTCCCTGTGCCACCTTCAAAATTCGAGATATTGAAAAAAAATGTTTCGACCGAAAAATAAAAATACTCGTAACTGTTGTGAGCACCACGTTGATGCCGTTGACACGTCTGCCTTTCCTGTGCCACGTTCAAAAATCGAAATATTGAAAAAAAATGTTTCGACCTAAAAATAAAAATGCTCGCTAAATGTGTTAGGCACCGCGTAGGTGCCGTTGTCACCGCATTTTTCCCTGTGCTACCTTCAGAAATCGTTATATCGAAGATAAAATTTTTATTCTTAAAAATAAAAATGCACGTAAACTGTTTTGTGCACCGCGTAGGTACCGTTGACTCCTCTGCTTTCCATTTATTACCTTCAAAAATCAAAATATTAAGAAAAAAAATTTCGACGGTATAATAAATATACTCGCTAAATGTTGAGGGTACAACGTGGGTGCCGTTGACACCGCTGCTTTCCCTCTGCCACCTTTAGAAGTCGAGATATTTAAGAAATGTTTTTTAGACCGAAAAATAAAAATGCTCGCAAACTGTTGTGGGCGCCGCGTGGGTGACGTTGACACAGCTGCTTTCGCTGTGACACCTTCAGAAATCGAGATATTTAAGAAAAAAATTTTTGACCGAAAAATAAAAATGCTCGCAAACTGTTGTGCGCGCCGCGTGGGTGCCGTTGACACCGCTGCTTTCGCTGTGACACCTTCAGAAATCGAGATATTAAAGAAATTTTTTTGACCGAAAAATAAAAATGCTCGCAAACTGTTGTGGGCCCCGCGTGGGTGCCGTTGACACCGCTGCTTTCGCTGTGACACCTTCAGAAATCCAGATATTAAAGAAATATTTTTTAGACCGAAAAATAAAAATGCTTGCAAACAGTTGTGGGCGCCGCGTGGGTGCCGTTGACACCGCTGCTTTCACTGTGACACCTTCAGAAATCGAGATATTTAAGAAAAATTTTTGATCGAAAAATAAAAATGGTCGCAAACTGTAGTGTGCGCCGCGAGGGTGCCGTTGACACCGCTTCTTTCACTGTGACACCTTCAGAAATCGAGATATTTAAGAAAAAATTTTTTGACCGAAAAATAAAAATGCTCGCAAACTGTTGTTGGCGCCGCGTGGGTGCCGTTGACACCGCTGCTTTCACTGTGACACCTTCAGAAATCGAGATATTTAAGAAAAAAATTTTTGATCGAAAAATAAAAATGGTCGCAAACTGTAGTGCGCGCCGCGTGGGTGCCGTTGACACCGCTGCTTTCACTGTGACACCTTCAGAAATCGAGATATTAAAGAAAAAATTTTTTGACCGAAAAATAAAAATGCTCGCAAACTGTTGTGGGCCCCGCGTGGGTGCCGTTGACACCGCTGCTTTCACAGTGACACCTTCAGAAATCGAGATATTTAAGAAAAAATTTTTTGACCGAAAAATAAAAATGCTCGCAAACTGTTGTGGGCGCCGCGTGGGTGCCGTTGATACTGCTGCTTTCACTGTGACACCTTCAGAAATCGAGATATTTAAGAAAAAAATTTTTGAAGGAAAAATAAAAATGGTCGCAAACTGTAGTGCGCGCCTCGTGGGTGCCGTTGACACCGCTGCTTTCACTGTGACACCTTTAGAAATCGAGATATTAAAGAAAAAATTTTTTGACCAAAAAATAAAAATGCTCGCAAACTGTTGTGGGTTCCGCGTGGGTGCAGTTGACACCGCTGCTTTCACAGTGACACCTTCAGAAATCGAGATATTTAAGAAAAAATTTTTTGACAGAAAAATAAAAATGCTCGCAAACTGTTGTGGGCGCCGCGTGGGTGCCGTTGACACCGCAGCTTTCACTGTGACACCTTCAGAAATCGAGATATTAAAGAAAAATGTTTTTGACCGAAAAATAAAAATGCTCGCAAACTGTTGTGGGCCCCGCGTGGGTGCCGTTGACACCGCTGCTTTCACTGTGACACCTTCAGAAATCGAGATATTAAAGAAAAAATTTTTTGACCGAAAAATAAAAATGCTCGCAAACTGTTGTGGGCGCCGCGTGGGTGCCGTTGACACCGCTGCTTTCACTGTGACACCTTCAGAAATCGAGATATTTAAGAAAAAAATTTTTGACCGAAAAATAAAAATGGTCGCAAACTGTAGTGCGCGCCGCGTGGGTGCCGTTGACACCGCTGCTTTCACTGTGACACCTTCAGAAATCGAGATATTAAAGAAAAAATTTTTTGACCGAAAAATAAAAATGCTCGCAAACTGTTGTGGGCCCCGCGTGGGTGCCGTTGACACCGCTGCTTTCACAGTGACACCTTCAGAAATCGAGATATTTAAGAAAAAATTTTTTGACCGAAAAATAAAAATGCTCGCAAACTGTTGTGGGCACCGCGTGGGTGCCGTTGATACCGCTGCTTTCACTGTGACACTTTCAGAAATCGAGATATTTAAGAAAAAAATTTTTGACCGAAAAATAAAAATGGTCGCAAACTGTAGTGCGCGCCGCGTGGGTGCCGTTGACACCGCTGCTTTCACTGTGACACCTTTAAAAATCGAGATATTAAAGAAAAAATTTTTTGACCAAAAAATAAAAATGCTCGCAAACTGTTGTGGGCCTCGCGTGGGTGCCGTTGACACCGCTGCTTTCACAGTGACACCTTCAGAAATCGAGATATTTAAAAAAAAATTTTTTGACAGAAAAATAAAAATGCTCGCAAACTGTTGTGGGCGCCGCGTGGGTGCCGTTGACACCGCAGCTTTAACTGTGACACCTTCAGAAATCGAGATATTAAAGAAAAATGTTTTAGACCGAAATATAAAAATGCTCGCAAACTGTTGTGGGCCCCGCGTGGGTGCCGTTAACACCGCTGCTTTCACTGTGACACCTTCAGAAATCGAGATATTAAAGAAAAAATTTTTTGACCGAAAAATAAAAATGCTCGCAAACTGTTGTGGGCCCCGCGTTGGTGCCGTTGACACCGCTGCTTTCACAGTGACACCTTCAGAAATCGAGATATTTAAGAAAAAATTTTTTGACCGAAAAATAAAAATGCTCGCAAACTGTTGTGGGCGCCGCGTGGGTGCCGTTGATACCGCTGCTTTCACTGTGACACTTTCAGAAATCGAGATATTTAAGAAAAAAATTTTTGACCGAAAAATAAAAATGGTCGCAAACTGTAGTGCGCGCCGCGTGGGTGCCGTTGACACCGCTGCTTTCACTGTGACACCTTTAAAAATCGAGATATTAAAGAAAAAATTTTTTGACCAAAAAATAAAAATGCTCGCAAACTGTTGTGGGCCTCGCGTGGGTGCCGTTGACACCGCTGCTTTCACAGTGACACCTTCAGAAATCGAGATATTTAAAAAAAAAATTTTTGACAGAAAAATAAAAATGCTCGCAAACTGTTGTGGGCCCCGCGTGGGTGCCGTTGACACCGCTGCTTTCACTGTGACACCTTCAGAAATCGAGATATTAAAGAAAAAATTTTTTGACCGAAAAATAAAAATGCTCGCAAACTGTTGTGGGCCCCGCGTGGGTGCCGTTGACACCGCTGCTTTCACAGTGACACCTTCAGAAATCGAGATATTTAAGAAAAAATTTTTTGACCGAAAAATAAAAATGCTCGCAAACTGTTGTGGGCGCCGCGTGGGTGCCGTTGATACCGCTGCTTTCACTATGACACCTTCAGAAATAGAGATATTTAAGAAAAAAATTTTTGACCGAAAAATAAAAATGGTCGCAAACTGTAGTGCGCGCCGCGTGGGTGCCGTTGACACCGCTGCTTTCACTGTGACACCTTTAAAAATCGAGATATTAAAGAAAAAATTTTTTGACCAAAAAATAAAAATGCTCGCAAACTGTTGTGGGCGCCTCGTGGGTGCCGTTTACACCGCTGCTTTCACTGTGACACCTTCAGAAATCGAGATATTTAAGAAAAGTTTTTTTGACCGAAAAATAAAAATGCTCGCAAACAGTTGTGGGCGCCGCGTGGGTGCCGTTGACACCGCTGTTTTCACTGTGACACCTTCAGAAATCGAGATATTTAAGAAAAAAATTTTAGACCGAAAAATAAAAATGCTCGCAAACTGTTGTGGGCGCCGCGTGGTTTCCGGTGACACAGCTGCTTTCACTGAAATACCTGCAGAAATCGAGATATTTAAGAAAAATTTTAGACCGAAAAATAAAAATGCTCGCAAACTGTTGTGGGCGCCGCGTGGTTTCCGTTGACACAGCTGCTTTCACTGTGATACCTTCAGAAATCGAGATATTTAAGAAAAAATTTTTTGACCGAAAAATAAAAATGCTCGCAAACTGTTGTGGGCGCCGCGTGGGTGCCGTTGACATCGCTTCTTTCACTGTGACACCTTCAAAAATCGAGATATTTAAGAAATTTTTTTTTGACCGAAAAATAAAAATGCTCGCAAACTGTTGGGGGCGCCGCGTGGGTGCCGTTGACACCGCTGCTTTCACTGTGACACCTTTAGAAATCGATATATTTAAGAAAAAAATTTTAGACCGAAAAATAAAAATGCTCGCAAAATGTTGTCGGCGCCGCGTGGGTGCCGTTGACACCGCTGCTTTCACTGTGACACCTTTAGAAATCGATATATTTAAGAAAAAAATTTTAGACCGAAAAATAAAAATGCTGGCAAAATGTTGTCGGCGCCGCGTGGGTGCCGTTGACACCGCTGCTTTCTCTGTGACACCTTCAGAAATCGAGAATTTAAAGAAAAAAAATTTTGAACGAAAAATAAAAATGCGCGCAAACTGTTGTGGGCGCCGCGTGGGTGCCGCTGACACCGCTGCTTTCCCTGTGACACCTTCAGAAATCGAGATATTTAAAAAACATTTTTAGACCGAAAAATAAAAATGCTCGCAAACTTATGGGGGCGCCGCGTGGGTGCCGTTGACACCGCTGCTTTCACTGTGACACCTTTAGAAATCGATATATTTAAAAAAAAATTTTAGACCAAAAAATAAAAATGCTCGCAAAATGTTGTCGGCGCCGCGTGGGTGCCGTTGACACCGCTGCTTTCTCTGTGACACCTTCAGAAATCGAGATATTTAAGAAAAAAAATTTTGAACGAAAAATAAAAATGCTCGCAAACTGTTGTGGGCGCCGCGTGGGTGCCGTTGACACCGCTGCTTTCCCTGTGACACCTTCAGAAATCGAGATATTTAAAAAACATTTTTAGACCGAAAAATAAAAATGCTCGCAAACTGTTGTGGGGCCGCGTGGGTGCCGTTGACACCGCTGCTTTCACTGTGACACCTTCAGAAATCGAGATATTTAAGAAAAGTTTTTTTGACCGAAAAATAAAAATGCTCGCAAACTGTTGTGGGCGCCGCGTGGGTTCCGTTGACATCACTGCTTTCACTGTGACACCTTCAGAAATCGAGATATTTAAGAAAAGTTTTTTTGACCGAAAAATAAAAATGCTCGCAAACTGTTGTGGGCGCCGCGTGGGTTCCGTTGACACCGCTGCTTTCACTGTGACACCTTCAGAAATCGAGATATTTAAGAAAAATTTTTTTGACCGAAAAATAAAAATGCTCGCAAACTGTTGTGGGCGCCGCGTGGGTGCCGTTGACATCGCTGCTTTCACTGTGACACCTTCAGAAATCGAGATATTTAAGAAAAATTTTTTGACCGAAAAATAAAAATGCTCGCAACCTGTTGTGGGCGCCTCGTGGGTGCCGTTGACACCGCTGTTTTGCCTGTGCCACCTTCAGAAATCGAGATATTTAAGAAAAAAATTTAAAACGAAAAATAAAAATGCACGCAAACTGTTGTGGGCGCCGCGTGGGTGCCGTTGACACCGCTGCTTTCACTGTGACACCTTCAGAAATCGAGATATTTAAGAAAAATTTTTTTAACCGAAAAATAAAAATGCTCGCAAACTGTTGTGGACGCCGCGTGGGTGCCGTTGACACCGCTGCTTTCACTGTGACACCTTCAGAAATCAAGATATTTAAGAAAAATTTTTTGACCGAAAAATAAAAATGCTCGCAAACTGTTGTAGGCTCCGCGTGGGTGCCGTTGTCACCGCTGTTTTCACTGTGATACCTTCAGAAATCGAGATATTTAAGAAAAAAATTTTAGACCGAAAAATAAAAATGCTCGCAAACTGTTGTGGGCGCTAAGTGGGTGCCGTTGACACCGCTGCTTTCACTGTGACACCTTCAAAAATCGAGATATTTAAGAAAAAATTTTTTGACCGAAAAATAAAAATGTTCGCAAACAGTTGTGGGCGCCGCGTGGGTGCCGTTGAAATCGCTGCTTTCACTGTGACACCTTCAGAAATCGAGATATTTAAGAAAAGTTGTTTTGACCGAAAAATAAAAATGCTCGCAAACTGTTGTAGGCTCCGCGTGGGTGCCGTTGTCACCGCTGTTTTCACTGTGATACCTTCAGAAATCGAGATATTTAAGAAAAAAATTTTAGACCGAAAAATAAAAATGCTCGCAAACTGTTGTGGGCGCTAAGTGGGTGCCGTTGACACCGCTGCTTTCACTGTGACACCTTCAAAAATCGAGATATTTAAGAAAAAATTTTTTGACCGAAAAATAAAAATGTTCGCAAACAGTTGTGGGCGCCGCGTGGGTGCCGTTGAAATCGCTGCTTTCACTGTGACACCTTCAGAAATCGAGATATTTAAGAAAAGTTGTTTTGACCGAAAAATAAAAATGCTCGCAAACCGTTGTGGGCGCCACATGGGTGCCGTTGACACCGCTGCTTTTCCTGTGACACCATCAGAAATCGAGATATTTAAGAAAAATTTTTGTGACCGAAAATTAAAAATGCCCGCAAACTGTTGTGGGCGCCGCGTGGGTGCCGTTGATACCGCTGTTTTGCCTGTGCCACCTTCAAAAATCGAGATATTTAAGAAAAATATTTTAAAATAAAATAGCTCGCAAACTGTTGTGGCCACCGCGTGGGTGCCGTTGACACCGCTGTTTAGCCTGTGCCCCCTTCAGAAATTGAGATGTTTAAAAAATTTAGACCGAAAAATAAAAATTCTCGCAAACTCATGTGGACGCCGCGTGGGTGCCGTTGACACCGCTGCTTTCACTGTGACACCTTCAGAAATCGAGATATTTAAGAAAAGTTTTTTGACCGAAAAATAAAAATACTCGCAAACTGTTGTGGGCGCCTCGTGGGTGCCGTTAACACCGTTGCTATCACTGTGACACCTTCAGAAATCGAGATATTTAAGAAAAAAATTTTGACCGAAAAATAAAAATGCTCGCAAACTATTGTGGGTGCCGCGTGAATGCCGTTGACACCGCTGCTATCACTGTGACACCTTCAAAAATAAAGATATTTAAGAAAAAAATTTTGACCGAAAAATAAAAATGCTCGCAAACTGTTGTGGGCACCGCGTGGGTGCTGTTGACTCCGCTGCTTTCCCTGTACCATTTTCAGAAATCAAGATATTTAACAAAAAAAATTTTGACCAAAAAATAAAAATGTTCGCAAACTTTTGTGGGCACTGCGTAGGTGTCGTTGACACCTCTGCTCTCCCTGTGCCACATTCAGAAATCGAGATATTGATGAAAAAAATTTTGAATAAAAAATAAAAATGCTCGCAAACTGTTTCTGGTACAGCGTAGGTGCCGTTGACACCTCTGCCTTGCCTGTGCTACCTTCAAAAATCGAAATATTTAAGAAGAAATTTTTCCCCCGAAAAATAAAAATGCTCGTAAACTGTTGCGGTCACCCCATAGGTGCCGTTGATACCGCTGCTTTCCCTTTTCCACCTTCAGAAATCGAGATATTTAAGAAAAAAATTTTAGACCGAAAAATAAAAATGCTCGCAAACTGTTCTGGGTACATCAAACACAAGCACTCCATAAATATAAGCACCCATCACATACAAGTATTCCATGAATATAAGGACCCATCGAACACAAGCACTCCATGAATGTAAGTACCCATCAAATATAAGTACCTTATGAATGTATGGACCCGTCGAATACAAGTACTCCATGAATATAAGGACCCATTAAACACAAGTACCCCCAGAATATAAGGACTCATTAAACACAAGCACTCTGTGAATATAAGGACCCCTCAAATACAAGCACCCCTTTAATTTAAGGACCCTTTGAATCCAAGTACTCCATGAATATGAAAACCCATCAAATACAAGCAAACCATGAATATTGAGTATCCAATGAATGTGAGTACCCATCAGACAGCTAAGTAAACTACAGGTTTAATGTTCGTGCCGCTGTAGTGTCATAAACAGCTCATTCACCAGTCCCTTAACCTTTTGCGAGCTTTTGCACTTTACTATTTCAAAAGTTTATCTACCTATACACTGGTTTTTTTCATGTACGCACAAGTAAACGTTGTATATACACGTATACATGGGTTTACACTAGTATACACAGGTATACAAAGTATATATACGGGTTTACACAAGGTATACACAAGTATATATAACAACGCACGAGTATACGCGTGTACAATGAAGTAAGCTCGGGTATACACAAATATACTTGGGTAAACACAACTATTCCACAGTATACATTTCATACACTAGTATATAGAATTATACCACCATTATACACAAGTATGTACAGGTATTAACGGTAAATGCGAGTAACACAAGTATACTCGAGTAAACAGGTATAAAAAAATATGTACAAGCACACACAGGTACACAAAGTACACACGTATTCACAAATATACATATGTATACAGAAATATAGGCGGGTATACATACGTATGCAGATGCATACAGTTATACACAAGTATACACAGGTATAAAGAGGATATATACGTATTTAAATGTGTGAAAGGGTAGGTGTAAGCCTCATACTTTGGACGCTAGTGTTCCAAATTCATGACACACAGACATCACTGAGCCTATGGCCCTTTTTGTGATACCAGCATGCCATGAAAATGGGCCAGCAAGGCCAGTCATGAACTACTCATCCTAAAAAAAAGAGAAGGCTGTATATGTGGCTATGAAGAAGGGTACACCAGTATAAACAAGAATACACAGGAATAGAAATGTATACGGGTTTAATCATGTACACAAGTACACACCCGTATACACAAGTACATACAAGCACAGACGAGATACGAACAAGTACACGTGTATACACAAATACACATGTATGCAGAAGTACGCATGAATACACACACGGAAGCGTCTGTATACTCAGATACATACATGTCTACATTTGTATACACGAGTAAACATAGGTCTGTGTAAGTATATACACGTATGCGCATGTATACACAAGGTATATACATGTATAAGGGGTATACACAGGTATCTACATTACCAATCTTTTGCTAACATACTTTTATCCCTAGTTAAATGCTGTAGTCTTGATACTTTGGACGCTAGTGTTCCCGATTCAAGACAACACAATTTTGCACAGGTACACACAAGTATACACAGTTATACTAAAGTATATATACGAGTTTACACAAGTATAAACTATTATACACGTGTATACACAAGTATACACATCTATATACGTGTATACACAAGCATACACAAGTATAAATCTGGTATACGTGGGTTTACATACGTTTACAAGGGTATATACAAGTGTGCACTATTATATATAAGTATGAACACATTTATAAGGGTATACAGAGGCTTACACAGGTGTATACACAAGTATTACCAAGCATACATAAATATAAATAAGCTTACACGGGTATACACAAGTATACACAAGTTTACACGGGAACACACAAGTATACACAGGTATACACATATATACACGAGTTTACACAAGTATAAACTATTATACGCGTGTATACACAAGTATACACATCTATACACGTGTATACACAAGCATACACAAGTATACATGGGTATACTCTGGTATACGTGGGTATACATACGTTTACAAGAATATACACAAGTATGCACTGTTATACACAAGTATGAACACGTATACACGGGTATGAACAAGTATACACCGGTAAACAGAGGCTTACACGGGTGTATATACAAGTATTACCAAGCATACATAAGTATAAACAAGCTTACACGGGTATACACAAGTATACACAAGTTTACACGAGTACACACAAGTATACACAGGTATACTAAATATATACACGAGTTTACACAAGCATAATCTATTATACGCGTGTATACACAAGTATACACATCTATACATGCGTATACACAAACATACATAAGTATACATGGGTACACTCTGGTACACGTGGGTATACATACGTTTACAAGGGTATACACACAAGTATGAACACGTATACACGGATATGAACAAGTATACACCGGAAAACAGAGGCTTACACGGGTGTATACACAAGTATACACAAGTTTACACGGGTACACACAAGTATACACAGGTATACACATATAAACACTAGTTTACACAAGTATAAACTATTATACGCGTGTATACACAGGTATACACATCTATACACGCGTATACACAAACATACACAAGTATACATGGGTATACTCTGGTATACGTGGGTATACATACGTTTGCAAGGGTATACACAAGTGTGCACTGTTATACACAAGTATGAACACATATACACGGGTATACAGAGGCTTACGCGGGTGTATACACAAGTATTACCAAGCATACATAAGTATAAATAAGCTTACACGGGTATACACAAGTATACACAAGTTTACACGTGTACACACAAGTATACACAAGTTTACACGAGTACACACAAGTATACACAGGTATACTAAAGTATATACACGAGTTTACACAAGCATAATCTATTATACGCGTGTATACACAAGTATACACATCTATACACGCGTATACACAAACACACAAGTATCAATGGGTACACTGGTATACGTGGGTATACATACGTTTACAAGGGTATACACACAAGTATGAACACGTATACACGGGTATGAACAAGTATACACCGGTAAACAGAGGCTTACACGGGTGTATACACAAGTATACACAAGTTTACACGGGTACACACAAGTATACACAGGTATACACATATATACACTAGTTTACACAAGTATAAACTATTATACGCGTGTATACACAAGTATACACATCTATACACGCGTATACACAAACATACACAAGTATACATGGGTATACTCTGGTATACGTGGGTATACATACGTTTGCAAGGGTATACACAAGTGTGCATTGTTATACACAAGTATGAACACATATACACGGGTATACAGAGGCTTACGCGGGTGCATACACAAGTATTACCAAGCATACATAAGTATAAATAAGCTTACACGGGTATACACAAGTATACACAAGTTTACACGGCTACACACAAGTATACACAGGTATACACATATATACACGAATTTACACAAGTATAAACTATTATACGCGTGTATACACAAGTATACACATCTATACACGTGTATACACAAGCATACACAAGTATACATGGGTGTACTCTGGTATACGTGGGTATACATACGTTTACAAGAATATACACAAGTATGCACTGTTATACCCAAGTATGAACACGTATACACGGGTATGAACAAGTATACACCGGTAAACAGAGGCTTACACGGGTGTATACACAAGTTTTACCAAGCATACATAAGCATAAACAAGCTTACACGGGCATACACAAGTATACACAAGTTTACACGTGTACACACAAGTATACACAAGTTTACACGAGTACACACAAGTATACACAGGTATACTAAAGTATATACACGAGTTTACATAAGCATAATCTATTATACGCGTGTATACACAAGTATACACATCTATACACGCGTATACACAAACACACTAGTATCAATGGGTACACTGGTACACGTGGGTATACATACGTTTACAAGGGTATACACACAAGTATGAACACGTATAAACGGGTATGAACAAGTATACACCGGTAAACAGAGGCTTACACGGGTGTATACACAAGTATACACAAGTTTACACGGGTACACACAAGTATACACAGGTATACACATATAAACACTAGTTTACACAAGTATAAACTATTATACGCGTGTATACACAAGTATACACATCTATACACGCGTATACACAAACATACACAAGTATACATGGGTATACTCTGGTATACGTGGGTATACATACGTTTGCAAGGGTATACACAAGTGTGCACTGTTATACACAAGTATGAACACATATACACGGGTATACAGAGGCTTACGCGGGTGCATACACAAGTATTACCAAGCATACATAAGTATAAATAAGCTTACACGGGTATACACAAGTATACACAAGTTTACACGGGTACACACAAGTATACACAGGTATACACATATATACACGAATTTACACAAGTATAAACTATTATACGCGTGTATACACAAGTATACACATCTATACACGTGTATACACAAGTATACACATCTATATACGTGTATACACAAGCATACACAAGTATAAATCTGGTATACGTGGGTTTACATACGTTTACAAGGGTATATACAAGTGTGCACTATTATATATAAGTATGAACACATTTATAAGGGTATACAGAGGCTTACACAGTTGTATACACAAGTATTACCAAGCATACATAAATATAAATAAGCTTACACGGGTATACACAAGTATAAACAAGTTTACACGGGAACACACAAGTATACACAGGTATACACATATATACACGAGTTTACACAAGTATAAACTATTATAAGTGTGTATACACAAGTATACACATCTATACACGTGTATACACAAGTATACACGTGCATACACAAGCATACACAGGTATACATGGGTATACTCTGGTATACGTGGGTATACATACGTTTACAAGGGTATACAAAAGTATGCTCTGTTATACACAAGTATGAACACGTATACACGGTATGAACAAGTATACAACGGTAAACAGAGGCTTACACGGGTGTATACACAAGTATTACCAAGCATAAACAAGCTTACATGGGTATACACAAGTATACACAAGTTTAACGGGGGCACACAAGTATATACACGAGTTTACACAAGCATAATCAATTATACGCGTGTATACACGAGTATACACATCTATACACGTGCATACACAAGCATACACAAGTATAATGGGTATACTCTGGTATACGTGGGTATACATACGTTTGCAAGGGTATACACAAGTGTGCACTGTTATACACAAGTACGAACACATATACACGGGTATACAGAGGCTTACGCTGGTGTATACACAAGTATTACCAAGCATACACAAGTATAAATAAGCTTACACGGGTATACACAAGTATACACGAGTTTACACGGGTACACACAAGTATACACAGGTATACACATATATACACGAGTTTACACAAGTATAAACTATTATACGCGTGTATACACAAGTATACACATCTATACACGTGTATACACAAGCATACACAAGTATACATGGGTATACTCTGGTATACGTGGGTATACATACGTTTACAAGAATATACACAAGTATGCACTGTTATACACAAGTATGAACACGTATACACGGGTATGAACAAGTATACACCGGTAAACAGAGGCTTACACGGGTGTATATACAAGTATTACCAAGCATACATAAGTATAAACAAGCTTACACGGGTATACACAAGTATACACAAGTTTACACGAGTACACACAAGTATACACAGGTATACTAAAGTATATACACGAGTTTACACAAGCATAATCTATTATACGCGTGTATACACAAGTATACACATCTATACATGCGTATACACAAACATACATAAGTATACATGGGTACACTCTGGTACACATGGGTATACATACGTTTACAAGGGTATACACACAAGTATGAACACGGATACACGGATATAAACAAGTATACACCGGTAAACAGAGGCTTACACGGGTGTATACACAAGTATACACAAGTTTACACGGGTACACACAAGTATACACAGGTATACACATATAAACACTAGTTTACACAAGTATAAACTATTATACGCGTGTATACACAGGTATACACATCTATACACGCGTATACACAAACATACACAAGTATACATGGGTATACTCTGGTATACGTGGGTATACATACGTTTGCAAGGGTATACACAAGTGTGCACTGTTATACACAAGTATGAACACATATACACGGGTATACAGAGGCTTACGCGGGTGTATACACAAGTATTACCAAGCATACATAAGTATAAATAAGCTTACACGGGTATACACAAGTATACACAAGTTTACACGTGTACACACAAGTATACACAAGTTTACACGAGTACACACAAGTATACACAGGTATACTAAAGTATATACACGAGTTTACATAAGCATAATCTATTATACGCGTGTATACACAAGTATACACATCTATACACGCGTATACACAAACACACAAGTATCAATGGGTACACTGGTACACGTGGGTATACATACGTTTACAAGGGTATACACACAAGTATGAACACGTATACACGGGTATAAACAAGTATACACCGGTAAACAGAGGCTTACACGGGTGTATACACAAGTTTTACCAAGCATACATAAGCATAAACAAGCTTACACGGGTATACACAAGTATACACAAGTTTACACGAGTACACACAAGTATACACAGGTATACACATATATACACGAGTTTACACAAGTATAAACTATTATACGCGTGTATACACAAGTATACACATCTATACATGCGTATACATAACATACATAAGTATACATGGGTACACTCTGGTACACGTGGGTATACATACGTTTACAAGGGTATACACACAAGTATGAACACGTATACACGGGTATGAACAAGTATACACCGGTAAACAGAGGCTTACACGGGTGTATACACAAGTATACACAAGTTTACACGGGTACACACAAGTATACACAGGTATACACATATAAACACTAGTTTACACAAGTATAAACTATTATACGCGTGTATACACAAGTATACACATCTATACACGCGTATACACAAACATACACAAGTATACATGGGTATACTCTGGTATACGTGGGTATACATACGTTTGCAAGGGTATACACAAGTGTGCACTGTTATACACAAGTATGAACACATATAAACGGGTATACAGAGGCTTACGCGGGTGTATACACAAGTATTACCAAGCATACATAAGTATAAATAAGCTTACACGGGTATACACAAGTATAAACAAGCTTACACGGGTATACACAAGTATACACAAGTTTACAGAGTACACACAAGTATACACAGGTATACTAAAGTATATACACGAGTTTACACAAGCATAATCTATTATACGCGTGTATACACAAGTATACACATCTATACATGCGTATACACAAACATACATAAGTATACATGGGTACACTCTGGTACACGTGGGTATACATACGTTTACAAGGGTATACACACAAGTATGAACACGTATACACGGGTATGAACAAGTATACACTGGCAAACAGAGGCTTACACGGGTGTATACACAAGTATACACAAGTTTACACGGGTACACACAAGTATACACAGGTATACACATATAAACACTAGTTTACACAAGTATAAACTATTATACGCGTGTATACACAAGTATACACATCTATACACGCGTATACACAAACATACACAAGTATACATGGGTATACTCTGGTATACGTGGGTATACATACGTTTGCAAGGGTATACACAAGTGTGCACTGTTATACACAAGTATGAACACATATACACGGGTATACAGAGGCTTACGCGGGTGTATACACAAGTATTACCAAGCATACATAAGTATAAATAAGCTTACACGGGTATACACAAGTATACACAAGTTTACACGGGTACACACAAGTATACACAAGTTTACACGAGTACACACAAGTATACACAGGTATACTAAAGTATATACACAAGTTTACCCAAGCATAATCTATTATACGCGTGTATACACAAGTATACACATCTATACACGCGTATACACAAACATACACAAGTATCAATGGGTACACTGGTACACGTGGGTATACATACGTTTACAAGGGTATACACACAAGTATGAACACGTATACACGGGTATGAACAAGTATACACCGGTAAACAGAGGCTTACACGCGTGTATACACAAGTATACACATCTATACACGCGTATACACAAACATACACAAGTATACATGGGTATACTCTGGTATACATGGGTATACATACGTTTGCAAGGGTATACACAAGTGTGCACTGTTATACACAAGTATGAACACATATACACGGGTATACAGAGGCTTACGCGGGTGAATACACAAGTATTACCAAGCATACATAAGTATAAATAAGCTTACACGGGTATACACAAGTATACACAAGTTTACACGGGTACACACAAGTATACACAGGTATACACATATATACACGAATTTACACAAGTATAAACTATTATACGCGTGTATACACAAGTATACACATCTATACACGTGTATACACAAGCATACACAAGTATACATGGGTGTACTCTGGTATACGTGGGTATACATACGTTTACAAGAATATACACAAGTATGCACTGTTATACCCAAGTATGAACACGTATACACGGGTATGAACAAGTATACACCGGTAAACAGAGGCTTACACTGGTGTATACACAAGTATTACCAAGCATACATAAGCATAAACAAGCTTACACGGGTATACACAAGTATACACAAGTTTACACGGGTACACAAGTATACACAGGTATTTACATATATACACAAGTTTACACAAGTATAAACTATTATACGCTTGTATACAAAATTATACTCAGGTATACACAAGTATACTAAACTATATACATATATACACAAGTATACGTAATGATTGTACCATGGGTTTCTAGGGTGTATAGTATTTGTACTCTGAGGGCAGTTATATGTATTCCCGAGGGTGCAGCGTACACAGGTATACACAAGTATATCCAAGTATGCACAAGTATATATATGGGTATACATGACGTATACACAACTATATACGAGAATTCACAAGTATGCACATGTATACAGAGGTATACATGGAGTATAAATAAATATACACAATTATACGCCTATAATGAGAGAGTAATTATAGTTGGAATTGGCTGGGTCCTACTGGCAAGTGCTACTAGTAGGTTTAGTGGCTATATAAAGCTTGCCTACTGCTTCTCTGCCAAGGGGGCTCCAGTAGCTCAATTGGTAAGAGCATCTGACTAGTATTCAGAAGGTCCTGGGTTCAATCCCCAGCTGGGTCCCGATTTTTCAAGATTTCTTTACTCTCTCAGAAAGCTTCCTTCTCTTGAAGAGTTCACAATATAACTGCACGAAGAGTTCAAATCCCATACACCCTAGAAACCCATGGTACAGCTGACTTGTACCATAATACAATTACAAACCTGTTAGTTTTGACAAGCGCTAAAGGAGAAGCATTAGTTGCCTGGCAACCACATACCCTAGGGTATATTGACAGTTCAAAGCGCCCGCTAGGATGTATGGCTGACATACCCTGGGTGGTGCCTTTCATGTAGAGGTGCATAATGGTACAAACAAGTATACATGGGTATACACATGTATACACACGTATACATAAGTATAAATATACAAGGATATACGGGTTTACAGAAGCATACACAATTATACACAGGCATACACAAGTATACACAACTATACACAAGTATGCACGTTTATAATTTTGTTTACGAAGGTATATACAAGTATACACACATATACACAGAATACACATGTATACACAACTATACACGGGTATACAATAGTATACACAAGTATTCCCAGGTATACACGAGTATAAACAAGTATACATAGGTATACACAAGTATACACAAGTTTACACATGTTTACACAGGTATAAACAAGCATACACAGGTATACACAAGTATATCCAAGTATGCATAAGTATATACATGGGTATACATGAGTATAAATACGTATACACAACTATACACGAGAATTCACAAGTATGCACATGTATACAGAGGTATACATGGAGTATAAATAAATATACACAATTATACGCGAGAATTCACGAGTATGCACATGTATACACGGGTATGCACGAATATACAATGGTATACAGAGGTTTATACATTTTATAACCTGGTATACACAAGTTTACACAGGTATACACATGTTTACACAAGTATAAACAATTATACGTGTGTATATACAAGTATACACATCTATACACGTGTATACACAAGCATACACAGCTCTGCATGGGTATACTCTGGCATACATACGTATAGACACGTACACAATGGTATACACAAGTATGCACAGTTACACACAAGTATGCACACGTATACACGGGTATGAACAAGTATACACCGGTAAACAGAGTCTTACACGGGTGTACACAGAAAATATTAACAAGCATACATAAGTGTAAACAATAATACAAGGGTATACACAAGTATACACAAGTTTACACGGGTATACACATGTATACACAGGTATACTAAAGTATATACAAGCATACACAAGTATATACGGGTTTACACAATTACATACAAGTTTACACAAGTTTACACGGGTATAAAGAAGTATACACAGGTATACACAAGTATATCAAAGTAACACAAGTATATATGGGTTTACTAAAGTATACACAACTACACAAGTATAGACAAGTATACACGGGTATACACTTGTTTACAAAGGTATATGTTATAGTTAAACCACCCCCTAGACGCGTTTACCAGTAATACACGAGACAGTTCCAGGTAAACCCCAAGGGCGAAGCCCGAGGGGTTTACCTGGAACTGTCGAGTGTATTGCTGGTAAACGTGTCTAGGGGGTGGTTTAGCTGGTTTGTAGCATGACAGCCATACACATCAAAGGCACTGTGACAGCTGCAACAGCTGCCGTGTTCTAACTTCCCTAATTGCCATGTTCTAACTACCACTAATTGGAAGTTAGAACACGCCTGGCAGTTAGAACACTTCTACACTATATAAACTGTAGGCAGTACCTTTGATTTGTATGGCTGCCATGCTACAAACATGTATACACACGTGAGTATACACGCATATACGGGAATACACATGTATGTACAACTATACAAGGGTATACACAAGTATACACTGGTATACACTGGAACACGTGGGTATACACTGCATATAAGCATATACATTGGCATACACAGGTATACACAAGTATACATGTGTATATACAAGTTTATACTATACCTAAGTCATTCTAACCAATCAGATTTCAGCATTTCGCATAGATAACGGGACATATTCTACCGTGGGAAAAATATACCCCGATTGCCCACGTAAAACGGTACCCGGTTCCGTTCCAGTCGTTCAAACGGTGAGAAAGCTACAGTAGCTGGTGGCTGGGGGAGCCTAGGCAGATCGTATGGCAGCTATTTTACCCATAAATCGTTGGAAAGTTATATGGAGAAGTACGGTAAGCTACTGTTTTCTAGTTTCGCTGAGATTCTGTGTTTTTGTGCGTGTGGTAACGCTGCCATCCTACCGTTTTGTGTCAAATGGCACTAGGCTCGGGATGGATGGTTACTTACTATGGCTCCTAGCAGTCGTTCAGTCTTGCTACAGTTTCTGGGAATGTTTTCCTTGCTCTAGCTTAGCCTTCTACTCCATCGATCGAGTCTTGATGCTAGTTGGCCCGCTTGCTCTATTGTGCCGAACGGTGCAGCCTTTCAAGCCTCTAGCTTTTCTTACAGATCTACAAACTCTTGTTAGAATGACTTAGGCATAGTACAAAATAGAAAGATCACTGCGTAGTGGGTTGTATGGCCTGTTATCTACCTTGGAAAAGTTATCTCCCTTGGAAGCCTCGGAAGTACCTCAGGCTTCGCCCTCGGAACTTTCTAGGCTTCCGCGGGTGATAACTTTTCCCGCGGTAGATAACGGGTCATACACCCCGCTACGCAGTGATCTATCCTATACATAAACAGGTATACAGCGGTATACACAAATGTGCACAGGAAAACACGGGTATACACAGAAAAACACGGGTATACACAGGTATACAAGTGTATACACATGTGTACCACAGTATACAATAGAATACACAAGTATACACGAGTATATATGGGTATACGAGGGTAAACACAAGTATGCCCGGCATACACAAGTATACACAAGTATACCGGGCATATACAAATACACACAGATAAATACAAGTATCACAAATGTACCAGGTATACACAAGTACACACGGGTATATCAAAGGTATACACAAGTGTAGACAGGTGTACACAAGTATACATGTAATAGTTGTACCATGGGTTTCTAGAGTGTATTGGATTTGTACTCCGAGGGCAGTTATATGTATTCCCGAGGGCGCAGCCCGAGGGAATACCTATAACTGCACGAAGAGTTCAAACCCATACACCCTAGAAACCCATGGTACAGGTGACTTGTACCATAATACAATTACAAACGCTGTTAGTTATAACAAGTGCTAATGGAGAAGCATGTTGCCTTGCAACCATATACCCTAGGTTATATTGACGGTTCAAATGAGTCGCTAGGGTGTAGGCTGATATACCCTGGGCGGTGCCTTTCATGTAGAGGTGCATTGTGGTACAAGAATACATACAAGTGTACACGATTATACACGGGTATACACATGTATACACAAATATACACCAGTATACACCAATGTATATTACTCTACACAAGTATACACGGGTATAAACAAGTATTCACAACTATACACGTGTATACACAAGTATGAAGAGCTAAACCCGGGTATACACAAGTATACACAAACATACACTGGTATACACTGGTGGTATACGTGGGTATACATAGGTATAAGTGGATGTACCAAAGCATACGTGGGTATACACTAGATAAAGGGTATACACAGGTGCACTCTGGTACAAACCTTGTATACACAAGTATACCCGGTATACACTAATATGCACAGGTATACACATGTATACACAAGCATTAACAGGTATACTAGTTTACAGGGGTTTACAAGTATATGCAAGTATACATGGGTATACAAGAATATCCAGAAGTATACATAAGTATACGGAATATACACAAGTATACATAGGTATGCACCAGTATACCGGGTATACTCCAGTATACCAGGTATACAGAAGTACACACAGGTATACACAAGTATACACAAGTACACCAGGTATACACAAGTACACACAAAGGTATACACAAGTATACACAGGTGTACACTGTTATACACAAGCATACACGAATATTACACACAGGTGTACTCGGTTATACACAAGTATACATATGTATACAAAGTATACACGAGTATACACAGGTATACACAAGTATACACGGGTATACACACATGTACACGCATACACAGGTATACACAAGCAAACACAGGTATACAGATGTATGCTCGGGTATAATTAAGTATACACAAGTATACACAGGTATACACGTGTATACGTTATTAGTTAAAACCAGCCACCAAGGGCTGTATGGAATTTATAGCACACGAGTGCGATAACTAATTAGGGCTCTAATTAGATAATTATTGCATGAGTGCCCCATACAGCCTGCAGGTGGCTTGGTTTAACAGATTTGTAGCCCTATGGCTTCCAGTGCATGCTCAGCTTACCATCAGTGGCTTCCTTCAAGTGTACAGCTGCAACCACAGGACAATAACAGGTTATTGCCCTGCTCTGTGGTAAGCCACAGGGCAATAACCTGTTATTGCCCTCCTCTGGGGTTACTACAGAGCATTATGGCATATATTGCCCAGTCGGTGCCTTTGATAGTATGGCTTCAAGGGCTACAAGTATAGGTTAAACCACAACTCCAAGGGCTGTATGGGAAATACGTGAGTGCAATAATTCAATTAGAGCACGAGGGCGAAGCCCAAGGGCTCTTGTTTAATCATTACACGAGTGGATTTCCCATACAGTCCTCTTCAAGCTGTGGTTTAACTTGTTTGTAGCATGGAATAGCGAGTGGAATGGCTCATTGGTTTGAGCAGTAAGAGCGCTCGGCATCGGAAAGCAAGGTAAGTTACTCCACATCTGTCTGTAGTTTGTAGAGAGTCATACTGCCTGCCGTTGTGGCTAAGCGAGAGCTAGATCGGTGTTCTGTTGTAGCCTCTAGCTGCCTTTCATGTTCAATAAAGTTGCTAGGAGTGCTGTCTGTGATAGTTGAGAAGATTTTGAGTTGTTAAAGCCTTTTTGTCATGCTTACCGTTTCCAGCTAGGTACCTTTCGGTTAGTGTCTACAAAGCTCTAGAGAGCCTTGCCGGTCAAGCTAACTGAATTATAGTACGTTTTTGAAGCTTGTCTGCGAAATATCCAGCCACGTACCATCCGGTGAATGTCTACAGAGCTCTAGAGAGCCTACCTAGCTGTAGTCGCTAAGGCTTCTGGTGAAATATATGCCGTTATGCGGTGCAATATGGATATTGCACTAGAAGCGAGTGCTGTATGGAATATATTGCACTGTCGGTGCTTTGAACCACCCACGTACCTTGCTACAAACTAGTATACACAGGTATACACAGGCATACACAGGCATACACAGGCATTCAGAGGCAGACACTGGTATACACAAGTATGACCAGGTATACACTAGTATACACAAGTATACAAGAGTATATACAAGTATACACACTTATACATGGGTAAACACATGACATGCACAACCATACATGGGTATACACAAGTATACACTGGTATACAGTGGTAAACACACGTATACACTAGTATACACAAGCATGTTAGGCAAATGCAAATTCTATTCCTGCCACGAAGCGGTCACACGCACCTGGCAAAGCCAAGCTGCTTAAGCACTAAGCAAGTACTATTGGCCAGTGCTGGCAAACTCCCGGAGCCGGGCTAGGAGCTCGCAGGAAGACTGATTGCTTCTCTCACCATCTGGTGTTGGCACCCGAAGTCCCACCTGGACCAAGGCTGATACATGAGAGCAGCCAGTTGAATTCGCACCCCAGTGAAAATGCCAGGTACCCATTAGAGCTGGGAGGGCTGGTGTGTACAGGTGACATGAGATGGTACTTCACACCAAATAAATGATGAAAATAATATTTATTTACCAGGGGATTCGAACCACCAACCCTTGGGTTGTGAGTCCAGTGCTCTAAACACTCTGCCACCGTGACACACACATACACAAGCATACACGGGTATACACAAACACACAGGTAAACACAAATATACACAAATATACACGAGTATACATAAGTATACACTTGTATACAGAAGTATACATGGGTATATACGAGTATATACAGGCATACACAAGTATACGCGAGGATACACTCATATGGTCTTGTATACACAGGTATACACAAGCATACACGAGTATACACAGGTATACATGGGTATACACAAGTATATACACAAGTAATCACGAGTATATACGGCTATACGGGGGTATACACAAGTATACACAGGTATACACATGTACACACAGGTATACACGTGTATACACAGGTATGCACAAATATACATAAGTACGTATACACGTTTATGCACAAGTATACACAAGTATACACTGGTATACACAAGTATGCATAGGTATACGGAGTTATACACAAGTATACACGGGTATACGCAGGGGTATACACTGGTATACACAAGTGCACACAGGTATACGGCAATATACACCGGTATACACGTGTAGACCCGTGTAAACCTCAATATAAATGTTGCCTCCTTCGCTGGAAGCAGCATTCTAATTAGTGGGCACGCACACTAGACTATTTGTATGCATAGATTTAGAGATATAGTACTCACCTCCATATCATCTGGCCAAACCGCCTCCTAATGCCAACGTCCCTGATTGCGTACCCTCATAATCAGGCCACCTGTAGAGGGTAGAGATATTACCGTAAACTACATATTATTCGCCCATCCCTTCTTTGAGTCAAAGTTACGATAGGGTATTTTGGGCACTTGTAGCCTGTTGCTAGGTGGTTGTTAAGTTTACAGAGGCCCTATAAATGGGTAACATACCCCAGAAGAGGTGAATCAGCTATATCAAGTGTAAATTACCTATATCAGGTGTGAAGAATGGCTATACTTACCACAAAAATGAAAATTTGAATTGTGAATTTTTAAATTTAAATTTTTACGTTCCAAATCAGTCAGTGAATGAATGAAGAGACAAAATGAAGAGACAGCTGGAAAACAACTGAAAACTACAAGCAAAGAAACAACCAAAACAAGTTAGTCAGACTAAAACTCATTAAACTCAATATCAGTTATAGGTCCAGGATATTGCCCAGGGGTAAGGCTGGAAGTGAAGGAGGGACTGAAGACTGTGGCTTACAGCCAAAAAGTTCATTTGTGGCACCAGCACAGGAAGCTGTACAGGAGGTGGTACAGGAGGTAGTACAGGAACACGTGAAGCGATCTGCAATGACAGCTGTTTCAGGGAAGTTGTGCCATCTGTAGCTGAGAGGATTCTGGACACCGTCTCTGCTGACGCCCACTAACCGATAAATGTCCAGTCCTCTCCTGTATTAAAATTTCTGGAACACCAGCTTGATACAGGTCTGTTGCACCTGTTGCTCGCAGGCTATAGTTGATCTTTCTGCCATTTATTCCTCCCTCAGAGCATACTTCTTTCACCATTTTACAGAGGGAGTTCTTCCCAATTGGGTTCACAGTAAACCATGGTTTTGAGGTGTCATCGGGAATGGTTGAACAGGGCTGCACATAGAAATTGTCACGAATGAACGCTGCTGGAAATAGCTTCGGTATGTATAGATCAAGTACATGAACATGGTATCAAGTACCAGCCTCAGGTACAGCAACGATTAGTACAGCCTTGTTTTTTACACGCATCTATGCCAAGCCACCGGAACGATTCTTAGACGTGTTCTCTGTGTAGGCATACCTGAGGGGATCAGTGAACTTTTTGAGCTGGCTGAGCTTGAGTTGCTGGTGTTCTTCCCCCCCCTAGCAAACAAAAGTTCTTTCCATTTGGAAAAAAAAACTGCACGCAACAATATCTTCGCATTCTTTGTTGACAGCACACCCGACTTCCTTAGCATTTCTTCTTCCGCTTTTGTGAATGGCTGTGCTTCCTTAGTCAACTCCTTGCAACCGCAGCTCTCGAAGAACGTTGTCAAGGGCGTTATTTAAAGACAAAAATCGCTGATCTCCAGACTCGAGTGGAAGTGTGAAAGTGCATGAAAGCAAGGTTCTCGCGTTCCTTCATGTGGTTGCTGGTCTTGAAATTACAAGGTCTCTTGTCATGGTAATCTATGTAACTGGTACGTGTGGCTGCCCTTTTCTTTCCGCTCTAGCTAGTACGAAAAGCTGCCCTGGTAACTGCCTTTATACTTTGTCGGTTTTGAGTGTATCATTTCGGCCCTTAAATAATTAGGCATACTGCATACAAATTACCATCCCCCATACACATGCAGGCAAAGACCTTCCTGATGTCGACTGGAGTACAAATTGAAATCCCTGCTACATGTACACACAACATCCTCAAACACATTCCATTCCAACACCATTCACCACACACATTTACACCTACACATTTGTTACCACCTCCAAAAAACACCCCAAAACAAGTTACAGGAAAAGCACTTTGCATAGTATAGGGATGGTAGCTACGCGGTAAATGCATTGCGATGTAATGTGTGGGTAGTCTGCACATGCATTGTGGTGTGCATTGTCGCTTGTTTCCTTGGTTTTTGGGGAAGTGTTTTTTGGTGGAAGTGCATCCCTACATGGTTTGTTTTTACACTTTTTGGTAAAGTGCTTTTTAAACCATAAACATGCGTTAATGTACTAGCCTTCGGGCCATGACTTTCATTTCTGCGCACACAGCATCCCAGAATGGCGTGTACGGCTTCTCTCGTGTCAGAGTACTGCATGGGATCTATGGATAGGGGACCTACAACTTGTTGAACAGTCTCAACAACATGAAAACCAGCACAGATATCGCCTGGGACAGTGGCTGCACACCACCACTGATAGCCATTTCATAGGTGATCCTTGATGTCACCAAGGTTGGTGAAGCCGATAAGCTCACCGGTGCATTTGTAATAAACAAGGTCTTTGCGTACATGTATCCTATCCAGAAGCAGCAAAGCATACTTGTTGTGCTCGAGACAGCTCTTCACCTCAGCAGCTTCAACCAGCATGTCGTCGACTTTCTTAGAAAACCCACGACTTGCATTTGATAAGTGCATGCAGTCACGCAGGGTGTGTTGTGATGGGAGCTTCACCACCTCTGAGCCAGGTTGGGTAAAAATTACACTGTTTTGAAAGTTATTCCTTATATTAAGGGGGAAAACTGCGTACCTCCTGCACAGCTTTTTCCCTTAATATTAAGGGAAAAAACTGTGCCTGTGCTATGTGGTACACAATTGCTATACCTCTTATATTAAGGGGAAAAACTGTGTACCCCCTACACAGTTTTTTCCCTTAATATTAAGGGAAAAAACTGTGCCTGTGCTATGTGGTGCACAATTGCTATACCCCTTATATTAAGGGGAAAAACTGTGTACCCACAATATTTCTCCTTATTATTAAGGGAAAAAACTGTGTACCCCATTCACAATATTTTCCCTTAATACTAAGGGAAAAAACCGTGTACCCCATACACAATATTTTCCCTTAATACTAAGGGAAAAAACTGTGTGCCCCACATGGAACATTAATTCCCTTAATTAATATCGTACCACACCCCCAATGCAGTCAATGTACTGTGGAAATAACCATAATATCTTCTCATTGGAAAACAATTGTAACAGCATGATATAACAGTTGGCGATGACTTTGGCCTTGTCGTGTGTAGACATTTTGTCTCCATGGTAGGCTGCTCTCTGGACTCCTTTCTCCCTCAGTGCAATTGTTAGCCCATTCACATCGTCAATGAAGTCGAGGTAGACCATTGCGTTCGTTTGTCGAATGTGCTCCTGTATCACAGTTGCCAGCCTCGCATGACGATTCTTCCCTGAAAAGTGTATCAAATTATTGTACGAATAATGGCTTTTGGTACATCACCACACATGAGGTATTACTGCAGTGTCACAAACTCACCATGTTTTGGGTCATTCTGGGGTAGCTTTAGCTCGTGAGCCTCCAGGTAGATGTTGGGTCTGTTAACGCTTGACTGCACGATAGTACAGTCCCTGCCGAGTAGGTAACGCAGCATCTCCTTTTACAGCAGGGGTTGCTGTAGCGGTCAGGGCCATCAAGGGAACATTTGGGAAGAGCTTCGGCAGACGACTGATGTGGTCAAAAGACTTCCTATAGTGACCATTCAGTAGATAAAACAGAGGAGTGCAAAACTTTAAAATGCATCACACAAATTAAATAAACCAGTTTTCTACCATTAAAGACTTACCTGAATGAACACCAGCTTATCACGAGGTGAGCTTCGTCAATTGCCAGCAGGCCGATCTTTCCAGCAGATGCCAAGTTGGTGAAATGCTGGTATGGCTGACCATTCGGCATAAAAAACTTCTCGGGCGTTACAAATATGACTCTGTACTTGCCAGACTGCAGGTCAGGGAGCACTTCAAAATCTTTCTTCCCGCCACCTAAGTGTGCTGCACTAATGCCATGCTCCATCAAGCCTTTGACTTGGTCAACCATAAGGATGACAGTGGGGGTTATCACTACTGAGAGCTTCTCGTTGGCAAAGGGTGGGAAACTAAAGCACAGGCTTTTCCCACTTCCAGTAGGCTGGATAACAAGAGTGTTCTTGCCGTTGATGACTGTCTTGATGGCATCGAGTTGCCAGTTCTTGAATGCAGTCAAGCCAAAGTTTTTCACAAGCAACCCAAGCAGCTGGGTATCTCTTTCTTCTGTAAACGGAAGTGTTAAAGTAGGAGTGTTAAGTTCTTAGGATCAGAGGACAAGTTTGGTATGCGTAGGCAAAATAAGCCTCCCCCCTCTCCACCAGTTGTGATTGAAAATACAAATGGACTGAGATCTAGATCACCACATATACATGTACAGGGGGAGCTTGAGGAATATAGTATATACATATCCTGCAAGCACATGCATGTCTAATTTATACATACCTTGTTGTGAAGCTGTCACATGTTCTTCTTTCTCTGAAAAACTTGACTCACTGATCAAGGACACAAAACTGTGATCTTTTCTGGCAGGGTGCTGGTGTCTCTGGCTACTACGCTTGAGGCAGTAGCTGTGCCCACATTCATTGCAGTAGACTTAGGCTGGTAGCAGACAGTAGTCACACAATTTAATGCATGTTTAAATTGGTAAGTATGGACTGTCTATAGAGCAGTTACCTGAACTATCCATGGATTAGATTTGAGCCAGTCTGTATCTTCTGGAAACATCATAGTGACAGCCTCTGAGCCTTCTTGTTCAATATTTTGTCCTGTCTTTCTTCACTTAGGCTAGCAACCTAACTGCCCCTCTTAGCTTGTCTGCTTGCTTTTCAAAATCTGGCAAACTGTTTTTTTAACACCAGAATCAGATATGCAGAGTGATACCTCTTCTGGCACAGGTTGGTATGTGCTCCATGCAATAATTAGTTAATCAAAGGAAAATACCACATGGCCTTTACAGCTACAGTGTTTGACACAGTTTTTGTGTTAGGGGTACACAGTTTTTCCCCTTAGTATAAGGGAAAATATTGTGTGTGGGTACACAGTTTTTCCCCTTAATATAAGGGGTATAGCAATTGTGCACCACATAGCACAGGCACAGTTTTTTTCCCTTAATATTAAGGGGAAAAACTGTGTAGGGGGTACACAGTTTTTTCCCTTAATATAAGGAATGACTTTTAAAACAGTGTAAATCTATTTGAGCCCCTCTGAGCCCTATATGGCCAGATAACAATAAGAAAAGACAATAATGCCAACTGTATCATTAAAATACCTTTACGTCAAGCTGGAACAATGATGGATGTACAAGCATCTTCTAAACACGAGAAGGTGCCAGCGCACGCCCTGGGAATCACCCCTCGATGCTGCTGTCTTTTGCTGTTGCCAAAATAGCTCCTGAAAGGAGGAAGGACTATGTCACCGATAGAAGGTTTCTTGTTTGGCTATCCATGAATTACGAATTATCACACTTCTCCAACCTTTGACAAACTAAAAACTTTTTCTTGCCAACGCTTCGACTAGCTGTGTTAGCGTTCTTCAGGGCCACGAAACACACAGAAAACTATGCAAATTAAGCGCTTCGCTGCAAATCGAGCCCCGCCTCTCGATGGCGTCATCTTCCGGAGCGTCTTATTCCAAACTTGGCTTCTGAAAATGTGTCGCCGATCGCTATAATTAGTATGCGATCGGGGCTGAGGATCAAAGTAGGCTGGCTCGCGAGACTAACACGGACTATGGTCAGTGAAGCAGTCATTATGGGCTATTTTACGGTAGTCATTATAGGCTATGTACTATATAAATAGCAAGCTTGTTATGATGCGCAATACCAAGAGAACATGTAAGGCAGGCGATGTCGGGCACCACGAGCACTGTAAGTTATTCTAGCGGCGGGGGAGAGCGGGAATGTTTCACATGCACCTTCCCCAAATGAACCCTTGCTGTTTTATACTTTTTGTGTAGCTATCAAAATTCAGAAACACCGATGGTATGAAAGGTTTAAGAAATTGACATTCTAGCTATCCCCGAGCCTCGTTCCCAGGCTCTCCCCGAAATAAGCAAGCTACAAAAGCTGTGTGGAATCCTGGGAACGAGGCTAGCTATTCCCACTTACTACTACTTATAAGCTACATATCCAGTGTTTTTGGTGTCTAATAATGTATTTCAATCTAATAACTGATACATGATGCTTAGTAATATTTTCATGGGACATGTCCATTGTATTGACTGTTATCAACTAAGGGACTGTCTAACTAGCTGTTTGATTTCGTGATCGGTGTGTGTGCTAAATTCGGTGTTTAGGCCTGGGGGCACTCCCATAGATCAGTCTAAATCATTATTGTTTATGACTTCCACGCCACGCAAAACTTGGTCATTGATTTTTGACTAGATGCACGAGCTTGAAGTTTTGTAATGCTTTAGGTTGTTGAAATCAGTAAAACGGCTACCTTGGGGGTAGCCTTGTGACTAGGTTCTTGTGGGGGAGGAAAGTAGAGCCTGATACACTGTGCAGGAATACAGCAAATGTATCCGTGAATTATCTCAACCACGTGGTAAGGAGTAATACGGAAGCAGTATACATTGGAACCCCTCTTAAAGGACACCTCTGTATTAAGGACATGCACATCACCCAAACAGATGTCACAATTACAGTATCCACGTAGCGCCTACTGCAAGTGTGATACCGTTTGGTGGTAATACCATAATCAACCAATCGCATTGCCGGTTGAGAAGTGGGATCGCTGATGTAATACTGCCCGACTTTGAATATACAGGGCGCCAGACCCACCTTTCTGAGGTGAAGCTGGGCACAAGACTACTTCTGCAGTATAAACTACTCCACTCAACCTACCACACCATTCTACAGAAGGCCCCCTGAAGATGGGTATGACTATGTGATGTAATGTGATCAAATATTACAGGTACATTACATTTTACTACATTACAAACCCAAAATACGTAGTACTCTACACTCCGTGGCTTTTGGGCGATCCGCTGTAAGCAAGAACCCTAGTGGATAAAAATGGTACAAGTCTTATTTTAAAGGCAAGGCTACTTTGAAGGCTTAACCTTGGTAGTGTCTATTTTTGTGTCCTTTCTCTGTCTGCCCTCTAGCTGGTGAGTCACTTGGTTGATAGGTACTAGGCTTACAGCCAGAACCCACTTTGGGCCGTCCAAACCCCCGTTCCAAGTGCTGAAAGGCTTGCCAACCCTGCCGTATATACAGCAATATACATGTAGAAGTCTCGATACAAGTTAAGCTCAAAAGGTGGAGCTTCAGAATGATTGCTAAAGTGTATTGGGTTCTCCCCCTTCCTGTTGCTGCCGCAGCTACATTTATATGGGCAGAGTCTAACCCCTTGCCACATGTATTTGCATGGAAGTTGTCACTAGGCGTAAATCTGTCATGGTACGCAGAAGTAATTTGTATAGAGGTATAACTACGCCTATCATGCTCAATGAGTTAATTAGTCTTGAACAGTCAAGGCACATTTAGAAAAGGTTGTCTGCATCAGGTCACATTGAAGAATGAATCTAGTCTTCAGTTTTGGCAAGCTTTAGGGAAATTCCCTCATATGGTTGAGGCCAAAATTGTTGAGCAGTCAAACCACAGGAAAGAGTTGGTCATAGCTTTGAGTGGTTGTGACTACAGACTGAGTCCGTGGGAGTGTCCTCTCCCCCTTGAGTTCTCTCCCCCTTGAGTTTGCCACAATTTCTGATTTGGTGGTGTAGTACACACCTACAATTATGTATTGCTAGTGACCAAACATGTTTTGATAATGAGAAGAGATGGGAAAGTGCCGTGATCAATGAATGTGTCGTGCAGAGGTCACTTCAGCACCTCCAATTGACCTCTTTGGCCCCTTTACTTTGGTTGACCAATATCTGAACGCCTGCAATTTCGAGGACTTAACACACATAAATGATGGTTGCTCTTGCATAGGCCTAAGAATAGCACAAAGAACCAGTTGGGGAGATGGAAGGGAGTTGCATACATTTACTTGCTGTAAAGAGGTACGTGCATATCCATACTATACTGTAAAATCTGATAAATAACCGCCCCCTTAAAGGTAACCGCCCCTCTAGTATAACCGATCAATTTTCTACAAAATCAATTTTGCTGCAACAACAGTTTACTGGTGTGTAAAACCTTCTATGTAAACATAACCGCCCATAATTTGCACCGCACCCTCCTGCACAATGCAGCACCGTACATTTTGCTATGGGATCCCGCTGCAACCTACAACACCTAACTAGCACTTTGATGCAATTTATTGCATTCTCCACAGCACTTTACTGCACTCTAATGCGCCCTACTGCGACCTATTGTAACATACTGCAACCTTTTACACTCTACAGCCCCCTACGGCACCCTACGAGATCCTACTGCAAGCTACAGCACATTATTGCATTTTACTTGACTCTAACGCTTTCTACTGCACTCTACTTTATCGTACTGCTCCCTCTTACACTCTACAGCACACTACGAGACCCTATTGCAACCAACTGTACTCTACTGCTCTCTACTGCACTCTTCTGCAATTTACATCTCTCTCCACTGCCATCTTCTGTGCCTTACTGTAAACTACTAATACAGTCGAGAAACATGGCTTAAACCATAAACTTTTAAACTAACAGACACTAATACAGTCGTGAATCATAGCCTAAGTAAAGTTACTAGCAAACAGATTCTAATACAGTTAAGAAACGTTGCTTAAAGACAAAAACTCAAGCCTAACTAACAGATAAACACTAATACAGTCGAAAAACACGGTCTAAGTAACTAAAAGTAAAAACAAACTAACAGACACACAAATACAGTCCAGACACGCGGCCTAAATACTAAACCTGTAGACTAACTAATAGACACTAATAGTCATGAAACACGACTCAAGTACTAAAACTCAAAAGGTACTAACGGACAGTCTAATACAGTTGAGAAACACGACTTAAACTCTAAAACACAAGACTAGCTAACTGCATGTAAGAAACAAATACAGTCGAGAAATACATTCTAAAAGCTGAAACTCTCCACTAAGCAACAGGCAGACACTAGTGCAGTACAGAAACAGCATAAAAACTAACTTACTAATTGACAAATACTAATATACACAAGAAACACAGCTCAGAAACTAAAATTCAAGACTAAATAACAGACAGACACTAACACAGTTGAGAAACACCGCCTAAATGCTAAAACTCAATACTGACAGACACTAACGCAGTTATAAAATTCGGCCTCAATACTAACTTCCAGACACTAATACAGTCGAAAAACGGGAACTAAACCCTAAAATTCAACACTAACAGACACTCACTAATACAGTCGAAAAACATGACCTAAATATTTAAACTCCAGACTAGCTAAAAGTGAGACACTAATGCAGCCGAGAAACACCACCTATAATAGTAAGCCATTAGAGTAACGAACAGACAGGCATTAATACAGTCATAAAACACTACTAAAACTCAAGACTTACTAACAGGCAGACTCTAATAAAATCAAGAAACACTATTTAAACACTAAAACTCAAGACTAACTGACACATGCCAATACAGTGGAGAAACATGGCCTAAACACTATAACTCAAGGCTGACTAAGAGACAGACACAAATATAGTCGCGAAACACAGCTGAAAAACTAAACCTATAAACTAACAAACAGACAGACATTAATACAGTTGTGTAACATAGTCTAAATACTATATATCTCAAGACTTATTAGCAAATAGATTCTAATACAGTTACGAAACATTGATTGAACTCAAAAACTCAAGGCTAACCAACAGATAAACACTAATACATTCAAGAAACACGGTCTAAGCGCTATAGGGTGTAGAAGGGTGGTGTACGATGCAGTAGGTTGCAAAGGGAGGATTAGAGTGCAATAAAGTGCCGTTGAGAGTGTAGTAGATTACAGCAGAATGAAGTAGGGAGCCGTTGAGGGCAATAAAGTTTAGTTAGGTGCTGTAGGTTGCAGTAGGGTATTGTATGGAGCCATAGTGTGCTGTATGGCACAGGAGGGTGCAATACTATGCAGTAAGTTGCAGAAGGGTGCATTGGAGTGCAGTATATTTCAGTGAAGAGTTCAGTAACTTGCAGAAGAGGAATGTAGAGAACATTAGAGTACAGTAATGTGAACTAGTTTGCAGTAGGGTACCATAGGGTGCCATCGGGTACTGTAAGGTGGAAGAAGGTGCAGTATGGTGCAGTACGTTGCAGTAGGGCGCAGAAGAGTACAAAAAAGGGCAGTGGAGAGAAGTAAATTGCAGAAGAGTGCAGTAGAGAGCAGTAGAGTACAGTTGGTTGCCATTGGGTATCGTAGTGTGCTGTAGAGGGCTGTAGAGTGTAAGAGGATGCAGTACAATGAAGTAGAGAGCAGTAGAAAGCGTTAGAGTCAAGTAAAATACAATATTGGGCTGTAAGTTGCAGTAGGATCCCGTAGGATGCCGTAAGGTACTGTAGAGTGTAAAAAGGTGCAATATGTTACAGTAGGTTGCAGTAGGGCGCATTAGAGTGCCGTGGAGAGTATAATATATTGCATCAGAGTGCAGTTGGAAGCTATGGAGTGCTGTAGAGTTCAGATAGGTGCTGTAGGTTGCAGCGGGGTCTTGTATAGGAAGCTGTAGGGTGCTGTATTGTGCGGAAGGGTGTGATACGGTGCAGTAAGTTGCAGTAGTGTGCATTAGAGTGCAGTATACTGCAATGGAGAGAGGAGTTACTTGCAGACTGACAGGGCAGTAGAGAACGGTAGAGTTCAGTACAGTTTAGCAGGGTAGAGTAGGTTGCAGTAGGGCACCGCAAGGTGCCGTTGGATACTGTAGGGTGTACGAAGAAGCAGTATGGTGCAGTAGGTTGCTGTAGGGCGCACAAGAGGGAAAAAGGGCAGTGGAAAGTGCAGAAAATTGCAGTAGAGTGTAGTAGGGAGCGGTAGATCGCAGTAGAGTACAATAGGGTGCTGAATGTTGCAGTAGGATCCCGTAGCATGCCGAAGGGTGCTGCAGAGTGTAAAGGGTTGCAGTACGGTACAGCAGGTTGCGGTAGAGCGCATTAGAGTGTAGTAAAGTGCAGTGGAGAGTGCAGTAAGTTGCAGAAGAGTGCAGGTGGGAGCAGTACAGCTCATTAGAGATCAGTAGGGAACAGTAGGTTGCAGTAAGAAGAAGATGCAGTATGGTGCAGTAGGTAGCAGTAGGGCGCAGAAGAGTGCAAAAAAGGGCAGTGGAGAGAGAAGTAAATTGAAGAAGAGTGCAGTAGAGAGCAGTAGAGTACAGTTGGTTGCCATAGGGTTTCATAGTGTGCTGTAGAGGGCTGTAGAGTGTAAGAGGATGCAGTACTATGAAGTAGAGAGCAGTAGAAAGCGATAGAGTCAAGGAAAAAACAATATTGTGCTGTAGGTTGCAGTAGGGTGCATTAGAGTGCAGTAAAGTTCTGTGGAGAGTGTAATATATTGCATCAGAGTGCAGTTGAAAGCTATGGAGTGCTGTAGAGTTCAGATAGGTGCTGTAGGTTGCAGCGGGGTCTTGTATAGGAAGCTGTAAGGTGCTGTATTGTGCGGGAGGGTGTGATACGGTGCAGTAAGTTGCAGTAGTGTGCATTAGAGTGCAGTATACTGCAATGGAGAGAGGAGTTACTTGCAGACTGACAGGGCAGTAGAGAACGGTAGAGTTCAGTACAGTTTAGCAGGGTAGAGTAGGTTGCAGTAGGGCACCGCAAGGTGCCGTTGGATACTGTAGGGTGTACGAAGGAGCAGTATGGTGCAGTAGGTTGCTGTAGGGCGCACAAGAGGGAAAAAGGGCAGTGGAAAGTGCAGAAAATTGCAGTAGAGTGTAGTAGGGAGCGGTAGATCGCAGTAGAGTACAATAGGGTGCTGAATGTCACAGTAGGATCCCGTAGCATGCCGAAGGGTGCTGCAGAGTGTAAAGGGTTGCAGTACGGTACAGCAGGTTGCGGTAGAGCGCATTAGAGTGTAGTAAAGTGCAGTGGAGAGTGCAGTAAGTTGCAGAAGAGTGCAGGTGGGAGCAGTACAGCTCATTAGAGATCAGTAGGGAACAGTAGGTTGCAGTAAGAAGAAGATGCAGTATGGTGCAGTAGGTAGCAGTAGGGCGCAGAAGAGTGCAAAAAAGGGCAGTGGAGAGAGAAGTAAATTGAAGAAGAGTGCAGTTGAGAGCAGTAGAGTACAGTTGGTTGCCATAGGGTTTCATAGTGTGCTGTAGAGGGCTGTAGAGTGTAAGAGGATGCAGTACTATGAAGTAGAGAGCAGTAGAAAGCGATAGAGTCAAGGAAAAAACAATATTGTGCTGTAGGTTGCAGTAGGGTGCATTAGAGTGCAGTAAAGTTCTGTGGAGAGTAATATATTGCATCAGAGTGCAGTTGGAAGCTATGGAGTGCTGTAGAGTTCAGATAGGTGCTGTAGGTTGCAGCGGGGTCTTGTATAGGAAGCTGTAGGGTGCTGTATTGTGCGGGAGGGTGTGATACGGTGCAGTAAGTTGCAGTAGTGTGCATTAGAGTGCAGTATACTGCAATGGAGAGAGGAGTTACTTGCAGACTGACAGGGCAGTAGAGAACGGTAGAGTTCAGTACAGTTTAGCAGGGTAGAGTAGGTTGCAGTAGGGCACCGCAAGGTGCCGTTGGATACTGTAGGGTGTACGAAGGAGCAGTATGGTGCAGTAGGTTGCTGTAGGGCGCACAAGAGGGAAAAAGGGCAGTGGAAAGTGCAGAAAATTGCAGTAGAGTGTAGTAGGGAGCGGTAGATCGCAGTAGAGTACAATAGGGTGCTGAATGTCGCAGTAGGATCCCGTAGCATGCCGAAGGGTGCTGCAGAGTGTAAAGGGTTACAGTACGGTACAGCAGGTTGCGGTAGAGCGCATTAGAGTGTAGTAAAGTGCAGTGGAGAGTGCAGTAAGTTGCAGAAGAGTGCAGGTGGGAGCAGTACAGCTCATTAGAGATCAGTAGGGAACAGTAGGTTGCAGTAAGAAGAAGATGCAGTATGGTGCAGTAGGTAGCAGTAGGGCGCAGAAGAGTGCAAAAAAGGGCAGTGGAGAGAGAAGTAAATTGAAGAAGAGTGCAGTAGAGAGCAGTAGAGTACAGTTGGTTGCCATAGGGTTTCATAGTGTGCTGTAGAGGGCTGTAGAGTGTAAGAGGATGCAGTACTATGAAGTAGAGAGCAGTAGAAAGCGATAGAGTCAAGGAAAAAACAATATTGTGCTGTAGGTTGCAGTAGGGTGCATTAGAGTGCAGTAAAGTTCTGTGGAGAGTGTAATATATTGCATCAGAGTGCAGTTGGAAGCTATGGAGTGCTGTAGAGTTCAGATAGGTGCTGTAGGTTGCAGCGGGGTCTTGTATAGGAAGCTGTAGGGTGCTGTATTGTGCGGGAGGGTGTGATACGGTGTAGTAATTTTCAGTAGTGTGCATTAGAGTGCAGTATACTGCAGTGGAGAGAGGAGTTACTTGCAGACTGAGAGGGCAGTAGAGAACGGTAGAGTTCAGTACAGTTTAGCAGGGTACAGTAAGTTGGAGTAGGGCACCGTAAGGTGCCGTTGGATACTGTAGGGTGTAAGACGGAGCAGTATGGTACATTAGGTTGCTGTAGGGCACACAGGAGGGAAAAACAGGGCAGTGGAAAGTACAGAAAATTGCAGTAGAGTGTAGTAGGGAGTGGTAGAGTGCAGTAAAGTACAATAGGGGCTGTAGGTGGCAGGAGGATCCCTGTAGCATGCCTAAGGGTGCTGTAGAATGTAAAAGGTTGCAGTACGGTACAGCAGGTTGCGGTAGGGCGCATTAGAGTGTAGTGAAGTGCAGTTGAGAGTGCAGTAAGTTGCACAAGAGTACAGGTGGGAGCAGTATAGCTCATTAGAGATCAGTAGGGAGCAGTAGGTTGCAGTAAGGTGCCAAAGGGAGCCATAGGGTGCTGTTGGGTATGGGAGGGCACAGTACGGTGCAGTAGGTTGTATTTGAGTGCTTTAGAGTGCCGTAAACTGTAATGTGAAGTAGGTCGCAGTATGTTACCGTAGGGTGTCGTCGGGTACAGTAAGATGTAAGAGGGTGCAGTATGGCAGAGAAGGTTGCAGTAGGGCGCAGATGAGTGCTAAAGAGGGCAGTGGAGAAAGCAGTAAATAGCAGAAGAGTGCAGTAGAGAGCGGTACAGTACAGTTTGTTACAGTAGGGTCTCATGGGTGTGCTGTACAGTACTGTAGAGTGTAAGAGTGCAGTAGGAAATGGCAGAGTACAATAAAATACAATAGAGTGCTGTAGGATGCAGTAGGATCCCGTAGGGTTGCCGTAGGATGCTGTAGAGGGTTACTAAGAGGTTGCAATATGGTACAGTGCGTTGCAGTAAAGCGCATTAGAGTGCAGTATAGTGCAGTGGAGAGCGCAACATATTGCTGCAGAGTGCAGTAGGGAGCTGTAGAGTGCAGCAGAGTTTAGCTGAAAGTTGCAGTAGGGGGCCATTAGGGGGCTGTAGGGTGTAGAAGGGTGCAGTACAATACAAGAAGTTGCAGTACCGTGCCTTATAGTAAAGTACAGTGGAGAGCACCGTAAAATGTAAAAGAGTGTAGTAGGGAGCAGTACAGAGCAATACAGTTAATTCGAGTTCAGTAGGGAGCAGTAGGTTGCAGTGGGTTGCCGTTGGGTGTTGTAGGGTACTGTTGGGTGTAGGAAGTTTGAGTACGATGCAGTAGGTTACAGTAGAGCGCATTAGAGTGCCGTAAACTGCTACTGAGAGTGCAGTAGACTGCCGAAAAGTGCAGTAGGGTGAAGTACAGTTTAGTAGAGTGATATAGAATGCAGTAGGTTATAGTTGGGTGCCATAGGGGGCCATAGCATACTGTAAGGTGTAGGCGGGAGCAGTAGGACGCAGTAGGTGGCATTAGATTGCACTAAACTGCAGTGGAATGTAGAATAAATTGCAGAAGAGTGCAGTAGGGAGCAGTACAGGTGAGTAGAGTTCAGTAGGGAGCAGTTGGTTGTAGGAGGGTGCTGTAGGGTGTCGAAAGTGTAGTGTAGTGTGGTAGGTTGCAATAGGGCGCAGTAGAGTGCAGTGGAGTGTAGTGGAGAGTGCTGTAAATTGCAGTAGAGTGCAGTAGAAAGCAGTAGAGTGCAGTATAGTAGAATAGTTACTGTAGGTTGCCGTAGGATCTTGTAGGGTGCCGCAGGGTGTTGTAGAATATTAAGGGTTGTAGTATGGTACAGTAGGTTGCAGTAGGGCGCATTAGAGTGCAGTAAAGTGCAGTGGAAAGTGCACCAAACTGCTGCAGGGTGTAGTAGGGAGCAGTACAGTGCAGTAGAGTTCAGCAGGGTGCGATAGATTGCAGTAGGGCACCATTAAAGGGCTGTACAGTGTAGGAGGGAGCAGTGCGGTGCAGTAGCTTGCAGTAGAGCGCAGTGGAGTGTACAGTAAATGGGAGTAGAGTGGCAGGGAGCTTTAAAATTCATTAAGGAGCAGTAGATTTCAGAAGGATACCATAGTGTGTCGTAGGGTGCTGTTGAGTGTAGGAGGTGCAGTATGGTGCAGTATAGTGCTGTAGGTTGCATTTGATTACATTAAAATGCCGTAATCTGCAATTGAGAGCGCATTAGACTGCACAAAAGTGCATTAGGGTGAAATAGAGTTTACTAGAGTACAGTAGAACGCAATAGGTTACAACAGTTGGGTGCCTTAGGGGGTATAGTTTGCTGTAAAGTGTATGAGGGAGCAGTAAGGTGCAGTAGGTCTCAGTAGGGTGCATTAGATTGCACTAAACTACAATGGAGAGCACAGAAAATTGCAGAAGAGTGCAGTAGGAAGCAGTACGGGTGAGTAGAGTTCGGTAGTAGAGTGCAGTAGAGCGCAGTGGAGAGTGCAGTAAATTGCAGTAGAGCTCAGTAGTGAGCCGTAGAGTTCACTAGTGTTCAGTAGAGTTCACTATAGAGTTCAGTAGTGTGCAGTAGGTTGCAATAGTGTGCAGTAGAGTGCAATAGAGGGCAGTGGAGAGTGCAGTAAATTGCAGTAGAGTGCAGTAGAGAGCGGTACAGTGCAGTAGAGTTCTATAGGGTGATGTAGGTTGCAATAGGGTCTCGTAGGGTACCGTAGAGTGCTCTAAGGCGCAGGAGGGTGGTGTGTGGTGCAGGAGGGAGGATTAGAGTCAATAAAGTCCCGTTGAGAGCACAGTAAATTACAGCAGAATGTAGTAGAGAGCCGTTGAGTGCAATACTGTTTAGTTGTGTACTGTAGGTTTCCGTAGGATATTGTACAGAGCTGTAGGGTGTGGTATGGCATAGGAGGGGGTAGTACAGTACAATATGTTGCAGTAGGGTGCATTAGAATGCAGTATAGTGCAGTGGAGAGTGCAGTAACTAGTAGAATGGCGCAGTAGAGAACAGTGGAGTTCAGTAATGTGAAGTAGGTCGCAGTATGTTACCGTAGGATGCTGTCGGGTACGGTTACGGTTGACCGTCATTTCGGGTGGTGTGTGATATTGTTCAGCAACCACATTGATCTAAGCAATAACGAGTTTCTTTCATCTTTTTCCCCATCCATCTCTACTTTCTACGACCTTGTACACTTGCTAGAGTCTCTTGAGTAGTGTTGTTTCTGCATGGGAAATGGCGAGGAAAAGTTTCTAATGTGGTGCGGCATCATACCTCCACTCTACAAGATATTGTTTTTATGGTATTAAAGTTCTATTCTTGCATTTATGCAGGTCAGGATGTTTCTATCCTCGAGGCACACACATGTATCACACTTCAACTGTCAGACACAAGGAGTGCCAAATCAACTTGTCTGCAGATGGCACAGGTGTGAGGTGTCAACAGTGCGTTTGCCATCGTGCTACCCTCTTAGTCCAGCATCAGTGTACTCAGAGCTCAAGCAGCCTTAAAGCAGTGTGAACCATCGCTACCTATCAATGCCACAATTAGCTTCAGAATGTCCACCGTGGGCATTGTCTAGCGAGCAAGCAGTGTGAGAGGTTGACGAAGAAGCTAGAGGAAGAATGCTTCCAATGAGGAGTGGCTGTTAGCAGTGACACTCATGAGGGGCTGACGGAGATTATGAGGCAGAATAGTGACATAGTCATGAATTATTCCACTTCTCCAACCATTGACACACTAAAAACGCACGTGTGAAAAAGTGTATGTCGGAGAGACTCAGAGAGCCCTCGGTACTCGCATTAGGGAGCATCAAGAGGAGTGCCGCCTTTGTAACACTGAGAAATGTGCTGTAGCTGATCACGCCTGGGAAGCTGGAGCCAGTCCAGACTGGGAATGAGTCAAGATCTTAGATACCACTTCAAGGAAGGAGCTCTTGGTGAAGGAAGCTATCTATATACAACTAACTCCATCCGAGCAGCTGCTCAATTGTGACTCTGGATAGCGGATACCAGACTAATATACAGACAGGTCCGGACCAATGGACCAACTTATGGACCAACTACGGACCAAGTTCACTAAAACACGGACCAGTGCGGACCAAACCTGTCTGGCATGACCGGAGTATTCAAAACGCTTTTATGTGACCTTTGGCAGAATACAACTGTGAGTATTTGAGTAGTTACTTACAAGACTCAAGCTGTACCAGTCCAGTGATTGGAGACTGCATGCTACATTATAATTACCTAACCGGTAACTAATAATATTATTTTGCACTGGAGAACTGTCATGTCGGAAACAGAGGCAGAAAAATAACTACACATTGTTAACACACGCACCACAAGACCATACCACTGTGGCTTCAGTGTAGACTGAGTGAGGATGTCAAGACTAGCCATCTGCTTGTTCAATGGCATTCGGCATATACAATACACCTGCAATGCTGAGGTTGACTTCGCTCATGACCGATTCAGCTGATGTGGCTTGTCTGCTGAAGGAAATACCTCTTTTGTAAAAAACTCCAAGGGTACTCTCGCATGTGCTGCTGGCTAAAACTCATCAGATGTGAGTCTTCCCCTCTGCACAGAGCCTCTGCAAATGCAGCAGCAAACAACCTACAGTCATTTCCCCCACTTTGGTGCTGGACATCGACGAATCAAATCTGTAGTTCTGGAGACTAGCATTTCATCATAGCCAAAAATAGTGGCACATCACAGCTTGCATTAAATGGTGCACATACGTGGGCTTTGTGCATGTTCAGATCACTGATGGCTGTGAACAAAGTAGCTTCTACCTGCCAACACCAAGACCAGCTTTCCAAAGCATATTGCCCAAGTTGTTGACAGATAATAGCTCCTTGATTGACATATTCACCCTCTTGTCCATGTCGCCATGAATCTATATCTGTAAGGACACAATGCAGAAAGTTTATAATATATGGAGTGTCATCACGTGTCTCGTGCAATTGTATATACCCAAACTACAGAAAAAAATCAGTTTGCAATACTTTGGTACACCATAATAAGCCTTATGGAATAGGAATACATAGAATGGAGTAGAACAGAAGACTGGAGATGTCCTGTAATAGAATTTGAGTACAATAAGCGGTGAAAGTGGGTTCAGTGGCTATTGCAGATCCACCAACTGATGCTCAAGGTATAAAGTAGTTTGTGATCGTATGCGGGAGTAAACCATGTTGCTATGGAAACTGCAAGAGGATTATACCTCGTCAAGATTCTACATGATATGAACCATGTCCAATCGGTGAATATTATTGCTATACTACTTCCTGGTGTTCAGAGGGTTATACCTTAAGCCTGCGACCCTCATGGTATATTCCCAATCACCTCCACGGCAGGTGGTATATCACTGATATACATGTACACCTCCTGGCCATGGTTTATATATTAATGAACTCTCCTTTAGGTGTGGATTATCGTATGGTTCAAGTTGGGAGTGGGCTGGTTTAAGCAGGGTCTGAGGGGAGACAAAGTACCCTCGGTTGAACGCTGTTCAGACTGATATATACCCACAGTTTAACTCCTCACAACTTGCCCTAACTCATATTATACTGATCCACAGGATAGTCGCAAGGTAGTTCACATCCCTAAACATTTATATGAGCATGAGCATTTATCTGAGTCATGTAATAGTCTAGCTGGCTTATCCCAACTTGTACCCACCTAGGATCGCTCTATGGAATACAATTACACAGCAATCTCCTGGCTCTAGTTCATACATGACGTACCTGGCTGTGGTACACCAGTCAACAAAACACAGGCGACTGTGCAGCCGATAAAGTGCACTGGAGGTGTGTAGGAATACCTAGACCCACATCTCCCGTCAAGATACTGCAAGCGATCCTATATTAAAGTTATTCTAGCGGCGTGGGAGAGCGGGAATGTTTCACATGCACCTTCCCCAAATGAACCCTTACTGTTTTATACTTTTTGTGTAGCTATCTAAATTCAGAAACACCGATGGTATGAAAGGTTTAAGAAATTGACATCCTAGCTATCCCCTAGCCTCGTTCCCAGGCTCTCCCCGAAAAAAGCAAGCTACAAAAGCTGTGTGGAGTCCTGGGAACGAGGCTAGCTATCCCCACCTACCACTACTTTATAGGATCGCTTGCAGTATCTCGACGGGAGATGAGGGTCTACACACCTCCAGTGCGCTTTATTGGCTGCACAGTCGCCTGTGTTTTGTTGACTGGTGTACTACAGCCAGGTACGTCATGTATGAAGGAGATTGCTGTGTAATTGCATTCCATAGAGCGATCCTAGGTGGTTACAAGTTGGGATTAGCCAGCTAGACTATTACATGACTGTCAGATAAATGCTCATGCTCATATAAATGTTTAAGGGTGTGAACCACCTTGAGACTGTCCTGTGGATCATCAAGTACATGGGTTAGGGCCAGTTGTGAGTTGAACTGGGTATATATATTAGTCTGAGCAGCGTTCAAGAAGTTTTGATGCTCACAGGGTACTTCATCTCCTCAGAACCTGCTTGAACCAGCCCACTTCCAACTTGAACCATATATATCATGTAGAATCTTGATGAGGTGTTATGCTCCTGCAGTTTCCATATACTCCCACATGTGGTCATAAAACTACTTTACACCTTGAGAATCATTTGGTATAGATCTGCAATAGCCACTGAACCTGCTTGAATGCTCTTGAAACCCACTTAAACCACTTAGTGTACTCAATTTCCATTTTGGGACCTCTCCTGTCTTCTGTTCTACTCCATTCTATATATTCCTATTCCGTAAGGCTTACTAGTGAACTATGGTGTGCCAAAGTATGGCAAACTGATTTTTTTTCTTCTTTAGTTTGGGTGTATACAACTGCACAAGGCACGTGATGACACTCCCTATATAAACTTTATGCATTGTGTCCTTACAGATATAGATTCATGGCGACATGGACAAGAGGGTGAATATGTCAATCAAGGAGCTATTATCTGTCAACAACTTGGGCAATATGCTTTGGAAAGCTGCTCTTGGTGTTGGCAGGTAGAAGCTACTTTGTTCACCACCATCAGTTATCTGATAATGCACAGAGCCCATGTATTACATGAATGCGGAGTATGCAGCATGCGGTTGGGTCTTGGCAATAGCTGCAAGCTTCTGGATTGAAGATGTCCATTCCCTGACCTTGTCCTGCATATAGCTCACAACAAAGGACCTCGAACCAAGGGCAGCTCCAAGATGTCTCTTTCCATCGGTCGTGATGTTCACTCCAGAATTCGCAAATCTCTCTGTTGCCATGGACAGATGTTCCTCCTTCACAATGAGCCAGGTTTTGCTCGGATTTTCAAAGTATCCAAAGGCGGGGCCAAGGTTGTTTAGCTTTATCCACCACTCATGGATCTGTTGTATGTGGCCGCCAGCTGTCGCGTCATCAGCAAACCACACTTGCTTTGCGTCAATGGACTTGAGCTGGTTGATGAGGGGAAGGATGCCAATAGCATACATGGCCATGGCAAGAGGATCGCCCTGTGTTGTCCCCTCACAGGAGAGGAGCGTTTCACCATCAATGAACAGCTCTATGTCCTCCCTGTATGTGTTTGTTAGGACAGTAGCGAGTGGTGGGCAAAGGTAGTGGATGTTCCGTAGAGCAGCCTGGCGGTTCAAGCTGTTGAATGCATTGGTTGCATCAACGAGTAGTACAGCTTCTGATTGGTCGTCATGGAAGACACTACGCATGGCATGAATGGCAGCTTCACTACTGGCCTCCTGACCAGCACAAAGTTGGAGAGCACCTGCAGTTTCAAGGATGTCGTGCTTGATAACTGCAAGGATGGCCTTGCCGATGATCCTTCGTGAGGTCTCTCCCACCCCAATTGGTCGTACACCTGGACACTTGTCCAAGGCAATCAAGCGGCTGGCAGTAAGTGGGGCTACACCTCGAGGGTCAACGTATGTAGTACACAACTTCTTTAAAATTAATTGCAACTGAGGCCAGGCTGTTACATAGGTCTGCAGATGCATTTTGAAAAGAGGTGCATAGGCGTCTCCAGCCAGGTGAGTCGACTCCTGAGGGACCAGCTGAGCCGTTGGTATGGAGAGCAGCGGTACGGATACTGACACCATCTAGGCAGTCGAAAACAACTGGGTGAGTCACTGGTCTAGGAGTGGTTGAGGGAATAAGGGAATCTGGGTGGGCTGGCTGGCCCGGTGGGTGCTTTTTTAACAACTCATCACGGACAGTGGTGGTCGATTGATGCTGGACAATCACAGCACTCACCTCAACTCGTTAACTTTTCGCACGTAGCGATTAACGCTTACATAATGTAAACGTTGCGGTACAACACCTAATTGTCACCCACTGAAGTCTGGTGGGTGCTACAACGAGTCGTATATGGGCAGTTGACCAGACTCTAACCTTCCCGTCTAGACTCTGGCCCCGCGAGACTATGCGTACGCTTTTTAGCTAACAACAGTTGCTCTTTTTTGCTAGAGAAACAGAAGTCACCACCGCGTTAATTTTCGCCTTTGGAGAAGGATAAACTCGTCGAATTCTCTTGCACGCTTAGCTGCCCCTCCTTTCCCTCTGTCAAATTCTCACACATTATAAACACGCGCTACCAAACCACACCTACTGAATGCTCGTGCGTGAGGCTTATACTGCGTATGCATATCTTTAGTATCACTGTGTGTAAATTCTGATTGGTGATGCTATTCTGCCTTCATAATAATCCATGGCTGTATACCATTCGACTTGGAATGACACACTAGTAATAGTGATCATAGCCAATAATTAAGTATAATAATAGAATCCACTCGTGATCACAGGCCCAATACCTTCACATCAACTCACCTCTGGTTCATGGATGAATGTGCATAAAGTAATACCTGACATAATTTAAACATCAAAAAATTCTAGTACACTAGCCCGGTACCCCGGTAACACAACTTAAATTAATCGTTACATTGAATCTGATGTATATGTTCCGCGCAAACCAGGAAGTCGCACAATCTTAGGATTGCGCTGTGCGAAGTAGGAATCCGTACTTTGGCGCGCAATCCAAGGATTGCGCAGTTTTTCGTGCAAAGTTGGAATAAGTTGAGCAAACCCTGCATTGCGCAAATTCGTTCGTACAAAGTTAGCATTTTTATATGAAGTGCATGGGAATCAAAGTACAAACAGCAAAGGGATGAACAAAGGGTAACTGACAAGTGCTGTAAAAACATTAAAGTACTGACATTGGTTACAAAACCAATCGCCAACATGATGTATTAAAACCAACACATTAAATGAAACCATTTGCCACAACTATTACACTGTCAAATGATTCTGGCAATCTACAGTAGACTAACAATAAAGACTGATGAATGAAACTGATGGCTTGCAAGCCGCAAAGACGCTGCATTACTAATCGAGCGTGGCATTTTTATAGCTAGCTATAGAAGTGTCAATATCACGTGTGCGCAAAAGAGGAATTGGCTGCGCAATCCTGGGATTGGCCAAAGTATGGATTCCTAGTTTGCATTGCGCAATTCTAGGATTGCGCAAATTCCTGGTTCGCGCGGAACATATACACTTCGTGCACTGTTGTATACAGAGCACTGCTCTTATGTTATGACCTACATGTACATGTTTACGTTCCCCCCCTCAGTCGTCAGGCCACTTGTCAGATTACGGAGAATTTAATACAACCGGAAATGTTCACGTAAGGCGTGGTAGTACCAGTGCAATCAACTTCCTTTGACACCCGGTTAGTTTGGCAAGGCTAGCTTCGCGAGGCAGGCAGCTAGAATCGCCGGACTTGCGAGCGATCTTGTAGGAACAGGAGTATAGCTTCGACCCTGCAAGCGCCATCTTCCAACTCCTTACCGTTTGTCGGAGAGCGTCGGGTAAGTCCATGCGGGTCAGGCGGGGCGTCTCCAGACAGGGTCACGAACTTTTGTGGCACGTTTTTTTTCCCCCCACCGGACGATTACGATCTATATATCGTTCGAAAGCCCGTGAAATTCTCTACAAAATATGTGCAAATCGCGGTGGTATGTCGTCCAGTTTTTGCAAAACTGCGCCTATTAGACGGACAAAAAATTGATGATTACGCGCAATGGAAATATCAAACGGATACCGTTCTGAGCGCATAAATCGGTGGAGAAACTCGGATTCCCTCGTTACAGCAGTGCTAAGAACCATGGTAAGTTAGATCTCTCTATGATGGATGTGGTTTGCAACAATAAAAAAAAAACAAGCATACAGTGCACCTTCTTGGTCTAGCCTGGAGTTATAGCATACACATGCTACGAGAATGGACCTATTCCAGCTAGTGCAGGCCACACCACGTGCAGGTGAGCTAGGTGCGTAATGGTCCAGGCATGGTATGTGTGTGTGCATTGTGTAGATGTGTGCATGTGTAGGGCTAAAATTGGCGTGGCATGACGTGTGTGCAGAATGTAGGTGTGTGCAAAGTACTCAAAAGACAAATCTGTTCAGTGCACAAACAGAAATCAGTGTGAGTCAGTCAACTCGCCAACTTGTGAGTAATGGTCCAGGCATGGTATGTGTGTGTGTGCATTGTGTAGGTGTGTGCATGTGCAGGGCTAAAGTTGGCATGGCATGACGTGTGTGCAGAATGTAGGTGTGTGTGAAGTACTTAAAAGACAAATCTGTTCAGTGCACAGACAGAAATAAGTGTGAGTCGGTCAACTCGTCAACATCTGCCTCCCACTCCATGAGCTCCTGCTCATGTTCACACTAATCATCTTTCTCGTCTGAGGACATCTCGTCTGGTACATCTCCATCTTCATCGTCAGTGAGCTCTTCCCCGCACCTAAGCCTGCGCTGGCCATTACACAGCAGTTCCTCCTCCTCTACCTGCATTACTTCATTCTGAATTTCTGAGTACAGGGGTCAGTACCAGAGGGCAAATTTTGGCAACTTTTATAGTTGCAACTTGGGCCACACTGTAGCTACTCCCTTCTTAACACACCCGCACAGTTTGGTTGTACAGCCCTTGGTGCACTTACATCCTCTGATGAATAGGCCAACCAGATTTCTGACTCTCTGAATGTTCTCAGAAGAATCCCAGTCACATTGTATTCTCCCATCCTCCACCATCCATCCAAATTGGGTGATGTTAGGTGGGGATAGTGCATTACATGTAGCCTGGCTCCATACAGAGGATACCCAGCATGTTCGCTGCCAGTGACGCCACAGAGTGTCCACTGATGGTGGGAGCTCATCCTCAAACTCTATCCTATCTATGAATTGCATCTATAGTGATGCAAAGCTACAAGTACTGGTGGACACAGAAGTGCACCCAGGTATGCAACAGGTAGCCTTATTCTTTGCCTTGTTCATTTTAACCCATCTGGGAATGTATGTTCCCATGTACTTTCCCTTCTGGCCATTCTTTAGGCTTAACTCACATGCTCTGCAAACACAGGCATTGGTACCAGGAGGAATGCTGGAATACTGGAGGAGGAACTGCTGCAACTAACTCTTCCAGCTCTCAGTATGGCTATGGCGGTGAATAAGCTTCTCCTTGTACAAGAAACAGCGTTCTGTGCACTTTGAAGATAGAGAATTGCCTTCACAACTCATATTTGAGCTACCACGTGGAGTGCTTTTTTTGCTCTGTATTGCAAGCTGAATTTTGCAAAAACTAGACAACATACCACCGCGATTTGCACATATTTTGTAGAGAATTTCACGGGCTTTCGAACGATATATAGATCGTAATCGTCCGGTGGGGGGAAAAATAACGTGCCACAAAAGTTCGTGACCCTGTCTGGAGACGCCCCGCCCGACCCACATGGACTTACCCGACGCTCTCCGACAAACGGTAAGGAGTTGGAAGATGGCGCTTGCAGGGTCGAAGCTATACTCCTGTTCCTACAAGATCGCTCGCAAGTCCGGCGATTCTAGCTGCCTGCCTCGCGAAGCTAGCCTTGCCAAACTAACCGGATGTCAGAGGAAGTTGATTACACAGTACTACCACGCCTCACGTAACCATTTTCCGTTTTCATTAAATTCTCCGTAATCTGACAAGTGGCCTGACGACTGTTATCGGTGGCTCAGATTACGTAATCAATCACGATTGCATGCTCCGCGCGCTCGAGCGCTTACGTATATTAACGATTCTATATAGAAGCGTACGTAGAAAACGCATATGCGCACTTTGGTATCGTCAATTCACTGAGAGGTGCTCCTATTTTTGGTGTCTTATTTGCATATTTGTATTATTTATAAGGCTGATTAAATAGAAAGAGGTGCCGTTTGTAATTGGCATGGTCAACTGTACGCATTCATCCACTTACTCTCTGTGTAACTTCTTTCACTTAAGTACATGTTCTAGAAAACCATTTCAAAATGCAGGATTGTATGAGTAGTTCACCCATGCAGGAAAAGTTGTCCTGGGTAAAGCCTAGGATAACGATAGCTATTTTGTCCTATTTTATGTCATAAAATAAAGCAGCATGTGGACAACAAGTTATCATTGCCTAATTAAGAGTTCATTCCTCCAGTGTCTATAGAAAGCCCTCCAGTTTAGCTTTTAGCTCAATTCAAACTCAAGCTAGTGGTTAGCCGCATTCATGTTGTACTAGAGTCCACTGGAGAGCTATTTCAGACTTCTGGAGCTGCTTTGAGTTCAGGTTTGTGTAGGAGAATGTTTGTAACTCTACACAGTGACAACACTTTAAATTTGTCCAGCACACAGATGCCTTAAGTTATATTTGTAATTCTTAGATACGTAACTATGTCTGCCTGCATATAAGACACGTTCTGTCTTTTTAATTAAACAAGAAAGTCCTAAATATGGACACAGTGAGTGTTAATGAATTTTTCCCACAGTGGTGTTTGATGAACACTATTGGACCTACCAGCTGGAGACTTGGAGTAGCCCCAACAGCCAGATACAGTGTTGTGGTACAATCACAAAGAGGGAAGTGTGTAAGTGCATGCTGGTAACATCACTTGTAAAAGTCTCCACCATTTAGTTATGACTAATTGCATTACTCCCATAGCCCAAGTGTGATTATTCATACTTGCACACTTTTGCAGATTATATTCAATTTCATGAAATATGTATCATAATCCACCAACTGGACAGCTTTTGTTATGTAAATTACTGTCGTGCATGTCATTGTACTAACTGGTAGTGCTTTTAGTTTAGATTATTTGCCCTCTCAATTAATTAGTGAACAGCGTTACCAACAATACATGTTGAGATTAGAATGGAAAGTATCCTTCCATACAATAGGATGTACATGTCCTTTAACGGTAAAGATATAAAGGACAGTAGTTGCACCATGTATACCAGTTAAGGTAAAGCTTAACTGCACTTATTATTGCAGTGAACTTCACTCGGCGACTAGTAGCTATAATATACAGTGCAACTACTATACTACATTTGCACAAGTGTAGTACAGTACAAATGTAGTTTTCACTATGTACATCAGTCACAGAATAAAGTTAACTAGCCTATAAGTCGCCAATGAGTGGCCAAGTGATTAAAGGTAAGCTCGATAAAATCTGTATTTGTTAAGGAAGTGGTCACTTATTGATTTGTAGTTTTTGGTTGCTGTTGCCAACTGCTGAACCCGCTAGTGTATAATGATATTTCTACCACGCTTGTAGTACTCTGACCAATCAGGTAGCTAGATTAGAGGTTTCAAAATCACTTATTTACCGCGTAATAGGTGTCTAACTTACTCACTTATTCACCTTGTTTTAATACCCTTCAGCCACGCGTTGCCATATAAACACGCGTAAATATAACCGCCGGATATAGCGCGGTAGAAGCCAGTTATACAACTCGTGGTCGGTGTATAAGTGATTTATTCCCCTCGGGCCTTTGGCCCTCGGTAAATAAATCGCTTATACACCTCCACCTCGTGGTATAACCTATACGTTTCCACGCCTGTATCCTTGCATGGGATGCATATGAGCTACTAGGAACAATTATGGATAGAGCAATTATTGCATGCTTCAAGGTATGGATTGGTTGGTAATAATGCCATGATACAAATCACATAGCATAAAGCATAATTATAATGTCCCTGTCACTTGTTATAGAGGTGATTATAAGAATTGCATATAATCTGCATACTTACTGATTTCGTACACTAAAAGCTTCAGCATTAAAATTATTAGAAGAAATCGAGACAAATAGTTCTTTCTCTCTCTATCTCGAGAACCATAGGATGTATGAGTATCGGGCTTGCACCGTTGCGTTGCTATGTGTCTGTACTTTCCAACGATATCCAAATCCTAGCGTTTGGAGAGTGTTTTGGTGTCCTTACATCGAAAAAGACAAAATTCACTGTCCGATTATAGAGAGGGTGACACGGCTCTACATTCAATGGCACCCCTCTGTACTCAAAGCAGCTACGATGGTGAAAAGTTGGTGTGCAGCAGCATGGTAGTGGGGCTTCCCAACAATGGAGAAAGATCACCGAAAGTTGCTTCAGGGAGGAAACACGGAATGGAGTCCGACAATACATACTTTTGTTCGATCATAGCTGTGTCCGAATTTTAACTTTGGAAGGCTATAGCTCCAGAACCAAGCAACGGAGGAACACCAAATTTTCAAATCAAAGTGCGAAGGGTCTGTACTATCAATCAAAGCCCCCGCCCACTTCCGGTAATTTACGCGCTTGGCGCTAGCGTGTCCGAATATGCCTGGTGGCCGATCATCAGTGGCTTACTCTTAATGTGGCACAATGAATGGGAAAAAAAACATCTCGAATTCAACTCACTACCCCCTGGAGGTGATATTAGTGTATAAATATGGTGCTATAGCACCATATTTTCAAGGGGACAATTCTTTGCGGATTGGCCATGTAAAATAAATTTGGCAGGCCACGGATTATTTTATTGTAGTGCCCATGCTCATAGTAGTGGATAGAGCATGCATGGTTGCAGCTACAACTCTTTGTTTCCCTATCTCAGTTTTCTGTTCTGGCATCATCTTTTGTATACAAATCTCTTTTTGCCAGTTTGCTGCAGCTAAGGCATGCGCCACGTGTCTCACCTTCCTGTTAAACACGATGAAAGCCAACCGTATTGCTTTTTAGAGTGGACCCCAATTAAGGATTAAATCAAACCTGTACTTTTCAAGATATATGCTCTTTATTACGTAACACTTCTAAGCAACTGATACAAAACTGTGGGGAAATTCCAATGTGCAAAACGTTTCTGAGGAAAAAATTTCACAAACCTCATTTTCGAGACGGTTCCGCGAATATTATGTGCCTCAGAAAGTTGGCACTATACAGTAGTCCAGACTATCATGTGCATTAGCAATGTTAACTTTTCACTTCTGACCATGACACTATGTTAAAGCATGGCCCAATGAACAATGAACTCTATTCCTCATTCCATCACATCTAATTGTAAATGTAGTGAGATATAGACTAAAACCACATTTTTAAATGAGAAAAGCAAAAAAATAAAAGTTGTAGGAGATCTGAAGCCATTGGTGAAACAAGCAGATATGTGCATATTATACTGTCGTCATGTTTTGATTTGATTTGTTTATTCTCAGCCTGTAATGTTCAATATGTATGCCACTGCTGTATTTAGAGTAGGTATCTCCCTAGGGTGTATATAGTGTTGTGTACCAAGTAATAATAGTTTTCTTTTCACTACAAAACTTACTGTTTCTTTTATGCAGCTGTTGATCGTTAGTGTGCGGTTAGTGGTGAACTTGTGGAGGGTCCCCATAGCCTCCATCTTCCAGGTAATGGGAAGGGAGCTCTTTTTGCTTCTATTCAGGGTAGGGTACGAGGCTATATAGGTAGCGGTATATGTATACTTGAACTGCTGTCTTTTGTCAACCTGCACAGATCCTGGTGATGATCATATTTGCCATTCTGGTGGGTATCATCTACCTGCGCATTAATTCCCGAGAACTGACAGCTCTGAACGTGGAAAATGCATTCTATGACAGGTTTTTGTGTATTGTACATGTGCTCATGTTGCAATGTTAGTAGACAAACATGCAGAACGAAGATTAGCCAGTGACAGCTTATAGCAAACTTTTATATACATAAATAGTTAAGATGCCAGCTCTATATTTTATACCTAAAAAAGATTACCAAAGCGTGATTGAAATGTTGCAAGTACAAGTTTACTGTAAGCCATCAGTATCCAAGATTCTTTCTGCACGTAATACGTGTATTGCTTAATGAAAGGCAGTAATTACTACGTACGTAGCTACAGGTCATGTAGTCCCACATATTATTATAATCTCGGATTTTTTTACCAAGCCAGAGCCGCTTAGAGACTATATGTACTAGCTTGCTTAGTAATCTTTAGTTGGTGAGATATCTGTTATACTCACTTTTTTCATTGTTATGAACCAAGTGTTTGCAAATATGTCTGCTACTGACCTCTTCATACGGCAGAAAGCCCAGTTTTTGTAAGTGTATTTCTGCACCCTTGTACAGTAAGTGTGAGAAACTGTAATTCTAAGCCTCCTCAAGATGGTCAAGAGAGCAAGAGTAAGAGTGAATTACTTCAATTGAAACAAATTTGGTTTGGCGGTTGAAGCAGGAAAATTTTATTTCCAGTACATTTGCCTCATTCAGCAGACTGTACAGTTACTTATCAGGCTATCAAACAGTAAGCAATGTAAAAGGCTTTTATCTTTCCTACTATCACAGACAGCACTCCTAGCAAATCTATTCAACCTAAAAGCCAGCTAGTAGCTACAACAGTACACCAATCTTAGACTAGCTCTTGCTTAACTACAATGGCTGGCAGTATTACAAACTACAGAAAGAGGTGGAGTAACTTACAGTGTTTTCCGATGCCGAGTGAGCACTCTTATTCCTCAATCAAATAAGGCCATCCATGCTGCAAACAAGTTAAACCACTGCTCCAGGCGGGCTGTATGGAAAATCCACTTGTGCTTAGAGTCTTCAGGTTTCACCCTCGTGCTCTAATTGAATATTGCACTTCCCATACAGCCCTTGGAGCTGTATGTGGTTTAACTTATATGTAGTATATTCCCCTCATATGCATACATATGTATAGGCATGAGAACGCCAATGGATTCTACCGGGTCTCTGCATTCTTTTTGGCCAAAGTCTTTTCGGACTGGATTCTGATGCGAATCATACCCCTGTGTGCATTCTCAGTGGTAGTTTACCTTATGGTTGGTGAGTGCAAAAGAAAAGATAGTTCAGATCTTGATTAATTCATACCCTGCTACAGAGACAGGGACAAGTATGCGTAGCTCACATACATGTAGCTGATACATTCCAAATGCCTTCAAAAGTTTATACAAACTCCTGAAATATGGTGAGTCAATAACCATTTCATCGGAGTTGGTCACTGCTTTGACAGCTGTCTCCCCAAAGACATATTCTACTTCCAGTTGGCCAAAGTCATTGATCTCAGAGAAAGAGTAAAAACTCCTTGAAAGTGAATCCCTTTAATGATCAGGGAGGATCAACCCCAAGACAGTCATCAATGGTAAATAATCTCAATGTTTTGGCATTGACCACTTTTAACGAAAACATTTTGCTCACATAGTGGACAAACGCGAATGAAGGAAGTGGAGGGCAGAACAGTGGCAACATCAAGTCCTGCCCAAGCTGTACCAGAGTGTAAATTCCAGCTATATAGGATTGCTCAGTTACTTTGGGGCTCATCTCTGAACACCTCTCAGTAGAAGGCTATTATACTCAGAACCTGTGGGCTTGCCAAGAAAGCTCTATTGCAAGCAAACTACCCAGTACTCTAACAATAAATATGGCCCTCAAAATAGTTGCCATTCTTGAACAGTAGTCACTTGCAAAAGAAGCCATGCTGAAATATCTGTGGCATTTAATCACTCCAAAAATCAGTTAGGTGGTGCAGGTGAAGTACAGTACTCAACCTTGTAAGAGTAAAGCTGCTGATTCAGCAGTTTCTACATAGGCATGTACAGATGTAATATGTACATGAAAACTGAAGGTATCCTAATCATTATACACTCACTAGCTTGAGGCCTAAAAAACTAAAACTGTCCTTATACCTATCCTAACCTACGGAACTATATCTACACTACTACAACCCCTTACATTACAATCTAGTTAAGCATATGACCTATTTAATTAAATCAAGAACAATAAAATCGAAATAGGCAAATTAGAAAGTAGAAAAATAAAAATCATGAAATAGAGAAATAATGAGAAGAATAGAAAGAGTAGAAAGAGCTCTGATCGTAACCAAAAAAAACCGGGACCCGGAAAGAACCAGAGACCACCCAGCCCGTGACCGCAGAAAGTTAAAAATTTGAAAATAGTTAAAAAGTTTCTTAAAAAAGGGGACCAAATAGGTCTTCCCTCTGTTAAAAAACCTTTCGGAGAAATCCCATGGTCTCGGCTTAACTGTAAGGTCTTACCGAGACCAGCAGGAGCCTCCTAGAAAAAGTTAGAAAGGTTAAAAAGCTTATAAAGCATTAAAAATTGTAAGGCCAGGCCCCCAGCCACAACCCACATGAAGAAATGTTCTTAAGAAAGGCAGAAAATTGAAAACCTGTTATAAAACATAATTAATCAATATCAAAAATAAAAAGCACTGAATGCCTGACCTTGAGAGTCAAGGATGGTGGGTTAAAGAGCCTTTGATGGCGACAACTGTCCGCACTCATTCAGTGCATGCTCCTATATTGTACATTGTTCATTGTTCCATAACCACAAGGTGTTGTATACATCATGTATATACTGAATGTGCTACATTTTCATCGTACAGGTTTCCAACTGGATGTCTCAAAATTCTTCATTTTCATGTTGTCACTGTGTCTTACTTTCATCTCAGCATTCTCCATTGCATTTTCAATCAGTGCTAGACTGACGGTCACTGCTGCAGCAAACCTTCTAATAGCCCTTGTCGTTGTTTTATCTATGGTAAGTAATGTTTGTCCTATTTGTTAGTGTTCATTCAGCTTGGAGTTAAACCTGGAGAGCACGACCTAATCAGTGTATACATGTAATTGTGTCTTGCTGTTGCACAGTATTAAAGTTGGAGCTGGGTAGTCCAAATATTGATTCAGTATCAAACAGAAGTGAACCAACAATGCTATATATCAAACCCTTATTTAATTAATTAAGCGTTCTTCTCTATACATGTATGCAATTATTGTAAATACTTTCCTAATTATTCCATGAAAAACAGAACACAAAACTGTAGATGGAAGCACGTTATGGTACTAATCGGTTATTGCATGCTGTATGTGCAGTGCACATAGCAACAGTAGTGCCATGATACCGTGATCAACTAGTCGAGTTGCAACTAGCCTGTATCCTCTAGTTAGCTAGTTTTGTGTAAACAAACTATGAGGAGGATCTTCCTGGGAATGCCCTATTGTCAAATGAAGGAATGGAGTTTAGTAGTGGCAGCGATATGAGTTTCTAGAAATCCCTGAAGGAATGGTGAATTGTACATGTACTTCTGCTCAGCATGCTTTGCATCCTGTCAGACATCGATGTTGTAAGTCTAGATCTAGGCATGAACCGTTGATCTACCTCCCCTTTGGGGAAGACCCTGACTCCACTCCAACTATCACTGTATTATGTCCCCAAGACTATCTATTGTGACTTGTATTATGTAGTGTACAATATTTCTTCTTTTTTCTTGGTATATAGTTATTTGGTGAATTCCTGATTGCACTTGATTCACTTTCAGTGTGGTTGAGGTGGTTAAAGTATGCTAGTCTCTTCCACTATGGCATTGAGGTTAGTACCTTCAAAACATTCCACTATTCAGTCAACTGTTGTTGCTCCCACTAATACTAACTACTGGAATGCCTTTCTATCAATGTAGGCTTTGGCCATCAATGAAATGGCAAGACTCTACTGCTATATGACTTCAAATACAACACGGTTCCAATGTGGAAGTCTGCCTGGCAGTATAAGTTGCAGATGAGTGAGTATTGATTGTCAAAATATTGCTTAACTGCTTCCTATACATTATAGGTTTAGTTACATGTGCGTGGTAAGATCAGAGTGCTTATTGCAAGTGCATAGCATTAGTAACAATGCCAAAGGGTGTTGTTTGTGGTATAGTTTTTATCTTGAGGTACTATGCATCCTCAGCTATAGCAATCCAAGCCGTCTGCCTATCTGCACATTACTCTCGAGTAGTGCTATATACTGCTGTTTACCACGTGACTTGTAGTCCTAACATGGCGTTTATCATGTGACACACAATACTCAATACTGTTACAAATCATGTGACTTGTAGTAAAAGTATCAACCACATTTACCTATAAGATTTTCTGCTGACTTTGTTACACTCAATGTGAGATAGATGAGGCTATTCAATGGTAACTGCTGAGCTGTTTGAGGCCCACTCCCCCATATTACGTATGTATATGCTTTATGACTTTGATAGCAATCGTGATTCCAACTGTTTGAATGGTACCCATTTCCTGGAGACCAAAGGATGGCTGTGGTATGACCAGGTATATAGTCTAGGGTACCATGCATGTCGTCTTGTGCTAACATGCAAATGGGAGCTCACTCCACCTTATCAATAGCCCCTTTTCAGCATGTACGTAGCTTTCTAAACTCAAGTTGCCAGATGTTGTGTTTCCCTTCCCTTCCCCCCTCAACCACTAATGAAATCAACTCACTCCTCTAGCGCTGAGCCTCTGCCTGACGATATCTCTTTCTCGCTGCTCTGCAGTGTCAAATTCACCAGCTTCTCCTACACAGAATAATGGAAGAGTCATACGTGTAAACATGGCTACAGTGCTGAATACATGAATATGTTCTAAGAATCAGAACTATTTGTAAAATTGCGTTGTGCATTTCATAAATTGCACTGCACATTCTATAAATCTACAAACTAACCTTATTTGTAGGTCTAACCCTAGCCCTTACCCTAACCCTAAGTCTAACCCTGACCCTAAATTGACATGAATTCATGAAATGTGCAGTACAATTGAGCATATACACAAAATGCGTCTAACACACATGCATAATGTATAGCTAGAAAATTTAACGGGAGTGAATTGGTGAAGTACTTCCAACACTGGCTGTAAATAAGTAATGGCGGAATTTGCAATTGCGAACAAAAATTTCATTACATCATCCATGCATTAGCTGTCGAGCACTTGATTATAGTCTACCATAGACAAGACTACATGGACTCTATAGTTGGGGGAACTACTGCTGCAGTAGAAGACAGCTAGCTAGCTGGAGAGCGGCAACGTTGAGGATTCCTACGCAGTGGCAGTTTACGCGAAGGAACACTCAAGCTCCAAGAAATTATCAATAGCATGCTTGCTATTCCTCCATGATTCCTCACTGCACTGTTTCCATGCCAAGACAGATAAAACTACTAATAAAAAGACATGCCTAAATTTATATGAAACAGGCATGGAACAGGCATGCCATTTTTTTCAGGGTGAATATAGTTAGCCTCATTCCCAGACACTGACCATTCTCCCCCTAAGCATAGTGTAGGGTGCCATGCATGTAGTCTCGTGACCGGCCGGAAGAAAGGTTCCGAACTTTTCTTCCAGCTGGTCACAAGACTAGCCTAGCATGGTGGTAAGAGATCATCCCTACCTCAACCACAGCAACAGGTACCCCATCCTATGTCGCATTGATTCTGCTGTACTAATGATTTAGTTTTTTTTAAACTGTCCAATATTGTTTGCTTATTTTTCACAATAGGAGAGCAACTCCACCACATTGATGCTGTTACTTCCAAGGGTTGCCACGTGCACTGATACACCAGCCCTACCCCAATCTGATGTATTGGTGCAACCCCTCCCCTACTTCTAATCTGTCCAATCCTATACAATTCTTTCATCATAGGAGAGCAATTCCCGTGTCCATTCGGCTGCAAACGCTGGTCCCACCCCAACGTGCTCAATTGTGTTAACATAGTCCACCACATCCGCTGGGACTGCAGCGTCCCATTCAAATGCTCAGCTCAAAACACCTGCCCCACCCTAACCAGAGGTACAGGTGCATATCTTTTGTCCCCAAGTCTAGTTGTAAGGTTCAATGACTCTATTTGATTTTAGGAAGCAAGTCCAATACTGGGGGCACATCCTTCCTTTTAGGGGGTACTCAGGTAGGAATGTCAACAACTGCCAGCAGACTCTACCATGGTTTCTGGGTATTAACCTTCAGGCTTCACCCTTTACATTACTGTAAATATATCAATAGTGACTGTGATGAGATTCATACTTCATGGTCCTTCACCATAATTATACAAACCTTGAACTTGCTCTCGGCCCTTCACTGAAAGAAAAAGAAACAAATAACTTCGATAGTTCTTTCAGTGAAGGACCATATTTCTTTGGCCGATCGACCATGAAATAAAATTCACAGTGACTCTTTTAGTGATTTGCTTTTGAAATGCACAGATTATGGCTAACAGTGTGTACCAGATCTTTTAAAATTATATAGGCACTATAGCTATACTGAACCATTAACTATTAACAGTCACAATTATTTTAGTGAATGATTATAAACTTATTTTTTTCAGTGTTTCCAGTGAAAGGCCACAAATTTTAACTGTTCGTGGTCACTATTTTAGCGAAAAATAAAGTGTCAGGGGTCGATCGTCTAGGTAAACTCTTTATACATAGTAAACAACCAAAACCTCACTTCTGAACTGTATATCTCGACACAATGCACAGATCCTTCTGTAGCAGTTAAATTGTCACTTATATTCTCGACAACATAGATACACCTCTTTCAACTTGCTTCTGTAATCAGGACATCAAACCAGTACTTGTATGTTGCTTTGAAAATCATCTCTGTCTCATAGAAATTATCTCCTTGTAAACAACATTTTCTTAAGTTAGTTTTGTACTCAGTGTTCCTCCCTACTCTACATCACATAGCTGTTTTGGGGCTATTGTGCCTATACAACAATGCCACCCGAGAAATTCAAGACATTGTGAACTGCAGGTGTGGAGCAGTGGAAGAAGATCTAAATGGTCGCCCTATGGTCCAATGCAACAAGTGCACGCAGTGGGAACATATTGCTAGCACTTTTAACAGTACAGAGGCTGCAACTGCATCTGCATTTCTCTATCACAGTTGGTGATGTGTCATCCCAGTGTACTCCTTCCGATAAACATTGCTCCACTCAGACTGGGGATATCCCCCCCATTTGCAACTGCAAGTGTGCTCTTGAAGTATCTCAGACTGCAGAAGTATTTCAACTGAAGCAAGAAGTACTGGACATAAAAGTACAACTAAAGAACCAGCTCAAAGTCATCCACAATGCTGTCTAGTTGCTTTCATAGGCCCCTACGCTGGATCATGCGGTGGCCATAATCCCTTCACAGAATTTAAAGTCTCCCTACACTAGACTCCAGTCATCTACCACAGCCCCTCCGTCCACGCAACCTAAGAGTCATACTGAACCCTCTACAGCTACTCCAAATATCAATTCTACGGCCTAGATCCCTCCTTCAAATTCTCCCACTTCTTCAGTGATTGATTGTCACGCCTCCCCTGTCTCTACACTAGTAAAGGAAAAGTGCTTAGTCACCTACCCCAAAACGTCCAAGAGTCAGGTCTATATCGGTACCCGTCACTCAACCATCTCCTCTTCTGAAAGGTTTGTGATCATATTTTTATTGAGGCTGAGACGATACAGTTTTTAAATTATGTTGTGGTGAAGGAAATTCGAACTCTAAACTCTGACCTACCATGTGCTAGTTAGATCTATTTTGTGTCTGTCTAACTTGCGTCTGTGCTTGTCTATTTCAAGATAAAATTATTGAATACTACAATGTCATATATTTCTATTCCTCTTATTTAATAGACTTCCTGGGGTATGTTCAGGTTCTGTGGGTGATGCTTTGGGACAGTTACGTGTAGCTACATCCCTAACCGTTGACCTCCCAGAAGATACTTCGCTAGCCAGTATTGTAATAACAGTGAATGTTTGGCTCTTCAGAGGCCAGGCATTGCTTCTGTGGCTCTATGCTGATTTATCTTTAGTAGTCGAATTATACCTGGCTTTTATAACATCTTACATTGAAGTTAATCCCTTATCCGTATTTTCATGAGTTAGTATGGTAACTGCAGTCTCTTTAAGAGAGTGTGTCCATTGACTGTCTATGCAGACATACATTACATGCTGTATTTTCGTATACCCTGCAGCAACAGTATACACTACTGCTGGCGTGCATTGCCGAAATAAATCAATGGCACTGTTTAGTTAGGCGGCTTGAAATAATGGTCTAACTGATGACTTTGAGAGTCCATTACTTACATTGACTGATAAAGTATACTGGTACCTCCTCCTCGCATTCAGACAGTAGTGTCTATCATACATAATATATGTGCACAAACACTTGTAGAAACTATAATATCAGTCGTTTTAATAGTGATGTAGACATTTGTAGTTCTAGCTCTCCATGACTGGACTAATGATTTGTTGTATGAATCAGTAATTCTCCTTTCTTTTGTTCTGTAGTTTTTGTCTCCTGTACCATCTGTATCATGGAAGAGTATGGATAATTTATTATTCCTGTGGCTTTTGAAGAGTGACACAGTTCAGGAAACTTTTCACTAGTACCAGAACGCAGCTACACAACCGTAGCAGATATGAGCAGTCTGAATCAGATGCGCTTTCATTTAGCAGGGACCACATGTAATACAGTTCAGTACGCCCTCAGTAATGTATCAGAAGCTCGGCTGACACTCCGTTCCAGATCTGACACCGGAATTAGAACTGATTCAGAACTGAAACGGTTCTGATTCAGAATGATCGATTGTGCTGTGATAGGTGAAATCGCTGCGGGTGATAATGAATCCAGCCTCTAGCTCTGTTCGTCTTGTTCCCGAGGTGAAGGGATTTGTGCTCACAGATAAGCTGGGATCTGGAACATACGCCACCGTCTACAAAGCGTACAAAAAGGTACGTATGTACATGACAGTCGTGGCACGTGGCGCAACCGCGTACCTAGTCTGGGCATAGATAATCTATGGTCTGGGGTACCCCGCCCCTCGCGTTAAACGGAGGGTCTGGTACAGACGCCGTGAGTGGTTTTGTCCGTCGCGCAGTGCACACTGCGAGCCAATCAGATTCAAGCTTTGTAAAACGTCATGAAAAGATTACGTCATTGGTATGGCCTGACCAATCAGATAGCAGGTTTACTGCAGGTTCTCTTTCGTTGATTGTCTACATGTGTTGTCATGTCACAACGGCCGCATTCCAGATTGACGGTTCCACTACGGCGCCTGTACCACTACCGCGTACTGTAACCGAATTTTTACCCCGTGCGCGTATGCACAAGCAGGGTTAAGCAATTTGCTTAACCCCGCTTGATTATTGGTTTTGTCCATTGGTTTTGTCCGTCTGTCCATAGTCATAGTTGAACAATCCCAAGGGGATTGTTTATCTATGGTCTGTCGTCTGTCATAATTGTTTTTTGAAAACTTCATAACGCGCAATTTAGAGGCTATAACAACTTCAAAACCGGAGGTAACGATTTGAATCCCCAAAAAATTGACGTGTGCATACTTGACAGTGACCAAAGCACTTCTAGTCTCTGCATGTCCAGCGGTTTCTTATTCAACATCGATGTGGTCCACCATTTTACTACGGTCACGGACTTGAATATGACTGAAGGCGACAGAGGCCGGCGTGTGCGGTCTCCTGACACAGGATTTATAATGCAGTATTGTTTGTGCCATTAGTACGGCAGTCGGTCACGCCCACAGCTTGAATGTGTCCACAATACGTGGTATATGACGCTTTACGGAGCCAGCTCTGTAGCTGCTCCACCGAGCCAGGCAACTCTCGAGTCCAAGGATCCCATTTGTAGCGCGGGGTATGTCTCTGCTAGAGACTTCTAGTGATTGTAGCAGAAGTGGTTGTGGTCCCAAATGTGGCAAAATCAGGGCGGATTTGAGAGCAGCTGTTTTTGCGGGCTCTATTCAGACTAGTAGACTGCCCTTTCCTGAAAAAGGGGCATATATCGCTCTCTAAAGAGCAGAAGACATTTATGAGGGTTGGTTTCAAAGTATCTCTGAGGATAATCACTGCGCTGTTCTCGTGTGAAACCATAGATAACGTATTTTGTATTGTCTATGGTGAAACTGGATAGCCGCTGCTGGGAGGCAAAGGCATCATGTATGTCTCGGCCCACCCTGGACATACGGTAAGCAAAGCAGTAAGTTTAAGAGTATTATAGTGTTGCTGTATGTATTAGCTGATTAATAAAACAGCACTAAACTTAAAGGTTAGGCCCAACCGAAAACTTTACGGCCGTCTTCAGTTCATAGCTCGACAACACAGCAAAGGAAGGCCACAATAACTACGCAGGGCTAAAGTATGAAGACCGGAGAAAGCCTTGGAACAAGAATTTTGTCGATACGTGCAGTCTTTCCACTATACAATCGCTATATTCACTTACCTGCTCAACAAAAGATTCGCGCCAAATCCCTTTGAATCCAAGAGACAGATGTAGCTGAAGCCACGGCTGTATCTGTAGGTCTGTACGTTACATGTCCAGACATCGAGAACGAAGACTTATCATCCTCCGTTAGAGAGTAATGCCCGCGAATCTGGATTTTTACAGTCGGCTCTGTACACTCTGGAAAAAAGCGACATGTCTTTGTTCATTCATTCATTCTTGTCTAGTCTTGTGTTGCATTGCATTACATTTTGCCTTAAGTTAACCAAGCATCAAAAAGTGGCAACCTGATTTCCAAGGAGGGGGGGGGGGCGAGATTCTGGCAAAGGGGGGCGAATGCCCCCCCCCCCCCCCCCCCCTAAATGAAACCCTGTGACTTAGTACATGAAAATATTACATGAAGTATTATATTATCCATGAAGATACGAGGTTGCCATAGGTACCTAGCAGCGCGCGCAAACATAGCGAAACCTCCGGTTGGGCCTAACCTTAAATGTATTCTGAAACAGATTTGTAATAAAGATTTGTAAGCCTGGGTAGGCATGTACCAATTTTTAATTTTATAATCTAGATACTGGATTATCTACCCTTAATCATACTGTACTGTAACTAATAATATACATTGCAGAGGACATTTTTATGCCTCAAAACAGAGTCTGAGAGTTTAAAAGGCTGTATCAAATTTTACTTCTAGCTGATCACTGGACGATGATGAGTCATTGTCAGTGTCAGAGGGCCGTCACTCCCTCATCTTTGCTCTCACATTCTACAGACCACTGCTATACTGGTAGGTGTACACTATTTTACCCAAGGCCACAAGTTTTGCTATCCTATGACAGCTACACACATTTGACATAAGTGTACACCCTTTCTACAACTACAGCCCTTTATCACCCATTTACTCCCTTATTTTTCCCACACAGTTGACGGCATAACTACTGTCTTGGTAGAAGACCCATCCACTACTCTCAGGAATCAAAGGCTGGGAAGTACATGTACAGATCTGACCGAGGTGAGTTCTACGAACAACTGGCTCATCCAACTGGAGCTGAGCCAGGGATGCCACAGGATGGGGCTCATTCTGCATGGGATTCTGTCGGCCACAATTTCTGTAGTCAGATTTGATGCCTGTGTTGATGAGGTGATTAGTGTAGCTAGCCATACGGTGTGGAGTAAAGTAGACTGTGCTCACTACCCAGAAGAATAACAGAAATCAGAAAACCTGTTGTGTGTTAAAGTTTGATGCTGGAAACCTGGCCTTGAAGGGCGAAACAAACAAGGAGTAATGATATCTCCAGCTTTGAAGTACTCTTAGCTCTCCCCTGGTGTGCTACTTAAGTGTTTCACTGCATGCATAGTCCTCACTCCCCCCCCCCCTCCTGTACAAAGCGAGTCGTGTACTTGTCTATTTAGCCTCGTACCCAAGCCATGTGACCAAGGTATGATGTGATTCTCTGTTCTGCCATACAGGACGTACTAGCTGCTTGTCTGAGTGAGATGCTCTGAGATTTCCTTGACCTTTGTGATCTTCTGCAGTGTTTGAATGACTTTTTGTGATTTTCCATTCTTTTAATAAACTTTTCACTTCTGTTTACAGCTCTCTTTTACTCCTCTATCATTTGAAACCGGTTGTAAATGCATACATGCTCTGAAACAAAATTGTGCTAAAGAAAATCAGGGTATCCTTTGAAGCTTACCACTGTGCATATTCATGTTTCCACATGGAGCACTCCCGCATGACTGATACTGGACCGTGTTGTTTTCCGTATAAAGTTTCGTAGACTAGTAATATTGTATACAGCCGTAGTGCCTAAAAGAAACTAAACATTGCCTTTGCACAAAAACTGTGTGTGAGGGCGGGGCCCGTGCAACTAATATTTGCTTTAGGAACGAGACCGTGTACGGTTGCGTTATGGCTGCATGGACATTTGTGTGTATAAATATGCCTAAATGTCATGCATAGAAGCTCAAGTATAGTGTGTCTTTTTGCGTGTACAGTTCATACATAGTAGGCCTTTCAGCGGATGTTGACATTTAACTGCTCTACAATTTTGGCTTAATTGTATGATGAACTTGCCATAAGGCGTGCCACTGCACTGAAAAGTGTTTGAGTGATAAACTGCCCTTTTTTCCCATTCATGTCTCCTGTAAGCAAAAGAATGTAGAGTAATTTCTAGATGTAAACCCTAATGTACATGGAAAAATGCATCTTGTGCCTCTTGTACGGATGTCAAGGTACGTAGCACCATCATTTATGTTTGGCAGAGCGTGCGACATAAGTCTCTCCACTACTTAGAAGCTGGAGGGGCTGCTCAGCTGTGACATTTGGCATACCTCTGATAAGTAGTGATGGTGTGAATGATTGGAAGCCACCCATGCGCCCAAACATAGCACGGTCAAGTTTAGAAAGGTCAATTTAGAAGTGAGCTTCACAGCTACATACAGGTCTGAGGGGTGGTACCTAGCTTCCAAGACCCACGAAACCTTTGCGAAATCAATGCAACGTTTTAGGTGAATAGAAAGTGGGTCAAAGATGTTACTGGCTAGCTGAACATGTCTCAGATGATTTAATTTCATGATATACTTGATGGTGGAGGTAGAATCAGGATCAGCTGTATGGTTTACAGCCTGGGTAACTATTAGGCTAAGAGGTACTGTGAGGTATTGGAGAAACTTGAGTGCTGGCTAGCTATCAGCCTTGTTCCCAGGCGATAAAAGCTGTGCGGAGGCCTGGAATGAGGCTAGCTAGGTATAGGGATCTTTCAATTTTTTGCTGCTATCAAAATTTCAGCTTCACTTCAGTATGTGCATGAGAGAAGGGCTCCAACATCAATTCTGGACCTGAATAAGCAGTGCGCTGCATGTGTAATGCTTCACTCTGAAGGTAATTGAGGCTTGAAGGTGTCATCTGTGTCTGTGGTACCAGTCTAGGGTGCACAATTACAATGGTGAAACTCACATGCAGATATGGCATGTGTAGTTCCAAGTACTGTCTTTTGCAGTATTGTCACCGTCTTTACTTTGCCAGCCTCATTCGCCCTGTAGCCTTCTCTCCTTTGTAGTTGTGGCCACTCTCCTGGGTCTCTACCTCAGTCTGTTCCCACATCAAGGCTCTCATTCTTGCTCAAGCTCTCCGTGATAGCATGCTGTATTAAATTACTATTGTGGTATGTGAAGTGAAAGTTGATAGTCTCAGGGTTGCCAAATGGATGTTTCATGCACACCAACCCAACTGGGTCTTCATTTGGCAACCCTGAGACTATCAACTTTTCTTCATATTGTGCTCATCCGTAAGTCTGGACTAAGGAGTGTGACGCTGTAGTGAGGCCATTAAAAGTGTTGTGGTATATGTATTCTGTGGTTTGTGAGTGAATTTCTGGTATACGGACCATGCATGAGGAATCTTGTTGCAACTCCCAGATAACTACAGCTGAAGAACTATAATAGGCATCCTGTTACAAGTGTAGAAGCAGATAAGTAACCAAATGTAACAACTCCACGTTGCAAAGACAGGGCTACCATGGCTGCTTGCCAATTTTTGCCATTTAAGTAACACAAAGCCACACTCGCTGTAGCTTGGCTTATAAAAACCTCCAAACGTTGCTAGTCCTGTAGTTCCATAGTAATGAACAATTGTGCACGTGATATGTGCGGACACAGACTAGACAGTACAGACTAGTATACTAGACTACACCCAAGAGCGGGTTATGTGCCTATGTAGCTCACGAGTTTGTAGTTTTCCCGAGGCAAAGCCGAGCAAAGAAGTGGGTTATAGTGCATAACACATGAGTGCGTATGGTTTATTTAACTTACATGTATACCACATTGCACGTCCATACAATCTTTGCTGTGTAGCAACGTAGTGAAGTGATAAAATTGTGGGTCATGAAACTACGTAACCCGCACTTTGTAGCCCACACTTGTAGCCAATCATTTTTATTGTGTATGGTATAAAAGGAAAATGTAAAACAATCTCAGGACCAGCCGTTGGCGTGCTTCCAGCTGGTAAAAAAGGATTTTCATTCCCCATTCACTTCAGGGGTCAAGTGACTGTTTAATAGCTTTCCGGAATAGTTCCAAAGTTAGTAGAACAGTTCCAGGTAAGCATATGAGTTATAGCAATGTGTGTAAAACATGCAGGTGCTTGGGACAGCTGTGGTTGGTGAATCATAGGTCTCCCTTTGCAGTGATTAGTAGTCAGTCATGCGAGCATAAAATGTTAGCAGAGATATTTGTAGTTAGCCGAGACATGCACACATTCTGTGACTTGCCTAAGATACACTCTTAAGTGTAAAAAATTTCTGCGCTGTGCAATGTAATGTACATGTATATAACTCTACACGAAACTCACTGATAGCTCAATTTATAGTATTTGGGAATTGTTTTCTCATTAAATTGCTTCATGGACTTTTAGTTTTTCCAGGGAATTCATATGAAGTATCAGGTGGACAAATGTTTCTGAAGTTGAAATTGGCATTTGTAAGTTTGAAAATTGTCAGTTCAGGAGTGGTTGCATTTTATGTTTGGTAGGATGGCCCAGCAGAATTTGGAGCTCAAATAACTCAAGTGTGTGTACCTTGTGTCTGAAGCTTACTTTTTATATTTTCAGGAAATCTTTTAAGTATAGGATATACAGCAAGGTTGAGGTGTAATCACTTTATAAACCAACCACGAGTTGTATAACTGGCTTCTACCACCCTATGGCCAATGGCTATAGTCACCGTATAGGTACGTGTTTCGTATAACTGGGTTCTACCATGCTACATAGAGCTGGTGGCTATAGTTACGCTATAGCTACATGTTTCTTTCTTTTTGTGTTGGTAGCAACGAATTTTAGTTGAGCGATAGAGTGTGCAGGACGTCAAGATAGAGGCTCCATTGCCAAGCGACCTAGCTGACATCTGCACCCAACAACTCACGCGATACCCCCAGTGTCATGACTAGCTAGAGTGCCTCTTTTCACAACTAAACGAGGCAGACTTTTCACTCATAGACTCCACCCTCATAATGAGCCAGGACCCACCCTTCCAGTTACTGGCTAGCCCCACCCACAAAGTCAGCAGTGATTCGTAGGTTCCAAAGTGCCATGGATGGTGAAATGAAGAGACTGTGAGCACTAAGTTTGGGAATAAAAGTCCTTAGAGCAGAGCCTATCAGTGATCAGGAGGAGAACCTACTGTGGGATAAGGACTTCTTGGCAAAGACTCCCTCCAGGTTTTGCTGGACGCAGTGATTTTTCTCTGTGGTCACTACTTGTCTCTGCGGAGTGGAAAAAAGCACAGAGATTTGTATGGGACCAGATGGAACTGGTAGAGCCAGCTCATGCACCACCAATTCCCTTGGGACCAAAACACAGTTATGTATATTCTTGCCATGGAAATGTGTTCCTAGAGAGATTTCCTCGACAGCAACTTCACCACTTTGTTCTTCTGCCATTTATGAGATGGACTTGTTATTTGTGATAAGTATGGTCAGTGTCAGTTGCTAATGTAGAACACCCTCTTGAATTGAAATGTTGGTGGAAAAGAATCTATGAATGATGTTGGTCCTCTGTTCGTGGTATACTATATACTAACTACAAGTTAGTGCTGCCTCCTTTTTTTCGCCAAAGAGAATAGTCAGTTTTTGTTCTAAAGACAAAAAACTATTGGAAAGCCGTATGAGTAAAACTGTTACAGTATCCCTAACCTCCCTAGAAGAAATTGTCCTCGTGGCTACATGCAGCCAGTTTCTACAAGTCAAGAATACACTAACCAACTAGGGAAAAGCGTGTGTAACAGATAAAGTGCTAGTTCATCATCACACCAGATATAATAAGCCTCGTGGCTGTGTGTACATTCCCCTTATAAGGGTAATGAAACTGTGAGGTATATATCCCTTTTATATTGTCCCCTCTTTCACCACTGAATTGTCAAGAAGACATGCCAGCAAAAACAAAGCATGTATCATTCTACGGCTATTGTGCAGAGACAAAGCACTAAATCCATAACAATCATGCATCTTTTGAAGTAGCACATATTTTGGGCTGGTGTTTCGAAACTCTTCAGCACAGCTTTACTCATGATCAGAGCCACCATGCATACCGTCATCGGCGATCTCCTGAGTTAGCCTGCACATCCCTCCACACAAAAACTGGATCCCCAGTATGGGCATAAAAATGTTTTACTGCCTCTTCCTCACTAAATTCGCCATCGGATAGCCCGAAATTTTCGTCTAGAATGACATCCAACGCTTCTTCTGTGGAGTACCGTGCAGGCACGTGGCGGGGTCACCTAGACCGCAGGGTTTTTTCCTTAAAAACCGGATGTTCTCGACATTGTAGTTGTGTCGAGGGTGTGGAAATACATATAGGATAGACTACACCAAAGAGTGGGTTATGCGCCTATGTAACCCACAAGTTTGCGGTTATCCCGAGGCGAAGCCGAGGAATAAATGTAAACAAGTGGGTTATGGCGCATAACACACGAGTGGGTGTGGTCTATCTGACTTATACCACGTTGCGCATGCGTACAATCTTCGCTGCATAGCAACGTAGCGAACTGATAAAAGTGTGGATTATGAAACTATGTAACCCATACTTTTTAGCCAATCATTTTTATTGTTTGATTATGTAATGTGGTATAATTCACTACTGTCTATACTTACTGTTTGCGCGGCGCTGTACCTCATTTTATGCGCTATACAGCAATATTTGTAAGGTCATATACCGTATGCCGCCATATGGCGGCAACGGCAGTGAAAGGGATGTATTACAGGAAAAGAACTATGTATGGTGGTGTACACAGGTTTCCCATTAATAGAAGGGGTTATTAGGGTAGGCCCAACCAGAAGTGGTGAAATATTGTAAATTCATGACTATGTAGAACCTTACTACTATTCAAGAGCAAAAAGGTCTTCCAACCCACAAGCTGAAAGAAGATGTAGTTACCCCTTGGGGATCCTCTTTTGAGATGGTAGAGAGGTTGCTTGAGCAGATGGAAGCAGTTAGGGTCATTTGAGCAAGTGATAGGAAAACATCACATTTGATACCACCCTGGCAGGACTGTGGCGTTCTTGACTCCATTTCTACGGTTTGGACGCTTGTAGCTCGCTAACATGACAACGGAAGGCCTCAAAAACTGTGCGGGGCTGAGGTATAAAGACTGGAGAAAGCCCAGAAACAAACATTTCGTTGATGTGTGCATCGTACAGGCATAATATTCACTTACCAGCTCGAAACACATTCGCCCGTAATCCCTCCAAATCCAGGAGACAGATTCTACTAATGCCATGCCTGTATCTGTAGGTCTATAGGGTACATGTCCAGACATTGAGAATGAAGACTTATCACCTTTCGTTAGAGAGAAATGGCCATGATTCTGGATTTGTTAAGTTGGCTCTGTGCATTCTCGAGGTAGACGATAAGTCTTCGTTCTCAATGTCTGGACATGCAGGCCCTTTGGAAGCTTTAGTTTATCAGATTCTGCGAATCAGACCTACGAGTAGCTTGAGAGTCCTAGGATTTACCGCAACAGATTCTACACTCAGTGTACTTTTTTCATTTACGTGTACGTCTTATGTACGTACGCTCAATACACGTTTATGCACCATGAGTACTGGATGTAGTTGTATCGTATGGCTTGCCTTTAGTGTTACAGAGTGTATGCGGTACCCTACTAAGCCCTCTGTCATTATCTGCATTACTACGTATTGTGTAGTTTAATTATAACATGCGGGTATGTTTGACTTAGCTCCAGAGCATATTCCCTGTTTGATATATAATTCACAGGCTATTAAGCACAAACAAAACTTCAAGAAGGGGCTGGCCTTTATGCAGGTATTGGATGTACTTTTGGAAGAATGTTGTAATTCTTGGTACAATGTTATCACAAACCTTTGCCAGTCCAGGCTAGAAGTGCTTCAGTAAATTTGCCATTTTTGCGATCATGAGTACTCTGCTTTATTTCTCTCATGCTCTAATGCAAAAACGTGTTATGGTTTCTGGTGTATCACTGCAGCTGTACCTCATCTGCACACAGTTCATTCAGTTCATGCATAACTTTGTTGGCTTCACTCCCATGTGCTGCCCAATTCAAATACATCATGTTCTTCAATTTTTAGTTGTGGTGAAAGTGAGTAATGAACACATTTATTGCTCTGATTAGGGCTGGATACTGCAGTCGTAGGCGGCATTTTTACTTGCCTTCAGCTCGTGAAAATGCATCTGCCTACATGTAATAGTTGTACCATGGGTTTCTAGGGTGTATGGGATTTGTATTCTGAGGGTAGTTGCCGAGCGCAGCGAGGCCAATAATCGCGACATACGGGCTCAGAATCTCAGCTAGCGTTTATATATATATATATATATATATATGTATATATATATATATGTATGTATATCTGTGTGTCACGCTCCCCGGCCCCCGGGGCAAGCCACGAGTTCAAAATGGCGCCTCGTGCAGTTTAGCGGATGCCGTCTTCAAACTCTTGGTGCAGAAGCAGGCATAGATCTGGACAAGTCTACTACACAGTTTTATCAAGTAAGGCTTACTACAGCTCCTAGATTAGTACAGTTTGTGTAGCCGCTCTGTAAGCAGAGGTACGAGGGCTAAAGACGGACGGCACGATCGAGCGATAAGAAAGCAAGTTTTACGTAGCATGTCCGCTCTCTGGTGGGTGCTGAGGCTGCTCCTTGGGAAAATGCTGTAGATACAGATATCATTCGCCTGGATGCCAGTCGTTTTGACATAGCTACTAGCCTAGCAGCCGCTTCAGCTAGCCTGTTATTCTTGCGACTTGCTTAGTCGCGAAAATAGTCGCCCCCGGCCCCACGCGTATTCGGGGGGCAGTGCCCCGGTATCTAGCCCGGGGGGCCCCGGCGTTACGATGATGTCAGCGAGGCATAGTGCGCTTGCGTATACCTAGTTATATGTATTCCCGAGGGCGCAGCCCGAGGGAATACATATAACTGCACGAAGAGTACAAATCCCATACACCCTAGAAACCCATGGTACAGGTGACTTGTACCATAATACAATTACAAACGTTGTTAGTTATGACAAGCGCTAATGGAGAAGCATTAGTTGCCTGGCAACCATATACCCTAGGGTATATTGACAGTTCAAACGAGCCGCTAGGGTGTATGGCTGATATACCCTGGGCGGTGCCTTTCGTGTAGAGGTGCATTATGGTACAAGTACTCGTGTATTATTCAGCCATATTTCATTTTCACTCGTTCTATATATGTATTAACGTAGATACCAATATTTATCTTTTGTGTACATGCAGGGTTCAGCTAGAGATGTTGTGGCAGTGAAGTGTATTGAGCGTGGGAAACTAACTAAGATTTCTATGGAGAATTTGCTGACAGAAATTGAAGTAATGAAGGAGCTGGACCACAAACATGTTGTAAAACTTAAGGACTTTGAGGTATTTAGAGTAAGCAATTGATGATCGGACACCAGGTAGTTTTGGACGTGCTAGCGCTGAGCACGTATATTTCCGGAAGTGGTTGGAGGCTTCTATCAGTACTGCAGTCCCTTCACTCTTCGAGTTGAAAGTTTGGTGCTCTTCTGTCGCTTGGTTCAGGAGCTACGTATAGCCTACATAAGTTAAAATTCAAAAGCAGCTGTTGGACAAAGGTATGTCTGAATATACCTGGTGGCCGTATTTCCTCCCTGAAGCAAATTTTTCTTTGTTACTGGGAAGCCCCACTACCATTCTGCTTCACGCCAATCTTTTGCCATCGTAGCTACTTTGAGCACTGAGGGGTACTGCTCAGTGTAGAGCCATGTCACCCTCTCTATAATCTGACCAAGGGCGCATCAAGCCGCTGGCGGCTCAGTACGCCCCTGATCTGGATTTCGTCTTTCTTTCTGTGTAAAGACCCCAAAACCGCTAGGATTGATATATCACTGAGAATGTACAGACACTTTAGCAAGCTAACCCAACGGTGCAAGTCTCAAGCTGAACAGCTCTACATGTATCTCTCTCTATGATCTCGAGAACCATGCGACATATACACTTCAGTCTCACACCGTTGTGCTGCTAAGAACCTGCACTTTCAATGATATCTGAATCCTGGTGTTGTAGAGTGCTTTGGCTTCTCTACACCGAAAAACAACAAAATTCACTGTCTGATTACAGAGAGGCTGACCCAGCTCTACATTCAGCAGCACCTCTCAGTGATGAAAGCAGCTGCAATGTTGAAAGGTTGGCATGCAGCAGCATGGTAGTGGGGCTTCCCAATAATGAACAAAGATCACCAAAAGTTGCTTCAGGTAGTAAACGTGGAACGGAGTCCGACAATGCATACATTTGTCTGATTATAGCCGTGTCCGAATTAACCTGTTGAAGGCTATTACTCAACAATCAAGCAAACGGGGAACACTTAACTTTCAACTCGAAGTGCAAAGGGTCTGTACTGTCAATCGTCACCCACTTCCAGTATTTACATGCATGGCACTAGCACGTCCAAATGTACCTGATAGCCTATATCATCATACACATACAGCTATTTTTACGTAGGTGCCAAATTATGTAGGTGCCAATATTGGGAAGCCAAGACTTAATATTCTACTAGACCATTAGCCTCATTCCCAGGCTCTCCCCGAAAAAAGGGGAAAAGCCTGTTAAATTTATCACATGAGTATTATGTAAGGTGGAGAGAACTGAACTTAATTGCATGTGCGCAAACAAAACCGAAGTAGCGGTTCCATGCAATAGCGTCGAATGGGATGAAACGAAAAATTTCTCTTATAGCACATCATGTATAGCCATCAAACTTCACTGGATATGGGCTATACGGTTGTGGAGCTAGCCTCGTTCCCAGGCTCTCTGCCCAGCTTTTTTACTACGTGCGAAAAAAAGCTGGGCAGAGAGCCTGGGAACGAGGCTATTGTGGAGCATGGAGGGCGCCAGTACGGTACTCATTGGTTCGGTGCTGGCAAAGGTATACGTCTTCTGCGGTAAGCAGAAGAATAGAACATACCTTCCCAGGCTTTTATTAAGTACTTTTATACACTTGCTCTTCGTAAAGACCGCCATAAGTGTGACTGCTCTCGATCGTCAAGAACGGTGTGCTCGAGTAGCTCAATGGAATCTGCTTTTGCATGGGCATATTGTTACCGTTTCACCCATGTTCAATTAAGGTCTCTCTACCCTCGGTCCCTCTCTACCCTCAATGTCATTCACGTGATGAAATCTTCCGGGCCTTCACGCTTTTCGTACTGCAAGCGACAAAAACTCTGCAGAGGCCTGGGAACAAGGCTACTAGACCTTTAAAGTACAGTTACAATATGACCCTAATTAACCCTCGGCGCGCATGCGCCGGAGGGTTACGGTACTTGGTTTGTGTGTGTGTGTGTGTGTGTGTGTGTGTGTGTGTCCACGACTATTTGCGATCTACGCTGAACTAACGGGAAAATAAAAGACACCATCGCGTCAAGCGTCAAAATAGCATCAAAAATAAAATACGATTTTTCTGGAAACTGTCTAGATCGAAAGTTACGGCGCCTTTAGTCGCTTCGCAGGATCCGCCATTTTATTGCGAGGCTCGTATACTCTTTGTTACACTTGCTTACGTCCGCGTATGCAAATCGGCCTCGTGTTCTCTGGCGCACGTTGACCTGCGGTTGTGTAAAAAAAAGTGATCAGCTACGTCTAACGAAGCTACTTTGGAGTGCATCCACTGCGTGTGGTTGGCGACAATGGAGTCTGGGAGTCGTAAGTGCCTCAGAAAGACTTGTCCTATGTGTGATGCAACAGTGCATGTGAAGGGAGCTATGTGTGGTTGTGGCCATGCTTTCACTTTGAAAAGAAAGGCACGATGCTGTGTGTGTAGTGAGCCTGAAAAGAAAAGGAAGACCGATAGAGTCCGAAAAGCGAGAGGAAGATCCACTGAGACAGGTCAACAGACATTACAGAGACAAGAGCAGAATAGAACACGTATGGCTAGTGTGAGAGCCTCTGAAACTTGTGAGCAGACTTTACAGAGACAAGAGCAGAATAGAACACGTATGGCTAGTGTGAGAGCCTCTGAAACATGTGAACAGACTTTACAGAGACAAGAGCGGAATAGAAAGTGCATGGCTAGTGTGAGAGCCTCTGAAACATGTGAACAGACTTTGCAGAGACAAGAGCAGAATAGAACATGTATGGCTAGTGTGAGAGCCTCTGAAACATGTGAACAGACTTTACAGAGACAAGAGCAGAATAGAACATGTATGGCTAGTGTGAGAGCCTCTGAAACATGTGAACAGACTTTGCAGAGACAAGAGCAGAATAGAACACGTATGGCTAGTGTGAGAGCCTCTGAAACATGTGAACAGACTTTGCAGAGACAAGAGCAGAATAGAACACGTATGGCTAGTGTGAGAGCCTCTGAAACATGTGAACAGACTTTGCAGAGACAAGAGCGGAATAGAAAGTGCATGGCTAGCACGAGAGAGCGTAGTGTGACACTGGAAGCTGCACTTTCCACATTTCAGTCTGAAGTTAAACTTGGGCCTAATTTTGTGTGTACATGCTGTCACAGGATGATGTACAAGAAAAGTGTTGTTCTTTGCAATGCAAGGATTGTCAGGACAAGGAGCCAGTGAAACGAAATTTAATATTTTGTTGTTATTAATTGTATGCACGACTTTTTTTAACTCTGCTCTTCGCTCCCTTCCTGTCTTGTTTCCTGGGAAAAGTAATAATAAGATAATAGAATGATAATAACCCGCCCGCCCGCCTGGTCATATTCCTAGGCATGCAACGGGAAACTAATAATTAATTTGCAGTGGCCTTAGGAGATGGGGGGGATGGCCTAATGAGAGTAATTACAGTTGGAATTGGCTGAGTCCTACTGGCAAGTGCTACTAGCTGGTTTAGTGGCTATATAACGCCTGCCTACTGTTTCTTTGCCAAGAGGGCTCTGGTAGTTCATTGGTAGGAGTATATATCTGACTAGTATTCAGAAGGTCCTGGGTTCAATCCCTAGTGTGAAACTTGTGAGCAGACTTTACAGAGACAAGAACAGAATAGAGCACATATGGCTTGCACAAGGGCCTCTGAAACGTGAACAGACTTACAGACACAAAAGCAGAATATTTGCACGTATTGCACCACACGTGGGGATATCAAAGCTAACATTTGCACCTCAAAATATAGCGCTACGTGATGCTACTATATGCCTGTATGCATACAAACACCGCAGCCATCTCCGCTGAGGGTTTGCGCTTTAGTGCCTTTCATTTTGGAAGGTAAATGTACAAAATACAATGATCATGTAACGGGATTGGAATCAAGTCACGTGCACACACTGACCTCAATAGTGAGGCGTGCGGACACTCTGTGTTGCGGTATTTTGCAAGTGCCTGGTGTTAAATCCGAACGGAAAAGTTAGTGAAGAGCGAAGAAGAAGGGAAAAAAAAGCTACTATTTTGAGGTGACAAAGTCGCAGGACGCACTTCAGCCATTGAAAGCCAGGTACAGCAATACTAATAACAGAAATAACTATACCCAGTATCACTGTTTTGGGAGGATATTTGGGGTCAAAATTTGCTAGCAATGGCTGCCGTCTTTGTATGACAATTTTGTGGACCTCAGGCATCTATTATACGTGTTCTTGTAAGGCCCCAAGTGCAGCAAACTATTGTGTATAGACTGGAGTTGTGTACTAGGTGGCTCTTATTGGGATAACAGTTCAGAATGGCATCCTAGGAGGCAAAAAGTCCTAACTGAGGTTGAAAGAGGGGAAACTTGTGTGTACCTCTTGTACCTCTCCTGTATAGACTGTTGGATATCCAAGGCCAGCAAATGATAGCTCTAGGACTGAAATAATGGAATAGGCGGCTTTGTTTGGTATAGAACCTGTTTGGAAGCTTCCATGAGTACGTGATAAAGTTGCAAGGGGGTTATATGCCCTTTCGGTTGTGGCTACCTTGTGCACATGTAAGATACCTGTATGTGTATGTGCTGTGTAAGCAAGTCAACTTTTGATATTACAATTGTAGGAGCCATGGGGAGGAAACGTAGGCTGACAAATCCCCGGAAGAACGAATAGCAAAAGAAATATGCAGCGAGGCGGCTCCAAGTCTCCATTCCGTTGTCGGCTGTACCGGTGTTCCGGGTATCGTTTCAGCTGTCGATTGTGTCAGTACTTATGGTATCTATACCAAGGGCTGTTTTTGTCTCCAACCCTGCTACGGAGCTCCCCCAACTGCAGTCAGAGCTGCGTGAGAGAGGGATACTTCTACCTTTGGGGTGGGTAGATGTCTCACAGGTGTCAGCAGCAGCATCTCAACAACGACAATGACAACAACGGACGGACAAAACCGATTGCTTAACCCCGCTCACGCATACGCAGCGTGGGGTAAAAATGCTACTCAGTGCAGTGACGCGGCTTGGCCTGAGAATGACCGGTACGAATATATACTGTATGGTGTGCATTCGTGATGTTAGTGTTTATGTGTCACTATTCGTTTATTCTTTCACAGCCAAGTCTTTTGTGGAGCTGGTGAGGTGTATATTCACTATACCAGGAGTTAAGGCATTCTTAAGTGAACGACTATGCCAAGATCCCCTGGAGTTCTTCAGCTGCCAGCGCCAGAGAGGGGGGATGAATGAGAACCCCGATGTCAAGGATTTCTGCCGGAACACACAAGCACTTCAAATGATTAATTCATTTTGTCTAAATGTGGCCAGAGGGAACTGTCGGGGCAATACTGGCAGTGCATTGGACATTGAACAAGAGAACAAGCCCCTCCTAAAAAGGGTACAAACTCGGTCCCACAAGTGATGTAATTTCTACACTATATATACATGTATGACTTGTTTATTATACAGTTATGAAGTATTAAAATGATTGTACAATGCTTTAGTGACATGCAGATTATAATCATTTTTTAGATTCACTGTGGTAAGTACACGTTTCCTCACCCCTTTCAACAAACAAATACACAACTAACTCCAATAATGCTGCAGCTTCCACCTCTTCCCAGTCTGTAGCTACGTACAATTGCCCATTGGAACAAAACATTTTCATTCTCGATGATGAGAACTCTCTCCTTGAAGTCCTCATTCACTTTGTGCGCAGATGTATGCTTATATGCTTTCGAAGTTCCAGTTCCATTGACAAGAAAGCACAGTATGTTGCATTGTTAACATAGCTAAGCCCCCCTCTCTCCACAGTGTTTATCCACTCAGCTGAGTGGTCTGGATCCTCTTCTTCGTCACCATCCTGAAGAAGGTCTAGGAGACAAAGAGTCAGCTCTTTCTTTCATTGGATGTGCTGATTTCTTCAAACGCTGCTTCAGATGTCTTGGTACATAGCCAGCGGCATATTGTAGTGCATTCTGCTCTGCATACGATAACGCCCATACTTCTTGGTTTGTGGAGTCATCTTCAACGACTGGAAATTCCTGACGTACCAACTCCATGTAAACAGCGGCAGTATCGTGCTGGAAGAAGGTAGGCCATGCGGTAGCACTGACTCTCTTGAAGGAAGTTATTTCCAGTGTGTTTTGAAATTTTTAGAAGTACGTAGTCGATGAAATGATCCCCACATCTCCCTCCTCGATCGCTGGGCTGCATTCGTGGAGTGCTTGAAGCAAATAACAAGATCACGCTCCAACTTGGACGTAAACTCGTCCACTTTAGATTGGTATTCTGGCAGTTCACACCATTTCTTTAGCTCACTGGCTGTTCATAAAGCAGTAGCTGTCAGTGGTGAGGTTATTCTAAACCCAGGGTCTGCAAGGAGCCCATCAAGTGCCTTTAGAGAAGCTATGTAGGTAAGATGGGCAATAATTAGACCGCTTATTGGGTAGAGCGCTTTTACACATCTGTTGCATACTGTACTATTACAGCATGGCTGCATGCCAGTCTGTACTACCAAGACCACATGCACAAATTGTAGCTATTATCTATAATGCAAAGAATAAGCAGCCTACCTGTTGAACTCCCTCTCAACTCCGTGACAGGCTGTGGCTCAATGGATGCCGTATCACTTCAACTGGTTCTCGTTCAAGTTCTGACACCCCAAAATCTCTCTTTAGACGATGCTTGAAAGCTAATCTTAACCGAGTAACAATGACGCTTGCGGAAATGGGAAGTGGCGCTTCCGGCGCAACACAGATCGTTACGTGCTCTATTTATCTATGATATTTTCCTGACCACAATGATTTTACACTAACTGTAGGACAGTATCTGTCGCGCTTCAGTGAGCATGCTTGTAGTAGTCTTGTACCCAGAGCCCTCCCACTCTCCCCGGAAAAAGTGGGGAAAAGTAGGGAAAAGAAAAACAAGGGGAGGGTCTGGGAGATTGCGTTCCATCTACGTATCTCCACCGGAATGCTGGCGGAGCCCAAATTATCAATAATAATTGAATTGTGGTGATGGCAATGTCAACATTGAATCAGCGAAATTGCCGAAGTTAACGATGGTGGGAGCGTGAAAAAAGCGTTCGACTTTGCGCTAGGCAAGCTAGGGTACGAAAAGCTCAGACTGGAGCAGGACAAGTTTTTGTGAACCTTTGTCAGCGGGAGAGACGTCTTTGCTGCCCTGCCCACTGGCTATGCGAAGTCATTGTGCTTTGCCCTTTTGCCCGTTGTGTTCGACCGCTTGAGGGGAAAGAGCAGCTCCATCGTTATCTGTGTTTCCCCACTTACATCAGATGCTGGACCAGAGAAAGAAATTCTCTCAAGTTAGTCATGACTGCCACGACTGCTGCCCACTCTTGGCACGATAGTTATCTTTGCTCCCTAGAATCTAGTGTACACTTGCCACAACAGCAACACGAACCAGCGGCCATAACAGCTGCACTAACAAGTACAAGCTGGGCTACATGTATGGAGCCATGTGGCCATGCGCGCACCCTGCGGTTAATTACGCGTAATTAAGTTCCATAAATTTCAATGCTACGTTCCATACATACCTCCGCTACGCGTAGAGGTAACGCAATCTCCCAGACCATCCCCTCGCTTTTCTTTAATTTACTTGTCCCAAATACACTTAGCAACCACCTAGCAACGGCAAATAAGTATAGGATATACCACGTCTATGAGGAGTATATCGCGTTTATACTCCGAGTAGGCAACATTTGACCAATCAGTGGAGTGGGTACCTAGAAACGCTGGGCAAGCATTCCCAGAGGCAGCAGTTATTTACGATGTCATAATACATGAAAACATGAAAGTAGTATAATAAAACATGAATACATAAAAGTGGTATATGACCCTTTATACTCCTCTTCTGCTCCAATCAAACACCTTGGATGTGATGTAATGTGGTATAAGTATTTATAACACACCCAGGAGGGATGTTGAAGCACTTAGCCCCCAGAGCCCTGGGGGCTAAGTGCTTATTAATCAATAACATCCCTCCTGGGCATGCTTTATTTGATTTTGCTTAAGTGGTTGCAGAGGGCCTGCAGTGGTGCAGCTGCCAGTGGTTATGCCCTGTTACATAAGAATACTGTACTGTTTACTTTGTGCCTAGCCTAAGTCCTGCCTATATACATACCTGTAGTGCAACTTGGCTTCTGTGTGGACTCAGCTATATCTGCATATTTCCCTAACCACAGTGCAGTATCTGGATATACCACAGTGCAATATCTGTGGTGCTTCAGTGAGCATGCATGTATCTGTCCCAATAAACTTAGCAACCACATAGCAATGGCAAATAATTGGACATTAATGTACAGGAAATCGGGGATAAACAATTATGGAAAGCATACTTCCCCCCCGAGTGAGTCTGACCAACGAGACTATAGGTATATGAGGCTGCTAATCTGAGCTGTATTCCTAAGAACATTTTACAAGTTGGGGTGTCCAGGCATGCCATAATTTAGCTACCTCATTCTCTGGGCATTTCGGTGGGCCTTTGTTATATGTTCCACGAACTGCTTTTGCTCACTTGCTATCTGTTGTCTTTACCTTTGGAAGTGCGGCCGACTCATTGTGCATCTAAGACGGGGTTTCATACAGAGGGGGAGGCTTACCACACCCCCAGGATTTTTTTCTTTTTAAGAGGGGGGGGGGGGCATGCCCCTAGACCCCCTTATAATGATATCAGGTACTTTTTAGCGCCTCCCCCTCAAAATGTATAAAACCCTCATCAATATATTTTGTTTAGATCAGCAGATGTTTTGCTTGCTTTCAGCACTTTTTACCAGCCGGAGCGCACGCAGCGCGCGAACAGCTGGTTCTAAGATAACTTTACGTTTTCCGCATTTGTTTGTTTGTCTGTTTGTTTGCGGGTTCGCACTTATCACGTGCGCAATATATTACGTCATAGTACGGTCATACGTTACTATGCAACTGCGGTATAGAGCGTCTTTTGGAGGTTTGTAGGCCAAGCTACAGCAAATGAAGGTAATTGTGTGTTGCCTAGATGGTGAAAACCTGGTAGGCAGCCGTTCGTGGCATATAGCTACTAACTGGAAGCGCATGATGAAAGTGCCAAGTCAGCACTTTCGCTGTACTGCATTCGATTGCTTCTCAGTTTCTGCAAGATGCCTGCTGTAGCATAGTTACTATCATTTGTAGTTCTATGGCTGCAGTTGGCTTGGCCTGAGCTGAGTTGTGTGTATTGTACAAATTTCCCGGCTGGTTTTTAGACATGTAATGTCAGACTTGTTTTTATGAACTTGTGTATTTTATCTAAAGCAGAATTATGTCAATGACATGTCCCAAAAGCATGGTTGTCACTGAAAAATTGTAGTGACCACATAGCTATTTATCTGATTAGTGTATGAACAATATGCCAATAATCCAATTCCAGATGAGTGTAATTGTAAGTAAGTAACTAATAATCGACCACCGGGTATATTCGGATGCACTAGCACTGAGCGTGTAAGCTACTGGAAGTGGACGGGCCTTTAATCAATAGTACAGACCCTTCACATTTTGATTTGAAAGATTGCTGTTCCTCCGCTACTTGGTCCTGGAGCTATGTATAGCCTTCCAAAGTTAAAATTCAGACACAGCTATGGTCGGACAAATATATGTATTGCCAAACTTCGTTTTCTATTTCCTCCCGAAGCAACTTTCAGTGATCTTTCTTCATTATCAAGAAGCCCCACTACCATGCTGCTGTACGCCAACCTTTTGCCATTGTAGCTGCTTAGACCACCAAGGGGTGCTGCTGAATGTAGAGCCAGTCACCCTCTCTATATAGGTGGACAGTGAATTTTGTCTTTTTTCTGTTTGGAGACCCCAAAACTCTCCAACCTGAGATTCAGATATTGTTGGAAAGTACAGGTACTTAGCAGCACAACGGTGCAAGTCCAATGTTTATATGTCACGTCGTTCTCAAAATAGGGAAAGGTGTGCTATGTGTTTTGATCTCTTTTTTTAAATATTGTATTGCCGAAGCTTTTAGTCAGGTGAAACAGTTGTACATATCTCAGGAATGGTAAGCAGCAGATTTGTGCCGTTGTGTTTTAACATTCCCAACTACGTAAGAATCTGATAGTGTTGGAGAATGTTTACACCGAAAAATACATTGTCCGAGTATAGAGAAGTTGACACAGCTCCACATTCAGTAGCACCCCTTGGTGCTCAAAGCAGCTATGACGACGAAAGATTGGCAAGCAGCACCATGGTAGTTTGACTTTGTGATAATGAAGAAAGAGAGTTGCTTCAGGGAGGAAACATAATTGAACAGAGTCCGACAATACATACATTTGTCCAATCATAGCTGTTTTCGAATTTTAAATCTGGAGGCTATAGCTCCAGAACCAAGCAATGGGGAACAGCAAACTTTCAACTCGAAGTGCAATGGGTCTGTAGTAACGATCAAGGCCCCACCCACTTCTGGTAATTTACACACTCGGCACTAGCTGGTCCAAAAATACCTGGTGTTCGATCATCATTATCCTATCATCCTTACAAAAAAATACTAATTGTTATCTGTATTTCTCCAGTGGAATGACAAGTACATATATCTTATTATGGAGTTTTGCAGTGGAGGTGATTTATCAAGTTTTATCAAAAACAAAACCGTACTAAAGGAGAGTTCTGCAAGGACATTTCTGAGACAATTAGGTATGGATATTTAAATGTGCTACTTGTTTGGTGTAGGTAGCCTTGTTTTTTTTTCATTTTCTCATGAACATGATGTGTACATAGTTCTCGCTGCTGTGCAATAACTAATTCTTAAAGTAAGAACATTGTCAATACACCTCCTTTTCACTCTGAGCCTGCATGGGATCAGAATTAGTGATAGTCTCATGCCCAGTCTCTCATGTTTGGTAAGGGTCTGGCATTTCGTAGTTCAGGATTGAAAGATACAGTGAAGGTGATAGAATTACAAGGAAAGGGGAAAGGGTGACAGTGTGCAGCAGAACAACAAGGTGGTGGGATGGAGAGAAGGAGTTTATAAGGAAATCAGTAGTGGTAAGTAGGGCCGTATTTCTAGGGGCAGCTGGAGGGCTCCCCCCACCTTCTGAGCTGATATTTTAATGACTAACCTCCTAAATCTATGACAGGTATGTTTGTATGGCTGTGTGTTTCTTCAAGAATGTACGTCCACTTGCTGTAGATACGTACTTGCAGTCCAAAGTGGTTGGGGCTGTATTCTACTACATGTGGGGGTGTAGAGTCCCCATGCTAAGTTTCTTTTATGGGCCTCTGTACTCTTTACACTGTCTGGGCTTCTGTGTCCTGTACTCTCTCTCTCCCCCTGATTGCTGTTTTACAACCATGTGCTTCAATTGTGTTTTAGCATCTCCCACTTGAACACAGCCCTAGTTGGTAAGATAAATAGGGAGAGTGTTGCAAATTACATTTAGAAATCCTCAACCTCTCCTTTCTTGCTGCAAAACCCTCCTACTTCTATGCTTATGGCTTCTTTGATACTGGACTCTCTTCTTCGTTTTTCAATACACCAAATTGGACCACTATACCCACACTTTGGGACTCTAGAGACTGGACCTACTGAACATTATGAAAGACACGTTTACCGTGCTCGTGTAATGCCACATCCGAGCTGTGGGCATGACTGATCGCACTAGTAATGACAGACGTTTCTCTACATAAATAATTTTACTCTTGTAATGACAGACGTTTCTCTACATAATTATATTCTAGTATGAACACATGTTAAAAGACCACGTATGCGCAGTCTCTGTTTCAGTTCTTGACCTTATAAAATGGCAGACCTTACCGATGTTGAATAAGAAAGAGCTGGACATGTGGAGATTAAACCTGCTTTGGTCACTAGATCTATCAGGTACACACACGACCATTTTTTGGGGATTTCAATTGTTACCACCTGCTTTTAAACTATTATAGCCTCTAAATCACTCGTTATGAAGATTTTTTAATGACAGACGCCAACTATGACAATGATGAGGACGACAGACGGACAAAATCAATTGCTGTACCCTGCTCGCTTATGCAGTACGATGTATTTAATTACTACAAGCAAGGTGTAGGTGGGCAATCTGTGGGTGCATGGTCATTGGGAGGGATTTATTCTGGAATGACACTGTACTAAGAAACACTACTTTTAGTTAGTTGTGTAGATACGTTAACTGAAAATTGATAAGCATTGTGCAGTGTAGCCCTGAATATGATCTTGGCAAGAGTTGCTGTTGAGTAATGAGCCCCTTTCTCTGTAGAGTTCATTAACCTCGTTCCCTGGCTCCACTCTGCAGCTTTTTTTGTATGGTCAGGTGGAGGCCTGGGAATGAGACTAGGAGTAATGATGGTAATTGAAACAGATTTGGATAGGTAACAGTTAAATACGTGCTTCCACTTTGTATCAAATAATTGAATAGGGGGAAGTACAAGTGCGTAGATGATCTACACACATTTTTTCAGTATCAATTTATAGTAGATAGTATTATGTAATATTGATGTTCATAATAGTTTCTTTTACCCTTAGCCCTGGCACTTCAATTTCTGAGATCAAAAGGCATAGCTCATTTGGATCTGAAGCCTCAGAATTTGCTCCTTACTGGTGACAGGAAAGTAATTTTGAAAGTAGGAGGTATGTACATGGGATTGTGCTCAGTTATTATGTATAATACCATAATGGAACTCAGAGATCACACGTAGGCTAATCAGCAGTGCAGCAGTGTAGGATTTATGTGTGCTACCAGTAGCATTTATATACATGTATATAGCAACTATTCTTCCTTGATCTCAAGGGTAGACCACACTGTCAAGTGTAGAGTAACGGGTGAGCAGAGATACGGATATAATAAATTACAACCTGGATTGACTAATTTTTTTTTGGAAATCTGCACGTATGAAGCCAAAGTGCCAAAGACATGAGAGGCAAGACTGGCATTCACGTTGGTACATTTCACATGTACCCGAAAATGAACTGTGGTATTGCTGTCAAAATTGGTTGATCATGCTGCCTATCTTGCACCATCCACGTCATTTTCACACATGCTACACCAATGCTGCAATTATCATGCTAGTAGCAGGCCTTCCTTTTTGTACAGTTATAAAATCCAGCTATACCTACAGCTTCTCCAAGCTTCATACTTCATACAAGCATCACAGTTTATAAATTATCTGGGCAAGGTGGAAGTATGTCACTAGTACTCGGCAGGGTAAATGTCTTTGCTATCCCCAGAACCGACAGTACTGCGAATTTTAGCATGCCAAAGTTTTAGTTCAAGGCCAGTACTTATGTCGTCACAATTAAGAATCACTCTAGACTTGTCCTGTAGTTATTTTCTCCCAAGGATAACAATCCTCTAAGTGCTTTGATCTTCTCTGCGCTAAAAATATTCAGTGTGCACTATAAAAGCTATAGCACAAGTCACCCATACCTGGGACCTTGTGCAGTTGTATATCTTCCCTGGGATGGGGGAGTACTTTAAATTCTCATCCCCCTTGCAGTGCGATTTACTTGGTAATTTGATTAATATACTCATGTCACTGTCATAGCGCTTATGCCATTGACCACGCACCCACATACGCAGGCAGAGCTTGAAAGATCTCCAGTCAGAGGACAAGAACAAGAGTAACCAGATGTCTCACCAGTACCATCCTGATCGCCATATAATTTATTCTTCCTAGTATCCCAGATTAATAAAATAAAACTCTTAACTAGCCTTAATAAAGCCTTAAAATCATATCTTTCCCAATTCTCACACCCTAAACAAAGCCCGTCCTCTCAAAATTATTGAGTGCAATAAACTCTTCAAAGCTCCCACCCAAGAGACTGTCTAAGTCTTCCATGAATGTATTTCTAATAGACTATCATACGCAGGACACTCCCAGAGCACATGTACTACACTCTCGCATTCATCCCCACATAACTTACACTGCCTATCATCATTTTTACCCCGATGTCTTCCGAAAGTCGGTCTACTCAGCAAAAGAACGGATATACACGGCAAAATATCCAACTGATTGAGACGATTAGCTACGGCTACTTACACTGCTACACAGTTAGTTAGGCTCTGTAGTTAACTTCATTGGCAGATACGAGGGTAACTGGTTCAGCAGACAGACGGGGGCTTCAGCAGGACAGTCAATTTTTGCTGCCTGAGCGTGAAGACTACAGTACCGTCTCGATCTTAACATGTATCGGGACTGATATTCCGATTACTTAACAACCTATGTAATTGATTCAGTTTTCTCTTTCCACTATTTATTATTACCTTCTGTACATTACTATCCCATGAACCATTCTTAGCAAATTCAATGCCCAAGTAACAATAACTTACAACCTCTGGAATGTCTTTATCTCCCCACTTCCATGTACATGCACCTGTACCAACCTCTTTAGAAAATACCATAACAGCACTCTTTTTTATGTTAGATTTCAACCTCCATTTATTACTGCACTACATTAATCAAGGTTTGCAAGTCCTCAGCATTAGTAATCAAACCTACAAAATCATCAGCAAACATAAGACCCCCAACCTTAACATCTTTCTTAACAGTAATGCCAATCCCAGTCTTCTCAACCTCATCCAACAACTGATTAATAAAAATAATAATAAAAATAATAAAAAAAGGAGGATAGGCGACATACTACAACCCTGTGCCACCCCTGACCTATATTGAATGGCTCAGATATTTCTCCCTCCAGTGAAACAGCACTTTGAGTAATGCCATACATATTCTGAATACCTCTCCACATCCTACCCCTAACCCAAGTTCCCAAACCATGCTTTCCTTCCCTCATTTTACTTTGTACAATTTCATTTAGAGTAAAGATGTTATCGACACAACTCCTTTTCTCTCTAAATCCTGCCTGACCCTCATGAAGAGCCCTTTCTGATTCTAATCTGGTCACTAAGCGATTATTTGTAGCGTGGTGTGTGGGCGGTTCAAAGGCACCGACAGTGCAATATATTCCATACCGCACTCGCTTCTAGATCTAGTGCATTGTACCGGAAAACGGCATATATTTCACCGGAAGCTTGACCGACTAGAGCTGGCTAGGCTCTCTAGAGCTCTGTACACATTCACCGGAAGGCACCTGGCTGGAGATTTCGAAGACAAGCTTCAAGAACGTACTAGAATTCAGTTAGCTTGTCCGGCTAGGCTCTCTAGAACTTTGTAGACACTCACCGAAAGGTACCTAGCTGGAAACGGTATTAAAGCATGACGAAAAGGCTCTTAGCAACTCTATTCAACATGAAAGCCAGCTAGTAGCTACAGCAGTACACCGATCTAGCTCTCGCTTAGCCGCAACGGCTGGCAGTATGACTCTCTATGAGCTACAGACATAGGTGGAGTAACTTACCGTGCTTTCCGATACCGCGCGCTCTTACTGCTCACTCAAACGAGCCATTCCATGCTACAAACAAGTTAAACCACAGCTCCAAGCAGGCTGTATGAGAAATCCACTCGTGAATTTCGCCCTCGTGCTCTAATTGAATCATTGCACTCGTAAATTTCCCATACAGCCCTTGGAATCTTGCAAGGTATTACCCCGCAGCGCGTAGGCGGCGGCGGGGTTAAGCAGTTGGTTCTGTCTGTCCGTCCGTCCGTCCGTCCGTCCGTCCGTCCGTCTGTCCGTCCTGTGTCTGTCCATTCAAAAATCGGGCTATCTCGCGATTTACAGGGTTAAGCGATTGCTAAACACGACAGTAACATTGAAATCAAAAAAAAATGTCCGGGTGTGTACCTGATAGTCGCCAAAGCGGTTCCATTCGCTGTATCTACAGCTCTTTCTTATTTAACAACGGTGCATTCCACCATTTTAATACGGTCACAACTAGAATACGATAGAGGCCGGGCATATACGGACTCTGGTCACGTGTTCATATTGGCAATCAGTCACACCCACCACTTCCCATGCGATATACAGATATATACGCATACACGAGCGCTGTACACTTTGCGTGCGGATACACAGCCAGTGATATACATGTACATTTTGCCAACTACTCCATCAGCCCAGTCTGCAGGTCCAAGTTGTGAATTATGCACCGCGGGGTATGTCTCTGCTAGAGACTTCTAGTTCTTTTTTGGAATCTGAATTGTTTTCGTTATTTTTTTTTTTGTTAACTCTACTTTTGTTTGGCATAATTTGCCTGCTTACATGTTGTGTATATGCTGTCCTGTTTCTTTTGGGAGTCTTTACTCTTTAGCTACCTACTGTTATGCATAACTTGATTCCTTAGTTATTGTTTTTCTTTATTGTATTGTCTCTGGGAGCACGCATTCATAGGCTCTGCCTCTTTGTGTACCCATGTTGTATATGCACATTGCAGCAGCAAAATACATTCAGATTTTGATTCAGATTCAGATCTTTCCTAACCCCCCACACAATTATATGAGCTCTGTACCCCCTACTGTGATACACAGACCACTCTTGAAGTCCATCTGACTGGAAATTTGCAACAAGGGCATGATTGCGGGCAGGCATTAATTAGAACACGCCACAAGAAATTCAAATATGATTATCACATTTGGCAGTTTTGCTCAAAGTGTGCGCGATAGAGATGGGCAATACCAGCAGAATTGATATGATACCGAGTATTGACCATCAGCTACGTAGTAATAATATTGATATAGAAATAATACGAAACTGGGTACAAACAAAACAGCAAATCAATAATCATGCAGGTGGGTTTTTCAAACACAATTCAAACCCAGTCAGAACCTAAACATGGCTAGCACTTGAACGTCAGAGCTGAGGAAACAGAGGTTCATGACTATATTTTACTATATTATTTCACCAGCCTTGGAAAAATATTCTATGCTGTGTTAGGAATACACATGTGGTTCTAAAGCATGGTGTATTGACCTCAATTTTGCTGCCACCACAAAGGAGTGGCATCCTTTCTCCCAGTGTTGTTGCATGTATTGCTGCATCACCACCTTGACATCTTAAGATGGTATTCTTTTGAAGGTCATCTCAGCAGCCTGCTTGCCTCCTCGCTAGCCTCCTCACTGTTTTCTGTACTCTGTGTTACTGCATTCACCTCTTCTGGGTTGAGTTCTCACTTGCTGCTATTTCAAGTAGTGTATGCACTGATTAGCAGCAAGGTGGAAGCTGCTAACATCTGATTGGATTCTGTGGTATGGAACTGATGCCACATCTGCAAACACCATCCACCACCAAGTGTGGTGCTATCCATAGGTGCTATCAGGACCTTGAAAGGGGTATGAGCTTGGACATACCAGCCAATCTATGGTGCAGTGAAAGCTCCATATGTTTAGGGAATCTAGTTGCTACAAATTAGTCCACTCACTACCAACACTTCCTGAAAGTTTTAACCAAAACTTCCTGAACTTGTTTTAAAGTGCAAACTTCGATCAGAAAAAGCCCGTCATTCTGCACAATTGATTCAACAGGGGGTGTTGCTGAAAAGTGACAGTAAGATACGTATGATGAAATTTGTTGCATTCTCAATCACTTGAAGTTTTAACTCTCAAGACAAGTTCCTAAAATCTAGTGTCGGTTGACATTACCAGAAGTCAACCGAAACCTAAACCTAGCCCTAATAGCTATATAGCCCTCCCAATCCTAATTTTAACCCTTCCCAGCCCTTAACCTAAGCCTAGCCCTAACCATAGTCCTTACCCTAGGAATGAGCCTTGGAGACGGTGAGGTAGTGATCACCTGACATTTCCCATGTTGCTGCTTTAAATGGCTTAAGGAGAATGACAGCCTTGTTTATAGCTCCAACTTTGTTATGCTTCCTGAATGAAAATTCCTCCGTCAGTGACCTTGCTACTTTGATGGAAGTATTGTACAACCTCATGACACTTCTGGATTTCATCCAACTGTGAATCAGCTTTATGTAATCTTGTATGATTAAGTTTAGGGGTGTGCAAAGCATGTGTGTGCTTTCATCCATGTAATCTACAGTGATATATCTTTGAGTTCGGGAAGTCCACAGGTCAGTAGTCAGAGAACAGTTCTTGACCGCAGCAAGTTTGCCTTCTCCCCCTTCCTCAATTCTCTGATAATGATCAGGAAGGATGTTCTCTTAATGGTATGACAGCTTGGAGGCTTGTACTTTGGATCAACCACTTGCAGAATGTAGACCCCCCTGACCTCAGCAATGGAAGCTGGTTGCATGTCCACTGCCATCATCCTAATTAGAGCCTCATCAATGTTTTTGGAATGTGTTTAACTTAGCTCTCTTTTGTAGAGCTGTGATTGCTCTAAAGTCACTTTATAGAGTGACCTGCTTTGGCTGTTGCTTCTGCTCAGCCCTCTGGCATTTGCTTTGCCTGCACTAGCTTCATGCTGCTCAATACATGATGTTTACTCATGCATCAGGTGCTTCATTAGGTTACTTAACTGTTTCATTAGATAGGTTGCATGTTGCGTCTTTTCCACCCTCAAGCTTGAAGTAATACCAAACGATGCTTGCGCTATACTGTTCCTGTTCTCATATTGAGAATACTGTACCAATTTTCTTCGGCACCACGTGTTGTAATCCAATATTTTTGCAGCAATATACATATACGTAGCATTGAAGTATCAAAAATGACACTGGTATCGGTAATGGTATCACCCACCACCACTGCATACTTCTCAACTCGCACCAGTTATAGAAAGCCCTAGTAACATCATAGATAGTAGAACATTAAAGACACTGATAATATACATACTTACAAATCACTTGGCATTGGTACCTCCTCCCTCCCTCTCAGATTTTGGTATGGCACAACACCTGAGTGCTGGTGACCATGTGGCATCATTTAGGGGTTCACCACTTTACATGGTAAATTACACTTAGTCTAGTTTAACTGACTACTTTCTTCTTCGTTTCTAATGTGTTCACTTGAAAGTAAAGGGCAGCAATATGAATATATAGTTTTGGAAAACTCATTAAAAATGAAAGAGCATGTAGTGATGGAATAATTTTTGTAAAATGGTAAAAAGTAACCAAACAAGGCGGGAATGATACATGATACACAGAGTACCATCCCTACACCTTGCCAACCACACACACACACACAACAATCCCCTCCATGTCACATCATGCAGCTCCTTGTGTGTGTCTTTGTTTGACTGCTCTTATATTATGTAATTAAGTGTGGTAAACTAGTGACAGTGCGGTAAGCCGCAATTTGCACTGTATATTCAACACTCCCTTCAGCACACACCACAATTTCCATTTGCCATGTTCATGAGTGCATTGATGATTGCAGCTAGTCACATCACACATCACTGACAATCCCACCAGGCATACTTGCAAATATACAATGTAGCTAGATGTACGCACTTCATAACTGATGTCCACTACACACGTACAACATATCCTACACTGATAATATACATACTTAATTATGAGCGTTGTCCCAGAAATTAGGTATGTTCCGGAATCGTCCTGTCCAATCCCGTCACAGAAATGAGGTAGTCCCAATTGTGGTGTGTGTGTGTGGTTGGCAGTTGTAGGGATGGTAATCCATGAAAGTTCTGTAGTGTCATTCCTACCTTGTCAGGCGATTCCATCCCTACATGCTTGATGGTTTTTCCAAAACTTGTTCCTGGTGCTGTTTTTTTTTTGGGGGGGGGGGGGGGGGGGATAATTATGTACATTAGTGTGGTATATGTATAGGATAGATCACTGCGTAGCGGGGTGTATGACTTGTTATGTACCGCGGGAAAAGTTATCTCCCGCGGAAGCCAAGGAAGTTCCGAGGGCGAAGCCCGAGGTACTTTCGAGGCTTCCAAGGGAGAATAACTTTTCCCAAGGTAGATAACGGGTCATACAACCCGCTACGCAGTGATCTATCTATTTTGTACTATGCCTAAGTCATTCTAACAAGAGTTGGTAGACCTGTAAGAAAAGCTAGAAGCTTGAAGGCTGCACCGTTCGGCACGATAGAGCAAGCGGGCCAACTAGCATCAAGACTCGATTGACGGAGTAGAAGGCTAAGCTACAGCAAGGAAAACATTCCCAGAAACTCTAGCAAGACTGAACGACAGCTAGCAGCCATAGTAAGTAACCATCCATCCCGAGCCTAGTGCCATTTGACACAAAACGGAAGGCTGGCAGCGTTACCACATGCACAAAAACACAGAATCTCAGCGAAACTAGAAAACAGTAGCTTACCATACTTTTCCATATCACTTTCCAACGATTTAGGAGTAAAATAGCCGCCATACAATCTGCCTAGGCTCCCCCAGCCACCAGCTAGTACTATAGCTTTCTCACCGTTTGAACGACTGGAACGGAACCGGGTACCGTTTCACGTAGGCAATCGGGGTATATTTTTCCCCGCGGTAGAATATGACCCGTTATCTACGCGAAATGCTGAAATCTGATTGGTTAGAATGACTTAGGTATAGTATAAACATAGGTAATATGCTGGTGTGGTAAGTGACATCAAGCAGACTGGAATGACCTGAAGAGATACATAGCTAGTGACTGCCGCCTTACTTCATTGTTCATATTTACATGTACGTGACCATACTGTTTCTTGCCAGTAAAGCAACCAAGTATCACTGCTGTCTTGCAGTTACATGTAGCTGCTTGCCAGAGCTAAGGGGAGTCAATCAAATTCTAGCGCTTTTCTTCAAATTAATTCTTTCTTTCTCACTTTAAAACAAATCACATTATGGGCATGTTTTCAGCTTGCCAGTGGGAGCTCTTTGTGGATTTTTGCCATGGCCACCCAATAGTTACTTACAGAAAGTGAACAGGAAAGTTCTTTAAATCTTGAGGATTTTACAATTGGTAATGTATTGATTCTGTAGGCAATGGACAGGCAGTCCCTGCTGCACTAGATGGTCATAGTGACTCTTCCATCGATTTTTGTGCAACCGAAAGTATATCCACCCATGGCCAATACATAATTATAGCCTTTTGGGGTTTGTCTGATATAGCACACCTGTATGTAATGTGCATCTAAAATAACAGCAAAACACTCAGTGATGACAGCAGCTGTCAGTCTTCACTCTTCAGTGTGACTTTGTATTATCTGAAAATGGGTTGCCCTTCTTATCAGCATCACTATTCTTTTCGTTAACCCTTGGAGTGTATATGCAGTGAGGGTTGCAGTACTCAATTTGTGTGTGTGTGTGTATCTATTACCTTGCTAACCACTACGCCATTAACATATGAATACAAGCTATAAATCGAAAGGGAATGCGGTTCTGAAGGTTATTAACTTGTGGTTTAAGCTAAAAGAACTTCCTTCAAAGTTATTTGCTCACCACAACAAACGTGGACAGTTTCGATGGCCAGTAGGTACATCAGAAGATTTTTTTGGAGACTATTTGTAGGTCAGCTGCTGTTTTTAGCACCGTCACATACAACGACTAGAAATGACTACACTGGCTGGCTACCTCTGTGGGCATGTCAGACACACCTCTCATGCATGACGTAAATACTATCAATTCAGTACTGGAACTGAAATATTGGAATGGTGAATCGGGGTTCCGTTCCATTGCTATTGAAAAGAAGATACTATGGGTTTCAAAAGCAAATGACTTGGAAACCCATGCAATAAAAAACATAAGGTTGCTGTAGTTGTAGATTTTCTCTGCTTACTCATTCTAGATGCTAAAGTGTAGCATAATATTTTGCAAATAATCATGCCAAAGGTATAACACTTCATTGCAATAGTATCCATACACAATAGCGCTGCTTATTATGGGCTTATTTTTGAGTGTGGGCAAGAGATTACGTTAAAACGGTTGCACTGTTTTCAACCCCATGCTTCATTGAGAGTTAGAGTACATTGAAGATCTTCGGCACCCCAATGTGCATGTTATAGAGAGAAAGACAGTGACACTGCAAGCAGGTACACTGTAGGAGTACATGTATGGCAGTGCAGCCTCTGACAACAGACACCGCTAAGATGTGGATATCTACATGTACACTACATATAACGAGCACTTATTTTGGCTCAGGTGGATTTGACTTGTATCATTAATTTTAGTAGACAATTACTATGTAGCACAGTAGCATTGGTACTTGCTGTATATATTCTTGCTACATAGAGTAAAAGGACAGTTATTCTACTCTACTACCATTAGGCACCTGAAGTCATGATGGGTCAACAGTATGATGCTAAGGCAGACCTCTGGTCTGTTGGAGTAATTCTGTATGGTGAGCCATTAACACTGCTTTAGCAAAACATTTCACTACTACTCTGCCTTAACTGTGTTGACAACCATTGTTATAAGATAAGCACTAGCGTACATTTGCAATAGACAGCTAAAACTATCTGTATAGTTTCTGCATAGTACATACTCGTACCTGGTTGATAGTCTTCTGTTGAGCTAAGGACAAATATCGTACGTAGCTTGGCTATGCATGTAGCTTCTGCAGTTTCTTGCTTAAGCAGAGCTCATGACAAGCAAATGCAAAGTAAGGCTAAACCTTCATGCTTCTAATAGATACTGTTGACTGCTTCAAGTTAGTGCTACTCACATGACCTTCGACGAAGCAGAAGACTCAAAATAGATCACATGACCACGCATTAAATCGCGTAGTGCACACTTTTCTAAATAACGTCCAACAGAACCGTGGCTATCTCAGGTCAGTGAGAGAACTAAATACTTTAGATACCAGTTGGCAGTGTATTACGGGACTAGTTAGTGCGCTCAGACAATTAAGTAACGGTCTCAGGCGTTAACTATATCCCGTAATGCACTGCCAACTGGTATCTAAATATTACTTAAAGAACTTATAGCTCTGTGTCTATACCTTTAAACTTTTCTGGAAGACTTGGAGTGCATTGTTAATGTACGGCTACGTCTGGCTTTTTGCTGAGATGTGATTCTTCCTCACAGAAAGGATTATTGTGATAAGAACTTTCTACAAGTAGTTGAACTCGCTTGCTTTGTACGTATGGATAGAAACAAAAGTCACCACAGTGGAACATTTAACATCTGCCAATGGCAGTTAGCAGTGCTGCTGACTGAGTCACATGGAGGCAGCTCCATATTCAGGCCTCAACTTTTGTGTTGAAAATTGACTCTGTTCACAGTGGGGGGAAAGTGCATAGTATGTGTACACACCATGCATAGTAGCCAAAGTATTTTTTGTATTGATGTGATATAGAACGTTGAGCATTTGCCAGTGGCAGTTGACTATAGTGTAGCTGTCAGATTTCTGCCTGAGCCTTGTGGAGGCAGTAACTCGAGAAACTGCAAGCAACTGCAGAAGGAGAGACTGCTAACACCTGCAAAACAAAACAGGAAAGCTAAGACCGGATCCTAGCTGTTCATAGCCGCAGCCTACATGAACGGCACTGACTGTAATTTTAATGCACATCATCTAGCGTAGCAGTTACAGCTGTGCACGGTTTTGCACTTACAGGACTATACAGCCATTAACCTTTGCTATAAGTGTGTGCTCATTTGAGGCCATCATAGTGATACCGTCAGCTGTCAGAGCATCCCAATGCATGCCGCAGTCAAAGTGCTAAGTACTCACATGTAAGTACTCATATGTTGACTTTACGGTCTTCTTGCATATTCTTGCCCAATCGCATGCGTAACATCACATCCGTGATAGATGGACAGACACACATGCTAACGTTTTGATAGCATACAGAATGTGTACATGTGCTGTTACACTGATCTTTCATAGCAGTGCGGGTTGGGATAGGCAGTCAAGTTTCGTACCCATCCTGCTAATTGACTACTTCTGTTAACCATTAATATGTACTGTAAACTGGAATCTGGGAGGGAAGTGGCTTGGCAGAAAGCACTGTAGAGGAGTTAATATGTTTAGCAAAGTGTGTGAACAGCTGCAGTCAAATGACCCTAAACCCTTGTGGAACATTTAGTGAAAATGTGCTTATGGATATTCTCTAGCTCCCACCATGGTTTGGAAAAATGCCTCTCTATACATGCTATAACAGCTAAAGAAAGACATTGCATGACACTTGTGTCATGGGCCATGGAAGCACCCACACATCACACGTACTCTGTGGTACACCGAAGCACTGCTTACATAGAGAGGCTGATGGGAGGGTGCGGAGCCCTGATGGGTTGTTGTATTATTCTGTTACCAATATAGCAATTTGGCTATTCTCCAGTAATACGGTACATTTGGGCAATTCATTCCATCTACCTTGACGGTACCATTATTCATCTTCATTCATTTTATGCTTAATGCAGGGAAATATACACTGATGTGTTTACTATAATAAATAGCTCTCGTGGAAAGATTTTTCCACAGCTGTGAAAAAACAGTGTGGGAATTAAGGCTTGATCGAGTGTGAGGCTATATGGCTATGCATATTAGACATTACGTTTTGTGTTAGTGAGTAAAACCTGACTACAGTGGAATTCCGACACCTTGGGGACCTGATAAAGTGTCCTGTATAGTGAGGTATTTTCATTTCAGGAGTAACTATGCAGCATATTTGGGGCACAGCAAAGTGTCCTTATTTCAGAAGTGTCCAGCTGTGCCTGCGTATGTGGGTGCATGCTCGATGGCGTAAGTGCTACGGCTGTTATTATTAATACAAAGGTCCTTATTTTATGGGCATCCTTTAAGAGGGGTTCTACTATATGTCACTTGATATTATGTAGTCCCTATACTATTATTCACTTTTAGAAGCACTATTTGGTATTGCACCATTTGCCTCAAAGACGCTCGATGAGTTAGAAGAAAAATTATTGGGCCAAAAATCTGTTGAGGTTAGTATCTACAACAATCGACGTGTGTGTAACCAGTTAAAATGCATGCTGACATATATATGCGTGTACTACTGTACATAGCAGTTTCTTAAATCAGTATTAGGGTGCTTATTTGTTCTATTTGATGTAGATTCCTCCCAAGCCGGAAGTATCTGAGCACTGCAAGCATCTTCTGCAAAATCTTCTTCAACGAGATCCAAATGCCAGAATATCATTTGATGCCTTTTTTAATCACCCATTCATTGATCTAGAGCACATGCCTGGACCTGACAGCTTGTCAAAAGCGGTATGTATGTACAAGTCCTTGTGAATAAAGTGCTCTATTGTAGAAGTGCATAGGTTGTTTCCATGATCTTTCATGAACTAGTGTAAGACTGCATGCTGCAACTCATACTTGGTGTCTGTTTGTTTTTAATTATGTCTAAACAAATGCTGTATAATGTAACTGATTACTCCCTATTTACTTAGAAACCATTGGTGCTCCAAGCAGTCATAAAAGACAAAGATGGAAAAATAAGCTCAGCTGTGAATTACTACTGTCAGGCTCTTGAGTACTTTATTCCTGCAATTGAATGTTAGTTCTAATTACTTATACACATATTAAGCATTTTGTCAGCTACTGTATATATATATATATATATATACGTACATGTACGTGTGTAAGGCTTTACATCTCCAATTTATATGTATGTTCAGCTGGGAGATCATGACAAGTGTAACCACTGTCCTTGTATACAGTAACACAACAAGGAGTGAGAGTCAACCTGGCCTCTTACCCAACTGTTCCTCACCCAGATCTATAAAAAATATCTGGTCCAGGAAGGTAGCTAAGGAACAGTGTTGTTGTCGTGTATGACAAAGGCTGGCCGTTCTGTAGTGGTGTGGTACCAAACTACATGCATTCCTGTGATTATAAGCATACATGTACATACATTGCTCACGTGCATTGCAGTCATTCTGCATGCCAGTGTACAAATCCTTTCCTGTGACCTATCTCTGTTAATTACTGATATAATCCTGGGAAGAGTTAAGCAACGAGAGTCAAGTCTGTATTGCACCTCTTATCTACTTTAGTCGAGAGTGATTTATCATAATATTTTTTCTTTATTCAATTTTAGTTGAAGAAGACTGTGCTACTAGGGAAGCACTACGGCAGAAGGTAATTTTATGCCGAAAGTGTGCTTTGAGTCATTAATGTTTACAGCTGTCCAATTTTCATTGATGCCTCCACTGCAGGTCAAGCAGTATGTTGAAAGGGCAGAGTACCTCAAAGAACAGCTAAAACTGAGAAGACCATTGAAGCAACAACCACCTAGATTACTCGGTAATTTTAAACAGTGGTATGTGTCTTAGTGACCTTGCAATATCTGAGGAACGTACGTATAGAGGGAAGTATGGAAAATCTAAAACAACAACACCAAGAACATAACATCGGGTCTTGAGGCAAAATTGTGTGCATATTTTCAGCATTGTTGGATGTTGTACGTACATGTATGAGCCTAGCAATGTTGGCCGTATTACGACATGATTATGATAGAGCATTAAACGAGGTGGGTTCTACCTTACCCAAATGTACAAGCATTGATAACATGCAGCTTGGATAGTGAACAGAAGAGTGATTCTGGTTAATAAATTTAGATCCTACATTGCTAACTTGCTCTGTATTCCTTGTTGAGGAGCCAGGGTACTGAATCAATTATAGCCACCAGAGTAGACATTGCCTGCAGCAGACTACTACATGAAGTTAGTGAATGTGATCCACTCAATTCTGCTTGCTATTGGTGACTTCAATTTTCAGTTCAAATTGACCACACTCCCAAGTGTATAAAGGTTACGGTGAGCTCCTAAGCTCCATGCATGCCTACATAATCATTGATAGTGACTTCACCTACTTTTAAAGTATGCTTGTTATGCGCATGCGTGTGTATGTGGCAGTGTGTGCATTGTGTGTACAATGCCGTTGCAGTATCTCACTGTAAGAAAATTTCTACAGTGTAATTATTAGGAAAATTCGATTGTTGTCTTCATTATGTAGACCAAATGAAAGCTGAGAATCCCAAGCTCAGTGCTGCACTGGTTAAAGCAAGGCTGGCAGATGAAATGGAGTTACAACAAGACTATAGGAAAGCTTTTGAGCTGTACAAGGAAGCTGTTGGCATCTTAATTCCATTAAGTGGTGGTAAGCAATTATGTTCAGTTGTGGGATTCTCATTTTGCCATAATACCTAATGGTGACAGGGTAAACTGGATGGTGCCAAAGCATGTGTAGTCACTCAAACATAGTGAGCATTCCAGGAAGGTGAATACCCTGCCTGACCTGGCCTTGTAGCTAGTTTATTGCTACTTCTGACAGATGTAAATGCATGTGTTAGCTTGTGTTCGCCTCACCTGTCAATGCTCTCTGTTCTGTTCGTACGTACCGTGCACTTTGACACATCAAATTTTTGGTTACTGTTCAGACATCTCACTACCAATATGAAGATCAGCCACATGTCAACTTTGTTGTCTAAAGAGCATATCTATAATTTGTGTATGCAATAATCTGGACGTAGGACTCAGGAAAATAATAAGGAGTGACCCAAACACTATCCCTCAGTTTTTACTATGCTATTGTACTATACTGCATGGAAAGGTGCCCATAGCTGTCTATGTCAAAGGCAGTGCCCATTACCATAGTTGGTGAATGTTACCATAGAGACAGATTTTTCTGAGCTTTATATCTTGCCGAACATAGACACACAAGCCATCATATTTAGGCCACGTCCTCTACCCCACCCACGTACCAAGTAGGTTTGATCATGGCTGGCACGCTCTATTCGCCCTTCGGGATCATAGAGCTTGCCACCCATGATCAAACCTATACTAGACCACATCCTCTACCCCACTCGTGTACCAAGTATGGGTTTGATTATGGGTGGCAAGCTCTATGAGCCCGAAAGGCTCATAGAGCTTGCTCCCCCATCATAGAGCTTGCCACCCATGATCAAACCTATACTTAGAGCATATACTCTAACTACCCTATTGGCAGAACCAGGAGCGCATAATGAGGTAAGAAACCTTTTTCTTATGTTATTATGCTCCTGGAAGAACTTAATTGAGTTGCTGCAAACCCACAAATGAGATTATTCATGAGGTATACAGCACAAGCCACCTACCTACATGATGGTTTTGCTAGTATGGGGCTCTCTAAGTTTTGCATTGATGGTATCAAGTAGGACAGCTTGCAACCCATGAGAGGTCCTGCCGACTATAGCCTCCAATAGAGTACAACAGTATGCAAGTAAGGTTTTTCTTGTTCAATGGATTATCTTATGGTTCAGGATAGAGATGGCTGAGTCCACAGTGCAGTACCACTGTTTGTGCATTGCCACCCTCTACTTTTATTATTATTATCATTATTTGTGGTTGTGTTTGACATGACAGTGCATGTGTGTGGTTGTGTTGTGTGCAGCCCTACATGCACTTGTACTGTTGCAACCTGACTGCTCTTAATAGGGTGAGTTTCAGGGTATTCATGAACTTTGAACTTTGAGCGGGGGGCGGGGGCTTTGGGCCTGTCAGTCGGTTCCGTTTCAGCTGAGGAGCTATGGGTTCTTGGGCACTCCCGAGGCATTTTGGTTCTAGCCTATGAGGGAGGGGAGGGTCATAGACGTTTGCTATGTAACTACGAGATGGACAAAAGTGGTGGTGCCAGCGTTTTGCCGCATGCCACCTGAGGTGTGCTTTCATGCCCGCCGTGATGGTGGCTGTTGCATGCATGCTTGTCGCCCTGCAACAGCACTGCCTGGCTGACTCATTTATGCTGAACACTATCTTTCGCCAAGCTCCCTTAAACACTGCATGTTGGATGCTTGCTTAGCCCTCCCGAGATTATGCTGTGAACTTCCTTTGCTCCATTTGGTGCTGGCCACCTTGCAGTCATGCGCTTACATGTGCTATCAGCTATGCCTTACAGTGATACAAGAATTAGCAAGTTACAACTGTTAACTTGCTACTCTGGGATAGTTGTTTGCCAGACAGACGTGGCACTGCAGACTCTCTCAGATGCACTCAGTGGTTGTCAACTTGCTGCGAATCTTACAACGACACACAAAATGCTGCTATCTCTTATTGAGGCGACAGCCCTGATTTTTTGCGCTGCACTGGTGTACTGACCCTTGCACTGAATATAAGACATAACCTTGACCACAAATTGCCCCCAATGTTACACCAACTGGTGGTTCCCTGGCATCAGACCATGATGTGGCAAATGGGATCAATGGCCTCCAGAGAGAAAAAAAAAATACAAAACGAAAAAACTTTCAAACACTACATCCCAGGAATGCAGTATAGCGGTCAAATAACAACATGACTGGCTGTACAGCCCTGATCACTTGACAGAAGGCAAAATGCTCCCAGGAGGAGAAAGAAACTCAGCAAATAGCTTCTTATGTTTATCATCAGTATACACATGCCCAACAGCCTACATATGTGCATGCTCAGCTTATTTCCATCTAATTTGTTACGCCCATTCATGTTGCTGACAGATGACTAACAATATCACGTGGCTTAATTGATTTGCTATGTTATTCAAGAAGGATAGTCAAAACGGTCTTTAGTTTTCCTCATGTCAGCATTACGGTGCATGGTAACACCACACATATACGAGTTAAATGTTCCAAATCTTCAGATTTTGATGGCCTTTTATGTTTTCAATAGACGATTCATCCCATACCTAGCCTTGGATTGTTGCTGATTGTTCCTTGACAGCCTTGCTTCTGATGTGACAAGTTTTATCACTTCATACATGTCAGTTCTATATACATCTGACAAACGGCTGCTCCTTGCAGTGACTCGATCTCTCACTATCACTTTGTGGAGGTGTACATTTTCAGGGTACACCTAAGCAGAAAATACCGTGATGAAAATACCTACTGCTTTCCTTTCCTTGGATCATCCTGCTTTCGTCATACGTACTGTCTCTCTCACACACACAAGCACACACACACACACACACACACACTTCAAGCAGCATTTTGTCAAACATTGCAATACAATTTTAAATACAGGCACGTGGTACTTTGACCTGTGACCGTGAACTTCTCTGGTCACAGGTGAAAGTTCATCCAGGAGCGCGCACATGTGGCTTCCGTTTCCGTTTTCGCACGGACGCACGAACACACACACACACGAACGTACACAACCAGGCGTAATAATAGATGGAGCAAAGGTGTGGTATGGTTTGAGAATTCATACATAGATCTAAGCCATTTCAAGGAGAAGGATTAGCATGGCGTCTAATCTGAGAAATGAGTGAGTAGAGAAACAGTAAATGTCACCAGAGAAAGAGGAGACGTGAATATAGAATAAAGAGTGGTACGTACATAGGGATAATCCAAGAATGCTTGAAGTCCTTGGAACCGGACTATTGTCAGATACATGAGAAAATGACCTAAAAGCCATTCTTCATAGTTTATTTGGCACCATGCTTCTATTTAATGGTATAATTAATGTTAAGCTGCAGGCCATAATTTATTACATCTGCATCTACATGTGATAATGCACATCTAGTCTGCTCCGTTACACTTACTGTTAGCAGTGCGATTGGTTATTAATTAGTCTATCTTCTCACAAACGTTTTTTAGTGCTATGTATACTTTCCATGCAACAGCTTGTTCATTGCAGATTTATGCATAGTATACCTGTATGCCTCTTGCAGACGTATCAACAAGAGAGCAAAAGAAGCTGCTGAAGTCAGAAGTATGTACTACATATATGTATTTACATACTGTAACATTATATCTGTAGTGTATCAGAATACTCAAGGTGTTACATTGTATCTGGATTGAGTCAATTATAGCCTGGTGTATGTCTACACTAGTCATTTCTAATGAACGAGTGATGTATAGGTAGATGGAGACAGGAACGCAAATAGGCTTTTCTGCAAAGTAGATGTTTGGGCTCATATATATAGTACTATCTATGTGAGTGTACCATCAACAGTCATCTGTGAAGGGGACAGCTAGGGCTGAACAAACATTGCTGTCAGGAAGGATGTGATAAGCTTCGTAGTAAAACCTATGGTTGTACTTTTCCCTAGGCTCAAATTTACCTCAATAGGGCCGAAGAAGTATCCTTGCTGAGCCAGGTTAGTTACAAGCAGTTGATGATTATTTGAATTTAAGGCATATGTAATAACATCTTTTTTCGCATGGGCAGAAATCCACAAGTCTGAGACCATGTGATGAATCAGAGTCCTCTGAATCAAGTAAGTGTTACAAGCATACACACACACTTGAAGTGTATACCAAGCACATCTCTGCCTTAAAATCCTGTAAAGCTACTGACAAACTAACTACATGCCTCGAGCCATACTAAAGCGGTTACTAACTGTCACTGACATGCTTCTGTACTTTTATCCTTTTTAGGATGCCGGCTGCAGTAAGAGGCATCAAACTGTCGTGATAACTGTCGTGAATGAATGACTATCCTCCTTGCCAAATTGAACATAGTTTTATATACATAAGAATGCTTTTTGGTAGCTCTAAGCTGTTATTGGTGAAATTATCTCGCATTTCTGGAAATAAAATTTCAATAATGTCTGCAGCACAGCTAGAGGGCATCTGTCTATACAGACTTCAACTCATTCAGATGTAGACAGGCTCAATCAGGTACAAAAGTCACAGATATTTAACATTTGGGTATAGATATAAACCTCATTTGGATACAACTATTTTGGATACAGACATTTGTTAGACATGATACAGACTTCAGTTACAGTTTTTGGACATGGGAATTTAAAACTCATTGGATACAGGCAATTTGACAACTGGAGGTAGAGAATTTCTTCAGCTACATGTACGTAGAGAATAATTTGTTATTGTACTGTAGACAAAGACTCATTTTACATACACATTGCACAATTGAGTATTGGCAGGGCTAACTTGTGCAAGAGGATGACGAGCAAGTATAGAAGCACCCAGCTGTTTTTGGAAACCATGACAGTTTGAAATCCCTTCAGTGGGTTTACAGGACCATAGTTTGCTGAACTATTAGGTGTACCCCTAAAACCATGAGTGGTTGAATATAGGATATCCAATAGTGAGCAATTGCAAAACTGCATCGTCTTGATGGATAAATTTGATGAAGATGTAAATTCTTGCTGAAATTCAGCGAACATGCAGTTCTCTCTCTGGGACAGCAGACAAACGTTAGGACATCAGCTTGCTCATTCATGATCATGGTCCAAGATGACAAACTCTGTTGAGGATGGATCTAGAAGGATCTGTAATGCATGGTCTACATGCAGACAATCACTGGCTGGACATTCAATTGCTACTGGAGTCCCCCCCTTGTGTGCTCTGTTGTCCACTGCCAGCAGCAGCAAGGAACTGGTGTTAACAACTTGCTGCATCAACTTATTGGTGAGTGCTGGACACCAGATCTGAAGACCAACTAAAAGAATCTAGTACCAGCCTAGCCTGGGTACGAGGCTAGTACCAGCCATAATGATTTTGTCTGTCTCGCACTGCACATTGCGAGCCAAACAGATTCAAGCTTTGTAAAACGTCATGAAAAAATTACGTCAATGGTATGGTCTGACCATTCAGATAGCAGGTTCACTGTCGGATCTCTTTTGTTGATTGTCTGCTTGTGTCGTCATAGCACAACGTCCGCATTCCAGATTGACAGGTCCACTGCGGCGTCCATACCAGACTCTAACTTTCCCGTCAAGAGTCTGGCTATGCGAGACTAACCTTTTGCAGGGATATAACTATTATATATCCTGTTACCATGGCAATATGTTATGACAGCTAAACCACATCAAGCAGTACTTTACCTTGCACACATTACGTTGGCTTCTGCAATGCAATTATGCCTGTACTATCACAATCATCATGGTATATCCTGTTACTATCATGGAGTACGGTAGTACTCCATATGTAGGGATGGCCCCTAAAAGAAATGGCTTCCCCATCAAAAGTGTACAAACTGACATGTTCAGAACTCTGCTGTAGGCGTAGTCTAGGGTGAATATGAGCCCTACCAGTTATTATTAGGCGTTTTCATCACTAATCAGACTGTTAGCGCTGCTAAATAGTATCACTTAAGTAGCAAACCGGTAAGTAGCAAATCGGCCACATTCGCCTATCTTCTGATTCTGATTCTGATTCTTCTTCAGCCAGGCTAGCACAATAACGGCTCAAGCGATCACAATGATTCAAGCACGAAGACGCTGGATATTCTCTGGGGTATTGCACTCGCAGCATAGCGTTTTCAAAGAAACGAATAGGTTCGGCAGTCATTCACGAGTACTCTCGAGCGGAAACTGTTCGCGTTACACCATTTTGTTACATAAAATATAATATTACGTAACCGGAAGCTCAACCACGAGGTCTTGCGGTTTAAGGTACGGCAAACTGACCTTCCAGTTCGGACCTTTATGAGCTTATTATACTGACTGCAACCGTGAAGCATGCCGAATGTGCGTAAGAAGAGAGCCCAGAGTAAGCGTTACTACATCCAAAACCGTGTGTTTGCTGATATTCTTGGAATTGTAAGGTATTTTGCATGCAGTAAGCTTATGACAACTCAGCATGTACAGAGAGCCTGTGCACTTCCCATATTTGATGACAAATGGCAGATGTATAGTTGCCAATGAAATCAGCAGCTCTGAAAGTATATGCAGGCAGTAATTTATGGGCCAGCAACCTGTGAAATGGCACTGTAGTAGTGAGTGCAACACAGTCACTGAAACAGAAGTAGCTGCCATAGTTCACCTCAAGCCGGCATTTGAGGACGCTTCTCACCCAATTCACCCAACACACAGTGCACTCTAGCTATACTGATGACCTCAACAACGCCCAATATCATTCCACTCGTACCAACATGCACGCTCACATACTTCCATACATCTGCAAAACTATACATCACAAAACTTCTTTATACACAATAAAACACTTCCTTCTCAGTACATGTACATCCTTGTACAAACAATCCAAACTCAGAAATCTCCCAAGAACCACACCATCAATCACAACAGCAGTCACACGATCCTTAATGGAAAACACATCATGCAAAATGCAATTCACACCACAGAACCACCTACCTGCCAATCCCACTCATAACAACGTCAACACTCCATAACACTCCAAACCCTTTCATGCCATCTCCAAAAAAACGCCCCAAAACAAGTTACAGAAAAAGCACTTTCCAAAAAGTGCAAAAAACAGTCATGTAGGGATGCACTTTCAGCAAAAAACACTTCCCCAAAAACCAACGAAACAAGCAACTATGCACACCGGAAGGCATGCACAGCCTACCCACACATCACAGCGCGATGCATTTACCACGTACCTACCATCCCTACATCTTTCCAACCACACCCACCACAAACCATACCACACACCCATACGCAACACCCTTCAACACACACCACTATCCACAATCATCACCATTCTCAACCGTGATACCACAACAACCACCCTCACATCCACATCCACAATGATTACATACTTCACAAAACACAACACCCCACGCTACAGCCAACCCAAACCTCCACAGCAACACTACTCCCATGAAAACCCACTCCGCTCCATCAATCACACTCACAAGCACAAACCATACTCCCAATGAATATCAACGCAACAAACCTTCACACACCAACACGAACACACCACACTTAACTCCACAATTCCCAATCTAGCCAAACACTTGAACCCACATCGACCTCCCCTATATAGAACATCCACACACACCACAACACTCAACCATGCATCTCCAAACACTCCCAAACCCCTACAAACACCACCCTCAACCACTCACTTGTCCAACATTTACATTATCAACACTTTTACCTACCTTCCACAACCATGCGCCAACACACTCACTCATTAGCAACACATATATGACACTCCCACTATTCCCATCTCACATAGACATTATTGGAGGGGTGTGGTTGGAAAGATGTAGGGATGGTAGGTACGTGGTAAATGCATCGCGCTGTGATGTGTGGGTAGGCTGTGCATGCCTTCCGGTGTGCATAGTTGCTTGTTTCGTTGGTTTTTGGGGAAGTGTTTTTTGCTGAAAGTGCATCCCTACATGACTGGTTTTTGCACTTTTTGGAAAGTGCTTTTTGGTAATAGCTGTGGAATATTCCTGATACACACACACACCATGATGATTGTGATAGTACAGGCATAATTGCATTGCAGAAGCCAACACAATATGTGCAAGGTAAAGTACTGCTTTTAGCTGTCTAACATATTGCCATGGTAACAGGATATATAATAGTTATATCCCTGCAAAAGGTGTGTATGGCTGATACACACCATTTTGCAGGGATATAACTATTACGAACACCCAGTGTCTAACCAAGGACTTCAAAGCTTCTATGCTTATTGATTATTCATGAGTGATCTACGTAAGTATAGCTTAGAGCATGGGCAGCTATGTTCTAACTAGGCCGAGGCGAAGCCGAGGTCTAGTTAGAACATAGAGCTACCCATGCTCTAAGCCATTTAGAAAATGCACATCTTTAGCTTCTTATGCTCTATGGGATTCTTATATACTCTACGAAAATTATTCCATACACTTGTTACTATAGTAACATCTACATGTACTAAAACTAGTGTATGCATGCATAGATATGATTAAAACACGGTTTCTATATCCCTGTATGCTATAAGCAGTCAAATTTTAAAGTAAACGAGTTTAATTGTACACAAAATTTATGTGTAACTGATTATGTACATCAGAATTTCCATATCAGAAGTTACTAATTTTAGTTAATGTCTATTTGAATGAAATTAATGTCTATATCTGAACATGTTAATACCCAAGTTAAATGTCTATATTGTAAATATTGGTATCTGAATAATAAATGTCTTAGCCTCGTGCCCAGGTGAAGAGCCTGGGCATGAGGCTATAAATGTCTCCTACCCAAATGGCACCTGTACCCTAATGCACTACAATGTAGGCATTCAATATGGAATATTCATCATTACCACATATATCACAATACATTACTTGGAGCAATTATTCATTGCTTCAGTATAAAGGTCCTATTTTCCATGTTTTCAAATTCATTGCTGAGTATAAAGGTCTTTATACTACTATATTTTGTTTTATGTTTGCCACTGAGTTTTGATGTGTGTTGACATATTACACAATATCATGGTAATAATATGAAAAACAAAAACAAGGATTGGCGGCTTGTGATATAAGCCCGATATAGGCTGTACTGTTAGGCACTCTCAGTTTCAAGGGAATGTTTCAGAATGTCCATCTCCTGCATGATGTTTATTCTTGCCTGGTCCTCCCACTTCTGGTAGAACATAGCAGTGCAGTAGATCTTGGGAGTTTGCAGGAAACCACGTAGTACCTGTATTGAAATTTTTTAAATGTCTATCACATGAAGGAACAAAGGAAACCAGCTAAAACTCACGCCGCAATGCGTTCAGACTACCCACACATCACAGCTCAATTAATGCATTACAGAGTAGCTACAAATCACAGCACAGTAAATTTATGGAGACATTCCTGCCCATATCTCCAATTACCTAGGATGGTCTCCATAAACGCACTGTGATTTGTAGCTACTCTGTAATGCATTGAGCTGGTAGTCTGTGAACGCATTGCTTGTTACCCCGCGCCGCGTATGCGTGAGCGGGGTTTAAAGCAATCGGTTTTTCCGTCTGTCATAAAAAGTTTGAAAAATCTTTCAAACGGGCGATTTAGATTTAGAGGCTATAAGCTTAACAATCGCAAAGCAGGAGGGAACGATTGAAATCCCCCAAAAATCGACGTGTGTACCTGATAGTGACCAAATTGATTCTTGTCTGTATGTCCAGCTCTTTCTTATTCAACATTGGTAAGGTCACCAGTCAAGTAGTCTCGTGCCCTGACGGAAATTGCTGGGCACGAGACTACCAGTCAAGACTCCAATATATATATATATATATATATATATACGACATGTCAACAGAGGCCGGGCATATACGGTCTCTTATTAACCCTCGGCGCGCGTGCGCCGGAGGGTTACGGTACTTGGTTTGTGTGTGTGTGTGTGTCCACGACTATTTGAGATCTACGCTGAACTAACGGGAAAATAAAAGACACCATCGCGTCAAGCGTCAAAATAGCATCAAAAATAAAATGCGATTTTTCTGGAAACTGTCTAGATCGAAAGTTACGGCGCCTTTAGTCGCTTCGCAGGATCCGCCATTTTATTGCGAGGCTCGTATACTCTTTGTTACACTTGCTTACGTCCGCGTATGCAAATCGGCCTCGTGTTCTCTGGCGCACGTTGACTTGCGGTTGTGTAAAAAAAAGTGATCAGCTACGTCTAACGAAGCTACTTTGGAGTGCATCCACTGCGTGTGGTTGGTGACAATGGAGTCTGGGAGTCGTAAGTGCCTCAGAAAGACTTGTCCTATGTGTGATGCAACAGTGCATGTGAAGCGAGCTATGTGTGGTTGTGGCCATGCTTTCACTTTGAAAAGAAAGGCACGATGCTGTGTGTGTAGTGAGCCTGAAAAGAAAAGGAAGACCGATAGAGTCCGAAAAGCGAGAGGAAGATCCACTGAGACAGATCAACAGACATTACAGAGACAAGAGCAGAATAGAACACGTATGGCTAGTGTGAGAGCCTCTGAAACTTGTGAGCAGACTTTACAGAGACAAGAGCGGAATAGAAAGTGCATGGCTAGTGTGAGAGCCTCTGAAACATGTGAACAGACTTTACAGAGACAAGAGCAGAATAGAACATGTATGGCTAGTGTGAGAGCCTCTGAAACATGTGAACAGACTTTGCAGAGACAAGAGCAGAATAGAACACGTATGGCTAGTGTGAGAGCCTCTGAAACATGTGAACAGACTTTGCAGAGACAAGAGCGGAATAGAAAGTGCATGGCTAGCACGAGAGAGCATAGTGTGACACTGGAAGCTGCACTTTCCACATTTCAGTCTGAAGTTAAACTTGGGCCTAATTTTGTGTGTGCAATGCAAGGATTGTCAGGACAAGGAGCCAGTGAAACGAAATTTAATATTTTGTTGTTATTAATTGTATGCACGACTTTTTTTTAACTCTGCTCTTCGCTCCCTTCCTGTCTTGTTTCCTGGGAAAAGTAATAATATAATAATAAGATAATAGATAATAACCCGCCCGCCCGCCTGGTCATATTCCTAGGCATGCAACGGGAAACTAATAATTAATTTGCAGTGGCCTTAGGAGATGGGGGGGGGGGGGGGGGGGGGATGGCCTAATGAGAGTAATTACAGTTGGAATTGGCTGAGTCCTACTGGCAAGTGCTACTAGCTGGTTTAGTGGCTATATAACGCTTGCCTACTGTTCCTTTGCCAAGAGGGCTCTGGTAGTTCATTGGTAGGAGTATATATCTGACTAGTATTCAGAAGGTCCTGGGTTCAATCCCTAGTGTGAGCGCCTCTGAAACTTGTGAGCAGACTTTACAGAGACAAGAACAGAATAGAGCACATATGGCTTGCACAAGGGCCTCTGAAACGTGAACAGACTTACAGACACAAAATCTGAATTTTTGCACGTATTGCACCACACTTGGGGATATCAAAGCTAACATTTGCACCTCAAAAATATAGCGCTACGTGATGCTACTATATGCCTGTATGCATACAAACACCGCAGCCACTCCGCCGAGGGTTTGCGCTTTAGCGCCTTTCATTAAATATGTGTTTATACTGGAGTATACGTAGAGCAGTGCCCGTGTCATTACTACGGCGATCAGTCATACCTACAGCTTGTATATATGGTGTTACACGAGCACGGTATACGGGTCTACATGCTGTTTCCAAACTGCAGAGTCCAGGAGGGCGGGGTATGTCTCTGCTGGAGACTTTCAGTTTCCTTTGTTTTTGTGGAAGTACATGCCTACATGAACGGTTATTTGCACTTTGGTAAAGTTGTAAATGCAGTCATGTGAGGGTCGACCCTACTTTGAAAAATTTTGTAACTGCTACTCCACGGCAGTGACATGAGTGTATTACTTTCACTCTGAGCAATTGTACTGTTGTTTAGTGGTTGTACTGTAACATGATTCACACTTCACCTCTAAACTACTACACTGCTCTTCATTAAAGTTTTTCAATAATGAGAAAACTCATTCCGCTACACCGGAAGGCGGTTGCAGAAAAAGAATTGACTATATGAATGTTGTTAAAATGAGTAGCTGTGTAAATTATGCCCAATACTATGCCTATTATGCTAGCATGTTTCCTGATGCTATTTGCTACCTAATAAGGCATAATTGGGCAAGACCTAATCGAAAATCCACAATTGATTGCACCACAAATACAAACTACTAGCAACTCCGGGTATGTAGTGTGTTACATCATGCATAATCAAGGCTACAGATCGCTTACTTATTTAGCCCCAGCTCACAATGAACGCTAACAGTCGCCTACCTACTTAGCTTTGATCAGGGGCTGGGAACGAAACTATCACACATATGAGTACATGTAAACTAGTTTTCACTGACAACGGGTGTACTAGATCTACATACATGTATATACCTCTCATAGCCCCACCCAGGCCCACTTTTAGCCACAGGGAAAACAATCATCAGGTGCAAATTCCCAGTAGGCAGCATCTCAGTGGTTTCTTGAGAAGGTCGGTATCGCAGGATGGTTGAACCACACCAAAAATAGACCCCTGAGTGCATTTATCTTTCGATTAGTTGGACTCCCAGTCCAAATTTCCTATAGGATGAATGGAACACAGAAGTCTGTCTACTGAATAGACTCCACCTTGGAGGAACGGACCCCCATTGAGAATTCTTCAACCTGCTGGGAAATAGTCCATTGGTTGTAGCCACAAGTTAGTCTTCTGAGAGAATATACTGTGACAGAAGAAGTCAATTTAGTTGCATTTGTTAGATTCTGCTATAGGCTCGACTTCATTCTATCCTCATATTATGTTCTGTTCTGTCATTGTGCTCTTTTTGCCCCAGTCTGTTTTTATTTGTCTACTCTCTCAGTCTGTCTGTCTCCATGTCTCACTTTTCCGTTGTGTATAAAAAACAGCTCACTTCTTGCCATAACAGAGAATATTTCTGATCCATGACAGTCAAGACTGTGCATGCTAGTTTTGCTGCAACCTGCTTGCCATCCATACTCGCATTCATACGACTGATTCGGCCCTAACGTGACAATACCATTACTGGTACAGTCGTCAGGCCACTTGTCAGATTACGGAGAATTTAATGAAAACGGAAAATGGTTACGTGAGGCGTGGTAGTACTGTGTAATCAACTTCCTCTGACATCCGGTTAGTTTGGCAAGGCTAGCTTCGCGAGGCAGGCAGCTAGAATCGCCGGACTTGCGAGCGATCTTGTAGGAACAGGAGTATAGCTTCGACCCTGCAAGCGCCATCTTCCAACTCCTTACCGTTTGTCGGAGAGCGTCGGGTAAGTCCATGTGGGTCGGGCGGGGCGTCTCCAGACAGGGTCACGAACTTTTGTGGCACGTTATTTTTCCCCCCACCGGACGATTACGATCTATATATCGTTCGAAAGCCCGTGAAATTCTCTACAAAATATGTGTAAATCGCGGTGGTAGGTTGTCTAGTTTTGGCAAAATTCAGCTTGCAATACAGAGCAAAAAAAGCACTCCACGTGGTAGCTCAAATATGAGTTGTGAAGGCAATTCTCTATCTTCAAAGTGCACAGAACGCTGTTTCTTGTACAAGGAGAAGCTTATTCACCGCCATAGCCATACTGAGAGCTGGAAGAGTTAGTTGCAGCAGTTCCTCCTCCAGTATTCCAGCATTCCTCCTGGTACCAATGCCTGTGTTTGCAGAGCATTTGAGTTAAGCCTAAAGAATGGCCAGAAGGGAAAGTACATGGGAACATACATTCCCAGATGGGTTAAAATGAACAAGGCAAAGAATAAGGCTACCTGTTGCATACCTGGGTGCACTTCTGTGTCCACCAGTACTTGTAGCTTTGCATCACTATAGATGCAATTCATAGATAGGATAGAGTTTGAGGATGAGCTCCCACCATCAGTGGACGCTCTGTGGCGTCACTGGCAGCGAACATGCTGGGTATCCTCTGTATGGAGCCAGGCTACATGTAATGCACTATCCCCACCTAACATCACCCAATTTGGATGGATGGTGGAGGATGGGAGAATACAATGTGACTGGGATTCTTCTGAGAACATTCAGAGAGTCAGAAATCTGGTTGACCTATTCATCAGAGGATGTAAGTGCACCAAGGGCTGTACAACCAAACTGTGCGGGTGTGTTAAGAAGGGTGTAGCTACAGTGTGGCCCAAGTTGCAACTATAAAATTTGCCAAAATTTGCCCTCTGGTACTGACCCCTGTACTCAGAAATTCAGAATGAAGTAATGCAGGTAGAGGAGGAGGAACTGCTGTGTAATGGCCAGCGCAGGCTTAGGTGCGGGGAAGAGCTCACTGACGATGAAGATGGAGATGTACCAGACGAGATGCCCTCAGACGAGAAAGATGATTAGTGTGAACATGAGCAGGAGCTCATGGAGTGGGAGGCAGATGTTGACGAGTTGACCGACTCACACTGATTTCTGTCTGTGCACTGAACAGATTTGTCTTTTAAGTACTTCACACACACCTACATTCTGCACACACGTCATGCCATGCCAACTTTAGCCCTGCACATGCACACACCTACACAATGCACACACACACATACCATGCCTGGACCATTACTCACGAGTTGGCGAGTTGACTGACTCACACTGATTTCTGTTTGTGCACTGAACAGATTTGTCTTTTGAGTACTTTGCACACACCTACATTCTGCACACACGTCATGCCACGCCAATTTTAGCCCTACACATGCACACATCTACACAATGCACACACACATACCATGCCTGGACCATTACGCACCTAGCTCACCTGCACGTGGTGTGGCCTGCACTAGCTGGAATAGGTCCATTCTCGTAGCATGTGTATGCTATAACTCCAGGCTAGACCAAGAAGGTGCACTGTATGCTTGTTTTTTTTTATTGTTGCAAACCACATCCATCATAGAGAGATCTAACTTACCATGGTTCTTAGCACTGCTGTAACGAGGGAATCCGAGTTTCTCCACCGATTTATGCGCTCAGAACGGTATCCGTTTGATATTTCCATTGCGCGTAATCATCAATTTTTTGTCCGTCTAATAGGCGCAGTTTTGCAAAAACTGGACGACATACCACCGCGATTTGCACATATTTTGTAGAGAATTTCACGGGCTTTCGAACGATATATAGATCGTAATCGTCCGGTGGGGGGAAAAAAAACGTGCCACAAAAGTTCGTGACCCTGTCTGGAGACGCCCCGCCTGACCCGCATGGACTTACCCGACGCTCTCCGACAAACGGTAAGGAGTTGGAAGATGGCGCTTGCAGGGTCGAAGCTATACTCCTGTTCCTACAAGATCGCTCGCAAGTCCGGCGATTCTAGCTGCCTGCCTCGCGAAGCTAGCCTTGCCAAACTAACCGGGTGTCAAAGGAAGTTGATTGCACTGGTACTACCACGCCTTACGTAAACATTTCCGGTTGCATTAAATTCTCCGTAATCTGACAAGTGGCCTGACGACTGGGTATGTGAGAATACTTTATGACTGACTGCATGAGCTAGCAGAGTGACTGGAGTCCCTGAGCAGAGAAACTGTGTGGAGTGCTTGCATATCAAAAGAGGGGTGAATCTGGTCAAGCATGCGTAGATACACTAATATATTTTAGACCTTTACACTACTGGATCCAAAGTCACTCAACCTCGTGTACAATACATGGAAAAAAAGTCTCATTGCCGGACCACACAAAAAGCGAGTGGTCTCATCACCTCAGTTTCACATCCTAATTTTCTGAGCGTCCAGGAGTATAGCAACAATATTCTTGAAAATCCTTCATTGATGAGCACACTATCGAGAGCGAATCAAGAGAATGCCACTTTGTCACTTCAAACCACACACGTATTTTTGAGCTTGTAAGTGGGGGTCCATTTTCCATAGGGGAGGCCAAACATTCGTTTGGACTGTTGGACACCCAGGACATTTTTTCTAAGATAATTGGACCGGGGGGTTTTGATTATCCAGGGTGTCCAACCTTTCTCCAACACCGGACTGTACAGTTGCTGTCCGGGAAGCGGTAAGTTTGTCCAAGCTTTTTGTAAACTGTGTTGATGGGATGTCGGTTGACAGAACTCCGGAAATACATACGTACTCACTGAATTCATTCATGTGAATAAGCAGTGGTACACTAGATGTGAAGTCAGTTGCTTTTCAGAAAACCATGCATATATCCTACATGTACAATGTACATGCTAGTGATGTCCTGAACCAACCTTGTATGCAGTACAAGTGCAATGCTGAGGAAAGCTAATGTGCACATTTGGTACTGTGTTACTTGTGCAGGAAATATGCCTCACTCATACATATTTGTGTAACAGATCGATTCTTATACTTTAATTAAGGTTGTAAAGTAAAGCTTGCCAATGATCCTGATCTTGCTTCTCTTCCAACTGGAAACTACCGTACTTCACATGTACGTACATGCTGCAACTGTGTTTCCGATTTTAGAAAGCATTCAACAAGTGGAATCTACAACTGGGATGATCATGAGATCAGTAGACCCAGGTGGATCAGGTTTTACATTAGTGTTTACTGCATCAATACTTGTAATCTCAGGAATCCATCCTTGTGCAATGTCTCAAGGGTAAATACAACAACACTTTTGGCTTCCAGATTATGTATGTCTGTCTCTAGATGATCATGATCAGAGGCATACATTAAAAAACAATTACCAAGCAGAGGGTGTAAAACGTGATTGAATAACCATAATAGCCAAACTGTAGGTATACACCTCAAGAAATAATGTTCATAAAATCTCGTTTTGGGAGTGTATGAGAGATGTGGATACTTAAATGTGCACTATTTCTTTTGACACTCTGACTCTCCAATACGCTCACAATTCTTATTCACACTTCATATTCTCTATGAAATATCCCATAGAAATTGGGTGAAATATCCAACAATGTTCAGTGATCACCCTAGCCTCATTCCCAGGCTCTTCTGCCCAGCTTTTTTCGCAAAAGCTGGGCAGAAGAGCCTGGGAACGAGGCTATGATCACTCTATGCAGAAACTGTTGCTATGTAGGCTACATGTATACCACTGTTGTTTGGCATTGGCCAATGAAAGCAGTATAAAATTCAGATAGACTCCACCCACCCATAGTTATGCGCATAACATATATACTCCAGGGAGAAGTATATCCTCAATTCCGCAATAAGATACACATGTACTAGCCAAACAATATTCATAGAACCTACAAATGCTCCACCACATGAACCGTGCAGTCAACCACACAAACGTACACGTACTACTTGATACAGCTGAGAGTGAACAGTTTCATTCAATGCTGATCAAGTAAATAGTTTTCAGTGCTCATAGTGGCTAATTAGCAACTGCAACTGGCATAGCAATTATGCGGTACACATACGTACACAGTTACTACTCACATGGATTCGACGCTGGTAGTATTCCGTTAAAGGAATGTGACTATATTCCCTTCTAATGTCTTCAGAATACTTCTGGTAAACTGAGTTGGAGATATTAGCAACATGTGTGTACAATACTACAGTTATAGTGCAATTAACCATACTGACTATTATAACATTATGTACTTTGTAATAAGTATAGGTTTGATCATGGGTGGCAAGCTCTATGAGCCCGAAGGGCAAATACAGCATGCCAGCCATGATCAAACCTACGTGGTACGTGGGTGGGGTAGAGGACATGGCCTAAATATTATGGCTTGTGTGTCTATGTTCAGCGAGATATAAAGCTCAGAAAAATCTGTTTCTATGTAACATGTACCAACACTACAATGGAGTATGGTCTAACACAGCCAATGTTCAGCACAAAAATGGGTACCTTTGTAGAACTACGTACATAGGGAATTTAGCATGTAAGATTCAATTTGTATTAACAAGACTTAACTGCCTTTCTCTTGTCCCAGAATGGCCATGTCAAAGTCTAGAATGTAGTGACTATCATCTGTCCCATACCTGAGAGATGAAGATTTCCATATCTAGAAAACAGTTGTGCATGTACATAGTAACCGCAAAACGATTCACATAGAGATGCCTCCCCCCCCCCCAAAAAGCTAAAAATGCTACTGTAACAACTCTCACTGCAGTGCGTTCACGGATGTACCTGTATGTACACAACACGCCACAATGCATTACAGAGTAGCTACAAATTACATGTACTATGCAATGCGTTTACGGAGACAATCCTGGGTAATTGGAGACGTAGAGAGGATGGTCCCTGAAAATACACTGTGCTGTGATTAGTAGCTACTCTGTACTGCATTGGGCTGTGATGTGTAGGTAGTCTATGAACGCATTGTGGTGAGAGTTGTTGCTGGTTTCCTTTGTTTTTGTGGAAGTGCATCCCTACATGATGCACCTTTTGGTAAAGAGCTATTCATATAACTTGTTTTGGGTGTTTTCTTGGGGGAAAGTTAGGGTATGGAGAGTTATGTAGATTTGATGTCATATGGTGTACATGTAGCTGCCTGCCCTCTCCAGTATTATTCATCTCATTAGGACATATGCAGGGTACTTACAGATGAGTGACTGGGATGAGTCTTTTCCTTGTGATATCTGTGAGAGTCTGGCTACACAAGAATGATATTCTTCAACAGCACCTCTGATTAGAAGCCGTTTGGACTTGTGCCAACCAAAATATAATCAGTCATGTATTCATTTTTATAGCTACAGTTTGGTGAAACACATGCAGTGATGAACCAGGAGATGCAATTTAGCAGCTCAGGCCAGAGCAGCCTGCACAATCAAAGATAAGTGTGAAATCATCCGAGGTTAAATCTGAGATCCTAGACCAACATAGAGAGGAGCTGTCACTGGAGTCGAGATTGGACCGTATCAAGTTACTTGATTTACACGGACTCAATTGAATGTTGTATTTATTTTAGAAATATTATGCATAAAGATTTCTGTATATCGTGCTTTTGTGGGCTGAATCGAGTCATGTCCACTCGGGAGTGCTCGTGATCACTGCTGAACTTATTCCTAGAATACCCAGCTTGTTCACGCCTGAGATTGCTTCAGCCATTACTGTGCTAGCCTGACTTGTAGGGCTCATATTAGCCATAAACAACGCCTACATCAGAGTTATGAACATGTCATTTTTCCCCCGGGGCCACCCTAAATATGGAGTACTACCGTACTCCATGATACTATGACTTATATATTGTACACTCATAGTACCACTATCTGTAGTATTTCCCATATGGCAAACTGTACAATATCCAGTGATATTGGATGGCTTGGTGAACAAACAATAGAATCATAGGTGGTGTGTACGATATACGTACAATAAATTTCTCATTGATTGGGTAGCAATCCAATATCAATGCATGTTGGACTCATGTTGCTTGTATTTGGCTTGCCCTTTGGACTCACCAAATTCAGCACAGCCTCGTCCAATATCCTATAGTTCAATGTGAATATATATGTGATTAATCAGATAAAGTACAATCATGCTTTTTCTATTAAATATTATATAGGCACACAAATGTACCCTCAAGGTACTTCGCTGGTCTTCGAATCAAATGGATGGTTTGTTGACAACATGAAAGTCTACACCAAATTGACGAAAAGTACATAATATAATATAACCACACCCTCTGCTAAATAATCCATAAAAACACAATTTTAGGTTGTTTACTAAAATTAAAAATTATGGGATCTGCTAGAGCCCCACCCACAATCTGACAGCATCACCAGTACATACAGAGGACAGGCTGACAACTTCTGTTGGCTTTTTCACAGGAATGCTTCGAACCCAGTTTTACAGCCCAGAATGCATCCGACCACCCCAAAACACTCATTTCTGCTATCCTGCCTTTCAAAAAAAATATCTGCCCTTCCACTTTCGCCCGAAAAATCGAACTCTGTCTTACAAACTTCAACCTACTCACAACAATCCATGTTAGTGACTTTCTACTCACCCCTCGGTTACTGAGAACCACCTAAGGCACCCACCAAAGCACTCCCTATAAAACTCCATAGGTTTTCACACAGCCAGCTAGCTACGAAAATGGGCGGAGCCTATGGGCCAAAAAGGTCACTCCTGTCTGCTCCTGCCGCCTACCTAAGATGGGCAACGGCCTGTAAGCAACTGTCACTCAAGCCGCCTAGCAAACTTTGTACAACACACTAGCTAGCTACGTATTCAGCCATACTTGCCACTGAGGTCATATTTAAAAAAAGTTAAAGCCTACATCAAAAACTGCTCAACCACATCAGTGTGCTGATATCGCACATGAAAGAGCCGCTATCCACATCAAAGTGACACACCCCTGCCAATGGGAAAACGTAAACATATCAGGGAATTAATTAGCACCACATGAGTGATATTATCTCATTGAATATTCATGAGGAGAATCAAGCAGATTTGAAGGTCAATGAAATACCACCATAAGGACAACTAGGCTTTATTTGCAGCTACGTAGGTTACATCAATATACTTCTCCCTTAGACAGCCAATTAAACTTCAAGTGAAAGTAGTAATTTCAGAGGCTATGTGTGCCTCAAATACCACTGCTATTGCACTTTTAATAATATGTAGTGCAAACTAGTTTCAATCTGTACACAGTTGAGCGGTGTAATTATTGTGTTAATACGTTGTATGCGTATATCTCACAAAAAATTCCCCCCCCCCCCTCCCCAAAAGAAATTGTCGCCTAGAGATACACGACCCCCCTTCTGGTTAAGGTAAGACGAACATGGTTATTGAGGAGATTCTCTTGGTTGGCTAGTAGAATTCATCACGAAGTTTCTTCAATTCCAACCCGATGTTTAGCAGTAGTTTTTTAGTTGCAACTAAAGAACTTTTGCTGAACTGCAGTTTGGAATTAAAGAAACTTCATGACAAACATGATTGTTTACCTATAGCTATGTACTTACATATGTATCACTGCAATGCTCTCGTGAGTTCTTAATCGATGTTACAGTCAGCATATTGGAATGGGAGCAGACATGAAGTATTGCAAGAAGTCAACTGTTGTAGTGCGATGCAAAATGATGTGTTTGTTTTGTGCAAGTATCCTAGAAGTTTTAATCAACAGGCAGGCCTTCATTTAAAAAGATTGTGGGGGGGGGGGGGGGATGTTCTGGTGCACTTTCATACCATCTATGAGTGGACCAGCATTATTACATTACAGATTTAACATAGTAAACCATAGAGATAAACTATAAACGTTCAAACATCTGAATCAGAAGTACCTAAAACACATACCTTCCTTCCAACATATGGATTTCTGTCTGATGTGTTTTGGTTTGCAAGATCATCTTACATACACCAGCACTATTCACTTTCTGTATGAAATAATTTATAATCAAATCTGCATGAGTGTAGGGTGTACTTTACAAAGGCAAAGATTATGATGTAGACTACATATTTGGGTGAACAACTACACGTTACTGTTACTGTACAGGGGCGCCGGACCAATGTTCACGCCGGGTTTACGTCATGGTGACGTCTTGCTAGCGTTTACTAATAATAATAGCAATTGCTGGTCATTTGTCAAAACTGGATTCTGCTGCTGAGCGTACTGTTAAGACTCACGTTAGTCTGGACTGAACAAGTCGCGGGCATGGGAACGAGGCTAAGTCTGGCCCACGAGACAACGACGTGGCTTTCGTCGAAGCTCCGCCCTTTATTGAATGGGAGGGGCTGAAGCGCGAGCGCATTAGCCACGTATTAAACACTGTATATATATACGTATACCACGTGGGATTGTGCGACTGGTATTTCACTTTTGGAGATTATTTCGGATGTTTGAGCTAATGCTTCTACATGTACGTTTCGGCAGTAATGATTCGCAGAGACTTCATGTGAGCCATTCCTAACCTTTTTCAAAAGCGCAATTACAAAAATTTCCGCGCTTCGCGTGGGGGCCTGCTATTATTACCCCGTGGCGCGTAGGCGGCGGCGGGGTTAAGCAATTGGTTCTGTCTATCCGGTGTCTGTCCACTCAAAAATCGGGCTATCTCGCGATTTACAGGGTTAAGCGATTGCTAAACACGACAGTAACATTGAAATCAAAAAAAAAAATGTCCGGGTGTGTACCTGATAGTCGCCAAAGCGGTTCCATTCGCTGTATCTACAGCTCTTTTTTTTTAACAACGGTGCATTCTGCCATTTTAATACGGTCACAACTAGAATACGATAGAGGCCGGGCATATACGGACTCTGGTCACGTGTTCATATTGGCAATCAGTCACGCCCACCACTTCCAAGACGATATACAGATATATACGCATACACGTGCGCTGTACACTCTGCGTGCGGATACACGGCCAGTTATATACATGATTGTACACTTTGCCAACTACTCCATCAGCCCAGTCTGCAGTCCTGCCAGGTCCAAGTTGTGAATTATGCACCGCGGGGTATAGAGACTTCTAGTCAACGCTGTGTTTGTTAGCCTCGTTCCCATAGGTCTGGGAACGAGGCTAGTGTTTGTCAGCCGGATCAAAGCTAAAGTGCTTCCGGCGCCTCTGACGTATAATATGACTCTTACAAGACTGATAAAGCTCAAACCACTATCACACAAAAGTGGTCCTTACAAACAAATTGAAACATGTCCCCCAAATTAATATGCTAGCACATAGCTACATGTGTACAACTCAGCTATTATAGGTAATTATGCCTATCATACCCTCACTTGCTGTTTATTTTAAAGCTCACACATTGACAGGAGCTACTTTATTACACAAATACGTATATACATGTAATAATACTATGTGTGTATATCGTATGACTATATAATCCACACTGCGTAATGTACGTACCTTTGATAGGCACTCCTCTGCAAATTCTCGGAATAGACACTCACTCTGCTCTTCATTATCATTTGCTTTGGGATTGTATATGATGCTATGAGGAGCAATAGACACATATTGAATGCCATTGTTATTGTGCGCTTTTTAGCATGCATTTCACTTACTCATGAAAAAAAATGGTAAGCGCTACTTCTTGTGAACTCTTCAGCTGTTTCTTGCAATGGTCCAAATGTCTCAGCATGTCTTGAAGGTGATTAAGGGTATGATAGTGTCGCCAGGCTTCACAGTAGTGATCATGGATAATTCCCCACCACTTCTCACAGGCATGAATATCAATTTCTAGTTCACCGCAAAGTTCTCTCCAGTATCCCTGTACGTAATGCTCAGGTGTGCTTCTTTCCATTTCATTTGCACTAAAATCACAACATCAAAGGATATACAATAACACATGTCACCTACGTATGTACATGTATGATGCTACATGTACATATTACCTGTACATGTACATTACACAACAAGTGAAGTTACATTAGCCTCATCCCCAGGCCCATGTGCACGTTTCACTCTTTCATATTAGAACCTGGGTACAAGGCTAAGGTTACATACCTTGCTCGCTTACGAAACTTTAAGACTTATCCACACACAATATGTATATGTCTATAATTACTAATAATATACTCATGTTGCTGCCGTAGCGCTTACGCCATGGACCACACACCCACATACACAGGTGGAGCTTGTAAGGTCTCCAGTCAGAGGACAAGAGCAAGAGCAACCAGATATTTCACCAGTATCATCCTGATTGCCACGTAACTTCCACTGCCTATATCATCATGTTTACCCCTATGTCTTCTTAACTCTTCATTTAGACCAATAGTACCCAACCTAAACTTACACATCAACCGTGTCCCTGCATCCCCGAACCCCGGCTAGTAATTCTTAAATTCTAATGGTCTGAATGAAGAGTTAGGATGACATAGGAGTAAAAATGACAACAGGCATTGCAAGTTATGTGGGGATGAATGTGAGAGTGTAGTACATGTGCTCTGGGAGTGTCCTGTGCATGATACCATGAGAAATACTTTCAACAATCTGTTGGGTGGAAGTTTTGAGGAGTATAGTGCACTCAATAATTTTAAGGAAACAGGCTTTGTTTCAGGGTGTGAGAATTGGGAGAGGTATGATTTTAAGACTGGTTAAGAGTTTAATATTAATCTGGGATACTAGGTAGAATAAATTATATGGGAATCAGGATGGTACTGGTGAACCATCCGGTTGCTCTTGCTCTTGTCCTCTGACTGGAGATTTTACAAGCTCTGCCTGCGTTTGTGGGTGCATGGTCGATGGTGTAAACGCTATGGCAGCAACATGAGGATATTACTAATATACTCAGCAGTAAACACTATTTAAGACATCATTAAAGCTTTTATATTCTCTACATCTCAATGCTTCATCTACTCTCTCTAAGAACAAGTTTATATTGTAATCTTCAGCTAGTATTTCCTGACTGCCTAAATTTAACTGCAGCAACAACTCACTAACTACTTTCCACAAGGTCTTCCTCTGCCTACCTTTAAGCGGGTTCACTTCCCACTCACTGTCTAGTATAATCAGGATATCTCTCATCATCTAAATTATTGATTTTATACCACCACTTAAGTTTGCATTTATTCCTCCTGCCTTTCAAAGATTCTAACCCCATATCCCCCCTTACTGCTTCATTACATGTTTTAGAAGAGCAGCCAAGTATCTTTTTTAGCTGTTCCTAGCTGAATAGACTCCAAGGAAGCGGTCTGCCGCTAATTACAAGCCCACACGTCACTACCATATGGCGAAGTACTGAAACTAACAAAAATTATCCTTCTTACAACTGTACTGATATTCCGATTACTTAAAAACCTATGTGAAATTTATTCTTTCCAGTATTTATTACCTTCTGTACATGACTATCCCATGAACCATTATTAGCAAATTCAATGCCCAAGTAACAGTAACTTACAATCTCTGGAAGGACTTAATCTCCCCACTTCCATGTGTATGCACCTGTACCAACCTCTTTAGCCAAGACAACAACAGCACTTTTTTATATGTTAGATTTCAACCTCCATTTATTTCAAAACCCCTGCACTACATTAATCAATGTTTGGAAGTTCTCAGCAAAACTTATCAGCAAACATTAGACCCCCCAACCTTAACATCCTTCTTAATAGTAATGCCAATCCCAGCCTTCTCAACCTCATAAAAAATGGAAAAGAGGATAGGCGACATACTACAACCCTGTGCCACCCCCTCACCTATATTGAATGGCTTGGATATTTCTCCCTCCAGTAAAACAGCACTCTGTGTGGTGTTATACATATTCTTAATAATTATCTCTCCACATCCTACCCCTAACCCCAAGTTCCCATAACTAAAACCATAAACCATCATGCTAAACTGTGTCAAATGCTTTAAGAAAAAAGTGTAAGCATTCTTTTCTTCCTTCATTCTACCTTGTACAATTTCATTTAGAGTAAAGATGTTATCAACACAACTCCTTTTCTCTCTAAATCCTGCCTGACCCTCATGAAGAGCCCTTTCTGATTTTAATCTGCTTACTAAGCGAGTATATAGAATATTGCAAAACAACTTTCCGACCATATTCAATAATGTAATGCCTCTGTAATTACCTGGGTCCTCAGCATCACCTTTTTCATACAAACTAACAATTAATCCTTGTCTCCATTGTTTAGGAATACTCTCCTCTCTCCAAACTACCTCATACAAGGCTTTCAACAGATTATGCATTCTTTGCCACCATATTTAAAAAGCTCCCCAACTAGCCCATCATTACTTTCTAGGCTTTTCAACCACATTTTAATTTCTAACCTTTCTCTCGAACTAGACATGTCACTATACTCTGTTACTTTCTTTTCTATATTCTCCTTCCAGCAATCATCAAACTGATCATCCACAGATGCCGTACCTGTCATGTGTAATTTGGACCCCCTTCAAATTTGCTCCCCCCCCCGAAAGAATTTTTCTGAAATATATGGACCCCCCCCTGAAAAATTTGTTCCCCCCCAGCTTGCATGTGCAAGTTTGGATCAATTGCTTGCCGACCGTTCCACAATCGTACGAAGGCAAGTCAGTGCCTCTCAGAGGTGTATAAAAGATGCTCTTGCTTATTTTGTATACATGTACTGTCTTTTGGATGGCCGCAATGGCGGAGAGTGACAGCAAAAATGCAGACGAGATACTGACTTGAATATGCCATTCGGTATGCTTAGGACAGCTCTTACCCTCCCGAGTTCATGAAGGAAAAGGAAAGAGCGGTCAGGAAGCGTGCTGCCCTCTTAACCGTAGATAAAGGCAAAGCCTTCTTTCAACAGCTGTAAAACAAGGCGAAAGTCATTACATCACTAGAGGAGCAGAGAAGGGTGCTGAAGGCTTGCCACTCCGAGCCAACTTCAGGTCACTTTGGAGTGTCTAAGACGTACAAGAGAATGGCAGAGCGAGTCCATATTTTCCAAAGAAAAGTTTTGGGGAAGGGGGGGGGTCCATATTCATTAAAAACATAGTTCCGGAACATGACTTTTAGGGGTTTAAATTTTTCAGAGGGGGTCTAAATTTTACAGTGAAATAAGTTGCGGGTGGCCATATTTTTTGAAAAATTCGTTCCGGGGAGAACCAATTTTGGGGGGTCCATTATTACTGTGACATACCCAACCTTTCATAATGCTCACGTAGTACTTCCAAATTTCCAACTTTCCCTTAGTACTGGTTACGTCTGAACCTGAAGTGCTCTCCAAAGAAGCAGAACCCCTTTGAAGTCTTGCCAAAAAATGCCCAAAACTCATTCCTGTTTTCATAAAATCTTTATTTACCTTTTCAATCACCTCATTCCATCTAATTTCTTCTTACGTACCTAATTCTTTGATTTCTGAACGTAATTTGTAATTCTCTCCCCATTTATCTTCCCTGCCAATACTAATCTCCGTATAAACCTGTCTCCTTAACCTAATGTTCTCCTTTATCTCACCATCCTCCACAGTGAACTCGCGGCTATACAGACTACAAGCTCAATCTCATTCAAAAATGAAATCAATTATGTTTTAGTAACAGACTTCAGAGAGTCCTTCACATCAATTACACAGCATCACCTGGGTCTCAAAGCTGGTGTGTGTACTCAAAATACATGCATCTACTGGGAAATATTGTGCTCCTGTACATCAATCATGTACAGACATACATACCCCTTGTACACAGTAATCTGAGAAGGAACTAGTGTACTGAGGATACAAAATTCTAGGCATATATGAGAAGGAACAGCTAAATCTATGTGATAATTTAGCACACAGGGGCTAAGGGCTAATTCTATTGGTGCTCTATTCAGTATAATAATACTTGCCCCATGCATTTGCACTTGAGCAACCCTAGTTATATTGTAATGTGTCCTTTTGTACTTGCACAAACTGAAGTATGCAGCTGAAAGACAGCAATGGCACTCAGTGACAAAATACTGCAGGTTGGGCTTGTTGAAACTGGCAGTGACAACCTCAGCCGGAGGTCCAGCATAAGCAGTCCTCACAGTGTAGCAGTCCCAGTGAGGAACATAAAGGACACCCGTGCATGATCATAAAATACACTTGAATTTATGCTACTTACATGTATAATGGGACATGTATATACTTGCCTACGACTGATACATACATGTATGTAGGCTGCTATCAGAGAGTCGGTAGACTCTCTATGTAGGAATGGCACGGACACTCCATATACGCAATATATTCTAATTAGAATTTGCAAGTTATAGTTGGCAAGCTAATATGGTAGTTGAAATGATTGAGGGGGGAAAACCCCATTGATGAAACAAGGCCAGCTATGATTCTACAGGGAGGTAAAGTGTTTGTGTGTTATAGCTCCTCAGGGACTTAACATTCACCCCCATCGCAAAAGCTAAATTAATGGCAATGACGATAATGGACTGTAGAACTTTCCATTTTCCTTCCAACTGTTATCATCTTATAAGAATGAGTTTCTGAAGTCTAAAGTCATCTTTGCCACTAGAGCTTTAGGGAATGTCAGTGAATGTTAAGTATCCTGTCGAGATAAAACACAAGATCGCTTTTACCTACAAGGGTGCGCATTGTCTATGTAATTGGTTCATTAGTTAGTGACAAGGAATCCATTTAAAGTGGCCCCTTGACACCGACAGGATAATTTTTGCATGACAATTACTCGTATATAAGTTATCCTAAGTCAAAGGGCTGTAGCCAAGAGGTATCCGAAAGAGGGGGATAGATCTTAAACATGGGGAAGGCCCGCCATGTTGTGATCATGGAAAGGTACAGTGGTTTGGTAGCTCAGTGTCACTGGAAAGCCAACCTCTACTCAACAAAAGTTAATTGCAGACCAATTAAAGACAGTAAAATGAGATTCACTTTAGCATGGTGAGCATACTTATACAAGTGGGTGCAGGCTTACTGTCTTAGCATTCACAATTTACAGTTTCAATCCAACAGAACTGTAGGGAAAATATGTGATCCCACCTTATGGAGAGTACACTGAAGGAGCAATCCTGTTTTAGAACATGGAAACACTGAGGGTGTAATACAGTATAATGCATTTGTAGATACTGGTGGCTGCATGGTGAAATGCTAAAGTGGTTTCATGCTTGCAACTGGTAAACAATGTCTCAATGAAAATTGGCACTGTACTAAGATTAGATGTGCAAGCGCTATATAGTTTACTTATCCAAGGGACTATCCTTGTCCAGAGGATTGGATATTAAGTAGATTGTTCTTAATTACACACACACATCACGTAAATTTTATGAGGGGCAAATTTCTCACCATGCATTGATTTTTCTTTTATATAAATTAAAAGCTCCATTTATGTATTCACTAATCGAGACCCACGCTGCCACCACACTTCTCACTTCAATCCTTGTTTTGAAATACATTTGCTCCAGCTAACGGCATCATTACCAACTGCTTGTATTAACACTCCTCGCTTACCTACGAACATCGATCTCAATGCTGTATCACAGTTCTAAAGTTCCTTTTATGTACTCACTAACGGGGACCATGCTGACACCACATTTCTCACTTCAATCTTTATTTTAAATCAGCCATATCATTGGCACTGCTCCTATACACCCCTCACACCAACCCTTATCCTTCCTTACATCTGCTTCATAATCCATAATGGCAGCACCTAAAAGTACAACACTGGTACTGCCACATACCCACCTTTAAAACCCTCTTTGACTTATCATTGCCCGTCTGTTCTTTAACCCTCACCAAGCACTGTTATCTACGTGTATCAGTACCAAGTTTTCATTTATATCATCATCCCACCCACATCCCAACTAGTGCTACCAGTGTGGTCTTGGTCCTTGTTTGGTGATTTATAATATTAAAAAAATAATAATAAAAAAAGAGAGAGAAAGGACTATCCTTCCACTATTCCTTCCTATATCTTGTTTTCAATCTCCACTCTTTTTGTTGTAATTATTATAGTGTTCTATTTGTACCAGTATTGTATTTGTCTCATGGGCCAAAAGTGGCCTGCTGCCCTTGGGGCGAGACGGAAAAAATCTAACTATCTATCTATGTATCTATCTATCTATCTATCATAGAAGCTTGGGGAGTTCAGATTTCTCTATATGCTCACACAAAAATCTATGACGGCTACACCATACAGAAATTAAAGGGGAATACTACCCAAAAACCAGACTAAGTATGAAAATATAAAACTGTTTATGATAATATCTAAAACTCACGTTGTCTCGAGATAGACAGATCTCTAAACGCCCCTGTGATGTGGGGGGCGGGGCTCCAATCCACCACACCTACTTTTCGCGGTCAAGGACGTCACATTTCCATTTTACCAGCCTAGATATGACTAGAGGCATCGTGCGTAACAGTTGAAGCTGAAAACTGGACTGTCTTCATAAAACTACAAGATCGAAGTAGGTAACCTTCAATAAAGACCGTGATACAGTCACTGTGGGTATGATCAGTATAATTTATGAAAGTGGTGATCATTGAACTGTGATCAATACATGGCTGTGTGATTTCTACCTTGTGTGACCCAATGATCAGTGAGACAGTGGTAGTCACCAGTACTTCTCTTAGGCTTTAAGTTAGGCCATTCAAACTTGCCGTTTAGTTTCAAATCGGGAAGACTTATGTGAGTGTGTGCTGATATAGGCCTGATGAGGTGAAGAAACAGCAGAAGATAGTGCAGCAATGCTGGTACAGGTAGCTATCCTTCAATAAAGACTGTGATACAGTCACTGTGGGTATGATCAGTATTCTATAGCTTATGAAAGTGATGATCATTGAACTGTGATCAATACCATGGCTGTGTGATTTCTACCTTGTGTGACCCAACGACCAATGAGACAGTGGTAGTCACCAGTACTTCTCTTAGGCTTTAAGTTAGGCCATTCAAACTTGCCGTTTAGTTTCAAATCGGGAAGACTTATGTGAGTGTGTGCTGATGTAGGCCTGATGAGGTGAAGAAACAGCAGAAGATAGGGCAGCAATGCTGGTACTGGTTACATAGCTGCCAAAAACGTGTGGAGTAGTTCAATGATGTCACTGGAGTGTACAAACTCTTCCGTGATCTGATGTTGGCATTGACCTTAAACTATAGTGCCAGTTGGAATGATTGGTCTTATGGAGCTTTTTGAAACAGCTGCTAGAGCATGAACACAACTCCCATGCTATTACATGTTGTACCCTCTCAGAGTTTGGCTTAGTCTGGCTTTATTTCTTTGTATAAAGCGGTATCAATTTTGAGTCCATCTTCTCACTAATGCAACATTTATTTTATTCAGGCACAGTAGCAGCATGGAACTGGATTCTGCAGCGAAGAAGGTAAGGGCCACTTTGGATTAGAATTTTTCATTTCTTGCTGCATTGCTCATCTGGTAATTTGGCAATATGATGCACATTGTAGATAGTTGTGCTATGTTGTATATGTGTGAAAGCCTCTACTGAACTCGTACACGCTACTTATGTATCCAGGTAATGAATGGTCACTATTATGTATGGGTGTCTGTAGGTGCATTCTTTAGTGCCTCAGTTATGTATCTACTCATTGTGTAGCCCAATATGGGCTTATACAGCCTCAGCAATATAGCAGTAATAGTCTTATGTTGGCTGAGCTATTAGAAGAAAGCACGCAATGTCATACATGTATTGTTTATTTACATGAAACACCTTATACCACATGCATGAAAGCACTTGGAAAGTGGTAACCCTCACCAGACACACACTTCTACTACTTGCAAGAAAGTAACAACAATTCAAACCGCTAACTTATTGGTACATATTAAGGTGGGACCACGACCCAAGTATGAAGTGAATGCCATCTGGTATGTATACTGTCTTGTGTACCTGAGAATGAGCTATGGCTCCCAAGGGCGGGTGAAGAGAGGGGAAGTGCTCAATTGTGCTGCCTACTTTGGGTGTCATTGTCTCAGGTTACACACACAGCATACAGTTAGGACTAACATTGAATATCCTTGGATGGGGTAATCCTTACCAATTAAGTTAAGCCTCCAAAGTGCAGAGTGCAGCATGATGACACGTAGGTGCACCCCTCCCCCCCCCTCCCCCCCAAAAAAATTACTACGCTGCTCTCAGTTCTCAGGACAGTGAGTTTTTCACATTCTTAACAAGAAACAGGTGCACACTAAGGGCCTAATCCAGATTCTCAAGCTCTCCAGTCTAAAGCTTTTATAACCAGGCCACCGGAACTTCATCTATAGGGCAGCTATGGATTATACCATGTGAAAACAACACCCACTTGTATAATCGCGATGATTTTGGCTTTATCCTCACAAGCAGAGAGCCTTTACAATGACACATTTTCTTATTTTCACCCAAGAATTGATTTGTTCTATTTGACACTGCATCAGACCAAATTGCTTGGGTAGTTCAGTATGACATTGTACGTATGAAATCAGTTGGCATTGTAGATGTATGGGTATTAACATTACTGAACTGCATATAACATTTTCAGGGGCTAGGAAGTGAAACTTTAAAATCGTTTCTGTTGCAGTTAACAGCCTGGAGGTAGCTACCAGTCTGAGCATAATGCTTGCCTACTGTAGGAGCCAGGGAGTACACTGCTGGGTTGCATGGCTGGTGGTGTACATGCATGTACACTGTGTTGGAATACAGGTGATTGCAATTACCCTTCTGCCTACATGTATGTGGCTAATATTAATTGTACTGAACCAGACCCTCACCCTAAGCTCTATTATCGTACATGAGAGATGGCTACTCTCATTGAAGGCAGTGCAGCTGAAGGCATACATATCTCAGTACTTAAACTACAATGATACTTCCACTTCATGATGGAAGACAGCAGTAAGCTCAAGTGCAGGGTCACAAACATTGACTAAAGAGTCGACCCACTTCTCTCTGTGTGGAAGATGAACAGATGCAATAACCCTCCCGCCTACATACATGGCAGTTAGGTTAAACCCTTTGAGCAATAAGTCCCTATATAAGCAAGGAGACCTGCCGTTATTGGTCAACTTCAGGTGCTATACAAGTACTAACAGAAGCGGCAACAGCTGTCTATAATACATGTATGTATTACCATTTTTCACTTAAACATCTACATATTGACCAATCACATTCTCCATGCCAAGTCACAGACAATATTATAAAATCACCTGCAACCCACAGTTGTAGCTTTCCACAGCACTATGAAATGATTTGTGGACCTGTAGCATGTCACAGCATCCATGCGAATAGACAATACACTCTCTGATCCTTATTTGCCCTTTGTAATTATGACCAATAAGTTTCATGAAAAGATCATGCAATCAAACCAAACTGCCTGAACAGTTTGCTATTAACCAGGGTAATGAAACCACCGATTACGACACCTAACTCAATGCTAAAGAACACAAGAGGACTAAAAAAAGTAGAACCTGTAAATGGAAACCGCAGACAGCAGTTTCAGCCTATCTGGGCCTTGATCATGTGCTGTATCACCCAGAGTTGACAAGTAGCTTACCATCCTCTGCACCTGGAGTTGACCAGCAGCTTCTAACCGACCAGTAGCTACAGTTTTTGTTTGATATGTACGCATGGCACGTCACCTACTCGGAGTATTCATTCTGCTAGACAGTTTGCCCTTGGCTACATCTTGTTCAAACTGTAGCTAGAAACTTTTGTGTCGATCGTACTAGTACTGAGGGGTATTCTTTAGACAGCCTGGAAACACAGAGTGTGTATGCACATATATGCAGTCAACTGGCTGTATAGAACAGAATAGTTTGTAAGGTTTGGAAACAATGCCTGGACATCGTTTGGTATACGTATAGATTGTAACTGTGTACATGTAATTACATCTACAAAAAGATTATTTCCATAGAAGGTCAGTGCATGACAGTACATGTCCACATCTGACTAGGTTTTGAAAGTGTACAAGTGATTGGCTGCATTTTCTGTGTGTTTCCGCACAGCGTTATACTCTTCTTGTATACTTATTTCATTAGTCAATACTTCATTCAACATTAAATCGAATTTATATGCAGCAGAAGCATGCTAAAGACAGCTGCTGCAATTGAAATACATTACATATCGATGTGCTACTGCAGTAGTGACTGCTACAGCTGAATGATATTGTAGTTAGTTTCCACATTTTGTGTGGTAAAAAGAGTGCCGTTATATTTTCTAAAGAGGTTGATGCAAGTGCATGCGCATGGAAGTGTGGAGATAAAGACATTCCAGAGGTTGTAAGTTACTGTTACTTGGGTATTGAATTTGCTAATAATTGGTTAATGGGATAGTCATGTACAGAAGGTAATAAATGGTATACTGCACATAGGTTTGTCAGTAGTAGGAATATCAGTTCAGTTGCAAGAAGGATAACTATTGGTTGTTTTGGTACTTTGGAATATGGTAGTAAAGTGTGGGCATGTAATAAATGGCAGACCGCTTCCTTGGAATCTATTCAGCTAGAAACAGCTACATGTATACAAAGAGATACTTCACTGCTCTTTTAAAATGTGTATTGAAGCAGTAAGGGGCGATATGGGGCTAGGATCTTTCAAAGGCAGGAGGGATAGATGTAAACTTACGTGGTGGTATAAAGTCGATGATGAGAGATTATCTTAGATTACTATTAGACAGAGAGTGGGAAGTGATGCCATGTAGGGGTAGGCAGAGGAAGACCTGGAGGAAAGTATTTAGTGAATTGTTGCTGTTGCATCTAGACAGTCAGGAAATATTAGCTGAAGATTACAATATATACTTGTTTTTAGAGAGAGTAGATGAAGCATTTAGATATAGAGAATATAAAGACTTTAATGATGGCTTAAATAGTTAAACTGAGTCTGTTCAAGTCTTTTTGTAAGAAAATAGAATTACATGCTGGAATTTGGGGGTCGAGGAACACGATAGGTTAGGTCGGGTACTAATGGGTTGAACGAAGTATTAGGAAGACAAGGGGTAAAAATGATGATAGGCAGTATAAGTTATGTGGGGAAGAATGTGTGAGTGTAGTGCATGTGCTTTGGGAGTGTCCCGTGTATAGATTTACTTTCGTGGGAGAATTAGACTATCTGTTGGGTGGAAGTTTTGAAGAGTTTAGTAGAGAACAGGCTTTGTTTTGGGTGTGAAAATTGTGAGAGGTATGATTATTAAGAGTTTTATATTATTAATCTGGGATACTAGGAAGAATAAATTATGTGGCAGTCAGGATGGTACAGGTGAAACATCTGGTTGCTCTTTCTCTTGTCCTCTGACTGGAGATCTTACAAGCTCCACCTGCGTGTGTGGGTGCGTGGTCGATGGTGTAAGCGCTACGGCAGCAATATGAGTATATTATTATTATTTGTGGCCATAAATGAGTAACAACTCCTTTTGAGATTATTCTATGAGACGGTGTATAATGGCCTAATATAATAGAGAAGTACAATTATTAAACAAGGCCATCATTACTTGGATGGCACCTCAGGAGTGTAAGTATCACAGTGATACTTCGATTTGGAGACTTTCAGCTTTCCAGTGCATTTAATGCATGAAACAAGTTTGTTTGTGAAGTTCTGTAATGGTAAACTTCACTGGAAGATCGTGCTAGGTTGCATTCATAATTCCCCTTTTCACTCTCAGCCACGCATGGATGATGCAGTGGTGGCACCTTCTAAGGTGCTGCACCTTCGCAATCTCCCAGACAGTGTGACAGAGAAAGAGGTGGTGTTGCTGGGGCTGCCATTTGGCCGAGTTGTAAATGTCTTGCTACTCCGACAGAAGAACCAAGCTTTCCTTGAAGTGGGGGATGCTGCTTCCGCTTCTGCTTTGGTCTCCTACTACAGCAGTGTGCCAGCTACCATCAGGTTGGTCGCAGTGATTGATCTGTACATATCTGGAATTTGAATGGTGTTGATTAATTGGTCACATGTATGTAAAATGTCACTGCATGCTTGTATAATATTTCTTTGAGCTCATGGTTGTTTCAAGTATGTGCAACATCTGCGTAACAGTTGGAATCCTATGGCTAGTAGAAAAAGCACATTTTAAAAAGTGTAGGTACATGTATGTTAATCCCTATACATATTGTATCCGAGGATGAAAGCATTATTGTAATACTGTTAGGGATTTTTTGTCACCCCTTATGGAAATAGTTTTGCAGGTGTTAATGTACACTGATTACCTATCTGTATATCCAATGTAATAGCCTTGTATCCAGGTGCATTATCATTTACCTGGCATCAATTTTTCATGCATGCACACAGATGTAGTGCAATACATGTACACCCGTGTGGATTTATGGGAAAGAATTAGTGTAGGGTTAGTGCCACGTAGTTTATAGATTTACAGAATGCGCAATGCAGTTTATAATCACAGAATGCGCCTATCAGGTATATACCAGGTGCACTTTCCTTACCATAGTGCACCTGGGTACGAGGTTACCAAAGTACCATATTGCACCCAATTTTCAAGGAGCAAAATTTTCATGGTTTGATCGTGCTGAACATTTCTCAGAAATATATTTTGCAAACCAAGGAATCCTGGTAGCCACGTCATGTAGTGCGAAATATTTCTCAAGCTTACTTTTCACAATCTAAGACGCAGCCACGGAAACCGCAAAATTTGTGCACCTCGAAAATTTGGCACTCTACAGTACATGTACTTCTGTGCTGAATAATTAAAGGTTTGCGTATGACATCATGGGTGTGTCATATTGCAGTTTAGATGAGAGCACAAATGTTTTGTAGGGAGTATTAACTCTTTATAATATACCTTGGTGTGTGCTTTTTCAGCTCTGTAGCTGTATATCTGATTTCCAAAGCATCCAGTGAAAGAACATCTGAATAGTGTTTCATGTCTGAGCCTCGCTGGGCCATCATATGACGGAATAAGTCCTCATGTGCTTACATGGTTAGGAACTGGGCATACAGAGAGATCCATGGTTCCAAGTGCTTACACCTGTTACTAAATCACTTGCTCCATTAGCTTCCTACCCACCCTTTCCTTGACTGATTCTAACTCCCTACCTACATGTACTTCTGCTATGTTTATATAAACAAAGGCCCAAAGTTGCGCCAACACAGTTTGATGCTGAGGTCCATATGGCTAAAAAAATGCAGGCAGTACAGCTACAAAATGAAAATATTACAGAGTGGCAGGAGATTGGTTGGCTGTCTCAATGTATGAACAACCCCTTAAACTGCTTTCCTTTCACTTGCCACTGTGGTTCTGAGAAAGAGTAAAACAATTAGCTATTTGCAATATGATGCTCTCTAGCAATGTTATTAGCGTTGTCACTTATGACACACTTGAGAATAAAAGATAAGTGCAATGTACACGTGCATACCTGGGGGGATGCCTCAAGAAGGCTTGTCCTGTGGTAACTATGTTTGTAAGCATATCATTTCAATGTATGTAACATGTTACTGCCATTTTTTCATATGCCATCCCTACATGCTGAGTTTTTCAGTGCTGTACTCCATGGTACGGTGGCAATGCTAATACGTGTACGTATATGCATTGTGATATTCAAATTGTGTTATTTAATCACTTTTAGGGATAGAACAGTGTACATTCAGTATTCCAAGCATCAAGAATTGAAAACACAGCAGGTGACAACGGTAATTAACAAGTGTTACACTTTGTTGTGTGTGTGAATGGATAGTTTTAGGAGGATTACTTCAGAAAGAGGTAATACTGCCCTAATTTTAATGATCAGGTACAGTGTACGTAGTTAGAGGAAGTGGGTGTCTTACTATAGGTTGTAATCGATCAGCTTGTTTGTACTTCAACCCTCAACAGTGGCTGTTTAGCCTTTCCTTTGTTCCACACTCTGACCAACATAATTCTGATCCAGCTGGGTATAAATGTTTTGTGAGAGAACCTAAAGTGTGTAACTTCGTGGCATACTCAATCCCAATCTAAACATAATTGGACAGCTGAATTTACTAATACGTGTGCACACACAAGCATCAACCATCCATGTACACATGCATGCTTGGCATATACACACCACCCCTAAGTATTACACTGCCACTTTTTTTTGGACAACATTATATAGACGGTAGAAAAATGTTTTAGACATTAGATCATTCATATCAAAGTCGACATGACAGTTTTTCACTAAACTGTCGGAGCACCCATGGCAAGTGTATAGCAACAAACCATGCAATTATTAATGTGCACGTTTACTTTAACAGTTTCTGTGTAGTCATTTGGGAATCACATTCAATTTCATAATATTTGAGTAAACCTGAATGACATTCTTCTAGCACTGTCAAGGACGCAGCTATTGTGTACATTGAAGTCTGTCGAGATACATATACAATAACGCATTGTACAAACACACTACCGGTATTTAACCTCACAACTCAAAAATGGCATCCATATTCCTAGGTCACAAACAGTACAACAGAAGCTACCAAACCACAATGTTTTTGATAATGGAGCAGATTTCATGTGCTGGTTCCAATTAACAGATTGTTTCTTCCCGCGTAGACTAGTTCAGCAGGAATCACGAACCTGAGTCTGATGACACCCACTGCGGCAGGTGGAGCTTCTCCTACCGGAGCCACAGCTTCTTCTGCAGCCTCCCTTGTTGACACAGCTACGGGTGCTACCATAACAACCAGCACTGTGCCCCAGCAGCAAGGCTGTCCTAACTCTGTCCTTAGAGTCATTATTGAGAACATGCTCTATCCAATCACTATTGACGTCCTACACCAGGTTAGTTGTCATGATATAATTTATGAGTACATAATATTTTGTTGTATAGGATAAAACAACCATACTGAAGTGCTGTTTTGAACTCTCTGAGACTGTCATGTACATGTACGTACATGTATACAGCAATTAACTGTTGGTGTGCTTGTACATGTACATGTATGTACACATGTACGTGCATATATTCTTGTTTCTCCAGATTTTCTCAAAGTATGGGTCCATCATGAGGGTGGTTACTTTTGTGAAAAACTGTAAGTGATTGCATGGTGATACACCTGACTATCGTATAATAAATATGTGTGGTTCTTTTTCAGTTTGCACATGTAGTCAGATACTGTAATGCATGTATGTATGTGTGTGCGCGTGTATAGATAGCTTCACTAAGAGGGAGGCGTGCTTAGATCAGCGAGCATAATACATCCAAGTCAGATATCCTTCTATTCATTTCTTGTGTTTCTGATTTTGCTGTACATATATATGTACTTGACATACTGCATGAACACGTTCAATTTTTCTCTGCCTACAGCTCAATTTCATGCTCTTATTCAGTACCCAGATGCTATTACTGCTACTACAGCCAAAACAGTAAGGAGAGAACAAAGTAGTCGACTGTAGTTGCATGTAAATTATAGTAAATTTTATGCACGGACACGTCGGACAGACATGGAAGCATAAAGCGCTAGCCAGGTGCATACAGTTGCATATGTGCCTTCACTCACTTCTTGATGGTATGTATAAAATACAAGTACTATAATAATGTGTTGCAAAAATTCTTGCGAGATTGTTGTGAACGTTCGTAAAAGGTTTCTTGAAACTGGCATTGCAAGCTTTACAATTTGTTAGTCATTCACAAAGCCATTTATGAGCCTTATGTAGCTCATGGAGACAAATGTAATTGTGTACAATGCGTTTAAGAATAATACAGTGGAACCCCTCTATTGTAGACACCTTGGGGACCTGGTAAAGTGTCCTGTATAGTGAGGTGTCCTCATTTCAGGGGTAAATTTCAATTAAGAAAGTATATTTGGGACATAGCAAAGTGTCCTTAATACAGAGGTGTCCTTGTTTCAGGGATGTCCTTTAAGAGGGGTTCCACTGTATGTACACATCTATGAAGTTCATGGGTTATGTAAATTAACTATCCTTCACTTAGCCGGGCTAAGGCTTTGCCTAAATTTAGTGGATGTAACTATTCCTCGCAATGCTTCACAAAAGTCTACGTGTGAACATTTGTGATGAGAGTGGTTTGGCAACATGTTGCGAATACTTTGTGAGGCTCTTGCAGAGAATTTTTTTTGCCACATACTGTACTCTGCAGTGCATGGACGCCACTGACACCTAATGCCTGCGAAGTTTTGACAACAATAAAACACGTATAATACGTAGCTACGTGATATGTAGCATTATGGCAAAGGTATTTACAGCCAAGAATTTTGTTAGATGGCAAAACACATATATGGTAACCACTTGTAATATTCCACAACTCCTTGTACGTAACCCATCATACATATGTAATTATGATTATTATATAAATCTCTCTGTAACCTGTTTTGCATTAACCTCTTGTACATGTACAAGTTGTGGCTACTAACTGGAGGAGCAATATGAATAAATCAGTGGTTTAGCTGTGATAAATTATGGCCACTTTAAAGTAAAGCCTGCTGCAAAGTTGCATGAAAAGTGTCTGGCAATAGTTTAGATGTGAAATATCCAATCTTCTTTGAGGAACAACCTTTTATATAGGTATAGCATTGACTGCAAATGTCTATATAAACATAATTTGAAGTCAAGGTTATGGATTATGGAAAGAGTGTATGTGTAGTTATTTGTACTCCACTCTTGAATTTGAGTAACAGTTTGAACAATTTTGCTATAGCTTCAAAGTTTATAGCTAACTAATATGCCAATGAACATACTAATACTGGATGATAGACAGCACAGTCATATACATTTAGATTATCTACATGTACCCTGTACTCCTGTAGCTTCCATGACTACATGTACGTACTTTCTTGAATGATATTGTTGTGGAAAATAATCAAGTTAACTTTCCTCTTTAATTGCCACCACTGGTACTGATACTCATTTGACAGAATTCACACATTGTCTGGATCATGTAACCAACTCCCTGTACATTGCAAACTTCTGTGAGAAGATAAGCTTTCTGAGAGAGTAAAGAAATCCCGAAAAATTGAGACCCAGCTGGGGATTGAACCCAGGACCTTCTGAATACTAGTCAGATGCTCTTACCAATTGAGCTACTGGAGCCCCCTTGGCAGTGGAGCAGTAGGCAAGCTTTATATAGCCACTAAACCCGCTAGTAGCACTTGCCAGTAGGTATATAGGTATAGCAGGTTAGTACATGTCGTGTATTGCACTTAACGTTGCCAGATTCCTTTACCACTTCTATTTTGACATCACTGAATCACAATCCTTCTCAGGCGTTAGATGGACAGAACATTTACAATGGCTGCTGTACCCTGAGGATTGACTACTCGAAACTCAGCACCCTGACAGTCAAGTATAACAATGAAAAAACAAGGTGAGTTGGCTGTGTTGTGTACTATACACGTGTGCACAGACGTCTATATTCACCAATCTGATATAGCACCAGTATAATTAAAGTCCGTATACGAAGAGTTTCTGGTGTGGTAATTGAATCAGAATAATCAGGGTGGCAATGGAATATTTTCACACTCGACATGGCAATGTACAACGAAAATTGATGAAGGAATTGGCATGGGACATCATGCATATGGTGTGCAGGTATTGGCACTATACAGTGACTTTTTTTTCTTACAGTGAGAACAGATCTATAGCACTTTTCTGCTTCCTTTCCAAGTTGGAACCAGCTAGAATGCACGTCATTGAGTAACTAAACTGTATAGCGTGATCGAACTTCCCTACACGTGCATCTACTATACAGTGAGATAAATACACTGTTTACGTGCTTAACTGGTTTCCTGTATTTTGATGGTTGGATTAGAGTAATGGACTAGTTAGTCACTGACATGTACATGTAGTTAGTTTAAAAGTTACAGAAGAGAATAGATGTCTGAGTTTTGAATCACTGCATGGTTGTTCCACTACAGGGACTACACTCGCCCAGAACTTCCTTCTGGGGACAATGAGTCTGGTGCTTCTTCTGCTCATACTTCCGTTCCAGATATTACTGCTGCACTTGCTGGTGAGTTTTATATATTTGTACATGTATATGTACAAGTAGTTGAGGAATGATACATGCATTGAACACATGTACCATTTAATGAATATTTATTGTGCTCTCACTGTGTAGTCCAATGGTAAGCATACTTTAACTCTGCAGTTGAATGGGAGTCATTCATTTTTGTATTGTAAAATTACCTGACGTACAACTTTGTACAAGACTATAGCTGCCTAGCTACCACTATATGAATAACAAAAGAATGAATGTTGTGAAGGCTCAAGAGCTGCTCATTGTATACAGACTTTGTGTACAAATATGTGCATTCATATGAAATGTGACTGTAGCTATAGTACCTTGCTACAAAGAGTTTCTATGGCATAGTCATTCTGTAGCTTTTTTGCTCCTCAGTAATCAGGGCAAAAACATACGTAGCAATAGTATGTATATCAGGTTATCAGGCGCACTTTGTTATGTAGCGCAATTACGCTATCAGGCACATGCTTGCTTCTTGGCCCAAAGCCGTAAAAACCTCGCTAAGAGGCGCACGTTCCAATTAAACAACACATGGGGTGGAGCAACTAGCACAAACATTATGAACGAGAAACTAGGAGACTGTTAGCAGCTAGCTAGCTCTCTGGGTACATGGCCAACAATCTCTCTGTCTCGATAGATAGCTACCGCTCGCTTGTCATGGCGGTTGGTCGGCTCAGCTAGCACTGGGAACTGTCCAATAACGGGTCTCCGTACTTCTTCGTACACGTGGTGGCCACGAACTGCGCTTTCTTTGATTGTGATTCCATACCGGTAGTTTGTAATCTGCTAACAGCAACAAAGCTTCCCATTTTTGTAGCTAGCTACCGTAACCTTGCTGCGAAGAACTCTTTCGCATCGCGACACCTGTCGTTGACGCCATGCAATAAGTAGGTGTGGTCAACCTTTAACCCCGCTATGTAGCGCACTTCATTATGTAGCGCATATACTGTTGCTATTGTCCCAACTAGCGCATGCGCCTGATAACCTGAGTCTACGGTATATCAGGAGCGCATTGAGCCGGCAAAGCGCTCCTGGATATATCCATTCCCACATAATACCTGTTATATGGTTTATGTTGTAGGATAGTCAACTTATTAACATGTCCATTGAGTTATTTCACAAACTTTGTATTGATTTTGTACAGTGATTCAGTTGTACAGCAGTATTTTGTGGACATGTTCAGGGCACTGCAGTCTTAAATCATTTATTGGCACACTAATGAGTAAAAGATAATAATACTTATACGTACATGTACAGATTAGCTGTAGGTAGGGACACTGGATTAATGCCTTGTTGTGTGTTGGTTGTATGGCTGGACTGTAGGCAACCACAGAAGACTTACTTAATTCATGTTTGGTGGACCTTGGGGCAAACCTTGAGTAAGGCCTAAGCTGGCATGTGACGTGAAGCACGTACAGCTCGAGCTGCCCACCCAGGAGATTATATGCTAGCTAGGCCTGTGAGCATACAGGGAGCAGTGCATGAAGGCTCAGGGAGTCTTGCATATAGGTTGAGAGGCAGGATACTAAACGAGCCCGTGGTTGCTCAGGGAGTAGGTGATATATTGAGTAGGCTTGCTTCAGCACCCAGTGACACTCTACTTATGTACACTACATTGAGAAGACACGTTTCTAGGCGACTGGGTGGGCGGGTTGAGAGAATCTTGTGTCTTATTGCCCCTCTTAGCTGTTGAAGCTGTGTGCATGTGTGAGTTGGCGTAGTGATACTTTTAGCGGTCTATGAATTTGTGGTATAAATCTGACACTGCCTGCTTGCGTTAACCATCATTAACTAAGCAATAAAAACAATTAATTTGTGCATATTCTCTGAGCCCCAGGCAGCTGATTTCTCAAGACAAGACATAGATTTATCTACTAGCTGCAGTAATCTCAAGAGAAAGTGCCTATCATTTTAAACTTGTGGATATTCTCTTATTCCTTAGGTATACCACCAGCACTGATGCAGTCACCAGGTGTGTGTGTGTGTGTGTGTGTGTGTGTGTGTGTGTGTGTGTGTGTGTGTGTGTGTGTGTGTGTGTGTGTGTGTGTGTGTGTGTGTGTGTGTGTGTGTGTGTGTGTGTGTGTGTGTGTGTGCATGCCCATGCCAGCTATATTTATTATGGCAGGTATCACAATTGGATTCATTATTGTAGGAAAAGAAGTGTACCAAGTACAGGGCATACGTACGTGTATTTACATGTAGATGTAGACGAAAAGGAAGCCGTTTGTATTGCCATGTGCCTATCTCTTTTCACAATTGGCGTGTCAATAAATGGTCCTCCCTGTATACAGTACTTAGTGTTGTTTGCTTTACCTATCTAGCTATGGCCAATCTCCGTGCAGCTCTGGTTGCCCTGACCTCAGCCACTGCTAATCCACAGGCAGCAGGTAGTGGTGTGGTGCTTCCAGGCTGTGTTGTACTTGTATCAAATCTGAATGAAAAGGTATGATATGTGGACTGTGGAGACTCTTTTGTGTGTAAACCTATTTCCTCTTTCTCTTTCTTACTACTATATTATCTACTTGTATAATGCAATGCCAGCCTGAGTATTTTAGATTGTGGAGTAGCCAACAGTGGACTGTGTAGAGCTCGCATTTTTTGTACATACCAATAGTGTCCGTATTGTATTCTACAACATCTAATAGGTTGTGAGCACTTAGTCGAAGAGTAGGTCCTTTAATTGGTGCATGGATATACACCATAATATGCAGAAGTGTTACTGGCAGGAAATCCATTTTTACCCCTCTAATCCTCCTCTTCTCTTGTTTGTCTGGGCTGTCTCTCTTCTACTCCTGTGTTTTGCATTCTGGACTTGAACTCTCCAACTCTGCTCCTATTCCTCAAGATGATTACTCCTCATGCTCTCTTCATTCTGTTTGGTATGTGCACACATGCTGTCACTGCTGGTGTGAACTTCTGTTGTGCGTGTGACGCGTGGAGTGTATTGATTTGATATGTGTGATGTGCTATACACTGTGTGTGTGCGTGTGCGTGCGTGCGTGCGTGTGTGTGTGTGTGTGTGTGTGTGTCACTAGTGTGTGTCACTAGTGTGTGTGTACCTATAGTCATATTTGTAGCTGACTACTTGAAGAAAACTATAGGACAAAAAGCTAGCAGGGTCTGTCAACTTCAGCTGCAATGATTGTTGTTATTGATTAAGCTGAGAATGGGACCTGTAGTCACTATTATCTGGCTCTGAAGCCTGTGGTTGAGAGGCTAGTCTGCTACATTACATGTACATGTACAACTAAATCCAGATGTAGTAGTCTTAATTAACCGTTAATGTGTGTACATACGTACATGTATGTCTTCATACCGGTACTTTACCTCTGGGATGTAGTTGACTGCTAAGTAGCTCAAGATAAGAAGAGATATCCTATGTAGGTACAGCTGTAGCTGACATTACCTTGATAATCTGTGACATAAATATAGTCACTAGCACATGCTGTTCATCAAGATCTCGCTGTTAGGCCCTCTCCCTTTTCCTGCTTTCTACTTTATTGTGGATCAGAAACGGGACTGCAAAGTGTATTGTGTTGACAGTGCTAATTAGGGATCTTGTAGTGTGTATTTACAGTTGTGTGTGTGTGATTCCAATTTAGGTGTGTACGGGGATGTAATAAGAGTGAAGATCCTGTACAACAAGCGTGATTCAGCCCTCATCCAGTTCAAGGAAACTCAGCAGACACAAACAGGTGGGCATGTTATGGACCTTCTGGCACGTTGTAGTACGTGGCATCATGAGTGCATAATGACGTTAGAAAAGTCATTATGCGCTCTTGGTGGCATGTAACATACTGCTTTGTTTGTTAGACACATTTTTTCTGTGTATGGATCTCTATAAAAGTGATATTTAAAGTTGATTTATAGGGCCTACCACATGGTATTTAGATTATTAACATGCGTTTTCCAACTCAGTACTCCTTCGTGTGTACCGTATATACATGTATATACATGTACCTTATTGAGATACGTACATGTAATAACTGTATCTGTGTAGTATACATGTATTTCTGGCGACTGCTCATTTGAGCAGCTGCTACTTCAAATGGCTGTCATTTCAAATGGCTGTCATTTCAAATGGCTGGCATGTATAAGGGTAAGTATTGTATCATTGCCACTGTGGTATTCATGAACTCTTGTCACTACAGAGAAAGCTTATCCCCTCTGTGGAGGCTTCATTGATTGTGTACACATACCTTAACCATAATTGGTGACAGTGGACTTATAGTATGCATAACTCATTAACTGAGAAGCACCTGATATGGACAATCTCTGCTATACTATCTATTTAGTGGCAAATTGTAACTTGCCTTCAACCATGTCAATGATAGCATTCGTATATAGGTACTTTCCTAAGTTACCTTGGCACTCCAGGGGCAATACACATGACCAAGGTCACAACCTATGGGTTGCCGATCTTAGCTAGTGTTACTATTGTATGTCTTGGTGTTCCATAAAATTATATGCATGTACAAGTAGAGTTGTGCTCGCTTCGCTCGCACAACTACTTGTGTTTGTTGAACTCGCTCGCTGCGCTCACTCTGTACAGATAGAGATTAAAGATGTGACTTGCATGTGATTCGTTGGTTTGTATGGTACATTTAGCTAGCAGTGTTGCTGACAGATCCCGGCCTGAAATACGTGGAAGCAGTACTACAGAGGAGACTACAAAGGACTACACAGCCTAGCTCTTCACAACCATAGCCTAGCGTACATATCATGTAAGTTAATTGCACTGATTCTTTTTCAGCTCAGCATGGCTAGCTACTTGCATGTCCATAGTAACATTAAGAATGAAAGCTTCAATGTCAGTAATGTGCACACCACATTCTAACCGGAGGCAGTGACTCAGAGGAGAGACTACAAACAGCCTATAGACTACACAGGCTAGCTATACCATGGTACCACAGGCTACATGCAGCTCAGGCAAACGGCACGGACTGCACATCGACGCGGTTAGCCTAGCATAGCAGTTATATCTCTGCTTGGCTTTCACTTTCAGGACTATATCGCAACTAACCTTTGTGTTAAAGTGCCTGACATCGCGAGACTAAGTCTTGTAGTCGCTGGAAAGAGCTAGCGTCATCTCGCACTTAAATACAGACACGTGGTACTTTGACCTGTGACCGTGAACTTCGCTGGTCACAGGTGAAAGTTCATCCGGGAGCGTGCGCATGCGGCTTCCGTTTCCGTTTTTTACACGTACGCACGGACGGACGAACGAACAAACGAACCCACGGACACAACCAGGCGTAATAGCAGATGGGGGATGTAGAGCTGTTCTCTAGAATACATTATTTGAATTCTAGTACTAAGGATACGTGGAGATACCTACTGCAGGATGCTTAACACAACAATACTTAAAGACTACGTATACACTATTATTGCAAAACCAAACATTGGAAACTACGTAAAGATGGCATTATTTTTGCATCTTTCCACCTTCGATGGAACTATGATATGGTCCCGAAGTGTTCAGTCCATGAAAGGAAGTCTCACAAAATGCACACTAATGTGCTGTTTTTATGATTTACATGATTATGCAGTCTAGTTTTAGACCATGTACTATTCTCTACTATACAAAAAGACTTCTACAAATGCTAAGACTGTTCAAGCCATCATTAATGTGCTTTGTATTCTCTATTGAAAAACTGCTAATAATATTCTCTAGGTTCAACAATTTATTGATCCAACATTCATTATCTACATGTAGTAGTTACCAAGTTATGATTCTACATGTACATACATATGTATATGTACCACCACTTTAGTATGCTCCTCTCCCTCCACCATTTCTAACCCCATACAAAAGCAGCCAAGTAGTTATTAACTTTAATTTGGCGATTGGTGATTGCGAGGCAAAAATTTCTCTCTGCATTGCTGTGTAGAGCATAGAATCATATCTAGTCTACGTGGACTCTTGTCATGGATGGAAGGACTGCAGTGGAGGATAGAGAGTGGTAACGTCGAGGATCCCTACACATGGCGGTTGTGTCAACTATGTTTAGATTCAAGGACATTAGTTACGGCTTGTTTGCTATTCCTCCAAGCACTGTTTCCAGAGCTATAGCTAGGGTTTTTCAGAGGACTTACCTCAAAGAGGGCTTGAATGTCTCTCTCGAAAAATACCTGAGCAACAGTGAGCAATACCATTTCTTTGCAATTTGACCTGTTCAGTGGGTGTGATGTCATAGTTGGCAGAAGTTAGTTTGATGGAAATTGAATTTGGTGGTGTTATCGCCAATCACAATTAATATTTTCACAGCTATATGGTAGATTCTAAGGAAGCTGTCTGTCTTTAATTGCAGACCCTCCCTGATAAGAAAGCTTAATGCCAGTCTTATAGGCAGGCCAATTTATGGCATATGCTTTCCTGCATGTGACCCATTTCCTTGTTTAAGTAATTTATAATATTGTTCGTGTAGTACGTATATACTGTTTTGATCTGTGCTCTGGAACACGCATCTTTTTTTTGTTGCAGCAATAGCCAACCTGAACGGAGTCACACTATATGGAAAGAAGATTCATGTTACCTTGTCTAAACATGCACAAGTACAGATGCCTCAAGCAGGAAGCAATGTATGTACATACAAACATGTACAGTATTGTAAAACCAAGTGTTCTGTGTTTGTAATAAACTATTTTCCACTAATGTCACTTCTATTCACTAGCACTGTATGATGTACTTACATATAGATGATATCTCAGAGTTTTATTACAGTAGCTTGTGAGGTATGAACCAGTGAATTTTGTCCATTTGCCCTGAGAATCATTTCTGTCCACTAGTAGACTACAGAGATAGCATAGTCTAAGGGTAGTCAATGTGGGTATAGTCTTATATAAAAAAAAATTTGAGAAGAACCCGAGAGAGTCAGAACAGGAAAAAAGGAAAAGTCCGTGTGAGGTACTCGAAACCAACAAAGGATTCACCACTAGACCACTAAAGGTGCTGCATTTTCACCATATCTCCTTATAGAAACTGAAAGTGGAAAGACCTTTTCTGATAATTCTTTTAGCTAAACTCCTAAAGATCATAATGGTGTAACTTTGCCGCTCTGTAGCCTTTCCTTCGATCATACTAATCATTATATCACCCTCTTCTGTTTACACATTTCATTTTTAGGAAGATGGACTTACCGAAGATTATACCAACTCACCATTACACAGATTCAAGGTACCAGTACTTATTTTATTACCCACTTGAGATATTCTCTCTTTAAATAATCCAGCATGAAATATCCAATGTAACAATTGTTGCATGCTATTGTCAATAGTGACCTTTCAGTACTGTACAGTCAACAACTGTAAGTACATGTACTAATCAGTAACTACTGTATAATTTCTATTTATTCGCTACACCCCAGTTTTCTGGGAAAAACATTTGTTTCCTCCAACAAATTCATAGTCCCATCCTAAAATAGTATTCGCCAGCTGCTGCATGCTCAGTTTTAAATTAGTAGTATTACTTATGATTATGTCAGCAGGAATGCCCTGGAGCAAGCTGACATGGAGCAACCTAACCATGCAGGCACTCTTTTTTGTGAATGTTGTTATTGCTTTGTACTATTAGCTGTGTAGTAGCGAGCGCAAGCATGCTTACCTGTTGTAGTTTGTTGTACTTTGCTGTACGTGACTAGCGACTAGCGACTAGCATGCATAAGCTTACTGCCTGTTGTGGCTAGATCTTTGGCTGCTGTGTGTGCGCTTGTTTGTGGATATGCTGCCATTGCTGAATGCTGAAGTCTGCAGAAGCACGGAGGGCTCATGGCCTGTATAATAGAACTGTCATGTTGACTATTAATAGTGCAAGTGAAGAGTGAATATCAGACATGCTGTCAGTATTTTAGGCTTATTTATTCGCCACTGCTCATAATAAAATGAATTAATCACCTCCAATGAATTTGTCAACCGAAAAAGAATTTGGATGAATAATTAGAAATTATATGGTAATGGTAGTCCAGGCTAGAAGGCTGTAGCTCTTTTCGTTCAAGAGATAGATATATGAGTATCAGTAAATGTGCTGATTTGCATGGTTGCAAGTACTGAGATTATTAATGTACAACATCATGTAGTGCAATTTTATGTTATGGTAAAACTCACCTTTGGGTTGTGAATACACATCTGCCAACTTGTGAAGTATCCAACCATATTTTACTTTAACTTGTGCAATATATTTCACTGCTTGCTAATTGATTTATCCCACACTACCAAGCTTAAAGTATGTATAATGATAAATGTGAGCAAATAAACACCATCATGGTAGAGAAATAAATTTTGCACCATATGTAGGCGTTTGTGCTGTAATTATTCATACGCAGTTATACGTAAGTTCTTGTTCCGTTGACATACATCATGGACTAAAGGATATGTTAATTGTTATGGGAAATGCCAATTACATGTAGCCAGTGTGCACTGAAGATATGCATGCATGCAGAGAAACTTTAGCAAGGGTGTTCTTCTCTTACAGAAACCAGGGTCAAAGAATTATCAAAATATTTTCCCCCCAAGTGCAACTCTCCACCTTTCTAACATTCCGTGAGTTTCAGAAATAAACACAATAGATTTCTGCATCGTTGGGTACATGTACATACGTGCCTATTATTACCATTTTAGCCTTGTTTTCAAGCCTTTCTTCAGCTACGTGCATATAATTGCTTCCAGTACGAAAAGCAGGGAAAGGCTTTGGTATGTGCGCGCAACCACTGGTAGATGTCTGGGGCACATAATATAAAAATATTAATATGATACATACATGCCCATGCAATGAGCCACATTGGCTGAACTACGTAGCTATATGGACCAAGGACAACAGTTTCCTCTGTACGAGTGGTTTTCAGGCTATTCCTGCCTCTCAACAGACTGAGAAACATTGACCGTGACACAATGGCACAAATTTCTAGTGCTTTATTTTAGTGTACCTGATGTTGTGCCTCACATACATGTATTACAGCTAAATAGTAAAGCTGGGGACTAAGCTGTTTAGCTTTTTTGCACCATTTCAAGAGCTGATGTTGCATCAGGAAGCTTAATTGCCTCACCAAAGCTGGATATACTCTGAATTTCCTCACAGAGCACCAAGCAAGCTCCTAGGAAAGAAGCTTGAAAAAGATTGGAGTTGAGACTGCTCATGTACTTTCTTTCACTACGCTTCATCTACTAATAGTGCTTCAGTGCACATGTTTATCTACAGTAATAGTCTCGCTTGAGGGCTACATGAGACTGCATCTGTTTGAATCAGCATCATCCCTCATTTTTACTCTAGCTTAACAACAAAGTGTGGGTATTATTAGCCTACAGTGGTCATTTGTATACTACAAGCCTATCCCTGCTTTTGTACTGGAAGTAACAAAAGCCAAGGGCTTAGAATGAGTAGATTGAACAGTTATTGTAGGCAGGCCTCTTCAAATACCATCTGATGTTGTGTTGGCTATGGTGATTATAACATTAACAGGATGACAGTTTGTTTTATCTCGTCTTTTCAGTGATTGTGTCGATGAAGAATACATCAAAACCCTTTTTGCATCAACTGGTGGAGCTGTAGAAAACTTCAGATTTTTTCAGTAAGTTTATAGTAAAAAGTAATTTGTACATACAACACTCATAGCAGCTGCATATGTGTGCAACACTCAAGTATAAACTTAGTGCTACTCACGTGACCTTCGACGAATCAGAAGTCTCAAACTCGATCACATGACCGCACGTTAAATCGCTTAATGCACACTTAAGTGTGCACTAAGTTGTTAATGCACACTTAAGTGTGCATTAACAAAATTAGTGCACACTTTTCTAAATAACGCCCAACAGAACCGTGGCTGTCTCAGGTCAGTGAGTGAACTAAATACTTTAGATACCAGTTGGCAGTGCATTACGGGACTAGTTAGCGCGCTCGGACAATTAAGTAACGGTCTCGGGCGGATAATGCACTCGCCTTCGGCTCGTGCATTATCCGCCCTCGACCGTACTTAATTGTCCTCGCGCGCTAACTATATCCCGTAATGCACTGCCAACTGGTGTCTAAATATTACTTAATTCCAAACCATCACCAGAAGTTGACTAGCATTTAACCACAGAAAATTGGATGTAGTAGTCAGTTTGGCAGCAGCCACATTTACGGGCTCTCCTTGGGAGAGCCTGATACATTATGTTGTGAATATTACGTAAGGTAGAGAGACTTAGTTGAACAAATTAAACCACAGTAACGGTCTCCAAGATTTATTCAATGGAGGAAGTGTGCATTATCCCTATGATGTACGCCAAGTGTAAAGTGAGAAGGCTCTTCACTCTTGGCAGTTTACTTGAGTTACATGTACATATATATGTACATGTACTTGTAGCACATCTTAAGTGGCTCGTCACTTTGAATATCAGTCAATCTTCACGAGGATGATCTATTGGATATACCCAAGGGACTGTTTCAGCAGCATTGCTGTGATTGGTGGTATGAATTTGCTGGGAAGTACTTATGTCAAGTTGAAACCTATAGTCCTAGCACTGGACACACAGGGAGTGTGGTGGACAGTGCAGTCAGAGGACCACTGTCACTGAATTTTGCAACTAAATGCAATCCCAATGCTTGACTACTTCACTAGGCTACGTGTAGTAACTATCCCACTAAAGCCAGCCCTACAACAACCATGAGGTTGTGGAAGAGACCGAGGAGTGTCGGGATCATGTGACATTTATTTCTGTTTTATAAATTCCTTTATGTGCAGACAAACAGAAACGGAGGCCAAAGAGATATGGGTTGAATTTATAGGTAGACTTACACGTACATGTAAATGCTACAAGTACATGTATCTTCTTAATAATTACGTAGGAATGATCATCGAATGGCTCTTATTCAGATGGCATCAACAGAAGAAGCTATATCTGCTCTGATTGTAAGTGGTCTTAATTGCTACAGCACATGGAGAACGTAACCATATCCCTACGTGTAGTTAGAAAGAAGAAAGAGAAGTGCATACATGTACATGGGCATCAAAGCCAGGTTCTAAGTCATTTAGGTTACTGGGATGTTCATAAACGTGGGACATCTTTTCTCCAGCTCCCAAGGATCACAAGATATTGCCCCTCTGTCATACATTATTACTACTATTTATGCCCTCCTTATATTGTTAATTAATTAAATAGTATAATGACTACACATTTTTTTGCGTATGTATGTAATGAAGCTGGGAAGGTGGTCTATATAGTTTAGAGTTTTTTATCGTTACTACACCAGCTCTGCTTAATTCCTAGCTTTTCGGGCATTTTTACTTGTACACTGCGTTGTTTCCATTGATGTCTTTGTTATACTATAGGCAATGCACAACTACAAAATCAGTGAAACACATCATCTGAGGGTTTCATTCTCAAAGAACCCCATTTCTTGACATGTTTTTGCAGAATTGTGTGTTCAGCCTTTCTCCACTAGGGTTGTGTGAATATCTTAAATTCTGTACATGCTACTTCTAGTTCTCTCACACCCAGTTTATAAATGTTTGTTTCTAGCTATTGATAGCTCTTTTTGCACAACTACCAATACATTGTAGTGTCTCTGACTTGTATTATTTTGGCTATGACTTATTAACAATACTGTTACGACAGCTTAAGATTCAGTTGACACCCTATTATGGTGTGGTCGTCAAGTTGTGGTAACTGTTATCTCGAACTTGTTGTCTACTAGAGTTACTAGCCCACTCAAAATGTTACCGTAGAATCGGAATAATAAGCACCGGTGTCTATTTTTGAAATTAGTAACCTGAATGGGTGCTTATACTCGTGGGATGCTTTTACTCACGATACATAAAATCGCAGCGTGCTTCTCGCATGTGTGACTTTTATACTACAGGTATGACTGTAGTGCTTATGCCTCTAGATTGTCTATTACACTGTGAATCTGTGACCACACAGTTAGCAAGAAGCACTCCAACTGCTGTGAAGGCCATATTAAACTTAAATGAATTCAATTGTACTACTGACGTACTGATCAATATAGGCAGAGGCTTCCAGCTGTAAAAGGTGCCGTCTTTCTGGGAAGTGCTGCAAGTAGAAGCTATGAGTGCCTATTCTTGTACGAATGTTGTCACAGTAAAAATGCCCCCCCCCCGCCCCCCCTCCCCTCCCCTCTGGGTCCCATCTTAACAGTCATATGGGCCCCCTAGGGCCCCATACTACCGGGAAGATGGGGCTCCTCTTGGGAATATGGGACCTCCCCTTAGTTTACAAGCAATATGGGAACAGGGGCCCCAAAGTATCAGTGATATGGGGCCCCTCGTCTATCATAAGCATAATAAAGGCAGTGGTTGTTATTAATACCTTTACTATTACACACATAAGACTTAGGATTTGTACCGTGCATTTGAGTAAAGATAGTACTTAAAATACACCAAACAACAGTGCTTATACATTATAGTGTGTATAGCTATGCATGTAAATAGCTATGCATGTACAATCTTGGTCAAAGTTAAATAGCAGGGTTTAAATTTAAGGTGTGCGTTGTTCTCCATGGTTGCACTGCGGACATACCCAAGCTGGGATGTCAGTTCTACGCATGTACGCATAAATTTTGCTGTAATCGAATCGTCCTTCTTTCTCCGTCTCCTCCATGATGATTATCACACCCCAAAGTGCTTAGGGAAGTTTGTGCACTTTGTTTTATTGACAGGCATTGATGCACGCACTTTACGAAACGATAGACTTGTAAGCGATTGCTTAACATTACCCAGTGGAAAGGGGGCCTCAGATTTATGACGGGGGCCCCAATATCCTGTGGAAATGGGGCTGGGGGGGACCCAAATCCATGGGGGCCCCAAAAGTTTCTGACACTGGAACTAATTTTTCAAAAAATATGGACCCCCGAAACGTATTTCACTGCAAAATTTGGACCCCTCCAAAGTCATGTGCCCGAACTAGTTTTTTAAAGTATACAGACCCCCCCAAAACTTTTTCTTTGGAAAATATGGACCCCCTCATAGAATCTGATGTCCTTAATAAACAACATGTCGGCAGTTTACAAACACTTTTACAAAACCAGGATAAACTACTGTCAAGATGGCTAGGAATTAGTGCACCACCCACACAAGTGTCTATGTGGTACCAGTCCTTACACAAACACTCTATCATCCGTTCACCAGGTAACTCTGGCATCCGACACTTGCAGTAGACTGGAACTTAATTCTTCAACAGTCTTCACTGAAGACTTCTTTACTCTCCGCTTCCTTACGACAGGAAACATCTCTATCCTCCCTCTCTCAAGGCACTGCCAGAGGTGTGCCCGCATCTTTGATTGATCGAAAAAGAACAGCTCTGGCTTCTCTCCCAGGGCTAGTGCAGTGGCAAATGTGATCGCAAACAGTCCACAGTCATAATGTGCCTGACTGAATCGGTACATCCATAAATTCGAGGATTAACTCTGGTTTCTCTGTGGCCATTACAGCAGCAATCTGGTTTCTCTGTGGCCATTACAGCACAAAAGTATAGGCTATCATACACATGTACAGTTGAGTGGGATGTTTCAATCGTGGAAATTGTAACCCAATGCCCAAGTCCAGTGTTCAAATCTGGATGAACTCGTCCGGCTGAACAGCGTAGGCCAACAATCAATCCAAACTTGCACGCGCAGGCCCATGGGGAAACAAATTTATTAGGTGGGGGGGGGGTCCATATATTTCATAAAAATTCATTCTGGGGGGAACAAATTTGAAGGGGGTCCAAATTAAACGTGACAGTGCTTACTATTGGGATATAGTTGTTGTAATCTAATTGGGTGCTTATATTCATGGGGTGCTTATTTTCGATGGGCGCTTATTATCCCGATTCTACAGTATTGTAGTTGCAGTGGGGTGGTCTCCAGTAATCTCAGATGGCCTTTTGGGGGGCTCTACTGGTGTCTAGTGATCTCTGATGGGTGTTTGCAGGGGTGGAGACTCTGCTGTGTGCAGTGATCCCTGATAGCCCTTGTGAGGGGGGGCTTGCTGGTGTCCACTGAATCTGTATTACCATAGTGCTCCAACTCCTCCTTAACCTTGTCCCCCATCACATAGGTAGGCCTTTGCATGGTGGTCACGTCCACATCCTCCACGTGCACTGTATATACAGGCGCCTTACCATGGTACAATAATTATGTTCATGCATATTTGTGTATTTTCAAGACCTACAGACCCCAACCCCATCAGATTCAGAAGAAAAATACCCCACAAACAAGCAATTACATAATGCCATTTCATGCATGCATTGACACACAAGGTATCATGTAATAAAATCGGGTGTGTATAAACTACGCATGTCTCCAATGAAATGCAAAATCCTGTGTGTATTCATTTTACATCATTCGATTTTGAACACCTTTCTATACAGTGTAGTTATATATGCATTAGATTCTCATTGAAGCGACAACCTCACCAATTGTTCATTGTCACTGAAACATCAGTCCCACCTGTTGAGTAACTTCTCCTGTACATTGACCGCTGGTCCTTATATCTAATGGATGTAGATGACACATTCACAAGAGCGGAAGGGCCACCAAAATTACACTCTTCTTTTGAAAATTCATTTTGCTGTTCACGAGTTCCACCATCAGCGTCAACATGAATGCCCCCTGAAATACGTTGAGTTACCACAGGTTGGTGTGGTAATCTTTGACTATTTTCAGTTCGTTGTCTCCTGTTTCTAGGATCCTCAACAGGTTGAGCTTCAGCTAAATCTTCATTGTCACTCAACTCATACACAGGTGGAGGGACCTGGTTCTCCTGCCCATCAGCAGGGGGTTCTTCTGCCAACTGGTCTTGTAAGTTTGGTTGGATGTCTCGTGGAACTGGTATGGCCCCTTGCCTGGCCAAAAGTGCAGCTGGGAGCTCCCAGTAGTGCAAGAAGTAGAGCATTGCATGCTGCAACAGCAAGGAAAGACAATTATTATCAAAGGATCAGGGCCACCCATTGGCAGCTGCATGAACATAAGAGCAAACTGTCTGCAAGGACAATGAAAGCACAGAAGTGCATAACCCTCGGCGTGATTATTGCGAAATACTAAATAATTATGCTACACTTCGGCATCTAGAATGAGTAAGCAAAAAGAAAATGTTGCAAATACAGTATTAAATCTTACGTTTGTATCCCATAGTAGTTTCTTTTTTTAATAGCATATAATACTTTGTATTGTCTGTTACTCTTTTATTATTTCATGCATGCATGGGCAGAAGACACAAGCTAAAAGCTGAAGGCACACGCACATGTCAAAACCAGTGATACCACATTTGCTTTCGATTCGTGTCTTACTTTGCACCCATACGTTAACGGCGTAGCTGTTAGCGAGGTAACAGACACACACACTCGCACACAAACTGAGTACTGTAACCCTCGCTGCGCATGTGCGCCAAGGGTTAATAAACATACCTGGAGAAGTAACCAATGGAACAGGAATGGAATAAACCAGAACTGGCCATTAAACCTCACATAGTAGGCATAGGGAATGAAGTGATAAAGAAAAAAGAACCTGAAAAAAAAAAAAAGTGTTTTAAATTGCACACAAAGCGTATAATATTTCTGTAGCTCAACAATTTGTTGGACAGGAATTAATAGGCAAGGTACTCAAGATAATACAAGCAGCAATCACTGCTTCCTTATGTATCAAATATGTACGTACCATGGGAAAAATTGCTTTGAGATATCTTGCTTGCAAAAAATGGCATAGAACTGATCTGCCTCCCAAACAGTGAACACCATAAAAATAGAGAATAAACTGTCATCACTGAGAGCTTCACTCATTACTATAATCAAACCTGAGGGAAAAGATGAAATCACTACATACACTGAAGTGAAGAATTTTATGAGAGTACTCACCAATAGCAGCATACGTAATGATCAAAAATGGAATCTGAGCTCCAGTCTGAATGGGCATAGGGATGCCTTGATTCAGGAGATTGTGAAAGTGTACTAAAAAAGAATAAAATATCAGTACATTTTGCTGCTATCTACGTATATCACTCAATCATGCTATCTATAAAATTGGCTACACAAATCTGAAACCATTTCATAGTAAATATAGGTAGACTAGTCCAGAGCTCTGACTGTTACTGGGCACATACCACCGCTACAGACACTACTTCAACCTGCATACTGCATACTGTACATTAGTTATATACACATGCACATCCAGGCGCAGTGCAACTGGCATGGCAATGGCCGTACCACACCTTGCACTGCACTACTGTACTTAATGATTACTTTACTTTAAAGTCTCTAGCATAGCTACGTATAGTCATAGTGCAATTGACAATAAAGTATTCATAGGCTGTATCAGGAGCGCATTCTGACTGAATATAGTTTGTTGGTAGTTGGGCCATCACTCCTCTCATTTCCTTCACATTCGTTTGGTTGATTTCCCTTGGATTCACTATCACTTGAACTGGTATCCTTTTAAGGCTAGTAATACACTAAGATGCTTACAAGAGTGCTACATGACAGTTCACAATTACATGTATACTTAAATTGATTTGCATCAATAATCGGCTGCTTCAGAGGTGTAAAGACCTTTGGGTCACATCTGCCTGCAGCAGGCCTGATGCCATCATGGGCAACGATAGCACGCCATCACAAGGTTGGTGAATGCTAAGAGCTCATAGCTACATGTACAACAGGTGCTATATGGGGGTTTTCTTGAGCACAGTAAGGCTAGTAAGAAACACTCTCAAACTTACTGAGGAACTTGAAAAAGTGGTAATGAACTTGTCTTATTAATAGTGAAGCCACCAGTGTCTGTATGGAGAACAACATGGACTTATGTATATAAAAGTCTCCTTATAAAACATTTGGGAATGTAAATAAGAAACAAGAAAGCAACGAGCAGAAGTATGTGTATTTTTTACTGTAGGCATAGCTGTATACCTGTATATGCCAGTATGTATGCAGACATGCTGAGCCGTGGCTGTAGCCACTACATAAACACTTACGTACATACAGGCACAATGCTTCAGCTGTTTCAGTAGTGATAATTAAGCTGTTCTCTACTGCCATAAGTAGCAGGATTCAACATAATATGAGTAAACACTTACATATGTCACCTTTAATTTTGCCAGTACTGTAGGCACAAAGTCAGTTACTTGTGGGATATTTCAAGTTCCAAAATGGGCAGAGGGCTAGATCATCGATCGACAGACTTTGAGCAATAATTATCAATAATTTCTACTCAAATTTTAGGGTAAAGTACAGACTCACAAAGAAAAGTGCAGGTAGTATTCCAGCTCCATACCGCCATTTGCCCATCCATTGTACTCGATAATAGTACTGGCTTCCAGTAACAAGGTTCTTCACGTACCCAGAAGCTGCATCGATGCCAAATGCATAATATACTACAGTAGTGTGAGACCACTCATTTGATGTATGCAAGCAGATAAATTAATGAATAAAAGACCCACATTGCTTCAAATTAGTGAGAACTAGAGCTGTAGACTTACAGTGCCCATGTGGAAAGAGATTCTTGAAACTGGCAATAATCATCATTTCATATCCAAGGAAATACTTCGACAAGAACTGGCCAAGTGGGCCTCCAAAGCATGTGGTATTCTCAGGATCTACAAAAAGGAAAAAACTTACTGCATGAATGACGCTGGTTGTTACTACCCTGATTGGTGATACCTGTCTTCAGTTGAGTAACGGTTTACTTCAGTACTCCATGAGTTCAGTACAACATTATGCGACCTACAGTACATGCCCTCTAGTTGCATTGTATGTACACGTAGAAGAGAGCTAATGAATTTTCTTAGCAGTTTAAAATACCTGATACATATGTATAGGTACTATGGTAGTCTACATTATTGTAACTACCCCCTCTAGCAGACTCCGCTTGCTAACTACACTAAGGAAGTTGTTTACAGGATTTAGCCGCCGTTGAAATTTTATTCATTCTCACTTAGTTAATTGTTAGGATGGTAACAGAACCTAATAACATGATAAAAAGCATGCACATACCCATAATACGCACCAACGTATGTCTTGATAGTAGTGATGTTGAGTCGAGCTCGTGCTGACTGTGACAGACTCAGGTAACCAGGCTCCTGGGAGAACTCCAAAATTGTATAATCAAAAGATAAAAGTCTGAGACCTGATAATTGAAAAGAACACCAAATACTCAGTGTATTGATGTGCATAGAAATGACTGTACCTAAGCAGTGGGCATATGCATATTCAATCTGGTAATTCAATTATTCACTTACGATATATATCAAAAAGGTCATAAAGTGCATGGGACTCCATAAATACTGCATATCTCTGTGAATGGACTGAGTCGGAGCTTGCAATTTCCTTAACATCATCTTCGTGTGGCTCATTGGTCCATACGTACTTTTCATTACTAGCCACAGCATCACTGCTTTGCACTTCTTCTATGGTTGGCTCATCTGAATGCAAGCTATTGTCATGGGCAGCTGAATTTGAAAGGGAATTCTGAATACCAAATATACTATATATTGCTTCTGCAATATCAAGCATGTGGTCTCCAGCTGCTACTGAATATTCAGACAAGAAATTATCATGAATATGTTCATCATCACTTGAGTATGGTGAATAGTTCTCTTCAGAAATGGATCTGTACACTTTCGAAAGTGTCAGATCTCGTTCATTCCATAGAAATGTAGAGTTCGTGAAGGTTTCTACTTGCAGTATAACATCAGGTGGGAGTGGTCGCTCTGTTACATGCTGCAAGCAGTCTTTAGGATCAAGGATGAAAATGAAGTGTACGTATCCCCACAACAGTAGTACTACAAAAGCCTACAGAAACAAAAATAAGAAATGTACATTTAAAGGTCAGAGATAGAATTCTTGTTGGTAGCTGCTATTACACCATGCACAGGGCAGTCCTACACTTGTCAGGCAGCTAGTACAAGAAAATATCTGGTTCTTAACCAGACATGAAAGCTAAGGATCATGCACTTCAGTATCCCACTAAGTAATCCACTGATGTAAGTGGGGGTGAGGCTAATCAACTTTTCTTGTTGCATACAAGGAGACCACTCTGGATCGATGCCTTGGTTCAAAACCTGGCCTTCTCCTGGCCTATTTGTGTACACACAAACAGCAGGGCATTTGATCTGATGATAATGTAGAATGTGATACTGAAACCATTATTTAAGCATATCACTCTACCATTTGTCTAATCATACATTTAGCAAAGAGGTCAGCAGCTTGCATTCATGTCTCCTGGCATGCATATGGACGTATCAAAACGAGTGTTTGCAAACCTTTGTGTCGATCTCTCCTGGGAAAAAAGACACTGACAAAACAAACACATAGAGAGCAATTAACTTTTTCCCAGTTTCTGTTAAAGGCAGGGGAGTGAAGCAGGCACAATCTTTAGATACCATCGATATTTGGACATCGAATTAGCATAGAAAGAGTGTGTTTGGAGCCTTCAATCATGATCATTGACCCATATTACTGGTGTTCCCGGTTCAGGGGCAACATACATAGCCAGCCAGTTTCCTTTGGAGTACATCTACAAACAGATCACAAATGCTGCTAAGAGAACTGGCAGGCCATATCTGTAGTACCACCATAATTAATGTAAAACACCTTACACCAGAGCCTAACCCTAACCCTACGTCATCTTCTAAAACTATTCTGCACAAAGTATGATTCAGCTGTTTTAATGAGTACTGTCCCAGATATTTCCCTGACCTAGGACAAATTGCTTCCTAAGCTCATTTATGCTGTAAATAGTTAGGTCACATACGACATTCTCCACATCGATTTTTTCTTCGTGAAATAAAAATGGAGGGTACACCAGTACTGATTCCACCCCATAATGTCTGGATTCACTTCATTGAAAACAGGGATTTTAAATACTCAACAGAAGGCTTTACCAAGTAGCGGTAAACATAAGCAGTGTAATACTTACATGTAGTATCAAGTTAGGAAATGAGTACCGAGACATGGCCAGACTTAGTGGGCAGGACAGGTCAACCACACAATTTTGTAATGATACAAGCCTGTAGCATCTCCATAGTGTACGCACAAGAAGAGAGAAGTAAACACTGCAAGGTACCTAGTTTCTTCCCTCACAACATACATTCCAGTGACATCATCAAACTACTCCATGCCTTTCATGCAGCTATGAAACGAAACTTGTACTTTCCTCGAGATCTGTTTTTTTCTGCCTGCTATTGCTGCTGTGAATATCCTACACGTAATATTAAGTGCTGGTATATCAGTCTTCCTCATATGGGAAGATCTGAAGCTAAAGTACCAGTTGGAATGACCTTACAGGAAGACTTTCTGTGAGCATAGAGCATACCATGTTTTCGTATCACTTTTTCTCCCCGTATATAAGCTGGGGCAGCTGGGTTTGAGGCAAATACCTGACCACAGATGCAAGAGAATCTATAACTAACTTCTTCAGCTTGTTAGTTGACAAATGGGAGTTACTTTAGTTTACTCCGGCAACATCCTTCATGCGGCTATATCGGGTACTGAAACCATAGATAGAATGCTATATATATCTATGTTGAAACCACACAAGCTGACTGGCATTAGGACACTTAGAGTCTGACAGCCTAAACTGATACCATAGTATAGCCTACTTACAATCCAGACCGTACAGTTCTTGTGATTTTAAAAATATCATTTCCAACTTACTGTTACAAGAAGGCTTGCCTCCATACTCCACCGCATAGGCTTTGGAATATAGGTGATATAGAAAGAGGCGGCCTTTTGATATACTATATTAAATAAGAAATTCCTCCGCTGTAGTATTTCTTGCTCCATATTAATGATGAGGAACGAACCTCAGTCGCCTTCGATGTGGCAGGCTTTAAATGGAATAGGCCTAGTAGCGTGGGTGTCTGGGCACGAGACTAGCCCACTAGTATAGTATATATAGTATGCATGCTAGTCTCGTGCCCAGACCGTCGCTCCTCCCTCGCGCGCTGGCGAGCGACGGGCCGGCTGGGCGCCGGGCACGGGACTACTAGTACATGTATGCATCGCACCAGGTAGGTCCGATCCGCCGATTCAACGGCATAACTGTCACATGTCTCTTATGTTTACATTCCAACTAAAGCGCATCACTTGGGTTCCAAGTGATGCGCTTGAGTATTTGGGTGTCCAAGTAAGTTGAAGTTCTGATATCGTCACCCTAGGTTAGGCTACCGGTATATTATCTATGGTTCTGGCTATCCCCAACTTCTACCCACCTAGGGATCGCTTTCAGGTTCCTGCAAGCGTTCCCTGGGTGGGTAGAAGTTCGGATAGCTAAGTAAGGACACTGCAGTTATGGGACACAATTTGTCGATTAGATTAAATATTGCGGTTTCAAAGGTTAACTATGGCAACCACTAGCCCACTGGTAGAAATGCTAACGTCTTTTTGTGACAGTGTTACTGGCTTTCAAGTACGTTGTAGATCTAGAGTAGGGGTGCATCTCTATTAGTTTCTGTAGCTGTGGGTTTTTTAGGTCACAGACTGGTCACTGTATTATGAGTCGATCTCAAAAATTTCCTTCAATCCTGCATAAAGAAACCCTTTCACCCTTCACTTACTTAGAATCAGGCACTGAGAACATTGCCAAGTAGTCTGAAACGATTTCACAATACCTTCTAGGCCCAAGAGTGCAAAGTAATTAATATCTATAGCACTTTTTTTATATCTTATGAAACCTGAATGCCTGCTTTGTAGTGTCTTTCCACATGAAGTCTTTATTTTCATACGGAAGAGCCTGGGAATGAGCTTATCCGCACTGTATACTGTATGCCCTCACATGAAGGCTTCAGTTGTAATGCCAATCTCTTCTGTGCATGTGAGGGTACAATGTGGCCTCGTTCCCAGGCCACGCATGTCAGAGAAGTTCGACTTGCATGGCCTGGGAAAGAGACTAATGCGAGAGCACGGTATGTAGACTAGCTGTTCAAATCGTATGTTTTTAATAGGACAAACGGTATAAATTAGAGTGGTTGTAATAGTGCTGCGATGGCTGTGACATGCTGACAAAGATGTATGTGTAGCTACAATGAGGCTGTCTACGCTTTTGTGTTAACGCTGACATATATATTATTAATTTTCTTATTGCAATGTGTAGCCGCCCAATATCACTGGATATTGAACGAATCTGTGCTGTATTTGGGTAAGTCCATAGGGCAAGCCAAATGCAAGCAAGATGAGTCCAATGTTAGTACATGTCCAGTGATATTGTACAGCTACCCATTCAATGAGAAATTTGTCGTGCATGCACGCTTATGATTCTAAATGGCCAGTTCATCAAGCTGTCCAATCGCTGCATGGATATTGGACGGTTTGCCATATTGGAAATTGATGTGGTAAAGCGTTCTACATAATTATATTTAATGTCGTGTTTACATACTTTCATTTCCAGGGTGATTCCAGTTCGTCAGTCATGATCATAACAAGCTACTGGTTCCTCTCAGTTAGAGTGCCTAAAGCTGTTATTCAAAGCAGTGTGTTCTAACTGGTGGCACCAGGAAGCTAGTTGGTTGTGCGCAGCACATCAGTGTACTCCTGGGATTCTGAGGAAAGCCCGGCACCGTCAGACCAAGAATTCGAATAAGACTATAGTGTTTGTTTTTACATTTTTATTTTGGTCATGTTTATGTATCAAGTGAATTGAAATCCCATGAACACACCACACAGAGTTTACAGTAAGACTGCATGCCCTCTTAAATCATTGGATTCTGATATGAGAATAGTGGTCATCAATTATATAAACCTCAATCCAAATATATAGGTGAAGACAGTGATCCCCATGAGTAGACCATAGAGAAATTTCTGAAAGACCAACATACCCAATGAGAAAGGTTTCATAAGAAATTTAAATGAGAATGGTTGGCCATGATCACCAGTGATATAAACATAATCATTATGTAGAGAAAAAGAATTCCCGTGAGCCCACTATGCTGAGGTTTGTGAGAGTTCTGCCCATGCCACTGAGAGAAAGGTTCATGAGGATGGTTGGTTGGTCACCAATGAATTAAACCTCAAATAGGTGAAGAGAAATAATTATCATGAGCACACCATGCTGAGGTTTGCGAAAGACCTACCCACTGAGAAAGCCTTCACGAGAATCTGGAACACAAGCAAGGTCTGTATGTTTTTCTGCAGTAGTTGAGCCACAGTATCTGGTTACAAGTTCCCTTAGTTGAATGAACTGTGCAGTATACCTGTGAGGACAGAATTATGATAGTGTCAAAAGCATGACCAATTATTTTCTGTACAGGATGGAACACAAAACTAAGGAGCTATTTGCTGGAACTACTTTGCCATCATCAGATTTAGAGCTGTACAAGCTCCCAAATAGTGCATAGGAAAGTATTACAGAGAGAGTCTTAATTCTACATATGCCAATGTTCTATACACAGTAATATTCTTTGATTGTAAAGGTTGAGGCTCTATGGCGAGATGCTAAGACTCCCCGAGACACTCTAGCAGTTCTCACACCATATGGCCATATCACTACAGGAGACCTGAGGGACCTGGAATCCCCAAAGTGGCTTACAGACAAGGTTGACCATGAATTAGTAATTCACAAAACAAAACTTAACACCATGGCATTGCTGGTTCTTGCATGACTTGGTATATACAACAGGTGGTGTGCCCCTTCTTGCAGACTGCAGCAAAGCACTGCTCAGATATGTAAACAGTGTTCTCATTCTGCATATACACACATATTGTAATGTTTTGATTATAACGGATGTGCATAGGTCATCCAACTCTCAGTACGAGTACCTTTCTCTACGGAAAGATACTAGAAAAAGGAGCAGAAAATGTTGGATGGTACGGCAGAGTAAGTATGGTAGATATACAGAGTCATTTTAAATTGCTAATTTGTTGCTATTTTTCCCAAAAGATAAATGTCCTGGATTTTCAGCAGATATCGATACCAATCCATATGGGGGTACCACTAGGCCCTGATAGTAAGAAAATAGTCTACAATCAGCATTTCTGGAAGAATAATAATCTCCATCTGATCTATAGGTGGTGGATGTGCAAAGCCGAAGAATCATTAACCTTGGGGAGTACTAGCTGGATGTCTAAAGCGGATTAGGTTAGTTGCCCTGCACCTTAAAGGAGTAAACCATCACTAAATTGCCTTACTGATAATCATACAGGCAGTGGTTATTTTGGCGAGCGGAGAAGGAAAAAAAGACAGATTTCGTGAATACTCAATGGACAATCTCTGACTACAGTGGAGAAAAGGCAAGTAGTTTGTAAACTGGGTGTTACATGAGCACTCCTTATGATAGTACATGCTCACTTGTACTACCAAAAGGAATGCACATGATTGTGTAACACCTGCTTATTCCAGGAAAAGTAGACAACCACAATGTCTGCAATAAAACTGCATATAATAAATACTTACTATATAAATAATTAAACTAGAGGGGTGTTAACACTAAATACCTGAAATTTTTATTGTAGGAGGTGGTGTGTGTAGAGATAGCAGGGATGATCGCCTCAATAGTTGTATAATAATGTTACATTTTATTTTCATTTTCATGTTCATTGAACAATATAAGCATAGCAATACTAGCTACAAGTTGTGTGCATATTTAATTTTCTGCTAACTAAGCTGAAGGCATGGATAGCATTGCCACTTACTAAAATAAACTATTATAACCTTGTACTAATTGGTAATAAAAAGTGGGAACATTCTTGCTATCTAGGTACAATGAACCTTTGTTATGATGTAATGGGGGTTGCAAAGTCACATTATTGTACGTATGTCATGCAGTACATTACTACACAGGCTAGCTACATGTACATGCACGTACGTTTCTTGGAATAAATGTGCACGCTGCATCATTGAAGGGCTGTCTAACCTCCTACCATATATGACTTCTTGCCCAGATCTATCTTGCAGCAATTTTACCCAACTGATAACTGCAAGATGAATTATCTGGGTTGTGCACAATGTTTGAACACCCTAAAACGTAGGATAACTACATGTATGTATAATATTCTAATGTCGCTGCCGTAGCACTTATGTCATTGACCACACACCCACATACACAGGCAGAGCTTGTAACATCTCCAGTCAGAAGACAAGAGGAAGAGCAATCAGATGTTACAACATCCTGATCACTATATCTTCTTAGTATCCAGATTAATAATACATCTTAACTAGTCTTAAATAAGCCTTAAAATTATACCTGTATATTTTCTGTTGTTTGAGCGCAGTGAATTAAATGGAAAATGTGCTCTCATTGTTGCATGTGCAGTTAGCTAGAGCTAAGCAACCGCCAGTGTGGCGGAAAATTCCAACTGGTTGCTACTAGGCTGGGCTGTGGGTATATAAGCTTATGCTGGGGCTGCTTGGAGCATCTCTCGGCAGCAGCAGCAGTGAAGTGAAGGATTGTGGTGGGAGTATATATAATACAGTAGTCATGTGGAGTGTTTTTTTTCCCTGCTGAGGTACATCGGGCTGTGAAAGCCTGACCTCCATTTACTGAGACCGTATGGAGTTTGACAGCCGTCTTGAGCTGGTGGCAAGACTTCTGTATGCTGAGCGCACCTACGGAGGCTGTATGGAGTTGACACCAGTGCAGAGATGGTTCTAGAAGCCAAGTGCATGTCCAGAGACCGTATGGAGTGGACAATTGTGCATTCATTTTGTGTGTGTGTTGCTGTGTGTTGCTGGGAGGTTTTGTTTACTTTGGTTTTTTCACCTCACTGTTTTTCCTCACATGTTGAGGTTTTTTAAGTGATAGTGTTTTTTCCCCTGCGCACACTGGCCATGTGTCCTAAATATGTTGTGCCCACATTACTCCTTGTTTGGCCCATCCCAGCCTATTTTATGTACAAGTAGCTAGTTTTGTGGTGTACAGTTGACTTGTTTTGCGGTACAAGTTGGGCACTATCAACAATTTGCTGGCTGTCAGCTCTCAGCTGTCATGCTGCCTGGTCCAACCATAATGTATTCTTTGAAATGAGAGGTCCCAAATCTCACACCCTAAAAACAGAGGCTGTTTTCTTAAAATTATTGAGCGTACTAAACTCTTCAGAGCTCCTCCCCCCCCCCCCCCTCAAAAGATTTCTAATGGTATCATACACAGGACACTGCCAGAGCACATGTACTACACTCTCACATTCTTCCCCACATAACTTACACTGCCTGTTATCATTTTTACCCTTGTGTTGGCTATTAATGGACTTTCCCTGAAAGTGTACAATAATTAAACATAATAGTCCCTGAAACATAGTATAAGTAATTGACCATTAACTATCCTAGCTTTCAGGGCAGTTCTAACATTGTATAATGGAGGCAAAAGAGAACATGTGCTGTTATGTTTATGCGCATGGAAACATAAAACATGTTCCCTTGTGGCTATATTCCCAGCACTTAAACTTTCAACCCTGCTGGTATGATGAGTTACAACAGTATTGTGTTACATAATACGAATATTCATGAGAATATTACTGCAGGCCCTATGCACATTATTGGTTACCGGACTGAGCTTGTCTAACAAGACTACATAGTAATACTGCGCAAAGGTCCTCACCCAATGGCTCTACTAGACATATGCATGCACAGGGAAGCATCGCGCAGAGACACGTGGAGAGCTAGATCGAGCTATAGAGAGGAATCACAAACCGCACCCACTTTGGAAGCTGCTACAGCATGCAACAACATGCATCTAATCAGTCATAAGAACTAAAACCTTACGCATGGTTAGTAATGCGTGTTTAAGTAGTACTCATTTGGATCCTGGAGCCCACCCACGTACAACCGGGTTCCCCCTTTTAGCCGTGTTGCCAGGCAGTCAAAAACAATACATGGCTTGGGAAACAGGCTATTTTCGCTCTCAGCGCCAAGCTAGGCATGCATTAATTAATATCAAGTCTGGATTTGCATCTAATGTGACGATCACAACATGCATCTAATCAGTCCTAACATGGTAACACTGCAGCATTAAGGAAGTCTTAAATTGTCTCATGGTGGGATGTACTTTTAGCACACACACTATGTAGCCATGTTCCCAGTCTCCACTCCTCACTAACTTTTTCCAGTGTGCAAAAAAGCTGGAGAGTGGAGACTGGGAACAAGGCTACACACACACATAAAATATACAGCAGTGCGTACTCAATCCCAGACCTCCCCCAGAATTTGGCGCTTGCAATAGAAAAACATGAATTCCTGCATTTGGGGAGTGAGCCCCCCGATGCTGCAGTGCAAACATGACTTCCTCCATTCAGTTGGGACACAAACAAGAAACGGGGATTAAGTTTAATCGCTGGAATAATCTAGTCCACCATACAGCATATTTCACAATAAAAGTAAAGCCAGAATGTCTTACTCGAGACACGATGTTGCACTGGTCTGAATGAAGGCATAACTCACAAAAAATTTGGTGAAAAAGGGCATTGTGGTACTATAATCCAAGCACTTTCCTTTCAATAAGCTAGCGAATTTCTTGAGTGAGACTACCTTACTTTAGTGGTTATAAACTATTAAAAATTTGCTCCCAGAAACATCTTTCACACTCTGTGCTATAATAATTATGAGCAGTTAGCTTACCGTACTAGCCTTGTTGCCAGCCTCCCCCTCCCCCCTCTGGCCAGACGCTCTGAGCGAATCGATGCAGTGATCATTCTATGGAGAATAAAGTAGAAGGAAGGTTAGCTCTTCTACTCTACTCTCATCATAAAAATGAGATATGGATGTACACCTTTTGACTAGCTAGCTCTATGATTGCATACGCTACAGCAATTATGATAAGCTTAATCACATTCATTATGTTGTTTGCTGAATGGGCTATTCCATTTTATAACTGTACACCACCTATGGATGACAACTTTCGCCTTTTGTCCCCTGGACAAGATTTTTCTATAATTTTGCCCCCGGATACTGAGATTTTGACCTCTGGACGCGTATGGTTTTTGATGTTACCCCTGGACATAATAATTTCTTACCCCTGGACAACTTGGATTTCACAGTGAACCCCTGGACAAGAAGAATGAAATAGTGTTACTATTCGCTGAACCCCCTAGACACACTTTTTTCTGTATAGCACCCCCTGGACATGGCGATTTTGACCCCTGGACACATCCCAATATTCAAAAAGAACCCCGGACAAATGTCTCGTTGGTACCCTGGACAAAACCACTTTGTGAAATTTTGTCATCCATAGGAGGTGTACGGGTATAAAATGGAATAGCCCAATACCTGAACACGTGTGGTCTAGAGGCCTTGCAAGTGCATGTTGCAAGATACCTGTAAAAGTACATGTACAGCGAATAGGCAATGGCTGTGCGTAACCTATTTTGCATTCTCATCTTATTGCGTAGTGTACTAATAGATAAATTATAGAGCATGCTCATACGTACCTTGCTCCGTTTTCAGCGCATCGAAGACAAGGCTTCCTTTTAGCTGCCAGCATGCAATACGACTAGCCCCCCAGGGCACGGTGTCAGAACAAAGCCTGCAAATCATGGTGATACGGTATCTCGCGCTGAGGTCGACACCACGCGCTAGCTGGAGTTGTACTCTCGCAGCAGCATGGCTTCGCTAGCAATTTCCGAACCGCGGATCCGCACGTGGCACTTGATTTCTAGACCGCGATCTAGATCTCGGGGCCCCGCAGCTGTGCATGGCTGTAACGTACACTGCCCCATCTCAAGTAGTCTCGCAAAGTCTGGCCCGCGAGACTACATCTCAGAACTCTAGGCTAGCCGCATCCCCTTCACTGAAAGATCAAAAGAGCGGAAGGACACAGGAACTTGGAGAGTATGGAGGTGAGTGTGGTATTACCGTAAAATTATGAACTCCTTATTAGTAGGGACCACAGAATCAGTGCCATAGTATCTTATTGGGTATTGTTGAATTCCATGCTGAACTTCCAGGGAGACCAGTCAATTAATGGCTGATTGGACACACCCTGTTAAATTCACGCACAATATTAATTGAACACGAGTATAATATTGATATGTTTACGTAAATAGTATTACACATGTAAATTAAAATTATGGCACAATCTTTAATTCTCTCAAAACATCTGTGGTATTGAACTACGTGATTCATAGACCTGCAAAATTTGGTGCTACATGTACGTAGATAGCGTGTATACTGAACTTGCTCATAGGCTTTAATGAACTGGGTCGCTACAAATCTGTGAATGCATGGCCATATTGTCGTTGTCAGACAGTTCGTGGTGGCAGTTTCATGCCGCTTGCGATTAACTATGTCACACGACACATAAGCTTCACATGTTAAGTGAGATCAAAAATACTTTAGAGTCACTATTTCTCTAAACTTGGGAGTTAAATCATAGACACGTTTACGTGTCTATATTATCCATGGTTAAATTTTTACTCTGTACTGTATGGCTACCCTATTCCTATTATTTAGAAAAACAAGTCTGACATTTCATGCCTAAAAAACCAGCCGGACACCTTTCCCATACAATCCACACAACTCAGCTTAGGCCAAGCTATTAAACTACAGCTGTAGAGCCAGAGATACTATATTCCTAGAGCGGTACAGCGAAAAGGCTGACTCAGCAGTTTCGCCATGCGCCTCCAGTTACTAGCTATATGCCAATAAACCAGGATTTTTATGGCTACCTACCACGTTTTCGCCATCTAGGCAACACAAAACTACCTTCATTTGCTGTAGCTTGGCCTGCAAACCTCCAAAAGCTGCTATACACTGCAGTTGCATAATAACGTATGATGTAATATATTATGCACGTGATAAGTGCGGACACACAAACAGACAAACAAACAAACACACGCGGAAAACGTAAAGCAATCTTAGTACCAAACGTAAAGCAATCTTAGTACCAGCCGTTTGCGTGCTGCGCGCGCTCTGCACGCGCTCTGCACGCTCTGGCTGGTAATAAAAAAAAAATTGAGAAACCGCTTCAAAAGCATGTCCCTGATACTTTGTACTTTATGGCAAAGTGCTTGTAACCTCAAATCTCCTCTTTGTTTGGAGCACAATTAAGTACTTTTTAGGCTAACTGTTATAAGAGCCTACTTTTCAATGATCCTTTTGTACAAGAGAACACACTCATAGATTGTGAACAATTAAATGTGGACTGTGAGTAATTGGAATTTTTGGTATTACACATGGCATTGCATTAGCTGAGGCATGAGGTTAAGGTGGCACCGCTTTGCGTGGTTCTTCTCATGAATAAATAATGAAAGATGTCATTCACATGGTACTAATTTATATGTTTATGTTTCCCATGGTGGCAACCGGAATCAACTGGAGGGATGTGTCACTTTGATGTGGATAACAGCTCTTTGCTGTGTGATATTGACACTTTGATGTGGTTGAGTATTCATTAGTAATGTTACCTTTCAATTTTTTTAAAAATAGGACCATGTATATATAGTGGTGAGAAGCATATATAGGCTAATCATGGCTGAAGAGTCAGCTGGTGTGTTCCACAAAGTTTGTTTGGCTGCTGAAGTGCCTATGAGTCAGCCAGACAGACGGATATGCTGACAGGCTGTTGCTCATCTTATGTAGGCTACAGTTTTGACCTTTCCGGTCCGGATCCGTCCATTTGCATAGTGAGCTGTGGTTAGCTAGCTGTGTGAAAATTTGTAAAGATTTATAGGAAGTGCTTTGATGGGTGGTTTTCAATAACCGAGGGGTGAGTATAAAAAAGCTAACATAGATTTGCTATGAGTAGGTTGAAGTTTGTTAGGCAGCTAGGCGGGCGGAAGTGGACATGCATATAATTTTTTTTAAAGGCAGGATATCGAAAATGAGCATTTTGGGGTGGTTAGGTGCATTCTGGGCTATAAAACTGGGTTTGAAACACTCTTGTGAAAAAGCCAACGTACATTTTTAGCCTGTCTCCTATGTAGGTACTGGTGATATTGTCATACTGTCGTAATATTGCGACTTCGTGAAAGTCGTCATAATGGCTTGCAAGTCGTAATATTGTCATACTGTAGGTGGGGCTCTAGCAGATCCGATAATTTTCATTTTAGTAAACAACCTGAAAGTGCATTTTTGTGGATTATTTAGTAGAGGGTGTGGTTATGTACATATTTTTGTTAATTGGGTGTTCACTTTCATGTCGTCAACATAGCCATCCACTTGATTTGGAGATTTGAATATCAGCAAAGTACCCCCTGTAACAATAAATTCTATAGGTTACGGCATTTAGAGTTTACAACCTAATCTGATTGCAAGCAAGAGATGAACGCTCAAACTTCCTGTATAAAACTGCTGCTGTAAGTTCAGGGTGGTACCTCAGATCAGTGAACATACTGAGTGGCTGCTATACAGACACTGTTATGAATCTCTTAGCCCAATTAAGACGCTTGTCTTCATACATACATATTATGATGAACTACATGTACATTGCATGCAGTTTCTGTTCTGTCAATGTAACACCTGTCACAGCTACCACAACTTCAGTAGTCCCACCATACCATGATATGGCGATCTTTATTAGTTGTACATGGAGCTATGTAGGAGAGAGAGACTTTTGAAGTGTGCTTTCCTTGTACCAATCAGATGACAGAATATGCATTGCAGAAAATATGAACTATAGTACATAGTTATACTTTCAAAGCCAAGATCACAACAACTGGTGCTGTCACTCCGTCAGAACTGCGTGGGTATAGTAGCTATCACAGCCCTTTTGAGATTGGAGATTCCTTTCCAGTAAGGTTGTTTGTGCAGACTGGAGCTGTGCTATTCTACCAGCATGTGTTCCTGTCATAATATTATCCTGTTGAGCATAGGAACCAACTGAGCTATGAAATCATTTTGAATACCTGTGCTAGCCAATTCAGAAAATGTGCCGAGTGAGAATTCTTGAGCTAGCCGTGAGTTCCCATGTGAGCCTACATGTGTACTAGATTATGTTATTGGAAGGACAGCCATCCCATATCACTGGATATTGGACGAGTCTGTACTGTTTTTGGCTGAGTCTGAAGAATGAACCAGATCAAGCAAGACGAGTGCAATGTCCAGTGATTTTGGATATTGGACACTCTGCTTATAGGAAATATTACATGATGGTTCTATGACTGTTTGTGCTGAGATTTATTATACATAATTTGCACTAGTTTTGTACTGAGATACGTATCAGCACTCCCTTGTAGTATACGTAGTCTGGCGATGGTGTAAGCACATAACTACCACTCTAATACTAGTACTCTGCTAGTGTTGATCTATTATCTCACTCTGTTAGCTTGCCAAGGAATCAGGGAAAGAAAATAACTGAAAAACAAGAACTTAACTTTACCACATACCCCAGTGTGATGGTGAGAAGCTATTTTTGTCCTTTGTATAGCCCTATTCAGATCTTTATACAGAGTCACTTGGTTGAGGTGGGAAAGACTTTAGCTGCATATTCCCTTTGAATCTTAAGTGCTCTAATTAATGTCGCTTTTGGTGGCTTCTTGAGACTGCTGACAATTTCTTTGGGCTTATATATGTCTAGATGTTGGCAAGAACCGTGAGTGACAGTCATGCAGTAATGTCATTGGGGGATATTTACTCGGAGTGGAGTGGCTGAAGGTCGAGGAGCGTAAAGTACTATGTTAGTTTACAGTCAGTGAATGAGTGTGCACTGAGCAGCTGAGACAAGGCTGTGCAGCTATGTTGGGGTAAGGCATAGATAGTACATTAGTAGACGATGTGCTACTAACAGAATAGCAGAAACTAAAGCTCAAGGCATTAATTTTGGTAGCCGCAGTTGTATTTGCATGAACTCTGGTGGCACAGTAGCTTGCTGTCATGTGATTAGCTGTGGTGTGTCATTTAATTTTTGAACGCAGCAGCAGTTTAGCTAGCCTAATTCTAGTGCAGGAACAGTGTAACCTACTCTGGATCTATACTCATATACAGGCGCTCCGCTTTGAGCTTTTGGATTTAGCTCCCTGATCATTTTATCTAAACTGGAACCTCTGTCAAGTGTTACCTTGCTTGTGACATGCCATGAGCAAGACAGACATCTTGTAGGGTGGCTTGTACTCTGAATGTCTTCAAGATTTATGTACATGTACATATGCATATAGGCATATAGCTGTGATGTACATGTAGTTGTGATGTGCTTTGCTTGTGCACTGTTGCATTTGGAGAGTGATATGAGCAATGTTGTTATGCTGAGGCTTGTACTTCACTGGAGTGGCACTCGATGACCTGAACCCTAATTCTTAGCTCTCTAGTCCAAGACCTTGGTATTGGGAAGGTCATGAATGTCTTCAACAACCATGTTTTCACCATAGTGGAAGATCCTACCCTCTCCTATAGATCACAGTGATGTAAGTTTCACCCCTTCTGCATGCTCCAGAGCAAGAGTAGATACGTATGTACATACGCTGTTCCGTATATTTTCTACAGGGTTTGGAGTTGATCTCTCTATTAAAAGTGGTATAAGTAAATCTGCCCACACAAATGTCTTAATTAGATAGGTAAACCACAGGAATTTACAACCCAGTTGTTGAAATTGGTAATTGGCTGAAAAGAGAAGCGTTGGGAGTTAGTCCTCCTTTCTGTAGGTGAACACAGTAAACCAGATGTACAATGTTTGACCCACCTTTGAAGAGCAGACTCCAAGTGGATCAAAATTACAGACAAAACATCAGACTATAAGGTGCAGATCATGTAGTAGTACCTATAATATTATTGAACAGTCGGTGGTGAAAATTTCAGGTTACATAGTTAACATCACATAATGAAATGTATCGTATTTCGATTTTGTCATTGTTGCATTTAGAGTGATGGAATATCGTTATGGCAAAAGTTAACAATAATTTATAGGCGACTTCAATTTTCACAACCAACTGTTCAGCGTACATGTACATGTAGGTGTTATTATTTTCAAAAAATCTCTCAAGTTGCGGACAAAACATTTCTAAACATTTTCTGACAATCTTTTTGCCACTTGGAGTCTGTTCTTCCAAGCTGAGTCAAACATGGTACATCAGGTTTACTGTGTTCATCTACAAAAAGGAGGTCTAATTCTCCTCTTTTCAGCCAATTAAATTGTACGTATTTTTCACAACAATACAATTATATGGCTGTAAGTGTTTTTGCCTTGGACTTTCATGCTGTGGGAACATGTATACCACTTTGAGAGCTAAACTCCCTATGAGATAGTGCAAAATATGTAAGTAAACGTTATTTTAAAATCTACTCTCTTAAGAAAGGAAAATTCTCTGAGTACCAACTTTCGAAATTCCGCCAATATTTCAACTACTCAGATGCTGTAGTCTTCCCCATGGCAAAAGTTAAGTTAAACGTTAACTTCACTTTCCCGTATTCAGAGAACTTTCCTTTTGTATGCAAGGTTCTTATGAGTGCTGTTTTACTGGAGGGAGAAAAATCCAAACCATTCAATATAGGTCAAGGGGTGGCACACGGTTGTAGTATTTTGCCTAGTTCTCTTTTCATTTTCATCAATCAGTTGTTAAATGAGGTTGAGAAGGCTGGGATTGGCATTAAGGAGAAGGATGTTAAGGTTGGGGGTCTAAAGTTTGCTGATGATTTTGTAGGTTTAACTACTAAATGCCGAGGACTTACAGACATTAATATTAATGTAGTACAGGGCTTTTGTAATAAATGCAGACATTCCAAGGGTTGCAAGTTACAGTTACTTGGGCATTGAATTTGCTAATAATGGTTCATGGGATGGTCATGAAGTGTAGGCCTGTAATAAGCGACAGACAGCTTCCTTGGAATCTAATCAGCTGAAAAGATTCTTGGCTGCTCTTCTAAAACGTGCAATGAAGCAGTAAGAGGGGATATGAAGTTAGAGTCTTTAAAAGGCAGGAGGGAATAGTGCAAACTTAAGTGGTGTCAATAATAATATTTGGTTGATGAGAGATATCCTAGATTATTACTAGACTCTTGAGTGGGAAGTGAATCTGTGTAGGGGTAGGCAGAGGAAGACTTGGAGGAAACTAATCAGTGAGTTGTTGCTACAGTGAAATCAAGACAGACAGGAAATAATAACAATGTAAATTTGTTCTTAGAGAGAGTAGATAAAGAGTTGAGATATAGAGAGCGAATATAAAGACTTTAAAGTTGGCTTAAATAAACTGAGTCTGTCCAAGTCTTTTTGTAAGGAAATAAAATTCAAGAATTACTCTCAGTGGATCCAGGAACACGATTGCTGTTTAAGTTTAGGTCTGAATGAAGAGTTAGGAAGACATGGGGGTAAAAATGACAGGCAGTGTGTAAGTTATGTGGGGATGAATTTGAGAGTGTAGTACATGTGCTCTGGGAGTGTCCTGTGTATGCTGCAATAAGAAATACTTTCATGGAAATATTAGACAGTTGTGGGGCAGTTTTGAAAAGTATAGTGCACTCAATAATTAAGAGAATTAACAGGTTAGGGTGGAAAATTGGGACAGGTATGATTTTAAGGCTTTATTAAAACTAGTAAAGAGTTTTAATTTGGGATACTTGGAAGAATAAGTTATATGGTGATCAGGACTGTGAAACGTCTGTTTGCTCTTGCTCTTGTCCTCTGACTGGAGATCATACAACTGCGTATGGTGGTGCATGTGGTCAATGGCGCAAGTACTATGGCAACAACATGAGTACTTTCTTTTGCTCTGGGGCACTAGCTGTACCATTTTTTACTTGTGCTGAATTTTATCATTATACTTGGCAGTGTATCTTTAAGCTTGGCCATATTGTCACTCTTAAGCAGAGTTTCATACAAGACTTTTTGCTGTGGGATGGAGACTTAATGCTTAGGGATAGTCAATGTATGCAATAATCACTCATTAGAAGCTAACCTTCACTTACGTGTACACCTTGTGAAACAGGCTACCTACCTAGGTATGTGCAAACCACACCCTTCTAGGGGGTCTGGGGGCATGCCCCTCAAAAAATTTATATTCTGGTGGCTTTTGGCTGCTAGCTAACTATGCAACACTTGAATTCAAAATCAGTGTCATTAGTAAATATGACATCATAATTTTAAAATTCTGAAGGGAAGGGGAGAGAGGAGATCCAACTGCGCCCCCCCTCCCTTTGTATGAAACACTGTTAAGAATACCCATGTTGTATTCATGTCATATTTGCTCTTTCTAGGATACGTAGCATTGTTGCATGGATACACATGTAGTAAGAGATGCATTTGGATCTAGTGTGTACTACTAACGTCACATGTGGCAGGACAAGGTAGAGATACTGCTACATATTACACTGCACCTCTGAGCTATATTGGCTGTATGCATATTGGGACTGAATGGGCTTGTATGTAGAGCCACCTGATCTTTTTGCAGCCAGCAGCTAAGTGGTGTGACACCTTCACTTGGCAGGAGGAATGAAGTTTTTATGTAGTGAGGACCCCCCCCCCTTATTTCTTACATTATGACTAATCTTGCATGAGTTATGATTGCACAAATTGACCATTCTGCGTAATGTCACTTTCTGTTCACTAAATAATTGACATTGTTGATTTTAGCCACAAAACAGTAGAGAAACTGGGTAAATGGGAAATTAATGTACAGAGGTTGAGGACGTACATTATACCTCCCATATCCATCGCCATATATAGCCAGCAGGCCTTCATATACTGGACACTCATGTAAATTATTATGAGTGCATGTCGTCATCTCACAAATGGCTAGCAGCACAAACCACCCTTCATGTACAGCTGTATGACTGCCTTGCTCACAGCACTCACCTAATCCTGTTATCGCAGGTCACAGAATAGGATGGCATTGGTGATGTCCAGTACTGTAAATGGATAATTTCTGTCTTGTCACATGAATATCCACATTTTCCCCCGTAGGACAAGATACAGACAGCATGCACTGGTCCATGTTCAGAATGTATGCTGGGTTCAAGCTGTGCGAAGTGGTGTACGTACGTACGTACGTAAGTAACATTTGTATTTTTTCTTCTCTGAATGTCACTTTTTGTTCACTAATTGTTAGGTTTTCAACTAGAATGCACTGGATGTACTTTGATGTCATCTCTACAACCGCCTTGTCGTATACAGGTGATGGCTGTCTGTCTTTACACAACAGAAGCAAGATACATGATCCTGTCCTGAAGCTGACTAGATAACAGGCCACGCTGCACTGCAGTACTTCCCAGGTAATTAGGTATAGTTCTAGCTACACATACGTACATGCCTAAGTTCCTCTGATGGCAATTGGTACCATATCAATGTTTTAAGAACACCAAAGGGCATTGTTCTCCCTGTTTTAACCCACCCAGAGCATATAATTAAGTCCACCCTTGAGTATAAGCCCACACTGAGTATAAGCCCACTCTTGATTATAAGCCCACCCCTGAGTATTAGCACATCCCTGAATATTAGCCCACTCCTGGACAGACAAAACATTAGAGCAGAGAGCTAAAAGCGATCATACTTGCATGATTATATTCATGAACAATTATTGTAGCCTTGTAAACCCACAAGTGCTTTAAGCAACCTCTCAGTATATAAGAGCCAGAGCCCTATCTAGCTGCGCTCTACCCTGCCACCCTTCCTGTTTTCACAAAATTTTGGAGGGTCTGCTATTCTAGCAGGCCTATATTGTACTGTGGCAGCCATACATACGTGTCAGAGGGACTGCTACATGTAGTACTGTATACAGCTAAGGCTTGTGGAGATTATGCTCAAAATCATTGATATGCTATGCTCTGATGTTCTAACTCCCCTGCGACTATGCTCCAACTTGATGTGCCTTTGCTGATACTTGATGAGCATAATAGCATGATTATGAGCATAATAGCAAGAAAGGCGATTATGAGCATGATTATGAGCATAATAGCAAGAAAGTTGGCTAGTTCCTACTGGCAGGTGTGTTTAAGCACAAGGTGAAAGCGATTAATGATAAGCGATTTATTGGCTGCTCAGGTGAAGCCAAAGCCAATAAAGTGTTATAACCATGGCCAATCTGTTGAAGCGCTAATGCAGAATAACTAGGCGGATGGAAAATGTGTACTCTGTCTGCCAATGTATACTATGGGTAAGCTGTACACTTTACTGGCAGTCCCGTTTGTATGTGTGATACAAGCAGGTTTAGATATAGCCTAGCACCCAGGCACCGCAAGAGCCTGGGCACAAGGCTAGTGTAAAGCTGGGTACTACTCATGGGTTCTAGTACCTCATTGTGTTTTTGAAAAGGTTCATGGGTTCAATCCCCAGCTGTGCATTCTACCCTTGATGCAGACACTATTGTATGTGCGCAACTGCGCATGCCGTATGCTGTCGCGCGCTTGTATATACTTAATGCTGGTTCGACAGTTTGTTGAGCACAATTAGAAGTACGCACTGTAAGACTATAGCATAATATAGTTTAATAAAACTGCAATCTGCTTGAGCCTATGGAGGTACTGTTTGATGACTATAGAATAGAATATTTTATTTTCGTGACACGCATACACAAGAATGCCCGGCCTAAAACTAGGAGTCACAAATCAATAAATAAAATAACATAGAAAACCGGAAGAGGGAAAGTAGCTACAATGATGACAGAGTTAAAGTTGCAATCTAGATTTGTATAAATGTTTACCAATTCAATTACTATGACTATTAGCACAAAGGGTATATGTAAATTTGTTAACAGTGGAGAGAGGAGAGAAAGAGGAGTCCATGCAGGAGAAGCTAGATCTCTGCTGGTCCAATGCCTTGCAAGACATTAATGTATTTTCAGGCAGTTGAAAAAAATTAAGCCTATATAGTGCTTGTGTTCTCTGCCCATACGAATTTAGAGTGAGCGTGAGCGGCGGTGGCCTTCTGTGGAGCTGGAGCCATTTGCTAACATCAGCTGACCATCAGTACAACCTATTGATCATGAGGGAGAAAATGCAATGGATGCACTTGATCAATGAATACACTAGAACTTCTTACTGCATGTGTTGCCGTTGCCACTGAATCCTACTCTGCTGGTGCATAAGTAGCTCCCATTGGTGTCAGTGCAGTCTGCTTTAGCATCAGTCATGAGAGCCCCTATCACATTCATTGATATCTGCATAGAAAAGAAATGACTACAGTAATTTCATACTGAACTCAGTAAGTGCAAATGTGACAATGGTTTCAGGCAATATACACTGGAATTGTGGGATAAATTGTTGATATTTAGTAAAAGCTCTAACTGAAATTGGGTTTACTTGTGCAATTCACTCTATCCCCTTCATATCCGGTGACACATGTATAGTTGAAGCTTCTTTTAGTGTCTGAGCAGTTTGCATTTACGCTGCAGTTATCTGTGTCTCTTTCGCATTCATCAATGTCTGCATGGAGTAAAGTTCATGTATATAGAAAACAGCCATGTATCTTGAAGAATAGTGCTACTGCATTATGCCGAGTCTGAAAATACACAGCTGAAGTTGTACTGTTACATCACAACAGATTGTGTCAGAGCCACAGTTGTGTCCTACTAGTGGACACCTTAGAGAAGTGTAGTAAGTACGGCCCAGGAGTGGTCTAAAAACAATTTACGTAAGTGAAAGCAGTCTACATGTCATGACTGAGTGGTTGTAAACCTTCATGCACTATACCTACAGAGAACTAATCCTGTTTCATGCTGCCTGGGTGACATAAAATGTGTAAGTAATAGAAACAAACTAATTTGGAGGAATTTGGTAATCATGTAGGCTCCAACACTCCTTCTACATGCATTGTTCCAGGAAACACAGTGCATGTACAGATGAGGCAAATGTCTGAGCATTTAGCATTTGGACTACAGCTATTGGTGCGTATTTCACATTCTGCATGAGTTTAATATTAAATTGCTGCTGCATCTTCTGACAAAATTAATTTCTATGCCAGAAAAGGCACCCTCCCCTTCAAGCCCACATTTGAAGAAACTAGCAGCACTGTACGTAGGTACAGTGCACTAAAGTCTGACAATTTTGTGTTTATCTACAGCCAATTATTTATCTATGCTAAAAAGTACTGATAAGAATGTCCTGCATTCTTTTCTGATGAACAATTACTTGAAATTTAGCTTTATGGTACTGTAGCTATGTGTGTGCTTCTCTGAACTTGAGAGTTAAGAGTTCCAACCTCCCTGAAGTGCAGTGATTCAAGCGTAATACAGCTACATGTACCCTATATGCTCGTTATTTCATTTGTTACCGTATACTTACCAGTTCGCATGCATGGAAGAATACACTCATGCTAAGCTACCAAGTGAATTTGTTAAATCGATGAAGTCTTGCTGTTTCTGTTTGGCTGAAAGTTGAGCAAGGTTACCTGGTTGGTTCGCCTATTCATCTGTGCTTGTCATGTGTGTGCAATTTTACATGTACATTATGTTACATGTAAACAGTGTCTACTAGGCCACTCCTTTTGTAGCCTGGGAATGAGGCTAGCAATCTTGTTGCTTCATCTTCACAAAACCACGAAAGGTAGCTTCTGTTAGAATTATTCACATACTTTGAAATTGTACCACACATCCCACCCATAATGTGTCCTTTTTTCTCTATCCATAGAGCATATTTCCAAGCCCAGAATATCAGTCCAGCCTTACAGCTCTACAGTAGTGTATGGACAGCCACTTCGCCTCTTCGTTGATGTCGAGAACCCTGACTCTTCAACAAAATTCCAATGGTACCGAAGCAATGAGCTGATTAATGGCCGTGAGAGCCGTGAGCTGCTTATCCACTCAGTCATTGACAGCGATGGAGGTGACTACTACTGTAGGGTCACTAATTGTGCTGGCTCAACGGATTCCCAAGTTGCTAGAGTCTCCATTAGCAATGGCCAGGGTCCCCTGGTACGTGCCCCAGACCGCTGGGGTCAGTATGGAAGAATGGGCTACTGGGGCCGAGGAGAACCAGAGGACGAGGATGAGCCTTGTGGACAGCCGGTGCCATCATCTGCTCCACCTACGTCAGCAAATGCTTCTACCACTCAGGCGTCAGCATCATGTAAGCTATTATGGTATTCCATGTGGAAGCCTCATGGGAAGCAATACCTATACATGTAGATCTAGAAGAGTCAACACTTGCATACACACACACTTCCTTTCCAATTAAAATGGGGGAGTGCATGTAGTTATTTGAGAATGGCGGCCATCAGTGTCTGATGCTGCCGAATCAGCCTTACTCACTGCCGGTGAACCCCCATAGATCGCTACCACTACTTCTAGGTTGCTACACATGTTGCCTCCGTAAATCACTGCTGCCTCTCTGCAGGCAACTCCACTGCAGTACATGCTCTCAACTCTACTGTACCGTAGACTCGGGTTATTAAAATTAAGCGCACCTTATTTTATAAGCGCACAACTTTTTATAAGCGCATACTTCCCTCCTGATATTTGCTACTCGCTACTAAGCGCATGCATGCACCCGATTAAACTTTAAACTTTGGGCTCTCTCAGCACGAGATCGAGATTGCAATGTGCTAAGTATTACCGAGTGTTTCACTGGAGATTCTCATGATGGCTACGGCTGCTGGTGCTTCTATCCTTCTCTCGAACAGATCGGGAAAGGCTAAGAGGAAAAGCTATGCAAGAGAGTTCAAGCTGACTGTTGTCAACCACTATCATGACAATAATTTGTACCAGACGTCCAATCGTTGAACACCAAGACGATTTTGTACACGTGGTGCCCTTGAATGATGCTTTCGTGAATCAGGATTGCATCTTCCCCCCTTGCCATGATAGCTAGCTAGCCATAGAACGAGTTGCGAAAGGTGGGTGGGACTAATGGGCGGTGCTAGAAATCGCTATTTTATAAGCGCACACTTTTTGTTAAGCGCATATTTCTTTGCTGCTCAGACTCATAAGTGCATGTGCTTAATAACCCGAGTCTACAGTATGCTCTCTTAAATAGTCTCTTTGTCCTCTGGCAGGCTGTAATTACATTCCTGTAGTGTTACTACACATCAACCTGCACACATGGAGTCTATACAACACGATTGGTTGCTTTGCTTCTCTCCTCTCGTACCCAGGCCTCCCGCCGGGAGGCCTGGGTACGAGTTATCTCGCTTGGTAATTATTGTGCTGCAGATGTAAATAAGTCATTACGGTTTACATGTTACCAGAATTAAACTATCATTGATTTCTCTCCCTCCCACTCACAGCACCAGTAGTGACAGATAAACCAGTGATCTCAGTGCACCCCCAGCCACAAGAGATTGAACTCGGGGACCCCCTAACTCTGAGCTGTGTAGCCACTGGGTCTGGAGAACTCAGTTACCTGTGGTACTTCAATGGACTCTCCCTAAACAAAGAGGTCCAGTCAACCTACACTATCCACTGCTTCACCGATGAGGACGAAGGTCTATACACATGCAAAGTGTCCAATGATGGTGGCAGCACAATGTCACAAATGGCTCATGTAGTCATGAAACTTGACTAAATTACCTTAGTCGGCCACTTTGTCATTTACACAATATTTTATATGCATTGCTTAACTACTTTGATGTTGTTTCCACTTTGTGTATTACTTTCAATTTTTGTATATAAGAATCATTCTGAAATGAATCTATATCATGGAAACTCATACGTACTTGTATGGGCCAGCCAATTTGCCGTGTGTTCACCCTGACTATGATATACGCCTACCCTTACAGTACTTCAGGGGCCATGCATACTTCATGAGTTTGGGCCTTGATTTCTATGTACACAGTTGAGTGATATTTTGTGCAGCTAATTAAGTGTTCCTTGTATCTCACTTATATGTCTGTGGATAAATGACAAGTACATGTAGAATGACCAGTAATTCTTCTGGGATTCTACTGGTGATTACCAAATTGTTTCCAATGAATCCACATGATTTCCACTTTCAAGCTTCACAAGCTCATGTCTTGGACTAATAATGAATTAACTGCCAAAAAAGTGAGCGCTTCCACAGGCAATGTCATCCATTTCCATAATTATGCAGTACTTACGTATATAGGCACTTATGTTTACTAATCCAAGACACTGAGAAAGTCTTGAACAATACGTATAATGCCAATATTATCCGTAGGTCTTGGCTAACCCATACAACTGACATGTATACATATAACTAATACTATTTTGCCGTATCCAGTATTTCATGGTTACTAGTCACTCATCCAGTTTTCACTTATCCTGTTTGTATTTGGATACAACTTAATGCTGTTCCTTCCATGCATGTCACACACACACACACACACACACACACACACACACACACACACACACACACACACACACACACACACACACACACACACAAGCACACACACAAAATGCAAATTCTATTGCTGCCGCTAAGCGGTCACATGCACCTGGTAAAGCCAGGCTGCTTGTGCACTAAGCAAGCACTATGAGCCAGTTCTAGCAAACTCATGGAGCTGGGCTAGGAGCTCGCCGAAGGACTGCCTGCTTCTCTCGCGTCTGGTGTGGGCACCCGGAGTCCCACCTGGACCAAGGCTGATACATGAGAGCAGTCAGTTAAATTTGCACCCCAGCAAATTGCCAGGTACCCATTACAGCTGGGTGGGCTGGTGTGTACTGGCAATTACATAATACGTAATTCACACCAAATACATGTTAATGATAGAAAAAATGATATATACCGTATTTCCGCGATCAGACGCCGCGGCTACTATTTATTTCATCGCGCGATTTTTCGCGGCCACTATTCGAGGGCGGCCACTAATCGAGGGCGGCGTTTATTAGATTGAGCGGTTTACTGGCTATAATTCGAGGGCGGCTACTAATCGAGGGCGGCGTCTGATCGCGGAAATACGGTAGTAGGTAGTCACCAGTCATCATGTGGGATTCGAACTACCAATTCTTGGGTTGTGAGTCCAGTGCTCTAACCACTAGCTCCACCACTGTGACACACACACACACACACACACACACACACACACACACACACACACACACACACACACACACACACACACACACACACACACACACACACACACACACACACACACACACACACACACACACACACACACACACACTGTATGTAGTCACCCTTTACACCACAAAATGCACACAGTTGGACACACTGCCACTAGCTACCACATTAATAAATAAGACTGGTGTGGGGTTCACTTAAGGTGATGTTCCACCCAAAGATAATATTATTTTGAACATTTATTTCTGTACACAATCCAAGATATCAATGTCAATTTTTCATTATTGTTTATGAATTTGGGACATCAATATCTCGGCTTGTCTACCCCCTATGCACCTGAAAGTTTCACCAAAGTCTCTAAAACCACGAGTGCTATGCAATGACAATTAGTACTTCCTGAGGGGGGTCAAGGGAAAAAGTTGGAAAGTTAAATTTACCCTGTATGTTTCAAAAAGGTGTTCATTGACGAGAACTCATTGAGAAAATTACTGGGTTGCATTTTTACCTTCATAGTCCCTACCATTTTTGAGATTAAACGTCCAATTGGGTGGGACACCACTTTAACTTTGTACCCAGTCTATACTCCCCACTCAGCTGTTTCTATGCAAAAAAGCTAGGTGGGGAGTAGAGACTGGTAGGTTCACTTGTATATGATTTGTGGCAATACCAATAAAAAGGGATCCACTACATAAAAGCGCTCTACATACGTTGCTAATATATGTAAGTGCACAGTCCAGGCAAATATGTTACTTATTGTAATACACGTATGTAGATAGTTTGACTAAAATACCACAATGTGAGCACTGACAGTCAGTAAATGACCTTCGAGGCAAAGCTGTACTGTAGTGCAACTTTGGCACAACACACTACATGCAAACCTGCTTCACAATTTAGAGACCGGATGCGAGCTCGTCACTACAAGGTTTTAGAAACTCAGAGCATAGATAATAGTCTATTCTGAATCTGAATCCTGATTCCAGATCATCGTGCTCTCGTTCCGCGACTCTACGCCTGGGGTATGGGTACGGGCTATAGGCAGCGAATTAGTTGTCCATAAGGCCATCGCTAAGATGAGTACCCATCAGAATCCGTCACACAGTCGATCTCGGGAGAGCATTTCCAGTGCTGCTCATCTGATTAGTCTCGTTCCCAGCCCTACAGGGCTGGGAATGAGACTATTCAGCAAATGTCGGGTATTTAGCAAATGACCATGGGTAAATGATCATGGTAAATGATCATGGTAAATGATCATGGTATTTAGCAATTACGTATTTAGTAAATTACCATGGGTATTTAGCAAATGCCAGGTAATAACCCTGGGTATTTACTAAGTAACCATGGGTATTTACTAAGTAACCATGGGTATTTACTAAGTAACCATGAGTATTACTAAATAACCATGGGTATTAATAGTAAATGCCATATATTTTCTAGTCAAAGTATCTCAAAAAATTGATTTTGACACAAACGGCACCCTAATTCACAGCTTTCTCAGACTTTGGTGAACCATAGGTACTAGCAGATGTGGATGTTAGTATGTTACTATGCCAACTTGGCTTACAGCAGTAGTGCAAAACGAGCTTTAAGCGTCAGCTAGCAATTTCTCAACATTCGCGTCAGCGACAGCTCCGCCTCGGTCAATAAGTAGGTTGTGCTTCAGCCAATTAGTCCCTTGGGTGCTCAAAACATTGTAGTAACCTTGTTGCTTGGTCTAACTAATACTTAAAGACCTAGCAATGATATGAAACTTCGACCTGTTCGCGTCTATTGCCATACCCCTTATTTAACGGGAAAATTTTCAATCAAATTTCCAGAAGCAGGCGTGGCTTAGCGGCAATCGTTTCGCCTTTCAATGAAAAGGTCGCGGGTTCGAATCCGCCCGGGAACTTTAATTTTCCTTTTTTTCTTTTCCGAATGTCTATAGGAATAGTACTGATATAAAAGAGAGAAATGTTCATCTACTGTCACCAACACCCCCCGTGGTGCTGGGAGCAGTGGCGCAGTATCTGGAGACAGTGATCGCGAGTTCGAATCTCGGCTCGTGCACTGAAGGTTTGGGGCATTATGGCTTAGGGACCGCCCCCTACCTCCCTTAATTCCAGTATAAACCTGTACACGCTGCGGAGTGGATCCATTGGGGTCAGTTCTTGTTCGTTAGCCGCTTGAGCTTCCACATCCTGGCCCTTCGGGTGAAACTTTTTCTCTTTTTTTTGAAAAATTTTCGTTTTTTTTTATTTTTAAAAAACGCTCACTAAAAATGAACGCCAAGTTTGTTTTTGCTAATTTCTTTTTTTTTCGCTTTTGAAAAGTAACTTTTATTAAGCATTTTTTGTCTCTTTAATATACCAGTTGCTGTTTGATATTTAGCTGAGGGAATAAAATATTTCTGCAGAAACCCACTTGAGCACATGTAACTCTCACCTCCAAAAACTGCAACCTTACTCATTCTCATTAATATGGTGATTGTTCCCTTAATCTCACAGTTCTTTCTCTTTTCAAAATTCCCTCCTTGCTGCTATAATTATATTCTTTTGTGGCTGTAATAGTAGAACCCTGTTCATGATTACACTCAGTTGTATTTGTCCTCAATTATATCTGCTGCAGAAGTCCACTCACAGCTGCACACCATTCATTCAGAAGCTCATCACACCCAGGAGGAACCCGCCAATCTCCTGAGCAGGGAGATAGGTTTCTGCAAAAAGTGGACAGTCTGTTTCAGAGAGTACAAGTGTCCACTTGATCTGAGGTTCATGATGAGAGCAAGTCCCGTGTCTATTCAGCTGCAAACGCCGATCCCACCCCAACCAGAGGTGTAGGTGAGCATAGCCCCTCCTCCTATTTATAGACGTGTTCAATCATGTTAAATTATTTCACAATAGTCCACCACATCCGCTGGGACTGCCTGTTGTACACAAAGCCAGTGTACGGCAGTTTTGACCTTTGATTCTGGGCTAAGAGGCTCTGAATGAATGGAGATCAAGAACAGCTGCAAATTTCTTTTGGTTTCCCCATGCAGGGCAGAAGTCGCACATGGTCAGGCTTGGGGCTACTGTGGAGTACCACATCCTGGCCCTTCCCAGGATCCAGCTGAGAGCTGTTGCCCTCTCACAGCCAGTGAACTATATTGCAGAATGTAAGAGACTTTTGGCAGAACTGAATTATTTTTTTGTGTTCCAAAGTCAGAATGACTGCGCTACATATCGATCACTTCATCTGCCTGTTTAATGCATGTACATCTAGACATTCTGATACTACGTGAGTGTGCGTACTTAATTTAATTCATTGTATGTTCCATTGTGTTTGTAATAGGTTCACTCTATGTGGCAGCCACCTCCCAATAATGGCCACTATAATATTATGTGGCCCAACCTACATATTGGTAATGCACAATGGACCTCATAATACAGTGAACACAACCACCTCTTCTATCACAGCCATGGTTGAAGGGTGACTGCTTATTATAGAGTTCCACTATAGGCTTAGGCCAAGATTATTGTGGTCACCAATACCCTCCCGGTCTAGAACCAGGGTCAGAATGGCATCGGATGAACTCCCTACTCAGTCTTGTGATTTATGTTGATGTGTTTGTTGATGTATTACAGTTACTGTTTGTTCAGGACGCCCACGCAGACCAGCTTAAGCTGATGGGACATTCCTGGATACCTATCTATCTAACCATCTATAACAATAGGCACGAAGAAGCATCAAGAATAGTGCAGTAGTAATAGGGCAATTTTCAGTGAGTTTTGAACAGAATATTCAGAGTAGGCCTTGCCGACCACAAACTCCATTTCTACTGCACTTCATTTCTATCTGTATAGAGCAAGCGAAGCGAGCAAGTTCAACTACATGTAGCCCAGGTAGTTGTGCAAGAGAAGAGAGTCAACTACTTGTAGGTTTTGCTCTTTATTATGCCTAACTTGTGTATTAGTACTTGGACTTTATTGGCTTTCCTCTATAGCCTGTGCTATCTCATTGATGATACTTGTGTGAGGTTCACCACAATCAACAGAATGACAAGTCATATTCCATACTGGAAGTCTCACCCACTTGAAAATTGAAAACTGATTTAATATTACCAGCAGGCATACCAAAAATAGTCACATATTTGATATCAAGACGTAGTGGTGACTGTTAAGGTGTGAGTGAAAACAGCAAAAATGTGCATGCTAAACTTATACCTGAACCTCCATTGATGGTTCATTTTCTGGGAGGCAATAATCTTCAATTATACTTTCTGGATGAGCTTTCTTTTCTTGCAATTCACCATTCAGCTCATACACTGAGGACTTTGTGCCTCCATGTTTGACAGCAACGAACACTACTCCGAAGACTGCGACAACCAAGAGGGCAACAAGGATGATAGACAATGGCACAACCACTGCTACCACAGTTGTACTGTCATCAGAACCACGCTGAGCTGAGGGTAAAGGCAAAACAAAGTTCAGAACAGCAATATAATGTAGGGAGGTGGAAGGTATTAAGAGTAGGAATTTTCACCCAACTGATAACTGCAAGATGAATTATCTGGGTTGTGCACAATGTTTGAACGCCCTAAAACGTAGGATAACTACATGTATGTATAATATTCTAATGTCGCTGCCGTAGCACTTATGTCATTGACCACACACCCACATACACAGGCAGCGCTTGTAACATCTCCAGTCAGAAGACAAGAGGAAGAGCAATCAGATGTTACAACATCCTGATCACTATATCTTCTTAGTATCCAGATTAATAATACATCTTAACTAGTCTTAAATAAGCCTTAAAATTATACCTGTATATTTTCTGTTGTTTGAGCGCAGTGAATTAAATGGAAAATGCGCTCTCATTGTTGCATGCGCAGTTAGCTAGAGCTAAGCAACCGCCAGTGTGGCGGAAAATTCCAACTGGTTGCTACTAGGCTGGGCTGTGGGTATATAAGCTTATGCTGGGGCTGCTTGGAGCATCTCTCGGCAGCAGCAGCAGTGAAGTGAAGGATTGTGGTGGGAGTATATATAATACAGTAGTCATGTGGAGTGTTTTTTTTTCCCTGCTGAGGTACATCGGGCTGTGAAAGCCTGACCTCCATTTACTGAGACCATATGGAGTTTGACAGCCGTCTTGAGCTGGTGGCAAGACTTCTGTATGCTGAGCGCACCTACGGAGGCTGTATGGAGTTGACACCAGTGCAGAGACGGTTCTAGAAGCCAAGTGCATGTCCAGAGACCGTATGGAGTGGACAATTGTGCATTCATTTTGTGTGTGTGTTGCTGTGTGTTGCTGGGAGGTTTTGTTTACTTTGGTTTTTTCACCTCACTGTTTTTCCTCACATGTTGAGGTTTTTTAAGTGATAGTGTTTTTTCCCCTGCGCACACTGGCCATGTGTCCTAAATATGTTGTGCCCACATTACTCCTTGTTTGGCCCATCCCAGCCTATTTTATGTACAAGTAGCTAGTTTTGTGGTGTACAGTTGACTTGTTTTGCGGTACAAGTTGGGCACTATCAACAATTTGCTGGCTGTCAGCTCTCAGCTGTCATGCTGCCTGGTCCAACCATAATGTATTCTTTGAAATGAGAGGTCCCAAATCTCACACCCTAAAAACAGAGGCTGTTTTCTTAAAATTATTGAGCGTACTAAACTCTTCAGAGCTCCTCCCCCCCCCCCCCTCAAAAGATTTCTAATGGTATCATACACAGGACACTGCCAGAGCACATGTACTACACTCTCACATTCTTCCCCACATAACTTACACTGCCTGTTATCATTTTTACCCTTGTGTTGGCTATTAATGGACTTTCCCTGAAAGTGTACAATAATTAAACATAATAGTCCCTGAAACATAGTATAAGTAATTGACCATTAACTATCCTAGCTTTCAGGGCAGTTCTAACATTGTATAATGGAGGCAAAAGAGAACATGTGCTGTTATGTTTATGCGCATGGAAACATAAAACTTGTTCCCTTGTAGCTATATTCCCAGCACTTAAACTTTCAACCCTGCTGGTATGATGAGTTACAACAGTATTGTGGTACATAATACGAATATTCATGAGAATATTCATGCAGGCCCTATGCACATTATTGGTTACCGGACTGAGCTTGTCTAACAAGACTACATAGTAATACTGCGCAAAGGTCCTCACCCAATGGCTCTACTAGACATATGCATGCACAGGGAGGCATCGCGCAGAGACACGTGGAGAGCTAGATCGAGCTATAGAGAGGAATCACAAACCGCACCCACTTTGGAAGCTGCTACAGCATGCAACAACATGCATCTAATCAGTCATAAGAACTAAAACCTTACGCATGGTTAGTAATGCGTGTTTAAGTAGTACTCATTTGGATCCTGGAGCCCACCCACGTACAACCGGGTTCCCCCTTCTAGCCGTGTTGCCAGGCAGTCAAAAACAATACATGGCTTGGGAAACAGGCTATTTTCGCTCTCAGCGCCAAGCTAGGCATGCATTAATTAACCCTTTGGCTTCCGAGAGCGCCAAATGGCGCTCTTAAAATGCCTGGTCTTATCAGCCACGTAGTGCCGCGTAGTACGCAGCAACCACAACGATTATATCCTGTTTACTTTGCGCATGTATTGACCTCTGTACTGATATATATTTTATAAATATTCATAGCTTCCTGTACGGATATAACAACCACAAAAATGTCGCTCTCGTGCGCTAATGCGCTAGTCCGCGCTGCAACTTGTCTGGTCGGTGCTTCCTTCTGGTCTTCTCAGTTTCTGTAGGTTCTCTGTGTCTGTGACCCGTCTGTGCATCTCCAGAGCCTATTCTATACTGTAGCTACTGCCTATCAGTCATCATACTCCGTGCTTTAGCTAACTACTGTGCTCAGCCTGAAAATCACAAGTTTACATCGCTTTTACAAGTCACGTAACCTAACACGTGTTTCCATGGCAACGCATCGTTCCTAGCGCCTCAGGGGATTTCCCTCAGGGCATTCTACAGTGCAGTAGGGCCTAGCAGGAGACAGTAATAATTCAGATTACTGGAAGTAAGCTCACAGACTAAAATAATATTCACAAATCTAGGAAGCCAAAGGGTTAATATCAAGTCTGGATTTGCATCTAATGTGACGATCACAACATGCATCTAATCAGTCATAACATGGTAACACTGCAGCATTAAGGAAGTCTTAAATTGTCTCATGGTGGGATGTACTTTTAGCACACACACTATGTAGCCATGTTCCCAGTCTCCACTCCTCACTAACTTTTTCCAGTGTGCAAAAAAGCTGGAGAGTGGAGACTGGGAACAAGGCTACACACACACATAAAATATACAGCAGTGCGTACTCAATCCCAGACCTCCCCCAGAATTTGGCGCTTGCAATAGAAAAACATGAATTCCTGCATTTGGGGAGTGAGCCCCCCGATGCTGCAGTGCAAACATGACTTCCTCCATTCAGTTGGGACACAAACAAGAAACGGGGATTAAGTTTAATCGCTGGAATAATCTAGTCCACCATACAGCATATTTCACAATAAAAGTAAAGCCAGAGTGTCTTACTCGAGACATGATGTTGCACTGGTCTGAATGAAGGCATAACTCACAAAAAATTTGGTGAAAAAGGGCATTGTGGTACTGTAATCCAAGCACTTTCCTTTCAATAAGCTAGCGAATTTCTTGAGTGAGACTACCTTACTTTAGTGGAGTGAGACTACCTTACTTTAGTGGTTATAAACTATTAAAAATTTGCTCCCAGAAACATCTTTCACACTCTGTGCTATAATAATTATGAGCAGTTAGCTTACCGTACTAGCCTTGTTGCCAGCCTCCCCCTCCCCCCTCTGGCCAGACGCTCTGAGCGAATCGATGCAGTGATCATTCTATGGAGAATAAAGTAGAAGGAAGGTTAGCTCTTCTACTCTACTCTCATCATAAAAATGAGATATGGATGTACACCTTTTGACTAGCTAGCTCTATGATTGCATACGCTACAGCAATTATGATAAGCTTAATCACATTCATTATGTTGTTTGCTGAATGGGCTATTCCATTTTATAACTGTACACCACCTATGGATGACAACTTTCGCCTTTTGTCCCCTGGACAAGATTTTTCTATAATTTTGCCCCCGGATACTGAGATTTTGACCTCTGGACGCGTATGGTTTTTGATGTTACCCCTGGACATAATAATTTCTTACCCCTGGACAACTTGGATTTCACAGTGAACCCCTGGACAAGAAGAATGAAATGGTGTTACTATTCGCTGAACCCCCTAGACACACTTTTTTTCTGTATAGCACCCCCTGGACATGGCGATTTTGACCCCTGGACACATCCCAATATTCAAAAAGAACCCCCGGACAAATGTCTCATTGGTACCCTGGACAAAACCACTTTGTGAAATTTTGTCATCCATAGGGGGTGTACGGGTATAAAATGGAATAACCCAATACCTGAACACGTGTGGTCTAGAGGCCTTGCAAGTGCATGTTGCAAGATGCCTGTACAAGTACAGCGAATAGGCAATGGCTGTGCGTAACCTATTTTGCATTCTTATCTTATTGCGTAGTGTACCAATAGATAAATTATAGAGCATGCTCATACGTACCTTGCTCCGTTTTCAGCGCATCGAAGACAAGGCTTCCTTTTAACTGCCAGCATGCAGTGTGACTATAGCACCCCCAGGGCACGGTGTCAGAACAAAGCCTGCAAATCATGGTGATATCTCGCGTTGAGGTCGACACCACGTGCTAGCTGGAGTTGTACTCTCGCAGCAGCATGGATTCGCTAGCAATTTCCGAACCGTGGATCCGCACGTGGCACTTGATTTCTAGACCCCGATCTAGATCTCGGGGCCCCGCAGCTATATGCATGGCTGTAGCGCACATTGCCCCATCTCAAGTAGTCTCGCAAAGTCTGGCCCGCGCGACTACATCTCAGAACTCTAGGCTAGCTGCATCCCCATCACTGAAAGATCAAAAGAGCGGAAGGACACAGGAACTTGGAGAGTATGGAGGTGAGTGTGGTATTACCGTAAAATTATGAACTCCTTATTAGTAGGGACCACAGAATCAGTGCCATAGTATCTTATTGGGTATTGTTGAATTCCATGCAGAACTTCCAGGGAGACCAGTCAATTAATGGCTGATTGGACACTCCCTGTTATTAAATTCACGCACAATAAGAGTATAATATTGATATGTTTACGTAAATAGTATTACACATGTAAATTAAAATTATGGCACAATCTTTAATTGTTCTCTCAAAACATCTGTGGTATTGAACTACGTAATTCATAGACCTGCAAAATTTGGTGCTGCATGTACGTAGATAGCGTGTATACTGAACTTGCTCATAGGCTTTAATGAACTGGGTCGCTACAAATCTGTGAATGCATGGCCATATTGTCGTTGTCAGACAGTTCGTGGTGGCAGTTTCATGCCGCTTGCGATTAACTATGTCACACGACACATAAGCTTCACATGTTAAGTGAGATCAAAAATACTTTAGAGTCACTATTTCTCTATACTTGGGAGTTAAATCATAGACACGTTTACGTGTCTATATTATCCATGGTTAAATTTTTACTCTGTACTGTATGGCTACCCTATTCCTATTATTTAGAAAAACAAGTCTGACATTTCATGCCTAAAAAACCAGCCGGACACCTTTCCCATATAATACACACGACTCAGCTTAGGCCAAGCTACGTAGCTGTTAATCTTTACTTTGCCAATAGATTCACTTAACCTCTGCCTTCAAGAAGTCACAGAAGGTTTTATAATTCCTAAGGCTTCCTCGTGAACTTCGAATTACAACATTTTGCATTTTCCAGTTTCATGTTCTAAGTGAAAAGGTGGGTTTTGTATGTGTTCAAACTGAAGATATGCAATGGTGCAATCTAGTTTCGTAAAATCCTCACCCCTATAAACATTGATGACTAAGGTTTAGCAAGCAGTTGTAATTAATGTGTTCAATGATGTGGTACCACCTACATGTACCTTACATAGTAAATACAAGGAGTCATCATCATTCCTAGCCATGAACAAAATCATGGTAGAACTCTTGAGTGAAAACATCTAGACAACAAGAGGGGTACCTTTTATGCCTGGTCCTTTATCGTCAGATCTGACAGGTTTGTCCATGCTTAATATTCCTGCTCTCTCTTCTCTCAGGTGTGGCACAGTACCCAAGCAGTAAAGCCAGCTCTACCTTTAGGTCTACTCGAAAGAGTAGCTCTGTTTCTTTCAGTACTTTCCGCAAGGGATACACTGTTTCACAGGTTTGTACATATCACAAGAATGGCACGTCAACTGCAGCTGATATAATGCAGATAGGTTGTAATTTACTTGTGTCGCTGTTGTAGCGCATATGCCATTGACCACGCACACACATACACAGTTGTAAGATCTCCAGTCCGAGGACAAGAGCAAGAACAAACAGATGTTTCATTATTTTGATCACAACATAATTTATTCTTCCTAGTATCCCTGATCAATAACTACTCTTAATACACCCCTAAAATCATACCTGTCGCAGTTCTCACACCCTAAAACAAAGCCTGTTCTCTCAAATGTAAATTTGTTCCTAGAGAGAGTAGATGAAGTGTTAAGATATAAATACTGATAAGCTGAGGCTGTACAAGTCTTTTTTTAAAAAAATAGAATTACTTGCAGGGGTTGGGGATCCAGGAACATGATTGATGTTTAAATTTAGGCTCAAGGTACTTATGGTCTGAATAAAGAGTTAGGTGATGAGGCAGTGTAAGTTATGTGGGGTGCAATGTGGGAGTGTAGTACATGTGCTCTGGGAGTGTCTACCATTAGAAATATATTTGTGAGAGAATTAGACGATTTTTAGGGGGGAGCTTAGATACGGTCAATAGTTTGTACTCTTCAGCGAATATATCCTGACTCTCTTGATTTAATGACTGCAGAAACAATTTACTACCTACTCTCTTCCAGGTCTTCCTTTGCCTAGCTCTGCACGATTTCTCTTACCACTCACTGTCTAGTAAGCTAGGATATTTCTTATCATGCAAATTACTGACTTTATAACACCACTTAAGTCTGCACCTATGCCTCCTGCCTTTCAAAAGATTCTAACCCCATACTGCTTCATTACACGTTTTAGAAGAGCAGCCAAGTATATTTTTAGCTGCTCCTAGCTGAATAAATTCCAAGGAAGCTGTCTGCCATGTACTACAAGCCCACACTTTACTACCCTATTCTAAAGGAGGGTGAAGTACTGGAACTAACATTAATTATCCTTCTTGCAACTGTACTGATATTACTATTACCAAAAACCTATGTAGATTTTTTCTTTCCACTATTTATTACCTTCTGTTCATGACTATCCATGAACCAATATTTGCAAATTCAATGCCCAAGTAACAGTAAATTACAACCTCTGGAATGTCTTTATCTTCCCACTTCCATGTACATGTGCCTGTATCAATCTCTTTAGAAAATACCATAACAGCACTCTTTTTTTATGTTAGATTTCAACCTCCATTATTTTATTACAAAACCCCTGTACTACATTATTCAATGTTTGTAAGTCCTCAGCATTAGTAGTTAAACCTACAAAATCATCGGCAAACATTGGACCCCCAACCTGAACATCCTTCTTAATATTAACAGCCTTCTCAACCTCATGTAACAACTGGTTAATAAATTAGATAGGCGACATACTACAACCCTGTGCCACCCCCTGACCTATATCAGATATTTCTTCCTCCAGTGAAACAGCACTCTGTGTGGTATCCTTAATAACTCGCCTCATTCCCCAATTTCCCATAACCTAAACTATTAGCTATCATGTCAAACTGTGTCAAACTAGTACTTCTGAACATCTAAGAAAGAAGCATGAGTGTTCCTCAGTCTACCTGGTATGATTTCATTGAGAGCAAAGATGCTATCAACATGACTCGTTTTCTCTTTAAATCTTCATGAAGAGCGCTTTCTTATTCTATTGTGATTACTATGCGATTGTTTAGAACAATTTTGCTCACACATTCAAAAATGTAATGCCTCTGTAATTACCCGGGTCCTCAGTATCACCTTTCTTATACAATCTAAAAAGTAACACTTGTCCTCGTTGTTTAGGAACACACTCCACTGTCCAAACTACTTCAGATTAGACTTTCAGCAGACTAACTAGTCTACTCCTTCACCACCGTACTTAAAAAGCTCCCCAACTAGCCCATCATTACCTCCTGCATTATTATTCTTTAGGGTTTTAGTTAAATTTCTGCAAACCCAATTCCCCTGTCCAAAACCTTAACCTTCCGTAATCTAGACATTTTGCGCTACACTGTTACTTTCTGCTCTACATGCTCTTTCCAGCTACGTACCATCAAACTGATCATCTACAGATGCTGTACCCAGTCTTTCATAATGCTCACATAATACTTTCAAATTTCCCTTAGTGCTGGTTACACATGTACCTGGAGTACTCCTCAAAGAAGCAATACACCCTTACAACTACCCTTTAAAGATCCTGCCAACAAATGCCCAAAAATTCTTTCCTGTTTTCATTTATTAGCCTTTTCAATCACCTCATTCCAACTATCTATACCAATTCCTTGATTTCCGAATGTAGTTTGTAACACTCTCCCCGTTTATCTTCCCTGCCAATACTTATAAAAGTCTCCTTATCATAATCTTCTCCTTAATCTCACCATCCCACCACCTCACCGCTTTGCCACACATTATCGCCTTTTCTCCAATTTCCCTACCATCACAGATAGGCAGTAATTAATGCAACTATGTCCTGTCTCAGGCACACTTGTATGTAATGCATACCTAACTTTTAAATAGAATGTTTGTGGGGGGGGGGGGGGGGGGGGGGGGGGATCAAAACTAGATAACTAGTCTTTGTCGTCTTGAAGACGCGAGACTGTCATTATTTTCAGTATAAGTCTATGTACATCAGTGTTTCCTTTGAAAATACTGCTGCACAGCTTTAAAGGACAGGTAAAAAATATACACACAATGTTTTGGTACATTTCCACTGATTGGATAAAGTAATAGTCATACATCTGTGTAGTTTGAGCAGTGGTTGAAGGTTTTGTTCCCTTGGTTCAGTAGTTGTTTGGTTCATGGTTCGAAAATAATAGGCTCTATCACAAATTCTATTACTGGTTAGGCCACACATTTCTTAGGATTAAAGGCATGAATGGCTGCAATCATGTACAGATAGTGAGCGGGACCAATAAGGATTTACTGCTTATGTACCTCATTGTGTTAAGCATGCCTAAAAGTCTCTGGAATCAACAGTGACTATGGTGACAGCTAGTGCATTAGGTCACTGTGATATGTGGCATACATATAGAGCTTGCGGTAGAGCCTTGAGCTGATCCGATTCACTTGGTAGAGACAATGATGTCCAAATGTTCATGTTATTCTTCATAACATCGCCGGCTTCATACATTATTTTACCTCCCAGGGCAGGAAACCAGAAGGCAAAGTTACGTCAGAAAAATACCAGGCTGTACAAAAAGAGAGTAAGTCACAGTGTTACTGCATGAGCCTGTCAGTGCTTTCAAAAGCAATAATCATCCTGCTAATACTTTAATGGCATTCAGATTCTATAAATAGGCTATGCATACGTATTGGAGTGTAGTAGTCAGATTGGCACTGAGGCGTTACGGTTCTATTATATTGTTTCTGTAACTGCATCTACAAAGGTGATTACAATGTCATGTTGACTATAATAGTATAATGTTTATACTGCCGTGCAGGTAGCGAGCTCACACACATCACAAGCAGTGGCTGGAGCTCGACAGTATCCGAGCACCCAAATGAAAATTTACAAGCTCTACCAGAGAGTGCATCAGTGGTGATTTCAAATTAATGCAGATATCGTGGACAATAGCATAGAGATTGATTTAGAAGCAGGAAGTCAAGATTCAAGTGGACGAGACTTTCTCTTTGTGACTATTTACATGTGATGAAGCTGTCGTCACATGTTGAACGGTTGTGTTCTTTATTATTAATTTATGTGAGCATGCCTCATTTGTGCCACATATACTTGCATGACATTGTAGAAATCATACTTTAGATTTTGTACAATGTTTATCCTGCTATCGCTGATTATTATTAATGTTATTATTATTATTATTATTATTATTATTATTATTATTATTATTATTATTATTATTATTATTACTACTCCTTTTGGGGCGAGCGTGAGCGAGACCCCCTTAGTGTAGACCTGTGCGTGCGTGCGCGTCCGTGCATGCGCATGGACTATTCCGTAAAAACGTTAGCATGCCTATTTTAAATACTGTTGTCACGCGTTTCAACTGCTTTATTCTTATAATCTTCTGCAACATGAGCGTGAACTCTGGAGAGAGAGAGAATGAGTGACTTGTGTAGACAGCGGACACTGGAACGGCGCAAACAGCGCTATACAGAGAAAGGAGTGCGGCCGAAACCCCTGTGTGAGAAGACAGAAGGCTACAGAACGAGCGAGCACGGCGAAGGCGGAGACTGTTGGGTGAGTCGGCTGAACGCGGCTAAGGAGGCCAACGATCGAACGAACGCTTACATGTACGCAGGCGAAAACGCAAGGCAGCAGCGCAAGGGCAGAGGATGATGACTGAGTCCCGCGATGCCATGAACATTGGTAGCTGAAGGAGAAAGTGGCATGTCTCCTGTGCAGAGTAGTCCCTCCCTGCAGTGGTGTTTATCAGGAGCTTCTGAACTGCCTTCAACGACTTGTCATAGGCATTCACAACAGCAGCATACACATCCTGTCACAACAGCAGCATACACATCCTGTGACCGTGACTCGCATAAATTGGTGGCCGCTAATTGTTATTGAGGTTGCAGCTGTTCTGTCACTAGGCACGTACTTAGCTTCCCTTGTCTGCAAGTCTCAAATCACCCCCACAACTGAACAGCTGGGTAGATGTGCAAAGTGCGATAATCTTCAAGCACTGAAACACTTTAAGAAACAGTGAAGGGGCTATCCAGCCCACACATCATACTTGGCTGATCGTGTTCATGCAAAGGCCAGCAAGAGCGCGTGAAAAAACTGTAACAGAAGCAATCTGCAATGTGACACTGTGCCTACTGTATGTACATAATGAACTACCCTGGGTCCAAACATGAGATCATAGAAGAAATTCTGTGTTCGTGATACGCCAGACCGTATTAGCCAATCTTAATTTGTCGACATTGCATGCACATGCAAGATGAAGTCGTCACTGAAACTTCCCTCCTATCTGCCCCTCCGTTTACTTTGATGTACAGCCTCACTGGCATTCACAGGCATTAAGTACAAACCACACTAACATTTGAGTTTTTCTCAACTATATCCCTCCATATTATAATGATGATCATATCAAAGTCAGTTATGCATGATGAACTCGCTTACGCTCGCCCCACAGAGCTCTGCATCATAGATAATAGAGATAGATAATAGATGATAATACTCTATTATCTATGTCTGCATTCACCTCGTAGATAATATCTATGCGCCCACACAGTTCTGAATACTGTGCGTATGCGTACAGGTACAGGTCTAGACAGCCCCACCCCCATTCATTCACAATGAATGCGTTTGTGCGCCGTCATGGACAAAGCCTCGCTGAAGCGTCGGGAATCTTCGTCAGGGAGGGGTAGAGAGAATTTCAAACTTGCTGGCCACTCATACAACGGGAGATTAAAGCTATGTAAGATTGTACTCGCTAATATATACCCGTTCTGTACTGTAATTTGGTCAGCCAGGGTACGTAGCTGGCCCAGGTGTACGCGCGATATAGTCTCGCGTAGCCAGACTACGCGCGATATTGGGACCCCCAAAATGGGGTACAGTCTGGCTCGCGAAACTAGCTCCCGTGTCGGTACAGAGGTTTGCAAAAGCTTGCAAGAGACTGTGCAGAGTAGAAACCAGAAAGCTTGCCCTGCTCAGTAATGAGCCTTTCATCTGTAGCGTTAGAGTAAGCTTAGGCCTTGTATTTTTTCGAGTGCAAACCTCTGTAGACCTACAAAATAAAGTAGCTAGTCTTTGACACATTTTTTGCTGTTAGACGTTAAGTGATAGCCATTGACATTGAAAGTCTTTGACATAGAGTCTTGCGCTGTAAATTAGACTCCCTGACCATAGATAGTAGAGTAGAATTGTAGTATACAAATAGTACAAAATGTGCAATATGTGTTACTTGAGTTTCCAATCCCTGTCCTTCTACTCGACTATCTATGCCCTGACAATGTTTGGTGGGGGTCTCTATCACAACTGCTCTAACATAGTGTAACAGTTATTGCCTCGTGCAACTAACTGTGGTTGCTAAGTATGCATATCATATGTATCTATAGCATCATGTAAACCTATTTCTTCCATGTAATAAAGAGCACAAGGCAGCAACCATTACCAAAAAGAGTCAAGGAAAAGGCCTTCACAGATCGGAATCGATGATTTTGGAGGTGCCAAAAACATTGAGTGTTATGAAAGAAAGGTGAGCTTAGCACTCCACTGTTTCTTACAGTGTTTAAGTGCTTGAAGAGCATCGCACTTTGCACATCTACCCAGCCGTTCAGTTGTGGGGGTGATTTGAGACTTGCAGACAAGGCAAGCTAAAAACGTGTCTAGTGACAGAACAGCTGCAACCTCGACACCAGTTAGCGGCCACCAATTTATGCGAGCCACGGTCACAGGATGTGTATGCTGCTGTTGTGAATGATGATGACAAGTCGCTGAAGGCAGTTCAGAAGCTCCTGATAAACACGACTGCAGAGAGGGACTACTCTGCACAGGAGACATGCCATCTTCTCCTCAAAGTTCATGGCATCGCGGGACTTCATCATTCTCTGCCCTTGCGCTGCTGCCTTGCGTTCTCGCCTGCGTACATGTAAGCGTTCGTTCGATCGTTGGCCTCCTTAGCCGCGTTCAGCCGACTCACCCAACAGTCTCCGCCTTCACCGTGCTCGCTCGTTCTGTAGCCTTCTGTCCTTCTCCACAGGGGTTTCGGCCGCACTCCTTTGTAGCGCTGTCTGCGCCGTTCCAGTGTCCGCTGTCTACACAAGTCACTCATTCTCTCTCTCCAGAGTGCACGCTCATGTTACAGAGGATTATAAGAGTAAAGCAGTTGAAACGCGTGACAACAGTATTTGAAATAGGCATGCTAACGTTTTTACGGAATAGTCCATGCGCACGGACGGGGGGGCTCGCTCGCGCTCGTAAAGGGAAATTACTACATGTAGTAATACAAAAGAAATAATCACGCTCGTCCCAAAAAGAGTATATAGTATAAAAAAATAAATAAAAACTCGCCATAAAAGGAGTGATACAAAAAAAAATAGTAATTCACGCTCGCCCCAAAAGGAGTAATAAAATAATAATACTGTTACAATAATTATCAGCAATAGCATGCAGGATAAACATTGTACAAAATCTGAAATAAGACTTCTACAATGTCATGCAAGTATATGCAGCACAAATGAGGCATACTCACATGAAATAAAAAAAGAACGGTTCAACGTGTGACGACAGCTTCATCACATGTAAATAGTCACGAAGAGAAAGTCTCGTCCACTTGAATCTTGACTTCCTGCTTCTAAATCAATCTTTATGCTGTTGTCCAAGGTATCTGCATTTGAAATCACCACTGATGCACTCTCTGGTAGAGCTTGTAAATTTTCATTTGGGTGCTCGGATACTGTTGAGCTCCAGCCACTGCTTGTGATGTGTGTGAGCTCACTACCTGCACGGCAGTATAAACATTATACAATAGTCAACATGACATTGTAATCACCTTTGTAGATGCAGTTACAGAAACACTATCATAGAGCCAATAACGCCTCGGTACAAATCTGACTAGTACACTCTAATACGTATGCATAGCCTATTTGTAGAATCTGAATGCCAGAGCTCAGTATGTATAAAACAACTTATGCAGTATTAGCAGGATCGATGATTATTGTTTTTGAAAGTACTATACTGACAGGCTCATGCAGTAACACTGTGACTTACTCTCTTTTTGTACAGCCTGGTATTTTTCTGACGTAACTTTGCCTTCTGGCTTCCTACCCTGGGTGGTAAAACAGTGTATGAAGCCGGTGATGTTACGAAGAATAACATGAACACTTGGCCATCATTGTCTCTACCAAGTGAATCGGATCAGCTCAAGACTCTATTACAAGCTCTATATGTATGCCACATATCGCAGAGACCTAATACACTAGCTGTCACCATAGTCACTGTTCATTCCAGAGACTTTTATGCTTGCTTAACACAATGACTCAGAGGTACATAAGTAGTAAATCCTTATTGGTCCTGCTCTCTATCTGTACATGACTGCAGCCATTCATGCCTTTACTCCTCTTTGAAATATGTTCAGAAACGTGTGGCCTAACCAGCAATAGAATTTGTGCAGATAGAGCCTGATTTTCGAACCATGAACCCAACAACTATTGAACCAAGGGAACAAAACTTTCAACCACTGCTCAAACTACACAGATGTACTATTACTTTATCCAATCAATGAAATGTACAAAACCAATTTTATATGTATTTTTAACTTTCCTTCAAAGCTGTGCAGCAGTATTTTCAAAGGAAACACTGGTCTTTATGGACTTATACTGAAAATAATGACAGTCTTGCATCTTCAAGACGACAAAGACTTAGTCTAGTTATCTACTTTTGATTCCCCCCCCCCACAAACATACAGTTTAAAAGTTAGGTATGCATTACATAAAAGTGTGCCAGAGACAGGACATAGCTAACAGTTGCATTAATTACTGCTTATCTGTGATGGTAGGGAAATCGGAGAAAAGGCGATAATGTGTGGCAAAGCGGTGAGGTGGTGGAACGGGGAGATTAAGGAGAAGATTATGATAAGGAGACTGGTTTACAAGGAGATTAGTATTAGCAGGGAAGATAAATGGGGAGAGTGTTACAAACTATGTTCGGAAATCAAGGAATTGGTATAGATAGTTGAAATGAAGTGATTGAAAAGGCTAATAAAGATTTTCATGAAAACAGGAAAGAGTTCTTGGGCATTTGTTGGCAGGATCTTCAAAGGGTAGTCGTAAGGGTATATTGCTTATTTGAGGGTTCATGTGTAACCAGTACCAAGGGAGTATTATGTGAGCATTATGAAAGACTGTCTACAGCATCTGCAGATGTTCAGTTTGATGCTAGCTGGAAAGAGCATGTAGGGCAGAAAGTGACAGAGTATAGTGAAATGTCTCAATTACGGAAGGTTAAGGTTTTGGACAGTGGAATTAGTTTTGCAGAAATTTAACTAAAACCTTAAAGAATAATAATGCAGGAGGTAATGATTGGCTTGTCATTAGTCTGTTGAAAGTCTAATCTGAAGTAGTTTGTACAGTGGAGACTGTTCCAAAACAAAGAGGACAAGTGTTAATTTTTAGCTTGTATAAGAAAGGTGATACTGAGGGCCCGGGTAATTACAGAGGCATTACATTATTGAATGTGGGAGGAAAATTGTTCTAAACAATCGCATAGTAATCACATTAGAATAAGAAAGAGCTCTTTATGAAGATTTAGAGAGAAAATGAGTCATGTTGATGGCATCTTTGCTCTCAATGAAATCATACCAGGTAGAATGAGGAACACTTAAGCTTTTTTTTTTTTAAATGTTCAGAAGTACTTGACAGAGTTGACATGATCACACAGAGTGCTGTTTTACTGAAGAGAGAAATATCTGATATAGGTCAGGGGGTGGCACAGATTTGTAGTATGTCACCTATCTTATTTAACTCTATTAATCAGTTGTTAGATGAGGTTGAGAAGGCTGTGATTGGCATTAATATTAAGAAGGATGTTCAGGTTGGGGGTCTAATGTTTGCCAATGATTTTGTAGGTTTAACTCCTAATGCTGAGGACTTACAAACATTGATTAATGTAGTACAGGGGTTTTGTAATAAATGGAGGTTGAAATCTAACATAAAAAGAGTGTTATTATGGTATTTTCTAAAGAGGTTGATACAGGCATATGTTCTTGTTCCGAAATCTGGCTCCAGGTGGACCAAATTTAAAAGGATTAACTACTTGATGTAGATGACCTGCTGCACGTTAGAGACTCAGGTAAATTACATAGCTGCAATCCAGCATGCAGGTATGGGGCTATTATAATATAGGTTCATCGCGCAAAACTGCCTGGCATACACAGCGTGCTTGATGTCTACACAGAAGCTTAACATTTCAATGACAATGTTGATGCATTTTATATATTAGATGTCAAGATATATACAGTACATACTTTCCCCTATATTATACGGGCGCATACGTATGTATGTGTACCCCATAGCTGGGAGAGAGTTATGTGTACTTCATTACTCTACTTAGTGCTTACCGTTCGTGCGTGGCATGTTTCATATAAAATAACCCTCTCTCAATGCAACCTTCATCATGCAAACATCAATGTACATATGATACATTGTATTTTCATGTAACGTACCATAGATAGCAGTAACATGAAGCTGTGATGGTTGAAGAATAGACAGCCCAAAATGCTCCAGTAAATCCTCTGAAATTTGTAATGAAGCTATACCCATAGAGTCTGAGTATGTGCCTACACATACAATGCAACAGTAGTTATGACGGTACACGTATACAGATAATGCTATCATACTTCGACAATATATACCGGTATCATTGTATTTTCTATCATTTGAATGCAATGAATGGTGTGTTCACATGTTAGGCATTGTAGTCGTTCCAGTGCTGGTGCTAGCCATGTTGGTTAGGCTGTGATTGGTTACCAGAGTGCTGCAGCGGGAGCTTTAAAGTAGTACAGCTGGTAGCAATATCACAGCTGCTGGCAAAGCTGACCAAAAATTTCCATAGTTCATGGTAGTTCTATATGTGTAATAGTTACCTTGCTGTCGTGATCTGTACTTGTTGAGGGCTTGTGCTACCTGAGAAGGGCTTGTATCTGCGGAGTCAAAGCCAAGGGCTGGACTCAAATTGTAAGGTTTGTGATTTTAGTATGAGCAAAAGGTTACCGTTTATTTATCATCTGTACATAAGAACTGTGCTGTTATTAACTTAATAGTTGGTCGAAATGGTCTTTTTCCATCCCTCCATATGTTTTTCCTTTACTATAAGATTTATTGTGGTGAAAGTCTTTTTTCACCTGGGTATGCTGGCCGCAAAATAAATTGTACCCAATTTCTTTGGCCCATGCCAGCTCTAGTTTAGTCAGTTGATTTAGTATTGTGAGTCTGCACCATGCACTCCACCTTCTGTCGATCTCCAGGCCGCAATTCTTCCCTTAGCTTGGTAAAGTTCTCCCTCTCTTTCTCCACCTCTCCACACTCATCTTGCAGCCTTTGTGAATGTACAGTGAAATATGTAGAGTGATGTGTGATTGTATTGTAATCTGCTCCACATTCTCTATTATACTACGATACATAAATTTAAGTGCTACTGGTTATTAATGGAGTTGTTGTAGGTATTTATCATATAATTCTTGGGATAGACTAGTTTAGTGCATGTGCAATTAATGACAACTCATGATTATATCAATCTTTCATGTGCTATGTATGTACATAGCAAGTGGTGGGGTTGAACCTTTACAAAGATTTTCAGTGGAAAGCTTTATAATGTTAATGTCAAGAACAATCTCAGGCCCTGCGAAATATGATCATCCCCTGTATGTACAGATTTGCAAGGTATTTGGGTAACAGTACAATGTAAGATAACCTTTTCTTTTCAGCTTCCAATTCAGCAAGACTGCGCTCTAACTATGACTCAGATTCATGTCTAATCCGATCTTTTGCCTAGTAGCAGCAAAGGAAAGGGAAATAAGTTCAAATGCAATATAATCATTGACAAGTCTCACCATTTGGACAGCTTTTTGGAACACTTCAGACTCACTAATGTCTCTACTAGCTGCCACCATGAAGAAGCTGAAAATTTAAGAAGACAATTGCTATATTATTCTGCATCCAAACTGCATGGGTAAGAGTTGACTCAATTAGTCTACCAGGCTAGTAAATGGTTCGTGAAAACTCTGCAGCTGGTTGCGGGTAGTATACGTATACATCTAACATGATCAGCTGTAATTTAGCAAAAACATGCATATGTACATATCACACATACGTATGTTACTTCTCTACATACATCATTCACAAATGGCTTTTACATACCACTTTTTCCAGGTCTGCTATCTTGCCATACAAGGCATCTCTCTCAGCTTGAGCTTGACTCATTAGCTGTTGGTGGGCCTCCAGAACTGCTGCCTATGAAGGAGAGGTATTGGGAGAATCGTTTCAACAGCAGTAGATTCAGCAAGGCAGACTTATCTCAATTCCACCCTTCTCATTTTTTTCCTCTTGAGCTTCCTCCCTTTCTCTTACAAGCCTCTCAATTTCTTCATGACCCAAGGTATTCTCCCTATAGAAGCAATATGTAGATGTAGGCTGTATCTCAATTATCGCAAAAAGCTAGTATGTTTGTACATGTGTTCTAGCTGTTGAGGTGGGTAATATCGTACTAACAGTATGAACCTGTGCTCAGGCTGTTGCTTCAACTTTGTCATCTCTTGCTGATAGACTGACAGCAATGCTTTCTGTGACATGTCCTTGTTGATCTGCGCTGTGGTCTTGATACTCTTTGCCCTGAGTATTCAAATGTGGATATAAAAAGAGAATACAGCTAAGAAAGAACTGATATGAAGCATAATCAACTATTTTAATAAGTGTAAAGAATGCAGATTTAGCCACTGACTCTGAATACAACACTAGGTGTGCTAGTAGTGATGGCTGCCAGCAGATATGTATACAACTCAACTGTTCCTAGTATGAAATATGTACGTGAACAGGCTGCTACGTATTTGCATGTAACGTTAATTGGAGAATAATAATAGCATGCTTCCCTTACACCAGAGTAAATTCTCATGGTAATTATTCATTGTGGGTGTAATTACGTAAAAATAAGTACTGGATACTGGTATATACGTATGTACATGCGTACCTCTGTTTTTCAAAATCTTATATTCTTTCTGCTTCTTATGGATTCTGCTTTTTTCAGTATAGGCATGTACTTAAATTTCTTTGTAGCATCACACATACACGTACATGTACATGTATTCTAAGATGAGATCTTTTGGACCAACAGGCTTCAAACTAAAAGTGGAAAGTTATTCACATTTTGGTTTTCACATCATTATCCATTTTTAGTGAGCATGCAGCTGCGGCTGCTGCCATAATAGAGAGTTTTCACGTGTCGTCACAGACCACATGCTCCAGTAGTATATCCGTGTCACGTTCCGTTTATGCCCATTTTTGCTCAAAGTACAACTAGATTGGCATGTCAAACAGTGATCTCAGAAACAAGAGCTGCTGGGAACTTACGCATTCAGTATCTCCACTATCGCTGTGAGGAAGTTTCAGGCGGGATAAATTGAGTGGATCTGCCATCTAGACTACGAGTACGAGAGTAACTTCCGGTGTTTATGAGTATGGCTATGTACTTTTACTGCCCACCAAAATGACGCCCTGGTAACAGTTTCTACATGCGGATGATGTCAATGAAAACTCTATATTGCACCATGCATGCCCAAGTAGTGATTCATTACCTGCATCTCTGCTTGCCCACCATATACACCTACTTCATAAGTAGTTCAATAATACACAGTCTTCCAAACAGCTCACAGGACATGCACTAGTCATAAATATCTAATGTACATGTAAGTAGTACCTTCAGCTCAACTTCACCAACTGGTAGGATTTTCTTCAAGAGTGGTAGGACACACATCCGGTAGTAGTCCACCTGTGAAATACATGTATACGTAGGTATAGAAATCAAGTGTGTGCCACTGATGAGAGGCCCTTGGCACATGTATATTCCGGGCAGAGAGGCTGGCCATACATGCAGGCTCTCAAGTGTGATTCAGGTTACTTTCTGGTAACACCAGAGGACTCATAGCTTCTCTCAGTTCCTCGTGTGGACCCCGACACTATACTTAATTACAAGCTGTTTGAGGAGGAGGTATAACATGTACAGCATGTATGTACTCACTGATGGATCATCTGGTCCACTGGTTAGCCTAACCTCTAAGTGTGACACAAACAGAAGATTTCGCAAAAGGAGCCAGCATCATCAGAGGCTCCAAGAAGTACCCAATCGATCGCTGACAGCGGCAGTCATACTACAATTTCCCTCCCACTAGTAATCCAGAACACACTATTACCTACAGATGTTTGTGACCCCAGTAAGAATTACTTCATGAACATATATATAAGCAAGCTAAGGTAGATATTTGAATTGATTGCAACAGAAAACATTAACTCGCACCCAGTACTCCAAGCCTTTTTCACCTGCAATCAAAAAAATAGCAGGTGAGAAATGCAGGGAGGGCTGGGTACAAGGAATACAATTGCTACTTCTAGCAAGTCACTGGAGCTCTCAGTTCCCTGATGCAGCAAACCACACAGAGTGAGGATGCTCACAGCAAAGAGTGAGAGTCACCACATTCTCACTCTCTCATTACAGCCTCATTGATGATATCTTAATATAGCCTCGTACCCTGGCCTCGTAAAGGGCCCTTTGAGTGAAGGGGAACGAGGCTAATATCATAGATGACTAACACATGGTGAAAGTTGACATGTCTACTCACTTACGTATATACGGATAGATATGCTGTATATTCACACAAACGGATATGACCCATTGCATAACTTAGTGTGACAGAGTCTAATTTCGACAGAAATACTGTAGATGAGAAACTAGAATCCGATATTTATTTTTTGTAGCCAAACATACATATATACATGTACAAAATATTTACTAAAGACAACTTTACTGGAAGTGTAATTACCCCTCGTTCCCAGTCTCCACTGCCAGCTGTTTTTGGGAAAAACAGTGGAGACCATAATAACAGCAGATCAAACACACAAAAATTATTATATACCAGCAACCTTATCTGTTTCATTGACTTCAAACCTGGAACCATTTGTGAATTTGTCTAGAAGTCCTGCTTCAAGCACTGTAGATCAAATAAAACCACAGGAGCAAGCTCTTTATATGTAGCTTTACTACATGTGTAAATGGTGGGCTTATATACTGAAAACATCTGCTCATCAGTGCAGAGTATAAGCTACACATATCTGACTAGCAGCTACATGTAGTACCAACAGGCTCCCTAGCATATTAAAGCAACGGTCCTAAAGTGTTCGGAAGCAAAGATGACTATAGTGCTTGTGTTGAAAAACCGTTCTCTTGGCAGATTACTTAAACAGCTGGCAGAGCTCACAAAAGTGGAGTGTACACTAGGCCATAACCTGCCATCTCGATGGCTTCATATATGAACAAGGAACCTACTGATCACGTATTCCGAAATAAGTATGATTGCTGTTACACCCTGTCCAAATTTATTACAACTCAGATGTTGTTCCAAATGCACTATTCACTTCGAATTGCACTCGTAATGCAACCAGGAAGGTAAATAGCACTCGGCTTTGCCTCGTGCAATTGATTCCTTCCTGGTTGCATTACTTGTGCAATTCATCCTAAATTGCACAGCAACCCATGCTATTACGTATACAAACTGCAAGCTTAGCAAAAATTGCACAAAATGATCGTCGGAGCAGGTACTGCAGACTAGAGTAGCTCCTTGCAAATTATGGCTTGCACAAGACATGCATTAAAGCAACGACCTTCAGGCTCAGTGAGTCTCGCCTGCAAGACTACCACCACAATGACCTGAGCCTAGAATAATTTCTTCAACATCACTGGACACAGATGATTAAAAAATATTCCTCTAGGCAACTATAATTTGACAATTTATTCACTACCCCCACCCACTCACCCGTACAGTTTCCCGCAGTTGTATGAAACCTTGGGTAGTAAATTTAGTGGGTAAACTGCCTTCAGTGTATATACTCAGACCTCTTAGTCCTGGTTCATCTGCATCTCCTCGTACTCTAGCTATCCTCATTGGTCGAGAGCTGAGTGTAGATAGTACTAGTCGCTGCCGAAAGTAGGTACAGCCTTCGAAAGTTAATAACTTCGATCTGGGGTCCATCTGACACCGCACCACGTGGTAAAAGCTTAGAGTGTGTGTGGCTCAACATCGGCAGCCACACCCCCAGTTCATCTCTACACCGTACTTGTCCCATGCCAGAGGCAGTGTGCTCTCCTCGTGTCTTTGCGTGAGTCGATATGTGGTTATGTTTTTTTTAGATCCTATATTCCCAAGCCACATTTTTAATGAAGGAGACCGGGATTATTTGAGTGGCATACTCACATATACTAAGAATCTGGTTGAACACATTGTAGACTACTAGCTAGCGCTGTAGTGCGCAAGCTGACGGGGTATGTATGCATGTCAGGACAACAGCTTGTGGGAGTGGTAAACTAAAGCGGCATCAAGACAGCTGTGCAATTATAGGAATAGATTGCATCTGCTTGACCATGAATTGTGCGATTCATCATAGATGGTTTCATGTACATTTCTTTAGGCCTATACCTCAGATCAAGTATATGGAGAATGGTGTACATAATTCCACTTCTACAATACAGCTCACCGTAACATAGAGCTGTACTTGCCCATATGTATAATACTGATTGTGAATCTCACTATTAATGCAGGTTCTACGCAGACGGCATGCTGCCATAACATGAAGACCCAGAGTGAAGAAATACACGTACTGCAGAACAGGTAGGATTTCCATCATTGTGGAATGTACTGGGTGCGTACTACTGTATTCATACTTCATAGTAAGTTTATTATTAGATAAACCGGCTCCACTCCAGGTTGTATCTTGCGATTTAATTCTCCAGCATATGTATTACGTCGGAGTGAGTAAATTTGTACAGGTTAGTATGTATATTTACATACATATATAGGCATGTACGTGTATTGGCCGCATTTTGTGAATCAGTGCTATTTTATAAAAATAATCTGTTACCATTGTATAAATCTATGAACTGCACAGTGCTAACACCATCTAACCCTAGCCCCAAACCGAACTCTAACCCTTATCCTAACCCTAGCCCTATAAAAATAAGAATGCACAGTGCAATTTATTTACATTTTTGAGTCAGCTTAGGGTTGGCAGTTATGTAGTAGCTACTACTTTCCTGCAGCATTATCTTTTTTTTGCAACTGACTAAGCTTGCTCCAGAGATATTATTGTTACTGTTGTATAGCCACACAGATTTTATTATAGGTGCATAGAAGTGGGGAGTGGAGACTGGTAACGATGCTACGTATACACACACACATCATAAGGCTGTAGTATTAAGAAGTTGCCCAAAGAATAGATAAAGTGATCTATCATATCTTACAGCTGTTATGAACTACACTGACCGATTGAAGGAACTAAAGGAGCTTGTTGGGTATGTTTTTATGTCTTATGTATTGTGATATTGAATTGTTGCTGATGAAGTATTGCATAACACAGGAATGTGATTTTAATTTCATGCATTAATTGATGATACCTAGCCATAACTAGTCTATTATTGTATGGTTAGTATATATGGTCCATAATATATTCGTCTGCACTGTACAACTGTTGTGTTCTTGCATTGATATGGTAGCCCAGAGGCATAGTCAGTCTTTTTTCACCCCGACTCTGTGACGCTCACACAGTGTCACTGCTGTTTCTTTGTAGCTGCCAAATCAGTCCCAAAATTTTTTTCTGCACTGTGTGGAAACACTATCTGCCGCTGTGCAGCCTCTTGCGCCAGCCTCCGTATCCCGAAACACCTTCTCAAGCCCCTGGGATAGTGGTGAGAACCTAGTCTAGCTAGCTATCCCCAACTTCTCCCCACCTTGGGATCGCTTGCAGTATCTCGGCCGAGATACTGCAAGCGATCCCAAGGTGGGGAGAAGTTGGGGATAGCTAGCTAGACTAGTGAGAACCTTGGTAGTATTCTAGCAATCAGTACCTCTATCTATCCACCCACAAACAAATGTTCATGCTCAGCATTAGTGACTGTAGTTAAGAGTTAATATTATAAATCTGGAAGAATAAATTATATGTCAATCAGGATGGTACTGGTTGATTAATTAAACATGTGGTTGCTCTTTCTCTTGTCCTCTGACTGGAGGTCTTGCAAGCTCCGCCTGTGTATGTGGGTGCGTGGTCAATGATGTAAGCGTTATGGCCGCAACATGAGTATATATTATAAGCGACTGCACAGAAGCAGTGAACTACAAACATGCTAGCTATGTAGTGTAGTACAGTCTTCATTCTCTTTTGAGTACTGCTTTGCATATACAGCACCTGGTGAGGCTACACCACTGAAGTAGTTGTCATGCAGGATATTCATTGTCACTAAACTGTTTCTACAGGGTGATAGTGCTTTCACTTGATGAAGAAACTATGCGGCATTGTAGCCCTTTGTGGTTGAATTTTCAATAGCACCTTTTACTCTACAATACAGCTTGCTAGATTTACATATAGGTTCTTATCATTAGAGGCTTGAAATAATTATGCTGAAAATAATAGCAAGACATTAGCATAAAGCATGATTCTAGAGTAGTAGCAAACCTCATCGTTTATTGGTGGCATGTGCCAAGATGAGTGGGCCAGCCCTGCCCTCCCGCCGGCAATGCAAGAGGACTGGCAATAGTTTTCTTTGGTGGAGTGGCTAGCTAGCACTCTATGATAGTATCAATTGCGTCTGATCAAGTGATCGGTGTATTAGTGTCATCATACTTGTCTTTCCTAGAATGCTCACTTAATAATTTTTGTTACAGTGTAGCAAAAGCTGTTACTTGAGAAATAATTTGAAATAAAAATCAAAGAATTGGAGAATAGCATTTATCTCAAGCCTACTCTTCATAATTTGAGATAATGCTGATTGAGCTTGTAAATTATTTTGCAATTAATTGTCCACGTGGATGATGCTGGGCCTGAAGTAGGAATGCATGATATATATCTACAGGATTTTCAGTCATGGGGGATAAACAGTGAGTCTGACTTGGTTCAATGAATGGATATTATCTTCCTATTCCATAGCAAATTAATTGCTGACACTACCATTTACGTATAATTGAAAGCACAATCAAAACAAAATTTAAGGAAGAAAGGGATTTATAACTGTATCAAAGCATTCAACCCTGTATTAATCACCCTCTTGTGTTGATCCCATTATTTCTTTGTAGTGTCTGCCAGTCAATACAGTACATACAGTGTGGCTTCCAGGAGCAGAGTAATCAAAGCCTGTGTACATGTATGAACAGCAGTAGATCAGCTAAATGTAATAACTTGGGAATGTTGTAGTGTACACTGCCTCCACTTGGCAGCCATTACTTGCATGAACAGTATGTCACTTTTGCTACATGTACAGGTATATGTCAGCTCCATATACATGTACGTAGTTTGTCCTTCCTTCCCATGGCTACAGTTCTGCTCTCTGTTCATGTGGACTGTTAGTAGTGATATTTATAAACGACAAGAAAGTACATATGGCTACAATATGTGCGCCCAGGCTATCAACTTGGCAGTTTTCAATACACATCACATTCAAATGGGTGCATGGTACTTTATTGGCTGTTGCGTGCATTTCTTATCCAGCTGCTCAGTGCACTATCTTCATGTCTTACACCCTGAAGGGTTAGTCAAAGAGGCCATGCAATTTGTAGCAACACCTAAGAAAGAGCTATGTATGTATATGTGGATCTGAAGTCTACAATATAGTTGGATAGGTTACTGTATACATATTAACTGTTCCTAATTATACATTGCATTATGTTTATGGTTTACTAAGTAAGTGGAAATATTATTAATACCTTACACTTCCATGGACAGCATCTGTTAGGCTGCTAACTAGCTAGAAGTTGTATTACACTAGCACGTTCACATACATACACACATATGTGTACGTATGATAGGTTTTGTGTGAACAACAGTGCAGCTAGCATGTCTCTAGTAAGTATGCAGAGTCACTCAATACACTCAAATTTGCCAAAAGGTACTGTACATGTACAAAACATAAGTGCAATGAATTATGTATGCAGCAATAACCCAGTATAAGATTTGAAAAAACAGAGGTACGCATGTACATACATATAATATACCAGTATCCAGTACTTATTTGCACGTAATTACACCCACAATGAAAATGTAGCATGAGAATTTACTCTGGTGTAAGGGAAGCATGCTATTATTATCCTCCAATTAATGTTACATGCAAATACGTAGCAGTCTGTTCACATACATATTTCATACTAGTAATAGTTGAGTTGTATACGTATCTGCTGGCAGCCATCACTACTAGCACACCTAGTGTTGTGTTCAGAGTCACTGGCTAATTTTGTTTTCTTCAGATTGGTTTGTCTTTATATATACACTTATTAAAACAGTTGATTATGCTTCTTATCAGTTCTTTCTTAGCAGTATTCTCTTTCTATATCCACATTTGAATTCTCAGGGCAAAAAGTATCAAGAACACTGTGCAGATCAACAAGGACATGTCACAGAAAGCACTGCTGTCAGCCTATCAGCAAGAGATCACAAAGTTGAAGCAACAGCTTGAACACAGGTTCATACTATTAGTAGGATATTACCCACCTCAACAGCTAGAACACGTGTACAAACATATTAGCTATTTGCGATAATTGAGATACAGCCCACATCTACATACTGCTGCTCTAGGGAGATTATTTTGGGTCATGAAGAAATTGAGAGGCTTGAAAGAGAAAGGGAGGAAGCTCAAAAGGAAAAAATGAGAAGGGTGCAATTGAGACAAGTCTGCCGTGTTGAATGTACTGCTGTGTAAACGATTCTCCCAATACTTCTCCTTCATAGGCAGCAGTTCTGGAGACCCACCAACAGCTAATGAGTCAAGCTCAAGCTGAGAGAGATGCCTTGTATGGCAAGATAGCAGACCTGGAAAGAGTGGTATGTAAAAGCCATTTGTGAATGATGTATGTAGAGAAGTAACTTACGTATATGTGTGATGTGTACATATGCATGTTTTTGCCAAATTACAACTGATCATATGTCAGATGTATACGTATACTACCAGCAACCAGCAGCAGAGTTTTTACGAACCATTTTATAGCCTGGTAGACTAATTGAGTCAACTCTTACCCATGTAGTTTGGATGCAGAATAATGTAGCAATTGTCTTTTTGATTTTTAGCTTCTTTATGGTGGCAGTAGAGACATTAGTGAGTCTGAAGTGTTCCAAAAAGCTGTCCAAATGGTGAGACTTGTCAATGATCGTTATATTACAGTGCAATATTTGAACTTATTTTCCTTTCCTTTGTTGCTACTAGGCCAAAAAACGGATTAGACATGAATAGTCACAGTTAGAGCGCAGGCTTGCTGAATTGGAAGCTGAGAAGAATAGGTTAGGTTGTACTTTGACCCCAATACCTACCAAATCTGGGATGATATATATTTCGCAAGGCCTGAGATTGTTCGTACCCTCTCTGACATTAACATTATAAAGCTGTCCACTGCAAATCTTTGTAAAGGTTCAACTCCACCACTTGCTATGTACATACCCTATAGCAATTGAAAGATTGATAAGTTGTCATTAATTGCGCGTGCAAGAGTTATATGGTAGACACCTACAACAACTCCATTAATAATCAGTAGCACTTAAAGTTACGTATCGTAGTATAATAGAGAATGTGCAGCAGATCGCAATACAATCAGGTATGCTGGCCACAAAAAAAAATTAGACCCAAATTCTTTGACCCATAGTACGTATATCCCAGCTCTAGTTTAGTCAGTTGATTTTGTATTGTGAGTCTGCACCATGCACTCCACCTTCATGTCCATCTCCAGGCTGCAATTCTTCCCTTAGCTTGGTAAAGTACTCCCTCTCTTTCTCCACCTCTGCACACTCATCTTGCAGCCTTTGTGAAAATACAGTGAAATACGTAGAGTGATGTGTGATTGTATTGTAATCTGCTGCACATTCTCTGCACTAGCACATCCCAGCACATTCCAGTACAGGAATACCATGCCATGTAAGAATATTATGCATGTATAATGTCATGTGTCAATTAAAACCACAGAGGCTCTCTACCGAGTTCCAGTGAATACTCAGGGTCAGTGTAGTATAAAGTACATGGACTTTCCCTACATTGCTTTGGATGTGAATTGCAGTTAAAGACCGAACAGTGGAGTAGCAGTTTGTGATAAGATTGCATTTGGGAGTTTAAAAGTAGAGTAAGCCACTGATGATCGGCCACCAGGTATATTCCGACGCGCTAGCGCCGAGCGCGTAAATTACTGGAAGTGGGCGCACTTCGGGTTGAAAGTTTGGTGTTTCTCCGTGTCTTGGTTCTGGAGCTATAGCCTTCCAAAGTTGAAATTCGGACACAGCTATGATCGGACAAAAGTATGTATTGCCGGACACCGCTCCGTGTTTCCTCCCTGAAGCAACTTTCGGTGATCACCGCATTTTTGTCATTCTCAAATCGACGATCACTTGCGGAGGGGTGTTATTGAATGTAGAGCCGTGTCACCCTCTCTATAATCGGACAGTGGATTTTGTCTTTTTTCGGTGTAAGGACGCCAAAACACTCTCCAAACGCTAGGATTTGGATATCGTTGGAAAGTACAGACACTTAGCAACGCAACGGTGCAAGCCCGATATTCATACGTCGTATGGTTCTCGAGATAGAGTGAGAAAGCGCTATTTGTCTCGATTTCTTCTAATAATTTTAATGCTGAAGCTTTTAGTGTACGAAATCAGGCAAAACAGCTCTATCTCAGGAAGGACACGTCGTATAAAAATTAGACTTGCACGGTTGCTTTGCTAAGTGTCTGTACTTTCCAACGATATCCAAATCCTAGCGTTTGGAGAGTGTTTTGGCGTCCTTTCACCGAAAAAAGACAAAATCCACTGTCCGATTATAGAGAGGGTGACACGGCTCTACATTCAATAATACCCCTCCGTGCTCAAAGTAGCTACGATGGCGAAAACTCGGCGTGCAGCAGTATGGTAGTGGGTCAGTGCTATCGATTGAAGGCCCCGCCCACTTCCGGTAATTTACGCGCTCGGCGCTAGTGCGTCCGAATATAACTGGTGGCCGATCATCAGTGGCTTACTCTACCATTGAATGGTCTTCGTATGCCCTAACCAAAGTTTTCTAGAAATGATAGATTGCAATCTTTCACTTTCCTACCCTCAAATTTTGTAGTTGGGGCTTCTCCACAGTATTCTCTACAGCATCCCTGGAGTCTATAGCTTCATTACAAATTTCAGGGGATTTACTGGAGCATTTTGGGCTGTCTGATCTTCAACCATTACAGCTTCATGTTGCTGCTATCTATGGCACTACTTAGAGTAATGAAGTACACGTAACTCTCTCCCAGCTATGGGTACACATACGTATGTACATGTATGCGCCCGTATAATATAGGGGAAAGCATATACCGTATATATCTTGACATCTAATATAATTATAAAATGCATTAAAATTGGCATTGGAATGTTAAGCTTCTGTGTAGACATCAAGCACGCTGTATATGCCAGACAGCTTTGCGCGATGAACCTATATTATAATAGCCCCATACCTGCATGCTGGATTGCAGCTATGTAATTTACCTGAGTCTCTAACGTGCAGCAGGTAATCTATATCAAGTAGCTAGTCCTTTTAAATTTGGTCCACCTGGACCCAGATTTTGGAACAAGAACTAAAAATATCTGTTTGTGAGGACTACCTGATTCATCAGCAGAAGCTAGCTGTTAATCTTTACTTTGCCAATGGATTCACTTAACCTCTGCCTTCAAGAAGTCACAGAAGGTTTTATAATTTCTAAGGCTTCCTCGTGAACATCGAATTACAACATTTTGCATTTTCCTGTTTCATATTCTAAGTGAAAAGGTGGGTTTTGTATGTGTTCAAACTGAAGATATGCAATGGTGCAATCTAGTTTCGTAAAATCCTCACCCCTATAAACATTGATGACTAAGGTTTAGCAAGCAGTTGTAATTAATGTGTTCAATGATGTGGTACCACCTACATGTACCTTACATAGTAAATACAAGGAGTCATCGTCATTCCTAGCCATGAACAAAATTATGGTAGAACTCTTGAGTGAAAACATCTAGACAACAAGAGGGGTACCTTTTATGTGTGCCTGCTCCTTTATCGTCAGATCTGACAGGTTTGTCCATGCTTAATATTCCTGCTCTCTCTTCTCTCAGGTGTGGCACAGTACCCGAGCAGTAAAGCCAGCTCTACCTTTAGGTCTACTCGAAAGAGTAGCTCTGTTTCTTTCAGTACTTTCCGCAAGGGATACACTGTTTCACAGGTTTGTACATATCACAAGAATGGCACGTCAACTGCAGCTGATATAATGCAGATAGGTTGTAATTTACTTGTGTCGCTGTTGTAGCGCGTATGCCATTGACCACGCTCACACATACACAGTTGTAAGATCTCCAGTCCGAGGACAAGAGCAAGAACAAACAGATGTTTCATTATTTTGATCACAACATAATTTATTCTTCCTAGTATCCCTGATCAATAACTACTCTTAATACACCCCTAAAATCATACCTGTCGCAGTTCTCACACCCTAAAACACAGCCTGTTCTCTCAAATGTAAATGTGTTCCTAGAGAGAGTAGATGAAGTGTTAAGATATAAATACTGATAAGCTGAGGCTGTACAAGTCTTTTTTTAAAAAAATAGAATTAGATCTACTTGCAGGGGTTGGGGATCCAGGAACATGATTGATGTTTAAATTTAGGTTCAGGTACTTATGGTCTGAATAAAGAGTTAGGTGATGAGGCAGTGTAAGTTATGTGGGGTGCAATGTGGGAGTGTAGTACATGTGCTCTGGGAGTGTCTACCATTAGAAATATTTTTGTGAGAGAATTAGACGATTTTTAGGGGGGAGCTTAGATACGGTCAATAGTTTGTACTCTTCAGCAAATATATCCTGACTCTCTTGATTTAATGACTGCAGAAACATTTTACTACCTACTCTCTTCCAGGTCTTCCTTTGCCTAGCTCTGCACGATTTCTCTTACCACTCACTGTCTAGTAAGCTAGGATATCTCTTATCATGCAAATTACTGACTTTATAACACCACTTAAGTCTGCATGCACCTATGCCTCCTGCCTTTCAAAAGATTCTAACCCCATACTGCTTCATTACACGTTTTAGAAGAGCAGCCAAGTATATTTTTAGCTGCTCCTAGCTGAATAAATTCCAATGAAGCTGTCTGCCATGTACTACAAGCCCACACTTTACTACCCTATTCTAAAGGAGGGTGAAGTACTGGAACTAACATTAATTATCCTTCTTGCAACTGTACTGATATTACTATTACCAAAAACCTATGTAGATTTTTTCTTTCCACTATTTATTACCTTCTGTTCATGACTATCCATGAACCGAAAGTAGGTACAGCCTTCCAAAGTCAATAACTTCGATTTGGGGCCCATCTGACACCGCACCATGTGGTAAATGCTTAGAGTGTGGCTCAACATCGGCAGCCACACCCCCAGTTCATCTCTACGCAGTACATGTCTCATGCCAGAGGCAGTGTGCTCTCCTCGTGTCTTTGCGTGAGTCGATATGTGGTTATGTTTTTTTTAGATCCTATATTCCCAGCCCCAAGCCACATTTTTAATGAAGGAGACCGGGATTATTTGAGTGGCATACTGGCATAAGTATCTGGTTGGACACATTTAATATAGACTACTAGCTAGCGCTGTAGTGCGCAAGCTGACGGGGTATGTATGCATGTCAGGACAACAGCTTGTGGGAGTGGTAAACTAAAGCGGCATCACGACAGCTGTGCAATTATAGGAATGGATTGCATCTGCTTGACCATGAATTGTGCGATTCATCATAGATGGTTTCATGTACATTTCTTTAGGCCTATACCTCAGATCAAGTATATGGAGAATGGTGTACATAATTCCACTTCTACAATACAGCTCACCGTAACATAGAGTTGTACTTGCTCATATGTATAATACTGATTGTGAATCTCACTATTAATGCAGGTTCTACGCAGACGGTATGCTGCTATAACATGGAGACCCAGAGTGAAGAAATACACGTACTGCAGAACAGGTAGGAATTTCCATCATTGTGGAATCTACTGAATGGTGCGTACTACTGTATTCATACTTCATAGTACAATGACCAAGTTTATTATTAGATAAACCGGCTCCACTCTAGGTTGTATCTTGCGATTTAATTCTCCAGCATACGTATTAGGTCCGAGTGAGTAAATGTGTACAGGTTAGTATGTATATTTACATACATATATAAGCATGTACGTGTATTGGCCGCATTTTGTGAATCAGTGCTATTTTATAAAAATAATCTGTTACCATTGTATAAATCTATGAACTGCACAGTGCTAACACTATCTAACCCTAGCCCCAAACCGAACTCTAACCCCTATCCTAACCCTAGCCCTATAAAAATACGAATGCACAGTGCAATTTATTTACATTTTTGAGTCAGCTTAGGGTTGGCAGTTATGTAGTAGCTACTACTTTCCTGCAGCATTATCTTTTTTTTGCAACTGACTAAAATTGCTCCAGAGATATTATTGTTACTGTTGTATAGCCACAGAGATTTTATTATAGGTGCATAAAAGTGGGGAGTGGAGACTGGTAACGATGCTACGTATACACACACACATCATAAGGCTGTAGTATTAAGAAGTTGCCCAGAGAATATATCGATAAGTGATCTTACAGCTGTGGTGTACTACACTGACCGATTGAAGGAACTAAAGAAGCTTGTTGGGTATGTTTTTATGTCTTATGTATGGTGATATTGAATTGTTGCTGGTGAAGTATTGCATAACACAGGAATGTAATTTTCATTTCATGCATTAATTGATGATACCTAGCCATAACTAGTCTATTATTGTATGGTTAGTATATATGGTCCATAATATATTCGTCTGCACTGTACAACTGTTGTGTTCTTGCATTGATATGGTAGCCCAGAGGCATAGTCAGTCTTTTTTCACCCCGGCTTCGTGGCTCTCACACAGTGTCACTGCTGTTTCTTTGTAGCTGCCAAATCAGTCCCAAAAAATTTTTCTGCACTGTGTGGAAACACTATCTGCCGCTGTGCAGTCTCTTGCGCCAGCCCCCGTATTCCGAAACATCTTCCCAAGCCCCTGGGATAGTGGTGAGTACCTTGGTAGTATTCTAGCAATCAGTACCTCTATCTATCCACCCACAAACAAATGTTCATGCTCAGTATTAGTGACTGTAATTAAGAGTTTATATTATTAATCTGGAAGAATAAATTATATGGCAATCAGGATGGTACTGGTTAATTAAACATCTGGTTGCTCTTTCTCTTGTCCTCTGACTAGAGGTCTTGCAAGCTCCGCCTGCGTATGTGGGTGCGTGGTCAATGATATAAGTGTTATGGCCGCCACATGAGTATATATTATAAGCGACTGCACAGAAGCAGTGAACTACAAACATGCTAGCTACGTAGTGTAGTACAGTCTTCATTCTCTTTTGAGTACTGCTTTGCATATACAGCACCTGGTGAGGCTACACCACTGAAGTAGTTGTCATGCAGGATATTCATTGTCACTAAACTGTTTCTACAGGGTGATAGTGCTTTCACTTGATGAAGAAACTATGCGGCATTGTAGCCCTTTGTGGTTGAATTTTCAATAGCACCTTTTACTCTACAATACAGCTTGCTAGATTTACATATAGGTTCTTATCATTAGAGGCTTGAAATAATTATGCTGAAAATAATAGCAAGACATTAGCATAAAGCATGATTCTAGAGTAGTAGCAAACCTCATCGTTTATTGGTGGCATGTGCCAAGATGAGTGGGCCAGCCCTGCCCTCCCGCCGGCAATGCAAGAGGACTGGCAATAATTTTCTTTGGTGGAGTGGCTAGCTAGCACTCTATGATAGTATCAATTGCGTCTGATCAAGTGATCGGTGTATTAGTGTCATCATACTTGTCTTTCCTAGAATGCTCACTTAATAATTTTTGTTACAGTGTAGCAAAAGCTGTTACTTGAGAAATAATTTGAAATAAAAATCAAAGAATTGGAGAATAGCATTTATCTCAAGCCTACTCTTCATAATTTGAGATAATGCTGATTGAGCTTGTAAATTATTTTGCAATTAATTGTCCACGTGGATGATGCTGGGCCTGAAGTAGGAATGCATGATATATATCTACAGGATTTTCAGTCATGGGGGATAAACAGTGAGTCTGACTTGGTTCAATGAATGGATATTATCTTCCTATTCCATAGCAAATTAATTGCTGACACTACCATTTACGTATAATTGAAAGCACAATCAAAACAAAATTTAAGGAAGAAAGGGATTTATAACTGTATCAAAGCATTCAACCCTGTATTAATCACCCTCTTGTGTTGATCCCATTATTTCTTTGTAGTGTCTGCCAGTCAATACAGTACATACAGTGTGGCTTCCAGGAGCAGAGTAATCAAAGCCTGTGTACATGTATGAACAGCAGTAGATCAGCCAAATGACTTGGGAATGTTGTAGTGTACACTGCCTCCACTTGGCAGCCATTACTTGCATGAACAGTATGTCACTTTTGCTACATGTACAGGTATATGCTAGCTCCATATACATGTACGTAGTTTGTCCTTCCTTCCCATGGCTACAGTTCTGCTCTCTGTTCATGTGGACTGTTAGTAGTGATATTTATAAACGACAAGAAAGTACATATGGCTACAATAATGTGCGCCCAGGCTATCAACTTGGCAGTTTTCAATACACATCACATTCAAATGGGTGCATGGTACTTTATTGGCTGTTGCGTGCATACACCCTGAAGGGTTAGTCAAAGAGGCCATGCAATTTTTAGCAACACCTAAGAAAGAGGTATGTATGTATATGTAGATCTGAAGTTTACAATATAGTTGGATAGGTTACTGTATACATATTAACTTAATATTATACATTGCTGTATGTTTATGGTTTACTAAGTAAGTGGAGATACTATTAATATCTTACACTTCCATGGGCAGCATCTGTTAGGCTACTAACTGGCCAGAAGTTGTATTACACTAGCACGTTCACATACATACATACATATGTGTACGTATGATAGGTTTTGTGTGAACCACAGTGCAGCTAGCATGTGTTGTGTATGTATTCTGCAGCAAGACAAAACGTTCCAAGGCCTATAGTCATAACTTACAGATTCTAACTCCATTTTAATACTGGTGACATCTCTAGCTTAATAAGTCAGTTGTACTGATGGTACTTATCTATGTTCTAGCACAAGCCTTCAGCATGACTCTGATTTACGTACTTCCATTCAGGATGATGAGCAGTTCCTGGCTGAAGTCGCCAGGGTTTTACTAGAGTATGGCCATTCATCCTCAGCCTTGGAAGTGTGTCATATGACCAGTAGCTCGTACCTGCATGTAGTAAAACTGGAGGTACTTGGTGCACTCAAGAAACAAGCATATCCTAGGGGGTGAAGTATATTCCTTATTGAGATTCTAAGCTGACACGGTTGCTGCAGGACTGCCTTGGAGGCAACTGCAAAACCACCCTCATTGCTACCATCATACCTGTCTCTAGTACGTAGGTATGCATAGTCACTCAATACACTCAAATTTGCCAAAAGGTACTGCCCATGTACATAAGATTAATGCAATGAATTATGTATGCAGCAATAACCCAGTATAAGATTTGGAAAAACAGAGGTACGCATGTACATACGTATATACCAGTATCCAGTACTTATTTGCACGTAATTGCACCCACCATGAAAATGTAGTATGAGAATTTACTCTGGTGTAAGAGAAGCATGCTATCATTAAATGTTACATGCAAATACGTAGCAGTCTGTTCACGTACATATTTCATACTAGTAACGGCTGAGTTGTATACATATCTGCTGGCAGCCATCACTACTAGCACACCTAGTGTTGTATTCAGAGACCCTGGCTAAATCTGTTTTCTTCAGATTGGTTTGTCTTTACGCTTTTTAAAACATGCTTCTTATCAGTTCTTTCTTAGCAGTATTCTCTTTCTACATCCACACTTGAATACTCAGGGCAAAAAGTAGCATGAACACTGTGCAGATCAACAAGGACATGTCACAGAAAGCACTGCTGTCAGCCTATCAGCAAGAGATCACAAAGTTGAAGCAACAGCTTGAATACAGGTTCATACTATTAGTACGATAATTAAGATATAACCCACTTCAACAGCTAAAACACGTGTACAAACATATTAGCTATTTGCGATAATTGAGATACAGCCTACATCTACATACTGCTGCTATAGGGAGAATATTTTGGGTCATGAAGAAATTGAGAGGCTTGAAAGAGAAAGGGAGGAAGCTCAAAAGGAAAAGATGAGAAGGGTGCAATTGAGACAAGTCTGCCGTGTTGAATCTACTGCTGTTGAAACGATTCTCCCAATACCTCTCCTTCATAGGCAGCAGTTCTGGAGGCCCACCAACAGTTAATGAGTCAAGCTCAAGCTGAGAGAGATGCCTTGTATGGCAAGATAGCAGACCTGGAAAAAGTGGTATGTAAAAGCCGTTTGTGAACGGTGTATGTAGGGAAGTAACATATGTATGTGTGATATGTACATATGTATGTTTTTGCCAAATTACAACTGATCATGTTAGATGTATACGTATACTACCAGCAACCAGCAGCAGAGTTTTTATGAAGCATTTAATAGCCTGGTAGACTAATTGAGTCAACTCTTACCCATGTAGTTTGGATGCAGGGGATGATAATATTTCGCAGGGCCTGAGATTGTTCTTATCCTGTCTGACATTAACATTATAAAGCTTTTCACTGAAAATCTTTGTAAAGGTTCAACCCCACCACTTGCTTTGTACATACATAGCAGGTGAAAGATTAATATAATCATGAGTTGTCATTCAGTAGCACTTAGACTTACGTATTGTGGTATAATAGAGAATGTGCAGCATATTGCAATACAATCAGGTACGTAAGCTGGCCACAAAAAAGGAATTATACCCAAATTCTTTGACCCATACGTATATTCCAGCTCTAGTTTAATCAGTTGATTTTGTATTGTGAGTCTGCACCATGCACTCCACCTTCATGTCCATCTCCAGGCTGCAATTTCTTCCCTTAGCTTGGTAAAGTACACCCTCCCTTTCTTCACCTCTGCACACTCATCTTCCGGCCTTTGTGAATGTACAGTGAAATAGAGTGATATGTGTGAAAAAAGCCTTTCACCACAAAAATCTTACAGTGAAAAAGAAACATGGAGAGAAGAAAAAAGACCAGTTTCAACCAAATATTAAGTTAATAACACCTCAGCTCTTAGCTAATCATATGTACAAATAAACAGTAACCTTTTGCTCATACTAAAATCACAAACCTTACGATGGGAGCCCAGCCCTTGGCTTTGACTCCGTAGATACAAGCCCTTCTCAGGTAGCACAAGCCCTCAACAAGTACAGATCACGACAGCAAGGTAACTATTACACATATAGAACTACCATGAACTATGGAAATTTTTGGTCAGCTTTGCCAGCAGCTGTGATATTGCTACTAGCTGTATTACTTTAAAGTTCCCGCTGCAGCACTCTGGTAACCAATCACAGCCTAACCAACATGGCTAGCACCAGCACTGGAACGACTACAATGCCTAACATGTGAACACACCATTCAATGCATTCAAATGATAGAAAATACAATGATACCGGTATATATTGTCAAAGTATGATAGCATTATCTGTATACGTGTACCATCATAACTACTGTTGCAGTGTATGTGTAGGCACATACTCAGACTATGTGTGCATACATATACGTACGTAATATACCCCCTTTCTCACAGGATGAACCAGACACACCCGAAAAGATTGAAAGAGGATCTTGTGAGTCCATGAGTTTTTTAAAAGTGAGGCCATTAAGGAAAGTACTGAAATTGTTAGAGCTTGAATCTATGCACACTGATGCAAATAGAGTGATATCGAGGTAGTGTTTATTGGTCTTCATACATTTTCTGCAGTAATTACATTTATGGGCATTGTTATGTTCTTTTTAAAGCCCCAGTCAAGCATCATCCCCTGTCTGCAGAGATGTTAAAGGGAGCTTTTAGAACAGGAACACCTATTTTCTTATCTCTTAATTTTACTATGCATATGTATGGGGTTTACAGGAATTCTTATCTCTTAATTTCACTGCGCATATCAATACTGTGTTTCCGCGAATAGACGCTGCCCTTCATTAGTAGCCACCGCTATTTTGCCTTCATAAGGTAGAGATCCAGCTCTGAAGCTATTATAACTGTGATTGAATATGATCTGAACATCTAGCTGTTTTGGAAGTACATACTCTTCCAGTTCCTTTATATTCAAGTCTCCCTTCCATGTTTTTTTGTCTGAAACAGAGACTGCAGGGAGTGGACACGGCATCTGTGCAAAGATGTCTCATCTGTTGTTATGTTAACTACAATTGTACTTCAGAATGTAGGCATGTCTGTACTGTTGCTGGGTTTCTGTCTCACAGATCTTCATGTCCCTCTTCCTGCAGGCTATAGTTTACAAAGCTTTTGAGGCCGGAGGAGTGAGCCCCCTTAGCGCTTATTCACTGCACACCCATAATATTCATCTGGTCAGTGAGTTGTACGTATACCAGTATGTACATTCATGGTATTAACACTTGAGTAACTGTGTTTAAACAGGTGTGCACTGGTTAGATGTATACATATTTATGTAATCATCATCATCGTCAGGTAAGTACATTCCTGTTTACTTCTTTTTCTCAATCAGGTAGCTTTTTTGTCAGGGCAGCTATGGAATTAACCGCATCATTGTAGGGCATGTGCATAGTATGTGTATGCTCCATTTTGTAAGAAGATATGTGCAGACTGACAGTAATACATGTATAAACACCATTAAATACATACTGTAGTTAAAATGGTAAGCTGAAAAGTGAGTTAGTTTTAAAACGGCTACGTTTCAGTTCACTTAAAGTTGCTATCAAATTCAATGTAATGGAGAGCTCATCTGCTTCACGCTAGTAGTGTTCAACTCAACAATGAAGTGTAAATCAATTGCTACACAATCAAGCTTGAATTGTGCCACTTTTCATGTATATGTATTTTGCAGCACACCTGTACGTGAGTACACTAACATAGCAAGAGCACGAACATATGTGATGGTACATCCACAACGGGACCAGAGTAACATGCATTATGTGGAAGAGGCACATGTAGCTACGCAGGGTTCTAGTTCTCACTTGTTCTCTGCAGGATGATACTTCGGCAATTACTCTTAGAGAGTATATTGATGCACTAGCACATCCCAGTATAGGAATACCATGCCAGGTGAGAATATTATGCATGTATAATGTCATGTGTCAATTACGTATTCAGAACTCAGTTAATACTGGGGTTTAATAGTACATTGATACTGTTGCATGTAATGAGGAGAGGTATTGGTAAGTTATCGGTGTCAGCTGTCTGCAAATAATCATCTGCAAGGAACTATTATGCACTTCCTTTATGATTCCTTCCTACTCCACAGGAAGCATCTGGAGTACACTTCTTTACAGGTTCAGCTGCAGTGAAGTGGTTGTGCACAATATGGAGGGAGTTTCTAATGTGCAAGTGGCTAGGGTAGGTATGACTGTGTAGTGTCACTGTGCCTGTTAGATACTAACAGGCTCACATGTTACATTTTGCATTGCATAAGTACATTTATGTTTGCACGACATGCATGTTCAATTGCACACCCTGTGTGAACGCACTGCACCTATACGTATGTATGTTGTTATATTATGTTGTACAGACTATGCCTCTTACTTTTTAATTCATGCAGTTGGAACATTCTATCATTTTCTCTTTACTTTATAGGATGTAGGACAGAGACTTATGGATCTTAATGTGTTTACAGAGATTCAGGGTAGGAACCTGTCACTTCACATACATGTACTATAGCACTGACATATTTGTTCATAGTGTTTGCCTTTTGATATGGTTTTGTATGTACATTCATAGTTTCACCACCAATACAGTGCAACTGCATATAACTGTATATAAGAGCATAAGTACAGGAAAAGCTCTTGATCATGATTCCCTGCAGGTGGCACACATTTTTTGTTTCTGAATCGGTGTACTACTAGTTGTGTGAGCCTGCACTCACGACGACCATGCAGTCCTCGAAGACCCATACTTAGCAGATTGCAAACCATTCATTTACTTGTGGCACCTTGTATTATACACGTAGCTAACTATTCTCACTTATGCTATTGTCAATCAACCTGACAATGCACAGTAGCCTTCCTCATATAGTATGTACGTACGGTTTCTCACTCTGATGTTCACTCTCTTTTTTGCCTAGACCCTGTTCATCATTCTCCTTGGATCCAAGCTTTGTAGGCTCGCACCGGAGACTCTATGAAAATCACAGAGGCTCTCTAGCAAGTGCCACTGAATACTCAGGGTCAGTGTAGTATAAAGTACATGGACATGAAGATGTGGAAGTAGTGGTGAAGGCTGCTGTGAAGTATGATGTGTGCATCGTGCCATTTGGAGGTCAGTGATGACTGTGTGCATGAACCGTGACATCTGTCCATGAATACAGAGCTGTAAGTTCTAATCACCATACATGCAGCTACAAAATTATGTACATGTACTCTTCATGTGCATGTTACACTACATTTGATTGCTCCATATTAACTGTCTGTATGTTTCACATTGCCTGCAACTAATGATACAAAAACTGAGTAGAAATGGAACTACTTATGTACTGAATTATCCCAATTCTACTTTCTTAAATTACATATGTAGGTAGAGTAAGCCACTGATGATCGGCCACCAGGTATATTCGGACGCGCTAGCGCCGAGCGCGTAAATTACCGGAAGTGGTCGGGGCCTTCGATCGATAGTACTGACCCTTCGCACTTCGGGTTGAAAGTTTGTTGTTTCTCCATGTCTTGGTTCTGGAGCTATAGCCTTCCAAAGTTGAAATTCGGACACAGCTATGATCGGGCAAAAGTATGTATTGCCGGACACCGCTCCGCGTTTCCTCCCTGAAGCAACTTTCGGTGATCTTTCTTCATTATTGGGAGGCCCCACTGCCATGCTGCTGCACGCCAAGTTTTCGCCATCATAGCTGCTTTGAGCACGGAGGGGTGTTATTGAATGTAGAGCCGTGTCACCCTCTCTATAATCGGACAGTGGATTTTGTCTTTTTTCGGTGTAAGGACGCCAAAACACTCTCCAAACGCTAGGATTTGGATATCGTTGGAAAGTACAGACACTTAGCAACGCAACGGTGCAAGCCCGATATTCATACGTCGTATGGTTCTCGAGATAGAGTGAGAAAGCGCTATTTGTCTCGATTTCTTCTAATAATTTTTAATGCTGAAGCTTTTAGTGTACGAAATCAGGCAAAACAGCTCTATCTCAGGAAGGACACGTCGTATAAACATTAGACTTGCGCGGTTGCTTTGCTAAGTGTCTGTACTTTCCAACGATATCCAAATCCTAGCGTTTGGAGAGTGTTTTGGCGTCCTTACACCGAAAAAAGACAAAATCCACTGTCCGATTATAGAGAGGGTGACACGGCTCTACATTCAATAACACCCCTCCGTGCTCAAAGCAGCTACGATGGCGAAAACTTGGCGTGCAGCAGCATGGTAGTGGGGCCTCCCAATAATGAAGAAAGATCACCGAAAGTTGCTTCAGGGAGGAAACACGGAGCGGTGTCCGACAATACATACTTTTGTCCGATCATAGCTGTGTCCGAATTTCAACTTTGGAAGGCTATAGCTCCAGAACCAAGACACGGAGAAACACCAATCTTTCAACCCGAAGTGCGAAGGGTCAGTACTATCGATCGAAGGCCCCGCCCACTTCCGCTAATTTACGCGCTCGGCGCTAGTGCGTCCGAATATACCTGGTGGCCGATCATCAGTGGCTTACTCTAGTATCTGGTGCCCTAGAGTGTCCATCAGAAGAAAAAAAGTAATTGTGTCCTTGGGCATGACAGAGATGGATCATATCCTGTGGATGGACGTGGAGAACCTCACCATTCATGTGCGTAGAAGCTGGAATTATTGGACAAGACCTGGAAATGAAGGTGCATATACATGTAGAATTTGAGCATTCTACAAGCATACATACTGGATATTAATATACCATACACATTAGCAATTTACGTACAAGTAAGTATGTATACGTTGCTCCTCTGATGCTATATGCAATGCATGTGTGTATCCACTTACTATCAGTGAATCATTTGTGTACTGTGATTGGAGTACCATATACATGCAGACGACTATAGGGACACAGACTCATTCCCCGGCTTTATTTTTGTACTGTGTGAAAAACCCTAGGTAGTAGAACATGGGAATAAGGCGAGCTCTACATATGAAATTTACTGCTATTGTTTTTCCACAGTTAGCTGAGAAGGGCTATATACTGTTGGTCATGAACCAGACTCACTGGAGTTTAGCAGCGTTGGTGGATGGATAGCCGCTCGCTCTTCTGGTATGAAAAAGAATGTGTATGGGAATATAGAAGACATGGTGGTCAGAATGAAGATGGTAACACCCAGAGACACATGGGAGAGAAACTTTTTGGTTAGTTGTTTGTCTTTAGCTTGGTTTGAGTGGATTTCTACTGTTTTTTTAAGTATCAGAGTTGTTTCTGAGATTGTAATGTCTCTGCTATTGGAGGAGTCTGTAACGTTTACAGAAATTAGGGATGCATGTAAATTACGCAACAAACTAATGTCAGTGGAATTGCATATTTTCAGCATTTGACATGATGGCTTATGGTTTACAGTGTAATAAGTTATGGGAAGTTGGGGTTAGGGGTAAGATGTGGAGAATTATTAGTATGACATTTCACTGAGTGCTGTTTTGCTTGTGAAATTTCAGTTGTTTGATGAGGTTAGGAAGGCTGGGATTGGCATATCTATAGACAATGTTGGGAGTCTAATGTTTGCTGACAATTTGGTACATGTAGGTTTAATTACTAATGCTGAGAACTCTGAGTAGTACAGGAGTTTGGAGGTTGAATCAAAAAGAGTGCTGTTATGGTATTTACAGAGGTTATTACATGCAGGTACACTTCATGGAAGTGGGGAGATATAGACACTCCAAGGGTTGCATGTTACTGATAGGCATTGAATTTGCTAGTAGTGGTTCATGAGATAGTCATGTACAGAAGGTAGTAAATAGTGGAAAGAAAAAACTACTTAGGTTTGTAGAAATATTATCAGTATAGTTGCAAGAAGGATAAGTATATAATTATTGTTAGTTTCGGTACTTTGCCCTACTTTTGAATATGATAGTGAAGTGTAGGCTTGTATTAAATAGCAGACCACTTTTTTTGGAATCTATTTAGCTAGGAACAGCTAAAAGATACGTACTTGGCTGTTGTTTTAAAATGTGTAACGAAGGAGTAAGGGGAGATATGTGGTTGGAATCTTTGAAGGGCAGAAGGGATAGGTGCAATTAAACTTAAGTGGTGGTATAAAGCCAATGATGAGAGATATACTAACACTGAGTGGTAAGTGAAACCGTGTAGATTACATGTCGATTTGAGAGGATGGCTTAAATACCGTAGACTCGAGTTATCAGGTGCATGCGCTAGTTGGGACAATAGCAACAGTGTATGCGCTACATAACGAAGTGTGCTACATATCTGGGGTTAAAGGTTGCCATGCCTATTTATTGCATGTGTCAACGACAGCTGTCGATGCAAAAGTTAAAGCTCTTCACGGCAAGGTTACATTAGCTGGCTAAAAAAATGGGAAGCTTTGTTGCTGTTAGCAGATTACTAACTACCAATATGGAATCACGATCAAAGAAAGCGTTGTTCGTGGCCACTACGTGTACAAAGTGTTCCCAGTGCTACCATGGCAAGCGAGCAGTAGCTATCTATCGAGACGGAAAGATTGTTGGCCACATACCCAGAGAGCTAGCTAGCTGCTAACAGTCTCCTAGTTTCTCGTTCAATCCTTTAATAATTATTTTTGTGCTAGTTGCTCCACCCCATGTTTCGTTTAATTGTAACATGTGCGCCTGTTAACGAGGTTTTTACCTCTGAATTTTTACAGCTTTGGGCCAAGAAGCGAGCATGTGCCTGATAGCGTATGTGTGCTACATGATGAAGTGTGCCTGATAACCTGAGTCTACTGTAGTAATGTTAAACTAAGTCTTTTGTAAAGAAATAGAATTACGTACTTGAAGCGGGTTGGGAGTAGCCTTCCTCATATAGTATGTACGTACGGTTTTTCACTCTGATGTTCACTCTCTTTTTTGCCTAGACCCTGTTCATCATTCTCCTTGAATCCAAGCTTTGTAGGCTCGCACCGGAGCCTCTATGAAAATCACAGAGGCTCTCTAGCAAGTGCCAGTGAATACTCAGGGTCAGTGTAGTATAAAGTACACGGGCTGTCCCTACATTGCTTTGGATGTGAATTGCAGTTAAAAACTGAACAGCGGAGTAGCAATTTGTGATAAGATTGCATTTGGGAGTTCAAAAGTACCATTGAATGGTCTTCCTATGCCCTAACCAAAGAATGTTTTCCAGAAATGATAGATTGCAATCTTTCACTTTCCTACCCACAAATTTTGTAGTTGGGGCTTCTCCACAGTATTCTCCACAGCATCCCTGGAGTCTATAGCTTCATTACAAATTTCAGAGGATTTACTGGAGCATTTTGGGCTGTCTATTCTTCAACCATCACAGCTTCATGTTACTGCTATCTATGGTACGTTACATGAAAATACAATGTATCATATGTACATTGATGTTTGCATGATGAAGGTTGCATTGAGAGAGGGTTATTTTATATGAAACATGCCACGCACGAACGGTAAACACTAAGTAGAGTAATGAAGTACACGTAACTCTCTCCCAGCTATGGGATACACATACATACGCATGCGCCCGTATAATATAGGGGAAAGTATGTACTGTATATATCTTGACATCTAATATATAAAATGCATCAACATTGTCATTGAAATGTTAAGCTTCTGTGTAGACATCAAGCACGCTGTGTATGCCAGGCAGTTTTGCGCGATGAACCTATATTATAATAGCCCCATACCTGCATGCTGGATTGCAGCTATGTAATTTACCTGAGTCTCTAACGTGCAGCAGGTCATCTACATCAAGTAGTTAATCCTTTTAAATTTGGTCCACCTGGAGCCAGATTTCGGAACAAGAACATGTGCCTGTATCAACCTCTTTAGAAAATACCATAATAACACTCTTTTTATGTTAGATTTCAACCTCCATTTATTACAAAACCCCTGTACTACATTAATCACTGTTTGTAAGTCCTCAGCATTAGGAGTTAAACCTACAAAATCATCGGCAAACATTAGACCCCCAACCTGAACATCCTTCTTAATATTAATGCCAATCACAGCCTTCTCAACCTCATCTAACAACTGATTAATAGAGTTAAATAAGATAGGTGACATACTACAAATCTGTGCCACCCCCTGACCTATATCAGATATTTCTCTCTTCAGTAAAACAGCACTCTGTGTGATCGTGTCAACTCTGTCAAGTACTTCTGAACATTTAAAAAAAAAAAAGCTTAAGTGTTCCTCATTCTACCTGGTATGATTTCATTGAGAGCAAAGATGCCATCAACATGACTCATTTTCTCTCTAAATCTTCATAAAGAGCTCTTTCTTATTCTAATGTGATTACTATGCGATTGTTTAGAACAATTTTTCTCCCACATTCAATAATGTAATGCCTCTGTAATTACCCGGGCCCTCAGTATCACCTTTCTTATACAAGCTAAAAATTAACACTTGTCCTCTTTGTTTTGGAACAGTCTCCACTGTACAAACTACTTCAGATTAGACTTTCAACAGACTAATGACAAGCCGATCATTACCTCCTGCATTATTATTCGTTAAGGTTTTAGTTAAATTTCTGCAAAACTAATTCCACTCTCCAAAACCTTAACCTTCCGTAATTGAGACATTTCACTATACTCTGTCACTTTCTGCCCTACATGCTCTTTCCAGCTAGCATCAGACTGAACATCTGCAGATGCTGTAGACAGTCTTTCATAATGCTCACATAATACTCCCTTGGTACTGGTTACACATGAACCCTCAAATAAGCAATATACCCTTACGACTACCCTTTGAAGATCCTGCCAACAAATGCCCAAGAACTCTTTCCTGTTTTCATGAAAATCTTTATTAGCCTTTTCAATCACTTCATTTCAACTATCTATACCAATTCCTTGATTTCCGAACATAGTTTGTAACACTCTCCCCATTTATCTTCCCTGCTAATACTAATCTCCTTGTAAACCAGTCTCCTTATCATAATCTTCTCCTTAATCTCCCCGTTCCACCACCTCACCGCTTTGCCACACATTATCGCCTTTTCTCCGATTTCCCTACCATCACAGATAAGCAGTAATTAATGCAACTGTTAGCTATGTCCTGTCTCTGGCACACTTTTATGTAATGCATACCTAACTTTTAAATTGTATGTTTGTGGGGGGGGGGGGGGGGGGGGGGGGAATCAAAAGTAGATTACTAGTCTTTGTCGTCTTGAAGATGCGAGACTGTCATTATTTTCAGTATAAGTCCATAAAGATCAGTGTTTCCTTTGAAAATACTGCTGTACAGCTTTGAAGGAAAGTTAAAAATACATATAAAATTGGTTTTGTACATTTCATTGATTGGATAAAGTAATAGTACATCTGTGTAATTTGAGCAGTGGTTGAAAGTTTTGTTCCCTTGGTTCAATAGTTGTTGGGTTCATGGTTCGAAAATCAGGCTCTATCTGCACAAATTCTATTGCTGGTTAGGCCACACGTTTCTGAAGATATTTCAAAGAGGAGTAAAGGCATGAATGGCTGCAGTCATGTACAGATAGAGAGCAGGACTAATAAGGATTTACTGCTTATGTACCTCATTGTGTTAAGCAAGCATAAAAGTCTCTGGAATGAACAGTGACTATGGTGACAGCTAGTGTATTAGGTCTCTGTGATATGTGGCATACATATAGAGTTTGCGGTAGAGGTCTAGAGCTGATCCGATTCACTTGGTAGAGACAATGATGGCCAAGTGTTCATGTTATTCTTCATAACATCACCAGCTTCATACATTGTTTTACCACCCAGGGTAGGAAGCCAGAAGGCAAAGTTACATCAGAAAAATACCAGGCTGTACAAGAAGAGCACAGTGTTACTGCATGAGCCTGTCAGTGCTTTCAAAAACAATAATCATCAATCCTGCTAATACTGCATAAGTTGTTTTATACATACTGAGCTCTGGCATTCAGATTCTACAAATAGGCTATGCATACGTATTAGAGTGTACTAGTCAGATTTGTACCGAGGCGTTATTGGCTCTATGATAGTGTTTCTGTAACTGCATCTACAAAGGTGATTTCAATGTCATGTTGACTATTGTATAATGTTCATACTGCCGTGCAGGTAGTGAGCTCACACATATCACAAGCAGTGGCTGGAGCTCAACAGTATCCGAGCACCCAAATGAAAATTTACAAGCTCTACCAGAGAGTGCATCAGTGGTGATTTCAAATGCAGATACCTTGGAAAACAGCATAAAGATTGATTTAGAGGCAGAAAGTCAAGATTCAAGTGGATGAGACTTTCTCTTCGTGACTATTTACATGTGATGAAGCTGTCGTCACACATTGAACTGTTCTTTTTTTATTTCATGTGAGTATGCCACATTTGTGCTGCATATATTTGCATGACATTGTAGAAGTCATATTTCAGATTTTGTACAATGTTTATCGTGCTATTGCTGATTATTATTGTATTATTATTTCATTACTCCTTTTGGGGCGAGCGTGAATTACTATTTTTTTTGTATTACTCCCTTTATGGTGAGTTTTTATTTATTTATTTTATACTATATACTCTTTTTGGGACGAGCGTGATTATTTCTTTTGTATTACTACATGTAGTAATTTCCCTTTTGAAACGAGCGCGAGCGAGCCCCCCCGACGCCCCCGTCCGTGCGCATGGACTATTCCGTAAAAACGTTAGCATGCATGCCTATTTCAAATACTGTTGTCACGCGTTTCAACTGCTTTACTCTTATAATCCTCTGCAACATGAAGCTGCACTCTGGAGAGAGAGAATGAGTGACTTGTGTAGACAGCGGACACTGGAACGGCGCAGACAGCGCTACAGAGAAAGGAGTGCGGCCGAAACCCCTGTGGAGAAGGACAGAAGGCTACAGAACGAGCGAGCATGGCGAAGGCGGAGACTGTTGGGTGCATGAGTCGGCTGAACGCGGCTAAGGAGGCCAGCGATCGAACGAACGCTTACATGTACGCAGGCGAAAACGGAGGGCAGCAGCGCAAGGGCAGAGGATGATGACTGAGTCCCGCGATGCCATGAACATTGGTAGCTGAAGGAGAAAGTGGCATGTCTCCTGTGCAGAGTAGTCCCTCTCTGCAGTGGTGTTAAACGTTTATCATGCAGGAGCTTCTGAACTGCCCTCAGCGACTTGTCATAGTCATTCACAATAGCTGCATACACATCCTTCAGCATCTGTGACCGTGGCTCGCATAAATTGGTGGCCGCTAACTGGTGTTGAGGTTGTAGCTGTTCTGTCACTAGACACGTTTTTAGCTTGCCTTGTCTACAAGTCTCAAATCACCCCCACAACTGAACAGCTGGGTAGATGTGCAAGTGCGATGCTCTTCAAGCACTGAAACACTTTAAGAAACAGTGAAGGGGCTACCCAGCCCACACATCATACTTGGCTGATCGTGTTCATGCAAAGGCCAGCAAGAGCGTGTGAAAAAACAGTAACAGAAGCAATCTGCAATGTGACACTGTGCCTATTGTATGTACATAATGAACTAACCTGGGTCCAAACATGAGATCATAGAAGAAATTGTGTGTTCGTGATACGTCAGACCGTATTAGCCAATCTTAACTTGTCTACATTGCACATGCAAGATGAAGACGTCACCGAAACTTCCCTTCTATCTGCCCCTCCGTTTACTTTGACGTACAGCCTCACTGGCATTCACAGGCATTAAGTACAAACCACACTAACATTTGAGTTTTTCTCAACTACATCCCTCCATATTATCATGATGATCATACCAAAGTCAGTTATGCATGATGAACTCGCTTATACGCTCGCCCAACAGTGCTCTGCATCATAGATAATAGAGATAGATAATAGATGATAATACTCTATTATCTATGTCTGCATTCACCTAGTAGATAATATCTATGCGCTCACACAGTTCTGAATACTGTGCGTATGCGTACAGGTACAGATCTAGACAGCCCCACCCCCATTCAGATATAATCAGTGATTTGAGAAGGGGAGTTCAAGTAGGTCCATTTTGTAGGTCCTGGCAGCCACTGTACAAGTGAGGTTCAATTGTTATCTCTGCATGGCATATACAGTATACATGCAGTTAATTTAATAGCAATCAATCCCCATGCAGATTATTTGCTTGAAGAGATAGTCTCAAATCCCACATGTATTAGTCTGTGAGGTTATAGCTACCACGTACATCTTACATTATATTTGCTTCAAATTTGGAAACAAATATCTCTGCATGGAAAACAGTAGATATACAGTAAACAATTGTTCCCTAAGCAGCAGAAATGCCTATTTTGATTATTACAGCAAAAAATAGCATTCTGGATATTATAGGATATACACATGCATATTATATAGCTTAATACTTGGCTCAATATTAATTATGAATGTGTTATACACCTGTACAGGTCAGAATCTCCATCCCAAGTATTCCTTATACTTATACAGTGGCTATAGTAGCCCTTGTCACCAAGCTTGGTTGCCACAACACCTTGCCTCCTGTTATTTTGGCGTATGACAACATGTGCAATTTAGACCAGCTGAGAGTTACAAAGAAGCCCCTCCCCCTTCCACCACCAATGGACAAGTTATGGTCAAATGTGACTAAAGTCATTGACAGATTTCATTTAAGGAATCACACCAGGCCCACGCGCCATGTAAACTATAACCCCGACCACATACAAGCCAAGTACCCTGATTTAAAACTGAACACACAAGCAGGAGAACAGACATTTGTTTGGGCTGCTAGGTTCAAGCGGACCGTTTGTGCGATGAGTAAGCAGCACCACCTCTCTTTTTTTGCACAGAATGGTGCTGAGGAGAAATGCGTACACTGCTAAATGTTATGAACACGGGAAAAAGCCTGTATTGCCTAAGAGTAAGTAACGTATTTCATGCACGCCCGTTCTGTTGTTATAGTCCTTTGTTTATTTAGTTTGAGTTCTTTATGATTACTTTTTGCTTATAGTGAGGAGAGACCTGTTTCGTTGAATTGCATTCAGATTCACTGCTTGCACTGTGATACTAAATGGAATACTAAGAAAAATTTCGAGAGGTTTTACCCCACTTGTAAAATCCTGCATGCAGGAGAAGATTAAATTAATTATCATGCAGACATTAATTTTCGTACTTGCATGCATGCATGCCTTGAAGGATGTTTGTCAAACTTCGTGCAATTTTTTATGGGACATTTTTCATACCAACAAGTCACCTTCAAGAATACCGGAATACTTCTAGATACTTCTTTTTCGTCCATGCCTTGAAGGCCTGACGTTTGGAAGACTTTGCATGATTTGTGAGACTTTTATAATTGAGACTTCTTTCATACGTGAATGCCTTAAAAGGTCGTTATGATTTGTGAGACTTTTTCCGTACGTGCATGCGTTGAAGGACGTTTGTGAGATTTTTTATGATTTGTGAGACTTTTTCCGTACGTGCATGCGTTGAGGGACGTTTGTGAGACTTTTTATGATTTGTGAGACCTTTTCCGTACGTGCATGCCTTGAAGGTCGTTTGTGAGACTTTTATGATTTGTGCGTTGAGGGACGTTTGTGAGACTTTTTATGATTTGTGAGACCTTTTCCGTACGTGCATGCCTTGAAGGTCGTTTGTGAGACTTTTATGATTTGTGAGACCTTTTCCGTACGTGCATGCATTGAAGGACGTTTGTGAGACTTCTTATGATTTGTGAGACCTTTTCCGTACGTGCATGCATTGAAGGACGTTGGTGAGACTTTTTCCGTACGTGCATGGGTTGAGGGACGTTTGTGAGACTTTTTATGATTTGTGAGACCTTTTCCGTACGTGCATGCATTGAAGGACGCTTGTGAGACTTTTTATGATTTGCGAGACTTTTTTCATACGTGCATGCCTTGAAGGACGCTTGTGAGTTTTTTTTAGACTTGTGAGACTTTTATAGAAGGATATGTTTGTGAGACTTTTTGGCATTTGTAACTATGCCGCCTTGCGCATGCTATACATAGACCTTTGATGCACCGAGCATCGTGGTGAAAACCGATCCGCGCAGTGTAAAAAATTCATCCGATATACATGTACTCAAAGACTATATAGCCACGGAATTAAAAGTCCTACAAAACTTGTGTACTGAAACTCGGCTTCGCAAATCGCTGAGCATATGTCCAGACACTGCGCTACTGCTCCCAGCACAACGAGGGTGTTGGTGACAGGAGAAGAATATTTTCTTCTTTTATATCTGCATAACTCCTACATTCAGATAAGAAAAAAGGAAAAATCCAAGCGACCTTTTCATTGGAAGGCGAGGCGATTACCGCTAAGCCACGCCTGCTTCTGGAAATCTGATTGAAAATTTTTCGGTTAAGGTTACGGTGTCAAGGTATTTTGGGGACCCCCTAAATTGGGGACCCGGGGTCCCTAAACTACCGGTAGAATGGGGACGGGGTAACCCTAACCCTAACCCGGGTCCCCAATTTACCGGTATAATAGGGACCCCTTCGTGAAAATAGGGACCCTTAGGGGTCCCTATTCTACCGGTAAATTGGGGACCCGGGGTCCCTAAAATACCGGTAGAATGGGGACCCCTCTGCCCATTCTACCGGTATAATGGGCCAGATTTTGCGTAGACATATTAGCTATGTCAGGCTTATAGCAATATTATTAGAGTATTGTAAGTTTCTAAGATCATGCCATGTGCAATAAAAATGCAGTCACAAATGTAGTGGGTGCATATACAAAGTAAACAAAACAGATACAATGCAAATTAAAGTAACTAAACAATACTGTAACATAGATTGACATATAGCTATGTCACGCTTATAATAATATTATTAAAGTATTTAAGTTTCCATTAAGATCATGCCATGTGCAATAAAAATGCAGTCACAAATGTAGTGTGTGCATACAAAGTAAACAAAACATACAACGCAATTTAAAGTAACTAAACAATACACAAATTAAAGTAACTAAACAATACATAGACATATAGCTATGCATGCAATAACAAATGAAGTGGTAGCTATACTTACAACAGACAGGAAGGACATACATAATGTTCAGGTTCCTTCCTGATTCCTACGCACTTAAAATGATACCAGGTGTCACAGTCATCACACTGAACCATTCTTGTATCGTAGCTCTCTGGCATCTTACATGTGCAGTATAAATGAATGAAAATGTGTTTTTTTGTGCTCACTGTAGTGCTCTGGCCACCTTCGAGTGTTGGGAATGGTGCCAGAGCCTGTGCTTCAAAACAGCGCAGAAGATGTTGCCTCATTTGGCTCTGGTCCAGTCGAAGTCGGCCTGGATTGTCCCCCCTTGCTCTGTGATAGGCTGTAGCAACAATCTATAGCATCATTGTACTTACCTCCAACATAGTAGAGATTCTCTTTTTTGACTGCAAAGTACTTTGATCTCTTCCTGATAGCTAGTTTGTCCTCTTTGGTGAATCCTTCAGGGTAGGACCTCATTGCAACATACTCGTAGATTTCACTATAGGAGAAGCGTCCTTCTCGCAAATTCGTAGATTCTTTCAGCGCAACTCGTTCATTCTCCGGGGATCGATCCATTTCGCATGGGCCTATAGTTGCAAAGATATTCATCGTTCACTCACTAGACTATTAAATCAAAGCGGGTCAGTATCCCGTAACCTTAAATATTAAGGGGCGTGGCAATGGAGGCAAACAGGCAGGTCGAAGTCTCACGCTTGCCGTGTCTGTAGCTAATTTTTGGTTTGTTTTTTGTTGGCTTTTTTGGGGGGGGAGGGAGTTTGACATACGGTCGTTGATTTTGCGGAACGAACGCTTCTAATAGTCTGGGAACGAGACTAGCAAACTACAGCAACCGGAGTCCAGGTACGTAGCACATTAATAGTCTAGCTAGTTACTACCTAGACTAGCGTGTCTGTAGCTGATTTTTGGTTTGCTTTTTGTTGTTTTTTTTTTTTTTTGGGGGGGGGGGGGGGGGGGGGGTTGACATGCGGTCGTTGATTTTGCTGAACGAACGCTGCTAATAGTCTGGGAACGAGACTAGCGAACTACAGCAATCGGAGTCCAGGTACGTAGCACATTAATAGTGTAGCTAGTTAATATATGTACCTATAGCGTAGACTTTATTATCTATGTTAATACCTAGCTAGTTAGCGCCAACTTCTACCCACCATGGGATCGCTTAGTCTCACAAGCCGGAAAGAGACTGATCGCGAGAGCGACCCCTTGGTTGGGTACATAGATAGTAGAGTACTATTTATGGTGTGTATTAGAAGTTGGCTAGACTGCGCATAGATAATTAGCAATCAAGGTTAAAGTGTAGGCTGGGAAAGGGATATTAATCACGTGGGTATGCTAGGTATGCGGTATTTAAATAATTTATTATCAGTTAAGATGCACTGCCAATGGGTGGGGCTAGCTGATCTCTGCCCACGTTCATATTATAATTCCCCAGTGAAAGTAACAAGACTGCTAATTTTCTCACATTTTCCCCCTTAAATAATATTATTTGTTAGTTTGTATTTTGTTTACTACATTTTGGCACTTTATTTTTGTTCTGCATTGTCTCGTTTTTGTTCTTTGCCTTGCTATTGAATCCTGCATTTTGTAATACCCCAATTATAACTATTGTATATGTTTACTTCACCGCAAAAAAAATATTTACTGTGTAGATCTCCTGGCTATGGATTAACGCTGGTGTCTGAGAGCACAGAGGGAATGATGCACGCAGCTGATGGATTGTCACATAGCAAACAGTTCAGTGTTTCTACCAGTGGAGTTGTACCCCAACTCCCATACTACCAGAGGACATTGGAAGACAGACAGCATTACTGCCCATTGAAGAGAGAGTCAGAGTGAGTCAAGGTAGAAGACATGAATACAGTAGGCAGAAAGCTGATATGCAAAACTGTTCCATTATACAGTTAAGTTCCTATTTGCGTTGAGTGTTAATTGTTAAGGTTAGGCCCAACCGGAAGTTCCTACGCTGCGCACGCCGCTTGGTACCTATGGCAACCTTAGATAATATAATACTTCATGTATTATGATAAGTAATACTTTCATGTACTAAGTGAAAGCGTTAGTGAGTTGCCAGAACAATCTGTCGCGGTAAATCCCAGGACTCGCGAGCTACCTCTAGGTTTGATTCGCGGATATGCTAAACTTCTACAGGGTCTACATGTCCAGACATCGAGAACGAAGACTTATCGCCTTTTTCCTGTGCGTACAGAGCCGACTTTAAAAATCAACAATTATGGCCATTACTCTCCAACGGAGGGCGATAAGTCTTCATTCTCGATGTCTGGACATGTAATCCATAGTCCTACAGATACAGTCGTGGCTTCAGCTACATCTGTCTCTTGGATTCGGAGGGATTTACCGCGAATGTGTTTTAAGCAGATGAGTGAATTTCGCACCTGTACGGTAGAAATACTCCACGTATCGACATAATTCTTGTTCCAAAGCTTTCTCTAGCGTCTATACTCTAGCCCTGCATAGTTTTTACGGCCTTGTATCGCAGTGTTGTCGAGCTATGGGCGTCGAAACCGTACACGGTCATGAATTTTCAATATTTCTTCACTTCCGGTTGGGCCTGACCTTAACCGGATATGTACATGTAAAACACAATGTCTTTAACTGCAGCTAGTGTATAGATTGTGCTACATGTACACTGTAGGAGCAAGGCATATTATGCTCTTTTCAGGTATAATCAGAATAGTACATTGGAGTAATCTCCTTACAACCACTTGTGATTCACCTAGAAATTTGAAACCAAATAGTGCAGAAGTACTGTATACATTCATATTGCCTTTAGCAGCCTATTGCGTAATGCATGACTTAATCTTTAAGTGGTGTAATTAGTCTAGAGTGTGCTCAAACTTAAGGTGTATGAAAATTGCCAAATTGGTGCTGCATGGTGCACCCATAGATAATATAAACCGTAAACCAAAGTCTGTATTATCTATGGTGCACCAGCCAAGCCAAGTGCCACTGAGTGGTGTGCACCAAAGGCCTAGCAAGGGCAATTATTTCCTTTACCAATAGAATCAGCTACCAAGAAATTCCATGTTGATGAAGAGACCCAACTCCCTTATGGAGCTCTATGTAATCACCAGATGTTTGTGTATGTCTCATGGGGCTTTGAGGCCAGTCACCTGCAGGGGCGGCAGGTTACGATTGAATGCATTGGTTTATAGAACATTCCTAAAATGGGATATACACAATATGAATGAGCTGTAAAGACCCACTTAATTAGTACATGCTCATCATATTGGTACGTAGTTACACAAGAGCAAATAATTAACATGAGGTAAATTCAGGACTGATTCTTTGTTGTGCAGGTTCAGTTCAGAGAGAGAATAGTGCACCTGTTGAGTTGAATGAGTGTAAAATTCTTCATTTGAGCCTCACAATATCAATGAAATTGACATTAGTGGTAGCCTCATACCCAGGGCTGGTTATGGGGCTGCTTAGTGGATATGATTATTCAATAAACGCTCTCATTCATGCATGGTGAGGCCCTCCTCTGTTCATATGTAATGTCGAGTGGTTTTCTTTTTCAGTCTAATGGGACAAGCTCTTATCAGCTGCATGGTGCACATGTCAATGGCGTATTCCATTGTACCTGGTGATTAAACATCAATGAATCATAACGGGCACAACTTTGGCATGTGCATCATCTGTATAAGTATTACAATGAGCTACTAGACCTTTGTTTCATTACTGCTTTGCAAATGCACTACCATCCACAGCACCAATTAGCTGCATACTCTATGCTCTATAGTGGGAATTAAGTATTGCCACATGCCCTTTCCCTCAAACCTATTCAATGGTCTCCAGTTAAAATCTGCCAATTGTACAAAGAGAAACCTCCCAGCATACCCTGCTAGGGTCCCCTCACTACTGGAAGTCCGTGACTATATACTGTATACACTTAGTGTTCAATCTGTGAAGTGGGTGCGCATGCAGATAGCACAATAAGATGTTCAGCTACCGACCATCTCTAGAAGGCAGTGTATAGAGTAGCTTTCAGACTTACAGGTACGACAGATTCAGTAAACAAAAGCTAACTCTGGCAAGAAGAAAAACAAAGCCTCCAGTGCACTTAGCTCTAGCCACTCCGTATTATTCAAAGAGCAGCCGTTTGTATGGTGTGTGATTATGTATACTGTCATATGTGTTACAGTCTTGCTCCTGGACTTCAGCCAGATGTGTTGGCACTACTATCGTGATAGCACGTACATAAAAAGTCGGATAGTGCTCACGGCACGTAACAGTTCTTGCTATGCCCTGACAGCAGTATGACCATGTTCTAGAAGTAATTTGAAAACAGTCAATGATAGTAAAGGTAAAGCCAAGATGTATAGCAATTTTGTTGCTGCAGCTTTGTCTTATATGTACATGTACCTTGCATTGATAACCAAACATTGCAACTGGCCTATACAAGAATATAAAGTGTGTACATACAGTGTACTTTCAATGACGTTGTATGGCGAAGGTATTGAAGAAGTACTTTCCTAAAATGGTAACAGACTGTACATTAACTGCCAACTCCACTCACAAACCTCTTCTTGTGTTTATGTACCACGGTCAATAGAATAACTATTGATGAGGTCAACAACGTCACTGGGTGAGACTCCACCCATCCTTAGCACCTTCACGTACCTACTCACTTTGCCAGACAATGTTTCCTGGGGTAGGGCAATTGATATTTCTTGGATTCTTTAGGGGTGTGAGTATGTGATAAACAATCAAAAAAAATGAAGACATGAGATCAAAGTCTTTCTCGTACACCAACATTGATTTTTATAGTACGTCCATTTCAGCACTTAACATACTGGCAGGCCAAGGAAAGTATGTAAGTACATATTTTTATACAATGTATGTGGTTGCTGTATTTTTTCCTCGCTTCTCATGGCCGAGTACCCAGGCCTTCCCACCCCAGCTACTGTCTCACTACCTCCACCCACGGCTGCCCGACAAAAGCTGGGGTAGGAAGGTCTGGGTGCAATGCTACACTACTTATACTGTACTTTCAACCACAGGTGATCACTATTAGTAATTACTACCAATAATAGTAATCATGACATAACAATGAGCATACAAAGGCAATATATGAGGTGAACATACTTTAGCTTTGAGCCAGTGAGGTAGTTGGCTATACCCAGTACACACACTGTACCACATGTGCCTGCAGGACGTTTCGTACCCCCTGCACATGAACGTGGAATGTTCATTGCAAGATACAAGTAGGCTAGCCAAATGGATAGTGCATGATCACTGTCTGCTACTCCTTTTCATATCTGCACTCTATTAGTATTGCATACATGTAGATGTGTTAGTTTTAGTACAAGGGTTATTTTAGTTGGTTTTTAAGTAGCATGTGGACAAAAAGTTGTCACTGCTTCCAAATCTAATTAGGAGTCAACTCCTCCAGTATCCATAGAAAGCCCTCCAGTTTCTAAGGATACTGGAGGCTAGCTTCAAGCACAGTTCAGTTCAAAGTCAGGCCAGTGGCTAACTGTAATCAAGTTGAACTGGAGTCCAGTGGCAAGCTACACAGACATCAAACGAGCTGTAGGTTTGAGTGGGCTGTTTAAGATGTTTTGTAACTCCATTGTGAGAAAGAGAAAGCTAACGCAGGGAAAGAACATGTCCCCTTAACAGCATGTCCCCTTAACAGACAGAACCAATCGTTTAACCGCGCCGACGCCTACGCGCCGCGGGGTAATGACTGCATGACGACAGCAGTGCCAACAGTTTTGTCCAGCACACTAATGCCTTTGATCTACTAATTAGGATGGGACAATAAGCTTTATCAGCTACGGTTAGAGCGGTGTGGAATAGTGCTACTAGTTTGTCAATCAAGCCTTGTAGCACACAATAGGGGAAGACTTGGACTGAACACGCCACAGAACTGAAGAGAAGAGCTCCCAAGCTTTGATTTGATGTCAGATTCAAGCGCGATTGATCTTCAAAAAGTGGCAAGCGGCAGCAGATTGTTGATACCAAATGATAATTGAATATCACCACCACTTACTCTCTCACAACAGCATCTGATCCGAACATTCACAGATTAGTAGAGGTATTGTACGATACATCTATATAGGTATTGAGCCTCCAGTCCTAGAATTCTGAGCTGTACGTTGTCCATTCAAGTGGCAGATGTTATTTATTGTAAATTTTCTCGTCAACAGCATGGGGATGACCCTGCTTGGCACTAAAATAAAGTTTTTACTCACTATGACATCAATATTCATGATGGGAATCTCCGTTGTCCTAAATCCCCTCGATCTAAGTCCATGACGCATATATGAATCAATGGGCATTAGGGCCACAATACACAATGACGCATAATATATGTGTCAAAGGACCTTAAAGGGTCAACTTAATGAATGGTCAGAGTTACTATAATAGCACTCTGAATGAAATAAGCCTGCTTAATGAGGTAGCTAAATTTGGTAGATACCTGTTGGCAAGGTATATTAGGTAATACAACGAGGTGGAGGTTTTTTAAGCATAATTTTGAGCATGACAGGGTCTTATGGGAGCAGAAATCCACTGGTAAAGGGGTTAATGAACAGCATTTACATGCATATTGAAGTGTCGATCGTGTTACAGTACAACCATTAATTGTTATTTATGAACGAGACTGTCACTTGACAACTACAATTAGCATAATAGGTACTGGTTGAAAGCATATAATAGGGGCAAAACTGGGGAATTACATAATAGGTAAAAAAGAGAGCATAATTGGGCAAGGCCTTGCCATAATATTATCGAGTGCGACGCCCGAAAAGTTTATACAGCTAAACCACCGACACAGAGTTATATTTTCAACTTGTAGTAGTGTCTTAGTGAGCTACTAAGACCATGCTTTTCTATTAGATACAGTCATGTGACAGCCTACGTGATTGTGGAGTTGTATGGATTCTCTATGGAGCTGCCTGTACAAAAGCAGTTTGGTCTAGTTTTGGCCAAGTTCTGATACCAATATACAAGAAAACGCATATTGTTGGAATCCGGTTGTGATACGCTTTCAGAAAATCGAGTCAACCCTGCTCAACCCCTGGGTCGTTGCAGTGCTACAGTCGTTTCCTATTTACAAGGCCAGACTATATAATGGATTTTATCTACTAACGGAAAGCTGCTGCCTATCTAGATCCGTTGGAACCATCTTGCATAATCTACAGGCCATTGCAGCTTTATAACGAGCTATGCTTACCTGTGTTTTGAGTCAGTGTAGCTTTTCGTTCTTGTCACACCTATGGCACCTTGGCATTTGCTATATACCTCTTTGTTGATACCTACCTAGCTTCAATCTGTACTTTTTAGCTTCTCAGTGAGCTAATTGTATGCTGTAATGCAACATGGAATGTAATTAAGTGCAGCAAAAAGCACGACACGCACGTTAATGAACCAATCTCCTCTGCTGCATGTGGTGCCTTTGTAGAGTATGGCTTCAGTGTTACAAGATATAGACCACGTCTCAGTAGACGATATGTGCCTTTACATCCTCTGCAGATGTGGTTTTACCCCAGGCGCAGCCGAGGGGTAAAACCGTATCCAAGGAGAATATTTTGGGTGCATATTCTTCACTGTGACATAGCTGCACATGTAACTATTGTAAAGTAAAAAAAAGGTTACTAAAACACTTTTAGCATTAGTTAACCATAACTAGATGGTTGATTTTGGTGGAAAAAATTACTTTAGTTGTAGTTGATTCCCTGAGGCCAGTGCCCTTATAGTTCCAGTTGTAGTTGAATTTGGTTTTGAAATACTTGTTTTTAATATTAGTTAACAAAAACAGAATTATTTAGTACCTCTATTTTCATTATAGTTGGCTAACTAAAACTGAGACTAATTCTTCCTTCTTTAAAACTAACTCTTATTTTTTAAAAAGAACACTGAATAAAGGCATCTCGGGCAATTGACATGGCTGCTCATGAACACTGGAGTCAGACAGCACAAGCTCACTATCAAAACTTATCTAGCTTCCCAAACTGAAATACAGTTTCTGACGATTCGCTGCTCTGGACAAGTTTATCACTTAGTTTGGGTGCAAGCTTTACTGAGAGCTTACTATCGATCTCAGGCTAGTAGAGTTGAGTAGCTAGATTCTTTGAACCTAAGCAGAAGCTTTGGAGCCGGACAGCACGATCAAACTATGCAAGACCTGAAATTTCATTATTCTTTCTACTAATATGATACACTTCTGATTCGCTGATGTTCTAATCATCATCCGCCACTGTCTCCATAGCTTGACAACAAATGATTGAAAGACGGGAGGTTGTTAGTACATGCGGCACTTTTTTCCAAGGGAGGTCCAAATATTACATCGCAAAACCAAAATATTTGTTCCAAAAGGAACATTTTTATGGGGGCTCAATATAACGTGATGCACCCTAGCAACATCTATAGACAGATGATGTCAATGAAGAATTCTCTATGTCATGCAGACAATGAGACAAGACAGTGTTGATGGTTGCATTAGTATGGAAAAAGAGTGAATAATTTTAAGCACTGTGAAAACCACTAAACAACACAAGCAGGTGATTAAGAAATGAACAGTTTCAGGATGAGGAAGTGAGACAGAAGTATCAGGAGGCCTTAAGTATAAAAGTAGAAGGGTTTCAGGAAAGGGTACACCAATGGAAAACCCAGGGGTTGAGGGGATTTGAATTAGTGAAAGCAGTGGCTCAGGATTGGGAAGATACCCAGTACATGTATATAGTAAAGAGGGTAGCAAAAGAATTAAAGAAAAGGTGACAGTGTGTGGTAAAGCGGCGAGGTGGGTGGGATGGTGAGATTAGGTTAATGAGGCAAATTGGAATAAAGTTTTTTATGAAAAACAGCAAAGAGTTTTGGGCTTCTGTTGGCAAGACTTCGAAGGGTAATCGTTGCTTCTTGAGGAGTACTTCAAGTTCATGCATAACCAGTACTAAGGGAAAGTTGGAAGTATTACATGAGCATTATGAAAGGTTGGGTACAGCAACTGTAGATGAGGAGTTTGATGATAGCTGGAGAGAGCATGTAGAAAAGAAAGTGACAGAGTATAGTGAAATGTTTACAGAAGGAAAAGGTTAAGGATAGGGTGATTACATGGTTTTGCAGACATGAAAAAGTGTTCTAAAACCTTAAGAATAATGAAACAGGAGGTACATGTAATGATAGGATAACTGGGGGGCTTTTTAAATACGATGGCAAGGAATGGCTAATCTGTTGAAAGTCTTATATGAAGTACATGTAGTTTGGATGGAGGGGAGTGTTCCAAAAAATGGAGACAAGGGTTAATTGTTAAGAATGGTGATGCTGAGGACCCGGGTTATTACAGAGGCATTACACAGTCTATTGAGTGAGGTAGGAAACTGTCTTGCAAGAAATCACAAAGTAATCAGACTAGAATCAGAAAGGGCTGTTCATGAGGGTCAGGTGGATTTAGAGAGAAAAGTAGTTGTGCTTATAACATTTTTACTCTAAATAAAATCATGCAAGTAGAATGGGGGAAGGAAATCCTTATAGTTTGGCATGATGGCTTATGGTTTAAGTGATGGGAACTTGGGTTAGGGGTAGGATGTGGAAAGTTATTTATGGCATTACAAGTTTTACTTGAGGGATAAATTCCAAGCCATTCAATACACGTATTAAATTACTTTACCATTTATGAAGGTTGAAATGTTTCCCTGGCTCATATTGGCCACAACAATTGCACTGCTACGTAATTTATTGCAGAGGTTGGATAGGAAAAATGAAAATGTGCAGACCACATCATGTTATTACATTTCAACCAAGGACCAGGCAAATCATTAGAGTCAGAACTGATTGTACGCTAATAGTTGAAGTTTGTAAAGCTGCATGTCCCATATATGCACATATGTAGGTAGATGGGTAATATTACTTAATATTTGCAGTGACTGCTCAGATTAACATTCCACATTTCTAAGAGGGACCATTTCCTTCACAATATGTACTTACTGTTGCACACGGCTCCATCTCCTTCATAACCTGCATTGCAGGTGCATTCAAAACTCCCTATGGTATCGATGTAGGTTGCATTGGGATGACTGATGTGCATCTTAGTGCATTCGTTGATATCTATATAGCAAAAAGATACACTACATTATCCATCAAGAAGACATGGAATTACGTATGAGTGTGCGTACTTACTTGAACAATCTGTTTCATATCCAGTATTGCAGGTGCAGAAGAAACCACCATCAGTGTTTGTGCAGAAAGCATCACTATGGCAGTCATCCAAACTTTCTGCACATTCACCTATTATTTAAATCAGTGATCATAATACGAACAGGTTGTAATGCTACTCTGGTGTTTAGAACTAGCATTATCATAGCAAGCAAATTCATCTTCATCAAGCAGATACCCAGAATAACAGTCACACACAGAATTTCCAATGGTATTGTTACACAACTGGGCACAGCCAGCATTATCATTCTCACACTCGTCGATGTCTGCAAGAAAACACAAGGAATACACATCTACTATGACAGTAGTGTAGTCTAGTAATGCTAGGTATGCTACGTAACTGGTGGAAGTGATAACTTCACATCCACCATTCCCATCCAAGCATTCATTAATATCTACCAGAGTATTTGAAGACGAAGGGTTATGTGTCCACATCACGGCAAAACACGTATTATTATTAAAGCATACCGATGCATGAGAAAGTGTCCACTAGCTGGTAGCCATTGTTACAACTGCATTCAAAGCTTTAAATAATGTTAGTGCAGATCTGACTGTATCCTCCATTGTTGTCTTCACACTCATCGATGTCTGAAAGGTGCATAAATACATTACATAGCTGTTAAGCTAGTCTTTGGTTTACAGCTGTGATCCAACTACGTATGTATGTAGGTATGCATATTCAGTGTAGTGAGAGATTTATTATGTATGTAGGGTCAGGAAGTGCATACATATGTCAGTGGTAACATCCAACTTTGTGGTACAAATTCCATACAGAGTACATGCCTACCTTCACATCGGACACCAGCATCTTGGGTATGGTCACACATGTGTGGTCCATTGTCACCAATGGGAGAAAACATGTCGCAATACAAAATGTTCGATTTATTTCCTATGCAGTTTACTTGATCCAAGAAGATAGGACCACTTCCCATTCCAAATACACATGCATCTCTTGAAACAATGCACTAACTTCAATAGTTCATCCCTATAGGTGAATTTCTACACTGACTGTCATAAACCCCTAAATGCTGACCTTTCCGAGAAAATCCAAGCTGGTGACAAATGACGACGGAGTCATCTCTGCTAAAGATATTATCACAGACAGTGCCCCAGGCATTGCTGATGCAGATTTCGACAGGACCCTCCCAAACATTGCTACCATTACTCAGACGTACTTACTTGTAACCATTACATACGCATCTCTACTTGCATGCAATACTTACTCGGTACACATTCTATTCAAATGTATATAGTGTATGTACTGAACATAATTATCTCAACATGTACTCTCCAAAGGACCTGCAAGTCCATATAGTTACACCTGCTTCACTACTTAGACAATATACACAGCCATACGTACCTTGGCAGACAACTTCAGCATCATTTAGTGTTTGACAGACATCAGAGTCTGCAATGTTGTAGGAGCAGCCCAGCAATGCTAACTCATCTCCAGTGCAGTTAACATTTGCCAAGTGTGCTGAAACACTAGAGTCACTATAGGAGTTGGTGTGTACAGCAACTGCACCTGCAAAGAAAGTTATTCATTGTTAGCTATAAATGAATAAGAGATAAAACGTAGTTCACCAACCATTCGGAGAGAATCCCAGCTGTCTACAGAAGACAGAGGCATCTTGGTTGTCCATGTATCAGCACAGACAGCACCCCACGTACTCTTCAGACAGATCTCAGATCTACTTCTGCTGAGCTCATCGTAGAAAGAGGAGACTTGGTCAAGAAGAGATCCATTAAGGTACAGGAAGGGGAAGGAAGAGAAGAAAGATGCAGGTTTAAAAGAAATGAACATGTTATTGGTCTTATATTAAGTGTATATTAATGGTAAGGTAGTGAGCAGAAATCCACAAAGCAATAGAGTTAATATAAGATTGATTGAGAGAGATATCAGAGGGAGTATTACAAAGGTGGAAAAAAGAAAGTCTCCTTCATCTACACTTATCTTCTATGCAGATAACAAGCTTAACAAAATTCCTTTTAAATGAGGTAGAATCATGTGATCATTGCCGACGCGGCAACAAGAAGCTGAAGAAGGCTGTGGGAGGGCTGCGCCCAATCCCTGTGAAGCCCAACATTTTCCATCAGCTTGGGATGGACTTGATAGGGCCTTTACCTGAGACACCTCGAGGCAACAAATACATTGCCACACTCACCAACTACTTTTCCAAGTGGGCAGAAGCAGCACCACTCCCATCAAAGCATGCAGATGGTATTACCAATTTCATCTATTCTGTAAGTATTGAATGCAGGCAAACTTTGCATAAAGTATTCACAGACAGCTAGACTTGACAGCTACTTTTTAAATGACAGTCAAAAGTGGATCATACTGTCACATGTTTTCCCTTCTACAGGTGATCTGTACATTAGGCAGCCCCGAGGCCCTGATAACAGATCAAGGAAGAGAGTTCGTAAATGAGCTGTCAGCGGAGTTGTATTCCATCACCAAAACAGATCACAGGAGTACTAGTGCATACCACTGACAGGTATTACAAATACTCACTAATTAATTTTACTAATTACATTCTATATTAGCAACAGCTAGTACACTTACCCTTGTAATGGCTTTTTTTGCAGACCAATGGGCTTACTGAGCGCTCTAATCACAATGCTTGGCCAAGGTGTGCAATGATGACCAGATCAACTGGGATGAAAAGATCGATACGGTCCTGATGGGTTATCGAGCTTCCTTCCAAGCCTCCACGAAGCATTCTCCCTATTACATACTCTTCCAGCAGCACATGAGGCTCCCGATTGACAAGAAGTGCTATCTCCATCAAACACACCTGACAAGAATGCACTAGATGTTGATACAGCTGTCCAGGCTCTGCTTGAGTCAAGAGAGAGAGTGTTCACGAAGGTAGAGAGTCACACCTCTTGGGCACAAAAGAAACAAAAGGAAGCATATGACAGGAAGCATCACCTAGATGATATCATGGTAGAAACACAGGTGCTATTGTAGAATACAGCACAAAAGCAGAGAAAGGATGGCAAATTAGAGCCTGCATCGAGCATAGGCAGCTTTCTTTTTGTTTCCACCATCTACAGTAGATGCTGTAACCAGGAACACCAAGAAGCACCTGTTTATATATGTGCACTGTGTGTGCCAGTGTCTTATGACTCAAACATGGTATAGTGCCACAAATGCAGTTGTTGGCTTAGTGTATAAATCTAAATTCTCCTGTACCTGATACATGGTATTTTATATCCATTTTCGTGCATCTGCTGACCATTCCATGCAAGTTTATGTTTTGTTTTGTGTAAGTGCATTTATTAATCTTTATACTGAGACTGATATTAGAAAATTTCAACAACAATTTCAGACTACACACTTCATGAGTAGACCTAATGAAATTGAAATATTATGCACATCGAGATGCGGGAATGCCTATTTTTATTTGACACCAGAACTCAGGTTCCTGGAGATGGATTAGAATACGCATGCACAGACTGCGCGTCTTTGTCTAAATAACGCCTACGCTGGATTGTGCCCACTAGGGCTTGAGCTGCTACATGAAGTTTAGCTGGAATACACTTACTCACATGGCTGATTATATATGGTTTGCACAAGTACTAGTCCAAACAGCTTCCGACCAGAGGTGCTGTTGAAAAAAACATATGCATATACTTGTGTAGCCAGATTTCAACTAGTGTCAGCATAAAGGAAAGACTCACCCAGTCACTCATCTGTAAGTACATAGGTTCTAATGGGATTCAATAGAAGTAGGGCAAATGAGGGGGTGTCCAGATGGTGGGGTTACCTCATTCTCTGGGACTTTCTGTCTGCCTTTGTTATGTATCACAAACTACTGTTGTCTACTTCCTATGCATACAAGCGCAGGCAGAAAACCATAGAAATGAGATTTATCACACGTCTGGACAACCCCTACTGTCCGGACACCCTCTCACTTACTCTACTGGAGGTTCGTCCCAACAAAACCCAGACACTCGCTGTACTGCACCGTACATATGCTCCACTTTAAAACAACTCAACATTAGCCCACACAACCATAATACACAATGGGCATTTCCTCCAAAAAATAGCAGGAATAATTTTTGAAAGAGCATGTAGGGATAAATCCTTAAAAAAGTAACCAACAAGGTAGGAATAACACCACAGAACTTTCACAAATTAGCTACCATCCCTACATCAATATCTTGCCAACCATACACACACCACAATCCCCTCCAGAGGAGGTTGGACACGCATTCATTAACGTGCGCGGTCACGTGCCTTTTGCTGCACTTTATTACATTCCACGTTGCATTCCAGCATGCAATTAGCTCACTGAGAAGGTAAGCATAGCTTGTTATAAAGCTGCAATAGCCTGTAGATTGCTGTAAGATGGTTGGAACAGACCTATACGGGCAGCATCTTTCCGTTACTAGATAGAATCCAGTATGTAGTCTCGCCTTGCTGATAGCTAGGTATTTAAACGACCGTAGTTCTGCAATTACCCAGGGGTTGAATGGGGTTGGCGAGATATTCTGAATCTACTTCGGGAGAGCTTTCGAAAGATGTCTATTCCTTGGGGATACGCTTAAAGACTAACGAGAAAACCTTTAGCGCTTTTATAAAGAAATCTCTATAGAGAATAGCGTACGCGCGTATGTCACATGACCGTGTCCAACCTCCTCTGAATCCCCTCCATGCCACAACAATATCATATACAGGCACCTGACCCCACACTGGAATCCTTAGCAGTAACTTGCACTATATATAGACTCAACACTCCTTTCAGCACACCAAGATTGCCATGTTCATCAGCATTGGTAATTGTAGCTAGTCACATCGTAATCCCACCAGCCATATTCACAAATATAGGATACGTATAAGCCGTAGTCTGAATAATGGATATAAGAATGTTATTTTGTGGCTTGGTATCATTGCACAAAGTAAAAATAATTCTCTCATAATTTTCAGAATTGATCAATGGCTACAATTATCAGTGTTCACACTCAACTGGCTTTTAAACTGTTCATATCACATATGAGTTATAATATACCACGTAATACTTCAAAAGCACATACGTAAACGTTTGTACTTGGACCACAAATACCTGTCATGTATTATGGACACCCGAACTTAGCAGCACATTAGCCTTTGATGCATATACTCATGAACCAGAAGTGGTGATGGGCTGAATAATGCAAAGAGGGAGGGATTGCTGTCGGCTGCAGATGAAACTACACTGGAAGAACTGATAGTGGCTAGGGGAAGAAGTCAATACTTGCAAAATGAGATCAAAATAGGAGAAGGTGAAGTGCTTATGGATGCTAAACTTGGCATAGGGAAGGAATTACTGATGGCTTGAGATGAGAACTTCTCCGATGTTATTACAGCAGTGTGATGAACATCAGCTTTCGTGAAGTTCACAATAAAACATCTCACATGTGCCATGAATAGACAGAAATCATATATCCTTGTGGTCGAAAAATGTCAGTACATCACTTTTCACAGACAGCTCTGTAGGCCTGCCAACAGCTGGTATATAGACCGAGGTAGATACAATTTAGGGTCTTGCCACCGTACCACCCTTATAAATTGAGCAATCCCATGAGTGAGCAAATTCACTTCGGGCATGTCAAACAGGTACTTGAGGAATGCTCTCTAGCAACATTACAATCTTGTTACAGACGAAAACACTCAAGAATGACAAGTTTGGCTGAAATATAGAGCAGACTTTTCAACACACCATTTTATACATGTTACATGCAGCGTCCAAATTCTCTGTGCTATCCTTACAAATGGAATACTACCATACGCTTTGATTAAGTGCTTGCATAAAATCTGAACAACCACATGTCCAGACACATTATGTACAACTCACCAGGAAAGCAATTGATAGCTTGTATTTCAAAACAGCAATCTCTAAATCTATGATCACAGTAACAGCCATTCTTTGAATCACAGGGTCACAGCATGTAGTGAAGCCTGCATTAACACGGGGACCTGTAGGAAAGTGATGGTCACAGTACAAATAGCTAGTAACTACATGTAGTATGTCCTTGTCTGTTTATGAGCCAAGCTACCTATACTCTTGCACCAGCTCATGTATGGTTTCTTGTTGAGCTTGTATCAATGTATCAGTTGTTGGTGTCAGGATATATTGGTTTGGAAAAATCAAGTTTTTGTAGGTTGACCATCGAACCATTTTTTGGCACAGAAGCGATAGAATTTGACCTAGCAGCCCTGAATTTCTGGGGCATATATATGCTTGTGTACTGAGATGGATTTGCAATTTGATGTCTTTGCTGTACCACATTTCAAGAGGGTTTCTACATTCTCAACAATTCAACTCAACAAAGATAGCTAAGTAGTAGTCTACTGTCTAGTGTTGTTCTGTGTGTGTAAGGATAGAACAATTAGATTGTTACTTTCAAGCAGCACTAGTACTGCCCTCACATCCAGTGATACAAGTACAATTAAAGCTTCCTTCAGTGTCTGAGCAGATTGCATTTATGCCACAGTTATCAGTGCCTCTTACACATTCATTGATGTCTGTATAGAGTGAAATGCAGTAGAGAATACAGACTGATATAGCTTCATTAGAGGCACTGAAGACTGCTGCTGCAATCTTCTGAAATATGGATAGATACATTAGAAAATGTGCCCACCCCACTAATCAGCATAATTATCATAATGGGAAACATTCTTATGCAATTAGTGCCACTCCTACACAGCCATGAATACAGCTCCTGATGAAGCTACATGTTACATCACAAGAGAGTGCATAGTTGAGTCCAGCTAGTTGAAACTTTCAAGAAGCATAGTAAACATGATTAAGAATGACTTAAAGTAAGTCAAGCCATTTTTTATATCTACTGTCGAGCGATTGTAAACTCTACATAATGTAGTATCCCCACAGAACACTAATTTTGTTTTCTTGCAATCTGGGAGACAAAATATGCAAACAAAGTAGAGGTATTAGCTTTCCTGGACATTCATGTAGGGGTATTGAAGCCAGATTGTTAAATGCTTCCATACTGGTTTGTTTTACAGTTGTAACCATCTCCCTCATGTCCACCAAAACAGATACAGCAATTATTTCCATCAGCGTCTCTATATAGATTCTGTGTGGTCATTGCAGCTGTCCAATGCACTCATACACTTATCTATATCAATTCGCTGTAAAGTTATGCAATTATCTTGTTTTCAAAACCCCAGTAGTATATCTCACAGGTAATGGTGTAATCATTTGACACAGACAGAAACAACAGATAGTTATTGTAAGAGTTAAAAATAGGAAGCTAGTTTTTAGATATGTACGTATGATCATATTTCTGAAAGATTTAATGTACGTATGTACATGGCAGCCTGCGGACATACCATTGCAAGTGAGTCCATCAGTGTCCAGAAGATAGCCAGGCAGGCCGGAGCAGAGGAAGCTACCAACAGAATTGCTGCAAAACTGAGTACACCCTCCATTACTGTCTGCACATTCATCAACATCTGCAAGCAGATAAAGTAGCAGTTATAGGAATAGCTTAATATGTACTCTTGTGCAGAGTGAATGTACCATTGTATGGTCCCTTGTTGCTTGGGATACATACGTAGTAATTATTTCACTACCACTACATATATAAATGCTTGAATATACGTACATATGATATGTACGTATACTTTAATGCAGAGAACATCTTTTGCCACAGCAATTCATGAAAGAACACGGACATACGTACCACAATCGTAGGTACTAACATACTAATCAACTAATACAAGTGCAGGTTTCCTGATCATGAGTAAAAGGACAATTTAAGGCAAACAGAACAAAATAAAGTAAGACAATCTCTCTTAATCAGGTGTGTTAGAAGCCAATTTTACAATCACTGCACAGAATATACTCAAGGAAATGAAGTATTTCAACCGGTGGTTACATTCTCATTCGAATCCATGCTGCATGGAAATAGAAAGACTAGTGGGTTGATAAGCTTGCCTAAGACAGGAAACTAACTTATTTACAATGCTAGTTCACTCTACTTGTGTTCTTAACTGCTTTACTTTCACATACTGTCATACGTATATATCAGCCTTGCTTTCTTCTTCAGTTGTCCATGCACACTTACTAATAACATCCTGTACGTAATATCAACACAATATACAGACATTATATGAACACTTCTGACCAAGCAATTTTTGGCAAGGAAGCAATATCATACATGTACCTCCAATTTCAATATTGATGCCATCCACTCGAAATGTCCACATCCCTGGCACTGCAATGTTGCTTGTCGAATTAATGTGTAAAATTTCCTCCGTATAAGAGCCAGGAATAACATCAAACTCTATTCCATTACTAAATCCAACTGCAGCAAAATCATTCACATCGCTGAGTCCACTCCCTCCAGACCCTGAGCCACGACTTTGTGAATCAGCCATTGCCCACTGCATGTCAGCATACAAGAACACAACAACTGAGATCACACCGTCTGTTGCCAGCACACACTGAAATGTGTTTGCCTACAGTGAGGGAGGAGCACCAAATGTAAGCTAGCCTTTTATACCACTATTTTCATTGTGTCCACTCTATCAATTTAAGACAAGTTGTTTGTACCTTCGTTTTGTTTAGTCCATACTAGCTACATAAATGATTCACAATTCTTGTTTAGCTGCTGACATACTGAGTGTGTGTTGCTATTGTAGGAGCCGACACCATCCCAGGTAGCAATAAAGAGGGAAGCAGGAGAAAAGTCACTAATGCTCTCAAAGTACTGTGCAAATCTAGTCGTGAGGGGAACATAATTGGTCTGTCTGTAGAACACGGTTCCAGTTCCCCTTGCATCCACATTCACTAAGAATGGTGCAATGAAGATCTCTTCTGTAGCAAAATGTATGTATCCATCAGTGTTCACCTACCAGGTTAAGTAGAAAATTACTGATATTCGATACCGTTAACTAAATTATGCTACACTGCATGCATGGGCAGATTTAACTAATTGTAGTAGACATTTCCCTCTATGTGTACTTTTACACTGAGAAATACAGCTGTAATGTTACTATACACAGTTCAGTCATAGAGGATAATGAGAAGAGCTAGTGAGCTAGTCTCGTATCTATATCAGATGTGTGAAAGTACTATCACAGTGTTTAGACAATCTTGGAAGTATATAAGGCCCAATGTATATGCTGTTGTAGGCTTTCTTGCAACCACTTTTGATCTTGCAGTCAAGGTTTCTCTATATATATGTGCTCCGTGTATCAACCGTTAAGATATATGGCTGATAGTTTAGAAGGAGGAACTGCATATCTAGACCTCTTCCCTCACAGCACGCATATTCACAATGCAACACGCATAACTTTTGTACCTACTCAAATCCAACTCCCCCAAGCAATTGAAACAGCCTGAAAACAGCTCTTCTACTAATTTGACTTTTCCAAACATGAACTAAAAACAGTAAAGGAGCTAGTGCATGCTTCCTGGTTGCTAGAAAATATTGTTCGGCCTTCTGATAAGTTCATATACTTTATATTTGCAAGCTTACGTCTAAGTAAGTAGCTTACATCTAAGTATGTAGCTGTCTCAACTGTAAGTATCTAAGTATGCGCATGTGTAGACGTGGTCGCTGTTGTAAAATCATTTAAGGTGTGCGGGATTTCCAATCACCTTGATGGACAACCTAGTGTGTAATGCTGGGTATATCACAGAACAAATACAGAATGAGGTAGATGAGGCAAAAGATAAGACTTTTAGTCAATGAAGATATGCACATAGACATTGTGTTTTACTTAGCACATGTGGGTAGTATTTTTCCTGGAATACATTGGTGTCACACCTTAATTAATAACTCATGAAAACCTAAAGGGGATCAAAATAGCCCACTTCCAATCTTTTACTGCTATATTATTTAAAAGTACGCGCTGTTTAGTTTCAAAATTCCCGCCAGTTAGACTTGCGTACGGCGTGCGGAGTGTGTAAGCGTATTACTATGCGCATAATTATTGTTTATTCGCATGCGCTGGTATCCTCGTGCTTCTTTGCCTAGAATAGAATGGCTGGTTCACGCGTTTCCTTCAAGGAAGTGAGTGTGGTCGAAAGTAGCAGTCAGTATATCTCTGACTCCGTTGCCAGTGATCATAGTAGTTCTGACTCCGATGCCAATGATTTCTACGAGATCACTACGAGCGAAGCAGAGTCGCTGTCAACATCCGAAGAAGAAGACGCGGAGAGACTGCAATTAGCCCTGGAAACGGCATTTAGCGCTGATCCGTCGGCGTTTTTGAAGAATGCTACGGCTCTTGATCCGGCTGAAAGGACTTCGCTTCTCTTTTTGGACAAAGATTTCATTGACGATGAATTTGAAGGTGCGTGCATGCGCGCGTGTGTGTGTGTTTACTCGTGTAGTTATATAAATGACTGAAAAATGGGAGCTTATACGCCTATAATTTTGCCTTTCCATTTTTCAACGATATAGTAGCTTATGGATGTAGCTGGACACAAAGCTCAAATCCCTTCTTGCCGACTTTTCTGAACATGCGCTTGCTAAATTAATTAGCTATTGCGCATGTGCAGTAGGCAGTGCCTACTTTAGACAATGGGTAGTCACTCCTATAGACTGCATAGTCACAACTGCGACCATGTGTCAAAGCTGTGTAGTGGTTTGGCTGTTGATAATGCTGATTTTTTTGGCCATTGACCTGTGACTGCTCTACTAGACCCATTCATTGTAAAGCTTACCAATTGAACACTCAGCTGAAAAAAATATCCATCCTTCTCGAGTGATCTTCAAGCTGTAGACTGTTGCTTGTGCATGTGCCCATCTGTTCCGCATTATGATCTGCTGTTGACCATATTTTATAGAGCACGCTTTGACCACTGAGTACACCCTAGCTTTTGAGCGGCTTTGACTCTTGACCATTGACTAAATTTGCAGTTGTGCCTATATTTAGCCTTGTCCCCAGGTTCCACAGCCCAGCTTTTTTGCACATTGGAAGAACGTAGGCTGGGAGCCAGGTACATCATAGAACTTTATGTATGTGACGAAGCATATGTGGTTTTGCTAAAACAAATTACTGATGATGTAAATCAGTACTTCACTGTATGTGCTGCTGTAAAGTCAGAGTCGAATCAGAGATGAAAACTGTTAAGTCAAGGAAGGTTTCAACTAGCAGTAGTCCTTGAATTTATCTGGATTGGGTAGTGCTACCATGCATAGAAACTGGTTGTCAAGCCGAATACCACCCAGTGCCAAGGTAAACAGCTAGCAGGGTGTATATGGTAGTCTAGGTACCCGATGTATATGCGGTATATTGAGTTGGTGGTACATGTGTAGCTAGATGCTGGGCTGTGCTAGCTGTTTACCTTGATGCCAGGTGGTAAGGCCCACCACTAGTAAGTCAGTTTCCTTGACAATATTTGTTTCAGCCCACAACAGCTAGTCTTCACTCTGATTCGACTCTGACTTTACAGCAACACACACAGTGAAGTACTGCTATACATCATGAGTAAATTGATTTAGAATAACTATATCAAGTACGTGACGTCATGTGATGTACCAAAGAGCCCAGACTCCCAGCCCAAAAAGCAAAAAAAAACACTGGGTTGTTGAGCCTGGGAACAAGGCTGATAAGTTTCAACAGGAGCGCATCAAGCCGACGAGGGAGCATGCAACTACGCACGTGCAATACATAGACGATAAAATTCAAACATGGCAGTCATAATTATTCTAAAAAAAGTAGTATCCGTATATTAATTTTTATGATGCAACAGCAGGAAAAAGTAGCTAACAGAGAAAGCCACAAAGTGGATAAAAATGAAGTGGTGAGTCGGCATACTCGAGCGAGATGACTAGTTCTCCGAAGCGAAAGCGTATGGGAGACACACCAATCTTCCAACAAGTGAGTCCAAGTACTGCCGTACTCATGCTCAATGACTCTTACAAAGGCTTACAACTAACCTTCCCATCAGTGTCGTGCTCGGGGCCTGCGTTAGCTGTATCACCATCCAACGCTCTCCGTAGTCGGCCTGCAAAACTGCCGCTCACCGACGTACCCACGTGTGTATATATTCCATATTTGGTGGTTACTAAAATTAGCATCCGGTTGCCGTGTTTGCATTTCGCCGTCTATACTACTTGCATGCTCCCTCGCCGGCTTGATGCGCTTCTGGTTTCAATATGAATCTCCAAATGTGTATTTCCATTCATATACCAATTTCTTTTTAGGTGAAGATTCGAGTGCTGCTTCTGAAATAAGTTCTGTGTTTGGATGTGGTGGAAGTATTGGATGTGGCACTACTACTGAGCCTGAAACCTCGGATGATGACATTCCGCCACCCAAAAGGAGACGACTTCAAAGTGACAAAAGTAGCCATGCTCGAAGAGGTGGAAGTAGCCGTGATCATAGCCGTGGTGGTGGCCACGGTGGAGGTGGTCGAGGTCGTCGTAGTCGAGGTCGAGGTGGTCAGCGTGGACGAGGGCGTGGTGTTGGGCGTGGTCGAGGTGGAGCTAGAAGCAACCGTGGTACAAGCAGCTGTGTTCAAGAGTCTGCTAGGTATACCATCACCTAATTTTGTCACCTTTTCAGGGAAAATTGACCATTTGGATTTTCTGTCAATTGAGATGAATTCCACCTAACCTAACAGTTGCAGTTCTGCATAAGCAAAGTATTTATATGCCAACTGCTAGTGTAAAACAGTCCCAAACGGTCAAATTTTGCTAAAAGGGTCACATAAGTCAGATTCTGTAATAAAAGGGGTGGTTTGAAGAAATGAGACGGACTAAGGAATGTTTGTTCTTTAGGAACATAAAACTTTATTGGCTCAACTTTTTCTTGCTAACAAGGACAGTGATAGAGAGTTGAAGTGGTCACTTGGGAACTCATCTCTACTGCAAAGAAGAAACCAGCTCCACGGCAGCTACCTCCCTTTTTCTATCCCACTGGCCCTTCACCTCGGACTAAAGATGCTGTGAGTCCCCTGCAAATATTGGAGCTTTTCCTTACGGTTGTCATTCTAGAATCGATCGTTCAACAGACGATACTGTTTGCATCCCAAAAAGGTGTAACCTTCGTCTTCTGTATTGAGGAATTGCAAGCTTTCATAGGAGTAAACATCGCAATGGGAATGTTACGGCTTCCCCAAATTCATGATTACTGGGCTACAAACAACATTTTAGCAACCCCTTGGTTTCCTTCCATCATGTCTCGAGATCGTTTCCTTTCCATCTTAAGATTTCTGCACTTAGCAGACTCTACCAAGCAGAAAAAACAGGGTGAGCAGGGGTACGACCCCCTGTTCAAGGTTAGAGCTTTGATTGACCATTTGTCTGCTGTGTTTCAACAGTACTACCAACCGTAGCGTCAACTCAGCATAGATGAAATGATGGTAGGGACACGATGTCGTATTGCTTTTTTGCAGTTCATGCCGAAGAAACCCACTCGACTTGGGATAAAGATTTGGGTAAACTCTGAGGCAAAAACTGGGTATGTTCTGAAGTTTGAAATATACACTGGTGCCCATGAAGGTACCATAGAGAAAGGACTGAGCTACAGAGTTGTCATGGAACTTATGGAACCATTCCAAGGAAAAGGCCATTGCCTATTTATTGACAACTTCTATACAGGGCCAAGACTTCTCCTCGATCTACTGGAACGTGGAACATACAGCGCTGGGACGGTGCGACCGAATCGCAAAGGCTTTCCCCCAGATTTGAAACCTAGTGGGAGCGCTGTGCCAGGCAACATGCGTTTTGGTACCGCTAGTGAAGGTCGACTGACAGCTGTGTGGTGGTTTGACCGTAGAGATGTGCTTGCATTGAGTACAATGCATAATACCTCCGCCACAGTAGTTCTGAAGCGTCCTAAAGGAAGCCGCGAAAAACAGCCCATTCCCTGTCCCACCATCATTTCCGAATATAACGCATACATGGGTGGCGTAGATCTAATGGACCAACATCTGAGTTACTACTCCATGAGTACTCGGCGTACACTCAAATGGTGGAAGAAGGTTTTTTGGAGGTTGGTGGACATTTGCATTATAAATGCTTGGATCCTTTTTCGCCAGAACAACCCCAATTCAGCCATAAAGTCACAGAGGTCCTTTCGGCTAAAGCTAGCCGAAGAGCTAGTGCAGCCTCTCTTGAATCTCAAAGCTAACCCAAGCTGCCCACCGACTCTAAGGGTATATCTAGAAAGCCAGCAACTACTGAGAAGCGACTGACCGGCAAGCACTTTGCATACAAAAGTAAAAAAAAGATCAAGGTGCGTTGTATGTCGTCGGAAATACGGAAAACAAAAAGATGTCAAAACGCAAAACTTCTGCCCTAAGTGTGATGCGTTTCTGTGTCAGGGACACTGTTTTGAACAATTTCATACACGCACGTCTTACTAGTAAGGACGGTTGATGATGGCTCTTTCTATACATACAAGGGAACAAACCTTATGCTTACTTGCATATGCTCTGTTCATGTAGTTGTGAGGTTTTTCTTGTGTTGCTCTAATGTGAGTTTTCTTTTGACCTTGTAATTGTGAGACTGTTATTGCATGCATATTCTCTCTTCTAGACGGTTCTCTTAACAATTTGTGCACATGCGTTACCTGCCTGGTATTTTTTATTTGATGCTGAACTGTACATCATAGACGACTGGGTACGTGACCGCGAAGTGCAGACTCGGCCTCGTGTACATGTATCATGAGCTTCCGTCGCATTACGTAATCATTGGCAGCGTAGATGATTACGTAATTATCGGTGGCTCAGATTACGTAATCGATCACGATTGCATGCTCCGCGCACTCGAGCGCTTACGTACATTTACGCTTCTATATAGACGCGTACGTAGAAAGCGCATATGCGCACTTTGGTATCGTTAATTCACTGAGAGGTGCTCCTATTTTTGGTGTCTTATTTGCATTATTAATAAGGCTGATGAATGATTGTGTAACACCTGGAAAAGTACCACCCACTTGCACTAAGAAAACTACAATGTCTGCAATAAAACTGCATATTATTGTAAAATACTTACTAAAAAACTAGAGGGGTGTTTACACTAAATACCTGAATTTTGTTGTGTAGGAGGTGGTGTGTGTACAGAGATAGCACGGATGATCGCCTCAATAGTTGTACAAGTTACAGAAAAAGCACTTTGCCAAAAAGTGCAAAAACAAGTCATGTAGGGATGCCCTTCCACCAAAAAACACTGCCCCAAAAACCAATGAAACAAGCAACCATGCACACCGGAAGGCATGCACAGACTACACACATCACAGTGCAATGCATTTACCACGTACCTACCATCCCTACATCTTTCCAACCACACCCACCCCAATTGTGTATATACGGTATGTGAATAGTGGTAGTGTGTGTGTTGCTAATGAGTATGTTGGTGGTTGTAGAAGGTAACTGAAAGCTAGTGTTGATTGTACACATGCATGTTAGACTAGTGAGTTGTTGAGGGTGGAGTCATTTGGTGTTTATTTAGGGACTTCAGTAGTGTTTGGTTATGCGTGGTTGAGTGTTATGAAGTTTCGTGAGTGTGTTGTGAGATTTGTGTGTGTGTGAGTTCTTTGTAGGGGCGGTCTAGTGGGTGTGTTTAGTAAAGTGTAGATTGAGTGTTGTCAACTATGTTGTATGGCAGTTGATGTGGGTTATGTTTGTAGTCCATGTTGGTGGCAGTGTGGTGTAGTGAAGAATTGTTCTGCTTGGTTTGTGCTTGTGAATGTGGAGGGAAGCGCATTTTGCTCGGAGTAGTGTTTGCCGTTAAAGTTGGGTTGGTTGTAGTGTGGGGTGTTGTGTTTTGTGAATTATGTAATGATTGTGGATAAGGATGTTGTTGAATGGAAACGAGGTGTTGTGGTTGATTGTGATGATTGTGGATGGTGGTGTGTGTTGAGAAGTATTGGGTGTGGTATGGATTGGGTGGGTGTGGTTGGAAAGATGTAGGGATGGTAGGTACGTGGTAAATGCATTGCACTGTGATGTGTGTAGTCTGTGCATGCCTTCCGGTGTGCATGGTTGCTTGTTTCATTGGTTTTTGGGGCAGTGTTTTTTGGTGGAAGGGCATCCCTACATGACTTGTTTTTGCACTTTTTGGCAAAGTGCTTTTTCTGTAACTTGTTTTGGGGCATTTTTGGGAGGTGGTAACAACTGTGTAGGTGTAAATGTGCATGGTGTTGGAAAGGAACTTGTTTGAGGATGGTGCATGTTGTATACATAGATAATATATACTTCCATGGTTGTATAGGTACTCCAGTCAGCATCAGGAAGGCCTTTGCCCGCATGTGCATGGGGGAGGGGGGGGGGATGTTTCCTGCCATGTGAGGTTGCCCTTTTCTTCTCAGGGTCAACTTTGTAACTGGCAAGTGAGGGTGCCCTAGCAGCTGCCACAATACTTTATCAGTTTTGAATGCACTGTTTTAAATTCTGGGCCCTTGCCTTCTGCAAATTACTAGGCAAACTGCATGCAAAGTACCAGTCCTTGTAATTCCAAGAACAGCTATCACATGAATGAATGGAAGAACCAAACTTTCAGGGACTTTCACACTTACACTCAAGAATGAAAGAACCGAGCGGCACAATCAAAGGTCATCAGCATAGAGTGTAATGTTGTGTTGTGTAAATTGGGTGGAAAGTGTCCTCAAATGACTGCTTGAGCGACAGCTACTTCTGTTTCAGTGACTGCTTTGCACTCATTTAACTACAGTGCCATTTTACAGGCTGCTGGTCCTTACTACCTGCATATTCAGTGCTGCCGATTTCACTGCATGGTATCTGCCATTTGTCATTAAAGGAAGTGCACAGGCTCTCTGTACATACTAATAGGCTAATTCGTTGAACTAGGCATACTGCATGCAAAGTACCTTGTAATTCCAAGAAGAACAGCAATCACATGAATGATTGGGAGACCCTTGCTTGCTATACTATCTATGCTTTCAAGCACTTCCACACTTCCACTCGAGAACTACCGAACAGCATGCTCGAAGGTATATAGGCTTTAAATAGATGAACACGTGCTGTCAGGCAGTCTGCGCATGCGTATCAGCCTGCCATAAAATGGCGTGTGAGCAGCAAGCGTCCACTCGAGAGTGGCCGTTATCACTGCTGAACTTATTCGAGTTCTTTGAAAACGCTATGTGCAAAAGGCACTACCCGAGGGTCAATCAAGGCCGTTCGTGTTGGAATCTTGTTAATTACTTCGCCTGTTCTTGTGCTAGCCTGGCTGAAAGAAGACTAAGACTAAGACCGAGACCGAGATAGACGTATCGGCGGTTTTAACCACTTGCCGCTTTGGTACTTCAGAGATGTTTTTTAGCAGTGCTAACAGTCTGGTTAGTGATGACAACGCCTGAGGATAGCTGGTAGGGCTCATATTAGTCCTAGACTACACCTACAGCAGAGTTCTGAACATGTCATTTTATACACATTTAATGGGGAGGCCATTTTTTATCAGGGCCATCCCTACATATGGAGTACTACCGTACTCCATGATGGAGTACTACCGTACTCCATGATAATGTTATATTTTATTTTCATGTTCATTGAACAATATAAGCATAGCAATACTAGCTACAAGGTATGCACACATTTAATATTCTGCTAACCAAGCTGAAGCCATGCATAGCATTGCCACTTACTAATCACCTTTTATCAGGAAAATAAACTGTTATAACCTTGTACTAATTAGTAATAATGAAAGTGGGAACACTTGCTATCTAGGTACAATGGACCTTTGTTATGATGTAATGGGGGTTGCAAAGTCACATTATTGTACGTATGTCATGCAGTACGTTAATACAATGTGTGCATACAAGGTATGCACACATTTAATATTCTGCTAACCAAGCTGAAGCCATGCATAGCATTGCCACTTACTAATCACCTTTTATCAGGAAAATAAACTGTTATAACCTTGTACTAATTAGAAATAATGAAAGTGGGAACACTTGCTATCTAGGTACAATGGACCTTTGTTATGATGTAATGGGGGTTGCAAAGTCACATTATTGTACGTATGTCATGCAGTACGTTAATTAATGTGTATGTGCATGGAAACATAAAATCTGTCCCCTGTAGATAAACTTCCAGTACTTGAACTTTTAACCCTGCTGGTATGATAAAGCTACAACAGTATTATTTATATTCATGAGATTATTCATACAGGGTCTAGCCAGAAAATTGGTTACCAGACTGAGCTTGCACTAAATAGTATTACTGCGCCACCAAGGTCCTCACCCAATGGCTCTACTAGACATACACATGCACAGTGAGGCTTCGCGCAGACACATGGAAAGCTAGATCGAGAGGAATCGCAAACCACACCCACTTTGGAAGCTGCTACAACAACGTGACTACACTTTTAGCATGTCAGTAGGTGGATGTCTCTGTCTGAAACGTACTTTCAAGGCCCAGCTATGGTTGACGCAGAGTCACTGGGCTTTGCTTCTGTTCATAGCGCTCGATTTGCCACGATACCGTCAGGCCGTCACGTCTCTACTGAACAGAAGCTACTCAAACTATAGTGATATTGGAGCTGCAATAAGACAACCTTGGTAAAACACAGTGATCCACTTGAATAACTCTCTGATTGTTTATGCGCCAGCGGTACAAAGTCTTGAACACGTGCCTCCCCCCAGGGTAGTCCCCGGGGCCGAAAGCGGAGACATTAATTTCCTTGTGCTAAGGCGCTCAGCAATTAACAGTTACACATGTGTAACATAATATTATAATAATGCAGCTGAGGTGAAGACTGGGATTGATTTACTGAAAACAGTGGCATGGCCACAGCTATTATAGGGCTAGCTAGCTAACGTATGCAGGTGGGAGAAGAGCATGAATGTAATAGTTAGTGCTCCACAATGAGGGCTCTAACTGACATTATTGGCCGAGGAAAGTAATTTTCCTGAGGGAGGACAAGGGCTCTGCCTAGCACATTCTGAGAGAAATTTTTTTTCCAAGGCCAATAATGGAGGTTGAGCCCTAATCCGGGTGGGCTATAGTAGTAACATACTAGGCAATTAAATTGCAGAAATGAGGACTATAGTTGCCATTTCTAGCGATTTGATTGGCTAGTACATTACTACTATAATCTGTGTGAGAAAGAGATCACAGTAACGGTCTGCTAAAAACTGTACTGTGCTAATCAACTTCAGTGAAGATAACGAGGAAAGAGACAGGAAACCTATAGGGTCCAGTGCGTTTTAATAGGGACAGGGATAAGTGTTCCATTTAGTAATTAGCCCTAGTATTCTACCCCTTGTTTTGTGGCTTGAATGTACGTAGGATTATTTATAAGTAGCAACATGCATCTAACCAGTCATAACATGGTAACACTGCAGCATTACAGAAGTCTTAGATTGCTTCATAGGGTGGAATGTACTATTAGCACACACACACTACGTAGCCCCGTTCCCAGTCTCCACTTCTCACCAACCTTTTCCAGCATGCAAAAAAGCTGGGGAGTGGAAACCGGGAACGAGGCTACACACACTTATAGAATGTACAGCAGTGCGTAGTATAGCGTCAATCCCAGACCTCCCCCAAGGTTTGGCGCTTACAATAGAAAAACATGAATTCTTTCATTTGGGGAGTGAGCCCCCAATGTTGCAGTGCAAACATGACTTCCTACATTCATTTGGGACACAAACAAGAAACGGGGAAGAAGTTTAATTGCTAGAATAATCTAGACCACCATTGGCCCAGTATGGCTCTCAGCCCTTTATATGAGCAGTTAGCTTATGGTACTAGCCTTGTTGCCAGCCTCCCCCCCTCCCTCCTGGCCAGACGCTCTGAGCGGATCGATGCAGTGATCATTCTATGGAGAATAAAGTAGAAGGTCAGCTCTTCTACTCTACTCTCTACAGTTATCATTTTAGAAGCAATGGAGATGAAACAAACAAGCCCTGCCAATTTATATCGTGTGCATGATTGTCCCATGCATTGTCCCATACTAATTAGTAGACTGTAGGCATCACGTGTAGTGTGCTGGACAAGCGTTGTCACTGCTGCTGAGTTACAAGTAGTGCAACACCAAATTATACACCATGTGTCAGTGTCACTGAGCATTTAGGAAGCATCCTAATAATGCTCTACAGCAATTAAGATAAGCTCACATTCATTATGCCGTTTGCTGAATACCAGAACACGTGTGGTCGGAGGCCTTGCAAGTGCACATTGAAGTGCATGTTGCAAGATGCCTACGGCGAATAGGCAATGGCTGTGCGTAACCTTGTGATATTAATTTCGCATTCTTATCTTATTTATACGTAGTGTATATACTAGATACATTATAGAGCATGCTCATACCTTACTCCGTTTTCAAGGCATCGAAGACAAGGCTTCCTTTTAGCGGCCAGCACGCAATACGACTAGCCCCCCAGGGTGCAGTGTCAGAACAAAGCCTGTAAATCATGGTGATATCTCGCGTTGAGGTCGACACCACGTGGACTGGACTAGCTGGAGTTGTACCTTCGCAGCAGCATGGATCAGTGGCATTCGCTAGCAATTTCCGAACCGTGGATCCGTACGTGGCCTTGATTTCTAGACCCCTCTCGGGGCCCCGCAGCTATGCATGGCTGTAACGTACTCTGCCCCATCTCAAGTACCTCGGAACTCTTGGCTAGCTGCACCCCCCATGGCCCAGGTCTGCCATCACTGATCCGCATAAATGCCTCTGCACTATACTATCAGACAACTTGCAAGTGCCACTAGATTGTTTTCCAACCATTGGATGATGGCCTAAATTATAGGACCAGCTGAGCAAGTACGAAGATGTGGAACAGGAGGGGACAAGAAGGTTCCATAATTTTCTTGTAAGTGCGTTGCACCCATCTGTCAAGGAATGTGTGAATTGGGTACCCACAGGGGCTTATGAGCGTCGGGGTTCATGTACCCAGGATGGTGAAATACTACCAAGACCTGCACAAGAGCCAGAGTGGTCCTCTCCACCCCTGGGTTAATTAGTTGTGTCCATCTTGTTTGTAGGCTCTCAAATTCTATACAAGATTGGCTGGCTTGTATGGCGCAAGCGAGTGCTCGAATCCAAGTTAATAACCTCGTAGCTCTACCAAAGATTGGAAGGACATAGGAACTTGGACAGTATGGAGGTGAGTGTGGTATTACCGTAAATTATGAACTCCTTATTAGTAGGGACCACAGAATCAGTGCCGTAGTATCTTACCAGGAGCGCATAATGACGTAAGAAAAAGTCATTATGCGCTCCTGATCTTATTGGGTATCGTTGAATTCCATTGTCGTTGTCAGACAGTTCGTGGTGGCATTATCACTCAGTTTCAAGAATCTGTTGCCGCTTGCGATTAACTGTCACATGACACAGGCTTCACATGTAAAGTGAGATCGAAAATACTTTAGAGTCGCTATTTTTTTAAACTTGGGAGTTAAATTTTTTGCTCTGTACTGTATAGCTTCCCTATTCCTATTATATAGGAAAATAAAAAAACATTGAGAAACCGCTTCATGATACTTTGCACTTTGTGGCAAAGTGGTTGTAACCTCAAATCTACTCCCTTTGGTTGGAGCATAGTACACATTTTCTAAGTGTTTTTTAGATGAACTGTTGTAAGAGCCTGCTTTTCGATGATCAGAGAACACACTCATGGATTGTGAACAATTAAATGTGGACTTTGAGTAATTGGAATTTTTGGTATTATACATGGCATTGCATTAGCTGAGGCATAAGGTTGAGGTGGTACCGCTTCGTGTGGTTCTTCTAATAATGAAAGACGTCATTCACATGGCACTAATTTATATGTTTATGTTTTCCATGGTGGCAACTGGAATTAACTGGAGGGATGTGTCAATTTGATGTGGATAACAGCTCTTTGCTGTGTGATATTGACACTTTGATGTGGTTGAGCAGTATTCTAGTGTTGCCTTTAATTTTTGTTTAAAATAGGACCTTGTATATATAGTGGTGAGAAGCATATAGGCTAATTATGGCTAAATAGTCAGCTGGTGTGTTCCACAAAATTTGTTAGGTGGCTGAAGTGCCTATGAGTCAGCCAGACAGACGGATATGCTGACAGGTTGTTGCTATAGTTTTAACCTTTACGGTTCATAGGATCCGTCCATTTGCATAGCGAGCTGTGGTTTGCTAGCTGTGTGAAAATTTGTGAAGATTTATAGGGAGTGCCTTGATGGGTGGTTTTGAATAATTGAGGGGTGAATGTAACATATATTTGCTGTGAGTTGGTTGAAGTTTGTAAGGCAGCTAAGCCGGGCGGAAGTGGACAGGCATATAATTTTTTTTGAAAGGCAGGATATTGAAAATGAGCGTTTTGGGGTGGTTAGATGCGTTCTGGACTATAAATTTGGGTTTGAAACACTTGTGAAAAAGCCAAAGTACATTTTTAGCCTGTCTCCTATGTAGGTACTAGTGATAATATTGTCATACTGTAAGTGGGGCTCTAGCAGATCCGATAATTTTCATTTTAGTAAAATTAATAAAAATGCATTTTTGTGGATTCTTTAGTAGAGGGTGTGGTTATGTTCATAATTATTGTCAATTTGGTGTATACTTTCATGTTGTCAACATAGCCATCCACTTGATTTGGAGATTTGAATATCAGCAAAGTACCCCCTGTAACCATAAATTCTAGGTTTAGGCATTGAGAGTTTACAAGCTAAACTGATTGCAAGCAAGAGATGTACATTCAAACTTCCTGTATAAAACTGCTGCAGTAAGGTCAGGACGATACGTCAGATCAGTGAACATACTGAGTGGCTGCTATACAGACATTAATTTTTATGAATCTCTCAGCCCAATTAAGACGCTTGTCTTCATACATACATATGATGAACTATACATGTACACTGCATACAGTTTCTGTTCTGTTGATGTATCACCTGTCACAGCTACCACAACTTCAGTAGTCCCACCATACCATGATATGGCGACCTCTATTAGTTGTACATGGAGCTGTGTAGGAGAAAAAGACTTTTGAAGTGTGCTAACCAATCAGATGACAGAATACGCATTGCAGAAAATGTGAACTGTAGTACATAGTTATACTTTCAAATCCAAGATCACAACAAATGGTGCTGTCAGAACTGCGTGGGTATCACAGCCCTTTTGAGATTGGAGATTCCTTTCCAGAAGGGTTGTTTGTGCAGGTATGATCCCAGACTGGAGCTGTGCTATTCTACCAGCATGTGTTCCTGTCATAATATTATACTGTTGAGCATAGGAACCAACTGAGCTATGAAATATTTTGAATACTTGTGCTAGCCAATTCAAAAATGTGCCGAGTGAGAATTCTTGAGCTAGCGGTGAGTTCCCATGTGAGCCTACATGTGTACTAGATCATGTTATTGGATGAACAGCATCCAGTATCACTGGATATTGGACGAGTCTGTACTGTTTTTGGCTGAGTCTGAAGAATGAACCAGATCAAGCAAGACGAGTGCAATGTCCAGTGATTTTGGATATTGGACGTTCTGCTTATAGGAAATACTACATGATGGTTCTATGAGTGTTTGTGCTGAGATTTATTATACGTAATTTGCACTAGTTCTGTACTGAGATAACAGCACTAGCTCCCTTGTAGTATACGTAGTCTGGCTATGACTTAAGCACATAATTACCACTCTAATAATAGTACCTCTGCTAGCCACTGCTAGTGTTGATTTTTTATCTATTATCTCACTCTGTCAGCTTGCCAAGGAATCAGGGAAAGAAAATAACTGAAAAACATACTCTACTGCGTACCCCAGTGTGGTGGTGAGAAGCTATTTTTGTCCTTAACTGTACAGCCCTAATCAGATCTTTATACAGATTCACTTGGTTGAGGTGGGAAAGACTTTAGCAGCATATTCCCTTTGAATCTTAAGTGCTCTAAGGTCGCTTTTGGTGGCTTCTTGAGACTGTGGACACTTTCTTTGGGCTTATATACCTATAGATGTTGGCAAGAACTGTGAGTGACAGTCATGCAGTAATGTCATTGGGGGGATATTTACTCAGAGTGGAGCAGCTGAAGGTCGAGGAGTGTAGAGTACTATGTTAGTTTACAGTCAGTGAATGAGTGTGCACTGAGCAGCTGAGGCAAGGCTGTGCAGCTATGTTGGGGTAAGGCATAGATAGTACATTAGTAGACGATGTGCTACTAACAGAATAGCAGAAACTAAAGCTCAAGGCATTAATTTTGATAGCTGCAGTTGTATTTGCATGAACTCTGGTGGCATAGTAGCTTGCTGTCATATGATTAGCTGTGGTGTGTCATTTAATTTTTGAACGCAGCAGCAGTTTAGCTAGCCTAATTCTAGTGCAGGAGCAGTGTAACCTACTCTGGATCTATGCTCATATACAATGTATGGGTGCTCCGCTGTGAGTTTTACGTAGATTCAGCTCCCTGATCATTTTATCTAAACTGGAACCTCTGTCAGGTATTGCCTTGCTTGTGAGGTGCCATGAGCAAGACAGACATTTTGTAGGGTGGCTTGTACTTTGAATGTCTTCAAGATTTATTACATGTACATATGCATGTAGCTGTGATTTACATGTAGTTGTGATGTGCTTTGCTTGTGGACTGTTGCATTTGGAGAGTGATATGAGCCATGCTGTGGCTTGTACTTCACTGGATTGGCACTTGATGACTTGAACCCTAATTTATAGCTCTCTAGTCCAAGGCCTAGGTGCTGGAAGGGTCATGAATGTCTTCAACGACCATGTTTTCACCAAAGTGGAAAATCCTACTTTCTCCTATAGATCATAGTGGTATAAGTTTCACCCCTTCTGCATGCTCCAGAGCAAGAGTAGATACGTATGTACATCTGCTGTTCTATATATTTTCTACAGGGTTTGGAGTTGATTTCTCAAAAGTGGTACAAGTAAATCTGCCAACATAAATGTCTTAATTAGATAGGTAAACCACAGGAATTTACAACCCTGTTGTTGAAATTGGTAAATTGGCTGATAAGAGAAGCGTTGGGAGTTAGTCCTCCTTTTTGTAGGTGAATGCAGTAAACCAGATGCACCATGTTTGACCCACCTTTGAAGAGCAGACTCCAAGTGGATCAAAATTACAGGCAAAACATCAGATTTTAAGTGTAGTAGCACCTATATTGAACAGTCTGTGGTGAAAGGTTCAGGCTACATAGTTAACATCACATAATTAATGAAATGTATCGTATTTCGGTTTTGTCAGTGAGTTTCAAAGGTGATTTGTAACATCTTCAAAACTCATTTTTGAATTTAGAGTGATAGAATATCATTATGGCAAAAGTTCAACAATAATTTTATAGGGTGATTTCAATGTTTCACAACCAACTGTTCCACGTACATGTAGGTGTTATTATTTTCAAAAATTCTCAAAAGTTGCAGACAAAACATTTCTAAACATTTTCTGAAAATCTTTTTGCCAGTAACATTGATCCACTTGGAGTCTGCTCTTCAAAGCTGAGTCAGACATGGTACATCAGGTTTACTGTGTTCACCTACAAAAAGGAGGTCTAATTCTCCTCTTTTCAGCCAAATTGAACGTATTTTTCACAACAATACAATTATGTGGTTTTGCCTGAGACTTTCATGCTGTGGGAACATGTATACCACCTTGAGAGCTTAACTCCGTACCCTGTATGAAATAGTGCAAAATGTGTAAGTAAACGTTATTTGAAATCTACTCTCTTAAGAAAGGAAAATTCTCTGAGTACCAACTTTCGAAATTCCGCCAATATTTCAACTACTCACATTAACTTCACTTTACAGTATTCAGAGAACTTTCCTTTTGTATGCAAGGTTCTTATGAGTGCTGTTTTACTGGAGGGAGAACAAGTCTGACATTTCATGTCTAAAAACCAGCCGGACGCCTTTCCCGTACAATACACACAACTCAGCTTAAGCCAAGTTACTAAACTACAGCTGTAGAGCCAGAGAAACTATATTCCTAGAGCGGTACAGCGAAAGTGCTGACTCAGCAGTTTCGTCATGCGCCTCCAGTTAGTAGCTATATGCCAAGAAACCAGGATTTTCACGACTATCTACCATGTTTTCGCCATCTAGGCAACACAAAACTACCTTCATTTGCTGTAGCTTGGCCTGCAAACCTCCAAACGCTGCTGTACTGCAGTTGCATAGTAACGTATGACGTAATATATTGCGCACGTGATAAGTGCGGACGCACAAACAAACAAACAAACGCGGAAAATGTAAAGCAATCTTAGTACCAGCCGTTCGCGCGCTACGCGCGCTCCGGCTGGTAAAAATCCAAACCATTCAATATAGGTCAGGGAGTGGCACAGGGTTGTAGTATTTTGCCTAGTTCTCTAGAAGAGGTTGAGAAGGCTGGGATTGGCATTACTATTAAGAAGGAGAAGGATGTTAAGGTTGGGGGTCTAATGTTTGCTAATGATTTTGTAGGTTTAACTACTAAATGCTGAGGACTTACAAATGTTAATTAGATGTAGTACAGGGCTTTTGTAATAAATGCAGACATTCCAAGGGTTTAAGTTACTGTTACTTGGGCATTGAATTTACTAATAATGGTTGAAGGGATGGTCATGTACAGAAGGTAATAAATAGTGGAATTAAAAAACTATAGGTTTCTAAGTGATAGGATTTTCAGTACAGTTGCAAGAAGGATAATTATCATGTTAGTTTCGGTACTTCACCCTACTTTAGAGTAATGGTAGTGAAGTGTAGGCTTGCAATAAATGACAGACAGCTTCCTTGGAATCTAATCAGCTAAAAAGAAACTTGGCTGTTCTTCTAAAACCTGCAATGAAGCAGTAAGAGGGGATATAGAGTTAGAGTCTTTAAAAGGCAGGAGGGAAAGGTGCAAACTTAAGTGGTGGTATAAAGTCAAAAATAATATTTGGATGATGAGAGATTACTACTAGACTCTGAGTGGGAAGTGAATCTGTGTAGAGGTAGGTAGAAGAAGACTTGGAGGAAACTAATCAGTGAATTGTTGCTACAGTGAATCAAGACAGACAGGAAATAATAACAATGTAAATTTGTTTCTAGAGAGAGTAGATAAAGAGTTGAGATATTGAGAGCGAATATAAAAGATGGCTTAAATAGTAAAGTTAAACTGAGTCTGTACAAGTCTTTTTGTAAGGAAATAAAATTCAAGAATTACTCTCAGTGGATCCAGGAACACGGTTGCTGTTTAAGTTTAGGTCTGGTATTATAATATAATGGTCTGAATGAAGTGTAAGGAAGACATGGGGGTAAAAATGACAGGCAGTGTAAGTTGTGCGGATGAATTTGAGAGTGTAGTACATGTGCTCTGGGAGTGTCCTGTGCATGCTGCCATAAGAAATACTTTCATGGGAGAATTAGACAGTTGTGGGGCAGTTTTTCAAATTATAGTGCACTCAATAATTAAGAGAATTAACAGGCTTTATCATAGGGTGGAAAATTGGGACAGGTATGATTTTAAGGCTTTATTAAAACTAGTTAAGAGTTTTGTATTATTAATCTGGGATACTTGGAAGAATAAGTTATATGGTGATCAGGACGGTGAAACGTCTGGTTGCTCTTGCTCTTGTCCTCTGACTGGAGATCATGCAAGTTCCGCCTGCGTATGTGGGTACATGTGATCAATGGCGCAAGTACTACGGCAACAACATGAGTATTTTCTTCTGCTCTGGGGCACTAGCTGTACCATTTTTTATTTGCGCTGAATTTTATCATTATACTTGGCAGTGTATCTTTAAGCTTGGCCATACTGTCACTCTTAAGCAGAGTTTCATACAAGATTTTTTGCTGTGGGATGGAGACTTAATGCTTAGGGAATGTCAATGTATGCAATAATCACTCATTAGAAGCTAACCTTCACTTACGTGTACACCTTGTGAAACAAACTATGTGCAAACCACACCCTTCTAGGGGGTCTGGGGGCTTGTCCCCCAATCTTATATAATTCTGGTGGCTTTGGCAGCTAACTAACTATGCAACACTTGAATTAAAAATCAGAGTAGCATCAGTAAATATGACATCATAATTCTGAAGAGAAGGGGTGGAAGGAGATCCCAATGCGCCCCCCTCCCTTTGTATGAAACATTGTTAGGAATACCCATGTTGTATTCATGTCATATTTGCTCTTTCTAGGATACGTAGCATTGTTGCATGGATACACATGTGGTAAGAGATGCGTTTGGATCTAGTGTGTACTACTAACATGACATGTGTGGCAGGACAAGGTGGAGATGCTGCTACATAATGCACTGTACCTCTGAGCTATATTGGCTGTATGCATATTGGGACTGAATGGCTTGTATGTAGAGCCACCTGATCTTTTTGCAGCCAGCAGCTAAGTGGTGTGGCATCGTTACTTGGCAGAAGGAATAAATGTTTATGAAGTGAGGCCCCCCCCTTATTTCGACTAATCTTGCATGAGTTATGATTGCACTAATGTCACTTCTGTTCACTCATTATTGATTTTCACCAAAGAATCATAAGACCACTCATGAATAATCTTTGTTAGATACTGGGTGTTCATGTCAGTTAAATCCCTGTGTACATAATATCACTTTTAGCACCCACATGAAAATTCATTTACAGTAACAGCAGTGCATGGCCTAAGTCGGTTAGATCACAGCATGCACTCAGGATCTAACTGATGTAGACCACCCTTGGGCAAATCCCTCACCCTCTGACTGTGTTAATTGACCTCGGGCTGCGCCCTTAGGCTCTGATTTTCCCACGGGTGTCTATGTCAGTTAGAGCCCTCGTTGCTGTGATCTAACCTATACTTAGCACACAAAACAGTAGAGAAACTGGATGAATGGGAAATTAATGTTGAGGATGTACATTATACCCGTCACACCCATTACCACATACGTACAGCCAGCAGGCCTTGGTGCACTATATGGATACTCATGTAAATTATTGTGAGTGCATGTCGTCGTCTCACAAATGGCTAACAGCACAAACCACCTTTCATGTACAGCTGTATGACTGCCTTGCTCATAGCACTCGTGTTCAGTACTGTCAGTGGATAGTTTCTGTCTTGTCACATGAATATCCACATTCTTTTCTGTAGGACAAGATGGGAGTGATCCATCCTATTTATGCACTGAGAAAGGCCAGAAGAAGAGATACAGCATGCACTGGTCCATGATCAGAATGTGTGCATGCTGGGACCAAGCTGTGCGGAGTGATGTACGTATGTACATAAGTAGCATTGGCTGTTTTCTTCACGATGTCACTTTCTGTTCACTAATTGTTCGGATTATCCTGATTTTCAACTAGAATGCACTGGACAGTGTACTTTGATGTCATCTCAAGTTTGATTACAACCGCTTGTTAAATACTGGGGATAATTATAAACCATGCAGTGAACTGTGTCCAATTGCCATAGACAATGTATTAGGGGGAGCAATGTTTGGCACCCCTACTACAGTGTCTGTGGAAAGTGGACGGAATTCACTAGTGCATAACTCTGGAACAGAACACTTACTGTGCAATCAAACTTGAGATAACAACAGATTCTAAGTATACTAGTTTTCTAATACCAAGTTTAAATATTGTATGGTCATTTGTCTGCTGTGTTTGAATCACATCATTATTCATTAATTTCTTTTCATTCAGTGCTGACTGGTAGATGTTACAGTTTCAGTCTTCACAGATCACCATACAGTTATTCATATCACTTTCCTCCACTTTTCTCCCTACATGTTTAACCCAGACTGGAAAAAGGAAAACCTGAGAACCAGGCAATTAAGTACTGCTACATATACTGATTATAGTCTTGTAACTGTGACTAAATATAGAAAATTTAATTAACTAGGCATATTTCTCGATAAAGCAATTTATGAATGCCAGAATTGATGGGCCGAACTGATGTACCCAAATAGCATTGTGCTGCACCTCTGCCCTTGCTTGGCCTGTTATTCACATGTGCAAGGCTATTTTGTTATTCATGCAGTGAATTTTGCATAGTTGATGACAGTATCCAGACACATATAATAGGATTATTGCACAGTACAGTCACTGATACAATTGTCAACTTAAAACTGATATAGCTGTTTGGAAACTCAAAAGTGAAAACTGGTGGGTATCCTCCAACTGTGAGGTGCAAGGCTTCCTAATCAGTGCTGCATGTGTCTGATTTTCATGAGACTAGTTACTGGATTTGTATACAGGTGACGGCTGACGTTTTTTATACAACAGAAGCAAGATACATGATCCTGTCCTCCAGCTGCTATGTTGAGTCCGATGTTGTAGTAGACTCACAAACGTGTATGACATATCAAGTACTGTAGTCTCAAAAATAAATATGCAGATCAAAATTTGCTTTACGGTATGAAATGAGATCTCCATACATAGTTACATCAAGGATTAAAATCCTAAAAAGTCAGCAACTTCAGCAATTTCTCTCTTTCTGGCTTCCTGATGAGCCCACCTATCTTCTGCCAGACGCGGGGAGAGATTCCATTTGTCATGAACCAAATGTTGGTTACATGATGGACACTTTTTTCCACCTATGCAAAGGAGGGATCCCGATCTAAAATCAAATTATAAAGTTCTACAGCAGCAGGTGGAACTGAATTGCTGCATTACACCCACCCGTGTGCCACAGGAAGGAAATAGGAGGTATGGTTTGTGCTCATTTCAGTAAGGAAAATACGTACCTAAAACGGGGTTCTTGGCCGGATATAGTAAATTACCGGTAACAGATGTGTTGATAGAGATAAAGATGACCAATTAACACCGTCCTTTCTAAATCTCGCAGCCCAGTAAAGTACATACATACACGTATGCAGCTGTATGGGGCTGATATTCCTGTCATTTGCTTTTATTGGCTCTATTTAAGCCTCTGAGCTTCTGCTGAGCGCTTCAAAAATGAATGGAAATGTTACTACTATTGATTTTTCATGCTTATGAATTGTTTCACACCCCTGGAACTGATTATCAAGTATGTTATAATAGGAAATATGGCAGCACTAAGAGTCAGTAATGGCACAATCAAATCGAATTATGACAATATTTGTTGGGTTGTCATCACAACATTATTGCACAGTAAATGGCAGTAACGCAAACGAAAATACCACTGGCACTGACAAAGGTTGTGAAGTGAAACGATGGCTCCATGAATTTTGTCGAAAGTATTTTTACATATAGTTAGGCACGTAGGCTGTATATCATGGAGTATGGTAGTACTCCATACGTAGGGATGGCACAGGGAAATAATGGCCACTTCATATAACACACATAAAATCATATCTTCAGAACACTATATACTCAAGATGTACTCCTGTATGACCTATACTCAACTGTTAAATTTTTTCTCTTCAGCCAGTTTAGCACAATAATTACTTCAATGATGCAAACACGCTTCTTTCTCAGGCTGTGTATGTATGTATTGTCACCTAAGGATGCACATAAGTGCATATCGCACGTAGCGATCGTGCATCACCCTTCGAACCAAACTGTCACTTTGGAAAACTAAACACTATGATTGGTTGAAACAGGAAGTGTGGCACAGCCATGTTGGTAATACGACTGGCTGCTTTATTCACTGTATTCAGCTTACACCATGTGTGTGATATCGTTCATTTTGCACCTCGATCTGAATATTTCTTTTTGGTTGGTGCACTGAGCATTGGACTGGTGGCTGAAGCATCTGCTCCTATGGCCCCTGATCCATTGCATAGTTTGTTGCTATAAAGTTGAGTCATGAATACACCCTACATAGCCATGCCCAGGTCATGATTCAGAATTTGTTGTATATCACACTTACATCTACAGCTCTGCTCACCCACTGTACTTTGTACTTGGGTGGTGGTAAGGACTACTATATGCATTCTCGCCATCCATGACAGATGGACAGACAAACTATAAAAGATTAAAGTATTGACATGCAACTAGATTTCCAAAAAACCTGGCATCTTTAGGCAAGATTTCTTTGGTGTTGAATTTGCTTGTAGTAACGTAATAATTGCATGAATGAACCTTAGGCTATCAGATACTGAGGTATGAAGTCTGGCTCTACATCCATTAGGGAATTATAAGCTAAATTTCTCATCACACACTTCATAGAACTAAGGCAGCTGTTGTGTACTGATAAATACGTCACAATAATAAACTCGTACTGCTGTCATAGAGCTTACGCCATTGACCACACACCTACATATGCAGGCTCGGCTTATAGGATCTGAAGACAGAGGACAGCAACTATATACATGTTGCACCATCCTGATCACCGTATAATTATTCTTCCCAGATTATTTATAAAACTGTTACTAAAGTATACCTATCACAATTCTAACACCCTGAAATAAAGCCTGTTCTGTTAAATAATTAAGTGCACTAAACTTCAATCTCACCCCGTCCCCGCAATGGTAAGCTATCATACAAAGGACATTCCCAAAGCACGTGTACTACATTCCCACATTCATTCCACATGACTCACACTGCCTATCATCATTTATACCCCTCTGTCTCTCTAACTCTTCATTGAGATCATTACTTATTTTTTAGCTGCTCCTAGCTGAATAGATTTTAAGGAGGGAAGTTGTCTGCCATTTCTTACAAGCCCACACTTCACTACTGTATTGTGAAGTACGGCAAAGTGTAGAAACTAAGATACCAGTTTGCAGTGATTACGGGATTTATTTAGTGCACGAGGACAATTAAGTAACGGTCAAGGGCAAATAATACACTTGGATTGTGCCCACTAGGGCTCTAGCTGCTACATGAAGTTTAGCTGGAATACACTTACTCATGTGGCTGATTATATTTGGTTGGCACAAGTACTAGTCCAAACGACTTCTGGCCAGAGGTGCATGCTGTTGAAAAAAATAACGATACGCATATTCTTGTGTAGCCAGATTTCAACTGGTGTCAGCATACAAGAAAGACTCACCCAGTCACTCATCTGTAAGTACGTAGGTTCTAATGGGATTAGAAGTAGGGTAAATGTAAATGAGGGGGTGTCCAGATGGTGGGGTTACCTCATATTCTCTGGGCCTTTTCTGTCTGCCTTTGTTATGTATCACAAACTACTGTTGTCTACTTGCTATGCATACAAGCGCAGGCAGAAAACCGTAGGAATGAAATTTATCACACTTCTGGACAAACCCTACTGTCCGGACACCCTCTCACTTACTCTACTGGAGGTTCGTCCCAACAAACCCAGACACTCGCTGTACTGCACCGCACATATGCTCCACTTTACAACAATTCATTAGCCCACACAACCGTAATACACAATGGGCATTTCCTCCAAAAAATAGCAGGAATAAGTTTTGAAAGAGCATGTAGGGATAAATCCTTAATAAAGTAACCAAACAAGGTAGAAATGACACCACAGAACGTTCACAAATTAGCTACCATCGATCATCCCTACATCAATATCTTGCCAACCACACACACTCCATGGCACAACAATATCATATACAGGCACCTGACCCCACACTGGAATCCTTAGAAGTAACTTGCACTATATATAGACTCAACACTCCTTTCAGCACACCAAGATTGCCATGTTCATCAGCATTGGTAATTGTAGCTAGTCACATCGTAATCCCACCAGCCATATTCACAAATAGAGGATATAAGCCGTAGCCTGAATAATGGATATAAGAATGTTATTTTGTGGCTTGGTATCATTGCACAAAGTAAAAATAATTCTCTCTTATTGTTTTCAGAATTGATCAATGGCTACAATTATCAGTGTTCACACTCAACTGGCTTTTAAACTGTACATATCACATATGAGTTATAATATACCACGTAATACTTCAAGAGCACATGCATATGGAAACGTTTGTACTTGGACCACAAATACCTGTCATGTATTTTGGACACCCGAACTTAGCAGCACATTAGCCTTTGATGCATACTCGTGAACCAGAAGTGGTGATGGGCTGAATAATGCAAAGAGGGAGGGATTGCTGTCAGCTGCAGATGAAACTACACTGGAAGAACTGATAGTGGCTAGGAGAAGAAGTCAATACTTGCAAAATGAGATCAAAATAGGAGAAGGTGAAGTGCTTATGGATGCTAAACTTGGCATAGGGAAGGAATTACTGATGACTTGAGATGAGAACTTCTCCGATGTTATTACAGCAGTGTGCTGAACATCAGCTTTCGTGAAGTTCACAATAAAACATCTCACATGTGCCATGAATAGAAATAAATCATATATCCTTGTGGTCAAAAAATGTCAGTACATCACTTTTCACAGACAGCTCTGTAGGCCTGCCAACAGCTGGTATATAGACCGAGGTAGATACGATTTAGGGTCTTGCCACCGTACCACCCTTATAAATTGAGCAATCCCATGAGTGAGCAAATTCACTTCGGGCATGTCAAACAGGTACTTGAGGAATGCTCTCTAGCAACATTACAATACTCTTGTTACAGATGAAAACACTCAAGAATGACAAGTTTGGCTGAAATATAGAGCAGACTTTTCAACACACCATTTTTTACACGTTACATGCAGCGTCCAAATTCTCTGTGGTATCCTTACAAATGGAATACTACCATACGCTTTGATTATTAAGTGCTTGCATAAAATCTGAACAACCACATGTCCAGACACATTATGTACAACTCACCAGGAAAGCAATTGATAGCTTGTATTTCAAAACGGCAATCTCTAAATCTATGATCACAGTAACAGCCATTCTTTGATTCACAGGGTCACAGCATGTAGTGAAGCCTGCATTAACACGGGGACCTGTAGGAAAGTGATGGTCACAGTACAAATAGCTAGTAACTACATGTAGTATGTCCTTGTCTGTTTATGAGCCAAGCTGCCTATACTCTTGCACCAGCTCATGTATGGTTTCTTGTTGAGCTTGTATCAATGTATCAGTTGTTGGTGTCAGGATATATTGGTTTGGAAAAATCAAGTTTTTGTAGGTTGACCATCGAACCATTTTTTGGCACAGAAGTGACAGAATTTGACCTAGCAGCCCTGAATTTCTGGGGCATATATATGCTTGTGTACTGAGATGGATTTGCAATTTGATGTCTTTGCTGTACCACATTTCAAGAGGGTTTCTACATTCTCAACAATTCAACTCAACAAAGATAGCTAAGTAGTAGTCTACTGTCTAGTGTTGTTCTGTGTGTGTAAGGATAGAACAATTAGATTGTTACTTTCAAGCAGCACTAGTACTGCCCTCATATCCAGTGATACAAGTACAATTAAAGCTTCCTTCAGTGTCTGAGCAGATTGCATTTATGTCACAGTTATCAGTGCCTCTTACACATTCATTGATGTCTGTATGGAGTGAAATGCAGTAGAGAATACAGACTGATATAGCTTCATTAGAGGCACTGAAGACTGCTGCTGCAATCTTCTGAAATATGGATAGATACATGAGAAAATGTGCCCACCCCACTAATCAGCATAATTATCATAATGGGAAACATTCTTATGCAATTAGTGCCACTCCTTCACAGCCATGAATACAGCTCCTGATGAAGCTACATGTTACATCACAAGAGAGTGCATAGTTGAGTCCAGCTAGTTGAAACTTTCAAGAAGCATAGTAAACATGATTAAGAATGACTTAAAGTAAGTCAAGCCATTTTTTTTATATCTACTGTCGAGCGATTGTAAACTCTACATAATGTAGTATCCCCACAGAACACTAATTTTGTTTTCTTGCAATCTGGGAGACAAAATATGCAAACAAAGTAGAGGTATTAGCTTTCCTGGACATTTATGTAGGGGTATTGAAGCCAGATTGTTAAATGCTTCCATATTGGTTTGTTTTACAGTTGTAACCATCTCCCTCATGACCACCAAAACAGATACAGCAATCTTTTCCATCAGCGTCTCTATATAGATTCTGTGTGGTCATTGCAGCTGTCCAATGCACTCATACACTTATCTATATCAATTTGCTGTAAAGTATTCAATTATCTTGTTTTCAAAACCCCAGTAGTATATCACACAGGTAATGGTGTAATCATTTGACACAATCTATATAGACAGAAACAACAGATAGCTAATGTAAGAGTTAAAAATAGGAAGCTAGTTTTTAGATATGTACATATGATCATGTTTCTGAAAGATTTAATGTACGAATGTACATGGCAGCCTGTGGACATACCATTGCAAGTGAGTCCATCAGTGTCCAGAAGATAGCCAGGCAGGCCGGAGCAGAGGAAGCTACCAACAGAATTGCTGCAAAACTGAGTACACCCTCCATTACTGTCTGCACATTCATCAACATCTGCAAGCAGATAAAGTAGCAGTTATAGGAGAAGCTTAACATGTACTCTTGTGCAGAGTGAATGTACCACAGTATGGTCCCTTGTTACTTGGGATACATACGTAGTAATTATTTCACTACCACTACATATATAAAAGCTTGAATATACGTACATATGATATGTACTTTTACCATAATGCACCTCTACATGAAAGGCACCGCCCAGGGTATATCAGCCATACACCCTAGCGGCTCGTTTGAACTGTCAATATACCCTAGGGTATATGGTTGCCAGGCAACTAATGCTTCTCCATTAGCGCTTGTCATAACTAACAGCGTTTGTAATTGTAGTTTGTAATTGTATTATGGTACAAGTCAGCTGTACCATGGGTTTCTAGGGTGTATGGGTTTGTACTCTTCGTGCAGTTATATGTATTCCCTCGGGCTGCGCCCTCGGGAATACATATAACTGCCCTCAGAGTACAAATCCCATACACCCTAGAAACCCATGGTACAACTATTACGTATACTTTAATGCAGAGAACATCTTTTGCCACAGCAATTCATGAAAGAACATGGACATACGTACCACAATCGTAGGTACTAACATACTAATCAACTAATACAAGTGCAGGTTTCCTGATCATGAGTAAAAGGACAATTTAAGGCAAACAGAACAAAATAAAGTAAGACAATCTCTCTTAATCAGGTGTGTTAGAAGCCAATTTTACAATCACTGCACAGAATATACTCAAGGAAATGAAGTATTTCAACCGGTGGTTACATTCTCATTCCAATCCATGCTGCATGGAAATAGAAAGACTAGTGGGTTGATAAGCTTGCCTAAGACAGGAAACTAACTTATTTACAATGCTAGTTCACTCCACTTGTGTTCTTAACTGCTTTACTTTCACATACTGTTATACGTATATATCAGCCTTGCTTTCTTCTTCAGTTGTCCATGCACACTTACTAATAACATCCTGTACGTAATATCAACACAATATACAGACATTATACGAACACTTCTGACCAAGCAATTTTTGGCAAGGAAGCAATATCATACATGTACCTCCAATTTCAATATTGATGCCATCCACTCGAAATGTCCACATCCCTGGCACTGCAATGTTGCTTGTCGAATTAATGTGTAAAATTTCCTCCGTATAAGAGCCAGTCAAACTCTATCCCATTACTAAATCCAACTGCAGCAAAATCATTCACATCGCTGAGTCCACTCCCTCCAGACCCTGAGCCACGACTTTGTGAATCAGCCATTGCCCACTGCATGTCAGCATACAAGAACACAACAACTGAGATCACACCGTCTGTTGCCAGCACACACTGAAATGTGTTTGTCTACAATGAGGGAGGAGCACCAAATGTAAGCTAGGCTTTTATACCACTATTTTCATTGTGTCCACTCTATCAATTTAAGACAAGTTGTTTGTACCTTCGTTTGTTTAGTCCATACTAGCTACATAAATGATTCACAATTCTTGTTTAGCTGCTGACATACTGAGTGTGTGTTGCTATTGTAGGAGCCGACACCATCCCAGGTAGCAATAAAGAGGGAAGCAGGAGAAAAGTCACTAATGCTCTTAAAGTACTGTGCAAATCTAGTCGTGAGGGGAACATAATTGGTCTGTCTGTAGAACACGGTTCCAGTTCCCCTTGCATCCACATTCATGCACTAAGAATGGTGCAATGAAGATCTCTTCTGTAGCAAAATGTATGTATCCATCAGTGTTCACCTACCAGGTTAAGTAGAAAATTACTGATATTCGATACCGTTAACTAAATTATGCTACACTGCATGCATGGGCAGATTTAACTAATTGTAGTAGACATTTCCCTCTATGTGTATTTTTACACTGAGAAATACAGCTGTAATGTTACTATACACAGTTCAGTCATAGAGGATAATGAGAAGAGCTAGTGAGCTAGTCTCGTATCTATATCAGATGTGTGAAAGTACTATCACAGTGTTTAGACAATCATGGAAGTATATAAGGCCCAATGTATATGCTGTTGTAAGCTTTCTTGCAACCACTTTTGATCTTGCAGTCAAGGTTTCTCTATATGTGCTCCGTGTATCAACCGCTAAGATATATGGCTGATAGTCTAGAAGGAGGAACTGCATATCTAGACCTCTTCCCTCACAGCACGCACATTCACAATGCAACACGCATAACTTTTGTACCTACTCAAATCCAACTCCCCCAAGCAATTGAAACAGCCTGAAAACAGCTCTTCTACTAATTTGACTTTTCCAAACATGAACTAAAAACAGTAAAGGAGCTAGTGCATGCTTCCTGGTTGCTAGAAAATATTGTTCTGCCTTCTGCGATAATTTCATATACTTCATATTTGCAAGCTTACATCTAAGTATGTAGCTGTCTCAACTGTAAGTATCTAAGTATGCGCATGTGTAGACGTGGTCGCTGTTGTGAAATCATTTAAGGTGTGCGGGATTTCCAATCACCTTGATGGACAACCTAGTGTGTATTGCTGGGTATATCACAGAACAAATACAGAATGAGGTAGATGAGGCAAAAGATAAGACTTCGTGCTCAATTTGAGCTGGCAGTGCTCTACTAGCACCATGCATTACTAGTCTTGGACCCAGGCTCTCTGCATGTAACAAAAAGCTGGATGAGGGCCTGGGTCGGAGGCTAAGCACATTACTACCTCTATTTGATGAGTTGGTTTAGTCAATGAAGATATGCACATAGACATTGTGTTTTACTTAGCACATGTGGGTAGTATTTTTCCTGGAATACATAGGTGTCACACCTTAATTAATAACTCATGAAAACCTAAAGGGAATCAAAATAGCCCACTTCCAATCTTTTACTGCTATATTATTTAAAAGTACACGCTGTTTAGTTTCAAAATTCCCGCCAGTTAGACTTGCGTACGGCGTGCGGAGTGTGTAAGCGTATTACTATGCGCATAATTATTGTTTATTCGCATGCGCTGGTATCCTCGTGCTTCTTTGCCTAGAATAGAATGGCTGGTTCACGCGTTTCCTTCAAGGAAGTGAGTGTGGTCGAAAGTAGCAATCAGTATATCTCTGACTCCGTTGCCAGTGATCATAGTAGTTCTGACTCCGATGCCAATGATTTGTACGAGATCACTACAGAGTCGCTGTCAACATCCGAAGAAGAAGACGCGGAGAGACTGCAATAAGCCCTGGAAACGGCATTTAGCGCTGATCCGTCGGCGTTTTTGAAGAATGCTACGGCTCTTGATCCGGCTGAAAGGACTTCGCTTCTCTTTTTGGACAAAGATTTCATTGACGATGAATTTGAAGGTGCGTGCCTGCGCGTGTGTGTGTGTGTTTACTCGTGTAGTTATATAAATGACTGAAAAATGGGAGCTTATACGCCTATAATTTTGCCTTTCCATTTTTCAACGATATAGTAGCTTATGGATGTAGCTGGACACAAAGCTCAAATCCCTTCTTGCCGACTTTTCTGAACATGCGCTTGCTAAATTAATTAGCTATTGCGCATGTGCAGTAGGCAGAGCCTACTTTAGACAATGGGTAGTCACTCCTATAGACTGCATAGTCACAACTGCGACCATGTGTCAAAGCTGTGTAGTGGTTTGGCTGTTGATAATGCTGATTTTTTTGGCCATTGACCTGTGACTGCTCTACTAGACCCATTGATTGTAAAGCTTACCAATTGAACACTCAGCTGAAAAAAAATATCCATCCTTCTCGAGTGATCTTCAAGCTGTAGACTGTTGCTTGTGCATGTGCCCATCTGTTCCGCATTATGATCTGCTGTTGACCATATTTTATAGAGCACGCTTTGACCACTGAGTACACCCTAGCTTTTGAGCGGCTTTGACTCTTGACCATTGACTAAATTTGCAGTTGTGCCTATATTTAGCCTTGTCCCCAGGTTCCACAGCCCAGCTTTTTTGCACATTGGAAGAACGTAGGCTGGGAGCCAGGTACATCATAGAACTTTATGTATGTGACGAAGCATATGTGGTTTTGCTAAAACAAATTGCTGATGATGTAAATCAGTACTTCACTGTATGTGCTGCTGTAAAGTCAGAGTTGAATCAGAGATGAAAACTGTTAAGTCAAGGAAGGTTTCAACTAGCAGTAGTCCTTGAATTTATCTGGATTGGGTAGTGCTACCATGCATAGAAACTGGTTGTCAAGCCGAATACCACCCAGTGCCAAGGTAAACAGCTAGCAGGGTGTATATGGTAGTCTAGGTACCCGATGTATATGCGGTATATTGAGTTGGTGGTACATGTGTAGCTAGATGCTGGGCTGTGCTAGCTGTTTACCTTGACGCCAGGTGGTAAGGCCCACCACTAGTAAGTCAGTTTCCTTGACAATATTTGTTTCAGCCCACAACAGCTAGTCTTCACTCTGATTCGACTCTGACTTTACAGCAACACACACAGTGAAGTACTGCTATACATCATGAGTAAATTGATTTAGAATAACTATATCAAGTACGTGACGTCATGTGATGTACCAAAGAGCCCAGGCTCCCAGCCCAAAAAGCAAAAAAAACACTGGGTTGTTGAGCCTGGGAACAAGGCTGATAAGTTTCAACAGGAGCGCATCAAGCCGACGAGGGAGCATGCAACTACGCACGTGCAATACATAGACGATAAAATTCAAACATGGCAGTCATAATTATTCTAAAAAAAGTAGTATCCGTATATTGATTTTTATGATGCAACAGCAGGAAAAAGTAGCTAACAGAGAAAGCCACAAAGTGGATAAAAATGAAGTGGTGAGTCGGCATACTCGAGCGAGATGACTAGTTCTCCGAAGCGAAAGCGTATGGGAGACAGACCAATCTTCTAACAAGTGAGTCCAAGTACTGCCGTACTCATGCTCAATGACTCTTACAAAGGCTTACAACTAACCTTCCCATCAGTGTCGTTGTGCTCGGGGCCTGCGTTAGCTGTATCACCATCCAACGCTCTCCGTAGTCGGCCTGCAAAGCTGCCGCTCACCGACTTACGTACCCATGTGTGTATATATTCCATATTTGGTGGTTACTAAAATTAGCATCCGGTTGCCGTGTTTGAATTTCGCCGTCTATACTACTTGCATGCTCCCTCGCCGGCTTGATGCGCTTCTAGTTTCAATATGAATCTCCAAATATGTATTTCCATTCATATACCAATTTCTTTTTAGGTGAAGATTCGAGTGCTGCTTCTGAAATATGTTCTGTGTTTGGATGTGGTGGAAGTATTGGATGTGGCACTACTACTGAGCCTGAAACCTCGGATGATGACATTCCGCCACCCAAAAGGAGACGACTTCAAAGTGACAAAAGTAGCCATGCTCGAAGAGGTGGAAGTAGCCGTGATCATAGCCGTGGTGGTGGCCGCGGTGGAGGTGGTTGAGGTCGTCGTAGTCGAGGTCGAGGTGGTCAGCGTGGACGAGGGCGTGGTGTTGGGCGTGGTCGAGGTGGAGCTAGAAGCAACCGTGGTACAAGCAGCTGTGTTCAAGAGTCTGCTAGGTATACCATCACCTAATTTTGTCACCTTTTCAGGGAAAATTGACCATTTGGATTTTCTGTCAATTCCACCTAACCTAACAGTTGCAGTTCTGCATAAGCAAAATATTTATGCCAACTGCTAGTGTAAAACAGTCCCAAACGGTCAAATTTTGCTAAAAGGGTCACATAAGTCAGATTCTGTAATAAAAGGGGTGGTTTGAAAAATGAGACAGACTAAGGAATGTTTGTTCTTATGTGACCCTTTTAGCAAACTTTTTTTTGCTAACAGGGACAGTGATAGAGAGTTGAAGTGGTCACTTGGGAAACTCATCTCTACTGCAAAGAAGAAACCAGCTCCACGGCAGCTACCTCCCTTTTTCTATCCCACTGGCCCTTCACCTCGGACTAAAGATGCTGTGAGTCCCCTGCAAATATTGGAGCTTTTCCTTACGGTTGTCATTCTAGAATCGATCGTTCAACAGACGATACTGTTTGCATCCCAAAAAGGTGTAACCTTCGTCTTCTGTATTGAGGAATTGCAAGCTTTCATAGGAGTAAACATCGCAATGGGAATGTTACGGCTTCCCCAAATTCGTGATTACTGGGCTACAAACAACATTTTAGCAACCCCTTGGTTCCTTCCATCATGTCTCGAGATCGTTTCCTTTCCATCTTAAGATTTCTGCACTTAGCAGACTCTACCAAGCAGAAAAAACAGGGTGAGCAGGGGTACAACCCCCTGTTCAAGGTTAGACCTTTGATTGACCATTTGTCTGCTGTGTTTCAACAGTACTACCAACCGTTGCGTCAACTTAGCATAGATGAAATGATGGTAGGGACACGATGTCGTATTGCTTTTTTGCAGTTCATGCCGAAGAAACCCACTCGACTTGGGATAAAGATTTGGGTAAACTCTGAGGCAAAAACTGGGTATGTTCTGAAGTTTGAAATATACACTGGTGCCCATGAAGGTACCATAGAGAAAGGACTGAGCTACAGAGTTGTCATGGAACTTATGGAACCATTCCAAGGAAAAGGCCATTGCCTATTTATTGACAACTTCTATACAGGGCCAAGACTTCTCCTCGATCTACTGGAACATACAGCGCTGGGACGGTGCGACCGAATCGCAAAGGCTTTCCCCCAGATTTGAAACCTAGTGGGAGCGCTGTGCCAGGCAACATGCGTTTTGGTACCGCTAGTGAAGGTCGACTGACAGCTGTGTGGTGGTTTGACCGTAGAGATGTGCTTGCATTGAGTACAATGCATAATACCTCCGCCACAGTAGTTCTGAAGCGTCCTAAAGGAAGCCGCGAAAAACAGCCCATTCCCTGTCCCACCATCATTTCCGAATATAACGCATACATGGGTGGCGTAGATCTAATGGACCAACATCTGAGTTACTACTCCATGAGTACTCGGCGTACACTCAAATGGTGGAAGAAGGTTTTTTGGAGGTTGGTGGACATTTGCATTATAAATGCTTGGATCCTTTTTCGCCAGAACAACCCCAATTCAGCCATAAAGTCACAGAGGTCCTTTCGGCTAAAGCTAGCCGAAGAGCTAGTGCAGCCTCTCTTGAATCTCAAAGCTAACCCAAGCTGCCCACCGACTCTAAGGGTAGATCTAGAAAGCCAGCAACTACTGAGAAGCGACTGACCGGCAAGCACTTTGCATACAAAAGTAAAAAAAGATCAAGGTGCGTTGTATGTCGTCGGAAATACGGAAAACAAAAAGATGTCAAAACGCAAAACTTCTGCCCTAAGTGTGATGTGTTTCTGTGTCAGGGACACTGTCTTGAACAATTTCATATACGCACGTCTTACTAGTAAGGACGGTTGATGATGGCTCTTTCTATACATACAAGGGAACAAACCTTATGCTTACTTGCATATGCTCTGTTCATGTAGTTGTGAGGTTTTTCTTGTGTTGCTCTAATGTGAGTTTTCTTTTGACCTTGTAATTGTGAGACTGTTATTGTGTGCATGCATGCATATTCTCTCTTCTAGACGGTTCTCTTAACAATTTGTGCACATGCGTTACCTGCCTGGTATTTTTTATTTGATGCTGAACTGTACATCATAGACGACTGGGTACGTGACGGCGAAGTGCAGACTTGGCCTCGTGTACATGTATCATGAGCTTCCGTCGCATTACGTAATCATTGGCAGCGTAGATGATTACGTAATTATCGGTGGCTCAGATTACGTAATCGATCACGATTGCATGCTCCGCGCACTCGAGCGCTTACATACATTTACGCTTCTATATAGAAGCGTACATAGAAAGCGCATATGCGCACTTTGGTATCGTCAATTCACTGAGAGGTGCTCCTATTTTTGGTGTCTTATTTGCATTATTAATAAGGCTGATTAATAAAAAGAGGTGCAGTTTGTAGTTGGCATGGTCCACTGTACAGCATTCATCCACTTTCTGTGTAACTTCTTTCACTTAAGTACATGTTCTAGAAAACCATTTCAAAATGCAGGATTGTATGTTAAGGTAGCCATGCATTGCTAATGAACTCTTTTCTGGGTGTTGCATGTGCACTCCTACTCTTACTACCATAAGGAGTGCAAATGATTGTGTAACAACTGGAAAAGTACCACCCACTTGCACTAAGAAAACCACAATGTCTGCAATAAAACTGCATATAATGTAAAATACTTACTAAAAAACTAGAGGGGTGTTTACACTAAATACCTGAAATTTGTTGTGTAGGAGGTGGTGTGTGTACAGAGATAGCACGGATGATCGCCTCAATAGTTGTATAATGTTATATTTTATTTTCATGTTCATTGAACAATATAAGCATAGCAATACTAGCTACAAGGTATGCACACATTTAATATTCTGCTAACCAAGCTGAAGCCATGCATAGCATTGCCACTTACTAATCACCTTTTATCAGGAAAATAAACTGTTATAACCTTGTACTAATTAGTAATAATGAAAGTGGGAACACTTGCTATCTAGGTACAATGGACCTTTGTTATGATGTAATGGGGGTTGCAAAGTCACATTATTGTACGTATGTCATGCAGTACGTTAATACAATGTGTGCATACAAGGTATGCACACATTTAATATTCTGCTAACCAAGCTGAAGCCATGCATAGCATTGCCACTTACTAATCACCTTTTATCAGGAAAATAAACTGTTATAACCTTGTACTAATTAGAAATAATGAAAGTGGGAACACTTGCTATCTAGGTACAATGGACCTTTGTTATGATGTAATGGGGGTTGCAAAGTCACATTATTGTACGTATGTCATGCAGTACGTTAATTAATGTGTATGTGCATGGAAACATAAAATCTGTCCCCTGTAGATAAACTCCCAGTACTTGAACTTTTAACCCTGCTGGTATGATAAAGCTACAACAGTATTATTTATATTCATGAGATTATTCATACAGGGTCTAGCCAGAAAATTGGTTACCAGACTGAGCTTGCACTAAATAGTATTACTGCGCCACCAAAGTCCTCACCCAATGGCTCTACTAGACATACACATGCACAGTGAGGCTTCGCGCAGACACATGGAAAGCTAGATCGAGAGGAATCGCAAACCACACCCACTTTGGAAGCTGCTACAACAACGTGACTACACTTTCAGCATGTCAGTAGGTGGATGTCTCTGTCTGAAACGTACTTTCAAGGCCCAGCTATGGTTGACACAGAGTCACTGGGCTTTGCTTCTGTTCATAGCGCTCGATTTGCCACGATACCGTCAGGCCGTCACGTCTCTACTGAACAGAAGCTACTCAAACTACAGTGATATTGGAGCTGCAATAAGACAACCTTGGTAAAACACAGTGATCCACTTGAATAACTCTCTGATTGTTTATGCACCAGCAGTACAAAGTCTTGAACATGTGCCTCCCCCCAGGGTGGTCCCCGGGGCCGAAAGCGGAGACATTAATTTCCTTGTGCTAAGGCGCTCAGCAATTAACAGTTACACATGTGTAACATAATATTATAATAATGCAGCTGAGGTGAAGACTGGGATTGATTTACTGAAGACAGTGGCATGGCCACAGCTATTATAGGGCTAGCTAGCTAACGTATGCAGGTGGGAGAAGAGCATGAATGTAATAGTTAGTGCTCCACAATGAGGGCTCTAACTGACATTATTGGCCGAGGAAAGTAATTTTCCTGAGGGAGGACAAGGGCTCTGCCTAGCACATTCTGAGAGAATTTTTTTTTCCAAGGCCAATAATGGAGGTTGAGCCATAATCCGGGTGGGCTATAGTAGTAACATACTAGGCAATTAAATTGCAGAAATGAGGACTATAGTTGCCATTTCTAGCGATTTGATTGGCTAGTACATTACTACTATAATCTGTGTGAGAAAGAGATCACAGTAACGGTCTGCTAAAACTGTACTGTGCTAATCAACTTCAGTGAAGATAACGAGGAAAGAGACAGGAAACCTATAGGGTCCAGTGCGTTTTAATAGGGACAGGGATAAGTGTTCCATTTAGTAATTAGCCCTAGTATTCTACCCCTTGTTTTGTGGCTTGAATGTACGTAGGATTATTTATAAGTAGCAACATGCATCTAACCAGTCATAACATGGTAACACTGCAGCATTACAGAAGTCTTAGATTGCTTCATAGGGTGGAATGTACTATTAGCACACACACACTACGTAGCCCCGTTCCCAGTCTCCACTTCTCACCAACCTTTTCCTGCATGCAAAAAAGCTGGGGAGTGGAGACTGGGAACGAGGCTACACACACTTATAGAATGTACAGCAGTGCGTACTCAATCCCAGACCTCCCCCAGGGTTTGGCGCTTACAATAGAAAAACATGAATTCTTTCATTTGGGGAGTGAGCCCCCAATGATGCAGTGCAAACATGACTTCCTACATTCATTTGGGACACAAACAAGAAACGGGGAAGAAGTTTAATTGCTAGAATAATCTAGACCACCATTGGCCCAGTATGGCTCTCAGCCCTTTATATGAGCAGTTAGCTTATGGTACTAGCCTTGTACTAGCCTTGTTGCCAGCCTCCCCCCCTCCCTCCTGGCCAGACGCTCTAAGTGAATCGATGCAGTGATCATTCTATGGAGAATAAAGTAGAAGGTCAGCTCTTCTACTCTACTCTCTACAGTTATCATTTTAGAAGCAATGGAGATGAAACAAACAAGCCCTGCCAATTTATATCGTGTGCATGATTGTCCCATGCATTGTCCCATACTAATTAGTAGACTGTAGGCATCACGTGTAGTGTGGACAAGCGTTGTCACTGCTGCTGAGTTACAAGTAGTAGCAACACCAAATTATACACCATGTGTCAGTGTCACTGAGCATTTAGGAAGCATCCTAATAATGCTCTACAGCAATTAAGATAAGCTTAATCACATTCATTATGCCGTTTGCGGAATACCAGAACACGTGTGGTCGGAGGCCTTGCAAGTGTACATTGAAATGCACGTTGCAAGATGCCTGTACAAGTACGGCGAATAGTCAATGGCTGTGCGTAACCTTGTGATATTAATTTCGCATTCTTATCTTATTTATACGTAGTGTATATACTAGATACATTATAGAGCATGCTCATACCTTACTCCGTTTTCAAGGCATCGAAGACAAGGCTTCCTTTTAGCGGCCAGCACGCAATACGACTAGCCCCCCAGGGTGCAGTGTCAGAACAAACAGGGGCGCCGGAACCGGTCCGACAGGTCCGGCGGTCGCCGGACCAATGTTCACGCCCAGTTTACGTCATGATGACGTTAGTGCTGACTATACAATATTATACTAGTGAAGCAGTTGCTGGTCATTTGTCGAACTGGATTCTGCCGCTGAGCTTACTGTTGAGAGACAGGTTAGTCTGGTCCGCGAGACTACAGCACGGCAGGCCGCGTCGATCGAGCTTTCGTTGAGGCCCCGCCCATTATTGAACGCGATCTGCGATCGCGCATAATCCGCGTACTCGATACAACGTGGGAGATTTGTGCGACTGGTATTTCACTTCTGGAGATTACTTCGGATGTTTGAGCTAATACTTCTGATACTATGCAGCGCGTGGGCAGTACTGATTCGTAGAGACTTCATGAGAGCCGTTCCTAACCCTTTAAAAAGCGTAATGAAAAAAAATTCCGCGCTTCGCGCAGGGGCCTGCTACGCAGTACACTCTCGGCGCTCTGTTCGTCAGCCGGACCAATGCAAAAGTGCTTCCGGCGCCCCTGACAAAGCCTGCAAATCATGGTGATATCTCGCGTTGAGGTCGACACCACGTGGACTGGACTAGCTGGAGTTGTACCCTCGCAGCAGCATGGATCAGTGGCATTCGCTAGCAATTTCCGAACCGTGGATCCGTACGTGGCACTTGATTTCTAGACCCCTCTCGGGGCCCCGCAGCTATGCATGGCTGTAACGTACTCTGCCCCATCTCAAGTACCTCGGAACTCTTGGCTAGCTGCACCCCCCATGGCCCAGGTCTGCCATCACTGATCCGCATAAATGCCTCTGCACTATACTATCAGACAACTTGCAAGTGCCACTAGATTGTTTTCCAACCATTGGATGATGGCCTAAATTATAGGACCAGCTGAGCAAGTACGAAGATGTGGAACAGGAGGGGACAAGAAGGTTCCATAATTTTCTTGTAAGTGCGTTGCACCCATCTGTCAAGGAATGTGTGAATTGGGTGCCCACAGGGGCTTATGAGCATCGGGGTTCATGTACCCAGGATGGTGAAATACTACCAAGGCCTGCACAAGAGCCAGAGTGGTACTCTCCACCCCTGGGTTAATTAGTTGTGTCCATCTTGTTTGTAGGCTCTCAAATTCTATACAAGATTGGCTGGCTTGTATGGCGCAAGCGAGTGCTCGAATCCAAGTTAATAACCTCGTAGCTCTACCAAAGATTGGAAGGACATAGGAACTTGGACAGTATGGAGGTGAGTGTGGTATTACCGTAAAATTATGAACTCCTTATTAGTAGGGACCACAGAATCAGTGCCGTAGTATCTTACCAGGAGCGCATAATGACGTAAGAAAAAGTCATTATGCGCTCCTGATCTTATTGGGTATCGTTGAATTCCATTGTCGTTGTCAGACAGTTCGTGGTGGCATTATCATTCAGTTTCAAGAATCTGTTGCCGCTTGCGATTAACTATGTCACATGACACAGGCTTCACATGTAAAGTGAGATCGAAAATACTTTAGAGTCGCTATTTTTTTAAACTTGGGAGTTAAATTTTTTGCTCTGTACTGTATGGCTTCCCTATTCCTATTATATAGGAAAATAAAAAAACATTGAGAAACCGCTTCATGATACTTTGCACTTTGTGGCAAAGTGGTTGTAACCTCAAATCTACTCCCTTTGGTTGGAGCATAGTACACATTTTCTAAGTGTTTTTTAGATGAACTGTTGTAAGAGCCTGCTTTTCGATGATCAGAGAACACACTCATGGATTGTGAACAATTAAATGTGGACTTTGAGTAATTGGAATTTTTGGTATTATACATGGCATTGCATTAGCTGAGGCATAAGGTTGAGGTGGTACCGCTTCGTGTGGTTCTTCTAATAATTAAAGACGTCATTCACATGGCACTAATTTATATGTTTATGTTTTCCATGGTGGAAACTGGAATTAACTGGAGGGATGTGTCAATTTGATGTGGATAACAGCTCTTTGCTGTGTGATATTGACACTTTGATGTGTTTGAGCAGTATTCTAGTGTTGCCTTTCAATTTTTGTTTAAAATAGGACCTTGTATATATAGTGGTGAGAAGCATATAGGCTAATTATGGCTGAATAGTCAGCTGGTGTGTTCCACAAAATTTGTTAGGTGGCTGAAGTGCCTATGAGTCAGCCAGACAGACGGATATGCTGACAGGTTGTTGCTATAGTTTTAACCTTTACGGTCCATAGGATCCGTCCATTTGCATAGCGAGCTGTGGTTTGCTAGCTGTGTGAAAATTTGTGAAGATTTATAGGGAGTGCCTTGATGGGTGGTTTTGAATAATTGAGGGGTGAATGTAACATATATTTGCTGTGAGTTGGTTGAAGTTTGTAAGGCAGCTAAGCCGGGCGGAAGTGGACAGGCATATAATTTTTTTTGAAAGGCAGGATATTGAAAATGAGCGTTTTGGGGTGGTTAGATGCGTTCTGGGCTATAAATTTGGGTTTGAAACACTTGTGAAAAAGCCAAAGTACATTTTTAGCCTGTCTCCTATGTAGGTACTGGTGATATTGTCATACTGTAAGTGGGGCTCTAGCAGATCCGATAATTTTCATTTTAGTAAAATTAATGAAAATGCATTTTTGTGGATTCTTTAGTAGAGGGTGTGGTTATGTTCATAATTATTGTCAATTTGGTGTATACTTTTATGTTGTCAACATAGCCATCCACTTGATTTGGAGATTTGAATATCAGCAAAGTACCCCCTGTAACCATAAATTCTAGGTTTAGGCATTGAGAGTTTACAAGCTAAACTGATTGCAAGCAAGAGATGTACATTCAAACTTCCTGTATAAAACTGCTGCAGTAAGGTCAGGACGATACGTCAGATCAGTGAGCATACTGAGTGGCTGCTATACAGACATTAATTGTTATGAATCTCTCAGCCCAATTAAGACGCTTGTCTTCATACATACATATGATGAACTATACATGTACACTGCATACAGTTTCTGTTCTGTTGATGTATCACCTGTCACAGCTACCACAACTTCAGTAGTCCCACCATACCATGATATGGCGACCTCTATTAGTTGTACATGGAGCTGTGTAGGAGAAAGAGACTTTTGAAGTGTGCTAACCAATCAGATGACAGAATACGCATTGCAGAAAATGTGAACTGTAGTACATAGTTATACTTTCAAATCCAAGATCACAACAAATGGTGCTGTCAGAACTGCGTGGGTATCACAGCCCTTTTGAGATTGGAGATTCCTTTCCAGAAGGGTTGTTTGTGCAGGTATGATCCCAGACTGGAGCTGTGCTATTCTACTAGCATGTGTCCTGTCATAATATTATACTGTTGAGCATAGGAACCAACTGAGCTATGAAATATTTTGAATACTTGTTCTAGCCAATTCAAAAATGTGCCGAGTGAGAATTCTTGAGCTAGCGGTGAGTTCCCATGTGAGCCTACATGTGTACTAGATCATGTTATTGGATGAACAGCATCCAGTATCACTGGATATTGGACGAGTCTGTACTGTTTTTGGCTGAGTCTGAAGAATGAACCAGATCAAGCAAGACGAGTGCAATGTCCAGTGATTTTGGATATTGGACGTTCTGCTTATAGGAAATACTACATGATGGTTCTATGAGTGTTTGTGCTGAGATTTATTATACGTAATTTGCACTAGTTCTGTACTGAGATAACAGCACTAGCTCCCTGCTATGACTTAAGCACATAACTACCACTCTAATAATAGTACCTCTGCTAGCCACTGCTAGTGTTGATTTTTTATCTATTATCTCACTCTGTCAGCTTGCCAAGGAATCAGGGAAAGAAAATAACTGAAAAACATACTCTACTGCGTACCCCAGTGTGGTGGTGAGAAGCTATTTTTGTCCTTAACTGTACAGCCCTAATCAGATCTTTATACAGATTCACTTGGTTGAGGTGGGAAAGACTTTAGCAGCATATTCCCTTTGAATCTTAAGTGCTCTAAGGTCGCTTTTGGTGGCTTCTTGAGACTGCGGACAATTTCTTTGGGCTTATATACCTATAGATGTTGGCAAGAACTGTGAGTGACAGTCATGCAGTAATATCATTGGGGGGATATTTACTCAGAGTGGAGCAGCTGAAGGTCGAGGAGTGTAGAGTACTATGTTAGTTTACAGTCAGTGAATGAGTGCACTGAGCAGCTGAGGCAAGGCTGTGCAGCTATGTTGGGGTAAGGCATAGATAGTACATTAGTAGACGATGTGCTACTAACAGAATAGCAGAAACTAAAGCTCAAGGCATTAATTTTGATAGCTGCAGTTGTATTTGCATGAACTCTGGTGGCATAGTAGCTTGCTGTCATATGATTAGGTGTGGTGTGTCATTTAGGTTTTGAAACGCAGCAGTTTAGCTAGCCTAATTCTAGTGCAGGAGCAGTGTAACCTACTCTGGATCTATACTCATATACAATGTATGGGTGCTCCGCTGTGAGTTTTACGTAGATTCAGCTCCCTGATCATTTTATCTAAACTGGAACCTCTGTCAGGTATTGCCTTGCTTGTGAGGTGCCATGAGCAAGACAGACATTTTGTAGGGTGGCTTGTACTTTGAATGTCTTCAAGATTTATTTACATATACATATGCATGTAGCTGTGATTTACATGTAGTTGTGATGTGCTTTGCTTGTGGACTGTTGCATTTGGAGAGTGATATGAGCCATGCTGTGGCTTGTACTTCACTGGATTGGCACTTGATGACTTGAACCCTAATTTATAGCTCTCTAGTCCAAGGCCTAGGTGCTGGAAGGGTCATGAATGTCTTCAACAACCATGTTTTCACCAAAGTGGAAAATCCTACTTTCTCCTATAGATCATAGTGGTATAAGTTTCACCCCTTCTGCATGCTCCAGAGCAAGAGTAGATATGTATGTACATATGCTGTTCCATATATTTTTCTACAGGGTTTGGAGTTGATTTCTCAAAAGTGGTACAAGTAAATCTGCCAACATAAATGTCTTAATTAGATAGGTAAACCACAGGAATTTACAACCCTGTTGTTGAAATTGGTAAATTGGCTGATAAGAGAAGCGTTGGGAGTTAGTCCTCCTTTTTGTAGGTGAATGCAGTAAACCAGATGCACCATGTTTGACCCACCTTTGAAGAGCAGATTCCAAGTGGATCAAAATTACAGGCAAAACATTAGATTTTAAGTGTAGTAGCACCTATATTGAACAGTCTGTGGTGAAAGGTTCAGGCTACATAGTTAACATCACATAATTAATGAAATGTATCGTATTTCGGTTTTGTCAGTGAGTTTCAAAGGTGATTTGCAACATCTTCAAAACTCATTTTTGAATTTAGAGTGATAGAATATCATTATGGCAAAAGTTCAACAATAATTTTATAGGGTGATTTCAATGTTTCACAACCAACTGTTCCACGTACATGTAGGTGTTATTATTTTCAAAAATTCTCAAAAGTTGCAGACAAAACATTTCTAAACATTTTCTGCAAATCTTTTTGCCAGTAACATTGATCCACTTGGAGTCTGCTCTTCAAAGCTGAGTACATCAGGTTTACTGTGTTCACCTACAAAAAGGAGGTCTAATTCTCCTCTTTTCAGCCAAATTGAACGTATTTTTCACAACAATACAATTATGTGGTTTTGCCTGAGACTTTCATGCTGTGGGAACATGTATACCACCTTGAGAGCTTAACTCCGTACCCTGTATGAAATAGTGCAAAATGTGTAAGTAAACGTTATTTGAAATCTACTCTCTTAAGAAAGGAAAATTCTCTGAGTACCAACTTTCGAAATTCCGCCAATATTTCAACTACTCACATTAACTTCACTTTACAGTATTCAGAGAACTTTCCTTTTGTATGCAAGGTTCTTATGAGTGCTGTTTTACTGGAGGGAGAAAAATCCAAACCATTCAATATAGGTCAGGGAGTGGCACAGGGTTGTAGTATTTTGCCATGTTCTCTAGAAGAGGTTGAGAAGGCTGGGATTGGCATTACTATTAAGAAGGAGAAGGATGTTAAGGTTGGGGGTCTAATGTTTGCTAATGATGTTGTAGGTTTAACTACTAAATGCTGAGGACTTACAAATGTTAATTAGATGTAGTACAGGGCTTTTGTAATAAATGCAGACATTCCAAGGGTTTAAGTTACTGTTACTTGGGCATTGAATTTACTAATAATGGTTGAAGGGATGGTCATGTACAGAAGGTAATAAATAGTGGAATTAAAAAACTATAGGTTTCTAAGTGATAGGATTTTCAGTACAGTTGCAAGAAGGATAATTATCATGTTAGTTTCGGTACTTCACCCTACTTTAGAGTAATGGTAGTGAAGTGTAGGCTTGCAATAAACGACAGACAGCTTCCTTGGAATCTAATCAGCTAAAAAGAAACTTGGCTGCTCTTCTAAAACCTGCAATGAAGCAGTAAGAGGGGATATAGAGTTAGAGTCTTTAAAAGGCAGGAGGGAAAGGTGCAAACTTAAGTGGTGGTATAAAGTCAAAAATAATATTTGGATGATGAGAGATTACTACTAGACTCTGAGTGGGAAGTGAATCTGTGTAGAGGTAGGTAGAAGAAGACTTGGAGGAAACTAATCAGTGAATTGTTGCTACAGTGAATCAAGACAGACAGGAAATAATAACAATGTAAATTTGTTTCTAGAGAGAGTAGATAAAGAGTTGAGATATTGAGAGCGAATATAAAAGATGACTTAAATAGTAAAGTTAAACTGAGTCTGTACAAGTCTTTTTGTAAGGAAATAAAATTCAAGAATTACTCTCAGTGGATCCAGGAACACGGTTGCTGTTTAAATTTAGGTATTATAATATAATGGTCTGAATAAAGTGTAAGGAAGACATGGGGGTAAAAATGACAGGCAGTGTAAGTTGTGCGGATGAATTTGAGAGTGTAGTACATATGCTCTGGGAGTGTCCTGTGCATGCTGCCATAAGAAATACTTTCATGGGAGAATTAGACAGTTGTGGGGCAGTTTTGCAAATTATAGTGCACTCAATAATTAAGAGAATTAACAGGCTTTATTATAGGGTGGAAAATTGGGACAGGTATGATTTTAAGGCTTTATTAAAACTAGTTAAGAGTTTTGTATTATTAATCTGGGATACTTGGAAGAATAAGATATATGGTGATCAGGACGGTGAAACGTCTGGTTGCTCTTGCTCTTGTCCTCTGACTGGAGATCATGCAAGTTCCGCCTGCGTATGTGGGTACATGTGATCAATGGCGCAAGTACTACGGCAACAACATGAGTATTTTCTTCTGCTCTGGGGCACTAGCTGTACCATTTTTTACTTGCGCTGAATTTTATCATTATACTTGGCAGTGTATCTTTAAGCTTGGCCATACTGTCACTCTTAAGCAGAGTTTCATACAAGATTTTTTGCTGTGGGATGGAGACTTAATGCTTAGGGATAGTCAATGTATGCAATAATCACTCATTAGAAGCTAGCCATCACTTACGTGTACACCTTGTGAAACGAACTATGTGCAAACCACACCCTTCTAGGGGGTCTGGGGGCTTGTCCCCCAATCTTATATAATTCTGGTGGCTTTGGCAGCTAACTAACTATGCAACACTTGAATTAAAAATCAGAGTAGCATCAGTAAATATGACATCATAATTCTGAAGGGAAGGGGTGGAAGGAGATCCCAATGCGCCCCCCTCCCTTTGTATGAAACATTGTTAGGAATATCCATGTTGTATTCATGTCATATTTGCTCTTTCTAGGATACGTAGCATTGTTGCATGGATACACATGTGGTAAGAGATGCGTTTGGATCTAGTGTGTACTACTAACATGACATGTGTGGCAGGACAAGGTGGAGATGCTGCTACATAATGCACTGTACCTCTGAGCTATATTGGCTGTATGCAAATTGGGACTGAATGGGCTTGTATGTAGAGCCACCTGATCTTTTTGCAGCCAGCAGCTAAGTGGTGTGGCATCGTTACTTGGCAGAAGGAATAAATGTGTATGAAGTGAGGCCCCCCCCTTATTTCGACTAATCTTGCATGAGTTATGATTGCACTAATGTCACTTCTGTTCACTCATTATTGATTTTCACCAAAGAATCATAAGACCACTCATGAATAATCTTTGTTAGATACTGGGTGTTCATGTCAGTTAAATCCCTGTGTACATAATATCACTTTTAGCACCCACATGAAAATTCATTTACAGTAACAGCAGTGCATGGCCTAAGTCGGTTAGATCACAGCATGCACTCAGGATCTAACTGATGTAGACCACCCTTGGGAAAATCCCTCACCCTCTGACTGTGTTAATTGACCTCGGGCTGCGCCCTTAGGCTCTGATTTTCCCACGGGTGTCTATGTCAGTTAGAGCCCTCGTTGCTGTGATCTAACCTATACTTAGCACACAAAACAGTAGAGAAACTGGATGAATGGGAAATTAATGTACAGAGGTTGAGGATGTACATTATACCCGTCACACCCATTACCACATACGTACAGCCAGCAGTCCTTGGTGCACTATATGGATACTCATATAAATTATTGTGAGTGCATGTCGTCGTCTCACAAATGGCTAACAGCACAAACCACCTTTCATGTACAGCTGTATGACTGCCTTGCTCACAGCACTCGTGTTCAGTACTGTCAGTGGATAGTTTCTGTCTTGTCACATGAATATCCACATTCTTTTCTGTAGGACAAGATGGGAGTGATCCATCCTATTTATGCACTGAGAAAGGCCAGAAGAAGAGATACAGCATGCACTGGTCCATGATCAGAATGTGTGCATGCTGGGACCAAGCTGTGCGGAGTGATGTACGTATGTACATAAGTAGCATTGGCTGTTTTCTTCACGACGTCACTTTCTGTTCACTAATTGTTCGGATTATCCTGATTTTCAACTAGAATGTACTGGACAATGTACTTTGATGTCATCTCAAGTTTGATTACAACCGCTTGTTAAATACTGGGGATAATTATAAACCATGCAGTGAACTGTGTCCAATTGCCATAGACAATGTATTAGGGGGAGCAATGTTTGGCACCCCTACTACAGTGTCTGTGGAAAGTGGACGGAATTCACTAGTGCATAACTCTGGAACATAACACTTACTGTGCAATCAAACTTGAGATAACAACAGATTCTAAGTATACTAGTTTTCTAATACCAAGTTTAAATATTGTATGGTCATTTGTCTGCTGTGTTTGAATCACATCATTAATTAATTTCTTTTCATTCAGTGCTGACTGGTAGATGTTACAGTTTCAGTCTTCACAGATCACCATACAGTTATTCATATCACTTTCCTCCACTTTTCTCCCTACATGTTTAACCCAGACTGGAAAAAGGAAAACCTGAGAACCAGGCAATTAAGCACTGCTACATATACTGATTATAGTCTTGTATCTGTGGGTAAATATAGAAAATTTAATTAACTAGGCATATTTCTTGATAAGGCAATTTATGAATGCCAGAATTGATGGGCCGAACTGATGTACCCAAATAGCATTGTGCTGCACCTCTGCCCTTGCTTGGCCTGTTATTCACATGTGCAAGGCTATTTTGTTATTCATGCAGTGAATTTTGCATAGTTGATGACAGTATCCAGACACATATAATAGGATTATTGCACAGTACAGTCACTGATACAATTGTCAACTTAAAACTGATATAGCTGTTTGGAAACTCAAAAGTGAAAACTGGTGGGTATCCTCCAACTGTGAGGTGCAAGGCTTCCTAATCAGTGCTGCATGTGTCTGATTTTCATGAGACTAGTTACTGGATTTGTATACAGGTGACGGCTGACGTTTTTTATACAACAGAAGCAAGATACATGATCCTGTCCTCCAGCTGCTATGTTGAGTCCGATGTTGTAGTAGACTCACAAACGTGTATGACATATCAAGTACTGTAGTCTCAAAAATAAATATGCAGATCAAAATTTGCTTTACGGTATGAAATGAGATCTCCATACATAGTTACATCAAGGATTAAAATCCTAAAAAGTCAGCAACTTCAGCAATTTCTCTCTTTCTGGCTTCCTGATGAGCCCACCTATCTTCTGCCAGACGCGGGGAGAGATTCCATTTGTCATGAACCAAATGTTGGTTACATGATGGACACTTTTTTCCACCTATGCAAAGGAGGGATCCAGATCTAAAATCAAATTATAAAGTTCTACAGCAGCAGGTGGAACTGAATTGCTGCATTACACCCACCCGTGTGCCACAGGAAGGAAATAGGAGGTATGGTTTGTGCTCATTTCAGTAAGGAAAATACGTACCTAAAACGGGGTTCTTGGCCGGATATAGTAAATTACCGGTAACAGATGTGTTGATAGAGATAAAGATGACCAATTAACACCGTCCTTTCTAAATCTCGCAGCCCAGTAAAGTACATACATACACGTATGCAGCTGTATGGGGCTGATATTCCTGTCATTTGCTTTTATTGGCTCTATTTAAGCCTCTGAGCTTCTGCTGAGCGCTTCAAAAATGAATGGAAATGTTACTACTATTGATTTTTCATGCGTATGAATTGTTTCACACCCCTGGAACTGATTATCAAGTATGTTATAATAGGAAATATGGCAGCACTAAGAGTCAGTAATGGCACAATCAAATCGAATTATGACAATATTTGTTGGGTTGTCATCACAACATTATTGCACAGTAAATGGCAGTAACGCAAACGAAAATACCACTGGCACTGACAAAGGTTGTGAAGTGAAACGATGGCTCCATGAATTTTGTCGAAAGTATTTTTACATATAGTTAGGCACGTAGGCTGTATATCATGGAGTATGGTAGTACTCCATACGTAGGGATGGCACAGGGAAATAATGGCCACTTCATATAACACACATAAAATCATATCTTCAGAACACTATATACTCAAGATGTACTCCTGTATGACCTATACTCAACTGTTAACTTTTTTCTCTTCAGCCAGTTTAGCACAATAATTACTTCAATGATGCAAACACGCTTCTTTCTCAGGCTGTGTATGTATGTATTGTCACCTAAGGATGCACATAAGTGCATATCGCACGTAGCGATCGTGCATCACCCTTCGAACCAAACTGTCACTTTGGAAAACTAAACACTATGATTGGTTGAAACAGGAAGTGTGGCACAGCCATGTTGGTAATACGACTGGCTGCTTTATTCACTGTATTCAGCTTACACCATGTGTGTGATATCGTTCATTTTGCACCTCGATCTGAATATTTCTTTTTGGTTGGTGCACTGAGCATTGGACTGGTGGCTGAAGCATCTGCTCCTATGGCCCCTGATCCATTGCATAGTTTGTTGCTATAAAGTTGAGTCATGAATACACCCTACATAGCCATGCCCAGGTCATGATTCAGAATTTGTTGTATATCACACTTATATCTACAGCTCTGCTCACCCACTGTACTTTGTACTTGGGTGGTGGTAAGGACTACTATATGCATTCTCGCCATCCATGACAGATGGACAGACAAACTATAAAAGATTAAAGTATTGACATGCAACTAGATTTCCAAAAAACCTGGCATCTTTAGGCAAGATTTCTTTGGTGTTGAATTTGCTTGTAGTAACGTAATAATTGCATGAATGAACCTTAGGCTATCAGATACTGAGGTATGAAGTCTGGCTCTACATCCATTAGGGAATTATAAGCTAAATTTCTCATCACACACTTCATAGAACTAAGGCAGCTGTTGTGCACTGATAAATACGTCACAATAATAAACTCGTACTGCTGTCATAGAGCTTACGCCATTGACCACACACCCACATATGTAGGCTCAGCTTATAGGATCTGAAGACAGAGGACAGCAACTATATACATGTTGCACCATCCTGATCACCGTATAATTATTCTTCCCAGATTATTTATAAAACTGTTACTAAAGTATACCTATCACAATTCTAACACCCTGAAATAAAGCCTGTTCTGTTAAAATAATTAAGTGCACTAAACTTCAATCTCACCCCGTCCCCGCAATGGTAAGCTATCATACAAAGGACATTCCCAAAGCACGTGTACTACATTCCCACATTCATTCCACATGACTCACACTGCCTATCATCATTTATACCCCTCTGTCTTTCTAACTCTTCATTGAGATCATTACTTATTTTTTAGCTGCTCCTAGCTGAATAGATTTTAAGGAGGGAAGTTGTCTGCCATTTCTTACAAGCCCACACTTCACTACTGTATTGTAAAGTACGGCAAAGTGTAGAAACTAAGTTATTTAGATACCAGTTTGCAGTGATTACGGGATTGCACGAGGACAATTAAGTAACGGTCAAGGGCAAATAATACACTTGGATTGTGCCCACTAGGGCTTGAGCTGCTACATGAAGTTTAGCTGGAATACACTTACTCATGTGGCTGATTATATTTGGTTGGCACAAGTACTAGTCCAAACGACTTCTGGCCAGAGGTGCTGTTGAAAAAAATAATGATACGCATATTCTTGTGTAGCCAGATTTCAACTGGTGTCAGCATACAAGAAAGATTCACCCAGTCACTCATCTGTAAGTACGTAGGTTCTAATGGGATTACCGGGTAGAAGTAGGGTAAATGTAAATGAGGGGGTGTCCAGATGGTGGGGTTACCTCATTCTCTGGGCCTTTTCTGTCTGCCTTTGTTATGTATCACAAACTACTGTTGTCTACTTGCTATGCATACAAGCGCAGGCAGAAAACCGTAGGAATGAGATTTATCACACTTCTGGACAAACCCTACTGTCCGGACACCCTCTCACTTACTCTACTGGAGATTCGTCCCAACAAACCCAGACACTCGCTGTACTGAACCGCACATATGCTCCACTTTACAACAACTCATTAGCCCACACAACCGTAATACACAATGGGCATTTCCTCCAAAAAATAGCAGGAATAAGTTTTGAAAGAGCATGTAGGGATAAATCCTTAATAAAGTAACCAAACAAGGTAGAAATGACACCACAGAACGTTCACAAATTAGCTACCATCCCTACATCAATATCTTGCCAACCACACACACTCCATGGCACAACAATATCATATATAGGCACCTGACCCCACACTGGAATCCTTAGCAGTAACTTGCACTATATATAGACTCAACACTCCTTTCAGCACACCAAGATTGCCATGTTCTTCAGCATTGGTAATTGTAGCTAGTCACATCGTAATCCCACCAGCCATATTCACAAATAGAGGATATAAGCCGTACCTGAATAATGGATATAAGAATGTTATTTTGTGGCTTGGTATCATTGCACAAAGTAAAAATAATTCTCTCTTATAGTTTTCAGAATTGATCAATGTCTACAATTATCAGTGTTCACACTCAACTGGCTTTTAAACTGTACATATCACATATGAGTTATAATATACCACGTAATACTTCAAGAGCACATGCATATGGAAACGTTTGTACTTGGACCACAAATACCTGTCATGTATTTTGGACACCCGAACTTAGCAGCACATTAGCCTTTGATGCATACTCGTGAACCAGAAGTGGTGATGGGCTGAATATTGCAAAGAGGGAGGGATTGCTGTCAGCTGCAGATGAAACTACACTGGAAGAACTGATAGTGGCTAGGAGAAGAAGTTAATACTTGCAAAATGAGATCAAAATAGGAGAAGGTGAAGTGCTTATGGATGCTAAACTTGGCATAGGGAAGGAATTACTGATGGCTTGAGATGAGAACTTCTCCGATGTTATTACAGCAGTGTGATGAACATCAGCTTTCGTGAAATTCACAATAAAACATCTCACATGTGCCATGAATAGAATAAATCATATATCCTTGTGGTCAAAAAATGTCAGTACATCACTTTTCACAGACAGCTCTGTAGGCCTGCCAACAGCTGGTATATAGACCGAGGTAGATACGATTTAGGGTCTTGCCACCATACCACCCTTATAAATTGAGCAATCACATGAGTGAGCAAATTCACTTCGGGCATGTCAAACAGGTACTTGAGGAATGCTCTCTAGCAACATTACAATACTCTTGTTACAGATGAAAACACTCAAGAATGACAAGTTTGGCTGAAAAATAGAGCAGACTTTTCAACACACCATTTTTTACACGTTACATGCAGCGTCCAAATTCTCTGTGGTATCCTTACAAATGGAATACTACCATATGCTTTGATTATTAAGTGCTTACATAAAATCTGAACAACCACATGTCCAGACACATTATGTACAACTCACCAGGAAAGCAATTGATACGTAGCTTGTATTTCAAAACAGCAATCTCTAAATCTATGATCACAGTAACAGCCATTCTTTCATTCACAGGGTCACAGCATGTAGTGAAGCCTGCATTAACACGGGGACCTGTAGGAAAGTGATGGTCACAGTACAAATAGCTAGTAACTACATGTAGTATGTCCTTGTCTGTTTATGAGCCAAGCTACCTATACTCTTGCACCAGCTCATGTATGGTTTCTTGTTGAGCTTGTATCAATGTATCAGTTGTTGGTGTCAGGATATATTGGTTTGGAAAAATCAAGTTTTTGTAGGTTGACCATCGAACCATTTTTTGGCACAGAAGCGATAGAATTTGACCTAGCAGCCCTGAATTTCTGGGGCATATATATGCTTGTGTACTGAGATGGATTTGCAATTTGATGTCTTTGCTGTACCACATTTCAAGAGGGTTTCTACATTCTCAACAATTCAACTCAACAAAGATAGCTAAGTAGTAGTCTACTGTCTAGTGTTGTTCTGTGTGTGTAAGGATAGAACAATTAGATTGTTACTTTCAAGCAGCACTAGTACTGCCCTCACATCCAGTGATACAAGTACAATTAAAGCTTCCTTCAGTGTCTGAGCAGATTGCATTTATGTCACAGTTATCAGTGCCTCTTACACATTCATTGATGTCTGTATGGAGTGAAATGCAGTAGAGAATACAGACTGATATAGCTTCATTAGAGGCACTGAAGACTGCTGCTGCAATCTTCTGAAATATGGATAGATACATGAGAAAATGTGCCCACCCCACTAATCAGCATAATTATCATAATGGGAAACATTCTTATGCAATTAGTGCCACTCCTTCACAGCCATGAATACAGCTCCTGATGAAGCTACATGTTACATCACAAGAGAGTGCATAGTTGAGTCCAGCTAGTTGAAACTTTCAAGAAGCATAGTAAACATGATTAAGAATGACTTAAAGTAAGTCAAGCCATTTTTTTATATCTACTGTCGAGCGATTGTAAACTCTACATAATGTAATATCCCCACAGAACACTAATTTTGTTTTCTTGCAATCTGGGAGACAAAATATGCAAACAAAGTAGAGGTATTAGCTTTCCTGGACATTTATGTAGGGGTATTGAAGCCAGATTGTTAAATGCTTCCATATTGGTTTGTTTTACAGTTGTAACCATCTCCCTCATGACCACCAAAACAGATACAGCAATCTTTTCCATCAGCGTCTCTATATAGATTCTGTGTGGTCATTGCAGCTGTCCAATGCACTCATACACTTATCTATATCAATTTGCTGTAAAGTATTCAATTATCTTGTTTTCAAAACCCCAGTAGTATATCACACAGGTAATGGTGTAATCATTTGACACAATCTATATAGACAGAAACAACAGATAGCTAATGTAAGAGTTAAAAATAGGAAGCTAGTTTTTAGATATGTACGTATGATCATATTTCTGAAAGATTTAATGTACGTATGTACATGGCAGCCTGCGGACATACCATTGCAAGTGAGTCCATCAGTGTCCAGAAGATAGCCAGGCAGGCCGGAGCAGAGGAAGCTACCAACAGAATTGCTACAAAACTGAGTACACCCTCCATTACTGTCTGCACATTCATCAACATCTGCAAGCAGATAAAGTAGCAGTTATAGGAATAGCTTAATATGTACTCTTGTGCAGAGTGAATGTACCATTGTATGGTCCCTTGTTGCTTGGGATACATACGTAGTAATTATTTCACTACCACTACATATATAAAAGCTTGAATATACGTACATATGATATGTACGTATACTTTAATGCAGAGAACATCTTTTGCCACAGCAATTCATGAAAGAACATGGACATACGTACCACAATCGTAGGTACTAACATACTAATCAACTAATACAAGTGCAGGTTTCCTGATCATGAGTAAAAGGACAATTTAAGGCAAACAGAACAAAATAAAGTAAGACAATCTCTTTTAATCAGGTGTGTTAGAAGCCAATTTTACAATCACTGCACAGAATATACTCAAGGAAATGAAGTATTTCAACCGGTGGTTACATTCTCATTCGAATCCATGCTGCATGGAAATAGAAAGACTAGTGGGTTGATAAGCTTGCCTAAGACAGGAAACTAACTTATTTACAATGCTAGTTCACTCTACTTGTGTTCTTAACTGCTATACTTTCACATACTGTTATACGTATATATCAGCCTTGCTTTCTTCTTCAGTTGTCCATGCACACTTACTAATAACATCCTGTACGTAATATCAACATAATATACAGACATTATATGAACACTTCTGACCAAGCAATTTTTGGCAAGGAAGCAATATCATACATGTACCTCCAATTTCAATATTGATGCCATCCACTCGAAATGTCCACATCCCTGGCACTGCAATGTTGCTTGTCGAATTAATGTATAAAATTTCCTCCGTATAAGAGCCAGAAATAACATCAAACTCTATTCCATTACTAAATCCAACTGCAGCAAAATCATTCACATCGCTGAGTCCACTCCCTCCAGACCCTGAGCCACGATTTTGTGAATCAGCCATTGCCCACTGCATGTCAGCATACAAGAACACAACAACTGAGATCACACCGTCTGTTGCCAGCACACACTGAAATGTGTTTGTCTACAATGAGGGAGGAGCACCAAATGTAAGCTAGCCTTTTATACCACTATTTTCATTGTGTCCACTCTATCAATTTAAGATAAGTTGTTTGTGCCTTAGTCCATACTAGCTATATAAAGTGATTCACAATTCTTGTTTAGCTGCTGACTTACTGAGTGTGTGTTGCTATTGTAGGAGCCGACACCATCCCAGGTAGCAATAAAGAGGGAAGCAGGAGAAAAGTCACTAATGCTCTCAAAGTACTGTGCAAATCTAGTCGTGAGGGGAACATAATTGGTCTGTCTGTAGAACACGGTTCCAGTTCCCCTTGCATCCACATTCACTAAGAATGGTGCAATGAAGATCTCTTCTGTAGCAAAATGTATGTATCCATCAGTGTTCACCTACCAGGTTAAGTAGAAAATTACTGATCACTTTACACAGAGAAACTTCTTAGATATTCGATACCATTAACTAAATTATGCTACACTGCATGCATGGGCAGATTTAACTAATTGTAGTAAACATTTCCCTCTATGTGTATTTTTACACTGAGAAATACAGCTGTAATGTTACTATACACAGTTCAGTCATAGAGGATAATGAGAAGAGCTAGTCTCGTATCTATATCAGATGTGTGAAAGTACTATCACAGTGTTTAGACAATCATGGAAGTATATAAGGCCCAATGTATATGCTGTTGTAGGCTTTCTTGCAACCCCTTTTGATCTTGCAGTCAAGGTTTCTCTATATGTGCTCCGTCTATCAACCGCTAAGATATATGGCTGATAGTTTAGAAGGAGGAACTGCATATCTAGACCTCTTCCCTCGCAGCACGCATATTCACAATGCAACACGCATAACTTTTGTACCTACTCAAATCCAACTCCCCCAAGCAATTGAAACAGCCTGAAAACAGCTCTTCTACTAATTTGACTTTTCCAAACATGAACTAAAAACAGTAAAGGAGCTAGTGCATGCTTCCTGGTTGCTAGAAAATATTGTTCTGCCTTCTGCGATAATTTAATATACTTCATATTTGCAAGCTTACATCTAAGTAAGTAGCTTACATCTAAGTATGTAGCTGTCTCAATTGTAAGTATCTAAGTATGCGCAAGTGTAGACGTGGTCGCTGTTGTGAAATCGTTTAAGGTGTGCGGGATTTCCAATCACCTTGATGGACAACCTAGTGTGTAATGCTGGGTATATCACAGAACAAATACAGAATGAGGTAGATGAGGCAAAAGATAAGACTTCGTGCTCAATTTGAGCTGGCAGTGCTCTACTAGCACCATGCATTACTAGTCTTGGACCCAGGCTCTCTGCATGTAACAAAAAGCTGGATGAGAGCCTGGGTCGGAGGCTAAGCACATTACTACCTCTATTTGATGAGTTGGTTTAGTCAATGAAGATATGCACATAGACATTGTGTTTTACTTAGCACATGTGGGTAGTATTTTTCCTGGAATACATTGGTGTCACACCTTAATTAATAACTCATGAAAACCTAAAGGGGATCAAAATAGCCCACTTCCAATCTTTTACTGCTATATTATTTAAAAGTACACGCTGTTTAGTTTCAAAAGTCCCGCCAGTTAGACTTGCGTACGGCGTGCGGAGTGTGTAAGCGTATTAATACTATGCGCATAATTATTGTTTACTCGCATGCGCTGGAATCCTCGTGCTTCTTTGCCTAGAATAGAATGGCTGGTTCACGCGTTTCCTTCAAGGAAGTGAGTGTGGTCGAAAGTAGCAGTCAGTATATCTCTGACTCCGTTGCCAGTGATCATAGTAGTTCTGACTCCGATGCCAATGATTTGTACGAGATCACTACAGAGTCGCTGTCAACATCCGAAGAAGACGACGCGGAGAGACTGCAATAAGCCCTGGAAACGGCATTTAGCGCTGATCCGTCGGCGTTTTTGAAGAATGCTACGGCTCTTGATCCGGCTGAAAGGACTTCGCTTCTCTTTTTGGACAAAGATTTCATTGACGATGAATTTGAAGGTGCGTGCATGCGCGCGTGTGTGTGTTTACTCGTGTAGTTATATAAATGACTGAAAAATGGGAGCTTATACGCCTATAATTTTGCCTTTCCATTTTTCAACGATATAGTAGCTTATGGATGTAGCTGGACACAAAGCTCAAATCCCTTCTTGCCGACTTTTCTGAACATGCGCTTGCTAAATTAATTAGCTATTGCGCATGTGCAGTAGGCAGTGCCTACTTTAGACAATGGGTAGTCACTCCTATAGACTGCATAGTCACAACTGCGACCATGTGTCAAAGCTGTGTAGTGGTTTGGCTGTTGATAATGCTGATTTTTTTGGCCATTGACCTGTGACTGCTCTACTAGACCCATTGATTGTAAAGCTTACCAATTGAACACTGCAGCTGAAAAAAAATATCCATCCTTCTCGAGTGATCTTCAAGCTGTAGACTGTTGCTTGTGCATGTGCCCATCCGTTCCGCATTATGATCTGCTGTTGACCATATTTTATAGAGCACACTTTGACCACTGAGTACACCCTAGCTTTTGAGCGGCTTTGACTCTTGACCATTGACTAAATTTGCAGTTGTGCCTATATTTAGCCTTGTCCCCAGGTTCCACAGCCCAGCTTTTTTGCACATTGGAAGAACGTAGGCTGGGAGCCAGGTACATCATAGAACTTTATGTATGTGACGAAGCATATGTGGTTTTGCTAAAACAAATTACTGATGATGTAAATCAGTACTTCACTGTATGTGCTGCTGTAAAGTCAGAGTCGAATCAGAGATGAAGACTGTTAAGTCAAGGAAGGTTTCAACTAGCAGTAGTCCTTGAATTTATCTGGATTGGGTAGTGCTACCATGCATAGAAACTGGTTGTCAAGCCGAATACCACCCAGTGCCAAGGTAAACAGCTAGCAGGGTGTATATGGTAGTCTAGGTACCCGATGTATATGCGGTATATTGAGTTGGTGGTACATGTGTAGCTAGATGCTGGGCTGTGCTAGCTGTTTACCTTGACGCCAGGTGGTAAGGCCCACCACTAGTAAGTCAGTTTCCTTGACAATATTTGTTTCAGCCCACAACAGCTAGTCTTCACTCTGATTCGACTCTGACTTTACAGCAACACACACAGTGAAGTACTGCTATACATCATGAGTAAATTGATTTAGAATAACTATATCAAGTACGTGACGTCATGTGATGTACCAAAGAGCCCAGGCTCCCAGCCCAAAAAGCAAAGAAAACACTGGGTTGTTGAGCCTGGGAACAAGGCTGATAAGTTTCAACAGGAGCGCATCAAGCCGACGAGGGAGCATGCAACTACGCACGTGCAATACATAGACGATAAAATTCAAACATGGCAGTCATAATTATTCTAAAAAAAGTAGTATCCGTATATTGATTTTTATGATGCAACAGCAGGAAAAAGTAGCTAACAGAGAAAGCCACAAAGTGGATAAAAATGAAGTGGTGAGTCGGCATACTCGAGCGAGATGACTAGTTCTCCGAAGCGAAAGCGTATGGGAGACAGACCAATCTTCCAACAAGTGAGTCCAAGTACTGCCGTACTCATGCTCAATGACTCTTACAAAGGCTTACAACTAACCTTCCCATCAGTGTCGTTGTGCTCGGGGCCTGCGTTAGCTGTATCACCATCCAACGCTCTCCGTAGTCGGCCTGCAAAGCTGCCGCTCACCGACTTACGTACCCACGTGTGTATATATTCCATATTTGGTGGTTACTAAAATTAGCATCCGGTTGCCGTGTTTGAATTTCGCCGTCTATACTACTTGCGTGCTCCCTCGCCGGCTTGATGCGCTTCTGGTTTCAATATGAATCTTCAAATGTGTATTTCCATTCATATACCAATTTCTTTTTAGGTGAAGATTCGAGTGCTGCTTCTGAAATAAGTTCTGTGTTTGGATGTGGTGGAAGTATTGGATGTGGCACTACTACTGAGCCTGAAACCTCGGATGATGACATTCCGCCACCCAAAAGGAGACGACTTCAAAGTGACAAAAGTAGCCATGCTCGAAGAGGTGGAAGTAGCCGTGATCATAGCCGTGGTGGTGGCTGCGGTGGAGGTGGTCGAGGTCGTCGTAGTCGAGGTCGAGGTGGTCAGCGTGGACGAGGGCGTGGTGTTGGGCGTGGTCGAGGTGGAGCTAGAAGCAACCGTGGTACAAGCAGCTGTGTTCAAGAGTCTGCTAGGTATACCATCACCTAATTTTGTCACCTTTTCAGGGAAAATTGACCATTTGGATTTTCTGTCAATTGAGATGAATTCCACCTAACCTAACAGTTGCAGTTCTGCATAAGCAAAGTATTTATGCCAACTGCTAGTGTAAAACAGTCCCAAACGGTCAAATTTTGCTAAAAGGGTCACATAAGTCAGATTCTGTAATAAAAGGGGTGGTTTGAAAAATGAGACATACTAAGGAATGTTTGTTCTTGTGTGACCCTTTTAGCAAACTTTTTTTTGCTAACAGGGACAGTGATAGAGAGTTGAAGTGGTCACTTGGGAAACTCATCTCTACTGCAAAGAAGAAACCAGCTCCACGACAGCTACCTCCCTTTTTCTATCCCACTGGCCCTTCACCTCGGACTAAAGATGCTGTGAGTCCCCTGCAAATATTGGAGCTTTTCCTTACGGTTGTCATTCTAGAATCGATCGTTCAACAGACGATACTGTTTGCATCCCAAAAAGGTGTAACCTTCGTCTTCTGTATTGAGGAATTGCAAGCTTTCATAGGAGTAAACATCGCAATGGGAATGTTCGGCTTCCCCAAATTCGTGATTACTGGGCTACAAACAACATTTTAGCAACCCCTTGGTTTCCTTCCATCATGTCTCGAGATCGTTTCCTTTCTATCTTAAGATTTCTGCACTTAGCAGACTCTACCAAGCAGAAAAAACAGGGTGAGCAGGGGTACGACCCCCTGTTCAAGGTTAGACCTTTGATTGACCATTTGTCTGCTGTGTTTCAACAGTACTACCAACCGTTGCGTCAACTCAGCATAGATGAAATGATGGTAGGGACACGATGTCGTATTGCTTTTTTGCAGTTCATGCCGAAGAAACCCACTCGACTCAGGATAAAGATTTGGGTAAACTCTGAGGCAAAAACTGGGTATGTTCTGAAGTTTGAAATATACACTGGTGCCCATGAAGGTACCATAGAGAAAGGACTGAGCTACAGAGTTGTCATGGAACTTATGGAACCACTCCAAGGAAAAGGCCATTGCCTATTTATTGACAACTTCTACACAGGGCCAAGACTTCTCCTCGATCTACTGGAACGTGGAACATACAGCGCTGGGACGGTGCGACCGAATCGCAAAGGCTTTCCCCCAGATTTGAAACCTAGTGGGAGCACTGTGCCAGGCAACATGCGTTTTGGTACCGCTAGTGAAGGTCGACTGACAGCTGTGTGGTGGTTTGATCGTAGAGATGTGCTTGCATTGAGTACAATGCATAATACCTCCGCCACAGTAGTTCTGAAGCATCCTAAAGGAAGCCGCAAAAAACAGCCCATTCCCTGTCCCACCATCATTTCCGAATATAACGCATACATGGGTGGCGTAGATCTAATGGACCAACATCTGAGTTACTACTCCATGAGTACTCGGCGTACACTCAAATGGTGGAAGAAGGTTTTTTGGAGGTTGGTGGACATTTGCATTATAAATGCGTGGATCCTTTTTCGCCAGAACAACCCCAATTCAGCCATAAAGTCACAGAGGTCCTTTCGGCTAAAGCTAGCCGAAGAGCTAGTGCAGCCTCTCTTGAATCTCAAAGCTAACCCAAGCTGCCCACCGACTATAAGGGTAGATCTAGAAAGCCAGCAACTACTGAGAAGCGACTGACCGGCAAGCACTTTGCATACAAAAGTAAAAAAAGATCAAGGTGCGTTGTATGTCGTCGGAAATACGGAAAACAAAAAGATGTCAAAACGCAAAACTTCTGCCCTAAGTGTGATGTGTTTCTGTGTCAGGGACACTGTTTTGAACAATTTCATACACGCACGTCTTACTAGTAAGGACGGTTGATGATGGCTCTTTCTATACATACAAGGGAACAAACCTTATGCTTACTTGCATATGCTCTGTTCATGTAGTTGTGAGGTTTTTCTTGTGTTGCTCTAATGTGAGTTTTCTTTTGACCTTGTAATTGTGAGACTGTTATTGTGTGCATGCATGCGTATTCTCTCTTCTAGACGGTTCTCTTAACAATTTGTGCACATGCGTTACCTGCCTGGTATTTTTTATTTGATGCTGAACTGTACATCATAGACGACTGGGTACGTGACCGCGAAGTGCAGACTCGGCCTCGTGTACATGTATCATGAGCTTCCGTCGCATTACGTAATCATTGGCAGCGTAGATGATTACGTAATTATCGGTGGCTCAGATTACGTAATCGATCACGATTGCATGCTCCGCACACTCGAGCGCTTACGTACATTTACGCTTCTATATAGGAGCGTACGTAGAAAGCACATGCGCACTTTGGTATCGTCAATTCACTGAGAGGTGCTCCTATTTTTGGTGTCTTATTTGCATATTTGCATTATTAATAAGGCTGATTAATAAAAAGAGGTGCAGTTTGTAGTTGGCATGGTCAACTGTACAGCATTCATCCACTTACTCTCTGTGTAACTTCTTTCACTTAAGTACATGTTCTAGAAAACCTTTTCAAAATGCAGGATTGTATGTTAAGGTAGCCATGCATTGCTAATGAACTCTTTTCTGGGTGTTGCATGTGCACTCCTACTTGTACTACCATAAGGAGTGCACATGATTGTGTAACACCTGGAAAAGTACCACCCACTTGCACTAAGAAAACTACAATGTCTGCAATAAAACTGCATATTATTGTAAAATACTTACTAAAAAACTAGAGGGGTGTTTACACTAAATACCTGAATTTTGTTGTGTAGGAGGTGGTGTGTGTACAGAGATAGCACGGATGATCGCCTCAATAGTTGTATAATGTTATATTTTATTTTCATGTTCATTGAACAATATAAGCATAGCAATACTAGCTACAAGGTATGCACACATTTAATATTCTGCTAACCAAGCTGAAGCCATGCATAGCATTGCCACTTACTAATCACCTTTTATCAGGAAAATAAACTGTTATAACCTTGTACTAATTAGTAATAATGAAAGTGGGAACACTTGCTATCTAGGTACAATGGACCTTTGTTATGATGTAATGGGGGTTGCAAAGTCACATTATTGTACGTATGTCATGCAGTACGTTAATACACAGGCTAGCTACATGTTACACGCACATACATCTCTTGGAATAAATGTGCACGCTACATCACTGAAGGGCTGTCTAACCTCCTACCATAACATTATATGACTTCTTGCCCAGATCTATCTTGCAGCAATTTACCCAACTGATAACTGCAAGATGAATTATCTGGGTTGTGCACAATGTTAGAACGCCCTACAACGTAGGATAACTACATGTATGTATAATATTCTCATGTCGCTGCCGTAGCACTTATGCCATTGACCACACACCCACCTACACAGGCAGAGCTTGTAAGATTTCCAGTCGAAAGACAAGAGGAAGAGGATGTTACAACATCCTGATCAAATATCTTCTTAGTATCCAGATTAATACATCTTAGTAGTTTTAATAAAGCCTTAAAATCATACCTGTCCCAAATCTCACACCCTAAAAACAAAGCCTGTTCTCTTAAAATTATTGAATGTACTAAACTCTTCAGAACCTCCCCCCCCCCAAAAGATTTCTAATAGTATCATACACAGAGCACTGCCAGAGCACATGTACTACACTTTCACATTCTTCTCTGCATAGCTTACACTGCCTATTATCATTTTTACCCATATGTCTGCAATTAATGGACTTTCCCTGAACTGTACAATAATTAATCATAATGGTCCCTGAAACATAGTATAAGTAATTGACCATTAATTATCCTACCTTTCAGGGCAGTTCTAACATTGTATAATGGAGGTAAAGAGACAAGAGGACATGTGCTGTTATGTGTATGTGCATGGAAACATAAAATCTGTCCCCTGTAGATAAACTCCCAGTACTTGAACTTTTAACCCTGCTGGTATGATAAAGCTACAACAGTATTATTTATATTCATGAGATTATTCATACAGGGTCTAGCCAGAAAATTGGTTACCAGACTGAGCTTGCACTAAATAGTATTACTGCGCCACCAAGGTCCTCACCCAATGGCTCTACTAGACATACACATGCACAGTGAGGCTTCGCGCAGACACATGGAAAGCTAGATCGAGAGGAATCGCAAACCACACCCACTTTGGAAGCTGCTACAACAATGTGACTACACTTTCAGCATGTCAGTAGGTGGATGTCTCTGTCTGAAACGTACTTTCAAGGCCCAGCTATGGTTGACACAGAGTCACTGGGCTTTGCTTCTGTTCATAGCGCTCGATTTGCCACGATACCGTCAGGCCGTCACGTCTCTACTGAACAGAAGCTACTCAAACTATAGTGATATTGGAGCTGCAATAAGACAACCTTGGTAAAACACAGTGATCCACTTGAATAACTCTCTGATTGTTTATGCGCCAGCAATACAAAGTCTTGAACATGTGCCTCCCCCCAGGGTGGTCCCCGGGGCCGAAAGCGGAGACATTAATTTCCTTGTGCTAAGGCGCTCAGCAATTAACAGTTACACATGTGTAACATAATATTATAATAATGCAGCTGAGGTGAAGACTGGGATTGATTTACTGAAGACAGTGGCATGGCCACAGCTATTATAGGGCTAGCTAGCTAACGTATGCAGGTGGGAGAAGAGCAAGAATGTAATAGTTAGTGCTCCACAATGAGGGCTCTAACTGACATTATTGGCCGAGGAAAGTAATTTTCCTGAGGGAGGACAAGGGCTCTGCCTAGCACATTCTGAGAGAATTTTTTTTTCCAAGGCCAATAATGGAGGTTGAGCCATAATCCGGGTGGGCTATAGTAGTAACATACTAGGCAATTAAATTGCAGAAATGAGGACTATAGTTGCCATTTCTAGCGATTTGATTGGCTAGTACATTACTACTATAATCTGTGTGAGAAAGAGATCACAGTAACGGTCTGCTAAAAACTGTACTGTGCTAATCAACTTCAGTGAAGATAACGAGGAAAGAGACAGGAAACCTATAGGGTCCAGTGCGTTTTAATAGGGACAGGGATAAGTGTTCCATTTAGTAATTAGCCCTAGTATTCTACCCCTTGTTTTGTGGCTTGAATGTACGTAGGATTATTTATAAGTAGTAACATGCATCTAACCAGTCATAACATGGTAACACTGCAGCATTACAGAAGTCTTAGATTGCTTCATAGGGTGGAATGTACTATTAGCACACACACACACTGAGTAGCCCCGTTCCCAATCTCCACTTCTCACCAACCTTTTCCAGCATGCAAAAAAGCTGGGGAGTGGAGACTGGGAACGAGGCTACACACACTTATAGAATGTACAGCAGTGCGTAGTATAACGTCATTCCCAGACCTCCCCCATGGTTTGGCGCTTACAATAGAAAAACATGAATTCTTTCATTTGGGGAGTGAGCCCCCAATGTTGCAGTGCAAACATGACTTCCTACATTCATTTGGGACACAAACAAGAAACGGGGAAGAAGTTTAATTGCTAGAATAATCTAGACCACCATTGGCCCAGTATGGCTCTCAGCCCTTTATATGAGCAGTTAGCTTATGGTACTAGCCTTGTACTAGCCTTGTTGCCAGCCTCCCCCCCTCCCTCCTGGCCAGACGCTCTAGACTAAGTGAATCGATGCAGTGATCATTCTATGAAGAATAAAGTAGAAGGTCAGCTCTTCTACTCTACTCTCTACAGTTATCATTTTAGAAGCAATGGAGATGAAACAAACAAGCCCTGCCAATTTATATCGTGTGCATGATTGTCCCATGCATTGTCCCATACTAATTAGTAGACTGTAGGCATCACGTGTAGTGTACTGGACAAGCGTTGTCACTGCTGCTGAGTTACAAGTAGTGGCAATACCAAATTATACACCATGTGTCAGTGTCACTGAGCATTTAGGAAGCATCCTAATAATGCTCTACAGCAATTAAGATAAGCTTAATCACATTCATTATGCCGTTTGCTGAATACCAGAACACGTGTGGTCGGAGGCCTTGCAAGTGCGCGTTGAAGTGCACGTTGCAAGATGCCTGTACAAGTACGGCGAATAGGCAATGGCTGTGCGTAACCTTGTGATATTAATTTCGCATTCTTATCTTATTTATACATAGTGTATATACTAGATACATTATAGAGCATGCTCATACCTTACTCCGTTTTCAAGGCATCGAAGACAAGGCTTCCTTTTAGCGGCCAGCACGCAATACGACTAGCCCCCCAGGGTGCAGTGTCAGAACAAAGCCTGTAAATCATGGTGATATCTCGCGTTGAGGTCGACACCACGTGGACTGGACTAGCTGGAGTTGTACCCTCGCAGCAGCATGGATCAGTGGCATTCGCTAGCAATTTCCGAACCGTGGATCCGTACGTGGCACTTGATTTCTAGACCCCTCTCGGGGCCCCGCAGCTATGCATGGCTGTAACGTACTCTGCCCCATCTCAAGTACCTCGGAACTCTTGGCTAGCTGCGCCCCCCATGGCCCAGGTCTGCCATCACTGATCCGCATAAATGCCTCTGCACTATACTATCAGACAACTTGCAAGTGCCACTAGATTGTTTTCCAACCATTGGATGATGGCCTAAATTATAGGACCAGCTGAGCAAGTACGAAGATGTGGAACAGGAGGGGACAAGAAGGTTCCATAATTTTCTTGTAAGTGCGTTGCACCCATCTGTCAAGGAATGTGTGAATTGGGTACCGACAGGGGCTTATGAGCGTCGGGGTTCATGTACCCAGGATGGTGAAATACTACCAAGGCCTGTACAAGAGCCAGAGTGGTACTCTCCACCCCTGGGTTAATTAGTTGTGTCCATCTTGTTTTCAGCTCAAAATACTCTACAAGATTGGCTGGCTCATACAGCGCAAGCGAGTTCTCGAGTCCAAGTTAATGACCTCGTAGATCTACAGAAGATCAGAAGGACACAGGAACTTGGACAGTATGGAGGTGAGTGTGGTATTACCGTAATTATGAACTCCTTATTAGTAGGGACCACAGAATCAGTGCCATAGTATCTTACCAGGCGCGCATAATGACGTAAGAAAAAGTCATTATGCGCTCCTGATCATATTGGGTATCGTTGAATTCCATACAGAACTCCCAGGGAGACCAGTCAGTTGGACACACCCTGTTAAATTCATGCACATAGTATTAATTGAACATGAGTATTAAATTGATATGTTTATGTAAATAGTAATACACATGTAAAAATTATGGCACAATCTTTGTGCTCTCAAAACAGCTGTGGTATTAAATTCACCTGCAAAATTTGGTGCTGCATGTAGATAGCGTGTATATCGAACTTGCTCATAAGCTTTAATGAACTAGGTCACTACAAATCTGTGAATGCATGGCCATATTGTCGTTGTCAGACAGTTCGTGGTGGCATTATCACTCAGTTTCAAGAATATGTTGCCGCTTGCGATTAACTATGTCACATGACACATAGGCTTCACATGTAAAGTGAGATCGAAAATACTTTAGAGTCGCTATTTCTCTAAACTTGGGAGTTAAATTTTTGCTCTGTACTGTATGGCTTCCCTATTCCTATTATATAGGAAAATAAAAAAACATTGAGAAACCGCTTCAAAAGCATGTCCATGTTATATTTGTACTTTGTGGCAAAGTGGTTGTAACCTCAAATCTACTCTCTTTGGTTGGAGCATGGTACACATTTTCTAAGTGTTTTTTAGACGAACTGTTGTAAGAGCCTGCTTTTCAATAATCAGAGAACACACTCATGGATTGTGAACAATTAAATGTGGACTTTGAGTAATTAGAATTTTTGGTATTATACATGGCATTGCATTAGCTGAGGCATGAGGTTGAGGTGGTACCGCTTTGCGTGGTTCTTCTCATGAATAAATAATGAAAGACGTCATTCACATGGCATTAATTTATATGTTTATGTTTTCCATGGTGGCAACTGGAATCAACTGGAGGGATATGTCCCTTTAATGTGGATAACAGCTCTTTGCTGTGTGATATTGACACTTTGATGTGGTTGAGCAGCAATGTTGCCTTTTAATTTTTTAATTTTAAATAGGACCATGTATTATTATAGTGGTGAGAAGCATATAGGCTAATTATGGCTGAATAGTCAGCTGGTGTGTTCCACAAAGTTTGTTAGGCGGCTGAAGTGCCTATGAGTCAGCCAGACAGACTGATAATTATCCTGACAGGTTGTTGCCCATCTTATGTAGGCTATAGTTTTAACCTTTACAGTCCATAGCGAGCTGTGGTTTGCTAGCTGTGTGAAAATTTGTGAAGATTTATAGGAAGTGCTTTGATGGGTGGTATGTAAAAAAACTAACATGTATTTGGTGTGAGTTGGTTGAAGTTTGTAAGGCAGCTAGGGCTCAATTGTGTCTGACAGAAGTGTGCAGGCATATAATTTTTTTGAAAGGCAGGATATCCAAAATGAGTGTTTTGGGGTGGTAAGATGCGTTCTGGGATATAAAACTGGGTTTAAAACACTCTTGTGAAAAAGCCAACGTACATTTTACATACAACGTACATTTTACAAAGTACCCCCTGTAACGATAAATTCTTTAGGTTTAGGCATTGAGAGTTTACAAGCTAAACTGATTGCAAGCAAGAGATGTACATTCAAACTTCCTGTATAAAACTGCTGCAGTAAGTTCAGGATGATACCTCAGATCTGTGAACATACTGAGTGGCTGCTATACAGACATTGTTATGCATGTCTAAGCCCAATTAAGACGCTTGATCTTCATACATACATATGATGAACTATACATGTACACTGCATACATGTACAGTTTCTGTTCTGTCAATGTAACACCTGTCACAGCTACCACGACTTCAGTAGTCCCACCATACCATGATATGGCGATCTCTATTAGTTGTACATGGAGCTATGTAGGAGAGGGAGACTTTTGAAGTGTGCTTTCCTTGAACCAATCAGATGACAGAATACGCTTTGCAGAAAATCCGAACTGCAGTGCATAGTTATACTTTCAAATCCAAGATCACAACAACTGGTGCTGTCACTCCGTCAAAACTGCATGGGTATTGTGGCTATCACAACCCTTTTGAGATTGGAGATTCCTTTCCAGAAAGGTAACTGTTTGTGCAGGTATGATCCCAGACTGGAGCTGTGCTATTCTACTAGCATGTGTTCCTGTCATAATAATATCCTGTTGAGCATAGGAACCAACTGAGCTATGGAGTTATTTTGAATACTTGTGCTAGCCAATTCAAAAAATGTGCCGAGTGAGAATTCTTGAGCTAGTGGTGGGTTCCCATGTGAGCCTACATGTGTACTAGATCATGTTATTGGATTACCAGCCTGTACTGTTTTTGGGTGAGTGAGCCAGATCAAACAAGACAAGTCCAATGTCTAATGATATTTGATATTGGACACCCTGCTTATAATACTACATGAAAGTTCTATGAGTATTGGTGTTAAGAATGTAGTCTTGTACTGAGACATCAGCACCTCCTAGTAGATACCATAACATAATTTGGCTATGATGTACATATGTATAACTATCACTCTAATACTACAACTCTGCTAGTGTTAATTTTCTGTTAGTCTATCTATTATGTGTCAGCTAGCCAAGGAATCAGGGAAAGAACAACAGTCTTATAACTCTACTGCATACCTAATGTAGTGGTGAAAAGCTATTTTAGTCCTTAATGGTAGACCTAGTCAGATCTTTATACAGATTTTCATACAGATTTTTTTGGTTGGGGTGGGAAAACATTTAGCTGAATATTCCCTTTGAATCTTAGGTGCTCTAAGGTTGCTTTTGGTGGCTTCTTGCAGAGCTCAAAATAACAGCTGGCCACTGGCCATTTTCTGTGGAATTTTCTGCAATGGCCACCCAAAATTTGATCTTATTTGTATAAAATTGTACAGATGGCCAATCAAAATTTTATTTTGGCCAGCCAAACCCAAAGCCTTATTTTTAACTCTGTTGTTGAGTCTGCTGACACTATCTTGGGGCTGAGTGACAGACATGCAGTGTCGAATAGATTAGGTACTGAATGACATTGGGGGATATTTACTCAGAGTGGAGCAGCTGAAGGTCGAGGAGTGTAGAGTACTATGTTAGTTTGCCGACAGTGAATGAGTGCACTGAGCAGCTGAGGCAAGGCTGTGCAGCTATGTTGGGGTAAGGCATAGATAGTACATTAGTAGACGATGTGCTACTAACAGAATAGCAGAAACTAAAGTTTGAGGCATTTGGTAGCCCCAGTTGTAATCATATGAACTCTGGTGGTCTGGTGGTGTAGCTTGCTGTCGTTTGACAATTCTAGTGCAGGAACAGTGTAACTTACTTTGGATCTATACACTCTGCTGCGATTTTAGATTTAGCTCCCACACCATTTTATCTAAACTGAAACCTCTGTCAAATTTTGCCTTCCTTGTGAGGTGCCATAGCATGTCACAAGGTGTGGTGTGTCATTTAGGTTTTGAAACGCAGCAGTTTAGCTAGCCTAATTCTAGTGCAGGAGCAGTGTAACCTACTCTGGATCTATACTCATATACAATGTATGGGTGCTCCGCTGTGAGTTTTACGTATATTCAGCTCCCTGATCATTTTATCTAAACTGGAACCTCTGTCAGGTATTGCCTTGCTTGTGAGGTGCCATGAGCAATACAGACATTTTGTAGGGTGGCTTAATTGTGCTTTGAATATCTTCAAGATTTATTTACATGTACATATGCATGTAGCTGTGATTTACATGTAGTTGTGATGTGCTTTGCTTGTGCAATGTTGCATTTGGAGAGTGATATGAGCCATGCTGTGGCTTGTACTTCACTGGATTGGCACTTGATGACTTGAACCCTAATTTGTAGCTCTCTAGTCCAAGGCCTAGGTGCTGGAAGGGTCATGAATGTCTTCAACAACAATGTTTGCACCAAAATGGAAAATCCTACTTTCTCCTATGGATCACAGTGGTAAAAGTTTCACCCCTTTTGCATGCTCCCGAGCAAGAGTAGATATGTATGTACATACGTATATGCTGTTCCATATATTTTCTACAGGGTTTGGAGTTGATTTCTTAAAAGTGGTACAAGTAAATCTGCCAACATAAATGTCTTGATTAGATTGGTAAAACCAAAGGAATTTACAACCCTGTTGTTGAAATTGGTAATTGGCTGATAAAGGAAGCGTTGGGAGTTAGTCCTCCAGGCGAACACAGTAAACCAGATGCACCATGTTTGACCCACCTTTGAAGAGCAGACTCCAAGTGGATCAAAATTTCAGACAAAACATCACATTTTAAGGTGAAACTCATGTAGTAGCTCCTATATTGAACAGTCTGTGGTGAAAAGTTCAGGCTACATAGTTAACATTAATGAAATGTATCGTATTTCGGTTTTGTCAGTGAGTTTCAAAGGTGATTTGTAACATCTTCAAAACTCATTTATGAATTTAGAGTGATGGAATATCGTTGTGGCAAAGTTCAACAATAATTTTATAGGCGATTTCAATGTTTCACAACCAACTGTTTAACGTACATGTAGGTGTTATTATTTTCAAAAAATCTCTCAAGTTGCAGACAAAACATTTCTAAACATTTCCTGAAGATCTTTTGCCTGTAACATTGATCCACTTGGAGTCTGCTCTTCCAAGCTGTGTCAGACAGGGTACATGCATCAGGTTTACTGTGTTCGGAATCACCTACAAAAAGGAGGTCTAATTCTCTTCTTTTCAGCCAAATTGTACGTATTTTTCGCAACAATACAATTATAAGGCTGTAAGTGGTTTTGCCTGAGACTTTCACGCTGTGGGAACATGTACACCACTTTGAGAGCATCACTTGAAATAATGTTAAATATGTAAGGAGACGTTATTTGAAATCTACTCTCTTAAGAAATGAATATTCTCTGAGTACCAACTTTCGAAACTCCGCCAATATTTCAACTACTCACATTAACTTCACTTTGCGGTATTCAGAGAACTTTCCTTTTGTATGCAAGGTTCTTATGAGTGCTGTTTTACTAGAGGGAAAAATTCCTAACCATTCAATATAGGTCAGGGAGTGGCACAGGGTTGTAGTATTTTGCCATGTTCTCTAGAAGAGGTTGAGAAGGCTGGGATTGGCATTACTATTAAAAAGGAGAAGGATGTTAAGGTTGGGGGTCTAATGTTTGCTAATGATTTTGTAGGTTTAACTACTAAATGCTGAGGACTTACAAATGTTAATTAGATGTAGTACCGGGCTTTTGTAATAAATGCAGACATTCCAAGGGTTTAAGTTACTGCTACTTGGGCATTGAATTTACTAATAATGGTTGAAGGGATGGTCATGTACAGAAGGTAATAAATAGTGGAATTAAAAAACTATAGGTTTCTAAGTAATAGGATTTTCAGTACAGTTGCAAGAAGGATAATTTCCATGTTAGTTTTGGTACTTCACCCTACTTTAGAATAATGGTAGTGAAGTGTAGGCTTGCAATAAACGACAGACAGCTTCCTTGGAATCTAATCAGCTAAAAAGAAACTTGGCTGCTCTTCTAAAACCTGCAATGAAGCAGTAAGAGGGGATATAGAGTTAGAGTCTTTAAAAGGCAGGAGGGAAAGGTGCAAACTTAATATGGATTTCATACTGTAGGCAAGTCACCTCTGTATATTAATAGCCAGTGAATTGGGTCCCATAGGAGACCGTTACACTGGGGTTTTATGTACCTCCTTTAAATTCACACCCACACGGCTAGAGTAATGCCTAAGGAATCATGTTCCTTGTGTGTATACAAACCTTCCAGTTAATGGAGCTAAAGGTTTTCCTACCATTGCGGAATAAATGGGTGTAGTTAACAGTGGTGACATGATGTAAAGCATTTCTACAAATCCTGGCCGAGTTATTGAATGGTTCTATAGTACTGCTGAGCATTCCTTGCATCCCAGCCAATTGCATGTATGTAGCCTGTCTTCCAGCTCTGCTACTTCTAGCTCAGAAAATATTTTAGCACCATTGGTGGGATGAGCATTTAATTTTCATAACCATGCACCTGTTTGTGAAATGTTTTAATTTTGTTTATCTCAGGGTGAGGAAAATGAAGGAAAGATATCTGATTACAGAAATGAGGAAGCAGGCAACCGGATGTCATTTGGAGAGGTCTGTATACATGTACTCTAAGTGTAATCTGTACTCAGACCTCCCGCCCAGATGTAATCTCACAGCCGTGGAGATAGGTCGGGGGAAGATCTGGTATATTGTATTACATGCATGATGATGGGTAGACATTAACTTCAATAAAAGGTAGATGTGGAATGTAAACAACGTACACTGTGATCATGCTGCCCCATGTATTCACGTAGTTTTCTCAGTCAATATGACTAAATTCATGTATAGGCATGGCTCAATTTCAGTTGCTGCTTGCTAAACCTACAGCTACATGCAAATATACAAATGCAGCACATGCTTATACATAACTTATTGAAAATTAAAGTGCATAACATAACTTCCTTGCAGTGATACTTCAGAACAAGTGTGTATCACCTAGTGCGAAATTAAAACCAATGTGAGTGATCTTCACTGTCAGAGGGAAGCCCTTAGCAAAGAGCTTAGCTCAGTATGTATACAGTGCTCAGAATCTAAAGAGTAGATTTTTGATAAAATTGCTTTAAATGTTCTACACACTACATAATTTGATGTTAGGTTCTCAAAAGTGGTATGCATATACCTACATACATCTGCTACAAGTTGGGAAAGGTGTTAATTGAATTAGTAATAACCTAAAGGTTCTATGGGCTCTGCAAGACACCTGACTTGGAAAATCGGTTAATGTGCTTAAATCTACATCTTTGTTCCGAGAAAGTTCAAACCTTGAATATAACAAGTAGTCAGGTCAAGGTATCTTTGAATGTTAGAAATATTTTCCTCGATCAATCAACACCAGAGATAATGACCAAAGTTCATGTTTTGAGTGGGTTATCCGTTAAGGTTACGGGATACTGGCCCGCTTTGATTTAATTTGTAGTGAATGCACAATGAATATCTTTGCAACTATGGGCCCTATAGCCACGATCTTTTCAGCATTTATTTATGGCTACTAGTTGTGTACTCAGTACAGAAAGCTTGTCTGTGGGCCCCTCCCTTGTTTAGATAGCGCTAATGGAGAGTTCAGCTGCTCACAATAATTTTTCTCGCCAAAAATCGCTGAAGCCACTGCTGTTGCTAGGCCACTACAGCTCTCTAAGGATTCCTCACTATATTCACGAGGGACTGACGGAGGCTTTTCTTGTAGTTTCTCTCTGATACAGGAGATACAGCCTCTTAAACCTAAGAAGGTGTGGTCCAGAGCACTCAGAGCCATACCTATTCACTTGCCATTCTGTTAGTGTAAATAATTGCTTCAAAAGCCTCCGTCAGTCCCTCATAAATATAGTGAGGAATCCTTAGAGAGCTGTAGTGGCTTAGTAACAGCAGTGGCTTCAGCGATTTTTGGCGAGAAAAATTATTGCGAACAGCTGAAACTTCCATTACCGCTATCTAAACAAGGGAGGGGCTCACAGACAAGCTTTCTGTACTGAGTACACAACTAGTGGCCATGAATAAATGCTGAAAAGATCGTGGCTATAGGGCCCATAGTTGCAAAGATATTCATTGTTCACTCACTACTTATTAAATCAAAGCGGGCCAGTATCCCGTAACCTTAAGGTAGTAACTTTTAAATTTATTGTCCGAGAACTCTCAATTTTTTTTTTACACAACTATTAAAGAGTTGATACAAATGTACCACTATTCAAACAATTCCTGAGTCTTACTGTTTAGTCAGAAATTTTTTTTCGTCTGCGCAGGCATTTTTCACCATTTTGATTGCGTATTCTGACGTTTTTCACTCATCACACGACCTATGATGACGATTACGCAAACCACGCCTACAGTCACGACATAGACACGCTACTTGTGTTCAGTGAAGCTACGGCTTTAGAGACGCAAAACTAGCGTACGGAAGGCCTGTACAGCTGCCGAAGGAACCACAGGATGAGCGCAAGCAATTTTCCGTTGATAGTTTTTCTCCCCCGCCCCGTCACTCGAGCATATATCGCAAGAGCAGCTACCTGTTCGTTGTCGGCCCTGCTGCTGTGGCGGTCTCTCCGTGTAAAGAGTAAGTCTGTAGCAGTATCGAGCGTTTCGACGATTTGTTCACGAGCAATAGACTGTAGCTTGGTGTAAACCGCGCGATTATCGAGTTTAGTACGGGAAAGTCCCTACGGTTACGGCATTTCTGTGACACGCAAATAATCCGTGACGTCAAATAAACATGGCCGCTAAGTACGGCAGTCTATGGAAGACTTGGCGGAAAAGTACTTTATTGTCAGTCCACAGCCTTATTTATCAAGTAGCTAGGCTTATGAACAGTTATCATAAGTATCTACATTCATTTTTTAAAGTAAAATTGACAGAAACTGCCTGCAGAGAAAATCTACTCTTTAGATTCTGAGCACTGTATACCACTTTCCAGCAGCAGCATTGATTACAAATTACAACAAGCATAGACATGGACTGCTATGAAAATGGTTTAGTGCAGTTATATGAAATGCTTAGTTCAAATTCAATATCAATTGATTATACCAGGTAGTGGGAAATTTTCATGGGTGCAAATTTTTGCGAAAACACCACAATGCCTTTAGAAGTAATTTTAATTTTGCATCAGCACTGACAAAGGTATCTATCTTGACTACACTCCTTTACACCTCTTTTACTCCTGAAACACCAAAGAATCAGTACAGCAACAGGTCAAGCTAAGAATTCATATATAAAAGTATATAAGGCCGTCTCTCCAGCATAACCAAAATTAATGACAACCCGAACTTTAATTCAGCGATAATTAACTCTGCAGTTTTGTTGTGCACTTCAGTTAACTTGTGAAAACACGGTGCCTACCACCTTTTTGCCATCTAAGCAGTACAAAACAAAGCTACATTGAGGTGGGTATACTAGTCTGTGATAGCTACCGCCATAGATAGTAGAGTATCTATGCTACTGCATTGTGTCACCGTGACTAATACTCACTGCATTTGACCACTTTCATGTACGTATGTTCAAAATTTTGTTTCACGTCAGAGGATTTGCCCACGAAAACGCTACATCATGCAGAAAATTTCCCACTACACAGTATTCCTACCACCTACATGCACATGTTAAATCTCAAGTGTGAATTAATCACTTAGCACGAGTATCTTGCATAGTATATTATTTGAGTCACTGAGCATTGCACATTTGTCACTTTGACATGGTATCTTATTTTGATATAGATAGAAGAAGATGCATATCAAGATGACTTAGGGTTTTCAAAAGGACAGCTGGGGAAAGGAGGAGTAGGAGGACCAATACGTGGACCCACTGTGAATAAGAAAACTCAAGTATCCATCTCAAAGCGCTTACAGGTGAGTAAGTTATTCTGAATATTTGTTGAAGAGCAAATACAACTTTCTGAGCGTACGTACAGACTGTACCTGGTGTTACCTCATGTAAACACTCAATCACTGCTGTTTAACTGCTGCATTGCCTTGCAGTTAAAGCTTTTTCACGGGTGAGATCAGGGCACCACCTTGTGCTACAGTTGCCATACAGTAACGTCACAAATACTTGTCTGCAGATCTGCAATACGTAACACTTTTTTAGCAATTAGTATTTTCGAAGTTCAGCATTGTGAACATGATCACAACAATATTGGTATGTGTAAACGTATTGGTATGTGTATACGTATTGGTATGTGTATACGTGGATGAAGGGTGTGCATTTTGTGTATAAATTGTGTCCAATTCCATTTGCTGACACCAGCAAACAATTTGCTTTCGAGTACCAAGCAGGCTAGCAATATGATTGAAGCTCATTGGCATACGCTACTACTTCTGCTGTGTTGCACTTAGCAGTACATTGATGGCTATGGGAACCCTTTGCACTATTCTTGCAAATTTCCCCTCAGATGTAACAGTTTCACCAAAATGCTGCTTCACAAATGGCTCTAAAAGCTTTACCTTCTCCAGGGAGTTTGCTCATTCTTCTTACATTTAAGGCATTTTGTTACCAAAAAATCACTGTCTAGCAGCTAGTGACTAGTGAGAAGCCAGACTTTGACAGTTGTTATTGTTAATAAAGACGTTGAAAGTAGCTTAATTGCTAAAGCTAGCTTATTATTTGTTTCCAAGCAGCAATTCCCAGCTTAACGTCATTCACAGAACTCGTGCATCCTGCAGAACCCGTGGGTAGGCTGTTGGTTGACCGCTTTGAGGTCCTTCTGCTACTTTCTTATTGGTCAGCCACCAAATGCCACAAATTAGTTGTTGTCTATGGTGTATGTACTAAGGCAGCGACACTGTACTAGTTGAAGAACACATACATGTATATATATATAGTTATTGTAAGAGCAGAATACGTCACAATTAAGTAGTTGTATCTGGCATGTATTCCTAGTGCTCTTACAATAACTACGTATACATGTACGCATGCATAGTACGTACAATAATGGTATACAGTATTACTGTGGATTTCACTCCACTTCGAATGTGTGTGAGTGCGAGCATGACCGTGAGCGTAACTACAGCGCCATCAGAGTACGCATGTGTCAGCTAGCTAAGTGTTTACTGCTCGAGTAGATTTGAGAAACCGTAAGCATTACTTCAGCTGAACCAGCTCGCACAAGGCCCTACTCGCCAGATATCGGTTGGAGGGTGGTCTGGCAGTGGCTTAACTGACATTCCAAAAAAATAGCCAATCATCTCCAAATTGGGGTTGGTACAGCTCACCGAATTCACACACGGTTTGCAGAAACTGGTGCGGTTGTGCCATCTCAATGTGGAGCAAGACCAGAGGCACGTAAACTAGATGTCCTGCGTGGTCGCTAGTCTCGCAAGCCAAATACAGCAACCATCTTATCTTTAACCTGTGCTGTAAAGATGCCAAGCTGATTCTGAGATTCCTGCTGATCCAACCGCCAATCAGAACCAAAAACGAATTTTGCTTCGTAGAGAAAACCCGTCGAAGTTTCCTGCTAGAGAGGATCCGTGCAACCCATTACTAGAAGTTTAAGCCTCAATGCACTACTAGCCGCGTAGAAATTCATTGCAGAGATGATACTTTTCAGTTCTATCTGTATAGAGCGAGCGAAGTGAGTGAGTTAAACAAGCACAACTACTTGTTCTATCAATTATTTTATTACTGATTCTGAGCATAAAAACAAAAAAAAACAAGGAAATACAAGTGATAGAGTGCCAAAAAACAAGAAAAAGGTGTAGGGATAGTATAAATGCAACATACACGGCCCCATCCCTATATCGTTTTTACATGTCAATTGCAATAATGACCAAATAAATGCTTAATGGTATCTCCAGCATAGCTGTTCTTCCTGTAGGCAGCACTGAGAAGGAGGTGGCCATTGACATGTACTGAGATTTAATCTGTGCATATATACCTTGTGTTAAATTCCATCCTCCTTACATGTAGTACCCAGACATACATTTGTACAAGAAACACCCCACTGAAATACACGTGTAGATCCTTCATAGCATATTTCATACACCAAAATGAGTAATAATAAGCCCGAATATACACTGTGTGCATGTTTGCATATATGAACATGTACGCTGTAGCGTACATTAGTGTGTGCAGCCTCTGTAGTACCCACTTACATGCTGGTATATATTATATTTTCATATACAACACAGTCCTACTTCATGCATGCTGGTTCAACCGGTAGCTATGACATGAGCAAACAGTATGAAGAGGGGTGGTTTGTCCCTATTACTTACGTACAGGAAGATAAAATTTAGAACCTCTTCAAAATCATTTTCCTGATGTTTTCATACTTCTTTGGATATGATGAAATAGTTGAAACCTCTAAATCTACTTGTTTGGGGCACTGGACTTTTGCAGAGACTACACAAAGTCTTCTAACCTAGAAAATGTAGTAAGCCTCTATTCATTGGTAGATAAACTGCTATGAGTACGCAAGATATATATGAGCCATTGGAAAGTCACTATACCTGCATTGCTATCGCGGCTCTTTTGCCACGGCATCCATGCATCCCCTTGCTTACCTTGGTACTCAACAGTAACTTGTAAACATTGACAACCAGCCTTTTTTCTCGTAGCTCACAACACGCTTGCTCAAACTACACTAGTCTTTTTTTACTGTTCGCTTCCACAAAGATTTGAACTTTTCATTGCTTTTTACTGTATTGTTATATACGGTACTGTCAGGAAGTTATAGCACGGCAAATTGGCCTCATTTCACATTAACCGTAGTTAATTAATACTTAAGTACCCAACATAGTGCTAAGAGGTACCCTGGATGTAATGTCACGTTCAATTACGGGACCGTGTAAATACCTTACCCTTAAATGAAATTAACTATTGGCAGTTGTAGCATGTTGCATAGGCGTATCAAAGGGACCATCAGTGTATTATATTGCATATTGCTATATGTATTGCACCGGAACTACCAACAGTGGTTCAAAGAGGATGGCAAGCAAGTTTCAAGAAAGTCCTAAAATTCAGTTAGCTTGACCAACTAGAGCTGGCTCTCTAGAGCTCTGTAGACATTTACCGGGAGGTACCTAGCGGGATATTTCAAACAGTAAGCATGACAAAACGGCTTTAACAACTTGAAATCTTCTCCACTATCACAGACAGCACTCCTAGCAACTCTATTCAACATGAAAGCCAGCTAGTAGCTACAACAGTACACCGATCTAGCTCTTGCTTAGCCACAAGAGCTGGCAGTTAGTCTCGCAAGACTAGGCTGGCAGTATGACTCTCTATAAACTACAGACAGTGGTGGAGTAACTTACAGTGCTTTCCAACGCCGAGCGGTAAGCGCTCTTATCACTCAGACGAGCCATTCAGCCATGCTACAAACAAGTTAAACCACAGCTCCAGGCGGGCTGTATGGGAAATCCACTCGTGCAATGATTCAATTAGAGCCCTTGGGCTTTGTCCTCGTGCTCTAATTAACAAATTGCACTCATGTATTTCCCTAGTCTCGGCCCCAGACCCTCCCTGCACTCGCAAAAAAAACAACATTTTTTTTTTATGAGTGCAGGGAGGGTCTGGGGCCGAGACTAGTATTTCCCATACAGCCCTTGGAGCTGCATGTGGTTTAAACTATACTTAGATAATGGATGGCTGTCTTTGACTTATAGACTGCTACTGGCACCTTTCAACTGCCCACACAGTATAGTACAGATTTCTTTTTGAGTACATTACATAATATTCTTAAGCTCGATATAGACTTTTGAGTGTTGTGTTTACCACTAATGTACATGTCACCCTTGGCTGACTCTTTTGTCTTTTACAGGCCAGTCAGAAATACTTCTCCAATACAGCAATGTTCAGAAGTGCCAAGAACTGATAGTGTCAGGATCACACATACTGCTGTCTCAGTTATGCTGTACTAAAACTGTGTATTATAAACCTATTATTGTTCCGTAAAATGCATTGAAAGCAGCAGTACAAGTACATTACTAGTAAAAATATATTAATGTTGCTGCCGTAGTACATATATTCCATGTATTTTTGTTCCCTCACATTTTAACAGTAAAGTCATGAAAATCATTTAAAACATAACTTAGACTATGGTATGCATAATCTACTTTGATCTTTTGACTTTAATGAGGTCTCTAAAATCCATTAGACACCTCATCAAAAATTCATATTTCATATTGAGAAATAGAAAGCGGGAAACCTAAGCTTGTTAGTGACCTCAGGCAGGTATCTTAGCTGTTCAGGATGCTCCTATAATCACCTTGGGCTTCACCCTCGGTGATTATAGGTAGCATCCTTCAGGTCTCTAAAACAGCTAAGATACCTGCCTGAGGTCACTAACCTATAGTACCCGTAAATGAACCTGTAGAGATAAATCCCTTAATTGAAAAGCAACCAAAAAAAGGGAGAGGCTAATGTAGCAGTGCAGTAACACGGCTTAAATACTGAGACTCCGGACTAACTGAGTAGACTAATGCGGTACAGAAACATGGCTAAATATTAAATCTCCAGTCTAATTAACAGAGACTAATGCAGTACACAAACACAGCTAGAGACTAATGCAGTACAGACACACGGCTTTAATACTATAACTCCAGACTGACAGAGACTAAAGCAGTATACATGTAGAAGCATGGCTATCCTGGTGTATTGTCAGAAACGCTCCCGAAATTCAGACACAATGATTTTGCATATAAAAGTATTGGAAATGCACTTATATCCTGTCACAAGCGCCAACAAAGAGCACAAACTTTCAGAAATTGAAAGACAGCGATTTAGCCTATAAAGGTATTGAAATTAATGCAGCGAACGTATATCTTTCAGAAACGCTTACAAAAAGCAGAAATGCTCACAAAATTCAAACACGATTTAGCATATAAATGGAATTCAAAATACTAACACAGAGCAGAAACGTACCCGAAAATCAAACCCATTGATAAAGCTTAATAAAAAAATAATGAAAATGTAGTGTCTATAATATTATCTTGTCGGAAACAATTACAAAGGGCTAGAAACATTCAAACAATCACTTAAACATAATGTCTTTAACTTCAGCTAGTGTATTAGTCTCGCGAGACTACTACATGTAGTGCATATGTTCCGCGCGAACCAGGAATTTGCGCAATCCTAGAATTGCACAATGCAAACTAGGAATCCATACTTTTGCCACGCAATCCCGGGATATTGACACTTCAATACATGTAGCTAGCTATAAAAATGCCACGCTCGATCAGTAATGCAGCGTCTCTGCGGCTTGCAAGCCATCAGTTTCATTCATCCGTCTTTATTGTAAACTGTAGATTGCCAGAATCATTTGACAATGTAATAGCTGTGACAAATGGTTTCATTACAAAGGAATGTGTTGGTTTTAACATAGATTGTACATGTTGACTATCAATGGTTTTAATACATCATGTTGACGATTGGTTTTATAACCACTGTCAGTAGTTTTTGCTTTTAGAGCACTTGACTCTTCGTTTATCCTTTTGCTGTCTATACTTTGACGCTTCATGCACTTCATATCAAAATTCTAACTTTGTACGAACGAATTTGCGCAATGCAGGGTTTGCGCAACTTATTCCATCTTTGCGCGAAAAACTGCGCAATCCTGGGATTGCGCGCCAAAGTACGGATTCCTACTTTGCACGGCGCAATCCTAAGATAGCGCGACTTCCTGGTTTGCGCGGAACATATACCGTATACGGTGGCCCAGAAGTACATTTTTTGCGTTTTCAAAACGCTTCTCAAATAGCACCACTTCGCTAATTTAGATATACGGTCGATGACCGCACACGCAGACCGTATACTTTTAAATAGCGAAATACCGTATATCTAAATTAGCGAAGTGGTGCTATTTGAGAAGCGTTTTGAAAACGCAAAAAATGTACTTCTGGGCCACCGTAACCGTAGACTCGGGTTATCAAGCGCATGCGCTAGTGGGGACAATAGCAAAAATATATGCGCTACATAACGAAGTGTGCCACATAGCGAGGGTTAAAGGTTGACCACGCCTAGTTTTCATGACGTCATCGCGGCAAAGTTACGGTAGCTAGCCGATTAGCGACTACCGAATGGAATCGTAGCTTATCAAAGCGGTCGGCGATGTAACTCGGCAGAGAGCGGTCGTAGATGAAAATCGGCGAAGAGCGGTCGGAGATGAGAGCATGGATAATATTATCCATGATGAGAGCGTGCTCGATCAACTCGAAGGAGGATCGGTGCATGCTTGCTTCCTTTGTAGGCCTTTGACTTAGCTAGCTAGCAACTTGATGACTGGGCGGTTGCAAAGTGATCCCTAGAAAGTTATCCTCTCACTTAGCTAGCTGCTAGCAGTCTCTGTTCGATTTTTTGTGCAGTTGCTCCGCCCCATATTTCGTTTAATTGGAACGTGCGCCTCTTAACGAGGTTTTTGCGGCTTTGGGCCAAGAAGCGAGCATGCGCCTGATAGCGTATGTGCGCTACTTAACGAAGTGCGCCTGATAACCCGAGTCTACGGTATAGCCTGTATTGTGCTACATGTACACTCAGGGCCGTCGGAAGCGGGGCGGCAGAGGCGGCTCAGGCCGCCCCACTTTTCATGCCAATTTTTTTTTTCGTAGGCGCTTCAACTTTCGCGTGCCACGGCGCCACGCCCCACTCGCGCGCATCGTGCGCGTGAGGCGGGGCCGCGACACTATGAGCTGGCTGTATGCTGGATCTCGGCCTGTATGGAGTTTTTTTGTGTGATGTTAGTGCACGACCCTCAATGTAGCGAGATGCTGCAAGACAGCCGTAAAAATAAGTCGCAAATTTTTTTCGCGCTTCGCGCGACACACTCGGCCGCTGCGCGCCCTCTGACATCACGACCGATGGCCGCTCCACCCTTCGAGAGCTTCCGACGGGCCTGACACTGTAGGAGCAAGGATATGACGAGAGTCAATACTGTTATACATTTTATTGTATTGTATAATTATTATTGCTAGTAGTACTACCATGCGTCCTATGTCATGTTATCCTGTTCACGTGCACTAGAGTAGGTGGGTGATCAGGTTTCGGACACCAGGTTAAGTCGGACGCATGCATGCCGGCTACAAAAGGCGACCAAAGCGGGGAGGAGCATGGTAACTTACATCAAGGTGCTAGCACCCTTGCCTTTAGATGCAATCATCCAAGCGTCAGGCACAATAGCTAATTAAAATTATCGCCCGAATTCGCGCATGATTGGACAAAACAATTGTTCGTCAGACAAATGAGTCAGCACCCGTTGTGCACCTTGTTTGTACCACAGCAGCCATATAGTTCACCGCCTGCAGTGTATTTCCCAGGAGACAGCTGGCCTGCTGACCAAAGTTGCAAGCTCAGCCATACACTAGGTGTCAAAAACTCATACACTCCTTGTGGTCAGCCATACACCACGCTGAGTCAGCCATACACTCCCTGTGGTCAGCCATACACTCAGTTGCTGTGGTACAAACCGGTTTACCACTCCCACTCAGAGGTTTAGCCGATACACTACTCGGGCTTCGCCCTCGCAGTGTATATCCGCTAAACCTCTTTGTGGTCGTGGTATAACCTATATATACTTCCATCCATGCAGGTGCCGTATAGCCTCGTTCCCAGGCTCTCCCGAAAAAAGCGACAAAAGCTGTGCGGAGGCCTGGGAACGAGGCTAGGTGCCGTAGCTTACTAAACATTCTAACACAAGCGTCACCTTATATATACGGTCTATATATATTGGAATACAGCTACAGGTATACTGTCTCATGATGTAGTGAAAAGGTCTCGGGCAGAAAGGAGCAATAGAGTAGCTAAGCCACGAGTGTTCGGCCACCACCAATGTTCGGTCGGCTAAGCTAGAAACTTAAAGGTGCAGCTTCGCCATTAGATTCACTAAAAGTTAGCTCCTCGTTCATCTTACTCGGGATGCCACTTCAAGTACGTTTGCGCTGTTGCGCTAGTGTGATAGCGCAACCGTAGATACTATAGTAAGCTTTTTTCGGACTGCATAATAAGCTTTTTTTGGACTGCAGTTCTTTAAATCACAAATCCGTGCTGATTTAAATCAAACATGAATTGCACCTTCCTCAACTACTCCTCTTTCTCGGCACCAACTAGCGAGCCTGGGCCCCAACTAGCGAGCCTGGGCCCTGCCCCGTTGGGGCCGGGGAAAGGGAGTGGCAAACGCCTGGTGGTAGCACGAGATCAATATTCGGCCACGCGTGTTTTCTGCTAGCAGTTCCGGATCCTGATTGAGCACGTTTTCTGGCTGCCCTGTCATCAGTGAGTCTGCTGAAGTAGGCGAGATCGTGATTAGCGTAGATCTAGTCGATTTGCTTTCTGCGTGAAAGAGTTGCTTTAGCACCTCTATGGGTGACTTGTTGGTTTATAATTACTAAACAACATACTCATGTATTAAAATGCACACATAGATCTATCGTGTGAAAGTTATTAAAATTGTACGCTTGACCAGTCGTCTGTTTGATTCAAAAACTGCGAACTAGACATTTCACTGTACCCTTGTCACTTTCTTTGTACGGTATATGCTCTTGTTTGTCCAGCTCTTAGCATGTACGTAACTGTAATCATGTGGCAACTTGACTTGTTTAGCTCAGTTTCTCTTTGTAAATTTATGTACATACCCTCTTGTGACATATTCACTAGCACATTACAGAACCTTAAGTTTGATTGCTCAAAAAGTGTTCTTAAAAGTAATAAAACGGGAGGTAATGATGGACTAGTTGGGGAGTTTTTTAAGTATGGGGAGAAAAGAATGGCTAATCTGTTGATTGGGGCGAGCGCAGCGAGCCCAGTACTAGCGAGGTCAATGCCAACTCTGTTTGTATGTATGTCATCGACCGACCTGTATGTATGTCATCGACCGACCGGTCGCATTGTGCATGCGCAGAAACATGCTAAGCACATGTTGTAGTTGCGCTCGCCCCACAAATGCTCTGCATTCTCCTAGTAGTCTTATATGAGGTAGTTTGGATAAGGGAGAGTATTTCCAAACATCGGAGACAAGGGTTGATTATTAGCTTTTATAGAAAGGTGATGTGAGGACCCAGGTAATTAGAGGCATTACACTATTGAACCAGGTAATTAGAGGCATTACACTATTGAATGTGGTCAGAAAGCTATTTTGACCCTAGCGATATTAGGACAAGTTATGCATGTAATGCATAGGCATAGGAGATGGCTGACTCAGCCAAGCAGATCAGCTCAGTTTATATTCCTTATCAGGAAAGTCACAAATGTTTATCATTGCTCTATTGTTACTGCTAACTGCAGCACTTATCTTGAACTAGGCAGTGTGTACAGTAGCTGTGTCTTCACATTGTACAGGTGGAACTATTGACTCCTTCCCAGTGCATATGCCGATACCCCCAATATCCCAGGGAGCTGGGAAGAACGAATCATAGCACATGAAGTAAAGGAACTGGGAGAGCACAGGTAAGAGATATACGTAGCCTTGATTCGAAGCTATAAGGGATACACATAACTGTCTATGTAGGTAATTTGAAATGTAAAAATAAAGCACACCAGTTTGTTCGTAGGTGCAATAGTATACAATGTACGTAGTTGGCTAAACACTATCACAGAATCAGGTATTGGATTCCTGGTAGCTAGTGTCGACCAGCAGCTGAGAACAATGCTGGATCATAACTCACAGTTAGCTGAAACTTGGAATTAACAGGTGTCACTTTATTGAACCAATAAGTGAGTAACTGGGTCTTAAGGAATCTCTATCAAACAGCTGCTGATCCGTGGTAATGACAATACCAATATCTGTCAACAGCATGAGTGCATATAATAGTATATATGCGCTCTTGGAAAACAGTCATGTTGCTGTGCAATCACAGAGGTAGTTGGACATGTCGTGCAATGATGATCTTGTCATTATCAAAAACCACTGGGGAACCTTAGCCTACCCTGGCAACTGGGCTGGAAAAAAATTAGTGTGTCTGGCTTCAGTGTCTGGCTGTTGGGTGTTGCTAACTTTTTGGGTTGATTTAGCAAATCATGTTTATCAGTAGTTTTTCTATTGTAATTGGAGGATTAGGAGACCAGAGAAAAGCTAAATTACAGTAGAACCTTAGTTCACTTTTAGTTCATGGAGGCTTACCTGGTGTGAGTCAAATTAAGAGCTGTATGTAGCTGCTTGTCAGCTCTAGGTGCTACACACACCATCACCACACTGACAAAGCCCAAATAGCTGTCAGTGTTTCAGTTCTTTGTACTTTACTTATGATAGAATGTTTGTATACTTACAGAGCATTGGCCCTCTTACATACGTGGACATGCTTTCAAATCAGAAGAAATGCATTAGTAGGATTGAACAGGTATTTGTAGAACACTTACCAAATGGTACTTTGACACAAGGCTTTTTGCATCTTAACTCCTAGTTATATTTGTTTGTTCACACAGTTGTGTAAACAAGTGTACATTTGTTGTGGAAGTAGATTGAGTGTCACCTGTGCATGGGCTGTGGGGCATGGGTGAGGTGGGGTGACAACTTGCACTGGCCTACACTTGTACTTTTCTTGTCTCCGTTAAGGGCATGTGGTAACTTCAGTAGTAGTCACAGAATCAAACGGATTACTTTCAGTATCAGCATGGCATGTGGAAGAGTGTCAGCATCAGGCTATCAGCACATGTCTCTTCCACATGCCAATACTGTAAGTGATCCATGCTGTAGAATGTAAGTGGGATGGCTTGTGAAACTACTTTAGTGAACCAGACTCTATGAATATTCTACAGTTGTACGTTTTCAATTGCAAGGCCTTTCATATAAGAAACACTCTTTGCCCATTACAATCTGTTACACAATAAAGTTTTGAGCTTTGCAAACCTCTACCACGCAGGTCAGTGCTATTTCAAATTTCTGTACTGACATAAATGCAATCTGTTGCAGTCAGGAAGCTACATCAAACTTGCATGTGAGTGGCATGATTGTGTAGCTACTGTTCCAATTAATTTAGGGTTAAGATGCCCCTCCTGTTTTCATAAACTTTGCATGATATAATTATTGATCTATTAAAATGCGCACATAGATCTATCGTGTGGGCGTTATTAAATTGTACGTTTGACCAGTCGTCTGTTTGATTCAAAAACTGTGAACTAGACATTTCACTATACCCTTGTCACTTTCTTTGTACGTATATGCTCTTGTTTGTGCAGCCCTTAGCATGTAGCTGTAATCATGTGGCAGCAGACTTGTTTAGCTCAGTTTCTCTTTGTAATAATTATGTACATACCCTCCTGTGACCATACGTATTCACTAGCACATCGCAGAACCTTAAGTTTGAATGCTCATTGGTGTTGAGATTTGTGTTAATTGTTTACTTCTATGTATGCGGATTCATAATGAACTACCAAGCAAGGCTTCTATGAAGGTGGTATTCAGATTAGTTCCTATGATTCTAGGATTGCAAGTTCCCAAAGATACCACATGCCCCAAGAACAGTGCAAATGTAGGTGCAAGTTATCACCCTGCCCATGCCCCACAGCCCATGCACAGGTGTTCCCAGGTAACCTGAATTTTGAAGAGGGAACAATCGAGGCTGGTTAGTGTGTTGCTATTAGCAATGCTGTCCAGTATTATGTACCCTTTGAAGGTGGGCTTAGGCATGCTTGGTATTAGTTACCTCACCCTATTCCCTTCAGTGTCTGGCTGTTGGGGTGTTGCTAACGTTTTGGGTTGATTAGGAAATCAATCATGTTTTGAGGAGTTCTGCTATTGTAATTGAAGGATTGGGACACCAGAGATAAGTTAAAACTGCAGTAGAACCTTAGACCGCTTTAATTTCCTGGAGGCTTGGCTGGTGTGAGTCAAAATAAGAGCTGTATATAGCTGTTGGTCAGCCGGGAGTTGCTGGTCAGCTCTCTAGGTGGTCTACACTCACCATCACTGCACTGACAAGCCCAAATAGTCCGAAATAGCTGTCAGTGTTTCAGTTCTTTCTACTCTACCCATGGTGGCATGTTTGTTCACTTACAGAACATTGGCCCTCTTACATTTGTGAACATGTTGTCAAATCAGAAGAAATATTGGACAGGTATTTGTAGGACACTTACCAGATGGTACTTTGACACAAGGCTATTTGCATCTTACCTCCTGTAAACTTGTTATGGAAGTAGATTGAATGTCCCCTACATTTGTACTTTCCTTGGGGAATGTGGTATCTTTGGTGGTAGTCACAGAATTAATCGATCACTTTCAGTATCAGCATGGCATGTGGAAGAGTGTCAGCATCGGGCTATCAGCACACAGAAGTGTCTCTTCCACATGCCAATACTGTAAGTGATCCATGCTGCAGAGTGTAAGTGCATGGGCTGGCTTGTGAGACTGCTTTAGTGAACCCAAATTAACAGACACCATAAGTATTCCACAGTTTTACGTTTTCATTTGCAATTAGTAGTATTAGGTGAGCGTTATGAAAGGTTGGGTACAGCATCTTAGGATAATGAGAGCTGAATAGAGCATATACGTGCAAAAGAAAGTGACAAGGGTATAGTGAAATATGTAGTTTGCAGAAGGAGAAGTTTTAGATAGAGGGATTAGCAGAATTAAAAAAGTGTTCTTGGGGTTCTAAACACGTGTTTATATAGAACTGTATGGATTGACTTCTATTTGTCCATCAATTAGACAAAGCTGGGATTGGAATAACTATTAAGAATGGTGTTAATAAGAGTGGGGGTCTAATGTAACTACTACTGCTGAGGACTTACAAACATAGTATAAGAATTTTGTAATAAACCGAGGTTGAAGTCCAACATTAAATATGAGGCTGTTATGATATTAATTTTTCTAAAGAGGTTAATAGTTCAGGTACATGTACATGGAAGTGGGGAGATAAAAGGGTTACAAGTTACTGTTACTTGGGCATTGAATTGTCTATAATGGTCATGATACAGTCATGTACAGAGGGTAATTAAAAGTGGAAAGAAAAAACTTAGAAATATCAATACAGTTGGAGTGTTAATTTTGTTACTTTGCCCCACTTTAGAGTATGGTAGTGAAGTGTGGGCTTGTAATATGGAGACAGCTTCTTTAGAATCTATTCAGCTACGTAGGAGCAGCTAAAAATACTTGGCTGCTCTTCTAAAAATTAAATTAAATATGCAATGAAACAATAAAGGAAGATATAGGGGTAGAATCTTTGAAAGGCAGGAGGAATAGGTGCAAACTTAAGTGGTGGTTACGTATATAGAGTCAAGAGTGGGAAGTGAAACTGTGTAGAGGTACTGAAGATTACGGAGATAGTAGATGAGGCTTTGAGGTATCGAGAATACTATAAGCTGGAATAGAGGGCAAAGTGACTAGTAGTCCGAAGGGAGCCAGGAAGTCAGAGCTAATGTTCTTGCTTACACCCTTTCAATCCCCGACCTATCAGTCAGTGTCACTCGTGATGGTGGGACTACGGTGCGTGCTGGAGTACCGGCAGCCATGCTCGGTAGTGTAAGAGTGATTGCTACATGGACTGGGGCATCAGGAAATGAACTTGCCTCTAGTCACAGGATCAGAATGGCTAGTCTGTTGAAATTTTTATATGAAGTAGTTTGGACAGAGGAGAGTATTCCGCAGACAAGGGTCAATTGTTAACTTGTATAAAAAAGGTGATGCTGAGGACTCGTGTAATTACAGAGGTAGCGCACTATTAAATGGGGTAGGTTTTGCAAGATTCTAAATAACCGCTTAGTAATCAGATTAGAATCAGAAAGGGCTCTTCATGAGGGTCAGGCAGGATTTAGAGAGTTTCAAAAGGATCCGGAGTTGGTTTGATATCATTTTATCTCGAAATGAAATCATACAAGGCACAATTAGGGAAGGAAAACACACACTTTCTTGTTAGATGTTCAGAAAGCATTTGACGCAGTTTGGCATAATAGCTTACGGGAACTTGGTGATAGAGGTAGGATGTGAAGAGATAATTATTAAGACTATGTATGACATCGCACAGAGTGCTGTTTTACTGGAGGGATTAAATCCAAATCATTCAATATAGGTCGGGTGGTACGGGTTTGTAATATGTCTCCTATCCTGCATGTATTTTCCAATCAGTTGTTAGATGTGATCACAAAGGCTGGGATTGGCATAACTATTAAGACTGATGTTATATGTTGGTGGTCTAATGTTTGCTGATGATTTTGTAGGTTTAATTACTAATACTGAGGACTTACAAACGTTGATTAATGTAGTACAGGAATTTTGTAAAGGAGAATGCTGTTATGGTATTTTCCAAAGAGGTTGATACAGGTACATTTACACGAAAGTGGGGAGATAAAGACATTCCAAGGGTTGCAAGTTACAGTTTCTTGGGGATTGAATTTGTTAATAATGGTTCATTGGATAGACATGTACAGATTCTGATGGTGAAAGGAAAAAAACTTAATCACTTACACAGTGTTGTGAGAAGGTTTTGGTATGTACGTGCTGTCTTCATGTCGATCAACCAACAGAAATCACACAGATGTCTATCAAACGGTACCAAGTAGGGCAATTTATTACACTGACACTCGATCACTTTTGTAATTTCCGGTAACTAAGTTCACATATTATGTAGACCTAGCTACATTCGCGTTGTTTCTTGCAGAATCAAAGTACATGACCACAGTGATGTTTCCATGTGGTAGTGGGCCACTTGTGTGGACTTCCAGAATAGTTACCTATTAGATAACGTGTGTGCCTGTCTGCCTGTTGTCCTACAGACTCATTACAGAGCGAAAGAAGAAAAGAAAGCAGCTGAAGATAAGGAGGAGTCAAAGTTTGGTCCCAAAGAGCTGCTGGCTGTGAGTGTTTACACCATGAATCACTTCTGACATTTGTTTTTACTGGCCAATTCAATCTGCTTTAAAATTCACGTCTCTTACAAAGCAGTTAAATTTCCATGCTACTAAACTTACTGTATATCTGACGATACGTAGCTCTGACTACAGCAATACTATCTCAGCTGCTAAAATCAGGCTTAGCTTACTGAATATGTCTCTCAAATCTGATAAAGACAGAACATATATGTATAGGCAAAGACCTGTGTGCACAAAGAAGCATTAATGTGATAACTGCATCCACTGCACACATGGTGCACTCCAAAACACCCCCTGCAAACACATGTGACTGTCTTTATCTATCATAACATACATGCACACACGTGGGCATAACAAAATCATTAGGCTTACCTTGGGCCCCCAAAACCTCTGATCAGCTTTGTCCCCACTGTTCGATGAAACTAGAACACCGTACCGCATACACAGAGTGACACATACACATGCGACACACACACAAAAATGCAAATTCTGTTGCTGCCACTAAGCGGTCACGCGCACCTGGCAAAGCCAGGCTACATACTTGCCTTGTGCACGAAGCAAACACTCTGAGCCAGTGCTGGCAAACTCCTGCAGCTGATACATGAGAGCAGTCAGTTGAATTTGCACCCCAGCAAATGCCAGGTACCCATTATAGCTGGGTGGGCTGGTGTGTACTGGTGACATAAGATGGTAATTCACAACAAATAAATGGTGGAAAAAATATTTAGTCGCCAGTAGTCACGGTGGGATTCAAACCACCAACCCTTGGGTTGTGAGTCCAGTGCTCTAACTACTACACCACCGCGACACACACACACACACACACACACACACACACACGCACACACACACACACACACACACACACACACACACACACATACACACAACTGCATACAGTTATGCGGCTGACAAAGCCGTCTCTAATGACGTCGGTTCCAGTGCTGGGAGAACCATGGGACATGCTGGGTGAGTACAGTCAGTATACATGTATTCGATACTCATTGTATAATGAACCCATTCCAGTTTTTCTGACGCAAGGAATTTTGAGATGTCAGGGGCTGAAAACAGGCCATTTAAATTCAATCTATTAAATTTTAGCAGGCTAAGTGACTTAATTGCTGACGAAGTAAAGAGGCTGTGGTCTTGATAGTTAATTGCTCTACTAATTTCTACTATGATTGGCACTAACTTTATGGTAAAGTACAATTGTGATATGCAGCCATTTATGATTACTTATTGTATGCGGTTATACTGAAAGTCTAAAGCTAGTTTAGTTATAGCGTGGCAATACACACATGTACTAACATTAGTATGTATTGTCATGGCAGCAATGCCACCTGTAAAACGACTCACATTTCTGTTAGTTACGTATCATAAAATTGACTTATTCGAAAGTACTGGTTGTTGCTCAGCAGGTCACATTTGTCGATCTACATGTACATACTTGTACGTACATGTATATTGCAGTGATGTACAGGTAGTACTAATAAATCTACCATGACCCCATTATCCAGGGAGGCCTTGGAGCTAAGCTAATAGATTCAACTTGTACCTGTATGTGTGAGTGCAGTATTGCTGACTGTCGTATTTGTGAGATTACAGCCTGTGAGTTGCAGGAGCATGTGCATGCATATGCATATACGTATATGTAGTTGCCTTTGGCTGCTGATTATGAAAGCTGACCCTTCTTACCCTCTCCCCGTTCAAGGATGATCTACCTGGGAGAAAATTTCAGTGGCTTTGTTACCGTGCACAACGACAGCCAGGAGGTGGTGAAGGAAAACATCTTTAAGGCAGGTTGCAGCAGAGCCATGGAGTGAGTATCTGTACAAAATATCATGTAGCAGGCAAAACTATGTACGTATATGTATGCCTAAATCTCTGTCTGGTCTTGCAGTGACAGAGTAATTACAGCTACATGATAGTGTCGTGTTGTACTGCCAGTTTTTTTCATGACCATAAAATATCTATGTGGGAAGGCTATGTTACAACCCTAGCGATATTAGGACAAATTATGCATGTAATGCATAGGCATAGGAGATGGCTGACTCAGTCTGTACTGAAGTTTTGTGTCTGAAGGCCAAACAGATCAGCTCCGTTTATATTCCTTATCAGGAAAGTCACACATGCTTATCGCTAATTGCTGCTATTGTTACTGCTAACTGCAGCACTTATCTTGAACTTGGCAGTGTGTACAAAGCACTTCCGATTTCGGTGTGGAATTTCCAAAATGACAAATTGTTGTGTATTTGCTCTAAATACAATTAAAGCTTTCATCAACAAATAGACTTATAGCTCTCATAATTGAGTAGTTTTACTCAAATCATTCAAGAAGTTTGCTTATGTCCAAAAGGTTTATGCCAATTGTGTGAAATCACACTATATCTTTCAAGTTTTCAGAGATGGAGTAAAAGAGATAAAGAAATAATATTGTTACAATACATTTATACACTATTGATGAATTTCCATAAAGTTCCTGGAGTTTCTCCTTAATTTTTCGTGGCAGGCGCGTCCTTTTTCCATCCTTAATCTTCCACTGGAAATTAAGAATGATGCTCTCGTTCGGAATTTCCTCAGTCCATGGGACCGTCTGTCTCCCCTGTCTTCGGTTTGATGCCTTCCGAGGGGTTGTGTAGCCACCTCCCACCAGCGAATGCACACTGTTTTTGGCAGTAGCTCCTTCGCTTCCCCAACGAGAGGTCTGCTCCTCCATTCAGTGTGAGTGAACGCAACAAACTCTCCCAGGGAAGGCAACTGCATGGAAAAAAAGTGTGCGGAATCATAAGTAAATTTCAATAAATCATTGTTGAAATTATGGCTGTTGAAAGTCCTGGTCCTAAGGCTGTTGAAATTTCAATAAGTCCAGGTCCTAAAACTATGGAAATTCTATAAGTCCTGGTCCTAAAACTATGGAAATTCAATAAGTCCTAGTCCTAAGGCTGTTGAAATTTCAATAAGTCCTAGTCCTAAAAGCTATTTAAATTTCAATAAGTCCTAGTCCTAAAGCTGTTGAAATTTCAATAAGTCCTGGTCCTAAAACTATGGAAATTTCAATAAGTCTTGATCTTAAAACTGTTGAAATTTCAATAAGTCCTGGTCCTAAAAGCTATTTAAATTTCAATAAGTCCTAGTCCTAAAGCTGTTGAAATTTCAATAAGTCCTGGTCCTAAAACTATGGAAATTTCAATAAGTCTTGGTCTTAAAACTGTTGAAATTTCAATAAGTCCTGGTCCTAAGGCTGTTGAATTTTCAATAAGTCCTGGGTCAGTGTATATTTCCACCAACCAAAATCCTATTGGAATGGAATTCAGGATTTAGTATTTAAAACCAAAATCCCTAATACTAAATCCTATATTTGAAGTTATAATGCATGGTAAACTAAAATCCTAAACTTTGGATTTTGTTTTCAAAAATCCTAAATCCTAAATCCCAAATTTTAAATTTTATGACTAAAAATCCAAAATCCTAGTCTTTTAACAAGCAATTCTGTAATCTAAAACCCTAAGCTTTGAATTTTATGAACCAAAATCCTGTATTCTAAAATCCTAAACTTCGAACCAATGAGATGCGAGACTAGGAGAAATGCGCATGCGCATCATTTAATCGCCCACGTGCCAGAATCAGACTTCGCGCCACATTGTCGTCGCTCTGCCTACTCCCTGCCAGCTACCCCGTGCTAGCTCGCTCGCTGTTGTTGTTGTGTCCTTTGTGCTTCCGTACGTGGCTACCGTGACCTAGCATCCTCCCAACGATGCCTGACGTAGTGTTGAAGCGGGGCATAGAAAGAATCGAGGTTGATTGCTCCCGAGTTACAACAGAAGTTTTGAGGAGGACATTTCGGGTGAGAAAGCCAGTTTCTACGTATGCCTGCCGAGCTACTTTGTGTACTATATACTGTCCCATAAGTAATAAGGTTAACGGAAATTGGGCTGTGCAATTTTATTTTAGCGGAAGTAAAACTAATTAGCCCTTTCCAGGCCTATTATCTACCACGCTATATAGGTCAATTGATCAGCAAAAATATTAGCCATTGCACTTTACGCTGCATTCAGGTCGGTAACAATCGATAAACAGTTGCATGCAGTTTCATAAGTCTTTTCTTTATACTTGGTTGTCAAATTTTATTATATAAGGCACTGCATACATTTAGCCTTTCCCCTGTTAAAGTTATACCATGCCACTAGTACTGAATAGCAACTGGATTCAAGTACAGGTATGGGTTAGTCGGGTCTAGGAAGCAAAAAGTCAAATGTGTTATATATGACCCTAGTCGCGAAAGTGTGTACATTAAAACCTCCTATGTAGTTTGTCTTATTAACTAAGCCGGAAGTAATTATTAGTGGTTTGTTTATGACTACAAAGTGATTGCCTATATGTAAGATTACTTGTGTCTCATTATATACTGGCAGGTTGATCCATCTGAAGTATGGCTAAGATCGGAACAAGATAGCAAGGCCTTTACCCAGATGATTCAGGTCATTTCAATCTGCACGAAGCAGAGATGTATGGAGCAACACTTTGTGTTGAAGGGCCTAACCTTCCTAATCTTCCTTTAAGTTCCACTCCACGTTTATCCGTCTCAAGTACAGCACATTCATCTGGCGTTGGAGCTTCTGCTTCCTATAACTCCAACCCCCCACCTCCTGCATTTAAGTCTGTGATCCCTAAACAATCTGGCTCAAAGGAACCAACTGTGAACATTAAAATTGTTCGAGCCAAGATGGATAGTTCCCGGAGTGGAAAGGTTGAATTTTCTCAGGAAGCACAAATGCATTTAGATGTAGCAGAGTCCACTGCAAACGTAAATCACATTTTAAGAGAAGTCCACCAGCGTTGGGGAGAAGAATACGTGATTGTGACAGTGGATGGCTTGGAGCTTGAGGACTGTGAAGGGACCAAGGGTAAGCATGTGATCTAGACACCCATGCAGGGGGAAGGGTAACAGTGTAATTTGAGTTCGAGTAGTGAAGTGAGTGGTTTCTCTACTAGCACTCCCTATTTTTAATTTTACCCTTCCCTCTGGTTTCTTGAATGCCCCCCCTTACTATACTAAACTATCAGTACATGAATGTTACCTGCTAAGGGTTGAACTATTACTTAATTCCAAAGAGGGTTCATGTTGATTACTAACCAGGGTTCTCTTTCTACTATTTTTAATTTTATTTCTTGAATGCCCCCCCCCCCTTGCTATACTAAACTATCAGTACATGAATGTTACCTGCTAAGGGTTGAACTATTACTTCCAAAGAGGGTTCATGTTGATTGCTAACCAGGGTTCTCTTTCTACTAATGACAAAATGGCATTTAATGATGCACATGTGTTGGTGAATCTCAAATTTGTGGCTTAGACCTGATTAACAAGCATGTCAGTTTCTGAGTGAGCACATGTGTGAGTGGTGTTGAATGAGATCTTACAAGCTCCAGATCCGCCTGCATTTGTGGGTGCGTGGTCGATGGCGTAAGCGCTACGGCAGCAACATGAGTATATTACTCTCAAACCCAAATTTTTTTGTTCGAAGGCTGTAGGTGCAATGGCTAGGTTCAAGGCTACACAACAAGATGGTCAAGACTGAAGTACTGGTCTAGTTGTATAAGTAATTCTTTAATTGATTACTTCCCAGTAAAGTTTTTACTGATGGTGGTTGTGTCAGTGACAACTTCATTGTCCGTTTACAGTAGCCTCGTACCCAGGCCTTCCCTCACAGCTTTTTTCGCAGCCGTGGCAAAAAAGCGTGGTTTATTACTAATCTGGGATACTAGGAAGCCTCCCTGTAAACGTAGCCTCGTACCCAGGCCTTCCCTCACAGCTTTTTTCGCAGCCATGGCACGCTTTTTGCCACGGCTGCGAAAAAAGCTGTGAGGGAAGGCCTGGGTACGAGGCTACGTTTACAGGGCTCCTGGTTCAATAAAGGGTTGGGGCATTATAATATTATGGCTTAGGGACTGCTTTAGAATGAATCCATCTGGTAACCACTTGAGCTCCACACTCTATCTCTTAATTAATTTACCCATGTAAGCCTACATGGCTTCCTGCACTCAGGTGACACACCTCTTTTACCGACGGCATTGTGCTGACTGATAAGGAAAACGTGTATCTCCACGTACACTTTGACTAGGCTATCCTACATTATCTGTACCCTTACCAGGAAAGAATCCCTGAAACATGAAAAAAAGTGGGGACAATAATTCTAAGGAGCACCAATGTTAGCTCCCAATATCACAAAATTACTATTTACTTGCTGTAGCATCTGATAGCTTCAACAAAATATCCTTACCAGTGTGAATAAGTATGCAGTAGTTAATGCACCAGTGCAAGGATGTAGCATATAAGCAAAATAAACAATACTCTGTCACTACTGCAAATGACATATTACAGTTTCCTGTCCACTTATCTACTGGCCATAGTCATAGCTCTGCTCATGTCTGTTGTAAGGCCTGTAAGAATTAGGGTGCCTGTAAAGCGGACGAGGAGGAGGGCGAATATCTTGGGGTGCTGGAAAGCGCTGTGCCGTTGATTGCACATATGGTTCACGGATGGGATATACAGGCGCTCTTGTTGGAGTGGTTTGATCAGCCACATACTGAGGAGGACGAAATGTTGAAGTGGAGGAGATCGAAGGCTGATACTGAATTCGAGCAGGGAGGTAGACTCTGGGTGCTAATACTGTTGTGGAGTGTCCAGACGGATACTGGGCAGAGTGTACTGTTGAGGCCAGTGTGTATGCTACTACTGGTGATGAATGTGAAGGTAGTGTCAAGGGTACAACTGGTGCTCTGTGCGATATTTGGTTTTCATCAGTCAGCAGTCTGCTTCTCATTCCTCCTCCAGATTGGTACAAAGTGGCACCACCCTGTACACCACTGTTGATACTGGTAGATGGATGGCCCCCTACCACAGGAAAGCCTGGTGGTGACATACCTTCTATGTGACTACCAACCTCTGGAGTGGGTAATAACGTACCTCCTATGTGACTACCAACCTCTGGAGTGGGTAATAACGTACGTCCTATGTGACTACCAACCTCTGGAGTGGGTAATAACGGAGTATACTGTGAAGGCAAAAGAATCCCGGTTGGAGGAACCTGATGTACCCTTCTAGGAGTATGCACTCGGTTGCTCATGGGCTTCATTGCTGGTGGATTTGCAGCATGCCTCCTTGTGCTTCTACGTTCGTTTTCTGCCTCAGTTGGGACTGATGGATACCTCCCACTTTTTATGTGAAGAATTCCGCCACGGCTAGTTGACACTTTTGCTGCTGAAGTAGGGATTGCAGGTTCTGCAAATCAAATTTGAAGTTGTTATGATAAGGACACTCAATACACAATAGAAAGAAACAGTTTCTATTTGGAGGGAGCTTATGCCAAACACTAACCAATGTCAATTTGGTGACAGATAGAAAATGTGTGGGCTTAGTTGTATACGGACAAGGATTAGGAGATACAGTCAGTGATTTCACATGTACGTTTAGCCCCCCCCACCCCCCCCCCCCCCCCCTTGCCCAACACTCGTTCGTGTTCAGCTCAATGTAATTCCACTGCAGAACTAGTGCACATACATATGTAACGCGCCGGACAAGAATATCACAAGAAAATACAACTCTCGAGTGTCTTTGTGCAAACTAGTTATTGCATCTTCTGAAAGTGATCCTACACAGACCTACTGTCGACTAACGTTTCCTAAATCAAGGCTATAGCTAAAGTTTGTGTAAACACAGTAATGAACCAGGAGATGCCTCGTAGCTCAGGCCCGAGCAGCCTAGTCTCGTGCCCAAAAGTAGGCGTTAAATAGATGAACACGTGCGGTCTAAGCATTACGTAATCCGAGTCATTAAATGACGTGCAACAGCGAGCTTCTGCTGGAGAGTACTCGTGAATCACTACCGAACCTATTCGATTTTGTGAATACACTATGCTATGAGTGCAATACTCCGGAGAAAATGATGCCTATTCATGTTATAATCATTGTAATCGCCGCAGGCATTATTGTGCTAGCCTGGCTGAAGAATCAGAAGAATCAGAATCAAAAGATAGTTGAATCTGCCCGTTTAACCATTTGCCGGTTTGGTACTTCACTGATGTTCTTTAGCAACGCTAACAGTCTGGTTAGTGATGACAACACTTGAAAACAAGTGGTAGGGCTCATAATACCCCTAGACTACATCTACAGCAGAGTTCTGAACATGTCATTTTATACACAGTTAAAGGAGATGCCATTTTTTTGGAGCCATCCCTACATATGGAGTACCACCGTACTGCATGATAAATGCTAGCCGAGATTGTTGAGCCCATAGCATGCGATTATTGGCCTCGCTGCGCTCGGCAATTATGGTACAGTTTTCTGTGTCACTTATACTGTATCGCGCAGTGACCTTGATATACAAAACTGTAACCGACTGTAGCTCCGAGTAAGATAACTTTTAGAAGACGGGATAACTTGCACAAAGATGCTCAAGAGTTGTACCGTAGATCGGGAAATTTTCATCGTTAAAAATATTTAGTCGGTGAGCTCTAAGTCGAAAATTTAACATGCGAAATATTTTCAATGCCGAATAATAAGATCGCTGAATACATACCACGCGAAGAGAAAGTAGCCAGAAGTAGAGAAATCGTGGCTCTGCTGCGGTATTTGAAACCAATCGGGTGTGTTCCCGATCCTAGAGGGTCGCTGTCTCGCTTCTCAAGCGATCGCGGAAGCGAACAAACAAGTGGAGCAAGTATTGACTGAAGGCTGTAAGCGTGGTCCTTACACGAAGTACAGCACCGCCGTTCGTGCAGCATAGGCGTTGGTTGCATTCCCACGCTCCCGCTGACACGCTAGGTCCTCTCCAATGGCCGCTTCCCAGTAGACATGGTACCCCCTAACGCGCGACTCCCTTCGAGAGCTCTTCATTTTCTTTTCGCACATGTGTGATCCGTGTACGTACGTATATGGATTCCGTTCCGCATACGCTACTCGCAACTCGCGTAAAAAAAATCTGTACCGTTTAAATTTCGCCGTGTTTAATTTTCGTTGGTTACTGGATCGACGAAAATTAATCACGCGAAAATTTAACAGATGAAAGTTTCTACCGCTGAAAATTTCCCAATCTACGGTATCTTCTTGTGATACTCGTTGAATTAGACTATTTGGCAAGGTACATACGTACATGCGTGTGTTAGCTCTGCAGTGAAATTTACATTGAGTTAAGCACGAACGAGCATTGGGAGAGGCCTAAATATACTCCGGATATGCAGTTACTAATAATTACGGGTACGTACATTCCTTGGCCCATACAACGAAAAGGTCTAATACCAAAAATGAAGTGCTGTTCATCTCATTCACAGCAGATGTATTTGCATTGTTCTAGCCTTGTTCCCGGCCTCTCCCCTGTTGCAGTATAAAGCGTGGAGAGCGCAGGCCTAGTTCATTTATCATGTGAGCAACGTCACGCATTGGATAATTGCACGGAAGCGTTACTAAGTACATGAAAAAACAGAGAGCTGAATCTGCTAGACTAGACTAACCTGATGATGTGCAGTGGTTAGGTATGCATAGAGGCTGCAGTCCTTGCCTGCAGTTATTGGAGTCTCTCCCTGAGTGGCAACACTAAACGTACTGATGATCCTTGTATAGACAGAGGCTTCCAGCATGATTTGATAATGGTACGCCATTATGAGTTTGCATAGTGAAATGTATGGCCATATTACGGTTAACGTACCCACACTCAAAATTTATTTCCATCTACCCTTGTCTCTACTCTTGCAGTCACACACATGACAAAATCAACCAGGCTCCCTGTGTTTTTTACATGGTGAAAAAAGCAACAGAGTGGAGGCAGGGAGCGAGGCTTGAAAAAAGCAACAGAGTGGAGGCAGGGAGCGAGGCTTAAAAAGAGCAACAGAGTGGAGGCAGGGAGCGAGGTTTACACCTCTCAGGCACTACCAAAGTGCTATGGGAATGAAAATATTGGTGCTTTCTTTTTTTTTGTCATTACACGTTCTTGACCTTATTTATAGTAGACCATCTTGGCCAGTGTTTATACCTCTTTCTTTCGGAGGGTTGTCCTTTGGTTTCATCCGTTCCTTTATTGCAGCAGCCCTTGGTCTTCTGTTCCCACTGTTTTTGTCTGTAGAAAAGCACTATGCTATTTACAAGTGCATTAAAAAAATAGCCATGGTAACATATACGTACAGGGGCAGTTCTGTGCTCTGTGGCCACGTTTATTGCAGCAAAGGCAGATGATAAACTTGGGAGGACGGTCATCTCCAATTAAAATCTGTTCATCCATCATGAAGTTCTAAAACGGAATGAAATCACGACCTTAAATTTATTGCATACTAGAAAATGTAGAATGTACATGTGACTACATTTACGTAACCATTAGTGCCAGTAGTATACCCAGTCATGTGACCTCTAGATTGTACGTTTGTCACTTTGGCCTTGCACCACTTGAACCCGCTAGTTGCAGTTGCGCAGTAGCTGCAGCTGTGATACATGTAGCTAACTAGCAGTTTCAAAGTGTGCTTTTTGCGGGCTTCACAATTTTCCTAGACCTATTAGCCGTCAACAAAACAGAAGTCTGAGCAAAAAAGCAGGGTTACTGTACAGTAGCTGCAACTCCCCCATCATTGTTGCTTGTAATACGTATATACTAACCCTTGTTTTGGGGGGAGCCTGGGAACAAGTAGAGTTTAGTACAGTGCTGTGGGAACCACTGGGCAGACATTCATTTACATACTCTTGTAGTCACAGTACATAACAAGAGTGCAATTACTTTCACAATCATATGGTTGCTTACCCTTTATAGTTAGCGCAAAACATACATACAACCGGAATTGCATAGCAACATTTCTTGATACAGTGAACAGTAGCTTGTACCACTACTGCTTAGTACTAACGGCACTCATTAGTTGCAATTGGCATTACTACATGTAGGTAAAATGTACCTAGCGCCACTCATTGACTCCATGGTGACTGTAGAATTAAGAAGCACTTGACACTCTGGTGAGTGAATGACAGGCTCTGCATTTAGCAGAGGTTTGTTTCTTTGAAAAAAAAATTGCCATGTGGTATGTACGTAGCGTAGCTTCTTGACAAATGTTTTCTTGCTAATTGTGCTGTAAAGGACCACAACACTGCGAGCAGGCGCCAATAGACCTCCCCATTTTTGCAAACTACATACACAGACCTGGGAGCGCCTGCTCATAGTAACAACTGGTTTAATGGTGGCACATGCACATGTAGCCACATACTTAGGACATACTCATGAAAACTGAAGGTATCGTAATCATTCTTACTACACTCACTAGCTTGAGGCCTAAAAAACTAAACCAGTCCTTATACCTAACCTAACCTACGGAACTATATCTACACTACTACAACCCCTTACATTACAATCTAGTTAAGCATATGACCTATTTAATTAAATCAAGAACAATAAAATCAAAATGAGCAAATTAGAAAGTAGAAAAATAGAAATAGAGAAATAGTGAGAAGAATAGAAAGAGTAGAAAGAGCTCTGATCATAACCAAGAGAACCCGGGACCCGGAAAGAACCAGAGACCACCCAGCCCGTGACCGCAGAAAGTTAAAGATTTGAAAATAGTTAAAAAGTTACTTAAAAAAGGTTAAAAAAGGGGACCAAATAGGTCTTCCCTCTGTTAAAAAACCTTTCGGACTCAGTAAACTGGAAACAGCATGATATTATGTAGCCTTGGCAATTATTGCTGTGGTTGGCACTCCAGATGCAACAATACCACATTTGGTTCACTGAGGTATGACAATACATGATACACAGTAATGTTTGGTATGCAAGGCAAGTCACAGAGATGAATGTAAGGCTTCTCTGCTTTCAGTTTCCATGATATCTATGACTCTCCAGCACAGCCTAGCAGTGAAGGCCTTTGAGCTGAGAATCCGGGTTTAAATCCCTCTTTTTTCCCTGGGTCTTGTTGCTTATGGGTTCTGTTCTTTCACTAGGAATTGTTCTGTATTCATTCGTATGTGTAGGAAAGGATTACTTGTACCACATTTATGGTTCATTACATCCTGGACCATATCTTTTGCCTGCCAAAATACACACATCTCTGCTCGCCTGCCTTGTTACACAAGAAGTCCTATGCAGGAAGTTTTCCTACACATCTCATAGTCAGTGAAACAGTTCTCTAACACAATCCTATACACATATCCATATCATACTCAGTAAAGTGTGTTGGAACAATTTATTTTCCAACACACATTTAATTACTGTGTAGGTACTTATGTAGTCCAGCACAAATCGTTTAGCGCAGGTACACTTTTGGTACAATCCTAAAAAACACAGAAACCCTTCCAACACAACTACGTATTAAGCGCTTAGCAACAGTTTCGACACAAACACATCTTATTATAGGGGAAATAAAGTATAGGTAGCCTTGTTCCCAGGCCACGCAGGCAACGCATGGTCTGAGAATGTAGACAAAAACTTTACTACAAGTGTAGGAAATATGCTACTGGTACTAAGAATACTTTGCATTTCTTGTGTGATCAGGAGTTGCAGACCAAGCTGTGAACATTATATATCTTACTTGCCTAGGTGGCAGAACATGGTAGGAAGCACAAGTTATGGCTGATAATCGTAAGTGCACTACGAAATGAAAAACTCTGAGTTACCCTAGTACTTTCACTGTTAGTTATGTTTTGTCATCACCGGAAAACTTACGCAGGTTTAAAAACTTAGAGGCATAAATGCCTTACCATGTCCACCCACTGTAAGTCTTTACAGTGGTAGTGTAATGCAGCCAGTAGTCTGTCAAGGATGTACAGCCTCACTACAAAGAAAGTGAGTAGAAGAGTAAAATCAAACACTTTGAAAATTCATGGCTAAAGTCAGCCTATACAGTGGGGGAACAAGAGCATTTCACACTAGAGGCTAGGCTTAGCCAATTACCGAACTGAAAGGGTACAGCATAAACCTTCATATTTTAGTTCGTCAATGAGTGTGTGTGTGTGTGTGTGTGTGCGTGCGTGTGTGTGGTGTGTGTGTGTGTGTGTGTGCGTGTGTGTGTGTGGTGTGTGTGTGTGTGTGTGTCATAGATGTGACGATATCATAATTATGAGTAGTTTGACCGCTGGAACACTCTGATGATTTTAATATAATATACATGTAGCTCCATTTAATACGGAGTGATATTATTTATGATTTTATCGTGATGGCTTCAAATGAACACTTCTAGCGTACTTTATCACAAAGGTTAGTGGCTACATATATCATCCTGTAAGTGAAAACCATGCAACTCTAGACCAAATGAAGCGTGAGCGAAATCGAGAAGGCAGTGAGTGACATCAACATAAATATGAGTACTTCGACCGCTGGAACGCTCTGACGACATGGCTGCACTTTAGCGTACTTCATCACAAAGGTAAGTGGCTATATCATCCTGTAAGTGAAAACCTATATCTGCTAGGCTAGACCGCAGATATGGGTTTGGCTAGACTAACTGCAACAGTGTGCATTAAATGGAGTCAGCACCGATCGCCTATTCTGTTGTGGCTGTGAATAGCTAGGCTGCAGTCCTAAGAAGCTTGCCTGTATAGTCTTGCAGTTGTTTTTAGTCTCACCTCTGTTTACTGCCTCCACATGGCTCAGGCAGGAATCTCAGCAGTGCTGTACTGCCACTAGCTGTCATGCTGCATCGCTGAGCTGCTCATAGTTCCATACTGTCCACATACCATGCACTATCCCCTAGAGTTGGTTTTCGACATAATAAAGTTGAGGCCTGAATGTGGAACTGTCTCCACAGGTCTCCAGCTGATGAAATTAATGTTCAATACACAAATCACATGGAGGTGACACCTTTAATTTCACAATAAAGAGAGTGCAGCGAGCGAGTTCAACAAGCACAAGTAGTTGCGCAAGTGAAGTGAGTGCAACTACTTGTTTGATATTACACATAGTACATGTTTACTGAATTCAAAATGAGACTAACTTTTGGTTGACACTGAAGCTCCAAGATTGTGGTCCAAGTTGAAAGGGTCTGTGGGATGACAAAATGATGAGCAACGCAGTAAAAATTGGCAATGTTTCTACCATCTAATTAATAGCCATTTCATGAGGCACATATCCATGCATGTCGATCTAAGTGTATGGTACTGCTGCAGCAATGCCATAAAACCTTATTATCATATTACAAGGGAGATATGGGGTGGAGTTTGTGGTTACTTTCCTTACAAATAATATTATTAGAAAAACGAACCGCGAGCAAAAATACATAACTAATTATCGCTGTAGGCGCATCACGTGTAGCAACAGTTGTGCGGCAGTATAGCAAACAGTTAGGCGTGCAACCACTTGCCTATACCCTCTGGCTAACTCGCTCAGTGTATACAAACCTGGGAATGGTGCTAAAGACGAAGTTCCTGGGAAAACCCACCATTGACAAGTGAAAGGGCATAGTTTATAAATTAGCCACAGCAGTGATAGTACAAGTTATTGGAGATCCCTGCAGAGTTGTTTACTCTTGCTGAGCATGCTTTGCATACTGTCTGACATTGATACTTTAGTACATTGATGGCAAATTATCCTTTGTAGACATGAATTGTTGTGAACATTGATCTATCTGCCCTAGTTCGGAGAGGAGCCTGACTTCTCCCCTAAGAACGTAACTGTGACTTACAATACTCATGTTGTAATGCAGGAAGAGCTTGTAAGATCTCCAGTCAGAGGACAAGAACATTGTGGTAATGTTAATCGTATGGTGGGATTCTGAAAGTGGCAGTGCGACTGAAGTACACATTTCAGGAATGGAGGGAACAGCAATCGTTTAGTGTGGGATAGAAGATTACTAGGTACATGCATTTTTACTGCATTGATTCCATTCTCACTCAATGGCTTTGAAAAAAAAAGTGAACTGTTACTACCTTCTGAAGAAAGACAAACTGCCAACATTGATATCCGCGAAACGTGCTAAATTTGTCACCACAAATGTTATACTATAGGACTGGTTTTAATTGCGTAGTAAAATCTTGTGTTTTTCGCGTTTTGAATGCAAATTGCGTAATTGCGTTTATGCGTGTGCGTACTGCGTAACGCATGATTGTGTTCTAATTTTTTGCGAGCTTCAAAAAATCTTCGCATTCACAATTAATAAATTATCGCAATTATAACCGGTCCTACAGTAGGCAAACTTAAAGTAAGCACATAGCAGTATATGCATATCTATAAAGTGTATATATGTAAACACATTCAGATATAGCAATAATTGTCTATTTGATATCACTACTATGTACCTTCAATACACATGCACTTGCTCATCCACCATTTGTCAAATTTTGTCATAGTCTGAAGCTGCCTGATAGTGACCACATTCTTGCTCCAATCAAACTCTGTGGCAAAATACCTAAAAAAAAAGACACATGTACATGTATATCTTTCTTCTGCAGACTTGTATCACAAACCCATGCACTCTGTGTCCTCACCTCAAGAATCCCAACCAGAGTTCACCAACACTTTGCTCATTCTTGTTGTAGTCTGGCCATACTTTAGCCTGAGGTAAAAAGGACTATACCATTCAGTGTGGGTGACATATGCTATATATAGCGGACAAATGAAAGAGACAATACTGCTTACTTGTCTAGCAATAGAGTCGATGGACTCAAATTGAAGAACACTCAAAACAAATACCCACCCCAGAGTACGAAAAGCTTAGAGTAAGTAACTGATATTTTAGCAGTGCGTAGAAACTTGCATATGAATTAAGAGATATGAAATAAGGCTTTCTTCACCTAAGGATTTATGTAACTTGTCTGGTTGCATAACTGACTGCCAGTTACATAGCTGGGTATCCAGTTATGCAACCAGACAGCCTGTCTGCACTACCGAGCAAAGGCGACTGCTAGCATTTAATCAAAAGGATGAAGGTGAAAGCCAGCTTCTCGTATAAAACCCGCTTCAAATTTTTATCTGTTACCATGCAAGCTAAGAACAACTTGCCTACTCACCTCTTATGGTGGCATTGTCACATTCCAAGGCCACTCCAATTTCTAAGTGGCCTGAAATGAGGCTACCATGGACATGGGACCCACCAGATTGCCTATTCTTTCAAAATAGTAGACTACAAGTCTCATCAAAACAAGCCTTGTCATCCCCAAAGGCCCGGAGTATGCCCCTCAACTAACTGTTATAATTAAGGTGCAAAGATTGAGAGCCACCAGTGAGCTAGGAGCCTTACCAGTTCTTTTTGTGCATCTGAAAACTCATAGAAGTAGCAGTTCCATGAATCAATGGTTGGTTCAGTACAGCTGGTCACGCCATCTTGGAAGAGCTACAAACAAAAACAAATTTGGGTTCAATTTTTAAGACCACGTTATGTACAGTAGCTACTACATTTAGCCTATCATGTAAAATTACGTAAGAGTGGTAAGTTCATATAATAATGGCCAAACCAAGGCAACAGCAGCAATGCCACTGTAAACGTGCATGCCTTAGTGTGCATACGTACATCTCTAGAGATAACGCTGAACATGTTCAGGGCTAGAACCAGAGGTTGTAGTGGAGTTTCTGTTTGCCTCCCTCAGTGTTATATTGTTACCCCATGTGCACACGCAAGGAGGGTTAATTAAACAATTTATAGAGTGATGCAGGACAATTTTAGGGTAGTGATTCAATGATTATAGTCACTTGCACTCACATCATCAGCTAGCTAGATCAGCTTTAACTTCATCCCTATGCTCTACCTCACAGAACCACACCAAACAACTGCATCCACACAAAATTACTACATGTATACACACTACTGACTGAGGATTGACATAATTGCAATGAACATAAATCTTCAACAAAGCACTCACAGCATATTCCGCAAGGTGCATGTATGCTAACTGTTACACTATAATAATTTGATTGTGCTACATGCAAGACGGCTTAATCATTACCACAAAAGCATGCACACAACCACACTAATATACACCATGTTCCTGGGCTCAATAAGTTTTAGAAAAATCATTTTAAAAAATGACGGCACATGTAGGGCTAGAATAAAAAAAAAGCCACTAAACAAGGTAGGAATGATTGACACCACAAAAGTTTCACAGATTGCCATCTTGCCAACCACACACATGCACCACAATCCACTCCTTGCCGAGGAGCAGTAGGCAACTTTTATAGCCGCTAAACTCGCTAGTAGCACTTGCCAGTAGGACCCAGCCAATTCCACATGTAATTACTCTCTCATTAGGCCTCTCCCCCCATCTAAACAGGATAAACGTGCTACACCCAAACTTAGCTTGGATCAGACTGCCGGGGTAATTAAACCACCAAAGACATAGAACATAAAACTAAGTAGTCACATTGCAATTCAACTCTTCAAGAGATGATAAGCTTTCTGAGAGAGTAATCAAAACGGTACCCAGCTGGGGATTGAACCCAGGACTTTCTAAATACTAGTCAGATGCTCTTACCACTGAGCTACTGGAACCCCTTGGCAGAGGAGCAGTAGGCAAGCTTTATATAGCCACTAAACCCGCTAGTAGCACTTGCCAGTAGGACCCAGCCAATTCCAACTGTAAGTACTCTCTCATTAGGCCTCTCCCCCCGAGATACACGACATGGCTAAGCAGTATAAGAGTGACTTATTGATGCTACATGTATGTACATCTAATAGTGTACATACATGTACATGTATATCTAATAGAGCTACACGTATATTCGCCACATTCCAGCTCTCTCTTAACACACTTGTACAGCTATAGGTATGACAGAGGCTGGACACATGCATTCCAACATTAAATGAAGTGGCACCACGTTTTCCAGTAAGTGAAAATCTATATCCACAAAGGGAGCAGCTGTAGTTTGCTAGCAATTCTGTTTATAGTACTATGCCTTTAACATCAATAAGCCACTCTTATACTGCTTAGCCATGTCGTGTATCTTGATCAGTATTACTGTCATTAAAACTGTGAGGGGTAGGATTCTCCAAACAGGTAGACTTTGACGAACATTCGTTTTATATTTGGCGCTACTGCCAGACCCAGGCCTAAATTTCCACACAGCTTTTTTTTTTCCGGTGTGGGAAGACCTAGTTTCTGCATGCCTATCCATGACACTACTGTTACTATGTAATTTACACACATTCTAAATAGAATTCTGGACACTGGAAGAGAGCAAAATGAATAAATACTCCAATTCCACCACAAATTGTTTGTCAGAATCTTCCAGTATTTCTGGATAAACACTTCAGATTGGCATTAGTAATCGTACTTACGTACCTGCTGAAGAACAGGAACAACTGGGGGGCTGGTCTTCTGGAGGTAGTGGATCAACATCAAAATATAGGCATAGGAAGAAAGGCTTCCAGTAGAGGCATCTCCCATGTCACACACCTGAATAAGACAATTAGGGTTAGGCTGATTTGCGTTTACATTGTTTTGAAATTAGGACCCTCTGGTTTGGACTCTGTCTGGACTCAGACTCTGTCAAGACTCTGTCAGGGCTTCGCTTCTAGAAGCTGATTAGGCTAGACCATAGACTGTTCATTCTCTGTTTTGCCTGTAATGTATTGATGTCTGCTCTGAGGAAGAATGCAGCCCAGCAGTCAAAACGTCAGTATTTAAAGATGAAGGTTTTGAGAAGCCAAATTTGCGGTGGCATTTGAAGACTTGAGAAGTCAAATTCCTGGTTGGTAGAAAGAGAACTCTGATCATCATAAATGCCAAAAACCAACGGAGATCCTCTTTGAGGTATTGTGTCGAAGACGTGAGCAGTACAGCTCAGAACTAGATAGCTAGGCTTAGGAATCATACGATGCTTATCCTTCGTTGCAAGAATGAGAACTTGATACTAGACAGTCTAAGAGTACAACCGCTTGTGAAGACTCGCAGAGGATACCAGTTTGCCGAAAGATTGAGCCAGCTTTACCTCCAAGAGTGAATTCGGTGGTCCTCAGCTCAGAAGGAGCGATTTGAGGACGAGGCACGCTGGCTGAAACAGAACCTGGGATGCTGTATGACACTGGAAGATTTCAGCCATATCACAAAAATGTACAGATCAGCCACGGAGAAAACCTTCCAAGAAACGAAAGCCCAACATGTCAGGAAGCTTGACAGACTGAGGGAGTCGGTGAGATGAACTGAACATAGCCGACTCTCGAAACATGAGCTGACAACGGCCAAGTCAGCACTTTCAGTATAATACTGCAATTAGTTACTTATACTATTAATAGCTGCAATAGGCCTGTCCTGTTTCTGAGCTGAGCTGTGGTTAATGTACTGGCTGGCTGTTTTTCGAAATATTGGACTGGTTTCCAAGAGAAAAGTCCTGGAACAATTTGTTGAAGAAATGCATTTGGAGAGTACGTAGCGTAACGTTTCTGTTTGCTGTTTTTTTTTCAGAGCACAAACGGTGCTGTTATTTGCCCAGTCAACTAACCATGTTTACATAATTATATCAGTACATGTGGCTCACCACTACTATCTCTCTGTTTTTTTTTGGCGGCTACTTGGCAGCAAATTATATACACAGATAGGTACTGCACCTTTGCACACAATGTTTCCTACAATTGAAGCTATAACTCATATAATAGTGCACACAATAGCAGCTGCTTACTTTAGCAAAGTGCTTGACGGCATAGCCCAATATCTTCACTCGATCATCTATGCGAGCATACGCTGCCAGCATTTTTGTGTTTCTCAGGGCCTAAAGCAATAAATTATTAATTTAATTAATAAATAATTTAATTAAGCATACCCAGTTTTTACATCCATATAGAATTAGAGGTAGTACATGTAACATATGTACTTGTACATACCAGACGGTTTTCCAGACTGATGTCACACTCAAGGCGCCTGTAGTGAATGTAGAGTATGCATTAGATGAGAGACAATCTTCTTGTACTTTTAGATATATTTTTATATTCATGCATGTACACAACTACTGAAAGGCATCCTAAAATAGATGAACTATGACTTACCGCCTTACTAGCAGGAATTTCACTATCGGCACTCTGGCGGTAGTGATTGGCAAGATAAACTGGTATTTGCCTGTAAAATGACCATGTAGAAACGATGAAAACAACACTCAAGAAGTGAAAAGCAGTACGTGTTATCAACTCTTGCTTATATTCATTACCTGGGTACTTATCCAACTCAGCAGCTACTGCTTCGATCACTTCACTTTTGCTGAGCTGGAGGACAGGTATTGTATAACCATAATATGCAATTTTGCAATAAGTTATACTAATGTACATATATGTATAGTTTATACTATGCCTAAGTCATTCTAACCAATCAGATTTCAGCATTACGGGTAGATAACAGGTCATATTCCACCGCAGGGAAAAATATACCCCAACTGCTACGTGAGGCAGGTACCCGATTCCGTTCCAGTCGTTCAAACGGTGAGAAAGCTGCAATAGCTGGTGGCTGAGGGAGCCTAGGCAAAACGTATGGCGGCTATTTTACTCGTAAATCGTTGGAAAGTGATATGGAAAAGCACGGTAAGCTACTGTTCTCTAGTTTCGCTGAGTTTTGTGCGTGTAGTAACGCTGCCAGCCTACCGTTTTGTGTAGGCTCGGGATGGATGGTTACTTACTGTGGCTCCTAGCTGTCACTCGGTCTTGCTACAGTTTCTGGGAGTGCTTTCCCTGCTGTAGCTTAGTCTGCTACTCTGTCTTAATCGAGTCTTGATGTCAGTTGGCCGGATTGCCGTATCGTGCCTTTCAAGCTTCTAGCTTTTTTACAGACCTACCAACTCTTGTTAGAATGACTCAGGCATAGTACAAAATAGGTAGATCACTGCATAGCAGGTTGTATGACCCGTTATCTACCTTGGGAAAAGTTATCTCCCTTGGAAGCCTCGGAAGTTCCTCGGCTTCCGCGGGAGATAACTTTTCCCACAGTAGATAACTGGTCATACACCCCGCTACGCAGTGATCTATCCTATACATATAAAATGAACAGAAACAATTCAATATCACCAAGTATCATGTACGTGCACACCAAAGTTGTTGCAATGGAATTGTCTAGCTTAAGTACAACATACTTCTTCTTGTTCTTCTTCTCCCAACATCATACAGAGGTCCAGATCACTTAAGAAGGAGCCAAACCCATTGGCTGAGGATCCAAACAGCTCAACACTGGCTGCTGTAGAAAAAAAAATATTATCTGCAATTTTTTTTACTGCTGGATTTGCAAACCAAATATAGTTAGTTTTTATATAATATGTGTACATGAAAGCCCTTCGTAGCATGTGTTATCCTCAGCGGCTTGTAGGGACCATTTCATGTTGGCATGTTAACAAAAGGATTTCACGGATGAAAATGTAGACAAATTGTTGTGTTCATATTATATCTCAGGAGTTGAATAGTGGTGTCACCCGTAGGTAGCCACAATGTACCTAGGTCATCACAAGATACAATACACCAGATAAAGATGCAGCTGTTCATATGTTTACATGACTTTCTACATGGGATACTCTCTGTGAGATCATCAGCAGAAGATGAAATGTGTGGGAGAGAGTACAACAATGCATGCTGTAGTTATCAGTTACCATTAAGTCCCAAGAAAAGAATAAACCTTGTGAAGTTTTATTGTCAGTAGACATGGACACAATAGTGTAGAATTTTCAGTTCCAGCCTCATATCTTCTCATTGGAAGGCCTCCCCCCACAAATGGTAGAGAATGTATGTATTTCTGCTAAGAATATCAATGTGTAATGGATTACTGCATGTACATTTATGAGACTTACTGGGGAATATTTGTAGGATGTCTGCCTGGATGGAGTCACAAATGCTCTGCCTCATCTGCAGGTGCTGCTCCCGTGGCATCACACTCTCTATTGTAGGAGACACAAAGGGTTCAGTACTGCAGTCCCAGCGGTTCATCAAAGTATATAACAAATACAAATTGGAGTCCACAGCACCGCCATGTGCACATACATGTAGCATAAATATTAAGCACAATATTGAACTGGCTTACTCATAGTTTGATTACTAGATCAAGTTGATCTAGCAATTAAACAACCAAGCTGCAAAGTTTTACGCTTCTAAAATTTTCTAACAACTTTCCTCCTTGTCGCTTTTCATGCTAGGCCATGCCACTACAGTGCACCCTCTATATTGAACATCTGGTTTTTTAATTAATTTTTGCAGTGACCCATGCTGTAGTGAATGTACTTCAATCAATGTAGTAAACTAGGCAATTTTGTTGCGTGGTATAGGAAGAGAGGAGAGGCACAGAGCAACAAATGGAGTGAACTTTGCTAAATCATTATGTATGGTCATAGTAATGTACGTATGAAGGGTGAAGTATGGACACATCCATGCTACATGTACATGTAGCTCATAAATACGTACTAGTGTGTGCTAGCAGTTGTATAAAATCTAGAACTCAAATGGTAGGGCTGTAAGCTTATTGCATGGCCCCCTGTAAACGAACACACACATTATTAAGCTTTGTTTTTTTCTGTGCCATGGGCTACTGTTTATTGCTGTATCCCCCTAATTTGCACTGGTTCTGTGTCAGGTGTGCACCAGCTAGCATTGCAGTAGTGATCGAGCTTTTGTGCACTCTATTTCAAGAAAAAACTTGCTCCATTTTTGCAAAATGTGTCGAGAATTTTTTGTCCCCATGTTTTTTGCTTGATACACCTTCCTGCTGTAGCATAGGCATGCAAAATACTGTAGCAAAGGTACGTTGATGGCCACCATGAACTGTACCATCAGTGTGCTAGCTAGAGTATGAAATATATTATGTACTACGTATATGTAATGCAAATCTACATAGTAACTTGAAGCTGTGCCCACTACAGGAATACAAAAGCTACGTACATGTACACGTGTATATACTACTTCAAGAAAGTGAATACTGATGCTGAAACAAGATATGTTACCACTACACACAATTTTAGAGCCATATAGTGGTTGGTTTACACTGTGTTAAGAGTTCTGTTCCACTCTTTTTAGGTTCTGATACAGTTGCCAGGAACAACCAAGATTACCTCTTATGTGATGATGTGTCTGACCCACTACATTGTACAATGTATATAGCTGTTAATACATGTAATTTTGCCATTTAACTATAATTATGTCAATATATTGATGTGTTGTAGAACTTACTCATGTATCTCTTGAAGATTTCCTTTATCTTTCTGAGAGACTCTCTACTAGGAAGTGTCTTGGGTGCTCTCCTAGCTGGAAGCTCATTCTCGGGGCAGTACTATAGGATTAATTAAGACAGATGAACGTACCATCCACTGCTTTAACAAGTACCTCACTGTCATGGCTAACCTTCGCAATATGCTTTACAGCTCTCTTGCAGTTGAGGCATGCAGTAGGATACTCTTGCAGCTGTGTGTGCGTGTGTGTGTAGCAAAGATCATTGCACTATTCAAGGTTATACTGAACAGCACTGTCTCAAAAAGCCTACATGTACATGTACATTCTTAGCAAGGTTATATGACATTACACCCTTTGTCTCAAGCCAAGCGGGACACTCAAAGTACCTGGAAACAAGGCTAACATACTGTATTATATGTGTGTACTGTCCAGTACAATATAGATTACTTACATCTAATGAAAAATTTTCAGCAGAGAAAACGTATTCCTGATCCCCTTCCTTGTACTTTTCAGTACACATAGGACTCACTGAACCTTCACTAGGCACCAGAGGTTCTGGAGGGGAACACCTCTTTCCATTGCTCTGGCTACTCACGGGGCTGCTACATCCATTCAGTGGCTGAGGGCTTTGGGGTTTCTGCTGTGTAGAGTCCTCTGGTACTTTAACAACCAGGGTTCCCCATTCAGACTTCTGCTGTACACGCTCTTCTTCATGCTCTTCCTCTTTTCTATCCAATTCAAATGAACCAAATTGGATGTCAGAAGCTAGCTGCATTTGATTCGCTTCTGAAGAACGAGGTTGTGTAGGCTGTATGGTAGACTGTGAATCTTCAATTTCTGTATAGCATGCCCCTGACAAATGTGAATCACTCTGAAAACTAATGTCCAAGGACTTCTTGGGAGGCAGTGGTGACTCCAACTCATGGAATGCAGCAAAGACAATGCTTCCATCATCATCTGTAACACTACGTCTGTGCTTCTGCTCACTACTTGGCTCTTCACTCTCATTCGGACTGTGATCTGAAAATATCTCAAGAGAAGGATTTCTTTTCACATCAATAAGTGGCTTGGTGTTGGCCAGGCTGCAAGTAGGGACACTCTCCTTACTTCCCACTGGAGTGGCATGGACATGTTTGTCACCTGATTCCACATCTTCATTTTCAGGTGGACAATCTTCTGCAGATAATCCAATAAAATAAAGGAGAGAGTAAATTGAACATTTCAGCACCATTGCTACTGGTTGCAGAGAATTTTCAAATCCATAAGAAAATTGTACACTACGTATATAGCTATGTATGCGTACCCAATCAATTGTTAGTGTACTGGATATAATATTTGCAGGTGATATGCCAATACTCCATGGGCATTACTAGCACAGTAATTACTTAAGTACATCCATCAGTATTACAAACAACAGAGAATAAGGTCCCCATGGTAATGTGTTGCCAGGGATGAGGGGACAGAATCTGTTGGGCATTCAGGAAGCACTTCTGTCCTTTCTGGGCAGTTTAAGCCTCTCACTATACATACAGAATCTCTATAATTATGTCACCATACATACAGACTCTCTATATGGTAGTGGGTATGCCGTTAGGTAGGCGCACAATCCACCTTTATCCAGACTCCTAAGACAGGTAATTTGGTTTGGTGTGCAGAACTGCCTTGTAGGTGAGAGTCAGAAGTGGGTATTAATTGAAGCAAGGGTGCTTCAAGGTGTAATTCCGTAAGTGAATTGTAACTTTACACGTATGTACTCAAAATTGTTTGCAACTAAGTAGGATATACCGTAGATCGGGAAATTTTCAGCGGTAGAAATTTTCATCTGTTAAATTTTCGCGTAATTAATTTTCGTCGATCTAGTAACCGACGAAAATTAAACGCGACGAAATTTAAACGGTACGATTTTTTTACGCGAGTTGCGAGTAGCGTATGCGGAACGGAATCCATGTACGTACGTACACGGATCACACACATGTGCGAAAAGAAAATGGAGTGCTTTCGTGTCTTAGGGGGTACCATATCTACCGAGAACTTTGGGAAGCGGCCATTGGAGAGGACCTAGCATGTCAGCGGGAGTGTGGGAATGCAACCGACGCCCATGCTGCGCGAACGGCGGCGCTGTACTTCGTGTAAGGACCACGCTTAGAGCCTTCAGTCAATACTTGCTCATTGTTTGTTCGCTTCCGCGATCGCTTGAGAAGCGAGACAGCGACCCTCTAGGATCGGGAACACACCCGATTGGTTTCAAATACCACAGCAGAACCATGATTTCTCCACTTCTGGCTACTTTCTCTTCACGTGGAATTGTGAAAATTATTCAACGATCTTATTATTCAACGCTGAAAATATTTCGCGTGTTAAATTTTCGACTTAGAGCTCGCCGACGAAATATTTTTAACGACGAAAATTTCCCGATCTACGGTAGTATATCTAAATGCACTTGTAATAATTATTAAAATGAAAATCATGGAATGAAGTGAGGAATACATGGTGACTGAATGACCATGTTGCACTAGCATTGGGCTGCTGTATGTAGTACGCAGTGGTAGCCTTAGTTATGCCAACTCCAGACCAAGCAGAACATGCATTGGGAGCACAGATACAGGACGTACGTACACACCATGTGCATGCCTTCAATTGTACTGTGATACAACTACGTACTAGCCTTACTATAATGTACAAAAGTACCTTTACTCTGGACAGCAGTTGTAGAGTGGCTGAAGTAAAGCAGTGTCTGCTTCAGAGCTGTTATCAGGTAGGTATACACTGAAAAACACAAGCAAAGAGCAATGTACACTTCAATACTGCCTAAATGAAGAGATCTAAGGTAGAAAGGTGGCATATAAGTACAATAATGTTTGGCATGAAGGACAGGTCACAAAGGGGATAAACGTATACCATATGATCCTAGGGTGTAAATTAAGAAAAGATGATGTATAGCTAGGGTTTCTTTACGTTCAGTTTCTGTGAGGAGTCATGGCACACCACATAATCTCAATTCAAAGTATGCACATACTGCACAAATAATGGGCCAATAACATAATTATGGGTACACCACAGGCTCCCCCCTTCCCAAAGAAAAGGTAAAATGGAGAGCTCGAGGTGAATATCACCACCCATAACACAGGTTGATATATGGGGGGTGATGGTATGTAATGCACGTAGTATTGAGAGTTGAAGTGAGAGCAACAAGCTGGAGCTATAAGTACAGTACTAAGCAGAGATGTACAGGGTACGAGGGGATTTCATTGCTGTTGTCAACCTGTAGCTCCAACAGTCATATGGGTTGATAGTAAATCTACTGACCTCTGTCACTGCAGGCAGCTCTCGCCAGATTGCTCCTGGGTATCAGGGGATCTGTAGAAGAATATGTGCTATGGTATGGTGTGGTACGTGAATAAATCCTATTTGTGAATTTGCATGATATAAATTATATGTACATGTACATGAATAGTGGTAGTCAAAACCTATGAGATCATCATGAAACTTACCTTCTACAGCCAGTCGTATAGATCCCCACTCCCTTTCTCTTCTCCGCAACAGCTGGCTCTGGCGAATGGTAACAGCATATTCTGCAACATTGAAATCCATTACATAGTACCTGCCAAAAAAACAGCATAGTACAGGTAAAATATACAATACAGTGCACACTACTGGCAATGTTCCAAAGACAAGACTAATTAGGCTGCATGCAAAGCGTGCATATACTAGACCATTATCAATCTATGTCATTTCTTCACAAGGCTTCCACAACCTTGTTCTGCTACCCTACCTGAGCAGCCCATACCACAGCTCCCCCAGGTTCTCCTGGTTCCTGCATTGCCACCTTCTCCTGATTTCGGGCAGATCACTGAGGTGCTCAACAGGAGGAGCTACATACTGGGTTGTCTTTCCTCCACCCATCTTTCTCCTACTGCCTCGCTGAACTCTCTTCTTTGCATCTTCTGACCCTTCTCCCTTGGCATCGACTCGTTCAATTTCTCCATCATCAGCCTTTTCTTCAACTTGAGATCTTCCTCTCTCAGCATGTCTGCTTTCACTTCCTTCACTCTCAGCTTTACCACACACAGCCATCTAGATGGTAAGAATATAATGCGTACATTATAACTGTAATAGGCATAGCTGCCCCTTGAAGCTTATATTAATTCACATGTTTATACACATGTACACAGCTTAATTATGTATGTTGTTAAAAGGGTATTCCTCACCTCATGAAGTGAAGGCAGAAGAGGGGGCTTCCTCTGCTGCAGAAAGTAGATGACCATCACCACAAACATGTGGCCAGGGTAGTAGCCATTCTCCTGTATGTCCACACGACATAGCTACATGAATGGAAAGAAGTAACCATTAACATACGTGGTACATCAAAGTAAAAACACGTGACTGACTGCTGCAAAACTGAATGTGAATTCACCATACATTTAGGCTGTTTTACATGCAGATATACAGTATGGTGCTCACCAGCCAGCCAGCCATACCTTCTGAGAGTACAGTAATATCTTACTTTTGCCCAGTATCTGAAGAGAACACCCAGCTTTAGAACCCTTTCATCTATGCAGCCATACAGTCTTAGCAGTGAAGTTAGAGCAACAGGCTATGGGGTAGAATTAACACATAACTCAAAAAAGGTACAACATGAAGCAGATTTATATTCCAGAATATATGTGAGAATACAGAATACAATGAATTGAAGCTCTCATAGAGTACAATTTCAGGAATCCATACGTACCTACATGCAAACCAATCACGAATAGTATCAAGCTTGCACAAATTCTGATGATTCATTAAATTTTGTTTATAACTTACATTGCCAGTAAGAGCACGGATTTCACACAGTAAACCACTAAAATAAAAGAAGCCGGTACATGTATAATAATTAATTTCTCACTCATATGTTTACCACCAATCTCAGACATGCATGGTTACAAAGGAAAGGCTATTGGCTTTGGACACTCCGCAGGCAATAGCTTTTCTTGCAGGATATAATGGGTAATGTTTCCCTTGTGGCAGGTGCTAAACCGTACTCATAGCAGTTACTATCTACTACACTACAGGTCCACCCTGAGTGTCTATGCACATGCACACACTATGCATTAGAGAAGCAATTACATAAAAAAGCAAAACACAAGCTAGTTATTCTCTTTCCACAATAGGTATACATCACATACGTTCGTGTACACGAAATAATGTTACTGCCAAGGGTGTAGCTTAGCCTCGTACCCAGGCTCTCTGCCCAGCTTTTTCTTGCATGTGGTGCGAAAAAAGCTGGGCAGAGAGCCTGGGAACAAGGCTAGGTGTACCACTGAAGACTGCATTATAATAATTTATACATGCATCAAATTGGGGAACGCTTGGAACTCTCGGGGGGGGGGCACATGTACAGCTTTAAGATATTATGCAGTAGCCTCGTTAAAAGCTGGGGTGGGAAGAGCTTTTTCTCCATGGCTGTGAGATAAAGCTGGGGTGGGAAGGACTGGGAACGAGGCTAATTATGCAGCACATAAGTAAAGTATGTACATATAGTATGTATGTAAACACATGCAGATTGATTACATTACACAATACTTTCTAACTTCTTATAATACTATGTACATACGTAGGTACCTTGCTTTGTGCTGAAACAAAATTCTGGGTATTTTGTTGAATGCAAAGAAGTCCCCATTCACATTGGAATATAATTCCTCTGTAAAATGAAACATGCATCACAAATTAATAGCCAAAGATACAGGCACAGGTGCAGCTTAATTAGGACCAGGTGCAGCTTAAGCCCATTAAAATGCATTACTACATGTACGTATACTATAACAGTTGGCTTAATGCAGACGAAGCACAATTAGTGTGGACTACATGTATGTAGCACACCCTACCTCCAGCTGCACACTCACATGCTGAATATCAACTATGGGATGTATGTATAACATGAGCTCTTAAGGGATTTGTGGGCTTCTATTACTGTGTTGTTGAGTTATGAGTGTCAAAGCTGTACACAATCAAGATATTTCTCAACTTTGGGATGGGCCTAACCTTACTATACTTTCTTTGAGGCAACAACTACACAGGGAATATTTCTTCATTATTACATATTAAATTTTTCTTCTATTTTCAGGACAACTGTTCACTTTACAATACCCCAGCTGCTTCCGAACCGCAAATAACTACATAGTGGACATGCACTCTCCTCCACTATCCTGCATATACACAAAAAATGTACATGTCCATATATGCACTTACTGTTGGCAGAGAGAATCTCAACAGTTTTCTTCATCACCTGAGGTATGAGGACCTATCACCAATTGATGATTAATACAGGAGAGATCATAATTCCTCACTAGCACTGCATACAACGTACATGTATATAAATTCACCATTGCAACCACTTCCCTCTACATGTATGTACTCATTGATGTATCATTTGCACAACTTATACAACACACACGTGGCTACAGAGCTAAAAAAAGAATGAGCACACCAAAATTTTATGTGTCAGACACACTTTTGATACATTTTCCCCCTCACAACCAGCAAGACAAAGCCCAATTAAAACAGGCTCCTAAAGCCTTAATTGCTAGCGGCTACCACTATCAAAAATACATTATCAAATTGCCAAATCTATGGTATCAGTGGAGGGTAAATCTTCAAAGAACAGCTGACTGTCTACATTTTCAAGTGAAGTTTGTACGGTCTAGATACTGGTTGGGACTGACAAACCGCACGCTATGCAGAACAGTGATCACCTGGTCCTCCTGTGCACCTGGGATGCTGAGGTCAAGGTTGACATTACTTGTACTCAGAGCAAATCCTGAAGCACTGGATCCAAACAGCTCGACAGCTACATCTGGAATATAAACGCAGGATCACTGGCTATCACACCCACACTACAACTTCCCCTCTTCCCTTCTCCCCTTCCCTCATGGAGCTTTACTTTACATGTACACATATAAGTATGCACCTACTTCCTTATCTCCAACGGCCATAATCATAGTGTAATAAGTGTTGCTTCTGCTTTTCTGCCAGAAACTTTGAACAGATATTACTCATACACATATTTGTCATCAAAGTTAGAAGTTTTTTCCAGTATTATACATATAGCTGCAGCACCACCATTAATCACATACTACACATCTGGGTAGATATATGGCTCACTTTCTGACTGCACATCATGTTATGCATGCTAATAATCTAGAGCACCACACAAAAGTACTCCTTTTCTCTCAAAGTGACGCTATTTTAGCTACACAGACTAGACTTTTCGTCATTTCGGTACACTGAAAATGTAGCTACATTGTTTGACATTTCATGTTGATAAAGTCGTGGTTTGATTTTTGTTGGCATGGGGTAATGACGGAATTTCCCAATCCACGGTACATAATTTATCGTACGCTGCACTAGACCAGAGCTCATACCAGAATATACGGCATGCGTCCAAAGAGATCATCATTAACTGCTACAGTCACTAGCCCATGAATTGGAATCAGAACTCTAAATAGCTTGCTATGTACATGTACGTATCTCCGACTGTTAATAGGAAGAGGCTGGGAAGGGGGCTAGTAGAAAACGAGACAAAGAATGAAATACGTACATCTACTTATATCTCTACTAGCAGCCACGGATCAGATTCCACTATGGGGTTATGACTGCAATGTAAGGCTGCATGCGGAGCTGCATACGTTCATTCTCCAGTACTAGTAGAGTAGTCTAGCACTCCATGAAGTGTAAACTACATTACTGTATGCATGGAATAACATTACATTTGTGTAGAGTTTTCTGGAAGGATGTAGCCAAGGAAAAGTCATGGCTAAAGCACCAGAAAGTCCCAAAACAGTAAGTAGGTAACTCAGACAGTCCAGTAATTACATCGTTCCAATAGACTATGATAGACAGCTATAACGTATACCTTATGTGGGTTTTGTGGTGCTTTATGTAGATCTCCAGTGCTTACGTACATTAAATGTACATACATGTTCAATGGCTATTAATTTACATACCTGGGAATGTGCGCTGTAGGAGCTCTTGCAGCTGCGATGCGATGCCCTCCCGGGCCTCACTCTGACCCTGCGCTGTAGCAGACTGCTCTCTGAACACCTTCTCCAACACTTCAGTCAGACAATCTTGCTGCCGTCTGGAGAGAACACGCGGAAGCCCGGACAGCATCTGCTCCAGCTCCTCTTCCTGACAACAAACACAAGATAAATGCCGTTGCAGAACCACGTATAAAGTACTCTCAGTGATGCAATCATGTATGTTCCTATTAAGAAAGTGATGACAAAGTTTGGTCCTCTGAATTTGGTCTTGACTGGTCAGACATCCAGCCATTTCATATGCCCCTGTCACTACAATAATGCATAGATGCACAGTGTGTGTACCAGGTTGTCTAATGGGCATACATATAAACTCATATCTAACCTTCACTTTCACTATGTGCACCTTCGACTGTACATGTGTTCTGGCAGAATGAGCAGACTTCAGAGGTCGGCAGCAGAGAGTGCACACCAGGACACATCCCTGCTGATCTCTTGGGGAGATCTGAAAAATCAGGGTACATAAAATTAAATGTCATGCAGCTGTTATGTACCATTGAACAGATGCCTTTAATGTATAAGATAACTCTTGGAGTATGTACTTGAGAATGGTGTGTGTACCATTCAGTCAATCCAACTTTCACTTTCATGTGTGTTTATAATGTGAACCATTTTAATTGTGTAATTGATCAAGTGGCTTCTCTGTCACAGGAATAAAAATTTAGAGACTTGGTTGTGTTCTAGGCACGTGCATGTATCAACTGGCAAGCAATATGCACAGGTCCATCTACTGTGCATTACACTGCAGATCGAGTATAGCGCACAAACCTTCATAGTCTTTATCTGATTCTTTGATAGATCTTCCATTGGTAGGACATAATCTTTCTTGAAAACAGTATAGTCCACAGGAGGCTTCTTTTTCTTTTCTTCTGCCATCTTGCAGAAATAAGAAAACAGTTGATCATCCTTTAAAAGTGTTCACACTCTTTTTATCACAAAACGAAAAATCTTGAGTATGGGGATTCTACAACTGTGGGGGCTTTCCTTTCATACACTAACTAATCGCTGAACTAACGGATTCAATTAATGTTCTGTATTTTTTGCACGGATAAACTTATGGTGCTCAAGGACTGCTGGTACGTAATCCACAGCCAATGAATATGGTTCCATGTGAGGCTACAGTGGCCCTGGCTAAAGTTTGATTAACTAGACTTCTTTGTGGGATTTACTTGCTCTCGGGACTGCTCGAACTGTACTTGGAGATTGCTATATACAAGCTTCTACAAAGCATTAAAAATTCTCCGATCATTAACTTAAGGCTTTATGGACTGATTATTGCCAAAATGTATACCAAGCGTAATAGACCCAACCCTACATAATCATTCAATACCCCCCATTTATAGGACAGTTTTTCTCATACATTAAAGTGGCAAGAGACTTTCTGTTTATTGTGATCATCATGACAGCAGGTAAGCATGTACATAACATGTATTGGGTACTGTAGTACTTTTCTATTAAGATTAGGCTCAAAAGGAAGTGATGACTGCCCACATCATCCGTTAGTCATGGACGTTGTGATACATGAAGTAGGTAAATGAATATACATGTACATATAGTGCCTGGACGGTGGAAGCACTGCACGCATCCACAGCATTTTTGTTCCTGGACTTTCTCCAGCCTTATCCTTGCATAGGTTCTGTGGGCTTCCATTGCCGTGTTGTTGCACTATGACCATTAAAGCCGTACACAGTCATGAGAAGCTTCATGTGCTATACCAGACAAAGATGCAGAATCTAGATACAGTGTATGCATCAGTCAGTAGACTCTCGAGGTAGGGATAGCACCAACACTCCAATACGCATGAACGTACATGTATACAATAAGAATACCAACCAGTGAGTAGTTAAAAATGTGACGCTTACGTAGGTACACACTGTATGTGCGTATAGCACTGCAATGTTGGCCGGTTTTTATCCCAGCCTCAAGGATTAGAGCTAAGTACATGTGTGCAGTGTTTCATGCAATCACCACTGAAGAACAAAAGACAGTGGGTAGGCAATACACAGACAGTGGGTAGGCAATACACAGACAGTGGGTAGGCAATACACTGACAGTTGGTAGGCAATACACAGACAGTGGGTAGGCAATACACAGACAGTGGGTAGGCAATACACAGACAGTGGGTAGGCAATACAGACGGTGGGTAGGCAATACACAGACGGTGGGTAGGCAATACACAGACGGTGGGTAGGCAATACACAGACGGTGGGTAGGCAATACACAGACAGTGGGTAGGCAATACACAGACAGTGGGTAGGCAATACACAGACAGTGGGTAGGCAATACACAGTAAACGAGTGTGGAGTGTGTGGTGGAAACAAAGTGCCACAGGAAAGATAGGTATGCAGCAATCTCCTCTCACAGAGTACCAGTCACTAAAGCTCTCTACAATTAAGGCGTTTCACCAGGTGTAGTGCTACCTTCAGAATCTGAGGTTTTTGTAGCAGCTTCTAAGACTTTAAAAAAACCTATGCATGTCATCCATCTAGGTGATTTTGTCATTAGCTACCACCAGTTGCTAGCAGTTTCCTAATTCGACCATTCACTGCTATGGGGTAACCCTGCCTCTTGGCGTTTTTTTATATTGAGAGCCTGGGAATGGGACTAGCTATTAGGTACTGTCAGATAGAACAGCAACACTTAATGAAACTCACCCATACACTAGACTAGTGTCCTTGATAAAATTGTACTTACTTTGGATATACAATAGTTGCCAATGAAGTTCTTACATTCTTAGTTTTGAACAGATTACAATTACTGAGGTATCATGATAAACATGACAGAACACCTTCAGCTCCAAAACCAGTACACTTCCTTTGTTCCACTTCTTGCTCAGTCACTGACTGACAGGTACGTGTATACGTTAAGGTCATAGGCACTTGTGGCACTAGCAGTTGCTTTCTATGACCATCTTAATCACTTGCAGAATTAAGAGTTGCCAAGAGCCACAAGCTGAATTAATTTCCTATCGCATGCCAATGAATCAAGGTAGAGTGTTAGAGACATTGTTGAACTTAACTTAGGCTTACAGCTTACAACTGCTAATATGCTACTGGACATTCTTTTAATTGTTAATACGTAGGTGTTTGTGCTGAGTCATAGTGTACTTACCTTTTGTGTCCAGTGCTAATATGTGCAATATTTCAGTTGTGCACTTATTACTAGTTTTAGGCTATTTAAGTTGTACAGTTTTGTTCATTATTTGGTCTCTATCTGGTATTCATTGAAGTGATGAGCCATCGTCTCCGAAGCAAAACCCGCTATTCCGTCCTCGCGTTGCATGAATCTTCCACATATGGTGTCAGGAGTGGGATCCCGAGCGTAGCAGCATCCACATATTATGGTGTCAGAAGTGGGGTCCTGAGCGTAGCAGCAGCAGCTGAACAATCCACGCTAGATGTATGGCCACTCGTTCAGGACGAAAGTATAAGCAAAGCGAATTGGATATGGAGAGTCTGCAGGAGATGATGAAGGCTCTCATCGACGAGCGGCGTAAGCGTGAAGAAGAAATAGCTGCCGAACGAACACACCGAGAAGAAGAGATGGCAGCCGAGCAAGCACGATGCGAAGAAGAAATTGCGGCTGAACGGGCGAGAAGAGAAGAAGAGCGAGTTGCCCGGGAAAGAGAAGTGAAGCAGCAGATGGATACGATGCAAGCACAGATGGAGCGGTTGATGAAAGTCGCTGAAGATTCGAAGCCAACGGCAGCGAAGTCGGCTGGTGAGTTGAGTGTTAAGCTCGTGCCACTCAGCACAGCCACAAGGGGAGCTGGACAGACAAATCGAGAGCTTGCCGTTCGACTAATGGACATTCAGAAGAAGTGGCTAAAGGACGCGAAGACAGTTGAGGAAATGCGGGATAGAGCAGTTTCTAAGTACACTGCCTGTGGAACAGAAGCTCTGGGTAACTGAGAAGAAGCCCAAGACTTGGGCTAGATCTATAGCTAACCAGTAAAACTTACATTTGTCCGAATTAGGCACCGTCCGAAATTAGGCGACCTTACCTTACAGGGCCCTCATACTCGTTTTCACATTGGCAACCCGAGGGATAGTGTTGCAACCTCAACTGTTGCATTTCTTAATAACTTGATGGTTACTAAGATAAAACAAGAAAATGAAAAAAATTCAAAAAAATTTAAGTAGACGTAGGGATGGAGTGCCAAAAAGCAAGACAACAAGGTGTAGGGATAGCATAAATGCAACATACACAGCCCCATCCCTACATCTTTTTCACATGTCACTGCAACCGTAGCACTGCAATATATTTTATTGAAGACATATACCCGTTTAATTAGTGACAACTTGAACACTTGCACCGGCCACCTCTCTTCATATTGTTTGCTGGTATGTCCCAGCTACATGCATGCACCAGTTGCACCAGTGAACATTACAAGTAGTTGAACTCGCTCACTCTGTACAGATAGAGATTAAAGATGTAATCTGCATGTGATTTGTTGGTTTGTAGGGTACATTTAGCTAGTAGTGTTGCTGGCAGACTGAAACGTGGAGACAGTGCTACAGAGAGGACTACAGTCAACACTGTAAAACAGTGTAGGCATGCTTGGGGGGTTTTGTTTTGGAATACAAGTCATCATTCTAAGGGGATGTGGGGGCATCTCCCTCCCTCAAAGAAAATCCTGGTAAGCCACCCCCCTCTGCTTGAGACCCTACCTTAAGATGCATAACGAGCCGACCGCACTTCCAAAGGTAAAGACAATAGATAGCAAGTAAGGAAAAGCAGTTCGCGGTACGTGAAAATGCAGACAGAAAGTCCCAGAGAAAGAGATAAATTTCGGCGTGTCAACCTGGACCCCCCAACTTCTGAACTTTTCTTAGGAATGCAGCTCAGAGTAGCAGCCTCATACCCATAGTCTCGCGGGCCAGACTCACTCAGGGGGAGGAGTGAGTCTGGACACTGCGGACAGCATTCTGTGCCATAGAAGAATGTGATTATTAAATAAAGTCAGACTGGTTGCGCGTAAAAAATGTATACTAACTACACAGCAGCGATCAGCTTGCTATGGCACTAGATCTAATGCATTGAACACAATTTTCTGCTTGGGCTTTAGTTGAGAATAGCTGAGCTTCTGCACAGCAGCAGAAATTCCATTCACTCTCAATCTTGCTGTAATCACTTGGATTCGTAAAAATATATACCGCTAGCATACAGGCAATAATGCCTTACCTAAAATTTAGGTACGCAGGCTTTCCTCACCCAGTGAAGATGTAGCCAGCCGAGCTCTATGCGTCAATATTGTATTTAACGCACATATGTAGTTGGGCTAGCTGTCTTCATACTGACACGACTATATTAGCTACTCACTTTGGTAAAAAGTGCACTCTAAGTGCTGAAAATAATTATTCCAGCCGCATGAATAAGTTCACTGATCCAGTTGTCGAAGACCAACACTGAAAGAAAGGACACCATCTCTCGCGGTTGCCAAGCGATCTAGTGAACTGTCTCTTCGGCATAACCACAGCGGACACTAAACTGGTCTGGTCATCAGTGGTCTAGTCAAAAAAAATACATACGTAGCCATCGTAGGTCAGCATTGACGAGTCTCTGGTTGCCAAGTGCATGTCATGTGACAATCTGTGCGCATGCGTACAAATAATAAAATGGCGTAAAACTGGACAGCAAAGCTCGATGGGGCGCACTGTATATCGCGTTTGAGAATCAGTTTGATCGTTATGAAGATGATGTTGTCGTGGTCTTGCGCGCTTGAAAATGAAGTTCTTTCGTGCTAAAATCACGGCCATCACTTGAACCAATTTTGAGCTAACCTCGTTAAATATATATACTCATGTTGCTGCCGTAGCGCATACGCCATTGACCACACACCCACATACGCAGGCGGAGCTTGAAAGATCTCCAGTCAGAGGACAAGAGCAAGAGCAACCAGATGTCTCACCATTACCATCCTTATCGCCATATAATTTATTCTTCCTAGTATCCCAGATTAACTAACCTCGTTAAAGAATAATAAGAAACCAGAATTAGAATTAGTACGTGAACAAACTTGTATTTCAGTCACCTTCCAGTTTTCTACTTTAATGAAGCTTTTTGGCGACTCTGGGAGCCTTGTTGGTTGCAAAAACCCCTGGCAATGAAGGTTAGGTCCCTATAAATGCTTAAAACCTTTTTTTTTTGGAGAGATTTGGATTTATAATGCGTATATGGAGTGTCCGTGCCATCCCTACATAGAGAGTTCACTGACTCTCTGATATACACCACAGGCAGCCCCACCTATTCACAGATGATATGTATAGGATAGACCACGCCAAAGAGTGGGTTATGCGCCTATGTAACCCACAAGTTTGCGGTTATCCCGAGGCGAAGCCGAGGGATAAATGTAAACAAGTGGGTTATAGCGCATATCACACGAATGGGTGTGGTCTATCTGACTTATACCACGTTGCGCATGCGTACAATCTTCGCTGCGTAGCAACGTAGCGAACTGATAAAAGTGTGGGTTATGAAACTATGTAACCCATACTTTTTAGCCAATCACTTTTATTGTAGATGATGTAATGTGGTATAACTAAACTTATACCACATTACATTATCTACAATAAAAATGATTGGCTAATAAGTATGGGTTACATAGTTTCATAACCCACACTTTTATCAGTTCGCTACGTTGCTACGCAGCGAAGATTGTACGCATGCGCAACGTGGTATAAGTCAGATAGACCACACCCACTCGTGTGATATGCGCTAAAACCCACTTGTTTACATTTATCCCTCGGCTTCGCCTCGGGATAACCGCAAACTCGTGGGTTACATAGGCGCATAACCCACTCTTTGGTGTAGTCTATCCTATACTTATACCACATTACATCATCTACAATAAAAGTGATTGGCTAAAAAGTATGGGTTACATAGTTTCATAACCCACACTTTTATCAGTTCGAGCGAAGATTGTACGCATGCGCAACGTGGTATAAGTCAGATAGACCACACCCACTCGTGTGTTATGCACTATAACCCACTTGTTTACAGTTATCCCTCGGCTTCGCCTCGGGATAACCGCAAACTCGTGGGTTACATAGGCGCATAACCCACTCTTTGGTGTAGTCTATCCTATACTTCTCTCTACTATAAGGGTCCCAAAAATTATGACCATAACCATAATACTCTACCTTCCTTTGCAGTAGACTTTTGAAGCCCGCCCAATTTTTTATCATTCTAAACCCCAAAGCCTTGGTAAAGCCAGCTGAATAGTTATGTAGTACGCACGATACAGCTATATACACAATCCATGAAATTTCCATTTAGTGCACCTGTTTCAGTCAGAGTGCCACTCACCTTTACAGTGCCCTTGTATTAGCTGGTGTCCGCCCCCAAAATGCTGTTTTGGGCGCAAAGGGCACTGAAACTTGCTTGATGGCTCTAGGCTCGAGCCTCAATCTTGAGTGGCTACGATCACGCTACCGTCCAACGCGTCGTCGCGCGTTCGATCGCTGAGGTTTCCATAGCCCCACCCATGCACGCTTACCACCGCGCGCCGCGCGCCGTTCATAGATAATACCATAGATCTACTATCTATAATAATACAGAATACATGACTTGTATAGAACCATGCTAATAATTGAGGCTACTAAAATGCAGTTCAATTGTACTGTAAGGCAGGTTCATTCAATAGTACATTCCATGATTAGATCTGTCCCATTGGCTTGAGGTCAGTGGACACCTGTACAAGAATCAAAAATAATGATCACTCATCGATCATCCACTGTAATAATAATATAATACCAATTAATGCAGCTCAGGGCATTCTACATATACGTATAGTACATGTACCTAAGACAGATATTATGGAAGTCAACTTTGCACCTGAAAATTATCCCATGGTATATTGTACATGTAGCGTGTCGTTATACGGGGGGAAAAAGCTGGCAGTAGAGACTGGAAATGAGGCTAGTGTCTGCAATGCAAAACTCATTACTTGTAGTAAGGGTGTTGTCGAAATGTTGTCAGGCTCAAGTTGGCAGTAGCATCGTGACTTAGCTAAGGAAGATAGATCCCCTAAAAAAATGGATGTTGCATTGTTATTAGCAAGGAAGAATAGCTACGTAAGGTGGAGAGGGGCTTCTTTAGCCTCTGGGGACTCAGTGGGGAGCAGTACTGACAGTACAGTGGCGTAGGAAGCGTAGCGGCCGTAGCGGCCATGGCCGCTACACTTTTTTGGCCAAAAAAAAACAAAAACAATCGCTGCTGAATGTCTACGACAGCGGAAACCGCGCCTACATCAATAAACTATGGATTATTGCGCATGCGCTCTAGATGTGCGCGTAGTCTTGCGTTAGTTGTACGAAGCTAATGTGCTCGATCGTGATTCGCGACCGTCTTAGTGTAATCGTTCGGCGAGGTGCTACTTTGAGTTGTCGCTGTCTGGAACGTGAAGTGAGCCCTGTAGCTAGTTCTTTATTATATTGCTAGCAGCTAGGCCTATTTATTATAACCAGCTACAATGAGTGGCCCTAGTTCAGCTGCAGATCTAGGTAGCTATATTGGCTGAAAGTGGCTCAGAAACCACCTCAGAAGCGCTATAAATTCAAAATTTTCATGGGGGGGCATGCCCCCAGACCCCCCTAGTAGGTGCGTGCTTTGCACACACATTTTATATTGATACTTGGATATCTGCTACCAATGGCCTCTCCACTTCTTATTTGCTTCCTACACCACTGCAGTACGTACATAGTGAAATCACTCTCTCTCACAATCATGTCACAGTCTATAGGGTGGTCAGGAACTATGCTACGTTATCCTCAAAGCAAGGTTGTATGGTGTTCTTGGGTATAGGCGGAGAAATGTTCTTGGGCACAAGGCTAGTGCTTGGTACGATTACAGATTTGTTCTTGGAGCTGAGAGCAGTGGTATATCTATCTAGGTTTCCATATAATTATTATACTATCCACTGAAACCCCATTTGAGCTATTGATAGTGCATGCACACTCAAGTGCTTAGATGTATGAATGAGTGTGTGACGCACGAAAATTTCTGTGTATGCCATCATGAGATGAAACAATGGAATTAGTAGAGCATTGTGTTCTATTCTTATCAAGAAATCCAGAAGTGAGCAATCACGTGGTAAGTAAGAAGTAATGACCAAGAGACTGCTATGCAACACGTACTACATGAACACTGAAAGGTATCCTAATCATTATTACTGCATTCACTACATGTAGCTCTAGGCCTAAAACAGCCTTTATATCTATCCTAACCTACAGAACTTTATCTACACTACTGCAACCCCTTACACTACAATCTAGTTAAGCACATCTACACGGGCAAAATAGAAAGTGGAAAAATAGAAATAATGATATAGAAATATAGAGGGAAAAAGAATAGAAAGAGCTCTGACCGTAACCAAGAGAACCCGGGACCCGGAAAGAACCAGAGACCACCCAGCCAATGACTGCAAAAAAATTACAATTTCGAAAAGAGTTAAAAGTTTTTTAAAAAAGTTAAAAAAGAGGACCAAATAGGTCTTCCGTCTGTTAAAAAACTATTTAGAGTAAATCCCACGGTCCCGACTTAACCATAAAGTCTAACCGAGACCAGCAGGAGCCTCTTACAAAAAGTTAAAGTTAAAAAGCTTATGAAGCTTTAAAAATTGTAAGAGCGGCCCTGAACCAAGCAGCCCCCCCCCCCCCCCCCCCCCCCCCCCCCGGGGCCCAGGCCACCAGCCACAACCCAGATAAAGAAACGTTCTTAGTTAGGAAAGGTAGAAAATTGAAAACCTGTTATAAAACATAGCTAATCAACACCAAAAATAAAAGTAAAAAGCACTGAATGTCTGACCTTGAGAGTCAGGGATGGTGGGTTAAAAAGTCTTTAATGGTGCCAACTCTCCCTACTCATTCAGTACATGCTCCTATATTTGCAGATTGCTTCATGACCACAAGGTAGCGTGTATAAACTCACTTTTAGGTTCTACTACAACTCACCCCTCCCCACACCAGTCCTCCTTGCCCTGGAAAGAAACCTCCCAACCTCTGTATCTTGAAACATTTGAAACTGGACCTGTACAACCTAACTAAAAACCGTCTAGAAATTTAAAAACTGACTAGAAATTTAAAAACTACAGACACCTGTAAAATAAAGTAGTCTATGACATCACTTCCTGATCCTATCTAGAGCACCCCACTTACATGTAGCTTGTTATCTAACAGTCACCAGTCTGTTTAGTCTTCCCATGGTAGCTAGAGGCAGTGGTATACTATCTTTATTATGTTGTTTAAGTGACACCCCAAATTTAGCATTATATTTATTACTAAACCTTTTGAAATATGAACACAATTGGTTGTACTTGTAGCCCTGTTTAAGTAGTCTAGTAGTCAGTATATGATGTCTATTCTTAAAATCTTCATACTGGCCACATATTCTACCTATTCTCACTAACTGGGAGATATAAACACCGTAAGCAGGCTTAGTGGGGATATTACTATCTAGGAAAGGAAAATTAACTATATGAAACTTAAAGGCATCTCTTCTATCATAGACTGAAGTTGTAAATTTTCTTTCTTTTATTTCTATACAGATATCTAAGTAAGATAATTTCACTGGCACGCACACTCAAGTGCTTAGACGTATGAATGAGTGTGTGACCCACGAAAACTTCTGTGTATGCCATCATGAGATGAACAATGGAATTAGTAGAGCATTGTGTTCTTTTTTTACCAAGAAACCCAGAAGTGAGCAATCACGTGGTAAGTTAGAAGTAATGGCCAAGAGACTGCTATGCAACACTACATGTATGAGAACCCTTCTTGACTTGCTGAAAATCATGAGTAAATTCTTTTTGTGTACCACTCATGGCAAGTGCATAAAATATACCCATAAACCCTTTGCAAAATCCTGGATCTGCCATTGCAGAGAGGGAAACAGGATTCACCGTTCGTCACTGTTCCATCGCTAGACTTTATACAACAAGTAGTCTTTCGGATGCAGCTGAAAAGTGGTAGGGCCACGGCTGTACAGGCTGCACCATAAGGCAATGTTTGACCCAAGGCAATGCTGTTATACGTACAAGATTGGGCACAAACTGTTTTTGACAACTCCCTAATGGACTTTATACCGCCAGTGTACATGTTTTTAGCCTCGTTCCCAGGCTCTCTGCCCAGCTTTTTTTCGCACGTAGTAAAATAAGCGAAAATAAGCGAAAATAAGCGAAAAAAAGCTGGGGAGAGAGCCTGGGAACGAGGCTACATGTTTTAATACTAATCTATCATAGACTAGCAGTAGCAGATCTACAGACCCACAAACACACCTCAAAAGGGCATCCAGTAGCTGCCTTCACGTCTTCCACACTCACTTCATCTGCGATTTCTATCAGAGTTAAACCCTTGTCAGGGTTCACGTCAAACACAGCCTGGAAGGGTATGTTACAAATCAGAGTTTATAATACCGTGCTAATGTTTGGTTTGCTGACCCAATACATATTTACTAATAGTAGTGAACACAACCCGAGCCTCGTTCCAAGGCCACGGAACAAGGCTAATACAACTCCAACTTCATGAAACCACTTGGCTCATGTATACTTCAAAGAGATGAATGTAAGCATCACTGATCATAGAGTTTCCCTTTACATAGGAAAATATCTTTGCAATGTCAGTTAACTCATTACTTGAGGGTAATGGGTAGCCTCGTAGTAAACGTGTGAAAAAAAGCTGGACACAGAGCCTGGGAACGAGGCTAGGTAATGGGTGGGATATCATCTCTGCAGCTGCTACATACATAGGCAGCAACAGAGCTAAAGAGAAGGGGAAGGAACTGGAGAGTCAACTACAATTTGGAGGGAGAATAGAGGTGAGATGCTTTTACAGCAGCTAAAGCCTGTTTCATACTGGTGTTTAGTTGGCGGGTGAAGTACAGACCAGACTGCACACACGATTTTGCATACTGTGCCTGTTGCTGCTGTGTGTGTGTGTTTCCTCGTTTCCTGCAGTTGATCACACTCAGCTTGTAGAAGAGGATAGTTTGCTGAGTATAATACTGTCCTTGTATTGTTTATGCAATGACTGTAGATCTGACTTGAGTCTCAGTATATAAGGAGTGGCTTCCTATGCTATACAGTTTTCTATCGTAATGGTATGGTGGGGCTTTGCTTTCTATGCAAGTAATTTCTCACACATCAGTAAGGGATGCATATTATGTGTAATGGGATCAGTTCTAACATAGGCTATTACATGTATATGCAACAAAACACATACCATTTCAGTGATGATAAGGTCCACACATTGCTTGCCAGTAAGTGGCAATGTACAGTCTTCAAGAATCTTGTGTGTCCCTCCCTAAGAATACATAGAACATTACTGTTAAATCTAAGCATACAACCAGTCCAGTCTAGCAAAAGAACTGCTAGACTGGACTAGAAGACTGGACTTACGAAGTGGACTACTGGACTGATTGAAACCGTGGTAAAATGCTATACTACAGCTTCTATAAAGAGTCTGTCTAACTCTGTACCTTGTGGCACAGCTATGAGCATCTATTTGCCTTGTTCCTGCCTTTTTTCAAAGGGGAAAAAAAGCTGGGATGGGGCTAGGTATCCATACGGCCAGGGACAGGGCAGTGATCACATACATGCGTATTTCATGAGACTTGAAGGCAGGAGGCCTCCACAGGCATGTGGATTTAAATAAGTAAACAGCTACCTACCTGTAGCATAGTCTAAGAGAAAAAGGAGCTTTGAAAATTTTAGGCCAGTCCAGTAGTCCAGTCCACCAGTCCAGTGATTACAGATGGCGCTCCAAGGAGGGGATACTATAGTAGCTACTACACACACATATATATATATATATATATAATATACATACACATCACCTTCGCTGTGTGTTCCATAGTTATCACAACTTTAGTGCCTTGGCTGGAGACAAGGTCCATGGCTCCACCCATTCCCTTCACCATCTTGCCCTGAGGCATGGGATATTGTTATTTAAAGGATTCACAGTTGGATATCACACAAGAACTCATATACAGTTTAGAATAGGACTGGTGGAAGGAAGTAAGAGCTTGGGCACGAGGCTTCCAGACATCAAAAGAAAGTACGAGTCAGCAGTGTTTCAAGTTCTTAACAGCAAAAGACTTTGAAGCAAATACTGAATGTGATTTGTAATGGCAAATGCTACGGGTCTTGCAATTAACCTTCTCCCTCAGCTGTATTCGGTGTTCATACACCAGCTATACGTTGTGTTCTAACCTACCCTTAAAGTATTAGCTTTAGGACATCCACTTACAGGTATCATCCAATTGGCTAAGTCACCAAATCTTGATACTTGCATGGCTCCAAGTATGGTGAGGTCAATGTGACCACTGTGGAAAATTTATATTAACTCCATTGAATATGTACAATGTTAATAAAAAACGTAGCCTCATATGTACATAATTATGTAGAACATGTACACCCAGGCTTTCTGTTTTGTTTTCGCAGCAGTCTGCTAGCCTCATTCCCAGTCCTCACTGCCGGTTTTACAATGTGCAAACTGAGAGTGGAGACTGCATGGGAACAAGGCTATACATACATGTACGTACGTACGTGCTGTATAGTGCTATAATAAGATATGTGTTATGAGAACATGAATGGACTCGTGCACACTCAGATAAAACAATTGGTGCATACCTGCAAGAGAATGGTGAAACGTGACTAATGCACACTACAGATGTGTAAAACTACGTTCCCCTCTAGACCAGTACACAGACACGCGGACAGTTGGACTCAGCATAAGAAGCAGCAAGCTGATACGGAATTCAACTGTGGTGACACAGGCCTCTAGTCTCTAAATGCATGCTACCTGACGCTAAATGGAGCTTCAGAGGAGCATTCGATTACGTACATTGTGTAGACCAGCTATTCTTTGGAAGGCTTGAACGATTCTCATATCTATCAGCCTTGGTGGTAGCATTAGCAGTTGTAAAGCTACATGTATGCAGCATGCGTGATGTTATCACTGTTACAAAGATCATAATACGTACAGGCAAGTCTTATTGACGGAATACTGGGTACAAAGCAGAAGTTAAAGAGCCAGATTATATGACAGTATATAGAAAACCCACAACACACACAATGCTTAATAAAATGTAATGGCAATTGCCACTGAAATGTACGTCACTGTATGTACGTAGCAACTAAGTGACCCCTGGGATTTTGTTATGTATGTAGCTACAGACATACCCTCTGATCATAGCAAAGGACTCATCACTGGAGAAGAAAACACCAGATGGTATTATGGTCACGGTCTCTTTACCTGCAAGTATACGTACGTATGTCATTCGCTAAGTACATTTCACAAGAGCCACAAACTTCAAGCTTATGATAAAAGCTCTTGGCTCAGCAAACATACAGCTCTCAAAAAAAAAACCAGTGATCTGCTGACTCAGCAGTATGATTACACGAGATTGAGCATCTTTTTGCTGCCTGATTTCTGTTTCTCTGGATCTGTAGTCTGAATCAGCTGCACACTAGCCTGTGGTCTGAACACTAGCCCTGTGTCTCATTCCCCATGCTTGATAGTCTACCATCCCTTTGTTAGTATGTACGTTAATTAACCACTTCAAGTAACATGCTTTCCTCTTCCACTTCACCACTTTTCTTGCACTTTTTTTTTCTGTATCAATTAACAGTGGTGGGCTTGCTTAGGTTCCCCACATAATGCCTTCAGAATTTGAAGAAGCATGATGCACCAGTTGGCTTAACTTTGCACTTACGTACCAGCATTAATGAGATCAGCATCCTCCTCTCCTTCATAGGGGATTGGACCCTGAAGAAAGGAAAAGCTGCAACTAAGTGCATGCAATACAATTTTTCTGGCAATATTACAGTTGTAGTGTTGTTCACAGAACCTGAATACATAGTTCCAAAGGGTGCAGTTTGTATAGACTACAAATCAATGCTCTATTACAGTTAATTTATTCCCTTACACGTATGTATATACATACAATCACTTTAGAACATGGCCACTCACTAATCCCAGTATTCCATTCTCACTCTGCAGTGTTATGTGCACACCCTCAGGAAGGTAGTTACTGGCGAGCATGGGCATTCCAATTCCCAAGTTAGCTTGCAAAGGTTAAGGTGAAGATTGAGGACTCACTATTGGCAAAATTGCAGAACGTCGTATTGGTGAAAACAGCTAAGAGGTAAATTACATAGCCTATGTGAAAATGTTGTGCACGATATTGGTGTGGAGCACTGTAGGTTGCATTGTGAGTGCATTTTGAGCAGATGTATGTAATTAAAAGCAAACATGCATAACTCATTACGCTTGTGCAATACACATATGCAATACCAAATACGTAATTTGCCTCCAAGCTCTGAAAACACAATGTAATTGCTATGCAATCACCCTTCACTGTAGGATACCATACATGCCATCTTCAAACTCAAGAGCAGCTCTCTTAACAATTCTTTCTCTGATTTGAGCTCCCTTGCTGTTTTCCTGCTGTGTCCCTTCATCTCCTCTCTTTCGCACTTTTCGTCGCTGGAGGTAGAAACGAAAAGGAGGAAGATTAGTGGCGGCTACTTGGCAAGGGAGTAAACAGTGTATTTTGCTTGTGTGCAACTCATACATATAGAGACAAGTTATGTTTGCGAACATGTACATGTACTCAGTGTTGGTCTCATGAAACTACGAAACATTCTGAATGGCAAATTGGCTCCAGTACAGCCTTGTTCCCAGGCCTTCCCATGAAGTTTTGAAAAAATTACATTTGTTGAGAAAAAAAACTGTGTGGGAAGGCCTGGGTATGAGACTAGCATATGTATGCATGCATATGGTGTATGTAACACTATGTTGTATGATACACATGATTTACCAGCAACCTACCTCAATCCTCTTCATATACCTTTCTCCTTTCACCACCCTCTGGACATAGATGCTGGGCAGATGAATGTCTTCAGGAGCAAATGTACCCACATCCACTATCTCTTCAACCTGGTGATTGTGATATCAAGGTACGTACATGTACATGTATGTACACTACACGATGCTAAACCACAACACAATAAATACATGAGTGTGCTACATGTACAGACACATTAATTGTACTTCAGGTACATGTATACATGTACATATGTAGGATGGGATAGTAGGTGTAGATTCTACGTACATGTATGTGTATGTGTATACTAATATGACATGCTGCTCAAGAGGTTACTGGCAAATGAATGAGCTATTGGAACGCAGCCTCAAAGTGTGGATTTAGCAAGTATACATGTACAGCACTAGCCTCTGCAACTGTAATTTTTCCAGCTTTAGCCATTGGCACGTTGAAATTACGAGCTGCCTTTCTAAAGACGAGGTTTCCAGAACGGTCTGCTTTCCAAGCCTTGATCAGAGCAAAGTCTCCTGTTATGGCCTCCTCCAGAATGAAGTGCCGATCATTGAAAACGCGATGCTTGAAGTGAGAGAAAAGATACAGTTGAGGATTGGTGCTTCATAACAGCACACAGCAATTGAATATACGTGTGTACTTACCTCCCTAGGCTGACTTTCGATCTCAATTTGTTTGTTAGAGTCGTACTTGATAGGAGCTCCCCCCTTGTGCACCAGGGTGCCAAAAGAGGTAGGAGTGAAGAATGCTGGGATACCAGCACCACCGGCACGGATCCGTTCTGCTAGAGTACCCTGGAGGGGAGCAAAACGAGAGAAATTGCTCCTATTGTCACCAAAAGGAGTACTCATGTGCACTTTTTCAGTTTGCCACCCATTTCTGCTGTCTGAAAACAGACAACTTTATATTTCTATTTCTTTGCAGCTATAACTTTTGCACACTAAATTGGCTACGCATACTGTATTTTCCCTTACCTGTGGTGTCAGTTCTACCTCCAACTCTCCGGAGAGATACTGCCGTTCAAACTCTGCATTCTCCCCCACATAGGAGGAGATCATCCGCTTGATCTGCCGTGACTGTAGTAGGATGCCCAGTCCAAAGTCATCAACACTGTATATGTACAGGAGGATAGGATATGTAAATGTGCATGTGTGAGTGTATATGCAGATTATCAGCTGTATTGCAGTCCTGTATGATCAGTACTGGTAATAGCATGGGTGGGAGGGAGATTTGGGATAAAATACCACGAGTGTTGTAATGAAAGTACACAAGAGTGCACTTTACCACAGTAACTCTCACTACAATATATGGTATTTAACAAATTTCACTCTCATCCATGCTATCACAAATTAGTATGATATACTCGGTGGCAAGCAGCAGCAGACTAGCTTCTTGATACATAGCAAACAATCACCACCACTCAATCTCTGACAACAACTATTACGATGATGTGGCCGTTCACAAATTTGTAGCGATCTAGCTGATTGTAGAACTGCTAGAGCTCTTCAGTAGCCATTCCGTTAGTAGACTAAATCGAATGTTATATATAACCCTTTTTACCAATAGCAGTGAAAAGAGTGAATAGCAATATGATTGGCTGATAACTGTAAAATATTAGACAAACTGCAAAAGTTAGTACAGGCATTGTAGGTATGCTATTATAAATAGCATGATATAATGGAAAATGCTGGTGTATGAAGCAGTATATACAGTTATCATCATTTATGTCTAATCTTTGCATCAACGTCATTGTGATCCATGAAACATTCTTACTGCAAAGTTTGAAGAATGCATGCACTAGCTAGCAATATACATGTATATGTAAAATTAAGTCACAAAATGTACGCAGTGCTGATCTTCAATGTGATAAAATTTTCACCCATGTAAAAGTAACCAACTCTACTGTATCGCGGATGTACGTATAAACCCACCCTTCAATATCCCACCAACAATTGGTCTAAGTCCCTGTGAGGGGTAAGCTTATAAAGTGTACGCATGGGCATAACTTCAATCATTCACATACATACATACGTACGTACACACTGTAGATGGCAGTAGTCACATGACAGCAAATTAGCTAAAGCTCCTAGTGCATGTGCACAAACTCACCCAGCATTGTTGCTGACCACAGTGAGGTTCTTGGTCTGCCTCTCCTTTAAGGCAATGATCAGGTTCTCAGGAATGCCACACAGACCAAATCCTACACATAAACATGAGAATCATTTGCGTGTGTGGCCTGCACAACCATGCATGTAGTATACTGTTCACACAATTGGTTTGGGTTGAGATGGTCAGTATTCCTAAGGAGTGAAACCAGGGTCTCCTGACAGATCTATAAAGATTCAGATAACTCCTTATACCCACATACGCAGGCAGAACTTGTAAGATCTCCAATCAGAGGACAAGAGCAAGAGCAACCAATTGCTTAATCATCCTGATCACCGTATAATTTAGTATCCCAGGCTAATGATACAAAACTCTTAAATAGTCTTATTAAAGCATACCTGTCCCAATTCTCATGCCCTAAATAAAGCCTGTTACCTTAAAATCCCCCCCCCCCACAAAGATTGTTTATTTCTCCCATGAAAAAGCATTTCTAATGTTATTATCATACACAGGACACTCCCAGCTAGAGCACATGTACAAGTACTACACTCTCACATTCATTCACACAAAAGTTACACTTCCTATCATCATTTTTACCCCTATGTCTTCCTAACTCTTCATTCAGAGCATCCTTATAAACACCAATCGTGTTCCAGGATCCCCAACCCCCTCTAATTAATTTTAAAATTCTAATTCAAAAAATCTTGAACAGGCTCAGTTTAACATACTATTTACATTGTAATCTTCAGCTAAAATTTCCTGACTGCCTAGTTCCAACTACAGCAACAATTCACTTCCTCCAGTCCGCCTACCTCTACACAGTTTCATTTCCCACTCACTGTCTAGCATCCAAATTAATGACTTTATACCACCACTTAAGTTTGTATGTATCCTTCCTGCCTTTCAAAGATTCTAACCCCATATAGTCAAGCATCTTTTGTAGCTGCTCCTAGCTGAATAGATGCCAAGGAAGCTGTATGTCTGTTGTTTATTATAAGCCCACACTTCACTACCATATTCTAAAGTAGGGCGAAGTACGGAAACAAACAATAACCTTCTTGAAACTGTACACACACACTCACACGTGTACACACTAGCTCACACATGCACACACTCACACACACATCATCATTAACTAACAAGACTCATATACGTATCTTAGACAGCTACATGTACATGTACCACGACACAACACTCTTGCTGGACACCATTGTTTTTGCTCTGGCTAGCTCTACAACAAGTGACTGCATGTGAGTACTATTAACTCCTAGCTGTTCTGCTTTGTGCTATAGCCATTAGCATGAGCAGTGTAATTAGAGTGCTGGTATCGCTGATGGTAGCTATATACCCCTGTAGCCAGGTAAAGGACAGTAATAGTACCTGTCTTAAAGGCAAAGTGTGTTCCAGCGAGTGTCTTGTACTTTCCCATAGTATCTGATTTTCTTACAGCAGCATCTCTAGCCAGTACTTGCTAATAGATATACAATGTGACATAATCCCACCAAATTTGTGGATATTCAGTTAGTGTTTAATGTCTTATTTTGTTGGTACACTGTTATTTCTGACGGTCATTCATCCTATAACTAGTTGGGTCTGCAGTTATCATATATTTTGGTGCAACAAGAGTTCTCTCTGTCCCATCTGACAAAAGTATGGTTTGGTTATGAACACAGCACACGTGCTTACCTCCCACAAGTAGCTTTGCATCATTAGGGATGTCTTTAACCACTTCTGTCGTGCTTTCATAAAACTTGGCATTTCTTGCTGCGCTCACTGTCAACTTCCTCTGGTGGATAATAACAGGGCAGGTGTGATGAATCTGAGCTACAGGAAGACTGCACTAGTATATTACATATATACGTATACAGTGTGAGGTATAATAATTATGGTGCCTACATTTGTAAGTTCTACCAACTCAGATTGCTACTAGTATGTAGAAAGTCACCGGTGAAAGGGTTAACTAATGTAAAATTTAATTCTCAAGTATAGTTACATGACTACAGGAAATTTTTCATACACTTGTCATTAAATTTAAATCAGTGATCACATTTGTATCCTTTTAGTTGGTATTATAGAGCAGTGAGTTAGGGCTTGATTACTACTATAAAGTTTCTTTCACTGAATGATACCATAGCTATACACATGTCGAACAAGGGGAAAGAGAATAGTGACTGAGCAGAGAAATGGGTGAGCACAGGCCAAGACTTCATCTCCAACACAAATGTCCAAGTGGGTAAACTTTACACATTTCAAGGGATTTATGTATAGTGCAACGAGAAGGTTATGGCTATGTAAGGCACATATATTGAGATTGAGCAAATGGATTAATGGACTAATGGCTGATGACAAGAGTGGAAAACATTTACAGTCTGTTACTTTCACTATCCAGGTAGACTAAGTGCTACCGGTACCATACTAAGAAACCCAATTTTGTAAACATCTCCATATGCCAACAATAAATAACCACACTTTGTATATACAACAGTAGCTTACAAGTTACATAGTGTCAATGTACATTATAAAAGGACCATATTGGCCAAGTTATTACATCATCACCCCTCTGATCTAGCACGCAATACTACAATGAACACACTATGATTTTATTATAAAAAAACTGAGGGGGACTGCGAGAGTATTACATAGGAGCTACTGACAAGTACAAGGAAGATTCAGGAGGATTAGTGTTGAGGGGAGTGGGTGAGATGTCAAGACATGACTCATGAGGAAGTGGAAGCAAAGAACTTTAGGAAATATATGTACTATTTTTGGGCCAAGAAGAATTTAATACATGTATACGTAGCTATAGTAGTTAGCTAGCTAGCCTGTCATTGTGCACTTATCCAGAATATTGGTTTTAGATATCCTGGTACATGTACTTGTGTCAGGGTCTGAAACGGCCAGTGTCAATTACAATGTACACCAGCTGCTGGAGTACTCGTTCATGCTTACGCCAATACCGCAACAAGAGTTTTTCCAGTATGCAAAATAAAATGAGCCGATAGACAAAAATTTGAATGTACATGTACACACTTTAATTTATTAAATTCTGAGTCTAAATTCTGAGTCTAAATTGAACCCCAGTTTCCAAACAGTGCATTGAAACAATCCCTCAGTCAGATATACCTGGATTTGAAAGGTGGTATGTAGCCAACCAGCTGAGGACTTGGAATATCTAATGACATACATGGCAATGGCACCAAAGAGAATAACATCATACAAGGAGAACAGTCCTGTACAGTGTACAGTGCCGTGGCATGCACTTGGGGCTGCATGTTTCTCTTTTTAGACAGCTTGCGTAGCTCAAAGTTGTTCACAGGAAGAATGAAGAGGTCAGTGGAGGGGAAATAGTCATTATTTCAATCAGCATCCTAAATTTCCCAGCACAAGCCATGCAATGATTAATTATGGCAGAACTGTTAAAACAATTCTCATAGTAGCTATAGCTAGCTAGGGTCAGGATTTCCACAAACATCTAAGTAGTGAGGTGAAAAAGATGTCTGGGAACAAGCCTACTTCTATCCACCACCTGTAGCTTTAATCAATGGTGGGGTTCATAGCTAATTTGCTATATTTGGGGAAGGTTATATGTAGCTCAGTTCGCCAAACTAAAATGCGGAGCTAGTCTCACGTGCCAACACCTGTCTGGAAGAGCATTTCCAGATGTGACGAGTGCTTCCCATTTGTTTTGTGAGGCGGGGATGCAATGTTGTAATGTTAAAACTCATAAACAGTGACAATGGCTATGCGTTGTGTAATCTTAGGGTCATTTTTAGTGGCACAAGAGATTAGAGTAGACGATCTACCAAATCCCTGCAGAGCCCGGTAGCTTCCCTGGAGCTAGTCTCGCGTAGCCAGACTCTCGACGGGAAAGTTAGAGTCTGGTACGGATGCCGTAGTGGACCTGTCAATCTGGAATGCGGACGTTGTGCTATGACGACACAAGCAGACAATCATCGAAAGAGATCCGGCAGTGAACCTGCTATCTGATTGGTCAGACCATACCATTGACGTAATTTTTTCATGACGTTTTACAAAGCTTGAATCTGATTGGCTCGCAATGTGCACTGCGAGACAGACAAAATCATTACGGCGTCTGTACCAGACCCTCCGTTTAACGCGAGGGGCGGGGTCCCCCAGACTACCCTGGAGCATGCGTACACAACCGAGAAGAGTCACCAGTCTTCTCTCTATGGAGCTCGGCTGGACTGCCCGATTGTATTCAACAGCAGGCTCCCCTGGGACAATATATTAAGCCTTCTAGTCAATGGCAGTACTCCACTAATTTACTGTTTGCTCAATATGGTGGAGGCTGGGCATTCGCGAGTTCTGGGTACGAGTTCATACGAGAGTATATGTGTTTGCTGAGAGGCATTAGTTACAAATCTCGTGTAACAGGCCAGGAATGGAACAATGACATTATAACAATGGGAGGTGGGCGTGGCATCCCACATCGATCTGCAGGTATGTAGGCTTTAATACCTGATTGAGGGCAGGAATTACCACCCGGTAGCACCTTCCAAGGCGAGGAGCGGCCTTCCACAGGATAGGGCGAAACGGAACATTGTCCGAGAGCAGTCGCAGAGCCATCGTGCTCGTCAGTCTCAGTTCGGTTCTGATCTTAGGTAATAGAGATATAGAAACCACGATCCGAACGAACTATATTATACATTGCAAGCTAGGGGAGGATCAAGGAGCGACGGGCCGGGCACGAGACTACTTGATCGCAGCGCTAATAGAAGATCCGTGCATGAAGATGGACACAGGCGCTCATGCACAGCATTTACTTGGTTTAAAAGGTATAGTGTGTGCCATCGCAGAGGCTGATACTTAATTATGTATTTAAGGAGGCCTGGGGTATGTGTGTCGGTCCATGCCATGGCGCCATGGCAGAGGAGGTCGGACACGGTCATGTGACCACGGGGGCTCTATTTAGACTATTTTGATAACGTACATGTAGAGATGCTACATGTAAATGTTCAGAGCTTCTGGGAATGAAAATCAATTTTCTGTGGTAAATTTTTACCAGCCAAAGCGTGCACAGCGCGCAAACGGCTGGTCCTAAGATTGCTTTACGTTTTCCGTGTCTGTCTGTCTGTTTGTTTGTTTGTGCGTCCGCACTTATCACGTGCGCAATATAATACGTCATACATTACTATGCAACTGCAGTGTATAGCAGCTTTTGGAAGTTTGCAGGCCAAGCTACAGCAAATGAAGGTAGTTGTGTGTTGCCTAGATGGCGAAAACTTGGAAGGCAGCCATAAAGATGTTTCCGTTGCGTAAAGCTATTAACTGGAGGCGCACAACGAAACTGCTGTGTCAGCTCTTTTGCTGTACTGCGTACAGCTTGCAGATAGCGCTCCCAGTTGGCTTGGCCTAAGCTGAGTTGTGTGTATTGTACGGGGGAAAGGTGCCCGGCTGGTTTTTAGATATGAAATGCCTGGTAAAATTGATCTAGGATCACTTTTTGCCTGAAAAAGCTGATTCCTTGCATCAATTGGGGGGAATCGTTTTTCTGTCAAGCCTCTTTATATCAGACGGGCATGGCAAAGCACTAAAATACGTTCAAGCAACATTGTGTACAGGAGCGTGTGAACACAATGGCGCTCATATGCTCCTGGTATTTACGGACTAAATAGCCACAGCCCGTGTCCACGCCCATAGCCAGCCTACTCAGACACCTATATAGTAGTATAGGGTTTTTAGTAATCTTAAATCCCTACTACGTACATGTATATGTTTAGGCATGCCTTTGGCCCCCAAAACTTCTGATCAGCTTTGTCCCCACTTTTCGGTGAAACTAGAACCACACATATACATGTGACACACATCACCCTTACACTTACGTACGCATACACACACGCATGGTGCACTCCAAAACACCCCCTACTAACACATGTGACTGTCTTTATCTATCATAACATACATACACACACGTGGGCATAACAAAATCATTAGGCTTGCCTTGGGCCCCCAAAACCTCTGATCAGCTTTGTTCTCACTGTTCGGTGAAACTAGAACACCGCATACACATACACATGCGACACACATCACCCATACACACACATACACACACACACATACACACACACACACACACACACACACACACACACCTGCATACAGTTATGCGGCTGACAAAGCCGTCTCTAATGACGTCGGTTCCAGTGTTGGGAGAGCCATGGGACATGCTAGGTGAGTACAGTCAGTATATTTGATACTCATTGTATAATGAACCCATTCTAATGCATCTGAGGCAATGAATTTTACGATATCAGGGGCTGAAAACAGGCCAATTATATTCAATCTATTAAATTTTAGCAGGCTAAGTGACTTAATTGCTGACAAAGTAAAGAGGCTGTGGTCTTGATAGTTAACTGCTCTACTAATTTCTACTATGATTGACTCTAACTGTATGGTAAAGTACAATTGTGATATGCAGCCATTTTATTATTACTTATTGTACGTGGTTATCTTTGCACTTGACCGTGTCCCCCCCCCTCTTTTCCAGCCTCATCTTTACACTTGGCAGTTTATTGTTAAGTAATGGCATAAAGATGTACCAGGCTGTTATCTATGGTAGAGTAGCACAGTGTTTACATGCATGATGCTATGCAGAAACAGGAGGTACTGAGAAGCTGTAATAATAATCAAAATTAGCTGTAGACTTTCAGCATAAGGCTGGAAAAGGGGGCATATATAAATATACGAATAATATGATTGGCATGAAGGAGGTGTCACAGAGGGACGAAACTTCTACCATGTGATCTTTGGGTGAAAACTATGAAAATATATGTGGGGTTTCTCTATTTTCAGTTTCTGTGAGGAGTTATGGCCAAAACAAAACTGTACACAATTTATATGGGTCTTTATGGAGGCACGTATTCAAAATGGCATCTCAGGTAGCTACGTGCATGCCGTCTGCAAACCTGCGGTGCAACAAGGGACAGAGATCTGGAGAAATCCACCACATATTTTTACCAAGGGAGCTCAAGGCTTACTAATAGTTCCCAGGTTAGTAGAATTTATGTAGCTTCAGTATGAGTAGAGATATCAGCGCTAGAAACGGACAGCACGATCGAGTAATGCGAATGTAACTTTCAAGCAGCACAACTTAGCCATGGCTGATCCTTGGAAATGTGCTACAGATTGGGATAATCTCCAAAAGACCAGTCACACTTTGTGTAGCTCGTCGCTCTGGCGTTAGGTACATAATTGGCGCACTTTGATCTGCCTCGAATTTTTGCCAAGTGTTTTAAAAGGCAGTACATCTGCAATTTTGTGTCCTTTGTGTGTATCTGTTCTCTAAATGCCCACATCGCTTCCACCCGCATCTCTGCACATACACCACCGTACTTAATTCACTTGGCTGTGTGGTTAGGACTAGTAGATTTATTACACATCAGCAATATACGCACTATAGTAAGTTCAAGAAGGAGCCTGATAAATCCACCCTAATTAGAAACTATGACATATTCTGGGTACTAGCCTCTCTTACTCGGCCAGTCATGTAGTTCTGAAGATGAGTTTCTAGCTTCCACATGTACGTACATCTGAGGCTCTTATATATACCATAATACCATGTATGAATACATTTTACCTTTGTTTTTGAACATTGTTGTGCATGTGCATGTACTTACATGTAGGTACAGCGGTGCAAGATGAAATGGAAGCGGACATAAGGACCCCTCGTGGTTTACCAGCTTTTGCATCTGGGGAACTGCTAGCACTACCACAGAATTTTGGGTAAGATTAAACTACACTCTGAAGAGAGATATGTAATAATGGGATAAAACATTTTATCTTTTTACTGTGGAGAAGTTATACGTGACCTGCTGTGTGAAAATCCAGCACTTGGTCACATTTTCACAATTGTCATCAACAGTAGCGAGAGTGGATTGGTACAATACAAGTTGCCTTTGGTACATGTAGCACTGCTGTTTTTTAAACATTGGTTGAGAATACTGCAAACTTGGCCCTGTATCTTGTGGTATGGCATGGAAATTTACGTCTGGGTCAATAGTGTGGCAATACATACATTTACATGTACTAACATTAGTATGTATTGTCATGGCAGCAATGCTACCTACAAAACTACTCGCATTTCAGTTAGTTGCGTAATAAAAAAATTTGACTTATTCAAAAATACTAGTTGTTGCTGTGCAAGTCACATTATTTTGTCGATCTACATGTACATACTTGTACGTACATGTATATTGCAGTGATGTACAGGTAGTACTCATAAATCTACCATGACCCCATTATCCAGGGAGGCCTTGGAGCTAAGCTAATAGTACACTTGTACCTGTATGTGTGCAATCAGTATTGCTGACTGTCGTATTTGTGAGATTACAGCCTGTGAGTTGCAGGAGCATGTGCATGCATATACATATACGTATATGTAGTTGCCTTTGGCTGCTGATTGTGAAAGCTGACACTTCTTACCCTCTCCCCGTTCAAGGATGATCTACCTGGGAGAAAATTTCAGTGGCTTTGTTACCGTGCACAACGACAGCCAAGAGGTGGTAAAGGAAACCATCTTTAAGGTAGGTTGCAGCAGAGCCATGGAGTGAGCATCTGTACAAAATGTCATGTAACAGACAGAACTATGTACGTATATGATCTCTGTCTGGTCTTGCAGTCACCGAGTAATTACAGCTACATAGTGTCGTGTTATACTGCCAGTTTTTTTTTCATGACCATAAAATATCTATGTGGGAAGGCTAAGTTACGACCCTAGCGATATTAGGACAAATTATGCATGTAGTGCATAGGTATAGGAGATGGCTGACTCAGTCTGTACTGAGGTTTTGTGTCTGCCAAACAGATCTGCTCAGTTTATATTCCTTATCAGGAAAGTCATAAATGTTTATGGCTAATTGCTATTGTTACTGCTAACTGCAGCACTTATCTTGAACTTGGCAGTGTGTACAGTAGCTGTGTCTTCACATTGTACAGGTGGAACTATTGACTCCTTCCCAGCGCATTCCCCTTTTGACGATACCCCCAATATCCCAGCTGGACCCAGGGAGTTGTGAAGAGCGAATCATAGCACATGAAGTAAAGGAACTGGGAGAGCACAGGTAAGAGATATACGTAGCCTTGACTAGGCACAGCCTCGATTGCTTTTTGTTTGTGAAGTTGCATGCAACGCACCTTTCAAAACCCTCATATAGCGGTTTTTAAAGTACCAATCTCTTGATCTCTTCAACTTTATATATTACTACAGCCTCATCTGTTCTGCCACCTATACTGTGCACTCCACAGGAGAAGAACTGTTCCTTCGCAAGTTTTTCAAGTTCAATGTAATCATTTTACTGTAAATAGTAAAGCCATAAGTGTAACTTTGGCATTGATTGTAAGCTTTATTCAGTCCATTGCTGACAGTGTGCTAAATTATGGTCTCTTTTCTCTCTCAAATACAGGTTGCTAAACCACTTGATGTAAAGACGAAGTTTTTTAACATAGAGGTATGTACAGAGTGTGATAAGAGTATTAGCAAAGTGTTCTTCTACATGTGTAGGGGAATTTATGTCTGTCAGGTAGCTAAATTCTATAGCCAGCCAGAGCTTGAACAATGTGGCACATGTAGTCAAAATACATGTAGTTATTCACTGTTCTGCTTGTTGAGGGTTGTCAGTAGATATACATTGTGAACTCTTCAAGAGAAGAAAGCTTTCTGAGAGAGTAAAGAAATCCCGAAAAATCGGGACCCAGCTGGGGATTGAACCCAGGACCTTCTGAATACTAGTCAGATGCTCTTACCAATTGAGCTACTGGAGCCCCCTTGGCAGAGGAGCAGTAGGCAAGCTTTATATAGCCACTAAACCCGCTAGTAGCACTTGCCAGTAGGACCCAGCCAATTCCAACTGTAATTACTCTCTCATTATAGGCCTCTCCCCCATCTAAACACGAGAAATGTGCTACACTCAAACTACTAGACAAGATTAAACACCCCGCTTTATTAACAGGCCATCTCACGAAATTGTATAAAGTACGCTGATCTTGTTCCCATAGTAGCTTATAGCCCCCACACTATGTATTTTCTGAGTGCCTGGGAATGAGGCTACACATGTACGTAGTTGATGGCTTGTGAATGATGAACTGAAATATTTGTATTATCCATTTTTTTTTAATAAACACGCAGGATGATATTCTTCTTGAAGTTCAGATCCAGAACACCACTACAGGTCCAATGTACTTGGAAGTTGTAAAGTTTGACCCTGCTGCAAATTTTGAAGCTGTTAATCTCAACAAGCTTGAAAATACAGAGGAAGAGTAAGTCCATTTGATGTAAAAAAAACTGAGGTATAAGAATACTAGTAGTTGGGTGCAGGGCTAGGAGGTACATGTAGGTATTGTGAATGATGTCAGTGTGTAATTTCAATGTAGGGATAAATGTAATGTTGGAGTGTAGAATAATTAGTGTGGCAAGAACTATGCGTATGTATCAATACTTTAACATTAGTTCTGTCCGTGTGTGTGTGTGTGTGTGTGTGTGTGTGTGTGTGTGTGTGTCACGGACGTGACGTCTGCTAATGAAACTCGATTGTGCAAGAATACGCGAGAAGGTTGTGATGTCATCACATGAGTACTTCGACCGCTGCATGTGTTGAGTGCTCTGACAGCCGACGGTATTATTATGACGGCCTCAAATGAGCACTGCGAACGCTCTCTATCGCAAAGGTTAGTGGCTAGATAGTCCTGCAAGCATGCACAGCTGCATTAAAACTGCTTAGTACGCTAGACAAACAACGACGATGTGCATTAAATGGAGCCAGTGCCGTTCGCCTACATGCCAGTACCTGTAGGCTATGGCTGTGAAGAGCTAGGCTTCGGTCCTAGCTTACCTGTTTTGTTTTGCAGCTCTTTGCAGTCTCTACTTAGGCAGAAACATGTCAGCTACACTATAGTCTACTGTCAGTGGCACGTAGTAGATGTTCAACAAAGTGCTTTCGCTGTTGAAAGAACGTGGTGTGCACACATATGCTATGCACCTTCCCCCCACTGTAATAGAGTCAATTTTCAACCTGAATGTGGAGCTACCTCCATGTGGCTCAGTCAGACTGCCATTGGCAGATGCTAAATGCTCCATAAACACATGGAGGTAGCGCTTTTCATTTCTATCTGTATACAGAACGAGCGAAGCGTGCGAGTTTAAAAAGCACAAGTAGTTGCGCTCGCTTCGCTCGCGCAACTACTACAATGTATATATGTACCATATACTACCAGGTAAGTTAACATTAATTCTACATCTCTTTTAGCATAGCGATTTTAATTGGCTAAACAAAGCTCTGGGCAGCTTCTGTCTACATGTAGTGCCTGTTGTGAGTGTGAATTATGCCATACAGGTCTGTGTTCGGCAAGGAGAAGTTGTTTGTTCCCCGTAGTACGAGGCAGTACCTGTACAAGATCAAGCCCCTTGTGCCTGTGCAAGCAGTTGGGAAGGTAAATATGAGTGCTTCGTAGCTGGACATCTGCTATGTAAATGTTCATTGTGTCTCCATCATACAATATACAGTCAATACTTTAACCTTAGTTCTGTGTGTGCGTGCGTGCGTGCGTGTGTGCATGCGTGCGTGCATGCGTGCGTGCGTGCGTGTGTGTGTAACGGACGTGACGTACACTAATGACCCTCGAATCCGCGAGAATACGCGAGAAGACCGTGACGTCATCATATGTGTACATAGCTAATTAGTACTTTGACCGCTGCATGCGTTGGAACGACTTCGATGGCTGCGTGCGTTGGGATGCTCTGACAGCCGATGGTATTATCATGATGGCCTCAAATCAGCACTTCGAGCGCGCTCTGTTGCGAAGGTTAGTGGCTGTATAGTCCTGTAAGTGCAAACCATGCACAGCTGTAACTGCTACGCTAGACAAACTACGACGATGTGCATTAAATGGAGTCAGTTCCATTCGCCTACGTAGCTACATGTGCTGATGTCGGTATGGTTTTGTAATTGTTTGCAGTTTCTCCTTAGAGTTACTGCCTCCACATGGCTAGGCAGAAAACTACTGTCAAAGTCTCGATCAGGCTACTGCCACTGGCAGATGCTCCACATTCCATATAATAGCTATACTACATGAACATTACAGAATACATACTTTGGCTTCTAAAAAAAATGTAGTGTGCACACGTACTATATATTTACCCCCCCCCCCCCCCCCACTGTGACGAGTCAATTTTCAACACTGACATGTGACTTAGTCAAAAGCACTGCTTCATTGGCAGAAGATGCTATAACTGTTCCATGCAGTCGAGTCAATTTTCAACACTGACATGTGACTTAGTCAAAAGCACTGCTTCATTGGCAGAAGATGCTATACTGTTCCATGCAAATCACATAGAGGTCACACTTCATTTCTATCTGTACAGTGTGAGCGAGTTGAACACGCACAAGTACTTGCGCGAGCGAAGCGAGCGCAAGTACTTGTATTATATAATCGTTATACATTGCACACACCAGTTTGTACATGTACGTATATAGTAGACAAAGTACGTAGTTGGCTAAACACTTTCACAGAATCAGGTATTGGATTCCTGGTAGCTAGTGTTAGCAGCTGAGAACAATGCTGGATCATAACTCACAGTTAGCTGTAACTTGGAATTAACAGGTGTCACTTTATTGAACCAATCAGAATATAAGTGAGTAACTGGGTCTGAAGGAATCTCTATCAAACAGCTGCTGATCCGTGGTAATGACAATACCAATATCTGTCAACAGCATGAGATGTGCGCTCTTGGACAACAGTGTTGCTGATGTGCAATCTTAGAGGAGGTTGGACATGTTGTGCTCATTATCAATAACCACTGCTGTTTGCTGGGAAGCCTTAGCCTACCTTGGCAACTGTGCTGGAGAGAATTATAATTCCCAGTTAATTGGAATTCAGAGTGGGCTTAATTGTGCTTCTGTTCACAAAGAGCTGTAGTCATACTATCGTCATCTTTTTTGATTAGAGCATAGACGGGCATGCTTATACTCTATAAGTATATGTCATATGACCCTAAATTTCTCTAAATCAGAAGGCAAGGCCACAAGTGCAGTAAACACTACTACAGTAACAGTGTACTGTTATTGTAGTAGTGAATATGCATGTACCTGTAGTTAATGACTGAAATTTCTCATTACTGCATGTACCTGCAAGATCCCTGAATTTATATTTTAGATGCCTTCTGAGAGGCCACATGTCAAAACGGCTGCCATATGTATTGACCTTGAGCTCTACCATAGGGCAATACCGAATGGCACCAAATTTCGAGGAGCAAATTTTCACGGTTTGATCGTGCTGGACATTTCGCGCAAATATATTTCGAAGATCGAGGATCCTTGATAATCACGCTACGTACATGTAGTACTAACATTTCATGGTCTATGATAAAACTGTGTAATTTAATGGCCTCGAAATTTTGGTGCTCTGAAGTATACTTAGTAGCTGATATGGCTTCTTCCTTTCTCTCAGACTAACAACGTCTCAGTTGGAAAGATGGATATCGTCTGGCGCTCCAGGTTTGGTGAAAGAGGGAGGATTCAGACTGGACAGCTAAAGGCAGTAGTAAGTGGTGATAACGTCATTACAGACTTTTTGTTTTTCCGAATTCGGACAGTAGAAACTGAAGTCTAATTTTTTGCTATCATCATTGTGCCCACGCAATTTTGTAGCGTCGTATGTGCATGATCCATTGCAATAACTTGGCTTGCAATAGCTCACTGTAGCCTTCCTTTTGGGGGTGGGAACGTTTCCTTTGTAGTCTTGGATTTGGAGGCTTCAATTGACTCCATGCGGGCTTATGTGTTTAAGTATGTATCGCCTGTTTTGAGTATCTTGTAGCTTTCCTTTATCACTGATGCCTCTGCATGATGTTTTAGATTCCACCAATGCCAGAACTGAAGATTTCGGTGATAAAGTGTCCGGGATCTGCTCAGTTAGAGGAGGCCTTTGAGATCACCTGCCTAGTTACTAACACGAGGTAACCATCTTGTGACCAGCTACAAACATATTGGAATTTCTCCCTTGGTAATTAATGCACATGCTACAGGTCTAGGGCATGCTTCTGGCATCAATGAAAAGTTCAATATTTCTTACCTACATGTACACGTATTTAAAGAAACCGGCCGGGAACTCTTCAAGTGAAACACCCAAGGTTCAGCTCAGCAAGCTGTTACGCCAAGCTAACAACTGCAGCTGTAGAACTGTAATAGGCTGTCTGTCTCATTCTGCCTATGCAAATAAATGTAAGTAACCTACGTAATGCAGTACACCAAATGTGCGGACTCAGAAGCTTGATCATGTGCTTCCAGATACGTATACATGTACATGTAGCAGCTGTAACTATCATTGTTGCCCACTACGCTTTCGCTGTCTAGGCAACACTACACTACCACTTGTTTGCTATAGCTTGGCCTACAATCCGCAAAAGTCACAGCCTTTGCAACGTAATATTGTACTGTGATAAGTGTTGATGCACAGACAAACAAACAAACATGGAAAATGTAAAGCAATCTTAGTACTAGCACCGTTCATGCGCTTCACACACGCCCAGCTGTTGAAAAGATTATAGTGTTACGGGTATTTCTATGACATACATGTACCGACCGCCATATATAGAGAGAATGGTATTGACACTGGAACTTGTACAGTGTGTACTATTTCTCTTTTAACGTTTTTTCTCTCGATCCCTGTGTTATGCGTTATTGTGCTTTTGACAACAGAGGCCCATAGTACACGGCTTCAGCGTAGCCATACTTTTGTGCAGTGCGGGACAAGGCTACATGTATGCACGTAGTTGTTGTACAATAGTTTGTTTAAATATTATACTATTGTATTTGGGTGTTGGCTGGGTTGCAGTCAGGTAAAGAATTGATATTGTTATCTGCCCTAGCAACCAATCGATGAGGTTACGTTCTATACTTGAGCGACAACCGGGGGCAGGCGTACTGTGGAGTGGAATAACTAAAAAAGTGAGTAAAAGACAGTCTCATGGTTAGTACACCCATCGATTTTGATCCAGCATTCTCTTGTTTGTCCAGCTCTTAGCATGTAACAGTTACTGTAATCATGTGGCAGCTGATTTGTTTAGCTCATTTTTCTTTGTAATTATGTACATATCCTCCTATGACCATACATGTACACTAGCACATAACCCATTCGCCCATTTTTCGTGTTGAGATTTGTGTTTGTTTACTTCTACGTATGCAGATTCATAATGAACTACCAAGCAAGGCTTCCATGGAGGTGGTATTCAGATTAGTTCCTGTGATTCCAGGATTGCAGGTTTGTGCATAGCCTTGTTCCCAGATAACATGAATTTTGAAGAGGGAACCAGGCTGGTTAGTGTGTTGCTATGAGCAATGCTGTCCAGTATTATGTAGCCTTTGATGGTGGGTTTAGGATTAGTTACCTCACCCTATTCCCCTCAGTGTCTGGCTGTTGGGGTGTTGCTAACGTTTTGGGTTGATTAAGAAGTCATGTTTATCAGTAGTTTTTCTATTGCAATTGAAGGATTAGGAGACCAGAGAGAAGCTAAACTACAGTAGAGCCTTAGTTCACTTTTAATTCATAGAGGCTTACCTGGTGTGAGTCAAATTAAGAGCTGTATGTAGCTGCTGGTCAGCTCTAGGTGCTACACACACCATCACCGCACTGACAAAGCCCAAATAGCTGTCAGTGTTTCAGTTCTTTGTACTTTACTTATGATAGTATGTTTGTTCACTTACAGAACATTGGTCCTCTTTCATTTGTGGACATGCTGTCAAATCAGAAGAAATACATCAGTAAGATTGGACAGGTATTTGTAGAACACTTACCAAATGGTACTTCGACACAAGGCTTTTTGCATCTTACCTCCTAGTTATAATATAATTATTTGTTCACACAGTTATGTATACCAGTGTACATTTGTTATGCAAGTAGATTGAATGTCACCTGTGCATGGGCTGTGGTGCATGGGCTGTGGTGCATGGGTGGGGCAGGGTGATAACTTGCACCTACACTTGTACTTTTCTTGTCTCTGTTAAGGGCATGTGGTATCTTTGGTGGTAGTTACAGAAACAATCGATCACTTTCAGTATCAGCATGGCATGTGGAAGAGTGTCAGCATCAGGCTATCAGCACACAGAAGTGTCTCTTCCATATGCCGATACTGTAAGTGATCGATGCTGCAGAGTGTAAGTGCATGGGCTGGCTTGTGAGACTGCTTTAGTGAACCCGAATTATCAGACACTATACATGTAAGTATTCCACAGTTGTATATTTTCATAAGGAACACTCCTTTGCCCATCAGCTGTTACACAATAAAGGTTTGAGCTTTGCAAACCTCTAGCATACAGGTCAGCATGCGAGTGGCATGATTGTTTAGCTACTGTTCAAATGAATGTAGGGTTAAGATGCCCTTTCAGAACCTATGCATGATATATCGTTCTAGTAAAATGCACACATATCGTGTGGAAATTATTAAATTGTACGTTTGACCAGTCGTCTGTTTGATTCAAAAACTGTGAGTGCTCAGTGTAGTGTGACAGCTGGCTGCAATTCGGAGTTCAGCCTTGCTAAGGTAACAAAGTAGCTATATAGCCCAACTGCTATAACCACTGTTCCAAATGTTGGTGCGGCATTGGAAAGTCTAGTCACTGATCATACTGATTAGATATATTGTCCTACTCCACTATGTTATTATACTATCATGTATGTGGTCTGCTGGACTCTGCAGACAGTAGCACACAAACAGCGAAGAGAAAACTTTGCCTTAAGCTTGTGGTGCCCTGACCTCAATGGAAAGTGACTCACTTTGTCACCAACCTGCAGGAATTAGCTATACACGAAATTGCGTTAATAGCGTAGCTGCATACTATAAGTGACCAATTGACGGGGCAAACTTCCACTGCGATCATATCAACGTTTAATAATATGTATCTTTTCAGGCATTATCATGCTAATTAGCACTATAGCTAATCAATAAAGCTTGCTTCCTTGGTCAGTGGTGACTCTTAGTATGCATATACTAGCTATTGCATGGTTCAGTCATATACGTATTTTGCAACAACACCAAGACTGTGTTAAACTATCTTCAAGAGCTCCAGTACAACAACTCAAGTATTGAATTGTACTGTGCATTTAAAACGTGTTGAGACACTGGAACATATTCATTGAGCCTGGCGTAGTACCAGGAGCACTGGAAGACGGCCCAAGGCACTGTCGTGGCTCTGCTGAACCCCAGCATCATGCCAGAGAAGGAGGTGAGACACCTGTGTGTGTGTGTGTGTGTGTGTGTGTGTGTGTGTGTGTGTGTGTGTGTGTGAGGGTTGAGGGTTGTGATGAGGATGTGACAAAATGCATATCCCTATTGCGTAATAAAATGTAGCGCCACGCGAATGGCACGCTGACTGTGCATACTACTACGTTTTAGTATAGTTGGACACAGTACGAGTGTGAAAGCAACAGCAAGAGGGAAGAATGGTGTACAGTGACTACAAGCTACAGTGCTATAAAAAAAGTGGCCCAAAAAGGCTGGCCTAGGGATGGAGCCTAGAGTGAGACTTCATACCTGGACTCAAATGTAAGCTTATGCACATGTATGTACTCGCTCTTCTGCTCCAAAGTAGGTTTTGGAATACATGTAGCATAACAATAATATAGGCAAAGTAACAGAAACCCATGTGGCTGGATAATTGGATCAGAACCAAACTTTGTCCTGGGTACATAGTCTCATGAGCCATACTCTGTTCTTTTGGACTACTGATCTCCTGTAGGCGGTATATACAGTAACTCCTAGCATTTATTCATAAGGCCACACCTCTTGTTTCACGGATCTGGTGGGTTCGTTTTTTGGAAATTCAAAAAAGTGAAGTCATGTAGCTCCAGAGTGTACTTATACAATTGTTTCATCTGTCTAGAAGGCTGTAATCGCACGCACAATTGCGATTAGCTCCACCTACTTATATAGCTACACCCGCAATATTCATATTACATTTTTATTTCTACTCTGTCCTGCTCGGTCTTATTTTTGCTCGCATCTGTCTGTGAAACATGAAATCAATTTGGTGTGGCCTAATTAATCCCTCATGGCGTAACTTAGCTCGTACGCACCCCATAAATTTGTACATATCTGCAAGTAAAGTACCTACGTACATACATGTTGTGCTTTGCTAATCACGAGACTATGTACGTAGTTGCTACTTGTAATGCTGTCACCATTAGAATTGTTATTCCATAGACCATTTCCCACCTGATGTTACTTCCTGCTCGCTATGTATTTCACTAATTAATTGACGAAGATACTGTAACAGGATTTGTAACTCATATAGCTATTGTAATCGCACTTGTCAAAGTACCTTATACAGTGCATTTGAGGCAGAAATACAATGCTGAATTAATAATAATTATGAAACAGGAGGTGATACCAGCAGCTCATTGCTTGATAGTGCCCATTTTCTATATACCAGCTCCTTGTTCACTCATTTCTCTGCTCACTTATAATAATCTTTACTTTTGTTTGCTCATAAGTTGTGTGATATTGATGAAATAACGAGATGTACAATGTAAAAGCCAGTGGAGAATTTAATTTGGCTGTTACACTATTGCATACATCGGATTGAACTATTACGAAGAAGCAGGTATTTTTGAGAGGAAAACCGTACATATTACAAGGCACTTTCAGCCCTCCATGAGGCAGTCTGCTGAAAAACATCCGCTCCGGAATCCGTGCAGTGAATTTTGAAGGAATAGTGAGCAAGCTGTTAATTATTCTTTCAAAACACGACCGATAACAGTGTTCCTTGACATACTTAAACTGCCACTGCGTAGGGAGCCCTCACTGTTTATTTTCTACTGCAGTACTTCCCCCAATGATGGAGTCCACTTAGGCTAGGACTCTTATAAATGGCAGACTATGCTCAAGATCCTAGGCTGAATGCCCGAATGACACCACCAAATTTTTCGTCTACACATTATGTGAACCTGGGAAGTTTACTATAATTATACGTAGTGTCATCAGACCCTCAGCAAATAAAAATGGCAGTTTTTTTAAATAGGGCAGCACAGTGTTCTAGAAAAAACTCTCCAGAAGCCGAAATGTGCACCATTGCTTTCAGCCCTGCACAACAAATTAGAAGAGCACCAATCTTTCACTCTTTACTAGAACACTGCATTAGTTGTGTTGCATAGTGTTGAGGTTGAGGAAGACTCTTGATGGATTGGTGAGACTATCATTTGTTGGTTGGGATTTAAATTGAATGCACGGAGGAGGGCTTCTTTGTTCTGCCTCAGGCTTTCCTACCAGTGGAAAAATTTAGGGAGAAAGGGGGCCTGGTCGATTTATTTCATGTGTGTATGTAGGTACGTACACGTATGATGTTGGGCAGATTATAATGTTGGAATAATTATGTTCAGTCTGAACTCAAAAGAGGTTACAAGGAACTAAAACATCCCATTTTGGATGGCAGAATTTTTATCCAAAACTGAAGTAACCAGAACGCACTTATTATTTTCATGTTGCTACCGTAACTCTTACGCCATTGACCACGCACCCACATACACAGGTGAAGCTTGTAAGATCTCCAGTTAGAGGACAAGAGCAATTAAGAGCAACCAGATGTCTCACCATCACCATATAATTTATTCTTCCCACTATCCCAGATTAATATTACAAAACTCTTAACTAGTTTTAGATTAATAAAGCTTTAAAATCATACCTGTCCCAATTCTCATTCCCTAAAATAAAGCCTGCTTCATTAAAATTATCGTGTACTAAACTCTTCAAAACTCCCCCCAACAGATTATCTAATTCTCCCATGAAATGTTATCATAGACACTTCCAGATCACGTGCTACACTCTCACATTCATCCCCACATAACTTACACTGTCTATTGTCGTTTTTACCCTACGTATGTTTTCCTAACACTTTATTCAGACCTGACCTAAAATTCAACATCAAACATGGTCAATCCCCTGCAGGTATTTCGTAAAATTTTGATTCTCATCCAAGACTGGTATAGATTTTACTATTCAAACCTTCATTAAAGTACGTATATTCTCTATTCCTCAAAGTTTCATCTACTATGTCAAACAAATTCACATTGTAATCTTCAGCTATTATCCCTTGGTTGTCTAGATTTAACTGCAGCAACAATTCACTAATTACTTCCCTTCGAGTTTTCCTCTGCCTAACCCTACACGGCTTCACTTCCCACTTATTGTCTAGTAGTACCTCTACACAGTTTCACTTCCCACTCAGTGTCTAGTGATAATCTAGTAATAATCTTTATACTACCACTTAAGTTGGCACCTATTTCTCCTGCCTTTCAAAATCCCATATCCCATATTAGCTGTTTCGTTGCATGTTTAGAAGATTAGCCAAGTATCTTTTTAGCTGCTCCTAATTCTAAAGAAGCTGTCTGCCATTTATTGCAAGCCCACACTTCACTAACATATACCAAAGTAGGGCGAAGTACCAAAACTAGCAATCAGTTATCCATCTTATAACTATACTGATATTCTATCACTTAAAAAGTTTTAATGACCAAGTTACAGTAACTTGCAACCCTTGGAATGTCTTTATCTCCCCACTTCCTTGTACATGTACGTAACCCTAACCCTAACCCTAATGCAACCTCTTTAGAACAGCACTTTCTCTCAAAGGTTGAATGTTAGACTACAACCTCCATTTATTACAAAACTCCTATACTACATTAATCAATGTTTGTAAGTATTCAGCATACATTTAGATCTCCAACCCTATTAATAGATGATATAACACTATCTTCCAGAGACACACGCTAGCGAACTCTCATACAGAGTGATGTTTTATTGGGAGGGCAAAGTTGTCCTCTCTGGGATAGTTTCTATGGCATGCGTAAGAACAGGATTCATATATTCAATATGCTATTGTAGTCACACATGTCAAAGTACATATGTACCTTATACAGCACTGTGAGGTAAAAATCAGGGCAATCCAACATTGCTGAATACTAATTACAAGTCAAGTACATGTATTTGTTGAACCCCCTCACTACGTTTGCTCTATATTCACTGCCAAGTGTAAAGATAAGGCTTGGCAGTGTGGTTAGGACTAAATGGATAGAAATAAAAGGTGTCATCTGTATGTGATTTGTATGGAATATTTAGCATCTGCCAGTGGCAGTATAGTGCTGCTGACAGATCCCGGCCTGAGCCACATGGAGGCAGTAACTTACAGGAGACTACAAACAATTGCAAAACAATACAGGCATGCTAGCGATAGCTATATATAGGACTACAGCCATAGCCTACCGTACATGTAGGAAAACAGCATTGTGTTAGCCAGTGGTCTTCCCTCCTCTAGTTTCTTGATTGCATGCCAGCCATGATCACTTTGTGTTGTTTTGTTGCCACAGGTCACAATTTCAATTTAAATTACAAGGTAGTTTACTTAAATTCACTAAGCTTTTGCTGACTAATAATAGATGCGTATTAACCTCCATTGGCCTGGACCTAATCTCTGCTGAGCTTGTGCCATATTCCATTTCAGAGTTACGTACGTATGTATTATATCTAATATACATGTATTATATTTATTAGTATGCTCGCCTACCAGAATATAATTGTAAGTGACTTATTAGACCAGTTACTATGGAGGGTCTAGAGATAGTGTAAGTAACAGCTGTGTCCAGTAAAGCTGACTTTCCAAAGGCTGAAGATGAGCACAACCTTCAATTTACGTTACGTAAATACAGCAAACTCTATAGAAATGCAGTCATGCATGCATGTGGCAATTAGCTCTACCCATGGCACATGTTGAAATAGCAACCCCACTCCCCCTTTTGCATGCTTGATCCCAACCTTTTCATCTATGCTATGTTCAAATGACAGAAAATCACTACATGGCCATCTGCATTTGTAGTGTTGGACGCACAGGGATCTGAGATATATAGTCTTGTGTGCTCACTTTAGGTCTCAGATAATAGAAAACAACGTCCTCTGGCTTATCGAATATATGAAGGGCTGAGAACCAGAGTGGTCTAACCTAATGAAAGAAACTTCCCCCTCCCAAACTTGAGACAAAAATGTGATTTATACACTGCAAAAAAAATGTTTTTAACTACTGAGTGGATACCTGATCTGGGTAGCTATGGAAGTAGGAGTTAAACCACAAAGTGGTGATTTGTTACTCCTAAGATATTTGGCATTTCATACAAATTATGTACAAATTGTGAGTCTTTTATCTACATGGGACTCAACATTCCAAATGGAGGAGGTTCCTGGAACCTCCTCCAGTTACTGAGTGGCAGACTCACAAAAATGTATGACATGTATTCAAAACACCACTTTGAGGTCTAACTCCTACATACACTGTCATCTGTGATTCAGGTAACCACTAAGTACATAGTCAATATATTCTTTGCAGTGAAGAGCTAGCTACTCAAAATGTAAGACTTTCATCATATTTGTCATACACTCATGCACTTTTAAATTGATTTTCGTACAAAATATGTACTTTTCAGTGCTTGCTTTTGGGTTGGCCCACATAACTCTTAGCCCTTCATATGTTCTGTGTGGTCTGTATTTCGCTAACTGTTTGGTTCGAATCCTTTCAATATTTTTCAGTGAGAGTCGAAAAGTCTTCAGATAGCGAGGAACAGTTGCACCTGCCCCAAAATCTCACACCAGGGACATTCAGAGAACACATGTACCATGCACCAGTTGTTGGTATGTCGGGGAAAAGTAAAGCTTTATTTTTCCCCGTTTATTTTCGCGAGTGCGGGGAAGGCCTGGGTACAAGGCTAGGTATGTACGTATATAGACAAAGCAATGGATTACAAGACTTTACGTACGTATGTAAAAAACTTACTGTAAGGAAATAGAATTATGGGTATGTCAGTGATCCAGGTACTTTTGAAGCCTTTGAAGAACCACGTGCATTGCATACAGAGTTAATTAAGTTGAGAGCCATGTGTCTCGATCTGTCCGAGAACAAATTTACATGCAAATTTCAGCTATATTCATCAAAATTTACTTTCCTCCAAGTCTTACTCTGCCAGCTTCTATGAAGTATTACTTATGCCAAAAGGAAAGTAATTTGGCTGAGATATGTGTTCTGGAATGCATGAAAATTGCATGAAAATTGTCTTTGAGCAGGCTATAGCTGTTTTAGCCAGAGCCACTCCTATTTAACTTCTGGAAAATGGAATTATCTCTTAGTGAATACCTAATGTTCACATGCTGATATGCATGTGTGCGCTATGATTATAAAAAGTGTATGCATTGTTTGGCTAACAAAACAGTACCCAATAATCAAAGCAGGTCACGGTGGCGTCATTGCAACCTATTCATGTTGCTAGCTGCCATAGCGCTATGCCATTCACCACACAAAACAGTTATAACTACACTGATAGTAGCTCTACCATCCATGCACCTGCAAGTTAGGTCTGCTTTGATCGGATCAACCACCCGGTGGAGTTTGGACTGCACCTGCCTATTTTCACAATGAAGGCACCCTGATGCCCACATTTACGTAATGATGAGCATTACCATGCACATGGGTATCCTGCTATGGAAATAGGGATCATATACAAATGCCTATATTATCACACTCAGGTATGTTGATACATGTTGATACTAAAAGCAATTGGTGCTATGATGGGCTAAAGATAAGCATCATGATCTGTGTACAAGACCACAGCAGTCTGAGTATAATTATACAGAAAATAATAACAAAATAAATAGAACCATAAAATATTGAGTAGTTTGGATAGTCTGCGCAGTTCAGGGTACTACAGTAGCACAAGTGTAGTTGTAATGGGCACTCTACGTACGTACATACATGTCATTGATTGTGTAGCCAGACCACTTTTAGAAATCAAAAAAGTCCTACACGTGTACAATGTAAATAAGACCATTAAGGCAAGGTATGACAACAAAGTGCCCATCTCGCTGTTCATGATGTCTTATTGCAGCTGTACATGTACGTATATCATGTCAAGACTCTCCACAACTGTTGCAGTTGTGCAGAACAGACAGCTACGTACGTACCTTGTTCCATTGACTCAAATGTTTAGGGGGGCGCAGCTCCCTACAGCTGCTTCCTGCATTTAGGGAGACCCCCCCCCCCCCCCCCCCCCCCCCACACACACACACACACACACACTCCTGTGCTCCTTGTGTATTTGAGGTGTATATGTAATCTTTGGGCTATAAAAAAATTCAAGTTATCTTTCTGAAAAGTTTTTAAAGGTCTTTGCAAGGTGGTTGACAGAAAGTCAATAATTTGGATGTGTAAAATTGTGGGTGTAGATAAATCAGTGTTAAGATAATCAGCCACCACAATTTTACACTTGGCAGTCCAGGATGGAACAGTCAGTGGAATGACCAGTCAGTTTGTGGCCTACGCATAACCAAGCCCAGCCTCCTCCTACTGAGGATTCCATAATGTACGTATGAAGACTAAATCATCGCAATGACTTGCCCCATCAGTACCTTTCGCATTTGAATATTACAGCTATCTTCACTAAATACACAGCAGAATGTTACCAACATTATAACCAGACTAGTGTTTTTTTGGCTTTATTTAGACGAGCTTGTAGTGTCTAGTAGGATATCTCTCATCATCCAAATTATATACCAACCACCTTGCACTTACGTTTCCACTTATTAATTTCTCCTGTTTTTCAAAGATTCTAACGCCATATATCCCCCCTTACTGCTTCGTCGCACAATTAGAAGAGCAGCCAAGTATCTTTTTAGCTGTTCCTAGCTGAATGGATCTGTCTGTCATTTATTACAAGCCCATGCACACTTTCACTACCACATTCTAAAGTAGGGACTAAATAAATAGCACAAGGGTCTGACCTAGTATGATTAGTCTTAATAATATTGCTTTTTACCCTGGGATTTGTGTAAATTTCTTATTGCAATGTGCTAATATTGACTACTGCATTAGCTCTTTTGAGGGTTTTCGGTGCTCAAAAATATTTAACTCCGGCATACAGCAAAACAGCCACCACAATTATAGTATATATGCTTGTTATGTACTGCTCATTATGACCCGATTGCTGCTTCTGATCAGTGACATCACAGTGTCACCAATGGGTCTCCCTTCCACAAAACCAGTTAAACTGTCTCTTGTAAAAATAAATGTGAGAGTGATACACCTCAGTATAATTGTTACGTATGTTCACTTCTGTATACATATATACGTACATATGTTTCCATGGCTTGATATTATTCTGTCAACTTAGAACACGTTATTGGGCAGATCAGTCTCACCAACAAGTTGTTCCCAATAATCTAGGCATTTATTTAGAGCTTGCAGTTATGAGTTCACTGTCACTGTGGAACCACAGTGATTTAGAACATGTAGCCCATAGCACAAGACACCTACAGATTGCTAGCTAGCTTCATGGCTTATTTGACTCGTTTTACGTCATACTTGCCATAACGACAGCATTTTACATCGCAGTTACCATGGTGCTAAGGGTTGCCTAATATTTGCACTGCGTGATGTCATGGCACGAGGGTCTAGGCTTGTGCCATGACGTCATGCAGTGCCACACACATACACGCGACCATACACATACAATATCAATATATTGGGTTTATATCACTTTGATTGATCAACTAATATTACTGCCCTCCACATAGGCCAGCTGAAGTCATGTTGTGCTTGTCTATCCTTTTCTTGGGGGTAAAGGCAATCCCCACCTAATTCAAGCACATAATTATTATATAATAATACAGTAATTCACCCCGCGGTTAACCGCACGCTGCGCGGGCCTCATTAATAATTAGGAAGTGGCGATCCGAACCTGAGCTGCAGCATAGATTAATAACCTACTACGTACCGGGATTGGAAACGGAATCACGTGAGCGCATAAACCCTGTACATTTTGGCGGTGCCCATCCGTGCAGCGCTCTATGGTACGCCGCCTGGAACGAGAGATAGATGCAGAAGCGGCCCACTGGTAGTTCTGAAGCGACACTTTGAAGATTTTATACATCCTATCAATACTGCACAGCCTAAGAGAGGTATATTTCTGCTTACTAGAATAATATTGTAAAATTTGGGTGCAAAAAAACGTCATTTTTTTTGTTCCATAGCAACCATTTTCTCATCCCGAATGTTTTGTGGGACAGTTTCTCTTATACCAAGACACTTCTTAGGACTGAAATTTCAGATTTAGTTTATCAAAGTAATGAAGTTTTGCATGCTGGGTATAAAAGTTTAATCTTGCTTGTGGTATAAGGTGTGTATAAAATATTTGTCTGTTAGTGGTGTTTCTTTTAGACAATTTTTGTGGGACAGTTGTATGCTTCACACTAACATTTAAGAATAGAAACTGTGCTACTAGGCATGGCCAGGTATTGAAGCTTTGCATGCTGTGAATGAATAAGAGTACTGCTTCTCTTGTGAGGTGTGCCTTGGTAATACATGCATGCCCCTCACAAGTTCCTGCTTAATCATTTTCTTGTAGGATTCTTTCGATACACATGTAGCTACCAGTTAAATGCAGTCAATATTAGTCATAGGCAAGATGGCAAAGTTTTTTTTAGTTTGCAGCTGTCTTCTGCAGTCGGGAGAGTGCAGTTTGTCCTCTGTCTGGAATCAAGAAGCGTCCGCTCGTGGGGGGTTTCTACACTAGCCCTATAGTAATTCCAATCGGTGCCACAGCTGGTGTCCTTTATAGAGAGGTTGTCCGCTGGTGGGAGGGTCCGTTATGGGAGGTTCCACTGTATATACTAGTCCAGGCATGCACATCCTATAATGCACACTTATGCCTATATATGCATGGCCTACAGCATACCTTGATGGGAAGGAGAAAATTCAAACTCGGTGTACTACATAAGAAGTATGAAAGTAGTAAATATGTTCCGAATTTCCTTCCAGTCAGCATTCGTCTGAGTCCATTGAGTCCACAGCTGGGCCCCTGACTACTAAATACTGAGTGTAGTTCACTTGAGGAGCCTAATTAGAGGTATTCTGAAAGGGAGCAACAAATGCAATCCCAGTAGGTTGGTCAATGGTAGAAGACGACAATTAATTTGAAGTAAGGCAGATAATGGTGAAGGTATTAGCCCAGGAAATGAAAACAGTAGGTGTAAAGAACTTCACTGTACATACATGTACTTTACTTACTCTGTTAGGGGTCGTTCACAATATTTTTTTGCCACGTATAGCGTCATTGTGACGCTAGGGGGGGGGGGGGGAGGGTCACCAGCTGTGACGTTATTTTACAGGAAGATGAGGCCGTGCAGTCTGCCGTGAGCTGGAACGCTCATTGTAAATTAAAAGTATACTTCCAATCATCTTTGGTCATTGAACAAGACTTTTTAGGTGTGTATTATTTTAATAAGTGTATATACACTGTAAAAAAGGAACTATCGTATTGACAAGGGGTTTGCTGTCTGAGTTGCAGAGGGAATTCAAGAATGAAAACACAGCCGTGATGTGTCTGTGATGGTGATATGTTTTCACATTCTCGGACTGAGAAAGCGGAAAACAGTCTAATCAGCATCCATGCATGTAATGTGTTTACAGATTGGAAACTTAAACAAGAACTCTCTAGTCAAATTACAGTTCTATATTTGATGTGTAATAAAACAAAGTTGAGTACTGTCCAAGAAGTGAATTTTTTCCGTGACACTAAGTGGGGGGGGGGGGGGGGGGGGGGGGGGGGGGGGAGAGGGCATGTTGAGATGTCATGATAACGTCACCTGTGGGAAAAAGAAATTGTGAATGGCCCCTTACAGTACATGTACATGCTCAAAAAAATCTCCCGGGAGAACGTTAGTGGGACAACTCTACTCCAACACCTACATGTATCCACATCGGTTTCCACTCTGTCAAGTATGACCGTGGCATGATCATGAGAGCCATTGACTGTTGATGGTGTATTCTACATACACAGAGTAATTATGAATCTACCAGCATTTATGTCAGCATGTATAAACAGCTGTTTGAACACAGTGTAGCTACATGCATACAAGGTATTGATACAACACTTGCTGTTGCAGTTTGAATTGTCTGTGGTTGCAAAGATTGCTAATAGCTTCTTCTGCCATAGCACTGATAACAGCTGAATACACGTTCCTATACGAGCGGCGCGCGCGCAACACGGGGGGGGCGTTGCACGGATGGTGGCGTGAAATAATTGCGTTTCCAATCCCGGTTACGTAGTTATTATCTATGGCTGCAGCGCGCGCGCGCTAGCTAGCGCCTCATGGCGCCACGGAGCCGAACGACCAGCCGGCCGATCACGCGCCGTATGCATGCGCGTTAGGCCGTATGCGATTAGAATGCACAATGGGATAATAATAATAGCGTCATTGTGTAAGGCTGTTGTGACAGTATAAATTTGGGCAGTTGTCCGTCAGTTATAGGCCTAGTGACTCTGTATTCAGTTTTGCATGGGAAGAGCCTTTTCACACCGTGCAGTTGTGTGTACGCGGTCATGCAAGAGTTCCTCACTGACTTTTATTCGAACTGAGTTTCGTGCCAAATCCCGACCAATTGAAAACAATCTTAGCGTTCTTGTGTACCTCTCACGAACTGTGGTACTCCCAGGAGGGAGGCAAGAAAGAACGCCGTTTTGTCAGAATAATACATAAGCTACCGATGTGATCGTGCAACATTCTGCTGTTTAAAAGTGCAGGCCTGCAAGGTGGTTGTGAGAACCTGTAAAAGTGACTTGTCAACGCGTGGCACTATTGGCACTGCCATCGGAGAATTCTGCGGAGCCTCAGATTGTTAAATATGTCGTCCTGAGAAATCAGTGCTAACACCAAAAGTAAAGATTTAACAATTTGCCTCATCAGAACGCGCGTGGTTGCACTGTGGAGGCCTATGAGAGTTGAGAAATGAGAAATCGCTACGTAGCGTGAAACTGCTGACGAGAAAATTTCGAAAATCTTAGCTACGCCCTGCCACGCGATCAGAACGTACGCGTAACTTTAGCTTCACGCGACAGCTAAGCCGAAAAACTGCGGCAATGGACCAATCCAACGAGGTAAAGATGCCAAGCGTACCACACGCTGTGCAAATGCCGTGCCTTGGCCGGCCATTCCAATTAGGAATGCTCTACGATTGCCGCGACGACCGCTTGATTCCCGGGGTGACGTTGTGGGATCATAGCGCGCTCCAAAATGCATTGGATTCGAGACCCCACGAGGGGTTACAGTTTTCATTTGTTGCCGAAGACACAATGGAGAACAAAAGCACTATCCTCGAAGTAGACGCCGGTTTAAAGCTCAGCCTCTTGGGAGGCTTGGTGAGCGTCACGGGATCCGCCAAATTTCTGGATGATCAAAGAATCTCCATGCAACAAGCTCGCGTCAGCTTGAAGTACTCGAAAACTTCTCGCTTCGAACAGCTCACTATGGAACATCTAGCTGTTGACAAGGTTCAGCATCCTAATATTTTCGAAAATGGTGACGCAACACACGTAGTGACAGCAGTGTTATATGGAGCGGAAGCGTTCTTCGTGTTTGACCGCGCAGTCTCCCGAAATGAGAAGTACCGTGACATTCATAGAAAAATGGTCATGATGATCAAGAAGCTCCCTTCAATTTCAATTGAGGGTGACGGCAAACTCGGCATGAATGATACCGAAAAATGTGAGGTAAACAGATTTCAGTGCCAGTTCCATGGAGACATTGTATTACCAGAGAATCCCACAACCTTCCAAGAGGCAGTGAAAATCTACAAACAGCTACCACAACTTATGATGGGTGATGACAATTGTCCAAAAGTCGTTCCCAAGAAAGTGTGGCTGTATCCGCTCTGTAAGCTTGATAGCAGGGCTGCCAAAATAGTACGAGAAATCAGCATTGGCTTGGTTACCCAAACACAAAAATTGTTTCAAGACCTGGAAGAGCTAAGAATGCGGGCCACTGACCTACAGAAGAGTGATGTGTACACCAACTTTTCCGGCATTCAGAAGCAGCTTTCGCACTTCACAGAAATGATTTCTGAGTACAAAACGGGAATTGCCAAGAGAGTGTCAACCATTTTACCACATATTCGTGGAGGTGGTGCAGAGGAAACGAAACTGGCAGAAGTTTTTGAGCAACACCATAGTACAGTGTTCGATCAACATAGCCTGTCCTCATGGCTTCAGGGAAAGGAGCAGGAAGAGAAAGTGCTAAAGCAATACCTCACTGGCCTGCAATGTGATGGTGTCCAGTTTGCATTCTCCCCTGGAGACTTGGATGCCATCATCACAGATCTGGATATCGAGCATGTCCTTTGTTTCGCCTTCAAGGTTGCTAAAAGCTGCAATCCCTTCTTGGAGGCAATGTACAGTTACCTGCTCACAAGTGAAACAAGCCATGAGAACGCACAGTCCATATCAAAGCATTGGTATCAGGACAAGGCACTCATCAATGACATTAAAACCAAGGCAAGGACCTTCAAATCGTTTGCCAATGTAAACAAAGAAAGTGAAGCCATGAAATTCATTGTCACTGATCTCAGTGAGGAGCTCGATAGTGACAGTCCAGAAGAGGGGGCAGACATTCTCCTTTACAGTGGTGGACCACCAGAGCAATATGAGCCACCAAGCCAACCAGGGACACCGAAATCTTCCTCTACAACCCACGACAGCATTCAATTGACCTGGTCAAAGCCTCAGTATGGTTCTCAGAACATCCAGTCATATACTGTCCTTTACCAACAAGAGAGTGACAGTCCTGACCAGTGGAATGAACAAAGCAGCATTCATGGTGAATCCACTACACTGGATAACCTAAACGCTGAGACCGCATATCATTTCAAAGTACGTGCCCACTGTGAAATCGGTGTGAGCTCAGATAGCAAAAGAAGTGATCCAATCAAAACCGAAAAATCTCCTCACCTGCGTCTGGCCATTGCTTTCAAGGAAGCGTCTCAACGTATTGAGCATTCTACAGAAGGTCTTGAGATATACAAATTACCTTTGACTGTAATCGCAAGACAAAAGAGCAAAGGGATTGCCAAATGCTGCGTCGGCCATTCTCACCACCTATCAGCTCAAAACCCTGAAAAGGTCCTGATGGTTGTTGGTGCTACCGGGTCTGGTAAGAGCACCTTGATCAATGGCATGGCTAACTACATTCTGGGAGTGCAGTGGAATGACAATTTTCGCTTCAAGTTGATTTCTAATGAAGTGGAACAAAGTCAAGCGTTCAGTCAGACACAGTCGATTACTTCCTATTCATTTCCTCACTTTGAAGGGTCACCTCTCCAATGTCAGATTACAGTTGTAGACACCCCAGGTTTTGGAGACACCAGAGGAATGGAAAGGGATGAAGAAATTACCGCTCAAATCAAGGATTTCTTTTCCTTGAAGGGTGCAGCTGGCATTGACCACATTGATGGAGTTGGGTTTGTTGCTCAGTCACCCTCCGGACGACTCACCCCCACACAGAAGTATATTATTGATTCTATCCTGTCTGTGTTTGGCAAAGATATTGCAAGTAATATCTTCATGATGATCACTTTTTGCGATGGTGCCGATCCTCCTGTAATGGGTGCTATTAGCACCCATATCGAGACGTGTCAATCGTCCATCCCACTTGTGGCCGAAAACCTGAAATATTTCAAGTTCAACAACTCCGCTCTGTTCAACAAACCCACTAGTACCAGTGCTACAGGCAAAGGTTTCGATGAAATGTATTGGGATGTGGGTTTCACAAGTTTTAGTGACTTCTTTCACAACCTTCGAAGCGTTCAACCACAATCCCTGTGTTTAACAAGAACTGTGCTTGATGAGCGTGAAAAACTACAAACACTCATTCAAGGCATCCAAGAAGACATACGCAGAGGAATGGCTCGTATTGATGAAATGCGACAAGAGAAAAGGGTTGTGGAAAAGAATGAAGCCAAGATTAAAGCAAACAAAGATTTCACATATGTGGTAAACCAAACCGTAGGAAAGAAAGTACCACTTGGCAGTGGTACTTATGTCACAAATTGTCTGAAATGCAACCGTACCTGCCACTTCCCATGTGGTATTCCAAAGGATGAAGACAAACGTGGGTGTTGGGCCATGGATTCCGCGGGTAATTGTCGGATCTGTGACGGTCACTGCTACTGGACTCCTCACCATGTCAACAATCAATTCCGGTATGAGGATGTAATGGTGCCAGTGACAAAACATTATGCTGACCTGGAAAAAGAGTACAACGATGCTAAAAAAGGCAAGGCTTCAGCGGAGAACATGATCAAAGGGATTAAGGTGAAGGTGGAAGACACATTTCACAAGGTGTGCAAAGATATCAGCAGGACACGAGAATGCTTGGACCTTTTGGAGCAGATTGCGCTTAAACCGAATCCTCTTACTGAAGTGCAGTATATCGACCTTCTGATCAAGTCCGAAACGAATGGAGCAACTCCTGGCTGGGAAAAGCGTGTCAAGTGCTATGAAAAAGCCAGAGAAATGGCAGTAATTATGGCCGATGTAAAGAAGGGTGAGCTATCGCGCCACATGAACCTTGAAGCCCTTATGGATGACCTGCTCCAAGATGTTCCAGACCAGAAGCGGCGTAAACAAGGGTGGTTCTCTTGGTTTTCATCATCATGAAAACTATTGTTGAACTTGTATTTAGTTTCCTTCATGCTGTTAGTTTAGTTCTTTAGAAAAGTCTGCTGCTAATACTGACTGTTATTTTTTGTTGTTTTTTTTACCCCTTGGAGTATGATTTATTGATGGTTCTGAATGATTTGTAATCTTGCTTGCATATGATTAAAATTTTAATAGCCATGGAGAGTTATCAAATTGCCAGCACAGATATGTAAATACATGCTGAAGGGAGGCCAGAGAGAATATTTACCTCCGGACTAAGTCATCATATAATTCTTAAACAGAATAAGCATAGATAGTAGAGAAGAAGGACTACTCTGCTATAAATGGACTAGGTATAAAGCGTATACGATTGCATTCTTGGTGTCAGAAAAAGGGAAAATATGATAATTATAGTTAAATTGGTGCCAAAGATTTATATACAGCAGAAATATGCAAAGGAGTGCACGTCAAACCTATGCTTAAAGTGAGGGTAAGCTATGACAACTCATATCTCAACTCTACCACATAAGCGAGGGAGGAACACCCTAAGATTGTATGTAATCTCTACACAATTCATTTTAACTTGTTTCCCAAATTTCCACTTGCTAGATAGAAAATGCGCAATGGTACGTATTAGTTATCCAATAGACCATTTCCTACCTGATGTTACTTCCTGCTCTCTATGTTTTCTGTTCTCTAGTTAATATTTTTTAACTTAGTATTTACTGTATATGTACTAGCATTAGCTTGTTGTGTTTTAGAGTTACATGCTGGCGAACTCTGTTCATTTCCGTGTTTTTTTTTTTGTTTTTTTTTTGGTTGGGGGGGGGGAGGCAAAATTGTCCTACCTAGTGAGGCAAATGTACAGGATTCATAACTCATAACTCATTGTAATCACACTTGTTGAAGTTCCTTATACAGTGCAGGACAGCATAGTGTTCTAGACAGAGCTCTCCAGAAGTAGTTACAAGAAATACACACCATTGGTGGATTCATGCACATCAAATTAATAAGAAGAGCACCAATCTTCCACTCTTTACTAGAACACTAGAGTTTGTGTTACATAAAGTTGAGGTTGCATGCTAAGAAGACTCTTAATCGATTGGTGAGATTCATTTATCGGTTGGGATTTACATTAAATGCACAGAGGAGCACTTTCTCGTTCTGGCTCCAGCTTCCCTACCAATGCGGGAAGATAAGAGCCTGTTCAATCTATTTCATGTGTGTAGGTATAGGTATGATGTTGGGCAGATATATATGCATCCTCTGGTGACATTGCAATGCGTATGCCGTCTGAGAGCGAAGCGGAGTGACGCCTCTAAAGCTAGGCTTCAAGCATAAAGGGTAGGCTTGGCAGCAAGTTGTCCAACTCTTGCTACTTCTCCACAAGATTGTACTAGTCTGAAAATCTGCATAAAATTTCATGGGAGACCACGCCCCCAGTTCCCTAGCGGGTGTGCTTTGCAAGTACTCTTACGGAACGCCCTGCCTACCTGCCCAAAGTAAAAATGCTTCCTACTGTTGGAATAATTATGTTCAGTCTGAACTCAAAGAGGTTGCAAGGAACTAAAACACCCCATTTTGGATGGCAGAATTTTTATTTAAACTGGAATAAATTTAACCAGAATATCTGATTTTAGTAATAATAATTAGTCATGTTGCTACCATAGCGCTTATATTATATATATATAAACGGTTATTATGACAACAGTTTGGTTTCTGAAGTTGCATCTACATGTATGTTGGACTCATTTTGTCATTTACGTAGGACAATCTCAGTCCTTTGTGTGAATTTAACTCTTACTGTAGTTCCCAAAACAGACCATAAACAATGTGACTATTTGCCCTCTAGATCTAGTGCATATATAGGTCAAATGTATTGTATTCTCTCACAGTTGTACTCCCTGACTATGACTATATAATCTGTGTAGTACAGATACTGTCACAAGTCACGGTTTTTGCTAAATTGTTGGTTTTGCTGAATTGTTGCTACAGACCTTCGACATGTGACATGATCTCTCCATACTATGATAGCCATGTGAGGTACTATAATCAGCAGAACTTTGTTCCCTTATCATCACAGTAGGTATAGATGCAACTCCAGTAACTAATTAAACATTGTTAAAATACCCTTTTAAAATACCCTTTTATTTTTAGCAGTGGTACGTACATACTCCATAGTATTCCCACGGAAACTGAGACTGATGTTTTCAGCTGTGAAGAAGCAGCTCTTGTTGCAGTAGTGTCTTACTGTACTGAAGTTAATGCACTAACATCATTCCTGCAGAGAGTCCTCGCCAGTTTCTACACGACAACAAATGTGCATGTATAAGGTAGTTTACCCGCAATTGTGCTGTGTGTGTGGCTATTGGCTGTTGAGACATCATGTGACATGCACATGCACTGCGAAGATGCTGTGTAAATGTAAGATTAACTAGACAGCTACCAATTCTCCCATGAAAGTATTTCTAATGTTATACACAGGACACTTCCAGAGCATTATGTACTACACTCTCACATTCATCCCACATAACTTACACTGCCTATCATCATTTTTATCCCTAACTCCTTATTCAGAACTCCTTATTAGTACCCGACCTAAACTTGAAACATCAAACGTGTTCCTGGATTCCCAACCCCCTGCTAGTAATTCTTAAATTCCTTACAAAAAGACTCGTACAGACTTACTACTCTAGCCATCATTAATTTGAATCTCTATACCTCAAAATGAAGCCTCATCTACTATCTCAATAATCCTCAGCTAATATCCCTTGGCTGTCTTAGACTAGATTTAACTGCAGCAACAATTCACTCTTTACTTTCCTCCAGGTCTTCCTCTGCACTTTTACACAGTTTCACTTCCCACTCACTGTAGTAATCTACATAGTCTAAGATGTCTGTCATCATCTTGTCAATTGTCAATGAGTGTACCACCACTTACGTTTGCACATATCCCTCCTGCCTTTTCTACCCCTTTATTACTTTGTTACACATTAATTTTTAGAAGAGCAGGCGTGTATTTTTTAGCTGCTCCTATAGCTACATAGCGGAATAGATTCTAAAGAACCTGTCTGCCATTTATTACAAGCCCATACTTCACTACCATATTCAAAAGTGAGGCGAAGTACAAAAACTAACAATAACTTTCTATTACTTATAGTTTTTCCTTACCACTATTTATTATCTTCACGAATCTGTACATGATTGTACTGTGACTATTATTAATGCCCAAGTAACTTTAACTTGCAATCCTTTTATCTCCCCACTTCCATGTACATGTACCTGAACAATTAGAAAATACCATGATAGCTCTCTTTTGTATGATAGACTTCAACCTCCATTTATTATAAAACTCCTGTACTATGTTTGTAAGTCCTTAGCAGTAGTAGTTGAACTCATCAGTAAACATTAGACCTTATTAATTAATATAGTTATGCCAATCCCAGCTTTAGCTAATAACCAATTGATAAATAAAAGTCTATGCATACACTTCAATATAAACATGTGTCTAGAACCCGTGCGCATGCATGCCCGCCCTTGGTGGTAATCGAGTTCTTGATTCTATTAAAATGGTGGACCTTACCGTGTTGAATGAGAAAGAGCGGAGAATGGAAACCGCTTTTAGTAACTATCAAGTACCCACACGTTCATGTTTTACAGGTCAGATTTTATTAGCAATTGTTAAGCCCAGTAATTGCTAGATTGTAATTTTTTCATTGGACAGACAGACGACAGACAGTCGGACAGAACCAATTGCTTAACCCTGCCACATATGCACGGGGTAAAAATGGAAAATTAGAGACATACTACGTACAACCATATTCAGCCCCCTGGCCTATATTTTCCATCCAGTAATGTGGCTTATGGTTTAAGTTATGGGAAATTGGGGCTAGGAGTAGGATGTGGAGAGTTGTTCATGTACGTACGACAAGAATGATCTATCTTACAAAAATGGTGTGACCAGCTATAAATATCTTGATTGCAATGCTGTTCCAGGCCCTGAGGAATCTGCTCACAAATAATTAACACTGGGCGTATTGTCTACCATATGGCTGAATCATCCTGTGTTACGTAGATGTTTTGCAGCTATAACAAAGCATCCAATTTTGGGACCTGCCAGTTAGCTAACAAACCAACACCATCCTTGTCTCCCCAGATTCAACTGCTCTTACTGCTGACGTCTCTGTTTCCTACACTTCTCCTCCTGGCTTCACTCTGGGTCCCAATGAGCTAGGGCAGCCTCGGGTGTGGTGGTTGTCACTTGCACAGCACCAGGTGGAGCTGGGAGTGGCGATTATCAGTATGTGTAGTAGGGGCTGTTGACTGAATACTAGATTCGCGATCCTGAGTTCACCATTATTGCTTGGAGACTCTATTACTGTAACAAGGAAATCATTGCTAGAAAGTATTTCCAATTAGATTTCCGACATTTAGTGTCAAACCACTTGTATAATGTCAGTAAAAACAACCTGATTATTTTTGGGCTGAGTGTCTGTGGTATCATTTGCACCACTGAAACCAGACCTGTAAAAGTAATAAAAAAAAACATTAATAATGGTTCATTGGATAGTCATGTACGTACATGACTATCCAATGAACCATTATTAACAAATTCAATGCCCAAGAAACTGTAAATGTCTTTACCTCCCATGATTAAGTTTCTTCCTTCCACAGTTTATTACCTTCTGTAATAAACTGTGGAAGGAAGAAACTTAATCACTTACACAGTTTTCAAGTACTAAGAATATCAGTGTTGCAAGAAGGTTACTGTTGGTACTTTGCCCTGCTTTAGAATATGGTAGTGAAGTGTGGGATTGTAACAAAATGTAGGCAGCTTCCTTGGAATCTATTCAGCTATAGAAAGATACTTGGCTGTTCTTCTAAAATGTGCAACAAAGCAGTAAGAGGGAATATGGAATTAGAATCTTTGACTACTAGACATGGAGTGGGAAGTGAAATCGTGTAGAAGAAGAGGAAAGTACACTACGTATATAATACTGATGAAGGATATTTTAAATCCCTACAGCTCCAGCACTGATACTGTCTGTGGTGCCTTCCACCACTTGCCTACCCGTTGTCCTCCATGCAGTTTCTTCGTCATCACCTGCACTGTCGCTGCACCAGAGGGTGTGGCCAAACCAAAGGCTTTCACATGGAGGAGGGTTTGTGGACAGTTTTGCTGCAGTGGAGTATACTGACTGCTATAGAGACTGATATTGCAACTGTGCGCTTCTGCTGTCAATCCAGCCTACTGGGTATGAATGGCACTCCAAACAGCACACTCTCCATTGATGCTGTTTGTGAGTCTGCATGTATATTTTCTGATTCAGCTAATTCTAACAAGGATAATGATGATGAATTTTTTTTGTATATTACGTAGCTTACGTATGTATACCTGTTGAGCACAAAGCAGTGGTTATATTTTTTGATTATCAGTGTTATTCATACGGCCATGCCTACATCTTGCTAGGCCGGGACATGATACACACTAGCATGTGTTTTTGTGATGTCATTCGGAAGACAGTTGCTTTTCACAGAGGAGAAACTGTTTGTGATAAGCAGGGGGTGTACAGTAGGCTGAATATTTTTACCATTCCAGCTAACTTTGATTGCTTCAAAGACTCGCCAAGTAATCAGCTCGTGGGAAGAACATACACAAAAACCTTCACATTCACCACAGTAGTCATGCAGTTACCCTCTTGATGTCGCATACAACACAAGTTTAAGTAAACTGAGTCTGATCTAACATTTCTCTGCAATCTATTCAAGTGGCCACTTCCATGTAGAAGGCCAGGAGATACCTTGTTACAAAGATATTTCAAGACTGATGGACAGACAGAACCACTTGACTGCTTAATGTCGCTTCATGCATGTGCGTGCAGGGCAATAAATCTGCAAAGTTCTGGACTATAATTTTACCGTGCACGCAGGTGGCAAGGTTAAGCAATTGGCTTTGTCTCTGTCTATTCAGTGAAAAAATCGTAGTTTCGCGGTTTACAATTATAAACATAACAATAATATTAAAACTAATTCTACGTGTGTGTACCGGATAGTGAAATAATTTAATGTTTGGCACGAAGTAGTTGGGGCCACAGAGGGGCAAAGCGTATTGCATTATGAGCCTTGGGTGAAAACTAAAGTTTCTGCGAGGAGTTATGGTAAAAAAATAAATGAGATTCACCCACTTCTCCGGTAGTACAGCAGTGAATGCCTTGGACTTGATATAGTGACTATCATTTCAAGCTATGCGCACTTTGGTTGACGTCCACGCATACGCATGATCGCATGTATACTTACTACAGCATAGATATACCATTAACAAAAGCACAAGGTAATGACATACAAATTCCAATGTAGAGTAAAAAATTATATATAACTGGCATATACAGGCATTTGTCCTTCACTGACTGAGTCTCCACTGACTATGAGGTCAATACACACATATATACACTCTAGAGGCACACTTATTGATGCCCATAAAATTATACGTTAGTCACCCTTCCACTCCCAAATGCAACTGTGTCCTTCCAGGGCTTACAGGTGAACATCACCACTGAAGGCAGGCCCCACCTCGGTGCAGCCCTAAGAAAGAACCCAGCTCTATAACTCTCAGTTCGTGAACAACAATGGTACAACAAACTGAAGGTACTCTCATCTATCACGCATGGTCTGGTCAGCAAGTGGACCTTCCTTATCCGTACCATGCCATCTACCGGCCATCTTTTCTAACCTCCGAAGGACACCCTGAGATTCCATTATATCCCAGCCCTAACAGGAACACGTTCACCCAGTGATTCAGAATGCGACTTGCTGGCTCTACCAGCACATCTGGGAAGCATAGCTCTGATCAATCACACCAACCTGACCCTTACTGAATACTCAACCTCTCAGCAAATCTCTTAGCCCCTTACCAGCCAAATTTAAAACATCTCTCAACCTATCTCCCTTACATCAAAGAAGAGCAGCTTACAGCCAAAAGCTCCAACAGGAGTGTCAAGGCTGAACATAGTGGCGAGACGGAGTGGGTTCTGGGATGGAAGGTTTGAGAGGTCTTTCTATGACACCTGGGTATTCAACCCACGCACCCCTTCCAATCAACATCCCCGACCGGAGTCCGTCTACCGCCGTCATGAAGTTCTCAAGAGGTCCACTTACGCGAGTGAGAGAGGTTGAAAATGCTTTTTTCACCCCCCCCCCCCCCCCCCCCCCTATAGTCATGTCCCTCACTGGCGGCCTGGTACAGCTGCAACCACCGCTTACAAACGATTGGGTTCCCTGCTATCTGTCAAGTGGGATCAATTGTACAGTTGCATCATGGCATGGCTGAGATGTCGCCTTGTTTTTCCAGCCTCCGTTGGAGTTGACCAGCTCATAGGTAGGTTTGAGTAGCTGTATACATCATACCAACTTGAAGAGTACTTCTTATGCACTCTTGTGCCTATGTACCAATTTAATGCATTAATTGGTACAAAGGCACAAGAGTGATAATTATGATTAATTCACTATTTCTTTTCCTCCTATAGCATGTCATGGTAGAACATAAAAACTGACATAGTTTTTACTGATAGAACGTAAAGACTGACATGAAACGATTACAAAATGCACATGCAGAGATACTCCTAGCACAAACTATGAGACTGCCATAGGTACGTAGTTAGGTGTAGTGTGTATTCTTCTTATGTGTAACTAGTTTTAATAATCATAGCTTTTTTGTTATTCCTATGCGAGTCTTTTAAGTCTGCCAAGACTTTAACAAGAACATACAGCAGTGAACTTGCATGTTGCCTTCATGAATCATGCAAGGCTCTAAAGTGTAAGACAAATGCAGGAATCCAGCAAGGGTCTCGATAAGGGTCTGACAAAGCCATGCAAGATTCCTAAAAGTTCCTAGCTTGTCAGCCCAAAAGACTTGGTAGCATGATCTTTGAAGAAATTCTACAAGATACATGTAGTGGCAAGATTTTCACATGATGTGTTCCAAAAATCTCAAACAAGATCGATTCTTGTAGCTAGAGTTCTTGTTCAGTTCTTGTGTGGTCCTGCAAGTTTTGCTGTGCATTCTTACATGGTTTTAAGACTTGTGTACGTCAACATTCTAGATTTTCCACAGCAGCTGCCAGGAACTAGCTATAGCTATAGAGCCATTAGTGTCCTGTCACACACAAAAAATTTAGGTGTCCTCCTAAAATGGTCCCAGGACCAGATTATTAACAAAATCAGTTGGTCCCCCTAAGTCCTAAGCCCAAAACTTGCAGAACTAACTGGTCCCCCATTAAAAAAAATCTGTCGGAAGAATTGACTCTTGGAAAGACACCATCAGGCACTGATGCAAAAATAATAGGCTGTGTACGGTAATGTTGGAAACTTGTGATCAAAGATTCACAGCTAAACTGGTTAGTTAGTTCCTAAGCGAGCTGCGAGATAAGCGGGTAGTACTTTTTTTTACTTTTATAGCGTCACCCAGAGAGCTAGTCTCGTGCCCAACTAGCCGTGGGCGCCGCACGAGACTAGCAGAGAGCCTGGGCACGAGGCTAGGAAGGAATGGGAACGAGGCTAGCTAGCGATAATTGCCCGAAAGCAAAACTCCGCCCACTTTTGATCGAACTGAGTCTGCTGTACAGCGTGGTCTCTATATCTAGGAAGCAATGAGCAAGCAGAAGAAGAGTCAGAGTTCTTCGAATAGGAACTTTAAACTAATTCATCAAAATCTCACTATCAGTGACATCAACTTTAGGAGACATACCATTATTGTGAGTTTGAAGTTCGATTTCACAACAGCGTTCTACATGTATAAAAGTATGCCGACCATTATGATGGAGTTTGTGGTCTGGTACTGATGTTGTAGGACGTGAGACCATCACAAGGTCATTAGCAGAATATCAGTCTCACAGTATGACTCTAGTCTCGGTACCAGCCCACCTATCAAGTCGGAGATCGCTTACAGTATCCCGCTGTAAGCGATCTCCGACTTGATAGGTGGGCTGGTACCGAGACTAGTATGACTCATAGTTAGTCTAGCTAGCTATCCCCAACTTCTACCCACCTAGGGATCGCTTGCAGTATTCTACCGCCGAGATACTGCAAGCGATCCCTAGGTGGGTAGAAGTTGGGGATAGCTAGCTAGACTAACTCATAGTAGGGTCTATCTAGCCTAGGATTTGTGGAACATGTTGTGGAATAGACATAATTTTGGTGAGATTGTTTTACGTTTCATGTATATGTTCGTACTGATGTGCAACTTATCTTGTGGGAAGAATATTTCAGTTTTCTAATTGTGGCAGGCATGTGCATAATATTGCTGAAGATATTGGTTCACTATTTTTGCTCTTGACTTGTTTTTTTTTGTACGATGCTCAGCCAACACTATCAATGGGGCCCCCATGTACAAATTGCTCATACTGCATGTTGTTTGCTGCAGTACTCACCGTGCCGTATCTTTGCAGGGGTGCACAGAATTGACGGTTCTTCCTCTAACCAACACTGGGAAACTCTGGAAACTGCCACTGAACTGCAAGCAATGTCGTATCCTTTGAAATAAAAGGAAAGGGTTGTAAGATGAACTAGCTTAATTTCAAACTCCCATTCAAAAGGATTTGCTGGGTAGGGAAAAACACAAAAGTTCCATACATATCGTACACATTTGGAGTCTATAATGTCTTCTCAACGTATGTAAGATACGGAGTTGCAATACTGTACTGCAGCTACTGACTGATAATTAGGCTACATTCATTTGGTTAGCCTTTTGCTGTGAATGTCATGAACAGTAGCAGAGACTCTAGTACAGTGATCACTGGCTGGTAGCCATTTGTGTATCCCCATCACGGCATGGAGCCTTTACTCTGAGCTTTTCAGGAATTCTGAAAGTGACTGTGAATGGCACCCACAATGCCAACTTCTCCTACACCGACCCCACCCTCTCCATCTGCCCACTTGATACCAAAAAGTAAGAAGTATCTACAGTGTAGCCTGTTATGGGTGGTTGCTGGTCAGCTAGCAGTGGAGAGGGGCTGCTGTGTCAGCTCAGCAGCCTCCATGGCTGGCCAGGCTGCGCAGTGGGCGTGGGGAGGAAGCATACCCACTCGTGATAATGCAGGTCATCATGACTAGTTGGTTATGGCAAGTGTGTACTAATAGTACGTAGTTTGTTTGCATTTATCTACTTAATTGCTTCTCCCCTACAGGCGTAATCTGGAGTACTATGATGTGTGCCATCATGAAGCCATCCAGTCGTGTGACAGTGACTGTTCAGCCAGTGCTGGGGAGCTCATTGTCAAGATACCCAAGGACACCTATGATTCCTCAGGAAGATATGGTGAGTACATGTATATAATGCCAAGTGTTCAAGAAGTTATACTTGTTAGATTTCACTTTTGGTTCTATCCCATGGAATGATTTTATCTACCGTATAGCGGGAAAATTTGGCGAGCATTAAATTTGGAAAATCGGTGGAAAAATTAATATTGGCGAAGTTTAAATTTGGTGTATGATGTAATCCTTATTTAGCGCACAACATATGTGTATTCTGCAGCATTCTAGCAATTTGATCGGAGAAGTATGTAGCAGCCTTTGTTGCTTCATTCTCAGCGGCATAGAGAGGCGGCATACTTCCCATCCCCACTTTATTACAGCGTGTAGCTACTGTACTTGCCTCGATGTCAGACACTCACAAGCTTTGGGTTCAAGTCTCGAGATAGAGTGTGCTTGTTTGTGGAGTGGGAAGAATAGTTTCTTTCTTGAAAACTTCTACATCGACATGATCAAGTCTCACAGGTGTATGTAGCCATAGATAATTGTGCGTGGGTGTTACGGAGTACATCACGCTTTTTTATTAGCAGCAAGAATTTAATTTGGTGATTTTTTTACAATTTGCCAAACCACTAAATTAAAGTTCTCGCCAAATTTTCCAGCTATACGATAAGTTCTGCCATGAATTTGCCATTTTCAAAACTGCATGATCTGTAGCTACTTAACACAGGCCGCGTTTTGATAGTGTAGTGTAAGCTTTTGAGTTTTGAAGGCAAATGGCGTACAGGTATTTAGTTATTGCGTAGGTGCATTGTATACATGTATCCATATTGCGTTCTATTTTTTTGTACTTTGTACAAACCTGCGATTCACTATCAAAAACCATCCTACAATACTAATATGTACTTATTAGATATCTAATCTCCTCCTTCGCTAGAGGGGAAGCCCTTTAAGGTGATGATTGAATTCTCTCTGGAGCAGCCCAAGGGTGGAGTCCAGTTTGTCATCCCGCCAGGCAGCTCTCCTGAGAACATGGTCAGCCATAATTATTGGAGAACACTGTAATTTTTCATGTACATTGGGAATGTAAAGTTAAACTTGAAGTGCTACGGTGTGTGTAGAAGAAGCAGTGAAAGGCAATTGGAAGACGAAGGATTGTCTAAGTACCCCACATTATTTTACAGTGCTAATACGTACTATCTGGCAACTGGAGATAGCTCCACTTCCTTAGACTGTATTGTTCAACATATGCAACTTCTGTGCTAAGGAGTCCCAGTGTACATGTTCATGTTCATGTATAATATGAGAATATTAAATATTGAATGTTTGTGTTTGTTTTCCAGCAACATATGCATGTCTTCACCTATGGGTGGGAGAACTCTTCGAGGTGAGTCTTTAATAATGCATTTGATCCTTACAATGCACTACCAGAGGCTTGAGGGTACACATACATGTATACATGTAGGATGTAGCCCCATGGCTACATGTATAGCTCACTTGTGTGTCTATTTGCTTTAGCCTCATCCCCGTTGTTTATGTGAGCGTGTACAGCATGTGTAATGATGTTAGTACCTAAAAGCACACTATACATTCACACAAGTCATTCTGGTCATTCTATGGTAAATGAATTTTTTAAAAACTAGAAGTCTCTAGCAGAGATATACCCCGCGCTCCTGGACCCTGCAGCCTGGAAACAGCATGTAGATCCGTATATCGTGTTCATGTAACGCCGTATACGAGCTGTAGACATGGCTGATCACCGTAGTTTTGCCACGGGCGTTTCTCTACGTACACTTTCTATCTCTTCTAAGCTCCATGTTGAATAAAAGACTCGTATACGATACTCGAGCGCTCGCGTATGTCCGTATTTAAGCTGTATGTGTGAGCGGGTGGGTAGAATTTTACATTATTTTGTAATTTACCCCTGCTAATAGTAGGGAACGCAGAGTGTCCCCCCACACTCCGCTTCTCCTTCGTATACAGAAGGGAACGCGGAGTGCCCCCCCCCCCCCCCCCCCCCCCCCCCCCACTCCGCATCCCCTACCTGTACTGTAGGGAATGTGCAGTGCCCCCCCTCCCCCCACTCTGTGTCCCCTACTTATGGCAGGGGGAGGAGATAAACAGTGACCCCCCCACTCCGCGTCCCCTACTTATGGCAGGGGGTGTGCAGTGGCCCCCCACTCTGTGTCCCCATGTGTATTTTCCCAGCTAATGGGAGGAAATGAAATGATAAACTTTGTGATGGTACATGTACACCAAAACACGATGGACGTATATTGTAAATGCAACATTAACTCAGCAAGTGTGATTTTATGCGTACAATGTACACTGCGTGGTAGATACAAATGTGTATAATGCATGTAAAATAGCTACAAACAATAGTTACAAGGCCACTTTGCGCCACTGTCGGAGAACACAGCGGGTGGTATGTTCTCACAGTCCTGGTGATACCAACGCTTGCATTTGCTGCACTCTGCCATACTTCGGGACTTGGATGTCTTTTTCCAAGGAAGACGACACTTGCAATGCACAGAAACTGCACACTCTGACTTGATGCGTCGCTTTGTACGGACTGGCTTGTCGGAGTCTGGAAAGACGACCATATCACGGTTTTCCAAGCAGCAGATGAAGTGCTCTTGCATTTGCGATTGTTCTTTAACGTGAGCAGCTGGATCTTCGCCATGACACAGGCTCACAGCTATGGAAACAGCGAACAGGCCACAGTCGGCACCCCCATTTTGACGCTGCATGTTCACCATGCGTAAAGTTATTCTCTCTACTGGTGAGCGAAGAATGGCAGCTACCTGCTCTTTCAGGGTGTAGCATGGAGTTGCGTATAGACTGTCATAGATGTCTACCTCGTCAGGTTTGCAGTTGAGGTTGCTCACACACACCCAGTGAGAATTGCTCATGTTAACTATCTGCACGAAGTTATCAGCACTACAGCTGTAGTGCAAATCAGCCACCTCTACTGTGTTCTGAAGTCCATTCTGCTGTGAAAACTTCTGTTTCAAAAGAGCCTGTGCAGTGGTGATATGCTGCATGAGCCGGAGAGAATCTGTTCTTTGTCGTCGAGAAAAAGTTCAAACTCAGGTATCCATGGAGGACGAGATGGGGGTGTCGGAACTAAATCCAAGTCAACGATGGCATCTGTAGATGGAGGTGTGGACGTCAGGTCGATAACTGGGTCTGCTGATGGAGGAGTGGATGACAAGTCAACAACAGGATCAGATCTTAGGTGTTTGGATGGGGTTGTCTAGAGAAGAGGTGAGATGATATAAACAATTTGCTAATTGAACTATCCTGCATGTAACATGTACATGTGCATGCCCTTGAATTACATGTACAACATACCTGCATGGGTGATTCCAGGCAGTTTTCACCGTCTGAATCAGATACAGTAGTCAGCTTCGGCTAAATGAGAAGCATCTGTAAATTCAAAGTGTACCTCCAAAGAGGGAAACTACATGTGCAAACCTTTTTCCTAAGAGACTGGCTGCTCTCAGGTGCCGTTCCCTTCCTCTGCTTTTGCTTCTCATCTGACTGACTAGCTTCAGGCACCTTTCGCTTTCTAGTTTTTGGTTTCTTGAAATCGGAATTGCGATCAGGAGGGCCTTGTGCATCATTTACGTCATTTGCTTGCCTTTTTCGATGAGCAATGTTGGCGCGCTTGCTTTGCTTCTCTCTAGTAGCTGGATTTCTATCCACATAACTTGTGGAAATCCCGGCAACCTCAGCTAAGCCCTCCAAGATTGCAACCATGTCCTTTTTGTACAAGGACATCAGTGCTACCGTAAGTGGCTCAGGGGCCTTGCCACTCTTTGAGATGCGGCTGTGGGCTTCCACAGCGTTTGTTGTGTCAGGAAGGAAGGAGAATCGGTCTGGTGCCATACTGGCAAAAACTGGCGATAGCATGGCTATGGGGAAGATTCGGTAGTAGGTAATTAAATGAGCAGGGTCATGTCTTGACATGGGAAGTTGTGTTGTAACATACCCATATGCTT